>CAVOND010000001.1:0-275596 GCA_963697195.1 Pirellulaceae bacterium
TCTGTTCTACCACATGGAAGATGCCGAGGTCGGATCAACATGCGTTGCTTCGGAGGTCGACATAGGACAGGTTCAGATGGCACCCACATGGGGCGACCCCGCTTCACGCGAACACTTGCCAAGTAACTCCAGCCATGTCCGATGGCGAGGGCAACATGATCGAGAATCCATATCTACCAGCCAACACTCCCTGTGATCTTTTACCAGTTCGCAAAAGAACACTCATTGGCGACTTGCTGCCTCCCGTCATCACCTGCCTAGCGTTTGCCTTCATCCTGTACGGACTGGAACTTGTAACCAACATCAGGGCACCACTCGCCTACTCATTCCCGTCATTCTATCCGCTTCGTGGGATGTTCTACTTTGACCCGCTATTTGGCTTTTGCCTTCAGTTGATGATCTACGGCATCGCGATTGGAACTGCGAGACACTTCGACCGGTTCAACTCGGTCTTGCGTTCGTCGTGATTTTTCGCGTCGCTTCGGTGGCGCTTTGTCCGTACCTAACGTGAAGAATGAGGAGTCGATCATGGCAACCCTGACGGCGTTCCTGCGAGCCATCAACGTGGGCGGCACGGGTAAGCTGGCGATGGCGGATCTGCGGCATCTGTGCCAGGAACTCGGCTTCGAAAACGTGACGACCTACATTCAGAGCGGCAACGTCGTCTTTTCCACCAAGCTGTCCAAGGCCAAGGCCCAGCAGTCTCTCGCAGAGGCACTCGAAGACAAGCTCGGGAAACCTGGCACGTGCATGTGCGCACGGCTAATGAACTCAAAAACATCCTCTGCCGCAACCCATTCCCGAAGGCGTTGCCCAAGCTGGTACAAGTCATCCTGCTCGACCGCGCCGAGCAAGCGGGAGCTCGGCGCCACCGTTGGCCGGACGCCGAGGAGGTCGAGGTACACGGGCGCGAGGTATTCGTGTACTTCCCAAACGGCATGGGCCGTTCAAAGCTGAAATTGCCCTTCGCCAAGGATGGCACGGCGAGAGACTTGAACACCCTCCGCAAGATGCTGGAACTCAGCCGATAGCGTTGGTTTCATGGAGGCTCGTTCGCGCGAACCGGGTCACCACCGCCATTCCGCCCTCGTTGAAACCCATGAATGACGCAACGACATCAAAGCCAACACCGGACAGCCGGGCGTTTCGTCATGTGCTTCTGCTAGGCGTCGCCATACTTCTATGTTCGGTCCTGGCTACCGGCCGAAGCTACAGCAGGAGTGATTCGTTGACGTTCCTTGATGCAACCATTTGTACCGACGAAGGCTTGCTTTCTCTACAATTTCCGCTGGTTCGACGGGCGCCGAGCGAACAGCCATCGACAGGCTGGATGACCTACCAGCGTGGCGAGAACATGTGGGAGGCCAGTGACGGCGGAGGAAAGGCAACTCTGCGGAATTGGATGTCAATGCTCGACCAAACGCGTTGTGAAGGGGGAATGGTCGGCGGATTCGGATACTGGAAAGGAGGATGGCAATCGGATTCGAGGCCGGGACCATTTCTCGTTGTGTTCACACCCATTCGGGCGGCGATCGCGACAACGTTCACGCTCGTCGCGATAGTCTTCTGGCGACGCATCACGTTCAGATTGGCGACAATGCTTATCGCGACAGCCTGTGTCAGCGCGGTGCTCTGGCTGTTAAACTTGTAGGCGGCGAGCTAGGACAGAACCTGGCGTTGCTTGCGGATGACTCGAAAAATCTGTTCCAAGGTGGTGCTGCCTAGCCAGAGCAAAGTGATCAACCGAAGTCGCGATAGCCGGGCCATCTCGTAAGGCAGACCCACTCCGGCGACTCGGTTAACATGGCCGTTCCCCAGTCACGCCGTTACTCAAATTCAATCTACGGTGAAACGATGCAATGTCGCCCCCTCATTGTGATCCTCTGCCTCATTTCCGCTAACGTCGCCAAAGGAGACGAGACGAAGAACGTCGAACGTACGGAAGCCTCTCAGGACATCGGCCATTTCCAGTACGACGGGATCTGGAAGCCCAAAGGAGCAGTACTAAGTGGCGTCGTGTTGCCCCCACCTGCCCTTGAGGGGATTACGCTAAAAATCGACAAGAAGCAGTACGAAGTGACCGTTGAAGGTGAAGATCACTCCGACGTGGGAACGTTTACGCTGGACGAGACGACGACTCCAAAACGAATGACGATCAAGAGCACCGCTGGCCCCAACAAAGGCAAGACGTTCTTTGCCATCTATGAAATCAAGAATGCCGATGCGATGCGTGTATGCTACGACCTGTCCGGCAAAGGCTTTCCCAAAGAATTCAAGGCACCCAAGGACAGCGAATTGTACCTTGTCGGATATCGTCGGCAGATCCCGGAGGCAAATGCCGCCGAGGGCACGGCGGAACTGACCTCCGATGCACCTTGAGAAGCGCAGAGTTTGCGTCTCACCGCTCGCCATCCTTCTTCGGCGCACTTCGCCCTCGGCATCGGCCCCAGGCAATGATTGTTCGCTCGTTTGGGCCCGGTGATCACTACAATTGCGCTGTCAAGGTACTCCGGCGATCCAAATTGAACGAATCCGTGCACGAATGGAATCGTGGCCTCCGTCAAAGCACCACGTCTGATCAAACGAAACGCAGGGAACTCATGTCGCCTCGCCAAGATCCAAGCTCAAAGTACTACTGCTTTATCGACATCGATCTCTACTCGCGTCAAATCGTAAGCTGGCATACCGACACGCAAGACAAGGTCGAATTCAAATTGGCCAATGGGTGCTACCGTGTGTTTCTTTCCAAAGGTCAGTACAATAAGCTGGTCAAGAAACTTGAGGAAGCACGACTATGATTTCGAGCTTGCGGATTTCGAGCTTGCGCCAACGCTTCCTTCGACAACAGGCTCCATGAGAAAGGGCCCGATAGCTTCTGGTTGATCTTTACTGAGGTATCATGATCCATCCAAGTGCACTTCTGGCCGCCGCGTTTCTCATTCCGCTTTCGGCTCCGGCCACCGTGTTCGCTGAATCGCAGAGATCGATCTCGGTACGGGTGGTGGACGAGCAGGGTGAACCAGTTGAGGGGGCGGAAGTCCGGGCCCGATATCTGGAAGACGTCCATCAAGGCGAAAAGGTCTATCGAGTTCCGATGGAACTGGCTCCGCCGCAAAGGACTGATGCAAACGGACGATGTGCCCTGCATCTCCACCAAGTTTCCTGGTTGCAGGCGGGTCTCTGTGCACATCGCGTCGAGTTAACGACCGACGAAGTAATGGATCTGTATGACGGCGCACCTGCCGATCCGAGCGAGCTCGAAAGATTCGAGCGAGAGATCAACGATCGCTGCCAGCGATTCAGATCGGCCTATCAAATTCTCACGTCGCATCAGGGCGACCATCAAACGATTACTTTGAAGATGGCAAAGGCCATCAAGGTCACTGGCCGTGTGCAGGTAGGCGGAAGACCTCTTGCGAATGCGTTCATCACGATCTATTCGCCGAAGATGGCAATCGACGAACTCTTCCCTCGCTCGTCTCCAGTGCTGACCGATCAAGCGGGCAGGTTCAGTTTTTACTCCGTTCCCGGAAAACTCGACCTTGCACGGATCGTCGTCGAACGGCGAAAAGGAAACCGCGTTCTGAAGCTCACTGATGTTCCGTCCGAACCAACCTCAGAAGGTCTATCGTTTTACTTCGACACAGAAGTCGACGATTACGAACTAGTGCAGCGTCAGCATTGATTTTGGGGGTTGATGACGAAAAGGGGTCAGACACCAAAAACCTGAAAGGCCCGAAGGGTGCTTTGCATTTTTGGTGTCTGACCCCTTTTCGCCGATCAAGTGCTTGAGACCGGCTGCACGGAAGCGAGCGTGATCGAGAGGCCGACCATTTCTTTGTCGTCGCCCGCTATGCTGGGCAACGACTTGCGACGATGGCCGGCCGCCTACAGTCTCCCTGTGTGCGGCGAGACGAGGTCGCGCGCCCGTCGCGATTGCAGTCATTTTGGGGCGACTCCATTGTCGAATCGCCAGCACCCACCACGTTCCTTTCGATCAATCCACCATTCGCAATAGGAAGACAAGATGGAAGTCAAAGAAGCGATCCACGCTCGCCGCGCGATCAAGCATTTCGACGCCGATCACAAAATGACTGCCGCCGAGGAGAAGGAGCTGCTCGAAACGACGATCCAAGCGCCTACCAGCTTCAATATTCAACACTGGCGGTTCGTGATTCTGCGGGATCCCGAACTTCGGGCGAAGATCCGCAAGGAGTATGGGAACGATCAGGCTCAGATGACGGACGCCTCGTTGCTTGTCTTGTTTACCGCGGATATGAAAGCCTGGCAGAAGAGTCCTGAACGTTACTGGGTGAATGCTCCCAAGGAAGTTTCCGAGTTGTTGGTCGGATGGATGGGTCCGTTTCACGAAGGTCGCGAGTGGCTTCAACGCGATGAGGCACAGCGGTCGATCGGCATGGCGATGCAGACGTTGATGCTCGCCGCCAAGGGCATGGGATACGATTCGTGCCCGATGATTGGGTTTGACATCGAAGAAGTCGCTAAGCTGATCAATCTGCCCGATGATCACGTCATCGGGCCGATGGTCGCGATTGGCAAAGGCACAAAAGACGCTTGGCCGAAGCCCGGCCAAATCCCGCTTGATGAAGTTGTCATCGAGAACAGCTTTCCAGCCCCGTAGGCCTTTGAGGTAGCAGTAAAATGGAATGGCGTGAATGGTATGACGGTCTCATCAAGCCGTCTTGGACGCCCGAGCCGTCGACGATTGGTTTGATTTGGCAGATTCTCTACCCGATCATTCTCGTTACGTTCGGCTTTGTCTTCGTTCAAGCCATCCGCAAGAAACTGCGCTGGCAGGTAGCGGTCCCGTTCGCGATCAATCTGGTCGCGAACATACTATTCACGCCGATTCAGTTTGGCATGCGCAATCTTCCGCTTGCCGCCGCCGACATCTTGATCGTCTTGGTAACGATTCCTGTGATGATGTTGGTGACTTGGAGACATCATCGCTGGGTCGCGGTTGCACAGGTGCCCTACCTCGTTTGGGTATCACTGGCGACAACGCTACAGCTCTCGATCACCTGGTGGAATCGCTGACAGAACCATTTTTGGTCAATGCTCCCACTTGTTCTCCCGAGGATTTGAGTCAACCAACCTGGCGCCCCAGACCTGGCGCCCCAGACCTGGCGCCCCAGACCTGGCGCCCCCAGACCTGGCGCCCCAGAAGTGCTGCCTCCAGGAAGTGCGTGTCCCAGGTCCATTCCCGTCTCCCCAACCCACTCTCGTGGGCTCGTGAGAAATTTCATGCCCCCAGACTTGGAACGCTGACTTGCTCCGAGTGGGCCAGCCGGACGTGTTCGCGCTAAATGACGAGCGTCATTCCCAAAACCAGGCTGTCCTGGGCGACATCCCTATCGCTGACCGTCGTAATGTTGATCAGCGGCGCGAATCCTGTGCTGCGCACGTATTCCGCCGACACGCCGCAATAACCGCTGAGACTGCGGTAATATCCGATCACGAGTTGGCGATTGAACTCGAATTCGGATCCCTCAGGCCCTTGGTTACCGGCGCTCCAGCTTACGCTGAAGTACTCGGGGTAGAGCCCTCGATCAATCCAATACGCTGCCTCGGTTCGATAGGCACTGACAAGAGCTCCCGTTACAGGCCAAGGACTGGTCGTCGAAACGAACTCTCCTGCCAGTGAGACTCGTCCCATGTCGATACGGGCGTTGACGTCCCAGGCACTGTTGTAATCTGAACCGAATTGGTTGGCGTCAAGATGCTCAGCGACCAAGCCGTCGTAAATCGTGCCGAGCAGGAACCCGGCGCCGACTTGAACCGATCGCGTTGGTGAATCGCCGCAATGCCACGTCGCGTTGGTGGCCAAGTTGTTGAGTTTTCCACGCTCAGGCGAATCATTGAGTCGAATTCCCCGCCCACCATTGATTGCGGCTGCCGTCAGATCCCATTGATGATCGTGGTATCCAACCCCAATTCCCTCGGCCAAGGCGGCGAAATAGTGCCAGGTCACTGCTTGCGTGAATGGGCTGAGCGTACTGAAGTCTCCGTAGCCAACGTTCTTCTTACCCAGATAGAAATAGAATGGTGAAACTTGCAGATCACCGATCACCGCATACGCCTGCCTTACTTGCAGGCTTCCCTGCTTGAAATCGCCAAACGTGAAGACGTCGGAGAACAACAGTTCGCCGTAAACGCTCACGGAGGGCGCGACGAACGCTGTCAACTGAGAGTTTGCTTGTAGTAGCCTTGCGTCCGTGGCCGTTTCGCCGCTGAAGTCGGTGGGGAAGCGCCCCAAGTACGGGAACTTGTTTTCGCGATTGGTTCGTGCGGCCAGCACAGACAGCCTCGCTTGCACCCAACAACGACCGACGGTGCGGTGGCTCCAGTTTGTCGGCGCAAATTCAAGATGTGTAGTTCTTTGTCCGTCTGGCGATTTTGAAAATCGAGCATCTGGGCGGTGTAACCGCTGTGAAGCCGCAACCAGTGCTCACACCCGCCGGTACCAGTGCTGCACCATTGATGGCTGACCGGAACGATCGTGGTGACATCACCAGGCGAAGTCTCCAGTTCCCAGTTATCGGTTTGCTCCACAGCCGCGGTCGATGCGACCGGATCCAATGCCCAGGATTTCATCAGGTTGGGGCTCGCGATCCAGTACAAGGTGAATGCAACGAAGGTGAGACAAGTCGAATTCATCCATCAATTCCCAGTTTGCCACAAGCAGGATTCGTACAACCTACCTCGGCTATTTACACGGTCGCCTCTCCCAGAGGGCAACGCCTTAGCGGATTCTCGATCGACACATACAAGCACGATGCGCCAGCGAGTGTGTTTCCGGTATTCAACCGTTTGGCGGACGTGCGATTGCGCAGATTCCTGGGACTCACTCGCTGGCGCGTCGTGCTTGTATGAATTCGCGCAACATCGCAACTTGCACGTCGTGCTTGTATTCCTCTGCATTTCACCTGAGTAAGAACCCCTATGGGGCGTTGCCCAAAAGGGAATGTCAAATCACCTTGCCGCCAAGAACGCTAGTCAGCTCAGGACGCAGATCAAATAGCGCCGCGTTGACAACGACAGCTGGTGCCAATTGAGTTGCTGATCCCAAGTTGCAAAGCAAGCCCGCCATTCTGCGAGCTCACGTCTCGTATCGAATAAATCGGTAGCGACGAATTTGCAGGTTAGGAAATATCGCCGGACACAGACATTTCGCCGAGGAAGCAAGGTCGCCCGTGCCCCTAGCTGGCGCTCGGCTCGTCTCCGATCAGCCGCGCGAGCGTTAACGCTTGGGTTCACTACTTCGTCAAAATCAGCTTGCCCTGGCGAGTGCTTTGCAGGCGATAGAGCTTGCCCTGGTACTCGATCCAAATCTCGTCGCCGCAGCGGGCAAGGTCAGTGAAATGGACGATTTTGCACCCGAATTGGGCCTCCCAAGCGCCGGTAGGAGACGAAGACGTTGCAGGTTCAACGGGCGACGGCTGCTCTCGATCGGTCATAAGTCATTTATTTGGAGCGGGTTGCGCGATCAGATGTTTTTTACGCATCCATTCTTGCGGAAAACAATGCTCCTCGCAATACTTATTGAGAACGAATCGCAACAAGCGATTTGGTGTCGACGACGCAGCAAGTAACCGCGCGGCCCCATCGGCCCGCGGCTCAGCGAACGTCGTGCCTTTGAGCTGGTTGAATTGCTGGTCGTGATCGCGACCATCGGAATTCGTGTCAAGCTGTGGGTGCCAGCGGTTCATTCGGCTCGCGAAGCGGCGCGGCGTCCACCGCGGCAGCTGTCACGTCGCAACGACCGACGGTTCGTTGCATTTCATTACCGACCGTATCGACCACGAACTTTACAAGGCGATCGGCAGCCGCAATGGCCGCGAAGTCTTTACTGACTCTTCGAGGCAAATCCATTTCAATGCGTTCTAGCCTGACTCATCTTTTCCGATCCTAGCTCTCTCTCCAAGAAATGATCTAAGTCATCATCGCGATCAGGATCTGCGCGAGCAACGTCATCATCACGAGCGACGCGGGGTAGGCCGCAGCATAGCTCGCAACGGGAATACCGGATTCAGTCGCCCCCGAAATCGCACCGACACCTGCGGTCGATGTCATGGCGCCACAGGTACCGCCAAGAATCTGCAAGAGATTCATACCGAGAATCCAGCGAGAAAACAGGTACGCCAAAGCGAGCGCGACCGTCACCACAAACACGCTCAGAATGATCGGCGCAGCCCCATATTGGACGAACGTTTCCACGAAGCTCCCGCCAGCACGAAATCCTGCATCCGCCAGAAACAACGCCAAGCCGAGTTCCTGAGTCAACATGCGAGCCGCAGTCGGCATGTACGCGGCATTTCCAAAATACTGGCCGAAATGTGCGACGAGCAATCCAACAAGCAAGGGGCCTCCTGCTAGGCCCAACGAGAACGCAGGCATCCCGGGCAACTGAATGGGGACCAATCCGATCAGGATTCCCACCACTAATGACAGCGATAGCAGCATCAGGTCAGTTTCGTGCAGCTTGCGCGTGCGATGACCTGCTTTCTTGACAAAACTCCGCAGTCCTTCGGGCGGGCCAACGGCTGTAATCCGATCACCGGCGTTCAGCACCGTATCCCCGCTGGGCACAAAGGCCACTTCGAATCGCATGATGCGAGAGATCGTCACACCATACTGAGTACGCAAATGCAGTTCGCGCAGCGGCTTGCCAATGAGTTCCGAGTTGACAAGAACGATTTCTACCCGATCACGATCGCTGTCCATCACGAAAGGCATTTCGGTTCGATGCCCCAGCAACGTCGTGAGCAGATCAGCAAACCTGCCGTCCGTCACCAACATCACGACTTGACCTTCCCGGAAGACATGATCCGAATTGATCGGGACCAATCGCTCGCCGTCGAGAACGCGCGTGATCTGGGCACCCACATTGGTGAGCACGCGCAACTCATGAATGCTCGTGTTGATGATCTCTGGGTTCAAGATCTTCACAAGCCGCCGTTCGATCCCCTCCGATGATTTGTTGGCAGCTCGTACCTCCTTGTCCATCTCATCAAGATTGACGCGCAGTAACCGCGGCAAGAGCTGGGCATACAAGACGATTCCGATGACACCCAACGGGTAAGCAATGCCGTAACCAATGGAAACCTCGAGAGATTTGTCACCCGCTTCCGCCGCAGCCTCCATGCCCGATGCCAACGCTGGCGTGCTGGTCAATGCTCCAGCAAAGATTCCCGTCGCCAATTCACCAGGGATCCGCAAGACTCGTGCCAGCATCAGCGTCGCCACCGCCGCGCCGAAGACGGTAACCATACCAAGCAACGCAAGACTCTTTCCCTGCTGCCGGAACGTACGGAAAAAGGTCGTACCGGAACCCAGACCGACGGCGTACACGAACAAGACGAGGCCAACCGAGCCGATCTTGTCAGGCATCGACCAGCCAGCGTCCTTTCCCAGGTGACCGAGCAATAACGCGGAAAACAGCACGCCGCTCGTGCCGAAGCAGATACCACCCAACCGCACTGCCCCGATCGTCATCCCCAATGCGAGAATTACAAAGCACAAGAGGAGTTCGTTACTCAAAACGTGATCGATCATCTTCCATTGTTCCCAATTCGCTCGTCGTGATCCACGAAGACCGTTCCGAGGCCGCTACGTCGCAGAACATCATCTTTCCGCACGTTCTCGAATCTTCTGCATTGTCTCGGCTCTGGTTACCTTGGCAATCCACTTCAACGGTTGACTGAGGGACCGATTACAGCAAGGATTGACGAGACCACGCAATCAATCCACTGAGGTTGGGATTGTGGCATTGCGCCGGCAAATCGATCGTTAAATCCGTCAAGAAGCTAGTGCAGCGTCAGCATTTCGTTTTGGGGTTGCTGGCGAAAAGGGGGTCGGCCACCAAAAACCGGAACGGCCCGAAGGGTGCTGCGCATGCTTGGTGTCTGACCCCTTTTCGCCAATCGACGTCACCCCCATTTTTAGATTTGACGATGCACGAGCGGCTGCCGCCCAAAAGAGTGGGACGAGCCGCGAAGCGTCAAACGGTGAATCGGTTGACTTCGTAGGATAAGATTGCGGAAGCCGTAGCCCGCTCTGATATTGAAATGACTTTACTAAAAGGGAATCCAATGATTCGCATCACCTACTGCACCCAGTGAAACTACCATCCTCGCGCCGCCGGTCTGGCGGATGAATTGAAGGGCAAAGCATTTGCAGACGTCGAACTGGTGAGAGGCTCAGGAGGCGTCTTCGACGTTCACTTGGATGACAAGCTCGTGTTTTCAAAACATGCGGAAGGCCGCTTCCCAGAAAAGGGTGAAGTGCTCGCGAGACTTACCGGAGGGAAATCCAAGCCATCGACCTGAGAGATTGCGATGAAACGGAAGCCACCAGGGTAATCTTGCGATCGTTGCCATCGGGCAATGACTCGGTCTGTGTTCACTTCGCCACATATCTTTGTTCCCTTCGTCAAATAATTGACGCTGTGCGGATATTCTCACAATGCCCGGCGACAGCTAAAACATCTGCTGACAAGTCAATCGAATCCACTCCAACGGCGAGAAATCATCATGGCGAAGAAGAAGGCAAAGAAGAAGGCGAAGAAGGCCACAAAGAAGAGGGCTTCAACACTCAGCGACATCTACGACCAGGTTTCACGCAAGGCAGATACACAGGGCGTGAAGATCAACGTGGCTGACACCAAACGAGTTCTTGCCTGCTTCTTCGATGTCCTCGAAGACTACAAACCGGTCGATGCATTCGACTTCATCACCAAAGGCCTAAAACGCGCTGGCAGCCGACGTCGTTGATCTCCATTTCCAATTCTGCAGCGTTCATGGCGGGTCGGGAAAAAGGGGTCCGACACCAAAAGTGCAAAGCACCCGAAGAGCCGTTCCGGCTTTTGGTGTCTGCCCCCTTTTTCCCGACCGGAACTCGAAACATTTCAGATCAATGGGGTTGCCATCCAGTGGGAACCGTTGACGGATGAAAATGAACAGAGCTTGCGAATTAGGAAGCTGAGACATTGAGCGAGGACTTGAACCACCTGCGAGAACTTCGCTTTGGCGATCTGCTCGAGGCAAAGGAGGAGGCCCGTGCGCTCTTGGAACGCGGATATACATGCAGAGGCAACTGGACGCTCGGCCAAATTTGCCGTCACCTCTGCCTGGTTCAGGACCCTAGCATTGACGGCTATCCGGCGTGGATGTCGTTGTTTGCTTTCTTGCGTCCTGCCATGCGGCGTTTCCTGTTACCACGTCTCATGAGCGGCGATTCGCCGAAGGGAATACGGACTTCACGAGCCTTCGTCCCTGCAGACGAGCTTGATGACGCAAGCGAAGTCGCCAGATTTTCCGAAAGCGTCAAACGTTTCCGAGAACATCAAGGCGCCCACGCGCCCCACCCAGCGTTCGGGCGGATGGAGCGACATGCGTTGGAGCGACTGCATGCTGCCCACGCAGCACACCACCTTCGTTTTCTCCTCCCGTACTCCGATCGCACCAGGGCCGAAACGTGAGCCTGATGCTTTGCAGGAATTTCTCCTCAGCTTCCTAGCCCGTCGATTCAGCTGCTGACACAAATCGCTTACAGCTGTGCAACTGTACGGGGCCACTTTGCTGTGGGTCGGTCTCTCCGAGGCGTGACAATTGAACCGCGGTGAATTACTGTAGGCGAGTCTCTCCGAGACTCGCACGAAACGCAGCAAGCTGCGGGTGTCCGCCTTGGAGGCGGCGGCTCTCCGAGACCGTCATTCAAGGCGGCTTTGCCGTGAAAATCCGAGCCTCGGAGAGGCTCGGCGACAGGCAAGCGTTCCATCCAAAAATTTTCGCCGTGATTGACCAGGCGAAAGATCAAAACTGGCGCGGTCCAGCGAAAGGCAATGGCTTTGTGTCTTCGTGCTTCTGAGTGAGACCACCCGTCCACACGGTCGACGGTACAATCTTGGGCAGCCTACTCAATTGAGACAATCAAACCTCGAAAGCATTTTGTAAAACTCGGAGTGAAGACCATGACGCTTGCACTACCTTCGCGGCTGGCATTTCCCTTGCTGCTGCTGTTTAGCCTCGGTCCAATAGCTTCGCTGGCCTCCACTGCTCAAGCTGAGCAATTCGTTCTCTTCGACGTCACCTTCACCTACACCAAACAGGACGCTGACAATTCCAAACCCAGCAAGTCGCATTTCTACGTCAAAGACGAACTGTTGAATGCTGCACGGCCCAAGGACTGGACGTCGCCTGTCGATTATCGCAACGGGACCGTACACATTCGCTTGGAAGTGATCGAAAAGCCGGCGGGCGGTGCGCCGACAACCTGGTCACTTTGCTACATCCCGAACAAAGGTCAAAAAAACGGCTACGGCTGTACCGGCACGAAAATCTATCGTGAGCCGGGAGTTTACGAACAAGATATCGCCATGACGTCTTTCTGGGAGAACGATTCGATCGTTTGGTCAGAAGGTATCAAGCAGATGGATCTGGTGATCAAAGATGACAGCGGCGGCCAAGGACATGCACACAAACGGGCAGATCACGAGAACTATTTCCCGACCAAGGTCCGAATCACGATGGCGCAGGTTTCGGCGGGATCGACCTACGATCCAAGTCAAGTTCCGAATCTACCAGTATCAGGTTTGGACGGCGAGCATTAGTTCGATCAGTGCTCGACAGAAGTCGGGCAGGTCGTCCGGTCTTCGGCTGGTGACATGATGACGGTCGACGACGACCGCGCGATCCTGATAGTTGGCCCCGGCATTGACGAGATCGTCGCGAATCCCGGGGGAACCGGTCACGGTGACACCGCGGTAGACCCCTGCCGAAATCGGGATCCAACCGCCGTGGCAGATCGCTGCCAGCGGCTTGCCGGCGGAATCGAACTGACGAACCAGCTCCAGGACGATCTCCTCTCGCCGTAACTTATCGGGCATGAAGCCGCCGGGGACGACGAGCGCATCAAAGTCCGCCGCGTTCATCTCAGCGATCGCGGCGTCGGCGACACACGGGTATCCGTTCTTGCCGGTATAGCGACCACCGGCTTCTGGGCCGGCGACGACAACGGTCGCTCCCGCTTCCTGCAGGCGGAGCTTCGGATACCACAATTCAAGATCTTCGTAGATGTCACCGGTCAGGATCAGCACCCGGCGACCGGATAACGGCAATGACTCGGTCATGAAGCCTCCGATACAACAACGGCCACGAGATTCGACAAGCAAGCGTGACTCATTCTAAGCCATGGAGGCACCGATCGGGGGCCCTGCGAAGCGACACCAAGCATTTCGAGCTCCCGTTTGCTCGTCGACAGATTCCAATGCGGGATGGCAAATGAATTTGACTTTGACCTCAGAAGTAGTAGGGTTTCGATTGAGGTATGGGAATGCAAACCATTCGCCTCCTCAACTTCTCTCTGGCCTCCATACAGGCAACGAGAAGGGCAAACCGACCGCGAGGTCGGGACGCAAAGCCATGGGTCTCTCCTGAGATCGCCAGGCCGCCGAATTGACCGAGTAGAACAAGAGGCATCTTAACGCAACAACGATGCACGGGTTGCAGCGCGTACCTGCGTCAAGTCTTCGATGTTTCAACGCGAATCCAGTTGCGCCACGTCCAAACTGCCGTAGCACGATGATTCCATGGGCGCGTTGAAGCCTCGACATGACATGACGCTGCAAGCATCGACGCATGCGCCGCCACAGCGGCGTACGGGCTGCGACCACGATGACACGGGTGAGAGCATTCGCGCGGAGGACTAGGTATTCGTTTCCTGTAACTCGATGAGGAGTTCTCCGATGAAGTTTCTAGCTCCCTGTGCTGCGTTGTTCGCAATCGTCACTTCCGTATCCGCTGCTGAGGTACCAGAAGCCGCGGCCTCGCACGCCCAACCAGCAAGTAAGATTGCCTCAGTAGGGTCGAACGTTGATTCCAACGACAACAGCAAGGCGGATCGGATCGTGGTTTACTCGGCTTCCTGGTGCATCCCCTGCCAACGGCTCAAGCCGATCGTGAAATCGCTGAAGCAGGAAGGCTATCGAGTTGAGTATTTCGACATCGACAAGGACAGCGACAAGCTGAAGTACGATCACCGAGCGGTGCCGACGATCTACTTTCTACGAGGCGAGACCGTCGTCAAGAAGGAAACAGGATATCGAACCCGAGAGCACATTGTCGGTTTGTTGCGTTTGAATCCGGACCACAGCCAACTCGACGTCGGTCCCGATAGCAAACCGGATGGTTCCGCAGCGAAGTCGCTCGACCTTGTCGGCCGCTTCTAGCAAATCATCTCGCACGCTCAGGCCGGCGATGGATGCGAGAACACGAATGTCACACCAAGGCACGCTGGCGGAACATCCGCCCTGTGTGTTGCGGCGCCATCGGCTTGCCAAAGTCCGAATAGTTTGCTGTGCGAATTGCGGGCAGAACAGTCCTCTGCCTGACACCTTTCTCTTCTCCATCGGCCCGAAAGACTTTGGGAATGTCGGGAACTGCCGATGGAGCGAAGGGCGGTGCGTTGCGGACCGGCGACCAATGTTGTTACCGTAGTTGGATTGTTACGGCAGTTGGCCTTCTTGGATCGACGTCCAACTCAACAACTCAGGATGGCTTGACGGGGAATGATGTTCACGGAAACCGAAGGAAGCCGAAAAGCAATTGGTGATGTCGACGTTGTCTATCACGACGGAATCTATCATCTATTCCACCTTGTGTTACCCAATCACGACTTCATAGCGCATGCTGTCAGCACGGACGGATTTCATTGGCGCCGAGTGGCCAACGCGCTGTTTATCGGTGATCCTGGCAGCTGGGATGACCTGATGTTGTGGACGATGCACGTCACGCCGGACCCACACCGGCAAGGCCAATGGCGGATGTTTTACACGGGTCTGTCTCGTCGCGAACAAGGTCGAATGCAGAGGCTCGGCTTGGCATTGAGCGACGACTTGTACCATTGGCGAAAAGCACCTGTGCACTGGCAAGATTTGCGCGGCCCGAATGATCCGGACCTGATCAAACAAGCTCGCAAGTTGTGTCAACCTCATGGTGCGGACAGTCGCCATGCAGAGATACTTGATTCGAGCTGCTTTCCACTTCAGCCAGACGCGGAACATTACGAGGCATCAGAAAAGGAAGATCGCCATTGGGTCAGCTTTCGCGATCCCTTTTATTACCGCGAGAATGGCGAAGGTTGGTTAATCGCAAGTGGCCGGGTCAGACAGGGGCCTCTCGTGCGGCGCGGTTGTGTCGCCGTGATGAAAGAAAGCAGCCCGGATCATTTCGATCCATTGCCCGCTCTGCATCATCCAGGTTTGTACGACGACGTCGAGGTCCCGAATCTGATTCGACTTGAGAACGAGTACTACCTGATCGGCAGCATCCGGGAGGACGCGAAGATTCGCTATTGGCATACTGACAGAATCGGAAACCCCTGGCGCAGCTATCATGACAATGTCTTGATGGCCTCTGGCAATTACGCTGGTCGAGTATGTCGGGATGATCGTGGATGGTTGTTGTGGAATTTTTTCTCGGCGGACGGCTCGGATCGCACGGTTCATAACTTGCTTCCTCCACCCAAGAGGTTATTGCCCACCAAAGAAGGCTTGCTGCGAGTGACCACGTTTGAGGGTTTCGACGACTGCATCGAAGAGGAGGTCGATACACGCTGCATCCATCGGCTCAAGGAGGGCATCGGCCAAGAGCATTGCAGCGTGGATGGCAATCGACTGGATTTGCAGAGCGAAGCAGGATTTCAAGCGTTTGTTTTTGATGAGCCGCTCGATCATTTTCGCTTTCGAGCGAGTCTTTGCCTGCGTGGAAAGGGCAAATGCGGAATCGTGTTCCGCGTCTCGCCCGAAACACACGACGGCTATTACCTTTCTCTTGACTTACTCAAAGGCGTCGCCCAATTGCGTTGCTGGAAAACCGGGGAAGCGGGAAGCGGCGAACACATGATGCAGTTCCACTCGCTACAAAGCGGCAACTGGTACAGCGAGTCCCCCTGCGAAGCGAGGGTACAACTTCTCGCACTTGGCAGTTACCTTGAGTTTGCAATAGACGGTCGCGTCATCCTTTCGCTCGCCGACCAAGCGTTCCAAACGGGGCTACTGGGTGTGTACCTGGAAACGGCACATCTTCAACTCTCGGACGTCCAACTGAACCGAATGCGGTCACCGCGTCAGACCGACGAGCACCTGGTCGAGGGTTGATCGACCGCTCCCAATCTCCGGAAAAGGTGTCCGACACCTTTTTGGCAGACTAGGGGGTTTTTGTGCTGGCGCACACGAATACGGGATGACGATGCACGCATCGTGTCAACGCGCGATCCAGGTGGGAGCAAGGATCAGAGGGATGACTGCGGACGTAGTGGATCAAAATCCACCCCCGACGATACAGGCTAAGAGCGGAAATCCCGAGACAAGAGAAATAGCCGATGCAGAAAACCTAGCAAATCACTGGGTTCGTCTTTTATCGGTTTTCGCTGTCTTGCCATTCAGCTACCCCGCAAGGAGTCGAGTCTACAATGGCTGACCCAAAATGCGGGAACGCTATTCAGCAATTCCGGCAAGCCCAGCAATTCACGACTTTTGCAAGGAGCGGAATGCCAATGGTACCGGCTATCGCTAACGTAGCCGGTATCCCGCTTGTCCCGTGACTGACGCTCAAGACTACTTCAATCGCCGGCGCATGTGGCGGTCGTCGTGGGCCGCCAGCCATTCGATCCTACCCGGAAGGGAATCACAATTCGGAAAGGAGAGATTTGACGCGGGTTGGTCCGAGCGGGAACGCTTGAAGCGTAGCGTTAGCGCAACTGTCGAAGTGGCCATTTCTGTTGATGTGGATGCTGACCTTCTCTTGGAAAACAGCGTAGCCCGCGCTACACTTCCCGCCAGCCCTAAGGTTACAGACACCCGACAATCTGCTTGGGCACATCTTGCCCTTACCCGGCTCAGTAAAACCGCCCCCAACGGTCGAACTATTTTTCAAGGTCTTCGCGCCTCTCCCGACCGCAGGGATAGTCTCTGCGAAGAAGGAACCGGGAAAGATTGGGCGTACCGAAGTGGCAGCCCACCGCCGCCTCGCTAGGCTGTGGGATAGAAATCCCACGCGGCTGGGTCAGCGATGAAGGCTCGACAATCCTCTAGCGTGACCGGCGTCGTAGGCCATTGCGTTGGTGGCCCTGGTACGGCTTGCCCCTGGTTGTGATCCCAGTGCGATTGTGGGCCGATGTTGTGGTCGCCCAGGTAGGCACCGTCGGGGAACTGTAGACCGTCCACCGCTGCAGCTAGTCGGAAGTCGCCGTTCTCTACTCCGGCTATGCCGTTCAAGAAGAACGCGTCCACGAGGGCTTCGACGTCGGCTGCGGGGTCCCCAGTTGTGGTTAGGCCAAATGGAGCTAGGTAGTCGGCTACGTTGTTAGGGTTGATCCACAGATTCGTGTTGTAGTCGATGTTGTCCCCGGTAGAGGGTGCCGCTGTCGTGCGTGTGATGAACACGCTACGGTTCGCCGTGATGTTGTCTAGGCCGTACGCTAGTCGGTAATCCTTCGTGTACCAGATCGAATTGTTGAACTCGACGTTGTTGCTTTCTGCTAGACCGTTGAACGCAGCCCCTCCCAGACCGCCATCATTGATGGAAACGTACGCCGTGTTGTTGAACTTCCACCAGTTGTCATTGAAAAAATACCAATGCGGAAAGATCGACGACCGGCTTCCTGTAGCCATCGCAAGGTCGTTCCATTCGACGTAGGTTCGCCCGAAGACCGTCCCCGATAAGACTCGGGCTTCGTCGATGCGTTAAACGGCCGAGGATTCGGTTCATTTCGATCGGATTGTCCGCTGCGTTGCCCTCGGTCATCGTGGCCGGCATGATCATCGATCCGACGCGGTCCACGAACATGCCGTCTACGTCGACCGACTTACCGCTTCCGATCGTTGGGTAGGTCGTCGATCGAATGCTCCCTCCGTGCCAGGTGAACGCGTCATAGGTCGATGCGTCGCTGCTGTGCATCGTCATTGGCTCGCCGGGCGCGTTCGCGGCGATCGTCCGCTTCGCTGGCGATGATGTGGACGTTGTTTACTTCCAGCGTTAGACCGTCCACGTTCGGTTCGTAGACGCCAAAGATTCCGTTTGCGGGTCTCTTGTTGCGTTCCGTCGTCGTTCAAATGAAAGACCGTATCCGCTACGCTTCCGCTCCCGACCAGGGCGTTGTGCTTCGTGCCGTACCGAATCAGCATCCGTTCGATGGTTTGCGGTTCCATCGGTGTCGCTTGTAGCGTCTTGCTCTGGTAGGTGTGCAGGGCTCCGTTGTCGTGTGCGTTGCCGATCACCTCGATGCCGCTCGTCGTCCACGCGCCGTTGTTGGTGATGCAGTTGTTGTAGGCTGGGAGCATTACTTCGCGGCCGTCCGAGTTCGGGTTGCTCGATCCGGCCGGGTGGTAGTAGACCGTCCGCAAATTGTCGGCGTCACTACCAAGCCCCACGTTGTCGTTGTAGTAGCTGCCAGGCGTGCTTGGCACAAGTCGCTAGGTCGTTGACCCGCTTGATGTATTCGCCATCGACGAGTAGCACTAGTCTGGCGATGTTCACCGTGATGTTCGAAATGTCCCAGTCGATCTCGTAGACCTGGCTGTAGGTTCCGTTCTGCGTCCACGTTCCTTCGACCGGCTTCAGTGCCGTGATGGTTGGGGGCGTGCCCTCGCCGTACGCGGTGACGTCACCCCGGGCCACTAGCGAACCAACGAGATGGGTTCCGGCCGCGATCCCCACCGACTCGCCGACGCCTAGTGGCATCGATAGTGCGTCGAAGTCGGCCTGACTCTCGATGTAGTGATCGAAGATCGTTATCGTGGCCGACTCGCTCGTTGTGGTTCCGCCTTTTCCCGTTACGACGCAACGATACTGGGCGCCGTCGTCGGCTTGGTCGAGAGTCCACGTTTCGTACGTCGCCGCGGTCGCTCCGTCGATGTCGATGAATCCGAGGCCGTCTATCGAGTTGCCACTGGTAGCTGTCGGCGTCGGTCGCTTCGACCGTGAACGTCGCCGTGCTGCCATAGCTTGCGGCCGTCGCTTGTGGCTGCAGCGTGATCACCGGCGTTGAGCCAATACTTCCAAAATTTCTTCGAAATGCGGCAAAGTCGAGGAGCCCGATGGCACCGTCAGCGTCAGCATCAAGGTGGCCGGCGAACTGAGTATCGCCCTGTTCCATCCCAAACGTTCGACGAAAGTCCGCAAAGTCCAACAATTCAACGACGCCGTTTCCGTTCGAGTCTCCATACTTTCGAAAGAAGCCATCAACGGCGGCTTGACCGAAAACGTGATCGTCTCCGCTGTTTCCGTCGCCGTCGCCATCCAAGGGAATTCCTCCCGACGTGACAAGGTTGGCGTCGATGATTAGCTGATAGTGGCCGTCGAGCAGCGTTCCATGTTCCGCAACGGAAATGCCCGGCAGGAACTGGAATTCGACAACGGTCTTGCCATCTACGACGGATGCCAAAGGGGCGTCCTGAACGGTTGCGTCGGTGTCCGTATTGGTGAACTCAAATGGATCTCCAGCCACTGAGTCAATGTCAACGATTCGGTCGAATTTCACGGTGACCGTCGAAACGGATGAGCGTTGCTGCGAACCGTCGTTGATGACGACCTCCTCGACGATGGGGCCGACCATGGGGGCACCCGCGAAACCAGGAATCGTGAGGTCGTACTCAGCCGGTCGAGCCTCCGAATTGCCGACGGAGTCCGTAGCAACACTAAACAGTGAGTAGGTTGAGCCGAACGTTGCACTCATTGTCGCTTGCGTTTCCGATGTTCGATTCGTCCAGACTCTCGGTTCACCCCCGTTTTCAGAAACATAAATGATGTAGTCGCGGATGCCGGCACCGATCGGCCCGTCATCTCCAGCCCACGAGAACGCTAGCTCGCCGCCTGAGGTGGTCCACGCCACAGGCGTAACGGTGCTTGATGGTGCAGTCGCATCAATGGTTACAAGCGATTCCAGCTCCGGATCCGTGCCCTGGCTGGGATCGTGAGGATCAATCTGGTTGGTGGCGATCGTCTCGAAGTCGGTCGAAAGTGATCGATGCGATGTTGCGGATCTCCCGGCCAGTTGGAAGGTCGGCCTTTGGCTCTACCGTATAGCTGAAGTGTCCTATTCCGCTGCCAGTACCATCCTCGGGCGGAAGGAACCCGGTCAGCACGTCCGGCGGGAGGCCGGTATCCGGATCGAGTGACTGAAAGACAGCTTTCAACAAGCCGGTCTGGGTATTTACAGTCAAGTTGATTTCGACCTGGAATTCCTCGTCGTTGAAGTGTGTGTCCACCGACGTTTCGAAGTATTGACTTCCATGCGGGACAGCAAGCAAGACATCCCCAAATCCAACCTCCGTAAACTGAATGGTCTCCCAGTCAAGATCCGGGTCGAGTTGATTTGTGATTTCAACTCGCTGAGCAGGTGCCGTTGCCTCGACGTCATTCGCAAAGTTGACACGGTATGGAAGCGTTGCAGTCAGCGGAACAAAGTGCTTGTCACCAACGCCCACTGGGCCAATCAGCCGATTGGGATCACTAGGGGACGGCCAAAGGGTGACCGCCAGCATTCGCCGAGCCTCCAAACATTCGAGACTGGGGCGCCACCTTCTTGATGCTTTTCGCTGCCGAGATCGTTTGTGCGTTGCGCAGATCCTTCGCCGATGAAGCAGAGGCATATGGCCGCGCGACGACGCAACAGCATTAACATCTGATCCTCTTGATGCCATGACTAAGACTCCCTTCTACAAATGCCGGTTGGATAAATGCGGAAGTCAGCTGTTTCTTGCGCTCCCATGCATTCACATCCGAGGCTTTTCGTTGATGTTATTCGGCTCAACGCAACAGCAATGCACGTTACATGCCGCTCCAATCAGACGAGTCGTCGCATGCACTACGTGGAGGCTTGTTCGCAGCGAGACGTCTATGTGGATTACAAAATTCAGGCTAACCGCGACACATTGTAGCGTCAGAACGCTCGTCGGCGCAGAGCGGTTTGCGAGAGAAATGAGTCGCCTCCTTCGCGATAAGTCTTTCAATTTACTCACGGCTCGGGCCGGACCCGCTTTCAACTTCGAACAAGTGAATTGAGGTAGCGACCAAATATCGGGCGCGCGATCGGTCCGGTTGCGTCGTGGCTGGATGCCCGCGTGAAAGAATTCGAAAGCGAATTGAAACGCCTCGAGCACGACATCCTAGTGCATTTTCAAAAATGACATAGTCGCCGATCGCTCCGCCGATCGTAGCGTCACCGCGCGCTACGATCGGCGGAGCGATCGGCGACTATCGTATTGCCGCGGCCGACCAAGTATTCGCGGAACTCGGAATGCCAGCCAGGCAAGTATGCGAAAGTCTTTTGCTTTCCAGATCGCCGCTGGTTCGTCCCCGTATACCCAGCCGCAATTTGTCTTGGTGTCCCATCGAGCAACTCCAGGTCGGCTTCTTCGCTCATCTGCGGAAATCCCTTGTCGCGGCAACGCTTTCCCGTTTGGCACGCGATCGGACCTGGCAGGGCGGAAACTTCTGAAGCGGAAACCGGGGCCAACGTGGATCCAACGACAGGCCGCAGCAGGCGATTGCCTGCAAACGCGCACTCCAAAGGCTCCAAGGGTAATAGCAACCATGAATGAAGGTACGATGTCCCCGCTCTACTCTCTGAGCTGAGGGTACCGTGTCCCCGCTCTTGTCCCTTCTGGTCGAATCGACTTCGGAGCATGCACTCTCGTTTGCCTATCGCAGTTGGATTCGCATAGACTTGTTAGATGCGTCTCGCAGGCGTGCATGGCTCAGCCCGAATTGTGAATCAGCCGAGACGTCTCAGGCAATTCCGGATCCGGTTTTGCACAAAGCGACGACCGATCAACCACGGATGGCTGATCGACATCCCATCGACAGGTGCTAGCCGAGCAACAGAAGGTTCGCTTTTCAGTTCGACCGCGCGATAGGGCTGATCCCAAAACCATGACAGGCTTCGTAACACGCAACGAGCAACGCCCTAGTCGAAGTCCGCTGAATTTTGGCGATGGCGACTCGGCTGCACACCGTCGGGTCCAGCGGGGCCTCGTCCTTTGGAGTCGCCTCCGCTTCTACGACCCGAGCGAGGCCGAGACAACTGGAAAGCAAGTTTCCCATCACTGGCAGTCGTCCGGTTGGATCGCCAGTCTTGTGACCCACCTCTTGTTGTTGATCTCGTTGTCTCTGTTTGCTGTGACCGTGCCGTCTGTCGACAAGATGGTCATGCAGATCCCGCTGCCGATCGGCGAGTCGGTACTCGATGAAGAATTGGAAACGTTTCAGATTCTGGAACCGAACGAGCTGGACGTCGAATCGATGGTGGACGTCGTCGAAATCGATGAGGTTACTTTGGCGATCGATACGGACCCTTTGGCTATCGATCATGGCACCTGATGAGATGCCGACGATGGTCGACCCGATCGAATCGCTCGCGATGATCTTGTCCGCGCCCAGCCCACCGGCCCGCTTGCTTCCGGTCAAATTCGCTGTGCAACGCGAAGCTGGTAGCGACGTCGGGGGCGAACCTGGGCAAACCGGTACTGGCGGAAAACCGGGCAGTGGAATCGAAGGCGACTTGGGGATGCGCGCCGACCAGGCGGATGGAGTTTTCAACGCCTGAGATGGACTACGCCATCAACAAGGGGCTGATCTGGCTCGCAAGGCACCAGCAATCGGACGGCGGTTGGTCCTTCGAACATCGCGGTGGTGAGTGCAGAGGTCGCTGCCCGAATCCAGGAAGCAAGACCGAAGCGCGAGTCGCCGCGACAGGCTTGGCACTGCTTCCCTTTCTCGGTGCCGGCAATTCACCAGACCATGGCGAGTACCGGCGAACGGTCGCCGCTGGGATCAACTTCTTGATCACCAATACCGGGAGAAACGGAAGCCTCTGGCGTCGCGAGGGACGCATGTACGGCCAGGGCATCGCGACGCTCGCGCTCTGTGAGTGCTACGGGATCATGACTCTGTCACCGCCCAAAGGCGACCGTCACATCGCTCCGGCCGAAATGGGTACTCCGATTGAACCGACGTCGATCAGCCAAACGCACGACATCAACTCGGTGGCGAACACCGTCGACGTCAAGACGCTGGAACTTGCGGCGAAAGCGGCGGTTGCGTTCATTGTCAAGACACAGGCCGCCGATGGCGGCTGGCGTTACGAACCCGGACAATTGGGAGACACATCGGTCGTCGGCTGGCAGGTCATGGCGCTCAAGAGTGCGAGCGACGCGGGTCTGGGCAGCTACGAGCAAACCAATGCAGCGGCCAGCCGATTCCTCGACGCGGTGCAAGTCGAGGTTTTGCATGATCGCTGGTACGGATCGCTTGGCACACAATACGCCTATCAGCCGAGCATGAGAATCAAGACAGATGCGACCACGGCCATCGGACTCGCCTGTCGCATCTACATGGGCACCACGCCGTTTCATGCGGGAATGCAAATCGCCGTGAAGCGAATCGCCGCACGCGGACCCATCGGCGGCGACATGTACTACAACTACTACGCCAATCAGGTCATGTTTCAACATGGCGGAGCTGAATGGAAAGAGTGGAGCGAAAAGCTCAATAGTGGCTCTGATGTTATCGCAGGAGGATCAAGGTCATCTCGAAGGAAGCTGGTTTTTTGGCGGCCGAAATCGCGGAGGTGACCACGGCGGCGACGCGGGCGGTCGTCTGTACACCACCGCGATGGCCTGCCTCTGCCTCGAAGAGACATTCCGACACCTGCCGATCTTCCGTTCCGTCAACAGGCTGCAAATCGCCGAGCAGCCGGTTGCCGAAGATCAGAAACCAGCTTCAGGCCGGGGAACCCGACAGCAACTCAACAGAAACGGGACCCTTGGGACTTCAGCGATCCTGAACCGATACCAATCCGGCTATCGTGAAAAACGACGACTAGGACGCCGCAGCGTGGCTGCGATGAATCGCAAACGGAAACTGCGATGGTCTTGAGTCAGATCATGGAGCCCCGCAAAGTTGAAGCCACGATCATCCCGTGATTTTGCGACAGTCGGTTGGTCCCATCCTCCATGGCAGCTTCCTTTGCATTCCCGCATGCGGGCCTGTAAGCTTTGGATCTCGCCATCAGATTCTCGCGGAGTTGTCGATGTTTCAGCGCATTACCATGGGGTGGCAGCTTACCAAGCAGTCGATCCACGTCCTGAAGATGGACAAGGAACTCTTGTTGTTTCCCGTGCTTAGCGGCATCTCCTGCCTCTTGGTATTGGCCAGTTTTGCGGTGCCCATTTTTCTTGCCGGTGGGTTTGAAGGTATCGAGGAGAACCGGGAGAACGTTGCCCAGAATGCGATCGCCTGGGTGGTGTTGTTCCTGTTTTACTTTGTGAACTATTTCGTAATCACGTTCTTTAACTCGGCTTTGGTCGGATGTGCCGTCATTCGACTCAAGGGTGGGGACCCGACGGTAGCGGACGGATTCCATTCCGCTTTTGCTCGACTACCGCAGATCGCGGCCTGGGCGTTGGTCAGTGCAACGGTTGGCGTGGTCCTGAAAATGATCGAATCGAGATCGGAACGCGTCGGTCAAGTCGTTGCGGGACTGCTCGGCATGGCCTGGTCGATCACCACCTTTTTTGTCGTTCCCGTTCTGGTCATCGAGGGTCTCGATCCGATCGCATCGGTCAAACGCAGTGTTGGCGTTCTGCGAAAGACATGGGGAGAAGCGTTGGTCTCCAATTTCAGCATTGGCTTCGTGACGTTTTTATTGAGCTTGATCGGTATTCTGCCATTGATCGGCGGAATCGCATTGCTCAACGGGGAGTCGACGATTCTTGGGGGTATCCTGATTGGAATCGGAATTTTGATTTTGATCGCGGTTTCACTGATCTCATCCGCTCTCAATTCGATCATTCTCGCAGCGCTCTACATCTATGCGGCCGAAGACCAAATGCCAGAGGGCTTTGATTCGAACCTCGTTCGTGGTGCGTTCGCGACCAAGTAGATTTGCGACTTATCGCGATAAGGCCTGCGGCGCAACAGAATGGAACGCAGAGGCGGGGAGTCGCAAAGACGCAGAGCATATCAAACTTCTCCGCGTCCCGGCGTCTCCCTGTCTCCGCGCATATTTCTTGATGAATGGGGGAACATGCTTGTGGCAAGTCTCCGTAGGATGGGTCAAGCAGGTCGCACAAATACTGGGGACAAAGCACTGGGGACACGGCAACACCAATGATGCTTCCAAATAATCCCGAAAGCCGTGCCATGTCCCTGTGTCGTGTGTCCCTGTGTCGTGTCCCTGTGTCGTGTCCCCGTGTCGTGTCCCCGTGTCGTGTCGGTATTTCCCCGCTCTACTCTCTGAGCTGAGGGTACGGTGTCCCCGCTCTTGCCTCGTCGAATCTGACGATCCGCTTCCGCAGTCTCGTCGACCGCAGCAACGAAGACGCCAATGTGGACAACGTTCGGATCAGCGGGGTTGAGAACGGCCCAACCTATCCACCTATTCTTTCGTATCCGGACTTCAGTGATCCCAGTGGACTCAATTTGGTGGGTCGGGCATCGATAGCGGACGGAAACATCTTGCGATTGTTGCCCGCAGAGAGTGGTGGGCCAGGCGCGGCTTGGTATGCAACAGAAAAGCCGTTCGTTTCAGTGGATTGGGAAACATCGTTCGACTTCAATCTAAATGAAAACACAGGCAACCTTGGGGGATCTGATGGATTCACGTTTTCCATACAGAACTTCGACCCGAACTATGTCTCAGGTGGCGGTGGCAACCTTGGCTACACCCAAATGCTCAACAGCATCGTCGTTGAATTCGACACATATCAGAACGCAAACTATGCCGATCCAAGCGAAAGTCATATCAGCATCCACACCAATGGCACGGGGCCCAATGGTCCCTCCGAGACGCTGTCGATTGCCGCGACCACCACACCGATGATCATCGATGATGCGGCGAATCATGCGGTGACGATCGCCTATACGCCGGGCATGCTATCGGTATTCTTAGACGACCTGTCAGCTCCGCTTCTGACCGCCTCCGTCGACTTAGCAGAATTGTTGGATCTTGATCTCGGTAGAGCCTGGGTCGGCTTCACTGGCGCAACCGGCGGCGGACTCCAAAACCATGACATTCTGAATTGGGATTTTCACGTCCTTACGGATACAACCACCACAATCGCGGTTGAAAATGCCGAAGTAATCGAAGGGAATTTTGGTCCGGCAAATCTTGTCTTTAACGTCATGCGGTTGGGCGATACCTCCGGTACGACAAGCTTAGATTGGACCGCGGCCGGCGGCACCGCAACGGCGGGTAGCGATTATCAGGCGAACGCTGGCCAGCTCACATTTGGTCCCGACGAAACACAGAAAACAATTACGATTGCCGTCAACGGCGACACAGATGAGGAATCACACGAGACACTGATTGTCAATCTGTCCAACGTGGTAGGCGCGACGTTAGTTGACGACATCGGGATCGGAACGATTCTTAACGACGAAACCGACGTCTCCACTGATGACGTGACTGTCATAGAAGGCGATCAAAGCATCCGGTTCATCGACGCGTTCGTTCCGGCCGGCAGCGGCGGACTCTACGGTCCCAACGGTATGACAATTGGCCCGGACGGCAACTTTTACGTAGCAGGTCAGTTTAGCAACAATGTTCTCAGATATGACCGTGTGACGGGGGATCTCATTGATGAATTCATTTCCGCGGGAAGTAGTGGACTCGATGGTCCCCGAGGCTTGGTCTTCGGCGCTGACGGGAATCTCTATGTCACTAGCCAGCTATCCGATAGCGTTTTTCGCTATCAGGGACCCTCTGGTGCGAATCCGGGCCAGCTCGTCGATACCTTCGTCTCGACGGGCAGCGGCGGCCTAGACGGTCCGTTTCGCGCAGCGTTTGGACCCGATGGAAACCTCTATGTGGGTAATGCTGCGAATGACAGTGTCTTGCGTTACCAAGGACCTTCCGGCTTAACCCCGGGGCAGTTCATCGACGCTTTCGTTACGACCGCTTCCGGCGGACTGGACAATCCCGCAGATCTTTTTTCGCTGCTGACGGGACGCTCTATGTCAGCAGCCTCGATACGGACAGCGTACTTCGATACCAGGGGCCTTTCGGCCAAATCCCGGGACAGTTCATCGACACGTTCGTGGAAGCGGCTTCCGGCGGACTTGACGGTCCGGTGGCATTTGACTTCGCTGCCGACGGAAATCTCTATGTCAGCAGCGTGCACACGAATAGTATTCTTCGCTACCAGGGACCTTCCGGTTCCAATCCCGGACAGTTCCTCGACACGTTTGTCCCAACGGACAGTGGCGGGCTCGCCAGCCCCCGACAACTAACGTTTGGTGCCGATGGTAATCTGTACGTTGTCAGCAAGGACACGAATCAGGTTCTGCGGTACGGCGTTTCCTCGCAGGCAGTCTTCACCGTTAGTCTCTCATCACCGAGCGCGCTCCCCAGTGACGGTGGAATTCAATACATCCAATACATCCAACTTCACGGCGACCGCTGGCAGCGACTGACGAATCGACCAGTGGTACGCTCGTCTTCACGCCTGGCACTACTACTCGTACCGTGGTCGTGCCCACGATCGACGACTCGACTGGTGAGCCGTCGGAGACATTCAAACTCATTCTATCGAATGCCAGCGGCGCAACGCTCCTCGATGACACCGGCGTGGCCACGATCCTCGACAATGATTCCAACAACGCTCCAGTGGCTGTTGATGACGGAGCGGCAACCAGTACAGAAACTGAGGAGATCATCGATGTGCTGGCCAATGACTTTGATTCCGACGGAGATACGCTGTTCGTAGACTCGGTGGTCAGTCCGACATCAGAGGGAGGCACTGTTGTCATCAATCCGGATAACACGCTCAGCTACACGTCTGCCTCAAGCTTCACCGGGATCGATACGTTCAGCTACACGATCAGCGACGGCCAGGGCGGCGTGTCAACCGCCACGGTGACCGTGGAAGTGACCGAAGTCGCTACGACCGCAATGTTCGTCGCCAACATCGACTTCGATTCGCGAAAAGGCGGAAGGGACTGGCGGCGCGGTCTTTGAGATTCGTGACGAGACCGGCGCGGCGGTCGGCGGAGCATCGATCACCGTGACATTCAATGGCCAGGCCTTTACGGGACAAACTGGATCAGACGGCCTGTTCCGCACGTCTTGGCAAACGAGATTGTCCAGCGGTAGTTACCAAGCCGAAGTTGTCGACCTAGCACTCATGGACCACGCCTGGGATACGGCGCAAGGCTGGCTCGAAGACGATGACAATGACGGTTTACCAGACCGCATCCTTTCCTTCTGACGCCACTCTCAACACGAGATCTAGAGATAGGCAAAAGATTGAGGGACCGCAACGACACGAACGGGATCACAAAATGGAATGCAGCGCAGGAAAGGTAAAAGGTGGAAAGGTAAAAGGTGTCTGACACCTTTTTGGTAGACTGGGAAAGGTAAAAGCTGTCTGACACCTTTTTGGCACCGGCAAGTTTGACCGACATGGACTTCGAGTTTCGCCGTGAGCATTCGAGTTAGCGGGCGATGCAACCGAGGCGTATTCGCCATCCCGAAGGGATGAAAGAGGTTAGCCCCGGGTCGCGCAGCGCACCCGGGGCGCTGACCAGAAAGCAAGGATCGCCCGCCCGCGTCCCGGCGAAAGCCGGGTCGCAGGCGGGCGACGGATTTGTCTGACGACGCAACCAGGGGTGGCGCTGCGCTGACCCCTGGCTACCCTCTTCGACCACTTCGAGGTCGCCAAGAACGCGCGCCAGCGGTTGGATCAACCGAACGCATGTTCACGAGCGTGCTTCGGCGCAATA
Organism: Pirellulaceae bacterium; assembly: GCA_963697195.1. GTDB lineage: Bacteria > Planctomycetota > Planctomycetia > Pirellulales > Pirellulaceae > Rubripirellula. The sequence continues at coordinate 28,803 of CAVOND010000001.1, forward strand.
TCGGCACGCTACTACGCAGCCTTTTCCTGTCGCTGAATCCGCGTCACGTGCAAAAGGTGCAAATGCTCAGTTGTCTCGCCGCCATCGGTCGTGACGTAGAGCCAATGCTTCGTCAGCAGTGCTGTCTCTGGATGCTTGACCGTAACATGGGTTCCGTCACTCATGATTACCGTGAACGGAAGGAACGGCTTTGCGGATAACATCTTCTTCAATTCTGCTTGCATGATGGAATCTGCAGCTAGTGAACATCCAATGCGACGAAACAGCACACTCGGCCACTGCATCTGCGACGTGCTTGATTATACCATCCAGATGATTCGATCGTCCACGCTCTGGAATCGAGGGGAAAGGTCAAAGGTGTCTGACACGAATGGCACGAACTTAGGTTGTCTCTGTGAACCTCGGGCGCTAGCCGTGGGCCTTCGCCGCATCTTAACGACGTTTTCCTGGCCCACGGCTAGCGCCCGAGGTTCAAAGCCCGTGCCATTCGTGTCTGACACCTTTTTGGCTTCGCTCATCTGCAGCAATCGGATGTCGTGGCAACGCTTTCCCGTTTGGCTCGCGACTGGACCTGGCAGAAGAAGATCCCGGGGACACGGCATGTTGATGGGGATCCGATTGGATCCTACGCGTGTACAGCAATTCATACGTGGCGACACAGTGTTTTGGAACGAAGTCAAAGTGCCGCGGCGCAGGCAATTCCTGCCATCACGTTTGCTTTCATCCTCAACCGAGTACCCTAGTATCTGCCCCGTCATAGGCCAGGTTCCTGAAAACGGTATCCTGAACTCGATGCGATTGGTCGATTCTCCGTCGTTGCAGCGCCTTGTCGTCAGACTCCAACCTCGGCGGACATCGGCAGAGTTGTGGCATAGTCGGGATACCACATTGCCTTGCATACGGAGTCGTAACAGTCGACCCAGGAGGTTGTCGAGTCTTCGCCGGCTTTCCTGCGCAGATGCTGCAGGACGGCTGTTGCCACCTGGGCGCTGACGCTGCGAAGTTCACTCTGATGCGGATACAGCGCGCCAGCGTCGATGCGCTGCTGAGTGACCTGCGTTGCAAGTTTGCGGGCAGCTACCACGAACACATCGTCTTCGACAACGCGCAGCCCTGCCAAAATGCATCCAAGTCCAACACCGGGAAAGATGTAGACGTTGTTCGCCTGACCAATGATGCGACGACTTCCCTCGTATTCGACCGGGTCGAACTGTGTTCCGGTGGCGACGATCGCGCACCCTTCTGTCCAGCGGATCGCCTCGTCCGGTGTGCATTCAACTTTGGAAGTGGGGTTACTGAGAGGTAAGATGATGGGCCTGGCGACATGCCGTGCCATCTCCCCCACCACTTGCTTGGTGAAAATGCCGGAACGAGCGGTTGTGCCGATGAGGACCGTGGGTTTGACCCGCTGAATCACTTCCATCAGGTCAGCTCGCGAATCCTCAAGGAATCCGTATTGTCGACAGACGTTTTGAGGCAATGCGAATTCTCGCTTATGTGCATCATCAATTTCCCGCCCCTCGTAAATCAGTCCTTGCCCATCCACAAACATCTGGGCGGCCCGCGCCGATCGGCGTTGCTTTCGTCGCGAATGGCGCTGCCAACCAGTCGCCCGATGCCAACTCCAGCCGCTCCTGCACCGACATACACGATTCGTTGCTCGCTGAGTCGTTCCCCCGTGATCCGCAGTGCCGATAGCAGGCCGGCGAGTATCACTGCGGCTGTGCCTTGAATGTCGTCGTTGAAGCTGGGGATCACGTTGCGATACCGGTCAAGCACTTGGAAGGCGATATCCTTGTGAAAGTCCTCCCATTGCACCAAGCAGTGAGGAAAGGACTCTTGCACAGCAGCTCACAAATGCGTCCAACACCTTCCAGTAGTCGTCGCCTCGCAACCGTCGCTTGCGGTAACCCAGGTAGTAGGGATCGCTCAGAAGCTCCGCGTTATCAGTGCCCACATCGATGCTGACCGGCAGACAGCGGCTGGGATGAACACCGGCCGCCGCGCAGTAGAGCGCCAGCTTGCCGATCGCGATGCCCATTCCGCCGGCCCCCTGATCCCCCAACCCCAAAATGCGTTGGTTGTCGGTGGCTACGATCAATTGAAGATCAGCGGACGCTGCATTCCTCAATACAGCAGGCATGCAATCCATTTCCTGTGGAGTGATCCATAATCCGCGCGGTCGGCGGAGGATGTGGCTGTAGTTCTGGCAGGCCTTCCCGACGGTCGGCGTGTAAATGACGGGCAGTAGTTCCACCAAATGGTCCACCAGAACGCGATAGAAGAGCGTTTCGTTGCGGTCCTGTAGCGCTGCCAGACCGATGTAACGTTCGAGGTCGTCACCCTTGGCGCGGAGGTGTTCGATTTCAAGCTCGACTTGCTGTTCAATCGTGAGCGGCGTCGGAGGGATCAGGCCCCGGATTCCCAACGCATCGCGTTCAGCGGGCGAGAAAGCAGCGTCCTTATTGACCAGGGGATCGCGGAGTATGCCACGTCCCCTTTCCCATACCGGATCCGCCGATGCGGAACGTAAAGACTGAGAGGCGATCTTGCAGGGCTGTTGTTCGTGCTTGAGGTCTGACATGATCGTGCGCGTCCTGTGCTTTGACACGTTTGCCGGTCGTGTTCCGCACACTGACTCCGTTTTGACGTTTTGGAGATTCAATCGTGACCACTTCGTGGTCGCAAAGATCGCGCGCCAGCCGTTGGATCAACCGAACGCATGTTCAGAAAGGTAAAAGGTGTCTGACACCTTTTTGGTAGACTGGGAAAGCTAAAAGGTGTCTGACACCTTTTTGGCAGACCAAGTCCAACACCGGGAAAGATGTAGACATTGTTCGCCTGACCAATGATGCGACGACCTCCCTCATATTCGACTGGGTCGAACTGTGTTCCGGTGGCGACGATCGCGCGCCCTTCTGGTGATGGCTCCAGCTGGCCTCACACGAACACTCCCACTGCAGAGACGGAAGCTGAGCCCTCAACCGTCGCGTTACTGGAAATGCCAGGCCGTTGTCGACTCGTCCCAGAGTTCCTTGTCCGCGAATGCCATGAACTCGCCGGAGTGATCCAGGCTTGGGTGGCAACGTGAGTTATGGAGTTATGGGGCAGACTGAAAGCAAAACCTGGGCCACCTCAGCTTGTCTAGCCGGACAGAGACACTGTGCTGTAGGTCGGTCTCTCGGAGATCGACATTCCACGCGGCTTTGCCGCGAAAATCCGAGCCTCGGAGAGGCTGTGAAGACATTGGGCTTGCTACTGTAGGTCCGCCTTTCCAAGGCGGACACCCGCAGCTTTGCTGCGTTTCGTGCGAGTCTCGGAGAGACTCGCCTACAGTAGCGAACGTTCCGGAACTTCGATTGCGTTGGCGAGCCCCTTGCACATCCGATCCGTCCCAAACAGTAGATTGGACTTCCCCCATGAGATTACGCTCGTTTTGGCGAGGCCATGTCGTGAAATTCTTCCTGCTGATGCTAGCCCTACTGGCTGTCTTTGCTGTTGATCAAGGTTTGGCACAGACGCACGGCCCTGCCACCTATGACGTCAAGGCAACGACGGTGTATCAACGCATCAAAACGTCCTTGGATGCCGTGCCGGCGATCGACACCCACGAACACCTCCGCGCGTTCAACGAGATTCCGAATCGCGTCAGCACACCGCAAGGGCGAGGCATGACGCTGTATAGCATCTGGCAGAACAGTTACCTCACGCGTACGACGCACATCACGCCCTGGCCGACCGACGGGTCGTTTGACGGTTGGTGGAGTCAGGCTCGCGACGATTTCGAAGACGCTCGAGCAACGAGCTTCTACCGGTACCTGCTGCCTGCCTTTTATGATTTGTACGGTGTCAACTTTGAGTCGGTCACCGACGACGAGGCGCGACAATTGAATTCGCAAATCTTTGACAACTACAAGACAGATCAATGGCTTCACGACGTGATCACAAAACGAGCGAACATTGAATTGATGCTGGTTGATCCCTACTGGAATCGATTGCAGTTTACTCGCGAATACAACTTTACCGTTCCCGTATTGAACGTAACGACCATCATGAGTGCCGCCCATCCGGATCGCTTTACTTCTGATTTCGATAGCCCGTTTGTTTACTCGCACCGTAAAGGGCGAAGTACCGATTCATTTGACGACTTTCTCGCCGCCGTGGACGCCCTCTTCGCCGATGCGGTTGCAGCGGACGCCGTTTGCTTGAAGTCGACGCAGGCCTATCAGCGCGCGCTCAGCTACGCGCAGGTACCGAAGGATTCCGCGGCTGCGGTCTATGGCAAAACCGATGACGAGACGAGTGACGAGGAGCAAAAGCAATTCGAGGACTTCATGTTTTGGCACATCTGCAAGCTAAGCGCCAAATACGAACTGCCGTTTCAAGTCCACACCGGCGACGCTCGCGTGCAGGGATCCAACCCCATTTTGCTGGTTGATGTCATCGAAGCCAACCCGGAAACAAGATTCGTTCTCTTTCACGGCGGCTATCCCTGGATCGGCGAAACAGGCGCGATTGCGATGAAGCACCGCAACGTTTGGATCGACTCGTGTTGGTTGCCAACACTGAGCTACACGATGGCCAAGCGTGCGTATCAGGAGTGGCTGGAAGCCGTTCCGTCGGATCGAATCATGTGGGGTGCCGACACCGTCGACGCCGAGGGTATCTACGGAGCCACCGAATTCACACGCCAATGCCTCGCCGAAGCGTTAGCTGAAAAGGTACTGCGTCGAGAACTGCCCGAAACAGAGGCAGTGCGAATCGGTCAACAGATTCTGCGCGACAATGCACTGAAACTCTTTCCGAGGTTAAAGCGAATGCTGTGGTTGAAGCGGGAGTCCGATGACGAGACCGATTGATGCCTGAAGTGACGAGAACCAGTGCGCGACGGATCCACGTTCCGATGCTACCCGCTCTGGGACAGATAAAAGGTGTCTGACACCTTTTTGGTAGACTGGCACCTCCTTGGTAGACTGGGGGGTTTTCGTGTTGGCGCACAAGATACGGGATGACGCTGCAGGCTAAGAGCGGAAATCCTGAGCCAAAAGAAAAAGCCGATGCAGAACACCCAGCAAATCACTGGGTTCGTCTGTTATCGGCTTTCGCTGTCTTGCCATTCAGCTACCCCGCAAGGACTCGAACCTTGAATGACTGAACCAAAATCAGTAGTGTTGCCGATTACACCACGGGGTAGTTACTGCGGAGTTTAGCACGTCAGGGGCTGTCTCTAAAAGAGGACCTGACCGGCTGCTTTTGGGTTCACTGGCTCTGCCCCAGTTTTGCTACTTGCAATCCCCGCCAGACACGCGGAACGCTGGCAATTTCCGACTATTTCTTTGTGTGGACCGTGAAGGCCAGCCTCTGCAGTTCGCTGGCCAGGTCGACGTTGACCACCGCCACCTCCCCGCTGAGCCTCAAGGTTGTGGGGGCAAAATTCAGGATCCCACTGATCCCACAGGCCACCAGCCGACCCGCGATCTCCGGCGCATACTCGGCCGGGACCGCCAGAATCGCCAGCTCCGCAGGCTGTGCCGAGAGGGTCGACTCCAATTCCGCCACGTCCAAGACCTGGATGCCTCCAATCGAAGTTCCGATCCGCGCTGGATCGTTATCAAACGCCCCACTCAGCTGGAAACCTAGCCGCTGGAATCCTCGGTAACGCAACAAGGCATCCCCGAGCGAGCCGACCCCGACCAGCACCACTTTCCATTGCACCCCCGATCCCAGGACCCCGCCAATCCTTTCGATCAGCGTGCCCACGTCATAGCCGACCCCTCGCCGTCCGATTGTCCCCAGCGCGCTGAGGTCACGCCGAACCACCGCCGGAGAAACGTCGACGATCCGACCCAGCTCCTGGCTATTCAGCGACGTGGTGCCCGAATCAAGAAGGCGACGCAACTCCCGATAGTAGATGCTGAGCCTGCCGACCGCCGGCTGAGGCAATTCCGTCGGGATCGTCGGAGAACCATCCGAGCCACTGTCGTTGGGAGCATCACGCGCAGACGATGGTGGCTGGCGCTGGATTCCCGCCGCTGGCAAGCGCATCGCTGTCGCGGCGCGGGTCCTCTTCCGAATTCGTTTCTTCGCTCACCGTACCGTCGGCCCAATGTGATTCTAGGATTGCTCAGGATTACGGTAGCCCGATCGACCACCACGTCGGAGTCGATCGATCTCACAAAGGTTCATTGGAACAGGCACCCAGGCGTCGAACAAGACGAATCGCTTCGGCAAGTACGTTAGGCTTGCCAGCCTGACACTTCAGATTAGCAAGTCAGCCTGGAAAGGCCGACGTACGCGTCATTTCACCAATACCTGCGGCACTGGATGATCAACTTTGCCATTCGCTCGCATCCCATTGCCTGGCCGACCACGGTCTCCCAGATCTGCTCGGGCCTGATCCGCTAACTTCGTCAAACGTGCAACCACCTCGGGATGCTGCTCAGCAACATTGCTGCGACTGGCGACATCTTCCACGACATTGAACAACAGCGGATGCTCCGAACTTCCTGATACATAGTGCGGGTGCCGAGCGAACTCTTGCAAAGGCACGAACAGTTTCCAGGGGCCGCTGCGCACCGCTTGCAACTGATCGCGCTCGTAGTAGTAGAACGCCTGGTGCGGTGACTCCGCGCCTTCGTCACCTAAGATCAGCGGTCGAATGTCGAGGCCGTCAATCGGACGAGCCGAACCGATGTCGACACCAGCCCACGCTGCAAAGGTCGGCAGCAAGTCCATCGTTGTGGCGAGTTGATCGCATGTCGTGCCTGCAGGTACCGATCCAGGCCACCAGAGAATCGTGGGTGCACGAAATGCCCCTTCGCCCGTGGTGTAACCGCGCCCATGGAGTGGAAGGTTGCTTCCGCGCGAAAGGTCGTGAAGGTCTTTTGCCAACGGTGCTCCATTGTCCGAAGTCCAAACCACAAGCGTCTGGCGTTCGATGCCGAGTTCCACCAACTTGTCGAGTAGTTCGCCGGTTGACCAGTCGAGCTCTTCAATCGCATCACCCCAGGGACCATTGGCACTCTTACCGCGAAAGTCCGGACTTGCGAATGGAGCCGCAGTACTTCCTGGCATCGCTTGCGGCATGTACAGAAAGAAGGGTCGATCTCGATTCGATTCGACGAATGCAATCGCGCGTTCGGTCAATCGCTTCGTCAGCCAGTCTCGGTCGACTGGCGCTTCGATCACCGTTTCGTTTTCCATCAGTGGCAGCGGCGGCCAACGATGACCGCCAAAACGTTCCGCCAATCGCTGCCCGACCTCTTCGGTCATGTCGTCGCTGTAGGGGATCCCAAAGAACAGATCGAAACCTTGTCGTGTTGGTAGAAAGGGTGGCTGGTCCCCCAGATGCCACTTGCCGAAAATGCCGGTTGCATATCCAGCCTGTTTCAAGACCTCGGCGATCGTCACTTCGTCCGGGTTCAGTCCATAGGGAGAGACCGGCCGCAGCACCTGGCCATCGCGGGGGTTGTCGTGCATACCGATTCGCTGCGCGTAACAGCCCGTCATCAGGCTGGCACGCGAGGGAGTGCAGACGCCGGCCGACACATAGAAATGGGTGAACTTGCGACCCTCGCTGGCCATTCGATTCAGGCAGGGGGTGCGATGAAGCTCCGATCCGAAGGGTTCGATATCCCCGTAACCGAGGTTGTCGCAAAAGATCACGATGAAGTTAGTCGGGCGAGGTGTTTGCTGACCCCGAAGGCAGGCGGGGAAACCGAACAGCCCGATTGCGATCCAAAGAAGCCGCCATTTTTTTGCCTGAGCCATGACCGTCCTGCAATTCGTGTCTTTCGCAACCGAAGCCGCTCGGTTTTCATTACGATAGATGGCACGTGAACGCGGATCCAGCGGCACTGACCACCGTTTCGTAGACCGAAGATCGCAGACCCCAGTTTCGTCGGCCATCGTCAACGACGGGTTCTGCTTTCAAGTGGAACATCAGGCAGCACGCCGCGACCTCGTTCACCCCACCTTCGCCTATCCAACCGAGACTCTTTGATCAGAGAAGTTATCGATGCCAACTGAATCTGCGCCCCAATCTTCGTCCCAGGAATCTGCCCCCCGGAGCGATCGTCGTCGCTTTTTGAAGGAGGGAACCGCGATCTCGGCCACCGTCGCCGCAGGCCTCGCCTCCATTCCAAAGGTTCACAGCCAAACAGCAGCAGCTGGTGGAAACAGCGAGACGGTCAAGATGGCGCTCGTCGGGTGCGGTGGCCGAGGCAACGGTGCGATCCGAGACTCGATGTCGATCAACGAGAACATTCAATTGGTCGCGCTTGCTGATATTGAACCGGAGAAGCTGGAAGTGACACGCGGCGGCGCCAAGAAGGATTTTGAGGACAAGGTCAACATCGCCGACCACAAAATGCATTCAGGCGTCGACTCCTACCGTCGGGTGCTGGACGATCCTGATGTCGATGTGGTGTTGTTTGCGACGCCACCTGGTTTCCGACCGCAGTACATCGCCGAAGCGGTCGACGCTGGAAAACACGTCTTCGCGGAAAAGCCCACCTGCGTCGATCCCGCCGGATACAAGATCTGTTTGTCTGCCCATGAGCAGGCTGAGGCGAATGGGACGGCGATCGTCACCGGAACGCAGTATCGACGCCAGACGAACTATATCGACGCCATCAATCGCATTCACAATGGAGAGATCGGCGATATCGTGGCGGCGACCATGCGTTATTGCTCGACGGGCATTTGGCACAAGAACCGCAAAGAGGGAATGAGCGATACCGAATACGAGATCTACAACTGGATGCACTACATCTGGCTCTCCGGTGACCAGATTGCCGAGCAAGCGGTTCACAACATCGACACCATGAACTGGATCATGGGAGGCCCACCCGAGTCGGCATACGGCAGCGGCGGTCGGTTTACCCGACCGGAAGGGAGCGAAATGTGGGACAACGTCGAGGTGGATTACATTTATCCTGGCAGACGGATGGTCTCGTTCATGTGCCGTCAGATTCCTTCGACCACTGGTGACAATTCGAACACGATCTACGGCACGAAGGGGATCTGCACGATCTATGGCGCCAATCGCGGCGCGGAAATTATCGACCGTGACGGCAACGAGATCTGGTCGATGAAGGGAGACATTTCCTCGGCCTACAAGCAAGAGCACAAGGATCTGATCGATTCGATTCGCGCTGGCAAGCCGATCGTGGAGCTGAAGGCGACGGCTGAAAGTTCGATGACCGCGGTGTTGGGTCGGATGGCTGCCTACACCGGTGAGTTGGTGACCTGGGATTTTGCCACCAACGAGTCGAAGCTCGATCTGTTCCCGAAAGACTTCGATATCAAAGGCTCACGCCCCGAGCCGCGCTTCGCGATTCCCGGTGAGACGAAGTTGATTTAGAGCCGAGTTAAGTCAGCGTTCCGTCTGGCAACGCGCTAGCGGATTTTTCAGAGGTGAAACGCCGTTGCTTTGTAGGCACGAAGTGCCGACACAAGCATTGCCGGTGGTGCCAGCCACCGGGTATGGTACCTCCCTGCAAGGATTCCGCGGTGTCGATTCGTCGGCTTCGCCGATGAATCGACACGGCGGAAGGGATGCACGGAGCTTTGAACCGGGTGCTGACGCACCCGGCAATTCTTGTGTCGCCACTTCGTGGCTGAAGAGCAGAGCCTTCATTTGCTGAAAGAACAACTGCTGACTGGACAGCGTCATTTTCATCAGCTGCAGTCCGTTAGCACCCGGTTATTCCCGGCTGAAATGATTGAGAACCGTGGCCTAACGCCCGGCGGCTGATCACGCTGAATTTGCAGTATTCCTGGTCGAAAGTGGCGCTGTCCAACTAAGGGGTTGCCTTTCGGACGGGTACGTCCGTGGAGGGTCTTTCCGCGCTGCGGCAGCTCAACGCCTCGGGAAATCCGGATTGCCCCACTTTTCGCTTAGGCTCGACTCGCCCGCGGGAGAGTGATGTAGTTGGTGAACTAACTTGACGGCGCAAAATCGAAGTCTTGGTAGTGAGTGATGGGTCGGCGCGGCTGACGCCTCTTGACCCATCCTACGAAGATTCGCCCCAGCGGCGAAACAGATGGTGGTCTAGGCCGAGGTAATCGAACGCTTTGCCGATGGTTTGATCGATCAGGTCGTTGATCGACTTGGGGTTGTGATAAAAGGCGGGCATCGGCGGCAGGATCAGGGCGCCGAGATCATCCGCCTTGACCATCATTTGCAGATGGCCCTTGTGCAGCGGTGTCTCCCGCACGACCAGCACCAGTTTCCGTTTCTCCTTCAAGCAGACGTCGGCCGCGCGGGCGAGCAGGTTGTCGCCGTAGGAATTCACGATCCCCGACAGACTCTTGACGCTGCAGGGAATCACAATCATGCCATCAGTCTTGAACGAGCCCGATGAAATCGAGGCGGCCAGATTGCCTGGGCGGTGGACGACATCGGCGAGTTCTTGGACAGCCTCCACCTCATAGTTCGTTTCGATCTTGATATTGATCCGGGCCCCTTCCGACATCACGAGATGGCTCTCGACATCCTCCATGCTTTGCAAATGTTCGAGGGTGCGGATGCCGTAGATTACGCCGGACGCACCACTCAAGCCAACGATGATGCGTTTCTTCATGGGGATAACGATTTCCAGTGCGTTGAGAGCGGTCGGTTCGATGAAAGTTCAGCTGGAGGTTGATTGTAGTAGCTTGTCAGCTGAGGCAACATTTTCTTCTGTTGCAGGGGGCTGCGGCGCCACGGAAAGTGGGGAAAATGGTGGGTGCTCACGTGGCGGCCCAGTTTTTCCCAAACTTCCTCCTAACAAAGCCCGCGGCCCGTCGTTGCCAATAACGAACTGGCGTCCTTTTCTCTGAACTCTCTTGCCATGACCCAAAGTGACTCGCCCTGGCCCAGTGGCGGTATCGATCAGCTTGTGGACCGCTATGAACGGCCACTGTTGGCGTATGCCTGCCGGATGCTGAGAGGAGATTGGCAGGGAGCTCAGGACGCCGTTCAGGAGACGTTTTTGAGGTTGTGCCGCGAGGATCCGGAAAAGATCGAGCATCGCGTCGCAGCCTGGCTTTTTTCCGTTTGCCGGAGCCGGGTGATCGATATGCAACGAACCAATCATGCGACGCCGATCGACGCGTCCCAAATGACCTTGCCTGACCGCTCGCCCGATGCGGCGCAAGTCGTCAGTGACGCCGAGGACAAGGTCCACCTGGACCAGTTGGTCGACAAGTTGTCACCGCGACAACAAGAAGTCCTGCGGCTGCGACTGCAGGCCGGACTGAGTTATCGGGAGATCGCCGCCGTCACTGGATTGACGGTCGGTAACGTCGGCTTCCACCTTCACGAAGCGGTCCGAAACTTGCGCGATGCCTTGGCCGTCAACTAGCCGCTTTGCGCTTCCACCCATACATCCACTGCCAAGTTTTGAGCCAATCCAATGTCTGAATCGATTTGGGACGACCCCAGGATTACCGCCTATGTTCTGGGCGAAATGTCTGATCAGGAACGCCATGATTTCGAGATCGAAATGGAAGCGGACGGTGAGCTCGCTTCGGCGGTCGAAGAAGCTCGCACCGTGACCGATCAACTGGCATCACTTTACGGAGACGAAACGATCCCGTCGCTGGGAGACGAGCGTCGCGCGGCGATCGTTGCCGGAGGTGCTGTGTCGCCTGCCGTTGATCCATCGCCATCGTGGCCCCGCATTGGCCTGGTTCTGGCCATCGCAGCGGCGCTGCTGTTGATGTTGGGGGTGGCACCCGTGATGTATCGCCAGCACCAGGCAGAGAAGCAAGTGACGATGGCGCAGCTTGAGGATGAGCTGGAATTGGCTCAAGCAAGTAGCGAGTCAACATCGCGAGAGGCTCTGCGGCAGAGCGGACGAAAGTCGGACCTCAAGGTCATGGCTGAAGAACTGGTCGACGCCGAGTTGGCGTTGGAGGAGATGGTTCCAACGACCGAATCTCTTTCCATCACGTCTCGACCTTTGGGAGAAAAGCGATCAGAAGATTTGGCCCGAGTCTCGAACGAGCAGGCTCAACGGGGTGGTGAATCGCTGAGCCAACGCGGCTCCATGCGGCGGTCGATCGTACCGGCTAACACAGGTCCAGCGTCAGAGGCGTCCGGCCCTGATGGCTCGGAGATAGCCGGCCGACCTACCGTTCGATATCAGTCTTCGGCATCCGCTCCCGCACCTGCCGCAGCTCCTCTTGCGGCCCCGGCCGCGGTGGATGGGCTTGGTGCCAGCGTTGTCAAGGCCAAGGATTCTGGGCTGAGCAGTCTCGCCGACAGCGACGGCGAAACGAATGTCGAGTTCGTTCCCGAGTCAGGTACGATCGTGCTTTCAGGTCGCGAGGAGATGAAAGAACGAGTCGTCGAGGCCATCGAACGCCAAGCCGACAATGAGGCCCTGCGGACGAGGCTTTCTGCAAGCGCGGATCAAAGATTGCAGGAGTCAGGATTGCAGGATTCACAGGGCACGATCGTGACGCGGGCTGCGCAGCCTGCGGTGGCGGTAACGGAACTCGCGAGCGGACTTAGCTACCGCGCGAAAGCTGGTGCGGTGAATTCCTCTGGCAAGCTTCCCGAGCTGGAAGAGCTGCAACTCAAGACGGAAGGCTTCGATTACGGGCTTCCGATTGACGAGGGACGCGGGCCCGGAGTGGCTGGCGATCGCTTTGAACCGATCACCGACAATCCTTTTCAACGTGTCGCCGATCATCCGCTGAGTACTTTTTCGGTGGACGTCGATACCGCCAGCTACAGCAAGGTGCGGGACTATCTGATGCGTGCTAATCAATTGCCTCGGCCCGATGCGGTTCGAATCGAGGAGTTGGTCAACTACTTCAGCTATGACTACCAGCCTCCGGCCGACACGGACGAACATCCATTTGCAGCGCGCGTGAGCGTGACGTCATGCCCCTGGAACGAAGGACACCGCTTGGCCAGGATTGCACTGAAGGGCAAGACGATGGAGAAGGAAGATCGTCCGCAGTGCAATCTCGTCTTCCTGCTCGATACGAGCGGGTCGATGAACGCTCCCAACAAGTTGCCGCTGGTGATCGAGGGGATGCAATTGTTGCTCAAACAGCTCAACGAGAACGATAAGGTGGCGATCACGGTCTACGCCGGATCGGCCGGATTGGTACTCGACTCGACCGCCGCCAAGAAAGAAAAGAAGATCCGCAAAGCACTGACACAGCTCTCGGCCGGTGGCAGCACCAACGGCGGTGCGGGAATCGCGTTGGCCTATCAGACCGCTCGCGATCACTTCATCCCCGAAGGTGTCAATCGAGTCATTCTCTGCACCGATGGTGACTTCAATGTCGGAACGACCGGCACCGATGAGTTGGTGCGAATGGTCGAAAACGAGGCAAAGGGAGGCGTCTTCCTGTCGGTCCTCGGTTTCGGGATGGGCAATCACAACGACGCGATGCTGGAGCAGATCAGCGGGCGTGGAAACGGGAACTACGCGTTCATCGACAGTCGCGAGGAAGCTCACAAGGTGCTCGTCGAGCAGACCAGCGGGACGCTCGTGACCATCGCCAAAGATGTCAAACTGCAGATCGAGTTCAATCCGACACAAGTCTCTTCTTATCGTTTGATTGGCTATGAGAATCGAATTTTGGCCAAGGAAGATTTCAACGACGACAAGAAGGATGCCGGTGAAATCGGTGCCGGACACTCCGTGACCGCCCTTTACGAAATCGTTCCCGCGGGTGTCGAAGCCGATGCCGAACCGCCGAAGGTGGATGACCTGAAGTATCAGCAGCCGTCGCAGCCAAGCGAGGCAGCCGATAGTGAGGAGATGTTGACCCTCAAGCTTCGCTACAAGCAACCCGATGGGGACACCAGCACGCTGGTTGAGTTCCCCGTCGTTGACGAGGGTGGGCAGTTCGCCGACGCCGATGACGACGTCCGGTTTGTCGCCGCCGTGGCAAGCTTCGGGATGCAGTTGCGGCGCAGTCCCTACGCCGGATCGTGGACGATGAGCGATGCGATGAACATTGCGAATCGGGCCAAAGGCGAAGACCGAGACGGACTGCGAGCCGAGTTCGTGACCCTGGTCCAGAAGGCCAGCGAGTTAATGGGCGAGGAGTGAGAGTGGTCGAGGCAGGTACGTCGGCCTTTCCAGGCTGACTTGCTTGTCTCGAGGCTCAGGCTGGAACGCCTAACGTACGTCGGCCTTTCCAGGCTGACTTGTCTCGCCTCGGTGTCAGGCTGGAAAGCCTAACGTACTTGAGGCGTTGTGGTGGTCCCTGGGCGCATCCTTGAGCTGGCGAAGTGTTGGACCGTCGGCAGCACGACACCCCGTTTGGCCGCCTCGTATCGCAAGGCTCGCTCGAAGAAGGGGAACGGGTACTGCCGATTGCGGCGCATCGCGTATCGCTCGATGGCGATGACCAGACTCGTATCGAGTATCTCCAGGCGAACCTGTTCGACGACATAGTCAATGTAGGCCTGCTGGTCATCGCGGGTCGCCCGCAGTTGGTTGACGAGTTGTTCCTGCAGCGTCGCGTACTGGTCTCGCGCTGCCGGAAAGTTCCGAGGCGGCGTGATCTGTGCTTGCGCGACCGTCATCCCGAGAGGGGCGATCACGAAGAACACGCCCAGTGTCGTGATCCGGTCGAGCAGGAGTAGACGAAATAGTCGGTTCATGGGTTCATCCAGCGGACTGGGTGGGAACAAAGCCGTGGAAACCGATTGCTTCCACTTGCTTTCGATTACCAACCGTTGGCGAACCGACGCAAGGCAGGCTGACAAAATGTGAAGATAGGAGGTTTGCGTGGTTCGTTACGACACGATTTTGTTCTGTCTGACACGGTCAAGCCGATTGTGTGTACCGCGAGGGATCTACGGTCGAAAAAACGAACGTGGTGAATGATTGCTGGCTCACGGAAACGTTGTCGATGACAACACCGTCCCGCAAACGAGCAGGGCACATTCGCTTGATCCATGGAACGGAAACCAACTGCCGCGCCAACGCGGCGAGATGCTCGGGAAGGAATTCGGCGATGAATCGTATCTTGATGATTGGCTCTCTGGCCGCACTGCTGGTCGGAACCACCGGTTGTCTGCACCACAACACACGCAGTAGTGGTTGCAAGACATGCTCGACAGGAAACTGCAACACCGGTGATTGCAATACCGGCAATTGCCAAAACGGAACCTGCAATGTCGCTGGTGGCGGCTGCCAAAGCTGTCAGGCGGGCCCCTATGCCTACGGCAATGGTGGCAAGTGTGTCGGCGATGGTTGCAATGGTGAAGGTGGAACGTGCGGCGTGTGTGGCCAAGGCGGTTGTCGCACCGGTTGCATTCCCGGACGGCTGGGCTGGCAACAGGGGGGACATGACTACAGCGCCTACCTGCAACCGGGAGTTCTGGGACATCACGCGGGTGACGCTCTGAACAGCCGCCCGTTTACGCCAGGACCGCCGACAGCAACGGTTGGATACCCGTACTACACCGTTCGCGGCCCGCGGGACTTCCTGCTGGATAACCCGCCGTCGATCGGCAACTAGTGCGCCGTCAACCGAGTTAGGTCAGTCTCTCAGGCTGTGAACAAATTGACGCGGTTCACTCTGTGAGCTCTCCGAGGCTGTGAACAAATTAAGCCGCGGTGTCATTACTGTAGGCGAGTCTCTCCGAGACTCGCACGAAACGCAGCAAGGCTGCGGGTGTCCGCCTTGGAAAGGCGGACCTACAGGCAATCACAAATCTTCACAACCTCCCGAGACTCGCTCACAAGCTGCGTCCGCTTGGAAAGGCGTGACACATTAGCGACAGCCAAATCGTGCAGCCTCTGACTGTCATTCGCAGGAAACGCGTGGTCTTCGAGTGAGAGACTCGCCGACGGTGTCCGAGCAATCACGACCATGACCAGCGGGGAAGACCTCGCTGGTCATTGTCATAGAGTGATCGAGCAAGAAGTCAGTCCGCTGGTCAGCGAACCCAACAGGGCCGACAATGCACTTAGTCTATGTACCCCCTTCACGCGGAGCAGCCCCGTGGCATCCGACTTTCGTCTGAAAGAACAGCTTCCGGACCTGACCGAAGCGATCGTTGCATCCTACACACCTGACGATGCGATCAATCACCTCGGTCATTGCCCGTTGCCGAGTTACACCGGCGTCGCAGAGATCCTGCTGAATCTGAAGGATGTGCTCTATCCGGGATACCGACGCAAGGTCGGGCTCCATCAAGGAAACATTCGCTACCACGTTGGTGGATTGGTCGACACCTTGCACGATCAGTTGACCGTCGAAATCGCTCGTGCCTTGCGCCATGAGCATCGTGTGCAGCAGAGCCACAAGGATTGTGAGAGCGACATTGACTTTGAAGCCAAAGGGCAAGCCATGGCGATCGAGTTGCTCAAGCGAGTCCCCGCCTTGCGAAAGACGCTGGCCAATGACGTCTGCGCCGCATTCGAGGGGGACCCTGCCTGCCGTACGACCGACGAAGTCGTGCTCTGCTATCCCGGCATTGCCGCAATCACGGTTTATCGCATCGCACACGAGCTGGTTGAACTCGATGTCCCGTTCCTGCCGCGAATGATGACCGAGTGGGCGCACAAGGAAACGGGGATCGATATCCATCCCGGTGCAAACATCGGCGAGCACTTCTTCATCGACCATGGCACGGGTGTTGTGATCGGTGAAACCTGTGACATCGGACAGCATGTCAAGCTGTATCAGGGTGTGACGCTTGGTGCGCTCAGTTTTCCAACCGATGCCGATGGGCAAATCATCCGCGGGCAAAAGCGTCATCCCACGATCGAAGACCACGTCGTGGTTTACGCCAACGCCACCATTCTGGGCGGCCGCACCGTGATCGGACACAACTCCGTGATTGGCTCGAGTGTCTGGATCACCAAGAGCGTCTCGCCCAACACAACCGTGACGCTTGAAAAGCCGCAGCTGCGCGTTCGCGGTGGGGCAACCGACGCGGAAGTCCTCGATCATGATCTGAATTTTCAGATCTAGTCCTTTTCCAGCCTTTGTTCGGCGGCCTGGTAGAGCTTTGCCAGACGCAACATCAGCGATTCCAGCTGAACATCGTATTCCTTCGGATCCAGCAGAGCCTTCTTGCCGCGAAGTTCATCGAGGGACGATTCGATTTCAGTTCGTTCGTCCAACTCCGACTCGGTGAATGGCAGACGCGTACCAGCGGGAGCCAAGGTGACTCGTGATGCCGATTTGCCGTCCAGTTCGGCGCCATCTTTGGCCGTTGCGTTGGGACGTGTGCCGCGGAACATGGTCGAAGGTGTTCCTCTGCCGTCGCCGTTGTCATCGATCAACGCGTGCTCAGTCGCGATCCTGGACTCCGCTTCGTAAAAGTCGCGGACGTCGGCTGCGGCTCGCAGAAACGCTTCCTGTACGGAGACCTCGTCATCGTGATCCAGGTCGGAGTCAGGCGACGCGATAGCCTGGGCAAAGTACTTGCCAAATCTTGCAAAGTTTTGTTCGGTACCACTCTTGGTCGCCGTCACGACGATACGATTCTTGCCGGAAAGTCGGTTCACGAACGGGCCACTCGCCGATGCGCAGTTGACGACCACAACCGGACGAGTCTGCGGCTTTAGCCACTGTGCCAATTCTTCGGCCGACACATCGGGGCCACGCAAGTTGAATTTGGCAACGCCTCGCGTGAAGGTTCCGTGCCCGATCAGAACGATCCAAAGGGGCGACGTCTGTGGTCCCGCCGAGGCTTCGATCGCCGCTTGTAGTTGTTCGCGGTCGCTTTTGTCGTCGTCTTCGGAATCACCGATCGCCACGATCGGCGTATCAGCACGATCCGCAACCTGACGCCACTGCTCGGCCCAGGCTGTGAACTGTTCCCCGAATTCACCCGCCCCCGGGGCGCCGATGACCAGAATGATCTGGCCGGAACTTGAAGTGGTCGTTGGTTTCTCGTCCTCGTTCTCTTCTTGGCCGATCGCCGACGTTCCCGCCATGAGCAGAAGCGACAACCAGACAACCAGGTGGATCGCACAGCGGCGAGAGGCGGAGCCAGGCAGCCGACCATGCGAGTGGTCGGAGTCCTTGCTTGCTGCGAGCCCTTTCTGTCGACGGGGATTCCGTTGATCAACAACGTTCATGCCAAACCTTTCAAACGTCGCAGACCCCATTCGCAGCAGAGACAGAGCATCGCCGCCATCATCACCCAGGGCCGATGCCACAGTGGGAAGACCCAGGTCTCGGTGACCGGCACCTTGCGGTTGGGAAGATCGGCAACGAACCGGTCCAGCCGGTCGTCGCGAATCACTTCGCCGCCGCTCTGCTTGGCAATCGTCTCCAAGAGGGCTCGATTCAAACGCAGATCTTGAAACTCGGCGGCTCCCGATTGCGCGGTCCAACCGGATTGAGATTTACCGACGAAGCTACCGTCGGCAGCGGTCACGTTTGTCTCAACGCGGTAGGCGCCGCCTTCGCGCGACCAGTAAGTCGCCTTGTAGGTTCCGGCTTCTGAATCATCCATTTCGCCGCGCAATTGAAAAGGCTCGCCTCCCATCGGCGTGATCGTGAACTCAACACCGGCGTTATCCAATGGCAGGTAGGCTTCGTCGCGAGCAACGGCTGTAAGCGTGACGGGTTGACTGGGGTCATCGCCTGCTTCGACGCGAACTTCCGCCCTGCGCGGCACGTCGTTGACGAGCCAGTGGGATAGCTGACGCCAGGCTTGTCCCAAATCGTCGTCTTCCGGCTTTTCTCGTCGCATGGACCATCGCCACAGGTCACCGAGCAGCCAGGCAGCCGAGCGACCGCGGCCGAAACGCTGGGCGACCAGTGCCGGTGAAGCGGTGCCGTCGCGAGATTCGACAACTGCTAACAACGAGGCCCCCGGTTTCACATCGCCGATCGCATTGAGCGTTTGGAACGCAGGCATCTCCTGCAGCCGCTCTGACTCTGCCGTTTCCGTTTCGCGGAGTCGAACCCAAGGCTGCAACATCCCCTCGCGAGTCATCGACAAACGATAAGGGCCTTGCGGTTTCGCACTGGGCGAGCGAGGTGCATACAGGGGACACAGTTCTCCAAGCGGCGTGTCGCCAAAGTCCTGACTAGCGAATGACTCTTGGCCACCGAGCAGGAGCAGACCACCACCACGAGTGCTGACGAAGCGGCGCAGCAGCAGCAGTTGATCCTGGGTGAAGAAACCGGTCTCGATGTCGTCAAGGATTACACCGTGATAGGCAAACAACTCCTCGGCCGACTCGGGAAACCCGTCGCTCAGTTCTTCGGATTCCTTCACACCGAGACGAATGATGACTGGTTCGTCGTACTGTTGGGCCGCGTCCTCTTCGTCTTCACCCAAACCTGCGAACAGCGGATTGGTGCTGTTGACGCTACGGTCTCGAAAGCTGAACTTCGGTTCTTTGTTCGCGATTCGCAGCAGTCCGACCAGCTGGACCTCGGCATCTTCTTGAAGGGCCCGACGTAAGAATTTGAACTCCCAGTTCGGCCGTCCGGAAACGTACAGGATTCTGTAGGGCCCGGTTGAGCGATCCACCGTGATGATCCGCGTGTTATTCAGCAGGGTCGCTTCGCTGGTGTTCGCCGAGCCGTTCTCATCCGGCTGCGTGACCGCGTCGCGATCGCGCGGCGTGAAGACCGTGGCCTCGTAAAAACTCACTCCGGGCTGCTCGGGACGAAAGCGAAAGCGAACTTCCTGGGACTCCCCTTCCGAGCCAAGTTTGGCCGATTGTTCTTCGACCACCTTGCCGGTTGCCATGTCCTTCAACCGGATCTTGACTTCCTCCTGCGTCAACCCGACTGCGTCGAACTTGACCGTGACGGTCATCGGCGCCGATTCAAAATCGGTTTGGCGAACGCTGACGTCGGTGATCCGCAGGTCTCGGAACTGGTCATCTTCGGCCGGTAGCACCGGATAGATCGGGAAGCCAATCGTCGACCAGTCAAAATCGGCGGACGGTGAGTCGGTCAGATTGCCGTCGGTGAATACCACCACACCCGCGACGGGGCGATCCTTGAACCGCTCCCCGAGTGAACGCAAACTTCCGGCCAGCGAGGAGGCATAGCCGCCAGCATCGAGCTGCGTCAGATCATCAACGCTCTCGAGTCGCGCGTCGAAGGCGTACTTGCGAACATCAAAGTCCTGGGCCAGTCGAACCCGCCATGACGTGTCTTCTTCGATCAGGTCAGCGACCTGTTGGTTACGGCTCTGCTTCGCGGTCGCAGACTTCAGCTGCATGCTTTGACTGTTGTCAACGAGGATTGGCAGCACGTTTGCCTGTGGACGCGGGCGTGTGCCGCTTCGCATCGGCTCGAGGAGGCAAAACGCGATCAACGCAATGGCGGCCAATTTGAAGATCGCGGCCAGAAAGCGGATGCCCCCTTCCGCATCGGGCCGAGCGTAGTTCCAGATCACGAGGCAGGCCAACACCGCAGTGATTGCAATCGCCGGCATCACCCACTGTGGCGCAGCCCACAACAAGTCATCAAAACGAAACGCGTCAGACTGAGCAAACAGCCAACCAGCGGTGGTTCTTTGAGGCAGCAGGAATGACAACTCCATTACCGACCACTCCCCAGGCTCTCGTAGTACAGCCGCACCGCGTCGGCATATTCAGCCGGCACAGGATCTCGATCGATTGGAACCGGGGCATTCTTCTCGGCGCTGCGACGCAACAGCTCCTCGGAAACCCGTTGTTTCAGCTCGCGCAACGGCGTCGCGATCATCTTGTCGACGAGATCCCACTGAGGCTCTTTGGAGTGCCGCCGGAAATCTTGTCGCACATCCCGCGCACGATCGCGGATCTGGGCTGCTTCGGAACGAAGTTGCGGATCGTCCACCATTTCTTCCACATCCCGCAATCGGTCGGACCAATCACGGAAGCCGTCACCCGTTAGCGGTGCGGCCCCAGGGTTGCCAGCGGCAAAC
Organism: Pirellulaceae bacterium; assembly: GCA_963697195.1. Taxonomy (GTDB): domain Bacteria; phylum Planctomycetota; class Planctomycetia; order Pirellulales; family Pirellulaceae; genus Rubripirellula. The sequence continues at coordinate 49,663 of CAVOND010000001.1, forward strand.
CGATTGAATGCCGATCCTTGTCGTGTCTCGCCAGCGGGGCGATCGCCATCCTGAGGCTGACCGTCACGCAGTCCGCGGGCTTGACCCGATGGTTGCTGACCTTGCTGCTGACCTTGCTGCTGACCTTGCTGCTGACCTTGTTGCTGACCTTGCTGCTGACCTTGCTGCTGACCTTGCTGCTGACCTTGCTGCTGACCTTGCTGCTGACCTTGCTGCTGACCTTGCTGCTGGCCTTGCTGCTGACCTTGTTGCTGACCTTGCTGCTGACCTTGCTGCTGACCTTGCTGCTGACCTTGCTGCTGACCTTGCTGCTGACCTTGCTGCTGACCTTGCTGCTGACCTTGTTGCTGACCTTGCTGCTCGCTTTGCTGCTGACCTTGCTGCTCGCCTGGCTGTTGACCTTGTTGTTGACCCTGTTGGGATTGATCTCCCGGTTGTCCTGGCGTGGGCTGGCCGTTTTGCCGCATTTCGTTTTCGAGATCGCGTTCCAATTGCTCCAGCTCACCAAGTGCCCGCTGCAGCGCCTTGGTTTCGTCCCCCAAGACCGTCGCGGCGGCTTCCTCGAGATCCTGGCGAAGTTGGTCGATGCCTTTGGAGGCGCCGGCTTCCATTTCGCGGGCCTGCGGTTCAAATCCGCGGCGGAGAAGTTCTGAGGTCTCGTTCAACTGACGCTCGACTTGCCGTTGCTGCGTTTGCCGGTAGGAGTCGTAGAGTTTCTGAGCTAGCAGTGGTTCGGCGGCCTCCGATTCTTCCACGGTCGTTCGCATCTGCTCGAGCAGTTCGCCGAGCTTTTCGCCCTGCTCTTGCAGGTCTTGGCGAATCTGTTCACGGTCATTGGAGCCGCGCAGTCCGGCATTCTGTTCCGGCTGGCCAAGCTTTTTCAGTTCGTCGGACAACTCCTCTTGTTTGCGGTCGAGTTCCTGAGCGTCGGCACGCATTTCACGCATCATCTCGTTGAACTCTCCGGCCGCCTGTTGGCGGAACTCGTCACGCATTTCCTCAAATTCTCGTTCGGCGCGACGGCCTGCAGTCAGAGCTTCGGCGGCATCGTTGCGTTCGAGCGCCTCGCCGGCCCGGCGGACGTTCTCGCGAGTCTCTTCGAGCTGCTGACTCGCTTCGGCCATCTGTTGTTGGTTCTCCGGTTGCTGCATCCGTTCGTTAAGCTCGTCGGTTTCGCGAAGCAGATCCTGCTGTTGCTCACGAAGCCGCTTGAGCTGCCGCTCGATTTCTTCCTTCTCCTCTTCGGTTTCCGCTTTTTCAAGTGCGGACTGAAGTTGTGCAAGCTCCTTGTTCAAATCCTCCTGCCGTCGGGCCAAATCACGGAGCCGATTGAGAACCTGGCGAACTTCGCGTTGCTGTTGATCCTCTTGGCTGGTGTCTTCCGCCTGACTTTCGGTCTCGTAGCGGTTTTCTTCCTGGTCCAATTCCAGCTCATCGAGTTGCCGTTGTCGTCGGTTCTGCGAAGCGCTTCCCGAACTTTGTTGTTGTTGACGTTGCGAGCGTGACACCTCGAACTCGCGGGCGCGCAGCCGAAGCAACGAACCGTAGGCGTTTTTCTCAGCATCAAGCGCTGGATTGAGCGGCGTGACCTCGCGGCTATCCTGCGCCGTGCTCAATTCCTTGATTGCCAATTGCATTGCCGTCCGGGCCAGATCGACGTAGCGAAGGGATCGCTCGTCCTGAACTTCCGCAGCCATCTCATCGAGCTGCGCCAAAGCATCTTGCTGAGACTCGACCAGCAGTTTTACGTTGCTATCGAAATCGTCGCTTCGCTTGGTGGCGGGTTCATCGCGCACGACTCGCCACGTTGCGTTGATGATTTCTTTTTGCAGCTCCGCCAGTTCTTCCGCCTTCTGACCGTTTTGGTTCTGTTGCTGCTGTTGCTGCGATTGACCTTGGGGCGGTGGTTCGCCTTCGCGATAGATTTCCTCGAAAGGCCTGACTTCGGCGAAGTACATATCGCTTTCGGTACGGCGCAGCTTGCCATCGGGGCCGTAATCTTCGGCCCAGAAGTGATAGGTGAATAGTTCGTCCGGTTCGGCTTTGAGCTCTTCGAATTCGATCAAGTGCTCGATGCTCGTCTTGGCACCACGAGGGATGGCTTCGCCGAAGGTAATCTCTTTCTGCGGCTTCATTGCAAACGTATAGGCAAGGCCGTACTTGACCACGCCAAAGTCATCGTTGACCTCCGCGCCAATCGGCAGTTCTTCCAGCGGCGAGACGGCTACGTCGCCGGCAACGGTCAACTTCAGATTTGGTGGCTGATTGGGCAGCACGCGGGCAACAAGTTCGGGAGGATACTTGTTGGCGCGGCCGGCATCGTCGAGCAATTCCAGTTTCAAACGTTGCGTCTCTTGCAGGTCGAGTGTCGCGGCCATCGCGCCGGGAAAGGCGTCACTCGGCTCCAGCGGTATGCGCTCGCCATCTTTCGAGACAAGTTCGGCAACCTTCACGTCCTTATTCAGGAAGCAGACCCAAGTCACACGCGTGCCCTCGACCGCCGAAACACGGACGGTATCCTCGATCCGCTTCTGCTCCATGCCGGTGTACTCGGGGAAGTCCAGACTCGCATCGCTTCGCACCAGAGCTGGGAATTCAAACACATCGACCGAGAACGGTTCGCTCTGCCAGTTGGGTGTGATCACGCGGTAGGTGAACGCCTGATCGACCGCAGGCACAAAGCCGCCAACCACTGGGTCTTTCAGGTTCTGAGTCATGGTGATGCGTCGCTCACTGCCATCGGCCGCTTCGCAGATCAACTCGGCTTGATCGGGAACCCAGCCATCAAACCTGGCCGTCACCACCAGGCTCGAACCGCGCTCGATCTCGGTGTTGCCGGGAACGATGGTGACCTGCTGCGAACGCGAGGACGCCGACAGACTGGTTGCTTCGGTCTCCGGCGTGAGGACAAACAGCGAACTGAGGACCGCCGCGCAGAAGCAACCGGCAACGAGGCCCGTCAGTTGACTTCCCAGCACGCGGCTGTGCGGAATGGTCTCCGCCCAATTGTTGAAACGGGAATGATCGCGGGCTTCCTTGACCACGCGCTGCTGAAGGTATCCCAACTGGTTGTCTTTTTGGCTCAGCGCGGTCAGCAGCCGATGATCCAGAGTTGGAAATTTGGCTTCGATCTGTTTGGCCACGGCTCGCGGGTTGCGAAAGCTCAAGCTGCACACGATCGCGGCGATCACCGCACTGACCAAAGCAAGGCCGATTAGAGACAGTGCCAGGGCGGATCCCGACACGCGGCCGCTTTCGACCTGCAGACGCATCAACCAACCAATCACACCGATCAGCAGCAACACCGCCGCCATGATCCTGAAGAAGCGGACGCGCCGCATTCGCTTGACAACTGGCCCAAGCCGATCCAGCAAAGCTTCATTCATGTGATCCATCCCTATTCAGGTTCATGGCCCAGTACCCGGTACCACAGCACTCGGTGCGAGCGAACCGGTTGGTTGCCGCCGACTCCACAATCCACCGAGTAGCGTTTCCAATCCCAGTATCCCCAGGGCAGCGACCAGTAGCCACTGCCAAAGTTTCTGTTGGCTTTCCAATTCCTGGTCACGAAGTTGTCGCTGGGCTTCGATCGCCTGCTCGGTCGATACGTTTGCTCCCAGGATGACCCCAAATCGTTCCAGCTCATCTTCGCCGATCGCCTCGGTCCGACTTTCCGATTCGTCCAGGTTCACGGCGAACGAGCGCGACTCGTCGAGGTCACGGAACGTGTAGACACCCGGCTGGTCGATTCCATCGAGGTCGGAGTCATTACGATATTCGAATTCGATTCCCGCCGGACCAGTGATGGTCGCCGTGGGCGACGGTGGGTAATCGATTGTCTCTCCGACGGTGTATTGATCTGAGCGGTTGGCCCGCCGACCCAAGTCAAACAGGCTGTAGACCAGGGGAATGAACTTCGTCGATAGTGCCAATTGCCCAGCCTGTGGCTGCCATCCGCTCGCCAGGACGAGCAACCGACCTTTCCCAATAGTGGTTTCGATCAGGGCGGGATCACCGTCGTCGAAACTGGCCACGACCTGCCACGATTCGTCGAGGTTGCTCAGTTTGCGATGCGACCAGAACCGGATCTTGGAAAAATCATTGAATTGCGGATCGGCCATCGGTTCAAAAACGGGGTGGCCGAAGTCGATCTTGGACAGCATCACGTAGTCGTCGATCTCCGCTTCGCTGACCTGCAGCTGACTCGAAGCCATCGCGTTGACGGTGCTGGTGACCCCTTGCGCGGATGTCTGCTCGGGAAGGACCACGAGTAACCGGCCTCCCGCCTCGACGTACTCGCGCAATCGTTGTGGTGCATCACCATCGAGTTGCCGTGCCAGGACGACAAGCGGCACTTGCTTGGGGTCGGCTGCGGTCGAGCCGACGGCCTCCGGAGCGACCGGTTCGACGGTGACGGTGCGATAGGCTGTATGCAGTGGAACTCGCTGCAAATAGTAGAGCAGGCTGTCGCGCGGATCGGCTGTCTCGTCACCGATGTACTGCAGCGACTTCTGCACCGGCTCGGGGCTGACGATGTAACGCGTGTTGTCAAAACTGTGCGCGTCCCCTTTGAGAACCAGCGCGTTGACGCCGGGAGGAGCTACCGGCATTCTAACGACCCGCGTTTGACCTGGCGGTACCTGCACGGGAAGTTCGCTCACCAAATCGGCTGACTCCGACGGACTTGGCGCGGCACCGGCAACGCCCGACCATGCGAGGCTGAATTTGCCGGATTCCGAATCAGCCGCGTTGGAAACTCGCACGCGGACTCGGTCCGGATCTTCACCTTCCTCTGCCGAGGCGGCAAGAATCTGTGCGGATGCATTGGTACGTTTTTGAGGCGTGACTTTGCGAACATCCAATCGTAACTCTTTGGGCCAAGCATAAACCTGCAGGCTCTCGATCTGGCTTCCTGATTGCATGTCGGTAACCAGAATCAAGTGGGCCGGTCCCGAAGCGCTGGACGCGACGGCGTCCGACTCGGCTTTCCCTTGTTCATCTTCTGCTTGTCCCTCTTGTCCCTCTTGTCCTTCTGAACGATCTGCTTCATAGGTAACCGCGACGTCTCCGGCAAAGCTGATTGCGCGCCCGAGGTCCGTGCGCTGCCAACTTGGTTTGGCCTCCCGCAGTGCCTTCTGGGCTGCCGACTTGATCTGTTCGACATTCAACCGGCTCGATTCATCAAAGCTGACAACAAGCTTGGGCTGTGAATCAAAGGTCACCAGTGCAAGCGAGTCGGCCGGTTGCAAGTCCGCCAATACCTCGGCGGACTTATCGAGCGCTTGTTGCCAAAGTCCTGCCCGCTGCATGCTGGCACTGGTATCGACCACCAGCACGATCCTTCGTCCAGGCAACTCTTCGTCCGAGAGCGATACACTGCGGAGGAACGGCCGAGCGAACGCGGCGGCCAGCAGTGTCAAAGCGAGCGCGCGGAGCAGGAGCAGCAACCAATTGTCCAATCGACTGCGGCGGGTCAAACGAGGAGGCGTCGGGCGCAAAAACATCAGCGAACTGAATTCGACTTGCCCCTTCGGTTGACGACGAATCAGGTGAAACAGGATCGGCAGCCCGACCGCCAAGGCTCCGATGAAATAGAGTGGCGCCAGCAGACTCATCGTGAGCCTCCCGATGCGGACGACGACGCACTGGTGCGTCCGGCGCTGGTCAGCATCCCCGCGCGTGAGGCGCCGGCGACCCGGCGCCGCTGCGTGCTGATCAAATGGAACAGCGACTGTTCCAGCGATTCGTCCGTTTGCATTTGATAAAGGTCCACGCCAAGTGCGTCGCAGATCGCCTGCAATTGCCGGCGATGCTCATCAAATCGTGTCCGATACGCCTCCTTGGCCGCCTCCGGGTCGAGATAGATTTCCCGACCCGACTCCATGTCGACAACCATGCTTGGCGATTCCATCTTCAGCGCAAGCTCGCCGGGATCGAGCACCCGCAAGATCATCACCTGATGCCCTCGCGACCGGAGGTAGGCCAGATTGGTTTGCAACGTTTCGATCGACGCCAACATGTCCGAAACGATCACCACCAAACCACGCCGGCGTACCAGCGCCGCAATCTCGCGAAGCGGCTGATCCAAATCGGTTCCGCTGCCGGCGACGGGACGCGAGAAGCGCGACCATGATCTGACGCAGATGCCCCTGTCGGTTGTGGGCACTGATGAACTCGCCGATTCGCTCGTCAAAGGTCATCAGACCGACGCTGTCACGCTGAAGCGTCAGGTAATAGGCCATCGTGGCAACCAATGTCTTGGCATACTCGATCTTGTTGTAGCCAAGCGACCCGAAGCCCATCGACTTGCTTTGGTCCAGCACGAGGTAACAGCGACGATTGGTTTCGTCTTCGAATTTCTTGATGTAGTAACGATCGGTGCGGGCGTAGAGTTTCCAGTCGAGTCCGCGGAGGTCATCGCCGACCGTGTACGGCCGATACTCACTGAACTCCACCGAAAAGCCATGAAAGGGACTTCGGTGCAAGCCGTTGTAGAATCCCTCGACGACAGCCTTGGCCCGTAGCTGCAGATTCTTGATCCGCATCACGGCCAGCGGATCGATCGACGCCGTCGGAGCTTCGCGGCGTGATGATTCAACTGAGCTCACTGGGATAGCCATCACTTCGAAGAGGTAGGAACAGTCGAGAGCAGACGGTCGACGACATCCTCAATCGTCACCCCTTCGGCTTCCGCTTTGTAGCTCAACAACACGCGATGCCGAAGCGTCGGATGAGCCAAGGCGCGGATATCTTCCTGGCTGACGTGGGCGCGACCATGAAGCAGCGCTCGCGCCTTGCCACCAAGCACCAGCGTTTGCGCCGCCCGCAGACCTGCACCCCAACTGACCCACTCGTTGACAAAGTCCGGCGCCGCCTCGCGACCAGGACGCGTTGCCGCCACCAGCGAAACCGCATAGGCGCCCACTTCCTCGGCGATCGGCACCTTGCGCACCGCCTCGTGGAATCGCATCACGTCTTCACCGGTGAACAACGCTTCGATCGGTTCGGGACGTTTGGAAGTGGTTTGCAGGACGACCGCCAACTCGTCCGCCGGAGGCAAGTAATCAATCAACACGTTGAACAGGAAGCGGTCGAGCTGCGCTTCGGGAAGGGGATAAGTCCCCTCCATCTCGATCGGGTTTTGCGTCGCCAACACAAAGAACGGCTCGTCCAATTTGTAACGCCGGCCCGAAGAGGTGACCTGATGCTCCTGCATCGCCTCCAGCAGTGCCGCCTGGGTCTTGGGAGGCGTGCGGTTGATTTCGTCGGCCAGGATCACGTTGGCAAAGATCGGACCTTTGACGAATTGCAGCTGTCGGTGCCCGTCCTGGGTCTGTTCCAGGATCTCGGTACCGGTGATATCCGCCGGCATCAGGTCGGGGGTGAACTGAATCCGCTGGAACTGCAGATGAAAGATTTGCGAGACGCTTCGCACCAGCAACGTCTTGGCTAATCCAGGTGCACCAGTGATCAGGCAGTGACCGCCGGCGAACAGGCAGATCAACAGTTGCTCAATGACATCGTGCTGGCCGACGATGACTTTCGAAAGCTCGGCATGGATCTTCTCCCGCCCCTCTCGAATTTGCTCCACCACCTGGGCTTCTTGTTCAACCGACATTGCTTCGACAGACATAGGCATTCCAAAGGCTGTGATTCCGATGACACTCCATCATATGGAACCGCCAATATAGCCCTTCGGACCGTCAAAAAGGGGATCGGCCATTGATTCGTCACCAGCTGAATCGTGGGGACGACCGAGGCTTGGCGAAAGATCCAACCACCGGAGGCCCGATTGATTATCGTATTAGGGCGAGACGACGCGCAAAGGCAACGCCGGCGATGGCCGCGCGGTAAGGATCGGCACCCCTATGGGGCGGCGAAGGCCATTTGTCCAACCCGCCCGCCTCGAGATACCCCGACGGTTGCCCCCACAATGGTAATTGGGGCGATCGGGGACGGGAGCAAAAGCCCGAAGTGTTTGTCTTGACGATGCACTAGTTCCTTCCTCGACTCTTCCTCTCCATTGCTATGTCGTCTGCGCCGATTCCCGTCGTCCCGTTCGCCATTCTTCATCCCACCGATTTTTCGGAGGGCAGCATGTTGGCTTTCTGCCATGCCCTTAAGATTGCGGTGAAGTACAAAGGGAGCTTGTCGATTCTGCATGTGGAAAGCGGTCGATCGGAGGATGCCCGCTGGGAGGATTTTCCGGGTGTGCGTGATACGTTGCAGCGTTGGGGGCTGCTGCCGCCCGACGCGCCGCGAAGCGCCGTCTACGATGAACTGCACGTGGCGGTCGAGAAGATTGATGCTTCCGGTCCCGTGATTCCCGCGATCATCAACTTCCTGGATCATCATCCTTTCGACCTGATGGTGCTCTCGACGCACGGGCCCGAGGGATTGCCCGGCTGGCTACACCGCAGCACTGCCGAACCTCTGGCGCGACGCGCGATGCTGCCGACGCTCTTTGTGCCACGCGGACGCAAGGGATTTGTGTCCGCCGAAGACGGCCAAGTCAGCATGAAACGATTGCTGATGCCCATCGATCATGCCCCCAGTCCACGTTATGCCCTACCGGATGCAATGGAGGTGTTGGAGGGGCTTGGCGACGACACCTCCGAGTTGACCCTGTTGCATGTCGGAAAAGAGGCACCCAAAATCAGCCTTCCCAAGGACTTTCGCTGGAAATGGAAGTCGTTGACAGCGAGCGGGAATCCTGTCGATGTCATCGCGAGCACGGCGGAGTCGCTCGACGCGGATTTGATCCTGATGGCAACGGCAGGCCATCAAGGCTTTCTCGATGTGATCCGAGGCAGTACCAGCGAGCGCGTGTTGCACCACGCTCCCTGCCCCGTGCTGACCGTTCCCGGCGCCGCAGTTCGACGCTAGCCCGAAAGTACGACACGCTCCGCGAGCCGGGATCCGTAGGGCAAGCTCCGTCCATCAATAAGTGTCAGGCTCTTCCGTCGTGCTCAGCGAAGCGGTGCGCGTGCTCAGCGAAGCGGTGTTCCTAATCGATGACGAGCACCGCTGCGCTGAGCACGAGCAAGATCTTGACTCAAGTGACTCAGCCTGACACTTATCGATGGACGGACGACCACTCGCCACTCGCCACTCGCCACTCGCCACTCGCCACTCGCCACTCGCCACTCGCCACTCACTTCTCACTTCTCACTTCTCACTTCCGCGACCTTCATGTTTTCCATGCTTTCGACCACCAATCGCTCGATCCCAGGGGCGTAATCGAAGACCTCGACGCTGATCCATCCGCGGTAACCGATTTCGCGCAGCACGGAGAAAATCGGAACGAAATCGACGTCGCCCATCCCTGGTCCCCGCCGGTTTGGATCGTTGGCATGGAAGTGAATCATGGCGTCGGCGTTGTCCCGAATGATTTGAACGATTGGGGTCGGCTCGTCGCTCATCGCCTTCACGTCCAGGTGCAATTTGACCTGCGGGCTCTTGATCATGGCCAGCAGTTGACGGGCCTCGGCCGCCGTATTGAGAAAGTTTCCCTCTTCATGTCCTAGCGGCTCCAGGGCGATGCGGACGTCCCGCTTCTCGAGTTGAGGGACCACGTCGCGAATCACCTCGGCCGCATTGGACATCGCCGATTCCATCGTTTGGCCTTCGGGGACGTTTCGCTGCTGAGGCGAACCCAGCACCATCACGTTGCCCCCCAAGTCAGCGCAGAGATCAACGAGTCCACGCAAGTAGTCGCTCGTTCGCTGCCGAACATGTTGGTCCGGCGTCGTCAGGTGCAGCCCGTTCGTCTTGGCCAACAACCAGTGTAGCCCGATGATTTCGAAACCTGCCGATTCGACCGCGTGCCGATAAGCGCGTCGCGAGGCCGGGTCAAATGTCCGAATGTTGTCCGTCAGCATGAAAGGAGCCACTTCCCATCCGGTGTAGCCGGTCTCCTTGGCGAGTTGCAGCGCCTTTTCAAGCGGCCAATCGCCGAACGTCTCATTGCAAATCGCGTATCTCATCAGGTCTCCAGCGGTGGGCTGTCGTCTTCAAAGCCAAGCAGGCCTCAGCCGAAACGAAGCGGTCATCATAGGGCTCGCCGCACTATACCGAAGGCCAACGACGACGACACGTAGAACCACGGAAGTGAGCCGGCCCCACGTCGGCCTTCTTCGTGAACCTCAGGCGCTAGCCGTGGGCCCCTCTTCGTGAACCTCAGGCGCTAGCCGTGGGCCCCTCTTCGTGAACCTCAGGCGCTAGCCGTGGGCCTTCTTCGTGAACCTCAGGCGCTAGCCGTGGGCCCTCTTCGTGAACCTCAGGCGCTAGCCGTGGGCCCTCTTCGTGAACCTCAGGCGCTAGCCGTGGGCCCCTCTTCGTGAACCTCAGGCGCTAGCCGTGGGCCCTCTTCGTGAACCTCAGGCGCTAGCCGTGGGCCTTCTACTCTACTTGGGCTATTGGGCTCGACGGATTGATCAGCCGCCACGCGTTAGCGTCCGGTTCTCCCGCACGGTGAAAACCGGACGCTAACGCGTAGCGGCTGATAAAAACCTAAAGCAAGAGGCCCACGGCTAGCGTCTGAGGTTCACATGGGGCGTGCCCACAGCCAGCGTCGGACGCTCAGCGAGGCTTACCGTCCCCCTATTCTTCGCAGGCCTCCCCGCTTGTCGCAGTGAGGTTGCGGGAGTGTGAAATTTTCTACTTTCCGACAGTTTTTCCACTACCTGGCTGAATTTGCTAGCGATCTTCACTAACTCTTCATTACGACTGATCTTGCGCGCGTTGGTGGTGTTGGCGGGATGAGCCAGGATCGCCGCGGTCTCGGCGCGCAAAACATTGGGCGAGCGGGAGTTACGACGCGATTTTGGACTCTGATTGACACCGCCGTCGCAAACCCTAAGATTCGCCTCGTTGCCCACATGTAGTGGCCGCGCAGCGGTTATCACACTACAGGTAGTGCTTTCATTTCGTTCGTCTGTTTCCGGGGTGCTTGGATCGACCGACTTGCCGATGGCAGCGGCCTCCCCCCCACGTGAACGAACGGGACTACCACAACAGATAGGCGACAACTGTTCATGTATTTCGATTAAAATGGTTCAAGCTAGCGCTTCGCGAGGACGGCGAGTACACGTTGGCGTTGGTCTTGAGCCCACGGATGAAACCCCCAGGAGTCTTAAAGCGATGGCAACGGTTCTTTCTGCGCATTCCTCTCAAGAACTTTCCAGTGAACCCGCCTTGGAAAAGGTCAATTCCGAGCACGGTGTGGAATATGCGCGACAGCGGTTTGGAAAGAAGCTGCGTCGGAGCAGCAATGGGTTGAAGGTGGACACCACGTTTTGCCCGGATGACGGGCGGAGTCCCTTTGAGACGGTCAAGTGGGAATTGCGCAGTGCCGCGATCAAGGATGAGAGCGGCAATGCGCTTTTCGAGCAGAACGACTGCGAAATCCCTGCGACTTGGAGCCAGTTGGCGACCAACGTGGTGGTTTCCAAGTACTTCTACGGCGACCCCAAGAATCCTGGGGAGCGCGAGCGAAGCGTGCGGCAGTTGATTCATCGGGTGACCCGCACGATCGCCGATTGGGGATTGCAGGACGGGTATTTCGACACGCCGGAGGACGGCGAACGTTTCTATCGCGACCTGACTTGGCTTTGTCTGCATCAGCACGGTGCGTTCAACAGTCCGGTCTGGTTCAACGTCGGCTTGTACGACCAGTACGGCGTGGTCGGTGACAAGTGCAACTGGCACTGGAACACCGACACGAAGCAAACGGAGCAGCCGGAGAATCCCTACGAGTTTCCCCAGGGCTCGGCCTGCTTCATCCAAAGTGTTGAAGACAACATGGAGGACATCATGCGTCTGGCATGTGCCGAGGCGATGCTGTTCAAGTTTGGAAGCGGGACGGGAACCGACCTGTCGACGATTCGATCCCATCGCGAGAAGCTCTCTGGTGGTGGCACGCCTTCGGGTCCACTCTCGTTCATGCGTGTCTACGACTCGATTGCCGGCGTGGTCAAGAGTGGTGGCAAGACTCGCCGCGCCGCCAAGATGCAATCGCTGAAGGTTTGGCATCCGGACATCCTCGAGTTCATCGAGTGCAAGTGGAAGGAAGAGCAGAAGGCTCATGCGTTGATTCGCGAGGGCTATGAATCGAACTTCAATGGCGAAGCTTACAGCAGCGTTTGTTTCCAGAACGCAAACCTTTCGGTGCGCGTCACCGACGATTTCATGCAAGCGGTTCGCGACAAGCGAACGTGGCAGACGAATTGGATCAGCGACAAGGTTCGGGGCGATGCGCCGTCCTATGACGCCAAGGAGCTGCTCAACAAGATGGCCGAGTGCGCGTGGCACTGTGGTGACCCGGGTGTGCAGTACGACACGACGATCAACCGCTGGCACACTTGCCCCAACAGCGGAGCGATCAACGCGTCGAATCCTTGCAGCGAGTACATGTTCCTGGATGACACCGCCTGCAACCTGGCGTCGATCAATTTGATGAAGTTCGTCGGTCCCGACGGATCCTTCGCGGTCGATCGTTTCCGCGCTGCTGCTCGGCTGTACTTCATTGCTCAGGAAATCCTGGTCGACCACGCCAGCTATCCGACGGAGCCGATTGCGGCCAACAGCCATCGCTTCCGCCCGCTGGGACTCGGCTACTCGAACCTCGGCAGCGTGCTGATGAGCCGAGGCCTGCCCTACGATTCCAATGCGGCCCGTGGCCTGTGTGGATCGTTGACGGCGCTGATGCATGGGGAAGCCAATCGAACCAGTGCGGAACTGGCCGGCGTGGTTGGCACGTTTGACGGCTACAGTGAAAACGAAAAGCCGATGCTCGGCGTGATGCAGATGCATCGCGACGCCTGTGAACAGATCGACAACGAGGGTCCGGCGGAACTCAAGGCTGCTGCGAAGAAGCTTTGGGACGACGTGCTGGAAATCGGCGAGAAGTTCGGGTTCCGCAACGCCCAGGCGACGGTGCTGGCACCGACCGGCACGATCAGCTTCATGATGGACTGCGATACCACAGGCATCGAGCCCGACATCGCGCTGGTCAAGTACAAGCAGCTCGCCGGCGGCGGGATGCTCAAGATCGTCAATCAAACGGTCCGGCTCGGTCTGCAGAAGCTTGGTTACGACCAGGCCGAGATCGAGGGGATTTTGAAGTACATCGACGAGAACGACACGATCGAGGGAGCACCTAACTTGGAGATCGAGCATCTGCCGGTCTTCGATTGTGCCTTCCAGCCGGCCAATGGGGTTCGCAGTATTCGTTGGCAGGCTCACGTGACGATGATGGCCGCTGCTCAACCGTTCCTCTCCGGAGCGATCAGCAAGACGGTCAACATGCCGAATGACTCCACCCCGGAGGACATCGCCAGCGCCTACTTCTGGGGCTGGGAACTCGGTCTCAAGGCGATCGCGATCTATCGTGACGGCAGCAAGCAATCGCAGCCGCTGAACACCAAGAACGACGAGCAGTCTTCTCATTCGGGCGGCACCAAGGTGGTCACCGAAACGGTCGAGAAGATCGTTTACAAGCCGCGACGGGAACGGCTTCCCGATACTCGCCAAAGCGTGACCCACAAGTTCACCATCGCCGGACACGAAGGTTACCTCTGCGTCGGTCTCTATCCTGACGGTCGCCCCGGAGAGATCTTCATCACGATGGCGAAGGAGGGCTCGACGATCGGCGGGATCATGGACAGCTTCGGCACCGCGCTATCGATCGCCCTGCAGTACGGCGTGCCGCTGGAAGTTCTGGTCAACAAGTTCAGTCACACTCGGTTCGAACCGATGGGGCACACCACCAACAAGGACATCCGCATCGCCAAGAGCGTTGTCGACTACATCGCCCGTTGGCTCGGCTTGACCTTCATGAGCGGTCACGATCCAACTCACGGACAATCCGACAACACCAACAAGGGCAACGGGGTGGAAACATTGACCGCCTCGGCCAGCAGTGTGATGATCGGGTTGAAGGAAGATGCCGGTGCGGCGGTGGCGATGGCTGAGCGAGCGACCCTGTTTGCCTCGATCAGCGAGTCGACCAACGGCAATGGTCACTCTGGCAACGGTCACGCGCTCAAACAGGAGCAACGTGATGGTGGCCAAGGCGAGCAATTCGCTCGATTCCAGATGGACGCACCGAGTTGCGACAACTGTGGCAGCATCACCGTGCGAAACGGCAACTGCTACCTCTGTCACAACTGTGGCAACAGCATGGGCTGCAGCTAAGTACCATAGGCTTTCCAGCGTACGTTAGGCTTTCCAGCCTGACAAACACAAAAGCAGGTCAGCCTGGAAAGGCCGACGTACCTCCAAACCCCGGTTGGCAAACGTCAACCGGGGTTTTTTTGTTTGAATGGTTACCAGCCCGCCAGCTTCATCAAGCCGCGACCACCGTGAAGTTCTGTGCAGCCAAAAATGCCGACGAAACCCGGTCGAAGTCCGCACCGGGAAGTGGCTCCCCTATAATTGCCGGGTCGGCTGAATGCGACATCACCTGTCGAGAGAACCTGGCGAGAGAGAATTCCATGATGCGACTCCTCCAAATTGTCTTCGTTGGCCTGTGCCTTAGTCCGCTCGCGCACGGACAAGAACTGACCTCCAATATCCCCTATGCGGATCCCGCCCACGAGCGTCAGGTCCTGGACATCTACACGCCCGACGGCGCCGAGATTTGCCGGTCGTGTTTTGGATTCATGGTGGAGGTTGGCAGACGGGCGACAAGACGAGCGTCCAGCTCAAGCCGCAACTGTTCTGTGACCACGGATTTGTTTTTGTCGCAACCAATTATCGTTTGTTGCCGCACGTGGAAATGGATGTGCTGATTCGTGACGTCGCAAAGTCGCTCGGTTGGGTTCAGCGAAACATTGCCAAACACGGCGGTGATCCATCACGGATTTTTGTGATGGGACATTCCGCAGGCGCCCAGTTGGCGGCGCTGCTGTGCATTGACGATCGATATTTGAAAGCCGAAGGGGTCCCGTTTGACGTGCTGAAGGGATGCGTTCCCGTGGATGGCGACACCTACGACATTCCCGCCATCATCACCACCGCAGAGATTCGGCAGATGGTGCACGGATTTCCGATGCCAGAGTTCGGCCATCGCGTCAAGTTCGGCAACGATCCAAAGAAGCACATCGATTTCTCGGCAGTCACCCATGTTGCCAAGGGAAAAGGGATTCCCCCCTTCCTGATCCTGCATGTTTCAGGCCATCCCGACACCACCGCGCAGGCGAAACGCCTTGCCGTTGTCCTGGAAGAGGCAGACGTTCCCGTGAAAGTCTTCGGGGCTCGAGAAACGACTCACAGTTTGCTCAACGAAAATCTTGGCAAGCCGGACGATGCGGCAACAGAGGCTCTCTTTGAGTTTCTGGATCCGTTGTTGGTCCCTGAACGCTAATCGCTGGATAGGCTTACCAAGTACGATAGGCTTTCCAGCCTGTCCAATTTGAGATGGGCTTGATGAAGAAGACAGGCTGGAAAGCCGATCGTACTGAAACGCCAAGCGGAGCATCATGGAACTTGCAAGATTGACCTGGCCGGATGTGGACGCGATTTCGCGCGACACCCCGGTCGTG
This sequence comes from Pirellulaceae bacterium, assembly GCA_963697195.1. GTDB lineage: Bacteria > Planctomycetota > Planctomycetia > Pirellulales > Pirellulaceae > Rubripirellula. The sequence goes on from CAVOND010000001.1 coordinate 65,208, forward strand.
ATCCCGGTTGCCGCCCTGGAGCAACACGGTCACCACATGCCGGTCTTTACCGACAGCATGCTGTTGGGCGAGATTGTTCGTCGAGCGCACGAGCAGTGTGCAGAGACAGCATTGTTTCTTCCCCTGATGTGGCTCGGTAACTCGCATCATCACATGGACTTTGCCGGGACGATTTCAGCCAAGCCTCGCGTCTGGCTGGACCTGCTTGCGGGGCTCGTCGACAACATGCTGGTGCATGGATTCCGACGGATCCTGGTCATCAACGGACATGGTGGCAACGATGTTCCGGCTCGGCAGGCGACCTTCGAATTGCGTCAGGACTACCGCGATCGACGCGATCTGTTGTTGCTCGCGGCGACGTATTGGACGTTGGCCGATCCCACACAGACCATGCCAGAACTGAAGCAGCACCAGATGGGTCATGCCTGCGAATGGGAAACGTCGATGGTCCTGCGTTTGGCGCCCGAGTTGGTCAAGGATCACTCGAAGGTTGCGGAAGTCGAGTTCGGCAGTCCGTTTGAGCCCGCCGTGAGAGCCTGGACCATGCCCGATCGCTCGGGCCCCGGACACATTGGTGACCCCGCCGTAGCCACAGCTGAAAAGGGCGAGAGGTTGTTCGAGTCGTTCTCGGCGGGGTTGGTGAATCTGATCAAGCGAATGAGTGATTGGGACGGCAAGTCGTGGAATGGTTGATTCGATGAAACAGGAGTCCGAGCCGTCGGAATCGACTCAAGAACCGGTCGACGCAGCCGGCGCGACAAGCCGCCGCGTCATGGTGATCTGCGGTTTGTTGTTGCTCGCTTCCGCGATCAACTATCTCGATCGGCAAACGCTTGCCAGTGCTTCGGCTCGCATCATGAGCGAGTTCGGCCTGCTGAACGAGCAGTATGGGGACATTGAGGCCGCGTTCGGCTACGGCTTTGTGCTTGGCTCGATCCTGTTCGGGTTTCTCGCCGACGTGGTCAGCGTTCGATGGCTCTATCCGATTGTGTTGGTTTCCTGGTCGGGCGTCACCGCTGCGACCGCTTTTGCGGGAGGATACCAGGACCTGCTTTGGCTCCGTCTTGCGCTGGGGATCTTCGAGGCCGGGCACTGGCCGTGTGGTGTGCGTGTGGTGCGATCACTTACCAAAGCCAGAGGCCGCACGATGGGCAATGGCTTGCTGCAGAGCGGCACATCGATTGGAGCGGTCTTGGCGCCTCTGATCATGCTGGCCTTGTTGACCGATGAAGTTGGAAGCTGGCGGCCGGCGTTTGCAATCGTCGGTGCGATCGGAATTTTGTGGGTCGTGGCATGGTTCGTGACCGTGCGAAGTTGCGATCTTCCGGCGTCCGACGTGGAGCCTGGCAAGTCGGCGTCGTGGGCCATTTTGCTTCAGCGGCGAATGTTGATCGTGCTGGTCGTGGTCTGCCTGATCAATACAACATGGCAATTGTTTCGCGCCTGGTTGCATCTGTTCCTGCAGGAAGGGCGGGGTTACACGGAATCACAAACCCTGATCTTCAACTCGACCTGGTTTGCGGCAACGGACGTCGGTTGTCTTGGGGTGGGAGCAGTGGTTCTCTGGCTGTGCTCGAAAGGCATTTCGGTCACACGGGCACGTCAGCTGATGTTTACAGCGTGCGCCGGGCTGTGCATGACCATGTTGGCATTGCCGCTACTGCCCAAGGGGCCGCTTCTGTTGCTGGTGTTGCTGTTCGGTGGCGCCGGTGCACTGGGGATGTTTCCGCTCTACCATGCGTTCACGCAGGACATCTCGGGGAAGCATCAGGGCAAGATCACGGGAATCGCGGGAGTCACGGCATGGTTCCTGGTACCACCCGCGCAAAAACTGTTTGGTCGTGTGGTGGACGTCACCGGCTCTTACGACTTGGGATTGGCGTCAGCCGCGTGCCTTCCGGCCGTCGCCGCAATCATTCTTTGGGTTTTCTGGGGAGAGACAGCAGATGAAAAAGCAGAGTCGCACGCTTAGTCGGCGTGATTTTTTGGCGCGTTCGGGTGCCACGGCGCTGGCGGGCAGCGGGGTCGTGGCAGGGGCTGGACTTGGTTTTTCTGTAGGAAACAATGTTGTCAGCGGAGCGCAGGCACCGGCAACGCAAATGCCGAAGGTTGCCTTCTTGGGAACCGTCGTTCGCAAGCATTCGCATGCTCAACATTTTCTCGATCGGCACACGCTTGGCTATTCATGGCGAGGCGGCTGGCAATCACCACGCCTGCAGGTCGAATCCGTCTTCATCGATCAATTCCCCGACGATGATCTCGCGAGGAGTCGAACGAAGCGGCACGGACTGCGACTCTACCCCACGATCGAAGAGGCACTCACCCTTGGGGGCGAGAAGCTCGCGGTGGACGGTGTGATTCTGATCGGCGAACACGGCGAGTACCCGAAGAACGACAAGGGGCAAAAGCGATATCCACGCTACGAATGGTTCAAGAAGATCGTCAAGGTTTTTGAGTCGAGCGGTCGCAGCGTTCCCGTTTTCAATGACAAGCACCTGTCCACCGACTGGGATGAATGCGTAGAAATGGTCGAGGATTCGCGGCGTCTCGACTTCGCGTTTCTCGCGGGTTCCTCGTTGCCCGTCACTCGGCGGATGCCGGCGATTGATATGCCGCAGGGGGCGAAGCTGCGAGAGAGCGTTTGCGTCGCCTATGGTGGTATCGACAGCTACGACATCCATGCCTTGGAAACCGCACAGTGCATGTCCGAGCGACGTGCGGGCGGCGAAGTCGGCGTGCGCGAGATCCACGCGCTGCGTGGCGATCACCTGTGGAATCGTCTGGCCATGGATGATTGCGAGGTCACGCGAAAACTAATCGTTTCGGCGTTAACACGGAGCCACAATCTGCCCGTCGACAACGGGTATCCAACCGATATCCCGTCGCTCGATTGGCTCGAAACGAAATGCCCCCGAGACCGTCGGCTATCTCGTCGAGCATCGGGATGGATTGCGAACGACGATGCTGCTGACTGAGATCCGCGATTTCAATTACGCCGGGATGCTGCACGACGGCTCGCTGGTCTCTTGTCAAATGTATTTGCCGATGCCCGGCCACGGCTCCACCACGGCGGACTTCTTCAATCCGCTCGTACGGCATGTGGAGACAACCATCCTGGAAGGCAAGACGCCGTATCCAATCGAACGAACACTGCTCACTTCCGGGATGGTCATCGGCGGAGTCGACAGCTTGTTTGCGGGAGAGAAAGCCGTTGCGACGCCGCATTTGCAGATCGCCTACGAAGCCCCACAAGCTTCCACCTACTGGAGTGATTAGATGAGCATCAAATGGCGGACGCATTGGATGTTCTGGCAACTCGTTCTACTCGCCTTCGTTGCAGGAACCACGCACGGCGGCGACGAGTCACAGCATGCCTCGGCGGAACGACCCAATGTGATTTTTATCCTTACCGACAATCAAGGCGCCTGGACCCTTGGTTGCTATGGCAATCCTGACATTCGGACGCCGAATATTGATCGGATGGCCAGCGAAGGCATCCGCTTTACACGTGCGTTGAGTTCGAATCCGGTATGCTCGCCAACGCGAGCCACGTTCCTGACTGGACTTCTTCCGTCGCAGCACGGTCTGCACAGCTTCCTCGACCCGCAGTACATGATGGGACCGCGCGCGTACAACACGCTGAACGAGTTCACGTCCCTTGGCGAGATTTTGAAGGACGAGGGTTACGTTTGTGGCTTGAGTGGCAAATGGCACTTGGGTGCGAACTTGCAGCCGTCGGAAGGTTTCAGTTTCTGGATTACGAAACCGGACGGTTCAACACGCGAGTTTTACGATCAAGACGTGATCGACAGTGGCGAAGTGCGTCGGGAGACGGGTTACACGACCGATCTCTGGACCCGGAAAGGGATTGAATTCATCGAGAACAACAAAGACCGTCCCGTTCTTCCTGTACCTGGCCTACAACGGGCCCTACTCGCTCGGGAATCTGATGCTCCATGCCGCGCGGAATCGACACGCCGACGACTACCGCGGCCATCACTTTGCGAGCTTTCCAGTCGATGCGATGCACCCTTGGCAGCACCACAACAAGGCGTTTCATAACACGCAGGTAGCGATGGAACGCGTGGCGTCGGAAACCAGCGGAGTGGACGATGGCGTCGGTGAGATTCTGAACACGATTCAAGATTTGGGCCTCGATGACAAGACACTCGTCATCTACGCCGCCGATCAGGGATGGATGGGTGGCCAAAACGGTTTGTGGGGCATGGGTGATCACACGCGACCCATCGGCGCCCATGAATTGATGATGCAGATTCCCCTCATCTTTCGCCAACCAGGCCGGATTGCGTCGGGCGGCACGAATGATCACCTGGTTAGCAACTATGACTTTTTGCCAAGCCTGCTCGGCTATCTTGGGCTTTCGCATCGGATGCCCGAATCACCAAAATCGCCGGGGCGAGACTTTTCTCCGATGTTGCAAGCTCGCGAGATCAAGTGGGAGGACACCGTGTATTACGAAATGGAAACCTGTCGCGCGATTCGCACCGACCGCTGGAAGTACGTGGCAAGATATCCGAATGGCCCCTTCGAGCTCTATGACATGGTGTCCGACCCGCGCGAGCGTTTCAACTTGGTCGGGCAACCAGAAAGCGAAATGATTCGCAAGGAATTAGCGGAACGTCTCGATGCGTTCTTTGCACGCTATGCGGATCCCCAATATGACGTTTGGAAAGGCGGTGGCTCGAAAGCAAAGCGATTGACCGTCCCAGTAGAGGATTCTGGTAAATGATGTGGGAGCTGATCGACAATGGGTCATGTACCACCTATCCGAAATGGGGCCTGACCCTTTGGAGGCGAGTCAACTGGATTGCGTTTCTTTCCTCGCCAGAGAGTGTCCGGCGTCGCGTTCTTGCGATCGAGCCGAAGGCCCAGCAATTTGTTTAGCCCAGGGCAAGTCAATCGCGAGGTCGCGAGCGTTGACGACACCCTGGGATTCGTGCAGACCTCTCTCCTTCTTCCACCAGCCGATCGGTCGAGGAAGCCGCCGACCGATCGGCTGGTGGAAGACAGAACTCTCGATTCGTTGCAACCCACGCCTACGCTGTGCTCGCAGGCTTGCTCCGCTCAGCCTGGGAGATGCAAACGTCTCCCCTGCGGGGCTCTGCGAGCGGGACACTCTCGAAAGCTCGGCGGCTGATCAGAACACCAACACGGTCACGACAAGCTTACAAGCTTACAAGCTTACAAGCCGGCAAGCTTACCTGGGAACGGAGGCGATGATTCGCAGTGGGGCTCCCGTTCCGGAGGCGATCTTCATCGGCAACGCGATCACGGTAGACCCATGCGCCGGAAGGAGATGAAGATTCGCGACGTTCTCGAATGCCGGTATGCCGTGCTTGAACAGTGTGACATGACTTTGAAATCGCTCGGACTGGCCATGATCAATGCTCGCGGTGTCGATGCCAACGGCCTTGACCGAGCGGTGCTCCGCAAGCCACAACGCGGCGACAGGATCAAGCCCGGGAAAATGTAATTGGGCGACTGCCTCGGCACCAAGTTGGTCCGTGCCGAGATAACGCTTTCGGTCCGGCCAGCGGTCCCCGAATCCAGTGCGTATCAACACGATCACGTCCACCAATTGACGCTCATGCTGCAACTCCCAGGCGCGAAGATCGTTCACGCCCACCTGGTAGTCGGCATCACGCGAGCAAGCAGCCGTGACGTCGACCACCGCTGCTGGACCAACAAAACGGTCCAACGACAATTGATCCACCGACTTTCCCCCCTCGGAAAAATGGATCGGCGCATCGAGATGCGTGCCGCCGTGCTCGGCCGCAGCAAACCGCTTGGACGCATAGAAATAACCCTTGTCGGTGATCCCAAACTTCTCGACGGTCAGCTGGAAACCATCTTCGGTCGGCCAGTAAATCGTCGTCGGATCAAAGGCATGGGTCAGGTCGACCCACGGTCCCGCGAGCGACGTCGCCGCGCCGGATCGGTGTGCCAACGCGGTCTCCGCCAGCTGAGCGCCGGCCCTACCGACGAATGCGAGCAAAATCGTCAGTCCCAGGATGGCGCGGGATGAGTCCATGAATCCACCTTTCCACTTTGAATCAGCACGAACGGTGGCATTGTAACGGCTCGCCCGGCGGGCAGCGTGGGTGGCTCTCAGCGTCTCAGGTGTGACGCTAACGCACACCCCCAATTGACTACATTTCGCCACTTTATTCCCCTTGAATTAGGTAAAGGTTGCTATCCTAAAGGGTGGTGCCTGGTCCGACCCGAGGATCCTCGCATCTGCGGGAGAATCTCGTCGGTGTTCGGACGCGAAGAATGGAAAGGAGGATGACCCGTGACCTTTACCGATACGGAGCCGGCTCGAGAGCATCTCGAGCGAAGCTTGGAGATGCACCGTGCAATGGGCAGCATTCTCAAGATCTCTCTTGGAGCCCTTGGACCTGGCGAGCATTTTGGAGCGATCGCTGCAGGTGTTGATTTCGGTGCCCTGGCTTTCGATTGAGCCGCAAGGCGCCATCTTTTTGGCCGATCTTGAACTCAATGAGCTTCAGATGAAGGCGCACGTCGGTCTTCCCTGCGCCGTGTTGGGGGCATGCAACCAAGTACCCTTTGGTCAATGTTTGTGTGGGCAGGCTGCTGCCAGCCGCAAGCTGGTGTTTGCGGACCGTGTCGATGACCGTCATACGACCCGTTACGACGGGATAGCACCGCATGGCCATTATTGTGTTCCGCTCGTGAGCGACGAGGTTTTGTTGGGAGTGCTGACGCTCTATTTGAAGCCGAAGCATTCAAGACAGCCCGAAGAGCAACAATTTCTTGAATCTGCCGCCGACGTGCTTGCCGGTGTCATCAAACGCAAGCAAGCGGAAGAGGCCCTGCAGCAAGAGTGAAGAGCGATTCGATCTTGCCATCCGTGGGACCGACGCGGGGATTTGGGATTGGAACGTGATCACCGATGAGGTCTATTTCTCGTCACGTTGGAAAAGCATGTTGGGCTACCGCGACGACGAGATTACCGGCAGCTTTGCTGAGTGGGAGGATCGGCTGCACCCGGAAGACAAGCAGCGCGCCGCGTCGACGATTCGTGACTATCTCTCGGGCAGTGCGGCCGACTACGAGTTGGAGCATCGGCTCAGGCACAAGGACGGATCTTACCGCTGGATTCTTGCACGGGGCGCGGCGATTCGAGACGAGAATGGAAAACCGTACCGGATGGTCGGATCCCACCTCGACATTACCGAGCGCAAGGCGATGGAGCAAGATTTCCAGGCTCGTGAGGCTCAGCTACTTGCGGCGAGGCAGATCCAGGAACACATCTGGCCGCACAAGGCTCCGGCGATGCCTGGATTCGAGATTGCCGGCAAGGTGTTCCCCGCCGAGTTCGCGGCAGGCGACCACTTTGATTACTTCAGGCTCGACGACGGTACGCTCGTGTTTCTCGTAGCCGACGTGGCGGGTCATGGTTTCAGTTCGGCGTTGCTGATGGCATCGACGCATGCCTACATTCGCTCGCTATTTTCGACGAATCTGGAAATCGACGAAGTGCTCCGTCATACCAATTCGGAGTTGATGCGTGACACCGATCTGTTCGTCTCGATGATTCTGGGATGCCTTCATCCTGTGGATCGGACGTTCGTGTATGTCAATGCTGGCCATCCCAACGCCTATGTTCTCGGCCAATCGGGAGAGATCAAGCACCTTTTGCCGAGTTCGACCCCGCCGCTGGCGATCGAGGAGTTGTCGTTCATTCCCAGCGAGCCGATTCGACTGGAGCCGGGCGACATGTTGTTGATGGCGACCGATGGGGTTTGCGAAGCCCGCTCACCTGATGACGTTGAGTTCGGCAACGAGCGATTCCTGGAAGTCATTCGAGAAAACCGCCACCTTCCTGCTGACGAAATCATCCAGAAGCTGCACCAAGCGGTTGAGGACTACTGTGGAAGCAAAGGGATCGAGGACGACCTGACCGCACTGATCATCAAGGTTGGTGCAACTGCAGCATCTCCGGTTTGAAGATCATGGCAATCCCGAGCAAGAAGATTGCCAGACCGCTGATCAGTTTCAGCCAGCGCCCCTCTTTCTCTTGAAGCTTTCGATGCGAAAGCGTCACGACTACGATCGCTAACAGGATCGAGTCATCGAGCATGTAGGCAACGATGTACAGAGCGAGGTAGGCGTAGTTCTTCCAGGCCGGAAGGTCCTGCATCGTCAAGATCTGCGTGTACAGCGCGGGAAGTCCGGCGGTGCATAGTAATTCGACCATGTTCACGACGACGGCCAATACCACCACGCTTGCCAAGGCTGCGGTCAAATACTTCGCCGAAACGATTTCGCGCACCCGCTTGTAAAGCCCAGGTTTGCGTGATTCGGGAATTGACAGCGAAATCCCCTTCTTGAAGGCGAAAAAGTCCTTGATGTTGATTGCTCCGATCAAGACCGCAATCAGACCCAGAATGACTTGTGCGGGGCGAGCGATACCGATCAGCATGAACAGGTTCAACCATGCCGCCATGAAGGCAAAGTAAGCCAATCCGCTGACCACCACAAACGTGCCGGCGATGAGCAAAATCTTGCGCCGATCCTTGATGTTCACCAGCACCGACAACAGGAACACAAGGACCCACATCGCGCACGGATTGAATCCATCGACCAGTCCAACCAGAAAGGTGAACAGCGGAAGCCCCATGTCACTGGCGCGAACGGCGCCAAACCAGGGCAACTCGATCAGATCCGAGGGGACCTCGCTTTCGCCGGCATCCGTTGCGATCACTCCCGTCTGACCGACCTCCTGCCCCACTCGCTACCTCCGGGAGGGCAAGTCATCCGGCATCGGGACGTCTTCAAAGGGAACGTCTTCGATGTCGGGAGCGGGGAACGTCTTCAACGTTCGCGGTTCCGGGGGCCTGCAGGAAAGCGAGTTGCAACGGAGTCGGAGCAGCTTGCGGCAGGGCCGAGCCGACAGTGAGCAGGATGAAGAGCGAAAGCGTGCTGACAAAAACCATCGTGCTGAAATGTCCGCGGAGACCAAACACTGGGGCCCCATCCCGTACTTGACGAGCCGTCCCGTGCTTGACGAGCCCCTATTCTGCTGCGGGAAGCAGTGAGCAAAGCCGGTGCCACAGAGGCCAATCCCGTCTGAAACCTCTCATTTCGCTCACGTCCTCCCGCAGCTTCCCGAATCCGCGAAAGAGGGGTCAGACATCGAAAGATGCGAAGCAGGCTTCGGCGAAGCAGCCTTCGGGCCATAGCCCGTGTTTGCTGTCTGACCCATTTGCCAGCTAAAACGAAGTGCGGACGCTGCACTAGCATTGTCCCGCTCGGTATGATCTAGGAGGCCGCGATTTGCGAGTAGCATGCGGAGTGCATTGCTGCTTGGTTGAGTCTTGATTCAGAACGTGAGGTTGAAGCAATCCGTGGACGAGCAAGAAGATCCCAACGAGGAATCGATCCGTGGTGAGACCACGACCGCTGTCGACGACGGGGAACCGCAACAAGAGGAAGAATCCCAAGAGCTTGCACCGCCGTGGGGATGTTGAGAAATGTCCCGTGTGCGGATCGCACGTCGACTCAGAGGCCTATCATTGCCCGTCTTGTCGCAACTATTTCTGCTTTCACTGTCGCGCTCGACTTGGTTCCGCCGGACAAGCAGTTGCAGTGCGTCAATCAGCAATGCGATTACTATGGCAAGCTGGTCTGCGACGTGTGCGACGTTGACACACGAACGGGATGAAGAGCCAACGGTCTACCAGGAACCAGAGGACGGCTATTGGCCCGGATTGCTGCTTGCTCGCACTCATCGGTTTCGGGCCTCTCTGGTATTTTTACTCCCTGCAGGTTGCCGTCATCACAGTGATCGGATTGTTCGTGGCTGGGAGGCTTGCTGCTGCACTGGGGCGGGTCTGAATATTTTTGGCAAGAATCGAACCGTCGAGCATCAACGCAAGAGCTACCTACCATAGCTGTATCAGCTGCGGCGAGGTTGTCAAAGAAATCTGTAGGGCGAAGTAACGGCATACATCGCAGGGCACGTTTGTTCGCCGCAGAGCCCAATAGTGAAGCGGAGGCGTTGCTCAGGGAGCGGGGCCAGGAGCACATGATTCTCAGGCAAACGAACGCTGCTCCGAAGTAACGCTGCTCCGTAGTGATGACCGCAAGATTGAGGCAGGAAACAGAATAGATGGCGGATTTCCAAGTTCACGAGCTGGAAGGCACCAGGTTCGTCGAGATTCATCTGAATCAGGAGATGGTGCGTGTCGAAGCGGGTGCGCTGAGCTATCTCAAGGGTGACATCAGCATCCATTCCCCGTTGGTGCCCTCGGTTGGCGGAATGGTCAAGTCGATTTCTGGCGAGTCAATCGGTTTACCGACCGATCTATGCCGGATCGGGTGTGATTACCCTCGAGTCCTCGTTGGGCGGATTCCACGTGCTCGAGCTCGATGGTGAGTCTTGGATTCTTGAGCGAGGGACCTACTGGGCGTCGGAAGGAAGTATCGACGTGAAGTATCACCGCGAGCACGTATCAAGACCTCGATTTGGGCTGGAGAGGGTCCGCTCTACCTGCAAACGCGCGTGACCGGTACGGAAAGATCGCGTTGGCTACGACGGGGCCCGGTGGAAGAGCATACGTTGGAAGAAGGTCAAAGAATTGTCGCCGAAGGAAAGTATGTCATCTGCCGGACGGGTGACGTGAAGTTCTCGGTGCGAAGGCCGACCAAGAACTTTTTCGGACGGTTCACGTCGGGTGAGGGACTGGCTCGCGTGTACGAGGGTCCGGGCCGAATCCTCTTGAATCCCGCACCGTATTGGCGATATCGAATTTTCACCGAGCGAGGACGACAGTCCTGACGATCCGTCGCAAACCACGTGTTAGCGACGATGATTCCTTTGAGACAAAGATTGAAATGAGAACTGCGTTGCGCCCTGTCACCTGCGAATCGAGAACAAGCCTGGTCCCTTGGCGATCGGTTGTTGGAACCGTTGTCCTCGGCTGTTTCAGTCTGTTGCATGCTGGCTGTGACAGCCAATCCTTGGCACCGCCGGTCATCGAACTTCATGGTTCCGGGTCCACTTTTCCGACGCCACTGTATGAGCATTGGTTCAGCCATATGGTTGAGGAACATCCCGACTTGAAGATCAACTACGAGGAAGTTGGCAGTGGGGCGGGGGTTCAGCAGTTCATTGACGATCTGGTTGACTTCGCGGCAAGCGACGACCCTCTTTCGGACGCGGAAATTGCGAAGGTTGATCGTGGCGTGCGTCAGATTCCGATGACGTCGGGTGCGATCGTGCTCGCGTACAACCTTCGCGATGCAAACGGAAAGCCGATTACCGAATTGCGGTTATCGAGAAAGGCGTACACAGGAATCTTCTTAGGTGACATCCGATCTTGGCAGGACGAGGAGATCGTACGGCACAATCCGAACCTGGCGTTGCCCGATTTACCGATCCAGGTTGAGTATCGACTGGATTCCAGTGGTACGACCTCGGCACTGACGCGGCATCTGTCGGCGATCAGCGAAAAATGGAAGGAGGGTCCAGGCATCGGGAAGACTGTCATTTGGCCTGTCGGAGCTGGGATGCCGCGGGATCGTGGCGTGATCCGTGGCTTGAAACAGGTGCCAGGATCGATTGGCTATTTGAGCTACACATCCGCCAGGCAGGGAAGCCTTGCCATGGCGATTCTTGAGAACCATGCGGGGGCCTTTGTCGCACCGAGCCTCGATTCGATTCGGGTTGGCTTGAGCGGACTACGTTGGACGATCAGCGAAACGCAAGCGTTCGTCACCGATCCCCAGGACGAGGGCGCCTACCCGATTGTGACCTACTCGTGGATTCTTTGTTACCGCGTCTACGAGGATCCCGAGAAACTCGGCATGCTCAAAGAGTTGCTTTCCTATGGTCTGAAGGGAGGTCAAAAATTCAGTGAAGAGTTGGGATATGTCACGTTGATGGACGTGGTCGCCGAGAATGCTTTGGCGGCTTTGGACGAGATTACATTACCTCAGAGTGCCGACACCTCCACCTCGCTCCGGGTTCGTAATGACGGATCGGCCCCCGACTCCATTACACAAGCGGTGAAGGATGCCGTGGAAGAGGTCGAGGAGGTTGCGATTCAAAAGTCCGTCCCGAAGAAGAAGCCATCCGATGTCAAGGCAGATGATGTCTCGGTCGAGGACGCCGCGGTGAAAGAAGAGGACGATGTATCGGTCCCAGACACAAGCGGCAGAAAGAGAACGTGACGATGACTCTCGTCCTGAAGATCAGCAACGCGGAGAATCGTGACGATGTTTTATTGGATTTATGACATGCCGACGTATCAGCTCGCCATTTTGATGGCAGCTGTCTTTGTCGGATTCTCCTGGCTAGGAGTCATCCTGGTCCGGCCGTTCATGCGATTGTTCGTGTTGCGTCGGCGAAGCGACACCAATGATGTGGTTGGCTATATCATTTCCTGTTTTTGCGTCTTCTACGGCCTCCTGCTCGGATTGATTGCCGTTGCCGCTTATCAAAACTACGCGGATGTTGAGTCCAGTGTATCGAACGAAGCGGCGGCTCTGGCGGCTCTCTACGAAGACGTCTCCGTCTACTCGGATCCATACGGCCAGGACCTGCGTTGGCTGCTGCGTGACTTCTGCCGATACACGATTCGGTACGGTTGGCCCGAGTATCAGAAAGGCAAGATTCCGGAGGGATCGGAGGTTCGTCTCAGGGCGTTTCATGAGCGACTGCTGGCGTTCCAACCGCAAACTCCGGCGGAAGAAATTGTGCACGCCGAATCGTTGCGGCAGTTCAATGTCTTCATGGAAAAGCATCGGATTTCTCAGCAAGCTGTGACGACAGGCATTCCGGCAATCATGTGGTACGTGGTGATCATCGGGTCCATTTTGAACATCATGCTCGTCTGGCTGTTTGATATCGATTTTCTCAGCCACTTGGCTCTCGGGGGCGTGCTTGCGTTCTTCCTGGGGACAGTCATTCTGCTGATCGCCTCGATGGACAATCCCTTCCGTGGGGAAGTTAGTATTCAGCCCGAAGCTTTCGAGACCCTGTACTGGGAGCGAATGCGAGATTGACGATCCTTCCGATATCGAAACGAACGCTTATGAAGACAACTTGCAGCCGTCGTGAAATGATCCGTCAAAGCAGCGTGGGACTGACCCTGAAGGCGGCATCCACGTTAGCGCCCTTCGCCTTTGCTGGATGCGGCGGAAGCACCGGCTTGGCTTCGACGACGAACGAAACGGTGAAGGTTGGAATCTTGCACTCGCAGACCGGCGAGATGAGCATGCACGAATCGTCTCTACGTGATGCAGAGCTCTTGGCTATTGAAGAAATCAATTCCAATGGTGGCGTACTCGGCAAGTTGATTGAACCTGTCGTCAAGGACACCCGCTCGAGGTTCACGGACATCTTTCCCAAGAAGGCCATCGAATTGCTGTCGGAAGACCGAGTCTCGACCGTCTTCGGCTGCTGGACTTCGTCGAGTCGAAAGGCAGTGTTGCCAATCTTTGAGCGATTCAATGGCTTGTTGTTCTATCCGCTTCAATACGAAGGGAATGAAACCTCGTACAACGTGGTCTACTCCGGCTCGATCCCTAACCAGCAAATCCTGCCGGCGATCGATTGGCTGATCAGCGAAGAGGGTGGCTCAAAACGGCGATTCTATCTGGTCGGTTCTGACTACATCTTTCCCTGGACGGCTCATCACATCATCGAGAGCTACATCGCGAGTCTCGACCGGACCGATATCGAGATCGTTGGTTACCGCTATTTGCCCATGGGGCATCAGAATTTTGCGGGGACAGTCAGCGAGATCGAAGAAGCCTCGCCAGATGTGGTTTTCAGCACCATCAACGGTGTCAGCAATCAGGCTTTCTTTCGCGAGCTGGCGGCTCAGCAGCTCTCGTCCGAACAGCTTCCCGTGATCTCCACAAGCGTCGGCGAGGACGAGTTGCGGGGATTGGAGCAGCATCTTGTAGAAGGCCATTTTGCGACCTGGCACTATTTTCAAAGCCTCGACACCCCCAGAAACCGCCGATTTGTTCGTCGCTTCCAAAATGAACACGGTGAAGATCGCTTGCTCTCCGATCCGATGGAAGCAGCCTACTCGCAGGTTTACTTATGGAAGCTTGCCGCAGAGAAAGCAGGGAGCTTTGCTGTCGACGCGATTCGTGATGCCTTTGCGTCGGACATCGAGTTCTATGCCCCGGGTGGCAAGATGAAAGTGGATCCCAAGACGTTTCATGCGTATAAGCGATGCCGAATCGGCCGTGTCCGCGACGACCGACAGTTCGACATCGTCTACGAATCTCCCGAAGCGATTGCACCCGAACCGTATCCGAATGTCGCGTTTCCCGGCTGGAACTGCGATTGGACGCGCGGGGGTCTGACCCAGGGGGAGCGTATACAAATCACTCGACCCAAACCATTCGTTGCTTCCACGTGAGGCACTGGCCGATTTCATCATGAGTGAAAACGCGACTCAGAAGTTTTACGATCGCATCAGTCACGCCTACGACCTGATTGCCGATGGGGGAGAGCACGTCGCTCGCGAGCGCGGACTCGAATTGCTCCTCGTTCAGCCCGGGGAGTCGGTTCTGGAAATTGGCTACGGTACGGGACATTCCTTGGTCAAGTTGGCACATGCGGTCGGCGCCCAAGGGAAAGTCACCGGGATCGACATCTCGAAAGGAATGCAGGAGGTGGCGGCAGATCGCGTCAGCGCGGCGGGTGTTGCCGAAAGGGTCGAACTTCTCGTTGGGGAGGTTCCGCCCTTATCGTTTCCGGACGCGACATTTGATGTGGTGACCATGAGCTTCACACTGGAGCTTTTTCCACTCGATGTCATTCCTGCTGTCCTGGCCGAATGTCGTCGCGTCCTCAAGCCGGGCGGACGACTCGGTGTGGTCAGTATGGCAACGGTCGAATCGAGCCAGGACGAAAGCCTTTTGGAACGCACCTACATTTGGATGCACATCCATTTTCCTCACATTGTCGATTGCCAGCCGATTCCTCTCGAGAACCTGCTGGCACAGGCGGGTTTCCATCCGGAGCGGCACGAACGGATGGAGCTCTTCACGATGCCCGTCGCCATCGCCGTATCAACGTGCAAGTGAGAAACAGTGAGATGAGATGGAAGACAAAAGAAAGCACGTGGTCATCGTAGGTGGTGGATTCGGAGGTCTCGAGACCGCCAAGCGACTGCGTAAAGCCGACGTTCGTGTCACGATCGTCGACCGGCACAATTACCATCTCTTTCAACCACTGCTATATCAGGTCGCCACCGGTGGTCTGTCGCCGGCGAACATTGCGACGCCGTTACGCTCGATCCTTCGCAAGCAACGCAACTGCGAAACGTTGATGGCGGAGGTGGTGGATTTCGACGTGGAACGGCGACGCCTCGTTCTTGCCGACGACCACTTGGCCTTTGACGTGCTCGTCGTCGCCACCGGTTCAACCCATAGCTATTTCGGACGTGACGACTGGGAAGCGTTGGCCCCCGGGCTAAAGTCCATCGAAGATGCGACCCGGATCCGCAGGTCGATCTACTTGGCGTTCGAGGCGGCTGAGCGGGAAACCGACGCGAAGTTGCGTCGGAGTGGATGACGTTTGTCGTGGTCGGCGGCGGGCCGACAGGCGTTGAGTTAGCGGGCGCGATCGCGGAGATCGCCGTGCACACGCTGAGGCATGACTTTCGGCATATCAACCCGGAAGATGCCCGCATCCTGCTCGTTGAAGCGGCCCCCCATGTCTTGGCGCACTACCCGGAGTCTCTCTGTGAGCGCGCGGCCAAAAAGATTCGTGCGTTAGGAATTGAAGTCCTCACTCAGCACCAAGGTCACGGCGATCAGCGGGGACTCCGTCGTGCTCGAGCAGTCCTGAGGGTGAGCAGACCGTCTTTACCAAAACCGTACTTTGGGGTGCCGGCGTCCAGGCCAATCCACTCGGTCGCAAACTCGCCGCCCGGCTCGGGATCGAGACCGATCGCGGCGGTCGCGTCCCAGTGAACGAGCAACTGAACGTTGACGGTCACGAGAATATCTACGTGATCGGAGACCTGGCATCCTGTTCGGGGCCGGATGGAAAGCCGTTGCCTGGATTGGCAGCGGTTGCTATGCAGCAAGGTGCCTACGTGGCCCGTGCCATCGCGGCTCGTAACCGTGCGAATGGGCACCTCGAACCCTTTCGCTACCACGACAAAGGCTCGATGGCAACGATCGGTCGTGCCGCGGCGGTCGCCCAAATCGGCGAGCCGACAGTTTAGCGGCTTCTTTGCCTGGCTACTCTGGCTATTCGTGCATCTGTTGCTGATCGTGCAATTTCAAAACCGCCTGCTGATCCTGCTGCAGTGGGCCTGGAATTATCTCACATTCAGCCGGAGCGCTCGCATCATCACGGGTATTGAGGACGTTCGCATCGTCCATCAGAAAGATGACCCGGTCTCAACCCCGCAATTGAACCAATCAGTTGCCCTGACCACTCGGCGATGTCCTGTTCGCCGGCGGCGAAGCGGCGACTGATATCGATGAAGTCTTCCTCGACGGCCAAGAACGCTTCGACCACGACGGGATCGAAATGGGAGCCGGACTCCGAGATGATGATTTCCCTGGCAACCTGATGGGTGTAGGCATCCTTGTAGACGCGACGTGACGTCAGCGCGTCATAGACATCGGCCACGGTCACAATCCGCGCGGCAAGCGGAATCGATTCGCCAGCAAGCCCCGTCGGGTAGCCATCGCCATCCCAGCGTTCGTGGTGGGACGCGGCGATGTCGCGAGCAACCTGCAGGAAGCGAGCCTGCGGGTAGTTCGCCAAGCGCGGCATCGAGCGTTTGTGCTCCAATCGTGGTGTGCGTTTTCATGATCTCAAACTCGCGATCGCTCAGACGCCCAGGCTTGAGCAGAACGCTATCGGGAATGCCGACCTTGCCGATGTCATGAAGCGGGCTGGTCTGGTAAACGAGTCGAATGAAATCGACGTCGATTCGATCGGCAAGAGGCGACGTCTGTGCGAGCGACTCAGCCAATCGACGTGAGTACCTTTGGACCCGCTCCAAATGATGGCCCGTTTCCGGATCACGCGATTCAGCGAGCTTTGCCAGCGCAAAGATCACCATCTCACGTGTTTCAAGCGATAGAATTCGCTGCCCAGCGCGAACGCGAGCCATCAACTCGGGGTGGTGAAAAGGCTTGACAATGAAGTCATCGGCCCCGGAAGACATGCCTTGAACGATTTCCTGCGAGCTGCCGTGGCTCGTGAGCAGAATCATGTAAACGTATCCCGATGCAGTCAGCTTCCGCACTTCGTGGCAGAGCTGCAGTCCGTCCATGTTTGGCATTTCCCAATCGGTGATCACGAAACGGATGTCTCCGCGCATGATTCTCGCGAGTGCCTCGCGTCCGTCGCTGGCGGTTTCGACTTCGTAACCCGATTGCTGAAGCGAGGTGCGTAGGATCTCCAGCGCAATTTCATCATCGTCGGCAATCAGAATTTTCATGGTGGAAGCTGGTTTCATGGGAACCATCTAGACCTCCCCCTCGAGTAGTCGTGAGATCTCTCGCTGGCAACAGTCCATTGCGTCGTTCATCCGCGAATAGAGTTCGCGACATGTTTCATGTTGACCATCGCGAGCGGCCGCTTCAATCTCATCGGCAACCTGACTCACGTGTGGGGCCGACACGTTGGCTGCCGAACCCTTCAGGGCGTGCGCCAAACCGCGGGCTTGTTCCAGATCTCCTCGCTCAATCGCGGCGGAAAGCTCATCGGACTTTTCGGCGGCTCGCGACTGAAACATTTTCAGCACGCGAAAAACTGTATCTGCGGAGCCGCCGCAGCGTTCCAGCAGTTCCATGAACGCAAGACTTTCCGCGTGGTCGGGCTGACGCGTGGGCAGCCCACCGGTGCCTGATTCCGGTCCCGCCGACAGTTCGTCCATAGGGATCTCACCAATGCATTGGCCAAGCAGCTTCAACAGGGCGTCGCGCTGCACAGGTTTGGTGACGTACTCGGTCATTCCAGCAGCGAGGCAGCGTTGGCGATCGCCGTGAATCGCCTGGGCGGTCAGCGCGATGATCGGAAGTGGACAAACGGCCAGATGTGTTAGCTCACTCGCTGCTTCCCACTGACGAATCTGTTCGGTGGCTTGGAAACCATCCATCTCGGGCATTTCACAGTCCATGAGCACCGCGTCGAAGCGTTCCGACCGGATGGCCTCAATCGCCTTGCCGACCGTTTTTCGCGTCCCTCGTTTCGTAGCCAACCGATCGCAGGATTTCGCCTGCCACCATTCGGTTGACTTCATTGTCGTCCACGATCAAAACACGTCGCTTCTCCGGTCGCGTTGGCAGGCTGTCCGTCGACTCCGTCGCAGGCCGCGAAGCGTCCGCGTTCTCGCCTGACTCGACCGCCGTGATCACCGCGTCAAACAGACGAGACTGACGCAGCGGCTTTTGCAGGCAGGTCAGTTCCAGTTCATGCAATTCATCGCCCGGCACGTTTTCGTCGAGTGACGTGAGCATGATCAGCTTCGGATCACCGAGCTCCCCATGCGAACGGATCATTCGCGCCAGTCGAAGCCCATCGATGTCCGGCATCAAGCGATCGAGCAGAATGATTCGGTATGGAGAACCCTCTTCGGCGGCATCGGAGATCCGATCGAGAGCATCGGTGGCTGAAGCAACCGTGGTCACATCGAGCCCCCATCGCGATAGATATTCGCGTAACACCTGCAGGTTCGTGTCGTTGTCGTCGACCGCAAGGGTGCGCACGCCGTGCAAGCTGGCTGGCAATCGCGGGCGATCGTAGGTTGTGCTTGGCGACGGTGAGCGGAACCTCAAACCAGAACGTCGACCCCCGTCCCTCCTCGCTCTCGACGCCAATGCGACCACCCATCAGTTCCACCAGCTGTTTGCAGATCGCCAAGCCCAGGCCGGTGCCGCCATACTTACGCGTCGTGGATACGTCGACCTGCGAAAACGAACGGAACAAACGATTCACGCGTTCAGCGGGAATGCCGATACCGGTGTCACGAACTTCGAATCGGATCATCGGTCGCCCTTGCGCGTCTTCCTCTGGTCGCCGCGACGACGTGATACCGATTTCACCATGTTCGGTGAACTTGATGGCATTGCCCACAAGGTTGACCAGCACCTGGCGCAGTCGTTCGGGATCGCCCGTGACCAGGCGGGGAACGTCGGGGCTGACCAGCGAGTGAAGTTCCAAGCCGGCGGCACTGGCTCGATGGACAAACATGTCGGGAATCGATTCGAGGACCTCGAAGAGATCGAAATCAACCGATTCCAACTCCAGCTTGCCGGCTTCGATTTTCGAAAAGTCCAAGAATGTCGTTGATCAGGCTGGCGAGTACTTCGGCCGATGACTTGGCCAGATCGCCGTAGCGGCGCTGCTTTTCATCCAGTTCAGTCCCCAACAGCAGATCGAGCATGCCGATCACGCCGTTCAGCGGAGTACGGATCTCGTGGCTCATGTTCGCCAGGAACTGGCTCTTGGCCCGATTGGCAGCCTCGGCCTGCTCCTTTTCCACGAATAGCTGTTCCGCATGCTTGCGCTGGGTGATGTCCTCGACCGTTCCCTCGTAATACTCCAACTCGCCGCGATGGTTGCGGTTTGCGCGAGCGGTTTCCGAAATCCAGATCACGGTGCCGTCTTTGCGACGCACCTGCGATTCAAAGGAAACCAGGATGTCTTGTTCGTTCAGCCTCCGTACGAACTCGTCACGGCGATACGGATCGACGTAAAGTGAATTGGAGATATCCGTGACACTCTCTTGAAGTTCCTCGAGCGACTCATAGCCGTAGATCCGTACCAGTGCGGGGTTGGCAGAAATGTACTGACCTTCGGGCGTCGTCTGAAAGATTCCCTCGACTGCGTTCTCGAAGATGCTTCGCCACTTGGATTCAGCTTGGACGCGCTCCTGCATCTCGGAGCTGACCTTTTCGAGGACGCGATTGTATTCGGCTGCGATCTGGCCAACCTCTGTGTGCGGTTCGACCAGCACCTGATGTGAGAAATCGCCTTGCTCGCGGTGGCGATGCATCTCACCGAGAAGGTCCAGTAGCTCGGTGCTGGCGCCGTGCTCCGAAACGTTCAGGCCAATCAATTCGTCCTCACGCGTGACCCGCAATGGAAGCACCCGATTCAAGCCCCAAAGTAGGACAAATCCACCTCCGAATGACCAGGCGAAACAGGTCGCCACCCCTTGCGTCTGGACGGCAAGTTGCTGCCATCGGGTCAGATCCGTTCCGAATGTCTCGGGATTCGCCAGCAGTGCGACGGCCAGCGTTCCCCAGGCTCCGGCAACCGCGTGAGCCGGAAACGCACCAATCGCGTCATCAATGTGGAACTTGGGTAGTAGGTAATTGACCCCGCAGCAGAATGCTCCGCCTATCAAGCCGATCAGAAAGGAAGCTTCCGGCGTCATGATGTGGCACGAGGCCGTGATCGAGACCAATCCGGCAACCACTCCATTCATCACCTGAGCCACGTCGGGGCGGCGTTCCACGGCATAGGCGACAAGCAAGGCGGCGATTCCCCCTGCCGCCGCCGCAAGGTTCGTGTTGACCAGGATCAACGGAATCGACTCGTTCACTGCGAGCGTGCTACCACCGTTGAAGCCGAACCAACCGAACCACAACAGCAAGACGCCGAGTGTTGCCATCGGCAGGTTGTGTCCGTGGATGGGGCGATCGGCATCACCGAAACGGCCGATCCGAGGTCCCAGGATGATCACGGCAGCCAGCGCCACCCATCCTCCCACCGAATGCACGACCGTCGATCCCGCAAAGTCGATAAAGCCCTGTTGGCCGAGCCAGCCCCCGCTGAGTCCAGCGTTGACTCCGTTCCACGCCCAGTGACCGAAGATCGGGTAGATCAATCCAGAAACCAAAAAACTGACGAGCAAGTACGCTCGAAACCGCATCCGCTCGGCGACCGCGCCTGAAATGATCGTAGTCGCCGTTCCGCAGAACATCATTTGGAACAGGAAGAATGCCAACAGGTGTGGGCTCGCGTCACCGCCCACAAGAAAATCGCTGGTTCCGATCCATCCTGCGCAAGAGGCACCGAACATCAGCGCAAAACCGAACGCCCAGAAGACGGTCGCGGCAACGCAAAAGTCGACCAGATTCTTGATCGCCACGTTGACGCTGTTCTTGGCGCGAGCCAGACCGCTTTCCAAGAAGCAAAAGCCGCCCTGCATCAACATGACGAGGGCCGCGCAAACCAACATCCAGACAATGTTGGCTAAGTTCATGTCCTGAGGCATAGCTAAGTTCCCACCGTGACGTTTCAGGCTCTGATCAGGATTCTCCGCCTCACAATCCGCACGATCAGAAAAATGCATGGTTCGCCACGCCGCGGCGCAATCGGAACCTGGGCAGTTGGCGTTGAACCATAGCACGCAAACGGTGCGCTCTCATTTGGGAGAGACTGGGGATTTAGCTATTCAAACGGAGCGGTTGTCTTCATTGCCTTTCTTCCGCTCGGCGATCGAGCCAGTTCTTGGGCCTTTGGCCGAAGGTATCACGGAGGGTTGCGGCCGTCGCGACCACGCTCGCCTAACAAGATGCGATCGAGAAACTCATAGGACTCCAGCCGCGTTGATTCAGGAAAATCGTGCTCGGCATCGGGGTACCGGACGACAAATTGGTCCTCGCCTCGGAGTAGCTGATAGATCTTTTGAATCTTCGGCTCGGCCTCCTTCACCCCCTGGGAGCTGAAGTTCGAGTCTTTCAGCGGGCTGCACGAAAAGAATCCTCGGGGCGCCAAAGCTGCGATCAACTCTGGAAAATCGAATGGCATGCGGTCAGGATCCAGTCCGTGGAGCTCCCGAATTCTTGGCATGTAGCGGTCGCTTGCCCAACCGGCGAGTCGACCACCATAGTAGTGATGGAACGGATCCCATCCGCAGCTGGAAACGACTGCCTTGACCCGATCGTCGAACACGCCGAGAAAGATGGCATTGTGACCTCCCAGCGAATGTCCGATTACCCCGATGCGATCCGAATCGACCTCGTTGCAAGCGACCAACACATCGATCCCCCGGCGATGATTCACGATGGCTCGCATCGTTCCGGACAGGTATCGATCCGTCTGAAAATCGTAATCCGCCAGCTCACCAAATGACGGGTAATCGGGCGCCAGAACGACGTACCCTCGCTGAGCCAACTCGGTCGCGTAACTGCGATTGGGTCTTGGCCCCTCACCGGCGACGATTCGCTTGCCCAGCGGCGATGTGGGGTGCAAGGCCAGGACAGCAGGTCGTTTTGCGTCGCCATCGGTCCCACCTCCCGTCGGCAAATACAAGTGCGCCGTGGCGTCACCATCACCGTCAACGCGATAAGAGATCAACTGTCGCATGTAGCCATCGAAAGCATCGGTGGCGCGAACCTGAACCTCCAGCGGTACCAATTCCTCTTCGGCGGGCAATCGCCCCATCACGGATTGCATCGAGGTGAGAATGTCCGCGCGTCGGTGCTGCCAATCGCTCTGTGAGGTGATTGGTTGCAGCTCGCCCGCACTGTCGCGCCATACCATCAGGTCGCCATGGTCGGGGTAGTCGGGCACACGGATGGATCGCGGTTCCTCGACGGGTGGTCCGCCCAACGCCGCGACCTGACGCCTCGCCTCCTGGGCAATCCGCTCTTCGATCGATTCGGACCATCGGCTCGGTAGCCCGTAGTAGACCATCGATCCACCACCTTCGTATCCTCCTTCTGCGAGCACGCGGCGCGAGGGAATGTAGGCCATCACATCGTTGCAGTATCCGGCAACCCAGGTCTTGCCGGCTCCAAGTTCTAACTTCAACCGTTGCGCGTAATCGATCACCACTTCGCCACCAAGAAACAGCCAATGTGGTCCGTTTCCTAGGCGCCAAGTTTGGATTGGGTAGGGATAGTCCTTCGGCAATCCGCCGTCACGATCCCAAGCATCAAGCAAGCGCCGCGCTCGCGAGGCTTCGTAGCGATTCGCCGAACTGACCGTTTGCTCAAGTTGCTCGCGGCTTGGCAACTCGGCGAATTCCAGCGGGATTTCCGCGAAGACCGCCTCCACCGAGCCGTCGATGTCAATCAATGTTCGCTCGAGGGCTTTGGCAACCGCCGTGTCGATCTCGCGGCCATACTGTCTCGCCAAGTCGACCTCACGGCGAGGCAACGGGTTTTGGTCGGCTCCGCAGCCCGCCCACACCATGGCGGTGGCACCTGGGTAGCGTGATTCCAATGCCTCCTGAGCATACCCGGGCCAATCACCACACCACTGATAGCCCGACAGCACCGTCGCATGGCAGGCATAGCCACAGACGACCACGCGAAGATTGTCGGCATTCAACTCGACGCCGGCGGAGGAATCGGCGGGCTCTTTCACAACCAGGATCGGCACATCATGGTCGACGGGGCCCAGCAACCGATCGGCGGCTCGTAGCGTCGGGACGTCGGCCTCCTTGTTGTTACGGCGGTTGACGGCAAAATGGGCACGACCCACGGTCCAGCCCAGTTCTGCTGGTCGCATCTCCTCCAGAGCGCGTCCGATCACGTCGATGACCTTCTCCGTCAGCTGTTGCGTGTACTGGCGAACCAGCTGCCAGCCGCTGCCGTCGAGAAAATACATGGCACTCAGATTCTCTCCCACGACGGGACCGCTGTGAGTGTGGGACGTGGAAATCACCAGCGACTCTCGCGGGATTCCAAAACGATTCGTCACGCCAGTTTGAATTTTTGACGCCGTTGCCCGGTCGATTCCTACCAGGTCCAGCGTGACCAGGACCAATCGATGTCCGTCGGCATCTTCAATCGCCATCGCCTTGGCCCAAAGCTCTGTCAATTTGCCGTCGGCCGGACGATCGCGAGCACCATAGCCCGACATCCACATGAACTGATCCGGCGTGATCGCTTGTCGAGCCACACCGACTCGCCAATGCGAATCGCCGTATGCGCCCAGGGACGACATCAAAACGAAGCACACGAAGAAAGCGAGCCCTGCAACCATAAGACCATGGCCTGCTCCAACACGTGGACTCCCCAAGCCGGCAAACAAAACGTTGTCGGCGGATCGTTGAGCGGATCGTTGAGCGGATCGTTGAGCGGATCGTTGAGCGGATCGTTGAGCGGATCGTTGAGCGGATCGTTGAGTCTGGCTCATTTGCGAATCTCTCCGAGTAGTCTTTTCTGTCTGCGTGCGGGGACGGCTCAGCGGGTACGTCCGCAGCACGTACGTCCGCCACGCCAGAATCACTGGCCGATCGCGAGTCAGACTGGAATTTCGAACAGGCTCAATCCGGCCCAAGCTCTGACGGGGCTGCGGCACGACGAAGCCGATCCATGATGGCTCGACCAAGTCCGACTTCGACCACGGGGCGAGCGACAATATAGTCGAGCTGGAACGAGTCGAGTCTGCGAAGGGCAGCAAACAGGTTTGCAGCGGCTTGGCGAAGGCAACCTTGCTCGGAGAGCACTTCGACCGCGACAAAGCCCTCGCATGAGGACGGAGATTGAAGGGTCAGCAGCCCAACACGGCTGCCGGGACTTGGTGGAGCCGACTCAGACGTCAGAACCAAACGTGTCGATGGTGAGTAATGCCGAGACAATTGTCCGGGGGAAGCGGGACTGACATCGTCGGTCTTGCCAATCTTCAGGGATCCGACGATTTCTTCGATCTCTTCGAGCGTCACACCACCGGGACGTAAAAGGACGGGCTGCTCTTCCACCAAAGAAATCACCGTCGACTCCACTCCGACTCGGCATGGTCCAGCATCAAGGAGATGGGTCAGCCTGTCGCGAAATTGTTCGGAAACGTGCTCAGCCGTGGTCGGGCTGACACCACCAAAGCGGTTCGCACTCGGTGCGGCGATCGGTACGCCGGCCGCCCGGATCAATTCAAGCGCCACCTCGTGATCCGGACAGCGAATGGCAACATTCGCAAGACCCGCCGTCACGATATCCGGAATGACGTCCCGCTTTGGCAGTACGATCGACAGCGGTCCAGGCCAGAATCGTTCGATCAAGTCCATCGCTATGCGTGGTACCTGCTGCACCAGGCCCGACAAGCCATCGGCGCCCGCGACATGCACGATCAAGGGATCAAATCGAGGCCGCCCTTTCCATTCGAAGATTTGCGCAACCGCTGTCGCGTCCAAAGCATTGGCCCCGAGTCCATAGACGGTCTCCGTTGGAAAGGCCACCAAGCCCCCTTCGCGGATCGTGTTGGCAGCAAGCTGGATCTGTTGCTCGGTAACCAAGGAAATTGCCTGAGTGGGGTAGGACAAAGAAAGGATCCATCATGACCGACGGTTAATCTATCCTAACTCGGTGCGCAAGCTACGAGGTGGCGGAGGCACTGCTACCAAATCTGGCGAACAACGGCGGCAGGACAAGCAGATTCAACAGGGTCGCTGTGACCAGACCGCCGAGGATCACAAACGCCATCGGATACTCGATCTCTTGACCAGGCTTGTTGCCGGTGACCACCAACGGAACCAGAGCGAGCCCCGTCGTCAAAGCGGTCATCAGAATCGGAGCGAGTCGCTCCTCGGCGCCGCGCAGCACCAGTTCCGGACCGAAGGACATGCCCTCCTCGTTCTGCAGATGCCGATAGTGGTCCATCAACATGATCCCATTGCGTGCCGCGACACCGAGGACGGTCACAAAACCGATCAGTGAACCGAGCGAGATGACGCCTCCGCACAAGAATGCACCGGCAATGCCACCAACCAACGCAAAGGGAAGCGTCAATGCGATCAGCAGTACAGTTCGAACCGATTGAAAGTCAGACTGCAATAGCAACACGATCCCAATGAGCGAGAACACGCTCAGTCCCAGGAGCCGATTGCGTGATGCCTTGGCTTCCGCGTACTCTCCCAAAAAGGCAGGGTGATACTCCTGTTGGAATTTGACTTCGCTCAGCACGCGACTTTCGATCTCTTTGGCAACGCTACCGAGATCGCGTCCATCCACGTTGCAGGTGACGTCAATCTTGCGAGAGGCTCCAATTCGCTTGATTTCATTTGGTGCTGGCTGGATTCCTACGTCGGCGACGTCGCTGAGCGGGACTTGCGCTCCAGATGGCGTATCGATCATCAACCGTCGGACCGCGTCGACGTCGCGTCGCACCGATTCCTCACCCCAAACCATGACGCGAAAAATCTTCTGCCCCTCGAAGATTTCACCCACCTGTGTTCCCCGAAGCAGCGTGGTGACTGCCGACCGCACATCCCCTGGTGTTAGCCCAAACTGAGCCGCGGAGTCGGGTCGCAGGGTCACGACGATTTGCGGAATCAACGTCTGCGGCTCGATTTTGAGATTCGTCACACCCTCGACTGTCTTGATCACATCCGAGACTT
Organism: Pirellulaceae bacterium; assembly: GCA_963697195.1. Classification (GTDB taxonomy): domain Bacteria; phylum Planctomycetota; class Planctomycetia; order Pirellulales; family Pirellulaceae; genus Rubripirellula. The sequence continues at coordinate 91,541 of CAVOND010000001.1, forward strand.
CTCGGGCATGCGACTGTAGCTGCTCGAGATCGGGTCCGTAGATACGTACGACGATGGCGCCACTTGACCCGGTCAGCACTTCCTTGATCCGCTCGGTCAGGTAGGTCAGCAGGTCACGATACAAGCCTGGATATCCGTCGACCGCTTCCTGGACTTTGGCGACGGTCTGCTCGTAGTCAACGTTGGGATCGATGCTGATCCAAAGTTCCGTGAAGTGGGGGCCGTAAACTTCGTCGGCGACCTCGGCGCGGCCGATGTGTGACCCGAAGTTGTTGACTCCCTCAATCGATCGCAACTCCTTGCTGGCGGCAATCGTAATCCGATTCATCGCCTCAATGCCGACCCCCGGCTTTTCAACCCAGTGCATCAGGAAATCGGTCTCTTTGAACTTGGGCATCAATTCCTCGCCAAGCATTGGCACCGAGATCCCCGCCGCCAGAAACACAGCCAGAACAAAGCAGACAATGGCCCAGGGAAAGCGGACCAGCGTCGGTAGCACGCGGCGGTAGATCGACTTCAAAAACAGCGTCAGCGGCGACTCGCGATGATTCCGCTCTGCCGATTGGGGCAACAGCAACAGCGACAGTGCCGGCGTGACAGTCAGGGCGACGACAAGCGAGGCCAAAATCGCCAGGATGTACGATGCCGCCAACGGTCGAAAAAACGAACCGGCAAGGCCTTGCAGGAAGAATACGGGAACGAGTGTCAGCACCACGATCAGGGTGGCATAGACCACGGCGCTGCGCACTTCCATGGAAGCGGCCAACACCACTTCGAACGCTGACTTTGGCTCGGCAAGCTGACGATTCAAGCGTAGTCGGCGGAGAATGTTCTCGACATCAATGATCGCATCATCGACGACCTCGCCAAGCGCGATGATCAAGCCCGCGAGCACCATCGTGTTGATGTTACCACCGTAATAATACAGGACCAGCACAGCAGTGATCAGCGAAAGCGGAATGGCCAGCGAGCTGATCACCGCGGCACGCCAATCGAACAGGAACAGGGCGAGGACGACGATCACCAGCAGACAGCCGATCAACAACGAGTGCGTCAAATTGTCGAGCGCCCGTTCGATGAAGGTTGCCGGACGAAAGATGGTTGTGTCCACGTTGATTCCGGTCAGCGCCGGAGCGAGCTCCTGCATCGCCGCCTCGACGTTTCGAGTCACGTCCAACGTGTTCGCCCACGGTTGCTTTTCGACGATCAACAGAATGCCTGGAACGTCATTGATGATCGCGTCACCAATCGGCGGAGGCGATCCGATGCGCACGTCGGTGACTTCGCCCAGGGTCAATGGTGCATTGCTACGGAAGGCAACGATCGTCTCCCCGAGCGTCTCGGCCGAATCGACGGTGAGTTCGTGGCGAACCGCGAGTCGTTGGTTCGGCGTATCGACGAAACCACCTGAAGCCGGCGCCACGGACTGGGTCACCGACTGGATCACATTGTTGAGCGTGATATTGTTGGCACGCAAACGGTCCGGATCGACAAGCACCTGATATTGCTTGTCGTAATCACCCCAGATCGCAACGTTTGCGACGCCAGGCACCGCCATCAATCGCGGACGAATCGTCCATTTGCAAAGGACCGTCATGTCCATTTGTGAGTAGGTGTCCGACCACAGGCCGATCTTCATCGCGCGACTGAGCGACGAGAGTGGCGGTAGAATCACCGGCTGATTCACCACTCGTGGCAGCCGAGCGGAACTGAGCGCCAATCGCTCCTGGACCAATTGACGTGCCGTGATCAGGTCCGTGCCACGTTGAAAGTAGAGCTGAACCGAAGACAAGCCGAGCACCGACTTGGATCGCACTTCATCCAGAAACGGGATGCCCCCGAGGGAATTCTCGATCGGCACGGTAACGAGGCTATCGACTTCCTCGGTCGATAGTCCCGGAGCTTCGGTTTGGATTTCCACACGCGGAGGGGCAAATTCCGGAAAGACATCCAGCGGGACCTCGCCTGCTGTACGGATGCCGACGACGATCAACGCCACCGCGGCTGCTACAACGAGCAGGCGAAAGCGAAGGGCAGAGGCAATGAGCCAGTTCATTTACCGGCTCCAAACTCAGTGCCGAAGAGTTCGGTCGCCCCGTCCACAACAATCTCCGTTCCCACCGCAGGCCCATCGGCCAAAACGGCAAGGTCCTCGGTGGTGAATCGAACATTGACTCGCTGACGACGAAATTCATGCTCGCCCGACTTGATGTAGACCCACTCCACACCATGAATGTCTCGCAGAATCGATGCGCTGGGCACCACCAACGATTCAGCCGATCCTGTCAGCGGAACATGCACCAGGATGCGTTCGCCTGGATGAAACAGGCCGGCTTTGTTTTTCACTGCATAATAGAGGTCAATGGAAGCGGACAGCGGATCGGCAGTGGGCGGCGCGGAGACTGGCTCAATGGTCACCTGCTCACCCTCTTCAGAAAGTTCCTCCATCGCCGCCGAGGCCTTCAGGTCGATCTCATGCACTTGACCTGCATAGACCGGAACTCGAACCCAAAGTTCTTGGAGATCGACAATCTCCAGCAATGGGGCTCCGGCGCTGACCACCTGACCGACCTGCGCTGAGATCGTTTGGAGAACCCCATCGGTGGGCGCACGGATCGCGATGATCGGCGCTTCGCCCGATTCGGCGTCAAGCGAAAGCTTCGAAAGCATGTCCTTGCGTTGACTGGCGGCCTCCAGCCCCTTGGTCGCGATATTGAAGGTCGCTTCCGCATCGTCGACCGCGCGCTGACTGCCCGCGCGGTCGGCCAGCAACTTACGGGCGCGAGTCAGTGCGATCTCGGCTGCCTCCACCTGCGCCGCCGCCTGTTGGAAGTCACCCTCGGCTTGAATTTGCGCGGTCACAAGCGAGGCTCGGGCATTGGCCATCTGAACCCGCTCCGCTGCGCCGGGCACTTCCAGATCCGGACGAAGGACCGGGCTAAGTTGAAACAAAGCTTCGTCGGCGATCACATACTGTCCGGCCACCGGTGTCGCCGCGGCGTCAAGGCTCGATAGGGTTCCTGTCAGCGGCGCAGTGACCACGACTCGTCCCCCGTCAGGCACCAGCAATTGCCCACCAAGTAGTCGAACGCGTTGCACCGACTGGCGCGAGGCGGGAACCGTTCGAATCTGTAAGCGTTCCTCGGCCTTGGGGGTCAAGATGATCCGATAGGCATCCGCTTCACTCGGGTAAGATTCTACCTTGGCCGGCTTTTCGGACGTGGCTTTTGCATCGTGTTTTTGCGAGCAGCCAATCGCTGTGAGCCCAAGCATGATCACAGCGGCAACGAAGGATCTCATCCAGGTGTTTACTTTCCAGCGGGGCAGCAAAGTCGGCTTGTGAATTCGTGCTTCGTATCAGATCGCAAACAGCCGAGCCGCACAACCAACGTTGGGATCAGACGATCACCAGAGATTATAGTTAAAAGCTGGTGCCCACCGCCGATTCTTCGCCAAACAGCAGCGATTCGTCTTGGATGTCAGTGTTTGGGACGGCGATTCGTCGTCCAACACTTCGTTCCAGGTCGGCAAGCGCGATACGAACGGCGGCTTCCGCCGCGGCCCGGTTGATCTGCGCGTCAACATATTGCGTGGTCGTCTGCAGCACCAGGAAGTACGGCACGCCACCACCCTCGTAATTCCGTCGCGCAAGTTCTTCGGCCTCGGTGAGACGCGGCAGGATTTGTTCGTCCACCAGGCGTCGCTGCTCCAGCGCCTGCTCCAATCGAACGACAGCCGTTCGGACATCGAGGTCGATTTGGTCTCGCAGAGCGGCGTACTGTCGATCCACCTGTTGGACCAAGGCCTCGGCAACTGCGATCTTCCCTTTGTTGCCGTTGAAGATCGGAATCGTTCCCCGTAGCCCGGGCCCGGACTCGAATCCTTGCGTCCCCTGACCATTGGCGTCGTAGATCGCGTCGAGCGTCATGAACTGTTTGCGTGCCAATTGCAACCCGGCGGATAGCTGCCGCCTTGCGAATCTCGATCGCTCGCAAATCGGGACGCATTGCGTGGGCCATCGCGACCAGTTCGTCCTTGTCTTCGATGGGAAGTTCGCGGACTGCCTCGCTGACGGCGAAAAGTTGTCCCTCGGTCAGGTCGACACCCATCAGCACGCGGAGCTGCTCCTGGGCGAGTTGCACATCCTGAATCGCGCTCACGGCCGTCGCCTCGATCGTCAGCGCATCGATGCGTGTCGCCATGACTTCGAGCTCACTGATGTCGCCGGCCTCGAGACGCCTTTCGGCGAGTCCGGCAATGCCGTCGCGCAACTCGAGCCCTTTCGCAGTGAGTTCGGCACGTTTCTGAGCCAACAGCAGGTTGGCATGCGCCGTCCGAACATCGCGCACGGTGTTCAATCCGTTCTGGATCATCTGCTGCGAAAGCTCACAGAGGTCCAGTTCCGCCGCACGCCTGCGGACTGGCCGCAACCAGATCGCATCAATGGATTGAAAGATGGCAAATTCTAGCTGCTTGGGTCCGAGCGGAAAGAACAATACGAGCTGCGGATCGGTAATCAATCCCGCGTCGTAAAGCTGGGCACGCGACACGCCGAGCTGAGCAAGCAGCTCATTCAAGGCCGCATTGTTCCACAGCGCCGCCGCGACCGCCTCGTCCTCGGTAATTCCATCTTCGATAGAAACTCCGGGTGGAAGTGTTCCGCCCACAAGCCCTCGTCCAGGACCAATCGGGGCGCCGGCTCGGGACACCAATTCCCCAGATACCACGCATCGCTGGCTCGATGGCAGTGGAGCCTTGCAGCCCAAAGCAAACATCAAGAGCAGCGCAGCGATGATCGCCGACGACGTACGCAAATCATGAAGTTTTTGGATCGTCACAAGGCTTCCCTGCCATACATTCGATCAAATCAAACTGGAATCGTCGGCATCGTTCGCCGCTGATCGCTCACCCAATGCCACTTCCTTTTTGACCAGGCACATCATTGTCCCTGATCCAGAAATCGGCTGTCCTGTCACCGCTGGACGGTAAACATGACGAGACCAGTAGATTTGGAACAGACGATACCACCAATCGTTTAGAATCTGGCATGACAGTCGGCTCGCTGCCCGCTGCCTTGCGGTCCCTCCCCTTCTTACTGGACGACATCTTCATGCGGCTCCCATCCAATCACCGAATGGTTTGCTTTCTCGTTTTGGTCGCTTCCCTTTCGTGCTCTGGATGGTGCCAGGAGGCAACGAGCGTGGACGCGGCAACCGAGGGCAACGGGAATTTCGTGATCGGACCGGACTATGCAATCGATCCAGACTTGACCGATCAGGGAAATCCGAAGGGGAAGAGCTTTGAGTTCTCGATGCGATTGGCCGATAGCAAGATTTTTCGTGGCGATGATACGACGCTTGATCCGAGGAAGCCGGTTCGCGAAGCACGCAAGATCTTTGTCTACGTGCCAGCGAAGTATCAGGACGGCACCAAAGCACCGATCCTGGTGATGCATGACGGTCCCGGACGCATGGACCTGGTACGCAATGCACTGGATAACCTCACGATCTCCAAAGACCCCAAGCGAACTCTTCCCGCATTCATCGTCATTGCCGTCGAGAACGGTGGGAACGACAGCAAGGGGAGCGAGCGAGGACTCGAGTATGACACGATGTCGGACCGACTGGCACGGTTCATCAATGACGAAGTCCTGCCGGCAGTCCTCAACAACGCTGAGATCAAGGCCGCCTATCCCAACATCGCCTTCACCGACGATCCCTGGGGTAAAGCAGTGATGGGGTGCAGCAGTGGTGGCGCAGCGGCGCTGACCATGGGTTGGTTTCGACCAGACCTGTTTCGTCGGCTTATCACGTACTCCGGTACGTTCGTCGATCAACAAGATGACGATGCGCCAGAGGAAGCTGAGTATCCGCTCGGCGCCTGGGAGTATCACTCCAGCATGAAGCTGATCGAAAACAGCGAGAAGAAGCCGCTACGAATCTTCACGCATGTCTCGGAGAACGACAATCGCGCGAACGATCCCGAAGAAACCTATCACAACTGGGTGATGGCCAACGAACGCACCGCGGCTGCCTTGAAAGCCAAGGGTTACGACTACCGCTTCGTGTTCAGCAAGGCAACCAGGCACTGCGACCGCAAAGTCTTCGAGGCGACACTCGCCGACACGCTCGTCTGGATGTGGCGAGGCTACCAAGCCGATTAGTCGCTTGGAAACCGCTCAACAGAACGAAGGGTGACCTAGTGTTCCCGATCGTCGCGCTACGACCGGCGGAGCGGTCGGCGACCATGATCACTAGGCTTTGTCTCAAAACGATGAGCCGCTGGCCGTCAGGCCACGGGCTCAAAACGATGAGCCGCTGGCCGTCAGGCCACGGGCTCAAAACGATGAGCCGCTGGCCGTCAGGCCACGGGCCTTGCGGTGTTATCCCAGAAACAAAGGCCCGGCCGCTTACGCGTCACGGCTCACACAATAGAAAATCGTGTCTTGAGACAAAGCCTAGTGGTTTGTCAGCATCTCGTTTTAGGGTTGCGATCGAAAAGGGGTCAGACACCAAAAAAGCGAAGCAGCCTCCGGGCCGTTCCGGTTTTTGGTGTCTGACCGCTTTTCGCCGATCGACGTCACCCTAATTCTTGGCTCTGACAATCCACTAGCCGACGATGAGAAACTCGAAGACGCTCTATCGAGAGAAGTCGTTGGCGAACGTCGTGTTGTTGGCGACGGAGAGACGTGGCGCGAATTGACGTTCGCGAGCACCATGGGACCCACCTGGAAAGTAGGCGATCCCAAGAAATGCATCGACGGTCCCGGTGTCGGCGGGAGTGATGAAGTTGGCTTGCCCGAAAATTGCCAATTTCGGGCTGAGCGGAACAAAGATATCCGAGCCGAATACAAGTCGCTCACCCACTGGCGGAAGATCGCCCAGTGCCACGTTCGCTTCCGCATGGCCTTCGGCAATGCCCAACCAGAATGTGGTTTGAGCATCATTCTCCCAGTTTCGCCGCCAGTACACGTTCCCTTGGGTAATCGGATCGAGCGACATTGGAATCGTTAGGAACGATCCCTGGTCATCCTGGCTGCTGATGGCAAACCAAGTCCCAATCTCGTTGCAGGGGTCGCAGCGATATCCGATATCTCCACGCCATTGACCAAGGTTGAAATTGTCGTAGTAGTCTTGATAGAGGTAGTCGTAGCCGACGGCCCACGATAGCCCACAGTCGGTACGCTGGAACAAACCGACTGTCGTAAAACTTTGAAATCGCTCCGAGGTTCCTTCAATCCGCTCGACGACTTGGACGGCGTTGTCGGTATAGTTGGTCGCGGTGCCAACCTGAAACCCTAGCCCGCAATCTGCGATCAACGGCAAGCCCAAGTTTGCATGAAACCGTCCGCCGAAATGTGCGTTGACCCCAAAGTCTTGTGGTTGCTTGGAGCCTTCGAGACCGCCGAACAGCGACAGGTTTTCTAGCAACTTGCCGCAAAACGAGTCGCCGTAGCCCGATTCGCAGCCAGCACATCCGTGGCCGTACATCGCGTCACATTCCGTCGAACAACTTGAACACTGGTCGCAGTCAGCAAAGGACGGTTGGCCGGAATCGTAAGGCCCATACGACTGCCAGGAATCATAGACGCCGACGCCATCCATCGCATCGGGTGACGCGCCCTCGACGACAACAGCAAGCAATGCGGTCATTAACAAGGCACCAAGGTTTGCGACGACAAGATATGTCAGCCGAGATTTCGTGCCGCAGGCGAAAGAGGGTTGGCTATATCGCATCGAACTTGGCAACCAGCTAATGAATGGGGTTTCGTTTTGGCGCGGTCATCGCGCTCAAAGGCTGGTACAGGTATCGGTCGCAGCGAATGGATGGGTTGTGATTCTTATTCGGATAATGACGATCCTGACGCCACCTCGACCGTACTGTTTACCCAACCCGAACTCTTTGGCAACGAAGCCCAGATTGCCCAAACTGCGGGAAATCGCAAACCTCCGAGGGCAATTCCCTGTTCAAGGACGGCGGAAACGACGAACGCATCGGCCGCCACCTGTTCGCTCATGATCAACTCACCGGGTGCGGCCAGTCTCAAGATCCTCTGGACGAAATGAACGGTGCCTCCAAAATAGTCAAGCTGCCCGTGAGTCGCCGTCGCCAAGCTTGTTCCGTGGTGCAACGCACCACAAAAGCGAAAGTCGGTTCCCTCATCTTCCACGGCGCCCGCCAATTCGAGCACGGTGTGTAGAGCGTCGATTGGGGTTTCAAATGCGATCAGGACCTCGGTATCGATCGCCTTGATCAACGCACCGGAGTGCTTATCCGCGATCCGCTCGACGAGCCGGTGAAACCTACTCACGATCCCGTAAGTTTCTCCATCCGCTCGTTCACGAAAGAGGTTCTCGGCGTTGCAGAGGTCGATGGAAAGGAACGTTGCCGTGGCCACATTCATCAACCGACCGACCTCTGGCGTCTCGTCGGGAAACAGCTCACGGAACTGAGGTAGGGCTGATGCTTGCGCCGCCGTCACCACGTCTTTTCGGGGAGTGATCCTCTCCAGTCGGACAACAAGATCGTGATCATAGTCGTTCGTGATCGTGATCACGTTTCGGCCGGCACGGACCTGCGATTCCAGTTTCGGGTCAAAGTCGGGCGACAACACAAGTTCGGTATGCGTCGTTCCCTTGCCCGGCAATACACGAATGTGAAAGTTGTACGTCAATTGGGCGCTGCGCAGGACGTATTCCCCTTCGGACAAGAGGGGTGCCAACTCGACGCGTTTGCCGGCAGCCAGACGAACCTGGAGCACAACATGGGGTGAATGTTCTGGTCCGCCAATGCAAAACGTTCCCAATTCTGCTTCGCGAATCTCAGGATGGACTCGAAAGATCATTTCAATCGAGTCGGCCAGATCCACTTCGAAATCGAGATCGCAAACCTCGCATCGCGAATGGCTCTCAATGGACCGAAGCGTATCGGCGATCTGGGAAGAGATCCGACAAGTGGGGCAGAGAATGTCCCAGTGCAAATCAAGCAATCCTTCTTTCGCCGCCGCCAGGCATCCGCCCAGCAGCCGGTCGCCATCGATGCCAAAGTTTCTCGCCAGCGCGAGAGGACGAATCCTCGCGAGTTCTTGCGACGGCGCCGAACGCAGGAAACTACCAAGGCACTCGATGACATCGTGATCGACTCCGCGGCTGGCCAGGCGATCAAGACGTTCTTCAAGTCGCTGTCGCCTTGCCCGAGGCATCTCTTTCGGTTCACAGAATGGATCCAGGGTCGGAGCACGCCCCAACGCTCCGGCAACCGATTCATCGATCCGGTGATAGACACGATCCAAGTTGCGTTTGCCTTTGACCGAAACCTCCAAGGCAGCCACCATTCGACCAACAAGTCCGCGGGGCTTGATGCGCACCGTGTGACGGAGCAGGGTTCCGCTGCCCGGCTGAGGCACCAGTTCAACGATACTCAGGAACCAAATGAACGGACCTTGATGAAACTCGCGAAGAATCCCGAGGCGTTGGCCTTCAACCCATTCGAAGGGATGCTCTTCCCAGCCAATCTGCAGGCCGGCCATGCGAAAGTTCCCGTACTTGCGCAGACGGCCGTGCTCATCGCGGCGCGTGTCATAGATCACCGAGGGGACTCCAACCGCACAATTGATGCGCTCGGTATTGGAGACCGCTGGCCACAAACTCGCGGCGTCGGACTGAAGCTGCCACTCGAAAACTTCCTCAAAAACCTCGCCGACCGCGTGTGGTGGCGTTTCGGGGTGCAGGGAGATATTCGTCGCTTCGCCTCGCAATAGACATTCAATGTCTCGCAGGAACTGCCCGGCGTCGGCATAACGCTCAAGTGGATCCTTCGCCATCGAGCGTTGGATCAACTCGCAAGTCGCATCGCTCACGTTGGAATTGAGTCGTTGCAGGCTTGGCGGTCGTTCCTGGCAATGGAGGTGAATCAGCTTGGTCAGGTCGGATGATTCGAACGGCGGCTTGCCGGCCAGCATTTCGAAAAGTGTCACGCCGAGTGCATAGACATCGGTCGCCGGCGATAGTTTGCTGGAGTCAGTGAATTGTTCCGGTGCCATGTAGTTGGGCGTCCCCAACATGCCACCGGCACGCGTCATGTCCATCGACTCCGTTTGCTCCATTTGTCGCGCCAGCCCAAAATCCGAAAGCTTCACATGGAAACGCTTCAGTGTCTCCAGCGAGAGACTTGCTCGTTCGGCCTCGTCCCCTTCGCCTTGCGACTCATACGCCAATAGTATGTTTGCGGGTTTGATGTCGCGGTGGATGATGTCCCGTTCGTGAGAGCTCACTAAACCACGGGCGGTATCCGCGATGATCGATAGTGCGACCCTCTCATCGAATGGTGCGCCCTGGCGGATCAAGCGGTAAAGGTCTACTCCCGCCACGTACTCCATCACGATGTAATGCAGTCCGTTTTCCTCGTTGACTTCGAGCAGATTGGTGACGTACGGGCTCTTGATCTCGCCAAGAAGGCGTGCCTCCTTGCGGAACCGGCGCACCGCATCGCCTTTGTGCAGAATTCGTCGGCGGAGCATTTTGACGGCCACCAGCCCTCCGTCCGAAGGATCCTCCGCCTCGAACACCGCCCCCATTCCACCTTCGCCAAGTTTACGCCGGACACGAAATCGACCAATCTGGAAACCGTCACCGATCGGATTGGGGGTACGAACCATCAAGCGTCGGGCGCCGATTCGAAATCATTCGTCCTTGCCAGCTCGTCGGATGTTTGACCGAGTTGCGCCGTCGTTTCGGCATCGTCCGTGATCGTGTCAATCAGTCGCTCTAACTGCGTGCAAATGTCCTGAGAGCTTGGGCGATCCCAGGGGTCGGGCTTCAACGAATCACTGAGCGATTCGCAGAAGAGGTCCAGATAGGCCCCGGGCACCTGCCAATCGCCGAACCACTTGCCAAGGTTCTCGCGCAGACTGGGCAACTCGGGTACCGGATCACCTTCTCGACCCGTGAACAGCCAAACCAGCGTCGCGGCAACACTGAATACGTCGCTCGCAGTATCGCCATCGGATCGATCCAACGCTTCGGGTGCTCGGCACAAGATCTTCGTCTTGTCGTGCGGCCCATCAAAACGGCGCGTTACAAGTTCACCGGCCGACCGAGACCTTATGAAATCAATCTGCAGACTACCATCGCTTCGCACGTAGACGGTCTCGGGCGAAATGTTGCCGTGGACTAGCCCAAGTCGATGCGCCGCCGCCACCACGGAGGTCAGCTGTTGACAATAACTCAGCACTCGCCGCTTATCCTTGCCAGAAATCTCTGCCGTCACGTCGGAAAGGCTTCGGGCGGCGACTGGCTCTAGAAGGTAAGACGGATGATCGCCGTCTCTACTCGAGTCGATGATCCACGCCGCAGCAGGATGATCCAACTGGATGGCGACATAGATCCGCTTCTTGATTCGCTGCTTTTCGGAATCGTCGGTACGGCGAAGCACCAGCACGTCGACTTCAGAGCCATCGTCCTCGCGAATCGCACGATACAGCAGGCCCGACGCATCCGCGGAAATCTGCGAAACAATGTGGTAATCGATACTGGGATGGGGATCTTCGTATCCCAAAGTCTTTTTCATCGCGTGAAAACCTGTCAACGCGAAAACCTATTTGAGGGAACGCGTCTCCCTTGACCAGGAAAATGAATCTAGACGGCCGAACCATCAGCTCATTGTAGGCAGTTTCGCAGCAACCAGGATCGCTGAAGTCCCCAGCATCACAAGGAATTCACATCTTGGACCGGCTTGCCGAACGCAGGCTTCGATGTGGCCGCAGTCCTGTCGTCCTATTCCTGCCATTGCGGCCAAGCGACGAGCGTGTTGCCCTTCGTGTCGGTCAATTCCAAGTTCGCGATCGTCGCTTTCCCGGGACCATCACTGACGTCGACGCGAAGCTGTTGAAGCGATTGATCCGTCGGTAACTCGATCCAGGACGTCTTGCCAGTCTCCGTCGGCTCGCACGTCGAACACGATTCGTTTGCCGTTGGGGAGGGTGACCTTGGGATCTGTCGTGTAGAAGAGTTCGCCGCCGCCCGGATTTCCACCCCTCAGTCGAAAGCTCACGCGATAGGGGCCGGGCGGAAGATCCTGACCTCTCAGGTCCATTGCGATTCCGGGATCGTCGCCGGTGAATTCGAGTTCCAAATTGACGATCGACAATCGTCAGTTGCGTGTTCTTGCGTGCGCGGATCTTGCCGGCCGCCGATCGATTGCGCGGTGGGTTCTGTCTGGCACGCCGAGGCTTTGCCGTCTCATCAAAGTTTGTCCATTCGGGATGGTGATGCGGAAGCTTGGCCTCCAGTCGCGGGAGCATAGACCTTCGGCGCGGCGTGGAGCACGTTCTTGGTCATGTCGGTCCACGTTTCGATCATCGCCTGCAGTCGTTCCGGTTCGGTGCCGGCAAGGTCATTCAGCTCGGTGCGATCGTTGGCCATGTTGTACAGCTCCCACGCTTCCTGCCGAAAGCTGACCGCTTTCCAATCGCCATCGCGGAGGCCGCGGTCGGTGGAGAAGAGCAAATGGATCGGCTGTCCGTCTGCCGAGCGATTGTCCGTTGAAGATCGGTCGCAGCGAAACACCCGAGACCGGCCGGGGCTGGCGATCGGGCCAAGCGTCCGGAATCTCGCACTGAGCAATCTCCGCGAGCGTCGGCATGCACGTCGATCAGGTGCGCGGGCTCGTGAACGATGCGTTCCCTTCTTCGTTTTCAAACCGGCTGGCCAATGCACGATCGCCGGCGAGGCGATGCCGCCTTCAAATTGGTTCTGCTTGTAGTAACGGAACGGGCTGTTTCGGGCCCACGCCCAGCCGGTCGAATCGGCCAACGACACATCACCGTTGGTCGGCTCGACGTCCAGCAGCGGCGCTTTGCGATCATACGGACAGGCACCGTTGTCCGACACAAACAGGATCAGCGTGTTGTCCAGTTCGTCGTTCGCTCGCAGGTCATCGACCAAACGGCCGACTTCCTGATCGACACGATCGATCATGGCCGCCAGCGTCGTCATCCGATTGCTTTCGTACCTGCGCCGCCACTCGCTCATCGAATCCCAGGCCGGAATGTGCTCAGGTCGCGGGCTCGGCTCCAGTTCTTGTGGAAGCAATCCCAAACGCTTTTGCTTGGCGACCCGCGCGTCACGAATCGAGTCCCAGCCGGCTTCATAACGTCCTTTGTACTTGGCGTAGTCCTCGGGCAGTGCGTGCAGCGGTGCGTGCGGTGCATTGAAGGCGACGTACAGGTACCAAGGCTGATCAGCGGCTCGAGCCTCACCAAGAAACTCGATCGCGTAGTCAACGTTCGCCGTCGTCGTGTAAAAGCCCTGATTGGGTACCTGCCACGGCTTTCCGTTCAGCCGAAACGAATTGTCGCCCTTGAAATAGTTGCAGGCGCCACTGAGGTGACCGAAGTAGCGATCAAAGCCAAAGTCGGTCGGTTCGCGCTTGAGGTGCCACTTCCCCGTCATCGCCGTGAAGTAGCCGCCTCGCGAGAGAACCTCTGCCGAGGTGACCGCATGGCTCAGTGCCGTGTCACCCGCCGCAATGCAGTATTGCCCCGTCAACAGCGACACACGCGACGAATGGCACTTGGCGGTGTTGTAGAACTGAGAGAATCGCAAACCCTCGTTCGCCAGGGCGTCCAGACGTGGCGTTTCGATCTCGCTGCCGTAGCAGCCCAAATCGGAAAAGCCCATGTCGTCCGCCATGATGACGAGAACATTAGGGCGTTCGGCGGCCTCAAGCATTGACGCTGCCAACGAGAGGAGGGCAATCAGGCTGAGTAGTCGGTTCACGGTCGAGGCTTGGGTCGTTGAAGGCATGGATCTCGAATCGCATCTAGCTGGACAGCGCCACTCTTGTCGACTTCTCCGAGTATCCTAACCCGAAGCGTAAGCGAGGAGAATTCGGTGCAACCTGTTTCCTCGCTTACGCTTTCGGGTTACGATTGGCCGCCAAAGTCGCGCTGTCCAGCTAGGTACTTGGCAGAAAATTGTATCACTCGACCGCTTGCTGATCGTATCGGAATTTTAACCGTGTTTTGCATCATTCTAGCGGAAGGGCGCAGGCCTCCGGTTTTTCTGTGTGAACTTGTCGTCGAGACCGGACGGCTCGCCGAGTATCGCTAGAAAGCCGTACCGCTAGAAATTCGGCGGGACGACTTACTTACGCTTGCGACGCTGTGTGATCAGTGCGTGCATGACGTCGCTGCGACGTACGACGCCGAGCAACTCGTGCGGATCGCCTGGTGTGACCACGGGAATGCAATCGTCGGTGACCGCTTGAAACAATTCGAAGGCCCGGGAAGCGGGTTCGTCTGGATGCAGGATCGCGTCCGAACTGGTCGCCAAGTCTTCGGCGCGGACCAGTTGCGACGGCACTGTGATCGAACATCACGTCGCTGAGCAACGGATAGCGAATCACACCAACGACGGTCATCTGATCGTCGACGACCGGGTACGTGTTGTCATGGCTGTGCTCGATATGGGCGATCACCGCATCAAAGTCGGCCGATTGGTGAATTCCCTTGGCCTTGCGAACCAAATCGCGGACGCTCACCTTGCTACGAGTCTCGCCAGTCTGAGCAGTCCCCCGCAAAGCGGTGCGAAAACGATCGACAAGCGCACGAACCTGCTCCAGCGGTGTTCGAGTGGTGTGGTGGATGGCTTGCGCCAAGGGAACCTCGCCCGCCTGCAGCAACGAATGGCGAATGAACAACGGTCCGATGATTTCGAACAGAACGACCGAACCGAGAATGATGTCCTGGATCGGTTTTCCGAGTTCGGGATCACGGCTGACGGCAATCGTTGACAACGCGATCGCCGCGCCGGCTTGCGCGAACAGACAGCTACCGGCCCAGTGGCGGACTTCGAGCGGCTGTTTCGTGGCTCGCGCTGCGGCGTAAACGCCAATCCATTTGCCAGCCATTCGGCAAATGATGTAGATCGCTCCGAGTGTCCCGGCGGCGAGGAACGCATTTACATCCAGTTCCGTTCCGTGGGCTGCAAAAAACAAGACGGCGAGAAGACCGGAAAGATGATTCAACTCCTCGACAATCTTGGCTTTGCTGTCGGACGTGTTGGCGACCGTGATCCCCATCGCCAGAAACGTCAGCATGTAAGGGATATTCAACGACACGCTGGCCCCCAACAGAAACGTTGCCGTGGCAACCAGCAACACGAGCCAACGCTTCATGTGCAAGAAGACCGCAGCCATAACTGACCGCCAAGCCGCCAGCGACACCCAGTGCGATCGAGCCCGCGATGTTCAGAAGCAAATCCCAAACCTGATCCACAACGGCCAGATCACCTTTGCCTTGGACGATGTAGATCGCAAGGAACGCGACTTCAAACATCACGATGCAGGCAAAGTTGTTCATCGCGACGAGGAAACCGGTGCTCTCCGTCACGGGCCCTTCGGAACGATATTCCGATAGCACCAGAATGGTCGTCGCCGGTGCTGTGGCAACCGCCAGGCAACCGAGCAACAAGGCTTTACTTCCCGAACACCCGAACAGCATGAGCCCCAACGCGACGAGTCACGAAACTGCAGAGCACTTCGGCGATCGAAAGGGCTAAACAGTGGGCGGCGACGCGACGCACCTTCGTGAAGGTGAATTCGCAGCCAAGATTGAATAACACGACGGCCATCGCCAATTTCAGGATTGGCTCGAATATCTCGACGTGCCCTTCCGGAATCCAATCCAGGAAGCTTGGCCCGACCAACAGTCCCACCAACAAGTAGGCAGTGACTTTCGGCAGATGCACCATGTCGGCCAGGACGCCGGCGGCCAGGCATACGCCTAGCAACAGGCCGAGCGTGCTGGCAATGTGGAGGTGAAAGTCGCCCATGAATTCGAAATTCTGCATCGGTTGTTCGTCTTGGCTCGACGTGATTCTATCGACAATCGACTGCGGCGTAGACAGCGTTCCCTGGAAGTTCAGCGAGCGCGTTTTCGACCCTGAATTCGCCTGACTACAGTCGCGTTTGAGCGTTCGCTTGTCCCCAGGGACTCTGGAGCGTCCCATTCGACAGCACTATGATTTCTCCATTGGTTTACACGGTCGAGCCAACGTGAAAAGATCGTTCGAGGAGAGTCATCATGCCAAGCCGATGCACGGCTCAACCAGGCAATCAATCGACGCCAGTTCTTGGGGACGTCCGCCGTGGTGGCCGGTGGTGCCATCAGCATGCGATCCCTGCCACGAGCCGAGGCGTTTCAAGCGGCCAATGCACGTCCCCGGATCGGTCTGATCGGGTGCGGCAGCCGCTGGGGATGGCAATTGGCAAACGGGGGCTGGTACGGTGTCGGCCCCGACTTCGCCCGTTTCGCGGATTACCTAATGGTGTGCGATGTCGACCAAGACCGACGCGCCGCTGCCCAACGATTGGTAAAGGAGTGGAATGGAGCGGAACCCGATTCGACCGGCGATTATCAACGTGTGCTCGAACGTGATGACATTGATGCGGTTCTGATCTTCACGCCGGATCATTGGCACGCCAAGCTTGCGATCGAAGCCATGCTCGCGGGAAAGGATGTTTACTGCGAGAAGCCGATGACGCTGACAATCGAAGAGGGTCAACAGATCTGTGAGGTCTGCCGCAAAACAGGACGCGTGGTTCAAATCGGAACTCAGCAACGGAGTTCGCGCGACTTCCAAACGGCGGTCGCTCTGGCAAGGTCAGGCCGGCTGGGCAAGCTTCAAAAGGTTGAGTGTGGGATCGGCGGTGGGCCAACGAGCCCTGCTTTACCGGTCGCTCAGCCGCCAGGCCAGTTCGATTGGAATCAATGGCTTGGCCCGGCTCCAAAGGTCGACTTTCGATACCTGGCCGGCGCAGACAATGAAACCAAGTCGTGGTCACGCGCCCATTACGAGTTCCGCTGGTGGTACGAGTACTCCGGAGGGAAGCTCACCGACTGGGGTGCTCATCACGTCGATATCGCGACGTGGGCGATGGGCAAAACGGAAACCGGGCCCGTCTCGGTGGAGCCGGTTCTGATCGAGCATCCCGTGGCCTTCCGCGATGGCTATCCCGAAGCCGATGACCACTACAACACGGCGACAAAGTTCCTATTCAAAGTTCTGTACGACGACGGGGTCGAAATGTCGATCAGCAGCGACGCGCGAAACGGAATTCTGTTGGAGGGAACTGAGGGGCGGATCTTTGTCAATCGCGGCAGCTTGACGGGAGCCCCTGCCGACAACTTGAAGGAGGATCCGCTGCCAGAGGATGTGCTGGCTCAAGTCAACAAAGGCAGGCCGATTCAGGATCAAGATGCCGGCTTCGATTCACTGCCACATGTTCGAGATTTCTTTGAATCGATGACGGCACGTCGCGAGCCGATCTCGGATGTGTTCAGCCACCACCGGGCGTTGACGACCTGTCACCTGGCCGCACTCGCCGGCCGGCTTGGCCGCACCATTCACTGGGACCCAAGCAACGAGCGCGTACTCGATGATCCGCAAGCCCAGGGGATGATCGGGCGCGAGAAGCGAAAGGGCTTTGAGATCAGGATGTAGGTCTCGGGACGGACGGGAGTTTCTGCCCCAACTCATTCAACGACATCGCCGATCGGCTGCCGTCGTGCTGAACTTTGGCTGCGGCTTCACCGCTAGTGCATCGTCCAATCTAAGAATGGGAGTGACGTCGATCGGCGAAAAGGGGTCAGACACCAAAAATGCGAAGCACGCTTCGGGCCGTTAGCGGTTTTTGGTGTCTGACCCCTTTTCGCCAACCGGATTTTCGCGGCAAAGTGGCGTTGAATGACGGTCTCGGAGAGACCGACCTACAGCAACGTGGCGCTGTCCAGATAAAATCAGGCCTGCTGATACAAGACGAGAGGTCGAGCGAATGCGACTCGATCGCGTACTCGTCGCCTCGTCCGCTCCGGAGGAATTCGATGAATAGCCTTGAACAACGTCTTCGAGTGCTGGAAAGGGACTTTCAGCGATCGCGGCGAGCCAATCGATTGCTCGTCATCGCTGCCGTCACCGTCGGCTGCATCGCGAGTGCGCAGATCGCGACGCCGCAAACGTCTACGCCAAAGGTGTCGGGTAAAGTTCCCTCATCGGGCATTGATCGTCCGGACGGCGCGTCTTCGCTCGGGCCCGCTCGCATTCGTACGATCGAAGCCGAACAGTTTGTGCTGCTTGACCAAACTGGCCAATCACGCCTCAAAATGGCGATCGTGGACGGCGGGCCTGCGATCAGCCTGTTCGATCAAAACGGCCAGAAGCGGCTTGAGTTTGGGACCACAAGCTCCTCCACGGGAATCCACCTGATGGATGCCGATGAATCGCCCATGGTTTCGTTGCATGTTCCCCATGATGACAGTCGTGCGCAGCTTGAGTTTCGAAGTGCACAAGCAAGCTCGGTAACAAAAGCAACTGGTTTTTCAGTTCTCGACGCCGCCGGTCAGTCGCGTCTTCAGTTGGCGTTGATCAATGGGAACTTCCCAATGCTCGGTATCAGTCAGAGTGGTCAGCAAGGCCCCCCTTCCATCGAAATGGTTGCTGGCGAGAATTCTCGAAGTCTGAAGATGCACGACGAAGCCGGGCATCTTCTTTTCTCGGTCTTCACCGATGACCGTGACAGTACATCGATGACCATGCGTCATCCGGATCACGACCGGTCACTTCAAATCTCGACGGGGACGAAGGAGGTGGATGGACCTGCAATCGCATTCATCGCCCCAGCGAAGGAAGATGGAAGTGGCGGGCAATTGCCACTCCTGCGGATCGGATTAAGAAACGATCATCAGCCCTACATTCGCATCGTCGACGGGGACGGGCGTGCTCGCTTCGCCGCTCCGTCCGAATAGCGACAGGACTGAATGCTTCAGTGTCGATCGAGGACTATGGCTCCTCGGTCGTTGCCTCGTCTCGCGTTTCGACCGGCACCAAGTCCTTCAAGATCGATTTCACTTGCAAGGTGATGGCTTGCGTCTGCTTGTCGATAGGATCATTCGCAGCCTGGAGTTTCAGTGTGATATCTACGTTGCAGCAAGTCTCGTCGCTGCATGCCTGACCTTTTAGACGCAGGCTCACCTGATCGGCAGTGACCTCTTTCACACGACAGGCAAACAGCGCTGTTTGATCAAATCCGTACGAAAACCATCGCAGCTCGGGCTTTGAAAAATCACGGGGCTTTGTCTGCAGCCAAGAACCGTCCAATTCCAATCCATCCTCAACCCGAATCTCGATTCCCTTTTCAATCCCCAAGGACTGTTTCCCTTGGAGAGCATCGAGGGCTCGAAACTCATTGTCCATCGCGTAGGTATGCCAGCTTTTCTTGTGGATAGCCGTGATGATCAAGTAGTGCTCCTCAATGCGTGCCTGGTATCGAACGACGGCGTCGCTTCCATGCATCACCGCGACCTCGCTCGATCGCATCGAATCATTCGTCGTCCAGGCCACGACCAGGAGAGCAAGAATCATCATGGTGAATATTTCCTAAAATTCTGTCTTTGCGTCGTGAGCTCGGAGACGAACCGTTCCTGACCGCGTAGCACATGGAGTTGCAGTTTACTTCCAGCCCGATGTCGCAACTTGATATGGAGCTCAGGCGTGTCGGCCAGCTCGTCCTCGAAGACATTCTCGACACCATAAACGATATCGCCCACTTTGATTGCTGGGGAGGCGAAATCGTGAAACCGTTCTCTCTCCGTCACTTCGCCTGCGAATCCATCGAGGGAAAGAGCCAAGCCTTCCTTTCGCTCACGGCTCAACGGCTGAGTCTTGAAGAACACCACCGGATCGACGGTCCAGTGTCGATAGTCGAGATCGGTGATCCACCAACGGTCCGGCAGCAGCACGTCGAGGGTCTGCGGCAACTCGTCGCGGAGAATGCCGAGGGAAATGTTTCGTGCGTCACGCGACACTTTGTCGTAGTAGTACTGCAAGTCGCCAAAGGTCCGAACGCGAATACCGTTGAGATGGGTGATGGTGTCCCCAGACTGCAAACCCGCTTCGGCGACGGGACCATGCGCCTCGTCGACGACCAGCCCTGCAGGTACTTTCAAGTTGATTCCGATCGTCTTGATGTCCGGCGATTGGTACATGTCGCGTACGCGATTGAGTTCCCCGTCCAACTCTCTTTGAATATTCTGAAAGTCGGCGATCAGGTGGCATTCGACACAAGCTCCCTGGCGAAGCGTTCGCTTGCTGAGCAAGGGTATGTCCCGCGCGTACAGAGACAGCGGACGCTCGGCCTGTGGAACTTCTCCAGTCGCGTGCATCCTCAAACCTTCTTCCAGCGCCAATTCCAAGCTGCGCAAGTTCAAATAGGTCGTTGCGGACTCAGCGTCTCGGCCACCGTACCGCATGTAGATCTGCTCGTCGGCGTTCATGACGAAGAAGTACAGCGCATTGTGCCGGTCAAAATCGAACAATCCGAGGTCAGCACTGTCCATTTTGGTAACGCGCGCGCAGACATACTGCTGAAGAAGCTTGCCAAGTTTTGAATCGGGCGGTGACAACACAACCTGTGCGTCGAAGGCTCTGCCGTTCACTCACGGAGCGCAGCGAAACTCCAGAAAGAGCGGCTTCTTCGTCTGTTCTGCTTCACGCAGCGCCGCGTTGTAGCTTTCGTGGAAATAGATGTTGTCGGGTTCCTCGGCCTCGGCAACCAAAGCAACGGCAAACGGGCCTGCTGCTAACCAGGCAAGCAAGATTGGCAACTTCATGCGATGGCTCTTCGACATATCCCCTGCTTTCGTCACGCTGTTCGTCCGAGATTCAATTTGGCACCACGACCAATGACCAAGAAGCATAACGGATAGGGAAATCGACGAAAAGCAACGATCTTATGAGGCCGAGCTCATGGACCCTCGTACACCACGTCGTGATTCTTCGCTGACAGCCACGGCGGACAAAGAGCACAGCGAGCCCTCAGACATTAGAATCCAGAACGTCGTGGCGCAGAGCCGTTTCCCCCATCGTCGTCGAGGCTGAGGTCTTCAATGGCTAAAATTGTATATGGTGTCGCCGGCGAAGGCTCCGGGCACTCGTCCCGCGCCCGTGAAATGGCATCGCACCTGCGCGACCAAGGACATGACCTGTGGTTGGTCAGCTACGATCGGGGATACCGCAACCTGAAAGACGATTTCCGGGTCTTCGAGACCGAGGGCTTATGCATTGCGAGTGAGGACAACCGGGTCTCGGTGGTCAAGACCTTCACCGAAAACCTAAAGCGATTTCCGGAGGGTCATCGACGCCTTCAGGAACTGCGCAATGAACTGTTCAACGAGTTTCAACCCGATTGTGTGATCACCGATTTCGAGCCGATGACGGCTTACCTTGCGTATCACCATGGCATCCCGCTGATCACGCTCGACAATCAGCATCGGATGCGGTACGTCGAGTATGAATGTCCCGACGGCTGGGAACTCGAAAGCCAGGTGACCAAGAACATCATACGAGCCATGATTCCCCGGCCGGCGGTGTCGCTGGTCACGACGTTCTTCTTTGGCGCAGTCGATAACGATCGCACATTCCTGTTCCCACCGATTGTGCGCAGCGAGGTGCTCGCCTTGAAATCCCAACCGGGGGATCACATTTTGGTGTATGTGACGAGCGGTTTTGAAACCTTGCTGGACCAGCTACGTTGCTTCGAGCGAGAGCAATTCTATGTGTACGGCTATGACCGGAGCGACCGGGAGGGATCGTTGACGTTCAAGCCATTTAGCAAAGACGGTTTCTTGAGCGACTTGGCGAATGCAAAGGCGGTCATTGCCACCGCCGGCTTCACGCTGATCAGCGAAGCACTTTACTTGAAGAAGCCCTATCTGGCCCTGCCCATGCAAGGTCAGTTTGAACAACAGCTCAATGGGTTCCAGTTAAGTCAGCTGGGATACGGAAAGAGTGTGGACGAAGTGCAACCGGAGTCGATCAGCGACTTTCTGTACCACATTCCCGACTTTGAAAAGCGGTTGTCTGAGTACACAGCTCGTGACAACAGCGCAATCAAGGCCAAACTCGACGAGTTGTTAGCGGATAACGGCGCACTGCTACGTCAATTTCACCTGGCAAGACAGTAGCGTGTCGGTCGCCCGCCTACAAGCACGACGCCGCGCTAGTCTTTGTGTTGCGCAAATTCATACAAGCACGACGCGCAAGCGAGTGTGTCCCAGGAATCTGCGCAATCTTGCGACCGCTAAACGGTTGAAAACCGGAAGTACACTCGCTTGCGCGTCGTGCTTGTATGGACGGTTCGACCCGCCAGTGGAGCGCTGCCGGGCCAAAACATTTCTGCAACTGGCTACGTCAAAGATGCAAATGCACTAGCCCTGCCATCGCGAACACTTATGCCCGCAAGAGGGCGTTCAACACGAACGATCCAAAGGTCGAAATCAGCAACACCAATACGAGATAGGCAATCGTGCGTCTCGGCCCCAGGCGTATCATCCAAACGCCGATTACGATCTCGGCGCTGGTCAGCAATGTCGATAGCCAAAAAAGTTCCTCACCATGCTGCCCGACCCAACGTCCAATGATCATCATTGGGAGCACGGAGGGTAGCCCCGGCGCCGCCCAAAGGATGGTAGGCAGAATATTGGAGAGTTCGCGGTATCCCACAATCCAGACGAAGGGTAGAAACATACAAGCCAGCAACGCAGTGATCGGCAGTCGATGGCGGGGATGGAGAATCCAGTGCCTCACGACATAGCAGAGCGTGATGACACACAAACCGCCGCTCACCAACGTGGGAATTCTTGTGATCGCCGCGATGACCAGCGCGGCTACGCCCGTCACTGCGAACAGGGTCCGAAGCTTGAACCGGACACGAACGGCTGGCTCGGTTTCCTGTGACGCATCGGCAATCGGCAGCCAGGGAAGCACCGACCACACGATGAGCGCAACTGCTGTCATTCCCCAAGCGGTTTGACCGATCAGCGGAGAAGGCCGACTTTGGTCGGAGCCGGTCCAGTCATAGAACGCTGGAATGAACCAGCCAAAGAGGAAGCTGACTGCGATCAACATCAGGAAGATGGGTAGCGATGCGAAGCGCTTGCTGATTTCCATCGTGCCAATACAACTGGAAATTACGCTGGCCCAGCCCACAGCAGATACAGGAGCAGCGGGGCGGCGAGACCCAACCCAATCATGACGGCGATCAAAAGCCGTGCTCGCCATGGCGACAAAAGCTCAGATCCTCCACCGCCCGACACTTTCGTCCCATCAAGATTGAGTTCGCATCCGCAGTTGGAGCAGAGGAAACCACCATACATCCACTGTCGCTTGTTCTTCGTAAACGGCGACTGAAAGCGGGACATCGGGTGATGGCAATCTGGGCATTCCGCCGGACATTTTCTGGTCGCGATCAAAATGAACAGGAGCGTTACGAGCAGCGGCGAGATGGCGATCATGAGTTCGAACACGGCCGTAACCTCCTCGACGTAAAGTCGAAAGGATGGATATCAACCTAGTGCAACGTCAGCATTAAGTTTTTGGATTTGACGATGCAGCAGGACCACAGTCTACCATTGCGGCACACGTCGCCATTGGCAAATCCTCGAATTCTCAATTCTTGCCTGATCTACCAAAAAGGTGTCAGTCTACCAAAAAGGTGTCAGACACCTTTGATTTCGCCCCAATCATGGGCAACTGCGGATACACCCAGGAACAGGCTGAGGAGGCATTTGCTGGAGGATACGCCGACCTGATTGCCTTTGGACGACCTTTCATTAGCAACCCCGATCTTGTCGAACGCTTCAAGAATGGATGGCCGCTCGCCGAACCAGCGCCGATGTCTGAGTGGTATTCGCCCATCGGCGCGAAGGGCTACACAGATTTCCCGGCGTATCGAGAAGCTGAAGAAGCCACGAGTTGGCATCAGGGTCGCCCCTGTCCATTGCAGGGCCGCCCCTGTCAGTTGATTGACTCTCCATGCGCCGAGGAACTTTCAACTTCAAGCTGGTTCGGGTGATGATTTGGGACCGAGCCATGCGTAAAGCACCGGCATCAACACGAGGGTCAAAATCGTCGACGAGACGAGACCCCCAACGATGACAATGGCCATCGGATGCTCGATCTCATGGCCGGGAAGATTCCCGAACAGGATCAATGGCAACAGCGCCAAGGCGGTGCTCGAAGCGGTCATCAGAATGGGAGCCAGTCGCTCGGACGCTCCCCGAAGAATCAATTCCTGCCCAAAGTTCAGCCCTTCGACCTGTCGCAGATGCTGGTAGTGGCTGATCAGCAGAATGCCATTTCGCACTGCGATCCCAAACACCGTGACGAAGCCCACAAGCGAACCGAGTGAAACATTACCTCCGGCAATCAAAACGCTGATGATGCCTCCAACGCAGGCCAGCGGAACGCTGAACATGACCATTGTCGCTAATCGCACTGATTTGAGGTCAATGTAAAGCAGCGTGAAAATGCCGACCAAAGCTACCAGGCTCCACAGAAAAATCCGTTGCTGTGCTTCACTCCGGGCTTCATACTCGCCGCCAAACTCCAAGTGATAGCCGGGAGGCAACGATGACTGCAGAGGCGCCAACTTTCGCTGAATGTCTCCCATCACGCTGGCCACGTCTCGTCCCTCGGCATTGCATGTCACCAGCATGCGGCGACTTGCCTGTTCTCGATTGATCGCGTTTGGCCCGTCCACGAGATCAATGCTCGCGACGGCGGCCAGGGGAGTCTTTTCGCTCGTCGACGAATCGACGAGCAGTCGACCGAGTGTGGTCGGACTGCTGCGGACGGTCGGGGTTGCCCGCACCACCACATCGAAGACTCGGTCCTGTTCGTAGACTTGCCCGACGCGTGTGCCACGAAGCAGGGTTTGGATGTCTCGGTTCAACTGTCCGACCGAAAATCCATATTGAGCCGCTTTCCGTGGTTGCAGCAGGACTCGAATCTGCGGCACATCTACCTGTTGTTCCACTCGCAGGTCTTCGATACCGTCGATCCCGTCGATGGCTTCGAAGATGTTCTCCGCTTGAGTGCGGAGCAGTGCCAGATCGGGGCCGACAATCCGAATCACAACGTCGGCGGTCGTGCCGGTTATCACTTCGTCGATTCGCTCTCGAAGAAATTGCTTCACTTGGAAGACATGGCCGGGGATCTTCTCGACGCTCTCACGAATTTCTTGAAGCACCGCGTCATAGTCGGCCTCGTCGTCAATCACGATCCAGACTTCACTGATGTTCGGTCCCCACGTATCCTCAGAAAGATCGGCGCGTCCAATTTGCTGAGCGACACTGACCACGCCCGGAATCTGAAGCAGCCGGTCAGCGACCTGCTTTCCCACCCGCACGGATTCCGTCAGCGATTCGTCGGGCTTGCCTGCCATGAACACGACAAAGTTCGATTCTCGGAAGTCGGGCAGGAACTCGCCCCCCAGAAATGGAATTGTTAGAACCGACCCAACGAAAAGCAGCACCGATGCGATCAGGGTGGCAGCCCGATGCTTTAGGAATGGTGGCAGCATCCATTGATAAAGCGTGACCAAGGCTCGCACGAGGATTGGATCACGTTGCTCGTTACCGGAAGTTCGACCGAGCAATGTCAAGCACAGTGCCGGCGTGACCGTCAACGCGACCAGGAGCGACACGAGGATGGCCGAAATGTAGGCAAGGCCGAGTGGTTGAAAGCAGGTCCCCGCCAGACCTCCCATGAAGAACACTGGCAAGAACACCAGCACCACGATGAAACTCGCATAGACAACGGCACTTCGGACTTCCAGCGATGCGTCCAAGACAACTTGAAACGCAGGTTTCCGCTGTTCGAGCCTGGCATTTTGCCGCAGCCGCCGTAGCACATTTTCCACATCCACGATCGCATCGTCCACGACCTCGCCCAGCGCAATGGCCAGCCCGCCGAGCGTCATCGCGTTGAGTGAAACTCCGAATCCACGCAGCACCAGGATCGCCCCGAGCAGCGACAGAGGAATCGCCGTCAAGCTGATGACCACGGTCCGCCACTGGAACAGAAACGCGACCAGAATCAAGATCACCAGTAGGCAACCGATGAGGATGGCGGAACTGAGGTTTCTGATGGCCCGCTCGATGAAGTTGGCTTGTCGGAATAGAACGGGGTGCAGCAGCACACCGTCGGGGAGTGTTTGGCCAAGTTCTTCCACAACTTTCTGGACTTCTTTCGTGACATCCAGGGTATTGAAGGACGGTTGCTTGTGGATGATCAACAGGACGCCCGCGGTACCGTTGATGGTGGCGTCGCCCGGTTTGTCTGCCGAGCCGACGACAACCTCGGCAACGTGTCCCAGGGATATCGGTACCCCTTCCTCGACCGCGACGGGAACGGCCGCTAAGTCTGCCGGCGAATCGATCCGTGTTCGTTGCTGAATGGGAAGCCGTTGGTTTGCGGTCTCCACATAGCCCGCACCGCCGAACCCCGTCGCGTTCTGAGCGGCAAGCATGACTTCATCGAGAGAAACACGGTACTGTCGGAGATGCTCAGAGTCGACGAGTACCTGATACTGTTTGACGTCACCGCCAAAGACCTCGACGTGGGCCACACCTCGCACCGCTTGCAGCCTGCGACGAAACGTCCAGTCGGCGATGGTTCGCAGTTCCATCAGTGAGACGTTCTCGGAAGTCAGTCCAACCATCAGCAGGCGGCTCGTCGAGGCAGCGAGCGGTGTCATCCGAGGTGATGCGGCGGTTTGGGGCAGTTGCGTGGAGACCTCGTTGAGCCGTTCGTTGACCAACTGCCGAGCGTCGAGAATGTCCGTTCCATCCTCGAAGATTGCCGTCACGACCGAGAGGCCCGGCACCGACGAGGATCGAAGCGTCTTGATTCGGCTGACACCATTCATCGCCGATTCAACAGGGACCGTCACAAGCTGTTCGACTTCTTCGGTGGAGAGGCCGGGAGCTTCCGTTTGCACAACGATCTGTGGCGGTGCGAACTCTGGAAACACATCCCAGGGAGCTTCTCGAATCGAGTAGGCGCCTGCCACAAGTAGCACGAGCGCCATCAGTAGTACGACGAGACGAAACTGCAGCGAGAGGCGGATGAGCCGACTAAGCATACTGGAATCTATTCGAAAACGGGTCGAACCCTTTGGAGGCGAGTCGAATTCACGATGTCACTTTCCTTGCCGGAGAGGGCCAGACCCCTTTTCGGAAACTTTTCTAGTCTTCGTCCCCTGACTGAAGTTGCCCCTTGAACTCTTCCCCGTAAAGCGATTGAACGCCGCGTACGACGATTTCCTCGCCCTTCGTCACGCCTCGAGCCACGGACACCATTTCAACATCGCCGGGGCCAAGTTCAATTCGCTGACGACGAAAGCTCTCCGAGTCATTCTTGATATAGACCCAAGTATTGCCCATTCCGTCCCAGACCACTGCCGAGCGAGGTATCACCACTTGCTCAAGGGTCTCGCCGAGCGGCAAAGCTATCTCGATGGATTGACCGGGCCGAAGTTGGCCATTGGAATTGTCGAGCCGATAGAAGATGTCCACGGTTCTTCGCCCCGGTTCCGTCGGCTGCGATGCAGCGATCGGGACCGCCGTTTCGACAGAAGCAAGTCCCGGAATCGAGATCCAAGCCTCTTTGTTTCGTAGAACACGAGGCAAGTCGCCACCAAAAACCGGCACTCGGACCCACAACGTCGACCAATCCGCGATCGTCCAGATCGGATCGCCCTGACAAACAAGCTGACCAGGGGCGACATGAAAGTTGGTAATCCGACCCGCGATGGGAGAATCAACGGGCACCGGCCGGAGGTCAAGCTGGTCGGCATAAGGCTCGGCTGGAAGATAGGGGAGTCTCTCACGAGCTTCGTCGTAAGCGACTTGGTTGCGTTGGACGATCTCTTTCAAATCCAACAATCGTGTTCCGGCGACCGCCGATCCGCCCCCACCTTTCTCCAGCTTCGCCAACTGCTCTTCGGCGAACCGCTTGGATACCAGCGCCTGATTGATCAATACATCGGCTTCCTCCTTAGCGGTAACCAACTGTGCTTCATCCTGCGGCGAGAGAAAAACTTGCAAGGTCCCTAGTCGGTCTCCGATCGATACCGTCGCTCCCACTTCGGGCGAATTCTCGGAGACGGGCTGGTAGAAGCCGGTGGTGCCCGCCTTGACGACGGACTCCTGACCAGGCGGCGTCACGAGCCATCCGATTGTTTCCAGGGCATGGGGCATCGGCTGTCGAACCGCTTTCCAAGTCGCAAGACCGATGGCGTCTTGAGCATCCGCTGACAAATGCACAAATCCCTTGAAGCCAATTGCGTTGACGGCTTCGTTTTCTTGCGGAACAATTTCATCGGTCGAACGGTCACAAGCGGTCAGAAACAAGATCGCCAGCAGGATTGAAATGTGCTGTGATTGCATGTCGGATTCTCAAAAACCTGTTTGCAGTCCGTTCGTCTCACGCCAATCCGACATTTTACCATGCGCGGGATGTCACGTTGTGGACGGACGATGTTTGGAACTCAGTCACGACGCAGCCTCCTTGCGTTTGGGTCGCACTCCATCCACGATAATCACCCTTGGACCGTGCATGAGGCAGCCAATTCCTTCTTCAGCTTCAAGACCGCGACTTCCTTGGCTTTGGCTTCGACCTCAACGGTCAGCGACAATCCACGCCAGCAATCAGGAAAGTCCCGTACATCAATGAAGTCGTGATGCCGCTGGGGGTTTGGCCCCTTCCAATCTTCGATCGGACTCGAAGTGTGAAACATCGGCTGACGGTTCCATGTTGAGATCGCCTCTCCGGTGGCTTCGTCCACTGACAGATCATCTTGGTTACAGCGAATCTACCAAAAAGGTGTCGGGCACCTTTGATTTCGCTCGGGTGCCATTGAATCAGCGCATCTCGATCGACTGAGGCACCACTTCTCTCGGCTTCAAGATAATTCGCAATGATCGAATCAAGCAGACTTGGGCGTTTGGTTTGCATGACTTCTGTACCGCAAGTTTGCTGCGCGGCCCATCTTCGATTCGCTGCCCTCAAAATCGAGCCTTCCCAATCTACCAAAACGGTGTCGTCTACCAAAAAGGTGTCGGACACCTTTTATTTCGCCGCGAATTCTTGGTGCTTATCGACGAGCGTATCCCAGGCGGAGATGCCGTCGGGACGCTCCGGACGAGGAAAAGGGGCCAGTGCGGTCGCGAATTGGATCAGGAACGTCAACTCATCTTGTGGAAGCTTGCCCCAGAAGACGGGCGGAGCCTTACATCAAGAGCAGCTCTTTGAATTCGCCACGCATGCAATGATTCGATGCCATCGATGACGAGTAAGCGCCGGCATTGAGCAGCGCGACAGTGTCGCCTTCACGAATAGGTGGCATGGCAATGTCAGCGTAAAAAACGTCAAGCGCTTCGTTGATGTTACCGGCGAAGGTGACAGATTGAGGCTCACCCGCGCGGGGTGTCACCATCACGGGCTCAAACGGAAGCGAATAAACTGCCGGCTCCGGCGCCAGATTGAATCCGCCGTCGACGCCAACGAATCGCTTCGATCGCCGGGTTTCGACCGTGTTCACTGTTAGCAGCAAGATGCCAGCGTCTTTGGCCAGGTAGTCACCCGGTTCGACTTCAACACGGATGCTGCGCGACCCAAAATGCTTCTCAAGAATCGAGGCCCATCGAGTCAACTGCAGCGGTGTTTCACCCGCTCGATGCGGAACCCCAAGACCGCCCCCAACATTGACCGATTTCACAGTCCGGACGCAATCAACAAACCACAAACATTTTTCGATGACATCGTCCCACGCATCAAGTTGTTCGCTCAGGTAGCCGCATCCGGTATGGAAGTGGATTGTCTCGACGGTCAATCCATACTCACGACAAGCCTGAAGCGCCTCGTCAAATTGCTGCTGATAAATGCCAAACTTGGTGGTTTGATCACCGCAGTATTGCAGCTTATCGTTGTCCGCACGACTGACGCCTGCCGCTGGGTTCACACGGATACCGATTGGCGAATTGCCTTTCAACCTGCCCCACCGGTGAATCGCACTGATCGAATCCAGATTGATTCGCAAGCCTTCCAAGCGGCTCATGCGATGAAGATCGCGCTGGGAAAGATTCGTCGCCGTTAGCGATATTTCGCTGGCTAGGAATCCGCAGCTGATCGCATGCTCGACTTCATTCGGCGAGCAGGCATCGATCGCAATGCCGCCGACCGTCTTCAAATACGTCAACAACGGTGCAAACCGATTTGCCTTCATCGCGTAATGCACGCGAGAGCGATTTGCAAATCCGGCATCGTCTAGTGCTTGGGCGATTCGCCTTGCATTTTGCAGGACACGATTGGCGTTGTAGAGGAACGTCGGCGTCCCATGTTCGTGGGCAAGTCGCTGCACACAGCGGCCCGCAAACGTTAGTCGACCTTCGGAATACGACAAATCATTTCGTTTCCACCAATCAAGATCGATAGCGATGCTCATGCGGCGCGAGTCCGAAGCCGCACGAACTCTTGGTAGTCGGCATCCTCTTCGTTGGCGACCTCAGCCGATCCCGTGATCCAGCCTCTGCACTCCGAACTCCCGCAATGGCAAGCAAACTGCTTGAACAGGACGTCCTCCGTTTGCGCGTAATCCATCTCGAGATAATCGTACGGTCGAATCGGCCGGACCGCGTACACCAGCCGATTCGTCATGTCGAGGAAGACATTTGGCGAACACGAGTGAAGAAAGTAGCCGGTAAAATCCAGGTCCAATAGATGCGTACCCGGTTCAACTTGCAGGCTGTGCTGCGTCATTTCGTGAATGATCGCTCCCTTGATTTCCGAAATCAAGTCGCCCGGCTCGAACGAACGATAGCAAATCACTCCTTTGCCAAATGAGTCGTTTCTCTGCACAACTCGGAATACGTCGGGATTGGGATAGCTAGATTTGTGTCCATTACACGTCGGCAACATGACGCGATTTCTCTCCAGAAACGCAACCTCGAAAGATTGACAACCACCTTGAATGTCAACCGCCAAATACACCGAAACAGCCAGTTCTATCTCTGGCACAAACAGAGACGGAAACTCATTGGGCTGCTAAGCCATATTTCCGGGCCGTACTTCGTCAGTTGCGTTCCCGTATTTCCGGTCCTTAACCAGCTCTCGTGTCGCACAGCCTCGCGGATCACTCGCTGGCGAACCTGCATGCGAAAATGCGACGGGGAAATGTATCCATCGGCCTTGCCGAAGGGAATAGGGATTTTGCCAAAGTCGCAGTCACCCGCAAGTCGCGTCTGAAGGCGGTGATCCGCCCAGAAAGCCGGGGCAGGACAACACGGGGCAGGACGACACGGGGCAGGACAACACGGGGCAGGGCGACACGGGGCAGCAAAACGCGACCGCCGTTAGAAGTGCATCCCGGTCTACTCGTCTTGGTCCTCGAGAAGCGGTGTCATGATGATATCCAGACCGATGACCGTTGTTTCAATCTTCCATTCGTTGCGGTTCCAATCCTTGATGATCCGCTTTGCCTCTAAGCGATCGAGCGTCTGTTCCACATAGAAGGGGACCTTGTCTTCAAACTCCTGGAGCATGTTCAGCTTACGGCCAATCAAGTTGAACAGTCCGCTGACGGGAGCAATCCCATGAACTTCAATCCACGCCCGACCTTCGGGGGAGGCAGCGTCAGGTCCTTGAAACGTCAGCCGGAACGAGCGTAACGTTTTGCCCATCGACGCAAAGACTCCATCACCGAGACCGATGTAGTCGAGGTGCAGTACTCGCAGTTGCCCCTTGTAGACGCGGGCGGCCTTGTAGACCCGGTCCAGTTCGGTCTCAATGAAATCGATTTTCAGCGCGAGGTTCATTGCCTTAGCGAGATTCCGCAAGGCGATACTGGGTTTGTTGATACGAGGAGAAATCGACAGATCGAGATCGGTGATGCCGCCGGCTTGCCTTGCGGTGATGACATCCTTCTCCGGACGCGTGGGCAAGCCAATCGCGAAGCCGATCTCGTTTGCTTTGTTGTTGGCCATGCTGTCGCCCACGCTATCACCCTTCGTCGCGTCTTGATGTTCACCAGAAAGCGATCCGATTCAACTTCTGATTCACTTCCATTCTCGCCGCTATTGTCGCTGGGTGCTACCAGCCAGGGCTTCTCGCCGCCCGAGCAAACTTCTTTTCCAGTTTCGGCGTTCAGAGAAATTCGCGCATCGCTTCGTTCGCGGTGGGATCTACGAAGCTGTATGCTGAGGATTGATGAGATTCACATTTGTTTCTCATTGTCAGGTAGCAGGCCCAAACTTGCATCCGGGAAGGCCCGCTGACTTACCCCACACCTTGACGGAGGCGGCGTCGTGTTCCATCCATCATCTACACCCAGCAAGATCGTCGGCGGCTTGATCGCCACAATGATCACACTCAACTTGACGGCAGTCCACTGCATGGCGGATCCGTCAGTCAATGAGACGTCACACGCTCGCGTGGGGGATGGGCCACTTCACGCGTACGTTGGAACGGTTTCTTTGCCCGCGGATGGTCTCTGGCGAATCCTTGCTCCCGAATCCGGCAATTCGATCCGCGAATTTTACCTGATGCCCACCGAGCCATCTCGGCTGATGCAATTGGGCAATCGGATGTATGCGGCGTTGGCGGAACGGCAAAACCAGATCGAACGTTGGCAGGTCGCAATGGGGTTCGAGGCCTGCCGCGAGTTCGCACAGGAACGAAACGGGGTTGGCCCGAGAGTGATCGGCGATTTGGCGTCCGATAGAGGATGGAACAGCGTTTCCGAGCATTGGGACACGAGATATCGGCTGATTAATGAACTGACGGACTTCATCGATGACGTGCAGGACGAAGGCCCGTTTGTTCATTTGATCCCCGAAGTCCACTTTCAGTTTGCAGAACCGACGGACCTAACGAGCCTACCGAAACTTGGGCAGGCGACGGTGCCTGAGTTGAATTCTAAACCGCGACTCGTGGTTCCGGCGGAAGATCGAGACCCGTTGGCCTTCGAACTGCGCCCTTTCGTCGACGATGGCAAGCACTGGGTGCTGTACACCGATGGAAGTTGCGAGCGCGTCGCGATCGACCCTGAATTGATCAAATCGCAAAACGTCGAAATTCGTCCGTTGATTAATCAAGAGCGCGGCAAGATCGAAGCGGAGCAGCCGACTCTGGAATACAAGATCGTATTGGTGACCAGTGAGCCAGCGATGGACCTGCTGCACTTCGACGCCCACAATCAAGTACTCGAGAAAAACCAGGGCATCGCGTGGGACACGACGAAGGGTTCCGAAGTGACCTTTGCAGACCTTCACGAAACCATCACCGAAGCAAGAAGGTTCGCCTGGACACCATACTTGCAGGCGGGCAGCGGCGGAGTCCTGGATGTGTGGGAACGGTCGAGTGACGCGAACCCACCAGACGCGGATCCTCGTCCGAACCTTTCCATGTTCTCCGTTTTGGGTGGCCGCGCAGCCATTGAGGAAACGTTGCAACTGCAAGACTTGGCCGTGACCAACGCCGGCGAAGAGGCAACCATTGACGTCGATTCACTATCGGGTGTGGACGTCAAGTCGCATCCGTTTGAAGAGATGCTCCACGGTCAGCAAGGCGGCAGCCTCGACATGGCTCGCTACGTTCCACCGGACCGATTCTTTGTGTACATCGGCAAACCGGAGACGATTCCCTCATTGCTCGATACCGGTGCGCCGTTCATCGCCAGCATGGGGACGACACTGACGGGAAACTGTCTGCAGTACAACCTGGAATCGCGTTACCTGGCCAGACTAGGCATGACGCGAGATTGGGTGGACGCGGTTCTGACGTCCGGGTTGACCAGCGAAATGGCGTTGTTCACGCCCGACCTCTTCTTGATTGACGGCACGGATCTGACGATCGTCGCCAAGCTGAGACAGCCAGGGCTCTTGCGCCAGTTGCTCGCGCTACTCGGCGCCTCCAAACTCGAGTCCGAAACGGTCTTGGAACTTCCAACCGTATCGGGAGACTCCGCGTACATGGCCCTGCGCGACAATCTGCTGTTCGCGAGCACCAGCCGTCATGAACTGGAGCAATCACTCGAACTGCTCGAGCAACAGGGCGAGGGAAGTCTCGGTGCGAGCATGGAATTTCGCTACATGCTGACAAAGCTGGAGGTCAACGAAGAAACACGTCTTTACGCATACTTATCCGATCCGTTCGTGCGAAGGCTGGTGGGGCCGCGAGTCAAAATTGGGCAGCGACGCCGCATACTCGCGAAAGCCAAAATGGAAACGCTAACCGCTAGTGTGATGCTGGCTCGAATAGACGGGCAAACCAAGCCTGATTCGATGGCAGACCTGGTGCGAAGCGGACATCTGCCGCAAGGTTGGCAGAGCGAGGATCTGTCGATCGAACCCACAGGGCTGGTTCGCAGTCAGCACTACGGTTCGCTGCCTCGCATGCGAACGCTGCCGGACGTTCCGCTTGACAAAGTGACGCCGGCGGAAGCAGAAGCCTATCGTCTCTACGTCGAAAACTACTCGCGATACTGGCGACGCTTCTTCGATCCGATCGCGATTCGCTTGGATGACGTCGGCACCGACCAATTGGAACTCTCCACGTTCATTCTGCCGCTGGTCGACAATTCGATCTACAACGCATTGAGAATGGTGTTGGCACATGAAGATGACGGGATCACGCTTTCGGTACCGATTGTCGAGCCAACGCCTGTGTTGCAGTTTTCGGCAAACCTGCAGGAACAGGCATGGCAGCAAGTCGCCGGAAATTTTTCGGACTTCTTCACGCGTTACTCGGGGGCCAGCCCCGCGATGCTGGACGATTTTGGCCCCAGTGTGCACGTAGCGATTTTCGATGCCGACCCGATCATTGCGATGGGAAGCGGAGACATCCTCGGCGCCTTTGGCGGCGATGTTCTGAGCGGCGGCGGCAATGAGATGCTGATGCTCCCGATTGCACTTTCTATGTTGACGCGTCCGTGCAGCATCATGGTCGAAACAAGATCCCCTGAAACAACTTCGCAGTACCTCCGTCAAGCTGCCTTGGTCGGAATCTCCCGAGAACGCCAGCGAAATGGATTTGACACATCGTTCTACCAGGTTGGCGATGAAGACAAATGGGTTTGGACGATGGATGTGTTTGGTGTTGTCAAGCTTCGCTATGGAGTGGAAGTCGTCGGAAAGTATTTGGTGATTCGCAACATTCCTTGGTCCAGTGACGACCGTGTGGTCAGTGTCGCTCCAGCCGAACTGAACGCGGCGATGCTGCAAGCGAATCCGGCCGCCTGCAGGCTACAACTGCCTGGGCTCTTCGCTGCGGCCTCCGACGCCAACCGTCGAGCCGTCGTCTCTGGCCTGGGTCGTCTCTATCCATTCATGCTAAGCGGCGCGACGAGCGTCGAAGAAGCAGCGACCGAACACCAACGACTGTTTGGCTTTTATCCCAGGGAACTCAATCATGATCATTGGACTTGGACCAATTTTCGAATGATCAGCCATGATTACGGGGAACCCACTCAGCAGCGTCAACCGGCATTCGATCCGCAGCAGCCATTTGGACTCATGAACCGCATTGATTCGCTTCAGCTCAACATGCAGTTCGAGGAAGACGGGCTCCGGAGCTCCGTGCAATGGCGTCTGCGCTAGCCCGGCAACGGTCCTATTCGGTCGGCTGAGGTGGTTGTTCACCAAATTTGGCTTCGTATCGCGCCGCGAACTTCGCAAAGTTTTCAGGGTGACAGGTGAAGCACTGCGACTCGGGTCGATTGTGTTCCTCGCACCAATCGTCTTTCGCTTGAAAGGCCGCCACCAATGAAGTATCGCACAGGGCGCATTCCTCTTCCGGAACACCATGCTCGCTGCACCACCAACCGCTGTGGTCGAGCGAGGCGTGCTCGTCCGCACCGTGCTCGTCCGCACCGTGCTCGTCCGCACCGTGGTCGTGACCAACTTCCTCCGTCGCGGTCGTTTCCACTTTACGACCGCAGCCGGATAAGCCCATCACGCTAAAACATAGACCAACGAGCAGCATTCCATAGACAGATCGCATCTCAACTTCTCCATGAACGAAAGGAATCAACCAACATCGGTGCCAATACGACTTGGCACGGTCACAACAGAATTTCCATCATTTGAATCGTGATGAGCGGCTTCGCAAACCGGCCGCTGGGGTGCATCGCCAGCCAACGCACCTGCACTCGGCCTTACGGGTGACTGAAAGACCATATAGAGAACTCGCAGCACGAGCAACGACATCACCATTGCGCTGATCACGCCGCCGATCACGACCGTGGCCAGCGGCCTTTGCACTTCCGCACCCATTCCAGTACTAAATGCCATGGGGACGAAGCCGAGCGCCGCGACCAACGTTGTCATCA
The DNA here is from genome assembly GCA_963697195.1 of Pirellulaceae bacterium. Taxonomy (GTDB): domain Bacteria; phylum Planctomycetota; class Planctomycetia; order Pirellulales; family Pirellulaceae; genus Rubripirellula. The sequence continues at coordinate 127,766 of CAVOND010000001.1, forward strand.
AAACCGGCCGAAGCCGCGTCAGTGCTGCTTCCTCAACCGCCCGCTCCAGATTCATTCCGCGCCTACGTAGCATACGAATGGTTGAGACGAGCAGCATATCATCCAGCACTGCAACGCCCGACAACGCGACAAAGCCGACTGCTGCCGAGATTGAAAACGGCATGTCGCGTAACCACAAAGCGATGATGCCACCGGTCCACGCAAATGGAATCCCCGTGAAGACGCGCACCGTGTCGACGAGATTGCCATAGGTCATGTAAAGCAGCGAAAAGATCATCACCAGTGCCACCGGGACCACGATCATCAACCGCTTTCGCGCGCGAATCATGTGTTCAAACTGCCCGCCGAACTCGACGTAGTAACGGGGCGAAGGCATGGCAACGTCCGATTCAATCCTGCGGCGAGCTTCCTCGACAAAACTTCCTACGTCACGGCCGCGGACGTTGACGGACACAGTCACCCGGCGTCGTCCCCATTCGCGAGCGATCTGCGACGGGCCAGTCGACACCGAAACGTCGGCCAATCTTCCCAGCGGCAACTGTTCACCACGCGGCGTCGTAACGGGGATGGCTCGGATCGCGTCGGCATCACGCCGATGCTCATCCGGCAAGCGAACCGTCAGCGGAAACCGCAACTGACCTTCAAAGACGTCACCCACCGGCCGATTACCGATCGCTTCGATCACGTCCAGCACCGCGCGGGCAGGAACGCCGTAGCGAGCGATCTCGTCCTGGCGAATTTTGATTTGCAACATCGGCTGGCCCGTCAGCTGTGTTGCTCCCACGTCTGCTGCGCCGACGACGTTCAACAGCACCCGTTCGATCTCAGCTGCCTTCTCTGAAAGCACGTCGAGATCGTCGCCGTAAAGCTTGACGGCGATGTCAGAACGGCTTCCGGTGCCGAGTTCATCCATTCTCAACTTGATCGGCTGAGTGTAGGCGAGCCGCTGCCCCGGCAAGTCACGCAGCGCCTTCTCAAACAGTCGAGTCAGTTCCGTTTGCGTCTCAGCACGCTTCCAATGAGCGCGCGGACGCAGCGTGATAAAGATATCCGTCAGCTCCATTCCCATTGGGTCGGTCGCGATCTCCGCCGAGCCGATGCGGCTCCACACGTGAGCGACCTCGTCGGGAAATGCTTCCAACAAAGTCTTTTCCATTTGGGAATTGAAACGGATCGAATCATCCAGTTCCGTACCCACGAGACGCACCACGTTGATCGCGACGGCACCTTCGGAAAGCTGCGGCATGAACTCGGTGCCAAGGTTCGGTGCGATCATGCCGAATGCGATGATCAATACTGACAGTGCAAAACCGATGACCGCAATCCGTTGATGCATCGTGAAATGAAGGATAGGGCGGTAGATCCGCTTCAGTAGTCGGACCACCAGAGGTTCGCCGTCACTGAGCGAAAAAGGGGTCAGCGAAAAAGGGGTCAGGACTCTTTTCTGCGATCCTTTTTGATATCGGGCCTCCATGCCGCTCGCGTTTTTGAGTCCGGACCCCTTTTTCGATGCCGCCTGCGGCAGCAGCAAGCTGGCCAGTACGGGCATCAGTGTCATCGACATCAGCATCGACCCGGCCAACGCAAAAATGACCGTCATTGCCATCGGACGAAACATCTGTCCCTCGACTCCCTCGAGTGTCAGGATCGGCAAGTACACGATCATGATGATCAGCTCACCAAACATCGTCGGCCCGCGGACTTCAACTGCTGCATCGCGGATGCGTTCGAGCCGACTGCGACCAAGCGGGTTGGCTTCACTCAAATGCCGCACGCAGTTTTCGATCATGACGACGGAGCTATCGACGACCAATCCGAAGTCGATCGCGCCAAGGCTGAGCAAGCTCGCCGCAATCCCGAACCGCCACATTCCCGTGAAGGCAAACAGCATCGACAGCGGAATGGCCAAGGCAACAATCAATCCGGCTCGCAGGCTTCCCAGGAACAAGAACAGCACCGCGACAACCAACAATCCGCCTTCGAATAGATTCTTGCGAACCGTGTCGATCACCGAATCGACCAGCTCCGTGCGGTCGTACATGGTGACCAGCGTCATACCGGCTGGCAGATTCGATCGGATCTCCTCGACCTTGGCTTTGAGGGCTTCGGTGTAATGGTGCGTGTTTTCGCCCATCAACATGAAACCCAAACCCATCACCACTTCGCCACGCCCGTCGGCCGATACTGCACCACGCCGAATCTCGTACCCGATTTTGACCTTGGCGACATCCCCCACCCGAACCGGTACACCGTCGACTGCTTTGATGACAATCCCTTCGATCTGCGACGCATCGGACGTGCGACCGAGTCCCTGCACGAGCAGCATTTCGACCGAGGCGGTCAATGTTTCCGCCCCCAACGTTGCGATTGTTTTGCTGCAGCGCGACGATGACGTCGTCGAACGTCAGCCCCCGAGAAACCAGTCCGGCTGGATCAATGCGAACCTGGTACTGCTTTTCATACCCGCCCCAACTGTTGATCTCCGCAGTGCCGGGTACTGTTCGCAATTGCGGCTTCACGATCCAATCGTGCGTCGTGCGAAGCTCGGTCAAGAGCCGAACCCGTTCTTCCTCCGGCATCGCCGAAAAATCGACGCCCGGATAAGTCAGCACATAGTGAAACACCTCCCCGAGGCCGGTCGCGACCGGTCCCATCTCGGGTCGACCGATGCCTTGCGGCAACTCCACCGTCGCCAGCCGTTCGCCTACGACCTGCCGCGCGAAGTAGATGTCGGTGCCGTCTTCAAAGGTAACGACGACTTGCGAAAAACCAAACTTCGAAACCGAGCGAATGTTTTCCAGCGAAGGCAATCCGCTCAACGATTGCTCAATGCTGAACGTGATCTGCCGCTCGATCTCTTCCGGCGAAAGTGATGGAGCTGTTGTATTGACTTGCACCATCACCGGTGTCGTGTCGGGGAACGCATCGATATCCAGTTGGGTCAGCGCGTAGCCACCACCGGCAACCAGTATCAACACGCCGAGCAGGACAGCAGCCCGATGACGAAGCGATCGATCGATCAGTTTTTCAAGCATGCCAGACTGCTCCGGTCACCCAATGTTGGATTTCCATCAGTGGCCGCAGGTGCAGCCCGCACCCAGGTTGCTGCGTAACAGTTGGGCTCGCAGCACGTCGCTGCCATCGCTCGCGACGACTTCGCCGGGCAACACGCCTGCGATGATTTCGACAAAACCGTCTCGCTTCGCGCCGGGACGGACTGAACGGGCGACAAAGAATTTCGGCCGATCTTTCTCGAAGAATTTCGCGTCGCGAACAAACACGACATGACTAGCTCCATCCCATTGCAACGATTGCTCAGGCACAACGATTGCATCTTCCGCATGACGCAAGATGATTCGCCCCCGACCGAATGATTCGTTGCGGAGCGATCCGTCAGCGTTGTCAAGTTCCGCACGTACACGAACGGTTCGAGTTTGTGGGTCAACGTCCGTGCTGATCCAAGTCACCTCGCCGCTTCTCGGTTTGCGTCCTCCATCAGCCAAGAACTCGACCGCCAGCCCTTTACGTATCAGCGATGCTTGTTCGGCCGGAACCCGAAGATCCAACCAGACCGTACGCGTATCGACGACGCGAAACAACTCGCTGCCACGATCAACGACTTCACCTACGGTTGTCTCACGTCGAACGATGCAACCATCCAGAGGTGACAACACCGAGATCAAGTTGCCGCCTGACGCATCCTCGTCGCTCAGCCCCAAACGTCGCACATAAGCCGTCGCATTCTCACCGCTCAGCGATCGCAGTTGTGTCAAATCAACGCTCAAACCAAGATTGACGAGCCCGCTGGCCACTCGATCGACAATCGCTTGCGACTGTTGAAACTCGTTTTCTGCGTCCAGCACTCGCTTCCCCGAGATCGCTTGCCCAGCGAGGGGACGTAAGCGGTCTAAGGTCTTGCGACTCAATTCTTCCTGGGCGAGCGCCGCGATCAACTCTGTCTTGAGCTGTCCCACCTCACGCGAATCAATGACGGCAAGTCTCTGACCTTCGCGGACCCAGTCGCCAACTTCGACGGCCACGCGACGCACCGTTCCATCGGCCGGAGGCGACACCTGGGCTGTCTTCGTTGCGTTGTACTGGATCTCGCCTGGCGCATCGAGTGCTTCGGTGATCGGCCGCCTTTCGACCGGCTCCACGTCAACGCCGGACTTTCTCATCGCGTCGATCGAGGCAAACTGGATTCGTGATCCAGCGGAACTGCTAAGCGGCAAGTTCTCAGCACGCGGCATCAACGCCAAGGCTTCGCTCGCCCGTTGCAAGTCACGCATCGTCGGTCTTGCAGGCGATCTCGTCTCGGCCAGTTCCGGTTGATGAAGGACGCAGCCATGCACGCCATGCTCTTTACAAAACTCCAACTTGACGGGAGCTTCGATCAAGGACGGATCACATACGATGCACTCGTCCTCGGGGACGCCATGGCTATCACACCAAGCCAACTCGTCCGGAGTTTCGGATGCGGTCATCGCTGCAAACGAGGGCAGTTTCCAATCGTTGTGATGTCCGAACCATGCGAGCCCTGCCAATCCACCGAACACCACGAGCGATGGCAGCCAACTGACCGCCATGCCAAACCACGAACGTTACCGCTCGCGCCGTCGCCAACGACTCGGTTGGTACTGGTGGCGGTGACGCCTTCGTTGACAGCATCTGTCTTGTCTGGTTCTTCAATCGTCTGTGACATCGCGGGATGCCTCCGCAGAAATGATCGCTTGCCTCGCATTAGGAATGCGAACCACGGAGGACATGATGGGGCAGCATTCGCTACACAATCGCGATCCGTCATTCGCGAACAACGAGAAGGCGAACTGCTAGATCAGCAGCGTGCAGAAGATCGTCAGACGTTCACGCCCAGCCGGCGGCGAACTGTCGATGTCGATTCGAGAGAACCTTTGAGAAAGCGAGGTCTGATTGCCAACGGCCGTGGAAACCACGACATCGAAGCTCACGGAAAACTCGTTCATCCCGTCCGCAACGGTCGGGCCGGGCGGCAAAGCCCCCGCACAAAAGCAATCGTGACACGGGTCGGGGCAACTCAATGGGAGTGGTGCATCGGATTCCGCCTGCTCATGGCAGCAACCATGACCACACGCGTCGTCGTCCTGGATCCACTCGGTCGTCTCGGCCACCCCACAGCATCGCCCACCCAATGCCGGACAAACCAGCACGGTCACGACCATCAATAGGTGGATGAAACGGAAATACATCAAGACGCCTCTTCACAGATTATCGACCGAAGCACTGCATTGGTCAATCGTAAACCTAACCACTAGGGCCAACACCGCTAAATCGACTGTGATTCCATCTATAGCATTCTCAAAAATGACATAATCGCCGATCGTACGCGCGGTGACGCTACGATCGGCGACTATCGTGTTCCGCCTACGAGACATGTGAAAATGCTCTTCTAGCGGAACGGCGCGAGCCGTCCGGTGCCGCGCTGATGGTGCAAGACGCAGTAACCGGAGGGCTCGCACCCAGCCGCTAGAATCGGTGTTCGATTTACCGGTTTTGGGCCTAGGTCTTGCGGCCACAGCACAGCTTGAACTTTCTTCCGCTTCCGCAGGGACAGGGGGCGTTACGACCAATTCGGCGACCACGTTTAGGCGCCAACAGAAATCGCCGTGTGTCTTGCCGGTAGATTGACTGCATCAACTGATAAAGCTGCGGATTCTTCTTTTGCAGCATGTCGGGTGCTTCGAAAAAGTATTCCGTCAGCACGGCAAAATATTCTGCTTCATTCGTGTAGGCATAATCGCGAATGTGATGCCGTCCCTTGGACACAGACCTCAGTTCCTCGCCAACCCAGTGAATCCACGGTTGCACCTGGGCAGCCGGGATTCCTGCCGGAATTCCGTCGATGGAACCGTCGGCCTTGTCGACTAAGTGTGCGAACTCATGGATACCGACATTCAGCTTGTCTTCGGGATTGGTGAAGCCGCCGATCAGGTCTGGCTTTGACAAGATCATCACACCGCTAAGGTGGCCCGCACCAACCATGCCAAGGGTGTTGCGATCGGATCCATTGTCTGTCCGGTAGTCATCTCCGAAAGCGTTCGGGTAAATCAGCACTTCGCCGAGACCGGAATACTCCCAGTCGTCGAATCCGAATACGGGAACAATCGCACTCGCGGCCACTAACAAACGTGTACGGTCATCGACGTCGGTGCGTATCCCAGTAATTGGCGTCTCACTAAGGAAGATCTTTACCAAGTCTTCAAAGCGTGATCGTTGATCTGGGCCAAGCGCTCGATAGAAGGCGACATCAGAATGAAGAATCGCCCGCCATTCCTCTGGAAACGGTTTGGCCATCTGCTTTCGGCGGCGCACCGTCGGATGTCGAATCCAGCAATAGACCGCAGCGGCAAGTGGGATCCCCAAGAGCCACCAAAAGGACAAACTGCTTAGCCCAATCGAGATTCCCACCACCACAAACGCAGCGATCGAGGCGACCATTCGGTTTCGACGATCGGACTTCTCGGTAACGATCATATGTGAAACAAAAGGGTCTGGACCATCACTTTTCGGCGCAGCCGTCGAGGGGCGCCCTAGCTGGACAGCGTCCGTTTTGATCCTTCGCCTCGTAAGGTTACGGCGAAAATTTCGGATGGAACGCTTGCGTGTCGCCGAGCCTCTCCGAGGCTGTGGAATGTCGGTCTCGGAGAGACCGACCTACAGTAGCCGAGTCTCTCCGAGCCTCGGACGAAACGCAGCAAAGCTGCTGGTGTCCGCCTTGGAGAGACCGGCCTACAGCAAAGTGGCGCTTTCCCGCTAGGTAACCGATGCGTCGTAGATCTCTTGAATCGATTCGTCCAGCATGGCGTTGAACTCAGCGTCCGACTGTTGGGCAGTTAGCCCTTCGGCAAGCGCCCGCGAGAAGCTGGCCACCACTCCACGATTCCGCCTCAGTCGATCATTGGCTTCGACGCGCGTGTACCCGCCCGATAGTGCCACCACCCGCAAAACATTGGGATGACTCACCAAGTCGCTGTAGAAATCGTCTTGCTCTGGAAGGGTGAGCTTGAGCATCACCAATTGGTCCGGGGAAAGCTTGTTGAGCTTTTCGAGAATGCCTGCTTTGAGCAACTCTTCGGCTTGAGCCTTTTCCGGACAGTGAATATCCACTTCCGGCTCGACGATCGGCACCAAACCGGCGGCCATGATTTGTTCAGCCAGTTCGAATTGTTGGTCCACGATCGCTTGCACGCCGGTCGCGTTGGCGTGCTTGATGACCGAACGCATCTTGGTTCCGAAGATGCCCTTCGCTTTGGCTTTCACGAGGAGCGCATCAAGTCCGGGAATGGGCTTCATCAACTGCACCCCGTCTTTTTCTTCGGCGAGGCCCTTGTCGACTTTCAGAATGGGCACGACTTGCTTCACGTCCCAAAGGTAGTCGGCCGTTGGCTTGCCCTCGACCTCCCTGTCCATGGTGTTCTCGAACAGGATGGCGGCGAGGATCCGCTTGCCGGTGAAGCCGGGGCTGGTCATGATCCGGCTTCGCATCTGATGTACGACGCCAAACATCTCGTCGTCGTTCGACCACGCGTCTGGCTTGACGCCGTAATGGGCTAGCGCGCCGGGCGTGCTGCCACCGCTTTGGTCCAACGCCGCAATGAACCCAGGATGCGACTTCAGCTTCGTCAATTGTTCTTTGTTCAGATGGTGATTCATCTCGACTCCTTCATCTTTCGGTAGAGGTTGATTAGGTGATTGGTTGAGCTATCGTGAGACAGCACGGGTTGCCGATCGCTCTCGAGTTCCGGGATGATCTGCTGGGCCAATTGTTTGCCCAATTCAACACCCCATTGGTCGAACGAGTCGATGCCCCAGATCACGCCTTGGGTGAACACACTGTGTTCGTAGAGCGCGATGAGGCTACCCAGGACCTGAGGCGTCAGTCGTTCGGCCAGAATCGTGTTCGACGGCCGGTTACCCTCGAAAACGCGGTGCGGCACGAGCCAATCCACGGTCCCCTCCGCCCTGACCTGTGCGGTCGTCTTGCCGAAGGCGAGTGCCTCGCTTTGCGCTAGCACGTTGGCCATCAAGATATCGTGGTGCCGACTTAGTGGGTTGAGCGTCTTTCCAAACGCGATGAAGTCGCAAGGAATCAGACGCGTGCCCTGGTGGATCATTTGATAGAAGGAATGCTGACCATTGGTGCCCGGCTCGCCCCAATAGACTTGCCCGGTCTTGGTCTCAACGGGCGTGCCTGCAAGCGTGACCTGTTTGCCATTGCTCTCCATCGTCAACTGCTGCAAGTAGGCAGGGAATCGCTTGAGATACTGGTCATAGGGCAAAACGGCAGAGGTCTCGGCCCCGAAGAAATCGTTGTACCACAGGGACAGCAGCGCCATGATCACAGGCAGATTCTCTCCGAATGGCGCGGTGCGAAAATGCTCGTCCATCTGGTGGAACCCGTCCAGCATGGCACGAAAGTTCTCGGGACCGACCGCGATCATCGTGGAAAGCCCAATCGCCGAGTCCATCGAATAGCGGCCGCCAACCCAGTCCCAGAACTCGAACATGTTGGCCGTATCGATGCCAAACTCAGCCACCTTCGCAGCATTGGTCGAGACCGCGACGAAGTGTTTGGCGACCGAACTTCGGTCACCGCCGAACGCTGCAACCGACCAGTCGCGGGCCGTGTTGGCGTTGGTCATCGTCTCGAGCGTCGTAAAGGTCTTGGATGAAATGATAAACAGCGTCTCCGCCGGGTCGAGATCCCGAACCGCTTCGGCAAAGTCAGTCCCGTCGACATTTGATACGAAGCGGAACGTCATCGAACGGTCGCTGTAGTGCCGCAACGCCTCGTAAGCCATCACCGGACCCAGGTCAGACCCGCCGATGCCAATATTGACGACATTCACGATCCGCTTGCCGGTATGCCCCTTCCACTGACCGCTTCGGACACGGTCCGAGAAGTCCGACATTCTGTCGAGCACGGCGTGAACGTGAGGTACCACGTTTTCGCCCTCCACGAAGATGGAAGCATCTTTGGGAGCGCGCAGGGCGACGTGCAAGACCGCGCGGCCCTCGGTGACATTGATCTTTTCGCCACTGAACATCGCGTCGATCCGCTCGCGCAAACCTGATTCTTCGGCAAGCTGCACGAGTAGCGTCAATGTTTCGTCGGTGACCCGGTTCTTGGAGTAATCCAGAAAGAGTCCCACGCCTTCGGCCGTCAAACGCGCCCCGCGATTCGCGTCATCCGCAAAAAGCTGACGCAGGTGTATGTCGCGAACCTCTTCAAAGTGATTCGTCAGAGCCTTCCATGCCGTACGCTGCGTGAGCGAGTCGATCGTCGTGGACATTTCGTATTCCCTAATTGAAAATCGAATCTCGAGGAACTGAGTTTACCCCGTTCCGCGTGCGGCCGATTATGGACCACCGAGGCCGGTTAGCCAACCGACACAACTTCAGATTGTCCGGTCCGGGCGAGTTTCTGCGGTTCCGTCGCCATCGGGTCAAGCCATGACGATCGTTTTCGAGAGACGAATTCAAGCACGACGCGCCAGCAATGATGTTGCGCTGTTTGCCATCGAAACGACCTTTCATCGAACAATATACAAGCACGACGCGCCAGCGAGTGTGTTTCCGGTTTTCAACCGTTTGGCGGACGTGAGATTGCGCAGATTCCTGGGACTCACTCGCTTGCGCGTCGTGCTTGTATGAATTTGCCCAGCATCATCCTGCCGCTTGCGAATTCTCCGACTGACAGCGAAAGGCAAAGAGGCCCACGGCTAGCGCCTGAGGTTCACAGTGAACCTCAGACGCTAGCCGTGGGCCCCGAAACTGGCGCCGTGGGCCCAAACTGGCTAGCCGTGGGCCCCGAAACTGGCCGACTAAAACAACAAACTCCCGGCCTGGACGGGGCGTTGCCACGAAAACTAAAAGCGCAGCGTCAAAACTGGCGCGTCGTGCTTGTAGGTTGCGCTGCCTCCTCGGGAGCTCGCGTTCGTTCACGGCTTGAGCGTGATGCGACAATTTGGCAGTGCCATCTGCAAGGCCGCGGCACCCTCTTGCGTGACACCTGTTTTTGTCAGCGTGACATACTTCAGTCGATCGAGCTCGGCTAACTTGGCAAGCCCCGTGTCGGTCACCGCAACGTCGAAGAGATACAAATTTTCCAAGTGCTTGAGCTTCGCGATATGCACCAGCGCCTCGTCGCTAAGCCACGGACTGGAGATGGTCAGGCTCTTTAGCTCCGTCAATTGCGAAACAGGCCGAATGCCTTCGTCGGTCACAACGGTATTACCCAAACGCAAGGAATGGATCTTTCGTAATCGGCAGGTCGCTGAGAAGTCGGCATCGGAAAACTCATCACGCCCACTGATACAGACCGACCGAACGTCGAAAAAGAAATCGACTCCCAATTGCTCAATCAGCCACACACGCACGCGGCCGGAAAATCCACTCGGAGCATCCCATTGCTTGGTCGTCTTCCTGTTCGCCCGACCACTTTCGTAGTGGACGCCGCCAGGAAATTCGCCTAAGCGCTCCACCGCCGCGCGGCGCCCCTGCGAGCTTCTTAGCTCGTAGTAAAACTGAGCAAAACCAAGCGACGACAGCGTGACCATCACGATCAACGATCGCAATGAGAATCGAGGGCAAAACCGCAGCGGACTCTCTCGCCGGTTCATTCGCCTGGACCTTCGAGTCATGAACGCGAATGTTCAGTGTAATGGAAAGACTGAACGATTTGACGACGTGATTGGCAAAAACTGCTGGCTTGTGATCTGCCAATGCGAAGAGTTCGATAAGAGGGCATTCAGCCTGCCATCGCGACTCAGCGCTTCGCATACAATCTACAAATTGGATTGGCGAAAAGGGGTCAGACACCAAAAATGCGAAGCACCCTTCGGGCCGTTCCGGTTTTTGGTGTCTGACCCCTTTTCGCCAGCCGCCTAGCTGGACAGCGTCATTTTGCCGTAGGGCGGTCTCTCCGAGACCGACATTCCACGCGGCTTTGCCGCGAAAATCCGAGCCTCGGAGAGGCTCGGCTACAGGCAAGCGTTCCCTCCGGAAATTTCGTCGATCGACTCTCGCCAGGTGATGCCCCGCCACGCCGCCGATTCTTTTCCCGACTCTCTCCCTTTGACGCATTCCGCTGATGCTTGAAGTTGCAATCTATATTTTCGTCTTCGTCGTTCTCTCGGGACTCATGGCGATGGTTGATGCTGCAGTCCTGAGCGTCTCTTCGCCGGAAGTCGAAGATTTGGTGCAGAGAAAACTGTGGGGCGCCGTGGCACTTCAGCGGATCACTCGAAGACTCCCACAGGCGCTGGTGGTGATCGTCTTGCTGACCAACATCATCAATATTCTTGGGCCGATCCTGGCGGGCAAGAAAGCGGTGGAGATCTACGGAGGGGCGGTGATCGGGATCGTTACCGCCATCCTGACTTTCTCCACGATGATCTTTTCAGAAATCATTCCGAAGTCCATCGGCTCCCATTACGCCCCGTCAATCAGCCGAGTGGCGGCGCCAATCATACTGGCGTTGACCTACGCCCTTTACCCTGTCGTGATGGGTCTGGCTTGGGTCTCGCGTTTGTTCCAATCGGGTGAACGTAGGATCGGAACCGAAACACAGATTCGCTCGCTGGTCAACATTGGGCGACGCGCCGGCTACATCCAATCCCACGAGGGTCGTTTGATCCAACGCGCCTTTCTGTTGAACGATCGGGCTGCTGCCGATGTCATGACACCGCTCGCTGACATCATCAGCGTGCATGACGCAGCCACGATTCGCGAAGCAGCCGAACTTTTTTTCAGGCACGCATACTCACGCTATCCTGTTTTCGGCAAGTCGATTCATGAGGTCCAAGGAATGGTCATGAGCAATGACATTCTGCAGGCCCTGATCGCCGGACAGGACAACGAACCCGTTTTCACAATCATTCACCCCGTCCTGACCGTCGATGCTGGCATGCGATCCAACGAGCTGATGATGTTTTTTCGCAATCAACGCATCCATTTGGCAATAGTTCAAGACCACGGCAAAACGGTCGGTCTGGTCACACTGGAAGACGTCTTGGAAGAATTGGTCGGCGAGATCGAAGATGAACGCGACTCGTCTCACGCAGCCGATCACAACGATTTCGAATAGATGCGATAGCGTTTGTACGGCTCGCAACCGGCCGCATCCAAGATACTTCGCATGGGAGCATTGCTTTCGAGAATCCACGACATTTCGCATTGGTTCACCCCGATCGGCAAGAACTGGGCACGACATCGATCGATCATCAACAGCGCAATGGATGCTCCGATGCGACTGCTTTGGTACTTCTTGCTGATGCCCATCAAGGGAACGCGCAGCGAATGAAACGGCGCATAACGAAGTCGCCAGAGCAGACGCAGCCATCCGAACGGCAGCAGTTTGCCATTGAGATCACCGATGAATTCATTCACGTTGGGAAGCGCGATCATGAAACCGGCAAGCTCACCGTCGACTTCGGCAAAGATTACCGAACCGCGGTCGAGCACTTGGCGCATTTGTCGGATCATGTGGTCGACTTCGGCGGCGGTAGGCGGCACGTAACCCCAATTGTCTTCCCAGGCATCCTTGAACAACCCCAGGACTCGCCGCAACTCCGGCTCGAACGACTTCTTGTTGATCGGTCGGACCACGATACGGCGATCGCGTGACGCGCGATCCACAATGCGTTGGATTCGGTCGGTGTAGGCTTGTGAGATGTCCAGGAAGTAAGCGTGCAGGTCCATCTCTTTCTCGAACCCCACCGCTTTCATCAGAGCGTCATAGCCGGGCCGATGGTGTCCCATCATCACATAGGGAGGCGAATCGAATCCCTCCACGAGAAGCCCAACCTCGTCATTGATGGTAAGGTCGAACGGTCCGAGCAATTTCGTCATTCCGCGGCTCTTCAGCCAGCCTTCGGCAGCCTGGAATAATGACCTGGCCGTTTCGATCCGATCCTCACACTCATAGAATCCGAAATGCCCGGTCCCCGCGCCGTGCGACTCTTGGGCTAGCTCACACACTTGGGCGGAGATCCGGCCGACGGCCCTCCCCTCTCGCTCCGCCAAGAAACAGGCAACCTCGGCATGCTCAAAATACGGGTTCGTCTTCGGACACAGTCGGTCGCGGACCTGTGAGAGCAGAGGCGGGACCCAGAACGGATCATCCGCATAGATCGACGCTGGCAAGCGAATGAATCGCTCCTGATCCTGTCGAGATTCAACCATTCGGATTTGCAGGCCAGGCGGCAAGTCGAGGCTGACTTCGTCCAACTGCAGGCAACTAGTCGTCATACTTTCGGCCAGCGGGGGGACGGATAGTCGGTTTTGATTGAATCGATGATGCCCCTTCGAACCTATCCGAAAAGGGGGCTGACCCTTTGGAGCCGCCATCGAGGGTCAGACCCCTTTTCGGAGAGGTTCAAAGCAAGGCAACGCGACGCTTAACATAACACCGAAACAGGCCGTGTTGCTCCACTGTTTCGCCAAGAAGTCCAAGTCTCGGAGAGGCTGTGAGTTCATTGACGTTCCTCTCGTAGGTCCGCCTTTGCAAGGCGGACACCAGCAGCTTTGCTGCGTTTCGTCCGAGTCTCGGAGAGACTCGGCTACGGTAGCCCGCACTTTCAGATTCCCGACAGCTGATCGGCAAGATAGGATTGCAGCGCCATGATATGGTAGAATGGAGCACGAAGATTCTTGCCGTTTCCAATGCGTGAATCACTATGCTCCGAACGACTCACGGTTGCTCGCTGTTCACCCACACGCTCGGCGTTTGCCTGGCTTTGTGGGCTGCTCCAATTGCCTCGGCGCAGTCTGTGACCCCTGCGGATCACCCCGCCGGAACGACCGAGACACCAGACCGTTCCGCGGTGTCCGTCAGCCCCGATGAGCTTGCCCTGGCATACCGCGAGAAGTGTGCTGCGCTGTCATGGCGTTGATGGACAGGGGATCGCTGACGGGTACGAGAAACCCTTCCGCACCGATCAATCGGTCGAGGAAGTCGCCAAGCTGATCGTCGAGACCATGCCCGAGGAGGACCCCGAAGCATGCGTGGGCGAAGAAGCACGACTCCTTGCCGAATACATCCGCCAACACTTTTATCCGTCATCGGCCGAGAACGTCAGCCCGCGAATCAGTCGTCTGACCGTCGAACAGTATCGCAATGCGGTAGCAGATGTGATCGGCCACTTTCCCATCTCGGGAAGCGTCGACGGAAGTGTGGGGTCGGCCGACAAACGTGATGACAAGACGCTAGACAATCAAAGGTCCGACCTCGACGTTCCCGGACTGCGCGGCGACTACTACCAATCACGCGGCATGAACAAGGCCGATCGCCTCGGACTTTTTCGCAGCGACACACGTTTGGAGTTTGACTTCGCAGCGGGCAGTCCAGCACCCAGCATTTCAGCCGATCAGTTCGCGATCATCTGGCAGGGAGGTGTGATTGCCGAACACTCGGGTCACTACGAGTTCCGAATTCAGACCGAGAACGGTGCCAGGCTCTACCTCAACATGGACCCGCAACCGAACCGAAGGGCCCTCCGCGACGATAGTTCGCTGGCCGGCCAGCAAGCCTTGATCGATGCTTGGGTTGGATCGGGCGAACTGCGTGAGCAGAGCGCTCGAGTGTTTTTACTTGGTGGCCGAACCTATCCGATCCGCCTCGAGTTCTTCAAATACCTCGAGGACGACGCATCGATCAAGCTGGAGTGGAAACCGCCTCAGGGTACCTGGTCGGTGCTTGACTTCAACCACACGACCACCACCCAGCCGGGTCGACTGTTCGTTTGCGAAACCCCGTTTCCGGCCGACGATCGGAGCTTGGGGTTTGAGCGTGGCAGTTCGGTCTCGCCGCAGTGGCAAGTGGCCACGATGAATGGCGCCATCGAAGCGGCGGCCGAGGTCGTCAACCGCTTGCCTTGGTTGGCGGGACTGGAGGAATCCGATGGTGACACCGAGGCTGGCACCGACGGTCAAGCTCAGGATCGAGCCGCGGTGGTGAAGGAGTTTGTGCTGGAGTTTGCAAGCGTTGCCTACCGCCGCCCGCTGGAAGTCAGCGAGCGGGACGAACTACTGGAGGTGCTCGGCAGCGACCCGGCAAACCTGGAAGGCGGCGTTCGCCGGGCAGTCATCCTGGTCCTGATGTCACCGCACTTCCTTTATCCCGATTTGACTCCGGCTGGCGAAGCACCCTCGCCCTACGCCATCGCCTCTCGCCTTTCCTTTGGGCTCTGGGACTCCATTCCCGATCGTGAATTGCTCGCGGCGGCCGGCAACGGAGGATTGGACTCGTCGGAGGAAATCGAATCACAGGCAAGGCGCATGCTGGATGATGACCGTGCCAAGTCCAAGATGCAGAGCTTCTTTCGTGGCTGGCTGGAACTCGAACAGCGAGATCTATCGAAAGACAAAGCGTTGTTTCCCGATTTCGACGAAGCGGTGATCGCCGACTTGCGCCGCTCTTTGGAGTTGTTCCTGGACCGCGTCGTCTGGAGCCGTGACTCGGATTACCGTCAATTGTTGCTGGCGGACTACCTGATGCTTAACGATCGGCTGGCGACGTTGTATGCTCCCCCCGCGAGTGAGGAGTCCTCGGGAAAGGAGCTCGATGGCCAAGCAATCAAGCGGCGAGCCGACCTACGACAGTTTGCCTCCGAGTTTCAACCGGTGGAGTTCCCTTCCGATCGACGTTCCGGGGTCCTTACCCATCCCTATCTGCTGAGCGCGTACGCGTATCACAACAACACGTCACCCATCCATCGAGGCGTGTTTCTGACTCGAAACATTGTTGGCCGAGCCTTGAGCCCGCCTCCCATGGCAATCGCGTTCAAGGACAACGAGTTCTCGCCGGACCTAACCATGCGTGAGAAGATCACTCAGCTCACACGCGATGCGGCCTGCATGTCTTGTCACTCCGTGATCAATCCGTTGGGATTCACGCTGGAGAGCTTCGACGCCGTCGGTCGCTGGCGAGTCGCTGACAAACTCAAACCGGTTGACACCAAGAGCGAGTACACGACCGAGAGCGGTGAAACGATTCAGCTTGCCAGCGCGCGGGACGTGGCGGACTTTGCCGTGAAGAATCCCGCGGCGCACAAAGCATTCATTACCCACGTGTTCGAACACGTGGTCAAACGAGGCCCCTCGGAGTTCGATCCGGACCTGCTCGAGAAGCTCAGGTCGCGGTTCGAAGAGGATGAGTTTAACGTGCAGAAACTGTTGGCCCGAATTGCCACTGTTGCTGCCGCCGAGAATTTGATTGAGACATCTCACTTGCAAGCCGAGGATTCGCCATGACCGCCCTGCATAGAAACCGTCGCCGGTTCCTTCGTGATTTGGGAATTGGTGTCGCCGCGATGCCATTTCTGACCGGTCTACCCAGCCTCTTTGCTGCCGAAGGTGCTGGCGCGAGGCCGCGCAAGCGGTTGATCGTGATGTTCTCGCCCAACGGAACGTTGCCCGACGAGTTCTGGCCAGACAGTTTCGATCCTGATGCTCCCTTGCAACTCAAGTCGATGCTCGGCGCTTTGGAGCCGTTTCGCGATCAGACATTGGTCCTGAAGGGAGTCAACAATCAGGTGCGTGGGGATGGTGACAGCCATATGCGTGGCATGTCTTGCCTGCTGACTGCGACGGAGCTCAATCCGGGAAACATTCAGGGCGGTGGTCACACGCCAGCCGGTTGGGCAGGCGGCATTTCGATCGACCAAGAGGTTTCCAACTTCTTCCAATCGCGTGAGGAAACGCGAACGCGCTTCGGCTCACTCGAGTTCGGCGTTGCGGTCCCCAATCGGGCTGACCCCTGGACCCGCATGTGTTACGCCGGCAGCGACCGACCGATCGCTCCGATCGATGATCCGAGCCAGATGTTTCAAAAGCTTTATGGCGGCGCACAGGACCGCCAGATCGTGGGCAGTGTTCTTGACCGTATTCGTCAGGATCTGGATCGCGTGTCCAACAAACTGAGCACGGCCGACCGCCGCATGCTGCAGGAGCACATGGAGAACGTGCGAAAGCTCGAACTCGAGATTGTCGAAGCCTCGAAAGAGACGGAATTGCTTCATCCGGAACCGGAGATCGATCCCAACATTGAACTTGTCAACGACAACACGCCAGCGATCAGCCGTATGCAGATCGAACTACTCGTCAATGCGATGGCGAACGACATGACCCGCGTCGCCAGTTTGCAGTTCATGAGGTCGGTCGGTCAGGCGCGGATGCGCTGGCTCGATATCGAGGAAGGTCATCACTCGTTGTCGCATGAGCCCGATGGCAACGAAGATGCCCACGACAAGCTCAAGCAGATCAACGCTTGGTTCGCTGGGGAGTTGGCGTTCCTCGCCAAGCGTTTGGCGGAAACACCGGAGCCGCTGCGACCTGACGAAAACATGTTGGATCACACGCAAATCGTCTGGCTCAATGAACTCGGCAAAGGCAATTCGCACACGTTGGACGACATTCCCTTCCTGTTGGTCGGTGGCGGCGCCGGATTCCGTACCGGGCGGGCCCTGAATCTGGAAGGTGCGGCCCACAATCGCCTCTGGCTCGCGCTGGCTCATGGACTCGGTCACGACGGGCTCGAGACCTTCGGCAACGCTGAGTACTGCGAGGGTGGAGCGCTCGCGCTCTCTACGTAACGCAATTCCCTTACTGGACAGCGTTTCAAGCAGGGTGAGAATCTGAAGATCGTTTTCGAATTCATCGGCGGCCCTTACGATGGGAAGATCCTGCACGGCGCTCTCGGTGAGCCGAGTGATGCCGAGCGTTATTTTTTGTTCTCCAACCGAGGTGCGATCGGATACCGGTTCAAGGTCGTCTCGGACTACGCCGTCGAAACGCTCGCCGACGAACAGCTGCAAGAAGAAAGACGACATCACTTCCTACCGCATCATTACGTAGTGGTGAAACGCTTCGAGAACGAAGAAGAAGTCAGGGTACTTGCGAAGTACGAGAATTCGTGAATCGCCGCCCTACGTGCTGCAATTCTTGATTCTGCTAGACTCGCCAATCACGACGCGCAAGCGAGTGTGTCGGGCTCTTGCAAGGGAAACACACACGTTTTGGTGTTGCGATATCATCACCCTCCCGCTTGCGGATTCCTCGAATCACACCGACAGGCAAAGCTGCCCACGGCTAGCGCCTGAGGTTCACAGTGAACCTCAGGCGCTAGCCGTGGGCCCCGAAACTGGCTGACAAAAGCAACAAACTCCCGACCTGGGCGAGACGCTTCCCGCCACTCCGAGGCTGTGATCAAATTCAACCGCGGTGCATTACTGTAGGCGAGTCTCTCCGAGACTCGCACGAAACGCAGCAAAGCTGCGGGTGTCCGCCTTGGAAAGGCGGACCTACAGTAGCAAGCACAATATCTTCACAGCCACTCCGTGGTAAATCGCGCAACATCGAAACTTGCGCCTCGTGCTTGGATTGACGGCTCAACCCGCGCAACTGGCGTTGTCCAGCCAGACGAAAATTTTGGCGTTACAATGCTGCCTTCCACCGATTACCAACACGTCATAGGCATCCTGGCAATGATTGGCCGACTTTTGAATCCTTGGTTCGTGCTCACGGCCGCTGTGTTGGTGCTCGCACCGCAAGTCAGCGGACAAGAGGGGGCAACCATCGCGTCGCCCGTTACACCATTGACTCAGGCTGCACGCCCACAACGATTACCGGCACCCCCGACCTCTGCTGGATGCGTTGGATCGTGGATTCTGCAGTGTCGAGGCGGATATCTATCTGGTCGACGGGGCGCTGTTGGTGGGCCACGATCGCGAGGAACTGCGGCCGGAGCGGACGCTGCAGAGTCTGTACCTCGATCCGTTGCAGCAGCGAGTCGAATCGAACGGCGGACGCGTTTACCGCAACGGCCCGACCATCACGCTGCTGATTGACATCAAGACCGACGGCAAGGAAGTCTACAAGGTCTTGAAGCAAGCCTTGAAGCCGTATGAAAACATGCTCTCGGGATTGGAGAACGGCAAGTATCAGCAACGGGCCGTTGAGATCGTGATCTCAGGCGACCGGCCCATGGAGGATATTGCCGCCGATGCGTCGCGTCGTGTTGGCATTGACGGACGTTTGGGTGACCTCCACTCGGAACAGCCCGCTGACTTGATGCCGCTGATCAGCGATCGTTGGACCGCGCACTTTCAGTGGCTCGGTGATGGCGAATTTCCGGTTGCCGAACGGGACAAGCTGCACTCGATCGTACAGCAGGCTCACGCCGATGGTCGTCGCGTCCGCTTTTGGGCAACCCCCGAGAACCCTGAACTGTGGCGTGAATTGGCGGCGGCCGGAGTCGATCATATCAACACCGATCAGCTCGACAAGTTGAAAAGCTTTCTACTGCAGCAACAGACCGAGCGCCGCTAGTTCGCTCCCAGAGACGATGGAGAAGTGAACCAATCCAGCTCGCCGCCAACTCGATTGCGTTCCAATCTTCCTGGGTTGCGCTCCTGCTCCTGCTCAGCGAAGCGGTGCTCGTGCTCAGCGAAGCGGTGCTGGTACTCAGCGAAGCGGTGCTGGTGCTCGGTACTCGATACCGGACGGGAGAGCGAGCTTAGCAGGACTGGCGGCGTTCGATCGAAGCATACACTTCCCGCGTCGTTCCACCCGGCACGAGCACGAGAACGAGCAACGAGCACGAGCACGAGAACGAGCACGAGAACGAGCACGAGAACGAGTCAGAGAAC
Organism: Pirellulaceae bacterium; assembly: GCA_963697195.1. Taxonomy (GTDB): domain Bacteria; phylum Planctomycetota; class Planctomycetia; order Pirellulales; family Pirellulaceae; genus Rubripirellula. The sequence continues at coordinate 147,451 of CAVOND010000001.1, forward strand.
GAGTCAGAGAACGAGTCAGAGAACGAGTTAGAGAACGAGGGAAACAACCATCGACGCCGGTGGTTGCTCTCCTTCTGTCGTTGCAAAAAAAAACCTATCCCAAAGCGGAGCTCTGGGATAGGTCGAATGCTTCAAGAGCAACAGCCGCTATTGATTCAGCTGTTCTTCCACCGTTTCGCCGGATGCCCGGGTTCCCAGGGCACCCCACAATCCGTACGGACTCTTCTGGCCGCAGACGGTACTGGGGTTCGACGTGTTGATCGCGCCGTTGAGTTGAACAACCGGAGCACGTGAATCACCCGCTTCGATCGAATCGGTGATGAAGATCACCGCGCCGTCACCCATCAGGACGTGGGCACCGCCTTGATGTCGGCTGCTCGGAGGCAGCACACCGGTATCGAAGTCACCGCCGCCACCGATACAAACTTCGCGGTTAGGTGGCAGCATCGTGGTGATGCTGGTGTAGGTCGGCACCGAATCGGCCCAACGGAAACCGCGTTTCCAGTTGTTGTTTCGCAGTCCTGGATTCGTATTTCCGACCGTGGGAGCCCAGAATTGGGGTCGCTCCGGATCGATGAGTCCCGCATCCGAGCACGAGGCCGGTCCATTCGGCTGACGACCATGGATTTGATTCCAGCCGATGCCGAAGTACGGATCGGTGGTGATTTCACGGTTACCCAGTCCGGTCGCAATCTCGCCGGCTGCAATCGTGTTGGACAAACCATCCAGGACGTCGCGAAATTTGATCGACTTGCGGTTGTAGAAAAAGCCGCGATTGGAACAGTTGGCATTGTTGATATGCCCCTGGTTCCAAGTGCCGCCTTGCCATCGCCAGAAACCGTGATTCACCCAGTCGGTCGAATCACCAATGTTCGCCGCATAGTTGGTGCGAGCCATCGCCGGCAAACCGGTTCCCGGATCGCTGGGGCAACGGATCGTGGGAATCTCAGTCATCCAGGGCTCGTACAGCGTGTCCCACGGCCGGGGGCCCATCGCTGCCGCGTCGTGCAGGGGAGTCGCAGCGCCGTCGTTGATCAAGCCGTCTTTGTTGCCGTCGACCGGGTTGCTGATCTTTTCCCACAAAGCTTGCTGCTCAATGAACGGCGTCAGCCCGATCAACCAGCTGAGACGAAAACGATTATTGTCCAGCGAGGTCGCAGAGCCGTTGGACGGCGTCCAGAAGTCATAGGTACCACCCGATTGCTTCGGCAACTCTTTGAAAGCCGAGTGGTAATTGTGGAGTCCCAAGCCAATCTGCTTGAAGTTGTTGCTGCAGCTCATCCGGCGTGCAGCCTCGCGTGCGGCCTGAACCGCGGGTAGCAGAAGCCCTACCAGAACCCCGATGATCGCGATCACGACCAGGAGTTCTACCAGCGTGAAGCCGGCATTACGTTGTCTCATTGACGGAATTCCTTGACGAAAAAACGGAAGCAAAAAATGACAGTCGCAACCTTTTTGGACCGGTTCCATCAGACCCGATTCGCACCGCCTTCAGTGATTCCAAACGCGGAACTCGGAGAACCTGCTTTTTCAAGATTCGTCCGGATTACCCAGGTTCTTTGGCCCTAAGCCAACAATGGAAAGTACTGTCGAGGGGAACAAAATCGAGGCAGCAGAACGGCGCAACAGTTGGTGTCGAAACACCCCGAAAAGAGTCCAAGAGGTAAACGAAGCTGGACGTTTGGAACAATTGAAAGCGATTTTGATTGGTAAGTCACGAGCGCATTCATCCAATGCGCTTGCTCATTCGTCCAGCTTCTCCATGAGCATCGAAAATTGACCGATGGCAGAAGGGAAATGAGCTGCGAAGGGGAAATTCGCGTCCAATATGGAAGCTAGAGCGGGGCGTGACAGACCCCAATACGGGGAACCCGTTTCCGTTTTTTGGTCGAACCTGAAGCTGACCGCGGAAGTGTTTTCACAGTCCCCCGCATACAAGCACGACGCGCCAGCGAGTGTGTCTGTACTTCCTGGACGCGATGGCACAGGGAAACACACCCGGACCGGTCGTGCGTGAAGAACGAAATACGTGCGAACACACTCGCTGGCGCGTCGTGCTTGTATTGGATTGCTCGCCGCCAGAGGGTGTGCTCCGAGCCAAAAAAAACCTATCCCCGGCAAACGCCCTGGGCTTTACCCACATTTGAATTCCATCATCGAGTGGAACTCGCGTGAATTGACCGCGAAGCGGTCGCAGATGGTAGCTGGGTCGCGCGCACCTACGGAAACTTGTGGAATTTACGACCCCGAAGGCGGTCGCAGACGGATCTGCGACCCCTTAGGGGTCGGTTTCTGTTGCGAATTCACCATTCCGTGGGTGCGCGACCCACGGCTACCCTCCGTGATACCTTCGGCATCAAAAGATGTGGGTAAAGACAAGGCAAACGCCTGGGGATAGGTCTGTCTTAGCAAGCCGAAGAGCCTATTGGTTGAGTTGCTCTTCGATCGTTTCGCTGGACGCACGCGTCCCCAACGCTCCCCACAATCCGTAAGGGCTCTTTTGACCGCAAACGGTACCGGGATTCGCGTTGTTGGTGGCACCGTGGTTCTGAACCACTGGCGCACGTGGATCACCCGCTTCGATCGAATCGGTGATGAAGATCACAGCGCCGTCGCCCATCAGGACGTGAGCACCACCTTGATGTCGACTACTCGGAGGCAGCACGCCGGTGTCGAAGTCACCCCCGCCACCGATACAGACCTCACGGTTAGGTGGCAGGATCGTGGTCATGCTCGTGTAGGTCGGCACCGAATCGGCCCAGCGAAAACCTCGTTTCCAGTTGTTGTTACGTAGCCCAGGGTTGGTATTTCCGACGGTGGGAGCCCAGAAACTGGGCCGCTCCGGATCGATGAACCCGCTATCGACACACTGGCTCGGTCCCGACCCGGTACGCCCATGAATGTTGTTCCAGCCAGCCCCGAAGTAGGGATCGGTTGTGATTTCACGGTTGCCCAGCCCAGTCGCGATCTCTCCAGCCGCAATCGTATTGGACAATCCATCCAAAACGTCGCGAAACTTCATCGCTTTGCGATTGTAGAAGAAGCCACGGTTGGAACAGTTGGCACTTCGATTGTGCCCCTGATTCCAGGTGCCGCCCTGCCATCGCCAGAAGCCGTGATTCACCCAGTCGGTCGAATCACCGATGTTCGCCGCATAGTTCGTACGCGCCATCGCGGGTAGGCCCGTTCCCGGGTCGCTAGGGCAGCGAAGCGTCGGGACCTCGGTCATCCAAGGCTCGTAACGCGTATCCCATGGGCGGGGGCCCATCGGTGCCGCATCACTCAAGGGCCTCGCATCCCAATTGCTGATCACACCGTCCCCGTCGCCATCAACCGGGTTGCTAATCTTTTCCCACAGTGCCTGCTGCTCGATGAACGGCGTTAAACCGATCAACCAGCTCTGTCGAAATCGGTTGTTATCCAACTCGCCTCCGACGCGACCATTGCTAGGAGTCCAGGTGTTGTAGGTACCACCCGACTGCATCGGCAGCTGTTTGTACGCCGAATGGTAATTGTGCATCCCCAAGCCAATTTGCTTGAAGTTGTTGCTGCAGCTCATCCGGCGTGCAGCCTCTCGTGCGGCCTGAACCGCGGGTAGGAGCAGCCCTACCAGGACGCCGATGATCGCAATCACGACCAACAGTTCGACGAGGGTGAATCCCTCGCGATGAGAACGAGTGTTCTTCATGAAAAGTTCCGCAAAGAAGGTATCGAAGAAACGAAAACTTGAGGAAGTGGAATGCTCCCTGGAACGGAGTTTACCAGGGACGACCACACCAAAAAAGACTTTTCGTCATCCAATTTGGACGTTTCGACAATTTTCGTTGTTGCGGAAAGGGCGGATTCCTAGCGAAGAGGGTGGGCCAATCGCCACAAAAAATGGCCGCGGAGCCACAACGGCGAGGAGCTCGGGCGATCTTAAGAACGCCTCCCTCCTAGCCGTTGCCGCTTCGCGGCCAACAAACAAGGGGGCATTAAGCCCCCTCGATTTTCAATGGTGATCAGGTTCTGAACCGATTAGTTCTGACTGTCGTCGTTCGCGGGAGTCCCATAGGACTCTTTCTCATAAGTCGCTTCTTCTTCGGCGGTGGTCGGGGCTGCTTCGATCACTTGGTTTTCCGAGCCGCGGCCACATCCGGTGGTGGTCAGGCAGAGGGAGAATGCCAGGATGGGAAGCGCGAGAAAGAGTTGGCTAAGTTTCATAATTTGGACTCCAAACAGGAACACTTCGGATTCGCCGCTTGGAACGTGCCCAGTCGGCTAACAAGGATTAGCCGTCATTTTGGGCTCTGGACGGCACCCGACCAGGTTTTTCACGGCGTGACCAGGATAACCAACCGCTTCGGATTTGGGAGGGGCGGTCAGGGAATTTCAGTCACCTCTCGCTCCGGCTTGGCTTGACGAATGCGACGCGCGATCGGCGTTGAGTTCGCCGGCCTCGATCGGCCGGCTGCGTCCGATCACGATCGCCAGCGTCTCGTACAGGTCGGGGTCGCCGCCGTTGATACGAATCGATTCTCGCAATGCCGATTCGGATCCCCGCAAATCGCCGAGTTGCGCCAGGCTGATTCCCAGCATCGCCCAGTCTTCCTTGCGGCGCCGTAGTTCGGTCAGCTCAGCAAACACGGCGGCCGACTGCTGATGCTGGCTCAACCGGTAGAAGTATCGGCCTGCAACCTCCAAGGCGGTCTCTCGGCTTTCACTTGGGTTCGATTCCAGTCGCAGTGCCTCCTGGGCAAAGCTCATCGCCCACTCCCACATGTCGGCCACGATGGCCTCGTTATTGGGGCCTGCGGGAACGGATGGAATTTGCATGTACGTCAGCATGGCAAGATTGGCGAACACGTCGGCATCGCCATTGCCTGCCTGAACCACTTGCTGCATGGCCTGGCCGGCCATTTGCCCCAGCTGTGCCATTTCAGGGTCACCCGCATGTTTTCGATACAGCCAGTAAGTACCCAACGCACGGAGTCGGGCAGCATCGGCCGGTGGCATTTCGGCCGGGACGTCTTGTAGAGCGACGACCTGCGGAGTCGGATTCGCCTTGGGATTCGACGCCGCCACGTCCTTCGCATCGTCGTAAACGGCGATTCGGTGATTGGTGGTCGAAGTATGCGGGACTTCGCTTTTTGTCTTGGGCATGTGGCATTCGACGCAGCGATTGTCGTTGCGGTCGATGCGTGCGTCGAGCGGCACGCCACACGCCTCATCCTGGTGACACTCCAGACATTGTTGGCGGTGCAGCTGATGCCGCTGCTCGCCTTCGGGATGGTGGTGCGGACTGTGGCAGGTGACGCACGTCATCGTCGTCGATCCTTGATAACACTTGCTGGCGTGGAGCTGTGGAAAATGTCCGACAAACCGCGTGTTCCCAGCATCGTGGGCGACCGCGTCGTAGTTCATTTTGACCGTGGCAAAGTCATCGCCGGGACGAAATTCCCAGTCTCGTTTCCCTGCCACGCTGACCTCGGCTTCGCCCTGGCAATGGCACTGACCGCAGAGGGATTCGGATTGCAGTCGACTCAACTTGCTGGGGTGAACGATCGAGTCACGAAATGGCTTGCTCGAGTCAACCTGGTCGCCAGCGGCCAGCGCTTCGAAATGTTCCACGTGTTCCTGGCCGGGCCCATGACAACGTTCGCACCCGATCGAAAGCTCGTTGATCGTGAAGAAGTAGCGGTTTTCATTCTCGCGGGAAACCATCCCGCTGTGACAGAACAAACATTCGTCGGTGACGGCCCGCCCAAAGCCAGCGTTGGCCGGCGAGTCGTAGCCGGGTGACATCCCGTAAGACTTCCCACCCGAATACCACGTTACCGGTGACTGCAGGAGAAACTTACCCGCCGAAACCAGATAGCCTTTGGCGAACTTGCCACTTCCCATCACGTAGTCGATGGGAAACTCTGCGATCACCAGCGGATCTTTGGTTTCGTTTTGCGGATCGCCTTCGAGGATGGTTTCGCGGTGCCAGAGCTTGCCGTCGCGACGAACGATCTCGTACGAGCGATTGCTTGGCGGATGATCAAGGGTTTGACCTGACTCCTCAGCGGTAACGTCCACCCTGGTCAGCGAACGGCTGTGGTGAGACAGCAAGTAGCTTTCGTGACGCTGCTGGTGACAGCTCACGCAGCGCTGCGAGCCGACATACTCGGTTGAATCCGGAGCGGGACTCGATTTCGACGCGGTGACAACGCCGGGTAAGGCGGTCGAGTCTGAATTGGGCTCGCGTTGATCCACCGCGGATTGTCCCGAATTGCGTGAGCAACCGGCCAGCGCGATGGCAAACCACAACGCCACCAACAAAATCGAATCAACTGAATTGCTGTGTGGTCTCATGAATCGCTTCGATAGCCGCCTTATCCAGCCGGAGCCCTGTTCAATCAGTTCAACGCGTCTCGTTACCGGACCGTGATCGCTTTCGTCAAGAATACCGAATTGGGCAGAACGATGCTGGGCGGAATGATGTGGCGACGCTGACTGGCTGGAAGTGTTGGTTCACGAGTCTTTCGACCATCAATCTGCCCAACATCATTCTGCCACTCTACCAATCCGCGACCGATCAGGGAGACTCCGTCTGGTGAACGGCTGCTCTTGGCCCTGCACAATCAGCCACCTTTGATCAGCCTTCAGGCCCGTGATCGTTTGCTGACCACCGTCGGGCCACTGGACGGTCAGTTGCTCGACCGTATCACGATCGCCGAGTCCGAAAGCCAAGATCGACTGATTCTTACACATGTAGCCGTCACCGGTCTGGACAACGCCCGTCATGGTGCGACCTGCCGTCGTGACTTTTACGATCGCGCCGATGGCGTCTCGTTCGCAACGGGTGCCAACCAGTTCGAGCTGCAACCAGTGATGGGGGGTCTGCGTGCGGTTCTCCAGAAGTGCAACCGGTTCTTTCAGATCGGTCACGACGAAATCGAGCAGTCCATCGTTGTTCCAGTCGCATCGGGCCAGCGCGCGCGACAGGTGACCGCTGTTCCAATAGTCGGGATCTCCGGAAACAGACATCGCTTCAAAGCGGCCATGCTGCCAGGCGAACACCTGAGTCGGCATTTCGAACGCAGTACCTTTCGCGGTGAAATCTTCGACATGTCCATTGCCAACCACCAGGTCAACGGTTGAATTGTTGTCATAGTCCATCGCTTGGGTGCCAAAGCCAAGCATCTTCAAGGAGTCGCGGTCGAGTCCCAACGGCAAGGTCAGATCGACAAACACGCCCCCCTCGTTCTGCATGTATTGATTTGACCATTGGTCGGCAAAGTTGGTGATGTGCAGGTCGAGCCGCCCATTTTCGTCGAAGTCGGCTGCGGCGATCCCCATGCAGGCCAGCGGCATGCCTCCTGCGCCATAGGCAACGCCGCGAACCACCGCGAGATCCTGCCAGGCGAGATCATCGCGACCGGGCATCCGCTGCCAGAGATGGTTGGCCATCAGGTCGTTGGCCACGAAGACTTCGTTTCCTACCGCGCCATCAAGGCTTGTCACCAACACTCCCAATCCCGTGGCCGAGGGTGCTGTGCCTTCACCAGGCCCAACCTCACGGATCGATGGCGTCCCTCCGAATAGCTCGCCCCGCATGGAACCGTCACCCAGGGACACGAACAACCGGTCGACCGCAGGCTGAAAGTGGAGCGGACCGGGCAGCACAACCGGAGTGCCGTCGGGCTTGTACTGGATCGGGTCGTAAATCCTTGGATCGTCCAGATAGTTGATCTCGATGATGTCGGGAAGGTCATCACCGCTCACATCGGCGATCGCGAGCCCCGTGGTGTACTTCGCCTCACCCCACATGGCGTCGCCGTCTTGCAGTCGAAACGTGCCGTCGCCCTGGTTGATCATCAGGCTGTTCTGCTGGATGTTGCCAATCAACAGGTCGGGAAGGCCATCCTGGTTCCAATCCCCCGACGTGATTCCGCAGGTGTAAGCTCGGTCATCGCAGCCAGCCGGTTCGGTCACGTTCTGGACGCTGCTGTCCAGGTTTCTCGCCAACTGGTTGGGGCGGGTGCCGCGACCTGCGGGCGGCTCGCCCGGAGCCCTGACCGAGATAGAAATCGACATTGCCGTCGAGGTCGTAATCGAGGCAGGCCACACCGCCGCCGTACGCTTGGAAGATGCGGAACTCGCGTTCGACTCGGGTCGGCGCGTTGAGGTAGGTGAAATCAAGCCCAACGCGCCGCGCGACGTTCACGAAGGAAGGGGGCAGCGCCGTTCGCGTATCACGAGCCGGTGGCAAATCCGCTTCGGATCGTTTCCGGCGACTCTCGGCAAGCCAGGCCGAATCGATCGGAAAGTCGTCGAGCTTCAATCCGCATAGCAACACGGAACGAAGATAATCCGCATTCTGCTGCTCGGCCTGAATCACCTTGCGTTGCTCGGCCGCCAGCTGTTCGATCGCTTGCTCCGGCGCGTTGCGTTCCCGCCAGCAGCAAGCGATGCCAGGCCAACGCCTCCATCGGCCGACCGGCCTTGGCCAACAGAGCCGCCAGCTCCGTGATGGCCTCCGGACCCGCATCCGGATCGGAAAACACCGCACCAATGATCTGCGTCAGCTGGTTGATCTGCGCATTGCGTTGGCGAAACCGCGACGCGATCTCGTTGTTGACCGGCCGCACTGAGCGCTTGGGTCAAGCGGTTGTTGGCTGCCGCGTCGCCCGGCTCTCTTATCACGGCCTCGGCATACATCCGCACCGCCGTTTCATATTGTTGGTGATGCAGCGCCCAGCCACCGAGCGCCATCCAGAAAGCGGGATAGCGTTCGCACGCCTTCTCGGCTCCGTCAAGCCAATCTTGAAACTGGTCCAGCTGCTGCGATTCGATCAGCACCTGTCCGTAGAACGCCACGGCGCAAGGATTTCTTTCCTTGATCAGGTCGCTATGCTCGAGCACTGTCAACGCGTCGCGGACATCGCCCTGGCCAAAGAGCGCCAGCGCAACGCTCAGCACACCTGCTTTTTCGATCGCCTGGGAGTCATGGATGTCGGGCTTTTCGGCAAAGGTAACGAAGGTGCGTGACGGGGCGATCAGCCCTCGCAGCTCTTCGGCCGTCGCACCACCACGACGGCAAAGTTGCCGGATGTGCTCGTTGGCATCGAAGCGAAACCCGCGGGCATTGAGCAGTCCCGCCAAACGGCGACGCGCACCATCGAATTCCGGGTTCTGATTGACAAGTTCGTTGAGTCGGGCGATCGCCTCATTCCAGCGAGAGGATTGCGCCAACAACTCCGCCGCGCGGGCTTTCAAGTTCATTTCGTTGTCAGGCCAGTAGCGCACGGCCTCATCGAGCAACTCGACCGCGCGATCAACGTTTCCCAGCTCAGAACTGGTTTGCGCCGCGAGGACCAGTGCGTTCGGATCGTCCGGCTTGCTAATCAGATAACGCTGAATCGCCTCGTGGGCTTCGTCCATCTTGCCACCCGAGATCAACTGGCGAATCGGCTCCAGCGGATCGGCCGAATGCCCCCCCGATCCATTACCCTGTGCGGTGTTGGTGGATGCCCCGACAACGACTCCGTCCCGACCGGGGTCGGAGGACCTGGTCGACGTGGATGAATCTCGCGTACGACCGCAGCCTGCGATGGCAACGACCATCAGGACAGTCACTTTGAACAGGCCGGACGATGGATTCATGGACTGGCGATACAATGGCGAGAATGAACGTCAAACAATGCGAATCGATACGAACGTGGCGGCGAACGGTTCTGCTGATCGCGGTCTGGTTGATCACAGTGTTGTTGCCGCTCGGATGCGACAAGCGGGCGAGGCAATCGGGATCGCAGGTCGAGCCACCCCAAACTGCGCCGATCGACTGGATGATGAAGGCTAGACGCCAAGTCGATCTGGGGCAACACGACGCAGCGGCCGAGTCCGTTTCGCGGGCCCTGATCGAGACGCCGGATCGACCCGACGTGATCTATCTGGCGGCCCAAATCGCGGCACTGCGAGGTCGGGCGGACGAGGCGGCAGAATTGGCCGGGACGATTCCGCTATCCAACGACCGGTTTGGAAGCCAGGCGACCGAGCTACGCCTCGAACAATTGATCCGCGGGGGACAACACGACGCGGCGACTGAGCTGCTGTTCGAACTGGCCAACCAACAACCGGATCAACCGGCGTGGCGTCACCTGCTGTGGAGGGAGCTGAACTACCAGGGTCGGCGTCAGGAAGCGTCGGAGCAGGCCGACCGACTGTGCGCGTTGGGAGAATCGACGCTCGCAGAGACAATGTCGCTGATCGCGCGCGACGATGCGTTCCCGATGCGACTGAGGAGCGGCGAAAAGTTGGAAGAGGTTTTCCATGCCGGTCTCGGTCGGGCCCGCTGGTATTTTACACAGCGAGACTTTCAGCGCGGACTTGCCGAGTTACAGAGCCAGTGGGAACAAGGCTTCACCTCCGCGGCGGCGTCGGCCCTGTACGGCAGGTTGCTCGCGGAGTCACAAGCCTTTGACCAGCTGAACTTTTGGCATGCAAAGACGGATGAGGACGTCCGTCAGATGAGCGACTATTGGGCCGCGGTGGGTGCAAGCTTGATGGCGGCTGGTCGGCACGAGGCCGCGACCCGCGCATTCTTGGAGGCGATCAGCCGTGATGCGACCGACCGGCTCAGTTACCAGCGACTGTATCGCACCTTGGCCGCTTTGGGACGGGATGAGGATGCGGAACAGATCTTGATGCTTTCGAACCAGGTCAACACGAGCCAACGCCTGTTCAGCGACATGTTGGCATCACCGAACGATCGGTCGCTGTGGCAAAAACAGGCGGAGTGGCTCTCCAAGATTGGGCGTCCGTTGGAGGCGATCGCGTGGTACTCGCATGCGCTGCCCGCCGGCGCGATCGAACAACGTCGAGCGATCGAGCAGCATCGCGTTGAACTCCAAAGACTCGGTGACTTCCGCCAGATTCAGCTGAACGTTGCTCGGGCTGCGATCGATCCTGACGAGTTCGCATTGCAGCCCGCATTGGACGAAACGCTCGGCCGCTCCGAGACAGACGGCAAGAGCGTCCGGGCCGCGCGACCACAATCCCCTTCGGTAATCCCTCGCCTGGTCGATGTTGCCAGCTCGATCGGCGTTGACTTTCAATGGTACCACGACACCGCGATCAACCTCGATCTCCTTTCGCTCTATGAATCGCTGGGTGGTGGAATCGCCGTGATCGATGTTGACCTCGATGGTTGGCCCGATCTGTATCTCGCCCAGGGCAGCGGCAGCCCGCCCTCACTTGCCGGCACGCGGTCCAACCAGTTGCTTCGAAACGAGGCGTTCGTTTTTCAGAATGTCACGCTGCAATCGGCGACGGAGGACACACTCTATACACAGGGCTTGGCGGCCGGTGACGTGAACCAGGATGGCTTTCCCGATCTGTTCATCGCAGAGATTGGTGCCAACCGATTGCTGATCAACAATGGCGATGGCACTTTCAGTGATCACAGTGCGCAGACTGGGTGGCGCCGGTAATCGATTCACAACGTCGGTGGCGATCGCCGATTTGACCGGCGACTCGCTTCCAGAATTGCTGGAAGCCAATTATATCGAGATGAATGGCGCGCTTGATTCGCCTCGGACGCAGCCCGACGGCAGCTACGAAATCCCGGGGCCGATCACGCATCAAGCTGAACCCGACTGGTGTTACAAAAACCTGGGCGATGGCAACTGGCGCGGAGAAACGCTGAAGTCTTCGTCAGCGGAGACCGGTTCCGGGCTGGGACTGATGATCACCGATTTTGATGATCGAATTGGCAACGAAATGTTTGTCGCCAACGATTCCCGTCCCAATCACCTGTGGAAGCAAACGCCGGACGGGAGCTGGGTCAACGCAGCCAACGGTTTGGGACTCGCGCACGGCTTTGAAGGACTTGCCACGGCGGCCATGGGCATCGCCGCCGGTGATTTCGATCGCGATGGAAGAATTGACCTGCATGTCACGAACTTCTTCAATGAGTCATCGAATTTGTACCTGCAAACAGGTGATGCTCGATTCGTCGAACTAGCGGTCGCCTACGAGCTCGATCGGCTGACCCGCCCGATGGTCGGCTTCGGCACCAAGGCGGTCGATTTGGACCGCAATGGCTGGCTCGACTTGATCGTGGCCAATGGCCATGTCTTCGACCGTCTGCCCGCCGAACAAACCTTTCGCATGCCGCCGCAAGTGATCATGCATCATGGCGACCACTTTGAACTGGCGGAGGTGGATGATCCAAGCGGCTATTTTTCTGGAGCGTACCTGGGCCGAGCGATGGCCAGCGGTGACCTTGATCGCGACGGCCGGATCGACTTCATGATCGGACATCTTGATCGCCCGCTGGCAGTGCTTCACAACGAGACACCGACCGAGGGTCATTGGCTTCAGTTCGAACTGATCGGAACCACGAGCGAGCGACACCCAACAGGCGCCGTCGTCACGGTCACGGCGGGCGATCAGCAATGGCGCGGCTGGGTCACGGCGGGTGACGGTTACTATTGCAGCGACGAAGCGGTGCTGGATATCGCCGTCGGTGACGTCAAGCGAGTCGACCGAGTCGACGTCCAATGGCCGTCCGGCCAGCGCTCGTCTTACGAAAGTTTGGACCTCAACGCGCGCTACCTGTTGATCGAAAATGAGGGCGACGCGTTGGCGAGGTAGTAGGTGTAGGGTGCGTCAGGCAGACCGTGCGCGCGTTGATCCTCGGCTAAAGAAACGCGCCGCCGATCAAGTTCACGCGACTGCCAGTCAGGACCCGTCTGCTCCGGCCCACCAGATGGCAGCGTATCGGTTGCCGACGGATCACTTTGCTGCCCTTTGGTGGGTCGGCGCAGGTCGACAATCCCGGCGCTAAAATCGCGTCGACTGGACCGCTGCAACTTCCAACCAACCGGACCTCATAAGCTACCTGCTTGACCCACCCTACATTTAAAACTTGCGGGTGACGGAGATCCGTTTTCTTGGGATGTCGATTTCCAAGACCTTCACTTGGACGACGTCGCCCACCGAGACGACCTCGTTCGGATCTTTAACGAAGGTGTTGGCCAGTTGTGAGATGTGGATCAGCGCATCCTGATGCACGCCAATGTCGATGAAGGCGCCGAAATGGGTGACATTGGTGATGACACCCTCGAGCATCATCCCGGGCTTCAAGTCTTCCATCTGATTCACACGATCGTCGAATCGCACTGCTCGAAACTCGCTGCGCGGGTCTCGGCCCGGCTTGGCAAGCTCAGTGATGATGTCCACGATCGTTGGCATGCCGAAGCGGTCGTCCACAAATTCTTCTGGCCTCAACTTCTGACTCAACGTTGCGTTCCCGACCAGTGACTTCGGATCGGTACCGAGCCTCTTTGCCATCCGCTGCACAATCGGGTAGCTCTCGGGATGCACCGCCGAGTTGTCCAGGGGCGAATCACCCCCGCGGATACGGAGAAAACCAGCGGCCTGCTCGAACGCCTTCTTGCCCAGCTTGGGAACCTGCATGAGCTGTTTACGATCCGTGAATCGCCCGTTCTCGTTGCGGAACTCAACAATGTTTTCAGCGAGCTTGGCCCCAATCCCCGCAACATGGGAGAGCAGCGGGACGCTCGCCATGTTCAAGTCGACACCCACGTGGTTGACACACGATTCGACCACGCGGTCCAGGCACTTGCGGAGCTGTGTTTGGCTCACGTCATGTTGATACTGGCCCACGCCGATCGACTTCGGATCCGTTTTTACCAGCTCCGCCAGTGGGTCCTGCAATCGGCGTGCGATGCTGATCGCGCCTCGCACCGTCACGTCCAAATCGGGGAACTCCTTGCCCGCCAGTTCGCTGGCCGAATAGATCGACGCACCCGACTCACTGATCATGACTTTGGTGACGTCCAATCGATGATCTCGGATCAACGCACCGACAAACGCGTCCGTCTCGCGTGATGCGGTCCCGTTGCCGATCGCGATCAGCTCGACCTGGTATTTTTCGATCAGCGCCAGCAGCGTCTTGCCGGCTGCCTCCGTCTCACTTCGCGGAGGCGTTGGGTAGATCACGGTGTCGGTCAGATATTTCCCCGTTCGGATCGACCACCGCCACTTTGCAACCGGTGCGGAATCCAGGGTCGATGCCGATCGTCACGCGCGGTCCCGCGGGCGCCGCCAGCAGCAGCTCGCGCAGGTTCTTGCCAAAGACGCCGATCGCCTCCTCGTCGGCCTGTTCTTTGAGTGTCTGCAAAACCGTCGATTGCGTCGCCGGCATCAGCAATCGCTCATAGCAATCTTGCACCGTCGACACCAATTCCTGTCGAAACTCGAATGTGCGATTGTGGACCAACCTCTGAGTCAACTGTGGGAGGACCTGCGATTGGTCCAGAGCCACGCTGACGTTCAACAGCCCTTCCGCTTCACCCCTGAGCATCGCCAGAAGTCGGTGGGAAGGGATCCGCCGCGCCGATTCTTGGTGATCGAGGTACAACTCGAACTTGCTCGCCTCCTCCTTCTTGCCGCGTTTGACTCGCGAGCACACTTGACCGTCGGCAAAGGCCTGGTCCCGCATCCAGCCACGCGTCGCGGCATCCTCCGACCACTGCTCCGCGATGATATCGAGAGCGCCCTGAAGAGCGGCGTCGCAGTCGGGCACCTCCTGTTCGGCGCTCACGAACCGTTGCAGCGCGTCGCGTTTGGAACACCCCAATGGCTCCTGACGGAGAAGTAGGTCCGCCAGTGGCTGCAGCCCTCGCTCGCGAGCGATCGTCGCGCGCGTCCGTCGCTTTGGTTTGAACGGCAGGTAGATCGCTTCCAACTCACGGATGTCCGTGCAACGCTCAATCGCCGAGCGGAGTTCCTCGGTGAGCTGACCTTGCTCTTCGATCGTCCTCAACACGGTTTCCTTCCGCGACGCCAACGCCGTCGCCTTCTCCAAAGCGTCCTCGATGGCCCGCAGGGCAACCTCGTCGAGTCCCTGGGTCGCTTCCTTGCGATAGCGCGCGATGAAGGGAACCGTGTTGCCCGTGTTCAATAGTTCGACCGCAGCCATCACCTGCCGCAGCGTCAACCCCAGTTCGTCGGCGATGCTTTGGGCGATCACGGTTAGGTCGCTATTCGTATCCGTTTGGATTGCCATGTTCTTTTCAGGAAGTTTTCCGCAGCGCTAGATTGAAAAAATGCCGCACAGCTCTTCCGCTGACGGTCCCCCTTTCTATCAGTTCACGTGCGATCCACTCAATGGCCAAAGCATGACCTGCATCGTCAAGCAGGTGCTCGGTCTTGGCCAATAGCCGCTGTTGGACTCGCTCGAGCTGTCGCTCGTCGCGTGCCCGATGGAGTAACAGACGTTTGATAGCACGGAGGTCTTGTGATGCGCCTTGTCGACAATACTGGCCCGTGTAGCGAGCTTCGGCGACCATTCCGGCAAACAGAACCAGCACTTCGTCATCGATCCAATTTTTCGACGACTTGGATCGTGCTTTCTGCATTTCACAGACACCCAGGCGGACCCCGCCCGCCGTCGTCTTGCCGGGTATGACCGTCACTTTCTGGACCGGACGCCCGAGCGACAGTGCCATCACGGCGTGCCCCGCTTCATGATAGGCCGTGGCTGTCAGCTGCATCGCGACGGAATCCCCCGAGTCATCGTCCATTGAATCAAATCGTTATGCTTGGTTGGTAAGGCATGCTCCGCATGGGGGCGTCCCCAAATCGTCAGGCGGAGCCGAACTTACTAGGATGTCCGAACGACCGTCGCTCCGTTCTTGTATCATCATCTGCTTTCCAGGAGAACATGATGCCGAACACCAGACCTCCACTGGCCGAAATCGATCCAACCTCCGATCCCTTGGAGCGTGGCCTCAAGACAAAGCCCGATGGTCTCGCGCTGGCTTCCGCGAAGACACGGATGAGTTGGCGGCAACTCGCTGAGCTCAGCAACCGGTTGGCGGCACAGTACCTGTGTCTCGGTTTGCAGCCTGGCGATCGGGTTGCTTCCTTGATGCCCAATCGACCGGCCCTGGTCATTCATTTTCTGGCATGCCTGAAAGCTGGTTTGGTGGCAACACCTTTGAACTATCGATACAGGGCGCCGGAAATCGATCATGCGTTGGAGGTCAGCGGCGCTTCGCTGCTTTTGCATCATGCCGAGCGTGACGACGACGTCGCCGAGAGCAAGCTCGGCAACCATCTGAGCAAAGGTGTGGTTCGCTACCGAGCCGATGACGGGGCCGGAACCCATTACGAAGAGTTGGTCGAACAGCCTCAGCCGAATGCAACCTTTCCAACTCCCGATCCTGACGCAGCCACGTTCATCTATTTCACATCCGGTAGCACGGGCAAGCCCAAAGGGGTCACGCACACACGGCAAACCTTTTATGGGATGATCGACGGCGTGATCAATGGGATGGAGCTCACCGAGGCAGACACGCTTCTGCCTGGCGCGTCGCTATCCCACGTCGGCGGCTCCGTGTTTGGTCTCACGACGCTCACAGCCGGGGGACGCTTGCTCATTCCTCGCGGTAGTGATGGCCCGGAAATCCTACCGCTGTTGCGCGAGTTTCGACCCACTGTCCTGTGGATGCTGCCGGCGGCCTTGATTGCCTTGGTCCGTGACCATGACGCAGGCTCGACGGACTTCGCTTCGATTCGCTTGTGTTCCTCCGGCGGCGACAAGGTCTCTGCGGAACTCGAACGTGAGTTTACGGACATTGCCGGATTTCCAATCGACGAGAGTTATGGCATGACAGAGATCGGCCTCTCGACGATCAATCCTCCGTCAGGCGAAAACCGACTGGGCTCCATCGGCAAAGTCTGTCCGGGCTACGAGATGTCACTCCGTGATGATTCGGGCGCCGAAGTACCGGTTGGAACGCCAGGACGACTCTGGATTCGCTCGAAAGCCAATACGATCGGCTACTGGGAAAACCCCAAAGCCACGGCGGAAACAATCGTTGACGGCTGGCTCGATACCGGCGACATCATGAGGGCCGATGAAGATGGGTACTTGTGGTTTTGCGGCCGCAAGAAACAGATCATCATCCACGACGGTTCGAACATCTGCCCGCAAGAGGTCGAGGAAGCCTTGACCGAGCATCCGTCGGTAGCAGAAGCCGGGGTGATTGGCATTCACGATCTCGTGCACGGCGAGAACGTACGGGCTTACGTGACACTGAAAGAAGGGGCTGAACCGCCTTCGAGCACGGAGCTCATCCACTTTGCCCGCGACCGTGTCGGTTACAAAGCACCAGAGGAAATCGTGTTCCTGGCCGAAATGCCGCTCAACGCCACTGGCAAGGTCGACCGCGTGACGCTGTTAAAGATGGCCGAGGAGCGACTTGCTGCAAGTAGCAACAGCGGCCCGGCGTGACCATCGGCCTCGTTTCAAAAAAGGGGGCAGCGAAATCGGCTTGTCCATCGTCGTCTCAACGATCAGGAATTCGTATGCAATTGGAGCTGACATTCGGAAATACTCCGATCCATCTGCCGAGCGTCCGCGCCTTCCTGGATGCGACGCTGCAGCAACTCCCACTGTCATCGGATACCGCCGCGAAACTGCGAACCTTCATCGATGCGGCCGTCAAGGATGCGATCCTGCATGCCTATCCCCGGGGCGACCAGGGCCTGATCAATTTGTCTGTACAGTCGCAACACGGCAAGCTGGAGATCCGGGTTCGCGACTTTGGCATCCCGAAGGATGTTCACTTGATGGAACAGCAGTTGCGACCAGCCGATACGACTGCGACGAATCGCTTTGGCACCCTTGGTGCCGAGGTAGCCGACGAAGTGCACTGGCTGACCTTTGGTCCCGACGGCAAGGCGCTGCAGGTGGTCAAATGGCTGCACGATTCGCACATTGCCGACGTTGCCAGCGGCGAGCGGCTCGAACGCTTCTCCGATGCAATGCCGCTGGCTCCGCAGCAGCAGTACACGATTCGCCGGATGCGGGCTGATGAGTCTGAGCAGGTTTCGCAGCTCATGTATCGGACTTACGGCAATACCTATTTCAACGCGGACGTTTACTACCCCGACCGCGTCGCATCGCAAAATGAACGCGGGGACGTGCTTTCCTACGTTGCCGTGAGCGAAGCCGGGGAAGTCGCCGGCCACTACGCACTGGAGCGGAATCAAGCGGGCCCTGTCGCCGAAGGGGGACAGGCCGTCGTCGACCCGGCTCATCGTGGACGAGGCCTGCTCGATCGTATGAAGCACGATGCCCTGGAAGAGGCGCGACGCTTGGATTTAACCGGCTGGTTCGCTGACGCCGTGACGGTGCACACGCTGACCCAAAAGTCCAACGTCGCCCACGGCAGCCAGCTCACCGCCGTTGACCTGGCCATCGCTCCAAAAAAAGAGCACTTTGACAAGGCAGACCAGCAGCCCCAGCGCGTGACCTGCCTTCTGTTCTTTCAGTGGCTGCAAACGCCGACTGCGCGGACGGTGCATGTGCCAACTCGTCATCAGGAAATCGTCGGCAAGATCTTCCGACGATTACAATGCCCGATCGAGTTCCGCAATGGTCTCCAGCCTTCAGGTCAGGGCACGCTCGCGGTCAAGATCGACACCGGCGCAGCCCGGGCATGCATCGAGGCGGACACGATTGGCGAGAACACAGTCCAACTCATTTGCCAAACAAGACGTCAGCTAGTCGAGCGTGATCATATCGAAGTGGTTTATGTCGATTTGCCCTTGGCCGACCCGGCGACTGCGATTGTCGCGGAACAATTGGAGTTGGATGGATTCGGCTTCCTCGGCATCGCCCCCCAGTTTTCGAAACGTGGCGATGTCATGCGACTGGGATACCTGGTCGAACCGGTCAACCGCGAAGCGATCCACTTGTTGGAGGACGTCGCTGGCGAGTTGGTCGATTACGCGCTGCAGGAACAAAAGCGAGTGCGTCGCGGACTAACGTGAGTCGCACACTGCGAGGCCCCCAAAAGGGGTCATCATGAATCGCGCACCCTCTGGGTATCGCGTCAGCGGATTCTTGATCGACACATACAAGCAAGACGCGCAAGCGAGTGTGTCGGATGCTCGCACCGGACACACGCGTCTGCGCGTCGTAATGTTGCGCGCATTACGACGGACTGGCGCGAAGCGTCTCGCCCTGGTCGGGAGTTTGTTGTTTTCATTGGCGCCAAGTTCGGGGCCCACGGCTAGCGCCTGAAGTTCACAGTGAACCTCAGGCGCTAGCCGTGGGCCGCTTTGCTTGTCGGTGTGATTCGAAGAATCCGCAAGCGGGAGGGCTGATGCAAGGCGTGCAACGGCAGCCTGTTAAGTCCTCAGCTTGACGCTGTCTGCTGATTCAGCGCGAACTGGCTGATTCAGCGCGAGATGCGGTTGGGAAAGAATTCGGACTGAGCCGCTTCGCCAAGACTGCAAAGGGCGAGACGGCTGCCCTTACTCTTGAGCCGCTGTTCCAAGAGAGTCAACGCCTCGATGCAACTGGCATCGAAATCGGAGACGCCTTCAAAATCCAGGAGGACCCGGCTGTTGTTCGCCACCCAGTCCGCCAAATTTGTGAAATCGCCACGCAACTCACGTCGCATCTCGTCTCCATTGAGCGAGGATGCTGTGAACTGAACGTGGATCACACCGTCAGAAAGCGACGCGTTGAGTCGCTTGAATGCCCACAACTGCGGATCTTCTAATTCGCTGGTGGGAGGAGATGAACGGAGCGTCAATGCACTGACCGCTTCATCTTTGAAGTCGAACATCTCGAATGTTCGATGTCGATATTTTGCCATCGCGTGCTGTCTTCTTCTTAACTTCCGTTGGGATTGAAACGCCTCGACGGGGGAGGGCCGTCGATATTCGACGGCCACTCCTGTCAAGGACTCAGCCCCAGAGTTTACCAGTTGCGACCGCTGTCACGGCGATCTTCGCGGGGACGAGCCTCATTGACCGTCATATTACGGCCGCAGAGGTCTTGCTGATCCAGCGATTTGATCGCGTTCAGGCCAGCTTCTCGATTCCCCATTTCGACAAAACCAAAACCTCGAGAACGGCCGGTATCGCGATCTTTGATGACGTTGACCGAAGTCACTTCACCAAACTCGCCGAAAGCGTGTTCCACGTCCGATTCACTGGCCTCGAAGCTGAGGTTGCCTACATAAATGTTCATACACGAACTCCAAAAGAAACAATGGTCTGGGATTACCAGACAAACACACAGGAGGTCGCCGAGACATCGCCCAAACCGATAAACGGGCGGGCGAAAGATTGGTGCGGAAGCACCTCATAGAATTCCAGCCATCGGTGGCGGAACAATCGAAAGGATCAACCAGAGAGAACTATCAAAAGCTCGGACCGGATCAAAAACCCAACTCAACCGTTATCACAACTCGTCCGAAATCTCTCTCACTATCTCCTGCACCGCCGTCATCTTGGCCGCACCTCGTTGTGCGAATACCGTCAAACTGGAACGGCGGTTAACTACAACTATACAGATCATCGACGTTCGGTCGACGTCAATTCACTGCAGTTTCTCAAAATGACTGTTTGCAATGCATGTAAGTCCTGACTGAGCCACGCTTTGCCAACAATCGGGATAATTCGCGTGAACTGGACATTGAGCGCGATGGGGCCAGGTCGTTCGTCCGCATACAAGCACGACGCGCCCATTTTGATGTTGCGCCAATTCATACAAGCACGACGCGCCAGCGAGTGTGTCCCAGGAATCTACGTAAGCTCACTTCCACATAACGGTCGAAAACCGGAAACACACTCGCTGGCGCGTCGTGCTTGTAGAAGGGCGCCGCCAGATTGGCGTTGTCCGGCTAGCTCGACAAGTTTCTGGCGTCGAGAAACTTCAGCTGGCGATAGAGCATTTCAACCGACGGCATCGCTGCTCCCACGCTAGCTGCCGCACGCAGCGGATTGCCGAAGATCGCTTCGACTTCCATCGGTCTTCGGTATCGATAATCAAGCCGCATGCTGGCATCGTAAGGAACCATCTTGCGAGTGACGTCGATCGTCTTCTCGATCGCGTCTTCACTTACCGTCACGCCGAGCGCGGCGGAGGCTGCATGCACCTCGCGGATCAGCTTTTCGACCAGCACGACGCTGTCCGGGTCGTCGACCAGCTCCTTGGTCGAAGCGTCCAACACGACTGACAGGCCATTGAACGGGATGTTCCACATCAACTTTCGCCAGCGAGCCGAGAGCAGATCGCCGGTCGTTTTCGCATCAATGCCTGCCGAAATCATCTCACGACCGATTCGTAGCACCCGTTCACTCTCGCCGCGTTGAATCTCCACCGCCGGCTCCGCGCGATTACCTTGCCCTCGATACTCACCAAACAAAATCGTGCCGTAGTCGAGGTGGCGGATGTGCCCCTTTCCGACCTTGTTGCAGCACAAGAAGCAACATCCACCGAGCACGCGATCAAAGCCGACGACCTTAGCCGAGTCGGCCTCCACGTCGAGACCGTTCTGCAAGACAAGCACCACGCCACCTCCGCGCGTCGGCGCCGGCAGTAACTCGCCAAGCAAGTGGTTGTTCGTGGTCTTGAGTGCGACGATCGTCACGTCACACGCCGGCATCGTCTTCGGGGATGCGTGGGCATGGACGTCGGACAAATGAAAATCGCCCAACGGGCTTTCGACCTTCAGCCCGTGTTGGCGCACGTGCTCGTAATCATGATGCACCAGAAAATGGACCTCGAATCCACTTCGAGCGAGCATGCCTCCGTAAAGCCCGCCGAGCGCCTCCTGTTCCGATGATCGCGTATCGTTGTTTCGACATGGTCGCATTGTTAAGGAATGACTCAGCACTTTCATTGACAAAACCAGACGTACGATGGAGTCGGCACCGACTCGCTCGACCCCGGCAGTTCCCAGGCAAGCTCAATCTCGGGCGGCTGATCGTAGGCCAGACAGGTCAAGCAGACGCGATGGAGTCCCTTGGCTAGACGGATCGTGGCGGAACGGGGCTCGCCCTGTTCGTATCCATGATCGCAATCAATCAGCGAAGCCTCGTGCAAACGCAGGAACGCGTGCGTCTGGCATCGCATCGTGAAACGGTATTCGCCATCGACGGGAACTTCGATCCAGCCTGTCAGTTCGACCGCTCCGCGCACCACTGGGAATTCCGGAGCATTCAAGGAGGTGATCGTTCCCGTTGCGTCGGCCTGCACACTGCTGAGATCAGGGACATAGGGAAACTCACCGATTGCACTTCGCCAGCGGACACCGCGAATCAAGCCTTCGACTTCGACAGCGGGAACCGGCTGTTCGTCATAGGGTCGCGGTGCCGACGGGTTTCGAATCCTCCAACGCAACACCGCGTCTTTCATCTGTTGCTGGAGATCGTCAAATCGCGATGAGAAACCGGCAAGATTGCGTCGCTCGGCGGGATCGGACGTCAAGTCATAGATCTCGAACGGATCATCATGCGATTGAATGTCAACGCGCACCCCTTTGTAGCCACCCAGGTGGATCACCTGCATCTGGCCTCGCTTGCGTGATCGCTTCGATGGATCAAAATCATCGTAGGACGGTGTCTTGCCACCGTTGGCATATTCGACGTAGATCTGGCTTGGCAACTGTTCACCCTTGCCGGTCAGAGTTGGCTTCAGCGAGACGCCATCGGTGCGAGCTGGTGGCAGCGCGCCAGCAAGATCAGCAAACGTCGCCATCCAGTCATGGAATTGCGACGGATGATCGTCGATGGAACCGGCGGGAATGGAGCCGGGGCCCCAGGCGACCGTTGCCATGCGGATCCCACCCTCCCAAACGTCGCGTTTGATGCCCTCGAAGGGACCGTAGGACTGGAAGGCACTGGCCGCAATCGGTTCATCGGGGATGTAAGAAACGTCCAGCGGTCCGTTGTCGCTGCTGATCACCACGATCGTGTGACGGTCAATTCCCAAGTCTCGAAGCGTCTGCAAAAGATCTCCGACGCAATCATCGATGCGCCGGATCATCGTGGCAAAACGAACTTCCACATCCCTCCAGCCCTGTTCGGCATAATCGGGGTGGCGATAGGAATCGATTTCGCCTTCCGCCGTATTGATCATGCGTCCCGGCTCACCCAACCAACGAAGGCCACCCTCCAGACCAGCACCTTCGGGGTAAGGCCCCGTCGGTAGTTGCAACGCCGCATGAGGTGTGTCGTAGGCCAAATACAAAAAGAAAGGCTGATCTGGATCTTGATTCGTTTGATCGATGATCCATTGCTTGCTGCGGGCAGTGAATAGATCGGTCGTGTAACACTTGGAAAGGCCCGCGGAAACCTCGCGGTCGTTGTGCCAGATTTGTTTCGGGGTGCGATGGCTTTCTGAGTTACCGAGGGGCCAGTGGTCGGCGGGGTAATGCACGTGGCCGTCCGCATGGCGAATGTAGCCGAAATACTCGTCGAAGCCACGTTTGCTCGGATAGGCCGGCCACTGATCGGCGGAGTCACCTTTGCCGGGCAGCCCATACTTGCCAACCATTGCGGTTCGATAGCCAGCTTCACGCAGCACGCTTCCGAGCGTGTGATTTGCCGCCAGTGCCTTGTCGAACTGGTTGTCGCGGACCTCCGCATGCCCTTGGTGCACACCGGTCAACAGCGATGCGCGACTGGGAGCACAAACCGGGGCATTGCAATAGTGAGCTCGCAGCTGCATCCCCTCGGCTGCCATGCGATCAATCATCGGCGTCTGGTGGCGGCGATCGTGCTGCGAATGGTTTTGATGCAGGACGCCAAAATCTCCCCAGCCAAGATCGTCGCAGAGGATGAAAACGAGATTCGGCTTGCGAGCCGTCTGTTGCTCAGCCGCCTCCAACGAGTTCAAGGCGACAAACCAGATACCAAGACAGACCAACCAAGCTCGCGACATCGCACCACCCCGGGCATTCCGTAACGCAGATTCCAGAGCGCCGTTACCGTTCTCGGAACAATTCGCTGATCGATTGATCGTGATGAATCCGCTTGATCGCTTCGGCCAACAGCGGCGCCACGGTCAACTGTACCAGATTCGGCAGCTGCTTTTCCGCTGGGACGGGGATGGTATCGGTGACGACGATCGAGTCGATCGGCGCGTCGGCCAGCCTCTTGATGGCCGGTCCGCAGAGGATGCCGTGTGTCGCCGCGATGTGGATTTCCTTGGCTCCGGCCTGATGAACCAAACGCGCCGCACCGCAGATCGATCCGGCGGTGCTGATCATGTCGTCAAACAGCAGGGCGATCTTGCCTTCGATCGGTCCGCCGATGATCGTGCTTTGCTGAACTTCCAGCGCGCTGGTCCGCCGCTTGTCGACAATCGCCAACTTGCCGCCGAGGCGTTTGCTGTGTCCCAATGCCCGCTTGATACTCCCTTCATCGGGGCTGACCACCACGATCTTGTCACCGGTCAGGCCGCGGTTGACGAAGTACTCATTCAAGACCGGCGCGGCATAAAGGTGATCGACCGGAACGTCAAAGAAACCTTGAATCTGCGCCGCATGCAGATCCATCGTCAACACGCGGTCCGCGCCGGCGCGAACGATGATATTTGCGGCGAGCTTGGCGGTGATCGGAACCCGCCCCTCATCTTTGCGGTCTTGCCGAGCGTAACCGAAATAGGGAATCACCGCCGTGATCCGCTCGGCGCTGGCCCGCATGCAACAATCGATCATGATCAACAGTTCGATCAGATTGTCGTTGACCGACGGGGACGTCGGCTGGACCAGGAACACGTCGCGGCCGCGAACGTCTTCGTCAAGCTTGCAGTAATTCTCGCCGTCGGGAAACTTGCCAAGCGTGATCGCCGCAGGCTCCAAGTGGAGATGCCGACAGATTTTCTTGGCCAAGTCTTGGTTGGCTCGACCGCTGAAGATCTTGAGTTCACGCATATCCCATCGCCCGCATTCGCTCGTCGACGATTCGCAGCTCGTCAACATTGTTGATCGACAACGATTCACACTCCTGCAAAACCGGAAGGGCTTCCACCGGTCGCCCCGCCTGGTGACAGCAGGGAGGCACAGTCCGTTAAATAGTACTCGGATTGAGAGTTGTCGTTGCTGAGCTTGTCGAGTGCCCACAGCAGATCGGGCGTCCGGAACAGATACGTGCTCATGTTGACCTCGCGGATCGCCAATTGTTCCGGCGAGGCGTCCTTGTGTTCGACGATCCCGGTGAAGGCTCCGCTGGCGTCGCGTACGATCCGGCCCAAGCCCGTCGGATCGTCCTTTTCAAGCGTCCCCAGCAACAACGCGGGCTGGGACTCTCAAAGTGGTCAAGCAGCTTCTTGAGACTGCTGGGCTGGATCAGCGGCGAATCACCGGCCACCACAATCGTCGGGCCCGGTTTGCGTCTGCAGGGCCTCGCGACACATCTGGACCGCGTGCCCCGTCCCCAACTGCTGGTCCTGGAGAACGAATTCGAGCGGATCTTCCGGCTGGCCAATTCCGAGCGGACCGCGTCGGCCTGGTGGCCCACGACGATGATTTGCCGTCGAATCCCCGCTTCGCGCAAGGCATCGAGGACGAAGTGAATCATCGGGCGGTCGAGGACGCGACAGAGGACTTTGGGAAGGTCGCTCTTCATCCTTGTGCCCTTGCCGGCGGCCAAGACGACTGCACAAGCTTCGCTCATCCCGGCTAGCTCCCTGGTACGAGTGAGGGGGAAATTCGGTACACCTAGGGACACAGGCGGCGTCCTGGAGCGACAATCGTGTCCTTTCCGGGCGAAACCTACAAGGCGTGCGAATCGCTCTAGATCCCAATTGCGGAAATTGCCCAGAATCCGGTACGTCCCAGCCCGTAAACCCGACCCATTTCATCGCAAGGAAGCCAACGTGACGGTGGCAGGAAACTCGCTCCGGCCGAAGCGGCGTGTCGCAAATCCATTGCGTCTGGCGATCGATTTCGTCGCCTACGCCGCGGTGCGAGGGCTGGTCGCGTTCATTCAGACGTTGCCGCTGGACATGGGGGACACGATCTGTCGCAGCCTGGCCTGGCTCGCCGTCGGTCCGCTCAAGATCCGACGACGGCGTCATCGAAGAGAACCTCGCGCAGATTTTTCCCGATGCCGACGACGCCGCCCGCCGACGGCTGTCGCTGGCGATGTGGCATCATCTGCTGCTGATGGTTTGCGAAATCGCCTGGGCACAACGGCGATTGCACCTGGTCAACTGGTCCCAGCACGTCCGCTTTCGGCAGCCCAAAACGATCCTGCACCACTACCTCAGCGGCCGCCCGATTGTCACCGTCACGGGACATTACGGAAATTTCGAGGTTGGCGGTTACGTGACCGGCCTGATGGGATTCAACACCTTGGCGATCGCCCGCCAGCTCGACAATCGATTCTTGCATCGCTGGGTCGAACAGTTTCGCGGTGCCAAGGGGCAACTGATGGTCGACAAGGACGGCTGCGCCGCGATCGTCGACCAACACCTCCAGCAAAATGGAATGCTCGGCCTGCTCGCGGACCAGCATGCGGGCCCCAAAGGTTGTTGGGTCGACTTCCTGGGCGTGCCGGCATCGTCCCACAAAGCGCTCGCCCTTTTCTCATTGAGCTCGCAAGCACCGATGATGGTTGGCTTCACGCGGCGAATGGACGGCCGCCCGATGCAGTTCGAACTGGGGGTGACCGGAATCGCAGATCCTCAGCACGACGTCGAAGGCGTCTGCGGATCGGTGAACAGTCTGACCCAGTGGTACAACGACAAGCTGGCGGAAGCGATCGCCCCCGGAGTCGAACAGTACTGGTGGCTGCATCGACGCTGGCGTACCCCGCCGAAAAAGGTCGCGGCCCGCATGCAGCGCGCTGCGGCGTGAAACAGCACAGCAAATCGTGCCGGCAACCTGCCAGCTACCGGGCCATCGTCGGCTGCGAGGCGACCGCATCAAAGCGTGGCATTTCGTAGGCGCTGAACTCGGCCCACAGCGGCAAATGATCGCTGACTCGCAGGGCCAGTTCCTCGCTGAACCCGAGATCACGCTGAAAGTCGATCACACCGAATCGTCCGGTGAATTCACGCGTCAAGGTCTGGTCGAGCAGGATGTGGTCATAGGTCTCGGTTCGTCTGGTATTCGTTCTTCAAGTCACCAGCGATCGACACGATGTTCGGGATTTGCCCCAATTCCCTCAGGCCTGCGGTATCGACGTTGAGATCGCCGAGCATGATGCAGTCCTCTTCGCCGGTCATCTGGTAGTCGTATTGGCGAACCCGCATGAACACGTCATCGAGTACGTTCATTTCGTTGGCGATCACGGAGGCCTCCACTTCCGATGGGGAGGTGTGGGCATTGATCAGCGTAAATCGAAAGGGTCGTCGGCCGTCAGCAAGCCCGACTCGGCTTTCGAACGATGCCACCATCGGCTCGCGATGCATGCGATCGGCTTGATCCTGAACCAGGTAGGCACTTCCCTCGATGAATTGGATGCGAGTGGCGTCCCAAATGAACGCGTACGATTCGGTTTGCGAAGTCCGTCCGATCGGCGCGCTGACCGTGGCGGCAAAGTACCCGCCGGAAGCCCTGAGCAGTTCGACCAATGCTTGAATCGGCTCGGCGTCACCACCTCGAACCTCTTGGATCGCAACGACGTCAAACTGCGAAACGATTTGGGCAAGGATCGGCATGACCTCGGGATCCGAAGCCTTCTTCTTGCCGAACATTTGGATGTTGAACGTCGCTACGCGAATGGTCTCTTGCGACTTTTGTCCCAGCGACTGCAAGTTCACCGGTTGAATGGACGAGTTGGGTGACCCAGTCGACTCTCCATTGCCGTGAAGCATGTCGAGCTTGGACAAATCGATTTGTCCGGTCAGCAGCAGCGCGAGGGCCCCCAGAATTGCGGCGCCGGTAAGCCCGGGACCGATGAATTTGGTGAGCGACGTTCCCGCCAGCGCCGACGTGATCCCTTTGGCCGTTTTCACACCAGGTATTCCACCCACCGCCGGCCTCCTTGCCGAATGTGCGCCTCCAAACTGACAGGATTCAAACTTGAGTGCTGACCGTCCAAACCCCACCCGTTTCGACTTCCGTCCCCTCGTTTTCCACCGGTCGCACTGTCACGAGAGCCACCCGTAGATACAATCTGAGAGGCTCGTTACCTACAAAAACCGTAGTGTTTCACGCAAGGGCGTTCTCGCGTCGGCGATTCCATCGCATTGGTCGAGCGTGAAAATATCAGCACGACGCGCCAGCGAGTGTTTCGAATGGGGGGACAGGACACACTCGCTGGCGCGTCGTGCTTGCATTGGTAATCGAGCATCCGCGTTGGCGCTTCCCCACCGATTTTCCCGCTTTTTGATTTTTGTGACCCGAATAGGAGACGGAATGAGTCTCGCATCCCACTATGCGACATCCGATTGTGCGATTTCCTTTGAGCTCTTTCCTCCCAAGACCGAAGCAGGAATGCTCGCGTTGTGTGAGAACGTGCGGCGATTGTCGGAATTCCGACCGAGCTACTTCACGTGCACGTACGGCGCCGGCGGATCGACCCAGGGCACGACGCTGGAAGTCCTGCAAAGGGTCCGCGAAATCACGAAGCTACCGGTCGCCTCGCATCTGACCTGCGTGAACGCGACCGTCGAACAGTTGCAGGCGTATCTTGAGACGGCAAAGGAGAAGGGGACCGATTACATCGTCGCCTTGCGTGGAGACCCCCCGCGAGGAAGCGAGAAATTCGAGGCGGTGGAAGGGGGGCTTCGGTACGCCAACGAACTCGTGGAATTGATTCGCAGCAATTACCCCGAGTTTGGAATCGCGGTGGCCGGTTATCCGGAGGTCCATCAGGAAGCACCCGACGCCCAAACCGACCTCGATCATTTGAAGCGAAAGGTGGACGCCGGCGCGGACATCGTGATCACCCAACTGTTCTATGACAACGACGACTTTTACCGGTTCCGCGATCGCTGCGTCGCCGCGGGCATTTCGGTGCCGATCGTCCCCGGAATTCTCCCCGTCACGAACTTCAATCAGGCGCTGCGGATCGCCACGATGTGCAAAGCGAGCATCCCTAGCTCACTCGAATCGGCCATGAACCAGTGCGAGGATGTGGATCACCAGTTCCAGGTGGGCGTCGATCACGCGCGAGGTCAGATCATCGACTTGATCGCACAAGGGGTGCCCGGCATCCACTACTACGTTTTGAATAAGAGCGATGCCGCTGCCGCGCTGCTGGAGGGAATCTGACGAGGGAGTAGCGAGATTCGAGGGCGAGATTCGAGCGGCGAGTTGCGAGCGGCGAGTTGCGAGCGGCGAGTTGCGAGCGGCGAGTTGCGAGCGGCCAATACAAGCACGACGCGCCAGCGAGTGTGTCGGCTTTTGAGATCGGAAACGACTCACTCGCGGGCGCGTCGTGATTCTAATTTGCGGAATGCTCGGTAACGTGCCTGGTTGCTGACCCTTTTTTGGACGACGGATGGACAGCCTGGAAAGGCCGGCGTACGCGGGACAGCCTGGAAAGGCCGGCGTGGGGACAGCCTGGAAAGGCTGGCGTACGGGGTGGGCTAGTTGCGTGTGAGATCCCAGGCGTCTAGCCAGGTCGTGCGGCGGGCCGACATCCCGAAGTCGTCCTCGAGTCGCTTGGCCATGTCGGGCAGATGTCCGGCTCCGTAAAAGACCGCCAACTTCTTCTTGCCCGTCTCGAGTTCCTCGCGTAGGACGGTAAACGCCTTCGCATTGCGTCCCTTGATCAGCGTGTTGTCTCCGTTCTCGTCGTTCATTCCCGCGGTCACCAGTTCGATGTCGACCAATTGTCGAGCCATCGCCTGCTTCATCCGCATCGATCGATCGTTGCTGAAGAGGGCAAGCAAGATGCCCGCGTCACCTCCGCTCGCTGCCGAAGAGGCGAGCCCCGCTCCCATCATCCGCGCAAACATTTTGAACAAACTGTCACCGCGTCGTTCCAGATCCTCAACGAACTCGTCCGGGCTCATGTCGGCGTGGCGAAAATTTTCGGCGAGGTAGTCGATCTTCTCGAGCTGATATTCAAGGTTCAACATGTCCTTCATGCCGGTCTGCATCGACGCGAGAATCGATCGGCGCTTTTCCAGGTCTTCCGGTTTGATCCGGGTCCCATCGGGAGCCACCAGTTCGTAGAGCACGGCGTCGTACTTCGACAAGCGATCGTTCAAATCCTTGTAGTATTCGTCCTGACCGATGTGGACGACGCCGACCAGGTCGACGATTCGGCCGGCAAACGGGGTCCCCTTCTTTCCGCGAAATCGCACGATCGCCGTCTGCAACGACTCGGGCTTACCGTCCTTCGATTCCTCGACGCGTAGATAGAGTTCGCTCGAGCCCTGCTCCGCATCACCGCTCTTCGACGAATTCGGATCTTCCTGATCTTGGGGCTTGGTCGCCTCGGCTTCCAGCTCTTTTTCCGCCACTGCGGTTTGAGCCATCACGCGAGTGGCGTGAAAAGCGAATACCAACGCCAACAATAGAAAGAACCAACGCATCGATCAGAGCCTCACTCATTGAAGCGGCCACGCGTACCCGCCGCTGGATTAATCATCACTAGGGAAAGGATAGCGCTTGAAGCACCGTATGGCAACTTGTGGCCCATTCGAATCCAAGCACGACGCGTCCGTCTTGATGTTGCGCCATTTTCCATCGAAACTGCGTTTTGTCCAACAAAATACAAGCACGACGCGCCAGCGAGTGTGTTTCCGGTTTTCAACCGCTTGGTGGACGTGAGATTGCGCAGATTCCTGGGACACACTCGCTGGCGCGTCGTGCTTGTATGAATTGGCGCATCATCAAAAGGCGCCAGCGAGTGCGTCGGATAGGGGCCTCGGGACGGACACACTCGCTGGCGCGTCGTGCTTGTATGCATGCCCGACGCGACAACTGGTCGCTAACCCTCGAGATTCAGCCGCCCAGGAATGGGAGGGGACGCATTGACGACCGACGGCTGGCTGGAGGCCTGCTGGAGACAAACGCTCCGCCACGTTACCGCCTCCGTCTCCAGCACGATCCGAATTTCGTCGATCGACACCACGTCGCTCGTCGTTTCGGCTGCGACCAAATGTTGGCTCAGAAAGACGTACAGATCGGCAACTTGGCGGCAAACTCGTTGATCCGCCTCCGTTCCGCCTCGCCCAACCCCGCTGAGCAGCTCTGTCAGCAGATCCAACAGCTTGAGCGAGTCTTCGTTGACTCCCAGGTCCTCGCCGCGGCGCCAGCGGGCGGCGAGGCGGCCGGCAACGTCAATCCCACGTTCGATCAGCATCAGACGCAGTCGCGCAGGCGAAGCGGTCTGGACGGCCGCCTCCAAGTAGTGCCGACCCAACGAAGCACGATCGCCAGTCGAGGAAGAGTAATCGCTAGTCGTCATGGTCGCTCTGCAGTCGGGTCACGCTGGAATCGGATCGTAGGGGAGTTGAGTCATCGTTAGTTGGTCGAAGCGACGACCCTCATCTAGGAAGTGGGAATACTAAGCGAACCGATTTGCGAGATGGCAGCCTGGTTGCTTTGAATCTTCGCGATCGCCTCTTCAGTCGCGTAGAACTGCCGGAGCAGACGCTCGCGTTCTTTCTCCAGCCGCGTATTGAGCGTGTCGATTCGAGTGTTGTTGAACTCGATCTGCGAACTCAGCGTCTGGCCACGGTTGAGCAGCATGCCATTGTCAACGCCGGCAATTCGATCCGCGAGACTACTGAGCCGATCGGCTAGCCCGTTTTCTTCAGTCGTAAAGAACTCTTCGACGTCGGTTTGATTTTTCGAAATCGCTTCGTTCAGTTTTTGCTCATCCAAATCGAGCTTGCCGTCGTCCTTGACTCGCAAACCAACCTGACCGATCGTGCGCAACTCGCCCGCGCCACGATGCGACCGGAAAGCAGTCGTGAATAGCCATTGCGAATCCTCAACGCCTCGCTGGAACCAAACAGGAGCCCGACTTGCTCAGTCTCCGGATCGTAAAAAGTCAACGAGTCGAGCTTCTCAACGAGCAGGTTGTACTGATCGACGAAAGCCTTCGCCGCCGAGACGACGGCCTCAGGATTTTCTTGCACCGTGATGGTGATGGGGGTATCCGAAAGCTGCTTCAGCGTCAGCACGAGGCCTGATTCTGCCTCGGCAGTCGACGAGGGCCCAACCTCCGCAGATGCCGTCGAATCAGCCACCGTGTCCGCAAGATTCGAGGACGTGTCGCGACTGGCATCCGCCTTGCCAATCTCGAAGACCCCGTCAGCCGATGTCAAGAAGCGCTCGATGCCTCCATCAGTCGAAACGGCGATCATCGCATCGCGTCCACGTACGTCCGTCCGAAAGTCGAGATTGAATCCCGTGGTATTGATTCCGAGTCGCCCTGCTTCGCCACCTTTCAAACTGCGAATGCGGAGCGAATAGCCTCCGTCTGCGTTGGGCTGGACCGACGCTTCGCCATATCGGCCCAACTCGTTGATCTTCGCCGCAAGTGTAGCAAGCGTATCGGTTGCCTCCACCTCGATGATTCCCGCCTGCGATCCGACGAGCGCGGAAACGATCGAGCCCGAGACGGTTTGGCTCGCCGCGGTACCGGCGATCCCCAGCGATTTCGCTGCCGTCCCCGTCCCCGTGTCTTCGATCGTCAGTGCCGCTCCGCCCCCTGCGGTGTCGATCACGGCGATCCCGTCACCGGCATCATTCAACTGCGCGGTCACACCGATCGACAGATTGTTGACGGCATCGATCAGTTCGCCGACCGTTTTGATTCCCTCGACGGCCAAGTTGACCGC
This sequence comes from Pirellulaceae bacterium, assembly GCA_963697195.1. GTDB lineage: Bacteria > Planctomycetota > Planctomycetia > Pirellulales > Pirellulaceae > Rubripirellula. The sequence goes on from CAVOND010000001.1 coordinate 180,011, forward strand.
CCCCGTTCCGCCGGCGCTGTCACGAATCGTAAAACTTCCGCCGGTGATTCCGTCGCCTTGATTGAGCGAACTCAGCAAGGTGTCGGCCGTTACACTCTGACGATTCAGGTTCCCACCGACAATGATCTTGTCGGTCGTCGAGGTCTCCAATCCAACCGCCGCCGCGGTGTTGTCGGAAGACGAAATCGAAACGGTCCCGCTGCCGCCCGACACGTCACGAATCCTCAGACCGTTGCGGGCGTCGTTGAGTCCGACGATCACGGAAAGCCCCGATGCGGCGATCGCATCGATGACCTCGCTGGTGGTCGTCGCCGCCGACAGATCGACGCTGGCGCTACTGCCGTCGGAAAGCGTGATCTCGAGCATGCCCAGCGGACCCAGCCCCGATCCGCCATGCAGCTCATCCAGCGCAACGCCGCGAAGCGATGTGGTTCCAGGCGACAACTCGAGCACCGCTCCCGAGGCCACGTTACTGGCCGTATTGATTCCCCATAGCCCCAGATCAGCCGCAGTCTCTCCCAAGCCAACCTGCTCGACTTTCAAATTCGATTGAGTGCTCCCCGACTCATCGATCAAGGTCGATCGCATTGCCTGAGGTCGTCGCGCGCACCTCGACTGCCGAGGCATTGATCCGTTCGATGACGTCGTTGATGTCGCGTGCGTCGGTGAGGTCAATCTCCGCGACACGTCCCGCTCGATCGGTAATGCGAATCACTCCCGCTTCGACCCCGCGTCCGCCGTTAAGCGATGCAAGTGAAGCGGAACCGTCGATGAATCCTCCGCCTGGATGGATGCTCAGCGTGCCGACGTAGCCTAGCGGTTGATCGGTTGCAGAGAATCGTTGCAGGGAACCGATCGAGTGGGTCGCGGCGGTGCGCAAGGTGCGTACCACATAGCTGCTTGGAACCGACGCGTTGCCGGCTTCGACCGAAAGCGCATCGCCGTCCGATGACTCGGCCATCATGGAACGAAAGACCGATGCGTTGGCCAATTGGTTGCCAGCCAGTTGGATGCCAATGACCGACGCGGTCAGCTCGGCAATCGCCTGCTGTTCCCTCTGCAGCAACTCCGTCCTGGCCAGCAAACGGTCACGGGGTCTCGCGCTGATGGCGATCAATTGGTCCACCGTTCCGACAATGTCGGTACCCGTGATCAAACCAATCGATGATTGAATGCGCCCCATGAATTCCCGATGTGATCAGTGCTCAAACCTGTGCAGTGGCCTTCGGGAAGATCGTCAAGATGACGCGGTGAGGTCCACAAAAACGCAAACCGGCCGGCGATCCTAGGATTCGCCGGCCGAGATGCTATCAATGATCGTCACTCCCTGATGGTTACTTTATCGCAGTAACGCGAGGACGTTTTGGGGATTCTGGTTTGCCAAGGCGAGCACACTGGTACCCGATTGCACGAGGATTTGAGCTCGCGTGAGGTTGGCGGTTTCCTGAGCAAAGTCGGCATCTCGAATCGAGCTTTCCGCGTCTTGCAGGTTCGCCAGTGTTTCATTCAGGCTGACCAGGTTGCTGTCCAGGGTGGTGGCCTGGAACGCACCGAGGCGGCCACGCAATCCGGTGACTTTGCCGATCACTTCTTCGACGATCTTCGCCGCACCGTTGATATCGTTGGTCAAACTGCGAGCCTGTCCACTGCCGAGCTCATAGAGTCGACCGGTCGGCCCGCCGAGTTGCCCAGTGCTGACACTGGCGATGCCCAACCGAGCCTGCTGGTTACTGGTCACGTCGGGTCCGAGCTGGAACAGCGCCCCACCCCCGATGATTGAGAATGAGAAGTTCGAGCTACTACCATTATCGACCGTCAAGGTCAGGTCCAGCGAGCTGGTGTTGATCGACAGCGTGTTGGCGTCGCCAGCGGCTTCGATACCGTTGACGCGTGGCCACAATGTCCGAACCGGTGTCTCGATTCGACGAGAGGCTGGCTCCGAACGTACCGGTCCCTGCTTCGCTGATCACATCGATGTTGACCAGTGCGTCGGATCCAAAGGCGGTCGAGGCGAAGGTCAAACCCGAAGCGGCGCTCGGCGTTGGCGCTGACCCCGGTGCTGTCGCTTACCAGATTGACGGCCGCGGCAATTTGCGATGCCGAGGTTCCGGCGCCGAAGTTAAAGGTTTCCGCGCCGCTGGCACCATTGAGCTGGAAGACGAGTTGGCCCGTGAGCACTTGTCCGCCCGATTTTCCAGTGGTCACGTCGGCGGCGGGCTCGGTGAAGGCAGCGGCTGCCGAGCCAGCGGAGACCGAGGCGGAGAAGTCGGCCAGCGCATTGATTTGCGCGGCGATCGCTGCGAAGCTGCTGTTGGCGGCGGAGGCAGCCGAGTTGTAGGTCACGGTCATGACCTTCTGCTCCGCGTCATAGCCGCGATCGGGGGCACGTCCCCAATGCCCGAGTCATCGACAAATTGGATCTGCACATCGTTGAAGTCGGACCCGGCGGCGGCGGCGGTGACGGTGATCTCCTGCGTGCCATCGCCGAACGCGACGCTCGCATTGGCCGATGGGCTAAAGGCCGCGGTCGAGGCGGTGAGTCGGCCTGCTGCGCCGCCGCGCTGATCACCACTTCGACATCGATTTGACCGGTCGCTCCAAGGTTGGCCTGATCGATTTTCACATCGCGAAGCGAGTTCGACGCTGGCGGGAGTGCTGACAAAGTCGAGCGACCCATCGAGCAGCTTCCTTCCTTGGAACGTTGTGGTTTGTGCAATGCGGTTGATGGCTTCGAGGGAGCTGTCGATTTGCAGTTGATTGGCTGCGATTTCTTCGTCGCTCAGCGCTCCCTTGTTGGCCGCTTCGACCACCAATCCGCGAATATCATTGAGCAAATTGCTGACCTGCCCCAACGCGCTGTCGGCCGTACTGATGATCTGGCTGGCGCGGCGAGTGTTGCTGATCGCTTTTCCCAAGCTCGTGATTTCGCTCCGCAAAGCTTCGCTGGCGATCAATCCTGCGGGGTCGTCCGCCCCCGTGTTGATACGAAGCCCCGTGCTCAATCGGGTCAAGGCGGTTTGCAGATCACGATTGCTCGACTGCAGCCGGTTTTGTGCGACGAGCGAGGGGATATTCGTATTGATACGTGACATGAGGGAACACTCTTTGTGGCGACTCGCCGCCGAGGCAATGAATCCGGCCGCGCAGGTATGGAGGGAGCCAAGTCAGACGCGATCGACCTTCGATCGTCACCTGACCTCGTCGCCTGTTTCATCGGAAGTTGGCATCCCTAACCTGCCAACTCTATCTGAAAAGAACCAGTGTTTAAGAGAACCCGAGCGTAACGACCGTCGCATCCCGCAAACGCGTCAAGGTTTTTGGGCGCGGCACACCTTATTGAATTCTCAGAGGAGAAGCGTCGATGCTGATCAGCCACGAATGGGCTGTGAACTTGTCAACAGGCACCGAATTCTCGAGCGAATGATTCCGTGGATGGCGAAAAGGGGTCAGACACCAAAAACCGGAACGGCCCGAAGGCTGCTTCGCTTTTTTTGGTGTCTGACCCCTTTTCGCCGATCGACGTCACCCCCATTTTTAGATGTGACGATGCACCAGATGGACAGCGCCACTTTGCTGTAGGTCGGTCTCTCCGAGACCGTCATTCATCGCGGCTTTGCCGCGAAAATCCGAGCCTCGCAGAGGCTCGGCGACAGGCAAGCATTCCCTCCGGAAATTTCGCCGTGATTGACGAGGCGAAAGATCAAAACTGGCAGTGTCTGTCCAGCTAGCGGTTGTTCGATTGCCGCGTAGCGAGCTTTCCAACCGGCCGCAGCACATACACCTTCGGATCGTCCACGATGAAGGAAGTACTCCATCGTCGTCCGTCATCCGCGCTGCAGACGTTGTAGAAGAACGTTCGAAATCGCTCCGCTCGATAGTCGTAGGGATACTGGCTGGTGATGTAATCGTCTTCGGTCAGCTCATCGACGCCGGGGGACGCATAGTAATGCACCATGCCATCGGGCGTGACGCTCATTCCCAATGTCCACCAGCCGGTGGTGGCAATCTGAGGCCCGCGGAAGTCAACGCCCTTGCGATTGCTACGAATCCGCAGATAGGCGTAATCGTTCTCTTTGCGCGTCTGGTTCTTGCTCTCGAACTCGACGAACATGCCGGGCCAATAGACTTCGTTGCCCATTTCGTTCACGGTGCGTTTGAAGATCCCGATTCCGACTTCCTTGTCGACCATCGCCGTGGTCTCCAGCGCCAGTCGGAATCCAAAGTGAGGACCGGAACGATCTTCCCATTCCGCAACCGGCGGCAGAAAGACCCGAGTCGTCACGCTGGGAACTTCTGAGATGTTGATCGTACGGCGGAGGCGATACTGCACGTTGGCGACAAAATCGTCTTGATGCATCTGCCCGCTGGGACTTCCCTGGAATTCCAGTGAACTTCGACCGCATCAACAGCGCGCCTTCGCTGCCAGGCAAACCGCCGCTCGGCGTGAGTACTCGCTTGACGACATCGGGATGGCCCCGCTTGATGCCTTCGTACCAACGCCCGTTGGTGCTTCGGCCCATCGGACCGCGTTGATTTTCGTCGATGTCTTCGGTGCTTTTTGGATCGCGAGGAATGTAATCCCACTGCGGATCCTCAAAGTCATCGGCCACCCCCACGATTTCCGCTCCGGTTCCCGGCACGACGGGTCGCTGAGCCGAGACCTGCGGTGCCGCTGCACCACTCACCACTAGCATCATCGCCGCCCCGATGATGCGTTGAATTGAAATACGCATGATTCGGTCCGTACATCCCTGAACAGATTGTGATCCACCAATTCAAAACCCGGGAGACGTCATGCGTTCATGATTGCGCAGGCGTCCTCCGCCCTCCGATCGTTGAGATCGGCAGAATCGGAAGAATCTCTTCAGTCAATCTGGCCCGCACGGCGAAACTTGCGATCACCGGTGGAGTGGTTGCCGTTCAAGTTTCGGTTTTGCAGAAAGTGGCATCACCCTTTGGCTGGTCAACGCCGTGGCGAATTCTTCTTCAGATTGCGGAACTCCACTTCGTGCCGGAGAAGAACTGCCCGCGCTCAGGCCAGACGATGCAGGCGGCGGGTCACCCATTCCATGGTCAACATCGTGGCGATCAACCACATCAGGACCGCATTGCGACGGGCCCCGAAATCGATGTCGGGGGTACCGGGGAGGACGGTGGTTTGCGGTTGCGGTCGCAGCCGGGCGATCAACTGATCCTTGACCCGATCATCCGGCGTCGCCTCATCAACGGCGATGTACTGGCCACCGGTCATCGACGCGAACTGCGTCAAGTCTTCATCGTTCCGTTTGGGCCGTTCCAGTTCGATCGTTGGCAGACGCACCTGAACGTTCTGGCGGAGTACCTGTTCATTGAGCGCGTCGCCCAGGGTCAATCGAATCTCGTAGCTGCCCGCCTCGCGGACCACGAAACGTCCGCCGTAGGTGCCAGCGCGAGGCTCGCCTTGCAGTGGAAGCAAGCGGATATCTTCGATGCGTCCACCCGGCGCCAAAAGTTTTGCCGGGACTTCTGGAAGGTCCAAAGGCTCGAATTGCTCGTCGGTCAACACGGCGCGAACCGTGATCGTGTCTCCGACCATCGCCTTGGACGAATCGACTAGCAGAACGCCACGCGTGCTGTCGCGCAACAATCGTCCTTCACTGACCCAACGAACCAGCTTGGTGTAGTAGCTATCGAAGTAGGCGTCACTCGCGCCGCGAAGTCGCCACATCTCGCCACTTCCCTGAAAATAGACTCGGCCCGCACCGTAGAACTGTGAGGCGAGATAAACCGGCAGGCTCCCGCCCACCTCGGTCGTCGGATCAGAGAAATAGGCGTAGACCTTGGCACCCGCTTTGGGGTTTCTGGCGTCGACGTAGTCATAGACCCCTTCGAAATCCTGCCAAGCCTGAAAACTCGTTTCCGGATCGTCGGCGATCCACAGAAACTCGGCTCGGCGGGCCTCCGGCGTGAACTCCAACGGCCACGGCAACTCGCCGCCTTGTCGTCCCGAGGTAAGCAGGGGGCCGCGCGTCGAGAGATTGACTGGAAAGAATCCTGAGATGCGCGGCACCCGCGGGTCGGTTCGCAATCGACTCCACTGCGGATGGTAGACAGGTCCCGCGACGATGATCAGGCCTCCCGCTTGCTGGGTCAGCCAGCGGTCAAGTAGATCAAGCTGTTCGAGTGTGATCGCTGTCCAATTCGGATCGAACATGGCGATCACGTCGTACTGAAACAGCTCTTCCGCCGTGTTGGGAAAGCTCTGCAAAAGTCGATCCGCGTCCTGGCTCATCCCTGGTTGACCCGTTTGCAGCCATGCATCGAGTTCAATGGAGTTGTCACGAAACATCAGGTTACGGACGAAGCGGTACTCACGCGTGGGCCCGCCCGCCACGGCCATCACCCGCAACTTGCGTGAGACGACCTCGTAACGGGCATCCCGTAGATCGTCCCGTTCATTCTGATCCTCGGGGGGCGCAACCACTCGAATCGCCAACCGTCGGCGACCCACCGACTCGGGTTCCAGTTCGAAGCGAATCGCGGTCAGCGAGCCATCGCTTTTGACTTGAACGGTCTGCGTATCGATCACATCACCAGGCGGGACGACCACGGAATCGGACGAATCGGCAGCGTTGCGATCGGGATCGTCGAGCCCGTCCAACAATTGCACTTCGACCTCGATCGGCCGCGGGCCACTGGCCTGCAGCACGGCGGTGATCGCAAACTTGTCTCCCGGGTAGACCCGGCGCGGCGCGTCAAGATCGACCACGCGAACATTGATCGGCGCGTCGCTGCTGCCCAATCCCAGCGGATAGATCGCCACCTCACTGCGCCGGGCTGAGGCGACCGCGACACTTGTTTCGGTTCCGCCGTTGCTCTGGCCATCACTGAGCAGGACAATCCCCGCGAGCGTCGCCGGATCGTGGTCCGCCAGCACGTTACGGATGGCGTCCCCAATCCGACTCTGTGACCCCGATGCCGCCAGCTCTTGGCTCCAATCAATCACGCGCGTCGTTGGCGGCGGCGCCTCTTCCGCCGAATCATCGACGGGACTGTTCTGCTGCGCCGAGTCGACACCCAGAATCTGACGAAGTGATTGCTCACTGCGGATGGAATAGACGCCGCCCAGACAAATGATCCCAGCGACCAGCGTCAACGCGGATCCCACGATCCACCAACCGACGCTACCGGACCGTCCCGCCGCGCCGATGACCAGGGAAATCAACCCGAGCAGCAAACCGATGGCAATCAACAAGCCACCGAAGATCGCCAGGGTGCTCGCCTGAACCGTATCTTTCACTTGCGCAGGGCTCTCATCCTCGGCCGCTCCTTCTCCTCCACGCGTATCGATCAATCTCGGTTCGGCCTGATCACCAAACGCGTAAATACTGACTCGATGTTCTGCCGACAGCTTTGCAATCAGATCGGTCGATGCCAATAACTCCGTGACCCGCGCACTTCGACTCGGGGAACCCACCGACAGTCCCGACGGCAAGGACATGCTTTGACTGGTATCGACCAGCACCGCAACCTCGCTCGGTCGCGTCACCATGCGTTGGGTTCTTCGCTGTAGATCGAAAAAGAAAAAGACGAGTGCCAGAATGGTGGCGACACGAAGAAAGACCAACGCGATTCGAATCGGCTTGGAAAGCTCAGCAACGTCCCGTCGATAGAAACGAACGCAAAGATAGAGCAGAACCGCCAGGGCACCGACCATCAACGCCCACACCCACCAGCCTTCCAAGGTCTCGGCACGAGCGAACTCGTAGACGATCTGACTGCTGTCCATGCTGGTCGCATCAAGTGTTTCGTTCATCGATAGATCCCTCCGCTGGCGGCGTGGGATCGCGTCACCTCAGCACGATCGGATGCAACGTGATAGCTAGCCCAATAGGCGAGCAATTGCTCACCGGCCAAGACGGTTCCGAGTAGCCCGAGCAACAACAGCGTCAGGGTCGAGCTCCCCGCGGTTCGATTCTCTTCGCTCCAAACGCTGCTGCTGACAAACTTGACATCGAGCGGGAGCAACTGCTGCGTGATGGAGGCCGGATCGGCTCTGGAAAGATCTCCTTCGCCGACGTGAATCACAGCGGCATCCGGGAGCACCTGACCGCTGCCGTCCGCCCGGGTCAAACCCCATTCTGCGATTCCCGGATGAAGCATCTCGTCGACGTTGTCCGCTCCCGCAATCACCATCTCACTCGGATCGAGCTTGAAACGATAGATTGCTTCGTCGCCGACCGATTGCGGTTCGATCCGCTCGGCAACCAATTCGATCGGAGTGCGCGGCGGCTCATCGGTGGCCGGCAGAAACGTTGCCTGTCCCGCATAAGCCTCGACCGGAAGACTTCGCTCGAGCGGCTCGTCGATGAATCTTCGCGTGGCTGGCGAGGCACCGCTCCAAAGCCAGGCATTGGACTGCAACATGAACACGACAAAGGTCGGGTCGCCGGGCCAATTCGTCCAGCGGCCATCCAACCCCATCAAGGTCGTGATCACTCGCCCGCGACCGACTTCGTGTTGGGTCACCAATGGCTTTTCATCCCGTCGCTGCAGCACGGTGCGCACGCGTGGCTCGTCGGCGGCCGGCTCTTCGTTCAGCGGACGCGATTGCAAGTCCCAACTCTTGGCGACGCCCACCAAAGCCAGCGCGCCGTCACCGCCGGCCCGCAGCGGTGCCAACAGCGAGGAGGCATCGCCGAATTGCATATCGGCCGACTCATTGGCCCCCGCTTGCGGCAAGTCGCTGACCGCACCCAGCGGCGCGGGCAAGAGAAAGCGATCCTGGGCCAGCAGCGCCGAGTTGTAACTGTCTCGATTGATATTCGGACCGAGGAACCAGGCAAGTCCGCCGCCCCGCCGTACGTACTGTGACAAGGCGTCCGCAGCGTTCTCACCGATGTCCGGCACATCGATCAGATAGACGGCTCGATAAGTCGACAACGTTTGCAGCGTGATCGATCGCAAGAAAGAGACGGGCTGGACGTCAGGCACCGCACCAATCCGAACCTGGCTGCCGGGATTCAACACCGACGCGACGTGATAGGCACCCCGCGCATCGACGTCTCCGTCAATCACCAGTACCTTTTCCACATCGGTCAACGGCAAGGTACAGGCACGCACGTTATCGATTGGCAAGGCATCGTCGGGAAGCGCGACCTCGATCGCATGCGTTCCCGTTTGCGACACGAATACCTGAAAGGACTTGGTCACTTCGGCGCCTGGCGGCAGCGACTCGATGATCAGATTGGGAAGCGATTCCACCGTCACCACTGAACTGCAGCGTTGGATCGGCAAGCTGAACATCCTGCGGATAGCGGATGACACGACTGACGAGCGAAACGTTCTTGGCTTCGGTCTGACTGTAGTTTTGCACCGTGACGCTGACGACCACGGGAACGCCGGCAACCCAAACGTCTTGCGCCGGGGCCAGATCGGTGATGCCAAGGTTCGGGGAGGGCTGCGCCGCACAGTCGATCATGCGAATCTCGACATCACCGCCAACCGCCCGTAACGATTCGGCGAGCCGATCGGCCGAACCCCAATCGTGCTCACGAAAGTCACTGGCGATGTAAAGGAATTTGTCGTCGGCCGGCGTCGAATTGATCAGTTCCCCGGCAAGGTCCAACGCGGGAACCAGATCGGTACGCATCGGCGACGCGGTGGTGGACATCAAGCGATTGATCAACCGGGCATCGGACGTGATCGTCTGTGCCGAGAGGTCCGCCGCGGAGTCGCCCGCCTCGCTTCCCCCGCGAATCGCCATCAAGGCACGACTCGCCCGCATGACGGTCAATTGATGATTGCCTTCGCTCGCGGCCAGACGACGGGTCAAGTCTTGCAGCGCTTGCAACGAGCGACCGTAGGCGGTCAACGCCCGCGGACTCTCCTCACCGGCGGGCACCGAGCGGCGATTTCCAGGCCCCAGACTCTCGTCCCCCATGGAGTAGCTGTCGTCCAAAATCAGAACGTGATGGGTCGTCCGCCCACCCAGCACTCCGAGTATCTGTCCGCCTCCGGTCCAACCGCATAGCAAGGCGATCAACAAGGCAGCAACCGCCAGACGAGAAAGGAGCAGCAGCAACTGCCGAAGCCGAATCCACTTCTTCTGCTTGCGGTAACTGGCCAGCAGAAAGTCCATGGCGGCCCAACGCTGACGTCGGTGCCGAAGCATGTTGATCAGATGCACCAACAGCGGCACCGCGACGAACAGAAAGCCGATCGTGAGAGCTGGATAAAGGAACAAGGGTCAGCGAAGGTTAGCGGCAGTGGGTGGGGTTAGCGTTTCAACTTGGGCAGCGATTGTCGTGTCGACAGGAATTTTGCCAAGACTGCGTCCAGCGGATCGCTGGTGCGAACAAGCATGTACTCGATCGACAAGCGTCCGCAAGCCTTGCGGGTCTGGTCCAAAAAGGTCTGCAGGGCTTCGAGATAGCCGTCGCGTAAAGCGCGCGGATTGCAATTGAGAAAATCGTCGGTTTCCAGACCTTCGAATCGCGTCGCCCCGTTGAATTGAAAGTCAAGCTCATCGTCATGCAGCACATGGAAGATCGCCACATCGTGACCGCGCTGGCGCAGCACGCGTAAGCCTTCGACCAGGCGATCGACGCCAAGCAGATCCGAAATGATGATCACCAGCCCGCGTCGGGGAATCCCCTGCGCGACCTCTCTGGCTACCTGGCGCAAGTCGGTTCGACCGTCGGCACCCACCGAATCCAGCACCGATAAGATGTGCGTCAATTGTTGCTGATGACTTTTGGCCGGCACGCTGGCTCGAACCGCGGTGTCGAAGGTGAACAGACGCAGTGGCGTCCTTTTGACGAAGTGCCAGATAGGCAAGCGAGGCGGCGATCGATGCCGAGAAATCGAACTTGTTGGATTCCCCGTCCCCGTAAGCCATGCTTCCAGAGCGATCGACCAACAAGGTCAGGCGCAGGTTGGTTTCTTCCTCGTATTGCTTGATGTGCAATCGATCCTGGCGCGCGTACACCTTCCAGTCGATATGACGAATCTCGTCACCCGGGGTGTACTGGCGATGCTGCAGGAACTCAATCGATTGCCCGAAATACGGGCTGCGATGCATTCCCGACAGGAATCCCTCGACCACTCGTCGGGCCGTCAGTTCCAACCGACGGATCCGAGTCGTGACCTCAGGACGCAAATATCTTTTGGAATCGGGCATCGCGAGATAACTCGTCCTCAGTCGTTGGCGTGGCCGCAATGATACGATCGATCACATCATCGCTCGTTACTCCGTCGCTCTCGGCCGCAAAGTTGACCACCATGCGATGCCGAAGCACCGGTTGGGCCAACGATTGGATGTCCTCGATTTGCACGTGGAACCGGCCCTGCAGCAGCGCTCGAGCCTTTCCACCCAAGATCAAGAACTGGACGGCCCGTGGTCCGGCACCCCAGCCGACCAGATCTTCCACAAAGTCCGGCACCCCTTCGCTGCCGACGCGAGTCTGACGAACCAGGGACAAGGCATAGCGGACCACGTGGTCACTGACCGGAACCTGTCGCACCAGACGCTGCAGCCGCAAGATCTCTTCACCACCAAGCACAGGCTGGACTTCGGCCGACTGTGTCCCGGTGGTCCGCCGCGCGACCTCGAACTCTTCGTCAAAGCTCGGGTAGTCGACATAAATCTTGAACATGAAGCGGTCTTGCTGCGCCTCGGGAAGTGGATACGTGCCTTCCTGCTCGATCGGGTTCTGCGTCGCCAGGACGAAGAAAGGATCGGGCAAGATGTGGCGATTTCGCCCCACGGTCACCTGACGCTCCTGCATCGCTTCCAGCAAGGCGGCCTGCGTCTTCGGGGGCGTGCGGTTGATTTCGTCCGCCAACACCACATTGGCAAACAACGGCCCTTGCATGAACCGGAAATCGCGATGGCCCGTCGATCGATCCTCTTCAATGATCTCCGTTCCCGTCACGTCGGCCGGCATCAAGTCGGGCGTGAACTGAATGCGGCTAAAGGACAGGTCGAGCGTTTTCGCCAACGTGCTGATCATCAACGTCTTGGCCAAGCCCGGGACGCCTTCCAGCATCACATGACCACGGCTGAACAGACAGATCATGATCTCGTCGATCACCTCCTCCTGTCCAACGATGATCTTGCCCAATTCGTCCAGAATCCGTCTTCGCGCCTGGTGCAGAAGCGCGGCGTCCGCCTCGTTGAGCGGCTCCTCGCCGGCCACGCCTTCACGGCCCGCATCAGCTGGTGACATGCAACATCCTTCTTCGGTGAGTCATCATGAGGCCATCGTAGCCTGGGGAGATCCCCCAAAGTCATCCGACAGCCGCCCTCAGAATAGCAGCAACCACAGATCTTCGCGCCGGGAGTCGGGCACAAGCGAGGAGCGGGGCAGTCGGATGGCGAAAAGGGGTCAGACACCAAAAACCGGAACGACCCGAAGGTTGCTTCGCATTCTTGGTGTTTGACCCCTTTTCGCTGCCCCCTTTTCGCTGATCCGTGAATTGACCGCGCAGCGGTCGCAGATGGTAGCCGTGATACCTTCGGTATCAAAACGATCTGCACAATGTGCTAGAACAGCCCTGGGTTGTGAGGGCTTTTCCGCGTCCGGCTTACGGCTCCCCTGCCAGTGCGATTTGGGAGTGCGGCCCGGAATCGGCCACTTCCTCTTCGGCCGCCTCCAAACTCTCGCGGACCTCCTCGTTTGCCGTCCAGTAAAACACGGTTCCGATGATGGCCATCAGCACCTTGACGATCTCGAAGACCAAGGCCACCAGCGTTCCAGATGCCTCGGTCGGCGTCGCCGGCACCAAACTGTATAGCGACTGAATCGCTGCCTCGAACACACCGATCCCGGCTGGGGTAATCGGCAGGGCGGAAGCGAGCATCCCGATCGGGACAATCACCAGATGCTCCAGCAGCGTGGGTGGCGATCCGTAGAGCCCCCGGGCGATCAGGTAAACACTCACCGCCAGCGAGCCTTGGACCACAATGCTCATCAAAATCGAAACCCCGAGGGCGATCGGGTGCGAATGAAACATCCGCAGCGGCGGACCGATTCGAGCCACGAAGCCGCCAATCCCCCCGGCGCTGCCCAAACGCGTAATCCAGCTGTCGACACGCTTCCCGCCAAGAACGAGCACCGCCAGCGAAGCGGTCCCTACCGCGACGAGCACTCCCGTGACGAACTTGATCTGTCCGAGTCCCAGCGTGCCGTCGGAACGATCAACCGGATTGGCCAGAAACAGCCCCACCGCGACCAACAACACCAGCGCATAGAGCCCACAGGCCCGGTCGACCAACACCGAGGCGACCGCGGCGAGCCGCTTGCCGGGCCGTCGGCGAGCCAAAAAGATCGCTTTGAACAGATCGCCGCCGACGCTCCCCGCCGAGACGAAACTCAGCAGAAAACAAATCGCTCCAAGCCGAAACGCCTCCAACATGGTCAGCTCGATACCCTGGCAGCGGGCCAGAATGCACCAGCGGACGAAGGAGATCGACAACGCCCCCAGCGCGACCAACAAGGCCGCCGCCAACAGCCAGTAATTCTTGGGCTGATCTCGAAGCTCCTGCCATTGCTGCGGTTCGATCCGCCACAACAGGTAGCCGATAATGGCCGCGGGAACCGCAAATTTCGCGGCGGTGACGAGCGCGGATCCCTTGGAAGCTGTATTCATTGGCGGCAGGATAGTTGGCGCCTTCGGATCTCCAAGACGTCATTTCCGAGACGTCACCGACACGCGAGAATTGCGGGCAGCGAGGTTTTGGCCTTCCCCGAACCATGCCCCGAACCAGAATATTTCGGGCCCCGCTCAAAAGTCGCCGCAAGTTTTTCCGGACAACCTTGTCAAAACCGGAAAAACTCCATATTCTGCGGTCCAAACAGGAAGAGTCGCTTCAACACTGCTTCGTATAAACACTGCTTCGTAATTCGAGTGGATTTCTCATGACCATGGATCGCAGCCTCAAGGTGCAAGCCGGGGCGATTAAAACTCGAAATGTGATGACCCGGGCCGAACGCGTCGCTCGCCTGCGGGAATTGGATCGTTTCGACCCAGAAGCGAGCATTGTTGGCATGCCCAAGGTGCGCGTCGTCAAGGTTTCGCTGAAGAGGAAGAAGAAAGTGAAGAAGGAAGAAGAGACGGAAACCAAGAAGGGCAAGAAATAGTCCCTCTCGTTTCGACCGAACACACCGAAATTTTCTTCGCTAGCCGGAGGCATGTCGCCGACAGACGCCTCCGGCTTTTTTTCGCCTACAAGCACGACCCGCCAGTTTTGGCGTTGCATGCTTTACCACGGAGTGGCGGGAAGATATTGGGCTTTCTACTGTAGGTCCGCCTTTCCAAGGCGGACGCCCGCAGCTTTGCTGCGTTTTTTGCGAGTCTCGGAGAGGCTCTGAAGATATTGGGGTTGCTACTGTAGGTCCGCCTTTCCAAGGCGGACACCCGCAGCTTTGCTGCGTTTCGTGCGAGTCTCGGAGAGACTCGCCTACAGTAATTCACCGCGGTTCAATTTGTTCACAGCCTGAGACTCGCTACAGTTTGGCCGCGGCTAATCTGTTCACGGTCAGTGGCGGGAACGGATGGCGACGAGGTCAGACACCAAAAACCGGAACGGCCCGAAGGGTGCTTCGCATTTTTGGTGTCTGACCCCTTTTCGCCGATCGACGTCACCCCCATTTTTAGATTAGACGATGCACTAGCGTCTGAGGTTTACAGTCAGGTTTCGGGGCCCACGGCTAGCGCCCGAGGTTCACTGTGAACCTCAGGCGCTAGCCGTGGGCCGCATTGCAGGGGGGGTGCGACGAAAGTTGCATTTTCCCTGGCTTTCTAAACGAATTACGATGGTGCTTGAACGCTCGGATTTGGCAAAACCAATTGCGATGCGATCCCACTTACCCATACCCGATAGAGGACCAGCGGATGCCTGAATCGCTGATTGAACAGGAACCCGTGTCGCAATCAGAATCGGCTGGCCCAACCGACGAGCCGAGGGGGATCGATCCGCAGCGATTGCCACTGCCGGAAGAAACCCAGCCAATCAAGATCATGTGGGACTACGCGATCGTGCTATCGGTAGTCCATTTGATCGCGCTGTATGCCTTCGTTCCCTGGTTCTTCACCTGGTCCGGGTTGGTGCTGGCAATCGGCGGGCACTTTTTGTTCGGGATGTTCGGCATCACGATCGGCTACCATCGCTTGCTGACCCATCGTGGCTTCACCTGCCCCAAGTGGCTCGAACACTCACTGGCTCTGCTGGGGATCTGTAACCTGCAAGACAGTCCGGCGCGATGGGTTGCCATCCATCGGATGCATCATCAACACAGCGACAAGCAACCCGACCCGCATTCGCCCTGGGCAAATTTCCTGTGGGGACACATGGGTTGGGTGGTTTGCCGACATCGAGACTTGGACAAGACCAGCCACTACGAGCGCTACGTGCGTGACCTGCTTCGCGATCCTTTCTACCTGAAGCTCGAGCGTAAGAACGGCTGGTTCTTTATCTACGTTGCCCACGCGTTGCTGATCATGCTTGCCGGCGCCGTGTTTGGCTATTTCGTTGCGGGTGAACCGCTGCGTTACGCGGCCAGCTGGGGCGTTTGGGCAGTCGCCGTGCGAACCGTGTTCGTGTTGCATGGCACCTGGTCCGTCAACTCGATCGCGCATCTGTTCGGGTATCGCAACTACGACACGCGCGACCACAGCACCAACAATTGGCTTGTCGCGTTGATCAGCCACGGCGAGGGATGGCACAACAACCATCATGCCGAGCCGCGAAGCGCCGCCCACGGGCACCGCTGGTGGGAATACGACATGTCGTGGTTGGTGATTCGCATCTGGGAAAAAATGGGTCTTGCCAAAGACGTGGTCCGACCCAAGGCGATGCAAGAGTAGCCAGGCGCGGTCTTGCGCGAATCGTGCTCGGCAATGCCACTTCCGTGAACCTCAGGCGCTAGCCGTGGGCCTTACGCGGATCGCCAAGGCATATTGAAGAAGCCCACGGCTAGCGCCTGAGGTTCACGGAAGTGGCCAAAGCGGCGATGTTATTGGTTTGCCGGCTGGTTCGTTGCCTCGGCGACCGGCTGGTCGGTTTGCCATTCCTTGGGAATCGCCCCGTCAGCTCTGGCGGCCATTTGCCGGAGGACAAGTTCATCGATCGATGGGCTGCGAAACTGAACTTCACCACCGCCCAACAGCACAAAGGCTCCGCCCGGATGATCGCTGGCGATGCCTCCCACATAGGTGCTGGACACTACCGGCATTTCTTCAGCCGGCCCATACACTCGCGTCCGTTCGGCGTTGATCGGATGCCCCGTGTTACGTAGCGTCGATCGCGTGCCGCTCATCCAGCCCAAGTCCTCTTCGAAAGGGGAAAGCTTTTCTGCCAAGAACATCGTGTAACCCAGTCCATCGGGGATGTCCGCCTCGTCCAGACCGCGATTCAGGATGAAGACCCCATCGTTGTCTTCATCGATCGGCGTCTCGGTGGAAGCATGGATTCCCGCGTAACACGAGGTGTAATCGCGAACACCACTGGCCGAGGGGCAGAGTAGTCTTGGCAGCCGCACGCTTCTCGGCATCTTGTTGGCCGGGTCGTAGACACCGACACGAAAATCGATTGCCTCATAGCACGTTGTTCGCGTCGATGAAGGGAAGCAGACCCGAGACCCAGTTCTGATGATAGCCAACCGGCTCATTGACGATTGGCCCGGTTTCGTTGAACGTCCCGGCCGGAAAATGGTTGAATTGCAGCGAGTACGCGGACAGCGCGAGTGAGAGCTGGGCAAGGTTTTGTTCGCAGTTGCTCCGTCTCGACATCTCGCGCATGTTCTGCATCGCTGGGACCGACATTCCGATCAACACGCCGATGATCGCGATCACCACCAACAGTTCCACCAGAGTGAAACCGCGACACGGGAATCGCTTGAACGTCTGGTCATTGGTCACTGTCATTCCATCTTCTCCGAGTCGGTTGGTGCGGGTGCGACTTCTCGAATCATTTGGTCGATCACGTCACCGCGGCGAATCCATCGCACGATGATTTCGCTCGATCCATCATTCTTGCTGACTTCCAGGAATTCGTCATCGCCGTCCCCAAGTGGCAACGACCAGGAACGGTCGCTCGTCAGCTCCAATCGTTTGGCTTGCTCGATGGCTGCCGTCATCACTTCGGCGCGAATCCAACGCTGGGTTCCCCGTCGCGACTGGATCTCGTTCTGAACCAGGCTCGTCGTCGCCCCCAAAACGACGAGCGCCACCAAGGCGACGAGCATCAGCAACGCCGCACCTCGTCGTGACTTGATTCGCTGCGGGACCGAGCACAGTCGATGCTTGGTGGCTTCATCGCAGAGCCTCCACGATCCAGCACCGGCGAGTTTTCCGTCTCTCGCAGAATCACGCTCAGGCGATCCTCCGCAACAACCAGCCTCGGCTGGCAACGGTCGGTCAGAGCGATAAACGTCCGTCCCCAGGAGCTTATCCGGCACGTCCCCATTGGAGTCCGAACGCACCAAGCGGAGTAACTGTTTCGAAGAGGGATCCCAGCGGTACTCCACCACGTGCTCTCGACAAACCAGTCAGCAGGCGTAACCGGTTGTCCTCCGCCACCACGTCGACCGAGTCGCTGACATCGCCTCGAAAAGCATCGGCGAACCTGCGCACCGCGGCATTTTCCTCGGAGGCGTGACGATACCGAAGACCGATGTCGGTGATGCTGCCCAGCATCGTCGTGGCTCCCACCGCAACCACGAGCAAGACCGAGAGCGTGGCCACCACCTCCAGCAGACTAAATGCCTGGCAGCAGATTCGTCGCTTTGAACGGCGCCCACAGCGCAGATGCGACTCATTCATTGGCTGCCCTCCATCCCCACTCTCGCCACTCGCACTCTCGCCACTCGCACTCTCGCCAATCTCGCCGACTCTCGCCAGCATCTCGCCACTCTCGCCACTCGCCACTCGCCGCTCGTCCAATCTCCAGTCATGCAGCGTGACGCGTGCCTGATCGCCGGCAGCGACATCGACGCGAAGGTGGAGGCCAGCGACGCCGTCGCGATCGAAGGGACGAAGCGAGATGCTGACGTCGCAGCCCGACTGTTGCCCGTAGGCATTTTCGATCTCTGCAACCTGTTCAGGAAATGGGTCCGACGGCAAGGCATCGAGCTGCCGGATCACGTTTTGGGCGGTCAGTGCGGCAGCCATTTCACGGTCCGCACGAAGCTGAAGATCGACCGAACTGCGTGCCAATCGCACCACGGCGAGCGAAGCGGTCGCCAGCAACAAGACGGAGATGACCGCTTCGATCACGAAACTTCCGGCGCAACGTCGTTTCCCAATCAAGCCGCGTCGGCTCGCGGAGGGCAACGCCGTTGCGGATTTCGAACTAGCGACGCTGCCGCAATCTACAAGCACGAAGCGCCAGCGAGTGTGTGAGCGAGTCGGTTCGGTCCCAGGGTCCAACACACTCGCTGGCGCGTCGTGCTTGTATTCGCTGTGCGAAAATCCGCTACGGCCTTGCCCGGCGGGTATGCACCGATCGTTGCTAAGACAAGCCATGAGTCAATCCAGCTAACGCACCGAAAAAGGCGACGGCATACAATAGCACGATGATGCCGAGCCCGAGGACCACCGCTGGAAACAGGAACGCCATGATCCAGCGCGTGTTCTCACGAGCCTCTCGAACCGTCTGCCCCGCGAAGTGACGCAACAGCTCTGCGGCGCGCTGCGGTGAAGCCTGTGACAACCACGCCACGTCGCTCGAATCAAGCCATCCGACTCGGCGGATCGCCTCCATTGGATCGATGCCTTGCTGCACCATCCGCATCGCTGTTTCAAAACCGCGTCGTTCCCACCCACTCTGGGCAATTACATGTCCCAGCGCCATGGTCCGGCCGATTGGCCAGCCCGCATCGATCCCATCGGCGAGCCCGACCAACAGATCCGCGCGACGCTCCGCCATCTTTGCGGTCACGGGAATCCAACGAGGCAAGCGAACGCCCAACCAGCGGATGCGGTTGAGGAACAGCACGGCGGCCATTAACAACAAACCGAGAATCACAAGCACCCAAACAGCCGGCGCCGCATCGAAGACGCCTTGCAAAGGCAACAGCGAGGCCGAATTCTTCGAACATTTGCTCGATCGTCGGCATGATGAACGTGGCCATGAAGCCCATCACCAGACAGGTCACCGTGGCCGTCATCGGTCAGATAGAGGAACTGGCCATAAACCGGCATGGTCGTCGATTCCAGCAACGCCAACTCGCGCGTGACGCGGGCCGCCGACGATTCGATCTCGCGGGGGTCGTTCGGCTGTTGTTGTTCCGACGCCGACTGTTCCGGCTGCTGCAGTTCCACCTGTTTGGCAGAGGTCATCGCGATCGCAGTGGAAAGTTGCAAGGGAACTCGCGACAGGATGGCGGCCTCCACGGCCTCCTCGCCGGCCAGCAAACGTCGCGCGTACTCGTAGCACGACCCACTCAACGGTCCCCCTCTGGAAAACGCGACCGCCACCTTTTCAATGGCGCCGTCGTGGTCGCACACCGCCCGCAGCGACGAGTTCAAGGTCCGCACGCTGCTTCGATACCGGCGGACGGAAAGATCGACCAAAGCGAACACAAGCAGCGCAACCAACAACGAACCGAGCAGCGACGGCAGCAGTATCAACATCGCGATCGCGGCGATCACGATGCCGAATACCCAAACGAGAATGCGAGTCGAACGGTCCATCGCCTAGGTCAAACTCCTCATCATTTCCGCCAACCGCTCGCCACATCCATCCGAGCGTCGAAGCGATCGCAATCCAGACCAACAAGCCGGAAACGATGGTCGCAACCATCGGCATGGTCTGTAACAACAACACCAATCGTCGCGTCGCGACTTCGAGGAAGTGCGAGGCCGCGATCCGCCACTGTCGATCCGGTTGCTGCCTCGACGTTTCCACCAACGCTTCCAGCATCGCCGTGTCACCGCGCCCGTAGGCCGACGGAACAACGTGAGGACCGCCCTGCTCGACTCGATCGGCAGCCTGCTGCAGCCACGATCGACTCGAGTGGCTTCGCGTCACGTCGGCCGCCAGACGAAACGCTTCGGGATAAGTGCATCCGACGGCAAGCAGTCGGGCAACCGCGTCGCTACTGGCCGACCAATCAATCGCCGAAACGGTCCGACTCCATCCTGGAAACTGGCCGTTCCACCAGGACATCAACCCACCGATCAAGATGACCCCCGCCACCAAGGCCAATCCAGCTGGGATCAGCACGAGGGTGGAAGTCGGACTGACCGGGGATTCAAACGTTTCGCTGAAGATCGACCGCGCTTCGCGTGACATCGTAAAGGCCACTGCGAAACTCACGACCGCAGCGGTCACCAACAACAGCCACGCCGCCAAACTGCAAGCCGTGGCGCGACGGCGCATCATCGCACGCTCCTGCTGCGCGTCGAGCCATTCGATCACGCTCGGTGTCGACCAGTCGCCGGCGTTTGCCAACCGCTCGGCGACCGCGTCTTGATGCCGATCGAGAATCCGACTCACCATTTCGCCACCTGCATGTAGACCGGCGCGATCACCCACCAGACGTACGACAGCGTCAGCCCCGCGCCGACGAGTACCATCACCGCCTGAGGCAAAACACGCATCCACAGGTAGTCGCGTCGGCGGGCTTGTTCCTCGTACGACCTCGCTCGATAGCGCAGCGCCGCGATCGATCGAAAGCTTGTCACCTTGCTCGACCATCTGCTGCCAATCGCCGCCCCCCTCGATCGCAGCAACCACGGCCGGAGATCGCAACGTCGGATCCTGGACCGATGTCAACGACGACTCCCCTGAAAATTCAGCGGCCAGCCGAATCGCATCGGACTCGGGAACATCGTGGAGAATCTGCTCGGCCAGTGCTGAGCAAAACAGACTCAATCGAGTCGGCTTCGAGTACGTTGCCCGCCGCCAAAACAAAATGGAAATCGCCCCCATCAGGGCCACCACGATGATCGGGGGAATCCACCAACCGTGTTCCAACCATTGGGCGATCGAGACGACCCACTCCGGCCACGCGATCCCCTCGCCGCTGACTTGCAAACTGTGTCGGCGAACCAGTGGAGCCAGCACCAGAACCGCCACCAGGTATCCCACCGCCAGCAACACCAAGGGATAGAACCAGGCCAGACGCGATTCGGACTTGACGAAGGCACGCCGCTGAAGCTGCAAGGCGATCTGGTCCAAGAGGCCGGGGTCGCCCCCTTTTTCGCAGGCTTCGACCGCCGCGGCAGCCTGGCCGTTGGGGTCAACCGCTCGGAGGGCATCGGAGACCGACAGACCCTTCGCCACGCCGTCGGCAATCACCCCCGCCGTCCGGCCAACCGCACCGAGTCGCCGCGATTCCAACCGCCGCAGGGACTGATCCAGGGGAGCCCCAATCCGCATCGCGCACGCGATCTCCTCGAGCAACAGCGATGCCTGAAGATCACTTAGCTTGGGCATGAGGGGCCTGTGATGAGAATCCAACTCGTGGACGCTTAAAAGGGTAAGGCCCCCTCCACGCGGCTGCAACGTACCCGACCGCAACTGCGTGATCTGCCCGGTCGCCTCGGCATCCCGGTTGGGGATCCCTTGCCGGTTTCCCTGGCTTTCGCTAATTTCTTGGGTTCCTGTCGACGGTCTCCGCTGTGGAGAGCGTCCGATTTACCCCTGCCTGCCATGGCCAGTGGGACGAAGGGCGAGCCGATCCGTCAGTGCGGATTCGATGCCCTGGAAGCCGGCGATCGCGCCGGTTTCTCGTAGCCCGCCATGGAAAACCGAGGATGATCTATCGTGGCCGACGCCATTGTTAAAGACATGATCGAAGCCGGTGTTCACTTTGGACACCGAACCAGTCTCTGGAACCCAAAGATGGCACCGTACATCTTTGGACAGAAAAAACCAGATCCACATTCTGGACATCCGCGAGACGCTTCGCGGTCTGCTGCGTGCCAAGAAGTACCTCAGCCAAGTCGCCGCCGGCGGCAGCCTGATTCTGTTTGTCGGCACCAAGCGACAGGCCGGCGAAGCGGTCGAAGAACAGTCGCTGCGCTGTGGCATGCCGTTCGTCAGCGAGCGCTGGCTCGGCGGTACGCTCACCAATTTTCGCACGATTCGCAGCCGGCTCGGCCGTTTGGAAGAGTTGGAAGAACTTCGCGGCAGCGATCGCATCAACGACTACAGCAAGAAGATGCAATCGTCGCTCAATCGCGAGTATCGCAAGATGTATCGCAACCTGAACGGCCTGCGATCGATGAATCGCTTGCCGGAGTGTTTGTTCATTGTCGATCCGGGCAAGGAAAAGAATGCGGTCAAGGAAGCCAAGCGACTGGGCATTCCAACCGTCGCCTTGATCGATACCGACAGCGACCCGAGTGACATCGATTTGCCGATTCCCGGCAACGATGACGGGATTCGCAGCGTCGAGTTGATCATGAAGAACCTTGCCGACGCGGTGATTGCCGGCAAGGGACAATTGGCGATGAACAAGGTGCAAGAACCGTCCCCGGAAGTCGCTGCGGCGACCGCCCCGCCAGTGACCGAAGCCGCTGCCGGAAGTCGGCGGCCGAAGCTGCGGCCGAATCAGGCGGCGAAGCACCCAGCCGAAGGTTAATCTCGGCCTCATCGACCGTCCGCTCCCACGCTGAACCTTTCACGTTCGGAGCGGGTTCTCATGGTAGGGCGAGGAGAACGTTTCCCGCCCGCGAACCGTGTGTCATCAGCCTGCCCCTGAGCGGCGAACTCACGAACAAACTGTTATCAACTTTTAGCTTGGAGAAGAACAAATGGCCGAAATCACGGCAGCAGCGGTGAAGGCATTCCGCGAGCGAACCGGATTGCCATTGATGGATTGCAAGAAGGCCCTGCAAGAAGCCGGTGGCGACGAAGAGCAAGCGGTCGAAGTCCTGCGAAAACGCGGTCAGCAACTGGCCGACAAGCGAAGCGATCGCGAAACCGCCTTCGGACGCTTCGGTCTCTACCTCGGTACCGACAAGAAGGTCGGCGCGATGGTGGAACTGCTTTGCGAGAGCGCACCGGTGACCACCAATGAAGACTTCGTTCAACTGGCCAATGACCTGGCCGAAGCCCTGGCCACCGGTCCCGGCGCATCGACGGCCGAAGAACTGCTCGCGCAGCCTTCGCCCTCCAAGAAGGGCAAGACGCTGGCGGAACAGAAGGACGAGATGTTCAACCGGATTCGCGAAGTCTTCAAGGTCGGCCGCATGGTGCGCGTCGACGGCCCCACCGGCGGATACATGCATCATGCCGGGACCACCGCGGGCGTGTTGCTGGTCGATCGAAGGTGGAACCGACGAGGCCGCCAAGGACGTGTCGATGCACGTCGCCGCGATGAAGCCCGCTGCCCTGGACGCCGACTCGATCGACAAAGCCATCGTCGAGAAGGAGCGGGAAATCCTCCGCCAGGCCGCCCTCGCCGAAGGCAAGCCGGAGAATATCGTCGACAAGATGGTCGAAGGCCGGCTGCGCAACTTCTATGCCGAACGCTGCCTCTTGGAGCAACCGTTCGTCAAAGACGACAAGCAGACCGTGGCTGACTACGCCAAATCCGCAGGCATGAAGGTCAAGAACTATTGGCACTGGGTGATCGGCGACAAGACCGAAGCCTGATCCGCCCATCGGCAAGAATCGACAGACCTCGTCGGTCCCCAACGGACCGACGAGGTTTTTTCTTGTCGCTGTCCTCCCCTCCCTTTTTTCGTATCATGAGGCCGCGGCGTCCGGTCCCTACCATCTTTGAGTTGAAACCTGCTATGTCCGACGACCCCGACACGGCTCCGGAAACCTTCGTTATCGCCGCGTGATCCTGAAACTGAGCGGTGAAAGTCTTGCCGACGGCGGCGGCCGCGGAATCAGCGGCGAAGAGGCGGAGCAGATCGCCCGTCAAATCCAGCTCGCCCACAAGAGCGGTTGCCAGATCGCGATCGTGATCGGTGGCGGGAACATTCTTCGCGGTGCCCAGTTCTCCGGGGCCAACGCCTTGGTTCACGAAGCGACCGCGCACTACATGGGCATGCTGGCCACGGTGATCAATTCGCTGGCGATGCAGGACGCCCTCGAATCGCTCGGCTTGCAGACGCGTGTGATGTCAGCGGTCCCGGTCGACAAGATCGCCGAAACCTTCATCCGCCGCCGCGCCCTGCGACACTTGGAAAAGAATCGGATCGTGATCCTTGCCGCAGGCATCGGCAACCCCTTCGTGACGACCGACACCGCCGCCGCCCAGCGAGCCCTGGAACTCGAAGCCGACGTCGTGCTCAAAGCGACGCGCGTCGACGGCGTCTACAGCGATGACCCCGAAAAGAATCCTCATGCGGTGCTGTACGAATCGCTGAGCTATGCCGACGTGATCAACAAGAACCTGAAGGTGATGGACGCCACCGCGATCGCCCTCTGCCGCGAACATGAAAAGCCGATTCTCGTCTTCAACTTCAAGAAAGACGGCAACATCGTCAAAGCGATCTCTGGGGAGCGCATCGGCACTTGGATCGGCCCCAGAACCAATCCCTAACCCAATCCTCGCACAAAACTAACTTTTCGAATTCCAACGAGCCTCTTGAACAAGGACGCCAATATGTCTGCCGATGAAATCCTCCTCGATGCTGAAGAACGCATGGACAAGGCAATCTCGGTGCTGGGCGATAATCTGTCCGGTATTCGCACGGGACGGGCCACGCCAGGGTTGGTCGATTCCATCAGGGTCGAAGTCTACGGATCCATGCAGCCGCTCAAACAGCTTGCATCGATCGGCACTCCCGAGCCGCAGCAGATCGTGATCCGTCCCTACGATGCCAGCACGATCAAGGAGATCGAGAAAGCAATTGTCGCCGGTGACCTCGGGCTGAACCCGCAAAACGACGGTCGGATCATCCGCCTGAATGTCCCGGCGCTGTCGACCGAAGTCCGCAAGAAGATGGTCGCGCGGATCAAGGAACTCGCCGAAGAATCCAAGATCTCCATTCGCAACATCCGCCGCGATGCGAACAAAGCCGCCGACACCGCGGAAAAGGACAAGGAGATCAGCGAGGATGACCGTGACAGGATCAAGGAACAGGTCCAAGAGCTGACCAAGAAATTCGAATCCAAGGCCGGCGAAATGGCCAAGTCCCGAGAAGCCGAGGTCACCGAAAGCTGAGGCAGCTCGCTGGCCAGCTGATCGAACGGTGCCGTCATTGACTCTCTAGCGGCAAGACGCGAGCCACCAACTGTGGCTCGCGTTTCGTTTAGAATGCTTGGACTGGTTCGCAGCCCGCGAACCACAACTGTGTTGCCTGGAATCCCCTCCGGCGAATTCGTCCTTGCCTCGCTTCATTTGTTAGGTCCCCGCCATGTCCGTTCTTCCTCGCTGGTGTCTCTCGGTGTTGCTTGTCACAACGTGCTTCGCGGCAAGCATGGACTGGGTCGCAGGCCAAGATACCGCCACGCTTGATCGTTTCGCACTTCCGGCGACCGATGACGGGCTTGCCGGCGACGGCCCGATTCGACGTTACGACTGGTTCAAGAACCTGTGGAAGAAACGCAGGGCTGAATTCGCCAGCCAGGAAGCGACGCAGCATGGTGCGATTGTCTTTCTCGGCGACTCGATCACACAGGGCTGGGGAGATGATTTTCAGGACGATTTCAAAGACCTGAACGTTGCCAATCGAGGCATCAGCGGCGACACCACGCGAGGCATGCTGTTGCGTCTTGATGACGACGTGTTGTCATTCGATCCGTCGGCCGTCGTCATGTTGATGGGCACGAACGACTTGGAAGAGCAAGCCGAACCAGCCACGATCGCTGCCAACATTCGCTCGATCCTGGATGAGATCAAGGCGCACGATGCCGACGTTCCGATTGTCCTCTGCCAGGTCTTTCCAAGCAGCGACACGAAAAAGCGACCGGCTGACAAAATCCAAGAGATCAATCGCCTGGTTGCCGCATCGGTCAAGGGTGATCCCCAAGTCACGGTACTCGACACCTGGACCCTGTTCGCCAATGACAAAGGTGACGCGAAGCTGGAGGAATTCCCCGACCTGTTGCATCCGAATCGTGTGGGTTACGAGAAATGGAAAGCGGCGATCTGGCCGATTTTTGCGACCCTCGGATTCGTTGACACCGTGGCCGACACATTCGAGCCGGAACCTGGATTCGAAAGTCTGTTCAATGGCAAAGATCTGACCGGCTGGTGTTTTCGGCCCACCACAAAACAAATGCTCGAGGGGCGTGCGCGATGGCTTGGTCGGGACCCGGAGAATGCACCCGCCTGGCCGATCGTGACGGAAACGGTTTCGCTCGATGGCAAAACATCCAGCGAGGATGGACGCTACGTCGCCAAGAACGGCCGACTGATCGTGACCACGCCACCGGAAGGACGCAAAATCCAACAGCTTTGGACGACTCGCGAGTTCCCGGGCGACTTCACGCTCAAGCTCGAGTTTCGCGCTGCACCCAATGCGGACAGCGGCGTCTTTCTTCGCGAGCCGCAGTTGCAATGTCGCGACTATCCCCTGGCGGGCCCCTACAAGGACCTGAAGAACTTCCGTAGCGGAGAGTGGAATGAGTTGGTGGTCACCGTCAAAGATGGCGTGGCCCATTGCACCTGCAATGGCGAGGTGATCGAGGCCGCGATGAAGCTGCCGGAAACCGGGCCCATCGGGCTGGAGGGCGACCGCGGTCAAATGGAATACCGAAGAATTCGCATCGCGACGAACTAGCTGCGATACTGTGGTTCGGGATCCGGACGTCGGAATGCGCTCCGTGACAAAGTCGCTGGATCGCAACGACGGACTGTTCGACGACCGTTCGCCCCACTTCTAACCATGTCGCCCTCCGGAACGAATCATGAAAACGCCATTTGCAATGTTCATCGGTTTGGTCGTCCCGATCCTGTTGTCGGTCCACTCGGCCGCTCAGGAGCCGGCAGCGGAGGAAGAATACCAATCGGTGTTTTTTTCGACCGGAGCACATGATCCGCGAGAAATCGCTTCCGTCATGGATCGCCTCTTTGCCAAGAGGCTTACGATCACGCCACTCATCGAACATTCGGCGGTGGTAATTCGCACCTCGGAGCGTGATCGAGAAGAGGTCATGTCGGTCCTCAAAACGCTCACGCCTGAGCCTCACATGCTGCGTTTGCGTCTGGCCCTGCTCCGAGTCAACACACCCCTTTCGGCCGAAGAGACTGCCCGGCTGAGCGGACCGATTGCCCAAGTCTCGAAGGCACTGGACAACTTGAAAAAATCCGGTCGGCTGGAATTCTTCAATGATGCAGAACTGACCACGCTGGAGAACCAGAAAGCGATGATTCAAATGGGAGACCGCGTCGCTCTCCCTACCGGTTCCACACAAATCGCTGGAGGACGTACGACGGAAAGTTTCCAGTGGGTCGAGGTTGGCACGATTGTGAGCGTCGTCGGAAAGCCCGACAACCAACACTTGATTCTCGAATTGAACTATGAAAAGTCCTTCAAGCCTTTGGGGGATCGGGGCTCGGAGTCAGGGAAAGTGCCAACCGGAATCTCGACCCTCACCCATCAGTCGACACTTCGGATTCAAAATGGGCATGCCCAGCTGGTCGGCAGCATGTCGGACCGAAAAGCAGAAGACCAGACCGTGGTTCACCTGCTGATCGTCTCCGCGGAACAACTTTGAACCATTCCCTTTGCCGGTTGGCCCCAGGAATAGAGAGCCATGAAAAACTACATGCACATGTTCGTCATCGTGAGCCTTCTCCTCGCGGGATGCCTGTCCTCGGCGAACGCTGACGGCCAATCCGCGCCTCAGCCGGAAAAGCTTTTACGCTTGGCGACCTTCGACGTCGATGCGACACCGGAGGTTGGATTCATGATGGCCTACGATCGGGTCAAGCGAGTTGAGGAACTTGGACTTCGTTGCCGGGGCATCGTGATCCTTGGCAGCGGTGATCCAATCGTCTTGTGCGCGGTTGATTGGATTGGGATCGGCAATCAAGGCAACGACATCTTTCGAGAGCGGATCGCCAAGGCTGCGGGAACGACTCGCGAGCGTGTGGCCGTTCATACGCTGCATCAGCACGATGCGCCGCGATGCGATTTTTCGGCCGAAAGCCTGCTGCACCATGTCGGCGTCAGCGATTTGGGAGCGCATGATGGCTCGCTCGCGCGAACGGTGCTCGATCGGCTTGATGCGGCGATTCCCGACGCGATCGCGCACGCAACTCCCGTCACGCACGCTGCGTTTGGCGTTGCCGAGGTTCGCGACGTCGCCTCGAATCGACGCATTCTTGATGCCAGTGGAATCGTGCGGGCGACCCGCTACACGGCATGCCGCGACCCGCTGCTGCGTGCCGAGCCCGAAGGAGTCGTGGATCGCGAACTCAGCTCGCTCTCGTTTTGGAATGACGAGCAGCCCATTGCCGTCCTGTCCTACTACGCTTGTCATCCGCAAAGCTACTATCGCACCGGCGTGCCAAGTCCCGACTTTCCCGGCATTGCCCGAATCATTCGAGGCCAGGACGTTCCCGACGTGTTGCATGTGCACTTCAACGGTGCCGGCGGCAACATCGGCGCCGGAAAGTACAACGATGGAGCCAAGGAAAATCGCATGATCCTGGCAACGCGAGTGGCAGACGGAATGAAAGGGGCCTTCGAGGCAAGCGAGCGTTTTCCGCTGACTCCCGATGATGTCGATTGGGCCGTCGAGCCGGTGGCACTTCCCCCGGCGAAACACTTGGATGCCGAGAAACTACGATCGCAGCTTTCCCAGTGGGAGGTCAAAGACTACTGGGGAAGCCCGGATGAATTGGCGTGGTTGTTGCGTTGCCAGAGTGGTCACAAGATCGATTTGGCTTGCCTGAGTGTCGGTGACGTGCGCGTGTTGCACATGCCAGGTGAGTTGTTTGTGGAATACCAACTGGCCGCCAAATCGATGCGTCCTGACCTGCGTATCGCAATGGCCGCCTACGGCGATTATGGACCGGGCTACATCGGGACCGAAGTGGCCTACAGCCAAGGTGGCTACGAAACGAGCGAACGAGCCTCCAACGTCGACAAGAGTTGCGAGCACGTTTTGATGGCGGGCATGAAGAAGTTGCTGGAAGTGCAAGAATGAGGGGAACAAGCGTGATGACGGGGCGAGAGGTTCACTGGAGTTGCCTGCGGACGTTTTCAGCCTTTCCAGTCATTTTGACGTTGATCTCTTTTTCGTTTGCGACCAGCACTCAGGCCCAGGACGACTATGCCGACGAGTTGCCCCGGATCGCGCCAACGGAAGCCTCCGAGACGCTCAAGCATTTTGCGGTCGCTGAGGGTTTTCAGATCGAACTGGTCGCGTCGGAGCCACTCGTCGCCAGCCCGGTCGCGATCGAGTGGGATGTCGACGGCGCCATGTATGTCTGCGAAATGCGCGGCTACAGCGAAGATCGAGATGAAAAATTGTCCCGAATCCGCCGGCTTACCGATTCCGATCAGGATGGTACCTACGACCATGCCGTCGTGTTCGTCGACGGCTTGTTGTGGCCGACGGCGATCTTTCCGTTCGATGGCGGGCTGTTCGTCGGCGACGCCCCCGACCTGCTCTATTGCAAGGACACCGACGGCGATGGCGTTGCCGATCTCAAAAAGGTGGTGCTGACTGGCTTTGGGACTTCCAACGTGCAAGGCCTGATGAATTCGTTTCGCTGGGGTTTGGACAATCGCATCCACGTCGCCTGCAGCAGCGTCGGCGGAAAAATCTACCGCCCCGGTGATACCGAAAACGCCGTCGACGTACGCGGCCGAGACATTTCGTTTGATCCGCGCACCTTTCGAGATCGAGCTAACGAGCGGCGGCGCCCAGCATGGCATGTGCTTCGACGATTGGGGACGAAAGTTCGCTTCGTCCAACAGCGATCACATTCAACAAATCATGTACGAAGATCGCTACATCGCACGCAATCCTTGGTTCTCGGCTTCCTCGGCACGCGTTTCCATCGCCTCCGACGGACCTCAGGCGGAAGTCTATCGAACCAGCCCGGTTGAGCCTTGGCGAATTGTCCGCACACGCTTGCGAGTCGGCGGCCTGGTTCCGGGACCGGTCGAGGGAGGCGGACGTGCCGCCGGTTACTTCACCGGTGCAACGGGAATCACGATCTATCGCGGCGACGCCTGGCCTCAACGATGGAAAGGGCTGGCGATCATCGGTGATGTCGGCAGCAATCTGATTCATCGAAAGCGACTGACGCAACTTCCTGACCGGTTGCAGATGATCGCGGATCGCATCGACGAAAACTCGGAGTTCGTGACCTCCTCCGACATTTGGTTTCGGCCTGCCCAATTCGCCAACGCTCCGGACGGAAGTCTGCACGTCGTGGACGTTTGTCGCGAAGTCATCGAGCACCCCAAGAGCCTTCCCGAAGAAATCAAGCGACACTTGGACCTGACCTCCGGCCGCGATCGAGGACGAATCTATCGGATCACCGCCACGGGCACCACCGCTCGGCCGATGCCGAATCTCGCCGGCGCCGAAACGGCGCAGCTTGGTGGAACTGCTGCAACATCCCAATGCGTGGCAGCGCGAAACGGCAGCAAGAATCTTGTTCGAACGTCAGGATCAAGACGTCCATCGATTCGCTCCGCGCGGTCGCCGACAACTCCGAGTTGCCGCAGGGACGTTTGCACGCCATGTACGCGTTACACGGCCTGGGGGCCCTCGATACCGATCTGATTCTGAAGCGACTCGATGACGATCACGCGCAGCTTCGTCGCCATGCGATTCGACTTAGCGAACAGCTTCCAACCTCCGATGCGTTGAATCGCAAGCTCGCTTCGATGGTGAAGGATGACTCGATCGATGTACGTTATCAGCTGGCCTTTTCGATCGGATCGATTGACCATCCCCAGCGTCTCGACCTGCTCACCGAGCTGATCCGACGCGACGTCCAATCGCCGTGGGTGCGTCTCGCCGTGCAAAGTTCGTTACGCAGCGGCGCCGGGGAGGTGTTTGCGGTCCTGGCCGGCGACACCGAGTTTCGGTCCGCATGAGGCCGCCACTTTTCTGAGCGATCTCGCCGGGCAACTGCGAAGACAAGCCGAACCGCTTCAGACCGAGCGTGCATTGCGAGCGATCGCCTCGCTGGCAGAGACGGATCCGCTGTTTACACTTCCAATCGCGAGCGAACTCATTGATTCATCGGAACAACGTAACGCGAAGCCTGGAGCGGACCGGCACGCTGCAACGAACCGTTTCGGAAGTGATCGAGAAACTACTTCAATCCGCCTCCGACATCGCCGCGGACCGGGACTGGGAGACCGGTGATCGAGAGCGAGCGATCCGCGCACTGTCACTGGGTCGCTGGGACGAAGTGGGCGACAAGCTGGTGTCGTTGATCGACAACCGAGAGCCGATTGAGATCCAGAAAGCTGCGATCGAGACGGCCGGCAAGTTTCCGGCGGCCGGCATTGCGGAGCCGCTCCTGACGCGCTGGAACAGTCTCAGCCCATCGCTGCGTCAAACCGCCGGCGAGGTCCTTTTTGCGCGGCCTGATCGGACCCTCCAGCTTTTCGATGCGGTTGATCAAGGTGCACTGTCGATCCGCGATCTTCCCCGAGAACGATTGACCATTGCCGCGAATTCGTCGAACCGCTCGGTCAAGGCAAAGGCTTTGGAATTCCTCCGTGTGACAGCTGGTCCGGCCCGTCGCGACGTGATTTCCAAGTATCAGGAAACGCTGCAACGAGACGGCGACGTGGAACGAGGTCGAGCCCTGTTTGCAAAACACTGTTCGGCGTGTCATCGTGCGGAAGGGCAGGGACATGAAATCGGCCCCAACCTGGCGACGATCAAGGCTCGCGGCCCCGAATCGATCCTTGTCAACGTGCTGGATCCCAACGCCGAGGTCAATCCGCAGTACCTCAATTACGTGGTGTTGACCGTCGATGGTCGCACCATGACTGGCATGATCGCTTCGGAAAACGCCAACAGTGTCACGCTGACGGCGAGCCGAATCGGCAACCGACACGGTCCTCCGCCAGAGACATCGAGAGGCTGCAGAGTACCGGCAAGTCGATCATGCCCGAAGGAATGGAAGCGTCACTCGACCTCCAGGCGATGGCAGACTTGATCCGTTACTTGATGCAAGTCGAGTGAATGAAAATACAAGCACGACGCGCCAGCGAGTGTGTTTCCGGTTTTCAACCGTTTGGTGGACGGTGAGATCGCGCAGATTCCTGGGACTCTCTCGCTGGCGCGTCGTGCTTGTTATTGAAAGCTCGGATCGATCCGCTTTAAGGGGCGACCAGATCGTTCAGCACGTTATCGGCTGCCGGGGGCGCTTCGGGCTGTGGCCCAGCCAATGGATCGACGGGGGCGAATTGGTCGGGCACGTCGGCATCCACCTCGGCGTCCGTTCGTCTTGGACGCCGGCGATCTCTTTCAGGACTTCGATTTGGGCGACGAGTCCCTCACGGTACTTCTTGCGGTCATCCAGGGTCTTGTCGTTCAGCGCTGTCACCACCGCTTCCATCTCGGTCACCCAATCCTCGACCACTTTCTTTTGGTCCGGCGCCACAGAGGCAAGGATTCCGCCCGGCGTTCGGCTGGGAAGCCCGGCGGTAGGTTGGCCGGTGACACCCAAATTGACCTGCTGCAAAACATAGTTGAGCTGCTGTCGCGAGGCGATCACTTCCGGTGGCTGCGGGTTTTCTTGGACCCTGCCGCCCGGCATCATCATCATTTGCATCATGTCCATGTCCATCCCCATGTCCATGTCGTCATAGTCGGGCATCATGCTGGACATGTCGTATCCCATCTCCATATCGTCCATGCCCATCGCCCCAGGGCTCCTCGCCCGCGAGGCCGCGGTCTCGGTGGTTTTCTTTTCGAGCAATGACTCGGGCTTCGCCGGTTGAGTACGGTCCGCTGGGATTCGATCTAGCCCATCGAGCCTTGCCAGCTCACCTTCGAACGCCGCCGAGCACGCGTTTGGACCAGCTGTCGAGCACCTTCTTGGGTGCCTGCACCTGGCCTTGGAGTTCCGGCCCCATGGTGGCCAGCCGCGAGGCAGAATAGAGCGCGATCAGATCGGGATTGGTTGGTTCAGTGCTGATGCTGATCAACTTGGTGCCCAACGACTTATCTTCCTTGGCACGCAGCACATCAAGGATGTCGACGGCGTACCTTTGAAGGTAGGCGTGTGCATCGGTCGGTCGTCCAGCGGGGGCCGGCGATTCCAACAAGCTTGTCATCATCACGCTGATCTTCGCTTTATCCTCTGGCGAGATCTGGGGAAACCCGAACGCGACCTGGCGATGGAGTCCTTGCAAGGCAGCGGCTCGGACACCATCCGCATTGTTCTCGATCCTCGTACAAAGCCATCATGATCGGCAGGGTCTCGCGCAACGGAATCGGCGGCGAGCGAGTCGATGGGTTGGCCGCTTGCCGATCCAATCGCGACAAAATCAGCGTGGCGTTGATCCTGGCCGCCGGATGATAGTTGCCCTCGGCAACCTTCTTCATCCCGTCGAAAACGATACTTGGTCAGCTGTTGAGCGATTTGAGGCTTGTTGGAACGCTGAGCGCGTGCCAACAAGGTGTTGGTTTCTTTGGCAAGATCACTGATGTACTTGATTCCGTCCGGAGCCGTCATCTTGGCGGGGACGTAAAGCGGTGAAGTAGCGCGTTGGCCATGTTCGGATTGCCCGAACCGGTCGTGGCATACGGCTTTCGTTTGCGCCTCGACAGACCTGACGACCGCTTCGTCCTGCAACTTCGGATGCATCGGAAGCGAGTCGTAGGGAAAGTTGGCTTGCTGGGCGGAGACCCGAGAGACCAACAACGTGACAAAGGCAACGACCAGCAGAACCACCCACATCACCCAGACAGCCGTTCCCCGCTCCTGCGAAACCGCAACGGCTTTCGCCGACTTTCGGTTCGAGGGCTCCGACACACCGGCGTGCAGCAGATCGCTCGGCTTGTTCAGGGATCGATCGTACTGCGTGAACAGGGGTCGAATGCTCATGAGCGGGACACCGTAGGAGCGTGGGGTCGGCAGTGAGTTCGCCGACGAATGGAAAAGGTTTCCACTAGTATCTCCGATAACCCCCATTTCCGTCAAATAAAAATCGTCCGCGCAGGGGTCGCGAAGCCGGAGAAAGACGGGTTATTCGTGCCAGCGGCCCGATTTGTGGACGATTTGGCTGCCGCTGTTACCCTCCCCCCCGGAAACGAGCCTGCCGTGAACCTCAGGCGCTAGCCGTGGGCAGTAGGCAGTAGGCAGTAGGCAGTAGGCAGTAGGCAGTAGGCAGTGGCAGTGGGCAGTCGGCAGTCGGCAGTAGGCAGTAGGCAGTAGGCCGTGGGTAGTAGCATCTTCGGAGCCCACGGCTAGCGCCTGAGGTTGACGGAACAGCCAGTGGAACTTGATGCTCTCGCCGACTAGCTGAGAAAAGTCGGCAGCAACGAACTTGGAAGCGGTGGCGTTGCCCCCTTTTGCGTACAGACGTACTCCGCGACGCGACAGGCCGATTGGCCGATCTCTTCCAAGTCCGCTCCCGAGACCAGCCCCATCACGATCACGGCATTGAACGCGTCGCCGGCTCCAACGGTATCAGCCAACTCGACCGGACCGTGAATCCACGTGACAACTGATCCCGTCGCGAAACAGCAAGGCACCTCGCTCACCCTGAGTCACCGCCACCGCTCGCAAATCGAAACGCTCGGCGATCTGTTCCACCCGTCCCTGCTCGTCTGACTTGGACAAGGACAAATGGTCCGCCAGAGCATCCAGTTCGGAATCATTGATCTTGAGCACGTTGGCCAGCCCGAGCGACGAATCGATCACGGCATCCTCCGTGAAGGGCGGTCGCAGGTTCAAATCGAGCACTCGAAAGCACCGATCTGGCGTGCTACCGACAAACCGCTCGATGACCTCGCGCGAGGCCGCTCGGCGCTGCCCCAGCGTGCCAAAGCAAACCGCATCAC
The DNA here is from genome assembly GCA_963697195.1 of Pirellulaceae bacterium. Classification (GTDB taxonomy): domain Bacteria; phylum Planctomycetota; class Planctomycetia; order Pirellulales; family Pirellulaceae; genus Rubripirellula. The sequence goes on from CAVOND010000001.1 coordinate 214,905, forward strand.
ATCGCTGTGCCAATTCACCGAGACCCTCGGACCATTGCAGGTGATCCCAGGCTTCATCCTCACCAAAGACGTACGATGCTTCACCTCTCGCGTTCAATTCGATCTTCACGCTGCCAGTCGGATAATCATCCAGAATCGCGACCTGATCCAGATGAAGCCCGGAGCTGCGCAGGCGTTCCAGCGCTACTCGCCCCAGTTCGTCATCACCCAAACCGGTCACCAGCCAAACCTGGGCCCCAAGCGACGCCGCATGATGAGCGAAGTTGGCCGGGGCCCCACCAAATCTCGCTCCGTCGGGAAACAGATCCCAGAGAACCTCTCCAAGGGCAACGATGACGTGGTTCCGAGAAGACATGCTTGCTAAACGTTTCCTGGATGAGCGAACTCAGGCCGAGATCATGAACGAGCCCCATCATAACGACTGGCCGCGTCCACTTGGGCACCGGCTTCTCTTGACTTTGCCACGGCCGACTTCGTAGCGTCGCAACGCATCGACCGCCAGCAAGAGCAATGCTAGCAATCCCGACTTGTTGATGGTCGCCCAGGAAGGAATCCGACCAAGGTGCATTTGAATCACCCCCTCACTCGCCCATTCATCCAGATTGCACTTGCTGCGATGGTGTTTGCAGGCTGCGCAGTGGAAACAGGTGGCGTCGATCGACCAAAGCGATCATTCTTCCGGCTCGTCGGTTGGGCACCTTTCGGATCCGCAGCAGCGGGTGGTGGTCGAGGTCGAATTCGTCAACGCGTCACTGGACGCGATGGACGCCGATCAGAAGGCTGGATTGTGGCAATGGGTCGACGAAACCTCCGTCGACGCCAGGTTGCGACAAAGCTTGCTCGACAATGGCGTTCGCATCGGCGTGGTCAGCAATCAACCAAGATTTCAAAGCAGGCTCGAAGCATCCACGATCCAGCCGGACGCGGTCGAAGAGTTTCTCAGTGAGGCTGCGGTGGCGAGCGAGGTTTCGCACGGCCGACAGCGCATCCCGATGCGGTTTGGGCGCCGCTATGAGCTTGCGCTGCGACAGCCGTTCGAGGGAACGCACACGGCGTTGATCCGGACCGAAGGCGAAACGATCGGGCGGACCCTCAGCAACGCACAGTACTTCTTTGCACTGACAGCGTCTCAGGCGGACGTCGCTCAACAAATTCGTCTGCGGATCCGCCCCGAGATTCAGTATGGAGCCGCGAAGCAGAAGTGGGTCAGCAGCGATTCCGCGATTCGGATCGACACGCGCCGCGAAACATGGTCGCTCGAGATGCTTGATATCGACGTGGCTGCCGTAGCGGGAGACACGATCGTGGTCGCCCCCGATACACCGACGCATGGCCTGGCCAGCAAGATGCTGACGGGCAACGGGACCGATCAACACGAACAACAACTGGTCGTGTTGATCCACGTCACTCAGATTCCATCGCCAGCCGATCAGCTCGCGGCCGATCTTCGCTAATCGGGCAAACCGAGAGTGTTGTCGTTGATTTCAACTCTCAATCGCCAGTTCGTCCCGCGCTTCGTCGTTGGGTTCATCGAATCACACCGCGAAACTTGCAGCAAAATACAAGCACGACGCGCAAGCGAGTGTGTCCCAGGAATCTGCGCAATCTCACGTCCGCCAAACGGTCGAAAACCGGAAACACACTCGCTGGCGCGTCGTGCTTGTATCGGTTGGTTGAGCATCCTTTGACGCCAAGGTGAAGGCTGTGCCGACCCTTCGCGCCTGAAAAACGTTGATCACTCCAGGATCTCGTCGACCTTGGCCGCTACGATGAAATCGTTCTCGCTCAGACCGTCAATTGCGTGGGTTGTCAGATCGACACGAAGCTTGCGGTAGCCGGTCAGATGGAGGTCGGGGTGATGTTGCTCGGATTCCGCGATCTCGCCGATTCGATTCATCAGTTGCAGCGCTTCGACAAAGTTCTTGCAGTTGATTTTGCGAAAGATCGACTTGCCATCCTCGGAAACGGTCCATTTTGGCGTCGCTTGGACGTATTTCTGCGCCTCCTCGGCGGTGATTACCGGCACGCCACCCTCGCACGGCAAGCACTTCTTGCCGCGCAGTGTTTGAGAGCTGGTGAAACTCATCTCAGAATCTCCTGCGGTTGGAATGCATCGTACCGATGCGTGTTTACTTGCCGATTTCGTCAGCCAGGTCGCCTGCGTCATAGATCGAACGCAAGGCTTCGAGAATCCCGACACCAGCGACGCTCACCGCTCGCGCCTGCTGCTCGGAATACACATAATCGCTGGTCAGGCTCTGGATGTTGCCATCAAAAATCAGACCGACGAGTTCTCCATTGCGATCGACCACCGGTGAGCCACTGTTGCCGCCGATGATGTCGGCGGTGCAGACGAAGTTGAGTTGCGTCATCCAGGTTGACGCGGTCCTTGGCTTCCATCCAAGAGGCCGGCAAGTCGAAGTCCTGTTGTCCTTCATGCGATGCGGCGTGAGCGTAGGCACCGGCGAAGTTCGTTGTCGGCTCGATGTACTTGCCGTCCTCTTCATAGCCCTTGACGGCGCCGAATGCCAAACGGAGCGTGAAGGTTGCATCGGGATAGCCTCCGGTCCCTTTGACGGCGGCGGTCGCTTCGGTGACACGCGCGTAAGCTTGCCGCTCGGTTTCTTCGACCTCCTCGTTGGCGCTGCGGAGCCGACGGTACTCGGGCTCCAACGCGAGTGCCAACTGGATCAGCGGATCTTCGCTCGCGGCGATCGCCGCTTGCCCACCGTCGAGCAACTTTTGTCGTTCGGCGACATCCTTCAGCTTGCTGCCGTTGACCAGAGCGGCGGCACGTTCGCGAGGACTCTTGCCGTCCAAGACGATCGCGACCAGTTCATCGTCACCGCCCCGTCGTTCGGCCAGACGAGCGATTTCGTCGGCCAGCTTGACCTGTTCCAGGTCGTCATAGATTGGTGCGGTGCTGAGCAGCGAGCGAAGCAACGATTCTCGCGACGCCTCGGTGTAGCCGGTCAGCCGCTGGTCGTTTGGCTTGGTGTCCTCGGCGGCAATCAGGACCAACTGCGATGCGATTTGGTAAAGATCGCTGCGAAAACTAACCGATTGGCCGAGCAACTCTCGCTTCCGCTCCTGTGCCTGCTTGACCTCGTCCCAAGCGGTAGCCAAGGAGCGGAGTTTGGGATCCACTTCCAAACCATCGAGCACCTCCTGCTCGGCTTGCTGCTTGACGGCAAACGTCTCTGGGTTCTGCAAACCAGCCAACATCCCGGTATAGGCCTTTCGGGCGTTCTGGACGCCGAACAATTCATCTCGGGCGCGCCGTGCTGATTCTTTGCCTCCCAAGCTGAACTGCTGCATCAGAATCTCGTTGCGACGAAGGTAGTCCAACACGTAAGGGAGTCGATTGTCGCGCAGGTACTTCAGTGCATCGACCGTAAAGATGCGTTGGGTGCGTCCCGGGTTGCCGCTGACGAAGACAAGTTCACCGTCTTGGATTGGGTCGCGATTCCATTTCAGGTAATTGGTCAACTTGGCTGGCTTGCCATCCTCATAAACGCGCATGATCGTGGCGTCGAGGTTGTAACGCGGATACTCAAAATTGTCGGCATCTCCGCCGAAGAAGGCGGCGGCGGTTTCCGGCGCCCAGACCAGGCGAACGTCGGTGAACTTCTTGTAGCGATACAGGTGATATTTGGCGCCGCCAAAGAGCGTGATGACGTCGCTGCGCAGTCCCGTCTTGTCAAGCGATTCCTTTTCGATCGTCGAGATCACCGCGCGTCGCTGCTTGGCGGCTTCTTCCGCCGGGATGTCCGACTTGACCGCCGCGTTGACTCGATCGGTGACATCTTCGATCGATACCAATTGGTTCAGCTCCAAATCGGGAGCCTTCAATTCCTCATCAAGCGATTTTGCCAAAAAACCATTGTCGATCAGATTTCTTTCCGGCGTGCTCAGCTTCTGCAGGGTGTCACTGGCCACGTGGTGGTTGGTCAAAACCAGTCCGGTGCTGGAGATGAACGATCCGGATCCACCGCTATTGAAACGAACCGACGAAAGCCGCAAATGGTCCGCCCATGCCTGGTCCGGTTCAAAACCGTAACGGGACTTGAGGGCGTCGACGGGTAGATCGTTGAACAGGTACATGCCCTCGTCACCACGGACCTGACCGGGATCGAGGGGAATCGTCAGGGTCAGCATGACAACAGCGGCCAATAGTCGTTTCATGAGATGGAATGATTTACGAGGTGGTTGAAATGCGAGCAACAGGTAGTATTGCGCGACCGGCGGAGGCTCGCCACCATCCATCCGCGGGAAACGATCTGGATTCGGGGCGGCAGACGTTTGTAGACTCGGCGACGTGAAGCCAAAACAGTGCGAAGGATCGCCACGATGACGACCGAAAATGCTCCCCGGATTCTGATTTCACGCTTGAGCGCCATCGGGGACACGATTTTGACCATGCCGGTCGCCTGCGCTCTGCGCAAGCATTTCCCCGACGCGTACATCGCCTGGGTGGTCGAAAAGAAGGCGGCACCGATGATCCGCCAGCATCCGGCGCTCGACCGGGTGATCGAACTGGAACGAGGCTGGTTTACCTCACTCAGCGGAATTCGCGAGACTCGCCAGACCCTCCGAGCAGCACCGATTTGAGGTCTCGATTGATTGCCAGGGTTTGACCAAGTCGGCGTTGGCCGGGTGGCTTTCCGGAGCGACCCAGCGGATTGGCTACGCGGGACACCACGGCGGGGAACTCAGCCGAGTCTTGAACAACATCCGGGTCAAACCTGTTTTTTCACATTTGACCGATCGCAGTCTGGAGCTGTTGATCCCGGTCGGGATCACGGCACCGAAAGTCAGCTGGATGTTGCCGATTCCGGAAGCGGCTCGCAACTGGGCATCGCGTTGGCGCCGCACGATTCCGGCAAACCGCTTGGCGGTCCTGAATCCGGGAGCCACGTCACGGTCAAAAATGTGGGAGGCCGACCGATTCGCCGCCACGGCGCGTTACCTGGCCAATCGTTACGGATATCGAAGTGTCGCGGTCTGGGGCAATTCGCAAGAACGGGCGATGGCAGAGCAGATCGTCGCGCATTCCGAGGGGACCGCGACCCTTGCACCCGACACCGACCTCCATCACCTGGCGGCATTGGTAGCCGTGTCGGATCTGTTCATCAGCGGTGACACCGGCCCCTTGCATCTGTCGGTCGCGGTGGGAACGCCGACGATCGGCTTGTACGGAGCGACACGCCCCGGCGATTCCGGTCCCTACGGACAGATCGCGCTGCAGAAGGCGCATGAAAGTGGATCACGCCGAAATCTCAGGAACGCAGACAACAGCGCCATGCGTCAGATTCACGTGCGTCATGTCTGCGAAGCAATCGACCAGATCGAGCGAAAGCGGCAACTCTTGGTCTCGGCGGCTTGAGCCGGCACTCCGAGGTGGTCACGCTCCGCCGCGATCCACCCTCTGATGGTCTTCCAAGCCCGTCGAATCGCGTACGATTCTCTAGGCTCGACGGGCTTACGGCCGGTGTACTTAGAACCTATCCGAAAAGGGCTCTTATCCTCTCCGGCGAGGACAGAAACGCAAGGAAATCGACTCGCCTCCAAAGGGTCAGACCCCTTTTCGGATAGGTTCTTAGAGGGCGACGGGCTTGGAAGCCCATCGTACGGTTGGTGTACGTTTTGAGACGGCGCCCGCTTCAGTTACAATGGGGCCATCTGGTTTCGGTTCGCCCTCAGGTCGACAACGTCCTGTCTTCACGATCGCTGTCAGGGGGATTTTCCGTGCGTCCACTTTCGCTCGCTCTCGTCTTCTGCATGGCCGGGATTTTGGTGCCATCACTCTCGTATGCGGAGGATCCCGTCGAGCCACCACTGACGTCGGAGCAGACCACTCAACTCGCTGAAATGATCGGCCGCGATTGGGAGAATCGTCCCGCTTGGGCTGAAATGGCAGTGATGATCCTCAAAGGGGACGGCATGGGAAGCGGAAAGGGATGGTTCACCCCGGCGGAGCGTCGCCACGATTGGCAATGGCTCGCCGAACGAATGCCTGATGCCGCAAGTGATGACCAAATCACGCCCGCAGAGATCCCTGCCTTGAGCGACGAGGAATTCGCTCGCGTCGATCAAGATCATGACCGCGTCATCACGCCCAAAGATTTTCTGTTCGAAAAGAATCCCTTCATGGAAGATGACTCTCCGGCCGGATCCATCTTTTCTCGACTTGATGATGATTCCAACGGTCGGTTGACCATGAAGGAATTGCAGCGATGGTTCAAACGCTCAAGTGACGGTACCGATTTCCTGTCGGTCGAGGACTTGAAGGGCGCCCTCGGGCTCGGCCCTCGTCCGGCACGACGCGGCAACGATGCCGGTGAGCCGCGCAACGACCCACGTTGGGAGATGATGGGGATGTTTCTCAATGGCGAAATGGGATCCTTTTCGGAGGGTCCCGAACTCGATTCGGAAGCGCCCGAACTTGACTTGCCGTTGGTTGCGCATCAGGCGGAGGGGGGCGGCTTGGAGTTGACCGATCGGGTGATCAAGTTGGAAGACTTTCGCGGCAGCAAGCCGGTGGTCTTGATCTTCGGCAGCTTCACGTGAGGCCCCTTTCGGCTCCAGTCTGGAGTCTTGGACAAAATTCACGCGAGGCTGAAAGACCGCGCCGAGTTCATTGCCGTTTACATCAAGGAAGCCCATCCCAGCGACGGATGGAAGAGCAGCGGGAATGAACGTGTCGGGATCAGCATCAAACAAGCCAATCAATTCGAGGAGCGGGTCAAAGCAGCGGCACAGTGTTGTGGCGCGCTGGAAATGACGATCCCCATGGTCGTCGATGGAATCGATAATCGCGTGGCGGAGGCATACAGCGGATTCCCCGATCGTTTGTATGTGATCGACCGCGATGGAAAGGTCGCCTTCAAAAGTGGCCGAGGCCCCTTCGGGTTCATCCCTTCCGAAATGGAACAAGAGCTGATTCTGCTGCTGATGGACGAGGCTTCTGAATGACCGCAAAGGTGGCGGATGATTTTGCGCGGTGATCGCGTTGGAGGATGTCGAGCGCGCGGCGGAGCGGATTGCCCCGCACGTCGTGGTCACCCCGGTTGTGCCCAGTGAGACGCTCTCGCGGCGACTTGGTTGCCAAGTCGCGTTGAAGGCTGAGAACTTGCAGCACATTGGCGCGTTCAAGGCCCGGGGCGCGACGAACGCCGTGATGGGACTGGATGACGAAACCGCCGCGCGAGGTGTCCTGACCCATTCCTCGGGGAACCACGCCGCGGCGTTGGCCCGCGCCGCCACGATCCGTGGCGTTCCGGCCTACGTCGTGATGCCGGGAAATTCGTCGGAGAAGAAGATTGCGGCGGTGCGGGGATACGGGATCGAACCGGTTTTCTGCGAGCCATCGACGGAGGCGCGCGAAGAGGCGGCGCAAAGGCTGCGCGAGGAAACCGGCGCGACGCTGATTCATCCTTACGACACGCCTGCGGTGATCGCCGGTCAGGGAACCGTTGGCCTGGAGATTCTGCGTCAAGTTGAGGAACTGGATGCGATCCTGGTTCCCGTCGGCGGAGGCGGCCTGTTGTCAGGCATCTTGATGGCGGTCAAGTCGCTCAAGCCCGAGGTTGCGGTGATCGCGGTCGAACCGGAATGGGCCAACGACGCGGCGCGAAGCTTGATGTTGGGCTCGATCCAAATGCCAACTCGCTACGACACGATTGCCGACGGGCTTCGCACGGCGTTGGGAATCAATACCTTTCCAATCATCAGGCGTCTGCTCGATGAAATCCTACTTGTTGACGAAGACCAGATACGTCACGCCATGCGGAGCTTGGCCGAAGAGGCTCATTTGGTGGCCGAGCCGTCCGGGGCCGTCACCCTTGCGGCACTGCAGCAGCATGCTTCCCGCTTCCAAGGGCTGCGAGTGGTCGCCGTCATCTCAGGCGGCAATCTAAGCTTCGGGGAGTGCAGGTTGGGGAGGTAGGCAGTGGGGAAGATGGGCAGTAGGGCAGTGGGGCAGTAGGCAGAGAAAAAAAGATGTCAGGCTGGAAAGCCTAACGTACGTCGGCCTTTCCAGGCTGACCGGTCAACCTGGGTTATTAGCCCGCCTATTCTGAACCCGCCCCAGACCTTCCCACATCATTCTGACCAACCGCCCCACTGCCAATCTTCCCCACTGCATCTTCCCCACTGCCAATCTTCCCCACTGCCCTACTGCCAATCTTCCCCACTGCCCCATCTGCCCCACTGCCCCACTGCCCATCTCACTGCCCCACTGCCCATCTTCCCCACTGCCCATCTTCCCCACTGCCTCACTCGGGCTCGCGAAAGCAATCGGCATCCGCGTCGCTTGGCATGCGCCAGTCTCCGCGCGGTGAAAGGCTGACCGAACCAACTTTCGGTCCATCGGGCACACAGTTCCGCTTGAACTGATTGTGAAAGAACCGCTTGAGAAATGTATCCAAGATCTCCGCCACCTTCTCGTCCGAATAGGACTGGGAGAACTCCGCGTGGGAGGCCAAGTAGAGGATCTTGTCGCGGTCAAAACCGTTGCGGACGAAGTGGTACAGGAAGAAGTCATGCAATTCGTAAGGACCAACCGTCACCTCGGTGTCTTGACGAATCGATCCGTCGCGAGCCGGCGGTAGCAACTCTGGAGAAATCGGCGTGTCGGCGATGCGGTGCAGCAGCTCAGAAACTTCCTCCTCAAAAACATGATCGGCGGCGTAGCGAACGAGGAAGCGTACGAGGGTCTTGGGAATCGACGTGTTGACGTTGTACATCGACATGTGATCGCCGTTGTAGGTCGACCAACCCAGGGCCTGCTCGCTCATGTCTCCCGTGCCCAAGACGAAACCGCGACTCATCAGTAAGAACGTTCGAATCCTTGCCTGAACGTTCTCGAACGTCAGATCGGATGCGTCGTCAGGAACTTCGAGCAGCGCCTTCTGCAACGAATCGACCGTGGTACTCTCGTCGATCTTGATTCCCAGCGGATCGTGGTTGAGCGAACGAAACGTATCGAGACAAAGCCTGCGGATATCGATACATTCTCGGCGCACGCCCACGGCTTCGATCAATTCATCCGCATTGGTTCTGGTGTGATCGGTCGTTCCGAAGCCCGGCATGGTGATCCCGAGAATGTCCCGGCGCGAGCGACCAGCGGCATCACAGGCGCGAACGGCAACGAGCAATGCCAACGTGCTATCGAGCCCTCCCGAGACGCCAATCGAGAGCGTCGCACCATCGGGAAGTCGAGTCAGACGCTTGACCAAACCGGAGGTCTGGATCGCCAGGATCTCGGCGCAACGGGCATCGAGTTCGGTCGGACTCGGAGGGAACGAAGGGATGTGCGTCGACGTAGCGATGTAGCGTTTCCGGGGGGACACGTTTCTTCGGCTTGGCCGGCGCCACGTCGATCCGTCGGAAAGCAAGATGTTCGGCGCTGCGACGGTCATCAAAGGATCCAAACACTCGACGGTCGTGCGACAAGCGTTGCAAGTCGACGTCGCAGGTGACGGAAGTCTGATCCACATGCGCCGGTTCGCAGCCATCACCGATGCGACGAGATTCGCCCAGAATGCCACCGTTTTCGGCGATCAGGCAATGCCCCCCGAACACGAGATCGGAAGTCGATTCCCCCGCCCCGGACGAGGAATACGCATAGGCGGCAATGCAGCGTCCTGACTGACTCCGGACCAAGTCGCGTCGCCACGGCGCCTTGCCAATCGTCTCGTTACTGGCCGACAGATTCAGCAGAATGTTGGCACCCGCGAGCGCCGCATGTGCGCTCGGGGGAATCGGCATCCAAAGATCCTCGCAGATCTCGATCCCCACCACCGCATCACCCCACTGAAAAAGCAGGTCCGTTCCGAAGGGGACCTCGCTTCCGTTGACGGTCACCATCTTCGGATCGGAACGGGACGCGGCCCGAAAGTGACGCGCTTCGTAGAATTCGCGGTAGGTTGGCAAGAATGTCTTGGGCACGATGCCGCGAAGATGGCCACCCGAAACGACCGCCGCACAATTCATCAGCGAATCGGCAACGACCATCGGCAAGCCGACCACGATGATCGACTGGCGTTCACGCGTCTGCACCGCCAGGCTCTGCAAAGCGGCCAGCGCGCCACGCAATAACGAATCCGCACCAAACAAGTCGCCACACGTGTAACCCGTCAGGCCAAGCTCTGGCAGCAAAATCAGATCCGCGTCCGAGCACTCGATCACAGCCAGGGATGACGCCAGATTCGCCATTGGGTTGGCGATCGACAGTGCCGGCGCGGCGGCGGTAATCCGAAAGATGCCGTGTGGAAACAAGGGTAAAGGATGGGCGTGGGGTTAAGAATCGAAGGAACAAGCGGTCTCGCACGGTCGACGGATCAAGCATCGACGGATCAGAAGTCGTCGGCCCGGCGGTAGGCAGCAATCACCTGCTCCTCGCCCGGCTTGCCTTTGACGCTGTTGCCGTGCTCCATCCCGATCACGCCGGCGTAACCCTTGCTGTGGAGATGCTCGAAGACTTTTTGATAGTTGATCTCGCCGGTATAAGGCTCTTTGCGACCCGGGTTGTCGCCCGACTGAAAGTAAGCGATCTCGGACCAGCATCGGTCGATGTTCGGAATCAAATTGCCTTCGGTGATCTGTTGGTGATAGATGTCAAACAGGATCTTACAGGAAGGGCTGTTCACCGCGCGACAGATCGCATACGCCTGGTCACTGCGTTGCAAGAACACGCCGCCATGATTCGCGTACCAGTTGAGTGGCTCGAGCACCATCACCAGATCGTGCGGCTCGATGATCTCGACACATCGGCGTAGCATGTCGATCACGTTGGCGGTCTGAAATCCTTCAGCCAGACGCGGTCCACCGTAGCGATTCCAAGGCTCCGATTCGGAATGCTGCTGATCGACGCTTCCCGGGACCACGGTGAACCACGTCGCGTTGACGCGTTTGGCAACCTCGACCGCCTCACGCATCTTGCTGAGGATCTCGGCAGTGGTGTCGTCTTGCGGATTGGTGAACGTGGGTCGATCAAAACTTCCATAGGCGACGAAGACACCCATCTGCATGTCCAGGGACCGCAGTGTCTCACCGATCTTCTCTTGCATCGCGGGAGTCTCACCCGGCAGTCCGTTGTATTCGAACGCCGTAAACCCCTGGTCAGCACAGAACTTGATTTGGTCGATCACATCATCGCCGGCCGATTGCTTGAACATGCCGGGATGTGGTGCATAGCCGAGTTTGAACCGGTCGGCATCTTGGCTCTGGCCAGACGACTGTCCATGCGCACTCCGCGGTCCGTCGACGCTCCCTGTCGCCATCCATGCGGCGCCGGCGGCAGCTGCCTTCAAGACGTCTCGACGTTGCATTTCAATCTTTCTTTGCGGTTGAGTGTTGGGGTGAAACTCCCTTTGGGCAGGTGCAGTATAACCAACGTCGGCAAAAAGGGGTCAGACACCAAAAATGCGAAGCACCCTCCGGGCCGTTCCGGATCTTGGTGTCTGGCCCCTTTTCGCTCGCGCTAGAAATTCTGGCGGTTGGGCGCAAGCCGTCCGGTTCTTCGAACGTCCGAAGCACCTTTGACAAACCACAGGCACTGTTCGTTCTTCTCAGCTCCCGCGTTGGCAGAGACCATGTCAGACTCGATCATCACGCCCAAGCTATTCAAGTTTCTCGGAGAGCTGAAGAAGCACAACAATCGAGAGTGGTTTGCTGAGCAAAAGGCTCGTTACGAGTCCGAGGTGTTGTTGCCCGCCGTTGAGTTGGTCGAGGGCCTGGAAAAGCCCTTGGCGCAGGTCGCCCCGATGTTGTCGGCGATCCCCAAGAAGCACGGCGGCTCGGTGATGCGCATCTATCGCGATACCCGATTCGGCAAGGACAAGACGCCCTACAAGACCAACGTGGGGATCTCGATTCGCCATCAAGCCAATGCCGACATCCATGCGCCAGGGGTTTACATCCACCTGGAACCCAAGGCCTGCTTCATCGGTGCCGGATGTTGGCGACCGGAGCGAAGCGTGTTGGCCGCGATTCGATCGGCGATCGACGCCGACCCCAAAGGCTGGAGCCGCGTCCGAGATCAGACCACGCGGCAATCGAAGTTTGAGTTAGCCGGCGAACGATTGAAGACAAGTCCCAAAGGATTTTCTGCCGATCACCCCATGATCGAGGACCTGCGGCGAATCGACTTCATCGCGGTTGCGCCGCTGGAGGAAATCGAGATGACCTCGCCCGACGTGGTCGCACTGCTGATCGCCCACGTTCGGAAGGTGCGACCGCTGATGCGGTTCCTCTGCGATGCGATGGAAGTGCCGTATTAGGCAGTGGGGCAGTGGGGCAGTAAGGAGAGTAGACTTCGCCACTCGCCACTCGCCACTCGCCACTCGCCACTCGCCACTCGCCTCTCGCCACTCGCCACTCGCCACTCGGCCACTCGCCACTCGCCTACTCGCCTCTCGCCTCTCGCCTCTCGCCTCTCGCCTCTCGCCTCTCGCCTCTCGCCACTCGCCTCTCGCCTCTCGCCTCTCGCCTCTCATTCCTTCGATGTTTGATCGGCGGCTTCGAGTCTTTGATCGAGCACCCTCAGCGCCGCGGGCAGTGGCTGGTCGGCTCGACGGAACTGTTGCCACCAATCGGTCAGGATCTCGGCCGCGCTGGCGTCTCCGAATTGCCACAGTTCCATCGCGCGTCGAATCGGCAAGTCCTTGGTCCGGATCAGTTCCAGTTCTTGGCCTGCGGAAAGGACGAGCGGAACCGAAACCAGAGACCAGGCGGTGGCCAACGATTGATCAGCCGATTTTTCGCGGATATGTGAGTCGATCGCCATTCTCGTGATCAGCCAGACCATTCGCAGGACTTCGGGCACCGTCGCATCGACATCGGTCAGGACCGCTTCCATCCAAATCTTGTTGCGATCGACATCGTAGCCACCGTCACCACCTCGCATTGGCTGCACCATCATCGCGGTCGCCGAGGAAGGCCACCAGTCGTTGGGCGGCTCACCCCAGATCAGCCGCCCGACTTCGCGAAGCAAACCTTGCCCGAAGGTCTCCCACCGTTCGCGAAGCGGTTTGGAACGCAGTTCCAGCTGCTCGGAGAGCTTGGGGAACCGCTGCAGAAATCCGAGTCGTGCGTCACTCAAACGGCTCGTGATCGCTTTGGCTGTCTGATCGACTTGCATCTCGTTGCACCCCGACCACATCAACGCGACCGTGCACGCCTGCTGCATTTCGGTTTCGCGGAAGATCTCGAGCAGGTACTGTTCCCAGAAGACACCAATGTCGAGCGATGCCGAGAGCAGGCGATTGTTGATGTCGGTGACGCCGGTGATCAGGCGTTGCTCGGTCTTGCTGTCGGTACAGCGGGCACCGGTGGCGACGATGAAGGCGGCGTGGGCTGCACTCAACTCAACTTGAGCGACCCAGCGGACGTTCATGCGCTTTGTCACCGTCTCAGCCCTCGCCCAAATTGGCGCTGATCCACTGCTCAAGCTCGTCAAAATCGACCGGAGGCAGGGCACTCAAATCAGGGCGAAGCTTCTTCGCCTCGTGAACATAGACGTGCTCGATTTCCGACTGCGGCTTGTCGGTGTTCCAGAGCACCAGGGCGCGAATGCAGTGGGGCAGCGAATTCGGGACCGAAATCTCGTAGGCACACAGCAGCGGCACTTCCAGCCAGCCCAATTGCCGGGCGGCCAGGGCCGGAAATTCGGCGCTCAGATCCTGGGTGATCGTGAAGATCGCGCTGGCCACATCGACCGCTTCGATTCCGTTTCGGCGGATCATCAGGGCCAGGAGCTGGCGGGTCGCGGTGAGAATTTGGTCCCGATCATCCGCCTGGACGGTCGTCGCGCCGCGGACGCCTCGGCAAACGGTCGGTCGCTGCTGACTCATGGGGGGTAGCTCAATACATGGTCGGAGAGGGCCCGCCCTCCCAAATTCGATTTCCCACACTATAGATTATGCCTTGAGCTTCCGATAATCCGGGAGTCCACGAAATCTGTGCCATCAGACAGCCAGGAAAAAAGAGCCGCAAATGCCTCCCCAACGCAGCCGTTACCAAGAAAAGATCATCAAGAACTACTATCGCAACCGAGATGCGATTGGGCTGCAAAAGGCGCAGGAAGCAGTGACCGAGCTTTATCTGAGCGAAGGAAAAAAGCGGGAAACGGTCTGGAAGCGACTGGCCGGTCACCTTGAGAAAATGGGGCTGCCCGCCGACCAGATTGCGCATCTACGTGAAGAAGATGATCCGGCACTGGTGGCCGAAGTGCTAAAGAAGTTCGTCTGAGCCGGTCGCTTCAGGCATCAGTGACGACGCCAGCAACCCCTTCAACCGGCGGCGAGATGCGAGCCGTTCGATTCCTGGCGATTTCCTTCCACGAGGTGGAAGCGGCGGCGCCACAGCAATCGTTGGATGAAGGATGGCCTGCGCAAGTTTGGATCCGAGGTCGCGATCACGTGCCTCTTCCCCTTGGCGGTCCGAAGCAGCAACCTGCCTTCCGGTAGAACGCTTTCGACTACCCAGAATTTGTCGACGACGTATGTGTAAGACTCGCCCTTTGGACTTGGCACCACGTGGTCCGCACGCGGTCCCGGAGAAGTACTTCGCTTACTCTTTCGGTAAACAACCCAGTCCCCTTGCGACCATTCATTACGCATAAACTACTTCTCGAAAATACGGTTGAGAACCGTCACCCACTTCAATCTTACGCTGGATTGGCTTGCAATGGAGTAGCAAAATCACCGCGAAACACGATCTTTTCGCTTAAATTGATGGATTTCTTCATCATCCGTCGGGCCTTCGGGAGGCCGAAGAACATCGCTCACACTCTTGTCACTGACGTCGTCAACCCTATCATCAGGACCTGATAAGATTGTCGTTGGTTCGGTCGAGCGCGTTGGACGCTCGAGCCAGAGTCTGAATGGACGCAAAGCTCCGATTCTCTGCATGTCACCTAAGAGTTGCTGATGACCGAGTCATTGATTCCTCAAGTCGCGATTCCTCAAGTTGCGATCGATGCTATCGTCTCGAGCTTTCGACTGCCGCTAGCGGCCTCCCAGAGCTGGCTCGGTATGGTCTTGCTGGCCTTGGGTGCTTTTGGCGCCCTGTTGTTGGCGGCCTTTGCCTTCTTCTTTTTGCGCTACTTCAAGCTCTGGTTCCAAGCGTACATGTCGGTTGCCGATGTCAGCCTGGTGAGCCTGATTCGGATGCATTTCACAAAGGTCAATCCGAATGTCGTCGTTCAAGCCAAGGTCATGTCGGCACAGGCCGGTTTGAACATTGATCGCAACACGGGCATCAGCACGCGTCGTTTGGAAGCCCACTACTTGGCCGGCGGCAATGTGATGAATGTGATTCACGCCATCATCGCAGCCCATCGAGCCGAGATTCCACTCGACTTTGATCAGGCTGCCGCCATCGATTTGGCCGGTCGCGACGTCTTGGACGCGGTTCAGACCAGCGTGTATCCAAAAGTGATCGATTGTCCGGATCCCTCACGAAGTGGCAAAACAACGCTCAGTGCAATCACCAAGAACGGGATCGAGTTGCGAGTTCGTGCTCGGGTGACGGTGAGAACGAACATCTCTCAGTTGATCGGAGGTGCGACCGAGGACACGATTATCGCCCGAGTCGGTGAGGCCATTATCAGCTCTATCGGGTCGGCTGATTCGCATTTCATGGTCCTGGAAAATCCAGACATGATCACTCGGGTCGTGCTATCGCGCGGCTTGGATGCGCAAACCGCGTTTGAGATCGTCTCGATCGACATCGCCGACATCGACGTCGGAGAAAACATCGGGGCTCGGTTGCAGAGCGATCAGGCCGAAGCGGACACTCGGGTCGCGCGGGCTCAGGCCGAACGTCGTCGCGCCGAAGCAATCGCCGAGGAGCAGCAGATGAGGGCGAAGGTTGCCGAAAATCGGTCGCAGTTGGTGCTGGCCGAGGCCGAGGTTCCGCTGGCAATGGCCGAGGCTTTCCAGGCAGGACGAATTGGCACCGATCAATCGAGCGGTTAGGGCTTTGGCGCCCGTCGCACCACTCCATCGTCACAAGAACTGCTCCGTGCCTCGCAAATCCTATCGCGTTCGTTTTCCCGGTGGTGGCAGTCAGCAGGGAGATGGCGAGCTGGCTGGAATCATCGACCGCCCCGACCATCTTGATCGCTTTCCGGTGGCGGTCTTCAGTCACTGCTTTACCTGCAACAAAGATCTCAAGGCGATCGTTCGCGTTTCTCGGGCGCTGGCGGAACTTGGCATCGGTGTGCTTCGCTTTGACATGACCGGCCTCGGTGGCAGTGGTGGAGATTTTTCTCGAACCAGTTTCTCCACCAACGTGGCTGACTTGAGATCGGCGATCCGTTTTGCCACAGCGGAGCTCGGTCCGGTGACCGCGTTGATCGGCCACAGTTTTGGCGGAGCCGCTTCGCTCGCCGTCGCGGGTAACATGGACGACGCGATCGAGCCCACTGTTTCCCAACCGAAGGCCATCGTCACGCTCGCCGCGCCAAGCGACACCCAGCACCTGGCGTTCTTGCTGGCGACGATGGATCGCGAAATCGAGGTCACCGGGATTGGAACGGTTTCGATCGGCGGCAGGCAGTGGAAGATTCGCCGTGAGATGCTGGAGGATTTTCGGCGTCATGACCTGCCTGCGGCAATCTCTCGCATCCAAAGCCCGACCTTGCTGTTCCATTCGCCGGTGGATGCAACGGTCAGCTTCGACCATGCCATTCGCATCATGGGCCTGATCCAATCGTCGCCTTCGGGAGGGGGCCCGGTCAGTCTCGTCACGGTTGACGGCGCCGATCATCTGCTGTCGGATCGCCAGGAGGACATCGACCTGGTCGCGCTGACAACGGCCGCGTTCCTGAATCGCTATGCAGCACCGAGCTGATCGGCTGGGCGTCGGCGATTTCTAGCGATTGATCACACTCGCCGCGTTGGTGGGTCGACGTCGACGTTCGCCCTGAACTGTGAACCTCAGGCGCTAGCCGTGGGCACTTGCTTTCTAGCGGTACGGCGCGAGCCGTCCGGTCTCGACCACAACATCACACCGAAACACCGAAGGGCTCGCGCCCTTCCGCTAGAAGAGCATTTTCACAATTCGCGTAGGCAGCAAAGGATTGTCGCCGATCGCTCCGCCGATCGTAGTGTCACCGTGCGCTACGATCGGCGGAGCGATCGGCGACTATGTCATTTTTGAAAATGCGCTAGAAAGGAATTGGCCCACGGCTAGCGCCTGAGGTTCACGAGGACTGGCCGAGGACGCGATAGATTTCGGGCATGTCGGTCAGCCCCTGGTCGACCA
Source organism: Pirellulaceae bacterium (assembly GCA_963697195.1). Lineage (GTDB taxonomy): Bacteria > Planctomycetota > Planctomycetia > Pirellulales > Pirellulaceae > Rubripirellula. Next base: position 232,179 of record CAVOND010000001.1, read on the forward strand.
TCCTTTTGCCGCGCTGCCACAAGTCGATTCCGCCTGCGGTCGCCGCCAGTCGCCTCATCTGGGCAACCGAGCTCCCTTGTTCCAAGGCGTCCGCCAAGGACTCCCCCACGGGATCCCGACCATCAAACCGGACGCACTGCGCGATCGCGAGTCGTCCGCGATACCCCGTCCCAAGACAGACTCCACAGGGATTGACCTCGGTCGCGGTTGACGGCTCGAGCGACGGACGCGAACGACATGCCTCGCAACGCCTTCGAACCAGTCGCTGAGAAATGATCGCTCGGACACCACTTCGTACCACATAGTGTGGCACACCAAGTTGCACCAGTCGTCGGAGCGACGCCGCAACATCGGTGGCATGCAACGACGAGAAAACGAGATGACCGGTCAAGGAGGCTTGCAGGGCCGCCTCGGCCGTCTCCGGATCTCGCACTTCGCTGACCAACAGCACCTCGCTATCCTGTCGCACTGCGCTTCGCAGCGCCGAAGAGAGGGTCATGCCGCCGGACGGATCGAGTTCGCTTTGGCTGATCGAATCGATCACGGATTCGACAGGATCCTCGATCGTAACCACGCTGCGTCGAGGAGTCGCTGCGGCAATCTCGCGGAGCATCGCATACATCGTCGTCGTCTTCCCGCTGCCCGCCGGCCCCGACAACAGGATCGCACCGTCGGTCGCGTGGCAAAGTTCCACAAGCGACTCGGTGACGTCGTCGGGCATGCCAAGTGAGTCAATCGAGTCAAAGCTCGCGTCGCGCCGCAGCAGGCGAACGACGGCCCGGGGACCGTGCACCGTTGGGAATACACCTAAGCCGCATCGAGACATCCGCACGCGTGCCAACCCCTGCATCCGCATTCGTCATTTCCAGGCAACTTGGGTTGCCAGCGAAGTCGGCCTTCCATCGGATGGGTGCTTCGATACGTTGGCAATCCAGCAAGCACCATCAACCTGGAAACCGGGTCGCTCTGTCCGCCACCTGGGATGGTCGTCAGAGGGGTCAGCACACCGTCGACTCGAATCAGGACTTCCCAACCATTTTCCCGGGGCTGCAAGTGGACATCGGACGCCCCGCGATCCATCGCAATCGGCAACAGCCGGTCGATCACCTCGACTGCGAAATTGGGGTCTTGGGAATCGAGCAGAGAAAGGGATGACGCCATGGTGTTCGTATGGTCAATTCATGGTCAGACGGCGAGTGAGGTTTCATCCTAACGATCCTGTCGCCGATTTCGTTGCAGACGAGCCTATCCTGTGGAGGAGATTTTGAGAAAGTTTGCATGCTGCGTCCTGCTCGCGTTTGTCACCCCGCAGGTTACCGGCCAAGACACGGGCAATCCCAACGCTCGTCCTGAGAACGTTGTCGGCAACGCCCAGAGTGATGGGCGAAGTCCGCTCGGTGACGAGTCGCTCACCGTGATGACTTGGAATCTGGAATGGTTTTACGACGATCAATCGGGAGACAACTTCAGCGAGCTTGCCAAGGAAAAGTCGACACCGGAACGTGCACAATGGGATTGGCGCCGAGATGCGTTTGCCGACAGCATCGCGAAGGTGCGACCCACGGTCGTCGCCGTCCAGGAAGTCGAAAACCGTCGCGTTCTCTGGTACCTGACTCAGGCACTTCGTCGCCGCCACCAACTTGCCTACACGGAGTTCGCCGTCGAGGGACGCGATTACTTCACCGAGCAGGACGTCGGCCTGATGCTACGTCCACCAGCGGACTTGGTTTCGCTCATCCAGCAAGGATACCCCAAGCGACTTCGTAGCTCGAATCAGTTCTACGACGTTTCAAAACACCTGATGGCCGAAATCGAATTCCTTCACGGCGGTGAGATTTACCGCGTGTTGATCTTGAATGTCCATCTTCGTGCCAAGCCGGAGGGAGAATCGTTTCGCATCAGACAGGCGCGGCTCATGCATCGCTGGGTCAGTGATGCGGTGCGAGCCGGCCGGGATGTGATCGTGCTGGGCGATCTGAACACCGAAGAGACCGGTTTGAAAACACGTCCGGAAAGCGAACTGGGCATTGCCAGCGGTCTGGAAACGGCAGATACCGCGGACGATTTGATTGACTTGAATCTACGCTTGCCAGCAGACAATCGGCAGACGCATATGCTGCCGGGCCGCCAATACGATCGAATTCTCTGCAGTCGATCGCTGATCGAAGACGATCCCTCGAAACCCGATCTGGTCTTTTCCAAGATCGAAGTGTTACGCGAGCTTTGCGTGCGTGGGGCGGCGGATGAACCGCAGCAGCACTGGGACGAGTACTGGAGTCTACCGGACGATCAGCGAGACCTGAGCGACCACTATCCCGTGATGGCAACCTTCGACGTTCGCTAGCGCGGCGAAGACGTGAACGCCTCGTCCAGCTTAGTGACTGGGGCCCCTGGGACCGGAGGGCTTGCGCCCTGCCGCTAGAACATTGCGCGGAACGGCGCGAGCCGTCCGGTCCCAACCCCTAATTCTAAAGCTGGGCAGCGTACTAGTGCTGCTTCAAGTCAGTTCTTGTGAGCCGTGACGCGTGAGCGGCCGGGCCTTCTCGACGGGGAAATACGTCCGTCTCGGCCCGGTGCCTTACGGCCCACGGCTCACAATCTCAGCGTTGAAGAGCCACTAGTTGGCCTGCTTCTTCTTTTTCTTGCCCTTGGCGTTACCACCCTTGGCGTTCGCAACTCGCTTGAGAGCTTGAGGAAGCTTCTCTTTCTGCTCATCGGTCAGCAAGGCGACGACTTGCTTTTGGAACGCCGTGCGGGCTTCGTTGACCTTGGCAATGGCTGCTGATTGAGCCTCGGTGAACCCGGCCGCTTCGTTGATCGCGGCTTGCAGGTCCTTGCCCTTCTTGTCGGAATCCTTCAGCGACTTTTGCGCTTCGGCTCGCTTCTTCAGCAATGCTGGTGTGATGCCGGCTTCATCACGAAGTTCCTTCATCTTGGCATTGGCCGTCTTTCCGAGTTCCTTGATCTTAGCGACCTGCTCGTCGGTCAGCTTGACCTCTTCGAGTTGCTTGATGGTTTGCATGGCCACGTTTTGCTGGTCACGCTGACCTTTCTTCTTCGTTGCGGTGTCATCTTGAGCAAACGCGGGAACAGCCATGATGGCTGCCATCACGGCGGCACCAAATAGTTTCGACTTCATTTCAAACTCAGTAAGTTGGGGGACCGACAGCGACCCAGGAATTGGATCGGTCGAGCAAAGATTCTACTCAATCGAACCGGCTACCGTCCAATTATCGCAAAGTTTGTCCGCCATCGACCGTGAGAACCTGGCCAGTGGCCAAGGAGTTGGCGTCGCCAAAATAGACGACGGCATCCGCGATGTCATCGGGCTGCGCGGCGCGGGGAATGGGATAGTCGGCGACCATCTCCTCCAAGTTCCAGTTTGGATTGCCCTGACGAATCCAGCGGCTGTCGATCGGACCGGGACAGACCGCGTTGACGGTCACTTCGGGAGCAAGCACCCGCGCCAACGATTTGGTCATCGTGATCAGCCCGCCCTTGGAGGCACAATATGCGATGGAAGAGCCGCTTCCCGTGATTCCGGCAACCGAAGCGATGTTCACCACCGCTCCCCGCCCACTCGCTGCGAAGCAGGTTCGCAGCCGCTCGAGTGACGAAAAACGCCCCCTTCAGGTTGACGGCCAACATGCGGTCCCACATCGCCTCGGTCAATGCTTCCAGATCACGGTGTTCCACGAAGTTGGTCGTCGCCGCGTTATTGACCAGCACGTCGAGTTGTCCAAACGTCTGATTCACTTGCCCGATCATCTCGCGAACATCATGGTCGTTGGAGACATCGCAGCGGATCAGCGACGCCTTGACACCACAGGCCTCCACCGCTTGCGCGGTCTCGCTGGCTTCCGCTTCGCTGCGAGAGTAATTGACGACGACGTCATAACCCAGCTTGGCGAATCGCAGGGCACAGGCTCGCCCCACGCCGGTGCCTGCGCCGGTGACTAAGACAACTCGTCGATTTGCATCGTTCATGAAAACATTTCCTTCAGTGGTGTTCGTGAGACTTGGGTGTCTGGTTGGCCCGAGGACGGATCAGATTGGCTTCGCCGCTCTGCAGATGCCGAACGCCTTGTTCGGTTTCCACGATCAGCGCGCCATCGTTGGAAATCCCTCGACATCGACCTTCGCTAGGTCGCCCGGCTTCATGAAAACTGACCTGCTGACCCGAGAGCAGGCAACGTCTTCGAAAATCGTCAAGAATTTGTTCGGCGTCCGTCTCGGCGACCTCGGTCGACTGCAAAATGTGGGTAACGAGCCCGTACAACAAGTCGTATCGTTCTAACGAGCGTCCCAGGACTTGGGCCAGACCCCGAGCGGAATCGGTTTCGGAACTCGAATCGAGTTGCGGCGCACTCCCCGACGTTGATCCCCACCCCGATCACCATCCGATCCGGTCGTATCGAGGAGGTCTCCATCAGGATGCCAGCAACTTTTCCACCGCCGACATGGACATCGTTGGGCCACTTCAGCCTGACTTGGACTGGTGCAAACTCGAACTCCAAATAGCGAGCGATTCCCAATCCCACCGCCAACGGAGCCAGGTGAGCGGCTCGCTGATGCTCCGCGGCTCGCGGCACCACCAGGGAAAAGGTCAGCGTCGCATCGCTGCTGACCCAGCGGCGTCCGTGACGTCCCCGCCCCGCCGTCTGCTGGTCGGTCAGATACAACTTGGGACATCGTGGATACGCAGGGTCGCGAGGATATGCCGGCTCGGGGCATGCCAGATCTTCCAGCGCCAAGCTATTGGTCGACGCGGTTGAGCGGCGATAGTCGACGGCGTCGCATGCGTCATCACGAAGCAACTGTTCGACAGCCAGACGTCCCTTCGGGTCGACACCTGGTTCCATGTGAAAACGTTCAGGACGACTTGCTTGCGACATCAAAGCATCAGAAACCCGAGCAGGAACAATAACAGCAAGACGATCGCGACGATCCGCCACAGCCGAGGAATCGAAGTTTGTAAGTTCGACGATGGAAAGTTATCGGCGACGTACTGGTCGTAATCAAAATCATCAACGTCCGATTCGATTTCGTCTCGCCAGCCGTCGCTGTCGCTGCTCCCGCAGTGCCGGCAATGATGTGCATCGGCACGAATCTCGCCACCGCAATGAGGGCAAGCGATCGTGTCCGTCATCGTGGAATCCCTGGAAAGTGCTCGCGAATTTGACTCTCCTCATCCTATTCGGACCACCCCGGGTTTCGAAAGACCGTCACTTTGCCTCAAAATCAGTCGCAGCGGAGACGAGGCAGCGAGCGCCCCCAAGACACGAACATCATGACAACGATCAAGATTGGTATTCTCACAATTTCGGACCGGGCGAGTCGGGGTGAATACGAAGACCTCGGCGGGCCTGCGATACGGCAGTACCTGACCGACGTTCTGGATTGTCCCTGGCAGGCGGAGGCTCGCGTGATTTCGGATGACCAGGCGATCATCGAAGCGGCATTGATCGAAATGTGTGACCAGGCAGGTTGTTCGCTGGTGGTGACCACCGGCGGGACGGGCCCGGCGAAACGAGACGTCACGCCGGAGGCGACCGAGGCAGTCTGCGAGAAGATCATGCATGGCTTTGGAGAACTGATGCGAAGCGTTTCGCTCAAGCAGGTGCCGACGGCGATTCTTTCCAGGCAAACCGCCGGGATCCGCGGCCAGTCGTTGATTGTGAATCTGCCGGGTAAACCGAAAGCCATCGCAGAATGTCTCGATGCGGTCTTCCCTGCGATTCCCTACTGCATCGATCTGATTGATGGCCCGCGCCTCACCACCAATCCTGAACGAATGGTTTCCTTCCGTCCCAAGGGCAAGTGAATGGCCATGCATCGACGCGAGTTTCTTGCCGCTGCGACGCTTGCCTGTGGGGCTGCCGGATTTGCGAAGGAGTCGGTCGCGGCTTCCAGCGATTCCAGCCGAGTCGGTGCGATGCTACTGGGCTCCTTGATTGGCGACGCACTCGGTGGGCCAATCGAATTTCTACCGCCCGAACGTGTCAGCGAGATCATGCCGGCCGCACGAACGTGGGACGCGGATCGCACGATCAGTCGCGAGGAGCTCACACGACTTTCCGATTCGCTAAGGATGTACCCCTACGATGAACTGCGTCCCGACACAGCGTCGTATGGCCCGTGGGTCGCGCGGGCCCCTGCCGGGACGATCACAGACGACTCGCGTCACAAGATCGTGCTGATGCGGGCGATACGAACGATGCTTCGCGCGGGCCGACATCATTTGACCAAGCACGATCTTGCCCAGGCGTACCTGGCGTTTTCACCGCACGAGGGTGTCGAACCGACTGGGTCACTGGCGGAGTTAGTGGAGGAAGGCCTGCGTGAGTACCGGATAGCGTCGCGTTGGGTCCTGGGCGATCGCAACCCGGACGGCGCGTTGCCTGTCGAAAGGATTTGGGCGGGCGTTTCGAATTGCAGCGGGCAGATGGCGCTGCTTCCGTTGGCTGGCATTTTTCCTGGACAGCCACAGCGGGCGTACCGCGAGACCTTTCGGCTTGATTTCATCGATGCCCCGATCGCACGTGACATCGTTTCCGCGATCAATGCGGGATTGTCGGCGGTCTTGGATCCTGCGGCGGATTCCATGTCCGATCGTGAACGGTGGGAGCTGTTGATCCGAACGATGCGCCAGACCGATCCTTACCGATTTGCCGAGGTCCCGTTCGCTGGCCGCCAACTCGACCGCTGGCTGGACCTGGTTGATTCGATCATCGAACGAAGCAACGGCAGGCCACACGTCGCGTATCGACTGCTCGAGACCGAGGGCAAGCCGGTTTACTACTGGGATGCGCACTTCACCTTGTTGGTCCCGCTAACGATGTTGAGGCTTTGTGAGTATGAGCCACTGGCCGCGATGCATCTGACGCTCGACTTTGGCCACGATACCGATTCCTACGCTCAGATCGTTGGCGCCATGGCGGGCGCGGTGCACGGGATGGACATCTGGAACAAGCAACTGTCCGATCCGGTGCAGTCACGATTGGCGGCCGACTACGGGGAATCCATCCAGGATTGGCAGCAGTTACTTGCGCAGTCCGCTCAGCAATGGGTCGACCCAGAGGCAACGCCGTAACCGATTCTTTTCCAGCGAATGACGGGCCCCCTCTTCAGCCACGAAGTGGCGTCACAAGAATTGCCGTGGGTGTCAATCCACGGGTATCGTTCTTCCCTACAAGGCTTCCGCCGCGTCGAATCGTCGGCTTGGCCGACGATTCGACGCGGCGGAAGCGATTCGAGGGGGCTTTGAACCGGGTGCTCACGCACCCGGCAATTCTTGTATCGGCACTTCGTGCCTGACTAATTTTGGCGTTTCGCCTCTCAAAACCGGCCTCGGCGTCGCCCCGACGGAGAGTGATGCAACTCGTGTTAACCTGACAACTTCAACACGGTACGATCCTCTCGGTTACGTTTTGATCGTTGCCACCTCCTGCTCTCCTTGGTTTGTTCATGCGTACTGCTCCCTTTGCCCTGATCACGATCGATGATGCTGACGCCGCAGGCTGTGCACTGGACCGGCTAGGATTGCTCGAGCCTGGCGAAGCAATCGAATCGATGCAGCGAGCCGGTGAGGGGAACATGAATGTGGTGATTCGAGTCACCACCCATCGTCGCAGTCTGATCTTGAAGCAATCGCGGCCGTGGGTTGAAAAGTATCCGCAGATCGAGGCGCCGGCCGATCGAATCCTCGCTGAGATCGACTTCTATCGCCGGATCGAACCGTATGAGGCGATCCGCGAGCGCATGCCGATGATGCTCGGATCCGATGCGGAAGCTCATATCATGGTTGTAGAAGATCTCGGTGAGGCGAGTGACTACAGCGATCTGTACCGGCTCCGCCAGCCGGAATCCTTGCCACTTGGTGAGGCAATCGGCTGGCTTGCCAAGCTACACGCGATGGTGATCGAACCGTCGCAGCGAGAGGAGATCGGTAATCGCTCGTTGCGCGAGTTGAATCACGCTCACATGTTCGTGATCCCACTGCAGACACCATCGGCGATCTCGCTCGACGCCGTCTGCGACGGGCTGGAGGACTTGGCCGCGCAGGTTCGCAACGACGCGAAAGTCGCCGATGCAGCTGAACGTTTTGGCGAACGCTACCTCGGATCAGGCGCCCACCTGCTGCATGGTGATTTTTACCCGGGCTCATGGCTTCGGACCGCGGCCGGCCTGCGAGTCATCGATCCGGAATTCACCTTTGCAGGGCCCGCCGAATTCGACCTAGCCATCCTCGCCGCGCATCGAGTTCTTGTCGGAGGCGGCGCGGATTCAACAGCGTTGGTCGCGGAACTCTATGAACAGGCCGGAGGAAACTCGACCGATGCGTCGATGCTACAAGGTTTCGCGGCCATGGAGATCGTTCGCCGGCTGATCGGAGTGGCCCAGCTGCCGCTTGATCGCGGATCTTCAGCAAAGAGCTCGAGATGATCAGAATCGCTGAAGAATGGCTTTTGTAGGCTGAGGAGCGACAGCGACAATGGACCTACCGCCCTGCACAGTACGATGGGCTTCCTAGCCCGTCGATCGCAAAGGCTTGTGTTGAACGACGGGCTTGGAAGCCCATCGTACTACAGATCTTCCGTTTCCATCTCATGCAGCAACTGACTTCCCTGATCGCGGATCGATAGGATGATTCGGTCGAGGGCGTCGGAATCGGTCAACGGATTCATGATCGTCGAGCGAAGGTAGATGCGGCCGTCGATCTGCGTTTGCGTCAGATAAGCTGTTCCCTGCTCCAACAGCCGTCGTCGAAGCTTCCACTGCAACTGATCGATCCTTTCCGGATCCGCATCTCGCAGCGTGCCAGGCAAATAGCGATAGACGACGATATTGCAGGTTGGCTTGCTCCATGCTTCGAGAGCTTCGTCGGCAACAATCTTCTGATGGAATAGTTGTGCAACCTCGATGGTTTGATCGATCATGGCCTCGAACAGGTCGGGACCGAACATCGACCAGAGCCCCCAGAGGCCGAGTGCGGCAGCACGTTTGGTGCATTCGAAGGTCACCACGGCATTGTCATATTCCGCCATGTCCGGGGCGGATGGATCGAACAGATAGGCGCCGACTGGTGGAAGGCAGTGAACCGATGCTTTTTGTCCTTGAAGAAAACCATCGCGCAGACCGCCGGCAAGAACATCATCTTATGGGCGTCCACGACAATGCTGTCGGCAAGCTGCAAACCGGTGACCAGGTGGCGATGTCGTTTGCTGAAACAGACCGCGCCGCCGTGAGCCGCATCGACATGTAGCCATACGCCATGCCGCTGACAGACGGCAGCGATTTGGTCGATCGGGTCAAACGCACCGGTTGGGGTGGTGCAGGCAACGGCAACCACCGCAATCACGGGGACATTTCGGCGACTTAAGTCGGATAGCTCGTTTTCGAGGGCATCGACCCGCATTCGCCGTTGGCTATCAGTGGGAATGCGAATGAGATGATCCGTTCCGATGCCCATCACGCCGGCGGCGCGTTCCACGCAGTAGTGGGCCTCGCCGTGGACGACGATCACCGGCGCCGCGCCGCGACCATGGCTACCTGACTTCCAAAAGTCGCCGCAACGATGGTTTCGTGCTGCCAACAGAGCGGTGAGGTTGGCGAGTGAACCGCCCGACGTCATCAGGCCACCAAATTCTCCCGGTGCGAAGCCAATCGTTTCGCCCACCTGTGCCAGCACCGCGCGCTCGACCGAGACGCACCACGGCCCCATCTCGTAAACGCCCTGCACTTGGTTGGTCAGCGTGGTGACCGCATCCAATAGCCCGGCCAGCGGCACCGACGCCGGTACTTGATGACCGATGTACTGGGGATGATGGAGATTCTGTCCCCGGCGCAGGCTGATGCGAACCAGTTCGCCAAAACGCTCGGAAAGCTCATCAAGCTGTTGGTCGTCCTCGGCCTCCGAACGGGGCGCAAGCATGATTTCGGCGGCACGATGCACGTTTTCGATCGGTTGGCACCATCGTTGGACTGGCTTGCCAGATGCTTGGACGGCCGCGAAGTGGTCGGTCACCACCTCAAGCAACAGAGAACCGCAGCGACGAAACAATTCGGTATCATAAGCAATCGCGATCAAGTCGCGCGAGGAGCGTGGGTTCATCCGAGACAGAATCTGAGGACGGTGGGAGGAACGGGCAGTGAAGACGCTCGTAACCAGTGTACGGTCAACCGATCGAGGTGGTAATGAGCGAAGAAATTCCGAACCCCTATCAAGCTCCCACGATGGTCGGCGATTCGCCAAACGCGGCGTTACCAGGCCAGCAGTATGCGCTGCTTGACGGGCAACTGGCCACAACCGGCATTGGTCTGAAGATGACGTATTGGGGGATACTGCTGCTGGTCCTGTCTTGGATTTGCGTCATCCCGATGGGCTTGATCATGACGCTGTTCCAGTCTGAGGCACTGGTAGAGTCCGTCTTTCCATGGGTCTACTTTGGAGTGAGCTTGTTGGCGCTTGGCTTGCTCAACCTGGGGCCCTTCCTCTGTCTGACCGTCCCACGAGGTTACGGTCTTCGGACGCTCATCGTCGCGACCGCCGTCGCCATCGTTTTATTCTGGGTTGCGGTCTTGATGATGATGACGTTCACCTTGCCAAGCCGTTTCATCGCTTTTGCCTTACTGCTTCTCGTGTTCGCATCGTTTTTGGCCTTCCTCTATCGACTCTCGCGTGTGATCGGTCGCGATGATTTGACGCGCCGATGTAGAACCACATCGATTTTGGGTTCGATCGTCTTTACTTTCGGCCTGGCCGCCTCGTTGCTTCAAAACAGTGTGGCCAATACGAGTGGCGTTTGGCTTGTTTGGCCCCTGGTTGTCGGATTGGGAGGACTCCTTCTCTTCGTCTCCTATGCCAACGTCGTCAACGCTTTGGCCAATGCCATTCGCCGACCTGGCATGCGAAAGCCTTCTCTACTTTGATGCAATCACGACATGATTACTGATCCTGTTCATCGAGATCAACAAGCGGGCTTCCTGATGAAGGGACAGGTATCCGCCGTCCGCGGTACGGTCGTCGATGTTTGGTTCGAGGCGGGGCTGCCACCGATCGATGCGGCATTGAGTTGCGAACTAGACCATGAGCAGCCTGTCACCGCCGTCGTGCATGCCCATCTGGGCAATTCGTCGGTGCGGGCGATTGCCGCCGATAACACACGTGGCTTGCGACGAGGCGCGACAGTGACGTGCCACGGTTTGCCGCTGCGGATTCCGGTCGGACAACAGTTAGTCGGACGCGTGATCGACATGCACGGTCGGCCGCTGGATGGTGGACCAGAATTGTCATGGGACCAGACGCTGCCACTGCATCGATCGCCGCCGCCCCCATCGTTTTGTCGAGGTTTGGGGGAAGTGTACCCAACGGGCATCAAAGTGATTGACTTGTTCTGTCCGTTCACGCATGGCGCACGGGTTGCCGTCTTTGGCGGGGCCGGCGTTGGCAAGACCGTGGTGTTGACGGAGTTCATTCACAATGCGGTCGCCAACTTGGAAGGGCTCGCGGTGTTCGCCGGAATTGGCGAACGTTCTCGCGAAGGACTTGAGTTGTGGCAAGAACTGCGTGAACGAGGCTTCATGGATCGAACGACGATGATCTTTGGCCAGATGAAAGATCCACCGGGGGCACGGTTCTTGGTAGGCCCGGCTGCCTTGTCGATCGCCGAGTATTTCCGCGATGTGGAAAGAAAGAACGTGCTGTTTCTGGTCGACAACGTTTATCGACATGTCCAGGCCGGAATGGAGGTGTCTGGATTGCTCGGACGCATGCCGTCACGCGTCGGATATCAACCGACACTCGCCGCGGACATCGCGGCGTTGGAGGAACGCATCACGGCAACGAATCACGGCGACATGGTATCGGTCCAGGCGGTTTACGTACCGGCGGACGACTACTCGGACCCCGCCATCACCCACGCGTTCTGGCACATGGACAGTTCTCTGGTGCTCTCACGCGACGTCGCAGCGGAGGGCTTGTATCCGGCGGTCGATCCGCTGGCCTCCTCCTCCAAAGCGCTCGATCCCTCCATCGTTGGCCAGCGACACTACGACGTCGCCCAGGAAGCACGGCGCGTGTTAGGTCGCTACGATGAACTGAAAGACTTGATTGCGATGCTCGGGATTGATGAGCTTTCCAATGATGATCGGAAAATGGTTTGTCGTGCGCGTCGGCTGCGGAACTTTTTGACACAGCCCTTTTTCGTCGCAGAAACGTTCACCGGGATGCCGGGCCGCAACGTATCTCCCGAAGCGACCGTCGTCGGTGTCGAAGCGATCCTGGACGGTCGCTGCGATGACGTGCCAGAGGACAAACTGTTGATGATCGGCACACTGGACGAGATCGAGGACGATCCAGCCTTCAGGAAGGGGAGCAAGCCATGAGCCGGTCGATGCTCAAGGTGCTCATTCGTACGCCTACGGAAACCATTCTGGATTTGGAAGTCGCTTCCATTCGTGTCCCCACACAAACGGGGCAGGTCGGCTTGCGGCCGCGAGGCGAGCCGAACGTGATGGCGTTCGAAGCCGGATTAATTGTGCTGCGAAGCAAGATCGGTACACGGTATGCAGGCACAGCTGGCGGGATGTTGCACGCCGACCGGGATTCGGTCAGCCTGTTGACGCCGTTGGCTGTTTCAGGTGAAGACGTGGATTCGGTCAAACGTCAAATTGATGCCTTGCTTGCCACCCCGACTGAAGAGATGGAGGTGCGGCGCACAATGGGCCGACTGGAGACCCGAATCATACAGGAGTTGCAGCAGGGAGAGATTCGGACCGCGACAGAACTGGGTAAGAAGTAGCCATCGTTGACTCGTTGAGGAAAGACGACCGAATCGTCGGGCAGGGATACCGGGCAGGGATACGGCAGGGATAGGGCAGGGATACCGGGCAGGGATATTGCGGGGATTCGGGCAGGAATCGCTGATTGCGGCGTTCAAGCCATTGTGAAAGGCAACCAAGTGTGACAGACACGCGACCATCCGAATCGGATTCGCTTCGCCCCGATCCGCGGGCAGCGATTCGCCGCGACGAACGGCGCATGGCGCGACGCGAAAAGGGTCACGGCGGGTTCTGGCATTCGCTGGGGGTCCTGGGGATGGTTGGGTGGCCGATTGCGATGGGCTCGGTTGGTGGAACGCTGCTCGGCCGCTGGCTCGACCTGAAATTTGCTGCGGGGATTCACTTTACGTTGGTGCTGATGATGGTGGGTGTGCTGCTCGGGTGCACGGTGGCGTGGAAAACGGTGGTGCAAAAGTAATGACAGCGATGAGCGAAATGGCCGCGATCCTTGGGGTGTTGTCTGGCGTGACGGCCGGCTTCCTGCACGCGACGATGCTTTGGCTCGGTTCCCGCCATCTTTCGGAGTGGGGAGGAATACTCGGAGCCATGCGCATGGGTGTCGTTGGCTTGATCCTCATCGTCGCGGCGATCAACGGCCAGATTGTCGTGACTGCGTCCGCTTGGGCGATTTCGTTTGCCGTGTTTGCTGTCGTGTTTTACTTCCTTGGGATCGGTCGCATCCGAGGGGATCGGCCAGCTGACCACGTCGAGCAAGGAAAGCCACCGCATGCAGCTTAGAATCTTTGAAAATCCGGTTCTGTTTCAGATCGGTCCGGTACCGGTTACCGAAACGATGGTGACTTCCTCCGTCGTCTCCGTGGTGCTGATCGTCCTGGCATGGATTCTCAGTCGCGTGGTGCGGTCCAACCCGCAGCATTGGCTCGCCTCGGTGGCATCCTTGGTGGTCGAAAGTTTTGACGATCTCGTCACCGAGATTACTGGCCGCCGACATGCGGTCGTGGTGACGCTCGTTGGCAGCCTCTTTCTGTTCATTGCCGCCTGCAACATTGCGGGTCAATTGCCTGGTGTGCATCCAGCCACCGGTAGCCTGGCGACGACGTCGGCGTTAGCGGTGGTCGTATTTCTGAGCGTCCCGATTGCCGGAATCTACTCGAACGGTTTTTGGCAGTATTTGAAACACTACTTTCGTCCGAATCCTCTATTGCTGCCACTGCACGTGATCTCGGAGTTGTCACGAACATTGGCGCTCGCGGTTCGTCTGTTTGGAAACATCATGTCGGGGCACTTAGTGGTCGGGCTGCTCGTCGCGCTAGCCGGTTTTCTGGTGCCGACTCCGCTCATGGCACTCGACCTGCTGATTGGTCTGCTCCAAGCGTACATTTTTACGATTCTCACTACGGTCTACATCGGCGCTGCGATCAGCGCCGGGGAGGAATGATCCAGCATGACTGAACAAACCATCCTTGCGGTGGTCGCCATGGCGGGCGCGGCCCTGACCATGGCGCTCGGCGCGATCGGTGCTGCCCTAGGCGAAAGCCGCATCGGAGCCGCCGCGATGGACGCGTTGGCACGCCAGCCCGACGAAGCGTCCTCGATCACGCGCACACTGTTCGTCAGTCTGGCGATGGTGGAATCGACCGCGATCTTTTGCCTCGTGATCGCTTTGATTCTGTTGTTCGCGAATCCCTTTACGGGGGCATCAGGCGGATAAACGTGTCTCCCGTACTGACCACATTTCTGTTCGAAGCGGCCAATTTTTTGGTCCTGGCGGCTGCCCTGGGCTGGTTTTTTTTCAATCCGGTCCGACAAGCCCTGGCTGATCGCAGTGCCAGACTGCTCGCCGAGGAACAGCAGGCAGCCGAAAAGCTTGCCGATGCGAAACGGGCCGAGCACGAGACCGCCGTTGCCAAAGCGAATCTACAGCAAGAGTTGAACGCAATCAGACAGCGTGAGCTGGCTACCGCACACGCCCAGACCGAAAAAGTCTTGACGGAAGGCCGCCAAGCCGCCGAGCGAGAACTGGAGGTCAGTCGTCGGCAGGCAGCCTCGATGGCCGAGACCCAATTGAATCGACTTGCTCATGCCGTCGCCTTTGCGGCCGCCGAATCAGTCGGGCATCTGCTCGAGCAACTGCAAGGAGCAACTATCCACGAGGCACTGCTCCATTCAGCATGTGAACAACTTCGCAAACTGCCTCGTGATGAACTTGCTTCGGTCAAAGTCGAATCCGCACGACCACTCACGCAGGCGGAGCGTTCGGCGCTCGAGGACGCGATGGGCGCCGCTTCGGTCGACTATCGTAGCGCCGAGGAGCTTGGTGTCGGCGTTCGCGTCTCAACCGCGCGCGGCTTGATCGATGCATCCGCCAGCGGGCTGGTCAGTTTTGCTCGTCAGGCCTTGGCGAAAGAGATGAACCACCGCGGCAACCATCAACCGCTCCAGGCGTCCGACGCCAACAGCGGGCTGTCGAAGGCTAACGCCGATGAATGATCCCATTCGATTGATTGAGGAGAGCCTTTCCGCTGCGGCAAACAACGTCCGCTGGCTTGACGGATTGCAACCGCGAGGCGTCGTGCGTAGCGTTGCCGACGGAGTGGCCGTCGTCGTCGGTATGGAGGAGGTGCGATACGAAGAGCTGCTGGCCTTCGATTCCGGTGCCTTGGGGATCGCCTTTGACTTGCGAGCACGCGATCTGGGCGCAGTCTTGCTTTCGGGCGCCTCGGGGGTCAGCGCTGGCGATGGTGTGATCGGATTGGGGCGATTGCCGGAAATTCCAGTGGGCCCGGACGCGTTGGGACGAGTGATCGACCCACTGGGCAATCCCTTGGATGAAGGGCCACCACTGACCATCGACCGTCGCTTGCCCTTGTTCCGGCCGGCGCCAGCGATCATTGAGCGTTGTAGCATCGAGCAAACGCTTTGGACCGGCGTGATGGCGGTTGACGCAGCGATACCGATTGGTCGCGGACAACGTGAGTTGATCATTGGCGACCGCAATACGGGCAAAACGGCCTTGGCAATCGATGTGGTGGCAGCCCAGCAGCAAGGTGACGTCGCCTGCGTTTACGTAATGATTGGACAACCGATGTCACGAGTTCGCTCGCTGCGCGACTCGCTTCGGCAAGCGGGATGCCTTGAGAATACGGCCGTCATTGCGGCTTATGCTTCCCACAGTCCTGGAATGCAATACCTGGCACCGCTGGCTGGAGCCTCCCTGGCAGAATCCTTTCGAGACGTTGGCCGCCACTCGCTCGTGGTCTATGACGACCTGACCAAACATGCCGACGTCTATCGGGAGTTGGCTCTTCTTTTGGATCGCCCACCGGGCCGAGAAGCCTTCCCTGGCGATACGTTTTATGTGCATGCCGAATTGCTCGAGCGGGCTGCGGCGATTCGTCCGGAACGGGGTGGCGGATCGGTAACCGCACTGCCCTTGGTCGAGACGAACGACGGAGACATCTCGGCCTATATCCCCACGAACTTGATCTCGATCACGGACGGTCAAATCTACTTAGACACCGGGAGGTTTGAGCGAGACCAGCGGCCCGCGATCGACATCGGCCGCAGCGTGTCGCGAATCGGAACGGTCGCGCAGCCGTTACCGATGCGGAAGGCAGCAAAGAATTTGAAAATTCAAATCTCACGATTCGAGACGCTAGAAAAGCTGTCCCGCGCCGGACTCGATATCGATGTGGCGTCACAGGCGACGCTTCACAAGGGATTGTCGCTGCGAAGTCTGCTGCGTCAGCTCCGGCTCTCGCCTCGCAGCATCTCGCATCAAGTGATTCAGCTGACGTCGATCAGCGAAGACTGGTTCAACGATCTGACGCCCAGGCAAACCGTCTACGCCGCCCGTGGCGCTGGTCGACCTTGCGCGGGAGTCGCTTCCGGACCTGATCGCGACGCTCGACCGGGGCGAAATCCCCAGCGAAGATTGGCTGCAGAAGATAGCAGGGCTCGTCCCCCGCGCTCGTGAGCAAGTGCCCGCCGAAGAGCCCTAACGGATCGCCCTACCTGGAAGTCCAACGTGAAGCGACAGCAGTATTTTCGACATCGATTGCAGACGTTAGCGGCTCTTCACGAGGCTGTGGGGGCGATGCGTTCTTTGTCCGCGCATCATTTCCGTCGCGCCCGACAGGCCCTGCCATCTGCCCGTTCCTACCGCGAGGAGATGAACACGATCCTCGGCGAAATCGGGATTCACCAGCCGCAACCGAAGGACGCGCCGGCCGGGTTGTTGCTGATCGCGTCCGACCTGGGACTGTGCGGCGATTACAACTCGCGACTGTCACGTCTGGCGATCTCGGAAGCGCAAAAGTACGACGCGAAAACGATCTACTCGGTTGGCCGTCGCGCGCGTCGCGCATTGATTGCCCATTCCCTCACACCGCAACGCACCTACGAGGCACCCGCCAGTCTGGAAGGTGTCTCGAGCGTGCTGCTGGGACTGGCGCAGGACGTCCTGGGAGACTATCTGGCCTCGAAAATTGGTAGCCTGCATGTCATTTCTGCGGGCTTCGAGGGCGTCGGTCACTTTACTCCCTTATCCGTCCGAGTCCTGCCGATTGACCCGGTCACGTCGAGTCGCGAGATCCCGTCGCTCGCCGTACGTCGAGTCCAGCCACCTGGTCCTGGTTGCGGTCCGCGAGTTCCTTTACATCACGCTCTACGAGATTCTGCTCGACGCGCTCGCTGCGGAACATGGCATGCGACTGATGGCTGCTGAATCTGCATTAGAGTGGCTCGACGACACAGCCACCAACACGACACGGCAACTCTCCTCGTCGCGCAGCGAATCCTCGACGCAAGAGTTGCTGGACATCGTCTCGGGAAGCCGACAGAAGATGCGAAACGAAGAGAGCTGAGGCATGCCTTGCAAGGGAGTTGGATGACGCTCTCGTTTCGGAAGGGTCGAGCCAGAGCGATTGGACAGTCTATCTCGCACGAACCAAATCCGCGTCCGCGATTCCTTCTTGCCGGCGAATCGCGGCTACCTGATCCAGGAATCGATCGGCGTCGACGGGGTAGCCTGCGGTTGGCTTGAAGCGGCACGTCGCCGTTGTATCGCTCGGCAAAGTAGGCGTTGAGCGATTCCATGAACCGTTCACGTAGATACTTGGCGAACAGCGAAGAAAAGGCGACCGGTGTGAATCGATCTCCCTTGACTGTGAAATGCACGTCGAGTTCCGCCCCGCCGAAGGCGAGCCTGTACTTGCTTTGCTTCCTTGGACTCACCGACGACTTGTAGCAACCAATCAGGAAAGTGATGCTGCAGCGGCGCGGCATAGTATCGTCGACCACCATGACGGTCACAGTACACCGATCCATAAGGGGCCAGCGAGGGCAGAGCCGCCACCAAATCGCTCACCAGCCCGAGCGTCGAGTGAGACAGCAAGTCGGCTTTGTTGAAACCATCCTGACAGCAGCGATTGAAGCTTCGCGCCGAAATCACGCGCGCCTTGACGTTGACCAACTCGATCCCGTCGGTCGCCCATTGGCCGATCAATGGCGGCGTCGACTCGCGATCGATCAGCGGAATGGATTCGGCTCGAAGCGAGCCAGGGCGAATCGGCAATCGCAGCAAGGTCGTCGGGGCAGAGGTAGCGGAGGATTTCCGGGAACGATGTCGTCTTCGCAGCCGCACCAATGGAGGCCCGCACTGACGGCGGCATGCAAGGATCCGCAGACCATCGCCTGGTCGATAAACCTGTTTGGAATCGGCGATCGTGACCGACAAGTCGCCAAGTTGGGATGGCTGCGACAAGCCTGGAGAACAGCTCCGACACCTCGGCGGTTGTCGAACTCTGGCCAGGCAGCTTCCATGCCGTGGCGACAATCACAAGGGGGCCGAGCTTGGGACCATATCCCGCCTCGTCCGTGGCAATCAAATACATCGGTCCGTGATTCGCTTTCGGTCGATTGGCGTGGTGGCGGTCGGTCGGGTTGCTCGGCCTTGGGTCGCGATCAGGGATCCGGCGAACGAATTATGATGAAGCGTCCAGGAGAAGCTCTGCGTCAAGCGCGCACGTGCCACACGTGACCGTCGCGGGCTGTGATAGTATGACATTTTTCTTCGCCTTCATCGAGACGCAACACGATCTATGTCCAGGATAGCAAGCGGTACGCCTTATCCGCTGGGGGCGTCGATCACGCCGGACGGCGTGAATTTCAGTGTGCATTCCAAGAGCTGCACCGTCATCGAACTGCTGCTGTTCGATGACGTCAACGATGCGACTGCCCGCTCGCGTGATTCGGCTGGATCCGCAATGTTCACCGCACGTTTCATTATTGGCATGTCCTGGTCGAGGGACTTGAGGCCGGGCAGGTTTACGCGTACCGGGCTGAGGGACCGTATCTGCCCGAGCATGGATTGCGATTCGACGCGACCAAGGTCTGCTCGATCCCTATGGCCGTGCCGTCGCGATGCCCAAGCGGTTTGATCGTGAAGCCGGTGCGCGCCCCGGAGACAACTGCCGGTACGCGATGAAGAGTGTGGTGACCGATTTGTCCAACGTATGACTGGGAGGGAGACACACCGCTGTATCGACCCTTCAACAAGACGGTCATCTACGAGATGCATGTGCGAGGGTTCACACAGCATCCCAGTTCCGGTGTGAACGACGCGGCCCGGGGGACGTACGCTGGGGTGGTCGAAAAGATTCCGTACCTGAAGGACTTGGGCGATCACGGCGGTCGAGTTGTTACCGATCTTTCAGTTTGATCCGCAGGAGGCTCCACCCGGTCTGAGGAATTACTGGGGATACAACCCCGTTTCCTTCTTTGCGCCGCATCTAGCACTATGGTTCGACAAACTGTCCGTTGGCGGTGCTGGACGAGTTCCGCGACATGGTCAAGGCACTGCATCGCGCCGACATCGAGGTGTTGCTCGATGTGGTCTACAACCACACGGCGGAAGGCAACGAAGATGGGCCAACGTTCTGCTTCAAGGGACTCGAGAACGCGGCATACTACATCCTGGAACGCGATCCGGTGGTGGGACACGATCGCAGTCGGTATGCCAACTTCAGCGGCTGCGGCAACACGCTCAACGGAAATCACGCAGTGGTGCGAAGGATGATCCTGAGCAGCCTTCGCTACTGGGTCGAGGAGATGCATGTCGACGGATTCCGTTTCGATCTCGCATCGGTTTTGTCACGCGATATTCAAGGGAATCCGCAGGCCAGTCCGCCCATTCTCTGGGACATCGAAACCGACCCGGTACTCAGTGGCACGAAGCTGATCGCCGAGGCTTGGGACGCCGCCGGTCTGTACCAGGTGGGAAACTTCTTTGGCGACCACTGGAAAGAGTGGAATGGTCGATTTCGCGACGATGTGCGGTCGTTTGTCAAAGGCGACGACGGCCATGCCGGTACCTTTGCCAAACGCTTCCTGGCCAGCCCTGATATCTACGGACACCGCAATCGCGAGCCGGAGCAGAGCATCAACTTCGTGACCTCCCACGATGGATTCACGATGAACGATCTGGTTTCGTACAACCAAAAGCACAACGAAGCCAACAAAGAGGGCAACCGCGACGGACACAACGAAAACCTCAGCTGGAACTGCGGTGTCGAAGGACCGACGGACGATCCAGAGATTGAATCGCTACGCCTGAAGCAAATCAAGAATCTGTTCACGATCAATGTGCTCGCATTGGGTGTGCCGATGCTCGTGATGGGGGACGAGATCAGACGAAGCCAGCGTGGCAACAACAATGCCTATTGCCAGGACAACGAGATCAGCTGGCTTGATTGGAGCCTGCTGGACCAGCACGAAGATCTGCACCGGTTTGTCAAGCTGTTGACTCGATTATCGCCGCAGGTTGCCCGAGCGCGAGCATCCACAGCTGACGCTCACCGAGGTGATCGCGCACTCGCGCGTGCGCTGGCACGGCGCTGAACTGGATCGTCCCGATTGGAGTGACCACTCGCGCAGCGTTTCGTTCTCGATCGAAACACAAAAGAAGTGGTATCACTTGATTTTCAACGCCTACTGGGAGGAGATTGAGTTTGAGATTCCGGCTCTCCCAACCGACTTTGATCCGTGGTACCGCATCATCGATACCGATTTGGCGTCGCCTGACGACATCAGCATCGAGGGGACGCCGGTACGAGGCACGATCTATCACGTCCAGGGGCGATCGGCCGTCGTCATGACGTCCCAGCGAAGGGAAATGGAAGAACCGTAGTTCCTATCACGGCTCGGACATCTCACCGAACTTCCACTCCACGCGAGTGGGCGGAGACAACGTGGTTTCGCCGATTCCCCGAGTCGCAAACTCGCCGTCGATCTCATACGTCCAACCTTCGCTGCCACTGGTTGCCGTATCGCCGATCTGGTCAACGAATGCCGTGACCCCTGACCCACGAATCGAGATCGGTAACTGATCGATGCCTCGCATTACCGATTCGAGTGTCGCGCCGTCGGGAACGTTTTCGACGTCGAACGTTGTAACCTCTTCGCCCTCAGTGAATTGGAACGTCACCGTGCCGGTTGCATCGGTTTCAGCTGACGCCACCGTCGGCGCGGGACTCGGCGCCGATTGCCGGCAACCAGTCAGAGCGGCGATTCCGATCAGCAATACCGCAAGTGTTCGCATGACGTTCCTCGAATTGGATAGCCGACTACCGTAGCCGAGTCTCTCCGAGACTCGGAACAAATGCGACTTACGTCGCCATCTCAGCCTCGGAGAGGCTGAGCTACATCAGTCAGCAACGAATTAACGCATCATGATCGCGATGGCGTCGAGATACTTTTGGATCGTATCGGCATCGGTTTCGTTCCAGCCCGATGTCTTGTGACGAAGCACCGCCAACTTCAACGATTCGATTGCTTCGGAAAGATCATCTGGCAATTCCGGAAGACCGGCGAAGGGCTGAACGGGGCTCGCCTCGGATCCCTTGGCTTCCGTCGGAGTCGCGGGAGCAGAACCCGAAAGGGACATCAGCTCGTCTTCCTCACCGAAATCGGCTTCCTCATAGACGGGACCGCTCGAGGAGCCCGGCTCGTCACCGTATTCCTTGGTACGGCCTCCTCCTTGGGCCGGCATCACCACATCCTCATCGGTATCGACAACGACGATCTCGCCAGGCATCGGACGATTCGATTCGACCGCTCCGTGAGCTTCCCAGCGCTGCTCGCGCATTCGCGAGACGCTCCATTTTTCACGGGATGCACCTTCCAACCAAAGGGGCGCATCATCCCAGTCGAGCGCCGCCAAAAAATGGCTCCAGTACAACGCATCGTACGTTTCATAAGTCGAAGCGAAGCGATCATGAACACGTCGAAGTCGACCGACGTGCGGCGCGGTCACGCCACCGACTCGTCGAGCCCAAGCTTCGTCGGAGTACTGCTGGGAGTCGGCTCCGGATTCGATCAGCGTTTCGCGCCACTGACTGATGATCCGTCCTTTCTCCCAGTTGGTCGTGCTGATCAACTCGTTCCAGCGACCGATAAAGGGTCGGGCCAATTCCGCCATTTCGGCGTCGTCTTCCACGCTTGCCACTTCTTCATCGAATGCCGGGTCCGATGGGGAGGCGTCCCAGGCTTGGCGAGCTGCGCTCGAGTTCCGACGCGTCCTCAAGCATCGCCGCATCATCGTGGTCGGCCGGCTCGATTTCTTGCTGATCAGCCTCGTCGGTTTGGAAGGGAGCTTCGTAGCTATCGTCAGGGGTCATGAGGATCCATCGTACGGGAAAATGGCTTCAGTGCGAACGAAGCGGTACGCTAACCGCTTTCGACACCGTTGGGAAAGCGGCTGCCTCGGTTTTCGCTCACGGTCAACGAATTACCAGTCCAATCGAACTGGCTGGAGAATCTGTACTGTGTGGAAAACATGTCGATCCTCTGCCGTCCACTTGAATCGCGCGACGAGAAGGTTTGAAATGACGGTTCGGTTCGACGCGACCATCCCCGACCTTTGCCCCCGGATCCTGATCATCATGTCACCATGTCACCGACTTTTTGAGTTTCCGTCTCGATTCGGTCTCCGTTGCCTCGTCAGCTTCGCGGCCTGTGCGCTGTTGTTGGCCGCGGTGGGGTGCGAGCAGGAACATCCGCTCCCGACGGTCTCTCCAGCGACTGCCTCGGGCGAGGCGGCCGAAGCGGTTTCCAACGACGAAAGCGAGGCCAACGTGGCATCCAGCCAGGACGATAGTGACGTGAACGATAGTGACGTGAACGATAGTGACGTGAACGATAGTGACGCTGCAACCAGCGAGGCGCCCGAGGGAAAGGTGCTTCGACACGCGGTTTTCTTCAGCTTCAAAGAGGACTCGACGCCGGAAGACATCCAGAAAGTCGTCGATGCGTTTGCCGCCTTGCCGGGCAAGATCAGCGAAATCGTTGATCTGCAGTACGGGACAAACAACAGCACCGAGGGCTTCGATGACGGATTCACTCACTGCTTCTTGCTGACGTTCAAGGACGAAGCGGGGCGAGCGGCTTACCTGCCGCATCCGGCTCACAGCGGAGAGTTTGCCGACGTGTTGCGACCCCACATGAAAGACGTGTTTGTGATTGACTACTGGGGGACCCCGCCGACGCAGAAAGTCGAGAAGGAGCTCAAGCACGCGGTCTTCTTCAAGTTCAAGGAGGATGCCTCGCAGGATGACATTCACAAGATCGAGCAAGCGTTCGCGGAACTGCCCTCCAAGATCGATGCGATCAAGGCGTTTGAATGGGGAATCAACAACAGCCCCGAGAAGCACGACGATGGTTTCACCCACTGCTTCATGGTGACGTTCGATTCAGAAGAGGGACGAGAAGCCTACTTGCCCAATCCGGATCACAAGGCTTTCGTCGAAGTGCTGATGCCCGTCCTCGACAAAGTCCGCGTCCTGGACTTCTGGGAAAACTAGAGGCGGTCGATGGCGAAAAGGGGCCATGGCTACCAAAAACCGGAACGGCCCGAAGGGTGCTTCGCATGTACTTGGTGTCTGACGGCCTTGGACGGCCGTTCGACGTCACCGCAGATTTCGGAGTCTGACGATGCACTAGAAAACCTCGAGTCGTCGCTCGAGCGCGTCCAGTCGTTTCTCGAGCGATTCGATTCGCAGCGCCATGCGGCGGATCAACTGTCGCAGTTCGTCTTCGCTCATCGAACCCAATGACACGCTGGGTGGAGCTAGCGAGCTGTTCAACTGTTCTGGCCGCATTCCCAGACGCTGCTTGATCGATTCGATCTCGGTCTGGATCCCATTGAAGGAGGGATGCTTCGGGCCCATCGAGGCCTGCGAGCGACGGAGAATCCGCAGTCTCTCCACCATTTGCCGACCTTCTTCGGTCTTGAGCGCATCGGCGGGGATCTCGTCCTGGACGACGCCCGAATCACTTGACGCCTCGTCGCGGACCTGAGCGAAGGCGAGAGTCGTCATGGTCGCGACGAGCAGGACGCCGCCGATGGAGAGCCAACGTGTTTTGAAGTTTTTCAACGCTTCCACCTTGAGCCGATTCGTGGTTGTCGTGATGCGAAATCCAGGCCCCATACCAGGAGCCCACCGCGATAGGTGTTCCGGTAGCGGCTGTTTTGGCCGCCGTCGTTACCAACAAATCGATTTGGCAAGCCCGAAGGGCTGATACAACCCTTGCCGGTGCCGTCAGGCACCGGGGGGAATTCCCCTTCACGGGTACCCAGGAGCGATCGCTGCTGGGAAGCAAGTGAAAGAGTGCATTCATCCGGTGGTTTGCACCACCGGCATGGGCTGTGCCGACCCTTCGGGCCTGAAATATGCCGATGTTCGAAACGTATCACATCGCGGTTTCGGTCCCCCTCATCTTATTCGCTGAGGGAATGACGGTCGTGTCCTATTGTTGAAGAAAATGGAGCGCAGAGGTGGGAAGACCCAGAGTCGAGGAGAAAGCAAACAAACGACGCCTCTTTTTCTTACCGCTACGTCTCCCCGAATCTGCGTGATTCGCCCGCCATTTCTGACGGACCTCGATTCCTGCGCCTACGCTGGAGCGCAAAA
This sequence comes from Pirellulaceae bacterium, assembly GCA_963697195.1. Lineage (GTDB taxonomy): Bacteria > Planctomycetota > Planctomycetia > Pirellulales > Pirellulaceae > Rubripirellula. Next base: position 256,952 of record CAVOND010000001.1, read on the forward strand.
AAAGAGCCGGCGTGTGATTGACGCCGGCTCTCGAATTCTTCAGGCACGATTAGTCGCGATAACCGCCACTGCCGCTGCGTTCGCGACGTCCGCCGCCACCGCCACCGCCGCCGCCATTGCCGCCGCGTCCGCGACCACCGCCGCCGCCGCCACCTCCGCCGCCGCTGCCACCACGTCGACGTCGGGGCCGATCGTCATCGCGATCTCCGCGTTCTCGATCTCCGCCTCGCTCGCCACCTTCGCCACCTTCGACTGCCGAGGCCATTTCATCTTCGACCCCAAGTTCTTCCAGGGCTCGTCGACGGCTCAGCTTGACTCGGTCGTGCTCGTCGACATCGATCACCAGCACCTTCATCGCATCGCCGACGCGGACGACCGTGTCGATGCTGCTGATGTAGCCGCTGCTCAGTTCGCTGATGTGACACAAACCGTCGCGGCCGGGCAGGATTTCGACGAACGCGCCGAATTCCTTGATGCTGCTGACGGTGCCGTCGTAGATCTTGCCGATCTGGACGGTGGCGGTGCAGGCTTCGACGGCACGCAGTGCTTCTTCGGCCGCTTCCTTGCTGGTGCTGGCGATCAACACGGTTCCGTCATCATCCACCTCGATCACCGCGCCGGTCGATTCCTGGATGCCGCGGATGTTCTTGCCGCCCGGTCCGATCAACGCGCCGATCTTGTCGGGCGAGATCTTGGTACGCAGCAAGCGTGGCGCGGTTGGCGAGATCTCGCGTCGAGGACGCGAGATCGTGGTCAGCATCTTGCGCAAGATTTCGATGCGAGCTTCACGCGACTGCTTCAGCGTCGCCCGAATGATGTCTTCGTTGATCCCGGTCACCTTCAGGTCGAGCTGAATGCCGGTGATCCCGTTTTGCGTTCCCGCGATCTTGAAGTCCATGTCGCCGAAGTGATCTTCGTTGCCGATGATGTCGGTCAACAGGACCCAATCGTCGGGTGAGTTGCGAACCAGACCGATCGAGATCCCGGCAACCGGATTGCTGATCGGTACGCCGGAAGCCATCAGTGCCAAGCGTCGCACCGCAAACCGATGCCATCGAACTGCTGCCGTTGGACTCGAGAATGTCGCTGATCACGCGAATCGTGTAGGGAAACTCTTCGGCGCCAGGCAGAACCGGGTGCCACACTTCGCTCGGCAAGGCAACCGTGCCCGATTTCGCGACGGCCAGGACCACGAATCGGACGGCATTCACCCACCGAGAACGAGGGGAAGTTGTAGTCCAGCATGAACTTCTTGCTGTACTCTTCCATCAGCCCGTCGACACGCTGTTCGTCGCGAGCCGTTCCCAGGGCGACGGTGACCAAGGCCTGGGTTTCACCCCGTTGGAACAGAGCCGATCCGTGAACCCGTGGCAGCAGGTCGGTTTCGCAGTAAATCGCTCGCAGGCTCGTGTTGTCTCGACCGTCCGGTCGGGTGCCCGAGGAGATCAAATCGCGGACGACCTTCTCTTCCAGGTCGTGCCAGACCGAGCTGAATCGCTTGGGGCAAACCGCGCCTTCCGCGTTCGGATCAGGAATCACGTCGGCCATCGCCCGATCACGCAGGGCGCGAACGGCGTCCGCACGATCGTGCTTACCCGGGGTCTGCGACACCGACTTGAATTCGTTGTAGTAGTTGTCGTGAAGTCGTTGGAACAGCCCGTCGTCTTCCGGCGGCACGAACTCTTTCTTGGTCGGGTTGACCTTCTGGTAAAGCTCTTCCTGCAGGTCGATGACTTCCCGAATCGTCCGGTGAGCGAACTGAATCGCTTCCATCATTTCGTCTTCGGGCATCTCCTGGGCGAAGCCCTCGATCATCGCGACCTGATCACGCGATCCGCTGACGATCATGTCCAGCTCGCTTTCCTCCAGCTCATCGTGCGTGGGGAATGCAATCAGTTCTCCGTCGACTTTGCCGACTCGGACGCTGGCGATCGGACCTTGGAACGGCAGCTCACTGATGATGCAGGGCGACCCCAGCCCCGTTCATCGCCAAGACGTCGCCGTCATTCTGCTGGTCGCTCGCTACGACGAACGCCTGGACCTGCACCTCATCTTTGAAGCCGGTGGGCCATAGCGGACGAATCGGTCGGTCCATCAAGCGGGAGCTGAGCGTTTCCTTGGTGCTCGGACGACCTTCGCGTTTGAGGAATCCACCAGGGAACTTGCCAGCCGCAGCCAGCCGTTCTCGGTAATCACAGGTCAACGGGAAAAAATCGAGACCCGGACGTGGATCACTCGAGGCGGCTGCAACCAGCACAACCGTTTCACCGTACTGAACCAGCACACTGCCGGCAGCTTGCTTGGCGAGTTGGCCTGTTTCGAACGACAACGTGTGCCGTCCGATCTGCTTTTCAACGCGAATTCGTTTTTCTGTCACTTCTAAACTTCCTTCAACCTACAAAGACAACGACAAACAATCCCTGGCAGACAAGACGTGGGACGCTCGGCGAAAGCACGAGCTGTCCAGCCGAAGGTCCAGACCAACGGCGAGCCAGAGCATGTGAGAAACAGAACCGTCACACGCAATGCAGCGCGCGCAGCGTTTTGAAGAATCAACCCATAGGGGATTGGCGAACATTAACAAGCCGAACCACCTTTCAGTGCGGCGCTGTCCCAACCAACCACATTCTTGCGTTGAGAGCCGGAAGCCGAGCCGCCTTGCCACCAGGCGAGTGGGCTCTGCCATCTTCGCATGACCGCGGCTCGGAAGGGCTACTTTCGAATGCCCAATTTTCCGATGATATCGAGATAACGCTGGGGATCATCACCCCGCACGTAATCAAGCAAACGTCGGCGACGGCTAACCAGGCCAAGCAGGCCTCGTCGTGAAGCATAGTCCTTGCGATGCGTCCGCATGTGCTCGGTCAGTCCGTTGATCCGCTCGGTCAAGATGGCAATTTGCACCTCGGGCGAGCCGGTATCGGCTCCGGACTTTCGATGTTCGCCGATAACCTCGGTCTTTCGCTCTTTCGAGATCGTCATTCGTTTTTGTTGTGTTACGTCGTTCTCTTACTCACATTTCAGAGCGGTAGTGTACCGCCAGCGATACTTTACGCAACGCCAAATCGAAAATCGTTGGGGGCAGTGGGGAAGATGGGCAGTGAGGTAACCAATACAAGCACGACGCGCCAGCGAGTGTGTCGGATCGGGCGTGTCGAATCGGGGCGTGCGGATCAGAGCACGGGACTCACTCGCTGGCGCGTCGTGCTTGTATTTTGCGGCATTTTCGCTCGGTCGCGACCCGCCGCGGCGCTGCCCTCGATCCTCAGCCCAGGGTTCCTCGTTGCTGCAGGGCGGCCAGGACTTCTCCGGCCAATTCGCCGACCGTTCGGCTCTGGCCCCCGTCGAGTCGCAGTTCCGGCGAAATCGGTGCCTCGTAGGGATCACTAATCCCCGTGAAATTCGCGATTTCCCCCGCACGGGCCTTCTTGTACAGCCCCTTCGGGTCTCGCGATTCACAGATCTCCAGCGGGGTATCGACGAAGACTTCGATGAAGTCCCCCGCCCGCCCCGATCGCTCGATCGTCTTCCGCACCCGATCCCGATCCCGACGGTAGGGGCTGACAAATGCCGTCAGAGTGATCAGCCCGGCCGAAGCCATCAGCGCAGCGACCGAGCCAATTCGGCGAATGTTCTCCTCACGGTCCATTTCACCGAAGCCGAGCCCAAATCGCTGGGCAAAATCCTCCGAGTGCTCCTCGGCAAGCTTGACCGGCGGGGCGCACAGACCGTGACGAATGTTGTCGCCATCGAGCAACATCGTCGCCTTGCCCAGTTCATTGAGCTGACGATCGAGCTCGTTGGCGATCGTGCTCTTCCCGCATCCGCTCAGACCGGTGAACCAAACCACCACACCGCGCTGCCCCAGTCGTTTTTCACGGTCCTCGCGGCCGAACCGTGTGCTCGTGCCAAACAATGTCGGAAGCTTTCGCCATCAGTGGATCAGTTGCTGAGAGAATGCGTCAGTCGGCCCAGATGATAAGCCATCGCGAACATTCTATCAGGGGCTGCATTCGTGAACCTCGGGCGCTAGCCGTGGGCCTTCGTAGAATGGGCAACGGGCGTGCCAGTAGCCCACGGCTAGCGCCTGAGGTTCTCAGGTAGTGGCCCTGGGCCGACAGCGTCACTAGAAGGTGTCGGGATAGATGACGATCTCGACGCGGCGATTGGCGGCTCGGCCGGCAGGTGAATCGTTGCTCTGTCGCGGATGATTGGCACCTTGGGCGACCGTGAACAACTGCTGCGGGGGGATCCCCGAACGCCGGGTCAAGAGATCGAGCACCGCCGCGGCTTGAGCCGAGGTGAGTTGGTGGCTGGTGGCAACCGTGCCGCCATAGATCGGCGTGTTGTCGGTGTAGGCTTCAATGCCAATCCGCTGACTCGGAAAGACCGTTTGAAGCTGGGAGGCGATCGGGTCCATCGTCCGTACGGCTTGCGGCTGCATTTGTGCCGTGCCCGGTTGGAACAGCTGGTCCGATGGCACCACGATTCGAATCACCTCGCCATCCTGTTCGACAGGCACGCCGCTGAGATTCAAACGCGACGCCTGCTGGGAAAGACCAGTGTTGGGCGTGATCGTCGTCCCGCCTCGAAGCTGCGTCGAAGCCTGCATGCCGCGCACTCGAGACTCCGCGTCGTTGGCGGCAAGGCGGGTCAATTCAAGCTGCTGCGAGACGTCGGACAGTTGCTTGCGAAGCAGGTCCGATTCGTCCTTGTAGACTTGCGTCTTTTGTTCGCTTTGGGCCAACTGTGTGTGCAGTTGGCGATTGTTGTCATCGAGCAATTGGACCCGTCGGCTCAGTTCCGAGATCTGCGCGTCGGTCGGGCTGACCGACATCGAAGCACCGGGCGGGACCTGCCAGGCCGCAGCTCCGGGGGCCGCGTAATAGGGATTCTGGCTGCAGCCCCCCACCGTGCACAACAATGCCGCACACGCCATCGCCGTGGCGATGATCGTGGTGGCAGTCTTGGCAAGCGGCGATGCGGCCACGGCGAATGTCCTTAGAATGCTGGCGCAAAGATGGGTACGGTTAGCGGGGAAAGTAGGAATTGTTTGCGTTTGGGATCAAGGGCAATTCATGGCAGACCGAGATGAGGAATTGAAATGGCATTGACAGCGGCAACGGTCGAATCGCTCCGCACCCAGTTTCCGGCGCTGCGCAAACAGGTGAACGGCAGTCCTGCGGTCTTTTTCGACGGACCGGCAGGAACTCAGGTCCCACAGACGGTGATCGACGCGATCCGGGATTACCTGGTCCATCACAACGCCAATCATGCCGGCGTGTTCGCGACCAGCGTCGAGAGCGACCAATTGCTCGACGAGGCACATCGGGCCGCGGGCGACTTTCTGGGATCGCCCGATCCTGGCACCGTCTCGTTTGGCGGCAACATGACGACGTTGACTTTCGCTTTGTCGCGAGCTTTATCACGCGACTGGGGTCCTGGCGACGAGATTGTCTTGAGCCGCTTGGAACACGACGCGAATTTTTCTCCGTGGGTGCTGGCCGCCCAGGATCGGGGAGCGACGGTTCGCTACATCGAAGTCGACCCGAGTGACTGCACGCTGCGGCTTGATCAGTATGCCGGCGTCCTCAATGATCGCACAAAGCTGGTGGCGGTCGGATGCGCGTCCAACGCGGTGGGAACCGTGAACCCCGTGAAACAGATCTGCGGTTGGGCGCACGACGCGGGTGCGATCTCGTTTCTCGACGCCGTTCACTACGCACCGCATGCTCTCGTCGACGTGATCGATTGGGGTTGCGATTTTCTGATCTGCAGTGCTTACAAATTTTTCGGTCCCCACGTCGGCATGATGTATGGCCGTCGCGAGCTGCTGGAATCGATTCAGCCCTACAAGTTGAGGCCGTCGCCGGATGATCTGCCTGGTCGCTGGATGACGGGAACCCAGAACCATGAAGGGATCGCGGGAACACTCGCTGCAATCAACTACCTGGCCGCGCATCGGTCGTGACGAGCAAGGCCTGCCAGACGTCGCGCCGCGAAGCTCTCGTCAGCGCCTTCGCGCAGATCCGAGACTACGAACAAGGCTTGCTGGTTCGCTTGCTTGACGGCTTGCAGAGCAACGCGTCATTGAAGGTCTGGGGCATCACCGATCCAGCGCGACTGGATCAACGTTTGCCGACCGTTTCGATCACGCACCAGCAGATGACCTCTCGAGAGCTTGCCGAAAAGCTGGCAGCCGAAGGAATCTTTGTGTGGCACGGCAATTACTATGCGCTGCCGCTGACCGAGAGCCTGGGAGTCGAACCGGACGGCATGGTTCGAATCGGACTCTGTCACTACAACACCTCTGCCGAAGTCGATCGCCTGATCGAGGTGCTCTGATCGATTGCGGCTCAAGCACAAGTGACGATGGTCAGCGTCATCGTCGCTGTCGCTCCTCGACCCACCCTACAACTCGCCACTCAATTACGAACTCAACTTATCCGCGGGCTGTGGCGGATCGGCCGGGCCTTCGAGTTTCATCAGGCGATCGAGGATCCCGTTGACGAATCGGGGACTGTTGGTGTCGCCGTAGCGTTTGGCCAAGAGGATGGCTTCGTTCACCGCGACTCGATCCGGGGTGTCGCCGAACATGATTTCATACGCACCCAGTCGAAGCACATTCCGATCGACCACTGGCATTCGCGACAACGACCAATTTGTCGCGAGCTCGGCTAGTCGCACGTCGATCGCGTCACGGTTTTCCAGGGTGCCTTCCAGCAGCTTCCAGGCAAAGTCGGTCAGGGCCCGTCGTCCCTGCATCCGTGAGCGAATGAACCGTCGCATGGAATCGGCGTCGCGAGTGTCGTTGATGTCCGCTTCGTACAACATTTGCAGCACGATTTCGCGGGCGCGGCGGCGCGTGGACATGCGGAATCAAGGGTGAGAAAGGGGATCGATTGATGGACGGGAACGGACTGATTGTAGGAGCTGCCAGAGAACGCGCCGATTGGGCATCCCCCCAAGGCAGATCACGCAATGTTACGGTTGCAGTATTGCGATCGTTCAGCTGCGCGAATCGCCGGAGCTCTGGGCAACACCGTCGCGAATTCTCTAGCGGCACGGCGCAAGCCGTCCGCCGCCGCCGCTGACAACGCAAGGCGCAGAGACCGGAGGGCTCGCGCCCTGCCGCTAGAATGCTGCGAATAACGTCCGAAAAATCGGTTACATTGAGTCGGTTCCTACCCAGACTGTCCGTCTCGTTCGGTCAGCGGTGGCTTCCCCTGCGTCGCGTTTCCAGAGGTTCCGCTCATGGACCAAGTCTGCGTCAAGTGCATCACCACGAAGCTGGCCTTGATTGTCGCGTTGCTGGTTTCCTACTCCGCGCGAACCGTGCGTGCTGAGTTGATGGTTGGAGCGGCCGTGGTCGACGTGACACCCGATCAGTTGCCGGTACTGATCAACGGCGGGATGCTTTCCCGGAGTGCGGATTCGGTCAAGACACGTGTCAACGCGCGAGCCATCGTGCTCAGCGACGGAAAGGAACGGATCGGCATCGTCGTCGTCGACAGCTGCATGTTGCCTCGCGTGTTGATTGACGACGCCAAGCAGCGAGCCGCGTCGCGAACCAAGCTGCAGCCCGATCGGATTCTCGTCTCGGCCACACATACCCACACGGCTCCCTCGGCGTTCGCAGCACTTGGGACCGAGGCCGATCCGAACTACGTACCGCTGATCCGCGAGAGGATTGCCGAAGCCCTGGTCGCGGCCGAGCAGCGGATGAAGCCCGCACGAGTTGGCTGGGGATCGGCACCGGCAAGCGAGTTCACGGCGCTACGTCGATGGGTTCGCAGGCCCGATCGAATTGATCTCGATCCTTTCGGCAATCCCACTGTCCGAGCCAACATGCATGCTGCGAGCAACCTGGACGTCGTCACGGGGCCGATCGGGACCCGAGGATCCCGAGCTTTCGATGATTGCCTTCCAATCGATCGACGGGGAACCGATCGCGGCGATCGCCAATTTCTCCATGCACTACTTCAGCGACCAGCCGATCAGCGCCGACTACTTCGGCCTGTTCTGTGACGGACTCCAGCAACACGCCGAAGCCAATCACCCGGGCTGCGACATGGTCGGAATCATGTCGCACGGATGCAGCGGCGACATCTGGCGCCGAGATTACATGACCTGGGGTGGCAAAGACGAAAGCACCATCGAAGGCTACGCGCAGGGTTTGTTGTCGGTCGCCACGAAGGTCTATGACTCCATTGAGTACGTCGAGGACGCGGACCTGGCGATGTCGCAGGCCGTGTTGCCGATGAAGTATCGAACGCCCGACCAGCAACGACTCCAGTGGTCGAAGCAGATCGTTGACTCGCTGGTCGATGGGATCCCGAGTGATCGCACCGAAGTCTACGCTCGCGAGCAAGTCTTGCTGGATCAAATGCAACAGACCGAGATCGTGGTTCAGGCGATTCGAATTGGTCCGATCGCCATTGCCACGACGCCGAACGAAACGTATGCGCTGACCGGCTTGAAACTCAAGCAGCAAAGTCCGCTGGCTCACACGATGGTGATCGAACTGGCCAACGGCGCCGACGGCTACATTCCACCGCCTGAGCAGCATCACTTGGGCGGCTACAACACTTGGGCAGCCCGATCAGCAGGGCTTGAGGTCACGGCCGAACCTCGAATCGTTGCCGCGAGCCTGAACCTGCTCGAACAGGTATGCGAAGCACCAAGACGAAAGGCGGTGCCAACTGCGGGACCAGCCGTGACGCGATTACTCGGCGCCAATCCCGTTGCCTACTGGCGATTTTCTGAGATGGAAGCGCCGGTTGCGATCGATCATTCTCCCCATCACCGAGACGGCATCTACGAACCGGGCGTCTGCTTTTTCCTGGAAGGTCCGCAGGAGGCCGAGTTCTCCGCGCCGGACGACATCAACCGATGCGTGCACTTCGCCGGCGGCCGGATGCAGGCACGTCTGGAAAGCCTCGGCGAGACCTACACTGTCGTGATGCATGTCTGGAACGGGATGCCAAGCGACGCTCGAGGAAAACGACTGGTTGGTTGTTTTCGCGTGATCATGCCCATGGGATCAGCCGCGATGGCGAGCACGTCGGACTCGGTGGCAGCGCGACGCATCCGGGATGCGTCGTCTTTCAGCGAGGGCTCGACGAGCCGATCGTCGGCAAGACAGTGCTCGAACGCTGGACCTGGAATCAATTGATTTTCGTCTGCGAACCGGACCGTGTGCGAGTTTATCTCAACGGCAATCAGGCAGCCAGAGATTGACGAGACGCTCGCGATCCGGTCGAAAATACCGATCGCAACCTGTTTTCTCGGTGGCCGCAGCGACAACGATTCGAACTGGGAAGGACGCATCGACGAAGTCGCCGTCTACGACCGCATCCTGTTACCAGAAGAGCTGTGGTAGCAATCGGGCGCACAATGAGCCGAGTCTCTCCGACGCTGTGAACGAATGATTTGCGAAGCCTTTGCCGTAGGCGAGTCTCTCCGCAGACTCGCATGAACGCAGCAACGCTGCGAGTGAAAGCCTTGGAAATGCCGACCTACATCGGGGTCAACGAAAAACAGACAGTCTCTCCTAGACTCTGGAACGTCGGTCTCGGAGAGACCGACCTACGGTATCTCAATCAAATCGGCGGCCGATTGGCAGAGCGCCTTGGCTTCGTCTTCGCTTTCGGCTTCGGCGATCAAACGTACGATCGGTTCCGTGTTGCTGCCTCGAACCAGCAGCCATTTGTCTTTCCAGGCCAGCCTGAGCCCATCGCCAAGTTGTGGCTTGGCATCGCCGTGCATCGACGTGAGCGCATCAAACAGGGCGGGAAGACGATCGGCGGAGACCGTTGCGGTCGTCTTGTGAATGTGCAACTTCGGCAACGCGTCGGCAAGTTCCGCCAGCGACTGGCCACTCGACGTCATCAGATCGAGGACCTGTGCCATGCCAACGAAGCTATCTCGGACATAGCCCACGCGCGGATCGATCGGCCCGCCGTTGCCTTCGCCACCATAGGTTGCACCGCTTTCGATCATCATGTCGGCAACATTGGCTTCACCCACGGCGCTGCGCAGGGCTTTGACTCCAGCCTGCGCGGCCAATCGTTCGCTCATTCCACTGGTGGCACCGTTGATCACGATCGTGCCGCGTGTGGACTCGTGCGACAGTGCGTGCTGCACGCAGAGAGCAAGCGTGTACTCCTCGCCGATGTAACGCCCGTTGGCGTCGACCAGCGCCAGTCGATCTGCATCGGGGTCCTGACAGAACCCGACCACGCAGTTTTCTTTGCGAACGCGAGCGGCGATCTCCTTTAGATTTTCCGCGGTCGGTTCCGGGGGATGCGAGAACTTGCCATCCGGGACGTCGCCGACGGCCACCACCTGGCATCCCAGGGCTTCCAGCAATCGCAGTCCCAGCAGGCTACCGGCGCCATGGTTACTGTCGATCAGAACCCGGTACGAAGCGGCTCGGATCGCCAGTTCATCGACCGTCTCGAGAACTCTTTGCAGGTGCGGTTCGTGGGGATCCGCATCTTCGGTGACCAAGCCAATCTGATCAAAAGGTACCCAGGCAGCCTGACCGGCAAGGTAGGCGTCGCGGACTTGTGCCCCAGTCGCCCCATCCAAAACTCGGCCTGACGAGCCAAAAAGCTTGATCCCATTGTAAGGAGGCGGATTGTGGCTGGCGGAGATTTGCACGGCGCCGGCGGCTCCTCGCTCGCGGACAAGCACGCCGATCGTCGGTGTCGCCGCGACATCGACGTCGACACAATCGCGTCCACATGCCGACAGCGAGGCGATGATGGCCCGGCTGAGCATCGGGCCGCTGCTGCGCCCGTCACGGCCGACGATGATCGGTCCCGGTGGCAATTTTCCCGCAAATGCCGCGACAAAACGCGAGGCAACCTCAGGCGTTAAGGTTTCGCCAACAATTCCACGCAGTCCACTGACACTGATGATCAACTCGCTCATCTGCTCACTTGCTCGAATACCTCGTTGCGACCTTGCATCGTGAACAAATAGAATCTGGTTTGAAGAAGCCAGCAAGGTCACGCCGTCGCGAGATGCTGAAACGGGCGGCGACGGTACTTCCTCTTCCTTGATTCTTTTGCATTTCGTTTCCCAACTAAGCTGCATCGTCGACATGAGCATCGCGGAATCTGTTCAAGCCTCCATTTCGTCCGTCGAGCAAGCGGTCCAGGAGGGATCTCTGAGTCAATCGGCGGCCGACAACCTACGTGTCTGGTTGACCGAGGATCGTTATCGCCAGTATCGCCAGCAAGTGATCGACCACGTGGACGCGGGTAAGTGGCAAGCCCTGGATGACGCTTTCTGGACCATCATCCCGTTTGGCACCGGCGGACGCCGTGGGCGGATGTATCCGATCGGTTCCAACGCGATCAACGATCGCACGATCGGCGAGAGCGCTCAGGGACTGGCCGACTACGTGGTGGATTACGCCGCGGGAAAGAGCGACCTCTCGTGCGCAATCGCCTATGACACGCGGCACAAGTCGCGTCACTTCACCGAACTGTGCGCAGGAATCATGGTGGCCGCTGGTTTGAAGGTCTATCTGCTGGATGACTATCGGGCCACGCCGCAACTGTCCTTTGCGGTTCGCTACAAGCACTGCGACTGCGGGATCATGGTGACAGCCAGCCACAATCCTCCCAGCGACAATGCCGTCAAGGTGTACTGGTCGAGCGGCGCGCAGGTGCTTCCTCCCCATGACAAGGCGATCATCGAGCGCGTGATGAATTGTCAGGAGATCAAGTCCGTTCCCTTCGCCGAAGCACTAGCCGATGGGCGAATCGAAGTGGTGACCGAGGAAGTCGACAAGGCCTATTTCGAGGCTGCGGTCGCATGCGCGTTCAAGGGTCCGCGTGACGTTCGCGTCCTCTACACGCCGCTGCATGGCGTCGGAGCTGCTGCGGTGGTGCCGCTGGTACACATGGATGGCTTTACCGACGTCGAGGTTTACGAACCGCATCGCGAGCCGAGCGGCGATTTCCCCAATGTCCCCGGACACGTTTCGAACCCCGAGAACAAGGCGGTCTTCGACAAGCCGATCGAGTACGCCAAGCAGTCCGGTTTCGATTTGGTGCTGGCGACCGACCCGGATTGCGATCGGATTGGCGTTGCCGCTCCGATTGGTTTGGATTCGAGTGGTCCTTGGCGAACCTTCAATGGCAATGAGATCGGCGCCTTGCTGGCCGAATACGTTCTCAGCCGTCGCGCCGCCGAGGGCACGCTGTCTGCCGGATCACTACGTCGTCAAGACATTGGTCACTACCGAGTTGATCCGCCGAATTGCAGAAAGCTACGGCGTTCGCTGCGAGGGCAATCTCCTGGTCGGCTTCAAGTACATCGCCGAGGTGATGGATCGCGATGGTCCCGATCGATTTGTGTTTGGCACCGAGGAATCGCATGGATACCTGGTCGGACAGTACTGTCGCGACAAAGATGGTGCCGTCGCATCGATGCTGATGTGCGAATTGGCGGCAGAGCTCAAGAGCAAACAAGTGTCGATGCACGATTTCCTGTGCGACCTTTATCGAAAACATGGCTATCACCGCGAGACGTTGATCAATCTGGTCATGGAAGGCAGCGAAGGGATGGCCGCAATCAAGCGATTGATGAAGTCGTTCCGAGAGACGCCGCCCAAACAGTTGGCCGGAATCGACGTGATTGGGCTGAGAGATTATGCCCAGGGCACGAATACCGATACCGAGACGGGCAAGTCTCAGCCCTTGAACGGACCAACCGGCGACCTGGTGATCTTGGACTTGGCCGAAGAAGGCAACTACGTCGCGGTTCGGCCCAGCGGCACAGAACCGAAAATCAAGTTGTACGTATTCACACGAGTGACGCCGGAAGAATCGGCCGACTTGGATGCTGCGTCGGCATCGCTCAACCAGCGATTGGAGCGTCTGGAGAAGGACGTAAGAAACTACGCGAAGGATCACGCCTAAACCTGCCCTCGACCTATAAACACCGATTCCTAAAGACTGCGGAGACGAATTGCTATGGACATGATCGACATTCTCGGTGGCATGCTGGGCCAAAAGACCAGCAAGCCCGGAAGTGGAAGCGACATCTTGAAGGACATTTTCGGACGAGGTCGACAGCCTTCCTCACGAGGGTCCTCGATACCGACGCCGGACCAGATCGAGCGAACATCGAAAGAGTTGGAGGACATGCTCAATGTCGCCAACGATCGACACTCGAGCAATCGCGGGAGTCAGACGCAACAGCCGGCTCCCACATCGCGTTACCCATCGACCCAGAGCCGTCAGCCAAGCCCAGCTCCCTCCAGTTCCGCTTCGGAATCAGGTGACCGTGCGCTGGTTCTAGTACGCGCCATGGTCAATGCCGCCAAGTCGGATGGACAGATCGATCAGACGGAGCAGCAAAGCATTCTTGGACGCTTGAGTGACCGCTCGCCCGAAACGATCGAGTTCTTGCGACAGGAGTTTGCTCGTCCCCTGGATGTTCAGGAGTTTGCTCGTTCCGTTCCACTTGGAATGGAGGAGCAAGTCTACATGTTGTCGTTGATCACGATCGACTTGGATACTTCAGGCGAAGCCAAGTATCTGACAGCACTTTCCGATGCTCTCCGACTCTCACCAGAAGTTCGCAACCAGATTCACGCCAAAGTCGGCGCCCCAAGTTTGTATTAGGGGAAAGTAGCGAGAGACGAGTTGCGAGCAACGAGAAGCGAGAATCGAACGCGATCGAATCCAACTCGAATCATCCACTCTCAACTCGCAACTGCAACTCGCAACTCGCAACTCGCCACTCGCAACTCGCAACTAAAAAAGGGACAGGCGTTGAGCCTGTCCCTTCCTGTTCTCGGTCATGAATGCGATCTGGGAAAGAATCGCGTTCTAGTGACGTCCACCGTAATCACCTCGGTCTCGGTCTCGGTCTCGGTCGCCGCCGCGACCACCACCACCGCCACCGTAGCCACCGCCGCCGCCGCCGTAGCGACCACCGCCACCGCCACCGCCACCACCGCCGGAGCGAGGCGGACGCGGTCGAGCTTCGTTGACTTTCACGTTACGGCCGCTGATCGCAGCGCCGTCAAGATTTTCAATCGCTTCCTTGGCATGCTCGCCGTCGGCCATTTCGACAAAAGCGAAACCCCTGGATCGACCGGTCTCCCGATCCATGATGATGTTGACTGACGTGACTTCTCCGTACTGTTCGAAAGCGGCACGAATGTCATCATCGCTGGCGTTGAACGCGAGGTTCCCTACATAAATGTTCGTCACAAGACTAACCCTAAATCATCACCACCTATGAAACGACTCGTTTCAATCATTCACCGACCTAACGGAAAGAAAACGGTCCAGTCCGATGGTGGTGGTGAATGTGGTGGACCAAAACTCCTAAAAAGGTGACAGAGTGCCGCGGGGGAGTCAATGCTACCACGAACCAGCGGACACCGTTTTCGGGGTTTTTTTGGCCGAAAACGTCATGTCACGAACCGGCGAAATCGGTTCCTCCGGCGGTCCTTTGATGAAGTACAATCTTGCCCGGTGAACGGGCGCCGCCGAGGCGCCCGGCTGCCCCATCCCGTTCTCGAATTGGCCCACCACAACCTCTCTGGTTTCAACATGAACAAGCTATCTCGCACGACGTTGTTGTTTGCCCTGTCGATCGGTCTTTGGGGAGCGTCCCAGCCGACTGCGACTTCCGCCGATCCACCCGCCGGTTTTCACGCGATTTTCGACGGTGAGTCGCTCGGCGGTTGGCATGGACGCCCGCACTTCAGCCCGATTGAATTGGCCGCCATGGACGAAGCAGCGCGCGAGGAGAAATTGGCGGAGTGGATGGCCGATGCGAAAGAGCACTGGACCGTCGAAAACGGAGAACTCGTCAACGATGGCCAGGGCGCTTACTTGGTGACCAACGAGGACTACACCGATTACGAATTGATGCTCGAGTACCGCACCGTGCCACGAGCCGACAGCGGGATCTACCTCAAGGCAACCCCGCAAGTTCAAATCTGGGACTACACCGACGCCGGCAAATACAACCTCGGCGCAAACCTTGGCAGCGGTGGGCTGTGGAACAACAGCGCAGGTGCCCCCGGCAAGGATCCGTTTGTCCTGGCCGATCGTCGGCTCGGCGAGTGGAACACGTTTCACATCCGACAGGTCGGTGCGCGGACGACGGTTTATCTCAACGACCTGTTGGTAGTCGATTCGGCAATCATGGAAAACTTCTGGGATCGTTCGGCGCCTCTGATGCGATCCGGGCCGATCGAGTTACAAACACACGGCGGCGAGATTCGCTGGCGCAACATCTGGGTGAAGGAATTGTCACCCGAAGAGGCAAACGAAGCGCTGCGAGAACACGAGGGACAGGCTTTTGAGACGCTGTTCAACGGAACGGACCTGACCGGTTGGCAGGGGAGCGTGGAAAACTACGACGTCGTCGACGGAGCGATTCGTTGCAAGGAGGGTAAAGGGGGAATGCTGTTGACCGAAAAGGAATACGGCAACTTCATCGCACGCGTCGAATTCCGATTGCCTCCAGGCGGCAACAATGGCCTGGCGATTCGATCACCCGGCGAAGGTGATCCCGCCTACGTCGCGATGTGCGAGTTGCAGGTGCTTGATTCCGATCACGCCAAGTACGCGAAGCTCGATCCGCGCCAGTATCACGGCAGTGCCTACGGGATGGTCGCGGCCAGACGCGGATACCTGCGTGAGCCAGGCCAGTGGAATTTCCAGGAAGTCACTGTCGATGGCAGCAAGATCAAGGTCGAGCTCAATGGCAACGTGATTCTCGATACAGACCTGAGCGAAGTCGACGAGTACATGGCGGGAAGCGCGCATCCCGGAAAGGATCGGACATCAGGTTACTTCGGATTCGCCGGCCACAGTGATCCGGTCGAGTTCCGCAACGTCTCCATCCGAGAACTGCCGTAGCCGATCGTCGAACAGCAATACAAGCACGACGCGCCAGCGAGTGTGTCCCACACCCCGTCTCATCCGACACACTCGCGGGCGCGTCGTGCTCGTATTTTGCGGCATTGCCTTCGGGGCGATTGGTCTCGATTCCTTCCATCTCTCCCAAATCGGACCAATCGGTTTCGATCTCGCAACTACTCCGATTTCTTCTTCGCCTTGGCGTTGCCACCGGCCTTGGCCTTCTTCTCAGCCTGCGGATTCAGCGGCAGCACGTCGGCTCGCTCGGCGTAGGCTTGCCACATCTCGGCGAGCTTCTTGGCCATGAACGGCTTTTCGATGCTCAGGTCTTTCTGCTCGCTGCGATCGAGCGCGATGTTGTAGAGCTCCCATTTGCCCTTGGCACCTTTGGCGACCAGCTTGTAGTCGCCGACACGCACGGCACGGTTCCCTTCGTGTTCCCAGTAGATCGCTTCACGCTCGATCGGTTGGCCGAGGAACGCCGGCACCAGGCTCTTGCCTTCCATCGGCTTGATCGATTGACCATCGTGGAACTCTTTCGGATAGGTCGCTCCCGAGACATCAACGGCGGTCGCCATCAGGTCGATCAGGTGCCCGGGCGTCCGCTCAAGCTCTCCCTGACGCTTGATCTTGTCAGGCCAATGCGCGATCAGCGGCGTGGAGATTCCGCCTTCGTGGACCCAGTGCTTGTACTCGCGAAACGGCGTGTTGGAAACGGTCGCCCAGCCACGCCCATAACCGATCGCGGTGTCCGCCGGTCCGGCCATCGAGCCTTTCCCGGTCCGCATCGGATAGCCGTCGCGCGATTGCTTGGGCGTCATATCGGGTTGCAGGTAATCGTCCGCCAGCGGAGGCAAGCTGGGGCGATTCGCCCCGTGGTCCGCCGACACCACCTCGTCCATAGTCCTCCGCACAACCACCGTTGTCTTGGAAGAAACAGATCAGCGTGTTCTCGAACTGTCCGGTGTCTTTCAAGCGATTCGACGATCCGACCGATGCCCTGGTCCATGTTGTCGATCATCGCGGCATAGACCTCCATGTTCCGCTTGTCCCATTCCCAGTCCTCTAATTCTTTCCACTCGTCGGGGATGGCCCAGTTCTCTGTGTTGGATCGATCGATCAATCCGAGTTCCACCATTCGCTCGTAGCGCGCGTTGCGGATGGCATCGTATCCGCCGTCGTACTTGCCTTCATACTTGGCGATGTCATGGTCGAGCGCGTGCATGGGCCAGTGAGCAGCGGTGAAGGCAACGTACAAGAAGAAAGGTTGGTCGTCGGCTTCGTAGTGATGCTCACGAATGAAGCGAGTGGCTTGATCGGCGATCGCATCGGTGTAATAGAATTCTCCGTTCGCCATTTGCTGGGGCAGGTACTCAGGATCGGCGTAGGGAGAAATGTATTCGTTGTCGCGCGTCAACGTGTTGGGATCGAAGAAGCTTCCGGCTCCATGAATCGTGCCATAGAACCGATCGAATCCTCGCTGCAACGGCCAGTTGTGTTTGTCCGTATCGGATTGAGGCTTGATCATCTTGGTGACATGCCACTTGCCAGACATGTAGGTGCGGTAGTCGGCCGACTTGAGGACTTCGGCGATCGTCACGCACTGGCGATTCAAGTCACCGCGATAGCCATCGACGCCGCGATCTTCCATCATGTGGCCGACACCGGCCTGGTGCGGATAGAGACCGGTCATCAGGCTTGCTCGCGTGGGACAGCAGCGAGCCGTGTTGTAGAACTGGGTGAAGCGAACGCCGCCGTCGGCGAGCCGGTCCAGATTCGGCGTCTTGATCTCGCTGCCGTAGCAACCGATATCGGAAAAGCCCATGTCATCCGCCATGATGTAGATGATATTGGGCTTGTCGGCGCCAATCGCTGCCGTCGAGGTCAGCCACAGCACGAGCAGGGCGAAGAACGATTGCAATCGAGTGCGATATCGTTGCGGGGGGATCATGGAAACCATCATGGAATGGGAAACCTGCAAGGAAAGGGGATGCGCGGACAGGTTGGGAACCAGCCTCCGAGTCGAGAGCCAGTTTAAGCCATTTTCACGTTCGCGTCCCCAATGGTCGCCGATCGCTCCCAGGCTTTGAGTCTTTCTAGTCACCGATCGCTCTTCCGGTCGTAGCGTCCGATCACGCAACATTCGACGAAGCGGACGGCAACGATGTTTGAGACAATCGCTTGCCAGTACAGTGCATGCTGAAAATCTCACAGCCTCGCCGTCGATCCTAACCCATGTGGTCATCACCGTAGGTCAAGCTCCGCCTGACGATTTCCCCCGTGCCCGTGCCCGTGCCCGTGCTCCCTGCTCAGCGCGGCGGTGCTCGTCATCGATTAGGAGCACCGCTGCGCTGAGCACGAGCACGAGCACCGCGGCGCTGGACACGACAGACGAGCATGGCATTTAGAGCTGGACGAACCACTACTGAATCGCCCAGGTCAAACCATCATTCTATTCCGCCGGGCAAGGAGGAGACTCATTCCATGCGGTCCGCTGGACTGTTGAACGCCAGGCCAGGCCGGTTCCTGTCATGCTTACAGATCATCGTGGTCTTGACGTCCTTTTGGCCCAAACGTTCATGACGGGACTGCTGTCTGAACAATCTTCAAGCATATGCGTTGTGCAACAGATCGGCGTGGTGCATCGCCGAGTGTGTCAACGGATTCAGGCGGTCGCTGAATGTCTGGATGACTTGTTTTCCTCGGTATACCGAACGCCTTAGCCGGTCATGGGTTAGAA
>CAVOND010000002.1:0-69492 GCA_963697195.1 Pirellulaceae bacterium
TGCGGGATGGATTGGCACGCGGAGGGTGCCCTACGCTTTCGTCGATGATTAGGGAATCATCACAATCGGAAAGGCCACGCCGTCTAGTCATAGCCCTGGCCGACGATCCAGCCGTTGTCATTAATGGCGTCGGCCGACAGAAGGAAGGGAATGGCTTCCTCCAAATTGATGGCCTGATCTCCTTGCCACAACACCGGTGCGTCCCATTCGCAGGTAACTGCCCGCCCGCAAGTTGAGAACGTTGCGTTTACCGAGGATTTGCGGTGTCGTCGCATTGTTCAGTGCAAAGGCATCCGTGTTCTGTGTGTCTTGTCGCCGATTGTCTTGCTCGAGCAACGGCACTTCGGCGAGGCCCTCTTCCAATTGCATCAGGAAGAACGCTTCTGCATTGCTCCCGGCGAATTGCACGGTACCGCAGATGTCCCCCGAATCATTGATTGCCTTTGCCCCGCTGCGAACGACTTCGGATGAAGTGAACAACGGTTGGGCCGAGAGCAAGGCCAGCGATTGTCCGTCCCAAGCAAGCTCCCATCGCATGGCGATCTCATTCGCTTCGCCCACCGCGACGTCCGAGTTATTGACGTCACGACCGACCGCGTATCCCGATCCAAGTTCAAGTGGACCGGCAAGTGTGCCGTCGGATCGCACCGCCCAGGCGGCAGCGTGGTCGTTGGCGGCCGGATCATCAAAGGATCCGACAATGACGCCACGATCGTTGATCGCTTCGGCACGAACTCGCACCGCGCCAAGCGGAGCGGGAAGCGAGACCGGGTCACTGGTCTTGCTGAACCAAAACCGATCTCCGCCAACGATCATTCCGGCTTGGTTGATGTCGTTGGCCCGTCCCCACGCATGATCCCCCAGTGGCAGCTTCGTGACGGTGATTGCGCCGGAAGCACTGATCGTCCAATGGCAGGGGATGTCACCGTTTGAGCCCACCAGGTAACCCACGATCTCGCCGGCTTGGTTGATGCCGTTGGCAAAGCCGGGACCGTTGTCCAGTACAACCATGGTCTCGGTGTTCGCCCCGGTGTCGCCTTGACCAACTCCGCCTGATTTGTCGGGTTTTCCAGCTTGCGCAACGATCAGCCAACAGGCAGCGACGGCCAAACCGAGAATGCAGTTCCAGCGTTTCATGACGATTCTCCTTGGAGAGTTGCTGGCCTGCGCGATAGAATTGGGATGACCGTCCGTCCGGGGGCGCAGACCGTGAGCCCGGGCATAGGGTGCGGCCGGTGAGTGGTGTTTGGCGACGCTGGCTCACCGGCCGGCTTTTTTTCAATACTCGTATCGATGTTCTCGTTGGCACGCACAGCGTGCCCTACGCTTGCTACTCCTTCCGTTCGGTCTCTGTCGTTTCGTTTTCTCGCTTTGTCTCCAACAACCGCTCCACTTCGCGCCGCAGAAGCACTGCTTCCATCCGGTCCTGCGTAGCAGGGAGCGGGTTCTGTTCCATCGACGCGATCGCCTCGGCAAGCCACGATCGACCCCGTTCTTCGTTTCCGCGATTCTGCTCAAGCAGCGCTAGCCCCAGTTGATTGAGTACTCGCGTCCAGGGAGGGCACGCATCGAGGCATTCACGAAAAACTTTTTCTGCTTGATCAAACTGTCCCGCACGCAAATGGGCCATGCCTTGGGTGTAAATCCTCCAGTCTTGGCGCACGGGATGATCTGACATCACCTGCTCGGTAAGTTCGATCGGTAGTCTCGGATCCTGTGTCGCGCCGGTAGCAAGCACACAGGCACGCGCCGTGTGCCAAACTCCCTCAGGCTCGCTTGAGTGCCCGAAACGTTCCAGCATTTCCGTACAGGCCCACTGGTAATCCTCGATCCGATCGGCCATCAGGAATACCTGAGCACGAACCAGGGCGACGATGCAATTGTCCGGTTCTCGCGCCGACGCCCGATCGCAAGCGTCGACGGCCTTGGCATCGTTGCCCAACTCCGTATAAACCTCGGCATGCAGCACATAAGTCAACGCCTCATTTGGTTTGATCTCGATCGCCTGGCTCAAATCTGCGTCCGCGAGTGCCGCTTGTCCTGACGCTCGGTGAGCATGCGCGCGGCTGACCAGTAAGTCGTGTTGCTGATCCGGCGTTGGACGGCCCTCCAACACCCGCGTGCACTGGTCAATTGCTGATTGGTACTTCCCCATCTGCCGATAGGCGTCGGCACGTTGCACCAGGAATTCCGCCTGGGTGGCTTCCGGGTCCTCGACGTCAAGATCGGGAATCGCCACGTTTCCCTCGGCATCGATGTAATCTTGAAGCAACATCCGAGCTTTCTCACGCCACTGCCATGTCGTGTCGTCACTCGCAATGACCTGGTCAGGATTTGATGACGCGGCAAGTTCGTCGGCAAGTTCCCAATAAGCCAACGCCGCGCCAGGTTGTCCGAGTCGCGAAAGACCGATCGACACCAGATAACAGGACTCTACGTCCTTGGTTTCGTCTCTAACGATTGCATCACGAAGCGACTCCACACAACGTTTACATTGTTCGCGAATCGCGAAATGGATCGATTTCAGTTCGAGAGCTGTGATCGCGTGTTCTGCGGCTTTCTGCTTGTAGACCGCTTCCTTCTCGGAGGCTTCCTCGAAACATTGGGCCAAACGAAAATGGGTCCAAACGTCGTTTGGCTGAAGCGAAAGGGCTGCCTCCAATTCGCGACGCGCTTCGTCCAGCCGTCCTCGCCTTTGATGAAGCTCACCGAGAATGGAACGGGTGCCAGCGATAACGTTGGGCTTCACGTCCGTTCCTTCGATCAGCCCCAATGACAATCGCAGGTTGGCTTCTGCCTGGTCCAGGTAGACTTCTCGTTGGTCGCCATCCAAAACAAACCTCGACAACATCATCAGCGTGTGCGCGTGATCCTTTGCCAATGCCGGATCGCTCGGATTCTCGTCCTGCAATCGCTGCCAACTTGCCGATGTCGCTGTCAAAACGTCGATCGACTCCTCTCGGAACCCGAGATTTCCGATCTGTGTTCCAAGATCACGTAATTGATGTGTCTCAATTACGGTGAAAGTGTCGCTAGCTTCTTGCACGCTGACCACCGCGTCTTGCACGGTCGCTTGCAGTCGATCGGGGTCACCCAGGCGGTGTTGCAAGTCAACTAACTTCTGCCACGATTCGATATGACCCGGACGTTGCTTGACCGCAATGAGCAAACCCCTCAACTCGTCGGCAGTCGCACTTCCTGTTTGGGCTCGCCAGATCTCCTGTTGGACCCAACGATCCGGGCTTTCCCCCGCGAGTTTCACCGCTTGATTGATCGCTGCTTGGGCGGCATCCTGGTTACCGAGATGTCGATGAACGGCCGCGCGTCCAAGCCAAAGGTGCGTATTCTCTTCGTCGGTTGCTGGTACGCCGTCTAATGTCGCCGCTGCTTCACGCTCAAGTAAATCCAGCGTGGCCAAGCGGACCCAAGGAATTTGTGTACGATCGCCACTTGTCACTTGATGGCTCCAATCGCGTGCCTTCTTGTACCAGGACGTGGCTTGATCGTCGAAGCCGAGCTTCTTGCAGGCGATCGCCAGGAGATACCAGGGATAGGCAGGTGACGATTGCATCGAGCTGGAAGGATCGTTGAGTAAGCGATCCGCTTCGATCAGTTCCTCGTAGGCCTGTCCATAGTTTCCAGCCCGGAGATGGACCGCCCCCAAGGCTTTTCGATGGGACACCGAAGCCGACTGTGTTGCCACGATAGACTCCGCCCGTTCGATGAGCGGTGCCCAGTCGTCCAACCTACAGGCTCCCAGGGCACATGTCCAAGCGACAAACTCGTCAATCGTTGTGACGCCCGATGGCGCCACCGATTGGATCATCCGTCGGCACGTCTGCTCATACCCCTCACGATCGTCGACCATCAGTTGAAGGAGCGCCAGCTCATACCAGGGGCGGAAGTTTCCTGGTTGCAGCTCGACGACCTTCCTAAGATCCGCGATCGCCGAATCCAGGTCACCCATCTTTCGATGAACCTCGGCCCGGTATCGCCACGTCTCGGGATCTTCGGGCGACCGCGCAACCGCGCGGTCTGCGAGCGCAAGTGCGTAGCGGTTCAATTCATTTGCAGCTTCTGACTCGACCGCTACGAACTGTGCAAGTTCTGCCAAGTCCGCACCGCTGTGTGGTAACACCTCCTGCAACGTTTCCGCATCGCTCGGCATCGACTCATACCTCCCTAGTTGGCTCTTCAGCCAGATGCGGCGTCGATACAGTTCTGGATCCTTGGGATCGAGGGAGATCAAATCGTCGAGTAGCTCAACGGCCTTCGTCAGATCCTTTGAGGCTTGCGCGATCTCAACCTGATTACGAAGCCAAACGTTTTCTTCATCAGTCGTCGCAGCGAATTCGTTCGGGAACCGATTTCGTGCGACGCTCCAGTACTCCTCGAACCTCTTTGCATCAACCGGCAACAAGTTCTCGGCCTCGTCCAATCGCAGGCCGCTAACGACTGCCACCAATTGCTTCATGTCTTCGAGCGGACTCTCGGTGTGCGGAACCTCAAACGCCTTTACGTAGCCATCTCGACCGAACGTTGCAACCATTCGGCCATCACCTGAGATGGACACGCTGAATCCGTCACCGTGCGGAATCGGCGGACTGATTGGCTCGCCGGTTGCAAGGTCAAAGTATCGCAGGTGCTGTTCGGTTCGACCGTTCGCGTTATTCGTACCGGTTCCGATCGCCAGCCATCGTTCGTCCGGGGAAACAGCCAGACCCGTTACCAGGCGGGCGATATGAATTGCGGGGGCAACCGGATCGCCCGTTTGGATGTCCGACAAGCGAATTTCACCACTACGGCTTTTTGAAAGGACGTGTTTGTTGTTCGTCAGGAATTGAACATGTTCCACGTAAGTTTGGTGATCGATCGGACGCGAAATGGGCGTCCCCGTTTCGAAATCATATACTTGAGCAAAGCCAACATCATTGTCCTTTCCAACGCCAAGCAACAGTCGTCGCCCGTCACGACTCACATCGACTGACAAAACGGGAGCCTCGAAATCTATTCTGCGAACGAGCTCTAGAGAGGGAAGGGCACGAATTTCGGTGCGGCAACCGAAGTGAGGGAAGAACCTGCGTCCAGTAACGCCAACCCAATACTTCCCGTTTGGCGTAATGCTTGAACCGTTAATCGGGCCATCGAAGTCAAGGAATTCGGAGAGCGGTGCTCCGGTCTTCGCATCAAGTGTCATCAATTGCGAGTAATGAGGGTCTGGTCCCGTATAGTTATTATGGACGACGATCCATCTTCCGTCGTCATCGAAAGCAGCGCCGATATTCGACTGCAAATGTGGGATCCCTTGTGGATTGAAGCTAATGCCGTCTATTTCTTGTTTTGACTCTTCGGGTGAGAGTCGAAAGCGATCTGTCCGGAAGATTGTTTTCCCGTCTGAAATTCGGGAAAGGGAGACTTCCCCATCAAAACATGCGGCGAAGAGTGATTCGGTATTCGGATGCAGTGCGGCGAAACAGACGTTTGCCTCGGCCCGGATCGGCGGACCGACCACTGCTTTGGAGCGCAAGTCAAACGTTGGAATGATGCGACGTTGCCCTGCGGCAACCAACCAGGGATCTGACTGAGAGGAAGACACAAATTCGCAGCCGACGCCCCAGGTCGAGAGTTGACGGACCAACGACGGCGCCGCAGCCGCCCCGGCAAGATCCCAGACTCGCGTCCCGCTCAAACTCGACGTGATCAACCGTCGTCCATCCGGGGTAAATCGCGCCGCCCATATTCGGTCCGGATGCCGCATCATCGGCATCACGCGTCGTGCTTCCTTCACGCTCCAAATCGCGATCTCGCCTTCAACCGTTCCGGTTACAAGATGAGTACCGTCCGGCGAGAACTCTGCGACCACAACCGCCGAGTTGTGATGCAGCGGATTGGTGATTGCTTTGCCAGACCGAGCGTCCCAAATGCGCGCGGTATGGTCGTTGCCGCAACTTGCAATCCTGGATCCGTCTGGGCTGATTCGCGATGATCGGACCATATCGGCGTGAGCGAGACGGGGGTAGCGTCTCTGTCCCGTCGCAAGACTGACAACATTGACAAATACATCTTCCGGCACGCACGCGAAGCCATCAGCTGCCCTAAGCTGAGTAGCTTGGAGGCCAATGTACCGGCTGGTTGTGCTTCTCTTCGCCTCCAGCGGTCCCTGTAAATCCCAAGCGAGAATGAGATCCGGAATTCCCGGTTGATCATCAGCGGCAATCAGATAGCGACCATCCGTGCTGAACGTGGCCGCCCGAATCTCCTCCGCCCCGTCTGTCAATAGAGGCGTGACGCTCTCACCGCGTTCCAGATCCCAGACTCGAATGCTCCGCTTGTCGTACACAACGAATAGTTGATCACCCCTACGATTGAATCCAGCAAACGTCGGTGAAGCATTCGGTTGGCTCAGCGAATGTACGGTTGAACCCGATTCAGCGTCGGCGATCACAACTTCGCTTGAATTTCCGCAAATTGCCAAGAGCTTCCCGTCCGGACTGAGTGTCGCAAAGTGGCCTAGATTTACTGGGAAATGTGCTGGCTCGCCATCGAGACGCAAAATACTAACTTTTTTAGGAGCATGTAGCAGAACACGATTACCGTCGGGGAAGAACTCAACTGAATCCACACGATGACTGGGATGAAGGATGCTTGTCAGCTTTGGGCAGTGGTCCAACGTTGTCATGATCCTGAGTTGATGGATCCGTTCACGCTCAGGATCATCACGGTCCAGTTCGAGTGCTTTGAGGAACCATGGCAAAGCGGTCGTGTGGTCAGCGCGATCAACGTACTCCGTGCCGCGACGAACGTACTGTCGAACCAAGCTCTTGCGGCGTTCGTCGGATGCTTGCTCCGCAGCGGCTCGGGCAACCGACTCCGCGTTGCGAGCTGCTTCGGCCTCGATTCGCGCTGCCTGCTCGGCGTTCAAGCGTACATTGGCAAGACCCTCGGCGGTCACAGCACGGTCACGCTGACGACTCGCATTCCAAGCCTGCCAGCTGGTCCCGATCACGCCCAGCAGCAAGGTTGCTGCGATCAATGCCGTGGTGACGGCAAGCTCTTTGTTCGCACGAATCCACTTCCTGAAGCGATACCTCTTTGATGGTGGGCATGCAACCACTGGCTCATCGCTCAAGTAGCGGTTGACGTCCCTTGCAAAACCGTTGGCCGTTTCATACCGCCGCGATCGATCTTTCTCGAGCGCCTTCATCACGATCCAGTCCAGCTCACCGCGCATCAGTGTGCTCAGCTTCCTTGGTTCGCAGTGGCGGTTGGCCGCGATCGATGGCAGGGCTTCGCTGCTGCTCAGCCTGATACTCGGCCTTGGCGGTTCCTCCTCCCGAATGATCCGCAAGATCTCGTTGTAGGCAGCGGAACGCAAACGAGTTCGATCAAATGGCGTTTCCCCGGTCAGCAACTCGTAAAGCAGTACTCCCAGTGAATAGATGTCCGTCCGCGTGTCGATATCGACCGGGTTCAGGTCGGCCTGCTCGGGACTCATGTATTCGACGGTGCCGACGATCTGGCCCTGCTGGGTAAAGACGGTCTTGCCGATCAGTTGTGGCCCCATCGCCTTGGCCAGGCCGAAGTCGATCACCTTGGCAACCGGACGTCCATCACTTTCGCTGACCAGGACATTCGATGGCTTGATGTCGCGGTGAATGATTCCTTTCTGATGGGAGTGCTGAACCGCCTGACAAACGGTGGCAAAGATCTCCAGTCGCTCGCGCGGTGTCAGCTGATGCTCGTCACAGTACTGGGTGATCGGGACACCCTTGACCCATTCCATTACGAAGTAGGGACGCCCACTTTCGGTTTCCCCCGCATCGAGCACTCGGGCGATGTTGGGGTGATCCATTAGCGCCAACGCCTGACGTTCGGCCTCGAACCGTCTGATCACCTGCTGGGTGTCCATCCCCGGTTTGATGATCTTCAGGGCAACGCGACGCCGCACCGGCTGGGTCTGTTCGGCCAGGTACACCACGCCCATCCCACCGTGGCCAATCCGTTCGAGCAGTTGGTATGGGCCGATCTGCGTGCCGGGCTTCGCGAGAATGGGGCTGCTAACTGTAACGTCGAGTCCGGTCGGAGGTGATTCGAGAAAACTGCCGGCCGCCCGGTCTTGCTCCAGCAGTTCTTCAATCTCGCGACGAAGATCGGCGTCTCCTTCGCAGACTTCGGCGAGATAGGCTTGCCGCTGCTCATCATCTGGCAGCTCGGCAGCCGTATTGAAAATCTCGTCTTTGTTCGGACGGGCCGCGCTCACGGTAACCTCTCATCGTTGGAGTGCTCACGTTCTTATGCGCCGTCTCGGCCAGCGGGGTATCAGACATTTTCGAAACTTTCTTCACCGGGCTCGATCTCCTCCGAATCGAACCTGTCGAAATTGGGGCTGTCGAAATTGGGGCTGTCGAAATTGGGGCTGTCGAAATTGGGGCTGTCGAAATTGGGGCTGCCCACCATCCTCCGCAGCAGCCAGGCGCGGGCGTACCGCCAATGGCGTTTGACGGTAATCGTGGAAACGCCCTGTAGCTCGGCTATTTCTCCGTGTCCCAGCCCGGCAAAGTAGCGAAGCTGGACCACCTCGGCTTTTTCGGGACATTCCTCGGTAAGTGCGTCGAGGGCTTCGTCCAAAGCGAGGAGATCCAGTTGCGGCGTACCGGTTGCCATCACCACTTGATCCAGCGGCACGCGCTGAAGATTCCCGCCTCGCTTGATGCGTCCCTTTCGACGGGCTCGTTCGACCAGAATTCGCCGCATCGCTTCGGAGGCGGCCGCAAAGAAGTGCCGTCGACTATCCCAGTGTTTGACCTTGTCCACGTCGACCAGTCTCAGATAAGCCTCATGCACGAGCGCCGTTGCCTGCAAAGTCTGTCCTGGCCGCTCGTGAGCGAGCTTCGCGGCGGCGACGTTGCGCAACTCCGCATAGACCAACGGCAATAACTGCTCGGCAGCCGACGGATCGCCCGCTTCGATTTGGGAGAGAATTTGGGTGACTTGGCTCAAGCTGCTCCCTCCGCCTGTCAAAATTTTTTAGCGACCATGTTTAGCGATCACGAACCTGCGTGTGTCGCGATCCACCAGCTCCGCTTCCCAGCCGCCAAGCGTGCGTAAGTGCGCGCTTCGACGGGTTGATTGGGTCGTGATCACTGATTGCTGGGACATAGCAATTGGCAGACCATCGGCCGCAACAGACCGAAGCAGGTTTTGCAACCAGCAATGCGATTCAAGGGGAGGGGAGGGAAGGCGACCTAAACGATTGCGATACGTCCAGTCGTAACGCGCCGAGGCTGGACCATCTTCGCGGAGAAAGCCGATCCGCCAAGTCGCCTCGGTCCCCGCCACCTCGGCGAGTTACCCGGTTCGACGCAGACTTCCACCAAAAATGGACCGAAAATCGGGGGAACTGCTTCGTAGCGATCGGCCGAACTCGCTTCGGACGATGCAACCGCCGCGCGTTGGACCACCGAATCACTGAATCCGCCAAGGTCAAAATCGCACCGTTAGGGTGAGAGAGGATCCCGACCAGGTTGAGGGCTTGAGAATCGGCTTGCTCCTCAAAAGGCTTAGTGGTTGTGCGCGGTATCGACGATGTCAACCGACGCATATGGATACTCATCAAACACGTCTCTGTACGCGGGTTCCGCACCTAGATACTGTCGCAATTTCCGCTTGCTCATTGATGGCTTCAACTGAGAAGTGCATGACGAACAGAATCGAAGTGGGACCTCAAGGCGAGTCTCGCGTCCATGGGTCTCTGCTGCCCGAGTGTTGAAAGGACGCAATGCGGCAGCTAGAGCGCCTAACCATCCAAAAATGGCGACAGCAAGGATGCCCTGATCCTGAGAGTCAGTCGATGACGCTTTTTCACATTGGATACCTAATATGACGACTGTGTCACCCACGTTCCCGCAGCTAGGACAACTTCGTTCTGTCGGAAGTTCACCACGTTTCAACATTCCGCGAACGCGGTCAACCGCGGTTCTGGAATACCGAGTCTGACCAGCAGCAATACGAAGATCGGACAGCCTTGGAACGCTGACCTCAGTTCCACATTCACAAACGCACGTCGCACCGGCTTGTGATTGCGAAACCGGGATGTCTCTCCCGCATTCGTTGCAATGAACCCGGTATTCCATCAGCTTCTCGCACGTTAAGATTCTTCGAATGGATGATTATCCGGGAGCCAATTTTTGATTGCTCCGCGGCTAAACCATCCTTAATCCACCTGTTAGCATGAGCGTCGTGCGGTCGGTCAGCAAGCGGCGACCGGATGTTCAGTTGTTAGTTGCCATCCGACTAGATAGTCGTGCCATGCTCCGGCAAGGACGCACGGGATGCTGTTAGCCATCGCCGCTCGCACCGGGCAGATCGGCTTGAACACCGCCAATTATTAGCCGATGCGCGTGCCACTTCGGTCGGGAGACTGGAGAAGATTCGGCGGATCACTGCAGTTTCCTCAAGATATTGTGGGTGACCGTGAGAATGCTGCGGCGAAGACACTTCGCGAACTCGCTTCGGTCGATGCAGCCTCTCGCTGTTGCGCATTTACGGCCGAGAGCATTGTAGGGTGCCTCAACAGCCCTTAGCTCGAACCGAGAAACTCCCGCCTTTAAGGTGCGACTTGACACTGGGCCCGCGACTCGCCAATATGTAAGTGATTACTAACACAATAAGTGATGGTGAGACATGCCAAGACCCAGCAATGCCGACCAACGGAGGCGCAAGCTCCTGCCACTCATTGCCGAAGCATTCTGTGAACTTGGCTATCGACGAGCTACGACGGCTGAAATTGCGGAACGATGCGGGGTTCAAGAAAACATCCTGTACCGGCTATGGCCCGACAAAAAGGCCATGTTTGTTGCTGCGATCGAATCTCTTTTCTGGAGACGGATGAGCAAGTGGGAATCCGTCTTCGACGAATCGTCATCCAAATCTCTCGCCGCACAACTTATCGAGTTAACAAAGAAAAACCTTGGCGAGCAGGGCCTTTACCGAATCATCTTCACCGCGCTCAGTGAAACGGACGACCCGGATGTTCGACAGACACTGAACCGCTTGTATCTGTGGTACAAAGAGCGCGTCGAGTCGATCGTGTCTAGCCATCGTGAGATAGACGGCGACGAACGTCTGCTTGATGACGACGATACAGCTTGGGCCTTGATTGGCTTGGTCGCCTTCATGAACATCGCCATTGAATTGGACCTGATCAGCTCGCGTAAGCGTCAGCAGTTGTTCTCCCGAGTCGCGTTCTATTTGCTGGAGGGTGCGCTGGCATGACAGTCATCTCTTTTTTTGATCGTTTTGTAAGTGAGTGCTTACGTCCATTTCTCAATGGAGCCGAGTCATGAATCCTAAAATCTCTCCCGAAGAACACGGCCAGCGACTCCAGGCATTGCAACTTAGGGTTAAGGAGAAGGATCTCGATGCGTTCATCGTGTCGTCATTCGAGAGCATCTTCTATCTGACCGGTGCGGGGTTCGAGCCGTTAGAACGCCCCTTCTTTCTTGTGGTCAAGCCCGAAGACGCGCCAGTCCTCCTCGTGCCCAAACTTGATCAGCAGCACATGGCGAAGGCAAAAGGAGTTGAAACACACGACATCACCACGTATCGAGAGTATCCAGCTCCGGACGCTAGCGGGTGGCCGAGCCGTCTGAATGAGATCCTTCCTCAACACGGGCAGATTGGCATCGAGCCGTCCTTGAGGCGAGAGATCACGGATCAGCTTCAACATTATTCGCTTCGAACCGAACCGCTGGTTGAGCAACTCAGGCTGATCAAATCACCCATGGAGATTGAGATGATAAGACGGGCGTCGCGCTATGCGGACCTCGGAGTTAAGCGTCTGATGGCGGCATCTTATTATGGGGCGATGGTTGCCGAAGGCTTTGCGGAGACCCGAACGGTCTCGGCACGGATCATTCGCGAAGTCGAAGACTGGGATCCCCTGACGACCAACGTCCTGATGGCAAGCTGGGCAGCTCCACACAGCGCGATGCCCCATTCAGTTCCTTCACTCGATCATCGATTGGTGAGAGGCCCCCACGTTGCCCTCGTGCTGACTCGAGTCAATGGTTATGCGGCCGAGAGTGAGCGCACCTACTTTACCGCTCCGCCATCAAACGACGTCCAGGTGGCGTTCAAGGCAATGACACGTGCGCACCAATTGGCGTATGAGATGATCAAACCAGGAATGCCTTGCAGCGAACTTGACGAGGCCGTCAACGGTTTCCTCAGCCAGGAGGGATTTCGTAATGAAGACCAAAGGCTGCATCGCACGGGGCACGGAATCGGCTTGGGCACGCATGAGGCCCCTTGGCTCGCGGAGGGGAGCAGCGATCGACTGTCCGAAAACATGGTGATCAGTGTTGAGCCAGGAATCTACCTCAGCGGTGTCGGCGGCATACGGCACAGCGACACTGTCCTAGTCACCAGAGATGGCTACGAACTGCTCACGCGTCTCTCCACGGACTTGGACTCATTGATCATCCGAAACTGGAAACCTGTAACGCGTATGAAGGGTCAGGTGGTGCGGCGGCGGCTGCGATTGAATGGTCGGCGTGCACGGAATGAGTTCCAACCAACATGACCGAACAAGGAATTTCAACACTTAGAGTTCCTAGGCGAGACACCGAATCACACTGGAAATGGTGGAGGCGAAAGTGAACAGCATTGAGAATCTCGTAACGGGCGACGTGATCTTGTACTCGGGGAAGTATCCATTGCATCTCCGGCAGCAGGCAGTGACTGGCTGTTCTTGGGCACAGGTAGGACTGGTATTGCGTCTGCCGGAAAGCTCCCTTGTGTATGTCTTTGAGTCCACCAAACTATCAGAGTGTTGTGACGCGATAGCTGGCGAGATCATCCATGGTGTTCAGATCTCTCGTCTCGACCATCGAATCGACACATTCAATGGCAGAGTTGGGGTGCGCCGAATACGGCCACGTCTGCCGAAATATCTCCGGCACGAGCTGTACTGCTTCGCTCGAGATGTGCATGGATACCCTTTCAATGACAACAAGTGGACTGCGGGAAGAGCATTTCGGCGGCGCAATACTCCTGACGACGGCTCCAGTTTCTTCTGCAGCGAGTTGGTGGCGGAGGCGTTCCAACGAATTGGTTTACTTCCAGTACCTCCCGCTGGCTTGACTTCCAACAATTACATTCCAGCAGACTTCAGCAGTGAGTATCCAAACGCTCAACTCCGTTTGTGCATGGGATATCGCTTGACCACCGAACGCCTCTTGTTGCCGACACTCCGAGCGAAACCTCACAAGTCGCTCATTGGTCGCGTGAAGTAGCGGATTTACTGAGTCATTCCGGCGGCTACGGAAACCTTATCCGTGGGGGCACACGTCGCGTTTTCAAGCAGGGTGAAAGCTATGCCAATGCTCATCGATTTTGATCTCACTCGCTCTTGGCCCAACGGTCTACGTGCTGCGACGCCAACCGAAGCTCTAACAGCGGCTCCAGCGTATTGCTTGGTAAGCGATGGTGTCGCGAATGATCGCCCGATTGCGACTTACAAAGTTAGAGGCAATTTCACTGATCGAACGCCTCAAGAAGTGCGAGATGGCAATCTTTGGCATGGAAATCCCTTCTGGTCGCATTGCGCCTTTCTACGTCGCGGCGTTTGCATTGTCCGGTAATACGAGCTATTTAACGGACTATTACACCTTCGACCAAATATCCGACTTGGCCCATGAAGCGAACGTGATCTTCCGCCTAGCTGAGAAATTCCTTCGTAATAATGAGACTGCGCATTTTTGCGATGTGCCTTTGCCGCTCAATCCGCCAACTCATCTGATGGTTGATGTGGAGGGTCGAGAATGTGAGGTACTTTCCAGTCCTGCCGTGTCGCACACGTCGACGTGCAGCGGCGTTGCTCTGTTCTTGAGCCAGTCATCCGATAGCAGTCCCCGCTAAGAATTAGGCACGGTGGCGGATCGGAGTCGCCGCCCACAAATGGCAATGTTAGTCATGGACGGCCACAGTGTAGCGCATAGAATGACGGTCGTAGAAAAAGCAGAGAACAAGGGTGGTACGAGATGCCAGAGCCATTGATCGTTCAGCGGGTTTCGGATGTCAAACTCGCGGTTGAGCCGTTGCGAGTGGCATCCCCCAAAGAAGCCATCGAACAATTGTTGAGTGAGACAGTCGAGTCTTGTTCGGAGTTCTGCGGCTCAGTAATTCCTTGTCATTTTCACCCGTTTGTTTGCGCCTTACATACGGCGTTTACGGAGCATCGTCCGTTGGTGCTATCGCCAGACATGTTTTGGCTCTTAATTACTCAAGGATTTGCTCGACACATTAATGAGAACGCCGAGAAATACAGGTCCCAGTTCGCTGGGCACCATGGCAAGAAGAGACTTGTTGTCATCCGCGACGATTTTGTTAAGGGTTCGCTGGAGAATCCGTGGGAAAATGTATTCGACGAGTTCTCACAAAAGATTAGGGAACACATTGGCGAGGCGAATCACTCCAGAATCGTCGTTACCTTTTCCACCACCGGTGCCATCGAAAAGGCGGCGAATGAAATCGTTCTGATTAACTCGATGAAGAATTACTTTGAATACGTCGTTCACACCCGATGCGGCATTCCATGGGTCATGCTTGAAGGGCAAAAAGATGATTGGATGACGATTTGTCAACGAACAGAATCGCTTGGCAGAGAATACGATCTAGCATGGTGGACTGACCGGCTGATTCCTACGCTTGAAGCGATCGCCGCGAACGCTGATGGGGTAGATGATCCTCATCTATGGAAAAACATCTACAAATGGGAATCTGTAAGTGGCGGCGATCGCATTACGGGCTGGATTACCGATTTCTTTCCGTACTTGCAGGATCGGAAAGGCAAGAACCGACTTAATTGGACATTTGAATTGGATTCCGAAGGTACAGACACATGGCATGGAGGTATCGGTACTAGAAACCTCCCTGGAAGTTTGTCCAATGTCCCGTTCATTTGGAATTATCTTGGCACAAAGTTCTCAATGGAATTCATCGCAGGATGCAGTTCATTTACACAAGACGCTGAGAATTTGTCCCTCCGACCTAAAATCGGCTGGGCAGTTCGAGAAGCAAAAGACTATGCCAACAGACTCGGCTAATCTCAAGGTGTGTTTTTTGCGTTGTTGATCTGCAACGATAGTCCAGCAGCCGGACAATCGAAAGCGTGTATGACAACACGCCGAGTCCATTCCACCTGGATAGATTTGGCGCGACTTATGGCGGCGAATCCCCCCGTCGCTAGCTTTACACGAGCCGCATCGACCTGCATCGGTTGGACCAACCTCAGCGGCGGAGCCAATTCTCGAATCCGCTTCGGTCTTCCACACCTCTGCGACTTTCCGGGGCCGCGAAACTGCTCCCGGGGCCGACTCTGGTGCGATCGGCGACGTCCGCTTGGCTGCTCCGGGGAAAATCGACTCGAGTACGCGATGAGTCAACTCAACGCCTTGTAGCGAATGCGACGCCGGTAGGATGCCAAGAAGTAGAATTCGCTTTGGTGATTCGAGTCGCGTCTTGACGACCGTTTCATTCGCGTCGAGCCCGCTGGCGCTGGAAGGGATGACCTGTCTCTTTCTGGAAGAAGTAGAGCTCGATACCACTGAACCGCTCCTCGCATTTTTCCATTGCCCATCGCTCGACTTCATCAGCCATGCAGAGGTGATGCCAGTGTTTGTGATCGGCAATCCTGTCGACTGTAACCTTGTCGGAGACGCTTGATGACAATGTCGCTTTGTTGGTCGCATCCTGTTGCGACGCCCAGCATGCCTTTGCCGACGCTAACTCGCCGGATGCGATTTCGGCATGGCTTGGAATTCCCGCTTGTTCGCTCTGTCTGCTTGGAGAGCAATGTGTCAGGCAAGACAGCATCGGCTGTTCAACTCCACGCCGTTGGTTGAATTCCAGCGGACCTCGTGATCCACTCCATCGGTACTCAACAAGTTTTCCATCTTCGGGTATCCGTTCTGTTTTGAGATATTCGCGAGGTAACCCACATGGCCCCAGCCTCTTACAGTCACGAGGTTTTGGAATGCCGCTCTGGCCTCAGCGACGTCCGCCCAGTTTGTCTATCGCACGCTGAATCCATTCATTCGTGGCCTCCAGGGCATAGCTTTTTTCGACCATCCTGCGCAGAGCACTCAGCTGATGTTCGAACAAACCGGACCGACACAGATCTGCAGGTTCTTCATCAGCGCCGAGGGGTAAGACATGTTCGAAATAGGTCCCGCCCAGCAGGTGGCGAAAGATGCCTTCGCCCACAAACGCTTCGTCATTGTTCAGCGTCCGCGTTGCACGCAGCAAGCGGCGGATATCATATTGTCCAGGAAAGATATCAGGCACCTGCTTCTTGATGCCAAGCAGCTTGTAGACGCCGATCCGGGCCGTCCTCACCGAGCTTTCCAATGTAAATACCACGTCATTATGCGTTTCGACAAACTGACCAAGGCAGGCAAGGTTGGTGCTGCCCTCCGGCACCACCCACGGGCGATCGCCTGAAGCCCGCGGCATAAACTGTGCTGTGATATAGGGCATCAGTGCGGTGCGTGCCTTGGTGGCAGCAATCACTTCGTCGGCCTGGTCGATTAGGCCGAGGTGAAAGCACATTTCCGTCAATATCTCGTTCCCCGTGCATGCCGGCATCGGCTTTTTGATGTAGTCCCCGGGTTTGTCCATGAACAGCGCGTACACCCACATCACAATCACATCATCGGGCTGGTCTGGAAAATGTGGCTGGCGATTGACCGTGAAGCTCATTAGCCAGCTCGAATCGGTAAGCGTGATAATCCCACCCGTTACCGTTTTACCTGAATAGGGATCATTGACAGACAATTCTCTCAGCTTGTCGATCAGTGGCGAAGGCTTGCATGTCAGCGTCACCGATTCCCACATGGAGGCGGGAGTGTTGCCACAGAACTTCTCGGGCCGTCCAAAAACCGGAGACTTCTGAGCAAGGTTTTTCCACAACCGCCATCCCCGACCGCAACCCGGATCGTCATGACCGACTTTCAGTTCAGGGACCGTGTCGCTGTCACCATAGGCTGTGTCCTCGACAATTGAGCCGGTCGTAACAAAGACCAGATCGCGTGCACCAATCTTGATTTCGTCCTCCCCATCGCTGCTGCGGTATCTGATCGCGGTCGCGGTCAGCGTCTCGCCGCTAGTATCTATCTCGACGTCCGAGACGGTCGTGTCGAAACGGATGGTTACCCCCTTTTCCTTCAGCCAATCCATCAAGGGGCGGACGAAGCTGTCATATTGATTGTATTTCGGAAAGACGAGCGAAGTCATGTCGTTCAGCCCATCCATGAGATGCAGAAAGCGGTGCGTATACAGTTTCATCTCCAGCACCGAGTGCCAGTTCTGAAAGGCAAACATTGTGCGCCAGAACATATAAAAGTTGCTGTTCAGAAATCCCTCGCTGAACCACTCTTCCACCGTGATGTCGTCCAGATCTTCCTTGCGCGCCAGCATGAGCTTCACCAGTTCTATCTGCTGCGACCTGGTAAGCTCCATGGTGGACGAGTCCTTGATCTGTCCCTGCTTTTCAAGAAGCCGCACCTTCGACCAATTCTTGTCGGCGTCATTGACGATCCGGTATTCGTCAAGCACAGTGAACGGCGCGGGGAGTTCCAGCGCAGGTATTTCCGCGTAAACATCCCAGAAGTTCTGATAGGTCATTTCCATTTCGCGACCGCCGCGCACGAGATAGCCTTCCTCGGCATTGCCCGCCCCATCGAGCGCGCCGCCATCGATCTTCAGCGCTTCCAGGAAGATGATGTTCTCTGCCGGCATGTGACCGTCACGGATTAAGAAGAAAGCGGCAGACAGACCCGCAATACCACTGCCTACAATATAGGCGTGGCGTTCAGCTATCCCTTGCGTCGGGAGCGGGCGATTGTTGACATACGCGCCATGCAGGTCGGCGGGCGGCAGGGGCGTATCGCGACCATTGTGCAGATGCTGCGACGAGGCATCAGGCGTCACATCGACCGACTGCGTCGTCATCGCATCAATATGGGTCTTCAGGCGTGAGAAGTCGGTCTTGCGCGAACTGGAACGTGCCATAGAGGTCTCCTTCAAATGAGCTTCGTGGCAAAAACCGAGTGCCGGACATTGGTAACGCTACCATCTCACCGCTCGATTGAAATGTCAGGCTGACCTCAAAGTGTCGTTAAACCAGTCTTCCTGTTCGCAGCCAGCAAATTTTGTCACGCGAGTGCGGACTATCGAAGATACGTAGTAAAACTGCCCCATGAGTACAGCCCGACGGACCGGGTTCGCTAACTCGAGGCCTGCGCCGGTCGATGCAACTCAACGCGCATTCGCCAACCCGAAGGGATGAAAAAGGTTAGCCCCGGGTCGCGCAGCGCACCCAGGGGCGCTGACCAGAAAACAAGGATTGCCCGCCCGCACCCAGGCGAAAGCCGGGACGCGGGCGGGCGACAGATTTGTGTGACGACGCAACCAGGGGTGTCGCTGCGCTGAACCCAGGCTACCCTCTTTGACCACTTCGTGGTTGCCAAGAACGCAAACAAAAGGCAAATCCCCCAAAACCGTCGGAACGAGACGACGTGCCGGATTGACTTGGCTGAACTGGTCGACGGCTTGACACGTACGCTGCAAACCCCAGTGGCTCCATTCCTATCATGCGGAGCTGGCCAACCTGACCATTGATGAAACGTCGCAGGACGTTCAGGCCGCCTGGCAGCGGGACTTCAAAACCAGCTTTTGATTGGGCGAAAGAGTTTGGTGGCGACACGCCGCAACAGGGGCCATTGATTGACGTCTTCTGCTGTCACAAGGTCATTGTCGGGATCAGAGGCAAGCCCCTGGAAGATAGCTCGTATCACATCCAGAATCTCCGGATTCTTCGTGACCAGCATCGCTTCTGCCCATCGACTGTCGGCTGCATCTTCAAAGTTGTAACTTCCAAACGCCGTCCATTCGTTGTCGATCAAGATGATTTTTGAGTGTTCGCCGTGTCGATTCTCATAGATGTTTGCACCCTGTCGCAGCAGAGATGAATAGTGGGTCGCTGCAGCTAACCATGGCAGTTGCGTCTGGAGGGAAGCAGCATGTGAGTGAAAAATGTCTACCGTCACACCACGCGAGGTGGCCTCTTTAAACGCTTCGGCGACCATGCGAGCCGGCTTGTAGTAGAAGCTGGTAAGCTGGATCGTGTGTTGAGCGTGGCGGATCTTGTCGGCCAACATCGCAGTCAGTGGATTCGTCTGGCGGCGACGGAAAGCACCCCAGCGGCCCGAGTCTTCCGTGGGGTTATAGGACCAATAGTCCATCGGGATATTTTGCGAGGGCAAGGGTTGCTTGCTTGGCGAAAGAGGGTTCGCCGGAATCGATGATCCAAGCAACTCATTGAAGTTTCGCGTCAACACGTCCACGATGGGGCCACGCAGCGCGACGGAGAATTCATTCCATGCAGTGAACGAGCTTCGCGTGAGGTTGCTGCTTCCGAAGATCGCTTCACCTCCATCGGAAAGCTGAATCTTGATGTGATGTCCGCACCCCACATACCGATCGATCACATTCTTGGGCGAATACATCACAACTTGGCCGCCGGCTTTCCTCAGTTCGTTCAGCTTGTCGCGTAGCCGGGCTCGATCAGTCTTGGACATCATGGTGCCGCCAAGTCGCTGGCCAAAGCGATCGATCATTAGGATGGTCTCGACGCCGCGTTGTTGCGCCTTCAGCAATTCGGACAAGATCTCACGCCCATATTCATCCCATTCCACGTAGAGCGTCGACAGGTGCAAGAAGGAACGGGACTTGGCGATCATCTCCATCCGCCGATCCCATTCTGCGCGACGATCCCACAGCGCTGTGAAATCCGTCGCCGAGGATGCTTGAATGATCGTACCGACGGACCGAGCTGGTCTGAGCAAAGCTGGTCTCCATTCGTGAGTGCGCTAGCGTATTGAAATATGCGTCTTCATGCTGGAACCACGCGCGACGATGCTCTCGCGTCGCCGGAGTTGGTTCGCCAAAAGCTTTGGCGTGGTCCACGCCAAAAAGAGGCACCTTTACTATAGCAAAACAATCCTCGTGGTGATGCAATTTCAACTGCAACCAGCGGCATACAGAGATGCGCTGCACGTGCTTGGTTGTTGACGGACGTTTTGCGGTTTTGACCCGACCTCCGTCACTGCGTGCTTTCAAAACTTCGTGCCAGGAATCAGCACCTTGCTTACCTGTCTCAGCATGAACGAAAGAAGATTGATCTGTAGGGCATTGAACCAACGCCGCGATATTTCAGCGCATTGAGATATTCGTGGGCCAAAAGTGAGAGACAACGCGATGTTACCGGAGCATGGCGAACAAAAAGGGCCCTCACCCAGTTCGTGACCAATCTCGAGCTGACAGTTGCAATCGGCAATTTACCGCCGGCGCCCATTGATGACCGAGAGTATCACAAAGATACAGCCGTTGCGATCGCCGAATTCTTCACGCCAATGTTGCCCGCCAAGATCGTCTTCGCTGGGCTTGTTAACCAACAAAGCGGGAGACGAACCTTAGGTAGCTGGTTTCACCCGGTTCGCAGTTGCTGTGGCGCTTCAATGATGAGTAGACGACTCTGAGCGCATTGCTCCACAGATCTCCTGAGACGCCATCTCGCAATTGACGAATGGCTGCCAGCGAATCCAATGCGGAATTTACTATCGGATCTTCACAGGCTCGTTGAGTGATTGCATGTCTCAAAATTCTTTCGATGCACGGATCGTCAACTTCGCGTGACTCGCTCGCAGCATTCACCAGCGCAAACTCAATGTTCTGCAACAAATCTGAATGGTTGCGGACCATTCTGCGTTCAACACTGTGACCCACTTTCAGGGAACTCGGCACGACGGTCGGCTCGGGGCGTTGTGCACGACGTTTGGCGAAAGCCTGAAGTTTCTTCCTGCGTTCAGCAATCTTCGTTGACATGCTTGCTCACTGACGTCACGGGGAACAATTCACTGGTACGGCCTCCCCGCCGACCAGTCACCGACAAATTGTGCCAGGGACCCTCAGGATTCGGAATAGAGGTTTTGGGCGTGCCGCTCGCTCCAAACAGGAAGGCCAGCGGAAAGTTGCACGCTTCGCCAAAATGCTGACCGAATTCCTGGGGAAACCGCGCGATAGCATTCAGGAAGACTCGCATCGTTCGATGCAACCGACGCGAGTTTTTCATCTCGAAGGGATGCAAGAGGTTAGCCCCGGGTCGCGCAGCGCACCCGGGGGTGCTGACCAGAAAACAAGGATCGCCCGCCCGCGTCCCGGCGAAAGCCGGGACGCGAGCGGGCGACGGATTTGTGTGACGACGAATCAGGGGTGGCGCTGCGCTGACCCCTGGCTACCCTCTTTGACCACTTCGTGGTCGCCAAGGTTGGCGCTTCGGCTGGACCATCCTATTGCAGTTGTGAGTGCTCGAGGGGTCGTTTACTTGGAGTCTCGTACGCCGTTAGTCTGGGCATTCACCTCGCCGATTCCGTGCTGGTCATCTTGTCCAGCTTTCCCGCCGCCCTCGTTTCCTGAGGCAACCGGTCAATGCCTGCGATGCAATGCTGGTAGAATCCCCACGTCGATGGGCATTTTGTCCGACAATGTGGAAATTGCTTCCTCAAACACGAAAGATCACAGTGGCGGATTTCCCCAAGGCTTGCCCCAAATGCGATACACAGATGACCCAAGGCTATCGCTTTGACTATGGGTTACTGCGAAGCACGGTCAGCCTTTGGTTTGAGGGAAAACTCAAAAGAGCGTGCTGGGCGGATCGAAAATGTCTCCGGCTGACAAATGTCTGCCGACCGTCGCATTCCGATGTCCTGAATGTAGTTACGTTGAGTTCTACGCTGACAAGGAATACGCCCCTGAATAGCCCAATGAAATCCGGCAAATCGGTCAGGCAAAGCGTCAACTCGCTCACACAGACCTTCGTGCAGATCAGTTCGAAAGAGAGATGATTCGGAAGGACATTCGCATGAGTACTCGCGTGGTATACCGTTTTGCCGCCTTGACGATCCTGATGCTAAATTTCGCTTACGGCGATTTGCCAGGCGGATTCGATCGAAGCGATTCAAACTACAAACTTGGTCTGCTGGACGTAACAAAGGGTCCCTATTTCGCGGACCCAACAGGCGGGCAGGATTCGACCGACGCAATCCAGCGAGCGGTCAACGACGCACGCGACAATTGGCTTGTGTGCTTTTTTCCCGAAGGCACGTACCTGATCTCCGATACGATCTCTTGTGAGCAGCAGGTTGAAAAACTCGATCGGCCACGTGCGACTGATGGACGGGCGCAGCATTATTGGGACCGCTCCCATCGCATTGTGCTATTCGGCTCGGGTAAAGGTGATCGGCCCGTCATCAAGCTAGCCGACGACGCACAGGGTTTTGATGATCCCACAGATCCGAAGTATGCAATCAAGATCTGGGCACAAACCCGTGATGATGCGCCGGGAAAACAGGAGCCCGAATGGGGCAAAGAGCAACCCAACATAGCATTCAACCACTATCTCAAGGGAATCGATATTGATGTTCGCGGTCACGCCGGTGCGATCGGATTGCGGTTTTCGGGTTCACAGGGATCGTCACTATTGGACTGCACCGTTCACGCTGAGGGAGCTTTCGCAGGATTCAGTGATTGCCCCGGCCAGGGCGGTGGGACTTACAACATTGAAACGATCGGCGGCCGTTACGGGATCACGCTGGATTCCATGAGTCGATTTCCGCTGCTGGTTGGCTGCCGCTTCGTCGACCAATCGGTCGCCTGCATCGGCTACCACACTTCGACCCAGGTTCCGACGCTGCTGGTCGGGTGTCAGCTTGAACCGGCGAGCGACATGGCAATCGATCTGACGCGGCATTCACCCTTCGCCGGCGTCAATCTGGTCGATTGCCGAATCGAGACCCATGAGGGCGGACTCGTGGTCAACACTCGTAAGACCGAGAACGTGCATTTGCAGAATTGCTTCGTCCAAGGTGCCGGGGCCATCGCCCCCTATGGCGAGAAGCTTGCTTCAACGGGATGGACACGAGTCAACCAGTTCTCCTCAACGAATCCGCGAGGAATTCATCTGATCAACGGTGCCACTTCGACGGATACCCTCCAGCAGTTCGAGAGCACAGCCGATGTGCCCACGGTGGCGGCGCTTCGCGACAAGCACTATCGCCCGATTCCCTGTGTCGATGCCGACGGTGTGATCAACGTCAAGGACTATGGTGCGAAAGGCGACGGAACGACCAACGATACGGAAGCATTTCGCAAAGCCATCGCCGCGGGAGAGAAGATATTCGTCCCGAGAGGAGACTTTTTGCTCTCAGGCGAATTGCAGCTTCAGCCCGATACCCATTTGTTCGGATTGACCAGCACGCATTCGAACTTGGGCCGTCGGTTCTCCCGCGATCAGCAAGAAAACTCGTTTACCATCACCACCGTCGATTCGGCCGATGCGGCACCCGGATTCTCCCACCTGGGAGTGAACGGAAGCGTGCAATGGCGATCCGGACATGGCACCATGATGCTGGCCGGTCGCTTTCCGCAATCCCTGTCTGGACACGGCGGCGGACGGTTCTATGGCGTTCGGTCCATCGGCCGACAAAGCGTCGTCGAAAACACTCAGAATCCGGTGTCGCTGTATGCGTTCAATGTCGAACGGGTCGGCACGAACCCTCAATCGTTGTTCAAGAACTGCGGTCACCTACGGATCTTCTATTTCAAGGTCGAAGCGGGAACACTCAACCGCGGCGGCGATCCGAACACCCCGTCCAGAATCGAGTCTTGTCGGGATGTCCGGATTCAGTGCATGTACGGCAACGTCCGAAAACTCGGAGAACGTCCGATGCTGGACATCGTCGACTGCCATGACATAGTGGTTTCTCAGCTGCAGGCGTTTCAACCGAGTACGTTTCCGCATTTGATCGAGACCCGGGGCTCGGAACGAAACGTTGTTGCTTCCACCAGGACCATCGCACTCTTTGTGCGTGACGATGGAGAAACCGATGGCGTGGAATAAACACCCAAAGGGTGCGATCCAGGTAATGCGCCCACGTTGAGGCTGAATTGGAGTTCATGAAAAGAGGCGTCCTTCTGCAAAATGTTGGTGCTCACACTAACACCGCAGGAAAGGACGCCTCATGGATGGACAAGATACGATCTCGGCACTGTTTCGTGCAATCTCGGATGACGAAGTTCAGGCCAATCTTTCCGATCAGCTGGTAGAACTCCGCCAAGCTTTGACGGATTGTTTCCAGCGATTTACGGCAAACCAACATCTCTCCCGAGGCCAGTCATCAGTTCGAGCTTCGCATCGAACGCATCGTCCGTGAAGCCGCTCGATCGTTCTTCCAGTGGTGCTTGGCCTCGCTCGAAACCGAGCGAACCGATTCGATGCCAGGGACAATTCGATACCGTGACAATTCCTATCGTCGACTTTCCGGCAAAACCCAGCATGCCAACATTCTCACCCGCTTCGGTAACATCACACGCATGCGAGCGATCTATCGCCGAGGGAGCCGCGGAGAAGTGATCGCGCCGCTGGAGAAATCTCTCGGCATCGAGCGTGGAGCCACGCCGGGAGCCGTAGATTTGGTTGGTCGGCAAGTCCAATGCTGACGTAGCGATCAAAACAATGATTGAATGGGATGAGATCGTTGAGTGATCCTGCAGCAGCACGTCCAATCTTGGGATAACACAATGAAGATGCCGTGTTTTGGATCGACTGGCGAGAATGATGGAGGTACCCACCCATACAAGTCCACTATCTCGAGATCGTGACGCCTCAAGTCGACGCCGTCTGCGCGACTTACGCGCAGCTGTACGGCGTGAGCTTCCGTGAACCGGAGACCGGGCTCGGCAACGCCCGGGAAGCAAAAAAGGGGACGCGGGAAGCAAAAAGCAACCATGGGACGGGGGTAGTTTTGCGGCTGCGGGGACATACCAGGGGACGCACCTCAATCTCTGACTGTTCATCGAAGTGCTAGAGTTGGAGCTTGTCGTCTGTGACATCCCCATTCCAGTCACCCACACCAGCATCGGCAGCCATCAGCTTGCGGGTTTCCAGCGGTTGAACGAATAGGCGGCGGCGTTGGCGTGACATTGGGCGATTCCCATGAAAGTGACTGATTCGGCGGCGTTGTAGCCGCGTCAGCCTTAACCACGTCAAAGCGGTAATGAACTCGCCACGCTC
Source organism: Pirellulaceae bacterium (assembly GCA_963697195.1). Taxonomy (GTDB): domain Bacteria; phylum Planctomycetota; class Planctomycetia; order Pirellulales; family Pirellulaceae; genus Rubripirellula. The sequence continues at coordinate 25,193 of CAVOND010000002.1, forward strand.
GTGGGAGATCATTTCGCTGTACCCTCGCCGCTTCCGGGTGAACGAGAGTGGTTCCCGCTACTGGGATGCCCCGACGGATAAGAAAGCAGGTGCCGCGTGATTAGGCTTCTTTTCGTTTTCCTCTTGTTGCTCACTCCGTTTGCTTGCGGGATCGCAGAAGCGGGAGTGATCACAACGAAGTGGGTGGATGCTACATTCGGCAACCGGATTATTTCCGGTCTACCGGGGCGACATTCGCAATTCCAGGCAACTGGAATCTTCTTGCAACCCGGTGACCGGCGTATCGAACTGGTCGGTCGGTTCATCGGTCGTCATCTTGCGACCGTTTTCCTCATACGTCGCCGGCAAGGCTAGATACTTCGCTCGGGATGCCGGTGAATCGTATTCACCCAGATAGTAGTGCTTGCCGTCCAGATAGCGCGAGCCTGCCCACTGATGAGATAGGCGTAGTTTGGAACCGATCTCTTGGGTCGTGGCATGAGGCGAATCCCCTTTGCAAAGGAGCTTCTGGTATCGAATACCAGAAACTCGGTTTGAAAGCGGGTCGCACAGCCGAAGCTGGTAACGCTAAGTAGCGTTTCAACCAGTGTTTACGTTAGTCGGGGCGACACGATTCGAACGTGCGACCTCCTGCTCCCAAAGCAGGCGCTCTAGCCAGGCTGAGCTACGCCCCGGTGGCGTTTCGTCCGGGTAGAGTAGCCGACGCGGGCTTTTTGCGAAAGGTTCACTTGGGCCCTTTTTTTCCAACCCCATTTTCCCTGATGCTCCCTTCCCGCACGCCCTGCGCTCGCCGTTCAAGCATTTTCGGAGTGCTCATCGGCGGCTCGTGATGGTCGCCGGTCGCGGCGCTACGATTGCCGAACAATCGGCGACTTTGGCATTCATGAAAATGTCGTCAGTGCAGCGTCAGCATTGATTTTCGAGGTTGATGGCGAAAAGGGGTCAGACACGAATGGCACGGGCTTTGAACCTCGGGCGCTAGCCGTGGGCGAAGAAAACGTCGTTAGGATGCGGCGAAGGCCCACGGCTAGCGCCCGAGGTTCACTGAGACAACCTAAGTTCGTGACATTCGGGTCAGACACCAAAAATGCGAAGCACCCTTCGGGCCGTTCCGGCTTTTGGTGTCTGACCCCTTTTCGCCGGGACCCCTTTTCGCCGTTGGTGTCTGACCCCGTTTCGCCGATCGACGTCACCCTCATTTCTTAGCTTTTGACGATGCGCTAGTTCGCCGTGAACGCCAAAATCCGGACCGCGCTCCCCCCCTTTTCTCGGTCTCCCTTCGGCCCCACCCGCAGCACCAACTCGTGCGGCCCCGCCCCGAGATCCCCGCTGAGCATCACCGTCCGCGGATAATGCAACCCTTTGCTGAATCGATGGTACAGGTCGATCACGCCCGTGGCGCCTCCATCGATCGCGTACTCGACCGTTCCCGCGTCGGGACCGGCCAGCACGTACAGGCCGATCGCCGTCCCCTCAAACCTCAACTTCAATTCCGCTCCCACCTCGGTAGCACAGAGCAGCTCGCTCTCCGCAAATCGCTCGCGCAGCGATCCGGCAATCTGCGACCAATCAGGACGCTCGAGACTCCAGTCGTCATCACACTGGGCCAATGCCACGTCAACCAACCGCCCGGAATCATAGCTCTTCGCATCCATCTTCTTGGGAAGTCGACGCGTTACCGAACCGTCCTCGGGATCAGCTTCTTTGGTCGGCTGAGTCGTGGCCTCTACTTCGGCAGCTTGCTGCCACGCAGTGCTGAGCAAGTCCTCGACCATCTCCGCTGCGATCGCGTTACCAGCTTCGGCTGGATGCGTCCCTCCGTATTCCTCCCAGGTCAATTGACCATCGGTGATTCGTTCGGCAACCTCTTTGGCAAGATTGACCGTAGAGACACCGTAGTGCGAGGCAACCGCCTCATGTGACTCGATACTGATCGGCGTCTGTCCCTGCTGCAACAATTCCAACATCGGTGGATTCACGAAGTGAGTCACCAGAACATCGACGGGCGGCTCGTGCTGGAGCGCATGTCGCACGATCCCTTCCATGCCTCGAACGCAGGCCTCCGAAGAGTGGGCCGCATCTTGATCGTCGTTGACTGCGAACTCGACCAACAACAAGTCCGGATCATGATCGAGCACGTCGCGAGTGAATCGAAAGGCTCCCGTCGTAGAACAAGTCGAGCTGATCCCCGCGTTGACAAAATGAAACGTTGTCTCGGGAAACGATTCTCGCAGCCAACGCTCCAGCATCACACGGTAGCCATTCATTTCGGTGATCGAACCGCCGATGAAAGCGACGGTCGCTTCTTTGCGCTCAGCGATGGCCGCATACGAGTTTGCAAATCGCCCTCGCAGATGCACGTTGGCGGACTTAGGAATCAAGCCGGTCGGCGGCCCATCGATGTACCCAAGGCTGAATAGAAATTCGTGCAGCCGTGAAAGCGTGTCGAGATAATGCTCGCCGGGATCACCACCTCGCCCATAATTGAAGAAGCCATGAGCCGCCCCGGGATACCCCACCAGTTCACAACGATTCCCTAGGGCCTGGTTGACTTCGGCGTAACGGCGCACCGTGTGGAAGCCAACCGTGGTATCGGCTTCGCCATGGAAGATGATGGTCGGCGGCAAGCCGGAACGCAGATGGTGAAGCGGAGAAATCTGCACAGGCGGGACACCAGTTCGCGAGGCGAGATCGGCCTGTTTCGCTTCGTCGATTTCGATGCCATCGAACGGGGCCAGCACGACAGCTGGATTGAACAGCGCAAGCGCGTTGGGGACGCTGCTGATCTCCGCCGATTCGCTTGGTTCGTCCAATTCCCCGATGACCGCCGTGCAGGCTGCCAGATGACCGCCGGCCGACCCGCCTGCCGCAACGATCTTGTCCGGGTCAACGCCGAATCGCTTCGCATGCTGACGCACCCAACGAATTGCGGACTTGGCGTCGGCCACAGCGCGATCAGCTAGCGTTTGCTGTCGCCCGCGAACACGATAGTCGGCGACGATCGCGACCATCCCCTGCTTGGAAAGGTAACGACAGTGGTGTTCGAACTGCGCCGGAGTTCCCGATTTCCAGCCGCCGCCAAAAAAGAAGATGATCGCAGGACGAACGTTTTCGGGCGTGTGCCGGGGTGGATCAAAAACCCAAAGCTTCAGCTCCAACGTCGTCGACCTGCTTGTAGACCTCGGCTCGGGCGTCACTGAATTCCGGCGGGTACTTACGGGCCTGTGCCGACGCGACGGACGAAAACAGGATGCTCACAACAATCGGAATCGAAAGCAAAATGAAACGCATGTGTTGCCTATGTGTTGGACCGCGACGTCTTCACCATCGCGGCGGAATTGGAATCCAAGTTAGAGGAGAGTAAACATGCCGTCGAGTCATCAAACCGCGCCGTATGCCAACATGGCTTCACCGATCTTTACAAAACCGGCGAGGTTGGCGCCATCGATGTAGTCAACGTGGTCGCCGCGACTTCCATACTCCACACACTTGCGATGAATGTCCTTCATGATCGTTTGCAACTTGGCGTCGACTTCGTCGTGACTCCAAGATAACCGCAGCGCATTCTGGCTTTGCTCAAGTCCTGAGACGGCGACTCCGCCCGCGTTGGCCGCTTTGGCAGGTGCAAACAGCACGCCCGCGTCACGAAACGCGTAGGCGGCATCCAACTCGGTCGGCATGTTGGCGCCTTCGGCGACCGCGATGAGCCCATGCTCAATCAGCGTCTGTGCCTCCTTGAGGTTCAACTCGTTCTGGGTCGCGCACGGCATCACGACCTTGGCGGGCACACCCCAAGGCCGCTCGTCGGGATGAAAGGTGGCTCGCGGATACTTTTCAGCGTATTCCGAAATTCGCCCGCGGCGCATCTCTTTCAGATCCTTCACGAAGGCAAGTTTTTCGGCATCGATCCCGTCTGGATCGTGAATGAAACCTCCGGAATCCGACAGCGTGACGACCTTGCCGCCCAACTCGGTCGCCTTTTCGGTCGCATAGATCGCCACGTTCCCGGAACCAGAGATCGCGATCGTTTTGCCTTGGATGCTCTCGCCGACGCGATTGAGCATGTTCTCGCAGAAGTAGACGCATCCATATCCGGTCGCTTCGGTACGTACCAGGCTGCCACCGAAGGCGAGCCCTTTGCCGGTCAACGTACCGACGAAACGATTCGCCAGCCGCTTGTACTGACCAAACAGGAAACTGATTTCGCGGCTGCCGACACCGATGTCGCCGGCCGGAATGTCGGTGTCTTCACCGATGTGTCGATACAGTTCAATCATCATCGACTGACAGAAACGCATCACCTCGTGCTCGCTCTTGCCCTTGGGGTTGAAGTTGGAACCACCTTTGGCGCCGCCCATCGGCAAGCCGGTCAGACTGTTCTTGAAGATCTGCTCAAAGCCAAGAAACTTAAGCACACTCTGCGTCACCGACGGATGAAAACGCAAGCCCGCCTTTGTAGGGTCCGATCGAGTTATTGAATTGGACTCGCCACGCACGGTTGGCGCGAAACGTGCCCTGGTCATCCTCCCAGGTCACACGAAAGATGATGATTCGATCCGGCTCCGTCAAACGCTCGAGGATTTGTGCATCCTTGTACTTCGGATGCTCCAAGACGTATGGCATCAACGATTCGATCGACTTCGCGAACCGCTTGATGAAACTCCAGCTCGCCGGGGTTTCGCTTCTCCAACCCGTGCATGAATGCTTCGACTTCCTCTCGAATCGCCAGACCTTGGTGTGAATTCATTCAGTGGCCTCGACGTTGTGTGACGCTGACCGGGATCGGGCAAGAAGGATCGTCGTTTGCTTGGTGCAGCTATGATACACCGCCGCGGAAGAGCCGGGTCTGTTTCAGGCTAGGTACGATGGGCTTCCGAGCCTGTCGAGGAGGGGAACGCACAATGAGCGACGGGCTTGGAAGCCCATCGTACGCGCCTGGATCATGAAGAGATTGTCCAGCGGGCCTGGCGGAGTACCGCTTGTGGTGAGCCGGCCATCTTCTCGTACCAGACCGTTAGCAATGATCCATCATCGAGTTCGACAGTGCTCGGATAGCCGAGGTCACCACCAACACCATCCGCCGAAATCGTCAACGGTTCGCTCCAGGTTTGTCCTTCGTCGTCACTGTACCTCGCCTGGTTCCCGAACGGAGCCCGTCGGTAGCCGTAGCTCATCAGTAACCGACCACTGCGAAGGCGAAGCAGAAACGACGGCAAGCCCCAAACACCGATTCCGTGCGGAGCACTCCAACTCTTGCCACCGTCCTCCGATTCGCATTGCAGCGTCTCATGAGACTGACTGGGATTGTGATTGCGAATGTGGACGATGATGCTGCCGGACTTGGTCTCCACGGCATGCAACTCGTGGTACTCCTTGCTGTCGTCGCCTGGACGCACCGGAATATCGGCTAGCCAGCGCCACGACTGTCCATCGTCGACCGATTCACAGACACCGACCTGGCGACCTGGATCCCAAAGTCTGACGCCGGCATAAAGTAAACGCCCGTCTCGTCAGTTGAATCGGACCGTGAGGACTATTGACGATGCTGGAGTAGCGAGCTGACCAGGTGACACCTCCATCGGTGGAGCGGATCATCCACTGGCCAAGGTCCTGCTTTCGCTGTGAATCGTCCAGACGATGATGGGCGGCAAGCCAGCGGGCAAGTCGATCCTCGGGCCAGGCACCGCTTTCACCAGGCTTCTTTGCCAGAGCTTCGTTGAGACGATAACTTTCATAGGCGAGAGACGTGAACGTCGTCACCAACAGCGACCCCTTGGCGGTTTCCAGAACGCCGGCGTCTCGGTCATCGATCGCACTATCCAGCAACGTGCGCGGCCAGGTCCAAGTCTTGCCATCGTCGTTGGATCGCATCATGTCGACACGGCCAAAGGGACAGACGTGATCTTCACGGCCACCTGACCAGACGACGATGAGCTGACCGTTCGCCCGACGAGTGAGCGTTGGCCAACCGCAGTAAAGTTGCGGGGTGTGACTGATCACGCGAGTCTCATGCACGTGTGCAGCGGCGGCCGATGCCGATCCGCGTCCCAAGCCCAATCCGGCTGCCGAAACGGCGCCGAGTCCTCGCACAAAGCTTCGTCGAGAGAGCGATTGGCCAACGTGCATGAGAGCCTCTTGATTGATTGACAGACGTTATCGACATGATGAAGATGTGCCGCCTGGAGATCGTAACGCATTTTTGGCTTGGGTTTCCTAGCTTTTTCGTAAAGGAATCACATCTCCTTCTGGGCAAGGCCGTAGCCGATTTTCAAGTAACCAATACAAGCACGACGCGCCAGCGGTTGAATTCTAGGGAATTTGAGTGACGACAACCGCTGAACTGGTGACAATGGAGACACACTCGCTGGCGCGTCGTGCTTGTATGTATCGAAAATGGGGACACACTCGCTGGCGCGATCGTGCTTGTCTGTATCGATCGAAAATCCGCGATGGCGTTGCCCGCCGAGAGGGTGACGCAAGTATCGAACGCCTAGTAAGCCTCCAAACTCGAATCTCACGCCACGCCATGAAAACCATTTCGTTCCACTTCTGTTTGATGCTTGTCCTGGTCTTGTCTACGCCGCTTCCTGCCGCGGAGCCGGTTTACGACGTGGTGGTTTACGGCGGAACAAGCGCGGGAGTGGTTGCCGCGGTGCAAGCCAAGCGAATGGGCAAGACCGCCGTCATGGTGTGCCCTGACAAGCATCTCGGTGGATTGACTTCCGGAGGTCTCGGCTGGACCGACTCGGGAAACAAAGATGCCATCGGTGGGATCAGCCGTGAGTTCTATCACCGTGTCTGGAAGCACTACCAGCAGCCGCAGGCCTGGCGTTGGCAGGACCAGGCGAGCTTTGGAAATCGCAACCAGAGTCCACCCGGGAAACGAGGAGACGGCAGCACAATGTGGGTGTTTGAGCCTCATGTTGCGGAACAAATCTTTGAAGCGATGATCGCCGAGCATCAGATTCCGGTTCACCGCGATCGCTGGCTCGATCGCAGGCCAAGCGTCGGCGTTGAATCACGTGACGGACGGATCTCAGCGATCAAAATGACCAACGGCGAACGATTCCAAGGCAAGATGTTCATCGACGCGACCTACGAAGGCGACTTGATGGCCGCCGCCGAAGTCGATTTCCATGTCGGACGCGAAGCGAACTCGGTCTACCAGGAAACGTGGAACGGGATTCAGGTTGGCGTGCTGCATCACAGCCACTGGTTCTCCGACCCCATCGATCCCTACGTCGTACCGGGCGACTCCAGCAGCGGCCTGTTGCCTCTGATCAGCGCCGATCCGCCAGGCAACAAAGGGGACGGCGACGATCGTGTTCAGGCTTATTGCTTTCGCATGTGCTTGACCAATGTGGACGAGAATCGCGTCCCCTTTCCTAAGCCCGATGGCTATGACGCCAGCCGGTACGAATTGCTGCGGCGTGTTTTTGAAGGTGGTTGGCGGCAGATGTTCAACAAGTTTGACCCGCTTCCTAACCACAAGACGGACACCAATAACCATGGTCCTCTCAGCACCGACTACATCGGGATGAACTACGACTACCCGACCGCAAGTTACAGTCGTCGCGAGGAGATCATTCGTGATCATGAGCTCTACCAGAAAGGATTGATGTACTTCATGGCGAATGATCCAGGAGTCCCGGCGGAAGTTCGTGAAGCGATGTCCAAGTGGGGACTGGCGAAGGATGAATTCACTGACAACGGTGGCTGGCCTCATCAGATCTACGTGCGGGAAGCTCGCCGCATGATCGGAACGTACGTGATGACGGAGCACGACTGCCTGGATACCAAACCGACGCCTGATTCGGTCGGCATGGGTTCGTACACGCTTGATTCCCATAACGTTCAACGGTACGTGAAGCCCGATGGCTTCGTGCAGAACGAAGGGGACATTGGCGTGAAGACTCCGCGACCCTACAAGATTGCGTATGGATCGCTGGTTCCCAAGAAATCGCAATGCGAGAACTTGCTGGTTCCGGTCTGCATTTCATCGAGCCACATTGCCTTCGGTTCGATTCGGATGGAACCGGTCTTCATGATCCTGGGACAATCCGCTACCACTGCCGCTTGCATGGCGATCGATCAAGACATCGCCGTGCAAGATCTGGACTATGCAGCCCTGCGAACACGGCTGATCGACGATGGTCAGGTGCTGGAACTGGAGGACGTCTACGAAATCGCTGCGAAGAATTTGCCAGGCATTGTCGTCGACGATCGTGCCGCAAAGCTGACCGGCGGCTGGAAATCCTCTTCTGCCAATCGGAAATTTGTCGATAGTGGTTATCAACACAACGACAAAGATCAATCAGGCGAAAAGTCCGCGACCTTTGAGGCGAAGCTCGCGCCAGGACGGTACGAAGTCCGCTTGTCGTACCCGCCGAACAACAACCGTGCCACGAACGTCCCCGTGGACATCGTTCATGCCAATGGCGAAAGCCGCGTTGTGGTCAACCAGCGAATCCCCCCTCCCATCGATGGCCTGTTTCAATCGTTGGGCACGTATGAATTTGCCGGCATGGCAGCAGTCGTCGTGCGAACGGAGTCGACCGATGGTTACGTGGTCATCGACGCGGTGCAGTTTGTGCCCGTGCAGCCGTAACCGTACGTTAGGCTTTCCAGCCTGACATGTGAAAAGAAGGTCAGCCTGGAAAGGCTAACGTACTGGGACCGGCAGCCCTAACCGTACGTTCGGCTTTCCAGCCTGACATGTGAGAAAGAAGGTCAGCCTGGAAAGGCTAACGTACGCAAGCTAACGTACTCGGTTTACGATCTTGGAATGCCCACCATGCCTTCTCGACGAACCGTTGCTTGTTTGCTGACCATTTCGCTCTGGGGTCTTTCCGGCAGTGATCTGCGGGCAGACGCAGACGGGCCCGTTCGTGATCGGATTCGAGCGATTCGCGCGGCATCAAGACATCTCAGACGATGATGCTGGGGCATTGCTGATCAGCGAACTGAGCTGCACCGCCTGTCATGCTTCGGAAGACCCTTGGCTTGCTCCGAAGCGAGGTCCGAAACTCGGTGGCGCAGGCAATCGTTTGCGTAGCGATTGGGTACAAAGATTCCTCGCGCAGTCCCCACGAGGTACAGCAAGGCACCACGATGCCGGATGTCTTGCACGGCATGGATCAGACGCAACGTTTGGAAACCGCCCAAGCGATCGCTGCGTTTCTGTCCTCGCAAGTCGAGCCCTTCCCAACGCTGAAGGCCGGTGGCGCGCTGCCCGTCATCCACGAGTTCTGGCGCAAGGGTGATCCGGAGCGAGGCGGCGAGCTTTATCACCAAGTCGGATGCGTCGCCTGTCACCAACCCGATCCGGAGTTTGAAGCGTCCGCATTCGTTCCCTCGCCGATCGACGCGCTACTTGAGCAATTGGAACCCGAGGATCTGCAGGAAATGGGTTTAGCCAGAGCTGCTCGTCGCGTCGAGTCGATTCCACATGGCGATCTCAATGCGAAGTACTCCGCTCGCGCGCTGACCATGATGCTGTTGGATCCTGCTTCGGTACGTCCCGATGCTCGCATGCCCTCATTGAGACTGCAACCGGTCGATGCCGCCGACATCGCAGCCTACCTGATGCGTGGTCAAGCAATCGAGCCCGATCTCGAACCGATGAACAACGATTCCGATCGGATCGAAACGGGACGCCGCATGTTCCAGGAACTCCGCTGCGTGAATTGTCATGACACGCGGGAATCGATGCCGAGACGACTCGCGAAACCGCTAGCCAGCCTGGGCCTCGATGCACCGTCGAGCTGTCTCCAACAGCCACAGCCCGAAATGCCACGTTACCGACTCGACAACATGCAGCTGCATGCCGTCAACGCCCGACTACGGAAACTGGATGCGAAGGAAGCACCAACAGCCAGCGCGACGGCCCAGCATCGGATGTTGCAGTTGAACTGCTACGCCTGTCATGAGCGACGTCGTGCGGAAGATGGCGAAGTTCTGGGTGGTGTCGGACGATTTCGTAAACCCTACTTTGAAACCACAGGACACATTGACCTCGGTGACGAAGGTCGCTTGCCACCGCCCTTGACCGCAGTCGGCCACAAACTTCTGCCTGCTGCCCTCGAATCGGTCTTCACCGACAAGGCAGCGCCGCGACGACCATTCATGACGATTCGGATGCCCGCGTACCAACAAAACGCAGTCGCGGAGCTGATTGAGCTTTTTCCGAAGGCAGATGGACTGGATACCTCGACTGAAAAGGCTGTCTTCGGCAAAGGTGAGGGGCTCGCCGAAGCAGGTCGCGAACTGGTGAACACCGGTTGCGTCGAATGCCATGCCTTTCGTGGTGAGAGCCTGCCAGGGGCGATCGGAATCGATTTGCATGACATCGGCAGTCGCGTCCAGCCCAAGTGGTTTTACGAGTTCGTCCTGAACCCCGGCGAGGTCAAAGCAAGAACTCGCATGCCCACCTTCTTTCCGGATGGACAGAGCAATCGCAAGGACCTGCTTGACGGGGATACGCGTCGTCAAATCGCGGCCATGTGGTATTACCTCAAAAAGACGGAACCGCTCCCCGAAAAGATCGCGGAAGCGATGTCGAAGGACTTTGAGCTGGTCCCGGCGGATCGTCCCATCGTCCTGCGCACTTTCATGCCGGAAGCGGGCACCCACGCGATCGCAGTTGGCTTGCCAGGTGGATTGAACTTTGCGTTCGATGCGGAACAAGTGCGAATGGCAACGGCGTGGAAGGGACGCTTTCTTGACGCGCGAAGCACCTGGTTCGAGCGATTCGCACCACCATCGGAACCGCTCGGTGAGCATGTTATCGCTTTACCGGCTGGACCGTCCTTCTTTTTCACCACGCATTCATCGAGGCCATCGAGTCAGCTGGCGGTCGCGGAGCAGCGTCTGATTGAGTTTGCCGGTTACCGAGTGGATCAAGCAGGGATCCCGACCTTCCTCTATCGGCTTGGTCCCTGGGATATCGAGGACCGCATGGAAGCTCGAGACCAGGAATCCCTGCTGCGGACATGGACGATTCGCCGTTCGGATCGTCCAGCGGCGAATGAGAACGAGTCGGCGATTTCGCTTTGCCCGCATGCAGCCAGGCAACTCAAGAGCGTCCGTCCGATGTCGATGGTCGATCAGAATGGGCTCACGGTTACAGTGACCAGTGAGGGGAATCACCAAGGCGAAATCGTCCGTTTCGAATCGCTACAGCACTGGCTGATCCCTCTGGAAGACAAACAAGAGCAAGTGTTCAAGGCGGAGTACCGATGGTGATCAAGCGAAGTTTCGGAGTGTTGATCTGTCTGGTCTGCAGTAGCCTGTCGGTGACGATCACGCGTGCCGACGAAGACGACTATTACCGACTGATCACGGTCTCCGCGTCGAAAGCGGCGACCGACTCACGATCCAAGACTTGGAAGCCGTCTCCCGAAGGATTGCCGCTGGAGATCAGCGGCATGGCGTTTCTGGATGATTCACGATTGGCCGTGGCTATCCGGAAAGGGGAAGTCTGGATCTTAGATGGAGTCTACGACGATCCGCCAGAGAATGTCCGCTACCACCTGTTTGCCAACGCGCTGCATGAGCCGCTTGGTTTGTTGCTACATGAGGGCGATCTCTACACGACGCAGCGTAGTGAACTGACGCGACTGCGAGACACGGATGGCGACGGCGTTGCGGATGAGTACTTGACCGTGGCCAAAGGTTGGGGCGTGACCGGGCATTACCACGAGTATGCTTACGGCCCGAAGATCGACGGCGATGGAAATCTGTGGATCACCCTGAACATCGGCATGGGATTGAGCGGCGATCAGCTCAGTCGAGTCCTGCCGGATGCGGCGTTTGGTTACCGCCAGGGACTTTGGCGAGGCTGGGGCATGAAGCTGACACCCGAGGGCAAGCTCATTCCCGTTTGCGCTGGCATGCGATCACCCTCGGGACTCGGCGCGAACATGCAGGGCGACATGTTCTATACCGACCAACAGGGCAACTGGGTCGCCACCAACTCGCTCCATCACATGCGTTCCGGCGCCTTCTTTCACCATGCCGAGGCGTTGGCGTCGATCGATCAACCGGAATCACCTTTCCACGACGTTGGGCCAGTGCCCGATGGTCTACCGCTTCCGGCGGCGATTAAGCAGTTTCCAACTCTTCGCCCGCCAGCCGTTTGGTTTCCGTACAAGAAGGTGGGACAATCGGCAACCGATATCATGCTGGACAACAGCAATGGCAAGTTTGGTCCGTTCGCCGGCCAGTTGTTTGTTGGCGAGTTCACCCAGGCTGGCGTGAATCGCGTCTTCCTGGAAAAGGTCGACGGTGAGTACCAGGGCGCCTGTTTTCCGTTTCGTCTCGGATTTGCTTCCGCCGTACTTCGTCTGCTGCAAGGTTCCGACGGCAGCATGTTTGTCGGCCTGACCAATCGCGGTTGGAGTAGTCTCGGATCAGACAGTTACGGCCTGCAACGTTTGGTTTGGACAGGACGCACCCCGTTTGAGATCCAAGAAGTGCGAGCCCAGCCGGACGGCTTTGAGCTCGTCTTCACGCTGCCGGTCGATCCGGTCACCGCTGGCAACCCCGATTCGTACGACCTGAGCAGTTTCACCTATCTGTATCACTCGACTTATGGAAGCGATGAAATTCAGGATCAACAACTGTCGGTGCGTTCCGCGCAGGTTTCAGCCGATCGCACGCGCGTGCGTCTGACGGTCGATGGCTTGCGGGAGCTGTTTGTCCATCAAATCGTTGCCGAGGGAGTCCGGGATGAAAAGGGCGAGTCGCTGTTGCATCCCGACGCGTACTACACACTGAATCGAATTCCACGTGCGGCAGAGCCGGCAAATGACTTTGTACCGTAGGTCAGTCTCTCCGAGGCTGACACCGCAGAACACTGCGTATTTTGCGAGTCTCGGAGAGGTTGTGAAGATATTGGGCTTTCTACTGTAGGTCCGCCTTTCCAAGGCGGACACCCACAGCTTTGCTGCGTTTTTTGCGAGTCTCGGAGAGACTCGCCTACAGTAATGCGCCGCGGTTCCATTTGTTCACAGCCTCGGAGAGACTCGCCTACGGTACCTGCGATCGTTGATCGGGCCTGCGATGCGAGCTGGTTGCAGATGATAAACTGGACGGTAGCGGCGCGAATTGCCGCAGCTTCCACTTTTCAATCAGACCTGTTCAAACCTCCTGTCGCTACCGAAACTAGATGGAATGAGTTCATCATCCAATCCACGTCGCCGCACTCGATCGACCGAGTCGCCCGTGAGCGAGCCAGCGTCTTCGTCGCTTCGCGGCGCGATCTTGATGATCGTTGGCGTTTTAGCTGCGGCTGTGGTTGTCTCGATCGTGTTCCTGCGGATGCCGACAGCGTCGGACATCACACGTCAGAATCTCGAGACCGCTGCCGCCGACCGTCAGAATGCTTCATCGGCGATCGCCGATGCCTCTGCGAATCTGACGCCTGCGAAGATCAGTTGGATTGCGGAATTGCCGTTCGGAACGCACGGCTCGCCACGACTGTTTCGTGATGACGAGCATGCCGAAATGATCATCGCCTATGGTGATGAACGCAAGAGAATTGGCGGGGCAATGGCGATTGATGTCGCAACCGGCCAATCACGCTGGGAAATCACCAGCGAAGACGAGATGTTCACATTGCCGATGCCGATGGAAATTCGCGCCACCGGCGAAGCCCCTTGGATGGTTGCCGGCCGCAACGGGCAACTCTACGCCGTCGATGCGAGAAGCGGGAAGGAACTATGGAAGTTTCAACCGTCTGGCGAGGACGGACGGAGCAAAGGGGTCTACAACTTTTTCACGGGACGTCCTGTGCAGGATGTCGATGGGGATGGAATCGAGGACTACTTGATTCCTAACGGAGGGGACAGCCGACGGACTCGTTTTCAAAACCGTCCGTCTGGGCATTTGTTTGTCGTCAGTGGTGCGACTGGCAAGTTGATCCATCGGCTGCAGGTTCCCGACCAAGCCGAAACTTATCTCTCACCGCTGTTCTGGAATCGTGAAGACGAAACATTGGTTGTCTTTGGCACGGGGGGTGAAACGTTTCCCGGTTCGCTTTGGACCGTACCGCTGGAGAGTGTGCGTAGCGGTACGCTTGATGGTGTGAAGGTGGTTGTACCGTACGCCGAGTCCAAAGGCGCCATCCCGCCACCATCCTTTGCCGACTTGGACCGTGACGGTGTACTGGATTTGATCACGGCACCTTTCGACGGACGCATGGTGGTGGTGTCGGGTCGCACGCTGGCGACATTGTGGGAGTTCAAACCGAGAGGTGTCCATGAAACACAGTGCAGCCCGACGGTGGCTGACTTTGATGGCGACGGCGATTTGGATGTCGCCTATGTGACGCAGCAAGGCGTCTTTCCCCGCTGGACGGCATCCAACGTGCGTGTCTTTGATGGTCTCAGCGGTGAGCTGATCTGGGAGCACCAGATCAGCGGCGATCTCTCGGCGGCCTCTCCGCTTGCGTTGGATATCGATGGGGATCAACGTGACGAGTTGTTCTTCATTCACTCCAACCCGGCCCTGTTCCGGGCCTCGGAGCGAGGCAAGAGTATGTCCAAGCTTCAAATGGTGCACGTCGATGAAGGCCGCATCGAAGAACTTGGCGCCGTCGATGGATTCAATGCCGGCAGTGGATGGATCGGTGACGCAGACGACGATGGACAATTGGAATGGATCATCCCGCTCAAGATGGACGATCAAAGCGGACGACTGGTGAAGGTCGACATGCAGGTGCCGGCCCCGAAGTTCATCGCATGGGGTGGCTATCTGGGCACGGAACACGATGGAATCTATCACACGCCACTTTCCTATCAAACGCAGCCTTGAGTGTGAGCGATCCAGACGACCGGATGGGTGAGGTGCGGTGCCCCGTGTTTGCCTCGTCACTCTGTCCTCCCGGACGACCACCCCGTTGCCGGTTTTCGAGTAGGGAATACAAGCACGACGCGCAAGCGAGTGTGTCCCGTGCGCGCATCCGACACACTCGCTGGCGCGTCGTGCTTGCATGTGTCGGTCGAAAATCCGCTATGGCGTTGTCCGGAGTGAGAGTGATTCATCCACGCAAGCTCTCGCAGAAACGGAACGTGAAAGCTGCACGACCTCAGCGGGTGGATCATCCATGATTGCATCCCTCGTGTTGGTCGCCATCTGGCTTGCGCTCGGCGTTGCGATGCGCATTCGTTTTCTGGTGTTTCGGTTTCTGTTTATCCCCGCGTCGGTGATTGCCGGCGCGATTGGCTTGCTGGTACTCCAGACGGGGCAGGTGATGGAGTGGACGCAAGCGACGGATTGCTCCCTCGTCCTCCGCAGTTGGCCCGGCTGGCTAATTGCGGTGGTCTTTGCAGGAATGCTGCTGGAACGACGCCCTTCTTCGTTCCGGGAAAGCATGTCGCGAGTCGGCCGGGAGGGATTGATGGTTTGGGTGATCGCACTTGGCCAGACGGCGATTGGGCTGTTGGCAACGTGGCTGATCGTTCAGTCGCTTTATGACGTCCCCAATTCCTTCGGCATGCTGATCGAAACCGGATTCGCTGGAGGTCATGGAACGGCAGCAGCGATGGGGCAGGTATTCGCACATCCCAGCATTGATCTCGAGGGAGGATTGGACCTGGGAATATTGATGGCCACGTGTGGCTTGGTTTACGGACTTATTTCGGGCATCGTTTGGGTCAACCTAGGTGTTCGCGCCGGATGGGTTCGCACAAGGGTTTCAGCGCGAGAAAACGCAAACCGCAGCTCGTCCGGTGATTCGAATCTGATTCCGATCGGTTTTGCACGAATCGGCGGTGATACCATCGATCCGTTGCTGTTGCAGATGATCTGGCTGACCCTTGCCTTCGCGATCGGACTTGGAATGCAATCGTTTGTGACTTGGGCAGCCGGATTCGTCGAAGCCTGGATGACACTCAGCGATGCCGCCTCGGAAGCGGAGAGCGAACTATCGAAGCGATTGGGACTGCAAGCGATGGTGGGAACGTTTCCGCTGTTTATCTACACACTCTTCGGTGGGCTGGCAGTGCGCAAGGGGCTCCGAGCATTTGGTCTGGAAAGGGCGATCGACCGGGAAACGATCAACCGATTGACGTCGACTGCGATGGATATCCTGGTCGTCGCAGCGATTGCAACGCTCAACCTGCAAGCGGTCGCGACACTGATCCTTCCTTTTAGCTTGCTGCTCATCCTCGGCGCCATCTGGAGCGGTCTCTGTTTGCTGGTGTTCGCTCGCTGGTTATTACCTCGAGAGCATTGGTTTGAACTGGGCTTGATCAACTATGGGATGTCGACGGGCACCACGGCAACGGGTTTCGTGTTGCTGCGACTGGTCGATCCGGAGCTCGAATCTGGAGCGGCGGAGGACTATGCGATGGCTGCGCCGCTGTCATCGCCGTTTGTGGGAGGCGGGATGATGACGATTGGCCTGCCCCTGCTAGTACTGGAACGGTTTCCAATTGGCATGTCGACGATCACTATCTGTGCCATGGTTGCCGTGATGCTCGTCATCGGTCGAAGGTGGAACCGGGCGAGCCGCGATGGAGGCAGAGGGTGACGCGATGGTCTTCTCGTGAACTCAAATGCCAGCTTCGTGATTTGGCAGAATGATGTGGGGCAGAATGATAAGACAAAGTAGGCTGACGCATCTCCATCATTCTGCCAACCAATACTCAGCCAAACTCTTTCCACATCCGGTCGAACTCGGTTCGAAAGGCCCGCAGCAGCGACGGATCGCCGGTCACCACAAAATTTTCTTCGTTGTTTTCCGCGGCGCTGCGAGTCCAGTTGTAGCTTCCCGTTACCAGACGCCGGTTGTCGAAGAGGGCGAATTTGTGGTGCATGTGGAACTCCGATCGATCGACTCGCACCGCAACGCCCTGTCGCTCCAGATAATCGATATCGGATCCGAGGTCAGCCGATTTATCGTTGTCGGAAAGGATCCGGATTCGCACGCGACGTTGATGCGCGTCCTCAATCGCGCGGCGAATACGATCATCGGTGATTGTGAACACACAGACATCGACTTGCTTACGGGCTTCCTGAAACAGGCGAATGATTTTGTTGACACATGGATCGTTCGGGCTGAAGTAGGCCTCGGAGCGATCGTCGCCGCCAGTCTGTGTTTGCATCGGCGCAAGCACCTTCATAACGTCCTCGAGCCAGTCGACGACCGCGACAGCATCAGCCTCGGTAAGGTGTTCGCGAGCTAGTTTGAACGCATAGCTTCTTGCGACGGCCAGACTCTGCTCGTCGCTGGCGTGCTGCGAGACGATACGCGACAGGCCCTGTTTTTCGCCTCGCGTCAACTTGTGATCGAGGAAGGACGTTTTCAAGGCGTCTTCGATCTCTAGGCTCGACATCGGTGGTTCCTGTCTGGCAGTGGGAGTTGAAAAAGTGGGAGTGGAATGAGCAGGCGGGGCGATCGCCTTGATAACTGGGTGGGAATCTTAGCGATGTTACCTGATTGCGTAGCGGAGGAATCAACGCGAACGACAGTTGCCGAGGCTCGGAGAGGCGGTGAATTTTCCAAGATGCCCTGAATTCCCAAGCGAATTGTCGCAAGGATCGTCGCCGTTCGCTCGGTCGAACGTTGCGCAAGTCCGACGCTAAGATCGGCGGAGATCGGCGGAGATCGGCGACGATCGGCGGAGATCGGCGGAGATCGGCGACGACAAAAATTCGCAGTCTCGGAGAGACTGCGCTACGGTAGGATGGACTCTATGAAACCCTATACTTTCTCTGCTGGGAACGTCCTTGTGAATCGCATCTGTTGCGTCTGGCTCATTGTTGCTCTGACATCGGTGACCGCCTTTGCTCAGGCCTCCGGTCAATCGGGCAAAGACGAAGATCGTGTCGAAACGTTTTACCAGCAGGTCGAGATTCAGCGTCAGCCCCGATTCTCTTTGCAGGGAATGTTGATCAATCAGCAGATTCGTTATCGCATTCAATCGACCTTCGAGCTTCATCCGCCCGATCTGAAGGGACATCGAATCGCGATCCAGACGATTTCCGATACGGTCCTGATCGAGGCGGATCCACTTTCCAAGGCTGCCTTTGAACAATCACTTCTGGCGATGCAAGGGCACTCGTTCACGTATGAATTGGACAAGTTCGCCAATGTGGTTTCGATGACGAACCAGCAGGACAACAGCACGACGATCGACGTCGAGCAACCGCAATCGCGCGGGATGCTGGTATCGACTGTCATCGATGAAGACGGCTGGAAGGAACTCGCACAATTGACTCTCTTTCAACCGCCTACTGGTCGGTCAGCCCGGTCGTTCTCACGCAAGACCACGCACGACTGGGGCGCACTTGGCAGCTGGTATGGCAAGACCGATTTTGTCAGCCGCGATGAAGGAAGAAATCGAAAACGCTTCAGCTACAAACACGGTCTCGAATACTTGCCGCCCGAACCAGAGGCGAACCAGCCGAACGCACTGCCCTTCACGGTCACCCAGGCCAACTTCAAGACCTACGAGGCGTTTGGCGAGATCCTTTACGATTCCAAGGAACAGCGCGTCACCTCCGTTCGCGAAGTCTTTCACGCGAAAGGATCGATCGCCGCTAACGTGCTCGGAGTGGCAACGAATGTGGATCTGGAGGAACGCCAGGTATTCGCGATCGAGGTCACGCGTCAGCGAGTGTTGCGGATGACCGAGCCATCCAAACAGGGCGAGAGACGCTAGCGACAAGCACGACGCGGCAGCGAGTCGGATGCGCAGGGGACACACTCGCTGGCGCGTTTTGATGTGGCGCTGTTTGCTTGATTTCGGGCCGAAGGCCCAGCAATTCACCTGGCCCAGGCCATCGGTCTGGGTGTTATGGCGAGATTGCCCTGGAGGGCCGAAGGTCCGGCTATTTGTGAATCGAAGCAACAAACGGACGGGCCGTTGGCCCTGCAATTCGCGGTGCCAATGGGAACCCAGCCCGTTGGGCTTGTCTTTACCCACATTCTTTTGATGCCGAAGGTATCACGGAGGGTAGCCGTGGGTCGCGTTAGCGCACCCACGGAATGGTGAATTCGCAACAGAAACCGACCCCGAAGGCGGTCGCAGACGGATCTGCGACCGCCTGCGGGGTCGCTTGGGATTGAAATTCCACAAGTTTCGGTAGGTGCACTAGCGCGACCCACGGCTTACCATCTGCGACCGCTGCGCGGTCAATTCACGCGAGTTCCACTCGATGATGGAATTCAAATGTGGGTAGAGACAAGCCCGTTGGGCTGGGCCAGGTAAACGGACGGGGCGTTGCCCCGAAATCAAAAAGCACAACATCAAAACTGGCGCGTCGTGCTTGTCTGTCGTGCTTGGATTTGGTCCCCAGCCTACAGCTGCAACGCTACAGCGATGCGTTGACGCGGCCGGTCACGACACAGGAGGCCGATTTGTTACCTGGCAAATCGGTGACGATGCGGATCTCTTGCGAAATCGACTCCTCGGAGCCGTCACCTCGAAAACGAAGCTTGACGAAATGCAATTTCTTCTCGCCTGATGGAACCTCGAACTCGAAACGGCGGTCGCCACACTGCACATCGAGAATCTCAAAAGGTTCTTCGCCGCGGACGACCAAACGCTCTTCTTTCGTTTCGGTCGTGCTGGTCTCGCCCAGGCTGACCGAGGCGGGAGAAACGGAAACGGATGGACGAACTCGACCCGAAATCAGCATTTCCGTGGTTGGAAAGTCGCGATCGTTGCTGATCAACGTCAACCGTTCGCGAATGTCCCCTTCGGGCATCGAGTCATCTAAACGAACCAGCATCCGATAGCGAACCTGGTTGGGCAAACGCTCCGCAGGATTCAATCGCACCTGCAGGTGCTTGCAATGACTTCGAACATCGGTGATTTCCCATTTGGCGTTGCCGCTGTGCGTGATCGTCACCTCCCGCTCGCGAGCCGCCCCAGCAGCAAACTCTCCAAAGTTCACCTCCGAAGGGTCGAAGGTGATGTCGGTGCGAATGAACCCACTGACTTTCAGCTGCACCTCGGCGTAGGTCGGTCGATCGAACACGACCGTGATCGTCGCTCCCTTTTGACCGATGAACGAACTGGTATTGAACGTCGCCAACACCGACGCGGTCTCATGCGTCTTCAACGTGTCCTTGCTGATCGATGGCGTCGTGCATCCGCAACTGCTTCGCACCGAGGCCACGTGGACATCTTGCTCGTATTGATTCGTGAATTCGAAGTGATATTCGCTCTTGGCACCACGACCGACGATGCGGAAGTCATGCGAGGTTTCCTCAAACATCTTCTCCGCCCAATTCTGGGCTGAGGCAGCGGGGAGCAGCGCACCGAGACATAAACCCAATGCAAGCAAAATCCGCGAGAGGCCCCAGCGATCGGCACTCACCATCATTCCATACCGGTGCAAGAGGAAGGAAAACGCAGCGGGGTAAGGTAGCAAACCTGCCTAGCTTTCAATAGGTGGACGAACCGTTCCAATAGATACGGTTTCGGCCATTTGGTCAAAATTTTCCAGTAATTCCGCGAGTCTCTCCATGGGCAATCCGACGACGTTGCTTTCGCTGCCGCCATTCAAAACGGTCAGCCAGTCGTTGCCGTCCTGGTAGCCGAACGCCCCCGCCTTGCCTTCCCACAATGTCGAGTCGAGGTACTGCTGCAGCATCGACTCGCTCAGCGGCAACATCTCGAGTTCCGTTCGCACCACTTCCACCAGGCATTTTTGCGACTGGATCGACCACAGACAGACACCGGTGTAGACGTCATGCCGACGCCCGCTGAGCGTCCGCAGGATCGATTCCGCATGCTCCTGATCACGCGGTTTTCCGAGGATTTGCCCCAAACAGGAGGCGACGGTGTCGGCGGCGAGAATCAATCCGCGGGGATTTCGCGAGGCAACATCGGCCGCTTTTCGATAGGCGTAGCGGGCGACCATTTCAGGGGC
Organism: Pirellulaceae bacterium; assembly: GCA_963697195.1. Classification (GTDB taxonomy): domain Bacteria; phylum Planctomycetota; class Planctomycetia; order Pirellulales; family Pirellulaceae; genus Rubripirellula. The sequence continues at coordinate 46,079 of CAVOND010000002.1, forward strand.
GGTTTCCCGGCTGCAGACCCCGCATTCCGCTTCGTCGCCAGCGACCTGAACGCTGTACTGGTAGCCGGCGGCGGTCAACAGTTGGGCTCGACGCGGCGACCCGCTGGCCAGGATCAGTGGCTCGTCACTGGGAAGATCGGCCTTGGGCAAACCGTGAAACAGCGGTAACTCCGAAAAGTGACTCATGGCTGCGAGGCGGAATCAAAACGACGGTGGGGCGGGTGGGTCATCCGAAGCGGAGTCATCCGGCGGCGGCGTTCCCCCGGCATCGCCCGAGTCGGCATCGCCCGAGCCCGCATGGGGTTGCTCATCCGGTGGCGTGTTTGCCGCGGGGCCGCTCCCCTCGGGTGACGCCGGACCGGCTGCACCAGCCTGCATCGCCTGTTGTCGCTGCTCCAATTGCCGCACGGCGCTACGAAGCGAATCGAGCAGTCGCGGCACCTGGCCGGCGGCCAAGAAAACTCGGGCGCTCACGGCAGACTGGGGAAAGAAGCTCGTCAAAAAGTCGAGACCGAACTCGCTGGCACCGTGTCCGATCATGACCCCGTTGGCATAGACGCCGCTGAGCACATCGTCGGGAAGCTTCAAATCATCATAAATCTCCTGCGGCGTCGGTCGTCGAGCCGGAGGGGGATTTTGGACCGGTGGCGCAGGAGGCTCACCAAATCGACTCTTGTACAGCTGCAAATTGGTATTCAGAGCCTCGATGAACTGCGGCATCACCGGGTGCGGGATCACGACTCGCTTGGCCACTTTGTGCGGCCGTCCGATGGTTTGCAGGAAATCGACGATGAACTCGCTCGGACCGGTCATCACGATCGCACCGGTGCTGAAACACCCGTCGGCAACGTGATCGGGCACCCGCGCACGGAGCGCCGGGTTGCCATCATTCGGGTCGGGGCGGTCGGCCGGCGAGGGTTGGGAATCCGATGACATGCGAATCAGCGACCTGAATGGCTTTTTGACAAAATGCGGGAAACGAAAAGCAGCGTTGAGGAATGCATTCTAGAGGGTCCCGCCTTCGGGACCCACCCGGGGGTAAATCGGGATGAACAGACAGGAATTGCAGGTCAGCCTGGAAAGGCCGACGTACGTTAGGCTTTCCGGCCTGACACGTGCTTGATCGCTTCGAGCTCTTGCCGGACTCGCTGTGGCATGGCGATGCGACGGGGTATCACCAATTGCGGTGAGGCAAGCAAAGCCAGCAAGAAGGCAGCGACCGAGCAGATCCCGATCAAACCGATCATGGCACTGAGATCTTGCCCGCGCGCCACGATCATCAACGTCCACGCCCAATTCGTTGCCTGCCAATAGGAGTACGAGTAAGGGCGATAGTCATTGAGGTGCAGCCCGATGGAATAGGGAACCAAGGCCCCGATGACCGCAACCACGATCAGTGCGGCGACTCCCAATTCCACACGCGGATTGTTGTTGATACGAATCACCGCAATGATCAGCCGCACGGCCACCAACATGCCGACCAGGTACGCGGCATAGGCGAGGACCAGGCGACTGAAGACGTGAACTCGGGGTCCCCAGGCGTTTGGCTGGCGGATCAAGTACTCAATTCCGAAGGCAATGAACAACGCGATGATCACGATGTTGATCGTCGCGAATGCCAATCCCGTCGCGGGTCCTGGGGTCAACCAGGTCAACGTGCTTCGCGCAAGAAAGCTGCTCGGGAGTTCTCGTCGGATCCTTGGGGTCATCGCCGACGACTCGGCCGCTATCATGCTGCCGCAAACCGTCCAGATCGCAGCCAGGGCAGTGGAAAACATCAGAACGAGTGGAATCGCCTCTTGACCAAGGATGAACGCGCCCAAGGTTCCGACCCCCAGCACGACGGCGGTCAGCACCATCAACGACACACGGATGTGCGTTGAGCGATTCTCACTTTCCGGGGTCAGCTGCGCGGCGGTGGCCGTCAACAACAAATGTCCCAGCGACAGCGAAATCAACAGCGTCGCGGTGACCGTGAAGAACAGCTGCTCGGTCGTCAGCGGGTTACCGTAAACAATCATCCCGATCATCAGGAACGCCAATCCCCACTCGGCCGCCATCAAAATCGACATGGTCGCAAGCAACGTCGTGATTCGCCCAGTACGGCTGCGCGTCAGCGGAGCGAAAAACAACGCGATAATCGTCAACAACACGCCGGCGACCACGAGCGCGGCCATGATCAGCATGGTCGTGGGCAAGTCGACGCCGCGAAGCGTGTAGGCGTAGGCGACACAGGGAAACAACGCGACAAAGTAAAGCACCATTTGCAGCATCGCGCTGGCCAGTTTCCCCAGCACGATCTGCCAGGGTGTCAGCGTTGTGATCGACAACAACTCCAGTGTCCCGTCGTCAATTTCGCCTTCGAGTGATCGGTACGCCGCCAGCGGCACCACGAGCAACATCGGCAGCGCCAAGACGATGTAGTAGCCGATCAACATTTTCGGCGCCGACGGCGTCGTGTAGATCTGTGGCATCATCGAAAGACTTCCCACGATCGTCCACGCCAGGGCTGCGAACAACAACACCGAGAACGTGATCACGAATTGTCGGCTCTTGAGGGCCTGACGCGTCTCTTTGACCAGAATCGGATTCAAGGCGTCGCCAACGCGAACGCTCCAGTCGTCAATCCGGTCGATCCAGTGAACAGGCTGTTCGGCCGGCAAAGAACTAATGTTGGTTTCGACCGCCGTGGCCATCAGTTTGCCTCCCGATCGTTCTGGACATGATCGTTCATGTTGCGGTCGCGCACGCTGTGGTCACTCATTGCGCGGTCACTCATTGCGCGGTCACTCATTGCGCAGTCACTCATGCTACGGTCACTCATTGAACCAGCCCCTCGGTGACCTGCAGGAAGACATCCTCGAGTGATTTCTTGTGCGAGATGACTTCAACGATGGCGTAACCCTCCGACACCAACATGCCGACAAGGGCGGCCTGGTCCTTCAGATCACCGGCGAACTCAAAACGCAACAGATGGCCATCGACAAGCGGTTTCCCGACGCCCTCCTTGCCCACCAAACTCTCGGCCGCCTGCTCGGCGCGGTCCAACACGCGGATGGTCAGCTCGCGATGCTGTGCCTGCTGGCGTTGAATCTGCTCGACCGATCCGGTCGCCAGCAGTTTGCCCTGCTCGATGATCCCCACCGAATCGCACATTTCCGCCAGCTCGGTCAAAATGTGACTACTGATCAACACCGTCTTGCCGCGATCGGCCAGCTCGCGAATCATTCGTCGCAGATGAATTCGAGCGCGCGGATCGAGGCCTGCGGCCGGCTCATCCAAAATCATCACCGCCGGATCGTGAATCAGCGCTCGGCCCAAACAGAGACGCTGCTTCATCCCTTTGCTCAGCCCGCGAATCGGCTTTTCCGCCATCCCATCGGTCCCGGTGAACTCCAGCACCCACCTCAGGCGGTCGATTCGTTCGCGTCCCACCAGTCCGTAGGCCCGCGCGAAAAAGTCAAGGTACTCCTGACAGTTGACATCTCGGTAGGTGCCAAACGAATCGGGCATGAAGCCGAGCCGACGACGAACGAGCTCAGGATCATTGACCACCGAGAACCCATCGACCAACGCGTCGCCGTAGCTGGGCAGGTCGAGCGTCGCCAGGATGCGCATCGACGTTGTCTTCCCCGCACCATTGGGACCGATGTATCCAAAGACATGACCTTTGTCGACCGTGAAGGAGATGTCGTCGACAGCTTTGGTCTTGCCAAAAAATCGGTGCAGTCGACGCAGTTCAATGCACTCGTTGCCGTTGGTATGCACCATCGACGTGCTGGTATTCGGCACAACGTTCATCGCAACGTCCCGAATACATAGCGGATGCTCGATTTCAACTCACACCCCTCGACGGCAAGCACGTCGGGACTGACGTCGGAAATCGCAACGAAGTGCTGATTGGGTATTTCACCGTTGGTTTGCAGGTTTTGTTGCAACCAAGCCTCAAACAGTCCATCAGTGATTGTCACCTTCGACCCCAGAACGCGATGGATATCGAGGATCACATCGTAAATTTGGTTGTCGTATCGGTTCTGCGTTGATCGCGTTTCGCGAACTTCTGACAAAAGTCGGTGATCGTTGTAAAGTTGCCCTAACATTTTGGATGCGTCGCGCGTCGTCAGCGGCGTCGTGCGACTGACCGAGTTAGGCGCAAGGTTTTCAATCAACCAGTAGTTCGAATCCTGGTCTCGCAGCACGGCCTGCTGGAGCGGAAACGCAAACCCACTGGCAACCTCCGGCGGTTGGATGCCATCGGGGTCCGGTATCAGCTCGAGATAACCGACATCGTTCCGCGGCGCATGCGTCACGAACTGACATTGCTGACGTGAGGGAAGAAACGTCGCGTCAAGCCGTTGCGCATCTTCCTCGACGGTCACCTGACCGAGCATTGCCGGGGTCAAGTTGTCGAGATCCTCCCACGACATTCCCCGTCCCCTCATGGTAAATCATCAGCTCCGCATCACCCGAAAAGCGAAGACCATCGGCGGGACGAACACCCGCGAAGTAGGTACTTCGCACCCGTTCGCCTGCGTTTCCGGATTTTCCGTCGACCCAGGTCAGTTGCCGAACGCGAACCATCGTCCCGAAACCGTCCGAGACGATTCCATAGCCGAACATGGCGACGGTGGTCAAAAGAGCCAAGATGGGAGCAATCGCGAACATCAAATAGCTGCGGCCCATCTTGCTGGTTCGGCGATAGGCAATCGGTCCGACGAGGATCACGAAAGCGGTCAGCAGACCCATGAAGGTGTAAACGGGAGGCTGTGCCACACCCGGAATCATCCATCGTCCGAACCGCCTGTCTCCGATCAACGGATCGACACCGCGGCGAACCGTCGGCGACGCGCGATGATCAAGAAAGCTGTTGACGATTCTCCAGTGTGCCTCGGTTGGTGTCTCTCGACCACTTTCTGGCTTGATCGTGATGACGTAGCCCGCTCCAGCGCCTTGAATCTGGATCTGGTCCACCCAAGTTTTCGATGGCGTGTTGAGCTTCCGCTTAAGCCTCGCGAGCCGTTCTTGTTGCATCAACAATTCGTCCTGGGATGCCTTCACCTGGTCGTCCAGGAAGGCTGGATCGCCTGAACTCATCGCGTTGAGCGCTTCGGCCGTGAATTCATCAGGCAGGGTCATCGGCAATTGGTTCGGCAGCAAGTTCGGTACGTTGACCGTCACATCAGTGGCCGGTTCCATCGGCTCGGCCCCAGTGTCCGCTTCCGCTTGCATCGCACGGGCAGCAGCGACTTGCTCTTGAAGTTGACGAACCGACTGCTCGAATCCCTGGACCGTTAACTGCGTTTGCTGTAGGTCCTGCTGCCATTGATTCGTCAAGTCGTAAACGACTGAATTCAAGAACTCGTTGGTCTTGGTGTTGTGACTGCTAGACCAGGTGAAACCGAGTTCGTCCACGATCTCGGGTGCGGAGACGGCGTTGTAGACAACAACGGTTCCACCATTGAGAACCCAATCGCGAATCGCCTGGTAAGCAGAATCATTCGATCGCAGACGGCGCAATCCCTCCGGGCTCATCACGATCGTGTCGAATCGCTGGTAGCCGCGCCAATCCGTCGGTAGCTTCTTCTGTCCGATCGCTTGAAGATCGGAGCCCGCCATGGCCATACTCCAAAATCGGCTTAGCCCGTCCGGACCCAACTCCATCCGGCTGGAAATGGATGTCCCGTCGGCGTAGAGCAAGTCGGTCAGATCGGGCAGATTTCCTGGAACAGCATCATCGTTCTCACTTAGAAACAGCCAGTTCATCTTGTATTCGGGGCTCAACAAGCGTCGATTGTTACTTGAGTAGCGCTGAAAGCGTGTCCGAGGTGGCATCTTCAGAGTTTCACCACCGAAGAAAGCGACATATCCATCCATGGCTCGCCCTTCCTCACTGACACTCACGCTGACCGCCTGTCCAGCAGACCATTTGGGCAGGTAGCGAATGAACGCTTCGGTCGACGTTCCCTGGTTGACCAGAATGGGCACGTCGACCTCGAGTCCATTTTGCGGCGGCGAACCCAGTTGTGGCTCACTGCGAAATCGGAAGACGAACCGGCGATCAGCGGTGAACTGAGGTCTGCCGGCGAGAATGATTTTGACGGGGACGTATCCAGCCGACGTTTCCTCGGGTACCTGGATTAGCACCGTGAAGCCCTGCAAGAACTCGGTCGCTTCCGGCAGCAGAATCGGGTTTCGTATCGGTCCCAGAAGGTCTTCCGCAGCGGCATCCACGCGCACGGCCAGGAGCACGACGGCGAACAGAAACCAGCGTGCTGCTCGCCCCGAACCAATCGCCAACCAGCGCGGCTGCCGAGTCCCAGCACAACCACTGCCGCTTGTGCGCAGGGCCTCGCGGCAAGGTTCAACGCAGCGAAACTCATCGCAGGGGAGCCAACTCACGACTGCTGCTCCCTGGGGGGAAGGATCTGCGGCGGCAATTGCCCGTCGGCGAACGGACTTCCTTGGCCCGCGTCCGGTTCACCGTCATACCACAACGACGAGATCGCCCAGCAGAACAAAAACAAGGCCACGAACAGCAAAAAGCAGACGACCAGAAAACCAACCGCGACAATCGCCGCCCACGCCGCAGCCGCTCCTCCACCGGCCGCCTTGGCGACCGCCGCGATCACGGCCGAGAGGGTCATCAGCGCCAGGACCAAACGAAAAGAGACTCGCGGCAACAGCCGGCTGCGCAAAACGGGTTCGACAGACGGTGTTTTCACGAAGCGATCCGACGAGAACAAGAAGCCAATGACGAGCAGGCCTGATTCGTCCTCCTAAATCCCGGGCTTGGATGCCAGGGAGTTCGATCGAATTGACCTCTTGGGATTATAACGGCTTGAAAACCGCTCGGTGGCATCCCCCGAACGTCGGCCGTGCGATTGTCCCGATGACGCTCGTCGCCATCTCGCCATCGGCCACCAATTCCCTACCTCTCCGGAATCGGGAAGCTGCTCAGCCACTCGTCCGAGTCGATCTGTAGCCGAGCAAAATTACGTCCGTGATAGGTCGCCTGCATCCAGAGGCCCGATTCCAAACGTGTAAGATGGTCGTTCCAGCCCGTCGCAGCGATCCAAGCGTCGCAGGATGCCAAGAATTGTCGATCGACGGGCTTGGAAACCCATCGTACGGACTTCATCAACGTTGTCCGCCATCACATCAACCGGGGAAGCAACCCATGGACTTCTCAAGGCATCCTTTTCTCCGTCAACATCGCTCGTTGACTCGACGCTTTTTCTTGGGCTTGGGCGCGGCGGGGATCACGGCGCTGCGTTCGTCTCCCCTGTTCGCCGACGACATATCCGAATCCGATCAGTATCGTGAGTTGGTCGATGGCATCGAACCATGGCTGACCAGACAGGATGATTTCCAAGACGTTTCGCGGGGCGATCCCAAGCCTCACTCGCTGAGTGAAGAGCAGCGTGCGGCGGTTGGATTGACTCGAGAAACCTGGAAGCTCGAAGTGATTGCCGATCCCGAGCATCCAGCAGATCTGCGTAATCCGCTCTCGGAAAGTCTTGGTAACGCGTTTGACTTTGCGCAGCTGATGGCGTTGTCGGAGACACGCGCGGTACGTTTCGCGAAAGTGATGACGTGCCTGAACATCGGCTGTCCTTTGGGCAACGGCATTTGGGAAGGCGTGCCGATGCGCGACGTACTCTGGCAAACCCAGCCGCAGAAGGATCTGCGCCGCGTTTTTTACTTCGGCTACCACAATGACAAGCCGGAGCAGATGTTCCGCAGTTCCCTTCCGGTTGGACGCGTGCTGGAGGATCCCTTCGGTCTGCCTCCGGTGATTCTGTGCTACAAACTGAACGGCCAGTTTCTTTCGCCGGAGCGAGGTGGTCCCGTCCGCGTCGTGGTGCCGGAGGCCTACGGATTCAAGAGCATCAAGTGGCTGACGCATCTGTACCTTTCCAATCATCATGCCGCCAATGACACGTACGCAGAAAAGAACAACGACGTCGACAGTCCCCTCAAGACGTTTTGCGAAACGCTCTCGATCCCCAAGGAGCTCAAAGCCAACGAGCCGATTCCTGTCACCGGTTACGCGCAAGTGGGAATCTCGGGTCTCAAGCAAGTCCAGGTTTCCATTCAAAACCGCGAAGACGCGCTGCCGAAGGATGACGAGACTTTTCAGTCACTGGCTTGGGTCGATGCGAACATCCTGCCGCCGCCCAATCAGTGGGGTGGCGACCTTCCCGACCAGCGCATCCCCGAAGCGACCATGGGATTCGAATCCGGTCATCCCAAATCATGGCCGATTCGATTCAGCAAAGCTCATTGGGCGATCGTGCTTCCGGGATTGCCACCGGGGCGATACCTGTTTCGCTCACGAACCATCGACGAAAATGGCAACGCGCAACCGATGCCCCGACCGTTTCGCAAGTCCGGTCGTGCCCACATCGAGCAGGTCAGTCTGGAAGTCACCGCGTAGTGGTCAACGGACATCGGTCGTTCCCGGATGAACATCGTTTAACCTGTCAGGCTCGAAAGCCTAACGTACGTCGGCCTTTCCAGGCTGACATGGTTTACGGTTTGTCAGGCTGGAAAGCCTAACGTACTGTGTCTGGCTGGAACGCCAAAACTTACCTATCATTCGCACGTCTTCATGCTCTCCAAACTGCTACGCTTTCTGACCTGCTGCCTCGCGATGGTTGCGATCACTGCTGTGGGGTGTTCGCGAGAAGAAGCTCCGGTCGCGCCGGTCGCCAAACAGGCCGAACTACCACTTCCGGCCGAAGAAATCCTGCCGCCCGCTCAGCCCGATGCGCTCGCCTATCCTTCGACGCAGCAGTGGCAGGCAGCAGGCCCCCGGCAAAGGGCTCGTGCCGACCGATCTTTCGCCCAGCTGAAACTTCGCGAGGTCCCCGTCTATGGCGGACCGCTGTTCGTTGAAGACGATGAAGAAGTGCGACTCCAAGATCCGCAAGAAGTTGCCCGACGCGCGATCATCTTGTGGGCCGTCGCCTTGCGAGCTGAGGCAACACCCAAGGAAGAAGTCATCGCATTGATCGAGAAGGCCAACGCATGGGACAGCGTCAGCCCAATGGAACGAAAGTTCTTGGAGGACCCGAATCCGGATCCCGACATGTCGCACGCATTGGTGTGGCGACTGGAAAGCCTGTGGGTGATGCTTTGGGCGCTCGGCCATCTTGATCAGCTGGATTGGCCCCACGACATGTGCAACGTTCCCCGCCTGGTCGAAATCATGCGGGTTCAAGAATCCTCGCCGACGTTCATCACCGACGCCAAACTGCGGAGCGTCGAGGAGATCCTTGATGCGCAGGACCTCACCATGCGGATTCACTGGGCCATTCGCGACGCAAGTCTGGCAGACCAACCCAGAGTTCCCCAACGCCTTGATTGGTCAGGCCTTATTACGTGGGTCCCCGTCGCCCAGTGCCCAGGGGTCGGTGTGGTCGAGGAGCGACACTACGCGCTGAATTGGCTCGTCCAATTCCTCCATCCCGAAAACTGGGATCAAGTCGACACGCCTACCTGACCCCCATGTCGAGGCGTCCGGATTGGCATCTGTTCGTCGATCCCAAGCAGGCACACATCGCGATCGCCCAGCGGTTATCCTTGTTGCTGGCTGAGAATTCGTTTCTGACACCAGCCGCTTGGTAAACACGAATGGAGCGATCAGGTGCGATTGATCATGACGGGGTTGATGGTGCTGCTCGGTACGTGGTCGTGCCAGGCGGATCATCATGTTCATTGGAAGAAGCAGACACTGACCAGCGATTTCGTCAGTGAGGGAGCCTCGGTAGCGGACTTTGATCGCGACGGAAACGTGGACCTGGCCAGCGGTCCCCACTGGTGGCGCGGCCCCGAATTCACCGAGCGGTTCGAATACCGCGAAGGCCAACCCTTCGATCCTCGCGGTTACAGCGATCACTTCTTCAGCTTCACGGCCGACGTTGATCAAGATGGCGACGTGGACGTGATCAGCGTTGGCTTTCCAGGCAAAGAGGCAATCGCCTACTTGAATCCCGGCGAACCGACCAAATCGACTCGCTGGGAATCTCGCATCATCGCCGACCAGGTTTCCAACGAATCACCGGCGATGATCGACTTGATCGCGGGTGGTCTCCCAGAACTCGTCTGCAGCCGTGATGGCCGCTTCGGCTACTACCAGGCCGGTGAGGACGGAACGAAACCTTGGCGATGGCATGGAATCTCCGAAGACAACGTCACAGCCATCCCGTTCGGGCACGGTCTCGGCATCGGTGACGTGGACGGTGACGGCCGCCTGGACATCCTTGATCCCACGCGTTGGTGGAAGCAACCGCTCGACGTCGAGAGCGAACAGAACTGGGACGTCAGCACTTGGGCATTGGAACCGTATGGCAGTGGGGGCGCCCAGATTCTTGTGCATGACGTCGATGGCGATGGACACAACGACATCATCACGTCACACAGCGCTCACGGTTACGGCTTGTCGTGGTTTGCCCAAAAAGTTGGCGACGACAATCAACGTCGATTCATTCGTAACCAGATCCTCGGCGAGTCCTCGATCGATAATCCGTTCGGTGTCGTCTTTAGCCAACTGCATGCGCTGGCCCTTGCTGACATCGATCAGGATGGTTTTCAGGACATCGTGACGGGCAAGCGCTGGTGGGCACATGGTGGTCATGACCCCGGCGGCAACCAGGCTGCGGTGCTGTACTGGTTCAGTGGCTCTCCGGACAACAACCATGTGTTCACGTTCGAACCATCCATGGTGGACGACGATTCAGGCGTCGGTACTGAGGTCGACGTCATCGACCTGAACAACGACGGGCGGGTCGACATCATCAGTTCCAACAAGAAGGGGGTGACGATTCACCTGCAAACCGGGCCTGAGCCATCGAACGGCAATGCGAGCGACGACGACCAGGCCAATCACAACCACCAACCATCCGATAGCGATTTCGCAGCAGGCATGAAACGCTGGGACCAGGGAGCGGAGGACGATTCGGCGTTTGCCCAAAGCCGTGAGCCGCAGGATGCCGCCGCCGCGATGGAGGTTCCCGCTGGGTTCTCAGTCGATTTGATCGCAAGCGAGCCCGACCTCGCACAACCGATCGCCATGTGCTTCGATGCGCGCGGACGAATCTGGATCGCCGAGGGACACACCTATCCGGTTCGAGCGCCGGACGGTCAGGGACGCGACCGGATCGTGATTCTGGAGGATTCTGATCGAGACGGCTCGTTTGAAACGCACAAAGTCTTTGCCGAAAATCTGAACCTGGTCTCCGGAATCCAGATTGGCTTCGGTGGCGTCTGGGTCGGCGCCGCACCGTACCTGCTATTCATCCCTGACGCCGACGGCAACGATCTTCCCGACGGCGAACCCCGGATCCTGCTTGATGGATGGGGATATGAGGACACACATGAAACGTTGAACTCATTCACCTGGGGTCCCGACGGATGGCTGTACGGTTGCCATGGCGTTTTCACCCACTCGAGCGTTGGCAAACCGGGGACTCCGCAACAAGCCCGTGTCCCGCTCAACGCCGGCATATGGCGTTATCATCCCACTCGTCACCAGTTCGAAGTCTTTGCCTGGGGAGGAAGCAATCCTTGGGGGATCGATTACAACGACTACGGTGATTGGTTCATGGAGTGTTGCGTGATCCCACACCTGTTCCAGGTGATACAAGGGGCCCGTTACCACCGACAAGCGGGACAGCACTTCAATCCTCACATCTACGAAGACCTGCAGACCATTGCGGATCACTTGCATTATGGAGACGGATCGTTTGCATCGATGCGAGAGGGAGGTCGCGTCGATCGTGAGCTCGTCAATCGCACGGCAGCATCGACATCCATGGTCGGCGGTGGGCACGCACATTGTGGGATGGCGATTTACTTGGGTGATTCGTTTCCCGATTCGTTCTACGGCGATCTGTTCTTCAACAACCTGCATGGACATCGGATTGTTCGAGAGAGCGTCAGCGCGGACGGCTCGGGCTACGTCGGTCATCACCGGCCCGACCTGGTGCGCACTACGGATCATGCGTTTGTCGGCGTCACGGTGATGCTTGGCCCCGATGGATCGCTGTATTTTTCCGATTGGCACGATCCGCAAACCTGCCATCACCGCGATCCCGAGATATGGGATCGAACCAACGGTCGTGTTTTTCGACTCCGCTACGGTGACGCAAAATCGACTGACATGAATCTGGTCGATCTCGATGATGGCCGCCTGATTGAGTTGTTGAGCCACCGCAATGCGACGATCGCCCGTCAGGCAGCCCACCAACTGCATCAACGCGCCGCCGCGGGCACACTCGATCGCGATGCGGCGGCCGAGGCTTTGTTGCGACGAACCGGCGCGGCGACGGGAACATCGTTACGACTTCGCGTGCTTTGGGCGAGGCACTGCTGCGGCCTGATTTCGGCCGATGAACTCCTCGCAGCTTGCCGGAGACCAGGACCCTTCCATCCGTGGCTGGGCGATTCAGTTGTTTGCGGAACAGGCGGAGGATCGTACGGCTGAGGATTGGGTGCGTCTGGCTGAGGCGACTGCGGGTGAATCGTCGCTGGTCACACTGCGTTACCTCGCCAGTGCATTACAAAGGGTGCCGCTGGAATCGCGTGCGGCGGTGGCGTCCAACGTGATCTCCCATCACCTGTTCGAACGTGACAAGAATCTGCCGCTGCTGGTCTGGTATGCGCTCGAGCCATTGGCGGGTAGTCAGCCCGGCAACCTGCTCGCGGCTTTTGGGGGTTCGGAGTCGCTGCGTGGAAAGATCGTTCGACGAGCCGCAGCGAGCGAGCCTGGCCGCGCCGCGCTGGCAGCGTTTCTCACCCAAAGCACAACGTATGACCAGCTTTCGGTCGGCCTCGCTGAGTTCAGGCAATGGTTGCCCGAATCGACCGGCTTGGAACAGCCGAAATCGTGGGATCAAGTCCGTCAACTTGGTGAACAACTCATCGAACAACGAGGTTCTGATGAAAAGCATCTTCACGAGGCGCTGCAACAGCTCGGCGTGCGGTTTGGCGATTCCGATGCGTTTCCCTTTTACAGGTCGCGTGCCCTCGATGCATCACTCGATCACGGTCTGCGTATCGAGGCGATTGAGTTGCTGCGTCAGGCGGGCGACGACGAAGCCGGCACGGTTGCGGCCAAACTGCTAGGCGAAAAGCCATTGCAAGAAGCCGCAGTCCGCGCCATCGTCTCAACCGCAGATCCGGCCGTCGCTCCAACGGTTGTGAATCATCTAGCGGACCTCCCCAATCGATTTCGTAATGACCTGATCAACTATCTTGCCTCCAGACCATCGACAGCAAGAGATTTGGTTGAGGCGATCCAAGCGGAACGACTCGAGCGATCACTTGTTCCTGCCGTCATGCTTCGCCAGATGTACTCTCACGATGATGCGAACTTGCAATCGTTGATTGAAGGGATTTGGGGAAAGATTCGCAGTACACCGGGCGACTTCGAGCAACGCAAGCAGTACTGGAGCGAGGTCATCTCGTCTGATCGCCTGCGTACCGCTGACGTCGGCCACGGGAGGTTTGTCTATGACCAGTTGTGCGGTAACTGCCACAAACTGCACGGAGAGGGACAGACGATCGGACCTGATCTGACCGGTTCGAACCGGCGCGATCTCAATTACATTCTGGAAAACGCGTTAGCTCCCAACGCGATCATCGGCAACGCCTATCAAATGCATTCCTTCTTGATGGACGATGGCCGGCTGATCAGCGGTTTGATCCGCGAGGAAAACGAGCAACAGATTCGTATCGTCATGGCTGCGGGAACGGAAGTCACGCTTGATACCGATGCGATTGAATCAAGGAAGCTTTCGGATCAATCCATGATGCCCACGGAAATGTTCGAGAAAATGAATCGTGCTGATGTGATTGATCTGGTTGCCTACCTGGCGACTGACCGTCAAGTTCCGCCCAAGCCTCAGCGTGACGCCCGTGAAGGGGAAATCGATCCCGGAAATGTCGTGGAAGCCGAATGGCTGGTCAGTTTAGCCCGGCCAAGCAACGGAAACGTTCGTCGCCAAGACATGGGAAGCTTCGCTGACCAGTGGTCCAGCGATGCGCAACTGTGGTGGACCGACGCGAAGCAGGGCGCCACGTTGGAATTCGACCTGACCTCGGCGCACTCCGGCCCCTGTGATGTGACCCTGTTCTTAACCACTGCACCGGATTACCCGGTCATACGGGCTCGAATCGATGGCCAGCGGTGGCAATCGGCGGATCTTTACAGCAAACAAGTTCGACAACTGGTAAAACCGTTGCGCTGGTCGAACGTTCCAATGTCAGAGAACGTTCCCGTGAAGATGACCATAGAAATGACCGGTGCAAATCCGGATGCATTGAAGCGTTGGATGCTGGGCGTGGACCGAATCGAGATCGTCCCGTCATCGTCCACTGCATCCAACTGATCGATCTTCCTTCCCCTCCCTACCGTTATGCTCGTTTATCCAAGAGGCCCCAAATGACCGACTCCTCGAAACCCGAATCCAAAGCAGGAAGCAGCAACCTGCGTCAATTGTTGCTGATTGGACTTCTCGTTCTGCTCGTGATTGGCTTGATCTACGACTACACGGTGGCTCGCCCGGGAGTGAACGATGCGTACGACAAGATCACCGAGCAAAGCATGCTTACCAACATGAGCAGCACCAACGTCTTCACCAACACGGATGTCCAGGACTTGCTGAAGAAGGCTCCCTCACGCACCTTTGAAGAGCCGAACGGGGATTTCGTTGAAGTCTACAGTTGGCGCAGCGGCCTTCCGATCCGAACCCATGACTTGTTCGCGGTCTTCAAGAAAAATGGTGAGAACTGGATGTTCCATCGCCACTCCAAATACAAACACGAACCTTCAACGGAGGTTTCCAAATACGACGGGAAGGATGCGATCATCATTACGGGTGATGGGGATCCACCAACAGACGGGCAAGACGAACCATCGCCGACAACCGGCGGTAGCAGTGGTGACGGGGGATCTGCCGGTCCAAGCGCTCGTGGCCCCGGTGGTGGCGGCCCCGGTGGTGGCGGTCCCGGTGGTGGCGGCCCCGGTGGTGGCGGCAACTTTGACCCGGAGGCAATGTTCAATGAGAACGACGCAGACGGTGACGGCTTCCTTGCCGGCGATGAGATCATGGAACGGGCCCGAGGAAATCTGGCCGAAATTGATACCGACGGCGACGAGAAGATTTCGAAAGAAGAATGGAATGTTCGGGTCGAAGCCATGCGGGCAAGAGGCGGCGGACGCGGCGGTGCGGGCGGAGGCGGTGGTCAACCGCGCGGAGCGGGCAGCCGACCTGAAGTCGAAACCGAGGAAGCCCCAGCAGCAACCGACGAGCAGTGATCCGCTCCGTTTGAAATCTGGACCCAGCGATTGTGCACGCGGTCGCGACTCAGCGAGGACTCAGCAGCGGAGCGAGCAGCCCCGCAATCCCCATCAGCAAGAGTAAGCCGAGCGTGACCCGTCTCAATCGCTCACGACCCAGTTGCGAGCCAAACTGCAACCCGTAGTGCGTGACCACCAGCAACAGTGGAATGATCAGGGCCGACACCAGACCGGCTGAGAGAACGCGCGCTCCGAAAACCAGAGCGAGTACCAACAACGCCGGGACGATACTGATCAGGTACATCGAAAAGAGAAAGGCCCGCGACTTCCGCGTCCCCCAGTCGTGAGCCTGGACCCAAAACACCATCGCTGGCCCTCCCATGCCGACCAGCCCCTGCAGGAACCCCGACACAGGGAACGCGATCCACGCCCAAATCGGATGCAGGCTCGGACGCGGCCGCGGACGAACGATCATGGTCGCTACCGTCAGCAGCACCAACATTCCACCGACAATCTGGCGCAGCGTTTCGGGCTGCAGTGATTCCATCCGCAGCAGGCCCCAAATCCCGAGCGGATAAAAGACCATCCGCCCAAGTCCCGGCCACATCACCTCGCGGGCTTGAAGACTGTCGCGAAGGCTCCAAACACCCCAAACGTTTTGTGGGATGGTCGCGACCAGAAGCGAACACTGAGCCGCGGGAATCGAGTAGCCGCACCACAACAGTGCAGGCACAATCATCAAGCCAGCCGCAAAGCCAGCCGCCGACTGAACAAAAATCCCCGCGCAAAGAATCAGCACAAGCGGCAACGCGTCAACAACAGCATCCATGCTGGAATCCTAGCGGAGAACGCAGCGCTCAGTCAGCCCAGGGACAGGAACGGCAGTTGGGCAGTTGGGCAGTGAGGCAGTAGGGCAGTAGGGCAGAGGGGCAGTGGGGCAGAGGGGCAGTGGGGCAGTGAGTAAGAGGGTAAGTTGCTCATAGCATTTTCAAGAATGACATAGTCGCCGATCGCTCCGGCGATCGTTGCGCGCGGTAACGCTACGATCGGCGGAGCGATCGGCGACAATCGTTTGCCGCCTACGAGAAATGTGAAAATGCTCTTCTAGTAACTCCCCACTTGCCGGCAAGCAGCGAATATCGAACAAGGAAACTCAAATACGAAGTAAGAAAACCACAATTCCGAGTTCGGTATTCCTTGCTCGGTATTCGAAATTCTCCGCAATTACCATCTGCCCAACTGCCCAACTGCCCAACTGCCCAACTGCCCTACTGCCCAACTGCCCTACTGCCCAACTGCCCTACTGCCCTACTGCCCTACTGCCCCTACTGCCCCCACTGCCCCGCGCACGTCCAATCCGTAACGTCGCGCTCTCGCATGACTTGCTTGTGTTACAACCCCAGACGCTGACCGGTACTGGCGTCGAACAGATGTAGCTTCGACTCAAGGCCTCGAAAGCGGATCGTTTTGCCGACGAGGTTGGCGACGCGGGCGGCATTTTCGACAACGCCGTGAATGAGTGATGCGTCAAATTGGCCGCGCACGCTGCAGTCGTGGATTCCTTCTCGGAGTTCGACCAACGTCGCTGTGATTTCAATCCCGCGGAACGATGTGTCGTGATCGTGATCATCGGGCACCGCGTCCAACGACTCTGACCTGACGCCGACCAAGACGTTTCGATCTGAACCGCTGACCTTATGATCGATCGCCAATTGGACCCTGGGATCGCGCGATACCAATCGACCTCGCTCGATGCTTGCGGGGATCAGGTTGATTGACGGCGAGCCGATCGCCTGTGCCACAGTGATGTCGTGGGGTCGATGATAGATCGTCGCCGGCGAATCAAATTGAGTGATGCGTCCGCCATCGAGAATCGCGATTCGATCGGCCATTCGCATCGCCTCATAGCCATCATGCGTGACATGAATGGTCGTGCCGGGAACGGTTTGGTGCCAGCGCAGCAGATCGTCCTGCAGCGAGTGTCGGGCCGAGGCGTCGAGAGCCGACATCGGCTCGTCCAACAATCGAACCGGGCTCTGTCGCACGATCGCCTTGGCGACCGCTGCCCGACGAAGCTCACCGCCGCTGAGTTGATCGGGATAGCGATCCAGCAGCCCCTGGATCCGGGTCAACTTGGCGGCCTGGCTCAACCGCGCCCGCAGTTCGGACTCGTTGACCTTTGCGGGGATGCCTAGACGGATCGACTTTTCGACGGTCACGTGGGGATAGAGCCCATCATGCTGAAAAACCATCGAGACGCCTCTCCGGCGAGGCGAAAGCGAGGTGACCGGTGTTTCATCCAACACGACCTCCCCTCGATCCGGCCGCTGCAGCCCGGCGATGACCCGCAAGGTCGTCGTCTTGCCGCATCCGCTCGGGCCGAGAATAACGACGTATTCGTTGGTTTTTGTCGTCAGATCGAGCCCGGACAGCACACTCCGCCCCGCCAAAGCGACGAAAATCTGCTGGAGCTGGACCTGCATCGTAGAATCAATCGGAGGGGAAATTTCGAAAATCCTGTCCCCAACGGGACCCGTCGCCGAGAGCCCGCAAAATAGCTTGCCTTCTGCGGCCCGCTCCAACCATACTTGATCGCTCGCAATTCTCGTAGGAGTTGAGCCCATGAACATTCCTGCACGGTACTTGATGCTGGTCATCGCCGCCCTTGTTGCCCTGAGCTCCTGGACCGCTCTGGCGTTGGACGGAAACCGGACAGACGAGGAAAAATCGCCTGGTATCGCTGCTGAGCAGGCCGCCGATTCGCAGAACGAATCTGAGCCGAAGGAGACACCGTACGTCCCCAAGACAAAACGGGAACTTCAGCGTACCCTGTCGCGAATTCAGTACGACGTGACCCAGAACGAAGCGACCGAGCCGGCGTTTCGAAATCTGTACTGGAACAACAAGAAGGAAGGCGTTTACAAATGCGTCGTTTGTGACCGCGAGCTGTTCAGCAGTGAAACGAAGTACAAATCGGGAACGGGTTGGCCCAGCTTTTACGCTCCGATTGAGAACGCGAATATCGGAACCCGAACCGACTACCGTCTTTTTTTCGCCCGCACCGAAGTGCATTGCTCCCGCTGTAACGCCCACCTTGGGCATGTTTTTGAAGACGGACCGAAGCCGACCGGACTGCGATACTGTATGAACAGTGCATCCCTTCGATTTGTCGAAAAGTCCGAGTCACCAGAAGACAAGCCGAGCGAGTGATCGCTTCCCAAGCTCGGCGCACCGGAACATGGCTCGACAGAAACGCCGTTGAGAAAAGCAGCTTATGTCGATCGAGCCTGGATGCCAGTTCGCCAGTGACAACACCGCTGGGGTTTGCCCGGAGGCGATGCAGGCGTTGGTCGAAGCCAACGCGGGTTACGCGCGTCCTTACGGCGATGACGCCTGGACCGAACGGGCCGCAAACCTGCTACGCGATGTCTTTGAGGTGGATTGCGATGTGTTCTTCACCTTCAGTGGCACCGCAGCCAACTCGCTTGCCCTCGCTTCGCTCTGTCAGTCGTATCACAGTGTGATTGCGCACGAACTGGCCCACGTTGAAACGGACGAATGTGGTGGCCCGGAGTTTTTTTCCAACGGCACCAAGTTGCTGCTTGTCGGCGGCCAGGATGGCTGCGTCGACGCGGACCAGGTCGCCAACGTCGTGTGCAAGAGGACCGACATTCACTTCCCAAAACCGAAAGTACTGAGCATCACGCAGTCCACCGAGTTGGGAACGGTCTACGACCCTGACGCGCTCGATCGCGTGGACGAAGTCGTGAAGCGATTCCAGTTGAATTTGCACATGGACGGCGCGCGATTCGCCAATGCCATCGCGACACTTGGCGTGGCTCCCAAGGAGATCACTTGGAAACGTGGGGTCGACGTGCTCTGTTTCGGTGGCACCAAGAACGGAATGTCGGTCGGTGAGTGCGTCGTCTTCTTTGATCGCGAACTCTCACATGAATTTGCTTACCGATGCAAACAGGCGGGGCAGCTCGCGTCGAAAATGCGTTACCTCGCAGCCCCCTGGGTCGGGCTGTTGTCCGATGGTGCTTGGCTGCGACATGCACAGCACGCCAATGCGATGGCGCGAAGGTTGTCCGATGGGTTGAACGAGATCCCTGGGGTGGCAATCATCTTGCCGGTTCAATCCAATGCTGTGTTCGTCGACTTCCCGCCTGGCGTTGTCAGTCGACTGCACCGCATGGGCTGGGTGTTCTACGAATTCATCGGCCCCGGGATCGCCCGCTTGATGTGTTCCTGGTCGACGACCGAGGCAGAAGTGGATCGCCTGTTGGAGGACGTTCGTTCGACGACGCAATCACACTCCCCCTTGGAGAGTCGAGCCTAAAGGCAAGACCGTTCCATGCTCGTTTAACCGGAGGCGTCGCGAATGGGCGAAGCGACCCCTACCACGCTGACGCCTTTTTGGCGTTGTGCCATCATCACCCTCACGCTTGTGGATTCTTCGAATCACACGGACAAGTAAAGCTGCCCACGGCTAGCGCCTGAGGTTCACAGTGAACCTCAGGCGCTAGCCGTGGGCCCCAAATCTCGACCGTGAACCTCAGGCGCTAGCCGTGGGCCCCAAATCTTGACCGTGAACCTCAGGCGCTAGCCGTGGGCCCCAAATCTTGACCGTGAACCTCAGGCGCTAGCCGTGGGCCCCGAACCTTAACCGTGAACCTCAGGCGCTAGCCGTGGGCCCCAAATCTTGACCGTGAACCTCAGGCGCTAGCCGTGGGCCCCAAATCTTGACCGTGAACCTCAGGCGCTAGCCGTGGGCCCCAAATCTGGCCGACCAAGACAACCAACTCCCGACCTGGGCGAGACGCTTCCCGCCACTCCGTGGTAAAGCGCCCAACACACTCGCTTGCGCGTCGTGCTTGTATGTCGCGCCGGTAGGTGTCGATCGACAATCCGGCACGGCCTTTCCTGATGGGGAGGGTGATGCCATTCGCGTTAAACAAACACCCCAAGGGAGATTGCGGTAGAATGCGGACCGAGCGAGCCCCGCCTGCTCCTCTTTATTCCGAACTCGAAATCTTCGTTGATCCCGCCGAGAATCATGAGACGCACCACCTTGCTCTTGGTCGCCGCCGCGACCGTCTTCTGCTGTACCTCGCTGTCGGCCTTCGCCCAGAGCCCGATCCATCCCAACATCGTGATGATCGCGATTGACGACTTGAACGATTGGATTGAGCCGTTGGGGGGTCACCCCGACGTCAAGACGCCGGCGATGCGCCGGTTGGCCGAGCGAGGTCTGACCTTCACCAACGCGCATTGCCAGGCGCCGCTTTGCAATCCAAGCCGCACCTCGTTGATGACGGGAAAGCGACCCTCGTCGACTGGCGTCTATGGTTTGTCGCCCTGGATTCGCAACGTCCCCGAACTGGCACCGCTGGTGACGATGCCACAACACTTTCACAAGCATGGTTACCGCACGTTGATCGGTGGCAAGATCTATCACGGTGGCAACGGTCGCGGACGCAACCAGACCGACGAGTGCGATGTCTGGGGCCCCAACGCCAGCGTTGGCGTCAAACCGCCACAGAAGCTGATCCCTCCGACTCCAGGCGGAAATCATCCGCTCATGGATTGGGGCACGTTTCCACACCGTGACGAAGACAAAGGAGATTGGCAGGTTGCCTCCTGGGCCGTTGACGAGATCGAAAAGATGCCGACGGACAAGCCGTTCTTTTTGTCAGTCGGCTTCTTTCTGCCGCACGTGCCCTGCTACGCCACGCAGAAATGGTTCGATCTCTATCCGGAGGAATCGCTGACGATGCCGCCGATTCTTGCCGGTGATCGCGATGATACACCGGACGCCTCTTGGTACATCCACTGGGATTTGCCAGAGCCGCGAACCAGTTGGTTGGAGGCGAACAACCAACTGCGACCGCTGGTTCGCGCCTACCTGGCCTCGGTCAGTTTTGTCGACAGTCAGGTCGGACGGGTGCTCGATGCCGTCGAAAAATCTCCCTTCGCGGACAATACGATCGTGGTGCTGTGGAGCGACCACGGGTACCACCTCGGTGAGAAGGCGATCTCGGGAAAGAATTCGCTCTGGACACGTTCGACTCGGGTCCCGTTGATTTTCGCCGGACCCGGTGTTCCGGTTGGTCAGACCTGTAGCCAACCCGCCGAGCTGCTGGACCTTTATCCGACGCTGTCCGATATGGTTGGCATTCCGCACGCGGAGGGAATGGAGGGAATCAGCTTGGCGCCGCAAATCGTCGACCCACAGGCCCATCGCGAGCGTCCGGCGATCTGCACCCACAACGCGGGCAACCACTCGGCTTGCGATCAGCGTTGGCGTTACATTCGCTATGCCGACGGGAGCGAAGAACTGTACGACCGCGAGCAGGACCCCGAGGAGACTCGATAACCTGTTGTTTGGCGACTCGATCAGCCAGAGCGATCGTGCGGTGGCGGATCGGCTGGCCGCCTGGCTACCCAAAGGCGACAAACCGCTGGCTCCTGGCAGCGCCAATCGGATCCTCGAGCGGCGTGAGGACGGATTCTACTGGGAAGGAAAACGAATCGATCCCGCCGCCAGAATCGAGTGAAACCTGGTTCGAACCGGGCACGCCGCGCCTGCCGGGTTGTCGAATCGCAACATTCGTTCAATAGTGTTTGAGAATCTTTCTTGAGCCCTCGTCAGCGGACGCTGCTTCGCGTCGGCTGCACCGATTCCTTCCTCCATCCATCGAAAGTAAGAGTTTCCAATGAGTGTTTTGGTGACCCAACAGGCTCCTGATTTCTCGGCACAAGCTGTCATGCCGGACGGACAATTCAAGCAGGTTTCGCTGAGCGATTACAACGGCAAGTACGTGCTGCTGTTCTTCTGGCCGCTTGACTTCACCTTCGTCTGCCCCACGGAAATCATCGCGTTCAGCGATCGTGCCAAAGAGTTTGCCGACCTCGACGTCCAAATCCTTGGTGTTTCGATCGACAGCCATTTCACACACCTGGCTTGGACGCAAACGCCGCGCAACAAGGGGGGAATCGGCCCCACGGCTTTCCCATTGATCGCTGACCTGAACAAGCAGATCTCGAGGGACTACGACGTCCTGCTCGACGGCGGCGTCGCCCTTCGCGGATTGTTCCTGATCGACCGGGAAGGGATCGTTCGCCATCAAGTCGTCAATGACTTGCCCCTGGGCCGCAGCGTCGATGAAGCATTGCGGATGGTCAAAGCACTGCAATTCTTCGTGAAGAATGGCGAGGTTTGTCCGGCCAACTGGCAAGAGGGTAGCCGCACGATCAATCCGGACGTTGAAAAGAGCAAAGAGTTCTTCAGCGCCGAATACGCCGGCTAGTCACGAAAACCAGATTGCCTCTCTCGCGAGACCGACAGCCATGTGGACGACCAACGAACTGGGCTTGGCCGTTTGGCGTGACGGCCAAGCGGCGTGGAACTTCGATGTTCGCGGAGGCGAGTTCGGTATCGGCATGATCGCTTCGGCTGACGTCAGCGTCGATGCTCGAAATGTTGACGAACGTTACGTTTCGATCTTGCCGGTCAATGGAAACCCGACTGCCGTTGGCGAGCGAGCAATACGTTCGTCGCAGTCGTTACTTCATCAATTACCCCCAGGGAGATGGGAACTACGCGATTCGTTTGGCCTTGGAACCGATCGAATCGCTTCCGGACTCCCTGGTGCTGGAAGCTTCCATCTCAATCCAGACGGATCTACTCGATTCTCACCCGATGTTGGACCTGGCAGCGGAGGGAATTTCGGTTGACTCTTTTAGTCACGAAGGCGAGCCGACCAACTGGGATTCCAACGTCGAGTCAGGCTCCACAGGAGCCCCATCGATTTCCGTTGTGCGTGGTAAGGCGACATCGACCGCCATTTTGCTGGGACCGCACGACAGCCCGTTCACGAGCAATCGTTCGAGCCAGCACCTGCTTTGCCTGCGACTGTTCGGGGACTTTCTCGAGAAAGGGGTGATTCGCACGGCAAGGCCTTGGATCGTGGTCGACCGGGCGAGCCGAGCGGAGTTCCCCGAGCGGCTGTTTCAATGGCATCGCCAGCTTTGCCAGAGCCCGCTGCCACTCTCGTCTTAACGGCACAAACGGAGCCTGATACGACAAGGCGTTCTTGGCTCCTGT
>CAVOND010000003.1:0-416411 GCA_963697195.1 Pirellulaceae bacterium
GATTGAAAGAACGCGGGCTTGGTCTGCTGGTGCATGATGCGTACAGGCCATGGCATGTCACCAAGATGTTTTGGAGCGACCCCTGAATCGATGAAGGGCTTCGTTGCCAATCCAGCCAATGGTTCGCGACACAATCGAGGCTCTGCGGCGGACATCACGCTGTATGACCTGAAGTTGGTGAGCCGATTCCGACGGTGGCGGGCTACGATGAATTCTCGACACGATCGTTCCCACTCTATCCGGGCGGAACATCGCGACAGCGTTGGTATCGCGACCTGCTACGTTGTGCGATGGGAAGCGGAAGACTTTACGATCTACGAATACGAGTGGTGGCACTTTGATTACAAGGATTGGAAAGACTACGCGATCGGCAACGCGACCTTTGAGCAACTCGATTAGCGTACGATGGGCTTCCAAGCCCGTCGCATGAGCTTCAGAATTGGCGTAGATCAGCCCCGATTGGAAATTGCAGCGGCGTAACGATCATACTGACCGGGAAATGCGCGGTGTCAAGGCAGCTATGCACTGCGTGGGGATCCAGGACGGTACGCCGCACGCCTGCTTGCAGTCCAGAGAACATCAGGCCATTTTCTGAATCGGTATGTTCCGAAAACCCAAAGACATGGCCAAGCTCATGCATGACCACGGTCAACAAGTCCATGCCTTCAAGACCTCCTGCGTCCGAGCCGGCGTTGAGGAACTCGTCGTCGTCCAGCGGCGTTGAATCGATCCACCATCCATGGCCTGCTGCATCGACGTCTAGCCAGATCGTATCGTTGCCCGCCAGTCCCAACAGGTTTCCTGACAGATCGGCAATTCTCCATGAGATTGCGGACACTTGCTGAGCGTAACTTTCCGGAACGCCGAACTGATCAATCGAATCATGGCCGCATCAACGATTGGTTGCAAATTGCCTGCGTTCAGTGGTGCGATTGAGGGCAAGTTCGGCACTCGCTTCACTGGCAACGAGGCCCGCACCAACCATGATGTCAAAGTACCCGTGCTACTGTAGTTTGGCGTCGCGACGAGTCCAGCAGGCAGTCCGACGACCTGGACGCTTGCGAACTGATTTGTGAACGAGGCGTAGGTGATGATCGAGAAACTATCTCGGCTTGCGGCACAAAGCCATCAACGAACTCGATTTGGAGTGAACCTGCAAATTGCGCCTGGTCGCCGACGACGACCTGGCCAAATTGCCCGGCGGACGTGCCACCGATTTTTATGTTCACCGAACCGGTCGCTTCTTGTGGCAGGTCATCGTCCAACCGTACCTGACCGCCGACGCCGGCGTAAATCGCGCCTCGGTTTGCTGCGAGCGTGGCAATCCTCAGCGTGCCGCCACCAGTAGCTCCCAGGGTCCCTTCGTTTGTCACGATACTTCTCCGCGTGAAGTGAATGCTTCCGTCAAGGAATGGCTGTGGCGGGACGGTCGCCGACGACGCGTCCCCTGTGAATCAGATTGCTCGGAAAGTTCGCGAGCACATTGCCGCCCTCTAGATCAAAGCCTGGGCCGAACGTGATGCCACCTTGCACCCGCGTGGGTTCCAAGATCGCCGATTGAATGTTTCCTGGAAACTCGAACCGACCTGATGGGATGACGACGGGAAGTGACGGGAACGCACCTCCGAGCACGAGCCCGACTGCACCGTATCCTTGGACGTACCGTGCATCGAACGCAAACGGTGCCGGCAACTCCGAACGAAGTCGCTTCGACGTTCCCATGGACGACCGTGTCTCGAAGCGTTCCACTGGCCAGAAAGAGCTGCGAGCCGGCGGTAACCTGCACCGCTGCTCTGGATCACGCCGTCAGTCGAGCCACCAAGGCGTGGTCGGCGTATCGATCACGAACGTCTGCCCTGCGTTGTCAATCTCACCGCGGATGTTCACTTGCCCGCCCACGGGGCGGAAGGTTCCCAGAGCGGACGTTGGGAGTCCGCCTGCTTGGAACTGTCCGAGTGTCGTGACCGTATCGATCACATCGACCGTTCCGGTGTTCTGCCAGTCGAATCGGATCGCAAACTACTCCTTTCCCTATTGACGGTGACAACACCCTCGTTGGTTCCCTGTAGCTCGACGTTCGCTCAGGTTCCACGGTGATCGATCCGCGGTTAACGGCCCTGAAATGAAACGTATCAGTGACCGTTCCTTTCACCGTCGTCGTTCCCGAATGCACGATGTCTCGGACCAGATACGTGCCGGGGCCTTCCACAACGATCGACACGGTGTCGGCGAGCGTCACATCACTTGACTCTCCGCCAACGACTGAGCCGCCCGAGCACCTGCCAGGGCCCTGACCTTTCATCTGGAACTGCAAATCGGACAGCGTCTGAACGCCGTCGAGCGTCAAGCTACCACACCGCACGACGACGTTCCCGGTGACCTGCAATCCGTTGTCAATGTGGAGGTCCGAGATAACCTGCACGGAGTCACTTAGTTGGGGTCCAAGGAGTAGGTCGCCATCGATCCGTACACCGTCGAGAACGCCACCGCCTTCGCCACTAAACTGACCACCAAATAACAGTGTGGCAGTGGGGGGATTCAGCACCAGCGTTCCGCCCACGATCTTGCCTGGAAGAGTGGGGCCAGGGTTAAGAATCCAGACACCTTTGGCGTCGTCGAACACGAACGTACGACCGGTGTTGTCCATGATGCCACCCAGGAAGAAGTTGCCGCCGACTCGCTGCAAATTCACTAAATCGTCGCTGGTGAAGCGGCCGTTGGTGATTACTTCGGAGGTCTCGAAACGGAACAAGCCGGTGTTCGACCAGGTGACTTCGTCGGCAATGCGAAAGATCGAGAAATTGACCGACGATGTCTCGGTTGCTTCGACCAATCAGCGTTGGACCATGACGTGGTCAAGCTCGCACCAAGATCCAACGTTGCGTTTTCAGCGAGGATCTGTCCCATTCCCAAATTCGACCAGGTCAGGTCGTTGAGCGACAACCGTGCGCGGTCCGTCGCACGAATCACGCCCTGGTTCGTAAAGGAATTCTTCGTCTCGGTAACGATCGAATTTCCAATGCCGCTGACGTTGATTTCCCCGCGGTTGATCAAAGAGAGGTTTCTCTGTGGTCCCACGTTACGGAAAATTCCGCGGCCCCCTCGGACGACAACTTCGGGACCGAGCGTCAGGGTGCTGTCTCCCATCCCCTGAACGGAGCTAAGCGAGGAAGGAATATCAGTGAAGACGATCGTCCCCCGAGTAATTTGCCTGCGTCCCGTTGATTACCAGAGTGGATTCAACGTCTGACAAGTGGAGTGTGCCGCCCAGCGACAGCCCTCCTTCGATCAACAGGGCAGCCTGCTGGCCGACCACATCGATGTCTGTCTCCACGGTCGACTCGACGAGCCGCGCCCAACGCAGAAAATTCCCGCCGATCGTGATCCCCTGGCCGCCGGTTCCCCGCAGTACTGTGGTGCTGCAATGTGGTGAGATCGTTTGGGTCCGCCGTTTCAAGTCCCGTCAGCAAGAACTCGTTGTTGACCTGAATCGTTTCGGTCACGTCCAACCTTCCGCCGCTGATGGTCAATCGGTTGTTCGAGAACAGGCTGTTGACGCGATGCTGGCCACCATCGATCGTCACCGTGATGTCCCCCGGTACATCGATCCGCACATCGTCGTTTTCGCCTGGAACCACACCTGGTTCCCAGTTATTGGGATCGTTCCAGAGACCACTTCCCGGATTGATCCATACGATTGTGGGCTCTCGCATGGGATCATCCACACGAAAGTGGGTGACCAGGTCCGTTGTGTCGACGGCGTTCCCAACACGATCTGTCACATTGGCCGCGTTGATGACGAATTCATAGTCCCCGATGGCTAGCGGCGGATAAACGATCTCCACCGTCGTGCCTTGCTGGCGAACGCGAAATTCATCGGGCATGATCACCCCATTTGGCCCACGAAGCAAATGCGTCGCCGGTGTTAGCGTTGCAGGATCGGGTGCTTCGGAATAGCTGAGCGTGATGCGGCGAAAACTTCTTGGCTGGGTACTGCCGTCGGACGGATTGAGCGAAACCACGGCTGGCGCGATCGTGTCGGCCACGAGTTGCACCACGATCGGCAGCGACAACGCGACGTTGCCTCCCGTGTCGGTGGCGCGAACCTGCAAGAGTGCCTGGTCGCTGCCGTTCTGGGCGATCGTTGGCAGGGGAATCGAAAGATCAAACGGATAGCTGATTTCGTCGCGGACGACGACGTTATTCAACAGCAACTGCACATCGCGAACCTGGACATCATCACGAATGCTGGCCGAGACGGTGACGGTTCGTCCCTCGAAGATTTGGTTGCCAGGCGTGGAGGGGTCAATGTCGGCGACAAGACTCAGGCTGACCGTGGGTGCCTCCGTGCCGCGATCGAACGGAAGGTAGTTTAGGACTTGAAGTCCGGCTGTGTCGTCGGCCAAGTACGCCAGGCCTGAAAAGAGCCTGACGGACTTGCCAACGGTGGGTAAATCGAATTGCGTGAACAAGGCATCCGTCTGAAAAACGTCAGTAGCATCGACCACGCTGACCGCGGGTAATCCGATTCCACCGGCGCCGACACGTCGGTTGGCGAGAACTGCCACGCCGGACGGTGTCAGCGCGATCGCATCGGGAGCCAACCCACCTCCGTCGATGTCACTAATCAGCTTTAACGAGCTCGGTGCCGAGACATCGACCGTCATCAACCCGGTTGATTGAAACGGTGGCTCATTGGCACCAATCCATGCGACTCCATCCGCTACAAACAAATTCGCGGCAGGCCTGGGGAGGATGAGCGATCCACTGGCGACCATCATCGGTCCCGACAAGTCGATGAGCTGTAAACGACCCTGTCCGCCGTCATTCAGTAACGCGTACAGGGTTGCACCATCTCGGTACCACTCGACCAAGGAACCCCCGCCGAAGTTCAATTCATCGGTGAGCTCCCCGATCACCGGGTCGTACGCGCGAACCGTAGTCGGACATGGCACTCAGCACCCGTCCGTCGAAGTAGTTCACGTGCCGGTGTTCACCGGGGATGGCCTGCTCGAGTAGAGGACGGTTGGGGTTGGAAACGTCGATCACATGCAAACCACCTTCGCGAGCCGCAACGAATACTCGACGCTGCAAGGCATCGAACGCAATCTTGGAAGCAAAGGGAGGAAGGTCCACTTGGCTGATCACAATCGGACGATCGAACTGCGTGACATTTACTGAAGTC
Organism: Pirellulaceae bacterium; assembly: GCA_963697195.1. GTDB lineage: Bacteria > Planctomycetota > Planctomycetia > Pirellulales > Pirellulaceae > Rubripirellula. The sequence continues at coordinate 5,186 of CAVOND010000003.1, forward strand.
GAGACCTCCCGAACCGGTGGCAACGAACGCCAGGATCTGATCGGGATTGGATGGACTCTTCGCCAACACGAGATCCTGTGCCGGACCGCTCAACTCCAAGGCGGCAATCAACCCCGTCACGCCGGCGCGATCGGTCAGCGGATTGAGCGACTGCTCGATGGCAGCCAAGTCGGATAATCCGTCGCCATCGGTATCGATCGCGTTCGGCGAAGTCCCAATTGCAAACTCGACGTCATCGGGCAGGCCATCGCCATCCGAGTCTCGCTCGATGCTGGCGAGGAAGGGGGCTGCGACAAGAGTCGTTGACTGTCCGGCCCGGTTGGTTCGCGCGAAGACGTGTTGTACCAGACCACTCACCGGATCAAACGTGATCGTCTCAATCTGGCGTTCTGGTGGTAGAAAAAGTGACCAGTTGCCACCTGCATCACTACGCGTGCGCAGTTCGTTCGCAGGGAAATTGTCAAACACACTGGGGAACACTCCCACAGCGACATAGTCGTCACCGATATCAACGCCTCGGTCACCAAGACCGGTACCCACGATCGGTATCCGCAGCGTGGGATTCGCCGGATCATTGGAAAGAACCTCGATCACAGCGGGCCGAAATCCAGCTTGAATCGGCGTGAACAGAACGTTGAAATCCAGCGACTGGCCTGGTGGCACGTCGACGGGGCCGTTGAACGATGTAATCGCAAACTCATTCTGGCCGGCACCATTGGAGATCCGCACCTCGCTGACTGTCAGAGGCAGGTCGCCGAGGTTTTCAACCTTGGCGAATTGGCCTCGAGCATCGAAATAAGACAGCGTCTGCCCAACCGTGACTCCGCCAAAGTTGTTGTTGAGCAGCAAGGAGTTGGCGACCGCGACGCGTGGCGTTTCGAAAGGAGTTGCCTCGCCCGTCAGGATGTAACGGCCTTCAAAGTTCTCAGCATTGGAATCAATCGCAAGGATGCCCGTCGCTGGGCCGGCAACCGATGGATCAAAGCTCACCTGTATCTCCAGCGACTCGCCCGGTAGGAGAACGGTACCGGCAGCATTTGCCACAAAGAACTTTTCCTGACCCCCAACCACACGAACACTGGAAACGATGACAGACTCCGTTCCGAAGTTGACCACTTCAAAACTTCTCGTGGCAATTTCGCCACCGAGACCGTCCGCGGCGATATCTCCGAAGGAAAGACGAGAATCAAGCACGGTCAAGTTGTCTTCCCACAATGTCAATTGACGACCAAGATCAAATTGTTCGACGAATGACTCCAGCAAATTGCTAGCGCCTGTATTAGCGTTCAGTTTTGCCAAGAACTGAATCGACGCGAGGTAATTGGCGACATCCTTCATGTTCCAATTCAGATGCATTCCCATTCGAAGTGCAGGCCCCGAAAGGGGATCCCGAAAAGCGAATTGCCCAAACTGCTTTGCGGAGTTAGATGCCATGAGATCGGTTCTTCCTCGCGTGCGATCGACGACGCGCTCGGCACCGTCGATCACGTATCGAGTCTCACCTTCCTGGACGGTTGTAATCGTGATCCGGGGACTACTCGAAGTAAGTTGTGGGACATCGTTTCCTCGGAATTTCGCGATCGGTGCGTTTGGATCGGCAAAAATGATTTGATAGGGGCCCCCGTCAATTCCCTCAACGGTGACACCACTGTCCGGATCAATTGCCGGAATCGTGCGTAGATGTTCAAGCAGTTCGTCCGTCGTGGCGCCTACGGGAATGTCGTCGGTTTGAAAGCCTGAGAACTCCAAGGTAAACGTATCACCGTCGTCTCCACCGCTGACCTGAATCTGTTGAATTTCGGAGTTGATGACTTCCTCGCCGAGATGGGCGGGATGCTGTGCACCAAAGGCGTGCCCTGCTTCATGTGATGCGGTTCCGACCAGACTATTCACCAGCAAGGTTGAAGTTAGTTCAAATGGTATCCCACCACGCACCTCCAGCGGGTTGTCGACATAGACGACGGAGGTGAGCGCCTTTGGCGCACCGAGGATCTCTGCAAGTCGAAATCCTAACGAGCCAGAGTTGTACATCTCCGCATCCCGGGCGAGAAGTAATAGTGCATTCGTTTGCTTGAAGGAATCCGTAAATCCTAGCAAAGCGTTGCGCTGATCCGTTTCCCAGGTGATCTCCAGGAAATGAGGTTGGTCTTGGGCGACGAATTGGACGCCTTCGCCGTAGGCTTGGAACTGAGCCTCGATGCCGGCCTTGACGGAATCAATTAGTGAGGCCCGCTCAGACGCTTCATCAAAGAGGGCTCGTTCATTCGGCGTGATGTTCGCATAGTTCATCTGCGGAACCGCGAATGTGCCGATAATTCCTGGGTCGATTCCGCTTAAAGTCAGTGGCCGCGTATTGCTGGGATCGCGACGGCGGAACAAGACATGAATCGTAGACAGATTCGCCGGCGCTCCATCACGAAGTTGAATCCTTTCCGTCGGCTCCACTTGGACTTCAACACTTCCAGCCTCGATTTCAGAGAACGACGCGAGAAGACTGCGCAGTCGCTCGCCATCGATCTGTTTGTCACTTAGAGAGAAAGCGCCCACTGTATCGATGGAAAGGTTGATCTGTGCCCCTCTTGCAGCGGCCTGATCATTAAACAGCAAGGTCAGATCGTATGATTCGGTACGACTGGCCAGTTGCTCAAGCACTCGGTCGAGTTGCTGTGTGTTGATGAACACGCCGTACTTATCGCGTCCGCGTCCGAAGGCCTCGAGGCGGCCAGGAACAATTGGTCTCGTTGTCGTGTTCGATGGAGTCACGATGATTTGGTTTGTCGCATCACCCGTTCGAACAGGATCGAACTCCAATCGCCAGGTATCTCGGATTGATCCGTCAGGCTCCTGGTCACCTGGGCTGCCGGTGAATCGAAATGTATCTGCGAGAAGGGAGCCAACGGAGAGTGTGGGCAACGCGTCAGGATCTCCGACATAGTAGATCTCACGCTCTCGTATGATATTTCCTTCGCCGTCGTTGACAGCATCTGGGAAGGAAAGGCGGTTGTCATTCTCGTCCGCATCAACCGCATCGACGTAGCGATAGATATTGAATGTGTGTGCTTCCAACGAGCCAGTTCGATGGCCACCACTGTCTACCTCGAACACTTCTAGCGTCACCGTTGCCCCATAAAGATGATCGATCGGCGGCGAAAGCTTTGGCAGGAGTGGCGTAAACGCCTTGGTTGAGAACTTGATCGTGTAGGAGTTCCCCGGATAGAGCTGAATGATCTGGTTTTCTAGTCCGTAGGAAAAAGCGTCCGCATCGTCACTTACCGTGATCTCAACTTCGAAGGCACGATCTTTTGCGCACGACTCCGGTTCGGTCACCAGAAAGGTTAGTGCCTCCTCACCATCGCGATCATTTGTGAAGAGATAGTCTTTGTCATGTCCCGATAGCAAGAGCTGCGGTTTGGCTGGTGCAGCAAACGAGGCCTGTCCCGAGGTCGAGGTGCCAAGGATCGGTGCCGCCTCATCCTCAATCAAATCGATCCCAGAGACATCACAGCTGTTCGGTTGGGTGTCTGACCCCTGTGGAGTCAGACCGTGCCAGCCGGGATGGGTGATGCCCGTGCCGGGATCGGTTCGAACGGAGCTACCGTCGGCTGAAACCGTTGCCGTGCCCTCAATCACCAGGCGGCCAGTCGTGTGGTCAAAGGAGAGAAAATTCAATTGCGTTCCGGCAGGAGCACCAAAGGTGTTGGGAAACGTCATCGGAGCCGGCGCGGAAAAGTTGGTAATGCCCGGCGCTTGGACGGTGATGTCGAAGGTGTGCTGCAGTAGCCCCGGAGGCAGCATTTCGCGAACCAACTCGGGCGGCACCGTGCTGATCCCAACTTGACCGGTGCCGAGCAGGTTGCCCTGCTGATCTCGAAGGCTGCCCGGTTGAACTTCAATGCTCAGGTTCGCTCGTTGGTTCGCGGTCAAGTTGGGCGCAGCGACGGCATCCACGCCGATCATCGTGGTCGTCGAACCGTCAACGCTTTGCAGGATCGAATTCGGCACACGAGGAAGATACAACTCTTGGCGATCGCGATTCGCTTTCTGCTCTTCGAGCGATCCCATCGAACCCATGACCGTGTTCGCTCGTCCCGGCTCAAGATTCAGATCCATCACCATCTCGGGAAAGTAGACGCCCGTGGGCGAATTGCTTGCCGTCCGTCCATCGACAGCCAATTTGACGTTGCCCGCCGGAACCGAAGCGAAAGAGAAGTTACCCTCGGCGTCGGTGAACACGGCCTGGTTTTCGAGACCGACGATAAAGACTTTCACACCGACAATTGGCAGCAGAAAGATGTCGTCGGCAGTGTGTTGACGCTGGTCCGGTCCCGCCAGCAGATCGTCTCGCGTCATCGGTTTCAGGTCCGCTCCCGGGTCCACCACTTTGCCGGACAGAGAGGTGCCAATCAAAGGCGTCAAGCTGACCGTGGAAAAGGAGTAGCTCATCGTGCCGCCGGGCACGCCGTCGCGATCGCCGTCCAATGCGACCCCATCGCCTGCAGCCAGAATCGTGGATCCACTCACGGTCACAGTAATCCGCGACCGACCCGGCATTGGTTGGTCCAGGAAGAGCCAGGCAAAACTGCCGTCCTCGGCTGGTACGATCGTTGCATCAAGCTTCTGGCCATTGGGTCCCGATGCGTAGAAGTTGGAGCTCGTGAGCGTTTGCGGGTTGACCGGTCGCGAGAAGAATACTTGCGGACGAAACGTCGAACCGACGTCGAACGCACCCGAAACGGGTAGGAGACGCTCCACTTCAAAGGGAATCCGTTCCGTCAAAGTTAGATTTCGATCGACCGACGCCGTATGACCCGCCGCATCCATTGTGAACACCGTCAGGGTGGTCGATCCTGCGGGCAGTCGTGACAGGTTCAAGCTGACATCGAATGAACCGGTCACGGGCTCGAACGGAACGGGAACGCGAGGCTGGCCAGAAAATTGATAGGCGAGTTGCACGATCGAAGATCCGGTCGATCGCGCCGTTCCCCTCAGTCGTGATTGCGAGTCCAAATTGGCATTGAGCGACGGGGAATCGATCTCGATTTGCGGAGCCCGCGTGTCGAGTGTGAACAGGTAGTCCAAGGGTTCACTTTCGTTGCCTTGGGCATCGGTGGCAACCAGCGTCAAATGATGCAGTCCATCCGACGAGCCATCTAGTTGCAGGTTGGGAATGATCGAAAAACGGCCCCGCTCGTCAAAGGCTAAGGCGAACGAGTCCCCTTGATCGATCGACACCTCCAGTGAGCTGACGCCGCTTAGGTTATCAAGAACTTGGCCATCAACTTCTACGTTGTCGCCGAAGACCGCTCCGCTTCGACTATCCAGAATGATTCGTGGCGGCTGTGTATCGTCCTCGGTTGCGAACGTTTGCATCACGTAGGCGGCAAGTTCTCGTCCTGCCTGCGAACCATCCTGGTTGGAAAACTCAAAGTGAATGCCACCGTAGATTCGGCTGCGCCCCGCTTCGGCTGCCGCCATCGAAAAACTATCGAACGACCGCTGCACGCCAGGTAGTCCCAGCGACTGGTCGACAAATGAGACATCATCGCCGAATACACCGGCAAGCACCTCGGCGGCGGCCCCACTGAATGTCGAATGGCCAGAAACATACTCGGGAAACGGAGGGCTGATGATGAACGGCTCCCATGTGTCGTCAGCATTCGTGAGCTCGTTACCATCGGACGCCGCGTCTTGAATGGCAGTGATGGGTCTCCAAAAGTCGAACGCGTACTTGGCATCCCAGGCGACAATGGCCGCATCCCCAAGGGCAAGGTTCAGGGCGGCGAAGAGTCTCGCGTTCTCCGTGGGACTGTTACCGCTCGAGGCAGCAACTTGAGCAGCGATTTGGTTCCAGTGGCCCGGTGGCGTGTAAGTGCCGAGTCCATCAAGCCAAAATCTTGTGATTTCCGTTTGCTCGGCGGTTCGTTCGGCGCTGTCCGCCTGCCCCAGTCGACGCACTTCGTCGTAAGCTTCCGAGTAGGCCAAACTGGTCAATGCAGGTGGCCCATTCGGCCTGAATTGATCGGGGCTGCTCGCCACGAAGGGAATCAGATCGGCCCATTGCGGCAAGAGCGCCTGATCAAACATCGGGGCGGTGGGACGCCATTGGCCAGGTGCATTGCCGGGCGCCGCGTCGACGAAGTCCTTCCATCCGTCATCTTCGCGAAGACGGATCAGCGCATCGGCAAGATCACGGCCGTATGCCAGGCCCGCGTCACGAGCCAATACATCGGGAATCTCCGACAGCGCATCGGCAAGCAGCGAATCCAGTCTGGACTGCTGCGCTGGATAGACATAGGTCAGCACCTCATGCGATGCGCCTGCGACTGCCGCGGGTAGCGAGGCTCCATCGGGAGGAGTCATCGCCACAAATTCCGATGGCGTGCCTTCCAGATTAGCGACAACGTCGAAGATGGCGGCATGCATGATCGCCAACATGCGAGATACAAACGGTGGGGTGGACGCATCGAGGCGAATCGATTCCAGTGCAATGGCATTCCATCGCAGCACGGGATCAGTTTCCGCCGCACTATCTTCGCGGTAAATGGAGCGGCTGAGTTGCGACGCGTTGCCCGCGGTATCCACCGCTCGAATTGTCAGCAGGTTCTCCCCGTCCGACAGACTGACACTTGGAAATCGAAAGCCACCGCTGAGTGAAGCGAGACTCGAGTGGCCCGTGTCGACGAGTTCGACGTGCGCGCCGCCTGAGGTGCGGCCTGTCAGCGTGACGATCTGGGAGGCCGTTCTTTGGTCACCGACCAAGCCGCTATCCGATCCCAAGGACAGATCGAGTGTTGGCTGATCGGGTGGCGTCCGATCCACCGTGATCACTGTCGCTTGGGAGAGTATGGTGACGTTTCCAGCTAAATCGGTCGCCGAAAACGCTACCGAATGGTTTCCCTCCGGCAGCGTCTGCAGGGCTTCAAAGGTTCCCAGCTCATTGATCGCCAGCTCTTCCGAGACGCCATCAACCTCGGCTAGGACCTCATGCAGGCCGAACTCATCTGATGCGGAACCAACGAATGTGGAGTCGTTGGTGATCCCATCACTTGGATTCAAACCACTGTCAACGTCCAAAAGGCCTGTCAACAAAGGACCAAGAGTGTCAATTGTCAGTGTAAAAGCAATCTGGCTTCCTGTATCGCCGATGCGCGCTTCAAACAGATGGTCACCGTTGCTCAGGGGCGTGCCGGAGATCAAGTCGATTTGCTCCGGTATAAGCAATCCGCGATGATCGGAAAACAACGGGGTGATATCCGTGAACGGTTCATCGCCCGAGCCATCGACTCGCAAATAGACTGATTCGCCATTGAGGTCCGCAACGCTGATGGTCAGTTCGATGGCGTAGTCGCTGGTCAATAGGTCCAGGTTGCTGGTTCCGCCAGGAGCCGAATCACGGCGGAGCGTGGCTGCAATGAGCGGTTGCTCACGCCCCATCGCGTTGATGATGCGGAGGGCATCGAGTGCCGTTCCCTCCCCATCCCCCGTAACGTCGATGAAGTTCCCAACATTTTCGGCTGGATTCGCGATGCCATTGCTGGATCGTGCAAGGGCGTTGATGACCCGAAGCGCGTCGAGGGCGGAGACTGTCCCGTCACGAGTGACATCGAAAGGTTGCAGCGAATTGCGTCCAAAGGGGTCGGCAGCCAATAGGTCCCGGCGTTCGAGAACTTCCAGAATGAGTTGTCGGCGCTTTGAATGCCGGTGAGATGATTGAATGTACATGACGCACCGCGGACTAGATTTGACTTCGAACGTTGCAGATTACAAGATCACACCTCACGACAGAATCGTTACGCCTTCGTCCACGCAGACGCGTCAGACGACCGGCTCAACGAGAATTGAAAGACCAACACAGGCGCTCGTCGCGAACTGCGTTGGCTAGCAATGCCCTTGGGCAAAAGCAACTGACGGGGAATCGTCAATCAGGCTTCTCACCGCGTAGGCTATGCATCCGAGAAACGCGTCGATCAGAAGAATCAAACGGCATCCGTTGATTACTGACGCGTTGGCCAAACAAGCGACATACGACCAGTCTCATTGTCCGATCCCCAGCACGGCTTTGGGGTACGAATGCTCGTACCTCGTGAATTTAGCCGTGGCGACAAGCAATCACAATCGATCGTGCCAAGACTCTGTCACAAAAGTTTGAGAGCGGACCGTTCTGAATCGCATCGAGCTTCAACCCGTAACGGGCTTGGAGCTTGTCGCAAGATCACGGCCGTTCCCTGTGAACCGCGAGCAGTGCAGTGATTCGCGGTGTACGCAATGCCACTAATGCAGCGTCAGCATTTGTTTTTGGGTTGATGGCGAAAAGGGGTCAGCGACCAAAAACCGGAACGGCCCGAAGGGTGCTTCGCATTTTTGGTCTCTGACCCCTTTTCGCCGATCGACATTCCACGCGGCTTTGCCGCGAACATCCGAGCCTCGGAGAGGTTGTGAAGATATTGTGCTTGCTACTGTAGGTCCGCCTTTCCAAGGCGGACGCGCGCAGCTTTGCTGCGTTTCGTGCGAGTCTCGGAGAGACTCGCCTACAGTAATTCACCGCGGTTTAATTTGTTCACAGCCTCGGAGAGGCTCGGCTACGGTAGGCGTTCGCATCCGAAAATTCGCCTGCATTCGAGGCGAAAGATCGAAACTGCCGCTGTCGAGCTAACGCCGGGCTCCAAATGCCGAAACGTTCCATTCGGTCCTCAAGGCAAGTCGACACGATTCACTCCTGGCCCCTTGTCCCCAACCCGAAGTGCCGATGAAGACAAGGCAACCGAGTCCCAGTTACTGGACATGTTTCGCTTTCTGTGTTGCTCTCTTCTCAGACAAGCGACTGCAGCGTTTCGCGGTTGCGACGGCCAGGCACGGGCCCGAACCGGTTTGCAGCATCGGTGCCAGGGAGGAAACCGAGCTCAATGAAGAACCAAAGCGGACCAATCATTGGGATGATGTAAATCAGCATCCACCATCCCGATTTGTTTCGGTCGTGCCAACGTTTCACGTTAATCGCGATGGTAGCCCAAAACGCCAACAAATAGAGAATCGGTGCCATCGTGGACAGCGTTTCAGACTCTTCGCCCAAGACCATCGACAAGATCATGATGGCACACATAGGCCAGGACAATAGCAATCGATACGCACCAGTAGGTCAGGCGAGGCACCCGCCCTTTGAAAGAGAAGAAAAGCAAAATGAGACTAATTAGCGTATTTTCACTGATCGTCTCGTCAAGGTAGGTCGGAGGCTGGAATGGATTGGTCGCCGCATTGGGAGACACCGACGTGCCGTGGAAGCGGAAATCCTCGAAGGTGTTGGGTGCTCGCACAAACACTGACGGCCTTATCGGAGCGTCGCTGAACGAGGCATTGCAGTTCGGACACATCGTGTCGTCTTTCGGTATGACACGAAGGTGGCAATGAGGACAGTTCTGAATGTTCACCGAGTTTTTCTAACGGTATGCTTGATGGATGTTTGCACGGTACCATTGCTGATTGTCGCTTCGTGATCACCTGGATTGCAAGCAGATCCGGCTGCACTCATGGCGAGAGCGTGTTGGCTGCCGGATTCTTGGTCGCGGACAGGAGGTAAGCGACCAGATCCAAAATCTCCTCTTCGGTGCAACTGTTGAGGATGTCCGCAGGCATCATTGAAACCTTTGACTGCGCTCGCTCGTCGATCTCGGCGGTTGGAATCGTGATGGGCGTGTCGAACGATTCAGGGGAACGAAGTCGGACGACCTGGTCGTCTTCGAACTCCACTCGCCCGCTAACGACTCGGCCGTCGATGGTTGTCAGCATCGTCAAAGCGTACTCGGGTGCGATCGTCGCAGAAGGCTCTACGATCGACTGCAGGATTTGCGGCGGTGTCAATTTGCTGGCGATCCCGGTCAAATCGGGCCCAGCGCCGCCACCTTCTTCAGCAATGCGGTGGCATTGAATACAGCCGAGGTCTCGATACGTCTTCTCGCCGTTCTCGACAGATCGCTGGTCGTTCAATCGATCGAGCCGTCCGACCAACTCAGCGGTGGTCCAGGCTCGAACGAACTTCCTTTCGCTTTTTGGCAGCGAGGCAATCCAATCCTTCATCAGGTTCACGCCGGCTTCGTCGACCGACCGAGTGAAGAGGGGAGGCATCTGACCGGCGCCGCGCCGAGAGATTCTCGCAACGAGGACGGAACGATTCTGGTTCACCGGGTGCAACCAGCATCGCATCGCCGATTTCAAAGCTGGCATGCTGCGGTCGTGCGGAAATGAGTTGCATGTCATTCAACTTGCGAGTGAACTCGAGTTCCATCCTTGCATTGCCGCCCCCGGCCTCGACGTGACAGGATGAGCAATTGACGTGCAAGTACGAGCGAGCTCGCGCTTCCAACGTTTGCGTGACGTCATAGGGGCTGGCCAACACCGAGCCGCTGGTGGCGGGAGCCTTTTCGAACAGTCCGATGTGGTCCAGCGTGCCGATCTGGTCCGCCGTGATGGAACCGTAGGCGTGCTGCCGATTCATTTGTGGGTTACTCAAGCCCAATACAAAGTTCACGGCTCGGCTGTGGCACGACATGCATTCGGAGCGGCTGGGGATGTGCCAATTGGCCAGCTCTCCGGTGAGTGAGCGGACTTCGATATCCTCTCCCGACTTGGGAACAAGCTTGGCATCCGTTTGTTCGTCGTTCCAGCGGTAGGTATAGCCCGCCCATTCGCCCTGTTGTCGAAGCAGCAAACGGGTCTCGATTCGCTCGGTCGCACCATCTCGGGGAAGCGAAAGCGTTTGAATCACGACCGAGCCGTCCGGAAGGTTCCAGCCGCGATTTCCGCTGACGCTGATCTTCTGGTCGTCGGGAATCGCCAGAAAGCGTTCCGCCGTCGCGTGATCGTTCCAGCCGGGAGCATTGACGGAATAGGGAATGATACCCGGCTTGAGCACGTGGTCTTCCACTGAATCAAACAGATCGGTTTCGCTGAGCAGCTTGGGGAAGTCAGTCGTGGTTGGTGAGGCAGGTGATTTCTTGAGCCGATGTAGACTGCCGCCGTGATCCACCACCAACAACACACCAGACGGAGTGATTGCGAAGCCGGCGATTTGATGCGCTGTATCGGCGAGCTCTTGATGCCAGGTTATTTTGGAACCGTCGTGGCGAACTCCCCAGATCTTTCCGGTTGAGTAGTCTCCATAAACGTACGCGCCATGAAGTTCTGGTAGTTGGTTCCCTCGGTAAACGACGCCACCGGTCAACGATCGTGCTTCGGTGTGATGATGCTCGATGGTCGGCGGTACGATCGCGGCCGGGCCACGTTGGCGCTGTGGATAAAACGGATGGCTGCCTTCGTAGACACTCCAGCCGTAGTTTTCACCGCGTCGGATCAGGTGAATCGATTCCCAAAGGTCCTGGCCATTGTTGCCCACCCAAATCTGTCCGGAGGGTGGATCGCACCAAAGTCGCCATGGGTTGCGCAGTCCGAACGCCCACAATTCGCCCCGGGCGCCGTCAATGCCAACGAATGGATTGTCGGGCGGAACCTTGTAGGGAGATGTTGCCGTCGCGCCGCGAACATCGATTCGCAACACGCCGCCGAGCAGGTTGCTGACATCTTGACCGGAGAGCCATCCGTCAGAATCGCTCGTGCCGTCGCCGCTGGAGATGTACAGCATGCCGTCGGCACCAAACCCCATTTCTCCGCCGTCGTGTCCCATCGATCTCCACTCGATGATCACGAGTTCGGATGACGGGTTGCATTCCCGTGATGAAGTACGACTCACTTGGTAACGCGAGATGCGGTCCTTGCGCTCTGGTTCGTCGGTGGGACCATTGGTGAAGACATAAACAAAACCGTTGGTCTCGTATTCGGGATCGAATGCCAAACTGTACGCGAGACGTCCGTCGATCGTCAGAAACTCCGTGGTCTCTGTGGGCCGGCTGGTGTCCAGTCGCAAGATTCGCGTCGGTTTGTCCTTTTCGCCCCCCTGCAAAACGACGAGCAGGTTCCGCGTACCCGGTTCTGACTTCGCGTATAGCGGACGATCCCAGGTAATGTGCCGAAAGACCGGCTCGGTGACGTAAGGAAGTGGTGGCTCGGGCGAGCCGATCAGCCGACGGTTCTGCCATGGGATTCGCTCAGCAATCCCGGCCTCGGTTTGGCTTGTCTCCTCTTCGGCCGCCATGCACCACGAGACAGACTGGATCGCGCAGACAAGGGCATAAACACATACAAATCGAAGCATCGGTCTCAAAATTCCTTGGCACTGATTGGGTCGAGTATTCTATGGCAAGTGTCCGCATCGGTCCGCGCAAGCCCAATGGCAAAAGCCGGCAATTGCTTGACGACTCAGGATACTCATAAACTATACATAGATCCGTACGTTAGGCTTTCCAGCCTGACACCAGGAAAAGCGGGTCAGCCTGGAAAGGCTAACGTACTTCGAGAAAAGCGGGTCAGCCTGGAAAGGCTAACGTACTTCAGGAAAAGCGGGTCAGCCTGGAAAGGCTAACGTACTTCGAGATAACTCACACAGAGCTTTCACCATGATTCGTTACGGGTTCGCAGTACTGCTAGGTGCTCTCCTCTTCCTTCCATCGGCGCCAGGCCAGTCTTCGACCCCCGCGGTGAATGCCGACTTGGCGGAACTGACGGCGACGATCGACAAATATGTTGCCGCCTACAACACCGGCGAGGTCGATCAGGTCATGTCCTACTGGGCCGAGAACGCAGACTTCGTCGATATCCGAGGACGGTTTCATGAGGGACGAGATTTGGTCGCCGCTCTGTTTCGCCGCGGGTTTGCCGATAACCCGGGGCGAACGTTGCAGCTTCACTCGGCCTCACGCAAATTTCTCTCGCCACAAGTCGCAATGGATGACGGGATTCTCGAGTTGACTTCGGCCGATGGTGAGAAGGTGGGCGGGCGTTACACCGTCGTCTGGACCAAGGTCGACGGGAAGTGGTTGATTCGCAGCGCTCGCGACATTCCGATCGAAGTGGAAGTGCCGGAAGCCGAAGTGCAAACGCAGCCACTGGAGGAACTCGCGTGGCTGGTTGGCAAGTGGGAGGCGAAAACGGATGAGTACGGAATCGAGCTCACCGGCGACTGGACACTCGACAAGAACTTTCTCGTGCAGACCTTCCACGTGAAATCGAGCGACGAAGATTTTCGAGTCGTCACCTATATCGCGTTCGATCCATCGGAGGGACAGTTCCGATCTTGGTTCTTTGACAGTCGCGGCGGATTTGGAGGTGGCGCGTGGACTCGCAGCGATAGCATCTACAATGTCGCGAGCGTGATGGTGTTGCCCGACGGCCAGATTGGTTCGACGCTGATGACTTGGGAAAAGGTGGATGCCGATACGCTCACCTGGCAAGCGCTGGAACGCGAGGTCAGCGGTGAGTCGTTACCAGATACCAAGCAAACCTACACGAGAGTGAAATGAACGCGGAGCCTACGATGCGATTTTCGATGTTTCTTGGTTGCCTGTCCTTGTGGCTGTTGTCATCGTCCGCGCTGGCGATTCCACCGAGCGCGCCGGTGAAGAGTTACAAGTCTCAAGGAATCGGGCGGTCTGGCGTTGCCAGTGCCACTCCTTCGTTCAGTCCCGCAACGCAGTCCAAGAGCTACAAGAATCCCGGGATGCAAATGCGCGCACCTGGAAATTCGGTGTCCGGTTTGCAACGACCTGGCTCGATGGTGCCAGGCCCGGCCGACAACTATCGTCCGAATTCAAACTATCGCCCCGGTGACTATCCGGTGAAGTGGGGTCAAGCTCTGAACACTCGACCCAACTATGAGTACGGTACCAATCGGCCCGGCTATCGGCCAGATTACCGACCCGACTACCGGCCAGATTATCGACCCGACTATCGGCCAGATTATCGACCCGACTATCGACCAAACTATCGACCGGGTGGCAATCGTCCGCAAACGAACGTCAACAACACGACGATCATCAACCAGAACAACTTCAACGGGCCGGGCTATGGGTACTCGTACGGCGGCTATGCTTCGAATCGGCCATACTATTCCCAGCTGCACTATCATTGGCAGCCAGCAGTTTGGTCCAACGTGTATCAACCAGCCTATTACAACTACGGCTATTCGTCGGTGGGTGGCAGTTGGTTGAGCGTCGGTGGATCCACGATTTCGTATGCCAACCCGTTCTATGTGCGACCGAGTTCAACAGCTCAAATCGATTTTGACTATTCGCAGCCGATCCGCGTGCCCGATTCGTCTTACCGTGAAACCGATGAAGATTTGATCCGCTCGGAGCGCGCCGTGCGACGCTTCGATGATGCTCGCGAAGTTTTTCGACGTGGCGAATATGGCCGGGCTAGCGAGTTGATTGACGAAGCGATTGAGTTGCTCCCGAACGATCCGACGTTGCATCAATTCCGTGCACTGGTGCTGTACGCTCGAGGGCAGTATCAGGAAGCTGCGGCGGTGTTGTATTCGGTGTTGGCCGTGAGTCCTGGGTGGGACGCGGCAACGGTTGCCAAGTTGTACGACCCGCCAAGCCGATATTTGACACAGTTCAATCAGCTGGCCCAGTACGCGGCAAGCAACCCCGATTCGATTGACTCTCAGTTCTTGCTGGCCTACCACTACGCGGTCAGGGGAGACATGGTGAAGGCCGAGCGGCAGCTGGTTCGAGTGGACGAAGCGCGACCAGGTGATCGCGTCGTGGAAAGCCTGCTAACCGCCCTTCGCCGCTGAGTCTCGCCGTCCATTCTCGGCAACAGGTACAGGATTGTCGCGATCGCGAGCCATAGGAATCTTGATAGGGTTCCAGCCCATCATGAGCCCGAGGTTGCACGGCCCGCCGGATCTTCAATCCAGGTCTTGTAGCAATGGTTGCAGAGAGTGAGCCAGACGCGTCGATAGACCTGATCTTGCGCTTCGAGTGGGGAAAGCTCCTGGAGTTGGTCCAGCAGTTCCTGGTACTGCTGTTGGAGTTGCCGCGGGTCCTTGGCGAGCTCTTCATCGAAATCGGGCGGCGTCGGATCAGCGACCGCCTCGATGCGAACCTCAAAGAAGTCGCCTCGCCCGGGGACCAGCTGCTTCAGGCAACGATCACAAAATAGCGGGGACAAAATAGCCTCTCCAACCATCGAGCCGCGTACAAGCCTGGGACACCGATCTTTCAGATTCTAGAGCAGTTTCATGTTTGGTGTAGCTTGTCGCCCTGCAAGCACGACGCGGCAGCGAGTGAGTCCCAGCGATCTGCGCAATCGCACGTCCGCAAAACGGTTGAATACCGGAGACACACTCGCTGGCGCGTCGTGCTTGCATTTTGTTGGTCGAAACGCAGTTGCGATGGAAAATGGAGCAACATCAAAACTTACAAGTCGTGCTTGTATTTGTCCGGATGCGACGAATCTTGTTAGAATCTTGGAAACAGTTCCTCGGGAGGTTTTGATGAGACTCGCTGCACTGCTGCTTCTATCGCTTTTTCCTTTGGCCGTGTCGGCCGAGACGCTCGTTTACATCGGCACCTATACCGAGGGCAACTCGTCGAGTGAGGGAATTTACGTTTCGAAACTGGATGAATCGAGTGGTGCGCTGTCCGAGCCTGTGCTTGCGGCGACCGTGGTCAATCCGTCCTTCGTCGCACTTCATCCAAGTCGACCTCTGCTTTATGCCGTCTCCGAAGTCTTTTCCGACGGTCCCGATGTGATGGGTGTGATCGCGTTTTCAATCAACGAAGACGGGACCCTGACCAAACTCAACGAGCGGCCCAGTGGCGGCGCGGCCGCCTGCCATGTCGCGGTCGATCCCACGGGTCAGTGTGTCGGCGTGGCCAATTACGGCGGCGGAAGTTGTGCACTGTTTCCAATCCAAGCGGACGGCTCGCTCGGTGAAGCCGGTTCGTTCCACCAGCACGTCGGCGGCAGCGGTGCAAATCCGAATCGACAAAACGAGCCGCATGCTCATTCGATCAACTTCAATGCCGATGGGACGCAAGCGTTTGTCGCCGACCTCGGTAAAGATCAGATCTTGATGTACGAGGTCGATCCCCAAGCCGGATCGATGAATCCGTCGAAGCAACCGCTACTGCAGATGCCACTCGGTGGCGGACCTCGGCATTTTTGCTTCCACCCCAGCTTCCGTTTTGCGTTTTCCAATTTGGAAATCACTTCCAGGGTTGCACTGCTCCAGTACGACAGCGCGAAACAAACACTGTCGCTTGGGACAGTGCTCGATACGATTCCTGCGGGTGCCAAGGACAGCGGCAATAGCACCGCCGAATGTCTGGTGCATCCAGGCGGGAAGTTTGTGTACGTCTCCAACCGAGGGCACAACTCGATCGCAGGTTTTTCGTTTGATGCTGCCACGGGCGAATTTCAGTCGATCGGGAATACGTCGACACAGGGCGAGGTGCCGCGCGGGTTTGGGATCGATCCAAGCGGCCGGTATCTGATCGCGGGTAACCAGAAGACTGGCAACGTGGTTTCCTTTCGCATCGATCCGGACACGGGCAAACTGACTCCCGCGGGTGATGCCGTGAAGGTCGACGCGGCGGTCAACGTTCGATTCCTGGCTCGATGATTCGGTGCGTTGATTCGGCTCGAGTATCGAATCAATTGGCATATGTTGGCCACGAATCTCGCGAAGGCGCACAAATGAAATCCGCCCTGGCAGTGATTTCATTTGTGACCATCGGTGTGATGGGTGGCTACCGAATCCGTGATGATGGTTGTCAATGATCCTGTGCGCTGGCTTCGCGCAGGATTCGGAGGCCTCCCCTGATGACGATCGTGGAAACGAGTGCCCCAATAAGCAAGTCGGGGATTCGACTGCCGAGAATCATGACCAGCAGGCCGGAAAGAATCACACCGGCGTTGGCGATCACGTCATTGGTGGAGAAGATCCACGACGCGCGCATGTGAATGCCTCCGGTGCGATGCTTTGCCAGGAGGATCAGGCAGGATACGTTCGCCAGCAGAGCCAGCGTACCGATTGTGATCATTGCCACGCTAACCGGTTCGCTCCCAAACAGGAACCTTCGAACAACTTCCAGAAGCACGCCGGCACCCAAAGCGATCTGGATCCAGCCACTCGCCGTCGCCGCGTGGGATTGCAGTTTCGCCGAACGGCCCACGGCGTACAAAGCGATGCCATAGACCGATGCGTCGGCGAACATGTCGAGTGAATCAGCGAGCAGGCCTGTCGACTCACTCCACCAGCCGGCACCTGCTTCGATCAGAAACATCAGACCATTGATGACAAGCAACGTCTTGAGCGTTGTGCTCTCGAGTTGTTCCGCTCCTGCGCCACATCCACAGCCCGACGTCGCGACCGCTCGGTTCGAGTGGTTGGACGGTCGGCTCGTAACGGGGTCATGGCAATCTGACAAACGATTCACCGTTAGTCTGGTTTACGAGCGATGATCGCCGTACGAGTAAGTCTGGCCGGCAAATGCTGGATCGTGAGCATTTTCGTCGAGACATTGAGGCCTTGCTGTTGGATCAAATCTCGGATTTGCGCAATGCGAATGTTGTCGTAGCGATAGCGGTTTGAGACGAATCGACCGACGAGACTCTCGTTCATTTCAAGATTGATCAGATGACCGCCTGGAGCGAGTAGTTTCAACAGCTGACGGATGCTCGCTTCGGTATCGTCCGCGTAGCCGAGAACCGCACCGACGCAGATCAAGTCAAAGGAAGCCTCCTCGAGTTCCCACGGCTCACCTTCCAGGCTGGTGATCCGTTGTGGCGCGGAGATGTTAGCGATCCCCAGCGTGATCCGATCAAGGGGAATGTCTCGCCGCCGAGCATTGGTGATGGTGGCATCAAGGAAGTTCGGCTCCAGGTCGGTAGCCACGAGCGTGGCACCAGAGAATCGCTGCAGAAAATGGAGACCGAGCAAACCCGTGCCGCAGCCCGCATCGAGAACGCGACAGTCCGGTTTGGCGTCCACGTCTAAGCTACGCAGAAATCGCTCAATGCTACGTTCGTACCCGAGCATCCGGATGAAGAAGTCGTAGGCATGACTGTTCTTGTAGAGTTTCGGGCTCAGCATCTATCTTCCGGCAACGCATTGAAACACCGTCTCGGTTGTTCAACTGCAGTCTACCGAAAGTGGGTTCGCGGAGCACCCTCATTGCGGTATGCAAGTCAAGCATCCGCAGATTCCAGGCCCGGAGGGCCGGCACAGTCGATGCCCGTGGTGTCAACCACCGGATGATTGGTCAATGCCACCTGCTTTCTAGCGGTACGGTGCGCGAGCCGTCCGGCATCGACCACAAAATCACAGGGAAGTAGCGGAGGGCTCGCGCCCTTCCGCTAAAAAAAAACGCCCGAAGAGTCGGCGCAGTCGATGCCGGTGGCGTCAACCACCGGATGGCTGCACTTCTTCACGTCGTACCTGATCAGTGTCGCCGGTTCGCCTCTGAAAATTGCGATAGGTCCTCGGAGACGATGTCGATACGAGTGAGCATGACTACTGATTGAGCTGCTCTTCGACGACCTCCCTGGAGGCTCTTGTACCGAGGGCACCCCAAAGTCCGTATTGACTTGAGGCGCCGGGAATTGAAGGATCCACACTGCTTGTCGACTGATAATTCACGTAGATCGTCTGGGCAGTACTGTTTCCGGCCTCGATCGAATCGGTAATGAAGACGACCGCGCCGTCACCCATCAGGATGTGCACGCCACCTTGATGGCGACTGCTGGGCGGAACGATTCCCGGTGAGTTGATTGCGTTGCGGAGGCAGATCTCACGGTTGGGGGGCAGGATCGTCGTGAACTGCGTCCAGAAGGGATAGCCAAAGGCCCATTTGTAGCCACGTCCATTTTGAGCACCAGTGATCAGGTTGGGTGCGGCGGGTGACCAGAAACGGGGGCGATTCGGATCCACGTATTGGTTACAGATGGTCGGGTTGTCGTAGACACCAATCAGCTGTTGACTGTTTGCCATCGTGGTGATGCTTCGGTCACCCAAGTCGGTCGCAATTTCAGCACAGGCAACGGTGTTGGAGAGTCCGTCGAGAATGTCCCGGAATTTCATGTCCTGTCGCGGCACGAAGAAGCCACGCATCGATTCTCTTGCTCGCTGGGCGCGACCGCTGGCGGGGACAAACTTGCCTTGGGCTGCGACAAAGTTCAGCAAGCCGACGTTCGACTGGTGGATGGAGTCACCCGTTGAGGCGGCGTAGTTGGTTCGTCCCTGCGAGGGAAGTCCCACGCCTGGGTCGCTCGGGCAGCGCAACGTCGGGATCTCGCTCATCCAAGGGCTGTAGACGCCGTTGTTGTTATGATTCGCCAAGGACATGTTGGGGACTGGCCCCATTGGATTGTAAACATCTGTGGTCGTTGCGCTATTGCCGTCGGCATCGAGTGGATTACTGATCCGCTCCCAGAGGGCTTGTTGTTCCATGAACGGGGTCAAGCCGACGAAGATGCTCAGCTGCATCGCGTTGTTGCTGGTCTGAGGGACCGCGTTGTTGGTATTGGTGTAGGAATCAGTCCCACCCATCAGCATCGGCAGTTGCTTGTACGCCGAGTGGTAGTTGTGCAGCGCCAAGCCGATTTGTTTGAAGTTGTTGCTGCAGCTCATTCGCCTTGCCGCTTCGCGGGCTGCCTGCACAGCTGGCAACAGCAGTCCAACAAGCACACCGATGATTGCAATCACAACGAGAAGTTCGACCAGGGTAAAGCCAGAAGATCGTGTTTTCATATGAAGAATGCCTATGATTAGAAAGAGATACGGTGACGGCCTGAACCCGCGCGGATTACTCCGCCTCGACGTCCGGTGCATCTTCATTGGCGACGTCCGGGTTCGCTTGCAGGAAAGCATCGAGTTCATCTGAGCTTGCCGCCGTTTCCGGCTTGCCACCGCAGCCGCTGAGAAAAACAGGACACGCGATCAGAGAAAGAAGGATCAGCAAAGTACGGGATCGTAAAGACATCGGATAAGTCCTAGATGAGAATGGATTTGGACCATCTAATAGACAGCCGATTTCATTGCGAAAGTCACGTTCTTATTTGTCCAATGCGGTTGCTGATTTCTGCAGAAAAGGAAGGCCGCCAGAACCTGACCAGGCTTGCGGGGTTTGGCGTTGCTTGGAGGCCTCCCGTGGGGTAAATCCGCCCCCGTGCGACGGGCTTTCTGGCCGGTTCGAGCATGGCCTAGCTGGACAGCGTCAACGTAGGCGAACGCCGTCAATCCAAGCACGACGCGCCAGCGAGTGTGATTCCGGTTTTCAACCGTTTGGCGGACGTGAGTTGCGCAGCTTCCTGGGACTCACTCGCTGGCGCGTCGTGCTTGGATGAATTTGCGCAATATCAAAACTCGCAAGCGAGTGCGTCGCGTTTTTCCAAGGGCCACACACTTACTTGGGTTGAGACCGACCCTTCGGCCACATCCGTCGGTCGGTTGGGCGCTCGTTTTTGGAGTCGCTTATCTCGATCGGTCCAGGTCAATCACTTCTCGACCCGCACGTGTCAACAAATTGGAGACGAGTTCATCCGAGACATCGTCTGGCAAGCGAATCACAGCACCGTCGGCGAACAGGACGGAGACAACACCATTGACACCTTTCGACCAGCCCTTTCGTGGCTGATCCAGATCGATTTCCAGGTCGTCGGGGCGCGTCCAGATCACGGCATTTTCTTCGTCGGCGACGACGGCGGCGATCGTATTGGACAACCCATCGAGGACTTCACGGAATTTTGCTCCCTGCTGGCGGTCATGGTAGATCGCCTTGTCATGGAACGGCAAGACGATGCGGGTCTTGCCCTCGGTTGCAAGTTCCGGCGAAGCCGATGCGAAGACATTCGGAATCCGCTCGACCAGTTTTACGTTGTGTTCGCTGTCCCAAGGTTCATCCAGCTTGAACTCACGATAGAGCGCAGCTTCATCCAGGAAGGGCAAAAGATGAACTCTCCAGCTCAAGTTGGGACTAACTCTCGCGGCATTGGGCGGAAGCTGCTTGTATGCAGCATGATGGTTGTGCAATGCCAATCCGATCCTCTTCAAAACGTTGCTGATTGGTCCGGTTGCACTTTGGACAGAGGTCCTGGGGGGGTGCTTCGGACTCGCTTCCACGGCCGATTTCGCGACAGCTACGAATGCGACGGTGTCACCATCGCCGGACCATGATCCATCGCGACAGTGAAAATCATCGGGGGTGATCGCTTTCGATTCGCCCGACGCGAGATCGACTACGTAGATTCGACTGATTGGCAGATCATCACCAAGATCGAGGCTGCCGGCTGTGAACATCAGTCGCTTGCCATCGGGCGAAAACCGCGGGAAGTGCTCGGATCCCTTTTCGTTCGCGACCAGCTTGCCTTTCCCGTCGGCAACGTCAGCCACGTAAATGCCTTCTCCGCGATCTTCGAGCGCGACGTAGGCGATTTGCTTCCCATCATTCGAGACTGCAAAGCCATTGAATGAGCGCGGGCTTGGTTGCAGACGGACAACCTGCTGTTCATCGGTCTCAAGATCACGGACCACGGTCTCTGGATCTCGCCCAAGAATGAGGTAGCGACGATTCGAGGAGAGGGAGCCGTAGGAACCTTCCAGCAGCACGTCCTCCTTCTGGTCCGCATCTATATCAACTTTGAGCAGTTTTCCGCTACGCTCGGCCAACAGCACCGAATCGCTCAGCCAAGTTGGACGAGTCAGACCTTCCAGTTTGTGAGTGACCTTTCCCTGAGTGTCCGCAATGAAGACGGCCGGCGAAGTCAAACCGCGACGATGGGCGTCCCAGGCGAGCCGGCTGCCATCGGGAGAGATGACCGGACCTCCGTGCCACTGATAGCCGTTGTCGCGTGCGACTCGGCTGAACTCACTGCCGTCCAGTTTGGAAAGATAGACCGCGGAGTCCTGGTAGATGATCATCGGCGCTGGTGCCTGGACAACCGGAACGGGAAGCCGCGGACCGGACGCGGGCATCTCGTTGCGAAGTTTCTCTTCGACTTCTCGTAGCCTCTCCGGATCAATCGGCCCCAGTTCTTCTTGCAAGAGCCGCCCCAATTCGGGACCTCGCGCTTTGAGCGAAACGACTTTGCCTTCGGCATTGATCAGGATCACGGTCGGAATGGCCATGATTCCGTAGTGGTTCGCAACGGGATGATCCCATCCTGCATTGTCTTCAAACAGGTTGATCCAAGGAACCTTTCTGGCTTCGACGAATGATTCCAGCTTTTCTCGACTGGTGTCCAAACAAACCCCGACGACTTCGAATCCGTCGTCGTGATAGAGCTCGTAGTACTTCTTCACGTTTGGTAATTCCGCAACGCAGGGCCCGCACCACGTCGCCCAGAAATCGACCAGAACGACCTTGCCTCGGTAGCTTTCCAGATCGAAATCCTCGCCGTCGGCACGCTTGCCATGGATTTCCATCTCGTTGCCCAGCAGCTTCATTCGTCTGGCGGATCCTGCCAATTTCTCAGCCATTTGGGCCATTCCCTGCGAGTCAGACGTCTTCACTAACTCGCTCGCCGCCAGATAGGCTTCCGAGGCCATCTCGGTGCGTTGGGCGGACTCAAGGCCGCGTGCAAGCGTAAAGAGCATCTTCCCGTTTTCTTCATTCGCATCGCCTTTGGCGCTGAAAGGCGAGAACTTCATCCAGGAACGATCGTTGGTCCGCTTCTGCCAACCGCGAAACGGAATTCACTCTTGGCTCGAAGAGAATCCGCTGCGCAAGTTCTCGCGCCTCGGGAGGTGCGTCGTCAAACTTCAGGATCCGCTCGGCCGCGGTGGCCAGCGCCTCAGGGCTGCGTGTCGAATGAGTCGTGTACTCGTCCCGTGTTCTTGGTCGAATTTCTTTGATTTTCTTCACGAACGCGACAAGGTCTTCTACGTTCGAGTCCGGGACTTCGTAGGGATCCTGGTCTTTCACCGGGGTCGATTTCGCAGACGTTGTTGTGTTTGAGCTCAGTCGCAAGTTGCTGAAATGCGGTTCGAAGGGAGCGTCGGAGGCATTGATGGCCGTAACCCCAACCTTGACGATGATCGGAAGAGGCGAAGATTTTGGCAGCAACGCTTGCCACGGATCGTCACCTTGTCGAACCGACGCGTTGATCTGCGCGTCTTTCCGTTCCAGTCGCAGATCGCACGCTCGCGTTTCATCCACTTGGAAGTCGAGCGGAGTACCAAACTGCACAATCCTGCCGTCGACGCGCTGCTCGAAATTGACGTAATGTTGAACTCGCCCAGATCGCTTCAGGGCGGCCCGCTCGAGTCGGATGTAGTTACGTTCGTCTTGCCAAAGTAATAAGCCTGCACCGTTATAAGCCGTGCGTCCTTCAATGGTCGCCTCGCCCGTCACAAACTCCCCGCTGACTCGAACTTCGATGGAGAAACTACCACTCACCTCTTGCAGCATCCTCGGTGCGTTCAAGCGGTTCAGTTCTGCGCTCAAGTCATCGGCGCCTTCTGGAACGTGAATCGAGATCAAGCCGTTCTTGATCGTCACCGAGCAGTCTCGGTCTGGATCGATGATGGTTCCCCAGCCCTCAATCGTGATTGGAGGATCGTCAGCACAGCCAATACTGACTGCCAGCAAAATTGGCAGAATTACAGAGAGGAGCCTGATCGGCATCGCTAATTCCTTTCCTGTCGAAGAGAGTTGTCGAAGGCACACGTCCATTCAATCGAAGAGAGAGAGAGCCCCTTTATACCGCTGATATGCGGGACAAGAAAATCTTTTCAGGAGAAATAGGAGCATCGAAAGCGAGCGCCAGTTGCTCGGATAGTGATCATTTATTCATCAAATGAACCAATACCGCTGGTTACGCTTGTCTGCGGACGAACGACCTGAAAAGCACACGTGCAAGTTGAATCGTAAACAACGATCACATTTCGCACTCAGAATGATTTTCACGATAAGAATACCGCTGTCCAGCTAACGCTCGGAGATCTCTTGACAGCATGAGCTCGATAAACAGGATTCGGAAACCTGGCGTCATTGAGTCAAGATACACAAGATCCTTGATCCTGTTGATTCTGTGAATCCTGTCTAGTACGACAAACTGACGGCGGAGATTGGTCTGCCTCGCCAAGCCACTCGCCAAACGATTGGTGGGTATCGCTCCGTTTGATTAGCTAGAAAACGGATCGCACTCACTCCATGAGTGATCGCTTCTTGATCAGCATGCCAGTCGAGCTTCTGCCCGACGTCGTACCTGTAGGAACGTAGTCACTCGCTGAACCCAATCGCCGGGGAAACGCATTTGGTCCTCCGACACCGCAGCTCAGGCGCAGCCGGTGCAGGTGGTCGCGTAAGGCAGCAGCTCGAGCCGCTCAGCGGGAATCGCGGCGCCGCAGCGTGCGCAGGTGCCATAGGTGCCTTGATCCATCAAATGCAGTGCGTGTTTGATCTCCTCAATCTCCTTGAGCGTCACGTTTCCCATCGACAACATGACTTCGTCGCCCTCCGTCTCGATGGCCCGTTCCTCCCAATCTTCATTGCGAGATTCGCTCAGACCGGAATCGATCTCCTGAGCACGGGCCACCAATTGGTCCAACCTTTCTTGCAATTGCTTGCGGATTGCGTCGTAATTCGTCATCGAGAAGATCACTCCAGGCGTTCAGTATCGTAAGGCAGCGACCATTCTAGCATCCACCGGCATCTCCGACGCGGAGACCGAATAGACGCGACCGCCATGCATGAGTGTCTGCACTGCTGCCAATTCAATCAAGTCGTGACTGGGGTCGCCAGGCTCGCCGGTCGGCTCATCGTGCAATTCCTTCAGGACGGCGGTCTCCGGGTGGAAACTACCGGAAAGCGTTGCATTCTGGTCGATGAACAACGTTTTGACTTGTCCCCGGCATGCGGCCGTCAGCACTTTTTCCGGGTCGGCGGCGACCGCTTGATGACGGCGTTCGCGGATCTGCTCGGCCTCGGCTTCCCGCTCATTTGCGATGGCTGCGGTCGCGATCGGCGTGGCCAGTTCGATCAGCTGCTCCGGCGAAAGGTGATCCATGTTGCCGGAAATCGAGCCGGAGGTAATCCGGGGATAGCTGCTGAGATTCCGGTAGATCGCGGTCTCGTAATCGACGCCAGACAGGACAAGCCAATCATGCCGTTTGGCCAGCGCTGAGCAGACCGCCTTGTCGACATGATGCAGGTAGTCCGTCAATTCCGCTTTTTCAGCATCGGGTATTCCTCCCTGTCCATGGAAGACGGCCGCCTGTTTGCCAGCAGGTCCAGACGAGTTGGCTGCGGAGTGAGTCTGGCTTCCCCGATCAGCCGAGGTTCCCGCTAAACTTGCTTCAAAGCTCTCGGGCAATCCTTGCAGGTCCAGCTCCGAGACTCCTGATGGCGTAGCGGTAAACAGCGACACCCCCTTCTTGCTCAGCCGCAGAACTGCGAAGGCGAGTTGTTCATTGAGCGCTGAAAGTAGCGGCCGAACATGGAAGATTCGATCCACCCATAATTGCGGCCCCGCGGAATTGTCGAGTTGATAGATCTTGAAGCAAGCTTCGGAGAGGTAAATCGCGACGCCATGACGTCGATCGGCAAGAAATCCCTCGTCCTCGGCGAGATCGCGCAGCGGCTTGACGAAATCTTCTCCCTCCAGCTCTGGCATCCAATTTTCTTTCAGTCTAGCGATCGCATCGCGAGCCAAGTTTGAAACGCGAACCGCGTCCTCCTTCGCTTCCATCGGTCGTTGGGGCGCTGGCAAGAAGACCGATACATGCGGGCCTCCTGTACTGGCGAGCAGCTGATCCAGTTGAATTCGATCGAAAGTATCCATGGTTCTTCTCCGAAGGTTGGAATGTCGAACTCGTAGGCGGGAATCGATGTCCGCACAACCGCTACCCGTACCGTGGAGCAAAACCTATGCCCAACCCAGGAAAGCATAGGAATCCTCTACTTCGCACCGTGTTGCTCACGCCGCACATGGATACTGGCAATCAAGTGGTCGATCTTGGCTCACCACTGTCACACCCTTGGGCTGGGGGGACAAGTCGAGCGATGTTGGTGTTTTCTTTAGCCCATCGTACGAGTCACAACGGCCACTGTAGAATCGGATCTCGCCGCACATTGTCGGGGACGATCAAAATGAGATTTCAGTTCGCTGTTTGCTTGATCTGCTGGTTGCTGGGGTCGGCCCCTGTCCTGGCTCAGGATGCAACGTCACCGCGTGACGGCGCACTTGCTGAAGCGAATCGGTTGCCTGACTGGCTCGAGACCGGCAAGTTTTCTTGGACAAGCAGCGAGCCGTTGTTGCAGGCGGATCCCGCCCTGCTGCCTGAGTCGCCCGAGCATCCCTGGGTTGCGGTCAAAGATCCTTCCATTGTTCGTTTTCAGGACCGCTGGCATCTGTTCTGCTCGTTACGCAAGCAGAAAAGTGGCGACGGCCGGATTCGAATCGGATACGTCTCCTTCACGGACTGGGCCGATGCAAAACGCGGGCGTTGGAGCGTGCTGGACCTGACGCTTGGCTATCACGGCGCCCCGCAGGTCTTTTTCTTCGAGCCACATCAGACCTGGTATTTGATCTATCAGGCGGCGGACGAAGCTCGCGGCTTGGCTTACGGACCTTGTTATTCGACGAATCCCGACATCGCCGATCCGACCGCTTGGACACGGCCGAAGCCGCTTTACCAGGTTCCACCCGGACAGAAGGCTGGTCTTGATTATTGGGCGATTTGTGATGACCGGCATGCGTACCTCTTCTTCACCACGCTCAATGGCAAGATGTGGCAAGCCCGAACGTCGCTCGACCAATTCCCGGATCAAGGTTGGAGTGATCCGAAGGTGGTGCTTGAATCTGACATTTTTGAAGCCAGTCATACCTACAAGCTGACCGGTGTTGATCGTTACTTGACACTGATCGAAGCTCAAGAAGGGCGAACGCGACGGTATTACAAGGCCTTTGTCGCAGACTCGCTTGACGGCGAGTGGAAGCCATTGGCGGCAAGTCGTGAGCGGCCGTTCGCGTCACCAGCCAATGTGACTCTGCCGACCGATGCATGGACCGATTCGTACAGCCATGGCGAGTTGATTCGAAGCGGCATCGATCAACGGCTGGAGGTCGATCCGGCGCGCCTGCAGTTCCTGTATCAAGGCGCCAGTGCGAAGGAGTACCAACAGTCCGGAGACTACGGATCGATTCCCTGGAAGTTGGGGTTGTTGGAATTGAAGCCGGAATAGCTGGATCGCGAGGTCAATACAAGCACGACGCGCGAGCGAGTGTGTTTCCGGTTTTCAACCGTTTGGCGGACGTGAGTTGCGCAGATTCCTGGGACACACTCGCTTGCGGTCGTGCTTGTATGTGAATGCCATCATGACTTGGCTTCGGTGGTTCGGTCTCCATCACCTCGACGCCGAAGCGTCCATTCGATCGCCAAGGCACCAACGAGCGCTGTCCAAATCAGGGTGTGATCCCAAAGCGGGAGTTTGTGGACGAGAATTTCACCGCGCGACGTTTCGAACGACCGCAATAGATCGGAAAGTTCTTGTTCCGAAGAAAGCAACGTGCCGCCGCCGGATTCTGCCACGCTGCGCAGCGTATCCGGACGAGCCTGAGGCCGGAGCCACTCTTTGGAATCACGTAGCAGTTGAAGGTCAATCGACTCCCTCGCGACCTCTTCGGTCCCCTCCCACGCCTGGACCACCAAGACTGCGGATTGCATTGGCGACGCCAGGTCGTTACTCGCCTCGGGTAGCGTGGGAGGAATTGACGCGGTGTACTTCTTGAGCGACGACTTGACTTCCAGCGTCGTCGTTTCCGCGGTCGCGAGATCCAAATCTGCGGTCTCTGGATCCACGAGCCTGGCGGTGACGGTGTAGTCGGTGGTCGGGTTGAGATCCTGGTCAAAGGCTTCGGCCACGATCTCAATCGGTTCGTCTTGGCCATAGATCACCTGATCGGTTTGAACCATCAATCGATGTTGCGAAGCTCGCGAGTTTTCCGCCAGCCAGCGAATGACGTTTCGCCAGAACTTGCGAAAGTAGCGATTGTCTCCCACGCCCCAGCGGGATTCGAAGGCATATCCCCAAGCAGCGGTCGAGTCGGTTGACATCGCGAAGGTTCGCCCACGCCCGTACGTTTCGCATGCGAACACGGGCATGATGCCAATGCGTGATAGAGGGATGTTTGTCTGACCGAGCAGCGTTGCCGCCGGTTTGACGCGTGAAATCAGATTCGTACCAGTGAAACTCGGCATCGCTGCAACGCAGCAAGGTTTTGCTCAGGGTCGTCCAGCAGTTTCCAAATGGGATGTGTCTGAGAAATCTTTGGAACATCGACTGAAAACGTCTGATTCAGATAGTCGCGTCGGCCGGTCATGTCGAACGCGATCAGCTTTTCCCACGGAGTGCGGTCCCAGCCGCCGGAACCAAAGCTGGTGTGGCCACCGACCATGACGAAACCACCGCCGCGTTTGGACACCAATTCGACGGTCCAGTCGATCTGTTCGGGCGTGAACGCCGCATGTGAGATGTCACTGCAAAGCACCACGTCGAAGTCGAACAACTCCTCTCGAGTGGATGGGAAACCTCGGTACGCGTCACCAACTCGCTGCAAGCTCGGACGGCTTGCGTATTGGTTGTTGACGACCATGGAAAGACACTCGATGTCCGGATCTTCCTGCAATGCGTCTTGGATCCAGCGGTATTCCTGTCCCGCCGAACCCTCCATGTACAGCACCTTCAGTTTTCGGTTGCGATCGGATAGTTGGAATGCAATTCGATTGTTCACGGCCACGGCTTCCCCATCGATGACAGGGACTTCCAGCGACAATTCACCAAGGGATGGATCCGCCGTGATGAGCAACTCGCAGGGCGTTGGGCCATCGCTGAGTGTGATCGGCAGCGTCGCCAACGGGGTCCCGTAGGGCCGAGCGGCTGGGCGTATCGAGACAACCACGCGTTCCCGATTGAAGCCTTGACTCTCGATCACAGCCCGTATCGTCACTTGATCGCCGCTGGCGACCTGTCTGGGAACGACGAGTTTCGTGATTGCGACATCGCCGCGAAGGTTGTCGCTACCCGGAAGCATCGCGTGGATCGGAATGTTCAGATCGCGGTAGGCAGCGGCGATCTCCGCCAGTTGATCGTTTTCAGGAACAGCACCGTCGGAAAACAGGATCACGGCGCGAGGCTGGTCCTCGGTGAGGCGGGAAGGGAGTCGCTCCAACGCGTCAGCAAGCAAGGACGAGTCCTCGGTCGCATTCAATTCAGCGAAACTTGGCACCTTGTTCAATCGCTTCCCGAATCGATACAAGTCCAACTGATAGGGTCGCTCCGCTTGGATCGTTCGCGAGACCGAATCGACGGTGCGTCGGACTCGTTCGATCCGCGACTGGCCGATTCCCAGCGACATGCTTTGTGAGCAATCCACTAGCAGGGCCACCGATGGTGGTCGCGGCGGCAGTTCCGTTTCCCGGCGATCGATTGGATTGAGCAGCAGCGTGAGCAGTCCGAACAGGACCGCCGCGCGAATCGCAAACAGAATCCAGCGACGGTTCTTCGCCGAGATGGCGATGCGGTGAGCCGCGATCAACAGACCGACGATGGCGAGTCCCAGGAGAACATAAATCGCGGCAGGATAGAGCGGCTGCCAGTTGATCATCACGGCGAACTCAGGAGGAAAGATGCATCGTCGATCGTTCGCACTATTCAATGTCCTCGGACAGCGTTCGGTAGTAGTCGTCCACCATATCGGAGTACTCGGGCGGTACTGCGCCGACCGCCTGCTGCATCGCTCCACTGAGAATTGCTTCTTGGATTCGACGCTGCAACACCACGTTCACCTCGCGAAGCGAGTCGACCAATGTTGTCGGTGCGCTCGCGAACTGTGGCGACTGATTCGCCTCATCCTCGGCCTCTGGTCGTTCGTCGCTCGATCGGGACAACGACTGGTAGGTACCCAGGTTCCGGGATGCCCTGGCCAGCTCACTGTCATTCTGGGTCAACGATTGGAGTTGCTCAGCGAACCGATTCGCCTCGGCTCGCGCCATCGCCCGCTCGGCAGTGCTGCCTGCACGTTGAAGATCCTTGAGCAATGCTGCAGCTTGCCTTTCCGCTTTCGTCAATTCCTCAAGGCGGTTCGATCCGAATGCTTTCTGGACCTCTCGCATACCAGCCGCCAGCCTTTCCAGCACAGCCGCTGCGCGTGCTCCATGTCCGGAGGCTGACTGCAGACTTCCCTGTTCGAGTCCGGCCACGGCCTGGTTCATCTCAGTGACCGCGTTCTGCGGTGGATTCGAAGCGGTCAGGTCAATCAGTTCGCGCTGGACTTCCCAGCTCTGCTGAGACGAGTCCGCCAGCAACTGTTCAAACAAATCCGCTAATTCCGCCGTCTCGCTGGCAAGCCGTTGCTGCGTTGTTGTCGCAGTCTCCGTCGAGGTTCCCTTCGGCTCCGCTTGCCCAGCGTCGGCAGGATTCTTGCCGGCCAATGATTCCTTCAGCGATTTTGTTAGCTGCTCCTGTTGTTCAGACAATTGCTGAGCCTGACGCTCGGCCGCAGACAATTTGTCAGCGAAATCGGGATCCTGTCGTCGGCCAAGATGCTCGGAGAGTCGCTTCAGTTGCTCAGCGGCTTGGCGCGCTTGCTCGATCGCTCGCGTGTAATCGTCCTTTTCAGCAAGTGACTCGCCACTTTCTTGGATCGAATCGGCGGCTTGCTCCGCCCGTTTCGGCGCGAGTTGCCCGAACGAGCCCTGTTTCAAGGCTTGCTCGATCTCTCTCGTCTTGCTCGCCGACTCCTGCTGCTGTTGGGCCAGTTGATCGCTTGTCGCCGATGGCGGTGAATCGGAAGACTTGCCGCCGGACGCTTTCGAGCTCTTCGCTGCATTCGCCTGAGCAGCCTGCTGGCACGCCTGAGCCGATTTGCAAAAGCTCTGTTGCTGCTTGACCAATTCGTCTAGCTGCTTGCGAAGCTCCGATACCTGTTGCTCCTGCCGTTCATCTTTCTTCTGGTCCTGATCTCGCTCTGGCTTGCGGAGTTTGTCCATCTGCTGCTGATCGACATTGCGAGCCATCTGCGATTGTGAATTGCCCTGCTTGAGGATCTTGCGAAGATTGGTGCGAGCCGCAATCAAATACGCCAATGCATGCTCTTCTTCGACCTGGCCGTCTGTGATTGACTGAGCCCGCAAATCTTGTTCTGCGGCAAACATCGAGCGACTTGCGAATTCCAAGGAAGGCATCGGGCCGACTTTTTCTATGAGTGCCGCAGTCAGTGCATCGGTACTCGCACGCAACGTCTTTTCCTGGTCGGCCAGTTTGGGACCAAGCTCAGTGGTCTCCACGCCGCGATGAACGGCTGCGAATGTCTGGCCAAGAATTCCCCGTTGTTCTTTGATCAACTTCTCCAGTGTCAGGCACTCGCCCTGGCAATTGCATTGACCTTCCGCGAACTCATACTCTCGGGAAAAGGGACGAACGTCGATGAAGCGAAGCTCACTGGTGACACGGTGCTGCTCTGGCTCGCGGTTGTCGATTGCATAGGCGTAGTAGCTGATCGCCTGTGGATAGGACACGCCAAGATCCTCGAGCGCAAGGGTGACCGTATTTGCCATGGCTGTCGCCGGGTCACTCGAGTCACTTTCCCACAGCGTCTGTTCCGGTCCATCGTCGATTCGATAGCGGACTCCAACGGAACTCAATCCGTAATCGTCAAAGGCTTCCAACGTGAACCGTAGTTCGGCAGTCGCAATCGCTTCGGCATTCTCCTCCGGGGCGACAAATTTCAACTTTGGATCGCGGTCGGGAATCACCTGCAGATGCAAGGACGAATCATCCGTCATGCCGTCGGAGGCGGTTGCCTTGACAAGCAAATCAGTCGGCTCACCCACCGATGAGAGCGAAACCATGGCAACGGAATCGGCGACCTGCGTTTCGGTCGGCGTTGTCATTTGCGGCTTCAGGCCGACCTCGACCTCTTGAGGTTGGCGGTTGTACGTCGCTTCCAATTGCAGTTGCGATCCCGCGGGAATGACGATGCTCTCCGGTGTCCCCTCTGCAGCCGGCAACTTCGTATAGCTTGGTGGCTTGACGGCAGCTTTCCATTGTTCCAACACCAACGGCAAACGAACCGCGATCAATTGAGTGTCTGTCTTCAGCGGTCCCGCCTCGACTTGGACCTCGAGATCGCTTTGGCAATCAGGAATCACGACCTTCAAGTCGTTGACCAGTGCTCCGGCAACAGCAGGTTCGAAGCTGAGCTCACTCCAGTCGTCTTGGCCGGGATTGCGATATTGGAGCCGTGCGGATTGAAGTGGACGACCATCGACATGAAGCTGCACGACAAGATCCTCTCCCTGATGCATCGATGCAGGAAGTGGTTCCATTTGGACGTTGGAATAATGCACTGGAAGGAACCATAGCCGCGCCGTGGCAAGACGCCACTGTGGCCAGATGGCCAGCGCGATCAGCCAGATAGCAACGGCGGCGCCGCAGAGTCCGAACAGCGCGCCGATCGGCCAAGCCTCACCGAGCGGCTTGGCTGGTTGCCGTGTGACACGCTCCTGCGTTTCCGTTTCCAAGGCTTGCAGTAATTCGGGATGTGCCGGCGAAACCGTTTCCGGTGATGTCTGGTAGTCATGACTGGTGCGGAGTCGCTGACCGATGTCTGGCCAGACACGCTCTGCCTGACCCACCGCATCGGCGGAGTCAAAAGCAAGCCACCGCGAACGTGTTGCCACCAGACCCGCAACCACGGACATGATCGCGGCCCAGCCGACAACCCGCGCCGCTGCGGAGAGCTCGGTGAAGAAGTCAACGGCAGCGAGCAGACAGGCCAGCAAGATCACCACGCCGATGATGGCGGCAGCGAAGATCAGTTGCCGCCGTTGCCGCTCCTGGTCACGCAGACGATCGAGCCGCTGATGATGGGTGCCCCGTTTGTGCGGGGGGATCGCTGCAGCAGCGTTCTGCGGAGAAGTCACACTACTCATCGTCAAACGCTCCACGCGGAAGTTTCGTTCATCATTCATGGATCCGGCTGGAAAGTAACAATTCTAGCCCCAACAGGCCCAGGAGTGTCCAAACCAAAATTGGCCACTTTTCGTCTGCGCGGGCGGCGGAGGCCGGAGTCAGTCGCCTCACTTCCTCGTTTTCAGAGTTGATGTCCGTTTCGCTTGGCAATCCCATCGCTTCGCGAAACTGGTCAACACCGAGCCGACCGGTATCCGATTCGGCGGGATCGACATTGCTGACCACGATCGATGATTCGACTCGCGAGATCCCTGGAGATTGACGGGCATCGCTGATCAATTCGCTGACCACCGGTTGCTCGGCATCGAGTTGTCCCGTCAGCCAAGCGGTGAGTTGGCGGATCAGGGGGACAAACAGCCGGTTTTGCGGCCAGTCGCTCCAACTGCGGTCGGCTGAAGAGGTAACCAGTACGAATTGTCCCTGGCCCGTTGGGTGCGCGATTGCCAGCGGCCCGTGGCGACTTTGCAGCAGGACCCTGGCATCGGGCGAGAGCGACTCGATCGGCATCAATCGGCGAACCGAGAGGCTTCGCAGATCGCCATGCTGCGGATTTGCAAATGGCTGCAGTGCCGGATGGTCTTGATCGAACTCCGAGACGCGTGCCAGCGCGTCGGAAGCGGAGCCGATCGTTGTGTCACCCAGCAATCCCGACTCGATGACGGGCTGAAGCACGGCGCTGTTGGTGCGTTCTCCCACGAACCAAAGCACGTTTCCACCCGCGTCGACGAACTGACGGAGACGCTCGGCGTCGGCGGTCCGGAAGCGACCAAGATTGGCAAGTACGATCAACCGAAAACCGGCGAGATCAGGAAATCCCAATCCTTGATCCCAAACCAGTCTCTCGATTTCGTACGTCTGCGGCGGAGCGTCGCCAAGCGGCGTCTGCAGTCGCAGTGCCGTTTCAACGAAAGTACGTCTCGTTCTCCCACGGTTGGCGTCCTGGATCACCGTCGACGAGCAACAATCGATCAGGATGGCGAACTTCAAGAGCGAGAAAGCGTTGGTTGTCATGAGGAAGCGGATCGTCACGGTCGATCGATACTTGCCCCTGATAAACTCCCGGCTCCTTGACGGGCAACTCCATTTCCAAGGTTTGACGCTGACCGGCGGCAAGCGAAAGTTTCTGTGCGATCTCGATCGGACGGCCAGGACCCGTGAGTCGAACTGCCAGGGGAACACCCGTCACCGGAAAGGCGCCGGCGTTGAAGACTCGAATCGCGATCGCGACCGGGACGCCCGGTCGTAGTTCGACTTGGACGGGCACGGCACTCTCGATGGCAAGGTTTTGAGTGATCGCGGGTGCGGGGTCCTCGATTCGGATGCGAACGCCAGGCGGAAACAGTGGCTCGGTGGATGACTGAAGTCCTCGCCGCTGCAAATCACTCAACAGCAAGACGCTTTGGTCGCGGCGATCCGATGCCGAAAGGATGTCGGATGCCCAGGCGATCGCGTCCTCGAAACGCGTGCCGGTGGAGGCCGGCTTGGCTTGCGAAAGCTGCGGACAAGGGAATGGACTCGACGCCTGCTGCGTCGAAGAGACCGATGTGGACACGTGCGCGATCACCGAGCGAAGCGACGAATTGCTGGGCCCGCCGGACGGCTGCGTCCATCGCGGTGACGCCATTGTCGTGCACTGCCGACATGCTGGCCGATCGATCGATCAGGACGGCGACTTCCCGTGTCCGACCGTCCACCGGTGTGTCGGGCAGAAAGGGCCTGGCGAACAGGAACCCGATCAGCAGCATTGCCAAGGCACGCATCGCCAGCAATAGCCAACGCTGAATCCGCTGTCGACTCTTCGTTCTTCGCACGACGTTCTTGACGAAGCGGATCGATCCGATGTCCATCGGTCTGGCACGCTGCTTGAGCAACAGATGGATCCAGATCGGCAAGGTCATTGCCGCCGCGCCCGCGATCACGAATCCGAAGTGAAGGAAGCTCATCAGAAGTAGTCGAGGCCTCAACGAAACAGGTTTCAAAACAATTGGTTGCGAATCTGAAAGTATTCACGAAGTGCCAGTGGCAGCGGCATCGCAGTGTGAATCGGTACGTAGTCGATTTCGTGCAGGCTGCACAGTCGCTCGAGGCCGACTTGCCAGCGATTGACCTCGGCAACGAATTCTTCACGAATCGCTTCGGCCTGGGTGACGATTTCTTCGCCTGTTTCCATGTCGCGAAATCGAATCGGTCCCGTCAGCGGCATGTTGACTTCGAGATCGGTCAGCACATGGAACAGAATCAACTCGTGTTCGTAATGTCGAAAATGTGAGATCGCTTCGGCGAGTTCGTCTTCGCTGAAATAGAAGTCGCCGATCAAAACTTTCGAGACCTCGCCGCGGCGACAATTCAGCGATCTCGTGCAACACGCGAAGATTGTCCGATACCGGATGTTGGCGTTCTTGGGCCAACGTGTGAAGCAGTTCCAGTTGGTGGTCGGCTGTGCCGCGAGGACGAAGATGCGTCAACACGCGATCGGCAAACAACGTCATGCCGACGGCATCCCGCTGGCGAAATGCAAGGTGCGTCAGGGAGGCAGCCAGCATCGCGGCACAGGCCCACTTTCCTTCGGCCATCATCGATTGGCTCGCATCCACAATGAGGTGGACGTCGACATTGGTTTCCGCGTCGTACTCTTTGACGAACAGCTCGCTCGTGCCGTCCAAACAGCCGCCAGTTGATATGCCTCAGGTCATCGCCCGGCATGTATTCACGATGCGAGGCGAATTCGACCGAGAACCCCACGAACGGACTGGTGTGCAAGCCATGCAAGAAGCCTTCGACCACCGTTTGAGCGATCAACTCCAAATCCTCCGTCGCGCCGAGCAGCGCGGAGGAGGTCAACTGCGGATGGCGGAAGGACATAGCTGGTCATGATGGAGTCGGCACCGTCTTGAGCAACTGCGCAATCACCTGATCCACGGTGACGTTCTCGGTTCTCGCTTGGAAATTCAAGGCCAGTCGATGACGCATCACGGGCTGGGCAACCGCACGGATGTCCTCGAAATCGACATGGTAACGGCCGAGCAGAATCGCCCTCGCCTTGCCGCCCAGGACGAGGCACTGGGATGCTCTCGGGCTGGCTCCATAACGAATGAACCGTCGCAGTTCTTGCGGTGTGTGCTCCGAATCGCCTCGTGAGGCGGCCACCAAATCGACGGCATAGTCGACGACATCGTTGGCGACCGGGACGCCCCGCACCAGCGACTGCAACTGCAAAACGTCCTGCAGCGACAACACCGACTCGAGCTGGACGTTGGTGTCGCCGGTGGTCGACTTGACGATCTCCGCTTCTTCCTGCTTGGACGGATACACGACCGGAACGTTGAACATGAAGCGATCCAATTGGGCTTCGGGCAGCGGATAGGTGCCTTCCTGTTCGATCGGATTCTGAGTCGCAACCACAAAGAACGGAGGTTGCAGCGGATACGTTTCACGGCCCACCGATACTTCCAATTCTTGCATCGCCTGCAGCAAAGCCGCCTGCGTTTTGGGTGGGGCGCGATTGATTTCATCCGCCAACAGAAAATTCGTGAACAATGGCCCGCGAAAGAATTCCAGCTTGCGACGGCCCGTTTCCGGATCTTCCTCGATGATGTCCGATCCGGTGATGTCCGACGGCATCAAGTCAGGCGTGAACTGGATTCGCTTGTATTCCATTTCAAGCATCCGCGCCAGCGACCTCGCGATCAGCGTCTTGCCCAATCCCGGTACACCGATCATCAAGGCGTGACCACGGCACAGCATCGCGATCAGCAGGCTGTCGATCACCTTTTCCTGTCCGATCACGGCTCGGCTGATTTCTTGCTTCAGCCGCTGACGCGCTTCCTGCAGGCGTTGGACAATTTCGGGGTGGTCCTGTCGGTCAGGTTGATCATTCACTGGTTGGATCCGGCGAGGAGGACAAAGGTGTGTCGTCTGTCGAAGATGGAGTCACTTCATCGCGTGTCGATCGCAATCGAATGGCGGTTCGCAGCGCGCGGACGCCGTCGACAAGCGGCTGAGCAAATTCGGTTTGTTCGGCTTGCGGAGTCAAATCACCAAACTCGGTCCCAAGGCCGTCGCCATTGTCATCGAGTTGGGCGTGCTCGGTGGGTACCAGTTGCTGGGTCTCGAACGCCTGGTTGACGTTTTCCGCCACGGCGCGAAACAGCTCAAGCACGTTGCTCGGGGAATCCGGCTTCGAGTCCAGCGCGTCGGGCATCCAGTTCTCGGGCATCGAGTTGGCCTTGCATGATCTCGGCCAGCGCATGGGGAAACTTCGTCTCGTTGACCTCGCCCTCGGCATCGGTGGCGGCGATCACGATTCGGCCAGGCAAGGACATCGGCTTTACGAAGCTTCCCGATCCCGCGTGCGTTAGCCAAAAGACCTGCTCGGTTGCCTTCGAATCGGCGAATAGTCCTGCCCATTGAGTCGAGCTCAGATCCGGCCCAGGCAAATGGAGAAAGCCCTGCCGCTGCATCTTGGCTGCCGTGTCCCAGTAGAAACACCCACAACGCGTCCTCGACGCCAATCGACTCGCGCAGGCGGCCGATTGCATCGGCGATGTTCTGCGACGTCGGTGCCAGGGCCGTTTCACTTTCGTCGGTGGTGGAAAGCAGCGTGATGTCTTCAGAATCGACACCCGCAACCTCCGTTAACCATTGGCGCCAGGTGTTCATCGTCTGTTGAAACGCGACGCGATGTGGCTCGTCGCCTGACAAGCCGACAACAATCAGCGCATGGCGGCGAGATGGTTTCGCCGCGATGGCTTGCAGACTCGGGGTAACCTCTGTCGCTGCGTTGGCTTGATCCGAATCGGGCGAGCCTGGAGGAAGGGGCACCGAGGCATCCTGGGCCGTCCCTTGAGCCGCAACGAACAACACGATCAGCGGCATCGCGAGGCAGCGAGATCGACGCCCGCCCGACGCAAAACGGTGGGCAACTGGACAGTATCCCAAAAGCATTCTTGTTACCAAACTCGGTGGTCACGGCTTCGTCATCATCGCGGCGGAAATTGTTTCGGCTTTGGGAAAACCGATTTGCCATTGCGCGTCGATCACCGCTTCGCCCACATAGTCTGTCTCGTCCAGCAACAGCGTGGGTGAATCAGCCATCCGGTTCTTCGAATCGACGTATGCTTTGACCAAGTACTCGCCAGGCTTGAGCGGAAATTCACTTTCGGAAAGTTCCGTCTCCGTCGGACCGGAATCTGATCGAATCAGGAAAAGCGGCCCGTTGACGATGCGTCGCGGCGTGACGATGCCCTGGGTAAAGGCGATCGGTTGCGCCGACCAACCATTGGTTGCCTTGTCCTTGCCATGCACAAAGAGCTGAACGATCGATAATTGCCCCCAGCTCTCGGGAACCTCCAAAACTTTCAAGACCCGCTCGGTCGGCACCCAATTGTCGGCCGGCAGATCGTCGCTGGTGAGATATCGGTCGCCAACCACCGCTGCGTAGTCAGCAATCCAACTGACGAAGGCTTTGTACGAATGATCGTTGACATGCATCTTCAGTCCGCCCATGTGGGAGACCGGATCGGACGAGGACGGCTCCGCCAGGCCGCCGTCGGCTAACTTGGCGGGGAGCTTGGAGGTCGGTTTCAGGACCAGCAGACTCTTGGTCGGGTCTTCCAGGTTGATCATCGGATAACGTCCGGCTTTGGGATGACGACTGCCAGCGACCAGCTGGGTCAACGTTGCCTCGGGCGTCTCTGCAAACAGGTTCATCTTGGCGCCGTACTTCTCCACGAACTCGCGGTGGCGCTGCGCCGGGACTTGATGATTCGGATTCTCTGGGTCGATCTCGTGGGGCGTGTGACAGGGAAAGCAGCGCATCCGCTGGGACCAGATGTTGCGGGTGAAGGATTCCACCAGTCGACTCTTTCGCCCATGGCGGACCACTTCCAACGGCTTCTCGGGACCGACCGTCTTGGCAACGCTTGGCGTCGTGACGGACGTCAACGTTTCGTCCTGACAGCATGCTTGGATCCATGCCGAGAACGCTTCGAATTCGGCCCGACGGGTCTTCTCGTGAATCATCCGGGCGCCCGGATCCGCGTCCTTCTCTCCCATCCGAATCAGCGTCAGGATTTTGGACTGCGCTGGTTGTTGCAGGTCGATCAGTCCCTGTTCGCGCAGTGCCAAGAATGTTTCGGTGTGTGAGGGGAGGATGTAGTCCTTGATGTCGACCGACGCGAGGTGGCACTGCACACAACTCGATGGCTTCGGTGAGCGGAAGATTGGCATGATCCGCTCCTCGAACAATCGCATCGCGTCGACCTGCTGATCGTCGACTTGGCGGTTGTCCTCACCGTCGGCAGCCGGGGCGAAGGTCAAGACGGTTAGGGACAAAGCGAGCCAAGCGATCAAAACCAACGGCGCGAAGCGACTGCGGGGATCCATCTTGGAGACCTGGTGGGTTCAAAACGTGGAGGTTGTGCCGGATGGTTTGCCGGTCCCCCGAGATTATACGGTCGAAGGCACTCAGCGGTTGCCCGCCCCAATGCCAGTTTCTTTCTAGCGGCAGGGCGCGAGCCCTCCGGTCTGCGCCCTGCGTTGTGGGCGGCGGTACCGGACGGTGCGCGCCCTGCCGCTAGAAACTTGGTGGCATTGGGCTTGCGTTTGAGGCTCAGCGTCAGTGGCACAAGGTTTCCAGCCCGTTGTCGGAGAAAATTTCAGTTCTTGCCAAGAATTGCTTCATTGACATATCGTTACATAGCGATATATTGAATTATGAAAGGAGCCTGATGTGGCAAAGAAGAACATTTCAGTCGGAAAACCGAGCGGAAGCGTGGATGCGTTTGCCGAGGCAGCGGAGTGTTTGAAGTCGCTGGCTCACCCCGTTCGGCTCCGAATCGTTCAGCTGTTGCTACATGGCCGTTACACAGTGGGGGAACTGGCCGAAGACTGCCAGATTCCGGACAACGTCGCCTCGGAGCATCTTCGATTGCTGCAGCGGTGTGGCTTTCTCAATAGTGAGCGAGAGGGGCGGAAGGTCTTTTATCAGGTTGCCGAGCCGCATCTCAGTCAGCTGATGGCGTGCATCGAGGGGCGATTTCTCTCGAAGGGAGCTTGAGGAGACCGGCAGGCAGTTCCCTGATTGTCGCGTTTGGACCCGCTGATTGCACCTCTCGTGATCCTGACAACGCTTGTTGGCTCACTCGCATTTCTTTCAAAATAGATCGTCACTGTTGCGACCTGTCGATGTCTGCAGGTTCGCGATTCGTTTACCAAGGAGCGATTTTCCATGCAGACCATTTCAGCCCAGCAGCTATCCGAGCGTCTCGGCGCCGGGCCGATCGACTTGATCGATGTGCGGACTCCCGCCGAGTACCGGGAAGTGCACGCCAGCGGTGCGCAGAATGTGCCACTCGACTCGCTGGATCCATGTGCGATCATGGGCTCGCGAAACGGTCGCAGCGGCCAGCCCCTTTACGTGATGTGCAAGTCGGGGGTGCGTGGGGGCAAGGCTTGTCAAAAATTTCTCGATGCAGGCTTCACGCAGGTCATCAATGTCGAGGGAGGCGTGCAGGCCTGGGAGGCGGCTCAGTTGCCGGTGGTTCGCGGCAAGAAAACGATCGCTTTGGAACGACAGGTTCGGATCGCCGCCGGGCTGCTGGTGTTGGTAGGTGCGGTGCTCGGTTACTTGGTGCATCCCTACTTCATCGGGCTCGTCGGCATTCGTCGGGGCTGGCTTGATGTTCTCAGGCATCACCGATTCCTGCACGATGGGAATGATGCTTGCCAAGATGCCATGGAACCAAGTGCGTGACTGCGACAGCGGAGCGTGCTAGGCCATTTCAAGAATGAGCTAGCAGCCCAATCAATCCAAGCACGACGCGCCAGTTTTGATGTTGCGCCAGATGCCATCGAAACGACGTTTTGTCCAACAAGTTCCAAGCACGACGCGCCAGCGAGTGTGTTTTCGATTTTCAATCGTTTGGCGGACGTAAGCTTGCGCAGATTCCTGGGACTCACTCGCTGGCGCGTCGTGCTTGTATGAATTCGCAACATCAAAGCGCAAGCGAGTGAGTACCCGATTTCCAGTACTCGCCACTCGCCAGCTCGCCACTCGCCTCTCGCCTCTCGCTCTCGCCACTCGCCATCGTCGCCACACACTCGCTGGCGCGTCGTGCTTGTATGGCGAGCGATTGCTCCGTTTCTACATCATCAGCTTCGCGGGATCATCCTCTTCGGTGCTGTCCGGTGCGAACCAGGAGTAGACCGAGGGAATCACCAGGCAGGTCAGGAGTGTACTGGTGATCAAGCCGCCGATGACGACGGTCGCCAGCGGTCGTTGAATCTCGGCGCCATCGCTTGTCGACAGCGCCATCGGCAGGAACCCGAGGCTCGCGACCATGGCGGTCATCAAGACGGGACGCAGTCGGTCGTTGGCGGCTGCCAGCGCCGACGCGGTTGGGGTTTCTCCGGTCTTGCGATGGTTCTCGGCATCGCTGACCCAGACCAATCCGTTCAGCACGGCAACACCGAACAGGGCGATGAATCCGACGCCGGCGGCGATGCTGAAGGGCATGCCACGTAGCAACAGTGCGAAGACTCCCCCGCTGGCCGCCATCGGCACGCACAGAAAGATCAGGGCGGCCAGGCGGATCGAGCCGAACGATGTGTGCAGCAACAGAAAGATCACCAGCAACACGATCGGCGTGATCAGCAACAGACGACGACTGGCCGATTGCAGGCTTTCGAAGTCACCGCCCCATTTCAGTTCGTAGTTGGGTGGCATTTCCACGTTGTCGCTCGACCGATGCGCTGTGCCTCGCTGACAAAGCTGGCGATATCGCGTCCTCGAACATTGGCCGACACGAAGGTTCGTCGCCGCCCGTTGTCGTGTTCCACCGTCGGCGGTGTTTGCTCAAGGGTGATGTCGGCAAGTTCGGAAAGCGGCACCGGCTTTCCGCCCGCCTTGGCGACGGGCAGCTGGGCCAGCCGTTCGGAATTTTCGCGCCAGGTTTCCGGCAGACGAACCTGAATGGGAAACCTTGCTTGTCCGTCGAGTACTTCACCGACCGGTCGGCCGCCGATGGCAGCGACGACATCCATGACTTGATTGGCGTCGATTCCGTAGCGTGCCAGCGCATCGCGTCTGGGCTCGATGGTCAGCGTTTCGAGAGACGATTGGATATCGGCTTTGACATCGGCAGCACCCGGGATTCCTCGCAGGACGCGTTCAATCTCTTTCGCTTTCAGAGCGAGCATGTCGAGTTCTTCCCCGAACAGCAGCACGGCGACGTCCGCTTTGACGCCGGCGACCAATTCGTCAACACGCATCTCGATCGGCTGAGTGAATCCAAAGGCGACACCGGGAACATTCTCGGTCAAGGCGGCCTCCATTTCACCAATCAATTCGTCTCGCGATTTGGGCGCGGGCCACTCTTCGGGTGGATGGAGCATGACCCAGACGTCGGATTGATGGACACCCATCACATCGTTGGCGATCTCGGGGCGTCCTGTCTTGGTGAAGACGGTTTTGACCTCGGGTAGCTTCAGCAACTCCGATTCGACAAGTTTGGCCATCGACTCGGCTCCCTCCAGCGAAGCACTCGGCAATCGAACCGCTTCGACCAAGAGGTCCCCTTCGTTCAGCCTCGGCATGAACTCGGCGCCGAGTGACAGGGCGATGGGAATGCTGATGATGAAGATGCATGCGGCCACCGTGGTGGTCACCAGCGGCGAATTCGACGCACTGACGGACCAGGGGCAGATAAGGCTTCTTCAGCATTCGCAAGAACCAGACTTCTTTCTCCTTCGGGTTTCTCGGCAGAAAGATCGAAGCCAGCGCCGGCATCAGCGTCATCGATAACACCAGCGAGCCCAGCAGCGCGAACAAGACGGTCAACGCCATCGGTCGAAACAATTTTCCTTCGGTTCCCTGCAGCAACAAGCACGGGCACGTAAACCACCGCGATGATCAATTCGCCGAACATCGTTGGCCCGCGAACTTCGATGGCGGCATCGCGAATGATCGAAAGGCGACTGACCGACGAGTGGCTTTGCGATAAGCGTCGCACGCAGTTTTCGACCATGATCACGGACGAGTCGACGATCAAACCAAAGTCGATCGCCCCCAAGCTCATCAGGCTTGCCGAGATGCCCAGGCCCAGCATGATGTTGCAGGCGAACAGCATCGACAGCGGGATCGCCAGCGCAACGATCAGGCCGGCGCGAACGCTGCCGAGCATGAACAACAGCACGGCGGCCACCAAGGCTCCCCCTTCGACCAGATTATGCAGCACGGTATCGAGCGTGCGATCAATCAGATGTTCGCGGTCGTAAATCTCCTCGATCTCAACGTCGGCGGGGAGAGTCAAGCGAATCTCTTCGAGTCTTTCCTTGGCACGGGAAACCACTTCGCGGGAGTTTTCGCCGATCCGCATCATCACCATCCCGGTGACCGCCTCGCCGCGACCGTCGCGGCTGACCGCCCCCTGGCGCGCCATCGGCGCGATCACGACTTCCGCGACGTCCGAGACCAGCAAGGGCGAACCCGCTTGGCGTTCGTCGTACGACCACGTTGCGAATGTCGTCGACGCTGGTCAGCAATGCCTGGCCTCGAATGAATCGTTGCTCCTGATTGTGGACCACGTAGCCGCCACCGGCATTCTCGTTGCTCGCTTCGATGCGCTCGTACAGTTCGTCGAGCGTGACATCCTGGCTATCCAACAAGTCGGGGTCGGGGCGGACTTCAAACGTCTTGTAGAAATCCACCCATGGTGTTGATTTCGGTCACGCCATTGACCTCGCGAAGTCGCGGCGCGATTTCCCAGTCGAGCATGGTTCGCAGTTCCATCGGCGAACGGGTCGCGCTCTTGACCTCGAATTGCAGAATCTCACCGAGAGCCGTGGTCATCGGACCCAGTTCGGGCGGTCCGTAGCCCGCAGGGATCTGTGAAGCTGCCTGGTTCAAGCGTTGGCTGACCTGCTGATTGGCAAAGTACACATCGGTACCGTCATCAAACACGATCGTGATCACCGAGAGTCCGAATTTGGAAACGCTGCGAACTTCCTGGACATTGGGAAGGCCGGCCATCGTTCGTTCGATCGGGTACGTTACCTGACGTTCCACTTCGACCGGTGGCAGTGATCCGGCCGTGGTGATCACGGTCACTTGCGTATTGGTCAGGTCGGGAACGGCATCGATCGGCAGCAACAGTGCAGCGCGAATGCCGGCTCCGGACACCAACAGGGTCGCCACGATCACAAGGAACCGGTTGGACAAAGAGAACGAGATCAGTCGTTGAAGCATCGTTTACTCCTCGCCTTCCAGCAGAAGTTCGCTCTTGAGCATGAACGCGCCTTCCACGACCACTTGTTGGCCTTCTTGCAATCCGGAGCGAATCTCGATCAATCGTGACGTCGACGCGCCGGTTTGGACGCGGACCGGTTGAAAGCCATCGTCTTCGATGACAAACACGCTCGATTCCCCCTGCAGGTCAACAATTGCCGAGCGTGGAATCACGAGCACGTCGGCAAGCGACTCGACGGGGATCTCAACTCTCGCGAACAGGCCAGGGCGAAGTTTGCCAGTCTCGTTGGCGATCTCGGCGACCAAAGGTATCGCCCCGGTCGTCGGGTCGACCTCGCGTCCAACGAAGTAAACC
The DNA here is from genome assembly GCA_963697195.1 of Pirellulaceae bacterium. Classification (GTDB taxonomy): domain Bacteria; phylum Planctomycetota; class Planctomycetia; order Pirellulales; family Pirellulaceae; genus Rubripirellula. The sequence goes on from CAVOND010000003.1 coordinate 49,656, forward strand.
GAAGCCTTCATCACGGTGTCGGGATCGGCAGGCGTGGTCACGGTTACTGGGAGACCAGGGCCGACGCCGATCGCATCCCAGTCATTGCCGCGAATATCGGCTTCGACCCACAGCCGGGAGGTATCGGCCACGATGAACAACTCGTCGCCGCTCGTGACGCGTTCGGTCGCCGAGTAGTTCGTCCGTTCGACCGTTCCCCCGATGGGAGACTGAATCTCGAGGCGCGTCAGCGCCGATTCGTTGGGCGAGATCGTCAACGCTTGAGAGTTTTCCGCCTGGACGCCTAGCAGCATGCCCAGTTCCTGTCTGCGCGATCGAAAGATTTCGTCTGGCGGTATCGACATCGGAGGCAGCCGATCGCAGCGCTTGATCGGTCTCAAAGATCGCCTGCTCGACCGCGCCCTCGAGTTCCGCTCGGGCCTGCTGTTGCTCGCTCACCCGCTCTTGCACGATGCGACCGCTAATCGCCCCGCCGCTGCCGCTGGCTGCCTCGGAAAGCTGGGATGCCAGTTGCAGCTTGCTGTAATTCGCCAACAGCTGACCCCGATATTCTCCGAGCGTGGCATCGCTCAGTTGGCGCTGGATGACATCAGGCGGATTGCCCGCTTGGAGGGATGCGATCAGATCGGATACCCCTTTTTGAATGTTCGCCATTTGCGAACGGCGAGCCTCCAGCAAATCCAGATCGGCTTGTCGACGTAGCACCTCGCTGCGAGCTTTTCCAATCGCAGGGCTTCGCAGGATCGCCAAGGACTGGCCGGCGCCGACGACATCGCCTGGTTTGACCAGCAGGATGTCGAGCACACCGTCCGCGGGCGTTCGTACGGCAACATGATGGCGATTGTCATAAGCGAATCGCGCTGGAACCGTTCTCGTTATTTCCAACGTTTGACGCTTCACCGGCTCCGTGCGGATTCCCGCGACCGACGCCTTCCCCGCGGTTAGGTGAATATGGGTTGATTGTTCACCCGATTCAGAGTCGAGCGACGACAGGGACGAATCATCGGAGGGCCACCACTGCAGCAGTAACCATCCGGTGATTGCGATCGCTGCCAGGCCAATCACGCCTTGCAAGATCTTGGATTGATTCATGGATTCGGTTTGGATTCAGCTGTTTCACATCAATGGTGCGCAGAGAGTGCCGGAACCGATTATCAAATGCCAGCACGGGTCAGCGCGGAATGAGCAGACTCAAGTAGTCCCCAATCGGGGCCAGCTGAGCTAACAGCGAATCACGCACAGCAGAGCGCATGTGCGTTGGGCAGAAGTAAGCGAGCACCTTGGTGACGACGGCCGTGCCTCGGAGACGAAGCGGACGGACAACATCGCGAATTGGTGACTCGACAGTTGCGGCAACCGCTCGATCTCCGTATCACCAAAATCGGCAGACGACGTCGAACCGACGGCGCAAGCCAGAGCCGAAGGAGTCGGACGATCATCGTCGCCCGAATCGTGATCGTCACTCGAATCGCCAGGCAACACGAGGTGCCAATGAATTTCGTCACCCCGCACCGAGTCACGTTGATGGTGCCGGTCAAGATGAGCGGAGAGATGCCCAGCTGACCCGATCCGCGAGTGAACATGGGCCACCGGGATCGGCGTCTGCAGGATCGAAACGCTGACCAAGACTGCCAGCAGCAGTCGTGAGGTCGCGTTGATCGCGGGAGCAGAGAAACGAGCCACGGTGAGGTCCCAGCGAAAGGGAGGGTTCCAAAAACGGATCGCCAAGCACCCGTATTGTAGTCTGCCCGCCCCGATGTGCGAAGTGGAAACGCCGCAGGTTTCGACCTGTCGAGAATCCCGCAATATACAAGCACGACGCGCCAGCGAGTGAGTCCTGCCCCCCGCCCGACTCACTCGTCCGCCGACTCACTCGCGGGCGAGTTTTGATGTTGCGCAAATCCATACAAGCACGACGCGCCAGCGAGTGTGTTTCCGCTTTTCAACCGTTCGGCGGACGTGAGATTGCGCAAATTCCTGGGACACCTGGGACACACTCGCTGGCGCGTCGTGCTTGTATTGGCTGCTGCGCCCCCCCGTCGCATCAGGTACCGAAGCCGCGACGGAAGTCCGCGAAATCGAGCAGGCTGATCAATCCGTCGCCGTCCGCGTCCAGGTCGCCTTGGAAGTCCCGGTCCCCGGCGGCCAGGCCGAAGGTGCGGCGGAGTGCGGCGAAGTCGAGCAAGCCAACCGCACCATCGCCGTCATGATCTCCGTACTTCCGAAAAAAGCGATCGACGGGCTGATCACCAAACACGTCGTCACCCTCCATCGCCGCACCGCCGGTTGCGGCCACCACTTGGGCGCCCAAGACGGTCATGGAATAGGATCCATTGGCAAGTGTGTTCAGGCCGACGCTTCGAACGACGATCGAATCGCCAGTCGTGAACGTGACGCTTGCTGTCGTCTTGCCGCCGCTGTTGACCGTCTCGACGGAAATGCCGTTGACCGACGTTTGGCTCGTCAGATTGTTCAACACGATCGATGAGAGCGTGACGAGCACTTCCCTATCAAAATGCAGTTCCAGCGAAGTGATTTCGGACCTGGTCGATTCACCTCCATTGACCGTGATCGATTCGATCGTGGGAATGAATCGAGTCGTACCCGGGGACGGCAAGGCACTTCGCCAGCTTCCCGCATCATTGCCCAATGCGGTGGGACGAACTCGATGCAAGGATGGTCCCGACCCGTCAGCCGCTTCCGGCCATGGCGAGAGGTCGTCATAGAACACTTCGTCGACCAGGACGCGCGGAGTGACGGTTGGTTCGTCGACCGGCGATTCGTCGGGCCGCTGCAGCTTGACCAGACCATAGCTGTTGTCAAGCGAGGGACTCATTGGACCCAGCAACCGCACGGATGCATCGATGCCGTAATGTGCGCGAAACGCGGCGAGCCGATCCGCGTTGGTGACGTCCGTCGGGTTAAATGGAATCACCACCAACGTCTCCGCCACACCGATGGTTTCCGCCGGGAAATTGAAATCACTCGTCCCGCGAATTCGCCAGTTCATCAGGTCGACGACCATCTCCGAGTGGTTCGTGACTTCGATGAACTCCAAGTCGCTTGCTGAGATGGTTGGGTCCAACGCGATCGCAGCGGCAGAGGGCGCCGAAGGGTGATAGTTGATCTCCGAGATCATCACCGGGGATGTCGCATGGACTCCGTTGGCCGCGCCAAGACTCGCGGTTTGCAGCGGGATCAGTCGACCATGACCGTCGATTGGCCGGCCGAGCGAGATCCCGTTGAACGTTGCTCCGAACTCGACCTGGTCGACCAGAGTGGAGACCGCGGTTCCCAGTGGGTTGGCAATCGAGAGCCAAACGGAATCGCCATTGGAACCGGACAAGGCGAAGTCATTGGGACCGGGTGTCAACGGAGTCGGATTGAAGTCGCTCTCATCAAAAACAAGGAAACCTCCGGCGGGAATGATCGTGCCAGCGGGGATCTGGAATTTCAACGGTTTGGTTCCCGAGTCACTGAGGAACCAACCGCCGATGTCCACCGCTTGACCGGAATCATTGAATAGCTCGATCGCGTCCAGATCGGGAATGTCGGTGTGAGCCAAAATCTCGTTGATACGGATCGGTGGCGGAGCAATCCTGGCCGTTCCGGGCGTGCCTTCGAGACTGGCCGAGCCGACCCAGCTGTACGGTTTGTCGAGTCGATTGATCGGCGTGCCAACCGCGTCGATCAGTTCGAGGCTTGCGCCCTTGCCATCGGCGGAGATCGGCCAGGGGTCGCCATCGGTGTAGGTCAAGTCGACGATCGTTTCTCCGCCAGGTCCGACGACTTGGATGCGTTCGCCACCGTTTCCTAGTTTCCCTAGAAATTCGCCGGCGATGAGGGTCGGATCGAGCGACGGAAAGGCGGCCAGCAGCGCCGTCGTGTCCAGGACAACTAACAATCGCTCTCCAGCCGCGAGTGTGGTTCCAACGGGAAACAGAAACGGCGAACTGGGACCTTCCGTGATCGCGACTCCCGTCAAATCGAGAGTGGTCGCGACGCCGCCGCTACTGATGTTGGCCAGTTCGATGTACTCGGCATCCGACGCGATCGGGTTGTAATGAATCTCCGTCACACGCAAGAACTGTTGCAGCACGGTCGGCGCTGTTGCAGGCGTGGTCAGGGAATCGATGACTTCGCCCGAGGCGCTGACCAACTCAATCGATTCGCCGTTGTAGGTCAACTGGCCTGCATAGTTGCCCTGAATCAAGAGTTGTTGACCACTGGATGGTCCGGATGCTCGATTCTGAAACGCGACGACATCTTTGACGACGTACAGCGATCCTCCCGCTGGCAGCACCGTTCCACCTTTGAATTGGTGGTCGATGCCTCCCTTGATTCGCCAGCCAGAAATATCGACGGCAAAGTCATTGGGATTGTTCAGACGGATGTATTCCTCGTATTGCTGGCCAGAACTGGGGTCGGCGTCGTAATCGACGTCGTCAAACAGGATCGTCGGATCGGCCGGCTGGCTCGCAGGAACTTCGGGATGATTGTTCAGGAAGCTCCGTCGCAACGGAATGAACTCGTCCAGCAACTGCTGTGCGGCTTGAGCGGGAGTGTGCGTGAAGTTGGGGTGGATACCCCAACGATTCGCATCGAGCACAGCTTCGTCGGCGATCTGTGACTCGAGACTGAGAATTTGCTGACCGAGGTAACTTTGCACCGCTGGCGAGCCTTCCGCGCCGTAAAACCGGTCCGTCAAGCTGCGCACGCGCCGCAAGAACATTTCTCGAAACGTGGGATTGGCGTAAAGACGCTGGAAGACTGGGTTGCCTCCCGAGAAGACGTTCAGATTGGTAATCAGGTCGTCTTTGAAGTACGGCGGGCTGACGTTGCCGTCCCACTTATGTCCCAGGGAAAGGTCTTGGTCCCAAGGAAGCACTGACCAGAGCCCGGTGCCAACGGTATCGCGGAACCAATACATGTTCTTGTGACCGAAGTCATGGCTTTGGGCAACGCTGTGAATCGCCAGGTAGTTGATCATGTCGGCGATGTCGAGATGATCGAAATCCCACGTCGTCGCGTCGTTGCCAGTCAGCGTCGTCGCCGCGCTCACCACTTCCTGAAAGTCGGCGTGATCTTCGTATTCGCGGCTCTTCTTTTCGACATTGACGTAAGCGTCGTCGAGACGGTTGTTGACCTTGTAGAGCGGGTTGTCCGGATTCAATCCAAGCCGCTCCAGGTACTCGCTGTCACCTTCTTCGACCAGATCGTAGAGCCCATAAAAGCCGCCGTTGCGATAGACCATCACCGGCTGGGCAAGGTGATGCGCGTACTCGGCGTGGGCGAACAAGTCGTAGGTGAGCGTGTTGCGCAGCTTGGTTTGATCGGCGTAGTTGGTGAGTAGATTGAAATCGCTGACCCGCTCGGCACCCTCCCAAACTCGAAACTTGTTTGCCGAGTTGGCGTCAAAGTCGAACGACTTCTTCGGAAAGGCGGCTCCTCGAGTCGATTGACCATGGTTGTCGACTTGAATGTTGTCGTAGAACTCTCCGTGGGCAAACAGCGAAGCTCGCGTGCCAGCGGTCGTGGATGCGGCCGACTCGTTGGCAAGAAACCAATGAAGCACCGGTAGATCGGTGTCGATCGATGGGTCGTCAACCACCGTCCCCTCGTACTCCGCTGAGTCGAGCTGGTCCAAGAATCTTGGCGCGCGCGTTTCAATCCCCAGGGCATCGGACGCGGTCACATACCATCGAACCATTTGGCCAACCGCCAGGCTCGAACCGGGGATTTGGGCCGTGAACACTCCATCACCTGCCAACCAAGTCCGCGCCGGATCCGTCATCAAGCATGGGAACGGATACTTCCTGGCCATACATGATCCGATAGTGAAGTCGCGGCGATGCCGAATTCAGTGGCGCAGTAAACTCCGTGATGTTTGCCGTGATCGTCAAAGGCTGGCCAGCAACCGCCATCACGGAGGAGGCCATGACATTCGAAACGAACGGTCCAAGTTCCTGGGTCAGCGAATTGGCCGCTCCCGGTGTCGGGCTTTGCAAGTAACCGACGCTCCCAGTGATCGACTGAGAAGTCAGGAACGGAACGATCAAGAAATCACTGCTGCTCGGCGAATTCAACGCATGAATTGCGAGCGTGTTTTTGCCATCCACCAGCAGATCAGTGTGGGCACTGAGATCAAACGTTTCACCCGCCAGTGCCAAACTGTCGCTGTGACCCGCCGCCGCCGGCGTGTTGTAGTCGAGTGGGTTCGGAGCGTTGATGCTGAGAATCTGCGTTCCATTCAAGTAGACGACCGCTCCGTCGTCATACTGCATCGATAGCTGCAAATCACTTGCCGATGACGCGCTATCCACTTGGAAGTGCGTTCGCACATAAAGATTGGTCGTACCCGATGGCACCTCGGTTTGAATCACATTGGAATAGCTGGTGGCAGTGCCAACCGTGTTCTCATAACCAAGCGAAGCCCGACCGAGAGAGAACCCGTTGTCGAGGCCGATGAAATCATTGGCGGTCCATGACTCACCAAGAGTTCCATCGGTTGGAACCAGGTACTCCGCCACGCTGTTGCCGCTCACCAAGGTATGACCGGCGATCCCATAGGAGATGTCCGTGGCTTGCGGTGGATAGTTCACGCCGCCGACACCATATTCACTCAGGATCGTCTGGTCGGGCGCGGTCAGGGCCAGGTATTCACCGCCGCCGGCGAGTTGAAAGTTGGTGTGATGGTATCCCAGTGGATCGGTCAAACCTCGCGAAGAGGCAAACACGATCAGGTATTCGCCCGGTGCCACGATCGTCTCGGAAGGAAAGCTCCACTTGTTCAGATCGCTGGGATCGTCGGTCAAGTGATAGCCGGCCAAGTCAACCGAGGCGTCCCCGGCGTTGTGAAGTTCGATCCAGTCCGGGCTTTCACCGTAAGCATCCTCCAGGGACGTTACGTTGCTCGCCATGAACTCGGAAATGATCGGTTGGGCGGCAAGTAGCCGGCGCGATTCAAGCTGCTGATAGCCGAGCCGGCGGCGACGCTTGAGCGCGCGCTGCTCCGCCGGATGGGTGGATCGTGGACCTCTGCGCAGCTTCATCGTCGAAAAGTACCTCAAGGTGCTTCGGCATCCTATCTTGCCTGACTCATGATCGGGTCTCGATTGTAGCCCGAGAGGGCCAGGCAGGTCAGGGAAAGATGCTCGGGGGTCTTGTGTGGAATTGCGGAGATCGTCCTGCTCTTAACTTGTGGGATTGACGCGAGTTACATCACCATCCCGGAGGGCAACGCCGTGGCTGATCGGCACTTCGTGGCTGAACGGGACGCCCCCGACTTGCAAATTCTGCTCAAAATCTTGCACGGTTGCCACTGCCGGCTGTCACTACTATGGAATCAGCCGCCACGCGTACGCGTCCGGTTCTCGAGTACTGGGAAAGCCGGGTGCTAACCTCACACCATCCAACACTGTCATGCGACTAACTCTTCGGACACTGCTTGCCTATCTGGACAACACCCTCGACCCCCAGGACGCGGAGGTGTTGAAGAACAAGTTGAGTGAAAGTGGTTTTGCGACTCAGCTGGTTCAACGGATTCGTCGTGACCTGGTCAACGGCAATTTGTCGGCGCCGGCGCCCGATGCGATGGGGCCAGTCGAGGAAGCGAACGTGATCGGCGAGTATTTGGATAGCACGCTGCCGGTGGAGCAGGTCGCGGAAATCGAGCGTGCCTGCCTGGAATCCGACGCCCACTTGGCCGAAGCGGCGGCCTGTCATCAGATCTTGACGATCGTCTTGAAGAAGCCGGCGGCGATTCCGCGGAGTTACGCCGACGAATCTATGAGTTGCCCGATCGACAAGTCGAGGACATTGTCGCCAGCGGCAGTTTCTCCGGAGTCTCGATTCCGACCGATACCCCGTCGTTGCAGCCGCTCGTCAGCGAGTTGCCGACGTCGGATGCGACCGCGGTCCGCGCGTCCAAGCCGATTCAACCAGTCGGCCCGGACGACTCGGGGGTCTCCGATGCGCCGACGCGTCTGCGTGAAGCGGAGGGCGGATTGCCGGCCAGCGAAGGCCGCACCGTGGTCTCCGGTTCGCGTTCCCGATCGGTTGATCAAGATACGCGGATCTATGGCGGATCGATTCGACCATCCCGCATCGCCCCCTGGTTGGTTTCGTTGGGTCTGGCGGCAGTCTTGCTGTTCGTGCTGGCTCAGCTCTTCCAGCCCTTGTTCAATCGCCAGGTAGAGGCGGTGGCCGATCTGCCGGACGCGGTAGCAGAGGCGTCGTCGGAGCAAACGCAGGAGCCGTCCGAGGCAGAAGCGACGGCGGAGGCAGCGGATGCCGCGTCGGAGGGTTTAGCGGATGAATCGGAAACGCGATCGACTCCGGATGCGGCAGGCGAGTCGACGATCGAGATGGATTCAGTCATCGTGGAAAACGACAACATTGAGAGTGGCGAGGCGTCGTCGGTTGCCAACCTTCCTCCGCCCGCCGGTACGACGAGTCGCAATCCCGACAAGGAGTTAGCCGGAGGCGATACGACGGTCGACGATGGCGAGCTGGTGCCTGCGCCTCCATCGCCCAGGCCGGAGGGCGACAGTACGGAGCAAGTGGCTGCCAACGCGGAAGGAGCGTCCGGTCGAACCACGCCGATTCCACCGCCACCTCAACCACAACCGCCCATGGAGAGTGAGGTTGATCAGGATGCCGACCAACCGCAACCCATGCCAAGCGACGATCGAGATCACATCCAAGTTGCCACGCTGCTCGCCGCCGACTCTTTGACCGCGGCGTTGGTACAAGACCAGTGGATTCGTTTGAAGCAGGATTCCAACATTGTTGACGGAGTCAAGGTCTTTTGTGCACCGACGTTTCGAAGTCCGCTTTCGGTGACGGGCGGCGAGGTCACTTTGATCGGTCCAAGTCAAGTCGAATGGGTTGCTCAAGACGACGGTCGTGTCAGCTTGTGGCTTGAATTCGGTCGTCTGCTCGTTGCATCGACGGATTCCGAATTCGTTTTACCGATCCAGCTTGGTGACGAAACGATCGAACTTCGCTTTGCCGAACCAGATTCGGTCGCCGCCGTGGAAGTGCACATACTTTCGTGCGCCCGGTTTTGATCCTCTGGTTCCGGAGAATCGTATTCCCGTCACCCGAGTGCTACTGGTCAAGGGAAAGCTGGCCGTTGAATCGAATGGTCAGCAAGTGGAGATGCAGGCAGGTCAGGAGCGTCGACACCGGGGAGTCGGTGAGGCCGACATGGAAACTGTTGAGCAGATTCCCGACTTGGGTCGATCCCGCCGAGGTTCCGTTGGACGCTTCGGCTCGGACTGGATTGCTGGAACTCCTGGATGGATCCCAGCCATTGAAACTGCAGCTGCGAGAGGCAACTTTGTTTCGTCGCAGTGAAGTCGCGGCGCTCGCCGCGCGAACGCTGGTCGGCATGGGACAGTCCGAAGTTTACTTTGGTGGTGATGGAATCTTCAGTGAGCCGAAGCAACGAACGTACTGGCCTGAGCACTATGCGGCAGTTCTTGCCATGATCGACCTTAGCGCCGAGTCGGCAGAGCAGGTTCATGATTCGATTGTTCGGATGGATTCAGCGAATGCCACATCACTGTTGCGACTGCTCAATAGCTATTCTCAGAAGCAGTTGGAGAGTGGAGCGGATGCGGAACTCGTGAACTTGCTCGATTCGCCGTCGATGGCGGTGCGTGTCCTGGCGCTGGAGAATCTTCACAAAATCACCGGCACCACTTTGTATTTTCATCCCGACGAGGAAAATGCGGTCCGTCGAGCTCCGACCATCAAGAAATGGGAGGCCCGATTGAGAAAGGGTGATATTCGCTGGCAGGAATAGCGAATCGCAGCCATGTTCGTTTTGCTTCCCCTCGCCGAGTTGCGTGCTCTCTCGTAGATTGTGGACTTTGATGAGAGATCCAGAGCAAGGCGGTAAGGGAGCGTTGAAACGATGGCTGATACGATTGTGATCTTTGGTGCCTCGGGTGACCTGACGAGCCGCAAACTCATTCCCGCCCTCTATCGACTTTTCGCGAAGGGGCGATTGCCCGCGGGGTCGCGGATCGTGGGGGTTTCACGCAGCGACTTTGATCATCAACAGTGGCGTGATTCGCTTCGCGAGACGACGTCCAAGTATGCCGGCCAACAGTTCAACAGCGAATCCTGGGATGCGTTCGCAAAGAATGTCTTCTATCAATCCGGCGATATCAAGGAAGCGGCGTCGTTCGATGCGTTATCTCAATTTCTGGACAGCATCGAGCCTGAGAAGGACGCAGGGCGTTTGTTTTACTTGTCCACGATGCCACAGCTTTATGCGGAAGCAATCCAGCGACTCGGTGCGGCTGGATTAGCCGATGACCGACATGGCTTTCGACGCGTCATCATCGAAAAACCTTTTGGCACCGACCTGGCCACTGCCAGAGAGCTGAACCATTTGATTCATGAGGTGTTTCGCGAAGACCAGATCTATCGCATCGATCATTACCTGGGCAAGGAAACGGTCCAGAACATGTTTGCATTGCGTTTCGCCAACAGCATCTTCGAGCCGATTTGGAATCGCCGCTATGTGGACCATGTGCAGATCACCGTCGCCGAAGAGGTCGTGATCGGTCGGCGCGCCGGCTATTACGATGTGTCAGGCATCTTGCGTGACATGTTCCAGAACCACATCCTCCAATTGATGATGATCACGGCGATGGAGCCGCCGGCCCGCTACGATGCCGCGTTGGTTCGAGATGAAAAGGTCAAGGTGCTCCACAGCGTGCGGCGGATGACTGGTGGGGACTTTGCCTCCGATACAGTTCGCGGTCAATACAAAGGCTATTCGCAGGAGGAGGGAGTGCCCAAGGGCAGCGAGACCGCGACCTTTGCGATTCTCAAACTCTATTGTGACAACTGGCGTTGGAAGGGAGTCCCCTTTTACTTGCGCAGCGGGAAAGGCATGTCGTGCCGTACCACACAGATTGTGATTCAGTTCAAACAGGTGCCGCATATCCTCTTCGGTGAAAAGACTCGAGAGCCGGTTGGCAATCGCTTGGTCATTCAAATTCAGCCGGCCGAAGGGATCGAATTGCTTTTTGAAACCAAAGTTCCCGATTCGGAAATGAAGACCCGAACCAGCACGCTCGACTTCAGCTTTCAACGATCCGATGGCGTGGATTCGCTGCCCGACGCCTACCAGCGACTTCTGCTCGATGCGCTCAATGGCGATGCCAGCTTGTTTGCTCGCAGCGACGAAGTCGAGTTGGCGTGGGGAATCATCGATCCGATCATCGCGGCCTGGAACAGCCCCGCCGCGCCGGAGTTGTTGACCTACGAAACCGGCTTGTGGGGGCCGATCGAGGCATCGAAGTGGATGGAGAAGCAGAATCGTGAATGGTTCGACGTTTGTCCTGTGCTGCGGTGATGGCGAGAAGCGAGAAGCGAGTTCCCTTCTTTGTGAACCTCAGGCGCTAGCCGTGGGCCTCCGCCGGATCGCAAGCACATTCTCGTACCGCTCGGCCAGCCCGTCGGAGGTTCAACGTAGGCGGTAAGGTCCTCTTCACTTTCCCTTCTTTGTGAACCTCAGGCGCTAGCCGTGGGCCTCCGCCGGATCGCAAGCACATTCTCGTACCGCTCGGCCAGCCCGTCGGAGGTTCAACGTAGGCGGTAAGGTCCTCTTCACTTCCCATAAAAAAACCGAGCGGTGACGAAACTCACGCAGCGAAGGTGGGGTTAGAGGAACATGGAATGATTGAACTCGACAGCATTGTCATTCCCGCGGAGCCGATTCCGTCGGGATCTGCTCGCTAAATACTTTACCGAGGATCACTGATCGACCTCTCGATCACCGATCCACTTCTCGATTACTGGAAATTGTCTCATGAGCCGATTGATTCGTGCCTGGCAGGCGTCGTTGTTTTTGGGCGTATTGGCGACCAGCACACTCGCCGTGGCCCAACCTCCCGGTCGTGGGTTTCGAGGCGAAGGCCCCCCCGGCGGCTTTGGTGGGATGCGAGGCGGTGGGCCACCCCCGGAAATGATGATGAAAATGATGCCGGTTCTCGATGCCCTCGATGCGGACGATGACGGCGTCCTCTCGGCGTCAGAGATCGAAGACGCGACGGCCGCACTCAAGACGCTCGATAAGAATGGTGATGGAAAATTGACGTCGGAGGAAATGCGCCCCAACTTCGCCGCAAGCGGCGGTCCTCCCGGTGGATTCGGCAGGCCCGGAGGTTTCGGTCCTCCGCAAGGACGCGGACCCGGTAGCGCCCAAGCTGGTCGCACGAGAGCGTCCCAGGGCGATGATGATGACGACGACAAAGAAGGTGACGACGACGACGACGACGACGATGAAGATGAGGACGACGACGACGAAGATGAAGATGAAGACGAAGCCAAGTTGTCCACCGATGAGTTGACTCGAGGCTTGCGGGCCTTGGTGATGCAAGCGGATGTGAACCGCGATGGCTTTGTGACCGGCAACGAGTTGGTAGCGATGTTGCGGCGCGAAGGCGGAAGCGAACGCCCCCGCGGAGCACAAGCTTCCGGCGACCGACCTTCGACCGGAAGACCGGCCCCGGCTCAACAAACCGATCAAGCTCCTCGACGGGGCGGCTTTGGCGGCCCACCCCGAGACGGAGATCCGAAAGAGTTCTTTGCTCAAATGTTTCAAATGCGTGACCAGAACCAAGATGGAGTGCTCAAGGGAGACGAGATCCCCGAGCAGATGGCCGGGCGTGTGGAGCAAATCGATCGTGATGGCGATGGAGCCATTTCGCGTCAGGAGATGGAAGGGATGGTCACTCGCATGCGAGAGGGCGGTTTCGGTCCAGGGACGGGGTGGTCCGGGTACAGGCGGTCCGGGTACAGGCGGTCCGGGACCGGGCGGTCCGGGTCGTGGTCGTCCGGGATTCGGTGGACCAGGACGGGGTGGTCCGGGAGCCGGCGGCGAAGGTGGCCGACGTCCGGGCGGTGATCTCCCACGGCGACCCGAAGCCGAGTAGGAAGCGGGCAGCGTCGTTGAGGATTTTTTCCAAGGGATGACGGACAAGTCTCCTTAACCACGAAGTGGCGTGACAAGAATGGCCGTGGGTGTCAACCAGTGCCACCTGCTTTCTAGCGGTACGGCGCGAGCCGTCCGGTCTCGACCGAAAAATTCACACTGAAAGACCGGAGGGCTCGCGCCCTTCCGCTAACAAAAGCCGAGCGATCTCCACTTCCCTTCCCTTGGTGACTCAAGTGGACTGGCCGATTCGCGTTCATTAAGATGGGGTGGTTCCCTGCGGGGAGACCCACCCCTTTTTTCGTGAGTGCTCGGTAGATATTCGAGGCTCATGATGCCCGCCTATCCGATCCCACCTGATGGCCTTTCGCGACGCCAATCGCCGTAGTGCCTGTCTGCTCAAGTCGTTGAGCATGCCGATTTGTCTCGTTGGCATCTGTTGGTTGGCGGCAGCATCTTTGAGCGCTGTGGCGGTCGATGCGGCCGAAGTTGTCGAGGGAGACGGTGTCCGCGAAGCAGGCATCAACTTTGTCAACGACGTGATGCCGGTGCTGACCAAAGCCGGTTGCAATGCCGGAATCTGTCACGCCAAGGCCGGCGGCGGTCAGAACGGATTCGAATTATCGCTACTCGGGTTTGAGCCGAGGGAGGATTACGAGCACCTTGTTCGTGAGGGGCGCGGGCGAAGACTCTTTCCGGCGGCCCCGCAGCAAAGCCTGTTGCTACAAAAAGCATCCGGACAAGTTCCCCATGGCGGCGGTGTCCGATTGCCCGAGTCATCTCGGGGTTATGCAACCTTACGTGATTGGATTCGCGAGGGAACAGCATGGGATCGAGGACTGAGCGCGGAACTCGTTGCGCTCGAGATTCAGCCGTCGCGCGGTCGGATTGAGCGGCAGGCAAACAGGCAGTTAACGGTGCTGGCTCGTTACAGCGATGGCACCGCGCGCGACGTCACGCCGCTCGCACTGTTTGAGTCCAACGATACGGCTTTGGCGGAAGTGACCGAGGACGGCTTGGTCAGCGCCCATGATTTGCCGGGCAACGTTTCGATCATGGTTCGTTACCAGGGACGTGTCGCTGTATTCGGAGCGTCGATTCCGCTCGGAGCCACGATCACCGAGTTGCCCGAGTCGAAAAACTTCATCGATGATCTTGTCTTCGCCAATCTGAAAGAGTTGGGGATTCCGCCATCGCCATCATGCGATGATTCGACGTTCATGCGGCGTGCCGCGTTGGACATCGCCGGACGTTTGCCGACAACAGAGGAAACAGCGGAGTTCTTAGCCAGCGACGATCCAAACAGGCGAGAGCGATACGTCGACGAACTGCTCAAGAGTCCACAGTACGCCGACTATTTCGCGAACAAGTGGACGGCGTTGCTGAAGAATCGTCGCGACGAAGCGAGTGATATCACCTCGAATTTTGCTTTTCATGCCTGGATCCGCGATAGCCTGCTATCCAACGTGCGCTACGACCAACTCGTCCGTGAGTTATTGGCTGCGACGGGGACGGTGATCGGCAATCCCGCTGTGGCCTGGTACAAGCGGGTCAAGGAACCGAAGCAGCAGATGGAAGATGTTGCGCAGTTGTTCCTCGGTGTGCGAATGCAGTGCGCTCAGTGCCATCACCATCCTTTTGAACGCTGGAGCCAGGATGATTACTACGGACTCACTGCGTTTTTCACTCGCGTTGGTCGCAAGCCGACCGACACACGCGGGGAAGATTTGATCTTTCACTCGCGCGGACTCGCGGAAGCCAAGAACGAAAAGACTGGACAGGTGGTCTCGCCTCAGGCGCTTGGCGACGATTTGGGTTTGATTCGCGCCGAGGAGGATCCTCGCTTGCGATTGGCTGATTGGTTGGGCAGTCCCCGACAATCCCGTACTTTGCCAAAGCCCTGGTCAATCGATACTGGAAACACTTCTTCAGTCGAGGATTGATCGAGCCGGAAGACGACATTCGCGATACCAATCCGCCGTCCAACGCCGAATTGCTCGATGCCCTCGCCGAGCAATTCGTTTCCAGCGGATACGATTTGAAGCAACTGGTTCGATCCATCACGACCTCGGCAACCTATCAGTTGAGTTCGCTTCCGAATGAGTTCAACCGGGCGGATACCCAGAATTACTCACGCTTCTACCCCAAGCGTCTGCAAGCGGAAGTGTTGCTGGATTCGATCGATCAGCTCACGGGTGCGACGACCGATTTTGCCAACTTGCCGCCGGGGACGCGTGCGATTGCGCTGCCCGACAACAGCTACAACAATGCGTCACCCTTCCTGCGCGTCTTTGGGCGACCGGAGAGCCAAAGCGTTTGCGAGTGCGAGCGAGTTCAATCGGCGAGCCTTTCGCAAAGTCTGCACCTGATCAACGCGTCGGACATTCGAGCCAAATTGGCAACCGGTGGTGGCACGGCCCAGCGTCTGGCGGAAGATCCTCGACCGCTGGCAGAGAAGATCACCGATTTGTATCGCCTCGCGTTCTCACGTGATCCGACGACGGACGAATTGGCAACGGCGGAAAGCTACTTCACCGAGCCTCGCGTCAACGCTGATGGAAAGCCGATCGATTCCCAGCAAGCGACCAAAGAGAATTTTCAGGATTGGCTCTGGGCCATGATCAATACCAAAGAGTTTTTGTTCAACCACTAACGAGACAGTGCCATTCTGGGGTGAATGCGCGTGCTTGTGTGCGGACGACCGACGCGAAGAACTGACGCGTCAGTTGCATCGCAAGCAACGATCAGCTTCGCACTTAGAACGAGTTTCAGGATAAGAATCACGCTGTCCGGCCAAAGCATTTTCAAACTTGACGTACCATCGTTCGGGAAGAGGTGTCAGCCTGGAAAGGCCGACGTACGACCATGATCGCTTTCATTTCAGGACTTCGATGAGCACAGCAACGAAGCCGGCTACCGGGCGCCCAATCGTCACGATGCGAGGCATCTGTCGCGCTGGCAGGCTCGATCTTTTTGGCATCGTCCGCTCTCTCCCAATCGGTCTGTCTGCCGATGCCGCGGTTGCTGACCACGATGCCGATGGGTGGCACCGCCGGGGCGACTTTCCAAATCACGATCACCGGCGAGTCATTGGACGGAGCAAGCGAATTGCGTTTCTCCGATCCAAGAATCACGGCTGAGCCGATGTTGGATGAGAAGGGGACGGTGATCGCGAACAAGTATTTGGTGAAGATCGCCGACGATTGTCCGGTCGGCCTGGTGGAGGCACGAGTGCTGACGCGACTCGGTCTCTCCTCGCCTCGCATGTTTTCGGTATCCACGCTTCCCGAGGTGACGCAGACAGATGCGAGCACGACCTTGGAAGCGGCGGTCCCGCTGGATCTCAACTCGATCTGCAACGCATCGATGCCGGCTCGCGCGATCAATCACTATCGATTCGAGTGTGACAAGGGGCAGCGAGTCATCGTCGACTGCGGGGCCAAAGGCATTGACTCCAAGTTGAACGCTGTGTTGATCATTGCCGACGAGCAAGGACGGGATCTGGTGGTGCAGCGCCGCGGGCGACGTGATCGATTTCACGGCGCCGGAAAGCGGCACCTACGTCATCAAGGTCCACGAGTTGACCTTCAAAGGTGGACCGGAATTCTTCTATCGCCTGAGTCTTCGAACGGCGCAGCCCGGAGAAATTCCTGCGAGCAGTCCGAGCACCGAAGCGGTCAGCTCCTTTTCCTGGCCGCCGCCAGGTCTTCCCGTCGATCCGCAGGCGGAAGAGGTGGAGCCCAATGATTCGCTCGTTGAGGCACAGCACATCAGCTTGCCATGTGATCTGTCAGGTCGTTTTGCCACCGCCGCCGATGTTGACATGTTCCGCTTTGATGCCAAGAAGGGCGAAGTCTGGTGGGTCGAAGTTGCATCAGAGCGGCTTGGTCGTCCGACCGATCCCTCACTGATTGTCCAACGCATTGTTGGCGACGATCAAGACGCGACGTTGCAGGATGTCGCGGAGCTGAACGACATTCCCAGCCCGGTCAAGGTTTCCACCAACCACTATGCTTACGATGGGCCGCCCTATCAGGCTGGTTCTCCAGACGTGCTTGGGAAAGTTTGAAGTTCCGGAGGATGGTCAGTATGTGATTCGAGCTTGTCGATCTTTTTGGCGGGACACGCAACGACCCGCGTAACGTCTATCGATTGGTCGTGCGCCGCGCAGCGCCCGACTTCGCCCTCGTTTCATGGGCCATGCATATGGAACTGCGCAACGGAGACCGCAATGCGGTTTCGAAGCCAATCGCGCTACGCGGTGGATCGACGATGCCGTTGGAAGTCGTCGTTGTTCGCCGAGATGGGTTTGACGGCCCGATCGAATTGTTCATGGAGAACTTGCCTGACGGCGTGACGGCTCAAGGCATCACGATTCCTGCCGGGGAGAACCGAGGGCTGATGCTGGTCACGGCGGCCGAGGGAGCGCCCGCAGGTGCCAGCGAGGCGGAGTTCTTCGGACGAGCGGTGGTCGATGGGCAAACCGTTGTTCGTCCCTGTCGGCTCGCCTCGATGGCTTGGCCTGTTACCGATCATTGGAACGAGATCCCCAGTCCTCGATTGTTGAGCAGTGTGGCAGTGTCTGTCAGCGAGGCAGAATCGGCGCCGATCACGATTGCTCCACGAGAAGCAGAAGTCTGGGAGGCGAGCGAAGGTGAGAAGCTAACCATCCCGTTGATCCACATGCGTCGATCGGAGTTTTCCGGATCGGTGATCAATGCGTCGACGATGGGCAAAGGTTTCGAACGGTTCAAACTGGAGATCCCACTCGATGCCGACGCTTCTGAAGCAGTGATCGATTTGGCAGCTCTGAAGACGCCGCCGGGTGATTACGTCATCGCCTTTTATGGCGGCGCGGTGGCGAAGTATCGTGACTACGTCGACGCGGCAACGAAGTCTGCGAAACCAGACGCCGAAGAGCCCAAGCCGAAAGACATTGTTGACATTGTGGTTTCCGAGCCCATCGCGATCCGAGTCAATCCCGCGGAGAAGAAATGAGCGATCCCTTTTATGCTTCCTCAGCACGATGCTGTCCCGGGCCCCTCCTGAATGATCGCAGGAGTTTCATGCGGATGGGAATCGCCGGCTTTGCGAGCCTCAGCTTGCCGGGCGTTCTTCGGTTGCGTGCGGAAAGTGCCGGAGACGCGTCAAAGCAGCCGACCGCGGTGATCATGGTTTGGAAACCGGGTGGCTGTTCGCACATCGATACATACGATCCCAAGCCGAATGCCGAGGCTGAATATCGTGGACCGTTCCGCACGATCGCGACCAAGGTTCCGGGAATGCAGTTCTCCGAGTTGCTTCCCAGGCAGGCCGCGATTGCCGACAAGTTCACGGTGCTGCGATCGATGCATCAAACCGCAGCGGGACATCCGGCCGGTTCGATGCAGATGCTGTCCGGGGATCCTGACACACGCGACAAGCCACAGCCGAAGCTGCCGGACTGGATGTCGGTGACCAATTACTTGCGATCGCAGTCAGGCCCGCGGAGCGAGCCCCTGCCCCGTTACGTCGGCGTCAATCCACCGACCACGTACAACGGACCGGCTTACCTCGGTGATGCCTATGCTCCCTTTTCGGTCGATCGGCGATCCGAATCAGCCGAACTTCAGCGTGCCGAATATCGGTCTGTCGAGCCCCGAGGAGATCAAACGGATCGATCGGCGGGTGGCACTGCGGAAGAATCTCGACAACTTGCAGCGAGCGTTTGATCTTCACGGCGAACTGGATGCACTGGATCAATTCGAAGCACAGGCGCTAACACTGCTGACCAATCCTCAAACCAAGGAAGCCTTCGACCTGAGCAAAGAAGACGAACGTACGCGCGATCGGTATGGACGAAACACTTGGGGACAACAGCTGTTGATGGCTCGACGGTTGGTCGAAGCGGGCGTGGAGGTGTTGACGACCAGCTTGCGTGGACCGATCTGTGGTCGCGTGGGCAATTGGGACGATCATGCGGTCAATCATCACGTCTTTGACGCGCTTCGTTTTCGTGCCGATGCCTATGATCAGGCGGTCACGGCGTTGATCGAAGATCTGTATGAGCGTGGATTGGACAAGCGAGTCCTGGTGGTCGTGACCGGTGAGTTTGGCCGTACGCCGAAGATCGAGCTACCAACCGAGCACCGGCGAGGGCAACGCCAGCGCGCCGGCCGGCACCAAGCAACCGGGCCGAGATCACTGGCCGCGCGCGTTCAGCAACCTGTGGGCTGGAGGCGGCATCGAAACGGGACGCTTCATCGGCGCCACCGACCGACGTGGCGAGGACGTGATCCAAGGGCATGCCAGCGCCGGAGATTTTCTAGCCACGATCTATCACCATTTGGGAATCGATGCCATCGAAAGTGTTCATCAACGATCTCAACGGCCGCCCGACACCCATCGTCGATCACGGCCGCCCGATCCCCGAGTTGATCCGGTCGGCGAGCGTGTGATCGCGTCAAGTTCACGGAGGCGTGCACGATCGATGAAGTGATGGACTTGTTGTGTGATGGTGCACGACATGTGTCGCCCCTTCGGGGCTAGCCGTTTTCTTTGGTATGCACACCGGGGCCTGACGGCCCCGGCAATTCATGTGTCGGGCCTTCGGCCCTGCAGTGCATCGGCAATCTCTTCAGGCCCGGAGGGCCGACACATGAACTGCCGGGGCTGTGAAGCCCCGGTTCAATAGCCACCTTCCTTCTTCAGGCCCGGAGGGCCGACACAAGTACCTGCGGTGGCAAGAGATGCCCGCTTGCCCGCCAACTTGCTCAAAATCGCTCGTTCGGATCCGGGACGACTTCGATGCTAGGTGGCAGAATCTCGAGCGATCCGCTGTCTTGCATCGGTGCGGGAAGATCATCGACCGATGGATCACTTCCAATCGGTCCGTGGCAGCGGTGGTGGCGGCACCGAGGCATCCGCGCGAGTGGTTGGCGGTGTGAGATCGATCACACTCTTTGGGACGCGTTGCCTTCGCTCGCGATCCACGTCCCGTTGCTCGCGTCAAACTCCGGTGCATCCGGACCACGGTCGAGTATGTCGTTCATGTCGAGGGCAAGTTGACGGTCGGCCCATTGCCGCCAATCCGGTCGCGTCTCGATCAGAATCAGATCCTGCAACTGAGCCACCACTTCCGGACTGTTCTCGCCCAGTCGGACGCGCAGGCGAACCAGGTTACCGAGGAAGTTCGGGTTCGTCGGATCCATCTCGACGGCTTGCCAGTAAAGATCCATCGCCTCGTGCACGCGACCGGCCGCCTCGAGCGCCAGCCCCAGGTTGTAGAACACGATCGGATCGCCCGGCATCAGTTCCGTCGCGCGCTCGAACGAGAGGACCGCGTCATACAGTTCGCCTTGGTCGTAATGCAGCAAGCCGAGGTTGTTGTGCGCAGGACCGTAAGTTTCGTCGGCCGCGATCGCTTCCATGAACTTGTCGAAGGCATAGTCCACGTGCCCCGTGTTCATCGCCTTGACCCCCGCCAGCGTCAGACGCTGGGCCTTCGACCGAATCGCGGCTCGTCTCGACTCGGATCACCGACTCCTTGTGATCATCGAGCAACGCGCAGCCCGACCCCAAGGCCGCCGACAAAATCGCAGCGCAGCATCGAACCAGCGGTGACGTGGGACGGCGAATCATCCGTGAGTCGCAATGGGGTGGCGAACGACCGTAGGTCGCTCTCTCCGAGACCGACCATCCTCTGCGAAACCGGCGTGCTTCCCGGTTCAGCCGCAAACGCGCCTCTCGCAGAGATCGTTATCGGCTTTTCGGTGAAAAGATCATTTGGGTCAAGACCAGCTGAGTTTCCCATCTTTCCTCGCCGTCGCTGCTTTCCTCGTTTCGTGGGGCCGACAGCGTCATGTCTCGAACCATCGTTCCGGTCTCGGGGTCACGCAGGGCCTCGCAGAAGCGGAGAATCTGCGGCAGCGTCGCCGGGGCCAAATCGATCACGGTGGAACGCATTTCGAAATCGGTCCGCTGGACTCGCTGCGGGTCCGACGGTTCCTCCTTCATCAGGCTCGACTCGGACAGGCCGGCGGCTTGCAGTGCGTCGGCGATGCGATTGGCAATTTCAGCCGGCGATTCAAGCTGAAGCGCCGCGACTTTCGGCGCCCGCTGCAGTCGCTTGATATCGAGCAGCTTCGCCGAAACTTCGCTGAGGTCTTCGCTCGCCTGGGCCAACCGCTGGGCCGCCGATCTCGATTGCAGGATACTGATCACCGCGTAGACGCCCAGGATCAGCAGGGCGATCACGATCCACAAACGGGTGCGCGACGTCGAATTCGACTTCATGGTGTCGATTCCTCGTCCGCCGAATTCGACGGGCGGCCAGTCCATCTCGCCTCCAGACACCGAATCGAAGGTCTGGGCATCCTTGCGCGTGGTGACCGGAGGCTCGACCTCGAAACCATGGGACTCCAGCGCCGTCGCCAAGGCCCCGGCATCGACTGCGGTGCGCACCTGAAGCTCCAAGTCGACCTGGCCATTGAAGATCTTCAGGCTCTTGATTCGAAATCGCAACGACTCTGGTAGCGCCGCCAATAGCTGACGCAGAACTTCGGTCGCAGATTGCGGCAGATCGATTTCCGCCGTTGCGCCGCGAGATCCCATCACTTTGGTGTGTTCACTTCGCACGCGACGTACGAGCGCGGCGGGAACCTGGGACCCTGGGAATGCTTCCTCGAACGCTGCACGTTGATCGGCATTGATTTGATCGATCGCATGCTCGATTCGCTGGCCGCGCCACCAGCCGCCGATGGCGATTGCCAGCGCGAACAAGACCGCAGCGGCGGTGACGAGTCTCAGCTGAGGCAGAATCGGTCGCAGCGGGTCGCTTGGCCCGAGTTGATCGCGACGCAGATCAAACCAACGCTGTGTTTGTTTGGACAGTGCGAGCGTTGCTCCGTCGATCCAGAGTGATTCAAGTGAGCGATCGAGCGTTTGCAAATCGACGTCCTGGTAGGCCTCACGGAGTCGCGTGAGGGGTAACTCATCGGCACCGACGACGACCCCATGCGCAATCTCTGCTGAGTCCAAGACTCGATGCCGTCGAAGCGTCGTGTCATCGATTGCGAGGTGCTTCCATGCCGTGATCGAATCCGCTTCCACCTTCACCGCGTCGCATTGTGAATCGTCGACCAGCAACAGTTCCGTGAGCCGGGTAAGATCAAGGTCTCGGCAGAGCGCACGCGTGGCGAGCGTCGCGGACGGCGCGATGCATCGCACCGGAATGCCTGACGTTTCCAAGGCTTCGGCAAGCTCCCGCCATCGGGCGACTTCAACGGCGATCGCTGACACAGTCTTGCCACGCTCGACCGGTGATGTCGTGACTTTCGATTCGGATGTGTCATCCGCAGTGCTTCGCTGAGTTGGTGTCGTCGCGACCACAAAGTCGGCCACCATGGCTTCGGCGTCCAATGGAATGTGCGATTCCAACTCATAGATGAGCGCGTTGCGGTCACGAACGTCCAGTTCATCCCCGCCCTGAATCGTCGCGAAGAAACAAGAAGTGGCAGCGGGGGCGATCACGCAATTGGGAGCCTTCAGTCCGGCCAGCTTGACCATCAGGTTGACACAAGTCACCAGTTCTTCGATCGAAACGTCAGCCGCCAGGTGTTCGGTTTCGCGACCAACGACGATGAACCAATCGTCAGGTCGCTCGACAATCAGGCAATCGCGGAAGCTCATCGATTGTTTCGCCTCTTCGGGCCACCGCGATTACCGCCCGCGGCATTGCCCGCTACGGCCGACCGATCGAGTTCGATCGTGGATTCGCGTCCTTGATACCTCAACGTGACTCGCTCGGATTCGATCCGCTCGACGGTGATCCCTTGAGGTGACAATTCGAGCGACTCTCCGATCCCCTTCACATCGAATTCTCCGGATGCATCGGCAACGATCGCCAGGCTTTGATCTGGCTGAATGATGGTTCCGACCAGCGTCACGTCGAGCTTCGGTGGTGCTGGTGGTGGCGTCGGTCTTTCCACCACCTTTGGCGTTGGTTTTGGCGGAGGGGCCGCTGCCACCGGGGGTGGATCAAACAGCGGTCGGCGCAACGGTCGCGCAGCAAACGATTCATCGAACGGGAAGGTCGATTCTTGCGCTGGAAGCTCGGTCAACGGTGTTGCTCGCGGCCGCGGTGAAACCACACCCCGATCCCTCTCGAGACCCGAGAGGGACCAGCCCACCGCCCCGACGGTTCCGGCGAACAAGCCGGCCGCGAGGATTCCGAGGCATCGTCGTTGTGTGGTGACATCCATGGAGTGACTGTGAGAGAGCCGCGGATTAGGGTGAGTTAATGAAGAAATCTGGTCTGTCTGGTCACGCCCTCGTCATCTCGACGTGTGACGGTGAAGGATCGTAAGCTGCCACCGCCCCGCGACGATGCATCGATCCAAATCGAAAAATTGGTGCTGGCTTCCGACATCAGCTGTGCCAGTCGCTTTCGATCCGGCTCACTGGACACCTCGGTCTGCAGCAAGACGGCAAGGGTTGCGGTCGGACTCTCCCGATAACGTTGGACGATTCGCCTGGCTGCTCCATCTTGAACGACAAGGCCGGCTACTGCCAAGATCGCTTCGTCCGAGGCTCGGCGAAAATTCAGCTGGCCGTTTCCCCAAAGGGTCAATCCGATGGTCAGGTTTGGCAGTGACGCGTCACGCGCTAGTCCGGCGTCGAGCGCGCCAAGATCAAAGACTTCGCCCCAGCTGCGGAAGGCATCGGGAAGGATCGGCTCCTCACCTTCTCCTTCCTCGTCGTCCTCATTCGCGAGCGAGATTCGCCTGGTTTCACGCTCCAACCTCATCGGTTCGACCGCCGGAAGCAATCGCTTGGCGACACCAACAATCGGTCCACCGACTCGCGAAATGGCCTGATCGGTGCGACCCGGGCCGCCGTAGTGATAAAGGGCGTTGAGATTCAGCTTGGCGTCTTCATCCCCCAGCAGAATGTCGAATGTGACCTCACGCAGGCTCACAATCGCACGGATCGTCGTGGGGGTTGGAGAGCCTGGCGAGGCTTCGGCAAGCACGTCTTCCTGTGTGTTGGAAGACCAGCGGTGCCTTTTGAAGCATGGTTCGCTGGATCGTCAGTGCGCCCCATCGCTGTTGCAGCGAGCGCTCTGCGTCCGCCGCTTCCAGCCCACGCCGGAGGCTGAGTTTCGCCATCGTCCCCAAGGCAGTGACCACAAGGACGCACACCGCGATCACGGTAAGCAGGACATAGCCTTCGCGGCGGCAGCTTCTAATCCTCATGATGATGCATCACCTCCCGCCAGAGAACTTGCCCATCGTCGCCGATCATCGTCAGTCGAAAACGGGAAGGCACACTGGGCAGCCCTCCTGATTCCGGCTGGGGCAACAACTCGCTCTCCGGATCAACCTGATCGAACGATTCGATTCGAAGCGACGCGCAGCCGAACCAGACCGGTTCACGCGAAGTGGATGTGGAGCGGATCAGGACGTTGTGGCCAGAGACGGTCGAAACGTCGTAGCGAATTCGACCAGGTGTCAGCATCGGCCTCGTTGTCGTCGGATCCGAACCCAAGAACCCATGCAAGGTGACTCCACGCGGATCGACCAACATCCCGCGGGCATTGGCGAAGTCAACGCGCATTTGCTGCGCGAGCTGTGTGGTTGGGAAATGGCCCGCAGCGTCTCGCGCGAGTTGTCGTGATTCCCGCGCCGAGGACCAAACGATGCTGGTCAGTGCCGTCATCATCAACGCAGCCAAGAGCGCCGAGACAACCAATTCGATCAACGTCATCGCACTGCGGGCGTGTAGGCGTGTCTCTCCGAGACTCGCAAGACCAGCCTGTCTGGGTCTCGGAGAGACCCAGCTACAAACAAGCATCGACTTTGAGGACAGTCGCGATCGCATCATCCGGCCTCCAGCGGCTGAACCAGATCGATGGTGACCAAGGCGCGCAGCGGGCTTTGCGCCGATTGTTCGATGATCTCGAATCGAACGACCCGCATCGGCACGTTTGCCGGAGCCATCGCTCCCACGACGGAGGTTCGCCAAAACCAATCCGACTTACCAGCGATCAAGCCGCGACCATTTGCCGGAATTCCTTCGGGGCTGGCTGACAACAGGTTGAGCAAGTCATCGGCGATGGTCACGGCAACGATCTTTGCGTCGGCGAATCGACGTTGCTTCTGGTGCGCGGAAAAGGAAAGGAGCGAACCCACAAGAACCGTCGCCATCAAAGTCAAACCAACGATCACTTCCAGCAGCGTGAAGGCAGGTCGCTTCATCAGATGCTGTCCGTTACAGCGAAAGCAACGCATCGGCTTCCTCCTCGCTGTTGACCGGAACGACTTGGCCGCTGATCCCCAGCACGACGAGCCAGCGTGTCATCTTTCCGCGGCGGAGCTCGACCGCATAGCTTTCGGATCTGCCTTGGTCACTGAAGTTGATGGTCACGTCACGACCGGTCACCGCCTTGCGACGCAACTTCACCTCGTCGATTTCGACGTTGCGTGGCAGCCGATAGTTGGCCAGCGCTTGGCTGGGGCTTGCCAAGGGTGCCTTGACGATCAGGTCACGCTTGCTGCGGCGGATGACGGCGTCGAATGCTTCGCGCGACAAACGGGCTGATCTTCGAGCGCGGGTGTCGCAGGCTTCGATCGTTTCGGCGGCACGGCTGAGCTGATAACGATCCATCACACCACCGAGTGAAAGGGAGGCGAGCGAAGTCAGCAGACCCAGGATCACGATCACGACCATCAGCTCGATCAGCGTGAAGGCTTGGCGATAGGAAAGTCCCCTGCCCCTACGCATCGCTGTCCAACGATTCGCTAGAGATGTCTCGATTCTCCCCCTCGCCACCTTCGCGTCCGTCGGCGCCCAGGCAGACCACTTCGTAAGGCTCGGTCGTCCCAGGGTTGATGTACTCGTAGGGATGTTTCCACGGATCCATTGGAACTTTGTCGAGGTAGCCATCCGGCCATGATGCGGTGCCTTCGGCCAGAATCTGGATCCCTTCGTCGGTCGTCGGATAACGCCCTTCCTGGGCATAGAAGGTTTCGATTGCTTTGACGATGGTGGCGATCTGCGTCTTGGCGGTGTATTGCTTGGACGAGATCAGGTAGCTGCGGTAACGGACCGCCGCCAGACCGACCAACATCCCCATGATCACCATCACGACCATCAGCTCGACGAGCGAAAAGCCGGGCCGAGTCCGTAATTGGCGCCTGGCCCCGTTTTTCCAATGCTTTTTCCATTCGATTACATGACATTTCCGGCCTCCAGAATCGGAAGGATGGTCGCTAACAGCAAAAAGCCAACCATGACAGCGAGCACAAGGATGAGTACAGGTTCGAGGAGCGCCGTCAGGCGAGCCGAGGCGGTTGCCACCTGTGCATCATAGTCATCGGCCAGCCGAAAGAGCATCTCATCCAGCTTTCCCGATTCCTGGCCGACCGAGAAGACGCGAACCGCCAGGGGCGGAAAGGCACCACTTTGCCGGAGCGCGTCGGCCACTTCTTCGCCCGCCGAGATACGCTCACCACACTCGTGAAGGGCCTTTTGAAATACGACGTTCCCGATCGAACGTTCCGCCAAATCGATGGCTCGGGTTAGTTCCACGCCGCTGCGAGTCAGGGTGCCGATGATCATGGCAATTCGCGCGACGCCCTGCTTCACCGCCATGGGTCCGATGATCGGCAATCGCAAGAGGGTTCGGTGCCAAATCATTTTCCCCTTGTCGGTTCGCAACAGCATCACCGTCAACGCGATTGCTAAGGCGGTTCCGATCGCGAGCAGCCAGCCGTAGGACAACAGACAATCGCTGATCGCTTTGGCGACACGGGTTGGCCAAGGCAACACTTCCACCGTTTCTTGCAGCGTTTCCAATAGGGGTGGCAGCACGGAAGTCATCAGGAAGATCGCCGCGGCGGTGCCAAAGCAAACCAGGAACAGCGGATAGACCAGCGCCGTGGTCACGGAGTCACGAAGGGAAAGCTGTTTGCGTTTGAAGTCGGCTAGCTGTTCCAAGACGGAATCGAGCGTGCCGGAGTTCTCGCCGACCTCAACCATTTGAATCGACGCGGCATCAAACAGCTCGGGACGCTCACGCAAGGATTCGGCCAATGACGATCCTGCGGCGACGCGGTCTCGTACCCCCAGGATCGCGGCGCGAAACGCGCCGCGGTTTTGTTCGGCAATCGTGTCGAGGGCTTCCAGCAGCGGAATGCCTGCGTGCAGCAGCATCGAGAGCTCGTGAACGGCGGTCGCCCAGAGCGACTGGGACGAACGCAGCGACAGCCCTGGACCCCAGCCTCTGGACTGTTTCGTCTGCGCTTCGGTCAGCCTGCGAACGCGCACACCTTGGCCTCGCAGTTGATCGCGCGCTTGGCGCGGAGTGTCCGCGGCAACTGTGCCCCGCACAGTCGATTCGTTGCGATCGATTCCGGTGTAAGAGAAGACGGCCATGCAGCTGAGTCTAGGGCATTTTCAGGTAATCGCTCGCATCGGGAAAAAGGGGGCAGACACGAATGGCACGAACTTAGGTTGTCTCAGTGAACCTCGGGCGCTAGCCGTGGGCCTTCGCCGCATCCTAACGACGTTTTCTTCGCCCACGGCTAGCGCCCGAGGTTCAAAGCCCGTGCCATTCGGGTCAGACACCAATTGTGCGAAGCAGCCTCCGGGCCGTCCCGGCTATTGGTGTCGGACCCCTTTTTCTCGAACTGGAAGTTACAGAGTGGTCACGCGCATGACTTCGTCGAGCGTGGTGACCCCCTGATGGATCTTCAACAAACCGTCGGTCGCCAGCAGGTGCATTCCCGCTTCCATCCCCGCCTCGCGAATCTGTGACGCGTTGCCTCGCGATTGGACGAGACTGCGACAACGATCATCCACGATCAGCAGTTCAAACAGGCCAATTCGCCCCCGGTATCCCGTGTCCCGACAAGCGGCGCAGCCAACCGGACGGTAGATACCCGACAGGTCCGACCACTCGATGCCCTGGTCCGCCAACAACGATTCAGGGGGTCGAGGTAAGTCGTTTCGCCGCTGCGGATCGGGCTGCTTGCACTGCTCGCACAAGCGACGCACCAGCCGCTGTGCCAACGATGCGACAAGCGAACTGC
This sequence comes from Pirellulaceae bacterium, assembly GCA_963697195.1. Classification (GTDB taxonomy): domain Bacteria; phylum Planctomycetota; class Planctomycetia; order Pirellulales; family Pirellulaceae; genus Rubripirellula. Next base: position 77,685 of record CAVOND010000003.1, read on the forward strand.
TGACCAGATAAGGTTCAATTCCCAGGTCGAGCAAGCGAGTCACGGCGCTGGCCGCATCATTGGTGTGCAGCGTACTGAACACCAGGTGGCCGGTTAGCGATGCTTGAATCGCCATCACGGCGGTAGGCTCATCACGGATTTCACCCACCATGATGATGTCCGGATCTTGCCGCAGCACGCTTCGCATTCCCGAGGCGAAGGTCATTCCCTTCTTTTCGTTGATCTGCGTCTGACTGATTCCTTCGAGTTGGTATTCGATCGGATCTTCCAGTGTCAGCACATTCAGGTCGTGTGAGTTGATTTCCTGGAGGGCACCGTAAAGCGTCGTGCTCTTGCCACTGCCGGTTGGTCCGGTCACCAGGATCATACCGTGATCACGCGTGATCAATTGGCGGAACTGCTCCAGGTAATGGGGCGGCATCCCGAGTTCACCGAGCGAGTAGAGTCGCGCGCTTTTGTCCAACAGGCGGATCACAATCCGTTCGTTGTGGCTGGTCGGCAGGGATGCAATGCGAAGATCGACTGTGCGATCGCCGAGTTGCACCGTGGCACGCCCGTCCTGCGGCAAGCGTTTTTCCGCGATGTTCATTCGGCCCAAGACCTTGACTCGAGTCAGCACTTCTTCCTGGACTGCCTTGGGGATCTCGAAGCTGTCGAACAGCACGCCATCGATGCGTTGTCGAACGATGACGCGATCTTCGTAGGGTTGGATGTGAATATCCGATGCGCCGGCTTTGACGGCATCGAAGAGAAGATGATTGACCAGTCGGATGATCGGAGCTCGACCCTCGGTATCGAGCAAGTCCTCGCGCGACGCGAGTGCGTTGACCTCATTGAGAACGGAGTCCTTGTCGATCGCGTCGATGACCTGCTGTGCCTGGCTCGATCGATCGGAGTAGGCGATGTTGATCGCTTTTTGGATCGCCGTATCGGTCGCCAGCAGCGGCTTGGTCTGGCGACGAAGGGCACGGCCGACAATGTCGAGGTGATCGTAGCCGTCACGGTCACAGATCGCCACATGCAACTGACCTTCATGCTCGAAGCCGAGGATCCGATGCGAGCGGGCGTAAACGATGCCAAATCGTTTCAGGAAGTTCGGATCCGGAGTGAACGTCGAAAGATCTTCCAGGATCGGGATCGCCAAAGCAGTTGCCAGTGCGGAGATTCCCGTCACGTCACTTTGACCGAGGCTTGGAGTGACCATCGTCGCGGACGATCGCATTTGCATCCCTCTGTCTACTTTCATCGCCGGCGTCTCCTCATTCGAAAAGCTCTCCGCGGCATCGCGTGAGTCCGCATCGCCGGGTGGATCTAAGGCGATGGGGACGTTGGCTGGATCCCCGACTCGTTGAGGACTCTCTCGTGCAGAATGATCTCGTCCGAGTACGTCTCCCCGTAGACCGTCCCGGCTGGAATCGATTCCTCGTAGGGGATCGTGTCCCTGCTCATGCGGCTCGATCGCGGCCGGGTGTTGTTGGTCGTCGGTGGATTCACGCATGGGATGATCAGCGGGCGACTTTGTGGTGCATCGCCGGGAATCTGAGCGTTTTGCAAATCGACATCGGACAAGTATCGCAGATCACGGAACTGCGAGTCGCGCAAAACTCTCGGTCGGATAAACAGGAAAAAGGAGATACAGCGATTCTCGGATCCGGTCAGGCTCGTCAACTGTCGGAGGATCGGAATGTTCTCGGTCCAGGGAACACCGGTGAACGAGTCGACTTCTCGGGTTCGCTTCAAGCCGCCTACCACGACGGTTTTGCCATCCGGAATGGTCACGACACTTCCCAGGCGATCGATTCTCCTGGCGGGCGGCAATAGCCCTGGGTTTTCGCCACCGGTCGAGATCGGATCTCCCTCAAACGAACTGAACTCCACATCAAATTCTAACTGAAGATGATTGTCTTCGTTGATGTGGGGTGTCACCGTGATGATGGTTCCTGCCTGCTGCTCCCCCCCAAGACTGTTGGAACTGATGGTGTTGACCGTATTGACGCTACTGAAGGGAAAACTCGCGACACTTTCCAGCGTGCCGGTCTGGTTGTCGTTGACCAGGATCTTGGGCGAGGCCAAGACCTTTGCTCGCGAGTGGCCCGAAAGCGCCTGAACAATCACGTCGGCGACATCGGGATCGAGCAACACGCCGTTGAATCCGAGTTTGGGTTTGGGGACCAGCATGCCGTTGAGTGGATCCACTTCGCTCAAGCCGAAGGACGTGAACTTATAGAGCTTGTTCTCTCCCGTTCGATCGCCGATCGAAATCTCTACGCCCAGTGAAAAGTTGTTGCTGGTGTCGACCGCGACAACCTCGGCTTCGATCATCACTTGCGGCCGTCGACGATCGAGCGACCGGATCAATCGGTCGTACATCGGCTGGACGCTTGCCGGGGCAAGCACGATCAAGCTGTTGGTGGCCACGTCGGCGGAGATTCTGGCACCGCCAGGTAGGTAGGCGACCTGGCCTCCAGCGAAACCGAGGCCGCCACCCATGCCACCATAGCCATAATTGTTGGGCATGTTGGCAGCAATCAGCGGGCTCAGCGCCGCATTCTGGTTTTGCATGGTCGAACCGCGCACGACATCATCTGCATTACCTGCTTCGAAGGGCATGCGAACGTTCTGTCCACCGGTATCCCCGAGGTAGCCAGGATTGTTGATGACGTTGACGCCCATGGTCGGCAGCAATGCCCGCGCCGCCCGGACCAACCATGCCGGCGGGCACCACGCCACCCATCCCTGCGCCGTCTAATGTTCCGAACGCGCCGTAGCCTGCGGTTTGAACACCATTGCTGGTCGCCTGCTGCAGCGCCAGCAGCGAGTACAGGACTTCGATCGCGTTGGCGTTCTTGAGCTTGTAGAACTGAATCGGACTCTCTGTGGTCTCGACGGGGCGATCGAGTTCTTTGATCAACGTCTCGATTTGTTGATGAATGTCAGCCGGCGCACGAACGATCAACAGACCTCCATCGGTATCGATCGTCGTCTCCAATGTTTTGTCTGCATCGTCGGCGCTGACCAGACCTCGGACCAGCTTATCGATTCGGTCCGGCGAGACATTCTGCAAACGGTAGACGCGCGTTTGATAATCCATCCCGGTGTCGAGTTGCTTGAGCAGGCGAAGAACCTGATCGACGCGTGATTGCTCACCGGCAACGACCACCCGTCGACCCGATGCATCATTGAACAGCTTGACATCTTGCGAGGCCTCACCGGGCTGCGCCGACTTGGCAATCAAGGCTTCAACCTGCTCGATCAGCGAGGCTGGCGTGCGATTCCTGGTTTCGTAGAACTCGAGGACGGCTTGTCCAGTCGGTTCATCAATGAGCCTCAGCAACTCGTTCATCGTCTTCACGTTTTGCGCGTAGTCGGTGACGATGATCAGCCCGTTCTCCGGAAGAGCAAGAAAGTTCGCACCCTTGGAGAGAAATGGACGGAGCGATTGTGCGAGCCTGGTGATGTCGGCATTTCGAATCGGGATCACCTGGGTCACTGCGGCGGCCGGGCCGTCACGCTGAAGGATTTCACCTGCCTGACCAGGTGTTGCGTAGGGAACCATGTCGGCGATGTCGACAATACGCTTCCAGCCGGCGACATCGGAATCGACGACCGCCAGGTTCTCGCCTTTCAACAGGCTTCCCAGTAATGCCGGCAAGGCGCTTTTCGGTAACCGAGCCGGCGTGTAGACCGTGACCTGGCGATTGGCCAGGTCGGCGCTGTACAGAAAGCGAATGTCCAACTGCCGGGAGACGGCTTCTACCAATCGCGGAAGGCTGACCGAACCGGCCAAATTCAATTCAACGAGTTCTTCCTCGGTTGTCTCCGACTGTCTTGTGCCGTCTTGCCTCTGCGTTTGTCCGCCCGGCGTTTGCTGTGCCCAGGCCATGCCAGGGACGCATGCAGCCATCAGCCCCGCAGCGAATACCGCGGTCACAACGTGCTTTCGAGGAAATCTTCCTGACCGAGAGTCGAACAAGTTTGCGAGTCCGTTATCATGCAGGGCCGCCGCATCGGCGCTGGCGAGTGCGGTGGACGCTATGAAAACTGGCGGGAGGCCGTCAACCGTTGTTTCTGTTTTCCTTCGCTGCTGTGCCGGACATCGCCACTTGAAGGGCAGCGTGCAGCCGGCAGCGTCAGCGAGGAAATAACAGTGATTTCGTCACATGACAGCATTCCATTTGTATCTCTACGGCCCACAGCAAGGTCCGATCGAAACCAGCTTTGAGGATGCCGAGTCACGATTGACTGAGCTGCCAAAGTTGCACTTTGAGCCAGATGGGTCGTTCGTTTGGGCCCGCGAGTCGGGGCGAGAGCAGATCTTCGGCATGCTTTACGACGCCGGCGGACGGATTCGTTACTGCGAGTTGCAAGGGAAATGCACGCTTCCGACTTGGCGTGAGCTCTGCCAAGCCATCACCGGGGGTGCTCAAGAGGGGATCGAGATCCTCCACTTGCCGGGCCAGATTTTGCAAGATCTGCAATCGTTTGAAGCAAATTGCCTGATGGAAAATGAACCGTAGCCCGGCTGATTTCTTGCCGCGCGGCCCAAATCAGGATTTCCGCACTTGCCGAGTGCCAATGATTTAACAGGAATAAACGCTGCTTTCGCTGCGAACGTTCCGGGAACGAATGTGTCAATTTTTTCGATTGGCACGATGGTTGCTCTACCGTCGTCCATCGAAAGACTATTCGGCCCCTAGCAAGATGCCCGTCGGTTGGGCGAACACTTTTCAGGAGGAACTTAGCCATGATGACTGCGACTTGTGAACCATCTGTCTCGGAATCGATTCGCGCCGCTCAAATTGAGACGTCACTTTCGGATCTGGAGATCTCACGACGGGTGTTGCAAATTCGATCGAAGTGGACGGTTAGCGAACGCGTTCGCCGTCGCCGAGAAGCCGAGCAACGCTTTGCCGATTTGGTCGATACCCTGATGGGCCCAGCTGCTTAATGACGTAGTGGGCACGCTCCGCGTGCCCGCGCGTCGCACATCGAGACTTCGCCGCGTGACGTGGCGAGAGATGATTGGTTTATCTGATCAGGCGTCCAAGCTTTCGCCGCCCCTCGCGGCACCGCCAATCGGTTCGCCCGCGATTGAGCCTCGATAGCGACAGGCTTCGAGGAAGGCTTCGAGCAGTACCAGCGCGGCGACGGCATCGATACGTCGTTTTCCTTTGCCTCGCGTATAGCCGCCCGCCATCATTCGTTGTTTGGCATCGGCCGTCGTAAAACGCTCGTCAAACAACCGCACCGGCAACTCCGTTTGTTCGGCCAGCCATTGCGCGAAGGCGCGACACTCGACGCTCTTTTGACTTTCACCGCCATCGCAGTGGATGGGCAGTCCGACGACGAAGCCAGCGATGCGCTCCTCTCGCGCGAGCTTGCGAAAGTGTTCGCCGTCGTCTTTCCAATTAGCCGCCGGGTGAACTTCCAGCGGACTAGCAAGAATCCAGTCGGGATCACAGATTGCGATGCCGATACGGACGGAACCAAAATCAACCGCAGCCACTCGACCGGTGGTAGGGAAGTCGACTTGATCGGTGTTGTCGTCGGATGGATTCATGCAAACGTAAGAGAGAGGAAAGCCTGGCCTGGAATCAGCCGAGTACCAACTGCTCTTGAACGATCCAGGCTAAGCGATCGAGCGCGTCCGCAACAGGCGGCAGAGCAACGGGAACCGACCTGCCAAAATGACGGAGTCGATTCGTTGCTCTTCCCGAAATGTTCACGTTGATTTCATGAATGGTGCGCTCGTTGGATTTTGATGCGAGCGTTATCGTATCTGAACGTCCATTCATGCCTTCAGTCTCGCGATCGTGAACCACCTGCCCGCCAATTTGAAATGACGGAATCGACGAATACGCGTCACCGAAACGGCTCGTTTCGGATCGATGGGGTCCATCCGGAAGTAAACAAGCCGGCAGCAGCGGGGCCAGGCAACGGGAAGAAGGGGCCAGGTGCTACCTTATCGCGGTCGCATACCGATCGTGTTCGCGTCTTGGCGGATCAATTCGTCGCGCCGGGGTCAGTCGGGTTTTCAAAGCAGATTCCACTTCTGCTGACCGGCTTTGGAATTCTGACGGCGGCCGTGTCTGCGATCGCCAATCCGACCTGGATCCCGTTTGGCCCGATGGCGTCGCTGGGCGGCATCCTGACTTGGGTCGTGCTTGGTGATGATCAGGGGAGTGGGCCGCTCAAAGAGCGATTTCTTCGCTGGCTGCGAGTCTGGCCCATTTGGGAATACTTGTTCTTGTTGGTGGTGGTCGCCTGGGTGGTCGGTTTGGCGGTGCTTCATGAAGCTTGGATCTCGATGGTGATGGGGTTGGTCACAGGGATCGCGGTCGTTTCGATCTATTACCTGACGGTCGTCTTTGCGCTGCGTCGCGAGCGTGCGGAAATCGAGCAGTCGTATCGCGCGACCGTTGCTGAACTCGCGGACGCGGGCACGGATCCTCAGGCGATCCGTGGCGACATACCTGTCGCCTTGGGGGAAAACTGGATACCGCTGTATGAGCGGGAGTATGGCCATGAGGCCTATCGTAAAGCAGCGGAGCGGTTGATCGTTGGTCAGCCGGAACTGCTCGAGCGACGACCTCGCTGGCATGATTTTTTCTGCGAGTTTTTGGGCGACTGTATCCGATATCGCCGAGGGCCGGTTCGCGCGATCATGAGCCTGCCACGTTGTTATCGATTCATGGTCGAAAGGCGAGATGTCATCGACTATGTCGCCAGACTATCGGAAGCTGAGTCTCACGCGACCGATACATTGAAGAGCCAAATGGAAGTGGCCGATGCATGGTGGTCGGTCAGCGAAAACGCACGCACGATTGCCTATCAGCGGGCAGCCAAACGTCGAGCGGTCAACGTTTACGAGCGACTTTACGACGCGATCCCGGATCCGATGGAGCGGCTGCACGTCAAGACACGAATCGATGTCGTGATCGATGGCGACGAAGAAGTCGACGTCGATGCGGTTACGTTTCACCGCAAGCTCGAGCCGAAGCGTCAGGCACGATAGTTGACCATCTTTGTAGGACACATGATTGTTGAAAATGCTCTATTTCGCCGCCCGGCTGACAACTGGATATCTGGCGACGTTCCGGGATCGAAGTCCGTTCTTTGGATCAAGAATTGGATACAGCTCCCAGACTTTGATCTTGTTCTCTTCGCCAAAGGTTGCAGCAAAGGCGGGGTAATCACGACCGGGATCAGGTTCGGATAACGCGACTCCCGCAATCGGACCGGTGTGCGCCGGTCGTTCGCGAACATTTTTCAGTCGCTGCTCGGAGTCCTGTAGCGTCGCTTCGGTATCAGGGTCAATGGTCACCGAGTAGCGATCCCCCTCGATCGTGTCCCAGATGTAGGCAAGGCCGCTGTCGTCACCCATGATCAGCCAACGGCCATCATCGGTGATCGAGTACAGCGGAACCTGATGATGCGTCGTCAAGAAATCGATTTTCTGTTCTTCTCGATTGGAGTTCAGATTGACGGTCATGAATCCGTCTTTGACGCGAACCAGTACGCGGTACTGGCTGCTTGTCGAAAGTCGCGGATACTTGGCGTCGAGCGACTCGGTATCCTCACGCTGGCGCGGTGATTTGACAAACCAGATCGACTTGCTGCCTGACTCCTGGATCAGCGGTCCTCCGTCGTTTTCCAATTCCTTGGACGACTTCTTTGCCGAAGCCAGGCGACCGCTTTCATTCCATTGGAGACTCCATTGCGAGAACTTATAGAGATCCCCTTCGTAGTGCCCATGCGCGACTAAGACATTGTCGTCCGGTGAGAAGGCAAGTGAGGTAATGCCTGGGGCAGCATCGGTCCGCTGCATCGTACGTGAGTCATCGTCGTACTTGACCCATGGAATTTCGTGATCGTATTCCTCTAGCTTGTGTAGTTCCAGTGTTTCCGCGTCGGCGATAAACAATCGGTGCACGGCTCGACTGCGGACGCAAAAAGCGATGTTGGGCGAATTGTTCGAGAACGCCATCGCGGTCACGACACCTTCAAACCCACGATACTGAGACACAGGGGCGACCCTGTCCTCGGAGAGTTCGGCGACATCAAAGACCTTCATGATGTCGCTCTCGGATCGCAAGGCCCCCTCGGTGCCTACAGCCAGAAACTGGCGACTTGGCTCGGGCAAGTTCGAGTAGGCCCAGCTTGCTGCCTGGGGTAACTCGCGAGAGCTACCGTCTTGACTGAACAAGAGCATCTGAGGAACGGTAAAGACACCCGATGAATTGGGGAGGGGGAACAGTTCACGGATGGTCATGTCTTCGATGGACCAAGCGTGAGCCTGCAATCGCGAGTACCTATAATCCCAGCTCAGCAGGGCGCCGTTGTCGCCTTCATCGGGAAGCGGATCGCCTGGTCTCCAGCGTCGCTTGGGACGAATCGATGAGGTGCGTGCTGCGTAGAGAAAGTGATCGGAAAAGAGCAGCTGAACTGGTCGAAACTCATTGTCCTGACCGAACTTGAAATTTGTATCGGCGGCAAAGGAAAGGTTGCTAAAACCATCGGCAAAACTTGCTAGGGATCTGGCGTTGGAATCGGGAGAGAGACGCCGTTGCGACTCCGCCAGCTCTCGCCGCAAATTGGATAGTTCTGCCGCGTTCAATTGTGATCCACTCTCTAGCCGGACGATTTGCGAGAGAATCTTCTTGGCCTCGCCGATCTTGGCTTTGTCGCCGGCAATCAAATCGAGCACCGCGGAGGTGCTTGCTCCCGAAACGAGTGCTTCGCGGGCTGCATCGTATGGGATCTCGATAGTCGTCTTCCAAGTCTTTGGGAGGATCCAGATCTGCCACCGCCATCGTCTCGATCATGACTTCGCGAGGCACCTCCGTATCAACTGACGAAATGACTGCGGGAAACTGACTGGAGCGAATGCTTTGATCTCCCCCACCACTTAGGAACACGCCAGGCTCGTCGGTCGGCTGAATGTCCAAGACCGGACCGTTGTGTCGGGAAAACGTTGCCACCAAGCGTGCGTCACTCACATTCCAAGCAAACACGTTGCCGTTGTCCGCGCCGACGAGCAAGAACTGCGAATCCGTCGTGAAGGCAGAACAGCGGACAGGGACAGAATTGTTGATCACGGCCGAGGGTTTGACGGGATCGGTAGCGGAGGAGAGCTCGTTGACGTTCCAAACGCAGATCGTGTTCTTGGGGTCCTCGTAGAGCACGCTCAGGTATCGACGATCCGGTGACAGACGGCATCCGACCAGCGGTCCGGAGATGCCCTCGAGAGTACCACATGGGCCTGAGAGGTCGTTCGTATCCCAAAGGCTGACTCGTCCGTCACGCGAACAGCAAACCAGCCGCGGCGAGTCGCCTGCAACGATTTCGAGTGCCACGATCGCGTTCTGATCCGTCTGTACATGACCCAGAGCGAGCAGCGGCTGAAGGGAGACGTTGCCTTTGCCGTCGGCCAGGATCAAACCGGCATCGCCACCCGCAAATGCAAACGATTCAAGCCCCGTTTGCGCAGGGGTTGATTCGAGCATCGTCGCGGATTTCACGTCGAAGATCTCGCAATGTCCGTCTTCGAATGCGACCGCGACTTCGCTTGCGTTGTCCGAAAAGCAAACCTGCTTTGGCGTTTTTGGCAGCTCGCAGCGTGTGAGGACTTGGGCCGGGTCCGTGTCCCAAATCACGAGTTCGTTTTGATTCGCGTCCGTTCTCACAAGGGTTGCGGCTCGGGTCCCGTCGGCATTCAACGAGATCTGTTGGAATGTTACTCCGTCGCTGCGCAGTTCGCTTCGTTCGGATCCGTTCAGAGGATACAGCTTCGCCGACTCCGTCCCATCTGCAAACGCGGCCATCGATCCGTCGGATGCGAGAACCACCGAAGACGGAGGTCCTCCGACACGAAGTGAAAGCAGGCTCTGTTGTGAATCGGGAATGATGACTGCCGTATTTGCGTCATCGCTCGCGGCAACGAGGTATTCCTGGTTCAGAGGAATCATGAAATCGCACGACACGTCGCAGGGGACCACCACAGCAGTTGTCGCCGGTAGGCTGCGGTCCCAGGCAATGATTTTGCCTAGCGAATTGATGGTGTACAAGAAACGCCCATCAACACTGGATGTCAACTGACGCAGTCCGATGGCACTCGAGATCGGAATTCGATTGGCCGTCCCGTCTTCCGCGAAGATCATGGCGTTGGCGTTGGAACCAAGAAACGCGAAATCATCCGTGCCCTCAATCGCTGTCAGGCTTCTGCACTCGCTTTGTCCTGTCGCGACCCTCGCTTTTTCTTCGCCGTCTGCGGAGTCGAATCGAGCGATGGTCCCCTGACGCGTCAGCCCCGCAATCGTCTGGCCGCCGGAGGACCAGGCGACGCCCGATCCTTCCTCTCCGAGTGCGACACTCCAGTGAATGCTTGGAAGTTGCATACGTCGGAGTCCGGCTTTGGAGTCGAGGAACCAAAGGCTTTCATCCATCCAGCGAAGCAGTTCGCCAGCGGGAGATTCCAGCAAACACTGTGACTCGACGGTCGCCGATTCTGCCTCGACGGTCACAACGCGACTGCCGTTGGTCACAGCGATACGACTGCCGTCATCCGACCAGGCAAGCGATCGGACATCCTTAATCGGAAGGCTCACGACCTTGAACGCCTGGCCTGCGTCGTGCTGAATCGACAACTGTCCCGACTCATCACAGGCGGCGATTCGCTTGCTGGTTGCATGAATCGCCAGGCAGGTTACGGTCTGCTTGGACAATTCAATCAGTGGCGACGCCTCGACACCCGCCGAGTATGTCTCCAAGTTGGATGCCACCGCGGCAAAGATGGTTCCTGACTCTGCAATCACCGTCGTTGGCCGAGCAGAAAAGGTAAAGGAAGTCTGCGGAGGTGCATCGGTCGACGGCTCCGTCGCGGCAGCGATGGATGGCGAGTTGACCAACACCACCCCGCGATCGTCGCACGAAAGGATCTGTCCGTTGGAATTCAGCGTAACCGCTCTTACTTTCGAGCCGTGAGCCGACAGCTGGATCACTTCCGGTTTTGAATTTGCTTCAGCGAATTTCCATCCCCACAACGAGCCGCCCTCGGTCCCGAAATAGGCTCGTGAATCCTGAGTGCAGATAGCGGTGATCTGATCGCCATCGAGTCTTGCTGAGGAAGTGATTTTGGAATCTTTGACTGCGATCGCATGCACTTGTCCCCCACGAGCGATCAACATCGTGGCACCGTCTGGCGAAACACAAGCGACCTCGCCTTGAACAGCAAGGGGCGACGTCGCGTTCCCAGGAAAGGTTGCGACTCCCAATTTGCCGGCGGCGGTGATGAAGGCATAACGATTCTGATCAGCGGGACAGGCGCAAGCTGGACAAGTGCCGTCGAATCGCATTGCATGTAGGCGAGCGTCTTCTTGGCCTCATCTTGAAAGAAGATTCGTCCATCGTTGCTGCCCAATGCGACGACTGTTCCATCGGGCGAGAACGCGGCGGCTGTCAACTCACCGCCATTGATGGAGTGGCGACGAACTGCCGTACCACGTGGGGTGGCGTAAAGGTCCAGGTTGCGTTGATGACTCGAAACCCCGATCAATCGCCCGTCGGGAGAAGCAACCAGCAAGCGAGTGGGTTGCGACAAGGAGAACTGGACTTGCTCCTGGATCGGAAGCGTCCACGTTGCAAGCTCACCAGACTGGGAAACCGTGACCAGCGATTTTCCGTCACGTCCAAACGCCATTTTGGAGACCGGCGCGTTGAACGGGGAGAATGATTGTTGACTCGGCTCGGTGCCATCGCGAATCGTCCAGACGGTGACTCGTCCACTCTTGTCCCCAGCCGCCAGCATGTTGCCGTCTGGTGCCGCAGCTAGCGCTGCAATGTCCTGCTCGCAACGAACGCCGTCAAACGGTCCGGGGGAAGCATCGTTCTCATCGTAAATCCAATGAAAGAGTTTGCGCTCTGATGCTCCGACGACGGACTTGCCGCCATTCATGGTGATCAGTTGCGAGACGGCTTGGCCACCTGTCTCAAAATCGATCGTGGTGGTTCCGTTGCCACGCCACAATTTGATCTTCCCAGAGCTATCGCCACTAACTGCCAGCCCAGCCGATTCGTTCACGGCGACCGCGGTGATCGGGCTCTCATGTGCCTTGCGTGGCGGCATCGCATCCCGCCGCATCAGGCGATGTTGTTGAAACTTGTCAAAACTGCTGACCGAACCGAGCGAGAAGATCTTCAGGTGCCCGTCTTGTCCGCCTGCCACCAGCAGGTTTCCCTGGTTCCCGATCGCAAGACTTATCGGCTTGAGTTCAGGATTGTAGATTTGGCGAGCAAGACGTTGTCCCCCGATATCAAAGATGCCAATGGATTCACGCTCCCCGACATACACGGCCTGTTGTGCGCCGGGGGTGAAGCGGAGCAGCATCTCCGGCATTTTTGCCTCCGTGGAACTCGGAGCGACAGCGACGGGAGCGACCGGATAGGCCTCTTCGTCCCTCTGTTTTCCAGTGGCGACGACCGGAGGAGGCGCGTTCGCAGCGACGGTCGGCTCGGCAACAGGCGTCGGATTTCGTTCGGCAATGACTGGTTGCGGGTCCGATTGCGGGTCCGATTTCAGTTCGGCCGGGGGAACAGGCTCCGGCACCGCTTCAGGAGCTGGCTGCACCGCAGCAGTCGACGCCTGCTCCAGTTCCTCTTCAGCAGCTCGTATTTTCGAACGATTCTGCGCCATCCGCATCATTCTCTCGTGCGTTGACTCACCGCCGCATCCGGGAATCAGCAAGAGGCAAGCCACAATCGTGGCCATTCGAGAGAGATTCATCGATAGATCCCTGAGGGAAACCGAGCCGTGTTGCTTCGAGCCATTGGACGCTCTGACGATTGGGTGACGTTCGCGATTCAACGAGGTGATCCTGACGACAGCATGACCCGACGAATCCATTGGTGAGCTTGGACGGCGCCACCCATGCACCAGCTTTGTACTGACTTGAAAGAAGTGCCTTGTTTCATGCCGTCAGCAAAGACTGTGCTTAGCCGTGCCCTCAGCTCATCAAGCCGTATTTCAACCGGATGGTACTGTGAGGCGGGTGAGGCGAGTGCAGCCGGATTGCGTTTCAGCTTCTCCGCTTCGCTGTTGGTTAACTTCGTGGCACGTGCGATTTGACTCGTCAGGTCTTCTCCGCCAATCTCCACGGTCCAGCACCAGTGAGCTTCGCCCGAGAGGAGCAAAATGTTTGTGCTCGAAGCACCACAATCGACGAGAACAACAGCTTTGGAAATCGCCTCCTCATAGGCATCCAGCTCGCCTTCTGTTTCCGCATCGATCTCGGACCAAAGCGAGGCAAATTCGAAGGCACCGAAATTGGCCAGTGCGATCGAATCGCACTGCAGACCAGCGATCTTCAGTCCGCAGGATTCGATCAGGTCGATCCTTTGCGTCACGATGCTTCGACGAGCGGTACAGGCAATGGCGGGGCGTCCAAGAACGGCCTCTCGGTTGGCGTGATGAATCCAACGGGCGACGACCAATTCATTCATCGGAATGGGGATCTTGTTCTCGATTTCTTGCGTAAGCAGCGAGTTGGCTTCCTTGTCCTTGACCGGGGGCAGACGCACAAATCGATTGACTGTGTAGTTTGCTGGAAGATTCACCCAAATCGGTGTTTCGCCAGATTGTTTCTGTTCGAGAAATTTCTCGATTGCCGGCAACAGAACGCTGCGATCATTCGAATCTGCCCTTCGCCGAGTCAGCGGCGTTTCCAACTCGCAGAGAAACACGTCGACGACTTCGAGTCCCGATTCTGATTCTTCGATCAGAACCCCTTTGATGGCAGAGGTGCCGATATCCAACCCCCAGCACTCTTTGTTCTTGCGCTTTCCGAACGACAACAGTCCCTTCTTCTTGATCAAGAAGTCTTCAGTGATCCGGCCCTTACCCAAGCCCTGGATTGCCAGTCCGATGGCAATGTTGAATCTGCCGGCAGCGGCTCGAAACTCGGGAACGCCGGCATGCCCAATCGATGTGGGAAGTCCGAGCAACCCGGCCTCGCCGCCCATCCAACTCGCTGCCGCTCCCTTCCAGGGCGGAAGGTGCATGCGCGGTGGACGAGGGGCCTGCTTGAGTTGATGAGAAAGCTGTTGAACCAGTTTTTGCGTTCTCGAATCCTTCGGAGTCTCCTTGGCAAGTCGCACCGCGAGTCGGCCGAGCATGGGCGATGCAAAGGGCTCGCAGTCGAACTGCTCGGAAAGCCAGTGAATGTTGTCTGCTAGTTCGCGGAGTTGCTGAATCTCTTGATTGACGACGATTTCTGGTAGGGCGTCGAGGCTATCGACAGCCGCATCGTATTGGCCTGCGTCGAGCAACTTCTTCGATTCAGCAAGCAGTTTTCCGGCAACCTGTTGCGCCAGTTTCTGATACTGGGAGTTGTGCGGTTCCAGCTCGAGCAATCGCTGGATCAGTTTCCCAACGAGCCCCCAATTCTTCTCAGCGATCGCGGACTTCAGGCTCGTCTCTAGCTCCGACCACTCGCTCGCGAAGGCTTGCGCTCGCGCGAGCAATTTCCGGGCGTCTTCACTCAAGAGATTCGCCGGAACCGATTCGAGATGCCCTACGATTTCGCGATGGTTTCCCTTTTCAAAGGCGTCGATTGCTTGATGCGTCGCCAACTCGACGGCGGCCACAGCGCGATCTCGAATGATCACAATCTTGTCAATCGCTTTGGCTGCGTCGGCTGCGAGGTCCTTGAATCGATAGTCGGTCAATTCGACAAGTTTTCCGAGCGTCTCAATCGCACGCTCGTACTCGCTCTGCTTGGCCAGCCGAAGCGCGTCTGACATCCATTCTTCATGGCGGCGATGCCGAGACTGAATCGCTTTCTCGAGATCCTCACCACAGGCACCGCAAAAACTTTGCGTCAAGAGAACGGGCTTTCCGCAAGCACCGCAATTCTCGTAAAGGGACTGCCCGCAACCGGCACAGTACTTCGCTTCGGCCAGGTTGTGGAGCGTACAGGCTCCACATCGAACGCCTGTTTTAGTCGATACTTGGTGTTCCACTTTCTTTGTGCTCTAAGTGAATTCAATCGCGTTGATCGTTTCGCCACACGGTCGGCGGACTCTAACCTCTCAGAACCAAGTCGTTTCGCTTGGTCGCGTCGGACGCTTAATCCTGTTGAGGAACCACGGCACCATGGATCGGAAACCAGTTCTTGAATTGCCGGTCGTTCGGGTCGCCAACTTCGACGTAACCGTGCTGTTCAGGGATGTTGAAGACGACCATGGGACAATCCGCCGGAATCGTCAGTGTCAGTCGGTAATTCCCTTCCTTGGATTGAGCGGCTAGGGATGCCTTCAGTTCCGGCGGCTGAACGTCGAGAACCTCGATGTGGCGGTTGAGCTCACCGCGGACTCGAACAAGAAGGTGAAACTGATACTCCTTTCCAGAGAATCGAGTTCCCAAATCGAGACCATCCGTCATGTGAATTTCAGGACTGTGAAAAATGATTGGCGGTCGAACACGTCCTTTGACGTCGATCGAACGCTCGATCACATCGCCGTCGCCCGTCTCGATCGACAATGCAACCGTCCCCGAATAGTGACCATACTCCATCGCCGTCGTCCAAATCCTGACCCGCCAGCCGCACGTGGCCTGGTCGTCGATCAACTCCGGGTCGCCAGGCTCCATCGGCTCGGCATACCAGTCGAACAATTTCAGATCGCTGGTCGCGTTGACAATTCGGAAGTCCTTCCAGATCTGGCTGTCGATAACAAAACTTCCTTCGGTCCGCTGGGCGGGGTCGGCAGCGGCGAACGATGTGGATTCCGGAATCAACAACGCTGCCTTGATCGTTCCAGCGATTTTGAATTGAATCTTTTCGTTCAGAGGGTCGTTCGTTTTCAGCGCGATGCTGTGCTCAAAATCTCCTGGTTCACTGCCGGTCGTCCAACAAACGGTCGCGTTTGCCGACTCCCCGGGGGCAACCTGAGATTGGTCTAGCGTCATTTCGCAGCGAAGGCTGGATCCCACTGTCAATTCAAGTGTTTCGTCTCCGTCATTTCGGATCTCGAATCGATGCGAGCTCTTCGTTGCCGGGTCCTGCAGGCCAACGTGATGTCTGACGACAGGAGCGACTGCGATTGGCCTGGGTTCCGTGGCGTAACGCTCGCGGAGCGCATCACGACGATCGATTGCGGCAAGTTTGGCGTCGAAATCAGCTCGACGCGAATCGGGAACACCCCACGGTTTGTATTCCACCACTGCGGTCAATGCCGTTGCGCAGACTGCACATCCGGCAATCCCGGCGAAAAGTGATAACAAGCGTTTTGGAAATGGTTTCATGAACGACGATCTGCGTCACTTCGGCGGTCACCCGCCAACGGGTTCGATCAATACAAACAGCGGATGCCGATGCCAAACGCACCTGAACCGCTGCGAGAATCAAATGGAGTCATGGCTTGACTTCTATCCAACGAGCCCGCAGGCTCGTCCAATTTCGGCAAATCCCGCGGCCGACGAAACCGGCCGCGGGAGCACCGTAAACACTCAGACTCGAGAGTCTTGAAACTGCAACGTTCTCACTAACTTGGAAAGCAAGCTGGCGAAGTTTAGTTTTCCTCGAATTGACCCTTGAAGGACGTTTCGTCGAGGAAGATACCGCTGAAGCACTCCGAGGGTTGAAGCTCAACTCTCTGAATCGGAGTAACCAACGCCCGAAGCATCGGTCAGAGCCGGGGCAGGGCTAACGCCAACTCGAAATCCTGGGTTCAAGTATCCGTCGCCATTGGCCCCGTCATCAAAGTTCTTGACCGAGCCGTCACCCATCAGGATGTTGCAGGAACCGCTGTGAAGGGCGAACCAGTCACGCGTGTCTTGCAGGTAGGTTCCGTCATCGGTTGCGGTGCGTACACCGGCAAACGCAGGGGGAATGCAGTTGGAAGTGGTCGCTTCACCTCGCTCACAGTTGATTTCGGTAACCAATGGTCGCCCGGCGTCAAGCAGGATCAGACGATTGTTGGTGGTGTTCAAGTAGGCAGGGCCGTCGTTGAACGCTTCGGCAAGCAACATCCCCTCGGGAAGTTCTTCCTTGGTGTTGGGAACGTCGCGATCAAGAATCGCTTCGTCAACATCGCCAGGGCCAGCATCACCAAGAATCGGAATGTTGCTGGTCGCGACTCGGCAGCGATCAAGGGTTGCTGCCAGCAGACGGCCCAGTGGTGTCTCGTCGCTCTTTGAAAGCACCTGCACGCCGACAGGATGGTGCCGCTGGTGGAGTCGTAAACTGACGAGCGGTGCACCACGAACCAGGAAGTAGCCTGCGGCATAGTTGGTCATGTAGCCACGATCGACGAAATAGTCACCAATGTACTGGGCAAGAGCCTCAGGAGCGGTCGCGGAAAAGGGGTAGACCTTACCGTTCGCTGCGGTCACGTCTGCGGCGGTCAGCGTCAGAGACGTGCCGGAGGCGGTGTAGACCAGGCCGGCGGCACCTTCGAGCATTCGAGTCGTCGTGTTGCCCGCGGCTGCAGTCGGCGAACCGGAGTTCGATCCGGTCGATCCACCAAGCAGGTCATTCAACTTTTCGAGAGCCTTCGCTGGGTTGCTGGGGCAGAGCATGTCACCGGGGACAGCGTAGCCACCGTTGACCAGGTCGGCGACCCAACCGTACTCGTCCATCGCCCCGTCACGTTCGAAGTCGGAAGCACCGGTGCACATACGGCCCAGCGGGTCCTTGTTCGAGAATTCGTACATGCCAATGCCGAATTGACGAAGGTTGCTCGTGCATTGGGTTCGACGAGCGGCTTCACGAGCCTTCGTCAGGGCTGGCAGCGCGAGGGCGGCCAGCAAAGCGATGATCGCGATCACCACCAAAAGTTCAATCAGGGTAAACCCTGCATTTCGCGTACGCGACATTTCTTCTTTCCTTGGATTTCTCTGGACGCGAGAGGGACTCGGCGGCCAAAATGAGGTTACGGGTGGAGTGGGGTGGCGGTTGCCGTACTTGGAGTCGTCCCGCCGGCAAGCGGGCCTGATTCCTGGGAACCGTCACTCACTCCGCTGTCAATTCAAAATCGAAACACGATGCCCGGCATCAATGTCAGGTTTGCATCTTGAGGACGCGTTTTCCGATCAACTCTTGGTGATCGCGGCGTTCTCGTCGTTTCTGTCCGGCTTGATCGGCCGGCACGAAGCGCGTCACTCTCGACACGCGGCCTAAGCTTTATCGATCGTCGAATGTGGTTAGGTCGCTTTTCTCCTTGTGTTGGGGCGGTGCGATTTTGCGAAAGCAACCTCGCCATAAGGACCGAAACAATGAGTCACTTCTATTCCCCCTTCGACGTCAGCGAGAAGAAACTGGCCAAGTTCAACTTGTCCGCTTCGACTTTGGAAGACGTCCAGTAAACGGGAGTGCTGGGGGCACCTGTATCGGCTCCATCAAAGCCGTTGTTGATGAAGCCGTCGTTGTTCAAATCCACGAACGAACGCACCGAACCGTCCGCCATCAGCGCGTTGACGGTGCCGTTGTGAAGAGGCGCCATGCCACGATAGTCTTGGAGCGTGTCGTAGCTCCAAGTCTTCAACCAACCGGTCGCTCCTTCGCGAGGCGTTCCCGCCGGGAAGGATGGCACCTTCATGAAGTTGGGATTGTCCGTATCTGCGACACCGTCGGCATTCGTGTCGATCCGCTTGCGATGACTGATGGGACCGCCGACGATTGGCGTTCCATAAAACGCGCCGCTCATCAGATCGCCAACGGATGCGGATAAGATTCCGGAGGCAGCTGCATCGCACAGCAATGGAACGGTGCTTGACGGAGCTTGGCCACTATCAAGCAGGCGAGTGCTCAGCGCACCTTTGGTGACGTTGCGGCCCTTCGTTTCTGTATCGGGAATCGCCGCGTTGGAGGGCAGCGGGTTGCCGTCGCCGTCAATCCGCAACTCCGATCGAACCAGGAACCAGGTGGCTGCAAAGTTGGTGTTGTAGCCCTCTTCGAGCATCTTCGAGTTGACAAGGTCAATCCGCTCTTGGCTCAGCGGAGCAATGATGTCGTCCACAATCGTGCGGCAAATGTTCTTGACCGTGCGACCAGTGTCATCGAGTGAACGGTTTGCTTCCCAGCAGATCGGCCAAGCTGGGCGCGGTCAGGTCAGCCTCTGGGATGGTCAGCATCTGTTCGACCGCTTTGGAGGTGAGGACTCCGCTGCTTGGGCACCGCATTTCGCTGGGAATCATGCCTCGAATCGCCACGTCGGCAACCCAGCCGATCTCGGTCGGAATCCCGTCCCGCTCAAGGTCAAACGCCCCGGAACAAAACGTGCTATCGGAAGAGCTGATCGTGCGATCGGTCAGTGCCACCCCGAAATTCTTGAGGTTGTTCTGGCATTCGACACCGCGTGCCGCTTCTCGAGCTTTCGAAATCGCGGGAAGCAGCAACGCAGCCAAGATGCCGATGATCGAGATCACGACCAGCATTTCAACTAGCGTGAAACCATTTCTATTCATGCTTCGTAAATCTTCCATGACGTCGCCGAGATGCGGGAAATTAACTCGAATGCAGTTCGAGTCCGGCCGTAATTGGCTTGGTCGGATTGAGAGGATGAACCGATGGGATGGAGGACGACTGGGACACGTTTTCCTGAGACTTTTAGTGCGTCAAGACAGCTCGTGAACTTCATTGACGCGAGCATCGTTGACGGGAGTGAACAGGTTTGCAACCGTCAAATTGCGTTCTCACCGAGTCTTCATCATTCCTACATACTCGCGCTGTCCTGCTCCGTCGGGTGGTGCCGATCAGCTTGCGTGACTTCCAGCCCCATAATGCGAGCATTTAGGCGCCCCATGCAGCGTCCGTCCCTCGGCTGCTAAGCTGGGATAGATCGGGTATTCATGATTTCTTCATCTGCCTGCACTGTCGATTTACACCCTTTGATGAACCATTCGAGCGAAATGACCGATCTGACCCGAAGTCAGCTGCGAGAACTACAACGTACGCGTCTCAATGCGTTGTTGCAGGAGGTGCGCAAGCGACCTTTCTATCAAGCGCGATTGCAGGACGTCTCGCTCCCTTTGAAGACGATCGATGATCTTGTCCGCATTCCATTGCTCAGGAAATCGGATCTCGTTCAAGACGCAACGTGTGCGCCCGGACTCGCCTTTGACTTGCCAAAGACATGCTACACCCGGTTGCATCAGACCAGCGGCACGAAGGGGTTTCCGATGGCGGTGCTCGATACGCCGGAGGACTGGAAGTGGTGGCTGCGCTGCTGGGACTATGTGCTGGATGCGGCGGAGGTTACGGAGGCAGACGTCGCGATGATGGCGTTTTCGTTTGGCCCGTTCATCGGTTTTTGGACTGCCAATGACGCGTTGGTTCAGCGTGGCGCGATGGTGATTCCAGGCGGCGGCGTATCGAGCGAGAACCGAATTCGGATGATTCAGGATTATGGTTGCACGATTGTCTGCTGCACGCCGACCTACGCCTTGCATCTCGCGGCCGTCGCTGAAAACGTTGGCATTTCGCTCGTCGACAGCAGCGTGACTCGTGTCATCGTGGCAGGAGAGCCAGGCGGCTCGGTGGCATCGATCCGCCAGCGCATCGAACAGGCATGGGGGGCACGGGTGGTCGACCACACCGGGGCCAGCGAAGTTGGCGCATGGGGTTTTGGCAGTGCCGACGGCCGAGGCATTCACGTCATCGAGACAGAATTCATCGCGGAGTTGCTTCGGTTTGATGATCAGCATCCCGACGGGAACGGAGGCGGCTGAGGGAGAGGAGGCGGAACTCGTGTTGACGAGTCTGGGGCGATTCGGTGGCCCAGCGATTCGATATCGCACCGGTGACGTCGTACGTGGTTACCGAGATCATGACCGGGCGTGCCCATTTCTCTGGCTCGAGGGCGGTGTCTTGGGCCGCGCCGATGACATGATGGTGATTCGCGGTGTCAATGTCTTTCCAAGCAGTATCGAAGCGATCGTCCGTGAGCTTGCGGCCACGACGGAGTTTCGCATGATTGCATCGCGCGTCGAAGAAATGGATCAATTGCAGATCGAGATCGAGGCCGACGAAGATTTGGCACGCCAATTGAGTTTGTTGTTACGCGACCGGTTAGCCCTGCGCATCGATGTCAGCTCAGTTGCGATCGGAACGTTGCCTCGATTCGAGGCGAAGTCACGGCGGTTGATCGACCGGCGACAGAAGACCCAATCATGATTCAAGAAGAGTTGTTATGAGTGAGCCGAACACATCTGCTGCAGCGGAGCCTTGCAGGGCCCGTCCCCGTCTCCATCAGTCGTGATCCCGACGACAGTATCGTGATCCGTGTGGAGCGACGAATCAACCACGCGACGAACTGCTATCCAGCTTCGAAATGCCTGCCCCTGTGCGACATGTCGTGAAAAGAAGCGAGGCGAGTCGGCCAAAAAGGAGGATCCCAAACAAGCGATGAGTCTGCCGATCTTGAGTAAGTCGGAGGCGCAGCCGCTGCGCGTTGAGCACATGCATCCAGTCGGAACTTACGCGTATCAAATCTCATTCAGTGATGGGCATTCCTCTGGGATTTATCCATTCGCGATGCTCCGTGACGAAGTAACGAGCGTGGGCGAGTCTCTCCGAGATTGTGAGTAATTTGGACCGCGTCGCTGTACCGTAGCCGAGTCTCTCCGAGACTCGGACAAAACGCAGCAAAGCTGCTGGTGTCCCCCTTGGAAAGGCGGACCTACGATAGGACCGCCAATCAACTCACAGCCTCTCCGAGACTCGGACCTACCGTACTCGGGGCCGTCAATCAACTCACAACCTCGGACAGACAGCGCTAGGGTTCGAAGCCGACACACTCGCTCGCTCTCCAGGCTGTCGCGGCCCACTCTCCAGCTTGGTTTCTTTCATGCAACGCTCACCGAATACCTCGATCGTTGCGCAAGGGGATGAAGAATTTCGTAAGGCTTCGATGTACCGGGGGGGATCGCTTGACGTTTCGAACGCACGCTGTTGTCATCTCGCCAACGTAGGCCGGCGGCGTATTGGTGAGCGGTGGGATGAAGGTCAGCCCGCAATGTCAGTTCAATTCTGACCCGGTCGGTTTTGAATCGTTAGCTAGATCCGCTTGAGGAACCGAGGGATGCAAATGCTTCAGCAGTTTTGGAAGAAGGTGCGCTCATGGTTTGATCCGCAGGAACGTGCCCTGCGCGCGGAGCGGCGAAAGGCTCGTGAAATGGCCGACTTCTTGGATCGAAACAGCAAATTGGGTGGGGGAGACAAGCCGGCCTCTTGATCGGTCACCGCCGCCGCACCACAGAATCATGAACGAACGATCAAGAGCGTTTCCTCAAATCACACCCTCGCCGTTCACTTCCTGGAACGTTGCGCCATCGAACGCTACGATCGGCGACAATCATTCGCCGCCAAAGCGAAATTTGAAGACGCTGTTGCCAAGAATCACACGAACATCGTCAATCAAAATCCCTTCCCCATTTCATTCATTCGTGTTCGTTCGTGACATTCGTGGCCAGCGACGTTCCAAATCCCACGCTCCCGACGCGCAGCGTTTGGGCTGATCGTTTTCCAGTCAGCGCGATGCGGGAATGCGATGAATCGTCCAGTAGATCTCCTCGTCCAGCGGGATTCCATCCTCGCTCTTGACGTGCAGGATCAGATGAAGCTGGTCAACCGGAATCAGTTCGGGGATTCGTAACTTCACGCTGCGACCATCCGATCCGAGCGAAACCGATTCGACCTCCAGTTGCTCGATGCCCACTTGATCGGTCGTCGGCGAATACATGTCGGATCCGTATTCCCGTCGCCAATGATAATTCCAGTGCTCGACCGAATAGGCAGCCAAGTCAGTCGATCGCATCGGGATCGAGCGGAGCGTTGAAGCCAATCCGAAGTCCATCGTGCTCGACCTGGCAATCGACCACCATGAATCCTGGCTTGCCGGTGAAACGCAGACGCTGGACGCCGCTGTCGAGCAGTCCGATGCGCCCACCACCGTTCCAGCCTTGCAATCCAGTCGCATAGACTTGGCCGTCGGCCGGATTGACGCTGGCACGCATGATGCCCGTTCGAAAGTCAAACGGAAGCCTGATGATGGCGGCCTGCGCTACGCCATCGATCTCTTGCATCATCAAGTACGACATCCAGCCCTTGCCGAAGCTGGTGTGCAGCAGATGACCGGCAAGCGGTCCGAACCGTGGATCGTCGACCCAAAGTTGTCCTCCGCTCGAATTATCGAAATCCTGGGGCATCCACACCAATGGTTGATCAAATGATCCAGGTGGCACCACTTTGTCCAAGTCGATGCTGCCGCCGCCTGGCGCCCACATGCCGGGAATCGAATAGGTTTGAACCCATCCGTAGAATCCGTCTGGCCTGAGCAAGTTGATCTTGGACGCGGGCATCCATTGCCCCTGATTGTCACTGGCGATCGGCCGTCCATCGGGCAACATTCCCATGCCGTTGGGGGTGCGAAAACCGGTGCAGTACACCTCTCGGTGCTTGCCGTCCTTGGAGATTTTGATCACGGCGCCGGGGATGTCCGAGTCGCTACCGTGGCCGCTCTTGGCGTAATAGAAATTGCCCTCGTTGTCGGTCTGGAGGTCAAAGTTGAAGGCATGAAAGTTCACCGACACGTCCGTATCAGCGCTGAAGCTTTCGTAGAAGTCAGCTTCGCCATCTTG
The DNA here is from genome assembly GCA_963697195.1 of Pirellulaceae bacterium. GTDB lineage: Bacteria > Planctomycetota > Planctomycetia > Pirellulales > Pirellulaceae > Rubripirellula. Next base: position 101,317 of record CAVOND010000003.1, read on the forward strand.
GTTCAAGTCATGCAGTCGCGTCAGACGATCCTTGCAGGTCACGTAAATCTGGTCATCGACGACTTTGACACCAAACGGCTCGTACAAACCGGCGGCAAATCGTTTCCAGCGGAGCTTGTTCAGTTCGGCATCGATCCCGGAAACAATCCAAATGTCTCCCCCGTAGGTCGCCAAAGCCATCCGACCGTCGGAAAAGAAGTCCAGCGCTGACGTGCGGAACCAGCTGTTCCAAGGATTTTGATCGGGAAGCGTCAACGTATCGAGCGCGTACCCGTCCTGCTCGAGTCCCAAATAGCCAACCGTTTCGAGTACTTCGGGCCACAACAGCGGTCCGCCTGTGGTCATCGCTGTCAGCGAAATCGCTGGATCGTCAGCTTGTGTGCGCCGCGAAGTCGCGAGGAAGTTCTGCAGTGCGTCTTCACCCTCGTCGGTGTAGCCGGATGATTTCGATCGCTCGCGTGCGATCGGAACGTGGGATCGTGAGAACCAGACGGCTGTGATCATCCGCGTGCCAGCTCAAACCCGTCGTGTCACCTGCGACCGAGGCGGCGACAAACTCGTCCACCTCGTCGTCCTCTTGGTCGTCCGCCGTCTCCTTGCCGCGCATGGCGAGGGCGATCGAGTTGGACGCGGAGCCGGACTTGCTGCCTTCCGATCCTTCTCCCAACGCCACGACGCGAACCTTGTCGGCGTCAAAGGATTCTCCGCCCGCTACGGCAAGCTTGAGTTCGGGACCGGGCCCGATCTCCAATCGTTGAACGATCTTCCCATCGCGTGCCTGAGGTGATTCGAGGATGGGACGTCCATCGATCTGGTAACTCAACACCACTTCGTTGCCGAAACGATAGTACCCGTGATAGTCCATCCATTTTTCAGGCAGGGGACCGCGAGGCGGTCAGTCCTTCGGTTGGATAATCGAGCGTGCCGTCGTGGCCCCATTTCCAACCGCCCCATTTCCAAGTGCTCAGCACGGAGATCTCCGTCCCCTCGGGGATCGCCGTCCCCTCGCCCCGGTCGCGGGCATGTTGGGTGTTGCTGAGATCCAGAAAGCCGTCGCGCCAAATCCCTGCCTGATTCATCGAGTGCAGATCGTACGAGATCGTCATCTGCCCGAGCTGGATCGTCAGAACGCTACTGAAGTCGCGTCGCAACTGGGATGCCAGTGCCGGTCCGTAGTCACGCTGGACATCGGGCAGTTCCGTGCCCAATCGGGTTCCCTCGGGAAGACTATCCAAGTAGGCCTTGTCGACTTTGGTGTAGTCGGGATTCGAAGGCTTCATGAATTGTTCGCGCACGTAGTGAACGACCTGGTAACGCTCATAAGGCGTCAGGTGGCGCATCGGTGCCATCAACCCGTTGCCTCGCGAGAGTGTCATGAACATGCGATAGGGGTCGGCGCCAAACTTGAGCTTTTGCGTACCAAAGGCACGCGCGGTCGGCAGTGAGGGTGTGTTGCCGTCTTTGCCGTGGCAGTCGAAACAGTAACCGTGGTAGATCGCTTTCCCCGCCTCGAAGTCACGGTCACGAAGTTGCTGGATGATGCCGGCATGATCCAAGTCAATCGTGTCGTCGCGCGGCTTGATCGCGTCCGGCGACGGCTTCAACTCAGCTGCCTTCGAGGGGCCCCCGGCGGCAACCTCCATGACATACTTTGCCAGGTCCATGAAGTCGCGTTGCTCTTTGATCGTTGCAATCAACCCCTCGGGCATCATCGACTGTTCGCTTGTGCGGATGGCTTCGATCTCCTTCTTGCTGATCACCTTGTCAACGGTGAGATCAGAGGCCAGTCGCATCGTCATCGAATCATCGTCTTGATCAACCAGCAAGCCGACGATCTGTCGACCGTCGGTGGTCAGGATCGAAACGGTTTCATAGCCCTTGCGGATCGACTTGGATGGAGCAAGCAGCGACTCGATCACATGCACGTCGGTCAGGTTACCCAGTTCGGCGAGGTCTGGTCCCAAGGGTGAGCGGCGATTCTCGCTGAGATGACAATTCACGCATCCCGCGGGCGTCGTGTAGAAGATCAGGGCTCCTCGACGTTCATCGCCACGCTCCCGAGCGATTTGGGCCAGCATCGCCGGCTCGGCCTGTTTGAGCTGTTGCTCCAGCGTCGTCGCCTTGCGGAGGACTTCCGCGCCCAGACTGGAACCGGCAAGCATCGCAAACACCAAGAGCGAAATGCAAGGGGCGATTCGTGACATGGAGCAACGTGGGGGTGATCGAAAGTGGGGCCAAGAAGATCGTCCGGGATGATCGTCCAGGGAGATGCCAACCGACGCGGCACCACCGGAGCCTTGAGTTTACACGTAACGGCTCGGCTCGGTCGGTGCCTGCTGGTGTTATCGGCATAACCCTCCCTCGATCTCGCTGGGGTTGATCGCGTCGGCTGCGCCGCGGAGGTGCGTCACCCCAAGCGGCATGCCGTGGGCTAGATCTTTGCATAGGCGAGATCGAACCCGGTACAGTCCAGCATGAATATCCTTCTCAGAACCGCTCTGGCAGCCCGAGCTTCGCTTGCCGCGCCGATCCGTCGAGCGAGACTGACGCCAGTTGGCGGCCCGAGGTCGGGCTCCCGTGTCGGTGCTCTTCTACCACCGAGTGTCCGACGAACATCCCAATTGCTGGACGATCTCTCGAGACAGCTTTCGTCGTCACGTCGATTACTGCTGTCGGCATCTGGACCTCATCGATCTGGCCGAGGTCCAGCATCGCGTGGCCAGTGATGACTCGCCAACGCCAGCGGTGTCGTTCACGTTCGACGATGGTTATGCCGACAATTGCGACTTTGCCCTTCCCCTGCTGATCGAGCGGCAGATTCCCTGTACCTACTTCGTAACGACGAGCCACGTTCGAAACCGATCTCCCTTCTCGCATGATGCTCGGGTCGGAGTACCTCTGAAGGTGAACACGGTTGGTCAGATCCGAGAAGCCGCCGACTGTGGCGTCGAGATCGGCTGTCATGCTCGAACGCATTTCGACTTCAGTCAGGTGCGTGATAAGAAGAGTGATCCGCCGTGAGATCATCGACGCCAAGGACGAACTGGAACAAATGATCGGTAAGCCGGTGCGCTACTTTGCCTTTCCCTACGGTCTTCCAGCACATCTGACCCCGGAGGCGATCGAAGTGATTCATGCCGCCGGGTTCGTTGGATTCTGCAGTGCGTTTGGCGGATACAACCTGCCCGGTCGAGACGCGTTTCACATTCGTCGTTGCCACGGCGATCCCGAGTTCTCCAGGTTCGTGAACTGGCTCAGTTTTGATCCTCGCAAGCTGCGAAATGAACCGACCATCCCCTATCGGTTGATCGCCAACGATCAGTGCCAATCCACAGACACGAAACCATCCAGCAAGGCATCAGCGATCGTGGTGGATTTTCCCTCTCCTTTTCCGCAGGCGACCGAATCATGCGGTTGATCGAAACCAGGCCATGGCGGCGTGCCACGCCACGCAAGCCTGGTCGTCCGCTGCGATGCATGTTCATCATTACCAGCATGCCGGTTGGCGGAGCCGAGACGCTGCTGGTCAACCTGATGCGGCGAATGGATCGACGCGTGGTTCGACCAGAGGTGACCTGTTTGAAGGAGCCGGGCCCACTGGCAGAGCAAATTCAAGATGAGATTCACGGTGCACGCAAACCTGCTTGCCAGCAAGTGGGATCTCCGCGTTCTGATCACGACTGATTCGCCTGTTGCGACGACGAGAAACCGACGTGGTCATCACCGTTGGCGCAGGCGACAAAATGTTTTGGGGGCGGTTGGCGGCACACCTTTCCGGCGTTCCCGTGATTGCCTCAGCACTTCATTCCACAGGCTGGCCCGATGGCGTCGGCAAACTGAATCGATGCTTGACGTCGATCACGGACGCCTTCATTGCGGTGGCCGACGCCCATGGACAGTTCCTTCAAGACTTTGAGCGATTTCCGTCGAGCAAGGTGCACGTGATTCGCAACGGGGTCGATTGCCGAAGATTCGTCCCGGACCCCGAGGCACGTCACGCCGTTCGCGCGGAGTTGGGCCTGAGTAGCGAAACACCGCTGGTCGGGATCGTTGCCGCACTTCGGCCCGAAAAGAATCATGCGATGTTGTTGGAGGTTGCCTCGAAGATCCGACAACGGCTTGCGAACGTCCACTGGTTGATTGTGGGAGACGGGCCGGAGCGAGCAGGGCTGGAGTCCCTTGCCGCCAGCCAAGGAATCGCCGACCGTGTTCACTTCCTGGGGACGCGTGGGGACACCGAGCGGATTCTCGCCGGCCTCGATTTGTTTACGCTCTGCTCGCTGAACGAGGCATCACCGGTGTCGATCCTCGAGGCGCTGGCCTGCGGCGTGCCCGTGGTGGCGACCGATGTGGGCTCGGTCAAGGAATCGATCGTCGACGGCAAGACCGGGCGGCTGGTGCCGTCGGGTGATCGCGAGGCGATGACCGCTGCCGTGGAATCCCTGTTGGGAAACTCCGAAACGCGACATCGGATGGGGGAGGCCGGACGCCGGCACGTTTGTCAAACCGGGTCGCTCGAATCGATGGTCCATGGCTACCAGGAGCTGATGACCAGTCTGTACGATGCTCAGGTCCAGCGACAAATGGCCACGCGTCACCGTCCGCGGGTCAGCCGAAGCGACGAGGTCATCCGGCTGCAATAGCCAAGAATTGCCCCCTACGACCCCGAGAAATGTTATAGACGGGTCGGATCCGAGCCGATACCCTTTCAGTCGTGTCAGAGATGGCAGGTGGCGACGTGCCCGAGTGGTCTAAGGGGGCTGATTGCAAATCAGTTTGTCAGCGGTTCGAATCCGCTCGTCGCCTTTTTTTCTCTTCGCCGGCGACTTGGCCGAGTGGTGAGGCACCTGATTGCAAATCAGGCCACAGCGGTTCGACTCCGCTAGTCGCCTTTTCTCTTCGGCGCTAGTGCTTCGTCCAATCTAAAAATCGGGATGACGTCGATCGGCGAAAAGGGGTCAGACACCAACAGTGCCAAGCACCCTTCGGGCCGTTGTGGTTTTTGGTGTCTGACCCCTTTTCGCCGGCAACCCTAAAACTCAATGCTGACGCCGCACTAGTATGTGCCGATTGGTCGGCGCTCGACTCCGGTGAGCAGTTGCATCAGTGCGGCTCGCAGCTCACGCACCTTCAACGGCAGGGCGAGCAGTTTTCGATTGCCGCCCCGTCTCGCTCCTTGAATGATTTGCGCCTGACGCTTGTCGGCGAACAGAATGGCAGGAATCGTACAGGTGTGTTCGTCCGAGGCGAACTTGTTGAAGGCCTCCAACGCCAGGCCTCCGAGCTCAGCCGCGCTGAAGATGACGCAGTCGGCCGGCGGATCTTCGTCGGCCGTGAAACGAGCCAGGGCGCGATTCGGGTCGGAAATCACCAGGACTCGGTAACCGCGGGACTTCAATCGATCACGGACGGCGTTTTGCATGCCGGCTTTGGATTCAACCAGCATCACGATATAGCCTTCGCCTTCATTGGTCGGGCCTTCATCGTCCTCTTGGTACTCGGACGATGTCTTGAAATCCGCTTCCCGTCGGCTGGTGGGACCCGCTTCGAGTAGTTCTATCGCCTTTTTGGTTTCTGCTTGCAGGGCCGCTGCCGACTGAATTCGTTTTTCAGGATTGAACTCCATCGCACGTTGCACCACCTGGTTGGCGACACTCGGTACGTCCGGAATGCGTTCATGCAGCGGAACGATCTCCTGAAATCGCGAAACGTTCAATCGCTGCAATCGGTCGCGAGTTTCCGTCAGCGCGGGCGTTCCGGCCAGCATGTGATAAAGCATGTTCCCTGCGAAATAGACATCGCTGCGCGGGTCGTCCTTGCGAACCCCGGTGCCTCGTTCCAGCGCGGCGTAATCGATGGCGCGGGCATTGGGACAGTCCGCCATCTTCTCAGGATTGTTTCGATCCGAGAGCGCGGCCAAGCCGAAGTCCACCAGCTTCGCTTTGCCTTCCGACGAAATCAGCACGTTCGACAGCTTCAAGTCGCGGTGCGCGATTCCCAGCGACGCGGCGTGAGCAAGGCCCGAAGAGATTTCATACATCAATCGCAACGAGAGGTCTGCTGGCAAACTTCCGCGGACCTTGACGAGTTCCCGAAGGGTTTGGCCCTCGACGAACTCCATCACCAGGAACGGATTCCGTGTATCGGGAATGACATCGATGATGCTGACGATGTTGGGGTGACGAAGTCTCAATCCCATCCGACCTTCGCGGAGGAACTGTTCCAGCTCTTTGACTTCATCACGGAAACGTTTGCGCAGGACCTTGACCGCAAAGACCTTGCCTTCCTTTTCAGCTCGATACACGCGTGCAAACGTACCAGCACCGATCAAGTACTGAATCTTGTAGGGGCCGTAGAAATAGCCATGACGATCCCCTTTGAGGATCTTGTCCGTCTGCAGCGTCGTCACCAAGCCTCGCCCCTGCATGACCTTGATCATTTCATCGAGGCTGTGATCTCCCACCCCGAGTTCGCTCATGGCTTGGTCGACCTCGCGCCGTTCGGCTAGACCAAAATCGGAGATTCGCTGGGCGAATTGCTGGGGAGTGAGGTCGCTCATGAGTTAATGAAAAAGGCGAGAAAAGCAGTGCGAAAACGGGGAATCGACGGCGACCGGGTTGGGCTGGGACCGGAGGTGTGGCCAAAAGGCTGCGGCCACACGAGGCCTCCTTGCTACGATCGCGTGGCCCCAAACGTTCGTATTTTACACACAGAACCACGAGTTGGCTTGAATTTGATTCGCCGACTCTCGAATCATTCTCGCCGGCAGCTGCTCAGAGGTCGGCCCTGAGAGACCGCGCCGCTCGGGAGTCGCCCTGTTGAGAAAAGTCAACATCCTCGCTTGCTCAGACGATTGCTCGATGGATCGATCAGCACCGTGCGCAACCGGTTTTCCCCAAGCTGCAGACCGCGTGCTCAAGCACGGCGGCTGAGAAAATCTGCAACGTTGAGTGCGTTGGACAGACGCCGTCCGGCGACCGCTTAAACGAAGACGTGGGAGGCGAGCGGGCGGTTAGAAGCCGTCGGAATTGCCCGTCACCTGCGGCCACTTGGGGGCGGGCTTTGAAGATCCGAGGGATATCCTGAGGATACGGCCTCAAGCCGGGCTTTGCCGGGTTGATGCTTTTGGCGGGTGTGGGCTCGGTGATGACGCGGACCACGTGCCCATCGGCGATCGGAATTCCCTCCTCGGTCAGCGATTCGATTCCGCAGGATGATTCGTATTCCATCCCGCAGGATGCGTCGTGCTGGACGCAGGAGTCGCAACCGCCGCAGGATGGACCGCAGGCCGGAGCGGCGTCGCAGCCGCAGGCGGCTTCTCCGCAGGTCCCGCAGCCGTCATCACAGCGATAGCCCCAAAGGGTCCTCGACTCCGGCAAATATCGATCGACACTTGCCACAGGATTGGCCGTTATAGTTGCCACATGTGTCGCACGGGTCGCAGCAGTCCGGCGGGTGGTTGATCCACGGATCAATGTAGAGCTCGCCGCAGCCGTCGCACTGACCGCAGCCACCGCACGAGTTGCCCAGCGCAATTGGGCCGCAACCATCCGGGGAACAAGCCATGGGGCCAACGCAGCAACCCGTCATCCAGGTGACGGCCAGGCAGAGAGCGAGTGCTGAGAGTCGATTCGCGGACGACATAACAGAGAACCTGTAGGGACGTATTTTGGGTGAACAGGATCGTTATCGTCGTCACAATCGGAAAAGTTGAATCTTTCCTCCCAACCGGTAAAACTTGACACCTCTCCCTGTGGATAGCCAAGCATGAATCGATTCAAAGTGCTCCTCGTTGTCGCCCTGGTATTGGCCGCGCTGACACTGGCCGCCGGTGATTTGGCTGCCGGTGATCTGGCTGCCCAGGCGTCGCCTCCTAACATCATCATGATTTTCAGCGACGACCAAGGGTTTCACGACGTTGGTTGTTACGGCAGTGAGATCAAGACCCCGGAGCTTGACCGATTAGCTAGCGAGGGAATGCGTTTCACGCAGTTCTATGCGGCCAGCAGCATCTGTACCCCGTCTCGTTACGGGCTACTGACGGGGCGTTACGCCCATCGATCGGCCGACCAACTCACCGCCGCGTTGATGTTCCTGGCCGAGGAAGACAAATCCCGAGGGATTCGCGACGGAGAGACCACTTATGTGCTCAAGCTGAAACAGCATGGCTACCGCACCGCGTTGGTGGGGAAGTGGCATCTCGGCCACGGCGACCTGCAATTTTGGCCGACCCGACACGGTTTCGATTCGTTCTTTGGTCACACCGGCGGCTGTGTTGATTTTTTCACCCTGAACTACGGGAACCAACCTGACTGGTATCGCAACGAAGACTTGGTCGATCCGAGCGGCTATGCGACGGATGTGATCACCGACGAAGCGATCAAGGAGCTTGAATCGGCCAAACAAGATGGCCGACCGTTCTATTTGCACGTCTCGTACAACGCGCCTCACTTCGGTAAGGGCTGGAACGAATCGACGGGATCGACCGAAAACGTGATGCAGCCCAAGCCGGAGGATTTAGAGCGCGTCAGCAATTTGTCTGATCCGCTACGCCGCTCCTTCGCGGCCGAAGTGGTCGGCATGGATGCGGGCATCGGTCGATTGTTGGACGCGGTCGACAGGCTGTCGTTGCGAGAGCGGACGCTGGTGATCTTCATGACAGATCATGGTGGCGACCCGGTCTACGGCGGATCGAATCTCCCGTTCCGAGGGGGCAAGGCAACGTTGTACGAGGGCGGCATTCGCGTTCCCTGCATCGTTCGCTGGCCGCAACGGGTGGCGGCCGGATCGGTTTGCGATCAAGTCGCCTGCGCGGTGGACTGGTACGCCACGTTCGGCCAGGTCGTGGGGTATGACGCAAAGCAGACCGATGGTCAATCGATTCTCGATCTGCTGCTTGGTAGGTCGGCCGCCTCCAAGCGTACCCTGGTATGGAAGACCGGAGCCCATCAGGAACTCGGTCGCAAGTCGTGGCAAGCGGTGCGCGACGGAGATTGGAAATGGGTCAAAGCGCCCGAACAGACCGGAGAACTCTTTGATCTTCGTCGCGATCCTCAAGAGACGACCGATCTGTCCGCCGAACAGCCCGAGGTCACGCGGCGACTGGCAGGCTTAGCCGAGCAGTCGTGATGCCACCGTATCGGCGAACAAGACGCCTCGTTCGCTCAATCGCAGTTTGCCACTGCTCGCCTCAAGCAGCAGGCCTTCGCCGATAGACAATTCGATGGCCTCCTCGCAGAGCGCCGCGACATCGAACCCAACCGCGTCACTGAGGGCGTGAAGGTCAATCCCGGCAAGCACGCGGACACCGAATGCCGCCCGCTCTCTGGCGTATTGCTCGAGCGAAATCGGCTCGCTTTCGGCGACCGGGCTCTGGCCTGATTCAATCCGGCGCAGGTAAGTCGACGTGCTTCGATGGTTGACTTCGCGAACACCCCCGACGAACCGCGCGGCTCCTGGCCCGACAGCGAACCAGCCCACTCCCTCCCAGTAAGCAAGATTGTGAGCGCACTGGTATCCCGGCATCGCGAAGTTTGAGATCTCGTAATGCTCCATCTTTCGCTGGCCAGCCAGGCGTCGGGCCAGTTGGTACATCTCAAGTTCCTCAGACTCGTCAATCGAGCTCAAGGCACCGCGGTTTCGCCGGCTCCAGAAACTGGTCCCCTTTTCAAAAGTCAGCGCGTACGTGGACAGATGACGGATCGGCAAAGCGAGCGCGGTTTCCAAGTCCCGTTGCCAATCCGCGATCGATTCACCTGGTGCCGCAAAAATCAGGTCGACGCGAAACGTTGGGGATACGGGATGCCGCCAGTTCGATGGTCTTGATCGCTTCGCTGGCAACATGGCCCCGCTCAAGCGTTCGCAGCTTGTCGTCATCAAAGGATTGAATTCCGAGGCTGATTCGGTTCACTCCATGCTCAACCAGCAGGTCGAGCTTGCCGGGAGTCACGTCTTCCGGATTGGCTTCGATGCTCCATTCGGTGTCGACATCCAAGGCGAAGCGTTCGCGAACGATGCTCAGAAGACGCTCCAGTTGTGGTTCGCTCAAATGCGTGGGAGTTCCGCCTCCCAGAAAAACGGTTCGCACGTTGGGGCGATCGAGAGACGTCAGTTCGCGGTCGATGGCCAGCAGGAAGCGTTCGATCCAGTCATCGCGATTGGCCACGACGCTGAAGTTGCAGTACCCGCAGCGGTGACGGCAGAAAGGGACGTGCAGATAGGCTGACTTCGGGGCCATCCATCCGCCAATCGGCGCGGACTTCATATCCATAGTTTCAGCCGCCCGCCGAGCATGTCGGGCAGTGCTTGCTGAACGAATCGTTTCACCTGGGGCGGGTTGTACCGGGTGCTCAGATGGGCTGCGATGACCAACTCATTCTCAAATCGATCGGCCCGCTTGCGGAAATCATCCACGTGCATGTGGCCATGCTTGTGGATTTTGTCTTTGCGATGTTCGGGCGCGACAAAGGTCATTTCGCTAACCAGGATCCTGGACTCAAAGAAGACGGGGTTGTCGTCGAGTCCCTTCGGCGCGGTGTCTCCGGTGTAGGCAAAAACGGGAACTCGAACCTCGGAGGTGATCTCGGTTCCGGCAAGCTTCAGGTCGCGAATTTGATCGCCACTCAATGCCTGGAACTCCGGTTTCAGCTTTTGTCGACGATGGTGGACGACGAACCCAACCGATTCGATCGTATGCTGCGTCGGCAGTGCGGTGACGACGTATTCACGTGAAATGTGGGTTTCGTCACCAGGCAGGAGACCGACCAGTTCGCATGGCATGGCCCCGCGGTCGAGCTTGCGAAACGTCTGCAGCATTTCCCAAGCGGTGTCGACGGCTGAGTCGGGAAGGTAGATCACCGGCGGATCCATCTTCATCATCCGTCGTCGCGAGACGTAGGCTGGAAGCGCCGCAATGTGGTCCAGGTGGGCGTGCGAGATGAACATCGTCGATGTTCCCATGAAGTCCCACGGCTGGACACCGGCATCGAACAGCAGTTTCAACTCATTCACGCGCCAGCAGGTCTGCACCGCAGCACGCGAATATCCCTCGATCGTCAGTCCATCGTGGACGTGTTTCAGGACCGGAACGTTTTCGACCATCATGGCAGGTTAAGAAAGTGATGCGAGGAAGGCTCGTGACACGCGGAACACAGAAAGCCGTCAGCAAGAAGATCGGAGCTTCTTGCCAGAGACGCCTAACGCGGCTGGCCGGGCATGTTGGCGGCCTTGAACGCACTGGCGTCGTAGTTATCCACTTCGTTGACGTTCAACTCGTCCGAATAGTTCGTGGTGCGAACCACGTAGATGTCGCCATGCTCGTCCTGCTCCACCGCGGCACCATGATGGCGTGTTAATTCCAGCGTGGCCAGGAACCATCCGATCAGAGACGACTTGTGGATACCACCTTCCACCAGATCCATCAGATGAAGTCGTTCCACGTCGTGCAATCGCGTGTGAATCCGCTGCATGTAAATGTGGATCGGGGTGTCGTCGTAAATCACCTCGGTGGCGGGCGGGCCTCCTGCTTCGCGCATGATTCGCCCAAACGCACTGACCAGGTCCCAGATTTCCAGGTCGGCGATCGGCTGATCGCCCAGATCGATTCGCCGGGTCGGCAGGTCGTCACTCATCCGCTCGTAACGCTGCTGCCAACGCGAACCCATCTCATCCAGGATCGACGCCGCGTCGCGAATCTCTTTGTATTGCAGCAGACGTTCGACCAGCTCGGATTGCGGGTCGAGGATCTCCTCTTCCTCGGCTTCCTCCACCAATTTGGGAAGCACGGCCTGGCTCTTGAGTTCCACCAGCGTGCTGGCGAGATCGATAAAGTCGCCGACATCCGCCAGGTCCAATTCCTGAAGGACGTCGATGTATTCCAGGTACTGATCGACCACCTTGGACAGCGGCATTTCCGAGAGGCTGACCTCGTGGCGACGAACGAGGTACAGCAAGCAGATCGAGGGGGCCTCGGTACGCCGGTAATTCGATGCGAAAGTTCACGCGGGTCTGTTTTGGGGTCGGGAGTGGAATTGGAACGCGAACTTGCCAGGCCGCCAGTCGCTCTGACTTGACGGAATCGAGGCGGAAAAGTCGAGGTCAAAAATGGGGTCGGCCAATCACGGGGCCGGCGAATCCCCGCACCCGTCGACCGGGCCGGTTCGACCCTGGCGCCGACCGGTGCCGACCGGGCCGCCGGGCAGGCCGCCGGGCAGGCCGCCGTCCCGCCGAGAGCCGCAAATCGCAGCCCTTGTTGGATTTAGGCACCAAAATTATGATGCTTCGCTTCCACCAGTTTACCAACCCCCAATTCCGCTGTCCTCGCTCCCCTTTCGGCTTGCAGTGATGTCCAATTCCAACCAACGGCACGTGATTTCGGCTCTCGTCCAGAACGTGCCCGGGGTACTTGCCCACATTTCCGGCATGCTTGCCTCGCGTGGATTCAACATTGATTCACTGGCAGTCGGTGAAACGGAGAACCCCCATCTGTCGCGCATGACCTTCGTGGTCGTGGGTGATAACCGCGTGCTGGAACAGGTTGGCAAGCAGTTGGAGAAGATCGTGACGGTGGTTCGGGTGCTGGACATCAGCAGCCACGATTTCGTCGAACGCGATCTGCTTTTGATGAGAGTCAAGGCACCCGCCGGCAACACGCGAAGCGAAATCCGTGAGCTGGTCGACATTTTCCGGGGCAAGATCGTCGATGTCGGGCCCGAGGAAATCATGGTTGAGATCAGCGGCCGCGAGAACAAGGTGCAGGCGTTCATTGAGCGGATGCGACCGTACGGGATCAGCGAACTGGTGCGAACCGGTCGGATTGCGATGATCCGCAGTGCCAATGCGGCGGATGTTGCGGTCGATGCCAATTCACGCGCTGCCTCCTGATTCGCTTCACCCCCGATTCCACCCTTCCCGTTCGACCGGCGCGTGCGTTTGCCCGGCGAATCCCATTGAAAGAACAATCAAACAGAAAGTAACCGATTCATGGCTGCCACGATTTATTACGATAACGACGCCGACTTGTCCCATCTCAAAGGCAAGACGATTGCGATTCTTGGTTACGGTTCGCAAGGTCACGCCCAGGCCCAGAATCTGCGAGACAGCGGTTGCGAGGTCGTGATCGGTCAACGACCTGGATCGGCGAACTACGATTTGGCGGTCGCTCACGGCTTCAAGCCGATGTCGATCGCCGAGGCAACCAAGGCAGCCGACGTGGTCAATGTCCTGCTGCCCGACGAAGTTCAAGCCGACATCTACCGCGACGAGATTCGGGACAACCTGTCGCCCGGGAATGTGCTGATGTGTTCGCACGGCTTCAACATTCATTTCGGCCAGATCGTCCCGTCCGCCAGGAATCGACGCCTTGTTGGTCGCCCCCAAAGGACCCGGCCACCTGGTCCGCAGCGAATACGAAAAAGGGGGCGGCGTCCCCTGTTTGATCGCGTTGGGCGAAGGGGCAGCCGAGTCGACCAAGCAGATCGGCCTGGCCTACGCCAAGGGGATTGGTGGCACCCGCGGTGGTGTGATCGAAACGACCTTTGCCGAGGAAACCGAAACCGATTTGTTCGGTGAACAGGTCGTGCTTTGCGGCGGGGTCAGCGAGTTGGTCAAGGCAGGATTCGATACGCTCGTCGAAGCGGGATACCAACCGGAGATGGCCTACTTCGAATGCATGCACGAGTTGAAGCTGATCGTCGACCTGCTCTATCAGGGCGGCTTGAGCTACATGCGTTACAGCATCAGCAACACCGCCGAGTACGGCGACTACGTGACCGGCCCGCGAATCATCACCGACGAAACAAAAGCGGAGATGAAACGCGTCCTGCACGAAATTCAGTGTGGCGAGTTCGCTCGGAAATGGATCTCTGAGAACCGGGCAGGCGCGCCTTTCTTCAAAGCGACGCGTCGTCGCGAGCGACAGCATGGCGTCGAACAGATCGGGATCGGTCTGCGACGCATGATGAATTGGATCGAGGAAAAGGAAGTTTGATTGATTGTCCAGCAGCCGAGTTTCCTAGTGTTGCCGAACTGACGCAGCTGCAGATTGAGACGGTTGCCCGTTGGCATCATGAACCGATTCGCAACCCTTATCAGGGCATCAAACAGTTGGTCTGTGCGCAGCACGAGTTCAATTTTCGGCTGTGGCACGAAGAGGATACGGCGCGAAGCCCAACGGCCAACGATCAGGAAATCGCGAACGTCAAGCGAGCGATCGACAAGCTCAACCAAGCTCGCAATGACATGATCGAAAAGGTCGACGACGCGATCACGGAATTGCTTTGTCAGGCTGGCGTGATGCCTGCCGCCGATTCGACGATCAACACCGAAACGGCTGGAAACGCCATCGATCGTCTCTCGATCATGGCGCTGCGACTGTATCACTACCGCGAACAGTTCGAGCGGGATGATATCGACGCGGAACAACGCGAAAAGGTCAACGCTCGCATCTTGCTCTGCGAGCAGCAGCATGCGGACCTGTCTCATTCGCTGCAACAACTGTTGGACGATCTCTTCGCCGGTCGCAAGCGACACAAGACGTATCGGCAAATGAAGATGTACAACGATCCATCTCTGAACCCGGCAATCTACGGATCCGATCGCTAGCAGACCGTCCGTTTCGTACCGTAGGTCAGTCTCTCCGAGACTGTGAACAAATTGAACCGCGGCGCATTACTGTAGGCGAGTCTCTCCGAGACTGGCAAAAAACGCAGCAAAGCTGCGGGCGTCCGCCTTGGAAAGGCGGACCTACAGTAGAAAGCCCAATATCTTCACAGCCTCTCCGAGACTGACACCGAAGAAAACAGCGTGTTCTGTTCTTGAGAGTCTCGGAGAGACTCAGCTACCGTATTTGAATCTCGTTTGCGGCGGCGATACACTCAGGGCCAGGACGGCCGTCATTCCGCATGTGGCGCCCTTGCCTTTCGCCTGATGTTTGCTGTCAACCGCTGCTGAGGAATCTGCCATGAACGTGGAATCGTTTGTTCACCGTCGTCTTCCCATCGCATTGTTAACGGGGATGTTAGCGCTCGCGTTCATCACCCCGTTCGCTCGCGCACAGGAAGACGAAGGCAGTAAGCCGTCCGCGCAAGTCAAAGATCCGGTTGAAGCGGACAGTCAGCCCGAAGACTCTGAGCCGGAGGATCCGTTTGCGTTACCTGAAGGGGCCGACGCCGAGGAGCTCTTCGCATTCATCCGCAGGGTCAAGATGATGAAAGGTCGAGATCTTAAGTCTGTAATGCGCGCAGCCAAAGCCGCAACGGGAGCTGCTGAAGCGATTCGTGGGTTGGACGAAGTTTCCGCTGAAGACGAACTCAATGCGTTGCGAGAGCAGATCGCGGCGCTGTCGTTCCTGCAGCAACACGATCCTCCGTCGCAGCAAAGCTTGCAGGATCTATTCGCTGCGTTGAAAGAAGATACGAGACCCGAGTTTCGCAAGATTGGCGTGATGGAAGGCTTCAAGGCCAAGATCGCTTCGGCTCGCACGGCGTCGGAACAAGAGCAACTTCAATTGATCAGCGAATTCAAGGAACTAATCGGTGATGGCGATTTCGATCGCGATGACTACACGATTGGCGACGCGCTGGCTCGCTCGATCTCCTACTCTGCTTCCGTTCACATAGCCGCGTCCCTGTACGAAGACATCGCGGCAAGAATGAGCGAGTCGAGTGATGAGTCGTTGCGAGAGCGCGCCCGAGAATGATGGGAGCTGCTCGCCGCATTCAGCTGCCCGGCAACAAAATGGAAATCGTCGCGACGACCACCGAGGGCGAGCCGTTTGATTGGGAATCGTATCGCGGGAAGGTGGTGCTGGTCGACTTCTGGGCAAGCTGGTGCGGGCCGTGTCGAGCCGAGATCCCCAACATGAAACGCAATCTCGAGCTCTATGACGACAAGGGATTCGCGATTGTAGGGGTCAACTTGGACAACACCTTGGAGGACTGCGAAAAGTACGTCAACGACGAAGAGCTAACGTGGACCAACTTGATGAGTCCAAAGAAGGACGAGCGAGGATGGAACAATCCCCTTGCTACCTACTATGGCATCACGGGGATCCCCACGGCGATTCTGGTCGACCAAGAGGGCAAAGTCGTCTCGCTGAAGGCGAGGGGCCGTGAACTTGATCGCCTGCTCGTTGAATTATTGGGTGAGGTTGAGCCCGAGCCAGCCGAGTCCGATGGGGACGAATCGGCTGAGCGTGTGAATCCGAATGACGGAGATGAGTAAGCTCACGCGAGCTTCACGCGGTGGTTGCCTCGCTTTTTTCGTGAACCTCCGGCGCTAGCCGTGGGCCTAAGAGCAGTTTTGGAACAGATGTGGGCTCGAGAAGGAAAGTCAGGCTAGAAAGCCTGACGTACGTCGGCCTTTCCAGGCCGACCCTTCGCCCTCGAACGATGGTACGCCAAGTCTTGAACATGCACTCGCTCAATAGCGAGGGCATGGTAGGAGTCCACGGCTAACGCCTGAGGTTCAAAGTGACGGCACATCGTCATCGAGCAGCGGGAGTTCATCGCCACGGTGCTCCGACATTTCCTGCTTGAAGTGCTTTCGGCAAACGGAGAGGTATCGTTCGTTTCCTCCGATTTGCACTTGCCGGCCATCTTTGATCGCTCGCCCAATGGGGTCGATCCTTAGCACCATCGTCGCTTTGCTGCCGCAGTGACAAATCGTCTTGATCTCAGCCAGGCTATCTGCCCAAGCCAGCAGATGTTGACTGCCCTCAAACAGGTTGCCCTGAAAATCGGTGCGCAGTCCGTACGCCAGCACCGGGATGTCCAGCCCATCACAAATGTCGGTCAACTGCCTGACCTGGCTCTTGGTCAAGAATTGGGCCTCATCCACTAAGACGCAGTGCAATGGATTCTTGGCATGCAGGCGCTCGGTCAGCAGGTAGAGATTGTCGATGGCGTTGAAGGTTTGCGCGTCAGCCTTGATGCCGATTCTGGAGGTGACTTGCCCGCTGCCATGCCGCGTGTCCAATTCCGGAGCCAAGATCAGGGTGTTCATGCCCCGTTCGCGGTAGTTGTAGCTCGATTGCAGCAGGATGGTCGATTTCCCCGCGTTCATTGCGGAGTAGTAGAAGTAGAGCTTGGCCATCGCTGGTCGTAAAAAGAGTTCGGTTGACGGAGGATTCGCCGGCCTGTCAATGGTATCCTGTTGTCGCAGCGACTCATGTTACCCCAGATCATCACGCCCGGTCGATTCAGTTCGGAGGTTCCATCATGATGCGAGACGCACTCATTGCCCAAAAGGCCATCGCCATCCTGGTCGTTTTGATTCTTGGAACGGC
The DNA here is from genome assembly GCA_963697195.1 of Pirellulaceae bacterium. Lineage (GTDB taxonomy): Bacteria > Planctomycetota > Planctomycetia > Pirellulales > Pirellulaceae > Rubripirellula. The sequence goes on from CAVOND010000003.1 coordinate 118,601, forward strand.
GATCGATGGTAGCCGAGGGAATGCGGAAGAAACGTGGAAGAAGCACATGGTCCACGAGGGGCTATCGACGATGACCGCTGTCGCCGGAGACTTACACCGGCGATGGGATCCCCGATGTGATCAGCGACAGTGGCAACACCACGCGATTGTTCGTCGGCCCCGATTGGAAGGAAGTGGTGATCGACGATCATCCGGACGTCCAATCGTACATTCACAGCGAAACGTTTGACGTCGATGGTGACGGCGACCTCGATTACATCGGCGCTCGATACAACCCTGGTTTGATCGTTTGGCTGGAGAATCCCGGTGACGCGATCAACGGGCGATGGCATCGGCGAATTGTCGACGATCTCGTGCACGGCATTCACGGTTTGATCAAAGGGGATGTCGATGGGGATGGCAAGCTGGACCTGCTCGCCACCAGCGCTCAGGCGAAGCCTCCCTATCCAGAGTCACTTGCCTGGTTTCGTGTTCCCGCCGACCCGCGTTCGGCGGATCGTTGGAAGCCCAATGTGTTTGCCGCGGGTGACGCTCCCGGTTTGACGCACTACCTCGGTGTCGGCGACGTGGACGGCGACGGCCGACTCGACGCTGCCACGGGGGCCAAGGGAGGTCCGCAAGCCACGTCGCAAGGTGAGTGGTTCGCATGGTGGCGAGCTCCCCAGAACCCGCAGGACGCTTGGTCAAAACAGTTGATCAGCGATCAGGAACCGGGCGCGACGAACATTCATCCGGTGGATGTCAACGGCGACGGCAAGATGGACTTCATCGCCTCACGCGGACATGGCAATGGGGTGATTTGGTTCGAGGGACCCGATTGGACTTGTCATGACATTGACGCCAACATCAAAGAGCCGCATTGCTTGGCGGCAGTCGACATGGATGGTGACGGCGACGTCGACGCGGCGACGTGCGCCTATGGCGACAAGGTCGCCGCCTGGTACGAGAATGATGGGAAAGGAAATTTTGAAAAGCATGTGGTGGGAGACAACCAGGAATCGTACGACATCCGCGTGATCGACATGGACGTGGACGGGGATCTCGATCTGTTGATCGCGGGTCGAGGCAGCAACAACGTCGTCTGGTACGAGAACCCTCGAGTTCAGAAATAGCAGAATGATGTTGGGCAGGATGATGTTGGGCAGAATGATAAGTGAAAGGCAGTTTGCTGGGCGCTTCCGATCTGGTTCCGTTCGATCGAGAGCATTCTGCCCACCATCCTTCTGCCAATCCCACCTGGCATGAATCGCTGGGTGAATGCACGGATGGCTCAGGTTGCTGGGCTCTGACCCAGCAAATCCATTTGCTGACGCGTGAGTTCTCGGATCCCCAGTTTGGCCAGTCGCAACATCTCGTTCAATTGGTCATCGTCAAAGGTCGCTTCTTCGCCGGTTCCCTGGATTTCGACGAAGCGACCACGGCCGGTCATGATCACGTTCATGTCGACATCGGCTGCCGAGTCGAGTTCGTAATCAAGATCGAGTTTGACCTCGCCGCCGATGAGACCCACACTCACCGCCGCGACGGAGTCCTTCAAGGGGCCGTTCCCGACGACCGAGCCGGGGACGGCCATCGCAACCGCATCGGCCAGAGCGATGAAGCCTCCCGTGATCGCTGCGGTTCGAGTGCCGCCATCGGCTTGCAGAACATCGCAGTCCACCGTGATCATGTTTTCGCCGAGCGCTTCGAGGTCGACCACCGATCGCAGACTGCGACCGATCAGCCGCTGGATCTCGGTGGTGCGCCCGTCGATCTTTCCGCCGCGATCTCGCGGCTTTCGCGGACTGGTACTTCCAGGCAGCATGTTGTATTCCGCCGTGACCCAACCTTTCCCTTTTCCGGCTAGCCACGGCGGCACACTCGCTTCAAGCGACGCCGTACAGAGGACGATCGTCTTGCCACAGTGATACAAGACGCTGGCGGGATTCGATTCCAAGTAGCCACGTTGGATTTGAATGTCTCGAAGCTGGTTGGGTTGACGCATGGGGAGTTGGGCTTGGGAGGGGCGAGGGGCGAGGGGCGAGGGGCGAGGGGCGAGGGGCGAGGGGCGAGGGGGCAGTGGGCAGTGGGCAGTGGGCAGTGGGCAGTGGGCAGTGGGCAGTGGGCAGTGGGCAGTTGGCGGGAGAATATCGAACAAGGAATGTCGAAGTCCGAACTTCGGTTTTCCTTCTCGCTACTCGCTACTCGCTTCTCGCTTCTCACTTCTCGCTTCTCACTTCTCACCCCTCGCCCCCGGTTAAGGCTTTACGTTGGCGTTGATCCAGTCGCGGTTGAGCAACCAGACTAGCAGACCTTTCTGTGCGTGCATGCGATTGCCCGCTTGGATGATCACGTCACTTTGTGGGCTATCGATGACCTCGTTGGTGATCTCTTCGCCACGTACGGCGGGTAGGCAGTGCAAGACGCGGGTATGACTTGGTGCGGCAGCCATCAGTTCCGTGTTGACCTGATAAGGAGCAAACGCTTTGCGTCGAATCGCCATTTCGGATTCCTGGCCCATGCTGGTCCAGACATCGGTGTAGATGGCATCGGCGTCGGCGACCGCTTTCTTGGCATCGGAACACTGCTCGATCGCCGCCTTCGGGTATCGCTCGAAGACCATTTTCAACCAGTCGTCACTCATGCGATAGCCGTCGGGGCATGCCAATGTGAATCGCATGTCGAGCATGGCGCAGATCAGCGCCAAGGAATGGGCGACATTGTTACCATCGCCAACGAAAACCAAGTGCTTTCCCTTGAGCTTTCCGAGTGATTCACGAATGGTCATCACGTCGGCCATGGCCTGGCAGGGGTGACAGAGGTCGGTCAGTCCGTTGATCACTGGCAAGGCATTGAAGCGGGCGAGCTGGACCGCTCGATCGTGAGACTTGCTACGACAGACCACCGCATCGACAAACTGTCCCAAGACCTGTGTGAAGTCCGAGGCCGATTCCCGGGTCCCCCAGCCGACTTCTTCGCCCAAAAAGAGACTGGCACCGCCTAACTGGGCGATCCCCGTTTCGAAGCTGACGCGAGTCCGCAAACTTGGCTTCTCGAACAATAACGCGAGTACCAACCGCTCCAGAACGGGCGGTCGGTCACCGCGCGCAAGACGCGCCTTCAACAAATCGGCGGCCGCGAGAATCTGCCGCAGATCGGTGGTTGAAACGTCAAACAGGCTCAGTAGGTGTTGCATACGTAGGTCTCGAATTCTGTCCGACTTCGAATCTGGTTTTCTAAATGGCCAATTCCGCTGACTCTCGTTCCAGTGATTCCATCGCCTGACTGAGTCGAGACAACAACAGTGTCTGGTCGTCTTCGCTGATCACCAAAGGAGGTTGAAAACAAACGGAGGTGGAACCAGCACGGGCAAGACGAAGTCCGCTGCGTTGCGCGGCCCGCACGATCCCGCGTGAATCCAGATCGGTTTCAACGCCGATGGTGATGCCAGCAGCATGGATGTCGCGAACGAACTCGAATCCGCCGAGCACCTTCGCGATCGCTACCGACAATGGGTGTGTGCCATCTTGCGAAGGCAATGGCAGGGCGTGCTCAGCCATCGAGGCAAGCGTTTGGGCAGCGACCGCAGCTTGTACCGGAAAGCGACCGACATCCGTGATCGGCGTTGGAGAGACTCTCGCAGAACCCATCACCAAACCTCCTGGCAGACCGGCAAACAGGCCTGCCGAGACAATCGCAATGTCGGCGTGGATGTCCGCAAGCGATGAAAAGGTCAGCAGCTTTCCGGAAGCACCCAGAACAAGTTGCGTTTCATCCATCACGAGCAAGATGTCGTGCTCATCACAGATCTCGCGAATCGCCGTCAGGTAATCGGAATCGCAGACAACCGCCGCGTTCGCAAGGTCAACAGGAGACAACAACACGCAAGCTGTTTGTTCGTCGACGACAGCCCGGAGGGCATCCACGTCACCGGCTGGCACATGAGAAAAACCGGCCATCATCGGACCCCAACCATGGTGCAACGAGGGTCGGCCGCTGGCACTTCGGCACATCCCCGTGCGCCCATGATCGCTGCCGACCAACGCGATCGTGCGAAACGATTTATCGGGCTGATAACGCCGTGCCAACCCAATCGCTGTATCGACGGCGGTGTCGGCGGAGGGCCGCAGTAGAAGATTGTCGGTCGCGACGGCGGCATCCTCCCCGAAGATCTCGCGGACTCGTCCGGCCAGGGCTTCGGGATCAGCGTCTCCTTGGAAATCGTCCTCTTGAAAGTCGCTCCCCACGACTTCTTCGTCGCCCCGATCGCAGTCGATCATTTCGGCCGAGTCGCCCCGATACGACTGCGCGGTCGCCAGCAAGGCTGCCTGCAGCGGAGCAAACCCAAATCCGAACACGCTCGTGCGTCCCGACATGGCATCCACGACGACTTCGCCATTGGCACCGGGCGACGCATCCCAGCTGGCAACGCCGACGCGGGGGTGACCGGGTGGCTGTCGGAACGCGGCTCTTCTGAGTTGCTCATCAGAACTTTCGATCGAAAAAGTGGAAAGGGAAACAGGCACGCATCGCGATCGTCGGGTTCGCACCAAGCGAGCCGACTTTACTGATTGATTTCGGTTCCAACTCCGCTGGTGGTGAAGATTTCCAGCAGCAACGAATGTCGAAGTCGACCATCGATGATGTGAATCTTGCGGACGCCTCGGCCGAGTGTTTCCAAGCAGGCTTCCACCTTCGGAATCATGCCGGCATCGATCACACCATCGCGAATCAACTGACGCGCCTCGTCGGACGAAAGCGAGTGGATGATCGTATCGGGATCGTTCTTGTCGCGACGGACGCCGTTGACATCGGAAAGGAAGACCAGCTTTTCCGCCCCGAGCGCCTGGGCCACTGCCATTGCCGCGGTATCCGCGTTGACGTTGTAGTGTTGGCCGTCGTCCCCTTCACACATGGAGGGGATGACAGGAACTTGATCGGTGTACGAGAGCCCTTCGATGACGCTTCGATCGACACGTGTGACTTCACCGACGAACCCGATGTCCTCACCGTCCTCGGAGAGATGCTTTTCGCCGAAGAGGACATTGGTGGTTTGAAAGGAAAGGTTCATCGCTCGGCCACCGAGCCGTTCGATCTCTTCGGTAAGAAAGACGTTCAGCTCGCCCGCCAAGACTCGCTCGACCACTTCCAACGTCGGTTGGTCGGTGACGCGACGGCCGCGCACGAAGTTGGGCTCGATCCCGGCTGCGGCCAAGGCCCGATTGATCGCTTTGCCCCCGCCGTGAACGATGACCGGCTTCATGCCGACCGTTTCCATGAAAATCACGTCGAGCAAAATATGCATCAAGGCGTGCTCGTCATCGAGCAAACTGCCCCCCAATTTGATCACGGTGGTCTTACCGCGAAAACGGCGAATCCAGCCCATCGCTTCGATCAGGGTGTTCGCTTTGCTGATAGCTACGTCCACGCGGAAGTTCTCCAAGTTGACCGACATGATCCTCAGCGGCTGTCGAGAGCATGATCCACCGAGGGGGTTCTGGGCTGTTCGGGAATGGAAAAACCGATCAATTTAGAGTTGCTTGCGAAGAGGGTCAATTGAGAACGGACCGCTGAGGCAGTCCAGCAGAAGGAAGATGTTGATGAAACCTAAAAAATTGGCGGTCGTTGGCGGCGGGCAGATGGGGCGCGCCCTGGTCGGCGGACTGATCGCCGGCAAGGTCCTTACGGCGGACCAGATCTGCCTGGTGGAACCTGCGGCGGACAGTCAGGCCTGGTGGCACGAGCAGCATCCCCAAATCGAGCAGGCCGAACTCGGCGCCGCGGTGGACGCCAGCGAGGCAGTCTTGCTGGCCGTCAAACCAAACGTCTTGCCCCAGGTCACCGCGCAGTCAGATCGAACCTGGCAGGGAAAACTGATCATTTCGATCGCCGCCGGCGTTTCGCTCGATCAGCTTCAAGCGTGGATCGGACCGGAGCGATTGGTGCGTGTGATGCCCAATACCCCGAGCCTGGTGGGCCAAGGGGCGAGCGCTTACTGCTGTAATTCCGAGGTCACGGCCGCCGACCGCGAATGGATCCAGGAGGCGCTGCAGTGTGTGGGCATGGCGATCGAGATTGACGAATCGCAAATGGATGCGGTCACCGGGCTGAGTGGATCGGGTCCAGCCTATGTTTGCATGATGATTGAGGCGATGGCAGACGGGGGGGTGCTAGCCGGTCTGCCTCGCGGCATGGCCTTGGCTTTGGCCACCCAAACGGTCCTCGGGACCGCCAAGATGATTGCCGAGACCAAGCGGCATCCTGCAGAATTGAAGGATGCGGTCGCGAGTCCTGGCGGAACGACGATTGCCGCGATCGCAATGCTGGAACAAAATGGATTTCGAGGAGCGCTGGTGCAAGCGATTGCAGCGGCAGCCAAGCGTAGCCGTCAGTTGGGCGGAAACGAATCAACATGAGGCTGAGCTGTGGTCGATGGAACGCGCCAACACTCACATCCCAGATCTACCCCAAACCTGTCAAAACCAACATGGATTCACCGATCGTCAAAGTCGACGATAAGCACGTCCCGCTTTATCGCATTGTCTGGGTCAGCGATGTTCCCCACTTTTGCGGCGAAGAGGACTGCATGCACGAAGGGGACTACGAGATTCGACTGGACGTCGATGATTCGATTTGGACCAGCGGCGATGAACGCGATGTGGTGATTCAGGCCTTGACTCGATGGTGCAGCGACCCGCGTGCCGAGGGAGAGGGTCCCGATTGGATCTAAAGATCGTCGATGCGAATCGCTTCTTCTGCGACGAGCGTCGGAATGCCACCGCGGATTGGATAGAGCCATTGCCTCGCTGAGCTGACCAGTCCTCCTTCGATTCCTTCGCTTACTTTTTGTTCGAGCCGATCCCTGGCTTCACCCCGCTCGATGGCGGTTTGGACCTGACGAATCAACGGTTCGTCGGCCAAGTGCAGTTCCGTGCCTTCGATCGGGCAGCGAAGCATGACAAGCAATTTTTTGTCAATCATCGATTTTGTCTCAGCTCCACGCGGTCTCGATTCCGAACAAAACTCTGAGAAGTTGGTTTCTTTTTCAACTGGTCTGCTTATCTGAGTTCGGGGCCGCGATCGCCCAGGCGAATTGCGCGAGTCACCCAAAGGGGTCTGCGGCCAGCCAAGAAGAAGTGCCCAGCTTCCACCGAGACCTGCTGTGTTCGTGATGTGTTGGCGAGGCGAGTCCAGCCCACACAACGATAGGCAGTCGGGCCTCAAAATTACAACCATCTATCCGATTACAAGGCGAGGGATTGCCATGAATACTCGGATCTTATCTTGGGTTGTCAATCGTGCGGTGATGTTCGCGATCATGGCAACCTCGATCTCTGTGTTCTCTTCGAATGCGACTGGGCAAAGCAGCTCCGGCTACTTGACCGACCCGGCGACCGGTATCGTTTACCGCAAAGTCACCAAGACGATCGATACGCCTGTTATCGAAACACAAGTCAGTACGAGCGAGCAAACCGTCTATCGACCTCAAACGGTCACGGAGACTCGCCCGCACTCTCGAACTGTTTACTGCCCGGTGGTGGAGTACAAGTTGGAGCCGCGTTTGGAGGGGCGATGGAATCCGTTCCGCCCTCCAACAGTCGCCTATCAGCCTGTGCCGCACACCACCTGGGAAGCGCGTAACGAAGTCGTGCAGCGTACCAACACAAGAACCGAATGGGTCGCCGAACGACGCACCGTTGAAGTGCCGACGCAGATCGTGCGGATGCAACGCGAGCAGAAGGTCGACTTTGAGCCCGTCGGAAAAGTCAGTCAGCCACAACCTGGGCCGTCGAGCCCGAACGACGCCTTGGCAGCCCGACTTCGTCCGCTGGACAGTTCGACGATGATCCAGCCGTTTGGCCAGCCATCGTACTACTCTGCACCGCGTCTGGCCTCCAGCACCGTATCGGGTTCCTACAGCGAATCGACACGCAGCGCATCCCAAGAGGGCATGCGGCCGACCGACCTGGCGCCTGCCGGAGGATTCAATGCGATACCAGCCAGTACGACCGGAGTGGCCAACGCTCGACCGCTGCCGATCTATCGATAGAGGACCGATACAGAATCAGCCGCCCTGTCTTCGCAAGCTGTTCGCTTCGTGTACCGTGGGTCAATCTCTCGGAGGCTGACACCGCAGAAAACTGCGTGGGTTGCAAGTCTCGGAGAGACTCGCCTACGGTAAATGCGAAGCGATCAAGCCGCTAAGGTGTGGCGGCTGATTGATTTTGCCGACAAAATTTCGGGGGCTCGTTCCGCGAACCTGGCGTCTTGGCGAGCTTACTTCAGCTCGACCGAACCGCCAGCTTCTTCGATCTCGGCCTTGACCTTATCGGCTTCTTCCTTCGAGAGCCCTTCCTTGAGGGTCGCGGGAACGCCTTCGACCATCTTCTTGGCGTCCATCAGCGAAGCGCCGGTCAGGTTCTTGACGACCTTGACCACGTTCAGCTTCTTGTCGCCGAAACCGGTCAAGACGACGTCGAATTCGGTCTTCTCTTCAACCGCGGGGCCAGCGTCCGCAGGACCAGCGGCAACCATCACGGCGCCACCACCGGCGGCCGGTTCGATGCCGTGGACATCCTTCAGGTAGTCGCTCAGCTCCTTGGCTTGCTTGAGCGTCAGCTCAGCGATCTTGTCGCCCATCGATTTGGTTTCGGCGCTGAACTCAGCGACTGCGGTTTCGTCAGACATTTCTAATACCTCAAAAACAGTTTGGTGACTTGGTAAGGAAGGACTTTGACGCGAGCGACTATTCGTCACCTTCGCCGATTTTTTTGATTTGACTGTTCAGCAACTTGCCGGGACCAAGCAACGCGGCCGACAGATTGGCACCGGGAGCCAGGATCTGACCAACCAGCAACGAGATTTGTTCGTCACGGCTCGGCCACTTGCTGACCTCCTTGAGCCGATCGGCATCAAGCCGCTCGCCGTCCATGACGCCGCCACTGGCGACAAACTTGTCGTACTTGTCTTTGTTCTTGTCGAGCAGAACAAGCTCTTTGACAAGCGAGACGAAGTCAGACGATCCCCAGCAAACTCCAACTTGCCCCGACGCACCCTCGAATGCGGAAGACAACTGAGTCCCCTCGGTCGCACGACGTGCCAGCGAATTCTTGACAACCAGCATGTGGATGTCTTTCTTGTCCAACTCACCTCGTAGTTCGTTGGTCGTGTTGGCATCCATTCCCACGCAGCTCACCAGCACCGCATCTTCGACTCCTTCGAGTCGGCGGCGAATGTCGCGTGTTACGAGTTCTTTGACGTATTTACTCATCGGATCGGTTCACTTGTACGATGTTTCGATTTGCCTCTGGCAAACTCTTCAGATCGCGGCCAACGATTTAGGATGCAATGCGAACACTGGGGCTCATCGTCGCGCAAATCGCAACGCCTCGCACATAGGTGCCCTTGATGCTTTGCGGCTTGAGGGCCTCCACAAAATCGACGAAGGCTTTGATGTTCTCGACCAGCTTGCCTGACTCGAAGCTCATCTTGCCAACGACCGAGTGGACATTGCCCCCTTTGTCGTTGCGGAATTCCACTTTCCCGGCCTTGTACTCGCTGACCACCTTGCCAACGTCGGGAGTGACCGTTCCAGCACGAGGACTGGGCATCAATCCTCGCGGACCCAGCACGCGACCGAGCGGACCAACCAGCCCCATCATGTCGGGAGCGGCGATGCACACGTCGAAGTCGGTCCAGCCGTCTTTGATTTTCTTGGCCAGATCGTCTTGGCCCACTTCATCGGCACCCGCCTCCGCCGCTGCTTTGGCAGCGTCACCCTTGGCGAATACCACCACTCGCTGCGTTTTGCCGATCCCATTGGGAAGGACCAGGCTGCCGCGAATGATCTGGTCGGCTTGGTTCGGGTCGACCCCTAACCGCATGTGGACTTCGACCGTTTGGTCAAACTTGGTCGAATCGTATTTCTTGAGAGTCTCGACCGCTTGCTCGAGCGATTGAGCTGCTTGAGGCTGTTTTTCCAGCGCGGCGCGATAGCGCTTTGATTTCTTACCCATCGGGTCACGACTTTCGTTGGTCGGGTGGTTTGGCGAACTCACCAGTCCCATCCCGGTCCCGCAGGCGACCAGGCATGGCGGCAATCTCTCCCACTTTCACGGCAATTCCGTGAGAAGGCTGAATTTGGCGGACAAAGGGAGAATCGTCAACGGCAATCCCACTCGGGGCCGCCAGATTTTTTCCCAATTTTGCCTTCCGCGGCGCGGGGTGGCCAGAGAACGGGTTTGTCAACGGTTGCCGACTCGCCCGCCAAGGCTTGTGTCCTTCCTTCGTGGCTGACGCCATTCCAACCTTGCAGTGAAACGGATCACGAAAACCGGCTCAGGACTCGGTGTTCATCAGCACTCGGAGCCCTTCCAGGACGACCTGGAAGCGACGTTTGGCCCGATCGATCTCCTGGGTTTGTACCCGGTCCCGGGTCCGCTTGGCTTGTAAGTCTTTTGGCGAGATCTTGATGCGGCCTGCGGCGATGTCAGCATCCTCTCTGGCAAGGTTTTGAGCACGCTGGCCCGAACTGGCCATGAATCTTGCAAACATTGCATCGATCGTCTGGAAAGCCAAGTCGTACTTGCCCATGCGAAACTCGCGGTCCCGCACGTAGCCGATCTGATCCGCATCGGAAACCAGGCCGCTGCGTTGGGCGGAGGTCAACAACTGACTGAAAGCACCGAGGTCCAGCAGGTTCTGTTCGCCCTCATCCCCTTCGGCGGGCTCCGGCTGTTCCACGTCCGATTCCTCGCGATCGTCTCGTGCGGTCAGCAGCACCATCTTGCGACTGGTCCCCAACTTCAGAAAGGAAGCTCGAGAAAACGGTTTGATCGTCCGATGGTCGATCACACTGATCAGGCAAATCTCATCTCCCATTTGCTCGGCGCTCGGCGTGGACGCGAGGATCTCCGCGTTCTTCGTTTGGATGTAGTAAAGCGCGTCGCCGTGGAGATCCTCGTCTGAGCTAACCTCGCGAAATCCAAAATGCTGGTTGATGATGTCGAGTCGTTGCTCCTGGGCCGCATCGCTCAAGGCCGTGATCAGCTCCTTGCTCAGGTCGGAGATTCGAGCGACCTGGTAGCCCTTCGCTTCGTGTTGGATTGACTCCGGCGCTGCGTCCGCTGGGGCTACGTTCGGAGCCATCGCTTCCTGGTCCGACGGATCGGGCGCTGGTGCCTCGTGCTCGCGAGCATCTTCCAGCTCTTGATGTCGCTGCTGGCGTTCGACAAGCTTCTCAAGTTGAGGCAGCAGTTCGTCAAACAACTTGATCGTCTCGATCGTCTTGTCTTGTTTGCGTTTCAACTTTTTGAGCTGTCGATCCGCGTCACGCGCCTTCGGATCAAGCTGTTGCTCAGGTGTTTGCCGCAAGACGCGACTGCGACTTTCGGCGAACGATTCGCGAGCGTCGCTTAGCTTCTGGTACGCTTGCTGAAGCCTCTTTTCCATGAACAGAGCCCGGGCGTCCAAGACGGCCGTGGCAGCTTTGCTGCCGCGCAGCAGCTTGTAGAGGTCTTGAAACTGATCCGCATTCATCTGCCTGGGCCTGATCTCGGCGAAAAGAATGCGCGAACGGATCCCATGATCGGAAATCGTTCGATCGCCATTTGCGCATCGTACCGAGAAAGCATCGCCTGTGCAGAGATCATTCGTTTGAATCGAGCAGCAGGGGATGGTTGTCGATTCGCCTTGAAGAGGGGGTGGCACCAGATACCGGCTTGTTGCAGTTGTTTGGTGGCGGTGCCGGCCCAGTCTTTGTTGGCTGCCGGTGAGGCAGGGCTCGGGTGCAGGATGCGCGTGACGTTCGCGTCGGCGCCGATCTCCGCGACGACGCGTGTCAAGGCACTTTTCCGCATAGGCTCCGACGCCAACGACGTGCTTTGGCTGGAGTAGTCGAAGCACGGTCTGCAAATGACGGTCACAGACCTCATCCAATTTCGCCCGTTCGCTAGCGGGTAGTTTGTCCGGGGTCCGGTTGCGAGCGGACTGTTCCATGAAGACGAGCGGGCAATAGTTGGCCACAAAGTGACGTTCGAAGAACTTGTCCGGGATCGACGAAGCGTTCTCGAAACAGTCCCCAAAGACGACGACCACTGACTTCGCTGCGCTGACAATCGAAGCCTTCAATTGGTCGTTTGGGATGTTCGTTGCGCAGGTCGATCGACCGGTTGTTCGACGCCGATCCAGTCTCGGACCGATTCGATTTCACCAAACGGAACGCCGGTTTGCGCCATGCCCCAAGGCCCCGGGTTCATCCCCAGGAAGAGAACGTCGGTGCCGTCTGGATTGGCTCGTCGCAAGTACGACTCGTGAGCACGCCATGCGTAACGCAGCGGGTTGTAGACGTGGGTGACCGGCTCCGCGAACGTCAACTCATCCACTTCGTCCCGCAACGTGGCGGCAGCCGTGATCAGCTTTTTGTGCAGATCGTGTTCGCGGTACTTGTCATCAACTCGTCAGACGCTCAGGTACTCTTCGATCGCGTCGTGAATCACGTCGGCGGGAGGAAATTGGCCGGTCCAGCGATGGAGGCACCGCTGCAGCGTACCGATACGTCGCTCGTTCTCACCAAGAACGCGATAACCCAATTGCTTGATCTTTGCGATTTCGGGGTGACCGTCGGTCAGGTCGATGACCAGAGCGGAGCCGTCGTTGACGGGCCAATCATCGGTGTCCAATTCGATCGGAGCATCGGGCGATTCACTGATCACGATCACATCGGCGTCACCGGCTAGTTCGGCGATGTTCGTCGGAGTCGTCAAGTACTCCTGGAACCCGTCGCCACTGGCCGGGGTGGTGTCGTTTCGCTCCCCGATCCAAACAAGTCGCTGTCCACCGTGTCGGGAGATTTGCTCGTCGACCCACACGCGTTGCTCGTGCTCTCCCACGAGCATGGAATCGGCATCGCGAGTCAAACAATCGATGACCGATTGATCCGAGCCGGACTGCTGCGAGTACCACTGCTGGGCTTCGGTCGCCAGCGAGCGAGTCGATGATCACACCTTTGATTCCCGTCACCGCGAATCCTTGCAGGGCGGCAGCGACGTCGGCGGGTTTGACGTCAAAGGAGAGAACACGCCAATCGAGCTTCAGCGTTCGAAGGGCACGCTCGGCGGCAAACTGGGCTGGATTGCCGGCAATCGGGTGTCCGATGACGACAATGATCGGTTCGGTGGTACCGTCCATGATGACAGCGACAGGTAAGAAATCGCATGTTAAGGTTGGAACAACTAACGTCTCGCAGCGATCAAGCGGCGCCCGGTCTATGCAACACACCAACATACCTAACGCCTGGCCTGGGTGGTAAGTCCTTGACGGTCGTTTGTGCCTGGGCCGTGGTGGCGGTGCTGGTTCCTTTCTGGTTTGGTTCCGACGAGCTCGTTTTCTCCTTGCATGAGTCGGTGATCAAGGTTGCGTGGCTGCTGGGAGTGATTTTTGGATTTGTGTCGGGTCTGTGTTGGGTCGCCTCGGCAGCAACCCACGCGATGATCCGAATCAGCATCCAAATCGTCCTGGTTGCATCGTTTGCGGTCCTGCTGTCTTGGTTTGTCGATCTCGACTGGGTTCGCAATACCGTGAGCCTATCAGGAATGCATTTCGTGAATCTGGCAGGACTTATCGTCTTTCAGTCCTTGCTGTTCCCGCTATTTGGCGTGCCTGACTGGGTAAAACAACGGAGGAAGTCAGCGCCTCGGCATTCCACATTCGGACGGTTTCAAATTGCCGATCTGCTCGCGATGACCACCGCTTTTGCTTGCCTGCTGGGCCTCGTGATTCGATACGCCGCTCCGATCGAGGAGGGAAAACTGTATTGGACCGTCGCCGTGATGACGTGGGTCGCGCTACCGCTAACCGCGGCCGGTCTCGTCCTGGCTTCGCTCGCCAGATCATCACGCTGGACATTGTGTTGGGGAGGCTTCGGCGTGTTGTTGGTCGGTGCATCGGCCGTCGGGATGTCCCTGGCGGATGACCGGGTGTCTGGTTCGAAGTTCCTCGCAGAGCTATCCCGCCCGGCCGCCTACACCGTGATTCTTGCAGCATTCGGTGCGACGATGTATTGCTTTGGAGTCGCGGGGCGACTGCAAGCCATGGGCGATCCCGGACCGTTGGCGATGAATTCAACGGACTAGCCGGACTTGAAAAACACTCGCCGCGGAAGTGTCGAGTCGGCAAGAAACGTGATAATTGCCTCTCTGAATCGGGCCGCGGCGCGGATTTTCCAAATCGGCCATTTCACCGCTTCCGGCAAACAGGCGAGAATCATGTTGACGCGATGGGCTCTAAGCTCTTCGTAGGGCGGGTCCAGGAGCGACAGCGATGCCGACCCACCATGATTCCCAGCTCCTTCCAAGAAAGACGCTCCTTTGGCTCACGGCGATCATTTTTTTGTCTGGCGGAACTGCAAGGGGATCCCTTTTCAGCACCATGGCGTCGATTTGGGCGATGGAACGGTCGTCCACTTCACCGACGGGGCTGGAGGTGTCGCGGGTCCCGGCGGAAATTTCGCCAACTTCCAGGTCTGCCGGACGTCCATCGAAGCGGTCTCTCGACAGGGACTCGATCCGATCCACATTGTGACCTATACGGAACGATTGGCGGCCGAAGAGACGGTCGAGCGGGCGCTGCAACTGGTGGGACGACGCGGGTACGACTTGCTGTTCGACAATTGCGAGCACTTCGCCGCCTGGTGTGTGATTGGCTCCGAAGAGAGTCGCCAGGTGCATGTGGCCTGCGAACGCTTGGGAGCAGCCGGCGTCAAAGTCGCGGTGGCGGGTGCTCTGCGATCGGCGAGCCGATTGGGGGCGCGGGGCATGTTGCGTGGGGCAACGCCTTGGATGCTTGCCGCCGACGCGGCCCAATGGATGACCGAAGCGATGGGGCACCATGTTGGGCTTCGCGACGCACAGCGTAGACGGACCGCCGGTCGCGCGGTCGGAATGGCGACGTCCCTGGGTGTGGGCGTCTTGGGAGGTCCAGCGGGAGTCGCGATGGCAGGCGGCCTGTGGGTCGCCGGCGAAGTGGTCGGCGAAGTTTCCCGGGCGAGTTACGAACAGGTCCGCCGTCGCAAACTCGAGTCCCGCCAGGTACGCGATACCTAGTGCAGCGTCAGCATTTCGTTTTCCGGTTGCTGGCGAAAAGGGGTCAGACACCAAAAACCGGAACGGCCCGAAGCTTGCTTCGCATTTTGGTGTCTGACCCGAATGGCACGGGCTTTGAACCTCGGGCGCTAGCCGTGGGCGAAGAAAACGTCGTTAGGATGCGGCGAAGGCCCACGGCTAGCGCCCGAGGTTCACTGAGACAACCTAAGTTCGTGCCATTCGTGGCTGACCCCTTTTCGCCGACTGGCGTCCTGGCTGGTGCACGCAATCCTTTCGTAGTCGTTCAACCCGACCGATTCGGGACATTCGGATAAATCTCTGCTTGCGTCACGTCGGTAACCGCATGTCGACGAAGAGAGAAAACGCGTGTCGGGCGGATCCGCCATGTTTCACGCAATCGCACCACGTGTTTCATCGGTTTTCGCATGCGTTGGTTCACACTCTCTCTGTTGATCGTTGGCGTGACTTCCCTGGCCGGAGCTCATCATCCGGACCGTGAGCACCATCCGGTTTGGCCGAGAATCGACCTGATTGGGCCACTGGGGAACAATTTGCCGATGGAGTATCGCCGACGTTTCAATCGGCCGACGAAAGTGGGGGGCTGGATCGCCTATCACATCGCGCCCAGCAGCCAAGAGGCGATGGCGTGGCACGATGCGGCTCACCAGAACGCTTACTCGGATCACCGGGGTCGTCTGGAGAAGCACTTCTTTTATCTCAAGCCCTGGGAAGGCCTGAAGATCGGTCCTCGCATCAGCGTCTATCCGGACGAAGGTGCCAGCGAAAAGCGGGAGGCCGACAGCTACTTGGAAGAATCGGTCAAGGCCGAAGAAGATGTGCTGTCCGCTTCGGATGACCTACCAAGCTTCAGCGAACTGATTGAGCAGGAACAGTTTGACAAGCCGAGGGTTGGGCAGCCGGCGATCGATCAGCCGATCGAACCACCAGGCCTGGAACTGCAGCCGGTCGATCAATGATGCGAGCGTTGCCGATGGTAAGGCTACGTTTGGCGGAGAGTTCGGCGACTGGAGAATTCGGCGACTTGGGCAATGTGATGCTTGAAGGCGCCTAAAAGCGATCCGGCATTTTTTGCAGAACCGTCAAAGTTTGCCTGGTCGACCTCCGATAACAAACCCTGGACGAGGTTTTCTCGATCCGATGCCGGTCATTTTGTCGGCGGAGGGTCGCGAAAAGATCGTGGGGGGCTTCCACACTCGGCCCGTTCGGGAACACGCCATGATCGCGTTGTGCGATGAAGGTACGGCGTGTTTCACGGCGGCACGACCCCGGAAGTCCAGAGCATGAACCGCTCGCTGTTTGCGAATAACCGCTTACCTGCAAATTGGCTTGACCATCCTGTTGGCAACAGGGTGTGCGCCGACGCAGCCATTCTTTCTCCACGAGTCGCCCGATCTGCAGTATTACCTCAATACTGCGACGAAGATCGAGTATCCCGACGTCGAGGTGGAAAGTCTTGCCGAGACGACGCGAGTCCGAGCCGCCCCTGACGATGGGCAATCACGACTACCAGTTCTGGGACTTGACGGTCGAGGAATGCGTCTCGATCGCGCTGCAGAATGCCAAGTTTTTCGTCACGACCAGCGGCAACGCTGAGTTCCGTCAGAACGTTGCCGCTCAATTCACCAGCGCCAGCGCCGACCAACTCGGCAGCATCTACGACGTGGCGATCCAACAATCGACCACTCAGTCGATCCCTCTGCAGGTCGACGGCAACGGCAACCGGATTCTGCCACGAGGCGTGTTGCGAGCCAATCAGGTCGGCGGCGTGGAAGACGCGCTGAGTGAATTCGACGCCCAGGCCAGCGCGTTCATCGATACGCGGACAACCGACCGACCTCGAAACTCGGGAACGGGAACGGGGACTGCTGGTGTGCCGCTCACCAATCCTTTCAATCAAGGCCTCGACACGACTCAGCAAGCAGCCATTAGCAAGCGATTTGCCACGGGTGGTGTGGCAACATTGCGACAGCAGATTCTGTACTCCAGAAACAACCAGCCGCTCGGGCAAAACATCACCTCGGTCAACCGCCAGGTGGCCAGCGACTGGACAGCCATTATCGAAGCCCAGGTGCAGCATCCGCTGATGCGAAACCGCGGCACGATGGTCAACCGGATTCCGGTGGTGCTGGCGAGTTTGAACGAAGACGTTTCGATCGCCGACTTCGAGATCCAGGTCCGCAACCTGGTCCGCGATGTCGAAGTCGCTTACTGGAATCTGTACGTCGCCTATCGCAATGTTTCGACGGCGGTGATCGGACGCAACAGCGCCATCGCGACGGCCAAGTTCGCCAAGCTGAACTTGGACAACGGGACCGGCACCAAACAGGAACTGGCACAGGCCGAGGAGCAGTACTACAACTTCCGCGCTCGATTGTCCGCGGCACTGGCGGGATCCAACCTGCTCGGCGACGATCGCTTCGGTGTTTACGGCAGCGAACGAGCGCTTCGCGAATTGTTGGGACTGGCCGCCACCGACGGCCGCTTGATTCGACCGATCGAGGAACCCACGCTGGCTCGCCTCAACTTCGATTGGGAAGAGAGCGTCGCGCAGTTGCTGTACCTCAGCCCCGAACTGCGAAAAGGTCGCACTGTCATCAAGCAGCGAGAGCTCGAACAGGTTTCCGCCAAGAACCAACTGTTGCCGGAAGTCAATCTGTCGTTGCTGTATCGCTGGGTTGGCGTCGGCGACACGCTTGGGCCGCCCAATGGAAGCGACGTTCAATTCCCTCGACCTGGCAGCAGTGCACTGGCCGAGTTGACCGGTGGCGACTATCAGGAAGGTGCGGTCCGTCTGGAGATCACTCCGCCGGCGATCGGCAGTCGCCGCGAGAAGACTCGGGTTCGTGGCACCCAGTTGCGACTCCATCAATCGCGTGCCTTTTTGCAGGATGCTGAACGGTTGATGGTCAGTCAATTGAGTGACGCGGTCGCCAAGACAGCGACCCACTATCAACTCGCTGCAAACCCACGCCATGCGTTGGCAGGCCGCGGAGCAGGAAGTGGAAGCCCGCCTGGCCGAATTCAAAGGTGGACGCAGTCCCGTCAACGTGGTGCTGCAGAGCCAACTACGACGTGCCGACGCACAGATCGCCTACTACCGAGCGTTGGGCGAGTACAACAAGTCGATCAACTATGTCGATTATCTGAAGGGAACGATGCTCGCCAACAGCAACATCACCCTGGCGGAAGGGCCTTGGAATTCAAAGGCTTACTGGGACGCCCTGGAGCGTGCACGTGAACGAAGTGCCGGCAAGCACAAGAAGTACGGCGTGACTCGTCCCGGCGTGGTTCGCAGGGGGCCTCTGCTCGATCCAACGACCGCAGCGGGTGTGATCGGTAGCGGCATCGAACATGCACCGTCGGATTGGTCCGATGAGGGTGTCATCCTGGATGGTGCGGCGACGGAATTGGAACTGGACATCGACAACGGTGCCATTGACGTTGAGGACGTGCCGCTGGAAGCGATGGGAAAGACGACCGGTGAGATGCTTCAGCCTCGAGACTTGGTGAACGGGGATGCGTCACCGCGAGTGATGACCGATGAGGAGTCTCTGCCCGTGCCCGAATCGCTTCGCGGTCCGATTGGCAGCGGCGCTGGATCTTTGTCACAGCCGCCCGATCCAAATGCAGGCGTGATCCCGATCAGCTACCAGTCGCAGGTCGAAACCAGGAACGCACCCGAGCCGGTTCGGCGAACGCCTCTCCCCAATCGAACCACCCAATAGACACTATTCGACAATCACCGATATTCCGTAGGGCGGAGGCTCTACGAGGGTTGCCCAAACACGCGTCGGGAAGCACAGCCCTCGTACACGAACAGCTCGAGGTTCGCCATCAGGCGACTCGAGCTTTTCGTCGTTGATGCCTGGGCAAACGGGGCAGGAACCAATCACACGGTTCTAGCCGCATTCGTGAACCTCAGGCGCTAGCCGTGGGCCTTGAGTGGATCAGACTGCCGCATTCGTGAACCTCAGGCGCTAGCCGTGGGCCTTGAGTGGATCAGACTGGCCGCATTCGTGAACCTCAGGCGCTAGCCGTGGGCCTTGAGTGGATCAGACTGGCCGCATTCGTGAACCTCAGGCGCTAGCCGTGGGCCTTGAGTGGATCAGACTGGGCACGGCAGCTGCCTCGGTTCAGACGGCATCAAGGGCCCACGGCTAGCGCCTAGGTAGCACCTGAGGTTCACGGCCCACGGCTAGCGCCTGAGGTTCACGGCCCACGGCTAGCGCTGAGGTTCACGGCCCACGGCTAGCGCCTGAGGTTCACGGCATTCAATGAGCCGCATCGTTTAGTTCTGTTCCGCCGACACCATTGGCTCTTCAAACGGTACTGGCATCAACACGTTCTCGGCCGGAACGAGCCGGATGTTTTTGCAACGTGAGAGTTGAAACTGTCGTGGTTGTTCGCGACACAGACAGAGCCCCAAGAATCGATAGCTGCCCATGAATCGAATCGGGCTGACCACTCGGTGGGTGCGATTTCCCTTCGCGTCGGCGTAATCCATTTCGATGACGTATCTGTCGGAGTCTTGCATCGCGCGACGGAGAATGCGGTTCATGATCGGGTTTCCTGAAAAAGGTTTCATTGCCTATCCGAATCAAGTCTTCGCCCGACCGATGACACGTTTGGTCCAAGCTAGCTGGGAAGCCAAAGTCTTTGGACCCGGTGGTTGCTGCTGTCCAGGATGTGGACGCGGTCACGGGAATCGATCACCACCCCCCAGGGCTGGTTGAGCCGTCCGGGCTCGAAACCAGGCCCTCCCCAGCTGGCGATCCATTTTCCACTCGGATCGAAACGCTGGATCCGATTGTTCTTGTATTCGACCACGACCACCGTTTCATCGCTGGCGATTGCCAGGTCGTACGGATAAAAGAACTGTCCAGGGCCGGTACCCGGTCCACCCCAAATGTCCATCAACCGCGGTTGCTCTTCGCGGATGTCGAATCGTTGGATGCGATGATTGCAGGAATCGGCGACCCACAGCACGCCATCGCGAATGACCAGGCTTTGCGGGCGAACGAATTTGCCGGGCTGCTGACCGTTGCCACCCCACTGGGTGACGAAATTGCCGTCGGGGTCAAATTTCTGGATCCGGTCGGAGGCGTTGTATTCGCCGATGTAAAAGCAACCTTCGTCGTCACAGACCGCGTCGGTGACGAAGGCGAATTGACCGGGCAAGTGTCCGGCCGTTCCCCCAATCTGTTCCGCTTCGACGATGTCTCCTTCTGGGGTGTAGGAAAGCATGCGGTAATAGTGGGTATCGGCCACCAAGATGCGTTTGGCATCCTCATCGGTTTGGCCTGCAGGCGGCTGGGCTTGGTCCGGACGACGGTGACCGTGCGTAAAAGCCAGTCCTGTGGGGCGTCCGTTGGCGGTTAGCGGAGTTCGCCAGAAGCGAAGCAGGTTGCCGTCGACATCAAAGACTTGGATCCGACCGGTGGTATCCACGATATACAGCAGGTCGTCCTCATCGATCGTAATGGCTCGCGGTTTGAGGAACCGACCGGGGCCCAGGCCTCGCCTTCCCCAAACCAGGTCGGGAAGCTCTGTTGTGCTCCCCGGGACGCAACCGGGGGCCCCCAGCAAGGCGAGCGACGAGGCAGCCAGAGCAACCCCGCAGAAAGCTTCGTCGATCGGCTTGCGGCAAGCGGACTTGGCCGACTTGTGAAGGCATTTCGTGAGCTCTTACAATGGAAATCTCGTCGACACTGATGGAACCTTCCCACCACTTATCGAAAATTGTACCTGGCGTGATCTCCGTGGGCGGGATCTTCGGGCAGGATCAGACCGCTGAAGGTTAGATCGCTACTGGGCTATGCTAACGACACTCGACCTTCGTGCCACGGATGATCCCCGTGACATCGTGCACCGAACCGTCCAGGCGCTGGTGGAAGGTCGCGTCGTGGCGCTGCCAACCGAGACGGTCTACGGGCTTGCGGCGGATGCCCTGAATGAAGCGCGCCGTCGAGCGGCTTTGCGAGATCAAAGGACGTGACGTCCATCATCCCTTGGCGATTTCGGTGCCGAGCCGTGAGGCGGCGGAGGATTTCGTTTGCGAGATGTCGCCGCTGGCGCGTCGGCTGTGTCAACCGCTGCTGGCCCGGACCGTTGACGCTGGTTGCCAGCTGTGAGTCACCCCATTCGGCGGTGTCGCCAGCTACCCAAGGGGGTTCGCGAGCGGATCATCGGTGAGTTTGGCTGTGTCGGATTCCGAGTGGTCGATCACCGGATTCTGTCGGGGATTCATCGCTATTTGTCTGGACCCTTGGTATTGACCAGCGCCAATCTCAGCGGTCATGAGACGCCGACGACGGCCGAAGGGGTCGCCCAGCAGTTGGGGGATTCGCTCCCACTGCTGCTCGACGACGGTCCGACCCGTTATGGTGGAGCTTCGACTGTCGCCCGCGTCTTGGGTAATCGCCTGGAGATCTTGCGCGAAGGAGTGATCGAGCGAGCCGCCATGAATCAATTTGTCAAACCCGTCATCGTGTTGGTCTGCACAGGAAATACCTGTCGAAGTCCGATGGCCGAGACGTTGCTGCGCGAGCAGCTCCGCAAGAAATTCGGCTGCGAAGACGCCGTGCGCGTGCTCTCCGCTGGAGTGGCTGCCGGGCAAGGAAGTGGCGCCAGTCCGCAAGCGATCGAAGTGATGGGGGGTCGAGGCCTTGATCTGACGGGACATAGTAGTCGAGCGTTGGATGACGAGGTGATGAATGTCGCCGATCTCGTGCTCACGATGACGCGTGGGCACCGTGCTGCCATCTTGGCGGCATGGCCAGATATGCAGGATCGCGTGCACACGCTTCGTCGTGATGGCGGCGACATTTCCGATCCGGTCGGCATGCCGGTTGACGTGTATGAAGCCTGTGCCGAACAGATTGATCGAGAGTTGGCCGCTTGGATCGGTGCCCTGGACGCCGATTTCTTTCCCGCCGCCTCGAACGACAAATGAGGTCAAGCATGCTGAGAATTTCCATTGCAAGTGATCATCGCGGCGTCAAAATCAAGAACCGTCTGATTCAAGCGTTGACCGCCAATGGCTTCGTCGTGTTCGATGAAGGGACCGATTCCGACCAGGCAGTCGATTACCCCGATTTCGCCAGGCTGGTTGCACTCAAGGTCAGCCGAGGCGAAGTCGACCGCGGGATTTTGATTTGCGGGACCGGAATCGGGATGTCCATCACCGCCAACAAGTTTTCCGGCGTTCGCGCGGCATCCTGCTATGACGAAGTGATGGTGGAGATGAGCCGCCGACACAACGATGTCAACGTGCTGTGTCTTCCAGGCGATATGATTGGCGAACGCCCCATCGACGATCTTGTGCTGATGTGGCTCAACACCGAGTTCGACGGCGGGCGACATGCCCAACGCGTGCAAAAGATCTCCGAGATCGAGCAAGACTCCTGTGACTCGGGTCAGAAAGCAATCATCCGGCGTCGACTCTTCGTCCGATTTGATGAGCCGCAATGACTGAGCCGGCCCTCGTGACGTGGTCGTCATTGATCGGCCACGAGAGAATTCGCGATGGACTTGCGGCGGCCATCGCGCAGAATCGTCTTGGCGGCAGTTTTCTTCTGGTCGGACCCAATGGAACGGGAAAGCACACCATTGCGATGTTGCTCGCCCAGACGCTGCTGTGTCAGTCGTCGCCCCCGTCCCAAATGGCTCCCTGCGGCAATTGTCCCGCCTGTCAGCAGGTACGCGCTGGGACGCATCCCGATGTGATTCGTGTCGGGAAACCTGCGGATCGCACCTTCATTCCCGTCTCGCTGCTGATCGGCGAACCGGACGTTCGGATGCGCGAGGGATTCTGTCACGACGTCCGCATTCGACCGCTGATGGGACAGCGCAAGGTCGCCATCATCGACGATGCCGACTTCCTGAATGAAGAAGGTGCGAATTGTCTGCTGAAGACCTTGGAGGAACCGCCACCGGGAACGCTGATTCTGCTGATCGGCAGCAGCGAGCAGCGCCAGCTTCCCACCATTCGCTCGCGCTGTCAGACCATCCGCGTCGGACCACTGCCGATGCAGTCGGCGATCCGGCTGCTGCGAGAGGTCCATGGCATTGATGCCGATGAGGCGAAGCTGCGGGATGCCGTCGAGATCTCGGGTGGCGATCTGCATGCGGCGGCCCGATTGCTGCAGGGCGAAGCCGACACACTCAGAGAATCGTTGATCTCGCGATTGCGGGGACCACACCCCGATCCGATTGCGATCGGCAAACTGTTCAACCAACATCTCAGCGACGTCGGCAAAGAACCGATGAAACGTCGCGCTGCGATGCGTGATCTGTTCTCGATCTCTGTTCAGCACTTTCGTCAGCAACTTGCGCCGTGAGGCTCTTGAGAATCGCTGTGAGCCATTGACCCTGGCCAGGCTTGATCGATCGGTGCGGGCTTTGCGAGAAGTCGATCGCAGCGCCAATCAAGCAACGCTGATCGAATGCTTCGCTGCCGACATCGCCAGCGGGACGACAGGAGATCGCGGCGAAATCGGCTAATGAGCGCCTTTGGCGGCGAATGCCGTCAATACAAGCACGACGCGCCAGCGAGTGAGTCCCAGGAATCTGCGCAAGCTCACGTCCGCCAAACGGTTGAAAACCGGAAACACACTCGCTGGCGCGTCGTGCTTGTATGCGGAAGGCCGACGTACGTTAGGCTTTCTCGCCTGACCCTTCTTACCAACGATGATCTACAGCGGAAACTCGTCGATCGATTCGTACAACGGCATGTAGCGATAGTAGATCTCCAGCGTCATCGCGCACATCGCGGTGGTGTAGAGTCGCCCGCCGATGTCGCCCCAGCGATCGGGAAAGTGCCAGCTTCCTTTTTCATGACCTGACTTGACCTGCGTTGCAACCAGGTGGTCGCGCAAGCGATTGTTCCAGTCTTCCCAGGCCCAGTGACGACTGTGGTGCAGCGCCAACGTGGCGTAGTAGTCGTGATAGATGTTGTTCAACGTGGGACCACGATGAGCCATTTGCGTCAACGCGACGTAGAACGGCGTGTTGTGCGGGGACTCGCCGAGATAGAGCAGCAGTGTCAGAGCGATGGCGGTCGTCGTCGGCTCGCCGGGAGGCCCCTTGTAGCCGAACCAGTAATCGCGGTCGGTAGCAGGTCGACATCACAAACTCTTTGGCCTGAGGCAAGGTGTTGGTGTGAGGCGGTGCGCCTGCCTTCTTGGCCGCGAACAGCGACATCACTTGCCATCCGGTCACCGTGGTGTCACCGGGGCTGCCTGGGACATATCCCCAAGATCCGCTTGAATGTTGGGCAATGCAGGTGAACGAGGTGCCGAGCTGGACCAGTGCCATCAGATCGGCATCGTATTGGTCACCCTCGCTGGTCATCGACAACGCCTCGGCCAATGCCATCAGTGCGATCCCATGCCCATACATGCTTCCCTGTTGCCAGTCGTAACCAGTCTGCGTCTCGGCCGCGACGGTGCGCAGGTAGTACAGACCTCTCCGCACCGTTTCCTGATAGGGTCCCTTGCGGTGATGCGTGTGCCCCGCCCCCATGAAGGCCAACAGCGCCAGCCCGGTGGCACCGGTCGACGGAGTCGGCGTATCGGTACCCGGCTTCTTGCTGTTGCGACACTGACCATTGCATGGATCCAGGTTCAAGTCGAACGACCAACTGCCGTTATCGCGCTGATGCGCCGCCAGGTAGGCCAGCGCGGCTTCGACCGCCTGCTCGCTTTCCTCGGTCGCACCGTAGAGCTTGCCAAACTCTCGTCTGCCTTCCGGCGTGCGCCGCTCAAGACCGCCGCTGCCGGGGAGTCGAACGGCCGAGGGGCTGCCCAGGAGTACGGTGTCCAAAATCGGTTGCTCGGAGTCGAGTCGCCTTTGCCGATGGGTGAAGAGGTGAGACCATCTCGAGTGGCTGCGCTACCGCAATCTCAACCTTGACCGGACGATCAAGAGTGGTGCTGCCCTCGAGCGAGGGCTCGTCGAGCGGATCGACGGCCTGAAGCGAGAGGACGGTCGCTGGATCCCCACGTCCGCGCCGTCAAGGTACGCTTGGCGCCCGTCCCTTCACGATAGGTGAACAGAGCAAGCAACAGCAGCAGAAGCGTATGCAAGATGGTGCTGACCAGGCAGGCTGGAACACGCGGGTCATCACGCAGTCGCTTGCGGGCACCAGGAGTCCCAGACACTTCCGCCGCCGGGACGCGGCCTGGCAACGGTTCGACGCGCGGAGGGGCAGCCGGCGAAGACGGCTGCGGCGCAGCGGCGCTGGGGACAGTCGTGCCGGTCATAGGGGTTTCGCGAGCCACGGGAGAGATCTCTACTCTCGACTATAGCTCGCTTGCGTTGTGACCGTTCGGTTTTGGTCGCCACCAGTGCGTCGGCGTTCCCAGCCCGACGCTGGTCGTTTCGAGTGTCAGGCTGGAAAGCCTAACGTACGTCCAGGCACTCTCCAGACGCTAGACCTGGCCTTTCGGCTGACCGGTCTGCATCAGGCTATCGCCTAGCGTGCGGCGGCGACCGGCATGTCGGCGATCTGGTAGGCTCGCGAGCGGAACAGGAAGTCGATGATGTTTCCTTCGTGAGGCTGCAACCAGTTCAGACGATTGGTGGGGATCGGGCCGACGTTCAAACGGTCAATCTCCACGCAGGCGCCTGCGGCTTCAATCAGCGACTGATCCTGTGTCAACAACGTGCCCACCAGTGTGGGGCCGATCCGCCGCAACATCTCGTCCTGCGGGCACTGCACCACGCTGACAAAGGGGAACATGTATTCCTTGGACGCGACTTGGCGATCGGGAGAGTCGGCATGAACGACCATCGGCCGCAAGTAGGCACAGTGCTCACGCTCGACCAACTTTTCGCCGTACTCTGCGGTGAAGTCTTCGACTCCCGATTCCGCAAGATCTTGCTGGACCATCGCGTAGGTGCCTGTGGCCATCGCGGGCACGGTGAAGGCCGCCAACTGTGCGTTGGGGTCGCTCGGAGGCGACACTTCGACCGGACCAATCCGCTCGGCGATCGCCTTGGCAATCTCGCGGGTGTGCCGACTGGCCCAGATACCGCTGCAGTTGATGCAGCTTCGTCCTGAATTGCTGAGCACGCTTTCGACCATCAAATCGAGGTAGTCTTCCCAATCGTCGACGACATCGTCTCCGATCAAGACTTTCGAAAAGCCTGGACCATGAGCCTGAACTTTGGGATTGCCCGCATGCTGCGCGACGGTTTGCGCACTGCCGAAGATCATGCTTCGTGAAGTCTTGGTCATGATCGCGCCACCCGCATCATGACCGCCGGGGTACAAGCCAAAGGCTTCGGCAGGCACACCGGCCTGGATGAACGCGGAAACCATGCGGTAAGGGGTCCAAGGTTCCTGCGAACCCGGCTTGAGCGCCAAGCCAATCTGCAGCGGGATTGCCGGCAACCAAAGCGTGTGAACGCCCGGCGAATTGTTCGGCAGCACCGCACCGAGCACCGGCGTTTGCGCTTGATAGCTGACAATCACACCTCGGCCCTCTTCGCCGTAGCCGCGCGAAAAAATCGAAAGGTCCAGTCCGCGCGTCAGGCAATCAAGAATCTGGTCAATGTGGCTCAGCACAAAGCTGTTCTTGGTCATGTTCGATCGACACATGTGCTCGGGCAAACCCGTACTGGCCGATTGCTGATGCACGAACTGGTCCACCGACTGCTGCGAGTCGCCCACGGTCAACTCGGCCGACTCAAACAGCACCGAGGCCTGCTTGCACATTTCAATCAACTCGTCGGTTGAAAGCTGCAGCAACGCCTCGCGCGCCTTGTGAGCTTGTCGCATGTCGCGGCCGACGATGCCGCCCCCGACATTTCCAATTTTGGCGATCGGCTCACCGCTGTCGAAATGGACGACATTGGTGAAGTCGAGCGATTCGTATGGCTTTCCCCATCGGAGCGGACTGAGCGTGATCATCGGTAAACTGTTTTCGATTCAAAACGGATGAAGTTGGAAACAGACTCTCTTCTAATAAACACCGACCGTCGTCGCGCTGGCCAGTTCGTGGAACGGTCGCACGCCGCTGACCCCATCCCAAGGATAAGTGTCAAAGGGAGCTTCCAGTTCCCCTTCGTCTCGCTCCATGAATCCGGGCACGAAGAACTCGTCGGTCAGGGTGTAGAGTTTGACTCGTCCGGTTTCTCCATAGCCAACGACCTGGTTGTAGTCATCGAAGCTGACGACTTCCGTGACGGCCCGGGGTTGCGGTGCGTAGTAGGAAATCTTGTAGCCGTCGGCTGCGGTGATCGGCTTGCTGCAGGCCAAGCCCATCAAGGTGTTGCCGTAAGTGGGGGTCATGTAGACGCCGCCCTCTTCCGGCTGGACCGCCGAGCAGTTCTTCGACGCAGAATTTCGTCCACTGCGGCGTGAACTCGGTACCGCCCGAGAAGATCCCGGTGATCCCGATCTCGGGAATGCTCGTTCCTTTTTCCTCGAGGGCTTCGCCAAGCGACTCGAGCAGTTTCGGCGTGGCGAACATGCACTTGATGTCATGTCCCGCCGTCAGCACGGTCACCGCCTGGTCGATGCAATGTTTCTTGTATTCTTCCAAGTGCTCCATCCAGCCCTTCTTGATCAACTTGATCACCCAGCGGGGATCGAGGTCGATGCAAAAACAAATGCCTCCGCGGTGCTGTGCCAGGTGTTCGACGGCCAGACGCAAGCGTCGCGGTCCGCTCGGTCCGAGCATCAGCCAGTTGGATCCCTTCGGAAAGTACTTGTCCGGCAAGGTGTCGCTGAAAAGTTCGTAATCCTTCCAATGGTCTTCGATCACCACACGGCTCTTGGGGATGCCCGTCGTGCCGCCGGTTTCAAACACGTAAGTCGGTTTGCCGGCATGTCCCTTGGGTACCCAGCGACGTACCGGGCCGCCGCGAAGCCAGTCGTCTTCGAACAGCGGAAACTTCTTCAGGTCGTCGAAGCACTTGATGTCTTTGAGCGGATCGAACTTGAGTTCCGCACGCTTTTCCAGCCAAAAGGGACTGCCCGTCTCCTCGCTGAAGTGCCAGTGCACGGTCTTGAGTGTGTGTTCGTCCAAGCGAGATCGAGCCTCGGCCGCTTTCTGCGCGACTTCCGGGCTAACGGAGCTGTCCGCCGTACTCATTCATGCCTCATCAGTTGGTGGGATCGCGAATTGCCAGGACATGATATCACGCTCGGCAAACACCGACGATTGGGCGGCGTTGTCGCATCGAGGGGATTCGCATGATTCCCGGCAGGGACCCAAAAAGATAACCGCGGCACTTGGCCGCGGCTTGTGATTGGAGTGACGACTTTACGGCGCACGCACCGAAGATCTCGAGGGTCTCAAGTGATCCGAGCACCGGTGCGCTTGCGTCGCCTTCGCTCTGGGCGACGACGGCGCGTGTGGGCTACGGACCCGTGTGGGCTACGGACCCGTGTGGGCTACGGTACGCCAGTGCGGGCTACGGACCCATGCGGGCTACGGGGACGCGGGGCTGGCTGGACCAGGAATGATCACCGCGTTGTCGTTGCTGTTGGAAGCTGCGATCGCAGCGACACCGACGAGAGCTCCGAGGCCGCCGAATCCGCCGCCGCCTCCACCGCCTCCGCCGCCGCCACCACCGATGGCACCGCCGCCGCCGCCGCCATGGACGCCACCGCCACAGACCGGGCTACAGCAGGCATCGACGACCGATTCGGCGAAGCACTCCTCGCAAGTCTCGTCAATCACCAGTGGCACGCCGTCTTGACCGATGATCTCGATTTCCTCGTCCATCAGCACGTCCATGCCTTCGATCGCCTCCGGTACAGGAGCCAGCTGCATCGACAGCTCTTCAGGAGCCGCCTGCAGGGCGCTGACCAGTTGCTTGCTGGCCTCAGCACCGTTCGACGCGTTCTGATGAATCGCGACATTTGAGGTCAGCTCGAATCCAATCAGTCCAACACCACCTGGACCGATCGCCAGCATCGAGTAAACGCCTGGCATCAGTTGCTCGAACACAAACTCGCCGCGTTCGTTGGTCAGGGCGCGGTCGACCTGGTTTCCGTCTTTCAAAACGAAGACGTTCGACATCGAAGCGGCTTGCAACTCCGATCCGGCTGCCCCGGCCAGGAACAGACGACCGCTCAGTCCACCGTTGGACTGGGCAGACTCGCAGTGTGTTGCCGCTCGGTCGGACCTTCGGGGCGAGACCCGCGAAATCGACGTCCGACAGAAACTGGGGTGCCGTTCGCACGCCGGCCGGCAAATAGCGGATGATCGCTGTCTTGACGGTCGGACGATCGACGTTGGCGATCGAAACCAACGCCGCATTCGGATATTTCGCCTCTGGGTCTTGGCTTGCATCGATGACTTGCAGGGCGCAGGCAGCGAGTACCTTGTCCTGCCAAACCGACATCGCGTAGACGCCTGGCTCCATGCTTCCGATCGTGAAACGTCCCTGGTCGTCGGTGGAGACACGAAATTTCATTCCGTCACGACGTGAAATCAGGACTTCCACGTCGGAAACGGCTTCCAGAGCTCCATCCAGCTTCGGTGCCACGACGGTTCCCCGAACAACTCCGTCCTCCGCCCGCACCCATTGGCTGATCGACAACGAACCACTGGGGGATTGGGCCTGAACGGGAGGAGCTACGGCAAGGCAGAGCAACAGGGCGAAAAGAGTTGCGAACAATCGCTTCATCTTGGCAATCCTCGAGACGTCGCCTTCCAGGTTCGGAAGAAGAGCCTTAGGGGGAATGGGTAAACGGGGTATCTATTCCGATACTAGGCAGAGCAATACTCCAATCGCAACGGTTTGCTGCGGAAGAATTGCCGAATCAGGTTCGACGATGCAAGCTAGGACCCCCCGGCTTAGGGTTCCCAACTGACTGGGGGAAGCCGATTACGAATCCTCTCCTCCGTGGCGGCTGATCAATCCAGCCCGCAAGCAGCCGATTTGTCAGCCCGACGGGTTTGTCAGCTCGAGAATCACGCCCGCCGGACCGGCATTGAGAATGATCGAGTTTCCGAGTTCAACTTGCTTTCCCCAGTCGCTGTGAATGTGTCCGCAGACGACCAGTCGCGGTTGTTTGGCCTCGACCGCCTGGCGAATCGACCGGCTACCCCGGATTTGGCCGGAGGTGTCGTGATCGACGGTATCGAAGGGCGGGGAATGAACGACAAGGACGCCACCGTGCGGGCATCCCTGCAAGAAGGCCTCGGCTTGTTCTTCGTCGAAGTCGTAGCTCCAGTCACCGAAGGGCGTGACCGGAATACCGCCTCCGACGCCCCAGAAGTCGACCCCATCGATTTGGCAGCCGCTGCCATGTAGGACGTGCGCACGTTTCCAAGGCTGCGAAGCGCGGCGCAAGTTCGTCGACCGACTCACCGTTGCCTGGAACCAGGACGGCCGGCTTTTCGATTCGGCTGAGCACGTCCAGCGTGTCTTCCAGCCCCTGTCGCCGAGTCGCAAAATCACCGGCCCCGATCACGACATCGACCTGCTGCGATGCCGTCACGAGTTTTTCGGCGGCCGCGGCGTCCCGATGAAGGTCACTAAAGCAGAGGAACTTCATGGCTAATATCCTGTCTTCACGTTGATCGATCCGGCCAGCAATCGCGACCGGGT
Organism: Pirellulaceae bacterium; assembly: GCA_963697195.1. Lineage (GTDB taxonomy): Bacteria > Planctomycetota > Planctomycetia > Pirellulales > Pirellulaceae > Rubripirellula. Next base: position 149,272 of record CAVOND010000003.1, read on the forward strand.
GGGCCGAGAGCACGGGTTGCCATTACGATAGACAATCTTCCCAGCCAGCATTCCCAAACCAACGCCGTCGGCGTGAGCGATGAATTCTACCGGCGACGACCCGACCGACTATCGCCGAAGCCTGGTGCTGGTGTTGGCGATCGGTTTGCTGTCCACGTCTGCTTGGGTGCTGTGGCGCTACGAGAATACCGGGCACCGTGAAATTGGTTGGATCGGCGACCGGACGAATCGGTTTGGTGCTCGGGGCTCTGTGGCTGGCATGGCCAACCTTGCGCAAGCCGGCGAGCTGGCTGCCTCCTGGTTTTGCCGTGCTGGGAGTCCTCGTGCTGGCGATGCTGGCGGCCCAGCCCCGTCTCATCCTGGTGATGGTGCCGGCTTTCGGCGGGTTGTTGGTGTTGGCGTCGATTGTCCGCGCGATGCGCCAGTGAAGCGCTCGGTCGTCCGCCGAGCGGCAACCCGTTATTGCAGCAGTCGAAAATTGAACGGGTATCGGTAATTGGCCCCATCGCGGACCGCCAAGGCCGCAATGATCGCCGAAGACGACTTGCAGCAACATCGGGACGAAGATCAGTGGGAACAGTGTCCCGCAGCTGATGGCGATCAGTGCTCCGCAGACCAACGCGATCAAGAAGATTGTGATTTGAAAGTTCAAAGCCTCTTTGGCTTGGGCTTCCACGTAGGGGGATGAATCTTTCTTGAGCAGGTAAATCACCAGCGGACCGACGAACCCGACCAAACCGCCTGCAAGAATCCCGAAGCACCCGGAAAGATGGGCGATGATCGCCAGGTTGCGTTCCTCGTTGGTCGGGGTGAAATCGAGCTCATGGGCTCCAGGCGATCGCGGTGGGACGTCGTAGGGGTCGGGTTCATTCATCGCGGAACTCCGGTCGATTCAGAGTCGGTCTCAAGTGATCGGGACATTGATAACGGGCATCAATCATTCGTTCACAGGGCGCTGAACTTGGCAAGCCGGCAGGGATCACTTTGCCGCCTGGCGGGTGCTGCTGTTGCCGGACGGGTGCGACCTCGCCTCGGTAGACAACGCTGCGGCCGAGGCAAAACGTTGTTCCATTCGGGCTGTCACCCGCGACATCCAAAGATCGGAACCGAGTGAAGCTGGGAAAAGAATTCCGGCGTTCGCTCTGCGAAACGCCGAACGTGAAACCGAAGGAAACCCCGTTTTTTCGTCTCATAATCGCATTCGGCCACAAAATCAGAAAAAACCTACCTTGCCTACCCTGTTATGACCGAAACAACCAACAACACCGGTCTGGTAATTCCGTTTGAAGCATTCGGTCGCCACCCGCGGCGACCCATTTCCAACTCGCACGTTGCGATCGGATAGTCAAATGGTTTCCGACCCAGAGTGATTCAGGACTGCAGGGAGGCATTTCGATGCGACGCAAATATTTCGGGTTAGCGATTGCCGCACTCGCTACCATTGGGCCAATGCAGGCCTGGGGTGGCGACCGTGAAATCGCGGAACAAATCATTCAGCGATTGAAAAGCAATCGTGACTCCGGAGCCCTCAAGGACTTCACCCTCGACATGAAAGTCGACAACGGGGTGGTTCTTTTTCGCGGCAACGTGAGTCAGGAAACTCAGAAAGATGTGGTGCTTCGCGCCGCCGACGGAATCTTGGGAATCACCAAGATCGTGGACGAAGTGACCGTGACCACGGCCGCTCCGACCGAGCCAGGCGGAAGCAACCGTTCTTCAGGCCGCCGGCCAGGAAGCCGAAGGGTTCTCCTTCCGCGAGGCATTGGCCAACCCACACGTAGCCGCCACAACGGCCGATGCGAAAATCAAGGTAGCCGAGCGAAATCCTGCCGGTTTCCGCTGTCGAACCAACCAGCGACGCGGAAGTCGTGGCCGCGGTGGTTGCCGCCTTGAGCAAAGCCAAGGAGTCGGGCCAACTGCGAGGTTTCGGCGTCGACGTCAAGAGTCACAACGGCATTCTCGAGCTGACGGGCCGCGCCAGCTCGCCGGCACAACGCGATGCGATCATTGATATCGCGGAAAACGTTCCTGGCGTCGCCGGCCTTCGGGAAGCGATCGCGATTCCAACCGCGGCTCCGAACTTGCCCCGTCTGCCCGAGCCACCGTCGCTGCAGGACATCGGCGGTAACTCGCTGACGCCCTGTTGCTGTGGATCCGGTTAGCAACGCCGGTTCGCCGTGGGACCCCTGCCACCGTGGCTTCGTCTCCGGTCGCAATGCCCGCGATGGCCGCTCCCTACCGAATGCAACAGGGCGGCTATGCCGCGATGCCGGCCAGCACCGGAGGCATGGTTTCGGGAGCTCCAGTTGCCGGACAACCGGTCCCGATGGCTCCTTACTCGGCCGCTGGTGCACCGCGATACGATACGCCGAACCTGCCCAACTATGCTTGGCCAGGCTACGCGGCTTACCCCAACTATGCCGCGGTCACCTATCCGCAACAGTACAGCCCCACGGCTTGGCCTTACATCGGCCCGTTCTATCCCTATCCGCAGGTTCCACTGGGATGGCGACGCGTCAGCCTGGAATGGGATGACGGATGGTGGTTCCTCGACTTCACCGACAAGTAGTCGCTGAAGCCTCGGAACACGCTTCGATCGAAGTAAGCCACAGTCCCAACATCAGCTTCCCAGGAAGTACGACCCGCGATCAGCCCAGTGCCGCTCGCGGGTCTTTTTTTGGGACGAGTGGCGAGTGGCGAGTGGCGAGTGGCGAGTGGCGAGTGGCGAGTGGCGAGTGCGGTGAGCGGGCGAGGGGTGAGGGTGAGCCGAGAGATTCTTCGCTTCGCGGACTTCGCAACTCTGCAACCATGCGCCAGACCAGGCGAGGGGCGAGGTTTGCGGCATTCTAGCGGAAGGTCGACAGTCCTCCGGCGCCACAGAATCCGCGACGGGGTTGCCCGCGACGGTGCTCGCCGATGCGCAAGGATTCAGGCTGTTTCACGGCCAGCCGCGGGCGGCCGGCGAACCGTTTTTCGATTCTTCGGAATTATCCGCAAGATCGGCATAAGTTCACACGATACTACTGGTACGCAAGACGCCGAACTCGGTGACACTGGATCACGTGTCGCCGGCACGAGCGTGAAAGTAACAAACCACGGAAGGTTGCTCGGATGACCAGCTTGAATTGCCGTCGCGAAGCTCACGACTTGACCGCGACTCCGAAGAAGCCCTGCATGCGTCGGGTTGTTCGTCGAATGACACTTGGCACCCTGGCGCTGTTGGCGGTTTCGACCACAGGCTGCTACGGCATTACCAGTGGCTACAACATTGGCTTTCTCCAGTGGCCGATGCCGGTAAGTCCTTACTACCAGCACAAGCAAGAAGAGAAGTTCTGGCTGAAGGAGCGATACGAACGCGTACCGATCCTCGGCCCGACCACCTCTGGCGGACCCGTCGTCGCGCTCGATCCTCCCTCGGATGACGAAATCATGCATGCCTTGGAAAAGGCTCGTCCGGTTCGAGGGTGGTGTTCCGCTGTTGTGGGAAAAGCAACGCAACGACGTCCGCATCATCAAGGAAAAGATCGCGGACTACGTCGATCCACCCCGCTTCTATCCGCTGATCGGACCGGCTCAACTGCACCACGCACATTACAAGTGCACGATCTACTTCGAAGAAAAGACGATCATCGGCTATCCGGTGCCTCACACCCTGCATGACCGCGAATCGATCGAAATGGTCTACATCGACCACAACCACTTCCACATGGTCGGCGACGTCGAGCCTTACACGACGCCGAATCTGTAAACCACGTTCAGCGATTCGCAACAGCGAAAGCCGGTCCCTCAGGGACCGGCTTTTTTTGTTGGTCAACCCGGTACCGAGGCTGCGCTGACGCGGCGGCGCCGGTTCCACTGCGTTATGATGCTGGGCCCACGTCCATTCGCTGCGAACGGTTCGAATCGTTCGGCGCACAGGACTCCCCGTTTACGCAACACGAATCGCCAGCATGCTCGTCTTCGACGCCCATCTTGATCTCAGCCTCAATGCGCTTCAGTACAACCGTGACCTGCGCCGCAGCGTCGCCGAGATTCGCGCGTGAAGAGTCTGGTATGGAAGACTTGGGCGGACGTGGTCGAGGCACCGTCGCCTTTCCCGAGATGCGAAGCGGCGGCGTGGGAATCTGCGTGGCGACGCTGCTGGCCGGCTGCATGAAGCCCGCCGGCCCGATCGGTTCTTGGAACTCTCCCGAACAGGCTTGGGCGATGACGCAGGGACAGTTGGCATGGTATCGGGCGATGGAGGCCGACTCGACAGCTTCGCTCGATTCGTTCCGCCGTCGATCTGGACGATCATCTTCAGACTTGGAATCGCAGATCCCGACCAATGCCCGATCGGGTATGTCCTGAGCCTGGAAGGGGCCGATTCGCTTCGCACCCTGGATGATCTGAACCATGCCTACCAGCAGGGGCTGCGAGCGCTCGGTCCGGCGCACTATGGCAAGGGACGCTACGCCTACGGTCACGACGAAGATGGGCCCGCTTTCTCAGCTTGGACGGCGGTTGCTCTCGGAGATGGAACGACTGGGAATCATCCTGGACGTCACGCATCTGTGGAGCCAACCTTTTGGGACGCGTTGGACCAGTTTTGCTGGCACCGTTTGGGCAAGTCATCACAACTGTCGAGCCCTGGTCGATGACCCTCGACAATTGTCCGACGCACAGATCAAGGCACTGGCCGAGCGTGATGCCGTGATCGGTGTTGCTTTTGATGTTTGGATGATTGTCCCCGAATGGCAGCGTGGGATCTCCGACCACACCAACCGACCGGGCGCCGATCTAGCGGCCCTGGCTGACCACGTCGACCACATCGCCCAGTTGCTGGGGACCACGCGTCACATCGGCATCGGCACCGATTTGGATGGAGGCTACGGCACCGAGCAGTCACCCAGTGATCTGGACACCATCGCCGATTTGACGAAGTTGGTGTCGATCTTGGAACGTCGTGGTTATTCGCCGACGGATCTCGAAGGCATCTGCCATCACAATTTTGTTTCCCTGCTGCGAAAAGCTTGGACGTAGAAACCGAATGAAGCTGTCTTGGCCCAATGATCTCGATTTGACCCACGTTGCATCGCCAGGTCTGTTGGTTGATGCCGATCGGGTCGCAAGCAACATCCAAAACATGGTCAGCATGGTCGGCGGCGATCCGATCACGTCTGCGTCCGCATGTGAAGACGCACAAGATGTCGCGCGTGATCCAGTTGCAGACTCGCCGCTGGCATCAACAAGTTCAAGGCCGCGACGATTGCCGAAGCGGAGATGGTGGCGAGTGCAGGGGGCAAGGACATTCTGATCGCCTACCAGATGGTCGGCCCCAACGTCGAGCGTCTGGCAAAGCTGGTCGACCGCTATCCCGAGACCGAGTTTTCCACGGTCGTCGATCATCCCGATGCGATCGCGGCCATCAGCGATCGTTTTGCTGAATCGATGCGAAACCCGCATGCATTGATGATCGACGTCGATTGCGGCATGCATCGAACCGGGATCGAACTGGGGCCGGCCCTGGACTGGCTTCGCGATCGGATCGAATCGACGCCCGGTGTGCGCTATGCAGGACTGCATGTCTACGACGGGCATCTACACGAACCGTCGCTTGAGGAGCGCCAGATCAAGGTCGGAGGCGATCATTGCGTCGGTGCGGCAGTACGATCTCAAGCGTCCTTCCCCGCTCATTGTCGGTGGCGGCTCGCCAACGTTTGCCTCATGGGCCCAGGCAACCTCGTCCCAGGCAACCTCGAGCCAGGCAACGTCGAGCCAGGCAACGTCGAGCCAGGCAACGTCGAGCCAGGCAACCCGGGACCAGGGCACGCCCTGGCAATGCAGTCCTGGAACGCCCGTGTTTTGGGATGTCGGTTACGGCACGTCTTATCCTGATCTCGAGTTCTCGGTCGCGATTGCCCTGGTCACGCGAGTGATCAGCAAACCCGGCGACGATCGTGTCTGCTTGGACTTGGGTTACAAATCGGTCGCCGCCGAGATGCCGCTGGAGAGGCGCGTGCTGCTCCCGTCGATTGCTGACGCGGTCATCCTGGGTCAAAGCGAAGAGCATCTGGTGGTCGGCACGAAGCAGGCCGAATCGATTTCACTTGGACAGCCCCTGTTGGCCTTTCCGCGTCACGTTTGTCCGACGATTGCCCTGCACGGATTCGCAACGGTGATCCGTGGTGGCAAGGTGACGTCCGAACAATGGGTGGTCGATGCTCGTGGGAGATAAGCCAATGGCATTCACTTTCTAGCCGAAGGGCGCAAGCCCTGCGGTTTTACAGTGTGATTTTGTTTTCGAGACCGGACGGCTCGCGGGCTGTTGATTCAGTAACCCGCCGCGTAAGCAGGGAACAACAGCCGTCCGCTCGCTCACGCTTCGGGTTAGGATTCCGGCGCTGCGTACCTAAACACGAATAAATCAACAGCCCGCTCGCGCCGTTCCCCTAGAAAGTAGATGGTATTGGGCGATAAGGTTCTTAGTTCTACGAATCAGTTTGGATTGCAACCTGAAACGCCAGTAACCCGAGATTCCAGTGCAGAACGAGCCTGAGCCCGAACCGACGATCGACGATCCCTTGGTGACCCATTCTTTGCGCGAAGCGAAGTGGATTGTGGTGGTGTGGGTGGTCGCCTTTGTTTGGGTCGTGGGCTATTGCAGTCGCTACGGTTACTACCGTGAGGGTGAAACGACGACGATCATCGGCGGGATGCCTGCCTGGGTATTTTGGGGCGTGGCCCTGCCGTGGGTTGTCGCCACGATCGTCAGTTCCTGGTTCGCGCTGCGTTGCATTGCGGACGAATCCCTTGTCGATCGAGCGGATGGGGAGCCACACGATGACGAGTGAAGGATCCAATGCCGCACTGATCACGTTCTTGATTTACACCGCCGCCGTCTTCGCTTTGGCAGTGCTGTCCAACCGTGTTGCCAAGGGCAAGGAGTTTGCCGGCGAGTACTTTTTGGGAAGCCGTAGCTTTGGGGTCTGGGCATTCGCCTTGACCTTTGCCGCGACCAACGCCTCAGGAGGTTCCTTCATGGGGTTTCCTGCGCTGATCTATTCGCACGGCTGGGCGTTGGCACTTTGGATTGCCGGCTTCATGGTGTTGCCGCTGGTGTCGATGGCCATGATCGGCAAGCGACTCAATCAGGTGGCACGCAAGTGTGATGCGTTGACGATTCCCGAGGTCCTGCGCGGCCGATTTGAAAGTCCGACAACGGGCCTGGTGGCGACCTCCCTGTTGATCTTCTTCATGTTCTTCTATCTGGTTGCTCAGTTCAAAGCGGGCGGCAAGATTCTGAGCACACTCTTCGCGGGCGAGCCCGCCTTTCAGTGGGCGGTCGCCTTGGTGCGTCGATTGGTGGCCGACATTCCCTGGGTCAATCAGGCGGAGCCAGACTACCTGGTCTGCTTGCTCGTGTTTTCCACGGCCGTGATCGTCTACGTCGTCTACGGCGGATTCCGCGCGGTGGTTTGGACCGACGTGATGCAAGGGATCGTGATGCTGGTCGGTGTCATGTTGATGCTTGGACTGGCGCTCCAGCAGGTAGGCGGACTCGAACAGGCCACGCGTCAGATGGCCGACATGACGCCGCCCCAACACGGCACGGCATCGATCCGGCTGTCGAGCCCAGTCGCGGCCGATACCTTGATTGCCAAGGGGACCTGGATCGCGGACGGCGACATGGTGATTCGGGTTGCCGAGTCGGTCTTGATCGAACAGGGAGCCGACAGCAGCGGCGCGGTTGCGATCTTGCAAATCACAACGCCCGCGGAAAAGGATCACTTGCGAAGGGAGATTGCCGGCGGAGTCATTCGATCGATCGAGGCCTCGCTGGAGGATGTTGATTGGACTCCTTACCAGTTCGGAGCCGATCGCCCCGGCGTCTATCTAACCAATCCCGGTCCCAGCTCCTCCAGCAGTGTCGGCTTCCTGGCGATCGGCTCGGCAATCAGCTTTTTCGTGTTCTGGCCATTCGCGGCAACGGGCCAGCCGAGCAACATGATTCGGCTGCTCTCGTTCAAAGACGCCCGCACGCTTCGCTATTCGGTGGTGACCGTCGCGATCTACTACTCGCTTGATCTACTTCTCGCTGGTCGTGATTTTTTGCTGCGCTCGCGTGCTGATGCCCGGCATGGAGATCGATCCCGATCGGACGATGCCGGACTTTGCGACGCGGCTGACTTCCAACGTGGGGATGCCATGGCTCGCCGGCGTTGCTGGTTGCAGCGCCCTTCGCGGCGGTGATGTCGAGTGTCGATAGTTTTCTGTTGGTCGTGTCCTCGGCGGTGGTTCGCGATGTCTACCAAGGCTTCGTCAACCGCCACGCATCGGAGCGACGAATCAAGCAATTGAGTTACAGCGTCACGGTGATTGTCGGCGTGCTCGCGCTACTGTTCGTGCTCAATCCGCCGAGGTACCTGCAGGACTTGATCGTCTTTGCCTCGGGAGGGTTGGCCGCTTGCTTTTTGATCCCGATGGTGCTGGCGCTGTATTGGAAGCGGATGACGGCCCCGGCGGCGTGCGCCGGTATGCTCGGCGGAACGCTGACACACCTTGTCCTGACCTGCTGGGGTTACGTCGAGCAGGGAGAATTCAGCGCCTATGAGTTCCTTGGGCTGAACCCCTTCCTCTGGGATCTTGTCGGTTCCGGACTGGCGTGTTGGTTGGCCGTCAAGTTCGGGCCACCAGCCAATCCAGAGGTGACGAAGAAGTTCTTTTCGGTCGCGACGCGTCCGAATCCGTAGACGCGTCGATGGATGACCGCATGAACAGCCGGGGCAGAATGATGGTGGCCAATTCGGCACTTATCATTTTGCCCAACATCATTCTGCCAACGAAACCGTCGCGCTAAAGTGACGCCAGGGCATCGATGATCTGTTGGTCGTGGCCGTCGACTTTGACCTTCTTGAAGACGTGAGCGACCTTGCCCTCGGCGTCGATGATGTAGGTCGACCTCTGGATTCCCATTGATTTCTTGCCGTACATGTTCTTTTCCCGCCACGCCCCGTACTTTTCGCTGACGACGTGCTTGTCGTCTACCAGCAGGGGAAAGGGCAGGTCGTACTTTTTTTTGAATTTCGTGTGACTTTCGGCCGAGTCGGTGCTGACGCCAAACAGGTGAACTTTTCGCTTCTTCAACTCGTCATAACGGTCACGAAGCGAGCACGCCTCCTTGGTGCAGCCCGGCGTGTCGTCGCGCGGGTAGAAGTACAAAACGACCGGTTTTCCTTTCAAATCGCTCAATCGGACCTGGTTTCCCGAGTCGTCTTTGAGGGTGAATGCGGGTGCTTTCTTGCCCACTTCAATCCAGTCGGCCATCGAAATGTCGTCCTCTGTGGTGTGTTGTTGCGAACCGCCAAGGGGATCGCCCTAGCGGCGTGACCGCAGTCGACTGCGTGACAGCGACAGCAAAATCACTAGACTCTGCGGTTATGACCAAACACTCTACCGACTCCCCCGACCCAGACAAGCGACCCGTGGAAGCGATTGCATCCGATCCCCCCCAGGAAGAGGCCAATGCTTCCGCCAAGTCCCCTGTCGAACCCGCCTCGGGCATTCCGTCCACGTGGGTTGGAGTACGCGCGGAAGCTTGCCGCCGCTGCCGCCCGCGTGGCGCTGGAGAACAACGGTCGTGACGTGATGGTCATTGACGTCTCCGGTCAAAGCGCGGAGTTTGACCTGTTCGTGCTGGCCACCGGGACCAGCCGCCGCCAACTGCATGCGATCAGCGAGCAGATTGACGACGTCTTGCAAAAGGAACTCGGCGACCATCGACTCGGCATCGAGGGATACGAAGAGAGTCGCTGGATCGTTCTGGATTACGGAAGCGTGATCGTTCATCTTTTTGATGAGGAAACTCGCGAGTACTACGATCTGGAGTCGCTGTGGGCCGACGGCAAGCGGATCCCTTTGTCTGAATTTGGAATCGACGTGGTCGAGGACTAGCGGCGGTAAGACTCGATGCACGTACCCAACCTTTTGCAGCAGCGTTTTCGCGAGGCTCTCGAATCGATCACGGACGAGGCGGATGAGTTCGCGTCGATGATTCGTCCGACGTCCGACCCGCGGCACGGAGATTACCAGGCCAACTGCGCGATGCCGCTCAGCAAACGGGTTGGACGCAACCCGCGCGACGTCGCGGCCGAGTTGGTGGAGCGATTGAAGCTCGATGACCTCTGCGAGGCACCGGAAATCGCCGGACCCGGATTCATCAACCTCAAACTTCGCGACCAGTTTCTCTACGACACCCTTGGCAACATGCTCGGGGATTCGCGATGCGGGGTGACCGAGAGCGGTGATGATCGGTCGATCGTGATCGACTTCTCTTCACCGAATGTCGCCAAGCCGATGCATGTGGGCCACATTCGCAGCACCGTGATCGGTGACGCTCTGGCTCGATCGCTTCGCTTCCTCGGTTATCGAGTCATCACGGACAATCATCTCGGTGACTGGGGAACCCAATTCGGGATCATCATTTACGGCTACAAGCACTTTGGTGATCCTGCCGTGGTCGACGCCGACCCGGTCAGGGAATTGAGCGAAGCTTTATCGCGTCGTCAACCAATTGATCGAGTATCGCAAGGCCGTCCATTCGCTCGACGCGCTGCAGCGCTCGCTGGACGAGGCGAAGGTTGTCGTTGCAGGACGCGACCGCGGAGGCGGAGCAGGCCGAAGCGTCGAAGCGAAAGAGTGCCAACAAAGCGGTCGCCGCCGCCGAACGTCGCTTGCAGCTGCCGAAGCCAATCTCGAGTCGGCACGCGAGAAAATCGCGGCGGTCGAACAAGATCCGCTGCTCTCGGAGAAGGCCAAGGCGCATCCGAACATCGACGCCGCGGTGCTCGAAGAAACGGCGAAACTTCATCAAGGGGATCCGGAAAACATTGCCCTTTGGGAGAAGTTCTTGCCCCACTGCAAGGACGAAATCAATCGAGTTTACGATCGATTGAATGTTAGCTTCGATCACACGTTGGGCGAAAGTTTTTATCACGACATGCTGGGTGGCGTCGTCGAGAAGCTTGCAAGGCGTTGGGCTCGCCCAAGACAGCGATGGTGCGGTCTGCGTCTTTCTGCCCGAGTTCGACGCCCCGATGATTGTTCGCAAGCAGGACGGCGCTTACCTTTACGCGACCACCGACCTGGCCACGCTGCAGTACCGACTTGAGCAATTCAATCCGGCTGAAATCCTCTACGTCGTGGACACTCGACAGAGCGAACACTTCGAAAAACTGTTCGCGGTCGCTCATCACTTTGGGCTGGAGCATGTCAAACTCGTGCACGTCAACTTTGGCACGGTCCTCGGTGAGGATGGCCGTCCGATGAAGACTCGCAGTGGCACGCTGATCGGTTTGGAAAGTTTGCTCGATGATGCCGTCGATCGCGCCCGACAGGTTGTTTGTAACCCGGAACGCCTGGCCGGTTTCGATCCGCCCATGGACGAGGCCGAGCAGGAAATGATTGCCGAAGTGGTTGGGATTGGCGCGATCAAGTTCGCTGATTTGAGTCATCACCGGACCAGCGATTATCGATTCAACCTCGACAAGATGGTGGCACTCGAGGGAAACACCTCGACCTACGTGCAATACTCCTACGCACGCACTCAAAAGATCCTGGAGAATGCCCAGAAGCTTGAGTCGGATGTGATCGAGATGATCGGCCAGGAAGGTTGGAGCTTCACGCATCCGGCCGAACGCGCTTTGGCGCTGATGCTGATCAAGCTCGAGGAGTCTTTGCTTGCCTTGCACAAGGACTACGCGCCGAATCAATTGGTCGATTACCTGTTGGAGACCGCCAAGGCCTACTCAAAATTCAATGAGAACTGCCATGTGCTGCGGGCCGAGACTCCAACGATCCAGGCGACGCGACTTGCCCTCGTTTCATTGACCGGGCGTGTGTTGCAGCTCGGCTTGCAACTGCTGGGCGTCGGTGTCGTTCCCAGGATGTAGTGAGTGTCTCCTGCACGAACTTTCGGCTCGTGCATTCTTGCGAATGAGGTGGGCGCGAGAAGAAGAGTCAGGCTAGAAAGCCTAACGTACGTCGGCCTTTCCAGGCTGACATCACCGCCGCCGTCCGATCAAACCGGCTCGGCTTCCAGCGCGACGCTTCACTTGGACGACTTGCTCAGCGATTCGAGAAACGCCGGGACTTCGATCGATGCTTTTCCTTGGATCGATTCGTCAAAGAGGCCTGAAACGGATGTCTCGTCGAGATTGATCTCAACGGTGCGACAGTTGGGTGGCGTCATCTGAACGATTCCGGCGGCGGGATAAACGAGGCCCGAGGTGCCGATCGAGAGAAACAAGTCAGCCTCGCGAGCTGCCTGTTCAATCAGGTCCAAGCCAAAAGGAACCTCACCAAACCAAACGATATGCGGTCGAAGAAGTCCCAGCCGTGCAGGATCGCGCGGATGGGGTGTGGTTTCACTCAGGTCCTCGCGCCAGTCAAAGACTTCACCTGTCTCGATGCATCGTGCTTTGAGCAGCTCTCCGTGCATCGGGACGATGTGCCGGCTTCCGGCACGTTGGTGCAGGTCATCGACATTCTGCGTTACCAGCAGGAACTCGTCATCATGCTGAGCCTCAAATTGGGCGATGGCATCATGGGCGGGATTGGGCTGGATATCACCGGCTAACAAGCGTCGTCTTCGCTCGTTGTAAAACCCGTGCACCAGGGCGGGGTGGGAGTGAAACGCGTCCGGGCTGGCGACCTGCTCGACCCGGTAACCTTCCCAAAGCCCATCGCTTCCCCGGAAAGTCGGAATTCCTGACTCTGCCGAAATCCCTGCGCCGGTTAAAACCAGTACCTTCATGCGATCGTTCCTGACTGGGTGGTGCAGGTGTTCAGTCGTTGGCTTCCTGAGTTTAACTTCATTCTTCCTCCGGGTAACGCCGTCGCAGATTCTGACACACGAAGAATTCACCAAAATACAAGCACGACGCGCAAGCGAGTGTGTCCCGTGCGAATCCGACACACTCGCTTGCGCGTCGTGCTTGTATTTGATCGGATTTGCCCCGGTCGTGCGCGCGGCCGGTATCGACACCCATGCCCGGCGAGAAGGTGATGGAACTCACGTTGGACCGCCGTTTGAAACGGGGATGCTTTCGCTTTCTTCGTGCAGTTGCTCAGCCCGTGTGCTATCCTGCAAATCCCCCCGCCTCGATACCGACCCGCAACGAAAGCGAGCCTGTATGAAACTGCCTGTTTTGCGACCAATTCTGCCCTCGGCGGTCGTGATGATTGTCTTGCTCGCTGGGAGCGTGACGCAGGCGGAGGCACCCGATTCGATCGAGTTCTTCGAGAATCGTATTCGCCCAGTGCTGGTCGAACGCTGTTACGAGTGTCATTCGTCGGATTCGGATGAGATCGGTGGTGCCTTGGTGCTCGATTCCCGCGACGGCATGATGATGGGTGGGGACAGCGGGCCTGCGATCGATCCAGGTAATGTGGATGGAAGCATGTTGATTTCGGCGATTCGCTATGAATCGTCCGAGATGCCTCCGGACGGAAAATTGGCCGACCAGGTGATCCAGGATTTTGAGCAGTGGATTGCCGCCGGCGCGATCGATCCGCGCAAGGATCCGGGACCCCAGCCATTAATCAGCGGCGTTGATTTGGCAGCCGGTCGAAGGTTTTGGGCCTTTCAACCACTTTCGTCGCCGACCCCCTCAGGCCTGCTCGCTTCCGGCACGACGGCGCGTGCGGCAAGTCGCGCGAAAGGGATCATCGATGCGCTGCTCAACGATCGACTTGGCGAGGCGGGAATCGTTGCCAATCCGATGGCCGACCCGTTCGTTCAACTTCGCCGTCTTGCCTTCGATTTGACAGGACTTCCGCCGTCTTTGGAAATGCAACGGCGCTGGCTTGCCGATCCATCGCCCAAGGCGTGGTCACGACTGGTTGATTCTCTGTTGGCTTCGCCGGAATTCGGCGAGCATTGGGCGCGGCACTGGATGGATGTGGCTCGTTATGCGGACAGCAACGGGAGCGACTTCAATGCCACGCATCACGAAGCGTGGCGGTACCGTGACTACCTGATTCGATCGTTTGCGGCTGATCGTCCCATCGATCAGATGATTCGCGAGCAGATTGCCGGCGACCTGCTTCCCTACGATCACGACCAGCAGCGTTATGACAATGTGGTGGCCACCACGTTTTTGATGCTTGGCACCAAGATGCTGAGCGAACGCGACAAAGACAAGCTCGTTATGGATGTGGTGGATGAGCAGATTGATACCGTGGGTCGTGCCTTTCTTGGATTGACGCTGGGATGCGCTCGTTGTCACGATCACAAGTTCGATCCGGTACCGACCCACGACTACTATGCGTTGGCGGGCATCTTCAAGAGCACGATGACGCTCAACGGAGAAAGTCAAAAGTATGTCAGTACCTGGAATCGTGTGCCGTTGCCGACCAGCGATCAGCATCGCCGCGATGTGGAATCGCACGCCAGCGCCGTCAAATCACTCGAAGCTGAAATCAAGCAGGCCGAGAAAGAGCTCAAAACCATTCAGAAAGGTGAGCCTGCCGCGCATGATGGGATCGTCGTCGATGACCAGCAGGCGGAAAAGACCGGAAGTTGGAGATCCTCGGTCTACTTCAAGCACTTCGTTGGCGAGGGATACGTTCACGACGACAACGCTTCCAAGGGGGAAGCCTCGATTCGATTCACGACCCGCTTGCCAAAGACTGGTAAGTATGAGGTGCGTATTTCGCATTCCCCCGGTTCCAGTCGAGCCTCAGCGATTCCGATCACGATCCGCACGATCGATGGAGACGTCACCGTCATGGCGGATCAACGTCGCGTTCAAATCGAACCGATGTGGACATCGCTGGGGATCTTTGAATTTGCCGGCGACGAGGAAGCGGTGGTTGCGATTTCCAACCAGGGAACGAGCGGTTATGTGATTGCCGATGCGGTCCAGTTTCTTCCCGATGGAGGCCAGAGCGGGACCGCTGATTCCAGTGCAGATCCGAGCCGGGTTGAGCAAGCTCAGGCATCTCTCGACGCTCTCAAGATACGTTTGGCAGAGCTGAAGAACGCAGCACCCCCACCGCTTCCTGAGGCGATGGCTCCGACCGATCACACGACCGATCAGATCGGGGACAGTGCCGTGCTCATTCGTGGTGAAGTCAAGAATCTTGGGCCAGTCGCTCCACGGGGCTTTCTACAGGTCTTGAATTCGGGCGATTCGTCGATTCGATCGCCCCAGGGCAGCGGGCGGGCCGAGCTTGCCGATTGGCTGACCGATCCCGACAACCCATTGGTCTCTCGCGTCTTCGTCAATCGAATCTGGATGCACTTGATGGGTGAGGGATTGGTGCGAACGGTCGACAATTTTGGCGTTCAAGGCGAACGCCCCACTCATCCGGAACTACTGGATCACTTGGCGATTCAATTCGTTCGCGGTGGCTGGCATCTGAAATCGACGGTCCGTGAAATCGTGAACTCCAATGCGTACCGCCGTAGCTCCGATTTCAATGCCGATTCAATCGCCGCTGATCCAGAGAATCGATTGTTGTGGCGGATGCACCGACGTCGGTTGCCGGCGGAGGCGATCCGTGATGCCATGCTGATGGCAAGTGGCCAGTTGGACCCGCGAGCGCGCATCGACCCGATGCAGGGACGCGGCGTGTTGGTTTCGAGTAACAACAGTGACAGCAATGCCAGCTTCGAAGATGTGGCCTCGCCCTGCCGCTCGGTTTACTTGCCGATCGTGCGAGGCTATTTGCCTGCGATCATGACATCGCTCGACATGGCCGATCCAGATCTGCTCGTGGGTCGGCGGCCCACCACCAACGTTCCCTCGCAAGCACTCGTGCTGATCAATAGTCCGGAAGTCAACAACTGGGCGCGTCAGACGGCTGAGCGAATTGCACAACAGGCCGATGACTTCGAGGAACGTTTGCAACTCACTTACAAGATTGTCTTGCAGCGCAGCGCCAGCCAAGAGGATCTGCAAACCGCGCGGGAACACTTTGCCGGGCAAGAATCCTCTCTCGATGCCTGGCATGAATACGTTGCCGTTTTGTTTGCCGGAACACAATTTCGTTTATTGGATTAGGAATCATGAAGCGTCATCAGCGTACACACGTCTCTCGACGACAGTTCGGGGCGATGAGCAGCTTCACCATGGGATCGCTGGCCGTTTCCGGCTTTGTTCCCTGGCAGCAAGCATTTGCTGGGACGGGGTCCTCGCCGGTCGTGGCTGAGCCGCACGTGCCGCCGCGAGTTCGTCGCGTGATCTTTTTGTTCATGCATGGTGGTCCGAGTCACGTCGATACGTTCGATTACAAGCCACTGTTGGCGCGCGACGATGGGAAACCGCTTCCCTTTGCGCTGCCGCCGAACATCGATGCCGTTCCCACGTTGCTAAACGGACCCTGGAAGTTTGAGCGGCGTGGCCAATCGGGGCTTTGGGTTAGCAGCCTGCTGCCGAAGATGGCCGAGCAAGCCGATTCTTTGTGCGTGATTCGCAGCATGCACACCAAAGGGCAATCGCATGGACAGGCGGTCGGGATGATCAACACCGGCAGTGATAATCTGGTCCGTCCGAGCGTGGGCGCCTGGGTCAGCTATGCGCTGGGCAGTGGGCATCCTGATTTGCCGGCGCACATCGCGATTGGACCGGCCACGGCGCACGGTGGACCGCGGAATTACGGGTCGGCGTTCCTTCCCGCGATGCACCAGGCGACCGTGATCGGCAGCAACGGCAAACCGGGCAGCGGACAAATCTCGCATCTTGATGGTCCGGTTGCGCCCGAGAAAGTCGTCGAGCGATTCGAACTGGTGCGAAGAATGAACGAGCAGCATCTTCGCGCCGCGGGACCTGATCGCGAAATCGAAGGGGCGATTGAAGCCGTCGATTTGGCTTCTCGCATGCGGTTGGCTGCCCCGAAAGTGTTTGATCTCGAGCTTGAGTCCGAGCAAACCCATCGGTCCTATGGCATTGGCGTCAAGGAGACCGACTCCTTTGGACGCAGTTGCCTGTTGGCTCGCCGTCTGGCAGAGGCTGGCGTCAGGTTCATCACCGTCAGCAGCGGCCAAGTCTGGGACCAGCACGGCAACCTGGAGGAAGGGCACAACAAGAATGCGGCTGCCACCGATCAGCCGATTGCGCAGTTGATTGAGGACCTGAAACGACGTGGCATGTGGGACGACACGCTGATCGTCTGGGGCGGTGAGTTCGGACGAACTCCAGTGGTCCAAGGAAAGAATGGTCGCGACCACAACCCGCAGGGCTTCAGCGTGGTGCTCTCCGGAGGCGGCGTCAAACCGGGATTTGCCTTTGGCGAAACGGATGACTATGGCTACTACGCATTACGCGATCGCGTTCACATGCATGACCTGCATGCCACGATCCTGCACCTGCTTGGGATCGATCACGAGCGACTGACTTATCGCTATGCAGGTCGAGATTTTCGCTTGACCGACATCCACGGTCGCGTCGTGACCGAGATCCTGGCCTGAGTCGCCGGGTGCTTGAGTTGGCTACGTTCGACATCGCCACCGTCAAGACAAGCACGACGCGCAGGCGAGTGTGTCGGGCTCTACCACGGCGTGGCGGGAAGCGTCTCGCCCAGGCGGGAGTTTGATGTGATTGTCGGCCAGTTTCGGGGCCCACGGCTAGCGCCTGAGGTTCACGGACAAGATTCGGGGCCCACGGCTAGCGTCTGAGGTTCACTGTGAACCTCAGGCGCTAGCCGTGGGCCGCTTTGCTTGTCAGTGTGATTCGAAAAGTTCCGACAAGCTCGCTTGCGTGTCGTGCTTGTATGCAAAGAAACACACGTCTGCGTTGCTTCGCAAGTTTCCAATTGCAGCTTTGCAAGGACTTGCGAATTGAATTACAGCGAATCCAGAAACCAGCTGACACGTTTGCTGAACTCAAAGGTGTCCGCACCCGAGATGCGTTCCAAGTCACGCAGACGATGGCTACGTGAGTAGGGCTGGAAAGGCGGTCGCTTTGCAGTGTGATTCAAAATTTCCGCGAAAGCTTCGGGGTCACGTTCGGCGAGATAAAACATCATCGCCCAGGAGACGGCGTAGGCGTCGTCAATCTGCTTCGGATTCTCAAACATCGAATCGTCGCTGATCAGTTGCATCACGGCTTCGCTGAACTTGACATCTTGATCTTTGCGGGTTTGAAAGTTCGTCTGCAGGTAACGAAGACTGTCTTGATTGACCCGATCGGTCAGTCGCGAGGCTCCGCGCGTGTCGGTCATCGCCGCGGGCTCAAACAACTGACCGATTCCCTCGGTGATCCAGCGAGGCGTATCGTTGACGCGGCTGTGAATTCCGGAGTTGAACGCCGATTGGTGAGCCGCTTCATGCCGGACGGTCGCCGCGATTTGAGAGGATCGCCCACCGTCGTGAGTCATGACACGATTGCTGTCACCGGAATACAGGCCGGCAACGCGTTTGACTTCGATGTTCAGCTTGTCGAATTCTTGATACATCGAGGTTTCATCCGGAAACACGATCGCAACCATGGGAAAGCGACCCTGTCTCACGTGGACGTCGCGTTTGCCCATGTAGGTGATGAAGCCACGGTGGGACTGCTCGAACAACCGCGCCCAGCGATCGCCTCGTCCGCGTGGCTGAACGATCAGGAAATTTTGCGTGGAAATGACTTCGAAGTCTCTGCCGAATTCCGTCTGCAGGTCGGCGCGAACTTCCGGGATCGAGGCCGGCGCGTAAGGCTCACCAAGCGAACGGATCTGCGACTCCGGCTTGCGAGGGTCGAGCGAATGCATCCAGCCGTCACGGCCGATCACGACCAATTCGTGGGTCAATTCGACCAGCGGCAAGCCCTTCTGCAGCCTGCCGGATGCAAAAAACTCAACCATTCCCGTTGTCTGCGCCTCCAGCCTCCTCGACGTCGTTAGCGGGCCGGACAGGAGCAGAATGGCAAGAAGCAGTCCGTGGCGGCGTTCTCGGAGCATCGCAGTGAAGACCTGGATTCGATGGAGACCTGGATTCTGAGGTTCGCTTGGACGGTTACCTGAAGGCTAGGTTAGAATCCTGTCTGATGGTGTTAGGAATCTGCGGCACGCTTTGAATCCCTCGGCGGTCGGTCTCTCGCCAGCGAACGACATTCGGTTCATGAGGACAATGATGAAAATGCGATCTTCCATGCGAATCGTTCGCTGGTCCGCGTTGAGTTTCGTCGGCGCTTGTTGTCTCGCGACCTCGCTGACGGCCCTGCGCTGTTCCGCTCAAGAGAGCCTCGATGCACAGGGAACCTTGAAAGCAGACGTGCTGGAATGGGTGGATGAATTGGATGCTCCCGCTCTCGCGACGCGTAAGGAGGCCGAGACATCGCTGATCAAGGCTGGGCCCACAGCTCTCGAGTTCCTTCCGGAATCCAAACCTGGTTTCTCCATCGAAGCGTCTGAGCGGCTGACCCGTGTGCGCAAAACACTGATGGCGATGCGGACTGAAAGCGAGATCAAATCGGAGTCGGCGACCATTCGACTGGACCAAGCCACGACGCTGGGGCAAGCGTTGGAAGCGATCAGCCGGGACAGCGGGGTCGAGTTCGAGAATCGGGCGGATGAATCGATCGCGTTCACTCCGGTGGAAACGCCCCTCCCGTTCTGGCACGCGCTCGACTTGGTGTTGGACCAGGCTGGGCTGGATATCAACTTTTACGGAGGCGGTCGCGGAATGTTGCAGTTGGTGCCACGCCGTGAAGGGCGCCCGTCGCGAGTCGACTCGGCCGCATACGCCGGCGTCTACCGAATCGAGCCGACCTCGGTGACTTCGCGCAGGAGTTTGAATCAGCCGAACCTGAGCGGGTTGAACATCGGTGTGGAGATCAGCTGGGAGCCGCGCGTGACACCCATCGGATTGACCATTCCCGTCAAGCAGCTTGCCGCCCGGCTCGATGACGACGCGGTGCTGCAGCCACAGGAATCGAGCGAGACCATTGATATCGCCACCAACAGCGAGATCGCTTTCAGTGAGTTTTACATGCCGATGCAACTTCCCGCAGGGCAGCCGGAAAAGATTGAGTCCTTGTCGGGAATCATTCGGGCTTTGTTGCCGGGTAAGCGGCAAACGTTTGAGCTTCCCCTTTCGGAGCCAAGTGCCAAGAGGACGATCGACGCGATGACCGTGCAGATCGAAGCGGTTCGCAAGAACGGTCCGTTGCACGAAATTCGTGTTGGCGTCGAACTCAAGGATGCCGATCGCTCTCTGGAAAGCCATCGACACTGGGTGTTTGAAAACCAGGCTTACATTCGTACCAAGGATGGATCACGCGCCGATCATTTGGGATTCGAGGTCTATCGGCAAACGGAATCGAGCGTAGGCATCGGCTACCTGTTCGATCTTGGCGACTCGGTGACCGAGTCGACGTTCATGTACGAGTCGCCGACCGCTGTGGTACCGAACGAAGTTTCCTTTGTGATTCAGGACATTCCGCTGCCGTGATCTCCTATTCATTACGTTGGCTTGCCCTCGGTTTGTCGCTCGCCCTGATCGCTTGGGACGCCGATGTCATTGCCGACGACAAGCTTGAGCCAGGTGATCCGATCGCCGCGATTGATGGTGAGCCAGTCTATCTTGGCGAATTGAATCTGATCCTGACCGAGCGATTCAAGACTCGTGATTTGGATGCAGTGGGACTCGACATCCAGCGGGCAACGGCGACGCTGTTGGTGCAGCGTCATCTGGCCATGAAGACGCTGGAGACGCAAGGCGGGGACGTGCTGCAAGGCATGATTCGGCGGCAGGTGGAATCGTTTACCGCAGAAGCGAAACGTCGCGGCAGCAGCTTGCAGGAGCAGGCAAAGGCCAGGCTCGCGGATGAGAAATCGTTGACCGCGGATCTTGCCTGGCGAGTCGCCTGGGGACAGTACTTGAAAAGCAAACTGACCGACGAAAACCTGCGTCGCTTTTACGAAAGTCGAAAGCAGATCTATGGCGGAAATCGCTACGATGTCTCTCAGATCTTCGTCAAGATGGATATGCGGGATTCTATTTCGGTCGAGGTAGCCGAAGCGAATCTTGTTGAGCTGGCGGAGGAGCTTCGTGCCAGTGATTCACTGGAGACTGCTTTCGCGGATGCGGCGCGGCAACACAGTGAGTCGCCGACGGCAGCCGAGGGCGGACGCGTCGGACTGGTGGAGAAGGACGGTGATCTGCCCAGTTCCGTGATGAAGGCGGTGCGGGAGACACCGGTTGGCCAGGTTGGCGGCCCGGTTCGCAGCCCGCTCGGTTTGCATTTGATCTATGTCCATCGCATGGAGCCGGGCAATCGATCCTTCGATGATCTCACCGATCAGGCACAACTGCGACGCGATGCGGCCGATGCCCTTTTTGAAGGATTGGTCGCGGCGCAGTCTGCTGCGAAAGTGGTCTGGTATGTCGGCGCACTACGACCACCGGAACCTGCGCCAGCGCCAGCGAAACGGTACCACCTGAGTCCCCGTGAACATTCCAAGGCGCAACAAATTCGTGGCAGGGAATGGACCTGTTCGCCGAAGCTTTCCCTGGCATGAGGGGCGTCCTGCGCGTCGAGATGCTTTGACAGATTCATTGGACGATCGAGACGACGCGCAGGGCCAAGATGAGGGTCCGCGTGTCTTGTCAGGCGAGTGGCTCGGAGTTGCTTACGCCTTTTGTTGGCTGTTCTGCATCCTGCTCGGTTACTTCATCCTGCGCCCGGTCCGCGAGACCATGGGGACGCTGGTCGGCACCAAGGAACTGCAAAGTTTATTCGTTGCTTCGTTTTTTGTCATGCTTGTGGCGGTGCCCTTCTACGCGGCGCTGGTCGCACGTTTGCCGCGGCGCTGGATCGTTCGCGTCGTCTTCCATTTTTTTGCAGGCTGTCTGCTTGGATTCTGGATCTTGATGCGCATCGAGGATGCCACGGTACAGGCTTGGATCGCCAGAGTCTTGTTTGTCTGGATCAGCGTCTTCGGAGTTTTCTCAACGAGTGTGTTCTGGAGTGTGCTTGCCGACCTGTTCAGCAGCACTCAGGGACGCCGTCTATTCGGAATCATCGCCTCGGGCGGGACAACGGGGGCAATCGCTGGTTCGCTCTTGACCAGTCAGCTGGCGACGAACCTCTCTACCAGAACGCTGTTGCTCCTTCCCGCCGTGTTCATCGAACTTGGATTGTGGTGCGCCTGGCGTCTGGAAAAACAGGCCGATGCGATTCAGCAACACAACGGAGAGTCGACTCAGCTCGAAGCGGCCAAACGCGATCGAATCGATGGAGGTGGCCTTCTGACAGGGGTGACGCACGTGCTTCAATCTCCGTATCTGGCAAGCATCTGCGTCTTCCTGTTCTTCGTACAAGGTTTTGGAACGCTGCTCTACTTCGAACAAGCGGAGATCGTGAAGCAATTGGTCTCCGGCACAGCGGCGCGGACCGGATTGTTTGCCTATCTTGATCTCGGCACGCAACTGTTGACCCTGTTGATTCAGGTTGGGTTATCAGGTTTGATCCTGCGTCGCTTGGGGGTTAGTGTTGCACTGGTCTTGCTGCCGCTCGTCTACCTGATTGGGTTCGCATCCCTGGCCTTCTATCCCTCTTTGGCGACCCTCATGGTGACGATGGTCGCATCACGAGGGGTGGCCTACGGCATTACGGTTCCTTCACGCGAAGTGCTGTTCACGGTCGTGAGCCGAGAGGACAAATACAAATCCAAGAACTTCATTGATACGGTGGTCCTGCGCGGCGGTGATTCGATCGCGGGACTGATTGTCGGTTCGCTACGTAGCGCTAGCGTGAGTTTGGTGAAGTTGAATCTTTTGGCATTGCCGTCTGGTTGCCATTTGGGCTGTGCTGGCCTGGCGACTGGGACGGCGGCAGCGACGACTTGCAATCCGCGAGCTACCGGTGTCGGTCGACGGACAAAGCGAGAGGCAACGCGACAACACGAGCCAGCGGAATCGCTAAAGCCGTCAAAGCCAGGCACCAGGTCAACGTTGCAAACGGATAGGGTACGAGCAGATAAAAGACCACGCCTAGTCCCACCGTCAGCGCTGTCCAGGGCACGATCACCCGAACCAGATCTGTGACGGTGATCAGGTGTCGGCTGAGTGACACATAGCCGATAAGGAACGTGAGCAGTGCCTTGACCAGCAATAGGCCGCCGACCAGCCAAGGAAGCATCGCGAGAGTTCGCATCGCTGAGGCGTGAGTCGATTCCCAATCCGTTTGTTGCATGAACCAACGCAGTACTATCCCAAAGAGAATCATAGATGCGAGTGACAGAAGGATCGTGACAACCATGACGACCCAGGTGCGACCGGTCATGCCGATCCAGGAGAAGGCCGCCATGCGTCCGAGCAGCATGACGCCGACGCCTAAGACAATGGCGGTTGAAAGACGGATTCCTATCGCCAGTGGCGTTGCTGCTCCCCCGATCGCTGTTGCCTGAGCTTCGGCCCATCGCATCCACGTCTCTCGGTTGCTTTCCCAGCAGGCCCACCCTCCGATCACCACCAACACCAGGAGGTACGTCACGAAAGCCGCCGCGAGCGGAAACAACTGGCGTGCCCAGGCTAGCGTTTTCGTGCTCAAGGGGCTCGCGGCCAGGTAGCACCGGCAAGAAATGTGGTGCTTCCGGCGAGGCGAAGGATCGTGAGCCAGCGAACCCCGCGTAGTAGACCCACAAAAACAGAGTTGCGACGATGCTTGGTGCGTTGACGGGAACGAAGAAGATGAGGATGACGATCGTCGGCAGGACGAGCAGTGCGTAAAGCCTGCGTATCCACTCACGCGACCTTTGATAGTCGTGGTGGAACAAGGCAGTCACCGGGCTTCGATAATGCCGGATGATGGACGCTTCGTCAGCTTCCGAGGCCTGTGTAGTTGTACTTTTACTACTCCCTCGCCAACGGTCGGCCGGAATGATTCCGCCAGGACTTGTGCGCGCGAGCTTTGTCGAGGCAATCAAACACCAAATCCCACCGAGGTAGAGCGCGATGCCGGCAACCACGCTCGCCGCGGTGGCCGTCGTACGCCATTCCACTTGCCGGATCGTCGGCGCCGCGAACGCGCCGACCAGTGCGAAGTACAGCACCAGGGTGGCGATCAGCAGCGAAGCAAATCGCCCGAAGGAACTTTGGAAGGGACGCCATGACATCACCATGATCCAAACGCTGATCGCCGAGAAGACGACACAAGGCATGATCAGAGGGATCGTGTTGGTTCCCATCTGCCGCGCAGCGAGGACAAAAGTGATCCACAAGACGCTGATCCAAAGCGACTTCAGGAACACCGGCACGACAGCGATCTTCCAATCGCGAATCGGCATCCGCAGGATCCAATGGCTACAGCCACTTTCGGGAAGATTCAGGTCCTGGTCGAGTCCGTAATCGAACAGCACAATCGATGCGATCCCCGCCGGCATCAGGGAAAGAAACAGTGCGATGACTGCGACTCGATTCCCCGTCTGGCCCGGTGACCATATCCCAGAAATGAGGGCGACGCATACTCCTATGAGAATCGATGCCACCATTGCCAGCAGCAGCCAGCGATGTCTTGCCAACGAAACTCGGACCAATGCAGTGATTTCAGACATCGGCGGCTACCTCATCCTCGGTCCGATGGTCCAGTCGATCGGCTTTCGCTCCCACGCGAGCTTCGAACCAACGAGCGAGCGTGATCTGGCGGTCCTCGATCACCGTGCAGCTCTGTCGAAGGGCTTCCATGCCGTTTTCCTGAGTCGAACTCACCACCGACCACTCGTCTCCCGATCGCTTCCAACCGAACAGGCCCGCGATCTCCGGTGACTGACGCCAAGGGGTGAGCGGACGGCAAACGATCTCGCGGTATCGCAACTCCAATTGCTCGGACGTGAGGGAATCGATGATTTCACCTTCATGCATCAGGGCAATCGTATCGCAAACACGATCCACTTCATCCAACAGATGGCTGGAGAACAGGACAGTGCGGCCGTCTTCGCTGATCGTGCGGATGATGGCTTCCAGAATGTCGCTCCTGGCAATCGGATCCAATCCGCTGCTCGGTTCGTCCAGCAGTAGTAATTCAGGACGATGGGCAATCGCCACCAGCAAACCAGCTCGTGCCCGCTGACCCTTCGAAAGCGACTGCAATTTGGTTTGACGGCTCAGAGCGAACGTCTCGCACAAGCTCCGCGCGTAGGCATCGTCCCAGGTTGGATAGATCGCCCGCGTAAAGTCGATCAACTCACCGACTCGCATCCACTTCGGTAGGGAATCCTCCTCCGTCAGATACCCCACTCGTTTCAGAACGCCTTCCGGGTCTCGAACCGGGTCGTCGCCCAACACGGAAACGCGGCCCTGCTGGGCCTTGAGTGAGCCAATCAGGTGCCGAATCAACGTGGTCTTGCCAGCGCCGTTGAGTCCGACCAGGCCATAGATCGAGCCGACCGGGATTTGGATACAGACATCATGCAGCGCACGCTTGCCACGAAACGAACGGCTCAGGTGTTCCACATGAACCGCCAACTCGCTTGGGGTGGTCAGACTCATGGTTACCTCGATTCTCTTGAAATTTGAACATCGCGTTTGTGAAGTTGGTCCACCACGTCATCGATCGAAAAACCCAGCTGACGAGATTGAATGATCAGCTTGTCGAGATGCGGAGTCAGCAGACGCCGACGCTGGGCGATCGAGCGAGTCTCGGGTAGCTCAGCGACAAACGTCCCCGTCGTGCGACGCTTCTCAACGAGCCCCTCGTTCTCAAGTTCGCGATAGGCGCGGGCGACGGTGTTGGGATTGACCCGAAGGTCCTCCGCCAATCCGCGGATCGTCGGTAACTCGTCTCCGGCGCGGAGTTGGCCCGACATGATCCGGTATTGGATCTGATCGACGATCTGCTGATAGATCGGGACGCCGTCGGAGGAAATGTGTAATCGCATGCTTGCACCGTTGTGTTAATGTATTGATACAAGCGTGCCGGTTGAATGTCAATGGTTTTTCTTGGCAGAATTCCGCGAGAACAGCGCCGGGGTCATCCGCGGCGTTGGGCTGGCACTCGGTCTTCCCCGTCCGACATTCCCGGAGTGCCATGCCGCGACGGATTCTGATACGAACCATCCCGAAAAATACAAGCACGATGCGCAAGCGAGTGTGTCCCGTGCGCGCATCCGACAGACTCGCTTGCGCGTCGTGCTTGTATGTGTCGATCGCGAATCCGCTTCGGCGATCGCCAACGCAATACGCGGGCTACCGGTTCAAAAATGCAAACTGCTGTGGGCCGTTGGGTCGGGGCCGTCCAGGTAGAGTAGCGCCAGCAGCAGAAATCCGGGGCCGTCGATGGCGTCGCAGCGGTCGACACCGGTACGGCTGCGGAACATCCCCAATCTTGGCTCGTAGAGTTGGCTGATCGCATCGTCAGCGACTTGCACGGCGAGGTCTCGCAGTTCCGGTTGTTGCAACACTTCGGACGCGCGGATGAGGAAGTGAATCCTCCGGCCATCGACTTCGCCGGTCGAAGCGTGTTCCGCGTTCATCGGCCGGCTATCTCGAATCGCTTCCGCCCATCTTGTCACCGCTTGGCGATAGACCTCATCCCCAGTCGCTTCCCACAAACTCAGGCAGGCTTCGGCCAGCGGCATCGGTGGTTCAGAGGAGGACTCTTGGTGGTGATCGAGCCAGTCGCTCAGAACCTGTGCCGCCATTTCCTTGAAGATGGGCGCGCCGGTGTAGCGAGTCGCGCGAATCAACGACTCGACCCACACCCCGATCTCACCATTCGGCTTGCCGGACGGAGAGGTCTCCGCGGCGATTTTCCGAGCCAATCGGTACAGCTCTCCTTGTGGATCCTGCTTCTTGGACGCGAGCCAGCAGAGCGAATCGAGGGCGACGGCGCGTTGAGTGAGATCAGGAGAGGCGAGAACCAATGTCCCAGTTTTCGTGTGCGGTGCGTTGATCAATTCGAACGCCATCGCCCGGATTGCCCGCTCGGCCTCTTCGGGCGCCTCGCTCCAGATCGTCTCCCAGGCGGGTGTATGGATCGAGCGCCGTCCGCTTTCCACCGGTTGCGTTACGAGTGCCTCACGAATCACCTCGTAGTGACGGGAAGCTCGCAGCGAGAGATCGCTTTCGGAAGCCCGCTTGCTCGCTTTTAGAAACGCAACGGTGTAGGCGCTCGCGGCATCGCTGTAGCACTTGCAACCGGTGCGACGTGACAGTTCGTAAGCAGCGACGACCGTCGGTTGATCCAGGTAGAGATTCGAACTGGCCAAAGGATACCCGCTTGGGCTGCTTTCTGAATTCGCGGCGACCGCTTGCTCGGGTAAACGGGAGGTTCGAATATCGATCGTTGCCAGCCACATCGGAGTGTGGTCGGGTCCGTATTCGTCCAACGCATGCTCGGTGACGTACCCCATGTGGGCTTCGATCGCGTCGGTGTAGGAAGCGGTCGATGCGATGGGGACAGGCACCGGTGATGGATCGTCAGCAGCAACAGCGAGGCACCTGCAAATGCCAAGGAGGGAGAGCAATACGAGCAAGGCGACAGCACGCGAGGCCATCGAGTTTCCTGGTAGGTGTTTCATGCAGCGAGCCAGCTTGCGGTGGATTTGGCCTTTAGGTTGGCAGAGTGATGGTTGGCAGGAGCGTTTTGTAGCGATGGCGGTGCCCGGGCGTGATCCTTTCGGCTCGCATTATTTTGACATTTTTTCGCGAACTTGACCTCCCGCCCCCCATCTTGTGGAAAAGTGGCCTTGTCAGAGAGAGCCTGAACTTGCGATAGCGATTGGTTCGTACAGGATGACTCAGCGACGTTTGCCGATGGAGCGGGCGTTGCTCCCGAAATAGCAAGGAGAATGGATTCGATGAAAACGAGGCTGAACTCCGTGGTGGGTTTGACCGCGGCATTGCTCTTGGCTTGGACGCTCAATCAAACACCGGCTTCGGCTGACGAGGTGATCGAACCCTCACCGATGAGTCAATTGGTGAGCGGCCTGAATCCAGCGAATTGGACGATGCCGCAGTGGAAGATGCCCGACTTCAGGTCGATCATGCCCGGCCAAGAGGAGAAGGTGCGCATCAAGAAGAAAAAGGATGGCCTGTTTACCGAGGTCAAGACGACGGCTTCGAACAGTTGGACGAAAACCAAGCAAGTGTTGGATCCACAGAAGCTGAATCCGGCCAGAATGTTCCCTGCTTCGACGCGAACGCCGTCGCGCCAGACGGAGCCAGCCAAGCCGGGGTTCTTCCAATCGCTGTTTACTCCCGCGCCGCCTGTGAAAAAGCCCTCGACAGTGAACGAATTCCTTGACGGAGATCGTGTCAAGCCGTAGGGGATTCATCAGTGACGATTACAAGCACGACGCGCCAGCGAGTGCGTCGAATGGTCAGTCGGGACGCACTCTCTGGCGCGTTTTGATGTTGCGCAAATTCCTACAAGCACGACGCGCCAGCGAGTGTGTACCAGGAATCTACGCAATCTCACGTCCACCAAACGGTGGAAGACCGGAAACACACTCGCTGGCGCGTCGTGCTTGTATGTGCTTTTTCGACAGGCCAAATCGCAATGACGTGACTCTCCCCAGGGAGAGTGCTTTGAGTCGAAAACCGATGCGATCGCACGCTGGACTTACACCGATTTTGCCCAGCCATCGCGATAGTCGCGGCGGATCCAAGATGCCAGATCGGGACGATCCTTGACGCGCAGGTTTTCGGCGTCCCACTGGAGTTTCGTATCGGGATACCGCTGCGCGAGGACTCCAAGCAGAATCGTTTCGGTCATCGGTCCGGCGAGGCTGAAGTTGGACTCGCTCTGCTCGATCTTGCCTTCGATGGCATCGAGCCACTCTTTGTAATTGTCCTGGTCGGTCGCACGGGGCAATGTTTGCTCAGGCCAGGAAAAGCCGTCGACGTGGCTGGAGGTCTTGAGCACCCAGTTGTTCTTGCCACGGTTAAAGAACAGTTTTCCTTCTTCGCCAACGATCACACTGCCGAAGTCGGTGAAGCTCATGCCTTCCAGGACCTCGTCATCGGGATGGTTGTAGTCATCACCCCGTTTGATCAATTGCCAGGTTTGGCGGTCGAACTCGGCGTCGATGTAACCGTCGTACCAATGAAACTTGAATCCATCGCGCGCGGCGTAGGGACTCGGGCCGAAATCCCAAGTGATGACGGAGTTGATGGGCGGCGACAGATCGGTGGCACCCGCCTGATGGGCGATCACGGAGTTCGGAGACAAACGTGGGAGTGATTCCGGCTGCATGGCCCAGTAGCCAACATCCATGATGTGGCACGCCATGTCTCCCAGTGCGCCGGTGCCATAGTTCCACCAACCACGCCACGAAAAGGGGGCGATGCGAGAGCTGTAGTCGACCCAAGACGCCGGGCCGATCCATTGGTCCCAATCAATTCCAGCCGGCACTGGTCTCCTTCGCCGGCGGTGCCGCAAAGCCTTGCGGCCAGATCGGCCGATTGGTCCAAGCGTGAATCTCCTTGACCTTTCCGACCACGCCAGCGCGGATCAGTTCGACGCAGCGGCGCATGTGATCATTGGCGTGCGCCTGGTTGCCCATCTGAGTCTTGACACCGGTCCGCGTCGCAATCTCATTCAGGGAGCGAGCTTCCCAGATGTTGTGAGTCAACGGTTTCTGGCAATAGACATGCTTGCCCGAGTTCATCGCCATGGCGGAAGCGTGGTAGTGGTGATGGTCGGGCGTCGAGACGGTGACCGCATCGATCCGATCACCCATCTCTCGAAACATCTCGCGGTAATCGGTGAAGAAACTCGCTTGCGAGAATTCTTCACGCATCTGTCCCGTTTTCTTCAGGCGTCCGTCCAGATTGGAGAGTTTTTTGGTGTCGATGACATCAACCAGGGCGACCACTTCGAAACCGGCTTTCTTAGCGCCGGCGATGTCGGCGGCACCCTTCCCACCAATTCCGATCGCAGCCAGGGCCGGCTTTTCCAACTTCTTTTGGGCCAGGGCAGGAAAAAAGTGAAATCCGGCCAACGCACCGATCGCGGCCCCGGAGGATTTTGCGAATGCTCGCCGCGAGACCTGGCCCGGCGGGCGGCCACTGGCGTTTTGTCGGTCGCTGGGAGGCTGGGGACGGTTGGTATCGGCAGCTGGTCGATTCGATTCACTCACAGGATTCATCCTCGGGCTGGAGGGACGCGCGATCATTCGGCGTGCAAATTCGGAATTTCACCAATTCCACCATTATGAAGGATCGGCTGGGGAACGGGTGTCGCCGGGCGCGGCGGATTCGACGTTTTTCCAGAAGGATGAATTGTGGCACAAGGCGCGGCCATCCTCTATCTTATTGCCGCGGCGGTCTCGGGCGTCCGGGTCGCTTTGTTCTTAAAAAACTGACGAGAGAGTTGCTCAATGTCCAAGAAATTCATTGCCCTGTTGACCGGCGTCTCTGCTGGTCGCCTGTGTTGCTTCGGTCCGCGTGACCGCACAGGAAGAGGAAAAGCCCAAGTTCACAACCAAGGAAGTCATGAAGACCGCGATGAAGGGCGGACTTCTAAAGAAGGTTGCTGCCGGTGACGCCTCGGACGAGGAAAAGAAGCAGCTCCATGAGATGTTGGTAGCCCTCAGCAAGAACGAACCCAAGAAAGGGGATGCGGACAGCTGGAAGGAATTGACCGGAGCCTTGGTGAAGGCAGGTAAAGCAGCGGTGGATGGCGACGCGGATGCAGCTGAGCTGTTGAAGAAAGCATCCAATTGCAAAGCTTGCCACGACAAACACAAGTAAGACTGCAAGCCAACAGATCAGGGACCACGCGAGTTTCGACCGAAACGAATGGTCACGACGAGCGCAGGGCGGTTGGTTGTCACGTTTCGGCTTCTTGCTTCGACCATGACCCTGGGAACGGGCTTCCGCCGCCTGTTCTCAGGGTTTTTCAATGACAACGCGAATGGAACGTTCGCGGTTTTGAATTGAGAGTTGCGATGCGAACACCCTTGGAACGAATTCGGCTTGGAGGATTCGTTCTGTGCGTGGTGTTCGTGCTGTCGGTGATCGGCTACCGCGTGATCGGTGGCTACGGATGGTTGGATGCGATTTGGATGGTGGTCATCACCGTCTCGACCGTCGGTTACGGCGAAGCCAAACCATCGATGCCAGTCGAACTCCAGTTGTTGACGCTGACGGTCATCATCGTGGGGATCACCGCGGCGGTCTATACCTTCGGTGGGCTCTTTCAGTTGATCATCTTGGGAGAGTTGGAGCATGTACTGGGAAGGCGACGGATGACAAAAGAGATCACGAGTTTGTCCGGTCACACGATCGTTTGCGGCTACGGCCGCATGGGTCGAAACCTGGCTCAGGAACTTCTCGCTCATCGGCGTGAGTTGGTGGTGATCGATTCCGACGCCGAAGCGTTTGCGGAAGCGACCGCCGATGGTCATCTTTGCGTGCTCGGCGATGCGACCGAGGAATCCGCGTTGCTGTACGCGGGACTGATGCGGGCAGGCGCCCTGGTCAGCACCTTTCCAAACGACGCGGAAAGTGTCTTCATTACCCTGACAGCACGCAATTTGAATCCCAAGATTCGGATCATTGCGCGAGCCGAGCGAGAGAGTACCGAAAAGAAGTTGACCCAAGCTGGCGCCGATACGATCGTGATGCCGACGTTGGTGGGAGCCCGACAGATGAGCCGAATGATCACTCGGCCTTCCACCGCGCAACTCATCCGTTTGGTCGACGAGGGGAGCAGTGTCGACATCGATCTCGACGAATTACGCGTGACGGGGGGATCCCAATTGGTGGGGATGACTCTCGATCAGGCGGAGGCACATCGCCGACACAAACTGCTGATCGTCGCCATCAAGTCACCAGATGGAACCCTCAAGTTCAATCCTGACGCCGATGAGGTGATCCAAGCCGAGGACGAACTGATGGTGATCGGACATCGCGACCACATCCTTCAGTTTCGCAAGCAGTTCGGGATCTAGCTCGACAACGCCACTTTGGTGGCCAATAGTAACCCGAAAAGCGTAAGCGAGGAAATGAGTGACGCGAAAAGCCTCGCCCACGCTTCGGGTTACGATGGAAATCACCAGATCCGATTTCAACGTGAATTCGAGATATGCTCTAGAGATATTTTGTCAACGCGACTTTGGGAGTGGGAAGCTTGAGGATCGGCGCGAATTCATTCGTGCTTTCATCGACGTCAGCGAACAACTGTTTCAGTTCTTCTCGACCGCCGCCACTCAGCGCCGCGAATCCTTGCAGGAATTCGTCTTCCTCGCCCCAGCGATCGTCGCTGCATGACGGCAGCAGCGAAGCCAACGCGACGCAAGCGGCGCCATGATTCGCTTGGCCTCCGGCCAGCAGCTCGCCGAGATGGGTGTGTTGGGCGATCAGGGAAATGAATTCGTCGGGCAGGTTCCATGCCTTGGCCAGCATCGCGGCGGCATCAGCGTGATCCCAACCGAACATTTCCTTTTCCAAGCCGCTCAGGCGTCGACCTTCGGTGGCGCGACGCTGCACCAGGGCCTGGTATTCATTGGGCAATTCCTTCAACAGCAGCGGAATGGCCATGTCTTGCAGCAACGCCCCCGCGAACAGATCTTCCGCGTTCTTGAGCCCAAGGATTTTTCCCAGTTTCCGTGCGAACAGCGCGCGACGAAGTGAGTCTTGCCAAAGTGATTTCAGGTCAAACGGGCCGAATTTTGGATTCGGGATCACACTGAATACTGCATTCCAAAGTGCGAAGTTCGTGATTGCTCGCATCCCGACCAACGTCAGCGCCTGCTGAACGTTCATGATCTCACTTCTGAAACCGAAGTAGGATGAGTTGACAAACTTGAGCACCTGGCCCATCAGTCCTGGATCGCCTTCAATCGGCTTGGCGAGCTCAGCGGGTCCCGCGTCGGGATTGTGCGACAACTGCAAGAGCGTGATCGCGCTGTGGGGGAGTGCCGGTAGTACTTCTGCGTGAAAAACATCATCCAATGAGGTGGTCGTGGTCGCCATGGCTTCTTTTGGGGTGTCTATCGATTCAGAGGATCATGCTGGCGGCCAACACTCGGCCTTTCAGCGAAAACGCGGCGATCAAACTTAGCTTGCGTCCATCTGCCTGGACGTTCGTTTTCCGAATTCGTCTTCAGCCCTCCGTCGTTGCTGTGCGGTTCAGCCGTTTCGGATTGAGAACATCCGTTGCCTTGAAGCAACCATCCCCATGGATCCACGTTGCCCTCAAGCATCATGGCCTGCCTGCATCGCCGCTCGCGTTTCTACCTAAGTTCTTCTACAGCCTAGGCTTAGGTCTTGATGCGCCGGGGGCGACGGGGGACTGGACCGGCAACTGCAATCTGTCCCAGCATGAAATCTCTTGCCTGGAATCCGGAAGATGCTCGCTGGTTACGCGGTTGGTTACGCAGCCATCTGATGTGCGCGATGGCGATCGCCGCATTTCTGACGATGGTTCGCCTGCAACCGCATCCGTCGCATGAGGTGGAGGCTCGGGCGAGCCATCATGGGGGAGTCGACCGTTTGAACGCAGACCGCGTGTCAGGGGAGTCGACTGGGAGCTCAACTGCCCTCGGAAGTGGAGCTTGTCCAACTTTCCGCAAGTCGGCCCAGTTCGGTCCCTCCGAAGGGATGGCGACGCACGGATCGGGGCTGGGAAAATGTCGCAACTTGGCGACCGATCGCCCGACCATTGGGCGAGATCGTGATGCGGCAGGAGGCTCGCGAGCCGAACTGGATGAAGTCCGCCATGGCGAAGGTACGACAGGTGCCCCCGCTGGCCTTCGCCATGCTGCAAATCGCGGCCATCTCCGCCATCGTTGGCGTGTCGCGACGCGAACGCCGCTAGACAAAACCGAGGGCGTAACTACTTGCGCTGGGCGGTTCGTTCGACGCCGTCCATCAGCCTCTCGGTGAATCGGGCACGGTATTCCATCAGACTGTTGGCTCCCTGGAAGCCAACGACGGTCTCGTCCCAATCGAGTTGCTTGCTGAGCATCCGTCCATTGTCGATATCAAATCGGATGGTACCGTTGCTGAGCTGTTGCACGACTTGAGCTCGCACCGATTCTTCGTTGATCGGTGTCAGCGGCTCGCTGCGCACGGTCAGGAAGGCGACGCCGGTTTGCACTTTCTCGAGCGTAAACAACTCGCGGATCTTGATTGGTTTGACCTCGCCGTCCTCCGTGCGAGCGCGGACTTCACGGGGAACCGACCAGGACGAACCGACCGCGATTGGTTCTTCGGGGAATGCCAGCGTGAGCGATCCCATGCCGAGCGATGTCTTGGTGCCGGTATCATCTTCACGCTTCAACTCTTGACCTCGGGGTGTCACCGTGACGGTCGAGAGCGGGCGGCCAATCTGCTCGGAGATTCTCGCAAAGATCGCGGGTGGATCGTCTTCGTCCGCGCTATTCCAGCGGATCTCGTCCTCTTCGCCCTGTTGTTGCGTCATCTCAACCGAGTCCAAGACATGCTGGAACGTGGCTTCCGATTCATTGGCTTCGAGCACGTCCCAGTGTCGTTGGCTGGTAGTGTGTACCTGGGAAACCTCTTCAGCACCACGAATTCGTGTCTTGGTCTTGGCGACGTGGGTGACCTCGTAGTACAGCTCTTCCCCGGCTTGCAGCGAGTAACGCAGCAAATAGGTTTCGCCCTCGGCATCTTCGGCTTGCAAGGGAACGGCGAACCAAAGCAGCAACGAGGCGGTAGCCAATGAACGGATCACGATTGCGGTCTCCCTACGCGACAAACAGATGAGTTTCACGCCGGTCAAGTTGGCAGATCGGGCGAATCAGGGCAAGAGAGATTCTTGTTCGGGAGCAGGAGCCAGCCGCGGACATCGCCAAGGTGCCGTGCTCCTTTTTCCCAATCACATCGGTGACAACTTGTCGGGGACGGAGCCGCCCCAGCCCAGCTTGTCTCGCAGCACCCGGTAATCGTCGCGTCCCCGGACCGAAAGCATCTTGAACGTTTCATCGGCGCGCTCGATCTGCACGCGATCGCCAGGCAGGATGCGACCGAGGATTCGTCCGTCGACCACGATGCTTGTCGAATCATTGGGTTCACTGACCGTCAACTCGAGCTTGGTATCGGCCGAATCGACCAGTGGCCGATAGGTCAACGTGTGCGGGCTGATCGGCGAGATCACGATCGCTTGAAGATGGCGGCGCAGAATGGGGCCGCCTGCGGACAAGTTGTGGGCCGTCGATCCGACAGGAGTCGCAACGATCAAACCGTCACAGCGGTATCGAGTGGCCAGATGTCCGTCGGCGTAGAGATCGATATCGAGGATCCGATAGGGAGGTCCCCCCAGCACTGCCGCTTCGTTGAGTGCCAATTGGACGGCCGCAACGGTGCCATCCTGGACCAGACTGGTTCGAAGCATCAAATGTTCCACGACCTCAAACGCGCCGGAACTGAGCCCGGGCCAAGTATTGAGGAAGTCATCTGGCGAAAGATCGGCAAGGAATCCGAGTCGGCCGCAGTTGATGCCCAGCACCGGTGTCTGTCCCCGACCCATTTGGCGAGCGGCTTGCAGGATCGATCCGTCTCCACCCAAGACGATGACGAGATCTTGTTCGCCGTCCTTGAATTGATGTTCAAACTCGAGGTCTTCCGCGATGATGTCCGCATGCCGCGCGATCGACGGGCGTAATCGCTTCAATTCGGATCGGACGCGTTCTCGGTCAGGTACGCCGAGGATCACAACGCGGGGCCGAACGGAGGCGTCTCGCATCCAGATTGGCAACTCGTGTGAGGACATTGGATTGGCCTCGAGAGGAGAGAGGAGGAGCTGCCGGTGCGGGATTCGATCGGCTAGCGGGCATTGGATAGCACCGAATCGCGACATGCCTGGGCAATCGACTCGGTGCTCAGTCCGCGGTCGGCAAGCAGTTCACTTCGATCGCCATGTTCGATGAACTCATCGGGCAAGGCCAGGACGCGGATGTTGCGAGTATCGAGTCTCTCTTCGACGGCGCACTCGATGAACGCGGACCCAAATCCGCCCATCTTGGCACCCTCTTCGACCGTGACGACGAAGCGTCCGTTGCTGAGCGAACTTCGAACCATTTCGAGGTCGATCGGTTTGACGAATCTGGCATTGATTACCCCGACATCCAAGTCGCCTTCCAGCATCTCGGCTGCGGCTAACGCCTGCTCGAGCATGGCGCCGAACGCGACGATGGTGCCATCGCTGCCTTCGCGAATCACCTCGCTCCGGCCAATCTCGATGGGGTCGGGCACGCGGTCGAGCTCCAAGGCGGATGCTTTGGGATACCGAATGCAACAGGGATGCTCATGCTTGAGTGCCGCCGAGAGCATCAAG
This sequence comes from Pirellulaceae bacterium, assembly GCA_963697195.1. Lineage (GTDB taxonomy): Bacteria > Planctomycetota > Planctomycetia > Pirellulales > Pirellulaceae > Rubripirellula. The sequence continues at coordinate 185,484 of CAVOND010000003.1, forward strand.
TCCATTTCTGCGGCGTAACCGGGAGCCATGCAGACGATGTTGGGAAACACCCGCATGTAACCAATGTCGTAGAGGCCGTGATGCGTTGGTCCATCGGGGCCAGTCAAGCCAGCGCGATCGAGCAGGAAGACAACGGGAAGGTCCTGGAGCGCAACCTCTTGAAAGATCTGGTCGTAGCTTCGCTGCAGGAACGTGCTGTAGATATCGACGATCGGTCGAAGCCCCGTTTTGCATTGGCCGGCTGCAAAGGCAACGGCGTGGGATTCACAGATACCGACGTCAAAGAATCGATCGGGAAACTGTTCACGCACCGGTTCCAGTTTGTTGCCCTGGCACATCGCGGCGGTAATCACGGTGACTCGAGAATCCTCCGCCATTCGCCGACGAATCGAATCACGGGCGTGAAGTGTGTAGGGAGGATTGCCCTCGCTCTTCTTTGCAACCGCTTTGCCACCGTTGTCTTGAAAGGCCGGAGGCGTATGGAAGAAGACAGGATCTTCGGCGGCTGGTTTGTAACCGTGTCCTTTTTCGGTGACCACGTGCAGCAGCACCGGGCCGTGCAATTCACGCGTCATCGCCAGATACTTGCGCATCAACGCGACGTCGTGTCCGTCGATCGGGCCGATGTAGCGGATATTCAATTCTTCGAACAGCATGCCGCCCAGCAGGCCTGCTTTGACACCTTCCTTCATTTGCGCCAGCAGACGCTCCGCTGGATCGCCGAACATCGGGACGTGATCCAACAGGCGAACCACTTCGCTCTTGAGGCCAGTGTAGAACGGATTGCCACGAAGTCGGTCCAGGTAGCTGGCGACCGCGCCGACGCGTGGACAGATCGACATCTTGTTGTCATTCAGAACGATCGTCAGATCCTCGGCCAACTCGCCCGCGTTGTTCAGCGCCTCGAAGACGATCCCACTGGGAAACGCGCCATCGCCGATCACGGCTACCGTCTTGCGATCTGATTCGCCGCGCAAGACGTCGCCACTGCGCAGACCGACCGCCGTGCTGACGCTGCAACCGGCATGACCGGTCATGAACAGGTCGTAGGGGCTCTCATGCGGGTTGGGATAGCCCATCAGGCCGCCACGCGTGCGGATTCCCGGGAATTCCCGATAGCGGCCGGTGACCAACTTGTGAGGGTAGATCTGATGCCCGGTGTCCCAGATCAGACGGTCGTAGCGAAAATCGAATTCACAGTGCAACGCGAGGCAGAGCTCGACAACGCCCAGATTCGACGCGAAGTGAGCCGTCCTGGTCGCGAGCAGATTGCACAGCACATCGCGAATCTCCGCGGCAACACTCTCCAGTTGGCTCGGAGAGAAATCTCGAAGCGGCTCCGCGTCGTTGAGTACCGCCAAGAGTGGGTGCTCACCGAGCGGATGATGATCTTTGTCAGGCTTACCGGTGGACGACTGGGTCAATGCGAACGCTCCAAAACATAGTTAGCCAACCAGATTAACCGCCAACCGGCCGATCCGAAAACGGCGATTCGTCGCTGGGCCGATTCGACCAGCTCATTTGCCTTGCCTCGAGCCCCCTCAATTCCCAGCAATCCCGGGTAGGTCAGCTTGCCCCGCTTGGCGTCCTTGCCTGCTCGCTTGCCCAGCGCCGCTTCGTCTGCTGTGAAATCGAGCAGGTCATCGACGACCTGAAAAGCAAGCCCGATCTCCCTAGCGTAATCACCGAGCGAGCCGCGTTGAGCAACTTCCGCCCCCGATAGAATCGCACCCAGATCGAGAGACGCGGCGATCAGGGCCCCGGTCTTTCGGCGATGGATCGATTCCAGCAACGCCAGATCGTGCTACGGGGTCGGAGGGAGGGAGGTTCAGGTCGGATCCCCCGTCGGAAGTGCCCGTGTTTCTCCTTTCGGCCGCCAAATCGTCGGCTTGGCCCCCGACAAGCTGACTCGGGCCGGCCGCTCTGGAGAGCACTCGGATGGCTTCCACCGCTCGACCCGGATCGGCGACGTGATGACTGAGGTGGCAAAACGCTTGAGCCAGCAACGCGTCACCGGCGAGGATGGCGGTCGCTTCGTCGAACTGGATGTGAACCGTGGGACGTCCGCGCCTCAGGTCATCGTCGTCCATTGCCGGCAGATCGTCGTGGATCAGCGAATAGGCGTGGATCATTTCGACCGCGACGGCACCCGGCATGGCCTCGTCCATCGATCCACCGCAAGCCTCGGCGGCCATCAGCACCAGTGCCGGCCGCAGACGCTTTCCCGGAGCCAGCAACGCGTATCGCATCGCCTCGGCCAACCGCTCAGGGCAATCCGAATCGAAGTGGCAGGCCGATCGCAGCGCAGATTCGATCGGCTCACGAAGATCATCGATCCCCGTTGTCACGCCTGGCGAGTTCGAATCAGGAGGTAGTGGCAAGGTGTTTCAGCCAAGGCAGCTCAGGGGGGAGCGGAGCATCATTGCTCCACACAAGTCGATTTGGCAAGCCCGAAGGGCAGGTGCATCCCTTGCCGGTGCCATCAGGCACCGGGTTGGATTCCCCTTCACGCGGTTCCCGGGAGCGAAATCGGTGCAAACATCGGGTGGTTTACGCCACCGGCAAAGGCTGTGCCGACCCCGCGGGTCTGAATTGCCCCGATGCTTGACTTGTTTACGACAACGAGGGAGCCGAGTATCCATCGGCTCAAATTCTAGAAAAGCGTCAATTCTGCGAAAGCACCTATCCACGGAAAGGGGTGATCGGGACCAACGTTCGGAAACAGTGGTCAGCCCGAAGCGGGCGACTTTCGAGTGGTTCATCGACAGAAAACGGTGTCAGGCCGAGTCGCGTGAGTCAAATTCGTCCTCTTCCTCTTCCTCGTGCTCGTGCTCGTGCTCGTGCTCGTGCTGCGCAGCGGTGATCGTAATCGATTAGGAGCGCCGGCCCACGGCCCTTGGCCCGCGGCCCTTGGCCTGAGCACGAGCACGAGCACCGCTGCCTCCAGAAAGGGGAAAGATACCAATCGTGCGAAGCACCCGAAGGTCCGATCCCTCGATTCACAACCCGTGCCTTCTTTGAGAACCGTGCTTGCGGACATTCACGGATCAGAACAAACCGGGCCGAGTATCCTCCGCGTCGACATCCGAACCGTTTTCGCTCCACTCGCCAGCCTCGTCTCCCGCGGGGGGTGAGTGTTCCGTTGATTGGGCTGCGGATCCCGCCTTCCGGCTCGCTGATGCCTTCTGCAGCGGCTCGAGCACGGGGTTTCCCTCGGCATCGAAGCCGGCCAAAACGTTGACGCGTTGCTCGGCCGCATCGAGCAAGTCGTGGCAGCGTTTGAGTTGTTTGATCCCCATCTCGTATTGCTGGAGTGATTCCGAAAGGCCCAGCTGGCCGCCTTCGAGTCGGGCAACGATTTGTTCGACCTCCCTGAGCGAATGCTCGAAATCGAGTTCACTCGAAGAGCCTCCTTGATCCTTCTTACCGACCGCTTTCTTTTTCGCCATTGCTTTTTGACAGTGTTACCGATTCAACGTAGGAATACGTAGCTCATTGTGCTCGGACATTGCTACCGATGCTTCCTGGCAGGTTGAGCTGATCGATACGATTCTAGCGATTCACTAACGTGGCAGGTTGTTTGTTGACCGACACACTGGACCATCGGGACGGCGAATCGGGGATCGGCCAGTCCGTGGAAGCGGCGGTTCAGGCCAACTCGCAGCTATTGGAGCAGTTGCTTTGTCAGGTTTCTAATCTGACCAATCTCTTGTCGTCGGCCCAGCACTCGACGGAGCCTGCATCGGGATCCGCAGCGCAGCTCGGAAGTCGGCAGTCGCGATCGCACCCGCTGAGATTGGACCAGCATCAAGCGTGCGAAGCTGAGCGAATTCGGCTGGAAGATCAGATCGCCGATCTCGAGTCACGACTCGCCCAACTCGATTCACAACTCGGCGATCTTCGGCAGCAGAACCGAGATCTGGCCGCGAAAGTGGCCGACAGAAATGTTCGGAAGGCGATTTCCGACACGGGTGCCGCTGAAACGCTTGTCTTGGGAGCAACGCAAGCAGTTGATCATCCAGCAGATGGAGGAGGATAGCTTCGACGCCGAGTCCTTCGTTGCCAACATGCCCTACCAGAGCGACGACGAACGTGAGACCCCCGAGCTGTTCGTTGAACGACTGCTTCGGTGACCTGGAGACCCGCAACCAGGAGGTCCAAGAGCTTCGCCATCTCCTGGATCAGCAAACGGAGACTCGCGATCGACAGTTCGCCATCGGCGCCGCTGCGATCGCCGAGAAGATCGACAGCGATGAACTGGTACGGCAGGAACGCGATCGCTTGCGGCGACTGCAGACCCAATGGGAAGAGAAGTTTCGCGAGGAGGAAATCGAGGCTTCGTTGGAACGTGCCAAGCTTTCTCGGCAACGACAGGAGCTGGCCAAGCGGCAGGCCGAGCTGGAGGAGGAGCTCGAGCACATTCGTCGTGAGCAAGAGCCAACAGGACGGATCGACGCCCGCCTCGTCACGTCGCTGGCTCGTCAAGCTCGGCCTCAGCGATCAATCCTAGCGGTGGCGTCTAGCCTGATCCCCCGTTTCCGAGGACACAAGCACCACGCGCCAGTTTTGATGCTGCGCGAATTCATACAAGCACGACGCGCCAGCGAGTGAGTCCCGGAATCTGCGCAATCTCACGTCCGCCAAACGGTTGAAAACCGGAGACACACTCGCTGGTGCGTCGTGCCTGGCTTGGTGCGATCTCCCCGCACCAGTCTGCGATCATTTGCCGTTACAATCAAAATCGGTGCCGCAATCTTCGATCTCCCCCAGCCCCAAGATGGCCTCATGACACTTCACATCACGCCGCCAGTTTCTACGAACAACCTCTGCCTTGGGTGGTTCCTTGTTGATCACCGGGACGCGCGCCTCGGGGCAAGTCAATGGGGCCAGCGAGCGGGTGCGGATCGCAGTCGCAGGATTGAACGGTCGGGGCCAAAGTCATCTCGGTGGCTGGTTGGGGCAGTCGAATGTGGAGGTCGCCTATGTGATCGATCCCGACGACAAGGTACGCGCCAACGCCATGAGTGGATTGGAGAAGCGAACCGAGGGTCAAATTCAACACCAAGGATGTTCGTGACGTCCGCGAGGCATTGGATGACAAGAGTCTCGATGCGATTTCCATCGCCACGCCGAATCATTGGCACTCGCTGATGACGATCTGGGGCGCCCAGGCGGGCAAGCACGTCTACGTGGAAAAGCCGATGAGTCACGATGTGCGTGAGGGACGCATCGCGGTCGAGGCACAAAAGAAGTACGGCGTTGTCATCCAGCACGGAACCCAGCGTCGCAGCAACGATGGCATCGCTGGCTTGCATGAAGCGTTGCATCGTGGCGACCTGCCCAAGCTCAAAATCGCCTACGGATATTGCTGCAAGCCTCGTGGCAGCATCGGCTTCGAGCCGATCGGACCGCCGCCGGCCAACCTTGATTGGGAACTGTGGAAGGGACCGGCCGTGATCAGCGATTATCACGCCAATTACCATCCCTACGATTGGCATTGGTTTTGGAAGACTGGCAACGGAGACCTCAACAACCAGGGAACCCATCAGTTGGACGTGGCGCGCTGGGCTCTGGACAAAGACCAAACGCATCCGGTCCGCGCGATGGCGATCGGCGGCCGCTTCGTTTGGGATGACCAGGGAGAAACCCCCAACACGATGTTTGGATTAGCCGAATATCCCAACGGCCAGTACGTGATGTTCAATGTTCGCAACGTCAACTACGACGGCTACAAGAATCAAGTCTTCAACGAGTATTACCTGGAGGATGGCAGCAAGATCACCGGCGAGGGCAAGTACCAGATTCTTCGCCCCGGCCAATACCAAGCCGGAACCTCTCGATGTGCCCAAGGGCAAGGTCACGCCAGGTGGAAACTGGGGTGCGTTCATTGCCGCGATTCGAGCCGGCGATCCCAGCATGGCCAATGGCAATGTCGAAGACGCCCACTACGGTTGCGTGATGGGGCACCTGATGAACAACTCCTATCGGCTTGGTAAGAAAGTGCCGTTCAATGCGCGGGCTGCCTCGTTCGGCGACAACACCGATGCCGCCGAGCATTTCCTGAAGCTGCACGAAATCATGCGAGATGGGGTCGGCATTCCCGAGGACAAGGCGGAATACACGGTCGGCCCCTGGCTGACCTTTGACCCGGTGACGGAACGTCACGTCGGGGATCACGCCGAAGAAGCCAACGCCCTGCTGAAGGATCCCAATAATCCCGGTTTTCGAGTGCCGGAGATTTCGGAGGTCTGAATTCGCTCGTCGATTGCCGGCCGGCTTCGAATTCGCCAGTCTTGGAACGTGGATCGGTCGGACGCATCGCGGTCTGTCTCGGCGTCGCCGTCGGCGGCGATCCGAGCCAACTGGGGGATGAACGATCGCCAGCGATGCGATATTCTTCTCGCATTCCTGGGGGCGGCCCAGCGCCACGTTCGCAATTCGCATCCCGTCCTCGCATCCCACGCCATGCCCCACTGCACGCCACTGCCCACTGCAGCCACTGCCCATTCCCACTGCCCAACTGCCACGCACTGCCCTACTGCCCCACTGCCCTACTGCCCTACCTGCTACCCTCGCCCCTCGCCCACTCGCCCCACTCCCCATGATGTCTCACCCGCTATTCGATCGTCGCCCAGGCCGCCGCGCCGGGTTTGGAAGACGGCACCTTGATGGATGGCGTCGTCATTGCCGCGGTCGGGCTCCTGATTGTCTACGTCGCGTTGGTCTTGATCAGCCTGTTCATTGCGACGTTGCCTCGCGTGTTGGTGTTGATTGGTCGACTTTGGCCTGAGGTCGATGATCATCACGGGATCGATCACGTTGAGGTGGATGCGGAGGAGGACCTGGTGGTGCTGGCGGCGATCGGTTTTGTGCTGCACACCGAGTTTCAACGTCAGCTGAGCGGGCGATACTGCGTCCAAATCATCGTCGTGATCCGACGAGCATGAAGATCGTATAGACGAAAGCAATTGATGGATATCTTTTGGGAGTTCTTGAAGACGACCGGCTTTGTGTCGATGACGCTCGGCAATCTGATCATGATCGTGATCGGAATCGTCTTCATTGCGCTGGCGATCATGAAGGACTACGAGCCGCTGCTGTTGGTCCCGATCGGAATGGGAGCCATTGTCGGGAACATTCCGGTGATCCCCGGGATGTCGCTGAGCGTTTATGACGCTCACCACTGGGTGATCGATGAAAACGGCGAGGTGCAGTACATCGCCGGTAGTGTGTCTGAGCTATCTCTATTTCGGTGTCAGCCAGGGCATCTATCCACCGCTGATCTTTCTCGGCATCGGCGCGATGACCGATTTTTCGACGATGCTTTCCAACCCCAAGTTGGTGTTGCTCGGCGCCGCGGCTCAGGTCGGCGTGTTCCTGACGTTTCTCGGCGCGTTGTGCTTGAATTTTTCGTTCCCGCAGGCCGGTGCGATCGGGATCATCGGTGGAGCCGACGGGCCAACGGCGATTTTCCTTGCCGCCAAACTGGCTCCGAGTTATTGGGGGCGATTGCGATTGCGGCCTACTCGTACATGGCGTTGGTGCCGGTGATCCAGCCGCCGATCATGCGGCTGTTGACGACGCGCGAGGAGCGGCTGATTCGAATGGCTCCACCGCGAAAGGTTTCCAAGCGAGAGAAGATGATTTTTCCGGTCGCCGCCTTTCTGATTTCGACACTGATTGCTCCCGGCGCGATCGTGCTGTTGGGCATGCTGTTCTTCGGCAACCTGTTGAAGGAGAGCATGGTGACCGAGCGGCTGGCCCGCACGGCCCGCACGGCGATGATCGACATCGTCACGATCCTGCTGGGTTTTGCGGTCGGGGCCAGCACACAGGCCGAGACCTTTTTGACACGCCAGTCGCTGATGATCTTTGGGCTCGGCGCGCTGTCCTTTGCGATCGCGACCGCCGGCGGTGTGTTGTTCGCCAAGTTCATGAACCTGTTTCTCACCGAAAAGATCAATCCTCTGATCGGCGCCGCCGGTGTTTCGGCCGTCCCTGATTCGGCGCGCGTCGTGCAAATGGTTGGTCAGCAGGAAGATCCCCACAACTTTTTGTTGATGCATGCGATGGCGCCCAACGTGGCCGGCGTCGTGGGGTCGGCGATCGCCGCCGGCGTCCTGTGGGCTGTGCTGACCTAACACGGCTGGCAACGGGGTCGCAGTCGTACAAACACTCGCTAGTAAAGAATTCGAAACGTGACCAAGAAAAAAGTCCAGTTCATGTGCACCGCGTTTCGCGACGGATTTCAGTCCGTTTACGGTGCGCGTGTCTTTACCAAGGATTTCCTGCCGGCGGTCGAAGCGGCGCGTGACGCCGGCATTCAGCTGGTTCGAGGCGGGCGGCGGCGCGAGATTCCAATCGTTGTATTTCTATTGCAACGAAGATGCGTTCGACATGATGGATGCGTTTCGGCAAACCGCCGGTCCGGACGCCAATCTGCAGACGCTTGCCCGCGGCGTGAACGTCGTCGGCCTCGATTCGCAATCGAGCGACATCATCAAGCTGCATGCCGATCTGTTCAAGAAGCACGGCATGACCACGATTCGAAACTTCGATGCGCTCAATGATGTCGACAACCTGATTTACAGCGGCCAGTGCATCGTCGACGCCGGGCTCAAGCACCAGGTTTGCGTCACGTTGATGGAGCTGCCGCCAGGATGCGTCGGCGCGCACGATGCCGCGTTCTACACGGCGACGCTGCAGAAAATTCTTGACGCCGAGATTCCCTTTGATGCGGTCTGCTTCAAGGACGCTTCGGGAACGGCCGTTCCCACCAAGGTCTACGAAACGATTCGCCAGGCCCGCAAGATGCTGCCTGCCGACACCTTCATCCACTTTCACACGCATGAAACGGCGGGCGTGAGTGTGCTTGCCAACAAAGCGGCGCTCGATGCCGGCGCCGACGCGATCGACTTGTCGATGGCGCCCTGCAGCGGCGGCACCTGCCAGCCCGACATCCTGGTCATGTGGCACGCGCTGCGTGGGAGCGACTACGAACTGGATATCGATGTCGAAAAGGTTCGCGAGGCAGAAGAAGTCTTCAAGGATTGCATGAGGACTATTTCCTGCCGCCCGAAGCGACCGCCGTGGAACCGCTGATTCCTTGGAGTCCCATGCCGGGCGGAGCGTTGACCGCCAACACCCAGATGTTGCGCGACAACGGGATCATGGAAAAGTATCCCGAGATCATCATGGCGATGGGCGATGTCGTCCGCAAAGGAGGCTTCGGGACGTCGGTCACGCCGGTGTCGCAGTTCTATTTCCAGCAGGCGTTCAACAATGTGATGTTTGGTCCCTGGAAGAAGATTGCCGAGCCGTACGGAAGAATGGTGCTCGGCTACTTCGGCAAGACTCCCGTGCCACCTGACAGCGAAGTGGTCAAGCTTGCCCAGGAGCAACTCAAGCTCGAGCCGACGACCGAGAAGGTCTTGACGCTCAACGACGCCGACCCCAGCAAAGGAATCGACGCAGCCAAGAAGGTGCTCGAAGCGGAAGGGCCTGCCGACCAGCGACGAAAACATCTTCATCGCTGCGGCCTGCAAAGAGAAAGGCATTCGATTCTTGAAGGGCGAGGCCGAGGTCGGTGTCCGCAAGGTCGAGAAGGCGGCCGAGGCCGACCGCCGCTGCAGCCCCCGCTGTCGCACTGCACAAGCCAAGCGGCCCTGCCGAGTACGTCGTCTCGGTCGATGGCAAGGATGTCTTCATGGCATTCGAAGGCAACATGGTGACCGTGGACGGCCGGGTTTTCCGGGTCGGGATCAAGCCGCAAGCGAGCAGCGGCTCCGTGCCCAAGGCCGAGATCCTCCGGCGGGCAGGTGACCGAGGTGAAGTCGCAAATGCCGGGTGCGGTCTACAAGCTCCTCGCCAAGGTTGGCGACCACGTCAAAGCCGGGGAAGCGATCTTGATTTTGGAGGCGATGAAGATGGAAATGGAGGTTGCCTCCCCCGTCAATGGGACGATCCAAAGCCTCCGCTTGTCGGTCGGGGACCAGGTTGCGACCGGACAGGTGTTGGCGACCATTCGCACCTGAGCTGGGCGATGGCTTCACTCGGAGCAGCTGACAGCCTGCTAAACTGAAGCGATGCATGCGGTGGCCGCACGGCGAAGCCGGGGCCACGCGGATGCTCGTTGACTTGCCCACTGAATGGATTGTCGAAATCGGATGAACCAGCCCAACCATCACAGAATGCCGACCGTCGGCAGCCAGCGCCACGACAGCGCCGAAGCTGGCGCATTCGTCTGATGGTTGCCGGTGTCGTCGATTTGGCTCGGCCTGAGCAATGCGGTCACGCCGACGTGGTCGCAAGAGGCACCGCCCCCTGGGACCGCAACCAGGCGATGTCGGCGAAGCCATTCGCTGCGAGCAATCGATCGAGTATTGGGTCGAGTCAGCTCGGACACGAACATTATCTTCGCCGCGAGATGGCGAGCACGAAATTGGTCGCGGCCGGCCCCGCGGCGGTCGATCAGCTTGCCGAAGCGATCCGCAGTGGCGATTTGGAGGTGGTGGAACGGGCGGCCGCGGCGCTGGTGGAAATCGCCAGCGTCAGCACCGCCGCGAAACGACGGCGGCGCCTACCAGCGACTCAGCACGATTGCGGTCCAGTCCGTCGGACAGATCGGCATCGATCGCCCGTGGCGCCGTGCGCGAGGTGCGAACGCAACGCCACGCTCTGGCGCGTCAGACACTCGCCGGCGCTGGGATCGCGGTGGGTGTCAGGGAGCTCGCAATCGGAGCCATCGCCCAACAGAGAATGTTGGTGCAGATCGATGAGAATTGGAACGGTGACACCGAACCGCTGCAGTGGCTCGCGTGGCTTGATCGCATCGAATATGCTCGGATCATTGGGCCTGCGGTCACGCCGGAGGTGATCAAGAATGTCGCGCAGATTCCTGGACTTCGTTCGCTCGCGACTCGTCGATTCGACGATCGAGAACGCAGCGTTGGAGCCGCTCACCAAGATGGATCGAATCGATACGCTGGATATCCGTTACGTGAAGTTGACGGAACAACAGGGCGATCTGATCGCGGCGATTCCGCTTCGCGTGTCACTCAATTTGATGGGCACCGGCATTTCTCCCGAAAAGGTCGATGCGATGCGATCGGCATTGCCTGGTTTGCAGATTGAGTATCGCCGCGGCGGCTTCTTGGGTGTGACCTGCTTCGACAACTTTGACGCTCGTGCATCATCAATAGCGTCGAGCCCGGCGGCGCCGCCAAAGACGCCGGGCTGATCCAGCATGACGTCATCGTCCAAATTGACGATTCACCGGTTGAGCATTTTCGTGACTTGCAAAGTGCGATCGGTCGGCATGTGGCGGGGGACGAAGTCGAGGTGCGGTATCGTCGTGGCGACAAGATCGAGAGCGTCAAGCTTCGGCTGCGAAGATACGAGGACAAGTGAGCCAGGGAAACGCCAGACAGGAAGCGGGTCGCCGAAAGCCGTTGTCGTACCCCGAGCATGATGATTGCTGGCGTGATGCGCGCTGGCGAAGCAACGTCCGTCGCCGCTTGCTGGATTGGTTTCGGCAGCACGCACGCGATCTGCCCTGGCGGCAGCCAGCCGACGCCCTATCGCGTTTGGGTCAGCGAAATCATGTTGCAGCAGACCCAGGTCGCAACGGTTATCGGCTACTACCAGCGTTTCCTCGCAATCGTTTCCAGACGTGCAATCGCTCGCCCAAGCCGATCCACAGGACTTGCTGGCGCATTGGGAGGGCCTCGGTTACTATCGTCGCGCCCGCTCGTTGCATGCGGCCGCCAAGCAAATCGTTGCCCAGCATGGCGGAGAGTTTCCAACGACCTTTGAGGACGTGCTCGCGCTGCCGGGAATCGGTCGATACACCGCCGGTGCGATTCTGTCCATTTCGCAAAGACATGCGTCTTCCAATCCTGGAGGGAAATACGCAGCGTGTCTTCAGCCGCTGGATTGCCTTGCGCGGCCCAGCGACCGAACGGGCCGCGACGAACTTGCTTTGGCAGCTGGCCGAGGAAATGCTGCCCGAAGAAGAACGTGGGGGAGTTCAATCAGGCGGCGATGGAGCTTGGGGCGCTGGTCTGTAGCCCCGTCGAGCCGGACTGCGCAGCGTTGTCCCGTCGTCGCGATATTGCAAGGCACGCCAGGCCGGGCTGCAGGAGGTGATTCCCGGTAAGATCTCTCGCGTCAAGTATGAGGACCGAACGGAATACGCGATGGTGGTCGGGCGGGGCGGTTCGTCGACTCTGCCTCGCTGGCGACCGATCTGCTCGCTTCCTCGTGCGCATCATCCCTGACGGAGGACGTTGGGCGGGACTGTGGGACTTTCCTCGCACAACGGATGCCGTCTATCCCTCGGCTGCCGCAGCGGCCAGCGGCCTTTCGGACGAGATCGGCATCGACGATTTCGCCAGGGAAGCGGATTGCGACAATTCGTCACGCGGTCACGCGATACCGGATCAAGCTGCATGTTCACGATGCGGTTTTGTCGGAGCCCAATCGAATACCCCCGCGGCCCTGGCGTTTCGCCTCCCTCAAGCAGATGGAATCGTTGCCGATGAGTGTGACCGGTCGGCAGATCGTGCAGCTCTTGAGCGTTGATCCAGTCTTCGTAACATGGTTGATTGCCTCGACAACGATGTATAATCGGGGACAAACGTTTCATGCCAATCGTCCCTGCCATTTCTTCCCTCAAGAGTTGACGAATGCGACCCCACTTTTCCGGACTTGTGTTGATTTCGGCCGCATGTTTTGTGGACATTCCTTCGCCCAAGAATCTGCCTCTTCGGTCACGCTCGGCGACCCGTCGCTCACCGCCGGGATTCCCGGAGTTGGACTGCTGACGGACGACGAGCTGACTCGTTGGTTGGACGATCCTGCCAATCATGCCGTCTTGAACGTGGCTCTGCCGGAAGGCTTGAGTGCGGCCAGTGCCAATATCTTCATTCCCGACGACAATCCGATGACGCGGGCAAAGATCGAATTGGGACGCCAGCTCTACTTCGACGAAGCGATTGTCAAGTGACAACACCGTATCCTGTGCTTCCTGCCATGACCCAATGCTCGGTTATGGCGCGGAAACCGCCTTTGGCGTCGGAGTTCGCGGTCAGCAGGGAGGGCGTAATTCACCGGTCTCTTACAACCGCATCCTGAGCAAGGCTCAGTTCTGGGATGGGCGTGCCGGCTTCGCTGGAAGAGCAGGCCGTTGGTCCGATCGCCAATCCAATCGAGATGGGCAACACGCATGATGCGAGTGTGAAGCTGATCGCATCGGTTCCCGGTTATCAGAAGCAATTCGAGAAGATCTTTGACGACGGAGTCACGATTGACAACGTCGGCAAAGCGATCGCGACGTTCGAGCGAGCCTTGGTGACCGGGCCGATGCCCTACGATGCTTACGATGCGACTCGTCAAATTCGAAAAGGCGTTCGCCGAAGACTTGGAGTTCCTGGATGAAGAGCCGGAACTGAAAGCCAAGTACGAGGATCTCAAGTCGAAGGCCGCCGAACGGCCGATGAGCGAATCGGCGCAGCGCGGGATGGTGTTGTTTTCCGGCAAAGCGAATTGCGCCGCCTGTCATGCAGGTGCCAACTTCACGGACGAGCAGTACCACAATCTGGGAGTCGGGATGGAGGCGAAAGAGCCTGATCTCGGTCGTTACGATGTGACCAAAGCAGGAAAAGGATCGCGGTGCCTTCAAGACGCCGACGCTTGCGTAACGTTGCGCTCTCGCCGCCGTACATGCACGATGGCAGCCAAGCGACTTTGGAAGAAGTCATCGAGTGGTACAACAAGGGCGGCCACAAGAATCCATGGCTCAGCGACAAGATGAAGCCTTTGAATCTGACGGAACAGGAGAAGGTCGACCTGCTCGCTTTCATGGTGGAGGGCTTGACCGGAGAGTTCCCTTACGTGGCTCAGTCTCGCTTGCCACGTTAATCACTCACCAGGTCAGGATGTCCTGCAGCAGGCATCTGCGGAACACCGATCCCAATCTCCGTGACAACGCCGACGTACGCGTCGGCGTTTTCTTTTTCAAATCCGACCTTCCGTGACACGAACGTGATGGTGTGGTCGGCTCGGAAGGTTGGCTCATGAGCAAGCCCCGAGTCGCAATCCAGCCCTGTTGGCAGGTCGATCGCAACGCGCAGAGCCACCGTGTCGATTGGCGGCCCGAACCGCCTCGGCGAACAATCCTCGCGGCGGTCCCTTCGCTCCGGTTCCCAGTAGCGCGTCGACGACGGTGGTTGAATCGGCGATCGACGCGTCGATGTCTTCCAGCGACTCGACTCGTCGGATCTCGATCCGAGCCTTCCTCGCGATCGTCGCGTTGATGCCCGCGTCGCCCGACAAGGAGTCGGGATCGACGACGGAGACGATGCGGACCGGCCGACCGAGCAGCTGCAGGTGCCTGGCGATCACGTAGCCATCCCCAGCGTTGTTGCCGGAGCCACAGAGAATCGCGACTAGCCCCTCCCTGGCAATGCGGTCGATCACTTCCGAAGCACCCCGACCGGCATTTTCCATCAGGACAATCCCGGGCATGGCGAAGTCTTCGATCGCAATTTGGTCGACGCGGCGGACTTGATCTCGAGTCAGGGGCGGAAGCTGCATGTCACGACGACTCCATCAAAAAGGGGACCGGCAAAGCATGGATCCAAGAGGTATTCCATTGGAACCAGAACGAAATCATGATGAAAGCAGTACGACAATCCGCGACGGCACGCTGGCAATCTGTCGGCTTGGTACCGTAGGTCAGGCTCTCGAGACTGTGAACAAATTAGACGCAGTGCATACTGAGGCGAGTGTCTCCGAGACTGACGAAACGCAGCAAAGCTGCGGGTGTCGCCTTGGAAAGGCGGACCTACAGTAGCAAGCACAATATCTTCACAAGCTCTCCGAGACTGACACCGTAGAATAGCGTGTGTGCTTGCGAGTCTCGGAGAGACCCGCCTACGGCAAATTTTCGTGGCCTTTGCAATGACCCGAGTTTGAGTTCGATCAATCATGTCTCCCATTAGATCTTGGTAGGTTCAACGCCATGCCTCTTTATGAATACGAATGCAAGTCTTGCGAGAAGACGGTCGAGGCCTTGGTGCGAACGGCCGATGAGCCGGTCGCATGTCCAGAGTGCGGAGCTTCGGACATCGAAAGGGTCTTCAGCGTCCCAGCGGCCCCGTCAGTCAAGTCCAAGTCATCCGCTTTGCCGATGGCGAGCGAAGGCCCGGGGTGCGGGGCGCCGCGTTGCTGCGGGGGCGGTTGCCAGATGTGATGCAGGAAGCTCACTAGCCCCAAGCGGCACTCTGGCGGTGTGCGCCGCCATACAAGCACGACGCGCCAGCGAGTGTGTCGGACTTTTCCAAGGGAACACACTCGCGGGCGCGTTTTGATGTTGCGTATTTCAATACAAGCACGACGCGCCAGCGAGTGTGTTCCAGGGAAATTGGGTGACGCCAACCGCTGAACTGGTGAAAATGGGAACCACTCGCTGGCGCCTCGTGCTTGTATGTGGACGATTGGCGTGCAATACACAGGCGTGGGTTGTATCGTAAGCAATCATCAGCTCTGTACTTAGAACGATTCTCAGGACCAGAATGGCGGTGTCCAGCCAGAACGGCAGGGCAGAGGCGATTGGGAAGCCCCGCCGACGGGTGTGGGCCGTTTATAATCAGGCTACTCGCTTATCGAATCGAATCACGCACTCGGATTTTTCTATGCATCGACGACTGCTGCTTACAGTTTGCGTTTGGGGAGGATTGCTGGCGGCGACCGGGCGTTCGCAGGCTCCAGAAAATGGGCCAGTCGCCGGATTTCGTTCATCGATTCAAGCGACGGGCACCGGCACGGTCCCGTTGAAACCGACCATCCTGCGTCTCAGCATTCCCATCAAAGTTGTCTCCGATACCGCTTGGGATGCCACCGAGAACCTCCGCACCGTTCGTCGATCGATTGTGGAGCGGGCGACCGAGATGGGACCCATCGAAGGCTCGTTACAGGTGTTCGGTTTTTATTGTGGTCAGGAGCAGCCAAGTACGATCAGTTCGATCCGCGGCGATGTCTCGAAGACAAAATTCGAAGCAAGGTGTTTTGTCGTTGCAGACTTCCCTCTGCGTGAAGGAGAAGACCAAGAAGAGACGCTTGGGCTGAGCCAGGCACAACTGGAACAACTCGCCTCGCTTCTGCCTCAGGCCGAGCCGGGGCGCCGGTCCTATTCTGTGTCGACTCTCGCCAGCGGTTTGACCAGTCAACAATTAGAAAACCCTCTGGCTTTATTCGTTGCCAAAGTTTCGGCAGAGGATCAGGCCAAGGCGTTCAAACAAGCTTACGAGTCAGCGGAGGCACAGGTTCAAGCCACGTTGGACGCGCTGGGAATTGAGGCGACGAGCATCAGCATTTCGCAGAGCCCGAGCTATTCCAGTATTCGACCGATGAATCCGCTCGAATCGGTGCTCGACGGCAACAGGATGGACGAGGTAACCGGAGTCTATGTCGACAGTGTGGCCCTGACCGTTCGCTTGGTGGTGATTGGTCAATTCAACGACAGTCATTGATGTGGGAGACGAACTGCTGTCGAAGACACACCGGGCCTGTCACTGTTGCGGAATGATTCATCGATTGCCGCAACTCGCGACCGGCCAGTCTGCCTGCTGCACCCGATGTCACTCGACTCTGGCCGTCGCGGGAGAACCTTCGGTTCGCGGCGCCAGTCGCACGGCAGCCGCCGCGGTCGCCGCGTTCGTGTTATTCTGGCCCGCGATTCTGTTGCCGATTTTGGAAATCGAGCGACTCGGGCAACGAAGTCAGCAAAGTATTCTGAGCGGAACACTCGACCTGCTGCATCACGGCAACTACTTCGTCGGTGCGGTCGTCTTAATGTTTTCGATCGTCTTTCCACTCACCAAGATCTTGTTGCTGTTGGAATTGAGTTGGCTGGAAATTTTGCATCGTCGGCACAAGGCGATTGGGCTGCGATTGATGGAGTCGTTGGGCAAGTGGAGCATGCTCGATGTGATGCTGCTGGCCTTACTCGTGATGTTGGTCAAGCTGGGAAACCTCGTCGATTTTCACTTCGGTCCGGCCGTGGTTGCCTTTGTTCTCTGTGTCGCGATGAGTATGGTCGCATCGCTTTCGTTTGATCCACATTCCATTTGGGACTCGGTGGGCGATGAGTGAGCAAACATTTCCCGTCGCGGAGGTGATGACCGCTAACGCTCCCTGGTACAACCGCATCTCGCGGATGTGGATTTTGACGGGGTTGTGCATCGCGTTGGCCATTGGATTGACGTGGTATTCCCTTGAGTCGTCGGGGCCAATGATCACGATCCGGTTTCCCGAAGGCCATGGACTCAAACCTGGTGATGTCCTTCGCCATCGCGGGATCGACATTGGCGAAGTCAAGAAGATCGAGTTGGACGAATCGCTTGATGCGATCACCGTGCATGCGGAACTGGTTCCCAGCGCGTCAGCGATCGCCTGTGACGGATCGAAGTTTTGGATCGTGCGGCCGCAATTGGATTTGACCGGGATCAGCGGCTTGGAAACGGCCGTGGGTGCGAAGTACATCGCGGTCGCTCCAGGTGATTCCAAGCTCAAGAAATTTCAATTCGATGGGCTCGGCATTCGACCACCGGATGGCCTCAGACAAGCGGGCATCGAGTTGGTCCTGCGTGGCGATCAGCGATTTGGCGTCAACCCCGGTTCGCCCCTGACGTGGCGTGGCGTTGAAGTCGGAACCGTACTATCCAGTGGACTTTCACCCGATGCGAGGCACGTCGATACACGCGTGCAAGTCTTTGATCCGTATCGACGACTTGTCTCACGAGACTCCAAGTTTTGGGTGACCAGCGGGTTTGATTTCGAGCTGGGAATGACAGGGTTCGAATTGTCCGCCGATTCGCTCGCCTCCATCGCCCGCGGTGGAATCGGCTTCATTACGCCGCAGGGCGATGGTGAGGAGGAACCGGTACAGCCAGGAGACGTTTTCACGCTGCATGAGAAGCTGGACCAGGACTGGATCGCGTCGGCTTCGGCTGTGAATCTTTTGAGTCGGGAATTGCCGGAGGTTGGTCGCATCGAAGCCACCTGGAAACAGAAGAGCTTTGGCTTCACTCGAAGCGGCCAGGCAACCGGTTCGGCTCTCTTGGTTCGGGATGACGGGTCCGCTGTCGTGCTGGTGCCGGCTGACCTGTCCGTGATCCCCGCCGAGGCAATCGAAGGGACGTTTCAACTGACTTATGTTTCGCGGTCTGCTGAGTTCACGCTTGAACCACTGGACGCGAAAACCCCTGATACGTCTGAGACCCTTGTGCAGGACCAGCGAATCCACGAGATTGCCAGATTGCCGGTCGACACCAACCTGACGCCAGAGATCGGCGGAATCGCGGTCGATCGGATCCGAATTCCAGTTTCCCCCGAGGACTGTTTCGCGGTCAGAAGCTCGTGGCATAGTGATCAGAGATTCAGCGGTCGTGATCGAGATGATTGGCAAGCATGAATTGCGGCTCAATGATGGCGTGTGGACGGTTTCAAATTCGAATTTGAATCGGGAGATCTGGCATGGTGCCGTGGTGATCGCGAGCCAGGATGAAAGCGTGATCGGAATGCTCGTCGTGGTTGACGATTTGCCAACGATCGTTCCCGTCTCGCCCCTTGATGCACCGAATGTGAACCTCCGACGCTAGTGCATCGTCAAATCCAAAAATGGGGGTGACATCGATCGGCGAAAAGGGGTCAGACACCAAAAATGCGAAGCAAACTTCGGCCGTTCCGGTTTTTGGTGTCTGACCCCTTTTTCGCCATCAACCCCTAAAATCAATGCTGACGCTGCACTAGCCGTTGGCCTTAAGCGGATCGCGCGGCACTTGCACGGCCCACGGCTAGCGCCTGAGGTTCACGGCCCACGGCTAGCGCCCTGAGGTTCACGGCCCACGGCTAGCGCCTGAGGTTCACGGCAATTCCCTTTTCGGAGACGCACCTAACATGTTGCCCGTAGGAAGACGATAGAGCCGATGTCGAACCCATCCCCCGATTCGAATGACCCATCCCTTTCTGAACCGTCGGTCGACGATTCATTGCCAGCTCGCGTAGCCCCCACGTTGCGGTTATCGCGACGTGGTCTGATTTTCAGCCTGCTGGCCATGGTCGGTGCCGGCTTGGCGGTCTATTCCACGTTTCCGAAAAGCGTCGGTGGCCCGCCGCTGCCGGTCGAAGTGACGCTGGATCGACGACCCGTCGAAGCGCTTGGGGGCCAAGGTTTCGTCGTGACGGATGTGGTTGTTGTCAAGAACTTGGCGGATCATCCTATTCCTAGACTTAGCCTCGACATCAACGGACAGTACCTGCTCTTTCGCGATTCGCCCTTGGCGGTTGCCGAGGAGTTCGTCGTCCCGCAGCAGGTCTTTACGGACAAGCGGAGCAGCCAGCGATTTGACCCATCCCAATACGACGTCGAAGATGTCGTCGCCACCGGCCAATTGCCCAGCGGTGCCAGAGGAGTTTCCAAATTTGATTTTGAAAATGGTCAGCCCAAAGTCGCTTCACATGAGCCATAACACAAATGCTCCAGCTACCGTAGCCGAGTCTCTCCGAGACTCGCAAAACAGCAGGTCACTGCCGCACACATCGCCTCTCCCGGTCGCCCTGCTTTGCGCCCTGCTCGTACTGCCGGCGGCTGTTTGTGCTGCGCAAGGAACGTCCGCGGACTACGAGCGAGCCACCTCCTATTCGTCGCGAACTTCCGACAGCGTGTTTGCGGATTCAGTGGTTCCCCATTGGATCGGCGATCAGGACTCGCGTTTCTGGTATCGCGTCACCTCTGGACCGGGCGCACATCGATTCGTGCTTGTCGATGCGAAGGCAGGCAAACGAGACGATGCGTTTGATCACAGGCGACTTGCAGAGTTGCTCGCGACTGAGGTCGACGAAGAGATACGCCCGGATCGTTTGGAATTGAACTCACTGCGATTCGCCGAAGACGGAACGCATTGCTCGTTTCGCTTCGCCA
The DNA here is from genome assembly GCA_963697195.1 of Pirellulaceae bacterium. GTDB lineage: Bacteria > Planctomycetota > Planctomycetia > Pirellulales > Pirellulaceae > Rubripirellula. Next base: position 205,468 of record CAVOND010000003.1, read on the forward strand.
GCACGTCTTGGACGTTTCAGCTGCCAGCGGGACCCTTGTTGCGTGAAGGAACAGGCGAGCTCGCCGGCGGCTCGAACGACGGCCTGCAGCCTCAGCCCCGGATTGCCCGCAGTCGCGGTGGTAGCGAAAGAACGCCGATTCGATTCGACAATCGACTGGATCGAGAACTCGAGTACTTCTGGGTCATGGAGGATGGTGGACTTCGAAGTTATGGCCGCGTTGGAGCTGGCAAGTCTGCTGAGGTCCAAACCTATGATGGTCACGCCTGGTTACTCAAGGATGATTCGGATCGGCCCGTTGCCTCGTTCGTTGCATCGCAAGCGGATAGTCTGGCGGTGATCGACGAGACGACGATCCCACCACGTCCTTATCGCGAATCGGGACGTCGGCGTCGTGATTCCGGGCGCGCGACGTCACCGGATGGAAAGTGGACGGTCGAGATTCAGCCGGATGGATTGACGATCGTGAATGCCGAAACCGACGCGTCCACGAAGCTCACTCCACTGGCGATCGAGGGTATCGCGGCGGAGGATCTGCAGTATCAAGGCCGCGTCTGGTGGTCGCCTGATTCTTTGCACTTTGTCGTCATGCAAGTGGAGCCGGGTGAGAATCGCACGATTCATTTGATCGAGTCCTCGCCAAAGGATTCCATTCATGCTCGGCTGTTGACCGTTCCCTATGCCAAGCCCGGCGACGCGTTGGATCACCCCCACCCGATCCTCGTTTCGCGCGACAACGATTGGAAAGCACGGACAATCGACGACGCCGAGTTTCCCAATCCGTTCGATATTCGAGACATGGCCTGGGATTCCGATAGCCACGCGTTCTCATTTCTTTACAACGAACGAGGACACCAGCGACTGCGTTTGGTTACCGTCGACGCCGAATCCGCGACGCCGCATGTTACGATTGATGAGCAGAGCGACACGTTTGTCTGCTACTCGCAGAAGAGCTTCCTGCATCGCATCGAGTCGTCAAGTGAATTGATCTGGATGAGCGAACGAAGCGGCTGGAATCACTTGTATTTGATCGATGCAGCGACCGGCGACGTCAAGAAACCAATCACATCCGGAGCATGGGTCGTGCGCGAGGTGGAACGCGTCGATGACGAGCGACGCCAGCTCTATTTGAAAGTCTCCGGGATTGATCCGGATCAGGATCCCTATCAAGTGCACCTGGTGCGAGTGGATTTCGATGGAACCAACCTGACTCGGTTGACCGAAGGAGATGGAAATCATCGCTGGCGATTTTCGCCGAACGATTTGTACCTGATTGACACCTATTCGCGTGTGGATCTGCCGCCGGTGACAGAGCTTCGCGAGGTTTCGTCGGGACGGAAGGTTTGTGATTTGGAGCAGGCCGACATCGCTCGGTTGCTCGAGACGGGATGGCGGGCACCCGAGCGTTTTGTTGCCAAAGGTCGCGACGGCGAAACCGATATCTATGGAATCATCGTCCGTCCCACCAATTTTGACGCTGACAAACGCTATCCGATCCTCGAAGAGATCTATGCCGGACCGCACTCATCGTTTGTCCCAAAAAGCTTTGGGCTCTATCCGAATCTCTACGAGATGGCCGAGCTCGGTTTCATCGTGGTCAAGATTGATGGCATGGGGACCAGCAATCGCAGCAAGGCATTTCACGACGTTTGCTGGAAGAATTTGGGGGACAGCGGTTTCCCGGATCGGATCGCCTGGATGAAGGCGGCCGCCAAGGAGCATCCCGAAATGGATTTGACGCGCGTCGGCATCTGGGGTGGATCGGCTGGTGGGCAAAGCGCGATGCGAGCGTTGATTGCGCACGGCGATTTCTATCGTGCCGCGGTTGCCGATTGTGGCTGCCACGACAACCGAGTCGACAAGATCTGGTGGAATGAGCAGTGGATGGGATGGCCGATCGGGTCTCACTACGAAGAGCAATCCAATGCGACGCAGGCCCATCGCTTGCAAGGCGACTTGATGCTGATCTGGGGCGAGCTCGATCGCAACGTCGATCCGGCCAGTACGATGCAGGTGATCGATGCCTTGATCCGAGCCGACAAAGACTTCGAGCAAATGATCATCCCCGGAAGCGGTCACGGAGCGGCCGGACACCCCTACGCCAAACGCCGCCAAGCCGACTTCTTCATCCGCAAGCTCCGTCGGTGACGCTCCGCGTCACGTCGCGAGCGCGGTTTGGGAGGCATGCGGAGCATGCCCTACGTCGGTGACGCTCCGCGTCACGGCAAGCCGCGATTTGGAGGCATGCGGAGCATGCCCTACGTCGGTGACGCTCCGCGTCACGTCGCGAACCGCGGTTTGGGAGGCATGCGAAGCAGCCCTACGGTTCGATCACTTCGCCGCCGGCGATCGTGAGCATGGCTTTCAGCTTTTCGTTGGTCATCTGTTCTCGGTCGAGGACTCGAACGGAGCCGTCCAGGAACAACACGGTTGCTGTCGGCGATCGCCGAACACGTCCGACATTGGATCGTCTTCCGATAAGACCCAGGGCTCCGGGTTGGCCCACTCGATCGCGGCGCTGAGGGGCGCGTCAATCACGCCGATCGTGTTGGAGGTTCCGTCATGGATATCCCTGAATGTCTTCGGAGCTCCGTCCCCTTCCCACAGCGATCCCGGAAACACGGGTGCTCGGAAGGTCGTTTTGTTGGGCAGTTTCGGATCATCTCCGTAAACCGGAATCATGGTGGACGAAAACATGCGGTTGGCTTCACTATCCCATGGCTGATCGAGTTTCATCGCTCGATACATCGCCGACTGATCAAGGAAGGGCAGAATCGCAACGCGCCAGCTGTAGAGCGGATTTCCTTGGGCGTCCGTGAACACCCGCGGAGGTAAGTGCTTTTCGTTGCCGTGATAATTGTGCAACGCCAATCCGATTTGCTTCATATAGTTCATCCGTTGCATTCGCTTGGCGTTCGCGCGTGCCGGAGCGACGATGGTCGAGGCAATCGTGAAAAAAGTATCAGGCGTCGCTCGGAGATTCACATTGTTCATGTCGACACTCACTTTGATCAGCGAGCCAGCCTCACCGACGCTCTTCATGGCCGTATCGACGAGGCCGTTCACGCGATCCGCGGCGCCCGCGTCGGTCGTTTCGATGCGTACCATCATCTCCGGCTCGGGAGGCAGACGCAGCGAGACGATGACTCGCGATACGTCACCAACGATCTGCCGCGGCGAAATCGGATTCGGAAAGGGCGGAACGGAAAGTTGTTCTGGCCACAGCGCCGAGAGTTCTGTCTCTTGCTTCGGCCGGTAACGCGACCACGAACGTGTGGTCGAGCAGATCCGCTGCCTGGAGTGGAAGAATCAGATCAGGACGGTCAACGCCTTCGCGTGTGACCACGCGATCGACTGCCTTTGCGGCGCCCGCGACCACAACCTTGTCTCCGACATGCAGCTTTTGTTGCGACGGATCCGGTGCTTGCTGGATCAGGACGGTCGCCAGTCCCTGGACAACGGCAGGATTCTGACAAGGGATGATCACAACGGGACCGCCGTCGAGCGGAGATCGGGTTGCCCCGGATACATAGATGTGCGAAACACCACCACCTTTGAGCGAGTCGATGAAACCTCGGATCGTCTGGGCGTCCTCGGCCGAGTCCGGGATCTCCATCACATCGTGAAGCCATGTCGCAACCGCGGAGACGTCAATTTTTTCCAGGTTGATATCGGCAAGCAGCAGCGATGACGATTCGAGAAACGGCGTCGCGGGGTGCAACGCGACGGTGGACTGATCGACGTCATTGATCAAATCACCGCCGCTGGGTCTGACTTCGAGCTGATGTTGTTGGGCTTGAAGATCAGGCATGGTTGCCAGAAAGAGCACGCTCGCAAACAGGATGGCCTTCTTCATTTCACACCTTTCAAACTGATTCGATACGTGGTTTCGGGGTCATCAGGATAACGCGGCGCTCGGGTGAGCGTCGCTTGATCGGGCGTGGAACGGCCGTAAGTGAAAGCATCGTTGGCGATCGTGTCGCTCCATGCTGGCACCGGGCGGAGGTGATCGAGTGACGCGGGAAGTTCACCGGTCTGCGCCGCGTGCATGCGAAGTGCTTCGATCGTGAGCAGCCAGTTCCGGTGCTGTTCCGTACGACGCCCGGCATTGCGGGCCGCATTCACCGCCGGCGTCAACATGTTGGTCAAGCTGACCAATGGGTCGGACTGTTCCGATTCGAGTTCAAAGGCTTTTTGCCACTCCGGTTGGTATTCGTCCCACGTCTCGGGTGGCAGCATGGACCAGGCAACCCATCGATCGCGTGCCCGGGCGAACGACAAGATGGTTGCCCGCAGTACGGCTTCCGGTGCGGAGAGATCGTAGGCGCGTTGTCCCCACTCGGGCGTGGCCGCCAACAGTTCACGGGAAGCATCTGCCATCATCACCACATAAACTCCTCCCAGTAGACTCGTTGCGGGCGACTGATTTCCATTTTCCGTCGCATCCAGGATTGTCTCTCGAGTTTGATCGACGATCGAGCGAAACTTCTCGCGGGCAGCCAGAGGACCGATCGGCTCATCGGGCAAACGTCCAACCTCGCTGAAGACGCGTGAGATCAAAGTCGATTCAAACTCGAGCGACTGGCGTGTTTCGAATAGCCGTTCGGATGGTAGCCCGGCCATCGCCCAATACAGGTTCGGGCATCCCGGTCGCTGGATGGCGGTTTCAATCACATCCATCATCGTGCTGGCGATCGCAAATCCAATCAAACGCCCGATCAGAAAATCCGTACTGTGTCCAGCCACTTCCGCGAGACGAAATCCGATGCGACAATCGTCCACCATGTCATCCCAGCGTTCCTCGCGGATCGCCAGTTTCGCACGCAGGCTGAGCAGTCGGGCCAGGCTTCGCATCTCCTGAAACTCCGGCAGTAACGTTTGCACCATTTCCGGTACAGAGAGTTCCTCGAGCTGCAGCGAGTAATCAATTTGCATCAGGTTTTCAGACCGCTCCAGCTCGTGTAGCGCAGACTGGTAGTTGGCGAGCAGCGCACGAACGTCGTCGACGGGGAGCTCGTCGATCGACATTTCGCTCCACTCCTCGAACCGTTCGGCGAATCGCTTTTGAATCTCCGCGGGCACTTGGAGATCAAGGATGATCGCGCGGCTGACCAACGTGGTTGCGTTCTCGTTCCTTCGCAATGCGGGATCCGGCCATAGCCGGTATCGAAGCATCGGATCGGGCTGACCCGCAGCGTGAATGGTTAACTCGTTCGGAGACGATGCCTCGGCATTTGGCTTTGGGGCAATCGCAGGTGAAACCACTGCCTGAGCGAAGCAAAAGCAAGGCAAGGTCAAGACACCGGCAACGGCGAACAGGCGAGCGTTGATAGGAATCATTGGGCGGCCTCCAGACCGATGGCAAGTGCATTGAGGTCGCCGACCGCCAGCGTTTGGCGGGAATTGTTGGCTTCGGCGTCACTGGAATCGTTTTCGGCAATCATCGCGAGTTGGCTCGTCTGCGCGACCGAGAAAGGTAGTTCACTCAGGTTTCGAATCGCGCTCTCGAGTACGAAAAGCGAGGCGTGTGATGTCGTCTGCATCGATTCAGCCTGACGATCTAGCTTCGTCGATCGCGCGATGCTCGCGAGCGGATTCATCCAGCTCGTCAACGGATGCGCATTGTGCCGGTTGACCACCAGTTCAACCGCATCAGGTCGCTCAGCGTTTTCGCGACGGATGGGCGCGGCCTCGTCTTCCTGCGTCGGGAGATCGGGTAGCACCGCGGGAGTCGGCGTGGACGTGCTTCGCAGATTGTTTTGGCTGTGACCGTTCGATCGCGCGGTTTGCAGTCCGATTGGGTCGGCTTGGGCAAGGTCTTGCCTGCCAGATCCCGATGCAGTCGCTTTCCCTGCGAGATAGCTAGTTGGTACGGTGACCAGCAGGGCGATCATTGCGGCAGCGAGACCGATGGCGAGCTTGCGAGACTGACCTGATCGCATTTGAACTCGGCAAGCTTCGTAGCCGGCTCGATAGAACGTTTCGCGAACGTCCATCGTCGATTTCGCTGGCTGCAATCGCTGAAGTTGCCCGATCAAGGGATCCGATGGTTGGTTGGACTCATTCATGGCAGATTCTCATGGAATTGAAATTCGGCTCACAGCAGAACTGGCGTTTCAGTGAGGCCAGTCCTAGTTGAAAAGATCGATGGGCCGAGGCACGTGACATGTCCAGAATTTGGCCGATCGCCTCGAAGGTCAGGCCACCCCATAGATGCATCACAATCACCTCACGTTGTGGTGAGTCCATCGCGGCCAGCGAGGCGGTGACCTCGCGAGCATCGATTCGCTGGTCGATCTTCAGGATTTCGTTGTCAAACCAGTTCTGTTGGTAGGCGAACGTTTCTCTTCGTCGCCTTCGATCGCCGCTTCGCTGCCATTGCAGCAGTTGATTTCTGGTCACGCGCACCAGCCAGGCCATCGGGTCATCCGGCATGCAGGGTTGGCCAGCCAAAGCGACAAACGCTTCTTGCACGGCGTCTTCGGCTGGCCCCCCGATCGAACGAGCCACCAACAACAAGCGATCCGCGCAGGCGTCCCAAGTCTCGGCGAGCATGGTCGGGTCAATCACGGATCAGATCAGTGTGGAGGATCGAGCAGACGGGCGACGCCAAGCAGGCAATCAACCACAAGGATGCCACGACCCGCAGGCTGTCTCAATCCTTTGCAAGAAATTCCCGAAATTTCGAGAAGAATTCCCGATCGCGGCCCCTGCGAGACTGCCCGGCTCGTGCTCGTGCTCTCAAGGCGTCGATTGAGAATGGCAGTAGCGAGGTTAGCAGAATGCTGTTGGGCAGAATGATGACGGGAGAGATGTGGGAGGGAAATGATGGCTTGTGAGAGTCGAATCTCCCATCATTTTGTCCATCGTCCTTGTACCCGGCGCGAGGCCGGCAACAAATTACCAGCGATGTTGCCTGGCGAAAGCCAATCGAAGTGGTCAACGAGTGCTCACCACTCACCATTCACCACTCGCCACTCGCCACTCGCAACTCGCAACTCGCCACTCGCCACTCGCCACTCGCAACTCACTTCAGCCGCCCGCGGATGGCTCCGCGGAGGCGTCCGAGATAGGCGTCAGCGTCACCGACTTCGTTGAGCACCTTCTGGCTCATCTCTTCGATCGACTTGTCAGCGCTGGCTAGCAGTTCTCGGGCTTCGCTCTGTCGCGATCCCAACCACTGCTGCAACGCTTGCGTCTGTTCTCGATGTGCCTGATCCACTTTTGCGGCGAGTTGCAGCTTTGCTTCGCGGACCTGGCCGTCGATGGCCTCCTTGGTGGCACTGCGCAGAATCTGGCCGAGATTGGTGTTCAAGTTCATGTTGATGTCGCGCCAGGTGCCCTGGAAGCGGGCATCGACTTCAATTCGATCGACAGCCGCCAGGCTTTCTTGAAGCGATTTCACGGTTGCCGTTCCGGCGTATTTGGAATCGACATTCAAATCCATCTTGACGCCGGTTTGCTTGCTGACCAGTCGTCCTTCGATTCGGTCATTCTCGGTGCGAACTTGCACCCAGAGTTCGCGCTGGCCTCCTACGATCGTGATGCCGGCATCATCTTGGTCTCCCAAGCGGATGGGTTTGGCTTTCATCTCGGGCCAGTGCAGTGTCAGCAAGTCGACGTCCTGATGGTCGCGACGATCACGCACGTATTCAACTCGAATCAGTTCAGGGCCTTCGAGTCGCAATCGAGCGCGAGTCGGCTCGGCCAGCAACTCAGGGCTGGGCGTCAGGTTTTCCAAGATTCCGGTGACGGCAAAGAGGTTTCCGTCGGCTCGCATGACACCGCCGACTTCACAACGACGAACCATGACAGAAGGTCGCTGCACCGAATTCAAGTCGTGATCGACGCCACGAATCCGTTCACTCTCCGGCGCAATGACGGTGTAGTTGGCGAGGGTCCGCCCGCCGTCCAGGTATCCCTGGATACGCTGGATCTGGTCACGCACCGCCGACGTCATGATGTCGATGCCGAAATCACCGCTGTTACTCAGATCGCCGGGTACATACTGGTCGACTTTCGCCAGGTCGATGCGCCGTGCGTCATCGAGCTGCGTCAGATCGGCCTGCATGCGATTGGGCAGCGAGTCAATCTCTTCCCGCACGTTCATCAATTCGCTTCGTACCTCGTTGGCTTTGGCGAGCGTCCGCTCAAGTTGAGGCCAATCGCGAAGCGGATTGTCAATGCCGCGCGCTTCATCGCGAATACTGCGGACCTGCTTTTCCAAGTTGCGAGCGCGCGTCACCAATTGATCGTATTCCGATTCCCAACGCTCGCGGATCGCTTTACTACGGCGCACGGTTTCAAGATTCGTTGCAAAGGATTTCGCATCCGCGCTGATCTTTGCGGTTCCGACGCCCACGAGCTGGCTTAGGATCGAGGATCCATCGCTACTGCTTTTGGGTTCTGGCTCCGGTCGATCGATGTGACCCGATTGCTCGCGATGGGCGCCAATCTGCAGGCCCGTGATTCTTCCGTCACGTGCCACCCAGCGTCGGTGCATCAACGCTTCGCCATCGATCACCAGGTCGATGTTCTCGGCGCGGAACATGTCCCGCATTTCTTTCCCGTCGCGTGGATCGGCAATCTGAAAGCCGACGTATTGCACGCTTGGTGGAAACAGTCCGACGCGGGTCTGGGCGATCTCGACCTTCGCCCCGGTCACGCTCTCCAGTCCTCGGACGGTCAAGAAGTTCGCGACCGGACCGAGTCCCCAACGAAGCAACATCAAAACGGCGATGATGACAACCAGCCGTGTGAGTACGAAACGCCAGCGAATCATGCTGCCTTCCTTTGCTTTTGCTGAGAGTCACGCAACTGGCGAAGCAGGTAGTTCAGAGCTTCGTCCATCGGTTGCCCGTCCGTCGCCTCATCGACCTTCGAAGCGCCAGGCACTCCGACACTGCGATGGTCTTTCATTCGAATCACGTCGATACGGGTTTCCACCGTAACACGCTCTGCGGAGGACGTGGTGGATTGATCCAGCTCAACGAACTTGACCTCCTCCGACATCTCGCCGGGACGCTCCTTTTGCAGCTGGCCACTGTGGTGAGGCGGAGCGACGATGGCGTGTCCCTGATCCACCAAGACCAACTGATGTGCCTTCGCTGCGGAGCCAGCGGTGACGCCGCTGCGCGAGTCGACACCAGGTTTCGACTTGGGGGATGAAATCGGTTCGTTTCCAACGTCGTCGGCTGGGGCCAGCATCCGGAACATCGGGTAGGTCACCGCAAACACGGGGACCAGAGAGGCCACGCCGATCAAAAAGCTTCCCATCACGACCGTGTTGTTCAAGTCGGTCCAAGGAACCAGCGGTAGCTGCCACGCCGTCGTCGCTGTCTCGCGAAAACCGGGGTGAGTCAGGACGTAGTCACCGACTTGGTGGGAATACGGATCCAAATAGACGGCCAGAAAGGTCGTCGCCACTGCGGTCAGACCCGCCATCGCATGGTTGATCTTGAGCGACAGCACGACCAGCAGCACACCGACCGCCAACAGATTGCCGTGAGGAATCACTCCCAACAACAGACCGAAAGCGACCGCCCAGGCCAATTGATGCGGGTACTTTCGACCCGCAATCGCCCGTCGAGCGCTGCTAATCAGCTTGTAAATCCAGAAAATCATTTCGATGCGCCTCCATGCGCACGGTTTGGTCCGTGGGCACCCACACCAGGGATATCGGCGAGCCGACTCCGGAATATTCAGTACAACCGTCAAATTCTTCCAGGTGAGGGGCGCGGAGCAAGTTGGCGAGTTGGGTGGTTGGGGGTGAGTCCGTGACGTTGAAAACGTCCGGTTCTTGAATTTTTTGCCAGCAACAGGTTGCTTCGCCCTCCCTCCGGGCAATGCCGTAGCGGATTTTGACGCGCCAGAGATACAGCAAAATACAAGCACGACGCGCATGCGAGTGTGTCCCGCGCTCGCATCCGACACACTGGCTTGCCCGTCGTGCTTGTCTATTCCGATCAAAACTCCGCTTCGGCGTTGCCCTCCGGGGAGGGCCATTCTCTGCAAACAATCCCAGGAAAAGTGTTCGGAACTTATTGGCGGGGGGCGAGTATCTGCGAGAATTCAGGGGTCTTGTGACCAGACGTGTCAAACCTCGACGCGACACTGAATGGAATCGTCCCGTTCCTGATTCCTTCCGCCAAGTTTCCTTTGCTGGTGGGGTGGGTCGCCGGGCATTTCAAGGCTGAATCCACTTGGTCCCAACAGTTCGATCGTGAAACTCTTTTCGACCACCTGCGAGACGCTTTACCTTGGCTGGGACGCACCCCTGTTGCCTCGGGCGGTGGGCGTGCTGCGCGAGCGATATGCCGCCGATGGCGAGTGGCGTTTAGGATCACTGGACTGCGTGCTCCCGTCGGCCCACAGTGCACGTCGACTCCATGAGCTCCTGCAGCTTGAAGCGGAGACTCGCGGATGGAACCTCGCACGACCGCGGATCATGACGCTCGGCCAACTCGCCGAGCGGCTTTACCAGCCTCCTTTGCCGGTCGCGCTGGAGTTTGAGCAGTCGTTGGCATGGGCCCGCGTGCTGCGGGCAATGGAGCCTGAGCACCTAGCGCCGCTGATCCCGGTGATTCCCCCGGCCGAGCCCATTGGTCCCTGGCTGGAACTGGCCGGGACCTTGCGCGGATTGCACGAGGAACTCGCGTCAAGTCGCCTTTCGTTCGCTGACGTGGCCGAGGTTGCCGAGACCGAGGCGGAGCGTCGTCGTTGGACGCTGCTGAGAGAACTTCAAGCTGCTTACCTCCGGGAACTGGGGGAAGCCGGGCTTTGCGATCCCTTTGCGTCGCGACGAGAAGCCATCCTGCAAAACCGTTGCCATAGCGATCGCACCGTCGTCTTGATTGGCACCAGCGATCTGAGTGATGCGATGGTGGAGATGTTGCGCGCCTTGGATAGTCCGCTGATCGCCATGGTTGCCGCGCCAACCCATGAGTCAGGGCGCTTCGACGAATTCGGTTGTGTGGACACAACCAGCTGGCTCAAGCACAAGCTGCCACTCGAAGACCGTTTGCTGGTGACCGCCGGGGACATGCTCGATCAGAGTCAGGCGGTGGCGGAGATGATCAGCGAACTCGCATCGAGTCACTCGCCCGATCAAATCACCGTCGGTGTGACCGACGAATCGCAGGTAGGCCCGATTGAGGTCGAACTGCGCGGCTGTGGAATGTCAACCTACCGGCATCTCGGTTGGGCCCTTGCTCAAACCGCGATCGGTCGCCTATTCGAACTCACGGCGACTCATCTGCAGCGACACTCATGGCAGTCGCTCGCTGCGTTGGTACGACATGCCGATGTGCACGCTTTGATCTCGAAGCAGTTTGCCGATCGCGATGGCGACTGGCTGACCGAGTTGGACCATCTTCTGGCCGAGCACTTTCCCCTTCGCATCGCCGATCCGCTTCCCCCGCACGCCCTCAAGCATTGGCCGCTGGCCAAGGAACTTGGTGAGTTCGTGACCCAGTGGCTGTCCTGCTTCGAAGGCTCGGAGCAGTCGATTTCCGAGTGGAGCCAGGTGGTGGCGACTTGGCTGACGACGTTGTACGGGGATGGCTGGCAGCATGACCTTGGGCAGAGTGAGGTTGGGCAGAGTGAGGTTGGGCAGAGTGAGGTTGGGCAGAGTGAGGTTGGGCAGAGTGAGGTTGGGCAGAGCGAGGTTGGGCAGAGCGAGGTTGGGCAGAGCGAGGTTGGGCGGCATGATGGCGCACCTCGGCGCACTTGGTTGGCGTTGGAAGGGGCGGGACGCTTGCTCTCGCGGTTTGCCGAATTGAATCCGCAATTGGATCTGTCGATTAGCGGGGCGGTGGCCTTCGAGATGTTGTCGGCGCGCCTGTCAGAGGTCCGCGTGCTGGCGCGGCCAACTGCTGCAAACGTGGAAATCTTGGGCTGGCTTGACCTTGCTTTGGACGATGCGCCGGCGCTGGTGGTCAACGGGCTGAACCATCCCTTCGTCCCTCGCGCCGTCACCAGCGATCCGTTCCTGCCGGGGGCTCTGCGTGCCAAGTTGCCCATTGCCGATAACGATCGTCGCTTCGCTCGAGATGTGTATGCGATGCAACTGATGTTGTCGACACGTTCGTCCGTCCGATTCATCGTGGGGAGTTCGGCCGCCGATCAATCACCGACGCCACCAAGCCGATTGCTGGCTGCTGCCGAGCCGAAAGACATCGCCAGGCGAGTTCGTTTGCTCTTGGACAGTCAACGCGATGCCACACCTGCCCGACATCAATGGGACCGGGGGCCCGATCAATCTCAGTTGTCGGTTCCACCGCTCAACGCCGAGCCTGGTGCGGTAACGACGCTCAGCGTGACCGCTTTTCGTGATTACCTGATTTGTCCCTATCGGTTCTACTTGCGACACGTACTCAAGCTCAGGCCGCTCGATGATTCGGCGAGTGAGTTGGCGGCGAATCAGTTTGGTGATCTGATTCACGGAGCGCTCGAGCTGTTCGGAAAATCGAAATACAAACACGAATCCGATCCGTCCAAGATCGAGAAGCGGTTGCACGAGTACCTGCACCAATACGCGGCCGACCACTATTCTCAGTTGGCATCAACGGCGGTTCAGATTCAGGTCTCGCAGGCTCAGCGACGACTCAAGGCTGTCGCCGTCGCACAAGCTCAGCGCGTTGCAGAGGGCTGGCAGATCGATCGCGTCGAGGCTTCCGTGGGGCCAGCACAGGACGCCAAGATCATGGTCGACGATGAGGCGATCATGATCAAAGGTCGGTTCGATCGTATTGACGTTTGCGAGCGAGATGGCGAGAAATTCTGGTCGATTCTCGATTACAAGACCCACGGTCATCTGCCCGAGAAGAAGCATCTGCGAAAGACCGAGCAGGGATATGAGTGGATCGATCTGCAGTTGCCCCTGTATCGAATGATGGTTCCCTTCTTGGGGATCGATGCCGATCCCGCGACAGTCGCTCTCGGCTATTTCAACATTAGCGAGAAGGACAGTGAGACTCGGATCAATGAAGCCGATTTCGCTGACGAGTTGATGGCGCAAGCGGAGGACTTGATCCGTGACTGCGTCCGGCGGATTCGTGCTGGGGATTTCGCTCCGAGTCAAGATCGCGTCGAATACGACGACTACGGGATGATCTTGCAGACGGGTGTCGCCGGCAGAATGCTGGATCAATTAGAGGCGTCGTCTGGTCAGGAGGTCGAATCATGAGCGAGTCTCCAAGCCTTCAGGCGGACCGCTCGCCAGTCGACGTGATCGCTCCGATCGACGGGTTGTTGCCACCGACGCTGGTGCGTGCTTCCGCTGGAACCGGAAAGACGTATCAGCTGACCGCTCGGCTGCTCCGGCTTCTGGTCCAGCGTGCTGCTCCCGATACGATTCTGGCCACCACGTTCACACGCAAGGCCGCCGGCGAGATCCTCCACCGGGTCTTGTTGACGCTTGCTCGTGCGGCCGACGACGACGAAGCCCTCTTTCTTGAGAAGTTGCGAGAACAAGTTGGCATCGAGACCTTGCCGCGTAGTCTCTGTGTCCAGTTGACCGAGACGCTGCTCAGCAACATTCATCGCTTGCGGATCTGTACGCTCGATAGCCTGTTCACACAGCTCGCCCGTTCGTTTCCCTTCGAACTGGGGCTGCCGCCAGCCTGGCGATTGACGGATGAAATCGAAGAGGCTTGGTTGCGCGAGCGCGCGGTGGATTCCATGATCGCGGTGTTGGATCGCTCCGAGATGACGTCCTTGATGTCGATGCTAGGCAAAGGCGAAACGCGACGATCGGTCGCTCGCGAACTGCTGCAGGTCGTGAGCGATGCCTATTCGAGCCAGCGACAATGCGGTCCCGATGTGTGGGATAAGCTGCAGGCGCCGAAGCTTCCCGACGATCAGCAGCTAGATGAGGCAATCGAGGCGTTTCGATCGGCTCAGCCGCCACAGAAACGCCATCAAACAAAGCTACTGGCGCTCGCCACGCTGCTGGAGAATCGTGATTTTACTCCGCTGGTCGACGATACGTTGGTTGGGAACATCGCCTTGGCGCGGCGAACACGCAGTGAGGTCAAGTATTATCGCGGCGTGTTTCCCGAAGGGCTCGACGAAGCCTTTCAAACGGTCTATCAAGCGGCGCAGTCAACCGTGCTGTCGCTGCTGCGAGCACAGAACCAAGGGACCGGGACGGTCCTGCAATCGTATGACCATCACGTTACCCAGCTAAAGCAGGCCGCGCGATTACTCAGTTTTGAGGACGTCGGCGTTCGCCTGGCATCCAAGTTTCGTCAGTTTGATGATCAAGATTTGAGTAATCGGATGGATGGAGCCATCGACCACGTCTTGCTGGACGAGTTCCAGGATACATCGCCGGTGCAGTGGCAGGTGCTGTATCCTCTCGCGTCCCGAGCGGCTGAGTACAAGCCCGATCCAGACATGACGCTGGACGAAGTCGAAATCAAACGCTCTTTCTTTTGTGTCGGCGATACCAAGCAGGCGATCTACGGGTGGCGCGGCGGTGTTGCCGAGATCTTCGACGCGGTGGCCGACCAATTGCCCGGCGTGATCGAGTTGGATCAGAACAAGAGTTTTCGCAGCAGCCCCATCATCATGGACGTCGTCAACGACGTGTTCCAGCATCTGCCGAATCATCCGCTTGCCCAGTCCGCTGATTCGTCAGACACCAGCGACAAGGCAACGCACGAGGCACGAGCGCTCGTCGATTTCTCACGTCGGTTCCCACGTCACGAATCGGCAAAGGGGACGCTTTCCGGATACGTCTGCCTGAAGACATCACGAATCGCCAAGGACGCCGATAGCCAGACGCGTCGGATGATTTGCTTCGAGGACGCGGCGGAGCAGGTTGCCGACTTGTACGAGCGCGCACCTGATATCTCGATCGGTGTTCTGACACGCACCAATCTCGGTGTCGCCCAGATGATTTTTCTGTTGGAGCGAATGGGAGTCGAGGTCAGCCAGGAAGGAGGCAATCCGCTCACCGATTCGGCCGCGGTTGAGATGGTGCTTTCGGCACTGATGATGGCCGAACATCCGGGTGACGGACGCTGGGCATTTCATCTCTCGGCCGGCCCGCTGAGTCAAATCGAGGGGTTTGGTCCCGATCTGGTCCGGGCGATGGTGGAAGACCGCGGGCTTGCCGAAACCGTTGAGTTCCTGGCTGGCAAGCTGGCATCGGCTTGCGATCCCCGTGAAACGCTGCGATTGAAACAGCTCTGCCATCTGACGTTGAGCTACCAGTCGCAGGCCGCACCGCGGTTGCGAGACTTTGTGCGAATGGTTCGCGAGAAACGAGTGGATCGTCCCCAGGCCGCGCGCGTGCGCGTGATGACCATTCATCAAGCCAAGGGACTGGAATTTGACGCCGTCGTCTTGGCGGAGTTGGACGGAACGTTGACGCGTCAAGGAGGCAACTGTGTCGCCGATGTGCGTACGCTGGGAGAGCCACCACAGGCGATGACCCGCTATCTCAATCAAAAGTCATGGCATTTTCTCAGTCGTGATTGGCAAAAGGCCTTTGGCCGTCAGGCAGCCGGCAACATGACCGAGTCGTTGTGTCTGCTCTACGTGGCCATGACGCGGGCGACGGCAATCGCTGATCATGTTCATGCAGCCGGCCAACAAGCCCACGTTCGACATGCGAACTTCGGCTTCCTTGATTTTTCATGCGTTGGCGCCCGATACCGATCCGACGACGGGAAAAGCTATTCTGTACGAACACGGTGACGTCGATTGGTACGTCGACGCAAGCCACCGTGTTCCCGTCAACACATTAGGAAGTGGACACGTTGACTCGTAAGATATTGCACGCTGCGGACATCCATCTCGATAGTCCCCTACAAAAATTGGGCAGCTACGAAGGGGCCCCGGCGGATCAAATTCGTCGGGCCTCGCGACGCGCGCTCGAAAACATGGTTCGCCTGGCCATCGACGAAGCGGTCGACTTGGTGCTCGTCGCTGGCGATTTGTATGACGGCGATTGGCCCGATCAAAACACCGGTTTGTTTTTTGTGGCTCAGGCCAGCAGGCTTGTCGAAGCGGGGATCCCGATTGTCGTGATTCGCGGCAACCATGACGCCGCCAATCGCATGACGTCGTCCTTGCCCCTGCCGAAGAATCCCGACGGCAGCGAGATCATGATGCGGTCCGATCAAGTTGACTTGCGGCAGTTCGAGTCCCTTGGCGTCGCCGTACATGGTCGTTCGTTTCAAAGCCGCGCTGAGTCAGACAATCTGGCTGCTGGATACCCGTCGCCAATCAGTGGAATGTTCAATGTTGGTTTGTTGCATACGAGTTTGACTGGTGCCGAGGGACACGATCCCTACGCCCCCTGTACGCCGGCCCAGTTGGCCGACAAACGTTACGACTATTGGGCCCTTGGGCACATCCATGCGAGGGCAGAATCATGCGATCGAGGGCGCAGCGCCGGTCATGTTCAGCGGCAATCTGCAGGGCCGCCACATCCGCGAGTCCGGCCCGAAGGGATGCGTGATGGTCGATGTCGATGCTCGCGGCGGTTGCACCACTCGTTTTCGTGAATTGGATGTCGTGCGCTGGCAGTTATGCCAGATCAATGTATCGGAGCTTCGGCATCCCGATGAAGTCGCCGACGAGTTTCAAAGATGGCTAGCCCAGGCGTTGCACGATTGCGACGATCGTTTGCTGGTCGTTCGAGTCCAGTTGGTTGGCCAAACGGAATGGAACCACGTGCTTCGCCGAAATCAGAATCAGCTGAAGTCTTCATTGCAGGCCCTCGCGGTGACCTACGGGCACGATCAGGTTTGGCTCGAGGAGCTGAAGATCCGCTGCACCGAGCCGACGGATCATCCGGTGCTGGTTGATTTGGACGGTCCGCTTGAAAGCCTTGCTGCCGTGATCACGGGTCTGAAGAACGAAGAGGATTTGTCTGCTGTGATGGAGGAAGAGTTGCAGAGCCTTGCCAAGAAGCTGCCTTTCGAGTTGACAGCTGACGATCCGGTATTGGCGATGGACGATCCAGCCTGGGTCGGCGAATTATTGGAGTCGGCCGCCTCGGAAGTGTTAGGAAGACTACAGCAGAAGGAGGCTGGTCAATGATTCTTTCGCGACTCGACCTGAAGGCTTTTGGACGATTTACCGATGTCTCGATTGATTTGTCGGCGGGACCACGGCATTTTCATCTGATCTATGGACCCAACGAATCGGGGAAGTCAACATCGCTTCGCGCGATCACTTCGCTACTGTTTGGCATGCCACAGGCTGCGGAGGATTGTTTTGCCCATCGCACCGATCAGGTGCGGGTCGGCGGATTGTTGATCGATCCTGCAAGCGGTGCTTCCCTGGAGTGCATTCGGCGACGTGGGCGAAAGGCAACCCTACGCGATGCAGCGGACAAGGAACCGATTGATGAAACCCAGCTTGAGTCGATGCTCGGTGGCATCAACCGCGAGACCTTTCTCGCTCGATTCGGTTTGTCGTATGAATCACTTGTCGAGGGTGGAGCCGCGATCCTGAAGGGCAATGGTGATTTGGGCCAGATTCTGTTTGCTGCTGGTGCCGGGGTCGGCCGTTTGCGGGAGATCCAGGCGGAGCTCGATCAAGCCGCCTGCCAGTTGTTCCTGCCACGAGGCTCCAAGGCGACGATCAACTCCGGGTTGAAACAACTGGAGGAGGATCGCAAAGCATTGCGCGAGTCACAGGTGCCGACAGCAGATTTTGCGACGCTGCGGGACAGGGTTCAGTCCAAACAACGCGACGCCGAATCGCTCGACCAGGCATTGCGTGAGTGCGTGGTGTCGTTGGCACGAATGCAGAGATGGAAGCAGGCTCAGCCACTGCTGCCGTCCTGGCGATCGGCCAACGAGGCATTTGCAAAGGTTGCCGATGCGCCGGCATTGGATGAAGCCTTTACCGAGCGTCGGCGTCAGATCGCAGCTGATCGTGAGAAGGCCGATAGCCGCCAGAAAGATCTCGAAACGCGACTCAACGAGTTGAGCGCGAGGCTCCGTTCGCTTGGATCCGATCCGGTTGTGACGAGCCACGAGTTGGAGATTCAGGCAGCCTTCCAGCAAATCTCCGCACGTGAAAAGTCGGAGCAAGATCGCCTCGACTTGATTCGCTCTCGGCGAGGCCTCGACGAAGAAATTGCTGGCTTGCTCAGTCAATTGTCGGCCGAAACCGCGGCAGGAATGCAAGTCGATTCGACAGAGGCGATCGAGAACGCGCTCGCAAAATTGCGGGTCACGGACACACTGCGCGCGAGGATTCGCGAACTCGCTGCGGCCCACGCAGGCTTGATCAGTCGGCGGAATGACGCCAGTGATCGGATCGAAACGACCAAGCGTCGGCTCGCAGACGTCACGCAAGAGTTGGAATCGCTCGGTACCGTCGGCGATCCTGCATTACTGGCCAATGTGATCGAGTCGACCGGAAATCCAGAATCAGAAATGGATGCATTGCAAAGTAGTCGTCACAACTGCGAATCGCTGAGACGACGCTGCGAATTGATGCTGCAGCGATTGGAAGGGTTCGAAGGTGATCTTGAGCAGGCGATCAGGCTGGCCCTGCCAAGCGATTCCTCCGTGCGTGATTTGGCGGAATCGCTTCGATGTGCGTTACACGACGTCACGCATCAGGAGTCGTTGCTCGATGGACTCGAGCAGGATCGCGATTCCGTCCAACAGAAGCTCTTGGAGGCGCAAGCCGATCGTCGGTTGCCCACGTTGGCGGAACTCCAATCAGCACGCCGGCAGCGCGATCGTGTTGCCGATCACTTGGCCGATGGAGTGCGCGCCGGCGAAACATCGATTTCCGATGTGGAAGAGCTTCGTGAGCAGATTCGTGTGGCCGATCAGTTGGCCGATACGATGCGAGAACACTCCGAGCAGGTTCACCGACGGGAGGCCCTGTCGTCTCAGCTGCAGGTCTTGGATACCAAAATTCGCCAGGCCAAGGAGTGTGTTGCTTCCGCACATGCGAGTTTTGAATCTGCGAAGTCGGATTGGGTCGCGGCCTGGCGATCCTGTCGGATCTCAGCCGGCCAACCCGAGCAGATGCAGCAGTGGCTGGCCAACCACGAGAAGCTTTGCGACTTGATGGGCCAGTTGGAATCGGAGGAAAAGCGATTGGAGCAGACGCAAGCTCGCATTCATCGGGCAACGGCGCGGCTGCGCAAGGCTCTGGATTCGGTACATTGCGACCAGACGGTTCGGGTTGCGTCGACGCATCAGACCGGAACTGTTTGAGGAGCCAGAGGACGACGATCTGATATCGCGATACGATGAAGCAGTCGCGCTGCGCAGTCAATGGACTCGCGAGCGTCAGCAATATGACGCTTTACTTCATCGACGCGATGAACTGGCAGAGGAGCTTCCGCAGGCTGAGGCTCGATTTGAAGCCGCCCAAAAAGTCGTCGAGGATTGGCACCAGGATTGGCGTCGGCTTACCGAGTCGTTCGTGAAGTCCGATCGTGCTGGAACCGCGGAAGTGCTTCAAATGCTTGACCAAATCAATCGACTGGAAAACCTCAAGCGAGAACGGGATGGCGTTGTGGCCAAGTTGCAGGCGATCGAAGAGGACGACGCCTCCTACGCGGCGCAAGTCGAGCGATTGGCCAAGGCGATCGATTATGACTCCAGCGATCAACAGCCTCCCGTTGTAATTGCCCACGCGATGTACCAGCGGTTGCAAGCGGAGCGAAGCGCAAAGAAAGGTCGTGAGACTTTACAGGAGCAGATCGAGTCGTCAAACCAGCGAATGTTGGCCGCGGCGGAGCAGCGAGCCGAGTGTGATGTTGTCCTCAAACAATTCTGCGCGGAGGCAGGCTGTGAGTCATCCGATCAACTGCCAGAAATCGAGCAGAGATCCAAGGAACGATGTGAGTTGCAGGCCACGATCCGAGACTTGAAGAGTCAATTGCTGCGTTTGGCCGAGGATCAATCACTGGAAGAGTTCATTGCCGAAGCAGCAGATCACCAGCCGGCTGTTTTGGTGGTCGATATTGAACGGGAAGAGGCAAGACAGCGCGAACTGCGGCAACAGATCGAGACCGTCCACCGAGAAATCGGAGCGGCGCAAAACGAGCTGAATCGGATTGACGGAGGAAGTCGAGCATCGGACCTGGCACAGTCCATCCAGGTAAAGGCAGGCCTCCTTCGCGCCGATGTCGAAAACTATGCGAGATTGAAAGTGGGGGCGATGATGCTCAAGCGGGCGATCGAGCACTACCGACTGGAGAATCAAAGCCCTGTCCTTGTCTTGGCGAACCAGTATTTTCGTCTGCTCACCTGCGGTGAATACTGCGAATTGAAGCCTGACTACGATGCCGCTGGCGCTTCCACACTATTCGGCCTCAACGCGTCGGGAGATCTGGTGCCCGTGGCCGGAATGAGCACGGGGACGGCCGATGCACTCTATCTTGCTCTCCGTTTGGCAAGCCTGGAGCACCAAATGAAGGATGGGAAGGCGATCCCGGTCGTCATCGACGACTGCCTGGTTCAACTAGATGATTCTCGCGCGGCCGCTGCACTGCAGGCGTTTAGTGAACTGTCGGAGAAAACGCAAGTGATTCTGTTCACCCATCATCAGCATCTATGTCAGCTCGCCGCGCAGTGCTTGGGAAGCGAGGAGTATCATCTTCATCAGATCGGCGTATGAAGGTTGGCAGCATGATGTTGGGCAGCATGATGTTGGGCAGCATGATGTTGGGCAGCATGATGTTGGGCAGCATGACGTGGATGGATTGCCGCGCCTGCTACATCTCATTTTGCCCAACATCATTCTGCCAAACGCTTCTTTCACTGGGCCGATCGCGCGACCCCATCAAAAGGCTTCTTTGGACTTGATGCCGCTTCGGACATTGTTCATCAGTCCGTCATAATTGCCTTTTTGAACTTCCTGGAAAATCCCGTTCTGGCGGAACAGGTTGTCACGTAGCGAGCGTTTCCCTTCGGCCGCGGTTTCGTCGCTCGCTCGTTGTGACGGCTGTGCTTGCGCGTTGGGCTCGGCGGGTGATCCAAAGGGTTCGCTCGTTGTTAGCGCAGCGGCTTGAAGCAAGGTATCCCCGCGAAAGAACGCGTAACGCCCCTTTTCGGTGGCTGCGATCACGGTGCTCTTGCCCCGAATGTCATCCGCGACGAACAGACCTCGGAGGTCGGTGTCTCCCGAGATGAAATCGTCGTTGATTGCTCCGATCACCTTGACATGCACATCGCTGACGAACTTGTCATCGATCGAATTCTTGACCGTCACCCGTACGCGGCCAGATTCGGCGTCCTCCTGGACCTGCAGCGTCAGCGGGCTGACCAGGATCAAGCCGGAGGTGTAGAGGTCGTCACCCCGGCAAACGATCAAGTAGGCGCCCTCATCTTCGAGTGGTAGCGTCAGGGCCTGCGAACGATCGCGATAGTCCTTGCCATCACCAAGTTTTACCGTTTCCTCGTGGTAAGGCCGAATCCCTGCGAGGTTGATCGCAGTGATGCGATCAAGGTTTCGCTGCATCAGGCCGAACTTCATCAGATCGATCCGATACATCTTGATCGCGACTTCTTCGACGTTTCGGAACTTAAGTTCGACTTGCTTGGCCGCATCGGGGCGGATCGTCGTGACTTCATCCAAGCTGATTGCTTTGCGATTGAAAAAGTTGATAGCTTCAGCGGCGTCTGCAAACCGCTCTTTGACTTTCGTGTACTCGGCAATGGCGCCGGCAGCCTGTCCCAAGCTGTGGTAGATCTGGCCCATGATGTAGATGGCTTCCCAACGGTTATCGGCTGGGCGCGAGCCACCGGTCTCAGGTACTGGGAAGCTGGCTTCGGCGACTTTGCGGCACATTTCCAGAGCTTCCTGCGGATGCTCCAACTCGAAATGGCTGTATCCAATCATGTACCAGTAGGAATCCAACAGTCGACTGTCGGGATAACGCGAGGCGTACTTCTCGCTCCGGTTGATGGCCGCGTTGTACTGCTCCAGGTCGATCAAGGCGGTCGCCAGCGCGAAGCTCGCTTCGTCGTTAGCAGGATCGTCTGGCCAGGTCGTGAGGAAGTGGTCCAGCATCGTGATTGCCGCGTCGATCAAATGGACTCGAGTCAGACCCTGAGCACGCAGTTTCTCGTCCTCGTTGACGGTCGCAGCGCGGCGGTAAGTTTCTTGTGCCAACGCATAGGCTGCGGTTGCCAGGTACGATTCTGCCGGATAATCACGATGCAGTCTTTCCATCGCCTGTACACTGCGCACAAACTCGCCGCGTGCGTTTAGAAAGCCCGCCACTTGCGACTCACGTTCGAAGCTACCTTCGATCGTCGCGCGATAGACCAGGTAGCCCCGCTCGTATTCCCCGATTTCACGATAAGACTTGGCGACTTGGAGGATGTCCTGGAAGCTGATTTCGACGTCGGGAAACTTTTCCTTCAGGATTTCAAAATATCTGACCGTATCGCCGTGATCGGTCTTTGCGAGCGATGAGGCGAACAGCCATTGAACGACGTTCTTCTGTTTATCAGCATCGAGTGACCAGTTTGTATACAGTTCCGACAGATACTGATGCGCCGCATCGTAAGCTTGTTTCTCGAACTCTTTCCCACCTAAGTAATAGAGTTCATCCGGCGTCAACTTGTACTCATCGACCGTCGAACTAGAAGACGGCAATACCTGCAGCGACTTGGACTCGGCAACCGTGAACTGTCCTGGTTCATAATAGTTTCGCAGCATCGATGGGAGCGCCTTGTAGTTCCCGGGGACGTAGCCCACGAGCGTGTAGTGGATATCACTCGGGTAACGCTGATTGCCGATGAAGAAGGTGATTTGGCCCGGCTCCAATTCGAATCGCTCGAACGAGCCGACGACTGATCCGTCCAGAATGCTGCATCCCGCGGGAATCGGTTCGGTGAGAACCAGGTAATCGTACGTGGTGTTCCGATCATTCGTCGTGAGATGCCGGCGCGGAGATAGCGTCACTTCCGCGCGATTACCCACGGCCAGTTGGGTCAACGGATTGGTGAAGAACCGATAGCTTCCATCCACCACATCAAATCCTCGTGGAACCGTCCGCCCATCGAAAATCCGCTGGGCTGGTTCGTAGCGGCGGCCCACCGTCCAGGTCTTGGTCGTTGCCGTGATCTTGTCGGCAGCGACAAATCCGGACAGGACTGCGGAGTAGCTGAAGGTGGCTCTGCCTTCGAGTTGAAATTCGATTCGCTGCGGCTTGTCGTTGCGTAGGAATTCAACGGGTACTTCGATCAGGCGACTTCCATCAACCCTCGGATCGATCGTCAAAGTGCTGACCTCGTGATCGTTGACGGAAAGAATCAAGCGATACTTCTCGGATTGGTATTGAGCCTTGCTGAACCAATTGGCGAGTCCTGAGATTGCTGGTCCGTTCGCTTTCTCGATCGGCCAGCGCGAGCCGACACGACTAGCCAGCAGCGACCTGGCAAACTTTGGTATGGCGACGTCGTTCGGGCGCACCGCTTGCAAAGCCAGCAGGTACATCGCTCGGAGCTCGATGGGATCTCTCATCCAAGGCGATGATTGGTTCGCTCCGGAGCGGACATCGATCTCACCGCTCTCTGGGACGCTGACGAGTTCCAGCAGGTCGCCAGCCATCTCGGGATGTTGGAGTGCGTCCATGGTCAAGATCAAGTGAATCAGCGCGGAAGCATTGAGTCGATTGCGTTCCCGGTAAATGCGGTTGGCCAGCGCGAAGTCACCACAACCAGAGACCGCCATCGCGTGCAACAAAATCGCCTGGCGCTCCAGGTCGCCTTGCGCCGAGGATGTGAATGCGGACTGAAGGTACGACTTGCCCAGGTCAAAGGAGGCCTGTGGTACGGCGAACCCGGCCTCGCGAGCGGCGCTCAAGGCCCACATCACGCGCGCGGAAAGATACGGATCCGATTCCGCTCCGGAGGTCACGACCTTCCATGACCAGCCACCTTGTTCGTTCTGTGCGGAGACTAGCTGGGTGATGGCTGAGCTGATTCGATGATTGATCGCCTGGGATTCGGGAGGACCGTCGTCGCGTGATCCGCCGAGCATCTTGGCGACCGCGACGCCGCCGAGAATGTCGGATGTGCTACGCTCGTTCGCTGTCGCGGTTGGGGCCAGGCAGCGATAGAGGAAGAGGTTTTCACTACCCAGAACGCTTTCCACCAGCCAGCGATTCGGGCTTGGGCCAATTGCGATTTGCAGCGTCGCACGTTCTGGACGCAGTACAGAGTCAAAGTCGATCAAAGCGAGTGTGCTTTGCGACGAGGTTCCGCCCGCCGTTTGATAGACAGGGAAGCCAAAGGGGCGAATCATCACGCTTTGTGACGTTTGATCCAGTATGTTCTCGCCATCGAGTAGCGTCAGTTCGAAGGCGACTTGCTCGGCGGTATCGATGTCGACGTCGAACGCTGTTTTGCTGATGCCAGCTCCCTTCAATTCGAGTTGACGAGACTGTTCGACCGACTTTTCGCCGATCGTTGCCTTGAGTTTGATCGTGAGGCTGCGAGCTTCGTTTTGCGAGTAATGGATTTCGACAGGCACTTGCGCTTGATCACCAGCGGTGAATGCGAGTGGTAGCTTGAGCTCCGCAAACAGACTCTTCTTCGTGATCAGTTCGGCCGTTGATTCCCCAGCAAGCGTTTCCCTGTTGATGGCCTTGGCCCGAAGACGCCAAGCGGTGGATCGCTGAGGCATGGTCAAGGTGATGGTCGCCTTACCGTCGGCATCGGTGACGATCGTGGGATCCCAGAACGCGGTTTCGGATTGGCCGCCTGTGGGAAGCAGTTGCAGATTCTGTTCACGAGCAATCTGCGTCAATTCGTCTTGATTGTTGACGTTGAGTGTCACAAGTTGTCCGGAGGCGGTGACTCCATTGATCGAACGCAATTTCCCGGCTAATGACGACTCCGGTGTCAGCATTTGGGAGCGTGATGGCTGCGATTCACGCGGGCTTGAAAGCTGTTGCATATAGGTTTGCACATTCAACCGATTCGTTGCGGGTAACTGGGTTTGTCGCCCATCTTGCTGTGACATGTAGTCGATATCGCTCATCTGTCCCCGGATCACCTGGCCCCCGAGGTACAGGTCCTCCGCTTGGTTTGCATTCAGTCCATAGGCCATGTCCGTGTCCATTTGCATGCCCATCGCCATGTCGTCGCCATTGGAATCGAAGTCGACGGTTGGCCCGTCTTCGAAGTCGGCGCCGGCGCCGCCCATCATGCCGCCGCCCATGCCACCGCCCACGCCACTCATGTCAACGCCAAATAGCTCGCCAACCGTCGTCGCACGTGCTTCCGCTTCTCGCTCTCGCGTCACCCGACGATCCTGTTCGGCCAGCAGGAACTGGCTAACGGAACGCGTTTGCGGTTGATAGCGGAAGGTGCAACTGCTTGCCTGACGCACCGAGCTCTGTCGATAGCCGGTTCCAAAGAAGGAATTGATCGAGCCTTGAGTGTCTTGAAAGGCGTTCAGCAGATTGGCTTGAACCACATCGAGGGACAGTTCCACTTGCAAGGGCATTCCATTTGGATCGGTGACTTGGACCTCGACTGTCAAGTCTTCGCCGGGCGGCAGCTCGTCGCGTAACGGCTTGAGCGAAACTTGGAGTGGCTGGGAAACTCGCAGCTCGGTGTGCGCCTCGTAAAACCTATTCTGTTGCATGACCGCAACGTTCAGAAATACGTTGGGTGCGAGGTCCGCGGTCATCGGGATTTCCAAGGGGTTGTCCCCTTCTTGAAGCATCACCAAGCGGTGATGCAAGACACGGGCGCCTTCCATCGTGATCAAAGCCAAGGCGGGTTGTTCCCGCCAATGCAGATTGACCGACGCCTGCTCTCCTGTTGTGAAAGTGAGGCGATCGGCAAGGATTCGCAATCGCGTGTTGTCCTCATCTCCAGAAACCTGGACCCGCGTTTGACCGCTGACCCGATTACCAAACTGATCGACTCCTGTCGCTCGGATGATGTAATGACCTCCCTGAGCAACCGTCATCGTCAGTCGCCCTTCGCCTGAGCCATCGTCGGTCTGCAGATTTTGCGTTTCGACTAGCTTTTCGGTTGTGCCGCCGAGATTCGGTGACACATCGAACATTTCGACTTTCAGGTCTTGGCCTACTGGTTTTCCTGCGGGGTCGGATACCATGAAGCGTGTTTCAATGGGTTCGCCGATGATGAAGACCTCGCGCATCGTCGAAGCGGTGATCGCAAATCCTCGCGTCGCCAGATAAATCGTCTTTGCGTTCTGCAGAGCGCGCTCGGGATACTCGACCACCAGTTGAAGCGGCTGCGATTCATTGAACCGTTGCGTCTCAAGTTCGATCGCAACCTTCCCGTCTTGGTCGGTGCTCGCCGTCACCACCTCACCGTCCGGGCCAAACCGATACTGGATCTTTTCGTCGACCAGCGGCGTCCCGTAATAGTACTGAAGCTGAATCGATCCTCGAACGGTTTCGCCGCGATAGTAAACTTCCTTTTCGAGATCGATCGAGATCTGAACCGGTTCCAGCTTGTATTGTGTTACCGTGAACTTGGTATCGAACGAAAGTTCGCCAATCGTGTCCTTTTCACCCGTTTTGGACCGGTGAAGGTGAACTCGGTATTCGCCCTGCGCCGCCGAATCCGGCAGGATCAGATTACTGGATATGGTGCCAAAGTCATTGAGCTTGACGTCTTGGCTTAGCAGTTGGCGACCCCTTGGATCCAGAATTTCCAATCGAAGTGACTCGCCGGCCCGAAACACGTGTCGGTCCTGATCAACCCATCGCACGATGCCTTTGATATTGACTGCTTGACCGGCGCGATAGGCAGGACGATCGGTGTACAGATATCCGCGCGGCGACAGGCCGATCGCGAAAGCAAGCCCCGACAATTCGTTGACGGTCGCAGCCATGTGGCCGTCGTGAATGGCAAACACGCGAAGGTCGTCAGCAGACTTAAGTTGCTCGAAGTCCTGTTGAAGAATGCCCTCTTCATTCGTCATCGCTTCCGCGAAAACCTTCTCTCCGTCACTGATTAGAACGCTGACGCCCGCAGCCGGCGTCTGCTTGAGCATGTTTTCGACAAACAGAAACAGTTCATTTCGCGAGGCTTTCACGATCATGTCTAGGTCACTCACCACGACCATGGTGGTCGATTCCAGCTTGTCACTGGAAACAGTGACCGCGGTGACTCCGGGCCCCTCAATGGGTAGCTCGACGTCCCGATCAATCTGCTTGTAGGACTCAAATCCTTCAACGATATGTTCGAACTGTTTGTCCGGATCGATCAGGGCGATATCGAGGGTTTCGAGACCGCTGGCCAAATGCATCTTGCGAAAGTAGTCGACCATGTCAACGCGATACACCTTGACGTCGACCTTTTCGAGATTACGAGTAGTCAGTCGGATCTTCGGTTTCTCATCGCTTCGGAATTTGCGTTCGGTCATCACTTGCAACTGTGGCGTCGTCAAACGCGTGATGCGGGAGATCGCCTGCGATTGGAGCTTTCCGGTCACGATTCGGAAGGACTCCAGGGCCTCGGAAAGTCGGCCCAGCTTGTCTTCCTGGGTCGTGCCGATCAGCAAGGAAGCACGTGAGGCGTCCTCACTTTGCGGGTACTTCGCAACGACCCGCCGCCAATCCGCGATCGCCTCTTCGAACAACGCTTTGCAGGAATCATCGAGTTGCACGTCCTGCGGCGAGCCTCCCCGTCCAGCGGCCTCGAGGACGCGACTTTGATGCAATTGTTCCGCGGCCGCAAATTTCATTTTCCCAAATTGCAAGAGAATCGACGAAGCGCGGGGATCGAGCGGATACTTGTTCAAAAACGTCAGCCAAAGGGAACGGGCCGCATCGTATTCCTTGCGATCTCGAGCGTCCTTCGCTTTGGCGTACTCGGTGTTGACGATCTGCCCCTGGACAGTCGGCCATTTTGGGTCGGTAGGATGCTTCTCGAGAAATTCCTTCCACGATGCGATCGCCAGGTCGAACTCCCTCTGGGCATAGTATTCGCGTCCGAGCATTTCTTGTGCGATGGGAACTTGCGACGACGCTTGGTACCGGTCGTTTCGCAGCAACGATAACAATCGTTCAACCGCTTGGTTGTGACGCTGGTGTCGGGCATATCCCTGAGCAATTTCCAATTCCGCAAGTGGCGCAAGTTCATGATCTGGGTACCGATCAAGAAATCGTTCGGCTACCGTGACGGCCAGTTCGAGGTCGCCAATGGATGGGGGATTTGGCAATCCGTAGGTGTGAGCCAATCGATACTGGGCTCGCGCCAAAAATGATTCGACCGTTTCGCTGATCTCGTCTTGATCGCGTGATGCACTCAGAAAGTTTTGCCAGATGCGACGGGCTTGTGCGGGGTGGCCAGCCTTCAGTTGTACATCGCCAAGTCGGAACCGGATTTCCGCGAGTTGCTCTGGCGATGCGGATTGATTCGCTGGTCGAGACTCTGCGATGAGCTCGCCCTCGCCGTATCGATCGAGGAATCCTTGGTAGGATGCGATCGCCTCGTCATTTTGAGCGAGTTCCTCTTGGCAGCGCGCGATGCGAAACTCAATCCTCTGAGTCAGACTCGGCGTGGTACCAAGCTTGTCAGCTTCCAGGTAGTAGGTCAGGGCTTGTTGATAGTCCGGCAGTTTTGTTTTCGACGGATCGTCGGCGGGGATGCCCTCGAAGTATCGATCAGCGAACTCGAGATAGATCTGCGCGAGGGTATCCTTGCGGTCTTGCGAGAGCAGGCGTTCCGCCTCACGTTGATAGATTTGCCCGGCGTCAATGTATTGTCTACGCAGAACGTACACATTGGCTCGACCGAATCTTGAGCGGCTGATCCAAGGGCTCTCGGGAAAGTCGCGTTCGAGCTGCTCAAAGGTCTCGATCGCATCGTCATAGTTCTCGTTTTCGGTCAACGCGATCCCTTGGAGATAGCGAAGGTAGTCGGCCGCTTCGGATTTACCCGATGCAATTGTCGTTTCGATCAGCTTGACCGCCTCTCCATACGACT
This sequence comes from Pirellulaceae bacterium, assembly GCA_963697195.1. Lineage (GTDB taxonomy): Bacteria > Planctomycetota > Planctomycetia > Pirellulales > Pirellulaceae > Rubripirellula. Next base: position 234,392 of record CAVOND010000003.1, read on the forward strand.
TTGACTGCATCGCGTCATGGATTTCGCGTTCGATCTTCGGCAGCGTCGTGATGGTGGAAGCAACCGATGTGGCTTCGTTGCTCGGCACGCTGGACGGTTGATCGTTGGCCGGCGGTTGTGCGACGGCTGCCAAGGACCAGATAAGCGGCAGGACAAGCCATGCGGCTGTGCGTGCCAGATTCCACTTGGACTTGGATGGCAACATCGTCGATCTCCCTGAGGATGAGAACTCGCTTCAAGCGGTAGATAGCGAGCGGACAGGAGTCTTGAATCAAAGCATCATTCTACACGGCCAATCGCCTCGATTACAAACTTTGCTGGGTCCACGTGACCACATACATAACGATAGCAAGGGCCAAGTCTTAGGCGAAAAGGACTCGTGCAGCGTCAGCATTCAGCTTTTGCTTCTGGGGTTGCTGGCGAAAAGGGGTCAGACACCAATAACCGGAACGGCCCGAAGGGTGCTGCGCATGATTGGTGTCTGACCCTTTTTCGCTGATCCGGCCGTTGCTCTGGAGTGTGAAAGGGATCGCTAAACGCCTGGACGAAGGCTTCGTCGGGATTCAAACCGATTCGCAAAATGGATGATCGTGATTGCCAAGAGATGCCCCCATCCGGTCACATAGGCAGCTGCCAGCCAGATCCAATGCCATCGATCCCAATCGAACCTTGTCTCCTGATCCATGCGCGATAATACGGGCAGCAACCAGACAGTTGCCGCGACGACGGCAAGGAGCGTCGCGATGCTTAGCAAGAACACAACCGTCGCATAGTGTCGTCGCAGTAACAGCGCCGCGATTTCAATCGGCAATAAGAAAAGCGTCCAGCTCATCGACGGGACGAGTACGGTTACCATCAGAACGGGAAACCCACTCAGTAACGCAATTGCTCGCGTCTGGTCTTGGGCTGCGAACATCGAGATCGACGCGATCGCGATCCCGACGACCGCGGGCAACAAGAGCCACCGCAGCAAGCTCCACTGTCCGTCGGCAAGCAATCGCAAGGCCAGCCAACCGGGTGCCACGAAGATTCCCAGAAACGCCAACGAGCGCAAGGCTCAGGTATTCGATTTGGGCGAAGACAGGATGAGAGGCGTTCTTGCTGATCTCGTTGGTTGTTCTGTCCAGCAGCGTTGACCACGGCAGCGGCTCAAGCCACCTGGGGTCATCGTCTACGTCAAGCACGCGGTACTCGGCTTCCGACAAATAGGACAAGCTGAGTTGCGGATCATCCTGTGACTTCCGTGGTAGCGAATACTCCGGATTCCGATTCGGCTGGGTGAAAATCGAAGACGCTGAGTGCCGGGCTATTGAATCCGCGTCGAGAAACGCAAATGCTAACGCGGCCATCGCCCTCGAAGTCGCAGAATTGATAGCGATCGATATCGGTGATCACGCAAACCAACTCTCGACTACACAGTGACCAAACATCGATACTCTTGCCGTTTTCGAATACCTCCATACCGCGATGCGTCGTTTGCGAAGTGACCAAGGCCAGGAGTGGAAAGCCGATTTGGTTGTGGAAGCCATTGTGCACTCACAAACTTTCTGCCACCCAATCCGGAAAGTGGACGACACAGCGTTGCGATGGACTCGCCGTTACGATCCCGACAGCAAATCCAGGAAGATCGCCAGACGAGATTGTGACCGTTTCACTCGATCGAGCGTCACGACCAACAAATCGTCGATCGAATCGCCGTCGACATCAGGGCATTGCAAGATCTGGCCGAGCGATGCCTCAGGATTTCGCGATAGCCGGTGGTGTTGTGGCCATCGAGACTGGCACGTCATGGCGTCAACCAGATCGATTGAGAGGCTTGATCGCACGTAGTTGGAGACCGCTAGCTCCTTGCGCCGATCGTTGTCCACATCGGTCAGCGGAAGCATTCGATCGTCTCGGGCTTGCGCTGCCAATGCGCAGCTGAGTTGCTTGCGCCACAGTTGACGTCCGCCCAGTGCCGGCCACGCCGAGATTGTGTAAGGAGGGAAGCCGGCAATCAATTCACGTAGGTCGTGCTTTCGAAACAGGATTGCCTCGCTTTCACCGTTTCCGTCAAAATCAGCGAAGCAGGTCGATTGCGACCTCAGGCCTGGCGGAGTAAGCGCGTCGAACGTGGGCAGGCCGCTCTCCATCGAGTGAAAGCAGATCCGCGATTCGCCTTCGACCGCGATCAAGGTCCGGCCATGATCGTTCACCAATTCGACGTGACGAGGCGTGAACCGCGGCGGAGTCTTCCTATTTGTACTCGCTGGTTGGACGGCTAGGTCGTCAATGTATTGGCGCCAGAGACGGGTTCCGTCCTTGCCAATGATCGCTTCGATCCATGGAGGACCTTTCTGCTGGTCAACGCAGACGATGATGTCGGCAAGGCCGTCCTGATTCACATCAGCAATGAGCGGTCGTGAGGAGATTCGACTTCCCTTTGCGTTTGGTTCCGCCGCGAGCCAAAGTAATCTTCCTGTTGCGCCGGAGATCGCGATGATGAAATCGCTGAGATGTTCGGGGGAGTACCAAACCAGATCGCCGGTACCGTCGCCATCGAGGTCGGGCGCCGGACGAATCAACCTGGGGAGAAGACTTCGTCGAGTACTGAAGTGAACCGGAGGCTTGCATTTCCAAATCGTTCTCCCCGTCGCGTCTGGCGTCCCCGTCGCGCCAGCCTGGTCCGGCAGGATGATGCTGGGAAATCGCCGCGTCCAGATTTCACGCCCAGTCGCTCCGCAGATTCGACGCATGAGGTCCGCTCAGGCTGATGCCCGATCAGGATGAGATCGGTTCGTCGCCCGTCGAGTTCCAGCCATTCATAGTCCTCATGGTCTTGAAGCTTAGCCAGTGGGCGGGCTCGCGGCCGCAAATCGCCGTCTTGGCAGTCCTGATGACTCGGCAAGGCCATGGCTGCTGACGGTTGGTCGAAGACTTTCAGCAGGCGCCCGAAACCTTCCTTGACGCTGCAGGGAAGACGCCCGGACCAGGCAACCGGTGAGTACCGCGCCGTACATCAGCAGGCCGATGCCGATCGAGAGACCCATGACTTGGAGGTCAACGATGCCTGACCGACAAGGTGACGAAAACAACGACGTCGCCCTGGTGCTCAGATAGCTCGGATCGATTTGCCTGCGGCTCGACATGGTTCGCCTGAAATGGTTGCCACCCGAAGGCCGCTTGCAAAGCGGCCTACCCATCCCGAAGGAATCAGAGAGCAATCATTATCACCGACTCGGCGACCGCTGTGGCTGGCGACAAGGGGTCAGACACCAAAAACCGGAACGGCCCGAAGGTTGCCTCGCATTTTGGGTGTCTGTTCGCATTTTGGGTGTCTGGCCCCTTTTCGCCGATCGACGTCACCCCCATTTTTAGCGTTGACGATGCACTAGGCACTCTCGGGCGTTTGCCGGTGTACCAACGTGTAGACGCAGGGGATCAGCAGGAGGGTGAGGACGGTGGAGGCGAGCATGCCTCCCAGCAAGGCGCGAGCCAGCGGAATCATCGCTTCGTTTCCGGGAGCAAGTTGGAAGGAAAGCGGCAACATCGACGCCACCAGGGTCAACGAAGTCATCAGGATTGGGCGGAGGCGAACCTGGGCAGCCGAGAAGGCGGCGTCGTGCGCCGATAATCCGTCCTGTCGTCGGCGATTGGCAAACTCCACGAGTAAGATCGAGTTGTTGACCACCACGCCGATCATCATCAGGATCCCCATCAGTGATTGAATGTTGAGATGAGTACCGGTAAGGAACAGAATCAAAAAGACTCCACCGAGCCCCAGCGGCACGGCCAACATGATGATCAGTGGGTCCATGAAGGATCGGAACTGAGCCATGAGCACCAGATAGACCAAGATGGTCGCGACCGCCAGGCCAAGCCCCAACATGCCCATGCCGGACTGCATTGTTTCAACCGGACCGCGAAGCGTTGCCGTGACACCGTTTTCAAATTCAATTTGATCGAGCGCTTTGCGGACGTCGCGGGCGACCGAGCCGATGTCACGTCCCGACACGTTGATATGCACATCGTTGACGCGGGCGATGTTGTAGTGGGCGATTTCACCCGGGATGTTGACGCGCTGGACCGTCGCTACGTTGGAAAGCGGAACGGTGACAGGACCATCGGTCGTATCGAGTGAGATCGGAATGTTGCGAATTTCTTCCAGCGACTCGATCCGGTTGCTCTCGTACTGCACGCCCATGAAAAAGTCGGTCCCCGATTTTGGATCGATCCAGATCGTCGGAGAATAGCCCACACTGGATCCCAGAGCCGTCAAAACGGTTTGGGCGACTTCCTCCTGGTCGACGCCCAAGTACTTCGCGCGTGTGCGATCGACCTGAACATCGAATTGCGGATAGTCAAGTGATTGGGCGATTTGGACGTCGGCCGTTCCCGGAATCTGGCTGGTGACCGCAACGATCTTCTCCGCGTAGTCGCGGCACTTGCCCAATGTACCTGCAGAAACTTGAACACTGATCGGGACGGGAACTCCTTCGTTCAGTGCCAGGTTGATGATTCCGCCAGAGACAAACAGGAACTGCTCCAACGGATAGTCTTGCGACAACTTCTCTCGCAGCCTTTCGATATAGGTCTGGGTACTGGTGCGTCGTCCTTCCTGTTTCAAATTGACGATGACGTACGCCGTATCGGGACCGGAGTTGGAACTGAGCACGGTGGAGAAGCCAGCTCCTTTGCCAACGGGCAAGCCGATGTTGGCGATCAGCGTTTCGATTTCATTTTCCGGAATGACTTCTTGGATGGTGTCTTCAATGTTGGCGACCAGTCGTTCCGTGGCTTCCAGCTCGGTTCCGGGAACCGTTTTGATCCGTAGTTCGAAGGTGCCGGCGTCGACATCAGGAAAGAGTTCGCTGCCGATCCAGGGAACCAACAGGAAAGTTGCCCCGACCGTCAACACGATTACGAGTGTGGCGAGACCCGGAGCTTTCATCAGGCTTCGGAGCGTTCGGCCGTACAGGCTATGCACTTGATCCGACGCTTCCGACGGCTTGTCGCGAGCGGAATCGGAATCGACTCGAAGGAACGTGGCACAATATGCTGGCACCACCGTAATCGCAAGAAAGAAGGAAGCTCCAATCGTAAAGGTGGCGGCCAGTGACAGGGGAGCGAACAGATAGTGAATCATTCCTGTCAGGAACACGGCGGGCAGGAACACGGCCAGCGTCGTTGCTGTTCCTGCAAAGATTGCTCCCGACACCTCGGCGGTTCCATCGCGCGCGGCGTCCAAAGGCGACTTGCCCATTCTCTGGTGGCGAATGATGTTTTCCACCACGACGATGCCAGCGTCCACCACCGTACCGATTGCGAGTGCGATCCCGCCGAGCGTCATTACGTTGATCGATTGTCCAGTGAACGCGAATCCGAGACCGCCGATCAGAATCGCCAGTCCAATGATCGCCACGATGATGACTGTCGGCAGGATGCGTCGCAGGAACACGTACACCACGATGGAGACAAGAATCGCTCCAAGCCCGACCTGACGATAGAGATTCGACATGGCGGTGCGAATGTAGTGCGATTGATCGGAAACCAGCGTGACTTCGGTCGCTTCGGGAATGTCGCCTCGCTCCTTCATTTTGGGAATTTCCGTGCTGATTCCCTCGTAGATCCGATCGACCACTGCGATCGTGTTTTCACCAGGTTCGCGCAGCAGCGGGCAGTAAACGCTTCGCTTGCCGTTGACACGTACGATGTTGTATTGCAACGCCGCATCGTCCACGACTTTACCGACGTCGCGAATGAAGATCGGGGCGGTCGTCTCGGACCGAAATCGGAATCGCCTCAATCTCTTCGGTGGTAGGCAAGGTGTTTCGCGGATGAATTTGGTAGTCGGTTCCACCCATGATGGCCGTGCCGGCTGCCAGCACCAGATTCGACTTCTTGAGCGCCTCGACGACGTCGGTCGGGCTGATGTGGTACGCCTGCAATTTGGCAGGATCGACGTAGACCATCATCTGACGGAACTTACCACCGAAGGGGTGCGGAATTTGAACCCCCTTCAGTCCGCCCATTTTGTTTCGAACGGCGTAGTAGCCGATGGTGTAGAGTTCTGATTCGCTCAGGCCCTCACCGGAGATTGCGGCAAGCACGACCGGCAGGTTCGCGGGCTCGCTACGCAGCGTGAACGGCCATTCGATCCCTGGCGGCAAGTGAAACATGTCACTTGCTTCGAGATTGACAATGTCATTCATCGCCGCGCTGGGATCGGCGCCGGGCTGAAAGAACACCTTGATCACCGCCGCTCCCGGCACGGTACGAGATTCCTGGTGTTCGATCTTTCCAGCCAACGTCAAGGCGCGCTCGACCCGAGACGTTACGGACTTCTCCATGTCCATGGTTGGCAGTCCAGGATAGGAGAAAAAGCTGACCACAACCGGTTTCTTGAAGTCGGGCAGAATATCGATGGTGATCCCTGGAACCACGGCGGCGCCGAGCAGGCAGAGAGCCAAGGCACCGGCAAGGACCGCGAATCGATTGTTGAGAGCGAAGTTGATGATGCCCATCGAGAAGTCTGCGTCGTGAGAATATCTGGTTGCGTATCGATGTCGTCGTCGATCCGAAGGGGGAGTCTACGGCGTCAGGATCGTGACCTTTTGTCCGGATGTGAATCGCTTCAGATGGGCATCAATGACTCGCTGTCCCGGTTGGATTCCGGATGTGATTTCGATTGTTCGGCCATCATCAATACCGGTCGTTACCGGTACGATTTCCACCGTTTCATCTTGGCTGACCGCGTAGACGTATGCATTTCCGGTTTCGTCGAAACGAACGGCGCGGGCCGGCAGAACGTTGCTTGCTACGTTTGCACCAATCTTGATCGTCGCTTGACCAAACATACCTGGAATCAATTTCATATCGGGGTTGTCAACGACTGCTTCGACCAGCATGGTCCGCGTGCTTGGATCCAGGCTGCCGCTCAATCGTGTGACGTTGGCCGTCATCGACTGTTCACTCGGGAACGAGGGGAAGTTCAATGTGATTGTGTCTCCCGGATTGACCACTGCAGCCTCGGCTTCGGGCACCGGCATTTGAATTCGGACCTTGTCCATTTGGATCAGCGAGAACAACGATGGACCTTTGGAGCCCTGGCTTTCTGCCAATACCAGATCACCAAGATCGACACCACGACTGTTGATCACGCCGGCGAAAGGAGCTTTGAGCTTCGGTGTAGCCAACCAGCACGTCCAGTTCTTCGAGCTGGCTGCGTGCGATTTCGGTATCCGTCTTGGCGATCTCCCGATCGGCTTCTGCCGCGGAATATTGCGCTTGGGCGACCGTCACATCGGCTTCGGCCGAGACAATCGCCGAAGCGACTGCTTGCTTGGCAGCGAGCTCGGAGTCCCGCTTCTTGCGAATCTCATCAAGCATGCGACGTTCCAGCGATTGACGCTCAACCAAGTCGCTCGTGCGTTCGAACTCCGCTTCGACGGCGGCAAGCGGAAGCATCGACGCGATTCATTTCCGAGTTAGCCTGGACAAGCCGTGCCTTGGCCGATTGCACATTGGCGGCCGCCAGCTGAATACCTGCCTCGACTCGCTTCTCCTCTGCTTCGGCGCGGCGTACCTTAGCCGCCATGGTCTGTCGTTGCGTCGCCAGTTCCGGAACATCGATCACCAGCAAGGTATCGCCGGCGGCGACATGGTCCCCAATGTCAACGTGGAGTTCCTTGATGTACCCGGTGACGTTCGTACGGATCTCCGTCTGGTAGTAGGCGTGAACGGTCGCCGGTTGAACCGTCGTACGTTGCACCTCTTCCTGCATCACCGCAACAGTACGGACGGCCATGTTTTTCGCGGCGGCATCCGATTTTGCGAGTGATCGCTCGACTCGCGAGCATCCCTGGCAAGACAGGAATACCATTGCGACGAGGGTGAGCAGCGACCACAACCGCGATTTCCAGGCCATCAACATTTCAACTTCCTAGGCGGGACGGGACGCTACAAACCGCAAAGTCTGGGCCACAAGTGTGACCGACGCACCCGATCACGTGTGCGAAACGAATTTCAGGACCTTCGGTGGGAGCGATTCATCTTAGTTGTCGAAGCATGAAAGAGTAGGCGCGGTTGCTAGCCGCTGCCGTCTGGCTCACACAGGGACGTGGTCTGGTGCCAGTTACGCCGAGCGAATTGAGGATTTTGGGCATTGATCCGGTAGTCTGGTCGGATTTGCTCGATAGACAGCCCCTCGCTGCCGCACGGTATTCGGAACAAGCCCCAAGGAGGTGGGTACGATGCACCGTCGATTTGCACTTCTCTGCCTCTGGGGTTCGGTCGGCTTGACTGGGTGTGCGGGAACCGGCCTCGGCTGGGGTTCCCGAGCGGTGTCGCCACCGACCATGATCGGCGCGGACGAGACAGGGCGTCTTGCCCAGCAGATGCAGGTGGCACCGGGAGCGGAGGGGCTGACGATGATGCCGGAAATTCCGGTGACCGAGGCTGTGACGGAGGCGGAGGTCGAGGGTCAGCGTCCGCAGTGGGGTGACCCTTCCTCACGCAATCCCAGCGGCCTCAACGCTGTGGTCGCGAGTTATCGAAGTCGCTTGCCAAGCCCAAGCCAGCAGGTACCGGTCAAGACCGTGAGCGGTCAAATGCTGGAATCAGGATTGATGGAATCCTTGGTCAGCTCGTCGCCAGATCTTGAGCCGGGATGGGAACCTGGTTCCGAGTACGGCGTAGCGACGATGCCGCAAGTGATGACCGATGCGTCGATGACGAACATCAACTTGCCTACCGCTTTGTCGATGGTGGGGCCGCAGCATCCGGCGGTGGGATTCGCGCGTTGGAGAGTCCAGCAGGCTTATGCCCAACTCGATCAGGCCAAAGCATTGTGGCTTCCGAGCCTTCGAGGTGGCTTCGGCTTCAATCGTCATGACGGCAACTTGCAGGCGAGTGACGGAACGATCATTGATGTGAACCGCAACTCGTTCCAATACGGTCTTGGGGTCGGGGCTGTCGGTGCAGGAACGACAATGCGTCCCGGTGTGATCGCAGAGTTCCATTTGGCCGATGCGATCTTCCAACCGAAGATAGCCGGACGCAACGCAGCGGCTCGTTCGTTCGAATCGCAGGCGGTTTTGAATCAGCAAATGATGACCGCCGCGGTCGCCTACTTGGAACTGTTAGCGGCGCATCAGGACGTTCGTATCCTCGAAGAGATCCGAGGACGAACCGCCGAGCTCTCCAAGTTGACCAGCGACTTTGCCGCCACCGGGGCGGGACTCCAAGCCGACGCGGATCGCATGGATACCGAACTTGCTCTGGTCAATGTCCGCTTGCTTGGTGCACGCGAAGTTGCGGCAGTCGCTGGAGCAAGACTCGCCGAGGCGATCAGCGCGGATGCTGCGTGTCAATGGATGCCGACCGACGTGACAGTGTTGCCTCTTGATGTGATCTCATTGCAGGCGGATCGCGCATCGATGATCCAGACGGGCTTGGCGAATCGGCCAGAGTTGCGCGAGTCGCAATCATTGGTTGCGGCCGCATGCGAGCGATATCGACGGGAAAAGTTTTCGCCGTTTGTCCCCAGCGTGCTGCTTGGATTCAGTAGTGGAGGCTTCGGCGGTGGGCTCGGCAATACGTTGAACAACGTCGATGACCGTTACGATTTTGACGCGCTGGTGGCTTGGGAGATTCGCAATCTGGGAATCGGAGAGCATACGGCCCGCCGTGACACGTCGGCTCAGGTGCAACAGGCCAAGTTCGAGAAAATCCGCATGATGGATCAGGTTGCACGCGAAGTCTCGGAAGCCTACTCGCAAGTTGGTTTTCGCTCGCAGCAAGTCACCGTCGCACAGCAAGCGATTCAGAACGCGATGGACTCCTATAATCGAAACGTAAGCCGTATTCGCGATGGTCAAGGCTTGCCGCTGGAGTCCCTGCAATCACTTCTCGCTTTGGAAGCGGCGCAGCGTGGCTACGTCAGGGCCATTGTCGAATACAACCAGGCGCAGTTTCGTTTACAGTGGGCCCTCGGTTGGCCCGTCACGGCGCCAATTGCGGTTCCAAAGGTGATCGCTGACGATCGTGTTTACTAACAACCTATCCCAAAGGGGTCTGACCCGAATGGCACGAACTTAGGTTGTCTCAGTGAACCTCGGGCGCTAGCCGTGGGCCTTCGCCGCATCCTAACGGCGTTTTCTTCGCCCACGGCTAGCGCCGAGGTTCAAAGCCCGTGCTATTCGGGGCTGATCCCTTTTCGGATCGGTTCTAACTCCCCGTCCCGCTTTTCATGCCTGGTGGACGTTTCCCCTCTCCCTGCGGAGAACCTGTCCCGTCTTGCTTTCGACGACTTGGGCGATTTCGGCCGGTGTCCCGGTCGCGACGACACGACCGCCTTGCTCGGCGGCACCGGGGCCGAGGTCGATCAGGTAGTCCGCGGCCTGCATCAGCATCGCATTGTGTTCGACGACCACGAGTCCATGTCCGTCGGCGAGTAGTGCGTCAAAGCAATCGACCAGTCGCACGATGTCGGCAAAGTGTAATCCGGTGGTCGGCTCGTCGAGGATAAAGAGAGTTCGGCGCCGTGACGCGCTGGCGAGAAACGCGGCCAGCTTCAGCCGCTGTCCTTCGCCACTTGAGAGGGTCGTTGCCGGTTGGCCAAGTTGGATGTACTCCAGGCCAACATCGATCATGCGCTGCAAACGTTGTTGAACTTTCTCGCAACCGCGAAAAAAACTCAGAGCCTCTCGAACGGACATTGCCAGGACGTCCGCGATCGTTCGGTCTCGGTACCGCACGGTGAGGATCTCGTCACGATAGCGAGTGCCACGACAGGTGGGACATTGCATGGAGATGTCGGCGAGAAATTGCATGTCGATCTGCAGGGAGCCCGCACCTTCGCAATGTTTGCACTGACCCTTCTCGCTGTTGAAGCTGAAGTGCCCCGGGCCGTAGTTTCGTGTTCGCGCATCCACCGTTTCCGCGAACACTTTGCGGATCGGATCGAATGCTTTGACAAACGTGACCGGCGCACTGCGCGGACTGCGACTGATGGGCGATTGATCAATCAGCATGCAGTCATCAATTTGACTGAGACCGGTGATGGATTCAAACGGGAGCGGCTTCAGGTTGTCTCCGCATTTTCGCTGACGGATCGCTCCGTAAAGCGTGTCTTGGACCAGCGAGCTCTTGCCGCTCCCCGACACGCCCGTGACCAAACAGAGTACACCGAGGGGAAAGTCGACGTCGATGTGCTGCAAGTTGTGGCCGCATGCACCCTTGAGGGAAATCACGCCGCGAGGCGTCCGCGGCTCTCGCTCACGAAGCGTCCAGCCTCTTTCGCCGCTGAGAAATTGCCCGGTCAAGCTGTTTGGATCCGCCAACATCTCGTCAGCGGTTCCTTCAAACATCACGCGACCGCCGGATCTTCCGGCCGCCGGTCCGATTTCAATCACGTGGTCGGCCAGGCGAATCATGGTTTCATCATGTTCGACGACAATCACCGTGTTGCCTCGGTCGCGCAACGAGAGGATCGCGTGGGACAGTCGTTCGACATCGACTGGGTGCAGGCCGGCAGTCGGCTCGTCGAGGACGTAAAGCATGTTGACCAGGCTACTGCCAAGGGCCGACGTCAGCGCCACTCTTTGTGTTTCGCCGCCGGAGAGCGTGCGCAGCGTTCGATCCAATTGCAGATAGCCAAGGCCGACGCTCTGCAAAAATCCGATCCGGTTGCGGATCTGTTGCATCGGCTCCGCCGCGATCTTCGCCTCGCGTTCCGCAAGGCTCAAGCTGGCGAACAACGTATCCGCCTGGTCGGCTTGCATCGCCAAGATGTCCGCAATGCTCTTATCACCGATGCGGTAGGCGAGTGCTTCCGGCTTGAATCGGCGTCCTTGGCAGTCATCGCAAGGTCGATAGCTTCGATAACGGGCCGCAAAAATGCGGACGTGCATCTTGTACTTCTTTCGATCGAGCCAGGCGAAGAATCCGTCCAGCCCGCCAAAGTCGCGTTCCGGAACACCGTGCTGGATCAACCTTAGGTGTTTCTTTTTCAGTTTGGCATAAGGCACGTCGACGGGAATCTCGTAGTCGTCGGCCAACGCGAGAAGTTCTTCGAGTTCGTGCTTGTAAGAGGGGGTGTTCCACGGCGCGATCGCTCCCTCAGCCAATGAAAGAGTTTTGTCGGGAACGACCAGATCCATGTCGACGTCGACGATGTCGCCAAAACCCTCGCAGGTCGGGCAGGCACCCAAGGGATTGTTGAAGTTGAAAAGTCGTGGAACCGGCTCATGGTAATCGATGTCACATCGATCACAGCGTCGATCGCGGCTCACCACACGTTGGCTCCAGTGCGATCCATCGATGGGAACGATTTTCTCATCGCTTGGGTTGCCATCGCTGCTAATCAGCACCACCGCCCGGCCGTGCCCTTCCGCCATTGCGTTCTCGAGCGAATCGGTCCATCGAGCCAGCTCCGCGTCGCCTGACAAACGATCGACCACAACGGTGCACTCGATCCCGTGGCGCCCAACCTTCTTGGCGAGTTTGGAGCGATCGCTATCGGAAAGGTGAAACGTTTCCTCCCCTGCGATCAAGCGAAGGTAGCCTTCCTGCTGCAATCCCAGCAGGATTTCGCTGGCCGACTTGCGATTCGGAAGCCAGACCTGAAACCCGATCATCACCCGAGTATCGCTGGGTAGACGCATCATCTCTTCGGCGATGACGGCTGGATCGTCACGTCGTACCGGTTTGCCGCATCCATAACAGGAAAGCGAAGCGGCTTTGGCAAACAACAGCCTCAGGTGATCGGCAATCTCGGTGGACGTCGCGACGGTGCTTCGATTGCTTCGAGCGCCGCCGGCTCGTGTCACGGCGATCGCCGGCGGAATCCCGCTGATCAAGTCGCAATCGGGTTTGTCCAGACGTTCCAAGAACTGGCGCGTGTAGGCCGAGAAACTCTCGATGTAGCACCGCTGTCCCTCCGCATACAGCGTGTCTAGCGCCAGTGATGTCTTGCCACTACCCGAGAGTCCGCAGATCGCGATCAGCTTGTGCCGAGGAATATCGATATCGATGTTCTGAAGATTGTGGACTCGACAACCACGGATCGAGATAGAGTTTCCGATCACAGCATCCTTGATTGAAAAAAAATGTTGCGGTTGAACGTGAAGCCGTTCGCTGCGATTGCGAGACGATGAGCCTGGGATTCTAGCGGATTGGCTAGTCACCGTCCTCAGCCGATGGGTCGTAGAATGATGGGTGGCAGAATGATGGGTGGCAGAATGATGGGTGGCAGAATGATGGGTGGCCGTCGCTTGCCAAGTCGCCCGCTAGTCGCGACGATAAACGCCGGCTTGGATGCTGTCGCCAGGGGGCTGCTCTGACTGGAGGAGCCTTTCTTGGCAGGTCGGAAGCCCGGGGTCGTCATTCCTACTGATCTGGCTCGTTGGTCGCGAGCATTTTGGGTCCGCTCATGAGTTCGACAGAATCGCAGTCCGCCGTCGCCCAGCGTATCGAGAAACTTCGTGAAGAGATTCGTCACCAGGACCATCTCTATTACGTCGAGGCGAAGCCGGTCATCAGCGACCTGGAGTACGACCGCTTACTTGCGGAGCTGAAGAAGTTAGAAGACGAGCATCCCAGTCTTCGCTCTCCTGATTCGCCGACACAGCGAGTGGGGGATGCCCCGGTCGACCACCTCGTCCAGGTGCCGCATCGTGTGCCGATGCTTTCGATCGACAACACGTACAGTCCCGACGAATTGAAGGCCTATCTCGATCGAACCGAGAAACTACTCGAGGGTGAGGCGATCCAGTGGGTGATGGAATACAAGATCGATGGGGTCGCCGCGTCGATCCGATACGAAGACGGTCGAATGTCACTGGCCCTCACCCGAGGCAATGGTGAGGTCGGAGACGACATCACCCACAACGTGCGAACCATCCGTGACCTGCCGCTGCGGATGCCCAAGGACGATGCCCCTGCGGTGCTGGAAGTTCGTGGCGAGGTCTACATGACCAATGCCGATCTGGCCGATCTGAATGTTCGCCAACTTGCCAGCGGATCGGAGCCTTTCAAGAACACTCGCAACGTCACGGCGGGAACCATCCGCTTGCTCGATCCCGCGATCGCGGCGGAGCGCAACTTGCGATTCTTCTGTCACGGGGTTGGAGAAACGGAAGGACTGAAGTCCAAGAATCACATGGAATTCCTGGCCGAAATTGCCCGCCTGGGAATTCCGCCGACGCCGAACGTGCGGCTCCTCCAAGGAAGCAAGGCGGTCATGGAGGCGGTTGCCAAGCTCGAAGAGAACATGCCCGACTTGCCATTCGAAGTGGATGGCATTGTGTTCAAAGTCAATGACTTCAAGCAGCGCGACCGTCTGGGGATACGCAGCAAGAGCCCGCGATGGTTGATCGCGTACAAGTTCGAGAAGTACGAGGCAGTCACTCGACTCGAATCGATCACCGTTCAGGTCGGTAAGACCGGCGCGATCACGCCGGTTGCTAACTTGGAGCCCGTTGACATCGCAGACACGACCGTCTCCCGTGCCTCCCTGCATAATGCCGATGAGATTGAGCGGCTGGATGTTCGTGAAGGGGACATGGTCGTCGTCGAAAAGGCGGGCAAGATCATTCCGAAGGTCGTCAGGGTCGAGAAACATCGCCGCAAGAAGGATTTGCCCAAATGGCACTTTCCCACGCGCTGTCCTGAATGCGAATCAGAGCTGGTCCGTGACGAGGGGGGCGTCTACATCCGTTGTCCCAATCCCGAGTGCCCGGCGCAGCTTCGTCAACGCTTGATCTATTTCGGAAGTCGACCGGGAATGGACATCGATGGCCTCGGCGAGGAAGTCGTCGATCTGTTGGTTAGCCAGGGATTGATTGGAAGCTTCGCAGATCTTTATCGCTTGACCGAGGAGAAGGTCGCGGAATTACGATGGCGAAAAAGGCGCAAGGGCCGAAAAGACGGGAGCTTGATCGATGTGCAGTTTGGGTCCCGAAACGCATCCAACCTGATCGAGGGTATCAACGCCAGCCGCCAACGGGGACTTGCTCGCTTGTTGGCATCGATCTCGATTCGGCACGTCGGTCCGCGTGTCGCTCAATTGATTACGCGTGAGTATCCGACGATCAAGAAGCTGATGGCTGCCTCGGTCGAAGACTTGGCCGGAATCCACGAGATTGGTGAGGCGATCGCCGTCAGCATTCACGGATTCTGTCACAGTGACTACGGATCGAGGACGTTCGAAGAACTCGCCGATGTCGGTGTAGAACTTCGTGAACCCGAAGCCGAGGACGCGGCTCCATCCGACAGTCCCATCGCCGGAAAGACGATTGTCGTGACCGGTTCCCTGCAGCATTTCAAGCGAGATGAAATCGAGTCGCTGATCACTCGCTTGGGAGGACGATCGGCAAGCAGTGTCAGCAGCAAAACCGATTTCGTCGTGGCAGGTGAGAAGGCGGGCAGCAAGTTGGCCAAAGCGCAAAGCCTTGGAGTACCTGTGATGAGTGAAGAAGAATTCCGCACGCTGATCGTACGTTAGGCAGATCGTACGTTAGGCTTTCCAGCCTGACACGGGGAAGCTTGTCAGCCTGGAAAGGCCGACGTACGGGGAAGCTTGTCAGCCTGGAAAGGCCGACGTACGGGGAAGCTTGTCAGCCTGGAAAGGCCGACGTACGAACGATTTTTACAGCGTGTGCTTCGCTTCCTCGAACGCGTTGACCAGGGCGGCGACGACATCGAGATTACTCAGGACGCCCACCGGCTTGTGGTCCTCGATCACCGGCAGGACGTGTAGCCTTGCGCTGGTCATGATCTTGGCCGCTTGAATCAAGGGAGTCGACGGAGAAACGGTCTGCACGCACGGTGACATGCAGTCGCTCACGTAGTCGTAGGATCGAGGTTCGATCAGAATCCCTTCCTCACCATGAACGATCTCGTGCGGCTGCTGCTCCGACTCCGAATAGATCTCGGTACGCCTCACGAAGTCACTGGCCGTGATCATGCCGACACATCGCCCGGAATCGTCCACCACCGGCGCGGAATGGAGATGGTGGGTCGAGAACAAGTGGCACACTTGTGTGATGCTTGCCGATGCGTCGACCGTGATCGGATCAGCGGTCATCACATCGCCCACGCGAAGCGTCACGATCCTGTCAAACATTTCGTACATGGTTTAGGTCGCTCCAGCCATCTTGTCGGTTTCGCCAGTGGCGATTTGAGACGATGCTTTCCGGTGACGATTCCGAGTGATCCATACGCCGCACCTGGCATGCCGCAGAACAAATCGCGAGACACTTCCCAGCAACGCGCGTGCAAGCGTCGACCGCCCAGTATCCCCGATCACAATGAAATCAATCTGTTCGTCCTCCGTGAAGCGAACGAGCCCTTCGGCAACATGATCATATTCGATCAGACGTGACTCGACATGGCGCACGCGCGGTTGAAGCCGCTGCGACGCTTCGCGAAGGGCGTCCTGTGCTTCATTTCGAATCGATTTTGGATTGAACCCATACTCGGGATCGAAAATCGGGCTGTAGCCAGCGACGCCGACGACTGATAGTTCCGTATTGACTCCCCAGTCGAACTGAAGCAACTCGTCCAACGCGTATTGGGCTGCCGCCGAGGCATCATAGGCAACCGCGACACGAAGCTTGTTATGTTCCGAAGTCTCCGATTCGCTTTGGCGAACGACCAGCACGCTGCAATGAGCGTGAGTTGCCACGTAGTCACTGGTGCTGCCCAAGAGAAGTCGATCGACCTGCGAGTGGCCTTTCGCCCCGATCACGATCAACTCGATGTCATGCGACTTGGCGTAGTCGACGATGACTTCCTGGGCAATCCCTTCCAATACGATTGTCTCGATCGATGAATTGGCTCCCGAAAAGATTTCCTTAGTCTTCAGCTGGTGCGCTTCGGCGAACTTTCGATCGTCTTCGGCGAGTTGCTCCATGAACTGTTTGGTCGGCGAAAAAAACGCGACATTCGGTGGCGCGATCGCAGTCACGATGGTCAACTGTAACTGGTCGCGATGAGGAAGCCTGGCAAGGATTCCGGCCGCCTCGGTGGAGCATTTGGAACCGTCAGTTGCCAATAAGACTTTCATAATCACTCTCCCAGACCAAGAAACCTGTAAGATAACTCGCTTCGATCGGCCTGCCCCGAAACTTGTCGTCTGCTAGCACGCAACACTGGTGCCAATTGACCGCACAGCGAAAGCCCGGCGACTCTTCCATCAGGACGCGTGCGAACTGGCACAATCCGTGCCGCCGACGCACATGGCTTTGTGGCAATCAGGTCGACTGACCAGGCGTACGAAGACGGCGGCTCAAGTACTTGTGCTTTTGATGTAGGGGGTCGGGAAAAAGGGGTCAGACACGAATAGCACGGGTTTTGAACCTCGGGCGCTAGCCGTGGGCGAAGAAAACGTCGTTAGGATGCGGCGAACGCCCACGGCTAGCGCCCGAGGTTCACTGAGATAACCTAAGTTCGTGCCATGGGTGTCTGCGGTCGGGAAAAAGGGGTCAGACACCAAAAGTGCAAAGCACCCGAAGGGCCGTTCCGGCTTTTGGTGTCTGACCCCTTTTTCCCGGAGCCCTTCCTCACGTGCACAGGCAGAGCAGATGGAACCGCCCTCCAGGAGCGTTGGGGCGGAGGGCATGTCGGGGCGATCGCCTTAGCAGCTCACTGGCTGACTTCGACGCGATTGATCAGCTGTCGTCCCTGAGCGACCGTACGGATCGTCTCTTGAGCCAACTGTTTGTGGTAGTAGCTGCGGACACTACCGCTCAGTTCCAATGTCTCGTCGCTCTCGTCAACGCGGAGCTGGCGGAGTTCACGAACGGAACTGTTCGCCAAGACGGCGCTGGCTTCTGAGGAGGTGACTTGTGGTTTTGTTTGCATCATGACGTTCAATTCCGTTGCAACCGGATCGGGGCAGGTAGGCAAGCCAATCACCGACCGTTGACGGAAGTATCTCAGATCCACAAAAAACTGCCTATGCGAATCTGGCCGATTTCACCGTAAGCTCACGATTCCTTACACAAACTCTTGCGGCTGGTCGGTGGTGTTGACCTTCCGAGCTGATCAGCTGCAAGAACCGCACCAAAGCTTTGGTTCGAGTCGGTTGCTAGCTAGGCCCACGGAAATCGGGCGCGATCGGCGGACGCGAATTGAGTGGAGAGCAGTGGGATTCCCCCAAGTTGGATGGGGCTTCCCAATCGGGGCGAATAGGGAACCGTTTGGCCCGACTCGCACGGCGAAACCGCGGTATTTGCTTGATTGCCGTGAATTGTGCGATGGATAGTCGCCACCGGTTTGACCGAGTGTCGTTGGCAACCTATATCACCGCTAGGGTCGTTTCAACAAACAAGTGGGGCTTGTGCGGCGAAAGCGGTGTTGGGATTGGTGAACGATGTGGCTTGATGTAGCGATCGCGATGAGTTGTGGCGGTGCCGGACTTGTCTGCGGTTGGATCATGCACGCAATCGGTGGGCTCGGGTTTCAACCGAGTGGGCGTCAGGAGAGCCTGCGTGATCGGCGGAAAGCGAGCGAAGTCGAGCTCAATCGGGAGCAAATCTCGGCAGTGGCCCAGCGGCTTCAGACCTATGCCCTCTCCATGGCGGCGGACGTCGACGCGCATCAAACCAAGATGCAGGCAGTCAATCACACACTTTCGCAAGAGCATGAATCTTCTCAAGAGGCCGTGATTCGGGCGATCGGCGACCTGATCGCCGCCAATGAAGAGATGCAAACGCAACTCAAGCAGGCCCAAGATCGGATTCACGAGCAGACGATGCAAATCGAGTCTGCCGAGCGTCGTGCCCAGACCGATGCGTTGACGCGCGTTCCCAATCGACGGGCATTCGACGAGCACATCGAGACGCGCGTGGCGCAGGGGCCGAGTCAAGCCGGCACGCTGGCGCTATTGGATGTGGATCACTTCAAAAAATTCAACGATGTCTACGGTCATCGCGCCGGTGACGAGGTGCTGCGTATCGTTGCCAATATTCTCCACTCACGTCTTCAATCGTACGGATTGGTAGCCCGATTCGGGGGTGAGGAATTCGCAATCATCTTGGATGGAATCTCTGTGGAAGACGCCAAGATCCTGGTAGAGCGGGCGCGAATCGCGATCGGTGAGCGTGAGATGACGTTCGAGGACAAGCGATTGCGGGTATCCGCTTCCATCGGAGTGGCTCAGTATTCCAAAGGGCAATCGATTGCCGAATGGATTCAACAGGCCGACGAAGCCCTTTATCGATCCAAGGATGCGGGACGGGACTGCGGTCACTGGATGGACGGACTGACACCGATACGAATCGATATCGGCCGTACAACGTCGAGCCCAAACGATCAGGGCTTGGGAGAGGAGGCTGTCGCGAGCAGCGAGGACGATCGCCGCTTCCGGTGACGAGCATCCTTCCCGGCTCGAGTCGGCTCACCAGTCGATCTCGGAGTTGCCCGATACGCGTGCGTTGGGCAGTATGTTCGAGCACATGCGTACTCGCACCCAGTCGGGCGTCTCGATCGTGTTGATGGCGATTCGCTGTCATGGCGAGATTGCCGATTCGACACTTCGTTCGCTGCTGCGGGTTGCTCGGTCCACGATGCGTAGCGTGGATCGCATCGGTTCGACAGAGAATTCCACCTTGCTGATCTGCATGCCGAGTGTCGACGAGGAGATGGCGATTCAGCGAGGCCGTCAAATCTGTCGTTCGGCGGAGGCGATTGGCCTGCGATGGAAGGGTGTCGGGCCGCGGCCGGTCAGTATCGGCATCGTTCAAGCGGGTGGCAGCGAGACATTTTCAGCGATTGTTTCACGCTCGATCGAGCTCGCAGATCAAGCAAGTGATCTCGTGTTTGGATCCGATTTGCATCGCGCCCAGCGAGTCTGCGGCCTGTCATTCCTAGCGTCCGCTTCCTGCTCAGCGCTTGGCTGCATGGAGCGCGTGAAACTTCAAGATGCAGAATTTCTGAATTCAGCATTGAATTCGCCTTGACCAGAAGAAAAGCTTGCCCCTATTCTCCGCCACATGCTGATGACTTGGAGACAAGACTTCAGCAGTTGGCATTCAAGAGCGACGCGTCCTGCACTGGCAATCATTCATTCGTTGCTGCGGACAAGACGTTTGGTTTGGTAACACGGATGTGACCAAAACACGTTATCGTCAATCAAGAATGTTGTGTTCGGCGACAAGCCAGCAAGGATGCTGTTGCTTCCGTCGAACTTCAATCCACCGGCTCCCGGAATTGAAGCGCGTCGTCCTCCGCCCCCCTAGGACAACGTTCTTTCCGGGAGCTTTTTTTATGCGCCGATCCAAACATTCAACGCCGACGTGGGCCCAATGTCATCGACTTTGCGACCAATCGGGTGCTGTCGTTAGCGGAAGGGAGCGAGCCCAAATTCTAGCGGCAGGGCGCGAGCCCTCCGGACTCTGCGTTTTGCGTTGTCAGCGACGGTACCGGACGGCTCGCGCCGTGCCGCTAGAGAGTAGATGGCATTGGACGAACGCCTGAGATCATCAGCCATCGTTCTGATCGTCTTGCTCCGCTGGAGACTCTCTCTCGGCCGGCGCGTCGCTCTCGGGCAGCGGGTGCAGCACGAAGCGATATCCGGCATCGCGAATGGTCAGCAGGTGGACCGGGTTTGCTGTGTCGGGCTCGATGATCTTGCGGAGGCGAGCGATGAATTGGTCGACGGCCCGAGTCTGGAGATTGCCGGACAAGTCCCAAACTTCGCTCAGCAGTTCGTTGCGGCTGATCACACGGCCATGGTTTTCCACGAAGTATCGAAGGAGCCGCAACTCCTTGGATGTCATCCGCACCGGTTTGCCTCGCACGGAGACTTCGTGCGTTTCGAAGTCGGCCTCGATTCCCGAGAATTCGATCCGCTGCACCTTGTCACGGAGTTTCTGTGGGGGCGGCGACGCGGTTTTGCGTCCGTTTGTCTGGAGCAGATTCTTGACGCGGCTGAGCAACTCGTCCAAATCAAACGGCTTGCTCATGTATTGATTGGCGCCGACGTCAAAGCCGCGAGTGCGGTCCTCGGCCAGGGTCCTAGCTGAGAGCATCAGGATGGGAATGCTCAAACCGGCGTCACGAATCGATTCGCAGACCGTGTACCCGCTCATTCCGGGAAGCATCAAGTCGAGAATGATCAACTGGATCGAATCGCCGGCGGAGTCGACCATGTGCAGCGCGGTGGGGCCGTCCTCCACCAGCGTGACCCGATAGTTTTCCGCTTCCAGGTTGTACTTGATACCAACACCGAGGTGCTTTTCGTCTTCCACGACGAGGATGTGAGGACGCATGGCGGAGGGAACGGGCATGGATAAGTAATACGGGGTTCAGGGGCTTCGGATGGAAAGCGGCGAATCAAGTTGCCGCAGTCGGTTGCGGAACCACACCACCAAGGGTGACCTCAAAAACCGTTCCACTTGCATCTGGGCGGTCACTGACTCGGATCGAACCGCCGATCGACTTGACGACGTTACGAACGAGGTAGAGTCCCAAGCCGGTTCCCGGTGTGCTCCGTTCCAACTCGTTACCAAGGCGAATGAACCTTCCAAACACTTTTCGCCGTTGGTTGGACGGGATCCCCGGCCCGTTGTCGACGATCCAGACCGCCAACTTGCCCTCACCGATCGGCTTCGCCGATACTTCGACTTTGGGTGGCGACCCACCGTACTTGACCGCATTGTCAATCAGGTTGCGGAACAGAATCTCCAGTCTGCACGAGCTTGCTCCGCACCACAATCTCAGGGCAATCGATGGTAACGGTATCCGGCGGTAATCGGTAGCGAAGGCAGGTGTCCGAACCGCACTGGGCGAGCAGTTGATGCAAAGGGACCTTTTCGTCGCTCGCCGGGTCGACGCCTCGGTCGATGCGGGCCACGTCCAGGAGGTGGTTGATCAGGAGATCCAGCCGCTCGACGTCTTCCAACATGAACCGGTGGAAATCCTGCTGCTGTTGTTCGTCAACGCTCCGCCGCGCCATGGTCTGAAGATACAGCTTGAGTGAGGCAATCGGACTCTTCAGCTCGTGAGTGACCGCATCGATGAAGTTCGACTGGCGGCGGTTGAGGTTGAAAGCCTTGACCGTCAGGGTTAGGTAGGCGATCACCCCTGCCAAGACCCCGGCCAAAAGCACGGCGCCGGTCGCCAGCATGACCCAAAAGACCGCAGAGGACCCCAAATTACCGGTCGCTGCCAAGACGTTGCCGAAGACCCACACGGCGGCCAAAATGACCACCAGCACGATCATGACGACGCCCAGGGCAATCGGGGCTTTCAGCGAGCGACGTTCAAGCATGCCTTGCGTCAGGGGTTGGAGTGGAGCGACGGGGAAGGGCCGCATCGCGGGAAGGCGCTCGGAGGCCCCAGGTCGAGTCGCCGCTCGATCTCATTATGATAGAGGGTTGCTCGGCAACCGAGTCACCGTCGGCGTCGCCGACCCTGGCCCAACGACTACCTTTCCCGACGATTTGGGGGGGCCAGTGACAAGTCGGAAATTCTCTTCGGTAACCCGAAAACTTCACTTATGGGCGTGACGTCCACTGTCCGACCCGCAATAATATGATTGAGGCGGTCAAGGTTCCCTAACGGCCGTAATACTGGAGTTCATTGATGAGCGCCGAAACAAGGACACAGCGTTTTCCTGAGCGGACGATCCGTCAGGTAAAGCTTGATTGCAATCGAGCAATGGGTCGGGCAAAGTTTTGTCCGGACCTCAATGAAGTTACGCAATTACGTTGCGTTGATCATCGCCCGGAGACGGAACAAAGCTTCGGCAGCCAGCTGTGGTACTTCGACGGTCTGGGGGTGGATGCCCAAGAACAGCGGCAACGCGTTTTTGGAGTTGTTGAGTACTCGCTTCAATTCGGACTCCATGAATTGATTGAAGACCGTGTTTTTGATTCGGATTACCATCGCGAGCAGTACCGCCATTTCTACGAGCGCGGTGTCCAGCATGGGAGGTGGCGTCATCCGGCCAATCGCTGGTTGTTAGCTGGATTGGTCGCCGTCGCATCGGTCTGGCTTGCCTACCTGTTCGTGCTCTCGCAATCGGCGTGAGCTCCAGCGCCGTGTCGTCCAGTGCTGACATCCCAGCGGAACAGTCTTCCGCCGTGTCAGCCTATGAGATTGGCGATACGATTGTGGATGTCCGTGGGATCACCAAGCGTTACGCCGGGTGGACACTATTGGGACGCCGACCGGTCGTCGCACTCAACGGCGTTTCGTTAACCGCCAAGGCGGGCGAGGTGTTTGGGTTGCTCGGTCCAAATGGTGCCGGCAAGACCACGCTGATCAAGATTCTCCTGGGAGTCGTCAAACCGAGCGGAGGGACTGCGTCGTTGTTCGGCGAGCCCGTCGGTAGCTCGGCGGCCCGTCAACGAGTGGGCTATCTACCAGAATCGCTCCGCGTTGATCGCCACCACACGGCGCGATCCGCTTTGCAGTACTACGGCCGCCTCAGTCGTATGAGCTCACGCGATATCCAGGTTCGCAGTGATGAGCTTTTGGAGCTGGTCGGACTGCGTGGTCGAGATCGTGAGTCGGTGAAACGGTTCAGCAAAGGGATGTACCAGCGACTCGGGTTGGCGCAGGCCTTGATGCACGATCCAGACTTGTTGGTTTTGGACGAGCCGACCGATGGCCTTGATCCGGTCGGTCGCAACGAAGTCCGCAAGGTGATCGAGCGGCTGCGCGATGCGGGCAAGACCATCTTCCTGAACAGTCACATTCTGCAGGAGGTGGAAATGGTTTGTACGCGGGTGGCGATCTTGGCTCGCGGACAGATTTGCGGTTCCGGGACGGTGGAGGAGCTGGCGCAAGGCATGCACTCCGAACTCGTCACATTCGAATTGTTGATTCCCAACGAGACGGAAGCCGAGGATAGCCTCCGGCCCATCTTTGCCGGTCACGAGGCATCCGAAGTCGTGATTGCTCCGATTCGGGCCGGGATGGGAACGCACCGAGTGACAGCCCGCTTGCCGGAGCAGCGGCAAGTCGACGAGGTGGTGGACCGCTTGCGAGTTTTGGGGATTTCTATTGTGCGTCTGGAAGTGAAGCGTCCGACGTTGGAGGACATGTTCATGAAATTGGTGTCGACCAGCGAAGAGCCCGCCTGATGTCCCCCTATTTCGCTGTCATTCGAGACTCATTTCGCGCCGCGCTGACGTCGCGTGTGTTGTGGATCGCTTTTTTCGCAATTTGGCTGCTGCTGATCGCGATTGCGCCAATTGGCTATCGCGAGGATTTTACGACGACGTTTCGCGGTCAAGATTTTCACAATGGAACGCGGCTCAAAGCGATGCTCGCCCAGGGCCTTGTCGATGAACAAGCCAAGCAGCTTCCGCCCGGTCGCATTGCCGCCGCCATGCCGGAGGATCTGGCCCGCCAATTGAGGCGTGTCGGCGACGGAGACGAAGTTCGAATTCGATTGAGTGTGCTTGCCGATGCGTTGAATGAATGTCTCGACGACGAGAGCTGGTACGACGAGGACACCTGGAAGTCGACCTTGCGGTTTCGCGAGTTGCGAGATCTGGAAGAGCAAGGCGACGAACTTGATGAATCCATGCGCCGCCGCCGCGCTCGGCTTCGGATCGAGGCCGCACTTCCCGGCGTGTTCGAAACGCGTGCCTCGCGCTCCATCATGCTGACTTACGCGGGCTTTGATTTTCCCGCGAACTTTGCCGTCGACAAGACACAGTTTCTTGTGTTGATCAATCAGTTCGTGATCCCGATCATCATCGAATGGCTGATGGGATTCGTGCTGGTGTTCCTCGGCATTCTGGTCACGGCATCGATCATCCCGGACATGCTTCAGCCGGGATCACTGCATTTGTTGTTGAGCAAGCCGGTGTCACGCACGATGTTGCTGCTGAGCAAGTTCGTAGGTGGTTGTGCCTTCGTGTTCTTGTGCGTGTTGCAACTGGTCATCGGGCTATATCTGATCGCGGGATTCAGGTTGGATGTATGGAACATCCGACTCCTTTGGTGCATCCCCGTTTCGGTCTTTCTGTTTTCCGTGTTCTACAGCGTTTCGACGTTGGCAGGATTGATCTGGCGATCGCCCATCCTGGCGATCGGGGTGACCACGATCTTTGGAACCGTTTGCCTGGTGGTCGGGATCATCGGGGGCGTTTTCGACGGCCTGGTGACGCGTCCCGAAAGCATCCAGAGTTTGGTGATTGTCGGCGAGACCATGATGGGTTCCACTCGCGGCGGCGGGTTGGTTCGATTCGACCGCGATCAAAACCGGTGGGTCGAAATCTTGGAGAGCAATGCGATGAGTGCCGACCGCGTGATTCCTCCGATCGTGCTGAACGACGATACGGCCGCGACGGCTCAAGTGCGAGGTGGACGATTCAATCCGTTTGGTTCGGGGTCATTGGACCTACTGGTGCTGAATCGAAAGGATGATTGGTCCCCGGAACCGAGCTTGCGTCTTCCGACGGCGACTTCCGCACTGTACTCGTCCGGAGATTCCGTTCTTGCATTGAGCACGGGTGAGCTGGCAATGGCGTCGCGGACCAGCATTTTGGAAGCGGCCGGCTCCGAGGCCGGCGCGGAGGATGGTGCGGAGGATGCGGACACAGCTTCGGGCGAAGAACAGGGCGGCTGGTTGGCCAAACTGACGAACATGATGGGAGGTGCGACGACCGGCTTTACCTCGGTGTTGCCGGGGCTGGTGTCGATGACTCCGCCACGCGGAATCCTGGCCGATCCCGAGGGTCGCTGGCTGATCGCGATGACGCGAGGCCGGCTCGTCCGATTGCAACGCCCCGATGATCAATCCAATCCATGGACCTTGGTCGCGGATCGAACGCTCGAAGGAGAGCCCTCGCGGCGCGGAACAATCGCAGTCAGCGGAGAAACGATGTTGGTGGCGCGCAACGAAGAGCCGATTCAGATCGTGGATGCGACATCTTTTGAGCAACTCGCTGAGATCGAAGTGCCGACATCTTTGACACCGATGTCCTCGGTCGGACTTGGCAAGGGTGGTCGTTTTCTGCTGATGACCAGCGACGGCCGCTGTCGTGAAGTGCGTCCGGTATCCGGCGTTAACGACCGGACACACGAAATCGGCGACCCGTTGAGTATTCACGAAGTCGAATCGATTTCGTTCGACGAGTCCACGGGCAAGTTGTATGTCGTTCATCACATCGATCGCGTCGACGTACTCGATGCGGCGACTTTGTCGGTTCAAGAGCGAATCCATCCATCGCTGGCCAGTTGGCGACTGGTCGATCGCTATGTGATGTCACCGCTTCGATTGTTGATTCCACAAACCGGCGAGCTTGGTGAAACGATCGAGTCGATGGTCAGCGGCAAGTCTTCCGTGACGATCGACGACGGCACGGAAACGGGGCAAACCGTCCGCTATGACATACTCCGCCCGGTTATCAGCTGTGCCCTGTTCATCACGGTCATGCTGACCGTCAGTTGCCTGTTCTTCGCAACCCGAGATTTCTGAGCCGTCACGAGCAAGGCAGGCGATCACGCGTATCGTCTCGGGCGAAACCAGGAAGTCGCGAAAAGCATCCTGTTTCGACTTCGTGGCTTGCGTGCCTAGAGCGGCGAACGATTGTCGCCGACCGCTCCGCCGGTCGGAGCGTGCCCTTCGCCCCCGTCACCTTTGATCGTATCGCTGGCAAGCTTTGTCACTCGCCGATGATGCGATACAGGTTGTGTCGGCTTCGCAGCAGTAGCGAGTCGCCCACCGGGACGGGACTGGCGACGGTGAACTCCGCGTCGTCATCGATCTTGTTTTCGGAAATCAGCTGAGGCTCTGCGGAACTCAGTGGGCCGATCACGTACGTGGTTCCGTTCTCGCTGGTTACGTACAGGCGGTCTCCGGCGACCAAGGGAGAACTGCTATAGCCGATTCGCGACGGGGGAAGTTGCACGGACCAAATCGTCTCGCCCGATTCCATGTCGAGGCAACTGATCAGACCGCGCGATTGCTTGCCGTCTCCGACCACGTACACGTCGACCTTGAAAAGCGGCCGGTGTCGGCACATCGCTGCCGAGATCATCGCGGAACCACGCGATGGCATCCTGGCCCTTTCCGTTTGCCAAGTCATCCATCCGCACCGCCGTCAGGGTCGCACCGCGGGCATAGGGGCAAACGATCAGGTTCCCTTCAGCAACCGGCGATGAGATGGATCGGAAGAAACGTTCTTGAGCTGGATTGAATCCGCCTAGCTTGCCGAGTTCTTTCCCGTCAGCAGCTCGATGAATGGTCAAGTGGTCGGCACCCATGACGGCGATCGCTTCCTGATCATTGACGGAAACAACCAGCGGCGTGGAATAACTCTGTGCGGCTTCTTCCGGCGCCCCCAGCATCCGATCGGACTTCCACAATTGCTTGCCGGTCTTCTTGTCCAGCGCTACCAGATAACTCGGCCCGGTCTGCATCACCGCGACCACGATCGCGTCCTTGGTCAAAGTCGGGGAAGAGCCGAGGTCCCACCAGAGTGTGTCTTCCCCAAACAAATCTTGGAGGTTGACGTGCCATTGCAGGCTACCTTCGCTGTCGACGCAAGCGAGATCGCCGCTGCGGAAGTACGCGAAGATCTGATCTCCTTCGATCACCGCTGACGGGTTGCTTCCACTGCCCTTCTTGTGCTTGTTGCCGCGATCGGTACCGAGTGCAGCTTGCCAGTTGAGGGAACCGTCGGCGAGATTGAAGGCCAGCAACATGTTCTTGCCGTCCACGCCAGCGGTCAGGTAGGCGGTTGAGTCGCTGACCACCGGTGTGCTGCCACCGCTACCTGGGAGCTCCGTCTTCCATGCTAACCCCATGCTTTCCGACCAGCGGGTGGGGAAATGCTCACCCACAGCAACCCCGTTCTGGTCGTCACCTCGCCACTGTGGCCACGAATCGGCGCCGTAGGTCGATGACGCCAGGATCACCGAGGTGGTCAGCAGGACGACGGGGACGACGATACAGGATCGCACATCGAGGTTTGGCATGGCTCGTGTTATCTCCAAAAAACATGAACAAGGCAGGCAAAGCTGGAAACTCTGCGTGTTTGAATACGTGACCGCTCTGCTAAAATCTAACAAGATCGGTCGCGTCCATGGGGGCGGTTCGCGACGATCGTAGTTCGCGACGATTTCGGAACCTCTCGTTGAGGTGCCCCAGTCGCGCAGGTACACAGAGAGTAACATGGCAGTGAAGAGATTGCGGCACGAAACGAAGGAGCGTTCGCGGGCGGAGAATTGCCTGACGAGAACGCTCCTGTTCACTGCATGGTTCGCCCTCTGCTCGACCGGAGTCGTCCGCGGGCAATCCCCTCCATCCGGCTCGCCACCGCTACGAGGACTCGACGTCGACGAATTGGAGTCGACGGTTCCGCTCGATGAGACGCTCGATTGGTTGTCCCGTAATCAGTACTCGCGGAGGCAACAGGCAACGCTGCAAATGTGGCGCGATCGGGAACAGTCACGTGAACAGGTCCAAGAGGCCGCGAGAGATCCCGATCCCGAAGTGTCTGGACGAGCGAAGTGGATTCTTCGCCAGTGGCGCCGCGGGGCTCTGCCCGACACACCTCCGGAGATCGCGAGGTTGCTCCAGGCTTCCGATGGACCGGCGGCGATCGAACGATTGCTCGAGGGAGGGCAATTCACGGCCGCGGTGGTCGCGGTTGAGGAGTCGGCAGGGACGGCTGACCGAGAGGCGATCCAGGCTCGAATCGCTTCGGCATTGCAACGCCGGTTTCCCATCTACGTTCATCATGCATTGGCCGGGGAATCGCTTTCCGATTTGCTGAAGCTGGTGGATTTGGTGGCGGATTCCAAAGAGTTGGCTCTCAGCCGCATTGAGCTGATGCAACACCTTGGCATCGAAATCACCGGCGACACGCTGCTGCCGAGCTCGGCATCGTTGTGGTCGCCGAGTGAACGCGAGCAAGCCGAGACGCTGCTTTGGGTAATCCTGGGTCAGCTCGACCGTGCTACCGAAGTTGCATCGCGAAGCATCAATGATGATTTGTTGCATCAATGCCGCATGATCGCCGGACGTTGGGCCGAGGCGGCAGCCGACAGCCTGCGGTTGGCAAAGCAAGCACCGGCTGGCAGTTATGAACAGACGCGGCTTTGGTGCCTGACATTGATCGCGGCTGATCGATCCGGCGACGACGCGTTGCGTGCCGAAGCGATCAGCGTGTTGAGCGGAATCGAGGTCGGTGAGTCACCAGAAGCTCAGTTGGCTGCGGAAATGCGATGGAAGTGCCTGGCTAGTCACGGTGAGGTCGATGCGGCGCTGGACATTGCTGCCCAAACCAGTCCCGATGCGGCCGCCTCGGTCTGCATGGACGCATCCAGGATCACGCGGGCGTTTGAGATTTTGGAATACCCGCTGGATCGACTCGACTTGGATCTGGATGGGTGGATCGAACAGGCAATCGAGAGTCAGCGTCAGTTCACCGACGCGGACCTGACGCCGGAGATTCGACGCATACTCGCGTTGATGCAGTGTCTGATTTCGATTGGACGCGATGACGCAGCCTGGTTGATCGCCCGAAGGCTTTGCGAGAGTGACGTCAACATCGACACGTTACGACTGCGCGAGTTCGTCTTGTCGACGTTGACCATGACCAGACGCACCGACTGGGTGGTCCCGTTGGCGGTCAACGACGAGGACAAGGCACTCACGCCGCAGAGCCACAACACGATCGCACGGATTCTGCCTGACTGCGACTTGATCAGCTTCGAGATCATGGTTCAGGCGCTGGCGGGATGATGCCCGGTTCGACGCTCAAGCAACGGGTCAACGCTGCGGCGCAGTTGTTCGAAGGCGAGTTGCCCGAGCAATTCGATCGTGCGACTCTTTTCGAGCAGCTCTACGACTTTGTCGCCTCGCCTCGTCCGATGCAAAGTCTTCGAGGGCGGGTATCCGGCCCACAAGGGATCCTGGCAAACTTGAACATCGTGTTGTTTTTCGCCCGGCACGGGGAGGCAGGCCTGGCGACGCAGTGCCTTCAGAAGCTTGTTCAAGCGCGGGATGCGAAGGCTCTGTTTTTCATGGCTGAGCAAGAGCTCGAAGGTGGTCGGACCGACACAGCGGAGGCCTTGTTCGAAGCCGTCTTTGAAAATGTAAAAGAGCAAACGCGCATTTCCGGTCGTTTCGGAGGAGCCGATGACGTGACGCTGGCAGTCAAGGCAAAGATCGGCCTGTGGATCATCGCTCGGCGAAACGGCGATGAATTGGCAAGCCAGGAGTTAGAACGAGAGATCCGCCTCACGCTCTGTTCACCTTCGGCCCGGCTACGGAGTTCGGTCGCCGAATACCTCGGCGAGCTGGAAGAGACTTCGCTTGCCATGGAAGCCTTTGAACGCGTCTTGCCGATGGCCATGTTCGGGAACGACGAGCAGACCGGGCTTTATGATGTGGCGCGAAGCTATGCGCCGCTTGCGAGAAAGACGCAGCCGGAAGAAGCCGCACGCTGGTTCGACCTGGCCGTGGGGGGAACCTTGGACTCGATCGACTTTCGGCCCGGTGCCTACATCACATTGCCGCTGTTTGTCCGACGATGGGCGATCGAGGCGGCGATCGAACGGGAGGACTTCGCTGAGGTGCAGCGGCACGCGGAAAGAATCTTGCAGTTGGATCCGCTCGATATCGACTTTGCTGAGCGACTGCTGCCCGAGATGCGAACGCGAGGCATGGCCGAGCTTGCCGATCAAATCCTGGATCGGATCCTGGATCGGGGCGTCGAGTACGGACGCCAGTTTCCATTCGATGCGATGACCTGCAACAACCTGGCGTGGGTGGCGGCGATGAACCAGCGCCGGCTGGATGAAGCCTTGGAACTCGCCGAGTTTGCCGTCTTTGCAGAGCCCGAAAGTGCCATCTATCGCGATACACTTGCCGAAGTTCTGTTCCTGCTCGGACGCAAGCAAGAAGCCTTGCAGGTCGAACAGGGATGCCTGCTCGATGATCCCGGTCAATGGCACCTTCACGAGCAGATCGAAAAGTACTCGCGAGCAGTTGTGGAAGGGCAGTAGGGCAGTAGGGCAGTAGGGCAGTAGGGCAGTAGGGCAGTAGGGCAGTAGGGTCGAGTAGTGGCAGTGAGCGGTGAGTGGTGAGTGGTGAGTGGTGAGTGGTGAGTGGTGAGTGGTGAGTGGTGAGTGGTGAGTGGTGAGTGGTGAGTGGTGAGTGGTGAGTGGTGAGTGGTGAGTGGTGACGTGGGGTAGTGCTGACTCTGTCTCCCCACTGCCGTTCTTCCCTACTGCCCTACTGCCCCACTGCCCTTCCTAACCCACTGCCCTCTCTAAAACCCGAAGTGGATTCCGCTGTGGTGATGGTGACGGTAGGCGGGGCCTCGGTAGTAGTAGGCTCGTGGCGG
The DNA here is from genome assembly GCA_963697195.1 of Pirellulaceae bacterium. GTDB lineage: Bacteria > Planctomycetota > Planctomycetia > Pirellulales > Pirellulaceae > Rubripirellula. The sequence goes on from CAVOND010000003.1 coordinate 265,693, forward strand.
CGCGTAATGAGGCAATACGTAGCGCTCCTCGACAATCACCGGCGTCGTGATCACGGGGACGGGCCGCACAACTTGGTAGCCGCTTTCGACACGAGCGACTTGCGTGGGACCGGTTGGCGCTTGCTGCATCACCGAGATCACGTGTTCACTGACCCCTTGTTGGTGCAATGAAATGATGTCCGCGACCTGCAGCTTGGACTGCACGCCGCGCTGGTTGATTTGATTGATGATGACCGTCTCGCTGAGACCGGAACGGGTCATGGAAACGACATCAACAAGGGAGACAGCCGATTGCCGATAAGCAAGCTGTTGTTGGTATTGCTGGTTGATGACCTGTTGGCGGTGGTACTCCGCCTCTTTGTCCGAGGCATTGCCGAGCAGACCACCGGTGACGGCTCCGATCACCCCGCCGATTGCGGCACCGGCTCCCGCTTCGCCGTTATGGTCACCAATCAACCCGCCGGCGATCGCGCCGGTCAGACCACCGACGGCAACTCCCCGTTGGGTGTTGGCTTGGCCGAACGCTGCGATGGCGGGCAAGCAGAGAAGCGACAGAGCCAAATGACGAAGGGGAACGCGAAACATGAGCGGGATACTCCATCCTTGGATGCAGAAAGTTGGTGACCGGTCGGCGTTTGCCTGCAGGCAGTGGACGGCTTTGCAAACCGGTCCAGTCCAACCCTGACTGATAGTGAGAATTAACGCCTCGAAGGCAAGACCACGTTTGGCATGGTTCGGCGTTCGCGCCTGGCCGGCGCAAACAATTCTGTCGCGCAGCCTTCAGATTTTCGCTGAAACACTAGCCTGGAGTTGCCACCTTCGGGCCCATGATGGCAGAGATTGCCTGGATGAAGTCTTGGGCGTCATCAAACTCGCGGTAGACGCTTGCAAATCGGATGTAGGCCACCTCGTCCAGATCGGCGAGGTGCCGCATCACGATGTCGCCGACTTGTGAGGACGTCACCTCGGATTCGTAATTCGCGTAGACGTCCGCTTCGATATCCTGCACGACACGTTCGATCGTGGTGCTGGGGATCGGACGTTTCGAACAGGCGCGTTCGATCCCGCGTCGGATTTTTTCTCGGTCGAGCGGTTCGCGTGTTTGGTCGCTCTTGACCACGCGCACGCTTAGCTTTTCGATCTTTTCAGCGGTTGAGAATCGTCGCTGACAGGAATTGCAGACTCGTTTGCGGCGAACCATGTACCCGCCCTCCGCCGCTCGCGTGTCGAGGACGCGGTCATTGTCGACTTGGCAGTAGGGACAACGCATGAAACACCTGACAACTGACGGGTCATCCGCAAAGCGATCCAGTATCGACGTTGTGAGCCGATGCCGCAAGCGATCGAAACGGGTCCGAGTGCAGTGCCGAGCCCGCGATCGCGGCCCAGTTGTGCGAGCAATTGGCTAGCCATCAGGCCGAATCCGCAGATTCGGATTCGGCAGCGGAACTCTGTTGCGGGGGGATGGTCTCAAGGCGTGGGAGTGATGCTGCGGACCAGTTCGTCGGCGGGCTTGGTCAAAGCCGGGCCGCGGTTCTGGGCTCGACGATGAGCACGACGACGCGGCCATTCTTCCATCAGTCGGGGATTTTGACTCGCCGCACCGCTCGGATCGAGGTCGTCAACCCTGACAAAGCCGGGTTTCCCCACGGGGGTCGATCGAGCGATTCTTTTCGGCGGGAGCGATTGTCTTGACCCGCCGTGACCGCTTGCACCCGGTTTTGTCTATGATTGGAATTGCGGATGTGAAAAAGTTGCCGGCTTGATTGACGACATTCGACGAATACGGGCGACGATGTCGACGTCTCCACATCGAGGCGGTCAAGGCTGGCAGCCGCCTTGGAGTGTGACTACGCCAGACTGCGAGGGGAAATGTGACCAAGTGGTTCATTCAGCGCGCTAACTCTTCGGAAGATCTTGGACCGTATCGGCCAAGCGAGTTGCTTGACATGGTGCGCAGTGGGGAAGTGACTTCGGAGACGATGGTTCGCAAGGACAACTCGCCCTGGTTCGCCGCGGCTGATGTTGGTGGCTTGTTCGAGGCAGCGATGCGCCCGACCATTCGTTACTTCTGCCCGCAGTGTGAAACCGAGGTGAGCGAACCACCGGTCACCTGCCCCAAGTGTGATCGAGACATTCGTCGCGCCCGGACACAGATCACCGAGAACACGATCTCGAATCCTGGCGATCGCAGCATCACGGAACAGGCTGGCAATTCGGTCAAGAACTGGTTGAATCGGAAGAAGTTGTCTCGCGACAAGAAGGACGACCAATCCTAGTGCCGAGGTAGCGAAAAGGATTTCAGACACGAATGGAGCGAATCAGCCTTCGGACCGCTGGTGACGATGGGTTTCGCGACCCTTTTGCAATGCGATTGACCAGTTCTCGGCTGACATCACGCTGGGCTAGTAGCGGAACTCGGCACCGAGGTTCCAGCCGATCACCGTGAAGTCGTCTTTTGCCCGAACGCTGCGGTTCGCCACGATGCCACCACTGAATTGATCCCTGGCCGATGCAACGCCGTCGACATACCAGACTTCGAACCCGGCGCGAATCGTAAACATCTCACTGAACTCATATCGGATCCCGCTTCCAATCTCGACCTGGCCAGCCAGCTTGGTGTCTTCGTCAATCACCAACGCGGTGGTCGAGCCAGCGTTGATGACCTGGAAATTGAGGTCGATGAAGTTCGCGTACACGCCGGCTCGGGCGCGAAGGTCGGTGTAGGTGCGGTGGCAGATCGGATACAGCAGATCCATGCCGACTTGGAATCCAAGCAAGTCGATTCTTGATGTCGCTGCGAAGAAAACCGGATTCGGTCGCGTTTCGGCTGAATTCAGTGAATTCTTCTCGTAGTCGATGTAACGAATGCCGCAGAGCAGTTTCGCCACATCCCAGCCAACGGTCGTGTTGCTCGCTTCCAGGCTCCAGTACTTGGCTGTGTAGAACTGAGCTTTTTCGATCGCGTTGTCGAAGGCTGAAAGGTCGGCTGGAGTGACGGGAGGAATCGGCGATCAGGAGTGTCCCGATCCCTCCGGCGGGATCTTGTTGATAGCCGACTCGATCCCATTCAAACTGCCCCGTGAAGCTGACTTCATAGCCTTGCACGCAATCGGGGACGGCACCGATGGTCACACGGGGCGCCCATTGGTAGTCGAACTCGCTCAAGAAGAAGCCGGGACTGTTCGAAAATCGACGGCTTCCGGTCCTTTTCATGTCGAGTGCTTCGATCGAACCGTACCAATAGGCATCACAAGAGGGGCAACTCGGACGCGAGCCGTAACCACTGCCCGTTCCGCCATAGTTTCCGCAAGAACTGCAGGACCACCACAAGCAACCCATGTCGCCTCCATACCCGCCGCACGAACTGCAGGCCGAGTCACAATGCGATCCGCATCCGCTTCTGTCGAGGAAGCAACCTGCCTGAGCAATGGTGTTGGCCGCCGCTTGGCTGATGTCGGTGCTGCTGGTGTAGTCGGCGGCGTTGACGACGCGATACGACTGGTCGCCGTGGCTGAACATCCCGCCGACTGTTGTTTGATGCCGATGAGCTGACTCTGTGCTTGAACTTGGCTGCAGAGCGAGCAGCCGAGCATGACGGCGAAGCACGCCTTGGCCAGATCGCCCGCTCGAAGCGAAATCGACTTCCGGCCGATGATGCTCTGCTGAATCAAATGGATCTTCATGCTCGAACCTCGTTGACTCTCGAGGCGGTCGGATGGCCGCCGCGGAAAATTCGAAGGTGGATGGTTGGGTGCTTCTTGGACAATGAATCGCAGGCAAAATGACAATCAAAATGGGGCGCTAGCGAACGATCAGTTGATCCTGCACGGGAACTAAACAGGTTTTTCGAATCATGCGAATGATCTTTTCCGCCGATTCGTCGCTATCGCATCGTCCACTGACAATCAGTTCACCGCCTTCTTGGCTGAGGACGACGTTGCAGCGAGGAAACGCACTACGGATGGATTGAGAGAGAAGCTTGGCCGTGCTTCCGTCCGCCTCGACGGCGGGATCAACACGGTCCACATGAATCTCAAAGGCACGCATCCGCATCGGGTTGTGTGGGTCATCGGTCTGTGCCCAGACGACCAGTTGGGTGACACCATCACCGGTTCCAATCAACTTCAATTGATTGGGACCAGCCGGGACGGCCTGGCAAACTCTTTTGTCGGCAACCTGCACATCACGAAGCTCGCCGGCGACGGTGAGCGAACGGACCTGAGCGCTCTTCAGGTAGAGCGGCGTCATCTTGATGTTGCGGCGCGAGGAAAGCCTTCGGCTTGGAGGCCGCAAGTTCCATTTCCTCGACCGATTGAATCGTCGGAGTCGTTTCCGCCTCTGCCACCTCGATCGTGCTTTCGCCTCGCTGATAGGTAATCGGTACCGGAGTGACTGCGACGGGCGGACGATACCGCTGCGAGTGAAGCGAAGGCTCCGACGGCTTGTCTGCCGCCAGCACGCTTCGTGTCGCGGCGCTGGATCGTCACGGGAGCGGGGATCGGAGTGGATGACCCTTGCGAGAACTTCGGTTCGGTCTCAAGTCGATCAAGAACGATCGGTTCCACGTCGGCAAGATCAATCGTTTCCTCGGCCGGTAGCGAAGAACGTCTCAGCGGATTCTTGAGCGTGCGTCAAAGGCTGAGCCAGTTCCGGATCGGCATCGAGTTCTACCAATTCCCCATCGTGCAGGTCCAAAGGTTCGAGCGAATCGATTTCCAACACGAGTGGCTCGAGCGCATCGATTTCTGCTTCGTCGGCATCGGTTAGTTGATCAAACGGTTCCAAGACCTGGTCTTGTGGCTCCGCATCCAACACCTTCTCCAACGCATCCGGTTGGAATACCGGATCGTCCGCTGGCACGAAGGCCTTACTGTCTGCGGTCGTTTCCCCGTGATCGGAGAGGGAGAAGACAATGGGCTCTGCGGAGATCGACACCGATGCTTGGCGTCGAGATCAGTCCTCGAAGCTGGGGCGTACTGGGCTCAGCCAGCGGCGAGGGTTTTCGAATGTCGGGCACCGGCGCTAGGATCCTGACACTCTCCTCAAGCTGCGAAGTGGCAGCCGGCTCCGTGCAGGTATTGACCGGTGGGATGAGGATAATGGAACTGTGTCGGGGCTTTGATTCGACGTCACGAATCGTGTGTGTCGGTGCACGAACGATCGCCGCTGCAGCGTCAGCAATGCCCTCGTCAGGTGCGGCCACTGCTGTTTCCACCAAGTCCGTATTCTCGTGGTGGATTGATTTCACCAACGGGTTTTGCTGAATCGCGGGTGCAGCGTATCGGTTCCACGATCATGGCAGGTGGCGAGATCTTCACGCCGTCATCTTGAATCGCGTGGAAACCAATTTCGCCCTGGACTGGCTTGAGTCGGATCGATCCATTGCCGGAGGCAAGTTGAATCGCATCGGCACCGCGCAGTTTGCTCGGCGTCGCAGAAGGGGTTGCTGTCGAACGGGGCCGCCGCTGATGGGTTGCAGCGGCAGCGGAGGCATCATGCGAAGCTGGTGCTGCTGCGGCTGTTCAGCCGTGGCTGGGTAAGCCGTGAGGATCAAGATGGCAAGCGCGATGCGTCGAGATCGCCGTGATCGAGTCAGCGTTGTTCGTAGGTCTCGCATGCCGCATCCTTGCGTCCGAACGATCGAGTCGATGCACCCCCCTGGCACATCGTCCGACGTCCGGCGCACTGGCGCTAGACCATCGGATGCTTGGATGTATCGGATGACGATTGTTATGACATTAACGATTCTCACGATTCGTCTGGTTGTAGCGATGCTAACCGTCGAGCCGATCTTGACGCTTCAATCGGTCTGCTGACGCTGCCGGCGGGCCTCCATCGCGATGACCGCTGCGGAGACCGAAACGTTCAGGCTGTCAATGCTCCCCAGCATCGGAATGCGGATACCTTCGATGGGAACACCCCCAAGTGATTGCCAGCGCTGCCCCAATCCCCAGGCCTCACTACCGAGGATGATTCCCAAGTGGACCGGTCAGCGTGCTCTGCCAAAGCGGTGTCGCCGATTCCACCCTCGCTGCTACCAGTCGAATGCCATGATCCAGCAGGAATTGTCCGAGTTGCTGCTCGTTCCCGGCGGCGGACGGGATGTGAAACACGCTTCCCAGGCTGCTTCGAATTGCGTTCGGATTGAACAGGTCGTGCGAATCGCAGAGCAGGATGGCGTCGATGCCGGCGGCGTCAGCACTCCGATAGATGGCGCCCAAGTTTCCCGGCTTCTCAATCTGGTCCAGAATCAGCACCAAGGGGCATTCGGGCAGGGCGAGGGAGGCGAGTGACAGGGACGGTTGGACAAATTCGGCGACAATTCCCCGATGTGACTGCCCGTAAGCAATCCTTTCCATGACGGAGTCGGAGACCAAATTCAGGGCTCGAGCGGTTCTGGCGAGTGCCAGAACGTGCCGGATGGAGGAATCGGCGTGGTCTTCAGCCTGGATTGCGATCGATTCAGGAAGGTAGACTCCGCACAATTCCAAGCCAGCCTGCAGTGCCTGGGCGGTCTCACGCCAGCCGTCGACGATCACGCGTTGGGCCCGACGCCGGGCCCGGTTGTCGCGCATCCGAACGAGGTGGCGGATCGTCGGATTGGCGGTACTTCGCAGCACGACAGGCTTCGATTCGGTCATGACACCAACCTATCACCGAGATACCCAACTGATGACCGATACGATTCGATGCGAGCCGGTGTCGACGCGGCGCGATCGCAAGGCGTTCTTGCAGCTTGAGAAACAGTTGTACAAGAATGACCCGTTTTGGGTACCACCGATCTGGCATGACCGCAAGGAGATGGTCGGATTCAAGCCACATCCATTTTACGACGACGCCGAGGCGCAGGCCTTCTTGGTACGACGGGGCGACCGAGTGGTGGGGCGGGTGCTCGCCATCGTGAATCATGCGCACAACCGGCGCTACGAAGAGAAGCGGGGCTTCTTCGGTTTTTTCGAATGTGAACACGACCTCGAAGCGAGCAATCAGCTGCTCGCCACCGCAGCCACCTGGCTACGAGACCAAGGAATGACCGACGTCCGCGGACCGGTCCACCCGAGCCTGAATTATGAAGTCGGCCTGCTGGTCCACGGATTCGATTCGCCTCCCACCTTTCTGATTCCACACAATCATGCCTACTACGGAGAGTTGATCGAGGCGTTCGGGTTCGTCAAGGTCCAGGATCTGTTCAGCTACGAGGCGCACGTTGAAATCCTCAATGACCTCGATCCCAAGTTGATGTTCGTGATTGAAGAGGCCACGCGGCGATTCAAGGTGCAATGCCGACCGATTGACCGCCGCCGATTCAAACAGGACGTCAGATCCTTCCTTGAGATCTACAATCTCTCGCTGCAGCAAACCTGGGGCTACGTACCCATGAGCGAGGCGGAAATCGACCACCAAAGCAAAGGGCTGCGTCACCTGATCGTCCCCGAATTGACCAGTATTGCCGAGATTGATGGCCAACCCGTCGGCGCTGGCTTCGCCCTGCTGGACTACAACCAGATCATCAAGAAGATCGACGGTCGTTTGTTCCCGCTGGGGTGGTACAAATTGTTAACTGGAAAAAGAGGAATCGACCGGGTGCGGGTGATCAGTACCAATGTGCTTCCCGAATACCAGAAATGGGGTCTGGGGATCGTAACGCTTGCAAGAATTCTCCCGGATGCCATCGACTACGGTGTTCAGATCGGCGAGTTCTCATGGGTCTTGGAGAGTAATTCGCTTTCGCGAGGTACGATTGAACGCGGGGGAGCCAAGCGAACCAAGGTTCACCGCATCTATGATCGTTCGCTGCAAGACATCTAGAACGGCGAAAAAGGTTCGGAAAAGGGGTCACCGATCATGCGAAGCAGCCTTCGGGCCGTTCCGGCTTTTGGTACCTGACCCCTTCTTCGCCGATCGACGCTTTGATCCGCCCGGGTGTTCATTCTTTGTCCCGCAAATCATACTCGACGCTGTTTACTCGCCGCTCGTAGCTACGCCTAAGTTCCATGCCCCGAAGCAACGTCGTTATTACCGGAATGGGCGTGGTCTCGTCGATTGGCATTGGCTGCGATGCGTTCTTTCAGGCCCTGCTGGACAGAAGGTCAGGGATCACCTCCCTGGCCAACCGCACCGATGAGGGTCCCGGCCCCGGTGAAGCCGACGTACCGCCTGGATTGTGGGTGGGAGGCCCGATCACCGATTTCGACGCCAAGCAGTACGTCAGGCCTCGCAAGGCGCTGAAGGTGATGTGCCGTGAAATCCAGACGGCATTCGCGGCCTCTCAATTGGCTGTGGAGAGCGCCGGCTTGGGGGAGGCTCTGCCGGCCGATCCAGCCGGAAGCGTGAAGCCGAGTGAGCTGGGGACGGTCTTCGGTAGCGAGATGTATTATGGTCCGCCAAGGGAGATGGAGGACACGATTCGAGCCTGTCTTCGAGATGATGGAAGTTTCGACGCGACCAAGTTCGGCGGCGCCGCGATGAAACAGATCATGCCGCTGTGGATGCTCAAGTACCTTCCCAATATGCCCGCCTGCCACGTCGGCATTGCCCTCAATGCCCAAGGCCCCAATAACTCGGTGGTGTTGGGGGATGTCTCCGGACCGGCGGCGGTGATTGAGGCAGCGTCCTGCATCGATCGAGGGATCGCGAAGATCATGATCGCTGCGGCTAGCGGTACGCGGCATCAGTGCCATGCGACTGAATTACCATGGTGACCTGCCGATTCCCGACGTGATCGATCCGCTGGAACTCTCTTCGCGTCCGCATGATCCGACATCCAAAGGGGTGGTCGGCGGCGAAGGGGCCGCGGCGCTTGTCTTGGAAACGGCGCAGCATGCGGCACAACGCGAGATCAAGCCGATCGCTCGGATCGTCTCGTACGCCTCGCGGTTCGTCCCTACGGAGGGAATGTCTCGCGGTATTCGATCGGGCGATTCCAAGGATCTCGGGGCTCGTGGGTCATCCGCCGCGATCCGCCTGGCGATCGAGGCGGCACTCGCTGACGCAGGCATTTCTGCCAACGCAGATTGCCTTGGTGATCAGCCACGGAATGGGAGATCCCTCCTGTGATGCGGCCGAACGTGAGGCGATTCAGGCGACGGTTGCCAAGGCACCGATGGTGGCGACGATTGCCGCGCTTGGTCACAGCGGAGCGGCAAGCGGCATGATCGACTTATTGACAGGTGCACTTTCTCTTGCCAAAGGGATCGTACCGCCGACACCTTTCGCCGATTCGGTTCGGCCTCAGGCGAATTTCATCACTGCGCCGGCAACCATGAACGGGGAATACGTGCTTTGTCTTTCCCACACGTCCGAAGGGAACGCGATCGCGATCGTCTTGGCAAACGTTTGAGTGGCCTGGGCTGACAGTACCAGCATTGAGGATGTCGACCGTTGGACGCAAGCAGTCGCGGTCCTGTTTGCCCGTTCAGGCGACGGTCACGACGATCTTTCCGGGCAGTTCCGCGACTCCCTGCAACGTCGCTGCTTCCTGAAGTCGATGTGCATCGGCTGCCTGATCGAGCGGAAACTTCGCGGCGATGTTGGCACGAAGTTTTCCTTGCACCAGCCAATGGTTGATGTCGTCGGCGGCGGCCCGCATTTCGACCGGCGTTGCCTTGAACATGACAAAACCGTGCAGCGAACACTCCTTGACGTAGAAGGGGCCAACCGGAAACACCGGCCTGGCGTCACGCCCCGCCATCAACACCATCCGACCGCGCGGTGCCATCAGGTCGACGGCAAGATCAAAGTCGGGCTCGCGGCGCGTCTCCCAAAAGACGTTCACCCCCTTGGGGGCCTCCTGCTTGACGATCTCCGGGATTGACTCGCGTTTGTAGTTGATCACGACGTCCGCACCCATGTCTCGGACTCGCTGACATTTCTCGTCACTTCCTGCGGTGGCGATCACTCGTGCGCCGGTGGCCCTGGCCATCTGCACGACCATCGACCCGACCCCGCCGCTGCCGCCAATGACCAAGACCGTTTCGCCAGCTTCCAACATCGCTGCGCGGTACAGCCCCAAATGCGCTGTGACTGATACCAGTGCGCAGGCGGCAGCGTCTTCGTAGGAGACTTCGTTGGGCAGGTGGAAGCACCAATCTTCGGAAACGGCGATCTTCTCTGCAAAGGTGCCCTGTCTTCCCAGCAGTCCCTGATTGGTGCACCACACGCGATCGCCAACCTTGAAATGACTGCAGTCGCCGCCCGCCTTCTCCACGACACCCGCCGCATCACAACCGAGGATGTAAGGCTTCGGAAGCTCAAAGGCAACGGCGCCACTGCGGACATACGTATCGATCGGATTGACCGACGCGGCGTGAACACGAATCAGCAATTGGTCCGAGCCGATCTTCGGCTCTGGTAAATCGCCAACGCGAATCACGTCAGGCTGGCCGGTTTGTTCAATGTAGGCGGCTTTCATCGGCGATGCAGACCTTGACCGAAGGCAGATAGCAGCGGCACCTTGCCGCCGTCAACGCACCTGCATGTTATAGCCATTTCCCAGCCAGACAGGCTCATGGAAATGGCGATTCTCGTGACAGCTCGCCGAGGATTTCCTTCGGAGGGAGGAGATCGATGAAGTCTCGTTCCCGCGGGTTCAGTTCGTTGTAGCGTTCCAGCCAGGTCGAATCGTCTCGCCGATTGAAGGGAGAATTGCGACGGACCGCCTCTTCGGTCCACGCGCGCAGCGTCATGGCCTCCAACAGCGGATCGCCGCCGGCAACCAGTTCAAGAATCGCGATCGCGCGATCGGGCAACACCAAGCGAATCGTGCTCAGCTCATGCGGGGTCAGCGGCAAGGGGCGATCACTTCCCGAGGCCGCGCCGAGCCACAGTGGCCGACGACGTCCACCGGGGCCGCCACCACCACCCGCTCCGCCTGGACCTCGCAGCGAGCCACTAAAGACGATCGATCGCAATGGTCGGGAATTTTTCATCCTGTCCGCTTCCCATTCGTTCGCGGCTGCGTTCCAGCATGGAGATGGTCGCGGCATCTCCGTCATCGACTCGTTGACGCAGGATTTGTTCCAGCGCGAAATAGATCCAATCGATCGTCTCGTCATCCAACTTCATGGTGGATCGCTGCGTATTCGATTTTTGCGTCAGCTCGATTCCTTTCGCGATCGCGTCGCGTCGCGTCGCCGGGTCCGAGGACTCGATTTCGTCGCGCAGTTCGGCGGGCAGATTTTGAATCCAGACCGCGTAGGTCTGCATCGTCTGCAGGAGCGATTTCCGAATCGGGCTGCATTGCGACCGCGTCGGCCGTGCGTCGCACCTTTTCCCGATCGGCCGGGCTCAGTCCACGTCAAACGGTCCCATCGCAGATTCAGCTGCCGAAGTTTCTCGATCGGCAAGTCCTGACCAAGTTGTTCTCGCTCGGACAAGTCGGTCGAAGCGATCGTCGTGGTCTCGCCGACTTCCAAGTCACCCATTTCGCGCGAGGCGGCGACCATGTTGGACCAGTCGCTTGAGAACGGCGAGTTGACGCATCAATTCCAGGTCATTGCCGCGAATGTAGGCGTCGAGGTTTTCCGCGATCGCCAGGTCGCGAAGTTGCTGCTTGTATTGATTGGCCTTGACCGCCGTGGAAACGCCGTAGGCGCCGACGATTCCGACCAGGCATGCGATCGCCACGAACACAGGCCAACGGAAACGGCCCAGCCAGTCTCGCTCCTTCGGCTTGTTCTTGACAATATCGGCGACCACCAACTCCAGGGTCGATTCGACCAGCTTCAAGCTCGGAGTGGGATCGGGGAATTCATCAAGCAGATCCCAGCCGGTTTGCAATTGCTGTAATCGCCGGCGCAACTTCTGGTCATCCAGCAAGCGATTCTGCAGACGTGACTCTTCGTCTCGTGACAGCTCACCATCTAGATAGGAGACGAGCAGTTCGTCATCGGGGTCCAGCGGTGTCTCGTCTGACAACATTGCCATTCTCATTCGTGCGACTCGCTTTCCACATCGTCATCCAGTTCGATTCCCCCTTGGTCAATCTCGCTGGGAACCAATCCCGTATCGATATAGGGTTGCAGCAGGTCCCGCAGATTGACTCGAGCACGACTCAGCAGAGATTTGACCGCTTTGGTGGACAGCCCCATTGTTTCGGCGATCTCGACGTAGCTCATGTTCTCGAAGCGCGAGAGCATCAACGCCATGCGTTGGCGTTCACTCAAGACGCTGACCGCGGCGCGAACGACCTCAGCACGCTCGGCCCCCTCGGCGATCCGGCTCGGCATCATGCCACTGGCGTCCAACGCCGTGGCCGCCAGCAGTTGTGCTCCACTCGGAGCGTCCTGACCGCGAGGGGCATCGACTTCGCTCACCTCGTGCCGTCTCCCCAGTGATCGCGAGGCGTTTCTGGCAACGTTTCCGGCAATGGTGAACAACCACGTTGAAAACTTGGCCCCTGCCTCGTAACTCTTCCGGGCCCGATAGACCCTCATGAAGGTCTCCTGAGCCAGATCCTCCGCCATGTCGTGTCGTGGACCGATCGCGTGCATCAATCGAACAAGCCTTGCTTCGTACCGCTTCATCAACTCGGCGAAAGCACCGGCGTCATCATCGCGGACGCGCAGCATCAACCTGACGTCCGGATCGGACTGCTGGTAACGAAGTGCGGTCGATTCACTGACAGCCAAGCGAACTTTCAAAGTCGAGAAATGGGCGGAACTCTCCTGCCTCTATTCTACTCCTATGGAACCGCCTTGGTGACCACAGGTTTCGCAGGGAAGCTTGCCACAAATTCGAGTGTGCTCCGCCAATGCCGCCGACGCCCCTGATCAGGAGGCCGTGCGCAGGGCCGTGCGCAGGGTCGTGCGCAGGGTCGTGCGCAGGGCCGGGTCGGCACGGGCCGGGACGCAGGGCCGGAGGTCGTTACCCACATTTTATTGATACCGAAGGTATTCAAAATGATGTGGGTAGACCCAATCACAGGGCGGGGGATCAGGCATCAGAGATCGGAGCGACGTTGCTCGCTGCGACTACGGACGGGCGGATCCGTGCGAAAATGAGGCCGGGGAACACTCCCCCTGGCTGGCGCGCCGACGGCTCCGTCCAAGTCACCGAGGTACTCTTCGCGCACCTTGGGGTGCTGCTTGACCTCCTCGGGGGTTCCATCAATCAAGACTTGGCCCTGATAGATCACATAACAACGTTCCACGGTGGCGAGAATCTCTCGGGCCGCATGGTCGGTAATCAGCACACTGATGCCGTTGTCCTTCAACTGGCGAATCACGCCCTGAATCGACTGAACCGTGACCGGGTCGATCCCGGCAAACGGCTCATCCAACATCACGATTTTCGGATCGGAAACCAAGCAGCGGGCAATCTCCAAACGGCGACGCTCTCCACCGCTCAGGCCGCCTGCGCGGCTCTTGCGAATGTGCGTGATGTTGAATTCTTCCAACAGCTCCTGAGTCCGAACTTTTCGCGATGCGCGATCCATGCCGAGCAGTTCGAGCAATGAGGAGATGTTTTGTTCGACCGTCAACTTTTTGAACACGCTGGGCTCCTGAGGCAGGTAGCCCATGTGCCCATCGCGGGCACGCCGAAACATCGGCCAGTCGGTAACGTCACGACCTCCGAGATAAACCCGCCCGCGATCCGGTTCGATCATTCCGCAAATCATGCGAAAGCTCGTCGACTTCCCCGCGCCATTGGGCCCCAGGAGGCCGACGATTTCCGTGGGGCCGACGTGCAGATTCACACCGTCAACAACGCGTCGTCGGCCGTAGGTCTTCTGCAGATCGATCGCTTGAAGAACAGGCTCGGCACGCTGCTGGTCAGCCTGCGGCGATTGAGCGTTGAACAACTGGGACTCCATTCCTAAAGACTCCTCATTCCCTATCGAATCAACTTCATCCGCTTGAAGTTCGGCATGAATGGTACGGGTGAATTCCACGAGTGGGGCCAAAAGACAACGAGCGCTTTGCCGACTAACAGATCCCGCGGGACATAGGATTTGTCCGACCAGATCCAGGCATCTTCGTTCACGCCGCGTGGCAACGGAATCTGAGCTTTCCAGCCGGCCCAGCAACGAGCATCCAAACTCTCCGGGCTATTGTCACCCATCGGAAAGAACTGGTCCTCTTCCAGCACGAAGGACACGCGGCGGCGAGATGACCAACCGATGAATTCCGACCACATCTCGGGCATCTCGAAAACCTTCTGGATCTCCCGCAGCGTCACGCCGCGGTTGCCAGCCAGTTTCCAAAGCTCGTTCATGTCGTAATCGCTCATCGCCGAATCACTGTCCTGCGTTGCGATGTAATACTTGTCGCGATCGATCCGCAGATGGCGGATGGTGGCCTGACCTCCCCGCACTGCAATCCCAGCCGGCGCCGCGTCGAGCGGATGTGTCGTCAGGTATTGCGGATAGTTTTCCGCATCCGATCGCATCGGCAGTGAGTTAAACGTGGTGGGCGAATCGAACTCCACCAGACTCCCGTCGACCCACAGCAGCAGTTGGTCATCGCAGTTACTGAAACGAATCGAGTGGCGTGTTCCAGCGCGAACCGAGGTCATCGCCGTTGGTTCTTCGTTCGTGGTCCCTTCCGGGGCATCGAAGCTGCGGGGCTCGACGTCATCGATCGTCAGCTTTGCCTCGCCAGTCTTGAGATCGAAGCGGCAGCGAAACTTGATACCCGCCTCAACCAACTCCAGAATCGCCTCCTCACTTTCTTCGGAGCTCTCCAGGTCCGCCTCAAAAATCAAGTCGCCTACCCAATGCAGGCCGTCGCGGCCGAGTTGCTGGTGGCCGGAATCTTGTCCGCCCCATTCCGAGACGCGGCCAAACTGCTCAGGTCCCACGCCCGATTGATACTCCGGCGAAAACACCCCTTGCGAATAGCCTCCGTTGAGCATGCGTTCGAAGCGATTTCCCTGGCGCACCGAAGGGCGCGACTGGTAGACATAACCGGCACGCACGTGGACGTAGGAATCGTAGGCATAAAAATCGGTGATCGCACGACTGCTGTAGGGATTCACATCGGCCAGCGACTCGCCTTGCTGTGCCTGAACCCACTGCTCATCCGTCGGCCATCGATGATAGTAACGCATCCATTTGAATTGCTCGCCCTCTCGATCGTCCACGGTCGCGGTCAGCCCTTCGGAGGTTTGCTCGATCTTCCAGGAGTCGTCGGGAGGCGAGACCGCTTTTTCGATCCACGGCTGCCAGCGACTCGGATACTTCGCATCGATCAAGACCTGGGCCTGGTGATCGGTGTCGTATACCAGATGGCTCATGCCCAACAGTGTTTTGGGTGGCTTCCGCAAAATCACATCGTCCTGGTCGCTACCGGTCGGGCGCATGTAAACATCGCCATGACGGATCGTTAGCGTTTCATTGGGCAATCCGATCAGACGCTTGATGTAGTTTTGCTTGGGATTGCCCGGATACTTGAACACGATCACGTCCCATCGATCAGGATCCTTGAGCGTGTAGGTGAACTTGCTGACAAGAATCCGATCTCCATTGAACGTGGCATCGTTACTTTCGTTGGCAAGGTCCAATGGATTGACGTATCGACAATTCGGACAGATACCGGCAACCACGACGAGGCTCGCCTCGGTACCGCTACGCTCCCGGCTTGCACCGCATTGAAAAGAGGTGCCGCACTGGTCGCACACCAAGTCTTTGTGGGCTCCCATCAACGTCGGCGCCATCGATCCGGTAGGAATCACAAAGGCTTCGGCGAGGAAGGCGCGAAAGAGCAAGGCCAAGATGAAGGCGACCACGAACGCCTCGACCGTTTCTCGCTGAGCGGCAACGCGAAAGGTTTCCGCGCGGATCTCAGCCGGATCTCGCCGGTCACTTCCTGAGGAAGACCCCTTCTCCAAATCCTGTCTGGATTTCTTACTCGATGATTTGTTTGGTCGATTGCCCATCAGCTGCTTGGAATTCGATTCGAAAAGGAGACTGGAAATGGCTGCGAGGGATTCACGGGAGTTTTCGCTGGACTGGTGATTCGGGCCACTGATCCGGGCCTCCTGAGAACCGCTGCATCCTAGCTATTCTGCCCGGTTTGCGATACTTCGATTCGGACTGTGCGCGGTCAACGAATCGACCGCCGGGCACGCGAAAACATGCAGGAACCCGGCGAAAATCCTGCCCAAACGGATTGCCGACCGCCGAGTTTCACGCGCGACTGACAACTTATTTCATGCTCGGCTTGGACGTCCGCCTTTGTGTGGTTGCCAGGAATACCCAGTTTCGACCCGCTCGCGGGCCCAATTCACTGACCGCAGCTTCCACCGATTTTGCCGTCAGTGGCCGAGCTGTGTTCAGGTTTGACGGCGCGCCTCGGCCGCTTGCATAATGTCTTTCGATCAACGATCACCTTTCTTGGGGCAGAAATGATGAATCGTCGTCAGGCCGCTGCGCCGACCCTCTCCTCGTCGTGCAGCGGTGAGATCCATTCCACGTTGCTATTGTCGATGGTTCCCGGCTTGGGACCACGCACGCTCAGTTCTTTGCTGGAACGGTTCGGGTCCCCCGGGGCCGTGTTGTCGGCAGCCGGCATGGAGCTGGCCTCGGTCCGCGGCGTCGGACCCAAGTTGATCCACGCGATTCAGAACGCGACACATTACGTCGACGTCGAATCGATTGTTCGCTGGTGTCGGGAAAACGACACCCACATCCTCTCTCGAGGCACGCCCGATTATCCGAGTCTGCTCGGCGAGCTGAGCGACGCACCGCCGGTCCTGTTCGCGCGAGGTGCCATGGAGCCGAAGGATCAAATCGCCGTGGCGATGGTGGGGACGCGACATGCCACGGCGTATGGATTGAAACAGGCGCATCGGTTCGCCTTCGCTCTGGCTCAAGCAGGCGTCACCGTGGTCAGCGGGCTGGCCCGCGGGATCGACGCTTCGGCCCACCGCGGCGCGCTGGACGCCGGGGGGCGAACAATCGCGGTCCTCGGCAGCGGGATGGGTGAGCTGTATCCGCCCGAACATCGCAACCTTGCTGACTCGATCGCAGCCCAAGGAGCGGTGATCAGCGAGTACTCGCCAAATGCAAAACCGCGCAGCGGCATGTTCCCACAGCGGAACCGACTGATCAGTGGACTTTCGCTGGCAACCTTCGTCGTGGAAGCGCCAGAAAGAAGTGGCGCGTTGATCACCACCCGTCTCGCCACGGAACAAAACCGTGATGTGCTCGCGCTGCCAGGGCCGGTTACCAGCCGGGCCTCACGCGGTTGCAACCAGCTGATTCGTGATGGCGCGAAGCTAGTCCAATCGGTCGATGACATCCTCGAGGAACTCGGCCCGCTACACACCCCGGTCATGATCGATGGTGATCGCCAAGTCCGCAGTGGAAGCGAGCTCAATTTGAACGAAATCGAACGGAAGGTCCTCGACGCGATTCCAGCCAACGGGTCGTTGATCGATCAGGTGATTCAATCCACTGGGCTGCCGGCACAGCGCGTGATCGCAGCCATCAGCGTTTTGGAAATGAAGCGGCTCGTTCGACGCCTGAGCGGACAGCATGTGGCACGAATTTGAGGCCCAGGTACGTCGGGCTTTCCAGCCTGATACTTGCTGGGAAGAGAGTGTCAGCCTGGAAAGGCGAACGTACGTCGGGCTTTCCAGCCTGACTCGGGCGTCCTGGCTTCCTTCCGAGGTGGTCCCCATTGGCGGGGTTTGGCCGCTTGTTTTTTCACAAATCAAGTTGTGAAAAAACTCACAAAGTAAAACAAAGCAACTTTAAATCAATTTAAGGGAATTTCATTGACCCTTTGTCGGTGCAGCGGCGTAGAATTGGTTGCACGCGGTAAGGGAGCTAGATTCGGCTCGGTTTCCGCTCTCTTCGCTGCCTGCACCCGCTGGAGCACTCGATTCCAGGGGTCCCATTCATCCTTTTCTTTCTCGGTCATCTGGCTGACTCGAGCCGACAGCCCAACGGTCGGCAATTTCCGGTACCCACCGGCCTGATTGAACGGCCGAAATAGGAGGCGGCAACCGCTCCCGCAGCGGACCGCAATTCACCAGGAGGGTCCAACGTGGTGCTGGAGTTTTGCGATGGGATTCTTACTAGATGGGCGAACCAATCGTCCCCCGGCGACAAATTCAGCCGGCAGCCTGACGGCCAACCATTCGGTTCTTCTGGATCGGCTGGTCCGAATTGATGCAGCGGCGCCGCAGGGATTGTCAAGCTATCGTGACATTCCCGCGTTTGGATTGTTGCAGCACGCGGCAGAACAGATCCCAGATCGGGACGCGATCGTTTATGGGGACCAGAGCTGGAGTTACGCCGAGTTGAATCGTGACACGCTGCGCGCCGCAGCCATGTTGCAACGGCTGGGTGTGCAACCGGGGGATCGCGTTGGCATCCTGTTACCGAACGTTCCTGAGTACATCATTGCTGCCAACGCGATTTGGCGTGCTGGCGCGATTGCGATCGCCATCAGCCCGCTGATGGTGGCGGAAGAAGTGACGGCGCTCCTGAAACAAACAGGCTGCCGACGCGTGGTCTGTTTGGACATGCTTTCGCACCTTGTTGCCGGTACTGATGGACGTGGCGCCGATGGACCGTCCGTACAAACGCTCTTGGTCTCGATCCGCCAGCAGCTGCCGTCGTTGTATCAGCTCGGTTACCTCTGGGCTCGCCGCACGCGGACTGGCCACTGGACACTTCCTTCGAGCGACTCGTGTCGATGGTTTTGGGACGAGATCGAGCAGACGAATCGAAGCTGGCAGCCGATTACGATTTCACCGGCGACCGATCCTGCTTACATCCTGCCAACGGGAGGCACGACGGGCGCTGCCAAGGCGGTCATGCTGAGTCACACGAACATCGTTGCCAATGCCTGGCAACAGTATCAATGGACGGGCTGCTCATTCGCAAACGAGAAGATGCTGGCGGTTTTGCCGTTCTTCCATAGCTATGGGATGTCGGCAACGGTCATGGGAGGCGCCGCGATGGGAGCCACACTGGTTCTCCATCATCGCTTCCACACCCGGCAGGTCATTCACTTGTTGGAAGAACACAAGCCCAGCGTGTTCCATGCGGTGCCGGCGATGCTGGTGGCGATGAATGAGCGTTTCCGTCATCGACGTCCCCAGATTGAAGGGCTTCGTTGGGTGATCTCTGGCGGTGCGCCGCTGGAGGAATCGGTGGGACGCGAATTCGCCAGCTTTACCGGCGCG
The DNA here is from genome assembly GCA_963697195.1 of Pirellulaceae bacterium. GTDB lineage: Bacteria > Planctomycetota > Planctomycetia > Pirellulales > Pirellulaceae > Rubripirellula. Next base: position 284,833 of record CAVOND010000003.1, read on the forward strand.
CATGTCGTCGAAGGGTATGGGTTGAGCGAGGCGTCACCGGTGACGCACGTTGGACATTTGTTTGACGAACCCAAGTACGGCACGATCGGCTATCCACTTCCGGAAACCGACTGTCGCATTGTTGACGCGATCGAGAGCAACGCTGAGTCGATCGAGAATCCGCTCGCCGACGGGGAAGTCGGTGAACTGGTTGTCCGAGGGCCGCAGGTCATGCTGGGCTACTGGAAGAACCCAGCCGCAACTCGCGAAGCCATTCATCGGGGCTGGCTCCATACCGGTGACTTGGCCGTCAAGTCAGCGGACGGAACCTACAAGATCGTGGGCCGCAAAAAGGACTTGATCATCACTTCGGGATTCAACGTGTATCCAAGTGAGGTCGAGGCGGTGCTGCGCGAAGCGGAGGGAGTCTTGGACGCGGCGGTGATCGGGCGTCCCGACCCGGAACGCGGCGAGCTCGTGACCGCCCACGTGGTCCTCAAGCCGGGAGCCACCTGGAACGAACAGGCGCTGCGCGAGCACTGTGCGGCCCATCTGTCGAAACACAAACGTCCACGCCAATACGTGCGTTGCGAAGGGGACTTGCCCAGAAACTTTTTGGGGAAAGTCATTCGTCGCAAGCTACGAGAGTCAAGTCATTCACCATCAGAGGTTTCATCATGATCCGGAATGAGTCCATCGCGGTGGTCTCGGGTGCGAGAACACCATTTGCCAAAGCATTTACCGATTTGCGAAAGACATCGGCTGTTGAATTGGGCTGTGTTGCCCTGGGTGACGCGTTACGACGCGCCGCGGTTGGCTGCGACGACATCGACGAAGTGGTCATGGGCAATGTGTCCGGGCCTGCCGACGCCGCCAACATTGCCAGGGTCATCGCGCTGAGCGCGGGCATTCCATTCGATCGAGTTGCCCACACCGTGAATCGAAACTGCGCCTCGGGAATGGAATCGATTCTCGGCGGTTGGCAGGCGATCCGAGAGGGTCGTGCGCAGCTAGTGATTGCTGGAGGCACCGAATCGATGTCGAACGTGCCATTGCTTTGGAATCCCGAAGCTGCGGGGCTTTGGCTGAAACTCGGGCGAGCCAAGACGCTTGGACAACGACTTCGCGCGTTGGCCTCGTTTCGCCCTCGTCACTTCAAGCCAATCGTCGGGATCGAACTGGGCCTGACCGATCCTGTTTCGGGTCTGAATATGGGGCAGACCGCCGAGGTGTTGGCAAACGAGTTCGGCATTTCTCGCGAGGATCAGGATCGCTTCGCGATGGAAAGCCATCAGAAGGCGGAGGGCGCGCAGGTCAAGTGTTTCCTCTCCGGCGAGATCGTCAGGGTCAAGACCGGCGAGGACCGATGGTTCGAAAAGGACAACGGGATTCGCTTTGGGCAATCCATGGAACAGCTCGCCAAGCTCCGGCCGATCTTTGATCGCAAGGGAACGGTCACGGCTGGGAACAGCTGTCCGCTGACCGACGGTGCAGCCGCGATGGTGCTCTGCGCTCCCGACAAAGTTGATCGCTTTGCATCGGCACCGCTCGGCTACATCACCTCGTACGCCGTTGCCGGATGCGATCCACGGCGGATGGGACTGGGACCGGTTTACGCGACGGCAAAACTGCTGAAACAGACCGGGCTTTCACTGAAAGACTTTGACTTGTTTGAAATCAACGAAGCGTTCGCGGCTCAGGTGATTGCATGCCAGAAAGCGATGGCATCGGACAGCTTTGCCAAGAACGAATTGGGACGATCGACTGCGGTTGGCGAAATTCCAGTCGAACGATTGAACACACATGGCGGCGCGATTGCACTTGGCCATCCGGTCGGCACGACCGGAGCGAGATTGGTGATCACGCTGCTGCGAAGCCTTCGAGCCTCGGGGAAACGCCGCGGATTGGCGACGCTTTGCGTTGGGGGAGGACAGGGAGTCGCGATGGTTGTGGAATCCGAATTGGAGAAGAAGTGATGATGATGAAACGGTATGAGAATTTTCGCGTGACGACCGACGACCGTCACGTCACGACAATCGCGCTCGACGTTCCCGGACGCCCGCTCAACCTGCTGACGCAGGAAGTGATGGAAGAACTCGAGGAAATTGTGCGCGATCTGGAGAACGATAAGACCTGCAGGCTGGTCATCTTCCAAAGTGACAAGGAGAGTGGTTTCCTTGCCGGCGCCGACGTCAGCGTGATTGCAAACATTGAATCCGCTGGCCATGCAGTCCGGTTGATCGAGCGAGGTCAAACGCTATTCCAGCGAATTGAGTGGTTGCGAATCCCCACCGTTGCCGTGATTCACGGGCCATGCTTGGGAGGCGGCCTCGAGTTGTCGTTGGCGTGCAAGTACCGTGTGGCTCGCGACAATAGCTCGACGCAAATTGGTCTGCCGGAAATCAAGCTTGGTTTGATTCCGGGTTGGGGCGGAACGCAGCGATTGCCTCGGGTCGTCGGGCTGAGCGAAGCACTGTCGATGATCCTGACGGGAAAGCATGTCAGTGCCGCCGAAGCGTACAAGATAGGTTTGATCGATCGAGCCATCGCACCGGATCATTGGGATGAGTCTCTTGCAAGATTCGTTGACGAGCTGTTGCAGGGGCGAGTTTCGACGAGTCACCATCGTCGTCCGCTCTGGCAAAGAGCGATCGAGCGGACGTCGTTCGGCCGAAGGATGATTTTTCGCATGACGGCGCGTCAGATCGCGTCCAAGTCCGAGAACTACCCTGCGCTTGCGGCCGCGCTGCGAGCTGTTCGCTGTGGCTACGAACCCACGCCAGAAGGTTTTCTGTGTGAACGCAACGAGTTCGTCGACCTGTTGGCGACGCCGACATGTCGCAATCTGCTAAGCCTCTTCTTTGCCCGCGAGCGGGCCAGGAATCAGTCGACCTGGTCTAGCGCGGCGGATGTCATCCATGAGAAGCCGATTCGCACCGTCGGCGTTGTTGGCGCCGGTGCGATGGGCGCTGGGATCGGACAACTGGCCGCCGTCCGCGGCTACGACGTGGTCTTCAAGGAAGTCAGCTCGCAGGCCGCAGCGGCCGGGCGGCATCGAATTGACAAGTTGCTCGCCGACTATACGCGACACAAAGGTTTGGACCGCGATGCCAGTCATCAAATTCATGGCAGGATCTCGATCAGTTGCGACGATACCGCGCTGGCCGATTGTGATCTGGTGATCGAGGCCGTCGTCGAACGGGAAGACGTCAAGACGCAGGTCTTCGAGTCGTTGGATCATGTCGTTCAACCGTCGGCGATTCTCGTCAGCAATACCTCGTCCTTGTCGGTTTCGCGGATGGCTGATGCGACCAAGCGTCCATCGCTCGTCGCGGGCTTGCACTTCTTCAATCCAGTCCACCGCATGGAACTGGTGGAAGTGGTGCGTGCGAGCGACACCGACGAAGCGACGATCGCCCGGCTCGTCGCGTTCGTCCGAGCACTTGGCAAGACTCCCGTCGTGACTGCCGACGCTCCTGGTTTCCTGGTCAATCGTGTGCTGTTCCCCTACTTGGGCGAAGCGATCGCGATGGTCAGCGAAGGCTATGGCGTGTCGGACATCGACCGACAGGTTCGCCGCTTTGGCATGCCGATGGGACCGCTGGAACTTCTGGATCAGGTTGGGCTCGACGTCGCGCTGCATGTCGCGGGGTCACTCGATGGAGTTCTTGCGGGTGTGGCGCCGGTCGTCACCAAATTGTCGGCGCTGGTCGAAAAGGGCCAGATGGGCAAGAAGACCTCGCTCGGATTCTACGAGTATCGCAAGGGAAAGCGTCACGGCCCTGCCCCGCTACCGATGCTCGACATCTGCGAGCTCTCGCCGAGCGAGGACAAGGATTACGCCGATGACTCGCTGAGCGCGATTCAAAGACGCTTGATTTACCCAATGCTTGCTGAGGCGGTCCGTTGTCACGAAGAGGGAATCGTCAGCTCGGCATGGGCGATCGATCTGGCCATGGTGCTGGGGACCGGTTTTGCTCCACATCGCGGAGGACCTCTCCACGTGATCGACGCGCTCGGGATCGATCGCGTGACAGCGAATCTTGAACGGTTACGCAATAGGCACGGCAACCGCTTCACGCCTCCAGCACAACTGATCGAAATGAGTCGTGACGGTGAGCGTTTTTTCGAACTTGAAAAGCCGTGCGAGTCGCTTGTCCACACTGCTGAACATCCAGGAGTAATTTCATGAGTACCCATTCCAACACAAACGCGCCGTCACGAGACGACACGACAATCAAGCCTTCGGTGCCTATCACCGGACCGACGACGGAACCGAATGCAGTGACACCTCCAGCGCCGGTCCAAGGCCACAGCGTCGAGCAAGTGGTTGACCGCAAGGAGTCGTTCGCTGAGGTCGCGCTTCGTCTCGGCGGCGCATCGGATGATGAAGCCCGCCGCACGGGCGCGGTCGATACCGCTGACGACCAGGTCGAGGACCTGTTCGCGCCGCAGTATCAAACTGCCAATAGCCCCGCGCACCGTGCCGTTTGGGACAGCCATGTCTCCACCGAGTTGTTTCGATGTCATGCCGACATTCCCTCGGAGGATGTGGAACATGTGATCAATCGATCGCTCGAGATCGTGCGGCGGCATCGTGATCGCGGCACGCTGCTCAACGAACAGAGCAAGATCAGCGACCAGGTCCTTCACGAGCTTGGCTTGGCTGGCTACTGGGGACTGCTTGTTGATCCCAAGTACGGTGGCAGCGGAGCGTCGATGCGACAGTTCGCTCAGATGATCACGCGGATGGCGACGATCGATCCAACCGTTGCCGGCCTCGCGTCGGTCCATGGATGCATCGGGGCGGTCGATCCCGTTCGCTCCTTCGGGTCGGCCGAACAGCGTCAGCGGTTCCTGCCCAAGCTTGCCGATGGAACCCGACTCTCAGCGTTCGCGCTCGACCGAGCCGGGGGCCGGCAGCGACCTGACGGCGCTGAAAACAACGGCGGTTCTGGACGGAGATCATTACGTGGTCAACGGTGAAAAACTGTTCATCACCAATGCCATCCCCGGCCGTACGATCGGTCTGGTTTGTAAGATTGATGAGGTTCCCAGTGTGCTGGTGGTCGACCTGCCCGAAACCGAAGACGAAACGTTTCGGCTCAAACGCTACGGGATCTACGCGCTGCGCCGCGCGCACAACAATGGCCTGATCTTCCGCAACTTCCGTGTTCCCGCGGAAAACCTGCTCAGGCCCACGCGTGGCGATGGACTGACGATCGCTTATCACGGACTGAACCTGGGACGGGTTTCGCTGTGTGCCAACGCGGCTGGAACGATGCGTTGGATGCTCGCCGAAATGTTGCCGTGGGCCCGTTATCGCGAGACCTATGGTCAGGCGATCGAACGTCGTGAGCTGGTACAACGCCGCGTCGGCCGCTTGGCTGGCTTGATCGTGGCGGCCGATGCGCTGACACAGTGGACCGCCGGGCTGATCGATCAGGGATATCGCGGCGAGATGGAGTGCATCGTTGCCAAGATCTTTGGCAGCGAAGCTCAAAAGGAAGCGGCCATCGAACTGTTCATGAAGACACACGGTGGCCGTTCGTTCCTGGCCGGACATCTATTCGGTGACAATGTCCATGAGTTTCTGGCGCCTTGCATTTATGAAGGCGAGGGAGAGATGCTGGGCATGGCGTTCTTCAAGTCGCTGGTCAAGCAACATGGCAAGCTGTTCTTTGAGCCGATCGGAAGGACCTTGCACGCCAAGGGGATTCGCAAGCCGGATCTTTCCAACCCATCGCACCTGTGGGCTCTGCGCGAACCGATGGCTGCCTATGCAAAGTGGTACGCGACGCGGCGTCTGGTCGGCTCGCACTGGACGGCACTGCCGAAGATGCCAAAGAACCTGAGGCGTCACGCCAAGCGTGCCCAATCGATTCTATCGAAGAGCGAGTTCATGATCAGCGGTACCATGCGACGGCATCAGCTCAAGCTGGCCGATCGTCAATGCCAAATGTCATCGATCTCAATGACATTGCAAAACGCGATTGTGATGCTGGTCACGAGTCTCTATGCCGCGGAGTCACAAGATCCGCTGACGATTGCGGCTGCCGACACGATCTGTCGCGAACTCGATCGCAAGATTCGTGGCGGGTTACCGGGCGACGACGATTTCCGGCAGGTGACGCGTCTTGGAGAGCAAATTGCCACCGATGGATGGGAAGCACTCCGAGACGTCACCGCCGGTCAGATCCTGATGCCTTATAAGCGATGAGTCAGAATCGAGTGAGATGGGGAGACCTGTGATGAAACTTCTCAACTTGTTAAGGCCGCCACGGCCGTCGCCAAGAGCATTGCCGCCTCCCCGTCGCCGAGCGGTGGTCGCTTTGGGTGGTGGTGGTGCCCGAGGTCTTGCTCACCTCGGTGTCATGCAATCGATCGGCGAGTCAGGGGTTCAAACCGAGCGAATCGTGGGTGTCAGTATGGGAAGCCTGGTCGGTGCCTTATGTGCCTCCGACCCGGACATTCTTCGCGTGCAGGCCAAAGCGATCGGACTCCTGCGCTCGCCGATCTTTCATCGCAAGCAAGAGCTGCTTTTCGGGGCAGCTCCGCCGGCTGACGACGAATCTTCGGGCGGTATCTTTTCCTGGTATGGTCGCCTTCGACGCTATCTGCAAGCACACCGCAAACTCAGCCGCGCCGTGACCAGCCCTTCTCTGATCGCTGCCGATCCGCTGCGCGAATCGATCGATTATCTGCTTCCCGATGTGGATTTGCAGGATCTGCCCACTCCGCTGAGCATCGTCGCCGTTGATCTGCTGACCGGTCAACGCGTGGTGTTGGAGAAAGGGTCCCTGCGTCAGGCGGTCCTGGCATCCTCGGCAATCCCCGGAATCTTTCCGCCGGTTCGTTGGGGTGACATGCTGCTTTCGGATATCGGCGTGATCGAATCGGTTCCCGCCCAGGTTGCCAAATCGTACGCAAGCGACTTAACGATCGCGGTCGATGTCGGACAAGATCACACCAAGATCAAGCGATGCAGTACGGCAATTGAAGTCATGATGCGCGTCGATGATATCTGCGAACAGTTGCTAAGGCGGATGGTTTTGGAATCTGCCGACTTGGTCATTCGTCCCGATGTGGGGAACGTCGCCTGGTTCGATTTCAGTGAACCGGAGAAACTGATCAGCGAAGGCAGGGGAGCCGGACATCGCTCGCTCGGCTCCTTGCAACGTTCGATGGCGCCGGAAGTGCGATGGGCTTCGTAGGGCATTTTTGGGAGGAGGGGTCAGGCTGGAAAGCCTAACGTACGAAGAGGGTCAGGCTGGAAAGCCTAACGTACGAAGAGGGGCAGGCTGGAAAGCCTAACGTACGTCGGCCTTTCCAGGCTGACTCTTCTGGAGACATGCCCTAGTCCTTGCCCTGCGTTTTCAAATCATGCAGATCGTTGGCGGCTCGAAGTAGCACGATGGCGGCTTCGCATACCACGCGAATGCAGAGCAGACCAACGAACATCGCTCCGACGGAGATCAGAAATCGAAAGAACGTCGACTGCAAGAATGGCTGATCACCCAGTGGTTCGAACTGCCACTCGCCCGTTGCGCCGATCGCCGAGGCCGCGGTGGTCGCCGGTATGTCACCTTGTATGAAGTTTTCGTAGGCCAGTTTTCCGGCCCATAGAATCGAGCACGCCACCGACAATGCCCACAGAATCTTGGCGATCCAAGGCGTTACGAACGAACGAAGCCGAAAATCAAACAACGCGAGGCAGGCGGCCATGAATGTCTTGGGAACCGGAAAGCCCTGCTCTCGGTAAGGTCGCACGAGCGGTATTGGCTCGACCGTCGAGGCAGGCTCCGCGGCAACCGCTACCGGCTCGTTCGCCGATGCCGCGGTCGCGCTCGAGGACGAGGCTCGTCTGGCAATCGGTCCTGTCTGGGAAGGTGTCCTTGCCGTGCGGGCTTGGCTCGGTCGCGGGGAAGTCTTGGCCATCACATTGGCGATCGGCTCGACGCGCGGCGCGAACACCCACTGCCCGAGCGTTTTGGCCTCGTGTCGAACACACGTGTCGGATGCGATATTTCCCAGCTTGGCTGCTGCGATGATGTCAGCGAAGCGGAACGGACCGTGTTCGACCCCGTCACGATGTCGCAAGTACCAGCCTGTTTCGGCGTCCGTCATTTCTTCGCCATCCCCGGATACAGCGGGCTATCCGATCGCGGATTGTTGGTTTTCTTTAAGACTGATCGGAATCGGCTGGCGATTCGCTTGATTCACGTCGCAGTTGCTCAGCCTCCCGCGCCGCTTGTTCGGTCAATTCGCTCGCCTGGATCATCTTTTGGATCATCGGCATGACCAGTTGCCGATAGATGCCTTCGGCCATCGGATAACGCTTCAATTGTTCAAACGTGCGGTAAACCGTTTCACCTTCCGATGCGTTCAACGGCACCGTTTGTGTTCTGCCCTGGGCGTCGACCAGTACCGACGTGTACTTCCACTGGCCGCTTTCGGTACGCTCGCGATTCACCTCGTGGATCTGTGCCGTCTCCGGATCGAACGCTCCGTCGGACGTTTGAGCGGCGGGAACCGGACCAGCCTCGAGGCCGAGCGAGTTGGCGATGGTTTCGGTCACATCACGAACTGATTCTTCCGATGCAATCCCTTGAAGTCGCGAGAGATTCTTTTCTAGCTCCGAAAGCTTTCGCTCATCAGGCAGCGCTTCGACCGACCTGATTTGCGATTCAATCGACGCTTCAATCTGCTCCGCCGGAACATTGGGTTGTGCGATCGGCGGAGGCGGGCGAGTTGCCGATGGGGTCAGTTCGCCGCTTCCACCTCGATCACGGCTACTGTTGGTGGCCACTTCGTTGCCGTCGCTGGACGACTTCGGTGTTGGCAAATACCAGAACAGCAACACGCCGATCAGCACGACATGAAAGAGCGACCGAGACCACAATCGCAAGACGATAATTCGTCGGACTACCTGGTGGAGCTGACGTGCGATCAATCGTTTTGTCGGGCTCGTGCATTCATTCGGCCATGGAGATGAATCAGCTCTCGAGTTCAAGTTTTGAAGGAGTGGACGACCAGGAACCACTTGGCCTCCGGAGCGTGATTGAAACATTAGAAATCTAACAAAAACTGAACTTGAATGCTGCAAGAACTCTCGGAGGGCAATGCCGTAGCGGATCTTTTCGAGGCGAAACGCCGTTGCTCGTTCGGCACGAAGTGCCGATACAAGAATTGCCGGGTGCGTCAGCACACGGTTGAAAGCCCCCTCCAATCCTTTCCGCCGCTCCGATTCGTCGGCGTCGCCGACGAATCGAAGCGGCGGAAGCCTTGCAAGGAAGGGCGATCATCCCCGTGGGTGGACACCCACGGCAAAAGTTGTGACGCCACTTCGTGGCTAAAACAACGCGAGTCGAGTGGTACCGCGGCAGGACAACTCAGGCGGCACGCGTATGCAGCGGAGTCTGGAGTGCGATCGTTTCGCACTCGGCAATCCAACGCTTCAGTCGCCGCGTGCTGGGGATCCGTCGACCTCGTAGCTGCAGCCTTCCCCGAGTGCTTTCGGAGTAACGTTCCAAGTCACGGTAGAGTGCCGAGGGGGACTCTGAGGCCAAACCGCGAACACTGCGGCGATGAATGCTGACCAGCAACATCGCGTCACGCGGCATCATGCCGGGTACCGCGGCTGCCAGACGGATCGCGCGGCGATAACGCTTGATCACTCCCAGCGCCTTTCGCGGAGCGGCGAACTGCCTGGCAAGTTGATCCGGGTTGACCGATGCCAGGTCCCCTGCTGTGAGGATGCCGAGTCCGCTCAACCGCTTACAACGATGTGGGCTGCAGAGCTTGGTGTGCTCAAGTTTCATGCTCATCAATCGCTCTCGATGACTGGCATGTGATGGTGGCGCCGGCCGTGACGTCTTCTTGGGCCGAGGCGATCGTTCGGAGCGTCTGCGCGTGGGACTTCCTACTTGAGCGTAAAGAACAACTTGATTGGGGCTGGGATCGATCAGAGCCGGAGTCTGAGGCGATCGCAAGAAAAGATGGATGAGGCGAAGCAGCATCGAAAGTACCTGTAGAGTGGAAGAGAGAAAAGACACTCAACAGTCATTCGTTTAACCAACTGGCGACGTTCTCCGCCAGAGCGAATCTTCGCCGGACAACAACAGAGTTCACTTGACGGCACTGCTGCCGATCAGTCGGCACTCCACCAGGATCCGCTGCGATCCCAAACTTCGTCAGGCGCTTCGTTGTGGTGGGGATGCGCGTCATCCAGCAGTGCGTGATTGGCAATGGAAGCGAGAGCATCTTCCACACGGTCGAGCCGATCCATTGGCTCCCGTTCAAACCAAGCCCAGCCGATTCCTGGAGCAGGCTCCTCGATGATGTACTCGGGCTCCTCTCGGACAAGCGGAGCGACGTACTCGATGCGTGGCTTGAGCTTCTTCTTCGGCTTCGGCGGCGGCACTTCGACGCGAGCGACCCGAGGCTTCACCGGTGCCGGTGGCGGTTCCACGGGCGTTTCCAGAACCACGGGTGCCTCTTCCTCGACCTCCACCTCTTCTTCCTCGGCGATTTCGATTTGCGGCTCCTCTTCCGGCTCTTCGGTCAACTCGTCGAGCACCTCTTCCTCGTATTCTTCTTCGTACTCGTCCTCATAGGTCTCCTCTTCCAACACCTCAGGCAGCAGCACGGTGGCGCGGCCGGGAACACCTTGAGGGGGCAGGACGCGAACTTCGACGTCGATGCTGTGGAATATGTCGACGATATGTTGATGGCAGGTGAACATCATGACCTGATGGCCGAGTTCGGCGAAGGTCTTGAGCGTCTTCGCTGCATGCACCGCTCGATCGCCATCGAAGTTGACCAGCACGTCGTCGAGGACCAACGGCAACATCACGCCGCGACGGGCGTAGGCGGCGGCGAGCGACAATCGAAGTGCGATGAAGACCGCTTCCCGAGTTCCACGACTCAAAACGTCCAGCCGCAACGACTTACCAGCCGCATCATCGATCTTCAGCTGGTTCGTTCCCAGCGGAGTCCAGATGCGGGTGTATTTCCCATTGGTCAATTGGTTCAGGAACGTCGAGGCCTCACGCAGTGTCTCCGGCTGTCGCTCGCGCTCAAAGGTGCCGCAGACATCCTCGAGCAGGCAGCTGGCCATCGCGAGCGATTGCCATCGTCGACCCAGTCCTTCGATCCGCCGTTCGATGCATCCCAATTCCAGCTGGGCCACGCTCAATCGTCGATCGTCACCGAGATGCTTCATTTCTTGCGCGAGTTCGCCTTGCTGTGTTCGCAGCTGCGCGATCCTCGCCTCGGTTTCGGTCATCCGAGTGGTGAGGGAATCCCATCGCCGTTCCAGATCGGCTGCCGTCGATCCATCGATTTCATGCGCCACATCCTCATAGGCGATGTGGGTGCCGATCATGGAGGTGACCTGCTTGTCCAGTTCCTCATGACGCTTGCGGAGTTCGGCCAGGCGGGCTTTGCTGTCCACCAGATCGTAGAACTGCTGGGCGGTTGCCACCCCGCACTTGGCCCACAACGCACGTCGCTGCTGCTCACCTCGCTCGAGCGCACGTTGATGGCCGATGTGTTGGCGTTTGAGCTGCAGGTCCTGCTCTTTCAATTCACGCCGCCGCTTGATCCAGTGCTGCTGTCGAGACAACTCCTCGTGCAGATGATTCAGCTGCTCAAGCGGACCGCTTCGAGGCTTGGGTCGCTTGGTAGCAACCTGTTCGACGTCAGCCGCGTCACCGTCACCGGCATGAGCAGCTTCTTGATTGACTTCGAGTGCTTCCAGGTAAAGCGATTCGATCCGCTTGGAGATCGTTTGTCGCTCTCGTTTGCGCTGTTCCTTTTCCGTCTGCAGTTCGTCCAGTCGTCGTCGGCTTCCCTGCAAGGTTTCATAACCCTCGCTCAGATTGCGGATGCTCGACGGCGACATGGAATCGCTAAGGCCGAGTTGTTCCAACGTGGCGGACCACTCGCGTCGCGCGGTCTTGAGCGAGGTCGCCGCGGTGGCGGCTCGATCCCGAGCCGACTTGTACGCCTGGCTCGCCGCTTCGTGGTTGTGATAGGTCGGTAGCGAGGCTTCCAGCTCAGCGAGCAGCTGTTCTTTCTCTCGGACACGAAGCTCGAGTGACTCATTGCCGCCGGGTAGCGTCGAGTCGATGTTGTTACGCTCTGCTTCGACTTCGCGAATCTGACGTCGCAGTGTATCGATCTGGCGATCACAGTCCTCGCGATCGCTGCTGGTCGCACGCTGGCCGTTTTCACGACCGAAGTAATACAGTAGCAACCCCATCGCTCCCATCAGGATACAGAGCATCCCCCAGGTTGGATCGGGTTGCGTTACCAGCCACCGGAATCCGAACACGTGGGCGACACCGTAGATCAACGACATGCCACCGAAAATGAACGGTACCGCCAACAGAATCAATCGATCGACGGGAAGCGCTTCGGCGGTCGTTAGTTCGACGGTTTCCTTTTCCAGATCGCGGTAATGTCGTTTCAGTTTGTCCAGGTGCTCGCCGAGCTGGACTCGATGCCGCAGCATCGAAATCGCGTCGTTCTGCTTTCGAATCGCTTGCTGAAGATTGGTCGCGTTGGCCTTGTCCAGGGTTTGGCGTAGCGACTGAGAGAGCTTGTCGGCGCGCGCCTTGTGCTCGTTGGCTTCGTTTCGAGCCTGTCGCATCAGAAACAGTTGCTCTTTGACTCGCTTCGCAGGTCCCGCCAGGGCGCTGAGCGATTGACGCGACAGATCGGGAAGCGACTGGGTTTCTCCATCGACAATCGCGAGGCGATCTTCCTCGTCGATGCCTAACCGCTCGGCATCGGATTCCAACTGCTTGCGCGCCTTGTCGATTTGAATATCGAGTCGTTCGATTTGCTCTTCGAGCGCTTCGACCCACGTTGCCTGTTCCGAGGCGGCCTCAATGCGGCCCTGCAGATCGAGCATCCGCCGGCTGACCGGAAGTTGTTCCGCTTTGTCACGGATTGCCCGCCGCTTGCTCTTGATCTCTTCCAGTCGATTGCGACGCTCGTCCATCATCGCGTCGATCTGAACGAGTTGACCGGGGGCCTCGTCGGGCAGCGCGGTCTCGGCCTCGAGTTCGTCGATCTGCTTCTTGAGAGCTTCTCGTTGACTCCAGGTCTCGTAAACGCCGGTTGCAATTTCGACGCAGCGCGACTCATGCTCCCAAGCCGACATGCGCTCGGTCAGCTGCTCAATTTCCTGGTTCTGACTACGACGCTGAGACGCCAACTCGCTCCAACGACGCCCACCTCGGGTGAGCTGTTGGACCTCGTCGCGTAACTTTTCCCGTTTGCGAATCAGGCCCGCCAGCTTCACTGCTTCTGCGTTTTCTTCTTCGGCATTGTTTCCAATCAAAGATCGCCGTCCATCGCGAAGCGAGCGCAAGACGTCGACCAGGGAGACGCGATCGAGACCACTGGACAGCTTGTAAAGTTCGTCGGCCGCCGCCGTGTCGTCCAACGTGCTCAGCTCTTGCAGTTCACGAAGGCCGATGGCGAACACGTTGGTAAAGATCGGTTCGTCGATCTGGCCAAGCAACATCGTCAATCGATGCTGGCCTTGGCTGAGTCCGTCCTGTCCGGCCACGCTCAATTGGCCGGTGACCCCGGCGTCGGTCAATTGGCTGTGCCGGCGGATTTGATAACCGCCGCCCGGTCCGGTCACGCGAATGGCTCCACCCGGCGTGCCACCGAAAACAGGAGGCAAGTACTTTTCGCGGCGATCCGGGGTGAACCCGTACAGCATCGCTCTGAGAAACTGCATCAAGGTTGTCTTGCCGGCCTCGTTCGGGCCGTAAAACAACGTCATGCCATCCTGCATGGAGTCGACCGACAAGCCGGTCCAGACGCCGAAGCCGTCGATTTGAATGTCTTTGACTTTCATGATTTTTGCACCCAGTTTGGCTTCCCGCCACGGAGCAATTCAACGCCAAGCAGCGTTGCCTGATCGAGCAACTCCGTTCGGCTCGATGACGCCACCTCGGCAAGTAATGTGGCAGTCGTTGCCGACATGCCGGCGTGTTCTTCGGTCATCGGAAACAGATTCAAGTCACGTCCCTCTTGCTTGCGATACTTCTCCGCGGCACGCAGGAAGTCGCCAAGAATCGTGTCTTCGTCATTCCACGATTTGGGATAGTTGCGCGGTGGACGCAAAGTCACCTTCGCAGTCCAGGCGGATGGGGCCCCATGTCCGTACTCACGACGCACCCATTGAGTCAGCTCCTCAACGTCACCCACCGAATGCAGCATGTCGCCACCGCTCAATGAAATGTCCCAGCCGATCAGCAGGTGTCGACCACCACTTTCGTGTTGCAGGCGAACGATTCGCTCGCCCATCAGATTGCGAATGCCTCCGACCGCCGCGATCTCCGCGCCGTCAAGCTGCACGTTGCAGTAACGAAAGGAATCACATTCGATCGGATGGACGCGAACCGCATGATCGGCATCCACATCGACGACGCTGTAGCCGTGCGCGCCCGCTTCGTCCAACGATCGGCCCTGAGGTGATCCGCAGTAGATCGCTCCGCCCGAGGCGCCTCCGTCGATCACCTCGCGATCGTGAACGCCGCCCAAGGCCCAGTAGTGGAACCGTCCCTCGGCCAACGCGTCGGCGCTGGATGTGCCGTAACCAACTCCCACCGTGAACTCGTCGGTCGGATCGGTTCGATAGCTGGGGACATGCAACACGCTGCGACCATCACTGCTGCGTCCGATCACCATGCAAATCGTCCGGCCGGCCCGCTGCACGGGGACGGCAATCGTGCGATTCTTCGGAAACAAAGTCACGCTCGGAGGAAGCGGCACCGCTTCGGGCCACTTCTGTGGATCGTCGGCAAGGCCGGCCGCCCAAAAGACCGGCTTCTGTTTGGCATGCAGTCGATCGAAGTAATCGAGCAGCAACGACATGCCGTGCGGACCAGCCGCTTGCGGGTTGAGCATGTCACCGCTGAGCACAAGAAAGTCAATGTTGTCGGCCAGTGCCGCTTCCAACACCGCTTGGGCTGCTTTTCGTGGAGCATCCGCCATCGCCTCACGTAAGTGGGGTGGCAACACATCGAGATCAGCGAGCGGCGTTTCTAAATGAAAGTCGCTGGCATGTATGAATCGGAACGACTCGCCCGGCATTGGCTCCCTCCCTGCGGTCCTGCGGCCGAAACCTGGAATTCTTCGCGGTCATCACTGGCGCGAGCCACGCAGTCGAGTGTCGCCAGGGCACCTTCGTCGACGCCAATCACATCGTGTGACTGCCGCACGTTTCCAGGCGACCACGGCTGCGTAGGGTGGGAAGTTTAATGAGAATTGCGAATCGAGGCCAAGTCAGATTTCAATTTCTAGTTGCTAGCAATCCGAACGGGTGTTCTCACTCGTCTCGGGAAGGATGAGTCAGGCTCGAAAGCCTAACGTACCTTGGCCTTTCCAGGCTGACATCTCTTCAGGAACGATGGTGCGTCAAACTAGCTCGATGCCTCGTTGGCCGTTTCTTCGGTCATCAGCGAAACCACGATCAGGGTGGCAAACGCCAATGGAATCGTGACGATACCGGGTTGACTGAACGGCGCGATTGCGTCGGCGGCATCGAGTCCATAGACCGCGGTGTAGGTATCGGCGGAAAGAAGAATCCAACCGAGCGAGCTGATCATCCCGACCAAAACGCTGGCGATGATTCCCTGGCGGGTGGTCTTCTTCCAGAACAGCAACATCACCAGTGCGGGGAGGTTGGCACTGGCCGCGATACTGAACGCCCAACCGACCAGGTAACCAACATTCAACTCCTTGAACAGGATTCCCAGCACGATCGCGATGGCGCCGACGATGACGGCGGCAATCTTGGCGACACGGACCTGTTGCGGCCCGGAGAGTTTCATGCCGAAGACGCCACCGAGAAGATCGTGGGCGACGGCACCACTGCTGGCGAGGATCAGTCCACTGACGGTACCGAGCACGGTGGTGAAGGCAATTGCAGAGATCACGGCGAACAACCAGGGGCTGATGCTGCGTGCTAACAGGGGCGCTGACATGTTCGAGTCGGTCAAGTCGAGTGAGCCACTGGTCATTGCCCCAAGTCCAAGATAAAGCGTCAGCACGTAGAAGAACCCGATCGTGGCAATCCCCACGATGGTGCTCTTGCGGGCTGCTGAACCATCCTTGACGGTGTAATAACGAATCAGGATGTGCGGCAGGGACGCGGTCCCGCAAAAGAGCGCGAGCATCAGCGACAGAAAGTTCAATCGGTCACTCGTCTTGCCGCCGCGAATCCCGGCGAACTTGGGATGTTCCCCGGGGCGCAGCACACGACTTCCCTCGGTCGGCTTCTGGAAATAGACCGTGGTCTTGGAGTCATCGCTGTGACGAATCGTTGTGCTTCCCCACAGCATGACTTCACTATCGGCAAGCGTCGTGAAGAACGAGATCGGTCCGAGCGGTCCCGATTCGCTCTTTCCGCCCGGCAACTTGGAAAGACTTCCCACCGGCTGCAGTTGTCGGTCACCTTCTCCGATGCCGCTGGGGGCTCCGTCGATGTACTTTTCATCTCCCGATCCGCGTACCGATTGACCCTGACGCAAAAGCTTTTGCTCGGAACCTTCGACATCCTCGACACGAAAGACGTCATACCCGGCGCCGGTCATGTTCTCCAGGCGAACAAACGGTTGGTCCTCCCAGCCATCGCTAGCGGGAATCACCGCACGTCCATCGATTGTCGCTGCCGCAAGTTGATCGGCATCGATCGGGCCGATGATTTGGAACCGATCGTTATCGATCTTGAATCCGTCCTGCAGCACCATCACGACCAGGACAGCGCTAAAAACAACGAGCAGCGAGCCCTTGAGAAACTGCACCCAGGTCGTCGAGACCATTCCGGCGGTGACGACGATCGTGATCACTACGGCGCCGACCATCACCACACCAACCCAATGCGGATATCCCAACAGCGGTTGGATCAGCGAGCCGGCTCCGACCATCTGCGGGATCAGGTAAAAGATGCTGACGACGAGGGTGCTGATGCCTGCGGCCGCCTTGATCCCACGCGAGTCGTAGTTCGCATCAAGGGCATCGGCAAAGGTGAATCGCCCCAGTCGTTTCATTGGCTCGGCGATCACAAACAGGGCAACGATCCAGCCGGCCAAGAATCCGATCGAATACAAGAATCCGTCATACCCGTAGGCGGCAATCATGCCGCAAATTCCCAAAAAGGACGCGGCCGATAAATAGTCACCGGCGAACGCCACACCGTTGACCGCCCAGGGAATCTGTCCATGCGCGGCAAAGTAGCCTTCGGAAGATTTGGCGCGGCGCCCCAAGTAAAAACTAAGCGCGACCGTCGCGACGACGAACAACACGAAGATGGCAACCGCCATTGGCGAGGGATCGTAGATCACTGGTCATTCCCCCCGTGAACGGCCGCCTCGGACTTCTTGGTCTTCTCTTCCACCGGCTCGCTGCGGCACATCATTCCGTAGACCAGAGCCAACACCAAGGCGATCACAATCAGGGCGAACCCGTAAACGATTGCCAGGTTCAATCCAGCCAGCACGATCGTGTCCATCACGTCGGCCGCGAAAGCATTGATCAGTACAAAGCACAGATACAAAACCAAATACACCGCGAACAGAATCAACCCGAGACGGGTGTTGAACTGTCGCTCCGCAGAAACTGAATCATTGGTCTTCATTCGATGTCGATTCCGCCTGGAAAGGATCTGACAAGAACCATGGCCGCGAGACGCAAAAACGAAAGAGCAAGTCAGGCCAGAGATGGAGGCCAGTTTATAGACGAGTTTGCAGGGTGGGTCGAGAAGCGACCGCGATATTGACCCGCCAACACCCGAGATTGCCCGCAGTGGTGCTGCCCGCAGTGGTACCACGATCACTTATCGGCATAATAGGCGGCTTACGGATCATCCCTGCATCACCTCTGTACTCCAATCCGTTGACCGAACCCGCAACTTCCCAGCTGAATCCAAGTCCCCCGCGACGAGCGATCTCGTTCGTGATCCCCACCATGGACGAAGAGCGATCGTTGGCCAAGTTGCACCAAGAGATCGTGCGGGTTTGCGAAGCTGAATCCCTGGATCCCCAAATCATCTTTGTCGACGACGGATCGACCGACGGATCTTGGCAACAGATGGAACGGTTGGTGGCAGCCCATCCCGGCACCGAAGCGCTTCGTTTTCGGCGTAACTTTGGCAAGGCCTCTGCGCTGTCAGCCGGGTTTGCTGCTTGCCAAGGCGAAGTCGTGTTGACCATGGACGCCGATTTGCAGGATGACCCCAAAGAGGTGCCACGCTTTCTCGCGAAGCTGGACGAAGGGTTCGACGTGGTCAGCGGCTGGAAGCGAGTCCGTCACGATCCCTGGCACAAAGTGCTTCCCAGCCGCATCTTCAACTGGCTGGTCAGCACGCTGACCGGTGTCAGGCTGCATGACCACAATTGCGGTTTCAAAGCCTATCGTCGACCGATCTTGGATGAAGTCGAACTCTACGGCGAACGCCACCGCTTCATCCCCGTCCTGGCCTCGGCGCGAGGATGGAAGGTTGGTGAGATCGAAGTGGAACATCATGCGCGCGAGCATGGCCATTCCAAGTACGGCGTGTCGCGGTTGGTCAAAGGCTTTCTCGACCTGATGACGATTTACATGTTGACCGCCTTTTCCAGCAGGCCGCTCCACTTGATCGGCGCCGCCGGCATGTTGTTCTTCGTCATCGGTGCAGTGGGCATCCTCTATCTTTCCAGCATGTGGGTGATCTCTCGACTCAGCGATCGGATTGCCGACCTGCACCTTCACGAAACCGCCATCTTCTTTTACTGCATCTTGGCGTTGTTGCTGGGAGCGCAGTTCCTGTTGGCCGGTTTGTTGGCCGAACTGATCGTTTCCCGTACGGTTCCTGGAAACCAGACTTACAGCATCGCCGAGCAGATTCCCGACAATCGCCAACCCGAATCGAGTCGCGGCCATGGATGATGCAGCCACCGCTCGCTCCAATCGATGGCCGATCTATCACCTTTTGATCGTGGTGACCTTGGCGATCGCCGCGGGAAGAATCGCAGTCGTCAAGAGTTCCGAAGGGGACACCGCATTCCTGAGTGCGAATGATCGCAGTCGCTGGAGCACCGTCGCGTCACTGGTCGAACGCGGCACCTATGTACTCGATGAGCAGATTGCGATCACGAACCCGATCCGACGAAATCGCCGACCTTGGGATTCCATTGACAAGGTTCGCCACCTGGGCCGCGATGGCAAACAACATTACTACAGCAGCAAGCCGCCACTTTTGGCAACCGGCGTGGCCGGGGTCTACAAGGTGGTGATGACCTGCACCGGTATGACGCTCACTCAGCAACCGATTTATGTAGCCAGAATCATTTTGGCGCTGGTCAACTTGCCGCTGTTGGCGATCTTCTACTACGCCACGTTGGCTTCGATCGACCGTTTGATTCGGAGCCAATGGGCGGCCGGCGTTGCGGCTGCCGCTTGCTGCTTGGGAACCATGGTCTTGCCGTTCGTGGTTACCCTGAACAATCACCTGCCCGCGTGCACGGCAACGGCCGTGGTGATGTGGGTGTACGTCCGCTTTGCAACCAGCGGTCAAGGAGAGTTCCGGCGCGGCGCGTCGATCGAGATCTCGTTCAAGTGGGCCCTGCTGGCCGGACTGTGCGCCGCGTTGGTAGCTGCCAATGAGCTGCCGGCGCTCTCGATGACGGTCTTTTGGTTTCTGTTGTTCGCTTGGATCAGCCGTGCCACGATGATTCCCTTTGTAATCGGGACGCTGGTGGTCGCTGCGGCTTTCTTCGGCACCAACTGGATCGCACACCAAAGCTTGCGACCCCCCTACGCCCATCGCGGAAACGGCGCGGTCATTGCCGAGCTCCAAGCAAATGGCGACGTACCCGGTGATGCCTTGCTCGCGGAGATCCAAACCGTCCTTCAGAACGCTGGGTTGTCCGCCGACTCCGCCGCGTTGGAAGCGGATCCGTCCGACGAAACCGGTCGCTGGGTGGTTCGCAGTGGCCAGCGCGAGTTCGCCCTGTTGCAGCAGAGCAGCGGTTGGCGATTGGCCCACTGGGATGACTGGTACGAATATCCCGGCACTTATTGGAAAGATGGGACTCGTCGCGGTGTCGACCGAGGAGAACCGTCCCGCCTTGTCTATTTTCTCAATCTGACCATCGGACATCACGGTCTTTTTTCGCTCACGCCCGTTTGGTTGCTGATGCCGATCGGGCTGATCATGGGATTGCTGCGGGAACCGGCCGAGATGCGGCGGTTGATGGCGGCGGTCCTGATCGCCACGCTGGTTTGCTTCCTGTTCTACCTCAGCCGGCCACTGATTGATCGCAATTACGGTGGCGTCAGCGTCTGTTTTCGTTGGCTGCTGTGGTTTGCACCCTTGTGGCTGTTGGCGACCGCGCCGGTGATCGAGGCGTTGGAAACGGGCAGGTGGCGGCGGATCGGGATGATGGTATTGCTAGCATCGAGCGTGTTTTCGGTCGCCGCCTCGTTGCAGAGCCCTTGGCAATCCCCGTGGCTGTACCAGTTTTGGCAGTTTTTGGGCTGGCTCAGCGTTTGAAGGGCGCGCTAGACTTGCGCCGGCCGTGCCGAGGAGGGCGCGGCGTTCTGCCAAGGAAAAGGCTATCGGGTTGAACGGCACACCACCTGCGCCGGTCGCGCGTGGACCGAGGCGTTTGTCTCGGCTGTTTGCTCTTGCGCTGTTGCTGGGATCGGTTTACTTCGTCGTTCAGTCGCTGGCTCCGCACACGATCGGCGAGACGGCGCGGCGAAAACTGCTTGCCGATCTGCGGATGCATTACCAGGGACGCACGGTTTCGATTCGTCGCGGGCACTTTGATCCCAAGCTGGGACTCACGTTCGAGGACGTTCGTATCTCGAACGATGCCGCTTCTTCGTCGCCTCATGCTTCGGCGGAGATGTTTCGGATTGATCGGTTGACGGTCTTGACCGACGTGCAGCCTGAGAAACTACTCGACGGCAGTGTGCCTTTGACAACGCGCGGCATCGTGATGGATGGCGTGCATGCCAGCGCCTGGCTGACGGAGGATCAACAGATATCGTTGGCGGAGTTGTTACCGTTGCCCAAGCTCGGGCCGTGCACGCCGCGGATCGTCATGCGCCATTTCAGCTTGAGTCTTTTGAGCGGGGCTTCCAATCGTCGACCGATCACAGCGGAACTGGCCGAGGTACTGGTCACCAACCACGAGCAGGCAAACGGTAACATCGACCGGATGATTGTCCTGCGAGGCTCGGCCGATTTCGCGGACGACATTTTGATTCGCGCCGACATGATTGGGGACACGCTGGATTTGCGCTGCTCGATCAAGGGAGCTCACCTCACTGGCGATCTGTTCGATCGATTGCCATCCAAGTGGTCCGAGCGGGTTCGTCACGCACAGAAGCTTGAGTGCGAGTGCGACGCGACCTTAGCAGTTCGTCGGTCGGGTGATGGACCGATGAATTACCAGCTTCGTACTACCGTCCACGAAGGTCGCTTCGACCACCCGATGCTTCCCAAGCCGATTTCGGAGTTGCGTGGTGTGCTGTCGTGCAATCCACAGGGCATCACCATCGAGGCATCGCAAGGCAATTTTGGGGATGCGATTGTCCGTACCTCGGGCAAGATCCATGGATTTGCATGGCCCTGCGAGATGGCTTTGAACGTCTCCACTCGTGGATTGTTATTGGATGATCGGTTGGCTCAGTCCCTGCCGCCGACGCTGCAAGCGCAGTGGGATCGGCTGCAACCGCTTGGTCGTGTGGATGCGGATGCAGAGCTGGCGCATTCCTCCTCGGGATGGAAAACCAAGGCCACGGTGATCTGCAAGGGTGTGGACGTGCGTTACGATCGCTTCCCTTATCCGGTGGAAAGCCTCAGCGGTCAAATCGACATCACCGATGGGATCGCCAAGGCGGAAACGTTGAGCGCGCGGGTGGGGGGCAACTGGATGCAGTGCGCTTTTCATTTGCCGTTGCAACCGGGCATTGCCGCGGAAAAGTCCTTTGTGATTGCCACCGACGGTCCGATCCCAATCGACAAGAACCTGCTCAGTTCCTTGTCGCCTCGCGGGGCGGAAACCACGAAGCTGGAATCGTTTGTGCGATCACTGCGTCCGAGAGGATCGATCCAACTCACTTCAGCTGTGTTCCGAACCGACCGCAACGGAAACGTATCACGGCGAGTGGACCTTCGTGTGATCGACGGGCATCTGCGATACGAGAAATTCGCTTACCCACTGTACAACGTCACCGGCAATATTCAGTTCGAAAACGACCTGGTCACGATTGCTGGAATGCGTGCCAACAACGCCAATGCGGGAACCATTCGCTGCGATGGGACCTATCGTATCCCGAGCCAGGCGGGAACCACGTTCAACACGGCGAATGTCAACCCCTACACACGTGTTCGGCAAGATGATTCGCAGCTCTCGCTGCGGTTCCAGGCCAGCGATATTCCGATGGACGAGTCACTCCGCAGTTCATTGCCTGCCGATAGTCAGCAGGTTTGGGACGCGATCGCACCGAGTGGCGTCCTGGACGAGTTGAAGGTGGTGTTGGAGCAAACTGGATCCAGCAGCCCCTTGAATCTGGATCTGACCGCCACCCAGCTCGATAGTCTTCAAGTCACCAGTCGCACGCTGAGCCTGCGACCGATCTCGCTACCCTATCGACTCGACGTGACCGGCGGGAGTGTGAGGTTTGACGGCAAGACGGTGACCATCGAATCGATTCGAGGACGTCACGACGCCTCCACCTTGTCGGCCGATGGGTTATGTGTGCAGGACGCCAGTGGTCGGTGGGAGTTGCTATTGAATCTGCATAGCGGAAGTCGTCTGCACCCGGATGCCGAGTTGATCGCGGCGTTGCCGATCCAGATGCGAGTGGCGATGCGAGCCCTGCAATTGCGAGGTCCCGTCAGCGTCCGCGGACAGACTCGCTTTGCGATGCCCGATGCCATGCATCCCGAGCCGGCGATTCAGTGGGACCTGGTCCTGCAACTGGAGGGCAATCGGATCGGGGACGTCGGGCCGGTGCATTCACTGCGCGGTGAGTTGTCCATCCAAGGGATTCGCAATGAATCGGGCATCCGAGCCTTGGGGAACGTCCACATTGACTCGATGCATGCGCACGAGATCCAGATCACTGGAATTCGTGGTCCGTTCTCGATCGAAGGCGACATGCTTTATCTCGGCGGATACGCTCACGGTACCAGCAGCCCTCCAGGTGAACCGGTCGCAAGCCAAAGCCCGTCAATTCGCGGACGACTGTTCGATGGGGCCATCGATTTGGATGGAAAGGTCGTCCTCTCGTCGGGCAATTTTGATGTGGGGCTGACCATTTACCAGGCTCAACTTCCAACCATGCTGGCGGACTTTGGTCACAGTGACAAAGAGCTCAAGGGCACCCTGAGTGGACAATCACAGCTGCAGGGAAACCTCGGTACAACCGATCTGTTGAAGGGCAGCGGCGCGGCGCGAGTGACCGGCGCCAACATCTACAAGTTGCCCCTGATTGTGCAAGTCTTGAACCTGCTTCGAATCACACCGACCGAGGATGTCGCGTTTACCGACGGCGAAGTCGAGTTCACGTTGTATGGCGACACGGTCACGTTTAGCGACCTGCAAATCTGGGGTGACCTCGTTGCCCTACAAGGTGGCGGCACGCTCAATCGCCGACGCGAAGTTGACTTGACCTTCAACACACGGGTCAGCCCGCAGAATTCCTTCACACAATTGATGAGACCGCTTGGCCAACGCTATACGCTCTGGACGATCGAAGTGCACGGCCCGCTCAATGCATTGGAAATCGAAAGAAAGGCACTCGACCGGGTCAGTGAAACATTGGAGTGGCTGATCCCAGGCATGTCGGAAGACTCAGCGAACCAAGCGGCCCAACCCACGAAGGGAATGCGAGCCTGGTTTGACTAGTCCATCGTCAAATCAAAAACATGGGGGTGACGTCGATCGGCGAAAAGGGGCGATCGGCGAAAAGGGGTCAGACACCAAAAAATGCGAAGCACCTTCGGGCCCTTCCGGTTGTTGGTGTCTGACCCTTTTTTGCCACGGGAAGAAGGGTCAGGCTGGAAAGCCTAACGTACGTCGGCCTTTCCAGGCTGACCCCTTCGCCATCACTGGCCGTTGACTTGAAGTGGGAGAGAGAAGCAGTGAACATCAACGTCAATGCGGCTGCATCGGTTGCCGGGACTGCGCGGGCGGCCGCCCGTGGTGGCGAGACCGATGCACAGGCCGCCGAGGCAACACGACAGCAATCGACTGCGGAAGCGCCCGCGGGAAAGAGCGCCGACTCATCGGCTCTTGACGCCGGGGACCAGACCGGCGACCGGGATGGCCACGGCCAACAAGTGCTGGATGTATTCGAACGTTCGGGCCGGGCCAAGGACGAAGAGAAGTCGACAGCGGACGAGGAAGCGAACCTGCCAGAGATGGCCGGATCGGATGACCAGCGCGGGTCACACCTTGACTTGCAAGGGTGAGCCGGAGGGTCGATCACGACCGCCTACGAAACGTCATCGGAAAACCGCTTCAACTTGCGGTCCAGCGTGCTGCGTTCAATTCCCAGAATGGCTGCGGCTCGGCTCTTGTTTCCGTCGGTGTGCCGCATCACCCGTTCGATGTGCAGCTGTTCCAACTCGGCGAGCGACATTTCCACCGGGCCATCGACAGCGGTCTCTGTCTTCCCTGTCTCCAGCGCCGGCGAGAGTGTCAGGTCGGATTCTTCGATGCGATCCTTGGTGTTGAGCACCACCGCTCGTTCGACCACATTCCTCAGCTCGCGGATGTTGCCCGGCCATGAATAACTGAGCAGACGCTTTTGGGCGGATTCGCTGAACCCTTCGATCTTACGCCCCATCTCACGATTGAACTGCTCGAGAAAGTATTCGGCCAGGATCAAACAATCGTTGCCACGACGTCGCAGCGGCGGCACCAAAATCTCGACCACGTGCAATCGATAGTACAGGTCTTGGCGAAACTTTCCTTCGCGAACCATCTGCTGCAGATCTCGATTCGTGGCTGCGACCACCCGGACGTCGACACGAATCGGTTCGTGTCCGCCAACGCGTTCGAAGGGATGTCCCTCGAGGACGCGAAGAAACTTGGCTTGGATCTCGGCATCCATCTCGCCGATTTCGTCCAGCATCAGCGTGCCGGCGTCGGCGACTTCAAACTTGCCGCGTTTTCGCTCGGTGGCTCCGGTGAAGGCGCCCTTTTCATGACCAAACAACTCGCTTTCTAGCAACGTCGGCGAGAGAGCGGCGCAGTTCAGACAGACAAGTGGTCCATCACTTCGTTTGCTGGCGTGATGCAAGGCGGCGGCCACCAATTCTTTTCCGACCCCCGACTCACCGCGGATCAGCACCGTGGCGTTGGTCGGCGCGGCCAGTCCGATCTGCCGTACCACTTCGCCGATGGCATCACTCTTGCCGACAATCCGAACCTTGTTGCCAAGTTGCTGCTGCAACGCCTTGATCTGTTGGCGGCTTTGAAGCAAGTTGCGGCTCAGGCGGCGGCGATCGGCAAGATTCGTCAACGAAGCCGCCAGGATTTCACTACAAGCTACGACGAACTCAAGATCGTCAGACGAAAGCGGCGTGCCACCTTTGCTGGTCGTCAAATGGATCATGCCGCAAAGGCGAGCCTCGTGATCTCTCACTGGGGCAATGATCAAACTCTCGACGTCGAGTTCACCCCGACTGTTCTCCGTGGCAACGCTTTCATCACCCATCACATTGCGAGCCAGCACCGCCTGGCCATCCTGGCTGGTCACGGATTCAATCAATGCGTCGGGAGGCCGTCGATAACTTCTTGTTCCGGTTTGCCGGGTCCCAGCTAACGACATCTCGGAAGTCGATGACGCCGTCTTGGAAGCCTGAGACAGATAGACGCCAGCGGTGTCAAACGAGACGTTGTGTGAGAGCGAATCGAGCACGGCGTCAATCGAACGGCTGGTCTCTTCACAGCGCGCAAGAGTGAATGCCAACTGCAACAATTGGTGGCTGGCGATGGCCGGGCGGGCTGTTGCCTCCTCGACTTGCTTTTGAGCTCGTCCGTGTAGGTAGGAACTGTATCGCCGCCGATCGGTGATGGACCCCGCGTCCACTTCCATCGTGATCTGGTCGTCGCTGGCCTGGCCGGACGAAGACTGCGTCGTACTCGTATCGGCGACGCCCCCTTCGATTCGACGCGTGAAGGTGATCGCAAATCCTCCCACTTCAATCACATCGCCGTCATCGAGTGCAGGGGCACTCTCGACCCGTTGAGCGTTGAGAAAGGTTCCGTTGCGGCTACCAAGGTCTTCGATGCGCCACGCCCCGCTGTCCCACCAGATCCGCGCGTGTTGTCGACTGGCCTGATGGCTGCGGATCACAATCTGGTTGGAGGAAGCTCGCCCAATGACCGCCTCGGCCGGGGGGGACAGCCGAAAGACGTCGCTCCAGCGACCGGCGCTGCGAAGTACCAAATACGCACCACGGTCGGCCGGCGGCCGTTTGCTGTCGGGATCGAGTCGATTCTGAGAAGAGTTTTTCAAGGCGAATCCAGCCGCGCCAGCGAGGTTCAGTGAAGGAAGAACCTATCCGAAAAGGGGTCAGACCCCAAAAACCGGAAGGGCCCGCAGGGTGCTTCGCATTTTTGGGGTCTGACCCCTTTTCGCCAATCATCAGGTTATAACCGGAATGACCGGCACCCCGCGTTCTCCGCCGGCAGCGGTTTTAACGCAGGCAACGGTTCAGCGCCGGTCGTTGTTTTCCACCACCTCAGCCGAAAGCTTCTGTTGCTGTGTGTTGAAGCGACAACTATCCTAGCCGCTGGCCAGATTTTTTGCTCGAAATGACGCAGAAAGTTGGTCACAATAGGAATCACTCGTCGACCCATTCCACTCACCGCCCGCGATTCCCCGCAGGTGGCATGCTTCGGAGATCCATTGTGATCCAGTCGGACTCAAAACGCTTTTCAATCGTCGTCCTTACCCTTTCTCTTGGCGTGCTCAGCTTTGTCACCGCGATTCACGCGGGAATTGGCTTTGGTAACCGTCAATCGGTTGGGGGTGTGGTCATCGACGCTTCTGGGATCGTTCGCACGGCCACACTGGCAGAGCGACAGGAGCTCGCTGATTTAGTTCGGCAGGATCTTGAACCGCTTCGAGGCGATCTTCGCGAAGCGACTCCCATGCGGATGCTCTCGCTCAAGGGGTTGCAGCAAGCAATTGTGGACAGCCATCAGAGCGGCGAAAGCGTTCCAGACGAGGTCGAATTCCTGGCAGGTCTGCAGCGTATCGAGTACGTGTTTGTTGATCCGGACAAGCAGGACATCGTGATCGCGGGGCCCGCTGAACCGTGGGAACTTCGTGCGGATGGGTTTGTGGTCGGGACGGTGACCGGTGGCGCGACGATGCGGCTTGCCGATCTTGCGGTCGCGCTGCGAAGCGTTGAAATGGCACGCCAAGGCGGAATCAGCTGTTCGATCGAGCCGACTGACGAAGGTCGCCTGCGTCTGCAGCAGTTCCTTCGCCGTATCAAGTTGAGTCCGGGCCAGAGCCCGGTGGTGTACGAGGCTTCGATGCGAGAAGCCTTTGGCCCTCAGATGATTCATCTCAATGGAATTCCCACCGATTCTCGCTTTGCTCGCACATTGGTTGCTGCCGATTTTGAAATGAAACGGGTAGCGATGGGCCTGACGGAGTCGCCCGTGCCTGGACTGCCAAGCTACCTGCAGATGACGCGCAACAGTCAACAGTCAAGCAACCAGAATCCGCGTTGGTGGATGGCGTGTGATTATGACGCGCTGGCCAAGAGCGAAGACGGTTTGGCTTGGAAACTTTCCGGGCAGGGCGTCAAGACGTTGACGGAGCAGGATATCGTTTCGACCGATGGGAGCGTTCAAGGCGCAGGCACGGTGGACAAGATGGCCGAGTTGTGGGCCAACAAGATGACTGAGTTGTATCCTGAGCTTTCCACCGCAATGCCGGTCTTCGCCGAACTGCAAAAGGTGATGGACATGACGGTGGTCGCCACCTTGATCGTGCAAGAGCGATTGACCGAACATGCCGGGCTCGATCTTTCGGTCTTGTCCGGTGGTCAGGGAGCCATCCAACTCGCTTCCTACGACGTTCCCAAGGCGGTTGACCCGCAATGCAGCTTCATTCGTGGACGCAGCGGCTGGGTGGTCACGGCGTCAGGCGGAGTGGACATCAATGGATTTGAGGTTGTCGACAAGCAAGTCGTCGAGCCGGCCGTTGCCGAGACTCGGACCGCTGCGTTAGCATCCGCCCGTTCGAATCGCTGGTGGTGGAACAAGTAGTCGGCGACGGATCGACAAGCATGGGACCGTGGGGCTTTGCCACCTTTGATGATGAACTCGCCTGCGACTGGCTCGAGGATCTGTTTGATTCCGATCCAGTCGCTTTCTTTGAGCAATGCCTCGACCTGGATGGACTCGAGTACCTTGAATACCTCGCAGGGATTGGGGTAGTTTGTACTTCTGAGCTGGTTCATGGGCTTCATGATCGGCCCCGCGAGGGATTGCCCGAGCCGGTCTTGGTTTGGATCGAGGCGCATCGGGCTCTGCCAGTCGCGAGATTCCTTCCCAGTGCGATCGAGGCGATGCGTCGAGTTATCGGCCCCGATTCGGAGATGCGGGAGCGGTGGGAAGATAATGAGCAATGGGGCGACGAGTGGTTCCGTCATACCGCTGACTTGCTAAGGTGTTTGGAATCCGATTTTCGGGCCTCGGAAAACTGCCGACCAAACGAGCAGAGCTGGGAGGATGGCGAGGGAAACGGTCACCACGCTTGAAATGCCTGGATACTAGCAGGGATAATCGCTTGAATCTGGGTTGGTCGCTGATGCGGTAAATCATCCGGCCGATGATTTCGGATTCAATCGACTGGCTTTTTGAGAGAGCATCTGGTTCAGACAGCATCTGGGGAGGTTCCTGCGTTGACGCACGAAGCCACTATCGAAAATAACCATCCGGAGTACTCGCCGGCCAAGTCGCGTTGGCAGGAGAACCATGGCAATTTGCTGATGGGATTTGTTGGCATCATTTTCTTGATCGGCTCGAGCGTTTTGATTTATCGCCAGACCCGATTCGTGCCGCCACGTTTCCCGGAGTCCGACATGATCGTGCTGCCGGATGAGGAAACGTCGAATTCGGTGTCCCAGATCGGGCCCGATGATGTCATGTTCATCCGAGTGACGGGCGCTGCGAACGATTTCGGCAACATCAAGATCGCGATTTATGCCGACGAACAGACGTTCAATAATCCGGACCTCGCGATCGCGACCAACTCGCTGACACTCGAGGGCGGAGAAGCGGTGTGGACTGTCCCGTTGGCTGCGCTACCCGAACAGATTGCCATCGCTGCCTATCACGACGAGAATGAAGACGAGCAGCTCACCTTGAATCGATTTGGTATTCCAAGTGAGCGATATGGCTTCTCGAACAACGCTCGAGGCCTGACTGGACCACCCAGTTTTCAACAGACGGTAATCGACGTTCCCCGAGGTGGTGAAACGTTGAATCTTTTCATTCGCTAGCTGCACAGAGCGCTACCCAGTGGGTGGAGCCGTCCATGCCAGCGCGAACGCGCCAGTTTTGATGTTGCGCTGCTCGCTTGGTTTCGGGCCGAAGGCCCAGCAATTTATCTAGCCCAGTCCATCGGGCTTGTCATTACCCATATTTGAATTCCATCATCGAGTGGAACTCGCGTGAATTGACCGCGCAGCGGTCGCAGATGGTAGCCGTGGGTCGCGCAGCGCACCTACGGAAACTTGTGGAATTTCAATCCCAAGGGACCCCGAAGGCGGTCGCAGATCCGTCTGCGACCGCCTTCGGGGTCGGCTTCTGTTGCGAATTCACCATTCCGTAGGTGCGCTGCGCGACCTACGGCTACCCTCCGTGATACCTTCGGCATCAAGAGAATGTGGGTAAAGCCCAGCCCGTTGGGCTTGGGCTAGGTAAACGGACGGGGCGTTGCCCCTAAATCAAAACGCGCAACATCAAAACGCGCAACATCAAAACGCGCAACATCAAAACGCGCAACATCAAAACGCGCAACATCAAAACGCGCAACATCAAAACGCGCGAGCGAGTGTGTTGCCCTTGGGAGTGCCTGACACACTCGCTTGCGCGTCGTGCTTGTGTTGCGAGTCAGGATTCAGTGTGACGTCGGTCGGTGCCTCGCTTGCCAAGGGCAGTCGGATCGCTAGCCCGTCCAGTGTCTGGGGGCGTGACCTTGTCGGTGCTGCGCCGTCCTCCCGAGAGATAGTCGCTCCATCGTCGACCACCTCGGCTATCGCTGGGGCCCGGCGCGATCAGGAAGACAGCACCGAGACCAAAGATGATTCCTGCGATGGTCGAACCACCGGTGATCACCAGGCCGGACGGGCCGACCGGCTTGTCGGTGACCTGCGGTGGACCGAGTTCAGCAATCAAATTCGTCGACAGGGCCGCCGAGCGACTGGCGATTGCCTCGGCAAGGGCGCGTTCGGCATCGGCTAGCAGCGCGGTGCGATGGTCAACGTCCGCATCAATTTTTGCGTATTCCGTCCTGGCCGTTGCCAGGTGAGCCAGTCGTGTGCGGAGCTGTTCCTCACGAGTAGCTAGTCGCTGAACTCGTTCGCGTTCCAGACGAACCATGGGTTGCATCGCCTTGATCACGGCGGCGGTTTCCTCCTGCATACGCGTCTGAATTTCACGCTCGGTCGCCACGGCGGCTCGCAACTTGGGGTTCTCGTCGGTGTAGACGCCGGCCAGACGGCTCGATGTCAATTGGGCGTCGATGAGTCCTTCCTTCAATCGCTGCAGCGAGGGTTGGCTGGCCAGCAAATCACTCCCGCTGATCAGCAACTGTTGCGGATCCTGAGAGCCGGCAACGAGGACGTCATAGAACGATTCAAGTTTCTCCAGTTCCAGCTCCGCGGTTTGCAGTTCGCGGGTGGTTTCCTCCAGAGTGCGGCGATTGGTGCCGTCTCCCGAAATCGTATCGTTCAGGTTGCGGAGTTCGCCCAGGTCGGTTCCGAAGGCGACTTCGATTTCGTGCAGGCGAGACGAAGCTTCATCCAAGTTCTGCTTGGCCAAGTCTCTGGTATGGCTCAGTTCCGCGATCACGCTGTCGGCGCGAACGCGACGAACTTTTCGCAACTGTTCGGTCAAATTGTCGAACATGGCGCGACAGAATTCGGTGGCACGCGCCTGGCTCTTCGCCTTGACCTGCAGGTAAACGACTTCCGTATTCCCAAACTCCGATCCTTTGGGGGCGAGCAAGTTAACCTGCTCGCTGGCAACCTCGTCAATCAATTCCGAGCTCGGCCAAAGCGAATCATCATGATCTTGGGGAGGCCCGATCTGGCGGAGCGCCGCTTCCACCACCTCAGGGTTTTGCGTCATCTCGAGAATCGTTTCTTGGGCCGCTTTCAAATCGCTCTGGCTGGCAAACCGCCCAAGTCGATCGATGGAGTTGGTGGCCTCGTCGCGAACTACCAGCGGCTGACGCGCGCAATAGACATCACTGCTAAAGACCGCAAAGCTGGCTCCAACGAGTCCAAATACCAGCGCCGCGCCTCCCCACAACGGTGAGAACAAGATCAGGATGTTGCGAACGTGTTTCCACGGAATGGGTGCTGAAGACATTTCGATTGGCGCATCACCGAGGGAAGGGGTCGTACCTTCAAACCTAGGTTGCGCTTTGGGAAAAAAGGGTTCAGACAGCAAAAATGCGAAGCACCCTTCGGGCCGTTCCGGTTTTTGGTGCCCGGTTTTTGGTGTCTGACCCGAATGGCACGGGCTTTGAACCTCGGGCGCTAGCCGTGGGCGAAGAAAACGTCGTTAGGATGCGGCGAATGCCCACGGCTAGCGCCCGACGAGGTTCACTGAGACAACCTAAGTTCGTGCCATTCGTGTCTGACCCCTTTTCGCATCGCCCGGTCGACGTTCGGGTCGTACCGATTGCGCGGCAAGCTTCGATCGCAACGAACCAGATCAGGATTTCCAGATCAGAACTTGTAGAGCAGCAACAACGAGTAATAGATGTCGTTTTTCTTCGCCCCCTGAGGCGTGCTGTCGTAGCGATCGGTGGCCGCCAACCTCAAACTAAGGTTCTCGCTGCCATCAAGTAGGATCTCCCAGGCCAAATCGCTGACGACCCGGAAGTTGCCGAAATCCTCCCACGCGGGGAAGTACTCGACCTTTCCTTTGACTTTTTGACGAGAAGTCAATTGACGGTTGGCCTCCCCGGCAAACACGGCTTCGGGGATCCATGCATCATCCGGCGCTCCGATTTCCTTCGATGCACCAGCACCGAAGCGGGTGACCAGGTTGGCATTGTCCGTGCGAACCCAGTGATAGCCGACACCGGCATTGCCCCACAAACGCAAGTCGAAGGCTTTGAACTTGTCCCACTCCATTCCATATTTGCCGAATCCCGCCCAAGGTGTATCGAGCACGATTCGGTCGTAGTCGAGGTTGAAACGACCGTTGTCTTCGGTCGTGACGCCACGGTTGCTCGCCTGTCGATAGTCGACGTCCATCGCCAACGTGTAGATGTCGGTCTGACGCTTCGTTTCCACTCCGGTTTGGATAGCCAACGTGGTCGAGTTTCCCGAGCTGCCGTCCAGTCCGAATTCGGCGTGCGAGTCCCAGCCGCGCATCCAGTATTGGGGATATTGGTACCAGCGGATCACTTCCGACTCCAACGGCGGTGTTTCCACCACTGGCTCGCCTTCGATTTGTTCGGCAATCGATTCAGGTGACGGCAACTCGTTTTCGCCCAGCGGGATTGGTTCGGCATCGTCTTCTCCGCCGCCTACGCTCTTTCCGTCTTGCGCGTTGGTCGGCGCCGCAATCGTAGCCGGCGCGGGCAGAGGTTGTGCCTCGATCTCGCGCCTCTCCATCGGGATCGGCTCCGCAAGCGGGACCTTGTTATCCAAGGGTGGCAAAATCGGGTCGGGCGGCAAGACAATCCCGGCTTCCGCATCGGATCTCTGTACGTCGGACGGCGAGACCAACTCCAAAGAGGTCACCTCATCGCTTGGCGGCAATCCAAAATAGGGATTTGATTGGGTGGCGGGACCCGCAACGGTGATTCCCCGCGTGGGTGGAAGTGCGGTTGGATCAACGGGGATCGTGTAAGGTGCCTCGGAAAGCCCGGACTGTGATGGTGCGGCCAGCGGTGCCGCGGCCGCAGGCATGGCGTAACCGGTGCCCGTCCAACGGGAAACTCCTTGACGCCAGCCCGCTTGACCCGTCTCTTCCGCGCGAACGCTGAGTGACGGCCAGCCGATGCCCAATAGCAGTGCCCCGAAAGCCCAGCGAGCGACCCACTTTTTCGTTCCGTTCAATCCGTTTCTGCTGCGCACAATTCTTCTTCATCCGGGTAAAAAAACTCTCCGAATTGCAATTAGCAGAATCCCTCACGCCAAGTCACCACCGATGTGCCGAGTTCTCAGTGGGATTGTGAGAGAGGAGTTGATGCTCAGCCTCGCACCGTGCCAGTAGGATCTACAAAACCTGAAGCACCCTCCCTCAGCAGGGTCGAGCGAGAGGAGGGCTTCTAATTACCGGCACAGCATCGGCCTAACAGGCGAAGCGGATTGGCCGTCTCCCCGCCGAGGCTGACGCTGTCGTCCTTCGCCGTCGCGAGTTTCACACGCCGCCCATGAGCACGATCACGCCAGCCTCAGGCCAACGCTTCCCTGAGTGTCGCGATCGCCTTGGGGATGTGCTGGTACGGTGACTCGTCTTCGTATTCAAGAATGACGAATCCTTGATAGTTCGCTCGCTTCAGAATGTCGGCGATCCGATTCATGTCAGCCGGATACGTTTTCCCCTCGGGATTCTTCATGCTGACTTTGACCTGCACGTTCACGGCGTAGGGAACGCACTTCTCGAGATCGGCGTAGGGATCGTCTGACAAGAAATTGCCGGTATCCAAATTGATGCCGACCCAAGGGCTTTTCACACGCGACATGATTTGAAGCATCTGCTCTCCGGTCAGATTGCCGTGGTTCTCAATCCCGAGAAAGATCCCTTTTTCGGCCGCACGTTGGGCGCATCGGTGAATCGCCTCACATGCCTCCTCCAGCCGATCAGGGGCGTCCTCGAGTTGCTTGCCTGTGCCCGCAAAAAAGCGAATGTGTGGCGCACCGAGCAAGCTCGCTCGATCGATCCAGGCGAGCGCATCCTGGATTTCCTGTTCGAGCTTTGGCCCAGCACCGACCGTGAAGTTATTGCCAATCGCCGTCCCAGAAATGGTGACCCCTCGCAAGAATGCCTGATGCTTGAGATCGACGAAGTAACTATCCGGGGCATCCGGTGTGAAGAAGTAACTGGTCAGCTCAGCGGCATCGACTTTCTGTGAAACGCAGTAGTCGAGGAAACCAACCATGTCGATCGCCGTACCATCGGAGGCAACCTCCTGCGCCTTGCCTCGGGAGAACGGAAAGTATCGTCGCAGCGAGTAGGCAGCGATTCCAAGTTGGAATCGAGGGGGGCCCGATCGGACAATCGGATCTCGGGCAAACGTCGGTAGACCGGTGGTCGCCGTCCCAGCGGCAACCAGTTGCAGAAAGTCACGGCGTTTCATCCATCACCTCGCTCGAGTTTCGTTGATCGTCATCCTTTCGAAAGATAGTCGATGCTGGACGCGGGCGATACAATCCCCTGATGCCTGAACCAAGAAAACCCGAGCGGACCGCTTCACGAGACCCGCGCGCCTCCAGATTCCGAATCAAGAGGCGGATCGGGTCGATCTGCCTGCATGGGGCAATGACGACCGACTGGCCATCGGGTTGGCTGGCATGATGGGGCCCCTGCGACAGCGAGCAAGAATAGCCCTGGATCAACTCCGCGGCGAACTGCTCGACCAGCGAACGGCGGAAGGACATTGGGTCGGTGAATTGTCCGCCTCGGCGCTCGAGTACTGCCACGGCACTGAGCGCGATGTCGGCCGTTCTGATTCACTCGTCCGATCCACCGGCGTCCCGGGACGTGTTGGTGGATTGCATCGCGCGTGGAATCGAATCGCTCAAGCGGCAGCAGAATCAAGATGGCGGTTTTGGCGACACCGACCGCAGTCATTCGAACATTGCCACCAGTTACCTCGTCTTGGCGGCTTCGACGTTGGCGGCGAAAGCCATCGGGCGATCCCTTCCGCCGCATCAATCTGCGTCGCTAATTGAATACATCCGCGCAGCCGGCCAGTTCGATGGGCTGCGAGCGAGGTACGGTACGGACAAGACATTCGTCGTTCCCATTTTGACCAATCTCGCGATCGCAGGTTTAGCCGATTGGGATCAAGTCCCCGCGCTGCCATTCGAAGCGGCGGTCTTTCCCCAGTCGATGTATCGCATGCTGCGGATGCCGGTCGTCAGCTATGCGATCCCGGCTCTGGTCGCCATTGGCCAAGCCCGGCACTTTTGCGGTCGCCGCGCGCCGATCCCGCTGCGATGGATTCGATCTGCATCGGTTGATCGGACGATGGAAGTATTGCAGCGCATGCAACCTCAAAGCGGAGGTTACCTGGAAGCCACACCATTGACGTCGTTCGTCGTCATGAGCCTCGCGGCAACCGGGCGAAGCGACCACGAGGTCAGCCGCAGCGGGCTGCGATTCTTGATCGACTCGATGAACGACCAGGGAAGCTGGCCAATCGACACCAATTTAGCGACCTGGGTCACGTCACTTGCGATGCACGCGCTCTCGTGCGATCCCAACGACGACGGTCTTTGGTGCTCACAGGATCTGGTTCGATGGCATCTCGGATGTCAGCATCTTGCTCGACACCCGTTTACCGGCGCCGAACCAGGTGGCTGGGGCTGGAGTGATCTCAGTGGCGCGGTGCCGGACAGCGACGATACACCGGCGGCAATCCTGGCACTGGCGCGCGTCCTGCGTTGGCGCGACGAAGATTCTCCGGCCGTCAAAGATGCCATGGTGGCGGGGGCCGACTGGCTGCGACGCCTGCAGAATCGAGATGGTGGATGGCCCACGTTTTGCCGGGGCTGGGGCAAACTCCCCTTTGATCGCAGCAGCAATGACCTGACCGCGCACGCGATTCGAGCGTTGCAAGAAATCGAGCGGGTCACCGAGGGCAAGAGCCCCGACTTCGACGCACCGCGTCGACCGTGCCAGGGCCTTCCTGTTGAAGAGTCAGCAGCCTGATGGCTCGTGGTTGCCGCTGTGGTTTGGCAATCAGGATCGAGCCGATGAGTCCAATCCGGTGTATGGCACGTCTCGCGTTTTGGTTGCCGGAGCCGCGTTCCTGGGGCAGGAATCGGTGTGGCGAGGTTGCGCCTACTTGATCTCCATGCAGAATAGTGATGGCGGTTGGGGGGGCGGTCCTTCCGTGACGTCATGGTTTGCCAGCGGGGGATCCCGCGACGAAGTCGGGGGTGAGCCGGTAGCCGCAGACAAATCGGTGATCAGCAGCGTCGAAGAAACCGCCTTAGCGGTTGATGCGTTGGCCAGCGTGTGGCTGGCCGAGCGAAACCAACGGGCTGGCGGCGGTGTTGAATCGGACTGCGCAATCAAGGACTTAACCAAGGACTTTGAGGGTAGTGAGGTTTTTCGAGGCGATTTCGACGGGCCACCACGAGAAAGCGGGGCGAATCACGCGGAAATCGAAACAAAGTCACATTCCGGGCCGTTCGACAACGCCGGCGCTGGGAAGTCCGGACTTGCTGTGGCTATAATCCGAGGCGTCGAGTTTTTAATCGATAGCGTGGAAGAGGATCGTCAACACGTCGCATGGCCAATTGGCTTTTACTTTGCGAAACTCTGGTACTACGAGAAACTTTATCCACTAATTTACTCCACCGCCGCTTTGGGAAAGTTTCTCAGGGCGACGGCGGATCAGGTTGAATCCGACTGGCCGCGATGACGTTGGCCATCATCAGAAACGACACCATCACGAGCGACCACAGAGGTACACGGATTGTCGACTGGACTGAGCATCACCGAAACGTCATCTGGGCCTGAAGTCAGCGGCGGCCGTTCACCGCGGCGGAAAACGAGCCACTTGAAGGATGTCCCCGAGACACTGGAATTGCGCGAGAGCCTGCGCGCCCGCTGCGATCAAATCGCCGGCCGACTCGATCGGACGGTACCGATGACCAAGGACGAGATGGAGCAGATTGCGCGTGCCGCCCTGGAAGAAGCCGACTTACCGGAGGGCTATCTCGGTTGGATGATGGTGATGATCAGCAGCGCGTTCTGGAAGACGCAGCTCTCATCGGTTCCTCACGAGCGGCGCTTGTTCCTGCTGCCCCACTGCCTCAAGCATGCCGAGGGTTGCCCGGCCGACTATGACCAGTTCGGCATGAACTGCAAAGAATGCGGAGCCTGCAGCATCGCTGACTTTCGCGGATTGGCTGAACAGATGGGCTATCGGGTGCTCGTCGCGGAAGGTTCGCCGGTGGTGATGAAAATCATTGTAGGTGGCTATGTCGATGCTGTCGTCGGAGTCGCTTGCCTGAATGTTCTAGAAAAGGCGATCGACAAAGTTCTGTTGGCGGGCATTCCCTGCATGGCCGTGCCGCTGCTGAGCAGTGATTGTCGCAACACGAAGGTCGACGAAGCTTGGGTCGACGAGATGATTCGGACCCCCTACGTTCCGGCCTCCCAATCGACACGCAGTTACGTCCACCTGATGCGGGCGGCCAGCGATCTGTTTGTTCCCGAGAACTTGGATCAGTTGGCACCACGAATTCGCAGCCAGGCTCCGCTGGGCGAAGAAGCGGTGACGCTGGAGCAAATCCAATCGATCGATGCGGTTGCGGCCACAGAGCACATTGCTTACGACTTTCTGAGTCGTGGTGGCAAGCACTCACGCCCCTTCATTACGCTCGCCGCCTATGACGCGATGAATGGAGGGAAGTGCACGGAATCTGCGGCCGAAGAGGCCGTTGAGCAGATTCCAGTTTCGGTCCGTCGGGCCGCGATGAGCATTGAAACGTTTCACAAAGCAAGTCTGGTTCACGACGACATCGAAGATGACGATGCCTATCGATACGGACAACTCGCCGTACACCGCCGCTTCGGATTGGCGACGGCGATCAATGTTGGCGACTATTTGATCGGGCTCGGATACCGGCTGCTGAGTCGGCGTGATGGAGGGGATGGCGTGCCGGCCGAAGCACGCGCCGATGTGCTCGACGCACTGGCCTCGGCGCACATGCGGTTAGCCGAAGGACAGGGCGCTGAACTCCTTTGGCGTGACACCAAGGACCGAAGACTGACGCCGCTCGATGCGTTGAAGGTGTACGCTTTAAAAACGTCTCCCGCCTTCGAAGCGGCGCTGTACAGCGGAATTCGCCTGGCGGTTGACGCCGAACCTTACCGCGAAGCGATTCGGATCTTCAGCCGTAATCTCGGCGTCGCCTTCCAGATTCTCAATGACCTTGGTGATTGGACGGGTGACGATTCAAACAAGCTGCTGGCGGGTGGCGATGTGTTCGGAGGCCGACCGACCCTGCTTTGGGCACTCGCGCTGCAGGCTCTCTCGCCGCAAGACGCCGAGGAGTTGTTGGGGCTGGCGGAACCAGATTGTGGGCTTTCGGACGATCAACGGATGAATCGAGTCCGCCGGCTTTATGAGCGCGCGGACGTGTTTGAAACCGCATTGAAACTGGTCGATAAGCATCAGGCGCGAGCGGAACAGGTTGCTGACGAGATTGAAGTCGATTCGCTTCGTCGGCTCTTCTATTTCCTGGTCGACACGGTGTTGGAGCGTCCCGAAATGCCGTCGCCTGCGGTGGTCTCGATCGGCGTGACCGCCCCCATCGGCTAACCAGCCATCAGCGAGTAAATCTCATGAGAGGTGTAACGTCGTCTGACGATTCGATTGTCGACATCAACGAATTGCTGGACGAGTTTTACGATCAGCCGATCGGACATTCCCAACTTGGGGAGTTTGAGTCCATTGCATCGGTCCCGCCTCCGTATGATCGCCTGCTCGATCATCACGCTCATATGACGGTCACCGTCGAATCGCACTATGGCCAGAGCGTGGATGTTCATGTCCACCGCCATCATGGCAATGGTGACTGGTACGCTCGCGAGATCACCCTGGTGACAGCCCAGTCACGCCGGATCGTCCAGTACGGCATTGTCCGCCTGAAGACCTCGGCGCTCGAGCCGAACGTTTGGAAACAAATCGAGAATCAGTCCACGCCACTGGGTCGCGTCTTGATTCAAAACAACGTCCTGCGTGAAGTCCAGCTCTGCGGGCTGTGGCGCGTCAAGGCCGGGCCCAGCCTTGCGGGTCTGATGCACCTGCGAGTTGGAGACATTCTTTACGGTCGAACCGCGTTGATCTATTGTGATGGTGCTCCGGCGATTGAGCTGCTGGAAATCGTCGCTCCCGTGACGACTTCTGTGGGTGATGGTGATGGCGGATAAGCTCCGACTTTTGGCCGTAGGACTCGTTTTGGTCTTGGTGTGGTGTAACTCTCACCTGCATGCTCAAGACGGTAGTGGCACACGCGGTGATACCCCGGCCATGCTTGGATCAAAAGCATTGTCGGCTCTGCGCCTGGGCAAGACGGAAACTGCCATCGAAATGGCCGATGCGCTGATCGACCAGGATGCCGATGAACCAGCTTCCATGTTGCTGGCGGCAGACGTGTACCTGCGCTGTGGAAAAGTGGATGCTGCGGTCAAGTGGTTTGATCGGTATCTCAACGCGTCGCCCGAGGCTCTGCCCGGCCTTTGGCAGCGTGGCATCGCTTTGTATTTCGCCGGCGACTACAAGCGAGGAGCGGCTCAATTTGAGGAGCATCGCAAGGTCAACCCGTACGACGTCGAAAACGCGGCCTGGCACTTTCTCTGTGTTGCCAGATCGGACTCGATGGAAACCGCGCGTCGATTAGTGTTGCCGGCACCCAATGATCCGCGTATCCCCATGGAAGAGGTGCTCGCGATGTTGAGCAGTGGTGACACCGCGGCGGTTCGTCGGCGAATGGAGTCGGAACCTGCCGGCTCGAGAAAGCGGAAAGACGCTGAGTTCTACGGCAACTTCTATCTCGGCTTGTACGCGGACGCCGGTGGTGATCGTGCCGAGGCTCTCCGCTTGCTAAGCCTCTCCGCCTCCGATGCGCCACATCACTACATGGGGGACGTTGCCCGAGTCTACGTCCAGTTCCTCAAGCAGTAACTTGGCGGCTCCTAATATTCCGGCGTTCTCAGATACGGTGTGTCGCCTAGATTCGACACCAAGCAGTGCAAGGCTCCGCTAAACAGGCTAACGCGTGAACAATCGATGAACTGGATCTCCCAGTCGGGCAGCAAGCCGGCGTAAGTTTCTTGGACGCTTTGCTCGTATTTTGCCGCTTCACCCTCATACGTAGGAATAAACAGCATTCCATTCAGATAGACGACGTTGGTGAAGCTTTGAAAGATGCCGGTGTTTCTCTGCGCAAACAATCCTTTGCGCCTCGCAGGCATGGGGATGCGAACAACCTTGAGAGGCTTGCCATCGAATTCAGTGTTGCTCAGTGTCTCGGCAATGCGATCCAAGAGTTGGGCGTTCGGTTCGGATGGGTCAACGAATTGTCCAACGACCACCGTCTGATGATCGACAAAGGTCATGAACATATCCAGATGTCCGGTCGGTTCATCGATCATCGCGTCGACCAAGACAAGTTTCTTGGCGCCCGTGACTCGCTCTAATTCACGTACGATAAAGTCGTCGTCGAATCCGTATCTCCGGTTGATTTCGAGAAGCGGCCGAGTACCCACGGTGAGACCGCGTCCATTGGAAAGCAGCATACCTCCCTCAATATGGATCGAAGTTCGCGCGACCCGCGTTTGCCAATCGTTAGACACCAAACTTGGCAGCGAGTCTGTTGCAGCACGCTTCGGTAGGTCGTGACGCGTCAGCATCGCATCGAACCAAACTGCATCACCGCTCGGCGCCTTTCCCGTGATGGGACCGCCATCACGGAACCATGATGTGTCATGAGCGCAAATGCGAAAATGAATTTCGGACAGGGGGATGCCAGCCTCGTGGAGCGAGTTTCGTGCTTCCCGGAGTGATTCGTCGTTGTCCGCGATGATGACCAGAGAACATCGGTCCCAACTTCGTTTAGCGATTTCGACAACCAATTGCTTCGTCCAGTCGTACATCCCCCAGCCGATTAGCAATCCATTTTGAGGATCAAACTCGGCGGTCATTGTGGCCGTCACGGATAAGTCTGTCGAAACCAGTTCGGTCGTTAGATCGAAAAGCGGCTGCCACTGCCAACCCGCAGAAAATAGCGGCGAATCGCCCTGTGGGGTGCTCGCTGCCGGCCCGTTATCCGAGAGTGAGACGAGTTTCGCCAGATTTTGTTCGGCGAGAAAACTGGCATTGATGTAACGGTTGCGGGCAGTGCTTGGCTTACCGAAGTCCCGGGTCAATTCCAGTTGCGTCACAAGGCTCTGATGTGCCAGCTCGCATTGCTCCCGAGCCGGACCGATCTCCCCGCGGGCCCAGTACATTTCGCAAAGCGCCATGCGGGCATCGATCAAGAGTTCGTTCGTGTAACTGAATTTGACTTCCGGAGCAGCGTTGGAAAGCAGTTCCACCGCACGCCGGAGCGACGGTAAGCCATCGGTCCCCATCGCCCGTTCGATGAGACCGATGTTGCGCAAGGCAAGTGCGGTCGGTACCTGGTGATCGCGGATCGCACTGAGCCGACGTAGACTTTGATGAAAATCATCGATTGCCGCGTTGTAATCGCCGAATGCTGCATGCACGCATCCTCGCGTGTTTCCGGCGAGGCCTGCCGTCGAAGGGTCATTGACAGACGTTGCAAGTGCGATCGCCTCTCCCAGCGAACGTCGGGCATCGTCAGGATTGCCCGACAGGAACTGCAGTTGACCAAGTCGATAAGAAGCGGACGCAACCAGTTTCGGGAAATCTTCGCGATGACGCGGATTGTTGACGAAATCGCTGAAGGTTCTTTCGTATAGGAGCTGGAGACTCTGAGCGTTCACAACGGAAGACGACCATTCAGCACCGGGACGATATTGGCGCGCCAACGTCGTCAAGAGGCGTGTGTGTCCCGAAATGGCATCCGGAATGGTGTCAGCGACTAACTTGTTCAAGTCGGTCACGCGCTGAGCGACCTCTTGATTGGCTTGCCGCAGGTCGCGGTCCAAGTCGACTATCTGCTGTTCAGCGGTTGCCAACGTGCGCGAGTTCCTGATCACGCTATAGAGCCCCAACGCGATCGCAATCGCGGAAACGAATACCAATGCAATGCGCAATGCGATCTTCCTAG
Organism: Pirellulaceae bacterium; assembly: GCA_963697195.1. Lineage (GTDB taxonomy): Bacteria > Planctomycetota > Planctomycetia > Pirellulales > Pirellulaceae > Rubripirellula. The sequence goes on from CAVOND010000003.1 coordinate 327,092, forward strand.
TTGATGCGAGTTCATCAACGTCCTCCTTTCCAGGGACGTTCTGCCAGGAACCTAAATGCGCGACTTGCATTTCGGTTGCGGCATTTCTGGCTCGTCGATATACGTCGAGGCCAGGCATGGCGCCCAAGTCAGGTAAATACCACCGACTTTTCGAAGGATCTCCGCAAAAAGAAGTCCAACTTTTCTTGCGACCCTTGATGACGATGTGGCTCGTGTTACCCGATCAAGTGGTGTATCGAGCAAGTCAAGCGGTGTATCGAGATAGTGAAGCGTCGATCATGCATGCCGAAAAGCATTCAGGAGAACTACCGAGACGCAATCATTCACGTATGGAAACGCATGTAAAAACTAAACTCAGAAACTGCACGACTTCCTTGGGAGGTTCGGACGCGGTCGCAGCTGGGGCGTGGATACCCATGACGTTCGTCCACGCCCCAGTGAACGTCGCGACTTCCAAGTCCGCTACGTTTGGCCCCGGGTGGGTGACGAGGATTGAGAAGGGGTCAGGCTGGAAAGCCTAACGTACGTCGGCCTTTCCAGGCTGACTCATGAAACAGCCCTCCCGAGGGGTATCGCCGTTGCGGATTTTCGATCGACACAGACAAGCACGACGCGCCAGCGAGTGTGTCGGATGCTGGCACGGGACACACTCGCTGGCGCGTCGTGCTTGTATTTTGCTCCGTTTTCTTTGTGTCAAAATCCGCGACGGAGTCGCCCGTTGGGAAAGTTTTGCAACTTTCGGCAAATTACGGTGATTTGAGTGCATCGAGTGGTGTCCGCTCCGCGGCTGAAAACGCCTTGCTACAATAGAAGAACTGTTCAGATTGCGGTGCGTCGCGATGTCGTTCCGCTGCGAAGCCGACCAGGTCTTCGGCACTGAGCGGTTCCCTCCCTCGACCCCCGCCCCATTCCGCCTGCCGCCGCGATGAGCCGACCAGCTAGCACCCATTGCCGACGCTTTGCCAACCGGCCTCGAACGCGACGTGAGATGCTGGGATGGTGCGCCCACGGCTTCGGCGCGCTGGCGCTGCAAGCCCTCTCGCAACCATCGGCGATGGCCTCCGCGTCGGGTCCCTGGAGCCCGAAAGAGCCACACTTTCCACCCACCGCCCGCAACGTCATCTTCCTCTACATGGACGGTGGCCCATCCCAAGTGGATACCTTCGACTACAAACCGCTACTCGAACGATTTGATGGCCGCGATCCGACCGAAGTCATCGGAAAACTCGCCCCCACCCAGTTCGACAACATTGGCAAGGTCCTCAAGAGCCAATGGGCATTCAAGCAACATGGGCAATGTGGTCACTGGATCAGCTCGCTGTTTCCCTACATCGCCGAAGTCGCCGATGACCTTGCAATCATCAAGTCGATGACTTCGAAGTTTTCCGAGCACACCTCCGCCAACTACTTTTTGCACACCGGCAGTGGACTCCAGGGTCGTCCCAGCATGGGCGCATGGCTTGGCTATGGACTGGGCAGCGAAAACCAGAACCTTCCAGGCTTCGTCGTGCTCAACGGTGGCTTGATTCCTCCCGGCGGACTCGACTGTTTTGGATCCGGTTTTCTCCCGTCAGCGTATCAAGGTTCGGTATTTCTGCCGCAGGAGCAGCCGCTGGCGAATATTCGGCCGACCGAACCCGATCAGCGACTGCAAAAGAACAAGCTCGATTTGATTCGCCAATTCGATCTGCAGCTCAATGAATCCTTGGGACAGGAATCCGAAGTGGAAGCAGCGATTGAGAATTACGAAACGGCCTATCGCATGCAGAGCTCGGTTCCCGAGTTGATGGACCTTCGCGATGAGACGGAGGAAACCAAGCGGCTGTATGGGTTCGAAGCGGAGTTCAAGAACACGCAAACCTTTGCCATGCAGTGTTTGCTGGCCCGACGCCTGGTCGAGCGAGGTGTCCGCTTCATCGAGTTAACCTGTCCGGGAGGCAACGGCGACCGCTGGGATCAGCATAGTCGATTGGTCGATGGCCATAACAAGAATTGCCGCACCGTTGATCAGCCAATTGCCGCATTGATCAAGGATCTGAAGAGAACGGGGTTGCTCGAATCGACGCTCGTCGTATGGGCTGGTGAGTTTGGACGAACGCCCTTTGCGCAAGGCAAGGACGGACGAGACCACAACCCGTTCGCGTTTACGATTTGGATGGCCGGAGGCGGCATCAAGGGAGGTTCCAGCATCGGCGTGACCGATGAGTGGGGCTACAAGGCGATAGAGAATCGTTTCGAGATTCATGATCTGCACGCGACGATGTTACATCTGCTGGGGATTGAACACACACGCAGCACGTTTCGCTTTAGCGGACGCGACATGCGGCTGACCGACGTTCATGGCCACGTGATCAAGGAGGTCATTGCATGAGCGACCGAACAGCCGAGCGAACCGACCACTGCACTCGCCAAATCGCCAGCGATTTGCGACGACTTTTTTCGCGATGTCGTCCGACCATGCTTGGATTAGCGATGCTTGGATTGGCGATGCTGCTGATCGATTTGAATCGTTTGTTCGCCGAGCCTCCCGCACCCGATCCGTTGGCTTTTTTCGAATCGAAAGTCCGTCCGATTCTGGTCGAACAATGCTATGCCTGTCACTCCGTCCAAGCGGACGAAGTCGAGGCGGGATTGCTCTTGGATTCGAAGTGGGGCTGGGAAACCGGCGGTGACTCGGGCGCCGCGATTGTCCCTGGCGACCTCGATGAAAGCCTGTTGATTCAGGCGGTGCGCTACGGAGAAGATGTCGTCAGCGGCATGCCACCGCGATCCAAGCTGCCGGCCGAGCAGATCGAGATTCTGGAACGCTGGGTCAAGATGGGTGCACCCGATCCACGTCCCAAAGCGACCTCCGGCGCAGTGGCCTCCAACATCGAACCGTTTGACTTGGAGGAACGGTTTGAGCAGCACTGGAGCTGGAAGCCGATTGAGCGCCGAGATCCTCCTTCCGTTGAGAACCAATCGTGGCCTCTGCATGAACTGGATCGTTTTATCCTCGCGAAGTTGGAGCAGGCGGGACTGCAGCCGGCCGCACCAGCCAACCGACGCCGCTGGCTGCGCCGCGTTCATTTCGACCTGATCGGCCTGCCGCCTTCGCCGGAACAGATCGCGGAGTTTCTTGCGGATGAATCACCCGATGCCTATGAACGCGTGGTTGCTCGGCTGCTCAGTTCCAGTCACTTTGGCGAGAAGTGGGCGCGGCATTGGCTCGATCTGGTGCGTTACGCGGAAACCTATGGTCATGAATTCGATTATCCGATCCCCGACGCCACCGAGTATCGTGACTATGTGATTCGCGCGCTGAATGCTGACGTGCCTTACGATCAATTCGTACGCGAGCACATCGCGGGCGATCTGATCAACGATCCCCGTCGTAATCCCGACGAGGGATTCAATGAATCGATCATTGGCACGGGGTTCTGGTACCTTCACGAGGCCACACATGCTCCGACCGATGTGCTGGGTAATGAAGCCGGCATCATTGACAACCAATTGGATGTGTTCGGCAAGGCTTTCCAGGGGCTGACGATCGCCTGTGCCCGATGTCACGATCACAAGTTCGACGCGATCTCCACGGCCGACTACTACGCGCTGAGCGCCTACATTCAAAGCAGTTGTCGCCAGCTAGTCGATCTCGATGTCCGTCATGGGCGTGCATCGGCTGCGAAACAAATCAATCGGGAAAGGCAAGTTGCCGCGACTCGACTCTCGGCTGCCTGGCAAGATGCAGCGGCCTGGGAGCAGAAACTGCTTGAGAAGCTCGGCCCACTTTCGGTCAGTCGTGACGCGGAGCCTCTCGAGCAAGTCAAACCGGAATCGGTCTTCGCTAGTTTCGACAGCGGCCAGCTCCCGACCGGGTGGTCCACCACGGGTGAGGCTTTTCAAGCGATCGGGTCAGAGTTGGCCCTCCGTACGGACGGAACCATGCCGATGCCGGGGACAATCGACAGCGCCGCGGCGGGGCGTCAGCAAATCGGCATTCTGCGATCGCCGACCTTCGAAATTGCAACGAAGAACATCCATCTTCGGATGAAGGCGACGGCCGATGTCACGGTGCACGTCGTGATTGATAACTACCAAATGGCGCCGTTCAGCGAGTTGCTCTTCAAAGGCACGCTGCTTCGCGGCGAAGACACCAACACCGGCGGGGAGTGGAATTGGAAGAGTCTCAACAGGGACTTGTCGAAGTATCTGGGGCACCGCGCCTATTTGGAGTTCATTGATTCCGGTGATGGGTCCGTGGCGATCGATGCGGTCGTGTTTTCTGATGATCCCGCCCCAGCGGATCCGGTTCAGGAGCCGCTCGCTCGTGGCGAGCTCGAAGTGGCCGTGAAGCAGGCCGTCGCAGACGTTCGCGCTGGACGATCCAATCCATGGCTCGGTGCGCAGTTGCGACAGGGCCATGTGTCGATTCGCGATCTTGATTCTGAGGCAGCCGACCTGATTGCGGCCGCTCAGCGCACCGCCGATCAGCTTCCTGCTCCCCGGTTTGCAGTGGCCATGGCGCAGGGAACCGCGGAGCCGGCCAATGTTTACATCCGAGGCAGCCACACCAACCTGGGAGAGCAAGTCCCCGCGAGATTCCTTACCGCGTTGGGGGGCCAAGAGGGCTCACGACTCGAGCTGGCCAACCAGGTGGCCAGTCCTCAGAATCCACTGACGTCGCGAGTGATCGTCAATCGAATCTGGCACCATTTGCTTGGTCGTGGGATTGTACCCACCGTTGACGATTTCGGACCTCAGGGACAACCGCCGTCACATCCCGAGCTGCTCGATTGGCTGGCCCAAGACTTGATCGCATCGAATTGGTCGTTGAAACACATCATTGGCTCGATTGTTCTGTCGCAGACGTATCGTCAGGACAGCGTCGACTCTCCCGATCTCGACGCCGGTCTGATCGCCCGAGTGGACCCCACGAACGAGCTGCTGCATCGCATGCGAGTCAGACGCCTCCCTGCGGAAACCATTCGCGATGCAATCTTTGCGGTCTCCGGTCAGCTCGACTTGACGCTGTACGGTGCAAGCGTGCCAACTCATCGAACGCCATTCATGTCGGGACGCGGCGCGCGCGAGAGTGGACCGCTGGATGGAAATGGCCGGAGAAGCATTTACCTCGCTGTGTATCGCAACTTTCTCAATCCATTCATGCTCGCTTTTGATACGCCGAGTCCGTTCGGTCCCCAAGGACGCCGAAGTCAGTCCAACGTGCCGGCACAGGCACTGACGCTGATGAACGACCCAATGGTGATTGAACAAGCCAACCGTTGGGCAAGGCAGATTGTGGGCGCATCGAACCTCGATTCGCGAGAAACCATACGCTGGATGGTCGAGAAGGCGCATGGAATCGAAGCGGCGGATTCGCAGTTGGCGATGTTGGAAGCGTTTCTAAACCAGCAGGCAGAGCTTTACGGCCAGCTTGATGAGCGGGCTTGGGCCGACTTGGCTCATGCACTTTTGAACATGAAGGCGTTTTACTTCTTGCAGTAGCGAATTGCCTCATGAACGGTGACCGACAGCCTCCCTACCGAATGCTCGCCTCGCTGGTGTTGTGCCTGCTCGGCTTATCGGCTGGCGCACAGGAGAGCTCGAAAGCGGAGCAAAGAGCCAGCGAGATCTTTGAAAAGCAGATTCGTCCCGCACTGCTGGAACATTGCATTCGTTGCCACGGAGAGGAAAAGCAAAAGGGTGGCTTACGACTCGATTCCGCCCGTGGTTGGGCGATCGGCGGTGATTCTGGACCCGCGCTGATCCCGCGTGATGACCAGAGCATGCTTCTGCGCGCGATCCGCTACGACGATGCAGATCTGGAGATGCCGCCGAAAGGGAAGTTGCCTGCCAAGACGATCGAAGCCTTCGAGCAGTGGATCGCCTTGGGGGCCATTGATCCTCGTGTTGAAGATTCCGTCGAATCCGACTCGAAGGAGCCATTCACTGATTTGGAGAAGGGACGATCGTTTTGGGCGTTCCAGCCACGAAGCCGAGCCGAACCGCCAACTGTCAATCAGACGCAGTGGCCCGCTTCCGACATTGATCGATTCGTGCTTGCCGGCCTTGAACGCGACGGGCTGACCCCGAACCCAGCGGCTGATCGGGCGACCCTGCTGAGACGAGTCTACTATGACCTCGTTGGGCTTCCTCCGACACCGCAAGAGATTCGTGCTTTCGCGGAGGATCCGTCCGACCGCGCGCTGGCCAAAGTCGTCGACCGGTTGTTGAACTCTCCGCGTTTTGGGCAGCGCTGGGGCAGGCACTGGTTGGATGTCGTGCGTTTCGCCGAGTCCAGCGGCGGCGGCAGGACACTGCTTTTGCCCGATGCCTGGCGATTCCGCGATTACGTGATCGACAGCTTCAATTGTGATGTGCCTTACGATCGATTCGTCAAAGAACAGATCGCCGGCGATTTACTTCCCTGGAGTGAGTGGACGGAAAGACAGCGAAATCTGATCGCGACGGGATTCCTTTTGCTTGGCCCCACCAACTACGAGATGCAAGACAAAGACATCCTGGAAATGGATGTCGTGGATGAACAACTCGACACCATCGGCAAGGCTTTTCTGGGGATGACGATCGGCTGCGCGAGATGCCACGATCACAAGTTTGATCCCATTCCGGCGGCGGACTACTACGCCATGGCAGGCATCTTCAAGAGCACCCAGTCGCTGATTCACTCCAATGTTTCCAGTTGGAACACGGTTGGGTTGCCACTGCCCGCCGAGCAAGAATTGCGTTTAGCCGAACACGAGCGGATGGTGCAAGCCGCCAAGAAACGACTGCAACAGGCAACGCGTCAGTGGAAGGAGGCCGGTGGAGAGCCCAAGCAGAGTCAATCCGAGGCGTCCATTGATCCGACTCAATTCGACGCCATTGTCGTGGATGATGTCGACGCCGAACGAGAAGGTTCGTGGACGGAGTCGACTTCGAATCCACGCTTTGTCGGGGCTCATTACATCCACGACGCGTCTGAGCAAAAGGGTCAGAAAAGCGTCGTCTATCGTCCTTCGCTCGAACACGAGGGCGAGTATGAAGTCTTGGTCAGCTATTCACCGGGATCCAATCGGTCTACCCGCGTTCCGGTGCATGTTTTTCATCGCGAGGGCGAAACGGTGGTTCGCATCGACCAGCGGCAGCCTCCGCCAATTCAAAATGCGCTTGTCTCGCTTGGTCGTTTTGCATTCGATCCGGATCAACCGCCTCGCATCATCATCTCCAACGAAGGTACCTCCGACGGTGTCGTGATCGCGGATGCTGTTGTGCTCGCGATGACTGCGAAGCCGCTGCCGGAGACTTTTCTTGATCGTGAAGATGCGAGCGAACAAGATGCGAGCGAACAAGGTGCGCAGCAGTTGATGGAACTCAAGGCTCGTGTCGACGAGCTGCAAAAGGACTTGAAGCGACTCGAACAGTCAGGGCCGTCACGTCCTGTCGCGATCGCGGTTGAGGATCGCTCCGATACAGGCGACATTCACTTGGCCATCCGAGGTGTGGCGGGTCAGAACGGTCCGCTAACGAAAAGGGGCGTGATCCAAGTTGCCTCCTGGGAAGGCTTCCCGGAAATCCCTTCCGGCTGCAGCGGTCGCGAGGAGTTCGCGCAGTGGATCAGCGACCCGCGGAATCCATTGACTGCCCGCGTCATGGCCAATCGAGTCTGGTACTGGATGATGGGACAGGGCATCGTTCGGACGGTGGATAACTTCGGCAGCACCGGAGAGCCGCCGAGCGATCCGGCGTTGCTTGACCACCTTGCCAACCTGTTCATTGAGGACGAATGGTCGATCAAGAAACTCGTGCGACGCATCGCGCTGTCGCGTGTTTATCAGCTCAGCTCCGAACCGAGGCCCGAGTTGAATATTGATCAATCGAACCGTAACTACTGGCGAGCGAATCGAAAACGGCTGAGGGCCGAGGACATTCGCGATTCGATCTTGATGGTTGCCGGTTCACTCGATGACAATTTCGGAGGCCCGACCATCAAGCCGGGAACGACCATCGAGTACGGATACCAGTTCGACACACTGCGCCGCAGCGTTTATTTACCGGTCTTTCGCAATACATTGCCTCAGATCTTTGAGGTGTTCGACTTTGCCGATCCCAATATCCAACGCGGCCAGCGAAATGCCAGTACGATCGCCTCGCAAGCGCTTTGGATGATGAATCACCCGAGTGTTGGGAAACAGTCGCAACAAGCGGCGGCCCGTCTCTTGGAGATGCCGCACGCCACTGATGAACATCGTATCGATTACGCTTACATGCAAGTCTTAGGCAGGGCTTCCCACCGCTGCGGAACGCGAGATCGCGTTGGACTTGGTCGCCACCAGCGATGATGATGAAGAGAACCGTGGGAATGATATCCGTCGGAACCAGGCGGCTGATTGGGCCATGCTCTATCAGATCCTGTTTCAGTGCATTGACTTCCGCTACCTGAATTGAAGCAAGGGAACGATTCATGTTCTCCAGTCGACGAGAGCTACTGAAATCGCTCGGGTGTGGCTTTGGCTACCTCGCTGCCGCATCGCTTGCGCACCGACAATCACTCGGCGATCAGGTTGCCGCATCCCGAAACAATCCGCTGTCGCCCAAGCCTCCGCATTTTATGCCGCGTGCCAAGCGTGTCATATTTCTGTTCATGCAAGGAGGTCCCAGCCACGTTGACACGTTCGATTACAAGCCGCTGTTGGAGCAGCGTGCTGGCGAGATGGAGACCTTCGATGACGCTCGAGTCCTGGCGAAGTCCAAGGAGATCGTCCAGCATCGAATCTTTCCATCGCCTTGGAAATTTCAGCGACATGGCGAATGTGGTCAGCATGTTTCGGAGTTGTTTCCACACATTGCCCGGCATGTCGACGATCTCTGTTTTTTGAAAGGGATGCACACCGATGGCGTGGCTCATGGCCCAGCGACCCTGTTTCTCCACACCGGTTCGATCAATCTGATCCGTCCTTCGGTTGGTTCCTGGGTCCTCTATGGCTTGGGTAGCGAAAACGAAGACCTCCCCGGGTTCGTCACGATTCAACCTTCGATGGGCAACGGCGGACCTCGGAACTTCAACAATGCGTTTCTCCCTGCCGTCTACCAGGGTACCGCGATCGGACGGGCTGGAACGTCGTCACGTGAGGCACTGATTCGGAACCTTGACAATGTCACCTGGTCACCAGCCCAGCAGCGTCGACAGTTTGAAACGCTGCGAAAGCTCAACGCTCAGCAACTGGCACAGCGACCCGGTGATACCGAACTGGAAGCTGTGATCAATTCCTACGAGTTGGCTTGGCGGATGCAGCATTCGGTGCCGGACATTCTGGATCTGTCGCAAGAACCCGAGCACCTACTCAGGCTGTACGGGATTGGAACAGAGCCGACCGACGATTTCGGGCGGCAGTGCTTGATGGCGCGACGTCTTTGTGAAGCTGGCGTCCGATTCGTTCAGGTCAATTACGGAGATAACACCAACAACCCACGCTGGGATCAACATTCCAATTTGGAACGACATGCCGAGCATGCCATGAATACGGACCAACCGGTCGCCGCGCTGCTTCAGGACCTGAAGCAACGCGGTCTACTTGAGGATACGCTGGTCTGGTGGGGTGGAGAATTCGGCAGGACACCGTACGCACAGGCCAACGGTACCGGGCGGGACCACAACCCCTATGGATTCACGCTGTTCTTGGCCGGCGGGGGTGTCAAGTCGGGATTCAGCTACGGCGAGACCGACGACTTTGGGCACCACGCAATCCAGGGCAAGGTTCACATGCACGATTGGCACGCCACGTTGCTACACCTGCTGGGGCTCGACCATGAAGCATTGACGTTCCTGCATGACGGCCGGCCGTTCCGTTTGACCGATGTCCATGGCGAAGTGATCTCGGAGATTTTCGCCTAGGATCGGTCCGGTAAAACGTACGATGGGCTTCCAAGCCCGTCGATCAACCGACTCGGAAGATTCGACGGGCTTGGAAGCCCATCGTACGGCGCATCAGCCGAGTGGTATGGCTTCCGCTGGCGGGCCACAATGGGCATCGGTCATCTATGTCCCAGTGCCTTCGGCTCTGTCGACATTTTCTTCTCCTCTCTGACACGGTTTGGACTGGTTCCCATGACACTCTTGTTGCGTCGGACATCGATCCTGTTCTGCCTTCCAGCCTTTGTCTTAGCGATCGTCCCCGCCTTCGCCGATCAGGCGTTGCCGCAGACGCCGCCAGTCTTGCTGCAGATGATTCGTGACGAATCGGTTCATCGCGATCTTGGTCTTTCGGCAGAGCAGCGCGATCAAGTTCTTGAGATCCTTCAGGAAGTCGATGGGCCTTGGTTTCGTTCTCGAAACTTGCCGGCCGACCAGCAGCATCGGGAGGTCTCGCAGCTGACCGAGGTGGTACGCACGAAGCTGACGGGAATTCTCAAACCGAACCAACAAGATCGCGTCAACCAGTTGGTCAGACAGGCGCTGGGCACTCGCATGGTGCTCAGCGAGGATGTGATTGGGGAGCTTGGTCTATCGCCATCCGTTGTGGAATCGTTCCGAGAGACCTTCGTGACGACCGACAAGGCGGTGCAAGAGGTCGAGAAGAAGCTGAAGGCCGGCGAACTCAAATCCCAGTCAGCAAATCAAGAAATCAATCGTCTGAAAGCCAAAGAGCGGCAGAGCCTCGTTACGATGCTAGATAATGAGCAGAAGTCGAAGATTGGCAAATTGACCGGCGAAGCCTTTGATTTTGCACAAGTGCGACGCACCTACCCGTTGGCGCCGGAAATCACGTCCGATGGCGTGACTTGGATCCAGGGAGGACCGCTTAGCTTGGAACAGCTGCGTGGCAAAGTCATTGCGGTTCACTTCTATGCCTTTCAGTGCATCAATTGCCAACGGAATCTTCCGCACTACAAGGCGTGGCATGACGACTACGCCGACAAAGATCTGGTCATCATTGGGATTCAAACACCTGAGACCGCGCCGGAGAGACAGATCGACCGCGTGACCGCGGCAGCGAAGACGGAGGGTATCGAGTATCCAATCATCATGGACGCGCAGTCGAGCAACTGGACGGCCTGGAGCAACACGATGTGGCCGACGGTTTACCTGATCGACAAACAGGGCTTCATTCGGCGCTGGTGGCAGGGCGAGATGAATTGGCAGGGGACGCCCGGCGAACAGCAGATGCGAGAAACCATCGAGAAGCTGCTTGCCGAGGAATCTTGATTGTACCGTAGCCAAGTCTCTCCGAGACTCTGGGATTCGTGGCGTTGGCGCGATCAATGACGGTCTCGGAGAGACCGCCCTAGGGTAGCCGCCTCACTCGCGCATCAGCGTCACGGCGCCTCGTTCCCGTGCCAGTGGTAGATCGGCCGTGGCCCTGCGGACTCGGGCCAATGGATTCAGGTCACCTGCTTGCATGGCGCTGCGAAGTGACCCGCCAATCATCATCTGGATTTCGCCGCTTGAGCCAAAGCCGCTGGAGTAGGCCATCAGCGTCTCTCCTTTGAGCAGACGAAACGTTTTGACGACCGTGCGGGCATCGATGTGTGTGTTGAGTGGATCGCTTGGACCGTCCAACATCGGCCGAAACCCGTAACGACTTGCGATCATCGCGCTGATCGATCCGGCTGATACGATTTCCCCTTCGCCGCTCTCGGGATCGACGCGGGCATAAAGTAGTGACATCAACTGTTCGGCAGTACTCGTCTGCCAAAGTGTGTCGCTGACGCATTGAAATAGCTGAGCCGAAGTGTGGCGGTATCCGGTATGCGCCGAGAGCGCCGCGCGGGCGATTGCTGCGTTCATGGCTCCTTTGACAGACCGATCCACCGACTCGGCGATCGCGATCATCAGCGACCCATCGGGAAGCACGTCCCAAACGTGCCATCCGGTTGCCCAATCATTGGGTGATTCGATCAAGCCATCGACTCGCCAACCTTCGGCAACCGTCGCTCCAACCGGCAGCGACTCGTATTGCCACTGCGCCAAATCACGAACGGGCTCACGAAGATTTTTCAACTCGTCTTGAGCGCCCACCTGTGCATGGGCCAGTTCCAAACCGATCTGCGACGCGGCAAACCGGGCGACAGCCGTCTCTGCGCTGCTGAATGCCGTCTTTTCTTCGCTGAACAGCCACAGCGTGCCGATCGGGATTTCGTCACTGGGGATCGCTGCACAGATTCCGGCGGCGAATGGCTCGGGGCTGTTCCATGTTTCCAGGTCGCTTGCCTTCAGGTCTTCCATCATCACGACATCCTCCACCATGGCTTCCAGGTCGGCGCGGCTGCCCCGCAAGGGCCGAGGCTCATTCTCGAGTCGTTGTGTCGGCAGTCCAAAAACGGCCCGAGCCTTCAAGAACTGAGTTTCCTCGTCCAACAAGTAAATCGCGGCTGCGTCACAACGACAGGCGGATGCCGCATCAGCCAGAATCTTTTCAATTCGATCGGCAACGCGACCTCGATCACAATCGGTCGCCATGATCGGAGCGCGGGAGGCGAGTTCCGCTTCTTGTCGACGCATCGCCTCGCGATTGCGCTGCAGTTCCTCGGCAAGCCGGGCTGCTGATTCTGCCAAACGGGCTGCCGCAAGCTTGCTGACCGTGTTACTGACCGTGTTGCTGAGCCCCATCTCCGTCGTTTCCGTGTTCACGGCTGGCAGCAGTTCCATGGCGTCGCTTCGACTAACGCGCTGGTCGATTCGCCAACCGGTCACGTCCGAATAGGCATCCCAAAAACCTCGCATGGAGTCATGCGGCGGGATGACTTTCGTGGACGTTGGTTTGGTTCCGCGATGAATGCGCAGGTAGCTGGGAATGGTCTTGGTCACGTTGTCGCCTGTATGCAGATGAAGCCTGTGAGCCCGCGTTTCCTGCAATGCGGAGCTCGAGAGGCAGAGACTTCGATTCAGTGGATGCATCCTCGTTGCACAAGGTTGATCGTCTTGGCATAAGGTTTCACTGAGCGGTTTGACCGTCAAAGTCAACGAAGATTGCCGGCACGCATGCGAGATGCCGACAATCGTCAGAATCCTCAAGCACTCACGGCCGAAACGAGATTCCTTGCGAGTCGGACCATCGCCGGCGACACTGGCCAGTCGGTAAGGGGCTGTAGCTGCACCTAACAAAAAAAGCCGAGGCTGAACGCCTCGGCTTCCTGTTTCACTGTCGTGAAAAAACGACGGATTACTCTCCAGCTCGTCCGTCAACACGAATTCCGGCCACGGAACGTTGCTGCTCTTGCCGCGTGGTGTCAGCAGTGCCTGATAGACCCGGTAGTCGACTGACTGGCATTGACGAATCGAGTCGCTCCGTCAGCGAATCGCGACATTGACGCCGTCCACATGAGCGGACGAGGGACGAGCCAAGTTGCGAGCGTCAAAAGATTCCCGGCAAAGTGGCTGTATTTGGTGGGACAGCCTTGGTGAAGATGTCGTCCGAAACCGTCTGCTCCACCACCGTTGATCCGGTGCATGACGTAGACCTGGTCAGAGGCAGGAGGAATCCGGCATCGCAGTTCCGTTGGTGTTCCATACCGCAGAGCATGTTTGAATTGCGAAGCATCGGTATCCTCGTAGTGCCAAACCATTCCGTTGAATGTATCGCGCAGACTCGAGCAGCGGGACCGGTGAGAACCGATGTCATTCACGAATCGCACGGTGGTCAGCAAGCCGCAGAGGTCGGAGCATCTATGAAACCGGGTCGATGCCAAGGCAATGCCTGAACGTTTTCGGAGAACAACATCGTGAAGCCCTGGCCATCCTTCAAGTCGTCAAGCGTCGTACCGGGTGGCGACCGGGGTCCGCACGGACTCCCTGGTACTTGTTGACCATTGATAGCCACGCTGTATTTCATGCTTCCAACGCCGTTGATACGCGAGACCTGCGAGCGATGAAGGAGACACGGGTTACTACGGCATGCCGTCTGAAGTGCGCGATCGTCGGTGAAAGGTGGCACATCGCCGTTGTTGGAGACATAGCTGTTCGGCCGTGTTCAGCATCGGAGACGGGATTGCTGGGGCATTGAAAAATTGCCAAGTTCGGCGCAGCCAGAGTGATGAAAACCTTAGCCTGCTCAACTGACATAGCCGCCGGTCGGCTCGGATTCGCCGGGTCCGCGATCGATCACCGGATAGCGGTCTTGAGTCCAGTGCTCGTAGGTCGGTTGAGCATCAAGCCAGGGAAGGAATCCGACAGCCCAGGTGCCGACTTTTACATGTGGGCGGGACGCCCAATGCTTGGTGGGTTCCGATGGATCGATCCCGGCCGCCGGAGCCGTGCCGATGGACAGATGCCTAACTTGTTCAGGTAGCCAGGCAGTTGAGCCCTTGGTATTCTCGTACTGAACCGCAGCCAGCGCCAAGTTCTTCATGTTGCATACCGCACTGATTTCGACGTGCCGTCTCTCGGGCTGCGTTCACTGCGGGAATCAAAAGCCCCATCAATATGCCGATGATGGTGATCACCACCAACAGCTCGACGAGTGTAAAACCATGCTTTGTGCGCTTCATACGGGGGGCTCCGGAAGGAGAGAGAAAAGGTGGAGTCGTCAGTGCGATGATGGAGCGACACTCGACGCTGAACGGGTAGTGCACGGTCAATTATCGCAAAAACAGGGGCCATGTGCAAATGTCCCCGCTATTAGAACGCGTAATCGATTCGCGATACCGCCTCGGGATACGAAAATTCTTCAGCCCTTGCTGTAGGTCAGTCTCTCCGAGACTGACACCGCAGCAAGCTGCGTGCAATGACGAGTCTCGGAGAGGTTGTGAAGATATTGGGCTTTCTACTGTAGGTCCGCCTTCCGAAGGCGGACACCCACAGCTTTGCTGCGTTTTTTGCGAGTCTCGGAGAGACGTCGCCTACGAGTACTGCAGCCGCGGTTCCATTTGTCCGGACAGCCTCGGAGGGACTCCCCCGCCACTCGTGAACCTCGGGCTAGCCGTGGGCCTCATGTGGCCTTACGTCCATAGCCAGACCACGCTCGAGGCCCACCACGCTCGAGGCCGCGACGGTAGCACCTGAGGTCCGCAGACCGCCGTCAGAACGGAGATCATCGCGCCAAGCGGCCTTGTCGCAAGCGTTCGGCTGCCCCTTTTTGGCGAGCTTGCCCCCGGAGACGCTACCGGCATCCACGCGGCGAATTAACCTGGACGCTGCCCCTCGCGAAGCATCCGCGCGAGCGTCACACTGTTGAGCCATCCAGGAGAACACGGCCCCCGGTTTCGGAAACCCCACGGCCCCGTCCCCAAACGACCCGGTCCCAAAACGACCCGCCATGCGCCATTCCGTAACCCGCTCTGCTCATTCGCTGTGTCCCTAATCTATCTCGACTACAACCGCACCACGCCAGTGGCCCCCTCGGTCCTCGAGGCGATGCAGCCCTTCTGGTCCACCCACTTCATGCTGCCAGGCCAAGAGCACCCCTACGCCCAGGCGATCGGCGAGTCGCTGGAGAGTGCCCGAGAAAGCGTCTCGCTCCTGGTCGGCTGTGAACCGTTTGAGATTGTGTTCACGAGCGGTGGCACCGAAGCAAACAATCTGGCGATTCTAGGGATGCTGGGACGCAAGCCCCCTGGTCACGCCCTGGTCAGCGCGTTGGAGCACGAGTCGGTCATCGGCGCGGCCAACAACCTCGTCGAGGCCGGATGGAGCGTCGATACGGTCCCCTCCCAAACCGACGGACGAATCGATCCCGGGCAACTCGCTTCCATGATTCGCCAAGACACTCGGCTCGTCTGCGTGCAACTCGCCAATCCAGTCCTGGGAACCATCCAGCCGGTCCGTGAAATCGCCGACGTCTGCCACAACCGGGGGGTGCTGGTTCACTGCGATGCGACCCAGGCTTTTGGTAAGATTGCCGTCGACGCCTCGCAGTTGCGGGCCGATACGATTTCGATCAGCGGTCACAAGTTCTATGGCCCCAAAGGGAGTGGCGCGCTGTACATCCGACGTGGCCTGTCGCTGACGCCGATTGCCTTCGGCGAACCACGTGAAATGGGGCTGCGGCCAGGTGCCGAAAACATCCCCGCCTGCATTGGCTTGGGCGCCGCCGCCGCACTGGCCGCCCGCGGCTCCAGCATGGCCAAAGCGAACCTGACCGAGCTCCGCGAGCGACTCGTTAAAGGAATAGTATCGACCATTAGTCCAGCTCCCAAGTTGCTCTGCCAGGACGCTCCCAGGCTTCCCAATACCGTCACGGTTGAGCTGCCGACCAGCGCCCGGCAGGTCCAGCGGGCGGCGCGTCAGTTGGCGGTGGCCAGTTCTCAGTCCAGTACCCCTCCCGACGAGATGACCAGGGTACTCCGGGAGGTGGGGTGCAGTGATTCCCAGATTGGACGCACGATGAGACTGTCGGTCGGCTGGACCACCACGCGCGACCAGATCGACCGAGCGGTCGAGCTGCTGGCCGACGCATGTGATAAATGTGTCTGTCCCTGACACTGGTCCCTGACACTGACACCCGGGTCTTGGGACATTCCAGCGGAAGGGCGCAAGCCCAATGCCATCTACTTTGGGCTGTTGGGCTCGATGGATTGATCAGCCGCCGCGCGTTAGCGTCCGGTTTTCGCAGTGCTGGAGAACCGGACGCTAACGCGTGGCGGCTGATGAAGGCCTAAAGGAAGCGGCATCGGGCGCGAGCCCTCCGGTTTTTCGGTGTGATTTTGTGGTCGAGACCGGACGGCTTGTGCCGTCCCGCTCGAAAATCCGCGCCCTTGACTTCTGCGTGCCCCGCGGTCCGATTTTGGCACCCGGCCAGTACCCCCTCTTTTGGTGTTTTCGCCGATCTCGCCTTCGTTTGGTCTTCTATGCAAGCGAAGCCGCGGAGGTGTTGGGGGCTTCCGCTTGACGTTTGCTTGCATGGCAAATTGCGACGAAAAGGGCCGGGTGACGCAAAAACATTGCGTTTTCACGGTGTTTTTAAGGGCCTGCCCGCGAAAAAACGATCGAACTGCACCGGGTGGACACTTTGGCAACGCACAATCGTGCGTGCCTGGTATTTGGGCATGCTGGTGTCGCCGCTCTTGGGTGCAGGCTTGCGCAGCTTTTGGGCAATCGTCCTAAGTCCTTTTGAAAGCAAAGTTTGGGTTTAACGATTTGACCGGTCGCAAGGATGGCGGCAACAACTCCAACCGCGTGATCCGCACATAGAAAGGAATCTCTCGCGATGGCTCAAATCGAACCGACTCCTCACCTTCGCTACGCCAATGACCCGGAACCCGATCAGGTGGAGGCGACCGGAACGCGACTGAATCTGCCTCCCCCGAATAACGAGCTCCCGCTGGAGCAACGGGGTCGTGAGGCGCTCCGGCTGGCCCAGGATGCGTTCGCAAAGACGGGCAGTTGGGTTCTCTTCTATCGGGAGATTCTGGGGCCTGCAGGAGTGGTTCGAAGACTCTTTCCGAAGCCTGAGCAACTGCGGGTCTTCGAGGCGAGTCGCGAGTTCGCCGAGTTGCAGGAAATGGTTGCCGCCATGCGAAGCCAGGACCCCTCCAAGGGGGATGCCAGTGAGCCTGAGCGGATGATCACCATTCGCCTTCCCAAGAGCCTCCACGACTCTCTCAAGGAGGAAGCCGATGAGATGAACTTGAGCATCAACAAGCTCTGCATCAGCAAGCTCCTGCAACGCATCGAGAGCCGTTACATCCCGATCCAACAAGGGCGTCGAAGAGGCCGTAGACCGGGCCCGCAAGGACCCCGCAAGAACGCCTCGCGAGCTTCCGGGAATGGGCAGGTCGGCTGAGTGCGCGCCCCGCCATCGGGGAAACGCCGCAGCCGATTTTTTTTTGACGGCGGAACGCCGTTGCTGATCAGGCACGAAGTGCCGAGACAAGAATTGCCGGGTGCGTCAGCGCCCGGTTCAAAGCCACTTCGAATCCGTTCCGCGGCGGAGATCCTTCCATGGAAGAACCGCGCCCGTGAGTTGACACCCACGGCAATTCTTGTGTCGCCACTTCGTGGCTGAAGAGGAGAGCCCCACTATTCGCTGGGTACAAAATCCGCTTCGGCGTTGCTCCGATAGCGGGGTGTCGTGCGAGCCTGCGTCTCCATTCGGGTGGTGTTCAGCGGCGGTCCAATTTCCAGCCTCCTTGCCGTCAGTTTCCAGCCTCTTCGGCTGAGCCGTGAACTCTGCTGACTTGTCGAGTGTCACGACCAACTCCAAAATGCTGCTTTGGCCAACGCTGTCGTTTTGGCCTGGCCCCTGGCCTGGCCCTTTCCCGTCTGCCCTGTCCCGCCCTTTCCCGAGCGGTCCCCTTTTCCAGCCCGAGCCTCGAGAGCCTCATGATACCTGTCTCCACCTTCTCCAATTCGCGAACCGACATCGCAGGTCTCTCCGTACGCGATTTGGCTGCCCAGTTCGGGACGCCGCTGTACATTTACGACCAGGCGGTGATCGACCGGCGGATCGCCGATCTGGCGCAGTTTGACGTGATCCGCTACGCCCAGAAGGCTTGCAGCAACATCGCGATCCTGGATCGGATGCGACGTCGTGGCGTCGTGGTCGATGCGGTCAGTGCCGGCGAGATCCAGCGGGCCATCGCTGCGGGCTACTCGACCGATCCCCGCAAGGCTGAGATCGTCTACACCGCCGACATCTTCGACCGAGACGCGTTGGACTTGGTCGTCGAGCATGCGCTGCTGGTCAACTGCGGCTCGCCCGACATGATCAGCCAACTGGGCGAGCGCCGTCCCGGGGCGGAGGTGACGCTGCGGATCAATCCCGGATTTGGGCATGGCCATAGCCAAAAGACCAATACCGGCGGAGAGCAGAGCAAGCACGGGATCTGGCATACGCAGATCAACGATTGTCTTCGTCGTGCCGATCAAACCGGCGTGACGGTCACGGGACTGCACATGCACATCGGATCGGGCACCGATCTGGAGCACCTCAGTGCCGTCTGCGATGCGATGGAGCGGGCAGCCACGGAAGTGGGTCGGACCATCCGGACGATTAGCGCCGGGGGCGGGTTACCGGTCCCGTATCGGGAAAACGAAACATACGTCGACTTGGAGAAGTATTTCGAGCTTTGGGATACGGTCCGGAACCGACTCAGCGATACCTTCGGACACCGTATCTCTCTGGAAATCGAACCCGGCAGATACCTGGTGGCCGAAAGTGGTTTCCTGGTGGCGGAGGTTCGCAGCGTCAAGCAGGTTGGTGGCAATCTCTTCGCTTTGGTGGATGCCGGCTTCAACGATCTCGCCCGTCCGGTGATGTACGGTTCCTACCATCCTATCTCCGTCGCAGCTCGGTCCGGGGATGCCGCCGACCGCGAGCAGGCCGAGATCGTGGTGGGCGGACCGCTGTGCGAATCGGGGGACATCTTTACGCAGCGTGAAGGGGGCTACGTCGACAGCCGACTGTTGCCCGTTCCCCAGGTCGGCGACTTCATCGTCCTCGAGAACGCTGGCGCCTACGGTTTCGTGATGTCGAGCAACTACAACAGCAAGCGTCGCGCCGCAGAAGTCTTGATCGAGGATCATCAGGCGAAATTGATTCGTCATCGCGAGAGCTTCGACGATCTGATCCGAGGCGAGACGATTCCGCAGTAGTTGGGAGACTGGAGACTGGAGACTGGAGACTGGAGACTGGAGACGAATTCGTATCTCGACGAAGTCGTCGCGGTGCGTTGCCTTGAGCCTGCACGATCAGTCGGCTGTTTCACTTCGTCGAAAGTATTCTGATGGAAACCGTGCCTGGGGGGCTGCGTTGGGATCGCGCATCGGAAAGCGGGGGCCGCGGTCTTCCAGCAACGGTACGTCGTCGCCACCACTTGCCGACAGTAAGGCCCAGAGCTTGCGGTTCATCGCTTCGATTCGGTTCGCTTGTTCAGGGGCATCGATCAAGTTGTGCATTTCGCCGGGGTCGTTTTCCAGGTCGTACAATTCGTCTCGATCCCACAAGCCGTGGCAGCGGATGTATTTCCAGCGTCCACCGATGACCGCATGAAGTGTCGGTGTGTGGGGATAGTTGCGTTCCCAGTAGTATTCGTACAGCAGTTCCTGACGTTGCAACTTGCTTGCGTCGCCGCTGCAAAGCGCCGGCCAGAAACTGCGGCCATCTTGATCTTCGAGCGATGGTGAAGAGGTTGCTTCGAGAATCGTCGGAGCGATGTCGATGTTGGCCACAAGCCCGTCGAATACCTGTCCAGCCGGAATCTTTCCAGCAGCGGCCATGATCAGCGGCACCCGCGCGCTGGCTTCATAGGCAGTCCGTTTGTCGATCAAGCCGTGATCGCCGAATTGAAACCCGTTGTCTCCCATGTAGATGAACAGGGTGTTGTCGGCAAGACCGCGCTCACGGAGGTGTTCTCGCAAACGTCCCACGCTGTCGTCCACCGCCAACAAGGATTCGCAGTAACGCCGGTAATAGACTTCCGGAGAGAATCCGGCGATGTTGTAACCGAAGTCGGCACCGTGACGGCTGTTACGCTGATTGCGAACCCACATCGGCATCTTGCCTGAATCCATCTCCTGCACCGATGGGGTGCGAATCGGCAACGGCTTGTTTTTCATACCGCGAGCGGTGCCGGTCGGCGGGCACGAAATCGGCGTGCACCGCCTTGTGGCTGACGTACAGAAAGAAAGGCTTGTCGGCATCCCGCGCGTCAAGCCAATCGATGGCATAGTCCGTCAGTTCGTCCGTTAGATACCCCTTTTGCGGAACCCGATTGCCATTGATGTTCAAACCATCGTAGGTCGTCTGCGGCACTTCGCGAGTGGTCCCATGGCCATCGGGCCAATACGTTCCTTGCCCTTTGAATGAGATCCAGTGATCAAAGCCCCGCTGCGGATCGTCGATGTCACCGCCCATGTGCCATTTTCCGATGAACGCCGTCTGGTATCCCGCCTGCTGCATCTGCTGCGGAAAGAACACCAATTGCGGGTCTACCGGATGGTAATTGTCCACGACACGATGATTGTGCGCGTATTGTCCAGTCAGAATCGATGCCCGACTGGGAGAGCAGAGCGAAGTGGTGACGTAAGCTCGCGTCAACATCGCGCCGTCTCGAACGAGCTGATCGAGGTGAGGCGTTTCCAAAAAAGGGTGCCCCGCCGCACCCAAGCAGTCGAACCTGTGATCGTCGCACAACACGAAGACCACGTTCATTCGCGGCGCACCCGATTCCTCTGCGATGGCTTTCGTCGTGAACAGGGCGCCAAGAAGGGTCGACAGACAAAGCAGGCGTTTCAACATCAGATTCATCGCTTTCACGGCAAGAGTCAGGGAAGGCTGCATCTTATTCCAAACGATGCGCGACAGCGACGAGTCGCTTGTGCTCAATGCCACTCGCGGTTTGCGACCAATCGGGTGGCTGTTGTTAGCCGAAGCGCACGAGCCCTCCGGTTTTTCGGTGTGATTTTGTGGTCGAGACCGGACGGCTCGCGCCTTGCCGCTAGAAAGCAAGTGGCATGGGGCTAGCGCCTGAGGATGACGCCCACGGCTAGCGCCTGAGGTTCACGGCCTGCGCCAGTCGAAACGACAAGAGCGACGATCGAACGCATCCGCTACAATCGGGGGCGGCCAACTCCCGCCTCGCACGAGTCGATTTCCGTTCGTCTTCTTACCGCCGCCCGACAACGCCATGCCATTCATCGACATCGCATCGATCCAGTCCAATGAGGTCGTTCCCGGCTGCCGATTGCGCACGCCCTATGGAAAGAACCTGATGCTTTCGTATCTGGAAATGGACGATGGAGCCGAGATTCCCATGCATGATCATCCGCATGAGCAAGCTGGGATTCTGCTGCAAGGCAAGCTCGAATTGACCATTGGCGACGAGACGCGAACCGTCGAGCCGGGCGCTCTGTTCATCATTCCGCCCAATGTTTCGCATCGGGCGGTGGCCGTGGACGGCCCGGCCGTTGTGCTCGATGTTTTCAGTCCGATCCGGGAGGACTACGCAAAGCTGATGAACGATTACATCCCGACCTAGGGCAGCGTCAGCATTTCCTGTTAGGGTTGCTGGCGAAAAGGGGTCAGACACGAATGGAGCGAACTTAAGTTGTCTCTGTGAACCTCGGGCGCTAGCCGTGGGCCTTCGCCGCATCTTAACGACGTTTTCGTGGCCCACGGCTAGCGCCCGAGGTTCAAAGCCCGTGCCATTCGGGTCAGACACCAAAAACCGCAACGGCCCGCAGGGTGCTTCGCATTTTTGGTGTCTGACCCCTTTTCGCCGTTCGGGAAGAAAGGTCAGCCTGGAAAGGCCAACGTACGTTAGGCTTTCGAGCCTGACCCGCCTTGACCGAGCATCAGGCAAGCGGGGTTGTGATCGGTTACAATTGAGGTCCCGCCCTCGCCAATCGGATCCCCCACCGTGAGCCCCATTCCCGCCTTTGCATTGGCTTCTCTTTGCGCCGTCTCGGCTGTGACCGCCGCAGAGGTGGACTATCTTTCGCAGATCAAACCTCTGCTCACGGAAAAGTGCTACTCCTGTCACGGAGTGCTGAAGCAAGAATCCAATTTGCGTTTGGAGACTCGGGAGCTGATTCTCGCTGGCGGTGACGGCGGGGACGTGATCGTTCCAGGCGATCCAGACGCCAGCGCAATGATCGAGCGGATTCGATCCAGTGATTCCGATCGCATGCCACCGCACGAACAAGGTTCCGCGCTGACGGCGGACCAGGTGTCGTTGATCGAAAGCTGGATTCGCCAGGGAGCCCAAGCGCCCGCCGAAGCGATCCCCACTTCACCAGACCAGCATTGGGCGTTTCAGCCGATCGTTCGTCCGTCGATGCCGAGTGATACTTCAGCGATCAATCCCATCGATGCGCTGCTGGAAGCCAAACATGCGAGTCGATCCATTCGAGCGCAAGGACAAGCCGAGCGTTCACTGCAACTACGTCGACTCTATCTCGACCTGATCGGACTGCCGCCCACGTCGGCTCAATTGTCGGATTCACGACCTTGGCCAGAGATCGTTGACGAGCTATTGAGCGATCCGCATCACGGTGAACGATGGGCCAGGCATTGGATGGACATCTGGCGCTACTCCGACTGGTACGGGCTTGGTGATCAACTACGCAATAGCCAAAAGCACCTCTGGCATTGGCGTGACTGGATCATCGACGCGGTGAATACCGACAAAGGCTATGACCGGATGATCGACGAAATGATCGCCGGTGACGAACTGGCTCCCGATGACCCGAGCGTGCTGGCGGCGACTGGCTTCTTGGCTCGCAACTACTATCTGTTCAATCGCACGACCTGGCTCGACAACACCATCGAACACACGTCCAAAGCCTTTCTTGGTTTGACGATCAACTGTGCCAAATGCCATGACCACAAGTACGATCCCATCACACAGCTCGATTACTATCGGCTGAGGGCAATCTTTGAACCGCATCAGGTGCGGCTCGATCCCGTTCCCGGCGTGACCAATCTCGAGTCCGACGGATTGCCGAGAGTCTTTGACGATGACGTGACGATCGCGACCTACTTGCATGTGCGCGGCGACCCCAAAAATCCGGACAAGGATCGGGAGATCACGGCGGGAGTGCCGGCAATTCTGGAAAGTTTTGCGCCGGCGATTGAGCCCGTTCCCTTGCCTGTCACCGCCTACGCACCAGCCGTGCGAGACTACGTCCGTCGTGATCAACTCCGCCAGGCGGAATCCGAGGTCCGTGCAGCCGAAACGCAACTCGCAGACGCAAAGCAGAAGCTGAGCGAAGTGCCGGTCGTATCCACGGAGTCGGAAGTCGCGCCGGCCGCCGAAGCCGCCGCGGAAGCCGCCGCGGAAGCGTTCGAGATCGTCGACGAGTTCGATGAGCCCAAAGCGGATCTCTGGAAGATCATCGGGGATGGATGGGAATACCGCGACGGCGCGTTGCACCAGACCACTGCCACACGCGAGTCACAAATGGTTCGCTTGTTGCCAGCAGTCCCCCGTGACTTTGAGTTGAATTGCCAATACACCACCACGGGCGGCACGACGTACAAGTCCGTCACAATTCGTTTCGATCAATCGGAAGACGAAAAGTACTCCAATTACGTCTACACCAGCGCGCACGCGCCCGGACCCAAGGTCCAAGTCGCTTTCGCTCGCAACGGAGAATCGACTTATCCTTCCGAAGGTCGTCGTGGACACGCGATCGAAGTCGGGAGGCCCTATCAGCTGCGTTTCGCCGTCCGCGACACGCTCGTCAACGTCTGGCTTGATGGTGAGTTCATGCTGGCTTACCGATACCCCGACCGTCGCGATGGATTCCTGAGTCTGTCTGGTTTCGATGCGACGGTCGCGTTCGATTCGATCAGAGTGACTTCACTCCGCGCCGAGACAGAGCTTCAAGAAGCGGCAAGCGGCGCGATCGCCTCGCCTTCGGATCCGGCAGCGGTGGTCGCGATTGCCGAGGCGAAGTTGCATGCGGCGGTTGCCAGCTTGCGCTCACTCGAAGCGACGTTCGCCGCTGATCAGGCAAAGTATGATGGTAGCGTCGGCGAAGACGCGAAACAGCTAGCGCAAACAGCCGCGAGGCTTCAAGCTCAGGCACAGCGGGCGGAGGCCGAATACCGAATTCTCGCTGACGCTGCTGACGAAAAAAAGCGTGATGCGGCAAAGCAACAGCTTCAATCGGCGAACGAGAAGTTGGCATCGATTGAGAAGGGCGAGCGTGATTACGAATCGTTCCGAGCTACTCGCAAGGCGCTCGAATCGCCAGCCGACAAAGAGACCGATTATCCTCCCGCCTACTCGCCGACCAGCACGGGCAGACGCCTTGCACTGGCTCGCTGGCTCACATCGAGCAACAACCCGCTGACGGCGCGGGTTGCGGTCAACCACGTCTGGATGCGTCACTTCGGAACCCCGCTCGTCGAGTCCGTTTTCGACTTCGGTTTGCGTGCACCACGACCGGAGCAGGCCGAATTGCTCGATCTGCTGGCCGCTGAATTGATCGGATCCGGTTGGAGCCTTAAACACTTGCATCGATTGATCGTGACTTCCGAAGCCTATCGAAGAAGCTCGTCCACGTTGCATGCAGATCCCCGCTGCCTCGAAGAGGATCCCGGAAACCAGCTTTACTGGCGAATGAATCCGCGTCGCATGGAGTCGCAGGTCGTGCGAGACAGTCTGCTGGCATTCTCTGGCCAGCTCGACCGGACGATTGGTGGACCGTCGCTCGACCACGATCACAGTCCACCGCGACGTAGCCTGTATTTCAAACACTCGCCGGATGAACAAGACAAATTTTTGGAGATGTTTGACAACGCCGACGTGCTTTCCTGCTATCGACGAAGCGAGAGCATCGTGCCCCAGCAGGCACTTGCCCTGGCCAATAGTGAACTCGCCATTTCAGTGGCCGATCAGATCGCCGAATCCATCTACGCAAGCCTTCCCGAACCGGAACGCCAAAGCTTCATCAAAGCGGTATTTCAAACGCTGTTGGCACGTGCGGCGACGGAACAGGAGGTCAATGAGTGCGAACGATTCCTGGAGGAACTCGACGTCGCTTCGCAGCCGAAGCAATACGATCCATCGCGGGGCCGATCCAGATTGGTTCACGCGATTCTGAATCACAACGATTTCATCACCATTCGATAGTCCCGATCATGAGTCGTCCCACCAGCCACCGATCTGTCGACATCGACTCGATGCCTCGGCGCACGTTTTTGAACTCGATGACTGGTCTTGGTGGGGTAGCGCTCCATGCAATGCTGGCCCAGGACGGTTTCTCGAGTGAGACGACTTGGTCGCAGCCCGATGGACGACCTCATTTTGCTCCCAAAGCGAAGAGCGTGATTTGGCTGTTCATGCGCGGTGGGGTTAGTCACATGGAAAGCTTCGACCCCAAGCCGGCCTTGAATCAATACGCTGGCCAGACGATCGCTGAATCGCCGTTCGCTGACGTGCAATCGCCAGAGAAGCTAAAGAAAGTCCGGGTGGTGGTGGTTAACGATGCCAACGGACAACAACGCAACACGCTCTATCCTCTGCAAGTTGGATTCAAACCGTACGGACAAAGTGGCATCGAAGTCAGCGATTGGTTTCCGCACATCGGTTCTTGCATCGATGATATCGCGGTGATTCGATCGATGTGGACAACCGACGACAACCATGGTGCGCAGGTTCAGTTTCACTCGGGCCGACACATGCTGGACCCACGCGTGCCCACGATCGGTGCCTGGGTGAATTACGGTCTTGGATCTCTCAATGAAAACCTGCCGCAGTTCATCAGCATGGGACCGAGATTCTTTGACAAGCGAGACGGTCATTATCTCGGGCCTGCTTACGATGCAGTCACGTTGAAAGTCGATCCCAACAATCCGCTCGATTACGCCAAGCCTCAAGGGGACATCACGGCGACGGAGCAGCAAGCTGAATTCTCACTCGTCAAACGGCTCAATCAACTCGCCCGCAATGCCTATCCCGGTGATCAGGAGCTTGAGGCGAGAATCAAATCCTATGAGCTGGCGTTTCGGATGCAGACCGCCGTCCCCAACGTCATTCGCTTCGACCAGGAATCGGAAGCCACGCAGCGACTGTACGGATTGGATCAGGCCGAGACGAAACCATTTGGCGAGCAGTTGCTCGCCGCCCGCCGGTTCGTCGAACAAGGCGTTCGCTTCATTCAGATCATGCATGGCGACGGGGCGGCCGGAGCATGGGACCAGCACTCGGCGCTCAAAGCCAGGCATTCCGAATTGGCCATGCAGGTCGATCGACCGATCGCCGGGCTGATTCAGGATTTAAAGCTGCGTGGATTGTTCGACGAAACCCTGATTGTCTTCGCGACGGAGTTTGGACGGACACCCGGTTCCCAGGGATCAGATGGACGCGATCATCACCCCCACGGTTTCAGCGTTTGGATGGCGGGAGGCGGAATTCGAGGCGGCATTGTCCATGGTGCCACCGACGAAATCGGTTTTCATGCCACGGAGCATCCCCATTACGTGACGGACATCCACGCCACCTTGTTGCATCAACTTGGGTTGCACTCCCATCGTCTGCACGTCCCCGGCCACCAGCGTTTGGAGCAAGATTTTGGCAAGGTCATTGAAGAAATCCTCTGATGTCGGTGACCGCTTCGAATTTGTGAACCTCAGGCGCTAGCCGTGGGCCCTTGCTGGATCGCAAGGGCATTTTCACATCACAGCCCACGGCTAGCGCCTGAGGTTCACGCCCACGGCTAGCGCCTGAGGTTGACAGCCCACGGCTAGCGCGCAAGCGGCGAATCCTCGAATCAAGCCGTGGCAAACGCCAACGGGTTCTACAGGGCACCGACGTCCGCGGAGGCTCGGTTTCCGTCCAGGCCCAGCTTTGGTAGATTTCTCCGCACGGCGATGGCGTGATCGGTTTTGGATCGCCTGAGCAGGAGCACGACACGGACGGATGGGTGGCCGAGTGGACGAAGGCACCAGTCTTGAAAACTGGCGTACGTTTGCGCGTACCGTGGGTTCGAATCCCACCCCATCCGCTTCTCTTCGCACGATGAACAAGCGTCGTCGAGGATACCCCTCCGAATCGCAAGTGAAGCGAGGAGAGCAGGTCGTCCACGGCGACAAGTTGCTGGAGGAAAAGCTCGGCAGAAACGATCGCTGTCCCTGCGGTTCCGGCCAATGCTTGAAGAAGTGCTGTCTCACGAAAGGCTGCTTTTGATGGCGCCAACCGTGACGACTACTTTTAGAGAATGACATCCAGACCCACACGGTTCAGGTTCGCCGTGTGGGTCTTCTGCATTCGCTAGACTTCGTGCATGGATGTGAGTTTTGTTACTCATTTCTGAAACAGAGGTACTATGACCAATGAATGGACCAAGCCAGAACACGCTGAGGCGTATCTTGCCCGGATGAAGGACATCCCGCACCGGGTCGAAGGTGAAGCCACGCTGCTCGCCGAGATTCCCACAGAATCGAAGCGCGTGCTGGATCTCGGTTGTGGGAACGGCCATCTGTTGTCGCTTGTCCTGTCCCACTGCCCAGACGCAATCGGTGTCGGACTCGACTTTTCACCGACGATGCTGGAGCAAGCCCGAAGCCGTTTCGCTGGAAGCGTGCGGGGCTCGCTGACCGAACACAACATGGACGCCCCGTTGCCGGACATCGGCCCATTTGATTGCATCGTTTCAAGCTTTGCGATCCACCATTGCACGCACCAGCGAAAACAGGAGCTTTACGCCGAGGTGTTTTCCCTGCTGGAGCCGGGAGGTGTATTCTGTAATCTCGAACATGTGTCATCGCCGACTCAGCCGATTCACGACCGCTTCGTCGAGGCGATGGGCATGACGCCCGAAGACGAAGACCCATCCAACAAGCTGCTCGACGTAGAGACGCAGTTGCGCTGGCTTCGAGAAATCGGCTTTGAGAACGTCGATTGCCACTGGAAATGGCGGGAACTGGCTCTGTTGTCCGGGCGCAAGCCAAGAGGCAACGCTGGCGTGGCGTCTGTTGAGCGTCGCAGGATCAAGCAGGTGATCGTCATGCGTCACGACTTGAAGATGCGACGAGGGAAACAAATCGCTCAGGGTTCCCACGCCTCGATGTCATTCATCTGCCGTCGCTTGCAGGAGCGAGGCACCGTTTCGCTGGACGACTTCTCAGAAGTCGAACGTGCATGGCTGACGGGCGCATTTGCCAAAGTGAGTTGCCGGGTGGACAGCGAGGAGGAATTGATGGCCATTCACGAGAAGGCGGTCGAAGCTGGACTCGAAGTCCATCTCATTACCGACAGCGGAAGGACCGAATTCCACGGCGTGCCGACACGCACCTGTCTGGCGATTGGCCCCGACGATTCTGAGATCATCGATCCGATCACCGGGCACTTGCAATTGTTGTAACGAGACACGGTTACGGAACACAGGGGCGTGCGACTAGATGTGAAAGTAACTGATCGATTTTGTGCCATGCATAGTTGCCGGGATCTCTCCGACGAAGAGTCGGTTGCTATCGCGAGGAAAGCAGCCGAGAACAGGAACTGCAGGGGCCAGCGACGGCGAAATTACGCCGCTTCCAAGATACACGAAAGGCTTCGGCGTCTCCCAATCCCTGACAGAGATTGCGGAACGTGATCGTCACCGACTACCGGGAGTCTTAGTCGAAGGAGATCAAAACCGGTTTGGTCATGAACTGGTGTCAGTCATGGTGTGGCACCCTGATTTCGATTCCATAGCGGGGAGCAATTTTGAGTAGCTTCTCGATCTCATCTTTTGTCGGCGGCAATGCAGACGTTGAACCTTCTGGCAGCGGCACGCCGAACTCGAAAAACATTTCCTCCAGCCCTGCCGGTGCGACGGAGATCAGCATTTTCGCTAGTTTGCTGCTTTCGTTTTTGAATGAATGGGGAGTTCCCACTGGCATGTTCGCAAACATGCCTGCTGTTACCACAACACGTTCCCCATCAAGCTGGAACGTGATCTCGCCTTCCAAGATGTAAAAGCTCTCTTCCTCTCGACTGTGGACATGCGGAGGTGGACCGCCGCCCGGAGGCACAATCGCTTCCCACATGGCGTATTTGCCGTTCGTATTTTCACTCGTCGCCATGAAACGGTACACGTCCCCAACGACGGCAATGGTACGACCTTCATTCGGTTGACGGATTGTCGGTGTGTTGTTCGTAGTCATGAGTTAAGTCTTTGCATGTGGATTCCCTGAGTCGCAAATGATTCTTGCGGGTGCTATTTCAGCAACGTCAGCAACATGACCACCGGCGTCTGAGCCTTGATGCTGTGGGGCGTTTTGGCAGCCATCTGAATCCAGGTTCCCGGCTTGCCTGGCACCGTCTCTTCGTCGACAGTCAGTTCAGCTTCGCCCTTGATGATTTGGATAATTGCTGGCAGCGGGGCGAGGTGTTCTTTGAGGCCGTCGCCCGCGGCAAAGGCGAACAATACAACCTTTGTATTGTCGTCGTCGGTCAGAACGATGCTCTGCTTGCCGGATTCAGGTGGCTGAATTTCGTCGGCGAGGTGTCGGATTTGGAAACTGTTTACGGGCATCATGATTCTCCTGCTAATTGTTCACACGCGGCCATCCGCATCAATCGCCTGCCGAGGTGATCGTTACCGCGGACGCCGCTGCGGGCTTACTCCCCCTCGCCGTGATGATTTTCGACCGCCGCCTCGTAGACGGTCACGGCCGCCTTGGCCATCAGATGCATGGTCTGATGCGAGGGAAGCAACGGCAAGTCTCTCAGGCCCAGTCGGCAAATGGTCTCAACGATTGCTTCTTCGACTTCCTTCTCCAGTTTGCGGACGGTCCTCTGGTCCATCGATCACTCCCATTCAAGTTGGTCGCAGCAGCCAGCCAGTAGTGGCAAGCAGTCATCGTACCGCAACGGTCGCACGGTTGGTGATCTCATGTCATAACGGGAGCAGGCGTACCCAAGAAAATGAGCGCAGAGGTGCAGAGACGGTGCGTCGCAGAGCATAATCGCATCAGTGACTTCCTCGGTGGCTCCGCGCCCCTGCGACTCTGCGTCAAGTTCTCATTCACGCAATCGGGATCGGACGAGGCCAGCCAGTCTTGCGCTTTGGGGACTCCTGATGTCGCGGCATCTGGTTTGTAGCGTGATGGACAGGGCTTCGCTGAGGTCTGATAATCAGGCTCAATCAATTCTCAAAGCGTCGTTGGCTCGCTGAAGACTTCTCATTGAGGTCGTCGGCGTCCGAACAGTTTAGGGCGTGAGCGCGTGAGCCACATCGTCAAGATCGACCATCCGTTGGTGGAACACCATCTTTGTACCGTTCGGGCGGAGTCGAGCCGCTCGTGCGAGTTTCGAGATGCCGTTCAGCGGTTGAGTGTCTTGATCGGTGTCTATGCGACCAAGGATTTGCCGGTCCGGGCGACCAAGGTGCAAACACCGCTGGCGGAAGCGGAATGCCACGAGCTGTCGGCTCGGATTGCCCTGGTTCCGATTCTTCGCGCGGGGCTCGGCATGGTCGACCCGCTGCAGGATCTGTTGCCCGACGCATCGGTCTGGCACCTGGGCCTGTATCGCAATGAAGAGACTGCTGAGCCGGTTGGTTACTACGACAAGCTTCCCAAGACCGGCGCACCGAATGTTGCACTGGTGCTCGACCCGATGTTGGCAACTGGCGGTTCGGTGGAATTGGTGATTCGCCGGCTGATTCGCTGGGGTGTCGATGAGATTCGAGTGCTCAGCATCATCGCGTCGCGCGAAGGGATCGATCGCGTCATCCGCGATTTTCCTGGAGTCAAGATCTTCGTGGCAGCGATCGATCCAGTGCTGAACGAACAGTCGTACATCGTTCCCGGGCTTGGTGACGCGGGTGACCGGATCTTTGATACGCTTGATCAGGGATAACGGGCGCTGAGCCAGAGTGAGAGTGCGATCATGCAGGCAAGAATCGTTTGTGGATTGGGTCTGCTGGTTTTCATCGCCGTGGCGTGGCTGGTCAGTAGCGATCGTCGACAATTTCCTTGGCGAGTGGTGGTTGGCGGTCTGGTTTTGCAGTTCGCACTCGCCTTCGCAGTCTTGCAGACTTCGCTGGGACGCTGGCTGTTCGATTGGATCGGAGACAGCTTTACCGCCGTGATGGACTCGGTCGACGAGGGCAGCGGATTCCTGTTTTCAGCGGGCGGAGAGAATCCGCTCGATGATTCCCTGCTGGGGACGTTTGCGTTCGGCGTGCTACCGACGGTCATCTTCTTTTCGTCGCTGATGAGCGTCCTGTATTACCTGGGCATCATGCAGCGATTGGTATGGGCAATGGCCTGGGTGATGCGTTTTTCGCTAGGAACCAGCGGCGCGGAAACGCTTGCCGCCGCAGCAAACGTGTTTGTCGGCCATACCGAAGCGCCGCTGGTAGTTCGACCCTACCTAAGCACGATGACGCGCAGCGAACTGTGCGCGATGATGACGGGTGGATTCGCGACGGTGACCGGCGGATTGTTAGGAGTCTATGCGGGCATGGGAATCGACATCTCGCACCTGCTAACCGCATCGGTGATCAGCGCTCCGGCGGCGTTGCTGATTGCGAAAGTGATGGTACCGGAAGCGGAGCCGGAGCGGGTTTCGGCAGAGATGGAGATGTCCGGTCTGACGGAGCACGTCAACTTGATTGCTGCCGCCGTGGAAGGGGCGAGCGACGGATTGAAACTGGCATTGAATGTCGGCGCGATGCTGATTGCTTTCCTGGCGTTGATCGCCTTGGTCGATCTGGTTATCGGAGTGGGCTGCGAGCAGCTTGGTTGGGTCGACGTCGAGGGGAATCCAGAGGTGTCGCTCGGCGTGATTTTGGGATACGTCTGTTGGCCGCTGGCGTGGTTGATGGGAATCCCAGCGGCTGAGTGCGTGGAAGCGGGGCGATTGATTGGATTGAAAACAGTCGCCAATGAGTTCATCGCGTACGATCAGTTGGGAAAGGCAGCCAAAGGAGACGGCGTGCCCCTAAGCGAACGAACCGTGGTGGTGCTCACCTACGCGCTCGCCGGATTCAGTAACTTCGGCGCGATCGGGATACAGGTCGGTGGGATCGGCGGATTGGAGCCGTCGCGTAAAGTCGATCTCGCTCAGCTTGGATTGCGGGCCATGTTTGGAGGGCTGTTGGCCTGCTGCATGACCGGCGCGATCGCGGGGCTTTTACTGTAAGAGCATTTTCACAATTCTCGTAGGCGGCTATCGTCATTCTTGAAAATGCACTAACAAACGCCACCCGACTGGTCGCAAACTGGCATTCGGTAACACCCACGGAAAATCTTGTGGCGTCACTTCGTGGCTGAAAAACAGGCCTGGCATTCGCTGGAGAAGATCCGCTACGGCGCAACCCTCAGCGCTGGCGAAAAGGGGGCAAACACCAAAAGCCGGAACGGCCCGAAGGGTGCTTCGCATTTTTGCTGTCTGACCCGAATGGCACGGGCTTTCAACCTCGGGCGCTAGCCGTGGGCGAAGAAAACGTTGTTAGGATGCGGCGAAGGCCCACGGCTAGCCCCCGAGGTTCACTGAGACAACCTAAGTTCGTGCCATTCGTGTCTGACCCCTTTTCGCCCTCTCCCAAGCGAGAGGGATGTTCAGAGAAAGACGCAGGAATCGCCCTGCCTAGGATCGCTTTTCGATCGGGACGAAGTCTCGCTCGTTGTAACCAGTGTAGACCTGACGCGGGCGATTGATTCGCGTGGCTGGGTTGGCATGCATTTCACGCCAGTGGGCGATCCAACCGGGAAGTCGTCCGATGGCAAACAGCACCGTGAACATCTGCACCGGAATTCCCAACGCCCGGTAGATGACGCCGGAATAGAAGTCGACATTTGGATAGAGCTTTCGCTCGATGAAGTATTCATCCTTGAGCGCGACCTCTTCGAGTTTCTGCGCCACATCGAACAACGGATCGTCGAGATCAAGCTTGGCAAGCAGCTTGTCACAGCTGGATCGAATGATCGTGGCACGGGGATCGCGATTCTTGTAGACGCGATGACCGAAGCCCATCAGGCGGAAGTTGTTGTCCTTGTCCTTGGCCATGTCGACATACTTTTTGACATCGCCACCGTCGGCGGCGATTCGTTCGAGCATGTTGACGCAGGCTTCATTGGCACCGCCGTGCAGTGGTCCCCATAGTGCGCCGATTCCCGCGGAGATCGACGCGAACAAGTTGGCATTGCTGCTGCCGACCATCCGTACCGTGGAGGTGCTGCAGTTTTGTTCGTGGTCTGCATGAACAATCAACAACAGGTTCAGCGCTTCGGCAAAGTCGGGATCGACGAGATAGTCCGATGCCGGGGTTGCGAACATCATGTGCAAGAAGTTCTCGCAGTAGTTCAAGTCGTTACTTGGGTAGATGAAAGGTTGACCCATCGACTTCTTGTAACTGTATGCGGCGATCGTCGGCAGTTTGGCGAGCAGGCGATAAATCGAAATTTCGACTTGGGCCTGATCGGCCGGGTCCATCGAGTCTTGATAGAACGTCGACAGAGCTCCGACCACGCTGCTGAGGATGGCCATGGGATGGGCATCCCGGGGGAATCCGTTGTAGAACGAACGCATGTCCTCATGGATCATGGTGTGTTCGCGGATTCCGAAACGGAATTCTTCCGCTTCTTTCGCGTTGGGAAGCTCGCCGTAAATCAGCAGATACGCGGTCTCGATGAAGTCGGACTTGGCAGCGAGTTGCTCAATCGGATAGCCACGATAGCGAAGGATTCCCTGTTCACCGTCAAGGTAAGTGATCGCACTGCGCGTGCTACCAGTATTCACGAATCCTTCATCAAGCGTGATCAGTCCGGACGAGCCTCGCAGCCCGCTGATGTCGATCGCACGCTCTCCTTCGGTACCCTCCACCACCGGAAGAACAATCTCCTGATCTCCGTAAACCAGTTTTGCGGTATCGACTTTTTGCACTTCCAGACTGGGTTTATTGGTCATCAGCGAATCCAAAAAATGGCTGCGTGGGCTCGATGCGGTTCGTTATCAGGATGCAGGTCAAGGGGAGGCAGGACGGGGCCGACAATCGCTGCGGAGGCGATCGGATTCCGCACCCGCAGTTTAGCGGCGTGGTATCCGAGCGACAATCAGCCGTCCCGTCATGCGAGTGGATATCGCTTGGTCTTCGCCCTTCCGGTCCCGACATTCGGCCGAGCTGCCGTTCGGGCACTCAGTTCGGCACGCTGAGTTCGCGGCGTCCATTCTCGGCATGCCATGCTGCAGCCGTGATTCTGCCGCTAAACGATTGTCAACAGCGGTCAACCCACCTTCTGATCCTGCAGATTCGTGTGGTGAATCTTCATCGATTCGATTTTTCGATTGGTCGCATTCAGGATCTCGATTTCAGTATCCCCGATGGTCAAGCGTTGACCGGCTTCCGGGATGGCCCCTGTGTGATAAAGGACGTAACCGGCAATCGTTTCGTAATCGTCACGTTCGGGCAGGTTCCAGCCAGTGGACTCATTCAAGTCGTCCATCATCACGCGGCCATCGACCCTGACTGACGTCTCGTTCAGGATCTCGATTCCGAACTCTTCATCCTCATCGGATTCATCGACGATTTCACCGACGATTTCCTCGAGGGCATCTTCGATCGTGACGACGCCTGCCGTTTGTTGAAACTCGTCGAGTACGATGGCCATGTGGCTGCGGTTGTGCAGAAACTCACGGAGGATCGCCTCCACACTGCGGTCCACCGGCACCGACCAGGCGTTCCGAATGATTTCCGTTAGCGGTTTGTCGGGAACTTTGGTGCTCGAGAGAAACGGCAGCATGTCTTTGACGTAAAGAATGCCAATGACATGATCAAGCGTCCCTTCATAGACGGGAAAGCGAGTCCGTCCCGCGTCGACGATGGTATGCAAGATGCGATCCCAGTCCCATGTGACATCGATCGCATCGACATCGCTTCGCGGCGTCATGATGTGGCCGACGGTGTCTTCGTGGAGCGTCATCACACCTTGGATCATCTCGCGTACGCCAGGCCCAAAGTAACCTTCTCGCGTTCCCGCCGTCACGATTGTTCGGATTTCGTCTTCGAGCTGTTCCTCGTCTTCGTCCTCATTCTCCTTGGTGCCGGTCAGGCGTCGCGTGATCAATTCGACAAAGGCACCGGGGGCAGCCAGTGGACTCATGAAGATGGAAAGGGCGTGCCAAAACGGCCAGGTATGGTAAAGCACTCGTTTGGAGGCGAATCGAGTCACGGCGGCAGGCAGCCAAACATGAATCATCATCATCAGGCCGCCCGCACACACGCCCCAGACCAGCAAGCGCCAAGGAGGCAGCTGTGGTTCCCGCACAAGAATCGCAGTGGTTCCCGCGATCAAGAACAGCACCGTCCCGATCATGCGGAGGTACTCGCTGCCGCGAATGGCTGCATCCTGATGATCGAGCACGGCGCCAAACCGCTCGCGATTCCGTTTGAGCCGGCAATAGGCTTCGAAGGGACGGCCGGCAAATCGGTCGAGCAACTCACCGCCCAGCCCGCCGACACTACTCAACGCAAAACCGACAAGCGATAAGGCCCACCATCCGAGCGAGTCGTTCACGCCTGTTCCTCCCTTGAGTGACACTCGCGACTCGGCTCTGTCCTGAGTCGACGCGGGGCCGAATCGAGTGATCTGTTCGATACCAAGCGAGATCATGACCCGCTGTTCGGCCGTGCGCATGATCGCGCGGTCGGCATCACTCAAGTCATCGAGTCCGGCGATATGAAGCGTTCCATGAACGATGTAGAGGACCAGTTCATGTTCTGTCGGCCAGCCCAACTCGGCGGCGCGACAGGCCGCTGTTTCGGCGCTCACGACCATTTCTCCCTCCATCTTCGCTTCGGCACTGCCGTAGTCAAAGCTGATCACATCGGTCGGATAGTCGTGACCGAGGTGGTCGTGATTGATGCGATGGATGGTAGCGTCATCGGTGATTCGGACCCCGATGTTCCCCTGCACGAAACCTCGCTCACTGGCAGCGGCAACGACCGCCGCGCGGACGAGATTTGGATTGACTGGTGAGGTAACTTGATGGTCGATCACGATCTCGATGCGAATGTCACCATCCGGCCCGGTCGCGATGTCGCAACTGTCAAGCTGACTGCTGTCCGGGATATTTGACACGTGCGTGGTAAATCGCGGTAAGGGACTTCACAAGGCTTCGTCGAATGCGATCCAGTTGTCGAAAGGTCAGTCCGCATTCGTCGAATTGACCGTCACTCATCTTCTTTTGTGCAATGGAGTTGACCAGACCTTGAATCCGCGAGGGAGTCGGATCGACCAGGGTGCGGCTTGCGCTTTCCACCGCGTCGGCCAACATCATCACGGCGGCTTCCAAGGTTTGCGGTTTGGGGCCTGGATAGCGGAAGTCTTTGTCGCTGACCGTTTCTGCGTTCGGACTTTCCTCGCTCCGCCTGGCTGCTTCGCGATAGAAGTATTCGACCAGCGTGGTTCCGTGGTGCTGAAGAATGAAATCGATGATCGGTTCGGGCAGGTGGTGGCTGCGTGCCAGGTCGGCACCGTCTTTCACGTGGGCGATGATCACGAGGGTGCTCATGGCGGGCTGAAGCGAATCGTGTTGATTGATGCCCGCGCTCTGGTTCTCGATAAAGTACTCCGGTTTGAACATCTTTCCGATGTCGTGGAAGTAAGCACCGACTCGCACGAGCAATCCATTGGCGCCGATTTCGTCGGCCGCTGCCTCGGCGATGGATGCGACGTTGATGGAATGGTTGTAGGTCCCGGGCGCCCGCTGAGCCAAGCGTCGCAGCAGCGGGTGGCTGGCATCGCCAAGCTCCAGCAGGCTTAAATCGGTTTGCACGCCAAAAGCTTTTTCGACTAAAGGCAGCATGCCGGTCATCGCCGTCGCCGAAACCAGGATACAGAAGCCTGCCCAGAAAGCGTCCTTGAACAGGCCTGTGACGACGGAATCGAATTGCGGGCCTTTGTATTGTGATGCGATGTCGACCGCATCGCCGCGCGACAGCGTGTCACTGGTGACAATCCCCACTCCCACGACAGTCATGATTGTGATCACGGCTGAAATGCCGCCGACGTAAAGCAGGTGCGTGCGCGTCCGAATCCGCCCAAGCAGCAGCGTACAGCTGGTGAACGCGGCCGCCATCATCACCAGCTCGGGAAGCCCGGCCCCAAGAAACAGAGTCATGCTCAGGCTTGCCGCTGCCATCAATAGCAGGGCAAGCTCGCGACCGTACACGACCGCTGTCAGAATCGAGGCCAGGACCAGCGGCACCAGCTCGCCACGCCACTGGTCGGCCGATGCGTAATAGCCCAGCACAACCGCGGTGACCATGATCGTCAACAACTTGGCCAGCTTCCAGCGATTCTGCAGCAGGCTTCGGTCGTCAACAAAAAAGATGTAGGAGCCACAAAGTAGATACAGTGCACAGATCATTCCGGCGTAGGCGACCACCCTGGCGAGTTTGTCGGTCCACGTCATCCGATCGACCAGCGTTGACCATTCCTTTTGAAGCAAGGAAAGCTGCTCCTCACCCAGCGGGACACCAGCATCGGCCAGGATGCCGGTCCCTGTTCGGAACGCCGTCATCACCGGCTTGGCGCCTTCGGCCGCCGCGATGCGTGCCTCTTCGCTTCGCTTCGCGTCGTAGGAAAGGGTTTGAAACTCGGGCAGCCGTTGCACCAGCCAATCACTGATCATCTTGGCGACTTCTTGGCTATCGTCGGCCGTATACTTGGTCCGAAATTCTTCCTTCAAGCGCTTCTCAATTCCCGGCGCCGCTTCGGCGATGCGGGCGTTCTTCATTTCGACGAATTCGATGTCATTCGGCGTACCCTCTTGGTAGACCTTGATCATCACCGGTGCGCTCTCTTCGGGCGAATGCTCCAATCCTTGGATCAACCCGTAGCGGTAGTTCTCCTGGAACGCGATGTCCATCGCGCTTTTGAGCGTTTCCAGCTTGGGGTCGTCGGCAAAGACGGCTTTGAGCATCGCAAAACGCTTGGCAGGCAGATCTTCCGGCGTCGTCTCATCCTTTTTGGAGAATTGTGCGAACGCGCTCTGCTCTTCCGGATTCATCTGATCAAAGGCAGGTGCACCGAGGACCATGAACAACTGATCTCGCAGCGCTGCCTGCAGATTCAGGAGCGGTTTCTTGCGATTGATGTAAAACGCCAGCTGTTCGCGCCGCAAACGGTCTCGTAGGGCCTTGGTCTGATCATCATCTTCGACCTCGAACGTGACCCGGGTGACCAGATCGTGTTCGGGAATCTGGTCCTTGCGGTAGGCAAAGGGGGGACGCCAGGTGCGACAACAAATCAACAGGGTGATTGCCGCAACCACCGCGATCAAAATCCGGATGGCGAAGTCCGCTTTGTCGCTGTCTTGCCACCACTGGAGCAGACGCGGCTTCTGGATCCCCAGCGAGTCGATTCGCTCTTGCCGGGTTCTTTGTTTGCTTGCACCGCTCATCGCAATGGATCGAACATTGGTTCAGTTGCAAGCGATCGAACCACGTGGGTTTCGATCGCGGAGGCGTGAAGAGACGCCAAGGTAACTGATCTCACTGCCGATCCTAGTGGTCCCCGTGAATCGCGTGGTGGTCTCGATGGTCGTTATCCTCTTCATAGGCGGCGACAATCCGCTGCACCAGTCGGTGCCGAACGATGTCGGATGCCTGTAATCTTACGATTCCGATTCCCTCTATCTTTCCTAACCGGCGAAGTGCGTCGCGCAAACCGCTGGTCACGCCGCGCGGCAAGTCTTGCTGTGTTTCGTCGCCACTGACCACCATCTTGCTGCGTTCGCCCATGCGTGTCAGGAACATTTTCATCTGCGCGATCGTTGCATTTTGAGCTTCATCCAAAATGATGAATGCGTCGTTTAACGTGCGGCCGCGCATGTAGGCCAGCGGAATGACCTCAATCGCGTCCTGTTCCATGAGGTTGCGGGCCTGATCGTAGTCGATCATCTCGCCGAGGGCGTCCATCAGCGGTCGCAAATACGGATTTAGTTTGGCCCGCAAGTCGCCAGGGAGGAAGCCCAAACTTTCCCCGGCCTCCACTGCGGGGCGGACCAACACAATTTTCCGCACGTGACCAGCCCTGAGAGCCTCCACCGCGGTGGCCACCGCCAAATAGGTCTTGCCGCATCCCGCCGGGCCAGTCGCGAAGGTCAGGTCGTGGCTCCGAATCGCTTGGACGTAGTCCGATTGCCCCGGAGTACGAGGTTTGATCCGTCGCCCGGCGTGCTGGATGTCAATCTCTTCGCCGCCGCGAACCGGTTTCGGGGAGGCGCCCGACACTGTCGCGCCCTCCTCGGAAGCAGCCAGGTCCACGTCACCGGCACTCAATTCGCCCTGCTTTCGCGACAGCTGACGCAGCTTTTCGAGCGTTCGCGTCGCCCGCTGGACGTCCTCTCCCTCGCCCGAGATGCGAATTCTTCCATCACGCTGGGTGATGCTCACATCAAACAATCGTCGCAGCTTCCGGAGGTGTTGGTCGCGAGGCCCGAACAAGGCCAGGATTTCTTCCGGATTGGTGATCGACAGCGTTGCCTCGGTCATTCAGTTCCTTGTCGGGGTCACGCGGTGAGAAGTCAACATTCTATACAAGTTCACCGGCATCATAGGTTTCGGGTCGGAGAAAGCATTTGAATCCTGGCCGACCCACTCATCCAGCCACGCCGGCTGAGAAACAGAGGAAGGCTGGTAAAACCGCTGCAATGAGTGAATCTGTGACGTCCCAGACGCCCCCCATGCCGGGTAACAGATTGCCGCTGTCCTTGGCGTGGCATTCGCGTTTGACCAGCGATTCAGCCAAATCCCCGATCATTCCGCTTAACGCCAGCAACGGACCGAGGCAAATCGCCCCCCATGCCGGGTGGCTCAGAGCCGCGATGGCCGGTGTCGGCATCGGTGGACTCGCCCCGCCACTGACCGCCGGAAAAAGCCAGCGAAGGCAGACGAATGCAACGATCGTCGCGGTTACGATTCCACCCACGGCGCCTTCCCAAGTCTTCCCTGGGCTGAGCCGTGGGATCAATTTGTGCTTGCCGATCGTCTTGCCCGTGAAATAGGCTCCGGCATCGGTCGACTTGGTCACGGCGATCGTGGTCAGCAAGGCGGCCAGGCCCCAGTTTCCGCTTCCCAAGTCCCGCAGTGCTACCAGTAGCGCCATGGGCAATCCCACGTAAAGCGACACGAAAACTCCGTTGCAGGCTCGCTCCAGCGCCCCCGACGGGCCCTTTCCGTACTGTCGCATCTCGGCCCCGATTACCAGAAAGATGCCCGTGATGCTGCCGAACAGGATCCAGCCGAGTCGCCCGACGGGACAGTTGGTGGGATAGGTCATCCCAAACAGTTCCAGCGTCATCGGAACACAAGCCGAGAGGGTGACCACCGCGGTCGACAGCAGCGCGATCGGCGCAGAATCAATCGGTTGCTTTTCGACAACAGGGTGGCCATGTCAAAAGCGGTGCCAATCGCAAAGAACAGCAGCAGTGGTAGCAGCCACAATCCTTCGGCGCCCAACTTGGAATGGTTTCCATCCAGGTAGAGCAGCGCGGCGACGATCGAAATCAAGATGGCCGAGGTGCGGAGCCGGTCTTTCAGCACGGGACGGCCCCTTTCTCATTCATTGACATTCAATCCACCGAATCGTCGTTGACGCGAACTGAAGTCGCGAATCGCTTCCAGAAAATCACGCCTCGTAAATTCTGGCCAACAGGTTTCTGTGATCCACAATTCGGCGTAACTCAATTGCCAAAGCAAAAAGTTGCTCACGCGCATGTCGCCACCGGTGCGGATCATCAGGTCGACTTCCGGCAGGCCGCCAGTATAAAGACGTTCGTTGACAGTTTGTTCGTCGATTGCGTCAAGCTGCAAGGTTCCATCGCGTACTTCCGCCGCAACATCACGCACCACTTGGGTGATCTCGTCGCGGCCTCCGTAGTCGATCGCGAGCACCAGACGCGTCCCGCGATTCGTTGCGGACATCTCAATTGTTCGTTTCATTTCCGCCAAGACGGCGTCCGGCAAGCGATCGCGTCGGCCGATGACCTGTAGCCGAAGACCTTGCTCCATGATCGTACGGCGTTCTTCGATCAGATACTGCTCGAGCAGGTGCATCAGGAAATCAAGTTCCTGCTGAGGGCGCTTCCAGTTCTCGCTGGAAAGGCAATAGAGGGTGACGGTGTCGATGCCGATTTCCGTCGCCGTTTCGCTGATCATGCGGACGGTGCCGACGCCCCGTCGATGGCCCTCAATCCGAGGCAATCCGCGATGTTGAGCCCAGCGGCCATTGCCATCCATGATGATGGCGATGTGGCGTGGACGGTCGGCTACCGGGACTTCGGGCAGCGGTTCGTCCTTGGCGAGTTTGACGGCGTTTTGTCCCGGATCGGTCATCGTCAAGCGAGCGGCTGGAGAGCGAGTTCGGCGGCCGCGTCGGTGAAGATCGTTTGCGCTCGATCGGGACCGACCGAGAGGACGCCGACCGGGATCCCGACCAATTCTTCGATTCGACGGACGTAAGCGAGTGCACCGGCGGGGAATTCGTCAGCGCTGCGGACATCGTCCACTGGCTCGTTCCAACCCGCGATCGTTTCATAGATCGGTTTGCATCGTCGCAGCTCGTCAGCGTGACAGGGAAACCGCTCCAGCCGACGACCGTCCAACTCATAGGCAACACAAACCTTCAGCTCATCAAAATGACTGAGCACATCCATCATCATCAGCGCCAAACGGGTGACGCCACTGAGCCGAGCCGTGTAGCG
This sequence comes from Pirellulaceae bacterium, assembly GCA_963697195.1. Taxonomy (GTDB): domain Bacteria; phylum Planctomycetota; class Planctomycetia; order Pirellulales; family Pirellulaceae; genus Rubripirellula. The sequence goes on from CAVOND010000003.1 coordinate 369,158, forward strand.
CACTGCCACCGCGTCGAACCATCCGCAACGTCGCGGTCGTCCTGTCGTTGTCCCGAATTCGTTTCCCAGCTTTCGGATCCGATCGCCAGTTTCATCTTCCAACTCAGTCGGGAACGGTCCGCCGCCGACGCGCGTACTGTACGCCTTGCAGACTCCCAGGACCTGATGAATCCACTTTGGCGGGACGCCTGCGCCGGCACAAACCCCGACGCCACTACTGTTGCTGCTGGTGACGAAAGGAAAGGTGCCATGGTCAATGTCGAGAAGAGCGCCTTGTGCCCCTTCGAACAGAATTCTCTTGTCGGCTTCACAGGCATCGAGCAACAACTCGGTTGTGTCGCCGATCATCCCATCGAGTCGCTCCGACCAGTAAGTCGCCAGGGCGACCACCTTCTCCGGCGCGATCGCATCCAGGTCTTCCTTGGACGCACCCAAGTTGCGCAGCAGTTCCACCTTCTGCTCCGCCACGATTGCAATCCGCTCATCCCGAGTGGACTGAACCAGATCCGCCATCCGAATCGCGTGTGTGCGGCCAACCTTGTCGCGATAACAAGGGCCAATGCCGCGGTTGGTGGTGCCGATTGACTCGCCTCGCAGCACGGTGGCGTTGATGATCTTGTCCTCGGCCATGTGCCAAGGCATGACAAGATGGGCACGCTCGCTGATCCGCAGATTGTCTTGGCAGTGAACGCCTCGCTTGGCCAGCGCGTCGATCTCATCAAGCATCGTCGATGGATTGATGACCACACCCGGCGTGATCAGGTTTTGCACCTGAGGATGCAGGATACCACTGGGGATATGGTGCAATTTATACGTCTGGTCACCGGCGACCACCGTGTGTCCCGCATTCGCGCCGCCCTGATAGCGGACGACCAAGTCAAATTGTGGTGCCAGCAAGTCGACGAGTTTCCCCTTGGCCTCATCGCCCCACTGCAGACCGATCACACAGGTTCCAGCCACCACAAACTCCAAGGATTCCGAAAAAGATGCCGTCGACACCGCCCGCAGCGCAAACGGAAAAGACTAAGCCGGAGAGGTCAAACTGACAAGCCGCTGGCCACGCAGATTACTCTCCCGCAGCCTGCCAGATCGCCCGGTCGGCAGCGTCAATCAAAGGATCAAATTGCGGGATTTCAACGGCGTTGTTTCCCTGTTCGTGTTTGCGAAACAGGAACAAGTAGGTTTCGTTTTGGGGCCGATAGCGGTAAAAGAACAGCTGATTCTTCTCCACGATTCGCCTGCGAAGCGTTTCGCTCGGCTTGCCCGATGCCGTGCCTCCGACCAGTGAGTCCGCCATCATTGACGCCAGGCTCTCGTATCCTTTGCCGCTGGGGTGGAGCCGATCCTCGGTCAACTCGTCTTCTTGCGGCACCCAGTCATAAGCCAGGATCGAGGCCCCGGTATCTTGGGCCACTCGCGCGACCATCTGCCGGCAATGGCTGATCCATTGGTCGTAACCCTCGACGCGAAATCCTGGCATCGTCATCGGTGCCATCAGAATGACGCGACGATTGGACTTGGTTAGCTCTCCGACGAGTCTTCGCAGTCCGGGCTCGAATCGGTCGACCGCTTCGGCGCCGTCGCTCGCCTCCGCGAACCCGTAGGCGACCAGGACGACGGTGGGATCAGCGGTGTCTACGTCTCGCAACAATCGCTGGAACCCATCTTCGGGTTGGTCGAACACTTTGCGAGCGATGCCGTGCACATCGTCACCAGACCAACCGAGATTGCGGATCCGCAGTTGCCAGTCGGGACGCCTGGATTGAAGTTCCGCTTCGAGCGCGCCCGATGACTGCATCCGTTCGACGAAGGTACCGCCCAACACCGCCAAGCGGTCGTTGGGTTGCAGCAGCGGTTGCTGGCCGAGAGTTGGTTCAGCTGGCAGCAGGCACCAGCTCACGCAGACCAGGGAGATGAACAGGAAGGAACGAGATCGCATGGCGGCTTGGAACGGAGAAGAGATCGGATGTGGCCAGTCACAGGATCAACCTGCGGCTGGCCCATCAGTTTACTCTCCCGTACGTCGGGCTTTCCAGCCTGACACAAGGAGAAGCAAGTCAGCCTGGAAAGGCTAACGTTCTACTTCTTGGCCAGTTCGCTTTCGACTGCCTTGACCAATTCCTCGTCCGAAGGCTTGGTGCGGGGAGCGAATCGGTTGATCAGGTTGCCTTCGCGATCGATCAGGAACTTTTCGAAGTTCCAGCTGATCTCGCCCTTGCCGGCCGGCTTGGCATCCTTGCTGGTCAGGTACTTGTAGAGCGGGTCGGCGCCGTCACCGTTGACCTCGATCTTGCTGAACATCGGAAAGGAAACGCTGTACTTGGTGCTGCAGAACTGCTTGATCTCCGACTCGCTGCCCGGTTCCTGGCTGCCGAATTGGTTGCAGGGGAATCCCAGGACGACGAAGCCCTTGTCCTTGTACTTCTCGTACATCTGCTGAAGTCCGGCGTACTGCGGGGTCAGGCCGCACTGGCTGGCCGTATTGACGACCAGGACCACGTTGCCTTCGTAATCCTCCAGGTCGACCGTTTCACCGTCGATGTTCTTGGCTTTGAAATCGAGGGCACACTCGTGATCGTCTGCAACTGCCATGGTCGAGAGAGCTCCAAGTACGTAACGAGAGGGAAAGTACGAAACGCATGTTTCTCACTCCGGGGGGAAAGATGGTGAAAGGGAATCGCCGCAAAGCGATAAATTTTTGGTTCTGGGGCAAGTATAGCGAGGGTAACAGTGGCGACGGGGCGTCGGGCCGAGTACGTTTTTCATCTGCCGATATTTGCTCGCAATTACTTGACGCGAGGAACGCGTCTTGGCAGCATTTCCGGCCCCTGTCCCTCCCCTGACTTCTCCCCTCTTTAATACCTGTAAGGCACTTGCTGATGAGTAGCATTGACGATTCGGGGATTGCCCCCAACGCGAAACGCCTCCTCTGGGCCGGCTTCATGGCGATTCTCGCCGCCGGCGTCGGCTTCTCCATTCGTGGCGGCATCCTCGGTGACTGGGGGGAACAATTTGGTTTTACTCAGGGCGACCTGGGGAAGATCACCGGCGGTGGTCTGACCGGTTTCGGCATCATCATTTTGATCGGTGCGTTGTTAGCCGATCAGACTCGGTTATGGCACGCTGATGTGTTTGGCGTTCCTCGCTCACCTGTCCTCGGCGGTGCTCACGCTGGCCGCGACGCCGATCTTCAATTCGATGGGTGGATTGGAGTCCGAAGCGGCAAGGGGGACTGCCTACACGTGTCTGTTCTGGGGGATGTTCTTGTTTGCAATCGGCAACGGGATCGCTGAGGCGGTGGTCAACCCGCTGGTTGCCACACTCTTTCCCAACAACAAGACTCACTTCTTGAACATCCTGCACGCCGGTTGGCCGGCTGGATTGATTGTCGGCGGATTGTTGTCTTACTTCCTGGTCGGCAAAGTCCGCTGGGAAGTGCAGATGGGCATGTTTTTGATACCGACCGTGCTCTATGGATTGATGCTTCTGGGTCAGCATTTTCCAAAGTCGGAAGCGAGCCAGCGTGGTGTTGCCTATGTCGACATGCTCAAGCAGGTAGGGATGCTTGGTGCAGGGATCATCTGTCTGTTGCTGGGACGCTTCTTCATTCAGGACTTGGGATTGAGCCAGATGATTGGCTGGGTCTTGGCGGCTGCCTTTCTGGTCGTCTTCGGTTATGTGACGAACTGGACGTTGGGACCTGTGTTGCTCGCGTTTTTGCTTTTGATCCACGCCTTGGTTGGCTATGTCGAACTCGGTACGGATTCGTGGATTGCCAACATCACCGGCAACATCATGGCGAGCCCGCAAAAAGGTCTGCTGTTGTTCGTCTACACATCCGGTTTGATGTTCATCTTGCGGTTCTTTGCCGGCCCGATCGTGCATCGGATCTCGCCACTCGGACTGTTGTTCGCCAGTGCTCTGATGGGAGCAACCGGTTTGTACCTGTTGGGCGGGGCCACCACGGCCTTCGCCTGTGTGGTCGCAGCAACGATTTATGGTTTTGGAAAGACTTATCTGTGGCCAACGATGCTTGGTGTGGTTTCCGAGCGATTTCCCAAGGGCGGGGCGATCACGATCGGAACCATTGGCGGTGTCGGGATGCTTTCGGCCGGCTTGCTGGGCGGTCCTGGCATCGGATACAAGCAAGACTACTTTGCTTCCACCGAGCTCAAGAAGACCGATCCGGCGCTCTACGAAGAGTACAAGTCGCCGTCGGAGAACGGATTCCTATTCTTTCCGAAAATCCAGGGACTCGATGGCACCAAAGTGGGCGAGATCCGTGACATCCCCGATGCGGAGCGAACCGAGGCGCAGCAAGTGGTGGGTGCCGCTGACCTGTACGGCGGAAAGATGGCGCTTCGCTACACGGCACTGATTCCTGCGACGATGGCGGTCTGTTACCTGATCCTGATCCTGTACTTCCAGTCGATTGGCGGTTACACGGCGGTCCATCTGGATGCCGATCAGGATGCGTCGCACCCGTCGCATGGAGAAGGGCCAGGCACCGACCACCACGTCACCGCGGACGAGGCGATCGCCGATGGGTCGCGCGGGCCCGGTGCCGGAATGTAGGCGGGTCGCCCGTCGCAAAGCAAATGCCGAGACCATGTTGCCGCCCGGAGCGATGGACGCTCCGGGCGGCTTCTTGCGATCGGAAACGGTGTCTGACACCTTTTGCGATCGTGGCCAGAGGAGTGACCGGGCGTTTGGCTGATTTCGTTTTGGCAGGCATCTTCATCCTGTCCCCTCCAGCAACAGGGGTGTTTGTGCGTAGAATCCTCGCTTCCCGATTAGGAACCGACCGGAAAAGGCGATCGAAAAAGGTGTCAGACACCTTTTCCCGATCCGGAAAAGGTGTCTGACACCTTTTTCGAGCTGAAACCTTCTTCGACCCGTTCCAGGTTTCTCTCTCTAGCCCCCTGATGGATCCGTGCTACGCACTCACACCTGCGGACAACTCCGCAAGCAAGACGTTGGAACCGAGGTCACCCTTTGCGGATGGGTCGAAAGCAAACGCGACCATGGCGGTGCTGTTTTCATTGACCTGCGGGACCGCTACGGACTCACGCAGGTCGTGATCGGCCCGCCCGAGGCAGACTCCAAACTGATCGACGAGGCGGGACGCGTTCCGGCTGAGAGTGTGATCCTGATCCGTGGCAAAGTCGCCAATCGGTTGGAGGGCAAGACGAACGAGAAACTTGCTACCGGCGAGATCGAAGTGCGAACGGATCACTTCCAGGTCCTCAATGTTTGTCAAACGCCTCCGTTCACTCCCGGTCAGAGTGACCTTCCGGGTGAAGACTTGCGGCTGAAGTACCGCTTCCTCGACCTCCGCCGCCCCGAGATGCTGCGAGCGATGTTGCTGCGCAGCAAAATCGTCAAGACGATGCGTGACTACTTCGAGGAGAACGCCTTCATCGATGTGGAAACACCGATCCTCGGACGCAGTACACCCGAAGGCGCACGTGACTACCTGGTTCCCAGCCGCGTTCATCCCAGCTGCTTTTACGCGCTGCCGCAATCACCGCAGCTCTACAAACAGATCTTGATGGTGGCTGGCTTCGATCGCTACGTCCAAGTCGCCAAGTGTTTTCGCGATGAAGACCTGCGTGCCGATCGTCAGCCCGAGTTCACGCAGCTCGACCTCGAAATGTCGTTCGTGGATGCCGATGACATCATGAATCTGATCGACGGACTCGTCGCCCGAGTGGCCAAGGAGGTGCTGGGCAAAGAAGTCAAAACGCCGCTCCCCCGCATGACTTATGGTGAAGCGATGCGTCGGTTTGGAAGCGACGCGCCCGATCTTCGCTTTGGGATGGAAATCGTCGACATCACCTCCGTTGCCAGGAAGACTGAGTTTCGAGTCTTTCGCGGGACGGCCGATTCGGGCGGCTTTGTGCGAGGCATTCCGGTCAAGAACGCGGCGGCCAAGTATTCGCGCCGCCAAATCGATGAGCTGACCGAGTACGTCAAGAGCGACTTCGGCGCCAAAGGCCTCGCATGGTTCCGGGTCGAAGACGATGGAACGCTGTGGAGCCCGATCGCAAAGAATCTTGAAGCGGAGCATCTCGCGGAGATTCGCGAGTTGATGTCGGGCGAGCCAGGCGACTTGCTGATGTTCCTGGCCGATTCCTGGGAAGTGACCTGCAAGGGATTGTCGGGGCTGCGCCGGCGTCTGGCCGCGGAATTGAAGCTGATTGATCCCAAAGAGCTGAACTGCAGTTGGGTCACCGAGTTTCCAATGTTCGAACGCGACGAAGAGGGCGGCCGCTGGAACGCAATGCACCATCCGTTCACCGCCCCGCTTGCCAGCGACCTGCCGATGCTGGCCGATGACCCACAAGATTGTCGGGCTCAGGCTTACGACTTGGTGATCAACGGTAGCGAGGCGGGTGGCGGTACGATCCGAATTCACGACCCGAAAACCCAGTCGCAGGTCTTTGAGTTGCTCGGCATCGATGCGGAAACGGCCCAGGATCGTTTCGGGTTTCTGCTCAATGCGCTCAAGTTCGGTGCGCCGCCCCACGGCGGGATCGCGCTTGGCATCGACCGCTGGGTGATGCTGCTGGCAGGACTCGACAACATTCGGGAGGTGATCGCCTTCCCCAAGACGCAAAAAGCGACCGACCTGATGACCGAAGCGCCCGGCGAAGTCGACAAAGCCCAGCTCGCTGAACTACATCTGAGGACCGCTAAAGTGGCGAAGCTATCGTAGCTCCGTCTCTCCCAGGCTGTGAACAAACTAAACCGCGGTGCATTACTGTAGGCGAGTCTCTCCGAGGCTCGCAAAAAACGCAGCAAAGCTGCGGGTGTCCGCCTTGGAAAGGCGAACCTACAGTAGTGAGCCCAATATCTTCACAGCCTCTCCGAGACGGAGAAAAGCAGAAAGTGCTTCGAGCCTCGGGAGAGGTTCGGCTACGCTAGGTTCGGCTACAGTAACGAGAAACGCGGTGATGGCGGGCTTCGCCTGTTACCATGGGACTGTCGCTCGCGATTGAGTGCCGGCTGGGGTCGGCGGGGCATCCGCGAGTGCAACGGTCCGGGGAGACGCTCGATGCGAAGTGCGATTTCGATTGGTTGTGGCTTGTTGTGTTCGCTTGTTTTGGCAATGAGCAGCGCCACACAAGCTGTTGCAGAAGACTGGCCACAGTTGTTGGGCGACTCGCTGCGATCTGGCAATGCGCCGAGTTCCGTGCTGCCGACGTCCCTGGCGTTGACCGCCGCGATTCCGCTTAGCGACGCGGTCCTCTGCTCGCCATTGGTCAGCGACGGCAAAATCATCGCAGTGGATGGTTCCGGGGTCGTTCATGCTGTCGATGCCGAATCGAAACGCATGCTTTGGACGTTTGAGACCGAAGGGGGAGCGGGAAACTGCAACAACGTGGCCTCGCCTGCTGTGATCGACGGATTCGTTCACATCGGCACCATGGCCGGTTTCTATTACGTGATTGACCTTGCCAGTGGAGGACTCGTCAACAAGATCGATTGTGGCGAGCCGATTTTCGCCGCGCCGGTGGTCGGTGATGATCGTGTTTACTTTGCCACGCTTGGCGCACACCTGTACGCCGTCACTCCTCGTGGCGAGATCATCTGGACGTGGGACTTTGTGAAGGAAGTGATCGGGTTTGAGGGGAACCGTTGGAGCGGTGAAGAGTGGCTCGCGTTTCGTGGTGACCGCGTCACCTGGCGCGATCACTTTGTCTGTTCTCGCGATATCTGCTTGGTAGGAAAGACGGTGGTGATGCCGGCCGGTGGAAGGACGGTCTTCTTGGACGACACGGGTGATGCACCACGGTTGCGCGAAGTTGGAATCATTCCGGAATACGTTGGCTCAGAGTATCCCGCGACCTTCGGGCAGAGCGCCGACGCCAGCGGCAACGTCTACGTCCAGTGGCATCGACGGGACAATGCCGGTCGCGTCGAGATCTTTCAACTCGGACAAGCCACGAATACCTCGGACGCATCGATCCCGACGAGTGTCGTTCCCGGAACCGAAACGTCGATCGACCAACAAGGTCTGCTCAGTTTCGCTTCGGTCAGTGTCCGCGATTCGAACGTTTATCGAGTCAAGCCGGAACAGGGAGCGGGACTTGTTCGTCACAACCTGGAAACCGGTGAAGTCGACGTGCTGTGCGCTGCGGCCTCGATCTGCCCGCCGGTGCTGACTTCAAGTCACGCGATCTATGGCGGACTCGATGGGAGTCTGCACGTGGTGCCGCTTGACGGCGGAGAGGCGACGTCGATCCCAACCCCGTTTGGTGCGCCGATCACGGCGCCGGTTGCAATTGTCAACGGCAGGATCTACGTGCCGTGCGAAGACGGCTACCTGTACGTCGTCGAGGACGCAGGCGATGGGCCATCCGAACCATTTGCCAAACCGAAGGACTTGGAAGTCTGGAAGATTCGAAGCCCGCTGACTGGTCCGCTCGCCGACGCGAAATACGACTGGTACACCAACTACGGCGACTTCAGCGGGACCAACGCCAACGACCAGGGCCTCGCCGCTCCGCTGCGGATGCGATGGGCCCAGCGTTTGGACGGCACCGTCAAGCATCTTCCGGTTTGCGGTGGTGGTCGGCTCTATATCCATACGTCGGAAGGACAGATCCTGGCGGTCGAGCAAGATACGGGGCGATTGCTTTGGCGGCGCTATTGGCCCGATGTTTATCTCTCGTTTACTTCACCGCTTTACATCGATGGCAAGTTGATCGTGCCGCAGGCCGGGATGAAACGCTCGATGATGCGGTGCCTCGATGCTGAAACCGGCAAACTGGTCTGGGAGGCGCCCTTCACCGGTTCGCCCAGTTGGAGCCGCCAATTTCCACCGGTCGTCCACGGGAACCTCGCGATCTATGCATCGGGATCGGGAGAGTATGCAGCGCAAGGAACCGAACCGCCGTTCACGTTTCGAGGGGAGCCGGTGGAACGGGATGGGAAAGAGGTCATGAGTTGGATTTATTCCAACGACAATCCTTACTATCCGCAGAACCACCGGCCGCGCTTGTGGGCGTGGGACATCGACACCGGCAAACTGGTTTGGGAGAAAGACTTTTCGGATCAGGGACGTGGTGGAAATGACTGCGGCATTTGCATACTAGATGGCAAGCTCTACTACTCGGTGTTCTTCGGCTATTCCGAGAGCGCGCGTCGCCGCCGGGGATTGCCGCCGGAAAACAACGGGATGACCGCCTGCCTCGAGCCAGAGTCAGGAAACGTGCTGTGGCAGACGAACAAATACTACGTGACGTCAAAGTGCACGCTGAGCGCTCGAGATGGACGAGTCTATATCGGCGGGTTCAATCGTGCTCAGGAAGGGACCGATGATCGTTTCGTCTGGTGCCTGGATGCGAACGATGGATCATTGGTGTGGCGCAGTGATCCCGTGACTTCGGCGTTGAATGTCGTGACGGTTGGGCCGAAGTTTGTTTTCTCCAACGCGCTCCGAGGCAAAGGGAATGTCTTTGATCGTGACAGTGGCGCGGTCGTCGACAGTATCGGTCACAACTATGCCTGCTGCCGATTCACGCTGTCGGAGCCATTTGTGTTGGGAGCGAACATGGACATGATCGACCTTTCGCAAGCTGGAAAACTGGTCTCGACCGGACCGGCGATCGATTCTCGCGAGTGTCTTGGCGCTGTCGTTTCCAACGGGCGCGTCTTTTACTTTTCGCAGGCCAGCGGATTCGTGGTCTCGCAAACCTACGGCGAGCAAGCAGCAGAGCTGCCCGCGGTGTGGGAACAGCGTTAGCTGCAAGTACGATGGGCTTCCAAGCCCGTCGAGTGATGAGAAGCATTTCGAACGACGGGCTTGGAAGCCCATCGTACGGGGCGACGGGCTAGGAAGCCAAGGGTACGGGTGCAAACTGGGAGGCCTCAACCAAACGCAAACAGTCTCGCCGCGTTTTGGCCGAGGATCTTCGCGCGGTCAACTTCCGACAAATGAGCCAACAAGTCCTCGACCTGTTGGCGATAGGCTCGATAAGACTCTCCGGTTGCGCCCGCCCCAAAGCCTCCACCGTAGATCATTCGATCGGCACCGAAGGCGTCGGTTAACTTGCGGATCACCGGCGCGACATCGCGATGAGGATACTTGGTCTGGTCGGGCAATGACGAAACTTTCATCACCGTGTTGGGAAAGCGAGACCAGGCGACGACCACATCATGTTCTTCGACCGTTCCCTGCATCGGTCGTCCCAGATGATCGATGATCACGGTCGTGTCAGCAAATTCGCGGATCAACGGTTCGAAGCCGGGCGCGTAACGTGGCTCGAAGTGCAACTGGATGGCGAGGCCCAAATCGGAGGCGGTCTGCCACAATTGCCGCAATTCCGGACTGCCAAACGGTGGCAACCGATCGGGCGCGTAGGCATGGATCCGCGCCGCCACGATTCGCCCCCGATTCCGCTTGACCAGGCTCTGCATGCCGATCGCAAAACCCGGTCGGTCAGCAAAGAACAGGCAGGTGCCCTTTAGTCGCCCGCCACCGACATCCAGGCAATGCTGCAAGTAGCGGTGATCCTCCTGATACGGCTCGGGATGGACGACGATCGCGTAGTCAACCGAGGCGCCATCCATGCACTGCAGCAAATGCTCGGGCGACGCAACCTCGGCCGGTCGATAGGGCGCCAGGGGATGATACGGAAATCGAGGATCATTCCCGGCAAAGCAATGAAGGTGCGTATCGACTACCACCGGCGGCGGCGTCGACTGCCCGATTCCATCCTTGAGGGAATAAAGTGCCGGTAACGTCCCGGCAGCAATGCCAAGCCATTGTCTTCGATTGCAGCGTCGTCATGTGCGTGCTCGCCGTCGCAATGTCAGAGTGTGGGCCTGTTCCACTCAATTTACGCCATATGGATGGAGGTACACAATCAATTAGCAAATCGAAAACAGTTCGACCGCTTAGGGCGTGTTGGGCTGGGCATCTGCGATCTTCCACATGTAAAGCGCCAGGTACGTGCGATGGGGAGCGAAACGGGCTGCGGTCAACGTTGTTTTTCTGCGCCGGCTGGTCAGTCGCTGCAGCGTTTTCCAGACCGTGACGTCATTCTCTGGCCAGATGTCTGGGTCTGCAAAGTACGAGATCCCAATCATATCGGCGGTCCATTGGCCAACGCCCCAGATTTCTGTCAGGCATCGTGATCTCGCTTCGTGATCCATCCTTTCCAATTCGCCGATATTCAAATGTCCTGCTTCGTGAGCTTCGACGATTGACTTCATGGCCCTTGCCTTGTTCTGCGACATCCCACACGCCCGTAGCTCGGCGGCGTCAGCGACAGCCACATATTCGACCAGCGGTGCTTGATCGGCACTCTCGACAACCCGTCCCCAGATCGTTCGCGCCGCCTTGACTGACAGTTGCTGGCCTACGATCGCGCGGCATAGCAACACCGGCAACTCCAGTTCGCGGCGTTGCTGAAGCTTGACCGGACCGGCAGTCGAAATCGCTTGATGCAGCACCGGACTGATCGCACCAGAGATTTCACGGAATCGGTTGTGAACGGTTCGAGTCATCGATGGCTCATCGATCGGGCTGCAGCGGGCAATCAGGATTCGGTGGGGTCGATGCCGATCGAGACCGCGTTTGCCGCAAGGCGAAGCCTGGAGGCAGCATAGGCGATCGCCGTCGCGAAACACAACGCACCGATGGTCGCGAACAAGATGGCGTATCCATATCGCTCACCGACAAGACCGAGCACTGGGGCTCCCGCGATCGTACCCAGATCCAACATCATCAACGCCAGAGCCGATCCCGTACCACGAACTTCACTGGGAAAGTTTTCCAGCGTCAACGAGGTCATCGTGTGGAACATCAGGCTGTGTCCGATTCCCGCCAACAATGCCGGGACCATGATCAGCCACACTCGCTCGGCGGTGACCCAGCCAAAGCTGAGCATGCCCAGTGACATGAAGCACATACCCACCAATAACACGCGGCCGGAGCCGATTCGATCGGGAAGCCGACGCGACCACAGTCGTACGATGATTCCCAAACCCGCATAGCCGAGGAAGAATAGTCCGATTACCGAAACATTCTTGATCTTCAGCGATGCGTGGTCGATGAAACTGGCGACGAAGATGAACGGGGCGGTCATGCAGACGCCGAAGGCAAAATCGACCAACAGGATCATGCCCGGCCAATGTCGCCGGACCACGCGAACAAATTCCATCAAGTGAACCGAAGCCCCTCTACCGTGATGGTCGGTGTCACGCAGCAAGAAGACACCCATCGCTGGCAACACGTTGGCCCCGGCAGCGACGAGAAACAGCGTGACAAAGTTGGCACGCTCGCGATCGGCAAGGAACAGGTCTCCCATCAGCGGGCCGAGCAGCATTCCCAAGAAACCGCCGATCCCAAATACGCCAATCGCTTCGGTGCGACGATGGTCGGGTGTGGTCTTGGATACGTACGTCAGCCCACTGGCAAACACGATTGCCGCGCCCAGGAGTACGCCCGATCGGGCGATGTAGATCATCACCCCCACGTCGCTTAGAAACACGTTGCTGATCGAAGCGGCGGCAAACACCGTGTAGCCTACCAGCCACATCGTGCGTGCTCCCATCCGGTTGATCCACTGAGCCATCCAGGGCCGAAGCAGCAAGCCCAGCGTCGCGCTTCCCCCCATCACCAGGCCGACTTGTCGTAAGTCGCCACCCAAGAACTCAATCCACCGCGCGTAGTGAGCCATCAACGTGTTGGCACACACGAAGCAAGTTTGGCTGAAGAACGCAATCAAGAAGTTGCGGTCGTAGAGGCGGTCCGTTTCGGGCACGGAATGTATGGGGAGTGAGGTGGTGGCAGAATGATGGTGAGCAGAATGATGGGTGAGCAGAATGATGGGTGAGCAGAATGATGGGTGGCAGAATGACGGGTGGCAGAATTTTGGGTGTGTGCTTGTGAGTCGGTTAGGATTCGGCCGTTTTTGCAACCGTCGTTCCTGCATCCTGTCTTCTTATCATTCTGCCAACACTCATTTTTACGTCTGCAACGCTTCTCGCGCCAGTGCGACGGCTCCCATCAAACCTGCTTGCTCACCCAGTTTCGATCGTTCGACACGGACATCATCGGTGGGAAACATACCAACCCGCTCGTGAATCACTTGTCGAACGGTATCCACCAGCAGGTCCCCGATTTCGGCGACGCCGCCACCGAGCACGATCAAATCTGGATGAAGGATGGTCACGACGTTGGCGGCGGCAATCCCCAGGAAACTTGCGGCGCGTACGATTGCCTGCTCGATCGCCGGATCATGCCGGGCGGCCATCGCCATTTCACGCGTGGTGACCTGCTCGGCGTTTCCCTGCACCAACTCGTAAAGATTCGGCGCCAATCCCATTCGCATCAGCTTGATCCCCTCGGCGGCGATCGCCGGTCCGCTGGCGATCGTCTCCAAGCACCCGCGATTCCCGCATCCGCATCTCGGCCCGTCCGCAATCACAGTTTGGTGGCCGAGTTCTCCGGCGGCACCCAGCGGTCCAAGTCGCAATCGCCCGTCGATCACCACACCGCCGCCCACCCCGGTGCCGAGTGAAAAGAAGGCGAGTGTCAGGTTCGTCGCCTCGGCGCCATGACCAAAACGCAACTCGCCCAAAGTGGCCGTGCGCACATCGTTCAAGAGTCGAACTGGACATCCCAGTCGTTGACCGAGTATCGAAGCCACGGGCACCTCACGCCACTGCGTCGGCAGGTTGGGCAAGAAGCGAGTCGTCCCGGCAACTAAATCGACCAGCCCCGGAACGCCGACCCCCACGCCCCGCAATGAACCGGCTGATGTCATTGGACTCGATTCGACCAGCGTCTCGATGAGGTCGCCGATCCGACGGATCACATCGTCCGGGCCCGCGTGTGAGTCGGTCGATATCGAGCTCCGAGCCAACACCTCGCCCTTTTCGCTCGCGATCGCTGCTTTGACGGAAGTCCCGCCAAGATCAATACCGCAGTACAGATCGGTCATGTGGAACCTCTCACTCCAGCCCGCGCAGCGTCCGCAGGTTGATCACGTCCCAGTCTTCGCCACTCTCTTCGTCGGTCCCTTTTTCAGTTTCGAGATAGCCGGGAAGTTGATTGAGGACGGAGTCGTGCAGCACAAAACGAAAACCATCCAAGCCGATTTCTCCCCGGCCAATGTGTTCGTGCCGGTCGACGCGGCTACCCAGCGGTTTCTTGCTGTCGTTCAGGTGGAGCGCCCGAATCGACTTCTTGGGCAGCAGGTCATCCATTTCCTTGCGCATCGCTTGAAAGCCACGCTTGGTATTGAGTTCGTAACCGGCTGCAAAGGCATGACAGGTATCCAGGCAGATGCCGACGCGATCGCCCCCATCGATCCCATCGAGCATCCGGGCAAGCTGCTCAAAGGTGTAGCCCAGGCACGATCCCTGACCGGCCGTATTCTCGAGCAGCAGCCGGCACGTACCTTGCTCGACGCGGCCAAGTGCTTCACAAGCCGCATCAATGATCCGGTTGATTCCCTCTTCCTCGCTGCTCTCGGTGAAAGCCCCGGGGTGCACCACGAGTCCCTCGAGTTGCAGTTGGTTGCCCCGCTCGAGTTCCACCACCAAAGCGTCGATCGACTTTTGAAACAGGTCATCCTTGGGGGAAGCCATGTTGATCAGGTAGGAAGCATGCGCGATCGGATGGGTCAGCGTCGAGCCGCTCATCGCATCGAGCCAAGCCGAAACATCCTTCTCCGTCAGCGCCTTGGCACGCCACTGATTGTTGTTCTTGGTCTTGCTGTGGACAGGTTTCGCTTCGGCTGCGGGTTGCTGCGTGACCATCCATCGCCCAGGAGGCGAAACGAATATCTGGAGGCAGTCGCAACCAACAGCAACGGCGCGGCCGACGGCTTTGGCATAGCCGCCTTGAGTCGATACGTGAGAGCCGAGAATCATTTTCCGATCCTGTAGTGCCTTCGGACGAGGTGTGCCACCAGGGCGATTAGTGCTATGAACAACCCAATTGGCAGTGCTAAGGACAACGCAACGCCAATCAACCAAAAAATGGCTTCCCCGTTCCATCGTTCCGGCTGAAGAATCCATCTTGCCACAACCCAAACCAAAACGATTCCAAGAAGAATCGCAACGCAAACGATTACTGCCACGCAGAACTCCAGAGCAAGCTGCGTGCACCCCCTGGCAGCCAGATGTTCGTCGTGCCTCGCGAGTTTCTTCTTGAGTTCTGCGTTTTCCGTCTCGAGTTCGCTCAACCTGCCAGTTTCGTCGCCTCGTTGGGGGGGCGCAGTTCTCGGGGTGATCCAATCCAATTACTCCCGCGTTTATCGTGCTGCCTACCGAGCTTGGTGAAAATTTGAATGTAGTCGCAACCGACGGCGACGGCGCGGGCGACAGCTTGGTGGAGGCCGCCAGCAGCCGAAACATGAGAGCCGAGGATCATCGCTATCCGTCCAATCAGAACACGGTCAAGTAAAGTCGTTCTTTCGTCCCAACGCCCAGTTCAAAGGACCCCGTGCACAGCGCCCCGTGCACAGTCGAACCGCGGCAAGGGGTCAGCCAGTACGCGGCGATCAATCTTCCGACACGGCGATCGCCTGATTCCTCAATACCGACATCGCGACATTGATGTTGGTGCCGTCGATTTCCTTGCCGGTATTCAAGTCGTAGGACTCTCCGCCAGGCAGTTTCAAGATCCCGTAGCCGATTTCTTCGGTGTCCGCATCGACGGTCACGAAGTCGGCATACACCGTGCCCTCACCCAGCGGACCGGTGACGTCGTAACAGAACTCCGTCAAGCCGGACAGCTCCATGGTCTGATCCTCGTCTTCGGCCACCTCGACGTCGGTCCCGATGTGTTTTTGCACGACGACGTTGCGTTCGATCGCTGTTTCGACCTGTTTCTCAAATTCCCTCGCACCGACGTAGACCAAACCACCGCAGATCGCGCAAATCGTCATCATGCCGGCGAGTAGGATCCCCCCGATGGTGAGCAGCAAACGTTGATTCATCATGCCTACCAAAACTAGCGTCCGCGAGTTGTCGACGGCGGCCATTGTAAGGGGTATTTCTCGTCCCGCGACCGCGCCGATCTCCGTGTTTCAGCTCGCCCAACATCGCGGTCGCTTGGTTGCCCAGCATTGCTCCCATTCGAGTGCTCAGGTGGTTCCACCGGGAGGCTCGACAGGCGAGTTGGGTTGATGGCGAAAAGGGGTCAGACACGAATGGCACGGGCTTTGAACCTCGGGCGCTAGCCGTGGGCGAAGAAAACGTCGTTAGGATGCGGCGAAGGCCCACGGCTAGCGCCCGAGGTTCACTGAGACAACCTAAGTTCGTGCCATTCGGGTCAGACACCCAAAACCGGAACGGCCCGAAGGGTGCTTCGCATTTTCGGTGTCCGACCCCTTTCGCCGACCCCTTTTCGCCGACCCCTTTTCGCCGACGAGGATCGGATTTTCGCGGCAAAGCCGCGTGGAATGACGGTCTTGGAGAGACCGACCTACAGCAACGCTATCCAGCTAGGCCGGTTGTCACAAATAGGAAGAGCTGTTTTGTCGAGCTTGGACGTCTCGGGGGACACGCCGCGACCAACTCGACTGATTTCGATTAGATTGGGTGGGAAGCATCGGTTCGGAGCCGAAACTCTTGATTGCCCCGTGGGTTTCATTGGCATGAGCACTACACGAATCCTTTCTGTCCTGGCGTTGGCACTGGTCACCTCGGTTACTTTGACGGCCCAGCCGCCGGAACGCGGCGGTGGCGATGGCGGTGGACGAGGCGGACGCGGTGGCTTTGGCGGACCTCCCGGTGGAGGCTTCGGCGGTCCAGACGGGGGCGGAGGATTCGGTGGCCGAGGTGGTCCCGGAGGCGGGCCTCCCGGTGGTGGCTTTAGCGGTCGTGGTGGTCCCGGAGGCGGTCCTCCAGGCGGTCCCGGCGGGAGTCGCGGTGGTCCGGGCGGCAGCCGTGGTGGCTTCGACCCCAGTTCCTTCCTCAGTCGACTCGATGCCAATGGCAACGGGATGATTGATCCGGATGAGCAACAGGGGCCGGCGCAATTCATCATTCAGCGTCTCCAACAGAGCGACCCGAGTATCAAGCCGGGCCAACCGATCCCGCTGAAGAAAATCACGGACGGCTTTGCCGCGATGCGTGGGGGCCAAGGCGGAGATGACAATTCCGGTCGCGGCGGAGGCCGAAACGACGATGAAGCCCTCATGCCGGAACTGCTTGTGCCTGGTTTTGGTGTCGAGGTCGAACCGACTCCGATGATGGGGTTTGGCGCGGCGGCTGAGATGTTGGCCGTTCCCGTTACAGCGGAAGATGAGCGGGATGCCAATGAAATGATCCAGCGTTTTGACCGCAATCGGGACGGCGTTCTCTCGGGGGACGAAATCTCCAGTCGCTTCTCCGGTAACCCATTGGATTTTGACCGTAACCGCGACGGGAAGCTGACCGCCAGCGAATTGGCGGTACGCTCCGCGCGACGACGCGAGACCCGCGAAGAATCTCGCCGCGATGACGATCGCCGGCGAAATCGTGGTGAGGAAGCCAGCGTCGAAATACCCGATGTTTACAACGGCCGAAAGTCATACCGACCAACGAGTGGGCGACAGCTTCCCGAAGGATTGCCAGGTTTCTTTACCGATAAAGATGCCAACGGCGATGGTCAGGTCACCATGGCCGAGTTCGCCGAAGAGTGGAGTGACGAAGTGGTCAACCAGTTCTTCACCTCCGATCTCAATCGAGACGGTGTGATTACCGCCGACGAGGCACGACGCGCCGTCGAGAATCCCGGGAATTCGCAAATGGCTTCGATGTCATCGTCATCCTCTGCCGCGGCTACTAGCTCAAGTAGCGCACCGGCTGAAGCTGGACCGTCGGGCCCGATTGATGACAAGTACATCAAGGTGGGCCAGCGGATCATCGAACGCTACGACAAGAACAACGACAAGATGCTGACCGCGTCGGAGTGGGAGAAAATGTTGATGAGCCCCGCTGACGCCGACGGCAATCGTGACGGTCGGATCACGATTGAAGAGTATGCGATCTGGATGCAGTCCCGAGAGCGAAAGTAAGACCCCGTAAGTGAGGCTTGAACGTACGTGAGGCTTGAACGTACGTGAGGCTTGAACGTACGTGAGGCTTTCCAGCCTGACATGAGGAACAGCCGGTCAGCCTGGAAAGGCTAACGTACGCACGCCGGCTTAGCGTTGATAGATCGGCAGGTAGTGGTAGCGGACGCTTAGGCTCAGGATCGATAACGCTGTCGCGTAGACCCCTCCGACATTTCGCTCCTCTCCACCACGAGCCAGCCATGCGCCGTCGCTCCGCTGCATTGGCAGGAGTAACTCCGGCACCAGTTCATCCGCTCGCTCTCCATACTTGCCGCCCGCCTGGTGCATCCCTTGGGCGTAGTAGTAGACGCCGTAGAAGAAGAACCGCTCATTCGGTTTCGGTGGATGCTGCAGCAACCACTCGGAGGCACCTTTGACCAGGGCTGAATCGTATTGCCCGCAAACTTGCATCGCGAGCAAGCCTGCGGCCGTCATCGTGAAGGAGGGATGAAAGGTTCCGGGCGTGTAGCTGAAACCGCTGATCTTGTCGCGCGGCGTCCCGTCCCGCTCGAGCGGTGACGCATAAGAATACCGGAGATACTGCAATGCCTTGTCGATGGCCTCCCCAGGTACATCCAGCCCATCATTCTTGGCCGAACGCAGTGCCATCAACTGCCAAACGCTGACCGACAAATCAGAGTCACGACTGCTTGGTGTGTAACGCCAGCCTCCCTGTAGCTTCTCGGATTTGGAAACGTTTTGCGCCGCCAGGATCAACTTGATTGCGTCGCCGAGCGCCTTGTGAATCTTCTCGTTTTGCTCCGGCGTGGCACCCATGCCGAGAATCTCGGTGAGCATCAGAGTGGTGATTCCGTGGCCGTACATTCGCGATCCGTCGCGTGCACCAAAGTATCCTTCCATGTCCTGGTTTCGCCTGTCCAGGACAAAGTTGATCGCACGCTGCATGGCTCTGCCCGCTTCGGACGTGCCGATCGGTTCGGTTCCGAGGGAAGCCATGGCCATGATCGCCAGCGCAGACATCGCGACTTCGTGTCCACGATCGGCGATCGCTCCATCCTCGCGCTGTTGGCTGACCAGAAAGTCAATTCCTGACTTCACCGATCGATCCACATCGTCCGCTAAATAGAGCGAGGCAGGATTCTCCTGTGCACTAGCGGATCCGACTTGCATCGCGCCTGCGGCTACGCCCAGCATCCAGCCGCGACGATTCATTGCGGCGCCGAAGGGCTCATTGCATCTCGGCGTAGAACATTCTTGACACGTGACGCGGTCCTGGCATGCTCATCACTCCTCCTTTTCCGCCGCACGACGGGCAATCGCACGGAAGTAGGCTTCGATTTCACGTCGGTATTGTGGCGCAATCGTTGCAGCGCGCCCCTCGGTCACGTCATCGGTTCGGCGCTCGCGGAGTTGTCCCCATTCACTTCCCTGACGGGCGATTCCGGACGTGTCGACGAAGCCGTCGCCCGGCATCTCTCCCGAACCCGGTTCCGTGGCCGAACTGTTGGACGCTGACTGGCTGGTTGGCTCGCCCTGATTACCCGATTGTCCTTGCGACGGATCGAGTTGTTCTTGACGCTGGCGTGCCGCCTGTTGGGATTGGGCATCGACGGCATCCGCCAACGTGGGCGAAGCGTCCTGCGCGGTGGCGGCCTGATTCGATTGAGGTTGCCCCGCAGCGTCGGCGTCTTGTTGTTGGCCCGGCTGCGACGAAGCCTGCTCCGACTTGGCCATCTGGCGATCCAACTCATCCAGAGTTCGCGCAAGTTGTTCGCCACGTTGTTGGCTCGGGTTTTCTGATTGAGCCTGGCTCGTGGCCGCATCGGCTGCTTCGGGCATCGACGAGGACAGCATTCGGGCGAGCTGATCGGCGGCTTGTTGGATCTGTGCCGCTGCGTCGGCGACGCGTTGGTTGGCTTCCGGGGAAGCTTCCGGTTGGGACGACGCCTGTTGAAGTGAATCGGCCGCTTGCTGCGCGGCGGAGGCTGCATTTTCAGAGACGGCTTCTGCTGCCGCGTCGAGTTGTTGCGAGAGTTCGCTGTTGGCCAAGGCGTTGTTCGTGTCTGGCCGCGCGTCGGAGTTGTTCGGCTGCTTCGCTGACGTCCTGCTCAATGCGCTGCTGTTGGTTGGCCAGTTGCTGCGACTGGGACTCGGGAACACGGAGTTGGTCTTCGAAATTCATCACTTGAGCAAGCTGATTCAGGGAATCGCGGATGTCGTCGAGCTCTCCCTTCGCTTCGTCACTCATGCGAACGGCCAATTGGGCAGCCGGGTTGGGTTTGTCGAACGGATCGATCGCTTTCTTTTTGATCTCGTTCTCGCGGGCTTTGGCATTGTCACTTTGCTGTTCCGCAAATTCTTTTGATTCGTTTGCCGCCTGTTCGGCACGGGAAGCTCGGTCGATTCGAATCTGTGCCTCTGCGATTGCGGAATTGAGTGATTCAGCATTTTTTGGTTCACGGTCGAGCCGCTGCTTGAGTTGTCGCTGTTGATTCTCTGCGTCACGTTTCTGGCGCTGCGCATCTTGGATGCGGCGACCTGCTTCCTGCTTCGCAGCGGACCACTGTTGTTGCTCGGTGTTGGCGGCACGAAGCTGTTGGGATCTGGCATCGCGAGCGAATCGTTCCAGTTGGTCCTGCGTGCGTCTGCGGCTCGATTCATCCTTGTGAATGTCGTTCTCTTGTGCCGTCGCGGACTGTTCGTTGAGCGTTTGTAGCGTCTCGGTCGCTGATTCGATCGCCTTGGCCATGTCGCCCGCAGCCTGTTGCATGTCGGAGAGCAAGGCCTGATCGCCGCCGAGTCGATTGGCCTGATCGACAGCCTCACGCAGCGTCTCGCGAGCCTGATCCAGATTTGGCTTTGCGTCGGGAGTGTTGGCCCATCCAATCGCCCGTTCGGTCGCCTGCAACAGTGATTGATCGACCGCGGTGGCGCGACGGGCGAGGCTGGAGATCTCGCGAGACGCCCGCTGCTTGCGTTCCTGGAAATCGGGATCGGATCGCTCTAGAGATTGGCCGACTGCCTTTTCCTCTCGAGCGGCCTGCTCGAGTGGTCGCTGCGCCGCCTCGGCCGCACGACGAGCGATCTCGGACAATTCTTCCTGCATCGGCTGGTTTTCTTGCAACTCGTCTTCCAGCTGTCGCATCATTTCTTCCGGGCTGCTCTGGGCCGCTTCGGCCATCGCTTCGGCGCGGTCGTAGCGGTCTTGCAACTCGCCTTGTTCTTGGAGTGCCGCTTCGGTTTGGCGAATCTGTTCCCTTGACTCAGCAAGGTCTTCCCCGTTCTCCGCCTTTTCGAAATGCTCGGCCGTCCTTTCCAGCGTCTCGCTCAACTCGTTCAGTGCCTCAGCGGTTTGATCGAGTGCGTCGCTTCGCTCCTGGTCGCTGTCCGCTTCGGTCGCCTTCTTCATCGACGCTTCCGCTTGTCGTGCCGCCTGTTGGATTTGAGCTGCCGAGATGTCGGCGTCTCGCGCCAACTCACGCTGTTCGGAGTCGGTTAAGGAGGCGGTGTTAGCGAGGTCGACCAAAGACTCGAGCGTTTGCCGCGTGGCCTGTTCAGCACGCTGTTGTTCCTTGGCCAATTGATCGGTGGTTGACGCCTGGGAATCGGGGCGAGACTCGGTGCGCTGCTCGGCTTGCTTGGCCTCTTCGGCCGCTTGGCGAGCCTGTTCGGACAGGGTCAGCACATAACGCTCGATCGTCGCGCGGGCCTCGGTCACCCTCGGTTCGAGTGCCTCCAGCACGTCGGAAAGGCCTTGTTGGAGTCTTTCCAGCGACGATTCGGCAGACAGCACCGGATCGCCGCCCCAGCGCCGAGTCGTGATTCGATTGCGGGCCTGGTTGTAGTCATCGTTGTAGCGAGCGCGATCGATGTCCTCGAGCTCTCCCCACGGGATGCCGGCATTTTGCAGCGTACGAGCGGGCCATTCCAAACCGGATGCATACCGCTCCAGCCAACTCGGATGTTTGACCTTGGTCGTTGCCGATTCTTCCAGGCGTCGTTCGGCAAGCATCAGCTGACGGATCTCGGCAAGCCACTGGTCAGCTTCGTGTTTTGCTTCCAGCACTTGATAGGCCATGGCCAGGTTTTGATACACCGACGGTGCCGGTTCATCGCGATAGGGAGCGTAGCCA
Organism: Pirellulaceae bacterium; assembly: GCA_963697195.1. Taxonomy (GTDB): domain Bacteria; phylum Planctomycetota; class Planctomycetia; order Pirellulales; family Pirellulaceae; genus Rubripirellula. The sequence goes on from CAVOND010000003.1 coordinate 391,317, forward strand.
TCGTTGGCAACATTCTCCATGGCCCGACGCATCAGCTTGATGTCGGCGGCAAATCGGAGGTCAACGCTGGGGCGGCTGCGATGCAGCGCTTCTTCTTGCTCCAAACGGCTTCGCAGGTGTTGTCGAGCACGATCGAAACTTGCGTCGGCGAACTGTTGATCGCGTAGTCTTCGCGCCGAATCGTCCGAGTCGACCTGGCCCTTCTGGTCGTTATTCGCTTTCTCAGACTCTTGTCCATGCTTGGCCATGAGCCGGACCAGATCGCTAGTCGGACCGATCTGAATTCGGATTTCTCGGAGTAAAGAGTGGATCGTTGAGACGAGACGTCCGTCAATCATGCCATGGTCGATCTGGTTGCGAAGCTCGCGATCAAAATGCGAAATCAACGCGCGGAAAGCATCTTCCCCCGGCGGTTCTTCCATGGCTGCCTGCAGTCTTGCTCGCCAGCTATCACTCCATCGCTGCCAGCTTTCAAGATGTCGAACCGTGGAATCGGGAACCGCATCGGCGTTGTCTTCGATCATCTGATCGATTGCTTGGAGTCGGCCGATCGTCACGACCAGGTAACGCGGGAATCGCTGCAGTGGCAACTTGGAGTCCTCATCCAGCAGCGGACGCAAGCTCTGCTGAAGCGACATGGCGTCCGTGAGTAAGCCGACGGTCAACTCCTCTGCGAAGACGTGTTTGGCATACTGGTCAAGACGCGATGCATCGTTGGCAAACTGTCGGGCCTGCTGTGCGTGCTCACGCAGGATTTGCTCACGCGATTGCTGCCAGACTGCTTGTGAATCGACGATGGCTTGTTGGAAACCGGCTAGCCAATGCGACTGCTTTTGGGCGAGGTCAGCCAGGGCACGCCCCATCAATTCGAGCGATCCGGCTTCGGGAAGCGTGGTCGAGCTCTGGCAGACCTGTGCGATGTGTTTCAGGATCGCTTCGCTCTCCTCCTGCAGCATCGTGGCCTCTTCCGACTTCGCCAGGATGAGATCCTGTTCCGACGTCTCGGCCACTCCACGCATCACGTCCATCCACTGGTTCATCCGCGAAGACCAGTCGGAAATCTCAACCGAGAGGTGCTTGAGTTGTTCGAGCCGGGCATGTCGGTCGGTGTCGAACCCTTCGTCGGCAATCAACAGTTCTAACAGCGATGATTCGCCGCGTTGACTGTTGCGGTCAACCGCCACGACACGTGTCCGGATGATATCCCCGCTGGCCAACTTGATGGACTGTTCCTCGTTGTCGATACGTCGCAAGAGATCCCAGTCCCAGCTCAGGTTCAGTTCGCGATCCGAATCACCGATCGGAATGTTTCTCGCCAATGCCGGTTCCCCGTTGATCTGAAACTCTTGAATCACCCGATCGATTGGCAGGTCGTCCATCGCGAGGGCGGCGAGGGGAACGACATCCAACGGCGAGACGATCATGATCCGCGGCATTTCTTCGGACCATCGAGCGACGGGAGCGGCGTCCAACACCGGCGAGATTGAGTACTGCGGACTGAAAGGGTTGTTCAAGCCCGAGCGACGACTGATGGCATCGACTTGATAAGTACCCGGCGTTCGCAGCGGAATGGTGGCGAGATACTCGCGGTTGGATCCTTCCACTGGGTCCAGGTTGATGGACGTACCGCGGTTTCCGAATCGAATGGTTGCGTCGTCGACCGGTTCGTCAAAGCGAATCGTGACCATCGCCTTGGTTCCGACCAACGCCTTCAAGTCACCATGTTCAGCTTCCTCGACACGGTCGGAAAGCTTCGAATAGCTTGGGAATTGGAATCGTTTTTGAAACGATTCCACTCGTGGTCGAGGTAGCGGCGTCAATTCATGCCAAAGCGTGATCGCGTCGCCAGCGATGATTCGATACTCAACGGCAGTCGTTCCAATTGAGAGATTGGCGGCGTAGATTTCTTGATGTGCCAGTGTGTCTCCCGTTTCCGCTGCACTCGAGGTGACTCGCGGTGTCATCATCGTTTCCCCTTCGACGCCGTCAGCGTTGCGCCATTGCATGACGACATCATCGACGGCCCGACCGCCGATTTGAACCTGCACGGCGACGGCGTCACCCTCGGCAACGTATCCGGACGGGGGCGACGGTTTGATGATCGACACGTTGGTCAACGAGGCACGCTCGATCGGTACTCCCGGCAACATCGCTCGCGCAATTCGCCGACCGAACTGCATCTTCGGTACCATCAACAGACCGGTGAAACCGATGGCAACGATCAGCCCTGCCAACAGCCAGCGCTGGATCAAACCGACCGGAAGCAAACGGCTGACTTCAAGCCCCGACGTGCGACTGGCCACGCTCTCTTGCAGCCACCGTCGAAAACCTGGCGAACCATTGGCAGACTCGGGATCGGCTAGTTCGACTGCCGATAGCAGATCTTCGCGCAAGCGAGGATCCGTCGATTCGATCTGTCGAGCGATGCGGCGAGCGTTGCCTTCGCCCATGGGGTGCAGCCCGTACCACCAAAGTGCCCAGGCCGTCAAAGCATAACCGAGACCGCTCAACAGCCAGCGCACGGGATCGCTGAGCAACCACAAGTAATCGCAGAGCGCGATCAGCACCATGGCGACGAGGAAGAAGACAATCGCGGCGGCGACGCCGCGCAGCAGCAGCAAGACGCGTCGGCGACGGTCGAAACGCCCAAGCACCTTCGCGGTCTTGGGATCGAGTTGCAGTCCGTAGGAAAGGTCGGAACTGATTGACGACATGACTTAGAACCGATCCGAAAAGGGGTCTGACCCTTCCGGCGAGGAAAAAACACAATGACTTCGACTTGCCTCCAAAGGGTCAGACCCCTTCTCGGATCGGTCTTACACCAATCCAGCTCGTTTCGCGCATCCACCACTCAACGGTCAGCAGCAGGATGATGGCCCAAAACCAGTAAAAGGACTGCCACACCAGAACATCGGACTCCACGACCATCCCGTTGGACAATGGGCGTAGGTGCTCGAGGATCTGATCCGAAGACGATTCGTGCAGATAAACGCCGCCACCCGTTTTGGCGATCTGCTTCAGTGTATCCTGATCCAGGCTGACACGACCCAATTCAATCGCGTCACGCGTGCCCACCCAAATCGGCGTGCTGGCCTGCAACGCCTGGGCGTCGAAGCCGCTGGCTCGAATGCGAATGCTGTAAGCACCGGTTTGCAGGGGTGGCGTCTGGCCTCGATAGGTTCCTCGGGCCGGATCGTCGACCGAAAGGGGGACGGTCGCGATCACCCGATCATCGGCAATGAGGAGTGCGTCGACCGTGGCGTCACCGACAGGTTGACCGCTGGGATCTTGCAGTCGCGCCCGGATCGTCGAGGATTGCCCCACGTCGTATTCGATCTTGTCGGTACCCAAGGCCACGTAATCGTCGCTCGCCGCGTAAGGAGGCTGCATGACGGCGCTGAGCAGTTGATTCCAAAACCTGGCGTGAAATCGGTCGGCAACCTTGTAACGCCAACGCCAGGTTTGATCCGTCGAAAGATAAAAGACTCGCCCTGCCCCGTAGAGTCGCGTGACCAGCCATGGAGCGCTGCCGCTGATCGATCGCCACCACGTCCGCCCAGACCTCCGCGCCTTCTTGCGGCTTCGATCATCGGAGCCAGCGGAGGAGCGGGAAGGTTGTCCCAAAAGTTGATTCGCTCCTCTTTGTCGCCCCATAGGTTGAAGACCGGATGATCTTCGCCAAGACTGTTGGGGCGGATCGACTTGACGACCAGCGGCGGCTCACCGGTGTAACGGATCGGAATCAACGCGGGCAACTCGTCTTGGGCGAGGATCCGCATCCGGTTGTAACGCCCATCAATCGCGATCAAACCGCCGCCGCGCATGACGAAGTCCCGAATTCGCTCCGCATCGGTTGTGTTGAATTGCTCAGGCGGGATCTCGCCAAGAATGATCGCGTCGTAGGCCGCCATCGCAACATCGGTGTTGGGTAGCTCACCCGGCTGATCGCCACGTTTGACGATCGGCATATCGGTCCCCTTACCGAACAGCACCGTGTCCACCGTCCAAGCCGGGTCGCGCGAAAAGAGGTTGCGAATGTAACGGGTTTCCCAGCGGCTCGAACCGTCGAGGATCAGCAGACGTCGATCGCGCGTCGACGCCGCGACCCGAAACGGCATCGCGTTGTTTTCCGCGTGCGTGTCACCATCGACCTGCTCCACCACTGCACGAAGATCCATGACCACGGTGCTTCGGCGCACACCGCGCGGCGAATCGGCTTGCAATCGGTCCAAGGATCGATTCAACGTCCAACACGAACGGAACGGACTGCTGATTGGACGAGGCAGCCACCTGTTCCTGCCAAACGATCTTGCCACCCGACTCGATCCGAACGATTACATTGCCCGGAGAGCCGCCCTCGCTGGCCAACCCAACGGACTTCAGCACGATCTCGCCGATCAGTTGGCCATCGGAAGCAACATTCTCGGGGCGGATCACGTCAACGATGCCGACGTCGACCGGCTCGTCCTGGGAGCCGATGCCGATCGTGTGCACGTCGATTCCCGACGCCTTTCAATTGCTCGGCAGCATCGAGCGGTGATCGGCCGATGTTGTCCCGACCATCGGTCAACAAGACGACGGCGGCGGTTCGAGGCGCTAGCGGCGGTGCATCGGCATGTGTCGGTGCGAGACCGCTGCGAGCCAGCGACATGCCACTGGACAAATCAGACCGCAATCCTGTTGCCGCCAAGTCAATCACACTTGGTGAACCCTCCTCGTCGCGACTCGACCAAACCATCGAAGGTTCACCCGACGAGAACGCAATCACGTCCACCAGATGAGTTTGCGAAAGGGACTCGAGCAAGCCTTTGTTTTGTGCGTCACCGGTCAGCATGTTCAAAGCCCGATCGAGTCGCGATGGATTCGAATCGGGTTCGGCGCTGTCGTTGAGCGACATGCTCTGTGAGGTGTCGACCGCAAAAATGACTTGACCCAACGTGCCGACGGTGACACGCCGATGCCATACCGGGGCGGCCAGAATCAGGATCGCCAGCGCCACCGCCGACGCCCGCAAACTGGGTAACAGAAAGCTGTAAGGCGATGCGACCGTGCGGCTTTCTCGCAAATACAACCAGGCAACGAGCGAGGCAGCCGCCAGCGCGACCCCAATCACCAGCAGGGGATGCAGGTCTCCTGCAAAGCGAATCGCACCTGCGACGTGCATCAAGCCGATCATGACGCCCCCAGTCTGGATGCCTTGACCGATCGTTGCTGTAACAACAACTCCGCGACCAACACGACTAACAGGGCCACCAACAGCCAACGCCAGATTTCGCGTCCGAATCGTCGAGTGCGATCGTCGGATTGAAGCGATTCCAAGTCGGTGTAGACGTTCGCCTCCAACAGGTTCGCGGCCGCCGCCAAGCGAGACGGGTCCGCATCACGCAAGCGGGATTCAATCGCAGGCACCTCGACCATCCGCATCGTGCTGGTCGTGATCGTGCAGCGAGTCCTCGATCGGTGTCGTCTTTCGCAGGCGATAGGCGCCAGGTACTTCGGTGCGCGCAATCGGCCAAATGAGGTGACGGCTCATCGGTCGGGCGAATCTCGATTTCGGGTTCGCCCGGTGATTCCAATTGGAAAGTCGCTGCCCGACTCTCGTCGATCTTCTCTCCCTCGGGGATCTTCGCCGCCAACTCGGCGATCGGGCACCGAGAATCCATCTCCGATGTCGACCGTGGTCTGCTTTCGACTTCCAGCCAGATCCAGCACCAATTGTTGCATCATCGGTAGGTAGACCATGCGCAGTGGCAGCGTCGTCCAGGCAGTGTCACAGGCGATCGCAAACTGGACCACTCGGCCACTTCCTCGACTAGCCGATACCGCGAGGGGGTCGCCGCTTGCCATGCTCCACAACGAGATCGGTAGGTCCCGCGGCGACCGTCTTCACCACTGTCATCCTGGGCGGATCCCGATGCATCAGCGTCTTCGCTGGCCGACGCGTCGACCGAAAACTGTCGATAGCGATCGATTTCGACGTCAGCGAACGGTTGCTGATCGGTTTCTCCCAGCACATCCCAGGGCGAATAGACGGGATTCCTTCCTGCGATTTGCAGCGGTGGACCGTTCTGCGCGATCGGTGACATCGACCAATGGACCAAGCCGAGCAGGCAGGTTCCAAGTCCCGCCTTCACCCGACCAGGGTTCGTTGTAAGAGTCGACATCGATGCGGTCGCCGTCAAAGAGAATCAGTGCTCCGCCGTCGAGTACGAATTGGGCAATCGACTCGCGAGCTTTGCCGCGAATCTGATCGACGTTGGCCAGCACGAGAATATCGGGAGATTGTTCCTTGAGCTCTCGCTCGATTTGACTGGGACGAATGATGCTGGTTCGGACCGCGTCGGGTTGATCGTCGCCCCCAAACGCGAACGGGCTGAGCGCGACAGCGAGGTAATCGGTTTCACTTTCCAGTGGTTTTCGGCTTGGCTCTCCATCGACCAGCATCACGTGGATTTCGCGAATCACATCCACGGCGATCGAGCGACGGTTATCGTCGATCAGGGCATCGGCATGTTCAATGGCGACGGTCAAGGAATGAACGCCGACCTCTTCGATCCGGTGGCTCAGCCCCGAAGTGGCACTCGATCGCGGCTCAATCGTGATCGGTCGTGGGATTCAATTCGGTGCCGTCGATCGACCACATCACGCGGAGGTCACGAATCGGAATATCGCTGGCGTTTCGCAGGCTGGCCGAAAAACTTGCTACGCGGCCGGCGACCACGGCGGGCGAGTCGATCTCGACGGCATCGACCGAGACGTTTTCGAGTTGACTGGAATCGGTTCCGAGATTCCAAAAACTGATCGCCGGCCGGATCGATTTTTCCGCAAGCGTGCTGGCAACACGCGAGAGGGACGACATCGCTGCATCCTCGACGACGTGGCTGGGGAAATCTCCGACGACCAGAATGCGTCGTTGCGGGTGTGACGCACCGTCGGCAGCTTCGAGAGCGCCTCGCATCAGCGTGCCAAGATCGACGGGGCCAAAACTGGACGTCAGTCGCCGGACACCGCCGAGCGCTTCCTGGGCACCTTGAGCCGCAGCCGGTGCGCCGACACGACTGCTCGGAAGAAGGATCACTTCGTCACGCCGCGATAGCTTCTCGAGCATTTCGGTCAGTCCCTGCTTGGCGCGATCCATCCGCGTCAGACCCGTTTCGTCGCGGACGGACATGCTTCGGCTGTCGTCAATCGCGATCACCAGTGACTGAGGCGCGTCTCCCGGCAAGGACTGAAAACCGGTCAGCACCGGACGGGCCAGGCAAAACGCCAACAAGATCGGCAGCATGCAGCGCAGCAGCAACAACAACAGATGCAACAACTGAATCCGCCGACGATTGATCCGCACCACGCTGTCGAGCAAGTGCATCGCTCCCCACTCGACGGTGCGAAAACGGCTGCGAAACAGCAGGTGGATGGCGAGCGGGACGGTAAATGCCAAAGCGCCCAGAGCCAGAATCCCGTTGAGAAGCGTCAACGCATTCGCCTCCTCAACGCGAGGTATTCGTGCAAAGCGTCTGCAAACGGGCGGTCGGTCGTCAGCGGAATCAAGTCGACGCGATGCTTCAGGCAGGCGCTTCGTAGTAACGTCTCGTGCTGATGCAATCGTTCCAGATAGGCTTCACGCATGGAACGTGCGTCGACGGTATGTTCGTTGGATTCATTCTCCAGATCGCGGAACTGGATCCGTCCGGAAAATGGAAAGTCCATTTCATCTGGGTCCAGAATCTGAAAGAACAGCACTTCGTGTCGCGACGAGCGAAATTGAGCCAACGAACGGGCGATCGACGCGACATCACCCATCGCGTCCGAAATGATGATCACCAAGCCACGACGACCCAGCTTGGAAGCAATCTTGTGAAAGACCCCGCCCAAATCGGTCTCGCGCTTCGATCCGTCGGACGCCAGCGCCGACAACAACGCGCGAAGATGGCTGGGGCGACTGCGCGCCGGAAGCTGGTCTCGTGGCTGGTCATCGAATGTCACCAGGCCGACCGCGTCTTGTTGGCCCAACATCAGGTAGGCAAGGCAGGCGGCAAGTTGCTGAGCGTAGATGTACTTGGTGCGACCATCACTACGATCACCACCGTACTGCATTGAGCCACTGCGGTCGACCAACAGCGTGCATCGCAAGTTGGTCTCTTCCTCGAACTCACGAATGTAGAGCCGATCGCTTTTTCCAAAGACCTTCCAATCGATGCTGCGGAGTTCATCGCCGCGGACGTAGGGGCGATGCTCTTTGAACTCGACGCTGAAACCCTTGTGCGGGGAGCGGTGGCGACCCGAACAGAACCCCTCCACGACCTGGCGAGCCAGCATCTGCAGTTTGGCGACCCGCGACAGGTCCTTGGGGGAGATCAGATCCAGAATACGCATAGCGGGGGGGCAGGTCGGAGGCGGGGCGTCGATGCCGACAGAGCAATGCTGCAATTATATCCGCAGCTTTTCCCTTTGCGTCCCCGGCAAACCCTAACTCCGCCCGCATCCAAACCACCCAGGCACCTACGGGAAAGGGCACCTACGGGAAAGGGCACCTACCTGTAGCCGAGCCTCTCCGAGGCTCGGATTTTCGCGGCAAAGCCGCGTGGAATGTCGATCTCGGAGAGACCGACCTACAGCAAAGGGGCGCTGTCCAGCTAGTATGCGACCGACCGAGGTGAAGAACAGAGCTCCGCGAAGGGACGCGGAGTCGCAGTGAAGCGGAGGGGGCACGCAACGAAAGCGTAGGCGGCTACTCGTAGCGCAGCGCGTCGATCGGATCGAGTCGGCTCGCTTTTCTCGCCGGATAGAACCCGAAAAAGATTCCGACGGCTGCCGAAAAGAGAATCGCCGTGATAGCGGCCGGTACCGAGACGACGACGGGCCAATCGGTTCCCGGTGACCAGGCATTGATCAACTTGATGACCGCGACCGATCCAGCGACACCGAGCAGCAGCCCAATCAATCCACCCAGAACTGACAGTACCACCGCTTCGATCAGGAACTGTCGAAGGATGTCACCGCCGCGTGCTCCGACCGCCATGCGAACGCCGATTTCACGAGTCCGTTCCGTGACCGAGACCAGCATGATGTTCATGATCCCGACGCCACCCACGGCCAAGCTGAGGGCGGCAATCGAAGCAAGCATGGCGGTCATCGAACCGGTGATCACGCCCAACACGTTCGCGATCTCCGTCGTGCTTTGAACTTCGAAGTCGGCCGGACGTCCCGGCGCGATGTCGTGACGCTCACGCAGCAATTGTCGGATTTCGCTCGTCGCGTCGGCGGTCACGTCGGGCGATCGAGCCGAAGCCATGATCGCATGCACGTTCTTGAATTGGTTGCCATGAATTCGCTTCTGAACGGCCGTGTAGGGAACCAGCAGCAGATCGTCCTGGTCCTCGCCCACCATGTTCGCGCCTTTCGACTCGAGCACGCCGATGACGCGAAAGGGGATGTTGCCGATGCGAATCTTTTCACCGATCGGATCGATCGTCTGAAACAGTTTTGCGACCAGCGTCTGGCCGATCACGCAGACCTTTTCGGCTGAGCGAATCTCTCGCTCGCCAAAGAAACCGCCGCGACGAATCTGCCAGCTGCGTACCGTCAGATAGGCGGGGCCGACACCCAGCGATTCCTTAGGTTGCCAGTTCACGCCGCCGTAGACCACCTGGTTCGAGAATCCGACCAGACCGCTGCAAGCGGCCACCGAAGGACATTCTGCTTCAATCGCCTCCGCATCGGCGGGCGTCAGCGATACCGTCCGCCAATCTTGGACGCCGCCCCGCTGCATCATCTTGGGAAGAACGATGATCACGTTGGTGCCCAGACCCTCGAGTTCGCCTTGCACCAAACCGGCGGCGCTCTGCCCGATGGAAACCATCGCGGTGACCGCGGCGATCCCAATCACGACTCCGAGCGTGGTCAGCGCAGCGCGCATGCGATTCTTGCCGAGCGAGCGAAGAGCGATTCGAACCGTGTTCCAGAAGCCCATCGCGACCTACTTTTCCTTGCGCAACCACCAATGCATCACCCGGTTTCAGGTCACCGCTGACCAACTCGCTCCACTTGCTGTCGCGAATGCCGATGGTGACGGGGGTCGCTTTGAGTTTTTGCTCCTCCCATGTCCAGACATACCGGTCGGATCGCTTGGCCGCCGCGGCCGTCTTTTCGTGGGCCGATTCGTCATCCGACTGATCCTCTTCCTCTTTTTCCTTGACGCCCGTGATCAGGTGTTTGTCCTGCTCGCGAACGTTTTCGACATCGGGAAAGAAACGGAGCGCTGCATTGGGAATCCGCAGGCATTTTTCTTTGCGATCGGTCTGAAAGGAGAGGCTCGCCGTCATTCCAGGCATCAATTTCAAATCGGGATTGGGAGCCGAAACCACAACCGGATAAGTGACCACGTTTTGCATGACCATGGGGCTAAGGCGTATCTGTTCGATTGCACCCTCGAACAGCATGTCTGGATACGCATCGACACTGAACTCGACTGGTTGCTTGGCCTCGCGAGCGGCTCGAATCAGACCAATGTCCGCCTCGTCGACCGAGGCAAAGATATGCATTTCGCGCCGAATGTCGGGTGCGACAACGAACAACTCGGGGGTTTGGAATTGAGCGGCGAGCGTTTGTCCGGGCTCGATCTTCCGATCAATGACGATGCCATCGACTGGCGATTCGATCCGCGTGTATGCGAGATTGGCTTCGGAGTTTTCCAGCGACGCCTCGGCTTGCATCACCCCGGCTTCGGCAATCGTCAGCTGAGCCTCGAGTGACTCCAGGGCGAAGCGGTACTGATCGACCTCCACCTGCGAAACGTAACCTTCGCCCTTTTCCTTCAAGCGATCGGATCGCTCCAGGTCCAATTTGGCTCGGGCGAGATCCGCTTGGACTCGTTTGACTTCACCACGGCGGATCGCCAGCACGGCGCGATCACCGGCAACCGCTGCCGCGAACAGCTGCGGGTCAATTTCGGCCATCAACTGGCCTTTGGTCACAGTCTCATTGAAATCGACATGCAACGCCTGGATGGGACCCGATACGAACGAGCCGACCGAGATCGAGAGCACCGGTTTGACTTCGCCGGTCGAATTGACCACGGCGGTGATCGAGCCTTCCGTGACCTCTGCAGTGCGGAATTTGGGACGATTGCGTTCTTGCCAGTAGGAGCGGCCGCGATGGCCGGCGGCGGCCAACCCGCCAATCACACAGGCCAGGATCACGAGTCGGATAAGAATGCGCATACCGGGCGTGTTCACCATCAAGAATTCAAGGGTCTCATTCCCCTAGTATAGAAGGGACTGAGATCGATGCAGACAGTTCGATACAGAACCGTTACATGTCGGCGTCACGTTGAGGCCGAAATCCCTCCTCTCTTCGCAGAATCGAGCCCAATCTTGGCTAGTCGGAAAACGGGTCAGACCCGAATGGCACGAACTGAGGTTGTCTCAGTGAACCTCGGGCGCTAGCCGTGGGCCTTCGCCGCATCCTAACGACGTTTTCTTCGCCCACGGCTAGCGCCCGAGGTTCAAAGCCCGTGCTATTCGGGTCCGACACCAAAAATGCGAAGCACCCTTCGGGCCGTTCCGGTCTTTGGTGTCTGACCCCTTTTCGCCATCAACCCTTCAACGAAATGCTGACGCTGCCCTAGCGATGGGCCGATTGCTTTCGATATTTGTTCGGATTGTCCGCCTTGCCGGTGATTTCATAGAGGAAACGGCTTGGCGTGGTCGGTCTGGCCTGACCCCATTTTCGCCGAGTCAGGGCGAGCGAGAGGGTCAGGAACTCCTGGGCTCGGGTGATGCCGACGTAACAGAGGCGACGCTCTTCGGCGATGTCGTCCTCTTCGCCGCTCTTGACGCTACGGCTGTGAGGCAGGATGCCGTCTTCCATGCCGACCATGAACACGTAGGGAAATTCCAGCCCTTTGGCCGCATGCATGGTCAGCAACCAAACCGCATTCTGTTTGGCGAGTTTGTCCTTTTCGTTTCCGAGCTCGCGACCGGTCAGGGCGATTTCGGATAGAAAGCCGGTCAGGTCGGGATTCTTGGCTCCGTCCTGGTAGGCCCCGATCGCGTTGGTCATTTCTTCCAGCGAGCTCTGACGTGCCTCCCGCTCTTCGGGCTGTTCGTAGTTGCGAGCGATTTCATCGGCATACGCGGTGCGCTCCAACAGCGTCCGCATGGCATCGGTCAGCGATTCATTCGCCGCTCGTTGGCGGACGTCGTTCGCCATCGACGCCAGTTCGGCAATCCCTTTCTGCGCGGCGCTCGGCAGATCAGCCGTCGCCGCGCGGTCCTGCATCACCTCCCACACCGGGACTCCGCGCTCGACGGCACGTTGCACCAAAGTCTGAACCGTCTTGTTACCCAATCCTCGTGCCGGCGTGTTGATCACGCGCAGTAGCGAGACCTCATCGGCCGGTTGCTCGATCCATTTCAAATACGCGATCAGGTCGCGGACTTCTTTTCGATCAAAAAAGGATTGGCTTCCCAACATCACGTAGGGAACCTTGGCTTTCCGCAACTCCGTTTCGAACAATCGCGGTTGTTCGTTGGTTCGGAACAGGATGGCGATGTCGCGAGGCTGAACGTGATCGCGGTCGATCAGCTTCGAGATTTCACTGACGACCGATTTGGATTCGGTGATCTCGTCTTTGTATTGTTCAATCCGAGGGCGTGGGCCCTTGGGACGGCTGGCGATCAGCGTTTTGTCATGACGCAGCGTGTTGTAGCTGATCAATCGATTGGCCATCGCCAGGATTTCAGCGGTGCTGCGATAGTTGTCTTGAAGGTAAACGACTTTGGCGTCGGGCCAATCTTCCCGGAAGTTCAAAATGTGAGTGACGTCAGCGCCGCGCCAGGCATAAATCGACTGATCGTCATCCCCGACCACGCACAGATTGCGGTGTCGCAGGGTCAGATGCTTGGTGATGCGATATTGGCTGCCGTTGGTGTCCTGGTATTCGTCGACCAGCACGTGATCGTACTTGGCGGCCTCCTCGTCGCGGATCGCAGGATGCTCCTCGAACAATGTTTCGGTCTGCAGCAGCAAGTCGTCAAAGTCCATCGCCCCGTGCGCTTTCAACGCGTTCTGGTAGCGGCGATAGGCGGCGGCGGCAAAGTGTTCGCGGTCGGTTGCCGCGACGTAGGCTGCCTGTTCCGGTTTGATGGAAGCGTTCTTCCAGCCACCGATGATCGAAAGCATGTCGGCCGGTCGCAGTGCGGTGCCGGGCAGCCGCAGTTCGCGAAGGACGCCTCGGGCCAACGATTCTTGATCGCTGCGATCGTAGATGGAGAACTTGGCCGGAAACCCGAGCGCCTTGGCATGCCGTCGCAGAATCCGCACACATTGCGAGTGAAACGTGCTGATCGTCGGTTGCGGCGAGTCGTCTTTCCGCTTCGACTTTTTGAAAACACGACCTGGCGGGGCCGGCTTCTTCCGCGTGATCAGTTCCGACACGCGCTCCTGCATCTCCCCGGCAGCCTTGTTGGTAAAGGTCACCGCCAAGATTCGATCGGGAGCCACACCATGACGGATCAGGTTGGCAATTCGAAACGTGACCACGCGCGTCTTGCCAGTCCCAGCGCCGGCCAGCACCAACAGCGGCCCCGCGAGTGTCGACACCGCTTCGGCTTGCGGTCCATTGAGTCCGTGAGTCGCGTTCAATCCGTTCGCCTGATGGGCTCTTTGGAGGTGCGTGCCGTTCAATTCTTGTTTCACCGGTAGCCGAAGGCGTCGTATTCTTGCGGTCGTATCGCACTTTGGCGACGCCTTCGGCTACCGGCTCAACGAAGAAGCTCAAGACGAGCCAATCAATGACCCTCCCCTCGCTGTCGCTCTTTGAAGTAGCGCTCTTTCGATAAACCAATGATCAAGCGAGTCAAAATCGTTTCGACATTGCCTCGCCCACGCCGCGGGTTACGAAAATCTTCATGCGACGGCCTATCGCAAATTGTCGCGATCGATCACCGGATTGGCCGAGCCTGTAGCGATCAACACTAGCAGTCCCTGCTGAGCTTGATTCCTGGCGACCGCCGTGTGATCGAAGGGAATGCCGTAGCAGGCATAATTGCCCGTGGCGCTGTCCATCACGTAGACCACCGTCGAAGCGGCCGGACGATTGCTGGCTCGCGGAAACTGGGCGCGTCCGGTGAGCATCAGGTACTGGCCCCCTTTTGCCCCCGTGCCAATCGCGTCGGCTACGTTCACCTGAGAATCTCGCCAGGAACTGTCCGCTACGGGGATAGATCACCGAGCATTGCAACAAACCGGAGTTGTTGTCGAGCACAAACAGGCCTTCGGCATCGTCGCTGATGTCGCCCGTCGCCATGGAATATTTTTCGCTGGAAACAGCCGCCGTCGCGTTGATCAGTGGAAGGGTTTCGGACCAAGCCTCGGCAGCGCTCGACGATGCGTGCTGACGGCCCGTGAAATAGGCGGCAGCGGCGATTCCGAGCATCGACATGGCTGTCAGGCATACGATCGCCAACGACGAAAACTCGCAACATCTCGGTCGTAGATCAAGCGTCGGAAGTTCTTGGGTTCCGGTTGGGCGAGACATCAGTGGGCGACTCCGTGCGTGGGAAAAGGGATGCTTCGTCGGCGTTGATCGAAGATCGGTGCATTCATTTTTATCGGTTCTCCTCCGCCTGCCGAGATCCCAGTCGAGATCCTGGCAGAGAATTTGGAGAACATTTTGGTCCTCCCCGACGAATCGGTGCACCTGCCGGGAATTGTACGCGGTTGGATTGAGCTTTACGATTGCGATCTCAAAAAGATCCTCCGACAAAGGGCTTTTCCGAAAAGGGGTCTGACCCTTTGGAGGCGAGCCGATTTCATTCATTGCGTGTTTGTCCTCACTGGAGAGGGTCAGACCCCTTTTCGGATAGGTTCCCCGTCCCGATTCCTGAAAACTGCCGATTGAGGTGAAGAAACTACCATGGGCATCAACGCACCGCTGAATCGAAAACTTCGCATGGCCCTGGTAGGTGGGGGGGCTGGATCCTTCATCGGCCGTGTCCACTCCATCGCCGCCTGCCTCGACAATCGAGCCGTTGTGACCGCCGGCGCGCTCTCGAGCGACCCGCAGCGGGCCAAGGCCTCGGCTCCGGAATACGACATTGCCGATTCGCGGGCTTACGGAAGCTATGAGGCAATGCTCGAGGCCGAAAGCAAACTGCCCGAGAGTGAGCGGATCGACTTTGTCAGCGTTGCGACTCCCAATCACATGCACTACGACGTCGCTCGCGCCGCGGTCGAGGCGGGATACAACGTGGTGTGCGACAAACCGATGACGTTTGATCTGGCCCAAGCTGAATCGCTCTTGGAATCAGTCGAGGGGAGCGATGTGGTGTTCGCGGTGACCCACAATTACACGGGCTACCCGCTGGTGCGGCAGGCCCGCGAAATGATTCTGGGCGGCGAATTGGGTGAAATCAACGCGATTCGCTCGCAGTACATCCAAGGCTGGCTGCGGACCTCCTTGGAAAGCGACAACCAGAAACAGGCGGCTTGGCGGACCGACCCGAAAAAGAGTGGGGCGGCAGGCGCGTTCGGCGACATTGCCACCCATGCCTACAATTTGGGCCGCTACATGACGGGTGTGTTGCCGGCGGAAGTCAGTTGCAGTTTGAAGACGTTTGTCGAAGGTCGGCGACTGGATGACTACGGCACCGCCGTGATTCGCTATGAGAACGACGCACTCGGTACCGTGACGGCGTCGCAAATCAGCCACGGCCGCGAGAATGATCTGGAAATTGAGATCGATGGCACCAAAGGTTCGCTCCGCTGGCGGCAAGAGAATCCCAACGAGTTGATCTTCCGACAAAACGGGAAGCCGCATCAGATCTACACGCGAGATCCCAACGGACCGTTCATGAACGCGTTGGGGGCGGGGGCTTGCCGATTGCCTTCGGGACATCCCGAGGCCTTCTTTGAAGCTTTTGCCAACGTCTACACCGCGGCTTTCGATGACATGGCCCGCCGAGCGTCGGGAGAGTCGATCGATCGCCGCAACACGATCTATCCGAACGTCTACGACGGCGTGGAGGGGATGTATTTCATCCAACAGTGTGTCGACAGCAGTCAAGCAGGCTCCGCCTGGTTGCCGCTGAAGCACGCGGCCGCCCGCAAGTAGACCGCAGCGAATACCGATGGTCGGTCGGAATCGCTCAGCCTCGGAGAGGCTGGCGGACAGTAGCTGAGCCTCTCCGAGACTCGGATTTCTTCCGAAACGTCCCGTGCCGGTTTGCTTGCACCTGATGAAAACAGGGCCAATTCTTGCCGATCGCGGCGCTTCGGTATTCATCGGCGCGCCAGACCGTCTATGATTGACGAGTTCAGGGGAGGACTTCCCTCTACTTGCATCTCCAAGCCGGTACGGTGGTGCGATGGCCAGCGCAGAGACCGATCGAGACACGGCGACGGTGGACCCTCATCTGCCGGAATCATTGCTCGCGATGATTTCGGAGATTCCCTGGTCCGCCTCGTTGGACGGTAACCTTTGTTGGATTCATTCCGCCGCAAAGAATCTCTACGGCTATTCGGCGGCCGAGCTCGTTGCCAACCCACAACTACGCTGGGATGCCATTCACGCCGATGATCGCGCACGCGTCCGGGAGCACTGGGAAGGTTTGCCCGAAAAACGTGTCGTCGAGTACGAGTATCGAGTCAGCGACCGCAGCAAGACGATCCATCGAGTCCACGAATGGATTCAGTTCGACTCAAACGATTTGGCCGATTCGGATCAGCCCGTGATTCATGGATTGACTCGGATCACCACCGATCGACGGAATCTGGAAACAGCACTGCATGATGCGGAGGCAGTTTATCGATCGTTGGTAGAGAGCTTGCCGCTGAGTGTGTTGAGAAAGGATGCACGCGGTCGAATTCAATATGCCAATGCGCAGGCTTGCGAACAAATTGGAAAATCGGCGGAGGAGCTGATCGGCAAATCTGATTTCGATTTGTATCCTGCCGACCTCGCCAAGAAGTACATGAAGGATGACCGTGACGTGATGCAGTCGGGCAAACTGCACCACGATGTCGAGCGTCATCAAGGAGCGGGCGGCAAGCAAAGTCATGTTGAGGTATGGAAGGCTCCTGTCCTTAGCTGGCGTGGAGAGGTGGTTGGCATCCAGGTCATGTTCTGGGACATCACCGACCAAAAGGACGCGGAACATCAGATTGAGTTCGAAAAGTTCTTGTTGGCAACGTTGTTGGACACGGTGCCAGACTCGGTCTACTTCAAGGATGCCGATAGCCGCTTTGTGCGTCTGAGCCGAAGTTGCGCGCGAAAGTTTGGCTTGGATGATCCTCGTCTGGCGCTGGGAAAATCAGATGCCGATTTCTTTTCCAAAGAGCATGCCCGTAAGGCGCTTGCTGACGAGCGGCGAATCATGGAGACAGGTGAGCCGATTCTTTCTGAGATCGAGCACGAGACCTACGAAGCGGGCAGAGAAACCTGGTGCAGCACGACCAAGGTTCCGCTCAAAGATAAATCGGGCAAGGTGATGGGTACCTTCGGGATCTCACGCGATGTGACCGAACAGAAGCTGGCGGAACAGGAGTTGGCGCGCGAACGCGACCTGTTGAAGACGATCATCGACAACGTGCCGGACTTGATCTACGTCAAGGACGCGCCGGGCGTTTCGTGACGGCTAATGCAGCATTGTTGAAACTGTTGAAGCTCGATTCTGTTGAACAATTGGTGGGCAAGACGGATTACGATTTTTCGCCCCCGGAACTCGCCTGCGAATATGTTGCAGACGATCAGGACGTGATGCGCAAGGGCCATCCGTTGGTCGACCGCGAAGAGTCGCACCGATCCGAAGATGGCGCATCGATGTGTTTGCTGACCACCAAGGTTCCTTTGAAAAATAACGCGGGCGTCGTGACGGGCGTCGTCGGAATCGGCCACGACATCACGGCGCAAAAAGGCCGATGAAGAAATCCTCAAGGCCAAAGAAATTGCCGACAAGGCCAATCGTGCCAAGAGTGATTTCCTGGCAAACATGAGCCATGAAATCCGTACACCGATGAACGCGATCATCGGTATGACCGATCTCGTGCTTGATACCAAGCTGGATCCGACGCAGCGCAATTTCTTGTCGATGGTTCAGGAATCAGGTGAATCACTCCTCAACGTGATCAACGACATTCTCGACTTTTCCAAAATCGAAGCGGGAAAGTTGGACATCGAGCCGCGCGTGTTCGATATCCGCGAATCTCTCGGCGACACGATGAAGACGCTTGCCTTGAAGGCGCACAGTAAGGGGCTCGAGCTGGCGTTTCGCGTCGATCCGGCGATTGCTCGCTATGTCGTCGGAGATGTCGGGCGATTGCGACAAGTGCTTGTTAACCTGGCCGGCAACGCCATCAAATTCACCGATGAGGGTGAGGTCGTCGTCGAAGTCTGCCAACTCCCATCCACCCAAGACGATGTCGTGCTTGAGTTCACCGTGCGTGACACCGGCATTGGCATTCCCGAGGAAAAGTGTGACTCGATCTTTCACGAATTCGAGCAGGCCGATACGTCGACGACGCGGCGTTATGGTGGCACTGGGTTGGGGTTGGCGATTTCCACGCGACTGGTCCGCTTGATGGGCGGAGAAATTTCGCTCTCCAGCGCGGTGGATCGTGGTAGCGAGTTCAAGTTCCAAGTCGTGCTTCATGCGGCGCCTCAGTGGGCCGAAGAAGTGCAACATCGTGGCGTGGTGGTCGTTGGTGGAACACGTGTGCTTGTCGTCGATGACAACCAAACCAACCTGATGATCCTGAACGAAATGCTCTCGAACTGGGGCATGCTGCCGACTCTGGCCGAATCGGGTGACTTGGCATTGAGCGAATTGCACCATGGAAAACAACAGGGCGAACCGATTCTGCTGGTCATCACCGATGTCAACATGCCCGAGATGAGCGGTTTCGATTTCGTCGAAAAGCTGCGAGACGACCAGGACTTAGCCGATACTCAGGTGATCGCCTTGACCAGCGGCGGTCGTGATGGGGACGACCTGATCATGGATCGGTTGAAGATCGACGAGCGGTTGATGAAGCCGGTGAAACAATCCGAATTGTTCGACGCGATTGTCCGCGCTCTGGGGGTGACTGCGCCGGAAGACGCCTCGTCGTATTGCGAGGACGAGGAGATTTCGTTTCCCCGTCCGCTTCGTCTGCTGCTGGCCGAGGACAATGTGATCAATCAACGACTCGCGGTCGGCGTTCTTTCGAAATACGGGCATCACGTGACGGTCGTCAATAACGGCGAAGAAGCGGTTTGCGCGGTCAAAGATACAGACTTCGATATCGTCTTGATGGATGTTCAAATGCCCGTGATGGATGGTTTCGAGGCAACCAGGCTGATTCGCGATCACGAACGAGGAACAAGCCGGCACATTCCGATCATTGCGATGACGGCTCACGCCATGAAAGGGGATCGCGAGAAGTGCATCGCCGCTGGCATGGACGAGTACATTCCCAAGCCGATTCGGATCGCCGTGCTGCGTCAGAAACTGGCTCTGGTCGATGCCTCCGATGCCTCCGATCGCCCCGAGGCTCGATTCGATGAAATCAAGTTCGATCAGGCGTCCGCACTGCCAACGCCTGTCGAGGGCGGCAAGTCCGCCACCGATGCGCGCGGTGAAACGGGCGACGAGCCGAGGCAACGCGATCCGATCAATTGGAAGCGAGCGCTCAGCACCGTCGGAGGCGACGAGAAACTTCTGCGGGAGTTGCTCGATGTTTATCAGGGAGAAACGCAGGGCTTGATGAACGAAATCGATGGCGCGCTGCGCGACAACAATCGTCACACGCTGAAACGCGCCGCGCACACGGTTAAGGGCGCATCGCTGTCGGTCGGTGCGGTCGCAACCGCCGAAGTCGCCCAGCGTTTGGAAGAGGCTTGCGAAGCGACCAACCTGGACCTCGCAACAGAAGCATTTCGAGAACTCAAAGAGGTCGTCGCGCAAGCACGAAGCTGCGCTCGCGACTATCTGAATTCACAAAGCCGGAGTTGAGCATCGGGCCAAACGCACAATTAATCCGGAGATCCATCGGCAAATTCCGCGAGAATGTCCATGGTGGAGATGATCCCGATGACTCGGTCGTGGGTGTCAACGACCGGTAAGTGATGGATGCGATTTCTCAACATCTCGCGCGTCGCCTTGCCGATCGTCGCTTCCATGTCGATGGTCGCCACCCCTTCGCTCATGAACGACTGAACCGTCTCGCTACCCATGCTGTGGGCGAGCTTATCCAGCAGAAATCGTCGGCTGGTCGGGTCCACCATGTCCAAGTGGTAGAGGTCGTCATCGACGTCTCGAGTCATGTCGACCAAATCGGATGTGGAAAGGATGCCGATGCATGCGTTGCGGTTGTTGACGACGGGAAGAGCCGAGACTCGATTCTCGCCCATCAGCGACAACGCTTCATGGATGGTATCGCCCGCGTTGAGCGTGACGACGTCTCGGCTCATGATATCCTTGACGCGGCGTGCATAGATGCTGTTTTCGCTCATGAGATGCCATCTCCCTGGTCTTTGTGTGACAATCAGGCACACATCGATCGTCGTGTGTGCTCATCTGCATGACCGTACAATATCCGGGCCAAACAGGAAAGAATCGGCAGTTCGCAGGCGGAGTAAGAGGATCGCCGCGACGTGCCTTCGAAAATGCCATAAAATACAAGCACGACGCGTCAGCGAGTGAGTCCCGTCCCCCCATCCGACACACTCGCTGGCGCGTCGTGCTTGTATTTGTGATTCAAGAATCTGCTGATCCTGTTCCTCGTGCTCTGGATGATCCCAAGGAGTTGCATTGATGAAACGATTGATCCTCAGTCTTTGCGTTGCGGGCTGCGTTTGCCTGCCCGTCGTTGGTCAAGACAACCAGCCCCAGACCTGGGAGCAACGGAAGGCCGAGCGTTTCAAGCCGATTACGGTAGAGGAACAGCAGGCGATCGCGGCGGCCGTCCCGGAACAGGCGACCGCCAAACCGAAGTCGCAACGTCGGATCTTGGTGTTTTGGCGATGCGAGGGATTCATTCACACGTCGATCCCACAAGGAAACCTGGCGGTTCAGGAAATGGCTCGCAAGACAGGGGCGTTCAGCGTCGATCTGGCCGACACCTACGATGTCTTCAACAAGGAAAACCTGGCGAAGTACGACTGCATTCTGTTGAACAACACGTCCCACATGCAATTCCCAGAGCCGTCGCAGTTGAACGCCTTTCTCGATTTCGTGGCGGGTGGAAAGGGCTTGGCGGGCTTTCATGCGGCGAGTGATAACTTCGGTCGACATCCGGATGCCCGCGCCTTGGTGGGAGGCCAATTTGCTGGCCATCCCTGGGGAGCAGGAGGCACTTGGGCGTTCAAATTGGACGACCCTGACCACGTCTTGAATCGTGCTTTCGACGGGCATGGTTTCTGGCACAAGGATGAGATTTATCAGTACGACCCCAAAACTTTCGTGGGACCGGACGTGCTCAGGTTGTTGGTGAGCCTGGACATGAACCAGCAGGCGGTATCCGAACGCATCGACGACGGGCCTCGTGAAGTTCCTGTCTCTTGGATCCGTAAGGCCGGTGACGGACGCGTCTTCTACACAAACTTCGGACATCGCGAGGAGACTTACCACAATCCCGTGATCCTGCGGCACATGCTGGACGGAATTCAGTACGCGCTGGGCGATCTGGAAGCTGACGCGACACCGACCGCTGAGGCACCTGAGAAGTCAGCAGCTCTCGCCCCGAATCAGCCTTGATGGATTTTTGACGCCTCGTTCAAAACTCGGAATGAAGCTTGCCCGCATTCCAATCCCGGGAGATTCCCGCGTCTCGGCGAGACTCGGCTACGGTAGGAGGAGCGACCTGTGGGTTGCGAGGCTGGAATCTGCGGCGCCGCCCGCTCATAATGCGGCCTGCGATTTCCCGTCCCTATCTCCCTCTCGAGCCTACCGAACGATGACCAGACTGAATCGTCGACAATTCTCAGCCGTCGCTGCCACCTCGTTGTTTGCTGCCGCCTCTCCAAGGCTCTCGCGTGCACAGAGTCCCAATGAGCAACTTGGGGTCTGCATTGCCGGGCTGAACGGGCGCGGCGGTGAACACATTCGTGGTTTCGACAAAGATCCTCGAACGGTGATTCGCGCGATCGTCGATATCGACGAGGAGGTCGGTCGCAAGCGGGCGGACCAGATTGCCGATCTGCAGGGGAAGAAGCCGGAGGTTTTCAAAGACGTTCGCGAGGCGTTGGATCACGACGGCGTCGAGCTCCTTTCTTGTGCCACCCCCAACCATTGGCATGCGTTGATGGGCGTGTGGGCGATGCAAGCAGGGAAGGATGTCTACATCGAAAAACCGATCAGCCACAACATTCACGAAGGTCGTGCTCTGGTCGCCGCGGCAGCCCGATACGGCCGGATGTTCCAGACGGGAACCCAATGCCGCAGCAGTCGCGCCTGTCAGGACGCGATGCAGTTCATTGCCGATGGAGGCATCGGAGAGGTCAACTTTGCACGCGGGTTGTGTTACAAGCGGCGTAAGTCAATTGGTCCCAAGGGGGATTACGCGATTCCTGAAAACGTTGATTTCAATCTTTGGAGCGGGCCGGCAACCTTCACCGATCCCAAGTTGACTCGCGAGAAGTTTCATTACGATTGGCATTGGCAGCGTCACTACGGAAACGGCGATCTTGGAAATCAAGGTCCTCACCAGACCGACATCGCGCGCTGGGGACTGGGGGTCAATCGGCATCCCAACTCGATCATCAGTTACGGTGGGCGGCTTGGTTATCAGGCTGAACGAAAAGACGACAACTATGTCGACGCAGGGGATACTGCCAACACGGAGGTGTCGATTTACGACTACGGCGACAAGTGCATCGTGTTCGAAACCCGCGGCTTGGATGTGTCGACGTCCTGCGGCAAGGAAATCGAAGCGATGTTCGGTGCCGATCCGGGTAACAAGATCGGCGTGATCTTTTATGGATCGGACGGCTACCTCGCCCAGATTCAATACGGTTATTGTCGAGCGTTCGACAAGGACCTGAATCCGACCAAGGAATTCAAAACGAATGACGTTGGCGACGTCCATTTCGGCAACTTCATCGACGCCTGCATCTCGCGAGATTACGACTCGCTCAATGCCAACGCGATGACTGGGCATCTTTCGGCCGGCGTCAGCCACCTGGGCAACATCTCGTATTACCTTGGTGAGTCGAATCGGGTCTCTCCGGCCGAAATCGAAGCGGTGATCTCCAAGGTCAAGAGTCTGGACGACAATGTCGTGACACTGCAGCGAACCATCGAACACCTGAAAGCGAACGGCGTCGATCTCGACAAGTGGCCACTTTCCCTGGGTCCGATGCTGCAGTTCGACAATGAAACCGAGCGGTTTGTCGGGAACGATCAGGCCAACAGTTTGCTGACGCGAGAGTATCGCAGCGGTTTCGAAGTCCCGTCGGGAGACAAGGTGTAAGGTCGCATTCGGCGATTATCGCCCACGGCAGCGGGTTGAACCCAATGCCGTACGGATTTCAAGATCACCCGCAACGTTCTATTCCGGTTCACAGTGCACCGGGATAGGCCGCGTCGGGAAAAAGGGGTCAGACACCAAAAGTGCAAAGCACCCGAAGGGCCGTTCCGGCTTTTGGTGTCTGACCCCTTTTTCCCGACCCAGGCTGACCCTACTTCCCGAACTCGGTTACACCGTTCGCGACTTGCGGCTCATCAGTGCATCGGCCTGCGGGTCGCCGACGAAGCGTTCTGCCTTGGGGTCCCAGCGCAGTTCGCGGCCGAGCATCAGGGCAATGTTGCAGAGGTGGCAGGAAGTCATGGTGCGATGGTGCGACCAGACGTCTGAGATCGGCTTGCTGCGATCTTCGACACACTCGAAGAAGTTCTTCATGTGATTGCCGGGCTGTTTGCCTTTGCACAGCTTAACGATCGCTTCCTTGATTTCAGCGCGGTCGTCGTCGGTCAAGTTATCGACAGGCGTCCCTTGTAGCTTGCCGCGATTGACGAAGATGCGACCCTTGTCGCCTTCAAACAGGATCCCGTTATCGAAATCGACGCCATCGCTTTCTCGCTTGAAGTGGTCATTGACGCTCATCACCGATCCGTTGGCGAAGGTCAGATCGATGTGGAATTCGGTCGCCGTATTGAAACCGTTGGGTAGCGAAGCTTCGCCATTGAGGAACGATGCCCAGTTGAAATCGCTGGGAACCGCTTTGGTGAACTTGCCTGTCCCGACGATCTTGACGGGACCATCTTCGCCCGGGGCCAAAGCCCACTGGGCGATATCGATGTGGTGGGCGCCCCAGTCGGTCATTTTGCCGCCGGAGTACTCGAAGAACCAACGGAAATCCTTGCGGCGTTGATCGCAGTAGTCGACTTTCGGTGCGTGACCAACCCACATGTTCCAGTCGATGTCGCTGGGGGCTTCGGTTGATTCAAAGGGACCACCTTCCGGAGCGCCGCCGATGGCAAGGTAGGCGTTGACGTTGTTACCCAAGCGACCGCTTTGCACGATGGCGATTGCGGTCAAGAACAATTCCGCGGTACTCCGCTGTTGCGTGCCGACCTGGAAAACACGCCCCGTTTCTTCGACGACCTTGCGAATCGCTTTGCCTTCATCGATCGTCAACGTCAACGGCTTCTCGCAGTACACGTCTGCACCGCTGCGGAGCGCAGCGATTGCAATCGGTACGTGCCAGTGATCGGGAGTACCGATGGTCACCACTTGTGGCTTTTCTTTTTCAAGCATCTCGCGATAGTCGCGATATTTGTTCAGCTTTCCGCCAAAGGCTTGGTTGAACTCTTCGGCATGAAGGTCATCGACGTCGCAGACAGCGATCATGTTGGCGTGCTTCGCAGCATCGCGAGCGATACTGCCGCCACGACTGTAGGCACCTCGGCTACCTCCGACGCCAATCGCGGCGAGGCGAAGCTTGTTGGAATCGTCTTGCTGCGCGAGTGCGGTTTGCGAGACAGCGAGAGCCGATCCGGCGGCAGCCGTTGTTTTCAAAAAGCCGCGACGTGTCGATTGCATGGAAATGCTCCGTTGAGGGGGATTCGGTTGAGAGCAAACATCATAACCAACAACCTCGCCGTTGGAGCGATCCAA
>CAVOND010000004.1:0-7045 GCA_963697195.1 Pirellulaceae bacterium
GAATTCGTGGCGGAAGCCAGATCATCCCGAAGCAGAGCCGCGGTACCACGGATGAAATGGGCGATTCCTACCGAGGAGCCCTCGATCAAGGCGTCACGGACCGCCACGACCTGCTCATTCTCTTCGTCCATCGCGGCAAGGACCTGATCAGCCACGAGCGTCAAGACTCGAGGGTTATTTGGGGCCCGCGCCAGTGCGTTCTGCAACATCCTCAAGATGCGGAGCCGGGTCTGCAGGCCTTGCGTCGACGGTTCCTCTAGTCGGCTGATCCAGGCCACGTAGGAATCACCAATCGCCTGGCTAAGTTGCTGCTTGTCTTCCGGCGTCTTCGCGCGTGGCAGGGCGCGCTCCAGCGTTTCAATCGCTTTGTCGTATTGGGTCAGAAACAACTGGTTCTGCGCGACCGCCAAGGCCAGTCGCGAATTCGTCGGATCCTCCTTCGAAAGTTTCTCGACGCTCTCAAGCGTCCGCTCCGCGATTCGATTGGCGAACACCTCATCCCCCAGCTTCCTTGACAGCGCCGCCGCCTGCAAACCTCGCATCGGCTGTACCTTCATCAGCCCGGACAGCACAGGAATCGCCTCCGTAAACTTCTCCGATGCGATCAAGAAATCGGCATACTGCTGTTGGATCGGAATGTCCTCGGGGTTCTCGCGATGCATCAAAGCGAGTAGCTCGCCAACCTCAACTTTTCCACGTTCGTTCAACTCCAACCAGTCCTTACCAGTGAAGAGCTTTTCAAACAGCCAGCGAGCTGCGAAGTCGTTCTTTCTTATCCGAACGAGCCTCCACATCAACTCTACGGCATCTTTCGTCTCACCTTTTGCGTCACGGACGAGAGCTAGCCGATAGATCAGTTGCGAGTCATCTGGCGCATATGCAATTGCCGCATCACGACCAATTCGGCGGTGTCGTAGTCCTCGACGTCAAGCGTGGCAAACCACTGGCGATTGAGTCGATCGGTTCGCCAACTCGATCCGTCATTCATTGCCACCACAGCGGTCATCGCGAGCGCAGCGGACAGCAAGATCGCGGGAATGGCTCTGGGGGCATGACGCCATGCAATGCTTTGCGCCCAGCCCACGAAAAACTGCCCGATCCAGCGAAACCAAAGGATTGGACTGAAATACTTGAGCCTCATCGCGGCACTCCCTTTCCTTGTTGCACAGCGCCATCGGCGATCGAACTTTGCGTCTCGATCGAAACCGTCTCCCTCTCATCCTTTCGGACGCCCCGGGCGTCCGCCAAAATGGCTTGGCGGATGTTGACGAAGTGCGAACTAAGCCGTTCAATTTCGCTCGGGTCGAGACGCCGGTCATTGACGATCAGCAATTGCATCATGGCGATATCGGACATCGCAATGTTTTCGCCTTGAAGGTAGTGGGCGAATCGGCCCTGCAGGCGACCGGTTTGATATGGCGGATCCGCTGGATTCCCAGATCGGTCGATGGCGGAGTAAAAGAGGTAAGCGAATCCTGCGTTGTTGACTCGGAATTTCGCAAGAGCATACGGGCGCGAGTTTGACTGGTCGTGATCCTCAGTTAACCCGTCCACGGCCTCTTCGTTGGGCGGTTGATCGCGAATGATGCGACTCAGTAGCGTCCAGTTCTGCGCGGTATAGCACCAGCACAATTCATGCCAACCCGTGTATGGCTGACTGACAATAAACTGTGCATCGAGATCAAGGTCGTTCAATCGGCAGTTCCAGATGTCGGCGTTGTCGCCCAGTCTAGGATCGGCTCCGTCGCGCACGATCTGATGCTCGTTGACGGTGAGACTAGAAATGCCGTCCAGCGCCGAGGCACGTGGGACAAACACCAACTCAGTCGATTTGCCGAATGCGTTGATTGGACGGAACGTGTGAATTGCTTGGCTGATCGAAGCCAACAGAAGTACGGACGACACGACTATAAGTAGGCGTCCAGGCCAGATCCGACGCCAAATCCCATCGCCGCGCGCGGAGGTATGCGTGAACAACCATACAATCGGGGCGACGTTCCGGTCGTCCACTGAATGCTCACCAACAAGAAAGTTCCACGCCCGAATGACTGGATTCAACTCTTCCGAGTGGCCCGGTGATTCATGAACCGGGTGCAGTAAGCCGAGGAGTAATTGGTCGAACGAGAGCAGGAACAGACATCCCAGCATTAACGCTAGGTAGCCGATCAATTCATGTTGCCAACCTTCGGCAAGATCGACTCCGAACCAGACGTCGCCAACCGCCACGGTTGTCACACGGAAAACGTTTGCAAAGATGGCCAAAACGATCGCGATCGCGAGATAAATCGGCGTCAACCATAGAAGGCGGCGGTTGATCGCGACCATGAGTATTGAAATGAACATGAGTGTGAAGACGGACTGAATGCCGCTGCACGCCTCGGCAACGAAGAGATCCCGAGTTGACAATCGAATGACGTTGTTCTCAATCGCGTGCGGAACCGCCAGCAGATCCAGTGCGACGCTCGACAGCGATGTGGTAATCTGTTGCAGGCGGATCACCAACAACTGATCCAAACCAAGAGGCAGGTTGACCAGCATGATCAGCGGCAATCCGATGCCTACGAGTGACAACCCTTCTTGGTCGTGACTAGCTGAGCAGAACGCGAAGCAGAACGATAAAAAGCTAAGCGAAGCAAGCCACGGAGACGGAGTCAGAACCGCGACAAAGCTCAGTAGCAGACCAAGAATGATTGCGGTCCAGCCGACCCAACCAGTGGGTGCGCGAAACTCTCGGTCCCAGCGCGTATAGGCCAGCCAGCCCACTGCCAGCAGTACAAACGGAAAATACCGGTAGGCATCGCGGCTCCACAAGTTGGTCAGATGAGAGACCAACATCGGGAGAGCGACGGCAAACAGCATGAGCCAAAAGAAACGCCATGTCCGACCCGAATCGGCAGCCGAAGAGTCTTGAGCAGTCGTATTCGGTTGCATTTGCATTCTCGCCATCAATTACGCGGGATCCAAGGGGCTGCACTTCGCGAGCATGCTACCCAAAATGACTCGCTCGGATCCAGGGTCAGTCAATCGGGACCGAGGCGTGGCCGTTCGACCGGATCGCCTCTGTGGAATCGGCCAATTCGGGCCCGAAGGAATTGGCGTGCATGGGTTTGGCCTGTCGCAGTCCCGTGGACGCCCCGCCAGATACAACGACGCGAGACGACTGCACCTTCTTTGGCTGCTGGCCATTGGCGTCCTTCTTCGCGGTGTATCGCTGAGAGTACCGACCGTAGCGGTAGTAACCGTAACCGCGATAGCCGTCGCTTGACGCAACATCGTCCGAATTGTTGATAACAACTCCAATGATCCTCGCCCCGACCGCCCGCAATATATTGACGGATTCTCTCGCGTTGGGCTTGCTCTTACGCCGCACGCGGATTGACAGCACGATGCCGTCGACCAGGCTGGCAACGATACTGGGGTCGGTCACCACCAGCAACGGCGGCGTATCGACAATGATATAGTCGTATTGCTTCCGGAAGCTCTCCAGTAATTCGGCCATCTCGGGAAGCGTCAATGCTTCGGCTGGGTTGGCTGGGATCGGTCCACTGGGCATCACGAAGAGCGACGGCAGCGGCGTGGCATGGCTAGCTTCGCTGGGGTCGCACTCGCCATTCAGGACATTTGTCAGCCCGATCTCGTCACTCATTGCAAAGTTGTCCGTCAACTGTGGGCGGCGCAGGTCGCAATCAATTGCAAGCACGCGTTTGCCGCTCTGCGCGATCGAACAGGCGAGGTTTCCGGCGATCGTCGTCTTTCCGTCACCCGGTAGCGGACTTGTCACTTGAATGATCTTGCCACCTTCGCCCGCCGTTTCAAAGAACACGGACGTACGGAGTGAGCGGATCGCCTCGGCGGCAACCGATGCCGGCATGTGGAGCGCCGCCATTCCCGGGTCAATTTCCTGGTAGGAATCGTTTTCCGAAGCGGCCACCTTTTCCCCGTTTGCGGAAGAAGGGAACGTGTGTGAGCACAGGAACGCCGAGCAATTGGGAGATCTCATCCGGATCGCGGAAGGTATTGGCGTTCTTCTCGAGCAACAAAGCCAAGCCCACGCCCAATGCGAGTCCAGCCAATGAGCCAAAGGCGAGATAACGGGCGAGATTGGGAGCGATTTTGTAGGCTTCGCTCGGCTTGCTCAACTCGACCACGCGGGTGCCACTTTCATCCTGCAGCAAGTCCACTCGCTTCATTTGCTCTTCAAGTTGATCAAGCAATTCCCGCGTTCGCTCAATCTTTCGCAAGTACTCTCGGTTCTTCTGCTCGACTACGGCCAGCTTGGCTGCCTCGTCTTTGTGCTTTTCAATCTGATCATTGATTTCTGCAATCCGTTCCTTAAACAGACTGACCTCAGCCTCACCCGCGTAGATGATCGCATTGACGGCCTCTTTGGCACGCTCTTTCGGATCAATTTGATCTTGTTGCACGGCGGTACGCAGCTCGACGATGCGACTTGTCTTTTCCTCGACAAGGCGTTTCAGTTCGTTCTTCATGGTCAGCAATTCCGCGTCCAATGCCTTGACCGTCGGGTGATTTGGTCCGAAATCGGCCTCGTACTTGTTCCGCTCGATCATCAAGGGAACGAGTTCCTCATCGAGCTCGATCTGGGCCAGTTGATTGTCGCCCTGACGTAGGTCGACGCTATTGGCGTCTGGTAGGACGAATCTCTTGTCGAGCAATTGACCGATGATATTGAGTGCCAAGAGCGGGTCCTTCGACGAATTCTCGACGATCGCTTCAACGGACTCCAATTCAATTTCCGCCTGCCTCAATCGCTCGATCAGCTCGCTGCGTCGTTCGATTAAGAAGAGTTGACGTTCGCGATGCGGATTGATCGCCTCACCCTTGGAGTCCCATGCCAGTCCGGCAAATGTGCGAAATTCGCCGTACTCTTTCTCCAGACCCAACAATTCAGGATACAGGCGATCGGTGGCATCTCGAATCAACTTGTCGAGATCCTCTCGGCTGCTCATTTGCCGGTTGTTGAAATGTGCTTGCAACGCTTCGCTGAAGGCATGCACCGCCTCCTTGCAAAGTTCACG
The DNA here is from genome assembly GCA_963697195.1 of Pirellulaceae bacterium. Classification (GTDB taxonomy): domain Bacteria; phylum Planctomycetota; class Planctomycetia; order Pirellulales; family Pirellulaceae; genus Rubripirellula. The sequence continues at coordinate 5,040 of CAVOND010000004.1, forward strand.
GTCGGGAAAGTCAAAGTGCATTAACGTCACCAACGATTGGGCCGTCCGCAGATCTTCCACCTCCGGTTCGAGGACGAGCGACTGCTGTACCGCTTGAATGAAGATATCTTCGTTGTACAGGAATCGCTCTTGAAAAGGTTTCATTCCTGGCGACTCAAAGGCCAGTTTCACTACGGCATCGCTGAATAACTGCGACTCCACGATCTCGATTGCAGGAACGCCTCCGTAGATGTCGCCGCTCATCTTGTCGAGCATCGCCGGTCGATCCGACTCAACCATCAGCCGCGTCGTACTTCGAAACGTTTCCTCGGAACGGAGAAACATCGTCAGACCGACCGCCAAGCCCGCCAGCCCGGGCAGAATAACGGCCCATCGATAGCGCCATACGGAGGCGAGAACATCCGTTGAATCGCCCGAGGCGGTATCGACGGGCGATACCTGGATACGGGTGCGTTCCGTCTCGTGGTCGACTCGATTACTCATAGTGCGGCTGGGAAGAGATGTGACGGGAATTAGAGAGAACCATCCCTGGAAGAATAGACCACGCTCTGGAAGCTAAGTTTATCGGACTGGAGGGTTTTGGAAAGAATCCCCTCCCGGTAGGGCATGGCGGGACAGTGGTCAACACAATCGATAGGACTGCTAGTTTCCTGATTACGAGACGCGTGAAAGGTGGGGTCCGCAGCGGGTCCCGCCAGGCGATCACTCCATTCACATTGATTGCAACGATCGCTGGCCAGACTGACTGCGGCGAAGCTTGATCTCGTACATTTTGCCGCGGACATTCTCGATGTATTGCCTGCGAATTCCGGCGGCGACGAGTCCCCTCCGCCCCTCCAAGAAGCCTAGTCGCGCGAAAAAGTGATAACAAAACCACAGCCATTGCTCTCCAGGAATCCGAATCACAAATCGCTTGAGCCAACGCCTTCTTTCTTGGACGTTTCCAAATAGCTTAGGTTCCACCTTGTCCTGTCCATAATTACCGGTCTCGAGCCAATGAGACCGAATGTAGGCCTCCCAGGTTGAGTATCGATTGTGGCGATCGATATATGCCTCGAGCCCCTTGAAATCCTCGTGAATCAGCGGCGAACGCAATATCCCGATTTCGCCGTCGACGATCATCCGCTCGTGAACCTCCATGTCAAGCGAATCATCCGGCACCTCGACCAGTTGTTCGAACCGCCCCGAGCCAGTCCGAATCAGTAGTACCGCTTGGTGTGAGAATCCACCGAACCGGAATCGACGCCCCAGAAAATGAAAGCCCTTGCAGATCAGGTATCCCTCTTTCTTTGTCGGCGAACCGATCGCGGCTTCGATCTCGCACCACAGCGGTTCCGTGACGACTTCGTCCGCATCAAGGAACAGGACCCACTCTGTTCCGATGCTCAGCGTATCGAGTGCCCACTGACGCTTCTTCGGATAGCCTCCGACGTGTTCGAATTGAAAAACCTCGGCCCCGGCTCTGGTCGCGATCTCGCATGTCCCATCGAAGCTCTGCGAATCGATAACGATTACCCGCGCTGCCGGCCGGCATGCATCAAGGCAGCGTGCCATGTTCGCCGCTTCATTCTTGACGGCGATGATGACGGTAATCGGTAACTTGGTGGCAGACGGCATCACTGAGACTCAATCGTAGTTGATGATTTGCCGCCATCGCGAACGATGCGGTCGCGGATTTTCTTGGCTGGGTTTCCGGCGACTACGATCCAGGGTTCGACGTCATGCATCACAACCGATCGAGCTCCCACCACCGCACCAGCCCCAACGGAGACTCCTGGTCCGACGAAACGCATCCGCACAAAGCCACGCATCGTCGCCGATTTTGATCGCGCATCTCTGCAGAGGCATCGTCGGATCGGTGTAGTCGTGTGTGCCACCACAGAGGTGGCTTCCTTGGGAAATCGTAGCGCGGGAGCCAATATGGCATGGGCCGAGGTTGTAAACCTGGACGCGGTCACCAATGGCGCTGTCGTCTCCGACCACAAGCAGCCACGGGAAGCAGATCC
>CAVOND010000005.1:0-1544146 GCA_963697195.1 Pirellulaceae bacterium
CCCGCCGCGTCTAGTTCCGCTCCAGAGACCCGATGTCGGCCGGACTACTGCTTCTTGAGCACGAGGCAGTCCAAGCCGACCATGTGGGCGGGGACGGCGGAGTCGTTGGCGCCGATTGTCTCTAGCCGCAAGCGGTGGGTTCCTTGCTCGATTCGCCGCACGCCAAACGAAATCAATCCCGTGGTTCGCACATCCGGGTAATCGTAGAGGTCCAGCGTCGAACCGAGCGCGACGCCGTCGAGTTGTAGATTGACCATCGCATAATCACGAGCGGTGGTCAGGACGGCGCCAAGCTCATACTCGCCGGTCTCCTCCACCTCAAACTCCAAGTTCAATCGGGCCCTTGGTGTCGCCTGTCTCCAGAACAATTGTGCGTTCCCGCTCCATCGATCTGCGGAAAACCCACTCATGGCTTGAACCGAGGTTGCACCGGCGGTGGCTTCCAACACTTTCATCGCCTCGCCCTCGATCGCGCCAACGATCACTCCGTTGTCGTCGAATTCTGGCCGAACCCCTCGATCACGACGTGTTGCCGTCGGCTCAAATACATGAGGCTGCTGTGATTGCCACTCCTCGCGAGACACTTCCTTTCGTGACTGGATCAGTACGAAGGCACCCTTCATGCCTCCGACCACGAAATCGGGCAAGCCATCCTGATTGAGGTCGCTGACCGATAGCTGCCGGCCAATGCCCGAAGTTTCTCCGGCGCGATAGGGAATCCAATCGACACCGCGATCGGTGCGCACGAGACGAAACCAATAGACCACCGGATCGGCATCCCACATCGGGCTTTGTCGGTGATGGGACCAATAGGTCTTGCCTGTGACCAGGTCCTTCAAGCCGTCACCATCAACGTCCGCCAATGCCAACGAGTGCAGTTCGCTGATCACCAGACCGTAGCGATTGGCTTCCGGACGATCGCCCATGATCAGGTGATGCTCGAACGCAGCCTGACCGTCTCGCTGCACTTGCTCGTACCAGGCAAGCCCAAAGTCGTGGGCCGCGTGTGTGGTCAACACATCGTTGTCGCCGTCTCCATCCACGTCATACGCGTACATCTCCGCACCACCATAGGAATTGGAAAACGAGACCGCATGCAACGTCCAACGTCGATTCTCCGGATTGTCCGCAGGCTGCTCAAACCAGCCACCCGAGAACAACAGGTCCTGGCGCCCATCACCATTGACGTCTCCCACTCCCAACCCATGGCCAAACTTGGGTGGCGCGATCTGCTCGGAAATCGGATGGAAGGTCCATCGCCCAAGCGGATCGGTTTGATCAATGGTTGCGAAGCCAAAAAAACCGTCTCGCGTGCAAACCAGTTCCGCGTTCTCGTCGCCAACAATATTCACGAACTGGGGCGACTCATTGGAAACCCAATCTAAAACCTCATGCTTGTCCCAGTGCTGCGGGGATGCATCTCCGTCGGTTGTCACGTGAATCGCGTCGGGGCCTGGATTGCGATAAACGTAGGCGGGCGTGCCGGGGAACCCAACGACCAGAATGTCCTGATGCCCATCACGGTCGAAATCGTGCACCCAGGAAAAGAAGTTATCGGCATATCCATTTTGATTTTGCGGCACCGGCTGATAGATCTCATGCTTCGCCGTGAATTCGGGACCCCGATACCAGTAAGGTCCGCAAACGACATCCATTTGGCCGTCACCGTCCAGATCACCGGCATTGGCACCCTCCGAATAATAAACGTCACTCAACGGCTGCGTTCTAAACTCTTGAACGACAAACTCCTGGGCCGGCAATCCGAGACCATTCACGATCGAGACAAAGACGACGACCAGGGGACAGAGAAATGCAGGACGCATGTTTGAATTCCTGACGGATTCGTACGGTTTGATCATTCGAGCAGCGATCATCTGGCAATGACAACCCAAGCGCACTGGAACAGGGCAGGGGAGAGCAGGGAAGGGTTCAACCCCAAACGGACAACAGAAGGTCAAGTCGTAAGTCGACAACAGATGGAGGCTGGCATTGACCAGGATCGCGTGCAGCGGTCAGTCTAATCGACTCCACGAACTGGAAACCTGCACCAAGAGCAGCCATCCACCAAAACTTCTCCACTCGCCACTCGCCACTCGCCACTCGCCACTCGCCACTCGCCACTCGCCGCTTAGTTGCTCCTCAGCTCGCCTCCTCCTACATTGGGGGTTGCTGATAGGAAGATGTTCTGAGGACCTTCAACGAGAGCAATCGTGCAGTCCCGCAATTCGTCGAACGGCGATCCGGTCATTTCGATCAACACAGAATCGTTGTTAACGAGTCTGATCGATTCGGCGAACCACCTCGTATGGTGCACATCACTCGATGGCAAACAACTCCTGTATGCCAATCCGGTCGCCGCTCGGATTTATGGTCGGCCGATGGGGGAACTCAAGGCGCACCCGGACTATTGGCTTGATGCGATTCACCCTGACGATCGCCCCACGGTGCTGAGCAACTTGAGTGAGCTGATCCAGCGCAATCAGATTGAGCAGGAGTACCGAATCGTACGGCCGGACGGAAGCGTGATTTGGTTGCATGACCGTATCAGTATCGTCCACGACGCCGACGGGAATCCGATGTACGTCGGTGGCATCGGCACCGACATCAGTGCGATCCGCGAGTCGGAAGCGCTCTATGCATCCCTTGTCGAAAGTCTTCCCTTGCACGTGATCCGCAAGGACATGGAAGGGAAGGTTGTCTTTGGAAACCAGCGGTACTGCGAGTCCCTCGGACTCCCGCTCGAAGCGTTGATTGGCAAATCCGATTTCGATTTGTTTCCACCCGACCTCGCCCAAAAATACTGCGATGACGATCGTCGAGTCCTGGAATCCGGCCAGGTGTTCAACGACGTGGAGGCCCATCAGAACGCCAAGGGCGAACGGACGTTCGTTGAAATCTTCAAATGTCCGATCCGAAATGCTCAGGGAGAGATCAGCGGGATTCAGGTGATGTACTGGGACGTGACCGAGCGGAAGCGTGCCGTGGAGGAGGTCCGTGCTGCCAAGGAGACCGCCGAACGTGCGAGTCGCGCGAAGAGCGAATTCTTGGCGAACATGAGCCACGAGATTCGTACGCCGATGAATGGAATCATCGGCATGACTGAGCTGCTACTCCAATCGACGCCGACGTCTGAACAGCGTGACTATCTGAGAATGCTCAAGCAGTCGGCCGATTCGCTGCTACGACTGCTCAATGACATCCTGGACTTTTCCAAGATCGAGGCAGGAAAACTGGATCTCGAGAAGCGACCGTTCAGTCTTCGTGATTGCATTGGACACACACTTCAGGCGATGGGCAGTCGGGCAGGGAACAAGGGCTTGGAATTGCTTTGCCGAATCGATCCGGCCGTTCCGGATGTCGTGATTGGAGACGCCGTCCGGCTCGGTCAAATCCTGGTCAATCTTGTCGGCAATGCCATCAAGTTCACCGAGCAAGGCGAGATCGAAGTACAAATACTTCCCGAGTCGATCGAGAGCGCAGGCGAATTCAACTGCATTGCTCCGTGCGGGACACGGGCATCGGGATCCCGGTTGAGCATCGCGAGCGAATCTTTGAATCGTTTAGTCAGGTGGATGCTTCCACGACGCGGCGTTTCGGAGGCACTGGACTCGGACTGGCAATCTCTTCACAGCTCGTCCATCTGATGGGCGGACGGATCTGGCTGGACTCCCATGAGCAAGGTGGTTCGACGTTCCATTTTTCGATTGCACTTGAATTGCCCGAGCAACAGCCACCGAGACGACGTGTGCCGGTCGAATCCAAGCTCTCAGCTCTCGTCGTCGATCACAAACCATTGAGTCTGCGAATCATCAAGGAGATGCTCGAGGACTGTGGCATCACAGCCCGGTGCGTTGAGAATGGTGCCATCGCGATCATGGAGGCCAAGTCGGCCGCGGCTGTCGGGCAGTCCGTTCCAGATTCTGCTGATCGAAAGCGATCTGCCAGGCATGAGCGGATTCAACGTTGCCGCGTGTGTTCAAGAGGATCCAGAGTTATCGGATTGCTCGGTCATGGTGCTGACGTCTGCCGTCAAAGCGGGCGACGCACTTCGCTATCGACGGCTGGGGGTCGCACGTTATCTGCAAAAGCCGGTCGTCCAATCCGATTTACTCGATTCGATTCTGCAACTCACCGGACACGGCCCGGACCAGCATTCCGCCGTCGGATCGGACAAAGATTCACACTTCACTCGACCCTTGAAGGTGCTTCTCGCTGAGGACGGCCTCGTCAATCAACAAGTCGCCATCGGATTGTTGACCCAACGCGGACACGAGGTGGTGGTCGCCAAGGACGGCCGCGAAGCCCTTGATGCGGTCGATCAAGACAGCTTCGATCTCGTGCTGATGGACGTGCAAATGCCCATCATGGATGGATTGGAGGCGACCCGCGCCATCCGAGCCGGCGAGGAGAATAGCGGGCAACACCTGCCGATCATCGCGATGACGGCCGGAGCGATGAAAGGGGACGAACAAAGGTGCTTGGAGTCAGGAATGGATGCGTACATCTCCAAGCCCATTGCTCCAGAACTCCTGTTTGAAACCATCGAGCGACTTGTTGATGACCAGCCGCAGCCCACCAAGCCAGAGCCAATCCACGTCCCGACCGATCTCGCACGGTGGCGACACTGCAAAGTCGCCTTGGTACATCGCAACAAGCAGCCATCGACCTCGAGAGTGTTCGTCAACTCTGCGGTGACTCAACCGCTCGGATGCGTGTTCTCGCGGAAACGTTGCTTGAAGAAGCATCGACCTTGATGAGCCGGATCAGTGTCGCGATCGACAATCACGCAACTGGACGCGATCCGTCGCAGCGCACACTCGCTCAAGGGAGCTGCCTCGGTGTTTGGGGCGACCCCGGTCGTGGAAACGGCGCTGCGGATGGAAATGTCGACCAATGACCCGGAAACCATCGGCGTCCTGCATGAGGAACTTCAAATTCAGGTTGCACAGATGTGCGAGTCGCTCCGCCAACTGATCCAGTCGACGCGATAATCACCCCATTCGCCAGGCCGAAACCGGCTATCGTTCGCGCAACAACCACGTCTTGATTTGTCGCCAAACGAACAACATGACTGCCATCAGGCCGAGCATGGCCAGCGATAGCCACAGCAAGATCGGCCCCATCAACAGCAGGTTGTCGGCCAGCCAGCCGCTGTACAGACGGTCCCACCAGAGGATCGTCAGCATTGTGCCAGCACACAGGTAGGGACCAAACGGCGTGTAGGCATCGCGCGTGATGATGTAGCGAACCAGCACGATCACGATCGCGGCAAACGGAGACAAAAAGAACGCGATCAACGCAGCCTGCCAGCCAATCAGGGCACCAATCATCGCCATCAACGTCACATCGCCGAATCCCATCGCCTCCATATTCAGCGCCCAGGTGGCAACGATGCGAATCGCCCAGATCACGCCGCCGCCTACCGCAAGCCCGACGAGGCTGGAAAACAAACCGAGCCAAGCCGATCCATTGCAAGCTCCACACCCAAATGATGCCCAGCACTCCCAAGCACCAGATCACCGCCAGGACTTTCCAAAACCCGTAATGGAACAGGCCGTTAACGAAATGACGCACCGCCCGTGACAGCCCCCGACGCCGCATCAGCGCGCTGCTCCAACGCCAATCGGCCAAGGCAAAGCACCACACGCTCCAGATCCCTAAACCGGCCGCCAAGCCATTCGTCGTCATCCACTTCGACGGGTCGAACCAAGGCGAATCAAAGGTGGTCGGAATGACTTGAAGCATGCCTCCCAGGACCATCGTTGTCGGCATGAAAATCTCCGACGTGATCGATCCAAGCACCAACGCGAGCAACGTCCCGGGAATCGTGATGATGTCGGGAATCGTTCGCTCGTCGAAGTCGATGAACGTGGCAGCCACCATCAAGATCAGCAGCACCGCGTGGCAGAAGAAAATCGTGCGTCGCGGTCGATTCGTAGCCACTCAAGAACTGAGGAAAGCGGAGTTGCTCCGGCAGCAGACCTCCCGACTGGGTTTCGAACCCGTAGAGCCAAAGCATCGCCAGCGGAAGCGCCAGCTCGATCAGCAGCGGGCGGATCCAGAACCCGCGGCCATGGACCGATGACTCACGGCGGAGCCCAAACCAGCCCAACACGGGGATACGATCACTCAGCCGACGCGGCGGCCCCCCGTCAGGGGACAGGCCCCCAGGGAGAGATCGGCCGAGGATTGAAGTAGGCAAAGCGGTAGATCACGTAATTGGCCAGCGCGCCGCCGGCCAACCCCAACAGGGCCACCAGCAGCAGGCGAAGACCTGGCGGAAGTCCAATCCAAAACGCGACCACGGCATCTCCGAGCGGATAAGAAAGCCGAATGTTAACCCGACAAGGCCATTCCCTATAGCCCGCCTTGAACTCCCCCAACCCTGCCGAGGAACGGCCCCAATTGATTGACGGATCTTTTCGCCCGCACTATCCTGGTCCTAAGGTTGCGCAAAGTGCTTTTGCGATGCGTGCCTCCCCGCCTGCCCCCATTCTTGGGCTACCTGCATCGGCCCCAATTCCGATGTTGGATTGGCGTTGTCACCAACCATGATTCCTCTTGGAGCCAGGTAGGGTGGATGGTCCGATCCGCCAAACGAGAGAAACCTTCACCAGGCTTGGGACAGGTCAAGCCGCGACAGGAAGGGATCTCTCGTGTGCCGAGCTTCCAAAGAGGTGGCCAACCTCGCTGATGAGACTTGATCGTGCAGATTCTCAACGCATGGCGATTGTCGCTTGTTTGTGTTGTCGTCCTGGTCGCACCGATGAGTGTTCGCGGCGATCAGACGACCGACCCCGAGACGAGCGAAACGACGCCTCGCGAGGTCAGTTTCCAGTCCGACATTGAGCCGATCTTGAGTCGCAACTGTTACGGTTGCCACCAAGGTGCCAAGCAGCTCGGCTCGTACATGATGACCGAGTTCGAGCGACTGGTCGCAGGCGGCGAATCCGAGCAACCCGCGATCGTGCCTGGCCAAGCCGGACGAGAGCTACCTGATCGAGTTGATCACGCCGATCGATGGGCATGCGGAGATGCCCGACGAGCCCTTCAAGCCGCTCAGTCAAGTCGAGATCGACCTGGTTCGTCAATGGATTGAGGCCGGAGCGAAGAACGATGCGCCAGCCGGTGGAACGCGCTACGACCAAGCGCATCCGCCCGTCTATGCCGGCGCACCGCCGATCCCATCGATCGACGTCTCTCCGGACGGTAAGTGGCTGGCCGTTGCGGGCTACTACGAAGTCATCTTGATGGATGCTACCACCGGTGAGTCCAAAGCGCGTCTGGTCGGAATCAGCCCCCGGATCAACACCGTTCGATTTTCTCCAGACGGAAAGCGGATCGCTGCCGTCGGCGGGACGCCTGGGGTGCGTGGTGAGCTGCAGATCTGGGATGCGGAGACCGCCGAGCTTTCGCTTTCGCAAACCATGACGTATGACTCGCTTTGCGGAGCCAGTTGGTCACCGGACGGCAGCAAGCTTGCCTTCGGAGCATCCGACAACGTGGTTCGCGCGATCGACACTGCGACAGGCGAACAGATCCTCTACCAGGGCGCACATGAGGACTGGGTCCGCGACACCGCGTTCACGCCGGACGGCAAGCACGTGATCTCGGTCGCACGAGACATGTCGTGCAAGTTGACCGAAGTTGAGACCGAACGATTCATCGACAACATCACGTCAATCACTCCCGGCGCACTATCGGGCGGATTGAGCAGCGTCGTGGCCCATCCGTCTCGCAACGAGATTTTGGTCGGCGGCGCGGACGGGGTTGCCAAGGTCTATCGCGTCTTTCGTGAGACAGAGCGAAAGATTGGAGACGATGCCAACCTGATCCGTAACCTTCCCAAGATTCCCGGTCGAATCTTCAGCGTGGCGATTAGTCGAGACGCTTCGCGGCTCGCCGCGGCGGCAACGCTCGGATGGCAAGAGTGAAGTTCGAGTTTGGAAGTACGACTTTTCGGGTGAACTTGACGAGGAGCTCAAGAAGATCCTGGCCAAGCGGGTCGCCGAGCGGAGCGCCGAAGAGAACCAGAAGGTCGACCAATACCGGGGCACTGAGGTCACGGAACTCGTACGCTTTCCCATCGACCAGGGCGCAGTGTATGCAATCGCCTTCGCCGAAGATGATTCGCTTCTGGCCGCGGCCGACGATGGCAACATCCGACGAATCAGTCCGGAAGGCGCGTTGGTCGCCGAGTTTCCGGCGGTCGAGATTGCCGACCAGCAAGCGACCGGAGCATTGGCGTTTGACGCCAAGGCCTGGAACGAGATGGTAACGCAGCGAATCGAAGCGGCCGCCCAGCAGGAATCTCCCGATCGTCGATCAGATCGATGCGTTGGTAGTGGAGCCCGCACAATTGGAACTGCACTCTCCGTATGAATACGCGCAGCTGATCGTGACGGCGGTGATGAAGGACGGATCGACAGCCGACATCACGCGCATCTGTGACATCGAAACTCCCTCATGGATCGCGCTCGATCCCACTGGCTTGGTTCGGCCGATCGTCGATGGAGAAGGGCTGATCTCGGTCCGCTACGGTTCCTACTCTCACTCGATCAAAGCATCGGCCAAGGGCGTCAGCGGCGAGGACACCGCGCATGGTGCGGTCGATTACATTCGCAACGTCAGTCCCATTCTGAGCCGACTGGGATGCAACCAGGGGACGTGCCACGGGGCTCAGAAAGGAAAGAACGGATTCAAGCTTTCGCTTCGCGGCTATGACCCCGTCTTTGACCTTCGCGCGTTGACCGACGACCTGAGTGCCAGACGCATCAACGCTTCGGCGCCGGAAGATTCGCTGATGCTCCGCAAGCCTCTGGGGCTAACACCTCACCAAGGGGGCGCCGTGATGACGGCCGGCGACCCGAACCACAGCATTCTCCGTCGCTGGATTGCCGACGGCAGCAAGTTGAACCTCGATGCACCACGCGTCAGTCGAATCGAAGTCCACCCGATCAACCCCATCGTGCAGAGCACGTCCGCTCGCCAACAAGTTCGCGTCGTCGCCTACTATCGCGACGGCAGTAGTCGTGACGTCACGCGTGAAGCCTTCATCGAAAGCGGGAACACGGACGTGGCGACCGCCGACGTAACGGGACTGCTGTCGGCGGTTCGTCGCGGCGAGGCGCCGATTCTGGCCAGGTTTGAAGGGGCGTATGCAGCCACGACGCTGACCGTGATGGGAAATCGCGATGGCTACCAAACGCCGGCGGTGGAGCCTTGGAGCAGAATCGACGAATTGGTTGCCGAGAAATGGGGCCGTGTGAAGGTGGTTCCGAGCGAGTTGTGCGATGACGCGACTTTCCTTCGCCGCGTGTATCTCGACCTGACCGGATTGCCACCGTCGAGCGAACGTGTCCGCGAATTCCTGGCCGATCCGACTCCGACCCGCGTGAAGCGATCCAAGGTCGTCGATGAGCTGATCGGCAGCGAAGCCTACATTGATTTCTGGACCAATAAGTGGGCGGACCTGCTGCAGGTCAACCGCAAGTTCCTTGGGGTCGAAGGGAGCGTGAAGTTTCGCGATTGGATTCGTCAATCGATCGCCGAGAATCGACCGTACGACCAATTCGCCAAGCAAATCCTGACCGCGACCGGTTCGAATAACGACAACCCGCCATCGTCGTACTTCAAAATCTTGCGGACTCCGGAAGATACGATGGAGAACACGACGCATCTGTTCCTGGGCATTCGCTTCAACTGCAACAAATGCCACGACCATCCATTTGAACGTTGGACCCAAGACCAGTACTACCAGCTATCGGCGTTCTTCGCGCAGACCGGTCTGGAAACCGACCCCGCTTCGGGCGATCGCAAAGTTGGGGGAACCGCGGTTGAAAATCCCAAGCCGCTATTCGAGATGGTCGTCGACAAAACCGATGGCGAGGTCATGCATCCGCGAACCAACACGGTGGTCGCTCCTGAGTTTCCGTTTGTCGATCGCCGGGCAGACGGATGATTCGGAAGAAGTGACGTCGACGGAAGCGACAACACGTCGCCAGCAACTAGCGGATTGGGTGACGGACTCTGGCAATCCTTACTTCGCCCGCAGTTATGTGAATCGGCTTTGGGGCTATCTGTTCGGCGTCGGATTGATCGAGCCGATCGACGACATCCGCGCCGGAAACCCAGCGACCAATCCGGAGTTACTGAACCATTTGACGACGACGTTTATCGATTCTGGCTTTGACGTAGCTCACATGCATCGCGTGATCTGCAACAGCCACACCTACCAGCTCAGCGTGAAGACCAATCCGTTCAACGAAGATGACAGCCTCAATTACTCGCATGCACTTCCGCGTCGACTTCCCGCCGAAGTGATCTACGATGCCGTTCACGCGGTAACGGGGGCAGTCAGCGATATCCCCGGGGTGCCCGCTGGGACACGGGCCGCGGCACTGAGCGATTCAGGCGTGCGACTAGCCGACGGCTTCCTGCAAAACTTGGGGCGTCCGGAGCGGGAAAGTGCCTGCGAATGTGAACGCACCTCGGGATTGCAACTCGGACCGGTGATGGCGTTGATCAGTGGACCAACGATTGGGTCGGCGATCTCCGACCCCAAGAACGAATTGGAACGAATCGCCCAAACGTCACTCGATGACAAGCAGATCGCCGAAGAGATCTTTTTGCGTGCGCTCGGACGAATCCCGTCGGAGGCCGAGGTGGCTGCCTTTGGCGAAATGAAGGAGTCGATTCGCGAGAACCACAGCCTGCTGGTCGCGGAACTGGAGCAAGCAGAAGAGGCATGGAAGACGCGTCGAATTGAACTCGAAGCTGACCGTGAAAAGCGGCTTGCCGAAGTGAACAAGAAGATCGAGGCTCGCAGCGAAGAGATCAAGCCTGAACGAGAACGCCTGGAAAAGGAGCGTCAGGAACGCATCGCGGCGGCCGAAGCGGTTGTCACCGAAGCCAAGTCAAAGATCGACGCCAAGATCGAAAAATGGAGCAGTGAACAAACCAGCCAAATCGAATGGTTCCCGCTGGCCGCCAGCAAGCTGTCGGCGACCAACAAAGCGGTACTCACCCCGCAGTCCGACCGATCGATCGTCGCCAGCGGCAAGAAGGACAAGGGCGTCTACAACATCACGGTCAAAACCAACCTCGCGAACATCACTGGATTCCGTCTGGAGGCACTCAGTGACCCGTCGCTTCCATCGAGCGGACCGGGGCTCGCGGGTAACGGCAACTTCGTGCTGACCGAATTCGAAGTCTTCGTCGCACCCGCCGACAAGCCCAAGGAGTCAACCAAGGTCAACATCGCCAGCGGCATCGCGGACTTCCTGCAGGCCGGCTTCGCGATCGACCAGACCTTCAACGGCCAAACTCGATCCCAACAGGGCTGGGCCGTCGCCGGCGCGACGGGCGTCGATCACTGGGCCACCTACAAACTGGAAAACCCGATCAAGAACGACGCCGGTATCATCCTGACGTTCAAGATGCACCAGTTCCACAATGCTGCTGAACACACGCTCGGCCGATTCCGAATCAGTGCCACGACCACTGCGGGCGAGATCCCCTTGGGTCAACCCGAGACACTCGGTGCGATTCTTTCCACCGCGAAAGAGAATCGAAGCGAGCAGGATCTGAAGAGGCTTGTCCGACTACGTGACGGCAACCGATGCGGAGATCCAGAAGGCGAACGAAGGATTGGCAAACGCCAAGAAGCCGCTCGAGCCCGATGAGGTCTTGGTCTCGCTCGAACAACGCAAAAAAGAGTTGTCTGAGCCGACTCCAGACGATCCACTATTGGTACAGCTTCGCGATGACGTGAAGCAGAGTACCAAGCAATTGGAAAACATTCGACTGACCGCGGCCGAAGATTTGACGTGGGCATTGATCAATAGCCCGGCATTCTTGTTCAACCACTGACCCACGTCACCTGGACTGATTGCATGCGATCAGTCATCACGACACTCCCGTCCACCCCCAATCACCAGCCCCCATCGGAGACCTTGTCATGCTTTCCTTCAAAGGCTTCAAGGCAAAAGACCTCTGCGATTCGCACCTCGCCCCAACGCGGCGCACATTCCTGAGAGTGGGGGGATGCGGAATGCTCGGATTGTCGTTGCCTTCGCTGCTGGAGTTACAGGCTCGCGGTGCCGAGAGCTTGTCCTCCGATCCTGGTGCGGCGCTCAAGGGTGGTGGTCCGGGATGGGGCAAGGCCAAGAGCATCATCATGGTCTATCTGCAGGGCGGTCCCAGCCATCTCGATCTTTGGGACCCCAAGGAGAACGTGCCGGATAACGTCAAGAGCGTGTTCGGTAACATCAGCACGAAGTTGCCTGGCATTCAGTTCACCGAGAACCTTCCCAAGCTCAGTCAGATCAACGATCGCTTCACCATGATCCGATCGATGTCCTACACGCCCAACGGTCTGTTCAATCACACGGCGGCGATCTACCAGATGATGACGGGTTACACGACCGACAAGGTCAGTCCGTCGGGTCAATTGGAACCGCCATCGCCAAAGGACTTTCCCAACTTTGGCAGCAACCTGATCAAGATGCGACCGGTGGAGGAGCCGATGTTGCCGTTCGTGATGCTGCCTCGACCGCTGCAAGAGTCGAATGTGGTGGGCAAAGGTGGATCGGCGGGTTTCCTGGGCAAGTCATTCGATCCCTATACGCTCTATCCGGCCGGCGACGATCTGGACATGAACAAGATGGATCGGATCAAGATCGATGATCTGAAACTGCGACCCGAAGTGTTCAGCGTGCGACTGCAGCGACGGGCCAAACTGCGAGATCTGCTGAACCAGCAGATGCCAGATATCAATCGCGCGGTCGAGTCCTACGAGCTCGACGAATACTACGACCGGGCTCTCTCGTTGATTGTTTCGGGACGAGCGCGACAGGCGTTTGATCTGGCGAGTGAATCGCCCGAGACTCGTGACATGTACGGCCGAAATACGTTTGGCCAGAGCTGCTTGCTGGCCCGTCGATTGGTCGATGCGGGAACACGCGTGGTCGAAGTGATTTGGCCCAAGGTTGCCAACAGTGACAATCACTCGTGGGACCATCATTCGGGATTGAGCAAGCGAATGAAGGAACAATCCGGTCCGATGCTCGACACTGGGCTCTCCGCACTGATTACCGACCTGGACGATCGGGGCATGCTGGATGAAACGCTAGTCGTCGCAGTCGGCGAATTCGGCCGCAGCCCTCAGCGCGGTGTCAGTACCAGCGGCAACAACAACTCCGACGATGGACGCGACCACTGGCCGTACTGTTACACGGCGGTCATGGCGGGGGCTGGAGTACGGCGCGGTTACGTCCACGGCAAGAGCGACAAGACGGCTTCCGCGCCATTGGAAGATCCGGTTCACCCGGCGGAAGTCTGGCGACGATCTATCACAGCTTCGGAATCCATCCCGAAACAATCGTCTACAACCATCTCAATCAACCGCGTGAGCTCGTCAAAGCCGCTGCCCTGACGCGACTGCTCAGCTGAGATTTTGTTGAGACCGCAACACTCGCGGTATCCACGTAAGAACCGAGCCTCGGAGAGGCTGTGAGTTGATTGGCGGTCCTATCGTAGGTCTGCCTTTCCAAAGCGGACACCAGCAGCTTTGCTGCGTTTCTTCCGAGTCTCGGAGAGACTCGGCTACGGTAGGCAAGGCGACGGTAAGAGGCTCACGCGGCAACAGTCGGCTAATTGCCGGTGGTTCCAGGGACGGCAGGCGAGGCCGGCTTGGGAAGCACAATCAGGTTGTTCTTGTCACTGTTTGAGCCTGCGATCGCGGCAACGCCCGCCAGCGCAGCGAGCCCTCCCATTCCACCGCCTAGGCCACCGCCACCGCCACCGCCGCCGCCACCACCCCCTGCGCCGGACGTCGGTGCCATGAATCCGCCACCGACGGGAACACCGAGGGGTTCTGCAGCCAACGGTACCTGTTCATTGAGGTTGTAATAGTCTTCGATTGCGGTCACGAGCTTTGGAATCATCGGGGGCGGGATCAACACCACCGGGATCGTGAGCGATGGAGCCTTCATGCGGGCGACGAACTTCGAGTCGGCGCTACGTTCGGCGACTTCCGCGTCAGCTGCAACCGATTCAATCGCAAAGACCGAATAGCCATCGGGACCAGCGACCACCACGCCGTGCACGCCTGGCCGCATCCCTCGGACGGCAAACTCACCCATCTCGTCGCACATCGTCTCGGCAACCTGGACACCTCGGAAAAAGATCGCGACTCGGGTCTTGTCCAGACGGAGGCCGCCGGAACGATCGGCAATCGTCAGCACCTTGCCTCGCAGGGTGCCGTCCGCTTCCAACGCGACCCGATATCCCGACTCGGGACCGGTGGGCAGCGCCGAAACAAGGTCCGATAGTGGACCATTGACATCCTGAAGCTCTTCCAGGAAAGGTCGCAATTGCTCGCCCCCAATGTCTACAAGTTGCATCTGCGAACCGGCAACCGCTTCAACATCGGCTTCGGGCGCCTCGCCAAAGTAGAAGAGTTTTGCGCCGTGAGCGCGAGGTGACGAGACAACGAACGCGTGCGGTCCCGATTCCACTTGCCCGACGGTCACCAATCCGTTGATATCGGGACGAACGAGAGTGGTGTCACCGTTGGGGCGGATGACGGTCACCAGAGCATTCTCCAGACTGGATAGGTCGCCCGTGCTGGGGACCTCCAACTCGATCGACACCTCCCGAGATGCCGAGAACAGGGCGCTGTGATCGGCCGGAAGGTCTCGAATCTCATTCTGGAGTAGCCGCATCGCCCGGGTGACCAAGCCCTGATGGGCCTCGGCCAACGGTTGCGGCGAGTCGGATTGTGGCGAGTCCGGATGCTGGCCCCACGCCGCGGAAGCCAAAACAATGCCTGGAATCAAAGCGAAAACAGCGTATTTGCTCACCACGAAAATTCCTCGCTGATTCGCGTCTTGGCCCAGTGGGCGGTTCTGAGTGGATAGGAAGTGCATCGGAGTTTATTCGTTAGAACCCTGAAATCAAGGACTACTGGCCCCTTTCATCGACGACCACCTGAGCGGGCGCAGAGACTTTCACCCCTTTGGTGGCGTTCAACGAGGCCTGAGTGGCCTGGTCCATGAGCAACTGTACCTCACCGAGGGCGACCATGCCAAAACCTGTTTGATTCTTGAAGCGGGTTCCCGTGGCGGTCACCGCGACTGCGGGCTCGTTGGCAGTGGCGGACTCCGAGCGCCTTCCCGTCGAGATACAGACCGTAGCGGGCGCCGTCGAAAATCACCGACCGCAGCTCCAAGCGACCACGGAACGCAATCAGTGCTGCGACCTCACTCATGGGTGACCTCAAAGTGACGTCTTCGAGGGTGACGCGGATGTCCTTTTTCTCAGCCATCTTCTGTTCCCCCATCATGACCCCGTACAGCATGAAGTCTTCGATCGAGCCACCGTCCAACGTCAGCGAACCGTGCGTGATCTAGATCGCGGTCTGTTCACAGCCGGACAGGTTGCACTGCTTCAAGATCGCCTCGCCACCGTCGTAAATGACAATCGCCTTCTCCTGGATTCGGGTGATCGAAACCCCGGTCAATTCCACCTTTCCCGTGCTCATCCCAATCGCAATTTGCCCGCCATCAAGGAAGCACTCATCGGAAGCGATCAGTGTGCCGCCATCGATCTGCAGCCCCACCTCACACTCCTCGAGCTTGGTCTGTGTCAATTGCACCCTGCCCGGCCTGCCGGCGATCGGTGAATCAGCGGTCATCGGTTTGTCGGTCACGCCGACACCGGTCTTGCTGCCACGAATCGAGGCACCGGTCACATCCAGATTGCCACCGTCGGTCGCCAGCAACGAATGCGCGCCGTTGTTCTCGAATAGGCAGTTCAACGCTTCGACCGGATTGAGGTTATTTGCGACATAGATGCCGGCTTGCCCAAAGAACTTACAGGATTCCACTTTCCCGGTTCCTCCGGTGATCTCAATTCCATCGCAGAGAAAATCGCTGCCGACGATTGAGATCTGACTGAAGTCTTTTGCCGACACGGCGAACTCGCTGGAGTCCTTGAATGTGCAGGCCAGTACCGAGAGCTTTGCGTTGCCGCGAACCTTGACGCAGTTCTGACTTCGCGTTTCCAGCGCACATGATTCCAGTTGCAATTGACCTCCGATCAACTCGATCGGATTGAACTCGTTGGTCAGCCGATGTCCTTTGCCGGAGATCATGAGACTGCGAATCTTGACTTGGCCGTCGGCGCAGTCGACCGTCAGCGGAGACTGCTGGTCGTTTTCGATCACGCAGGGATAAACGCCCGCCTTGGGTGGTTGTCCTTCGATCGTCAGCGGCTTGGTAATCAGGAGCGACTCGCGATAGAGTCCAGATGTGACGCGGATAAAATCGCCGGGCGACGCACCTGCGACCGCCGCTTCGATCGTGGTGTGCGTTCCCTGTTCACCCGGAGCGACAATCCACGGTTTCTCTTTGGAGCCGTTTCCCAAAAGCAAGTTGTTCGCCACGACCGGATCGGTGATCTCAGCGGGCGAAGGCTGGGCATAGAGTTGGTAAGCGACGATCCCCAACACCGACAAGCCGAGGGCCGCTGCCGCCAACGTCCAGATCATACGATGGTGCGTTCTGGGTACCTGCAGCGACTCTGGCAATGTGCGGGTGGTCGTCCTTGTGGTCTGACTTCGACCTTGAGCAAGGGTGGCGAAACGGCGGGTTGTTTCCATGCCTGAGGAAAAGCTAGCCCCCCCAGGGTCGGTGGGATAATCGCCGATCGCCAAGGTCTTCTGACCGTGGATGTTCTGGTCGCTCAGCCCTTCCAAAGCGAGCCGATCCAGGGCCTCGACCAAGGCGCCAACCGTGGCGTAGCGATCCGACGGCTTCTTGGCGCAACAGCGCAGAAACACCTCATTCATGGATTCGGTTAGCAGCCCCGGCGCTCGCTGGTGCAACGGCCGAGGATCCATTTCACAGATCTGATCGGTAATCGTTTTCCGATCCTTGCCGTTGAAGGGCAACTTCCCAGTCAACAGCTCGTAGAACATCACGCCAAGCGCCCAGATATCCGAACGGGGATCCAGGAAATTGACTCGTCCCTTGATCTGCTCCGGCGACATGTAGGGAGGAGTGCCGGCCAGTTCCCGCTTGTGATCGATCTGTTCGTCTTCCGAGATCGCCAGTCCGAAGTCGGCAATCCAAGCCTTGCCATTGGCTTCGATCAAAATATTGTCGGGCTTGAGATCGCGATGCAGGATATCCAACGCATGGGCCGGTCCAAGCCCAAGAGCGATCTCGCGGATCAGAGCGACAGCCACCAACGGAGAAAGTGGATGGTCGCGGAGCACGTCGCGAAGCGTCGAGCCCTCCACGAACTTTTGGACAATGTAGACCTTGCCTTCGTCGGTTTGACCGATGTGATAAACCGGAACGATCCCGGGGCTTTCCGCTTGAGCCAATTTGGCTGCCTCGATCCTCAAGCGATCCTGAAGCTTCGGATCGGATACCAGCGAAAGCTTTCACCGCAACGTTTCGTTGCAGCTCCTCGTCATAGCCAAGGTAGACAACGCCGAATGCCCCACGACCCAGCTCCTTCTTGATCAGGAACTTGCCGATCCGCTCGGGCAACGCCAATTCAAAGTCATCTTCTAACGAGTCCAATCGAATGCGCGTCGATTGATCCGGACGGGGGGCGGATGACGCGGATCTGACCGATGCTGGCTGAAACCCATCCGGCAATTCAATCGTGGCATTGCCATGATCGATTTCGAAAGGCAATTCGCTCTCCAACGTCTCGTGAAGTGACTTGCTCAAATACTCGGAGAGTGGTCCCTCATAGACGGAACGGTCCACCTCATTCAGCCTCGCAAAGACCTTTTCCAAGAAATTCGAATCACCTCGCTCTCGCAAGTCGTTCGCCATCGCAACCAACTCGGATAGACGTACGTCATCGACGTTCTCCGAGGAATCGAAAGGATTGCGGGGTTCGGATCCAGACATGATTTCGGTTGTACGGCTTGGCAAAACGTTTTGGTCGCGGTCATCCCTGACGGAGCGCATCACCGTCCCGTGGACGACGTCCCATTGTCGCAGATCCGACATTTCATGCGACGCACATCGTCTCCTTAGCGGCTCGACCGAACCCGCGCCTACGGTTCTGGCGCCGAGTGCCACGGTCACGTGAACCTCAGGCGTTAGCCGTGGGCCTTTGGTGGAAGTGGATCGCAAGTGCATTTTCAGGGCCCACGGCTAGCGCCCTGAGGTTCACGAATCCAGCCAAAGCGACTCAGGGCAACTGAAAGAGCCGTCTCGCGTTTTCTGTGGTTACCCGGGCGAGTTCGTCCGCCGTTACGCCTCGGACATCGGCCAGGCATCGCAGCGTGTGCTCCACGCGTGCCGGTTCATTCGGCCGCCGACCACGCAGCGGCTCCGGACTCAGGTAGGGCGAGTCGGTTTCCACCAACAGACGATTCTGCGGAACCAGCTCTGGCCACCTGGCGAAGTTCATCGCTCTTCTTGAACGTGACCATGCCGGCAAAGCTGATGTAGAGCCCCAGCTCGAGACATTGCTCGGCCAATCGTTGATCCCCGGTAAAGGAATGCATCACCCCGGCAGGCACCGAGGACTGACGCCGCAAGCTGCTCGACGATCAGGTCGCCGCTGTCCCGCATGTGGATCACCATCGGCAATCCGGTATCGCGACACAATTGCAGATGATCATCGAAGTACTGATGCTGCAATTCGATCGGAGTATCGTCCCAGTAGCAGTCGAGCCCGGTTTCGCCAATCGCGCGAACACCTGGATACCCGGCCAACTCGCGCACCAACGCGAAGTCGTCATCGCTCGCCTCGGCTGCTGAATTCGGTTGGATTCCCACTGCCGCGTAGAGAAACCCCGGATACTCCGCTGCCAGGTCACAGGCCCGACGACTGCTGGCGGCGTCAATGCCGATGACCATGATGCCAACCAGCCCCGCTTGCTTGGCCCGCTCGACCACGGCGTCGACGTTGCCGTCAAAGGCAGCCACGTTCAGATGGGCATGCGTGTCGAACAGTTCCAGCGTCATGTCCAAAAGAATCTCGTGAAGTGATAGAAGACCGGCGCGGCGAAGCAAATATTGTCGATCTGGTCCAACACGCCTGCATGGCCCTGCACCAACGTTCCCGTATCGGTCACCCCACGGTCGCGTTTGATCGCACTCATCGTCATCGTTCCGGCACACGCCATCACGGTGACAACGGCTCCGAGCATGCCTGCTTCCCACCAATGAAACGGCGTCGCCCAGGAGAGCGCGGCAGCGACAATGCCAGTGGTGACCATCGATCCCAGCAAACCTTCCCACGTGCGCGAGGCGTTGATCTTTTCGGCGATCACATGACGTCCGGCCAGCTTGCCCCAAGCCCGTTCAAACACCGATGCGAGCTGCGCGATCAGCACAAAGAAAATCAGGACGCTGACCGTGCTTCCATCCCAAGCCGTGCCATCGGTCTGAATCAGCGTGAGGTCGAGAATCGCCGGCGCGTAACTGAGCGAATAGACGCAAATCAGCAGCCCAAACTGAATCTTGGCACTTCGCTCCAGAAACCTCTTGTAGTCGCCTGCGAACGCTGCCCGCGCCGGAATGAACAGGCTGGCGTAAACCGGAATCATGATGCTGTAATAATCGTAGTAATCGAGCCCTCGGTCTCCGCCCAGGTAGCTGGGAGGGTTACTCCCCAAGCCGATCAAGATGTACTGAAGCGGCGTGAAGATGAAGAACACCCAGAACAGCGTCCGATGATCGCCCCGTCGCGTCGGCGTCATCGTGATGAATTCGCGCAGTGCCCAGAACGAAACCAATCCAAACAGCACGACCACGCCGATCCGCGACAGCACGAAGCCAAACGCGACGATCACCGTCATGATCCACCATACCCGGATCTTGTGGTTGAACCGGCGAATGATGGCGGACTCAATGCCGACCTTCTCGCGACGTGAAAGAATCAATCCGATCACCGTGGCAACGCTGAGCGCAGCGAGAATGACTGCCAACAAAATGTAGGTGCGCTGGTCATGCCAATTCACCTGACCCAACGAACCCGGTTCGATGCGGGGCAACCCGAAAAGCATGTTCACGCGCTCAATCGCTCGATCACCGCCGCACCCATCGCCTCGGTTCCGATCGACGCCGCACCGCGAGCGATGTCCGCCGTGCGAAGACCGTCCGACAGGACCTTCGAGACCGCCTCTTCGACCGCGTCCGCTTCGGCCGAAAGCGCCAAAGAGTGCCGCAGCAGCATCGCGGCCGCGAGGATCGTCGCCAGCGGATTGGCGATCCCTTTGCCGGCAATGTCGGGGGCTGAACCATGAATCGGTTCGTACAAGCCAGGACCGCCATCCCCCAGCGATGCGCTGGGCAACATCGCCAAGTGACCCAGGCAGCATCGAGGCTTC
Organism: Pirellulaceae bacterium; assembly: GCA_963697195.1. Taxonomy (GTDB): domain Bacteria; phylum Planctomycetota; class Planctomycetia; order Pirellulales; family Pirellulaceae; genus Rubripirellula. The sequence continues at coordinate 20,369 of CAVOND010000005.1, forward strand.
ATCGGTCAGGATGTCACCGAACATGTTGCCCGTCACCACGACGTCAAAATCACGAGGACGATTGATCAGGTGCATGGCCATCGCGTCGACCAACACCACATCATATTGAACGTCTGGGAACTCCTCGGCCATCACGCGGGCAGCCACACTTCGCCACAAGCGACTTGGCTCCAAGACGTTGGCCTTGTCCACACTGGTCAAATGGTTGCGACGATCCCGAGCCGCCTTGGCTGCCAACCGCACGATGCGTTCGACCTCGGGAACACTGTAAACCATCGACTGGAAAGCCGATTCCAGATCACCGCTGCCGGTTCGGCCCGACTCTCCAAAATAGATGCCGCCGGTCAACTCACGCAGGAACAGAATATCGGTCCCCTCAATGATCTCCCGCTTCAGCGGCGAGGCGTCCACCAATTGGTCAAACAGTCGAATCGGACGCAGGTTGGCGAACAGCCCCAGCTCCTTGCGAATCTTTAGCAGACCAACTTCCGGCCGAGTCTTGGCCGAAGGATCATCCCACTTGGGTCCACCGACGGCACCCAGCAGGATCGCATCACTTGCGCGGCACCCATCGATCGTCTCCTGCGGCAAGGGATCGCCGCAGGTGTCGATACTGATCCCACCGATCAAGTGCGAAGAGAAGTTGAACTGGTGACCGAATCGCTTCGCCACCGTTTCGAGTACACGAGCTGCCTGCGCGGTGATTTCGGGACCGATTCCGTCGCCGGGAAGTAAGACGATGTTGGCTTTCAAGGGACTGATCGCGTGGAATGAATGGAAACACGGGGTGAGGACTTGGGGCGTCAATGTAGCCGAACCTTTGACTTTGCCCAATCCATGCGTGGAAGCCCGCTCAAGCCGCAGCCAGCTCAGAACCCTCAGAATCGGTCCAATCTGCGACCGACTGCAGCCGGTGCTTTGCCTCCGACTCGATCGTGAAAGCCGGACCTGGGATCGGGGGCAAAGTTTCAGAGGCCGCCGGGACGATGAAGCAGGTATCCACGGCCACGCTTGACGCCATCGATTCCAAACCCCATTCCAGTCTCGCTGATGCTCCCATCTCCCCAATCCGCTGGAATCGATTCCACCACCGGCAATTTCCCTGACGTTCGTTCCAAGCCCGACTCCGCTGGGCACCCAGTCACCCCAACAGCCTTCGCCCGTTCGCTTCGCCTCCATCGATCGACCTCAAGGTCCTGCATGTCGTCAATGGCGAGCACTTTTCCGGGGCCGAACGAGTCCAGTCGCACCTCGGGCGTTGCTTCCCAAAATTTGGGGTCGCCGCCGATTTTGCCTGCGTCAAACCGGGCCGCTTTTCCCAGATGCTGCACGAACACGATGGCGGCTGGGGACAAGGATTCGAGCTTCCAATGAAGCATCGCGTCGATCTTCGGGCGGCGATCGGCGTGCGGCGTCTGATTCGGATGCACGACTTTGACCTGCTTCATGCCCACACACCCCGGACCGCGATGATCACGGCGATCGCCGCGACGATGACCGGCAAGCCGTGGGTCTATCATGTGCATAGCCCAGCGTCCCGAGACTCCGAGCGGCTGCTGACCAACGTCGATCAACGACTGGATCGAGCGGCTATCGCTTCGTCACTGCTCCCACCGGATCACCGTTTCGGAAAGCCTTCGTGCTGATTGCATTCTCGCGGGCGCCGCTCCCGACTCGGTCATCGGTCGTTCATAACGGGGTCCCCGCGATCCGCCCCGTTCGAAACGCCACTCCCGCTCCCGGTGGACGCTGGACCATCGGCATGGTGGCACTGATGCGACCACGAAAAGGACTCGAAGTCGCGATCGATGCGATTGCGATCCTCCGAGGAAAGGGGCACGACGTCGTGTTGCGCTGCATCGGTCCGTTTGAAACCGCTGCCTATCAAGAAGAAATCGAAGATCGCATTGGACGGCTCGGGATTGAATCGGCCATCGAACGCCAAGGATTCATCAACGACGTTCCCTCGGCGCTCGGGAAGCTTGACGCCATGGTGTTACCGAGTCTCTACGGCGAGGGACTGCCGATGGTGGTGCTCGAAGCGATGGCAGCCGGTTTGCCCGTGGTCGCCTCCGCGGTTGAGGGGACTCCCGAGGCGATCACCGCTGGAGTGGAAGGCCTGCTTGCCAAGCCGCGAGACCCTGCCAGTCTCGCCAATGCCATCGAATCCCTCATCAACGGGGATCTACGACTGGCACCAAATGGCCGAGGCAGCCGTCGATCGCCACCGCCGATGTTTTTCTGATCTCGCGATGGCCGAGCGGACGGCGGCCGTCTATCGCAAGGTCCTCGGCCTGTAGCGACTCCCCCCGGGCAACGCCGTAGCGGACCATCTTCCAGCGAATAACTGGCTTCCTCTTCAGCCACGAAGTGGCGGCACAAGAATTGCCGTGGGGTGTCAACCCACGGTTGTGGTTCTTCTCTGCAAGGCTTCCGCCGCGTCGATTCGTCGGCGAAGCCGACGAATCGACGCGGCGGAAAGGATTAGCAGACGCTTTGAACCGGGCGCTGACGCACCCGGCAATTCTTGTATCGGCACTTCGTGCCTGACGACCAGCGGGCATTCGCCGCTAGAAATTTCGCCACGCCATTGCCCGCCGGTGCGCGGCGATCCATTTTGGATACACTGAGGACTCCTGCGATCGCTCGATTCGACGAGTCGGTCCGATGATCCCGCCTGCAAATACTTGTCGTCCCGTATTGGCTTTGCCCGCTGCCTGATGGCAACCATCTTTCGGTTGTGAAGGAAAGAGTGACTCATGCTGTTTCGGTCCCTGCTAACGGTCTCGTTGGTTCTCTCGGCCTCTTGCGCGTTTGGGCAATCTGCTGCGAAGCGGAATGTGCTGATGATCGCGGGGGCACCCTCGCATGGCTACGGCTCGCACGAGCACTATGCCGGCTTGAAGGTGTTGGAAGAATCCATCAACGCCAGTGCCCATGATGTGGAGGTTCAAGTCGTCCGCGGCTGGCCAGAAGATGATGCGTTGGTCGAGAAGGCCAACACGATCGTGATTTACTGTGATGGAGGTGGGCGTCATCTGGCGATCCCACATTTGGATCGATTACGAGCCAAGCTCGCGCAGGGCTGCGGATTGGTCTGCCTGCACTACGCCGTGGAAATGGTCCCCGGAGAACCTGGTGATGCTTGGGTCGAAATGCTTGGCGGACACTTCGAAATCAATTGGAGTGTGAACCCGCACTGGATTGCAAACTTCGAATCATTGCCGACGCATCCGATTACCCATGGCGTCAAACCGTTCGCAACCAATGACGAGTGGTACTTCCACATGCGGTTCAACCCGTCGGATAAGGTGACACCGATCCTCGCCGCCGTCGCGCCACCGGACACGATGCGTCGACCGGATGGCGAGCACAGTGGCAATCCCGAGGTCCGCAAGAGCGTCGCTCGAGGTGACAAGCAGGTCGTTGCCTGGGCCTTCGAGCGTCCTGATGGTGGACGATCCTTCGGCTTCACCGGCGGCCATTTCCACTGGAACTGGGGACACAACGATGTTCGTCGCCTGGTGACCAACGCCATTCTCTGGACGGCGGGAGAAGAGATTGCCGGGGAGGGCGCAAGATGGCGGGCGACGTCGGTATCGAGTCGTTGCTGGAAAACCAGGACTACGAACCTCCCAAGAATTTCGATCGAGACAAGATTCAATCGGAATTCCATCTGCAATCATCCAATGCTTCACCGAAGCCGATGAGTCCAACGGTCGCTGCTGGTCGCGAATTGTTCTCGAGTCCCGTGGTGACAACCAAAGCGGCGGCCGAATCGAGATCGACACGCCAATTCGCGGTGTTCGTGACCTGTTCTGGTGGTGACCGATGGCGGCAACGGATTCGCCTGCGACTGGGCAGATTGGATTGATCCGACCATTCACGGCAGAGACCGAACGCAATCGCTCGTTGATCTGGAATGGGTTTCCGCAATCAGCGGTTTTGGCAAGCCAACCAAGAACGCGAACTGCGTCGGCGAGCCATGGTCGGTCGATGGCCAATCGCTCGGAGAAGCCTGCATCGGAACGCACGCCAACAGCATCATTCACTTTCGCAGTTCCCCGCGGCTTCAACCGATTCACCGCGACGGCGGCGCTGGACACCGGGGGCACGTCCCAATCGGGAGGGCAAGCAACGAGTGTTCAATTCGCAGTCTTCGCCGACGCGCCCCCGGCTAGCTTTGCTGCCGTGGGCAACAGGACCGAGCAGGAACAACGAGATGCATCCAACGCGATTGCCGGACTGGAGGTCGCTGAGGGATTGGAGCTCACCCTTTCGGCAAGCGAACCGGTTCTGCGTAGCCTCACCAATCTCGACGTCGATGATCGGGGACGCGTTTGGGTATGCGATGTGATGAACTATCGACACAACAACAACTCGCGTCCGGAGGGTGATCGCATCCTGATCTTGGAAGACACCACCGGCGACGGCGTGATGGATTCCGTCAAGACTTACTACCAGGGACGCGACATTGATTCCGCGATGGGCATTTGTGTGCTGGGCAACGAAGTGATCGTTTCCGCGACGCCTACGATCTGGCGATTCATCGATGAAGACGGTGATGATCATTCCGGATCGCAAGGAAGCCATGTTCACCGAGACCGGCCAACCGCAACACGATCACTCGGCGCATTCCTTCCTGTTTGGCCCCGACGGCAAGCTGTACTGGAACTTTGGCAACACCGGCCAACAGGTCAAAGATGCCGAGGGCAAGACCGTCGTCGATATCCATGGCCGCGCGGTGGTCGACAATGGTCAACCGCTCTACGGTGGCATGCCGTTCCGCTGCGATCTCGATGGCTCCAACTTTGAGGTACTGGCGCACAACTTCCGCAACAATTACGAAACCACGGTCGATTCGTTCGGCACGCTTTGGCAAAGTGACAATGACGACGACGGAAACCGTGGAACGCGAATCAACTTCGTGATGGAGCAGGGCAACTACGGCTATCGCGACGAACTGACCGGGGCGGGCTGGCGTGACGATCGAATCACGTTGGAAGAGGAGATTCCGCTTCGCCATTGGCACTTGAACGATCCCGGCGTCGTTCCGAATCTGCTGCAGACCGGCGCCGGTTCTCCGTGTGGTATCTGTGTCTACGAAGGACGCCTGTTACCCGAACGATTCTGGGACCAGGTGATTCATTGCGACCCCGGACCAAACGTCGTCCGCGCCTACCCAGTCAAACCGGACGGGGCAGGTTACACAGCGACGATTGAGCCGCTGGTCACCGGGACCATTGACAAGTGGTTTCGACCAGCCGACGTCTGTGTCGCGCCCGACGGTTCCCTGTTCGTGACCGACTGGTACGATCCCGGTGTCGGCGGCCATCGCCAAGGCGATACCGATCGCGGACGACTCTTCCGCATCGCTCCTCCGGGCGTCAAGTACGAGGTCCCCGCCTTCGATTATTCAACGCCTCAAGGCGCGATCGAAGCGCTCTGCAATCCCAACCTCGCGACGCGATACAAAGCTTGGATGGCCTTGCGTTCGATGGAGGAAAAGGCGGAAGAGGCTTTGCTGCAATTGTTCAACGAGGATCCCAATCCTCGCCTTCGCGCACGCGCCCTTTGGCTGCTCGGACACGTTGAAGGACATGGCGTGCACTACGTCACCAACGCGCTCGCCGATCAGGACGTCGACATTCGCTGCACGGCGATTCGCTTGGCCAGACAGCTCGGCATGACCCCGTCGGTCGCTTGCGCGAAAGCGGCCAAGGATCCCTCACCTGCGGTTCGACGCGAACTGGCGGTGGCACTGCGGTTCGATGATTCATCCACCATGCCATCCGTTTGGGCCACGCTTGCCCAGCAGTATGACGGCAGCGATCGTTGGTACCTCGAAGCACTCGGGCTGGCCAGCGACTTGCGCGCCGCGGAATGCTACGACGCTTGGCTTGCCGCGATCGGCGGCGACTGGAACACACCCGGCCGGCCGAGACATCGTGTGGCGGGTGCGCTCGCCGAAAGCCGCCGAAGCTCTGGTCGAAATCATCCGTGATCCAAAACTCACGTTGGAGCAAACCAATCGCTACTTCCGCAGTCTTGAGTATCACGATCCAGAGATTCGCACCGAGGCGATGAAAGTCCTTTTGACCCCCGGTAACAATGCGTTGCAGGTCCGCAATGACGCCGTCATCGTTCGAGCGATTCAGCGGATGGCAGACTACGATGACTCGAAAGACGAGTATGTCCAAGCTGCCATTGCGAGACATCTTTCCAGCGTGGCCGGCACCGACGCGTATCTTGCCCTTGCGAAAAAATTCCGCCCTGGCGACATGCCTGAAAAGCTCCAAGAGATGCTGACCGGCAACGTCGGAGACTCGATCAAGGTAGAAGCCGCGAATCTGTTGAGCGGGTTAGACGGTGGTTCGCAGCGACTGAGTCAGTTACTGAGGAGTGAATCGGTTGAACAGGCGGCCCAAGTGGCAGCAATCCTTGGTAGCCTCGGCAACGAAACCTCCCGGCGTTTGCTTGGCGAAATCGCGGGCGACGAGCAACGACCGTTTGAGGTCCGTCGGAATGCTGTGGCGGGATTGGCCAAGAGCACGCCCGGCCAAAATTCGCTTCTCGCCTTAGCCAGATCAGGTCGTCTCGCCCCCGACACCCGACTGCTTGCCGGAGGACTGCTGGCGCGATCGGAAAACGAACAGATTCGCAAACGCGCGGCAGAACTCCTGCCCCAGCCCCAGCAAAAAGACCAGAAGCCGGTGGCGCCGATCGATGAGCTTGCCGCGATGAAGGGAGACATTGCCAACGGCTTGCAATTGTTTCGCGGTACGGCGACCTGCTCCAATTGCCATGTGATCGACAAGTTCGGCAAAGAGGTCGGCCCGGACTTGTCTGAGATCGGTAGCAAGCTTTCACGCGAGGCGATGTACACTTCGATTCTCGACCCCAGCGCCGGCATCAGTCACAACTACGAGAACTACATCGTGCTGACGGCGTCTGGACAGGTCATCAACGGATTGAAGATGTCGGAAACTCCCGAGGAGGTCATCATTCGGACGCCCGAAGGGATCGATCGAAAGATCCCGCAAGACGAGATCGAAGAGATCAAGAAGAGTGAGAAGTCGATCATGCCCGATAACCTTCACCAAACCATCGACCAAAAGGGCTTGGTGGACATCGTCGAATACATGACAACGCTGACCAAGAAGTAGGCTGCCTTCAGATTGCTCCGCGGGATCGCTGCTTGGAGTTCGGAAAAGGGGTCAGGTACGAATGGCACGAGCTTAAGCTCCCATTAGCCGCAATGCGTTAGCGTCCGGTTCCAGGAAATGCGGAAAAAACCGGGACCAAACGCTCAGCGGCTGATAGGAATCAACCATCGTATTTGCTTAAGATCGTGCCATTCGGGTCAGGTAGTGCGAAGCACCCGAAGGGCCGTCCCGACTATTGGTACGTGACCCCTTTTCCGAACGCCACGCGTTTTCCGCAAATGCTCTATCCAATAGAGATGGTCGTCGCTCAGTCTTCGCGGATTGCCCACAAGGCGTCGAAGGTTCGCAGGTAGATGGTACCGTTCGCGATCACCGGTGAGGCCGACATGGCCTCATCGGTATCGTTCTGCGCAACGATCTCAAACTCGCGGCCCGCCTTCACGACCGTGATCTTGCCATCCCGGGCTGTCAGGTAGAGATGGCCGTCGGCGTAAACCGGCGAGGCACGATGACGGTGGCTGTGGGTCCGTTCCATGTAGACCTCCTCACCGGTTGCCCGATCCAAGACAAGCAGCATGCCATTTTCTCGACAAAGGTAAACCAGATCGTCATGAATCAGAGGTGACGGGACGTCCGGCGTGTGCTGATCGCGAATCCATTGGATGGCATCGCTGCCGGTTAAATCGCCCTTTCGGTCAGGAGCAATGGCAAAGACAGGACCATTCTTTGCCGTGGGGCAGACAATGATTCCATCCGCAGCAGCCGGTGACGCCACGAACCGTAGCGTCGGATGATAGTTCGCATCGTGCGGGTTGAGGCCGCCGAGCCTCCAACGTTCGCTGCCATCCTCGAGGTTGTAGGCGACCGTGTAGTCGGCGCCGTGCGTGATCAGATACGCGGTACCTCCGAAGTTGTAAAGCATCGGGGATGCGTACGAATGCTCGTTCTCGGTCGCGGCTCCTGTGACGCGGTCAACCTTCCAAAGAGGATCCCCCGTCGCAGCGTCCATCGCCGCGACAATGGCTTCCTGTGTGGTCGGCTTTCCATCACCGTGGATCAGTTGCACGAACAGGCGACCATCGTGCAGCACTGGGGTGGCGGACATTCCAAACTGAATGTTGAAGGCTCCGTATCGCTGCTGCAAATCGACATGCCACACCGGCTCTCCCGAAACGGTGAAACAGGCCAGGTCTCCCGTGCCCATGAACGACCAGACATGAATTCCATCGGTGATGGGAGATGGAGAGGCGGAATTCCCCTCATCACCCCGCGCTTCCTTGTTGCCCTTACCGACCTCCCGCCGCCAGCGTTCCTTCCCGTCGGTCCCAAAGCACATCAGCAGCAGGCTTTGGCCGTCGACGCTCGTCAGGAAGATACGGTCATCCCAGACAACCGGTGTCGCGCCTGCCGGCCCCGGCAACTCGACTCTCCACGCCACGGTCTTGTCTTTCGACCATTGCTTGGGCAAGTTCTTCTCCAGCGAAATGCCATTGCTGGTTGGGCCTCGCCACGATCCCCAGTTGTCTGCCAGAGTGTGATTTGCGCTGCCGGAGACCAACAGCATTGCGCAAAGGACAAGCACCGGTTTCATGGATGGCTCCTAAGCCAGGAAAATCGAACGGAAGCTGGAAACGAAAGGCGCGTAGATTCTAAGCGAAGACGACCTGTCGGGAACCGGAGAAAGCAAGCCCGGCCTGACGACGGCAACGCTCATCCTCACACGGAGCCACAAAGGCACAAAGATTCAACGAACCGTAGACGCCGCCTACTACCCGACTGCCCTTCTTGCCTACTGCCTACTGCCTACTGCCTACTGCCTACTGCCTACTGCCTCTGCCTACTGCCTACTGCCTACTGCCTACTGCCTACTGCCTACTGCCTACTGCCTACTGCCTACTGCCTACTGCCTCACTGCCTCACTGCCTCACTGCCTTTCTGCCCAACTGCCTTCCCTGTGCCTCCCCGCACAAATCGGGCCCCTCCGTGTCAGGATGCACGCCGATCTGCCGCCAACGCATCGCGAGACGCCCTCGCATCACTCTCAAGCACGCTTGGCACACCATTCGCTGCTCTCACAGGCTCGGGTTTTGCTCACTGTGCAACAACGGAGCAAGAACGATGTCAACGATCAATTACGCACCGGGGCTGCCAAGATTCAGCGCGGTCCTCATTGTCTTCGTGATGCTTAGTTTCCCGTCGCAACTCTTGGGCGGGCAGCCGCATGCGATGAATCTGCTAGATGGGAGCCGGGTAGAAACGAGCCAGGATGCCGGCGCCGATACGTCGCCTCAAACAAGTTCGGACGAACAAGGCGCGGCACCTTCATCCCAAGATCCGAGGGAACTTGCATGGAGCTACCTTCGCAAATCATTGGCGGCCACTGCAACCATCCATGAATCCCTGATGAATGAGCGCGGACTGTTGTATGGGGTCCAGGAACGGTTTGCGAGCCAGATCATTGTGATCTACAAACCGAGCGGCGAAGACGCCGCGCACTGGCCGACTCAGTTGCTTTACGCGCTGAATTGCGAGCTTCGAGGCGAACATCAAGAGAGCATCTCGGCACTTCACGAAGCGCTCATGCTCGCCGAGGCGTTGCCATCCGAGGCCAGCTTCTTGCGGTCGAGGGCGTTGATGGAAATTTCCGAGCGGCTCGCGAGGCAGGGAGACTTCGAAGGTGCAATCGAGGCGGCCTTGGCGATTGGGACGGACGACGACCAAGCATTGACGTGACGGAGGCGGGCGCGTTCCAACTTCCGCAAGCGGCCTCGCAAAGTTATTCGTTGCTATTGGTTACGAAACTTCAAGCCGACGCGGGTGATTTCAACTCTGCGTCCAAGACGATTGAATTGATCAAGGATAAGAGCGCCAAGTCGGCAGCCTACTGGTTACTCGCGCTGAGACAAGCAGAGCAGGGCAATCTCGATGAAGCCATTCCGACGACTGAGACTGCCGTCGTCGTTGCGGGCCCTCATTACTCCTGGTCCGAACCCAACATGGTTGCGGAATTCACAACGAAGGGACCGAAGCTTGTGCCACTGGACGCATTTCGCCTCATGACACTGGGGGAAATCGCTCTTCAATCTGCGCTACGGGGCAACGACAGACGGGCAGCGGACTACCTTTTTCACATCGACGATGGCCCGCTGCGCAAGGCCGTGGTCGTCGAAATGGTAGCGACGATGTCCAATCGTTCTGAGTTCGAACTGGCGGAAGAATGGAGTGATCGAATCCAAGGAGACTATCAATCCCTGGCCCAGTATCACTTGGCTCTCAATCTGGTGCGTGCCGGAAAATTTGAGGAAGCGCAACGGATTTCGAACGACATTCGCTCGGAGGCTTGGCTCTCGCGATTCCAGCTCGACTCATGCGAATTCCTCTTGGAGGGTGAGCACCGCGAACAGCTGCAACAAACTTTGGAGAGCGTTCAGCGAGTGATCGATTCGCTCTCACCACCAGTCTTTCGTGCACAAGCCCAACTAAAGGTGGCGACGTTGCTGTCTGAAGTCGGAGATGACAAAGCCGCCTTGGCGAATCTGCGATCTGCGATGGATCTATTGCGGCAAGAATGCGAGGAGGACCTGGATTGCATCCAAGGGATGACAGAGATTGCTGCAGCCATGCCTGCAGTCGGAGCGAGCGAAGAAGCGGAGAAGGCTTTTGAAGATGCAGTCACGATCGCAAGACAGCTTGAGCCATTCGAGGCTTCTCTTGGCATCCTCCGCGTTATCGAGAAGCGACTCGAGAATGATCCGCCTGATGAATCGATCACGCAACTCGCTCAATCCATCTCCGACGCGTCGCGCGCAGTCAGGCGATCAATGCGGTAGCCGTCGCCTACGCGCGACAGAAACAGCTCACGGAGAGTCGCGAATTGCTACGCGAGGCGGTCGACGCCGCCATGGGGGTCGAGGACTTCATGGGACTCGATACACCGTATTGCAAGGGTGGGGCGATTCGACTTATCGCCCGCCAGCAGGCTCAATCCGATCTCGAAGGTTTGCTGCAATACCTGGAGACGAGCGACAACCCATCGGCCGTCGCGTACGGTTACCTGGGAGCAGCGGAAGCGCAAGTCCCCGAGGAAGCGGCGCGCGCCGAGGATCGTGGATACCTTTACCCCGACGGAATCATGCAAGCCCTTTGGGTTCAGAGACCGATCTCCAAAATCCTGGCACCAGACTGAGCTGCATACGAGGGGCTACACCGATCGTGCTGCGCACCGACGGCATCTGGATGATAGAATGGAGGTGTTGGATTCGCGACAATGGTCAACCAAGGCCTTTCGACAAATGAGTACCGGTCTGCATCTGTCGTCCGAAGAATACGACCGCATGGTTCGATGTGGGGCGTTTGATCATCTCAACCGCAAGATCGAGCTAATCCGGGGGGAGTTGCGTGAAATGAATCCTGCCGGTCCCCTTCACGACGATCTGATTACCTACCTGACGAATTGGTCGGTCCTCGCTGCTTCGAAGGAATCAATTCTGGTCACCTCTCAGACGGGTCTTGATTTGGCGGACCAGGATAGTCGGCCCGAACCGGATCTGCTTTGGTTGCGTTCGGCTCGTTATCGTGAGCGTCATCCGTCAGCGAAGGATGTGAGGCTGGCGATCGAGGTGTCTGAAAGTAGCCTCAGGACAGACCTCCAGGACAAGGCAGCTCTTTACGCGGAAGCAGGTATCGTCGAGTATTGGATTGTTGATGCCGGCAACAGCTGTATTCATGTGTTTCGGCAACCCACGGAGGGTGAGTACAAAGACAGGGCTGTCTTTCGACGCGGCGACAAACTTGCGCCGCTCACGGCCAAAGGTGCTGTGTTAACGCTCGACGACCTGTTCGGGGCCGACTAGCGACCGAGCCTCGGCTATCTCCATTCGCGTACCAACACGTCTAACGATCCGCACGTCAATCGCAAACAAGCCGGTCGATCGACGGCAAGGATTGGGGACGGCAAGGATTGGGGCAAGGATTGGGGACAGGCATCGAACGGCAGTTTCCGAAGATGATTGCATGCAATTCGATTCGCTCAAACGGTGCCTGTCCCCATTGCACCGCAACATCCTCCCCATCAGCGCCTTGGCATCGTTCCAGTGCAGATAGGCCGTTGAGGTGGGAATTCCCAGCAATTTTGCCGCCTCCGGAACCGAGAAACCGGCGAAACAGTGCAGCTTCACCAGTTCGGCGATTTGAGGATCCTGATTGGCGAGTGCTTCCAGCGACTCGTGGACCTGCAGTACCAGTTCCGGATCCCTGGCCGTCCCTTCCATCACCTCCTTGAGTTCCAGCTTGGCTCGGTCGCCGCCTCTTTGTTTTCCCAATTTCCTTCGAGCGTGCTCGACGAGAATGCGCCGCATCGCCTCGGCCGCCGCTGCGAAGAAGTGGCCTGAGCTATCCCACCGCTGGACTTGGTTGCGGTCAACCAAACGCAGATACGCTTCGTGCACGAGGGCCGTGGTCTGGAGCGTGTGATTGGCACTTTCGGCCAACATCCTCACTCTGGCGAGCTTTCGAAGCTCGTCATAGACGATCGGGAGAAGCTTCTCGGCGGCATGCTCATTGCCAGAATCAATTTCTTCAAGGATCTGCGTAACATCGGACACAATCAAGTCTCCCTTTTGGCCTGATGCTGATCCGCTCTGTGCGGACGACTGGGCCATGCATCGCGGTAAACGCTCCGTTGCGAGTTTCTAGAATACAGGATGGCGAGTAGAGCGGTCTCGGCAGGCGGGAGTGGACCGGTACTTCCGGGTGTCAAGCTTGATCCAATGTCCACCGCCGAATTGTTATTCAGGGCATCGCAAACACGAGCGGGCGGTGTGGCGGGCATCGAGGAAAAAGGGGACAGACACAAGCCTCGCTTGTCCCCGACGATCAACTTTGGTGACGGCTCTCAATCGCGGAGCGATGTCAGAGCCGAGCTTGGGGTAAGCCGACCGAGCGTCAGCGAGCGTCGGTGCAGCCCCAGGTTACGTGTTACCAAGAACATGTTTCTCGCCCGCGATCGGGCGGCAAGGCCGCCCGATCGCGGGCGAAGAATCGTGATGGGGCTCCAACCCGGGGTTACGCCAGACTCGCAAAGCTCGCCTGACTCACCCCGGGCTATCAACTTTCATCGCTGCGCGATTCCCATTGCTCCCTGGCTAACGCTTCCTTCGGGCCTGTTGCAGTTTTCGGTGAAGGACTTCTACTTCCATCGTCAGCGTTGGCTCAAGTTCCAGAAGCCGCGCGGGAAGATCCATCGAAGTGTGGATCAGCGCGAGTACGTAGATGTCGCCTTCTTGCTGATCACAAACAAGAAAGTGCTGCTTGCACCGGTAGAATTTGAACCAGGGATGAAGCTCTGGCTGATCGCGTAGCAGGGCGGGACTCGACTTCAACAGGTCAAGCGTGTTCTCAATGGCCCCCAGATACTGGTTTGCAACGCGCCGACCAAATTGCTCGATGGAGTACCCTCGAATGTTGAAGATATCCGTCAGGGCACGGTCGGTGAGGTAGAGCTTCACCGGAGAGGCCTTCTTCTTTGCCACGGTCAAGCCTTCTTGAGCAACGCGCCAAGGTCTCCCTTGAATTCGTGGACACGTCCTTCGATTGCATCCTGATAGCCCTCGAGAATGGCATCCCGGGTGGCCGCCGCTTCCTGACGCTGCTTCTGTTGTCGTAACAGGTCTCGGACAAACTCACTCGGTGTGGCATACATCGTGCCATCCCCTGAGTTCTTGTCAACGAACTCACGCAATTCATCCGTGAGAGACAAGTTCAACGTGCTACCCATTCTTGGTTCCCTGCTGGAGGTGTTCACTTTGCTTGAAGGATATCACAATTGGCATCAATTGGCAAATAATGTCATTGCAGTTTGGTGACTTCTCTCAATCGCGGGGCGATGACGGTTGATAGCCTGGGGTAAGCCGACCGAGCGTCAGCGAGCGTTGGTGCAGCCCCAGGTTACGCGTTACATAAGCAAGCGTTCTTCTCGGCCGCGATCGGGCGGCAAGGCCGCCCGATCGCGGCCGAGAAATCGTGACGGGGCTCCGACCCGGGGTTCCGCCAGACTCGTAAAGCTCGCCTGACTCACCCCGGGCTATCAACCTTCATCGCTGCGCGATTCCTACCGTGGAACAGGAGGACAGACACAAACCTCGCTTGCCCCACGCTGCGTCTCCGCGACTCCCCGCCTCTGCGTCACTTTCTCCTTTCCTGAACTAGCGACAAGGAAACGGCAGGAAATGACAGGAGGCTTCGATCCCGCAAACACCGCCTGCCCTATCTCCCGCTGCAGGTCACGATTCCACGCTACGGAATCGGCAACCAAACTTCATCGTCGTCAGCATCATCATCCCAATCGAAACCGGTGAGCGCAAGATCGACGACGTCGGCATAGGCCTGTCCCGAATTGAGTTTGACCCAGTCGGTTTTGAACAGACCGCTGGAGTCGGTAGTGCCTGAATAGGTTGTTCCTGCAAAGTCAACGACGATGGCAACACCGGCCAATGGCTGGTTGTTTCCGTCAAGAATTTCGAAGATCGCGCGATAGCGTCCACCGTTACGCGATTCCAGCGTAATCTGACCGACATACATCGGCGAAGTCACAACCTCCGAAACGGTAATTGTCACCGATGCTTCAACCGGGTCCGCCTTGCCATCGCTGACCTTGTACTTAAACGTGTCAACGCCTAAGAACCCTGCGTCAGGCTCGTAGCTGAAGGAGCCATCCGGATTCAAGTTCAACTGGCCGTTACTTGGCGCAGATGTGACGACGGACGTGAGACTATCGCCGTCGGGATCTGAGTCGTTGGCCAGCACGCCGGTTGCTACCGTCGTAATCAGTGGTTGATCTTGCCCAATCGAGTACGCGTCGTCCATTGCCAAAGGCGATTGATTGGGCTGATCATCGTCAAGAATCTCACCGGTTCCCGAAGTGTCACCAGGATCGGCACCGACAATGTTCGTCAATTCGACGGAGTAGGTCTTGGTCGGTTCGATTTCGCCGTCATTATAGGTTGGAACAATCACAACTTTCGTGGTTTCACCTGGTTCAAAGACAAGCGTTGTTGACACTGGCTGATAATCAACGCCTCCCAATGCGCTACCATCGACGGTAGTGACGTCCACCATCACGGGATCGATCGTCGGCGCGGATAAACTGATGGTGAACACCGCGTTGGAGGCCGCGCCATAGCGCACAATATCCCCGTGCGGTTCGTCGTCCCCCCAAACGGGCATGGCAACCAAAGAGGTCCCGTCAGCGAGAAACTCGATGTCGTAAGCTTTACCGACAGGTGCGATATAGGTTTCCTTGAAAACGCCAGTAGAACCGTCGAAGCGAAGAATGCCGTTCTCGCTAACTACGAACAGATCCAAGCCGCGTCCATCCGGATCCGCAATTCGCGAGTTCCTTCCTCCGTAAAGCCCAACGGTACCGCTGGGCACGAATTCGGCACCGGACTGACCATTGGCAGGATAGGGCGAGCCAGAGGCATCAAATCGTTTGACACTGTAGATACCGTTTTCATCGGGCTCATTTGAAGGTACGGTACTTATCACGAACAGATTTCCTTCGCTGTCAATTTCAAGGCCATTCCCACCCAGGGCCTGATAAATCTCCCACGGAACATGGACTTTTGAAAACGCTCCCGGATTCTCGCTGAGCGGTCCTTGATATTTGACGATTTGTGTCCGACTCATTCCATCAACTGCCAGAGTACCAATCAACAGTAGACTGCCCTCTGTGTCGAAGACTAAACTGTCTCCAAAGCCGAGAAAGTTGGACGCCGTCTCGTGCACAAAGGTTGCATCGTCAGGACTGGCTGGATCAACGCCAAGTGGAGCGCCGCTGAGCCCATCGAACCGCAGGATCTTATCCGCGTCGCCATCGACCACGTACAAATGACCGTCAGGGCCGAACCGGGCGGCGCGAGGACTTATCATTCCGCCGCTACCTTCGGGGATGAACACCTCGGGTTCTGCTGCATTGCGAGGATCGAAGCGGAATATGTTGTTCGTGCGCACACGCACGGAAATGAATTGATCGGCGAATCCGTCAGCGTCGAAGTCTGGACCCGGTCGGACCGACCACCCCCCGTTTCCTGGTGCAGCCACATTCGTCAGCGCGATCACTTCGCCGTCGCCTTCGGTTACGCTCGCATTGCTTACGGAGATTGTCGGAATCGACAGGCTTAACGGCACGCCTGACAATCGCACATTGTCAACATTGACGTCTGCCTGCTTTCGCCCCACATTTCCCGAGAACCGAAACTTGAATTCACTCGTCAAGTAGTTCGAATGGATCGGCACTGCACGATCGTGCCATACGTCCTCAGCACTACTACTGTCGCCTTGTAGGCCGGCAACAGTTTGCCAGGACGCTCCGTTGTCGGCGGATAAGTCCAATGTGACCCGATCCCATGTACGGGCCGGCTCTTCAATCAACCAGGAGAATTCGAGCACGACGTTGGTGTAGTTCGTCAGGTCCAGGGCTTGCGCCAGCTCGAGATCACGCCTAACCCAGTCTAGTTCTGCGGACCAGTTGCCGTCCGTTGCTCGTTGGGTGGAACGAAACCAGTCGCCGTCGTCTCCGCTCTCGATCCACTTGCCATTCCACTCGTTCGAGCTGGATCCATCCTCAAAACTGTCAGCAAAGAGTAGATCAGCCGCCAATAACCTCTTTGCTTCCAAGGGTTCAAACCTCAGCCTTCGAGGGCCTCGCTTTCTTAGCTTTCGCTCGTTGAGTGGGTTCAAGCGTAGTGGTCGCATGATGGACTCCTGTGGGATTCTTCGACGGGAAGGAAAGCCTCGCCGGCTGAAATTGATGAAGTCGAAGAGACAGTCGCGGACGAGGATCGCTTTGCCTCGATCAACAATGCGAGAGATGTCGCAGAATCTTCCAAGGAATCTCGAAAGTTTTTAGATTCCGTCGGCGGCTCGCCCATCATCGACCATGTCGATTTGTCGGCGGCAAGTGCTGATTGCGGTTCGGCATGATCTGCCGAGGCGTGCATGACCGACTGCGAGAGCCTTGCGGATTACGCGATGCTTCGGCGTCCGATCAGACACTTCCATTGCTTAGGAAGGCAAACTTAGAGAAAGTAGCCCCAACGACATCACGGCGAGTCGTGCACTGCGGCGTCGAATTCTCGCAATCTCGACGCATACTCCTGATTATCAGGTTCCATTTCCGCTGCCCTTCTCGCCGCTTCGATTGCGTCTTTCTGGCGTCCGACTTCCCAATAGGCATCCGCAAGTTTGATCATGCTGCGAGCATCATCGGGCCGAAGCTCGACCAGCTCTTCGCGTAGCGCGACGGCTTCATCGAAGTGAATCTCACACTCATCGAGAAAGTCAGCCAGAATCCCCAGTGTTGTAGCCTTTGCTTGGATGGCAATTGACCGAGCTTCGTCTTCGATCGCCTTTTCGATCAGCTTGTCGTCCCTGTCTAAGAACCACTGTGCATGAGCACGAACATCGTCCACAGCAGGCTCGAACTCGGGAATAGCAATGCCAGCACGCCGTAGTCCCGCCATCGCGATCACTGGCTGACGGTCAGTCGGTGCGAATTCATGTGCCGTGACGAACTCCCTGGCCGATTTCTCGCGTTCGTCTTGATCCGACAGCTGTTGCCCTCGGTAATGATGATAGGCTGAGAAGATCTCTTTCGGGATCCACTGCAGCATCTCACTTGATTCCCAAACCTTGACGCCTGTGTCTGGATCGATCTCAAATCTTCGTAGGAAATCATGGATGATCCCAACTGCTCGATCGACTTCGTCGTGACGCCGATAGGCACGCGCCAATTCAAGCACGTTTTCTGCCTCACGGCCAATGCTATAGCCCCGTTTCATTGTGATGACGTCGGCGTCTTTCAATGCTACACCGCGACTCGCATTCCATACCTTCAATCGCCCTGATCGATCTTGAGCCGCAAGCGACACCCCGTCTGGCCCCCACTTAAGTCTCGCAATCGCCTCGGAACCACGGAATCGCAGAAGCACGGTCCCTGATTTCGAGTGCCATACACAAACGTCGCCGTCGGCGCCGCCGGAAGCGATCAGGTCCTCGCTCGGGTGCCACGCCAGTGCGGTCACCGGTCCGGCATGGTGCCGAACATTCAGCCGGGCAACTTTCATCGCCACGTCGACGATCTGGCAAACCCCATCTGCGACACCAACAACGATCTGTTGTGCACCGGGGCGCCAGCTAGTCGCAGTCGTCAAGGTGCCGAACAGCATGTTTCCAATCAGGAGACTATCACGCCACGATCCCGTTTCGGCGTCAAATAGATTGAGCGTTGGAATATATTTGCCTTCCGCACCGCCACCTGCAGAGGCGAGAAGTCTTCCATCTGGAGAGAACTCCATGTCGGTGACGTGCGCAAGAGCTGAGACAGAAAGCGACGAGGCGGTTCCGGTCGCAAGATCGATGACTTGTGGCGTGGCCAGCCAGTCCGAACGTAACGACGGCAGGTAATGTGAAACGGCAAGCCTGGTTTGCGCGGAATGATGAGAGAATCGCAGGTCACTCACGTTCGCCGAATCAATGTCGAAAACATGAATCCTTCCGGTGCCCAGGTCGACGACGTTTAGTTTCGTCGTCTCGTCCGAACCCGAAATGCTGACCGCGGTCGTCGGGCCGACAACCCTCCATCGTGATGGCTTCTCCGGCACTGACACGCTCGATGGATCGACCGATCCGTCCATATTCCCTATTTGAAGCTTCCCGTCGGTCCCTACAAACAAGATCCGATCGCGATCTAGCCAAGTGAAGAAGGACTGCGATTCATTATTTGTCGTCTCGAATTGAACGTCGCGTTTTGGACCTTCAAGTTCCCAGAGGAAGCAATCGCCATTGCCTCCGATCGATGCCAACAGGTTGCTCTCGGGGCTCCAGCAAAGACCCGTCACCACGCTGTCATGAGCCGAAATCTCCTCCATGATTTGCCAATCGACGGTGGACCAAACCTCAATCCGACCACTTTGTCGCGCGATTGCCAAGAGCGAACCATCGGGGCTCCAAACGCAACGCCTTGGATGAGACTTGTCGCCAGAGAGTCTCGCAATCGTCGCCTCCTGTTCCACGTCAACAATCACCACGTCCGTTTCGGCCGTCGGGCACGGAACGAGCGGCAAGTTTGGATGCCATGGAAGTGGGTAGCCGGAATACGGCATCTCGTCTTCAAGCGGAATCATCTTAACCGGCTCGAAGTCGCGTCCATCGATCACGTGGATGGATTGCTCGTGGAAATATGCGAAGTATTCGTCTGAGTCGCTCCATCCAAAATTCAACCTACCGTCCCGGACAAGTTCCGACTTCCACTGGCCTTCGGTATCTCGCCAAATCTCAATCTTCTGCCCATTCGTCTTTCCCGAGATGCGGTCGCCATGATGATTCCACGCAACCGCGTCGACATAAACGTCGGCCGTGCTTGTGAATAGCACCTCATTACGTTGCTTTTGAATGTCTCTTACCAATACCGCTCCGCGCAGTCGTGACCTGGTGTGGACCGTGTCGTGGGGCTGTCCGGTCGCGAGATAGCGTCCATTGGGTCCCCATTGGGGCTCTGCCATCCAGCCTTCGAGGGTTTCGACGTTTTCGAGATCGCTAGTCTTCCAAATCTTGGCGATCGGTTCATTTCGACGATCTCGCCCGGTGGTGACGATGAACTCTCCGCCCGGATGCCAGGTGATTGTGTCGCCATATTGTCGGTGCGCCATCCAACCTTGTTTGGCTAGACGCAACTGTCCCAATAGGTAGTACCATTCCCATCCCCGTCGATCTGGTTGTCCCGGCCACGGCACGTAGCGAAGCAGGCGTGTGAGAGCCTCCGCATCTTCACCTCGTTCAACATTGGCAGCCGCACCAACAATCTCGGACTCGTACAAGGCCTGATCTGCGATTGCGCGCTGCGCCGCTTGCTCTCGTTCGGCGAGCGTGACTCGTTCGACTTGTTGGGCAAGCTCGTTTGCGGCGGCATCGCGCTGATGGGCAAAGTCTCGAGCACGATCCGCTTCCTGAGATGCACGCGTTTCGGCCGCCCTTGCATTGGACGCTTCGGTGTCGGCTCGAATCGCATAACGCAAACTGGCAACCGTGCCCGCCAATACCGCCATCAACACCAGCGACGATGTCGCCAGCATCACGCGATGCCGGCGAGTGTACTTTCGCAGTCGATAACCGACCGACGGCGGACAGGCCTCGACCGCCTCGCCGTCGAGGTAGCGTTGAATGTCGTCGGCAAGATCACTCGCCGACAGGTATCGCCGCTCGCGGTCCTTTTCAATCGCCTTCATCGCGACCCAATCGAGTTCGCCAGAAAGCTCGGACCTCGAGCGCCGAATCTCGCGGAGCCGATCGGCGTCGCTGGTTTCAACCTCCGATGCCCGCACCGTGCTGATGCGCTGACTCGGTTTGGGAGGATCGGTTTCACGGATGATCCGGCGGACTTCATCCAGCCCCTTTTGCTTCAACGTCTCCTGGGCAAACGGCGTTGTGTTGGTGAGAAGCTCGTACAGCATCACCCCGAGCGAGTAGATGTCGCTGCGTGTGTCGACATCCAGACCGCTTAGCTCCGCTTGCTCCGGAGACATGTAAAGAGGTGTGCCGATCATCGCTGCAAATTGCGTGAACAGCGTCTTGTCGGTCAATTCCTGATTGGTTGCCTTGGCGATGCCGAAGTCGATGATCTTGACGACCGGTTTGCCATCGTGAAGCGTGACCATCACGTTGCTCGGCTTCAAGTCACGGTGGATGATTCCCCGCTGATGTGCGTGCTGAACACCACGACAGACATCGATGAAGAGTTTGAGCCGCTCTCGCAGCGTGAACTTCTTGATCCGGCAAAACTCGGTCAGCGGAATCCCCTTGACCAATTCCATCACGAAATAGGGACGCCCTTGCTCGGTCGTGCCGCCATCGAACACGCGCGCGATGTTGGGATGATCCATCATTGCCAAGGCTTGACGCTCGGCTTCAAAGCGAGCGATCACCTGCCGGCTGTCCATCCCCGCCTTGATGATCTTCAGGGCAACACGGCGACGGACCGGCTCGGTCTGCTGGGCCATGAAGACGGTGCCCATCCCGCCCTCGCCGATTTGCTCAAGCAACTTGTATCGGTCGATTTGACGGCCAGGTCGTGCGGCGTCACCGCGGCTCCGATCGTCACCCGTGTTCTCCGCTTGGTCACCGTTGCTGTCCACGGTGACCTTGGGATCGACAAGGGATGGGTCACCCGTCATCCCGAAGACCTGGTCGATCAACCCTCCATGATCCATATCCCCCAGCAGTCCTCGAACTTCCTCGGCAAGTTTTGGGTCGGCTGCTGACAAAAGCTGCTCTCGTGACGACTCGTCACTGGCTTGCAGGCACTCCATGAACAGTTGCTTGGCATCCGATGAATGCACAGCCGCGGCTGTAGGTTTCGATTCATGCATGGGTGGTCGATTGACTTTGCTCGGGCCGATCCAATTCCGCTACTCAATGCGAGAGAAGCCCTGACGGCTTCCAAGAGAAATCCGAAGAATGGTCGAAATCAGGCGAAAAAGCTGCCGGGAACCGGAAAAGGGGTCAGGAACCGGAAAAGGGGTCAGACACCAAAAGTGCGAAGCACCCGAAGGGCCGTACCGGCTTTTGGTGTCTGACCCCTTTTCCGGACCGCCTTCCTCGTTCATGGAAATGCTCTAACCGGACAGCGCCACTTTACAGTAGGACGGTCTCTCCGAGACCGTCATTCGACGCGGCGTTGCCGCGGAAATCCGAGCCTCGGAGATGCTCGGCTACAGTAAAGCGTTCCATCGGCGAACTGACCGTAAATTGCTGGGTAGACCATCGACAGTGGCGCTGTCCAGCTAACGCAGCATTCTCCCCATTAGCGCCTTGGCATAGTTCCAGTGCAGATAGGCCGTTGAGGTGGGAATTCCCAGCATTTTTGCCGCCTCCGGAACCGAGAAACCGGCGAAACAGTGCAGCTTCACCAGTTCGGCGATTTGAGGATCCTGATTGGCGAGTGCTTCCAGCGACTCGTGGACCTGCAGTACCAGTTCCGGATCCCTGGTCGTCCCTTCCATCGACCTCCTTGAGTTCCAGCTTGGCTCGGTCGCCGCCTCTTTGTTTTCCCAGTTTCCTTCGAGCGTGCTCGACGAGAATGCGCCGCATCGCCTCGGCCGCCGCTGCGAAGAAGTGGCCTGAGCTATCCCACCGCTGGACTTGGTTGCGGTCAACCAAACGCAGATACGCTTCGTGCACGAGGGCCGTGGTCTGGAGCGTGTGATTGGCACTTTCGGCCAACATCCTCACTCTGGCGAGCTTTCGAAGCTCGTCATAGACGATCGGGAGAAGCTTCTCGGCGGCATGCTCATTGCCAGAATCAATTTCTTCAAGGATCTGCGTGACATCGGACACAATCACATCTCCCATTTGGCCTGATGTTGATCCGCTCTGTGCGGACGACTGGGCCATGCATCGCGGTAAACGCTCCGTTGCGAGTTTCTAGAATACAGGATGGCGAGTAGAGCGGTCTCGGCAGGCGGGAGTGGACCGGTACTTCCGGGCGTCAAGCTTGATCCAATGTCCACCGCCGAAGTGTTATTCAGGGCATCGCAAACACGAGCGGGCGGTGTGGCGGGTCGCGTCGTATCACTCGGCCGATGAGGCTGTTTCCCGGCAGTTTTCCCCACTGGCGGCTGTCGGTCGACACTGGGACATTGTCGCCAAGGAGAAACCACTCGTCGGGCCCCAAGTGATATGGATAGTTGTCCCGGTCATCATTCGGTCGAAGTCGATACTCGACCAGTCTCTCGATCACGAGATCCGCCAATCCAGCCGATCCACTGACCGCTCGAATCGCCAGTGGCTGATTCGGGCTCACCGGCAATCCGTCGGTCAACACACCGTCGTAGAAGCTGACGCGGAAGTCTTCGCCTGCCGACCACGTGCAACGCGCCAGAGCATTGCCGTCGGCAGACCAGAACGCGACTTCACAGCGAGACTCGGTCGCGGCTCGACCTCGAAGTCGCAACCGATCGACATCGAACAGCTTGCGCTCAACGGAAACATTGAACGGGTAGTCGTCTCGGATGGGAGCCGGCAAGTTGCCGCGGTACGTACTGCGACTGCCATAGACGAGCCAGGTGTTGCTCCCCTTGGTTGAGACCGACCAATGACCACGCTCATCGCGCATCCAACCCTCTTGGTCGTCGCCCGCTTCCCCCTGCGAAGCCCAACGAGATTCCGCTCGGCGGCTGTCGTCATCCACCAACATCCACGGCGCGGAGCGTCGATCGTCATCGTGAGCAAGCCTGTCCTCAACGCGAACGCCGTTTACCAGCAAGCGAGATTCTCGCAAACTCACTCGATCCCCAGGCACCGCCACGATTCGTTTGACGTGAAGTTGCCCCTCCCAACGGACCGCCACCAAGTCTCCGTGGGAGAGCACCTGCCCCGCGTCGTTCAACTCATCCATCGTCTCAACCGTCACCAGACTGAAACTTTTCCCTTCGCCGCCGCTGGACTCCCCGCCAGCGGAGTGCCTCATTCTCGTCGACGGCCAGACGATCTCGGTCGTCATCGGGCTGCCGCAGTGGGCGCACCGATGACCGTTGCTGGTGGGAGGCGACTGGGGCGGTTCAATCAGCCAAACGAGGCGACAAACAAAGCATTCCGCCGTTTGAAAGTCACCCACCAGCGTCGGGACCATGGAACTTCCTTGGACCCGGAAAGTCAGGGGCACCCGATTGCTGTGGGCTGTGAATCGGCCCAGCCGCCACGCGCCGAAGCCAATCACCAGGACGAGGCAAACGCCAGACCCAACAAGGAAGCAGCTTCGTGTCATCATTGGATTGGTTTCGACAACAGAATTCGATTTGCCCAGCGTCGTGATCGAGGGGCGAGGTAAAAACACAACTCCCTCCCGAAGAGGTAATCCGGGATTCCAGGTAATCAGCCTGATCTAACAACCAAATGCCGATCTGGCTATACTGGCGCTCTCTGATTCAGCCGGCGGCCGCCGGAATTCCCGCTTGATTCTATCGCTTTACCGCTGCATGACCGAATCGACTTCTACCGCCCGCGAACATCGAATTCGCGCGGACCGCTGTCATCCTCGCATGTCAGCCAGTCAGGATACTGAGCCGATGCCCAAGGGAAGTCGCGGCCGGATGGGCCGAGTCTCAGGAGTGAGAATTGCGGCAACCGGTTCTTATGTGCCCGATGAAATCGTCACCAACGAAGATCTCGCAGCGCTCGGTTGTGACAGCGAATGGATTGTTCGCCGCACCGGGATTCGACAGCGACGACGTGCTGCGAGCAACCAGGCGACGAGTGACCTCTGCTACGAGGCGGCGGTTCGCTGCATGAAGGAGGCGGGCGTCACCGCCGACCAGATCGACCTGATCATTGTGGCGACCATCACGCCGGACCATCCCACCCCATCGACCGCCTGTCACCTGCAGCGTCGTCTCGGTGCGCTGGCACCTGCGATGGACGTCAACGCTGCCTGTGCCGGTTTCATGTATGGTTTGGTTACCGCCGCCCAGTTCGTCGCGACGGGCAACAGTCGCTGTGCCTTGGTGGTGGGCGCCGACTTGATGAGTCGCACGGTCAACCCGGATGACAAGAAGACGTATCCTCTTTTCGGTGATGCGGCGGGCGCCGTGATTCTCAAACCTGACGAGACGAGCGCGGGAATCCTCTCGTATCAGGTCGGCAGCGAAGGTTGCGGCGGTGAGATGCTAAGCATTCCAGCCGGTGGAACCCGTATGGCGCTGACGCCCGAAGTCTATGCGGAGGGGCAACAGTACCTCGTGATGGACGGTCGCAATGTGTTCAAATGGGCGGTACGTGTCTTTGACGAGAGCGCCAAGCAGGTCATGAAACATGCCGGAGTCAAGGCTGATGAACTCGGCTTGGTGATCCTGCATCAAGCGAACCAACGCATCATCGATTCCGCCGTATCGGATTTGCACGTGCCGCCTGAAAAAGTATTCGTCAACCTGGACCGCTATGGCAACACGTCTGGCGCGAGTATTCCGCTGGCACTTGACGAGGCAGTGCGTGCCGGAAAAATCAACTCGGGCGATTTCGTGTTGCTATGTGGATTCGGCGCCGGTTTGGCCTGGGGAACCGCGCTGCTCCAGTGGTAAATGGCAAGATCCCGCTGCTCAACGCGGCAACTGAATCGGATCAGCCATTTCGTCATCGATCGCGTTCCACTGGTTGATCAACTCTTTCATCTTTTCAGGATGCTCGGAAACCAGGTTACGAGTTTCGCCCACGTCTCCGGCCAGGTGATACAGTTCAATCGCTTCCTTCCCGCCGGGCCGGACGATTTTCCAGTTTCCACTTCGTAGCGCCATCTTCCCGCCGGGCATTCGCCAGTACACGGTCTCATGCGGTGACTCGCCCAACGGATCGCCGAGCCACGGCAACACGCTGTGACCATCACTTTTTTCGTCCGCTGGAATCCCAGCCAGGTCGAGCGCGGTCGCGGCGATGTCGAGACTGAGCACCGTTTGCTGATTGACCTTTCCCGCTGGCAATCCGGCTGGATAGGACCAGACCATGGGCACGCGAACGCCTCCCTCGTAAAGACTGCCTTTCCCACCCCGCAGCGGAGCGTTGCTACTCGTCAACTCCTGGGTCGGCCCCCCGTTGTCGCTGACCAGGACCACCATCGTGCGACGAGTCAGGCCATTGTCTGCCAGCTTGGATCGGATTCTGCCCACACCGCGATCCAAAGCGATCAGCATGCCGGCAAAGATCTGTCGTTGCACATCCTTGATCCGCCGGACGGTTTCCAGATCGTCCTGCCTTGCCTGCATCGGACTGTGAACTGCGTTGTACGACACGACCAGGCAAAACGGATCGGCGACATGTTGCTCAATGAAGGCGACCGCCTCGTCCGTGATCGCGTCGGTTAAGTAGTCCGGCTCGACGATGACCTCTTCGCCCCGCATCAGCGGGTTATCACCGTCGTAGTCGGGTTCATTCATCGGCGCGTAGTTCCCGCGAATCAGATTGCCTTCGCGCACACGCTCGCCCGCGGGTAGCGAGGTATCTCGGATCATCGTCACGACGTCACGATACGGTGGACCGGGAACGTAGAAGTGCCCCTCATGCAGAAACCCAAAGAAGGACTGAAAGCCTCGTCGCGTCGGATGCTTGGCGGGGACACCGCCGAGATGCCATTTGCCAACCAGTCCGGTTTGGTATCCGGCATCAGCCAAGCGTTGAACGAAGGTCGTCTCGGACTCGGGTAGCCCAGCTTGCGGAAAAAGGTTTCGCTTGCCCGTCGGATTCATGTCGTAGCCGAATCGCGACTGATAGCGACCAGTGAAGATCCCAGCACGAGAAGGACTGCAATAGGAGGCGGTGACATAACCCGAAGTGCACCGAATGCCGTCGGTGGCCAGCCGATCAATGTTTGGGGTCGGTATCTCCCGGTTGCCCATCATCCCAGTTTCGCCGTAGCCCAGGTCGTCCGCGATCACACACACAAGGTTGGGTCGCTGATCGGAGCGAGCGGACTGGATCGATACCACTAGGAGCAAACTGGCCAGGGCAAGACAACCTGGAGTACGGTGACACCAACGCATGGACAATCCCTTCATCGTTAATCGGGTCGGCTTCCAACGAGTCAGCCATACTGAGAATACTCGATTTGGACAGCGCCGGATTCATCAGCCGCCGATGATGAGACTGTCAATCGACACTGGCACTGTCCCTCCAGAAAGTTTCCACTTCGATGCACCCAACGTCAATTGTGCGACCAAGATTTGCGAATCCTCGTCGCCTCCGATCAGCCAGACCTTGGCCGAATGATGCAGGGCAGAATGATAAGAAGAAGACATCTCACCAGACATTGCCGCCACACCGCCATGGGCACCAACACATCATTCTGCCCAGCATCATTCGGCCCAGCATCATTCTGCCAATCCAAACCAGTCATGCCGATTTCAGCAAATGAGATTCGATCTGATGGACCTTTTCTATAGCAAGTGCTTTGCTTTGACTTCCAAGTATTGGTTGACCAGCGGTGCGGTCAGATCTTCCGGGAACGCATCCACGACCAGCACGCCGCGATGCGCCAGGTCCTTCAAGAGCTGATCTCGCCACAACAGAATGTCGGCGGCGGCCGCTGCGCGATACATTTCGAACGGGCCACCGTCCGGGGAATTGGCCGCATCAAACATCTCGCGATCACGTAGCAACACGCCAAGCGGCAAATGCTGACCGTTGATGTTGGCCAGGTAGTCGACGATGGCCGCTGCATTGACTTCGTCGATGACATTGGTCTCCAGAACCACCAACGAGCGACGCTTGCAATGCGTTGACAGATAGAGAAACGCCTGGTCATAGCGGGATTCGACCAGCCTGGGAAACTGGTCAAAACCAGCCTGAATCAGCCGGTTCATCTGACTCTTGCCGCCGCGGGGTGGAATGTACGAGTGAATGGTATCGGAGAAGCAGAGCATGCCGACCGCATCCCCCTGTGACAGTGCCACGTAGGCCATCATCAGCGTCGCATTGAGTGCGTGATCCAGCAGCGTGTATCCGGCGCGCTGGTTGACCATCATGCGTCCACAATCGAGAAGAAAGATGACGCGTTGGCTTTGATCGTTTTGAAATTGCCGCACCGTCAGCTTGCGACGACGTGCCGTACTCCGCCAATCGATGTGCCGGTAGTTATCGTCTCGCGTGTAGTCACGTAGTCGCTCAAACTCGCTGTCCTGCCCAACCCGACGCGTCTTTCGCACACCGATCAGACTGAGCCGATTGGTTCGCGCAAGCAGCGCGTAGTCAGCGAGTTGCTTCATGTCGGGATAGACGTTCAGCGAATTACGAACATCCAGCGTCAAGTACCTTGTCCACAAACGCAGCGGGCTGAAGAACTTGAGATAGACGTGCTCGAGCGAACACGCCCCGCGACGACCGGGTTTGAGCTTTCGCTGCGCCGTCATCCGCCCCATCGGTGGCAGACGCAAAGCATGCTCCGCCGGTGTGGACTCGAAGGACTCCGGCAAATCATCCCGGAGACTGCCGCGAAGGAACAATGCGGTTCGATTCTCGACGGTAATCTCGCTGGTCAGCGGGACGCCCAATGAACACGTCCGGGGAATCGTGCGAGAGACATCGATCCCGCGATTGCTATTGAGATACAGCCAGACAAAATCGATCGTCGCCATCAAGAACAGGCACAGATCGATGATCACGGTGACCAACAAGAAATTTGGAACAAAGATCGTGACCACGCTTGCCACCATCGACACGGCAATGATCAATGTCCAATAAATCGACGGAAAGATCTTTAGCCGCCAAGCGGCGAGAACCAGAGGCAGGGCCACGAGAACGAGCGTCAGCCATGGCAGATTGGTGTGCCACTGAGCCCGTTCTTGCACCACGCTTCGAAGAATGTCGTTCATGCTGTCTGCGTTCGTGATACAAGCACGCGGGCGTATCACCGGTTTGCGAAGGAGCCTAGTGCTTTGTCAAATCCAAAACTTGGCGTGATGTCGATCGGCAAAAAGGGAGCTGACGCCTTTTCGCTCGCCACCCCAAAACGAAATGCTGACGAAGCACGAGCCCCTTACAGCGCGATCGTGACCGTCTTGCTTTCCGTGTATGCCTTGAGGCCTTCCTCACCCAGTTCCCGTCCATAGCCACTCATCTTGAAGCCGCCAAAAGGTGCTGCGGCATCGAATACGTCATAGCAGTTGACCCAGACGGTACCAGCACGAACTCGCGCGGCAAACTCGTGTGCAATGGACACGTCGCGGGTCCAAACCGCTGCCGCCAGACCATAGAACGTGTTGTTCGCCCGCCGCAGCATGTCTTCCTTGTCATCAAATGTCAGCACACTCAGGACTGGCCCAAAAATCTCGTCGGTCGCAATCGACATGTCGTCGCGAACATTGTCGAAAATGGTCGGCGCCACAAAGTATCCCTTCTCGCCGACCCGTT
The DNA here is from genome assembly GCA_963697195.1 of Pirellulaceae bacterium. GTDB lineage: Bacteria > Planctomycetota > Planctomycetia > Pirellulales > Pirellulaceae > Rubripirellula. The sequence goes on from CAVOND010000005.1 coordinate 49,480, forward strand.
TCCCACCGGTCACACAGTCGGCTCCTTCCTTCTTGCCCTTGTCGATGTACGACATGATCTTGTCGAATTGGGCTTGATCCACCTGCGGTCCCTGCTCGGTATCGGATGCAAACGGATCGCCCACTTTACGGCTCTCGGCCAACTTTTGCAGTTTCTCGAGGAAGGCGTCGTGCTGGCTGCTCTGCACGAACACTCGGCTTCCTGCACAACAGCACTGGCCCTGGTTCAGAAACAGACCGATGTAGGCCCCTTGGGCGGCGGCGTCGAGATCGGCGTCGGCGAAGATCACATTGGGGCTCTTTCCGCCCAACTCGAATGTCAATCGCTTGAGCGTCTCGGCCGAGTCACGTGTGATGATCTGCGCCGTTCGATGCTCACCGGTGAACGCGATCTTGTCGATCAAGGGATGCTTGACGACGGCGGCTCCGGCGGTCGGCCCAAACCCGGGGACCACGTTGATCACGCCATCGGGAATCCCCACCTCTTTCGCCAGCTGCGCCAAACGCAGACAAGTCAACGGTGTTTGCTCGGCGGGCTTCATCACGATCGTGCAGCCTGCCGCCAGCGCCGGACCCCACTTCCAGGCAGTCATCAGGATGGGGAAGTTCCAGGGAATGATCTGGCCGGCCACACCAATCGGCTCGCGGCGGGTGTAGCAAAGATGATTGCCGCGAATCGGAATCGTGCTGCCATGAATCTTGTCTGCGTAGCCGGCGTAGTAACGAATGCAATCGATCGCCAGAACCAGATCGACATTCCGGCTGTCGTTGAACGGTTTGCCGTTATCCAGCGTCTCCAAACGGGCCAGGTCATCGATCTCCTGCTCCATCCGATCGGCGAGCAAGTACATCAGCCGACCGCGATCGCGGGCGTCCATTCGTGACCATGGGCCCGAATCAAAGGCCTTTCTCGCCGCCTTCGCCGCGGCGTCCACATCCTCCTTCTCCCCTTCGGCAACCTGAGCGATCTCCTCTTCGGTGGCCGGGTTGATCGTCGCGAAGGTCTTGCCGCTCTTGGCCGGCACCCACTTGCCGTCGATGAAGCATTCGGTCTCGCGAATTTGCACTTCTGGCGCCGCGGATAAGGTGGCAGACATGGTCGACCTCAGAAATATCGAAGGGGAGAGGGAAGCAAGATTGGGGAGCTTCCAGATGATCTGAATTGTACCCGATGCCGTCTCTCAGTGGGCAGCCTCTGGTCCGCCGCGATCGCCGTTCATGAACCAAGTGCGGAGGTTGTGGTAGGCAGCCCGAGTGGTCAGAATCCTCGATCGCGTCGTCCGCATTCAGTACGAGGGCTGCGAGCGAACCAAGCCGTTGGTTCTTTTCAGCCGCCGAAGTTAGCTCCCGGTTTTCCTGCACCCCAGCGAATCGGACGCGAATGCGCCCGCCGCGGATAGGCGACGAAATACTTGCCATTCGTGTCTGCCCCCCATTTTCGCCGTCCGTCCCCTACACCCCCATACCAATTCACCCTGCAAGCCAACTCAGTGGAACAGTCCTTTCTCGCTTACCTTCGCGGCCGCTGCCGATCGCTTCCTCAGGTGCATGGTGGGGATCGGCGACGATGCCGCCGTGATCGCTCCCGGCCCCGATCTCCAACTCGCATGTACCGACCAGATCATTGACGGCGTCGATTTTGACTCCTCGCAAGACGCATTGTCGGATGTCGGCTACAAGTCCATGGCGATCAACCTGAGCGACGTCGCTGCCATGGGTGGGTGGCCGACTGCGGCGCTGGTGACGTTGAGCCTTGCCTCGCGTCAACGCCACCCGCATCGCCGGCGAAGTCTACGAAGGAATCCTTGAGGCGGCGGCTGAATTCAATGTCGCGATCGCCGGTGGCGACCTATCGACCTACGACGGGCCGCTTGCAATCAACGTGACGCTCTTGGGTACTGTCCCGAAGGAAGGCGCCTGGCTGCGTAGCGGAGCGCAAGAGGGAGACGCGATTCTCGTATCGGGTCCGGTAGGGGGAAGTCTGAAAGGACGCCACCTGCGCCCGCAGCCTCGACTCGCCTTGGTGCAACCTCTACGCGAGAGTGTTTCGGTTCACGCCGCGATCGATATCAGCGACGGTCTCTCGCTCGACCTGGATCGCCTCTGCGCGGCCAGCGGAGTCGGCGCGGAATTGGATGTCGATCGGATCCCCATCCATTCCGACGCGATCGAACTGGCAAAAACGTCCGGCCGCACACCGTTTCAACATGCCTGGTCGGACGGCGAGGATTTTGAACTGATCCTGACTTTGGCTCAAGCCGACGCCGACCGACTGCTGCGCGATCGAAGTGACCTCGGTCTGATTCAAATTGGCAAGATCGTCGGCCGAACGGGCCTCTGGAAAAAGGCTCGCGGGAAGCTACAACGATTGCCTCCTCAAGGCTATCTGCATCAGTCCAGCCAATCGGAAGCATCCCGTCCACCCGAGCCATCCAGCCAACCTCAAAGCGAAGCATGAACGAACAAGAAATCATCGACCTGACCCACGAACTGATCGAATCTGTCGTCAACAGTGACTGGCAAACGTACACGCGACTTTGCGCGGATGACTTGACCGCTTTCGAACCAGAGGCGGAGGGCTACCTGGTCCAAGGCATGCCATTCCACAAGCACTATTTCGACATGAAGGGAAAGTCACCCTATGCGGGCGTCACCACCACGCTTAGCTCGCCTCACGTCCGCATCATTGCCGATGTCGCCATCATCGCGTATGTCCGGCTGACCCAGCGCGCCAGCAGCGACGGCACAAGCCAGACCTCAACCAGTCGCGAAACAAGAGTTTGGCAGCGTGTTGCCGGCAACTGGCGTCACGTTCACTTCCACCGCTCGTAGCCAAGTTCTGCGTCAGAGGGCCTGTCTACAGTAGCCGAGCTTCTCCGAGACTGTGAACAAATTTAACCGCGGTGCATTACTGTAGGCGAGTCTCTCCGAGACTCGCATGAAACGCAGCAAAGCTGCGGGTGTCCGCCTTGGAAAGGCGGACCTACAGTAGCAAGCACAATGTCTTCACAGCTTCTCCGAGGCTCGGATTTCCCAACCAAACCGACAAAGACGACGGTCTCGAAGAGATTGACCCGCCCGAAACCGGCGATTCCCTCAACTTCGCATGTTGGGCCTGGGCTGGCTCATGCAGTACAATGGATCGTTCTCCCCTCCCGTCGTAGCATTCGCCCCATCCCGCCTTGGATCGCTACCGTGTTCGGATCATGTTCCACCCTGCGTTTCGGTCTCGCCGCCGCGGTTTCCGTTGCACTCGGCCAATATCGGTCGGTTGTCGGCTCGGAGCAGACTGATTTCTTTGAACGCAAAATCCGTCCGGTGTTGGTCGAACACTGCTACGAGTGCCATGCCGGCGACGCCGATCTGATTCAGGGCGGACTCCGCTTGGACGACCCTCAGGCCATGCTGCGTGGTGGCGATTCAGGCGCGGCGGTGATGCCTGGCGAACCTGACAAGAGCTTGCTGCTGGCCGCGATCCGCTACGACGGTTTGGAAATGCCGCCGGAGGGTCCGCTGGGCGATCACGTCGTCAAAGATTTTGAAACTTGGATCAAGTTGGGAGCGGTGGACCCGCGCGAATCGACTGCTAATCAAACGGCATCCAGCCCACTGCAAACGCCGAGCATCGATTGGCAAGAGGCGCGAAAGTTTTGGTCGTTCCAGGCTCCGCAGCGTCACGTCCCACCTGTCACAAGCAATAAGCAATGGGGCAGTGGAGCCATCGATCCATTTGTTCTGGCGAAATTGGAAGAGGAAGGACTTGCACCGAACCCGCCAGCCGAAAGGGCGGATTACATTCGACGCGTCACGCTCGATCTGACCGGCTTACCACCGACACCGCAAGACGCCGAAGACTACATTCACGACACTCGCCCGGGGGCGAAGCGACGCTTGATTGATCGGCTGCTCTCATCCGCCGATCATGCCCAGCGATGGACGCGACTTTGGCTCGATGTCGCCCGCTATGCGGAAGACCAGGCGCACAAGGTTGGCGACAACGACTCGCTGACCTACCCGAACGCTTATCTGTATCGCGACTGGGTGATCGATGCGCTCGCGGATGACATGCCGTATGACGAATTCATTCGGCTGCAACTCGCAGCCGACCTGATGGATCCGTCCGACACCGATTCGCATCTCGCTCTTGGGTTTCTCGGTCTTGGCCCGAAGTACTACCGCCGCAACGCGCCGGAAGTGATGGCCGACGAATGGGAAGATCGAATTGACACGGTCACTCGTGGCCTGCTCGGGCTGACCGTGGCCTGCGCCCGCTGCCACGACCACAAGTACGACCCGATCTCGACATCGGATTACTATGCCTTGGCTGGTGTCTTTGCAAGTACCGAGATGTTCAATCGTCCGCTCAGTGAAGCGGTGGAAGCCAAGGACGGTCAGGCCAAGGATCCCAAGGAAGCCGTCCACATCGTCCGAGACGGGAAGGCCCAGGACGTGCACGTGATGATTCGCGGGGATGTCAACAATCAGGGCCCCGTTGTTGAGCGGCGTTTCTTGCAGGTTTTCGGTGAACCCTCGGTTCCTCTCAACCAAGGCAGTGGCCGCGCGAATCTTGCCGAAGCGATCGTCGACCGCGGCAATCCTTTGACCGCACGCGTGATTGTCAATCGAGTTTGGAATCAGTTCTTTGGTCGTCCGCTGGTTTCCACCCCAAGCAACTTTGGATCCCTCGGAGCGCAGCCCAGCCACCCGCAACTACTCGATGACCTGGCCGTGCGGTTCATGGAACAGGGATGGTCGTTGAAGTGGTTGCAGCGGGAAATTGTCCTTTCGGAGGCGTACGGGCAAAGCAGCGATCTTGATTCACAGAAGGCGTCTGGTCGATCCGGAGAACCGCTGGATTTGGCGTGTTCCGCGGCGACGCTTGGGAATCGAAGCGTATCGCGACTCGCTGCTGTTTGTTTCGGGGCGGCTGGAAGATCGTGTCGGCGGCAAATCTATCCAACCGGACGAGCCTGAGTCTCGTCGCCGAACCCTCTATAGCGAAGTCAGCCGCATGGACCTCAATCCGCTGCTGGCGCGTTTCGATTTCCCCGACCCCAATGCTCACAACGCGATGCGTTTCGAGACCACCACGCCGCTTCAAAAGCTGTTCCTGCTCAATAGTCCGTTCCTGGTTGAGCAAGCCGATGCCCTGGCCCAGCGACTCGAGCAATATGGCGGCTCGTATCAATCAAAAATCGAGCACGCTTACCAGCTGCTCTGGTCTCGCCAGCCGACTTCTCAAGAGTTGGAGTTGGGCGAGGCGTTTGTCAGTCAAGATGTTGCTGAGGTCTGGTCGCAATATGCCCAGGCCCTTTTGATCAGCAACGAAATGTTCATGGTGGATTGAGGATTTGCAGATGTGGTTCAATCGTCGCGAACTTCTTCGTCGTAGCGGTGCGGGATTCGGCACTGTCGGCCTGGCTTCGGCCCTGCAGGGCACGGCAAGCGCCGCGTTCAACATCATGCCTGGTGGTTCGCCCTCGATTGGTGGTGGGTTGCATCATGCGCCGCGCGCCAAACGCGTGATCTTCCTCTTTATGAACGGCGCCCCATCCCACGTCGATACGTTCGACCCCAAGCCGTTGCTTGCCACGCATGAAGGGGAAGAACCGAGCGACGACATAGACGGCAAGAGCCGGGCGGGGGGCTACATGCCATCGCCGTTTCGCTTTGAGCGGCACGGAGAGAGCGGCGTTGTGATGAGCGAGCTGCTCCCGAATCTCGCTCAGCACGCGGATGATTTGTGCGTCGTCCGTTCGATGCACACCGACGTGCCCAATCACGAACCTGGCTTGCTCCTGATGCAATCCGGTCACCAGCAGCCGACTCGCCCGAGTATGGGCTCTTGGCTTTCCTATGGATTGGGAACCGAGAACGAAAACCTTCCATCATTCATCGCGCTTTGCCCGGGTCTGCCTGTGGTCGGCCCCCAGCTTTGGTCGAGCGCTTTCTTGCCTGGACAGCATCAAGGAGTCGAAGTCGACACGAATCATACGGACGTGGAGAAGCTGATCGCGAACGTGCATCACCCGCGACTTTCCGCTGCTAGCCAGCGGCGACAATTGGACTTGGTCGAACAGCTCAATGCGGTGCACCGCGCCGCGCGCCCCGGTGAAGCCTCACTCGACACACACATTCGGGCGATGGAACTGGCGTACCAGATGCAGAGCGAGGCGACCGACGCCTTCGATCTCGCCGATGAAACCGCTTACACACGGGAAGCGTACGGTGATACCGAGTTTGGGCGAAGCTGCCTGCTCGGTCGACGACTTCTCGAACGCGGTGTACGAGTGGTGCAGGTCTTTTACGTCAAGAATGGCAACAAGCAACCTTGGGACACGCATACAAACAACAACGACGGACACCGAAAGCTTTGCGCCGATTCCGACCGTGCAACCGCGGCGTTGCTGGCCGATTTGAAGAGCCGCGGCATGCTGGAAGACACGCTGGTGATCTGGGGCGGCGAATTTGGCCGCACGCCCTATGCGCAAGTTGATAAGTCGAAGGATCTCAAAAAGGCGGGCCGCGATCATCACCACACTGGTTTCTCGATGTTATTGGCCGGCGGTGGCATCCAAGGCGGCCTGACTTACGGCGCCACGGATGACTTTGGTATGCATGCCGTCGAAAATCGCGTGCACGTACACGACCTGCATGCGACCGTGTTGCACTTAATGGGCATCGATCACAAACGCTTGACTTTTCGCTATTCCGGGCGTGACTATCGACTCACCGACGTACACGGCCGGGTCGTCGACGACCTCTTCACCTGATCTCGCACTATTCCAAGGACCATCATGTTCCATTGCCGCGCGAGCGCGTTGGCTGTTCTGGCCTCGCTCTGTCTTTGTCACGTCGGTCTCGCAAGCGATCGCCCCAACATTCTCTGGATCACTAGCGAGGACAACGGTCCTCAGCTGGGATGTTACGGCGACACGTACGCCGAAACGCCAAATATCGACAAGCTTGCCACGAAGTCGCTGCGTTATCGTCGCTGTTGGTCCAACGCGCCGGTCTGTGCTCCGGCCCGCACCACGATCATCTCCGGCATGTACGCGACGAGTCTTGGTGGCCAACACATGCGCAGCGGGGTCACGCTTCCCGATGACGTGCGACTTTACCCAGAGGTCCTACGGGAGACCGGCTACTTCTGCACCAACAACTCCAAGACAGACTACAACTTTGCGGACGAAAGTGGCGGCTGGAACGAAAGCAACAACAAGGCTCATTGGCGTGATCGGCCGAGCGACGATACGCCGTTCTTCGCCGTCTTCAATTTCACCGTCAGCCACGAGAGCAAGATTCGTGTTCGACCGCACGAACTGAAACACGATCCTGCGAAAGCGCCACTGCCAGCCTATCATCCCGATACGCCCGAGGTCCGACATGACTGGGCGCAGTATTACGACAAGATCACCGAGATGGACGGAGACGTCGGACGAGTCCTGGCAGAGCTTGAAAAGGATGGACTCACTGACTCGACCATCATCTTCTACTACGGCGATCACGGCAGCGGGATGCCTCGCAGCAAGCGATGGCCGTTTGATTCAGGCCTGCGAGTCCCGCTGCTACTGCATGTTCCGGATCGTTTCAAAGATCTCGCTCCGAGTGATTACGTCCCCGGTGGCGAATCGACGCGATTGGTATCGTTTGTCGATCTCGCCCCCACCGCGATCAGCCTGGCCGGTGATGGCACCGCCCAAAAACATGCAGGGCGTTCCCTTCGCTGGCAAATTCGCCGGTGACCCAAGCCTTACCTGTTTGGTTTTCGCGGGCGAATGGACGAACGGATCGACATGGTCCGTTCCTGCACCGATGGGCGATACGTTTACATGCGACATTTCTATCCCGACCGGCCCTACCTGAAACACGTCAACTACATGTTCCAGACACCGACCACGCGCGTCTGGAAAGAACTGTTCGATGCGGGAAAGCTGAACGAAGCCCAGGCCAAGTTCTGGCAGCCCAAACCGGTAGAAGAGTTGTTTGATCTGCAAAGCGACCCCAGTGAAGTCGTCAACCTTGCCGGGCAACCCGAACATGCCGATCAAGTCTTGAAGATGCGGAATGCTGTCCAGCAGTGGATGGTTGAGATCCTCGATCTTGGGCTGCTACCGGAGGCAGAGATGCATCGACTCGCCGGCGACATGCCGCCACGACAATTCGCACTGGAGCATCCCGATCTGTTCGCACAGATGGCAACGTTGTCGTTCGACGCGCTCGATCCCAAGAGCGGACTCTCGGTCGATGAACTGGTCAAGTTGTCAGCCGATCCTCAGAGCGGGATCCGATTCTGGGCTGTTCGAGGCCTGGCAATTCGCCCCATCGATGCGCAGATTGAATCCGCGCTGCAAGTCGCAGCCGACGATCCTTCATCGAGTGTCGCCATCGTAGCTTGTGACGGTCTGCTTCACTCCGAGAACGCAGCGACCCGTCAGGATGCAGTGAATCGATTGATCGATCTGGCCAACGTTGAAAAGGTTGGTCACTTCGCGGCGATCGCGGCGATGAATGTCCTGGACATGAATGCGGAACTCAGCAACGACGACAAGGCAAAGATCAAGGCGTTGCCTCGCGCTGTGAAACGACCTCCCGTTCGCGTCGGCAAGTATGTCGGTGCCTTGATTGACCATGCCATTGAAGACTGACGGCGATCGTACGACTTGGACCGCCTACCTTGATGCAAATCAAGCGTGCGGTCGATCTTGGAGAGGCCAATGCCTTTGACTCGCCGACGGTTTTGCAGAGCGGTGGGCGCTAGTCTTTCGACGGCTAGCGTCAACCTCTTTGCGGACGAACAAGAGCCCATGCCATTGCGAGTCATCGCCTACAACGTCTTTGGACTGACCGGTTGGCCGGCACAACGACGACTGGCACAGCAGGCGGTAGCCAGTGGTCAGATCGCGAAACGGCTGGCCAACGAATTGAGGCTCCACCAACCCGACATTCTCAACTTTTCAGAGTCACCAGCGGAAGGAAAAACGCAGGAGCTCGCCCACCTCCTCGGGATGAACCATGTTCGTTTCGACAGCGGCGGCAAATGGCCAGGCACATTGCTGAGCAAATTCCCGATCATCGATTCTCAGGATGCTCCGATGATTGGTGAGCGTCCCAAGGAACTATTCACCAGACACTGGGGTCGAGCCACGCTCAAGCTCCCCAATGATGAAACGTTGATCGTCCACTCGGCTCATCTCTACCCGACCGCTGATCCCACGATTCGTTTGAGAGAGATTCGGGCGATGATTGACTCGATGAAGCAGGATCTCGATGCGGGAAGCTCGATGCTATTGATGGGTGACTTGAATCACGGTCCCGACAGCGAGGAATACCGGCTTTGGATGGAAGCCGGATGGGTGGACACCTTCACCAAAGTCGGCAAAGGCAATGGCTTCACGCTAAGGTCCGACATTCCGAAGTGGCGGATCGATTATGTGATGGCAAGCGGACCAATTGCGAAGCGAGCTGTTGAGTCGAGGCCATTGTTTGAAGGCGCATTCCGACTCCGCATCGCTGACAAAGAATCGTTCGCACTCAGCGATCATCTGCCGCAACTAGCTGTATTCAACCAGCCTTAGTGTTTACGAGAAGACTTCGTCATTCGAAATTCCTTGTTTGACATTCGGCATTCAGGCCTCGAGAACAAGAATATCGAATATCGAATACGGAACGCCGGATGCTGAAGTGAGCAAACCAATGGTTCGCTGCTTGTCGAGAGGCCAGGTCTGATTGACATCAACCATGCCGTCGATCACAATTCTTCTCGAACCACCGGTCCCTTTGGGGATGCATCTTGGCGAACCGTGCTTCGAGGCTGACAGATGGCGCAAGACGTTAGTGGGCTGACACGACGAGGCTGGGGAGAGACATTTCGGCGTGATAAATGGTGGGTCGCGCCTCTGGTGGTTTTTTCGATTCTCTCCTCGTTCATCATCTATGCCACTTGGGCGGCTTTCCAGAACGCCCATTTCGAATACGAGAACTATCTCTCGCCCTTCTATTCGCCGATGCTGTGGGGCGATTCACATCACAGTTGGTTTGGCCCGAAGCCAACGTGGTGGCCTGGTTTCATTCCCTTCTCACCGGCGCTGCTAATCCTGCCCTTTCCCGCCGGCTTTCGTCTGACGTGTTACTACTACCGAGGCGCCTACTACAAAGCGTTCTGGGCGGACCCGCCTGCGTGTGCCGTTGGTGAACCGCGCAACGGTTACCTGGGTGAGCGCTTCTTTCCGCTAGTGCTGCAGAACATCCATCGCTACTTCCTGTACTTTGCCTTGATCTTCCTGGTCATCCTGGCTCACGATGCCTATTTAGGATTTTGGTTCGACGATGACGGCGATGGCAGTTTCAGCAACTTTGGAATGGGAGTCGGAACGATTGTGCTTTGCGTCAACGTGCTGTTACTCGGTTCCTATACCTTGGGGTGCCATTCGCTTCGGCACTTGATCGGTGGTGCCTGGAATACGCTTTCCAAGGCGCCGATCCGAAGTAAGTGTTACGGCTGTGTGAGCCGTTTCAATCGCAGTCACATGCGTTGGGCGTGGTTCAGTTTGTTCTGGGTTGCGTTCTCAGATATCTACATTCGTCTCTGTTCCATGGGCATCTGGCACGACTTCAGGATCTTTTGATGGCGGACGTTGAAACAGTCGAACATGACGTGTTGGTGATTGGTGCTGGGGGCGCCGGACTCTGCGCCGCGATCGAGGCCGCCAGTCACGGCATTTCGGTTGGCCTGGTCTGCAAATCGTTGCTTGGAAAAGCGCATACGGTGATGGCGGAAGGCGGCATGGCTGCGGCGATGGCGAACGTCGACGAGCGTGATTCCTGGCGGACTCACTTTGCCGATACGATGCGCGGCGGTTATTACCTCAATAACTGGCGGATGGCACGGATTCATGCTCAACAAGCGCCGGATCGGGTACGCGAGTTGGAAGCATGGGGAGCGGTTTTTGATCGTACGGCTGCCGGCAAAATCATGCAGCGGAACTTCGGTGGCCACGCCCACCCGCGACTGGCCCATGTTGGTGACCGGACCGGACTGGAGATGATTCGAACGCTCCAAGATCACGGAATTCATCAAGGAATTGACGTACACATGGAGTTCACGGTCACACGCCTGTTGAAAGACGGTGATCGCGTTGCGGGCGCGTTCGGATACACTCGCGAACTGGGTAAGTTCGTGTTGTTCAAGGCGAAGGCCGTCGTGATGGCAACGGGCGGCATTGGTCGCGCGTACAAGATCACGAGCAACTCTTGGGAGTACACCGGTGATGGCCAGACGGTCGCCTACGACGCCGGTGCTGACTTGATTGATATGGAGTTCGTACAGTTCCATCCAACCGGAATGGTCTGGCCGCCGAGCGTGAGAGGAATCCTGGTAACCGAAGGTGTTCGCGGCGAGGGTGGCATCCTCAAGAACAGCAACGGCGAGCGATTCATGTTCGGGGACATCCCGGACAACTACAAGAGCTCCACTGCGGATACGCCCGAAGAAGGCTGGCGATACGTTACCAAGACGGACAAGGATGCTCGGAGACCGCCTGAATTGTTGACGAGAGATCACGTCGCCCGCTGCATTCGTCGTGAAGTTCGTGCGGGCCGCGGCTCGCCTCACGGAGGCGTTTTTCTGGATATTGCTTGGATCAAAGAGAAGATCCCACATGCCGAAGAGCACATCAAGAAGAAGTTGCCCAGCATGTATCACCAGTTCAAGGAACTGGCGGGTATCGATATCACCAAGGAACCGATGGAAGTCGGGCCGACCACCCATTACACCATGGGCGGCATCCGTGTGGATGGCGAAACGCAGATGACGGCCGTTTCCGGCCTGTTTGCCGCCGGAGAATGTGCGGCTGGATTGCACGGAGCAAACCGGCTGGGTGGAAATTCACTTTCGGATCTGGTCGTTTTTGGAAAACTGGCAGGTGAGCACGCGGCCGAGTTTGCGAAAGAGCATGGGCCCGTATCGATATCCGACGACGATGTTCAACAGGCACGCAGCGACGCGCTGGCGCCACTTGACTCAAGTTCCGCAACCCACGCCGGTGGGGCTTATCAAGTCCAATACGATTTGCAGGATTTGATGCAGCACAAGGTCGGCATTGTTCGCCATGAAGAGGAGCTGCTCGAAGCAATCGACGCCATCGGAGAGCTCAAGGAACGCGCAAAAACGGTTAGCGCGCCCGGCAATCGTCAATACAACCCGGGTTGGCACACGGCACTTGATCTCCGCAACTTGCTAACCGTTTCCGAGGCCGTCGCACGGTCGGCAGCCTTGCGAAAGGAAAGTCGTGGCGCCCACACGCGTGAAGACTTCCCCGAGAAAGACGACAACTACAGCAAGTTCAATCATGTCGTGCGCAAGGGCCCGGACGGCGAAATGCTGGTGATTCAGGAATCGATACCAGAAATGCCCCCAGAGCTGATACGAATCATCGAGGATCATAAGTAATGGCAAACGTCACATTCAAGATCTGGCGCGGCGACAAGGAATCAGGCGATTTCCAGGATTTCCAAACGGATGTCACCGAGGGCATGGTGGTCTTGGATGCCATCCACCATATCCAGGCTGAAAGCGCCAATGACCTCGCATGTCGCTGGAACTGCAAGGCAGGGAAGTGCGGTTCATGCTCGGCAGAAGTGAACGGGATGCCAAAGTTGATGTGCATGACTCGGCTGAGCGATCTTGATCTGAATGAACCGATCACCATTGAGCCGATGCGAGCCTTCCCGCTGATCAAGGATTTGGTCACGGATGTTTCACACAATTACCGAGTCAAGAAGAAGATCAAGCCGTTTCAGCCGCGCAAGCCGGATAACGAAGACGGTTCATGGAACATGCAGCAACAAGATGTGGAGCGGGTGCAAGAGTTCCGCAAATGCATTGAATGCTTTCTATGCCAGGACGTGTGTCACGTGCTGCGTGACCATCACAAACACGAGGAATTCATCGGTCCGAGATTCTTCGTATACACGGCAGCGTTGGAGATGCACCCACTTGACGAGGCTGATCGTCTGGGGGACTTAAAGGAAACACAAGGGGTCGGCTACTGCAACATCACGAAGTGTTGCACCAAAGTCTGTCCAGAAGGCATCACAATCACCGACAACGCGATCATTCCGCTCAAAGAACGGGTTGTCGACGAGTATTACGACCCGATCAAAAAGGTGGTCAGGAAACTGTTCGGAATTGGCAAGCCGAATAACAAGAGTTAACGAGATCGACTCTCGGGAAGAGTCGGCTGCGATTCAGCTTTTGCAGGTTGAACCACCGGCCCTGCTAGACCATTTTCAACGACGACGTACGATCGTTCGGGATGAAGTGTCAGCCTGGAAAGGCTGACGTACGTTAGGCTTTCCAGCCTGACTTTTCTTCTCGAGCACACTTCATTCCCAAAAATGCTTTAGAATTGCTCGGATGGCCCGTCCCTGCCTGAAGGGATCGGCCGGTGCTTTCGGGTTCGGATGGAGAATCTAGATCGATGGCAAATCTAAAACGCATCAGCGCCGACAGTATCGAAGTGGCTCTCAACAAAGCGGATCACTATCGTTTACTGAACGAGCCTCTGCACGCCGAAAGCATTTGCTTGGATGTTTTGGAAGTCGACCCACAGAATCAGCGTGCCATTATCGCTTTGCTGCTTTCCCTGACTGACCAGTTTCCATCGCGAACACACGATGCTCACCAACAGGCGGAAGCCCTGATTCCAAGACTGGCCTCTGACTATGACAAGCATTACTACGAGGGGATCATCAACGAACGGTGGGCGAGCGCTCAACTCGAACGCGGCACGGCCTTACGAAGCGTTCCGGTGTGGCTTGGAAAGGCGATGAGTTGTTACGAACTCGCCGAAAAGCTGACGAACAGCGAGAACCCTGATCCCATTCTTCGATGGAACACATGTGCTCGCCTCAAAGAGATGGTGCCTGTCACGGATTCCACGCCAACTTTGACTCGCGACATTCACAATGAATTTGGTGATGATATTCCTCCGCGATAGGGTCATGCGGGAGGGGAAGATTATCGAATGTCGAACAAGGAACGCCGAACGCTGAAGTGGGGACGGGGATCGAAAGCGGCTTTGCTTCTCACTGGGGCGTCTGATCATTACCTGGATTGAAGTCCGCGCGATATCGCTCAATGAGCAGTGCTTCGTCGGCAGGAACGAGGTACAACTTGCCGCGAATCGTTTTTGTTTCACCTGGCTTCAAGCCTCCGATTCGAAAATCGGCGTGCATGCAAGTGATGACCCCCTGAAAAATTTCCTGATAGGGTTCCCACGCGACGGCGAGGATCATTCTTTCGTCGCTTGAGTAGCATCCCGTGAGTCCACTCGATGGAACCAACACGCTTAACGGCCGAGGATTTACATCGTCACGATCGACGTGCGCGGCGCGTAAACCTGGCCCGGAACATATCTCGCCTCCGTTGCCCAAGGCTCGGTCGGAAGTCGCGTCAGCTTTCCATCGATCATCAAGAAGCAGTTGCGGATGTATGGAGGAAATACTTCCCGGGCATCCTTTGGGTCGACACCCACAAACTTGTCAACTCGCATGCACGGCTGAGCCCAATGCGCTTGTGACTCTTTGTCTGTTGGATTGGTCGCGGTAACCAGGAAATCGACTTCGTCGTCGCTTGCTTCAAGCACATGTTTGACGACCACACCGTCTTCCAAACGATCCTCAATCTCGATTCGCTTACCATCGGCCGCGGCCGAGACCAACTTACTTTGATGACGAATGACCGTTTCGCTCCAATCACGATCGGTCGAGCCTGGACGACAATAGGCTTCCAAATAGTGTGTGCGGATGGAACCACCAGGGATTTGAGGCCCCAGAACCTCCAGGAACCGATCTTGCCAACGAAGTGTCAATGTCGCGACCGGATCGGCAGCTTCGATCGAGGCGCAACTCAGCAGAATGATCAATCCAATTAGGTTTCGCATCGAACCCTCCCTCCAAACCTAACCGAAAGGGGGTCTGACCCACGCCGGCGAGCACAGAAACGCAAGGAAACTGACTCGCGTCCAAAGGGTCAGACCCCCTTTCGGTTAAGTTCTTCGTGCAATGTTGTGAATGACATGGGCGCGGATAGTAAGGCCAGGCGAGAAAGCCTAACGTACCTCGGCCTTTCCAGGCTGACCCTTCTTCCCGAATGACAAAGTCGGTGCTGAACTGACAGGCGTTTTCGCGGCGCGGCGTTCTCATGACAGGATGTCGTGGATGATTTCGCCGGCGACGTCGGTTAGTCGGTAGCTTCGACCGTTGTGGAAGTAGGTCAATCGCTTGTGGTCAAGTCCGAGTAGGTGCAGCATGGTCGCGTGCAAATCATTCACACTTGTTCGATTTTCGACGGCCGCGTAGCCGATTTCGTCGGTTTCACCGTAGCTCACTCCTCCCTTGATTCCCGCCCCGGCCATCCACTGCAAAAAGCCGTTTGGATTGTGGTCGCGACCATTGCCGTTCTGGGATACCGGCATTCTTCCGAACTCTCCGCCCCAAATGACAAGGGTGGAATCCAGTAAGCCACGTTGCTCGAGGTCCGTCAACAAACCAGCGATGGGCTGATCCGTTGCCGCACAATGTTCGGTGTGATTCTTGGTGAGATCGCTATGTGCGTCCCATTCTCCGTCACTGTAGACCTGGACGAAGCGGACGCCACTTTCGACGAGTCGTCGAGCCATCAGGCACTTCGAGCCATAGGACTTGGATGTCGGATTATCGATTCCGTACAGAGCATGCATCTCGGTCGACTCCTTCGACAAATCGACGACATCGGTCGCTTCGGTCTGCATGCGAAACGCCAATTCAAACGACTGCATCCGGCTCGTGAAATCTCCTTCATCAGTGTGCCGTTTGAGATGTTCACCGTTGAGCCTGGCCATCAAATCCAACTGCGCTCGTTGATCATGCTCCGTGACCCGAGGCTGCCGCTTCAAATTGAGAATTGGAGAACCTTCGGAGCGAAACAACGTGCCTTGGTAGGTTGACGGAAGAAAACCTGAACCCCAATTATGCGGACCACCCTTGGCCCCCTTCGTGTTCCCCAGCACAACGTAGCCCGGCAGATTCTGATTCTCGCTGCCCAGGCCATAAGTGATCCATGCGCCCGCGGTCGGAAAGCCCGGCCGAGGCAAGCCGCTGTTGATTTGATAAATAGCCGGCACGTGGTCGTTCGATTCACTGTAGCAGGATTTAATGAACGCCAGCTTGTCGACATGCTTGGCGACGTTGGTGTAGTGTTCGCAGACCCACTGGCCGCACTCGCCATATTGTTTGAAATCGAAGGGCGACTTCATCAGCGGGCCCGGGTTCCCAAAAAATGCCTTGATGTCCGTCGTTTGACCATTGCGTCGCGTCAGCTCGGGCTTGGGATCGAAAAGGTCGACCGCACTCGGTGCGCCTTCCATGAACAGCCAGATCACCGCTTTGGCCTTCGCGGGGAAATGTCCGGATCGGGGAACCAGTGAATCAATTTCCTGCGACTTGGCGGTCTCGTCCCCAAGCAAGCGTTGTTCGCCGAGCAGATTCGCCAGCGCGATCAATCCTGCTCCGCCACCAGCACGGCGCAACCAATCTCGACGGCCAAGCATGGTGGCCACGCGGCCGCATGGGAAATTGCCAGGGATGTGGCTGGCGAAATCAGCAGACATGTTGCTCAATCCACATAAATGAACTCGTTCAGGCCAAACAGTGACTGGCAATAATCGGTTACCGCCTCGAAGCGAAAGTCGGCTTCCCCGCGTTGTTGCCGAGCCTGACTCTGCGAACGGATGAACGCGACAGAAGACTCCAACTCGGATTCGCTCGCCGGTCGTGAAAACGCAAACTCAAAGGAAGCCTTGACCAATTGCTCGTCATCATCGTTGCAGATGGCGAGCAGCCGCTTGGCAAAGTCACCCGCACAGGCTCGAACGAAGCGATCGTTCAACAAGGCCATGGCCTGGGGTGCCACGGTCGTGTTTTGACGTCGCGCACAACTGACGAGCAAGTCGGGGCGATCGAACGCCTGGAATAATGGGTAAGGCACGAGACGCTTGTGAAACATGTAGACACTGCGTCGCCGCGTTGTCGAGTCGTCCGGCGCGTCCGTTGGATATTTGTCGCCTTGCAAATTGCGAGCGGTATTGGCTTCCGGGGGAATGTAAGGCTTGAAACCCGGTCCAAAGGGCTCGAGATTGAGGGTCCCGCTAACCGCCAGCATCGCATCACGCAGCGCTTCGGCTTCAAGTCGCTGTGGATTCATTTTCCAGAGCAAGTGGTTTTCAGGATCGATCCGAGATTGTTCCTGCTGACCATGACTTGCAACCTGATTCGGCCACTTGCCATCGCCCTGTTGCCATACGGCGCTATTCAGAATGAGTCGATGCAGGCGTTTGATCTTCCATCCGTTGGCGACAAAGTCGCTAGCGAGGTATTCCAGCAATTCAGGATGCGTCGGTGCGTCGCTGCGGACTCCAAAATCGCTTGGGGTTCGTACCAGTCCGTGGCCAAAGTGATGCTGCCAGACCCGATTGACGATCACTCGAGCCAACAACGCTCCACCGCCATGTTCGACATCGGTGATCCAATCGGCCAGGGCGCGACGCTGCAACGTGCTCTTGACGTTGTCCGCTGACGCTCTCGCTTTTCGCAAGTAAGACTCTGCGTCTCGGTCGGTGCTCAAGAGGGCAGGAAAACCTAGCCTGACCTCGAGTTCGCGATCATAAAAATTGCTGCGACGGAACAGCCAGGTCGTTCGCACCTCTGTATCGAAGTCCTGAAAGAACAGTCCGTCCTGGCCGTCGGGCAATTTCCCGTCCTTGCGATCGCCACTGTGAAACGCACTCAGCAGGCGATAGTATTCGCGCGAGGAAAATGCGTCGTACTTGTGGTCATGGCAGCGGGCGCAGGCGACGGTCAGCCCGAGCAGACTCGAACCCAACGTCGAAACCACATCATCGAGCTCGTTGTAGCGGTTGAACAATCGCTCTTCTTCCAGGAACGTGTCTCCCAGTTGAGAGTGAGTGCCAGCGGTTAGAAAACCAGTGGCAGCAATCGCCTCGGCGTTCTTCGGTTCGTATTCATCGCCAGCAATCTGCCATCGAACGAACTGATCGAAGGGCATGTCGTCGTTCAACGCGCGAATCACGAAGTCGCGATAGTGATAAGCGCTGGGCCGGTCTCGATCGGATTCCTGTCCGTCGCTTTCGGCATAACGCACCAAATCCAGCCAATGTCGTCCCCAGCGTTCCCCGTACTGCTGCGTGTCCAGCAGCTCATCGACCAGTTTGGCAGCTGGCATGAAAAGATCGCGGCCGTAGTTCTCGACGAACTGCTGGGTTTGTTCGGGCGTCGGCGGCAAGCCAATCAAATCGAAATGGATGCGGCGTGCAAGTGCCGCGGGATGTAATGGCGGCGAGGCGGAAAGATGATTTTCGATCAGTTTTTCCGCAATCAACACATCGATATCGGTACGGCACCAGATGTCACCATCCCGAGCCTGTGGACGCACCACCGGCCGCAATCGCTGAAATGCCCAATGTTCGCGTGCGCGTTCCAATCGTGGATCGAGCACGTCCGCTTCACTTGGCCACTCTGCTCCCTGATCGATCCAAGCTCGCAGTACACCGACTTGTTCGCGACTGAGAGACTCATTGTCCTCTGGGGGCATCAAGCGTTCTGGTTCCACACCGGAAACCAAATGAACCAGTAGACTGGCTTGACTGTTTCCTCTCACGAGTACAGCGCCGTGTTTCCCGCCTTCCAACGCACGAGCCTTGATCGCCAGATTCAAGCCGCCTTCTTCATTGGCAGCCGCGTGACACTCGTAGCAATGCTGTCGAAGGATCGGCTGTACATCGCGCACGAAATCGACTGGTCGTGAGAGGGCGGGCGGCAAGAGTTCCGCGATACGGCTTTGTTCCTTGGTTCCGGCAACGAAATTCTGTTGGACTTCGTCAGGCGAGAGCGCTTTGTCATAGATCGCCACCAAATGCAATTCACCCAGCCAAGCTCGATCGCCGGTCGCCTCATTGGCGATCAGCAGCGGATAGGCGGGATCCCAATTGGAAAGATCACCCTTGGCTTCTTCGCGAATCAACGACTTACCATTCACGTAGATCGTCGTCGTTCCTTGCGCATCATGCGTTGACACCACATGAACGAGTTCCGCCTTCAGAGTGCCACTCTTTGTCGATAACGCCGGAATCCCGTTTGCACTCGTCGCTGTCGTCCGCAGTCGTACTTCCCATGTATCGGCTTGCTGACCGAGTGTAACGTTTCGGTTGCTCGGGTCGGCGGACAGCGACACAATGCGGGCTGGTCCAGTTTGCGAAGTACTGCTCGGCTTGATCCAAGCCTCTAAGGTAATTGCATGCGACTTCTGAACCGCCTCGATCACTTTCGTGGCTGCCCCGCTGGATCGCAGGACGGTTTCGTTCTGTAACGTGAGAAAGCCGCGAGACCATTTCGACTTTTGCGGGTCTGCGATGGTCAGATCCATGGGCGTACCGACGCCGGATTGATCGTGAACCAACTCGCCATGGCCTTCATCAAACTCGTAAAGCGCTTGCAGACCATCGCTGGTACGCGTTGCCTGCGCAAACCCCACAAGTTGAGACACAGCAAGAAAGCACAAAGCCAAAAGGAAGCGCACGTGTACCCTCAAACTACAGGCTCGAAACGTCTAGCGACGGAAATCGCTTAGCGAGCTCAGTATAGCAGGGGGATCTGTCATCTACTTGGATTCTAGGAGCTTACCCGAAACGGTGCCGCGCCTCCTCGCCTGGCCGCGGGCCCACCCGGCTCGCTCACCCTAGAGCTCTACCGGCAAGCCGGTAGATTCGTGGCCCACCTGGCATCGGCCAAGGCAATTGACTTCGCCCGCGGAAAACTACCGAAGCTGTTCTCGGTCATGCTCACGGAGCGCCTCTTTCACGGCGTGCTTGACCGTCATGTAGACGGCAGCCAACGCTGCGCCGGCAGCAAGAGGCACCATGACGATCGCTGGATTGGCGACGAGGACGACTAGTCCAACGACGCCCACTATGAGTGCCCAGGTTGGTAGCGTCTCAATCGATTTCTTCAGGTAACTCCAGGCTTCCGATTTCGTGGATGCCGACCCCAACTTCTTGAAGTACCGCCAAGATGCCTTCACCGATTGCGGCTTCGCCTCGCTGTGGAAATCTTCAAACGTGGTATCCATTTCTCATCTCCGTTTCACCAAGGGCAATCACTGGCTCGTCTCCACCATTCATTCGATGAACCGCGAGGCATCTTGGCACGATTCTGGGGAAAGTTGCGACGGCGAGAGGATTTTTTGAATTGGCATCGGTTCTCGCACGCGAGGATAGGCGGTCAGCAGCTCCGATGAACATCGCGGCCGCCTACAAAGCCATGCCGTTTACAGCTATAATGCGGGAAAGAACCGAAGGCGAGGGTTTGTTTGGTGGGCCCGGCACATGCGTTTACCGCAGCCCATCGAAGGAGGCGACGATGATACGAGCACTTTGGGTTGCGATCGCTGTGCAACTTTCAAGCTTCGGCATCTGCTTGGCTGAAAGCCCGAGCACCCCCGGAGGTCGTGTGGAGACGCGCGCCGAGCTCGAGGCCTACCAGCCGTTTCACGAGGTCGAGAGGCTGGGCCTCTTTCTCAACGAGCCGGGTGAGATCAATCTGCCGAATCTTCAGAAGGCGAGGTTCATCAATATTGATAGCGACCAAGTCACGGCCGTCTCATTCCCCGCACTGGAATCGGTCAGTACGCTCATCATTCGAGGACGAAACATCGAGCGACTCGAACTTCCCCGGCTGAAGTACGCCAACGCCGCGCTGCGTGTTCAGGGCACGATGATTCGACGGCTGGATCTGGGAAACCTTCGAAGTGCTGGGGATTTGGTGGTGACATCCAACCCCGAGCTTGCCGAGATCAATGCACCCTTCGTTTATCAATTCAATCAGGTCACGATGGCCAACAACCCGGCTCTTGGAGACGAGGTGCAGCAGCGACTGCAATCACTGCAGGTACCATCGGACGAAAAGGCGAAGCCGATCTTCATGCCGATCACGTTACAGCTTCGCGCTCCGTCGATCCGTCCCACCGGTAACACCGCTGCGAGATTTGATACGGCCCACGTCACTCCACCGCGTCACTCGAGTCGAGACATTTACCCCCGCTATGTGCCCTTTTACCCCATGTTCCGCCCCTTCATTGGTGGCTACTGGGGCTGGCGGTAAGAGTCTACCCTCCGGCGCAGTTCCGAAGTCATCCTTTCAAACTCTTTGCGAATCGCTTCGTTGCTGAATTCTCGAAGGGTAGGTACTTGCAGTCTCATCAATGCTTCGAAGTCACGACGTCCCGTGTTCATCAATGCCGCGACGTCGCTCGACAACTTCACGGTGTCGTACGTATTCATGGCGGTAGCCAGATTCTTTTGGGCGTGAGCATTCTCCGCGGCGATCAAATCCGCATTCCGCTGCAGATACTCGATATAGAGCTTCGCGGTTGCCCGCGTTAATTCATTGGAATCAATGTTGGCTTCCAACAATTTCTGATCTCCGCCGTCAATCTCGATCAAGGCCCGTGCCTGGTCAATATTCTGGTCGGCTTTCGACGCGAACTCATTGAGTTTGGGAATGTGTTTTTCGTTAATGTCACGAACAAACGATTTCTGGATCCGGTCCATCACATGAATCATCACCACGTACATCCCGTAGTATCGCTTTGACACATTGAGTGCTTCACCACTTTCTTCGGTCAGTTCCTGCAACTGTGTGCTCACGTGCTTGATGTTGTCAAAAACAACCGCCATCGTGACGATGTCATCACCCGACACGGAGGAGAGCAATGATTCGACGCCAGCTTCATCCACCTCCACCCCGATCTTGGATAGTTCATCAGCAAAACGCTTCTTCACTTCAACGAGCAATTGTTGTTGACGCTCGATTTCAGTTTTTTCGTCGGCGATGCGTTGATCGAGCGCTTCCTTGGAAAGCTCGAATGGATTGAGTTTGTCCAACTGGCTCTGGTCTTTTGCCCGCGACGCAGAGACGCGTTGTCGCCGGTAGTCGGCAATGTTGGCATGAGCCGCTGAGATCGCAGCATGGGCTTCACGAATTCGCTGCCGATAGTCGCTCACTTCCGAGATGCTCAGCACTTCGATCGCCTGGTCAAGCAGTTCGTTGATTTCAGCAGAATTGGATTGCTTGTCCGGCATGAACGGAACTCGCGAGCTATCCGGAAGACTGGCATGGCGATCGACCAGTTCACGCGTCTGATCCAGAATCGGAATGACGCTTCCAAAGAGGTCGCCGATGCGTTGACGGAACGGATCCGTACCAGATTCCTCTGCTTCGCTAGCGACAATGGAAACTGCGGCATCGACTGAATCCGGCGACTCGACGGCCGCGTCATCGTCGGAGGAATCCTGCTGAATCAACGCGCCGCCGAACGGATGCTCTCCACAGCCACCGAGAAAAACAAGAAATGCTGCGATCTTCAAGAAATGGCAACAGCTTTGCATCGGCATCACTATCCTTCCATCGTAAGCGGTTGTCCCAACAAGAATCTTCAACGATCGGAGCCGTCGCGAGAGAACAGCGAGACCGGTTTGATGCCCTATTCGGCACACTCCCCGATCTGTCGTCCTCTCGTATTCGTCGGGTATCTGACAATCTTGGCTTCCCTCACCCGCCGGTGAAAGGCCTTTTCCACTCGTTTTCCCCGTCATCGTTCTGCCAACAACGAGGTGACGGTATATTGGGCGGTTGAATGAAGCAGTCTATTCGCTTTCGTCGCAGCAACTGTCTTGGGAATCGCAACCTGATGAATCGTTCTTGTTCCACATTTCGACGCGGAGCCAGATGATGACATTCATTGCTTTTGTCTTTGGGGTCTTCGTCTACGCTATCGCTCGTGTCTTGATCGGCTGTCTTTACACGGTGCGACCTGATCAGCGCGCTGTCGTGACCAGTTTCGGCGCGGCGCAGACACTACCGACCACGACCCCGCCAGAGACGTCACTTTCCACCGATGAAAAGATTCGATACGAGTATCCGCAGGTCCGCGTGGTTGGACCGGGTGGCCCCTATTTCAAATGGCCTTGGCAACGAGTCCACAAGGTCAGCGTCGCGACGCAAGCGGTTGATTTGACCTGGGACCCGTCCAAGGCCCAGAACACCATCGAAGCGGTCACGAAAGACAACCTGACCACGGGTGTCAATGGTCAGATCCGTTACCGGGTCAGCGAAAACAATCTGTATCCCTATTTATTCGGGGTGGCCAGCCCTCTCGAACATGTCATGGGCTATTTCGTTTCCGTGTTGCGCGAACGGATCGCCAATTTCATCGACCCAAAAGGTCAGAGCCTGTTAGCCGAGACGGAGGTTGGATCCAAGACCAGCGCTGTCGATCTCTCGGAAGGCATTTCGATCAACGACTTGCGAAAGAATCTTCCTCTACTCAATCAGTACATGGAAGAACAGTGCCGTTCGACGACGGGCCGCTACGGTATCGAACTGGATGCGGCGTTGATCACAGAGATCGACCCACCTCGCGAAGTCGACCGGGCGTTATCGGCGATCAACAGCACGCGTAATCAAGTCGCTGCCGATATCAGCACAGCGCGGGCCGATGCCGAACAACAAATCACGATGAGTGCCCGAGCCGTCGAGATTGCTTCCAACAATGCCCAGGCGGAGGTCGCACCGCTAAGAGAACTCGCCCGGACCCTGTCGGCAATCAAGGCCGAAGGGGGATCGGAATGCTTGCGGGCCTACATTCGCAACCTGCGAGTTCCCCTCTATCGCCGCGCCGGTCGGGTCATCCAGACTCAGTCCAGTAGCCAAGTCACCGGAGGGAAAGCCTGATGTTGATCCTTCCTGCATTCATTGCCGGCTTGCTTGCGATTCCGATCCTGCTGGGACTCGCCCGCCTATTTGGACTTTACGCTTGCGTTCAAGAGTGCGAAGCGCAAGTGTTCACATTGTTCGGAAAGGTCATCGGCACGCTCGACGAAGCAGGCCTTCAATTCCCGATCTCCCATTTCGGCCCGAAGGCGATGCTGATTCCTTTTTTTGGGAAACGCTACTTCGTCAAGACATCGCTACGCCAGCACTACTTGCGAAGCCAAATGGTAAACTCGGAAGAAGGGACGCCGATGGGCGTCGGGATCTGGTACGAAATGCAAGTCAAGGATCCGGTCGCCTATCTGTTTACCAATGCGAACCCGGAGGGATCACTCCAGGCGAACGTAACCAGTTCGACGATTTCCACACTCAGCAATCTGGAAATGGAGAAGATGCTGGAGGACCGGCACAGTCTCAGTCGCACGGTCCGCCAGGCGGTCTCGCCCCTTTCCGAGCGTTGGGGTTATCAACTGGGATCGGTTTACATTCGCAAGGTCGCATTCACCGACGCCCAAATGGTCCAGAACATTACCGAGAAGGTCGTGAAGCGTCTGGTTCAGGTCACCAGTGCGATGAAACAGGACGGAGAAAACCGGGTCGGTCTGATCAAAAGCGAGACGGCGTTCAAGGTCTCTCAAAAAATGGCCGAGGCGGCTGCCTCGCGTCCGCAGATCGTTGGCGAGGAGTTGAACAAACTCGCGAAAGAAGATCCGGAGATACTCGACACGGTGTTGGAAGTGATGGAGGTCGACAACCTGCTCGCTTCCGATGCGACGATCGATATCCTTCCAGAGACAAGCAATGTGTTGGTCCAGCTGAGTGAATCACCGAGAATCGAACGGGCCATCGAGGTCAGCCAGTAGTGGTCGCGTGGCACTCGGTGCATGGAGAATCGTTGCGTCAGATAGGATTTGCAGGATGAACAGGATCAACGCCGCGCGGATTCCTAACCATTCAAGCCATGTTTCTTGATCCGGTTCATTGCGTCCACTCGGAGACGCGACCCAAGCAAACTTGCAGCAAGCAAGTCGCCAGATCTTCATGACGCCTTTTTGCCACATGAGACTAAGTCGATGAAAGCACTTCTCACCGCCCTATTCCTATTGGTTTCGACCGTCACTTCCTTCGCGGCCGAGCAGCCAAATATCGTCTACATCATCTGTGACGATCTTGGATATGGTGACGTGCATTGCCTGGCGCCGGAAACCAGCAAGATCCCAACGCCTCATATCGACAAACTTGCATCGGAGGGAATGATCTTCACCGACGCGCATTCAGGTTCCTCGGTGTGCTCGCCAACACGCTACGGCTTGATGACCGGACGATACAGTTGGCGAACGCGATTGCAGCAGGGCGTCGTGACTGGCTTCGCCCCGAGTCTGATTGCAAAGGATCGGCCAACGGTCGCGGGATTTCTGAAGCGAACAGGGCTACCACACCGCCGCGATTGGCAAGTGGCATCTGGATTTCGAATACCTCAATCCAGACACCGGGGATCGCTACTTGCAGAAAGAACACAAGACTCCTCCGATTGGTGCGCGCATCCCCGATGGACCGATTCATCGCGGCTTTGACTATTACCACGGCTTTCATCACGCTCGCAACATGGAAGCGGTCATCGAAAATGACTCAGTGATCGCTCACGACGACGTGATCAATATGTTGCCGCGTTTGACTCGCAAATCAGTCGAATACATCGATTCGCGAGCCGGGAAGGACGAGCCCTTCTTCCTGTACGTTCCTCTCGGCTCACCACACACGCCGATCGTGCCGACGCCCGAATGGGAAGGAAAGAGCGGACTCGGCAAATACGGTGATTTTGTGATGCAAACTGACAACGTGGTCGGTGAGATTTCTGCGGCCCTGAAAAAGCATCAGATGACTGAGACAACACTTGGTCATCTGTCACCAGTGACAACGGCTGTTCCAAAGCGGCGGGCATCGACAAACTGGCGGAGCAAGGTCATCTCGTCAGCGCCCACCTGCGCGGATCGAAAGCCGACATCTGGGATGGCGGACACCGAATCCCTTTCATCGTCCGCTGGCCTGGAAAGGTGAATCCCGGCTCGCAGTGCGACCAGTTGATCTGCCTGACCGATCTATTCGCGACAGTCGCGGACATCCTTGACGTCAAACTACCGTCGGCCGGTTGCGAGGACAGTGTCAGTTTCGTGCCGGCGTTTTCTGGACAAGAGATCCAATCGACTCGAGCCGGCGTCATTCATCATTCGATCAGCGGACACTTCGCTTATCGACAGAAGAACTGGAAACTCATCCTCGCCCGTGGCTCCGGTGGCTGGACGTCGCCGAAGGAAAACGAAGTGCCGCCGGGTACGCCGATTGCACAACTATACGACCTTGCTGCCGACCCAGGCGAGAAGGTCAATCTCTACCTCGAGAAACCAGAAATCGCAGAGCGTTTGCTGAAGCAGCTACAAAACGATATCGATCACGGGCGCAGCACCGCAGGGCCGACATCGAAAAATGATGTGGATGGGATTGTCCTGTGGAAAAGCGAAAAAGAGCCGAAAGGGAATCGGCAACGAAAAGCTGAGCGTGAGTGAGCAGCAGAACGCTGCCTGCTATCCTTGTGGTAGGAGGTCGGCGTCACATGACTGGAAGTTGGCGAAGAAACACTACGCCAAGACTTCGTGAATCACGTGGCCTTCGACGTTGGTTAATCGGCGTTGGATGCCGTTATGCTCGAAGGTGAGTCGCTCATGATCGAGTCCTAGCAGATGCAGGATGGTGGCGTTGAAGTCGTAAAGCGGATGGATGTCCTGCACCGCTTTCTGCCCGAGTTCATCCGTTGCGCCGTGGCTGACACCCGGTTTCACGCCCGCACCGGTCAGCCAGCAGGTGAAGCCATCGGGGTTGTGATCGCGGCCTTGTGCTCCCTTTTGGAAGAACGGCATGCGTCCGAATTCGGTGCACCACACAACGAGTGTATCGTCGAGCAAGCCGCGTGCTTTCAAGTCTTTGATCAAGGCAGCTGTCGGCTGGTCGAGCACCGCGGCGTGCCTGTCGTATTGTTCTTTGAGCTTGTTGTGTCCGTCCCAGTTGAGTTCGCCGCCGCTTGCGTAGGCGCCATTGAAGAGTTGCACGAACCGCACGCCGCTCTCAATCAGTCGCCGAGCGAGAATACAGTTGCGGGCGAACGCGGCACGAACGGGATCCGATTCATCGTCGGCTCCATAGTTCTTGAGAACATGAGCAGGCTCCGAAGACAAATCGGTGACTTCAGGCACACTCAGCTGCATTCTCGCCGCGAGTTCATAACTGGCGATGCGGGCCGCGAGTTTTCCATCGCCGGGATGTTGTTCCAGGTGCCGCTCATTCATCCGCTGCAGCAACGATCGGGCTGCGTGATCGGCATCCGCCGTGACGATCGGCGGACTCAGATGTCGAATTTCCTCCTTCGAGCTAAGGGGTGTGCCCTGAAATGCCGCGGGAAGAAACCCCGGTCCCCAGTTGTTGGAACCGTTTTGCGGCACTCCGCGAGGATCAGGAATCGCTACATAGGCGGGCAGGTTCTGGTTCTCGCTTCCCAAGGCATAACTGACCCACGAACCAAGACTGGGAAAGCCGTCCAGCGGTGTTCCCGTCGATAAGAAGTTTTCTGCCGGGCCGTGGGTGTTGCTCTTGCTAGTCAGTGAGTGAATGAAGGCGATGTCATCCGTCAGGTCCGCAAGATGTGGAATTAAATCGCTGACCCACTTGCCCGTTTGGCCTCGTTGTCGAAATTCATATTGCGGCTGTGCCAGGTTTCCCGACGGTCCCTGAAACGTTACGGCAGGCCCACCTTTCAGAGGCTGCCCGTCGTACTTGATGAGCTCTGGCTTGTAATCCCACGTCTCAAGCTGACTGACAGCTCCAGCACAGAAAATGACCACCACTCTCTTTGCTTTCGCTGGATAGTGACTTGCACGCTCAGCAAAAGGTCGAGCCGGATCAATCGACGGACTCTCCGCAAGCAATTGATCTCCGGCGAGCAAGTCCAGCAGCGCGATCGAACCGAGCGCGGCGGCGGAATCGGAAAGAAATCCGCGACGGTTCAAGAACTGGCGTCCAGAGCTCGAAAGTTGATGGTTCGAATGATTCATCGGCAATCCAGTGTTGCAGGTTTCCAGCTAGCGGAGTTTCAAAATCTTGTCGTTCCGCAAAATACATGCACGATGCGTTCGTTTTGATGTTCCGCTATTTTCCATCGAAACTGCGTTTTGCCCAACGAAATACAAGCACGACGCGCCAGCGAGTGTGTCCTACGCCCGATCCGACACACTCGCCAGTAGCCGAGCCTCGGAGAGGCTCGGATTTTCGCAGTAAAGCTGCGTGAAATGACGGTCTCGGAGAGACCGCCCTACAGCAAAGTGGCGCTGTCCAGCTAAGGAAAAAACAAAAACTCATTGCTGTTGAAAAGCGCCCTGCAAAGCGTCTCCAATCCATACTCGCGAACGATCGGTTCTGCATCGGCAATTTCTGTCGCGATCGGTTGGCGATTCAGTGCGATCAGATACGCTCGGCGAATTTGTGCGGTGAGATTGTCGCCGACGTCTGCCTCCACGCGCATTTGCAAACGCTTCGGCCTGCTCGATCGTGAAGCGACTGTTGAACAGGTTCAGCGATTGAATCGGTGTCGTGGATTCGATACGTCGCGCGGTACTTTGACCAGCATCGGGACAATCGAACGCTCCGAAAACGGCATCTCGCTCACGACGCACCTTGTGGGCGTAAATCATGCGACGGAGCCCGTCACCGGAAAACGACTCAATCGGATGAAAGCCCGACAATCCACCTCGCTGATTGAACAGATCAAATCCGCGTCCCCCCATCTTCAGGTTCAGCCGATCGCTCGCAGCGAGCATGCAATCGCGAATCGCCTCGGCTTCGAGCCGTCGTGACGGGTAACGCCACAAGAGTCGCACGTCCGCGTCTGTCGCCGCGGCTTCCGCGATTGTACTGACGTCGACTGACGGTAGGTCGCCGACAACACAATCAGCCGATGCATGTGTTTGATCGACCAGCCCGACCGAATGAACTCAGTCGCAAGCCAATCCAACAATTCGGGATGCGAAGGCTTCGCACCATTGCGACCGAAGTCGTTCGGTGTTGCGACGAAGCCTGTTCCAAAGTGCCATTGCCAGATACGGTTGACCATGACACGAGCGGTGAGCGCGTTCTGCGGGCTGGCGATCCAGTCGGCGAGGACCTTGCGACGATCTTGTTCATCCGTTTCCATCGGTAGCGCTACATTACCGATTGCACTCAATACGGCGGGGACCACTTGTTCGAGCGGTTGCTCGGGATCGCCACGGCTGAGCAAGTGAATGTCATCCGGTTTGCGAAAGGTGCCTGCGAACGCCACTCGCCCACGATCGGCCACTTTGATTCTCGCTTCCAGCTCACGCTTTTCATCGAGCAAACGGTCGGCAACCTGTTTCTCTTCGACAGTCAGTCCGTCAGTCGTGAACGCCGGACCGCGGTTCGTCCCAGCGATCCATGGGCGACGGTCTGTGGAATCCGCAACCAACCGCCAATCACCTTCGGTAGCCGTTTCAACGCGATATTCCGTGGCCAGTCGATCCTCGAATTTTCCCTCACGATCGCGACCCCACATGAGACGAACGATTTCCTGTTCCGCAGGGAACTCCAACTCCACCCAGCCCTTGCCGGGTTCGTTCGACATCCAGCTCCGCGAGTTACCGTATTGGCCATCGTTGACAAAACGAGGTTCGTGGCGGTCGGCGACGACGGTGTCGCCAGAGGTGGTGACGGTGGTACCAAGTGTTGCCAGCGCGATGTTCTGTCCCGCGGGATTGATCACTTCAAGTTCGTCGATGCAGGGCTCAAGACTGTTGGTGGCAAGCACGGTGAATCGCAACCGCTTGGCCCGGACAGGCAGGAAGCGATCGACGTTCACGGTTGGAAACACGGTCGGTCGCGGTGGCCGCACGGGTTTCTCCGCGTGCTCTAGGGCGTTCGTTTCCCCCACAGAAGCTTCCGACTCACAATCCTTTCTGGGACGTGCAATTGGCACAAACTGTACCATTTGCTCGTCGATTGCCTTCGATCGCCTGCGAAGTGAATCGGCCACTTCCTTCAAGGCCCTCGCCTCCGGTGAACGCATCGCGCGGTCGGCATACTCGACGCCCGCGATGAACGCCTGCATGGAATAGTAATCCTTCGCGCTGATCGGATCGAACTTGTGATCATGGCACCGCGCAGCCAACGCTGAGCCCAAGAAATGTCTGACCGATGTTGTTCACGATCTCGTCGAGCGAATCTTGTCGCGCCAATCGGATCGACGCCGCGTCTTTACCGATTTGGCCTGGCAACAACACCGATGCTGTGACCAGAAAACCGGTGGCTGCATCGGCGCCCATCGCATCGCCCACGATCTGCTCTTTGACGAAACGATCATAGGACGTGTCGTTATTGAACGCGGCGATGACGTAGTCGCGATAGGGCCACGCATTGGGTCGCTCCGTGTTGACTTCGAAGCCATGCGTGTCCGCATAACGCACGACGTCAAGCCAGTGCTGGGCCCAGCGTTCGCCATAATGAGGTGACTGCAGCAATCGATCGACCACCGCCATGTAAGCCGCTTCGCCCTTCCTAGTCTCTCGCAGAAACTCGGTTACATCCTGCGGTGTCGGGGGGAGTCCAGTCAGGTCCAGTGTCACCCGACGCAGCCATGTCACGGCATCGGCTTGGACAGCCGGCGTCCATCCTTGTTGCTCCAGTCGAGAGAGGACAAAGCGATCAATCGCATTTCGCGCCCAAGTGCTGCCCTGCGCGGCGGGAATTACTGGTGACAACAGCGGCTTGAACGACCAGTGATCAAGCCGGTCTTCCGGCGTCGCGAGATCGACTCCATCGGGCCACACAGCGCCCTCGTCGATCCACTTGATCAGCGTGCGAATCTCCGCAGCCGAGAGTGGGTCGCCCTCGGGCGGCATCCGCGAATCCTCGTCGTCATGAGTGACCAACTCGATCAGAGGGCTTTCGCTGGAATCCCCCGCGACAAGGCTCGGCCCATATCCGTCGCCCCCCTTGAATGCTTCGGACTTGATATCGAGTCGCAATCCGCTCTTCTGACTCGTCGCGCCATGACACGCATCGCAGTGCCGCTGAAAAATCGGCCGGACATCGCGAACAAAGTCCACCTCAGCGGCTTGTCCTCGCGATGGAGCGACAACAAAAAGCAATGCGAGGACAAGGACTTTATGCATGGGTTTCCCATCAGAACGATCTCATCACGGACGGCTTCGAACGTCGACGTCCGCCGGCCGATCCCATTTTACGCGATCCCGACCCGAGCGCCAGCGAAATGACGTCCAATTCAAAACGAACATCGGCGTTCAAGACCCGAAGCGAAATCCCCTTTGACCCGTCCAACGGCATTCTGGTAGTTCAGCCAGTTCGGGCGATGACGAAATGGTCCGAACGCCGGACAGACCGGCGTGAAACTCCGATTCAACTCGCGTGCTGGAATCCGAACTGTGACACTGGAACGGGATGTACAAGACGACGCCGAGCAAGTGATCCTTGTCCATGGGACATTCGCGTCTTCCGCTGACGACCGTGGCCACGGCTGGTGGCAAGTCGGAAGCGCCCCCTACAACGCGATTCAGGAACGCCTACCGCCCAACGTCGCCCTTGCTTCCGAGGGAAGTGTGTTTCGCTGGTCGGGCGACAACACCGAACGGGTGCGCAGCAAGGCAGCCGGCAAATTGCTCAAGTTCCTAGAACCGCTGGAACGGTCTGGCAAACGGTACCACTTGATCGGCCACAGCCACGGTGGCTCGGTGATTTGGTCTGCACTACGCCTGGCGACCGCACGGAAACACTCCCTTGATCATCTTCAAAGTTGGTCAACGGTGGGAACGCCCTTCCTGCAACATCGAACCAAGTCACCGTGGAACCCCATGAGCATCGCGTACATGGCTGTGGCGACCGCGTTGCTCTACCCGGCGTGGAGAGCCTTTCGTGCCTTGGCGGAACTCCCCTACGACCTCGCGATGGGGAACCTGGACAACGGAATCATCGTGCGACCCGCTGAAGAGGTCGGTATGTTCGCCGACGCGGCGCGCACGCCGGTCTTGAAGGGCCTGGAACTGCTAGGCGTCGCGTTCACTCCCACAGAGGCAGGCTTGCGCATTGGGAGCTTCGACCCGCAGTCGGGTGAATCGGTGGGCCACTTTCTATTTGGCACCCTCGAAGGTTGGCTGATCCTGGGTGCCATCATTCTGTTTGGCTACATCATGTTGTTGCTGAGTAGCTTCTTTCTGAGTTCGGTTTCGGAAAGCATGCGGATTGGCTGGGAAAAGCGATTGGAACAAAAAGCTTTTGAGACGTACCAGCAACGTTGGCTTGGGCTCTGGACTCCAGACGACGAAGCGATCAACGGGTTGCGCACGACGATGGAGCTATCGGTCTCGTTCGTTGGCGATTATGTGGTTCGAGAACGAATCTTTCTCTCGGATTTGATTTCGCTGCCCTGGCGACCTTTGTACAAAGGCTTTGCGCCCCTGTTCAACCGCCTGGTTCGCCCGGTCTTGGATTCCAAGATACGAGAGATCGTGATCAAAACGGCTCAGGGCAACGATCGCCCCGCCGCTCGAGTGGTTGCCGTTTCTCCGCATCCCGTTTTCCCGCCGCCGGCGTCGTCGGCGCCACCACTGCGGGACGAACTCTGCGTCCGTCTTCGCGAGCACGCCGACCAACACGCCAATGACCTGGGACCAAAACTGCGAGCACTGCTGGCACAGCCATCTCTGACCGCTGGATTGGAAGGCTTCAGCCAAGCGCTTTCAGGCCGAGAACTGGTACACACCTCGTATTTCGATCACTCGGAGATCATCGATCTGCTGGTGATGAATATCACTTGTTCCAGACAACGCAACCGGCCCCGACGATCCTCGACGCCGGCTGAGGCGGAACATTGGTTCGACGACTTCAAACGACTGCAGGGCGCGGTAAGACATCGCAGAAACGCGCCGCGACGAGTCGAAGAAAACCGTGTGTGGCACTCGGATCGCAGTGAAGCGGCTTAGCCGAGAAGCGGGCGATCGAAAACGAGCGTCTCAGCGCTGACCTACGATTAGCCGATTTGCGCAAGGACGAGTTTCTGGCGCTCTTGGCACATGAACTCCGCAATCCACTCGCGCCCATTCGCTCGAGTCTTGCCTTACTTGATCGCAAAGGAAGTTCACCGGAGGTCGTGCGTCAGACTCGGGACGTGATTCATCGGCAAACCACCCACTTGATCCGGATCACCGACGACTTGCTAGACGTGTCACGGTCTTGTCGGGGCACGGTGGAATTGCAGATGTGCTGTATGGACCTTCGAGTCGCCATTCGTGACGCGTTGGAAATGGTCGAAGGCTTTTTCACATCGAAATTGCAGCGATTTGACTCATTGATTCCGGATGGCCCAATCTGGATCAACGGTGATCGCGTCCGTTTGGCGCAGCTGACCGCAAATCTACTCGGTAACGCGTCGAAATATACACCGGTGTCTGGCCGAATCACACTGAGCCTCGAACTGATTGACGAGTGGATATCGATCATTGTACGTGATAACGGGATCGGCTTTGCACCCGAACATGCCGAACGGATCCTCGAACCATTTGTGCAGATCGACACCAGTCGAACTCGGGAGTATGGCGGACTGGGTGTTGGGTTGACGATTGTCAATCGTCTGGTGGCACTGCACGGTGGCGAAGTGCTCGCGTCCAGTCGTGGCCCCGGCATGGGTAGTTGCTTTACCGTCAGGTTGCCCGCAACCACCGCTCCCAGCCAAGAAACCACGCTGCCGAATCATGAAACAGGGTCCCTTTCTACGACCAAGCCTCCGCTCGCGATGGATTCGGAGCATTCGTCGACGGAGCCCCTCGGGAAGACCATCCTTCTGGTGGAAGATAATCCTGACGCATCGGCTATTCTCGCGGAGTTATTTCAATCCGAAGGCTTCTGTGTACACGTCGCATTTGATGGAGTCGAAGCTGTTCAGAAAGCGATGCAGCATTTGCCAGATATCATCATCATGGACATTGGGCTTCCAGGCATGGACGGTTACGAAACGGCTCGACGCCTACGCCGCTCGCCGTCAACCGCAAACACAAAATTGCTCGCGCTGACAGGCTGGGGTGCTGCAGCCGATCGTGACCTGGCGAAGGCTGCTGGTTTTGACATGCATCTGATCAAGCCAATCGCTTTTCATGAGTTATTGGAGCATGTGAACCACTTTGCCAATCAAGTTTGCGAGGAAGCTGTCCTGCGTGGATGAGTCGGGCCAAGCCCATCCGTCAGCGTCAAGCCTCGCCACAAGTGTCATTCCGCGTGGATGCTTCCGGATCGAGATCGAGGTAAACTTAGAACCGATCCGAAAAGGGCGACCGAACAGGACGCGTCGTCTTGAGGACGAGCCAAGCCCAGGAACCATCGCTTTATGACCACTGATCGAATCCGACTCTTACTATCGTTCGTCTTTGCGCTGACTGTGTCGGTACTTCATGCGGATGCGAAGACGCCCAACGTCCTCTTGATTTGTATCGATGACCTCAAGCCGACCATCGGCAGCTTCGGTGATCCGGTTGCGGTGACGCCCAATATCGACGCTTTGGCCGCTCGTGGTGTTCGATTCGACATGGCCTACTGCAACCAGGCGGTCTGCTCGCCCAGTCGCAACTCGCTGATGACGGGCCTGCG
The DNA here is from genome assembly GCA_963697195.1 of Pirellulaceae bacterium. Lineage (GTDB taxonomy): Bacteria > Planctomycetota > Planctomycetia > Pirellulales > Pirellulaceae > Rubripirellula. The sequence continues at coordinate 84,078 of CAVOND010000005.1, forward strand.
TCCGCAGACGATTGGGATCTACGACCTGCCAACTCATTTTCGATTGGCCGCGCCCGATGTGGTGACGTTGAGCCAGTACTTCCTGAATCACGGTTACCACGCAGCTGGACTTGGGAAGATTTATCACGTCGGCCATGGAAACATGGACGACAAGTCTTCTTGGAGCGTTCCCTCGTGGCGTCCCAGAGCGCCAAGCTACGTCGACAAAGAAAGCATTGCCTGCGATCCGACCTGACGGCAAAGGCAAGAGGCGGGGACCGGCCACCGAATCAGCCGACGTATCCGACGACACCTACGGGGACGGCTTGATTGCTGGCGAGGCGATCAGTCGGCTTGAATCGTTCAAGGAGAATCCGAATCAGCCGTTCTTTCTGGCCGTCGGCTTCTTGAAACCTCACCTACCATTTGTCGCGCCGAAGCGATACTGGGATTTGTATGAACCCTCTGCGTTGCCGATGCCGCAAACAACGTCCGATCCCGTGGGGGCACCGAGTTACGCGAAGACGACCAGCGGCGAACTTCGCAACTACAGTGACATGCCCGGCGAGGGAGCGATCGACGAGGCCACCACACGGCATCTGATTCATGGCTACTATGCGGCAACCAGCTACACCGATGCTCAGATCGGCAAAGTTCTCGATGCGCTCGACCGACTGGAGCTTGCCGACAACACGATCGTGGCGTTGTGGGGAGATCATGGCTGGCACCTCGGTGATCACGGCATGTGGTGCAAGCACACCAACTACGAGCAAGCGGCCAGGATTCCGGTGATCGTTGCGGCACCCGATGGGGCCCGTGCGACGGGCACAGCCGCCATGATCGAGACGGTCGATCTTTATCCGACGCTCTGCGAGCTTGCGGATCTGCCGCCGCCACCGAATCTCGATGGGCGGAGTTTCGCAAGCGTCGTTCGCCAGCCAGCGTCCAAGGCTCGCGACCACGTCACGCATGTCTATCCTCGCGGCGGTCGTCTGGGACGAGCCATCCGAACTCCGCGTTACAGAATGGTGGAGTGGAAGGTGCCCGGTGATCCCGCCTCCTCTGCCGAAATCGAATTGTACGACTACCAGGACGATCCGCTGGAAACCAAGAACATTGCGTCAACGTCACCGGCAATCGTTGCGGAACTGCGAGAAAAACTCGCCGAACAAGGGGAAGCAAAGAAGCAGTGGAAGAGCCGCGAAGGGCTCAGCGAATTGAGGTGTTGAACGCATTAACGCGGAGACACACTGCAACGAAGGAGAGGCGTCTGACATCGCAGTCGCACTCCCGGTGCCAACTACTTGGAACCTCAGTCGCTAACCAAATGGCACTTACCTTGGGTATGCATCAGCCGCTACGCGTTAGCGTCCGGTTCTCGCGCGTGGGGAAAACCGGGTGCTAACGCACGGCGGCTAATCAATCCACTTTGCCAAAAAGCCCACGGTCCGTGCCATTGGGCGCACCCCGTTGGGTAAATTCACGGCGTGAACACTTTTCGATACAGGGGTTCACCCTGCATCGAGTGGAACTCGCAGGTGAGTGAGCGATCCTCGGGCTGATAACGCACCGCGAGAAAACCACCGCGACTGGCGGCGTAGGGTCGCTCGACGCCTTCGTAGAGCGGCGGCACCGCCTGCACGTGCTCGTCGCTGGTCGGTCCACAACTGAACTCGTTCGTTGTCCGGCCGTTGCGATGATCGATCGAGTGATACTGCCAATGTCGATCGCCGCACATCACGATCACATTGTCCAGCTTGTTGTCCTTGAGCCAGTCGAGGAAGACCTGCGCCTCGTGCCAAAAACCGTTGAGATTCGCCTGATTGTCACCTTTCATCAAACGGTCGGGTCCGATGATCGGGTTCGGTGAAATGATGACGCGGTAGTCGGCATCGCTCGCGAGCAGCGTTTCCATCAACCAAGCCTTTTGTTCCTGCCCCAAATGGACTTTTCAGGGCCGTCGGGCATGGCATTGGGCGAGCGGAAGTCGCGGTTCTCGAGCATCCAGACCTGCAGTCCCTTTCCCCAGCGGACGGTGCGATAGGTTTTCTCTCCCATCGGAAAAACCTGCTTGAAGACGCGGATTCCCTCCTCATGTGACAACCAGGCAACATCGAGCCGCTGATTCCCTTTGGTCTCCGTGAAGCGCGCACCTGGATCGGCGCCGCGCGTGCCCACCCATTTGCCTTTCATGTAGGGATCGGAGTCGTTGAAGCGATAGTCGTGGTCGTCCTTCATGAAATAACCGCCGACGTTTCGGTAGTACTCCTTCATCGCGGGCAGGCCAAACATTTTCTGATATGCCTGCCACGCCTGCGGAACGGTTCGCGCCAGTCCTTCGCCGTCGTAATACACCGTGTCGCCCGCCGAGACACAAAAGTCGGGACGCTGCGCCGCCATCGGAACGTAGGTCGATTCGCCGCGTGTGTCCTGACAGGTGGTGAGGTGAAAGAAGACTGGTGCAAGTTGGTCCGGTGCCGGCGCTGTCACGAATGAATGCGGATCGGACAAAGTCGTGTCCGCATCCTCGCTGGTGCGCATTTCGACGCGATAGAAGTAGCGTTCCGCCGGCGACAGACCCGTGAGATGGAACTGAATGGAATGGTCCTCTGTCGCGACGGCCGTCTCCCAAGGGGTGGTCGTGAACTCGCGCAGACTCTCGTCCGTTGCGTATTGCAATCTCGCCTCCCCTTCGCGACCGGGAATCAATCCGTCCTTGTCCTGTCCCGGCGTGGCGGTCAGTCGGACATGAACGATGGCCGTTTGGTCAGTGATCTCACCGGCCTTGGCGCCGCCGCCCAGGTAGACGTTGTTGCCGCGGGAGGTCTGTGCAATCAGCGACTGCGCTCCTACGAGAACGCAACTGAGCGCAACGAGTCGGACGATGGTTAGCGGGTCATTCATGGCGTCTTCCTGATATTCGACTTCATAAGGTGGCGTTGGTTTGGGCCGTGTATTGACGGGTCGGCCTGCACACCGCGGGAGCGGCACGGGGGCACCTACGGCGAGGTCGCCGACCAATCGAGACATGATAGAATGCCCGCGATGAGTAGCGATGTGACACGTATTCTGACTGCGATTGAGAGTGGCGACCAGCAAGCGGCCAGCCAGTTGCTGCCGTTAGTGTACGACGAACTGCGCCGCTTGGCTGCTCGCAAGATGACCCACGAGAAAGCAGGGCAGACCTTGCAGCCGACCGCACTCGTACACGAAGCCTTCTTGCGGTTAGTCGGCGGGGAGGATCGGCGGAAATGGGACAGCCGTGTGCACTTTCTGGCAGCGGCAGCCGAAGCGATGAGGCGAATTTTGATCGAAAGCGCTCGGCGGCGGAAGACGGAAAAGCGTGGTGGCGACCTGGTTCGATGTGAACTTGGCGTCGACGACGCCGTTTTGGACTCGGACGATGCGGAAACGCTGCTGTCGCTTGACGAAGCGCTGACCAAACTCGCGGCCGAAGACGCCGACCTGGCTAAGCTTGTCGAACTGCGCTACTTCACGGGACTGACCATTGAGGAAACCGCCGACGTGCTTGGGGTTTCGCCCCGAACCACCAAGCGAAACTGGGCCTATGCACGGGCCTGGCTCCGTCGGGAAATGGATGACGAAGAATAATGGGTGGAAATTTGGCCCGTCCCGGTCCTGGAGCACGCATGACATAGCGAGCGAACCCGTTCCCTGCTTAACGAATGCACGCAGCAACCCATGACCCGGCCAACCCAAAGAACGATCTTTCTGGAAGCCATCGATCAGGAGAATCCGGATCTGCGTGAGGCTTACCTGAATTCCGCCTGCGGCGACGATGCGGCACTTCGGGCGTCGGTCGATGCGCTGTTGGCGGCTCATGATCGGCCGGCCAACCCTTTGGATAGCCCTCCGTTGGACCATCGATCGACGTGGGGTGACGGTGGAAGTGGGTTGGACATCACGCTGGTCGCCGACTCAGTCGCTTGCGTCCAGCACGAAGGAATGACCATTGATTCCTATCGCTTGATGGAACAAATCGGTGAGGGGGGATTCGGGCTAGTCTTTGTTGCCCAACAAGAGTCGCCTGTCAAACGCAAAGTGGCGCTAAAGATCATCAAACCGGGCACCGGATCGAAGGAAGTGCTAGCGCGTTTCGCTGCCGAACGCCAATCGGTGGCTCTCATGGATCATCCGAATATCGCTCGGATTTTTGACGCGGGTGTCACCGACGACGCGAGACCGTATTTCGTCATGGAGTTGGTACGGGGCGAGCCGATTACCGAGTTCTGTGACCGACACGCGATGTCGGTTCGCCAACGATTGCAATTGTTCCAGGACGTTTGCGCGGCAACCCATCATGCGCATCAAAAGGGCGTCGTCCATCGCGACTTGAAACCGTCCAACGTGATGGTGACCCTGCACGACGACCAACCCGTGGTCAAAGTCATCGATTTTGGTGTGGCCAAAGCGATCGGACAAAACCTGACGGATCAAACGATCTACACGCGTTTCTATTCGATGATCGGAACGCCGCTGTACATGAGTCCCGAGCAGGCAGCGATGAGCGGGCTGGACGTCGACACTCGCAGCGACATTTATTCGCTCGGGGTGCTGCTTTACGAGATTTTGACCGGGACGACGCCGTTTGATCGCGAGCGACTTGATTCAGCGGGTTACGACGAAATGCGGCGGATCATCCGTGAAGAGGAACCGCCCAAGCCGAGCTCTCGGCTAACGACCATTCAATCAGGTGAGTCGCCAACCGTCACCAATCGCCAAACGTTGGACGTGGCGACCAAATCGCACGGCCGACCGCAAGAGAAACGTGAGTCGATCCCGGGCGACTTGGACTGGATCGTGATGAAGGCGATGGAGAAAGATCGCAAACGTCGCTACGAATCAGCCGCGGCCATGAGCGCTGACTTGAGACGCTTTTTGTCCGAAGAACCGATCGAGGCTCGCCCACCATCGCGTCGCTATCGGCTGAGCAAATTCGCCAGCCGCAATCGCGTTGCCTTGATGACTGGCTCGTTGGTGGCGGCGGCCATGGTGATTGGAACGGCGGTCAGTCTCGATCAGGCGTCTCGAGCGATTGCCGAACGCAACGAAAAGGAGATCGCTCTGAGTGAAGCCATCGCCGCACGCCGTGAGGTCGAGAGTTTTGCGGAGCGTTTGAAGACCGCCAACGTTTTGGTTGGAAACGCGCGAACGAATGAGGATGCGGATCAGTTTTTGGAGGCAGACTCGGCGTACAGTAAAGCCGTGGAACTGGTTCCGAACTACTACCTGGTTTGGGTTCAGCGGGCGATACTGCGGGCACGGCTGAACCTCTGGGATGAAGCGGCCGATGATTTTTCCGCTGCGATGCAATTGGAGGCTCCTGTGGATAGCCGGCAATGGCAAGGGGCGGCGGCCTTGTTTGCATTGACCGGACGAGGGGACGATTATCGAACGATCTATTCGCGGTTGATGACGCCCCCTGGTGACGATTCACGCCCGCTGACATGGAACGCGATTCGTTCGTGCTTGGTCGCGCCGCTTGATTCTGATGACGCCCAGCGGATGGCAAGTGCTGTCGAGTTCCTGATGGCCCAGCCGGACGGGCCGCCGGGACCGCCCGGACGTCCGCGCGGAATCCCGGGTGATCCCAATCGCGAACTTACCCCGCCGCCTCGTGGCCCCGAGTTTGCAATGGCTGGGCCCGGTCGTGGACCGGGTGGTCCAAGAGAGGGCGGACCTCGTGGCCCCGGTGGCCCGTCATTTGAGGATCGACTGCCGCGAAGTGTGCAGCAGTACATTGCCGGCTGGGCCCACCTGCGGACCGGAAACGACACGAAGTCGTTGCAGTACTTTGAACGAGCGTCCGATTCCCGAGGTCCCAGCGGCGACCTCGTGCATTCGCTCAGCGCAATCGCACTACACCGGCTCGGGCGAAGCGATGAGGCACAGGCGGCGCTGCACCGAGCTGATCAAGCACTGGACGGCATGATTCGCGAAATGCTCGTGACAACCGATGGCCCGTGGCCGTGGTTTGATTTCGTTGAAATGGTTCTTTTACATCGGGAAGCGACGCTCACGGTGACGGGAAAGACCGAGGGACTGGATCCACGGATCAGGGCGGCGCAGCGACAAACGCGAGCACGGCTCGGGCTCGAATAGGTTTCCAAGAGAGACATTCCGTCAGCAAGGCTGCCTATTGGAAAAACGGCGCTAGCGGTTTGTCAGAGCCAAGAATTCGAAACGGGGTCAGACACCACAACCCCGGAGGGATCGTGACCAGGCGCTGCCGTGTGGAATTCCGAAATGGTTCCCGTACTGTCTCTAAATTTCGGAATTGTTGGCCCTCCACCAGCCTCGATCACGCATGACGTCTTGACCAACAAGCCATAACCCAGGCGACAAGACTTTCCTGCGAGATATCCCGTGAAATTCAAGCCCCGTTACGAGTTGACCTTCGTCCTCGACGATCAGATCGCTGAGGCGGTGCTCGGCTCCGCGTCCCAGAGAATGACGAAGCAACCGGAGAAGTTGTGCATCCATGATCGCTGCTACGACTCCCCCGACTTCGTGGCTGGGTCTGAAACAAAGTTTTCGCGCCGCCGACAGTATCGAGTGCGGCAGATCAATTCCTGTTGGGATGTGTGGCTGCAGAGCCGAAAGTGGGGCCCGCCTTTCTGCGACGCTCGTTCACCAACCTTGAAGAAATCCACGCTTCGTCAAAGTCGCGTGCCCTTGTGCGAACTGAAACATCTCAATTCGCCAAACATTGAGAAATCTTGGGCCGGCAAATGGTTTCGAAAGAAGCTGATCAAGCATGATCTGAAACCCTCGATTGAGACTCATTTCGATCGGATCGCATTGGAAACCGAGTCACTTGACGGAGCGATTCGCCTGACCGCGGATCGCAACATCCGTTCTCAGAACGTGTCGGCCGACGGCGGAATGGTGACAGAACTGTCGGCTCCGCTGAATTTCAACCTTGTACGCATGAAGTTCTCCGTGTCCCTTCCATCGATTTTCAAAGCATTGATCTACCAGTTCGAGTTGCTGCCCGCGAACACGTCATTGTATCGACAGTGTGTCCGTTGCTCGGCCGCCTACGATGGGCTCGGTTCGACGCCAGAGGCATTCGTCCCTGAATATGTCCCCGTCATGCTGGAGGCGGCGACATGCAAACTTGGCTAAGTGAATCGACGGAGACGAGTGGACTGATGGGCACGCTTGACGATAGTGACGCGCTGCAGATGGCGATTCGATTAGGGACCGCTTTCTTGTGCGGATGCGTGATCGCTGGAATCTACTGGGCCGTGCGAAAGCGTGAACAGTACATGCCATCGTTCCCCGCGACACTCGTGCTCCTGGCGATTCTTTGCGCGATGTTGCCGCTAGTGATCGGACAGAACGTCGCCTGGGCGTTTGGCTTGGTCGGTGCACTGTCGATCGTCCGTTTCCGCACGGTAATCGAGGACACGCATGACATCACGTTTGTCATTTTCGCCGTCTTGGTCGGGATGGCTGTTGGCGCCGATCGGTTGACCGTCGCACTTGTGGGCCTGGCGGTGACCGGTGTCGCCGCGTTCCTCATCCGACCGCGGCAATCAAGCGATCGGACGCGAGGCCGCGACGCGAAACTGCGAATCCGTCTTGGCGCAGGTCGAGACCCAGAAATCGTGTTCAAGGATGTGTTCAAAAACTGTTTGAACCAAGCGGCATTGATCTTGGGATCCACCAGTAAGCAGGGAGCTTCGCTCGACCTGACCTATCGCATCCGTCTGAACTCCAACGCGACTCCAACGGACTTGATCAACCAACTGAACCTGATCGAAGGCGTGCAGCGCGTTGAACTGCGCCACGGCTAATCTCATGACTCGACTCCGATTTTGGGAAACACACACAATGAAACGACGACCAATTCCGCTGTTGCTGACCGTATTGACGGGGATCCTGTTCATCAGCTTTTCGTACGCCCAGCCGCCTGGACCGCCTGGCTTCGGGCCCCCTGGTCCAGGAATGGGTGGACCGAGGGGTCCAGGTGGTCCGACTCGCGAAGAACGCAAACTGGTCAAGCAGTACGATGTCGACCACAACGGCTGGCTCGATAACAGCGAGCGAACCGTCGCCCGAAAAGCGATTCAAAGCGAGCGTGAGGAACGTGGTGGGCCAGGATTCGGTGGGCCGGGATTCGGTGGGCCGGGCCGCCATGGTGGTCCGGGTAGGGGCGGCCCGTCGCTGCAACCGGCAACGCCCGGACCGGCGGTTACACCGGAGGACGTGGCGGTCTATCCAGACAAGCCGCTTTACGACACCGGCCTGCTGCGGACGTTGTTCCTCGAATTTGAGAACGACGACTGGGAAATTGAGTTGGAAGACTTCCACGGTACCGACGTTGACGTTGCGGCAACGCTGACCGTTGACGGCAAGACTTACCCGAACGTCGGGGTGCATTATCGCGGCATGTCCTCCTACGACCACGTCCAGCGCGGCAGCAAGCGTTCGTTCAACCTTTCGCTCGACATGGCGGACGAAGATCAGCGGATCGATGGCTACAAGACGCTAAACCTCCTCAACAGTCACGGCGATCCGTCGATGATGAGCTCAGTCGTCTATTCTCACATTGCTCGTCAGTATCTCGCCGCACCGAAAGCAAACTTCGTTCACGTCGTGGTCAACGGACGCAGTTGGGGTCTGTACGATAGCGTTCAGCAATTCGACAAGACTTTTCTGGCAGAGAACTTTAGCAACTCCAAGGGAACGCGTTGGAAGGTGAGCGGCAATCCGGGTGCCGATGGAGGACTTCGTTATCTCGGCGATGACCTCGCAGAGTACAAGTCTCGCTTCGAAATGAAATCGAACGATGGAAAGAAAGAGTGGGCTGCGCTGATTCAATTATGCAAAACGCTCAATGAAACGCCGACCGATCAATTGGTGGCCGCACTCGATCCGATCCTTGACATCGACGGCACGTTGAAATTCCTGGCGTTGGATGTTGCCTTGGTCAACGGCGACGGTTACTGGACCCGAGCAAGCGATTACTGCTTGTACCGCGACAGTGACGGCAAATTTCACTTGGTGCCGCATGACATGAACGAAGCCTTTGCGTTGTCGAGTCATGGACGTGGCCCGGACGGTTTTGGATTCGGTCCTCCTCCAGGCTTCGGCGGACGTGATGGCCGCGGACGGGGAGGTCCTCCTCCGGGTTTCGGCGGACCCGATGGCCGCGGACCGGGAGGTCCTCCTCCGGGTTTCGGCCGTGGACCAGGTGGACCAGGTGGTGGACCAGGCGGACCGGGGCACGGCGGAGTGGATTTGGACCCACTGGTCGGTCTCGATAACGAACGGATGCCACTGCGAAGTCGTTTGCTGGCGGTGCCGGAACTGCGCCAGCGTTACTTGCAGTATGTGAACCAGATCGCAGAAGAATCGCTTGATTGGCAACAACTCGGACCCGTTGTCGACGGCTATCGCGACTTGATTGCGCCGACTGTCAAAGAAGACACAAGAAAGCTAAGTACCTACGAAGCGTTTCTTGCGGCGACTCGTTCGGATAGCGATGGAGCGGAAGGTCCGATGTCGCTGCGAAAGTTTGCAGTCGAGCGAAGCGAATTCCTGCGGGCCAAACGGTAATTGGTGCTCAAGGTCTTTTCGATCGAAAAACAGACCATGCTACGCGACGGAGCGATGTCGGAACGTTACCGTACCCAGTCTTAAACCTCCATCGGTACGGCGAACCCGTCACGCTCGGGACGCGTCAACAACGCGTCTGCCTCGGAGTCATCGATGAAAGTCTCTGACTCGGGATCAAACGTCACGGTGCGATCGACTCGATAGGCGATGTTGGCCAGGTGGCAGAGCGCCGCTGACATGTGGCCTTGTTCGATCTCAGCCGGTAAGGTCATCGCGTCGGCGGGATCGCACGGCAAGTGCCCAATTGCGAAAATGGGGCAGGTTCGAAATCGGACTCCCTTCTTCAAATGCACTGGGGCCCGGCTTCGCGATTGCGTCCCAAGAACGTGTAGTAACTCGAGTAGTCCGGAATGATCATCGTTCCCTCGGTGCCCAGGAAGATCGCTCCGACGGGAAAATCCTTTTGCACGAACGGGTACTTGTCTCGGAAGCCCGCTTCGGCATTGGTGTACCAATCACGGACCTCGAATTCAATCATCTGTGCCGTTGTCCCATTTCATCGACGTCGATAACACACCCGGAGTTTCTGCACTGCTTTGATGCACCTTCTCTTGCATGTAGTTGGTGCCGACCGACGAAGCTTGCACGGGATGCGTGTCGAGCTTCAAGCCCCACCGCAAAATATCCATTTGGTGGACGCCCTGATTTCCGATCTCACCGTTGCCGTAGTCCCAGATCCAGTGCCAACGTCGGTGTTGGAAATTGCTGTACTCATGCACCGGAGCCGGACCGCACCAGGCGTTCCAATCGAGACCCTCGGGAACCGGGCGCGGTGCGTGCTTGCCGAGATCGCCGCGAATCTTGTAGGCGATGCCACGAGCGAAATAGACGTCGCCGATCACCCCGTCGTGCAGCTTTTCGATGCCTTCGATGATGTTGTGGTGACGATCGACATTGTGTTCCGTGCTGGACAATGCGATCGTATTTTCTCGCCGCCTCAACCATCTTGCGGCCCTCGAAGATGTTGTGGGATCCGGGCTTTTCGACGTACACGTCTTTGCCGGCCTGGCATCCCCAAATCACGTTCAGCGAATGCCAATGATTCGGCGTCGCGAAGGTCACCGCATCGATCGACGGGATCATCCAACACGCGTCGCATGTCGTCGTAGGTCTTGATCGCATGCCCACTTCGTTCGCCCCATACCTTCTCGGCGGACTTGCGTTTCGCTTCGTCGCAGTCGCAAACACCGGCCAGTTCGACACCAGCGGTCGACTCTTTTTCAAGCTCGACCAGACTTTCCGCGTGCGCGCTGGCACGCCCACCCATGCCGACGATGGCGACGCGAATCTTATCATTCAGGTTTTGACCACGCACAAATGCTGGGGCGGCAAACGTGGCTGCCGCGGTGATCGCCGTGGTCTTCAGTAGCTCGCGTCGATTCGTGGCTTTCATCTTCATACCGGGGATTGGAGTTTGCGGCCGTGACAACTCCAATAGTCTACAGGCAATTGCCCGGCCGAGGGCGAGTGCCGTCCATGGGCAGGCAATCGTTCCCATTGAATCGGCAAACCGGGCTCGTACCGAATCCCACAAGAATTGACGTGTAACCGTGATCGCAAAACTCCTGCTAGAGGTGTGTGTCGCGTCGGCCGAGGATGCGATCGCAGCCCAAATTGGCGGCGCCGATCGACTGGAACTCAACACCGCGATTGAGCTGGGCGGATTAACGCCTACGCTGGGATTGCTTGACGAAGTGAAGCAATCAGTGGATCTTCCGGTGATCGCCATGGTTCGACCCCGGGCAGCTGGCTTTCGTTACTCACTTCGTGAACGACGGCTGATGCTGCGAGACGCGGAGTCACTGCTTGAACGGGGTGCCGACGGTGTTGCCGTGGGCGCTCTGCTTCACGACGGCACCATCGATTGCGATTTTCTAGCTGAGATTCGCGAATGGTCGTCGGATCGTGATATTGTCTTCCACCGAGCGTTCGACCTGATCGACGATCCGGACGTCGCAATCCAACAGCTGATCGACTGCGGAATCATACGAGTACTCACCGCTGGGGGAAGTGCAACGGCCGCGGAAGGACAATCGCAGATCGCGAGGCTTCTGCAACTGGCTGCCAATCGCATCGAGATTCTGCCAGCAGGGAGGATCTCGCCGGACAATGTTGGCGACTTGATCCGCGCCACCGGATGCAACCAGGTGCACGGTTCGTTCGGAACGCTTCGACAAGATCCGGCTGGTTGTATTTCAGATTCAAGCTATCCCAGCACCTGTCAGCTGAGTGTTGCGCACTCGAGCGGCCTTGGATTTGATCACATGACACCTGTGCTTTTCGCGTCGGTCGTTGGTAGACGGGACAAAGGGGTCAGACACCAAAAGTGCAAAGCACCCGAAGGGCCGTTCCGGCTTTTGGTGTCTGACCCCTTTTTTCCCGCCCCTTTTTCCCGCCCGTTTGAGCAGCGAGACAATCCTAACGGTTGGCGTGTGACACGCGCGCAGATTCGTCGGTGCCACGGCGTAGCCACCACTTTTGCAGCTCGACAGCCCAAAACACGATGGTACTCAGCGCGAGGCACGCGAACAGCTCCGCAGCGGCGAGTGACGTCGTCTTGAAAATCTGCTGCAGTGGCGGCCAGTAAATGACCAGCAGTTGCAGAACGAACGTAAGTGTCACGGCTCCAATCAGCGCACGATTGGAAAAGATGCCAATGCGAAAGAGTGAGTCGCGGTGGGAGCGGATCGCCATGGCGTTGCCCATCTGGGACAACGTCAGCACCGTAAAGATGATCGTACGCCAATGCAGATCGGAAGATGAGCGGAAGGCCCAGTACCAGTAGCCCATCGCTAGGGAGACGATCCCCATCAGCAGTCCAATCCAGGCGATGTCGCGGACCATGCCGCGACCGAGGACGTGCTCGCCCGATGGATAAGGCGGACGTTGCATCGTATCCCGCTCCGCCTTTTCAACAGCCAATGCCAAACCGGGTAACCCGTCGGTGACAAGATTGATCCACAAGATCTGCAGGGGTAGAAGCGGCAACGGCATCCCCATCAACGGTCCAAGCACCATCACCCAGACCTCGCCCGCATTGCTGGTCATCGTGTACTTCACAAACTTGCGGATGTTGTCGTAGACGATACGGCCTTGTTCTACTGCCTTGACAATCGTTGCGAAGTTGTCGTCCAGGAGGACCATTTGAGATGCCTCCTTGGCGACATCCGTCCCGTTGATTCCCATGGCAATGCCAATGTGCGCCTGCTTCAGCGCCGGCGCGTCGTTGACGCCGTCACCGGTCATTGCGACCACATGGCCACTGTCTTGCAGTGCCTGGACAAGTTGCAATTTGTGCTTGGGTGCAACTCGAGCGTAAACGGAGGTTGTTTCGACCTGGGATCGCAGCTCCTCGCCGCTGCTGTGTTCTAACTCTTGTCCGGTAAGCACGCGGCCGTCGTCCGAAATGTCCAGTTGCCTGGCTATGTGCATGGCGGTAAGGGGATGATCGCCGGTAATCATCACAGGTCGAATCCCCGCCGAACGACACTGGGCCACCGCCTTGGCAACTTCTGGACGCGGCGGGTCAATCATGCCAAGCATTCCGACAAAGATCAAATCTTGTTCGATTTCCTCTTCCGGGCAAGTCTTCGACTCTTCGCTTTGACGCCCCCCCGCCGTCGTCAATCGACACGCGGTCGGCGTCTCGTCAAGCGGACGAATCGCGACACCCAACACACGCATGCCACTGGATGCCAATTTTTCATTGGTTTCGGCGATGCGGCGTCGCCACTCGTCATCCAACAACTGGGACTCGTCCTCGTGCCACATGAAGCGGCAGACCGTCAGGATGCTGTCGACAGCACCTTTGGTAATGACGAGGTACTCGCCATCCAGTTTCCCGATCGCCTTCAGCGCCATTTGCAACGATGCGTTGCTTTCATCGCCGACACCTGCCACGTGATGAATCGTGGACATTCGCTTGCGTTCGGAATCAAACGGGATTTCAGCGTCGCGCGGAAGCAACTCCATCAACTGCCCTTTGAGAAATCCCAATCGCGCTGCCGCAACCGCGAGGGCTGCCTCGGTCGGATCTCCAACGGCACGAAAGCCAAGTCGTTCTTGATCGACTTCTAACTCAGCGTCGTTGCACAACGCAGCACCCACCAACAAGATCGCCATCGAGGAATCAGTACCGACAAAATCACGCAGCTTGATCACATCTTCGGTGATTTCTGAGCCCGCATATACTTGGCCTTGCCGCAGCGTCTCTGTCAGATCGAGGCGGTCACCGGCAACATCAAGGACCGTGACGGTCATGCGGTTCTCAGTCAGCGTGCCGGTCTTGTCCGAACAGATCACGGTGACGGAGCCCAGTGTTTCAACGGCAGGCAACTTGCGGATCAAAGCCAGCTGATTGAACATCCGCTTGGCACCAATTGCCAGCGCCACCGTAGCCACTGCAGGCAATCCCTCGGGCACCACTGCGACGGCCAGGCTCAGCGCGGTCATCAACATCAAACGCGGCTCTTCACCTCGCAATAGTCCGAACACGAATACGATTGCCACGATACCAATCGCAACAATGGCCAATGTGCGACCAAGCTGGGACAATCTGAGCTGCAGCGGCGTCGGTTCGGTTTCAACACTTTGTAGCGACCGAGCGATCTGCCCTAACTCGGTGTTCATACCGGTATCGGTCACGACCGCTTGTCCATGGCCATAGGTCACGACGGTGCCCATGTAGGCCATGTTGTCACGATCACCCAATGGTAAGTCGTTCCCCACTCGCGGCTCAATCTGCTTTTCGACCGGCTCCGATTCCCCGGTCAATGCCGCTTCCAGGATCTTCAGATTGACCGATTCCCAGAGACGACAATCCGCAGGCACCTGATTGCCAACCTCCAGTAGCACCATGTCACCGGGCACCAACTCACGCGATGACAGCTCGCGGATGGTGCCATTGCGTCGAACGCGTACCGTCGGCACGGCGAATTTCCTCAACGCGGCCAGTGCTCTTTCCGCTCGATAGTCTTGAACGAAACCGAGCATGGCGTTCAACACCACGATGGCAGCAATCACCCCAGCATCAGCAAACTCGCGCAGATAGAGGGAGACGATCGCAGCGACGATCAACAGCACCACCATGGCGCCACTGAGCTGGTCCCAAAAAATCCCCAGTGGCCCACGGCCACCCGTTTCGACAATCTCGTTCAAGCCGTAGCGTGCCTGACACGCCTGTGCTTGCGCATCGGTAAGCCCGCTGGATGGGCTCGACTCAAGCCTCACAAAGCAATCGTCGGTCGATCTTTGATGCCAATCCGACACCGGATTCTCGTTCCTCTAACCAATTCTCGGCAAGTCATTCAACGTGTCCTGGATGACATCGTATCGACTTCCAGCGTGCGTGGGGGAACGATTTGGGCGAGAGGGGAGATCGAAGAGGATACTACGGGGCTTCTTCCTGACCCACCTTCTTCCTCCAGATCCACTTGTCATCGTCGCGATCGTAGAAATCTTCAAGCACCGCGGCAAGTTCATAGCCACAGCGTTCGTAGAACCCGCGGGTCGGCCGATACAACGGCAAGCCAGAGGTTTCGATGTAGAGGTGTCGTCCGCCAGCGAGTCGAACCTGCTTCTCGACTTCTTCAATCAAAACACGTCCGATTCCCTTTCCCTGTTGAGACGGATCGACAGCGATCCAATAGAGGTCGTAGCCGCCGATCGTGCAGGCGATGTGGCCATAGCAGGCATACCCGATGACCTGATCCCCCTGCTCGGCGATCACGAAGAAGTATCCCGATGCATCTCCCTTCTCCAATCGCGTGTCGACCAATTCCACGGCGATCTCGATCTCGTCCTGGCGAAAGAACCCCGTCGCCGCGATGATCCGTTGAACGGCTTCACGATCGGAGGCTCGGACCGCTGTCTCGCAACGTTGGGATTGGCAAGTCAGATTGTCGGGGCATAGGTCGCATCGACCAATCCTCGAAAAAAGCTCTTCACGTTTTTGCCAAGCGTCCGGGTGCGATAGCCACCTTCCTGGACGACCAGTGTGGGAAGCTTCATGGCACCGAGCATGCGTCCATTGGCCTCAAAATCCTTCGGGAGCAATGACCAGGTGCCGGTGGGGTCCCCCTTGGCGGGATCCAAACCCAACGCGATGACAAGAAAAGCAGGGGAGAACTTCTTGATCGCATCGATCGCCTGCTGAAGTGTTTTTCGGAATTGTTCACCATCCTGGACCTCAGGCAGAGGAAGATTCAGGTTGAAGCCCTCTCCGTCGCCTTCGCCCCGTTCGTCGGCAAACCCTGTGAAATAGGGATAGGCAAAATCGGGGTCCCCGTGGATGGAAACGGTGAAGACATCCGAGCGTTGATAGAAGATGTCTTGTTGCCCGTTTCCGTGGTGATAATCGATGTCGAGTATCGCCACCTTTCCATGCGCGCTGAGGTAGTTGGCGCCGATGGCTGCATTGCTGAAATAGCAGAAGCCGCCAAACGATCGCCGCTCAGCATGGTGTCCGGGCGGCCGCACTAGCGCGTAGGCGATGCGGCGACCACCAAGGACGTGATCCGATGCTGCCAATACGCAATCGACCGCGCGTTTTGCGGCGGGGAAGACATTGCGATTGATGGGGGTGAAGGTATCGATGCAGTAATAACCCGCCCGCACGGAAAGCTCCTTCGGAGGACGCGCAGCATTACGAATCGGAAAGACATAGGGATACACCGACTTTCCCTCTGGCGCGTTCTCGCAAGCCCGGCGAAGGTAATCCACAAACTCCGTATCGTGGACCGCAAGGATATGCTTCATCGGATAGTCCTTGACCGGGACGGTCTCCATCATCCCGCTATTCTCGAGTTCGCTCCGGATGACGCTGATTCGTACCGGAGCTTCGACGTAACCTCGCTCGCGAATGTGATGAATGTCATGCTTGTCGTTGATGGTGACTGCAACTTTATCGGGCGACGGAGGCGTCGCGATCCGATGTTCCACTGGTGCTTTCAAGTAGCGTGGCTCGCGAATCTTGACGGGATCCTCACGAAACGATGCCTCCACTCGCTGCACATACTCGGGCGGACAGAGGTCGCTGTACTTGCGCTCGAGCACCGCCCTGACCACTTGTTTGGCTAATTTCCGACGCAGGCTATCAACATGATCCAATCCATCCCAAACGAGATAGGGCAGGTTATCGTCACTGCCACCGGGCACGGCTGTCTCATAAGCGGTGTTGATGATCGGACGCGCCCCGTATTGTTCGTAAAACTTCAATCGGGCTGCATTCAGTTTTCGAATCGCGGGATCCGCGCAGCGACTCTCTTCATCTGGCAGGCACTCGAAGAACAGGCCCTCCGCGCCCAAGCCTACCGCTTCGTCGCGGATGTGCTCATAGAGTGCGGCGCCAATCCCGCGTCCCGGAACGTCCTTGCCTGCTGCGAGAAAATCGAGATAGCAGAAATTGATCTCGGGCTCATGCAGCACAATCGCAAATCCGAAGATTCGATGTCGTGCGTTCTCGGCAACGAACAAGAGCGTGCGAAACCGCTTGAGAAATGGATTCTGCAGACGCTCGGTAAGCGAGTCGATATCCTCGATGGGCGCGTCGGCGAATTGATCACGAAAAATCTGATGAATTTCACGCAGCGCTGCCTTGTTTAACGGCAACACCCCGTCGTTGATCCTGCGGATGCGAAACATAGGTCTTCCTGTCAGGGATCGATGTCGACGACCAAATGCGGCCGATGGATGGAGGTTTCCTCGATGATTCTCTTCACTGCTTGATCGAATGACATACCCGCTTGACTGACCGCCGCCGCAAAACCTGCATCAGGCGAAAGACAAGGATTGACATTCACTTCCAAAATCCAGGGACGTCCATCGCGGTCGACACGAAAGTCAACACGCGCAAACCCCGTGAGCTCAAAGAGCTCCCAGCATGCTTGGGAAAGATCTCTCAGCGAGTCCAACAGGGGTTGATCGGAATCGGAAAAGTCAAATCGACGAGGGGTCTGTTGATACTCGAAAGAATCCTGTTCCCACTTTGCTCGATGGCCAACGATGCGGGGTTTACCTACCGGGAAGGACAAGAAATCAATCTCGGCCGGCGGCAACACTTCGCCGCCAAGTATCGAAAGGTTGAATTCTCGACCATCTATAAATTGCTCAGCAAACATTGGTCGACCGGAACGCTGCTGACGTCGTCGTAGCTCATCCACGAGCTCAGACTGAAACTTTGGCGCAACGATGGCGTCATCATCCATCCCCACCGAAGCATGTTCCCAAATCGGCTTGATGATCCAGGAATGCGACAAGTTTGTCAGTGCGTTCTCCCATTCACCTTCCGATCCGAGCCATGGTGGTGTCGGCAATCCAGCCGCTTGCATTCGTGCTTTCGCGGTCGCCTTGTTGGATGTTGCCAGAATGGCCTTGGAAGTTGCCCCCGTGTAGGGAACTTCCATCGCTTCCAACAAGATCGGAACCAATGACATCAGTCGGTCTGTCCCAGCGAGAGACTCGACAAGGTTGAAGACCACATCGGGAGGGCTTTCAGACAAAGCCTGACACACTTCATCGAGATTCAAGGTACAGCCGAACGTGGCAACCTCCGCACCCAACCTCGTCAAGGCAGCAACCACGGCATCGCGTTGCATCAGCACATCGTGTTCATCGACATTCGCATCCGCTTCCGGCGCGTTGTGGAGGACAAGCACGTTCACCGCGTGGCCTCCGAGCCAGCTACCTCAGTGCGGCGAGTCGCGTGCTGACCACTCGCTCGTTTTTGCTCTGCACTGGCGACGACAGCGTCAGGGCCAGGTCTGGTGCTGACGCGCAGCGCTGCCGAATCAACAATCCGGCGAATCAAGTCCACGTATTCCATCCCAACAGCGGTGGCAAGCATCGGCAGGTCGGAATGGAACGGGTGTAATCCAGCGAGCGGGTTGGCTTCGATGAACTGTGGCTGCCCCTTGGCGTCGCACCGCAAGTCAATCCGACCTCCGTCGCGACAGTTCAGAACGCTCCACGCTGCCAAGGCATGCTTCTCCGCCAATGCCACCTGATCATCTTGCTCGGACTTGACCAGACGATACTCGACGAGCTCTTCGCAACGTTCTTTGTTCACGTACGAATAGACGTTCGGCTCCGCCTGATCGAGCAGGACGATTTCAAGCGTACCGAGGCATCTCGCGTCGCTGCCGGTCCCCAGGATCCCGACGGTGAATTCACGTCCCGGCAGATACTCTTCCACCAGAACTGGCTGACGATAGCGATCCAAAAGTCGACCGCAGACGTCGCTCAGATGTTGAGGGTCCGACACTCGAGAGGCGGGCGTGACCCCCTTTCCTGTCCCTTCGGCAATCGGCTTGGCGAACATCGGATACCGCAGAGGGGGCAATGTCTTCAGGCAGTCGAGCCGATTGACCACGGCGAATTGCGGCGTGGGAATGCCAGCTCGCTGCACGACACTCTTTGTCGTCCCTTTGTCGAGGCAAATCGACATCACACAGGGATCGGAAAAGGTGTACGGAATCTCGAACAGGTCAAGAATCGCCGGGACCTGTGCTTCTCGGCCAGCACCATGAAGACCTTCACAAATATTGAAGACGAGATCCCAACGATCGCCTGCCGCCAAACGCTGCACAAGTTGCCGCGCATGCCCGATGCGATCGGTTTGGTGTCCTAACGAGCCGAGTGCGTCTTCGATTGCCTCGATGGTATCGGGTCGATCAAACTCCGCCGTTTCCTCTTCACCGTAACCCTCGGCCAGGTACTCGTCGCGAAGGTCATAAGTTAGTCCAATGCGCATCTTAGCTGTTTGGTTCCAATAGGACTTCGTCGTAGAGCATCCGATGCCAGACCCTCGCGTCCTCAAGCTTCATCTCGAGCGCTTCGATCAAACCTTGACCTGGGGCAAGCAGTTCAAGCGGGCAACCTTCCGATAGGTCGTCTTGGATTCCTTCCGCCGTGTAGTCAAAGGGATAAAGGCGACACACCAAAGGACGCACGTCGAGCGGCAGCCGACAACCTGCATCACCTAGAAACGTGCAGTCACCGTTTGCGTGACGTTTCAGAACCCTGCGACTGCCGTCGCTCTTGAAGACATGATCACGCCAGACTGGGTCATCGTCTTGATCGGCGTACTCCGGGTTGTCGGCGACGCGAAACTCGCCGAAGTCGCTTCGACCCGTGTACGCACTGATTCGCTCGACGTCTCGTGGAGTCGTGTAGATCTCCGATCGCTGGCAGCACGTCTTCATTTGACGAGCGCAGCGGACACAAAGAAACTCTTGGTCCGACATTGGCTACCCCTTTATGGGATCGGGGTAACGGAACTCGCGGCCCTCAAAGTTCTTGAGGACCAGCCAATCACCGTCGCGGCCCACGACAGACTCCGGCTGCAGCGGAATTTTTCCTCCGCCGCCGGGAGCGTCAATGACGAACGTGGGTACGGCATAACCGGTGGTGTGACCACGGAGTCCCTGAATGATTTCCAAGCCTTTGCTGACTGGCGTCCGAAAATGAGCCGATCCGCTGATTGGGTCGCACTGATAAAGGTAGTAGGGACGAACACGCATCGTGAGCAACCGATGAACCAGTTGTTTCATCGTCTCCACGTTGTCGTTGACCCCGCGCAGCAAGACCGTTTGCGAACCGAGTGGAATGCCGGCGTCCGACAGTCGTTCACATGCCCGCTTGGACTCTGGCGTGCATTCATCGGGGTGCAGGAAGTGCACACTCATCCACAGTGGGTGATACTTTCGTAGCACGCGCACCAGGTCCTTGGTAATCCGCTGAGGCAACACAGCGGGCATCTTCGTCCCAATGCGAACAAATTCGATGTGGGGAATCGCCCGCAGCCGTGACAGAATCCAGTCCAGCTTTTCATCACTGAGGGCCAGCGGATCGCCTCCGGAAATCAAAACGTCGCGAACCTGTGTCGCCTTTTCCAGGTACTGGAAGATCGCCTCGAGCCGTTTCTCATTGGGCGCGATCTCACCATGCCCGACGACGCGTGATCGCGTGCAATATCGGCAATAGGTGGAGCAGAAATCGATTGCCAACAAGAGAACGCGGTCAGGATAGCGATGTACCAGGCCGGGCAGCGGGCTGTGGCCATCTTCGCCAAGCGGATCATCCGCTTCGCCGGGAGTCCGCTGGAACTCAGCCGTCGTCGGGATCACCGTCCGACGAAGCGGCTGATGAACATCGTCGGGGTCCAACAGACTCATGTAGTACGGCGTGATGCCGACCGGCAGCATCGTCCCGCCTTGAACCAGCGAGCTTCGCTCGTCATCGGATAGGCGAACCATCTTTTCGAGCTGATCCAGCTTCCGAATTCGATGCTGTGACTGCCAACGCCATTCATTCCACTGACGATCCGTCGCATCCGGGAAGAATTGCTTACGAAACGCCCGCGTCCGGGGATTCGACTGCTGATCTCTTGTCGATTTCGCCGGCACCCGACGCCGCAACTCCAGGCCCTGCTCGGGCATGACGGTGTCGACGCGAGAGGAAGTCAGCGACTTCACGGAGACAACTACCGGGTTGCCCGAACTTCGACAGGATTCGCCGGCAGCGCGACGCGGTGGCGAATCGTTCTCGACAGCAGATTCTGTCGAGCAGAGAGAATGGTTTCCATTCTCCTTACTGGGAGGCTCCTCGTCCTCCGATCGGAATTTGTCGATCGTGTTACTAGAAATACGGCCGCTAACGTCCATTCACGGTTCCAAAAAAGATTGTCCCATGACCCCGAATAGGCATGGACCTACCCTGTCCATCAGGTCATTCCAACGGGGCGGAATTCGACTACAGTTGCAGGAATTGTCAATAGTCGAATTACCAAGAACGCTTTAATTCTTCCGAATCGGTTTTTTCGGCTTCAAGGAAAGTGCTCGGATGACCAGCGACAGCGAGCAGCGAAGCCGCCGACGTGAGACGATCGGCATCGTGTTGCTGTTCGCAATGATCTACTTTGTGCAAGGAATCGCCGAACCCACCGAAGGATTGATTGCTCAGCCCGTTCGCTCCTTACTCAAGTCGTGGGGATACTCGGCAACTGCCATCGCCGGTTTCGGAGCGATGCTAGCAAGTCCATGGATGCTCAAGCCGCTCTATGGATTGCTGACCGACTTTGTGCCGATCGCTGGGATGCGCCGGCGCAGCTACTTGATTCTTTCCAGCGGAGCAGCGACCGCAGGGCTGTTGCTGCTGTATCTTTTTCCGCTCCCCAGTGGCGCTTTCAACACGCTGCTGGTCTTGCTGCTGGTTCCGACCGTCGGCGTCGCGTTTTCGGACGTGGTGGTCGACGCGTTGATGATCGAGAAAGGCCAGCCGCGTGGATTGACCGGTACGCTCCAATCCATTCAATGGTCGGCGATGTATGCCGGCAGCCTGATCGCCGGCTTGGCGGGAGGCTGGCTCAGCCAGAACCAACGACAACAGGAAGGCTTCTTGGTTTGTGCGCTGGCGATCGGCGGAACGCTGATCTTGGCGTTGCTATTTGTGCATGAGAAGCGGCAACCGCGAGTCTCGGACAACCTCGTCCTTACAAAACGCTTCCGGTCTGCCTCCAAGGAACTGCTTCGCGTGGCCCGCACACCAGCGGTGACCATTGCGGGAGCGTTTCTGTTTCTCTGGAGCTTCAACCCGTTCAGCATGTCGGTGCTGTACCTGTACATGACCAAGCACCTTGCGATCAGCGAGCAGGCCTATGGCTTCTCGGTCTCGATGTTGTCGTTAGGGGCCATTGGAGGAAGCCTGGCCTATGGTGCGTACTGTCGTCGCGTACCGCTGTCCACCTTGATCCACTTGGCGATCGCTTCAGGCGTCATCAGCACGCTGGCTTATTGCGGAGTCCAGGGGCCCAAGTCGGCGGCGGTGGTCAGCGTATTTGTGGGACTGTCCTACATGACCGGCAGCATGGTGCAATTCGATCTTGCGGCGCGTGCCTGCCCCATTCACGCCGCAGGAACCACATTTGCGATGCTGATGTCATTATCCAATCTCAGCCTGTCCCTGTCGGCTGCGCTGGGTGGCTGGCTGTTTGATCGATGGGCCGGAGATTGGGGTGAGACGACGGCCTTTCGCTTGCTGGTGCTCGCTGGAGCCATGTCAACGTCCCTATGTTGGTTCCTGGTACCGTGGATTTACCGGTCGATGAAATACAGTGAGACCAAGACGAGCCCTGCGGCAGCGGAGTTCAATGGCGAGGGTGCGACCCCCGAATCGGTAGCCAAGGCCCCCGATTCTATCGTCGAGGATCGGCCACTGGGCGAACGCGGCGAGCAGCCTTGACCCTGCCTGCCTACTGAAGAAAAACCGGGTTGGTTATGCTAGGGAAGATCGGATCTTGTCATTTTCGATCGCGAAGATCCTCTTGGCTCAATCCCTGATCATCACTTCGCCCGCCGCCATTGGCCAGGTTGCGCCGCATTTGCCCCGCAACCTTGCGTCGGGTCACTGCACGTCAATCAACCCGGCCAGGGAAGCAATGGAACGTGAGTGATGATGTTCGGGAGATCTCGTTCATCAACCCTAACGGAACTGATTTCATGGAAATCCTTGGCGGTCCCCTCTTCGCGGCTGCCGGCGCCGGTGAATCGCACGGCCCGGCGGTGACCACAATTGTGTTTGGGTGTCCGGCCGGCCAGTACCTTCGTCGCCAAGATATTCAGGCCTACCTTGATCGTCGTCGACCAGGAAGTAACCGTCACGGCACGCCACGAAACGAGAAGGACAAAGTCGTGTTCCTTTCGGGTCTGTATCAGGAGGATCATGACAAGCTGCTTGGCGGGGCTACGGTGACGGTCGACGTCGACGACGACTCGTTCCGATCCGAAGGTTACGAGGAAGGCTACGCGACTGGCGAGCCGATCGCTGCGATCGTGTTGTCCACCTCCAAGAAATCAGGCGACTACACACAGTTCACGGGAGCGAAGGGCGAAGTGCGGCCCGGTCACACCGATCTGGTCAAGTACCACAAGTCCTTTGGGTTCATTGACGTCCGGGGCGGTGGACGATCGAGTTATCGATCGACGATCACCGACGTCATCGCCGGCTCGATTGCCAGGATCGTGCTACAGGAAAAGTTTGGAACCGCCATTCTTTCCTCGATTTGCCAAGTCGGTTCCCTGCGGGCCAAGACCATGCTTTCGGGACATGTCGACGACATGGTGGTGCGGTCACAAAATCTTTCCCTGTCGCGCACCGACATTGAAAAGCTCCAGCAACAACTGGAAGCCGCCGAGATCCATTCCATTGACCGCGAGTTTGCTGAGGAAGCGGGTGAGCTGATCAAGGAGACTCGCAAGGCGGGTGATTCGCTCGGTGCGGCCGTCGAAGTGGTCGCGGTCAATGTGCCGCCACTGTTGGGTGACCCTCTTTACCAGAGCTTGAAGGTTCGCCTGATGGGAACGCTAGGTGGCTTGAACGCCGCGGAGTCGTGTGAGATCGGAGCCGGTGTGGAAGTGATTGAGCGGCGTGGCAGTGAGAACAACGATCCGATTCGATCGACTGGATACGTTTCGAATTCACACGGCGGATTACTGGGCGGCGTCACCACCGGCATGCCGCTGGTCTGTCGCGTCGGCTTCAAACCAACCTCGACGATCAACCAATCGCAGAAATCGGTGCGTAAGAATCTGGAAGAGATCGACTTTGAGCTGAAGAAGGGGCGACACGATCCCTGCGTCGGTGTACGAGCCGGCGTCACGCTGGAATCGCGTGTCGCCATCGAACTGCTCAACGCAGCACTGATGCATCAATCACAGAAGCTAGGTTCCGACCTGTCAAAACTGTTCTGACCCGGCATCCGAGGTTAGCCTTTCCAGGACCGTACGTTAGCCTTTCCAGGCTGACCTCTTTTCCGGGTGTCAGGCTGGAAAGCCTAACGTACTTTGAGCCTAACCTTGTAGGGCGTCGAGGCCGCGTTGCTCGATGTCGAGCACCTTGGCCAGTCGGCGGGCGTGACGCTCCTGGGGCACGTAACGGGCATTCAAGAACGCATCGATGATCTCGAAGGCGAGTTCCGATCCGATGATTCGCCCACCAATACACAACACGTTCATATCATCGTGCTCGACTCCCTGGTGGGCCGAATACGTGTCGTGACAGATCGCCGCGCGGATCCCGGGAATCTTGTTGGCAGCCACGCTGACTCCAACGCCGCTGCCGCAAACCACGATGCCCCGGTCAGCCTTGCCTTGGATCAACTGGCGAGCCACCGCGATTGCGAAATCGGGATAGTCGCAGCTTTCCTCGGAGTGGGTACCACAATCGAGCAACTCGGTGACGCGACCCGACAGCCGCGTGGCGACAGCCTTCTTCAAGTGAAAGCCGGCGTGGTCACCACCGAGAGCAACGCGAACAGAGAATGAATCAGACATCAGAGCGGAACTGGGAAAGAAACGGAGGGGCAACGGTCCCGATTTGATACCCGCGATCGGCTCCGATGCCCACCGGGGGGAAATGGCTTCAGCGGCGGGGACCGCGTGAATTCTGCTAACATAATCCCTTCAAAACTGATCCCCGGAAGATTTTTCTGGAGCCAGCATGCCATTCCTGCGAGCCCACTGGCGCGACCTAGTGATGATCAATTGGGCGATCGCCCCGGAGCGCGTTCAGCCTTGGGTCCCGCGCGGTTGCGAAGTCGACTGTTTCGAGGGTCGTACGTTCGCCTCGCTGGTTGTCTTTCAGTTCCGCGATACGCGGGTCCTCGGACTGCCCGTGCCTGGCCATCTCCACTTCGAAGAGGTCAATCTTCGGCTCTACGTGCGGCACACGACAGAAGACGGCGAGGTGCGTCGTGGCGTCGTGTTTGTGCGAGAATTGGTGCCACGCCGGATGATCGCGTGGGTGGCGCGAACGCTGTATCGGGAACCTTACGACTACATGCCCATGTCCCACCGGCGGGAAATGCTGCCCGACGGGCGGATACGGCTTCGTTATCAGTGGGGCGACCACTGGCTCGAGACGACTGCCGGCGCGGAACTGCGGGAGTTGACCGAGGGCAGCGAAGCGCACTTCATCGCCGAGCATTATTGGGGCTACACGGCCACTCCCAAGGGGACCCGCGAGTACCAGGTTCGACATCCGCCTTGGGAATGGCGAGAAATCGAGACGCTCACAGCCAAGTTTGACTTGGGGTCGCTCTACGGCGAACAGTGGAGTGACTTACAAGCAGCCGAGCCGAGCAGCCAGTTCGTGGCCGAAGGCTCAGCTGTCGAGGTTGACCCCTGGGGACGACTGCCAATTGTCGTGAAACAGCCCGGTTAGCTGTTGTGGGCAAAATCGTGCTTTGATACGTTACGAGGCTACGCGCAGGGCACGTTGCTTTGCCGTCGAATCCGACGACCATTTCCATCCTCTTACCCCCCTTTGAGCCTCCGAGCGACTGGTTTTTTCCTCCGACCATCTTTGTGCTAGCGTCCTAGCGGTCGGAAGCGGAATGCCAGGTCGTCAGTCACGCTCGCCGTGTGCTCAACTCTGGAATTCTCTCTCATGGTGAATCGAAACCTCATCCGCAACCTCGACGACGAAGATATCGCAAGCGAATTGGCAGTCCTTGCACCGGAAGAAGAGGCCGATGAATGGCTGCTGGAGTGGCTCGGACGCGAACAACAAGACTACGCCCAAGGCGAAATCGTCGACGGCCGGATCGTCGAGGTCAACGATGAATGGGCTCTGATTGACGTCGGATTCAAGAGTGAAGGCACCGTCAGCGTCAGCGAATGGGGCCCCGACGAAGATCCTCCCAAGGTCGGGCAGACGGTCAAGGTTCTCATCGAGGAGATGGAGGACGAACTCGGGGCCGCCGATGACCCCTACGGCATGATCTCGCTGAGCAAGTCGAAAGCGGAAAAGATCATCGAATGGGAAAAGATCATTGGCGAGATCAGCGAGGGCCAGGTGGTCACTGGCACCGTGATCCGCAAGATCAAGGGGGGCTTGCTGGTCGACATCGGTGTCAATGTGTTCCTGCCGGGCAGCCAAGTCGACATCCGACGCCCCGGCGATATCGGCGATTTCATCGGCCGCGTGATCCAAGCCGAAGTGCTTGAAGATCGACGATACCCGACGAAACATCGTGATCAGCCGCCGCTCGCTGATCGAGCGTCAGCGTGAGGAAGACCGCGCCTACCTGATGAAGGAGCTGGAAGTCGGCCAGATTCGCAAGGGGATCGTCAAAAACATCGCCGATTTCGGTGCCTTCGTCGACCTCGGCGGCATCGACGGCCTGCTCCACATCACCGACATGGCTTGGGAGCGAATTGGCCACCCCACCGAAATGGTCTCGATCGACCAGGAAATCGAGGTCAAGGTGCTGCATATCGACCGCGAAAAGCAGAAGATCGCGCTCGGGCTCAAGCAAAAAGACCGCAACCCGTGGGAGAATATCGAGTCGAAGTATCCGGTCGGCACCGATTACAAGGGCGAAGTCGTCAATGTGATGAGCTACGGTGCGTTCGTGAAGCTCGAACCGGGTATCGAAGGTCTGGTCCACATCAGCGAAATGAGCTGGACCAAGCGGGTCAATCACCCCAGCGAATTGGTCAACATCGGCGACATGATCGACGTCAAGATTCTTGGCGTCGACCCCGAAGGCCAGCAATTGTCACTGGGTATGAAGCAGACCCAAAAGAACCCGTGGGACGAGGTCATCGAGCGTTACCCGGAAGGCCAGGACGTGGTTGGCAAGGTCCGCAACCTGACCAATTACGGTGCTTTCATCGAGCTGGAGGAAGGGATCGACGGTCTGTTGCACGTCAGCGACATGTCCTGGACCCGCAAGATCGGGCATCCCAGCGAATTGCTCGAGAAGGGCCAGGAAATCAAGTGCCGCGTGCTAAGTGTCGACGAATCTCGCCGCCGTATCGCGCTCGGTTTGAAGCAGCTCGATAATGACCCCTGGGATGGCGACATTCCGGACAAGTATCAGCCCGGCCAACTGGTCAAGGGAACCGTCACCAAGATCACCAACTTCGGTGTGTTCATCGGCCTGGAAGATGGCTTGGAAGGTTTGCTGCACATCAGCGAGCTGGCCGAGCACAAGGTCGAGGATCCGGAAGAAGTGGTCAAAGTTGGCCAGGAAATCGAAGTCAAGGTGCTGCGAGTCGACACCGACGAGCGGAAAATCGGCCTGTCTCTGAAACGCGTCGATTGGGGCGAAGAACAGGAACGGGCGGCTGCCGAGGCGGAAGCCGCCGAGAGTGGCAATGTCCCAAGCTTCGACGAAGGTGAGCTCAAAGGTGGCCTGGGAAGCGGCGACGGACCGCTCATTCCAACCAAGGATTAGACACCGCCTGTCTCGAGAACTGAATCGAAACAGGCCAGCAGGCGTTGACGCTTGCTGGCCTTTTTTTGCGCCGCGAGACAAGAATGTGCGGTCGATCTGGCCACGAATCTCACCAAGACGCACGAATCACGGAGCTGGGTTCGTGGCATTCGCGGCCCGCACTCTCGGTATTATCCCGCTCGAAAGTCGTGCTTGTGCTCAGCGCAGTGGGTGCTCAGGCCGCAGGCCGGTGCTCCTAATCGATGACGAGCACCGCTGCGCTGAGGACGAGTACGAGCGCTCGAGTACGACGAACGATGTCGCCGAGTACGAGTACGAGTCGACGAGTACGAGTACGAGCGAGTAACGAGTACGAGTACGAGTAAGAGTACGAGTACGATTACGATTACGATTTTGACCCAAGTGCTCCAGCCTACCACTGATCGGTGGATGGACTGCTCTCTCCAATCTTCGCTCGAAAGCGAACGAATCGCCTCACTTCCCTTCGGGGGAGAAGACGCGATTGCCAGAGAGCGCCTCCGTCAAACAAAAAGGCCGAACCCTTCGGTTCGGCCTTTGGTTCATTCGTGACTGGGATCCGACTAGACCAGGTTCTTTCGAACGGCCCAAACGGCTGCCTGCGTCCGATCGCTGACGCCAATCTTTCGCAAGATGTGCTGGACATGCTCTTTCACAGTTTCGTAACTGATACCGAGCATCTTGGCGATCTCTTTGTTGGTCAGTCCGAGAGCCATTTGACGGAGAACTTCGCTCTCTCGCTGGGTCAGCGGAACCTCAATGTCTTGACTCAGACGTGGCGTCGCCAAGGCACCGGTTACGCGGCGAAGCTCTTCGCGGGTCCAAGCCGACTCACCGGCGACCGCCATATCGAGTGCTTCGATCAAACGCTCACGTGGAGCCGACTTCAACACGTAACCCGAGGCACCAAGGGCGACTGCGCGAGCGATGTAGGTCGGGTTGTCGTAAGCCGAGAACAAAACGATCGGAAGATCAGGATGATCTAGCTTCATGCGACCCAACGCATTGAGACCGTCGCCCCCTTCCATCCGAATGTCCATCAGCACCACATCGGGTGTTGACCGCTCGACAGCCTCAATGGCTTCGGCAGCGGTGGTGGCTTCTGCCGCAATCTCAAGACCAGAGCCTTCAAGCATCAGCCGAAGACCCATACGGATGATCTCGTGATCGTCAACAATCAATAGTTTTTTGCTCATCGCATCTCCAAGTCGGTTTACGTTTACAGGCTCGCAATTCCACTTGTCAGTACCATCGAGACCACCATCCCCCGATCCAACTGACAAACTAAAGGGAGTTGTTCACCCAAAGTTCGTCGTGGAAGACACATTCGCTCCCATCCATTTAGGTAAGCGAACAATCCCCCCCGAATCCGCAGGGGCTTCTACTTCTGACTGCGGCATCTTCGCACTGCAATCTGAGTGGCGAGCGTTCAGATCACCCAAGTTCGCATTTAAAGGCCGGTTCGTACCCCATCTGGGCATCCCCATGATAACCAATCGAAAACCCCTTGGGCATTGCGTTCTCCCCAAAAGGCCTACGGGAAACCGCCAAGCGGATGGGTCACAGGGAAAAAAGTGGCGAAAACACGTGAATTTCCAGAGATGAGCTTTTCTAAAAATTCGCCTATTATTTTTAAACTCGTGGGTACGAATCCCCACGGACCGTTTCCGCGGCCACCTTCGACGTCGATTTGCGGGTTTCCCGGCGAATCCCCGAGCGTGAAAGAGGTGCGCCTCGGGGGATACGAAGCCCGTCCACTGGCACTTACTTTGGTTGCATTTTCCGAAGGCAAGGTGCGACGTCATCACCCTCCCGCTTGCGGATTCTTCGAATCACACCGACAAGCAAAGCGGCCCACGGCTAGCGCCCGAGGTTCACGTGAACCTCAGACGCTAGCCGTGGGCCCCGAAGCTGGCCGACGAAAACAACCAACTCCCGACCTGGGCGAGACGCTTCAAGCCACTCCGAGGCTGTGAACAAATTGAACCGTGGTGAGTTATTGTAGGCGAGTCTCTCCGAGACTCGCACCAAACGCAGCACAGTTGCGGGTGTCCGCCTTGGAAAGGCGGACCTACAAGTAGCAGGCACAATTTCTTCACAACCACTCCGTGGTAACTTGCGCAACATCAAAACTTGCGCGTCGTGCTTGTATGCGGGCACTACTGGCTGCCAGCCGTTGCCGCCATTCGCTTGGCGGCTACCAAATCACGGAATTGGATCCGCAAGTTCTTGAGCCAGAAGATCAGATACACATTGGCCACCAACGAAATCAGTAGCAACCCGTTGAATAGCGGCTGCGGCGCGACGACCTCACGCGGGTCCTCACTTTCGGCGACCGAGGCGGAGGTCGAGCGTTGTTCGTTCAACGAGGGAGGATCTCCCGTCGGCGTTGTGGAGGCTGGCCGAACCAAAGCACCACGCTGGTCAAATCCAAGCTGGCTCTCCGTCGTTGGCCTGATGGCTCCGAAGTCGCTCGGTACGGTCCGTGTCAGTGGTTGATTGCGATCGATGGCGTTGGCGTTGGGCGCTGGCTGCGTAGAGCTAAACGAACCTTGCGTCGTGGGTGGGCCAAGAATGCTGGAATTGGGAAAGGAACTCGCGTCCCCGCTGCCACCAAGATTGGTGAAGCCCGATCCGGTGTAGCCAGTGTTGGATCCATAGGCTGCACCAGATCCATAATTCGAACTCGGACTGGTGTTCTGATTCGTCGCAGTGATCGCGCTCGGGGACGTGGCGCCAGCGGATGAGCTGCTCAAGGAAGTGGCGTTCATGGTTCGGCCCTGGCGGTCGAGGATCCGACCGTAGGAGTCAATGGACCAGGCACCCGCGGCAACCTGAACGGGCGTCAGCCTGGGATCAGGACCTGCGGAGTAGCCTGCACTCGATCCCGCGCTGGTCGAACTCGCGGCGTTGCTTGCCCCGTAACCATTCGATGAAGCGCCATAGTTGGGAGTGCCGTAGGCAGTGTTCGAGGACGCCCCCGACGGTGCCCCGGCTGCAGCCCGATCGCCGCTGTTCGCGAAGCTGAAACCGCTGGGGAGTTTCCCATAGGTATCACTGGGTGCCAGCCCATTCGAGCCAGGGGTCGAATAGTTGGTCGAGCCAGCGGTCGCGGCGCCACCGGCCGCGTAACCACTGTTCGCGTTAGGAATTCCCATGCTTGTCGAACTTGGGGTTTGGAACGGGTTTTCGGGAGGCGAACCTGCGGTCGTCATGCCGCCAGTCGTGGTGGAAGGTGGCGGCGGAAAGTCACGCCAAGTGTTGTCGCGGGCGTTGGTTGGATCGGTCGATGGCCCGCCGGCACGGGCACGCGCATAATCCCCTTGAGGGTCACTTCCCGTGAACGGCGGAGGTGTTGCCGCCGTCGTGGGCACCGCGGTGCGTGTTGCGCGGTGGAGGAATTCGAATCGTTCCGCCCGACGACGATGCCGCCGTCGGATTCGGCGTCGAAGGACCAAAGATCGAGTTGGTCTGACTGGCGGGCGGGCTCGTGATCTCGCGTCCAGCCTGATCGAACTGCGGCGCTGTGCCCTGAATCGCTGTGCCCTGAAACGCTGTGCCCTGAAGCGTTGGCGGCAGCGACGGATAACCATAGCCGGGGCTTCCCGGCGGTGAATTCGCATCCGGCTTCAAAACCGATTGTTCGCCCGCAGGCGGCCCTTGATAGAAACCTGGAATCGGTTCAGCAACCGTGCCATCGGTCATTTCCGGAATCGGAACCGGCGATGCATCCAAGATCGCCAGATCAGCGTTCCCGAGTGCTCGGGTCGCCGCAGCGCGGCCACTGAGATTTGCTGGCGTGTCCTTCGGAAGCGGCTCGGTACCAACCCGGATCACCACCCGCGAAACGTGACCCCGGACCTCAGGGTCAATCACGCTGCTGATTTCGCCGATCTGCGCCAGACGTTCGACCTGGTCCGGCGGCACTTGAATGATGTACTCGACACCACCTTCGCGATCAGGTTGCCATCCGTAGGTGATCCCGGCCGCGATCACCAACAATATCGCAGGGACTCCGCCCATTGTTCAATCCTTGAATCATGCTTGTCCGTTCATGAAGGTTTTTGCTGCTCCGGTGCGCAGCATCTCCCGACGATTCGCCCGCGATCCTACCCCGGTGCCGGGCCTTGGGTAAAGAGACATTCTGTGGGCAAGCCGGGACGTGGAACGGAGGATTGGGAAGGTAGGGGAGCGGGGAAAGAAGGGGCAGTAGGGCAGTAGGGCAGTAGGGCCGTCGGGCTGATCTCAGTGCAGTCGTCTGCTCGCCTGTCGCCTCTCGCATCTCGCCTCTCGCCTCTCGCCTCTCGCCTCTCGCCTCTCGCCTCTCGCCTCTCGCCTCTCGCCTCTCGCTTCTCGCCTCTCATCGGGAGAGTGCGGCCAACTTCTCGTAGGATTCGATCAGGGCGTCGGATGCTTGATCAATTTCTTCCTGCGTGTTGAAGCGGCCGACACCAAAGCGGACGCTGCGACGTGGCCTCCGACTCGCTCAGCCCCAACGCTGTCAGAACATGACTGGGCGCCGGCTCGTGGCCGCTGCAAGCGGAACCACTACTGAACAGGACGTGGGGCGTCGCGGACATCCACGCTTGACCTTCCATGGTTGGAAGCATGAGGTTCAAGTTTCCTGGCAGTCGATCGCCACCGGTCAACGCTGGGCCATTGATGACGAGACCGTCAATCGCCCTCGACAATCGGCTCCAGAGTCGATCACGGAGCCCGCGGATCCGCTCCGTGTGCTCCTCCATGGCGTCGACGCAGAGCCGCAGGGCGGTGGCGATCCCGACCACACCGGCTGGGTTCATCGTGCCGCTGCGTCGACCACGCTGTTGGCCGCCACCAACGATTTGGGGTCTCAGTCGCACCCGACGATTGGCGCTGCCAACCAGAAGGATGCCGGTCCCTTTTGGGCCATAGAGTTTGTGGGCGGTCGCGCTGAGCAGGTCGATGTGGACCGACTGCATGTCGACCGGAATCCGGCCGACGGCCTGGGTCGCGTCACTGTGGAACAGCGCACCGTGACGATCACAGATCTCCGACACTTCCTTCATCGATGAGATCGCACCGATCTCATTGTTCGCCCACATCACCGAGACGAGCGCCGTGTCGTCATCGACCGCGTCGGCCAACCGATTCAGATCGACGGTGCCTGCGTGCTCCTGGCCATTGGGAATCACTGGAACACGGGTAACCCGAAAGCCTTCTCCTTCGAGTTCTTTCGCGACATCGACCACCGCGGGATGTTCGCTCGTCACGGTGACGATGTGGCGGCGTTTCTGACGTGGGTGGGCACAGACGCCACGAATGGCCAGGTTGTTGCTCTCGGTCGCACCGCTCGTGATGACCACCGTGTCTGGTTCCACATTGAGCGACTTGGCGATCTCTTCGATCGACCGCTGCGATCGCATCGGCCGCAATCGTACCCGCTTCGTGGCTGCTGTGAGGATTGCCGTAGTGCTCGGAAAACCACGGCAACATGGCCTCGACCACACGAGGATCGCATCGCGTCGTGGCATGGTTATCAAGGTAGATCATCGGTGTTCCAACTCAAAATACATGGAAAACCAGCCAGTACGATAGGCTTTCTAGCCTGTCCCACCGCGAGTTCTCGTCGCATTGGACAGGCTGGAAAGCCTGTCGCAGGCCAATCCATCAAAACAGCGCCTTGATGGCTAGCTGGCTCCACGTCTCCAGACGTTCGAAGTCCTCCAGGAGTTCGTCGACGCTGACGAAACCGCCTTCGGACAGGTCGGCCTCGTTGCTTTGAACGTGAGGTTGTTCCAGGACAAATCGGTGCACGACACCAAGGTGCACTTTGCCCACGTCGTTAGACGGATCATAAATCAGCCCGTCTCGGAACTCTTGGTACGCCGAACTCAACTGCACCTCTTCGGACAGCTCTCGCTGCATCCCAGTGAAGTACGGATCGGAGCCGTCGCTGGCATCTTCTCGACTGATGTGTCCGCCAATCCCAACGCTTCGCTTGGCATGCAACCTCGCCTCGCCACCGCCACCGCCACGGGTGTAGGTGAACAATTTGACCGCGCCGGCCGGATCCGTCCACTGTAACAAGACGTAGGGGATCAGCTGTTTGAACGATGGATCGGTCTCCATTTGACTTCGTGGCTGAAACGAAAGCTGGTCGCTGTTGAGGATGGGTTTCAAGAATCGATCCACATCCGACTCGAAGCCTTGGATCGTTCCAATCCCCGCAATGAATGATTCCGGGATCACCAGAATGTGCTCTTCGGTCAGCTCGGCCGGTACTGTCAAGGCAATGTCCTCCCCTGGAAAAGGGTCATCCATCCAAGAGTTGATTCGGAATCCTGCGGTGTTGCAACCCGACAGCAATCGTTGCCCACGGCGAGCGGTTATCATGTTGTCACTTCACCCAGACCACGCGGCTGCCGATCCATACCGCCGCGACTCCCGTTTCATTCGATTTCCCATTCTTTCGATTTCCGAGGGCTCCAGTATGAACTCCACGATTGCATCCACGTTGCTTCCCGAAGTGCAAGAGTTCTTGGCGGAAGAAACGATTGCGAGTTTCGTCGGCGGGAAGCCGGTCTTCAGCGGGGACGGCGCGACCTTCGCAACCCATGACCCTGGTTCGGGCGAAAAGTTGGCGGACGTGCATGACCTGGAGCCAAACGATGTTGCCCGGGCGGTGGACGTTGCCAACGAAGCGTTCCGCAAACAGCCCTGGGCCAGGCTGGCCCCCAATGAGCGAGGCGCTCTGCTTCATCGTTTGGCGGACGCCGTCGAAAAGCGGAAGGCGATCATCGCACAAATCGAAGCACTCGACGCGGGCAAGATCGAATCGCAGGCGCAAGGTGACGTCCAGAACTTTGTCGACACGCTGCGTTACTTCACCGATCTGGCCCAGCACATCCAGCACCGCACGACACTCGCGGTGAAGGGACATGAAGCGTGGACGGTACGTCAGCCCTGGGGAGCCTGCGCGTTCATCTTTCCCTGGAACTTTCCCTTCCTGTTGATCGGCTGGGGCATCTCTCCCGCCTTGGCTGCGGGCAACACCGTTGTCATTAAACCTGCCGAGGACACACCGCTGTCGGCAATCTACTTGGCGCGACTCGCTCAGGAAGTCGGCATCCCCGATGGCGTGATCAACGTGGTGACCGGGCGAGGCGAAACCGCCGGCGCGGCACTGAGCGCCAATGTGAACATCAAGCGGATGTCGTTCACCGGATCACCGGAAGTCGGACGTCTGGTTGCCCAATCCTGCGGACACAATCTTGTCCCCGTCAAACTGGAACTCGGCGGCAAAGGAGCCGCGGTTGTGTTTGACGATGTCGACATCGCCGACACCGCTCAAAAGCTTGTCAATGCCATCACGTTTCATACGGGTCAAGTCTGCTGTGACGCCACCCGCTGGCTGATCCATCAAGACATCTATGACAAGTTCGTGGGCGAGTGCGTGGACCGACTCAGCCAGGTGCGGGTCGGATACCAACTCGACGGAGGCACGCAAATGGGTCCGGTCGTCAACGACAAGCAACTGCGGCGCGTGCTCGGCTATCTCGAAAAGGGTCAAGCCGAAGGTGCCGAGTGCGTCCTGGAAGGGGGCGTGGCTTCGGTCGATGGATTCTCCGGTCACTTCGTCAAACCGGCGCTGCTGGCCGGTTCACTCGACAACGTCGCTGCTCGAGAGGAAATCTTTGGCCCAGTCGCCTACCTGGCGAGTTTCCGAAGCGAAGACGAAGCGATTCGGATGACGAATCAGACCGATTACGGCTTGGCCAACAGCGTCTGGTCCTCCGATCTCGGTCGGGCGGCGAGAGTCGCCGAGTCGATGGTGGCGGGCAACAGTTGGATCAACGCTCACAACGTGTTCGCGCAGGGCGTGCCCTACGGCGGCATCAACAAGAGTGGCATGGGAGGCGGCGTGCTGTCGATCGAAACGCTGCTGGATTACTGGCGCAACACCTCGGTCGTTCGCCCGCTGTAACGACCAGGACGTCGGCCTTCTAGGCTGACTGGTTTCGAAGCTGTCAGGCTGGAAAGCCTACGTACGCCGGCCTTTGGCGAGGCTGATCGGCGCCGGATCTGTCAGGCCGGAAAGCCTAACGTACGTCATTCCCC
This sequence comes from Pirellulaceae bacterium, assembly GCA_963697195.1. Taxonomy (GTDB): domain Bacteria; phylum Planctomycetota; class Planctomycetia; order Pirellulales; family Pirellulaceae; genus Rubripirellula. Next base: position 120,058 of record CAVOND010000005.1, read on the forward strand.
CAACTGATCTCGCAGCGCCTTCATGCCGCGATGCAACAGTCCCGGCGATCGCGCCGGGCGACTTGTCCAGCTGCTCGGCCACCTCGCTGAGCTTCATGCCCTCGAGGTAGTGCAACCGGATCGCGTCTCGTTGCGATTCGGGAAGTCGATCGATCGCTTCGGCGAGCCGGATCACGTTCTCACCCATGGCCACATTCTGGCTGGGAGTCGGACCGTCACCGGCCAGCAACGCCTGCAGCCGCATCGACGAGGCGGCTAACTTCTGCTCCATCGATTGCTCGCGGCGAATGTCGCGTTTATCCCGATGGAGATCGCGGTCCAAGTGGCAGAGGTGGCGGGCAAGAATCTGTCGCAGCCAGCCACGAAACTCTGCCTCGGTGTTGCCACGAAACCCATCGAGCCCCTGGACTGCCTGCAGCATGGCTTGCTGGACGATGTCGGACGCCCCGACCTTAGCCTGATAGGCCCTTCGCATGTGCGTTCGAGCCAGCATTCGCAAGTAGGGTTCGTAGCGGGCCACCACCGCAGGATCACTGGCATCGATCGGTTCGCTCTCTGGCAGTCGCTCGTCGAAATCTTCCACGCTCATGTGCCCCTATTCCCTCGCTAACAGTTGATCATGGCAACCGCCATCGGCACGCTCGCGGCATTGTTCCACGATGCATTCGATGACGATATCGGCCAAGAAATCGAGCTCCTGATGATCGGCGACCAATGGCGGCATCAACACGATGACGTCTCCGAGGGGACGGATCCAAAGTCCTCTTTCGATCGCTCGATCGCAAACCTGACGACCTACCAACGCCGCGGGGTCAAAGTTTGCCTTGGTCTCGCGGTTTTCGACTAGTTCGATACCGATCATCATGCCGCGTCCGCGGATGCTGCCGACATGCGGATGATCACCCAGGACGCTGAGTCGTTTTCGCAGATGCTCCCCTTTGGCCGACGCCTGATCCACGACCGCGTCTTGCTCAAGCAGATCAATCGATGCCAAGGCGGCAGCGGCGGCGAGCGGATTCCCCGCAAAGGTGTGGCCATGGAAGAATTGTCGGGACGCCGAGACCGGCCCGAGGAAGGCGTCGTAAATGTGCGACCGCGCCACCGTCGCCGCCATCGGCAAATAGCCGCCGGTCAGTCCCTTGCCCAGGCAGAGGATGTCGGGCGTCGTGTTCTCTTGCTCACAGGCAAACAGAGTCCCGGTTCGGCCAAACCCGGTCGCCACCTCATCACAGATCAACAGCACGTCGTACTGGTCACACAACTCCCGCACGCGGCGCAACAGTCCAGCGGGATGCGTGATCATCCCGGCCGCACCTTGAACCAGCGGTTCCATGACCACGGCGGCCAGCTGATCATGATGGCTTTGGAGCAGTGCTTCGATCTGGCCGGCGTAGTGATCGCATGCCGTTTCGCTGGTCACGCCCTCGGGCATTCGATAGGTGCAGGGCAGGGGACCGCGCACCGGTGAAAACAGAATCGGCGCGAACAGCTCGATGAAAATATTTGATGCCCCCAAGCGAAACCGCTCCGGTGGTATCGCCGTGGTAGGCTGCGTCGAGCGCCAAGTACTTGGTCTTTTCGGGTCGCGGATCCTTCCGCTGTTGCCAGTACTGAAACGCCATCTTGATTGCGGCTTCGACGGCGGACGATCCGTCGCTGCTAAAGAAAACATGGGACAGGTCGCCAGGGGTGATTTCGGCCAACCGCCGAGCCAGACGCTCTGTCGTCTCGCACGACATGCCCAGCGTGGTCACGTGGGCCACCCGATCAAGCTGCTCACGAATCGCGGCGTTGATCTCGGGGCGACCGTGGCCGTGGACGTTGCACCACAGGCTGGCGACCCCATCGAGCAGACGCCGCCCGTCGCTGGTGGTCAGCCAACATCCGCTGGCTCGCTCGATCACCAACGGCTCGTAGTGGGCCATTTGCGTGAACCCGTGCCAGTGGCACGATGGATCAGGCAGTTCGGGAGGAGTGAATGTCATGGAAAGGGCCAAAACGGTCTTTTGCGGTTCGCATCCAGTTCTGCAAGCGGTACAACTTAAGTCAGCAACGGGCGATTTTGAGACAAAGGAGTGACGTGGGCGATGGCAAGAGAAGCAGTCTACCAACAATCCGATCCGGAGACCGCCCAGACGGAAGGGTTGCCGCGCGAGCAGGACAATTCGTTGAGGCCGCGTCTGATGGCCGAAATGGTCGGCCAAAGTGATGTGATCGAACGATTGCGAATCGCCATCGAAGCCGCCCAGAAGCGAGGCGAACCGCTCGGCCATATCCTGTTCGACGGCCCGCCCGGACTTGGCAAGACCACCTTTGCCACCGTGATCCCGGCTGAGATGGGAACGACAGTCCAGATGGCCAACGGCGCCGGATTGAAAGCACCCAAGGATCTGCTTCCCTACCTGACCAATCTCTCCGAAGCGAGCGTGCTGTTCATCGACGAAATCCATCGTGTTCCCAAAGCGGTCGAAGAGTACCTCTACACGGCGATGGAAGATTTTCGGATCGACATCATTCTCGGTGACGGTGTCAACGCGAGAACGCTCAACTACGAATTGCGTCCCTTCACACTGATCGGCGCGACGACGCGTGCTGGCATGTTGAGCGCCCCGCTACGTGACCGCTTTCAAATTCGCGAGCATCTCGGCTGGTACACGCATTCGGAGCTCTGTGAGATCGTCCGCCGAAACTCGGTCAAGCTTGATGTTCCGGTCGATCAAGCCTCAGCAGCGTGATCGCGGGGCGAAGCCGCAGCACACCACGATTGGCCAACAATCGACTCCTTTGGGTTCGCGACTATGCCCAGAGCAAGTCGGACGGCAAGGTCACCGATCAGTTGGCCACCGCCGCGCTCGACATGATCGGAATCGATCACTTGGGTCTCGACAAACAGGATCGCGGGTATCTCGATACGTTGATGCGAGTTTTCGTCGGCGGACCAGCAGGTCTGGAAGCGATCGCCCACACGATGAATGTCAGCAGCGACACGTTGGAAGACGAAGTCGAGCCATTCTTGCTGCGCAGCGAGCTGATCGTGCGAACCCGGCGCGGTCGCATCGCCACCGAGAAGGCGTATCAGCACTTGGGACGTGAACCCCGGTGCAAGCACCGTAGCCGAGCCTCTCCGAGGCTGTGAACAAATTAAATCGCGGTGCATTACTGTAGGCGAGTCTCATCGAGACTCGTACGAAACGCAGCAAAGCTGCGGGTGTCCGCCTTGGAAAGGCGGACCTACAGAAGCCAATCTTCACAGCCTCTCCGAGTCGAAGCGGCGGCTCTGCCGCCAAGGACGGTCTCGGAGAGTCGCGATCGCGATCGTGTATCCTCTCGCCGAGTATTCATGTCCTCCCCGTCCACTGATGGTCCCGCGATGATTCGCACCCGCTTCGCTCCCAGTCCGACCGGTTACCTGCACATCGGCGGTGTCCGCACGGCTCTGTTCAATTGGCTGTTGGCAAAGCAATCGGGCGGCCAGTTCGTGTTGAGAATCGACGACACCGATGCCGGCCGAAACGTGGCCGAGGCGCTGCAACCGATCCTCGACGGATTTCGCTGGCTGGGACTGAATTGGGACGAAGGGCCCGACGTGGACGGCCCGTACGCTCCCTATTACCAATCGCAACGGTCGGACCGACATCGTGCCGCGGTCGAGCAGCTACTCGCGACCGGACATGCCTACCGCGACTACGCGACCCCCGAAGAGTTGCAGGCGGAGCGAGAGGCGGCAGAAAAGCGGGGCGAACGTTATTTCTATGACCGTCGCTGGGCGGCCGAAACGGACGAGGCAGCCGCCGCGTGGGAAGCCGAGGGGCGTCCCCGCACCGTGCGATTGAAGATGCCGCGCGACGGAGAGTGCGTGATTCAGGACCTGGTCCGTGGCGAAGTCCGCTTCGAATGGGCCAAGGAACAGGACACCGTGATTCAACGCCCCGACGGCAGTTGTCTCTATCACCTGGCCAGCGTCATCGACGATCACGATTTCGAAATCACGCACGTGGTTCGCGCCGAGGAGCATCTGTCGAACACACCTCGCCAGATCTTCATTCTGGAATCGCTCGGCTACGAGCGTCCTGTTTACGCGCATCTTCCTTACGTGGCGGAGCCCGGTGGTTCCGCGAAACTGAGCAAACGAAAGCTCGCCAAGTATGAAAAGAACAAGGACTTTGCTGAGCTGTTGTCGCGTGGTCGAGAGATCGCCGCACGCTGTGGGATCGCTACCGAAGCCGATACGTTCAATCCGGTGATCATCGACTTCTATCGCGAGATCGGATTCGAACCCGACGCGATCCTGAATTACTTGCTGTTGCTCGGATGGTCGCTCGATGGGCAAACGGAGAAGTTCACGGTCGACGAGATGATCCAGCACTTCACGCTCGATCGTGTCAACAAGTCACCGGCATCGTTTGACCCCAAGAAGCTGGTCGCGTTTCAAGCCGACGCGTTTGCACAATTGCCGCTGCAAACTCGGATCGACCGAGTCGAGCCGTTCGCGCGGCGGGCCGGGATGCTCCAGTCGCCCGACGCCGAAGCCCGCTTGGCGGCGGTAGTCGAGGGGGCCAGTGATCGCTTGACGATGGCCGGTGACATCATTGACTACGACTATTTCTTCTCGGACGCGATTGAATACGACCAAGCCGCATTCCAAAAGCGGATCGTCGGCGCCGAGGGTGCTAGCGAACTGCTGGCCTCACTGCGCGATCATCTGGCGACCATCGAACCATTCGATGCCACGTCGCTCGAAGCCGGTGTCAACGAATTCTGCGAATCAGCCGGGATCCGCCTGCGTGACATCATCCATGCGATTCGCGTCGCCACGACCGGAAAAACATCGGGTTTCGGCATGTTCGAGACACTCGCCATCCTGGGACGCAACCAGGTGCTCGCCCGAATCGACGCGGCGCTGCAGCACGCCGGATCAGGCTCCCTCTGAACAAACCCGTTCGACGGGCGTCCCGCGACCGATTGTCACTACCATTCCTCCGCCCAGACGACTTCTTACAATGAAGCTTGTTCGCTGGAGCCACGTTTCCCGGTTAAACCCTTACCGGTGCAACCCTGTCGTGACGCGGAGCGCGACCTAACCCTAACTCGAACCCATTGTCCGTGAAAGTCATGCTGAAAACGAAACCGAATCAAAGCGTCGGATTGATCGCGCTCCTCGGATTTCCCCTGCTGTTGGTCGGATGTTCGGCGGAACCCGCTCCGGAAGCGTTCGAGCCCAATCTGGTCCAGACCATGAAATACCAGATCCGGAAAGGATCTTCCGATGGATCAGGCCTCGGTCGATTCGACCTGGGTTGTCACCACGATGTTCGGGACCCCCGACCAACCGCGGTTGCCGGAAGTCGTGATGCAGGACCCGGAGTTGTCGAAGGTGGTGTCGATGGAGCACCTCATGCGGGCGTCCGGACCGGAGGATGTTCCGGGACGCGGACTTGTTTCGACTGTTGTGTGCCGGCTGCCACGGTGTCACCGGCAATGGTCGCGGTCCAGTCGGGGCGACCCAGGTTCCCTACCCCCGCGATTACCGAATGGGCACTTTTCAAATTCAAATCGACGCCGCGCGGAGCCAAGCCGACCAAGGATGACTTGAAGCGACTGATCACGCACGGCATTGCCGGCACGAACATGAAGAATGTCCAAGAGCTGCTGCGAAGTGGAAGGGCTCACGAGAGGTCCGGCTGCCGCAGCCTGGCTTCCCAAAACGATCACCGACCAGGACGTCGACGCGTTGGTCGACTACGTGATCTATCTTTCCTGGCGCGGTGAACACGAGCGTCGTCAGATCGACAGGGTGTGTTCGACTTGGAGTCCTGGAAGACGGAGAGCGTTTGATCGATTCCGACTTCGGCCAAGAGATCGGCTGGGGAGATCGTGATTCCCGAAAAGCTTTCGAAGACGAAATCGACCGAGCTGTCCGCCAAAGAGGAAAGCTCGCTGAGCGAAGCGGAAAAGCAGCGGCTCGAAAAGGGCGAGCGTTTCCTGGAGGACTGGGAATACGCCGAAGATTATGCCACCGAAATTGGCGAATCCTGGCTCGAGGCCGAGGATGACGTGATTGAGGTTCCCGATCCCCCAGCGGATCTACCCTTGGCCGAATCGTACGCCGACGTCTTGAAGTTCCGGCAGGGCGATCAGGCCGAGGCGTTCGATGCCTCGGTCGATCGAGGCAGGGAACTCTTTGTCGGTAAGATCGCCAACTGCAGCAAGTGCCACGGCGAACAAGGACTCGGCAACGGCCAGACCACCGACTACGACGACTGGACCAAGGACTGGACGGAGCGAGTTGGGCTCAAGCCAACCGATCTCGATACGCTCGTACCGCTACTGGCTCGGGGAGCTCTGCCACCGCTCAATGCGATTCCACGCAACTTTGCCGAAGGGGTCTTTCGCGGCGGATCTTCGTCGCAAGACCTGTATCGACGGATCACTCAAGGCATTGACGGATCTCCCATGCCGGCAGCAACCTTCGTCGAGGGCCAATTCGAGCAAGCAGGACGTTTGGAATCTGATCAATTTCATCCGCTCGCTGCAAACGGAGGAAGCGACCGCCCAGCCGGTAGCACCCGAGACCGCCAAAAAGCCGCCCGCCAAAGCCGTCTGAGCGAATCCCTCACGCTCAACATTTCTCGGGTACTGAAGGCCACGAATCGAACTTGGACTGCGCGTTCCCATTCGTGAGGGTTCGTGCAATTCGTGGCGACTTCCTCGCACTCCCTACGAAGGTCTATGCGACATTCGCTAATCTACTCTCGCCGCCACATCCGTGGCGGCGGGATTGGCTGGACAGCGTCAGGCTGTCGGTTGAGTACCGTAGCGTCAGTCTCTCCGAGACGGAGACTCGCAGCAATCTGCGTGTTTTTGCGAGTCTCGGAGAGACTCGCCTACGATAAATGCCCGCAGCTCGGCACTGAAAAGACAGCCTGCTAATGCACGGCGGCTGATGAAACTGGCGCAATCCGGTTAGGAACGCACGAGGTGGAATGAATGAGTGAGTCTCCAGAGAAGCGGGAAACCGAGAAACGGGAATCGAAGAACTTCATCGAACAGGCAATCGATGCGGATCTGCAGTCGGGTCGATTCTCAGGCGTCTTCACTCGCTTTCCGCCCGAGCCCAACGGCTACCTTCACATCGGACATGCGAAGAGCATTTGCCTGAATTTTGGTCTGGCAAAGACCTACGGTGGTACCTGCAACCTGCGGTTCGACGACACCAACCCGACCAAGGAAGAAGTCGAGTACGTCGATTCCATCATGGAGGACATTCGCTGGCTGGGCTTTGAATGGGACGAGTTGCACTACGCCAGCGACTACTTCGAACAGCTCTACCAGTGGGCCGAAAAGCTGATCCAGCAGGGCGACGCCTACGTCTGTGATCTGAGCGCCGATGCAGATCCGGGAGTACCGGGGCACCCTCACCGAACCGGGCCGCAACAGCCCCGATCGCGATCGCTCCGTCGAAGAAAACCTCGATCTGTTCCGCCGGATGCGGGCCGGTGAGTTCGCCGACGGCTCTCGATCGCTGCGCGCCAAGATCGACATGGCCTCGCCCAATATCAACCTCCGCGACCCGGTGATGTATCGAATCCTGCGAGCCACCCACCACAACACGGGCGACGCCTGGTGCATTTACCCGACCTACGACTGGACGCACGGACAAAGCGATTCGATCGAGGGGATTTCGTTCTCGATTTGCACGCTCGAGTTTGAGAATCATCGGCCTCTGTACGATTGGTACTGCCAGAAGCTGGGGATTCATCATCCGCGACAGATCGAGTTCGCCAAGCTGAAACTGAGCACCATGTTGATGGGCAAGCGGTTCATGCTGCGAATGGTCAAGGAAGGCTACGTCGACGGCTGGGACGATCCTCGCATGCCCACGATTTGCGGCTATCGTCGACGCGGCTACACGCCGGAATCGATCCGCAATTTCTGTGCGGATGTCGGTGTGGCGAAGTTCAACAGCACGATCGACATCGTTCGCCTGGAAAATGCCGTTCGCGAGCATCTCAATCGCGTCGCACCTCGCCGCATGGCTGTGCTCGATCCGATCAAGTTGACGATCACCAATTGGCCCGAAGGCAAGGTCGAAATGACCGAGGCCGTCAACAATCCCGAAGACCCGTCGGCAGGCCAGCGTCAGGTTCCCTTCAGCGGACACTTGCTGATCGAGCAAGAAGACTTTCGCGAAGAGGCACCACGCAAGTTCTTCCGGCTGAAGAAAGGTGGTGCCGTCCGACTACGCGCGGGATACATCGTCGATTGTCACGATGTCGTCAAAGACGACGACGGCAAGGTCATCGAAATCCTTTGCACCTACGATCCGGAGACTCGCAGCGGATCGGACCATTCGGGACGCAAGGTCAAAGGAACGATCCATTGGGTCAGCGCCGAACATGCCAAGCAAGTCGAGGTTCGACTGTACGATCGACTGTTTACGGTCGAGGATCCAGGTTCGCCCGAAGAGGGCAAGACCTATCTTGGATTACTTGAATCCCGATTCGCTGCAAGTGGTCACGGCCTTTGTGGAACCGGCACTCGCCGAGCATGAAATCGGTGATCGTGTTCAGTTCGAGCGACTTGGATACTTCGTCGTCGATCAAGACAGCACCGCGGACAAGCGAGTGTTCAATCGCATCGTGCCTCTGCGAGATTCCTGGGGCAAGATGGAAGCGAAGGGCAAGACGGAGTAGCCGTACGCTAGGCTTTCCAGCCTGACACGCTTCCGAGCTTGTACGTTAGGCTTTCCAGCCTGACACGCTTCCGAGCTTGTACGTTAGGCTTTCCAGCCTGACACGCTTCCGAGCTTGTACGTTAGGCTTTCCAGCCTGACACCCCGCAGAATTCCCATCCATGGAATAGCACCTCACGGGAATCACAATACGATCAAGCATTTTCCTCCTTGATGCAGCCATTTCCAAAAGGGTCGGGTACCCAGCGCCACCAGCGGCCCTTCCGGCGCCTCGCGCACTTGGCAGCTGACCGCATCTTTTTGGTGGCCGGCGGAGTCGGCTTCAAAGAATCTGCTCGGAACAATGTCAGCCTGGAAAGGCCAACGTACAACCGAAAAAACCTCGCCTGAGCGAACTCAGGCGAGGTTCTTCTTGATCCGAGATCAGCCGAACTTTACTGGTTCAACTGCTCTTCGATCTGTTCCTTCGAGGCTCGGGTACCGAGAGCACCCCACAGACCATATGGGCTCTTCTTACCGCGATTGTTGGCGAAGTTGATCGAGGAAGCTCGACCATTCCCGCTTCAACCGAATCGGTCATGAACACCACCGCTCCGTCGCCCATCAGCACGTGAGCACCACCTTGGTGGCGGCTCGAATGCACCGCAGCAACCCGGTTCATCATGCCAGTTGTTACCGCATGATTCGCGGTTCGGAGGCAGAATCGTCCAGCCCTCGAAGCGTAGCGCATGTTGGTCGCCCAAGCGGCTTCCCCCACGGCTATTCCGTTCCTGACCGAACAGGGTCAGGGAAGGTGGCGGGATCGTGCCACCGTCGGTTCCGTCGGACCAGAACGTGAGGCGACGTTGGACTGATCCAGTTGCTGTCACGGCAAAGTTCGGGTTGTAAACGGCACCGGCGGTCCGGTTTACTGATCCCAAGGCTGACCGGCGGTGTCGGTGTGACGAGCGTCGTCCGAATGTCGCGGTCACCCAAGTCGGTGGCACACTCCATCATCGCGATCGTGTTCGACAAACCATCCAGCACGTCGCGGAACTTCATGTCCTTGTGCATCTGGAACATCCCACGCTGGCAAGCGTTGGCGTACTGGGACTCCCAGCTGGTCGGTCGGACGCAGCGTATGCTGCAAGGTCACACCCAACTTCCCATCTGCATGGCATGAGTCACCCATGCAAGCGACGTAGTTGGTTCGCCCAGGAGTGGCAAGACCGAAACCAGGATCGCTCGGACATCGGAACGTCGGAATCTCAGTCAACCAGGGAATGTAGTTCCATCGGCTACGGACACTCGGGCCCATGGCATTCCATGGATGTTCGGTCCATGACAACCGGCGTTGACACCTTGGATCCCCGAGTTGCGACCTTAGGCTGGCCCTTGATTCCCGGTGTACTCAATAGCTCGGGATTGGAAATCTTGTCCCACAACGCTTGTTGCTCGACGAAAGGAAGAATCCCAACCAGCAGCTCAGCGCTGCTGGGCGGCCACACTCGTTCTCTTTCCACCAGTCAGCGTCGAACCACCGGCTTCGCGAGCTCCGGCGGGCCCGAACCCGTACCTTGCAGTCGGCAATTGCTTGTAGGCGGAGTGATAGTTGTGAATGCCCAAGGCCGATCTGCTTGAAGTTGTTACTGCAACTCATTCGGCGGGCGGCTTCGCGAGCCGCCTGGACTGCCGGCAGCAGCAATCCAACGAGGACGCCAATGATGGCGATGACCACAAGCAATTCCACCAACGTGAAACCACTCGTGTTCGACTTCCGAAGCTTCATGAAATTCTCCTGAAGACTGGAGGAAAAAGGGAAAAGAACGCAGGACTATCACACAGAGAAAGTAAGAGTGCGACATTCCATCGCTCGTGTATCGAACCGTACAGGGTAATCAAAAGTTCTCGCGTAATGAACCATTCGCAGCCAAATTACGTAAAAGATTTTGCCCTTCAATAGCCCCCCAGGGGGTACGGACTCCCCGAGCTGGAACTTATTGAAACAATTACGTTTTCGCCATAAGAGTATGGTTGGTTGACAAGTTGACGTAAGATCGGCGTGGAAGTTCCCATCTATTTGGAATCTGCCTCGAATGGAGATAGTCCTTCGATGTAAGTTGTCATTTGAAAAAGTCTTGCACCACCCCCCTGCAGAGCAGTGTGGTCTGCGTTATACGTGATGCGGAATCTCGCCCTGGATGACTGTGGAAGCTGTCCTAAGTGGACAGCGTCACGTTCGATTTTTGATCTCCTCAATCACGGCGAATTCTCGGCGGGGACGCTCACCCGTGCCGAGGCTCGGATGAATGCGGCAAAGCCACGTGATAGGAGGGTCGTGGAGAGGCTGTGAGTTTTTCAACATGCACCCTTGTGTTCGCAAGCGTTTGTTTCATAGCCTCGGAAAGACCGCCATACTGTAAATTCGCGTTGTCCAACTAGCTGCACAGCGCCACTTTGCGGCCAAACGTAACCCGAAGCGTAAGCGAGGAAATGAGTAACGCAACGAGCCTCGCTCACGCTTTTTGAAGTTGCGCTGGTTGCTTGATTTCGGGCGGAAGGCCCAGCAATTCGCGGTGTCAGGTGTCAATGGGATCCCAGCCCGTTGGGCTGGGCTAGGTACGGACGGGGCGTTGCCCCTAAATCAAAAAGCTGCATCAAAGCTCACGCTTCGGGTTACGATCAAAATCTCCACATCCTGTGTCAAACGAAATGACTTAAGATTGCTATCACCTTCAAGAATGGCGATGTCCAATTAGAACAAGGCTATTCTTAGTGATGGATCCGTCTAAATCCTGCCGTCCTTTGTTTTTAAGCTTGTAAATTTTCGTCTGACTTATGCCGTTCAAACTGAAGTCCCGCCGCAAGTCGTGGAAGATCGTGGTTCAAGGGACGTCGCAGGGCCGATTCGTATTCACAGCCCTGATGGCATTCTGTTCGTTCTGGTTGATCATGAATGTCGCGGGATGTCGCGATTCGTCCTCCTATGATCAACGCTCTGCCAACGAGCGTGCTGCCGAGCAGCTTGACCCGGTTGCTTCGATGCGAGCCGCGTTGCGCGTGGGACAGTGGGATCGCGCGTGGAGCACTCCCAACAGGCGCTGCTGGCACGCCCCGATGATCCGCGAGTCATCCAGGATGCTGCGAGAGCAAACGCGATGTGCGGAAACAAGCGAGAGGCGGCGAAGCTCTTGGTCGATGGGCTGCGAATCACCAATTACGCCCCCTCTTCCGATGTCGACTTCGCCTTTCAGGCGTTGATCGATGTTGGCGAGCTGTACGAAGGTATTCAACTACTGGAACGGACGGTCCGCGCTCATCCCGAAGATCATCAACATCGCCGGATGCTTGTGGGGATGCTGGGAGAAGCACAGCGGACCGAGCGAATCGGATCGCACTACGAAACGTTGATCCGCGAACGCGCCTTTGATTTTCCGTTGCTGGTCGCGATCTCCGAGGCCACCACGCGACGATTCTATCCCAAAACGGGAGACCTGATGATGGAACGAAATCCAGCGGATCATCGGGTTCGTCTCGGCGAGGCTCGCAATCACTTCGATCAAAAAGAAGCGAGCGAGGCACGTCGAGTACTGGACGAGATTCTCCAGCATCACCCTGATTTTGCCCCCGCCTATGCGCTCCTCGGTCAGGTCTTGGTCGAACAACAGCAGCTCGATGAGATTCCGCAGTGGTTCCAGGACGCACCATCGGGCAGCGATGAATACCCCGATTTCTGGTTAACGCTTGGCGATTGGGCCGCCAGCGATGAACAGCAGTCGGCAGCCGCGCGGGCCTACTGGGAGGCGACTCGTCGCGACCCGAACGATCCAAACGCCTGGTCCCGGCTCGCGCTGACGCTTCGGCGAATTTCCAGCGCCTCCTCCAGCGAGACTTTGCCGTTCACCGAAGACGAACTGTCCGACATGGACAAGCGTGTTGCCGACCTCTTGGAGATGCGAAAACACCTCTTCGGATTTGACAAGAGTGGCCGCAAGAGTCAGCGATCGGCAATTGAGACCGCCAAGAATTTAGAAAGCCTTGGCCGTATTTGGGAAGCCGAAGCGTGGTCAGCTGCAGCAACCACGTTGACGAGTGACCCGTCGGACGAAATTGAATCGGTTCGCCAATCGATCATTCAACAGCTCCGGCAAGATCCGAGTTGGCTTTCGATGGTCGGTCGACCGGCGACTCAAGATGGACCTTTCGGAGTATCCCATGCCGCGTCTTTCCAGGGACGGTGCCGTTTCACGGATCACGGCCGTCGTCCCCGAGGTCGAATCGAGCGAACACATTCGCTTGCGAGATGCTAGTGAAACTTGGGGGCTCGACGGCATCGGCGAAGGCAACTACGCGAGCGATGCCCGACTCGGACCTCTGATTCGGTCAACCGGTGTCGGCGGTGGTGCGATCGATTACGACTTGGATGGTCGACCCGATGTCTTGGTGGTGGGGGCCGGCGGAACGATGTTGAAGCAAGATTCGCTCACCAACGAATTGTTGCGGAACGTCGGCGATCGTTTCGAGCGAGTCACCGATGTAGCGACAGCCGGCGACACCAGCTACGGCCAGGGGCTTGCGGTTGGCGATTTCAATGAAGACGGGTTTCCCGATCTGTTTTACGCGAATCTTGGAAAGAATCGACTGTTTCGCAACAACGGCGACGGATCGTTCAGTGATTGCACCGAGCGGCTAGAAGATGGCAATGCCACTCAGTGGACGACCAGCGCTGCCTTCGTCGACATCGACCAGGACGCCATCGCCGACCTGATCACCACCAACTACTGCGAGACGATCGAAACACTTGACCGCGCCTGCCCGCGAGCCGACGGGTGCTGGGGCCCTGTCATCCGCTGAAATTTCCGGCCGATCGAGATCAGTATTTCGCCGGTTCACCAGATGGTCGGTTGATCGATGTGACCGAGCGATGGATCCCGAAGATTTCACCCGGTCGCGGACTGGGAATTCTTGCCGGCGCGTTGGACGGGAAAGGCTTGGGCATCTTCATCGCCAACGACATTTCGAGTAACGAGTATTATTCGCGGCCCACCGACGGAAGCTCGCTCCTGATTGAGAGCGCTCGCCGCGCGGGGTGTTGCCGTCGACGGCCGAACGTTGACGCAGGCATCGATGGGAATTGCCAGCGGCGATCTGGACGGCGACGGAGATCTGGACATCTTCGTTACCGGTTTCGGCAAGGAGTACAACATCTACTACGAACAGGTGGCGCCGGGACTTTGGAAGGACGAAACCAGAAAGCTCGGCTTGGTAGAGCCCTCCTTGCCATGGGTCGGCTTTGGAGCACAGGCGATCGATCTTGATAATGACGGCGTCGACGAACTCGTGGTTACCAACGGCCACATCGGTGATTTTCAGGATGATGAATTGTCGTTCGAGCAGCCATTCCAGGCTTTTCGTCGTGATCAGTCGGGAGGTTTTAGGGTCCTCGAGGATAACGCCTGGGGCGAGTATTTCCGCAAGCCCCATGTCGGCCGCGCTTTGTGGACGATCGATGCCAATGGTGACGGAAGGAACGATTTGATGCTGACCCACACCGACGAACAAGTTCGCTTGCTTCTTGTCGATGGGGAAGATGACAATCGTCGAATCGGATTCAAGTTGGTCGGCACCACGTGCTCGCGGGACGCCATCGGAGCAATCGTCCGTTTTGAGGCGGGCGGACGCAAACGAACGCTATGGTGCCTGACCGGACACGGCTACCTGTGCGCAACGAACAGGTGCTCCGGGCGGGTTTGGGGCAAGCCGACCAAGTCGACAACGTTTCGGTCACCTGGCCGGACGGTCGCGTTGAACAACTCGGATCACTCCACGCGAATCGCCAGTACACGATTGTCGAAGGCGAATCCCAGGCGTTCGTCACGAAAACGGACGAGTGAGCCGACGACCTGACACCGGTCCCTGCCGGCCCTTGTTGGCGTCAAAGAAGCAGAAGAAAGAAGCAGAAAAAGAGAAATAGTACGCAGAGGTGCTGAGACGCGGAGACGCAGGGAAGAAGGAGGGAGAGAAGGAAGAAAAGAAGGGCAGTGGGTAGTGGCTGAGAGACGGAGGAGCGTTCTTCCCTGCGCCTCCTGCGCCTCACCGTCTCTGCGCTCAATTCTTCTTTGCATGGTCCGCGAGCGGAAAAGCTTCTGGTTGGCCTTCAATGATCAATACGCGTTGGTCAGCGGCCACGCCCTCGATAGTTTCAACCTTGCCGCTCGGCCAGCTGACCGTGACTCGAACCGGTCCGCGCGCTTTCCCGAGTCCGAACCCGACCACGGGTTCGTTGCGTGCAAGGTAACCGTCGCCGGCGGTGACCCAGGAACTTCGACTCATTTCATCAAAGCCGATCGCCACCTTTGCCCCGACGGCATCTCGCTCGCTTTCGACTCCCACCAGTTGGATTTGCAGCCAGTGATTATCAGTGTTGGTTCGGTTGATCAGTATCGCCGAGGCCTCACCCAGGTGTGTGACTACAAAATCGCTTTTTCCGTCTCGATCGAAATCGACGCGGGCCAACCCACGGCCGAGATGCTTTCGTGCCCAGTATCCCGATGGATCACCAACGCCCGTCAGCGCAAAACGACCGCCCAGGTTACAAAACAACTGCGCAGGCTGTTCAAATGGGTCCACGATGCTCAGCGCTTTTTCGATATGGCCATTGGTCACGACCAAGTCGAGCAGGCCGTCGTTGTCGTAATCCAACATTTGCGTGCCAAAGCCAAGCACAGCCCGGCTCGCCTCCGCCAGCCCGTACTGAACGTTTCGCTCCAGGAACGACTCGCCCAGGTTGATAAACAAACTTGAGTTTCGATTCTGGTAGTTGGTAATGTGGATGTCGATGGTCCCTGTGTTATCGACGTCACCAACCCCAATTCCCATCGACGCCGTCTTGGAGCCGCGAATTCCAAAGGCGCATCCGATGGCGGGCGCCACATCGGACCAAGTTCCCGTGGCGGTATCTCGCACCCACAACTGATCCGGATAGAGGTCATTGCCAACGAAAACCTCATTCCCCGGCTTCTGATTGAAGTCGGTCACGACCAGTCCGAGGCCGGTTCGAAAGTCATTGTCGTCCGTATTGAATGGTTGAATCGACATCCCCCCTCGTCCGTCATTCAGGCAGATCCGGTCCGGACCCGGCTTGTACTGCATCGGCGACATTGACTTGAGGACCCGCCTTGCCTCATCTCGCGTGGGCAAGAAGATCATGGTCGGATCATCGACATAGGAAAGCTCGAACATGTCGGGAAGTGCATCGCCGTTCAGATCGGCAATCGCTAGCGAGGCCGGTACTCGGTTCTGATCATTGGCCGCAATGATTGGGACGTGCTTGAACGTACCGTCACCATTGTTGATCAACAGGCTATCGTCTCCCAAATTCGCAACGGCCAGGTCGGGAAATCCATCCTGGTTCCAATCGCCGGCCGTCACACCCATTGAGTACCGGTAGTCGGCTGCGCCGGCTCGCCCCGTCACATCGACCATCGCGAATCGGACGTCACGATCATCGACCAGATTTCGAAACAACTGATTGCTGACACGACCTTCGAAGGCGGGCGGATCGGAGCCACCTTGTGCAAAGTACACGTCAGATCGACCGTCGAGATCAAAGTCAATGGACGCGACACCTCCCCCGTACGTCTGGTAAATGGCAAAGCCTTCACTTTGCGGGTGTGCCGCGACCTGGTACGCGTGATTCAACCCGACCGACGATGCGACATTCTCGAACGTTGCTGGCGTGGGGGAAGACACGCGTTGGAGCGACGGTTGCGGAAGCTTGACCGCGGATCCCGTCAAGTTGTCGAGCGACGGGAGCGGATACGCTTGCAGGTCCGTTCCGCACAAACGTTCTTGTTTTGAAGCGAAGCCAATACCGTTGGTGACAATCTCTCGTTGCCGCTCGCTGTTCATCGCATGCGTTTCGGGCGAGCCGCTTCGAGCCGCATCCGCGATGGACTTCCAGAGCAAGGCCTCAAGGGGCCGATTCAACTTTTCCAGCCAACCGATCAGTTCGTCGATTCGATCCGGGTCGGGCGGACTGGTATCGCTCACTCGATTGTTTGCTTTGACCAACTCATTGATCTCATCCCAACGATCGAGCCAGCGTTTGGAGGCTTCGTCATCCCCCAGCGTCAGCAAGGTTTGCCCGAGACGGCCGAACGAGTACATGTCGGTGGGGTCACGATCGGCTGCCTCTAACAGCGCTCGGGTCGCCTCTTCAAAGCGACGTTGACTGATCAGATAGGTTCCCAACGCAGCCCAATAGTCGGCGGTCTGACGCGTGGCCTGATCGACAAGTGTCAACCACTGGAGAAAACGTTGATCATCTTGGGCCTCCACCAATGCGCGGCCGTAGAGGGCGACGGTGGCGGGAGTGCGGTGCCTTCGCCGACCCACGATTCGAGTGTGTCTGCCGCCTCGGCAAACTTTCCGTCCGTGAACAACTTCCGGGCAATCCCTCCCGGTCCGATCGGAGCGTAAACAACCCCCTGATTGACGCTTCCAACAGACTTTGGATCGTCGTACATGGCATGGCTGAGCATGATCAATGAATGGAGTTCGTCCTGACGTACATTTCCGATCCGGCAAAGCTCACGCACCTCCGCGGCGGCTTCATGGCGTCGCCCCTGGCGATTGAGCAAAAAAGCAAGTTGACGCCGGGCCGGAAAAGCATCCGGAACCTTTCGAAGTACCTCGCGATACCGCCGCTCGGCCTCCTCGTAACGCCCCAGTTCCAGACACCAGTCAGCCGATTGCCCCATTGCTGGAATCCCCGCTTCGGGATGGTCGCTGGGAATTCCATCAAGCAGTTCAACCGCGGCTGCTAAATTGCCCTGCGCAGCTTCCGTGCTTGCCAGCGTGAAGATGACTTCCACGTCATCGGGGTCCGCGACGAGTCGGCGTTTTAGTATCGCGACCGCTTCGACGAATTTCCGCTGTTCACTAAGTTGGTAGGCGAGCGAAAGCTCCCGATCTCGATCGGACTCTCCTGATTCGGCCGAATCCGTCTCGTCAGGGGGCAAGACACCGCCAACTGAACCGCTGCCTTTCGAACTGGCGTCGCCTGTGTCAGCGGTCGCATCCTCCTGCGCGACCCCTTGGGGCGTTGGCCCCGTACCGTCTCGAGCGGGCCGCTTGGAAGCGTCACAGCCGAGCATTCCCCCGGTCAACAGCACGCAGGTCAACAGCACGCAGCAGACGCAAATCGGAACGGCAAGAGCGGATCGAATCATGAACGACGGTCACCAACGGGCGGAAGAAACAATAAGATGAAACGTAGCAATTCGATCGGGCCCATCCATCAGCAGCAAGTACGTGACGATTCCCGGTTCAGTTTATCGCCATTTTCCATTTCACGGCATGAGTAGGTGGGCCTACCATCGCGAGCCGCATGAAGCCAACGAGGTCAACGGAATGGTAGCCGGGAAGGATCAGCTCACCCAAGCCATGCATTCAATTCACATCTGGCTCTTGCTGGGCTTCCTGAATCTGATGATTGCGGGCAGCTGCGGATGTGGGGCTCGACCGTCCGCACCGGGCGGCCAGAAATTGCCTTCCAGTGGCGATCCCAAAACCGATTTGCAGGCTGCGATCGAGGCCAGAGACTGGCCAACTGCGTTTGCGATCTCTCAACAAGCCATGATCGCCTATCCTGGTGATGCCGATGTCCTGACCAACGCAGCGATTGCCACTGCGCAGACCGGCAACCGAGTCGAAGCGGCTCAGCTATTGGTGGAGGCCGTTCGCTCCACAGACTATGCGACCAGCGGTGGACGTATCGACAATGCGGTCGCGGCCCTGTTGGATGTTGGTCGTCTTTACGAGGCGATCGATCTGCTTGCTGACGTCGTGAGCAAGCATCCACAATCCGCTTCGTACCGACGAATGCTGGTAGGGTTTTACGGCGAAGTGCAGCTGACCGAAGAGGTCGATCAGCATATGGCGGCTTTGTTCGAGCAGCGTCAGTTCGACTTGCCACTCCTGTTAGCAACCACCGAGACAGTGCCCGACGCTACTCCAAGAACACGATTGAGCTGCTTCTGAATCGAAACCCCGACGACTTGCGGCCCCGTTTGGGCGAGGCCAAGCAGTCTCTCGATCAGCGAGATGCCGGCAGTGCCGAGGCCGTCCTCGCCGAGATCATCAAACATCACCCAGGTTTTGCCCCAGCCCACGCCATGATGGGTGTTGCGCTCGTGAATCTTGGTAAACCCGAGTCCTATCCAACTTGGTATCAGGCGTTACCGAAGAACATCGAAAGCTATTCTGGATACTGGTTCGCTGTGGGCGATTGGGCTTTGTCGGAAGGGAACGCGGTGGGCGCGGTCAGAGCCCTGGCTGAAGCCACGCGGCGTGACCCGAACGAACCGGCGTACTGGGCGCTGCTTGCCGTGGCGCTAAGAAAGTGGCATGTGGAAAACCCAGACTCCGATGCAATCGATTATCCGTTGGTCGCCAACGCCATTGTCCAACGGCAAACCGATCTGCTTACCCTGAGAGACCAGTTTTCAGCCTTCAAGGGAGACGGTCAGAAGAGTCAGTCTTTGGCATTGGAGGTGGCGAAGACCCTTTCCAAGCTGGGACGGCGATGGGAATCGGAGGCCTGGCTTGCTATCGCCACGACGCTCCGAGATGACCCAAGCGTCGAGCTGGCACCATTTCGCCAAGAGGTGCTGCAATCACTGGCCGCGGATCGGGACTGGCAAAGTACTCGGGACCACCCCGAAGTCGCGCTTCGATCGTTCGAAATTCGAACTGCCGAAAGACCTGCTGAAGCAAGTCGACATGGAGGCAGCGACACTGGCTCGCCTGCCCATGACGGATGCGAAACCGATTCGAATGCGGGAGGTGTCGAACTCGCTTGGGCTTTCGTTCTACGGTCGCATCGGTGATTCAATACAAGCTCCCCGGATTCCGATTACCCAGACGCTGGGATGTGGCGGTGCCGTGCTGGACTATGACCAGGATGGGCGACAGGACCTCGTGTTTGCGGCCGCTGGCGGACGAATCCGTGAGCGGGACAGTGATCCGGGTGCCCTGTTCCGAAATATCGGTGCCATGGTGGACGTCGGGATTCCGGCAGGCTTTGGCGATACCGGTTACTCACAAGGAATGGTTGTCGGCGACTACAACGACGATGGGTTCGCCGATATTCTCGTCCTCAATCTCGGCCCCAATCGACTGTTTCGAAACAATGGCGATGGCAGCTTTAGCGACGCGAGTGCATCTGCTGGGAGACCAGGCGAACGGGCCAGTGGAGTACCAGCGGGGCGATTCTGGATGTCAATCGGGACGGTCATCAACGACATCGTGATCGTTAACTACTGTGACAGCCGTGATCCGCTGGAACAGCCCTGCTTTGATTCAAACGGTAGTCAGATCAATTGTTACCCGCTGGAATATCGGGCCGCACAGGACCAGATCTTGATCAGGCCGAGGAGACGGCACGTTTGCGATACCACGACGGAATGGATCTCGGATGCAACACGGGGCCGAGGTCTCGGAATCGTTGCCGGTCGCCTGGATGGCAATCCAACAGTGCATCTACATCGTCAACGATGCGTCACCCAATACGTTCTATCGTTGGCAGCCGAGTGAAAACGAAATTGGTCGACCAGGCTATCGCGAGTGGCCTGGCTGTCGACCGGCAATCCTGGATCAAGGATCGATGGGGATCGCATCGAGCGACTTTGGACCAAGACGGCGATCTCGATTTCTATGTCACCGGATTTGCAAACGAATACAACATTCTTTACGAGCAACAGTCGCCCGGATTCTGGTTCGACAACACTGCGCCAAAGGAATGGTGGACCAGACGCTGGCGAACGGTCGGATTCGGAACCGAAGTCGATCGACCTGGATAACGACGGCATCGACGAGATCGTCGTGACCAATGGACACGTCGGAATTTTCGCCCCGCCGCTCCCGCCTACGCGCAGCCATTCCAGGTGTTTCGACGTGCGGCCGATGGCCATTACAGATCAGTTGAATTCGGAATCATGGGGCGGCTATTTCGAATCGCCCCACGTCGGCCGTGCGTTTGTTCACGGGCGATCTCAACGGCGATGGCCTGTGCGATGCAGTGGTCACCCATGCGACCGAACCGGTCGCGGTGCTGATGAATGCTTCGGAACGGTCTCAATCATGTCATCTCGCTTTCGATTGGTCGATCGCGAGCAGTGTCGTGATGCGATCGGGGCAATCGTCGAATTGGAGTATGGAGGACGATTCCCGACCAATGACACGCAACGACTCTTTCAACTTGCAGGCCATGGCTATCTCTGCGGCAATGAGCCGTTGCTTTGGGCAGGCACGGGATCGTCGTCAGCCGTGCGCCGCATGCGAGTCACGTGGCCAGATGGCACGGCAGCAGATTCTGATCGGGGATCTCGAAACGGATGCCATGTACTTGCTGGTTCGAGATGAATCGCCTTACATCATCGCCGTACACCGATACGAGGCTCGTTGCCGACATCGTACGCTTTAGCATATTTGAACGGGTAGAAGCTTGAGAAACCTGGTCAGGCTGGAAAGCCAACGTACGTGGCCTTTCCAGCGACCTACTTTGGGAAAGCCGCAACGTCCAATCACGCAGCCAAAAATGCCCTGCGCGGGGTTCGCGAAGGGCATCGAAGGACGCAAGCAAGTTTCGAGGGCTAAGCCAGGATTGCCATTGCCCTGGGACGACATCTGCTTGGAGTACTCTTCCATTTGAACCTGGTTAAAGCGGGCGGGGGATGCTTCCTCCAGCTCGACCACTTTGTTGTCTCCACCGCCACCACAGCCGGTCAACGTGAGACCTGCAAAGGCAAGCAATCCAATGATTGCGAAGGAGATCACTTTCTTCATGTTTAAGTCCTAAATACAGCAAGGAAAACAGTGCACTGGATCGCGATACGCTGCAGACGACGATCGAACCAACCTAAGTATAACTGAGCCGGCGGTCGAAAGCATGGCATCTCATGAAAATTCCGCGAATTCGAGATGTCGTGGCCGCGTCCAGGGGACGCCGTCTTCGTGAATGCCGTCGAATCGGGACGGCGAAGGATTTGCACCAGCAATTACTCCCGATCAATCCACGCGCGAGTCGCGACCGACTTCCCCCTCGACCAGTAGGTAGCGAGAACCGAGGCAGGTTCGCAAACGACTGCTTATGTCCTCCCGGCCAATGTACCTCGACTCCACAGCCGCGTCCGTGATCCCCGTTGCCAAAATCAAGAACTGGTTCGTCACTGCAGAGGTAACCATCTCCAGCCGTCACCCACTGCGTGAACGATTCATCTCCCGCGCGGACGCACGACCACGCTGCGCCAATTGCATCACGCTCGCACTTGGTTCCGATCAGTTCCAGCTGGATCCAACTGCCGGGCGACTGTGTCTCGTTGCGCAAGACGGCAACGGGTTTGTCGACGTGTCCGATCAGGAAATCGATCGCGCCATCACGATTGAAATCACAGCTGGTCATCGCACGCCCCAAGATACATCTGGTCCCAGTACCCAGACGGGTCGTCCACCTCGGTGAGCTCAAATTCTCGCCCCTTGCTCATCAGCATCTGAGGCGGCATCTGGAAAAATTTCTCTTTACCGTAGATCCGCGTATCAAAGATGTGACCATTGGTCACGCCAGATCGAGCCAACCGTTGCGATCGAGATCAACGCTCTTGGTGCCGAAACCAACCATGGGGATGCTCAATTCGCTGAGCCCATATCGAATCGCTACATCGGTGAACAAGTGGCTTGAATCCTGGATGATAGAGGTTGTTGGACTCGTTGTAGTAATTCGTGATGTAGATATCGATCAATCCATCGCGGCTGAAGTCGGCGGCGACTGATCCCCATACAGCCGTTGGGAACACCTTGAAAGCCATTGGCAACGCCCTTTGACGATCGGCGACGTTCGACATCCGTTGTTGCCCTGATGAAAGAGAAAATGATTCGGGCGAACGTCATTTCCGACGAAGACTTCATTGGCTGCCGTTGTCATCGAAATCCGTGACGATGACTCCAAGTGAGGTGCCCGGCTCGGAGATTTCCAACGGGATCTCGTGGGTGCGAAATTCTCCGTTGCCCAGGTTCTCGAACCAACGATCGAAACCGGACAAGTGCGATCAGCGGCCCCGGCAACTTGGGCTTGCCGTCGGGACCGATCTCCGGCAAGACGAATCGCACCCTCCATCGCGATGTAATTCGCCTCAAACAGATCGGGCAACGCGTCCCCGTTGATGTCGCCGATGGCCAGTGACGACGTGAACTGATCATCGCATTTCAACTTGTCGGTGATTTCCCGAAATGTCCCATCACCGTTGTTCAAGAACAGGCGATTGTGACCGAGGCTACCAATCCAGAGGTCCGCAAAGCCATCCTGGTTCACGATCTCCCGCTGCGACACCAGAGGTGAAATTGTAATCCTGCACCACTGCCTGACTCGGTGACTTCGGTGAATACACCATCCAGATTTCGAACCAGCACATTGGATCGCGTGCACTGATCGGTCGGAGGATCGCCGCTTCCTTGACCCAGGTACACATCGGGCCAACCATCGAGGTCGTAATCCAGCACCCCGATCCCGCCGCCAAGCGACTCATGAATGGGGATGACCTCCAGATTCATTTCCACGTCCTGGTACCACTGAAAGTCAATCCCGACTGGCGGCCGCCACATTCACCAATCTGGGTCGCGCCAGGATTTCGACCTGCAACGGCTTTTCTTCCGTCACCGGCTCTGTCGCCGAACGGCAACAGATGCCATCGCGGGCTCGACGCTGTATTCGTCCATCGAGACCCCCGACAGCGATACCTCCGACGCCATCTGAAATCGCCTTTGGATCCTGACGTAATGCTTCAATCTGATTCTCAATGTGGATCCGCTCCGCTGATTCGCGGCCGTCAGCACCATCTTGGACCACTGCAGCATTTCGAACGGTCTTCCCAATCTCCGCCAGATCACGGGCAAGTTCCAATTTGACCACCCGTTCGGCTGGCATCTCCAATACCTTGACCGCCAACTTTTCTGTCTGCCGAGATCTTGACACCACGATGACGAAATTGCTCACCGTCGCTGACACGCTCGAGACTACCGAAGACCTTGAACAGCCGCTGGAACGTCTCGCGATCGGTGGGGTCTCGATAGACCGCTTCCAACCACGCACGGGCCGCCGGCTCATACTGCCGCTCGTCGTAGAAGTAGACGCCCAACGCCGCCCAGTAGTCACCGAACTGCCGCACCTGGTCATCACACTTGGCGTGCCATTTTCGAAATTCCTCGAAGGATTGAGTCTCCATCAACAGTCGGCCATAGAAAGCACAGGCCGCCGGTGATTCGAACTGCTCCCTCATACTGGGGCTGCCAGTTCCTCGAGCCCCTTCCGATAGTCATGCTTGGTGAAGTACCAGCGAGCCATCCCGAGACCGGGCTCAAATTCCTTCGTCGGATCTTCGTCTGTCTTCCAGGGAAAACGGGAACGACCAGGCACGTCGAATCAGCGACAGTAACTCTTGCTGCGACGCCTGACCTTCAATGCAGAGCGTTTCGGCCTGGGCAGAGGCCTCTTCGCGGCGGCCAACTCGATTGAGCAACTCCCAAGCACGGTGACGCCATGCGGAAACCTCCGGCATCACGATCAGACCCTCGATCAACACGTCCGCAGCCTCGGAGAGTCGATTGCGTTTAGCGAGCGACGATGACTCGACCTCCACCGCATCCTTCCCAAAGCCGGACTTCCGGTCCACCGTCGAGGCGAGATCGATTGCGATTTCGTAATTGCCCCGGCCAGCCTCGACCTGAGCCGCAACCAGGGTCGCTTCGAGCCCGTTGGGATCCTGGACCAGCGCCTTGTACGCCGCGTCCGCCGCTGCATCAAACTCCTGCAACAGGAGCTTCTGTCGGGCGACCTTCAGGTGATCAACCGGAAGCGTCGAGGAAGCCTCCGACTTGGCACCCGATGCTGCCCCCCCCGGTTCCGACTCCGAAGGTGACTTGGAACCGCATCCCGATAGCCCGCAAGCCGCTAATCCCACGATGGCCAAACGTGCAAGATGTCGTTTGATGTCCATCGAAACCTGGTGCTGGGTGGTGCCTGAGTTGACGAGGCATTTCTACGCCCCGGCAAGGAGATCGGTTCAGATTGCGGTCTTGGTGGATGCCACCAGGTCGGCGAACAGGGGTCAGACACCAAAAATCAATGCTGACGCTGCACTAGCCTTGGGCTCCCAAAAATGGCTTTGCAGTCCACCCCAAAAGGCCCACGGCTAGCGCCTGAGGTTCACGAATGCAGCCAACTGTGATGAAGGCCCACGGCTAACGCTAGGTTCACGAATGCAGCCAACTGTGATGAAGGCCCACGGCTAGCGCCTGAGGTTCACGAATACAGCCAACTGAGATGAAGGCCCACGGCTAGCGCCTGAGGTTCACGAATGCAGCCAACTGTGATGAAGGCCCACGGCTAGCGCCTGAGGTTCACGAATGCTGCTAATTGCGATGAACCTGAGAATGGATTGCTGCAAAGCAAAACGGGCGGCTCCAGGTGAGCCGCCCGCTGTAAAGACAATGAAATCGAATCCCGAGTGAGCTTTCTAGCTGTTGGGGATTTCCTCTTCCTGTGGTTCCACGACTTGATCGAGGGTCTCGTCTTCTCGGTCCGACTCGACCGGTGCAGCGTAACCTCCGGCTGCCATCACGGCCTGTTTGATCTGGTCGGCCACGTCGGTATTTTCGATCAAGAAGTTGCGAGCCTTCTCCTTGCCTTGTCCGAGGTAGGTTTCCCCGTACTTGAACCAGGAACCGCTGCGGCTGACCACCTTGTGGTTGGTCCCCAAATCCAGCAGGTCCCCTTCGTAGCTGATTCCGTTGTTGTGCATCATGTCGAACTCGGCAATGCGGAACGGAGGTGCCACCTTGTTCTTGACGATCTTTGCTTTGACGCGCTGACCGACCTGTTCTTCGCCATCCTTGAGCGCGCCAATCCGTCGGACGTCGATACGGCAGGAGCAGTAAAACTTCAACGCTCGGCCGCCAGGCGTCGTTTCGGGGCTGCCGAACATGACGCCAACCTTCTCACGAATCTGGTTGATGAAAACCACCACACACTTGCTCTTGGCAATCGCGCCAGTCAATTTCCGCATCGATTGGCTCATCAGCCGGGCCTGCAGACCGACGTGGCTATCACCAATCTCTCCCTCCAGTTCCTTCTTCGGGACCAGAGCGGCCACCGAGTCGATGATGATCACATCGACCGCGTTACTTTTGACCAACATCTCACAGATCTGCATCGCCTCTTCGCCGCAACTGGGCTGGCTGACCAGAAGGGTATCGAGTTCAACGCCGATCTTTTTCGCCCAACTCGGGTCGAACGCGTGTTCGGCGTCGATGATCGCGGCAATTCCCCCCAACCTTTGAGCCTCCGCGCCGATGTGCAACGCGAGTGTCGTCTTGCCGCTCGATTCAGGCCCGAAAACCTCAATCATTCGGCCACGGGGGACACCAAAACCGCCCAGCGCCATGTCCAAACTCAGGCTACCAGTTGGAATCCCATCGATCTGCAGCTTGTGGGACGCTCCCAGCGGCATGATCGCCCCTTCACCGAACGTCTTGTCGATCTGTTCCAGGGTCGTTTTCAATCCTGGTTCCCGTTCCAACAACGCCTTGATGCCTGGATCGACCTGACTCTTAGCCGCTGTCTTTGTCTTCTTAGCCATTCCCTAGTCCTTCCGAGTGAAACCAATGTGAAGACCAACCTGGCGTATCCCAAACCACAGAAATTCGGGCCCCGGGGAGGGAGCACCCGCGATCAGCGACCGGGACGATTAGTGAACACACTTATAGTACCGAATGAGTGGGTAGGCCACAACCTTAAGATAGGACCTGCTCCACCGACCATGGCCGACGGATCACGCCCGCCAACCTTCTTACGTTGCTAGTATTCGGCGCGTCATTGACACGTCTGGTCCGACTCGTGCAGCGTCAAATCTAAAAATGGGGGTGACGTCGATCGGCGAAAAGGGATCAGACACCAAAAATGTGAAGCACCCTTCGGGCCGTTCCGGTTTTTGGTGTCTGACCCGAATGTCACGAACTTAGGTTGTCTCAGTGAACCTCGGGCGCTAGCCGTGGGCCTTCCCGCATCCTAACGACGTTTTCTTCGCCCACGGCTAGCGCCCGAGGTTCAAAGCCCGTGCCATTCGTGTCTGACCCCTGTTCGCCATCAACACCTAAAATCAATGCTGACGCTGCACTAGCCGGTCGCCCCCTCTTTGATCAATCGGATCAGGTCCACCGTCTCCATGCTCGCCGCCCGATCGGTTCCATCGAGTACGCCGGCGACCAGCTCTCGCTTGTCGGCATGTAGAGCAAGGATCTGCTCTTCGATCGTCCCCTCGGCAACCAAACGATAAACGGTCACGGGCCGCTCCTGGCCAATCCGGTGCGCCCGGTCGGTCGCCTGATCCTCGACTGCGGGATTCCACCAGGGATCGAGGTGGATCACATAGTCGGCGCCGGTCAGATTCAATCCGGTACCGCCGGCCTTGAGCGAAATCAGGAACAGATCCCCCTCACCGGCTTGGAACGCATCAACCCGACGCTGGCGTTCTTTGGCAGGGGTGGCGCCGTCGAGATACTGGTAGGTCACGCCCTGTTCATCAAGCGTCTCTCGAATCACCGTGAGGTGTTTGACGAACTGGCTGAACACCAGTGCGCGATGTTCCCCCTCACGCAATTCTTCGACCAAGGAAACGAGCAGGTCGAGCTTTGCGGAGCTCTTCTTCCACGTCGCATCGACCAGTCGTGGGTGGCAGGCGAGTTGTCGCAAGCGAGTCAACCAGGCGAGTGTACGAATCCGCTGTTGGCCAGCTTGTTGATCCTCCTCGGCCACGCCACTCAACTCGGCCAGGGCAGCCAGTCGGGCGTCTTCGTATTTGCGACGCTCCAGTGGGCTGAGTTCCGCTTGCAGCGTGATCTCGGTGCGCGGTGGCAACTCCTGCAGCACTTTGTCTTTGGTCCGCCGCAGAATGAAAGGCCGAACCAGACGGGCCAGCGACAGCCGCCGTTGATCATCTTTATGCCGCTCGATGGGATCAGCAAACCGCTGGCGAAAACGCTCCCAAGACCCCAGCAGTCCCGGACTGATCGTGCGGAACAGGCTCCAGAGTTCCCCGAGATGGTTTTCCAGCGGCGTGCCGGAGAGTCCGATTCGCCAATCAGCCTCGATGCGACGAATCGCCTGGGACGTCTTGGTTTGCGAGTTCTTGATGAATTGAGCTTCATCGAGCACCAACGTCCGCCAGGCACGTGAGGCAAAGCGTTTGGCGTCTCGTTGCAAGAGCTGGTAGCTGACGATGACGAGGTCTCTCGGTCCGGCCGACTCAATCAACTCCGCGCGGTCGGAATCACGATACAGATGGGCGTTGAGCGAGGGAGCAAATCGCATTGTCTCCCGCACCCAGTTTTCTCCAACGCTGGTCGGTGCCACAACCAGAGCCGGTCCCTCCGCCGCACGTTCGAGCAGGACGCCGAGCGTCTGGACGGTCTTGCCGAGACCCATGTCATCGGCCAACACACCGCCGACACCCCAGGCACTCAGTCGAGCCAGCCACTGAAAACCTTCGAGCTGGTAATCGCGAAGCGTCGCCTCGAGTTCCTTCGGCTGCTGCGGAGTCCAATCGGCGAGCGATTCCAATCGCCGCAACGACTCATGCCAGCGCGCCGTCGCCTCGAGTGGTACATCGGTGCTGATCAGTTCTTGAACGGCCGGCACGGCTGCATCGGCTACCTTCAACGAACCACGTTCGGCCACCACAGTATCGCCGAGCTGCTGGAGTCGCTTTCGGAAGGCATCGCTGATCCTCGCAAACTGACGATCACCGACTTGGACCAACGCACGATGGTCTCGTACCGCGGCGAGCAATTCGGCCAAAGGAATCTCCCGGCCATCGAGCGAAATGGATCCTGTCAGGCCGAACCAATCACGCCGATCATCAATCTGCACCCGCAAAGCCGATGGCGTGATTTCGCCACGAACGCGAATCGATTCACCCTCCGGCCAAATGATTCTCGGCGACTGATCGCCGCCACTGTAAAGCGAGGCGAGCAAGTCCAAGGCAATCTCGTCCGATTCGGCCACCCAGTGATGCAGTCCGTCCGGGCTCAAACGCTGCAGTGAAAACCGGTCGATCACCCCGTCGGCCACTTCCCGCTCTTGGGCCAGATCGCGTTGGAGCCGAACGGGCCCGCTCTCGGTCAAACAGGAAACGATCTCGGGCGGCTGACCGGGAATCATCAATTCGCGGAAACGGTCATCGTGCATGCGCAGCGCCACATACAAGCCCGCACCGGGGCGAGGCCGCAACTCAAAGACCAACTCGGCTGTCACCGGCTCGATCGGCCCAGCCAACTGCGCTGGCAACTTGACGCGAATCAACGGATCGACACTGCTGCTGCCTACCGAAAATTTCGCTGCCGACTCTGCGTCAATCAGCGACTCCGAGAGATCGACTTCGAGCAGGTGCTGAATCAACTGGATGCCCCGTGCATCGCGCAAAGTACAGACTACCAATCGGTCATGCTCTTGGTCCGCCAGCACCACGATCGGCTCGACCGGGCTGGCGTAGCCGTAGACGGTCTCGCAACGATCCAAATCCACACCGATCCCGTTGACTTCGATCTGCGGGCGAAACATCACGCGGCGATCATCGGCTTCCTCCGCTTCCGATTCCTCGTCCTCCAGCTCCACGGGATGGAGCGTCAGAATCAACTCCGCGGAAAAGACGTTGCAGGGACGCACGTCGACATCATCCCAGACCACGTTGGGGTGGCCAGCAAGCAGTCGCAACGCCTGGAATTCTGAGAAGTGATCTTCGTTGAACGAGTAGCTGGGGTTGGCAACCAGCGCAGCGATCCGGCCGTCGATCGGATGAGCCGAGAAATCGCGTCGGAGTAAATCGAAACTGCGGACCTCCTTTCCCTTGGTCCAGCCTTTTCCGTTCTTCCTCGGACGCTGCTCGTAAGCCGTGATGGAAATCGGGCAATAGTAGCGCGACGTCGAGAGGCCGACTCGCCACTGCAGACGCGTCGTCTCGACTCGGGCCGGCGGGTCCCCCGCATTCTTAGCCAAACGCAGGACCTGGTTCACCAAGTCACGACCCGCGGCAACGGAATCCACTTCCAACTCACCAAGAAACTCGAACACCTGACTGATCGAACGACGGCCAAGCTGCTCCTGTAGCCACCATGCGATCGCCAGCGTGTGGGGACAACGAGTTTCCGCAATGAATTGATCGCAGCTGCAGGTGGGTTCGGCGAGCAACGAGACGCTCAAGGGCTCGAAGTCGTAGTCCTCGTCTCCATCAAAGTCTTCGGGTGCCACCTCAATGGATGCATCGACCGGCGTCTGGCGGTTTCCCTTTACCTTGAACGCAAACCGCATCCGCCCCTGTTCGTTGCTGAATGTGGGCGACTCGACCACCAACATTGCGGCCCGTTTGTCAAGTGATTCGTGGTGCGAATCAACCAGCCGCTCTGCGGCCTCGGCGACCAACAAACCCAGGGCGCCGATTGACTGATCGGACATCAAATCCATACCGTGCTATCCACTGCAATTCGAGATTCCTGCAAACGCCGCCCGCTGTAACCGAAAAACCACGTTGAACTTCTCGCAGCTCGGTCACCCCCCGGCCAGTTCGGTGGCAAACGGGGAAATCCGATTTCGGGCCAATCGGACAGTCTAACACGAGCCATCAGGGCCGCGAAGCCAGCGTCAGACACCCGCGACAATCGAGATTCCAATTGGTGGCGTCCCGAGATCCTCTTTTCACCGCATTCCCCCCACTTAGCCAACGGATCGAAACAGAATCCCATTGCGGATTCACGCAGCGTTTTTCGGTGCGTGAATTCTCTGCCGTTCTCAGGCTCGGAGGGATGAAAATCCTGTCCTCTCGTCTAGAGTTGACTTGGATGCCAAATTGATCTGTTGTTGAACATGCACTCGATTTTTGTTCGATTTGATTCCAGTAGCGTTCGCTCATGTGGGCAACACCGAACTCGCGTTCTTTCGTAACACCACCGCTCGATCCAGCATGATTCGATCTCGTCGCGCTCGTCTTTTGCGGCACCGTATTGCCTTTGAACTGCTGGAACCTCGGCAACTGCTGCACGGTGCGGATCTCGTTTATGACCAAGCATCACCTCTCTGGTTTCAAGCGGGTCACCAACGACTCGATGCCTCAGATCTTGGCCAATCGGCGGTCAGCGAGTCGTCATTCATAGGCCCCAGACGGGGCTCGACGACCGACGTGCTGTCCCAGCAAGAATGGATCGTTCGGCTCAGCCCGGAAGCTTCTCAACGGATCGATTCGATCATCGACGCCGATACGATGCTCGACGGCGAGTACGTGAACTTCGACGTCATCCGCGGACTCGGCATGCCCGGCATGCTCCTGGTTAAAAGCTTTTCATTGACAGAAGGAATCGCAGCGAGCTGGTTGGCGTCCAACGAACTCGTCGCCGATTTCACACGGAACGATTTCATTGACGGATCCGAGATTCCGAATGATCCACTGTTCCCCGACATGACCAACTTGAATAGTACCGGTCAGCTTGGATCGACGCCCGACGCTGACATCGATGCCTCCGAGGCCTGGGACATCAGCACTGGCAGCACGTCCGTCGTGGTGGGTGTGATCGATTCAGGAATCGACGGAACGCACGCGGACTTGTATCTCAACATCTGGCTCAATCAGGGCGAGATTCCAGCTGGCATCCGGGGACAATTGAGTGACCTGGACGGCGATGGAATTTACAGCTTTTGGGATCTGAATAATCTTCGCGTGGTGGGCTCGCAGATCTATGTAGCCTCGTCGGTCGCGCTCAATCAAAACGGCGATCTGATCGCGGGAGACTTGGCAACCGTCGCGCAAATGACCACGGCGACTCCATTCGTCCAGGGATTGAATGGAACGCTCGTCCAAGACCTCAATGGCAACGGTCGTATCGATGCGATGGACTTGCTCGGCGACGCACGCTGGGCGGATGCCAACGACAGCGATGGAAACGGATTTGTCGATGACCTGTTCGGATGGAACTTTCGCAGCGATCCCGACGAACCCTTCGCAGGCAACAATCCCAGCGATCTGTTCGGACACGGCACGCACATCGCGGGGACAATCGCCGCAGTCGGCAACAACGGCGTCGGGATCTCCGGAATCAATTGGCAGACTTCCGTCATGTCGATCAAATTTCTGGATGCTCAAAACCGGGGAAGCCAGGCGGATGCGATCGCTGCCATCAACTACGCAACGATGATGCGGAACCAATACGGCGTCAACGTGCGGGTCACCAATAACAGCTGGGGACATTCCGGAAGCGGCAGCCCACTGCTTCGCGCGGCGATCGAAGCCAGCGGTGACGCCGGCATCTTGTTCGTCGCCGCGGCAGGAAACGGCGACGCTCTCGGGCGTGGGAGTGACAACGATCGCACGCCCTATTATCCCGCCTCGTATGATTTGCCGAATGTAATCTCGGTCGCAGCGAGCGACATGCATGACGAGTTGGCTGTCTTCAGCAACTTCGGGAGCCAATCGGTCGACATCGCCGCGCCCGGTGTCGGTGTGATCAGCACATTACCAGGTGATCGTTACGGTTCAGGCAACGGGACCAGCATTGCGGCCGCGCACGTTTCTGCTGCAGCGGCTCTCATTTTGAGCGCACGGCCCACGGCCACGGTTGAAGATATCCGAGGTGCGATCATCGGCGGCGCTGATGTCATGACGGCCTTGCAAGGCAAAGTGGCAAGCAGCGGACGGTTGAATGCGTTCCAATCGGTCCAATCTGAAGTGTTCACTCCCGCTGCAGTGGTGGTTTCCGCGGGCAGTGTTACATCGGCTGGCGGATCAACCCAGCAAATCGTCGTGCAGTACCACTATCACAGTGGAATCGATCCTTCGACGATCGGCGACGATGACCTGCGAGTTTTGCGACGATGGGGAACCAGGGATCAAATCGACGCGACACTGGTTCCCGGTTCGGTGACGCCAGTACCCGATGGCAGAACATTCCAGGCAACCTACGAGATCATCGCTCCTGGAGGTCAGTGGGATCCGCTCGACTTTGGCAAGTACGACATTGAAGTGCTCGCCAACTCGGTCGCGTCTAGTAGCGGCCTTCAATTCGTGACGGGTCAGCGCATCGGCTCGTTCAACGTTCGCATCGAAGCGGCGGACTTTTTGTACGTCACGACCGGCCTGGACTCGGTGGACGCGAACCTTGGTGATGGGATCTGCGCCGATGCGTCGGGTGCCTGTTCTCTGCGAGCCGCGATCCAGGAAGCCAATGCGGCGGCTCCTTCACCACGCACGATCATCTTGGACGTCGGCGAAACTCACGTTGACATTCCTCATCAACCAGATCCGGCGTCGACGTTTCCAAATCCCGACCAGGTTGACGGTTTGCCCGACCTGCCGAACGTGACCGGATGGTCGAATGAATCATCGGGCGACTTGGACATCCTTGGCCAGATCACGATCATCGGCGACCAAACCGATGTGACGAGGATCAGCGGGTCTGGCGGGGATCGTATCTTCAAGGTCCATCCAGGCGGTTCCTTGTCACTGCAGCGGGTCACGGTAAGCGGCGGTATTGCACCGGGTGACCAGGGGGGTGGAGCCATCTTGTCGGCGGGAATGGTCAACCTGGACCTGGTCACCATCTCGGGCAATGAGTCGAGTGATCTCTCCAATGGGATCGGCGGCGGTGGCATTGCGCTGTGGGGGGGCAATCTCGAGATCCATCAAAGCACGATCGCAGGCAACTCGGCAGCAATCGGCGGTGGCTTGCTCGCCAGCGGCGGCGCGACGGCAACGATCACGCAAAGCACGTTCGTCGAGAACGTCGCCACAGCGGGCCAGGCCCTGGCCAATCCCGATCCCAATCTGGTCGGCGGTGGCGGAATCGTGGCCTTGAAGAGCGGTGCGATCGAAGTTGAGAACTCCACCTTCTCGGGGAACACGGCGGCCAATGCATCGGGAGCGGCAATCGGCGTGTTCAGCCTGGTGAACCGACTGGTCGTTGGTTCGGTCGACGTACCGCGCTCGATTCCCGATAAGGGGACGATCACTTCGCAGTTGACCGTCTCCGATTTCGCCGATGTGATCTCGGACGTGAACGTCAAGCTAAGCATCGATCACACATTCAACGGCGACTTGAATGTCTTTCTGATCAGTCCTGCGGGGACACAGAATCGAGTTGTTCACCGGCGTGGGTGCAGGCAGCAACAACTTTACCAATACGGTCCTTGACGACGAGGCGCTCCTGGACATCACCGCCGCGTCGGCACCCTATACCGGCTCGTTCCGCCCCGAAGGCAGACTGAGTGATCTGAGCGGAGAAGACCCCAACGGAATTTGGCGACTTGAGATCACCGATACAACGGCTAGCGACGTCGGGACACTGACCAGTTGGTCTCTCGACCTGGAACCGCTCGAAGGCTCCTCGGCAATCGCCAATCTGAATCATGTCACGGCAGCCTTCCACGACGGCGCTTCCACGATTGCCGGGCGCGTTCGCTTACATAGCTCGCTGCTTGCGGGAAATCTGGGCGTCCCGATCGGCCCGGGCGTCACGGACCGC
Organism: Pirellulaceae bacterium; assembly: GCA_963697195.1. Taxonomy (GTDB): domain Bacteria; phylum Planctomycetota; class Planctomycetia; order Pirellulales; family Pirellulaceae; genus Rubripirellula. The sequence goes on from CAVOND010000005.1 coordinate 154,343, forward strand.
GGCTTCAACGTGATCGCAGACGCCCAATCGGTCGGACCACTGCAATTCCTGGGTGGTCCCACCTTGGCGCATCCGTTGAACGCGGGAAACCCGGCGATCGATGGCGCCGATGCGGCGAACTTCCCCGGCTTGGATCAGGTCGGCAGTGCTCGTCCACAGCGCGGGGGCGACTTCCTGACCCGTCCCGACGTCGGTGCCATCGAGATGATCGGTGGATTCGCAGACGGATGGGTCTATCTCGACCGGAACGGTGACGGCTCAGCGGACACTGGCGAGATAGGACTACCCGGCTTCATCCTGTTTGTCGACCAGAATGGCAATGGCCAGTTCGACGCCGATGAGCCCCGAGCGGCGACCGGTGAGGGCGATCAAGCAGGCAGTTTTTTGTTCGCGAACCTGATGGCAGGTCCGCAAAGCATTTACCTTCAGGTTCCCGACAATTGGACGGTTTCTCATCAAGAGACACTCGCCAACGTTCGGATGAGCGCCGAGGATGGGGATCAACACTCACCCGGGCTTTCCTTCGATGGCAAATCGATCGCTTTCTACTCGGACAACGTTCCCAGCAGCGGCCCGATCGAAGCCAGGCTGCTGGTGCTGAATCGTGCGACGGGGAATTACTACTCCCCGAACTTTGTCGACGAGTTCGGGTTTCCGCCGTCTGAGATTCCCTACACAGCATTTGACACGCCCTCACTGAGCGCCGACGGTCGCTACGTGACCTTCCTGGACACGTTTGACCACCCTTTCATTCCTGGCCCTCATGACAGCGTTGAAGTGGTCGATACTCGGATCACCGAGGGCATCACCGCAGGCTTTTCCGTCGCGTCCGAATTGACCGGCTTCTCGCCGAGCGACGGCATGATCAGCCTGGACGGGCGTTACGTTGCCTTCACGTCTGTCAGCGATGTTTACATCTTCGATCGTCAGCAGGATCTGATTTCCAAGGTATCGAAAGGTCTTTCCGGCGACGACGCCGATGGCGCCAGCTTCAACGCATCGGTCAGCCAGGACGGTCGCTACGTCGCCTTCGAGTCGGCCGCGACGAACTTGATCGACGAGGACACCAACGGACGGACCGATGTCTTTGTCGTCGACCGTACCGACCAGACGGTCCAGCGAGTCAGCTTGGCCAGCGACGGGACACCCGCCGACGCGGACTCCGAACGTTCCTCGATCAGTGGTGATGGTCGCTACGTCGTCTTTGCGTCGGCCGCATCGAACCTGGTGTCCGAAGACGAAAACAATGCGTCCGACATCTTTGTGTTTGATCGAGATTCGCAACTGATCCAGCGAATCAGCACATCAGACCTTGGCGGCGACGGCGATGGGGCAAGTCAAAATCCTGCGATCAGTGCGAACGGCCGCTTCGTGGTCTTTGAATCGGCTGCCACCAATTTGGTCAGTGACGATGCGAACGGATTGATCGATGTGTTTTTGTTTGACCGCCAGTCCAATACGACCGTCCGCGTTGCCGAGGCGAGTCACAGCGCCGCGATCAGCGGCGACGGCAAATTCATTGCGTTTGTGCAAGGATCGGAAACGTTCGTTGCCAGTAATCCCCTGGCGTCGATCGCCGACCGTACCGTGATCTTGAATGCAGGGGAAACCGTCACCGCATCCGGCTTTGGATTGGTTCCCGCGTCCGGTGAAATCCGCGGTACGTTGTTCGAGGACTTGCTCACCAACTCGATTCGTGACGTTGCCGATCCCGGCTTGGAATCGTGGATTGTCTATTTGGACACATCGGCCAATGGCCAGCTCGATGCGGGGGAACCGCAAGCGGTGACAGGCGCCGATGGCAGCTACCTGTTCCCGAACGTCCCCGGGCACGCGAGCTACATGGTTCGGGCCGAGGTTCCCGTCGGCTGGCAACAGGTGCTCCCTGACGTCGCGATTGCCGGAAGTTCGAGAAGTTTTCGTGAACGCAGGCCAAACCGTCCGCGATCAAGACTTTGGGTTCGTCAGAGCGCCGGGCGGTGGTCAGCCACAGGACGGATCAATCAGCGGCTTGATCTTTGATGACGATGACAAAGATGGCCTCCGAGATCCGGAAGAAAGTGGCATCCCGAATGTCACGGTCTTCTTGGACTTGAACGACGATGGACTTTTGCAAGCGGAGGAACCGTCGACGACCACCGATGCCTCCGGTATCTATTCTTTCGGCGGGCTCGGTTTCGGTAGCTACGTCGTCCGCGCGCTGCTTGCTGACGACACGCAGCTTTCAACGCCGCTGGGCAACGCGTTCGATAGAAGTTCTTTGCCGGCGCGGGCGGAACTGCAAACGTTGGCGGGAATCCGCGACGTGATCCTGGTCGATCTCAACGGCGATGCAAAGCTGGACCTGGCAACCGTGCTCTACGAGGCGAATCTGCTATCGATTCGTCTGAACGACGGCGACGGTTCGTTCGGCGATACGTCCATCAATGTCTCGTTGTTCCCCGAACAGACTGGCCCTATCGCGTTGGCCGCCGGGGACTTGAACCAGCAGGGCTCTGACGACCTGGTAGTGATCAATCAACTCAGCGGAACGAGCACGATCCTGTTCGACTTCAATGGAACCGGCTTCGATTCGATCGAAACGTATCCCGTCGGCCTGCTGCCCTCGGATGTTGTGATCGGTGACTTCGATGGAGTTGGTGGAATGGACATTGCGGTGACCAACGCGGGCTCGGACTCCGTCACGCTGATGCTCAATGATGGCAGCGGAGGATTCAATCTGTCGGCAATCCCAAGTGGCGGAAAGAGGCCCCACGTCGATCGTGGCGGGGCATTTCAATGATGACACGGATCTTGATCTCGCGATCGCCAACTTCGGAGACCATCCGTTGGGAGCGAACCTGGGGAATGTCGCCGTGCTACTCAATCAAGGTGGCGGGAACTTCGCCGCACCGGTGAGTTACGAAGCCGGACTCGGGCCCGCCGGGATCACCACTGCGGATCTCAATGGTGACGGCCACAGCGATCTTGCGGTTGCCGGATTCCTGTCCAATACGATCGAGTTGTTGCTCGGCAGCACGAGCGGTGTGTTCGATGTGTCCAACGAATTCGTCACCGTGGGCCAAGGCCCCTACCAGAGTCGACGCCACGGATATCGATGGTGATGGTGATCAGGATCTATTAGTTGCCGGAGCCTTCCTGCAACAAGTTTCGATCCTGCGTAACGATTTGGATCGAGGCCCCTTTGCCTTGTCCCCTCCGGAAAATGTCTCGGCAACGTGAGTACGCCGCGGACGAGCAAGCTGAATTCGCTGTTGGAGACGTCGACCAAAACGGCACCTCCGACATCGTGATCGCGGGGCTTTCCGGCGAAATCATCAGCACGCTGCGCAATCGCCCAGCCAATGGCGCCTACCGCGTAGCGCTGAGCGGTGTCGAGACCATCATCGATCTGAACTTCGGAATTCTCCCGCCCCTCGTGGACGCGATCGTCTTGGAAGGCGCAGGTGAAACCGTCGAGATGGCAGCGCTCGACGAATCGCTTCGCAAGAGCGTGAAAACGATTGATATTCGTGGCACGGGCGACAACACGCTGATCCTCGATGCGGCCACTATTCAAACGCAAACACCGAATCAAACGCTGTTGGCGATCGCGGACGCAGGAGATCAGGTTGTCTTCGATGCGAAATGGCAATTCTCTGGCGTCGAGACAGTGGACGGACAGTTCGAGCGGATCTTCGTCAACGGCGCCGCCACGCTGCGTCTGATCGGACCGCGGAGTTGGACGAACCCCATCAATCCAACCGATGTCAATGGCAACGGGCCTGGCACTGCGGCCGATGCACTGGTGATCATCAACGCGCTCGCGCCACGCCTTCTCGTCGATGCTCAAGACAACCTGGTCGATCCAAATACCATCGACCCGTCGCGTTTTAGATTCTACGACACCAATCGTGATGGAAGACTAACCGCTTCCGACGCACTCTTTGTGATCAATCGCATTGGTCGCGAACAGGCAAGCGGCGAATCAGAGCAGGCCGTTGGCCCTGCTCAGGTTACCTGGACCGACGTTGATTCCGCCAAATCGACCGATCGCGATTCCGACTTGCTGTTTGCTAGCCGAATCGCGGAACCGATCGATGAAGCGTTCGCGGCGACATGGGATTGGCGATAAGCAACCACGCGGAGTCTCAATCGAGCGACTCTCTTCGTGTAGACTTTTGCGATGCCGAACCATCCAAGGTGGTCGCATCCATTCAACCACAGGTCAACGCGATGACAATCGAGACATAGTCGACGAACATTCTTGCGATACACGACCATCTCGGCAGCCGCTGCCGTGGGCCAGACAATCATGGCCCAAGACTCGACGGCGAAGCGCACGTTGGTTTGGCATGACGTCCGAGACTGGGGCGTGGAAGGAAAGGGCTGGCCGAATCCGAGACCGAGAAGTACTTTGACCGTCTTACCCAAGCGAGCCAAGGGCGTGGTTCGTGATGCCGTTTGGAACTTGAGTCGGCATTCGGCTGGCATGCTCACCCGCTTTCGCACCAACGCCACGGAGGTCTGGGTCGACTACCAGGTCTCCTCGCCCAACCTTGCCATGCCGCACATGCCTGCCACCGGTGTGAGCGGCATCGATCTCTATGCAACCGACCCAGCGGGACAGTGGCGATGGCTCGCCGTCGCCCGACCGACGGAGCAGACGACCAACGCACGATTGATCGAATCGCTCGAACCGCAGCCCCATGATTTCACCGCCTATCTGCCACTTTACAACGGCACCGAATTCCTGAAGATCGGCGTTCCGGAGGGAGCGAGTTTCGAACCGATCGCACCTCGGACGGACAAGCCGATTGTCTTTTACGGCACCTCGATCACGCATGGCGCCTGCGCTTCTCGCCCCGGCATGCCACATCCGGCCATCCTCGGTCGCCGGCTCAATCGCCCCATCATCAATTTGGGATTCTCCGGGAAACGGCAGAATGGAAAAGGAAGTTGGCGACTTTCTCTGCGAACTTGATCCGTTGATCTACGTCATCGATTGTTTGCCGAACATGGTCGGCGAAGATGTCGCGGCACGTGCTGAGCCTCTCGTCCGACAACTGCGATCGGCCCGCCCGGAAACACCGATCCTGCTGGTCGAAGATCGCACCTATGCCCATGCTCCTTTTGTGAAGTCCTTGATGCGTCGGCACGAAGAAAGTCGCAAAGCACTTCGCGACGCCTACGATTCCTTGATCGCTGCCGGATTCGAAAAACTGGGCTATGTCGCTGGAGACACGCTGTTGGGCGAGGATCGAGACGACACGACCGATGGATCCCACCCCAATGACCTGGGTTTCTTCCGACAAGCCAATGCCCTGGAGGGGCCCTTACGCGATCTGGGCGCCTGAGGCTCGATTCGACAAGTCGGCACTCCTGCCCCTATGATGCGTGGCGGAAGCGAGTCTGATTTCATTCCTCAATGCACATCGATCAGGTAATGTGATGCACGGCTATCGAGTCACGTTGGCGACTTTGACCGTCGTTGGTCCTGCTATTCCCATCCGCGGCGACCGCACAAAGGTGCACCCCGCCAAGTTTTGGGAGCAATCTCGATGTCACGCGATCAAGAATTGGAGATGAACGCGTGCAGCGGCAAACCGAAGTGATGCGAATGGAAAGGTTGATCGAAGGAATCGATTCCAGAGTCGTATCGATTGGAGCGACAACAGCTCCGCTCCGGACGACTTCCCGCGATTACGATTGCACGAAGCCGAAGCCTGCGTTGAATTTGCGAAAGCGCAGTTGCAGGAAAGCGAGTATCAATTCGAGCGAGGCGAGGCGTCCGAAGTCCAGGTCGCCGGCGATCGTCTTGCTTTGGCTCGTGCGCAAGGGCAACTTGACAGCGCCAAGGCGGCTCACGAAGAAAACCTGCTGACGCTGGAATTGGATGAGGTCTACGCCGAACGTCAACTCTTCCAACTGCGCGCGAGCAAGGACGTTGGCTCAGAAATTGGCGGCCAAGGGCTACACGTCCACCGATGCCTTGCACTTGTTGCTCTTGAACGAGAAACTTGCCGAGAAGGAATTGCAGATGGTGAAACTGCGTTTGCAGACACAGAGGAAAGCCGCAGGGCAGGACAGCCCGACTCGATTCACCAATCGATGACTCAACGTCGGAGGCAAGCTCGGAGGTGACCAGCGTGCCGCAGCCTCCGCAACCGGATTGATCGGCACTCGGGTGCGAATGCCAGCGAATTGCTTTATCCTTTCGCCTTTCATCTCTACTTGAAGAACCAGGAAGAATCATGCCCAAGTTGACCGTGCAAGGTGTTGGAGAATTCGAGGTGGCGCAGGCACGCGGCTCGTCAAGGCACTCGTCGACGACGCCAAGACCGACCAGTTGCATGCGTGTGGCGGGAATTCGAGATGCACGACCTGTCGCGTCAAGTTCGTCGAGGGCGAACCCGACAAGATGACCGAGGCCGAGAAGGAAACGCTGCGTGCTCGTGGGGTCACCGAGCCAGGCGTCCGGCTGAGCTGTCAGATCGCCTGCGATGCCGACATGACCGTCGAGCTGATCAGTCGACTGGAAGGAAGCGGTCGTGCCGACCAAGGCTCGCCGGTGGCCGATGAAATCCAACCGCCCCCGGTCTGGACCTCGAAATACGGCACCAATCACAGGCCCGTTGCTCGCTGAGACCTCCGACGATGGACGCTTGTTTGGCCTTGCGCCGGCAACTGCTCGCCAGACGGAATCCCGCGACGAAAAGTCGAACCACGCCGCCAGGGCTTGATCCATCCAGGATCGTTTTTCCCGGTCGATGAATCCCACATGCCCGCCGGTCTTGGTGATCAACAACTCCGTCGTATCGGACCAAACCTTGGGGTCATCGACAAAGCAGCCGATCGGCACAATCGGGTCATCCGCCGCAGCCAGCACCAACGTCGGGACTGGATTGTGCGGCGTCACTTGGTTGCAGGATGACTTGGCGTAATAGTCACACGCGTCTTCGAAACCGCTCATCGGTGCGGTGTATCGATCATCCAGTTCGCGTAACGTCCGCGGCCTGGGGCCCCTGAGTTCCTGTTGGAATGCTTCACGCTGTCGGACTCGTGTCGGTGCACGTTCCAACAGCGCCTTGATGAAGTAGTAGTTGTAGGGTCGCAACACCCATCGATTCATGTTGTCGCTGCAACGCTGCAAGTCCAACGGCGGCGCGACGGCGGCAATTCGCTCGAGGCGATCAAACCACCAAGGCATCGGATCCAAGCCCGCCCCAATCCGTCCGACCGCCCTCAACAGCTGACAGGCTCCCAGAGAAACGCCAACGGCATGGATTGGGCCAGCAACACTCCTGATCTGCAATGAAGCTCAGCGCCGCGACCAGATCGTCACTCCGCCCGGCGTGCGTCAGGTTATCGGTCAAGTCGGCAGCTGCCCCACAGCCTCGCATGTCGATGCGATAAACGCGAACGCCCTGGCTGACAAATTTCCGGGCCAGACGAAGCATGTAGGGAGCCGAGTGACAACCGGACAAACCGTGCAACAACAGTATCGATCGGTCCCCCTCCTGCCATCCAGCGGGGCAATCTTCGTGCAGCATGATCGCGTCGCCGTCGGAAACCTCGACCACATGTCGAATCGGTTTCAGGCCGGTCGCGTGCTCGGCACGAATCGATACGATGGTCTGAAGATGTCCCCCTCGAATCACGCGATGCGGCTTGAACCGGGGCGGCTGAAACTGAGGCATGGTCCCTAAGACATTCTCGAAAGCATGAAATCGATCCGATCCTTTATCGCCATTCCCCTGGATCCGGAGGTCTCGCGCGCTGCGGTCCGCCTGATCCAACGCATTCGGGAGCCCGGCGACGGTATCAAGTGGGTGCCCACCGATAACCTGCACTTGACTCTAAAATTCTTGGGCGACGTCCACAACACCGAGGTCCCTCAAGTGTGTGAGGTGATTCGGGAAGTCTGCAAGGTCCACGCGCCATTTGAACTGAAATTTTCTGGGACCGGAGGGTTGCCCTCCATCGAACGAGCCCGTGTTTTATACGCCGGCGTCAACGACCCAAGCGGAACGCTGACCGAAATCGTGATGGCGCTCGAGCAGCGACCTCGCCTCACTCGGTTTCAAACCCGAACCCCGCGATTACAAGCCTCACCTGACCCTGGGGCGGGCCAAGTCCCGAAAGGCCGGCGATGCGGTGATCCAGCGGATGCAGCAGGAAGCCGGAACCGATCTTGGGCCGCATGTGGGTCGCCGATGTCCAGATGATCGCCAGCTTCCTGGACAAGGGAGGCCCCACCTACCAGGTCATGGATACCGTCGACCTCTGATCAGCCGGACTCGCCTATTTGGCGATCTCGAAGGGGATGCTTGACTGCCCATACTTCTTGCCGTTGGCGTCTTCCATCGTCAGCTGTAAACGATAAGTCCCGGGGGAAAGCTCGCTGGGGAGGTACATCTGGTAGGCGATGAAATAGTCACGCAGGTAGTTTGCCGAAACCTGTTGGTCGGCCGGCAGCACCTGGCTGAAGACTTTTTCGTTCTTGTCGTCGTAGACGTCGTAACTGCCCTGCAAATGGGTCTCGTAACCCCCGTCGACTTTCTTGACCGTGAAGTTCTCGATTTCGCAATACAGAATGACCTGCTGCCCCGGATTGAATCGGTTGCCGGAAAACGGAGTGATCTGGCCGTAAGATTCGATTTCGGTACAGAACGCCAGCGACCGGACTTCCAGCGAATCGGTTGCTGCGGCCGCGAACTTTGCGGCTTCGCGAATCTGAGGAATCGCGGTGGTGAATCGCCGACTTGGAATCGGATGTCCCTGAGGGTCGATCATCGTCCAAAGTCCCAACAGCTGATGTCGCAAGTACTCCTGTTCGGCTTCGGCCATCCCGTCGATCTTTGCAACGGCAGCATCGGGATCCCCGGAAAGCACCATCAAGTGCCGCAGCTTGATCAGTCGACTACTCCGCTCAGCTTCACTTTCGTCAGGAGCAGCGGTCGATAGTCGCTTGACAAGTTCGCGCGATCAGCTCGCGTTCCGATTGTGGTGGATTCGGAACGACCGCTTCCGCATCGACCGCTTCCGCATCGACCGTCCGGACGCCTTGCTCACGGCAGCGGTATCGGCGATCGCTTGAGACACCATCGGATCTTGGTTCGCCTCGCGAGCGGCCGAAGCGGTCTTGACCGCACTGGATTCAGGAATCAACGCATCCGAAATGGCTTGGACGTCAACCGATTCCAGCTCGCTCGATTGCAAATCGGTTAACGAGGCGGTTGCTCCGGACGAATCGGATCGTTTTGACCCCGCTGCGGCATCGCTCAGCGTAGCAGTGGCCGGCTGGTCGTCGCCGTCTTCGGACCCAAGCCGTTGCGGTGAAACAGCCGGCTCCTTCGACGTTGGCTCCGGAAGCGTTGGCAAGTTGTCAATGGTCTTGGCAAGCTCTTGCGCCAGTGTGTTGGGTTGGTTGGTTTGGTCGGCCGATCGGGCCGCAACGGCAACGAATTGCCGCAGCGCTTGCTGACGCAGTTCGGGCGGAAATATCGTTCAGCGCCGCCATCAGTTCGTCTGAATTGAAGTCGCTGCCAAGTTCACTGATCGACGTTGGACGTTGTGTCAGGGTTTGTGCAGCTGCGTCATCAACCAGACTGGACGACGCAACCTTGGATGCCGCATCGGCTTCACCCGAACTTCACCGCCGCCGCGGTTCCAGGGGTTGTCGCCGCGCTCGAAACGGGCGCCGACTTCGCGGAGGGCTTCGAAGGCAAACGTGACGAGACGGTCGTCGCAGGAATCGTCCTCGTGCCGGCGGTCGGTGTCGCTTCTTGACTTTGGGCTGCGACCGTGTCCTGACTCGAGGAGCTCGCGACCGGCTGATGGGGAGAAACCGAGTCTTCGCTCGTGCGTGGCTTGGCCGTGGCCAGCCGCTGCGGTGGAGCCTCGATCTCAGGAATGTCCGGATCGCTGGTCTTGGTCACTTGGACATATCGGTTGAAGGGATTCGAACCACGACATCCCAGTGTCACTGCAATCGCAATGATCAAGATCCAATGAATCGCTCGTCCGTCAGGGGCGTGCATCGGTGCCTCGCTTGAGTTCCATCATCCAGATACGGATCAATTGTTCGGACAGAGGGATCCTGCCGAATCTTCCTTCGATTTCCGTGGACCGTACGAAAATTGGCGCCCTGACGACAACGGAGATTCGATCCGAAGGTTGCTCTTGGTTCACCGGCAACCTGCCGACTAGGATCCGAGCGGTCTGGAATGGCGCCTTCGAATTCGCAGCGGTCGAGATCTCGCAGCCTGCAGGTCGAACAACCTATTCGAAGCACTCCTCTCGACGCAAAGCTAGCAATCAAGTCGCGCAGCCCAGCCGGTTTGCTGCAAACTCATGGAAAGGATGCCATCATGAGCCGAGCCTCATCCCGAGACGCAAACCCATCATCCGGTCACGAACGACGGGCGACCGAGCCGCCACGTCTGATCTTGGTCGACGACAACATCCGAGATCAGGGAGGACACTACTATGAACTTGCCCACCTGCTGCTGACCGGCGCCGAGCAACTTGGATTCCGCTGCATCCTTGCGACCCATCGCGAGTTTGAGCGAACAGCAGATCGCGGGGCGAGCCTGGGAGGTTCACCGTGTCTTTGGGACGCGGCGTTTGGTCCGTTGGTCGTTGGGCGTTGATGGAAACTCTCGCTGCCAGCGCGATCTCAGTGGCAACCCGATCGGCGGAAGCCCAATCCAGAACCTGTGCCTGGAAGTTCACCGATTGGCTCGGTCCGGCCGCCAAACGCCCAACGCAAATGCTTCGCCAGTGGTCCGACGATCTGGTTCATCTGCTTGCTGAGGTTCGTCCGACGGCGGCCGATTCCATCTTGGTCAACACTGGCGACGACTTTGCGTTGCTCGCCCTGGCTCATGCCATGAAGCGTGCTGAGCTACCACCGTTACGGATCGACGTCCTCTTTCATTTCGCCCTGCACGAATCGGGGCAAGGTGATCGCGTCGCAAAGAGTCGACTCGTGGGACGTCAGATTCGCGCCGCCATGGAGGCACTGCGGCCGCACCAGGTGCACCTTCACGCAACGACCGACGCGCTTAGCAGAGCAATTGCGCGAAGTGGAAAGTGGTTGTTCCATTCGCTCCATTCCCTACCCGACCCGTCCGTGCAACTTGGCCAGCGGGTCAGCCGACGAGCCACTGACCGCAGTCATCGCTGGAATGCCTCGAGCTGAAAAGGGAAAGGACGCGATCGCCGATCTGCTTGCCGGGGTGGAGGAAAGCTTGTTGAAACCAGGCCGCTATCGACTGTCGATGCAGTTGCCCGCCGATCGATGGCGATCGATGGTTCCAGCGTCCCTGCACCGAAGCTGCGAAGAATCGATGCCGGGAGAGTCCGTTCGTCCTCTGGAAATCATCACCTCCAACCTGTCGACCGAGATCTATCATCAATGGCTGAGCACGGCCGACCTGGGACTGTTTCTGTATGAGCCGACACGATACGTCGCCAGGTGCAGTGGCGTGCTTTTGGAGATGATGGCTCGTGGGGTTCCCGTGATTGTTCCCGATCATTGTTGGCTGGCGAATCAGGTGCGTCTGGCCGGAGGTCATCGCTCAATCGGCTTCATTTACCAGGATCGCGGGGAAATTCCCGATTTAATGCGACAATTTGCAAAGCGGCGCGACGAAATCCGGTCCCGATCGAAGGCCTATGCCGCCACCATCGCAGAACGTCACGACGGCCGCAATTCGCTGCTGGCGATGGGAATCCAACCGGCGGGCCAGCGTCAAAACGCGGCTTAGCCGGCTCATGTATCGCCAGCCAACGTGCTCTGGCTCCCAGAAAATGAGCCCACGCTGCGCACACGACTGAAGGAAATGGGATCCACCACAGAGAGATGTGGTTCCCCCCATGGCGAAGCCGAACGATAATCCATCGCATGCCCGAACTTGCTGTCGAAGTCAGAACTGCCCTTCTCGCGATTTTCGCGGCTCTCACAGCGTCTAGCATTGCCGCATTCGCATCTTGCCAAGTTGCGGCCGCACAGTGACTTCACGCAACTCCACGATCGGATCCGCACCTGGTGGGTCATCGTTGGGCTATTCTCCTTCGTCCTGGTCTGGTCATCGGGAGCGACGATCTGGTTCATGGGATTCGTCAGCTACCTGGCGTTGAAAGAGTTTCTTTCGATGACTCCGACACGTCGGGCGGACCGCCGTGTCCTGTTCTATGCATACCTCGCGGTGATCTTCCAGTACTACTTTGCCGCGACGGAGTGGTACGGGATGTTCATCATGTTCATCCCCGTGCTGATGTTTGCCTGGCTGCCGACTCGAATGTGGATGATTGGCCAGACGGAAGGATTCTTGAAGGCGGCCGGCACGCTTCATTGGGCGTTGATGATCACGGTTTTCAGTCTCTCACACGCGGCCTATCTGTTGGTCCTCCAGCCTGGTCCATCGCCCCGCTTTCCTCCCGCATATCCATCGCTGTCGGGTCGCGGAACACCCGGGCCTGGGATTGGTGCTTTTCTTAGTCCTGCTCACCGAAGCGAATGACATCTTTCAATTCCTGTGGGGCAAGACTTTCGGTCGCCGCAAGGTCGCCCCCACCGTCAGTCCGGACAAGACGTATGCCGGATTGATTGGTGGCATCATTTCGATCGTCGTCCTTGCGACGATCATTGGACCGAGGCTCACCCTGCTGGACACCACACGCGCGTTCTTGGCTGGCATTCTGATTTCCGTAGCGGGATTCGCGGGTGACTTGTGTTTTTCGGCGCTCAAACGCGATTTGGGGATCAAGGATTTTGGTGCCACCTTGCCTGGGCATGGCGGTGTTCTTGATCGCGTCAACTCACTGGTCTTCACGGCGCCGCTGTTCTTTCACTTTGTCTACTACTGCTACGGATAATGAACCACTTCCTGCGGTTTCTCTTCTTCGCGTTGATCGTTCGGCCCTTGATGATGGTGGTCTTGGGGACGAACGTTCGCCGCGGCGAGCGATTACCCGACCGCGGCCCGGCAATCATCGTGGCCAACCACAACAGTCACTTGGATGCCTTTGCCTTGATGAATATTTTGGGATTGCGCCGACTTCGATATGTGCGGCCCGTGGCTGCGGCGGACTATTTTCTGACGCGTCCCTTACGGCGATGGTTCGCGACACGGATCGTCGGCATCATTCCCATTGACCGCACCAAGACGCGACGAGAGGACGGCAAGCATCCCTTGCAACCGATCTCCGATGTTCTCAATGAGAATGGAATTGTCTTGCTGTTTCCCGAGGGAACACGCGGTGAACCAGAACGCATGGAAACCTTTCAAACGGGCGTTGCGCATCTGGCACGATTGCACCCAGACGTCCCGATCGTGCCGGTGTTCATGCACGGGTTAGGCAAAGCATTGCCGAAGGGAGAGGCGATTCTGGTTCCCTTCTTCTGCGACGTCTTCGTTGGCAAGCCGCTCAATAGCCGCGCAGACAAAAGAGAGTTCATGGCAGAACTGCGCCAATCGATGGAAGAATTAGCGGAAGAAATGCCGGAAAGAAGCTGGTCGCAGGCTTAACGTCGCCTGGACGCCCGATCCACCGCATACGCTTCGACCTCAAATGGGTTCTCACGGTATCCGTCTCGCCCGCGGAGGTACAACAGCATCGAAATCATCACGTAGGCAGGAACAAACAACGGTCCCCAACGTTCGTATTGGCGAACATGCACGCGTTCGTGCTCCCGCGTGATATCGAGCGCAGCCTCGTTCTGCCCAAAAACGACATGCCCGAGAGTCATTGCAAGGGCCGGCAGCAACATCCGGCTGAGCGCTTCGGCGACGCGGGGTCCGTGGATCTCGATCACTCCGTTGACCCTGCGGAACCGACCGCCCAGCAGCAGTCCGATCGCAATTCCTGCGAGCGTATAGGGCAGTGGCCATGTGTAGGCGAAAAATCGCAGAATCGCTCTCATTCCTCACTCTTTAACCGAGAACAGCCTGGACGCGATCAAGGTTTCCCATGACCGCAGTTTCCAGGCTGCTCTGAAGTTAACTGAATTTGAAGTGGGACGGAGGCCCCAAGGAATTACTCGTCTCCGAATTCGTCCTCGGACTCGTCGTCCTGGAGACCCGCTTCGCTACAGGGCAGGTCTGTGACCTCCAGGCCAAAATGGGCAACCTGCTCGTCGGTCAGTTTGTAGTATCCCAGGGCTCGGATCACTTCCAGGACCTCGCTGCAAGTCGGGAACATGCGTCCCGAATCTCGCTTGTAGTCGTCCATCGCTCGCATGAACTCGATTTCGTCGCCGCTGTAGTCTCGCTCGCAGGTGGTGGGATCAATGTGACGACGTCGTTGCTTCTTCGGTTGTGGAGCGTTCGTTGCTCCCTTGGTGGCGACGTCGTTGCTCGCATTGCGGCGGTCACCGCGCCGTCGATCGATCGTGATGATGTTGTCTGCGACGGTCTGGTTGGCATTCGAAACGGGCATGCTTGAGATCCTTTTATGATCAGAGAGCTGAGCGACGCGTCACCGATTCGCGTCGTTTGGCTCTGTGTGGAAAGGTGGCAAAAAAACGTAGCACGCCGATTGCGAAAACCTTGCGGGATACGGGCTCTTTCCACACCAGAAAAGATGAATCGGTCCGGCAAGAGGGCCGCTTGTTCCGGTCGTGACGGCTGGGTCAAGTCGCCAGCGGCACGTCGTGGTATTCCAATGCCCACTCGCGCATGAATCGCACCTGAATCGGATCAACCCGATAAACGATCAGCTCCGGGTTGTCGATCGAACCGAGGTAGTTGCGAAGCAAGGGATTCGCGTCCCAGATTTCCTGCAGCACGCCTCGGTCTTCGACGACATGGGCGACTCCCGAGATCCGCAGTTGATCGTGGCCGCCATCCAAGTAGCAAAGTTCGACGTGGGGATTCGCCGCGATTTCTACCGTCTTGTGATAGCTACGCAAGTTGGCGATGTAGACCGTAAATCCATCGGTCCGAACTGGCGACACGGGACGGACCCGCGGCCGATCCCCGTCGATCGAAGCGAGCATCGGAAAGCGATCCGCTTTCAACACCGCTTCGGCGAGCGACCGAACATTGCCAGGATCCACCGGTTCAGGCTTGGGCTTGCTCATGACCGCCATTATAGCCGATCAAGTGTGTCACGACGTCGAATCGATCGCGTCGCGCAGCTCGTGCACGAACGCCGCTACCGCGCTGGCCGCAGCACCACCATCGGCGGCCTCGGCGACGCGGCGCACGACGGCGGAACCGACGATCAACCCGTCCGCTACCGGTGCTAACTGTGCGGCCGTCTCGGGGCCACTGATTCCGAACCCAATGCAAATCGGCAGGTCCGTCTGGCCGCGCAGCCAGGCGACGTTGTCGACGAGATCGGCGGGAAGTTCCTTTCTTTCGCCGGTGATCCCCGTGACCGAAACGTAATAGAGAAAGCCGGAGGAGGATTGGGCAATCTTGACTTGGCGCTTGTCGCGGCGTCGTCGGCGTCACCAACTGAATCAAACTGAAATCGGCATCACGACAGATCTTTGAAAGTTCCTCCGCCTCCTCCACCAAGCAGGTCGGGAACGATGGCGCCGGCGTACCCCGCCTCCATCGCCTGTTCCACATATCGCCGCAGTCCGACTCGAAAGATGATCGAGTAACTGACCATCGTGACCAGCGGCATGGAAACATCGCTGCTCAACTCGCGCCCCATCTCGAATACCTGACGCAGCTTGAAACCTTTGTCCAGCGCTCGCTGGTAGGACGCCTGAATGACCGGGCCGTCCGCAATTGGGTCGCTATAAGGAACACCGATCTCGCAGAGACTGGCTCCTGCTGATGCGGCGGCCCGTACCAGTGCTGCAGTCGTCGCGATATCTGGATCACCGGCGGTCAAGAAGGGCATCAAAGCCTTTTGCTTCTTGGATCGCAAATCAGAAAACAATTGATCAACAGCGGACATGGATGTCAGTTCGAAACAGAGAGGGAAGGGCAGGGCATTACGACCGTCGATCAAACGCGGCCAAGATACTTGTTCATGTTACGTTTGTACTGTTCCACGCCGGGTTGACCATAGGGATTGATTCCCAACAGACGCCCCTCGATCACCGTAGCAATCATCAGCATCTGGAACAGTTGTCCCAACACATGCGTATCGATGTGTGGAAGAATGATATCGGTTGTTGGTCGGCCATCTTCGTGCAATGCATCATTGGTGCCCTGAATCGCGGCATTCATGATCTCAGGCAAGGTCTTGTCGGCAATGTCGTTGAGTGTGTCTTGATTGCGGTCGCTCTTGCCCACCGCCAAGCGATCACTGCGATCGTTCTCGACGATGACATTGTTGAACACCTTATCATTGCGTCCTTGCTGATGCTGTTGGTGCCGGCTGTGCAGGTCACGGGTATTCACCGTCGTCAGTGGCGTGACGCCTAGCCCCTGTTTGCCATTGGATTCAGCCAAGAGCTGGTCGTACCACAGGCCCACGGACTCGAGAGCCTTGCTCCAAACGCTCATCACCCGGATGGTCTTGTCACGCTTGATCGCCAGCAGATGATTGACTGCGACATACTGCAGTACCACGTTGTCGGCAAAGTTGGCATTGATGAAATGTTCGTTCATCGCGACCGCGCCTTCCAGCAATCGCATGCAGTCGAGCCCGAGCAAAGCAGCCGGCATCAGCCCCACGGACGACAGCACACTGAAGCGACCTCCGACCCCCTCGGGCACGCTGAAAATCTCGTCGCAGCCGATCGCAGTTGCCAAGTCATGCAGCTTGCCACTGTCTCCCGTCACCGGAATTACCAAACGACGAAGCTCCTTAGCAGCATCCGCCCCGAGGGAACATTCCAGCGCCGAGAGAAACTGTCGAAACGCCACCGCCGTTTCCATCGTCCCACCACTCTTGCTGATGACCACGATGGCATATCGTTGTTCCGCGGCGCTGTCGCCGTAGCCGCCGGCACCGAGTCGATGAAGCAGGGCTGCGGTGGCGTCGTTGTCGACGTTGTTACCCTCGAAGTACATCCGTGGTTTGCTGCCCCGATCACCCCGCGTGAGCTCGTTGTGATAGGGATCACAGCAAGCTTCCATCATCGCCCGAGCGCCCATGTAGGACCCGCCGATTCCCAGCACGACTACGGCATCGATCTCATCATGAATCCCATTGGCGACTTTGAAGATTCGGCCGAGTTCCGAGTTCTCGCGAACACGCTCATAATCCGCCAACATCTCCCCGGGCAACCAAAAGAACCGGGCATCAAGCGGCTGTTTGGCTGCCGGGACTTGCCCGCTGTCATAGTGCTCGCGATCCGTGTCCACCATTTCCGTGCGGAGCGACAACAAGACCTCTTCTAGCGATTCGACGTCGGCCGGGCTGATGCCGTACTGGACATCCAAGCTTCCGGACGGGTCGAAGCGGAGAAGACTCATCGGAGGCGATTCTAGCGGGAACAGGGGACAGGCTGAGCTCGACAAGGTAACTCATTCGGGTTCGCTCTCGAAGGCGACGTCCGCGTGATTCACCTGCCGCCGATTTCCCACCAAGATCGCGAACCAACGTTGAGGTGAAGACGCCCGCCCGGGCAACGCCGTCGCCGTTTTTAGCACGAGCGAAAATGCCGCAAAATACGAGCACGACGCACAAGCGAGTGAGTTTCGTGCCCGCATCCGACACACTCGCTTGTGCGTCGTGCTTGTATTCGTTGCTCGTCAGGGAGACGGGGGAGCAGCGAGACGGCGACAGCCAGGGCAACGAACGGCCGAGTGGGGCGGCGGACAGCCCACTAAGGTGCTGCCAATTTGAGGCAAGTCGGCTACATTGACGTGACCGACCAGCCCACTCCATCGACACTCTCACTCGCGAGATCCGAACGTTGACAGAAGTCCGCCGAAAACCTGTGGTCCTGATTGTCCGAGACGGTTGGGGCGAGAATCCGTATCCCGAGTGGAACCATGCCAACGCGGTCTACCTGGCGAAAACGCCCGTCGCCGATGCGTTGATGGACAAATATCCTCACACCCTGATCCACACCTCGGGCGAGGACGTCGGGCTTCCCGCTGGCGTGATGGGCAATAGCGAGGTCGGGCATCAAAACATCGGCGCCGGCCGGATTGTGGATCAAGAGGTGATGCGAATCACTCGCGCGATTCGCAACGAGTCGTTCTTCAGCAATCGAGTGCTTCAAGAGGCGGTCGAGCATGTCAAGAAGACGGGTGGGACGCTTCATCTGCTCGGCCTGATGTCGGACGGTCGCGTCCATAGCGATTTGGAACATGCCTTCGCCGTCGTGGACCTGGTCAAGCGAAGCGGGCTGGCGGCTGACAAGTTCGCCGTCCACGCCATCACCGACGGACGTGACACATCACCCACCGGCGGCATTGAGTATGTCGGTAAGCTCGAAGAGAAGCTGAAGGAAGAAGGAGTCGGACGAATCGCCAGCGTGATCGGTCGGTTCTATGCGATGGATCGTGACCTGCGCTGGGACCGTGTCCAACAGGCCTACCAGATGATGACGCAAGGGGCCGAGCGAACCGCGGCGACCGCCAGGGAAGCGATTCAGTTCTACTACGACCATCCCACCGAACCAAGCCGCAGTGGTGATGAGTTCATCACCGCGACGACCATTGTCGGACCAGGCGAGCCTGCGTTGGTACGCGACGGCGACGCGATCATCTTCATGAATTATCGCGGCGACCGAACTCGTGAATTGACCAAGGCGTTCGTCCTGCCCGATGACCAATGGAAGGCAATCGATGGCGGCGGCTTTGACCGTGGCAAGCGGATCGAGAATCTTTATTTCGCGACCATGACCGGATACGAGACGGGCCTGCCCGTTCACGTGATCTTTGAGAAGCCGGCAAAGATGCCCAACATCCTCGGCGAGTACGTCAGTTCGCTGGGGCTGCATCAGTTCCGCTGTGCCGAGACGGAGAAGTATCCGCACGTCACCTTCTTCTTCAACGACTATCGCGATGATCCCTTCGCAGAAGAGGATCGTGACATGGCTCCGTCGCCGCGCGATGTCTCGACCTACGACCAGAAGCCGGAAATGTCGGCCGAATCAGTCACCCAAAAGGTGTTGAACGAGATCGAGTCGGGAGAAGCCGATTTGATCATCGTCAACTTTGCCAATGGCGACATGGTGGGCCACACCGGCGTGATCGCAGGCGGCCGTCAAAGCAGTCGAGACGGTCGATGCCTGCGTCGGGCGAGTGGTCGAGGCGACCCTCGCCAAAGGTGGCTCGCTGGTGGTCACCGCCGATCATGGCAACTGTGAACAAATGATCGATCCGGAAACCGGCGGTCCCCATACCGCCCACACGACCTACGACGTGCCGCTGATCGTCGTCGAACCGGGACTGGAAGGCGATCGGCTACGTGAGGGCGGCCGACTCGCCGACATTGCACCCACCCTCCTTGAGCTCATGGGGCTCCCGATCCCCGCCGAGATGACTGGAGAGCCGCTGATCCGAGTCAGCGCTGCGAAGACAAGCTAAGCGGTCTGGCGACGGTTTGCGAAATCACGCCCCAACACTTCGCGACCGTGTAGCGCTGTGCCCTGCACGCACATCGAGAAGGCAAACCACCGCGCCGAATAACGTCAAGGTGGGGCCGACCGCGAGGATCCATGGTGATGCCTCGGACGCCATTTGCCACAGCATGGCGGCCACCGTCGTGATGCATCCAGCCATGAACAAGCCAATCCCTACCTTTCTTGCCACTCGTGACGATGGCGACTCCCTCATTTCACGTGCGAGGAAGATCGAAACGATCCCCATCATGATGGAGTAACTATGGGACACTCGCGATAGTCTCCGCGCAGCCTCGTTGTATTGGCCCAGGAATTCAGGCGTACGAAACGGACCCTCGAACGCATACAGGCCCATCAGCATGCCAACGGATATGGACGCAGCGATCAGCCCCCAACCAAACCATTCCAATGGACTGCGTCGCTGCAGCGCATAGTACAGACCGAAAAACACACCGATCGAAACCGCAGTCGCCGGCAGCGGCAACAGATACTTCACCGACAACCACGAAAAGCTTGCCAAGGCAAGAATCGCCGGCATCCCCACGGCGCCCCCTGCCATGCAGATGCCTCCCCAACGCGCCATTTCGCTTCGTGCTCCAGACGGTCGCACCAAGCCGTAGTACAGGAGTGTGAGCACGGAGAGCGCAATCGCAGCCACTCTTGCCAAACGCATCATTCGCAGTCGCACACCATCGGCGGCCCCCAGAAAATCCCCAAGCATTGGGTCCGGCAGCACCTGAAGAATCCCCGCCACGAAATCCAAACACATTCCGAAACAGACGACGGGCAAGATCGTCCTGATCTGTTGCGCATACTCGCCGCTTGCTCCGACACTCAGCAGGTAGGCGAACCCGCTGACATTGATCAGGCTGCCGACCAAAACCAACCAGTGGAAGCCAGGCCAAAACAGTCCCAATCCATAGCCGGCCGCGTAGAGACATGCGCCAGGCTGGTAAGGATCGCAGCGACCTGACGAACACGGTGCTCGAACGAGGGCGTCGCCAGCAGGTGAGCCATTGCCAGCTGCAGCAATCCCATGCCAATCACGACCCCTTGGGCGTGTCGCGCAGCGGGTCGCAGGCTTTCAGCGAATTGGCTCGCCGTCTCGACCGAGAAGAACCAGGGATCCAGACAGGCCGCCACAGCCAATCCGGCCAGCAACAACGTCCAGCCTACCCATCGATTCAAACCGCCTGCGGAAATGAATTTCGTTGAACTTCGTCCCGATGATGGCCTCGGAATCATCTCGGTGAACGTCCGTTGGTCGATCTCAATTCGCACCTCAACATAGCACCTTTCCGAAAAGGGGTCTGACCCTCTCCAGCGAGGACCGAAACGTAAACAAATTGACTCGCCTCCAAAGGGTCAGCCCCCTTTTCGGAAAGGTTCCTAGTTCGAGACGAACTCACGGCGTTGGTGTCTTCTCACCTTCATGTAATGTTGCGCGAACTCAGCTCTCCGCCAACGCGTGAAATCCTCGGAGTACAGTCGCTCCGCCAGCGAATAAAAACCTTGTCGCAGTTCCTCGACGGTCATCGGTGACGGCTCAAAATTAATGTCAAACAGCGTACACCTCTCCCATGCGCCTGGGTACAGCAGCCGATTGTCCTGCTCAAGGCGTTGGTACAAGGGTGTACCGGGAAACGGCGTTTGATAGGTAATCTGGACATCGTAAAGCCTCGCTTGCTCGGCGAAATCGAACACCGCATCAAAGATGTCAGGACCGTGACCGTCCAGACCTAAGATGAAGCAACCGTTGACGCGTATGCCGTTGCCCTGAATTCGTTCAACCGCTTCGATGTATTTGGGCCATTGCCGGCGTTTCCAATCGTTCTTCATTTCCAAACCTTGCAACCCCGGCAGGATTGGACTTTCGAATCCGATCAAGACCTCCGCGCATCCGCTGTCTCGCATCATCCGTAACAGTTCCTCGTCCTGATGGACTGCAAGATCGGTTTCGGCGAACCATTTGACATGCCGCTGTTTCAACTGAGGCAGGAGTTCCTTCCAGTACGCTCGATTTACGAATGAATTATCATCCGCGAACTCAAGAAACGGACGCGGCCAGATTTCACAAACGCGATCGACCTCCGCCAACACTTGAGCGATCGTTTTCTGTTTGTATCGTCGCGTCAGCAGGATACTGGAGGCACAGAATTCGCAACGCCTGGGGCAGCCGCGACTCGTTTGAACGGTCAACCGATTGTACTTGGAGATATCTAGCAACTCGTAAGCCGGCATCGGAGCTTCGTGCATGTCGAATTCCGTTTCAGCGAACGAACTGTAGAGACTCTTCAAGCGATTTGCCTCCGCATCCTGCAACAATTCGCGCCAGACCACCTCGCCTTCACCTACCACCACGGCATCACAGTGCTGGCTGGCCTCGCCGGGCAGCGACGTCACATGCAGCCCACCCATGACGACGGGAATTCCGAGCGCCCGATATTGGTCTGCTAACGCATAGGCTTCACCGATTTGCGCTGTGAAGCTTGAGATGGCAACCAGATCGAAATCACGTGGCAACTCGCCTAATTGTTGAAGGTCCTTCACCTCGAGGTAGGTGATCTCGTGATGACGGGGGGTCATTCCGGCGAGCGTCAACAGACTCAGGCTTGGTAGCGATGCGATCGTTTCACTGCGTTCGACGAAGCCGGGTAATGTCAGCCCTTTTCGCAGAAGTTCCTTGTCGCAGCAGCGGATTCCGCTCATCGCGATCAAACCGAGTCTCATCTCAATCCCCAAAGGTCGACGGAGGCATTCTTATCCTGAAAATCATTCTTCGTGCAAAGCGGATCGTTACTCACGATTCCATCCATGCATGTGAACTTCACGTTGGTCGTCCGCATACAAGCACGACGCGCCAGCGAGTGCGTGTGTCAGGGTCGTCCAAGGGAAACACACTCGCTTGCGCGTCGTGCTTGTATTGAGGGCTCAACCCGCGAGAGCGGCCTCTTCCATCACCCGTTTGAGATTCAATGCCGACTCCTGAGCCCGAACACTGGTAATCGTCAACAAATCCTCCAGGTCATTGCGATCGACAAAGGGTTGGGGAACTTCGAAGTCGACGTCGATCGACAACCTGGTTCCGTCGCCCGCCGGCTCCGCTCGGTAGGTGAAGCAACTCTCGATGCCGCCTTCGGTGACGAACGAATAGAGGCGACCGGGCTCGTAGGACACGGTTTTCCCCGTTCCCTCAAACTCATGGCCCATCAACTCCCACTTCCAGTCCCAACTCTTGGTCGCCTCCCCTGGCGATCCCTGGATATGGGAAACCGATTTGAGCGACTCCAGATACTTCGAGCGATTGCGGATGTCGGATATGAAGCGGATGACTTCCTCCGGTTCGAGGTTGACGGAAACGGCGACCTGAATCTGTTTCTTGGGCATCTTGGAAACTCCGTGAGAGATGTGGCTCCACTCATAAGAGACCCTAAACCACGAGAACCTGGCGCTATTACCTCATAAAAAAAGAGAATTCCTTCGATTTCACCGCGTCAGCCAGGATGACGGCAAGAAATTCCCAACGATCCTCGCTCGACATCCTCGCGAGCAGACAGGCCGCATGCGAGCGCGGTCGGCTCGGTCAATCGAAGGAATCGTCGTTGGACTGGTTCGATCGACGGCTTCGTTCGACGAGCCTCTTGATTTTTCCCTCGCGCTCCCTGAGCCGTCGGACGCGATCCCGATAGGTCGCCTCCCTAGTCCGCAACCGACCCTTTTTCGCCAACAATCGCTCGCTGGCCAATCGCAGATCTTCTTCGCGCTGTGCCAACTCGGCTTCGCGCTCATTGGACCCGCCCGGTTCAGCGGCCGGATCACCGACTACTTTGCTTCCCTTCGGCGAACGCCCCAACAATCGCAACAGAAAGGTCGGCTCCACAAAGATCATGTTGGCAGCGATCATCATCACCCCGAAGGTGATCATCCCGAGAAACATTGCGATCCCGGCGTGCACCGTGACGGCCAGTCCAACCGCGATCGGACGCGTCAGCCGCGGCCAAACCAAGGCACAGTAAAACACCTCCCAGAACAGAGTCAGGTGCGTCATGGCCGTGAAGACGCGGGGATAATTCACGATCCAGGTGGTGTCGATGGATTGATATTCGTAGTTTCCCACGGCATACCACAACGCGGTTCCATCCCACCACGTCTGACCCCGCGCCTTGCTCAGCCCGCCGAACATGTAAATCACACAAAGGTGGATCTGCAACAGCCGCGTCGCAATGTTGGCCGCAACGCTGGGAGTCGCTTTGGGTAGCAGCCAAGCGAGCATCTTTCTGTGCCGGATCCGATCTCCAAGCCTTTTTCGCAACCAGGCATCCACGCTGAAACAGCTGCCGCATGGAGCGAGCATCAAATACATCGCGGAGTACGTCACGATTTGATCCAGACCAAACAGTGCTCCGGTCAATCGATGCAAGTACATCAGTTGCAAAAACCAGGCTGCCGGCGCGGTCAGTCGCGTCAGGAATCCAAGGGCAAAGCAGGCGGTCACGAGGATCGTTACCCCATGGTGCAACCAAATCACGACCGGGCTTTGCAGATGCCACAGATAGCTGCGAGCCCAGTTGGCCACTCCAAACGTTCCATCGTGAAGTTGTCGTGCTGTCTCATTGTTCACCCATGCCTGATCGCCAAGGAATGACATCAGGTCGCTTGCCAGCACGAGATGCGAGTACAACAACATCGCTCCGACCGCGATCCGCAGCATCCCCAAAGTATGTGGCAGCCGGGGAGTGAACCAAAACCGGTCCCACGCTTCCAGGCACGACGCACTCCACTGCCTGGTCGCATCGAGTGAGGTGCGCACCGGACTCATGAATCACCCCCAAGCTCAATTGCCGGACTGGGCGGTGATGACTCTTGGGACGATTCTGTCTCGCTGGAAGGCGCCGCCTGTGAACTCGCTTCCGACGCCGCTCGGCGCAGCGCTGCGGCACCCGAAGGCGCGGGGATGGCCTCGGGAAGTGGCTCCGCACCCTCTAAGCCCGTCGGCTCGGTCAAATCGATCGGCTGATCCAAGATGACTCGATAGGAGTTTTCGTCGGTCAGCGAGACCGGTTGCTCGCGGAATGACACCAGGTCAGGAATCAAGTGTTCGATTCGGCGAATCGCGATCTCACGACCTGGATGCTCCGACTCCAAATGTTGAACCATCGATTGCCGAAAATACTCGTAGCGGGCTCGCGACTGTCGCCAGTATTCGACTTCACTGGGATCGAATGCGTCGATCTCGACCGATGGCAGAGGCGGCTGATAGATTTCAAACAGAAACTCAGTCAGCATGAAATGCCGATGGTACATCAACCTAGGCCACTGCTTGGTCCTGTCGGGATACATGACCTCCTGCCGGTCTCCCTGCGGATCAGTGATTGCAACCTGGATCAGGTGGCTGGGGCCGGGGTCGGGGGCAAAGAACGCGTAACCCCGATCCACGTAGAGAAACTGTCCATAGCCCTCCAGCGGCCGCAGCAGGGAGGCCACCGCAGGTGACTGACCAAGCGTCCCTCGGGTCTGGAACGACAGTGGCGGTAAAAAGATTGCCAGCAGGTGGAGCACAAGGAGACTGCTGACGATAAACCGAAAACGCTTCGAAGGGATCAATCGTTTCGAGGTCATTTTCGTAGGAAACCATCGATCGAGTCATGTGGCTTCCGTTCTACGTTAACTACGTGCCCTGCGATGTACAGTTTGATTCCATGGGGGCCGGCCGACTTCGGCCTGAAACAGGACCCGCCGCATCGGCTGACCCCACGGTCAAAATCGAAAAGAAATCGGGATAGGGGGAGCCCTCGCGGGCTCCCTCCTCCCACACCACCGGGCATACGGGTCCGTACCGCGGCGGTTCGGCTGGTTAAACTTTCTTGGCAGGTTGTTCCAGAAGCAGCGGGACGCCCAGTTCCGCCAACACCCTGCCGGGCAAGGCGAAATTCAAGGCTGGAGAACGGCTGTTGTGCCAGTTGCCTTGACGGCTACCAGCGGTTGGTGCAGCAAGATCCTTGCCGACACCCAACTTCCGCAACTCTTTGAACCGACGCTTGCCGGTTTTCCACTGCTTCCAAGCATCATCAACCTGTCATTACTTGTCGGGCTTTCAGTGCATGAGTCCGCCGCGATCGGCACGGTCCCTTCCTCGAAAGCCATCGGCGATTCACGCCTACTCTCTTCCGCGAAGGCCAGCAGCAACTGCTGTTGCTGTGTTGATGTTTTCTGCCGTTTGCCGTTCATGAGTTCTCGGACTTACTTGCCACTCCATTTACCCGGCTTATCACCGGGGACCGTTCGGGCCTTCGACGGGACTACGGTTCGGTTTATCTGTTGCTCCAGCTTTCGCTTCGGAGTGCCTTAAGACCCTCGCCGGTCTGCGTCCATCTACTATGCCCTCTGCTGACTTCTGGCACGCGATCACGGCTTCTTGCGAAGTCGTCAGTCCGGCCCGTAGCAGCAAGGCTATTCCAACCAGACACGTGTCAGACCTCCCAGGTTAAGTTTCTCGACTTTCGCCACACGCCCGCCGGATTTACAGCACAGACCTTTGATGGATGGAGGACTTCGTCACTGTTCGGCGGACTCGTCCCATCTGCACTGCCTACTATCCGATTCCTGTTCGTCGAGTCGTGGCTTTGCTACACGCTTCCTTCAGACCCCGCCTCGCGACGGATGCCCTTGCGCTTCGCTAGTCCTTCACCTCCACCAAGTTGGACAGGGGACTTGCACCCCCAGGTTGAGAAACATGCCTGGCAAACCGAAAAAAGCCGCGTCCGATACGGACGCGGCTCTCAGGATTCGCTCTGGAATCGACCCTTAGCGGCTCGCGACCGCGACCGAATCAAAATCAAAGGCGATTTCGTTCGTGCTCCCGGCAACCACATCGATCGTGCGTTCTTTACTGACCGACTGTCCATTGACATCGGCCGTGACACGAATCGTGTATCCCGCCCACTGTTGCCCAGGCTTCAATTGCTTGGTGCGGAAGGTTCGGACCTGGCCACTGCCGTTGGTAGCGTTGCCAGCCAACGAAACCCGAGCGTTGGATGGAACCCGAATTCGAACGACTGTGACAACGTCCTCGTCCGAAGGACTGCCGGCTGCTGTTTCCGACGAGGTGGACGGAGCGGCGAAGTCGATATTCTCGGCGTCACCTGAGCGAAGCTTGACTGCCTTGCTTTCGACCTTCTCTTCGCCATCAACCTGATAGGTCACCTCAACGACGTAGGTGTAAACATAGCCTTCCTTCAAGCCCTGCGATTTGAACTGGCGAACCTCGCCCTCGCTGGTGGTTGGATGACCATTGACCGTGACCCTCGCGTCCGTCGGAACCGAAACGGTCAGAACCGCCGCGCCCGATTGAGCCACTTCCACAACCGGTTTGGCAACTTGATAGCGGACCGTGCTCGTTGTGTTCGCAACAACTACCTGCGATGACGGCTGGCGAACCTGCGTTCGGACCACGCTTGACTCATAGCCCGCCGAACTTCCTAGCGAAACCGAGTGCACCACTGGCGAGGAGTATTGATAGGCGTAGCCTCCGCCACTGCTGCCACCGGACGATCCACCCGAAGAACCTCCGGTCGAACCGGAAGAGGTGTATCCGCCGCTGCTGCCACCGCTGCTACCACCGCTGCTACTGCCACCACTACTACTGCCGCCACTGCTCCCACCGCGGTGAGCATGGCGAGCATGCATGCGTTGAATCAAACGTCGGATTGGTCCGACGCTTGAGCCGCCACTGCTGCCGCCCGAGGAAGCGCTGCTGCCGCCCGAGGAACCATTGCTGCCGCCCGAAGAACCATTGCTGCTGTAGGAGGCATGGTGAACCGTGGTACCGCCCGACGAGCCGCCCGAGGATCCCCAAGACCCACCGGAAGAACCGCCCGACGAGGCGCTTTGATGACGGGCTTTCCATCGTGCCAACAGACCACCACCGTGGCTGCCACTGGAATTGCTCCATCCACCGGACGAGCCACCAGAGGAACCTCCAGAGGAGCCACCAGACGAGCCACCCCACGAGCCGTCCGCGCTGGCCGTGGCCGCGAGTACGGTCACCGCACCCGCCATCAACAAGAATCGGAAATACGTCATGATTGCAAAGCTCTCCTACAACAATTCACTGCTGAGTGACATCCCGGCCGCCCCGAGGCGAACGGCTAAGGGTGTAGGATAGCGGCATAAATTGGCGAAACAAGCATATCAGGTAAATTTTGACGTTCGCGTCGCCCAGGAGGTCTGGGAAACCTTTACGGCCTCGCAACGTCGTCGCATCCGACCTCGATTAGTCGAGTTTTTCGATCGAAATGTCGTCGAAATCGGCGGTCCCGGTGGCGCCGAACAGCCCGATCCGCAGGATCGCCTCACGCGTCGTGGGAGGAATCTGAATGAGCCTGGTGACGCGCCTCCATTTCGAAGTCCCTCGATAGGGCCCGAGCCAGAATGTTCCCAGTTCGTCTCGGTCCTTGTCATAGAGGCTCAGCGCGATCATCGGCAGTGACTCCGGATTGGGTCCTTTGCGGACGTCCTCGGTCCGCACGTATCCGGCGAGCCGAATCAGATTGATGCTTTGGCCATCGATCGGAATGCCTTGGAGCAGATGGGAATTGAGCCCAGGCGTCTCGTTGTTGAAACGGAGAAACGCACTGGCGTGTGTCCCCCGCTCGCCTGCAGCGGACGCTTGAATCCGCTGGACTTGCCGTCCGTAGTACCAGCCGGGAATGAATTGTTCCACCGCCGATGTCTGAGCGGAGGACTGCTCGAAGTCGCCGTTGACGACCTTGGGGTGCTGGGGGTCGGGCTGAACCGCTCGAGTCTCTTCCGCCTCCCCGGTCATGGGAACAAACAAGGTGGGTCGCAACGGCTCGCGATACCAGCACGCCGTCCTTCTTGGTCATCCGATACAACGTCTGTTGGTACCGCTCGCCGACCGGGATGATGATCTGGCCCCCTTCTCGCAACTGTTCGACGAGTGGCTCGGGCACCGACTCCGGGCTGCAGGTCACGATGATTTTGTCGAAGGGAGCTGCCTCGGGCCACCCGAGAAAACCATCCCCGACACGAGTCGAAACGTTGTCGTAATCGAGCCGCTTGAGCGTTTCGGCGGCCCGTTCTCCCAACTCCTTCACGATTTCGATCGTGTAGACACGATCGACCAGTGGACTGAGCACCGCGGCTTGATAACCGCTTCCGGTGCCGATTTCCAAGACCACATCGCTCGGCTGGGGATCCAGCGCCTCGGTCATGAGAGCAACGATGAAGGGGCTGCTGATCGTCTGGGCATTGCCAATCGTCAGTGCCATGTCGAAATAGGCGCGATCGCGAATCGACTCAGGAATGAATTCATGACGAGGTGTATCGCGAATCGCCTGCAACACACGTTGGTCTTTGACGCCGGCCGAGGCGATGTACTTTTCCACCATCTGACGTCGCGGCTCGGCAAAGGGATCTTGGCCAAACCCGGAATTGATTGCCCCCAGCCATACCGACATCGCGATTACCAAACAGAGTTGCAAACACTTACCAGCGATTGGGCCGCGGTCACCGGACGACAACATTTCATGACTTTCGCAAGTTCGTCGGTCGATTGTTCACCAGGGAAGATCCCATCTTTATCACTTTCCGGCCCTCAGCAAGACAGGCATGCCAAAGATGTCGCGGAACAGGACCGAGTTCTCTCGCATCGCGATCTGTTCCAGGGAAACGTCATCCACCCCGGGAACGTTGATCACCAACTGCTTGTTGTCTTGCACACAGACAATGTCTCGCACGCGTCCGCTGCGGGTGTCGTCCAAGGCGATCGCCAACCGCAGGATTGCCGCCAATTTTGTCACAACCACGCGTTCTTCCTGCGGCAAGGTTCCATAGCCCTCGTGAGAAGGCTGTGGCGCGGCGCGGCGATGATAGCGGGCCACCAGGCCGACCTGCAGGAGCTCTCCCTTGGACAACCCGAACAGGTCGCTGTGCCGGATCAGGTACAGCGCGT
The DNA here is from genome assembly GCA_963697195.1 of Pirellulaceae bacterium. Lineage (GTDB taxonomy): Bacteria > Planctomycetota > Planctomycetia > Pirellulales > Pirellulaceae > Rubripirellula. The sequence goes on from CAVOND010000005.1 coordinate 183,790, forward strand.
GTTTGTGATTGCTTCGAACGTTGACCATCAAGCCAATTTCGTGCAGCAGTGCGGCAACAAACAGGATCACCTCGTGCCGGCTATCCAGACGATGCTCTGCCTGCAGCTGGTCGAATAACTTGCGAGACAATTCGGCGACGTTACAGGCATGCGACTCGTCGAAATCGAATTTTCGTCCCCAGCGAAATCGCGGACCGAACAATTTGATTTCGAAACTCGGCGGTCCAACTTCCACCGACCGCCATGTCGTGCAACAAGCCGTCACGCAGATTCGTATCGCAAACATAAATGTGCGGCAGCGAAAAATGGTTGGCGAGCATCGTGTACGCCAGCAGTGCCGGGGCGACCGTCTCCGCCTCGATGAAACTTGCGCCGTAACGTTTGACGATGGCATCCTCGTCCATCGCAAAGATCTTGTCGGTGAACTTGGCAAGACTTTTCGTCGGTAATTGCGCCAGCGTTTCGCCCTCCCATTCCTCCTGCAGCTGATGGACGGCGAAACGAATATCGCCGCCGAGCGCCACCACATGGATTTGCGTGTCGTCCTGAATGCACTCAGCGATCCTGATCAGCGTCCGCCGAATATGACTCTCCATCAAGGCGCGGCGTCGCGCAGCGCTCGCGCGAACTCCCTCGAGCGTTTGAATCAACCGCAACGAGCCAAGCCGAAACGACTGGCTATTGAGAACGTTCCCGCCACGTACGACAAGCATCTCGGTATTGCCACCGCCGACTTCAACCACCAACGACTTGCCGTCGGCAAGTTCGGGGTGTGATTGCAGGTGGGGAATCACGCCCATGTAGGTGATGCGGTTGACCTCGGCTTCATCGATCGGGTCGACGTTCAACCCGGTCGCCACGAAGATGCGGTCGGCAAAGGCAAGTCGATTGGTCGCCTCGCGAACGGCCGTGGTGGCCACCACTCGGACATCGCTGGACGACGTGATCCCGTATTCCTGCAAGACCCGTTGGTAGCGCTGCAGGACCGCCGCCGATCGCTCGATGCTCTTGCGGGAAATCCTGCGGTTCTCGAAGGCCTCGCGGCCCAAATCCACCGCCTGCACGAGCGTGTCGAGTGTCCGAACCTCCCCATCGGGATGGATCTCGGCAATCGCCATCCGAATACTGGTTGCCCCGATGTCGATCACGGCGGCGGGACGGGGCGACACCGATTCTGTTGCAATGGCCGGACGTACCGTTGGATGAGACATGAATGGGTGCAAGTGCGGCAAAAACAGTGAGAAGCGAGGCCCCTCATCATACCGCCCCCAGCGGCAAACCTTAAAGGGCAGTCGTGCGCTCGGCAGATGGATCAACGACGCGGAAGTCGACTCGTTTTGCCGCCGTCACGCTCGGTCGTCTGCCTCGGCGGTGCCAAAGCACCGCCAAAATGGTTCCCGTCAGCATGCATCCGAACGTGTAGGCCGCCGTCGGGATCGTCGCGATCGTGTCGGCGCCATACAGCGACGCGGCCAGGGCCGTCCCCAAGCCCGCGTTCTGCATGCCGACCTCCAAAGTCAGGGCGCGGCGATATCCTTCTGGGATGCCCGCCCATGTACCGACGGCATACCCCGCGGCGTAACCCACCAGGTTGATCATCAGCAGCACGGCAACCAGCAGACCCCCCACCTCCATCAGCCGGTCACGGTTTGCCGCCACCACGGTTGCGATGATCCATAAGCAGGGCAACGGAAGCCAGTAGCGATCCAAAGCGGCCCGAGACCTCTCGCACCCAGCGAGACGCGCCGCGCAAGCAGGTAGCCGACGATCGTTGGCAGAACGACCAGGAATGCCAGCAGCAACGCCGATCGGCCAAGTGGTTGCTCACTCTCCATGCCCGTCACGATCCACAGGACCAGCGGGCACCGTCAGCGGGGACAACAACGTGGCGACCGTCGTCAAGCTGACCGAATAGGCGACGCTTCCCCCGGCCGTATTGGTCAAGACATTCGACGCCATCGCCCCCGGCACGCAGCCGACCAGGATGACTCCCGCTGCCAATTCCTCTTCCATCGGTACGAGTCTTGTCGCCAGCCAGGCGGCGGTCGGCATGACCAACACCTGTGCTGCCACGCCAAGTGCCACCCACCACGGACGCTCGCGAAGCGGCTGCAGTTCATCCGGCTGGACCAGTGTCCCCAGCGAAAGCATCGTGATCACGATCAGCGACCACAACAACTGAGTGTTCGAGGTAAACGGATCGAAGCCCCACTGCTCAGCCGGCCACACCAGGGCAATGCCCGAAGTCAGCACCAACCAAAACAAGATGGACCCGCAACAAGGCACGCAAATTCGGTTACCTCACCACGCCGTGTCGACGCAAGACTTCCCACGACGGCTGGACCACCCACACATTCCACCGCGCGCCAGTTTCGCTGGGCGGCACCGGCCACGTTCTCTGCGCGATCGTCCAGAAAGAGAATCCGCTCCAGTGGCACGCCGCACGACCTGCTCGGCCGCCTCGTAGATCGCCGCATCCGGCTTCATCGCACCCACTTCGTAGCTGAGGATCGTGACATCAAAGGGAAACTCCGTGGCAGGATATCTTTGACGGCGAATCCAATCCCAATGAGCATGGCAGGTATTGGAAAGCAAACCGACCGGCAACCCCGCATCGCGAACCGCCTGCAGCGCCTCGGGCATCGAATCGACCGGCACGAACATGTCACTCACCGCGTCCAGCAACTCGGCCGTCGGCATCTGATCACTGGTTCGCCCCAGCGCCGATCGAACCTGCTCGGCGAAAGCCTGCCCCGTCAACTGGCCCCGCTCAAACCGGTGCTGCAGGCCACTGTCGTAGATGGCCTGGCGAGCCTCCTCGGCCGTGACTGCGAAACGCCGCGCCACGTTTTCACAGGCCAGGTTCGGATCGAACGACAACAAGATGTTGCCAAGATCGAAGAAAACAAACTCAATCTCACCCAAAGAATCTTCGATCATTCGCTGCGTGACTCGCCTAGAGTTGGCGGATGCGGATGTTGCGGTACCAGGCTTCGCTCGGCTCGCCGCTGTGAATCTGCAGTCCGATCACGCCGTGGCGTGGGATCGCATCGTCCTCTTCGGTGTAGTCAACGGTCTTCTCGCCATTGAGAAAGATCTGGATCTTTGGGCCGCGGCAGACCACTCGAATTTCGTTCCACTGGTCCGTCTTGACCAGTCGCTTGGCCAGTTCGGGATCGGGTTCGGCCAACATTTTCCTGCGTCGCGACTCATCGTACAGAGCTCCCCACACCGGGCGATCCCAGGCGGTTCCCACATCGGCCTGATACCCGGAGACCTCCGTGCTGCCGGGAACACGCTTGGATCGGAACTGAATTCCCGCATTCTGTCCCCCTCCGACCAGTTTCGCTTCGAGACGCAATTCGAAGTCGTCGTAGTTCTGCGTGGTACAGAGAAACTCGTTGTGCGGAATCTTTTCATCCAACCGGCCTGCGACAATCGCGTCCCCCTCAATCCGGAACCAGTAAGCGTTTCCCTCCCAGCCGGCGATCGACTCGCCATCGAACAGGGGCAGCGATTTCGCTCGAAAATCATCCGCATCCTGTCCCCAGGCGAGCACTGCCGCAAGCAATGGCCCAGACAGAGACCAGTGAGCAATCGCGAGTGCATGGTGCGAAAAACTTCGGTGTCATCGGTGAGCCTCTTGGTTGGATTGCCCGTCCCTTTTTCAATCTGGATCGGATGATCATAATCGTTTTTCTGTCCGACGTCGCGAATGCTCCCCAAGAAACGCCATGAACCAGCCCCTCAACAAGTACAGCAGCCGAATCACGCAGCCCAAGAGCCAGGGAGCATCACAAGCGATGCTCTACGCAACGGGCATGACCCCCGAGGACATGAACAAGGCGGAGGTCGGCATCGCCAGCGTCTGGTACGAGGGCAATAGCTGCAACATGCACCTGCTCGATCTGGCGGCGGAGGTCAAGAAGGGCGTGACCGATGCGGGGCTGGTCGGGATGCGATTCAACACGATCGGGGTCAGCGACGGAATCTCGATGGGCACCGAGGGGATGAGTTACAGCCTGCAGAGCCGCGACCTGATCGCCGATTCCATCGAAACGATCATGGCCGCCCAGTGGTACGACGGCCTGATCGCGCTGCCCGGCTGCGACAAGAACATGCCGGGATGCTTGATCGCGATGGGACGGCTGAATCGACCCGTCGATCATGGTCTACGGCGGCACCATCAAGCCCGGCTTCTACAACAATCAAAAACTCGACATCGTCAGCGCGTTTCAGTGCTACGGACAATTCCTTGCCGGCGAAATCAGCGAAGAGGAACGCAGCGAAATCGTACGGCGAAGTTGTCCCGGCGCCGGCGCCTGCGGCGGCATGTACACGGCCAACACGATGGCGACCGCGATCGAAGCGATGGGCATGTCACTCCCGTACTCGGCCAGCATTCCTGCGGAAGATCCAGCCAAGAAAGAGGAATGCCGTCGCGCCGGAGCCGCCATGCTCGAGTTGCTCAAGGCCGACATCAAGCCGCGCGACATCATGACGCGAGCCGCTTTCGAGAATGCAATGGTGACGGTGATGGCGCTCGGCGGAAGCACCAATGCGGTGCTCCATCTGATCGCCATGGCACGCAGCGTCGGACGTGGAACTGACCATCGACGATTTCCAAAGTGTCAGCGACCGCATTCCCTATCTGGCCGACCTGAAACCGAGCGGCAAGTTCGTGCAGGAGGATCTGCACTCGATCGGTGGCACGCCGGCGGTCATGAAGTACCTGCTCGAGCAGGGATTGATGGATGGATCCTGCATGACGGTGACCGGAAAGACCCTGGCCGAAAACCTGGAGTCGCTGCCCGGTTTGAAAGGAGGGTCAAACCATCGTTCGCACCGATTAGCAACCCGATCAAGTCGAGCGGTCATATCCGCATCCTGAAAGGCTCCCTCGCGCCCGAGGGGGCGGTCGCCAAGATCACCGGCAAAGAGGGCCTGCAATTCACCGGCCCAGCCCGTTGCTTCGACAGCGAAGAAGCGATGCTCCAGGCGTTGGAAGACAAGAAGATTCAAAAAGGGGATGTCGTGGTGATTCGCTACGAAGGTCCCAAGGGTGGACCGGGCATGCCGGAAATGTTGACGCCCACCAGCGCCATCATGGGTGCCGGACTCGGCTCGGATGTCGCGATGCTGACCGACGGCCGTTTCAGCGGCGGCAGCCACGGATTCATCGTCGGTCACATCACGCCCGAAGCGCAACTCGGCGGCCCCTTGGGACTGCTTCAAGATGGCGACACGTGACGATTGACGCGGAAACCAATCGACTCGATGTCGACTTGAGCGAACAAGAGTTAGAGAAACGACGCCAATCCTGGACCGCACCACCACTCAAAGCGACGCGGGGAACGCTCTACAAGTACATCAAGAGCGTCAAGACGGCCAGCGAAGGCTGCGTCACCGACGAGTAAGCCTCATCCGCCCCGTACGATGGGCTTCCAAGCCCGTCGCCCCGTACGATGGGCTTCCAAGCCCGTCGCACCTTCCGCGACTCATGGTCAACTCGATTGGCCTGAGAAATCGACGGCCTTGGAAGGCCATCGTACGGGCTTTTCGCTGGAGCCTGCCTCGTCCTTTTTCTTGATTCTTTTGTCCCCAATCGGCTCCGCTGCGACAGTAATGGTGTGGAAAGCAGCTCTCGCGACACGTCTTGGACGGGCCTGGTGGACAATCGAGTACGAAAAGCATTCGAGATCTTGGTACGTGAAAACTCACGGATGCTGACGGTGTATCTCCGCAGTCTCGTGCAGGACGAAGCCGCGATCGACGACCTGTTCCAAGAGACGATGGTGGTTGCCTGGCGACGCCTCGATGAATGCGATCTGGACCGCCCATTTGGGCCATGGCTGCGCGGCATCGCTTCCCGCCTGGTACTGGCTCACTACAGGACAAAGAAGAAGCAGCCGGTATTCCTTGACGAGGGCATTCTGTTGGTGATGGACCGCCAATTCGAGTCGATCAACACGCGGGTAGGCGATACGTGGGATGAAAAGGTTGCGGCACTCCGTGACTGTCTGGATGCCTTGCCGGAGAAGCAGAAGAACGTTCTCAACGCGAGATATCTTGACGATTTGCCGGCATCATCGGTCGCCGAGCGATTTCAGCTTTCACTGGAAGCATGCAAGAAACGTCTTCAACGAGGGCGTGCCATGATCGCGGATTGCCTGAAGAAGAAGGGAGTACTGATTGTCGGGGAGGGAACGTCGTGAACGAGCGACTCAATCAGCGGCTATCCGACTGGTTCGATCGCTCTGGATCAGAACTGGTGGAGCTGAACGAAGCACTTGATGCGGAATCTTGCGAGGAGGCGGCCGAATCGCTCGTGATTCATGGCTTACTGTCCGACCTCGGTCGCCGGGACGAGGATCGAGATGCAGCGCGAATTCTTGCATTGATGCAGTCCATCGACGCCGAGCAGGCGTCCCGGCCTTCGCTGATCATCGCCATCGTCGCATCACAAGCGCAGCCGACGAATCGCCTTTCTCTCCACCGCGCTGACGATCGCTGCAGCAGTTACCGTGATGTTCGTGATGCTCGGTCCTCACCAGAGCGTTTCGGCGGCGATGGCCTCGTTGGAGAATGTACTAGAAGCCGCGACCCAACCGTTTGACCGAACCTACGACATGCGTGTCATCGAACAGTACCCGCAAGAGAAGCGTCCGCGAAATCTGCCTCGGGATGCAGGGGAGACGGGAATCGAATGAGCAAATCGACGGTGCAAAGCTGTACGTGCGTGGCGCTGACAAATATGTGTTCGTACGCCTCTTGAAGGATGGTCGCCAGAGGGTCTCCGGTTGCGACGGCGAGCAAAGCTGGGCGTTTCGCGAAGATGGTCCCATCCATGTGAGCTCGGACTTGAGCCGCTTTCGTGGCGGCATGCCGGGACAAAAGCAAGACATTCCGTTCATCAATATTCATTCGCATCTGGCACAGTTGCGAACCGGCTACGACGTGGAACTGATGAGCGACCAACCCGAATCAAGCCGAGAGAACACTTCGTTCGATCACCTCGTCGCTGTCGCGGCTTGTCGCCACTCGCAAATCGCGTGATGTGCAAGGCCCAAAGCAGGTGGAGATTTGGTTCGACTCCCAGAACGGAACGGTCCACAAGATGCTGCTCGATGGTTTGCCACGGGGAGGAGGCGGTCCCAAAAGCGTCTCGCTGGAATTAGTCGACCAGAACGACCTGGGAAGGAACTTCTTCTCTCATCCATCTCATCATGAACCGGGTCGCCGCGTTCGCCAGGAAGAGCCTCAACCGTGAATCATCAACCAAATCTCCTAGTCCGGGTCATCGCGGCATCGTTCTGTCTGATGTCGACCGTCGCTCCGGCACAACAAGGACGTATCGACCCCGTCGTCGCTGCAATCGATGCGGATTCCAGTGGTACGATCTCTGCTGCATCAACGAAAGGAAGCGGCGCGCTATTCGCAAACTCGATGCCGACGGCGACGGATTCGTGTCACGTGATGAAGCGACCGGTCGTATTGAGAACGAAGCAGGGAAAGGGTGGTGGAGGCGGCAGCAGGCTCGGCGGCTACACCACGCCACCGCCAGCAAACAACGTCCCGACGCATCCGTTCAATCTCATCGTGGGTCGGCTGACGGACCACAGTGCAACGGTGCGTGTGCTTTGTCACGACGATGCGAAGGTCTTTCTCGCGTATGGCGAAAAGCAAGGATCGATGACTTCCAGAACGCAGATGCAAGAGTTGCTGGCCGGAGTGCCGTTCGACTTTGTGATCGATTCACTGCAAAAAGACACGCGTTACTACTATCGCTTGTTCTGTCGGACAGGCGGCAAGATTCAGCAAAGTGACGAGTACTCGTTTCACACCCAGCGAGAAGACGACAGCGCCTTTGTATTCACCGTACAAGCCGACTCGCATTTGGACGAGAACACAAGTGGCGATGTCTACCTGCGGACCCTGGCCAATGCCTCGGCTGATCAGCCCGATTTTCACTTCGCTTTGGGCGATACCTTCATGACTGGCAAGTACGAGGAACCCGAGTTATCGTTGCCGCAGTATCTTGCCCAGCGTTATTACCTGGGCCATTTGTGCCATTCCGCCGCTTTGTACTTCGCCTTGGGAAATCACGATGGTGAGTTGGGTAATCGCGGCTCCAACGTCTGGGCGACGACCACTCGCAAGCGATACATCCCGAATCCGTTTCCGAATGACTTCTACACGGGCAATGAGCAGCGCGAACCGGAGGTCGGACTCCCTGAGAACTACTACCAATTCCAGTGGGGCGACTGTCAGTTCATTGTCCTCGATCCGTTCCGTCATACAACAACGCGATCACGGGGTGGAAGCTCGGACAATTGGCATTGGACCCTCGGCGATGCATCAATATCGCTGGCTAAAGCGTTCACTCGAGCAGAGCGACGCGAAACTGCGGTTCGTGTTCCTGCATCATCTGGTCGGTGGTAGCGATCGCAATCAGCGCGGCGGCAAGGAAGCGGCTCCGTTCTGGGAGTGGGGCGGCAAGGGAGCGTCGGGAGAATACGAGTTCGATCGCTATCGGCCGGGATGGGAAAAGCCGATTCACGATTTGCTACGGGATCACGGCGTGAACATTGTCTTTCACGGTCACGATCATATGTTCATCAAACAGGATCTCGACGGCATTGTTTATCAACTCGTTCCCCAACCAGGTCATCCGCGTTTCGGCAACACGAAAAGTGCGACGGAATATGGTTACTTGAGCGGCGAGATGCAAAGCAGCAGCGGCCATGTGCGAGTTCGCGTCGATGGCGGATCGGCAAGAGTCGATTACGTGCGAGCCTATTTGCCGCAGAGTGAGAGCCCCAATCGCATGAACGGTGAAGTGAGCTATTCGTACATGGTCTCAGGCAACCAACGGCAAGGAACAGGACAATGAGAAGACTCGTCAGCTTTTCGATGGTGATCACGCTGTGTGTGGCGGCCAGCGCCGCGGATCGTCCCAACATTGTCTTCATGATGTCCGACGACCAAGCTTGGAACGGACTTTCGGTGGCGATGCATCCGGATCTGGAGTGGTCCAAGAGCGCGATTGTCGAGACTCCCAACCTGGAGAAATTGGCGTCGCAAGGAATGCGGTTCTCAGCTGCCTACGCACCCGCGTCGGTCTGTTCGCCGACGCGCATCAGTTTGCAGACCGGCAAGAGTCCCGCAGCGATGCACTGGACGAAAGCCGCCCCTGCAGAAACCGGTCACAAAATGATCGAGCCTCGCAACATCAAGCAGATCGATCGCAACGACGTGACCATCGGCGAACTGCTCCAGGCGGCCGGCTATGCGACGGCGCATTACGGCAAGTGGCATCTCAATGGTGGTGGTCCGGCAGCTCACGGCTATGACGAAGGGGATGGCGATATCGGCAACGAGTATGCAGAACGCTACGGCGACCCGAATCCCGCCGATATCTTTGGCATGGCGAATCGCGCCGCCGCATTCATGGAAACGTGCAAGCGAGCCGACAAGCCATTCTTTATTCAGATGTCCTGGCACGCATTGCACGCGCCACAGAACGCACTCAAGACAACGCTGGCGAAGTACGCTCAACGAATGGGTGGCCGCGAGGATGACAAGCGTGTCGGCTCGGCTGCGATCGCCGAAAACTTGGACACCGGCGTCGGCATGGTCATGGATGCTGTCGATCGCCTCGGTCTCGCGGACAACACTTTCGTCATCTACATGTCGGACAACGGTTCCGGCGGCGGAGGAGGCGGCGGTCGTCGCAGTGGGCTTTCCGGTGGCAAAGGCGGAGTCTGGGAAGGTGGTATCCGCAGCCCGCTGATCATTCGCGGACCGGGGGTTCCAGCAAACTCGTGGTGCCATGAACGTGTCGTCGGCTACGACTTCTATCCCACATACTGCGAGTGGGCTGGGGTCCCCAAATCCAAACTGCCAGCCACGATCGAAGGTGGCAGCATCGCTGGACTACTGGCCACCGGGAAAGGAAAGGTTCAGCGACCGCGAGAAGAAATGGTCTTTCACTTTCCACACTATCAAGGCGGTGACGGACCGCATTCGGCTCTGTTCCTTGGCAACTACAAGCTGATGAAATTCTACGAGGATGGCCGACTCGCGCTATTCGACATCGAAGCGGACATTTCCGAGCAAAATGACCTTGCCAAGCAGATGCCGCAGAAGACGGCTGAGCTCGACGCGTTGCTGGTGAAGTATCTCGATGACGTCGACGCACAGATGGCTACCCCGAACCCGCAATACGATCCGAATCAAGCTCCCGTTGCCCGAAAGGGCGGCAAAGGTGGAGGAAGCAAGCCAGGCAAGAAACCAAGACCAGATAAACGGAGGATGAATCAATGACTCCAGCTGTCCCGCCAGTTTTTCGTACCGCCATCGCTGTCAGCATGTGCTTGTTGCTCGTCGCCTCAATCGCGACGGCTCAAACGCCACCGCGAAAGCCGCGCATCGATGACACGATCAAAGCCAACGTTTATGCGGACAATTCGTTCAAGCTGTACATCAACGGCGAACTCGTCGCCGTCGACTCGATCGCCTTTGTACCGCACAACGTCGTGTCGGTGGACATCTTGCCGGCTTACCCGATGACGATCGCGGCGATGGGAATCGATAACGCCGACCCCAAGACCGGCATGGAATACGCCAACACCAACATCGGCGATGGCGGTTTCATCCTGAAATTTGGCGACGGTACCGTGACCAATGCGACTTGGAAAGCAAAGAAGTTTTCTTGGGGACCGATTGACGGCGACACGAAGAACCCCAAAGTCGAAAGCATTCCGATTCCCGAAAACTGGTACGCCGTCGATTTCGACGACAGCGATTGGCCCAACGCCAAGGAGTACACCGAAGCCGAGATCGGTCCGAAGGAGCCGTTCTTTGAACACGACTTTCAAGACGCGAAGTTCATTTGGTCGGACGACGTGAAGTTGGACAACGTGGTGATCTTTCGCACGGTGGTCAAGTCACCGCCAGACGGCAAGGAACGCGTTGATTTTCGCAACCTCACCAACGTCGTGCCGCAACAGCCTGCACGAGGGGGAGGCGGCCCGGGACGCAACAGCCAAAACCGCGGTCAGGGAAACCGAGCTCCTGAGCGGAATTAGGACATTTTCAAGAATGACCTTGCATCCGAACGAGTACAAACACGACGCGCAAGTTTTGATGTTGCACCATCATCGCCCTGCCGCTTGCGGATTCTTCGAATCACGCCGACAAGTAAAGCGGCCCACGGCTAGCGCCTGAGGTTCACAGTGAACCTCTGGCGCTAGCCGTGGGCCACCGAACCTGGACAGTGAACCTCAGGCGCTAGCCGTGGGCCCCGAAACTGGGCGAGACGCTTCCCGTCACTCCGTGGTAAAACGTGCAACATCAGAATGCGCACGCGAGTGTGTGCCCGATTTCGAGCAGTGACTCACTCGCTTGCTCGCATGGCGACAAACGACACCAAACATGAACCCGCTTTGGCGCGCGTTCCTACGCAGAGCGATTCGGACTCTATTTTCAACACACACTCGGCACCGACATGAAGACGCTACTCGCCCTCTCTTTTCCGCTCCTGCTTACCTGTACCGCGATCGCACATGAAGGACATTCGCACGCGCCGTCGCCGGAAATGCAGAAGAAAATCGAACACTTGAATACAGATCCAGCCGTTCGATTGGTTCTGCAGCGGAATGCCAAGCCCACTCTTCCCGACGTAGCGAGCGTCTTCGAACCGTTTGCCGCTACCGTCAAAGTTCGCCGCGACAACCAGTTCCTGTATGTCGAATCCGACGGCATGCCGGATCATCCGATGATGATCGGGATCACAGCGTGGCAACAACAAGTTCCCCTGCCACAGTCCTACGTCGGCAGCAACGCGTGGCGAATCCCGCTGCACCCGACTCCGGCCAAGAATCCACTTTCTGCGAAGTCCCACTTCTTTCGCGGCGCGATCGCCCTGGCAGCAAACGGTGTCCCGATCTTTAACCCGATCAAGAACGATGGCAAGACCGACACGCTGGTGGCTGGGGAACTGGATCAATGGGGCGGGCACTGCGGACGCGCCGACGACTACCACTATCACGTCGCTCCGGTGCATCTTGAAAAGATCGTTGGGCAAGGCAACCCGTTGGCTGTGGCGCTCGATGGCTATCTGATCTACGGCTACAACGATCCGGACGGCACTCCGCCGACGAAGCTCGATTGGCTCAACGGCCACAAAGATTCAAACGGTGACTATCACTATCACGCCACGAAGACGTACCCGTACCTCAATGGCGGCTTCTATGGCGAAGTCATCGAACGTGATGGCCAGGTCGATCCGCAGCCGCGTGCTCAGGGGGTGCGACCAGCCTTAACCCCTTTGCGAGGCGCGAAGATCACCGGCTTCGAACATCCCAATCCGGAAAGCTACGTCGTCCGTTACGATGTCTCGGGCGAAGAACGATCCGTCGAATACACGATCGCCGACACCGGCTCCACGACGTTCCACTTTGTCTCGCCCCAAGGCACCAAGACAGAGCGTTACACGCCGCGCCCAGCCGGCCGCGAGGGTCGTCGAAATGATCAGCGGCCCGAGCAAGGCTCGAGCAATCCTCCGCAGAATGCACCGCGTGGCAACGGTCGCGCAGCGAACGACCAACCGCCGCCCGGTGGCGGGGGCGATCCGATCGTTCGAGTTCTCGATGCCAATCGAGACGGGCAGATCGACAACACCGAATTGCGCGGCGCAGCCGTTGCACTTCGCACGCTGGATGTAAACAAGGACGGAAAGATCTCTTCCGATGAGCTACGCGTGGTGGCGCAGGCGGACGAGCGGAAGCGGGCCAACCTGCCGGGCAGGTCAGCGTTCCACGAGGGCCTCAACCGGGCGACGGTCCGCGTCAGCCATGGATTCTCGTCCACGCGGACGAAATCGACTTGAACCACGACAACATCATTAGTCGCGAGGAGATCGTTGGCGAAGCAACGCAAGCGTTCGCGGGATACGACGTGAACAACGACAGCAAGCTGACTGAAACGGAACTCAACGCCCGTGCTGGTTCGCGGAGTGCCATGGGCGGCTTCCTCAAGGGCCATTCCAAGGAAATCGATCGAGACGGCGACGGCGTTCTGACACGACAGGAAGCGATCGGCAATGCGGAACGCATGTTCGAAAAGATGGACACCAACGGCGACGGCAAGATCACCACGGAAGAAATGGATGCCTCGCGCAGGTAAGGCCCAGGATCGGGAGTTGACCATCCATTCGCGAAACCGGACCACCAGTCCTTCGTCGCCTCGAAGGCTCTGACTCCGCACGCCATTCGTGCTCGTGCTCGTGCTCGTGCTCGTGCTCGGTGCTCGTGCCGACTCGTCCCTGTCCCCGATCATTTCACGGCCGCGAACGATCGGTGACATCGTACCGCGGGCCTCCGCCTCGATGGCCGCCAAGGCAGCCAGCGCACGATCAAACGCGCTCTTTCGCGGCCGGCTCGTTCCGACTCCGCGATATTTCGCTCGCGATTCTTCCAGAGCAGCTTGGTCATTTCGGTACACCAGCGAGCACTCTCGGACGAGGCTCGAATCGGCTGGTCCGCAACGATCACGTTGACCGGATTGGAATGCAACTGGGGAAACTGCCGAACCGCAACCCAGCTACTTTGCTCGATCGGGATCGTAAACTCCAAGCGATGAATCGAACCATCTGCGGGAACCGTTTGGCTGGCGACCGATTGACCATTGACGATGATCTCCACCGACGCGTGATCCACCCTCGACCCACTGTTCCGAACGATCACGATGGAGAATCACGGTGTCACCGACCACGGCGCGACCGGCGGCGGCATCCTGCGTTCCGTAGGCAACGCCCTTCGGGCGTTCGCGGTGCAAACGCTACCTCGACCTCCAACGCGACCGTGCCTGGCTGACTCAGCGACACTTCGCCATAGCCGGGCGAGATTCCCGCAGACGGTCATCTTGGGCAGGTGGGCGTAGCCGTCGGAGACATAGGATCGTCCGGCGGCCAGTCGCCGCGCACCACTGGCCAAAATCAAGCTTCGCATCCTTGCCAAGATGGACGTAGACGCGACCTTTTCCGACGCGGCGGCTGCTCATGCAGGGAAAATCGGTTTCGCCGGAAACCTTCAGCGGAAATCCACAGTTGAGCAGGTGGTACCAGGTATTCCATTCTTGAATGCGACTGGTGTCCATCGCGCTGATGAAGTCGCAGACACCCGCAACGGTGCTCACACAGATCTCCATCGCGCCGACGCCATTCATTTCGGGAATTGCAAAGTTGGGCAACTGCTCGGCGGCTTGCTGATGGGACTGGATCAACTCTTCGAATGACAATCGCATGTCACCGTCTCGATTGATCTCGTCATAGGCGGCGGGGAGCAATGCATCGGCAACCTCCTCACGTTGCAACGAACCATCGCGATCGGCATCGTACTGCTGGATCAAGCGTTGCGATGCGGAGGTCGGATCGATGGCAAGTCCGCTGGCCGAATGAGCGTACCCCGCGTAGCCGCCTTGTTCCTTGGCCCACCGCATCACCGGTGTGGTCCAGGTGGGCCATCCGCTGGTCTTGGTTCCTTCGCTTTCGGGATAGGTTTGATCGGTCAGATTCAACAAGCAGACATGTCCCAACGCCTGAGATCCGAATCCGCTGATCTCCAAGTCGTACTTCAACAGCGTATCGGCGGTGCCGAACATGTCGGCCTCGGCATTGAAGTACTGTCGCTGGTACTCAAAGCATGGCCCCCACGTCAGGACGCAACCCACATTCAGGCCTTCGCCCTGGACCTGGCGAAACATATCGCTGGGAGTCACGCCTTCGGTGGGATGCGTGTAATGGGCGCAGCCGGCTGCATGAATGTGATGATCGCCGCTGTAAAACCCGTAGCTCCGCGGCGTCAAACCAGCGATCGAGTTGCAGCGACAGGCGATTTTCTCGATCTGGGATCGATCTCGATCTCCGTCTGTTGCACGCGGTACTCGGGACCTCGGCTGTAGGTGACTTCAAAGTGTCCTGGCGGCAACCACACCGACTCGCCATCGATCCGATAGACATGCGTTTGAAAGAAGAAATCGGGTGCCGTACGTTTTGCCTGCAGCGGAAAAACACGGCCTAGCGAGTCACGAAAATCGAGCCGAGCGATGGCAGGCGCACCATCATGGTCACGGATCGCCAAGCTTCAACGGAATCGCAGGCTCGATCTCAAACAGCACGGGCAACTCGTTGCGATGTTCCAGATCGGCGGTTCCGTCACCGATATCAAAGTGCAACACGGCCTCGCGTTTTCCCGCATCGCTGGAGGCCAGCAACAGGATCACATACTCGACCTCCAAGCCGGACAACTGAGGCGTCATCGGCGAAGCACGGTGCACTTCGATCCCCAAGAATCGCTCGTGAGATCCCTCGACTGTTCTGGTCCTCCAAGAATTCGGTCTGTTGTTGTCGTTCCATGCTCAGCTTGGCAGTCCCGGCAAACACATGGCCCGCCTGCGGACTGGTGACTCGTAGTCGGGACGTCGACGTACCATGGTTGATCACCTTCACGAGCATCGGTCGATAACCGGCTTGTTGAAGCTGAGCGGCGACGAGCCCGCGGCCGGCGCTCACACGCTCTTCGGGATTGATCGTCACGACGGCAAGCACCTGCGGATCCAGTGCGTGCTGGACCGCGATGGCATCTTGAGCTTGCGTCGCCTCGTCGACGGCGGCAGCCTGATCGGCTGTCAGCGGGTGCCCGAGCAACTCGAGCGTTTGCTGAACGCGTCGCACATTGGAAATCAGCGGTTGAGCTTCGACGCGAACAACGTCCACGTGATCCGTTGGGGCATCCTGTGCCAAAACGGGTGACGAAGCCAAGCAAGCCAACCAAGGACAGGAGCGACGAGGGTGATTCGAAGTCGCTTCATGGCAGTCCCAACGAGGAGTCATGCGTCACGCCAACAGTTCACGCACCACTCGGCCATGAACGTCTGTCAATCGATAGTCGCGACCTTGAAACCGATAGGTCAATCGTTCGTGGTCAAACCCGAGCTGGTGCAAGATCGTCGCCTGTAGATCATGCACGTGAACTGGATTCTCAGCGACCTGGAAGCCGAGCTCATCGGAAGCCCCATACTCGAATCCTCCTTTGACGCCACCGCCAGCCATCCACATCGTGAAGGCATCGGGATAATGATCTCGGCCGAGGATCTTGCTGGCGGCCGTCCGACCTTCGCGGAAGGGCGTGCGTCCGAATTCACCACCCCAGATGATCAGCGTCTCTTCGAACAGACCTCGCTGTTTCAGGTCTTTGATCAAGGCCGCAATGGGACGATCCATCGTGGCGCACTTGTTGGTCAGTCCGTCCGTCAGGCCCGTGTCTTGCTGAGTTCCGTGAAAGTCCCATCCCCAATCGAACAGTTGCACGAAGCGAACACCGGCTTCCGCCAACCTGCGCGCGAGCAAGCAGTTGTTCGCAAGGCTCGATTGTCCAGGAACCGCTCCGTACTCTTCCAGCGTCTTCTGCGACTCCTGTGAAATGTCCATCACTTCGGGAACCGCCGTTTGCATCCGAAACGCTAACTCGTACTGCGAAATTCGCGTGAGCGTTTCGGGATGTCCCATCTCGGCCGCCTGCAACTCATTGAGATCCTTGAGCGCATCGAGTGTCATCCGCCGCATATCACGACTCATGCCCGCGGGATCGGAAGCGTAGAGCACGGGATCGCCTTTCGATCGGCACTGGACGCCTTGATAGACCGAGGGAAGGAATCCGCTGCCGAACGAGTTCTTGCCGCCGTTGGGTTGCACACCGCTGGAGATCAAGACCACGAAACCGGGTAGGTTCTCGTTCTCGCTGCCAATCCCATAGGTCACCCATGCGCCCATCGACGGGCGTCCGGACCGAGGTGAACCGGTGTAGATCAGCAGCTCCGCCGGAGCGTGATTGAACTGGTCGGTGTACATCGAGTGGATCACGCAGAGATCGTCGGCCACCTCATGAAAGTGGGGAACCGCATCGGACATCCACATGCCGTTCTGTCCCACCTGTGACCATTTGCGAGGCGAACCCATCAGCTTGGGAACGCCGGTCGTGAACGCGAATTCACGTCCTGCCAAAAACTGATCGGGACAATCCTGCGAATCCCGCTTCACCAGTTCCGGCTTGTAATCGTACAGATCGAGGTTGGGCGGCGACCCGGTCATGTGCAAATAGATCACGCGCTTTGCCTTGGGAGCAAAGTGCGGTTGCCTACTGGCAAGCGGATTGATCGACGCCGTCGCGCCTTGCGTATCCTGGGCCAGCAGGCTGCTGAGCGCGAGCCCGCCAATCCCAGCCGTCGACTGCTTGAAGAAGTGTCGTCGGGTCTGCGCTTGAATCTGTTCCAGTCTTGGGTGCACGTTGCTCTTCTCTCCAGCGGCTGTTGGTGCCGGCTATCGTTTCATGAACATTTCATCGAGATTCAAAATCACGTTTCCGACCACGGTCCACGCGGCCGCCTCGGCTACGTCCATCCCTTCCGGTAAATCCCCGAGAGGATCCGTTGCCAATTGCTTGGCCTGATCGAGATCGGACTGGTACATCTGGTAGGCCGAATCGGCCAGCTCGGTCAGCCGCTCGACTTCGATTTGACTTGGCTCTCGGATCAAGCAGCATCGAAAAGCATGCTGAATCCGCACGTCTGGCTCGGAGCTCACGCTGATCATCTCGCGGGCGAGTGATTGCGCCGCCTCGACATAAACCGGATCATTCAACGTGACCAGCGCCTGCAGCGGCGTGTTCGTGCGAATCCGGCGAACGGTGCAGACCTCTCGATTGGGGGCGTCGAACTGAGCCATCGACGGGTAAGGACTCGATCGCCGCCAGGTCGTGTAGAGTCCGCGCCGATAACGATCGTCTCCATCACTTGTCTTCCAATCGGTGTCCGACCCGAAGGCCGCCTTGAGTCCCAGTTCGGGCTGCGGCGGTTTGACGGGAGGACCGTACATCTTCGCACTCAGCAGACCACTGACAAACAACGCTTGATCCCGCACCATCTCGGCGGACGCACGAAACCGCGGGCCGCGTGCATAAAGGCGATTGAAAGGATCGGCGTCTTGATTCGCTTCGCTGCAAAACGAGGATTGCTGATAGGTGGCGGAGGTCACCAAGAGTTTCAGCAAGTGTTTCAAATCCCAGCCGCTTTCGACCAACTCCACCGCCAGCCAATCGAGCAACTCAGGATGCGTCGGCAGTTCGCCCTGCGATCCGAACTCCTCGCTGGTGAGGACGATTCCAGTCCCAAAGATTTCCTCCCAGTGACGATTCACAATCACCCGAGCGGTCAGCGGGTTCTGCGGGTCGACGAGCCATTTTGCTAGTGCGAGTCGATCGGGGCGAACGCCATCGGGTAGCGGATGAAACGCGGCCGGAACCCCTTCGGTGACCTCTTGGCCCGTACTCAGGTAATTGCCGCGAATCTGTACCTTCGTCGTCCGTCGCTTTGCATCAGCGAGGTCACGCATGATGGGCACGGTGGTCGACGGCTTCATCTCCTCCAACTCCCGGCGCAGCTTGCTGAGACGGGTGCGCTGCGGCTCGAGCACTGGGGCAATGCTTCGGTAGTACTCTGCCAAACGACTTCGTTGATCGGCATCGAGACTTTCATCATGTGAACGAATCAAGTCGCGAATGGTTGCTGGAATCTTCGCCCACTGTGCGGCATCCGGGTCCGCCGTCATCCGGATCCGAAAGCGGTCCAGCAAATGCCTTGGATGCTTCGACGCATGCAGCAAATGCAACGTCAGCACACCGTCGGTGGTCCAGGGAAGCGGATCGCGTAGCACCAACGTCAATTCATGAGACTTGCCTTGCTCAGGCGCCACCGCCCAGCCTCGCTCGGCGAAGGCGGTATCGACAGCACCGAGTCGGCGGGAAA
Source organism: Pirellulaceae bacterium (assembly GCA_963697195.1). Taxonomy (GTDB): domain Bacteria; phylum Planctomycetota; class Planctomycetia; order Pirellulales; family Pirellulaceae; genus Rubripirellula. The sequence goes on from CAVOND010000005.1 coordinate 202,654, forward strand.
TCCCTTCTGCTGATGATCCGCCAGCGCCGCGGCAAACTCAAGTCGGATGGAGCCGTCAGGGGTGAAGGTCGCATCGGGGTTGGGAACCTCAGCCGGAGACTGGCTCCAAACGACGTTGCGATCTTGATCGAGCAGAGAGACTCGATAACCGGCGATTCGATTGGTGATTGACTCACCGCCATCGGTGCGATTCCAAATCACCAGTTGTTCCAACGACTGCATGCTGCCCAGATCGATCTCGAGCCAAGGATCCTTCTCGATGGCCGTATGGGTGACCGATCGCTGCTGAAAATCGCCGTCAGTGTTTCCATCATTGACATAGCTGACTTTGCCGCCGAAGTCGGTCGAACTCTGGCTTGCCTTGCCTTCGATCGCCACGTTCTTGCCTTGGCTGAACGCTTGGATTTCAGCCAGATGAATCATCTTTCCGTCGCCGGGCAATTCCACGCGAACAAACCGAGCCTGCACTGGCTGATGATCCGTGGGAACCCAACTGGCTTCGACGCCGGATAGAACGAAATTCTCGCGCTGCTCCGCCGGCACATCGATTCGGAGCGCGGAGACGGTCGCGTGCGGCGTTGGAAATTGAATCGTGTAATCGTCCTGGTCGGGTTTCTCGCCAGCCGCCTCGATCCATCCGTCGTCGACGATGGACAATTCTCGCGTCGAAGCCTCGGCCTTGGAAGGCATCAGGATGTCCCATTTGGGCTCGTTGCGCAGGGCAGCCAACCAATCTGATTGAGCCGCTTCGAGTTCGGGCGTCGAGAGCGACAGCGTTGTCTCGAGCTGATCAATCTGCTGTCGAAGTGTGGACTTGCGTGACACTTGATCGTCCGACCAGACCTCTAGAAAAGGGCTTTCGTCCTTCTTGTCGGCGTCTTGTGAGTTGTTGAAGAAGGCGAAGAACCGAAAATACTCGTCCTGTGTGATCGGATCGTACTTGTGCGTGTGACACTGGGCGCATGCCATGGTGGTGCCCATCCAAACCGCCATGGTCGTATTGACTCGATCGACAATGGCAACGTTACGAAACTCTTCGTCGTTGGTCCCACCCTCGTTGTTGGTCAACGTATTGCGGTGAAATGCCGTGGCGATCAACTGCTCCGTCGTCGGATCGGGCAGCAGGTCACCGGCAATCTGTTCGATCGTGAATTGGTCGAAGGGCTTGTCGTCGTTGAGCGAGCGAATCACGTAATCGCGGTAAGCCCAAATCGTCCGTGCGGGATCATCGGCGTATCCTGTCGAGTCGGCGTAGCGTGCCAAGTCGAGCCAAACGCGAGCCCAACGTTCTCCGAATGTCAGCTTGCCCAGCATCCGATCGACAAACCGTTCGTAGGCATCGGGATGCGGATCGTCACGAAAGGCGACCGCTTCTTGCCACGTGGGAGGCAGCCCCGTCAGATCGATCGCCACACGTCGGGCGAGAGTGAGGCGATCCGCCTGCGGGGATGGGGCCAGTCCCTCTCGCTCCAATCGCTCGAGGATGAAGTGATCGATCGGATTGTTGGGCCATCCTGAATCGTTCACCTCAGGAAGTTGTGGTCGCTGCGGCACTTCATACGACCAGTGCTTTGCATAGCTCTGCACCCTGCTCGATCCAGCGACCGATGCGATCGACTTCCGCTCCAGTCAATCTCTTGCCTTTTCCCTCCGGCGGCATCCTCAAGTCTTCGTCTTCGGTGATCAGGCGAGTCATCAATTCACTGGCATCTGGATCGCCCGGAACGATGGCCGCATAGCCACCGAGATCGGCACGCGATCCCTGCTGCGAATCCAGTCGCAAGTCCGCTTCTCGTTTCTGATCGTCGGGTCCGTGGCAGGTAAAGCAATTCGCCGAAAACAGAGGTCGAATGTCACGATTGAAATCGACCGTCTCCTCGGCGAACGAGTGGTTCGCAACGGAGACGCTTGCCAGAAACGATCCGAGCAAGACCGACGCGAGCCAGCACGACGAAGGGTTGCGAGCACCACGAAAACCGTTTTTGACAGTAGTCCGAAACACGATCATCGAATCAGGCGGGTGGGAAAAAGGAAGGAGGGAAGGGCAGGGGAGAGGCCGAATGGACCACGGCCGGGAATCCAGCGCCGCGGATCGGGACCCTCAGTTTAGCACAGGATCGTCCAAACCCTTCCAAGATCCTGCCCCCCCAGGCAGAAGTAAAAGTAGGGCGGCTCAAGCAGGTCAACGGTGAGTCACGTCCTGGCGGAGCCTATGCGTGCAGCCAATGGATGTCGCGTTGGCCCCGTGACAACGCACCTGCGCCGCCCCACCGATCGGCATTGCGGCATCCACCCGCCGACGTCAACTCAGTCTGTTGGGTCGGCGCAGGCCGATCGTCGGTCGATCAGTCCGTGTTTTCAATGTCCACGTCACTCCACTTGCACACGCTCTCTCGGGTGCTGCCTGCTTGACCCAACCTACCCCTACCTCGCTACGACGCTTCGAGCTCTTCCCAGCGTGCGTAGGCTTTGGCGAGCGACTCCTCCAAATCCGCAAGTTTGGCGGCCTCCGCGGCGATTTTTTCGCCGGACTGTTGGTAATAGGCGGGTTCCCCCATCGCGCGGTGGAATTCTTCGATCGCTGCCTCGAGTTTCTCGATCTGTTGCGGCAACTGATCGAGCTCACGTTGGTCTTTGTAGGAGAGTTTGCGCCGATCGGCAGCCGTTTGCGCGGAGGCACCGTTCTTGGTCGAACTCTTCCCCTTTGCCTGTTTGGCGACGGGTGCCGCATTCTGCTCCTGGCGCCGTCGCAGCGCGGCCTGCCAATCGTCGTAGCCTCCGACGTACTCATTGACTTGTCCGTCTTCAAACACCAGCGTGCTGGTCACGACGTTGTTCAAAAAGGTTCGATCGTGGCTGACGATCAAGAGGGTGCCACGAAACTCCACGAGTTGATCTTCCAGTAATTCGAGTGTCTCGCTGTCAAGGTCATTGGTGGGTTCGTCGAGCACGATCACGTTGGCGGGCTTGGTCATCAGCTTGGCGAGCAGTGCACGGTTTCGTTCGCCACCGGACAGAAAGCGAACCTGCGTCCGCGCCCGTTCCGGCGTGAACAGAAAGTCCTGCAGATACCCGACAATGTGCTTGGTCTTGTCGCCCATCTGAATCTTGTCACTTCCCTCACCGACGTTCTCTTGGACCGTCTTGTCAGGATCCAACGTGTCGCGAAGCTGGTCGAAGTAGGCGACCTGCAGATTGGTGCCGAGCCTGCACGTGTACCGCTGTCAGGCTTGAGTTGTCCGAGCAGCAGCTTTAACAGCGTCGTCTTCCCAGCACCGTTGGGTCCGACGATGCCAATTTTGTCGCCACGCATCAACATCGTGGTAAAGCCTTCGATGACGGGGCGATCGTCATAGGAGAACGAGACATCCTTGACGTCGGCGACCAGCATGCCGGTCCGCTCGGCGTCCTGTAGCCGGAGCTTGGCGGTCCCTTCCACCTTGCGACGTTCACTACGCTCAACCCGCATCGCCTTGAGTGCCCGCACACGACCCTCGTTGCGAGTCCGACGCGCCTTGATCCCTTGCCGAATCCAGACTTCCTCCTCGGCCAATCGCTTGTCGAACAAGGCGTTTTGCTTCTCCTCCGCAGCGATTGCCTGTTCTTTGCGGATCAGAAACGTCGGGTAGTCACACGACCAGTCAAAGAGTCGACCGCGATCGATCTCCCAGATTCGCGTCGCCAGGTTTTGTAGGAAGGACCGATCGTGCGTGACAAACACCAGCGTTTTCGGCCAGCGTTTTAGGAAATCTTCAAGCCAGAGAATGGCCGGGATATCGAGGTGATTGGTCGGTTCGTCCAACAACAGCACGTCGGGCTCGTTGGCGATCGCACAGGCCAGCAGCACGCGACGCTTCATGCCGCTGGAAAGCGTTTCGAATGTCTGCTCCGGATCAAGCTGCATCCGTGACAGCGTCCGCTCCACCGCATGCTCGACTTCCCATTTCTCTTGCGGATCGTCCTTGATCGGCTGCTTGGACAGGACCACCGAGTGAATGGTCCCGGCCAGATCTTTGGGCACCTCCTGGATCAGACGGGCAACCGTCGTGCCGGGTGCGAGGATGATCGAACCGTGGTCCGGCTGGACCGTCCCCTCGAGCATCCGCAACAGCGTCGTCTTGCCCGCGCCGTTGCGGCCGAGCAGACCGATTCGCTGGCCCACATCAATTTGAGCCGAAACACCATCAAGCAGCGTCGGCCCGCGAAACCCAATGGAGACGTCGTCGATCGAAATCAGAGGCATGCGTTGGCAAAGGGCAGGTTAGAGAAATGTCTTGGTACGTCGGGTAAAGCGTGGGGTAAAGGGCTCAGGCGTTCAGCGCAGCCTTCTCGTTGGACTCACGGAACAGCTTCGCAATCACTTCCTCCAAGGGGACGTCTTCCACCGAGACATCTTCGATCGGGTTATCTCGTAACACTTCGGCCAAGACTCGGGGCACGTCACTTCGCTTGATACGCATCTGGACTTTCGGCCATGTCTCTTCCACGACTTCACCGAGCGCCTCGAGGTTGGGATGATGACCATCGGCAAATTCGAATGTCACGATCTTATGTCCCGAGAACTGATCAATCACGCCAGCCAAAGAACCGTCGTACTCGATGCGGCCGCGGGCGATGATGACCACGCGCCGGCAGAGAGCCGCAACGTCTTTCATGTAGTGACTGGTCAACAGGATCGTGATCTTGCGTTTCTCCTGGTAGTAGCGGAGGAACTGCTGGATATTGTGCTGGGCGATGACGTCCAGCCCAATGGTTGGCTCATCGAGGAATAAGACCTGGGGACGATGTAGCAGCGCGGCAATCAACTCCATCTTCATTCGCTCGCCCAGCGATAACTCGCGCACCGGCTGACTCAACAGTCGGCCGACGTCCAGCAGATCGGTCAATTCCGCCAGCGTGGCATCGAATTGTTCCGACGGCACACCATAGATCTGCTGATGGAGACGATAGGACTCCTGCGCCGGTAGATCCCACCACAACTGGTTCTTCTGCCCCATGACCAAGGCAAAGCGACGCCGATACGCGTTCTTGCGTTGCCAGGGGACATACCCCATCACCGTCGCCGAGCCGCTGGTCGGATTGATGACGCCGCTGAGCAGTTTCAACGTCGTGGTCTTGCCGGCTCCGTTGGGGCCGAGAAAGGCGACGAACTCCCCTTGCTCGACATCCAAGTCGATTCCCGCCACGGCGTTGACCTCCTTGTACTCCCGATGGAACAATCCGCGAACGCTCTCGCTCAATCCCTCTCGCTTCTTGTAGACGCGGTAGGACTTCGTCAGCTGGCGAACTTCGATGATGGGCATTGCGGACGGTGGTACGGAGGCAAGAAGGAGTCGGTTATTGTAGGGATCGTCGGTCAGAGCGGCAGGGCGGGACCCCCGAGGCGGCCCGCTCGTCTGCTGGCGATTTCCCGAAGGACTCCGCCCCTGCACCATCCGATGCCCGCGCTGCCTACGCCTGCTGCTGCCAACGCCTGCCGCCGGTAGGGTTGACGCCACCTGATTCGATTCTGAGAACTCGATCCGATTCTGAAAGGACCACCATGACACACGAGATCCCGCCGCTGCGAATCGGATTGGGCTTCGATACCCATCGACTTGGCAACGGAGGCCCCCTCCGAGTCGGCGGCATTGACATTCCCGCCGAGGTGCATGCGATCGGGCACAGCGATGCAGACGTTCTCCTGCATGCGATCACCGACGCGATCCTCGGCTCGGTCTCCGAAGAGGACATCGGGCGATTGTTCCCCGATGATGATCAAGCCAATCGCGGCCGCGACAGCGCCGATTTCGTTCGGGAAGCGCTGGTCCGGCTGCGACATCACGGGATGGACATTGTCAATCTTGACTGCGTGATTCTGGCCGAACGACCGAAGATGGCCCCGCACATCGAGGCCATGAAGCAAAAAATCGGCGAGTATCTCGATCTGCCCCCCGATCGCATCGGGATCAAAGCCAAGACCGGTGAAGGAATTGGCTCGGTCGGCCACGGCAGTGCCATCGCCGCCCGTGCGGTGGTGCTGGTGTATCGGCTCTGAGCGTTGTCGGCAGTGGGGAAGGGGGAGGTGGGGCAGTAGGGCAGTGGGCAGTGGGCAGTAGGCAGTAGGCAGTGGGCAGTGGGCATAGGCAGTAGGCAGTGGGCAGCATGATGAGAACGGACAATCGTTGAATTACGCGATGGATCCCCGTGAAACGACCTTTCCCAGCCGCTGCTGACTGGAAATCTCCGATCCCATCATTCTGCCACCCATCGTTCTGCCCGCCCGTGTCCCCTCGGCGCCCGGCCTCAAAATCGCCCTCTGCATGACCCCCAACTAACCCTATAATCCCCAGTCTGACGACTCTCTCGAAGTGATCTTCCCGACGGTAACACGCTCCCAGCGGTAAACATGAGCACTGCCACCGAAACCAACAGTCAACGCAACGTGTCGAACAAGAAGCCTGAAATCCGCGTCTACAACACCCTGAGCAAGACCAAGGAGCCGTTCAAGCCGCTTCACTCTCCGAAGGTCGGAATCTATTTGTGCGGCCCCACGGTTTACGCCGAATCCCATATCGGTCACATGGTTGGACCGGTGATTTTCGACACGATCAAGCGTTACCTGCGTTACAGCGGGTTCGACGTGACCTGGGTGGTCAACATCACCGACGTGGACGACAAGTTGATTGCCAAGAGTCGACAGCGTCAGATTCCGATGAGTCAGGTCGCATGTGAGATGACGGCAGATTACCTTTCGAACTTGAAAGAGCTCGGCGTCAACCAGATCGACTACATGCCGCGGGCGACCGATCACATCCCGGAAATCATCAGTTTCATTCGAACACTGGAAGGGAAGGGACACGCTTATGCGGTCGACGGCGACGTCTTCTTCGATGTTTCCAAAGACCCCAACTATGGCCAACTTTCCAATCGCACGGCCGACGCACAACAGGGCGAAGGGGGCGAAGCGGCCGCCAAGAAACGGTCTCCCGGCGACTTTGCTCTTTGGAAAAACGCCAAAGGAGACGAGATCGCGTGGGACAGTCCCTGGGGGCGTGGTCGCCCGGGATGGCACATCGAATGCTCCGCGATGAGCCACGAAATCCTTGGTGAGACGTTTGATATCCATGGCGGCGGGTTGGACTTGATGTTCCCCCACCACGAGAACGAACGTGCTCAAAGTAGCTGCTGCCACGGTGCCCCGATGGCGAAGTATTGGATGCACAACGGATTGATGCGGGCAGGCGAGAAGGGGAAGGTTGGCGGCAAGAGTGACCGTGAGCAGTCGGCACCGGAGGAAGCTGCCGCCGGCAAGATCAGTCGCAGCAAGGGGGACGGTGGTCTTTCGGCCGTGATTCGCCGACATACCGGCGAACGGATTCGTTTCTTCCTGCTGCGAACCCATTATCGATCCACGATCGTCTACGACGAAGAAGGCTTGCAAGAGGCGGGCGCTTCGCTGGAAGGCTTCTACCGATTCTTTCAGCGATTCAACGAGATCACCTCCAAGTTTGAAACCGACACCTATCCAGGCCAACTGTTTTATGAGCTGCCGGTAGCCGCCACGCGTGACGCGGGCGAGTTTGATCCTGGTGACGATCCGCTGTTGGTTGAGATCCATGCGGGACGAGAGAAGTTCCTGGCAGCGATGGATGATGACTTCAACACCGGCGCAGCCATCAGCGTGCTGTTTGACTTGCTGCGCTCCCTGAATCGCTACGTTGACCAGCATGACATCGGCCCCGCTGCCGATCCCGGCAAGCCGGAAGTTCAATCGCTAGTCCAAGGAACGACCGTGCTTCGCGAGCTTTCCGTCGTACTTGGTTTGTTTGTCAAGCCAACGGTGAACGCCGGGGGAGGTGACGAGTCCGCCGCCGCGTTGCTTGACGATGTGATTCACTTGCTGATCGATCTTCGCAAGGAAGCTCGTGAACGCAAAGACTATGCGACCGGCGATGCGATCCGAAACCGACTTGCCGAACTCGGTGTCGCACTCTTGGACAAGAAAGAGGGCACTTCCTGGGAACGGAGCTCGTGAGCGAGCGTGCTGAAGCCTCGCCGAAGCAGCCGTCGCCGACCAGACAAACGGAGACGGTGCGAATCCTCGGCGTGGATCCCGGCTTGAACACGACCGGCTATGGAGTCATTGAAGTCGAACGGGATCGCTCGGCATTGGGTCGCGTGCGTTTGATTGAAGCGGGAATCGTCCGCAGTCGCGCTCGCGGCAACATCGAAGGCCGACTGAACGAAATCTACAGCGGCATCCGCGAGGTGATCGAATCACTCAAACCGGACATGGTCGCGCTCGAACAGCTCTTTTCCCACTATGAACGCCCCCGCACTGCAATCCTGATGGGCCACGCTCGAGGGGTCATTTGTTTGGCCGCTGGCCAAGCTGGCATTGATGTTGTCCACTTTGAACCAACACGTGTCAAAAAAGTGATGACAGGCAATGGTCGTGCACCGAAGCACCAGATCCAACTTGCCGTCAAGTTGCAGCTCGGTCTGAAAAGCGTGCCTGAGCCGTCGGATGTCGCCGACGCGTTGGCGATCGCCCTGTGTGGCCACCACCTTGGCAAACAATTGACGATCGACAAACTAGTGCATCGTCAAATCTAAAAATGGGGGTGACGTCGATCGGCGAAAAGGGGTCAGACACCAAACATGCGAAGCACCCTTCGGGTCGTTCCGGTTCTCGGTGTCTGACCCCTTTTCGCCAGCTGCCACGAGCTTCAGCAAAACACAGCGTTGGCTTTTATCAGCCGCAGGGCGTTCGCTGACGGTTTCCCTGCAGGCCAGCGAACCGGACGCCGACGCGTGGCGGCTGGTTGGAGACCAAGTCCGTGGAATTGACTCCTGACCCCTTTCACCTCAACGCTCACCCCGGAGATCCCCTTCGTGATCGTGACCATTACCGGAAAACTGTCCCAGGTCGGCGAGACCTCCGTGACCATCGAGTCCGCACCGTTCGAGTATGAGGTCCTGGTTGCCGACTACACACGGCGACAGTTGCAAAGTCGCACCGGTCAGGCAACCCGACTTCACACGATTGACTACATCGAGGGGAATCCGCAGGGCGGACGGATGACACCACGGCTGATCGGATTCTTGACCGAACCGGAACGACAATTCTTTGATCTGTTCTGCAGCGTCGATGGAGTCGGCGTCAAAAAGGCACTTCGGGCGATGGTCCGACCGGTTCGAGAAATGGCCGTGATGATCGAAGAACAGGATGCCAAATCCCTGTCGGCGCTACCAGGCATCGGACCTGCGACCAGTGAACGTGTGATTGCCAAGCTCCGTCGCAAGATGCCTCGGTTTGCTCTGATGGTACAGCGAGACGAAGCGAGCGACGTGGTCGAAGGTGGCTCCGAGGTGGTTCGCGAAACCTTTGATGCGCTGGTCACGCTCGGCCACAGCGAAACGGACGCCCGCAAGTTGATCGACGATGCGATCTCATCCGGAAAGAAGTTCAAGGACACCGAGTCACTGCTAACGGCGATCTATCAACGATCGCATTAACTGAGTTGATGGCCCGGCGTTGCTGACGCTCCTGGACCCATGCTGCCAACGAGATCTCGCTCAATACGCCTTGGCGAAGATCGCGTGTTTGTCGGCCGGCTTGCCAGAATAGAAACAGGTTCCGGGCTGATCATTCCCTTCTCGTGGAATGCAGCGAATGGTCACCTTCAGTTCCTTCAGCAGTGGCTCGAGTACCTGTTCGTCGGCAAAGTGGCAACGGGCAAATCCACCGTGAATTTGATTCTCGTCAGGAGATGTAAAGAAATCACGAAAGTCCGCTTCGTTGTTGATCTCCTTGAGGTTGTCTTGCCGCAGTGCCAAGGCCCGGTCAAACAGCGACTGCTGCATCTCCGCAAGCATGGATCCGACTTCCGCAACGAACTGATTCCGATCCATCCCGATGCTTTTCGGCTGATCGCGACGGCCAAGAAAGACGGAGTTCTTCTCGATGTCCTTCGGACCCACTTCGAGCCGCATTGGAACGCCTCGCTTGACGTGGTGCCATTTCTTTTCCCCGCCGCGGACATCGCGATCGTCCACCGCCACGCGGATCGGTGCGCCGGCGTATTGCTGGGCTGCCAGTTCATTGCGGAGTGCATCCACGTAAGCCAGAACCTCGGCACGCTGAGCCTCGTCACGGTAGATGGGAAGAATCACGACCTGTTCAGCAGCCAGACGGGGCGGCAACACAAAACCGTCATCATCGCTGTGCGTCATGATCAGGGCACCAACCAAACGCGTCGACACACCCCAACTGGTTGTCCAAGCGTATTGACGTTCTCCGTTCTCGGCCTGGAACATGATCTCCTGCGCTTTGGAGAAGTTTTGGCCGAGGAAATGACTCGTGCCAGCTTGCAGCGCCTTACGGTCCTGCATCATGGCTTCGATGGACAGCGTTTCGACAGCACCAGGAAACCGCTCGGCCGGCGTTTTGCTGCCCACGATGACCGGCATCGCCATCCAATTCTCGGCGAAGTCGGCGTACACATCGATCATGCGCTCCGTCTCTTCCATCGCTTCTTCGCTGGTGGCATGCACCGTGTGCCCCTCTTGCCAGAGGAACTCAGCTGTCCGGAGGAACATGCGAGTTCGCATTTCCCAACGCACCACGTTGGCCCACTGGTTGATCAGAGATCGGCAGGTCGCGGTGACTTTGCACCCACTTCGCATACGTGGCGCCAATGATGGTCTCGCTCGTGGGGCGAACGATCAACGGCTCTTCCAACGGGCCTGCCGGACGCAATCCACCGTTCGGATCGGGTTCCAAGCGGTGATGCGTCACCACCGCGCATTCCTTGGCAAACCCCTCCACGTGCTCCGCCTCTTTCTCCATGAAGCTCATCGGGATGAACAGTGGAAAGTAGGCGTTTTGGTGACCGGTCGCTTTGAACATGTCGTCCAACGCCCGCTGCATGTTTTCCCAGAGTCGATAACCCCAGGGTTTGATCACCATGCATCCGCGAACCGGGGAGTTTTCGGCGAGATCAGCCGCTCGAATGACCTGCTGATACCATTCCGGATAATCTTCGGCGCGAGTCGGAGTAATCGCAGTGGAGGGAGCTTTAGCCATCGATGATCCGTCGCAAAAGGTGATGGGACGTCCCGGTCGGGTCGGGAAAAGGGGTCAGACACCGAAAGCCGGGACGGCCCGAAGGGTGCTGTGCACTTTTGGTGGTCGGGAAAAGGGGTCAGACACCAAAAGCCGGAACGGCCCGAAGGGTGCTGCGCACTTTTGGTGTCTGACCCCTTTTCCCGAGTCCTGACCCCTTTTCCCGAGTCGACTCAATTCAACCGAGCGTCATTTTGCGATCTGACATGAATTTGACCAGCCCACTATCGACGCAGGTTGAGCAACTCATCGAGCAGTTGCTGGCTCGTCGTGATCACGCGGCTGTTGCCACGGTACTGCGTGCTGGCCAGCACCAATTCGACCAGGTCGCGGCCGATGTCGGTGTTGCTCAGTTCCAAGGCACCGCCGATCACGCTGCCAATCCCGCTTTCGCCGGGAGCGCCCAGCACCGGCAGCCCGGTGTTGATCCCCTTGGCATACAGGTTCAAACCGCGTGATTCGAGACCGACCGGATTGGCAAAGCGTGCCAGTTGCAATTGACCGAGGTCTCGTGAGACCCCGTTGCTGAACACGCCACGGATCGTCCCATCTTCGCCGACCACATAACTATTGAGCACCCCTGGCTCACTACCGTCCTGACGCGTTGCCGCCAGCGACGACTCCTGCGTGGCCAGACCAGAAACGAGCCCGAAGTCGAGATTGAATTGCAGTGGCGAAACACTGGGAAGCCCAGTCCGCTCAATCGCGATCTTGTCGTTGGTCGCGCTGACGAAGCTGCCGTTGCCGTCGAAGTAGAGAAGCCCGGTCCCGACTGAGACATTGGTGCCCGAAACTGGTTGATTCTGTGGGCTGTCTGCATACCAGCGATAAATCGTTTGCTCATCGGTGCGATTCTCAAGCGTCGCAGTCACTCGCACATTGATCGGGACTCCAAGGGAGTCATACACGACAAAGTCACTCGCCGCGCTTTGCCCCTGGGCTTCCTGCCGCACTCCGAAAGCGAGGTTCGGTGTGCTGACGTTACCAAGTTCATCTTCGACCCGGAAAGCTGTCAGGTCGATTTCCAGTGCGTTCAGCTCGCCGGTATTGCTGACAAAGCGAATGGCGCCGTCGTGAATGTAGCCGCCTGGAGTCAACGTACCCGTCTCACCAGGAATTCGATTTTCCGACGCGGGAATCGGGTGTTGTGAGTCAAGCTGAACGCTCTGGATCCCGGACGATGACTCAATGAAGTCAATCAAGTCCTGAACGGTCGATGTCTCGGTGATCTGCAACTCTTGCACACCGAGTGAGCGGGCTCCCTTTCGACCACTGTAACTAAGCGTGCCAATTTGAAAGGCGTTCTGATAGGTCAGTCCGTCCCGTTTCAAAACGTTGGTCAGCAGCGTATTGCTGTTGATGGTCGGCCCATCAAGGTCGACCAATTGATTTCCGGGAACACTTAGGTCCGCGATCTCGGCGTCGCTGCGACTGTCGGTGTAGACATCGCCCGGGGCGACCGTGTCGACCAAATAGAAGTTGTTCTGGTCGCCCGCCAGGTTTCGGTAGATGCGGATCTCGTCATAGGCCGGAATGACACCGCCGGGTCCTGGGACGGGGGGTGTCGGAAAGTTGGAAAGTGTGACGCGTCCGTTGACAACGTTCTGAGGCCCGATCAGCACACTGGGGCGACTCTCTTTCTCACCCGCGCGATGATAGGTCACCATGTAGGTGTAGTTCCCGGTGAGCGTGTCGTCATTCAGAGGCTGTCCCGACAATGGCGTGGCACCGTTGTCCAAGAACGTTCCCCCAGCAGTCGCGGAACCGAGAAAGAAGAAGTTGTTTCCGTTGGGACCCGTTCGATACACGTTGACGTTGGGATAATCCCCCGATCCCTCGGCGGGAAGCGTGCTCAATTCGATTCTGCCACCAACGCCCACGGTTGCTCCGATCGCCCCACTCGGTGTCGATTCACGTCCGCTGGAATCGACCAACGCGAAGCGATACTGGTAAGTCCCCGCCGACAGGGTTCCGACACCCGACGTGTTCACCGTCACGCCGCTGGCATTGGCAAGCGGTGCAGCGGCAAAGTCGACTTGTGATGCATCTGGCCGCGGTACCTGGTCGTTGCCAAGCTTGACTGACTCGATGACCTGGGCGACGGTCGAGAGTTCCCCCTCGGGAGACAGCGAGCCTTCGAAGGTCACGTTCTCGGTTGCCTTGGCGACGCTCTCAGTTCCCAGTGGCACCGAGAGCGGAACCAAGGAAGACTCTTGCAGGCGAAACTGGTCGTCAACTCCATAGCCGAGCAAACGCTGACCGGTGGCGTTGACAAGTTCCGCATCGCTATTGAGTTTGAAGATGCCGTTTCGCGTGTAGAGATGTTCTCCATCGGCGCCTTCCACGATAAAGAAGCCGTCACCTTGAATGGCAAGATCCGAGGCACTGCTGCTGATCTCGATCGTACCTTGGCTGTGGTTGGCAGCGATTTCTGCAACCTGGACTCCCAGACCGATTTGTCTGGGGTTTGTACCGCCGTTGTTGGCGGTCGGACCGGCACCCAGCGAGAGCGTCTGCAGAAACTGCGTCCCAAAGATGACGTCGGACGACTTGAATCCGACCGTCTGCGCGTTGGCAAGGTTGTTGCCAATCACGTCGATTTGGGTTTCTGCGGCGCTCAGTCCCGTCAGCGCGGTGGTCAGGGCGGATGTGAGTCCCATCGACTTGGATCTCCCGGCTTGTAGCTGGCTCACTCAGCCAAGCGAGATCCCTTCATGCCCATGACGGCATCGCGGCTTTCATGACCGGCACCCATCACGGGGGATCACCAGGCGGCAGAGTTTACCCAGTTTGTATTTCCCGAATGTTCTTAATATCCATCGTCTTTCCACCCACGTGAACTTTGACGGATCGGGCGTCGTTTTCACTACTTGTTTCCACCGTAATCCGGTCAACGACACCGTCGACCGCCGAGGCATCGTCCGCCAGTCCGCGAACGGACTGTCCAATCAAGCTGCTCGCCGTCACCAACTCCTGGCTCGAGGAAAGCTTTCCGAGCGTGCGAGTTAAGTCGTCTGTCGCGCCAATCTCTCGAATTTGCCCGATCTGCTGGACCATTTCACTGTTGTCCATGGGATCAAGCGGGTCTTGATTCTGCAGCTCACTGATCAACAACTTCAGAAAGGCATCGATGTCGAGATCGTTGTAGCTGTCACTCGCTCGACCGACTTGACCGGCCGATTGCTGCGCCGTGAAACTCGCAGTCGAAGGTTGTCCGATCTGTGACATGATCAATTCCCGGAAATGACGAACGTTGGATACGGATCTTGAAGCAGCTTTGTACGAACCGTTCGCCATTCGATGCGAGATCAATCGTCGTGGCCCCGTTTCCCAAGGCACACAAGCACGCGGCGCAAGCAAGTGTGTTTTCGTGGGAAACGACCGACACTCTCGCCGGCCCGTTTTGATGTTGCGCAATTCATACAAGCACGACGCGCCAGCGAGTGAGTCCCAGGGATCTGCACAATCTCACGTCCGCCAAACGGTTGAAAACCGGAGACACACTCGCTGGCGCGTCGTGCTTGGATGGGCTGACTCACTCGCTGGCGCGTCGTGCTTGGATGGATGGCGAATCGTGCGAGCTACAGCCGGACGTCGACACCACGGTTGGCAGAGCCCACGACGGCGGCCGTCGAATCCGCCGCCAGTGCCGAGGCATCCGACGCGACTCGGGTTGCTCGCGTGGGTGCTGTTGTGAAAGGGCTCCCCGGCCGTCGCTGCTGCTGGGGCGACTGCCATTGCGAGTCCGCCTCTTGACGGGCGTCGAAGCCGCGATCGGTCGTCTCCGTTTCCACTTCCAGTCGCTCCACCTGCATTCCGTACGACTCCAGACGAGCCCGCAGGTCGGGAAGATGCTCGCGCAGCGCATTGCTGGCCGCCTCGGTCTCAGCGACCACGCGAGCCCTGACTCGACGATCGTGCACCTGCATTTCGACCCGAACCGAGCCGAGTTCCGCTGGCGCCAAGCGAAGCCGAACGGATCCGCCGTCCGGCCCCAGGTGCTGAAACGCCTTGCTCACGCGCTGAATGAGCTTGATTCGGGCAACCACATCCGATGCCGATCCTGCGGAGCGACTGCTTCCCTGTCCCGAACGCGATGCAACTGGAGATGTCGGCTGATTGAGATCGATCGATGGATTCCATCCCTTGGCTGTTGTCCGCGCACCGGAAACCGACTCGGCTCCCGAGAGTGCTGGCGAGACAGATTGCAATTGGTTGATTGTTGCCACCGGCGGGGATGTCGGGATGGTCGCCGATGACGCCGCGGAGGGTGCCGGCCGCTGCGAGGCGAGTTCCATCGCCTCGGCTGCGATAGGGCTTACGCTCGGACGCGGGGTCAATGCACCTTGCGGGACAGCGTTCGACGTCTTCGCATCGGCTGGATTTGCATCGCTGGCCGATTGCGTGCGATGTTGACGCCGACGATTCGCGAACAACTCTGCAATGCTGGAACGCGTTTGCCGCGCCTCCTGATCGCTTGAGCCACCCGTTGCATCCCCTGCAATCGCCGGGGCATCGCCGGCCTGGCCGACTCCCTCAAGCGACGAAGCGTTGCCGTCGGCGGCCGTTGTCTGCTTGGCCGATGCGTCGTGCCGCCGATCCTGGTCCCGCGCGAGTGTACCGTCACCCCGCGCATCATGAGCAGAGACCGCTCGAGTCTTCGCCGCTTGCCGGCTTTGCGGATCGGCTTCTGCTTGCTGACTCTCATCCGCCGCACGGATCGTTTTCTCAAGTAGCGTGGAGGCACTCGACGCCGCATCGGTCACCGACAAAGCATCCACATCGTCCGCCTCGTCTTGGCCGACGGCACGCGCTCGCTGTTGCCCGTCCTGCGTCGAATCGATCGACTCATGCGAGTCGGAATCGTGGGCGTCCTGAGCAGTCTTTGGAGAAGAAGCGATCGATTCTCGCCCTCGCTGATCCGGTCCGAATTCTTGATCCAGCGTTGAACCGGCGGGCGCGGACCCTTTTGACATGCTCGCGAATACTTCCGCAAAGGCGTCGATCAGACCACCGTCGGCGGCGAGCAGACGATGATCCGCCGCCAACCCATGGAGCTTCCCAAAGGCTATCGCTGTGATGGGCGCAGCAGGCGTGCCGCGCAGCCCGAGCATCGACTTCGGCCATTCTCAATCGTCCCCCGTTGCGATCGACAGCGGCGGCGCGTTGAGGTTTCACACACAGACGCGTGAAACATCGCGTCAGCGGCGAAAGCTTCAGGTCAGGGACCTTCGCTTGCCTTGTCGATCAATGATGAAGTCGGCATTCCTTCGCTAATACGGCGAAGAATCTCGGCAAGCTTGTCCTCTTCATCCTTCGAAACAAACTCTGCCAATATGTCTTTTCGTTTATCCGTCGACATGGCTTGAACGATTGTGACGACCTCATCAATTCTTTCATCGTCATACATTATCATGAGTTGCTGTTTTGCCTGATCCGGATCGAGGGACTGAAGTGTGCGTTGGACGTCCTGCAGCCCCTCTTTTTGTGCCCCCTGCCGGAGTTCTTGCAACTCATTGCGAAAGGAAACCAGCCGTTCATCGAATCGATCGCGCTCTTCACGTAGTTCTGCTAGCATTGAGCTGATCTCGTCTCGAAACTCCTGCTGGCTACGCAGCCGCAAGTCCATGTCGTAACTCTGCATCTTGCGAGCTTCGAGGATCTCATCGAAATCGGGTTGCTCGCCCCCTGCGCTCTCACGCAGAATCTGCTGCAGCTTCTTTCCCGTGATATCAATTCCGTTCATCAGCGCCAGCAGCTTGCTCATGGACTCGGCGGTCAACGCGCCGCGGGAGGCGAAGTAACCGGTCAAGATGACTTGCGTCAGTACCGTCGCGACGCAAAAAGCCGCAAACGCGCTGGTGAGTTTTGAGATCATGGTTGGTTACCGCTGTCGCTCGATGATGTATCGGCTGGAAGTCGCATCGTCGGCCTCCGCCTGCTGTCGGCGAAGCATTGCGATGTGAAAGGCAATGCGATCCTTTTCCTCCAGCTTTTCAAATCGCTTCACTTCGGCTTCCGCGACCACCAAAGCATGTTGCCGGCGTTGTAGTTCTTGAACCAAGTTCACCGCGGGTCTTTCCCAATGCTTGGAGCTGTGCCTGGAGTTGTAAGTCATATCTTCCCTGGACCAGCAGACCGTCGACCGAAACCGCGCCGAGTCGTTGTTGCTGCGCGTTCTCGCGAAACATCATCCGTTCGCGCTGGATTGCTTCGGTCTGCGCGTCCACACGCCGAATGGCTTCATGCGCCTGACCGACCGCCACTCCTGCTTCGTCGCGCTGCCGGCGGCGAAGTTGCAGAATCGTTGCGAATCGATATTGGAAGTTCATGTGGCTTGCCGAACGCTTGGTTCGCCAGCGCCGTGCTGGGGTACCGCTCGCATTGGGCACCACTGTCGAGCCAACTTGCTGAGACGGACTGGGCGATGGGCTGCGAAGCAACCGGATCAACTCAGCTTGGGACGTCGGCCAGTTCGGCGATCTTGTCGTGCATCCTGGATCAGAAAGTGGCGGAGCGGATCTCTCATCGCGATCGCCGCGTCAACGCGTGGATCACTGCCGTTGCGATACGCTCCGATCGAGATCAGATCGGCGTGTCGACGATACTCGCTGAGGTGTTGGCGTGCAGCGATCACCGCTTGACTGACCTCCTGGGAGACCAGTTGTGGCTGCAACCGGCTGAGGGACTGCAACACATCGATGGGTGGCCAATGTGATTCCTCGGCCAGCGCTCGGCTGAGCATGATGTGTCCGTCGAGGAGTCCGCGTAGCGTGTCGGCGACCGGTTCGTTGTTGTCGTCGCCTTCGACCAAGCACGGTATAGAAGGCCGTGATCGAACCTTTACTGGTTCGTCCAGAGCGTTCGACCAGCCTGGGCAACATATTGAAAACGCTGGGGGGATAACCGCGGGTCGTCGGGGGCTCGCCGGCAGCCAAACCAAGTTCGCGTTGGGCGAGCGCAAATCGCGTGACCGAGTCCAGCAGCAACAGAACGTTGTGTCCCTCATCGCGATATGCCTCCGCGATCGCGGTAGCGGTCCAGGCCGCGCAAACTCGCTGAGCGGCCGGACGGTCACTCGTCGCCACCACCACCACACTTCGAGCGAAGCCAGTTTCTCCCAGGCAGTTGGTCAGAAACTCTTTGACCTCACGGCCCCGTTCGCCGACCAGCCCGATCACGATTCGATCTGCCTCGCTGCCGCGCGCCAACATTCCGAGCAAGGTGCTTTTGCCGACACCCGAACCTGCGAAGATTCCCAATCGTTGTCCTTGACCACAAGTCAACATGGCGTCGATCGCTTGCACACCGGTTTCGAGCGGCGTGTCGATGGGTGGCCGATCGAGTGATTCGGGCGGATCGCGATCCGCATCGACGGTCACCAAGTTCTGCGGAAGAGGCATGCCGTCGAGCGGATGCCCGAAGGCATCGATCACGCGACCGCACAGCGATGCGCCCACGCGCAGCCTCAACGTCGTATCGATCAGTCGGACCGGGTCACCCGAGGACAGGGCCCCCAACCGTTCGAGCGGGGCGAGGACGGGACGCACGCCGTGGAATCCGATGACACGTCCGCGGGCGGTCACACCGTCACTCGAGCGAAGCTGACAGATGGCTCCGAGCGGCGCGGTCATGCCTTCGATCTCGATGGACTCGCCTGCAACGGCAGCCACGCGGCCTCGCACGTCGAAGGAAACCGAAGTGCGAATCATTCGCTCGGTCGATTCCAGATCGGGCAAATGTGGCGGCTCAAGCTGAAACTGGGGAATGAGCGTAGCAGTCACGACAACATCTCCTCCAGCCTTCGAAGTTGAGTCATCAGCCCGGCATTGATCTCGCCGCCGTGCTGACGGACGATCACCGAGTTTCGATCCACCGACTCGTCAGGCTCGACATGGGTCTGTTCCGGTAAATCGGGAGCGGCCAGCAACTGATCCAGTGCACCGCCCAATTCAGCCAACGTTTCCGGATGAACGGCAAGCGTCAGCCGATTGGCGCTTCGCGTACTCCGCAGCGCCTCATCGGCCCACCGAACCAACAAGTCACGCTCTTTGTCCAATCGGTGCATGACCACTCGTTCCGCCGCGGCGATCGCAATGCTCGACAGCCTGTCGGCGTAGTCTTGCATCCAAGTTTCGTGGATGCGATGCAACTGCTGGACCGCTTGCTGGAGACGCTGCAGGCCATCTCGAGCGCGGATCTCAGCCTCTTCCATGATGCGTTGATCGATCTCTTCCTTGGCCTGTGCCAGTCCCTGTTCGTACCCGTGTTGCTTCGCCTCGGCGCGAATGGTTTCTGCCTGTTGCTGGGCCTGTGCCAGCATCTCGCGAACTTGGCTGCGACACTCATCCAGACGGATTCGTCCTTCGTCGGCCAGGTCATTGAGATTGAATCCCGCCAGCCCGGAAACTTCACGTGCCGCTGCGGCACGTTCTGTTTGCGATGCGTTTTTTAGAACGTGAGCCATCAATCACCCTCCTTCATGCTGCCAGCGGTGTCTGCAGGGCAGGGGAGGGGAGCGTACCCAAAGAAGCCTCCGCGACTTTCTCCTTCGCTCGATCGATCTCGCGTAAATGAAGGGAACCGAGTGAATTCATCTTCATGCGAACCACTTTGGCCTGAGAACGGGGCAAGACCGCAAGTGCGGCGTCGGCTACTTGAACTGGCAATCCACACAGTGCCAACATCGCATCACGGGTGTCGACTTTCCCGAGTGCCTGGCAGAGCTCGCTGGGACTCAAACCGATCAAATGCTGATGGATCTCATCCGTCGAATCGAAGGGCTGGGTCTGGTTCACAGTCGCTGTTGGCCGTCACCTTGCGAATCGTCGCTCGGCATCGATCAGCACGGCGTTCGCTCTTTGGAGGGCGTGGCCTGACGTGACGTCGCCTGCGAGTCGATGGAGCTGGCTTCGGGGGATGGAGCTCTTCTCGGCCTTTGCCATTTGATCAGGCCAGGTCTGCTCGGCAACCTTCAACCGGCTGTGTCAGATCAAGAGCGGGAAGATCGGTCGTCGTTGGACTTGATTCGCTGCTGTGGCATGGCGGCCAGAATCGCATCGAGTGCTTGTCGCCCGAGCGAATGCCGATCCGATGAATGGTGTTCCTGCAGACGGCCACGAAAGTGCTCGGCAACTTCGGCGACGGCCGTGTCGGGAATCTCGCCCAGTCGCCCGATTCGGCTCATGGTCTCTTGTTGCAGCTTCGCACCGAGTTGGGGCAGCACGCGGGCGGCCTGCTCGGGCGAAATCGAGGCCAGGACAAAGGCGATCGTCTGCGGATGCTCCGCCTCGAGCAACTTGGCGAGCGTGCGATCTTCCACCTCCTGGAGAAACGCCAGGGGTGTTCGGGACGCCGGCGTGGTTTCGCAGCGCGGCGCATCGGTTGGGGCGGCGGTCACGCTGGCGGCCGGGACGACCCGAGAACTCATCGGGCTGTCTCGCCTGACGCTGCCGTCCGATTGCAGAGAGTCGCCTCAGGAGACCTGCAGCGAAGGTCGCCTGATCGGGTGACCCGTGTCGGCGGCGCTTGGCTGTCGCTGGAACGTCAGCTTGAAGGCCTGAATCGCACGTTGTCGTTCCAGTGGGTCGACATCCGTCAAGGTCGACATGGTGCGACGCACCGACTGCTTTGATTCCGCGTCAATCGAGCCAAGCAGTTTCGAGGCCGTCGGAGCGGGAAGGCTGCTCAGGACGATGGCGACGCGACGCAACATCGCCTCACGATCCGATCCCGAGTTCCATCCGTCTGCCATTGAGCTCCGCTCCTTCGCAACGCTGATCCGCGTCGCCAACTGGTTGCCCAGTCATCACCTGGCACGGTCCTTGCCAGCGTGACCGGGGGAGTCCCTTATAGAGAAACGTGCAGGGAGCTGGGAAGAGTGAATCAGGCGGCTTCCCCCACCCAACCACGAATCACGTTGGCGGCGACTTCCGGGTTGCCTTCAACCAGCGTCAAGAGTTCTTCCCTGAGCGACCTGCCGGTGATCGTCATCCGATCGAAGTCTTCATCGGTTGATTCGTCAACTCCGGGGGAGGCGTGGGAATCTCCAAGCCAAAGCCCTCGGCGAATTCCGGAGGGGAGCTCCCTCCGCTGCTCTTCGCGGCCGAACGAGCCACCAGCAGGGCGACGATTGCCAGGCCAATCAGTGCGATCGTCTGCCACGACTCGGCGAGCCATGTCAGAGCCAGCTTTGCGGTTTGGGGCGGTGCCGGTGCGGGCTCGGGGAAGTCGGGGTAATCCCAAACTTCCACCAAAGGAAAGCGATCCGCACCGGCCGCAACCTCGGGCAACAGCACGGTGACGGCGTACTGGATCACTTTCTCGGTCTTTGTCCGCAGGTTCTCCAGGTCGCGTGTCCGTCATCGGGGCGGCATCCGCTGCCGTCTTGTCGACGTTCTTCTTCAGGAAGTCTTGAACGTGTAGCTTCTCGTAGTAACTGGTGGGCAGGCCGACCGAGACGCGCATCGCCTTGACTTGCAGCGAAGCCATCCGGGAGTTTTCATATTGTTGTCCGGCAACGCCCAGTCGTCTCTCTTGCGTCTTCCTTGGTTCTCGAGGTCTCGAACTTCTTCTTCCGCTCAAGGCTTGCCGCGCGATTCCCAATCGCGTTGGTTGCGGTTCCAGGAATCCCACGAACCGGCTGGCGATGGTTGGTGACTTCAATTTTGGTCGTCTTGTTGGACAGATTGGTCGGCTCTTGATCGTATGTCAGGGTCGTCTTCTGCACGTCCATGGTCGGATCGATTTCGGCCGAGACGGCCACCTTGGCGGGAAAGCCAACCAAGCAGGCTGCGTACCTTTTGTTCGACTCTCGCCTCGGCCTCGCGTTGTTTGCGGAGCAGCGGATCGTCCTCGTCAGCCAATGACGAGCCGGGCGGTTGAATTGGTATCGATCACGACGATGTCGTCGCTGGTCAGCCCGGCGTACGAACCGCGAACCAGGTTCTCGATGTCCTTGATGCGACTGCGAGACAAGGTGGTGTTGCCTTCGGGAATGACCAGCACGCTGGCGGATTGCGGCCGCACTCTCGACAGCCCGCGACGTTCTCCCTGGTCGTATGTCGACGCTGGCCCATTGCACATCGGGAAATGCCGAGATCTTGATGCCAAGATCCTGTTGCTTGGCGAGCATCTCGCGCGAATCACGAAGCCCCGTCGGATCGAAGATATTGGTCTTGTCGATCGCTTCCTTCATGTAGCTGCGAAGTGTGATCGGCAAGCGACGATGATTCCTCGAGCGCGGCCAGGTAAGAGGCTTTGGAAGTCGGCGGGAATCTCGATCCTTCGTCCTTCCCGCTTCCACTCACTCAGTCCGGCGCGACTGAACGCCAGCTCGATCGCGTCGAGCTCCTGTTCGCTGAACGAGCGTCCGCCGAACAGCAGTTCCTTGCCGGCCGATTCCGATCCACGGACCAGGAAAGCGAGACCGATGACGATCGCGGCAACCAGCATGACCGAGATCACTCGCGATTGCATCGGCATCGAGACAAATGCTTCGCGTGCCTGTCCCGTTGAATGTTTCAGTAAATCCATATCATTCCGTTCGTGGCGTGTCGGCAAATCGATCAAAAAGGGTGTCAGACACCTTTTTGATGCAGACCCCTTGTCGGAGAGTCTCTAGATCTGGATCTGCTGGACTTCGCGATAGGCTTCGATCAACTTGTTACGAACCTGCAGCAACATGCGAAAGGCGAGGTCCGCTTTTTGGACCGCGGTCAAGACCTCGGCCTCGTTGACATCACCTCCGGTCAGTAACGAATGCACCATGCTGTTCGCATCGGTTTGCATCGTGTTGACGTCTCGAATCTGGTCGGTCAGCAGATCAGCGAACTGGTCAATTCCCGAGGAAGCCTTGCTCGACGCCGATGACTTGCCGAACTGTTCCAACGGCGAAACGGGTCGCTGCGGCGGTTGGATTCCGGTGATCGGGTTCATCGGGAGCGTTGCATTCCTTCAGTGAGTCCTAGGCAAGGATGGTCAGCGTTTCTCGGCTCAGGTTCTTGGTGATCTCCATCACGCCGACATTGGCTTCGTAGGCTCGCGTCGACTCCATGGCATCCACCATCTGTGTGGTCAGGTCAATGTTTGGATAGGCAACGTAGCCCTTCCATTTGCCATCCTTGATCGCCAGGGGATGATCCGGCTGGTACCGGTACAGGGGATCCGCTTCGACTGCTGCGAATCTCTTGCACCTTGACGCCCGAAGCACCGCTGGCGGAAATCGAATCGTCGGTCTGAAACACGACTTCGCGAGCCCGATAGGGGTTGGCTTCGCCGTTCTCATCTTTGAGTGATGAGATGTTGGCGATGTTGCCGGAGACGGCATTGAGCCGCGTGCGTTGGGCGACCAAGGCCGATGTGCTGATATCAAGGGCTCGAAGCATGGGAAAGCCTCCGTGGATTCATTGGACCGCGAGCGGATCAAGCACGCTCGGTGATGGCGGCACGCAACAGGGCGAATTGACTTCGCATCGTTGTCACTGCCAGCGAATGTAGATGTTGGTTCTTTGCCAGTTCGGTGACCTGATGTTCCAGCGAAACGTCACTGCCATCATGGAAGACCACCTGCTCGGTAGGCGGCTCGTGGACCGGAATAAATGTCATCTCGAGTGACCGGCGAAAGCGAGTGAGCGGGCTGCTGCTGGGCCCGCATGAATCGACTCGGCCAGAGCGTTCTGAAAGTCGGCGACGTCCAGGTCTTTGGCGCGGTAGTCGGGGGTATCGATGTTGGCGACATTGCCAGCCAGCAATTCATGCCGACGCTGCGCAAACGTCAACGTTTGCTCGAGCGCCGGAATCGTCGTGGTACTGAAGATGCCAAACATGAATGGTGAGTCGTCAATATGAGTGTCTGAGAAACCGTCTTAAGCGGCAGCCCGACGCACGCCTTCCTGCGGGCGAAACTTGATCGTCACGGCACCGCCACCTTGAGGACAGTTCTGCCAGGTCACCGCCGCTCCAATCGCTGCCGCCGCCATCGGGAAACGCTTTTCACGGTCGCTGACATCGCAGCCTGTGTCCGCCAGCTCCAACTCGATTCCCGTCGGAGTCTCACAGGCGGTCACCGTCAAGTCACCACCCTCGGGCATTTCCAACAGCGATTGGCTGACCAAAGTCTTGAGCAGCTCCACCGTTTTCGATGCGTCGGCTGGGACTGGCAATGCCGTGTCGATATCGAGTTCCAAGCAAACGGGCGAGTCATGCTGAATCAGCAGCGGTGCAATCACAGATTCCACAAGAACTGCTAAAGAACGACATGAGCTGGGGTCGATCCAATGATTTGACATAATGCGTTCCCGATTCATTCGGTGCTGCGGACTGTGAAAAACAACTGTCACCATCGCTCATAAACGCGCCGAGGCTGTCGACGCAAGATGAATTGGGCCCCCGGTGGGTGGTTTTGCAGGGCGGGTCAAAGAGCGTCAGCGACGAGGACCCACCGCTTCTTCGGGCGATTCCAACCGGGCCTGGCAGGTCGGTGGCGCGGACGTTCCTGGCCCCGCCCGAAATCGACGTCATCTGCGTCGCTCTACAGACTCGAAAGGTCGAGCGTCGCTCCGCTGGTGGGCGGACGATCGGTGCGAGCATAACCGTTGGCCGCAGCGTGCCCTGAGTCGACGCGATCGAGCCGCTGCTGAAGCGTGGCTCGACTTTGCTGCAGCGCCGACTCACACTCCGCTTCGATCGCTAGCAACTCGAGGTGCATGCGCTCACACTCCTCTTGTTGTTGTCGACATCGCTGACGCTGCGAGTCGCTCTCCCAATGACGCGAGGCATGGTCATCCCCGGCTGCCAATCGAATCTGCTCGGCAATCCCCACCAGATTGGTTCAGTGGTTTCTGTTTGTCAGACAGACAGTCGCATCAGCTCACTCATCCGACAGCCCCGAATTGCGTCCATTTGTCGCGAGCTGATCTCGAGCAATTGATGCAAGGTCGACCAACGATTGTCAATCAATTGCGATAGTTCTCGTCCATCCATTTCGGGCACCTCAGACGCCGCCGGCGGTGATACGTTGGTTCATCCAGCCGAGGAGTTGCTCCCAGCCACTTCGATCGTAGCGCGTCGTTTCTGCGAACCGATTGTCCATCTCGCTGGGAATCCGCTGCAACACGACACTGGCTTGTCGGATCAGCATGTCTGCCTCACGGGGACGACCGAGTTGCTTCGCGCACGCCGCTCGACCGAGAATCGCTTCCAAGGCCGGCGGCTCATTCATAAAGCGAAGTTCCACCGCCCGATAGGCGGATGCTGCCTCGTCCGGGCGATCCAGCTCGCGCAAGACGTCCGCTTCGGCCAACAAACAGTTTCGCAGGATCGATTGTTCCATCTCCGGCAATCGCCGCTCCTCTTCCCGCCTGGAAAGATGACGCTGCAATCGGGCGAAGCCATCGAGAGCCGTCTGCAGCTTCTGATCGGCTTGATTGCGAAGCGTGCGACGCGCTGCGTCGAGAATCTCGGGTAGCTGCGACTCGATGCGCGGCCACTTCGACGACATCACATGCGCTCGCGAGGAAAGGTAGGCTGCTGCTTCCGCCCGCGGGAGCGGCCAGTAACGTTCCACGGCCTCGTCCAGCCGCCGAATCGCTTCTTCGAGGACCGGCTGATTGTCTCGCAGGAGCCGCAACTTCTCCGCTGCCGGCGACTGCTCCGCGACCAGGTGGTTGCGATAACCTCGCTCGTAGAGAAGCTCACCCAGAGTCAGAAGCG
Organism: Pirellulaceae bacterium; assembly: GCA_963697195.1. Taxonomy (GTDB): domain Bacteria; phylum Planctomycetota; class Planctomycetia; order Pirellulales; family Pirellulaceae; genus Rubripirellula. Next base: position 228,476 of record CAVOND010000005.1, read on the forward strand.
AATCGCGCCAGGCGGGGCTTTGCGGCGTCAGCTCTCCGTCTTGCAGATTGTCCTGCAGCAATCGCTTGGCATCCTCCAGGTCGCCCTTTTCCGCATACGCGAGCGCAGCGAGCAATCTGGCGTCGTACCGAAGCGGATCGCGAGGATAATCGATGATGCAGGTCGTCAGTGCCTCGATCGCATTATCAGGCTCATTCTCCGCTAACAACGCGCGACCGTATGCCACGAGTCCGCGCGGCAGTCGCCCGCGAGTCTCATACCGCAGGTAAGACTCCAGCAAACGAATGCTTTGTACGAAATGACGACCTTGCTGATACGCATCGATGGCGGACCATTGGGTCGAAACGTATTCATCGGAGTTGAACTGCAGCGCAGCGGCCTGGGCAAAGGCATCGCCGGCGGCTCGATACCGGGCGCGAGCCTGAATCGAAGCGGTGGGAGCGACCTGACCCGAAATGTCGGTTCCATTGGCGATCGTCGCCGCAGCCCACTCGCGAAAGCCGATTCCTTCCTGCGTCAGCGCTTCGATCAGATCGAACACGGGCGGAAGGCTGCGGGCCGCGTCGATCGCCGCTTCGTAATGACCCTGTTGACGCAATTGTTCGATCGCGCCGATCAATCGCCGCTGAAATTCGTCGAGGCTGATCAAGCTCGCATCAAAGCCTCGAGCATCACCTAACTCGCGCATCATGTAGCGAGTGGTTTCCAGCATGTCACTGGCAAGTCCACGACGTGCATGGACTTCGATCTCTTCCAAACCACTCACGATCGCCTCGGCACCAAAAGGTCGCTGGCGGCTAACCGCGATCAACTGGTTCAGCGCGTCGTCTTTCCTGCCCTGGACAAGATAGGCTCGCGCCGACCAGAGCCTGGCTTGGGAAGCCAAACGCGGCGAGGCAATCCGTTGCAGCCTGCTCATTCGCTCAATCGCCAGGTTCAGTTCCGCGGACTTCGCCGCGCGATCCCGGGGTCCATTGCCGTCCAGTTCGCCGTAGCGACCGTAACGACCGATCGCCCGCGTTACATCAGCAATCGATTGCATCAACAACAGGTGGTCGTGATAGGCCGCCTGCTCGGCTTGTTGCTGCAGATCGAGGCCGGTTGAAACTTGCAACTCTCGTTGGATCGTTTCGTTGACCCGATCCCACATGCCCAGTGCGATCATCACGCGGAGATGAATCAATTCGCCTGCCCACCGCTGCGCCGGCGACAGAGCCCGATCGGACAGATAGGTTTGGATTGTCTGCAGAGACTGCTCTGTCAGAGGAGCCATTGCGCTGAGTTGCGACTCGGCAAGCAGCGGCAGCAGATCTCGGCGCTCCGTTGGATCTTGCTCGATGGCAGCCGCCAACGCACTCGATCGCCTCGTCATAGCGACCGACAAAAAAGAGTGATTCGCCAAGAATACGGTATCCCTGGGCCATCCGTCCTGGCGGAAACCCTTTGCTATTGGCCGATTCGAGATAGGGGATCGCGTCGTAAAGCATCCGTCGACGTAAGCGCAGATCCTCCTCGCGGTTGGCCCGAGCGACTCGGCCGACTCCCACCAGAAAGTCTCGGAGGCTCGACCATCGCTTTCGCTTTTCCGCCTCTTCCCCAGCTGCGGTCGCCACCGCAGACTCTCTTGTGATCGATTCATCGTCCGACCGTTGTTCGAACGAAGCGTCCGATTCTTCCTCAGCAACTTCGCTCGCGGGCTCGTCGAATACGACCGTCTCGGCCAGATCGCCAGCCACGATCGGTCGTCCGTTGACGAACTCCTGCGACGCGATCCGCAGCACCTCGTAGTCGTCCTTGACCCCGTTTTGCCACCACAGCGAGAACAGGAAGCCGAATCCAAGGATGGCGGCCAATGCACCCAGCATCAACAGGCCGGTAGCGATCGTGTCGCTCCGGCCCCGCGAGTCTCGGTTCGGGCTTCGTTGGAATCTTGGCGGCCACTTTCAAGCATCCATGAGAAAGTAAGCAATCGTGTCGATTACCAAATTGCGCATCACCATCATCAAGTCCGACTGACAAGGCTTGCCATCAATCGATCAGGGCAAACGTCACCGGCACGCTGGCGATCCGCTCCGGAACGACTTGGATCGAATCAATGGACGCACAAAGTTCCAGATCTCGGTCGAAACCGACTCGCAAAAGATTCCTGCCGCCCTGAGTTTCACGAAATCGATGGCCAAGCGCGACCTGATCGGGCATCCGACCCGTGGCGACCGCGTCGGGAAACCATGATCGCCATAGCTGCTCGGCGAGCACCGAAGCATCGTCAGCAAGCTCCGCAGCAAAGTCCGATTGGCATTTCCAAAGAATCGCGCCGGCCAACAGCACATCTTCGAGCGTGACTTGCCCCTCGGTCCCCGCGCAAACGAGATGGACACGGTCACCACGACCGAGCGCATCGACCACCGCGGAAAGATTCAGGAAGCTGGCCACCAAGACCCTTGGAACCCGCTGCACCGTGGCGATGGCCCGCGTGCCATTGGTGGTCGTCAGGACGAGCGTCCGGTCTCGGACACGCTGTGCCGTGTATTCCGCCGGAGAATTCCCGAGATCAAATCCGTCGATCAGCTGGCAGCCGCGTTCGCCACACAGCAGCGGTTTGGGCTGGAGTCTGGCCGCGAGCTCGCGCGCCTCGACAACTTCGCGGCAGGTCACCATCCGGGCCGCCCCGCTGTGCAAGCGCGGTCACCATCACCGAAGTCGCCCGCAAGACATCGATGACCACGGCGACGTCGGCCTGGACGAGCAGAGTCGATGTCCAGATCGTGATGACGTCGGGAGCAAACAGGTGGTCAGTTTCATCGGCTCATTCGCCAATCCAGCACGTCGGCCTTCCCAGGCTGGCAGGTACGTCGGCCTTTCCAGGCTGACAAAGTACGTCGGCCTTTCCAGGCTGACAATGTACGTCGGCATGTCAGGCTAGAAAGCCTAACGTACAGGTGCTTAGGGAAACACGTAGCGAATCCAGTTTCGCACCGGCTGCCCGGGGACGTAGGCGACCGGTTGCCCGAGGATCCCTTGGCCGACCACGATCGGATTGCGATCCTGGCCGAAACTGATCAGCGAATGCCGTGGAACTCCCGAACCTTTCGGCATCGTGGAAGCATCGGGGATCACCGGCACCCCGGCGACCGGCGGGGCAACCTGCGCCGTCGGCGCGATGTAGGCCGCAGGGGCTGGTGTGGCCACATAACTCGTGCTCGGCGATTGCCAGCCCGTCGCCGCAACATAGCCACTCGGCGGCGATACGCAGCTGCAGTTGTCGATCGTCGCGAATTGATCGTTCAACTGAGGCGGAGCCACCGGCAGGAAATCGCGACTACCGGGTGCGGTAGTGGTGCCCATCGGTGGCGCGACCGTCATTCCGGGGCTCATTGGCAATCCCCGAGGGGGCGCCATCGTGGGCGTACCTTGAAACGAAGGTGGCATTGTCGTTGGGGCAGGGGAGAAGGTTGGCGGCGTCGATGGCCCCAAAACGGTCCCGGAAACTGGCGGTCCGTTCTGCCCCAGTGACGGTGGCGGGATCATGCTAGCGTCGGAGGGCGCGATCAGGCGGCGCCATCGTCGGAACGCCGGCCCCACTCGGCAGTTGAAACTGCATCATGGCCGTGTGACGAACCCCGACGGGTGTTTGCCCTTGGCTGGGGATCGCGGCTTCAAACGGGGTCGATTCCCACTGTGCGGTGACGACTTGGGCGTCGCGTTCGATGACGACTGGAGTGTCGCTCTCGCCATCAACTCGTCTCGGTCTTGCTCACGAGCAATCTGGTCGACAGCACTCGATTCGGTGATCGGCCGCAATCGGGTCAAGGGTGTCTCGGGAGACTGTCCGCGAAGTGTCGAGACTGACATCAGCGCGATCGCTAACGGCCAAGCGAGCCTGCCGAATACGCTCGACAGACAACGGGTTGGTCGGATCTCATCGGGAACGGGAGCTGCTTGGAAATCTGGAATTGCTTGCCTGCGTTGGATGTCATGTCGGGGCCTTCGCGGTTGGATCGTCGTTGGAACGCTCAGATGTTTCGCGATCTGAACTGCGCGTACACAAACGAACAGCTTCATTGCAAGATCGGTGCCAACTTCGCGAGCATGGACAATTCACGCGTCGCGCGGCCAGATCGGTTTGTAGATGCTTCAAACGTTTTGAAGATCAAACCGGATCGCGTTCAGTTTCACATGGGATGTTTCCCGATCCATCGCATCAACACGGCGAGGACGACGGAGCCGACGACCAGGCTGATCCATGGTGAAATCCCGAATGCCACAGGAAGCGTGCCGAGCAACACGCAAACGATCGCAACGACCAATGCGTAGGGCATCTGCGTTCGCACGTGAGCGACATGGTTGCAGCCGCTGGCCTGACTCGACAACACGGTCGTATCCGAGATTGGCGAGCAATGGTCGCCGAAGATGGCACCGGCAAGCACCGATCCGCACGTCGCCAGGACGATGGTGCTGTCGGGTTGACCGGTTCCCTCCATCCGCAGCGCGAGGGCGATCGAAAGGGGCGTTAGAATTCCCATCGTTCCCCAACTCGTGCCGGTTGAAAACGCGATCGCTCCTGCCAGCAGGAAGACGACCGTCGGTAGCAGGCGGACATCGAGTCGATCCGACAAGATGCTCGAAAGGTAGCCGCCGGTATCAAGCTTGTCGGGATCGGTCATGCCACTGAGCGCCCAGGCGAACCACAGAATCACCAGGGCGGGCATCATTTGTCGAGCTCCACCGATCGCCGAACGCAAGCGCACCGCTGGCGTCGCAACCACGAAACACCAACGACATCAGGATCGCGACCAGCAAACCGGCCAAACTGCCATAGATCAAAGCGACATACGAGTCGCCGTTTCCCAGCACCTCACCGGCCTGCCGCAGCAAGCCCTCGCCAGGGCTCCATCGTGGGATCCCATGGATCCCCGTGACCACGAGCACGGCAGCGACCACCAAAATGCAAACCAAGACTGGCAGGACGGCTGCGATCCAAAGATAACGGACTCTCCTGCGATGGGCGGTCCGCGTGCGCAGCGGCGTCGTCAGCGGCGCGTTCATGATCGCGAGACGACTCCGACTCCGCCAAGTGCATGGGACCGAAGTCACGCCCGCTCAAGGCCACGACGAACACAAACACGAGTGCCAACCAAGGATAAAAGCGGTAGGGAATGGACTCCACGAACAGCAGGAACGCGGCCTGAGAATCGACGATTCCTCCTGCCCGCAGTCCCTCACCCATGTAGCTGATTTCGATGGCGGCCCAGGTCCCAACCACAGCCAGTCCGGCCACGGGCGCGGCAGTCGAATCGACCAGGTAGGCCAACTTTTCGCGGGAGATCCCATATCGATCCGAGGTGGAACGCATGGTTCCGCCCAGCAACAACGTGTTGGCATAGTCATCAAAGAAGATCGCCAGGCCGGAGGTGGCAATCATCGTTTGCACGCCTCGCCGCGATCGCACCCTGCCGGCGAGCCAACGAACCAGTGACCGCATCCCACCGCCCGATTCGATCACTCCCACCATCGCTCCGAGCAGCAAACTGAAGGCGAGCGCCTGCAGGTGTGATTGGGAGAACATCGATCCCTGCATCGCTTCGGCGAAGACGAGCGGGAGCCTGGTACCAAGATCGCTCGGGGTCGCCATGGGCCAACAGCAGGGCCCCGGAGAAGACACCAGCGGCCAACGGCAGGACGACGGTGCGAGTCAGAATCGCGAGTACGATGGCAACCACAGGCGGCAGGAGACTCTCGGGCCCGTATTGCATCGTTTTGGCAAACCTCGACGGCACCCGTGAACAAGCAATGACCGCCGTGAATACCTACTTTCGCGTCGCCGCCGTCCCCAATACTGCCGGAACGAGAAAGCACTCCTCGTCATGAGCCGGAGCGTTCGCGAGCGCCTGGTCATTGGTCAGCCCGGGGACCGCGGTGTCCGGGCGCCAGCGGTTCTCCACATCGAGTGCCGTGGTCATCGGCTCGACGTTCTCCGTATCAAGACCCGACAAACTTTCGACGAACTCGAGAATCCGATCCAGCTGCGGACGAACCATCGCCACTTCGTCGTCCGACAATTCCAGCCGGGCGAGATAGGCGAGTTTTCGGACTTCGGCATCCGTTAGCGACACGGCAGCTACTTCTTTGCGCCGCTGACGTCGAAGGGCTTCGTCTTGACGGTCTTTCGCACCACGCCGCTACGAATGCACTGGGTGCAGACTCGCATGCTGGTGTTTTGACCGTTGGGCAGGGTCACATGGACCTTCTGCAGGTTGGGAACGAACTTTCGCCGCGTGATGCCGGTGATTTTCGTACCAACACCGCCCAAATACTTGGCTTTACCACGGGTTTCGACACGATTGCCCATTTGGACCTTCTTGCCGCACGCTTCACATTGCCGTGCCATCAGAAATCTCGATTGATCGGTTGCTCAAATGCTTATTGGTTCAGAGGGCCCGGCAATATACCGATCCTTGCCGATCACGTGAAGCAGTAATTCCCATGCAAAAACTGGCTTCGAAGCATCGGCGTGGGGGGACCGGCGAGCCAACGGGCCTGTGCGCCCCGTGAATACCCGCTGATGGTGGGATCGCCGTCACCCAACCAATGTCGCGGAATACGAGTTTTCGTGTTCTTGGGAGGATTTCTCTCAAGCCGGCACCCAGGAATGTCGATGGACCGAACATCCCGCCTAACCGGCAAACTTTACCAGGCGACAAAACGTCCTGAAACGAACGGAATCACTCAGAGAGTCCTCCCCCCCATGACTCCCCAACTTCGACGACCAAATTGGACGTTGCTCTGCATCGCCGCTGTGACACTGTCCTGCCCAAGGATGCACCAACCTGAAGCTCCCCAAGACCGCGTTCTCGGTCCACAGTCGGGCATACCAAGGGGTCGACTCGAGTTATGACGGAGGCCAAACGTACGCGTCCGAGCAGGTCTATCAGGCGGTGCGCCAAGCGAGAGCGGAGAACGGCGTGGTGCTGCAGGTGATCGGCGACGACGTTCCAGCTCGCGTCTTGCCGCTGCCCCCGGGGACGCATTCGGTCTATGTCAGCGAGCTGCTCACTCAGACCGGCGTGCTGAAAAAGCTGGACAACGTCGATGCGACGCTGTTTCGGAGTTCAACCGATTCGATCGGCGGGATCCCGATGGAAGTCAACATGTCCAAGGACGGCAAATCGGTGCGGCCTGAAAGCGATTACTCGTTGCAAGCCGGAGACCGTTTGATGGTCTCCAAAGCCACGAATCCCGCCGCCCAAGCGATGTTCAATGCCATGCTCGGCCTGTAGTCGCGATCCATCGTACTCAGTCAAGCTTCTTGACGCGAAGATTGCGGAAGTAGACCTTGCTGTTGGGATCGTGGGCCTGCAACGCGAAGGTGCCTTCACCCAAGCGTCGCTCGAACTGTGCGCTCTCCGCTTGCTTGCCTTCCGGTTCGGTGTAATCCACCATCGTCTTTCCATTGACCTTGAGCTGAATGCGTCTGCCTTGGACGATGATTTCCTGGGTGTACCATTCGTCGTCCTTGACGCCCGGATCGGCCACGTTTTCCACCGCATAGAGGCTGCTCGTCTTCTTCGGATCGGTGTGGGAAACGTTGACCTGGCATTCATAGCCATACTTGGGCCAATCGGTGGCTTGGTATTGGGTGTGAAAGTAGATGCCTGCATTGCTGCCAGGAGTCGTCATCACTTCGGCGACGAAGTGGAAGTTCTTGAAGGGGGCCAATTCCCCGTCGTAGAACAGGTGGCAGCGCTCGCCCTGGCACACCAACATGCCGTCGACGACTTTCCAACTCCCGGGGTTCTCCTCGGCGAGTTTCCAGCCGTCGAGCGTCTTGCCATCAAAGAGTGAGACGAATCCCGTTTTCAAATCGGGTTCCTCGGCGCTGGCACGCGAGGCAATCGAAACCGTCCATGACAAACAAGCCAACAGGGCGACGGCGAGCGGGGAAAACGTTTTCATGATCGATCGGTTGGTAGCAGGGTGAGGGCAGGGGAGGCGCAAGGAAAACCGCCCGTACGAGCACGAACAGGCGGTTCCGAATTTTCGTCGATTTCCGAGTCCGATGCTACTCTTTGCCGGAGTCGGTCGCAGGAATTTCGTTGGCTTCAATCTTTGCTGCAAACGTCTTGCCGTCCTTGCTTTTGTGCTCACCCGCCTTCTTGAAGCCTTCCAGGATCTTCGCCTTGGCTTCTTCCGGATTGTCCTTCACGTAGTCCTTGGGGAAGTCCTCTGCCTTGAGGTACTCGTGGATGGCTTTGCCGTATTCGTTGCGAACTTTCTTCTTGTCTTCGCCGTTGACGTGACAGATGTAGCACCCCTGCGTCTTGACGGCTTTCTTGAAGCCCTCATCGGCATCCGTCTCCAGCGTACTTCTCTTTCCAGAACTTGCTAAAGGTGCTGTTCGCCATGGCGGTATTGCCGACCAACATCAAACAGGCAACTAAAACAGCCAATCGTTTCATTCAAACTCTCCAGAGGTTGCAAACATCCCGGCGTTGGTGAGAAGCCCAATCAAGTGGCTCAAACCGGGGCGGTAGGTGTGTGAAATGGGCTCCTTCCGCGACGCCCATCAATTAAGTCTTAGAGGGGCGAAAAAGTCAAATCGGGGTCAGCGTTTCGGGTCAGCGATCCTCACGATCGATTTTCGATCTGGATGCCGATCGGACCGATTCGCTGCTAGTTTCACTACTGTCCGGCAGCGAGGGAAGCGCTTTTTCGTCGAATCCTAGCGGCGATTCGTCGCGTTGACGGTAATCGACCGGGCTGCGCTGATTGGCCGGGGCCTCGGTCAGCGGAATCTGCTGCCAATTCACCGACCAGCGTGGGGACTTGTCCATCGCCCAAGGAGGAGTCGCCGTCAAAATGTCGTCCATCAGCGTCAATTCGAGCTGTTCGTCGGACGTCAGCAACCTGAGCATCGGGTCGGAGAGGGAGACATCGGTCACGTACGCATTGGAGGCTCCTTGCAGTCGCAACGGCATCAGTCCGGCGAGCGAGGAGAGCCCGCGAAAGTCGTAATGCGGAATCCCTGGGTTCACCAGGAAGACGCATTCGTGCGCCAAACGGTCCACCGGCACCGGATAGGCTCCGCTGACGCCGACTCGCATCAAGAACAGCCCTTCGGGGGCGTGCGCCGTGACTCGCCACAATTTCAAGCGGATCGGTCCGGCGGCCGCGGCGGGTTCCAACCTCGCGCCAGCGGTATCGATCATCCGTTGGGTCACCGCTAACAGGCCATTGTCCCAATCAAGCCACAACTTGGCCGCGTAATCCATGTGCAACATCGTCATTTGGCCACGGATCACCACGTTGTTGAGTTCCAACCAAACATGAGGAAACTCGTCTTGGCTGTCGTCCGTGCGGCGGGGCAGTTTGTTCGGATCGGTGATCACATCAAACGCATAGACCTCGTCACGTAACGTTGGGTTGTTCACGGTGATGCTGCAGTCGGTGAGTCGGACCAGGTCGTTGTCATGCAGTTCGAACAGCGTCCCTCCGTCCAAGTCGCCACTGGGAACGTTCCAGATGAAATGAATGTCCTCAAAGACAATGGGATGGGATCCGACAGTGAACATCTTCGATCGCGCCATGGCAACCGAGTCGGCTGGCTGAAAGATGATCGTACTTCCGCCAACCGTTGAGGTGATCAACAGGTCGTCGACGTCGACGCGCACCGGTTCGGTGCAGTAAACCACGGGCACCGCGATCTCAATGCGACTTGTGCTTTCGTATTGCGCCGCGAGTTCGAGCGCGTTTGCGAGCGAGGTGGCCGTCGCAATCCCCTCACTCTCCAAATCAAAGTCTGGAACAAAGTCAGGACTGACCAGGCGAACCACCCCAATCTCCGGCTCTTCCATCAGTTCGTTTGCGATGCGGTCTGTTTCCGCTGGGAAAGGATCAAACGTCCGGGGCACCACGTCGACTGCTTCATCGACCACGACTGGATCACCCGTCCACTCCTCGGGCGCTGGCAAATTAGCCAGTTTCGGTGGTTGCTCTGGAGGTCCAAAGGGCATGCCGGCCGACGCATCGCTTTGGTCGGACGGATCGCCGTCGGCCAGCGAACCGACCGCGGATTCAGCCGACGGATCGCCTTCCTTGTTGGATTCCGCAATCGGTTCGGTCAGCGGACGTACCGCCTCGCTCGGGATGGTTACCTCTTCACGAAACGCCGCCGATTCCAACTGCAACCATCCGGCGGTCACCATCAGCAACATCGCTGCGACGATCCACGGAGCGTTGCGTTCGAGCCACAATACCAGCGGACGCGACGGGGCGATCGAGACAGGGCTCAAGGTCTGGGATCGCGACAGGCCATCACGAAAAGCGACCTCCCGTAAGTCGGCGATCAAGTCGGTCGCGGTCTGATATCGCTGCGACGGCTTCTTCGCCAACATCTTTTGAATCACGGCCACCAGATTGTCGCTGACCTCGGGCCGCAACCGACGCGCATCCGGCGGCGGCGCGTTTCCATGGCTGAGCAACTTTTGCAGCATGGTGCCGCCGGGGTAGGGCGGATCGCCCGTCAGCATGAAATACAGGGTGCAGCCGAGCGAGTAGATGTCGCTGCGAAGGTCGGCATCGCGAGGATCGTGCGCCTGCTCCGGCGAAATGTAATCGAACGTTCCCAGCGTGACACCGCTCGCGGTCATGTCTTCACTGAGATCAAGGTTGTCGGATCGGGCGAGTCCCATGTCCACCAACTTGATCAGACCTTCGGAACCGATCAGGACGTTGGAAGGCTTGATGTCGCGATGAACGATTCCACGATCGGCCGCATGCTGCAATGCCTCGGCCAGTTGCGAGGTGTAATAGACCGCATCATCGATCGAAAGCACGCCGTTCTTCGCGACCAGATCGCGAATGTTCGTCCCCTCGATGTATTCAAAGACGATGTAGTGCCAGTCGCCGTGACTGCCCGCGTCAAACACACGCGCAATCCGCGGGTGATCGAGCTTGGCGGCGCTCTGAGCTTCATTGCGGAAGCGGCGACGTAGATCCGGATCGTCGCCGACAAAGGGAATCACTTTGATCGCGACCGTTCGGTCCAATTGCTCGTCGTGGGCACGAAACACCGCCCCCATCCCTCCGCCGCCGATCATCTCCTCGAGCAAGAAGTGATTCAGATGCTGACCGAGCAAGACCTGCGCGACCGCGGCGGGTGAACGATCCATCGGTTCGATTCGGTGAGCGGGCTGCTCGCCGCGCGAGGACCCACGGATGACTGTCTTGGCGTGGGCGAGATGATCCGCTTCTTCCAGCCGCCTGACGTCGAAACCGGGCAACGCCTCACCGCTAGCCGCCTCACCAGCGATCAGGTCACCGGTGCGGTGGACGGTCGAAGCATCGGTTCGAATCGATTCTTCCGAAGACATCACCAGCGCTCGAAAATGGGCTGGGGTTTCCCGTGATCGCCAAGTTCCCACGATCGTCACGGGAAAAAGAGACAGGTCACGTCGTGATTCCAGCCACCGCTTTATTGCTAAGTGGTTGCGACCAAAAAAGTTACAGAAGAGATAGCAGGACCTCTTCAGTGTACTTTCCAGGACCTCTTTGGTCAACAAATGGGTCCTCGCTGCGGCTAACATGTGGGTCCATCCCCCATCCCCGATCCCCTCCCAGGCTACTGCAACCGTGAAGACTCCTTGCGCTCCCGCTGTGTTTCTGTCCCTGGTCGCGTCGCTGCTCCTTCCGCAACTCGCCATCGCTCAAGTCGCCATCGCTCAGGAGGGCAGGGCTCCTGCCGCCAGCGACAGCCCGAAACCGAACATCCTGCTGATCATTGTGGACGACCTCGGGTTTGCCGATTTGGGCTGTTTGGGCAGCCCGGACATGAGGACCCCCCATCTCGACGCTCTGATCTCGGACTCCCTCAAACTCGATCGTTTCTACGCCAACTGTCCCGTATGCTCGCCGACGCGTGCCTCAGTGATCACAGGTTGTTACCCCGACCGGGTTGGCGTCCCCGGGGTCATCCGCACCGACCCCGCGAACAGCTGGGGAAACTTCGCACCGGCCACTGCGACACTTCCGCAGCGAATGAGCCGACTCGGTTATCGAACCGCGGCCATTGGCAAGTGGCATCTCGGGCTCGGAGCCGAGGACCACCCGATGAATCACGGGTTCGATGCGTTCCATGGATTCCTCGGCGACATGATGGATGACTATTACAACCATCGTCGTCACAACATCAATTACATGCGCAAGGACCGTGACGAGATCGATCCGGAGGGACACGCCACCGACCTGTTTTCCCAGTGGGCCATCGACTTCATCGAGGCAAACGGGTCCCCCGAGGCAACCGGTGATGGTGCAGGCAACGGCAAGCCGTGGTTCCTGTACCTCGCCTACAACGCGCCCCACACGCCGATCCAGCCGCCCGATGCGTGGCTCGAGAAGGTCAAAGCTCGCCAGCCGGAGATTTCCGATCGGAGGGCCAAGCTGGTCGCCCTGATCGAACACATGGACGCGGGAATCGGACGGGTCTTGGAATCGCTGCGACAAAGTGGCGCTGATGACAACACGATCATCGTCTTCACCAGTGACAACGGGGGCCAAGTCGACGTGGGTGCCAACAACGGCCCCTTGCGCGACGGCAAACAGTCGATGTATGAAGGCGGCCTGAGAATCCCCGGCTGCATTCGCGTCCCGGGTCAAACCCGAGCCGGCACCAGCACCGATGCCATCTGCACGACGGCCGATTTCCTCCCCACGCTGGTCGAATTGGTCGGCGGACAAGTGACCGATGCGATCGACGGGGTTTCGCTGGTCCCACTGCTATCCGACCCCGACCATGCCTGGCCAGAACGCGAGGTCTATTTTGTTCGCCGCGAGGGCGGGCTCCGGTACGCGGGCTTGACCATCGAGGCAGTGCTCAAGGGGAACTGGAAACTCGTGCACAACCTGCCCACCAGCAAATTGGAGCTATTTGATCTCGGCACGGATCCAGGCGAGACCAACGATCTCTCGGAGCGACGGCCGAAAGAATTACGGGAGATGGTGCAGCGTTTACAGATTCATCTGCAACGGGGCGGCGCCGTGCCCTGGCAGTAACGTGCCCTGGCAGTAACGTGCCCTGGCAGTAGCCGGTCTTTTTCCGCTGCGGAGGGAAGTTCAAACCCGAGTCCGTATGTTCAAATGGCTTCTTATTGGCCCATAATGTTCCGCTCACGGTTGCATCCATTTCCATAACCGCTAAGAAACTCCTTTCAAAGACTCCTCGGCGGACTTCTGCAGAGACTCCTTTAGGCACTTCTTCGGGGATCGAAGCGGTTGCCATTCGTGTAGCGAAAGAAAATCAACATGCCGACAATGATCAGGTCGTTTTGCTTCGTTCTTTTTCTTGTTTCCGCGCTGACGCCCTTTGAGGCATTCGCTCTGCAGGACACGGCTGGATCCACGTCTCAAGACGTGTCGGAAATCGTGCCGAGCGAATCGCTCGCCCCGGCTAACCCGCCGTCGGCCACAGCTCGCCAGGCCGGTTCGGGTGGGATGCCCTGGATCGCCTACTTGATCCCGCTCTTCGGCGTCGCCGGGCTGGTGTTCACCTATTGGAAGTCGTCCTGGGTCTCCAAGCAGGAAGTTGGCACCGAACGGATGGCGAGGATTGCGGCAAAACATCACCGAAGGGGCGATGTCCTTTCTGCAGAGCGGAGTACACGATCCTCGTCGATGTTCGTGCTGGCGGTGGCCATGCTGCTCGGTTACGGGGGAACCACTCAGGGCGAGACCTCGTCGCCGTTGATCGCCGTTTCGTTCGCCCTCGGTGCACTTTGTTCGGCGCTCGCCGGCTTCGTCGGCATGAAGGTCGCGACACGAGCCAACGTGCGGACGACGAACGCTGCCCGCACGGGACTGGGTCCCGCTCTAGAAGTTGCCTTCGCTGGTGGCTCGGTGATGGGAATGGGAGTGGTTGGCTTGGGTGTGCTCGGCTTGAGCGTGCTGTTCGTGATCTACGGGCATCTGTTCGGCCTCGACAGCCAGGCCGGCATCAGCCGGGTGATCAATGTGGTGACTGGCTTTTCGTTTGGCGCTTCGTCGATTGCCTTGTTTGCTCGGGTCGGTGGAGGCATCTATACCAAGGCGGCGGATGTGGGGGCCGACTTGGTGGGAAAAGTGGAAGCGGGCATCCCGGAAGACCATCCACTGAATCCTGCCACGATTGCGGACAACGTGGGCGACAACGTGGGCGACGTCGCGGGCATGGGAGCCGACTTGTTCGAGTCGTATGTGGGATCGATCATCGGAACGATGGTCTTGGGAGCGGTCTTCTTTACCACCTTTCAAGCCGAAAACTTGGACAACTTTGGCGGCCTATCGGCTGTGCTGTTGCCGCTCGTGCTAGCTGGCGTTGGAATTCTCACTTCGATTGCCGGGACCTTCTTCGTGAAGATCAAAGAGGGAGGCAATCCGCATCATGCCCTGAACTTTGGTGAGTTTGGATCGGCTGGCATCCTGTTGGTGCTGACTTACGCCATCATCGGGTTCATGTTGCCAAAGACCTGGACGGTGGATGGCTTCGAGTACACCAGTAACGGGGTCTTCTGCGCGATCCTGTTCGGGTTATTTGCAGGACTCGGGATCGGGAAGGTGACCGAGTTTTACACGGGCACGGGAACCGCTCCGGTCAAGTCGATCGTTCGGCAATCGGTTACTGGTGCGGCTACGAACATCATTGCCGGGCTTGGCGTCGGCATGATGTCGACGGCAATTCCGATCTTGATCATCGCCGCGGCAATTCTGGGCGCCTACACGATGGCGGGACTGTACGGGATCGCGATCGCAGCGGTGGGAATGCTTTCGAACACCGGCATCCAGTTAGCGGTCGATGCCTACGGGCCGATCTCGGACAACGCAGGTGGGATCGCCGAAATGGCTGAGCTACCCAAGGAGGTTCGCGAGCGAACCGACAAACTGGATGCCGTCGGCAACACGACCGCTGCGATCGGCAAGGGGTTCGCGATCGGCTCGGCTGCCCTGACCGCGTTGGCACTGTTTGCCGCATACGTGGCCTCTTACAACGCCTCGCACCCCGACGACACCGATTGACGCGATCAGCATCACCAATCCCTACGTGATGGCATCGCTATTTGTCGGCGGCATGCTTCCCTATCTGTTCTCGGCCTTGTCGATGAACGCAGTGGGTCGAGCCGCGATGGCGATGATCCAGGAGGTTCGCCGACAGTTCAAGGATATTCCTGAGCTCAAAGCAGCATTGGGCGTGATGAACAAGAACGAAGGCAAACGGGTTGAGGACTGGTCCGAAGCAGATCAGGCGATCTTCCACGCCGCCGACGGAAAAGCGGAGTACGGCAAGTGCGTCGCGATCTCGACGCGAGCGTCGATTCGGGAAATGATTTTGCCGGGGTTGGTTGCCGTCCTGGTTCCGGTCGGTTTCGGCTTTGTTCCCAAGCTGGCTGGATTGGAGGGGAACACCAACGCGTTGATGCTGGGAGGCCTGCTGGCAGGGGTAACGGTCAGCGGCGTGCTGATGGCACTGTTCCAATCGAACGCAGGTGGAGCCTGGGACAATGCGAAAAAGATGATCGAAGAAGGTTTCGATTGCGATGGCCAAATGCTGGTCAAGGGAAGCGAAGCCCACAAGTCGGCGGTCGTCGGCGACACGGTGGGTGACCCCTTCAAAGACACCTCAGGGCCGTCGCTGAACATTCTGCTGAAACTGATGAGCGTGGTTGCTCTTGTGATCGCTTCGCTGATCTGAGAGTTGTGGGTATTGTGTAGGTCGGATCATCCCGACCGCGGGCGTCGAGCTGGCCCGTTTTCAGACTTGAAATTGCCCAACCCGATCCACCATCCACCATGCCTGACAGAATCACCGGGATCCTGACCCCGAACATCACCCCGGTCGACGCGGCGGGACGAGTCGATGAGGAGCGGCTTCGCGGCTATGTCGACTGGCTGATCGATCGCGGGGTCGACGGTCTGTATCCCAACGGCAGCACGGGAGAGTTCGTTCGCTTCTCGGCCGAAGAGCGCCGTCGGATCGTGCGAAGTCGTGGTGGAGCAAGCCGATGGTCGCGTTCCCGGTTCTTGCCGGCGCCGCCGAAGCGAACGTGCAGGCGACAATCGAGGCATGTGACGCTTACGGTGCAATGGGTGTGCGTGCCGTCGCCATCGTGGCACCGTTCTACTACCGTCTCAGCAGCGAAGGGGTCTATGCCTACTTTCGCGAAATCGCCGAACATGTTTCGGTCGATGTGACGCTTTACAACATTCCACTGTTCGCCTCCCCCATCGACGTTCCCACGGTTGTCCGCTTGGCCGCCGAGTGTCCCCGAGTCGTCGGTATCAAGGACAGTAGTGGCGATCTTCCCAACATGATGCGAATGATCGCCGCGATTCGACCGATGCGGGACGATTTCACCTTTCTAACCGGTTGGGACGCCGCCTTGGTTCCGATGTTGATCGTGGGGGCGGACGGAGGCACCAATGCAACCAGTGGCGTGGTGCCGGAACTGACTCGGGCGATTCACCGCAGTGTGCTCGCGGGCAACATTCAAGAAGCGATGCGATTGCAGTACCAGTTGCTTCCGCTGTTCGACGCCATGATTTCCCTGGGCGAGTTTCCCGAGGGATTCCGAGCCGGTGCGCGATCTCGCGGTTGGAATCTCGGTCCGGGCCGTGTACCGATGTCGCCGCAGCAACGCGAAGCGGTCGCCCGTACGCAACGAGAGATCGATGCATTGGTCGCGGACGTCGCCGAGTTGGACGATGCGCTCGTGCTACCCCCCGAGACGATCGAAAAAATCGTGCAGCGAGTGATGCGACAACTCGGCGCTCCCACCTAGGATGACGGGTGAACCTCAGGCGCTAGCCGTGGGCCTTCGCTGCTGCGCAAGACATGTTGGCCAACGGCTAGCGCTGAGCTTCACGGGCCCGCGGCTAGCGTCAGAGGTCCGAAGCCAGCGAACCGAAAACGGGTTTGCCGCGCCCCGAATCGATTGCAAGCGAGCCCATGAAGGTTGCGATCCCACCGGAACACCGACTTCGGGTGGCCGATTTGAACTTGGATCTGAAAGGAAATGACCTGATCCGATGCCCAGTGATGCTTCGATGACGAGCGATGCGACACCGACCAAGTCCGGTCACATTGAAATCGCTTGCCAATCCTGCGGCGCCCAGCTGCTTGTCGAATCGCACATGCTCACGGCGATTTGTCCTTATTGCGCCTCGTCGTCGATCATCCAACGACCACCCTCGAAGAATTTGCCCACCCCGTCGTTCACGATTGGCTTCGTGATCGACCATGGCCGGGCGACGGAGCTGGTCCAGCAATGGCTGCGCAAGAGTCATCTTTTTGCCAGATCCGATTTCAAACGCGCCGCGCCCGAGTTAACGCGCGGCGTCTACCTCCCGGCGTATCTGTACGGCGCCGTCGCCGATTCGCAGTACTCGGTGAGCATTGGCGAGAACTACACCGAAATCGAAACCTACACGACGCACCGACGCCAATGGGCGAACGGTGACGCGGACGCGGACAGTGACCAAGACCGAATGGCGGCCGCTTCAGGGGCAACACTCCTGCTATGTCGTCGACGTGGTCGTGACGGCCTCGCGCGGCGTTAGCAACCAGGCGCTCGAGGCGATTGAGCCATTCGATCTGCGGACCTTGCGCCGGTTCACCCCCGAGTTGATCACCGGTTGGCTTGCCGAAGAACCGTCACTCACTCAGGAAGATTGCCTTCGCCTCGCTCACGGCGAGACAAATGGAAAGGTCGGCGCGATGCTCAAAGCTTTCATGCCGGGAGACTCGCACCAAAACCTGCAGTTCGATACCAGGCTCTCCCGCGAGGTGATTGACTTGGTTCTGTTTCCGATCTGGTCGTTCGCCGTTCGATACGACGCTTCCAAGGCTCCGATCCAGATTCTCGTGAACGGACAAACCGGGCGGGTTGGCGGAAGCGTTCCCGTCAGCGTGACCAAGGTTTCGTTTGCCGTGGTGGGGGTCATCCTTCTGATCGCTCTCTTCGTGATTCTCTTCCTCCTTGCCAACTGATTGACGCGTGGAAACTGCACAACTGATCTGTAGCCGTTGCCGAACGCCGTTGGAAGCAGGGCGATATCCGCTGCAGCATCTGTGGCCAGGCTGCACCCCAGCACTTACCCGCTCGGCAGAAAACGGAGATCAAGATCCTGCGCTGCACTGGCTGCGGCGCGGCGATCGCCTACGATCCCAAGCGGCAAGCACCGAGTTGCTCCTTCTGCGACAGCGTGGTCAAGCTCGAAACGATCGAGGACCCGATGGAACAAACCAGCGGCTACTTGCCGTTCACCGTCACGCCCGATCAAGCTCATGCGGCGTTAAAGAGATGGCTCGGTTCGCTCGGTTGGTTTCGTCCGTCCGACTTGCGTTCGTCGTCGACGCTGCAGGAACTGCGTCCGCTCTGGTGGGTAGCTTGGGTGTTCGATGCCGACTCACTGATCAGCTGGGCCGCCGACTCCAATGCTGACACGCGACGTTCGTCCTGGGCACCGCATTCAGGACAGACCGCACGTGAACTTTCGCAACATCCTGGCCTCGGCTTCACGTGGTCTTTCCATTTCGGAAGTGCAAGCGATCAGCCACGGTCTCGATCTTCGCAGCGTTCGGCCCGATCCGGAGGGCGCCGACCATGGCACCCTTGAGCAGTTCGACGTCCAGCGATCGCAGGCCAGGAGACAAGTGGTCGACGCACTGCGCAACATGGCCGCCCAACATGTCCAACAGCACAACATTCCGGGCAACCAATTCCGCAATGTCAAAGTCTCCGCCGTCGTCCAGGGATTGGTCACGCGGCGTCTGTCGCTGCCGGCCTACGTGTTGGCCTATCGGTACAAGCAGCAACTTTATCGGGTCGTGATCTGTGGACAGGACCAGCGGCTGATCATCGGCTCAGCTCCCTATTCGACTGCAAAGATTGTGCTGACCATCGCCGCAGCGATCGCCGTGGTCCTGTTCCTGCTGGCAATGTTCGCGGCTTTTTAGAAAATCTTTGGGAACATCATCGCCTCGAGAAGAAGGGTCAGGCTGGAAAGCCTAACGTACGTCGATCTTTCCAGGCTGACCCTTCTTCCCAAGCGATGGTCCGCTAATCTCGAATACCACCTTCATTGCTTCGGGATCACGGGCCTTGGCCATCGCCTGCTCGGCTTGACGCAATGGGAACCGATGAGTGATCAACTGCGAAACATCGACCCGCTTCGCTTCCAACGCCCCGAGCGCTTCGTCGAAGGGACCACAGCGTGAGCCAACCACAGTAATTTCGTCGATCACGATCGCGGCCAAGGAGAGACGATGCTCTGCAGCAATGGTTGTCTTCATCACGACCGTTCCCCTCGGCCGCACCAACTGAAGCGCCAAGGGCATCCCCGACTCGGAACCGGTGCAGTCGACGACCACGTCGAACGACTTCGCCGTCGACTGGTTCCTGCAGCCGGACCGTACGAACGGGCAAGGACTCAAATCGGGCGAGCTTGGGGGCATGCTTTCCGACCACGGTGACATCGGGCGAACGCAACAAGATTGCTTGGACGCATAACATCGACAACCTTCCGTCCCCCAAGACGGCGACGCGATGCGCCATCGAGCTCGACCTGCCGACCGATTTGAAAGGCTGCCGCCAACGGCTCCACAAACACGGCCTCGTCATCGCTGACGGAGTCGGGAACCAGATGCAGGTTCGCTTCCGGCACGGCGATCATTTCCGCGAAGGCGCCGTCGTGTCGATCGATCCCAATCACCGAGCGGTGGGGACAGTGATTCCCCAACCCCTTGACGACAGGCGTCGCAGTTTCGGCAACAGCAATTGATTTCGCCGACCACGCGTCGACCAGCATACGTTCCCTCTCGGGCGATCCCCACGAACTCGTGGCCCAGCACACCGCAAAACCCCATGTAACCGCGGTGCAGTTGCAGATCGGTTTCGCAGATGCCGGCTTGCGTCACCTCCACCATCACCTCGCCGTCCTCGGGAACCGGATCGGGGCAATCTTCTCGAAATCTCAAATCGCTGTTCTGCAGAGTGACGGCTTGCACGGCGAATCCGGGCGGTCGGGGCGTGGTTCAGAGCGACGTCCGAGAACCGTATAATCGCTGTTCACGTCCGGAAAATGAGGGAAACGGCGTCGCGGTCGCTCTCGGATCTTACTGCGACGCACACCAACGAGGTGGATTTTATCGTCATGGTCGACACCACAAACCCAACATCACTCCTGCAGCGATTTGGACTGACGGATTTTCGCCCCGGACAACGTGACGTCATCGACGCAGTGTTGTCCGGCGACGACGTGATGTGCGTGATGCCCACCGGAGGTGGCAAGAGCCTCTGCTACCAATTGCCCAGCCTCTCGCGAGCCGGGACCACCATCGTCGTTTCGCCGCTGATCGCGCTGATGAAGGATCAAGTCGACTCGTTGCGACAGTTGGGTATTCGAGCCAAGCTGATCAACAGCAGCCTGACCGCGAGCGAACAGTCCGAAGTCATGGTGGAGCTGGCGGCGGGCGAGTTGGACCTGGTTTACGTTGCACCAGAACGACTTCGCAATGGACGCTTCCTGGAATCGGTTGGCGAGGCCAACGTCAGCTTGCTGGCCGTCGACGAAGCACATTGCGTGAGCGAGTGGGGCCATGACTTTCGTCCGGACTATTCGCGTCTGGGCCGATTTCGCGAGCGATACCTGAACAATGTTCAGACAATCGCGTTGACGGCAACGGCGACTCCGACGGTGAGACGCGATATCGAAGAGCTGTTGGGACTCCAGTCACCGCGCGTCTTCGTCACCGGATTCGCCCGAACCAACTTGCGATTTTGCTGTTTCCCACATCAAGGCTGATCGCGAAAAAGACGAGCAACTCGAGGCGTTCATCAACCAACAGGAGGGAACCGGGCATCATCTACGCCGCCACTCGCAAACGATGTGAGGAGCTTGCGGACTGGCTGCCCGAAAAGACGCGACGACCAATCGGTGTCTATCACGCTGGGCTGGAACCCGCTCAACGACAGCGGGTGCAGGATCAGTTCATGTCAGGAGACCTGGCGGCGATCGTTGCCACCAACGCGTTCGGGATGGGCATCGACAAAGCAGACATTCGCTACGTCGTCCACTACAACATGCCGGGCAGCCTGGAAGCCTACTACCAGGAAGCAGGCCGTGCCGGACGCGATGGCGGGCCGAGCGATTGCCAGCTTCTGTTTTCCTACAGCGATCGATACATCCAGGAATTCTTTATCGAGAGTCGCTATCCGTCCCGCGACACCGTTCGCAAGGTCTATGAGTTCCTGCTCTCGCGACCAGAGGACCCGATCGAGCTGACGCTCGACCAGGTACGCGAGGCGATCAACGTCAAGGACGGTAGCGAAGCGGTCGGCACCGCCGAAACGCTACTCGCCAAAGCGGGCGTGCTGAAACGCTTGGACAGCAATTCCAATCACGCGCTGGTGCGAATCGACAGTGATGTGCCAACCTTACTCGATTTTCTTCCCAAAGAGGCAACGTTACGGCGTCGCGTGATGCAAGCGGTTGAAACCGTCGTCGGCAAACGACGAGGCGAAGACGTTTTTGTTCGTCCCGCTCGATTGTCGGAACTCGCCGACGTGGACCGCGATCAACTTTCCAGAACCCTCCGCGAATTGAAGAAGCTGAAATCGTTTGATTACGTTCCTCCCTTTCGTGGAAGGGCCGTCCATTTCATCCAACGCGATGTCCCGTTTGATCAACTGCAGATCGACTTTGACGAACTCGAACGACGCAAGGCCGCGGAATACGACAAACTGGAATCCGTGATTCGCTTTGCCCGCACGAGTGACTGTCGTCAACAGGTGATCCTGCAATACTTTGGTGAGACCGAGAGCCAAAAATGTGGAAGTTGCGATCGATGCCGACCCAGTATCGAGGCGGTCACAACGGCGAGCAACACCGGCAAGACACCGAAGCTCAATGAGATCGGATCAACGAGACCTGCTGCGAGGGCTTCAAGTGATTCTCAGCGGTGTCACGCGAATGCACGGCCGGTTCGGAAAGAACCTGGTTGCGCAAATGCTGTGCGGATCGAAGAACAAGAAACTTCAGCAGTGGAAATTGAATCGTCTGAGTACCTACGGGTTGCTCTCGGCGATGAAGCAATCCGAAGTGGTTTCCATCATGGATTCCCTGATCGAGGCAGGACTACTGGAACAGCGGGAGATCGATCAGCGCCGCCCAACGATTCACATCACCGAGTCGGGACGGGAAGTGATGCTCTCCAAACAGCCCTTGCCGGAGTCCGTCGTCATCAAGTTCCCGTTGGCGCGGAGGATGGCAGCAGCGACGCGAAGCATCGAACCGGGCGACCAGCGTGCGACCGTCGCTCGGCCGCCACCACGGACGCCTCGCAGGCAGACACGGCGGAGCTTGCCTCGCGCAGACATGTTTGCAAGCCGCCAGCGAATTGCCGGCGGCGGCAGTCGAGTTGGCTGATCAATTGAAGCGATGGCGGCGGAAGACGTCTGCCGCCTTGGGCATCCCAGCCTATCGCGTGCTGACCAACGCAACGATTGACCGGATCGCCGAGGCCTGGCCAACCACCACCGAGCAGCTCGAATCGATCAGCGGCATTGGACCTGCGACGATCGAGCAGTTCGGCTACGACATTGTCGAGCTGGTTCGTCAGAAAGAGGCTCCCGATTCTGTCGCCGGACGGCCAGAAGCGGCTGTAGCATCCTCCCGGTCTGCCGGAATCGCAGACAATGCCGCGGACAATGCCGCAGACAATGCCGCAGACATGCCGCAGTCAGAGCCGCAGCCAGAGCCGCCAGCACGCTTCGAAGCCAGCTTGCCGGAGCGGGATAGTAGCAACGGGCTGGGAGGCGTCCGATGCCTACTGGACCTGGCGACTGTTCCACGATGGGTATTCGGCAGCACAGATCGAGAGGATTCGCCGCCGCAATCCCGCTTCCCTGGCCGACGATTTGGTCCTGGCGGCCGAGGCGGGGCAATTTGTCGATCCGAGCTGGATCCCCGCTGCCGCGGTGGCTGCGGAGGGTCGACAGTCGGTTCGTGATACGGTGATCGGCGGTTAGTCACTTTCGCCATCAACCACTACAATGGCACCTCATCCGTGGCCTGACATCACGGATTTGGCAGCCCGGATCGCCGGACGAGGACGCGTCGGAACAAGACGTGTCGGAGTTGGGCGGTCCCCGGTTTTGACTCGCCCAAAGGCAGGAAATGGAAAAAAAGCCCGTTCAACATGACTCCGGCGGCTCGGAACCTCAAGAGAACCGCCGTGGCAATAACTCGCTATTCATTGCCTTGATCTTGGCGGGTCTGGTCGTCCTGCTGTTTTACAACCGGGGCGAGGAACGATCGCTGATCACGGCAAGTTTTTTTCAATCGGAACTGGACCGGAACAATATCGAGCGAGTCAGCATCGGCGAGCGCCGCGTCTACGGTACGTTTGTCACCCGCCCCGATATCCCGCCGAGCGAACAGAGCGATGCCGAGACGGCCGCGGCCGACACAACTGCTGCCGCCGACAAAGCTGGGTCCGACGAAGCGGCGTCCGACAAGAAGAGCGAGCCGGACAAGTACTTGACCAAATTCGCCTTCAATCGGCCGACCGATGCCGGCTGGGTCGTGCAACTGGAAAAGGAGCTGAAGGAAGCCGGTGTCCAGTACGACTATCTCGATCCGGACAACACGCAGCAGATCATGTACTTCATCGCCCTGATCGGCTTGCCGCTGGCGATTCTGTTCTTCCTGTTCATGATGCTTCGGCGAACTCGCAGCGACATCATGGGAGGCGGCTTCCTGTCGGGTTTCAGCAAGAGCCCGGCAAAGCGGTTTGAAGCCAGCGAAAAGATGGTCACGTTCAATGACGTCGCCGGCCTGGAGGGCGTCAAAGCAGACCTGCAAGAGATCGTCGACTTTTTGAAGACACCCGAAAAGTTTCAGAAGCTGGGTGGTCGTGTCCCCAAGGGGGTCCTGCTCAACGGCCCCCCAGGAACAGGAAAGACGTTGCTTGCCAGGGCGATCGCCGGAGAGGCGGGCGTTCCGTTCTTCTCGGTCAACGGCAGCGAGTTCATTCAGATGTTTGTCGGCGTCGGGGCCAGCCGCGTTCGCGACCTGTTCAAGACGGCCAAGGAACACAGCCCCGCGATCATCTTCATTGACGAAATCGATGCCGTCGGCCGACAGCGCGGTGCGGGGCTTGGCGGTGGCCATGACGAGCGCGAGCAGACGTTGAATCAGATCCTCGGTGAGATGGATGGCTTTACCGGGAATCAGGCGGTGATCGTGGTTGCGGCGACCAACCGCCCCGACGTGCTCGATCCCGCCTTGCTCCGGCCGGGACGCTTCGATCGGCACATCACCGTCGGCCGGCCGACGATGAAAGGCCGTGAAGCGATTTTCAAGGTCCATGTCCGCGATGTGCCCCTTGCCGACGACGTCGACCTCAAGCGATTGGCCGCCGGCACCGTCGGGTTGACCGGTGCGGACATCCGCAACATGGTCAACGAGGCGGCGCTGTGGGCAGCCCGCCAGGACAAGAAGATCGTCGACATGAGCGACTTTGACTACGCTCGCGACAAGATCTTGATGGGCGCCAAACGAGAGGAAGTGCTGCAGGAAAGCGAGAAGGAAAAGACGGCGTACCACGAAGCGGGACACACGTTGACCGCTTGGCATCTCGGACGGCGCCCATGTGGTTCACAAAGTCACCATCATTCCCCGAGGACGCGCCTTGGGGGTCACCCAGTACGTGCCCAACGAGGACCGACTCAGCATTAGCAAGAAGGAACTGGATCACCAGTTGATCGTCCTGCTCGGAGGACGCGCGGCTGAGAAGATCGTCTACAACGAAACCTGCGTCGGTGCCGAGAACGACCTGGAGCGGGCGACCAGCATTGCCCGACGCATGGTGACCCACTGGGGCATGAGTCCGAAAATCGGGCCGGTCAGCTACAAGACCAGCGACGAAGATCCGTTTCTGGGTCGTGAGATCCACCAAACTCGCCAGTTCAGCGAGCACACCCAAGAGTTGATCGATGAGGAGGTGGCCCGGATCCTGCTGGAGGCGGACCAGAAGGCGGAGCAATTGCTGCGTGAACATCGAGGTGAACTGGACAGGGTCGCGCAATCGTTGCTTGAACACGAGGAACTGAGTGAGAACGATTTGACGGAATTGCTAGGACCGTCGATTCAGGCCAGGATGCGACCGGAACAAGGCGATTCGGAGGTTGGACAGTCGCTCGCACCGGAAAGCGCCGCAGAGCACAGCCCCGGCTCAGCGGTCAAACGGGGTCCTTCAAAATGATCGGCATCGTCTCCGCGGGAACTCACATCACCCGACGCTAATGGGTAAGAAGAAGCGGTCCGAAGCAGCGAACGGATTTTCGCAAGAAGCACCAGGAACGGGTTCGCCGAGGCGACTTCACCCGAGATTTTCACAGCGGGGATCCGGATCGCTTGGCCGATGTCTCTCAGGGTGAGCGAGTCAGCGGAAAGGGCGAACTGACTCGAAAGCGAACCGTTTCCGGCCCTCGCGAAGCATCGGCTGACGGAGCATTCGAAGCCGACAACTTGATCGCCGGGCGCGTGATCAGCGTGCACGGCTTGAAGAGTCGAGTGTTGGCCGATGATGGCGTCGTCTATGAGTGCGCCCTGCGTCAAGTGCTCAAATCGCTCAGCATCGATCAACGGAGCGTGCTCGTCGCAGGCGACCACGTTCGCATCCGAGCCGAATCGGTGTTGGATGGAATGATCGAACAGGTCGAACCTCGCCGCGGCATGATCAGTCGGACCAGCCGGGGCCAGCAGCACATCCTGGTTGCCAACGTTGATTACCTGTTGATCATCGCCAGTGCCGCCGAACCGGGACTGAAACCTGCTCTCATTGATCGTTTTCTAATGACAGCCGAACAATGCGAGGTTGAACCGGTGGTTGTGATCAACAAGATTGATTTGATCGACCCCGCTGATCTCCAACAGATCGCGGGCGTCTACGCTTCGATGGGATACCGAGTCCTGATGACCTCGGCCGAAACGGGTTGCAACATCGATTACCTCAAGGCCCTGCTTGACCGACAAGCAAACCGCGTCTGGCAGGGCAGAGCGGCGTCGGGAAGAGCAGTCTCTTGAATGCGATCCAACCTGGTCTTGGCTTGGCGGTTGCTCAGGTCAGTCAGGACAACGAGAAAGGGCGGCACACGACGACCGCGGCACAGTTGATTCCTCTTGAGCTTGGAGGAGCCGTCTTCGATACGCCCGGCATCCGACAGTTTCAACTTTGGGACATTTCCGCCAGCGAAGTAGCGGGGCTGATGCCGGACCTGCGCCCCTATGTCAATGCGTGCCGCTTCCCCGATTGTCTCCATCTGAGCGAACATCAATGTGCGGTCAAGGATGCGGTTGCAGACGGTCGCATCGACGCGAGGCGATACGATTCCTATTGCCATCTGCTCGAAGATGACTTGCTGGCACAAGCCAACTGAGCGGTTTTCGCGACCACGAAGTGGTCACGAAAATCGCTCAGATTGAATCGCTAGGCAATGATGTCGCGGCGATTCTGGACGTAGTCCCAAAGCACAAAGCGATCGAGATCGCGGCCGCTGGTGAAGAACACTCGGCCTTGCGTCGTCTGAGCCAAACGCTGTGCAAAGCGAATGTCCTCCTCGCTCTGTGACCAACTCGGGACGAGGAAGATGTTGATCGTGATCCCTTCCTTCTTGCAGATCATTCCCTCACGCATCGTCGCGCTTTCGGTGCGCGGATCGGGAGGGTAAAGCATGTACAGTTTCTCCTGCTCGAAGTGGGCGGTCGGCAATCCATCGGTGATCAGGACGATCTGCCGATTCGGAGTATCACAGCTGACAAGATTCTTTCGTGCCAGCTGCAAGGCGTGCTGGATGTTGGTGAAGTGTGGATGAATCTGTTGCTCGCTAATGTCCGGATCACTCATGTCGGCCCACAATTGGACCCACGGATCATGGATGGTGACCGGCTTGGGCATCATCTCGATGATCTCTCCCGGAGTGCGAAGCTTGGCAAACGTGTACATCTCAATGAAGCGAAGGAAATCGCCGGGATATTCGCTTTGGATCAGACCTTGCAAACCCAAGGCCATGCGTTTGACGTTCACGTATTGACCGTCGTAACGCATCGACCCGCTCATGTCCATGATCACGCACGTGGCGCACTTCGGATGGTTGCGCGTCTTGTGGACTTCGATGTCTTCGCCGCGCAGACGAATCGGCCGCTCGTCTCCCTGTCGAAGCAGCGCGTTGATCACCGTCTGGGGAAGATCGATGTTGGCGACGCTGTCGCCGAACTCGTAGGGCTTGGTCTGCTGTAACTCGACCGCACCCTCGCCGATCACTTCCCCTTGATGCCGTCCACTCTTGGAAGGCGCCAGCTCACTGAAAATGCGTTCCAGCAAGCGACCTTGAAAGATCTTGTAGGCCTTCGGCGTCAAGCGAAAGCCGCCCCCGCCCTTTGCGTCGCGTTCCAACCCCTGTCGCTCAGCCTGCTCGCGGAGCAGATTCTCGACCTGCCGACGCATTTCCTCGAGTTGGTTCATGTCACCGGGCTCTGCAAACTCGCTCAACATCTCCATGTCGATGATGCCGATCTGAGCCGTTTTGGCGGCCTGCTCGAGTTGTTTCAGCAGCTCGTCGATCTTCTCGAGCTCCTCTTTGACCTCCAACGCTTTGGGAACGGTCATCGATTCGTGGCCGGTGAAGTCGTACTTGCTGGCAAGCTCTTCGACCTGATGCTTGTCGCCCATGCGTTGGCCGACCTGCAGCAGGCCACGGGCGAGTTGCCCATGATCATCGCCGGTCCGGTACCAAAGATGTTCGATCAGGAAAGGCTGTTCCTGAGCGATTGCGCGCCGGTAGACCTGCTCCATCTCACGGGGAACCCGAAGCTTCTTGGAGGACTGCTGGAACGCGGCACGAGCCTTCTTTTGGACCGACCGCGTTTCATAGGTCTCGAGGATCTTCCGCTTCCGCTCCTCAAGCATGGCCCGCAACATGTCCAGACTCGGCCCCAGTCCAGCGATCTGGCTGGGGTCCAACCGCACCGCTCGAGCCAGTTCTTCTTCGGTCAGTTCACGGTAGTTCCCATACAGCAGGGCTTGCTCAAACGCGGGGGTGACCAGATCCGGAGGCGGCTGCGAGGGAGGTGGAAACTGAGCCGGATCATACTTCTGATAAGCATGAATCACACCGCCGGGACGATACGAGGAACGATGCTTAGAGCTCATATTCGATCTTGCCATGGCGTTGACTGCGGCTGATCCGATCCATGCTATAGAGACCGGCTAGAACGAACTCAACGCAACTCGCGCGAACGGCTTCGCTCTCGCTCGCATTGACCTCGAACGCGAGATTCCAGGCCGGAGGCACGCTCTTTAGCCGCGCCGCGTACTCGCTGCTGGGCAATTGGTCGCCCACCTCCACACGCACTCCACCGCGGAAGATTTCGGCGATGGCCGCCAAGCCATGTTCTTCGACATACTCACTGAATACGACTCGAATGGCTTCGGACATGACCGCGTCGAGCACCTGCCGCTCGCTCATCTGATGAGTCCCCATCATGTCCAGTTCCAACTTGCCAAGCGAGCTGGAGTAGATGTGCCCGAAGTCACTGATTCGCGGCACTGCCGGACGTTCCTGGTGCAGGATCCCTCGCTGTCGAGCCGACGCGATCAGGGTGCGAAAATTGGCAAGCGAGAATCTTGCCGAGACCCCAGACGCTTGATCGATGTACTTGCTCTTGCGTGCCTGGTTGGTGATCTCTTCGACAATCTGATACATGAAGTAGGGAATCTGGACGGGATAGTCGCCTTCGAGTTGGTCGCCAATCTCCTGCCGAAGAATCTCGATACCTTGATCCCGTTCAAACGGATAGTGCGTTTGCACGATCGATCCGATTCGATCCTTTAGCTGTGGAATCACTTTCCCACTGCGGTTGTAGGTCGACGGATTGGCCGAAAACAAGATCACGATGTCGAGATCAAATTGAATCGGATAACCACGGATCTGCACATCACGTTCTTCCAAAATGTTAAACAGACCGACTTGAACCAGATCGTCCAGCTCGGGCAGTTCATTCATCGCGAAGATGCCGCGATGCATCCGCGGGATCAGGCCGAACGACAGCGCTTCCTCCGCACTCATGCTGACCCCTCCGGTCAGCTTCGCCGGGTCAATTTCACCGATGATGTCGGCAAACTTGGTTCCAGGACTGAGACGCTCCGCGTAGCGACGATCGCGATGCCACCAGGCGATCTTGATGTCATCCGCGTCGTGTTGCGAGACCAGCCGCCGACCGAGAGAAGATATCGGTTGCACCGGATCCTCATGAATCGGCAAATCCGGATGATCAATGTAGGGAATCCACTCGTCCAGAAACCGCGTCAACATCCGCATGATCCGGCTCTTGGCCTGTCCCTTTTCTCCCAGGAACAGCATGTCATGTCCGGCCAGCAGTGCCAAATTGATCTCGGGAATCACCGTGTCGTCGTAGCCGACGATTCCGGGAAACAATTCGTCTCCCGCCGAGAGCATCCGCGTAAAGTTATCCCGCATCTCCTGTTTGACCGATTTCGGCTGCCAACCGGTGTCTAGCAATTCACGAAGAGTGGACGGTTGTGGCGGCGCCATGATGGCATTCATATCCTGGTTTTCCCTCGAAGCGAAATGTTTCCACCATTGTAGCGCCTCGGACACCAGCCTGCCGAAAAAGTAGATCCGCTTAGAACAGCGGGACGCCGGATGAGGGAAAACGACGCCTTATTCGAGATTCTTTCGTTGAATCGAGTTGAGCGCCGGCGAGCGGAACGAGATGGGGCGGTACCTGCAAGATCGCATCATCGATCTTTCGATCGATCTCCAACTTCGTCAATGCTTCTGCCTTGGGCTGAGCCTTTCTGAGCAGATCAATCGCGTGCAGCCGCATCGAGTCCGCTGAGCGTCCATCGGCTCGCGATGCCGCGGCAAGCCAAAGTTCACCGACCTCCTTGAGTTCATCCGTCGTTGGATTTTGCCCCAGTTGCAACTCTTGCCGTGCGACTCTCGCGATCCGGCGGTCATAGGAATCGGATAACCATTCCAATCCCTGGTCCCAACGCCTTAACATCAGACAGTAATGTTGACCCAGCACCTTCAAATCCGCGGCCCGCGGCTGGCCCGACTGCCCCTTGGCACGCTTCACGACTTCGGCGTGGCGGGTCATGACATCCGCCGCATCGGAGAAATCCCTCAGGTACTGATGCAAATGCTCGTCCTGCCCGGGAACCTTCGAAACAAAAGGAGCAAGAGCCTCCACCACCTGGTCGCATTCCGCTGGAGCCGATGCCAACAAGAGCTGGTCAGCGAGTCGAAGACCATTACCCATCAGGTGGTCGCGTGTTCTCGGCAGGGAGGCGTGCCGGCAAGCGCCGACAAACGTTTCGGCCAAGAGTTGCTGGGGCGAAGCGTCGTAGATCGCAACGAGCGAGTTCAATCGCTCGTCAACCTGAGCCGCCGTTTCGAAAAACCATGCCGCTTCCACGATCAACGTGCGAACGACCCAATGCTCAGGCGATCCGATCTTGTAGTGTTGTTCGATCAATTCCAGGTCTTTGATCCGCGCTGGTGCGTTCTCCGCTTCGATCTTCAAGTCAAGCTGCGGCATCAACTCGAACAGTTCGCGCTGAGCCGTGCGCAAACGCGCTTGATCAGGGACCGAAACTCGAAGCGGCCCTGCGCGGCGTGAGCCGCCCGGGCCGTGGTCTGGAAATCTAGGCCCATTCTCCGAAGGCTTGGCCTCCGCCATCGGCGCCACGGCGTTCGACTGGGCCACGGAATTCTGGATCGATGTGTCCTCCGCCACTGCCTCCTGCGTCACTGCCTCCTGTGTCAACGCGTCCTGTGGTCACTGCGTCCTGTGTCAACGCGGCCGGCGGCAACGGAGCTTGCTCAACCGATTTCTGTGAGAGTTGGCGAGCGATCTGTGATTCAGCGATCTGTGATTCAGCGATCTGTGATTCAGCGATCTGTGATTCAGCGATCTGTGATTCAGCGATCGGCACTTCGTGATTCGACAAGGCGACTTCCGCATCCTGCTGCATGGATGGCAAACCGTTCGCTTGATCCAGCGACCGGGCTTGGTCCTCGATCAATCCGATTCCCTGATCTGCACCGGAAACCGTCCGGTCCACGTCCCGGTAAGAGTTCGCGGCGTCGCCGATTGCCAATACTTCTCGCATCTCGTCGGGCACCAGTCGACGACGAGGGCGAGGCACGCTCGAGGTCGAATCGGCGTGTTGATCGACGTTCGCAGTTGAAAGACGTTGAACGTTCTGGTTCGGAACTGGGCGACTGTCATCCGAAGCGGCTGCCGCATCACCACCTGGTCGCAGCACATATGCGGGTTCCGCATAGACCCATCGATGCATAGCGAAGCTGATTGTCGCGCCGAAGAGGAGGCCGGCAGCGGCCAACGCCAGCCAGGGAAAACGCGAGCGTGCATTCCAACGTATCACGCGGCGAGACAACGGAGGCGTCTGCAGCAAGTCTGCATCACTGAGACTGATCGCCCAATCTCGCTTCGAGTCTTGCCTCGATCTCGGGGGCGAATCAAGATCGAGCATCTCGATCAATTCCGCATCCGAAAGCGACGAGCGTTCGAAAGGGAGCTTACCAATTTCGCCAGCCGTGGAACCAAAATCGGACAACTCGTTATGGAAGTTCGTATGGCCTGCCCAGCTAAGTGCCTGCGGAAGGATTCGCCCAACGTAGGCCGCATGAGACGTCTCTCGCCGTTGTCTTGGGTCGAGCAATCGATACGTCGATGTCGCAACACGCGAAAGCTGCCTTTCGGTCTGCGTGGTCGGTGCCGTCAGTTGCTGCTCAGCCAGAGCTCGAGCACTGCGAATCGCGGCACGACGTATCACGGTCAAGCGAAACTCGTGTGGACGAACACCCAACCTTCGAAAATCTTCGAGGTCGAGACGGGCGTTTCGCGAGGATCGGGGTGCCATTTTGCGAACTTGTACTGATCGGCGTGACGCGATCAGTGGATCGCAATGTCAAGCGGTTACGGTCAAACAGGGAGGTTGCAGGACAGGGCGACGGTAAGGAATTCGGTTCTTCTAGGACACCTCAGACCCCCGCCGGGTTCCCCCCCTGGCAGCAAATCCTCTCCACCGTCAGCTAGACATTGCAAACTTCGAAGGCCTGCGCTAGTGACGCGATAGGATCGTCCGCCGTGGGGATGAACTCCTGGGCGATGAACCCTTGGTAACCCGTTTCCATTATCGCACGAATTACTGGTGGATAATTAATTTCTTGCGAATCGTCCAGTTCACCACGCCCAGGATTCCCGGCGGTGTGATAGTGCCCCACAATCTCGTGATAACGGCGAATATTCCGGATCAGATCGCCGTTCATGATTTGCACATGATAGATATCAAAGAGCAGTCGGAAACTTGGCGAATCGACAGATCGCACAAGATCCGCGCAAAGGTGCACGTCGTCTCCCCAGTACCCGGGGTGCCCCTTCATCGGGTGCGAATCATCCTTGCTATTGAGATGCTCGAGAACGAGGCCGACCTTTTTTTCCTCGGCATAGGGGACGACCCGCTTCCAGCACTCGAGGCAGTTTCGTCGCGCCGCCTCGTCAGAGATTCCTGCTTTCTTCATTCCAGTGAAGGTGATCACATTGGGAGCACCATACTTCACAGCCAGATCAATTCCTTCGCGCAGCTTCGCTTCGACTTCGGGATGATTGTCAGGATCAAGCGGCCCGGTCGCAAAGCCATGACTGCTAACCAATGAGATCTTCAGACCCATTGCCGTGACTTTGTCATAGTCCGACGAGGGAATGCCCTCGATTGCCTCGAGCCCGATTCGTTTGCCATGTGCGGCCAACGTGACGGCATCCATTGGCTTGAAACACCAGCCCATGACCGATTGGCGCACGCGTCCGCCGACAGGCTCGGGAGTCTCCGCGTCGGAGGATTTTGCGGCAATCGCAGCAGCGCCGGCAAGCAGGACATTGGAAGCCATGAATTCGCGACGTTTCACGAAGCACCTCAGGAATGAAAGCGGAGACTTGGTCGTTCCGTTTGGAACAACGCGCAGCCTTCATTGTAAGACGTTCCACCGCGCCAGTGTTAGGGAATCGTGACGGCCATCCAGAACGGTCGCTTCCGATCGGCCCGCTGACGCGTATCTTCCAAGAGTACGTCCAGGCTACCGTCAAACTGGAATCGTCGCGCGGGAGACGTGCCAAACCGAATCACCACTTCCTGGCTCAGATCGATACTCGGCTGGGGTCGCAGCAAGACACGAAACTGATCGGTCGGCCCGCTACGAATACGAATTTGGTTGTCCGTACCAATCGACGCGGAGACTTTGCCGGCGCGAATCCTATTTGCCTGGTCCCACTGGATCGGATCGATGGCGACGCCGGGCTTCATCGCGCCGAGTTCCAGCCACCAGAAGAATTGATCCCCATCTCGCATCGTCGCTGTCTCGATCTCGGTGGGAATCTCGCGACGACGATGAGCCGGCAATCTCATCCATTCAAACAAGCGCTGGATCTCGTCATAAAAATAGGACCTGCCGTTGCCACGATACATCACCACCATCGCGTTGTGGTTGAATGACATGTAATCGTCGATGATCGCACCGTCCGCTTTTGATTTATCGAGTTCCCCCATCACCATGTACATCGGGAGGTAGCGGGAATTGGATTCATAATGCGGGACGGTCTTGCTTGGCGAACCGCTGATCGAAATCATCCCAGCCCACAAATCTGGATGCGCAAGCCCGATGTCCCACGCGGCGGTGGCGCCTTCCCCATGCCCCGCAATGAAGACACGATCGGCGTCAATCGACGCTCGCCGCATCGCATCGCGCATGGCCACCAAGACACGTTGATGCTCTTGCGGGGTGTATTCGTAGGTGACCTGACCGGGACGCGACCAGACCGGTGCAACGACGATGAAACCGTGTCGTGACGCATGACCACGTCGCATCCCTGTCTCGCTACTGTATGGTCCAGCCCACCAGTCAAGTTGCGTCACCGGGTCCGTTCGTGACTCATGCAACGCCAGCACACAGGGATACTCTCGCAGCGGGTTGTACTCTGGCGGCAACTGAATGATATACCTGGGACCGTTGGTTTCCGCCTGGTCGACGACATACATGCCGGGGACTTCTGGAATCTCCGACCCGTCCGGCCATGGCAGCGACGGCCTGAGCAACGGCAGCATGCGATCGACGTACTCCGGCTGGGCACCTTCCAAGTTACGAAGCTGATCGAGAATCGCTAAACGTCTCGCTGCGTCGCTGGTACTCAGATACTCGGCCACCAGATCCCGAACTTGAACCAACGAGATCACCACGCTCAGGTTCTGTTCTCCTGACCCCGAGCCAAGCAGCCAACCGGCAATCCCCAACGCGACGCGGTTATCCAGAGGCAACGTGTCCGCCAGACCCAAACGGGAATAGTCACTGAGCCGAGTGATCGTATCGGCTGAAAGTCCAGCTTTGATTTCTTCAAGAATCGGCTGCAGCGCCGCGGCCTGACGAGGGTCAAGTTGTTCGACTTGGCCGTTGAGTTGGGCGATCAACGCAGCAGCCTGGCTGTCGACATCGTTCAAGGCTTTCAGGGCATCTTGCACCTGCAATCGCTTGATCCGACCGACCACACCGACGGGAAAACCTTCCAGAATTCCCCGGGCCAACTGATACTGGCCGGCCGCGGCGCGCGTCTGCGCTTCGTCCAACAACTGCTCCGCCTGCTTTTCCGTCAGCGCTACCAACTGTGGTTTCAGATCCGCTTCATCAGGAAACGCATCAATCGTTTCCTGGAGCGACTGCTTCGCATCATCGTAACGTTCCGCGTTGATGTAAAAGCGAACGACCTCAAGCCGCGCGTTCAAATCGGTCGGGTCGATCCGTCGATGAAAGATCTTGTTGAGTGTCGACGAATCGATGGAACTGGTCGCTACACGCATGTCCCAACTCAGCGCCGGCTTGCCTTTGAGCGCAATCAGCTTCGCGTATCGCGAGTTCAGTTCGGTCACGCCTTGAATGATCTGTACCGGCCCATCCGGTCCTCGGACCGTCAAAATCCGACGACCAAACTCGTTGAAGGGCGAAGTCCCGAGGATGTTGCCCAAACCAGCAACCACCTTTCCACCCAGAGGCTTCGGTTGCCACAGCTCGATCGATCGCTCCAGGTCGCCGACATCAACCGGATTCCCATCGGACATTCCTTTTCCATGAATGTAGATCCGTCGGAGCCCATCATCGATCAGCCAAATCGGTCGCAGGTGGGACTCACCTGCCGACGCCGCACCAAAGCCTTCCTTCAGCGATGGGATCTCCGCCTTGGAGCCTCGAAGGATGAGACCGTTGCGCAGTTGAAAGAGTTGCTCGGCCTGCGACGCTGTGCCAACAAGCAGGCTAGCAAGCAGCAACATCGGCAAGAACAGCTTGAATCGCATGCTTGTCATCAGGCTTGATCGCGACCACCGATTGTCAAAATAGTCACCGCGCGCATCAACGTCCGACCTAGCGGCGCGACACCTTGCTGCATCGAGCGAACCGTCGGCATCGTTTGGCCGACCCAATCTTGATGATGCACTTGTTCCCACCAAGCAGTGGGATCCAAGTCGTTGTTGACGGCCGCCAATCGACCGGCGTGATGATCAACTCGATCCGATTTGGAGATCGACCCTCCACTGCTGGAACTCGTCGGCGAATTCACTTCACGATCTCGCAGCACCGTCGACAACACGAATGCCAATGAAGCGGCCACGGCCAGCCCACTCAGCGGCGCTCGCATGCTTCGTTTCCTCTGAGAAACCGCTGGCAGGCTTCGGACATCGCCGACAGCCGGCATCAACGAGGAGACTCGGCGCCAAGTGTCGAGTTGGCCTCGGCAACATTCGCACTGCATGGTGTGCCGCACCAGTTCCCGGTCGGACTCGGGTCGGACTCGGTCATCGAGTCGTCTTTGCAGGCGTTCATGGAAGTCGTCGCAGTTCATCAGCGATCCTCCTTGTGATGCGATTCGGAAACCGATGCATCGAAGTCGCCCACGACTTCCCGGTCACGAAGGTGATCAATGATTCTCACACGCGCTCGATGGACCCACGTCTTCACCGTGCCCAAAGGGCAGTCCAACAACTCCGCAATCTCGGCATAACTAAGTGCTTCTTCATGAAACAATTGGAACGCTCGCCGATGACTTTCGGGGATCCGCATCAGAGCCAGATGCAACTCCTCACGCAACCATTCGGCTTCTCGTTGATTCAACCCTTCGGAACTGACCGGCTCGGCGGACGTGGTCAGGGATTGAAAGGAGCGTTTGCTGGCCAGCAGCGTCCGACAGCGATTGCCAGCGATCGCGACCAGCCACGGTTCAAGCGGCCGCTGCGCATCCCAGCGATGTAGATACTTTGCCACACGCGAAAACGTTTCTTGCGTCGCGTCTTCTGCATCTTGTCGGTGGCCGAGGATGCGCAGACAGACACGAAAAACAAGGGCCTGGTGCCGTCCCATTAACTTGCCGAAGGCCGTCTGGTCGTTCTGACGAAATTGCTGGGCAAGCAGAGCGTTGGACTCATTCATGCGTCTCTCTCACTCCTCTGCGCTCGGCCGTTCAATCGGTGGATCGACTTCGGCTCCATAGGGCTGGCCGTGCCTACCGGCCGCTGAAAAATCGCTTCAAGGCGTTGTCTGCTGCATCGCGAGAATTGTCGGTCATCTGCTTACGAAAGCCTTCCGGAAGTTTTCCGGGCTTCTGCTTGTCAGGCCGCTTCTTCTTTTGCCCGGATCCTGTATCTCCATCGTCGACCGACAACTCGGAGCTGTCGCCACTCTCACTATCACTTTCCGAACCCATCTCAACTTCCGAATCTTCAAGTCGGAACTGACGCGTCTCGGGATCCGACAACTTTCGCACACGATCAATTTGATCCGCTTCGTCAAGCCATGCACTCACATCCACTGCCTCAAAGCGACTGTCGGTCGCGCCGGCCTCCACCATCCGTGCCGCGGCATCGCCCATGTTGGCTACCTCAGGTTTCTTGGCAGCCTGCAACCCATGCTCGATCACCAACTCAAACGACAACTTACCAATACGCAAGTGGTCGCCCGCTTTGAGGACTTTGGCTTTGTCCGAAGGCAATCGCTTCTCGTTAACGAAGGTACCGTTGCGACTCTTCAAGTCCTGGATCAAGACTTTGCCGTCCTTCAGAACAATGATGCAGTGCTTGCGACTGACCGATTCACTCTTGGGACGCAACTGACAAGACTCGCTCCGCCCAACCAGAAACTTTTCACTGGAGACACTGATCTCTTTCCCCTCGTGACTTCCGCTGAGGACCTTGAGCTTCACCTGCATACTTCACCTAATTCCTGGAATGGGATGATCGCGCGTGTCTTTCCCCAACACACCCGAGTACCCGTTCGTCAAAACGCCTTCGTGCTTCCATTCGGCAACACCAAGCAACCAGAGAACAATGTTGCTACGAAGGGGGTTTCACCCAGATAAGCCGTAGCGCCCCATCTTCTCAGTCACGCCTCTCAGACGCGACTCGCAATCCTGCTGCCGTATCCCCCACATCCCGACCAACGATTCGACTAACGCTTCTCTAGTCTAAGCAGATCTGCGGCTCCGCGTACGCCAATCCACTGCTAACAGTGTAACATATTCCTCCCTGAGTGCGATTTCCTGAGTACACCCCACCCTGCGGAAGTAGTGCACCAAATGGGGGTTTCAGCACCATCCTGAAACAGCGGCGCGGACGACGCTGCCTAGGTGTACACAACGCAGGTTAACGGGGTGAAGAGCCATCCGCCTTCAGCGACGTTGAAGCCAGCGATCGGTCGCGAACTTCTCGCGGACTAGCGCCGCGGCTCTGTGTTGCTCGGCTTCGCTGA
This sequence comes from Pirellulaceae bacterium, assembly GCA_963697195.1. Taxonomy (GTDB): domain Bacteria; phylum Planctomycetota; class Planctomycetia; order Pirellulales; family Pirellulaceae; genus Rubripirellula. Next base: position 266,395 of record CAVOND010000005.1, read on the forward strand.
GCTGGTCGCCACGCCAATGCAATGACAGCCACGAGCCCAGCCGTTTCGCAAAGGACTCTACCAGGCCTTCGATGGGAATCTCGCTTGCGGTTAAGTCCTCGATTCCCGGAAGCTGCGGCGCCCAGCGGCTTGCCTGCAGCAACACGCTTCCATGTTGCAGCATCGAGTTGCGAGATTTTCGCTGAGCACTTCCGGCCACCTTGTAGCCGTTGACGATCAGATCCTCGTCGGTTCGGCGTTGGAAGCACAGAAAGGGATCCGAAACGCCGGAGCGATCGCCCTGGGAAATCAGCCGGTACGGCGCGGCCCTCACGCCAAACTCTTGCAACGCCTCCACGAGAGCGTGATGGGTTCGCTGGTAAAGATCGAGTCGGGGACCGGCCGAGGACTCACGGCAGGGGACCGCAAGACTGTAAGTCAGCTCGTGGTGATGAACGATCGCTCCGCCTCCGGTTGCCCGTCGCACGCAGTGAATCGTTCGGCTATCGCTATGCTCAGCTCGGGCCGCCTCGCGTTGGAAGTAGCCAAGCGACAACGTGGGCACTTGCCACGTATAGAAACGCAACACCGGCTGGCCTGACTGGTCGACCGATTCGAGCAAGGCCTGGTCCGTCGCCATGTTCTCCGCACCGCCGCAGGCATGCAGCGGGATCAGGCGACCGATGGTAACAGGCACGCAATCGACTCCATGGAGCGATGACCGGTTAGGCCGATTCAGCACACTGTTTCTGATAGGCAGCGAAATCCATCAAGGCATCGATTCCGCCTTCGTCGCTCAGTTTGACTTTGACAATCCAGCCGAACTCGTAGGGATCGGTGTTGAGCCGCTCAAGGCTGTCGGGAAGTTCCGAATGCACTTCGATCACTTCGCCGGAAACGGGGCTGTACAGAGGACTGACCGCTTTGACCGATTCGACCTCGCCAAGTTCGTCGCCAGCGCTTACCACGCGTCCGACCTCGGGCAGGTCCATGTAGACCAGATCGTTGAGCTGTTCGATTGCAAACGCTGAGATCCCGATGGTCGCGATTTTGTCACCGTCGACCTCGGCGATATCGGCCCATTCGTGGGTTGGGGCGAAAAGCAACTTGGATTCATCACGCGGCATGATTCGAAATCCCTCAGATCAACTTTTGGGTCGGCGGTAAAACGGCAACGAGGTCGCTGAGGCAGAGACCACTTTGCCGCGAATGTCAATTTGAAATGTGGCGTCACCAGCATGATCGGACTTTACGTACGCCATCGCAATCGGTCTTCCAAGAGTGGGCGACGGCGCGCCGCTGGTCACCACGCCGACTGAATTGCCCTCCGTGTCCAACACCTCGCATCCCTCACGTGCCGGCCGCTTGCCATCGGGCAGCAATCCGATTCGCGTTCTCGGTGGACCGACCGCAGCAATTTGACGCAATGACTCGTCGCCAATGAAAGATCGCCCCTCCAAGTTGCAGGCGAAGGCCAAACCGGCGGAAATCGGGTCGGTTGCTTCGTCCAGCTCATGCCCATAGAGCGGCATCCCCGCCTCCAGCCGCAAGGTATCGCGTGCACCGAGTCCCGCCGCCAGGAAACCGTCGTCTCTTCCAGCCAGCAACAGGTTCTCCCAGATCCGCGTTGCCTCCTCGGCTCGCACGATCAACTCGAATCCATCTTCTCCGGTATAGCCCGTGCGACTGACGATCACCGGCTTGGAAAACTGTTCGGTGATGGCAGCTCGATAGTACTTCAATCGGGAGGGGTCGAAGCGAAACAGCCGCTTGCAGACCTCCATCGCTCGGGGCCCTTGGACCGCAATCATGGCGGTCAATTCGGTCCGATCCGACACGGTGACTTTGGGAAAGTCCGCCAGGTGCGGTGTCAGCCACTTCAAAATCTTGTCGCGATTCGAAGCATTGACGACCATCAGATGGAAACGCTGCTGTGACGGTGTCTCCAGGTGCGAAACCAGCACGTCGTCCAGCACGCCACCCTCGGCGTTACAGATCAATCCGTAACGAACGCCTCCGATCGGCAAATCGGAAACGCGACGGCTCAGTAAATGATCCAGTAGCGATTCACTTCCCTCCCCATCAAATCGAAGGCGGCCCATGTGGGAAACGTCGAACAGCGCAGCGCTGGTCCGACAAGCCTGATGCTCCGCCACGATCGAAGCGTATTGGATCGGCATTTCATAGCCGGCAAACGGCATGAGCTTGGCGCCTGCTTGGCGGTGCCAGGCATCCAGCGGGGTGGTGGCGAGCTCGGAGGTCATGGTGGCGAGTCATGCGAGGGACGGAAAATGAGCGAAGCGTCAAGTCTATCGCGACCGGGCTCGACGGAAAGCCCGCGTGGAACGCCGTCTGAATCGCACCGATTTGAAATGGACCGAAACAAGGTGTCGAGTACGTTCAGAAACCATAAGTAACTTCCTCCAGGAGGGCTGAGCTGATCGGGGGAGTATCGCTGAGTCAGCGGAAAGGGATTGGTGCAGAGGGGAGCGGTGCAGGGCAGGGCAGGGCAGTTTTGCCTGCCGAGGGCGAACAGGATTTGGTAAAATGTGGGGATGAACACGACTCTTCCGATCGTTCCCGCGAATCACGTGGGTGATGCGATTGGCCGCTGGTGGTCGTCCGAACCGGACGGTCGCATCGAGTGCCATCTCTGTCCTCGCGGCTGTCGCTTGAATCCGGGGGACCGCGGGTTTTGCTTCGTCCGCATCAATCGCGACGGGCAAATGGTGCTGGATACTTATGGCCGCAGCACCGGGTTTTGCATCGATCCGATTGAGAAGAAGCCGCTCAATCATTTCTTACCTGGCACCCCCGTGCTCAGCTTTGGGACGGCCGGATGCAATCTCGGATGCAAGTTTTGCCAAAACTGGGACATCTCCAAGAGCCGCGAAGTCGCTCGCCTGAGCGACATGGCATCACCCGGCGACATTGCCCATGCCGCCGTGAGCAGCGGGTGCCGCAGCGTTGCCTTTACCTACAACGACCCGGTGATCTGGGCTGAGTATGCGATCGATACCGCGAGTGAGTGTCGTCGGTTGGGCGTGAAGACCGTCGCCGTCACCGCTGGTTACATCACACCGCAGGCACGCGGCGAGTTCTTTGACTCCATGGATGCCGCCAACATTGATCTGAAGGCCTTCACGGAGAGTTTTTACTTCAAACTCACCGGGGCCCATCTCGATCCGGTACTCGATACCATCCGCTATGTCTGCAACGAAACGGATTGTTGGGTCGAGTTAACGAATCTCGTGATTCCCGATGCGAACGACAGCCCTGACGAATTCGAGCGGATGTGCGACTGGATATTGGACGCTGTCGGAGCGGATGTTCCGGTTCACTTCACGGCATTTCATCCCGACTTTCGAATGACCGACCGCGAGGCGACAACGCCCGAGAAGCTGGTGCAGGCGTACGACGTGGCGCGACAGGCCGGACTGCGCTACGTTTACATTGGGAACGTGCACGATATCGTCCGACAAAGCACCTACTGTCCCGGCTGTGGACAACTCTTGATTGAGCGGGACTGGCACCAAATCGGTCACTACCGGCTCGATGGTGACCAATGCCGAAAATGTGGCTATCGAATTCCGGGACATTTCGAATCCCAGTGCGGAACCTGGGGACGACGTCGTCAACCCATTCGCATCTCTCAAAGGCCCGTGGTTCCAACGCCCGCTGCCTCGACGACCAAACAGGAAGTAGTCCACATGTCGACAACAACTGAATCAAAGGACGTGGCCGTCTTCTCCGAGGAAGAACTTGCCCGCATTCACAAGACGGCATGCAGGCAGGTCGAATGTGCCGTCGAGAACCGGGCGTGTGATACCAAGTCGCTGCTGGGGGACTTGGCCGAGCGAAAGATTGCCGGCGTCTATGTCACGCTCAAGCGGGGCGAAACGCTGCGCGGCTGTTGCGGTCTGCAGGGGCCGCCCGTCGCGCTCGCCGACGCCATCGCTGACGCTGCGATTCGTACTGCAAAGCATGATCCCCGCATGGCACCGATCGCCGCCGCGGAACTTCCCTACCTGACGCTGTCGATCTCAATCCTTGGACCTCCTCGACCGATCGGCGCTCAAGGAGATGATCGGATCAACGCGGTCGTGGTCGGCCGTCATGGTTTGCGGATCCGCATGACAGGGAAAGCCGGACTCCTGTTGCCCAGTGTGGCCAGGGATCGAGAGTGGAGCTCCCGTCAGTTTTTGGATGCCATTTGTTCCAAAGCAGGACTGCCTCCGGGAAGCTGGCGAAGCGATCAAGCAGTCCTCGAGGTGTTTGACGGAATCGACTATGGCGACCGTTTCTGCTGTAGCGAGTCGACCGACCTGGCGGATCCCTGCGTGGTCAGCCGGGCGGACCTCAACCGGCTTGCTTCATGGACGGAAACCAACCTCGCCTCGCTACTTTCCGGAGCAACTCCGATCTACTACGCGAGCGATGTCGACGACCGAGAGGTCCAAGGCATTGTGCTGCGTGTCTTCCATGATTCGGATCAACCTCCAACCAGTTGGCTGCATCTGTCGATTCGCGAGAGCCTGCCGTTGCAGTCGACGCTGTTCCAGATGACGCAGAACGCGGCGAGTTTTCTGGCCCAGCAAGCGCACACGCCACAACCAAAAGCGGAGATCGGTATTCTCAGCACCATCGTTCATCACGGCATGGCGGCTGACTACGACCTGGCAGGCGTCGACTGCAATCACCGCGCGGTGATCGCAATGGATGGACGCCGCTGGTCCGTGGCGTTGGATCAGTCCGCTGAAGCGGACGACCTGCTGGAGGAAGCCTTGGCAGCGCAGCCATTTCGCCGCGAGAACACAATGATTTATTCGGCTCACTGCGATGCCACGGAATCCCGGTTCGTCATCTCCATGGGACCGCTCGCCCAGGAACGCATCTCGACGCGACCGCCAGCGGTCGCTGGGATGTTCTATCCTGCCGAAGATGCGGAACGGGAATGGTTAGTCGATGAACTCCTCAACGGTCTTCCCCCAGTCAAGCCGACGACCGTGGAGGCGGCGATGGTGCCGCATGCCGGACTTCGATACTCCGGACGCATTGCTGCGGACGTGTGGCGCCGAATCAAAATGCCTGAGAGCGTGTTGATCATCGGACCCAAACACACGGCCGATGGTGTCGACTGGGCGGTCGCTCCGCACGACGTTTGGCGACTTTCCGCCGATGCATCGATGGCGGGCAACGTGGAACTGGCGCATCAGATCGCCGAATCGGTCCCCGGCATGCAGCTCGACGCAGCCGCCCATGCGCGCGAGCATGGCACGGAGGTTCAGTTGCCGATTCTCTATCGAATCGCGCCCAGCGTACGGGTCGCAGCAATCGCAATGGCGGGCGCGACGGTCGAGGAATTGGAACAAGCCGCCGGAGCCCTCGCCGAGTTGCTGCAAAGCCTCGACAAGCCCCCGCTGTTAGTCATCAGCAGCGACATGAATCACTTCGCCGATGACGTCGAGAACCGGCGACGCGACCGCATCGCCTTGGCTGCCCTCCAACGCAACGACCCACGTGAACTCCTGCAGCGCTGCGCGGAAGAAAACATAAGCATGTGTGGTCAAATCCCGGCGGCCCTGGTTCTGCTGACGCTGCAAGCGATGGGACGTCAGGTCAACTACCGTGAAATCGGCTACGCCACCAGTGGCGACGTTTCCGGCGATCTCTCAAGAGTCGTTGGCTACGCCGGCGTGTTGTTCTAGTGCAGCGTCAGCATCTATTTTAGGGGTGGATGGCGAAAAGGTGGGCGACAAGGTCATCTTATCAGCGGGCCATTGAACACCCGTCTCGTTCGCGACTCAAATGTCGCCTCGCGAATTTCATAGCCTGGGAGTAGCCAAAGTGTCCGAGAAGGTCCTGATCATCGTCGGTGATGCCACCGAAACTCTCGATACGATGTACCCGTATTACCGATTGCAAGAGGCGGGATTTCAGCCGGTCGTGGCTGCACCGGAAAAGCGGCGATACCAGATGGTGCTGCACGAAGTGAAGCCGGGTTGGACCATCACCAAGGAATGGGAGGGCTACACGATCGAAGCGGACATCGCATTCGCCGATGTCGAGCCTGAACAGTACGCCGGGATCATGTTCAGCGGCGGTCGGGCTCCGGAGTACATCCGCTACGACAAAGACCTGGTGCGGATCACGAAGCACTTCTTCGAGACCAACAAGCCGGTCGCCAGTGTCTGCCACGGCGTCGAGATTCCGGCCTACGCCGATTGTGTCCGCGGGCGGCGGATGGCAACGGTGCCCAAGTGTCAGTTCGACTTGGAAGTCTGCGGCGGAATCTTCGTCAACGAGGCTTGCGTCATCGACGGCAATCTCGTCAGCGGACGAACGTTCCACGACAATGGACATTACGTCGGGCCATGGATCGAACTGCTGCTTCAAGCGACAAGCAGCTGAACATTGCCTTCCCCAACGGCACGTCACGGTTTCATTTTGAACCGTGTTTTGCCCCAGGGAATGCTGCGGAGATCAGACGAAGTTTTCGACGACCCCGACGCCGCGGACACCCGAGCTCTGCAGCCGATTGGACAGCTCGCAGACGGCGAGCTCATCGGTGCGAGTCACATCACGAACGATCACCGCACTGTCCACTCGTCGAGGCACACTGCTGCAGCCCCGCTGACAGGCTTGTTGGCCCATCGAGGATGATCAGCTCGAAGTTGCTGGTCAGCAAATCGACCAACTGCACCATCTCGAATGCGGTCGCTGCTGGGCGAACGCCAGGCGGCATCAAGGGAATCAGGGTGACGCCATCTTCCACTGCTTGCACGGCAATCTCTTTGATGGGTAAACCACGTCGAATGACGTCGACCCAGCCGTATTGAAGGTCAAGCCGAAGTTCATCGGCCAGCGAAGGAGATTCTGTGTCCGCGTCGACCAAGGCCACGCGAATCCCGGCCGCCGCAGCAGCCATCGCCATCCCAATCGCCACACAGCTGCGGCCCTCTCCCGGCTTCGAACTGGTCACAAGCACGGTTCTCAGCCCTGAACTCACAGCGTCGGACATCCGTTCGGCGATCTGCTGGAACAGAGCACCTTCAAAGAACAGATCGGCGACAGGGGTCGGGACATCAAACACGTCGACTTCCCAGACCGGCTGAAACGGAACGTAGCTCGTCGCCGGATCGGGCGTCGCTACTGGGACCGTCGCCAGCGGAGCTGGTGGGTCGATTCGCATTTCAATGACCGGATCGTCCTCAACCGGTTGCATGGCTGCAACCGCCTCCAGGGGTTCGACTTCCTCCAGGGGCTCCATCGCCTCTAGCGGTTCGACAGTCGCCTGGGGCTCCATCGCTTCTGCGAGACTCGATCGTCTTCGATGCGGCGCAACGCGTCGCGTCTCTTCCGGTGACGTGCTCGCGGCAAGCAGAGACGGGTCGGCGAAGGCTCCCGCGTAAGCGGTGTGAATGTGTTGGAAAGGGCCAGGCTTCGGTGTTGGCGAGTGAGGCTCTTGCTCTCGGTGACATCGACATCGGCGACGTCGCGAACGCTTTCTCGATCTTCGACTGCGCTCGCGGGTTGATCTGACCGCCAGACCTCCGTGTCGATCTTGGTACGTTCGAAGCTGACCGCTCGGTCGACGGTGAATCCCCGGCCCACATGCGGCATGGGGACGTCATGGCTAGCCTGATCGGATCGGGCGATCGGATCCTCGACGGTGTCCACCCAGACTTCAGCGGTGCCGGCAACCGAACGATTCAACTCCAGTGAACCGAGTTGGCTCTCGGAATCGAGTTCGCCGGGAGCCTGAGTGGCATCCTGCTGAGGTGCCTGACGCCGCGCATCGCGATCGGGCTCAGCGAGCCGTCGCCGCGAAAAGGCCTTAACAAATACTTGATCCATCGAACTCATGGCTGGAACACCTGGTTTGGAAAGGAAGAAGTCCCGGCGTCGGGCTCAACGGCGGAGTCGAGGGCAGGAAGGTAGATCGACCAGTCCGGGATTCCGACCGGCGTCTTGCTCAGGAGGCGTGCGGGTGCAGCCGAACTGGGTGCTGCCGAGGTCGATGCTGCCGCTGGGACGGATTGCTCCTGGAGACCAGCGAGTTCCTCGAGGCTCGGCAAGGCGGAATCCGCTTCCCCCGAGGCAACACGATTCGCAGCCGTCATCGCATTGAGACCCGTGCTGGGGGAGACAAACTCGTTGGTCTTCACGCCATTGGAAAGGAAGCCTTGATTGAACTCGTGATCGAGTCCCGTCGACGTGCCCGATTGCGGGGCCTCCAAGGTTGCGACAGGAGCTACTGCGGGTACCATCGGTGCCTCTTCCACGGCGGCCACCGGTGACTGCGTTTGCACAGCGGGTTCCATCGTATCCGTGACCGTTGCCACGACCGCCGCTTCGCTGGCTGACGAAAAACTTGGTACAGGGGCGACTGGAGTCTGTGATTCGGCCAACGTGACGTCGCCGCTATGGGTAGGTAGCGGCAGGTCGACATTCAGTTCGTCGAAGTCCAGAAGCTCACTTTGCGTGCTCAGTGATTTCGCCGTGGCATCCTCTTCACCTTGACCGGTCAGCAGAGCTGCGGCGACGACGACCAGCAGCAAGACAATGACGACGCCATGGGATCCAAGGGATTCCATCCACGAGCGTCCCGCCGGGGCATCCGTGATCGCAGCTCGAGGAATCGGACCTGGTGGTAGCGGTCGATGGTTGGGTGGAACGAGCGGACGAATCCTCTGGTTGCGACGCCGCAGCAACGCCATCGGATGGACTGGCGACTGGAATCGCGACCTGCTGACGGGCCGGTGGTTCATGAACCGCAGCCCGCTGCATGAGCGGGAGTCGATACTTCGCAAGCAGGCGAGCCCAAGTTCCAATCGGAAGCGAGCGGATTCGACTGAACCTCGCTGTGAAACAGCCTCTCCTAGTGAGGTGCCTCGGTTGGCAAGCCCACCGGCTCGGAACCTGTTCGCTTGTTAGCATTTTCAGGCGATTCGAGCTGCGGAAGGCTGATCCGATGGGCTCGTCGCGACCACAGGATTGGCGGGGGCGGAAACAGCACCCAGGTTCGGCAGTTTGAACAGTGTGGGCGGCAGACTGGCAACGCGAGAACGATCGTTCGGTTCGACGCCGCTACCCCCAACATTGCGCTGAGGATTGCCGTCTTGGGGCCGATTTGGCGAGACGGTCATACGATCTTCCTGATCTTGGGTTGGTCAATACACGCGGACAATGGCCGGCCAAAGCGGCATCCCGCAGGAAATCCACTCAGTTTGTAGATCGGTCGCATCCGTGCCGATCTTTAGGGATCTGCGGAATAGCCAAACTGTGCCGCTGGGGCAAGATTGAATAGCTGATTCCTTTCGGGTTGTGAGATCCGCCGCACGGAAGGAAGATAAAGCGAGTAAATTCCCTCGTGATTCCTGCCTCAGACGACACAAAATGCTCCAGCCCGACGCCACCGCCTCCCTCCTTTCTGAATTGGTCCGCGAGCGGATTCTGCTGCTCGACGGGGCGATGGGAACCATGATCCAGAGGCTCAAGCTCGACGAGGCCGCCGTCCGGGGAGAGCGATTTGCTAGCCATCAGCAGGGACAAAGACCTCAAGAACTTCGCAGACATTCTCTGCCTGACCCATCCCGAGAAGATCACGGAGATCCATGACGCTTACTATGCGGCCGGCAGCGACATCGTCGAGACCAATACCTTTGGAGCCTCGCCGGTTGGGATGGCCGAGTTTGCCTTGCCGCTGGATTTGGTCGAAGAGATCAATCGAGCGGCAGTGGACTGCGCCCGAAAGGCGGCCGACCGCTGGACCGAGCGAACGCCCGACAAACCCCGTTTCGTCGCCGGGTCGATCGGCCCGACGACCAAGCAGACGGCGATCAGCACGCGAGTGGACGATCCGGCGCATCGAGACGTGACGTTCCAGGAGATGCGAGACAGCTATCGGGCGCAGGTCGAAGTCGCTCGTCAAAGCGGGCGTCGACATCCTGCTTGCCCGAAACGGCGATCGATACGCTCAACCTGAAAGCCTGTCTGTTTGCCATCCAGGATTACTTCAACGCCGGTGGTCGGCGGGTCCCGGTGATGGTCAGCGGTACGTTTGACAAAATGGGTCGGACCTTTGTCAGCGGGCAAAGTGTCGAGGCTTTTGTGACGTCGCTGGCACACTTCCCGTTGCTCTCGATCGGCATGAACTGTGCGCTGGGCCCCGACGTGATGCGACCTCACTTGGAGGAGATGTCTCAGTCGACCGGGATCCCGATCAGTTGCCATCCCAACGCGGGCTTGCCCAACGAAATGGGCGAATTCGATCTCGGGCCGGCCGCGATGGCCGAGATCGTTGGCGAGTTCGCCGACAATGGCTGGGTCAACATTCTTGGCGGTTGCTGTGGAACCACACCCGATCACATTCGCGCGATCGCCGAGCGGGTCAAGGGAAAGAAGCCGAAGCAAGAAAATGCCGGGCCGGTTTGGACAAGGCTCTCTGGCCAGCTTCCGATGGTGATGCGTCCCGAGATTCCCTTCACCATGATCGGGGAACGAACCAACGTGACGGGAAGTCGCAAGTTCGCGAAGCTGATTCGCGACGAGAAATACGAAGAGGCCGTCGAGGTCGCGCGCGAACAGGTTCAAAACGGCGCGACGATCATCGACATCAACTTTGACGACGCCCTGCTCGACGGAGCGGAGGCGATGACTCGCTTTTTGAGGTTGATCTCCGGTGACGATGTCGCCGCCGCCGTTCCCGTGATGATCGACAGTAGCAAGTGGGAAGTGATCGAGGCCGGACTTTGTAACACCCAGGGCAAGGCGATCGTCAACTCGATTTCGCTGAAAGATGGCGAGGCAAGAATTCCTGCGACGCGCCCGACTGGTCCGCCAATACGGCGCCGCCGCCGTGGTGATGGCCTTTGACGAGAAGGGCCAGGCCGCCGACGAAGAGAACAAGGTTCGAATCTGCAAGCGTGCCTACGACCTGCTCGTTCACGAAGCCGACTTTCCTCCCGAGGACATCATCTTTGATCCGAACATCCTGACCGTGGCAACCGGGATCGAAGAACACAACAACTACGCAGTCGATTTCATCAACGCGGTCCGTCGCATCAAGCAGGAATGCCCCGGCGCAAAGACCAGCGGCGGCGTCAGCAATATCAGCTTCAGCTTTCGTGGCAATGATCGCGTTCGCGAAGCGATGCACAGTGCCTTTCTGTTCCACGCCGTCAAAGCAGGCCTGGACATGGGAATCGTCAACGCGGGACAGCTGGAAGTCTACGAGCAGATTCCCGCGGAATTGTTGGAACATGTCGAAGACGTGCTTCTGAATCGTCGCCCCGATGCGACCGATCGACTGTTGGAGCTTGCCGAGACGGTCAAGGGGGCCGGAAAGAAGAAGGGCGGCGAAGACCTTGCCTGGCGAGACGCTCCTGTTGACCGAGCGAATGAAGCATGCCCTGATCAAAGGAATCGACAAGTACATCGTCGAAGACACCGAGGAAGCCCGCCAGTACTTCGATCGCTGTTTGCAAGTGATCGAGGGACCGCTGATGGACGGCATGCAGGTCGTCGGGGATCTGTTCGGCGAAGGCAAAGATGTTCTTGCCACAGGTGGTCAAGTCAGCTCGCGTGATGAAGAAGGCGGTGGCCTACTTGGAACCGTTCATGGAAGAGGAAAAGCGGGCCGACGGTCTCGAGAAGGCTGCGGCGCGTGGCAAGTTCCTGATCGCCACGGTCAAGGGGGACGTCCATGACATCGGCAAGAACATCGTCGGTGTGGTGCTGCAGTGCAACAACTATGAAGTGATCGATCTGGGCGTGATGGTCGCAAGCGAGACGATCCTGGAAGAAGCTCAGAAGCAACAAGTTGACATGATCGGCTTGAGCGGGCTGATCACCCCAAGCCTGGACGAAATGGTTCACGTTGCCCGCGAGATGAAGCGCAAGAAGATGCAGATCCCGCTGTTGATTGGCGGTGCGACGACCAGCGCCAAGCATACCGCGGTCAAGATCGCGCCGGCCTATGATGGCCCGATTGTCCACGTCCTGGATGCCATCTCGCAGTGTCGGTGTGGTCGAGAAGCTGCTCAGCCGGGAACACCGTGATCGTTCATCTCCGACAACCTGGCCGAGCAAAAGAAGCTTGTCGCAAGCTATGAAGGCCGGCAACAAAAGCTCGTGACCTATGCCGATGCCTTCGCCCATCGCTTTGCCACCGATTGGAACAAATGTCGTGATCGACACGCCGTCGTTCACCGGCACGCGTGTCCTGAAAGATTTTCCGCTCGCCGAGATCCGTCCCTACATCGACTGGTCTCCGTTCTTCATGACTTGGGAACTCAAGGGCAAGTACCCGAAGATCTTCGACGACAAAGTCGTGGGCACGCACGCCAAGGAACTGTTCGACGATGCCAATCGGTTGATCGACCAGATCATCGAAGACAAGTTGTTGACCGCCAATGCGGCGTACGCGTTTTGGCCGGCGGCAAGTGATGGCGACGACGTCATTCTGTACACCGATAACGATCGCACGTCGGAACTGGCCAGGTTCCACTTCCTTCGCCAACAGTGGGAACGTCGCGGCCAAAATGACTATCGATCGCTGGCCGATTACGTCGCCCCGGTTGAGAGCGGACGCCAAGACTACCTGGGCGGCTTCGTGGTCACCGCCGGGATCGGCGCTGACGAGCTGGCCGGCAAGTACAAAGCCGATCATGACGATTACCACGCGATCATGGTCCAGGCCGTCGCCGATCGCTTTGCCGAAGCGTTTGCCGAACTGATGCACCAGCGAGCCAGGTGCGATTGGGGATTCGGACAGAACGAAGATCTTTCCACCGACGAATTGATCGCAGAGAAGTATCGCGGCATCCGCCCCGCGGCGGGCTATCCGGCATGCCCCGACCACACCGAAAAGCAGATGCTGTTCGAACTGCTTGATGCCGAACAGAACACCGGAGTTCATCTGACCTCAAGCTTCGCCATGACGCCCGGCGCCAGCGTCAGCGGTTTGTACTTTGCCCACCCCGAAGCTCGTTACTTTGCGGTCGATCGGGTCACCAAGGATCAAATCGAATCGTACGCAGCACGCAAAGGCAAATCGATCGACGAGATCGAACGTTGGCTTAGGCCCGAACCTGGCCTACGATCCGGAGTAGGCGAAACGGTGTCGCCCCTCCGGGGCTATGGTGGTTTTTGTTGGCCCAGCACCGGGGCCTGACGGCACCCGGCAATTCATCTGTCGGGCCTCCGGCCCTGAAGAGGCCGCGCGCGATAAGCCCGCAGGGCTGGCAGAGGAACTGCTGACCCTGAAGCATTGAATGCTCATGCGCGCATCAAGCCCGCAGGGCTGGCAGAGGAACTGCTGACCCTGGAGCATTGAGTGCTCATGCGCGCATCAAGCCCGGAGGGCTGGCAGAGGAACTGCCGGGGTCGTCAGACCCCGGTACCGTTCCAAATTGCAATTGCCAGGCCCAGCGGGCCGATACACTTCAGGCTGTGTCGCCCCTGCGGGGCTTTGGTGCGCGGTGGTAGTGCGAACCGGGGCCTGACGGCCCCGGCAATTCCTGTATCGGGCCTCCGGCCCTGAAGAGCCGCGAACAAGCCCGGAGGCTGCAGAGGAACTGCTGACCTGAAGCATTGACGTCATGCGACAAGCCGAGGGCTGGCAGAGGAACTGCCGGGGTCGTCAGACCCGGTCCGTTCCAAATTGCAATTGCCAGGCCCAGCGGGCCGATACATCAGGCTGTCGCCCCTCGGGGCTTTGGTCGCGGTGGTAGTGCGAACCGGGGCCTGACGGCCCCGGCAATTCCTGTATCGGGCCTCCGGCCCTGAAGAGGCCGCGCACGATAAGCCCGCAGGGCTGGCAGAGGAACTGCCGACCCTGAAGCATTGAATGCTCATGCACGACAAGCCCGCAGGGCTGGCAGATGAACTGCCGGGGTCGTCAGACCCCGGTACCGTTCCAAATTGCAATTGCCAGGCCCAGCGGGCCGATACACTTCAGGCTGTGTCGCCCCTGCGGGGCTTTGGTGCGCGGTGGTAGTGCGAAACCGGGGCCTGACGGCCCCGGCAATTCCTGTATCGGGCCTCCGGCCCTGAAGAGGCCGCGCCGATAAGCCCGCAGGGCTGGCAGATGAACTGCCGACCCTGAAGCATTGAATGCTCATGCGCGCAACAAGCCCGGAGGGCTGGCAGAGGAACTGCCGGGGTCGTCAGACCCCGGTACTGTTCCCATTTTTGCTAGCCAGGCCCGGCGGGCCGACACAAGTCACACCAACCTATCGCCACGTTGTCCTTGTTTCTGTTTGGTCGCAATACGCTGATCTGCAACAATCACTCCGAGTTCGTGCGTTCGGCACTTGAAAGACCCAGTACAAAAACCATCGGGGGCAACGATGAGTACGCATCAACAACTTCTCTATCATTTGGTCTTTAGCACCAAGGGGCGTAGGCAGTACTTGCGCGACGATTTTCGCGATCGTGTCTTCGCGTACATGGCGGGCGTGGTCAAGGAATTGGACGGGTTTCCTATGAAGGTCGGTGGATACTACGACCACACTCATCTACTGATTCGCATTCCCGCCAAAGTTTCGGTTTCTTCCTTCGTGGGCCGACTCAAGGCGAGTACCAGCAAGCACATTAACCGATCCGGCTCGTCATTGAAGAAGTTTGGATGGCAGGATGGATTTGGGGCGTTCACCGTAAGCGCTTCGCAACAAGAGCGGGTCGCCCGTTATATCGCTGGCCAGGTCGAACACCACAGTCGCGAATCGTTCCAAGATGAGTATCTGAAGCTACTCGAGAAACATCAGGTGGATTACGACCCGCGCTATGTTTGGGATTGAACAGGTGTGTCGCCCCTGCGGGGCTTTGGTGCGCGGTGGTAGTGCGCAACCGGGGCCTGACGGCCCCGGCAATTCCTGTATCGGGCCTCCGGCCCTGAAGAGGCCGCGCACGACAAGCCCGGAGGGCTGACAGAGGAACTGCTGACCCTGAAGCATTGAGTGCTCGTGCGCAACAAGCCCGGAGGGCTGGCAGAGGAACTGCTGACCCTGAAGCATTGAGTGCTCGTGCGCACATCAAGCCCGGAGGGCTGGCAGAGGAACTGCTGACCCTGAAGCATTGAGTGCTCATGCGCAACAAGCCCGGAGGGCTGGCAGAGGAACTGCCGGGGTCGTCAGACCCCGGTACCGTTCCAAATTGCAATTGCCAGGCCCAGCGGGCCGATACACTTCAGGCTGTGTCGCCCCTGCGGGGCTTTGGTGCGCGGTGGTAGTGCGCAACCGGGGCCTGACGGCCCCGGCAATTCATGTATCGGGCCTCCGGCCCTGAAGACGCCGCGCAACAAGCCCGGAGGGCTGGCAGAGGAACTGCCGGGGTCGTCAGACCCCGGTGCCGTTCCGAACTTTGTGCCTTCGTGCCTTTGTGTGAGTAGATAGGCCCCCGTTCCACCTTGCTTGAGCGTCGCCCCGATGCAGGCTTCGGCTAGCGCCACCCGGCCGCTACACCGACCTCCTCGCAGCGCGCGAAGGTGTTGAATCACATCAGAACTTGAAAACATCGCAGAATTTGTCGCTCAACCTCGGACGGGTGTCCTGTTTCGGCCACGCCGCCCCCGCGTCGACTCGAATCGAGTCATAATCTTGGTTCCCTCTCCGAAGTCTTGATTGAAGGGCTGCCCGATGTTTTCGATTTCTCGACTAGGTTTGCCGGTTGCCGCCTTGGCGATTATGCAAGCGTTCACGCCGATTAGCCTTGCACAAACTCCGGCTCGGCATGAAACCATGGTCGACGGCATTCTGTTTTCACTCGCCGATGGGTTGCGTGTTGAAAAGGTCGCGGATCAGCCTCTGATCAAGTGGCCCATCGTCGCCGATTGGGATTCTCACGGACGTCTGGTGGTTGCCGAGTCCGGCGGCGTCAGCCGTCCGATTCAGGAACAGAACAAACTGGGGCTTCACAAGATCGTTCGATTGGTTGATGAGGACGGCGATGGGAAGTTTGACCGGCGAATTGTCGCGGCGGACACACTCGCCTTTCCCGAAGGCGTGCTCTGCATCGGAGACGACATCCTGGTCTCGGCTCCACCGATCATTTGGAAACTGACCGACGCGGATCATGACGGCGTCTGCGAGGAACGGCAAGTTTGGTTCGATGGAACGACCCTCACCAACTGCGCCAACGACCTGCACGGTCCCTATCTTGGGCGTGATGGATGGATTTATTGGTGCAAGGGAGCCTTCGGCGAACAAACACACGCCCTGGTTGATGGACGGATGTTGAAATCATCGGCCGCCCATATCTTCAGGCGGCATCCCGACTCCACGTTGATCGAACCGCTGATCAGCGGCGGTATGGACAATCCAGTTGAGATGGCCTTCACGCCGGAGGGGGAGAAATTCTTTACCAGTACGTTCCTGCAACATCCCGGCGGAGGGCTGCGCGACGGGATTGCCCACGCGGTTTATGGAGGCCTCCACGGAAAGGATCACCAGGTCATCGAGGGTCATGTTCGCACCGGACCACTGATGCCCATCATGACGCAGTTGGGTCCCGCCGCCCCGAGCGGATTGATCTGCCTGGAAACCGATCACATGCTCGGTTCCCTCAACGGATCCGCCAAAGACCGATTCCTGTCCGCGGCATTGTTCAACCTGCACAAAGTCACCGCCCATCGACTGATCCCCGACGGCGCGAGCTTTCGAACCGAGGATCACGACCTGCTGGTGACCGAACGGGTCGATTTCCATCCCACCGATGTGATCGAGGACGCCGATGGGAGTTTGTTGGTGCTGGATACCGGAGGCTGGTACGACCTCTGTTGCCCGACCTCGCGAATCGACCAGAAGACCGCCGAAGGGGGCATCTATCGGATCACCAGCGAGCGATCACGGGCCACTGCAAAGCGAACTGCCAAGCTCGACTGGGACTCCATCGATTCAGAACAAGCGGTATCGTTGCTCAGCGACGCCAGGCCGTGGGTCGGTCGCCGCGCCGCGGAAATCGTCGTCCGCTCAGCCGATGCATCGGTCGCGCCATTACGATCGATTGTCGATGATGCGAATCGCGACCTCGATGAGCGATTGACCGCTCTCTGGACGCTGTGCCAGGTCGGCACGCATGACGCGATCTCGGCAGCAGCCCATCAACTCAACTCCGACGAAGCTTCGTTGGTTCAGGCAGCCTGTCACATCGTATCGATTCATCGTTACCAAGCGGCGACGTCGTCACTGATGGAATTGCTTCACCATCCTTCGGCACAAGTACGCCGTGTTGCTGCGGAAGCCTTGGGCCGGATCGGCGACGAAGATTCCATCGAACCGATTCTGGCTGCCTTGGAGGAGTCCAGTGGCGATCGTCACCTCGATCATTCCCTGCTCTATGCGCTGGTCGAAGTGACGCGAAGGGACCCAAGTATTGACCTCAGGAAACGGGCAGTGTCGGACAAACGACTGCTTGCTGCGATCCTGACACTCGAGCAACTCGGTCGCGGAGACGAGTTGGATCCGTCGCAATTGTTCAAAGCCGCGTTCAGCCACCATGCTCCCTTGCGTCGCGCGGCGATCGACGTCCTGTCCTCGCACCCCGAGTGGGCGGCCGATTCGCAGGAAAACCTGCAGGTTCTTTGGTTGACATTGGATTCGAATCCTGACGCGGCCGATGTTCTGGCGGAGATCGCCGCGGGCTGGCGTGACGAACCATCGATGGCTCAGCTGGTTGGGGGTTGGATCGCCTTGGCAGCGAACAATTCGCCCAAGCAGCAAGCGCTGCTTGCTGGAAATCTGGCTCGATTGTCGACGCATCAATTGTGGCCCGAGTGGTCGCAGCCGATCGCGGACTGGATCGAACACGCCAATCCGGACATCAAGTCGGCGCTGGCCGCAGGTCTTGCCCAACTTGATCTCAGTGGCGACCACGCATGCCGAGTTAGTGGACCGTGTCGTTCGCTTGGCATCTCAGACCGATCAAGACACTCTCCGCTTGCAACTACTCGCATCCGTTCCCCTGCAATCGCGGATTGCCGATCGCCCCGCCGAGCAAGAGGTCGTCGCCGCCTTTGTTGATCCTGACGGGAAGCTGACCGATTTGGCATCGGAAGTCTTGCTGCGATGCAAGTTGTCGAAACCTGCAATCGCAACACCTCGTCGAGTCCTTGCCGACCGTCGCACCACAACACCTGATGACGGCGATTGAGGTGGTGCATCGCTCCGGAATCACGGAGGTCGAAGAAGCGATGCTGGATCAACTTCGTTCGTTAGCCGGCGGCGCGAACGTTGCCCCGAGGGTTCCTGACCAATCTCTACTCACAGGCCGAGAAACCTCTGCGCGAGCAGGCGGCGGATGACAACCGGTGAGCTGGAAAGCCCGCCGGAGGATATCCAGCGAGCCGTCGATGCCATGCTCCGTCAATTGAGTGATGGCGACCCGGTCAGAGGTTTGCAGGTGTTTCGTAGCCAGCGAGCTTCGTGCAGTGGTTGTCACAAAATGGGCTACATCGGCAAAGAAATCGGTCCCGACCTGACACGAATCGGGCGATCTCGCACCGCAGCTGCTTTGCTGGAGGCGATTCTTTATCCCAGTTCACGTTTGGAACAGAGCTACCAGTCGACACGTGTGCTGACCGTCGACGGACAAATTCACAACGGCCTGCTTCGTCGGCCAGGCTGCGGATTCCATCGAGCTGCAACTGAACGCCGAGCGGAAGGTTGTGCTTCCCCGCGACGAGATTGAAAGGATGGAAGCGAGCGACGTTTCCGTCATGCCCCAGGGAATCGACAAGGTCCTTTCCAAGCAAGAGCTTGCCGACTTGTTGGCGCTACTGCAGTCGGCTCAGTAGGCTCAGGAAAGTGATTTTGGCAGAATGATGATGGGCAGAATGATCTCGGTCGGAAGCGTGCAAGGATCGTTCCTGGCTCCGATTTTTTTGACCATCATCATTCTGCGGAGAACATTTTCCTCTTTCCCTGGCTGAGCCGCGAACCTTCCGCGAGTGGAACGGGTCTCAATAGGAACTCCTTATCTACTCGCTCCGCGCTCTTCGCGGATCCATTCGCAGATGCTGCGAATTCCCCATAGCAGCTTGATGCGATCGGCGGGTTCGGAACTGAGCCATTCTGCGAGCGAGACCTCTGCGGCTTCCACTTCTGGGCACCGAGCCGGCCCGCTCCAACTCTTCACCAAATCGGATATGTTCTCTTTATGGAAATCTCAACAGAACTGGCCGATCGCTTGATGCGATTGGTCGTATCGAGCGAATATCGGCCCATCAAGCCGAAGCAGATCGCCGCACATCTCAAGCTCGACCCCGATGAATACCGAGAACTTCGGCGAGTCATCAAGCAATTGGTCCTGGAGGGACGCCTACTCTATGGATCGAATCATCTGGTGATGAGTGTTGGATCGGTGGGCGGACCCAGCGATTCCATCCGCGGTACGTTTCGGCGTGCAATGGGTGGCGGATTCGGATTTGTGCGTCCGAATCATGTCAGTGACGACGCCGAGCTCATGGAGGACATCTTTGTGCCGGCAGGCGCAACGGGCGGCGCGCTGGAAGGTGACCTCGTTGAAGTGGCCATCAGACCGAGTCGTCGCGGCGGCTATGAAGGACAGGTCACCTCCGTGCTTCAGCGAGCACGACGACAATTCACGGGAACCTTTCAAATGGTTCGCGGCGTGGCGGCCGTGTTCCTCGATGGTACGCCCTACGAACATCCAGTCGAGGTCGGCGATGTTCGCGGATTGCCACTGGAAAACGACGACAAAGTGTTCGTCGAAATCGTCGAGTACCCCGATGATGCGGGACTTGGCGGACAAGCGGTCATTCTTGGAACGACTCGGCAGCAACAAGAACCCGGCAATCGATACGCTGACCATCATGCGTCAGTACGCGTTGCCGGACGCATTTCCGGAAGCCGTCTTGGATGATGCTCGCGTAGCAGGCCGACCAATTCCATGACGACTCGGTCCCGGAAGGCCGTCGGGATCTTACCGGACTACTCACGATCACCATCGATCCCTTCGACGCCCGCGATTTCGACGATGCAATCTCGTTGGAACGCGAGGAAGGTCGCTGGCGACTTTGGGTCCACATCGCCGACGTCAGCCACTTCGTGCCATTGGGAGGCAAGATCGACGAAGAAGCGAAGCAACGTGCGACCAGCGTCTATCTTCCCGATCGCGTGATCCCGATGATCCCCGAGATCATCAGCAACCATCTCGCCAGCCTGCAACCACACAAGATGCGATTGGTGAAGACGGCTGAGATCGAGATGCTGGATGACTTGACCATCACGCATGTCGAAGTGCACAACGCGGCAATCCACAGTGACATGCGGCTGAACTATGACCAGGTGGATCAGTTCCTGGCCTCGCCTGACGTGTTTCGCGAACAGTGGGGGGATCCAGTTTGTGAACTGCTCACGCAAATGCACCGACTGGCGATGCAGATGCGAAAGGCGCGATTCAAGCAGGGCGCGCTATCGATGGACATGCCTGAGATCAAGTTGGAACTCGACAAGTCGGGCAAGGTCAAGGGCGCGTTCCGAGTTCACCACACCGAAAGCCATCAGATCATCGAAGAGTTCATGCTCGCCGCCAATCAGGCCGTCGCGACATGGCTGGATGACTTGGAGCTGAGCTTCTTGCGCCGTATCCACCCGCCACCAGAGCGTCGCAAGCTGCGACAGCTGGGGAATTTCGTCAAAGATCTTGGCATCCCCGTCGACTCGATTGAAAGTCGTTTCGAGATTCAAAAGGTTTTGGATGCCGTCGCCGGCACTCCCTTGGAAGACGCCGTCAACTTCGCCGTTTTGAAGAGCATGAACAAAGCGGTGTACGCTCCTCAGCGTGAGGGCCACTATGCCCTCGACATGGAACACTACTGCCACTTCACGAGCCCGATTCGACGCTATCCCGATTTGACGGTCCATCGGTTGGTCCAGAAGCTCCTCGACGGCAAGAAGACGCCAGACGATCCGTATCCGATGCTGGTTAAGCTCGGGCATCATTGCAGCGACATGGAACGCAATGCGGCAGCGGCGGAGCGGGACCTGATCGAACTGAAACTGCTCCATTTCCTGAACAAGCATATCGGTCAAACCATGGACGCCGTCATCAGCCGCGTCTTCGCCGATGGGATTCATGCTCGATGTATCAAGTTGCCTGTCGACGGATTCATCCCCGTCACAACGCTCCCCAAAGACAAGTATCGATTCGAGCGACGTGGCCAGATGATCATCGGATTCAAGGAGGGCAACCGCTTTCGATTAGGTGATCAGTTGACCGTCAAAGTCTCCAAGGTGGACCTGCAGGACCGCCAGCTTTATCTGGAGGTTGTCAAAAACCATTCTTCCCACATCGAGCCAGCGGTCGGACGCTCCAAGCCTGGCAAGTCCAAGTACAAGTCGAAGCGAAAGAAGGACCGCCGGGACAAAAAGAAGAAGCGAAATCGGCGTTAGCCGGACCGGTCGACGCTCTCTCAAAAAGACTGAGATCGATCGCTTTGAGACGGAAACGGGATCAATCGGATTGTCGCGACATCGATTCGAGTACACGATTGAGCAGCCCCATGGCTGGCCCAACGTTCGGATAAACGGATCACGAGCACCTTGCCTGAGTCCGCAAAACCATTCATGTTTGGCAGAATGATGAAGGGCAGAACGATAGGAGAAGTGCATTTCGCAGAACAAATCAGCTTCGATGGCGTTCAGACGCCATCATGCTGCCCACCAAGATTCTGCCAAGATCCGTGCTGGCCGGCACGCTGGATGCACTCGATTCGAGATCCGACCAACTGATTCCATTCCGGGGGAAACCATGATCCGATTACTTCTTTGTGCCGCCGCTTCCATCGGAATCCTCGCGGGTCGCCTCTCAGGCTCAGACGACGGGCAGCAAGTCGCTTTACGTCCTCGCCAACCAGTATCGAGTCGCGGTGGATCATTTCGAGAAGACGGTGCTCAGCGTACGGGGTGTTGACCGTGGTGATGAGCGTTTAGTCGATCGATTGGACGATGCATCCGCCAAGATGCGGTTGGCCTCCAAAAACCCTCGCCACCTCAACCGTCTGTTCCACGAATGGCGTGATGTTCAAAAGCTACATGCCGAGGTTGAGCGGACGATCTTTGGAAAGTACACACCCAATCACGATCTGGTTCAGGGTTGGAACATTGTGGCTTACAACTACGTTTTGTTCGCAGAAGAGTATTTCTACCAGATCGAAAACCCCGGCCATGACGGCAGCGTCCAGAGAATTCCTGTGAACTCCGCTCGTCGAAATAGCTACCTGTCGGAGTCAGCCATCACTCCACTAGACATCACAAGGCTTCCTTCCGGCGCAATCCTGGTACCTCCACCCCAGTAATGAGCGTTTCCTGGACGACGTGGGAGTGAGATCTCGGGGGTTGTACGTTAGACTGAGGTGGTCGCTGAGCGAGCCTCCGTGGGCTCGCCGCGAGGCTTCGTTTACCCAGCCTTGTTGAGCGTGTGAGAAAAGTCACCGTCCTCTTTCTGTTAGCCGTCATCGCGGTAAAGACCGCAGCCGTGGTCGCGCGCGGACCCGTACCGCTGGAACGGGATGCTTTCGGTTATTGGCACCTCAGCACACTTGTCACCGAAGGCGATTGGCTGCTGTTCTCAGAGCCGATTGCATATCGGACGCCAATCTACCCTTGGTTCCTGGCCTCGATGCGAGCGTTCTCTGGTCCGCACTCGTTGTGGATGATCAGTCTGGTACAAGGCTTCTTTGCCGTCGCTTCCGTTCTGATCGCCGGACTGATCGCCGCACGAATCAGTAAACTGCCACAGGCGATGCCGTTCACGCTGGTGGCTTCGTTACCGGCGATTTCATCGCTGACGTTTTGCTCAGCGACGCTCTCAGAAACGTTGTTTGTCTTTTTGCTGATGCTGAATCTGTTGGCCGTGATGGACTACTGCAAGTACGGGAGCGTCGGGCGAGCGGTCTGGGTGGGCGTCACCTTCGCGCTCGCCCTGTTGACCCGTCCGATCGTGCTGATGCTATGGATTCCACACATCGTCTTTGTGGCTGACATTCATCTGAGGAAACGTCGTCGATTTCGAAAACTTGGCGGCACATCGACTGGTCTTGGCAGGAGCTTGATCCATCTCGGGGTGGCGGGCGCGGTGGCCGGGATTCTTTGCGGACCCTGGTTGCTTCGTAACGATCACCTTTTTGGCAAGCCCTTCCTCACCGAGTTCCTGGGTCGCAACGTCTGGATTGTGGCCTTTCAGGATGGATCGGGTTCGGGGCTTTCACTTCCCGAAAGCGATGCCGGAAAGCAGCTTGAGCAGCGACTTCAGCGAGTTGGTGCCGAAGATCAATGGCAAGCCACCTGGGCAGTTTCCAACGCGTTGGTTCAATCCGGCTTGAGCGACCCAGATGCCGATCGCCTGATGAAGCGAGTCGCGATCGATGCAATTCAAGGTGACCCGTCGACTTTCTTTTACAAAGCATTTCGTCGGACGGTCAACTATTGGAGATGCGCAGCCACGGATCTGCCAAGGCAGGGCTCCGAGTCGGGACCTTATTACGGTCAGTCAACTTGGAAGCGAGATCTACCGTTGATCGGAGTGGGCCATGGAACATCGTTGGAGCCAATCGGTATTCTGCAACACACTGTTACTGTTCTTGTTGATCGCATCGTTGCTCGTCCTGTTGATCAGTCCATCAACTCGCCCTTATGGAATCTGGTTCTCGCTGATCCTTGCCTATTTCTGTATCATCACCGGTCTTCTGGAGATCCCCGCCTACCGCTATCGCATGGTGGTCGAGCCGATCGTGGCAATGGTGATCGGATCGGCCTTCGCCGTCTTGTTGTCCTGGCGACGACTTGAGGCCACACTGGTCAGCCGGCCCTGATCAAAACCAAAAACGTTTGCGCAAACCGGACAAGGCAGCAGTTGCGACATGAGCGAGAATCCTGAGCTTTCGGTGGTGATGCCGTGCTTGAATGAATCGGACACGATCGGGATTTGCGTCGAGAAAGCTTTCCGGGCGATTCGAGAGACTGGGGATCGACGGTGAAGTCGTCGTGGCGGACAACGGGAGCACCGACGATTCGAAGCAGATTGCCTCGTCGCTTGGAGCGAGAATCATTGATGTCGCGGATCGGGGATATGGCGCCGCGCTGATGGGTGGTATCGAAGCGAGTCGAGGCAAATTCATCATCATGGGTGACTGTGATGACAGCTACGATTTCCTTGAGATCCCGGCTTTCGTCAAAGAGCTCCGCGCGGGTTTCGATCTGGTCCAGGGCTGTCGATTACCTCGCGGTGGCGGGCAAGTCATGCCCGGGGCGATGCCGTTCCTGCACCGCTGGATTGGCAACCCGATCTTGTCATGGCTTGTTCGCCAGATGTTCCACATTCCGATCAATGATGTTTACTGCGGAATGCGAGGCTTCACTCGAGAACTCTACTCGCGACTCGACCTGCGCTCACCAGGTATGGAATTCGCGACGGAGATGATCATCAAAAGTGGACTGCATGGAGCCTCGATGACACAGGTTCCGATTACCTTGCACCCTGACGGTAGGAAGGTGCACGGTCCACATTTGCGTACCTTTCGAGACGGATGGCGAACGCTGCGATTGTTTCTCGTGTTCAGCCCGAAATGGACATTCTTTCGACCGGGCCTCGTGCTGATCGCTTGCGCCTGGTTGGTTACGCCTTGGCGTTACCACAGGTGCGTGTGTTCGGCGTGGCGCTCGATGTTCACACGTTGTTGGTCGCCAGCCTGGCGGGACTGATGGGATGGCAATGCGTCTTGCTGGCGGCGCTCGCCCGTATCTTTGCCGCACGAGAGGGCATGATGCCTCCCCACCCACGACTGGAAACGCTGACGGTCGAGCGCGGCCTGGTTTTCGGCTTGCTATTCCTTGTCATCGGCATCGTCACTCATCGGCATGGTGATCATCCAGTGGTGGCACGCTCGATTTTGGTGCGCTCGATTACCCGTTGACCATGCGGTGGGTTGTTCCGGGAGTGACCCTCGCGGCACTCGGATTCCAAACGATGATGGCCGCGTTGATGGCAGGCGTCCTGAAAATGCAACCGAGAAAATCGACAATCAAGATGAATCAGCAGCCTGCTTAGAAGAGCAGTCCAATCAGCGTTACTGCGAGCGTCCCCGATATCGATTGATTCGGATGACAAGATCCTTGGCATAGTTGCGAATCTCAGCCACCGGAGTCTCGGGTCGCCTCGGCAATCAGATCGTAGAGGTAATCCTCCGGATCGGGCAGTGTTCCGGCAATCTTCAGCGCAGAGAACCGCGTCTCATCGTCTTCCGATTGGAAGAACTTCGTGAACAACTCTTCGCTCGACGAACGACTCGTCGACGGCCTCGTTCCCCGAAACGTTTCACGATCCATTGCTGGAATTCCTGCTTGCCTGTGGTCCGATCCGTTCGCGTCGAACTCCTGCTCCCATTCGTATCCCTGATCATCGATCGGATTCAGGTAGCTCGATTGCCAATCGAAAATGTCGAAACTGACTCGATATCCAAAGGGCTGCACCGGATCCGATCGTCCAAGGACCGACCAACATCGAAGTCGAGTCCATGAAGTTACCAGTGACGAATGTACGGTCTGCCAAGTCCTCTTCGTTCGCCGTGATCAGATCGACACCGTCAAACACGGTTGGATCGCTAACCGGTATTTCGAGAATCGAAAGCAAGCGTGGGCAGTAGATCCGGATGAAACGTCGGCAACTGGATCGTGCGCGGCTGCACCCCGGGATAGTAAATCACCGCAGGTGTCATGTTCTGGAAACGGGACAAACGTGTTCCGTGAATCGCGGTCCCGTCGTCAAGAAACGGCTCACCATGATCTCCCAACACCATGACCACACAGTCGATCGCGCAGCAGCGGGGCGAGCATACGGTCCATGGTACGAAGACTGTTCTTGTAGCGATTGTAAAACTGATCCCTCAATTCAGGAGCGCGAGACATCAGAACCGACTCGGATGCCTCGGGAAGAAAGATGCGGTCTTGCGGATCGCTGTATCGAAACCTGCTGTGCGTTGCATACAGATAACAGATGGCTGCACGAGGCGTACCGGGACCGGGCGGCGCATTGTCGCCCGCATCTCGCCCGCTGACGTCCTGCCGGTCAATGAACTCGATCGTCCGGTCGATGGCCCGCAAATCGGAACCCGGAAGGTCGGGCTCCTCAATTTGGAAGCTCTCGAACTGAGTCGGGTTGATGAATCCGTCCATGTGGTACTCCGTCCAGTCCGTTTGGCCTCCGTAAAAGGCCAATTCGTAACCCGCCTGGTGAAGCAGCCGATTCAGGATCGGTTGCTCCGAAACGCTTCGACGAAACCAGACCGACTCGAGTCCGGTGACCAGGCTAAACATGCTGTGACAGGTTGCGTTTCCGGACGTGAAGTTGTTGCTGCAAACGATCGATCGCTGAGCGAATGCGTGCAGATTTGGCATCACACTGGGATCGATGACCTCGGGACGCAAACATTCCACCACAACGATAATCACGTTCTTAGGTCGCGCAGGGAGAGTCTCGGCGGACAAGCCTTCGCGGAACGCTTTCTTGTCGATTTCGATTTCAAGCTGCGCCTGCTCTCGGGCATGGACCAAATCAATCGATTGCAACCCGCGAAGTTTCGACAAGACCGCGCCCTGCTTGCTTGGCAACGGGACGCCGACGCCGCGGTATCCAACGATGTGAAAGGCACAAAACGGGTGCCGCGTTGATGACCGTTCCATCTCCGATGCGGTGCGAGAAAAGGACCCAATCGCGGAGTAAGACGTCAAAACAGCCGCCAAGGACAATACCATCGTCGTCGCCAGCGGTTGGACCGCATCCTCACGGGCTTCCCACTTTCTGGCAATTACCCCCGACGCTTTCCAAACCAACAGACTGCCAGCCAAGACGATGGCTGTGATGAAGATCGACTGCATCACGGCCGAAGGCGTAACGTGAAGGGCAAGCGCGGCAGCAGCGAAGTCACGATTCGGGTCATGGTCCCTGAGAGGAATCGCTCGGCGATCCAGTTGAAGGTCATCGCATCGCACAACACGACAACGGGCACCGACAGCATCAAGCATGCCCCCAACAAGGGCGCCCGTCTTGGGTGCAACGGTCCCGATCGATGTACCAATCAACAATCCAGGAAGTGCCAAAACAAAAGACTGGGCAGCAATCCAAGAGTAAGTGGCGCTGAATGACAGCGACATCAGATCATCCGCCGGCTTGCCGGAAGGATAGAACGTTGCAATCAGCAGTGTCGCCAGCGATGAAAAGATCGCGATCACGACCAATCGATGCGCGCAGGCCTCACCCGCTCGTTTCACCTCGTTGCTGCAGTCGGTTTCTTTCATTTCGGTTGCGATGGCTGATATCGGGCAAACTCAATCCCCCCCGCCTCGGGTGCGTGTCGGCAGGAAACAGCGGGTCTGCCCAGACTGTTCAGTTTACCTGTCGATGTCAGACTTTGTGAAGCACTTTTGCGGACAAGCTCACGGCCCGTGGCCGATTAGAATGACTCGAGACCGAATCACACTCACGATTCCTGATTCTCGCTTTGCTTCCGGCGTTCCCGCAGAATTGGGATCGCAGCCACCTGAAATGCCCGTACGGGCAGCGGATACATCGAGTGACCACTCCTAATCACGAACCCAAGATCATTCGACATGTCGAGGCGGGCGAGATTTGCTGCGTCCCAGAGTGGGAGGCGGCCTACGAGCGGTTTGAAACACCCGAGGAGGAGATCCAGAAGTTCATTCGACGACTGACTGCATTTGGCTTCTCAGGTCTCCCCAAGTCATCGCGGATCGCGGAAATCTTTTGCGGGCGAGGAAATGGCCTGGTCGCGCTTCAGCGGATGGGCTTTGATCGTCTGGAAGGTGTCGACTTGTCCGAGTCTTTGCTCGAGCAGTATCGCGGCCCTGCAACACTGCACCTTGCTGACTGCCTGGATCTTCCCCTTGAGAGCGATGCTTACGACATCGTGATTGTGCAAGGTGGACTGCACCATCTGCTGAAGTTGCCCGAAGACCTGGATCAAGCCCTCGCACAGGCAAAGCGGATTCTCAAACCGGACGGAAGCCTTTATGTCATTGAACCATGGTCGACACCTTTCCTGACTCTCGTTCATTTGATCGTCGAGCGCCCACTCGTGCGAAGGTTCTACGCGAAAGGTGACGCACTTGCCGTCATGACCGAGCACGAGCGTGACACCTACGAACGGTGGCTAGGGAAGCCTGAATTGATTCTCAAGACCTTTGACCAACACTTTCACACCGAGAGCATGAAGACGCGTTGGGGCAAGATTGCCTACGTCGGTTCACCTCGCAAATGAAACGCCCGGGGCCTCGTCATTGAGGCGTAAGGCCGCGACGCCACACGCCTGGGCTCAGTCTCCGCAGCCCAAGTCGCTCACGCTCATTGAGCTCGCCAAGATAGGAGTCGGCGCCGGGCCGTCGGTCGACCAGCAGCGACACTCGCTTCTTCTCCAACCAGCCCGATACGGCGTCGGCGGGCTGTCGGTCCAGCAACTCGTAGAAAAAGCGCCGGTCTTCAAGAAACGCGTCCCCGCGCGACTGCCACGCGTAAGCCTCGGCATAAGGCTCACTCCAGTAGACGCCCTGTTTGATCAGCCAAAATTGATCATTCCCACTGTTGTCAAGGAACAAAACCCGATCTTCTTCCCTGAGGTAATCTGGCCGCGCCGAAAGGAGATCTCGATCGACCAGGCGAGCGTCGTAGGAGCGCTCTCGTTCGATTTGCGCTGGCAATTCGAAATCCAGCAAGCTATTGAGAAATCGTACGTGGTTCCAAATCGATTCGCGTTGAAGTCGAAAACAGACAGCGCTGTAAATCAACAGCGCGGCGACGAGCGTAGCGCTCAACCAGGCAACCACAGGATGGATGCGACCTGATCCAAAGGCATCGATCGAACTGCTGCTTCGAGTCGCCCATCTGGAGAGGATTTGCGCGACCATTGCCACAGCACCGGAAACGGCAACCAGCGCGGGAACATAGGCGAACCAGTGCAAACGCTCGAGGCCGGCCAGGTAGTGCGGCCGCCAGGCAAGAAAGGCTGGCGAGACGAACCACATGCCCCACAACATGGCGAGTACCACGGTGATCGCCCACCAGCGGCGGATAGCAGCCACGCTGCCTGATCGCCAGATTCCGAGAAGCCAAATGACCCACGCGACATGCATCGCTCCCAACAATCCGCAGTTCAATAGCACTCTCGCGCGGAGACGCAAGCGACCGTTGGTCCACTCCGTCGTGTCGAGTTGGAGATCATGGCCCGAAATGGCCGCGTAATGCCCAACCCAATAGTGCAGCGGTCGTCCTGCTTGGTGATCCTGCCAATCCATTCGCACGATCCCCGCAATCTGCTCGTGTGCCGTTTGGGCATCTCCAATCAACAGCACCGCGACAAACAGCACGACACAGATCATGATCCATGCCATGGCTCGCCTGCTTGGCATCAGCCAATTGGCGAGCTGCTGAATTGAAAACGAACTGCGAATCGTTTCGCTCCATCCCGCTGATGCCCGACCCCGGTCATAACCGATGATCACGAACGGAATCAGCAGCATCAGGTAGACCGGCGTCATCGGATGAAACTTGACGATCGCCGGAATCAGCAACATCAAAGGCACCAGGCTTCGCGCGCGCCCCGGATCCAGCGAACAGCCAGGTAGATCGTCGCCGGAATCAATAGAAAAAGGCAAAGATCTTTGTCCAGACAAAAGTTGTTGGTCAGGCGAAACGAATAGTTGAATGCGTTGTAAGATCGGTACCAAAGCACAACCGGTCCAGCGACGGCAATCACCACGGCCCACAAAGGCACTTGCCTCGCGGTCAGGTGACGGACCACCTCGATCAGCACGACCAAGACCGAGAATGCGATCGGAATGGGAGCCCAACGGCGGAGCACACCTTCAACCGGTAGCCCGGTGGCATCCGCGATCAGGCTTGGCGCCAGATGCCAAAGTTGTGATCGCCACCGAGGCATCGTCTCGTTGACACCCAGTGCCTGCATGCCAACCAAACTCGGCTGCAGTGATTCGTTCGCGGTCATGTCCTGTTGCTGCATCGAAAACTGGATGATGTCGGCCGAGCGAGGCTCACGATAGACCGCTACCACAAACACCATCACGGCCATCCATACCATCCATTCGATTGCCGACAGTCGAATTCGTTGGTTCCGATTGCGAAGGCCCAACACTCGTCCAAGCATCACCAACAAGACGATGGCAAGCGTTACGAGAGCGCCATAGTAAGCTTGAAAGCCCAGGTGTAGCAGGCTTCCCAAACCAGCCACGCAACCATGAATCCCCGTGGCGCTGATCACCGCGTGCGTATAGCGAACCGGTAGCGACGCGCGGTGGCCAGTCCACCACGCAGAGAAACACCAGCCGGGAACAAGAAATGCAAGCCAAGCTAGTTGAACGCGAAGATCGCCAACGTCGCTAGGCGTGAACAAGCAAGTGCATGCTAGTAATAGCCCTTGGACGAGGAACAGGCCTCGAAGATCGCCCAGGATTCGACTCAGGAATTGAGTCGGCTTCATTCGACCGGTTGCATGCGACAAGGCGCTGTCCCATTATGCCATGGGGATACCAAAGGCATCCGCGACGGCGGCATTCATCACGTTGCCGCGATGGATATTGACCGATTCTCGAAGCGGGCCTTGCTCAACCAGGACCTCATCGATCCCCATCTTCGCCAGCCGAATGACCCAACTCAAAGTCGCGTTGCAGAGGGCAAAGGTGCTGGTTCGCCCCACCGCTCCGGGCATGTTGGCGACGCAGTAGTGCACGACCTCGTCGATGATGTAGGTGGGATCACTATGAGTCGTGGGACGGCTCGTTTCCACGCAGCCGCCCTGGTCAACAGCAACATCGATGATGACGCTGCCCGGCTTCATCAATCGCAGGTCCTCGGCGCGGACAAGCCGTGGGGCTTTCGCACCGGGTATCAAGACGCTGCCAATGACGAGGTCAGCTCGTTGCAATTGCTCCAAGACCGTATGTCGGTCGCTGTACAACATGTTGACATTGGCGGGCATCACGTCATCGAGGTAACGAAGACGATCGAGGTCGACATCGAGAATCGCGACATCGGCTTGAAAACCTGCGGCGATTTTCGCGGCATTGGCCCCGACGACTCCACCGCCAAGCACGGTGATGTGAGCCGGCGCGACCCCGGGGACACCTCCAAGCAAGATACCTCTTCCCATCTGTGGACGTTCCAGGAACTTGGCACCCTCCTGAATGCTCATCCGCCCCGCCACCTCGCTCATGGGCGTCAACAAGGGCAATCGCCCGTTCTTATCACGGAGCGTTTCGTAGGCGAGACAGGTCGCCCCGGTTGCCATCATCGCCTCAGTCAAATCGCGACTTGCCGCAAAATGAAAATACGTGAAGACCAGTTGGCCCGGCCGAATCAGGCCGTATTCGGACGACTGGGGTTCCTTGACTTTGACGATGAGATCGGACCTTCGATAGATCTCCTCGCTGGTGCTGACCAGTTCCGCTTGGGCACTCAAGTACTCGTCATCGGGAAGTCCACTCCCCACGCCGGCTCCGGCTTGAATCAATACTTGGTGACCTCGAGCCACCAATTCCTCGACACCGACGGGCAACATTGCGACGCGATATTCATCGGTCTTGATCTCGGTTGGGACACCTATAATCATTTTTGGGAATCTCAGGACCGCGAAAGAGGACGGGCTTCGTGCGACAATGCTTCGATCATAGCCGATAAACAATCTCTTAATTCAGTCATGATCGGATCCTCGGCGTTACGAGGTGATTTGGCGGCGGGAACGGAAATCGCATTGCCGAACTGAATCACAACGTGCAAGGGAATGGACACGTCCGCCTTTCCGTAATGGAATTCCTGCATCCGCTGGATCGTTTCGACAATCCGCGTGTCGGTGACCAGCTCGGGAAGCAGATAGGTATCCGGATACGAAATCAACTCCAAAGCAAGATCCGCCGCCGCCACATCCTCTTTGAGCAGCTGCCGCTCCGGATCATCGTTGGCAAGAGCAAAATACTTCGAAACCACCTCGCTGCGAATCGCGCGCACACGACCTCGATAGTGGTCGCCTTCCGAAGGCCGAATGCCCAGCCGATTCTCGGTTTGTTCCAACAGAAACGCGATCAGCCGATCACGCCGCTCCGGTAGGGGTCCGGACTGGGACGATCCAAGGTACTCAATTTCTTTCAGCGTCAAGAATCCCTCGGCGACTCGCAACGTCCGCTGCAGGATCGTCTGCCCAGGACGCTTGCTCCAACAGAATCGCTGCTCCATCTCTGACAACTGTGCATCGGCCCAGTCCGAATAGTCGGTCTTGCAAAGATATTTGATCGCGACCGGATGCATCACGACTTGACCACCGCCCGCTTTGGCGCGGCGCCGAGCCGCAGACCTGGCGATGAACGAAACACCATCGAGCAAGGGTTTGATCACATCGTTGGTCCGATTGGTCGTCCCCTCAGGAAACAAGATCAGGGGTCGTTCAGCCGTCGCCAGAATCTCGATCGCTGTTTCCAGAGATTGTCGATCCGAACCTTCTCGATTCAGACTGAAGCCACCCATCTTTCGGATCGCAAACGTATCGAAACGACCCTTGTTGAATAAGTGCCACGATGCGATGGCGAAAACATGCGATCTCACGACACGAGCCGGCCATCCCAAGACGAGCGGATCGGCGTAGCGACAGTGATTTGGTGCCAGCAGAATGCCATCGCCGCGGTTGAGCGATTGTTGAAATCGATCTAGATCGCGACATTCATGCGAGACGACGCCTTCTTTCTTGCGAAGATAGTGATCGACGATATCGAAAGCGTTGAATGAAGGATGGCCAAAGGTTGCCGTGATGCGGTGGTACGAATTCGTAGGGTCGATCGAAAACAACGCTCATCGCTGCCAGTACCCAATCTTTGGTTCGTCGACTTGAAGACCGTGCTCAGCCGGTCACTCGGGCCAAGAAGAAGCCCATCGCCAGGGCCACGATGAACAGTGCGGTGATGAGTGCTCCGATCAGCATCGGATCCATTCCCTTTTTTCGCTTCGATGATGACAGCCGTCCGCTGCTCGGACCGCCCTGCGCAAGGGACACGTCGGAATCGCCGTCGAGCCGAATTCCTGACCGGCCCGATCTCGATCCGGATCCCGATCCCGATCCCGATCCAGAATCCGGGCGAGGTTCCTGCTTCGCCGCGTCGCGAAGCGAAACACTCGAGTTCGCTCGATACCCCGATTCCAGCTGAAGATCCAAGAAGCTGCCATCAATCAAATCGGGACGAGGCTTGACGTCAACCAGCCGACCACTATCACTGGGGCTGAGTCCTTGTTTGCTGCGGATCAACGCGCTGCGAGCGCTGGCAAGCGTGTCGTTGTTCTTGTTCGAGATCGTATCGCCATGGCCGGTCGACGGCTGACCGGTTTCGATCCAGCGAGATCGAGGACGATCCATCCTCATCGAATTCGGGTGATGCGCCCAAGCCAGCAGTGACCTTTGCACCCTTCGGGACCATCGACGCGAACTTCTCCAAGACCTCTGCCACTTCCTTGGCCGACTGGTATCGGTAGCGAGGATCCTTTTGAATCATCTTGACACAGATGCCTTCCAACTCGCCCGGACAATCGGATCGCAATTGACGAATGGGAGTCGGCATTTCCGATTGGTGCTTGGCGATTCTTTGGGCGAGCGTGCCGTCGCTGAATGGCGGTTTACCTGTCAGCAAGAAGTACAGGGTGCAACCAAGCCCGTAGATGTCGGCCCGATGGTCAACCTGATGACTGTTCAAAGCCTGCTCGGGTGCCAGGTAATCGGCGGTACCAAGTACATTTTCGTTGTTGGCAACGGTCAACGATTCGTCGTCACCGGCTGTGACCAGAGCCAAACCCATGTCCAACAGTCGGATATTGCCATCCTGGTCGACCAGTAGATTGGCAGGCTTGACGTCGCGGTGGATCACGCCCTTTGAGTGAGCGTGCTCGAGGCCGCGTGCCGCCTGAGCAACCATATCCGCGGCGGTAGAAAAATCGACGGGGCCGTCTCGCTTGACCAACTGTTGAAGGTCGAGCCCATCGACGTACTCCATCACGATGTAGTGCACATCTCCTTCATTGTCGATGTCATATGCCAACACAATGTTGGGATGGTTGAGTGAGGCAATCGCTTTCGCCTCGAGCTGGAACCGTGCCAGGTAGGTTGCATCGCGCACGCGACTCTTCGGAAGCACCTTGATGGCGCGTCGGTCCCCCATCCGCATATGCTGGGCCAGGTAGACGCTGCTCATCCCACCGGTGCCAATGTGCCCGAGCAACTTGTACTTGCCGAGGAAGAATCCCTTGTACTTACCGCTGAGCAGCTTTTCGACGTGCCAATCGGTTAGCAGCCCCTCTTTGACGAACAATGCGGCCAGCTTTTTGGGATTCTCGGGAAGCGTCCCATTGAGCTTGGCGCGGACCTTCTCCAGCAGTCGCTCCGTTGCCTGCGGATCAACCAGTCCGCTGCGGGCGACCATATCCAGAAAGCGTTCCGATGTCAGCGTTTGCGTCATGGGCTGCCAGCCGTGACCCCATGGAGTTGTTGGCGATGTTGTGAGAAGATATCAGCTTCCGCCGGGCTGGTTAAGCGACAAGTCGATTTCATCCTGGCGAAGCTCCCGTCGCGGTCGTTCACCATCAATTTAGTCGTAAACCGAGCCACATGCGACGTTATTCCGCAGCTTCTCGGCAGGAGTCGTCCACTCTCGGGTCGACTTTTGCTGACTTGTCACCCGGGTGACCGACAGCTACCACCAAGATCTGCAAGCCGAGCTGCATCGTGCGGACACCCTCCAACACCGTCACGCTTGGACTGATGGCCAAATATTGGGACGTTGGACAGGTGAAGACCCGGCTTGGGAAGTCGATCGGGTTGAGCCGCGCAGCATCGCTCCACCGATTGTTCGTCCTCCATCTCTGTCAGACACTTTCGACATTTGCGGGCCGCCGCGTCGTCTGCCTGGCCCCAGACTCAAAACGAGAGTCCTTTCTCGCGGAGCTGAGGTCTCACCAACTTGATCAGAGCTGGGAAACCATGCGTCAAGCCGACGGCAGCCTCGGGAACCGAATGGAGCGTTGGTTTGAGCGAGGTTTTTCAAGACCCGCGACAGGCCGCATCCCGCGCGATCCTGATCGGAGCCGACTGCCCGACCCTTTCCCTGGCACAGATCGACGAAGCCGATCGTCGACTCGCCACGCATGACGTGGTGATTGGCCCGGCGACCGACGGCGGCTACTACCTGCTCGGAATTTCCGCTCCCTGGACCATCGAGCGGTTCCATGCGATTTTTGATGATGTCCCTTGGAGCACCGATCAAGTCTTCCGCGTCACTCAGGAGCGAATCGTCGCCGCCGGCCTTTCCTGCTACCAGTTGCGGGAGCGTGAGGACATCGACACGCTGGCGGAGCTGAATCGCCTGCGGGAGCAACTGGCCGCCCGGACAACGACGGATCCTGGCAGCGAGACATCAAGACCATGGCGCGATCTCGGTGCTGCCATCGAAAGAATTCTGGCAGACGAGTCTGTCTCCCTCGACACCTCGGGGTGCCAATCATGACGCATCGCCACCAATCGATTGTCATCGGCGGCGGGGTCATCGGCTTGAGCATCGCCTGGAACATGTCGAGACAGGGCTGCAGGGTCACGTTGCTGGAACGTGATCAGGTTGGCCGCGCCACATCCTGGGCCGGCGCCGGCATCTTGCCACCGGCAAACCTCGCGAAAGCAACCGATCCAATGGATCAGCTACGCGGACTTAGCCACGAGCTGTTTCCACAGTGGGCAAGCGACTTGCAGGACCTCACCAACCTCGACTGTGGTCTGCGCCGTTGCGGCGGTTGGTATCTGGCCGACACGCCTGGGGAACGGGCGGCGATGCTTGGAATGACCGGCTACTGGGATCAACTGGGAATTCAATGCGAGCCAGTTTCCCGCGAGGACTTGTCCCGTCGCGAGCCGGCGTTGTCGGATTGGGCGGCCCGCCAGGGAACCGCCTCGGCGTGGTGGGTGCCCGATGAGTACCAACTGCGTTCGCCCCGGTATCTTCAGGCACTCCATCAAGCCTGCCTGGGTGCTGGCGTCGAGATCGAAGAGGGCACCGACGTCATCGACGTCCGAGATACGGGGGAAGCGGCGGAGGTGTTGGTGCGAGACCGTTGGCGATCGGCCGACTCCGTCGTGCTTTGCTGCGGCGCGTGGTTCAGCCGAGATCGCATCGTCGTTGCGGTTGGAACGAAGCGTGATCCCGATCCGCGGGCAGATGCTGTTGCTCAAGACGCCGACCCCATTGTCCAAGCGAGTGATCAATGTCGGTCAGCGTTACCTGGTCTGCCGAGAAGATGGTCACATCCTGGTCGGGATCTTGTGAGGAGGAAGCCGGTTTCGAACTGGCGACCACCGATGCCATGCTTCAATCGCTTCACGCGTTTGCGATCTCGGTCGTTCCATCGTTAGTGACGCGCTGACTGGGCGGCCAGTTGGTCGGGGCTGCGGCCGATGACCTTTGATGGGTTTCCCATGATTGGCCGGGTCCCGGACTGCAGAAATGTGTATGTTGCTGGCGGGCATTTTCGCAGCGGGCTGCACCTTTCAACGGGAACCGCATCGGTGATCACGGATCTGATACTCGGCCGCGCACCACTGGTTCCCTTGGACGCGTTTCGCATCGGAAAACAACAGACCCAATCCACTTCGACTGCGCTTTGAATTCTGACATGAACCAATCGACATCAGTGGGACGATGACGACCTACCGACACTCGATCCCCCCGGAACCATTGCCGTCGTGGGCGCGGGACCACTTGGCATCGAGGCCGCATTGTATGGACGTTTTCTTGGCTACGACGTGACATTGGTGGAGGCTCACGAGGTAGGGCCACGCGCTGAAAGACAAAGCGGTATCGCCGCTGCCGATCCTGCCCGACCGTTGCCTGTCACCGCTGGCCATGGCGGCATTGACCGCCCAGGATGACGAGTCAGCCGGTCGGACGTTGCCCCTGTCGGTTTCCCAATGGATTCAAGAGGCCTTGATTCCCTTGACGGAAACCGACCTACTTCGTGGACGTCTGCGCGTTCCCTGGACGGTCACGGAGATCGTCACGGTCCCCATCGAGCTGGAGGAGGACGAGGAAGATGACGGCTCGATTCCACCAGATTTTCGCCTGACACTCGTCGGAACCGATGGTCAAACCGAGTCACTTGATACCGAAGCAGTGATTGTTGCAGTCGGAGAACGGTTGTCGATCGAGCTAGGTTTTTCCTTGCCCACTCCCTATTTTTTCCGGATCGGAGCCGCCGTGTCCGGCGACTGGGAGGAAAGCTTGTGGGCTGGTTATCGAGAAATCGTCGATAGTCTACGCGCAGCTTGCTGGTCGGGACAGTCTGGATCTTTATCGGCCGAAGCGTCTTTGAGGCAAGGCAACGATCGTAGCGATGCTAACGGCACGAGCGATCTGGAAGACTTTGCATCGGAACGTTTCTCTTTTGCCACGTCCGTCTCGCCGTCTCAACGTGATCTAGCCTTGTGAGGCGATTTTTTCAGGCTGGCGATCCCTTTGCGATCAAGCGGCCGAATCTCGCGGCCTTTTCAAGGCAACCGATCACCGTCTGTTGGCGACCCATCGTAGGGGTTCCCGAGGGCGACCGGTGAGCAAACCGCACGGGGACTCTTCATGATCAAGCTGACTCGACTAGACGGAGAACAGTTCGTGCTCAATGCCGACCTGATTCGATACGTCGAGCGCCGGCCCGACACCTTCATCACGTTGACCAGTGGTGAACGGATCGTTGTCGCCGAATCGATGGATGAAGTTGTTGAGCGTGCGGTTCGCTACCAGCAGCAAAAGCAGTTCCTTCCAACGCCCGCAGCCGCGTTGCCTCAACAGTCCATTGATTTATCCGCGACGACCCAAACATCGATTCATTAAGCCATGGACATTGCCAGCCTGATTGGGTTGATTCTCGCGATCGGCCTCATTTTCGCATCGATCGCGATAGGAAATGCTCCATTCACCGCCTTCATCGACATTCCGTCGTTGTTGGTGGTCCTCGGCGGCGCATCGGCGGCCGTCCTGATCTGCTTTCCGATCGGCAGCTTGCTCAGGTCACCGATGATCGCTTTGAAGGTCATCCTCAACAAAAGCGAAGATCGCTTGGCCTTGATCAGGCAGATCGTTGAACTCGCCGAAACCGCACGAAGAGACGGGCTGTTGGCGCTCGAATCCAAGGTTCAGGATATTGAGAACACACTGGTCAAGACGGGGATTCAAATGGCCGTCGACGGCAACTCACCAGAGGTTGTCGAAGAGGTTCTACGAACCGAGGTCGAGGCAATCGCCTCGCGTCATCGCGAGGGCAAGAACATCATGGACCAATTGGGTCGGTTCGCACCTGCGTACGGAATGATTGGAACGCTGATGGGTCTGATCATGATGCTACAAGACATGAGCGATCCGTCGGGGATCGGCGCAGGGATGGCCGTCGCCTTGATTACAACGCTCTATGGCGCGGTTGTCGCCAATGTGTTCTTCAGCCCCTTTGCCGAAAAGCTCGGGCTGATCAGCCGCAACGAAATGGTCAGCTTCGAGATCGCGATTCGCGGCGTGATGGCAATTCAGTCCGGCGAAAGCCCCCGCGCAATCGACCAGAAACTCCGCACGTTCCTTCCACCCAAGCAACGAGACGCGGAGTAGTCACATGAACGATGAACGCGACTCGATTGGCATTCCCGAATGGGTGGTGACCTTCGGAGACATGATGAGCCTCCTGCTGACATTCTTCATCATGTTGGTCTCACTGAGCGAGATCAAGGAAGAAGATACATACCAGGCATTGGTTGATTCCATGCAGCGGCAGTTCGGCTACGCTCGCACCATCGACGCGTTGACACCAGGGGAATCACGTGTTCGTACGTCTGCCTACACAACGCTTGCGACCACAGGACGTGCCAAACGCGAGGACATCGCCAAGGGCGGTGTTCCGAAAAAGGCTCCCAGCGGCGAGGAGCCGACGGTTCGAATCGTTCGTCCCGGCCAATTGACGGCGGTCGGTTCCGTGATCTTCTTCGAACTCGGCTCAGATGCCATTTCCAAACAGGCCGACGCCGTCATTCATGATCTCGCCGCTCAACTACGTGGCAAACCACAAAAAATCGAAGTACGAGGACACGTTTCGTCCGAGTACGCCGCAAGAACAGAAGGGTCGGACGAAGCCATCATGCTTGGCTTCCGGCGTGCCGCAGCGGTGCGACGCCTGCTCGTCGAGCGAGAAGGAATCGATTCCAACCGATTCCGAATCTCCTCGGCGGGCGACAGCGAACCCATGAGTCGTACCAGCCGGAGTAGTGCGGTCGCTCGCAACCCTCGGGTGGAAGTCTTCATGCTCGACGAGACCGTTGAAGACCTTCATGGCACCGCCGAAGAAAGGAACGCGGCGAAGATTCAAACCAAGGATTCGAACCGAGAGGACCTATGAAGATGACCGCTACAACCGAGTCTCCCGAATCGCAATCAGACGAGCTCGTTTCCCCATACCAGTGGACGCATGTTGATTGGTGCCTTCGTGGGGGCCGTCGTCCTGCTTGAAACCGCCATGTTCTTCTTCCTGGTGCCGAGTGCCGAGGAAGTCAGCGCCTTGGCGGAAGCCCAACTGATCCGATCGGTCCAGGAGGGAGAGGTCGCTGCGGAAGAACGAGCTTCGAGCGAGAACTCAGTCAAAGAGTTCAAACTTGGATTGTTCGGCGAGACGTTTAGTCCAATCGATACGGAGCGATCGTATCGCGTCGAGATCGACTTGTATGGGTTGGTCAGCAAGAAGAATCAAGAAAAAATGGAAGCTGAATTCGCTGAGAAAGAAGGCCGGCTGCGTCACGAAATCCGCAAGAAAATCCGCAACAGCGAGCTGAAAGAGTTGAATGAGAACAATTTGGGCTTGCTGGAACGTCGTATTTTGACGACATGTAATCATCTCCTGGAGGAGGACCTGCTGCTCGCCATCGGCTTCAATAGCTATCAGCTGATCGAACAGTAGGCGCGGAGGGAGGATCCGTCCTCCAGTCACACTCATCGTATGAGCGTGAAACAACAGGTGTGAAACACCTGGCATGAAATATCTGGCGTGAAACATCGGGTCCAGGGAAGGGCATTGACGTGGCTGATCCCAAAGACGGTTCAACTCAGGACGAAGCACAAAACGCAGATGCTCCGGATCCTCGCAACGACTCAGCCGATGCGGACCGGCTCAATACCAACGATATTGAGAAACTCCTTGACCAGGCCACCGAATCACTGGAGCAGGCAAGGGGCGAGAAAACTTCCGCTGGGCCTGCGGCAAAGCCCTTTACGCTGGGCGATCTGAAGCCGAAAGCAGACCAACAGCAGCGACAGCCGATTGACCTGCTCGGCGAAGTCGAGATGGATCTTCGCATCGAGCTTGGACGTACGCTGATGCGATTGGATGAAGTGCTTCAACTGCGGAGC
Organism: Pirellulaceae bacterium; assembly: GCA_963697195.1. Taxonomy (GTDB): domain Bacteria; phylum Planctomycetota; class Planctomycetia; order Pirellulales; family Pirellulaceae; genus Rubripirellula. The sequence goes on from CAVOND010000005.1 coordinate 306,873, forward strand.
GGCTCGGTCGTCGCTTTGGACAAGCTAGCTGGCGATCCCGTCGACATCTTTGTGAACGGTCGGCTGATTGCACGAGGAGAAGTCTTGGTGATGAACGACAATTTCTGTATACGGGTCACGGAACTTGTCGGCGTCTGACACGACACGACGCCGCTGATTCCAAGCATGACTTTCTGATGGACCCGTATTCGGAGTTTGGCGATGAGACAACTTCGCCCCGCCTGTCTCGCCCTCCTGCTCGTAGCCCTATTCCACGGGCACGTCGTTGGCCAGGTCGGATCAGGATCAACCCAAATCTACGCACAGCCGCGAGCCGTCGTCTTGGCGGCTGCAGCCGATGCCCCACAGATGACGCACGTCGGGGATCAGGGCGAGCCATCCTTTCCCTCGCTCAAACCGCGTTCTCCAAATCAAGAGCGCGGTGGTGATTCGTCGGAGAAGGGTGCCCACTCGGGTAAGATGGCGGCGCCCACCATCACGGTTATCAGCAGCCTGGCCGTCGTACTCGGGTTGTTTGCCGCACTGGTTTGGGGAAGCAGACGCTTCGGAAGCGGATCCATCCACCATGGTACCATTCCGAAAGAAGCGATTCAGACACTCGGCTCGATGCCCATTGATCCGCGAACGCGAGTCACGATGTTGCGATGTGGCAATCGTATCCTCGTGCTGGCACAAACGGCCGGTGCTGCCCAGACGCTCTGCGAAATCACCGATCCTCAAGAGGTCCACGATTTGACAGCCGCATGCCTGGGGAATTCCAAGCGTGAATTCGCATCGACACTTCGCTCGATTGAAAACGAAAAGACAAGCGGCTACTTGGGACAGGAAAACAACAAGAACACGATAGCGACTCGACGCCGGCTCTTCGCATCCGCCTGAGCCAGCGTTACTGACCGGTCACCAGTTTGCTCTGCTGTTGTGATGAGCCGCGACCTCAGTGACTTCCGTCGACTTCTAATTGGCTGGTGCCATGCCAAGTCGCTTCAGCCAATCGTGGAGGAGTTCGGGCCACTGGGAGGCGCCGGGCTGGTTTCTCGCCAAGCCCAAGCCGTGTGCACCCTCCGGGAACACATGCAGTTCCGCCTCAACCCCATGCTTCAGGCAGGCAAGGTAGTAGTAAAGGCTATTGTCAGCGGGCACCGCCTTGTCCTGGGCCGTGTGAAACAAAAAGGTCGGTGGTGTTCTCTCGCTGACTTGGCGCTCATTGGAAAGGTTCTCGATCAGTTGCGGATCCGGATGTTCGCCCAAAAGATTCCGCTGGCTTCCTCGATGAGTGTGCGACTGGTCAAAGGCGATCACCGGATAACAAAGAATAGCGAAGTCGGGACGAGATGAGACTCGGGAGATTGGATCCGATGCGTCTGGATCCGCCTCCGCAAAATGAGTGGAAACCGTTGAGCACAGGTGCCCGCCCGCCGAAAAGCCGATCACACCAATTCGGTCTGGATCAATGTTCCATTCCTTGCTGCGGGCTCGCAGCGTCTGAATCGCTCGCTGGGCATCGAGCATCGGGTACGGGTGCCCATAACCTTTCCCGTCATTGCCCTTACCCCGGTGACGATAAGTGCAGATTGCAGAACTGATACCGATCGAGGCAAACCAATCAGCGAATTGGTGGCCCTCGTGGTCGATCGCATGGTTTTGGTAGCCGCCACCGGGCAGGATCACAACGGCAGCGGTCGGCTGTTCCGATTCAATTCGAGTCAGGATCAGCTTTGGAACGTCTCCCTCTTGCGCTGAGCCATTTTGGGGCGAACCAGGCGCGCCCCCGGGCCAAAGCAATTCCGTCGTCCGCGGGGGGGCTTCACCTTGGGCGAGACTGACCCAGGGCAACAACAAAACGAGACACAACACGGGAATGGTTCGTACTCGCATCCGCAAGCCTTTCACACCGGAAGGAAAATCATTGAATGCCGAAACGAACAGTTTATCGGATCAAGGCGAGTCTGTGAGATCCCCCAGCAGCATGAAACAGGCCGGCAGAGGACCTTGGGGGCATCGGAGCAGTAGCAATCCAGCGATCCTGTGCTGACGAGTCATGACGCCAATTCGGCTACGATTCGATCGCGACGCCAATCGAAACGAAGCTTGGGGCCTCGCCAAATTGTCTCAAAACCGATAACAATCGGTCCCTCCGTTTGCTTTGTCTTCCAGCCCGCTGTCCTTTGCTGACCATTTGCTGTGTCGCAGTCGCTCACCGCTCCTCCGATCGATCAACCTACTCAGCCTGCGGGCCTCAAGTGGCGGCTATCGTTGTGGTGGACGATTCTTCGCACCGCCTTGGAAGAGCGGCTTGTGTACCGGGGCGACTTCGCGCTGGGAACGCTGATGCGTTTCTTGCCGATCATCACGCAGATTTTTTTGTGGTACGCCGTCTTCGATTCCATCGGCAGCGCCGAGGGTGAGAACGCAACGACGATCGGTGGCTTCGGGTTCCGCGAGATCGTCGCCTATTATCTTTTGACGATGGTCGCGCGAGCCTTTTCAAGCATGCCAGGGTTGGCCTCGGGAATTGCCAGGCAGATACGCGACGGAGAGATCAAACGCTATCTCATCCAGCCAATTGATTTGATCGGCTTTCTGTTGCTCAACCGGGTCGCGCACAAACTTGCCTACTACGCTGTGGCGATCGCTCCTTTCGCGTTGGTATTCTTCTTGTGCCGGAATTACTTCGTGAGCGGATGGCCAAGTGCGCAGGTCCTGTGGGCGTTCTCGGCTTCCTTGGTGATGGGTTTCCTGATTGGTTTCTTTATGGAAGCAGCGATCGGGATGATCGGATTCTGGTTTCTCGAGGTATCGTCGCTACTCTTCGTTTACATGCTGTTCAGTTTTTTCTTGTCGGGACACATGTTTCCGCTGACGCTGCTTCCCGATGGCATCGAGCAAGTCGTCTATTTCCTGCCATTCAAGTATCTCGCGTACTTTCCCGCTGCGGTTTTCCTGGGAAAGATCCCTGAAGAGCAGTTGGGGGTCGAGTTGGCGATTGAGGCCGGCTGGCTCGTATGCTTCATCGTGTTATGTCGAGTTGCGTATTCACGAGGCGTCCAAAGATACAGCGGATTCGGGGGATAGAAGTCTTGGCTTCAACTGATCGTTGGCTCGATAGTCCGAATTACTGGAAGGTGTTTCTTACCTTTGCCAGGAACAGCCTGGTACGGGACATGACCTTTCGCACGAACTTTGTGATCCAGTGCGTGAGCAGCATCGGCTGGACGCTGATGAACGTTGGTTTTTATTTGATCATCTTTCAGTACACCGATTCGCTTGGGAAAGGAAGCGGTTGGGATCGTGACAAGTTCTTTCTATTCATCGCAACCACATGGTTCATCAATAGTCTCGTCCAAGCTTTCTTCATGCCGAACGCTGAAGAGTTCAGCGAGTTGATTCGGACCGGAGGCCTTGACTTTGCGCTCCTGAAACCGATCGACACACAGTTTCTTGTATCGTTTCGCAAGGTCGATTGGAGTTCATTGTCCAACTTTCTCGCTGGCCTGGTGATTGCGATCGTCTCACTGAGGAACCTGGCGACACGCGAATTGAATCCGATGATTCCGTCGCTGACTTCCTTCGTGCTCTACGTCATCTTCCTCGCCTGTGGGGTCGCCATCATGTATAGCCTGATGATCTGCCTGAGCGCGACGAGCATTTGGCTGGGACGCAACCAGACGCTCTACAATTTCTGGTTCTACATCACCAATTTCAGTCGTTATCCAATGGAGATGTACGATCGGGGCTGGGGCAAGCCAATGTACGGGTTCTTCACCTTTGTGGTTCCCGTTCTGTTGGTCGTCAACGTGCCGGCTCGACTGCTCGCCAAACCCATCGACCCGCGGACGCCCGAGGAATGGATCATGGTGGGCTGGGCTCTCGTGGCGACCATCTTTAGTCTGTTGGCCAGTCGTTGGGTGTTTTCGCGAGCACTTCTCAGCTATCGCAGCGCCAGTTCGTAGGACGCCATAACCTAGGTCCACATCGGGGGACCGCCCATATACAAGCACGACGCGCCATCAGCACCCTCCCGCTTGCGGATTCTTCGAATCACACCGAAAAGCAAAGCGGCCCACGGCTAGCGCCTGAGGTTCACTGTGAACCTCAGGCGCTAGCCGTGGGCCCCCGTAACTGGCGCGTCGTGCTTGTAGTGACGGCTCAAGCCGCACGAGGGGCGGTGGACAGCTAATGCACGGCGGCTGATAAAACCGGCTGCCTACTCAGCCAGTAATACTGGCCAGCCAGATTAACAGGGCAATGATCAAGAAACAGGCGATGCAGCAAGCAACGAAGCCGACGACGTCCTTCCTTGTTGGCTTGACGAACTCCCAATCAGAGCCCGGAAACAGTTTTCGCAGCTCGGTCGGGAACGGATGGGCATACGCCTGCTGCAACGCTCGCTGATCAGCCTCGGGGTCAGGAAGGACGGGTGTTTTCATCTTGGCATAGTAACGGTCAAGAACAGATTTTTCTTCGCGCCGTGTCACAAAGCTCAGTCCCATCAACACCAGGAACGGCGTCAGTAGTCGTGAGGGGAGCCGAAGGGTCTCCAAAGTGGCCTTGGAGGCACCGGATAGGTCGAAACCGGCAAGGGAGTACAGCAGAAAGTCAAGGTTGAGCGACCCGTTGCCACGTTGGCGTCCCACGATCCGCTCGGTCAAAATGCGCGTGCGACCCTCGGGAACCTTTGACACCCTTTCCAGCTGTGGTTCGGCGAGCGGCTGTCCCGCGTCATCGATTGGCACCACGCCGTCTCGCCAAAAGATGGACTCTCCTCCTGACTTGAGCGTGATCTCGATCGGTTTCCCCAAGATCGCGGCGGGGGGCGATGCACCTAGCGATTTCAGTTGCGACTTGTACGCATCGGTGTCGCGCTCGGAGGGCTCGAATCTTTCTTCCAGATCCTTGAGCGCCTCCTGCCAAGCCTCGTATTTGGCAACGTCGGACGCGGTAGCCGGCCGCTCAAACGTTTTCGTAACGACCTCGGTCGTCGTCGCCAGGAGGGGACTCTCCCGCAACTCCGGCCGCAGCGCGGGAACGACCACTGGAAGCACGAAGAAGATCAGCAACGAGAACAAGATGGTTCCCCAAACCGCCGTTCGGTTCGCGCGCCTCCAGTACATCCCGACCCAGAATGGTGCCGCGAACAGAATCGGCAATTCCATCGCCATCTTGAACTGGCCAAACACATCGGCATAAGTCAGCGCCACCACCGCTGCACCGACGATGATCAACAAGCCCGTGACACGACCCAAAAAGACATACTGTTTCTCCTCCGCATTCGGGTTGATGTACGCTGCATACACGTTTCGAACGACCAGGGCGGACGTCACGATCATGTACGTATCGGCCGAGCTCATCATCGCAGCGAGCAGGCAGGCCAACATCAACCCGACCAGACCGAGATTCATGGGGCCGAGAATCTCTCGTGCGGCGACGCCCCAGACACGATCGGGATCCGCTGCAATCTCCGGGCTACCCGACAGCAGCGCCAACGCGATCAACGCGGTCAAGGCCCAACCGACCGTGCACAGTCGCTTGAGGAAATTGCCAACCACCAAACCGATTCGAGCTTCGTCTTCACTCTTAGCCGAGCCGCCACCCGTTGCGATAAAATGAGGCTGCACCACGATACCGACCATGCCGAGCAGCGAGAGAGAAACGATGTACTGGATCGGAAACTCTCCACTACTTGGGCCCGAGAATAGACTGAAGTAGTCATGCGGGACGCGCTGATGCATGATGTGAAAACCCTTCATCAGTCCATTTGATCCGTCCGTCGAAAATTGCTCGGCGAGCAGCCACAGTCCGTAGGGAATCAGCAAGACGGACAACACGATGATGAAGATCCCTTGGATCAGGTCGGTCCAGTAGGCAGCGGTCAAACCACCAAGCACTCCGTAGACAATCACGACGCCAGCAATCAGTGGAATCAGGGTGTAGCGGAGCTCGTAACCGAACAGCCCTGTCTCGAATCCCATCAGCGGGACCGCAAACTTGGCGATCGCGGAGAACATTGTCGACAAATAGAACATGTAGAACACGATGGCAAAGAGCGTGTAAGCCGCTCCCATCGCCCGTGACTGGTAGCGCTCCACAAACCAATCACCCAGCGTCAGATGTCGCATTCGCCGGTACCAGACCGCCGTGATCCAGTAGATCGGCGTGACGAACAACCACATCAGCGCTGACCACACGCCGCTGAGCCCACTGGTCCAAACCGTACGTCCAACCTGGACCGGCTCGTGGGCCCCCGTACCGGCTCCGAACGCGGCAAAGGTCTGCAGCAACTTTCCGAAGCCACGACCGCCCATGAAGTAATCTTCTTGATCGCTGACTCTTCGCATCGCCCAGAGGCCGATCGCGATCATGATGGCGAAGTAAACGACGAGGACGATGTAATCGATGGCCTGCATGCGTCGCCGGCAAGGAATTGCCGCTTGAGGGGAAGGGAAGGGAAGTGGGCAGAGACGAACAGTGTAATGCCGATTGAGCCGGCGCGTGGTCGCCTCAGCCCATCGATCGCCTGCCAATTCGCCCCTCCACGGACAAACCATCCCCTGGCAAACGTCGCGCTGCCCCGGCTCACCCAGGGAATCAAGCGGGAGCGATTCTCGCAGAACATTGGGGGAGCGGTTGTCCGAATCGGTGACCCACACTACCAATTAGCTATGTCTAGTCAGCCAAGCCGTCGTCGTTTCGACCGAATATCGCCACACGATCCGCGAGCGTCACGCCAGCGGAGAGCAGCCGCGTCCCCATGGTCACATCGATCGCAACCCCAAAAAGCTGGGGACACGCGAGCGTCAATTCTGGGAGCTGTTCCGAGCCTTCCTGAAATTGATCTCCGGCCACCGCAAGGAGGTTGGCTTTGCGATGTTCTTCTTGACGATCGGAATCGGCTTGCGGCTGATCCCACCGCTGGGGACCAAGCTGGCGATCGATCTGGCACTGACCGATCCTCCCAAGCCGGTCCCACCCTGGCTTGAATTCCTGCCGTTGTCGTCCGATCCGATGTCGTTGTTGGTGACCATCGCTGTGGTCGTCGTTGTGGTCACCATGCTCTCGACGGTGGTGAACTTGACCAGTCGTTGGACGGCGACCAAAGCCGTCAATCAAACACAAGTGTCGATCCGTCGCGAAGTTTTTGAACATGCGATCAAACTGCCCCTGAATCTGGTTCAGGACATGAAGAGCGGGGGCGTCGCTAGCCTGATACGCGAAGACGCTGGCGGCGTTGCTGACCTGATTTTCAGCATGCTGTACAACCCCTGGCGGGCCATCGTGCAATTCGTCGGCAGCCTCATCATTTTGATGCTCGTCGACTGGAAGCTGATGGTCGGAGGCCTATTGATGCTGCCCCTGGTCTGGCTCACGCATCGAACATGGATCAATCGAATTCGCCCGCTCTATCGAGACATCCGCAAACAGCGTCAGCGGATCGATGGGAATGCGACCGAGACATTCGGCGGTATTCGCGTGGTCCGCACCTTCTCGCGTGATCGCAATGAGTCATCAAGGTTTGTTCGCGAGGGGGACTACCTGGTCCGCCAACAGCTGTTCACATGGTGGTGGACACGCATCATCGAGACCATCTGGGAAGTTGTCATTCCGCTGGCCTCCACCGGTCTGTTGCTGTACGGCGGCTACCAGATCATTCATGGTGAATTGACGCTGGGTGACCTGATGATGTTCCTGGTCTACTTGACGATGCTGCTCGACCCTCTGGCAACGCTGGCCGCCAGTGCCGCCACGTTCCAGAACAACCTGGCAGGACTTGATCGCATCTTGGATGTGCTGGACGTCCATCACGAGTTGCCCAGTCGCGAGGGTGCGATCACGGTACGTCGCAACTCCGTTCGCGGGGCGATGTCGATACGTGACGTTTCCTTTGCCTATCCCGATTCGAGCCAAACGGTGCTCCACAATCTGTCGCTGGAAATCGAGGCGGGAGAAACGGTGGCGTTGGTTGGCCGCAGCGGGGCAGGGAAGACGACGCTGACCAATCTGATTTCTCGGTTCTACGACCCAACTTCCGGCAGCATCAGCCTGGACGGAGTTGATCTGCGCGGGATTCAACTTGCAAGTTATCGAAGCTTGCTGGGGATCGTTGAGCAGGACGTGTTTTTGTTTGATGGCACGGTCAGCGAGAATATCGGCTACGCGCGACGTAATGCCACGCAGGAGGACATCGTTGCGGCGGCCAAAGCAGCGGCAGCCGACGAGTTTATCGATCGTCTGCCAGACGGCTACGATTCCATCATTGGCGAACGGGGCGTCAAGCTTTCAGGCGGCCAACGACAGCGAATCGCCATCGCCCGCGCGATTCTTGCGGACCCGAAAATTCTTGTGCTCGATGAAGCCACAAGCAATCTGGATAGCGAGAGCGAGCGTTTGATTCAAAGAAGCTTGAAGGAACTGCTTCAGGACCGCACGGCATTTGTCATCGCCCATCGCCTCAGCACGATCGCCGGTGCTGACAAGATCGTCGTTTTAGAGGATGGCCGAATCGTTGAGGTGGGCAACCACGAAGAGTTGCTCGAGCGAGGCGGGCGTTATCGCGACATGGTCTACCTGCAAATGTCCGAAGGGGTCGCCCCGCCAGTCCATTGAATGCCAGTGGCCGCTTGCAATGCCAGTCCAGTGACGGCCAGTCCAATGAACTACCGCTGGTAGATCGGCAGGTAACCTTTATCGAGCTGCAACATGATCAGGTTACAGGCCGTCACGTAGACGGGATGGATTTGCCCCTCCCAATATCCGTCTGGTCGCTGTTCGCTGACGATGCGATCATAAAGACGATCTCGAAACGGCTCCCACAGGTCGTTGCCTTGGCGATAGACCACTTGGCTGTAGTACAGATACGTGTAATGCCAGTGACCGAACGCCCGGGTCCCGTCACTGATGTCATGCAGCGACTCTTTGGCATAGCTCAGCATCTCCGGTACGTGCTGGCTGTCATAATCCCCGGCGTTATAGAGCGCCGCTAATGCTGCGGCCGTGATCGCCGGACGGCTACTTCCTTTCTGACGACTGCTATAGCTGATTCCCCCGTCAGGATTCTTGCACCCGTAAATGTATTCCTTGGCGTTGTCGATCACCTTCGCGCTGACGGGGATTCCTGCGTTGCGGCATCCTCGCAAACCTTGAACCTGGGTGATCGTGGTCGAGCCTTCATCGAAGTCGTTTCCTTCCTTCGCCGACACATATCCCCAACCGCCCGCGGCCGTTTGAGCGTTGCCGCTGAACTCGACGGCCTTCGTCAGCACATCGACCAGTTCCTGGCGTCGATCCAGCAATCCTTCTTCGCCCAGGACCTGGGAGAGCATGAGCATTGAGAAACCATGACCATAGGTGTACCGCGAATCGGTTTGCGGATCTCCAATCAAGCCGTTGTCGCGACTCTTGCTGATCAAATAGTCCGATGCCCTGGCAATTTCCTTGGCATAGGGACCTTGGGTCGTTGTACTGCCGCTGGCGATCAGCGCTGTTCCCGCCAGCGCCGCCATCGCCGTCGGATAGACCTGGGTATTCCACTGGCCGCGCGTCGACTGAGTCCGACTCAACCAATTGAGTCCTTTGGTAATCGATTCGTTCCAGCGCGAGCTTCGCTGACCGCTGGCGGCTCGCGCCGTACCCGTCGATGCCTGCCACAGTGAGCAGAGCGGCGGTGTGCAGCCAATCTCGTCGCGTTTGCCGAATGGTCATCAATCGTCTCGTTTCGAATCTTTGAACGTCCAAACAAGCAGGTCCGCCCGACATTGTACCGTTGAGTGACAATCAAGAAAAACTTCAATCGTCCACAATCGATGGGTGCAGCCCCCTCTTTTGTTGGCAACCAGGACAAAAGAAGGTGCTTCGCTGAGCCTGGACGATTCGGCGAATTCGGCCCGTTTCGCAGCGGGGACAGGCCACGTCCTTGCGATCGTAAACCCGATGAAAGTGCTGGTATCCCCCTTCGCCGTTGAGTGCGTTTCGGTAGGTTCCGTCACTCAACGTGCTTCCTTCGTGCTCAATCGCTTCGTCCAAGACCCGACGGGTCGCCCTTTGGATTCGCTCCCACTGTGGTCGTGTCAGGCGATCGCAGCGAGTCCGCGGGTCGACTCCAGCCAGGAACAAAATCTCCGCAGCGTACAAATTGCCGATGCCTGCGACCGCCGATTGGTCCAACAACGCCACCTTGATCGCCCGCTGGCTCTGCTTCAATCGCTGCCTGAGTTGCTCCGACGTGATCTGAAGGGCGTCGACTCCCAGTTTTTCGTCAACCAATCGTGTGATTTCCCCGGCTCGCAACAATCGCACGGTGCCCAAGCCGCGACGATCCCAGAACAGGAGTTGCGGGCTGGAACCATCCGACAAATGGAGTTTCAACCTCAAATGTTCCTGATCCGGCGGGTCGGCCAACAACACCAGCCCGGTCATTCGCGGCTCAATCACGAGAAACTCCTCCCCTTCGACTTCGACGACGACTCGTTTCCCACGACGTCCAACCCCCACGATGCGTTTCGCTCGCAGACGCCGATTGACCGCGTCGATGCGGGGCTCGAGCAGAATCGGCCGCAGGGCGCAAGGAGGCCTTTCCACCGACTCAATCCGGCTACCGATCACCGGCAAAATGCCTCGGCGCATCGTTTCGACTTCAGGTAATTCGGGCAAATCGTTTCCCTCCTTTGATTCCCACGGCTGATTCGCACGGCAGCCAAAAAACACTTCTCTGACGACTCAGTCCATCGGCCTCATTCCCTGTCCACGACGTCCCGGCGAGTCGTCGCGTTGACCGATTGTCTTGCCTCAGTGAGAATCGAGCGTGAATGTGGCCGCACCGCTACGGTCCCTAAAGAGAGTCCTGGCGAATCCAGATTTTACGTCCTTTCTCCAGCAGCGGCTCCAGCAGGCGAAGTCGGCCGGCTGGGGAATGTCTGACGCACGCCGATCGAGAATCCCATCCATGAGTACCCTACCCGGCGCGTCGAGCGCTTCGACCGCGGTCCCCGACGATCACGGCCGTTTTGGCATGTTTGGAGGCCGCTTCGTTCCCGAAACCTTGACCCGAGCGTTGGATCAGTTGTCCGAAGAGTACGAGTCGGCCAAGAAAGACCCGGCATTTCAATTGGAACTGAACGGTCTGCTGAAAACGTTCGTGGGAAGGCCAAGCCCCCTGTACCACGCTCGTCGACTCAGTGAAGCGGCGGGTGGGGCACAAATCTGGCTCAAACGGGAAGACCTCAATCACACCGGTGCCCACAAGATCAATAACACGGTCGGCCAGGCGCTACTGACACTGCGGATGGGCAAGACCCGTGTGATTGCCGAGACCGGTGCCGGTCAACATGGCGTCGCCACCGCCACGGCATGCGCCCACTTTGGGCTGCCCTGCGTGGTCTACATGGGAAGCGAGGACATTCGTCGACAAAAGCCGAATGTCTTTAGCATGAAGCTGCTCGGTGCGGAGATCTGTCCGGTCGAAAGCGGTTCCAAGACGCTGCGTGACGCGGTCAATGAGGCAATGCGTGACTGGATGTCGTCGGTGGAACACACGCACTACATCATCGGCAGTGTGATTGGACCTCACCCGTTTCCCATGATGGTTCGTGACTTCCAGTCCGTGATCGGCCGGGAGGCTCGTGAGCAGTGCTGTGACTCGTTCGGGCGATTGCCCGACTGTGTCGTCGCCTGTGTAGGGGGAGGCAGCAACGCGGCGGGCATGTTTTATCCGTTCATCGACGATGAGGAAGTGCGACTAGTGGGCGTCGAGGCGGGCGGACGCGGTGCAACGCCCGGGCGATCATGCTTCGCCCCTTTCGTTCGGAAGCCCTGGAGTCCTGCACGGTAGCTACAGCTACGTCATGCAAGACGAAGATGGCCAGACCTGTGACGTGCATTCGATGAGCGCCGGGCTGGACTATCCCGGGGTTGGGCCGGAACACAGTTACTGGAAGGACACAGGTCGCGTGGACTATATCGAGTGCGGAGATGACGCCGCCATGCAGGCCTTTGACAAACTCGCTCGCAGCGAAGGCATCATCGCCGCACTGGAATCAAGCCACGCCGTCGCCAAGGCACTGCAGATCGCACGACAGATGCCCAGCGACCAGCACCTGCTGGTGTGCCTGTCGGGACGCGGTGACAAGGATGCGATGGAGATTGCACGCTTGCGAGGGGAATCGTGGTAGCGCGGCCCCGATGATGGAAAGCGGCTGAAGTTGGCACGCGGCTGGCCAAACGGTAAGCTTGTGGATCTTTCTGTCGAATCGTCTTCGCAAGCGGTACGACCATGATCAAGCTCACTTGGCTATCCCACGGAAGCTGGCTAATTGAAACCGCTGGACATCGAATCCTGCTGGACCCGTTTTTGACCGACAATCCAGCAGCGACGGCAAAGGTGGAGGACTTCGATGATATCAGCCACATCTTGGTATCGCACGGACATTTTGACCACGTGGCCGACGTTGCCGTGATCGCGAATCGTTGCGATGCGTCGGTGATCGCGATCTTCGAGATTGCTCAGTGGTTCGCGGACAACCACAGCGTTGCGTCAACGCTGAGCATGAACCTCGGCGGCAAGCTCGAATTGCCGTTTGGGACCGTCAAAATGGTCCCGGCACTACACAGCAGCAATCTGCCGGACGGCAGCAACGGCGGCAGTCCCGCAGGTTTTGTTCTGACGATCGAAAACAAGCGACTTTACTTCGCCTGTGACACCGCCCTGTACAGTGACATGAAACATTACGCCGGTGGTGTCGACTTGGCGATCCTGCCGATCGGAGACCTGTTCACGATGGGGATCGATGACAGCCTCGCCGCCATCAAGTTGATCGAGCCAAAGCATGTGCTGCCCGCGCATTACAACACCTGGCCGCCGATCGCAGTCGACGCGCAGGAATGGGCGACCCGAGTTCGTCAAGAAACGAATGCAGACCCGGTGGTGCTCGAGGTGGGCGGCTCGCTGGAAATCTAGTGATCTGTCCACACCAAGGTTTGGGTACGGGGTCATTGGGTCAGACCTCTTATCGGATAGGTTCGTAGCCCGCTTCGTCGTTGCGAGTCGTGACCGCCTGCTCAGGAGATTTCCCGTGACGACGCAATCAAGAGTGGCACTGGTAACCGGTGCAGGATCAGGGATTGGTCGGGCTGTTGCGATCGCCATGTTGAACGATGGATTCGACGTGATCCTGGCGGGGCGCCGCGGCGAAACGCTTTCCGAGACGGCGCAACTCGCGGGAGACGCGGGAACGAAGGCGACGGTGATCCCGGCGGATGTCACCAATCCGGAGAACGTTCGTGCCCTTTTTGAGCAGACTCGGGAACTGCACGGACGACTCGATGTGCTTTTCAACAATGCCGGGATAGGTGCCCCAGCCGTCGAACTGGATGCCTTGACCTACGAACAGTGGAAGCAGGTCGTCGACGTCAATCTGACCGGCGTGTTCCTTTGCTCTCAAGCTGCCTTCGGGTTGATGAAGGGCCAATCTCCGATGGGCGGTCGGATCATCAACAACGGTTCGATTTCTGCCACGACGCCCCGTCCTTTCTCAGCCCCCTACACCGCGACCAAGCATGCAGTCACTGGCTTGACCAAGTCGATTGCTCTCGATGGCCGCCGCTACAACATCGCCTGCGGTCAAATCGACATTGGGAACGCTGATACCGAGATGGCAGCCAAAATGAAACGCGGGGTACTTCAGGCTGATGGCTCCATTTTGGCGGAGCCGACGATGGATTTGGAACACGTGGCACAGGCCGTTCTGCTCATGGCTAAGCTGCCCCTGGATGCCAATATCCTTAGCCTCACGGTCATGGCGACCACGATGCCCTTCGTTGGCCGAGGCTAAGAACCTATCCGAAAAGGGGTCTGACCCTCTCCGGCGAAGACAGAAACGCACTCACGTTGAATCGCCTCCAAAAGGTCAGACACCTTTTCGGATAGGTTCTAAGTCTTCTTTCAGTACGGAACACATTGGTCGTTGCCCAAAAACAAATCGCCGGCCAGCAATTCCACCAAGCGTTCCTTCTATACTGTTGATCCTTCGATGGGTCGCAAGCACGTGTAGCGCCCAACTCCCTTCCTCTCGGTCGAACTGGAATTGGCATGCAGCGGATCGTGATCGCGACAGCTTTCGTCCTTGGATTCTGCCTGACGGTTCCATCCGAGGCGGAAGATTGGAAGCTTCAGCCACTTCGATACAACCAAGACGACCTTGTGGTCGACCTCGGAGTTGGCCTGTGGGCGTGGCCGATGCCGGTTGATTATGACCGTGATGGGGACATGGATCTCTTGGTTGCTTGTCCCGATAAGCCGTCGAACGGTGTCTATTTCTTCGAGAATCCCACTCAAGATGCGGGCGTCAAGATGCCCGTGTTCAAAGCGGGTGTTCGTGTTGGGGACGCGGGACAGAACTATCAGGTCAGCTACGTCGATGACGAGCCGCATATTCTGAAACCAGGTTTCGAGTTTGTCCGCGATGACGCAAGCGGACAATTCGACTTTGCCAAGCCGAACAAGATCTACCCAAGGAGCAACATTCATGCGAACGCAGTTCGCGCCAACATGTGGCGTTACGTTGACTACGACGGCGACGGCGACCAAGACTTGATTGTCGGCGTCGGTGACTGGACCGACTATGGCTGGGACCATGCCTATGACAGTCACGGCAACTGGCGAAACGGTCCATTGCATGGCTATGTCTACCTCATCGAAAACCAAGGTACAGACGGGCAACCAGACTATTCGGGCACTCCGGTTCGGATTCGCGCCGGTGGCGGCGACATCGACGTCTATGGGTGGCCCTCGCCAAACTTTGCCGATTTCGACAACGACGGCGACCTCGATTTGATCTGCGGCGAATTTCTCGACGGCTTTACCTACTTTGAGAATCAGGGATACGCGTCAGCAACCTGATTATGTGGCGGGACGTCGACTGCTGTCCGATGACGGTTCGCCGCTGGTTATGGATCTGCAGATGATCACTCCGACCGCGGTCGACTGGGACCGCGACGGCGACATCGACTTGATCGTCGGCGACGAAGACGGACGAGTTGCTTGGATCGAGAACACGCTCGCAGACGCAGCCATCAATCAACGGACCGAGCCAACGTTCAAATCACCCGTCTATTTTCAGCAGCAAGCCGATACGTTGAAGTTCGGCGCGTTAGCCACGCCCTTCGTCTACGACTGGGACCGTGACGGGGACGAGGATATTCTGTGCGGAAACACGGCCGGCTACATCGGCTGGTTCGAAAACATGGGTGATGGACGCGACGGCTTACCCAGCTGGTCCGCGCCGGTGCTGCTGAACGTTCAATCGGAAGATGCTTCCACACCCAAGCCGTTCCGCGTCCTCGCTGGACCAAACGGATCGATCCAAGGCCCGTGCGAAGCGAAATGGGGTTACACCACGTTGAGCGTCGCTGACTGGGACGGCGACGGCGACGGTGACGTTCTTTACAACTCGATCTGGTCGAAAGTTGAACTACTGCTTGGTGAGGGCGAGCAACTCGCCCCGGCGCCGTTTGACCTTGGTGTCTCAGAACTTCCACCTCGATGGTATTGGTGGAATCAGAAGTCCGATGACTCACTCACCCAGTGGCGCACCACACCAGTCGCTGTCGACTTCGATGGGGACGACGCGCTTGATCTTGTGGCGCTCGACCAGGATGGATTTCTCACTTTGCGATCTGCTGGTCAGCCAGCACAGCGAATTTTCGTCGACGAGGACAATCGACCCATCTGCCTGAATCCGAAATCATGCGGCGGATCCGGTCGCGTGAAAATCGCGGTCGCCGATTGGGACGGGGATTCCAGAATCGACGTGATCATCAACTCCGAAAACGCGACCTGGTATCGAAACTGTACTTCCCGACAGGGAAACGTTGTCTTGAAGAAAGTCGGGAACCTCGCCCGGCGAAACGTTGCCGGGCATACATCCAGCCCTGCTGTCTGTGACTTTGATCGTGACGGCAAGTTGGACTTGATCATCGGTGCGGAAAACGGACGCATCTACCACATCAAGCATGATGATTGCGTCCGCTTCACGGAGGAACAACTGCAGGCACGCCAGCCGGCGGCAATCGAGCCACCTCGCTTCCCGGGCTTGGTGAAAGAGGAGTTTGTCTTCACCAAGGCCAGTTTTCCCGAATGTCATGCATCGAGTATTTGCGAAACGACTCGTGGTCTCGTTGTTGCATGGTTTGGCGGAACGAAAGAAAAGGACAAGGATGTTGGAATCTGGGTGAGCTATCACGACGGTTCCAGTTGGTCGACGCCGAAGGAGTGGGCAAACGGAATTCAATACGCCGGCCATCGCCACCCTTGCTGGAATCCTGTCTTGTTTCAGCCACCTGGTGATGCACCCACGCTACTGTTCTTCAAGGTCGGACCCGACCCGGCGCATTGGTGGGGCGAGATGATGTTGAGCTATGATCGCGGCCGAACGTTCCGCGAGCGGCGTCGCCTCCCCGAGTCGATCGACGGGCCCGTCCGATGCAAACCGATTCTTCTCGATGACGGCATGCTGCTCTGTGGCTCCTCAACCGAGTATGACGGTTGGCGCGTTCACTTTGAGAAAGTCCAACTCATCAATGGCCAACCCGACGGCACCTGGAAACGGATCGGGCCGATCAATTCGAAAGACGAGTTCAACGCGATCCAGCCGACGTTCTTGCATCATGCGGATGGACGCCTGCAAGTACTCTGTCGCACCAAGGAGAGTGTGATCAGCACCAGTTTCTCCGATGACAATGGCGAGACCTGGTCACCGATGGAAGCGACCAACCTGCCCAACCCAAACTCGGGAATAGAGGTGGTCACGCTACGAGACGGCCGACATCTCCTGATTTACAACCACTTGGGATCGGGGATCACCGGCTGGGGACGCCGCGGATTGCTGAACCTCGCGATTTCGGACGATGGACTCCTTTGGCGCAAAGCTGCGGTTTTGGAGCAGGAATCGAAGGCGGAGTTCAGTTACCCTGCGATCATTCAAAGCCAGGATGGACTCGTTCATCTCAGCTACACATGGAAGCGGCAACGTATCAAACATGTCGTTGTCGATCCGAGCTTGCTGGAAGTCGGCGACCTTTTGGATCTGGGGAATTGGGATCGCGAGCCTTCGCCATAGCCCTTCGACACCGTCCAATTCGCCAATTCGTTTCGATCTTTCCATGATCAGGAAGCAACGATTCATGAGCAACTTGCGACTTGCACTTTATCTGTTGCTTGTTGCCGGAGGGTTGGGCGTGATTTGCCCGCTTTCCCTACGAGCCGAAACGAACGTGCTGTTCATCGTAGCCGATGATTTGAACTGCTCGCTTTCACCCTATGGCGACACCACCGCGATCACGCCCAACTTGGATCGTCTCGCATCACGCGGGCTCCTGTTTAATCGCGCGTATTGTCAGCAGGCCGTCTGCAATCCGTCGCGTTCCTCGTTCCTGACCGGGTTGCGACCGGACAAGGTGGGCGTCGATGATCTACGCAAGTATTTTCGCGATACCGCTCCGAACGGTGCCCAGCGGGTAACCTTGCCGCAGCACTTCAAGAACCACGGGTATTTCTGTCAGGACATCGGCAAGATCTTTCACAACATGGGAGAAACGCAAGACCGAATATCGTGGTCCATTGATGAATCCTTCTACAAAGGGACGCATGCTGACGACACCGTCTTCTTCAATCAGCCGTCGTTACCGGGCGCCGGCGCACCTGCTTTCAAAGCGCCGGTGACCGAGGCATTCGATGTTCCCGATCTCCATTATCGAGACGGACAAATCACAGGTCTCGTTACATCTGTCTTGAAGAGCCTGGCCGATCGAGCGAGCCAAGCGAAGGCACCGCAGCAAGCCAGCCTCTCGCAACCGTTCTTTCTGGCGGTCGGCTTTTGGAGACCGCACCTACCGTTTGTCGCTCCAAAACGTTACTGGGACCTGTACGATCCCAATGCGATTCCGCTCCCCGATCCGGCTGGTCCGCCCACGGATGCTCCCTCAATTGCGATTCACGACTCCCGCGAGATTCGCGGCTACGGTCACGTGCCGAAAGACCGCGCATGGACCGAGGATGAAGTCCGTCACTATCGTCACGGCTATTACGCTGCGATTAGTTTTCTCGATGCGCAACTCGGACGCATTCTGGATGCTTTGGAAGCAGGAGGACTTGCCGATCAGACGATGATTGTCTTTACCTCCGACCACGGATTTCACATCGGCGAGCAATCACTGTGGGGCAAGACGTCGAACTTCGAGCTCGATGCACGAGTCCCACTGATCATCGCCTCACCAAATCATCCCGGCAGTCATGGCAAGGTGAGTGAATCGTTGGTGGAGCTGGTGGACCTATTTCCAACCCTGGCCGAGCTGGCGGATATCTCGCACGATACCCCTGCGGACTTGGACGGAGTCTCGCTACGCCCCGTCTTGGTCGATCCAGCATCGAGTGTCAAAGATGCGGCGCTGACCCAGCACCAGCAACCTTTCTATGGTGGTGAAAAGAAGTGGAGCCATGAGGGTCGCTCAATTCGAACGCAGCGATGGCGATACACTCAGTGGGAGTCGATCGCCGATCGCACGGTCACTGCTCGCGAACTCTATGATCACCAAAACGATCCAAAAGAGACTCGAAATCTTGCCGGATTGGCGGACTATCAGTCAACGATCGCCGAGCTTGCCAATCGCCTTCACGAGCTGAGTTCATCGTCTCGATAAACGGCGTTGTCGTTCAATCGCGTCGACTCGGTAGGGTAACGAGAAGAGCCCGCCGCGTCGTGCGCCGGCGCGACGCATCAGGAGTCGGCCGGTGCCGGCCGTTCCCGGACCAATACGTCGTCGCCCTCGACCTTGACCTCAAAACAATCCACTTTGGTCCTCGGATTGTCTTCCCAGGTGCCGTCCTTGATACAGAACCGCCAAGCGTGCCACGGGCAGGTCACGGTGTGGTCCTCGACATACCCCTCAGCAAGCGAAGCACCCATGTGGGGACAGAGATCGTCGATCGCGTACCACTCGTCTCCGGTGCGAAAGACCGCGACCATACGACCATCCACAGGGACCGCCCGCCCCTGCCCTTCCTCGAAATCCGAGACTTTTCCGACGATTTCAAACTCGCTCACGGCTCGATCTCACTCACCTAAAACAGGGTTCCCTTGCACAACTAGTCGTCTCTCCGACACACTTTAGCGTGGCAGCGTTTTCTGCCCACCTCCCAACGAGCTGTTAGTTCACCCGAATCACAGACCGGTCGACGACGCCCTGATGATCAACCAAACAAGACGAAAGCTACTTGAATCGAGAATCTGGCCCCACGTTCAGACCCCGGCCCAGTACGTGGGGGGTGAGCGAAACATCGTGGTCAAGGACCACCGGACCGTGCGGGGAAAGCTTTGCCTCGGTTTCCCGGATGCCTACACGATTGGCATGAGCCACCACGGCTTGCAGGTTCTTTACTCATTGATGAATCGCCGCTCGGACTGGTGTGCCGAGCGGGTCTTCGCTCCCTGGCCCGACATGGAGGCATTGCTGCGCCGGCATGATCAGCCTCTTTACAGTCTGGAGACTTTCACGGCGCTATGCGACTTCGACGTCGTCGGTTTGTCTCTCCAATATGAGATCAGTTCGCCCAACGTGCTGACCATGATTGAACTGGGTGGCATACCGCTTGAGGCGGTTGATCGCACGATGGCCGACCCACTGGTGCTGGCCGGTGGACCGTGCTGCCAGAATCCGGAACCGATGGCCGATTACTTCGACGTGATGATTACCGGCGATGGCGAGCCGGTGCTCCCCGTGATTTGTGATCTGTGGCTGGAGCAGAAGCAAAAGTTCCGCCGTGATGATGGTAGCTTTGCGACCGGTGCCGAGGGACAAAGGCAACGCAGCGAGGCACTCGCAACGGTGGCCAGAACCATCGAATCGGCTTATGTCCCGCGGTTTTATCAGCCGGAGTATGCGGACGGCCGAATCATCGCATTGAACCGAACTCGCGATGATGTGCCAGCGACGATCTCGCCGAGCGTGATTGGCGACCTGGAATCCATTCCCTTACCGACGAAGCCAATCGTTCCCTACATCGAATGCGTGCATGACCGCATCGCGGTGGAGATCATGCGGGGTTGCCCTCATTTGTGTCGCTTCTGCCAAAGTACGGTGATCAAGCGACCGCTTCGGATTCGTGAAGTCGAAACGATTGTCAACGGAGCTTTGGAAAGCTACCGAAATACTGGCTACAACGAGATCAGTATCCTGTCTCTTTCCAGTAGCGACTATCCACACTTCGAGCCACTCGTATTGCGGTTGCATGAAGTCTTCAAACCGCTAGGCGTCAACATCAGCGTGCCGAGCCTGCGTGTCAACGAACAACTTCGCACGCTGCCGATCCTGCTCGGCAGTGATCGGCGCCGCAGCATGACTCTCGCGCCCGAGGTGGCGCGTGACGACATGCGCGAGCAGATTCGCAAGAAGATCAAGAATAGCGACTTGATTGAAGGTTGCCGCGTCGCGTTTCGCAACGGCTTCGATAGCATCAAGCTTTACTTCATGTGCGGTCTGCCAGGCGAAAGAGCTATCGATCTCGACGGGATCATCGACCTGGCGGAAACCATTGCAACGGTAGGCAAAGAGGTCAACGGTCGCTACGCGCGAGTGACCGCCAGCGTTTCCAATTTCGTTCCCAAGGCTCACACGCCCTATCAATGGAACGGAATGCAACGTCGCGAATACTTCAAGTGGGCACATCGCTACCTCAAGGACCGACGGCAGATTCGCAGTGTCAGTGTCAAATGCCACAACATCGAAACGAGTCTGCTGGAGGGCGTCCTCAGCCGCGGTGACCGAAGGACCGGAAAGGCGATTCGACTGGCCTGGGAACGCGGCGCCAGAATGGATGGATGGACCGAACACCTCGATGCCGGACGCTGGTGGGAGGCAATCGCGGACGCCGAAATCGATGTAGAACGTCAGGTTCATGAGAAGTATGAACTGCTCGACAAGCTTCCCTGGGACCACGTCAACGTCAAGTTTGGTCGGGCCTATCTGGAGAAAGAGCAGGGCAGGGCAGCCGTGCAATTGGCCGAACTGGCGAACGTCACCTAGTGCATCGTCAAATCTAAAATGGGGGTGACGTCGATCATCAAAAGGGGTCAGACACGAATAGCACGGGCTTTGAACCTCGGGCGCTAGCCGTGGGCGAAGAAAACGTCGTTAGGATGCGGCGAAGGCCCACGGCTAGCGCCCGAGGTTCACTGAGACAACCTAAGTTCGTGCCATTCGGGTCCTGATCCCTTTTCGCCATCTAAACCAAATGCTGACGCTGCACGAGCACAGAAGTCAGAGAATTCATGACCTAAGATTCTTCGGCATGCACACTTCGCTCCGAGGAATCTCATGACCGCGCAATCGGCACATTCCACACGACCGACCCCTGAGTCGGCCGAGCGGTCAGCCAATCCACGACTCTCTCTCTTTTGGTTTGCCGCCACGACGCTTCTCGGTGCCTTCCTGGTCTTCCAAGTTCAGCCCGTCATCAGCAAATGCGTACTCCCTTGGTTTGGTGGCACGCCGGCGGTCTGGACAACCTGCATGCTCTTTTTCCAGCTGCTCCTTTTCGGTGGCTATCTGTATGCTCATCTGCTGCGAGCCCATTTCCGCCCAGCCATGCAAGCCGTCATCCATCTGCTGCTGCTTTCCGCTGCAGCGTTGATGCTGCCAATCGAACCGTCCGACGCATGGAAACCCATTGGGAACGAGATTCCCGCGATTCACCTGCTTTGGATGTTGGCTGCACATGTTGGGCTGCCGTATTTCGTGCTCTCGAGCACCGGACCGTTGATCCAGGCCTGGCTCAGCTACCAAGACGAATCAGATCGAGTGTACCGGCTGTACGCACTCTCCAATGCGGGCTCGTTGGGAGCACTCTTGAGCTATCCGTTCTTGGTCGAACCGGTACTCTCCGTCTCAGCTCAATCGATGATGTGGTCGTTGATGTTCTGCGGATTCGTTCTCATCCAGGGAATGGTCGCCATCGGGCTGTTTCGAGTTCAAGAGCGAAACGCGAACGCACCGCATGCTTCCTCGCAGGGCAAGCTCGCCGAGGGGCTTGAACCAACCTGGCGTCTGCGATCGACGTGGGTGGCATTGCCCGCGTTCGCGTCAACGATGCTGCTCGTCGTCACCAACCATGTCTGTCAGGACGTCGCGGTGATCCCATTTCTATGGGTGCTACCGCTGAGCCTCTACCTGCTGAGCTTCATCATTTGCTTTGACTCGCCACAGTGGTACAAGCCAAAATGGATTGCAGCGTTGACGCTTTTGTCCATCATGGCAATCCAGTTGAAGTCACTGTTACCAGGCTCCACAGCGTTGATTGCCGAAGTAACCTGCTACATGCTGACGCTGCTGGGCGTTTGCTTGCTGTGTCACGGCGAGGTGGCGAGATTGAAACCAGCTCCAGCGTTCCTGACTCAGTTCTATCTGCTCCTCTCCGCCGGGGGTGCAATCGGCGGCCTGATCGTGGCCGTCTTCTGCCCACTCGCATTGAACGCACACTCGGAACTTCCGTTCGCACTGGCAGTCGCTACCGCGCTGTCCTTCGTGATGTTCTTCGCCTGCCGGGGCTGGAGGCACGCCGTCTATGATTGGCATGCTGCCTACCGATTGCGGTTCGCCGCGTTGGGGCTGGTGGTCGCGCCGCTGCTAGCAATCAGCATGGCGTCGCAAGACGAGACGATCGCCTCCGAACGAAACTTTTTTGGGGTGCTGCGTGTGCTTCGTGACCATCAAGGAACTCGGTTGGTTCATGGCAACACGATTCACGGGATGCAGTTGGCTGGGCAATATTCCCTCGAGCCCACGACCTACTACGGCCGTCAAAGCGGTGTCGGGCTCGCCATCCAAGCGTTTCAACACGAGCAACCGTCGCTGCGAATCGGCGTCGTCGGTCTGGGCTGTGGCGTACTGGCTGCCTACGGTCGCGATCAGGACACATTTGAAATGTTCGAGATCAATCCCGCCGTGGTTGAGATCGCGAACCAGCACTTTTCGTTTCTCAGTCACAGTCCCTCCACCATCGAGACTCATCTTGGCGACGGACGCCTGGTACTGGAGAGGATGACCAATGCCCGCTTCGACCTGCTGGTGCTGGATGCATTCAGCAGTGACGCGATCCCAGCGCACCTGCTGACCCGAGAAGCGATCGCGTTGTACCAAGCCCGTCTGAAACCCAATGGGATGCTAGCAATCCACCTTTCCAACAATCACCTGGATTTGGTGCCGTTGGCTCACCAGTTGAGTCAGGACGCAGGGCTGGAAAGCCGTCTGATTGTCAGCCCGTCGGATCATGAGCGAGGACTTCAACAGGCCGCCTGGATGTTGGTTGCTCAACGGGACCATCCGCTCTGGGGCTCGCCGACGCTGGCTAACGCCCGGCCCGCGACCGCCGAACAACTCAACGACGCACCCCTGTGGACCGATCAGCGGCACAATCTTTTTAGTGTCTTGAAGATCTGGTAGTGGTCCGTTCATCGATAAGTGTCAGGCTGAGTCACTTGAGTCAAGATCTTGCTCGTGCTCAGCGCAGCGGTGCTCGTGCTCAGGCCGCAGGCCGCAGGCCGCAGGCCGGTGCTCCTAGTCGATTAGGAGCACCGCTGCGCTCAGCACGACGGAAGAGCCTGACAACTATCGGTGGATGAACCAGTGGGTCCCCGCGCAATGCCACGTACTTTGGGCTGTTCGGCTCGATGGATTGATCAGCCGCCGTGCGTTGGCACCCAGTCCTTCCGGCGCTGGAGAACCGGACGCTAACGCGTGGCGGCTGATGAAGTTAATCCAACAAAGTCACACTGGGTCCCCGCCGCCGGGAGCCCTGGATTGCTAGCGTTTGTATCGGCTTTTCCCGCAGTCCAGCGGCTCGAGCAGGCGTTGCTCGCGCGAAGTCTGGCCGACTCTCGGCCAACTTGATCTTGCCGCTTGTTTCACGCCTTTGATAGGTTCCTTTTCGTCCCTGGCTCAGGTTGCCATTCTTTTCGCGGAATTGGCTGGAGGTTCGGGCACAAGGCTGACGATACCCCTAATGTTTCCGTCCGCTTTGCGCTGAAAAGTCTCTTTTCGCTTACGGATTGCATCCTGGGACAAGGATCGCGGCGCTGACGACCGATGCGGAAACGACCTAAAAACGAGGCATCATTGCCGAGTCATGGTCCGGTCATTCATGCGCTTTCGCGTCCACTGGAATCGTGCCCCGCCAGAAATGGCAGGGAACGAGGCCGATGGATATTCCTGTCCCTCTTGGGAGCAATTCGACGATGCAAATCTACGGCCCCTATCGGGTTTCGACCACTCAGCCAACTCCCTCGGCACAGCGAGCTCAGCCGCAACGGTCAGCCGAGACCGCGGGAAAGGCCAGTTCGACTCCCATCGACCAGCTCGATTTGTCGAGCACGATTTCAAGTGTCAATCGCCTGCAGCCGACGGCCGAGATTGCCGGTGGCGGCGAGATTCGGATCGAGCGGGTCGCGGAAATCAGGCGACAGATCGCCAGTGGCAATTACGAGACCGCCGACAAACTCGATGCCGCCATCGATCGGCTGCTCGATCAATTCGCCTGATTGTCGCGTCCGCCATTGGAGGGAGTGCGAACTTCGACAGTCGGATAGAATAGCGGGGGTTGTTTCGTTGTCTCGCGCGTCGCCGCGCGATCGACGATGGTTTTTTCCTCGTTTTCCATCAGCCATCCGACCTACAAAGTGTCCGCTCCCTCCGAGTCACTACAGCCGCTGGACGTCTCCCTGTCGCCTCAGGAGCGGTTTGAGGAGTATCTCCAAACCCGTGGTCTGAGGCAGACCAACCAGCGTAAGTTCTTGATTGAAGCCGTCTTTCAGGAGCACGATCACTTTGATGCCGACGAGCTGATTGACCGGCTTCCGCGACGCGGCGAACAGAACTACGTCAGCTCGGCCACGGTCTACGAACCCTTCGAGAGTTCGTCGACGCCGGACTCTTGAAGAGTTTCCAGTTGGATGGGCGAACGGTCTACGAATTGGATTACGGATATCCGCAGCACGATCATCTTTACTGCACCAAGTGCCGCAAGCTAATCGAGTTCCAAAGTGACGCCTTGATGTCCATTCGTGATGAGGTGGCCACGGACAAGGGATTTCGAGTGACAGGTCATCGCATGATCATCCACGGCATCTGTCGTGATTGCGGCAAGCGACGTCGCAAAAAGCGAAAGCAGGACTTGGTGTAGTTCGGGCTTCGCTTCTTCGCGCAGCATCAAGCGTCCAATTGCTTCAGGATGGCCTGAAAGACCATCTCGTTGCTCTCGAAGTCGCGGCTTTCGGCTTGCATCTGGATCAAGTAGGTCCGTTCACGCCGATTCAGGATCAGTAGTCGAGAGATGATCAACAGATCGAGGTAGTAGAAGCGGAACTCGACAGCTCGCTCCACGCAACTCTGCGGGGTCACGGGCAGCTCCTCTCGCTCGACTTCGCCGTAGTCGTTTTCAAACGAGCTGGCTAGCTCTTCGATCATCTCATCGGCAAGCTGACCTTCCGTCTCGCGCTCGATCGAAAAGAATCCGCCCGATGGCAGCTCCAGCGTCACACCCTCATGTCCCTCCGCCTCACCGCGGTCAACCTGTGACCAGTTATCGGGGTACAGAAACTTGATGCCGAATGAGTCGAAGGATGCAGGCATCTTTTGCTGCGCTGGTTGGAAGGAACGGCCTGGAATCACCACATCATCGCGAAATGCTCCGAGTTTTCCCAGTCGGTGCGAGCCGCTCAGCTCGAGGTCATTGCCGCCATTTGTACCCCCGGGGGGACCAACCATGCTTCGGGCCCGAACCGCTCTCCGGGGAGAACCGCTCTCCGGGGACGCTCTCCGGGGACGCTCTCCGGGGACGCTCTCCGGGGACAGGGACGGTTCCGGTTGCGACTGAGGGCCTGAGTTTGCTATTCCAAGTCGACCAGGTTTTTCCCGGACGGACGATGAAACCCTCTCATTTCCTGATCGCTTCCTCGTGCATGCTGACCGCCATCGCCGGCTCCCCAGGGTGTCGCGCGATTGGTCGATTCGGTGACAGCCGCCAATCGATCGCAGCCAGACGGCTCTCAGGGCAAGGGTTTCAGGCCATGCATGATGGCCAATGGGAG
Source organism: Pirellulaceae bacterium (assembly GCA_963697195.1). GTDB lineage: Bacteria > Planctomycetota > Planctomycetia > Pirellulales > Pirellulaceae > Rubripirellula. Next base: position 332,996 of record CAVOND010000005.1, read on the forward strand.
ATTGCCGAGAAACTTTTCATCGATGCCTTGGACGTTTCCAAGGCGGATGACCGAGCTCATTGGGGGCTTGCCGAATCGTACTGGAAACGAGGGGACCTGGACCTTGCCATTGCCCACATGGAGCAAGCGGTCCGTTTGAGCGCGGGGGATCCAAAGTTCGTCCATCGGCTCGGACGTATGTATCTGGAACTGGGTCGACTTCAAGAAGCAGAGACGCACAGTCTGTGGGCTTTGGAATCCAAACGGGATTCGGCGGACGCCTGGGCACTTCGTGGCGATTGCTTGAAAGCAGCCGGAAAGCTCGACGACGCGTTGGCTGCCTATCATCGTGCCCTCGCCCTGCAACCTGACTACGCGGAGGTCCAGCTTCAAGCTGCGGACATCTATCTTTCCCAACGTCGCTTCGACCGCTTGTTAGCAACCTTGGATCGGCTTCAGGATGGGATGGGAGTCGACGACGCTCCATCCCAAGTCGATTTGATGCAGGGGATCGCGATGCGAGAGTTGGGACGCAGCGAGGAGGCGCGTCGCTGTTTCGCGCGGGCTTCGGTAAAGGATTCCCAAGACGCCACGCCACACCTCCAACTGGCGGAGCTAGCTTTGGAGCGAGGTGAATTCGCCACAGCACGAGTTTCGCTCGACATGGCAATGAATCTGAATCCTGAATCGACAGACGAATCAGCCTGGATGAAGCAATTGGAGGATCAGCACGCGAGGGTCGCTCGTGAATCCTCCGCGCTCCGTGTCATGCCAGAACACCGGTAAGCCAGTTCGGTTTGCAATGGTCGTAGGGATGACGACGGCATCGTCATCGACTCTGCGAATGATCCGCGATTTGCCAGCCAAGGATAGCTGGCACCGATCAAGCCAGAACGGATCCTGAAAAACGGTCGTGGTCGGCGTCTCGGTCGCCGTTTCTAGCGTAAGCTTGCCATGGACATTTCTGCACGGGTGCACGTCGATCGTGTATCACACCCCTCAGCCGAGAACCTAAATGCCGCTGTCAAACCTATCCAGTTCCAACGAAGCGCCCGTTTCCGGGGTTGCTCTGAATTCGAACCAGAGCCGGACAATGACAAATGCGGCCGACCGTTTCGTGGACCGCCGACGATCGCAAACCGGTGAGCGAGACCGCCCGGAACGGCGCCAGTTTGGCAGCTCCCATGCGGGTCTCTCAGAGGCCGGCCGTGAACTCGCGTTCGCGATCGACCAATACAAGATCCAGCATCACCGACGGTATTTGACCTGCGACGAGATGCTACTTGTCTTGGAACGGCTTGGCTACATGAAACAGGACTCGTCGATCACTTGATCAGCGGCTGAACCAGTTGTCGGCGCGTGACGACGCTCTTGACGACTCCCCCATCACCTCGCAGCACTGCGACTTCACTGCCGGCGTCGTAAAGCCGCAGCAGCACCTGCAGGTGTCGATCCTCCAGCCGAGCTCTCACAACGGGATTCCATTCCAGTACCGGCTCGCGCGTGCAGAGATCGGCATACCACAGAAAGCCGACGATTCGACCGCGCGCTGGACCAGCACAATCGGATGATTGCATCGTCTGGCTCGATGCCGAGCTTCGGTCACGTCAATCGGCGTGTTGACCACCGCGAATCGATCAACCGAGACGCCGAAGGAAATCGCTGCTTGATTGCCAACCTCCAATAATCGCTGCGCCAGGAAACGTTGGCCAGCAGCAAGAATTCCCGCTTCCTGACCATGCCTGAGGATTTGCTCCAGTTCGCTGCGTGCCATCGCCAATCGGACGGGGAACGGTGTCTGGCCGGTGATCCGCTGCAAGCCCAGCCCCAGCAGTCCGAGCACCAACGAGACCGGCATCAAGATCATGGTCGCGGCGAGTAACAGAGGCCGCGTCGCAGTGATCAGCCGATAGGGCGCGTGGAAGAAGAGATATTTCGGCAACAGCTCGCCAAACACGAATACCACCGGGGTCATCAGCATGGGACCGAGCAACTCCGCCAGCGAACCGTTGTCGAAAAGCCACGCCCCCGCCATCACGACGGCGAGACTGGTGAGGTAGTTGGCGAGATTGTTTCCCACGAGTGTGGTGGCAACGAAGATCGCGGGATGATTCAACAACCAGACGATGCCGCGGGCAGCCCTTGAGCCGCTGAGCCCATCCAATACCAGTCGGGTGCGTGAAACGCGATACATACCGGTTTCGGTCCCGCTAAAGAAGGCGCTCAACGTCAGCCCAACCAGAAACAGCAGTCCGGCGAGAATCATGCTTGCATCCCTTCCTCGTTCGGAGAGGAAACAATGTCAATCAGCAATCCCTCATCCATCTGACTGATGACGGTGAGCTGAAATCGCCCCAGCGGCGCCGTATCGCCTGGTCTCGGAAAGCGACCATTGTGACGCTGTATGTAACCCGCAAGCGTTGTGATTCCCTCACCCGCAATCTCGATACCAAGACGTTTGGCCAGACTCCGCACGCTGACCGATCCAGAAACTCGATAGTGATCGATCCCCAGTTCTTGAATCGACCATTGTCCCGCAAAGTCGTCATCACTCCGCGGAGCCAGTACGAAGTGGAGGATATCATCCAATGACACCGCACCGGCAAGTTCTCCAAACTCGTTGACCACCACGGCAACCGAGCGGTCTTCCGCATTGAGTTGATCGAGGACTTGAGACACCAATGCCGACCACGGCACGTAGATGACCGATTCGCAAGCATTCTCCAGATCGTCCAACTGGCTGGGACGAAGTGTTCGGACGCCAATCGCCTTGACGATCATGTCACCGCGCTGGTTGGTCACCATCAGATACCCACCAGCAGGAATACCGTCGATCACGATACTCGGATCGGAAGTATCGGAACAGGTCCACAGCTTGTTGCGAGGTCGCATCAACTCGCTGACACGAGTTTCAGCCATCTCGACCAAACCACGAAGTGCCATACGTTCTCGTTGCAGCAGCGCGGCATCATCGGTGCCAAGCTCGATCGCACGTTCGATGTCGGCAAGATCAATCTCTGGCTCCGGCTCAAAATTGGGCCAGATCAATCGGCTGGCGGCCATATTGGTTTTCGCGACCAGTGGCAGAATGGGACTGACGGCCTTGACCGCCAGCGCGAGAGGAGCGCTGACCAGCGCCGAAATCTTGAGTGGTGCGAGCACGGCGACGCTCTTAGGAAGCATCTCGCTGAAAAAGATAATTGTGAGCAGACTCACCGCCGTGAACACGAATGCGACCGATGGACCCGCGCGTTCATCCAGCTCCAATCGGCTACCGATGATTGCGGCGATCGCGAAGTAGGTCATGTTGATCAACAGATTCCAGAACAGAATCGCCGATAACAATCGCTCTGGCTGCTGAAGCAACTTCGCTGCCGTACGGCCACCGGTTCCCGTACGGAACAGACTCTTTCTTCCCCGGTGATTCAGCGAAAAGAGTGCTGCCTCGCTGCCGCTGAACAGAGCACTCAGCAAGATCAGCACGCACATGGCGAGCAGCCAGGGCCAAGCTTCCGCAACCCAGGTCAAGCTTCGTCTCCGACCGCGCCACGACCTCGCTCAAGCGAAACATCAAACTCGCTGAGCGCTGGAACCATCATTGCCGCAGTGGTGAAAGCGTATCCGGCCAGCAGCGCGACAAAGACATACAAGTGATCGATCTGAAGCAGAAACTGCGTGATCGCATAGAACGTGACCAGGGGGAGACTAAAGGAGGCAATGAAAATAGCAGAGCTCGGATTTCGCCAGCCAAGCGACGCAAACAGAGCCGCGCCCCCTCCCAAAATCATCACCAAAAACGGCGCCAGTTGAAGCTGGAACGCTCCCCGAAAGCTGACCATGATCGTCATGCAAATCGCGATGCCTACACAAAGGAAAAACACCGTTCCAAGGCTGGTCAGAATCGCCGTCCTGCCCGAAACATAGTTCAGGCCCGAGTGAAGCCCAAGCATCGTGACGAAGACATAAAGCGCGATCGCACTAAAAATCACATAACTCATATTCTCGAAAGTCATCACCCCTTTGACCGCCAAGAAGATCACCAACAGGATCGGAAGCAGGATCATCTCTTTGCCAACGTAAAGCACACCGAGCAACTTCCCGAAGACAAACTCTCGAGGACTCAAGTCCGTCACCAAAAGCAGATCCAATGCTAACCCATCGCGTTCACCCGTTACGGAATTTACCGCTAACGCGTTGACCAGGACCAGGCTGACCACACCCAAGGCAGCAAGCGGCAAGGTTGCCGAAGGCAGCGCGCGCCCGATCCGTCCGCCCGGCTCCATCGCGATACCGCTGCTGATTTGCATCTGCAGTACCGCAGCGATCAACACGAAGAACAGAAAAAATGCGACGCGAATGATCATCACCTTGCGACCGTAGGCCCAAGTGCAGACTTCGCGCCAGAGAATTGGGTTGTCCCAAACCCGGCGCGGTGCTCGGGCCTTCCAACTCGCCGGCGCAGTGTCGCTGCCGACCGGGGCGGTACGATCCGCTTCCGACCCCTTGAGCCGAATCTCTCGGGACGGATTCCAAACGCGGACCTTCGCCACCCCGATCGCCAGTACAGCCAATGAAAGCAACAGAGTGATCACAATGAACAACGCGACGCCCGAAGCGGTCTCACCAGACAAACTGGCCATCGGAGATGCCGCGGCAGCAAGCGCTCGCGGCGGACTGAGTGATAAACGCACCCACTCTGGCATGCCGGTCATCACGCTGCCTGCGATCTCGCCCAGCCCGACGTACATCAGCAAGCCGAGTACGGTCATGGCGATCGCCTGGAACGTCTTGTCTCGCCACATGCCGACCACCGTTCCGACGCTTCCTGCAAGTACGATCGATGCTGCCGTGACCAAAAAGACCCCAAAGACCTGCTGAGGCGAAACACCGCCGAGCAACGGAAGAGTCAAAAATAGCGGGAGGGCACAGACCAGCATGCTCAGTGGCGTCAATAACGTTGCTGCCAGCTTCCCCACCACGATTTCAAAACCTGATAGCCGGGTGAGAAGCAGCAGAATCAGCGTCCGGCGATCCTTCTCCTGAGCAACGCTGGCTGCCGCCCCCACGGCCGCGAGGCTGGCGAGCACCAACAACTGGAGCGGCGCCAGCAACGTAAACATCCAGCCGCCAAAGCGTGCCGAATCACCGCTTGTCGCCAACGACCGTGACCCGTCGAGTACGAGGTAACCGGTACACAGCAGCAGGAACAGTGCCAGGACGTAGACGCCCCGGATCACGAACGTCTTGGGGCGTTTGGGCGCCACCGCGGCTTCGCGATAGAAGATGGGTCCGAACATGAAATCCAGCAAAAATTCCAGGCGTTTCAGGGCAATCGGTGAGGCTGGTCATAGACTACCAGAGACATCAAATCGAAACAGGTCGGGGAGGGGAAGGTCGGGAATCTCGGGAGCCTGCGGTACGAACGGCATAGCCGGCAGATTCCGGCTGATTCGGGCAATTTCCCCAAAACCTCTCTCTTCGCCCCCTCTCTACGCGGGAATGCGTACTAGGGTTTTCATGGACGGAGATTCGATCTCGACAACGGATTTTGTCCAGTCCGGAGAATCCAAAGTGAGCAAACGAGCGATGGGAAAAGTTAAGAAAAGCGATTACGAACTTCTTTGCTGAAGAAGATGCAGCAACAGCGGTGGAATACGGAATCATGCTCGCCCTGATTGTGGCTGTCTGTATCGGTTCGGTAAATATTCTTGCGCAGAATACTGGGGAGAGCTTCAACCAGTCTTCCGACGCAATTGCCGCGGCCTTTGGCAACTAGACCCGCATCTCTGGCGAGGGACCCGACGTGGACTCAAGAGAACAGTCTGTCCCTCTGCGTCAGCACCTTCTGATCGATCGATCTGTCCAGGGATCACTGTTTCGCAGAATCGCCTTCTACAGCCTTGCCTGTAGCCTCTACTTCATGATGACACTCGTCATTACGGAGTCCCTTTCCAATCCGCAGGAAGCGATTGCCGAAACGACCCGTCGCTGCTTGGAGGAAGCTCTCTTCTGGGCGCCGGGTGTCATGCTTCTGACCCCGATCATTCTCTATGATCTTCTCAGGGTCACCAACCGGTTGGCCGGTCCCGTCTTCCGACTCCGTCGCGAGATGGAGGAATTGGCCAGCGGCAGCACTCAAGGCCCGATGGAATTTCGCGAGGGAGACTATTGGCTGGACGTGGCCGAGTCCTTCAATCAGATTCGCGACGAGTTGCTGAGACTCCGAAAACTTCAGGCCGGCATTCCAGTCGTTCCCGTCGCCAAGAACGCATCTCAATCGGTGGTCGCCGACGAACCGCCGGTGACGCTTACCAGATAGCCAGCACGAGGACTAGCTTCGCGTAGCTCTCTAGCTGCGGACATCATGCGGTCGCGCCGCGTTTCAATCCTGCTTTCCGTCAGCTGACCGAGACGTGATGGTGCTTGCGCGACACCATCCACCTGTGGATCGGAACTTCAGCCCACATTAGAGCGATGGAGGGGCAGCCCAGGTTACAAAGGTTCACGTGTCCGCTGTTCGCACGTCTGCAGTTCACGCATGAATCTGCAGTTCACGCATGAAATTAGATGGAATGACGGACGCCTCGCCCCCTATTGCTAGACTATATGCGAACACATTCTTAGGAGGGGGTTCGCAAGGTATGCTCCGCCTCATCTACTTTCCCCGCTCTCGGGACTGATCATCGTGAACCTTCTCTTTCGCTCCATCGCCGAAGGTAGCTGCTTACTGAATCTCGATGCGCAGCACATGGACGAGATCATTGAGGCGGCGGTTACGTTTTTAGTACAAACCGGCCGACTGCCCGAGCATCAGGAGCAGATGGTGATTTCTGGTTTGCTGGAGCGGGAAAGGGCGGTCCCCACGGTGATCGGACACGCCTGTGCCGTCCCGCATTTTTACAACGATGCCATCGCTGAACCCGCGATGGTATTCGTACGACTCACGCATGCAGCCAATCTGGGAGCTCCCGATGGCATCCCGACGAGGTACGTCTATCTCCTCATTGGATCGACGGAACAGACGGCGCGTCACTTGGACACGCTTTCATCGATTGCTCGCTTGATGTCCGACAATGTCGTCCACTTTGAGATGATGTATGCGAAAAGCCAGCAAGACATCCTGGATGCGATGGAACGCCACGTCAATCGAAACGTCTTGGCGGCTCCTCCTAAGCCACGAGAGGTCACCGAGGGCCTCACATCTCCGCCGCAGCTCTTCGCCGGTCTCAAGGCAGATATCCGTCGCCGAATACCGCACTATCTGGATGACATTCGAGACGGAATCCGAGCCAAAACGCTTGCTGCCATTATCTTCATGTTCTTCGCCTGTCTCGCCCCGGCCGTCACGTTCGGCGGGCTGATGGGGATAGAAACGGGAGGCGATATCGGGGCGGCTGAAATGCTGATGTCCACAGCGGTGTGTGGATTGATCTACGCGGTCCTGGCAGGCCAACCGCTGATCATCCTTGGCGGAATCGGCCCGTTGCTGATCTTCACGATCATCCTGTATCAAATTTGTGTCGACATGGGCCAAAAGAATAACTTTCTTGGAATCTATGGATGGATTGGCCTTTGGACATCGTTGATCACCATCGTGCTGGCGGTCACCAACGCGAGCAACTTGATGCGGTACTTTACCCGCTTCACCGATGAGATCTTCTCCGCCTTGATGTCGCTGATCTTCATCTACAAGGCAGTCCAAGCTCTTGCCCAAGGATTCCAGGAAACTGGTGATGGCACATCCTCGGAACGTGCACTGCTAGCCCTGGTCTTAGCCCTCGGAACTTTCTATATCGCGATGACCTTGGCAAGGTTTCGAAATAGCATTTACTTGTTTCCATGGATGCGAGAGTTCTTAGCCGATTTTGGACCCTCGATCGCGTTGGTTTGCATGATCGCGTTGGCCTGGTGGCTGGGCGACGCCACCACACTTGATACGCTGGACATCGGACACGTGACCGATTCCACGTCCGGTACCTCTGCGTGGATCGTGAATTTTGGTGCGGTGCCATACTGGATTCGATTCGCGGCAATCGGTCCGGCGATCCTTGCTGCCGTCTTGATCTTCCTCTCCCAGAACATCACGGCGCGGCTCGTCAATAGTCCGCAGAACCGTCTGAACAAGGGCGAGTCTTACCATCTTGACCTCGCGGTCGTCGGAGGACTGGTTGGCCTCTGTTCGCTGTTTGGATGGCCTTGGATGGTCGCCGCGACGGTGCGTTCGCTGGCTCACGTACGGTCACTGGCTGTCGTCGAAGAGGTGATCGGTCCAGGAGGACCAGCGCAGCGAGATCATCCATGTCGCCGAGAATCGAATCAGTGGTGTCGCAATCCATTTGTTGATCGGCGGAACCTTGCTCGTGCTGCCGCTGCTGAAGTACGTGCCCATGGCCGCGCTCTACGGCATCTTCCTGTTCATGGGCTTCGTCTCGCTCAAAGGGGTCCAATTCATTCAGCGACTGGGATACTGGCTGATGGATTCAGCACTCTACCCAATCAACCACTACACGCGGCGAGTTCCCACGCGAACCATCCATCTGTTCACGCTCGTTCAATTGATCTGCCTCGTGGTCTTGTGCTTCGTCAACATCAGTCCCTACAAACCGGTTCGCATCCTGTTCCCAATTTTCATCGCGCTGCTCGTCCCCGTTCGTGCCATGCTCGGACACTTTTTCGACAAGGACCACTTGGCCTTTCTCGACGCCGACGAAGCCCCCGAGGACGAAGGCCTACACTGGCTCTAACGAACGGATGGAACGTTTGCCTGTAGCCGTGTCTCTCCGAGGCTCGGATTTTCGCGGCAAAGCCGCGTTGAATGACGGTCTCGGAGAGACCGACCTAAAGCAGAGCGGCGCCGTCCAGCTAGCGCACATAAATCAACTCGCTGGTGTTTAGCAGCACGCGACAGAAAGCGGCCAGGCTGTTTGCTTCGATCCAATCTCGGCACGCTGCTAATTCGTCGCTTGATGGCGGCCGTGAGTAGCAGAGCTGGTAGGCTCGCTGAACCTGAGCATCGTGATCTTCCCCCGCTTCGCGTTGCAGTCTCGCCGCCAGAGCGGTTGCCATGTCGAGCGTGAAGCTGTGATTGAGCATCGTCAGTGCTTGTAGTGGTGTTGTCGTTTCGGCACGCTTTGGTGCTCCGAAAGTGCAGTCTGGTTGGTCGAATTCGGTCATCAGATCGACAACCGATGCGCGAGCGTTCTGATGGTACACGGCACGGCGATAAGTCTCGGGACCGTGCCGATCAAGTGGCACGTACGTACAAACATTGTCTTGCATAAAGTGGTACAGCCGAAATCCTGGACCACCATCGGGAATCATGCTGGATTCGCTTTCCGTCGCGGGGACCGCATCGGTGAGTGTCTGAATGCCTTTCCGGCAGCTGAGCTTGTCGGCGATCTGCAGCATCGTGTCACGCACTTCTTCTGCGGAAAGGCGCCGAGGAGGAAATCGCCACAACAGTCGTGCATCACCATCGATCCTCGCGGCTTCGGCATCGAATGTAGACGATTGTCGGTATGTCTCCGAAGTCATGATCAGCCGATGCAACTCTTTCACTCGCCAGCCGTTCTGTTTCAGCTTGACCGCCAAGAAGTCGAGCAGCTCTGGATGCGTGGGGCGTCCGCCCATGTAACCAAAATCGCTGGGCGTATCAACGATGCCCGTGCCGAAGTGGTAATGCCACAAGCGATTCACGAGCACACGCGGCGTTAGCGGGTTATCAGGATGGACCAACCAGTCGGCCAGCGCCAAGCGACGGTCGGCTTCCGAGGCATCCTCGGCAAGGCGATAGCCAAAAACAGTTGGCTCGTCATCAGTACCATCCGCTTCGGGCCGCGATCCGTCCGTACTCGCCAGAGAAGTCTCGTCCTCCAGCAGTTGCCCGCGGAGTCCAGCTATTCCTTCGAAGACCTCGAGGCTCGCCGGAACGACTTGCTCGCCTTGCTTCTGCGGGCTGCCTCCGAGAAACACGTGGAATGGTCCCTTGGCTTCTTGCGCAACACGTGTTCCTATCCATACCGACGGCAGGCTGGGAATCGCTTTGATCTGGTGGTTGACTGCAGCCAGATCACTGGCAATCCGCTTCTCTTCCGCCCGCTCTTCCGCCGTGGGTTCAAGCTGCAGCAGTCGCCGATCAAGATGTGTTGCCTGGTTCACCGGCTTGCGATCACGTCCGCTGGCAACCTCGCGCCAATGAACGCCATCGTCGGAGATCTCGATACGATACTCTGCAACAAATACGAACTTCTGGTGTTCAGGCGTTGCTTCTCCCTTCGCGCTGGAAAAGACCACACGATCGATCAAGGTTGGCTCGGCCAATTCGATGGTCAGGTCGGGGCCTCTGGCGATAAACCTTGCACCGGTTTGGCCATCAATCGCGTGATGCGGTCCATAAGCGTCGGGGAAATCTTCGATTTGACGCGCCTGGCCGGTAGCCTTGGCACCGTTCTGCGCGAGCGCAACGTTCCTGGCGTCCGATGCACTCCACACCTCGAACTCGTCGATACCGAAACCGGTCTTGCTACTGGCGTTCTGATCCTGTGCCTCGCAAACGAGTCGCACGAACGTTGCCATGGTTGGTTCAAAGCGATCTTCGGTGCCGGCCCTGTCGACGGGCGGGCGTGTCCAAGCGGCTTCGTAGTGGGCAATGCGCTCTTTCGCTCGCCGCAGAATGCCTTCCTTCCACTCGGTTTGCTGTTTCTCCAAGGCGGCTTTCTGTTCCATCAGCGGGTTGAGGATCGCGGCCCGCTTCGTGGTCTCTTCGGGAGTCGCCAATTCCACCGAACCATGACGTACGCCTGAGAACGTCGCATAGAGTCCGTAGTAATCTCGCTGCGTCACGGCATCGAACTTGTGATCATGACAGCGGGAACATCCGACCGTCATGCCCAGAAAAGCTTCGCTCGTTGCACGGATGATCTCGTCGAGCGTGTTGGCTCGGATCTGTGCCGCCTGTGCCGGATCCTGATTTCCGACATCGTCGTAAGGTCCCGCGACCAGAAACGCCGAACCGACCGCGACAGCAGGATCGTCCTTTCCGAAGACATCACCGGCAATGTGTTCACGGATGAATTGGTCGAAAGGTTTGTCTTCGTTGAGCGAGCGAATCACATAGTCACGAAACGGCCAAATGTCATCGACGATCACATTACGCTCATAACCAATGCTTTCACCAAATCGGACGACATCGAGCCAGTGTCGCCCCCAATGCTCGCCGTAATGTGGTGACTCCAGCAAGCGGTCGATCAGCTGCTCATAAGCATTGGCGTCCGGATCATTGACAAACGCTTCGACTTCTTCGGGAGTCGGCGGCAGCCCGATCAGATCGTAGGTCGCGCGGCGAATCAACGTACGGCGATCGGCGGGCGGGTTGAGCCTGAGGTCTTGCTCGTCAAGCTTCTCGCGAACCAACTCATCAATCGTATCCGATTCATTGCGTATGCCGTACGTTCCTTCCGCTGTCGACTCGTTCGGGCTGTCTTCTTGCAATCCGGCGCGAGTCTTGCCCGCGACGAGGGGTTGTAGCGACCACCAAGTACTGTCGGCCTTCGCCTTTTCCCTGACCACGACATCTTCGGGCCAGATGGCACCCTCGGCGATCCATTTTCGCAGCAAGTCGACCTGTTCGTCCGACAGCGGATCCGCCTCCTGTGGCATCGCGGGTGGCTCGCCATCGACGCTGGCGACGAGCTCGATCAGATAGCTTGCTTTCGGATCACCCGCGATCACGTACTCACTAGCTCGCAGGTCCTCGATGGTCGCCAGGGACACGTCCCCTTTGCTGTTGGCCGGCGAATGGCAACGCACGCAGTGCTGTTCGAGGATGGGAGCAATTTGCGCGAAAGTCGATAGGTACTTCGGTTGCGCACAGCGAACTACCGCTAGCCACCAAAACGAAGACAATGAGTAAGCATTGACTTCTCATGCCAGTAACTCCTTCACAACATTCCCGTGCACATCGGTCAGTCGCCGGTCGAGGCCGTTGTGGTACCAAGTGAGTCTTTCGTGCTCGAAGCCGAGCAGATGCAGCACGGTCGCGTAAAAATCCCAGACGGTCGTCGGATTCACCTCCGCTCGCCGACCGAATTCATCCGTCGCTCCGTAGCTGACTCCTCCCTTCACACCCGCTCCCATCATCCAGCAGGTGAAGCCGTCCGGATTGTGATCGCGACCGGATGTGCCCTCCTGATGCGTCGGCATCCGACCGAATTCCGTGGTCCACAGTACCAGCGTGTCGTCAAGTAACCCCGATTGCTTGAGATCCGTCAGCAGCGCTGCCGTCGGTTGGTCGAAGATCGGACAGTGCCGTTCGTAATCGGCCTTGAGCGTCTTGTGAGCGTCCCAGTTCAGCAGTCCATCCACGCCGGAGGCTCGCGACGCACAGTAGAGATTCACAAAACGAACATTGCGTTCCAGCAATCTTCGCGCCAGCAGGCAATTTCGGGCATAGGCAGCTTTGAGCGGGTTTGGGTCGTTGGTGCCGTACTGCTGATGGACGATGGCCGACTCGCGTGACAGGTCCGATACCTCGGGAGCGGAGAGCTGCATCCTTGCCGCGAGCTCATAAGACGCAACGCGCGCTTGCAGATCGCTTTCGCCCGGGTTCGCTGCCGCAAAACGGCTGTTCAGTCGAGCGAGTAGTTTCCTCGACGCCGCTTCCTCGGCTTCGGAGATGGAAGTCGGTCGGGCCAGATTCCGGATCGGATTCTGAGCGCTCATCATGATCGCCTGATGTCGAGCGGGGAGGAACCCATTGGACCAATTGGCCTTGCCGTTGGGTGGCTCACCGCGGATGTCGGTGATGGCGACATAAGTTGGTAAGTTTTCGTTGTCGCTACCGAGTGCGTAACTCGTCCACGCACCGGCGCTGGGAAATCCTTCGGTCGGATGGCCTGTGTTCATGAACACACAACCGGGGCCGTGCGTGTTCGTCTTGCTGTGCATCGAGTGAATGAACGCGATGTCATCGACATGCTGCGCCATCTTCGGCAGCATCGAAGTAAGCTGTTTGCCACATTCTCCTGCCGGCACGAACGGCCACGGACTCTGCATCAGATTGCCGTTCTTCCCTTGGAACGACACAAAGTTTTCCGCTCCGGGTAGCGGATTGCCGTGATGCTTTTCCAAAGAGGGCTTGTGCTCCCAGAGGTCCACGTGCGAAGCCGCTCCGGGACAAAAGATCTGTAGAACACGTTTGGCTTTTGACGGATGATGCGTCCGTCCGCGTCCCGGTTGCCACGACGGATGCCGCGAGTCCACAGCCTCTGCACCGACGGCTGTGCCAGTCAAAAGCTGGATCAGACCGACACCGCCAAGTCCTGTGTAAACATTGCCAAGAAATCTACGGCGAGTCAATTCTGCAAGTTCGTCGTCGCGCAGTGTCATGGTTTTCGGCATCGACAAAGCGGAAAGCAAGAAAGCCTTTCCTCGGAAAGATTCAATATGGCAAGCGAAACATTCCTATGTTTCCAGTTGTTCCAGCACTGCCCACGTCTATGCCATATTACCAGCCTCAAGTCTTTGTAGGGCGGGAAAACGAGGCAGACCTACCATCTGACGCCGTCGCTTCGCGGGCAGCCTGCGGGCGTCACACCGCGGTTGACGGGGGCAGAATTGCATCGTCAGGCTCGAGATGTTATGGATGGGTGTCCTGGCTGCCTCGACTGCCACCGCGATCCGCTGGGGCTCTCCCTCGATGTGTTGGCGAGCACTGTTCATGGCACTTTCCAACTTTTGGATTTGAAACAGAGTTACCGCCTGATACGAACGATCGTGACCGTTACTCGAAAATGCTCTCGTTGCACGCTGGATCATTGCGACTCGTCGTCCACTTCTTCCTCTTGCTCCTGATCGTTGGCAAAGTCAGGGTTGTCATTCAAAAACTGAATCAGTTCGTCGTCCGAAGGGGCGACCGCGAGCTCCGAGTCGGTGCCACCACAACCGATCGGCGAAAAGGGGTCAGACACCAAAAACCGGAACGGCCCGAACGGTGCTTCGCATTTTTGGTGTCTGACCCCTTTTCGCCCCGGATTTTCCCGGCAAAGCCGCGCTGTCCAGCTAGTGCAAATGATCGATGCATCTCACGGTCTGACGTGATTCGCAAAGAATTGGAAACGGAACCGGCGTAGATTAAACCGTCAGAAAACGCGAATCAATTCTCAAATTCCTGGACGGTCGCCAAATCGCGCTGATCCGAGTGTTGAGTAACCCTTTGAAGCTTTGGATTCTGTTCCGGTGTGGCCGACGAATGAGGATCTCCGTTGAGAGTTTCGACCAGCGTTTCGGAACTCGAGGCCCTCATCGATCCTTTCGGCTTAGTCGGGCGACGTCATCCGCAGTCGTAGCCAACTTCGCGCGTAGGCCCAGTCGTTGTCGGCGGTTGCGACGCTGATCCCGAGCGCTGCGGCTGTTTGGGCAATCGTCAGTCCACCAAAAAAACGCAGTTGGATTACCTGCGCGGCGCGTGGATCGGATTGCTCCAGCATCTGCAGGGCCTCCTCAAGGGTCAGTAGGTCGTCGAGTCCCGGCGCATTCACCTCTGCATGGTGCTCGCGAATGTCGACACGCTTCCGATTGCCACCACCTTTCAGGCTCATTCGTTGGCGAGCCAGTTCGAGCAGAATCCTTCGCATTGCCTCCGCCGCGGCAGCAAAGAAGTGCCCTCGGCCATTCCAAGACGGAGTCGAGTCCGCATGGACCAGTCGCAGGTACGCCTCATGCACCAGCGCCGTCGGACCCAGCATTTGACCGGGTTTCTCCCGCGAGAGTTTGGCTGCCGCTAACTTACGAAGCTCGTCATAAACCAGCGGCAACAACTGCTCAGCTGCTGACGAATCGATCTGGTCGAGTTGCGGAAGGTGCGTGACGTTGGACATGAGACCCGGAATATGGCGGGCGCAATCACCGTTCAATCATTGCCGGCGCACGAACTAACAATTTCTTGGTGGGCGAGCGAACGTCGCGAGCGGAACGGCGCAAGCTCAATACCGAATCAACTTTCTGAAATCTGGCTCCCCTCTCCCCCAAGTCCTGACTCGCTTGGGCTCGCCAGGACTTGGGGGAGAGGGGAGCCAGATTCAAAGGGCTTTGAATCTCGATTTAGCGGTATTGAGCTCGCGCCCTGCCGCTAGAATGCTGCAAACTACGGTTAATCGTTCGGCTACGGCGTCAACCACCGAATGACAACGACATCCGGTGGTCTCTATAGCCAATGAACCTGCGACGCTTCCGTTCAAGCATTGATTTCAACGTCGTCTGCGTCGCAGGTGCATCCGCGTGGATTGAGTAACGCGGATCGAAGTTTCTACAGGCAAACCCCTGGTCCGCGCCGCACTACTTTTTCTTACCAGCTTTCCCGAGGTTCATGTCCCCGCTGATCTCGTAGTCGTAGGCCCAGATCGGATCGGTCAACCTGAATGGATGATTGATCGCGATCACGCTCAGAGGCGCAGTACCAGGGCCCACATTGGCGAACCGCCCGCTTCCTCCCGTGATGTTGAACACGCCGATCCAGCTTGCTGTGAACACGTCGAAGTCATCTGTATCCAGGAGGACCTGGCCTCCACCCTCAAAATAGATCTCATCGCCGTTGGCCGCAGTGAACGAGCCAGCACCAGACCAATTCCGGACAAAGGGGTTGTCGGTCTCGGACGGAATCGCCTTGCCCAAACCAGACGATTTGCCCATGTGCAAGGTGGTCCCTTCCCCACCAAAATCTTCCGTTTCCGGCATGTACACGTTATTCACGCCATGGGAGTAAAACGGTACGACCTGTGCAAAACTGTTGCTGGTTGTTCCCAGGACAACGGCCATGGCAATAGCCGCCAGGAGAAATGCTCGTCTCTTCATCATGGCTTCTCTTTCTCGGTTGAATAACGGGAGTATCGACGACACGTTGGTCAGGCGATGCCGACCAAGTTCGCATGAGTTTTCCTTCCAACCTATCGATTGCAATTTCGAAGGATTTTTGACAACGAAAGGGGAAAATCCTCGAAACTTTCCGCGCTTTTTCTACCAGGCGCGGAAATTTGCTTGATGCCGATGTGTCGCGATTCTTAGACTCGCTGCTTTGCCTTTCTTTCCACTGCATTCCTGAACCCTGGTTCCACGCGTAATATGGGCAACCAAAATGAAATGCTGGCTCCCGCGGATGCTTCTCAGAAGTCCGGCCAACTAGACCCGCAAGACCTGGTGATGAGCCTGCAGACGGGGGACTCCGTTGCTGCCCATCAATTGCACGATCTCTATGCGCAGCGTCTTCTCAGCGCGGTTCGCCAACGCATGAATCCGGCTCTCCGCCGCCGCATGGATCCCGAGGACGTTCTTCAATCCGCTTTCCGCAGCTTCTTTCGCGTGGTCGGTTCGAAAGATTGGGGCGCGCGTGGTCGGACGGAACAGGTCTGGAGTTTGCTCTATGCGATCACACTCAACAAGCTCAATGCCAAGATTCGTTTCCATGCAGCGGGGAAACGATCAGTCAGCCGCGAAGTGTACGAGGTTGACTCGATTTGGGACGCAGACACTCAGCAAGCTGAGGCGATTTTTGTCGATGAGTTGGAATACGTCATGCGAGAGAATACGCCGCAGCACCGACAGATCCTCGAGTTGTTGCTGAGCGGCAAGTCGGAAGCGGATGTTGCCGAAATCATGAAGTGCAGCTTGCGGACTGTATACCGTGTCCTTGAACGCGTCACCGGCCAACTGCAGTCTCACCTGAGCGTTTGATACCGTGTTGTCGATTGCGTTGGAAAAACAGCTGGAACAGTTCGAATCCACTTGGGATGACCAGGCATCCGAGCGGATCGAGGAATACCTGGTGGGTCTGGACGACAGCGAACGTCCGGAAATGCTGTCGGAACTGATCATGATTGATCTGGAACGGAGATACCGTTTGGGTCAGAGCCAAGAGCAGGTTGACGAGCAGCTTGCGGTGTACCACGGCCGCTATCCCCAGCTCTTTGCAGACACAACCGTTGCAAAAAAGATCGACGAGCATCGGTATGAGCTGCTCCGTCGTGTGCGGGTGCCTGCACCAGTGCAGACTTCGATGGGAGGCACCGCGCCCACGGTTCAGGGTGGGAACGTGAGCTCCGTGGTTGGTCTTGATCTTCCCTTCGAATTTGGCGAGTTCAGCCTGCTCAGGATGATCGGTCGTGGCGGCATGGGAGTCGTTTTTGAGGCGGAGCAGCGGTCGCCTCGCCGGATCGTCGCCGTCAAGGTATTGAACGGCGACATCAGTCTGGATGCAGAGGCTGTTTCCAGGTTTGAGCGCGAAATGGAACTGATCGCGTCGATCAACAATCCGGGCGTCGTACCGGTTCTGGCATCGGGGTGTGTGGAGGGAAGACACTTCTACACGATGCCATTTTACCGGCGAGGCACTCTCCGTGATCGCATGCAAAGCGGCAACCTTGCGATTCGAGAGGCAACGCAGATCCTGTTGCATGTCACCCATTCGGTATCCGCGGTTCATGCACTTAAGATTGTTCATCGAGACTTGAAACCTGGTAACATCCTGTTCAGTGAGGATGGGACTTCGCACATTGCGGACTTTGGCCTCTCTCGCCACATCGATCATTCTCGCTCGATTACTCGTACGGGAGAAATCTACGGGACGCCCGGCTATATCGCGCCGGAGCGAATCGGAGGGAAGAACAAGCAGATCGACGAATTTGTCGTCGACATCTATTCCCTGGGAGCGATTCTGTACGAAATGTTGTGCGGGCGACCTCCGTTTCGAGGAGCTTCCGCCTGGGAGACATTGACCCAAGCAATGTCGGATTCTCCGGTTCCACCAACGCGATTGAATCCCCAGGTTGACACGGATCTGGACGCGATCTGCATGAAATGCCTGGAACTCCAACCCAAGGACCGCTACCAGACGTGTTCGGAGCTGGCCAGTGATTTGGAGAATTACCTTGCAGGTCGCCCGGTCATGGCGAAGCCGCCCAACCAGATTGCCAAAGGGATACGTTTTGCGAAACGGCACCCGGCGAAGGCAGGATTGATCGTTTCGAGTCTGGGACTTCTCGTGATCGGCTGTCTGGCGGGATTCTTGCTGCTGAAGCTTTCCAATCAGAAACATGAACTCGAGATCCAGGACCTGTTGCGTCGCAACGAAGAGTTTGTCGCAAATCTTGCAAATGCGTCCCAATCGATGACCGATCGATCGATGGGGTGGCGTGGCAACACTCTCGATGCGTTGCAGGACGCCGCCGATTTGCAAATTCCCGGTCGGGACTCTAGCCGCCTGCGAACCATGGTCGCTACCTCCACCGTTCTGCATGACCTGGAACCCGTCGCGACGCTCGCCGATGGTATGTGGTGCGACGCGGTTGCGTTCGACCGCAGCGGCCAGTTCGTGGCGCTGGGCCAGAACAAGGACATCGATGGTTTCCACGTCTTGATCTACCGCGCGGATGATCTGAATGCGGAGCCTCACCGATTGTGGATCGATTGCAAAGCCGAGAATGACCAACGGCGTGCCGCGAACCAGGTCAAACCGGAAGACGGCGCAAGGGTGATCAGTTTTTCACCAGACGGAAATCGATTGGCCGTCGGGACGCGACATGGTCGAGTTCATCTCTATCGTTGGAATGACGGGCAAGCCGAGTGGTTGAGCACACATGATCCCGACCCGGGTGTCGAAGCTTGGCGGCTCTGCTTTTCTGCCGACGGCGAAACGCTTTGGACTCTGTCGGACCGGAACAAACTTAGGATCATCCGCGACGACAAAGTTGTACCCTTCACCCCCTTGGGCGACACCCGCGTTGGCGACCTTGTCGCGTCGCCAACGGAGAATTCCCTGTTCGTTCGTTTACATAGCGATGTGGTGCAGCGCTACGACGATGAACGCGCCGAACCGCGATGGCAGCTGTCCAACCTCAGCCGCCCACGTGATCTATCCCTCTCGCATGACGGACGTTTCCTGGCGATCTCGATTGACACAAACCAGCGCTTAGCGGTGGTGGAGACGGACCATGGACTCACTCGCAAGCTGCTCTCGGCCAACGTGACGGATACCAACGGCATTTTCTATTCGCATGCCTTTGGCCATCAAAACAATTGGATCGTTTCCGTTTCGGATGATCGAACGGTCACCCTGTGGGACATCGCCCAGGGACGAGCGATCTCCTCTTACATCGTGCCCGAGCGCGGTGGAACCCCCAAAGTCACGGCCTCACGAACGCAAGGGCTGATCGCGGTCGCCGAACATCTCAAAGTCACCCTGTATCAAATCGTCGGTGGTGAAGCGATCGAAACCATTTGCCACCAACCGAACATCATTCGCAACATTGCCAGCGATTCCGACGGGACAAGATTGGCAATCGTATCGACGGCCATCTCGCATATCGACCACGATCAGTACATGGAGTACGTTGTGTACGACGTCCGTCAAGACGTATCAACGCTTCGTCACCGGTCGTTCCTCGTTGCGTCTGTGGAGTACCAGGAACACTCGCCTCTAGCGTTCGCACCAGACGGCGGTGCGGTGCTAGCCGCGAACGCCCTTTACCGTCCGATCATCATTCCTGCGGGGAAGGCGAGTCCCGTTCTGTTGTCCGAGTTAGACATGGCTGGCGGCACCTGGATTCCTGCGTCCGACGTTGCGCTCGTCACAACGCGTTCCGCTCCTTCGAACGAGCCTTCTCCCATTCCAGACGAGAGTGCTGGTGAGGAGACAATTTCTTCAACACAGACATTGCGATTGCGGAGTCGCCCCAATTCGGAATTCGTCGAAGATGGACCTTGGGATTTGGGAAGAGACGTCTACCTGGTTGGCAGGTGCGTCGGCCATACACCCCCACGGCGCGTCCGTATTGATTCAAGGTCAAGCTATTCGAATACACACATTGCTGAACTCGACGCGGCGGTTAACGAGCAGTTCGCAATCTATATAGGCAATCACAAGCTCAAAAGCCCGCGTAAGCAACTCGAGATTGAATTCAACGTGAACACACCGATCCCGGGGTTTTCGCTTGACGGCGTGCTGCTTGTCCGTACACGATCGCGGAAGCAGATTAACGAAGCACTTCAGGCAGACGTCCCACCGAGTGTGTCGGCTTGGCTTGCCCATTCCAGCAGCGGACAAGTTTGGTCGGTTTGGAATGAAGAGCAGCTCTTGGTTTCGGACTACCCGAGCTTGAACACAACGAGCCTATGGCGAAATGAGTCGGTGTCAAAACAAGCCGGGCGGGGAACGCTCTCGCCATTGCTTGCGACACGAGAGTGGGTGATCGCTGGAACCACGTTCGGAGAGATCTTCGTATTCGATGCCGAGAAACGCAATCTTGTGCACTCGGGCGTACCGCTTGGCAATCGGGTATGTGGGATGTGTCAAATCGCCGGTCAGCCACTGATCGCCGTTGGCAGTAGTGATGGTGAGATTCAAGTGCTCGAGCTGCCGTTGCTCAAACAAACTCAGGTGATCTCCGTCAATCAGCAGTCAATCGATGCCCTGTGCTTTGATGAAACTCGCCAGTGGCTCTTTGCTGGTTCGGAGGACGGTACGATTTCCGTATTTCGCTTGGCACAGAATCGATTTGAGTTGTACTTCAAGATCAACCTGAAGATCGGGCACGTTCAGAAGCTGATCTATTTGCCAGATTCCGATTCCCTGGCCATGTTGATCAAGAACGAGACGGCCGTGCGGCTGATTCGTCCCGATCGAATTCGCGACGCCCTGCAAAAGATGGGTCTGCTATAGCTGCTCAAACAGCGTGGGCAAATCAAAGGTGTCCGACACCTTTTTGGCAGCTTGGGCAAGATGTGTTTGGCGTTGCTTTCCTTTTCTGTAGCGCGATGAATGGCGCGTGGGTGTCTGCTGGCGTCTTTTGGTTGACGACTGCCGTTCAGCCCGGTAGCCTCATGGACCTTGCCAGGGAGGTCAACAGTGGGGCGAACCAAACGGGCGGATGGAAGAAGAAAACCAGGGGTCAGGCCTTTTTCCTTCCGATTACGCGTCCATCTGATATTTTCGGTTTGCCAGCCTTCGTTTACGCATTCGTTCGCGTTCTTTCGACCACTCCTCAATGGGGTCAATTTCCGGATTGTCCTCAAGCTCCTCAACGGACTCGCACGCATTGGCAAAGGCTGAAAAGGCCATGCCCATGGTACTGATAATCGGGACAAGCATCACGCCGACAAACAGTTTTCCCCATGCTCCCACCGGCGACGCATCGCCATACCCGACGGTCGTAGCCGTAACCACCGTGAACCACACTCCGTCCAAGAGGCTCCCAAATTGATCTGGCTGTTCCTTGTACTCCAGGTTCAAACAGACCACGGCGAAGAACAGCCAGACGATTCCGATCGAAAAGGCGATCCCCTTCATGTTGTGATACGCTCGATAGAATTTCAGCGCTGTCAGCTGAAGCGTCCTGCTATAGCGAAAGAACTTGAGCAAGCGGAAGATTCGAAAAGAGCGAACGATACCAAGCATGGAAACAGGCACAAAGAAGCCGATCCAAAAAGGCAGAATACAGATTAAGTCGATGGCGCCCCAAAGGTTAAGCGGATACGACGTGTCGGGAGCGTTGCGAAACGAGGGATTGCTTCGCCACCAGCGCACGAGGAACTCCACAGTAAAGAGGCCGGCTATCAGTCGTTCGCACCACAGGAAAATACTTGGGGACTCGTAACTGTTGTTCCAGTGATTGCGCAAACTCATTTCTCCTTCGATCAAATACAAGGCAACACTAATGACCACCAGTGGCTTTGCGATTCGATCGATGAAGCGGATGACTGCGTTCCAGCGTTCCTCCCTAGATGTTTTCATTAACTTCCCGTATGGTGCTGCTCAGCGAGCGTGATCTTTCTCAAATGCTTCGGGCGTCATGCTTCAACGAATCAATTCAGTCCGCGACTGTCGGATTCATTGGTCGGTCCCCAAAGTGCTGACCTCACAGGCGTCCTCTTGTTGGTAGCAACCTGCCCAGGCATGCAATGGAAGGGATGAAGCGTTTACTCGGCTTCTGCCATGAGCTTCTCGACCTCCTCGTCAACGTTCGCATGGACGCTGCCGTACTTGACTTCGAGGTCCTCGTCCTCGTCGGTGTGCAGTTCTTGCCACGCCTCTGCGTCGCTTTCCGCGCTTCGCACGGCGTTCTCGAGGTTATCAAGTCGGGACAACGGGCCTTCGCCCAGACCGCGGGCGCCCGCAGCGAGGTTCGTGCGGAGCTTGGCGGAGGACAGACGCGCGGATAGGACCGCCGTGTTGCTCTTGGCCTTGGCGATCCTGTTGCGAGCCCTTCCGAGCTGAGCACGCAGTTCGGCGATCGTCTTGTCGTTCGCCGTGATATCCTTCGCGTACTGTTCCACTTCGCTCTGGGCGGTCTGCTTCTTGGTCACACACGATAGAACGTCATCGCGACTGCCGGCGCCGGCGGCCCTCCTGGCCAAATCGTCCCACTTCTTGACCTCTTCGATTGAATCCTGGTGGTCCTTCTTAAGGTCGATGTTCGCCTTCATAAGAGCCTGGATCTTGGATTCGAATTCCCTAATCTGCGTCTCCGAGTCCTCGATGTCGTACTTCGCGTCGCGGACTGGATCGCTAATCGATTCCGCAGCTTCGTCTTTCTTTTCCCGAAACCAGTTCCGGACTGCTCTTATCAAACTTGCCATTTCGTTTGACTCCCGTGTTGCTTGGTGGATGACTAGGTTCTCGATAAAGTGCCGCAGGACGCCCCCTAAGCTGGAGTCGCTGTTTCATCGCAGCCCGCCTCGAGTACTTCACGGCTTCCCACGAGGGCCGTGATCAGCGACTGCATAGCGGCTTCCAGTTCTGGTTTCTCGAAATCGCCCAGCGGAATATGTTCGACCAGCGTCACGACGTACTGGGACATGTCCTGGATCGTCGGATCGTCTCGTTCCGTGATCAGTGAGAGAGCGAACGGAGAGATTCGACTGTTGGCATCCAATGCGGCCATTGCGAACACTGCCAGCTTGTCTTCTTGCAACTCGCCGAGTGTGCAGACTTGAGCCGTGATCGAAAGATGATCACCTTCGATCATCAGGGCGGCGGGCGTGCCGCCGTCGAGACGGACGACGATGATCCCGTCCGCGATGTTGTAGTTCGCCACGTAGCCCAGGTCTTCGAGCCCGTTTTGAATGTCAGCAAGATTGTCCATGGTTGATCCCATCGCGAAATACGCCCTTCTTTCCTGGTTACTGTTGAATCAAATCGATGTCACGGTTGGCGACGGGGCCGCCGAGGAAGAAGTGCACGACCCCTCCCTCGGCAACTTGCTCTCCGTACTCATTGAGCCCACCCACTTCCAAAACCAGCACTTCCGTGTCCTCCACACCCTCCTGGCCGGTGCTGTATTCGACGACCGTTGCCGGCTCAGGTTGTTGCCGGTCTGGGGGTGAGGGTGTCTCTCGGCATTCGCCGTGAAGCTCGCCCACTTTGGCATCGAACGGAGTGATTCCGCTGCCTGTGTCATGGTCAATCCATCCCGTGAATTCAAGTTCGCACGGCCGATAATCGATATCGTCGCGAGGCTCCTTGAAGAGCCAAAGAACGCCATCGTTGATCAGTTCGCCGCGAGTCCGCGGGTGCTGAAAATCGTCGGGTGCCCAGTACAGGCGGAGATCGAACTCGCTGTCCACTGCCTTGATCAAGAGCCAGAGCTGGGGGTAGTGCTTGGGGCAAGTTCCTCGGAGCGGGCAGAGGTACCAGTCGCACATTCCTTGTTGCTCGCAAACGTGTATCACCTTTTCCACTTGGAGCTGGAGGCCCTCGGCGGCAGCAGCCATTCCCGATTCCATCATGTCCTTGATCGTCTGATCGTCAGTGAGACACACAAAGTCACCCGGCTTGATGAGCTTCAGATCGGCTAGTGCAGCGGCCACGATCAATCCTCCAGCCCTAGTTTTTCAAATAGACGAACATCGCACCGGCACCGATTGCCGTTGCGCAGAGGATGCCCATCAGCGAGAGCAGGGAATGCCCTGGGCGGCTCCTTGCATACATGTAGCCAGGCTGATCGTAGTAGTAGTTGTTCCGTGACATCAGGATGTCCAGCATCACAGCATCAGACATCGCGTCGTACATGATCCATGAACCGCCAGGCCCCATGTATCCGTAGCCACCATGCCGCGGGTTGTAATTGACCGAGTACGTCCTTCCTCCAAACGCAGTCGATTCCGGGATGTGATCCGGGCGAGTCGCTGGCTTGCTGGCGTAACGAGAGGTGTACTGACTGCTGTACTTTGACTTCAGGGCTTCGGTGGCAGCGGACTTCGAAGGGTAAGCGGTCCCAGCTGCTTTGGCCTTGTCGAAGAGTTTCTGATCAGCTGCACTTCGCCCAGACTTTTGTGTCTGTGAACGGGAACCGAAGGTGCTCAGACCTTGGCTGGGCGACGAGGACGAGCGACTACTGCTTCCCCAAGTCGATGTGCGGCTTGGAGTGGACTGTCGAGAGGAGCTTCCCCAACTTGACGAACGGCTGCTGCTGGAGCGACTCGAACTGCTGCTCGAGCCACCGCCGCGTCTCGCGTAGGCGTCTGCGCAAAATTGGTCGGAAACGCCAAGGGCCAAGACGATGATCAGAACTGTCTTCCCAAATCTCATTGTGAACTTCCAATTCAGTGTCGAATCGAGCGGTAGTGAGCTAAATGGCGATTGCCGCGGAGTAGGCCCAAGAAAGGGCAACGAACAAGGTGCAGGCGAGCGCACCGGCTGCCACGTTCTTTTCCGTTGCCACTTCACGAGCCAGGGGAGCGCTCGGCAGGAAGAGGCGATCGATGATGATCCTGGTTGCGACTAACAGAAGCGTGCCCGTGACGGCAATCAGAATGGTCGGTCCAATCTCCGCGATGAGATTGCTGCCGGCCCCCGTTAGTGATGTCATCATGATGATGCCGAGTCCAACGAGAAAGCCACCGAACGAAAGACCAGCCGCGGTGTTGTCGTCATGCTCGATAGTGTGGTGCACATCGTATGGTGTGATCTTCTGGAACAGCCAGCCTCCGAAGACCAAGAGTGCCTGGCCAACTGCCCAGTACACCACGAGATCGACGATGCCCGCGATGAATGAGATTGACTCTCCCGTCAACGCTCCGGCAATCATGAAGCCGGAGGCAACAAAGCTACCTGCCACGACGAACGCCGTGCCGGTGTTCCTGTCCTCAATGATCTCTTTGTGAACGCAGAATCTGTGGAGGATCCATTTGTCATTGATCGTGATACTGAGCCGCATCAGAACGATCGCCAGCAAGCCGTAGACCGCAAGTGAAATGAAGGCGTCAACGGTTGATTGGCCGCGAACTCCATAGGTCGTGCCTCCCAAAGCGATGGCGAGACCAAGGACAAAACCGGCTAACGCGACGCCAAATGCGGGGTTGTCCTTTTCTGTGAGCTCCTCCTGAAAGTGGTAGGTCGTCGTAAGATCGAACAACTTCTTTCCGGCAAACAGCATCAATGCAATGACCGTGAAGAACGGAACCGAAACCAGTACCTTCTGTGCCGTGATGAGCAGGCCTTCCATTGGATCTCTCTCTTCTGTGAAATTCGTCGCAAGCATAGCGAGCAGCCAGACGAGGTGCGTGATTTTCGGCAAGTTCCTTCAAGCCAGCTTGCCAGCACGCCTCGTCATGTGCGACTTGATATCGACAGGCCAAAGCAGGTCACGTCGGTCCGTATTCATGGAGGCCGCACCGGCGGTTCTTGCCAGCGCCGCACATCGTCGCCTGCGATGTCATGTCGATGTTCAATGAGATCTGGCGACAGCGGTGCAAGGAACGGGCAGCCAATTTCCACAACTTTTTCGGAATTCTTTCCAGACAATCGCGTCTGGTTGAGAAGCTCATTCTTTACGATGAGGCGCCCCCAACTTCCTCCCTCTTACCTACGGCGCTCACGATGAAAACCTCCCCCACCAGCCGTCGAAAGTTCCTCGCCTCGACCGCTTCCGCGTGCGCAGCGGCTGGGTGGGCCAGCATGGCTCACGGCGCGGATCCGGCCCAAACCGCACTTCCTCGTTGGCGAGGTTTCAATCTGATGGAGTTCTTTCAGGCGTTTCAGCCGAGCGAGAACACCGGCGTGATCTCGGAAGACGACCTGCGATGGATTCGCGATTGGGGGTTCGACTTCATTCGCTTGCCGATGGATTACTGGCTATGGATCGATTCCGATTGGCGTCAGTCGCGGCGGATCGCCCCGGACGACGTTTATCGAATCGACCAGCGGATGCTGGAAAAGGTGGACCGGGCGGTCGAGTTGGGTGTTCAACACGGTCTGCACGTCAGTTTGAATTTTCACCGAGCTCCCGGCTACTGCATCAACGACCCGCAGCGGGAACCATTTGTGCTTTGGAGCGATCGCCGGGCCGAAGACGCGTTTGTCCATCACTGGGACTTGTTTGCCAAGCGGTACCGTCGGTTTGCCAGCACAGATCTAAGCTTCAACCTCGTCAATGAGGCTCCCTCCGTCAGCGAAGGATACATGAGCGCCGAGGACTATCGTCGCGTCATGACGCGTGCCACTGAAGCGATTCGCAAACATTCGCCAGATCGCGTCATCATCATTGACGGTCTGAGCGTTGGGAATCAGGTTGTCGATAACATGATTCCCACTGGCGTCGCGCAAAGCGTGCATGCCTACACACCGGCTGACATCTCGCACCATCAGGCCAGCTGGGTCGACCAGACGCATCTGCTTCCCCCGAGTTGGCCACTCAAAAATCGCGACGGATCGATCAAATACGGCCGCGACCAATTGGAAGCACACTACACGCCCTGGGCAGACCTTGCTCGAAAGGGCATTGGTGTCCATTGCGGTGAAGCGGGATGCTACAACAAGACTCCCTACGAAGTATTTTATGCGTGGATTTCGGACGTGATGGAGATTCTCAAGTCACACGGGATCGGCTACGCCCTCTGGAACTTCCGCGGCTCGTTCGGCGTGCTCGATTCAGGCCGACAGGATATCGCGATGGAATCATGGCACGGACATCAACTTGATCGCCGATTGCTCGATTTGCTTCGCGCCAGCTAGCGGCCAAGACCAGCACGCTTACCAGCACGACTCGTCAATAGTGAATGCAGGATGGGTCAAACCGGCTGTGGAAGACTTGCGTATTGATTTTGATTGCCATCCACCAATCGCCCGACCTTAGTGGTGGGAACGAGCTGCCGGTGCCGACCCATCATGCAGCGAGATGATTCCCTTCGTGAAGATTCACCATGATTGCGTACCGCTCTTTCGGCGACATGGCTGCCAATCGAGCTTTCGCTTCGGCCTCGGCTTTCGCTTCCTCATCGAGGTCGAAATTTTCCTCGACGAACACCGTGCCGTTACCAATATTGACGTACCGGTCAACGGTCCCATCATCATTGGGCACCTCGACCGTTTCGCCCAATCTTTCTGGAATGGTGGTGGTGGATGAACTGCAGCCAGTAATGCAGGCAACAACAACTGAAAGTAGTTTGTTCAAAACGGTTCTCCGGTATCGGCTCGCTGCGGTCCAATGCAACACTCGTTAGAGGTCGGCCGTTGTGTCGCAACTCCGACTTAGGCCAGCAAAAATAGGGTGCCGAGGATGCTTACGCTGCCAGTAAGAAGCCAGAAAGGGGTCTTCGCTGCTTGGTAGTTCGTCAGTGCGTATAAAAAGACAAGCGGAGGTACAAGAAAGCATCCGATCGCGATAAGGGTCTCGCCCTCCCTTGATGCAATCGAAATGAGCCATCCCCAACCGACGAGGCTGCCCACCAAGCAAACCAGTAACAGGACGATGAACAGCATAGCCGTGAACATTGATCTTCTCTCTTTCCAGGTAATGCGTTGGTGGCAAGCAGAGTTCGAAGAGTCCAGGCGACTCGGTTGGCATGGCTTCCTGCACTCGCCCGTCCAGCGGGATTCGCCATTGCCGGCAATTCCTCCTGAGGGCGACCCAAAGAATGCTGCCTGCAGCGATCCCTTCACGGCTATTGGCGTGGCCCGCGCCCACGAGGGGCAAGCGAATCGACGGTTTTTTTTCGCTTTCCGCCCAATGACCGTCTTCGGCGGATCTGAATGCTTCCGCCGATGCAGGGCCCGAGAAATTTGAAATGCATGCAGGCGAGGCGTTATGCTCTGTGGTGCAGTCAATTTCCGCAGTTGCATCCAGTCGAAGCAGCCGTTGCGGATCTCCGCATGTACAAGGATGCGCCCCCCACGCACTACTTTCTAGGCCCTTGAGTGCAGCACCCGATTTGTCTCCTGAGCCATAGGACCCTCTTGCCGAATGAATGATGTTGAAAACGCCCCTGAAGCCTGGAATCAATCGGTCTATGAACAGTTGCATCGAATTGCTGAACAGGCGCTCAAGCGGGAGGCGCCAGGACACTCGTTACAGCCGACGCTTCTGGTCAACGATGCCTACCTGCGGCTTCTGGACCAACGCAACGTAAGCCCTGAAGATCGCTCGGCGGTAATCGCTGCCGGAGCCAACATCATTCGCAGGTTGCTGGTCGATTACGCTCGCAAGCGAAAGAGTCTGAAACGAGGAGGTGAGAAGGGCCGGGGAAATCCATTGCACTTTTCGATTGGCGATCACGCCAGTCAAATTGATGTCCTGGAATTGAACGATGCGATGGAAGTATTTGCGAAGGAGCGTCCACGCGCTGCCAAGATCGTCGAACTGAAGTTCTTCGGCGGTCTGACGGGTGAAGAGATCGCCGAACAGCTTGGCATCTCACTCCGCACGGTCAAGAACGACTGGCGGTTTGCCAAAGCATGGCTCTACCGCGAGCTGAGAAGCGGCCCCGATGAGATTGTGTCGTGATGGGTGAAGATCAATTCGACCGAGTTCAGCAGTTGTTCTTGACGGCGTTGGAGATGCCAGCGGATCGACGCGAAGCTTGGTTGCATGAGCAGTGCAGCGACGACCTGACGCTGCTTGAGGAAGTCCGTTCGCTGCTCAAGCACGACAGTCCGGCGAATGACCCGCTGGAAGACCCGCTCGAATTTGCCGTCTGCGACCCTGATCGTACGAACGCTGTCCGGAAAGCGAACTCCGATGCGACCACAATACAATCGCAGAAGCCCGCCAACGGCGACGAGTTCCTCTCCCGGCTATCTGACGTTGGGCTCCTTTCCGCCGACGAGCTTCGCGCGATCGCGAAAGACCTCTCGGGTGAGGATGCTTCAAGCAATCCACGGGCCTTGGCATCAAGACTTGTCTCGGAAGGAAAGCTCACCGAGTACCAAGCCGCCGCATTGCTGAAAGGCCAGCCGCGACTGCTGATTGACAAGTATTTGATCTTGGATTTGATCGAAACTGGTGGCATGGGAATGGTTTTCAAGGCCATCCATCGTCCCATGAACCGAGTCGTTGCGGTCAAGATGATCGCCAAGCGTCTGCTCGCATCCGCCGAGCAGGTCCAACGATTCCTACGTGAAGTGCGGGTTGCGGCAACGCTCGAGAACGTCAACATCGTCCGCGCCTATGACGCAGATCAGTCGAAGGGCATTCATTTCCTCGTCATGGAGTATGTGCGCGGCGAGAACTTGGCCAAGATCGTCCGGCGCGACGGGCCGCTTTCGGTGGAGCAAGCTGTCGATTGCATTGGCCAGGCCGCGAATGGGCTGCGATACGCACACCGTCGCGGCATCGTCCATCGAGACATCAAGCCAAGTAATTTGATGCGAACCAATGAGGGCTTGGTCAAGGTCCTCGATCTGGGGCTTGCCGACGTTGATGAGTCTTTCCGGCTGGTACAACAGCAGTCGGTTGACCGTTCAGACAACGGGACAGAACCAAAATTTGAGGCGGAAAATATCACCGAAGCGGGCGCGATCCTCGGAACCGCTTCGTTCATGGCCCCAGAGCAGTCTCGTGATGCGGGTTCGGTCGATATTCGCTCTGACATCTATAGCCTCGGTTGCACGCTGTATTACCTGCTAATGGGCGAGGCTCCCTACCAAGGAGATTCGAGCATCAAGATTCTTGCCCAGCATCGCAACGCAGAGATCCCATTCCTCCGCAGCAGGCGTCTCGATGTTCCCCCTTCACTTGAGGCGATCTGTCGTCGGATGATGGCAAAGAGACCCGCCGAGAGGTTTCAGTCTTTGGATGACGTCATTTCCGCGATCGCTGATTGCGAGATCGTACCGTCGGAAGTTAGGGACAAACCAAGTATCAACGTGTTGGCGGCGAGCCTTGAGGGCGCGCCTCAAGAATCGCGTCGCAGTCGCGTCGAACGATTGCTCGCCGAACGGGCGGTTCTTTGGAACGCGAGGCCTGAGAACCGACACCTGCCGACATGGCGGGAGTATGCCGAGATCCGGTTCTTGTCAGACAAAGACAAATGGACACAGGCCCAGCACAAGATGATGGGCAGCGCGGGCCTTGCACTTGGGTTGCGATTGGGTCTCCTGGTTCTGCTGGCGGCCGTGATCGGCCTGATTGGCTTGCGAGTCCGAGACGCGATCGCTGAAACCAAAGATGCGACGCGTGCTGCAGACTTGGTCGAGATGTTGACGAACACGAGAATCGAAACGGTCCCAATTGTCGTCTCTGATTTGGATGATCTGCGGGAATGGTCTTACCCATTGCTTCGAAGTGAGATCAAGAAACACCAGGCTGGTTCCGCAGAGAGGCTCCATCTCGCTCTCGGTCTGCTACCGGCGGACGAGAGACAAGTCGACTACCTAAGCCAACAGCTTCCTACTTGCACGCCAGAAGAGCTGCCGGTGCTCTGCGACGCCCTTGAACCGTACAATCATCAAATCACCAACGACCTTTGGCGATTCGTGTTGGATGAGCTGCATTCGGAGACCGAACGATTTCAATCCGCGGTGGCTTTGTCCCAGCTCACCCCGGGGGACGAGCGATGGGAGGCACTTTCTGATTTTGTCGCCGATCATTTGACGAGCCGTGTCACCAACATGAGTTTTGGTTCGTGGTCGCGTCAGCTGCAACTTGTGCGCGATTCACTCATTGTCCCGCTGGCAAAGATACATGCCGATCGCGCCCGTAGCGAGCGGCAGCGCGAAGCAGCGGCTTTGTTACTTGCAGACTACTGTCATGACCAACCCGCGCAATTAGTCACTTCAATTCTAGTTGCCGAAGATGTGACCGCATTCTCCCCTCTCATTGATGCGCTTCGGTCACATGCATCGGTTGCCAAGAACGCATTATCCGATGAGCTACAGGCAGAGATGCCTAGCGCACTATCAGCAAAGCAGCGTGATGCTTACTGGACACAACAAGCGATCGCAGCGGTAGCGTTGCTGAATTTGGGAGAAACAGACGAAGTATGGTCGCTCCTGAGGTTTTCACCCAACCCCTCACTTCGCAGTATGCTCATTCGCTATTTGGTGAAATTCCAGATTGACCCCCTCCCGATCGCGAAACGGCTGGCTGTTGAAACGGACACCTCTGTTCGTAGAGCATTGATTCAGATACTTGCGGGACTGGAACCCGGACCTCTGCCAAGTTCGGAAAGGCAAGACATCGAGGAGCATCTTCGCCACTTGTACGCCAATGATCCGGATCCGGGAATCCACAGTTCCGCATCTTTAACGTTGCGCCGGTGGGACGCGAAATTTCCGGACCTAAGGAAAGTGACCGACGCGATGGCTGGCGGACAGGAAGCAGCGGCTGATCTCGATCGTCCGGTTGACCCGCCCCCGAGTGATCGAGGTGTTCAACCCGCAATTGCGGAGCGAGCGAGATTCGTTGGCTTGAGAGGCACCAAGCGAAGTTGGTATATCAATCGCGAGGGGCAGACCATGATCGTCCTTGATCCCCGCGAAGGCGATTCGAGCAGCGTACGCCATCGTTTCGCGATCTGTGACCACGAAGTCACCGTCGCAGAGTATCTTCGCTTTCGAGACAATCACAGTTATGCTCGGGTGACCGCACCCACAGACAACTGTCCTGTCGCATCTGTTGATCACTACGCGGCGGCCGCTTACTGCAACTGGTTGAGCAGACAGGATGGAATCCACTCCGATCAGTGGGTCTATGAACCCAACGGCTATGGGGAATTCGCAGAGGGTATGCGAATCAAGGATGACTACAAGTCCTTGAAGGGGTATCGTTTGCCTACTGTCGCCGAGTGGGAATATGCCTGTCGTGCGGGCACGACAGGCAGCTATTCATTCGGTGAGCCGGAGTCTCTTCTCGTACAGTACGCCAACACTGGGCGCGAGAATCTTGTTCGCACCGAGCCTGTCGCATCTCGCTTGCCAAACGACTTTGGCTTGTTCGACATGCATGGCAACGTGTGGGAGAAGGTCGAAGACCCAATTTCGGGACTGCGGTCTCCGGTCAGAGATGACATCCTTCGCCAGTTACGCGGTGGCTCCTTCGCCACTCGGTCTAGCGTTCCTTCCAGTTTCTTCCATACCATCGAGCCCAGAGATCGGCGCGATCACATCGGCTTTCGTCCCGTGGTTTCGATTCCCTCGGAACAAGACTCGAAACCTTCGGCGATCACGCAGGACACACAGCAGGAACAGAGTCGCATTACACGTGCGCGATACGGACTTGCTTTCGATGGGAAGCGTTCATTTGTTCGGATAAGAGATTTGTCGTTCGCTGGTGATGCCCCCATCACGCTGGAGGCAGTGGTCACACCGGCGAGCACGAGCGAGGTTTTGCAATCTGTGATCGCGAACTGCGAACATGCTGGAATTGCATTGGGGCTTCAATCGTCACGTTGGGTTGCACTTTGGGCGTACCGATCATCGAAGAGCGATGGTTCCAACTATGTGGGGGCAAAATCATCCACCAAGGCTGTTCTCGGGCAGCGAGTTCACGTCGCCGCCGTATTCACTGGCAAGCACGTTACACTCTTCGTCGATGGCGAAGAGATGGAAACCGCTCCCCTGAAAGAGCATATGGCTTCGCGGCTTAGCTTCTACGTGGGAGCGGACCCCAGTCCCTCCGACCATCCGCATCAGTTCTTCAACGGGATGATTGAAAGGGTCCGTATTTCACGGGGAGCGAGGTATCGCTCGGACTTCAATCCGCCTGATCAGTTTCGTCCCGACGCAGATACGCTCGTCTTGTATCAAATGAATGAAGGCGAAGGAAACAAGATCAAAGATGACTCAGGCAAGGGTCATGATGGCTGGATGGAAGACGCAGTCTGGATCCCAATATCCACCGCAAGCGCCCGGTGACAACAGACCAGGATGTATCGAGTCAACCCCGTAGACGCTTGCTCTGTCTTGCATCAATTTGACACGCAAACGGCACGCACACGGGGACACGATCGGCGGAGCAATCGGGGACACGCACACGGGGACACGGCACTTGCCCAAGGCAAGCATCTAACGACTACGGTGTCCGCGTGCCCGCGCCGACTACCGCGTGCCCGGCCCGCGCCGGTTGAGACATGGAACCGTTCGGGCAGGATGACATGCCTGGCAGCGGCTAAACTAATTGGGTCAAGATCGCTATCCCGCTTATGGAAACTTGAAAATGGAGCCGCACTCCTTCCTCGGCTTACCCGCCGAACGTTCCGTCCTGTCGCGCCGCCAAAGTCTTCAGGCGATCGGCGCTCAGGTCGTGGCGATGCCCTTGCTGTCTTGGTCCCACTCCACCACCGCGCAGGAAACCGAGAAGTTTGAGCCGCTCAATCGTTTTCCCCGCATGGTGCACGAGTTCTTCGTCCGTCAGGTTCGCCAGTCCGGACAGCGACAGGTTCGCGCGTTGAAACAGCTGGAGAACAAGGAGGACGCGGAGCAATACGTCCGTTCGGCGCAGGAGCGGATTCGTCGTTCGTTTGGTCCCGAGCCGCCGCGGACGCCGCTGAATCCTCGTGTCACGGCAGTGGTCCAGCGCGAGGGCTATCGAATCGAGAATGTGATTTTCGACAGCCGCCCCGGCTTTCCTGTCACCGCCAATCTTTACATTCCAACCGGCATCACCTCCCCGATGCCCGGTGTCGTTGGGACGTGTGGTCATTCGGTCAACGGAAAGGCTGCGGAAGCCTACCAGTCGTTCGCGCAAGGATTGGCGAGACTTGGCTACGTCTGTTTGATTTACGATCCGATCGGACAGGGGGAACGACTTCAATATGTCAACGAGAAGCTTGCTTCGAAGATCGGCATTGGCGTTCAAGAGCATCTCTTACGCGGGCAACCAGCAGTTTCTGGTCGGCGAGTTTTTCGGCATGTGGCGTGCATGGGACGGCATCCGCGCCTTGGACTATTTGTTGACGCGACCCGAGGTCGATCCGAACCATGTCGGTGTGACGGGAAATTCGGGCGGCGGGACGATGACGACCTGGTTGTGTGGTGTCGAGCAGCGCTGGACGATGGCAGCGCCGAGTTGTTTTGTGACGACGTTCCGTCGAAATCTGGAAAACGAATTGCCACAGGATACCGAGCAATGTCCTCCGCAAGCGATTGCACTCGATCTTGACCACGCGGATTTTCTGGCCGCGCTCGCACCCAAGCCGATCATGATCCTGGCCAAGGAACGGGACTACTTCGATGCACGCGGTTCCGAGGAGACGTATCAACGGCTGCGGCAACTCTATCGCTTGCTGGATGCAGAGGACAACATCGCCCTGTTCGTCGGTCCGACCGAGCATGGCTATACCAAAGAAAATCGCGAAGCCATGTATTCCTGGTTCCATCGTGCGACGGGAAGTACGTCTGGAAAAAGTGTCGGACGGTTGGATGGCGCCCTCCACTTTACTGCGGACTTGAACGTTACCGCAGAACCGGAGATTACGATCGAGAAGGACGAAACGCTGTGGTGCACGCCCAAGGGTCAGGTTGCAGCTTTGCAGGGAACTCGAACGATCTTTGACTTCACGCGAGAGAAGTCCCAACAATTGGCTTCAACGCGAAAGCCGATCGAAGGTGATGCGTTGAAGACGGCGATTACGGAAGTACTGAAGCTGCCGAAGATGCCGCGACGCGCTCCCGACTACCGGAATTGGCGATACCTCGGTTCACGCGGCTACCCGACAAAGTACGCGATGGCCTACACGGTCGAGACCGAACCCGGGATTCAAGCGATCGTTTATCGCTTGACGACCGAGCGTTGGCAGTCCCGTCCGCCGCGTGCCGGAAACCGCGCGATCCTGTACGTGTCAGATCTTTCCAGCGATGTGGAACTTCGCCAAGAGCCTCTGATTCGCGAGCTGATCGAGGCCGAACCGGAGACCCCTGTCTTTACTTGTGACGTTCGCGGGACAGGAGAATCACAACCCGATACGTGCGAGCCGGGATCGTTTGAGGATTCTTACGGGAGCGACTACTTTTATGCGATTCACAGCCTGATGCTCGATCGTCCGTACCTTGGACAGAAGACATTGGACGTGCTGCGAGTGCTCGACTGGCTGCGTTCACTCGGCCATACCGACGTTCACTTGGCTGGCGACGGCAGGGGCGCCCTGTGCGCGACGTTTGCCGCAGTGATGTCGGATCAAGTCAAACAGGTGACGCTCAAGCACTCGCTGACCTCCTATGCCGAGGTAGCCGAAAGCGAGCAATATGATTGGCCGCTCTCGGCGCTTTTGCCGAACGTGCTGGCCCATTTCGATCTACCGGATTGTTATGAAGCCTTGAATTCCAAGGGACTCCGACAAATCGATCCGCGTCGTCTGTAGTCTGTAGTCTGTAGTCTGTAGTCTGTAGTCTACGGAAGAAGGCATCGACGGGCCGGAGGCCCTGCGTCATGTGCACGATGGTAAATCGCTATGGTACGTTATTGCGTGGTTCCATTTGATGATCCTAGCTTCTATGTGGATTCGGAGTGACAACGATGCGACGAAGTCATCACGCGGTATTTGCACTGCTCAGTTTGTTGGTCTATTTCATCTCCCCAGGGATTACTTCCGGACAGTCCAAACCGTATGACGACCGGATCGCTGAGATTCCAGGGAAACTAGAAGCAGAGCATTTTGATTTGGGCGGCGCAGGAGTCGCCTATCAAGATGTCGACGCCGAGAATCAGGGCGCCACCTACCGCGAGCCGACACAGGTGGACATTGAAAAGCGTGAGGATGCCTCCAATGGTCACGGTATCGGATGGACTCAAAAGGGCGAGTGGCTGATGTACACGATCCATGTCCAACAAGCTGGAAGCTACTCACTGAAGATCCCGGTTGCGTCCGACAAACGCGGTGGGACGTTTCATTTGGAAATCGAGGGGAAGGATGTCTCGGGTCCGATCCAGGTTCCCGACACGGGCGGCTGGAATCAGTTGCAGGTGATCGAGGTCACTGGGATCAAACTTGCGGAAGGTCGGCACCGAATGAAGATGTCGATGGATGAGGAAGGTCCATCGGGCAGTATTGGCGACATTGATTGTCTCATCTTCTCGTTAGCAGAGTGATGTTTGATCGGTGTGCGACCAATCCGTGCGAGCCGTAAGTAAGGCAACGAAGGGGAAACAATCGATGTGCGACCAATCCGTGCGAGCCGTGAGTAAGGCAACGAAGGGGAAACAGCACCGACTTGGATACGGGCATCAACCCTCATTCATCCTTTCACCAAGCGATTTTGTTCGCGATTTGCGCCGTTGTCATTGCAGTTGACGGTCAGTCAGAGGCTACTAATTCAGTGGTTCACTGATGACTTCCGTGGACCCTCGAGTACCAAGCGCACCCCAGAGGCAAAATGGACTCTCGCAACCAGGAGACGGTGTTTTGCCGTGGTGGGTAACCATCCGGCTTCCGCTATCTCCCGCTTCGATGGAATCAGTAACGAAGGTCAACGCGCCGTCAGCAATTAACACATGACACCCTCCTTGGTGGCGGCTACTCGGCGGTACGACACCGTTAAGACGAACGTGCCACCACAAGCAAATCTCGCGATTCGGTGGCAGAACCGCGGTCATGGATGTGGAGAGCGGTAAACCGAGTGCCCACTTGTAACCCCGTCGTTCTTCGGCACCGCCATGCAATTGGACACCGCCATCGGACCGCCAGAAGCGCGGACGCTCGGCATCTCGCCATCGTCTGCAGAAGATTGCGTCTCCAGGCATCCACATGCTAGCGCCGTCCCGTTGGGTATGCTTTCTGGCGGCATGGGTCCGCACATCTCGGTCACCCAAATCGGTCGCGATCTCTCCGGCTGCTTTTGTGTTCGACATACCGTCCAGGATGTCGGAAAACCGCATGACGCGACGTGGAGTGAATACACCACGGCAGGAGTCACGAGTTTGCGCCGCATAGCTGAGTGGCACGCCCCAAGGGTCGAGTGTTCCCCATGCGGTATGCAGCGGTGAATCGCCAACGCATGCGGCGTAGTTTGTTCGTCCTTGAGCCGGTAGACCTGCACCGGGATCACTTGGGCATTGCTACGTCGGAATCTCAGTCATGAAGGGCAGCGTAGGGGTTTGCACTCTGATCCGTTAGGCTTCTGGTTGGATCTGGCCCCATCGCCTGAAGACATCACCTGTCGTCGACGAATCACGATCTGAATCGAGAGGTCGGCTGATTTGCTCCCATAACGCTTGCTGTTCAATAAACGGCGCAAGCCCCACCAGCCAACTCAAGTTCAGACGGTTGCTGCCCGGTGGAGCGACGCTTGGGCTGGGAAGCGATTGTTTGGTTCCGCCAGCCTGCATTGGGAGTCGCTTGTAGGCGGAGTGGTACTTGTGGACCGCGAGACCCAGCTGCTTGAAGTTGTTGCTGCAACTCATTCGACGAGCCGCTTCCCTCGCCGCCTGTACGGCGGGTAGCAGCAAGCCGACAAGCACACCGATGATCGCGATCACGACGAGCAGTTCGACAAGAGTAAACGCCGATCTCTTGTGAAGAGTGAGACATCCAGACCTCGGGAGGTCCAGAAGACGAAAGATGTTGGACGGCAAAAACGATGCGAGGATTCGTCGTGACTTCAGGGTGCCACTGCTCTCGATTCTTCTTCGGTTTCCTGCGTCGACTGATCACCGTGCGATTCGAGGTATGCTGAGACTTCATCTTGACCTGCACTGGCCGTTGAGGATGCATGTCTGGCCGCCGCAGCCAATCAGCGACACGGAAGCAACTGCAATCAACACTTTGCAGCTGCGACTTCTCGTTTGTTTCCCCCAGAGCTTGTGCTTTGATCTTCGACCGACATTGCGGTGACACCGAGGTTCATTCATTTCGTGATCCGACAAACCAGTGCAGATTGAGTGAGGGCTACAAGTGAAGCGACTGACGTGGCTTCCTCTGCTCGCCCGTCCGGCGGGGTTCGCCAATGTCGCGATTCCTTCTGAGATCGCCCCAGAAGCTGCCCACAGCAAACCCTTCAACACTCTTGGCGTCGTCCGGGTCCGCAGGGGGCATGCGAATCTCCCTGTTTCTTTGCCGCCCGAGGCTCCCTGCCGCTCTTCGGCGAATGTGTGAGATCCGGCTGATGCAGGGCCCACGAGATTTGAAATGCATGCCGGTGGGGCGTTATGCTCTGCGGTGCAGGTTATTTCCGCAATCACATCCAGTCGATTCCACCGTTGCGGGCCTCCGCACCGGGATTTCCGCATCATCGGGGATGCGCCCCGAAACACCACTTTTTAGGCCCAGAAGCGCAGACTCCGAGTGCTCTCATGGACCAAAAGCGTCGTCTTGCCGAATGAATGACCTTGAAGAAGATCCCGAAGTGTGGAATCAATCGATCTATGAGCAGTTACATTTAATCGCTGAAAAAGCTCTCAGGCGGGAGACGCCAGGACACTCGTTACAGCCCACGCTGCTGGTCAACGATGCCTACCTGCGGCTTCTGGACCAGCGCAATGTAACGCCGCAAGATCGCTCGGCGGTGATGGCTGCCGGAGCCAACATCATTCGCAGGTTGCTGGTCGATTACGCTCGAAAGCGAAAGAGTCTGAAACGAGGAGGCGAGCAAGGTCGGGGAAATCCATTGCACCTTTCGATTGGTGATCACGCCAATCAGATCGATGTCCTGGAATTGAACGATGCGCTGGAAGTGTTTGCGAAGCAGAGTCCCGCGCAGCTCAGGTTGTCGAACTGAAGTTCTTTGGTGGTCTGACAGGTGAAGAGATTGCCGAGCAGATTGGCGTGTCGATTCGCACCGTCAAGAACGACTGGCGATTCGCCAAGGCATGGCTCTACACAGAGTTGGGAGCCGAGCGAGATGAGATCGATGCACGATACGAAAGCGGAATGGGCGCGGTCGTTATGGCTGAGAAGACGACCGTTACCTACAAGACTCAAGCATTGCTTTGTTCACTGTGTTGCCTGTTGGTTCAAACAGTTCTTCACGGGAGATCTCTCATGATTCGAAATCATCGCCAGTTCCAACTCGCTGCTGCCACCGTCGCCGGGTTTCTCTTTTGGTTGCTCGCCGGATTCGCCAGCGGCGAGACTTGGACCGACCAATCGGGCAAGTATCAGGTGGATGCGAAGTTTGTCGGGGTGGAGGGCAGGAGCGTCGTTCTTCGCAAGATCGACGGCAGCACAGTAGAGGTCCCCATTGACCGTTTGAGTGCCGAAAGCCGTGCCCGAGCCAAGCGTATGTACGAGATGTCGAAGTCGGGCGCATCGGTTCGCGGAGATGCGCCGCAAGCGGCCCCAACGATGTCAGCCACGGCTACAGCCTCTTCGTCGCATCTATCACCAAACGGTTTGAAACTCAACTTCACGCCGCCGGACCCGCCGTCGGTTGCTCCGATGCCGGCGTTTCCGGAAAACGCCTCATTGAAAGAGACGTTTGATTTTGTCAGCGGACAAGTCCTTAGCGGGCATCCCGAAGTTCTTTGGTATGCCTTGCCGGAGGAAGTTCGCACGACGTTTGACAGCGAAGAAATGCGCATCGCATCGCTTCAGTCCCGAAAAGCAGAACAAGCGACGACCGATCAGATGGTTGGCGTTGTACTGAAGGCTCTCGAGGTTCTGGTGACGAAGAAGCAGTTCGTTTTGAATTCTCCGTTCATGACTCAAGTCCCTCCGCCAGCGATGCCTATGATCCAGCAAGGGTACGATCCGGCCGTTGGGACGATCTTCGAGGTGGCAATGACTCTGGCGTCAGCAACAGAGGAAATGGAAAAGATGACGATCACGGAGATCCTTGATCAGCGCGGACCACGAATCGGCGGTCACGTCCAATCGCTTCTGAAACTGGCGCCACCCGACATGATCGACGGATTTTTGAGCGGCGTCACCATCGAGCAAACAAGCGACACAACGGGCACGATCAGTACACGAAATAGAGAGGGGGGGAGAGAGAATACTGAGATGGTGAAGCTAATGGGACGCTGGGTTCCCAAGAACTTCGCCGATGGCTGGGCGTTATCCAAAGATAGGCTCAAGGTCGTGCTGAGCGCTCCCGAAAAGGATGCCGATACCATTCAAAAGAACCAGATAATGGCGGGAACGATGGCTACCATGGCCAGCGGCGTTCTTGATCCAATGTTGGCCGCCGGCAGTCAACAAGAATTCGACACGGCGGTCATGCAAGTGTTGGCGGTGATGCAAATGATGGCAAGTGGTGGCCAGACGCCGGCTGGCTTCTAAGAGCCATCAAGGGCGATCGCTGAGGCCTGGCCATCGAACGCTGAGATCCAACCATCACCAAGCGGAGACATCATGCTTCCATCGCGGATCGATCGCATTCAGCAGCTGTTTCTCGAGGCTCTGGAGCGACCCGAAGCAGTTCGTCACGCGTGGTTGGCAGAGCAGTGTGGAACGGATGCCGAGCTGCTCGAGGAGATCCAAACCCTCTTGGAGCATGACGAGCGTTCCAAAGACCCCTTGGAAAGTCCACTCCACGTTCGCTGCCCCCATTGCCACAACCCAATTGAAATCGTCGAAGAATTGTCGCTGAATGGCCTGGGCTGTCCATCATGCGGCAGCCACTTCAGTCTGCTGGGCGACGAGCCGGTCGATCGCAAGGACAGTGAAAAGAAGACGATTGCGCACTACGTTCTACAGAAACGAGTGGGAACGGGTGCGTTCGGGAGCGTTTGGAAAGCCCATGACGAGGCGCTCGACCGAATTGTCGCCGTCAAGATTCCGCGTGGCGGCCAGCTGGCTCCCGCGCAAGCGGAACAGTTCTTGCGCGAAGCTCGCGCCGTAGCACGTTTGAAACACCCCAATATTGTTTCGGTTCACGAAGTCGGTCGCGTCGATGGTGAAATCTACATCGTGAGTGATTTCGTTGATGGCGTGCCTCTATCAACTGCGCTGGCCTCGGAACCGATCACGACCAGGGAAGCTGCGGAACTGACCATGAAGATCGCGGAAGCACTTCATCACGCGCACGCAGCCGGAGTGATTCACCGTGACCTGAAGCCGTCGAACATCATGATGGATCGGCAGAGTGAACCGCATCTCGTCGACTTCGGATTGGCCAAACGAGAGGCCGGCGAAATCACCATAACTACCGATGGCAAGCTCTTGGGTACACCCGCTTACATGTCTCCCGAGCTCGCAAGAGGTGAAGCCAAGACCGTCGACGCACGCTCCGACGTCTACTCGATCGGTGTCGTGCTGTTCGAGTTACTTACTGGCGAGAAGCCTTTTCGTGGTGATATTCGGCTGCTTCTCCAACAAGTGATTCACGACGAGGCTCCCGGGCCGAGGCAGCTGAATGCAACGATATCGCGAGACCTGGACACCATCTGTTTGAAGTGCCTGCAAAAGAACCCAGACCAACGCTACGCCAACGCGAAGGATTTGGCGTTGGACTTAAGGAGCTATCTGGCTGGCAAACCGATTGCTGCCAGACCCATCGGTTTTCTCACGCGACTTGGGAGACGGTGTCATCGAAATCCTAGAGACGCGACTCTGATGGGAGCCATGTTTCTAGTCGCTTGGCTCGTCTTGAACGCGAAGTTCCGTGAGCTGCTCGATGCGATGGAGGTGAAGGAACCGATCGCCAGCGTCAAATTCGCACCGGTGAGGACGTTCGATATCGCTGGTGATGGCTTGCATGTGGCTGTCGTGAGCGACGAATCCGATCAGGTGGGTATCTGGAAGGTCGGAGCGGGAGAACGGATGCGATACCTGAACGGTCATTCAGGAGGCGTCAATACGGTAGCTTTTTCTCCGGATGGCTCGCGGATCGCAAGTGGCGGTAAGGACGGGACTCTAAGGGTATGGGATGCTAGCGACGGAACGGAGATTCTGAATCGTCCGGCACATGAAGGATTCGTTCACAAATTGGTTTTTCGCCCCGACGGCAAATGGTTGGCAACATGCGGCGGCGACGACAAGACGGCGAAGTTGTGGAACGCGATGACAGGTGAATTGCTACAAACAATTAAGCATCCTGGCTATGTGGCAAATCTTGCCTTCAGCCCGGACGGA
Organism: Pirellulaceae bacterium; assembly: GCA_963697195.1. Classification (GTDB taxonomy): domain Bacteria; phylum Planctomycetota; class Planctomycetia; order Pirellulales; family Pirellulaceae; genus Rubripirellula. Next base: position 375,182 of record CAVOND010000005.1, read on the forward strand.
ACAAAAGTTGCGTTAGGTGGCTGCAACAAACCGTTTTCTCGAACGGGTACTCAGACGATTCAATTACCGGGGCCCTGCGTGGTGCAAGTAGCCGATTCGACGAGCGGCAAGGAAATTGTCAACCTTGACGGTCATGGTTGGCGCACGCAGATGACGTGTTTCAGCCCAGAAGGAAACCTCCTCGCAAGTGCGTGTGTCGGGGGAGCCCGACTTTGGGATTGGAGAAACAGCCGCGAGCTGTTTACGACGAATGATCGAGTTTCCTTCGGTGCAGCGGTATTTTCGGTTTCATTTTCCCCCAACACTCGTCGTCTTGTCACGGCTGGAGCCAATGAGGAAGCCGTCGTCTGGGACACATCGACGGGCGCGGACTTGTTGGCGCTGCGGCATTCCCATCGGTTGCGTGACGCGACGTTCAGCCACGATGGCCGGTGGCTGGCAACCGGGACGACGACCGGTACCATAGCACTTTGGGACGCCGCCAGCGGGAAGCCTTACCTCACTCAACGGGCCCATACAGGAAGCGTCCTCGTCCGATTCGCTCCCGATGACAGCTTGCTAGTGAGCGCAGGGAGCAACGGCTTGATCAAAGTCTGGGATCTTGGAGAGCTTGTTTTGACCAGTCAGGCGCTAAGGTCATCCATCAGCGAGTGGCATGAAGTTGTCGCACGTCAAACCGTCATCGAAGTCAAAACGGAGCCATCGAGTTTGACTGGTGTACCTCTGCGATCAGCGATCGTTGCTCGGTGAGTCGCATGACGCAATTGGGGGACAGGCAAAGCTCTCGGGAGCGTTTATTGCTGGCAATCCGTCTATTCGAGTTCCCGCATTAGCCGTTGCCTGTCCCCGTTTTGCCGCACCCCAACCTGTTTGCCGAATGACGGACATCAATTCCCCCTCCGCTTGCGCTTTCCGCAAACCTGGCCGTCACCAGGCAGAAGATGCCCAACGGTGCAATCCGCATCGGCAACATGATGAACGCCATGAGGGCGTGATTGGCCTGTTCAATGCCGGTTTTCAAGATGTCGTCTCTTCGTCGACCGTGCCGACACCCGGACGGATCAGGTTCACGGCCAACAAACCGACAATCACAGCAAAGATCGTTGTGCATAGATAGTAGGTGATTGTCTAGAGGCCCGGCTTCCCGAGCTTGCGGACGTCGCCCATGCCCAAAATGCCGCACATGACGCTGGTCATTACCAGTGGCACGACCATCATCTTCAAGACATCCAAGACGCCCTCGCCACCAATATGAAACCGCATGGCGAAGTCTGGAAGAAATATCGCCAGAACAATCGCGATGACAATCGCAATGCAAATGTAAACCGTTGCACGCACGCTGTGTTTGCTCCCGCTCATGTCAGTCCCGCCCTTCGTGCTTGCCAAGTTTTGGCACTCCCATTGTGTTTGATGCCTCCTCTCCATGGCTCGTGTCGAACTCGCATCGCGCGCCCCCGTTTGACTGAGAGAGAAGCAGCTTGAGCTGGATCTCCGAAGTCAAGCTCGAACACTGATCTACGAGAATTGTAAAAGACTGATCGCCACGGAGTTCTTCCTCGGTGAACTCGAGCAATGCTTGCAGCTTGATTTGTTTCACCCTTGCCAAGTGCTCGAGCAATTGCTCTGGTTCACAAGAATCTAACTGCGTCTTTTCGATATCAAGGGTCTTGGTGAGCAACCGATCCAGGTGCTCCTTTTGACGGTTGATGACGACTTGTTGTTCTTTTTCTTTGAGACGGCGATAACGCATCGACAGCAGGTAGATACCGGCTCCAAAGGCAAACAGCAGCTCCTTCGTCGCCGCCAAGGACTCCATCACACTGGCGATCGCGCCGATGTTATCCGCCGGGTTGAAATATCGTTGCGCCGTGGGATGCATTCGCGTGGCCGTCCATTGTGTGGCCTCCTGCCTGGCGATCAGCGTGGGGACTCTCAGTCGAAGACTCTCTTCGTGAATCGTCGCTAACGCCGCCTGCACGAGATCGCTAGGTGCATCGTTCTGGCAGACCAAATAGGCCGTGGTCGCGATGGTCGGGATCGGCTCGGAGGGAACAGCCGGGTGTTCGGCAAATAGCCCCCGTGGGATTTCCACATTCCGAATAAATGGATGTACCAGTTCCATCGCCATCGCGCTGTGAATCGGCACGATGTCGAACTGATTGGTGGACAGCAAGTCTTGCAGGGCAGGATGCTCGATACCCGCAGTGACGATCGCCGCTTCGATCGACTCGTCACTGGCGAGGGCGGTAAAAGGCAAATCACTCTTACCGATGAGGTGAGTTTCATCGATGCCGAAGTGTCGCAAGACCTTGATCGAGGTATCACGATTTCCCGATCCGCTCGGCCCGAGACAGACTCGCCTTCCCCCGAGCTCCCAAACGCTCTGGATATCGGTCCCCTTCCGCGCGATCACGAATACATACTCGCGAAACAGCGGCGTGATCACGCTGGCTTTCTCGATGGGCACCGAGCCGCCCTGTAGAATCGCAAGTTCTGCCTCGCCGCTCATCAGCATCTGAAAGTTCTCGTGCGATCCATCCGTTTCCTTGACATCGACGGAGCTTCGAACGCGTTTCGCAAGTGATTCCTGGATGGTCGAACCGACCTTGTGATACAAGCCTTGCCTCGTGCCTGTCGCGATTTGGATCCGACGCGGAATCGTTTGACGCTGCAAAAACCAGGCAACCAGCGAGGCTACCAGCAGCAGCGTCATGCCCAGCGTGACCCATCTGCGGACGCGTCCTGTTGTGATCCGCGACATCGAATTGCCCTGTTGAATGACTTTGTTGAATGGCCCTGCTGTCGGACTCGATTGAATGACGGCCAGACCCACCTTACGAACAGATCAGACCGCGGATACCTGGAAGATAAACCGCTTGACGAACCGCCACACCCTTCCGACGCACACAAACGAGAACCGCCCATCGTTCCTTTCCGCGGACGATCAGGTCTGGCACCGCTTGGATCGAAAAAGGTCGATTGCCGGCCCAAAATGCAACCCAGTGGTGCTCCGATCGTAAGTATTCAGCGGCAGCCGATTTTCGAAGAAACCTGCAGAACATCGCGGCATCAGCAAAATGCCGTCGGTGACCCTCGGGCCAAGGCGACTGCTCCACGTATTGCCGAAACTTCAAGGGGGCTTGCCGCCCCAGCCGCAACCATGTGCTGGGAATTAATCGAGCCACTTCGGCGCGGCGTTTTTGAATCAATGATTCGGCCTGAACATCCAGTTGACCCGCGTCTAACGCGTAAAGGAACGAGGCCTCGTCTGGGCCAACGCCAAATTCCTGCAGGACGGCTGAGCGATTTCTCGCGAATCGATGCCTCAATTCGCGGTCGCGCAGCAGAAGACCTAACGATTTAACTGCCGCGGGCTGACTCACAGGCCTCCTCCAATTGGATCAGTTCGATTTCGATTTCCCCAGGCTCAGGAATCGCCACGTCTCGTTCAAGAATCACTGCTTCGACCGGAGCGTACGCAATCACTTCGGTGGCAAGCTCAAGCAGCTCATCCTGAATTGGCTCGCAGTGGCGGTCGTGCCATACTCCATCGTGAAACGAATACCCAACGATGTGCAGTTGCCTGATGATCGTTGGATTGATTCGGTGCAGCCAATCCACCGGATTGAAATCATGATTTCGGCTGTTGATGAACAAGTTCGTGACATCCAGTAACAGGCCGGCACCCGTCTGCTCGCACAGCCGGTTGATGAACTCCGTTTCCGAGATCTCCTCGGGGACCCGCAGGTAGGACGTGATATTTTCCAGCAGAAGCGGTCGCTGGCAGAGATCCATGACCTCGCGTGAATGATCAACCAGGGTCTTCAATGAATCCATCGTCAGGGGAACTGGATTGAGATGGCCCAGATCGACGTCATCCGTTCTCGTAAAAGCAATGTGTTCGCTGATCCAACGCGCATCGGCGACATCCGCGACACGCTTGAATCTGGCAAGAGTCTTCTTGTCCATTGGCCCCGGAGTGCCCAGCGAAAGACCGAGACCATGAACGGAGAGTGGATAGAGCTGGCGAAGTCGCTCAAGTTGAGACTCCCCACCATCAAAGAAATGCTCCGCAGTCACTTCGAGACAGTCGAGCGTTGACGGCTTGGAAGATATCCAATCGGTAATCGGCGATCGAAACCCGATGCCGATCAAAGGCACTTCAACAAACGATTCTGCCTCAGCCGCCGCAGCCACCGCACCCTCCACCACCGCATCCCCCGCCTCCACAACTGCTGCCACAACTGCTGTAACTCGAACTGCCCCAACTGCTCGAACCGCCTCCACCGCTCGAGTCGGCAAAACGATCGAGAAAGGGAATCGCAACAATGCCGATCGGTCCAAGAAGCATCATGTTCCCGAGGATTCCAAATCTGTGCATTCCCTGCGTTAATCCGAATCCGTATCGAATCGCACCAATTGCTTCAAAGGTCAGGAGCAGGATCACGAATGCCGCAATTGGGCACGAAGTCAACCGAGCGACGAGAAATGCGACGCAGCAAACGATTCCCATCGCAAAGTAGAATTCAACAAACTCGGGCCCATTCAATTGTGTTTGGTAGATGCCGGCGACGATGACCGTGATCGAGCAAATCGCCGCCGTGATCCAGGTCTTTCTTCTCTTCCACCAGGGCATTGATTTTTCGCGTTCGGCTTCCGAGGCACGTTCGCCAGCTTCGCGTGCACAAGATTCGCAGATGGATTCCTCGGGACCGATGCGTGCATCACACCACGTACATTGCCTGTCGATAGGAGTCTTCTCCGACTCGTCGACGGCTGGAACCGTGAAAACCTCACCGCATTTGCACTTTAACCGTTTGCCGGCGAATTCTGGTTTCACCAAGTACTTCTTGCCGCACGAGCAGGTAGCCTTGATCCTCGAAGCGGTGGCAGAAGTCATGCGCGTACCTCCATTTGATCGACAGCCACGGCTGCATCGTGAACAAGTTGCATGAACCGATCAAAAATCTGCTTCATATCCTCCGCTGCTGGCAACTGGTCCGATTCTCGGAGGCTCAGTAAATCATGGAGTACACTGACGTCGATTCCGAACTCTGCCCTGAAAGAATCGATCAGATCGGCTTGCTGCTCAGGGAGGATCCCCGTTTTCACCGTCAGACAAGCACCGATGCCCTGTAACAGGATTCGGGCCGAGTCGAGGAGCGTGTCGAGCAACTGTTGCCTGGTTTGGCTTTGATGCAGGTAAGTTGCCCGGAGCCGGAGCATCAGGTTTTTCAGTTCTTGTTCACAACGGAGTCGTAGGTGATCGTCGGAAATCACCAATTCTGACAGGACGTCCGCGCCGTAGAGGACGCGATGATGCATTTGCATCTCATGAAACTTGATGGGAAAGACGTCACATGACGAGTGCAGATCCTCGAGAGTAAGCGTCATCGTCCCCAAAGGGATCTCTTTTTCCGCTCGCAGAATTGGTTGCTTGATTCTGTCGAGTGATTGGCAATCGACTCGTTGCACGACAAACATCAGGTTGACCAAGTCGTGCTCTGTCTCAAGCTTATCTCCACGACCAAAACTGCCGTACAAGATGATTGACTCGAGGTCTGGCCCCAAGGCTGCGGATAACTCAGCAGACAACTGCTCCAGAACTTCCTGAACTCGCTTTGGGTCTCGCGATGGTTTGCGGGCAAAAAAATCCATGACATTTCCTTCATGAGGGGCGATTGTACGAGAATCGATGGGATCGGACCCCCTCGGGATCGATTGTTTGGTATCTCACTTCGTCACGCGACAGATCACATACCAACGCACTGAATTGGCCAAGAATGAATCGGTTTCGGGCGCGACCCGATTCCGGAAGATGACGGTCCAGCGGGATTCGCCAATTCCCTCGGAGGGCGACGAAAAACGCTGCCCGCGGCGGACCCTTCACGAGTCTTGGCGAGGTTCGTGTCCACAGGGGGCAAGCGATTCTCCCGGATTCTTGGTCACTCAACGCTCCAAGCCACTCTTCGGCGAACTTGCCTGTGGCTGCTGATCAGGGCCAGCGAGATTTGATCTGCATCCAGGCGAGGCGTTATGCTCTGTGGGGCAGGTGATTTCCGCAGTCACTTCCCGGCGATCCAACCGCTACGGAGCTCCGCATGTGCACCGCAGCGCCCCCACGCACTACTTCTTTGGCCTGTTAGTGCAGCACCCGAATTCTCTGATGAGCCCCTAGCAACGTCTTGCCGAATGAATGACCTTGAAGAGGATCGCGAAGTCTGGAATCAATCGATCTATGACCAGTTGCATCTAATCGCTGAACAAGCTCTCAAGCGGGAGGCGCCAGGCCATTCATTACAGCCTACGCTTCTGGTCAATGATGCCTACCTGCGGCTTCTGGACCAGCGCAACGTTGCGCCCGAAGATCGTTCGGCGGTGATCGCCGCGGGAGCCAACATCATTCGTAGGTTGCTGGTCGATTACGCTCGTAAGCGTAAGAGATTGAAGCGAGGAGGTGAAAAAGGTCGGGGAAATCCCTTGCACCTTTCCATTGGCGATGACGCCAATCAGATCGACGTCCTGGAATTGAATGATGCGATGGACGCGTTTGCGAAGCAGCATCCACGCGCTGCCCAGGTGGTCGAACTGAAGTTCTTTGGCGGTTTGACGGGTGAAGAGATTGCCGAGCAAATTAGCGTCTCGATTCGCACCGTCAAGAACGACTGGCGATTCGCCAAGGCGTGGCTCTACCGAGAGCTGGGAACCAACGAAATCGAAGTCTAGAAACAATGGGCGAATCCCGGATTGAGCGAGTTCAGCGACTGTTTCTCAGCGCATTGGAGTTTCCGGAAGACGAGCGAGAGAAGTGGCTGGCGGATCAGTGCCGCGACGACGTATCTTTGCTGGAGGAAGTACTCACGCTCTTACAGCATGACGAACCATCGAAAGATCCCCTTGAGAATCCGCTTCACGAAGCAATTGCGGATGCCCGCTCCCTAGAGAAGCTGGACGCTGACCCCGACGAAACTCACGCATCAGACGATGTGCTTGCGAGGGCACTGCATGTTCGCTGTCCCCATTGTCACAATCCCATTGAACTGGTCAACGAATCTTTCGCAGAGATTGAATGTCCGTCTTGCGGCAGCAGTTTCAGTTTGTTGGGCGAAGAAACGGTCCGGCGCGACGATCGAGAGAGGACGGCGATTGCCCACTATTCGCTGCAGGAACGTGTCGGCACGGGAGCGTTCGGAAGCGTGTGGAAGGCGCACGACGAGAGACTTGATCGGATTGTCGCGATCAAGATTCCGCGCAAAGGGCAGCTCAGTCGCGCGGAATCGGAGCTGTTCCTGCGCGAAGCCCGATCCGCGGCACAGCTAAAGCATCCCAACATCGTCTCGGTGCATGAGGTGGGACGCGATGAGGATCAAGTCTACATCGTCAGTGACTTCATCGACGGCGAGACACTGTCAAGCTGGCTAACTCGCCGGCCTCTCACCCCGAAGGAAGGCGCGGGACTGATCGCGCAGATTGCTCATGCACTTCACCATGCCCATGAATCGGGAGTGATCCACCGCGACCTCAAACCGGCGAACATCATCATGGATTCGGCGGGCGAGCCGCATCTGGTGGATTTTGGTCTGGCCAAGCGAGAAGCCGGCGAAATCACGATGACGGCGGATGGAAAGATCCTGGGGACCCCTGCCTACATGTCCCCGGAACTTGCCCGAGGTGAAGCGAGTACGGTCGATCGACGATCGGATATCTATTCTCTAGGAGTCGTCCTCTTCGAGGTGTTGACGGGCGAAAAGCCGTTTCGTGGTGACGTGCGAATGCTGCTACACCAGGTGCTTCACGACGAGGCACCGGGACCACGAACCCTGAATGCAAATCTGCCGCGCGACCTGGACACGATCTGCCTGAAATGCCTGCAGAAGGCTCCCGAGCAAAGATACGCGACCGCTGAGGACTTGGCGTCGGACTTGGAGTGGTTCCTGAAGGGAGAGCCCATTTCGGCCAGGCCCATCAGTTCGCTTGCCCGTTTTGGCAGATGGTGTCAGCGAAATCCCAAAGTAGCGACGTTGGTGGGAACGGTCTTCTTGCTTCTCTGTCTGGTTGCAGTTGGCGGCGTTATCAGTTCGTATCTGATCGACGCCGAGCGAAGTATCGCCGTGGAGAATGAAGCCGAAGCCAAACGCCAGGAAGGACTCGCGAAAGAGGAACGAAATACCGCGCAGAGACTCCGTTCGGAATCGGTCCGAGACCTCGTGTCGTTACAACTCGCAAACGGAATGCGTGTGACCGATGAAGGCGATGGTGCGGCGGGACTGCTTTGGTATACCAAGGCGCTAGCGACGGCCGAAGCAGCAGGTATGAACACGGACATCCATCGCATGCGAGTTGCCAATCTTGCGTCCAAGCTGCCAAGACCGGTAGCGTTCTTCGATGTCGCTGCGCCGATGCCGACGGGAGCCTACTGGTCATCGACAGATGAATTCAGCCGCGATGGCCGATATCGAGCGATCGGAAGTAGAGGCGACCTCGAACAGCTCTTAGGAATGACTCGGTCGGAGATTGACAAGTTTCCTGAGGGATTTACTCCGGAACAGCGCACAATCTACCTGCAATATCAAAGTGGACGACCGAGAGAACTCACGATTTGGGACATGCGGACCAACCAGCAAATTGGAAAGCCAATCGGGAGCGACGAAGTAATTCAACGCTGGTACTGGAGCCAGGATGGCAAGAGGCTAGTAACGGAGTTTAGCTCTAACTGCCGTGTATGGGATCGCGACACTGGAGAACCGGTGTCACCGCTCATAAGCGGAGTGGTGCCCGGGACATCGATTGATCCGCGGGCCAAATTGCTCGTCGCATCCACACCCCGCGAATCTTGGGAAGGTCCGGATGGCAGAAGGATGGAGACGCCTATTGACGAGCAGGAGGCTGATCGCGTGGGACGTCGAGACGGGCCGGCAACTCTACGAGGTTGCATTGAAAGAAGGAGCGGACTTCAAACTGAGCCCAACGGGTGAGCGCCTCGCGGTGTTTGGAAAAGACGGAGTCCAGATTCGGCGAGCCATCGACGGATCGATGATCAAGCCGATGTTGGGGCGCCCCGCAGATCCTGGCGACGAATTCAAATCAGTTGTGTTTTCTCAGGACGAAACACTGCTGGCAGCGAACTGTGGAATTTCGGGGAGCAGACCCGATGCATTGTGGATTTGGAAGGTTGAGACTGGAGAAGCGATTGTAGATGGACTATCTGAAGATGTTAGTCCGCAATCATTCAGCGCAGACGGGACAATGCTCCTTACGCTGAGACGTATGTCGCGCGGACGTCAACACGGCAACACTTGCGAGACTATGGAATACACGTACAGGCGAAGCGAGAGACCAGAGAATTCCCGCAGGAAGCGAACGTGAGCCATGCGGTGCTTAGCCCCGACGGTCGTCTCGTCGTCACCGCAAGTTACCAGGGAAAGTACAAGTATGGAAGATTGGCGAAAGAACGAGAAATCAAGGCCGCGAGTATTCCTCGTACGACTGAACTTGCTCTGCTCTCCCATTCGGCACAACTCACCGGTGGATGGATTGAAATTCAGCGGCGACGGCAAGCAATTGTTCATAGCGGGGGGGGATCGAGTTGGAGTTTGGGAGTTGCCGTCTGTAAGCAAGACTGAAGTCCTGTTCGGTCGCTCAATCTCTCTGAGTCGCAATGGGAGTCGCGCCGCCTACTTCGCCTCATTGAACGCGCGAGTGCCTCATTCCTTGGACTTGCAAACGAGGGCCAGCACAGAGGTTCGTGGTGCCGGACCGACGCGGGCGAGAGATCTTTCGTAGATGAAATCTAGACGGTCAACGCGGACATAGCGGTGGTACTCCGTCGATCTGGATGAGTGACGATGGAAACATCTTGGTATCAGCGGGATCGAGTGGATCAACGCTTGGATCCACGTGGACCCGAAATAGCCGTGCGGAGCACGTTCCGGGTCTGGAACGCCACAACAGGAAACGAGTCGGCGAACCCTTCGAGCAACTGGGTGAAGTGAAGGTCGTAAGAATTAGCCCAGATGGAAATCGTTTGCTATCTCTACGGCGGGTCAGCCAGGCGAGAGATCTTTTCATTTGATCCACAATCCGGCCCGAGGTGAAGCTGTTGAAATTATGGACAGCTACGGGTTCGCCGGCCTCCGCGACGTGATTTTCACTCGCGACAGCAATCGTATTGTGTTTGCACTTGCCGAGTCCATCGACGTGCTTGATGCAGAAACGGAGAAGTGTTGAAGCGAAAGATCGTCCGTCGGAAATGGGTCAGGAGGCGCAGGAATTCACAATAGACGCTAGTTTTTTGGTCTTGACGGCGATTTTAAACGAGAGATCCAGCTTAGCCCTGACGACAGGCGATTAGCGGTCATTCTCGGCTCGAATGTCGCACAAGTCTGGGATGCTGGCACGCTGGACCCGATCTCTCCAACGATTCCACACCAGGCCAACATTATCCATGTCGCGTTCGATCCAGGCGGACGATGCGTGGCCACATGTCTGAGGGGGGCCGTGCAGACATCTGGGATGCTGAAACCGGTCAAGCCATATGTCCCCCACTGATACATTCTTTCGTGCTCGCTTACTGCGAGTTTAGTCCTGACGGCCGGCTCTTGCTGACGGTTGGAGTGAGGACGCTCGTGTCTGGGAGGTATCGACTGGCATTCCGGTGTTACGTGAGCTGCGAAGTTCGATCTCATTCAAGATGCGCTTTTTCTGAGATGGAAGTAGCATTGTTTTGGTTGCAGACGGACAGGTGGTCGAGAAGGAGATCCTCAGCACAAGCAACCGAAAGAGGACTGGAATCGATCGCGGAAGTACTCGCGGGGGGAATCAAATCGACAAGACCGGATCACTTTCCCAGTTGGCTCCGACCTCGGTCGCCGACAAATTCAGCAAGTTGCGGATGACACCCCGAAGGAGTTTGAACGCTATCAAGATGGCATACTCGACTCGTCGGATCAGCCCCCGCTAGCGATCGCACCCTTCAGTGCCACCCAAGCTGCCGATTATCAGCAGGCGTGGGCCGAGCACCTTGGTGTCGAAGTAGAGACAACCAATAGCATCGGCATCAAGATGCGAGTCATCCCGCCCGGTCTATTCGTGATTGGGGCTTCGGATATCGAGGTCAATCAAGTTGCGACCGAGGCGAGAAAGGCGGGCAGGGGATATCCGACGGACTTCTTACGGCAGCGTCTGGTGAGACTCTCCCAGCCCTACATGTTGTCGGATCGCGAGATCACCCGTGGGCAGTTTCGCAAGTTCGTCGAAGCGACAGGCTACGAGACTGATGCGGAAAAGGATCTAGAGGGTGGTGCCATTTGGCGTAATGGCGACAGGGCCCGCGATCATACGTACGTTTGGAGTGCGAGATCTGGGGTTTGGCCAAACTGACGCACATCCGGTGGTCAATATTTCTTGGAATGATGCGGTGGCCTTCTGTCGATGGCTCAGCGAAGAGGAAGGTGCCGACTACCATTTGCCAACCGAAGCGCAATGGGAATTCGCATGTCGCGCCGGGACGGCAGCTCCCTACAGCTTCGGGATTGACGGCACGCTGTTTGAGCGGTTCGCGTGGGTCGCCGAAGGCGATGTTGGCTCACCCTCCCCGACAGGCCAATTGGAAGCGAATCCTTTTGGCCTGTTAGATATGCATGGGAATGTCATTGAGTGGTGCCTTGACGGTTACATTTCGGAACACCTTCCCAGTTCCAACTGGAAGGGGGTTGGCCCGCTACCTAATGAGATTGATCCATTAACTCTTAGGTCCGAGATTCTGCCCTCTCAATTTCCGGTGGAGATTCGCGATGGAGACCCTCATTTTTATCGCTGGGGTTCACCCAGCCGTGTTGTGAGAGGCGGGGCATTCTTTAGTTCTTTGGATGAAGCCCGCTCTGCCGCACGCTCGGGGAAAGGTACAACGTTTCGCAGTTTCGAATACGGCTTTCGGGTGGCGAAAGGAGGGCTCGCACCGAAGCATCAATCCGTGATTGAGGCTCTTTACGACGAGGGAATCGAAACGTCGCTTGCTGACAGGGAACGCATCGAGCTTCGTGGCCACCAGATTGACGATGCCGATCTTCAAGACCTCGCAGGTTCGGAGGAACTGCTGGTGCTGGACGTTGCGAACACCGCGATCACGAATGAAGGACTTAAACACTTGGCCGAGTGCCAAAATCTACAGTTGCTGGATGTTGACAACACCGCCGTGAACGACGACGGCCTCCACCATCTGAGCGGACTCGAACAATTGACCACGCTGCATCTCAGCGGAACAGGAGTCACCGACCAAGGGCTCAGCCATCTCGGTGGACTCGTGAACTTGCAGCGACTCGATCTGAACGACACTGCGATGACAGGAGCAGGGCTGGTCCACCTGCAAGACCTTCCCTTGCTTACCCTCAGTTTGAGCGATACCAAGATCGATCTTCCCGGTATGGAGAACGTGGCAAAGCTGGAAGGCCTGGAACGCCTTTATCTGAATCGTGCGCCGGTTTCCGATGCTGGCCTCGCGGAGATTTCACAACTTCAAAAACTCAAATACCTTCATCTCGCCGGCACGCAGATCACTGACGAAGGGCTGGCACATCCTCGGCAACCTGCCGAATCTCCAGGTGCTCTTCCTCGATGACACAAAGATCACCAGTCGCGGAATCAAGAGGCTGCAGGAACTTTCAGTACTCGCCAGTCTCAGCCTCACGGGAACCAATCTCGGCGATGAGTCCATCGAGGATTTGTCAACGCTGACGGGTCTTTCATTTCTCGACATTCGAGCTACCCAAATCAGCGCAAGCAGGGGTAAGCATCTTAAGAAAGAAACTCCGTCCATATACCGATATTCGCCACTGAATAGCGCCCCATCGATAGCGTCTGCTAGAAAAGAAATGGTCCGATTTCGCAAGTGTAGCCTGCACACGAGTGTAGATTGCGTCCTTCTGCATCTGCTGATGAAGCGTCGATGACAACAGGCAACAGACCACGCGGCACTCAGATGGTGGACGCTCTGGCAAATCGCAAGGCACTGGAATCGATCGCTGGCACCTAGCTTAGCTGAACAGCGCCAGTTTTGATCTTTCACCTCGTAAATCACGGCGAAAATTTCGGATGGAACGCTTGCCTGTAGCCGAGCCTCTCCGAGGCTCGGATTTTCGCGGCAAAGCCGCGTTGAATGACGGTCTCGGAGAGACCGACCTACAGCAAAGTGGCGCTGTCCAGCTAGTGGCTCTTCAACGCTGAGATTGTGAGCCGTGGGCCGTAAGGCACCGGGCCGAGACGGACGTATTTCCCCGTCGAGAAGGCCCGGCCGCTCACGCGTCACGGCTCACAAGAACTGACTTGAAGCAGCACTAGTGCATCGTCAAATCTAAAAATGGGGGTGACGTCGATCGGCGAAAAGGGGTCAGACAACAAAAATGCGAAGCACCCTTCGGGCCAGCCTTTTGAAGCTGTCAAATCAAACGTCGAAGACCAAGTTTGGAAATGCTGTGTTTTGTGGGATTTGCTAAAAATGGGATCCAAAGCTTGGTGATAAGTTTGGTGCTGCGGCAGGTGGACCGAATGAGAAAACACCGTGTTTTGCCGACTCAACAAATGACAGCTTCAAAAGGCTGCCCTTCGGGCCGTTCCGGTTTTTGGTGTCTGACCCCTTTTCGCCTATCAACCCCTAAAATAAATGCTGACGCAGCACTAGATACCAAGTGTGTAGAGGAAGCCACCGCCTCCACCCGCTTGCACTTCGATGCCAAAGAGTTCGATCAGCAGCGTGAATGTTGAAAGCGAGTCCTGATCTCGTTCATCGATGTAGAACCAGTAATCTCGGTACCGCACAGCGACCGCCGCATGCTTGGGACAACTCTTGCATGCTCGAATCGTGAACAGATCATGCATCATCTCGCTCCAGTCGAACGCCTCTCCAGCTTCATCAACGGTGAGGGTCACGAGTCCTTGAGCCTGGTGCTCCAACGGGACGCCAACGCCCTGGGAGAGATAGAACATGACTTCCAGCAGAGACCTCGTGCTGACCACGATGTCCGTACGCAGCGGCGTCCCATCGTGGACGCCCAGAGAGACCAGCTGGCAAATCGGCCTCATCAACGCACGCCATTCCAGCATCAACTTGAAAGGATGTCGCGTTCGCAAAGGTCGACTGAATCCATCCCTCTTTGCCCGATTCGACCTCGAAAATTGCATGTTTTGGCGAATCGTAATCGACCTCCAGGTCGAGAAGTCGAGCGATCTCCTGCATCTCTGATGAGACTTTCGCCCGAGGATGAATGATCAGCGCGACGTACTGTTGATCTTTGATCAGAAACAGACCCTCGTCGGTTTCCTTAAACCGGTATCCCTCTTTGATCGAATCGATCACAAAACCGCCGTCGAGTTGGTCTTTGCTGAGTGGAATTCGCTTCGGTGTGGCTTCTCGCTCGGCAGAGGCAAGCTCGATGGCACGTTGAACCTGGAGTCGCCGCATGAGCTGAGCGAGATAGTGAAACTCCTCGTAGCTGGGCTTCCGTTCGGGTGTCGGGCCACCCGCACTGGTCGCATTGTCAACTCGGTTCATGAATTGCACCGTCACTCGAAAGATGCGTTCCCAGCTCCATCCAGTTCGAGTGAGTAACTCGAGCGATTGGAGATCGATCGGCGCCAGGAGTCCCTTTTGAAACTCGGCACCGCGTGCGGGAACGTAGCTAAACGTCGGTCGCTCGGTTCGAGCCAGACGACCACTCAGGCTACCGACCTTGGTGCCCCCGTCGGGCAACGTCAGGCCACCTCCAGCACTGCCGTCAAACGTGTATTGGGCTGCAATTCCCCCAACCGAAAGAAACTCGGGCGTTTCCCGGTATCGCAGACGCACCAGGTTCAGAAGCATCTCCTCGCGAAAGGATTGCTGAACTGCCTGGTTGTAGTCCTGACGCTCTTTGTGGATCTGGCGAGGCCCGAGCGTGCAGCCGGCAACCAGCAGGCAGCAAATGAACGCCAGGGCGGGAACGCGTTTGGACAATGGATTCAATCTCCGCACAACAAAGTCGATTGGTTTCTTCGGCACAATCGGCCCATCCAGACTCCGTAATGCGTCACTCCCCCTGGAGACCGGCCTCCCCGAGTGGAAATAGCAGAATAACCGTCAGACTTTACCAGTAGATGCAGATCAAACCCTTGCGGCCAAGCAAGTCAGCCGAGCATCCGATACGGAGAAATCCGGGCAGCCAGCGTTCTTTCTGGGCGTTCGTGGCGTTCGGGGTCAAGCTTTGTTGTTTGTTTATTGGGCGGAGGGATTTCGGTCCTCCACGGGATGGTCTATCTGTTCACTCGCACCGATGGTTGGACAGACCCAATCGGGCCTCCAGCTCGCCCGAGGTGCGCACGCAGGGCACTTTCATCGCCCGCGGCGTCGACACGACGAATCTGCGTCGGAACGGAGTCGGGACGCGAGCGGCCAAGAAGAGCCGCATTTTCTCGCAGCGTGGCCTCGCTGTATTGATGTCCCAAGTAGGCCAGAATCGCTCTCGCAGGATGTCGGCTACCTTGCCGAGCCAGCTCATTCGCGGGGATCTCATCGTGCTGACAATCGGCGGTTCGACTACAACTATCCCACACGCTTCGGCCTCGCGGACGCCCGAGAAAGCGTCCGTAATTGAGGTGCGTCCCCTTTTGCCTTTCCAAATATCAACTACCCATAGTCGGTGAATCCATTGATCGCTGCCAGACTTATCCTAATTTCATTCGTCTTGTTGCCGTTCTCAGATTCGCTTTTCGCGGGTGAGGATCCGACCCTTTCGCGAGCTGACGCGATTCGAGCGGGCTACGCCAAATTCGAATCGATGGTCCCGATGCGGGACGGAACTCGTCTATTCACTTGCGTCTACGTCCCGTACGACGCGACATCAAAGAACAAGTATCCAATCCTCTTGGTACGTACACCTTACGGTTCTGGTCCTTACGGCGCCGACCAGTACCGGCCCGAGCTTGGGCCATCGGTTGAGTTCGAGAGAGAAGGGTTCATCTTCGCATTCCAAGACGTGCGGGGGCGAAATTTATCCGAGGGTACGTTCGTCAATATGCGACCGCATCAAGCGAATAAAAGTGACTCCCAGTTTGACGAGAGCTCGGATACGTTTGACACGATTCAATGGCTGATCGATAACGTCGATCACAACAACTCTCGTGTCGGACTATGGGGCATATCCTATCCCGGCTTTTACAGTTCGGCTGGCTGCATTGATTCACATCCAGCATTGAAGGCCGTTTCACCGCAAGCGCCAATTGCAGATTGGTTCTTCGATGACTTCCACCGCAATGGCGCATTCGTCTTGCCAATGGCATTCAATTTCTTTAGCCGGTTCGGCGTTCCACGTCCTGAGCCGACTGCGGTTGGCCCAAAGCGATTTGACCATCATACGCGGGACGGCTATCAGTTCTTTCTCGACATTGGGCCGATGTCCAATGTGAACCGACGTTACTTCAAAGAGGAGATTCCTTTCTGGAATGAGTTGACCAGGCATCCTAATTACGACGGTTTCTGGAAGTCACGCAATCTTCTCCCACACTTAAAGAATGTCACCGCATCGGTGCTGGTCGTAGGCGGATGGTTTGATACAGAAGATCTTTACGGACCGTTGAAGACCTATGAATCGATCGAACGCAACAACCCAAGCATTCAGAACACGCTGGTGATGGGGCCCTGGCATCATGGCGGATGGAATTCCGGTAGTGGTCGAGCGCTCGGCGATGCCGATTTCGGCTTTGATACGGCAACCGTCTTTCGTGACAAAATGCAATTTCCTTTCTTCAAAGAGACGCTTAAGGGGGATGGTCCTCCGGACCTGCCCGAAGCGTTTGTCTTCGAAACGGGAGCGAACCGCTGGCGATCCTATGATCGTTGGCCTCCTGCGAATGCAAAGGCGATGAGCTTGAGTTTCGCTGCTAGAGGCAAGCTGATCAACGACGACCCGATCGATATGCCGAGTACTTCATCGACAAACGGCGGCGTTCCTATCGCGACCGCCGATTCGACGCCATGGATCAGCGATCCGGGGAAGCCGGTGCCGTACACTCAAGAAGTCACGACCGCTTGGGCGAAAAACTACATGGCCGAGGATCAGCGATTCGCCGGGCGACGCGCCGATGTGTTGGTGTTTCGTACCGAACCTCTCAGCGAAGACTTGACAATTGCAGGACCGCTTCGTGCCGTCCTGTCGTTCAGCACCACCGGCCAGTCGGCGGACCTCATCGTGAAGTTGATTGACGAGTTTCCGGGTGAACCGGTCCACCGCGGGCCGGATAGTCCGATCCCAGATGATTATCAAAGTGGTCGACAACAATTGGTTCGCGCGGGTGTAATGCGTGGACGATTCCGCAACGGTGTAGAAAAGCCCGAACCATTCGAGCCGGATCACGTAACAAGCGTGACCGTACCGCTACGCGATGTACACCACACGTTCAAAGCTGGTCATCGTTTGATGCTCCAGGTTCAAAGCACATGGTTTCCCTTCATCGACCGAAATCCGCAAACTTGGGTTGAGAACATTTTTGAGGCAAAGGACGATGACTTTCAGCCGCAGATCCATCGCGTCCATCACTCGGTATCGACACCAAGCCGACTAGAGTTTTTGCGGATGTAGCGGCGTCCATATCCTTCGCCGAGTTCGCCGGCAATCTTTGTGCAAATGGCTTCATCGGAACGCAGGAACCGCGATGGCATTGGCCGACGTTTGTCCCCGCCGGTGCCGACCCATCATGAATGGCGTGAACGTTCAACAACGCAAATGGTGGGTCGGCGCAGGCGGTTGCAAGCTCGAACACAATCGTCACCCATCGAATCACGATCGCTCAGACACGCGGACTTGAAGCGCCGCCAGCTTGACCCACCCTACCGAAAGAGACCGACCGTAGTCGCGCGGTCCAGCAAGCGTAGGATGGGTCAAACCGGCAAGGAACAACCCCGCGCAGACCAACCACGAACTCAACCAGAACGATCGAACGAACCCGCGCCGGAACCCCGCCGGTGCCGACCCATCATGAGTGGCGTGAACGTTCAGCAACGCAAATGGTGGGTCGGCGAGGCGGTTGCAAGCTCGAACACAATCGTCACCCATCGAATCACGATCGCTCAGACACGCGGACTTGAAGCGCCGCCAGCTTGACCCACCCTACCGAAAGAGACCGACCGACAGTAGTGCGCGGTCCAGCAAGCGTAGGATGGGTCAAACCGGCAAGGAAGAAACCCGCGCAGACCAACCACGAACTCAACCAGAACGATCGAACGAACCCGCGCCGGAACCCCGCCGGTGCCGACCCATCATGAGTGGCGTGAACGTTCAGCAACGCAAATGGTGGGTCGGCGCAGGCGGTTGCAAGCTCGAACACAATCGTCACCCATCGAATCACGATCGCTCAGACACGCGGACTTGAAGCGCCGCCAGCTTGACCCACCCTACCGAAAGAGACCGACCGACAGTCGTCGCGGGTCCAGCAAGCGTAGGATGGGTCAAACCGGCAAGGAAGAAACCCGCGCAGACCAACCACGAACTCAACCAGAACGATCGAACGAACCCGCGCCGGAACCCCGCCGGTGCCGACCCATCATGAATGGCGTGAACGTTCAACAACGCAAATGGTGGGTCGGCGAGGCGGTTGCAAGCTCGAACACAATCGTCACCCATCGAATCACGATCGCTCAGACACGCGGACTTAAAGCGCCGCCAGCTTGACCCACCCTACCGAAAGAGACCGACCGACAGTAGTCGCGCTGTCCAGCAAGCGTAGGATGGGTCAAACCGGCAAGGAAGAAGCCCGCGCAGACCAACCACGAACTCAACCAGAACGATCGAACGAACCCGCGCCGGAACCCCGCCGGTGCCGACCCATCATGAGTGGCGTGAACGTTCAGCAACGCAAATGGTGGGTCGGCGCAGGCGGTTGCAAGCTCGAACACAATCGTCACCCATCGAATCACGATCGCTCACACACGCGGACTTGAAGCGCCGCCAGCTTGACCCACCCTACCGAAAGAGACCGACCGTAGTCGCGCGGTCCAGCAAGCGTAGGATGGGTCAAACCGGCAAGGAACAAACCCGCGCAGACCAACCACGAACTCAACCAGAACGATCGTACGAACCCGCGCCGGAACCCCGCCGGTGCCGACCCATCATGAGTGGCGTGAACGTTCAACAACGCAAATGGTGGGTCGGCGCAGGCGGTTGCAAGCTCGAACACAATCGTCACCCATCGAATCACGATCGCTCACACACGCGGACTTGAAGCACCGCCAGCTTGACCCACCCTACCGAAAGAGACCGACCGACGGTAGTCGACGCGGTCCCGCAAGCGTAGGATGGGTCAAACCGGCAAGGAACAAACCCGCGCAGACCAACCACGAACTGAACCAGAACGATCGACCGAACCCGCGCCGGAACCCCGCCGGTGCCGACCCATCATGAGTGGCGTGAACGTTCAACAACGCAAATGGTGGGTCGGCGCAGGCGGTTGCAAGCTCGAACACAATCGTCACCCATCGAATCACGATCGCTCAGACACGCGGACTTGAAGCGCCGCCAGCTTGACCCACCCCACCGAAAGAGACCGACCGTAGTCGCGCGGTCCAGCTAAAGGTCCGACAGGAGCGCAAGTGCGGCATCGATCAAGTCGGCGTTGCGTGCTTCGTCCGGTGCGTTCGAAGCGGGCTCGATCTTCCCAGCGTATGACTCCTGGAGAGCCTGATCGCGGGCTACAACGACAGCGGTCAATTTGCTGACCGCAGTTGGTGGGTCGCTGGAGATTCCGAATCGACCGGTCAACCCGGACTGGAGTTCTGCGCCCGCGTCCTGCGAACCTTCGGCAAGGCCCTGGCCAATTGGAATCCATTCGGACTCGCCTCCAAGTGCGCGACGATCCACTTCGTTGATCACACGCAGCGCGTCCAAGGCAGTCACCGAACCGTCTGCGGTCACGTCATAGTAGAACCCGTGAAAATCATCCAGCGAGCGAATCTCGGGCAACTCCGGCTTGATCGCGCCGCGCGAGCTCGTTGATCACAGCCAACGCATCCAAAGAGGTCACGTCTCCATTGCCGTTGACATCCCAGGGACTTCGTATGTTTTGCCACGGCGTGGCGCTGATCAGCACCAACTGATACTCGCCAAGCTTCACCACCTGAGCAAACTCATCAGCATGCATTCTTGGCTCAATCAGCACCGCGTCTGCGCGGAAGGTAACTGACTGTTCCGCCAAGACCCGCAGCAGCACGGATCCATCCTCCGAGGCTGCACTTGCAAGATTGTCCGAGCCAAATAGCAACGTCGACCTGGAATCACTGGCCAGCACATATTGTTCGAAGCGGGTAACACGCTGGTCCAACAGCGCGGCAAACTCAACCGCTTCGTCCAGGTTCAAGACCAGCGAATCAAACCCCTCGCCGCCATCAAGAAATGTGAAGCGGCTTCCTAGCAGGATCACGGTGTCCTCACCCCCTTGCGCCTCGACTTGAACCACACCTTGGGTCCGCGACAACGCATCCAACTGAATTGATTGCCCTTCCACGTTACCGATTACGCGTATCCCATCCGCATGCGGATTGCTCAAGATCTGCACACCCGAGTCTTCGTCAATCAGAAAAACCTCCGACAGGTCTTCCCCGATTCGCAATTGACTGGGATTGCGGTCCAGCACTTGCACTTCGACGCGTGATGGAGCGACCGAAGCGAACAGGCCGTCGGATTCCGCTGGATCGATCTCGATGACGAGTTCGTGGAGTTCGTCTCCCTCAATCAATAGATCGGGCGTTCCACGAACCACAATCGTTTGTGGCTGGCTCCAATCATCAGGTGTGAACGTCAATTTTGACGGCGACCAATCGAAGTCTTGCGAGTCGGAGCGAATCGACACCACCACATTCGACAGCGGCTGAACGCTCAAACTTACCTGGACATCGTCCTCTTGACGCAACTCGTTGACCGAAGTCGATTCACCACTCGGTGCGACCAACAAACCCGATTGTTCATCGTCCACGATCACGATCTGTGCGAGCCCACCAGCCAGTCCATCGGCGGACGCTTGAATCGTCACCGTACGGTCGCCGTCGCGAATCTGATTATCGATCAGACCAAACGATATCGACTGTGATCGCGAACCGGCCGGAATGATCGCCTCCGATGGTATCGTCGCTTCCGCTGAATCCGCTCCCAGTTGGACGACGAGTTCGCTACTCAGATCGGCAAGGTTGCGATGAACGACTGCCCGGACGACTCCGCTGGCTTCATCGACCGCCGACGGGGCGAGCGTTAGCGTCAAGATCGGCAAATCGTCGTCCAGCACCGACGTGTTGAGCAACGCGGCACCGAAAGAATCAGCCGAAGCTGTCAGCTGGACTGCTTTCGTCCCGTCCACCAAAGCGTCATTGATGATCTCGATCGGAACGGCAATGGAATCAGAACCGGCCGGAATCACCACCTGATTCGGTATTCGCAACTCGTTCACATCACTGCTGATCAATTGCACCAGCAAATCATTGCTGGTGTCGTAGGAGTTTCGCGATAGCGTGACCATCGGGGCCGCACGTTCGCCGGTCAACGTAATGTTGTCGGCGGCGAAATAGGCCGGTGTGTTCATTCCGAACTGGCCAACATCACTCGAAGACATCGAGAACCGAAGTTCGACGGCCTCTGCAAGCGACTCCAGCGAGACCTCGGTCCATTGGTCGACGATGTAATCCAAACCGTTATCGGAGAATCGATAATCCGCCAGGTAGAAATCGACCGAGCCAATCGTCTCTTGATCACGATTGAATCCCTCGATCGTAAGCATCAGCCAGTCGGGATCATCACCGCTCTGACCACCAAACTTCTTGGCAAAGCCGTCGCCTTGCGACATCGAAAGGGCCGCGTACGTGGCATTGGTGATCTCGATGGAATGAAACGGCGTCGAATTCTCGGGATCGCGATGGATACTGGGCAAGGCAGGAAATCCAAACGCGGCCGCGACGGCGTACGTGTCCGATCCCGCAGCTCCGCCACCAACGAAGGCACTGTATTGATTCCCGTAACCTGGCGTCGTCGAATCGGTCGAATTGGAAAAGGACCAGCCCGACCAACTGTCGAACGATGGATCGTAGTCGTTGTTGAACGTCAAACCGCCACTGACAAAACCTCCCGCCTGATCCGATCCGTTGTAGAACGACTCGGGAGCAAGGGTTCGGCCGAGTTCTTCCAAATCAGCGGTTGGTCGCGCCAAGGCCTCGCTCCAGGACATCGGATCAGCGGCCAGGAGAAGTTTGGGAGAATCGTTATCGATCCACATGACGATATCGCTTCCATCCAAATAACCAGCCTTCGATACCGAAAACTCAACCTCGGTATTGGGTCGATCCAATTGGTCATCGGAGGCATTGATCGTCAAGACAGCCGACGATTTGCCGGCGTTAATCGTCAGCGTCTCACTGAAGGAAAACAGCGAAGGTTCACTCGTCGCTACATGGACAACAAGCGGCTTGGACAAGTCTGCATCGTTGCGACGCACCGTAGCTGTCCCGGAACTTCCTTCCATCAAAGTTTGCGAATTGAATTCCAAGGTGAGGGCGAGTTGGTCGTCTTCCTTGATCAAAAGACTTTGTTCGGAACCGAGCATCCCTTCGGCCGTCGCTCGAACGACGATCGAGCGATCACCATGAACCAAATCGTTGTTGACCGTGCCGATCGGAAACTCGACGTAGGGTTGCCCGGCAGGAATGGTGACGGTACTTGGCAGGGACGCGATCGTCCCATCAACGGCTCCAATGTCCACACGAATCGCCGATGACATGTCTCGATCTGCACGACTGACGCGTGCGATCGTCGCCCCGGGGCCATCCGACTCACTGACCTCGCGATCGGCGAGATCGAGGAAGATCGCGGGAGTTGTCAGCGTGATCTCATCGACGGCGAAGTAGGCAGGTGTATTGACCCCGAATGGTCCGGCGTCCGATGAAGCCATTGCGAACTCCAACGACCGCGCCTTGCCGAGCGGACTCAGGTCGACCTCGACCCACTCGTCAACGATGTAGTCCAATGCGTTGTTGGAGAACCGATAGTCGGCCAAATAGAAATCGACCGTGCCAACCGACTGACCGGCCCCGTCCTTCCCAGTGATTGTCAGCAACAGGTAATCTTCGTCGTTGCCGCTGGCACCACCAAACTTCTTGGCAAAGGAATCTCCATTGCGCATGGAGAGAGCGGCATAGGTCGTATTGGTGACCAACAACGACGAAAACTGGCGAACGTCATCGGCCGGCTTCACGATCGTTGGTGGCTCGAAGAAGTCGCCCTGATCAACGAAGCCGATACCAAAGGTAGCCGTACCGTTTCCTCCCGCTCCGGTGATCACGCCGAATTGATTCGTGTAACCGGGCGTGACGTTGTTCGTCACTTTGGAGTAAGCCCACTGAGTCCAAGAACCATAATCGTCAGAGTAAGCGTTGTTGAACTCCAGTTCTTCGCTTTTGAACTTGCCGAGTACGATCAAATCCTCGAATGGCCCGATTGCGGGAGTGCCATTGGGATCGGGACCTCGGAATGCCGAGCCCGACCCGAGCGTCGCGCCCACGTCCTCAAAGCTGATCACATCCTCGCCAGCATCAAACTGATGAAGGACGCCGACCGCATCGAGATCAAAACCGGCGCTGCCGACGGTGGGATATGGATCGTAGATTCGACGATTGCTCGAGTCCTTGGTGTTGCCGTCTCCCACAATGTCCACGATACGCACATGTGAGACTCGGGTCGTATCGAGGAGCGGACTGACTCCGCGAAGCTCCTCCAGATCGAACGGGGTCCCAAAGCCTTGGCGATATTTGCCCGCAAGGTTACGAACGTTCGTCGGATCCACGGCACCAAACGCGTCGACCGCAGAGGTCGTCAATGAGTCATTCGCAAAGCGAAAAAAGTTGACGCCATCGGACGATACCTCGACAAAGCCGAGCTCCAGAAAGGTATCGCTGAAGCCGTTCTCGAACACAGCAAAGTCGAAACCGAGACCATCTCGAATGCGATGTTCAAAGGCAAGCGTAATCGATCCGCCACGACCAAGACTCACCGCATCATCGCTGGTTCCGCTGGCAGGCCCAAGAGCTTTGCTGAGAGTTTGAAACGTCGCGTCGACATCAGAACCGGGTGCATAGCTCACCACAGCGGAGGCCCAACCGACCAAGGAGGCATCGGTCATTTCGATCGCGGTGGAGCCCGGTGTACCGGCGGCCGGCGCGTACGGCCCTGCAAGCAGATTCCGCTGCTCGAGTCTTTCGCTCAGCAAACGGCGGCGACTGCGTCTCGGACGTTGCCCAATGGTTCGCTTCATCTTGCTCATCTCAATACCAAATTACCGATCGAGATCGGGAAGAAACTCGCGGCCGTTACGTGTGCAGAGTGCCGCCAACAACTCCAAATCCATGTTTTCGTCCAAGAACGACACCGAACCGTCCGCAAACAAGCCGTTCGCGCCGGCCGGGTGCATGCTGCGAATGTCATTTTCAAACTTGGGGGCTCGGTTGATCGAAAACGCCTGGTCGAAAAGATTCCAGGCATTGATCCATTGGCCGTCCGGGAAACCAGCGTCCTCCGAGATCATCAGGGTCCGCATGGTTCCGTCGATGATGTCGCGGAAGCGAATCGCTTGATCATGAATCATCACGCCCCGCGGCGGATTGTTCGTACTGACGATTCGTTCGCCGTAGATACCGCCATAGTCCGTTGCCCCGCGACCTCGAATGAGAGTGGATATCCTCGAAGTGCTGGGGCACAAATAGGTCTCGATCGTGGTCGCAGCAGCTTCCTGATTGACCGGATGATCAAACGCGTAGTTGAAATCGACCTGGGCGTAGGTCGCGGTCGCTTCCAGGAACGGCAAGATGAATGCCGACCACGCCAATTGCTTGCCCCGAGGTGTTTCCGGTCTGACCTCGATACCGCCAGGAGGAAATTTTCGAAACGCAGCGTGATAGTTGTGGAATGCGATCCCAATCTGATGCAGATTGTTTTGGCATTGCATGCGTCGTGACGCCTCACGAACCGACTGCACCGCTGGCAACAACAGTCCGATGAGGATTCCGATGATGGCGATCACGACCAGCAGTTCCACCATCGTGAACGCGCTGCGCACGCGCCGTGGTTCGATGCGATGAGGACGAGCATCAATCATTCGAAAAACCCCATCCGCATGGTTTCCATCAGCGGGCAAGCCGTGGAGGAAGAACCAACGTTGGTGTCGTTTGAGACTTGAACTGAGCCTCTGCGGCATGGCCGCGCATTGGCATCGTGACAATTCGGCTCATGACACGGACCTTACCCTGGAAGGTCACTTCGTGTCGGGTGCAGCGGTAGGTCTTCTGACTCCCGACGTTCCCATTGTTTCGCCTTCTCACAGGAATTTGGCTCGCGAGTGGAGCGAGCACAGGTTTCCAGCAATGGCTGAGATTGAAACAACGGACGATGGGGATCTTGTCCCATCACATCGGTCACAGCGGCCGGGCCGTCCCGGAATCGCACCGGAGTTCCCTGTTCACAAGATCGACAACTTCGATCTTGCCACCACGCACCTTTGGGCGGCAATCTATCGCTCGCCGCGCGGGGTGTCAAACCGATAAGATCGGTAAACGCTTTGACACCAATCGAAATTACTGCAAAAACTCTCACGAAATCAATCCCGCCGTCTGCTGCTGGTTGGCTATACCTCAGGGCCCGATCCGATGACTCGTTGCCAGATTGTTCTCCCCGCCCGCCTCGCCTCGACACGACTGCCCGAGAAGTTGCTGCGCAAGGTTGCCGGAAAGTCGGTGCTGCAACACACGTTTGAAGCGGCCAGTCGCTCGAAACTAGCCGATGGAATTGTGGTGGCCGTTGACGACGAGCGAATCGCAGAAGAGGTTGAAGCGTTTGGCGGACGCTGGTTGATGACTAGCCCGACCTGCGCAAGTGGAACCGATCGGATCGCCGAAGTAGCTGCGGCCATGCGGGACGTTGCTGTCTTCGTCAATGTGCAAGCCGACGAGCCCGAGATTGATCCCAACGTGATCGATCTGGTTGCCTCGCAATTGATCAACGACCCGGATGCGGACATGGCGACCGCTGGTACCCCGATCCGTGAGCTTCGCATCTTGCAGGATCCCTCTTGCGTGAAGATTGTGATGGCGATGGATGCATCCGGAAGTAGCGGTGCAGGGAAGGGCAGGGCAGTGTACTTCAGTCGAGCGACGGTTCCCTTTGTTCGCGACGGGATCCAACAATCGCATCTGGAGGCCGAGCCCCCACTGTTTTGGCACCACATCGGACTCTATGCGTACCGACGAGACTTTCTCCAGTGGTTCGCAGCGGCGGCACCGAGCATGCTCGAGCAGGCGGAGCGACTGGAACAGTTGCGCGCCGTCGAAGCGGGCAAACGGATCATCGTCGCGAGAGTCGAGTCGGCAACTCCGGGTATCGACACCCAAGCCGACCTGGATGCGTTCACCTCACGTCTTCAAAAGGCTTAGCGGATCATGAACTCCGCCGAGCACTTGTTCGCTGGGAACGGCAAGCCACTGCTCGAGCAGGGCCGCATAGACTTGTCGAAAATCGGTATGGTATTTCAAGTCGCCCTGGTCCAGGTCGCTCAGGCTAGGATGCTCACCGATCAATCCAGCGCGAACTTGATTCCCCGCTAACAACACGGGACCAGCTGTTCCATGATCGGTTCCGTCGCTCGCGTTCTCAGCAACACGCCGACCGAATTCGCTAAAACACATCACCAACAGGCGATCGCCAAAGCCTTGCGAGTTGGCATCACGCAGGAACGCCGACACCGACTCACTCACTTCGCGTAACAGCGCCGCCTGCACATCAGGCTGATTGGAGTGTGTGTCAAAACCATCGATACGAAGGTAATAGATCTTCGTCTTCAAGTTGGATGCGACCAGTCTCGCGATGGTTTCAAACTTTCGCCCCAGTTCCGACGACGGGTAACCTTCCGAGGGCTTGTAGGAGGTGCCGATCGACTCCAAACGTTGGCTGGTCGCGATCGCGCTACTGGTGCTGGATTGAACGAAGCCCAACAAATCATTCTGCGAATCGCGCTGAACGCTCGACAATTCTCGAATCGCCTGCACCATCTCCGGGCGATCCGCTCCTCGCAAGCGAAACTGCTCGAGCGACTGGATGGAGGGAACGCGGATCTCTCGAGACATCAGCGCCAGCGGCTGGTTCTCCGAACCGAGGTGGAGTGCGGGAGGATCCTGCAGGGCCCCAAGCTTTGCCGCCTCGAGGTATCGCCCCAGCCAACCATCCGCTCTCGATTCTCCTTTGAGTCGACAGGTATGCCAGATGTCCATCGACTCGAAATGAGACCGATTGGGGTCCGGATAGCCAACGCCCTGGACGATCGCGAGCCGCCCCTGCTCAAGCAGATCGGCCAAGCCGCGGAGCGACGGGATGCAATCCGATTTGCTGGAGTGACCGCCAACGTATCGGCGGCGGGAATCCCGATGACTGGCCTGGCCTGGCGATAAGCCTCGTCGGCGTGCGGGATCACCATGTTCAGCCCATCGTTGCCGCCCGCCATCTCCAGCACGATCAGAATACGTTCGTCCTGACGTGATGCTTCGGCGGCCTGCAACAACGCGCCGGGCACGACACGTCTCCAGTGAGATCAGCGAACCACCAGCGACGGCGGCACGCAAGAGACTTCGTCTCGTCAATCGCTCAAGCAATGGATTCATGGTCATGCCAGTTGAAACTCCGGCAACGTGCAAAGTGCGTAAATCGTCTTTTCAGCCCAATTCGCATTGCGTCCCTGCTGATCCGCCAACTCGTTGATCCGCTGCTTGCTCGAATCGGGAATCGAAACCGCAAACAACAACGGCTCCAATCGATCCATCAATTCAGCTGGGGTTCGTCAATCCATTGGCCTGCAGCCCACTGAGAAATCGATTGACCGGCAAACCTGGTCTTGCCACCGTCAAGCAACCCGTCAATCAAGTTGGCTCGGCCCGAGAAGCGTGGAGGAATTGATCCAGCTGCGACCTCCATCCCAGCCTTTCACGCTCGGGGGCAGGTACAGGCCCTGACCTAACTGCTCGAAAGCATCGGCCAACTGAAAACAATCGGTGGTCCCGTCCAGCGCCAACAGAAAGCCAACGCCGAGTTCGACCGGCGAACGGATCTTCCGTCCGCGGACGAGTGGCGAGAAGAACAGGTTGCTGCCCAGAATTCGTCTGGACCGTCGGTCCGATCTGCAGCTGGTCTTCTCGAAGCTGTCCTGGCTAACGGCTCGACTAAGTCAGCGGGAATCTCGTCTTCGTCCAACAAGAAGAAACGCAGCAGCTTTCGCGTCAAAAACTTCGGGGTCGCATCCTGCGATGCGACGACGTTCACGCCGTCCTCGCCGGCAAGCTGACCGGTTGTTCCCAGCACCGTCTTGGTACCAGTATCGTACTGGTAGCGATTGAAGCGAAACTCCTTGCGTTTGACTTCCCATCCGGTGAAGCAGCGAGCGAGTTCACGGATATCCTGCTCGCTGTAATTTCCCTCACCCAAGCTGAACAGTTCCATGATCTCGCGAGCATAGTTCTCATTCGGATGCGATTTTCGATTCGTTGCGGAATCGAGATACAGAAGCATCGCCGGATCACGTGAGATCTCGAGTAACAACTGCGAAAAATCACCGAGCGCGTGCGTCCTGCAGCAGGTCGTTTTGAACCTGCATCAACTCGGCGTCGTTCACCTTCGCCGCACTGGTTGCGAAATGCCCGTGCCAGAACAGGGTGACCTTTTCCAGCAGTGGCGCGGGGGTGTTGAGCATTCGGTAAACCCACTGCGCCGAAAGCTGCTTGACGTTGCCGGTCGCCAGAGCGGCTCGCAGCAGAGCGTTCATGTCAGCGAGAAAGGAATCGGGCTCCTCTGCCGATACCAACTCCTCGACCAGATCGGCGGGATCTCGATCCGCACTCTCCTCGATCGTTTTCCAGTTCGCACCGAACCCAGCACGTCGGTACAGATGGGCGGCAGCTCGAAAATCCCAGGGAGCTTCCTCCGTCGGCTCGTAAGGCGACCAGGCCCAGTCCACATCTACATCCAGACGGCTCATGAACTTACCTCGAAAGAGAGCTTGAGTTTCAAATGCCCGTCCTCGGTCTCGAGCGATGCCGAGGCGCCATGCACGTAATCGAGAACTTGCAGCAACAAATCGATCGCGGCTTCGGCTTCTTCGCGAGAATGACCCTCTTCCAACATATTCTGCGCAACCAATTGGGATCGATTGTCGGCGAGGACGTCTCGAAGAACCTGCGCATCCAAATTCGCCTTGGTGTTGACTTCGATTGTGGGCTGATCAGAATCCCCCAGCTCGGTCAGTGCTTTGGCCAGTGATTTTGAACTGGCAATGACACAACGGTTACCGACGAATCCAATGCTCGGTGAGAAGTTAAAATAGATCTTTGCGTCGTCCGCATCCTGTTCGTCGTCTTCGGCGACGTAGGTCGCCGTCACCAATTGCCCGCCGCTACCGGCTGTATCCATCCCGAGTTCCAGCTGCTGCTGTCCGTTCTGAGCCCCGACGACGTTCAAGAACCCGATCAGGCTCTGAAACGTGCGGCGCAGTTCTCGGGTCATCGACTCGGGTTCGCGAAGTTCGAAGATTGCCGCAAATGCTGGCAGCCTGATCGCGGGCTTCGGAGAGATGTCCGTGAAGTCTTGTCGAACCGCAATGAAGCCGACCTCGGGCTGGAACGAGCCAAGAATGTCCTCACCGAAGTCGCGACCCGCGAACAAGGTGGTCAGGGTCGCATCGGCCTTTGCAAGCTCGTCGTTCATATCGGCATTGAACAGGTCGCCGGCACGCAACCACATCTCTGAAAAGTCGCGATAGGTGCTCAGCGAAAACAACGTTTCCGGCAATGACGGCATCTGCGGTGCATGGCCGCTGCCGTCTGGACCAAAGTAGTACTCCCTTGATTCCGGCAGCCAATCCGCCTGATGTGGCATCCCCAACACCAAGTCGAGCTGCGACGAGTCGGCACGTAACGATGCGGTCGCATAGGGAGTCTTTTGCAACGAACTCTGGATGCCGCCAAAGATCAGCTCGGCGACGGGATGATTGATCTGATCCTGAAACACATTTCGGGCGACGCCGGCGTCGCGTATCGCCTCCACATCGGCGTACCCCCAAGCGATCAAGTCGTTGCCGCGAACTTCCAGCGCGGACTGAAATCGCGGTTGATCAGCAAGCGACGAGCCTCCATCGAGCATCTGATCCACGATCTGTTTGCCGAGATCCTTTTGATTCGTGAACAGGATTCGTTCACCGTGAACCGCCAGCGCAATGTTGTCGACCTGATGGACCTTGATACCACGATACTCGCCCTCCTTGATCCGATCCGGGTTCGGCCGAAGCTTGGCAAACTCGATCAACTTGTCACGGAGTAGTTGCATCGAAGCCTCATCTTTGCCGTGGATGATGATCGCCAGTCCTTCGGTGCGTCGGTCCAACCCAATCGCGGCACCTTGCGCCAGAAACGTCTCGAGCGCTTCCCGCCACGGCATTTGCACTTGGGCTTCGACCACCGTTCGGCCCAGCAGAAACTGCTTGTAAGGCGTACTGTTGGTCGCGGCGCGATAGGGCTCGAGCGATTCAATCTTTTCCCGCAGTGGATGATCCAACACCAGCGAGAGCAAGCTCTTGGGATCGGGTAGCTCTGCGTACAGCGCCGTCGAGTCAGGAAAAAACCTGGCGTCTGAGTCGGATTGCCTGGGAGGTGACTCGGCCATCGCGGCGGAGGCGAGCGTCACCATGGAGACGAACAGAATCCGAAACATTTTCAAGCACTCCGGC
Source organism: Pirellulaceae bacterium (assembly GCA_963697195.1). Taxonomy (GTDB): domain Bacteria; phylum Planctomycetota; class Planctomycetia; order Pirellulales; family Pirellulaceae; genus Rubripirellula. The sequence goes on from CAVOND010000005.1 coordinate 405,992, forward strand.
ATTCGCGAGATCGGCCAGTGGGGAGGGGAAGGAGGCGGCGAGGGGTGGGCGTCGAGAATCACCCGCAGCAAGGCCCACCATCTCGATTTTACCCGCGCACCACGGCCAAGGTTTCACTTTCGGCCAATTCCCGCGGTGTTTCCGCGGCCGTCCGAGATCGGCAGCCCAATGCCGCTCGTTTGGCTGTATTCGTGAACCTCAGGCGCTAGCCGTGGGCCTTCGCTGGATCTCAAACGCGCTTTCGGGGCCCTCGGTTAGCGCCCGAGGTCAACAGTAAGTGGCATTGGGCGCAGGCCTTCGAGATCGCGGCATTTGCGTGACTTCCGAAATCACGTCAGCTTGGTATCATTCGATGCCATGACAAAACACATCTTTGTAACCGGCGGCGTGGTCAGTTCCCTCGGAAAAGGGTTGACCAGTGCGTCGATCGGCATGTTGCTGGAGCAACGTGGTCTGCGGGTGCGGATGCAGAAATTGGACCCGTACATCAACGTGGACCCCGGGACGATGAGCCCCTATCAGCACGGGGAAGTCTACGTGCTGGACGACGGCAGCGAGACCGACCTCGACCTCGGACATTACGAGCGATTCACGTCCAGTCCGCTGACCCGCGACTGCAATTACACCACGGGCCAGATCTACCTATCCGTGATCGAAAAGGAGCGGAAGGGTCAATTCTTGGGCAAGACGGTCCAGGTCATCCCGCACATCACCAACGAGATCAAGTCGGTGATCAAGCGAATGGGGGGGGACGACGTCGACGTCGTGATCACCGAAATCGGCGGCACGGTGGGCGACATCGAGAGCCTTCCGTTCTTGGAGGCGATTCGCCAGTTCTCGCTCGACGTCGGTCGCGAGAATTGTCTCTACCTGCACCTCACGCTTGTTCCCTACCTGAAGGCGGCTGACGAGCTGAAAGACCAAGCCGACGCAGCACTCGGTGCAGCAGCTTCGTGAGATCGGGATTCAACCAGACATCCTGGTTTGCCGCTGTGAGCATTCGATCAGCCGGGAAGATCGTGAAAAGATTGCGTTGTTCTGCAACGTTCCGACCGAAGCGGTGATCGAAGAGAAGGACAAGGACTTTTCGATTTACGAGGTTCCGATCTCGCTGGTGGATAACAAGCTGGATGAGTTGATTGTTCGCAAGCTCGGACTCAGTAGTGCCAAAGCACTCAACATCACGCCCTGGACCGACCTGCTGCATCGGCTGCGCAATCCGCGGCACGAGGTTTCGATCGCGGTCGTCGGTAAGTATGCCGAGCACAAGGATGCCTACAAGTCGATCTACGAGGCAATTGACCACGCCGGCATGCACCACCAGGCTCAGGTGCGGATCGGACGGATTCAGAGCGCCGATATCGAGCGGGAAGGTGCCGAGCGATTGCTCAGCGGTTATCACGGCGTGTTGGTGCCGGGTGGCTTCGGCGAGCGGGGAATCGAGGGCAAGGTTCAAGCGATTCGCTTCGCCCGAGAGCGAGGCATCCCGTTCTTCGGCATCTGTCTGGGAATGCAGTGCGCCGTGATCGAGTACGGCCGTGACGTGATTGGCTTGGAAGGAGCTCACTCCAGCGAATTCGACAAGGACACGCGCCATCCCGTGATCTGCCTGCTCGATGAACAGCAGAACGTGACACAGATGGGCGGGACCATGCGGCTTGGCAGCCAGCCGGCGAAACTGGATCGACACAGCATTTCGGGCAAGGCGTACGGCACCGACTTCATCGAAGAACGGCACCGACATCGATACGAGTTCAACAATCTCTATCGCCAACAGTTCGAAGCCAACGGGATGCGATTTGCGGGAACGAGCCCTGACGGCGGCCTGGTGGAGATCATTGAGGTTCCCAATCATCCCTGGTTTGTTGCCGTTCAATTCCATCCGGAGTTCAAGAGCAAGCCGCTGAAGGCTCATCCGCTGTTTGCCGGTTTCATCGGCGCTGCCATTCAGCGTCATGCCCGACGAGTTGCGGGCGACTCACCGATCAAGTCACAACCCCAGGATTCGATAGCGTCGGGCCCCACCGACGAGTAGAAAGCAACGAGTAGAAAGCTAACCGAATCAGACCTTCCCGAAGGCGGTTGGCTTTGGGTTTTTATCAGCCGCCACGCGTTCGCCTCCGGTTCTCCAGCACGCGAAAGACCGGACGCGAACGCGTGACGGCTGATCAATCCATCGAGTCGAACAGGCCAGAGGAAGTAGCCTAATCGGCCAGAGGAAGTAGCCCACGGCTAGCGCCTGAGGTTCACGAATTCTGCCGAAGAGTGGCCCACGGCTAGCGCCTGAGGTTCACGAATTCTGCCGAAGTCCGTGCCATTCCGTCCCGTCCCTATTTTTCTGCGATCCCATGAACGGCGACACCCATCCTGATCAAGACGACGAACCGAAGATCATTGTCGACTCGGACTGGAAAGAGCAGGTTGCTCGTGAGCGAGAACTGGGCGACACGCCCGCTGATGAAGCAGTGACCGCCACCACGCCGACGTCTTCCCAGGAAGAGTCGCTGCCACCGCCGCCGCCCGCTTCGTTCGAAGTCCACGTGTCCATGCTGTACACGCAGGCGATTTCGCTGCTCGGCCATATGCCCGATCCCGAGTCGGGCAAGGCATCGATCAACAAGCCCTACGCAAAGCATTACATCGATACACTCGAGATGTTGAGCGAGAAGACAAAGGGAAATCTCAGCGAGGATGAATCGGAGATGATCTCCCAAGCTCTGCACACGCTGCGGATGGCCTACGTCAACGCGAAGTCAACTTGACCGAGCGGTTCATTTTCGACAATCTCCCCCGCCGACTCACCGCCAAGCTTGCCAACCCCTGTCCAGACGGATAGAACCGCAGAGAGATGGGTGCGTGGGGGGGTAGCCGAAACAAGACCTCGGGTGGGTGATGGCTGCGAACAAGAAGACCAACGCGATCGCGGAACTCGATGCGATCTGCGACGAGTTTGAGCGAGTCGTTACCAAGAACCGCGAGACGGGTCGCAAGCCGGGCAACATCGATCAGTGGCTTCGCCGTGTGGATCCCGAGTTGCGTCCCTGGCTGCGACGCGAACTGATCGCCTTGTACCGCGAACTCACTGGCAAGGCCGCGGCGCGACCCGCTGTTGCCCGCGGATGACGTCCCGATCGGTGTCGACCCGACGATTTGGCGGGCGATCAAGGGCAATCGCACCTTCCGCCCGCTTTCGCTCGACGCCAAGGAATCCCTTGCCAAGGGCATTCAGCCTCAAACCTTTGCCGCCGGCGACACCCTCCTGACATCGGGCCAGCGGGCATCGGGACTGTATTTGATCCTCGATGGCGAAGTCGAAATTGTCGTGGTCGACGGTGACAAACGCCGGACGATTGACGTGGACGGTCGCGGTTCGGTGCTCGGGGAGATTTCGACGATCACGGGTGAGCCTTGTACGGCCGACGTCATCGCCATCACCGAAGTGCGTGCCCTGGTGCTGTCGGCAGATGACTACGATGCCATCCGCGGACACCATCCCGAAGTCGAGATTGCATTGAGTCAACTGGTCAGCGATCGACTAGGACAACAGTCTCGCGACGCGCTCTGCGGCAAGATCTCTCGGCGGCTATCGGCTCGATCGCTGTATCAGTACGGGGTCGATGGGCGTCGTCTACGGCGCAGCAGGCGAATCGGACGGCTCGCCCTGCGCACTGAAGATGCTGCGACATCGATTCATCTACAGCCCACGGGTCGTTTCTCGATTTGAGCAGGAAGCCGATTTGCTTCGCGAACTTCATCATCCAAATGTGGTGTCGATGCGAGGGCATTTTGTCGCCTACAAAACGCGGTTCATCGTCTTGGACTTGTACGACGGAACCGACTTGCGCCGCTTGCTGCGAGACCACGGTCCCTTGGACGAAGAGACGGCTCGAGGCGTGCTAGGGCAGATCGCCGATGGCCTGCGTCATGCGCACCAGCGGGGCGTGCTTCACCTCGACCTCAAACCAGCCAATATTCTGATCGATCGACAAGGGACGAATTGCAATCACCGACTTTGGCCTGAGCAAGCTGATCGAATCCGATGGCTGTGACCTTGAGGCAGTCGGCACACCGCTCTACATGCCACCGGAACAGTTTACGATGACGCACGTTGGAACACACTCGGATTGGTACGCGTTTGGTTGCATTGCCTACGAACTGCTCACGGCGGAGCATCTCTTTTCCGCAGACAGCGACTGGGACCTGTTCGATCTCAAACAGCGTGAACCGACATCCCAGTGGCCCAGCCTGGAGGCAAGCGACGAGTATCGCGAGCTGATTGTCGAACGCGATTCAACCATCGGTCGCGCAGCGCAAGATGGACCTCGATACGATCGCGTCGTGGGCACGGGACGTCCCGGAACTCGCGTCGAGAGTCGCCCCCTAACCCATCCAAGCTCGACTCTCCCTGGGGAAACTTTCAATGGATCCGTTCAACGAATCAGTCACCGCATGGATCAGCGAACTCAAGAGCGGTCAGGACGTTGCCACTCAAAAGATCTGGGAAAGGTATTTTGAGAAGCTCGTTCGAGTTGCATCGCGACAACTGGGATCCGCGCCGAGGCGAATCGCGGACGAGGAAGATGTCGCCGTCAGTGTCTTTCAGTGCCTCTGCGATGGTGCAGCCGCGGGACGATTCACGCAGCTTCACGACCGGGATGACCTGTGGAAACTGCTGACCGCGATTTCGAGCATGAAAGCGGTCGACCAGGTTCGTCGCCAAACCGCCAAGAAGCGAGGCGGAACGAACGTTCGGGGCGAATCGATTGTCGCTGGCATGACCAGCCAACTCGGCGGATTCGACCAGCTGCTCGATGGCGAACCGACACCCGAGTTTCTGGCCATCATGGACGAGCAACAGCGTGGTTTGTTTCACGCTCTTCCCGATGCCTCCCAACGAGAAGTTGCCAGGCTGCGATTCGAGGGGTATTCGAACGAAGAGATCGCCGAGCAACTCGGCATGTCACTGCGATCGGTGGAACGCAAATTGAAGATCGTGCGAGAGATCTGGACCGACATCATGCAGGCACAAAGCGAATCCGACACATCTGACATTGAATGCGTGTCAGCAGACCAATCCAAGCCCGACGTAAGCTTCGAGTCGGCTCGTCACGAGGCTGCGGACTCGAATCGCCGGCGAGCCGTCACGGCTTGGAGAGTGCCGGTCTCGGGAGAGACCGGGTCTCGGCCTCGAGCCTGGCCCGACCTCGCACAATCTCAGGGTTGAAGACACTGAAACTATTCAAGAATGTCGTAGTATCCGGATCAATACAAGCACGACGTGCAAGCGATCACGCTTGAGCGTGTGCTCGCTGGTATTCCGCAACCGAATCAATGATCGCATCGAGATCCTGCGTTGGCCGGTATCCGATGGTCGTTCGAATTCTGGTCAAGTCCGGTACCCGTCGTCGAATGTCTTCAAACGACTCGTCGTATGCGTCCGAGTAACTCTGGAAGTCGATCTTGGCTTCGGGATTGACACGAGCGATCACCCGCTCCGCCAACTCCAGAATCGAAACCGGTACGTCGCTGCCGATGTTGTAGACACGCCCGACCGCTTCGCTCGTATCGACCAGCGTGGCGACGGCGCTGACGACATCGTCGACATGCGCAAAGCATCGGACCTGCCTTCCGTCATCGTGAACCACCAAGGAGTCGCCTCGAAGCGCCGCATCGACGAATCGAGGTAGCACCATTCCATAGGCACCGGTTTGCCGTGGTCCCACGACATTGAAGAATCGCCCCACCACGACTGGCAGGCCACAGTCCTTGAAGAAGGCAAGCGCCAGAAACTCGTCGATGGCCTTGGACACGCCGTAGCTCCAGCGCGGCTTGGTGGTTGCACCGAAGACCAGGTCGTCGTCTTCGGTCCAAACTTCCTTCGGGTTCTTTCCGTACACCTCGCTCGTGCTCGCGATGAAGCAGGGAATGTGATCACCAGCAGCTGTCCGCTTTCCGAGTCGATTCAGAATCAACTGCGTCGGATAGATGTTCCGTTCAATGGTTTGAATCGGTTGCTTGGCGATCAACGCAACGCCGACGGCGGCGGCAAGGTGATACACACGATCCGCCCGATCGACGACCTCAGCAACGAGGGACTCGTCTTCCACCGTGCCCTCGATGTACTCCAAGCCGCTCGTGTCCCATCACTCCCGCGAGATTGCTCGCGCGACCGGTGGAAAGATCGTCGACCACGATGACGCGGTGACCTTGAAAAAGTAAATGTTCTGCCAGATGCGAACCGATAAAGCCGGCTCCACCAGTGATAAGCGAGGTAATCAAGGTCACGATGCTGGACTTCGTAGAGCGAGAGAAACGTGGCGGCGGGCTCACGTGGAGGAAAAGCCCCACCGCCGTAGCGGACAATAAACCGTCAATCGGGGCGGTGTGCGGCCCGGAGACCACCGTTGCGAGACATTCCCCGCAGAGAGCTACGAGCGGTTTCCCCAGTGTGTTCACCTTCACGCCGACAGATTACGGCGGGATAGGCAAACCGAGGCGACTTTCGACTTTGCCGTCTGGGCAAGCCGCAGCGTCGAACTATCGACTTTATGCCTCGACCGCTAAAATACCGTGCCTTTCTGGATCTGGTCCGTCGTCGGGGAAGGGCCCCGGCGGCTCACGCCTCATCCTGAAGTCGTGATTGTCCTGCATTGGCGTTTGATTGGAGCAAATCGTGAACAGGCAGCAGGCCTCCATCCCGCAGCCATCCCTGTCCAGCAACCACCGCGTTCCATGGCGGTTGATCGTGGCAATCATCGTCCTAGGAGGCTGTGGCCTGTTGGGGTCCGCGAGCGTCTGCGCCAGCAGAAAGCCAGCGATGCGTTGATGGCCAAGTACGCCGACGCCGCCAATTTTCAAACCGGCGGCGCGTTCGATCTGGCGATCGACGCCTGGAACAAGTTTCTTGCCGAGTACCCCGAGCATCCCATGTCCGCTCAGGCGGCACATTACCTCGGTGTCTGCTTCATGCAGAAAGAAAATCCGGACTACGCGGCAGCAGCCAAGGCGTTCCAGCGAGCACTCCAGCAAAAGGAGTATGACCTTCGTCAGGAAAGCCTGGCGAATCTCGGATGGTGCCTGTACGCGTCGTCCGGGCAAGGGGAACAACGCGACGCCAAGTTGCTGAAGCAATCGATCGCGGCCTTTCAAGACTTGGAAAAGGAGAACCCGAACAGCAAGTTTCTTGATCGAGCCTACTTCTACCGTGGCGAAGCGGCTTATGGCTTGGGCGATTCGAAGCAGGCGATTGAGTTCTATGACAAGCTCCTCTCCATGTCGGATGCGAAGTCATCTCCGTTGCGCTGTGACGCGCTGTACGCACGTGGCGTCGCGCAAGAGGAACTGAAAGCAGTTTGAATGCGGCGATGGCTTCCTATCGCCAACTCTTGGGCAGCTGCCAACGCGAAGAGCTGGTGACCGATGTGCATCTCCGGGTCGGTGATTTATTGATCATGCAAAAGGACTACGAACCGGCAATCGAGTCATTTGCGGCAGCCTACGATTCGACCAAGTCGCCGGACGATCGAGCCTATGCGTTGTCCCGACAGGCATTCGCACTGGTGCAAGCCAATCGACCGAGCGAGGCGACTGCGAAGTACGAGCAGTTGCTTGCCGACTTTCCCGAATCTCCATTTGCCGGATCGGCGGTCCTGGCATCTGCGCAGAGCAGCTATCGGGGTGGCGACATCGATGGTGCGGCCGAACGTTTTCGCCGAGTGCTCGAGCAAAACAACCTGGATGCGGCGACTGAGGCAGCTCACTGGCTGGCGAGAATCGAGATCAGCAAAGGCAATCCGGCTGAAGCCGCCAAGATCGTCCAGCAGCAATTGGACCGCGGCGTCGAAGGAAACTTTGTCATGGACCTGCGGCTCGATCTCGCCGAAGCCTTGTCGATGGATCCAGCACGCAATCGAGGAATCGCTCAATCTCTACACGCAGGCGTATCGGAATGCGCCCGACCGATCCGTTGGCCCCCAGAGCACTCTACAACGCAGCATTTTCATCGCTGCAACTGAACCAACCGCAGCAGGCTCTTGAGCTCGCCTCGGAGTTCATCGCGAAGTTTCCCAACGACACGCTTGGTGCCAGACGTCCGATTCGTCGCGGCCGAGAGTCAACTGATGTCGGGTAACTCTGGCGAGGCGTCGGACACCTATCAACAACTGCTTGCCTCCACCGCGCGAGACAACCCGCAGCGGCCGCTCTGGCTGTTGCGTGCCGCGGCAACGGGTAATGCAGCCGGTCGCTTTGAGGCGACGATCGACAAACTGACGGCGGAACTGAACTTGTTTCAACAGCCCGCGCAAAAGGCCGAAGCCTACTTGCTAATCGGGCAGGCCCAACTGCGAAGCGGGCAGCCTGAGGCCGCGGCCAAGTCGCTGATCGCCGCGAGAAAGGCCGACCCAAACTGGAACCGCGGCAACGAGGCACAACTCCTGCAAGGCCAGGCTCAGCTCAAGTCAGGCAACTCGGAGGCAGCGGAGGCAAGCTGGAAGGAATTGATCAATGCCGATCCCGGTTCGCCCATGGCAGATCAGGCCCGTTACCAATTGGCCCAGTTCGCCAGCACAAACGAACAGTTCAAACAAGCGGTCGACTATTATGACCAGATCCTAAGTTCTGGTAATGAAACCGGGTTGATTCCATACGCACAGTACGGCAAAGGCTGGGCGCTCATGCAAATCAAAGATTTTGCTCCCGCCCTGGAGTCGCTCGAAGCGGTCCTGGCCAATCCCGAGCATCCGCTCCGCAATGATGCCACGCTGGCTCGCGGCATCACGCTTCGCAACCTGGGCAAGTTCGAAGCGGCCAAGCAGGATCTGGACAAGTATCTTGCAAATTCCACCTGCGGGCACCAATCTCGGTCACGCTCTCTATGAACTGGCGTTGATCGATCAAACGGCAAAGAAGCCCGACGAGGCAGCCAAGAAGTTGGAGCGACTTGTCAACGAGGTCCCCGACTATCCGTCAATGGACAAGGTGCTTTACGAACTGGGATGGTCACTCCAAGAAAGTGGCAACGCGCCTGATGCGGTCAAGTATTTTACGTCGCTCGTCAATCAATACCCCGAGGCGCCCTTGGTAGCCGATGCAGCCTACTTTATCGGCCAGCAACATTACAGCGCGGAAGCTTGGGCGTTGGCAGCCAGCCAGTTTGAGATTGCTGCAAACAAGGCTACCGAAGCCGGTCTCTCAGAAAAAGCGCACTACCGCTTGGGATGGTCTGAATTCAAAGACGAGAACTACGAAGCGGCCGAACAGGCATTCGCAGACCAGGCCGCCGCCCATGGCGAGGGTAAACTTGCCTTGGATGCACTGATGATGATCGGCGAGTGTCGTTTCAAACGCGACGACTACCAGTCCGCGATCGAGGGCTTCCAGGCTGCCCGCGACCGGATCCGTCAGCGCGACGAGACCTCCAAGAATGTCCGAGATGACGCCGAACGGCGTGTGCGTGAGCTTGTCTTGCTGCATGGTGGTCAGTGTGCGTCGCAACTCAAGGAGTGGAAACAAGCGATCGAGTGGTACGACGAACTTCGCGAGCGATTTCCTTCCACCCAGTACCTGCCGCAGGTCTTCTACGAGACTGGTTTCGCTTATCAGCAGGCTGGTGATAACAACAATGCTCTGAAGTACTTCCAGGAAGTCGCGGACAACTACCGAAACGAATTGGCAGCCCGAGCTCGGTTCATGATGGGCGAGATCTATTTCGCCAATCGCGAATTCGACAAGGCGATTCCGGAATTCCAACGCGTCATGTACGGATTCGGAGCAGAGAAGGCTCCTGATTCCATCAAGAACTGGCAAGCCAAGAGCGGGTTCGAGGCGGGACGCTGCGGTGAGTTGCTCTTGGAAGCCGCAAAAACCCCATCGAGCCAGCAGAAGGCTCGCAAGATCTCCACCGACTTTTTCAACTACGTGATTGAGACGCATCCCAATCATGAGCTGGCCGCCAAGTCTCGCGATCGCATCGAGGCGTTAAACAAGTGATTCAGCCCCCTGACAGCCGTCGGATTAGCCGACTGTCGATCTTCTCGCTCACCTGGCTGGCTGTGGTCATCAGCAGCGTGCTGGTTGACGCGCAGCAGACGAGCGACGTCCTGCCGGCAGAACGAGGATTCTCTGGGCGGGAACCAGCGGTGGTCGACGCCGCTGAAATCCAGTCGGTGATGAATGACCAACCGGCCTCCGACGAGATCATGACTTCGGCGCCCTCCGGCATCGATCTGCTCACATTGATCATGCGCGGCGGCGTCTTCATGATCCCGATTGGCGTGATGAGCCTGATGGTGGTGCGCATTGGCGTTTGAGCGATTGCTCAGCCTTCGGCAACAAAGAATTCTGCCCCGTGGACTGGCGGAAGACTTGGACGAGCTGAGTGATCCGATGGATCGTTTTGACCCATCTGCTGCCTTGCAGTCGTGCCGTGAATATCCATCTCCGGCGGCACGAGTGATCACGGCGATGTTGCTCCGCACTGGTCAACCTTTGAGTGAGATCGAGCAAGCCGCCAGGGAGACGATCCAGCGCGAAGCCGACAAGTGCGGTTCATTGATCCGCTGGCTGACTCTGGCTGCTGCCGCCACACCTTTGATGGGACTGCTGGGAACGGTTTGGGGCATGATCGTTGCGTTTCATGAGTCGACCACGCTGACGCCTGACCGCAGTCGCAGCGAACAACTGTCGGAAGGCATCTACACGGCGCTGGTGACCACGCTGGCCGGATTGGTAGTCGCGATTCCGGCTGCGATTCTGGCACTCTACTTGGAAAACCGCGTGGCCAAGTTGTTTCATCGCGTCGAGGAGTTGGTGTTTGATCTGGCACCCGGGTTCGCCCGGTTCACCGGTCAACGTCGCATGGACAATGAAGGGGTGATGAGTCCCATGGAGTCCGCTTCGCCGTCGATCGAAGGCCCGAAACCACCACCGCCACCCCGTCCTTCCAAGCAGCATGACGGTGCAAAGGCGGTCTGATCATGGCGAGATTCAAGCATTCTTCCGTCGCCAGTACGCTCAGCCTGACTCCCTTGATCGACGTTGTCTTCTTGTTGCTGATTTTCTTCCTGGTCACCAGTGAGTTCGAGGAAGAGGAGCGTCGCCTCGACATCGTGCTCCCCTCCGCAACCAGCGCCGTACCCATGATCAGCAAGCCGCGCGAGATCATCGTCGACATTGACTCTGGTGGCTCACTCTATCTATCGGGACAGCCGACGGAGCTAAGCGAGTTGCAGCGACTACTTCGCATTGCCGTCGCCAGCAATCCGACCAGTCAAACCGTCGTCATCCGGGCGGATCGAACGACTTCGTTCCAACCGGTCGTCAGTGTGATGGACATCTGCAACAAGACCGGCGTCAGCGACTACAGCGTCACGACGCAGGAAGGTCCCCAGCCGTGACGGTCGAGAAGGCGACCAAGTTGTGAGAACTCCCAGAGCAGTGAATTCACCGATCCCTCCGCCGAAACGCAACGACTCTGAACCACGGGAACGCATTTGGCCGTTGGACGTGTCGATCGCCGCGTTGGCCGGTCTGGTGCTTTACATATCGGTTACGCAGCTCAAGTTCGACGATCCACGTTTGCTCTACAACGCGTGGACCTACGCGGTGGGCGTACCCGTGGTCGCATTGCTGCTGGCGTTGTTTTCGCATTCGCTGCTGTCGCGATACGTTCATCGTTCGATTCAACTCGGCCTGCTATTCAGCCTCCTGGTTCATCTGCTGCTGCTGATTCTTGCCGTCAATGTGATCATCTTCAGCCGCTATTTCCCGGAAGCCTTTACCGGTTTGCGGCCCGAACGATCGGTGGTTCGCAAAACGCTGCCCGAGTACGTGTTTCAAACGCCGCAGCCGAGCTCGACAACGCCCGACTGGTCGCAGCCGGTCGAAGCGGAGACCTCCTCACGCGTCATCCCGGAGGAACCACGGCAACTTCCGCCGGTCGAGCAGTCGGCGCCGAAACTCGAGGTCCCGCGTCCTCGTGAACCCGAGCAACGTCCGATCAAGAAGTATCTGACCAAGCGGAACCAGGCATCTGAGTCGCCGCCGATGCCAACCAATTCACCCACCAAGATGGCGCGTCGACAATTGGAGTCCCGCACCAGTCCGTTCAACTCACGGGCACCGGTCGCTCCCGACGTGCCGACTGAGTCAGAAGTGAACCAACCGAGCGTCGAACGCAACGTTTCATCCGAGCAGCGTCAGCCGCAGCCCTTCGCCGCCAGTCTCGCGCAGCCTTCACCACGGCAGCCGGAACTCGACCAGCCCACCCGACCCTCGCTGGAAGGTGCTCGCACTCGCGAAAGCGAGTTGCCAACGGTGGGCGAATCGGGACTGCGGAGTGAACGTCGCCAGCAGACCGTTGCCAACCTGCAGCCCGCCGGCTCCGCCCCCGCACCTCAGTCGGTCCCCATTGCGAGAATCGATGAGTCCGCCAGCCGGATGATCTCGCCCGTCGATGTCCCGCTGAATCGGCAAGGCAAAACCAGCGGCGCCCAGTTGTCGATGGGGATTAACTCCGACACCGGTCCGCCCGCGCCACAAGCAGCCACCTCGGGCGCCGTGCGGGCAAGCGATCGCCTGTCAGCCCGCAGTGGCGTCCCCGAAGTCACGGCGGGACTTGCGGAGCGAGCTCCCGGACGCGCGTCTCGATTGAACCTTGGCGCCGGAATGACTCCGGCGGGAACCATTCGCTTTCAGCCTTCGGGCAATCCAGCGGCTTCCGAGTCGGTTGTCGAGTCCACCGCCACGGATCGATTGGGCGGTCAGTCCATTGCCAATCTCGCGAGCCAGGGGAGCGATGGTGCGTCCGCGCCGAGTCTGTCCTCAGCCGGTCCCGCGCTCGACTTTCTGCTCGACGACGGTCCGGTGGGGCTTACCGATCAAATCCGTCCACTTCCCCAAGTCGGGATCGCAGTCGACGCCGAATTACCACGCGTCGGTGCGATGGATCTGACACGGCCCGCACGGCCGAAGCGAGACGTTGGCGGCCCGATCACTCCGTTCGGTGCCAAGATCGCGACGGTGGAATCGTACAACCGACGTGTGATGCGAACGCAAGGCGGATCGGCGCCGCCGGCGGCTGGTCTGGTCGCGCCGGCGACCGAAGAGGCAATCGAGCGAGGCTTGGCCTATCTGTCGAGTGTTCAGAACAAGGACGGCAGTTGGTCACTCCAAGGGCACGGCAGCGATGTCGCGCTGCAGAGTGACACCGCAGCAACGGGATTGTGCCTGCTCGCGTTCCAAGGGGCCGGCTACACGCATCGACAACACCAATACGTCGACACGGTCAGTCGTGGCCTGAAGTTCTTGCTGGACAACCAAAGGACCAACGGCGACTTGTATCGACCTGAGAATGGCATCAGCAATCGCAACGTCGCCCTTTACAGTCACGGAATCGCGGCCCTGGCGTTGTGTGAGGCATACGGGATGACACAGGATCCTGAGCTCGAAGGAAGCGGCGCAGGATTCGTTGAACTACATCATCAATACCCAGCATCGACAACGGGGCGGTTGGCGTTACACACCGCAGGTCAGTTCCGACACAAGTGTGACAGGCTGGATGATGATGGCACTCAAGAGTGGCCAACTTTCCGGTTTGGAGGTTCCCGAGAAGACGTATGACGGGATCGAGCGCTGGCTCGGTCTGGCACAAAGTCCAGATCGACCGGATCGATATCGTTACAACCCCTTTGCACCCGACACCCCAACGCAACGCCACGGACGCCTTCCGACGCCGACCATGACGGCGGTCGGCATGCTGATGCGAATGTATGCCGGCTGGCGGCGTGATACCGAAGAGATGCAATCAGCCGCCGACTACCTGCTGCAGTTCCCGCCGCAGATGGGAACGCACGCGATTGCCTCAGCGAGATGCATACTACTGGTACTACGCAACCCAGGTCATGTTCCACATGGGTGGCAATTACTGGGAGCAATGGAATCAGTACTTGAATCCACTGTTGCTCGAGAGCCAGATCAACCACGGTCCGAACTCGGGAAGTTGGGATCCAAGATATCCGGTCCCCGACCGCTGGAGTCCCCACGCTGGACGCCTCTACGTCACGACGATGAATCTACTCAACCTGGAAGTCTACTACCGCCACCTGCCGATCTACGAAGACACCGCACAGTAGGGTATGCGGCGAGACCGTTGCGGTTCGATCGGTGAATCTTTGACGGGATTCCCATGATCCACAGGATGAACGCGGCATCCTGGATACCCTGCAATCCTGTCAACGTTCCGTGGACTACAACACTCAAACGCAGGTAAACGGGATCCGTTCGGCGGCATTTGATAGCAATGCGGACTGTGAATGAATCTTGAGTGGAGGGGACGAAAACCAGTAGTCTCCGGCCAGAACCTCTTCTGCTTGGCCACGCTCAAGGATGTTAATGTGACCAGTGATCCGTCCGCGACCAATGGAGTCCTGCGCCCGGGATCACGCACGCGACGCATCGCGGGAGAGCGAGTCAGCACAGGCAGTCTCATCGTCTCCGCTGGTACGTGCTTGCTGCGCTCGGATTGATCGCTTCGCTGATACTGGTAGCGCCCAGCATTTTCGGCCATACGCTCCTCGTCCGGACGCAGCTGGGGAAAGGATTGGCAACGCACGGCTGGTTGTTCGATGTGGAATCGACGCGAATCGGTTGGATCGCGCCCCTTCGATTGTCGGGCGTGCGGATTCATGATCAGTCGTCGAACGTGCTTCACATCGATCAAATCACCAGTGATTTTACCTTCGTCAATCTCCTGTTTGGATCGAACGACTCATTGGGCGAGTGGGTCATCACGGGTGTCGGCCTGCACGGCTCCGTCGACGCCGAAGGTCGCAGTTCGCTAACCGATTATCTATCGTTACGGTCGAACGGCGATTCTGATGATCCATTGCCCTCCGGTCGCATCGAAATCCGAGACATTGTGGTCAGCGTGGCTGATGCGGCCACCGGAGATCGCTGGCAATTCGATAAGTCCGAGGTGGAGATCAACCTGCACCCGGAAGCCTTGGACGCCAAGTTCAGGGGTGTGTTCACTGAGCCCAGCGGCAAAGCTGGTTCGTTTCAAGGCAAACTGACTTCCCAGGTTCCGTTGTCCACCGCCACGGCGCAAGACCCGCGTGATGCAGATACGGATCCCGAAGGCAAACCATGGCATTGCGAGATAGAAACTGAAACGCTACCGCTATCGTGCGTTGCGTTGCTGCTTGGTCCGATCCCGCACGCTGCCTCAGTGATTTCATCGCAGATCGCTGGTGAGGCAACCGGCACCATTCGATTGGCGGGTCAAGGCGACGGCGCGATCAGCGTGGACCTTGAGAGTTTTGAAGTACGAGACCTCCTAACCGCCGATCCGATGGATTCAACTCGCACTTGGTCCAATCAACGCGCGGTGGTGGACGGTCAACTCGAGATCACGCGCGATCGAGTCGTTGCACAAGGCCTCCGTGTATCCACGGACTTCGCCTCCGCCGCCATCGACGGTGCCTTTCCGCGTTCGTTGACTTGGAGCAACCTCCTCGAAGATCCGTCCAAATTTTTGAATCGCATCGATGGCAGCATGACGGCGGAAATCGATTTCGCCTCACTGCAAGAATCGTTACCAGACATTCTGCCTTTACGAGATCGAACCAAGTTACTTTCCGGCAAGATCACGCTGACAACCGAACCATTCTCTTCTCTTCCAGAGCGACGCCGTCGATTCGCACTGAAGACGGACACGGTACGAGCGCATGTGGTCCACAGCGTTGTTACGATCAAGCCAATCGAATTCAACGTGATCTTGTCGCATGAGAATAGCTCGCTCAGCGCGGCCGAGTTCCGCTTTCACAGCGATTTTGCCAATGCCGTGGGAAATGGTGATTCGCAACAAGGCTCCGCAGACCTCGATGTCGACCTACACCAACTGGCCGAAAGTCTATGCCTGATCACCGATCTCTCCGATCTGAAACTAGGTGGAGCGATCCACGGCAACATTCGTTGGAACGTACAGGACCTTGATGCGTGGCGATTGACTGGTTCGGGAGACGCTACCGATTTACACGTGACCCTGAACGACGCAAACGCGATTCACCAGAATCGACTCAGTGGGCAGTTCAACCTGGCGGGTCGTGGGGGCAGTCAACGTCTGGAAGAATTGTCCCAGGCGACGCTGACGCTCCTTGGTGAGGGACTTGACCTGCGAGCGAATTTGACAAGCCCGGTGTCGCAGCCAACTTCCAAGACGCTACTGCCAATGCACGTCGAGGCAACGGGCCGTCTCGAAGAATTGGCGGGCATTGTCCATTGCTGGACTCAAAAGCAAGTGCACGATGCTGAAGGTCAGTTCGATCTGAACCTTGAGGGAGATCTCTCGACCACATCGGCTCGTGTGACGAGGGCAACACTCGACCTGTCCCAACCGCGAATCGCCTTTGAAAATTGCTGGTTTGGCCAAAGCAAAGCCAACGTGAGTTTTGACGGACGATGGGAATGGCCATCGGGTGACTTGGAGGCCAAGTCTTTGACAGTACATAGTGATGCCGTTTCGGCTGAGATGCGAGGTCGCGTCGGACCGAACGCGATCGACGGCGAGATCTCTTGGCGAGCAAACCTGAATCGGCTCTCAACCAGCTTCCATGATCGAATCGATGATCCGTCGCGATCTGGTTCCCAGCAATCCACCTTTCAACTTGCCGCCTCTCGATCGCGGTTCGCGCAGGATTCCAATGACTGGTATCTGAACGGTGACTGCAGTGGTCAGCTGAACATTCATCGCGACGCCCAGACCATCGAAATCGGAGGCAACGTCTCCACAGTCGAGCTCGCGGTACTGGAACGCTTGCCAGCTGTTCCAGGCCACACCACCATGCAGTCCCCCACGACGGCAACGAACGATGACCGCGTCATTTGGGCGGAGCCGGAACTGAAAATTGACGGGACTGTTCGATACGACCTGACGACGCAGCGCACCGTCATCGACGCAGTGCGCGCGTCCAGCGATTGGTTTGCCACCACACTGTCCGGTCAGGCGATCTGGAATGCGGATCAAGGCGACGTGTCGCTGGTTGGCCCACTGAACGTCCAACTGCCTGAACTTGGCCAACACCTGACAGATTTGGCCGGGCATCACGTGCAGCTGCATGGAACGCACCGAACACCATTGAAGATTCGTTTACATCGGACCGAAGATGGATCCACCGGGATGGCCATCGACGGAACGCTCGGGTGGGAATCCGGCCAAGTTGAAGGGGTCAAGTTCGGCCCTGCGTCCATCCCCGTGCGATTGAGCGAAACGAGCCTCAAGATCGCGCCCAGCGTCGTGCCGACGGGCGGCGGCAAACTCAATCTCGCCGGAGAAGTCCGTTATCGGCCTGGCCCGATCACGATTCGGCTGCAGCCAGGAGTCCTCGCCGAGTCGATTCAGTTGACGGACGAAATGACGGCACGATGGTTGGGGTTCATTGCTCCACCGATCATGCGAGTCGAAAACATTCGTGGCACTGTCGGAGCCGAACTTGATGACGCCATCATCGTGTTCGGCGCCCCAGATCTGACCCACGTCTCTGGACGTGTCTTGATCCAGCACATGGAGATGTCACTTACCCCTTTGATGCAGGAGTTGATGGATACGCTTGATAAACTGCATGCCATCGTGCATCGTCAAACCGGTCCTTCACGCGACGACTCAGACTATCTGATCACGATGCCTGCACAGTCTGTCGACTTCGATCTCAATCTCGGACTCGTTGATCACAAGCGCGCCGTGATCGAGATCGGTCAAACGGAGATCACGAGCAGCGGCTATATCACGCTGGACGGTCGACTGGCGATCATTGCGAAAATCCCGATGATTGATTCTGAAACCGATGGGGACTCACAAGACAAAACCACGCAATTCGTTTCCCTGCCCATCTTTGGAACAATCAATCAGCCTCTGGTTAGTCCGACCGGGTTGGGGAATGTGGCATCCCTGATCACCAATCGAACGGCGTTCGATCTAGGCGATGAATTGTTGCGGGAACAGCTAGAACGCGACGAAGTTTTGCTCGAACACGCGAGAGCGCTCTTCATTGGCAGCGAGGAATTGTTCGAAGGTAGCAAGAGGCTTGAGGATGGCCTGCAACGAGTGTTGGAAAGAGCCCGCGAACGACGACAAAGCAAGAAATCAGATGAGCCCGCCTCGACGATTCGCTGACGCGATCGCGACGACCGTTTCCGAGGGACAGGTCTCCCCGCTTGACGCGCCCTGTGATTTGGAGAAGTCCGCCCGAAACGCTTGTGCCTCACTCCCGTCATCGAAACATCATCAGCCACACGGCGATTCCCATCATGGCGATGTCACCGAACATGTGAATGACCCAAGGCGTGATCAATGATTGAGCCTTCTCGTAGATTCTTTCCAGGAGCAAAGCGAAGACGAACAGAGCAACGACGGCGATGATCAATTTCACCGGTGTCGACCATTGATAGATGAACAGCATGTGCTGCACGGTGAACACAGCAGCCGGCAACAGATAGCCGAGCCGGCGATTTCTTTTCACGAGTTGGCCGAACGAGAATCCACGGTAAAAGAATTCCTCGAGCAGGGAATTCAAGAAGATGGTGAGCGGGGCAACAATCAGAACGTTGTTCTTCGTCACGCCAAACTGCTCGGCGGTACTACGAATGATCAACTCCTCGTCGATCGCCAACACTCCCCGGAGCGAAAAATAGGCGCCCCAAAAGAGGAGCAACGCAAGAACACCTAGCCCCAGTGCGACAGAGAGGTATCGCCGCCAGTTCTTGAGGATGAAGATATCTCGAAAAACTTGGATCCCGTTGATCCGGCAATAGATCAACGGAGGGATCAGAAAGAAGACTTTGTAAAGTGAATAGCCCAGCTGGCCCCAAGTTGCACCGACTTTGAAAAGAAGTTGCAAACCGATCACGCTCAGCGGGAGCACGATGAGCGTGATGAGGATGAGGGTGGATCGTCGTGTCGAGGGGTTGGCGCTGGGTGAATCCACGGCTTGACTCAAATGGGTAGTGGCATAGTCCGCGCCAAATGTCATGCTCGTCCGTCGTGCTCGTCCGTCGTGCTCAGCGCAGCGGTGATCGTGTTCAGCGGTACCCCGAATCGATTACGGGCACCGCTGCGCTGAGCACGAGCACGAGCACGATTCTGACTGACGCGACTTCGCCTTCCAATTTTCGGTGGATAGACCAGTGGGCACGCCGTCGCTCCGAGAGCACGCTGCGCGTGCCCTACACGCGATCGATGTAGCGGTTGATCAGGCTTTCGAGCAACTCTTGGCGGCCGCTGACGTTCGGGGTGACCTCTCCCTTTTCCAGCATGTAGGCCTCGAGCTCGGCGAAGCCGACCTGGCCCGCTTCGATCTTGGCTCCGATTCCTTCGTCCCAACTGCTGTAGCGTTTGGCGATGAAATCATCCAAGCCACGATTCGCTCGAATGGCCGCGGCAATCTTCAGCCCCTTGGCAAAGGCATCCATGCTGCCGATGTGGGCGTAAAACAAATCGATCGGCTCGAACGATTCGCGACGCACCTTGGCGTCGAAGTTCACCCCACCGCTGCCGATCCCACCGTACTTCAAGATGTAGTACATGGTCTGAGTGGTCAGGTAGTAATCGGTCGCGAACTGGTCGGTGTCCCAACCGAGCAGCATGTCACCGGTGTTGGCGTCGATACTGCCCAGGGCACCTTGGCTTCCTGCATAATCGATCTCGTGCATCATCGTGTGCCCGGCCAACGTCGCGTGGTTGGTTTCAAGATTGAGCTTGAAATGATCGAGCAGGCCATAGGCCCGGAGAAAATTCAAGCAAGCCGCCGCATCACTGTCGTACTGATGCTTGGTCGGCTCCTTGGGCTTTGGTTCGATCAGAAACTGTCCGGTGAACCCGATCTGCTTGGCGTAGTCCACGGCCATGTGGAAGAAGGCGCCCAAGTGATCGAGTTCGCGCTTCATGTCGGTGTTGTACAGATTCTGGTAGCCTTCGCGGCCGCCCCAGAACACGTAGTTCTCACCGCCGAGACGGTACGTCACCTCCATCGCCTTTTTGACCTGAGCGGCGGAGTAGGCGAAGACGTCGGCATTGCAACTCGTTGCTGCCCCGTGCATGAACCGCGGGTTACTGAACATGTTGGCAGTGCCCCACAGCAGTTTGACGCCGCTGCGTTTCTGTTCTTCCTCGAGCACGTCGGCAACGGCATCGAAGTTCTTGTGGGACTCGGCCAGCGTGGCTCCCTCGGGCGCAACATCGCGATCGTGAAACGCGTAGTACGGAGCCTGCAGCTTCTCGAACAGCTCGAACGCAACGCGAGCTCGATTCTTGGCGTTCTCGACCGAATCCGATCCGTCGTCCCAAGGTCGATCCGCTGTGCCGGGGCCGAATGGATCCGATCCGGTTCCGCGGAACGTGTGCCAATACACGATGGAGAATCGAAGGTGATCCTTCATCGTTTTCCCTTCCACCACCTCGCTCGGGTTGTACCAGCGGAAAGCTAAAGGGTTGTCGCTCTGAGGGCCCTCGTACTGGATCGTTGGGACATCGGGAAAGGCACTCATGGATGGGAGATTCCTGTAGGCAAAGGGCAAAGCAAGCAGGGTTGGAAAAGAATCACCATGGGGAAATGGTTCAATCGGCACAGTATCCCGGTCGCGATGATCAGCGGCAACCGGGGCAAAGCGTGCGAATCCCCATAAAAACCGGCATTCTTTGCCGATTGGGAAAGGCGGGACAGCCTCCCAGGGCTACGGCTTGCGATCGGTTTGGCTTTCGGCCACCTGCATCGCGGCTTCGTGCTGGCGTTTGAGCGCAATGATTTGCTCGACGACTTCAGGGTGGTCGGCTGCGATATCGCGTTTCTCCCCCAAATCGATCTCGAGGTCGAAAAGCAGCGGCGGGTCGTGGTCGGTCGCCACATTGCTGCCCGGAACGTAGCTGTCCTGGGTAATGAAGTGCGCCTTGTAGCGACCGTTGCGCACCGCCATCAATCGAGAGTCACGGTAGTAGAACATCGACTCGCGCGGGGACGGTTGCTGTTCGACCAGCATGCTGGACAGGTCATAGCCGTCGAGCACACGGTCCTGCGGCAGTTCGGCCCCGCTGAGCGACGCGAACGTGGGAAGCAAATCGAGCGTGCTGGCCAGTTTCGCCGAGACAGTTCCCGCTGGAACGACTCCGGGCATCCAGAACAATCCAGGAACCCGCACGCCTCCTTCGAAGGTGGTCCCTTTCCCATTACGAAGGGGACCAGCCGATCCACCATGATCATCGAACACCAACCAAGGCCCGTTGTCGCTGGTGAAGACCACCATCGTCTTTTCGTCGATGCCCCGCTCTCGAAGCGTCTGCAAAATTTCGCCCACGCCCCAATCAATTTCTTCGATCACGTCGCCGTAGATTCCAGCTCGTGAGTGGCCAACGAAGTCACCGCTACGAAACAACGGCACATGCGGTAACGAATGGGCCAGGTAAAGAAAGAATGGCTGTTCCTTGTCTTGCTCGCGAATGAAATCGAGTGCTTTGAGGACGTAGCGGCGCGTGATGGTGCGTTGATCGACAGGCCTTTCGATCTGCTGCACGCCGCCGGCGGTCGTTCCTTCGAGCAACGGTACATTGAAATTCTTCCAATCGGGATCTCGAAAGATGTCCCACCTCTTGGTGCCCTTGGCTGCGAGTGAGTCCATATCGTTGCTGTACGGAATGCCGTAGTAACGGTCGAAGCCGTGCTCGGTTGGCAGGTACTGCGGCAGATGCCCAAGATGCCACTTGCCAACCATGCCCGTGGCGTAACCTCGCTGCTTGAGCACTTCTGCGATCGTGGTCTCGCTGGCAGGCAATCCGCCAACCGAATCGGGAAACAGGACGCGACGTTTGCCACACATGCCACTGCGCACCGGATACCTGCCGGTCATCAGTCCAGCGCGACTGGGCGTGCAAACACTCGCAGCCACGTAGAACTGCGTCATCCGCATCCCCTGGGAAGCCATGCGGTCCAGATTGGGAGTCGCAATCGTTGGATGTCCGTAGCAACCGAGGTCACCCCAACCAAGATCGTCACAGAAGATCACGATGAAATTAGGGCGATCCGGCAATTCGTCGAGCGTCGCAGCGCGGCTAACGGAGGTGAGCAGCAGCGCGGTCAACAAAGTGGTGAGGTAGCGGTTCATCGGCAGGTTGAAAGGTATGGTTGGGATGGAAAGGTTAGCGTGAACATCGCGAACTGGGCCACGGCTTCTTGTAGGTTGGGTCCAGGAGCGACAGCGACGCCGACCCAACATTTCTGCGAAGACTACGACGTAAATTTTAGTAACAGCCAGTCTCCCAAACGGGGCCAGGCGTGTCCAATCGCGATCAAAATGCGGAGATAGCCTGGGATCACAATGTCGGGTGACCGCTTCCGTACCACTCGAAGCACGGCGTCGGCGACTCGTTCCGGTGGCAACCCCTTCAATCGGGTTCCGCCCCCAGGCTTGGAAGCCTGTGCCGGCAGCGAAGCGTCCACTGCCGCGTCGTAGCGTCTGCCAGCGTCCTCGCGACGGATTGGCCCGGGGCTGACCAGGCCAACATGAATGCCGCGAGCCTTCAGCTCCAACCGCATTTGCTGCGTCATGCCGGCCAATGCATGCTTTGCGATCGCATAGCCGCCGATGTAGCGCGACCCGACTTTCGAGGCCAGCGAGCCGATGTTGACGATCACGCCTCCGCTCGTCTCCAACAGCGGGATCGCGGCTTGCGAGCAGAGCAGGGCAGTGAGCACGTTGCGGTGGATCAGGTCGTCGAGCTTTTCCGGAGCTAGATTCTCAATCAATCCTCGATCGCTCGCCCCCACACAATTGACCAGGACATCGAGGCGACCGTGACTCCGTTGCACGCTGCCGATCAACTCGGCAACCTGCTGGGGATCGGTCAAGTCACAAACCTCGGCGGCAACGCGATCGTCGCTGGACGTTGACAATCGATCGATCGCGGCCTGGAGTCTCTCCGCGTCTCGACCCACAACAATCACCCGATAGCCCGCAGCGAGGAATTTCGCGGAGACGTGAAAACCGAGTCCAGCCGAGCCCCCAGTGATCAGCGCGACCGGTCGTTCGTTGGAAACCATGGCGTCGCGGCGGGAAGCGGGGTAGACGAATGTGACTGGACAATTTGTGATCGAGGCCAAGTGTAGTACGATCCGCAGTCGTCCGGTATCGCCAGCACGCCGGCGAATCGTCCATACTGTACTCCACCCGCTGGAAAGATTTGCCATGTCGAGACCCTCCCTGACCGAAGCCTGCACCAAAATTGTCGCGACGGTTGGTCCTGCCTGCAGCACGCTGGAGAAACTTGTTCAATTGATCGAGGCTGGTGTCGACGTCTTCCGCATCAACACCGCCCATGGCGATCGCGAGCAACACGAGCAGGTGCTGCGAGACATTCGCACCGCTTCGGAACAGGTCGGCTATCCGGTCGGCGTCCTGCTAGACCTTGCTGGTCCCAAAATCCGCTTGGGTGAACTGATGGCCGATCCGCTCGAGTGCGAGACCGGTATGCAAGTCAGCTTCATTCGCGGAGATCAGCCGTCGGCCGAGAATGAGTTCACGAGTAGCTACGAACGACTGATTGATGAGTTGGACGTCGGCGACCGAGTGATGCTGGCCGATGGGACCGTATCATTGGTCGTGGAGAGTGTCAGCGGCGATCGCGCCGATTGCCGCGTCACTTCGGGTGGCAGCTTGCGCAGCCGGCAAGGCATCAATCTGCCGGGCGTGAAACTATCGGTCTCCGCACTGCTGCCCAAAGATATCGACAATGCGATCTGGGCGGCGCACAACGAAATTGATTTGGTCAGTCTATCCTTCGTTCGCACGGCCGCCGATGTGCAGATGCTCAAGGATTTGCTCAGCGAGCATGACAGCAGTGCCCTGGTGATCGCAAAGATTGAAAAGCCCGAGGCACTCGAGCATCTCGAGCAAATTGTCGACGTTGCCGACGGCGTCATGGTGGCCCGCGGCGACCTCGGCGTTGAAATCGATGTCGCCGAAACGCCCGTGGCGCAAAAGCGGATCATTCGCGTGTGTCGCGGCAAGCTGAAGCCGGTCATTGTCGCGACTCAAATGCTCGAATCGATGCATAACAGTACACGTCCGACCCGCGCGGAAGTGAGTGACGTTGCCAACGCGATTCTGGACGGGACCGACGCCTGCATGCTCAGCGGCGAAACGGCGATTGGCAAGTATCCGGTCCAGTCGGTGGAGATGATGAACCGTATCATGGTCTGCACCGAGCGTGACATGCTCCGGCATCACACCGATGAATTCACGGTCAACCTGCGAGTGCACCCGATCACGTCGGCCGTGACGCAGGCCGCGACACAGATCGCCGATTCGATTCACGCCAAGTTGATCGTCATCGCCACACGCAGCGGTAACACGGCGTGGGTCAAAAGCCAGAGCCGCAGCCGAATCCCCACGCTGGCGGCGAGCGATTCGATGACGACGCTGCGGCGCATGAACCTGTTCTGGGGAATCAAGCCGATCGCAACCGAATTCATCGACGACCCCTCCTCCTTCATCGACGAGATCTGTCGATGGGGTCGCAAACACGCTCATCTCGAGAGCGGGGACCACGTGGTGTTTGTGACCGGGACCGGCGTATTCGACAAGGCACACAACCTGGTCGTCGTGCACACCGTCAGTTGACCGGTCTCTCCTCGATCCCAAGCGTTACCTCACCGGAAAGCCGAGCGGGCCTCTGACGGGTTCCCGAAATCGTGACCAGCAGCTGATTGTGAGCTCGCAGCAGCGGAGTCACCTCGACGTCAATGCATGTCGACGATTCACTGACGGGAAGTGGCATCGCGTTGAGACTCAGCGACGTCAAGTCGTCCGTGCCAACCCGAGATCCGCAAGGTCAACCCGAGCGTCTTGCAGTCGGCTGGGACGATTGAAGTCGTCGTCTGATAATGAGCCACGACCTCGTCCGCCTCCGAATCGGAAACGGTTTGCTCTGGCACGTCGACTTGAAAAGTTTGAACGCCATCGCCCAACGTTTTGGTCCATGGCTTTCGCAGCCGGATCACATGCATCGGTCCATTCAATTCTTGATCATCGACGAACAAGCCCTTAGGAGCGTTCTCTCCTCAGGGCTGGGTCGTTTGAAATCGCGATCGCAACTCGCACTGGACTCGAATGCTTAGAGTTCGGCCAGCACCCGGTCAATCGCGTCGCGATAGGTTGGGAAATCGTCTTTGATTGCGAGGATCTCTGCAGCATCGACGAAATTCAGGTCGTTCATGCCACCAAAGAACTGCACGCCGCGTCCATCCGCACTGATGACAAAGTGGTCACTCGAGAGCACGGCCGACATCACGTCACCATCTTCCTCGATGATCGTCAGCAGTGCCGTATCACGGTCGTTGCTCATGGCGAGCTCCGCGAACTTCACCCCTTCATATCCCGAGAGGGCGATCACGAACTCTTGGTTCCCTTCTTCGTCGAAGGAAACCACCCCGCCTTCACGACCACCATCGCTGATTTGAGCCATGGTGGCATTGGTGCGGAGGTAGCTGGAAGCCAGGATGTCGACGTTGTGCAGCGCGGAGCCTTGCGTCCCCAGGACCGGGAAGTTGACGCCGTCGAGGTCGACTTCGCCACCCTCAGGAATGACTCGCACCAAATCATTGGCACCGACAAAGATCACGGTGTCTGGCACGTCGTAGATCACGTGATAGGTGCCCGGCGCCAACTGGTCGAACGTGAAGTTACCATGGAGGTCCGTCAGTGTGGTTTCTTCGATCGCCACTCCGGTGCTGTTCTCGTTAGCGGCGGAAACCAATCGAACTTCGACACCTCCCAAACCCTCTTCATCGGATTCCTTGATTCCGTTGCGAATCGGATCCGCACCGTTGATGATCGCGGAGAGGTTTTCGACATGGTCGATGAAGACCGAACCCGAGATGCTCGATGGGCTGAAATCTTCGACTTTGACAAAGACGGTCGCTGTGTCCTGCTTGCCCTGCTCGTCTTCGATGGTGTACTGAATCGTGGTGTCACCCACAAAGTTGGCATCCGGAGTGAAGTCAATGGTTCCGTCAGCCTTGATGTTGACCGATCCGTTTGCCGACGTGGCGGAAACGACACTCAGCGACTGGTCTTCACCGTCACCGGCATCATCATTATCGAGAACATCAACATTCACGGTGACGCCCTTGACCGTGACGACGCCCAAGTCGTCCCGGGCAACCGGAGGATCGTTGAAACCTTCGATCGTCAACGTCAACGTCTGAGAGATCGGGTCGTTGACACCGTCTGAAATCAGGTAGCTGTACACGACCACTGCAGATTGGCCTTCGACCAGCGAACCATAGGCAGCCGGATTGACTGACAGGCTATCGCTGTTGACGGTGACTCCTGCGGCATTGCCAGAGACAAGCGTCAGGTCGCTGACCGAGAGCAAATCACTTTCACGATCGCTCGCGTTCGCCAACAAGCCCGCCTCGCTGATCGTAAAGCTTGCGTCTTGTTCCGAAGCGTCCACTGCAACCGGGCCGCTGACGGTCGGGGCTTCATTGACGTTTTGAACGGTCACGGTCGCCGTGGTGTTGCCGAGCGTCGCCCCGCCAGTTGGATTGCTCAGCGTGACGAGGAACGTCTCGTCGGGCTCTGACCCCAGGACATCGTCGATGATGGCCACCACAATCGTCTTGGTCGTCTCGCCATCGAGGAAAGTCAGTACGCCGGAGTTCGCCGTGTAATCAAGCCCGGCTTCGGCTGTCACATCGGCGGTGGCGAATTGAACCATCACTTCACCGTCGCTGCCAGCGGTTCGTGTCACCGTGAGCGAAACGGTACCCGCCTTTTCATTGACGGTCGCGGTCGTCTGAATCGCGAGCACACCAGGGATATCGTCGTCGACGATGGTCACGGTCGCTTCATCAATGGCCCCAATCACGGTTCCGGCCGACGGATTGCTCAGTCCAACCGTGAAAGTTTCATCCACTTCGTCAAGCTTGTCGTCCGTGATCGAAACGGTGATCTGTTGTGAATTCACTCCGGCCGCGAAGTTAAGCGTTCCGTTGTTCGCCACGTAGTCGGCACCCGCCAAGGCCGTTCCATCCTGAGTCGCGAAGTCCACACTGACCGCGGCATCGCTGTCACCGGTGCGGATCACGTTCAGGGTCACGGTCCCGGCATCTTCGTCGACCACCGCTGTGGCCATGTCGAATGCAACTGCGACATCGTCCTCCAGAATGGTCACCGTCGCGGTTGTGTTGGCACCCAACGACGCTCCGCCGCCTGCGTTGGACAGGGTCACCGTGAAGGTCTCGTCCGCTTCGATTTCGGTATCGTCGGTGATCGCGATCACGATGTCCGCCGAGGTGACACCATTGGCAAAGGTCAGCGTACCGGTTTGCCCGGTGAAGTCCTGACCGGAAGTCGCCGTGCCACTGTTGGTCGCAAAGTCGACCGTGACTTCGCCGTCGCTGCCATTGGTGCGACTGACCGTCAGGGTCACCGTACCTGCGTCTTCATTGACCGACGCCGTGGTCACGTTAAAAGCCAGAATACCGGGTACGTCATCTTCCAAGATCGTCACGGTGACGGTGGAGTTGGCTCCCAGCGTCGCGCCCCCTTGGGGATTGGACAACGTCACGGTGAAGGTCTCATTGGGCTCCACCACCATGTCGTCCGTGATCGCAATCGTGATCGTTTCCGACGTGTCTCCTCCAATGAAGGTCAACGTACCAGTCTGACCTGTGTAATCCTGACCGTCGGTTGCTGTTCCGTCGGCCGTCGCAAAGTCAACGGTCACGGTTCCGGCACTGCCACCGGTACGATTGACCGTCAAGGTGACTTCCGTACCGTCTTCATTGACTTCCGCATTGGCAACACTGAATGCGAGGACACCTGGCAAATCATTATCAATGATGGTCACGGTTGTCGTCGTGATTGCACCGAGCGTCGCTCCACCTGCGGGATCGGACAACATGACCGTGAAGGTCTCATCGGACTCGACGTTCATGTCATCCGTGATCGCGAGGATGATCGTTTTCGATGTGTCTCCATTGGCAAACGTCAACGTACCGGTTTGACCTGTGTAATCTTCACCAGCGGTTGCCGATCCGTCAGCCGTCGCATATTCGACTGTCACTTCTCCGACACTGCCGCCCGTTCGATTGACCGTCAGCGTCACGGTGCCAGCATCTTCGTTGACCTCGGCACTGGCAACATTGAATGCCAGGACACCTGGCTTATCATTATCAATGATGGTCACGGTCGACGTTGTGAGGGCGCCGAGCGTCGCGCCGCCAGTGGGGCTGGACAAGGTCACGGTGAAGGTCTCATCGGACTCGACAATCATGTCGTCGGTGATCGCGATGATGATCGTTTTCGACGTGTCTCCATCGGCGAACGTCAGCGTACCGGATTGACCTGTGTAGTCGTCACCCGCGGTTGCCGACCCATCGGTTGTGGCAAATGCGACGGTCACCTCTCCGTCACTGCCGCCGGTTCGATTGACCGTCAGCGTCACGGTGCCGGCACCCTCGTTGACCTCTGCACTGGCAACATTGAATGCGAGAGCACCTGGCAGGACCACGTCGTTGTCAGCGATCGTGACCGTGGCCACCGCAACCCCCAAGGTCGCGTTCCCAGTTGGGTTCGACAGCGTGACCGTAAAGGTTTCGTCGTTCTCGACGTCCATGTCATCGGTGATCGGAACCGTGATCGTCTTGGAGAGCTCACCGTCTGCAAACTGCAGCTTTCCACTGGTCAAGGTGTAATCCGATCCAGCAGTCGCGGTGCCATCGGCGGTGGTGTAATCGACGTTGACCGCACCGGTGCTGCCGTTGGTGCGATTGACGGTAAACTGTACTGTCCCGGCATCCTCGTCGACCGTGATGCTGTCCGGACTGATCGAGAGAACGCCCGCAGCAGCCCCGGTCGCATTGATCACGATTTGCGCGACCCCGTTGCCATTGGTGTCGCTCGACTCGATCAACACCATGTCCTGCGGAACCGCATCGTCTCGGCCATAAAGCAAGGTTGCTTCGGCATCTTCACCCGGATCCACGCTGACCACGAAGTTGGTCGCCGGCGCTTTGACGTAGACTCGAAGACTGAAGGCATCAAACGGCTCAATGAAGCTGCCATCGTCTGTCAAATCCGGAATGCCACCCCCTTCGGTCGGAACCAGACCAAGGCCACCCACCCCGGTGAAACCGGTGTTGATATCAAACTCACCACGGTTCTGAGACACGTAAAACTGTTCGCCGAACGGAGTCTGTGCGGTTTGATTGAATGTGCGACTGTAACTATTGATGTTGAAGCGAATGGCGTCGGTGTTGGGCGTCACACCGTCGGCAAGGAAGGGCGCAAATTCGATCGTACTGGTGGGGATGGTGTCGACTGGATTCGTTTCCTTGACATCGACGGAGATGTTCGGCAGGTCGACATTTCCAAACTCGTCACCGATCCAGTGAATCTGATATCCAAGGTCGCCCCCGGAACCAAAGTCAAGTGTCGTCACCTCAAACTGTTCCGATGTGTAGCCAAAGGCCTGCAATGCCTTGCGGACTTCGGCGGCACCATTCTTGGCAAAGTCCGCAATGGGCGAACTAAAGGTCAACGAGGCACCGGAAACTCCCGGAGGCGCCTCCGCGATGCTGAAATCCACGCTGGTGGAAGCCACTGTGCGGATCGATGCGTCCACGATCAGCCGCTGGGTCTCGTTGAGCACTGGTGCCAACACGCCGGACTGACTGAAGGCAACGTCGGTAAACAACTGGAACACGCCAAGCGCTTCCGGCGGCTGGAATGGCTGATCGACTCGTAAGTCGTCGTACGAGACCTCGATATCGAAAATCTGCCCTACTTCGAGATTGATTCTGCCGTTGTTGTCGGGAAGGATCTGCTGGTCATTGAGGTCGCGTGCCGTCAGTAGCAGTTCCAACAACTCACCGACCTCCTCACCCCGGCTGATCGCATTGATTACCCCCAATGCGTCGGCGGCCGAAATGTTGTGGTCGGCGTTGACGTCGTAGAACATCATCGAGTCGTCCGCGACCCCTGTCTCGCCTTCTGCACCGGTTCGGCTCAGATAGTTGATCACCCCCAACGCGTCGCGAGCCGTGATCTGGCGGTCGTCGTTGACGTCGTAGGCATTCCAGTAGTTGTGATTGGCGGCCAGCACATCGGTGGCAAGAATGTCGCCGGCGAGCAACTCCCGCTTCTCCAACATCTCGCTTCCCAAACGCCGTCTGGTCGCGTCGCCTCGGACGCCTGACTCTGAGCGCCGACGCCGCCTCTTGGAAGATAGCAATCCAGAGCGACGAAATAGTTGACTCAGATTTTTCATCTGTTTACTCGGAAGGATGCAGTGGAATCGTGGGGAAAAACTGGCTGCCGGCCGCAGGCAAACCCGGCGTGGGGATCAGCGCAATGCAACACGGGACTGACGGGGTCCGAAACGCTCGATAAGTGGACCTATATTACCTGGACTTCCTTCTTTATCAACGTTCGGAACCCGATCGCTGGATGAAGACCTTTGTCCTTAGAGCGGCTTCGGGGCGAATGGTTCCGATAATTCGGGGTGAATCAAATCGATAGCGCCGTCCATCTCGTTTGCTGCGATTGGCTGGGGCTCCTCGTCGGGTGTGGTTTCTGGACGAACTGGGGGTCCGTTTTGAAGAAAGCTTCGCAACTTCATGGTCGGCAACGGGCCCAATTCGTGCTCCCATGTGCTATCGGCGTTTTCCACGCTGATACTTTCACCCCCAGACCTACCACCCGCAGAGTCAACCATTTGACTCAGGATCGGCTCGATTGGTTCCCATTGCATTTCGCCGCGGAACGCCGCATCGAACCCCTGACTGGAGGGGACAGAGTCTTGAACGGAAGGGATACCTTGAACAACAGACGCGACAGCAACGGAAGGGATGGTGCCTAGGGTGGGGGGGACAGGGGTGGAGGGGACAGAGCCGGTGGAAAACGCCTCACCCGAGCCCTCGCCAGATCGACTCAGGAGATTGATCACCAGCAGTGCATCGAGCGAGGAAACCGCACCGTCGTTACTGACATCGACGTCATAGGGGGTCGGATCGGACGGGCTGAGGATCCGCGGTTCAAAGCGGGACAGGTCGTTGATCACGACCAGCGCGTCACTGGCCGAGACGATGCCGTCCCCGTTGACGTCTCCGGCGAGCCCCCCGTTGTGTCGGTTGCTATCGACGCGTTCGGCTGCCGCGAGAATCAGGGAACTCGCTCCGCCGGCGACATCGACCGATTGCGACCCCGATTGGAACTGGTGAATGACGCGCTCCGCTTGCAAGTCGACCAGGTAGCTTCCATCGGGAAGATTGGGGATCTGCCAGGAGCCGCTGGCATCGGTGACCGCTCGACCGAGCGTTCCAAATTGCAGTCGCTCGAGACCGACCGAGCTGCCTGCAAATCCGAAGGCCCGAATGCTGGCAATCCGGCCGAGCGCGTCGTTGACACGGACGGTGGTCCTTTGGCCGTCAGCAAGTTGATCGCTGGTGGTACGGGCAATCAGTTGACCGGATGAGTCGTAGGCTTCGATTCGGACAAAGCTGCTGGCTCCGATTCCAATGGCGTCGATCTGCACGTCGCCGAGCGGCTGGTCAAAGCTTGCTTGGAACGCGACTTTGCTGGACCATCGGTCGAGCCATTTATTGCGTTGTTGATCCAAGGCATGAAAGGCTCGAGCTCCCCCGGCGATCGAGGACTCGAACGAGCCGACTTCGTCACCGTAGAGCACGCCATCCGCTGAGATCGTGACACCGTTCAAATTGCCCTCGATCGGTCCGTCGGTGAACGATTCGGCGTTCACCGCCCCTTGAGGAAGTGGCGAACCGTCGGGATTTCGCACGATCACCTCGGTATTTGCCAGCGGTGATTCACCTGCATTGCGAATGCCGTCGCCGTTCTGGTCGACAAACGCGATCCCGGAGATGCTGGAGGTCGAAAGCGCCGGCAGTGTCTCGGTCCCCTCCAACACGGGGCTGGTCACACCCGTCGCAAGATCGATCACTCGCCACTGGATGGCGGAGAAAGGCGAATTGGATTGTCAGCGACAAATCGAACGACGCGGTCTGCAGCATCGGGCTCGGCAGCGACCAGCCAGGGGCCGTCATCCAGCCGATACTGCAACTGACTGATCCGATTGAGCGTGATGTCACTCTGCGTTCCCGACGAATTTCGGTTCAGCAAGGGAACGGCCGCCGCTTCGGCCTGGAAGTGATACGAAGACGTCTGCGACGTCGAGGTAGCCGGTTCCTTCCAGGCGAAGAGGCACATCGGCCAGGTCGAAGATGCCGTCGCCGTCGCTATCCTGCCAACCAACCATCGCCAACGTGGACGCCGGACTGACGTGTTGCTCGTAGGCAGCCGTCAGCGGCACGCCGCCCCGCATGATGCTGATTTCTTGTTGAAAACCGGGGGTTGGATTGTCAGCCGCGTTGAGATTCTGGGTGTCGTAGTAGCCGCGCCGATCACTCCAGGATCCGCCGCCGGCGTACTCATCGCGTGCCCAAAAGATGTGGCCCATTTCATGGGTGATCGTCGAAGCCGGACGGGTCGAGGGGGTGACAATGAAAAGCCCCCCGGCATAGGCAAAGGCGGCGGAAAAGGACATCCCGGAGGCGAACAGTCCGTCACCGTCATCGGATGAGTCGACGATGAAAATCGTGAATGCCCAATCGGTTCCCAGCTTGGTGCGCTGATCGTGGTTGAATCGCTGCACTCCCTCCTCGATGGTCTTGGCGTCCCCGTACCCTTGGGCCGTAATGAAGTCGCCCGTATAGAGGTTGAAGTCCGTGCTTGGCCGATCGATTGGTTCGTAGGGCGTTTGGACCGGATTGACCGCAAAGGTGTCATCGACGATGAACTCCAGACTGTGGACCGTTTGCAGGGTATCGAGCGTGTCGCTCCACCAATTCACCCCTTCGGTCACCTTCGCGAGGACCTGATCGATCTCGTCGGCAGTCCAGTTCTGGGTTTGGGGATCGGTCGCCCCGTTGCTTTCGAACAACACTGGGGTCACGGCAACGGTGCCGAGCAAGAATTCGCCGGTATCCATGGGGGTGGCCCCCAACGGATTGGCAGCCAGCAGCTGTCGCTGCTCCAACCTCTCAAGCCGGATCAATCGCGACCGCTGTGCCTTGCGGGGCTGCTGCTTGGGTCGTCGTCGAAGCATCGATTCTCGGAGGTAGAAACTGGAAAACGGGCCCGTCCGCCTGATTTCTTTCCTGTCTGGCGGGCTGCGTGTCAGTGAAGGGACCCACCACCAGGCCCTCTTCGGTCGGCTCCTGACCTGCCCAGCGCGTGCTGTCCACTCCTTGGCTTCATCATCGGACGGGGACGAGCGCTCCCTTGTTTAGATTCACCATCGTCGGATTTGTCGCGGCCGAAACCCTCAGATTCACAAAACGGCTGGTCCTTCCATCTTACGCAGCTTTGCCAATGGTCCAACGTTTTGGACCGGGTGCTGACGCACCCGGCAATTCTTGTGTCGGCACTTCGTGCCTGATCAGCACCGGTGGAAGGGAGATCCCTTCTCAACCGGTGTGGCCATGATCCAAGCGGGCGTGTTGAGACGACTACAACGACGCGAACACCTGATCCAAGGAGTCGTTTTCGTCCTCACCTCGCACCATCGCGGTGTCTTCGGCCAAGGCGTCGACGAAGGAGTCGAGTTCGACGACCGCCGGGCTATCAAAGACGCTGGCTTTGGTCGGCTGCGTCGCGACGATCGCAACCTCTTCGACAGGTTCGGCCTTGTCCAAGGCGTCCGCCAGCAGGAAGTCGCCCAGCAGGGTCGCTCCCGATACCAGCACACCGTTGGCAGCCGGCAGGAAGCTGGTCGCTTCCCCTTCGGCGACCAGTTCACTGGAGCCGTTGGGAAGCCGAGCCAACTCGTTGATCACGCGCAGGGCATCGAGCGAGCTGACGACGCCATCACCTGATACATCCGGGAATGGCGGCAGGTCAGCTGGCAAGGGAAGCTCATCGAGGTAGATGTCATTCCCGTCGTTGCGACCGATCGCATTGATGACGTTCAAGGCATCCAGAGGCGTAACGCGGCCGCTGTTGTTGACGTCGTACTGGTTCGATGGGTTCTGGAAGGGGTTATTGCTAACCACAAACCGGAAGTCTTCCACTTCACCGCTCGACGCGTCACCGATTGGTCCGAGGTTGATCTGCTCGCTCAGTCGGAACCGAGCGTAGATTTCACCGAGGACCGCATTGGAGGGGACGGCGACCGAAATCACGTTGTTGCCAACACCGACCAGTGGCCGACCGGTTCCAGCCGAACCGAAGCGTCGTGATTCGCTGACCTCGAAGACGCCGTTGGCGTTCCAGTCGAACCAGACGTCCAGGTAGAACTGACGATTGTCCTCGTCGTAGATACCGACCTCAAAGTTCGCGTTGAACCCTGGTTGCAATGAGCCGAGGATTCTTACGCCGTTGTCTTCGTCGGCATTGGGTAATTTCGCATCGTTGTCGAGTGTGAGCGGACGATCGTTGGGATCACTGGAATTCTGAATCCACAGTGCAAAGCTCTCATCGACGAAGTGTCGCGGGCCGAGCTGAGCGGCTGTGGAGGCATAGGGGCTTGGTGCGTCCCCGTAATCGAATCCACCGCCCACGAAGATCACCAGCGGCGGCAATCCATCACTGCTTGCTTCGTTATTGACCTCGTCGCTGATGCGATGCTCGATCACGGAAGTTCCACTGAGAGCGACTCGCACGCCATCGGAGTCGGACCCGACAATCACACGATCACCGATCTGCTCACTCACCAAACCGAGTTGCTCGAATTCAGCCAGTGCCTCCTGGTAAGCGATCGCAATCTCGGTCTCACTGGCGTCCAGTGGAATCACCACGGCCGACGGAGTCGGCAGCCCGGCGATGCCCAGTTGGTCCAGGACCGAATCTCGCAGGTCGAGCGTGACATCTTCGGTGTCCACGCCGCTGAGCGTGACGCGACCTGCATCGATGTTCTCCGCCGTCAGGCCAAGCTGCGATTGATTGATCGCCAAGGCGATCGCATCGGCGACGGCATCCAGGGTGCGAGCGGGCACCGACACAATCGTCGAACCCGAAATCTGCTGATCCTGGTCAAAGTCAAGTTCAAAGGTAATCGTGGTCGGCCCACGCGTGATCGTGAAGGATTGGCCGTCGACCACCGTGTCGGACAGCTCCAGTCCGTCGGCCGGAACCCCAATGCCAAATCCAGGCGAAGTCCCGATCGCCCCGAAACCACTGACGGCAACGGCCAGATCTGCGGAGGTCACGTTGATCGGATTGGCGGTCCCGGTGATCCGGAAACTGCGAGCCGCGTTGACCATTTGGACGTCCAATCCGGCGGCCTGGACTGCGGTCTTCAGCGCGGCAAGCATGTCGCGAGCCGTGGCATTGGCTGGGACCAGAACAGGGACGTTCCCGGGCAGTACACCCGGGACAAGCGGACTGTCGAACTCGAACGTCAGCTCGGTTTGGCCATCGAAGATCGTGACGGTCGGACCATCGATGGTGGCAATGGCAAGATCGGTCAGCGTCACGTCCAGCGAATAGTTGGTCAACTTGAAGGCATCGCCGAGCGGATTACCGGTCAAGGAAACCGGTAACGCGTAGGCGAGTGCGGTATCGGGATGCGCTCGACCCGTCAGTCCGCGGATGCTCAGCACGCCGCCGTCGACGCTGGTGCTCAGCTGCAACCCGGACGCGTCGATCGCGGCCTTGATCGCACCGTTGATCGCGGTCCTGCGATCCGTGGCGGAGATCACCACTGGCGTCGTGTCGGGAGCCGCTTGCGAAGGATCGCTGACCAGCATGAAGGTCACCTCGTTTTCGCCGTCGAAGACCGACAGGCTCTGTCCGAGCACATTCAGACCTCGCAGCTCCGAAGACATGGCGATGTCCGCACCTTGGTAGGCTGCGGCACCGCTCAAGCTGACCCCATCGACATCGAACAGGCTTGCGGACTTGACGACGGAATCTCGCAATTGAATGCGATTGCCGATCGCGGTCGCAAACAGCCGGACGTCCGATTCATTGATCGCGATGGCGATCGCCGAGGCGATCTGGTCTGCCGTGGCTTGTTGGCCCACGCGAACCGGAATGGCACCACGGCCGATGATCGCGTCATTGATCAAAGGATCATTGGTCGTGGTCAATTCAAAGATGCGTCGAGAGCCGACGCGTAACCGTCGAAGACCTCGATGGCCTGGCCCTGGATGTTGGGGAACAAGACTCCATTGAAGTTGAAAGTCAACGCGCTCTGCGCGACAGAGATCCCGATCCCGGTATCCAGTTCGATCGCGCGACGATCGATCGTCTCGTTCGGTGAGACGCCGGTCAGAATGTCAATCTGAGTCGAGCGCTCCATCGGCGTATTGAGTCGCTTGCTCACCCTTGATGATCCCGACATCACGGCCGAGGAGTTCGATCGTGTAGACCGACTTGTCTTCCCAGATCCCGGCAATTGGCGTCAACCGGATGATGTTGTCGGCGGCTTCGTAGGCGTAGCGATAGTCGATTCCCTCCACCAGTGTTTCGGTCACCTGGCTGCCGGCTGCCAATCGCGTCACGCGAATCAAGGAGCCGTCACTGAGGGTAATGTCGCTGACACCCACACCAGAGCTCGGGTCGGCAGGCGTGATTCCGTCGATCAACTGAATGTCGAAGGAATCAAAGATGGTGGCAGACGTGACGACGGTACCACTATCACGCAGCAGATCATCGGCACGAGGCGAGATCAGCGTCACGCGAGGACCGATTTCGTCCGCACGATCTTCCGCACCGCGATCTTTGAAGACGCTTTGGCCGATACCAACCGGCGTTTCCACGTTCGGATCATCCACTCGCAATTGACCGTTCAAGTCAATGATCGGCGCCAAAATTGGAACCGGTGGCAGTCCGACGGCTGCACGGACGGTACGCAACGAAGCGCGATCTTCCAGCGAGTCGATCGAACTATCGATCGTCGGCGCATTGTCCTGCGGCGTGAACACGAGGTTGGTCGCGTCGACAAACAGCTGTTGGTATTCGCTGATGACCTGACTGAACAGCCCCAGGTCTTGCTGGGTGTTGCCGTTCGAGTTGGCCGTGTTGCGGAAGTAGCTGTTGGCTCCCAGGACCGTACGGTCTTTCGAGAGTTCGACGTTGTTGGCGTTGGGTCCACCGACAGGGGCCGAAACCACAATCCCGGTTTCGAAGTTTGCCACGATGTTGTTCAACAGGGTCGGACCCGAGTTGTTGGTGACCACGATCCCCTCGCTGCCCGGCACGTACTGCTCAGCCGGAACCGTTGACAAGGCTCCGATGGCATCGATGTCGGCACCGGCCGGCCCGAAGCGGACGGTCGGATCGTCGAGCGGTGTGACCAAGTCGGTCAACCGCACAAAGGCAAACCGATCATTGGAATCAAATCCGTATTGATCGATGTCGATCGTCGGGTTCAATCCGCTGGCGTTTCCAACAGAGAAGAAGTTCTTCCCGTCACGGCTGATCTCGACGCGCACCGACTCGCTCGCACCACTCTCGAAAATCACCAGGTCGGGTGTGGAAGCATCGTTACCGGTCAGGAAGTTATCGGTAAATCGGAATGTCGCCGTGCCGCCGGTTCCCAGCGACAGGGTAAATTCGCCGTCGGTTGGTTCGGGACCACGACCCGATCCATCTGGTGAACTCAACGCCGCAAGGGGATCGGTGAATTCCAAATC
Source organism: Pirellulaceae bacterium (assembly GCA_963697195.1). GTDB lineage: Bacteria > Planctomycetota > Planctomycetia > Pirellulales > Pirellulaceae > Rubripirellula. The sequence goes on from CAVOND010000005.1 coordinate 443,695, forward strand.
GACATCGCTGCCGAGTTTCAATGTCGTCAGGTCCACCTCATCGGCAAACGAGATCCCGCCTCGTGGGAACAAGTACCCGGCGAAGATTTCGGTGCCCAGATCGATGCCCGGTTGAATCGAGCCACCGATCACGGTGTTGTTGATGATCTGGTCGAAACCGACCGGCGTGGTGATGGCACCGCCGCCGCCCTGGATCCCCGTCACGTAGATTCCGGCGTTGGCATTGAATCCAACCACGTTGTTCTGCACCACCACACCTGGCAACAAACCTTCTGAATTCAATTCCAGGAGGTTTTGCGGATAGGTCAATGCAACCGGGAACTGGTCTCGTGCATCGTCCGATGCGAGTCCTACGACTGCGTCGCGAACAATGGAGATGCCGTTCTCGGAGTTGAACAGGAATCGGCTGTTCTCAATGATGATGATGCCCTGTTGCGAGCGATCGCGATTGGCGTCCCCACGCTGAGTCGCAAGCGTTACGCCGCTGAACGTGGAAGTCACTTCGGTGAAGGTGATGTCGCCGTACAGGTTGACACGGCTGTCCTCATAGTCTCGCTGCACATCCTCCGGCAACGAGGAGTTCGATCGAGCCGCCATCACATCGAGCACCGCGCGGACGTTTTGCGAATTGATCACGTCGATGATCTTGCTGGCTACCGTCGCTGCCGAATCGCTCGCTTCGATCTCGATCACGACCGCATCCGGATTGTTTGGACCATCGAACACCGGATTCGGCATGTCGGGGGTCGCTGCCGGACGAACGTCAAACTCGAATTGCAGCTGATTGAGCGAATCGAAGATGGCAAAGGTCGAACCATCCACCAAGGACGATCCGGCAGGAGCCACAAACGAGTAGCCGCCGCTCAGTCGATCGTTGGTATCAAACGTGCGGAAACGAGCCTCCGACGACACGGCGCTGAACGACGTGATCACCGGCTTGAAGCTTCCGTCCAGCTCGATCAGAGGCACCAAGGTTCCCAAGCCGTCATCCAGCGTGACAACCAGCGAGCCGCCAGCGAACTGAGTGATCGGCTCACCCGTCGTCGCGTCGACAATCACGTCCACCGTGGGCAGGTTGAAGATCTGGAACGGAGGTCGCTGGATCGCTGGAATCACTTGCGCCGTCGGTACCGAACCGACCGGAACGCCATAGGGGACGCCATTGATCGGGACCACGATCGGGGCCGAAGCGAACCGTTGGATGTCGACCTGATTGATCGAAATCCGCCCACCGCTGACATATTCGCTACCGTCGCGAATCTCCAACTGGTAGGGGCCCTTGTCGGTCGGCTGAGTCGACTGTCGAGGCAGCGTCAGGTTCAGCGAGCCATTGTCAACAAAGCCGCCGTTCGGGTCTTGGGCCGATCGCACCGGTCGCCAACTCACCACGTTCGGCAAAGCCGATAATGAAGTCGTCGAGATAGACGCCCTCAAAGGCATTGTTCTCGGTCCCAGCGGGGAAGCTGGGGGTATTGTTGAGGAAACCGGCGCTGAATCCGTATCGATCTCGCTCGTCCACGAACGGACCGGAGTCGTCGATGTAGAGGCTGGGCAATCGCACCGAAGCACCGGCAGTCGGAACCTTGCTGAGGTCTCCTTGCGTGAAACGATTCGCGATCGCACGCTGAACTTCCGCAGCGACCTCGTTCGCTGTCATGAAGCGGCTGACCGGCACCGAAGTCCCTTCGTCACTAGAGGCCCGCGGCACGATGTTAAACAGGCCCGAAGGCGACGCGCTGAGGTTCTGCTGACCGCCGTCAAACTCGACCAGGCTTCCATCGGCTCTGGTACAACGAAGGCAGGTTGATACTGACCGTCGCCGTGTAGCGATCGACCTGGCCAACTTGGGCTGACCCTGGAATCCGAATGTCGTAGCCTTCGTTACCGAGACCGCTGATGCCGATGTAAACCGCGCCATCGTAGGTCGCGGTGTACTCAACCGTATCGTTGGCCGGATTCGGGACGGATTGTAACTCGTCACCCTTGGCGTCGAAGAATCGGATCGCAGCGTTCAGCGAGTTGTTGAAATCGAGGTCCACGTCAACTGCGATCATGGCACCACGCCGGACCTCGAGACGCAGCAGGTCGACGTCGTCAAGATTCGTTGGAGGCAACGGATCATTGAATGTGCCCAACTGGCCCGTTCCCTCGATGGTCAGATTGCCACCGGTGTAAGGCAACGACGTCGCTTCATAGATCAGATCGTTTCGGCCACCGGAAACGTTCGGGTTATCCGAAGGATCGGAGAAGTCAAATCCTGTAACTATCGCGTTGGCAGGAGGATTACTCAAAATCTGGGACGCCACGGCCTCCGCTACCTGCTCAGCGCTCAAACTCGACAAGTTCGTCCCACTCGGTAGGCCGGCCAACAGATCGATCTCAATCTGGTCGGTCTCAGGGACTCGCGTCCCATCGTTGAGAAGATATTCCTGGCCATCGATGGTGACCACCGCAGTCTGCGTCGGATCGACGTAGAGATCGGCAATCTGCCGACCCGAGGGGAACGAAACGGTCGGAGCAAACTCAATCAGGAAGGTTTCGGCGGTACCGAAAGGCGTATCGCGGATTGAGAACGTGAGATCCCCCGACTCCGCGAGGGCTTGACCGCTGACCACTCGCATTGCACTGGAAGTGGTCAAGGCGCTTCCGGAGGTGGAGAACTCGACCCGCAAGCTCAGTTCCGATAGCCCTGCAAATTCACCAAGCGGTACGCGTGCTTGACGCCACTGTGGATTCGCCGCACCAGTTGCATCGAACGTCGGCTGTACGTCCACGTCGATGCTGTCGTCGTAGACCTGATTGGGGCCCGGGCTCGGATCGTCAAATTCGTCATCATTCAGGCCGTTTCTGAGGATCAGATTGTTGGTCGTGACGAGGTGTTCGACGCCGTCGGGGGTGACGACGTACACACGCAGGGCATCACGTCCGCCGACCGCCTCCGTTTCCATGAAGTAGTTGAAGTACAACGTCGGCAGATCTTGTTCGGCATAGCCTTCGAGCGAGAACGAGTTGCTCTGCACGACGCCCTTGGTACCGCCGGGAACGTTGTAGCTACCTTCGAAACCGGTTCCATCGAGCCGCGGGGCAAAGGTCGGTTCTTCGACCACCGATGAATAGTTGCCACGGAAGACGCTATTCTCGTAGTTGAAGGCCAGACTCGATCCGCCGTTGACACCCGGTCGGGCACCGTTGAACGTTGCATTGACGCCGTGCCCTGGGTCGTCTCGCCGCTGATTGGTGACGTGCCAGAGATTGAAGTCGACGACGCTAAAGTCGAGGCCTACCGCCCCACCGACACCAGTGGAGATTGAGCTGCGTCCGCCAGCGAAGACCGGCACCAATTCACCGGAAGTGTTGAACGCATAGATCTCACCGCCTCCGGTAATCCCAAACAGGATCTGGCTCAGAGCGCCGTTCTCGACCGACTGCGGTCCGGCCCTCAGACCCGTGAAGTTGATCCCGCGAATGTCGGTAGCCGTTCGGACGTAATGATTGATGGGATCAAAAACTCGGTTCCCATTGGTATCCAGTTCACCGCGGCTGACCCGATAGAGGCCGCCTGTATTGGTCACTGCGAACAATTGGTTCCCGACTAATTCGATACCGGTCACCAATCCGTTGTTCGCGACACCACCGATGGTCAAATTACCCGAAGCCTGGCTGACATAACCGCCGACGATCGAGACCGAGTGACCGAGTTGGCCGTCCGGAACGGCCGACACGTTGGGAAGACCTCCCGAATCACTGGCCGCCTGGATCGCGATCGAGATCCGGTTGGCAAGGGTCGCCGCGTTATCCGTGGGCAGCAACAGGATCGGTACGTTACCACCGTTCACACCGGGAGACCCGACCAGCCGAAACGCCGATGGACTGACCGCTGGATTCGGATCGAGCGAGACGGACGCAGCAGTCGGCAGACTGAGTTGTGTCCCGGCGTCCGAAACGGGGATGCCAATCCGGCGGATCGCATCCGCCAACCTGCTAATCACGACTTCTGGGCTCGATGTCGGTTCGATTGGCACCTCCACGGCACCTGGACGATCCAGGTCTGGATCACCGACGTAATTGAACTCGAAGACGACCCCGTCGATGATTACCGCGTCACCATCACCGACCGGTTGGTTGGTGTCGGCGATCAACGTAAACGACTGCTCCAACTCGAAGGTGACGGTGTCAAAATTCACATTGCTGATCGTGAACGTGTCACCGTCGAACAGGCTGGGAGAAGCCACTCCCATCGCATCGACGACCGTCGCATCGGTGATCCCCAAGTGAGATTCGTCGCCCTGGACGTTGGGGTCGGCAGTACTGATCTGCCCCACTTCGCGCGGTGTGGTGCCGGCACCTGGTGAAAAACGACTCCGATCGTACGTCGGACCGACGATCTGGCCGTTGGCGTCATTGAATTCATACAGGATGTTCTGTGTGTACTGCAGTCCAGCACGACCGATGGGGCGGTTACCGACGAGGTATCCTCGCTCGGTCGTCACTCCCGAAAGATCGGTGAACTGGCGAATCGTAATCGCTTCGACCTGGATGCCGTCGTCGCTGGTCGCGTCCAGCACCAGGTTGGTTGGATCGAAGTTGGTCAGATGGAACGTCTGAATTCCCAGGTTGCCAATCACGTTCAACGACGCATTGGACGTATCGATCCGCACATACTCGGTGGTGTTGTCACCAACCACCGGGCCATTGCCGGTGTAGCCAAACAGTTCACCGTTGGCGCGGAACGCGATGTCGCGAATCACCTCATTTCCGGTGAAGTTGCCGAGCGAACCGATGTTGGGTCGGCCAGGATACTGTTGGCCGGTGAATGGATTGACCACTTCCAGGCTTGTGCCCGTGTTGACGTACAACAGCACGTCATCGAATGAGTAAGGCAGGATCGAATTGGAATCGAACAACAGCGGCACTTCGGGCGGGGTTGCCGTGCCGCCGCCGGAGTAACCAATGTGATCCTCCACGATGCGAGTGACCGAATCGATCGGCTCCAAACGCAACAGCGGGTTCAGCGCATCCCTTTGGAAGATACTGTTCCAATTGTCCCGGCACACGAGTTTGGTTGGAGACCGCCACGAAGTAGGTGCCCTCCAGCAATTCGGCCACACCGATGAACGGGTCACCGGTGCCAAACGACCCGCGTGACAGATCCGATTCGTCGGCGTCGCCGACCGGTTGATCGTCAGCGATGTTGCTGTCCGTGCCGATCAGCACAAGGTTGCCTTGCGCGTCGAAGACGTAGATCGACGTATCGGCTCGTGCCACGCCGTCGGCATAGTCGAGGTCGAAGACGGTCGACAGATATCGCGCCGTTGAGTCTCGGGTCAGTTGCTTGTAGGCGACGTCGAATTGGTACCAGTCGACGTCGTATCGCGTCGTCCAGGAAGCCAGCAATGCTCTTGGCAAGCCGATCGCTCGACAAGGGACCGGCCGCGTTATCGAGCGTGACGTTCTGAACCTGAGGGTCGCCAGGCGCATTACCCAGATTGCGGTCGTAGTTCAGACCGCCAAGGGTGTCATACTGTGTTTCGTACAGACCAAGTCGCTGCGCGTTGGCCAACGTGTCATTGGCCGATTTGGTTTCATACTCATCGGCCAAGATCGGGCTGTGATTGGGACCACCGATGATCTGGACGCCGTTGACGGCGAACCGAACATCGCTGTATCGCACCTGCGTTCCGGCAAAGACATCCTCTTCCTGCAAGCGGATCTGGAGCTGATACGCACCGCTCGTCAAACCGCCGCGAACCTTGCTGGGATCGAGCAGGGAGGACGACGAGGCGATGTTCGAATTACTGCTGCGGACACGGATGTGATACAGGAATCGCTGACCAACGTTGCCGGGCAGCACCAGTCGCATGCCGGCATCCCGCGGGTTGGTCGAATAGAGATCTTGATACTCCGAAGTGCTCGATCCGCTCGCCACTGGGCTGCTGTTGAGCGACCTGGCCGAGGCTTCATCGAAATTGGGAGTCAATCGCGAGGTCGTCTCCTGTGCCTCGGTGAGCGAATTGTCCGACAACACGCGAACGTTTCCGTTGGCATCGATCAGTTCGATCACGGTGTCCAAACGCGAATTGGTTCGGTCGATGTCCAACCAGACCTGAGTTCCCGCTTCGCCGACAAACGAATAGACGTCCAAGTCGTTCGTCTTGGCGATCGTGCCGTCGACAATGAAACCAAGCCGACGAATGTTATCGCCCGCCGAGGTGCTGTTGGCCAGTTCGCCGAGGAACTGGGCGTCACCAGGGATTTCGTTGCGAACCTTGAAGCGATTGGGGTCGTTGACCACGATGTCGCCGATGTTGCGAGGCTCGTTCTCGCTGGTGATGGCAACGTTCGCATCCGAGGCGGCTTCGCGAATCGTCACGCCATCCCAAGTGCCTGAGCTTTGCAGCCCTTGAGACTGCGAAGGTGTCACCGGATTACCGGCAGCGTCTTCCAGGCGACCGTTGTTATCGGTGTCGAAATTGGCGCGGCCATCGGGAGTGAATCCGGCGCCGACCGTGTCGTCGGCGAGCGAAGTCAAAACGACAGGGAAGTCGGGGTGACCGACGATCTGCAGGCTGCCACCGACTCGGTCGCTGATATCGACAAACTGATCCTCCGCGGTGACCAGATTGCCACCCACGACAATGCCGGCGTGGCGACGTGCGAGCGTGTCGGGATTGTCGAGATCCTGGTTTTGGAACTTCACAACCAGAGAACCGCGAGCATCGCTTTGCAGTCTCAAACCGCCATAGATGTGTTGGTTCGGAACTTCAATCAAGTCACGGACGATGTGCACGATGTCGACATCGTCAAACACCAGTTCGGTCGCAACCTCGCCACCGCGGATTTCCATCCCGTTGAGCGAAGCGTAGATGGGATTGCCATCCTGGTCGACCAGAGGGTTCTCGCCGAGGGCGTCATAGGGAGCGTAATTGCGGTTGACCGGCTCGTCGGGATCCTGGTTGGGATCGAGCTGATTGAGACGGTTGGTGCCGATCCGGTTGCCTTGGACCAATGGCCCACTGTTCCCATTGGCTTCAAAGGCGTCCAAGAGACCGGTGCTGCGACCAGTGTCCGTGACTTCCTGCCAGGTGAAGCTGTTGACGTCGAACGAGGCGACCGGCCCATTGCCGTTGACAAACTCGTTGTTGATGATCACCGGTTGGCTGGCGCGAACGAAGATCGTACCGCTGGCGTTGTCACCGCGGCCGATGCGATCTGCGCGAACGTCCAGGGGATCGTTGACAAAGCTGCGTCCGTCCGCGTTCTCCTCAAATCGGCTATTGGCAACTCGAAGCTCCGCTTGATGCACTTCGATTGTGTTGAAGCTGGCGAAGCCCCCTTGCACACGCGTCGCTCCACCACCGCCGGCGAATGTGACATGATCAAAGGAGCCTTCCGCTCCAAAGCCGACATACACACCGCCCCAATCACCCGGGGCTGCGGTGGACTGACTGTTTTCCGATGCGACCGTGTCAAACGAACCACCGGTGCCAAATCGATCGTCACGCGAACTCGTCATCACGATTGGCAGTGATTCGGTCCCCTCCGCATACAGGTGGGCGCCTAGCGTCACATCGATGCGTGAGCCCTGCAACTTGAGCACGGTGCCCGGATCAATCTTCAAGCCCGGATCCATGCGACCGAGTCGCACGTTGTCGGGTCCAATCGTCGGACGGCCGACCAACTGCGTATTGGAAAGGGCGTCGGTGAAGTTCCGATCGTTCGAATTCAGGCTTGCGACTTGGGTAAAGGTTCCCGCCACGCCTGCCGGTGACTGTCGCACGGTACAAGCGACGTCCTGTGAAGCCTTGGTCCAGCAACGCCTGCGGCACCGTCGGCAAACCGGTCAGGCGAATCGATCGATTGTTGGACGACACGGGGATGGTGAGACTTTGATCGCTGGCCGCGGTCTCGTAGCCCTCACGATTGACGAACGTCACTTTGTAGACATAGTTGCCGGCAGTCACGGCACCACCTGCGACTGTCGAGCCCCGCACGAGCAAGGCGCTCGGCGGATCGATGCTGGCGTCGGGTCCACCGGGGCGGCCTTCGATCAACAGATTATCGGTCAGGACGTGCACGATGTCCGTGTCGTCGATCCGAGCCGTCACGTTCAGCGACTCGAGGACATCGCCGGCGCGCGTTTCGATCTGGAAGAACAGACCGTTGATCGAGTTGTTGACAAGCAGGTTGCCGCGAATCTGAGGACCAACTCGCATCACGTCCGGCGTGAATGATTGCTCTCGCTGGAAACGATACTCGTCGAATCGTGTCTCGGCGAAGGTGTCGGGCGTTGCCGACATCGCGGCATCGGCCGAGTTGGTGATCTGCTGTTGATGATCGTCGGCCGCGTGACGGCCATCTCGATCGGGCTGACTTTGACCTGCCGGCCATCCACCGAAACAGGACCACCGCCGTAACGAATATCGGCGTACTGAATATGGTTCAGGAAGATCCCCGCATTCTCGGTATTGATCTTGCTCTCGTCCTTGCTGTCGATATCGCCGCGAATGTCGATGCCGCCCCAGTCCCCGGCGCGGCGACGAGGACGACGAAGTGAACAGAACGGGCTTTCCAGGAACGCCCAAGACCTGGATCGAGCTGTTGCTGCGGTCGACGCTCTCGGTGGTACTGCCGACGCCGATGCGGCTTCGACGCATCTTGAAAGTCGTTCCGGCATCGACCACCAACTGAACACCTTCGGGCAACTCGAGCGTCGAGCCGTCGGTCGGAATTCCGATGTTGTCCAATCCGATGGTGTAGGTACCGCCAACGACGCGGACCTGCTGCACCAGTCCCGAGGAGACGAAATCGCTTCCGGCGTCACCCACCGCAGCGTTCACGCTCGAGTAGGGATTGGTCGAGGAACCGATCGCACCACTTCGCGGTCCGGTATACGACTGGTCGACGTAAACCGTGCTGACCGGGTCCGTGGGCAGGAACCAGAAATTGAACTCGCCTCCGGCGCGACCGTCGAGGTCACCGTCCAGTGACAACTGCGTCTGGTCGACCAACGTTTGCGCACCGTCCGATTCAAAGGTGATGCGCAGATCGTATGCGCCCTGCGTCAAACCTCCGATCCCGGATCCACTGATCGCAGGATCGTACACGTTGTTCCCCGAAGCACTGACACCAACGACGTAATCGCCAGCCGGCAGTTCGACTTCGATCAGCGAATCGTCACTGAAGTAATCATCATTCGCGGCAATCTCCTGCCATTGTCCCCCGACGTTCTGGTACAGACGCAACGCCGTGTCGAGCGAACTCGCCGATTGCAACCGCTCCGCGATGGTTTGAATGTTGATCTGTGCCCGATCGATCCAACGTGAACCGGTACAAGTCGACGTCATTGCTCTCGGGACGATACAGGTATTGACCGTTGACGATGTCCGAAGGACTCGGGAAGGCCGGCTCGTTGTCCAGTCCCGGGTTCAGTACCGAGCTGGTCGCCTGCGTGACAGGCTGAGGCAAGTGGTCGGCATAGCCGTAGCCGAGAAGCTGCCCCACACCCAACAGTCCGCCGCGGAAGAACTCGCCACCGAGCTGATCGTCGGTCGAACCGTCGAAATCCTGGAAGTCCATCACCAGCAAGTTGTTGCCGGAAGTCAGAGCGATTGGCGCATTGGGATCGGAGGGCAAGAAGGTGTTGCCGGAAGCGTCGAGCGGTCGCGTCGCGACGGTGACGCCACCGACTTCGCTGTTTTCGAAAGTGTTGTAGCCGGCACCATAAAGTTCACCGACGGCAATCGCGACATAGGTCGCGTTGGCCATCGCGGCTTCCGCAGGAACGCCATTGGTCTCCACGAACTGAACGCCAAGGTACTCGCTGTATAGCGAAACGACTTCGCGAATCCGCTGCTTCTGCTGCTCGGTGATCAGATTGAAGTAGCGCTGCAGACGGTCCGGCGCAGAAGTCAGACCAAAGTTGGGATCATCGCCCAACCACGAATCGGGGAAGTCGTAATAGACCGTCGTGATGCCGTCGACGTTGATCGCCGTCAACTCGCCAGACATCCAATGGGACGGTCCGATCGAGTCGCGAAGGATCCTCCGGCCGTATCGTTCGAACGCCTGGGACGTCACTACCACCGGGGAACTGCAATTCATATTCGCCGGCGGAATTCTGGATTGTGCCGCTGAGAATCAACGACTCGATGGCTCCCGGCGTGCTATTGAGAAGTCCGGAACCGAGTCTGAACGCCTGCGAGAACGTATCGCCAGGTTCCGATCCAACGTTCACATTTGGCTGGTGCGTCGGGAACCACACGATTCGTACCAATGCGAAGACGAATCGCTCCGCCCAGGAACTTGGTGGTGTCCAGTGGATCACGCACGCGAGACAAAGCGGTCGCAAAGGTCAAGCGGGCTACTCGCGTTGCCGAGTCGTAATTCACCGATGTGGGGCGAACCGAGACGTCGTCCAGATTACTGACGCTGTCCCGGGTGTAGAGCAACTCGTACAGCGCGGGATTCGTCGCGTTGGCCATCGCCTCGTCGAAGTACACCTCGACGACATTCAACTCAGGGGCAAGCGATCCGTCGGCTTGACGACGTACCGGAGTCGGCACCACGGCAGCAACCTGCGGAGCGTTGTTCAATTCGAACTGAACGCCGAAATCGTCTCCGTCGGAGAACGCTTCGCCGTCGACGTTGCGCAGCGCCAGCGGCCCAGAACCGAAGATCTCGATTTGATAAGTGTCTTGGGGAAGCGGCTCGGCAAATCGAAACACGACTTCGTGCGGCGTATCACCAAGACCGATGAAGCCCGGTTCGACCACGGTGTCGGTCGCGCCGATCAAAGTGAAAGGCGAATACGAGGTGTTTGTCAGCGGCGCATTGGCGATCGCCGAATTCCACCTGCGCAACGACCAGATTGGACGCATCGACGTTGCTGTTGATGGCGGCAACCAGGTCTTTCGCGGTGGAAACCTTGCCCGGCGTCGAATCGAGGATGACTTGGATGTTTTTGCCGGAGACGGTGACGAACGGCAATTGGCCCGGCCTGAAGATTCAAATTGCTTCGGCTGACCGAAACGGTGATACCAACTCCGTCTTTGCCACTGGTCGCCGCGATGAAGCGGGTCCGTACCCTGCCCACTGGTTCCCAAGTCGGTGACGAATTGCGCGGCGTTGGCGCCGGCCAACACCAGATCGATCCCGCTCCCCACGCTGGGGCCGACCGGCGACAGTGACGAACCGCTGATTTGATCCGCTTCGATCAGCGCACGGGCCGCAGGATTGTTCTCGATCGCGGTGATCACGTCGCGGACCACCGAAGGCCGACCCGGATTGCTGTTCAGGTTGAGCTCGACGATCTGGTCAATCGAGTTGACGCTGACCAAGACTTGCTGCGAGCTCGTTCCACGATCGCTGCTGCGCAAGCGGACTTCGATTCCGTTGCCACGAACCCCGCTCTCCGTCGCGCGGAATTCGAGCAACACCGTCCCACCGGTACCCAAATCGGTGGTCGCCGTCGCTGACTCGAATCCGCGGTCTGCACCCGCTCGGGTGATACTGATCCCGCTGGCAATCGTGATCGGGTCGAGGTCGGACTGATCGTCAAAACGAAAAACGAGTTCGCGGGGCGAGACGCTGAGAACCTCGCCGCCCTGGATCAACTGCCCTTCGTTGGGCTGAATCCCGATCAGATCGGGACCCGCCAGGAGTTGTCGCTGTTCAAGCGATTCGGACAACAGCCGGCGATCCTTGCGCCGCCGCTTGTCACGAATTCGCCCAATGAAGGTGCGATCGCCTTTTCGCGTCTGGTTGCGAACACTCGAGTCACGGAGAGTCATCAAGTAGCCTCGTATTCAGGTGCCAACATGACTTGGCGGTAACTTTTGAATCGGATTCAACGAACCAGTTCCCGCTCCGTGGAGACTGGCTTGGGTACGTTGAACAGGGTGACGCGACAGCCCTTGGGGAGCCGCCGGTCGAGCTTTGAAAGTGAAAAAGACGCCAGTTACATAGTGGATGAGGTGGTTTGATTCCAAGCTAGAACCAGCTTCGGAGTGTAGTTAGACCTCGCCATTACGCAACGAAAATCGTCTGTGCGACGGGGTTTAGGTCGGTCTGGCACGGTTGTGCGCAGGATCCGGTCGCGCCCGAACGTCAGCCGTGTTTGACGGAGCAGCCTCCTTAAAAGTTCCGGTATTGCAAGGTTTGATGCCACGTTGATACGGTCCCCTTCGCACCGGTCGATTTTCGAGAGGCCATTTGTGCATTGAGAACTGCCCGATACCCCCTCTCGAAGGCCTTCAAGCCACCCGCGTCAGGAAGACACGTCTCATGCCCGTGCCGAACAAGATTTCGCCCAGAAACACCGCATTGATGACTCGCAGCATGACAGGCCAGCGGCAAATCCGCAGCGCCAGAAAACAGCCGGCCCGAAGCTTCGGTCCGCTGCTGTGGGGTGCCGCGATCCTCTTGTCCGCGCCGGGATGCCAATGGGCCGCCAGCGGCCAAAACGCAACGGGAGCCCGACTCTACGAACAAGGGCAATATTCGGCTGCCCTGCAGCAGTTTCAAAAGGTGATCGCCACCGACCCGGATAATGCCGACGGCTACTACAACCTGGCAGCGACCAATCATCGACTCGGCCTGCAGCGAAATGACCCGGCCATGCTGAACCAGGCCGAATCACTCTACAACCAATGCCTTGACCACGCGCCGAATCACGTGGAGTGCCATCGCGGCCTGGCCGTCTTACTGATCGATACCGGCCGACCGGACCGCGCCTTCGCCCTGATGAAGAATTGGGCTGCACAAAACCCCACCTTTTCCGAACCTCGCGTCGAGCTGGCGCGGCTTTACGAAGAGGCGAACGACCCCGAAACCGCCTTGAAATATCTCGAAGATGCGGTGCAGAAGGATGCCAACAATGCCCGTGCCTGGCTCGCCTTGGGCCAGCTTCGCGAGCAAGACGGGCGACTATGTGCAGGCTGTGCAAAACTACCAGCGGAGCCTGGCAATCAACAGCATGCAGCCGATGGCGACCGAACGAGTTGCGGCGTTGAACCGCCAAATCAGTGCCAATTTCGAGGCCTCCGTCGCGGCCGGTCAAACTCAGATCGCCGCCCCGACAGCAACCTACGGTGGCGGTTTCAACAATCGCTATTAGGCGGATTCTTCCTGAACCTCAGCCGCTAGCCGTGGGCCTTCGTCACGGCAGCCCACGGCTAGCGGCTAAGGTTCACGGCAAGTGGGATTGGACCGGCGAATCTCCATCGGCCCATCGGTCCGCAGCCAATGCCACCTGCTTTCTAGCGGTAGGGCGCGAGCCGTCCGGTCTCGACCACAAGATCACAACGAAGAACCGGAGGGCTCGCGACCTTCCGCTAACAAAAACCGCCCGCTTGGTCGCAAATTAGCTGGCATTGGGTACGCACCTGCGGTCGGGACGCGGTCTACGCCGGCAACCAAAAAAACTCTACATTCGTCCTCCCCGTCGGCCTGGCTGACCAGTCGCTTGCCTCGCCTCCTCCCTGTCCCAGATCCCCCAACCAGCAATCCCACGATGAAGTCGATGGAAAAAATTGTGTCGCTCTGCAAGCGACGAGGCTTCTTATTCCAGTCCAGCGAAATATACGGAGGGGTTCAGGGATTTTGGGATTACGGTCCGCTGGGTGTCGAGCTGAAGCGGAATCTCAAGGAAGCGTGGTGGTACGACATGATTACCAGCCACAACGAGTTGGTCGCCGACCCCGCCGCGCCGAGCACCTACGAAATGGTGGGACTCGATTCGACCATCATCATGCACCCGCAGGTCTGGAAGTGCAGCGGCCATTACGACCTCTTTCACGACCACATGGTCGATTGTCGTGAATCCAAGAAGCGCTACCGGTTCGACCAGATTCGCGGTCGCTGGGTCGACTACGGCGATCAGAAAGATCTTTGTCGCTACTTTGGCCGAAGCGGAAGAGGAGTTCGAGGACGTCCGTCGACGCGGCATGAAGTTCTTCAAGCTTCGCAACAAGGACGCGGACAAGCTGTCCGTCGGGAACGAATCACTCACGATCGATAAACTCGATTCGACCAGGGAGGTGCTTGGGCCGGACGCCAAGTCGCTCGACACGCTGACCGAGCCCCGCGAATTCAACTTGATGTTCAAGACCACCCTGGGTGCCCTGGGAGGAGACGAACACGTTGCCTTTCTGCGCCCCGAAACGGCTCAGGGGATCTTCGTCAATTTCAAGAACGTCGTTGATAGCAGCCGTGTGCGAGTCCCGTTTGGAATCGGTCAGATCGGCAAGAGCTTTCGCAACGAAATCACCCCTCGAAACTTCACGTTCCGCTCGCGCGAGTTCGAGCAGATGGAAATCGAGTTCTTCTGTCATCCGAGCCAGTCGGCCGAGTGGTACCGCTACTGGCGCGATCGACGGTTGGCCTGGTACACGGCGCTCGGACTCTCCAGCGATTCGCTGATCATGCGCGAACATCATCTGGAAGAACTGGCCCACTACAGCATCGGGACTGCCGACATCGAGTACGCATTCCCGTTCCTGCCCGAGGGCGAGTTCGGCGAACTGGAGGGCATCGCCCATCGCGGCGACTTCGACCTGCGCAGCCATATGGAAGGCAAGCTCGATCCGAAGACCCCCAAGGGACAGCGGATGGAAGTGGAACTCGGCGAAGACGGCAAGCCCAAGCACCGCGGCAGCGGCAAGGATCTGAGCTATCGTGATGAATTGACCAACGAGAAGTTTGTCCCGCACGTGATTGAGCCCTCCGCGGGCGCCGACCGCGGCGCGCTGGCATTCCTCTGCGAAGCCTACAACGAGGATGAAGCTCCAGACGAAAACGGTGTCATGCAAACTCGCACCGTGATGAAACTCCATCCCCGACTGGCCCCGATCAAGGCAGCTGTCTTCCCGCTAGTGAAGAAGGACGGAATGCCCGAGGTTGCCAAGGAGATCTACAGCGAACTCAAACGCGAGATGACGGTCTTCTATGACGAGAAGGGGGCGGTCGGACGACGCTACCGACGTCAGGACGAAGCGGGCACACCGTTTTGCATCACCGTCGACACCGAATCCCTCAATGATCAAACGGTCACGATTCGCGATCGCGATTCGCTGCAGCAGTGGCGAGTCAAGATCAGCGACGTGGCGAACGAGCTCAAAGAGCGAATTCAGTAGTTGCTCAAACAGTCTCTGGTCCTGTTCATCGAGCTCATCCAGTCAGGGAATTTGCGCCGTCGACATCCGTAGCGCCCCTGGGAGTCACGACGATCGAATCACTGCCTTGGCAAGCATTCCGCGGGGAAGTCCAGGGTCGATCTCGATCGTTTCCCATCCTTGTTGCTGAGCGATGCTGTTGGCGGCCATCCTTCCGCTGATCACGGCACCTTCCATGGTGGCAGGCCAGCCCGTGTCGATCCAATCGCCTGCCAGATGAAGCCAGGGCAGGGGAGTGGACGAGGAAGGTCGTAACGCAACCACGTCCGGCCGAATCGAGAACACCGAATTGGGATCGGTGACCACGCGACTGTGCAGCAGACGTGCCTGTTTCGCCTCGGGTGAAACACACTGCAAGTCCGCCATCACCGTCTCCACCAGCGATTCTTTCGAGATGGCTTTCCATTTGTTCGATGCACTGATCACCACCTGGTAGTAGTGATCCCCATCATGGGATTGCTCGTCGCGCCACGGTGGACGAAACAACCACTGCGCGACCGTGCCTACCAACACGACAAGGGACAGATCGGTAATCTCACGATCCAACCAAAGATGGACCCCCGTGATCGCGGAGGATGGAATCTTGTCATAAGCGCTCACGATCGAGTGAGCCGGACCATCGGGAAACAGTTTGCCAACGCAATGCCAAGGCACCGTCGACACCACGTGGTCGGCGCGGATCGTCTCACCGAGACGTTGTCTGCAGCATCGCTTTGCCGTCGCGGTAGTCGATACGATCGACCGTCTGCCCGGTGCGAATCTCCACGCCAAGCTCGGCAATCCGCTCCGGCAAACGGCGACCGAACAATTCCGCGAGGGGAATCGTGGGCACCAACACGTCCGATGCACCGCGCGCCGATGCGAAACCGTCGACCATCACCTTGCGAACGGCCGACATGTCCACTCGATCGATTTCCTCGCCCAGGGCACTGACCACAAAGGTGCCCCAAAATTCACCGATCGTGTCGTCATCCTGTCTCTGTTGTCGCAGCCAATTTCCGGCCGTCTGACCACGCAAGTCTCGTTCCGAGGTTCGCAGCAAGCGTGCCATCCCGCGACGCACTTGCCCCTGCTGCCGTCGGTCCAAGAACTTCATGCGCCCGGATGACCCCCGCCAGATGAAACGGTGCCGGCAGAATCGATGAGGGAGCAAAACGACTCGGCGGAGCAACTGGATGAACGAAGGTCAGCGTTTCGTGGCGACCGAGCAACGTCGTCCAGTCGACATCGCTGCAGCAGTTGCACAAAGTTGGTACAGCAGCCCATGGCCACGTGTTGACAGTAATCGACCGTCTCGTCGCGCAATGGATCGGAGAAGGAACCGGCTCTTCCCCCGGTCACCCGCTTTGCCTCCAGACACCGTGATCTTCACGCGACTGCCGTAGCAGCGCGCCATCGACTCGGCCGCGGACATCCCGGCCAAACCACCACCGACGATCACGACCTCAATCACGGATTCCCCCACCACTCACCACTCACCACTCACCACTCACCACTCGCCACTCGCCACTCGCCATCTCGCCTCTCACTCGCCTCTCGCCACTCGCCACTCGCCACTCGCCCTCACAACCTCGATTCCGTTCGGCGGAGCTCCAGCGGTGGGACAGGAAGTTGCCGAAACAGGGGCGGAACGAAATGCTGAGAAATGATTCCGATCTTGTCACTCGCCGAAAGCGACACGCGTCTGACGGCAATCGAGCCAGGATCTTCAGCGATGCGGTCAAGCAGTTTTCGGTACGTGCGCCACATCATGCTGAAGATCGGTCGGCCGTCGGGATGAAGCGAATCCCAAACGTTCCAACCTGAATCGAACAGCTTCTTGGCTCGATTGACCTCGTCCATGACAAGACAGCGAAGGCGATCGTCACTGCGCGGTCGAAGCAGATCGTCTTCGCTCAGACCGTGTTGCTCGTAGTGTTGGCGGGGCAGATAGATGCGGCCGCGACCGGCATCCTCGGCGACGTCCCGCAGAATGTTGGTCAACTGGAACGCGATGCCACAGTCGATCGCAGCTTCCATCGGCAGCGGTTCCTCAAACTCCCAGACATGCAAACAGGCCAAACCGACTGCCGATGCAACGAGGTAACAGTAGTGTTCCACCTGTTCGTAAGTATCGAATCGAGTCTTTTGTTGATCGGCCAGCACGCCATCGACGATCTCCAACACATAGCGCGAGGGGATATCGTATCGCTGCACCGTATCTCGAAGCGCCGGCAGGATCTCCGCAGGCACGACGATGCAAGTCGATGGGCCAACCACGGGTTCCCTCAGGTTGACTCGGCTTGACCAAGCCCTCGGGGATGACCACCTGATCGAGTGGTCTCTCACCGATCAAGTTCATCGCAGCGGTCTGCCGCCACCAATCAAGCCAACGGGTCCGCAGCGCCAACGGCTCGTTGCAGTCGCCCAAGTCATCGGTGGTGCGTGCAAACGCATACAGCGCGCACATCGCATCTCGCTTTGGACGGGAAAGCAGCCAAAACGATCGATAAAAATTGCTGCCGCTACGCCGCGCAATGCGACGGGCCAGTCGGTAACTTTTGCGGATCGAGATGGAATCATTCATGGTTGGTGTCATGA
Source organism: Pirellulaceae bacterium (assembly GCA_963697195.1). GTDB lineage: Bacteria > Planctomycetota > Planctomycetia > Pirellulales > Pirellulaceae > Rubripirellula. Next base: position 461,445 of record CAVOND010000005.1, read on the forward strand.
TAGCCTCCGGTCCAGCATCGAGGTGACTGCCCACATTCGCTGGCGCTACTGAGCCGACTTCGAGGCGTCAGCTTCGAGCGAGTCCTGAGCCGACGAAGCAGCGCGCTGTCGCTTGAACGGCTACAGTAGCAAGCGGAAGGCTGCTCGCACGAGCAACGACAACTGCGTCGATCTTGCTGACGGTCGGCCGAACGCGTAACACATCAAAATCGATCCGTCGAATCGCATCCAACGTCGCGAAACCACCGTGCGCGAAGAGTCGGACGTCGCCGGCAAACCACCGCGGCACGCGATCGGCAAGCGGCAAGCCCGGCTCGCAAGAAATCTTCGGCTCGCTCGCACTCGTCGGACAGCCAGGCTCGCATCGGCGGAGGTGTTTGGGCTTGACCGAACATTGTCTCATCGACTCCGAAACGATCCATTTGGTCCGCAGGCAGGTAGATCCGTCCACGGTGATAGTCGCGTGAGACGTCTTGCAGAAAGTTCGCAAGCTGCAAACCGGTGCAGATGGAATCCGAGAGCTGTCACGTTCTCGTCGTCGTGACATCCGACCAGCGCAGAGAACAATGCGGCCGACCGGGTTTGCCGATCGACGGCAATAGTCCAGGACCTCCGCGAACGTTGCATAGCGTGACTTGTGTTGATCCTGACGAAACGCGTCGAGCAGATCGTCGAACGGCTTCTTTGCAAGTTGATACTGCTCGACCGTATGGCTCAGTGCCAAGAACAGTCCCTCGCTCGGATTCCCTGCGAAGGCCGCGTCGAGTTCGTGCTGAAACGTCTCGAGTTGTGTCAGGGCGAGCTGAGTGGTTTCCGATTCATCGGCCAGATCGTCGGCGGTCCGACAGAAGGCGTAGACGTTGAAAAAGGGTTGATGCAGTCGTCGGGGCAACAGCACCGAGGCGACCAGAAAGTTTTCGTAGTGGGCTCGGGCCAGTCGCCTTGTCTCGATTTCCGCCGCCAGGAGCCGGGGATCGCGATGGTTCCGGCGATTTCGCTCCGCAGGCGAAGAACTCCCGTTAGACGCCTTGGCAATCGGGCGGTTATGCTGAGTGCTCGCACCGAGATCCTCGGTCGTCGCACCACTATCTTGGGGAGCAGGTCGGCGGGAGGTATCGTCAGGTCGGCTCAAGTCGTTCCGATTCCATCGCATCGAGTTCTTATGAAGATCATTTTGGCCGCTCCCAGGGGATTCTGTGCCGGCGTCAACATGGCGATCGATTCCCTGGATTTGACGCTACAAAAATTTGGTCCGCCGGTCTACGTCTACCATGAGATCGTCCACAACCAATACGTGGTGCAGCAGTTTCGCGAAAAGGGAGCGGTCTTCGTCGACAGCATCGACGAGGTACCCGAGGGGAGCGTGTTGCTTTTCTCCGCTCACGGCGTTTCCCCGGCAATCCGTCAGGCGGCACGAGAACGAAACCTGAATGCTCTCGACGCGACCTGTCCGTTGGTGACCAAAGTCCACCTCGAGGCGATCAAGTACGCGCGCGAAGGTTACACGATTCTGTTGATCGGCCACGAAGGGCACGATGAGGTGATCGGCACGATGGGCGAAGCTCCCGAGGCAATCGTGCTGGTGGAAGATGAAGCGGCGGTCGACCGAATCGAAGTCAGCGACGACGCCAAACTCGCGTACCTGACTCAGACGACACTGAGCGTTGACGATGCGAATCGCATCATCAATCGACTGCGAGCTCGTTTCCCACAGATCCATAGCCCGCCCAAGGAAGACATCTGTTACGCGACCCAAAATCGTCAGGAAGCGGTCCGACTGCTCAGTGACCAGGCCGACGTGATCGTCGTGCTGGGAAGCCAGAACAGCAGCAACAGCCAGCGGCTTCGTGAATTGGCCGCGGAAAAAGGAAAATCAGCCTTTCTGGTCGACGGCCCGCAGGATCTTGACGAAGCCGAGTTTGACCAGAACCAAACAGTCTTGATCACGGCGGGAGCAAGTGCACCGGAGTCGGTCGTGGAAGCAACGGTGAGCTGGCTCGTGGAGCGTTTTGGAGCAACGGTGGAAACGCAAAGCATTCGCGAAGAATCTGTGCGGTTCCCGCTGCCCAAGCCGCTCAGAAACGAGTCGATTTCATCAGCCACAACGCGTTAGCAGGCGCTTGACCGTAGCCGAGTCTCTCCGAGACTCGAGGCGAACGTAGCAGTTTTCGTGAGGCTATCCGCCTCGGAAAGGCGGACCTACAGTCAATCCCACCTTTACCAGAACGCAACAGGATTCGGTGCGAGCCCCCAGTTCCATGGAACCCAACATCCTCTCGCTTGTGCCCGCGCTCGTTGCCATTGGATTGGCATTCGTGACGCGTGAAGTTTTGTTGTCGTTGTTCCTTGGCGTGGTCTCCGGCGGGTTGGTGATGTGGATTCGGACGCGGTGATGTCCACGAAGCCAACTTTGTGACCAATTTTTTTCTGCCGGCGTTGGGACAGAAATCGTACGCGACGATTCTGCTTGTGTACCTGTGGTGTCTGGGCGGATTGATGGGGCTCTGGGAGCGAACCGGCGGGGCGCTGCATTTTGCGGAGGTGGTCGGTGGCTGGGTTGCTCGTGGCCCGCGGTCGTCTCTGTTCCTGGCCTGGCTGTTGGGTTGCGTGTTCCACCAAGGCGGCACGGTCAGCACCGTGCTGGCAGGCACCACGGTCAAGCCAGTCTCCGACAAGCACCGAGTCTCTCATGAGGAACTCGCCTACGTGGTCGACTCGACGGCCTCGCCGGTGGCAACCATCCTGCCGTTCAATGCCTGGCCCGGTTTCGTGGCCGCCCTGATCGCCGGAACGGTGCCGACCATCTTGGAAACGGACACCGATGGCATCAAGTTTTTCTTCTCCAGTATCCGCTACAACTTTTACGGATTCTTTGCCGTTGGCATGACGTTGCTGTTCGCGCTCGGCTGGTTGCCCTGGGTCGGGTCGCGAATGCATGCGGCCAAGAAAGCGAGCGCGGGCAGACAGGCAAACTCGATCGCGACGGTGCGGCCCCGATGTTGGCACCGACCGAAGGCGACGCCAATCCGGCCGACAAGCGAGCCCGTAACTACACACCAAGCCTGATCGACTTCTTCTTGCCGATCGGCGTGCTGCTGTCACTGGCGATCCTGCCTTACGTACTCTACGAAGTCAACTTCATCAACGAAGCCTTCATGGCGTGTTTGCTGTCCGCGATGGTCCTGGCGGCGATTCGAGGCATGGCGATTCAGGACATTCTGGGAGCCTTCGTCGACGGCTGCAAAACCATGACGATCGGGGCGATCATCCTCGGGCTGGCCGTCACGATTGGATACGTCTCCAAGGAACTGCAAACCGCCGATTACCTGGTGAAGCTGATCGGGAATCAGGTTCCACCCATCGCCCTGCCCGCGATCTTGACCGGATTGTGCATGCTGATCGCGTTCTCATGCGGCACCAGTTGGGGAACCTATGCCGTGGTGTTTCCGATTGCGATGCCACTGGCTTATGCCGTCCGTGAGGACCCAGCCTATCTCTCGGTCTGCTTTGGTGCCGTGTTGGGTGGAGCGGTCTTTGGGGATCAATGCTCGCCGATTTCCGACACCACGATTCTCTCGTCGATGTTCACGGGCTGCGACTTGATGGATCACGTCACCACCCAGTTACCACTGTCACTGCTAGCCGCCGGGCTGGGAGCGGTCGCCAGTACCGTGGCGGCCTGGATGATGTTGTAAAGATCTCAGGTGGGTCATCGTCGCTGCCGCTCCTCGACCCACCCTACGAAGAGGAAACGACGATGCCGACAACAAATCGAATGATCGCGACTGGCGAAGCGACGGCGATCCTGCCAGCCGGCGATTCCCACTCTCCGGTCAAAGTTTTCGGTAACGAAACCATTCGTCATACGTTTGATGACCTTTGCCTTCAGCAGGCGATCAACTCGCGTTGTGCACCGGGGGTCACGGAGGTGGTGCTCAATCCGGATGCGCATTGCGGTTATGGGGCCCCGATCGGCTGCGTATTGGCATCTCCGACGCACATTTATCCCGGCCCAGTCGGTTTCGACATCAAGTGCTCGATGAGCTTGCTGCAGACGAATCTGCCAGGCGATGCCGTGGACGACAAGCGGACTCGGCGGGCACTGATTGACGCAATCTGTCGACGGATTCCCACAGGTGCCGGCCGAGGCGCCCGTCACGTTCCCGACAGTCGAGCGATCGATGAAGCGATCGGCAAAGAAGCCATGACTCAAGGGGCCTCGGAGGAGGTTCTGCGTTCCATCGATGTTCCGACCGAGTGGGCTCGGCGCTGCGAAGATGCCCACCATCGCGGTCACGATGATTCGGTCGATTCTTTACGCTCGAGATTGGACCGGCTTCTCGACGAGAATCTCTTTCCCCATTTTCGCGACAAGGTTCAGCAGCTCGGCTCGTATGGAGGCGGTAATCATTTCGGTGAATGCGAAGTCGTCGACTTGGCTGATGATGCCGAGTCGCAGGCGGTTGCATCGGTGTTCGGCTTGGAGGATGGTCAGGTCGCGTTTCTTTCACATTGTGGATCGCGCGGCGTGGGCCACCGCTTGGCGAGCGGCCAATTCAAGACCTTGGAAGAAAAGTTTCAGACCTGGGGCCTGCCATTTCCGGGAGGCGACCGGCAACTGGTCTATGCACCGCTTGGAACCCCCGAAGCCGATGCCTACTTGGACGACATGGCCTTGGGAGCGAACTTCGCGACCGTCAATCACCTGTTGATCAACGCCTTGGTACTGGAGGCTTTTCAAGAGGTCATTCCGGGAACGACCGGGCATCTCGTGTACTTCATCAGTCACAACATTGCGCGCAAGGAAATCGTTGGCAATCGCCCGACATGGGTGCATCGAAAGGGAGCAACGCGAGCGTTCCCGGCGGGACACCCGGCCTTGAAAGCGACTCCGTTTTACGAGACGGGCCATCCGATTCTGTTGCCGGGCAATCCTCAGGCTGGCTCGAGCGTGATGGTCGCTTTACCCGGTGCTGAGGCGAGTTGCTATAGCGTTAATCACGGAGCCGGTCGCATGCTCGGACGCAAACGGGCGATCCGCGAGTTGGATCAGCAGGCGGTCGACGACTCCTTCGCGCGTGCCGACATCCTGACCAATTGCCGTCGCTACCCCAAGGACGAGGCTCCCGCGGCCTACAAGGACTTCGATGAAGTCCTGAAGAGTGTCGAGACTGCGGGGCTCGCGCGGGAGCTCGCCCGATTGCGGGCACGGTTCGTGATCAAGGATGCGAGTGCCGCCGACGACTAGTGCATTTTTAGTTTTGGTGTAGGCTGCCGGGAAAAGGGGTCAGACACCAAAAATGCGAAGCACCCGAAGGGCCGTTCCGGTGTTTGGTGTCTGACCCCTTTTCCCGACCGATCGGCGACGATGTCATTTTTGGAAATGCCAGAGGCATGACATCTTTGCCTTAGCCGATACGATTCAGTTCGATCGATCGAGCGAAATGATCTGGATCTGCTTGAGCAACGCGTCGGTCTGCGGATCGTGCCCTTGAATCATGATCGTGCCCGGCTCGATGCGAAGTCCCCGGCGTGGATTCTCCTCTGGCTGACGATCGTCGAACCAATCGCTGACCTGGATCCCGTTGACCCAGGCTGCCATGGAAGCCCCGTTGACGGCCAGCACAACCGTGGCCCACTGATCGACGTCTCCCGCGACAATTCGAGCGTTCTGGCGACGAAAGATCCCGCCGGTGCCGCAGTCCGCCGGTGCCAGCGGATTGCCATCTTGCATCTGATTGCTCAGCTGACATTCGTATCCCATCATCGTGAGCCCGGGAATGCAGCGAAAAAAGATTCCTGAGTTGATTTCTGCCGCAGGAAGCTTGTATTCGAGCCAGCAAGCACAAAGTCACCAAATGATTCCTTCGTCTCCAATTGGCCGCTGCCGCCCTGCACATGCAGGTCACCTTCATCCGTTACGGTGAACCGCGCGTCCATCTCGGGATACTGCTTCCAGTTCGACAAGTCCTGGTCGAGCAGTGACTCGAATCCAAGTGGACGCAGCATTACCTTTCGAAACTCAACACGTCCGCTGTTGTGCTGCAGCCCGATGCGACCTGCTTCCAAGCCGTTGGGATCGGTATAGTCGCAAACCAAATCATCATCGAGGGTAACGGTGACATGGTTGCCTTCGAGTCGCATCTTCATCGTCCGCCAAACATCGAACGGCTGGGGCGTCACCTTCTGTTCCGCTTTCTGACGCTTGACAATGCCGGCCGTCGGAAAGGGATTGTCGTCGGGTGCGATATTGACTTCGTAGCAATCGGTCTCGACGTCCTGCGGATCCAACAACGTCCGCAGAAAGACTCCACTGTTGGTCTTCTCTTGCGCTTTGAACTCGACCACCAACTCGTAGTCGCGCCAGGGCATCGAGGTGCACAACAGACAGACGTCACCGCCATCGACAACGATGCTGCCGTCTTCGACGCGAAAGTTGGCGGCGCCGGCGATCTGCCATCCGAACAGTGTGTGACCGTCAAACAGACGAATCCATCCCTGCAGACGCTTCGTCGGGCGAAAGTCGGGCGGCCAACAACTGCTCTGCGCTCACCTCGAATGATTGCGGCTCGGAGGGGATCGGCGCGACCGAACCGGCCTCCCCTTTGTTTTGCGAAGCGACGTCATTCGTCGCCGGCTCCGCCACACTGGCTGGTCCCTTGCCGCGCGAACAACCAATCGCTGCGCACATCATGCACGAGCAACATCAGTGCGATGAAAAGGCTCCGATGGCAGGCGAAACGACGAGTACAACAGTTCATGACGTGACGATCCGTAATGGGTTATCCGTAATGGTAGGTCTCAAAGTAATCCCGCCAGGCATCAGCGATCATGGCATCCTGGTCCGGCGGAAGCTGGTGACGATTGGCTCGGTAACTCCGATGCTCCGTCTCCACCCAGTTTTCGAATGATCGGCTGGACCGATTCAAAATCGCCCAGCCGCAAGGTCTCGTAGATCACGCGCATCGTTTCGACGGGATTCTTCGTCAAATCCTCGTAGCGGACATCGACCATTCGACCGGCATCGATCGTCTTTCGCTGCTCGTGAAACGCGGCGTACATTCGTTTCAAACATTCGACCACGTAAGTCTTCCAATCCCTCGTGATTCGGCCGCTGCAGCGATTGGACCTCGTCCAAACCGCGCCACAGTCGACAGGTGGATGGGAACAGCTCACGAGGATCACGGGTGATGTGGATGAACTTGGCATCGGGGAATTCCTTGGCCAGCCATTGGACGCGACCGGTGTGCGTGGGACTCTTGATGATCAGGGGTCTTCGGGTCGAGGTGCTCACCGCCAACAGGAACGATCGCAGCGACTGCAACCAACGATCGATGTCGGCTTGAGGCACATCCTTGAAGTCCAGGTAATCCATGTCGACCGGCGGCTGGTTTGGAAACGCCATCCGGCGGTACGGAGAGGGCAAGCCAAGATTCAGCAGCGCGAATTCATCCTCCTGGGGACGATCCCAACCGGCAGCCATGTTGTCCATCGGGCGTTTGCCGGGCAACAGCCATCCGCAAAAACTGCGAAAGAACCACTCGGAAACAAGGAAGTGGTGAGGGGCAAAACATTGATAGGTCGACGGACTGCTCAAACGCTCGTCACGAACCATCAACTCGTGCAACAACGTCGTGCCGCTGCGCCAATGTCCGACGATGAAAACGGGCGGACCATGCAATTCCGCGGCGGCCAACTTGCGTCCGAAGAGAGCTCGTTGGGTGAGATACAGGGCCGTGTTGAAGGGGCCGGCCGCGGTGATCCCGATCGCCATCGGAATCCGGGTGGGATGAACCCGGAACCTGCCGCCGCGCAACAAGCCGAACCAGGTGGCCGGTCGCATGCCGTGCCAGAACCGGGGGGAATAGGCGGGATACTTGTGGAAGTCCGCCTTCGACTTGGCAAGCCGCCAGATCCCGGGATCGCGCCGCGTCCTGGCCGACGACGGCAGCTCGCCCCCCGCCGCGGTCGATGCGGAAGACTGCTTTTGAGCTGCGAGAAATCGAATCGTCCGGAGACTCGGCCAACAATTTTGCCCAGGATGATGGAAGAAGATCGGAACCAAACCGTGGTGAACACTGTAGTTGACTACCGTCTGATCGTGCAGCGGGATATCCTGCTGTCGCCGGATGGTTCCGCGAAATTCCAAGCCGATTCCGCGCATCTTCCCCAAATCCGCCGCACGTTTTCTATCTTCCTGCTCCACGGAACCGCGATGGCTTCGGCTAAGCACCCGACTGACGAGCTTTCCATCGGCGATCTGCAACGTCACATTCGCCAGATGTACTTCGAGAAGGACGTCGCCAGGGGCGTCGACGGGACCTTCATGTGGCTGATGGAAGAAGTCGGTGAACTCGCCGCCGCCCTGCGTGGAAACGACCAGGAGAACCTGGCCGAAGAGTTTGCCGATGTCATCGCCTGGCTGGCCACCATCGCCAATGTCGCCGGCGTCGACCTCAACGCCGCATTGGTCGCCAAGTACGGACACGGTTGTCCCGGATGTGGCCGACTGGAATGCGAGTGTCCCGATTCGGAAAAGCCCTAGAAAATCGAATCCAGCCCCGGCATGTCGCATCCCAACTTCGTATCGAATCGATTCACACGCAATCTGCCTTGCCTGCTGCGTTGCGCTGAGCCTGTGGCTGGTCCACAACGAGGTCCATGGTGCAGGTCCATGGTGCCGACGTCCGTTTCGGTATCGAGGGGCACTATCGGGTTGGCCGTTGGACGGGAGTTCGGGTGATCGCGGAACCATCCACCACGTCACTTGAAACCCGCGACGGTGACGGAGTGGAAGTTCGCTACGTTCAACCGGAAACCAGCGCCGCGGGCACCTCGGGCCAAGATGCACTGGGTGGAGGTGGCTGGAGTTATGTGATTCCGGGAAGCGAGGCCGCTCCGCTGATCGTTCGCGACGACAGCGGGATCATCGCGACGACACGGTTTCCCACCGTCGGTTCGCCGTCGCGCGGCCCTGCAATGATTCCGCTCGAGATGCCTTGGCTGGTCGTGCTGGGAGATCCCCTTGGAGTCGATCAGATCGGCGCGAACGAATTGCTCGACCGTGATGCCCTGGTTGCCGTCTCCCGCCCGAGCACCGCCGACGGCTTTCCCGATTCGTCGCTTGGCTACGACGGCGTCGACATGATGATGCTGGGAGGATCGAGCCGCGAGTTGCTGGCGGAGCTGTCCGAATTGCAGCAGAAGGCCATTGTCGACTGGATCGTCGATGGTGGGCGAGTGGTTCTGACGCTCGGGGAGTCGGCGCCCGATCTGTTGGCGGCCGCTCCTTGGCTCACCACGCTCCTTCCGATCGACGATTTCGAGGTAGCGCGAATCGATCCTTCGGCAATCGAAACGTTCACCTCTTCGCAAACACCGCTGACGACCTTTTCTGGCGTCATGCTTCCCAAGGATCAAGGTCGTGTGTTGATCATGGGGCGGACGACGCGGCGTGTGAGCACTCCGATCGCGGCCGAATTCAATGTCGGTTTCGGCCGCGTCACCGTGATCGCTGCCGATCTTGAAAATGAGTTGTTTGCACAGTGGCCCGAACGTCTTGACTTGATCACGCAGTTAACCGGTTCGATCCTGGTTCCCAATCAAGAGCCACCGGGGCGCAAGACCCGCTCGACGGCGTACAACGACTTGGCCGGGACAGGTACGATCGAACCTCGATCAGTTCGAAGTGAATCGCCAGTTACGGATTCTCCATTGTCTCGCTGATTCTGATGGCTTTGATCGCAGCGATCGGCCCACTGGATTATCTGCTGCTAAACCGAGTCTTTGGACGTCCGCTGCTGGGATGGCTCACCTTTCCCATTGTCGCCATTGGATTGAGCATGGTTCTGGTCTATCAGGCGCGTCCCGTCACATCGGCGGAGACACTCCTCGAATGCCCCAATCGATGACGACCACCGGCAATGCAATCGGATCGAAATTGTCGACGTCGATTCGACCCTGGATGTGGGTCGAGCCTGCAGCATCAACTACTTCTATTCACATGATGCAATTCGCGCCGACGTGCAGGTAGTCGAAAGCGATGCGCTGACTCGGATGACCCTACAGCCCGGGCGGATGCTGACGGCCCCCTTTGGATATCCAGGGGAATCCTTCGGAGGCATCCAAATTGCGATCGAGGATAGCCGGTTGCCTGTCTACCAGGTCCCCTTCCAGATGGAAGCGACGAGCGACGGCGAACAGCGTCTACGTTCATCGTTGGTGAACATGCCGCTCGCCTCGCGCAGCAGCAAGGGGATCCTGATGCGATCACGATTCGTCCCGAAGCTGAGCACCAGGCAATCGATCGAGCGACGTCCGGGTAGTGAATTGGTCCGTGGCGAACTGGTCAATCCCTTGCCGGTCGACCTGTTGAACGGAATGCTGATCTACCGAAACTGGACGTACTTGCTGCCAACTCGTTTTCCGGCTGGCGGTCGCATCACCTCGGTGGACGCGTTGCGTCAAAAGAACTTTCGCTGGCAGCTTTCTCGCCAGCAGGCACTTGAAAACGAGGGCGAGACGGAGGCCTGGGATCCAACGGACATCGCATCAACCGAACGGATCGCAGAAATGTTGATGTTCCATGGGGCGGTCGGCGGCCGGCGGTATACGACGCTTCGACATGAGCCGCTGTCGTTTCTCGACTTGAGCCATGTCCTGACGGACGATCGCTGTATTCTGATGGGCCGAGTTGCCGAGCCGGCGACCCGCTTCGAAACGACGATCGGCGACGCGACGGTTGAGCCGCCTGGTGACCGATTGACCATCGTTCGTGTTGTGCTTCCCGTCGTTGACACCCAGCGGCAGGAATGATTCCCGTCCTTGTACCACTCCCACGATTGAAAAACACGTGATCAAGACCGTCGACTTAACCAAAAAGTACGGTGACGCCTATGCGATCAAGGGCATCGATCTTGATTTGCACCCCGGGGACCTGTTCGGATTCATCGGTCCCAACGGAGCGGGAAAGACGACGACGATGCGGATCATCGCCACGTTGTTGGAACCGACCTGGGGCGAGGCCTACGTGTGCGATCACAGCGTGCACACCGCTCCCAAAGAAATCCGCCGTCTGGTCGGGTACATGCCTGACTTCTTCGGCGTCTACGATGACATGACGGTGGTCGAGTACTTGGAGTTCTTCGCAGCGTCCTACCGCATCAACGGCGCGGCACGGCGTTCTCGCGTCGACGAAATGCTGGACGTCGTTGATCTTGATTTCAAACGAGATGCCTTTGCCAACACGCTCTCACGCGGACAGACGCAGCGACTCGGGCTGGCACGCACGCTGTTGCATGATCCCCAGGTCTTGCTGCTGGACGAACCGCTCTCCGGGCTCGACCCTCGGGCCCGTATCGAAATGCGAAACCTGCTTCGCAAACTTGGCGAGATGGGAAAGACGATCATCGTCAGCAGCCACATCCTGCCGGAATTGGCCGACGTCTGTAACAAGGTTGGCATCATCGACAAAGGTGAACTGAAGCAGAACGCCACCAAGGCCGAAGTGATTCGCATGGTCCGTCAGCACACCGTGTTGGTCGTGCAACCGGCCTCGAGCGAACAACTGGACGCCATCGCCAAGGTGCTCGAAGGACACGAGAAGGTGCAAGGCTGTGAAGTGGGGGACAACGCGATGCGAGTCGTGCTCAAGAGTGACGTCGAAGACTACAGCGACCTACCCAAGCTGTTGATCCAGAGCGGAATCGATCTGCGCCAATTCTCCGAAGAGGAACTCGATCTGGAATCGGCCTTCATGGCGCTCACCAAAGGAACCAGCAGCCGGATGTGAGGCAAGCTGCTGTCGCGGAATCGCACGGCAGGTCAGACACCAACAATACGAAGCGATCCGATAGGGCCGTCGCCGGTTCTTGAGCGTCACGACCCCATTGTCACCAGACCTTGACATTCCTAAAAGTGCTCTAACAAAACTGTACAAGCGACTTCGTGCCCACTTGGTGAGATGCGTGGCGACCCCAACGGCGCATCTCGCTGAGACCAGCTTAACTTGCTGACTTGGCAAGTTTGACGACGAGATGTTCCAACAGAAATCGATCGCGTCCATCGGCACTGTGCGTACCTTTGAGCCGCAGATCGGCGTCCAGCAACCATGGCAACAACTGCCTCGCCCGTTCGCGGCCCATTCCCATCAGGTGAGCCTTGGCACGTTGGACTTCATTGGGCCGAAAGCCTGCCGCGCCGAGAGCGTCTTCCAAACGAAACTTCCGTCCCATACTCTCGGTGTGCTCGACCACGGCGGTGGCCGTGCCCAGCCTTCGCAGCGCCCAAGCGATCTGCGGCAGGAGAGCGATCGGTGGCTGACCACCACTCATCAATTTGTCCAAATGCCGCAGCGCCTCGGAGGCATCTCCGGCAGCGATCGCGTCATTGATCTGCCAGACAGTCTTGCCTTGCCAACCGGCCACGACGTCTCGAACCAGCGATTCATCAATGGTTTCGCCGGGATCACGGTAGAGCGCCAGTTTGGCTATCTCGGTGTCGATCATGCCAATCTCTTCACCGAGCAACTCAACCAGCGTTTCGGCTGCACCCTTGGTCAACTTGCTTTGGTGACGCGAGGCGAGATAGCCGCAAATGAACTTCTGCCGCATCGCAGGGGTCACTCCGCGTTTGGCGTCGGTACCCTGCGTGACAACCGACCAGCAGCTGATCCTTTTCCAACGCCTTGTAGAGCCGTGTGTTGGCCGCGAGCGAGTCCAGCTCGAGCACGAATCGGCTGGCCGTACCAGGCTTGGCGACGTATTTCTCGAGCTCGACTCCGATGTTCGCTGAGAAACGGATCGGCCCCACGCACCATGATCGTGCGTTTGCTCTCACCAAAATCAAAGAGCGAGGCGGTCGCCAGTTCGTCCTTCAAATCGGACCACTTCGTTGCGTCACCCTCGACCTGCATCACGTCCCCATCGCTGGCAACCTGGTGCAACGCCCACGACCGCAGCGTGACATCACTACCAAACACAGCGACCACATCGGGTGGCTGAGTGGGTGGGTTGGTGAGAAAATCAAAAGCATGAATCATCGTCATGCCTCACACGATACCAGTGCGAGATAGCCGCCGCGAGCGGTAGAGACGCGATGACGCTTGATTACTTGAACAGAGCTTTGGGACGCTTTGCGGTCTGGCCTTCACCGGCAGGGAGGTCCGCGCCGGAGATGGTTTGAAAGCCGCGAATTCGAGCACGCGGCGCCAAGCCCTGCGCGTCGATCGGTTGATCGAGCACGTAAGCCCCGTTGTTGCCCGCTTCGTCGGTCGCATCGATCCGCAGAAACAACTGTCGCGGAAGATTCGGATCGGCCGTCCAGATGTATTCGCCATCGTTGCGCAGCCCCGCAGCAATCGTCGTCCAAGGTCCGTTGACACTGTCACTGAACGAAAGTGCGATCGGACGCTGCTTCAGGTTGGCGTCCTGGCACTCATAACGAATGACCAGGGAACCGATTCGATCCCCTTCGCCATATTGGGCTCCCGTGATTCGCACGAGCGGACGCTCGTTGTCCACCACCACCACGATGTCAGGACTCTCGCCCGAAAGCGGACGAGGACTCGCCAAGCCATTGCGTCCGACCACAACGATTCGAAAACCGAACACGCCGACTTCCTTGGTCTCGATGTCGAACGGACTCGTCCGGTCCGGATCGCGTCCCCACAGGTCCCAGCTTCTGCCGCCGTCGGTCGTGCCATAGAGTTCGATCGCTTCGGCACCTTGGACGCCCACCGCTTCCAATTCATAAGCCAGAGCTGAATCGCACGCTGTCGCTGTATCGCACCGGCGCTCGTTCCATCATGTTGGCCACCCCGCCTGCCGCGGACGACGGCGCCGCGGGGTTCGGAGTCGCTCGCATCGATTGGTAGGGATCAGGTTCGCCCTGAGGTGTCGGCACTTCCTCTTGTGAAAGCGACGAGACCTCCGATGGCTCCGTGATCGGCCGCATCGCCTCAGCGGGAGTCTTGGGTCGCGGGCGTTGTGGTGGCTGGACTTGGCTCGGGATTGCCGGGAACAGGAATCGTCTCCGGTTGGGTCTGCGCCGGAGAATTCAGGTCGAAGCCGTTACTGATTTGCTCGTGTGTCGCCGGTGGGGGCAGCCCTTCGTCCACGTTGCCCGCAAACCGCGACTGGACCTGCGTCCCGCGCACCGAAGGTGGCCCAAAGCCAAGCTGTGAAGGATTGGCCGCTGCGTTCGGGTTCGCATACGTTTGCGTGACGGATGAACCGAAGAGACGATCCAGCAATCCCTGCGGCGGGACCGCAGGCTGCTGGGGCACGGCAGTTCCGTATGTGCGGCAGCTGCACCTGGAGACGGGAGTGAAGACTTGCGGTCAGTGGACTGCCAGCTCGCGTTGGTGGCCCGCCAGTTAACTGCTGCGGGGCAGGTGCCAACTCAGGCGGCTGGCACGTAGCTCATTCCCGGGACCGGCGCCATTCCCGGAGGCGTCATTCCCGAAGGCGCCATTCCCGGTGACGACGTCAGGTTCGAATTTGGCAACGGTGCTTGCGCTCCGCGGAACCCGTAGAACGGACGTGGTCCCTTGCGATAGCGACTCGGCGAGCGTAGCCGTGTGCCGTGGTCACGTTGGACACGGGGCGTGGTTGGTGTCGATCCAGCTTGATCACGGGATTGGAAACAGGATGGGCCGGAATTGGATCATTCGGACCAAGCCGATAGGGCAAAGCCATCGCATCGGTGGACGTTCGACTCGGCACCGCAGCGAAACGGCTGGCATCGGCTTCCGCCAATCGGGGCCGACGCAACAACTGATTGACCACGCTCTGATTGCCCGGCGTGTCGGTCACGACCAATTGAATGGACAACTGTTTCCAGGTGTCAGCTGGCAGGAATTGAAGCCTGCCATCGGCGGAGAGTTGTCCCAAGTCCACGTTGACCCATTGCTTCAAATTGTCGGTGACGTAGCGAAGCTTGATGTCCTTTAGCTTGGTGGCATCATGGATCGAGAGCGTCACATCGACTCGCCCATCCGCGTCGGCATCGGCTTGGAACGTCACACGCGGCTTGGTCGTGTCGACGTAGACTTTGAGTTGCGATTCGATCGCGCCGGCTGGATGCGATTGACCCAGCGCATCGATGGTGCGAGTGGCGAACCAGAACTCGCCGTCCCCGTCGGCCTCGAACTGGAACTGCTTCTGGGGGACGTTGGGCGTTTTGCGATCGAGCAGTCGCCAGGCATCGTTGGGGCCGCGTGAAACAAACAGGTGCACCTCGACCGGCTGAGCACCCGCCGAATCGACAGAGAAGGGAATCGAAAACGAGCGTGATCCCAGGATGAAGCAGTTGGGGCTGGATGGGGGAGGCGTTTCTTCGGCTACCGCCGCGGACTCGATTGGCGGCGATCCTCGTTGTGACGGGATCGGTTGCGATACGATCGGTTGCGGCAGGGCCCGTTGCGGCAGGGCCCGTTGCGGCAGGATCCGTTGCGGCAGGGTTGCCCGGCGTCCGGCACCGCCCGCTTGTGACCTCGACAGCGGCCGCCGTCTGCATCAGCATGGAGGTGAAAACCACGGCGACCGCGGCAATCGAAGTCGCTCGAGTGACCAGTTGCATGTTCTCGCCGAGGCTGAAAGTCCCAAATTCTCGTAGCTGAGGAGCGGAAACCGACTCCCACTTACTCGGCTTCGGCCTTTGACCGCTGGTTTCTTGAAGTTTTCGTCGATTCGGGAGCGCCCACGATCTCCGAAGGGGCCCCCGGCACCCATTTCCCCCGAGTTTCCTTCCTTGGCGCAAGCATCCCTCTGACCCCTATGAGCAGCAGTAGCTACCAGTACGACGTGATCGTCATCGGCGCGGGGCACGCCGGAACCGAAGCCGCCGCCGCCGCCGCGCGGTTAGGGGCCAAGACGGTCTTGCTGACCACGAATCTCGACACCGTCGGCCAGATGTCGTGCAACCCGGCGATCGGAGGCGTCGCGAAAGGTCAAATCGTTCGTGAAGTCGACGCCATGGGAGGCTTGATGGGCCAGGCGATCGACGCGACCGGGATTCAGTTCCGGTTGCTCAATTGTCGCAAAGGGCCGGCGATGCACAGCCCTCGGGCACAAGCCGACAAAAAGGCTTACCAGCAACACATCAAGCACGCGATCGAAACCCAGCCGAATCTCGAACTTCGCCAAGAGTTGGTCGATGACCTGTTGACCCAGCAAGACGGCGAGACCACCCGCATCGTCGGCGTCCGTGTTCGCGGGGACGCCCAGTACCTGGCGACGACCGTCGTCCTGACCACTGGCACCTTTCTTCAAGCGATCATGCACACCGGCGACGCACAGACCGCCGGCGGCAGGGCAGGGGAGGGGACTTCGTCGGGAATCAGCGGTGCGCTGCGCCGCTTGGGAATCCAGATCGAACGATTCAAGACCGGCACACCTCCTCGTTTGAACGCCAGATCGATTGACTACTCACAACTGCAAGAGCAACCCGGTGACGATCCGCCCCAGCCGTTTTCGTTCCTGACCGATCGGCTGCAGCTGGACCAGCTCCCCTGTCATATCACCTACACCAACGATCGCGTGCATGAGTTGATCCGCGCCAACCTGCACCGGGCACCGATGTATAGCGGCCAAATCAACTCGCGAGGCCCACGCTATTGCCCAAGTATCGAAGACAAGGTCGTTCGCTTTGCTGACAAAGATGGCCACCAGCTGTTTCTCGAGCCGGAAGGTCGCAGCACCCAAGAAGTTTACGTCAACGGCATCTCCACCAGCTTGCCCCGTGATGTCCAGGATCAGATGTTCAAGATGATCCCGGGCCTCGAACGTGCGGTCATCATGCGATACGGCTACGCGGTCGAGTACGACTACTGCCCGCCGACCCAGCTGTGGCCCCACTTGGAATCCAAGACGGTCCAAGGACTGTTCTTTGCCGGCCAGATCAATGGCACCACCGGCTACGAAGAGGCAGCCGGCCAGGGCCTGGTCGCCGGCCTCAATGCGGCTCGACAGGTTGCTGCCAAGGATCCCTGGGTTCCCACCCGCGACCAGGCCTACATCGGCGTGCTGGTTGACGACTTGGTCACCGCCGGCACCGACGAGCCCTACCGCATGTTCACCAGTCGAGCCGAGTATCGTTTGCTGCTGCGACAAGACAATGCCGATCGCCGTCTGACGCCGACCGCCGACCAGCTGGGATTGATCGCGCAAGATCGCCGCGAAAGGTTTGCGACCAAGATGGCGCAAATCGACCGGGCGATGCAAATCCTCAAGAAGTCAAGAATCGAAACCGTACCGGGCGACGTGTACCTGCGACGTCCGGAAGTCGATTGGGACGAAAGTGCAGGGACGAATCGAGGCACTGCGTCCCATCGAGCACGAGGCCGCGCAGCAATGTCTGTACGACATCAAGTATGAGGGCTACGTCAGCCGTCAAAGAATGGAGGTCGAAAAGCAACAACGTCTGGCCGAAAGAAAGATTCCAGCCTCGTTTGACTACACCACCATCGGCCCGCTGCGAATCGAGGCGCGCGAGAAGCTCAGTCGAATTCGCCCCCTGAATCTGGATCAGGCGAAGCGAATCAGTGGCATCACGCCGGCAGACATCGCCTTGGTGTTGGCCCACTTGGAAGCCCCTTCACGCCGCTAATGGCCAATTTGTCTCACTGACTTGGGTGGTAAGCATTTTTTGAAATTCCGGCGTGAATCAGCTTAAATCATTGCATTGTCTTAACTTACGCAATTTGAATCGATCTTGACCCGCTCGTTTGAATCGATAGAATTCGTCATCGAGGCAAGGCTGGCAAGGCAGAGAGACTCGGAGTTTCTTGCCACCTGCGTTCTTCACGCAATCTGGTAACGAAATGTGCTAGTGCGGGAGACCGGGGAGTTTGCTAAAGAAGCCTCTTGGTGGATGAATGAGCTAGCTGCGCAGGGCGCTCGCGTGGCGGATCCTTCCGAAGCGTGCATCCAAATTTGGATGGCGTTTCAATCCACTTAATCGCTCATCGCGATTCTGTTTCAAGGAATCGGGGTGGGACCAAATTCACTCGGAAACGTCTAGTCATGCAGGGAGGATGGTTTCTGACATGACCACGAAAACGGTCTTCACGACAGGCGAAGCAGCCAAAATTTGTAAGGTTAGCCAGCAGACGATCATTCGTTGTTTCGACAACGGCTCGCTGAAAGGCTTTCGTGTCCCCGGCAGCAAGTTTCGCCGAATCCCACGTGACCAGCTCTATCTGTTCATGAAGGACAACGGCATTCCCACCGATGCTCTGGAGAGCGGGAAGAAGAAACTGCTGATTGTCGACGACGATCAGGACCTGGTGGATTTGATCAAGGACGGGTTTGAGCGAGATGGTCGATTTGACATTCGCACAGCCAACAACGGCTTTGATGCAGGGATGGGAGTGAAGGAATTTCGCCCCGACCTGGTGATCCTGGACGTGATGCTTCCTGACATCAACGGCAAGGAAGTTTGCCAGCGTGTGCGCAACGATCCGTCCATGGACATGGTCAAGATCCTGTGCATCTCCGGAATGGTGGAACACAGCAAGGTGGATGCCTTGAAGTCCGCCGGTGCCAACGATTTCATGCAGAAACCATTTGCGATTGACGAGTTGGTCGGCCGCGCTTGCGACCTGCTGGAGATTGAGCGGAGCGTCGTTGGCTGAGGTGAACAGCGGTAAGTCGCTGGACCACGTTCGCTGCGACGGGAAATCTCAGAATCCCAGTAGGCGAGGCGCGGGAAGCGATCTCGCCAGTCGGGACTACATCGAGAGGACCAGCCCGATGGGGTTGTTGCCCTGCCTGCGCCGCGGCTCGGATCGCTGGTGGCTGCCCTGCAGCCTCCAGGCTACTGAGGTTTTGGCGGAGCTGTTGCTTCGTTCCCAGCAAGGTCAACCTTTGACCACGGCGACCAGGCGGCGCGTCCACCGCGCCATTCTGACCGACCCGCCGCTGATGATCTATGCGTCCCTCGCTTCGACGGCCGACCGCGTGGAGCCGATGCAGCTGGTCGATTGGCTGGCCGATCACATCCTGGAACGAATCGCCAGCGGCGACGCTTATCTTGGTCAGCCTGCGATCACTGCCGCGATCGCGCGACGCTGGAATCGATTGCGCGATCACTTCCGAACACTGCCGATCCAGCGTTGGCTTGACGACGCCGCGCTCTGGCTGGAAGTAACCGGCCCGACGGTCTCTGCGGCCTGGAAGCAGCAGTGGCCAACGGTTTGCCAGGACGAGGATCTGGCCGAGGCGGTCGACGCGTCTCGGCAACTCGACGAGCCGGCCCCCACTTTTTCAATGCTTCAACAGCTGGCGCGCACGGTCCAGCAACAACGATCGCTTGAAACAGCGTTCGATCAACGCCTGCACAAAAACAAACTGGAGTCTTTGAAGCAGCTCGCCTACGGATTGAGTCACGAAATCAACAATCCTTTGGCCAATATCTCCACGCGCGCTCAGCAGTTGCAGCGAGGTGAAGAGGATCCCTCGCGGGCTGCGACCCTGCAAAGAATCGTGGACCAGGTCTACCGGGCTCACGAGATGATCGCCGACTTGATGTTCTATGCGAATCCACCCGCCCTGCAGCTTGGCCGCGCGAATCTGGGGGACCTGTTGACGACCGTCGTCGAATCCTATCGCGACGAATCGGCGCGACAATCGATTCGCTTGGAGCTCAACCTGCCCGAGAGCCAACTCGAAACGGAGGCGGACCCTCGGATGATCAGCGAGGCGGTCGCGGCATTGATTCGCAACGCGATCGAAGCGATCGGATGCCAAGGGACGATCGTGGTGTCGTTGGAGGATCACCCCGAGCGGTTCGAAATCCACGTTGCCGATAGTGGTCCGGGTGTCTCGCTCGCAGGCCCGCCAACACGCCTTCGACCCGTACTACAGCGGGCGAGAAGCGGGACGCGGACTCGGCCTGGGTCTCTGTCGCGCCTATCGCATTGTCGAGCTGCACCACGGCGAGATCTCGCTCGCGGGCGGTCCGGCCGGCTGCGTGGCGACCATCCGGCTCGGCAAGTCGGGGCAGCCGGCAGGCGAGTCGTAACGGCGGGCTGGTCGATTTGATTCCGATGGCCGATAATCCGCGAGCGATTATCCAACCAGGCACCATTGGAACCCCCCACCCTCGAGACCAGAGAAATGCTCGATTCCGCTTCGGAATTAATGCGACTGCAGGCCAGCGGAGAGGCGACGGCGGTTGAGATCGTTCGACAATCGATCGAGCGGATCGAAGCGTCCCAAGACGCGATCAACGCCTACACCTACGTCGATCGCGAAGGGGCGATGGCCGCGGCACAGGCGGTCGACGCGAAGCGAAGGTCGGGGCAGCCCCTCGGACCGCTTGCGGGCGTTCCGGTCGCCGTCAAGGACGTGCTCTGCACCAAAGACATGCCCACGACGTGCGCCTCGAACATGCTGCGCGACTTCCGCCCTCCCTACGACGCGACCGTCGTCGATCGGCTTCGCAAGGCCGACGCCATCATCGTTGGCAAGACCAACATGGACGAGTTTGCAATGGGAGGAAGCACGGAGACCGGTGCGTTTGGAGTCGCTCGCAACCCTTGGGACACCCGCTGTACGCCCGGCGGTAGCAGCGGTGGCGCCGCCGCCTGCGTCGCCGCAGGAACCGTTCCACTGAGTCTGGGAAGTGACACCGGTGGTTCGATTCGGCAACCCTCTGCCTTCTGCGGCGTGACCGGTTTGAAACCAACTTATGGTCGCGTCAGCCGTTATGGACTGGTTGCGTTTCGCCAGTAGCCTGGACCAGGTCGGCCCACTCGCCTGGTCGGTTGAGGACGTGGCCCTGTTGACGCAAGTGATCGCCGGCTACGAACCGCGTGATTCCACGTCACTCAATCTCGAAGTTCCTGACCTGATGTCCGTGCTTCAGTCGAGCGATCTTCGCGGGATGAAGATTGGACTGCTGAACGAAGCGATCGACTCCGATGGAATCGATGAAGCGATTCGCCGCGCGGTACTGGATGCCGCCGACGTCTTTCGCGCCGCCGGCGCTGAAATCCTCGACATCCACCTTCCCCACAGTGAGTACTGCGTCCCAACCTACTACGTGATCGCGCCGAGTGAAGCGAGCAGCAATCTGTCACGCTACGACGGCGCCCACTACGGCCATCGCGCCGCGCAGCTCGATCCGGCCAAGGCGGAGCAGCTTGGACCACTGGTCGCGACCTATTGCAAGAGCCGCTCGGAAGGATTCGGCGCCGAAGTGAAGCGGCGAATCATGATCGGTACCTACGCACTGAGCGAAGGATACGCCGATCAATACTACAACCAGGCGCTGAAGGTCCGACGACTGATCAAAGGGGACTATGACGCGGCGTTCTCCCAGGTCGATCTTGTGCTCGGCCCCACCACGCCGACGCCCGCATTCCCAATCGGTGACAAGATCGACGATCCGATCCAGATGTACCTCTGCGACTTGTTCACGGTCGGTGCCAACCTGGCGGGAATTCCAGCTATCTCGCTCCCTGCAGGCAGGAGCCAGAGCGGTCTTCCGGTCGGCATTCAATTGCAGGCCCCGGCGCTCGAGGAATCGCGATTGCTGTTCGCCGGCGCCGCCTTCCAGGCCGCAACGGACTATCACAAGCTTCGCCCGGAACCATTTGGCCGTTGAACTCACCGCACCTTGAATCTCCAAATACCATGACCCATTCCGACGGTTACCCAACCGAAACCATCATCGGTCTCGAGGTACACGTTCAACTCAAGACCAAGACCAAGTTGTTCTGCGGATGCAGCACGCAGTTCGGTGCACCTCCCAACACGCAAGTCTGCCCCGTCTGTCTTGGTCTTCCCGGTGCGTTGCCAGTGATGAATGAAGAAGCGATTCATCTTGCCGTCCGCGCCGGACTAGCCCTGGACTGTTCGATTCCACCCATGACCAAATGGGATCGGAAACAGTACTTCTATCCCGATCTTCCCAAGGGCTATCAGATCAGTCAGTTCGATCTGCCGATCTGCGCCGACGGTTTCCTGGAAATCATGGACCCGCAGGACCCCGAGAACGTTCGGCGAATCGGTATCATCCGCGCGCACCTGGAAGAAGACGCCGGCAAGAGCATGCACGACGAGGCGGCCGGCCAGTGCGATACGCGAATCGATCTGAACCGATGTGGTACACCGCTGCTGGAGATCGTCAGCCAGCCTGATCTGAGGTCGTCGGCCGAAGCCAAGGCCTATCTCACGGAACTCAAACTCCGCATGACCCATCTCGATGTCTCCGATTGCGAAATGCAGGAAGGAAGCTTGCGGGTCGATGCCAACGTCAACCTGCACATCGATGTCGACGGAAAGAAGATCGCCACGCCGATCGTCGAAATCAAAAACATGAACAGCTTTCGCGCCGTCGAACGGGCCATCGACTTCGAGATCGATCGGCAATACGACGAGTGGGAAGATACCGGCAAGACGATTCACGATGAAACGAAAACCACACGCGGCTGGGACGACGCCGCCGGCAAAACCTTCCTGCAGCGTGAGAAGGAAGAGTCGGCCGACTATCGATACTTTCCCGATCCCGATCTGCTGCCCATTCGACTCCCCGTCGCGCTAGTCGAAGCGATTCGCGCCGAACTGGGTGAGATGCCTGCCGAGATTCGCACGCGACTGCAGGACCAATACGGCGTCAAAGCCTATGACGCTGACGTGATCGTCAACCAGGGCCGCCGGTTGATCGAATACTTCGAACAGGTCGCCACCAAATCAGGCGATGGCAAACGCTCCAGCTCGTGGATCCAACAGGACGTGCTGCGAACCATGAACGATCGACAGATCGGCATCGCCGACTTCCCGATCGACGGCGAAACACTGGGCGACCTGATCGGCCGGGTCTCCGCAGGGGTCCATCGACAACACGCGGGCTCGCGACGTCTTCACGTTTTTGCTTGCAAATGGGGTCTCGGTCGACGAAGCCATCCAATCGTTAGGGATCGAAGCGGTTGATAGCAATGAAATCGATTCGCTCTGCAAGGAATTGCTGGAAGCCAACCCCAACATCGTCGACGATTACCGTAACGGCAAGAAACAGGCGGTCGGATCGCTGATCGGCCAAGCCAAGCAAAAGAATCCCAATGCGAACCCCAAACTGGTTCGTGAGACCCTGTTGAAATTGCTCGAGCAGATTTAGCGTAGTTCGGTCTCTCCGAGACGGTGAAATCCGAGACTCGGCTACGGTAGCTCCGTCTCTCCGAGACGGAGACATCCACACCCCCGGGCGAGGGCGTGCACCGTGTCCAAACATCAAAACTCAACCAAGCGAGCAGCGAAGCAACGGGCTTCTCATGACTCGCCGCCTGCGAAGTCGCGCGAAGCCAGCGACGCCTCAACGTGACCTCGGGTTCCAGGCGATCATCGTTCTGCTGGCCTTCATCGCCCTCTGGTTGCTGTTGATGCCGTGGGTGAGTGCCATCGCATGGACGTCGATGCGACGGTTTCATCTGCGCACCTCCTCGTTCATTGCTTGGGCGGTGCAGTTTCCGATCCCTGCGATGTACAACTTTGCCAATCGCGCCGAGGTCGATCGTTATCCTCCGGGATTGGTCGATCCATTGTTTGATGAGACCGAGAAGCGGCACCTGAATCATTTTCCGGTCCGCTGTATCACGTTTGCGGACGGACGCTACAACCAACTCCGCCAAGGCCAAGATCGCTGGATCACTGTCGACACTTCGTATCGCGGGCATCAACTTGAGACCCGTTTTCACGCCAAAGCAAAGCCGGACGGTGGGTTCGAACTGATTCGTCTACCTGATGCGGAGGCGTCGCGATGAACGACCAGGTCGCCACGGCGGAGACGCCCGCCGTGAGATCGCCAGCAGCGATCAGCGGGACCCCCATCGCTCCAAGTCAACCGGGCGATCTTCGCTCATCGAATGGTGCAGCTTGGAATCCTGATCACGCTGGTTTGGAAGTGGTACTTCTTTGCGTTTGCCAGTCAAATCTACGCGGTCATTCCACTGGACGATCCCTTTTTTCCAGATTGGCTGCGTTCGATCTTCGTATTGCGTGTTGCCTTTTTGGCCACCGTGGCGACAGTCGCATTGAATCTGATCACGCACCATTCCTGCGTGCGACGCTCGTGCAGCTGGATCACGTTCACCGGTTTGACGATCCTGTGCGTTCACCAGGGAAGCTACAACGACATGACGTTCGTGACAGCTTGGTGGACTAGTGTCTGGTCTCTTTGGTTCGTGTATCGGTTGGAGAAGGATGACCAGGACATGTTGCTGCGCAAGGCAGCGTTCCTTTCACGCCTGATCATCTCCGTGATCCTGCTGGGAGGTGGTCTCGGCAAATGGACCGGCGAGTACTGGTCGGGTGAAGTGTTCTACGACATCTACTTCCGTGACCGTAACTACTGGATTTTCAATCTCTTGCGGGCGAATTTTGAACCCGAAACGTTGCGGGAGATTTCGACCTGGTACAGTCGCCAGGTGGTGGTGATCGAAACAGTCGCCGGGTTCGGGCTTTGGCTGTTGCCACCGAGGTGGGCGGCAGCGATCGGTGTGATCGTGCTCACCTCGATCGCCGTCCTATCCAACACGCTGTTGTTTTCGGTGCTGTCCTGTTTGATTGCGTTGGCAGCCGTCGGTTTTCTCGTCCCGAAAAAAGAAACCGTACGTTAGGCTTTCCAGCCTGACACGTACGTTAGGCTTTCCAGCCTGACACGGGGAAGAAGAGATGTCAGCCTGGAAAGGCTAACGTACGGAAAGGCTGACGTACGGGCTACAGCACTCCCTTGGTGCTGGGAATCGCATTGCTTCTTGGATCGCTTTCCACTGCCATCCGAATCGCCCGTGCCGTTGCCTTGAAGACACACTCGGAAATGTGATGCCCGTTGCGGCCGTGGTGCAACACCACGTGCAGGTTGCACTTCGCGTTGGCCGCGAAGGACTGCCAAAAGTGCTCAACCAGTTCACTATCAAACGTGCCGATCTTCGCGACTGCAATCGGCGCCTGGTACTCGAATGCGTAACGGCCTCCCATGTCGACCGCTGACGTCACCAAACATTCATCCATTGGCAAAGTGAAGTGCCCGTAACGCCGCACGCCAGCCCGATTGCCAAGCGCCTGATCGACCGCCTGGCCGAGCGCAATGCCGATGTCTTCGGTGGTGTGATGGTCGTCAACCTGCAGATCGCCGACCGCTTTCAATTCCAGGTCAATCAATGAGTGCCGGGCGAACAGGTCAAGCATGTGATCGAGAAAGCCAATGCCTGAATCGCGGGTTCCCGTTCCTTGGCCGTCCAAGTCAATCGCAAGGGTGATGTCGGTCTCGCCTGTCTTGCGATGGATCGATGCGGTGCGTGTCATTTGGCTAATCTTTGTTCGCAAGAAACTTTTGCAGCAGCATCATGCAAGCGTCGACCTGTTCATCCGTTCCAACGGAGATCCGCAGCCCGTCACCCCACTCACCAAATTGCATGTATCGAACGAGAATCTGGTTGGCCTTCAGGAATTCGTAAATCGCCTGATGGTTTCCTTGGGGATGCTGGCACCAGACAAAGTTGGCATGCGAAGGGGTGACCTGAAAACCAATCTCCGTCAATTTCTCGGTCATTCGCTGGCGAGTCGCAACGATCTTTCCGCACGTTTCGGCGAGCCAGTCGCGACAACCCATCGCCGCGGTTGCCGCCGCGATCGATAAACCGTCGCAGTTGTAGCTGTCTTTGATCTTCGCCAATTCGCGAACCACGTCGGGGTTTGCGACCAGAAATCCGAAGCGAACACCTGCCAATCCGTAGGACTTGCTCAACGTCCGGGTCACGAAAATGCGCGGGTTCCGCTGTACCAATTCCAGGCAATTCTGCTCCGCGAAATCGGCATACGCTTCATCGACGACCAACGGGCAGTTCAGCGACTGAGCAAACTCAGCGACTTCTTCCGGAGGCACGATGGTGCCGCTAGGACTGTTCGGATTCGGCAGCAGCACCAGCTTCAATCCATCGGCTGGCTGGCCAAACGCGGCGGGAAGTTTCCAGCCATCTTCAAATTCGACCTGCTCCCACATCGCTCCCTGAATATCGGCCAGCGTGCGATACAGGACATAACTCGGATAGGGCAGTCTCAACCGTTCCCCATCGCCAACAAATCCGCGGACAAGAATCGTGAGGATCTCATCGCTACCGTTGCCGGCCAGGATCCAGTCGGGCCCGGGCAAGCCCAACGCATCGGCCGCGGCTCGTCGAAACGCCGTCGCCATGGGGTCGGGATATCGATTCAAAGGGCCACCGGCCGCCACGCGAATCGCCTCGACGACCTTCGCGGGAGGCGGATACGGATTCTCGTTGGTGTTCAGCTTGATGTACTTGCCCGGCGGCGGTTGCTCGCCCGGCACGTAACCCGCCATGTTTGCGACTGCGGAACGAAAGATCGAAGTGTCTGCCATCGTGAGGTGTATTGAGAACTTTGCGTCAGAGCCGCGATTCTAGGGGGTGACATGCAAGCGGAGAACAGATCAAACAGGTTAGCCTTCGGTGCGAATCGTGACACTCCGGGCGTGAGCGGTCAGCCCTTCTTTTTCCGCTAATCGGACAACATCCTCAGCGATCTGGTTCAGGGCGGCCTGATCGAATTCGGTCACGCTGCCACTTCGCAGGAAGCTGTTGCTGGAAAGTCCGGCCGCCCAGGTACAGGTTCCCCCGGTCGGCAACACGTGGCTCGGTCCGGCCGCATAGTCGCCGAGGGCAACGGGCGTGTGATGTCCCAGGAACGCGGCGCCACTGTTACGGATCCTGGCAATCTGGTCCCGTGGATTGGCCGTTTCAATGTGCAAGTGTTCGGGCGCGAACTCGTCGGTCAGTGCACAAGCGTGTGCCTCATCGCGGACCAGAATCAGCGCCCCGAACGCCTCCAAGCTGTCAAGCGTTAGCTCGTTGCGTTCCAGCGTGGCAAGCTGAGCGACCAACTGTTGGTGAACGGCGTCGATCAGTCCTTCGTCCCAGGTAATCAGAATGGCGGAGCCGGGCGAGTGCTCGGCTTGCGCCAACAAGTCGGCGGCGATGTAATCGGCCCGCGCCGTTTTGTCGGCGATCACGATCACTTCGCTTGGGCCGGCGAACGAATCAATGTCGACCGTTCCGAACACATGCTTCTTGGCCAAGGCAACGAACAGGTTGCCAGGGCCGACGATCTTGTCAACCGCGGCGATCGCATCGCAACCATACGCCAGGGCGGCCACCGCTTGTGCACCGCCGGCGCGATACACCTCGCTCACGCCAAGTTCGTAACAGGTCGCCAGCATGTCAGCGTTGTAGGCGCCGAATGGTGTCGGGGGAGCCACCACCGCGATCTCTTGGACGCCAGCAACCTGAGCCGGCACGACCGTCATCAACACCGTGGACGGGTAGGCTGCCGCGCCACCCGGCACGCAGACACCGACGCGGCGAATGGGCACATAACGTTGCGTCAGCCGCACCCCCACGCGGGGCTCGATGGTGACATCTTGATGCAGGATCGCCGATTGAAACTCGGCAACGTTGTCCCGAATTCGGCGAATCGATTCAATCAACTTCGGATCGGCCGCCGCGTGGGCCTGAGCCAATTCATCCGCGGAGACACGCAGTTGGTCGGAAGTCAGATCGGCCTTATCAAGCGCTGCCGAATAACGAAGCAGGGCAGTGGTGCCGTCGCGTTGGACATCGCTGCAGATCGTCTGCACCACTTCGAGCGGCGAAAGCGGTTTGCCAAAAACCTCCTCGGTCAGGGCTCGCCCGCGCGGACTGACGACGTCCCCCTGTGGGCTGAGCTTGTCCCGCAACTGCTGCAGAATCGCGGCCGAACCGCTTCTCGCGTCAACCCGCTGGATATTCAGTCGTTCCATGTTCACGGTCATCGGTCAAGATTCACAGTCGCCGGTCAAGATCGCGGCGGTGAGGGCAATCCCCAAGGTTCAAGGCCAGTTGGTCGCTGCAAGTGCGCACCTAGGACCGCCATCATAAGCCGGTACAATGAACTTGTTTACCCGCGGCAATCGCAAGAAAACAACGGGCCAGCGGAAAATCGACCGGGTACGTGCTGTGTGAACCTCAGACGCTAGCCGTGGGCCCTGAAAATGCCCGTGGGATTCACCGGTACAGCCAAACCACACTCTCTCCCCCAACATTTTGAGCGAAACCTCAGCATGGCCCAGAATCCTCTCGCTCCGATCAACCAGGAAATCGATCTTCGCAGCGACACGGTGACCAAGCCGACGCTGGCGATGAGGCAGGCCATCTTCGAAGCCGAAGTGGGGGATGATGTGGTCGACGTCGATCCAACGGTCGAGCGGCTGGAACGGATGACGGCCGAGTTGCTCGGTAAAGAAGCTGCGATCTTCATGCCCAGCGGATCGATGTCAAATCAGATCGCGATCCGAGTGCACTGTGATCGTGGCAGCGAATTCCTTTGTGAGGCGGACTGTCACGTCTACCATTACGAACAGGGAGCCTTCGCCCAATTGTCGGGGCTGGTCGCGCATGTCGTGGCAGGGCAGGGCGGGGTACTTCGGGTCGAGCAGCTTCGTGATCTGATTCGACCGGAAAACGAGCACATGGTCCGCACCCGACTGGTCTCCCTGGAAAACACGCACAACCGCTGGGGTGGACGCATTCAACCGCAGGACGAAGTGGTCCGGATTTGTGATTGGGCTCGGTCCAATGGACTCCGCTCACACCTCGACGGTGCGCGGCTTTGGAATGCGGCCGCCGCGACAGGAACCAGCGAACGCACGCTGTCGGAACCGTTTGACTCCGTCAGTGTCTGCTTCAGCAAGGGACTCGGCGCACCGGTTGGTTCGGCGTTGGCGGGAACGGCTGAATTCATTCGCGAGGCGCGTCGAGGCCGCAAGTTGTTTGGTGGCGGCATGCGTCAGGTCGGAATCCTCGCCGCCGGCGCCCTGCATGCGATCGAGCACCATCGCGAGAGGCTGGTCGAGGACCATCAACACGCCCAACTGCTAGGAGAGGCTTGTCGCCAGTGCGAGTCGCTGCGCATTCGTGGAGACCGAATCGACACCAACATCGTGATGTGCGAAGTCGATCCAAATTGCGGCACCGCGAATCAAATGGTGGCGAGACTCGCCGAGAGAGGCATCCGTTGTCTGGCGATTGGTCCCCAGGCAATCCGCTTTGTCACTCATTTGGACATCACGCGAGAACAAATTGAAACCGCCTGTGAAGTCATCCAATCAGTCGCTGGCGCGGCAGCGGCGAAGACAGTCTGATGGAACCCCGCCGACCGTCTGTCCGCTGGGTCATCGCCGCGGCAATCATCGTTTTCGCGATCGCCGCGGCGCTGCGGATGCCGTCCTGCTACGAGAGCTTTTGGCTCGACGAGTTGCACTCGGCATGGACGGTGTGGGGTGAGCTGTCCGATGTGGCCCCGCGTGCCGAAGCGGGTCACCAGACACCCCTCTACTTCGTCGGCCTGTGGTACTGGAAACAGATCGCCGGAGATAGCGAACTCGCGCTGCGGATGAGCAGCGTGATCGCGACTTCACTTGCCTGCGTTGTTTTGACGATCGGTGTGGCCCGCTGGACGAGAAGCCTGACGGCCGGTGTCACTTCCGGCCTCGTCCTCGCCCTCGAGAGCAATTCGATCTTCTTCGGCACCGAGCTTCGCCCCTACGCCTTCGTCATTTTCTTTGCCTCGATCGTTCAAGTCTGTTTTCTCTGTCTTATGGATTCGAAATCCAGGTTTGAACAACCGTTCCTTTGGGCGGTTCTGATCATTGCCGTCCTGTCCGCGGGCCTGACGCAACCGACGGCGATCGGCGTGTTGATGTTGTTCCCGATCGTGCTGCTTGGTCATTGGTCCATTCACGATCGCCGCGAGCTGACTCGCATTGGAATGCTGGACGCGCTGTTGTTGCTCAGCACGGCAACGACGGCGTTTGCAATCTGGCGGACCACTCTGGGCGAATCGTGGCAGCAGCGATCGCAGTGGGCGGCCTTTGGATCGGCAACGAACCTCAGACAGATCGCGAACGCTTGGGATTGGCTCTGGCTGCTGATCGTGCCACTGGGTATCGCGGGAATCGCTGCAATGGTTTCGAGGCGATGCGAGGTGCCATCGTTTCAAGGGAAACTCTGTAGGAGAGTGTTGGCATTGGCTTTGATGGCAACCGGCGCAACTTGCCTGTACTGGCTGGTTTCGTGGTTGGAATGGGCTCCCATTTGGCATCGCCGATACTTCATCGCGGTGCTGCCAGTTTTCGCGACCGTTTGCGGTGTCGCGGTGGGCGCCGTGCAACAAGTAGGGGACGTGCGTCAATCAGAGCCAACGAAGGGTCAAGCGACAACCTTGGCGGTTGGCATCGCAGGGCTCTTACTACTGGGACTAGGGCTTCGACAGGCCACGCTGCAGGCGCTGCCGAAGTACCCGGTTGCCCTGGCAGTGCGAGGCGAGGAGTGGCGGGAGGCAATCCGCTGGGTCAACGAAACCGCTGGAACTGGGGAGCCAGTCTTCTTGGATCCTGGTCTGATCGAACAAACGAGTCTGTTTTCCCTCGAATCCCGCCCCTCATCCGCCACCGGTTCGCGAGTCGCGGTCTTCCGCCCTCTCACTCCGGCGATGACGGAGTACTTGTTGTTTCCAGTGAGCGGTCCCTACAAAGTCGATCGGACGGTGGGGATTTTCAACACGGAGCTCGACGTCTTCATGTCTTCGGAAAACCCGTCCCTGGTCTATCGATCCGGTTCGCGATTACGGAGACAGTGGATCATCGTCCGAGGCCAACCGAAGCGTTACAGGAACATGAGACGTGGAACCGGCACGATGGTTCCGTTCGGTGGTGTCTCCGTGATCATCAAGCTTGGCGCTCGACAACCGCTTCTGACAGCAACACATTTTGGAAAATATGTGGTTGAGATTTGACAGGCAACCAACCGGCTCAGCCATTGACCGTAAACTGGTGACTCAAGCTGAGTGCTGACGGACCTGTGAGGGGATGGTGGTGTCGAGTGATCTTCCCGCGACGCGGATGTCGTTGTTGAATGCGATGGAGAGAGACGCGCGCGAGCACAACTTGATCGCGTTAGGAGTCTTCTACGAACGCTATCGTCATGGACTTGCTAACTTCCTGACCAACCGGTATCGGCTTGACCCACAGGACGCCAACGACATTCTGCATGACTTTCTGTACGAAAAGATGGTGGATGCAAGTCTGATTCATTCCTATCTCGATTGTCTTCGCCAATCCGAGACCGGTCATCGGGCGTTCCGCCCCTACCTGGTACGCGCGCTGTGCAACTTCACGATCGACCGTCTTCGCAAAAGAAGGGACATCGGTATCGACGAGTCGCCGATGGAAGAGGTGCTGGGATCGGAATACGCGGACCTCTACACACTCCAGTGGGCCCAAGACATCCTGGCAACGACGTTTCAGCGAACACGCTGTCACTACCTCGATCGCAACCGGAAAGAGGATTGGATTCTGTTCGTGGTCCGTTGGATTGAGCCGTTGGTAACGGGCCAGAAGTCACCTTCTTATGAACAGCTGGCCAGTGAGTTCGGCTTCGACCACGCAAAACAGGTGGGCAACATCCTCACGAACGTCTTGAGAACATTCAAACAGAAGTGGAAGGAGGTCTTGATTGAGGACATCGGCAAGAACGACAAACAGGCTCTCGCCGATGCGCTTCGCGAGGCACGCCTGAGTGTGCGAATGGCCAGGTACATCGACTTTTCGCGGTTGCTGAACCAAGCCGTGCACAAGGGACCTCACTCACCCCAGCCATTGGACCTTAGCTCTTGCCAGGTTGATGAGACGACCTACCGAAACATCCTTGATTTGGCCACCGATGGTTTCGATCAATTGCTTCCGATTGAGCAGAGCCTTCTTTTCGAGAGTCATTTGCGGACTCCGATTGGCGTTCTGCTGTGGACAGATTCGTCGTTTGATTGCGACGAGAAGGTGGCAGAGCAGCACTTGGGGGATCTCCTGGCCGACCCAGCACCCAATACGGAATGCCTGGAGTTACTGGCCAAACAACTCAAGAGGTCGATTCGCGGTGAGGGTATCAGCAACATCCCGGCGAGCATTGCCGGCGTCCTCCGCTTCGCATTGATCGCCCTCGCTGATGTGAGATGCAACCGACTCATTACCAGCGTCCCCGCCGGGGAACTAGCAACGGCGATGAGCGACGTCGCCGCATTGCCGTGGATCGACGGAACCTGTCGCGAATTGATCATGGAGTACTTGAGCCTTCACGCCCTGTCTTCGAATTCAGATCGTTCATCCGCAGGAAAGCGTTAGCCGAATCGCGCTCACCGTGTCGCGATCCAGGACAACGTCCTCTCGGCCGTTGTGCGTTAGCTGGACAGCGCGCGTTTTCTATTGGGTTTGGCACCCGGACGCTAACGCGTGGCGGCTGATGAAATCAACAAAGTGAGTGCCGTCGAGCGTTGACTCACGACTCACTCAGTTTTGAGTAGAGTCTGCTTGCTCCGTGACGGGGAGAGAATCAGCCTCCGACTCGGTTGCAAGCGTCATCGCAATGCGAAGCCCCACACTTGAAGGGAGTCTCGAAGGCAGAACCTCGTCTCGCCTTGCCGATCGACTGTCAAACCCATCTTCCTGATAGCTTCCACCGCGGACAATGCGAAGAGTCACCCTCGTCATTGCCGCCAACGTCCTCGACAACGTCTTTCGGCTTTCCGCGCGGACTTCTGAAGCCGTGACACCACTCACGACGATTCCCGTGCATGTCAAATAACCCGCGAAGATTTGGAGGTTTTGTCTTGGATAACATCGCCTCCTCGTATTACTGAAAGTCCACGCGTAATGACTCAAGTAGGTCACGTCGTCGCCGAACGACCAGGTGCTGCGAGTACCAGCGCGACAAGCAACCTCCCATTCATCCTCGGTGGGGAGTCGGAAGCCGAGTCGTTCCAATTGCACCGGCCAATAATGCGTGGACCGCCGTGGCCGAGCTTTGTCCGGTCGGTTGGAAAATGGTTTGTATCCAGCTCATTGCCGTCCACGTAGGGCTGATCCAGCTCACTCCACCCGTTCTGGACGCTCAGCCAGCGACAATACTTGACGGCATCGTACCAGCTGAGGCCACCGTACGGATGATCAGGCGAAGCGATCTTATAGTCGTAACCTTTGCTGAAGTGCTTTAGCGTCACAATTTCTCGATACGACAACTCCCGATCGAGAATGGCATATCGGCGCGGAATATGAGTTCGGAACGATTTTCGAAGACCTTGTTGGTCCAACTCTTCGTCATTCGAGCCAATGACGTAGACGCCCGGCTCGAAGACGACGAAGGTCATGTAGAAAGTCTCTGTCTCGTTCAGCGAACTTCCATGTCGCTCAGCGTCGATCTTGATCGTGAACCATTCCCGTCCCTCCTCATATGCGACAGGTGTTTGATCGACGCGAATTACTTCTTCGTTCTTTTCCCAACGACGCAACAACCACCCCGCTGCGCCATGTACTCCAGAACTCGGATGCGAACTCATACAAACTGCGCAACCTGATCAACCAAGGCCTTTTTCCGCGTACTCAGGAAACTCATCCAGTTCATACTCGCCCAACGCCAACAGCAATCCGTATAGGACACTGTGTGATGTTTCCGCCTCCAACGTGTCGGAATTTACATATTGCTGCATGCATTCGAGCAACTGTGCAGGGCTGACTCCGCAATCTTTTACACGGTGCACAAACTGAGTTAATGATTCGGGATTACTCGTTACCGCCAGAGCTCGGGGCAACACGTTGCTGACGCCCGCGCGTAGCACAGTGCGATCGCAGCGTTCGCTCGCGCTCGGCCGGCGGCAAGTCGCCCCAATCGGCCACCGGTAATCTTTTCGGTCTTGTTTGTCAGCTCGTTCCATGCCGCCGAATCCAACTTCTCGAACGGCTCGAAAAGAATCCGAAATTGATCTGTAGTCGCGAGGCTGAGAGCTTCAAAAAGTGCCTGGGCATCGTCGTTACAATAGTCCGCCAGCATTCGAGCCAGGGACAACTGCGTTGATTCCGTTGTCTCCGTGTTACGAAAGATCGATAACAGGGGTTCCTTCAATAATTGTCGGATTGGGCGGAGAGCATCACGGAGCAATGCCTGTTGTTCCGGGTTAGCGTGGATCAACTGCTCTGCCAAGAACATCCGCTCTTGATCGGTCCAAGATTCTGTGTCCGAATCGTGGATGGCTAGAACAATCCCGGCACGAAACCGCTTTTCGTCCGACTCGTTTGAGGATCGCAAGACATCACTACGAAGTTGATCGGCGAACTCTCGCCGGTCCGGCGTGAGCACTGCGTTGCTCATGAGCGGAAGGAATCTGTAAGGGACATCGATGTCCGTGAGTGCATCCTTCAAGATCACCGCCTGACTAGGGTCTTGCTCAACTAAGGCCAACCGAAGTTTGATCTGTGGTAGCGTTCGGCCTTCAGCAATCTCACGTTTTAACCGGTCTCTCAGCACCTGCTGCGCCCAACTGCATTCCTCTAAATCAGCAATGACTTCTGCGACTTCCTCCGCAGGCACCACAAGCAGTCGATTCACCAAGGTCTCTGCCCTTCGACGACCGCGGTTTTGATAGGAGACGGTCGCGAGCAATATCACAGCAACCAACGCGAACGCTGCGTTCCTTAGGTGACGTCGCCGAGCCTTGCTCATCATCGTTCGCTGGCTTGATGTCCAAGAACGCCGATTCGTCAGCATAGAAATATTGAGAAACTCCAATGCTGACGGCAGGTTTCGTATTTCTGGATTAGCGGCAAAGGCTTTTGAACGCTCATCCAGTCGGAGCTGAGCGCGACCTCGCCGAGTTTCCATTTGATGTAGGTTCAGCCATTGACGCACAGCATGCGTCAGGTAGTCATGCGCGAGCTGATACTCCGCTTTCGCGTCTGGCACATCCGGATGATGTGACACCGCCGACTCGGTCGGCGTGATCAGGCGGAGTTCCCGGTCGAGTATTTGCAAAACCGTTTCAAATTCAGAAGGACGTTGGCGGTAGCCCGACGCGTCCAGAAGCTGGTCGTAAGACCGCGTGGGCCCTTTCAACTGCGAGCTATCGCTGGGAATCAACTCCTGCAATACTCCCCTGACAGCGTTTTCGTGCAGTCGGTGGACGGGCGGAGAGCTTCGCTTGCTGAACTGTTCCTGCAAGAACGTGACGCCAACGCCTTCGATTCCTCCGACATCGCGAAGCGTCTGTTCGTTCCAGGCCCGTGACTTCATCATCTCTGCGAAAACGACTAGCCGCACGCAGGTCACCCGGTCGTCCTCGGCCAGATCCGCAACCGCGCGTTCGATGAAACGCCGTTGCTGAGCTAGGGGGGACGCTGGAAATGCTGGGACTCGCCCATAGGCTCGCCCAAACGCCAGCAAAACTTTGCGGGCGTGATCAAGATCAAACAGATCAACCAGAGCGGCGTTGCGTCCTTCCAGAATGGGGATCTCTAGTCGGTTGAAGAACCGATTGATCGATCCATAAAAATCGTCGCGCACCAAGATCAACACCTGAACGCCAGCTCCGTCGGCTTGGCGAAGTGCGAGCGCAAGTTGTTCCTGCTCGTCGTGATTGTGGAGATGCAAGAACTGCTCAAACTGATCCAGCACGATCAGCACCTTACGGCCCTCGGATCCTCCCGACTCTCGGAGCCGTCCGATCATCGCTGCCAGAGTCGGCTCTTCCGCAATCGCTGCGCAGGACTTGCTGAGCGAGCGGGCGATTTGTTCGATCGTATTGCGTGACAAAGCATCGATCACAACCGGCAGAATCTGGTCACTCAGTCGCGGCAGAATGCCGGCCTGGACCATGGACGATTTGCCACAACCGGAGGGACCGTACATCAGACCGACGCTAAATGTCTCATTTGCCTGACGCGACTCAATCCTTGTCTTCCAAAATCGGACGCTCTTTGGCAAGCCCTCGCGGTCGTGCGGACCGGGCAGCAACTGCAGGAAGAAATCGGCATGCCGACGCTCGAACGTACGCAGCCCCTGCGGCTCAATCGCCAGTTCGACCTTGGAAAGGCTGGGAGTCGAATCAGCACGATCGTTGGGGTCCGAAGTTGGATGCGTACTAAGCCAGTGTCTCAAGTCGGCAATCAATTCGTCCGCAGACTGAAATCGGTCGTCCGATCGCTTCGCCAGGCAGCAAAGACAAATGCGAGAAAGCTCGCCCGACAACTTGTAATCGGCAAGAACAGGCGGCTCGGGATCCTGCTCGACGATACTGCTGAGCACCTCATCGCGAGTGCTCCCATTGAACGGCAATCGCTTCGTCAGCAGTTGGTAAAGAATCACACCCAGGCTCCAGATATCGCTTCGTCGGTCAAGTCGATGCGACTCTCCTCGTACTTGCTCGGGCGACATGTAGGGATAGGTGCCAGCCAATGGACCCGCCAATGAATCCAGCGCGCATTCATGCACAGCCAAGCCAAAATCGGCGACGTAAGGTGTGCCCCGGTGGTCAATCAGAATATTCGCTGGCTTCAAATCTCGATGTACGAATCCTCGGTCATGCGCATAGCCAACCGCGTCCGCGACCGCGATCATTAACTCTGCAGCCTCGTGGGCCGACAGTGAGCGAGACTTCGCGTAGGCGGCCAGGTCCGCGCCGTCGATGTACTGCTCGACGATGTAGACGAAGTCTGGCTCCCGTTGCACGTCGTAAATGCGAACGATGCCCGGATGGTCGAACTGCGCCGTCTTGCGTGCTTCCTCCACGAAGTCAACAACCTTTTGATCGTTCGCAAAGCGACCAGGCCGAGGCACCTTGATGGCAACGTCGCGATCAAGATCCTGATCGCGCGCGAGGTAGACGACCGCGAATCCGCCGCGACCGAGTTTCCGCTGGACGACATAACGTCCAATCATTTTCGGCTGCCCGGCTTCAGACGTCTTATCCGAAGGCTGCGCAACCTTCGGCTCACTACGATCCGAACTGGAAAGAGCCCAAAGATCCCCAACGTGTCGGTTCGGATGATGCTTGCCGGCGTCCGCACCCACATCAGGCATGCTCTGCGAACGCTGCGCCGGATCGTCGTCTCGCTTCACATCATCCTCCACCACAGGAGTTCATGACTCGCTTGACATATCTTCTCAAACGCCATCGATACGTGCTCGGAAGTCACCACCTAGCATAAGAAGAATCGATCGCGGAGGGTGCCCCCCCGGGATTCGCGTCAGTACCCCGACGTGAACCGCCGGGCGTTTGTAACATCGAATCGATACTCCATCGCAGATTTGAATATGCTCCAACCGAAAATGGTGAATCTGCTGGGCTTGTCGGCGGTTTAGAATGCAGGTCGTCGTTCCTCCTTGTTCACCCCCCGACATGTGCATGCATTTCGCCCCGTCGCTCGCGTTGGCCGCCCTGGTTTTTGGGTTAGGCCTGCCCTGCGCGCTGGGTGAAGATGCCGCTGCCCGCGGTTATCGTGTCCTGACCGAGACGGCGACGCTGACCAGTGACTTTACGCAGAAGACGTTTGATCAGGTCTGGCAATCTTGGCCGGAACCTCTGCGCAGTGAGGCCGAGAAGTCGACAACCGAGCAACGCCGACGAATGGCGTTTGAGCGTTATGGACTCACGCCCCGTCCGCACGACAGCAGCGGAAAGCCGCTGCAATATGTGGTCGATGCCGAAGGCAACTGGACGATGAACTGCTTCGCTTGCCACGGCGGCGAAGTTTACGGAACGCCAACTCCGGGAGCGCCCAACAATCGTTTTGCGTTGCAGACCATGACGGAGGAACTCCGTGCGACCAAGTTTCGCATCGGCGAGCCGTTGTCGCGAATGGATCTCGGCTCGCTGGTGATTCCACTGGGCACCACACACGGGACGACCAATGCGGTCGTCTTCGGTATGGGTTTGATGAGTCATCGTGACAAAGACTTGAATGTGATCAACGCGGCGCCTCAAGCCTTCGATCATCACGATATGGACGCGCCCCCTTGGTGGAATTTTCACAAACGTCCCTACCTCTACATTGACGGCTTTGCCGAGAAGGGGCATCGCGGGCTGATGCAGTTCATGTTGATTCCAGAGAATGGTCCCGAGTTCTTCCGAGGCCACGAGGAGGAATTTCGCGACGTCTTTGCCTACCTCTCGTCGCTTCGGCCCCCCAAGTATCCGGGCGTCATCGACCAGTCATTAGCAGAGCAGGGCAGGGGAGTGTTCGAGAATCACTGTGCCGAGTGCCACGGTACCTATGGAGACGACTGGAGCTATCCGAATCGACGAGTGCCGATCGAAGAAATTGGAACCGATCCGGTGCGTCTGCGTGCATTGACGACCGAAGGTAGACGGAAGTATCAGCAGAGCTGGTTCGCCCATGCGGGTGAATCGACAGAGCAGTCCACGGTGATTGACCCCGACGGCTATGTGGCACCACCTTTGGACGGCATTTGGGCGTCGGCTCCCTACTTTCACAACGGCAGCGTGCCAACACTGTGGCATGTGCTGCACCCCGGACAACGACCCGCGATTTGGCGGCGGACGGTCGACGAGATGGACGACCAGCGGGTTGGGCTGCGATTCGAAACCGCTGACAAGGTCCCTCTGATCGGGACCGACGTGGCAGTGCGACGAAGCTACTTCGACACCAGCCGTCACGGCAAAAGCAACGCTGGCCACGATTACCCGCAGGCTCTAAGCGATGCCGAGCGGCACGCCGTCCTTGAGTACCTCAAGACGCTGTAGTGCTCTGTCAACACCGCGATCGCCTCGAAAAACGGGGAAGTCAGGCTGGAAAGCCTAACGTACGTCGGCCTTTCCAGGCTGACCCTGCTTCCCAAACGATGGTTGGTCACGCTTGAAGACGCTCGGTGCAGCCCCAAGCTGGCCGGTCGGAAAACGGGACCTACTCGATTGCCGACCCGGCACGTATAAAAAGAGCTCCTGACGTTGACCTGATTCGGGTGCCTTCGTGCAAATTGCGGAGAGCCCTTTGGAGCAAAGAGCAAAGATGAAGACAACCACGCAGATTTTGGCTGCCCGCGCCGGCGAGATCACTCCCGAGATGGAATTCTGCGCGAAACGCGAGAATCTGCCGGTGGAAACCATCCGCGACGAGGTCGCCGCCGGACGCATGGTGATTCCCGCCAACAAGGTCCATGCCGCTGGCGCCCTGGAGCCGATGTGCATCGGGATTGCCGCCAAGTGCAAGATCAACGCCAATATCGGCAACAGCGCCGTGACCAGCAACGCCGACGAGGAACTGGAAAAACTTCACACCGCGGTGCACTTCGGTGCCGATACCGTGATGGATTTGTCGACCGGGAAAGATATCGACAACATTCGACGGAAGATCATTGAGAAGAGTCCGGTCCCGATTGGAACGGTGCCGATCTACCAGATGCTCGAAGAACTCGGTGGCAACATCGAAGACATGACGGCGCAACACTTCTTGGACATGGTTGAACACCAGGCCAAGCAGGGGGTCGACTACATGACCGTGCACTGCGGCGTCAAGCTTGAGCACTTGCATCTGACCGTCAATCGTGTGACGGGCATCGTGAGCCGAGGAGGATCTTTAATCGCCAAGTGGATGATGGCACACAACAAACAGAATCCGCTCTACGAAGCGTTCGACGACCTGTGTGACATCATGCGGCAATACGACGTGACGTGGTCGCTCGGTGATGGCCTGCGCCCCGGTTCGATCGCCGACGCTTCGGACGATGCCCAATTTGCCGAATTGGAAGTGCTCGGCGAGTTGACCCATCGCGGTCAGAAAAACGGGACGCAGGTGATGGTGGAAGGCCCCGGTCACATCCCGATGCATCAGATCCAAATGAACATCGAGAAGCAGATCGAGCTGTGCAACGGTGCTC
The DNA here is from genome assembly GCA_963697195.1 of Pirellulaceae bacterium. Lineage (GTDB taxonomy): Bacteria > Planctomycetota > Planctomycetia > Pirellulales > Pirellulaceae > Rubripirellula. The sequence continues at coordinate 501,214 of CAVOND010000005.1, forward strand.
CCTTTTACGTGCTCGGTCCGTTGGTCACCGATGTTGCCCCCGGCTACGATCACATCACCAGCGCGATCGGTGCGGCAATGGCGGGCTGGCATGGCGCGGCGATGCTCTGCTATGTGACTCCGAAGGAACATCTCGGATTGCCCAATGAAGAGGACGTCAAGCAGGGCGTGATCGCCTACAAGATCTCGGCGCATGCTGCCGATGTCGCGCGCGGTCGCAAAGGAGCACAAGATCGGGACGATGCCCTCTCCAAGGCGCGATTCGAATTCGATTGGAACGAACAGTTCCGGCTCTCGCTCGATCCGGAAACGGCACGCCGCTATCACGACGAGACGCTGCCTCAAGATACCTTCAAGAGTGCTCACTTCTGCAGCATGTGCGGCCCCAAGTATTGTTCGATGAAGATCACCGAGGACATCCGCAAGATGGCCAAGGAGAAGGAACTGGTCGGGCTGCCAACGGTGGAATAGCCGAGGCGTGGCTACCGCCTCAGGCAACGAAACGAGTAGTTTCTCAGCATTTCGTTTAAGGGCTGCCAGCAAAAAGGTGTCTGACACCTTTTTTGCTGATCCGCGGGTGTGCGGGAAAACCGGGAGCTAACGCTCGGCGGCTGATAAGAACGAACGCCCTGTTGTTTCGCTTCAGCCCGTGCCGTTCGGCTCTGACATGCCGCTACTCCGTCTGTGGTGAATCCTCGACATGCTTGGTGGATTCCGGCGTGTCGAGCGACTTGTAGTCACGAAAGAATGTCCTGATTCCGCCGAGCTTCCAGAGAAAGAAGACGGCCCCAGTCGCCATCAAGATGCTGCTGACGTAGAAGATCTTTTGTCGATTCTCAAATTGGCCGAGGACAAGGGCCACGAGAATTCCGGCGACCGTCAGGAATGCAAACGAAACAGCGTTGGCCGTGCCGAGGAAGCGTCCCCGCTCGTCGTCGGGTGACAGTTTTTGTAACAAGGCCTGCAGCGGGATGATGTAGAAGCCTGCAAAAAAGCCGGCTCCCATGACGAAGAAGGCGACGTTGCTAAATCCGATGCGCCACCCAGACGCCATTTTGGGAACCCACGGCGGGACGGCTGCCAGGAGAGCGAAGAAGATGGTCAGTCCCAGCGCACCGATCGGAATCAGACGCGGTTCGATGCGGTGGCCCGAAATCAATCCTGCCACGGCGCAACCGACTCCGATCGCCACCCCGAGGACTCCCATCAGGACGCTCGCCTCGAAACGCGTGATGCCAAGCGCACCAGTTGGATCCAGGACCTCGTAGTACTCGGGCAAGACCGACAGGGCGATGCCGGCAAGCAGGTAGAAGTAGCCCCAGGCCATCATCACCATCAGAAGCTTGGATTGCGACATTTCGCGGATGGTTTGAATGTACGTAGAAAATGGGTTCAGTTCGTACTGCACACTCCGATCACCCACGGGAAGCGGCGTCATAAACAGTGACGACACCAAACCGGCGAAGGCAATCACCAGCAAGATCAGGCCGGGCATCCAGTGGATTCCCGCGGCATAAGCGTCACTGATACGACCGGCTATCAACGTCCCGCCGATGACGGCCAAATTCGTCATCATGTTGATGGTGCCGTTGGCGCGACTCAAATCAGAATCATCGACCAATTCCGGGATCATCCCGTACTTGGCCGGTCCAAAAAAGGCGCTCTGACAGGTCAGCGCGATCAACGCCGTCAGCGTCAACCACAGATTCTGGTAATAGAAACCGACTGCTGCGACCAGGGCGATGGGAATCTCGGCGATCTTGACCCAAACCGTGACGCTTCGCTTGGAGTGTCGATCGGCAAGTTGTCCCGCAAAGCCAGAGAGAATCAGAAACGGGACGGTAAAACAGACCGCGACGATCCCTTGGCCACCTTCCCCGAGGCTTCCATCCCAAATGCCGCCGCCGATCACCATGAACGACAGCACCACCTTGAGGATGTTGTCATTCATCGCCCCGAAGAATTGGGTCACGATTAGCGAGAGAAAACCACGTTTGAAAAGATTGCTGGTCACGTTGTCTCATATCGCAGTTGGGGTGGAGCGGATCGCGAAGATCTTAGCAGAAACGGGGCGTCGGCCGACGCGCCAAAACGAGCTCAAAAAGGCTCAATGCGGCAAGAAATTCGAGAGCAATCCAAGGACCTGTCCGAAAAGGGTGCTGCCCCTCACCGGTGAGGACCGAGAGGCAATGAAAATGCACTCGCCTGCAAAGGCCTCGGATCGAAATCAGGATCGGTACTTCTCAATCGCCTCAGGCAGCGGATAGGCGGTCACATCACGATCCGATTCGCTGCCGGCAATCTCCAAGAGTCGCTCATAGCCGCGCGTAACCAACGCCACGCGACGGCGCACAAAGTCGGGATCCAAGTGCTCGCGTGAAAGCTCTCCTTCGACAACGACCGGCTCAAAATCGTCATGCTCGATGAACTGTGCCAGCACGGGATTGCAGCGAAGGTGTCGTTCGGGGCTCGTATGCAGCACCTCGGGATCGAGCTCGCCAATCACGTAACGCAGATACAGATCACTGTCGATCAGACGAGCGACGTCCTTTCCACAGACTTCGCATCGGTACCCTTCGTCACACTTGGCCATATTCGACCCTTCTTCCAGTACGACGGGCTTTCTAGCCGGTCAAAGCTTGGGACTGGACGATCTGGGACAGGCTGGAAAGCCTATCGTACGTCATGATGTGTTGGGACAGGCTGGAAAGCCTATCGTACGTTCATGATGTGTTGGGACAGGCTGGAAAGCCTGTCGTACTAGGACAGTCCGAGCACATCGAACATGTTGTACAAGCCGTTGGGCTTGTCCTGCAGCCACTTGGCCGCGGCGAGCGCTCCCGATGCGTAACAGTCACGGTTACTGGCGGCCACATTGATCTCAATGCGCTCGCCCAACATTCCGAACACGATCGTATGTTCGCCCGGATTGTCACCGACTCGAATCGCATGGTAGCCGATCTCGTTTCGCGTCCGCTGACCGGTCTCACCTTTTCGACCATGAACATGCTGGATGTCCCCACCGAGTTTCTCGGCGATCAACTCGCCGAATCGAAGCGCCGTTCCACTGGGAGCATCTGCTTTGAAGCGATGATGACGCTCGAGGATCTCGACATCGAGTCCGCCCGCGACGTTTTTGAGTGTTTCGGCAATCTGCTGCGTCAACTTCATCGTCAGATTGACCGCCAGCGACATGCTCGGTGCCCAGACGATCGGAATCGAAGCGGCGGCTTCCGAGAGCGATTGTTTTTGCGACTGGCTCAACCCAGTGGTCGCAACAACCAGTGGCACCTTGTTTGCCACACACTTGGCGAGGCAACCATCGACCGCTGCGGGGAGAGAAAAATCGATCACGACTTGGACAGCGTCGGGCCACTCATCCGACAGCACCACGTCGATCGGAGCAAAGCCGGCGACCGCGCCTGCGTCTTGGCCAAGCAACGGACACTTGTCGTGCTCGATCGCAGCGACCACTTGAAAGGAGGGATCTTCCGATGCCAGTGCGACCACGCGTCGGCCCATGCGTCCCGCAGCGCCGTGAACGGCGAGTTGTATTGGTGTGCTCATGCACGAGAATTTAACGCGGAACGCTCGAAAGGAGTAGGACGCGACTCGCTACTGTGTCCGAGTCTCTCGGAGGCTCGGACAGCGTCCGCAGCCAGGTCTCGGTCTCGGAGAGACCGAGCTACCGTAGCCAAGATCTCGGGAGAGACCGAGCTACCGTAGCCGCGTTACGCGTAGAGCTGAATCGTTTTGATGATGTCGTCCAGTTCGTTGGGAACCGCCACGGCACGATTGGCATAGCTGGCTTTTTTGACGCCGCGACTTGCCAGCGTCTTGTTGAAAAGCTCTTGATCGGTCGTGTGATACGCGACGGTGGCGGTCGGGTCCTTGAGCTCATGTCCAGTCAAAATGCAGACCACGCGATCACTTGGGGCGATCACCCCTTCGCGACGCAGCAACTTGGCTCCCGCGACACTCGCCGCCGACGCGGGTTCACAGCCGAAACCACCCGCACCCACTCTCGCCTTGGCATCCAGGATCTCCTGGTCGCTGACCTGCCGAACCACACCATCCATGAACTCGAGCGCCCGCAAGCACTTCTTCAGGTTGACAGGTCGATTGATTTCAATCGCGCTGGCAATCGTGTCTGCTTTCTTGCCTTCCCGGTCCATCAGGTCGTTGTACTCGACGATCGGATCCATTTTGACGTGGCCACCGTTCCAACGGACGCCTCGGCGCTCGTAGAGCTCGTACAGCGTGTCGGCACCGGCCGCGTTGATGACGGCCAGGCGAGGAACACGATCGACCAGGCCGAGCGCCTTGAGCTCCATGAACGCTTTGCCGAACGAGCTGCTGTTGCCAAGATTGCCGCCGGGGACCACGATCCAGTCCGGAACTTCCCAACGCAGCGCCTCCAAGACGCGAAGCATGATCGTCTTTTGTCCTTCCAGACGAAATGGATTGACGCTGTTGACCAAATAGATCCCCATCTCCTGCGAGACTTGTCGCACTCGGATCATGGCATCGTCAAAGTCGCCGGCGATTTGGATGGTCAACGCCCCGTAGTCCAACGCTTGGCTGAGCTTGCCATAGGAAATCTTGCCGCTGCCAATGAAGATCACCGCCTTCATCAATTGCGTGGCGCTGCAATACAGAGCAAGCGATGCGCTGGTATTGCCCGTGCTGGCACAGGCCGCCCGTTTGGCGCCCATCATGTTGGCGTGCGTCACCGCCGCGCACATGCCGTTGTCCTTGAAACTTCCCGACGGATTCATTCCCTCGTATTGCAGGTGCAGCTGACCCGAATTCATCCCGACGTACTCGCCGACTTTGTCGGCTTGCTGCAACAGCGTCTGTCCCTCGCCAACGGTGATCAATTCGGTCTTGTGGAGCAAACGGCAGCAGTTCGTGGAACCGCCACACGCCGCTGAACCGCACCGGGTTGGTTCGCTGGCTCCAAAATGCCTCGAATTCCTTCAGCGATCCGGGCACCGCCGCCCGCTCCCAGTCGTAGTCGATATCGAGCAGATCCCCGCAGCGGTCGCACGAGGTTCGCACGCTCCGAGCGTCATAGGTCGCACCACAGCTCGGATTGATACAACGTTGGATCGCGAGGTCGGTTTGGGTCGCGTTGTGCTCGTGGGCGGTTTGCAACATGGCTAAGACGTCGAAGTTCGCTGAAAAAATGGATGCGGACAGCGTCAACACCCTCGGGAACGACCCCAAAAAACAGGAGCCTGGCATCCTAAGAGTAGATCGGCAGAGCCCGCTTGTCGCTAGATTCGGGTTTGCAGCAGGAATGAAAAACCAGGGAAGATCCCCCTCCCACTGGCAAATTCGCCTGGGCTTCAAGCCCGTACCATTCTACTGTGTGATGGCAGTTTTGACTCGTTTTCCCATTAGACATCCACTAGTTCCATGGACGTTTCCGATTCGTTGCTCGCAAAAAATGCCGCCGAGCCGAGTTTCGGCGAGGACCAGGCCTCTGCCGAGGCGGTCCAACCGCTGATGATCCGCCGGGCCGCGCTGTTCGCCGGACTGGCGGTAACCGGGGCGGCGATCGATCTGTGGACGAAAGAAGCGGTTTTCCGCTGGCGAGGACTCCCCGGTCAGCGTGACGTGTGGTGGGTCTTCGACGGGGTTTTCGGGATTGAAACCGCCGTCAATCCCGGGGCGGTGTTTGGCATCGGAGCGGGCAAAGGAGTCGTTTTTGCCGTCTTTTCCGTGGTTGCCGCCGTCGGAATTCTGATTTGGCTGTTTCGATTCAAAGCGGCTCGGTCGCGTTGGCTGACCTGTGCCTTGGGGCTGATCATGGGCGGCATCATCGGCAATCTCTACGATCGGCTCGGTTTTTGGTGGCAGCCCCAAATGCCTGCGGAATGGAAAAGTGGCGTCCGTGACTGGATTCTTTTCCGTGTCGAGGGGGTGCCGCTGCTTGACCCGTGGCCCAACTTCAACATCGCCGATTCGTTGCTGGTCGTCGGTGCCTGTATGTTGCTGTATCAATCGCTTGTCCTGGACGGCGATCATGAGGACACGACGTCGCAGCCTAACCCCGAGTGACGACGGATCGAGCGAAGCGAAAAGGGGTCAGACACCAAAAACCGGAACGGCCCGAGGGTGCTTCGCATTTTTGGTGTCTGACCCCTTTTCGCCGATCAACGTCACCCTAGTTTTTGGCTCTGACAAACTACGAGAACTGGATCAACTGGAATATTCGAATCATGAGCATTGGGCCATCCACTTGGCGACCTCTTCACGAGGAGCGATTGACGTCATTGATCGAGGTCTGCTCCGCCGCCGGCCGGCACACGCTGACTCACTTTCGACGGCACGGGTTGACCATCGATACCAAATCGGATCAGTCGCCGGTCACCGTGGCCGATCGTGAAGCCGAGCAATTGGTTCGCAAACTTCTCTCGGAGAGATTCCCCAACGACACGCTGCAGGGCGAAGAATACGACGAACAGCGTGGGAGCAGTCCCTATCGCTGGGTCGTCGATCCAATCGATGGCACCAAGTCGTTCGTCTGTGGCGTGCCCCTTTATTCAACCTTGCTAGCGTTGGAACTGGAGCAACAACCGCTGGCCGGAGCGATTTTCATCCCTGCCTTGGGGGAGATGGTGGTCGCTGCGATTGGCGAGGGTTGCTGGTATCGCGGCTCGGTTCATGGCGATTGGTCTCGCGCTTCGGTCTCGGCCAAGACGCAACTCGCTGAGGCTGTCTTCGTCACCAGCCAGGTCGATTCGTTTGATGGTCGCGGTGCCGGGGAGGCTTACAAGAAGCTGGAGCGAGCCGCCTGGCTGACGCGGAGCTGGGGTGACGGCTACGGGTACCTGATGGTGGCCACCGGACGTGCCGACATCATGGTGGACCCGGTCTGCAACGCATGGGACGTGGCGGCCATCCAACCGGTGGTGGTCGAAGCCGGGGGGCAGTTCACCGACTGGAAGGGAAATCCGACCTGCCGAGGGGGAGACGGCGTCGGCACCAACGGCAAGCTGCATCAGGCGACGCTCGACTTGCTTCGCTAGGGGGATAGCGGCGAGGGGCGAGGTGGCGAGGGGCGAGGGGCGAGGGGCGAGGGGCGAGAAAGGAAAGCCTTTCGGTGGCGGGGGGTGTTCGCGTTCTGCTCGGTTTTCTTGCGATCGGCCCGTCTTGGCGGCAATTGGGTCACCGTCCATTTACAAAAACGGGCGGGAACGCCTAAACTACGCGGCTCGCTATCGGGTTCACCGTTCCGACCAGATCACGTGGTCTTCTGTTCAGTGATCCGATCGTGGCTGATGCCGCGTCTTCGCGTCCCTCCAAAGCTCGTTTTGAATTCCCGTGTTCGAATCCCTCTCTGAAGGTCTGCAATCTGCTTTCAAAAGCTTGTCTGGCAAGGGCAAGCTGACCGAGGGCAACATGCGCGACGGTTTGGACATCGTTCAAAAGGCGATGTTGGAAGCCGACGTGAGTTACGCCGTGGTCCAAGACTTCATGGCGCACGTCAGCGAGCGAGCGCTGGGCAAACGCGTGCTGCTGAGTCTTCGACCTCACGAGGAATTGATCAACATCGTTTACAGCGAGTTGACATCGATTCTCGGACCGGTCGATCCGTCGCTTCACCTGAAGAAGGACGGCCCCACCATCATCATGCTGTGCGGGCTGCAAGGTAGCGGGAAGACGACCACCTGCGGAAAGCTTTCGCAGTTGTTGCTGGAAGAAAAGATCAAGCCGATGCTGGTCGCCGCCGACTTGCAACGACCGGCTGCGATCGAGCAATTGCATGTGATCGGACGACAGTTGGGTGTCCCGGTCTACAGCGATCCGGGCAACAGCAACCCGGTCAAAGTTTGCCAGGACGGCGTCGAGAAAGCGAAAGCGGAAGGTGCTCGCGTCGTCATTTTGGATACCGCTGGTCGACTTGCGATCGACCAGGAACTGATGGCGGAACTGCAGCGGATCGACAAGAAGGTCGGTCCCGATCAGGTCTACCTCGTCGTCGACGGCATGACGGGTCAGGACGCGGTCAACAGTGCCGGCGCGTTCAACGAAGCGCTCGAGCTTGACGGCGTGATCATGACCAAGCTCGACGGCGATGCTCGCGGCGGAGCACTGCTATCGGTCAAGCACGTCACGGGAGTTCCCATCAAGTTCATCGGGACCGGCGAACACTTTGATGCCTTGGAACCGTTCCGGCCCGAAGGAATGGCCAGTCGCATCCTGCAGATGGGCGACATCGTGGCGGCAGCCCGCGAGGCGCACCGCATCGTCGACGAGAAGGAACGTGAGGAACTGGAAGCGAAGATGGCTTCCGGTGATTTCACGCTCGGATGACTTCAAGAACATGATGGAGAAAGTCGCCAAGCCGGGCCTGATGGGAAAGATGATGGGCTTGATGCCCGGCATGGGCCAATTCAAAGACGTGCTGGAAAGCGAAGAAGCGGCCGGTGGAATTCGCCAAACCATCGGTGCCATCAACAGCATGACCATGGAAGAGCGGCGGAATCCCAAACTCATCGACGCCCAGCGCCGCACCCGCATTGCCCGCGGAGCCGGCGTGCAAACTCCCGTCGTCTCGCAGCTGATCAAACAATTTGACGTGATGAAGCCGCTGATGCAGGGAATGGCTGGCAAAGGTGTCGGCGACCGCATGAAGATGATGCAGCAGTTGCAGTCCAGCGGGATGATGGATGACCCCACGATGCGCGGGATGAAGGTCAAGAAGGGCACCGGCAAGCGATTGACACCTGCCGAACGAGCAAAACAAAAGAAAGAACGAGACAGATTGATGCGGAAGATGAAGCGGGGCAAACACTCCTAAGAGCAGGCTCACACAGAGCCGTCCGCAAGATTGCAGTTGAAGCAATAACAAGTAGCGAAAACACACAGTTGCCAGACGTGCTGGCATCGACCCGGCGCCGCGATCGATTCCCTGAACCGACGTGGCCCCAGGCAGTCTGACTGGAAGTTGAATCCCAACCATTTTGGAGCAGAAACCTTATGGCAGTTCGTTTACGGATGAAGAAGATGGGACGCACCCATCGCCCGTTCTTTCGCGTTTGCGCGATGGATCAGCGCAGCCCTCGAGACGGCCGCGTGATCGAAGAACTTGGAACCTACGATCCGATGTGCCCGGAAACCGACGCTCGCGTCACCCTCAAGACCGATCGCGTCGACTACTGGCTCAGTGTGGGAGCTCAACCCAGTGAGAAGGTCGCCACGCTGATCAAGAAGTACGGCAGCCAGCGGAACCCATTTGGATGCCCAGAAGGCCGCGTTGGAGCGACTGGGCAAACGCAAGGATTACACCCCCGCGCCGGAACCGGTGTGCCAAGAAAAAGAAGGACGAACCGAAAGCGGAGGCCGCTCCCGAAGAGGCTCCGGCTGAAGAGGCTGCCGCCGAAGAAGCGGCGAGCGAGTGATCGGCGTGTGAGGATCGGGCTCAAGGAATTCGGGTAATCCGGAATCCTGGAGTCTGGAGACTGGAGTCTGGAGACTGGGAGGATGGACGACCGTATGGGCGACGACGCGACGACTGAATCACCATGCGATTCGACATCATCACCTTGTTTCCGGCCATCTTCGACGGCTACTTGACCCAAGGGTTGCTGGACAAAGCGATTCAGCGCCAGTTGGTTCAAATCCATCGGCATAACTTGCGAGATTGGGCACCCCCAACTCCTCACCGACCGGTTGATGACAAACCGTTCGGTGGTGGCCCCGGAATGCTGATCCAAGTGGAGCCGACGGTACGATGCGTCGAGGCGGTTGAGACGATGCACCCTGGCAAAGCACGACGGATCTTGCTGACGCCACAAGGAAAACGATTTGACCAGCGGATGGCCGAGGATTTTGCGACGAGCGATAGAGTTCTGATGCTCTGCGGTCGTTACGAAGGATTCGACCAGCGGGTCCTGGACATTCTCCAACCGGAGGAAGTCAGTATTGGTGATTTCGTCTTGAACGGAGGCGAGGTTGCCGCGATGGTAATTGTTGACGCGGTCATTCGGCTCTTGCCTGGTGTCCTCGGCGACGAACAAAGTAACATTGACGACTCGTTCAGCCGCGGAAATCGGTTGCTTGAGTTTCCCCAATACACCAGACCGAGAGAGTTTCGAGGCCACACCGTCCCAGACGTCCTGCTGGGAGGCGATCATGCAGCAATCGCACGCTGGCGTGCCGAGCAGAGCCGACTGCGAACACAACAGCGGCGAAGCGACCTGCTGACCGATTCCGGTGACCTCCCAACCGACTCGAATCAAAACCACACAGAATCACCCGAAGAGTGAGTAAGTTCTATGTCTCAAGCCATCATCAATTTGGTTGAAAAGTCCTCGCTGAAAGAGGATCCGCCTCAGTTCGACATCGGCGATACCGTCGATGTTCACCTGAAGATTCTCGAAGGCAACAAGGAACGCATCCAGGTCTTCACGGGAGTCGTCATTTCCCGCAGTGGCAGCGGCAGCCGTGAAATGTTCTCGGTTCGTCGTATCGTTGCGGGTGAAGGTGTGGAGCGGAAGTTCCCGGTACACAGCCCGCGCATCGAAAAGGTGGAAGTCAAACGCAGTGGTGTCGTTCGCCGCGCCAAGCTGTACTTCCTCCGCGACCGCGTCGGCAAGGCTGTCCGCCTGAAAGAACGCCGTCGCTCCTAAACGTCTCGACGATCGATTCGATGCGGTCGCGCGATCGCGCGCTCCACGTCGACACGAGCATCAAGCGAAAGAAGGGGCATTCGCTTTGAGACAGTTGGCTTGCGCTGATCCGGCGCAAGTACGTGTCGTTTCGGTTCGGGTCGATTGATCCGCAAGCCCCGCTGGGCAAGCGTGGAGAGCAGGCTGCGGCAAGGCTGCTTCGTCAGAAGGGCCTGGTGATCGTCGGCGAAAGTGAAGAAGACCGCCTGGGCGAGATCGATCTGATTGCGGTCGATCGTCGCCACCAAACGGTTGTTTTCGTCGAGGTCAAAACGCTTTCCACCACCAAGCCCGGACATCCGGCCGAGCGTGTCGACGAGGCGAAACAGGCGCGGATCACACGTGCAGCCATGCGCTATCTGAAACGCAAGAAGCTGTTGGGAGTCGCCGCCCGCTTTGATGTGGTCGCCGTCTGGTGGCCCGGCGACCAACCGCTGCCCGAACGAATCGAACACTACGAAGCCGCCTTCGAAGCACACGGACAATTTCAGATGTTCGCGTAGTTCCAGTACGTTAGCCTTTCCAGGCTGACTTGACGAACAGCCGGTCAGCCTAGAAAGGCCGACGTACAGGGTCAGCCTGGAAAGGCCGACATACAGTCAGCCCAGACAGGCCGACGTACGTTGGGCTGATGGCCTACAGCGACGGATCGCTCAGACCGTTCTCGACAAATCCTTTTTCGCGGAGCAGACACGCGTCGCAGCGCCGACACGGCTCGCCACCCTCGCCGGGATCGTAGCAGGACAGGGTCAACGAATAATCGACCCCCAACGCCAGTCCGCGTTGGATGATCTGGCCCTTGGTCAAGTCGATCAACGGTGTGTGGATTCGCAATCGTCGTTCATGCTCGACGCTCGCCTTGGTCGCCAGATTGGCCATGGTTTCAAAGGCCGCGATGTACTCGGGGCGACAGTCCGGATACCCGCTGTAATCCAGCGCGTTGACGCCAATGAAGATGTCTCGCGCCGCGATGGTTTCGGCCAAGTGCAAGCGCCAAAGAGAGAAACACCGTGTTGCGAGCCGGCACGTAGGTGACGGGAATCGCTTCGCCGATCTCGTCAACCGACGCGGATTTCGGAACAGCAATGGCCGGATCGGTTAACGCCGAGCCACCGAACTGCGCCAAGTCGATGTCGACCACGCGATGCGATGCAGCGTCAAACTGACGCGCAATTTTTGCGGCTCGCTCCAGTTCATATTGATGACGTTGACCATAGCGAAAGCTGACCGCGTGCGGCTCGAAGCCCTGATCTCGGCTGGAGCAGTATCCGTCGCCGAGAGCAGAAGACAGCGGGCTGCTCGCATCTCCAATCCACCAGGAAGATGCAGCAATGCATCAGCGCGGCGCTTGTTTGCGACATCGTAGCCAAGTGACACGTCACCGAAGTTGTGTGATGACAATGCGCAACTCAGTGCTTCGGGTACTATTGGCCGCCAAAGTGGCTTGCCCAGGTAGGCCGCTCACGCAAACAACTCTTTGACCGCTTGGCCTTTGGCGTCCTTGGTTACATAGAACGGGCGGCCTTCGATATCGAAGCCGGTCGCGGGGCTGATTCCCATGGCCGTCATGATGGTGGCGTGCAAGTCGGTGATGGTGACCGGGTTTTCAACGGCGACGAGCGGCCGTTCGTCGGCAGTCTTTCCGTACACGAAGCCACGCTTCATGCCGCCGCCGAACATCACGACGCTGGTGCCGCCCGTGAAGTGACGATGCAGACCGTAATGCTTCATTTCCTTGACGATATCGACTTTCTCGGTGGCTTGATCGTTTGCATTGGAACCTGGAACGCCCTCAATCAAAGCGTCGCGGCTGAATTCGGATGCAATGATCACAAGCGTTCGGTCGAGCAACCCACGTTGCTCCAGATCGAGCACGAGTTGTGCCACCGGACGATCGATCTCACTGTGCATGCGAACCAGCGTTTCATGACCGTTGGCATGCGTATCCCAATGCAGGAACGGCACGTACTCGGTGGTCACTTCCACGAAGCGAGCTCCTTCTTCGACCAGCCGCCGCGCCAGCAGACAACCTCGTCCAAAACGGCTGTTGTCGTAAGCCTGGCGACTTGACTCCGGCTCCAAACTGATGTCAAAGGCTTCACGCTCCTTGGAACTCAGCAAGCGATACGCATTGTCCAACGATCTCAGGATCGATTCGTGTTGGTAGTCGCTGAGGTAATCGCGCTGAGCACTTTGGTCGATCAGCTTGCGATACAACTGGTTTCGATTCACGAAGCGTTCGCTCGTCATGCTGCCCGGCGGACGAACGGACTGGGCCGCATCTTCGGGATAGGGCAGGTTCATGGGACCGAACTCACTGCCAAAGAAGCCGGCCGTCGTGAAGGCCTTGAGTTCTTCACTCTCACCCACGCCTTCGAGACGTTGACCGATGTTGATGAAGGCGGGGATGACCGGATTGCGTGGCCCAAGAACTTTGGCCATCCACGAACCCAAATGGGGACAGGCGACGGTCTGAGGCGGAACGTATCCGGTATGCCAGTGATACTGATGCCGTGAATGCAGAATACTGCCCAGATCTTCCTGGACCGCAGACCGAATCAGCGTGGCACGATCCATGACCTGGGCGATGTGCTCAAGGCCTTCGCAAATCTGCAGCCCGCTAACGGACGTATCGATCGCCGGAAAGGTGCTAAGCATCTCCGCGACAGGCAAACCATCTCGAAACGGCTCGTAACGCTTGGGATCAAACGTGTCGGGAGCCGCCATGCCCCCACCCATCCAGATCAAGATGCACGCATCCGCCGTTGCTTGCGGATGTTCGACGACATGCTTTTCGTCGGCCTGCATTTCTCTCGGGGCTGAACAGGCCAGCGCCGCAGTGGACGCAGCCGCCAGGACCTTGAGAAAATCGCGGCGAACGATGGAATGGGGAGCGGTCGGATCAATCTCGTAACGCATGTTAACGTACCAACATAAACTCAGGCATCATGAAGATCGACCAAAGAAAATCCTCGACCTCTTCGCCGGTCGACTCTTCACTCAGAAAAGATTCCACGGTTCGCAGTTCATCCGGCGTCGGCTGCCGACACAGCGCGAATGCAAAGACGTACCGAATCAAGTCGGACTCGATCATTCCACTGCCGCGAAGCAAGCACCTGCCCGCCGGTTGCGAGCGAGTCGGCGAAGGTTTGACCGTTCGAGAGGTCGATGGCTTCCAGTGTCGACAATTCCGATGGTCGCATCGATACGATTTGATCTCGCAGCGGACGACCAAGGGACTTCATCAGAAAGTCATTCTTGACCAGCGAAGCTCTGACCATCGGCCGGTTACCACTGATCGCCGTGGCCAGGATGTCACGAGCGCTCGCGTCGACGGTTTGCGTCCATGCTGCAACCGGTCTGACCACGCTCGCTGCCGACCACTTTCCGCGAATGGCACCCAGTCGACCTTCGCGTCCGTTTGGCGTGTTGGAATTGACCTCCCAGGATTCGTCGGAAGCCACCGTCAGCGTCGACTCGTCGGCAAGGACGAGCCGAGCCTCAAAGAACAGGCCCGCTGGATTCGGTCCACTACCTGCATTGCTGGCCACCACGACGATCTGGTTGTCACCTTGCTTGAGCAAGGCCTGCAAGGCAACCGCTTGTGGCTGAGTCCAATCGTCGCCCTGACTGACCTCGCGACCGTTGATGTACAGCATGAACGCATTGTCGCATGTAATCACTGCGCCGCCGCGTTGAACCGGCGACTCGAGTTTGAATACCTTGCGTAGTGAGATCGCTTCGCCAGCCTCCGGTGTCTTGCCGTCCGCTGCTGAATCGCCCCAAATCCACTTTGCCTGCAGATCCAAATCGGCCGACGACTGCCCGTCGATGATCGATCGAAAAACCGGAGCGTCGATGGAGTTGGGAGCGGACGAGGTCAGTTGCCAGACGTTGTCGAGAAACTGCTCGGCCGTCATTCGCCGCGGCACTGGGCCGGCAAACACAAACTCTTTGCCGCGATCCGACTTCTGTGTCACGCACTGCGACTGATAAGCCTGAGAGGTCGCGATCAGCCGCAACGTGGACTTCAGGTCGTAATCATGATCGGACAGCGAAACGGCAAGAAAATCCAAGAGATCATCGCTCCACGGTTCACTCTGCATCGCGTCGAGGGGATGCACGATTCCACGTCCCATCAGCTTGTACCAAAGTCGATTGACGATCGTCCGCGTGAATCGACCATTCTCCGGATGAGTCATCAAGTCGGCCAACTGGCTGAGCCGATCGTCTCGAGATGCGGAGGGATCGATCTGGCCCAACTCCGGAAATAACCAGGCGGCCTTAGCGGATCGACCGATCGGCTTGTCGCAGCGATGGATCTCCAGCGGACGATCCGAATAGATGGCGGCCAATCCGTAAGCCTCGTCCAACTTCCAGCGATCGATGAAGCTGTCGTGGCATGAAGCGCACTTCATGTTGATCCCAAGAAACGACTGAGAAATGCTCTGAGCAAACTGAATCTCAACCGTTTGGCCTGCACTCACTTCGCCACGCCACTTGATGCCGTCGATGTAGCCTCGGCTAGCGGGACTGGGCGGAGCGATCAACTCTCGAGCCATCAAATCAAAAGACTTGTTGTTCAACAAAGATTCGTACAACCAGGTGCTGATCTGGGACCGACCGCCGGTGATGAAGCCGGTACCGCTGTAATCGTTGCGCAGCAGATCATTGAAGAACGTCAGCCAGTGATCGGCATATCCAATGTTGTCCTCGAGCAACTGATCAATCATGCGCTGGCGTTTGTCGGGACGGGTGTCCGCGAGGAAAGCTTGCAGCGTCTCTGGGTTTGGCAAGAGTCCAACCAGATCCAACGAGACACGGCGCAGGAACGTCGCATCGTCAATCGGACGCTGGACGTGGTTGCCCATGCTGCTTGCAGGTACGCATCCAGAATCCGATCAATCGGGTGATCACGTCCGTCCTGCTGCCGGTGGCAATTCGGGACGACGTGGCTTCAGCGGCGGCTCGTAAGTTCTGGGGTGCGAAGCTGAATCCATCGTCCCAGCTCGCGCCTTCGGCAATCCAGCGCCGCAAGACCTGTTGATCCGAAGCGGAGACACGCGGTTGATCGGCTGGCGGCATCTGCAATTCGCGATCCTCCGATCCAACCAACTCCAGCAAATACGATTCGTCGGGAACACCAATCTCAACGTGCCCCGAATCGACGAGCAACTCGCGGGTGTTCAGCGAGAAGCTCCCCTTGGCCTCACGCCCACCATGACAGCCGACACAATGCTCTTGGAGGATCGGCACCACCTGATGTGCAAAGTCGATTGGCTCGGCAGTCACCTCGACCTCAGCGCCCGCATCTTGAACTTGAGCAGCGAGCTGACCAACGGTGGCCAGCAGGAGTGCCACGGGAAGCAACGAGCGACGAGGCTGCACCAGCGAAAAAGACTTCATGATCCGGGTTTCAGCGAGCCGCATGGCTGGCGAGCGTCTTCAAGGTGAGTGGTTTGGAATTCAGTCTTGCTTTTTCCAGAGCTTGCGTCCAATCGAGGGATTGTAGTTCGTCCAGTTTCCGTCGGCCGAAACGTCGGTCTCGATCACATTGGTGTAGGAAGTCAGTTTCGCATCCAAATTGTCGAGATGATGCAGGGCAACCGCCTCCAGCGTGACTGGTAAGCGGGGACTGCCGAACTCCAGTTGTCCATGATGGCTGACGATCATGTGTTCCAGATGGAGGCGCAATTCCATCGGAAACGGCTCTCCGGACGACCGTTCCAGCTCGGTCAATCTTGTCGCCCAACATTTGAACACCGATCACGATGTGGCCGACCATCTGGCCACGGTCCGTGTAGGAAACTTCACCGCCGCCCGCCATTTCTTCGATTTTACCAAGATCGTGAAGAAATGCCCCCATGATCATCAGATCGCCGTCCAGCCGAGGGTACCGCGGCGAAACGAGAGCGGCCAGTTCCATCAGATCGACGGTGTGCTGCAGCAAACCGCCGGGGTAGGCATGATGATTGCTGACGGCAGCCGGGGACAATTTGAATCGGGACACGAACGCATCGTCTGCCAGAAACGCCTCCCCCAGACGCCGCAGTTGCACGTTCTTGATCTGCCCAATCAATGCCCCCAGATCGTCTCGATCAGCTTGTCGGACTGCTCAGCGTCAAACCGCTCGAAATCGGCCGCGTCGACCTCGGCGGGATCCATCCGTTCGATGTCCGAGACGATCACCTGCAGAGCGCCATTGTGAATCTGCGTCCGGCCACGGCAGAAGACGTAGTCGCCTCGGTCGAAGGAATCGAAGACCCGTTCGTCCGCGTTCCAGAACATGCCGGCGATCACGCCGGTGCGGTCCGCCAAACGAAGTAAGATGTACTTTCCGCCCTGCCGATTGACCCGCAATTGCTTGTCGGCGGCTCGAAACGATTGCTCGAATTGTTGGCCATCGCTCAACTGCAGAATCGGGGTGCGGGTCGCGGACATGGTCATGGGTGCAGGGCAGGGAAGAGGGGTCGGAGTTTAGAGACGCCCACAAGGATGGCCGGGAGACTTGCAAACTGGCAACCCCCGACCTGCTCGGTTTTGCGTCGCTTGGCGTCAACGCTTTCAATTTCAGTCGGTATATTCGGTCTGATATCCCCAACACCTCGCGCGCCGACTCATGAACGCAGAGAATCCGGTTTACGACTTCCTCGATCCGCCGCAGCGAGACGGCGAATTGGGGCGACTCGGTCCGTACCGCGTTCTGGGGTTGCTCGGGCAGGGAGGGATGGGAGCCGTCTTTCACGCCCGCGACGGTCGGCTCAAGCGGCAAGTGGCCCTGAAAATGATGCAGAAGAAGTGGGCAGCCACGGTGGTCGGCCGGAAACGCTTCGTCGAAGAGGCGCGGTCGATGGCGGCGGTGCATCACGACAATGTCGCCACCGTCTTTGAAGTCGGGATTCACCATGGCGTTCCCTTCATGGCCATGGAGATGCTCAAGGGACAACCCCTCGACGAGATTGATCAAGGCGACGGACCAGTTTTCCTACCAGCAGGTCTTGCGGTTGGCCCTCGAGGTGGCTCGCGGTCTTGCCGCTGCCCATGCTTGCGGCATCATTCATCGCGACATCAAGCCCGCGAATATTTGGATCGAAGAACCGACCGGCCGGGCGAAGATCCTTGACTTTGGTTTGGCGATCGCCGGTTCGAGCTTCGATCGTTTCTCCACTCGCGGATCGGTACTCGGCAGCCCCGCGTATCTATCGCCAGAGCAATCTCGCGGAGAACCTCTCGATGATCGCACCGATCTCTACAGTCTTGGAGTCGTGCTCTATCAGATGAGTGCCGGCCGCTTGCCCTTGAGGGCCAAGACGATTCCGGAGCAGCTGATCTACAACATTTGCCGTCAGCCGGTACCTCTGCAAAAGCACAACCCGAGCATTCCCCTGCCGCTCTGTCAGCTGATTCATCGATTGATGGAAAAGGAGCCTCGCAATCGACCGCGATCGGCATTGGAACTCGAGAAGCTGGTCCAGGACGTGGCGCATCAGTGCACGACGGAAAGCCAGGCGGCTCTTCGAATCGTCACCGAGCCTGACGCCAAGCCATCCAGCCAGCAAGTTGCGAAACCCCTATCAGCGGTCAAGCTTCAGCCCAAACAGATCGGAATGACTGCGGGTGCGCTCGGCGGTTTGCTGCTCGTTGTGGGATTGGCGTGGTGGAGCATCGCGTCCCGGTGAATCGTCGTCGACGTCAGCGAGCCGTCCGGATACGGTTCCCGCCCCGATCCCTCGGCACCGGACCGCGTGACGGCCCTGTCGCTCAAGCCGCTGGAATTGAAACCGATCAACGCCGGAACGCGAAGTGTTACGAGCGGGGAAGCGGCACGATTCCGGATGAAACTGGCAAACAACGCCGTCGATGCTGCTCATGATCCTCGCGTGCTCAATTCCGATGCGAAAGTTGCAGCACAGGTCGTCACGCTGTTGACTCAAGCGGGATCCACTCGCGTACTTCGCCCAACCTTTGCAAAAAAATTCTCGCCCTCTCAACTCCCGCGCCCTGGTGAATCGATCGATGTGGAGATTCAGTTCCTGACCAATGACTTGGATCCAGCCGACTTTGACGTCGCCTTCGAATTGCAAACGCCTGCCGGTGATCGGATCAGTCGTATCAGCGAAACCCTGCAGGTCGCCGAAAACTTGGCCGAGGGCGAATTGCTTGGATTCGAGTTGCTGCGCACGCATGCCGGTCGCGGCGCCGACACCTACGTTTCCGATAACAATCAACAGGCACTCGGCGATAAACCGATGTTGCAAACGCTTCGCAAGCGGGCTCAAGGGAAACCTCAACAGGAACACATTTACTTGCGATTCGATTTGTCAAAGAGCGAAGTATCGAAGGATGCGTTCGATCGTTCCGTGCTACTGCTTAGCGTTCAACCTGGTGGGTTGCAGGGGAAAAGCACGGTCAACGTCTATGGCATTGAATCCGAACTAGAAGAGGCTTGGAATGAGACGGGGGAGGGTTCGCTGTCTTGGAGCCAATCGCCATGCCGTGACGGCGTCGGCGGCCAAAAGTATCTCGGTCAATTCACCATCGATAACTTCAAGGACCATCTCAACAACGTCTCCGATGGCATTCGATTTTTCGACCCAGCCCTGGACGACTTCATTCGGAACGCCTCCGGCGATCTGATCACCATCGTGTTGATTCGCGAGAACGTGAACGACGCGGCCACGCGATTCAAGTCCAAAGAGGGAAAGCCGAACGAAGCCCCTGCGATTGCCCTGCGCCCCAAGCGGCCATCGGGTTAATCCGGACGATGCATCAGCGGTTGGGCGTTGCGGGCCCCTCCCGCACGCCTCGCATCTTGCCGTGCTCGTGCTCCCGTTCGTGCTCCTGCTCCTGCTCGCTCCTGCGGTCTCCTGCTCGTCCGTGCAGACGTAAATGCCAGCCAAGATTTTCCGGGCTGGGGCCGAAAACGGGATCTTTTGCAGCACCCGGGGGCGCTTACCCCGCCAGTACGAGCGGTTAGACTGTTGGTCATGTCCGATGCCTCGTCGTCTGATCCACAGCGTTCCAGCACCGTGAATCTGGTTCGCTCCTCTCACCCTTGGACCAAGGCCGATAGTGCGGCAGGGTTTGTGCTGCGCTATTTGTCAGCGATGCGTCGACAGCTCACGGCAACGTTGGGATCGGTCAATGAGGCGGACGAGGCACTCAATCTGTTGCTGACGCATCTGATCAACGCAGGCTTTGGCGAATACCGACAAGGCCGGCTTCGAGACTTCTTGGTCCGCGGACTGCGATCGGCTGCCCGAGCGCGATTGAACGAGCTCCCGGAGGACCAGCGTGCCAAGACTCGCTTGGATGAGCTCAAGGTCGACTCGAAGGAGTGGATCAAGTTCTGGCGTGAAGGTCTGCTCGAACGTGCCTGGCGTTCACTCGAGCGGTTGGAGCATGCCAAACCTGAGGTTCCCCTGTTTTCGGTGCTGCACAGCGCGACGGCGAATCCACAGGCAACGCCCGAGATGCTGGTGGTCCAGATTGCGACGGACAGTGGAATTCAAACCGACGCCGCGACGATTCGCAGCCACGCTGCCCGAGGCGCGAGCGATCTTTGCTCAATTGGTCGCCGATGAGGTTGCTGAGACGTTGGAAAGCCCCAGCGGTGACCAAGTCAAGGAAGAGATTCAGTTGCTCGGTCTGAGCCGAGCCTTCAACGGAATCAGTGTCGAAGCGGATAGTTGATGCTCGGTCAACACCAAGATTTTGGGCTGCACTGGTGAACCTCAGGCGCTAGCCGTGGGCCATCGACGGATCGCAACGTCGTTTCACAGCCCACGGCTGAGCGCCTGAGGTTCACAGCCCACGGCTAGCACCTGAGGTTCACAGCCCACCGCTAGCGCATCGTCAAATCTAAAATTGGGGGTGACGTCAATCGGTACAGGCACTGGAAAAGTACGACGCGCAGACGACAATGGAGAAGACGACAACCGTCAAGTCTACGATTGTCGCTTCATCGGACTGCACGATCGACCAGGACGTCTCTCGGTCCGATCCCGCCTAAACTGTCGCGGCGTTAAGATTCGCCGCAGGAGGACTCTTGCCGATGCGATCCTTGCTCCCATGCGTCGCCAGGACGCTTGCCTTCTCACTCGGATTGGTGGTCGTGGCCAGTGCCTCGGCACAGGAGGCCGTTGACGAATGCCGAGACTTCTTGGGCACTTGATGAGGAAGGGCGTCTGGTTCAGTTCGAGCGAGACATCATGCCGATCCTGGCGACAAAGTGTTTGGAGTGTCATGGTCCGGACGAGGCCAAGAACGATTTTCGCGTTGACGACCGCGAGCTGATGATGGACTACATCGAACCGGAAGATGTCGAGTCCAGCACGATCTTTGTCGATTACTTGACGATCGAAGACGACGACATGCTGATGCCACCGAAGTCTCACGGAGGACCGCTTTCGGCCGCTGAGCTGGCGATGATTCGGGTTTGGATCGAAGAGGGAGCGGAATGGCCCGAGGACCTCGAGTTCCCGCAACAGGGCGAACAGATGGAATCCCCGCCGGAACCGGCTCCGGCGCCGAAATCACTGAGCGACCGAGTCTGGATGGCCCAAGGATTCCTGCATCCGGCGACGGTCCACTTTCCCATCGCCTGTTGACCGTCGGGGCCCTGTTTGTGGTGCTGGGCTGGATCTGGCCTTCGGTTGGCACGCAGATCCCTTTGGCCTGTTTGCTACTCGGAGCCGTCTCGGCAGTCGTGGCGACGCTGATGGGCTGGGCGTTTGCTCCCGAGCAGGGATACGGCAGCGGATGGAACCTGCTCGATTGGGATCGCGAAGTGGACGTCCATCGATGGAGCGGCGCGATCGTCTCAGTCGCATCGAGTGTCTTCGCCATCATCGCTTTGCTCGCGATTTGGAAAGACAGTCCATCGCTGACCAAAACCTGGAAGATCGGCTTACTAGTCTGTGCCGGAATGGTCGGAGCGGTGGGACATCAAGGCGGCGAGATGAGCTATGGAGCCGACTTCTACCCGAAGGCTTGGCGGATTCTAACCGGCACATCGGATCAACCGGTGGAGGCGATCGAGGTCGAAGCCGAGCCCCCAATCGAGGCGACCGCGGACGCCTGACCATCGTGAACGCAGTGTCAGCCTGGAAAGTCCGACGTACGTTAGGCTTTCTAGCCTGACCCGTGAACGCAGTGTCAGCCTGGAAAGGCCAACGTACGTTGGGGGCCGACGCCTAGGTCGCTTAATGGATGGACTCGGGGATGGTATCGTGACGGCTCTTCGTGTCGATGATTCACGCCTTCCTTTTCCCCGCTCGGACCTCTCCCTGTGACTCGCAAGCCGTCCGCCGCCAAGAAGAAGCCACAGTCAGCCAATCCCGCTCCAGACGGACCCTCGCTTCGGCAATCGCGAACTGAGTTGGCTGGCGTTCAACCAGCGTGTTTTGGATCAGGCCGCCGACACCTCGCTGCCGTTATTGGAACGGGCCAAGTTTCTGGCGATCACCAGCTCGAACCTGGACGAGTTCGTGATGGTGCGTGTCGGCAGCCTCAAGCTTCAGTACGATCGCAACTCGATGGTTCGTGACCCCTCGGGACGGACCGTGAGCGAACAGTTGCAGGCGGTGGCCAAACGCTGCAAAGAGATTGTGTCGAAGCAATACGAAGTGCTGCGTGAATCGCTCGAGCCGTTGTTGGCCGAGTCGGAAATCCAGCGAATCAACCTGAAGAGCTGCAGTGACAAATGCTTGGATGCTGCGGACCGGCGATTTCACAACGACGTTTTGGCGGTACTCTCTCCGCAAGCGGTGTTTGAAGAGCGTCCCTTTCCGCTGCTGCAAGGCTTGGGAGTGCATCTCTGCGTTCGCCTGAAACCGAATTCGAGTGGCAAGTCGGAAAAAGAACAGGCATCCAGCCCTCAATGGGAATTCGCCATCGTACCACTGGGTCGAACCGTCCCTCGATTGCTGCCGATGCCGGCTGATCGCGGCCACGCGTATGTGCTGCTCGAAGAGTTGATTTCCCACTATATCGAAGATTTCTTTCCGGGCCGCGAGGTGGTCGAATGCATTGCCTTTCGCATCACTCGCAACGCGGACGTCGAATGGCAAGAGGATTCCGCTGCCGATCTGATGGTTGGGATGGAGGAAGTGCTCGAGAGTCGTCGCCAGTCACGCGTGGTCCGACTCGAGTACAGCGCCGGTGCGAGCGACCCCATGCTGGCGTTCCTATCGGAAAAGATGCAGCTTCGAAGTCAAGAATTGTTTCCCATCGACGGTCCGCTTGACCTCACGTACCTGTTCACGCTCCATGGACTGGAGGGCTTTGACTTCTTGCGTGACAAACCATGGCCGCCACAGGGGACACCTGAAATCGATCCGACCGAATCGATGTTCACGAACATCGCGCGGGAAGACTTGCTGATGGTGCATCCCTACGAGAGCTTCGATCCGGTCGTTCGCTTGATCGAAGAAGCCGCGGTCGATCCCGATGTGCTGGCAATCAAACAGGTGCTGTATCGAACCAGTCGCAACAGTCCAGTCGTCGCGGCACTCAAACGTGCGGCGGAGCACGGAAAGTACGTCTCGGTGATCGTTGAATTGAAAGCCAGATTTGACGAGGCAAGGAACATCGAATGGGCGAGGGAAATGGAGCAGGCCGGCGTCCAGGTCATCTACGGAATTCGCGGCCTGAAGACACATGCCAAAGTCTGCATCATCGTGCGCCGCGAGTCCCAGGGGATCGTCCGCTACATGCACTTCGGAACCGGAAACTACAACGAGGTCACTGCGAATCTTTACAGTGATGTGTCCTTGTTGACCTGCAATGATCAACTGGGGGCCGATGCGACGGCGTTTTTCAATGCGGTCACCGGCGCCAGCCAACCGCGGCAATTGCAACATCTCGCGGCCGCCCCGATTTCACTTCGAAATCGGCTTCTGAGCCTGATCGAAAACGAAACGCTTCGTTCCTTGGAAGGGCAAAAAGCGGAAATCATCGCCAAGGTCAATGCCTTGGTTGATACCGGGGTCATTGACGCGCTGTATCGGGCCAGTCAGGCGGGCGTGAAGATCCAGCTCAATGTCCGCGGCGTCTGTTGTCTGAAGCCCGAGGTCAAGGGACTGAGCGATTCCATCCGCGTGGTCTCGATCGTCGATCGTTTTCTCGAACATGCACGCATCATCTATTTTCGCCATGGTGGCAACCCACAGTTGTTCATCAGCAGCGCGGACTGGATGCCTCGCAATTTGGATCGTCGCGTTGAACTGCTGGTTCCGGTCGACGACGAGCGATGTCGGGAGAAACTCATTGAGACGTTGCGAGCCTATTTCAAGGACGATACCAACACCTGGCTGATGCGATCCAACGGAACCTACCGGCGAGTCAAACCGCACGAAGAACGCTACCGTGCACAGGAGCGTCTCTACCAGCGCGCCTGCGAAGCCATGCGAGACATCAAGCAAAACCGGCTGACTCGCTTTGAACCCCACGTACCGCAAAAAGATTGACGCCGCGACGCGCAAGCGAGTGTGCCAGTCATTCGCATACAAGCACGACGCGCAAGCGAGTGTGTCAGTCGTTCGCATACAAGCACGACGCAGCGAGTGTGTCGCTCCCGTCCAAGGAACACACACTCGCTTGCGCATCGTGCTGGTATGGACGGCAAGTGCTGCGGGAGGCGAACCGGGCTACAGAATCGATCCAGGACGATAACTGGCGGCTTCCTGATGGTCGCGTGTCACCGCTTCGATCTTGGCGACCACCGTGCGGACCTGCGCCGGCGCATTGCCGATGAACAAATCGGGATCGCCGATGGCGGCCCGCAACGATTCTGCGTCCATGGGAATGCGATCATCTGCCGCCAATCGCTCGATCAAATCATTCTCGTCGCTGCCCGCCTCACGCATCGCCAACGCGGCGGCAACCGCATGCTCTTTGATCGCCTCGTGAGCCGTCTCACGACCAACGCCCGCCTTGATCGCGGCGACCAGGATCTTGGTCGTGCCGAGAAAGGGAAGGTATCGCCGTAACTCGCGATCGATCACAGCGGGGTAGGCGCCGAAATCACCTAGCACGGTCAGAAAGGTTTCCAGTTGGCCATCGATGGCAAGAAAAGCATCGGGCAGGGCGACTCGCCGCACCACACTGCAACTGACGTCCCCTTCGTTCCACTGATCGCCCAGTAGCCCGCCGACCATCGTCAGATAGCCTTTCAGGATCACACAAAATCCATCAATCCGTTCGGCCGAGCGTGCATTCATCTTGTGCGGCATCGCGGACGATCCCACCTGACCGGGCTTGAATCCCTCGGTTGCTAACTCGGCTCCGGCCATCAACCGCAACGTGCGGGCAAAGTTAGCCGGCGCCGAAGAAAGCTGAGTCAACATCGAGACCACCTCGAAATCGAGCGATCGGGGATAGACTTGACCGACCGAATCGAAACAGGCATCGAAACCAAGAACCTCCGCGACTCGAAGGTCCAGGGCATCGAGCTTATCGGTGTCGCCGTGGAACAGGTCCAGCATGTCTTGCTGAGTTCCCACTGGCCCCTTGATGCCTCGCAGTGGCAAGCGTTGCATCAAGTTCTCGAGTCCGTGAAAGGCAACGAGCATCTCCTCGGCAATGTTGGCGAAGCGTTTCCCCATCGTGGTGACTTGGGCCGGAACATTGTGACTGCGTCCTGCGATCGCCAGTTCGCAGTACTCGGCCGCTCGCTGTCCAATCAAATCGAGGCATGCGGTCGCCCGGTCTCGCACCAAGGCCAAGCCTGAGCGAATCTGAAGCTGCTCGACATTCTCGGTCAGATCGCGGGAGGTCATCCCCTTGTGAATGTGCTCATAGCCGGCCAAGGCGTTGAACTCTTCGATGCGCGCTTTGACGTCATGCTTGGTCACGCGTTCGCGATCATCGATCGACCGCAGATCGACCTGATCGATCACCCGCCGATAGGCCTCAATCGCCTCGTCGGGAATCTCGACGCCCAAATCTCGCTGTGCCTCCATGACGGCGACCCAGAACTCCCGTTCCAAGACCACCTTCCGCTCGGGTGACCATAGGCGGACCATCGTTTCGCTGGCATAGCGTGATGCGAGCACGTTGGGAAGTTCGACCGACACACTGGTCTCCTTTGTCCTGGACGAAGGGGCGTTGAGTTTGAAGCGGAGAGCGGAAACCTGGAAAAAAGCCACGGACACCGCGATCTGCGCCCGCATCGCGAACTCGTCGAACGAATTTCACGGACTCAATTGGCAGTGCCGGGGGGAAATTGACGCAGGAGCAACGACCACACCCCCCGCGAAGGAAGGGGTTTGTTTCCAGGCGGCGTTTCGGCGTCAAATCGAGTTCGATACCATACTGGCTGTTTCCAGGTCCGCAATCGTACGTCCTTCGTTCTCGTTATCCATTTTCCCGGAATCCGCATGTTCTCTTTTCAAGGTGCTCGACAGCCCCGCCGGCGCATGACTGGGGGATGCTGGATCGCCATTTTCTTGCTGCTGGCGTCCCCATCGCTGTCCGCTCAGGAACAGGCTGATACCACGACTGTTGCCAAGCAGGGAGATGACGCGGCGGGGCAGGGGAGTGGCTACGTGCCGGCGATCGACGTGCTTCCTGGCTCGTTAGCCGGTCTGGTTCGGATCCCCAACCTTCCCAAGTTCTGCGATGGCTGGTCCAAGACCCACGTTGGTCAGCTGATGGATGATGAGGCGATGCAGGCTTATATCGACTCACAGCGGGACCGGGCGATCAATTACCTGGAATCGTTTGGAAGTAAAGTTGGCATCCGTCCCCAAGACCTCTACGACATCGCCTCGGGCGAGGTCGTGGTTGCATGGTTGCCGTTCGAGAATGACAAACGCCGTCCGTTCGCTCTCTGTGTCGTCGCCGACATCCGTGGGCTGCGTGAAAAGGCGGACGAGGCGGTTGCCAAGATCGACGACGACTTGAAGGCAGGTGGCTGGGTACGGACGGATGTCCAGCATCGGGACCAGACGGTTCGCATTTACAACAACAAGCCCAAGCCGGGGCAATTGAAAGTGGAGCAGATCGCGATCTCACTTGATGATGTGCGGATCATCGCCTCCGATCGTGACTCGGTTGTGACGGACCTGTTGGATGCGATCGCAGGGGAACCAAAGTCGCCGTCGATCGCAATGACAGAAGACTTCAAGACAGTGCTGACACGGTCAGGGCAAGCGATTCGCGAGCCGGTGCAGAAAGGTGGCGGTATCATCTCAGGGGAGTGGTTCGCTCGACCTTTTCAGATGGGCCGAATCGTTCGCGAGTCATTGGAAATTGACCGCGGCAACGACGTCGACATCTTGAAGCTGCTGGAGAATCAAGGCTTTGACGCGTTGAAAGCCGCTGGTGGTGTCTTTGCCATCGCCGGCGATCGCTACGACATTCTCCATCGCGGCTATATCCTGGCACCGCCGACGACGAGCGAGCCGAGCAAGTACGAACGGGCGGCTCGCATGCTGCAATTCCCTAATCGCCCCATCGCAGGGATCCCTTCCTGGGTTCACAGCGAGGCCGCGAGCTTCAACCGCGCCAATCTCAAGATCGAAGAAGCGTTCTGGGCATCGGAATCGCTCATCAACGAAGCCCTCGGCGACGAGATCTTTCGCGACATTATTGACGGGATCCGAGACGACGAGGACGGTCCGCAAATCGATATCGCCAAGAATGTACTACCCAACTTGGACGATCAACTGATCGTCATCACGGACAACACGACCCCCACGGATTTACAATCTGAACGCATGCTGGTAGCGATTCGCGTCCGCGACGCCGGGGACATCAAGGCCGCGATTCGAAAGGCCATGGAGGTGGAACCCGACGCGAAGCTGCTGGAAGATCTGCCCGGCACGGAGATCTGGCGTGTGGAGCGCGGAGGTGGAGGTGAGGACTTCGACGAAGATCTGTTCAAAGATTTAGAACTAGGATTCGACGATGAAGCGATGGAAGAGTCGCCCCCACTGCTGGACCACTGGGCGATCGCGATGGTCGATCAAGGACCTGGTTCCAGTTCGCCGTATCTGATGTTCTCCAACGATTCGGATCTGATGATCCTGATTGCAAAGCGGATCAAGGAGGGTGGTGAAGGCGGCTTGGCCGCGGAAGCGTCTGTTCAGCAGGTGATTGAGTCACTGAAGGATCTGGGCTGTCAAGCGTCGTCCTTCGACCGAGCCGTTCGCATGAAGCTATCGCTTCGCGCGAAATACGAACTGCTGCGTCAAGGAAAACTGAAAGAAAGCGGATCCGTGATGGCTTCGTTTTACCGCCGTTTTCTTCAGAGCGACGAGGAGGAGGATCCCGATCCGTTGAAAGCTGGGACGCTCCCTCCGCTTGAGAAGATCGAACGCTACCTGCCCGACGGCGGCAGCTTTTTCGAATCGCAAGAAGACGGCTGGTCGATCACCGGCTTCCTGCTGAAGTGACCATCAAGCGGGCGTACTTTTCATCGCCTCGCGGACCACTGAAAGCACTCGCTGCTGAACCTCTTCGAGCGTTCCTTCCTGAAACGCGCCGGCAGCAGCTTTGTGACCGCCGCCACCAAAGTGTTTTGCGACTTCGTTGCAGTCCATTTGGCAGCGACTACGGAAGCTCAGCTTGAAGCCGCCGCGAATCTGGCCAACAAAAATCACTGCGGCTTGAGCACCGGCAACGGCCAGCGTCATATTGATCACGTCTTCGGTATCGCTCGGCTCCGCACCCGTCGCGTCGAAGTCTTCCTTCTTGACGTAGGTGTGCATCAGGGCGCCGTCGAGTTCGGCAGTGGTTCGAGACAGAATCAATCCTCGCAGTTTTAATCTTCCCAGCGTGTCACGCTCATAGAGATCGCCATAAATCTCGCTGGGCACCACACCGGCATCGATCAATCTCGCCACCACACGATAGGTTTCGGACGTCACACTCCCGAATCGAAACCAGCCGGTATCGGTGGCGATCGCGGCGAACAGCGGCATCGACAGTGCGCGCGTCAGGGGAACCTTCAACGCGTCGGCAGCCTGAACCACGAGATGTCCCGTCGCCTCGGCTTGATAATCCTTGTACATCGTTGCCCCGAGATCATCTTCACCAACGTGGTGGTCGAGAACCATTTTGTCGGCTCGCGATGATCGGATCACATCGCCCATGTCACCGAGCTGTGCCCATGCACTCGTGTCGAGCACCATGATGCAGTCGGCCGAGATATCTTCCGCCTCGACATCATCGCCGAGTACTTCGATGTTGCCTGCCGGATCCAAGAACTGAAGAGCCGTTGGCGTCCGATGGGCATTGATGATGCGGACCTGCTTGCCGATCGCCCGCAACACTTCCGCCATTCCCAATTCGCTACCCAGCGCATCACAGTCGGGTCGGATGTGACTGACTAGCACGAACGATTCGTAATGGGAGATTTGATCAGTAAAGGCTTTCCAGTTGACGCCCATGTAGCTTTTCCTCAGCGAATCCAAACTCAACCTCGCGAGGGCCGCAAGGGAGGCAAACGGGTACGAATGAAATCAAGATCCTTGTTCAGCTGACCGACCAGACTTTGGGCGGAATCGAACCGAGCAATGTCACGCACACGGATCACGACGTCAACCAGCAGCGTTTGACCGTACAAATCGCCGTCGTAGTCCAGAAGATGAATTTCGACCTTCAGACTGCCATCACAATCGAAGGTCGGATTGGGGCCGATGTGGATCGCTGCCACGTGCTGCTGACCACCTACCGTGACGTTTCCGCCGTAGACACCCGGTCCCGGAATCAACACATCAATCCCCTCGAGATTCGCCGTGGGAAACCCGATTTCGCGACCTCGCTGCACACCACCGACGACGACGCCGCGAATCCGATAAGGAACGCCGAGCAGACCCGCAGCCTGTTCAACCTGGCCCTTTTCCAACAGCTGGCGAACGCGCGTGCTGCTGACCATTTCCCCCTGCACCTCGCTGGGGTCAATGATTCGCAGCTCGATGCCGCCAGCCCCACAGAGGCGTCCCAGCATGGCGATGTCACCGCCCCGGTTGCGTCCGAAATAGAAATTCGGTCCCTCGACCATCGCCCGGGATTGAAGTTGCTCGACCACCAACGATTGAAAAAAAGACTCCGCCGTCATCTTCAGGAATTCTCGTGTCGTCGGGCAAACCACGAGTGCGTCGATGCCATGGACTGCCATCAATTCCGCGCGACGCTCAATCCAGGTCAAACGGGTTGGCGCCAATTCCGGACGAAGAATGGCCGCTGGATGTGGGTCCAAGACGATAGCGACGGCCGGTCCCCCAACGCGATCGGCGGTCTGCCGCACCTCCTTCAACAGTGCCGCGTGTCCCAAATGCACGCCATCAAAATTGCCGATTGTGATCACGCCACCACGAACCGTGACGCCCCCCGACTGGTCATCGTTCGACGCCGCATCCAGCGTCACGTTCGCAAGCGGTACGATTCGAGTCACGTGCGGCCAGGTGCATCGGGAAGGGCAAGGAAGCAAGCGGACGATTATGACCGAGATTACCGGCTATTCGTAGGGCATCGGCGGCAAACGGAGCCAATCCGCGAGCGTCATGCCGTCACAGCCCGCGCGATCGCCTCCGGTAGCGTGTCGATGATATCGATGGCGATCAGGCCAGCCTGGCCATGTCGGACCGTTGCCAGGTCGCCAGCCATCCCATGCACCCAAACGCCGAGCCGGGCAGCATCCCAGGGGCTCAGGCCCTGACCGAGCATGCTGGCGATCACCCCCGTCAACACGTCACCACTTCCCGCGGTCGCCATCCCGGGGTTACCCGTCTCGTTGATCCATGGACTCGATACCTCGCGCGCCACCACCTCGGTCGGCCCGCCTTTGACCACAATCACGGCGCCAGTCTGGTTCGATAAACGTTTGGCCGCGGCAATCTGACCGGCACGGTCGTGTGCCGATGCACCCGTGAGACGTTCCAATTCGCCAGGGTGCGGGGTCAGAACCAGTGGGCCCCAATCAACGTCACCACCACCCGGCCAACCAAGTTGCGCCAGGACGTTGAGTGCGTCGGCATCCAAAACGCGTGGGGCGGTGTTCAAAGCCAGGAGCCGCTCGACCAATCGGACCGATCCGGCTTGAATCGTCATGCCGGGCCCGCAAGCGACCGCCGAGGCAGTGTGGACAAGGGGTGCCAAATTTGCCGCGGCATCGATCGAAAATCGACCGGAGCCGTCATCCGGCATCGGCAACGTCATCAGACAGGGATGAAAACCTGCCACTGTTTCCAGGCAGCGGTCTGGAACAGCCACGGAAACCAGTCCGGCACCGACTCTTAATGCGGCAATCGCCGACATCGAGATCGACCCACTCATGCCGCGTGATCCACCAACCAGAAGCACCCGACCAAACGATCCCTTGTGGGCGTCCAACTGTCGCGTGGCCAGACGCAACGGTGGGTGAGGGTTCATGCTCCCACTCCGGCGGATCGGGCTTCCGCAGTCGTCGCAGCGTCAGGCTCGTCCTCTCGATTCGTTTTCGCCACCTCCGCGCCGGCACGGTGAATGACCTGCTCCAGCTGACGAACGACCAGCCCCGCCATGTAGCCGCCCTTGAATCCACTGTCGATGTTGACCACTGCAACACTGGCGGAACAGGTGGTGAGCATCGACATCAGCGTGGTCAATCCGCCTAGGTTCGCCCCATATCCGACGCTGGTCGGAACCGCGAAGACGGGAACCGCCAAATGCCCGGAGATGACCGCCGGCAATGCCCCTTCCATCCCCGCGACCACCACCAACGCTGATGCAAGACGAAGCGAGGGTAAGGCCGCCGCCAAGCGATGAGGCCCCGCCACGCCAATGTCCTCAAACCGCTGCACCGCGACACCCATCCAGTGGAGCGTCTCGATCGCCTCTTCGGCGACCGGCCCATCGGTGCTACCGGCCGTGACCACCGCGGCATGGATTCGTTCGCTCGCTTGCTGCGCCGTCAGCGGCGCCGGCGTCGAGGCGGCCAGCGGCGAGACCCGCAAGGTTCTCGCGACCGGATTGTGATAGGCGAATTCGAAACACTGTCGAACCTGGAAGGCGACCCCGCTGTCAATGCGAGTGACCAGCGCCGATTGCCCCGCGTCGAGCTGCGCCCGGATGATTCGCGCCACCAACTCGGCCGATTTGCCCTCCCCATAAACCACTTCGCCAAAGCCGCAACGAGCTTGCCGTCCCAAATCGACGGTGGCACCGGGGACCGGATAGGAGCGGTCCGGCGCACCATACTCAGGACCGCCGAGTAAGGGGCCGCTGCGAGCCGGAACCCCATGTGCTGGGTCGCGCCTGACCACATCGAGGCCGTCCGGGTTAGCTTGCGACTGTCCCGGGACCGCACCGGACTTCATCGCCTCAATCTGACGCAACAGCTCGCCTCCGGGGGCTTCACCATTGACGACTTTTGACATCAGTTCCAACAGGGCAGGGGAGAGGGGAGTCATGGGAGGGTTGCAGTGGAAAGGAATCGATTCTTAAATCACGGCTGTACATTCCATTGTTCCAACATCTCGTGGACATCACCCCAATGAAAAGTTGCGTTTTGGCGTATTCTGGCGGCCTCGATACTTCTGTGATCCTTGGCTGGCTCCAGGACCAGGGCTACGAAGTCCATGCGGTGTACGTGGATCTTGGCCAACCGTGCGAGGATCGCGCGGCGATCATGGAAAAAGCAAAGAACGGCGGTGCCGTCTCGGCTCGGATCATCGACGCGCGAGAAGAACTGTGCCGCGATTTCGCATTTCCCGTGCTGGCATGGCAGGCGAAGTACGAACAAATATATCTACTTGGCACCTCCATCGCTCGCCCCTTGATCAGCAAAGTCTGTTTGCAGGTCGCCCGCGAGGTCGGTGCCACCGCCTACGCACATGGTGCCACAGGCAAGGGAAACGACCAATGCCGGTTTCAGCTGGCCGCCGAAGCCCTCGATCCCAATGTGAGCATCATCGCGCCCTGGAGAATCAAGGAGTTTCGCAACGCCTTCCCAGGTCGCACCGAGCTGATCGCCTACTGCGAAAGCAAGAGCATCCCGGTCAAGGCGTCCTCTTCAAAGCCCTACAGCAGTGACGAAAACGTACTACACATCAGCTATGAGGCCGGCCAATTGGAAGAACTCGACGTCAACGGCGTTGAACTGGTCGAGTTCGGCATGGGGGTCAGCCCCCAGGAAGCCCCGGACCAGGTCGAATCGGTCACCATCGGCTTCGAATCGGGAGTCCCGAAGACGCTCAATGGACAAGCCGTCAGCGCGTTGGCAATGGTCGAGGGGCTGAACAAGATTGCCGGCCGCAATGGCGTTGGACGGATCGACATGGTCGAGAATCGCTTCGTCGGAATGAAGAGCCGGGGCGTCTACGAGTCTCCCGGCATGACCGTCCTTTACGATGCGCTGATGTATGTCGAGCAACTCACGATGGACCGCGACTTGGCCCACCTGCGAGATCGTTTGTCCCCAGAAGTCGCCGAGATGGTGTACTACGGCTTTTGGTACACACCCAAGATGGACGCGCTGATGGCTTTCATTCATCAGGCCCAGAAGCCAGTCACCGGTGAGGTCACGCTGAAGCTCTACAAGGGGAACGTCATCATCGACAAACGCAGCAGTCCCAACAGTTTGTACGACGCTGAAATTGCGACGATGGAAGGGGGCGGTTCCTACAACCAGGACGATGCCGAGGGCTTCCTGCGGATTCAGGGCTTGCCCTCTCGCGTTCAGGGGTCGATTACCCCTCGCTCCTACTAACCGGTTAGCCACATGGCGCTCACTTTGCGTTACCTAACCATTCGCCCGTCTCGAGTCTGAATGGATTCGACTGGCTAGGACGCGCGTAGTACACTTTGACTGATCGAGATTCTCCTCGTCATGGCGGGTAGCCGGGTAACCTCAAAGCGTTTTGGCTTCGAGCTTGCGGCCCACGCCAAGTGATCGAGCTCGTTTCTCGGCACCAACTTGTCTGACGGCGAATTCCTTCTCCAACGTCTCTTCGCTCGGTGATCCGCTGAACCGCGAAGGTCCATTTCGTGTGACACAACCAGGTAGATGGTAATGCATCGTTTCCTCCTCCTGCTACTTCTGAGCGTCTGTGTCTCGGTGTCTGGCTCAGCCGGCACGTTCGTCACCGAATCGCGCAGTGAGACCGCGCTGATGAAGAACAAGATTCGCGCCGCCCAGTTTCTTCACCGCGCCACCTTTGGGCCGACGATCGAACAGATCGATGCGTTGGCGGTTCGGATGCAACAGATCGGTCTTCGTCGCGCCTGCGAGGAGTGGATCGACGAACAGTTCTCGCTCCCCGCGACAAGGCACCAACCTCTGGCCGAAGCCATGATCGCGGATGACGGATTCACGACCACCGAGAACGATGTTTGGATTCAGCGTTACCGACATCACGCCTGGTGGCACGTTGCACTGACAAGCGAAGATCAACTTCGTCAGCGCGTTGCTTGGGCGCTCGTTCAGATTCTGGTAACCAGCGAAGACGGCGACGGGTTCAATGACCAGAATCCCGGCAACCTCTCGGGGAAGGGCAGGTGGCTGGGACCAACTCACTACTACGACATGTTGGTCAACAATGCCTTCGCCAATTATCGCGACATTCTGCAGGACGTCACCTATCATCCGGTCATGGGTGTCTATCTCAGCCATATGCGTAATCGCAAGTCCAATGGCACTCGCTTCCCGGACGAAAATTACGCTCGCGAGATCATGCAGTTGTTTTCGATTGGGCTGTACGAGGTGCAGCTTGACGGCCGGCTCAAGACAACGACCGGCGGGGATCTGATTCCTACTTATGACAATGAGACGATCAAGGAACTTGCTCGTGTCTTCACAGGCTTGACCTACAAGCCAGCCAATCCCGGCAACTTCTTCTGGTCTGGCAACGATTTTCTCTTCCCAATGGAGATGTACCAACCGGAACACGATACGGATCCAAAGACGATTTTTGGAAACGTGATCGATGTCGACGATGGCGATGCGGACATCGCCGCAGCCTTGGATTTGCTATTCGCCCACGACAACGTTGCACCGTTTGTTTCGTACCGTCTGATTCAACGGTTGGTCAAAAGCAATCCATCACGCGGGTACATTCGCCGCGTGGCCAGAAAATTCAATGACAACGGCGAGGGAATCAAAGGGGACATGAAGGCCGTGATCAAGGCAGTCTTGCTCGATCCCGAGGCCTGGCGATCAGAACGTGTTCGCGCGTTGCGTGCTCCCTATCGCGTGGAAGTGACGCCACGAGGAAGCGAATACTCGCGACTTCGCGAACCGGTGGTGCGATACACGTCGCTGCTGCGAGCCGTTCATGCCAACAGCGATTATCCAACCGGTCGGATGATGGTTCTGCCGCAGGATTGGAACTGGCTGCAGGAACCCTACAAGCAACCAAGCGTGTTCAACTTCTTTTTGCCCGATTTTCAACCGTCTGGTGACTTGATTGGTTTCCAGCCATCACGACGAATCCCCAATGGTTCCCTCGTCGCGCCGGAGTTCCAACAGAAAACTGCCGTCACCTCCAATCGGTTGATCAATCGCTACATCTGGGACATCAGCAGTCAACGGGCTCAGTTCATTGCCTCCAATTCCAATTACAACATGACGTGCAACCTGCACTTTGACCTGAGTGCAGAAAAGTCGCTGGCGACCAACAACGCTGACATGCCGAAACTGCTCGATCTGTTGGACCTGGTTTTTTGTTGCGGCACCCTCCCACAGGATTTTAAGGATCGCGTGGTCCAAGTCGTCAATAGCGAGACGGAATGGATGAAGAACAACAACAGTTGGCGTGCCGAGTTGGAAAATTTCCGCGTGGAAAGCGCCTTGATCGCCGTCGCGACGTCGCCATTTGCTGCCATCGCGGAGTAGATCCAAGCATTCATTGGTACACCGACATCATCCGGAAACCAACATCACCCTCGTGTCGTGCACTCCTCCTGTTCAACCTCTTCTTGATTAGACCCCAGCCATGAAACGCACTCAGAAGCTTCGCGTTGATGCACTCGCTCGCCGCGAGTTCTTGAAGGCTGCCGGCGGATGCGCGGCACTGACGAACACTTCGTTGCTCTCGACGCTGTTCAGTCTCTCGGCTACCAACTGCGCCGTGGCTCAATCGAGCAGTCTGTCGGGCTACAAAGCGATGGTCTGTTTGTTTTTGTTTGGTGGAAACGACTCCTTCAACATGCTCACTCCGCTGACCGGCAGCGAGCGAGACGACTACGTGACGGTGCGCGGTGGAGTTTACGCTCCCGGTAACGGAGCGCTTGGTCTACCGGTCAGCGGACTGCATTCGATCAACGACAGCATCACGGGAAGGTCCTTCGGCATTCATCCCTCGATGCCAGAAATGAAGACGCTGTACGACCAGGGCAAACTGACGTTCCTCTGCAACATCGGTAGCCTGGTCGAGCCAACGACGATGGCTCAATACCAGTCGCAGTCGAACCTTCCCCTCGGTCTGTTCTCTCATTCGGACCTGACGCGACACTGGATGACATCGGTACCCCAAACCCGATCGCAAATCACTGGATGGGCTGGACGCATGGCCGACATGGTGACCGGTGCGACCAATTCAAATTCCAACATCTCGATGAACATTTCGCTCAACAGCGTCAACATGTTGCAGACCGGTGGCAGTGTCGTTCCTTACGTGATCACCGACTCGGGCGCACAAGAGGTCGGCTGGTATGGGCCGACTTGGACACAAGCCAAGATCTTCTCCACCTTGACTGACGATGTCCTGTCGCGTTCGTATGACAATCTGTTGGAACGAACGTTCGCGAATCAGAATCGCAACTCGCTGGATGCGGCGATTGCGTTCAATGACGCGGTCGAACAGCAAGCAGCGGTGGACGGTTTCTTCCCCGCCAACCCCAGCAGCCTGCAGAAACAACTGCGAATGGTTGCCAAGGCCATCGGTGCTCAGAGCACGCTCGGCCAAAGTCGCCAGGTCTTTTTCGTGAGTCACTATGGCTGGGACAATCACGACGAATTGATCAACAATCAAAGCAATAATCTGATGACCGTCAGCCAGGCTCTGAAGAGTTTTCAGGATGCGATCGATGGCCTCGGCATGACCAACAACGTGGTCACGTTCACCGCGAGTGATTTCGCTCGCACACTCTCAAGCAACGGACGCGGCTCGGACCACGCCTGGGGCGGAAACCAAATCGTGATGGGAGGCGATGTGGCGGGCGGACGCGTATACGGACATTTCCCCACGTCGCTGGTCAGTCCGACTGCCCCCGCGTCACTGGGTAGTTTCAATCTCGATACCGGCCGTGGACGACTGATCCCCACCACCTCCGTTGACGAATTGGCCGCAGAGTTAGCGATGTGGTACGGCGTTGCCAACGATAACAACATGGAACAGATTCTGCCGAACATTCGCAACTTCCATCCGGCCGGATCGTCGCGGCCAATCGGCTTTCTGTCCTAGTCGAGCGTGTCGTCGGGCAATCGCTCACCTCCATTGGCGGTGATCAATGACAACATGGTGATCGGCTCAATGGTGTTCGGGACGAAATGCGTGCGTTCGTCAGCGGTCGCAAACGCAACGCCATCATCGAGTTGCCCACCCGGTTCGATTCCGGGATTTGCAGTCAATCGTCCCTGCATTCTGGTGATGTCCAAATCAATCGGCTCGGTCCAAAGACCCGACGGAACGATCGGACTGCCCTCGATCACCAGAATGGTCTGCGATGGATCATCCGTGATCTGATCCGGTGACAACGGTCCGCGATTGGGCAGCAACGTGCCGGGACCAACGATCCGGTAGTACGCGGCAAGAAAGGGAGAGCCGCCTGAGTTGCCATTGGGATGCAGGTAGTAAACCGGCATCTGATAAGCCACTTGCATGTTGCGTGGATCGTCCCAGGAAACGCTGAGATCAAACTTGTTGTAAAGCTCATCCTCACCGAGATAGGGCAGAATCAAGACCCGCCACGAATGCAGCTTCTTGCCCGTGCTGTCAACCGTCGCACTTGGAGGGTAGGTTCCATAGTCGGCCGCGTAGGCGTTCAAGGCTTCGGCAATCTTCTTCGAGATTTCCCATCGACGCTGATCGCTCACGATTCGAAGTGAGCTGGCTCATCGTTTGGCCGCCCACTCGGAAAAGCGCCAACGAGCAGTGCACCAAACAGGATCAGACCCACCGCACCTGCCACGATCCAGCGGATCACCTGGTCACTCGGCTTATGCCCAGCTGCCAGACCCTGCGGCGTTGCGTCGCGCCGGCAGCAAACCGAGGCAATTGAATCGGGCCACCACAGGTTACGCAATTCCCCGATTGACCACTGTAGCGATCATCGACCTGCGTCTTGGTCTGGCAGTGGGGACATGTAAACAGAAACGGCATGACGAAATCGGAAGTAGATGGACGAGTTGCGAGCGGAGCAGGGCAGGGGAGTGCTGACAAAAGGCTCACCCCCGACTCCATTCTAACGCCTCGCCCGTCCGCGTACCTACCGCTATGCACGCGAGGCATGCCTGGCACATCGTTTGGATCCCGGAGCGACAGCGGCCCAACGATCTCCCACCCTTGCCGCAAACCGGGTTATTGGGTTGGTGTCGCTGTCGCTCCCGGACCCAACCTACCGATTGTTTCTGTACGATGGTCGTCCAGACCCGTTTCACACCTGAGGAGACACGTCCATTGAGAATCGTGATACAGCGGGTCGCCTCCGCTCAGGTGGAGGTCGACGGACAGATCGTTGGAAAGATTCAGCGTGGCTTGTTGGTACTGGTAGGCGTTGCACATCTGGATAGCGAAGCCGAGTCTCGCTGGCTCGCCAATAAGACGGCGGAGCTCAGAGTCTTTGAAGACGACCAGGGCAAAATGAACCGTTCGCTGATCGACATCGGCGGATCGGCACTGGTGGTCAGCCAGTTCACACTGTTGGCCGATTGCCGACGCGGACGACGCCCCGCCTTCACCGACGCAGCGCCTCCGACGCTTGCCGAGCAGCTGTACTTGCGCTTCGCTGAGTTCTTGGTCGAACGTGGCATCGAAGTGCAGACTGGAATCTTTGCCGCCGACATGAAGGTCAGCCTGGTCAACGATGGCCCCGTGACGATCGTCATCGACCGTGTCGCCGAGACTGCGTAAAGGGGTCAGGACTCAATTGCCGCAAGCGGCCCGAAGGGCTTCGCACAATTGAGTCCTGACCCCTTTACGCATGACCCCTTTATCCCGGAGAGGGGACTAATGCCAAGGGATCCATTTCTCAAAATCGATCGGATTGGTTTGCGGCTGTGCAATGTAGGTTCGTTCGAGCTGCGTACGCGTTCGAATCCGTTCCGCAATGCCACCGTCGCCCCAGGCCAAATAGATCAGGAACGCCAGCTTTCCGTAAACCGAGATATTCGCCAGCGTACTGTCGCTGAAAAACTTCAGTGCGGTTCCAAACGATTTCTTCAAACGTATCCCACCACTGGTATCCACACTCCAGATCTCGTCCATGGTCAAGTGGACGGTGAACCCAAGGACAACGGCCAGTGACTTGTAGACGCGGATCGATTCACTTTGACACGGCATGACCAGGTAGGCGATCAATCCCGCCGAGAGCGCAGCCGGGATGCTGTGCCACATGCCACGATGCACGGTGTATCGCTTGAAGAACTCGACCGCGACAAACCGAATCCCGATGTAGACGAGCATCGCCGCCACTGCCATCGCCTCATGCGACAAACCAAGATCGCGAAATCGCTCGATCATCAACATCGGCATCACGGCCGCGATGAACATGCTCGTCTCGCGCAGCGGAATTCCCGAGTCGCTATCCAAGTCAGGCAACATACCGCTGACCGAGCAGAGCCCGGCTGCCACGATCCCACTCTCAATCGACATCGATTGTGTCGTGACACCCCAGTAGCCGTAGCCGATCCCGACTAACGTGCTTCCGGTGATGTGTGATTTGAAATCGGCCACGGTGCGACGGGGAAGGGGAGTGCAACGGAATTCGACTCCTGCTAAATAGGCCTTTTCGACTGATTGACGCCACGTCGAATCGATTGATCTTCGATCGCGGGGCTCCGGTCGCTATAGTCCCCTCGATGGGCTCGAAGCAAAGCGACTCAAACCGTCGCGATCAATCCTTCAATAAT
Source organism: Pirellulaceae bacterium (assembly GCA_963697195.1). GTDB lineage: Bacteria > Planctomycetota > Planctomycetia > Pirellulales > Pirellulaceae > Rubripirellula. Next base: position 540,951 of record CAVOND010000005.1, read on the forward strand.
TTGATAGCAAGCAAGTCCCCTGCCCCCACTTTTTCCAATCAGCCCCCCTTACCCGCCCTCTGCATGGAAGCGTTGGATGGAGATCTACGATATCGTGATGATCGTCGTCCTGGTTGGCGCGATGATCTTTGGCGCCATCAAGGGATTTGCCTGGCAGCTTGCTTCCATTGCTTCGATCGTGATCAGCTACACCGTGGCGTTCAAGTATCGCGAGCCGTTCAGTCAATCGATCCAAGCCGAGCCGCCCTGGAATCGATTTCTGGCGATGTTGATCCTATTCATTGGGACGTCGCTGGTGATCTGGGTCGTCTTTCGGATGATCAGCGGTAGCATTGACCGGCTCAAGCTGCGCGAATTCGATCGCCAGGTTGGAGCGATGTTCGGGCTGGCCAAGGGCGCACTGTACTGCATTCTGATCACACTCTTTGGCGTCACACTGATGGGGGACGGAGTCCGGGTCAAGATTGTCCAAAGCAAGAGTGGCAATTACATCGCCGACGTCCTGCAAAGAAGTGACGCGGTGATCCCGGCTGAGATTCAAGGCGTGGTGCAACCGTACCTGGAGCGGTTTGATCAGGAATTCCACCAATCGGAAGATCCCGGTGGATCGTTTCAATCGCCGTGGACGGCGGGCGACTCCCTCGGGAAGCCCCGGGTCGGGATCCCAGTCGGGATGCCCAGTCGGGAGCCTTGGGGATTGGATTCAACGCTGGCCAATCGGGGGTGCCATTTCAGGCTCAACAGCCATGGTCAAACCAGCCGCTTCCGGGGGTCGGCCAGGGGTCAACTTTTGGCTCCGGCGGCAGTTCGTGGAACGTGCCTCAACAGGCCCAACAGCCATCGTGGAATGGGCTGCAAAGATAGGCATGCCGACCGCTTGCTTGTGGGTACCTTGCGCGGCTCAACGTTGATCCATCTCTCGCGTTCAAGCCGCCAGGAATCAACCAGCGATCCGCGATCGCAGGAACGATTCGAATCGGCGTCGAAGCCCGAGGCGTGGGCGATGGCGTTTGGCAGGTCGGCAGAGTAGAACTGCAGGAAACAACGGGAAACAGACAGACTGAATACAACATAAGGGGCATTATCGGACGTTGCAAAAGGGGCGTTTTCCCCGCGATGCACGTACCGATGCTCCGTCCATCCACGGAGCTTTGCGCTCCAGCCGGTGTTCACACCACGGCTTCGGGCGTCTCCAGAAAGACACCGATGCGGCGAAACTTTTCATAGCGTTGATTGACCAAATCTTCGGGCGTCTTGCCTTCGAGTTCGGCGAGCGTTCGCGACAGGTAAGTCTTCAGTCTTGACGCCATCTGATGATGGTCGCGATGGGCCCCGCCAAGCGGCTCTTCCAGGACGTCATCGACGACTCCGAGCCGAGCCAGATCGCTGCTGGTAAACCGCAGTGCCGCGGCCGCCTTGGGAGCATGTTCGTGGCTCTTCCACAAGATCCCGGCACAGCCCTCGGGGCTGATCACGCTGTAGTAGGCATGCTGCAGCACGGCGACGCGATCGCCCACGCCGATGCCGAGCGCACCGCCAGAGCCGCCTTCACCAATCACGACACATATGACGGGAATGCGGAGTCGGCTCATTTTGAACATGCTCTCGGCGATCACCTGAGCCTGGCCTCGCTCTTCGGCTCCGATCCCAGGATAAGCCCCCGGCGTATCGATGAAGCAAATCAGCGGCAGCCGGTACTTCTCGGCCAGCCGCATCTTGCTCATCGCCTTGCGGTAGCCTTCGGGATGGGCGCAGCCGAAATGACAGGCAGCTCGCTCTTTGTAAGTGCGACCTTTCTGGTGACCAATCACCAACACCTTGAATCGGTCCAGTTTGGCGAACCCGGAAAGCATCGCGCGATCGTCGCCGAAATGCTTATCCCCGTGCAGCTCCACGAACTCGTCAAACGCCAGGTTCAGGTAGTCACGCGTGTAGGGTCGATTCTTGTGCCGTGCGACCTGCACCGTCTGCCAGGCATTGAGCGAGCTGTAGGTCTCTCGCAACTGCTTGACCAATGCCAGTCGCAACTCACGAATCTGGCTTTCGATTTCCTCACTGCGCTCTGTCTGACGCTCCAGTGCGGCGATCCGATTCTCCAGTTCGGCAATGTCGTTCTCGAATTCAAGTCCAGGGCCCGCGCTCATGTCTGCTCGCTATCCTTGTCTCAACACTTGTATTTGATTCTCTGATTCTGATTCGAGATACGACGGACGGATCCGATTAGCTATCGGAATCAAGTCCCATCTGCGTGTTGCCCTTGATGATCATGTCATCGGCACCTTTGATGCCTGGCATGCTATCGAACACACTGATCTCTGGTTTACGAGGTCGCTTCTTAAAGACCTCGATACTACGAAACGTCTTTCAAGAACTCCCACATCGATGGCGGTCGGTTCTCTGGCTTCTTGGCCATCATGCTCTTGACCAATTCGGAGAACTCGCGCGTCACGTTATCGTTGTGAGCGATCGGACTCGGGATCGACGCCGAAAGATGTTTGTTGAGAAGGTCGTTGGGGTTGTCGCCTGTGTAGGGAGGTTTGCCAGTGCACAGTTCGAACAACACACAACCAAACGCATAGACATCGGTGCGCTCATCACAAACCTTGCGACGGATCTGCTCCGGCGCCATGTAGCTTCTGGTTCCTTTGGCTACTTTGGCGGTATGAAAGAGTCTGACCCAATCCCGTCTTCTTTTTCTGCGCGATTGTGAAGTCAATCAACTTCACCGTACCATCTCGGCTGACCAGGAAATTGTCAGGCTTGATATCCAAGTGGATCCAGTTCTTGGTGTGCATGTAATAGAGCCCTTCCGCCGCTTGCTCGATAATCTGATCGAGCATGAAGGCGAGCGACTCGGGACCACGCCGCAGCGCCTGCTTCATATTCAGTTCGCTGAACAACTCCAGCACCAGCATCGGACGGCCGCTCTCTTCTCGATACTCGATGATCTTGATGATCCGAGGGCTGTGGAGATCCTTGGCGACATTGAACTCGTGCTTCAAAAGAGCGATCTCGGCCTTCTCGGTCGCCAGTGACTGTTTCAAGACTTTGAGCGCGTAGCGTTCCTCTGTGTTCTCGTCGATCGCTTCCCATACCTCTGCCGTACTGCCGACTCGGATCAGTCGAGTCAGTCGATAGGGACCCAGGAAATCGCGGCTCTTGGTCATGATTGATTTTGAATACGTAGAACGAAACGGACCGTATGAGGAGACGCTTTGCGGACCCCCGCCAAGACAATTCGACATGATAATTGAAAGATTCACCACCCCGGTAGGTCAGCGTGCCGGCGGGGTCGCTATCCAGTCGAATCTCAGTTGGCCCGCTCACGCAAGATCTGCTCGTAAAGCTCGCGGACCAGGCGGGTCATGGTTTGGTGCCGAAACTGCTCCGTGAAGCGACGCTGCCCTTCTCTGCCCATCTCTGCTCGCCCTGACGGGTCGCCGGCGAGCCGCGCGATCGCCTCGGCCAATCCATCGATATCGCGCGGCGCCACCAGAAAACCGGTTTCGCCCGAGATCGTGACTTCTCTCGCCCCGTCGACATCGTAGCTGACCACTGGACGTCCGGCGATGAGCGCTTGGGGCAAGGCTCGAGCCAGCCCTTCCCGATAGGACGTATGAACCAGCACATCCATCGCCCCAATCAAACCGGGCACTTCGCTGGGAGGCACCAGCCCCGTGAACACAAAGTGATCACTCAGGCCGAGATCTGCGATCTTCGCCGTCAGCGGACCTCGCAAGATTCCGTCTCCAACCAGCAGGAATCGGACATTTGGATACTGACGGACGACTTTCTGCGCGGCAGCAATCAGATCCTCATGCCCTTTGAGATGAAAGAGTCGAGCAATCTTTCCGATCACCACGTGCTCTTGGGCGAGTCCGTACTTCGCGCGGACTCGCTCCCGATGCTCGCCCGCGCTGCGAAAGGGCTCGACATCCATCCCACTGTAGATGGTCGTGAACTTCTCTCGGGCTGCGACCTTGGCATTGACCATCAGATCGGTCATCGCATCGGCAACCGAAATCATTCGGTGACAGCGTTTGGCAGCCCACCGCTCGCAGCGACAGAAGAAGTCCCGAGCGAGTGCCGATTGATAGGGATGAAACGGAGCACCATGAACCGTGTGCACGACCGCGGGGACATCCAATCCCCAGGCGACATGCCTCCCCAACAGCCCTCCCTTCGCGCTATGCGTGTGCACGACGTCCGGTCGGAATTGCCGCAGAGCATCACGAATGGCAGCGCTGGCCCGCCAGTCTCGATAGGGATGAATTGCCCTTCGTAAATCGGGCAACAAACAAATCGGCAACTCCCCTGCCCTGCCCTCGCTTAACAAGTCTCCTTCCGGCCCCAACGCCGGACCCGTAATCAACAGCACGTCATCGCCATACTCGCGAATCAGATCCAAGCAGTTCAGGAGCGTATTCTCCTGCGCGCCGCCGATGATCATTCGAGTGATGACGTGTGCAACACGCACGCGATTTCTCTTCTGGTTAAGTGGCATCGTTTCCGTCGGGAGCAAGCAGTTCCACGTTCGATAAGTTCCACAGTCCCGCCGGCAATGGTTCGCACCAACGCAAAACAGCGTTCTGTCACGAGACAAAACGCTGTTGCATGATCTGAAAGCCAGGGACGAGATCAAGCGCCGAATTCGACTCGACGGTAGCCCAACTGCTGCTGCAGCCGATTGACGATCGACGTGTGCATCTGGCTGACACGCGACTCGGACAGATCAAGCGTTGCGCCGATCTCCTTCATGGTCAGCTCTTCATAGTAGTACAAGATGATGATCAATCGCTCGTTGCGATTGAGCCCCTTGGTAACCAGACGCATCAAATCGTTCTTCTGAACTCGACGCGTCGGATCTTCGCCCTTCTTGTCTTCCAGGACGTCGATTTCACGGACATCCTTGTAGCTGTCCGTCTCGTACCATTTCTTGTTCAGAGAAACGACGCCGACCGCATTTGCGTCGGATTGCATTTTCTCGACTTCCTTGACTGGCATTTCCATGATGCTCGGCGAGCTCTTGAACGGTCGGGGCCCGGCCATGCTTGGTCTCGAGCGTCTTCCGCGCGACAGAGAGCTTACTCGCCTTGCTGCGAACCAATCGCGGAACCCAGTCCATCGTCCGCAGCTCATCGAGCATCGCGCCTCGGATTCGCGGCACGCAGTAGGTTTCGAACTTGACGCCTCGATCCATATCGAAGGCATCGATGGCGTCCATCAGGCCGAAGATGCCGGCACTGATCAAGTCGTCCAGTTCCACACCATCGGGAAGACGCTGCCAGATCCGTTCGCCGTTGTAGCGAACCAACGGCATGTATCGCTCGACCAATCGATTACGGAGATCTTCGTAGTTCGGCGAATCCTTGCTGAGCTTCTTGAACTCTATCCAGACTTGCAGGATCTCGTCGTCGGCTGTGGCTGTCGCTGCCATCCAATCCTCCGTGATAGTTATTTAAATGAGTAGCGTCTTGCTACTCGATGACGACCAAGGCTGTCCCTGGCCCAATCTGCTTAATGCGTTGCGGCACACGCAGGCATCCATGCTTGCGCGAACCACTCCGCGGTTCGCCCATCGCCGAATCGTTTGCGAACGTCCGTGTTCACGAATCCTGCGATGAGTTTGACTTACTGTAACCCGCCTCGATCAGACCCTTTCGGTACCAATCGACACGAGCTCGAAATGTTCGCTCCAACGAATCACGGACCAGGTAGTCCGCAATCCATCCCGCCACGGCCCCAATCCCGGTGAATACAACCAATGCGATCATCGCTTCCTTTGCCACGCTGTCGGCAAACTCACCCAGGATTGCGCCGCGAAAACCGACCAATCCCATTGCAAGTGCACCAAGCGAAACGGCATAGCTTCGTAACAAGGTTGTTTCTTCGAGGCTTGGACCTGACGTCTATGTTTCCTAAATTGGGCAGACCATCGTTGAAAAAGAATGCTCAAGTCACATTCGTTCAGCGCGGGACGGCCCTATGTCATTCATCGGCTCTTACCCAGCCCAGGCATGAGCTGGAATATTTTGATTTGTTCATGCGGCATCCAACTGCGGCACCATCACCTTCGCCGGCAGCAATCGCGACAACAGCGCCTCTGCATCCGCAGTGGCGATATCGTCGGGGACTTGCTGACCATTGGTCGTGTAGCTCAGCGGGACGCCTTGAAAATGATCACTGGCGACAACCGCTGAAATCACTCCTGCCGTCTGGGGCGTTTCATCCAGCTTGGTGAGGATGGCAGCGGTGGGTCGGACCGGTGCGAATCCTCGTAACGCCAATTGGATCGACGAAGCAGAACTGGTACTGCTGAGGACCAGATGTGTTTCATCGGGTTGAGCACTCCGTAATAGTTCGACCAGTTGATCGATCCGCGCATCGCTCCTGGGACTACGGCCGGCGGTATCGATCAGCACCAGATCCACGTCACCAAGACGATCCAACGCCGGTTTCATATGATCGGGCTTCTCCACGACCTCCATCGGCAGGTCCATGATTTCCGCATAGGCTCTGAGCTGCTGAACGGCGGCAATTCGAAACGTGTCAATCGTCAACAAGCCGACGCGTCGCCGCGCCTCGATGCGAAAGCCCGCCGCCAGTTTTGCCACGGTCGTCGTCTTGCCAACGCCGGTCGGCCCCACCAGCGCCACAATGCGGCGGTCTCCCGCCTGCGTTCGAATGGGGCTGCCGATTCGCAAATCCCGGCCGACAGTTCGCTGTAGATGTTCCAGCCATGGCGTGCCACGCCCGGATGCGTCACCGAGGCTGGCCGCGAAACTGATCGTGGCATCGATCCATCGCTGAACAATTGCTGGGCTCACGCCCGAATCGACCAACTCTTCCCGATAAGCCTGCAGTTGCAAGGGAATCCCGGACCGCTCATTCAAGGTTTCCTTGCTCGGTCCGCTTTCCAGGGACAGCCCTGAATGAGCCGCAAAACGTGAATCAATTTCACGTTCACGCTGCCCTTCGTCGGTGTCCATCACGAGCTGTCCGTTGGTATTCCCCAAGCCCGCCGTCACCTCGACGTACGTTCGCCCCAGCCATCCCATCCAGCCGTCACGTACTTGGCGTGTGTGCAGCACGGAGGCATCCGGACCCATCTGCTGACGGATCTGTTCCAGGGCGTCTTGCAAGCTTGCGGCTCGAAAGGTGCGAATGTGCATTTGAGTGACTTGATGTTTGAAACAAGTCGGATGAACGAAAGGCGGCAGACGGGCTCGCTTTGGTTACTGGTCGCTGATCACGCCATAGGATTCAATCTTCGTGTCCTGAGTAATCTCGTTGTAGGACAGAACACGCAGCCGAGGTATGGAGGCTGAGGTGATCTGACGTAGGCCAGGTCGAATCCGTGGACTGACCAAGACCACGGGAGCATGACCTGCCGTAATCAGCTTCTTAACGCCTTCTTGAATTCTTTCGCAAGTGAGGTCTACGGCGGAAGGACTCATTCGTACGAACAAGCCCCGTTCATTGTGCTCCAAACCGGCTGCAATCCGGTCTTCCATGGCTGGATCGAGCGCCAGCACGTGTAGCCTGCCCTGCTCGTCCCGGTACCGTGTGCTAATCGTCCGTGCCAGGCGGTGGCGAACGTATTCACACAGCCACACGGGATCCTTGGTACGCGGAGCAAAGTCGCCTAGTGTTTCCAGAATGATGCTGAGCTGACGGATCGGTACGTCCTCCTTCAGCAACAGATGCAAGACCTGCTGGACCTCACTGATCTTCATCACGCCCGGAATCAGCTCGTCGACCACCGTCGGCGATACCTCTTTCAGCTCGTCGATCAGGTGCTTGGTCGCATCACGTGACAACAGCTCGTCGGCATGTCGCTTGGCGATTTCCTGCAAGTGCGTGGCCAAAACCGCGCCCGGTTCGACCGTCATGTAGCCAAAGATGGCGGCTTGTTCACGTCGGACGGGGTCAATCCACACCGCTGGCTCGCCGAACGTTGGATCGCGCGTCGGTTCACCGTCGATGACGCCCGTCGTGTGGCCGCTATCAATTGCAAGCAACCGATTCGGTATCAGCTTTGCCTTGGCGAGCGGATTGCCTTGAATGCGGATTTCGTATTCGAGTTCAGCCAGGCTCATCTCGTCACGAACGCGGACCTTGGGAAGGATGATTCCCAAGTCGGTTGCGATCGCATTACGGACACCCGTGATCCGCTGCATCAAGTCACCACCACGTGACTGGGTCTGCTAATCCCAAGAGTCCCAGTCCAATCGAAATCTCCATGGGATCAATCGTGAGGAAGTCTTCCACGCGTTTGGGAGGCGGTGCGGCCGCTTCGGCACGCTCTGCTTCAGCACGGGATTCCTCTTCACCCTGGCGGCGTGCCGTTTGCCGGTTCATGACCACCGCCAATCCGATACACCCTGCCCCCAACGTCGCCATGGGAATGGTTGGAAGGTTGGTCAGGATCAACAGTGCCAGGAAGCCGCCGGCGACCGCCAAAGCCTTGGAATTGCCCAGCAGTTGCTGCAGGAACTCTTCCGGAAGATTGGTCCTCTGCGTACTTCGTGTCACTAGCAGACCGGCTGCCAATGAAATCAGCAGAGCCGGCACTTGGCTAACCAGGCCGTCACCAATGGTCAGCTTCGTGAACAGCGCCGCGGCATCGGCAAACGGCATGCCTTCCTGGAAGACACCAATGTAAAGACCACCAATGATATTCACGATGGTGATCACGATTCCCGCGATCGCATCACCTCGGACAAACTTACTCGCACCATCCATGGCTCCGTAGAAGTCTGCCTGAGCGCTGATCGCCTCGCGGCGGCTCTGAGCCTGCTTTTCGTCGATCAAGCCCGCGTTGAGATCCGCGTCGATCGCCATCTGGCGTCCAGGCATCCCGTCCAACGCGAATCGCGCAGCGACTTCGCTGATTCTGGTCGCCCCCTTGGTGATCACAATGAACTGGATCAAGACAATGATCACAAAAATGATCAGACCGACCTCGATCCGATCGCCGGCGACGAATTCGCCGAAACTCCGAATCACACCACCCGCGGCATTCATGTCGCGATCATTGGCACCGGTCAGGATCAAACGCGTGGTGGCGACGTTCAAGACCAACCGGCCTAGGGTCGTGGCAAGCAATAGCGAGGGAAAGATGCTGAACTCAAGGGGTGTCGCCACATACACGGTGGTCAACAAGACAATCACGCCGACCGTGATGTTGGCCGCCAACAGCAGGTCCATCAGCGCTGGCGGAAGCGGCACCAGGATCACGACGAGGCAGCCGATGATGCCCAGGGGCAACACCAAATCTCGATAGCGCATCAATAACTGCATCGGCGTTCCTTCGCTCACGATTCCGGATGATCGATCCATCTCGGAGAGGGGAACACGTACCTGAAAGCAGACTTGGCGGTCCAGACAAGAAGCGGCAGACTCAACCGAGGTTTCACCCCCTGTTTCATGCCCCACCGCGATCGCTGTTTCACGCAGACCGTTTCATCGCAGATTGCCGCTTCACGCAGACCGTTTCAGGCGGCTCGCAGCAAACTCCCCTGCCCTGCCCCGCTGCGATCAGGCCAGGTGGTGGATGGAAACCGTTTTACCCCCAAGCGAGAAACCCTAACGCTGCTCACCACCGGTTCATTCTTTCGGCGATCGGCACAAGGCCAACGACGCGGCGATCTTGGGGTGATCCACGAAGGGGTCTTTGTTCTCCGAAGCGTATTTCCACAATGCCTCGGCCAGCCTTTGGGTCGCCTCATTCGTTCCAGGACGCTGGAAAAAGTTCAAAAGTTCGTCCGGATCCGCCTCGTGATCGAATAACCAAGGTCGATCATTGACACTCAGCACCAATTTGTAACGGGAATCGATGGCGGCCATCCAACTTGGGCTGGTCCCCGCGTTTCGCAGGAACACGATCTCACTCCCCTGCCCTGCCCCGTCATTGAGCCGATCCGACAAGTCACGGCCCTGCAGCTTGGCATCGTGATCCACTCCCGCCAACCCGAGGATCGTCGGTGTCACATCCACCGTGCCAACGGGATGCCCGTAGACGCCACCGCTGTTCAAACGACTGGGAAATCGAATCACGAACGGAACGCGAGCCGAACCTTCATATGGATTGCCCTTGTTCAGGCGATCATGTTCGTAGCACAAGTCTCCGTGGTCGGACGTCATCAGCACGATGGTGGAATCGAGCTGGTCTGACTCTTCCAATGCCTGCAACAGGCGCCCCACATTGTCGTCGATACATTTGACCATCCCGAAATACAAACCCATTTGCTCCCCGCGAAACACCGCGTGATTCTTTCCACCACCTAGCCAGCCAGGGCTTGGCATGTCGTCCCGACCGTAGGTACGAGGCGCAAGAAACCGCAAGTGGCTGTACATCCGGTCGTAGGGCTCTCGTACTGTGTTGGGCCCGTGGGGATCGGGAAAACTGACGACAGTAAAAAACGGCTTGTCCTTGGACTGGCGAATCATCTCGATGGTGCGATCGGTCAAGAAATCAGTCGAGAAAGACTTCTCGTCCGCGCCATCCACTGCGTACGACGGTTGACCACGGTTATCTTTCGCGGCGACCGCGGGACCGCTCGGTTCCATCGCGAACTTCTTCCAGTGACCACGATTGAACATGAACGTCTTGTTCTCGAAACCTCCGTCGATCGCTGGAGCCCACTCCGGCTTTCCGGTCCCGCCGAGATGCCACTTCCCAACGAATCCGGTCCGGTAGCCGTTGGCCTTCAGAATCTTTGCAAGCGTCGGAACATCCGCTCGAAGCTCAAGATCATTGGCAGGCACGCCGGTGTTCTGGGGATACAAGCCAGTGATCATCGCGGCACGACATGGTGAACAGACCGGCGCCGTTGCATAGGCTCGCGTGCAAATCACACCCTCGTGCGCGATGCGATCAATGTTCGGCGTCTCGACGATCGTTCCAGGGCCCCACATCTCCGCCTGCTCACGCGACAGTTGTTCACGATAACAACCCAGCGTTCGAAAGTTGTGCTCGTCGGTGATGATCACCAACACGTTGGGACGAGTTTCACCACGCGCTGTGGTTCCACACGAAATGAACGCCAACAGGGCGAGCGATACGCGTGAGAGAATGAGACCAATCCCCTTTGCTCGCCACTGCCAAGACTCTCGTGCACCAGATTCCATACCATCTCGATCGAACAACCGATTCATTTCTCTAGACTCCAAGCGATTGCGTTGGCGAAAGGTTAAGGCAAGACATCGCCATGAAAATCATCGACATGTCCCATGTGATGTGGAAAACGAGTTCCCTCCGTCCGCGCGTCTGAATGTCCAGGCAAGGGTTCGCGCGGGGATGGCGAAAAGGGGTCAGACACTAAAAAACGGAACGGCCCGAAGGGTGCTTGGCAGTTTTGGTGTCTGACCCCTTTTCGCCAATCGACGTCACCCCCATTTCTAGATTTGACGCTGCACAGGAGGACGCCCACCATCGTTCCGCAGGGACTTGCATGGCAGGACAAGAGCACCAGTCTACCAGGGCGAGCCGACGCCGTGTTCAGTTTGGCTTGACAGGCAGATGACGCAGCGTCAACACGCCCTGGATGCCGCGAATGGCATCGAGAATTTCATCCGTGATGCCGCCATCGAGGTCGATGATCGTATAGGCGATCTCGCCACGAGACTTGTTCAGCAGGTCGGCGATGTTCAAGTCCGCCTTGGCGAGAATCGTCGAGATTTGGCCCACCATGTTGGGAACGTTTGCATTGGCAATGGTAATGCGACTGCCTCCGTTTCGCGGCATGATGGCCTCCGGGAAATTAACCGAATTCCTCACCGTGCCGTCTTCGAGATAGTCGCGAACGCTATCGGCGACCATGATGGCACAATTCACTTCTGCTTCATCCGTACTGGCCCCCAGGTGCGGGAAGGCGATCACCTTGGGGTGTGTCAGCAACGCACCGGTCGGGAAGTCACAGACGTAGGCGTGCAGATGTCCACGATCGAGCGCTCCGATCACCGCTTGATCGTCACAAATCCCACCACGAGCCAGATTCACCAGGATGCCGCCCTTGGGCATCATCTTGATCCGATCCGCATTGACGAGGCCTCGCGTTGCGTCGACCAGCGGGACATGAACGGAAATGGCGTCGCTTTGCGAGAACAGATGGTCCACGCTCACCGCCTGCTGGACACCACTGGAAAGTTGCCAGGCACTTTGCACTGAGATCAACGGGTCATAACCGACGACTTTCATCCCCAGTGATAGTGCTGCATTGGCAACGCGCAATCCGATCGCACCCAATCCAATCACACCCAACGTCTTGGACGGAAGCTCGGAACCCACGAAGTTCTTCTTGCCCGCTTCCACGGCAACCGAGATCTCGCTGTCACTCCCTTGGAGCTCCGACGCAAACTTCAACGCGTTGGGAATGTTGCGTGAAGCCATCAACAGCCCTGCCAGAACAAGCTCCTTGACCGCGTTGGCGTTGGCTCCCGGAGCATTGAATACCGGAACACCACGCTTGGTCATGGCATCCACGGGGATGTTGTTGACGCCCGCTCCCGCACGGCCAATCGCGGCGACCGTCGATGGGATCTCCATGTCGTGCATTTTGAAGGAACGCACGAGAACTGCGTCAGGATGACTGATCTCCGAAGCTACCTCGTAGCTTTCGCGGGGCAATCGCTGCAGGCCTTGAACCGAGATATTGTTTAACGTAAGGATCTTGTACATGTGGGGAATCTGAATTTCTAGAATAGGTGAGAGTGGAAACCTTGCCTGCAGGCGAGTCCATTCGTGGAGCTTCAACCAGTCGGGAACGAAAGAACTTAACCGTTCTTCGCGACAAAGTCCTTCATGAAGCTGGCAAGCGTCTCGACGCCCTCACGCGGCATCGCGTTGTAAATACTGGCGCGAATCCCACCGACGCTGCGGTGTCCCTTCAAACTGTCCAAATCAAGTGCAGCGGCTTCCGAAAGGAACTTGCTTTGCAGTTCGTCGTTCGGAAGCGTGAAGGTCACGTTCATTTGTGAGCGACAATCGGGGCGTGCATGTCCCTTGTAAAAGTCGGCATGCGCATCGATGACATCGTACAAGAGCCGAGCCTTCTCGCGATTCAGTTTCTCCATGGCGGCCAAACCCCCAATGTCATCGGCAAGCCAATGAGCCACCTTGCCGAGGACATAGATGGCGAAGGTCGGCGGCGTATTCCACATCGACTCTGCTTCGGCGTGATTCTTGTAATTGAGGTATCCGGGCAACGAATCACTGCCTCGCTCGATCAAGTCCTTGCGAATCACGACGACCGTTACACCGGAGGGTCCCGCGTTCTTTTGGGCACAGGCATAGAGAATGCCATACTTGTCCACCGGCAGCGGGCGCGACAGAAAATCGCTCGACGAGTCGCATACCAGAGGAACCGAATCAGGGCACTCAGGCTCCGATCCAAACTGAACCCCTTGGATCGTCTCGTTGCTGCAGTAATACAGATAGGCAGCATCACCAGGAACGGAATAGTCTCCGGCCGCGGGAACGTGATTGAAATTGGAATCCTTGGCGTTGTAGGCCAGAGCAATCTCGCCCTCCTTCTTCGCCTCGTCGACCGCCTTCTTGCTCCACGAACCGGTGACCAGGTACTGAGCCGTCTTGCCGGTCCCTCGCAACAGGTTGGCCGGGATCATCGAGAACTGTAGGACCGAGCCTCCCTGAAGGAACAAGACGGCATAGTCGTCCGACACGCCCAACAGCGACCGCAGGGTTGCCTCGGCGTCGTGGGCAATCTCCATGAAGACCTTGCCGCGGTGGCTCAGTTCCATCACCGAGGCCCCCGCTCCGGGGTAGCACAGCATCTCTTCCTGAACCTGCTGCAGGACGGGAAGTGGCAGGGCTGCGGGACCAGCCGAAAAGTTGAAAACGCGGTGAGCGGTCGCGGTGGCACTCATCGTTGTGCGATTCCTAGAAGAGTCCAAGAGGGGATTTTCGTCACGCCACGCGGGAACGGGCGCGTACCAACAAAGCAAAGCAACGAGCGATTGTAAGCTCGCCGGGGTGACTGCGGAAGGTTCCCCATTTCCATGCTTTCGGCTTGTTCTTCAACGCCGGGCAAAACACCGCAGCGGGGGAAATCGGGGGCCAGCGGGCCCCTTGGCTTGACGAGACAACCGTCGCCTCGGTGGCGCGATCAGAACCCGAACTCACGCATCCAGCTCTCGACGTCCTGCTGGTCCATGCACTCGGCGACATCCTCCGCCTCGGATGGTCCCCTGCCCTGCCCCGATTTCAAGCGGCGACCGCCGGCCAGACCAGCCACTCCATCGAGCAAATCGTCCAACCAGGCCTGTGAATCGTAGACCGTGCATCCACGTCGACTGGCCGCCAATCGCACCCGGTTGTCGCTGGAAACCACCGCCAGATTCTTGGGCGCCGAGCTTTCCGCGATCAGCACCTCCAACAAATCGTCCGCCTCGGGATAGTCCACGGCGAACATGACCTCCAGCCCGTCCACCACAAACTCGCTGGGGCGATCTCGCGGAGGGTCGGCAGCATCAAAGACCAGACAGGTCCGGACGCGAACCTCGGGATCGAGCCCTTTCACCAAACGATCGATCAACTGCGTCCTCTCGCGTTGCAACCATGCGGCATCCGATCCTCGAGACGGCGGTGCTACCGGCGCGAGCACGTTGTAGCCGTCGATCAAAAGCAATAGTGAGGACACGATCGACTCCGCCAATCTTCTCCCGCAGGCAAATCACCGCGAAATCAATCCGGCACCAGGTGAGGACCAAAGCAAAAGATGCGTTGAGCGATCAGTCGCTGTCGCGACGATCAATCAATGCTTTGCAGCACGCGTACGCTCGGTCCACTGTAGAAGCTGTACGCCGAATACCCAACAGCCCCCAGCACGACGAGCATCAACAAGATCAGGCCGACCATCTTCCAGCGATCTGCATCACCGGGAATTCCAAAGGAGAAACTCCGGGGGGATGATCGCCTCAGAGGCTTCATCGCCGCCGTTTCTTCTCTTTTCGCGACAACTTCTTCGATTCGGCAGACGGCGCGCCGCTCTTCCGAGAAGGATCCATCCCGTCCTGACGAGGATCCTGATCGGTACCGCCGGTCACGGCCGACTCCGATGGCTGCGGATCGTTAAACGCGTCATCAAACAAGTCGAGTTCAGCGTCCATCTCGATCGTGTTGTTGAAGATCGTCGGAAACAACGTCGGACGCTTCCAAGTCATTCTCGTTGGCGGAGCGAATGTGGTCATAGCGACGTTCTCGATCCTCGTCGTCCTGCGTCTCCAAGAAGCCGGCGATATCGACGTCATGCCACGCCTTGCCCACAGGCATCGAGTCCGGGCGGTTACCCTGGCACCGAGTACGGGGATGCCGACGAAGGGGATGACTGGCCGCTCGCCCGAGGCTGGCGGACCGAGATCAACACGAAAGACGACCTTGCCGCAACGAAGCATGTCCCCATTTCGAAGCGCGATCCATGTCTTCGGACGGATGCGCAGGTCATTCACGCGGGTCCCAGCGGTGCTGTTGAGGTCCAGGACCTGCAGGCCGGTATCGTCTTGAAACAGCAGACAATGGCGGCGGCTCACGGAGCGACTCTTGGGACGAATTTGACATTCGCTGTGTCGCCCGATCATGTAGTAGCCGTACTGCAGCGGCGCCTCGCGACCCGCACGACTTCCGACCGCCAACACGAGTCGCGCCATATCGGTGTTCGTATGGGTATCCAGCATGTTCGTTCTTGATGCCACCAGTGAAGTCGCCATGGACCTTGGTCAGTCGCGAATGATGAATACCTGACGGCCGTCTTCGTCCTCAACCGACTTGATCTGCGGAGGCGCCGATGGAAGAGGCTTGGTCAATGACACCATCCCCATTCCCAAAACCGTCAATGAACGCCATCACGGCGACGGCCAACCCAACTCCCAGCAGAACCTGCTGGCTCCCGTCGCTACGCAGCGACACATTCGCCGCTGACGCCAGCATTGGAAGCCGATGAGAAACGATTCAACGTTGCACTTTTCAGCGTCGGCGTCGGCATTGGCACCGGTTTGGCTGGTACCACATCGCTACCGATATCCAGAGGTGGCAAACTTCCGAAGTCAAAATCTTCGACCTCCACCGCCACCACCACTTCGCCATCGGACGACAGCACACTGTCGTCAAGCGTTGCCTGGTAGAGATGATCATCGACCATCGTATCTCCAGCAGAAATCACTTTGCGGCGATGATTTCGTGATGCGTCATCGCTCGAACCACCCAATCGTTCCAACTGTGCGAGCAACTCAACCGCCGACTTGGGACGATTCTCGGGTCGCTTGGCCGTCATGCGAGCAATCAAGTCGGCAACGGCGCCGGGACAATCGGCTCTTACCGATCGGATGTCGGGCACCGGTGCGGTTTGATGCTTTGCCAATCGCTGCATCGAGGTACCCTCGAAAGGCGATCGACCTGAAAGCAGGTAATAGAGCGAGCAGCCGAGCGAGTAGATGTCAGCGCGAGCATCAACGGCGGCACTATTGATCGCCTGCTCGGGAGCGACAAAGTCCGCGGTCCCCATCAAGCGGTGCTTTTCTGGCTCACCGTCGCCACCCCAACCGATTCGGGCCAAACCGAGATCACTCAACTTGACCTCACCATCGGTTCGCATCAGCAAGTTCGATGGCTTGATATCCCGATGGATGATGCCCCGTTCATGCGCGTGGGCGAGGCCTCGGGTCGCTTGCGTCAGCACATCAATCGCGTCGCCGAGCGACATCGGCCCGTCACGCTGAACCGCGTATTGAAGGTCGACCCCCTCGACGTATTCCATCACGATGTAGAGTTTGTCGCCGGCTTGCGCGAAGTCATAAGCTCTGACAATGTTTGGGTGATCGAGTTGGGCGCAGGCACGGGCTTCGGCTTTGAAGCGTTCGATTCGACGCGTGTCGGCAACTGCATGGGGCGGCAGGATCTTGAGCGCCATCAAACGCTTCATCACATGGTGCTCGCCCAAATAGACGATCCCCATCCCGCCTTTCCCCAGCGGTCGAAGCAAGCGGTAGCTGCCAAGATGAAAGCCCCGGCACTTCCCGGCAAGCAGCTTGTTGGCTTGCCACTGAGTCAAGATGCCGGCGCCGATCAGGCCCTCGGCTAGCCGCGCCGGAGTGAAGCGCTCGCTTTCGGCCATCAACGACACGACGACCTTCTTCAAGTCGTCCAGTTCCACCAAGCCAGCATCCAGCGACCGGCGAACGAACGATCGCGTCGCCTCATCCAGCACGGGTCGGGGGGTGGACTGTAACTCGCCTTGCATGACGACTCTTTTCGACGTGCGAATGTCTGCGGACCACGCGCCGCAGGACCACTTGTCACATCCGGTTTCCGCTCACACCTTTAGTTTAACGATCAGCCTCGAAAACACAGAGCCAAGCCTTTGCCGTTGAACTCAAGATACGAGGGGTTTCGGGCCCCTTGGTATTAAGATTTCATGAAATCAAATCATTTGCTGGTCGCGATGAACACGATCAGCTCTCTCCGACGCGACCGTGCGTCACCTCCATCACATCACTTGCGATGGCGGGTAATCGACTCGCAAGAGAAACAAACCATGCGCCGGCGCGGTCGGTCCCGCGGCATCTCGATTGCGCATCGCAATCACATCATCGATCCATTCCGGCGGCTGCTTACCTCGCCCCACTTCGACGAGCGAACCGACAATGTTTCGCACCATGTTGTAAAGGAAACCATCCGCCTCCACTTCGATTGCAAGCTGCTGCATGTCACTGCGGGCATCGGCATGCTGCAGGATCACGTCACATCCGCGCAGGTCTCGAACGGTGGTTTTGCGATCCGATCCCGATGCCTGAAAACTGGCGAAGTCATGACAGCCGATGAAACGCCTGGCCGCGGCTCGAATGAGCTCCACATCCACTTCGCCGCGCAAGAGCCAGCGATAACGGTACTCAAACGGATCTCGCAGGCCACCGATCTGGAGTTGGTAGCGATAACGTTTGCCAACGGCGTCACGAATTGCATGGAAACCGTCCGCTGCGTCAACCGCCTGACGAACCACGATCGTGTCGGGCAAATTGGCATTGAGCGCGCAGGCAAGACGATCGGCCTCTGCACGCCACGGCAAAGTACAACTCGCAACCTGAGCGATCGCGTGAACACCCGAGTCGGTACGCCCACTTCCGATGACCTGGATATCGCTGCCAGTGATACCACGAAACGCTCTCTGCAGCATTCCCTGGATCGTCGGCTTGCCCGGCTGGACTTGCCAGCCGGCGAAGTCCGTTCCGTCGTATGCGATGGTCAACTTGAACGTGCGCAACACGATCGATCCCGCCGATGGGCCATCGCAAAATGGCCAGAACTTAACCTGATCCGATCAGGACTTACCGCCGACTGCTGCCGCACGACGCATCAGCAACTCGGCGATTTGGACGGCGTTGGTCGCAGCGCCCTTTCGCAAGTTGTCACTGACACACCAGAAAGCAATGCCGTTTCCGCCGCTGATATCCCGGCGAATGCGACCAACAAACACGTCGTCCTTGCCACTGCAATCACGTGGCATCGGATACTTGCGGCTGCCAAGGTCGTCGATGACGGTGACGCCATCCGCCTCTTGCAACAACTTCTTTGCCTCTGCGACGGTCAGCGGTTGCTCCGTTTCAACAAGAATCGATTCGCTGTGTCCGATCATGACGGGCACACGAACGCAGGTCGGACATACCTGGATCTCGTCATCACCCATGATCTTGCGAGTCTCGTACACCATCTTCATTTCTTCGCTGGTGTAGCCCTCATATTTTTCCGAGCCGATTTGCGGAATCAAATTGAAGCCGATCGGATGTTGAAACGTCGAAGGAGGATGCGTCTGACCTTCCAATTCGCCGCGCACACTCTTGTGCAACTCTTCATTCCCCGCGGTCCCGGCGCCGCTGGTTGCCTGGTAGGTACTGACCACGACCCGGCGCACGCGAGCAGCCCGGTGAAGTGGAGCCAAAGCAACCACCATTTGGGTCGTACTGCAATTCGGACTGGCGATGATGCCGTTGTGCTGGTCCACAGCGTCCGGATTGACCTCCGGAACCACCAGCGGCACGTTGGGATCCATGCGCCAGTAGCCACTTTCATCCACCACCAGCGCGCCCGCATCGACGGCCCAAGGAGCAAACTCTTTGGAAACTTCGTCCGGTGTGCTGGCGATGACGAGGTCGACGTCCTTGAATGCGTCCGGCTCGAGCAACTCAACCTTCAAGATTTTGTTGCCGACGCGCACTTCGCTGCCTGCTGATCGCTTCGAGGCGAGCAACTTCAGTGTTTCGTAGGGGAACTCGCGCTGCGCTAACTGCTCAAGCACAATGCGACCGACAGCGCCAGTCGCTCCAACCAATGCAAGGTTCTTGTACACGGATGGTGATGGGGTTTGTTGAAGAATGGAATGGGGGAATACAAGCCTCGACTCGCGGTCGGACCGTCAAGTCGAGTGTGGCGGCAACCGAGACGATTACTTTTTCATCTGCTCGATGGCTTCGGGCAACGTCTCGTCGACCAGCCCCAGACCACCGCGGCCGCCCATCAGACGCGACTTGACATCATCCTTGACATCTTCCGAGCTCGCCTCCCAGAACTTGGTGATCGTAGCTTGATCAAGCGGTTTGTAGGAGCGGAAGAGACGAAAGCCAACACCGCGTGAGGGATCACTGGTGAACCACCAGGGGCTTCTGGGAAAATTCGGGTCCTCTTCCTTCCAGCTTTCGTCGTCGGTGGCCAACCTGGCAGCACTGCGAAGCTGTTCGGCGTCCATCTCCCAGCTGCCACCGCGAACGACGACCGGGTAAGCCGATTCTGGCCATACGACCACGTCAATCGCATTGAGAGGTTTCCCATTGTCGAATCCAGCGTAGCCGTCCTCGCTGTACTCATTGACCGTCAACTCGGCAACGCTGCCGTGCATGTCCAACAATCCAAAGCCGTTTGGCTTCTTACTGCCGACCGTTGGCGCCTCCGAATCGGCATTGTCGAAGTACCAGGCGTAGTCCTCCAGATCATCCGCGCTGTCGCCAAAGCTATAAGGCAGTGGACGTTCCCGCTCGGGCTGCGTATTCCCACTCCGCTTCGGTCGGCAAGCGGAACTGCTGACCGGTGATACGGCTGAGCCATTTCGTAAATTGCTGGGCGGCATACTGGGTCATCGTCACAGCAGGCTGCTGAGGGTCTTCACCGTACTCGTAAGTGAAGGTCGGGTCATACAATTCGGTGGGCGCAGTGATCGCGTCGACCATGTTGTCGTCGGTCACTTTACGCTCGCCCTGCGACTCGAACTTCTTGAAGATGCCGTACAGCTGCATGAACGTTTTGTACTGAGCCCAGGTCACTTCGGTCTTTGCGACCCACATCGGATCAACGGTGACGTCCAACTGTGGCCCTTCGTCCTCAGCGCGACCAGCCTCATCCTCCGGGCTTCCCAATTTGAACTTGCCGCCTGGTACCGGAATCATCTCGAAGCGAACGTCCGAGCCAGGAATCGTGACGCGTGTAAGGAACCATGTAGCCCCCGTCCACTTTGACCGACGGGCCGTCAGCCGGTTTCTCCTTGGAGATCCCGACTGTCGACGAGGGTGCTTCAGCGAACAAGGCGGTCGGCGTCACGAGCAACGCGAGCACGGACATGAGGGTACGGTACAAAGGCATCTACGAAGGCTCGGTAAGGGTAAATTGGCTCTGTGTCTCGACGGGCCGTCAGCTTCTCGATGGGCTGGTGGCTCGGTGCCGCGTTGCGGCGAGAGCATTTCCACCAATGACGTCGTCGCCGTTCGCTCCGTCGAACGTTGCGCCATCCAACGCGACGATCGGCCGAGCAATCGGCGACCATCATTAGCCGCCTCTGCGAAATTTGAAAACGCTCTAGACGCATCATAGTTGCGCCGAACCGGATCGCTAAAGGTCCCCTTGCCAGAAACCGCCCCCACGGCGTCACCTAACGGGCGTTCAGTTCCTCGGGACGGGCCCCCAGGGTGACCTCGATCTCCATCGACTCGGAATCTCGCACGATTCGCAGCTGAACTCGCGAGCCAGCGACCGAGTCGCCGATCATTCGCATCAAGTGAGCCATGTTCTGGACCGGTTCACCGTCGACGGTTTGAATCAGATCGCCGGTCTGCAGCCCAGCCTCAGCGGCGGGGGAATCAGGATTGGTGACGTAGCCGACCCGGGCGCCGCGAACCAAGGGATCTCCGCCCGAATTCCGGTCATAGGCCACTTCGTCCAATTTGACACCCAGCCAGCCTCGCTCGACCCGCCCCGACTCGCGGAGCTGCTCGTAAACCTGCTTGGCAACGTTACTGGGGATCGAAAAGCTGACTCCACGGTAGGTATCACCCACAATCGCCGTGTTGATCCCTACCAGTGTTCCTCGTGCATCGACCAGCGGCCCACCGCTGTTGCCCGGATTGACCGCGACATCGCTCTGCATGAAATCCTGATACTGCGTGCTGGCTCGAACCATCCGGTGCTTCCCACTAAGGATTCCGAAGGTCACCGTGCGATCAAGACCGAATGGACTTCCCACTGCCCAAACCGGCGAACCAACTCGGCAGCGATCACTGTCACCCCAGGCAATCGGCATCAAGCGATCCGCATCAATCCGCAGCAGGGCGAGGTCGGTCAGGGCATCGGTCCCGACCACGATCCCTGGGAACTGCCTGCCGTCACTGAGCGTGACGGTGATGTCTTCGCCCTCGGCAATCACGTGACGATTGGTCAAAACGTAGCCGTCACGATCAACGACGATCCCACTCCCCTGGTCGGTCGCCGGCGCGACGCCTGCGGAAAGCAACCGGGCCATGCTCGTATCCTCGAGCTCGATACGGCGTTGAATGTCGATGTGCACCACGCTCGGACCGACCGCAGCGGTGACCATTTGATAGGCCTCGCTCAACGCGTCCAGTGACACGTTTTTCAGTCCATCGGTCCCCGTTTCATACTCCGCTCGCAACTCGCCACGATGCCAGGCGTAGCGAATCTCTTCGACAACCCGCGGCACAACAAAACGAGCCGCCAGCAGCATCACCGCAATCGTCGCCAACAGCGTCAGGCTCTGCGTCAGCGGATCAGGATGAGATC
The DNA here is from genome assembly GCA_963697195.1 of Pirellulaceae bacterium. Lineage (GTDB taxonomy): Bacteria > Planctomycetota > Planctomycetia > Pirellulales > Pirellulaceae > Rubripirellula. The sequence goes on from CAVOND010000005.1 coordinate 563,026, forward strand.
GGGGACGGTGACGAAGTCTTCCCGCCTCGCGCGACTCCGCTCCACCCTGCATCCCAACCCCCTGCATCCCAACCGCCTGCGGCTGGTCGATCCGCTCGATCGAAAACGTGGGTGCGGCCGACGTGCCTGCCGCCGTACCGATCGACTCCGGCCGTGCGATAGACCAAGCCTCGGTCGCTTCCATCGAAGCTCGATCCGTCACGTCGCAGGTCGGCTCCACAGCCGGCGGAAGATCCTGCACGGGTTCCTGCCAGACCGGAGGACTGGGAATCAATTCACGCCGCTCGGGCGGTTCCGGCGAGAGAGCAGAATGGCGCGGATCATCATGCATGATCGATTGCGACTCCCCTGGTGAATGTGACAGAACCGCAAAAGTGGAGGATCGTGAATCGATCATCGCGGGTGCCGGACTGGGACAAGCTCCATTGTAGCGCGTGGTCGACAATCCGCGTAATCATTTTTGGCTGATTGCCGGGAACCCATCCCCCTCCACTGCGCAGAATCGTGCCAAACCCCGCAGTTTCGCAGCGATCAGCCTCTGAGAGCGATTTCCGCACCACCTTGACCCCTGTCCGCCCCGTTGCTTTGGACACTCGTCAAGATGATCCGGCGGAAAGAACCGAGTATTCTGTGGTTCGGCTCACTTCGGCAAACTCACGATTCAGGCTACCCCCAAACCAGCCGCGGAAGACCTCTGACCCATGACTGACTCGCTTCGAGAAACGATCTACGACGCCATTGCCTCGATTCGGTTGATCGACCCCCACACCCACATCAACCCGCATCAACCCGCCTCCAACACGTTGGCAGACCTGCTGGGCTATCACTATTACACCGAGCTCGCCCATTCGGCCGGCATGCCGAAACAGCAGATCGAAGAACAGGGGATCGCACCGCGCGAACTGGTCCGTCGGCTAGCCAGCAACTTAGCACCGATCGAGAACACGGCTCAGTACCGCTGGCTGGTCGAAATCTGTCGCAAGTTCTTCGAATTTGACGGAGATTACATCGACGCGGATAGCTGGGAACAGGTCTACGATGCTGCCGAGCGGCGGATGGCATCGGCGGATTGGCCGCGGACCGTCCTTGACGAAAGCAATGTCGAAGCCGTCTTCCTCACCAACGATTTCGACGATGCTTTGTCCGGTTTCGATACCGACACCTACATTCCCTGCCTGCGGACCGATGACCTGGTCTTTCACTTGGCGAAGTCTGCAACTCGCGAGCGACTCGAGGCTTGTACCGGAGTCGAACTCGATGGCTCGTTGTCGAGTCTGCGACGATCGCTACGGCAACGCTTCGAGCACTTTGTTTCTCATGGTGCGCGGGCATGTGCGATTTCGCTCCCGCCATCTTTCGAGCCAACTCAGGTCCGTGATGGCCGCGCCGCGACGGCACTCGACGAGGTGCTTCGCAAAGGTCCGTTAGCCGATGCCACGCATCAAGCCGCACTGTCGCGCCGCGTGTTTTGGACGCTCGCAGAATTATGTGATGAGTTCGGTCTGCCGTTTGATCTGATGATCGGCGTCAATCGCGGTGTCTACCCGGGTGGTGTGTTCCAGGGACAAGACCTTTACGACAGTCGTGTCTCGCTCATCCAGTACCGCGAGTTGTTCAACGCCTTTCCGGATGTCAAGTTCCCAATCTCCGTCCTTGCCAGTGTCACCAACCAAGAGCTGGTCAGTTACGCTTGGATCTTTCCCAATGTGATCACCAATGGGCATTGGTGGTACAGCAATACGCCGTCTTTCATCGCCCGAGACGCAGCGGCCCGTTTGGAAGCCGTTCCCAAGACCAAGCAAGTTGCCTACTACAGCGATGCCTACAAGCTTGAATTCGTTTGGCCGAAATTCGACATGTACCGCCATGTACTCGCCGGCATCCTGGCGGATCACTTTGTTCGCCAGAATGGTTGGAGCGAAGAGCGAGCCATTGATTTGGGCCGTCAAGTGCTTCGCGAAAACGTCGATGCAATCTTCCCGAAACCGGAACCATTGCCATCAGCAATGACCGACTCAACGGAACTGGACATGTGGGGCGAACAGAGTTTCACCACGATCGAATCTGTTGATGTGGAAACAGCAGATGCGACTGGCAGCGCAAGCCTGGTCGCCGCTGAGGTGGTCGAATTCAAGACCGATTTGGACGAGGACCTAGCCTCCTCGCTTCCCTCCGATCCGCTGCCGAGTGCGGACGAGGTTGATGCGATCGAAATCGAAGACGTCGAATTGCTCGATCTTACTAGCGAGCGTGTTGGCATCGACCATGATTCGATCGCAAGCGAAGTGGATGCCGAACCGCTTGACGTCGGCGACCTGTTGGGTGAGACAGACGACGACGAGGCTGTTTCGCCAATCCGCATGCTGCGAGGAGAGAAGTCGTTTTCGGCCGATGAAGACTCCCTCCGATTGCAACCCCATCCGATCACCGGCGAGTTGATCTTTCATGCTTCGCAAGAGGATCAGCAGTCTTCGGAAAACGAGGACCTGGAATTGGGTCCGAACGACGATCAGGCCGAGCCGAGCAACGATCCTGATCTGGATCTGGATCTCGATCTGGACACCGAGGACGACGAATCGACTCGAAACGAAGGACCGATCCCTTAAGGCTTCTTCGAGCCTGACCTGTAGCCGAGCCTCTCCGAGGCTCGGATTTTCGCGGCAAAGCCGCGCGGAATGTCGATCTCGGAGAGACCGACCTACAACAAAATAGCGCTGTCCAGCTAGCTCTGCGGCGTTCAGACGTCTCGCTCCGCAATGATCCGGTTGATCGCATTGAGCATCGCCAGGATGGTGCTCTCAACGCTATCGGTGCTGACGCCCACACCTCGATAACTCTTGCCCTTGTACTCGACCTCGAGGTTGACCTCTCCGATCGCGTCTCGTCCCAAGGTCGCACTACGAACTCGAAAGTCTTTGCAGACGAGTTCAATCCCAGTGATCTTCTCGACCGCCCAGAAGGCGGCATCGATCGGACCATCGCCTTGTTCGACGCGTTCGGTGGTTTCCTTGTCGCCATGCCGCAGCGTCAGCTCGACGTGTGGCGACCGAGACTTTCCACTGGTGACGACGTAGTCCACCAACGACCATTTCTCGTCCACACTGCCGCTGATCTGCTGTTGAACGAGGGCCATGATGTCGCCGTCGTAGATTTCCTTTTTCTTATCCGCCAATAACTTGAATTGTTCGAAGACCTCCTGCAATTGCTCGCCGGTCAGGGTGAAGCCCAAAGTCTTCGCTCGGTCGGCCAATGCGGCGCGACCGCTATGCTTACCCAGCACCAGATCCGTCTTCGAGAAACCGACCTCTTCCGGCTGCATGATCTCGTAAGTACTCCGCTCCTTCAGCATGCCGTCCTGGTGAATCCCCGATTCATGGGCGAAGGCATTGCGACCAACGATCGCCTTGTTCCGCTGCACTTGGATTCCGGTTGTCTTGCTGACCAATCGGCTCGCGGGCACTAATCTTCGCGAGTCAATGTTGGTGGTACAGCGAAAGAAATCGCTGCGGGTCTTGAGCGCCATCACGACTTCTTCCAAGGCCGCGTTGCCCGCACGTTCGCCGATACCATTGATCGTGCACTCGATCTGTCCCGCACCTGCCGAAACCGCGGCCAGGCTATTGGCGACCGCCATGCCCAAGTCATCGTGACAGTGCGTGCTGATCACTGCCTTGTCGATATTGGGAACACGATCCCGCAGCATCTTGAAGCGTTCAAAGATTTCGGTGGGCGTCGCATATCCGACGGTATCGGGAATGTTGACCGTGGTCGCTCCGGCATCGATCGCCGCTTCCACCACACGACAGAGGAAATCGTGCTCGGTTCGACAGGCGTCCTCCGGAGAGAACTCGACATCATCGCAATAGTTGACCGCCCGCTGGACCCCGGCGACGGCACGTTCCACGATCTGATCGGGCGTCATCCGCAATTTGAATTCGCGATGAATCGCACTGGTTGCCAAGAAGACGTGAATCCTCGCGCTGGGCGCGTACTTGACCGCTTCCCAGGCAGCATCGATGTCCTTGTCGTTGCAGCGTGCCAATCCACAGATGGTCGCGCCGCGGATCGTCTGGGCGATCTGCTTGACCGACTCGAAGTCCCCCGGAGAAGCGATCGGGAAGCCAGCCTCGATCACATCGACCCCCATCTCCGCCAGTAACTGGGCGACTTCAAGCTTTTCGGCCAGATTCATGCTCGCGCCCGGCGATTGCTCGCCGTCTCGAAGCGTCGTATCAAAAATCCGAATCAACCGAGGCTGCTGCTGATCGGACGCATCGGAACTGACATCACCGGCCGGACTGGAAGAAGAGGACATCGCCGAGGTTACCTTTTCGATCGTTTTGGGAATCCGCGAATCTTAAACAAAAAACCCGAGTCGCGAGGCGACTCGGGTCACGTGTCTTTTTTATGAGTGGACCACTTCGATGGTCCCGACAAACCCTCATCACCCGCCTAATTGGCGTCGCAAAAGTAGTAGCGATAGGAGAAGGGCTTGGTTCTGCATGGTTGTATGGTAGGCAAGAGAGGAGATCAGCGTCAACGGTTCGCGCCAACCTTTTTTCGGGTTCCCCAATCTCAGGCAGCCACCTTGGGAAGCTCCTTGCCTTGGAGTTGGTAAACGTAACGCAGCACTTCCGCCACCGCCTGGTATTGGTCGGCGGGAATCACGTCGCCCACATCCACGGTCTTGTAGAGCACCTGAGCCAGCGGTTTTCGCTCCACCACGGGAATCCCATTCTCCAGGGCGATCCGGCGAATCTTCTGAGCCAGCGGTCCGGCTCCTTTGGCGAGCACCATCGGCGCTGGCATCGACAACGGATCGTACTGAATCGCGATGGCAAGTTCCGTCGGATTGCTGACCACGACATCCGCCTTGGGCACCTCCGTCTCGGCACGCTGCATCATCAATTGTCGCTGGACCATCCGCCGCCGCGCGGCGACTTGGGGATCCCCCTCCGTTTCCTTCATCTCATCCCGAATTTCCTGGTCGGTCATCATCAGATCCTGCTCGTGCTTCCAGCGCTGAAACAGGTAGTCCAACAGGGCCAGGGCAAACAGCGCGACACCAATCCAAACACAGGTTCGCATCAAGCAGTTGAACAAAGCCTTCGCAATCTGCGGTACCGACATCGACGCGAGACCGAGTATGGAATCGAGATCATGTCGAAGCGAAAAGAATGCGACAGCCGCAATGACCGCTACCTTGAACAACCCGAAACCGAGACGTGCAAAGCCCTGAAGCGAGAGGATCCGCTTGACGCCAGAGATCGGATTGACGTGACTCAGCTTGGGGACGAGTTTCGCAGTGGAGAACACAAGGCCTGTCTGAGACACATTGACCAGGACTCCGGCGACGAACATTGCAATCAGCATCGGTACCGATGCAATCGCCAATCGACCGGAGCAGACCAATAGCCAGTTAGCCGCATCATTGCTCTCTAATGGAGTCAACCGTGGTGACGAAAGCGCATCGGCCAGCGCGCCGGCAAGATGCTGCGCAGCAGAATCACCAAGCAGCCAAAGTGCTGCGAGTGCCGATAACAAGAGTGCGGCTGACGTCAGGTCTTGACTCTTGACGACTTGCCCTTCCTCGCGAGCCTGACGCCGTCGGCGCTCGGTTGCTAGGTGCTTCTTGTCGCCACTGGAATCCGCCATCGACTATTCACTCGCTACTTTCGAAACGCCCCTACCAGGACTGGCTGATCCGCTCTGCCACAACAGCCAGTTCTTCCCGGAACAACAATCCGGCCGAACCGATTGTCAAAGCCAACACCACCAACATCGCCAGCGCGTTGATGCTCAAACCGATCGCCAACACGTTGATCTGAGGCAATGTCCGGCTGATCAGTCCGGTGATCAAATTGCTCAGCAACAACGCGGCAACCACCGGCGCGGCAACCCGCACACCCGCCGCCGTGCCGGCGGACAACTGATCGATCACCAGTCCCATCATCGATTCCTGAAAATGCACGTTCCCCGCTGGAAGCGCCGTGAAGCTGTCCAGCAACACGCCGAGCACAATTCGATGTCCTCCGATCACCAGCATCACTGCCGTCACCAACAATCCAACCATTCGGGCAACCGCTGGCATGCTGCTTGCCGACGTCGGATCGACCGCATCGCCCAACTGCATGCCGCTGGTGCTGGTGATCGCCTCGCCCCCGAGTTGGATTCCCGTGATGATCAACTGGATCGTCGCGCCAATCAGCATCCCGATCAGTGCCTCCCGCGAGATCGCGATGGTCAGATCGATCAGATTGTCGATCGCGGGCAGCGAACCGGTCGTCCGTTGAATTGGCGACCGTGGGAACCAGCAGAATGGTCAGCACCAGCGCCAGCAGAGCACGAACACGCTTCGGCACGCCGACACCAACGGCCGGCATCGCCATCAAGAGCGTGCTCAGACGCGTCATCACCAAAACGCCGAGCACCAGATGATCGACAAACCACTGCGCCAGTGATTCCATCACGGGCGTGCCCGCGTTGAGAAAGACTACCTGTGTGAATTCAACCATCCGAGTCACGAGCCAAGGCAGGCAGACGACCAAGACTCCCGCCATGGCAAGGATCTTCGGGACAAAGGCGACCGTTTGATCTTGAATCTGGGTCAACGCTTGCATCAAACCGACCAAGAGGCCGGCGACCATCCCGATGATCAACATCGGTGCGGCAATGACCACGGCTGACAACAGCGTGGTCCGGCACAAATCAACTGCGGCGGCTGCATCCATTGTTCTCTCTCTTTCAGATTACGGTTCCAAAGCTGTCCATCAACATCTGCACGACCAGATGCCAACCGTCCACCAGCACAAACAGCAGCAACTTGAACGGCAATGAGACGACCTGCGGAGGGAGCATCAGCATTCCCATCGAAATGGTCACACTTGCCACCACCAAATCGACAATCAGAAACGGAAGGTAGATTTGGAATCCCATCAGGAAGGCGGTCTTCAGCTCGCTAAGAATGAAGGCCGGCAACAGTACCCGTAGCGGCACCTCTTCGAACCCGCTGGGCAGCGGCGCATCGGGATCCATGTACTCAAAAAACAGATGAACGTCATCGTGATTGCCGGTGATGTCGATCTGCTGCGACATGAACTCGCGAATGGGAATCGAACCAGCCTCGTAGGCTTCCTCGAGCGTCATCGAGACGTCCGGATCGGTATAGGGCTCAATCGCATCGCTGTAGACCCGCGACCAGACCGGTGTCATCACGAACAACGTCATGAACAGAGCCACGCTCGTCATCACCTGGCTCGGCGGCAAAGACTGCAGACCTATCGCCTGACGCAGCAAGCCCAAGACGATGATGATCCGCACATAGCAGGTCGTCATCAGCAGAATTGCCGGAGCCAAACTGAGCACCGTCAGCAGCAACAACACCTGCAGGCTGTTGGCCATGCCGTCGGGACTGGTCCACTTCTCCGGCCCACCGCCGAGCATGTTCAGCGTTTCCACCGGAATCGTCACCGGCGCCCGCTCGACGATCGTGGGCGCAGCCGGCGTGGACGGATCCTGCGCCCAGATCGGCGCGGCAAGCGAACCAAGGACAACAAACAGCACGATGACACACGGGCGCATCAAACCACTGTCGCTCCATCGACGAGGAAGAGGGGAGGCAATCCAAGTCGGGAGATTAGAGAATCAGGAGGTGACGGCGAAAGGGGAATGTCGCTCCCCGGTTTCACAACCCGGTTTCACCATTTCTCAAAGGCGATTTGCTGCCAGGCGGTGTTTGTGATCGTCGCTGAGACTCGCAAGTTGGGCAGCCTTGTCCGGTGTCAGTCTCGGAGAGGCTGTGAAGATATTGGGCTTTCTACTGTAGGTCCGCCTTTCCAAGGCGGACGCCCGCAGCTTTGCTGCGCTTTTGCGAGTCTCGGAGAGACTCGCCTACAGTAATGCACCGCGGTTCAATTTGATTCACAGTCTCGGAGAGACTGACCTACGGTACTCAACCAGGATGAGGTGCCAGGTAGATCTGATACAGCATCAGGTAGACCAGCACGCCGGTGACCGAGACGTACATCCAAATCGGGTAGGCAAACTTGACCAGTCGTTTGTGAGCGACAATCCGCCCCTTCTTGGCCAGATACACGGCTCGCAAAGCCAAGTAAGGAACCGTCATCGCAAGCAGCAAATGCGTTCCCAGGATCGCGTAGTAGGTGTAACGCGCCGGAAGCGGCGCCACGCTTGTGTCGGTCGGAAACCGTTTGTTCGGGGATCCGGTCGCCTGAAACAACGCCACTTTGTGGAACAGATACAGCAGCAGAAACAATCCACTCACCATCAGCGCGGAAAGCATCATCTTCTTGTGAAGCTTTGCCTTGCCTTGGCGGATGCGGATCAGCCCCATGACCAGCAACACCGTTGCCGTGGCGTTGAGTGCGGCGGTAACGTGTGGAAGGTTGTCGGCCAGGAATTGCCAGGGCATCAGGCGTCCTTATCCTTAGCGATGGGTTCATCTAGAAACGCACGAATCTTCTTCTGCAGCTTCTTAAACTGAGTTGGATCGGGCCAGCTGTAAAAACCTTCGATTTCACCTTTGGGATCGACCAAAACAAACCGCTCGGTATGAAACTGCTTGTCAACCGGTTGCTGGAAAATCTCCGCACCGATCCGCCGGATGTAGAGCAAATCACCGGTCATGAACAACCATTGGTCCTTGTCGGCACCAAACCGGGCAGCATACTCGCGCAACGTCTCCGGAGTATCGGTTTCTGGATCCACGGAGATCGCGACGAAGCGGACATCTTCGCCCGCAAATTGGTCCTGCAGTTCTTTCAACTTTTGGTTTTGTTGAATGCAGATGCTGGGGCAGGTGCTGAAGAAAAAGCTCACAACGTAAGGTGCCCCAAGGAGGTCTTCGCTCTTGACGGTCTTCCCGCTTCGCTCGATCAATTCGAAGCGGCTCAGCCAGTTGGCGTCGTCCGGAGGATGAATGGGATCGGGATTGTCGATCACGGCGATCTCATCCTCGGTCAAACCATCGGCGGCGCTATCGTTGGTGTAAACCACGTCATCCGGGCCCGGACCCGCTACCTGGCGAGCGGGCCGAAAGGAACGAATGGCAAGCCCCAAACCAACACCAATCAATAGAATCAACGCTACGTGGACTGTCGTTCGCATGTTCAACCTCGATTACACCATCACATCCACTTTTCGACTCCCCCTCATCAACCGCCAAGCCAGCAGGCTCGTCAACACGGCCGAAGCCACCGTCACGCTCCAGCACAACCATGGCGACGGTGCGAATCCGTTGGTCAGATCGATCTGGGGGTACAGCAAACGTCGCATCTCAACCATTGAATAACTCAACGGGTTGATCCTCATGATACCTCCGAGTAGCCATTGGCCGATGCCGGCACCGGCGCCCAACTCTGGGATCGGGAAGAACGAACCGCTGAGCAACCACATCGGCATCAAACCCAACATCATGATGGCATGAAATCCCTGGGTGCTGTCCATCGGCCATGCGACGATCATGCCGAGCGAGCACATGCTGATGGCCATCAATGCCAACAGGACCAGCAGCGGTACCACGGTGAGATGCAACTCGGCGGTGCCAACGACGAAAACCAACAGCAGGAAGGCGACAGCTTGCACCCAGGCGATCGCAGAACCGCCAAGCACTTTTCCGACCAACACGGGCCAGCGTCCCACGGGTGCGACCAACACCGACTGCATGAATCCTTCGCGGCGATCCTCGATCACCGAGATCGTCGAAAAGATGGCGGTGAAAAGCACGATCAGGGCGACCGTGCCCGGCAGGAAGAACTGCATGAAATCGAGCTCGCCTGCCCCCGAAAACGATCCCTTCAACCCCGTTCCAAACAGCAGCCAAAACAACAGCGGCTGGGCAATCGCCGCCGTCACGCGATTGCGCTGCCGGAAGAAGCGAATCCACTCCCGCTTGGCCAGCATCCAAGCAGCACCGACACCATCGGCGATTCGTGGAGCTCCCGCCCGGACGCCGAGTATCACTCGCCTTGGTCGATTTGGAATGCGGTTCAGACACGTCCACCGGTTTGGTCATCATACTCATGGGAATCAGGCGACAAACTCAAGACCGGTCTTGGCAATGAACACGTCTTCCAAGCTAGGGCGACCGATCGATATCGATTGTGCCCGATCACCGAGTGTTTCGACCAGGACAGGCACCAGCGAGGCAGGCGACTCGGATTGAAGACGCAACTGATGATGCATGCGTTGGGGTGAAAGTCCCAGCCGTTCGACCAACAACTGCTCAACTGCTTCCACATCCTGAGCCACGATCGTCACGACGCCTTCGCCCATTTCCGCACGCAGTTGCTCCGGCGCACCTTGGGCGATGACCTTTCCCTGACTCATGATCAGCACGCGGTCCGCCTTGTCCGCTTCTTCCAACAGATGCGTGGTCATCAACACCGCCATCCCTTCGTCAGCCATCGTCTGAATTGCGTCCCAAAAACTTAGTCTGGCCGCAGGATCAAGCCCGGTGCTCGGCTCATCAAGCAACAACAACCGAGGACGATGCAGCATGCCTTTGGCCAACTCGACGCGACGCTTCAACCCGCCCGAAAGAGACTCGCAGAAATCGCTGCGTCGGTCCTTCAGATGGAATCGTGTCAACAGTTCGTCTCGACGCTGCTGGAGTTCGGCTCCCTTGATTCCATACAGCGCCCCCTGACAGGCGATGTTCTCGTCGACGGTCAACTTGATATCGAGACTCGGCGACTGGAAAACGATTCCGATCTGACCACGAACGTCCATCGGCTCGGTCTTGCAGTCGAACCCGCCGATATGAATCTCGCCCGCCTGCAAGGGCATCAACGTACAAAGCAGACGAAACAACGTGGTCTTACCGCTGCCATTGGGACCGAGAATCGAAACGATCTCGCCGGCGCCGACTTGCAGGTTGACACCCGACAGAGCCACATGCTCGCCATAACGGTGATGCACATCGCTCACCAGACAGACTGGCTCAGGCGACGACGGCCTGGGATCGTTCACGCGTTGGCTCACCAAAACAATCGCAGGGTGATGATGGCGAACACGGCAGGCAACACCAACAATGACTTTCTCAGCAGGCTCCGTGCGAGCGTATCACCGGGATCACAAGCGAACTGGAGCGAAGCCCGCAACATCGGCCATCCGCTCCACAAGACCGCCAGCGTGGCGAGGGTCGCAGCTTTCCAGCCCACAGGGATCCAACACAACGCAATCGCGCAGGCGATCAGCCCAACCGAGCCCGCAATGCTTTGGATCGCGGCACTGCGACCACTTGGATCAACCGTCGTCGACATCTGAAAACCAGCCTCGGCATACTGCCGACGATAGATCCAAGCGATCGCCATGAAATGGGGGTACTGCCAGGCAACCAGAACGCCAACCAACAACCATCCGGTCATGTCAGAAAGCGAACCACCAGTCGCGGTGTAGCCGATCAGCATAGGAATCGCACCGGCGATCGCGCCGACCGTCGTGTTCCATGCGGTCCGCGTCTTCATCGGAGTGTAAACCAAGACGTACAACAACCACGTTGCCAGCCCCACGGCTGCCGGCACCGGGGAAAATGCCAAATAGAGAATTGCCGTCCCCGCGATACCCAGCAGCGCCGTGTAGAGGATTGCCGGCCCTGAGCTCATCCTGCCGGCGGGAAGTGGTCGGCGGGCCGTTCGCGTCATCCGTTGATCTATGACCCGTTCCCAGATCTGGTTCGCCGCGCCGGCGCTCGCTGCCACGAAGCCCGTACCCAGCAACAGCCAAACCATCTTCGTCAGGCTCACAGCGCCTTGCGCTCCCATCAGCGCGGTCGCGACCGTGGTCACCAGGATCATCACCACGATCCGCGGCTTGGTCAGCTGCACAAAGTCCGAAAGTACGCTCGGCGTCGTCGCTACCGGTGTCGTCGCTGCCGAAGCGGTCACAGCCGCATCACCGGCAGACTCACAAGACATTCCTGGTGACGACTCAAATCGCAACGTTGCGGCCCGTGGTGTCGAACCACAAGTTTCGGCGGTGCCTGCATCCACGGTCAAAATGTCGATAGCCATGAGACGATTTGTTATGGACCGAGTGCAGCGGAAGAAACGGCGTCGGATGCATCGGCGTCCCAATGCATGCCCTGGGCTTGCTGCCGACGATCCCGAATGCGAAGCATTCGAAGTAACACGAGGGTCGAAACGGCGAGAATCAGCGAACCGGTCGCCACGTGCGCCGTGACAACAATCGAGTCAACGAATCCCTTGGCTTGGATCAAGTAGCCGGTCGACCCCGGCACCGTTCCCAAGAAAGCAGGCCAGCCATAGTTGACCACCCAAGTTCCGACCCCCAGCAGGATCTGAAGGCCGACTAATCCTACCAAGACCACGGCCGGTCGCGACAGCGTCATATCGCCGCACCGCCGCAATCGCCAGGCGGCAATCGCCGTCAGCCCCCAAAGCAGCACCGCGACCATCACGTGCTGGGCCACCGTCGTGGTGAAATGGCTCGGCGACGTGATCGGCTGGACGTGCCGAAGCTGGGCTCCCAGCACCAGTTGCAAATAGCTGATCACGAGCAACGATGCACCCAGGCACAGCAGCGGCCAGCCGATCGAGCGAGCCTTGGCATCCTTCGCCGAGGGCTGCTGCCACCACATTCGACTGGTCACGACCGCAACCACCACACAGAGCGCAAAGAATGCCGGTCCCACGCATCCGTGGACCATCGCCAGCGTCCGATCCCCCAAAACGACTCGCATCCCTCCCAGTACTCCCTGGGAAATGACGGCCGCCAACAGACCGAGTGCCAGCCAGAACACCCAGCGACGCGGCTCGCGGAGATAGGCGACCACGACGATCCCAATCGCGACCAAACCAACCACCGCCCCCAACAGTCGATGACCATGCTCGATGAACAGATCAAAGGGGCCAAGCAACCAAGTTTTGTACGGATAGAGAAACAGGTTGTACCCATAGGTGGCCGGCCAGTCGGGGACCGCCATCCCCGCGTCGTAGGTTGTCACCAAACCCCCGACCCAAATCAACGGCCAAACCAAACAGACGGCAAGCACGGCAAGTCGGTGCAAACCGCGACCGGGTGGCAGTTCGTTGTCCGCGGAGAACGTTGGTTCAGACATCGCTCGGTTATCGTCCCCTACGTTGATTCCAAGCGAAAAACTTCTCGGCGGCGATGGCACCCGCGACGCAGCCCCCGGCGCCAAAGACGGCCCCCGCTACCATCCCGGAGAAACCGAGCGCCATCATCAATCCGATGCCTGTCGCCAAGCCAATGATGGATCCAATCGAACGATAGTTGTCTTCGCTCATGCCAGTCACTGCGAAACACCTATCGGGCAAGCGATTGAACGTAACGCACGAGGTCCTCGATCTGCGACGGAGTCAATCCCTTGCCGTTCTCTTGATCGACCACCATCACCGCTGGCATCGGCGTGCCCGCAATGCCTTGCGTGATTCGACAATACAGCGACGCAGAGTCTCCGCCACCGCGCAGCACGCCGTCCTGCAACGTTCGAGGCTTGATGGGCCGCGGGCGCAGTGCGCCGACGTCTCGAAACGGCGCAATCGCATCACGATCGCTTGGTGTCAGTCCGAGTCGAGTGGTGTAATCCTTCGTCCAATCGTCAAAGTCAAGGATCACGACCCGCCCGTTTCCCTCCGCACCATGGCAGCCAACGCAATTGGCAATTTGACCATGAAAGTACTTCTTGCCGCGCGCGATCGACTCCTGCAAGTCTTCCCCCTCCAGGTTCGCCACCTCGGGGACGATGACCGTTTGCGGTATCGGCGGTTGCCCACTGTTGGGCAACGCGTCGAACGGCTTGCTCGACAACTTCCCCACCTTCGGTGTCACTTGGATAATGCAGTCTCAGTGGCTGCTCGGGGAACGATTCGCCGTAGTCCAACTCATCGAGCGCTCCGACGAGCAGACGTCGTTCCGCTTCGCCGCGGACCGAAAGGTAGACGACGTAGTCGACCAGCGCATCGAGATCGTCCGGGCTGAGCAGCGAGAAGCTGGGCATACCAGTCCCCGGCACACCTCGTGTCAACAGATCTCGAAGGTCTTGCTTGGTCGGCTTGGCCCCCCGAAGCGTTGACTTCCATTTGAAAACACCATGGCGAAAGTCACGCGGGTAGGGATCTTGGAATTGACTCGCCGGTCCGGCACCGCTGCCTTCCAATCCGTGACAGACGACGCAGTGCTCGCGGAACAGTCCCAGATGGGTTCCGTCTTTGCCACTACTGACCGGACCCGCTGCCCGCCGCAAGTTCTGCGGGTCGACGAGCCCCTCGGCGACGGTTCCCGCCAACAACTCTTCCGGCCACTTCGGCTCGTTCGGCGTTCCAAACAGGGCCGTCAGCGTTTGAGAAACGTCCTCGGTCGCAGGATCGGTGGGAATCGATCGGGATTTGGCAAGCGCGAGCGAAAACACTCGGTTCGGCTCAAACTGCTCAATGCGCGCATCGCAGCCGGTCGCCGCGGCAAGTGCGGAAATCAGCAGGACGGTCCAAAGATGAGCAGAGCGAGGGGAAGTCATCGATCACGTTGGGGGATTCAATCCGAAGCGTCTAGGCATTGAACCGTGAAACGGCCGAGTCCGCAAACGCTACGGATTGTCGCACCCCTGCCCTGCCCTGCCCCATCCGACCCGATCCGAGGCGATCGAATCGGGAGGAAGGATCGCGAAGCGAGACGAGCGGCTTGCTAATTGGCCGAGAACGCAGCGGCCGGGATGATCACCGTGCCGAGATCATTCATTCCCGCTTTGACCTCGAACTCGAATCGGCTGCGGCTCCACTCTTCGTCCTTGCCGTTGACGGAGACGCCGTCGATCTTGGCCGCCTCATGATTGGCTCGAAACACGTGCTTGCCGACGGGAATGCCTTTGATCACCACCTCGCCGTTTTCATCGCTGACCCCAGCGTACGGATGGTCGAGTACGAGCAACGATGCCTTCATCCATGGATGAATGTTGCAGCGAACTTCGACGACGCCCGGCTCACTCTTCGGTCAGCTCCACGACAAATTCCTGGTTCGGCGGAATCATCGGATTCTTGGCGGCGTTGTTGAAGAATTGCAGATTGGCATTGTGGCCGATCGGATCAGGATTGGTGATTTTCAGCGTATCACCGACCTGGGCAATGACAACGTGCGGCTCGAAGCGACATTTATCGTTAGCAAGCGTGACTTCTTTCTTGGCCGGCGCAACCGGATCCAATTTGGAACCACCGCGACCGGTGTAAACCTGGACGATCACGTTCTTGAGACCCTTGTTCTCGGGATTCACGATCAAAGACTCATCCAACAGTCCTTGTTTGCCACAGTAGGCTGCGTCTGCCGTGGCGTTGATCGGGGCTTTGCTTCGGGGCATCACCTCCGAACTGAAACTTAATTTTCAGATCACCCGTCTGAGCATTTGCGGGAACCGCGTAGGCCAACATCACTAGTGCGACCGCGGACAACATCGAGATCTTCAACTTTGGCTCTCCCTGAGAGGATGGGTATTCACTGGATGCACAACCCATGGTTGTAGCAGTGAGGTCGTTTGTCAAAGCCCTGATCGCGCTGTGGTCACGATCGAGGCAACGTCGTGCAAGGTGGACCTGCAAAACGACGTCATCAGCCCGTCATTCTAACCTACTGCCTCGGGTCATGACCGAACGGAAATGTGTCCGATCGTGAGTCGTTCCATTTTCGTTGAACCGGTAGCCGAAGGCGTCGCTTTCGTTGAACCGGTAGCCGCAGGCGTCGCGAATCTGCGAAAGACCGCAAAAATGCCTGCCCTTGTCGACTGACCCTTGCTCGCCGTGCATCGATTCCCAGCCCGGCCGCGCCTGACCCTCCCAAGGGAGGGTGAATCTGGCCAAAGCGATCAAACCAACGCCATGAATGAGGAAGAGCGGCGACTGGCAGGCCATTTGGCCCGCCGGTCGCCGCCCAATTCATTAGTCATTAGCGAAGAATGTGCCGTCCTAAAGGTGGGGCTGTGGGTAGGACAACAGAAAACAGTCTTCGGCGGGACGGGTCGCATTCTATTGACTATCGGAAGAATGTCCACCACTAACCGCAGGTAAGTGAACAGAAATTCTCGCTCTCGTTGCCGGATGCCTGTCCGGTGTCGAAGCGGGACGACACCCCTTACATTTTGCAACTCGCAATGACCGCGTTCGGCTTGCGTTTTCTTTCTGACCTTTTTTCTGGCTCGAGGCGCCCGGCAGAGTCCGGTCGCGCTGAGATGCGATTAGGTGTTCACGATGAAGGTATTGGTGGTTGGCAACGGCGGACGTGAGCATGCCTTGGCTTGGAAGATTTCCCAGAGTCCGCGTGTACAACAGGTCTTCGTGGCTCCCGGCAATGCGGGCACCGCGCGCGACGCCACCAACGTTCCGATCGCCGCCACCGATCAGTCGGCCTTGATTCGTTTCGCCAAAGAAAACAGCATCGACTTGACCATCGTCGGTCCCGAAGCCCCCTTGGTCGAAGGCCTGGTTGACGCCATGGAGTCGGCGGGCTTGAAGGTGTTTGGGCCCAGCAAGGCGGCAGCCGAACTGGAAGGGAGCAAGGTGTTTTGCAAGAACCTGCTCCATACCGCCAACATTCCCACCGCCACGTACCAGGCGTTTCGCAGCGGCGACGAGGCGGCTCGCTATCTCAAGGACCGGTACGAGCCCAATGATCCCGTCCACGTGGTGGTCAAAGCGGACGGGCTTGCCGCGGGCAAGGGAGTGATCGTCTGTAGCACGCGAGCCGAAGCACTCGACGCGGTCGATCGAATCAGCTCACGACGTGAGTTCGGAGCTGCGGGAAATGAGTTGATCATCGAAGAGAAATTGATCGGCATGGAAGCGAGCGTGCTGGCCATTACCGATGGGGAAACGATCGTGACCTTGCCGGCGGCTCAGGATCACAAGCCAGCCCACGACGGAGACACCGGTCCCAATACCGGCGGGATGGGTGCCTACTGCCCGACGCCGATCGTGGACGAAGCGATGATGACCCGCATCGAGTCCGAGGTCCTCGTCCCGGTTGTGCACGCGATGAAGCGAGCCAGGCGACCGTTCAAAGGTGTGCTCTACGCCGGCCTGATGCTCACGGCGTCCGGCCCAAAAGTGCTGGAGTTCAACGTCCGCTTCGGCGATCCAGAATGCCAACCATTATTGATGCGACTCAAAACTGATCTGGTGGACGTGCTGGAGGCAGCCGTCGAGGGTCGACTCAGTGAATTGGAACCGCTTGAGTGGGATCCGCGACCCAGTATCTGCGTGGTGATGGCGAGCGAAGGATATCCAGGTGACTACGAAAAGGGACGCGAGATCAGCGGTCTCGACGCCGCCGACGCGGTTGACGACGTGAAGGTTTTCCATGCCGGAACGAAACTCGACGGCGACCGTGTGCTGACCGACGGCGGCCGCGTGCTGGGAGTGACCGCCCTTGGATCCACGATCAGTGTCGCCAAGCTACAAGCCTACAAAGCGGTCAAGGAAATCCGCTGGCTCGGAGCCTGGTGCCGAAAAGACATCAGCGACAAAGCCCTGCTGGTTCGTTGATAGCACATCGGCCTTCTTGTACGTCGGCCTTTCCAGGCTGACTTGGCCTTTCCTCGTGTCAGGCTGGAAAGCCTAACGTACCAGGAAAGCCTAACGTACTTAGGTGCGGCGGAGCGACAGGACTCGGCGGTGGCCGGCGAGATCTTTGACGAAACGCAGATCGTCGAACGTGCCAGCTTCCTTCGCCAGGCTCGCGCAGGCGTCAGCAATCATCGGACTGAGTTCCAAAATCAATCGACCTCCCGGTCGCAGTCGATCGGGCATCTCCCGAATGATCCTCTCGATCACTTCCGTTCCCTTCGGTCCAGAAACGAGCGCCTCGGCTGGTTCATACTCTCGCACGGTTGGTGCAAGCTGCTGATACTCGGCCTCGCTGACATAGGGTGGATTGCTGCACACCAGGTCGAACTGCTGGGGATGATCAACCGAACGCAACAAGTCGCTCTCGCAGAACTGGATCTGGCCGGCGACTCCGTGTTGCTCGGCATTCCAACTGGCAATCTTCAGTGCCGCGGCGCTGCGATCGACTGCCGTGATTTCGGCAGCCGGCAGTTGCTTCGCCAGTGTCACTGCGATCGCTCCGCTGCCGGTACCGATGTCGGCAATCTGGAGCGGACGATCCATCGACCGCCATCGCGTTGGCACAATCGAGAGCCTCCACGACCAAATGCTCTGTCTCCGGGCGTGGGATGAGGGTGTCTTCGGTGACGCGAAAACGCAGCGAGTAGAACTCGCGATATCCCACCAACTGCGCAACGGGCATGCCCTCGCCACGGCGTCGAACCATTTCGCGAAAGGCAACGCGTTGTTCCTCGTCGGGCTCTTCAGCGAACGCCGTGTAAAGTTCAACCCGACTGCAACCTCGCACATGTGCCAGCAGGACCTCCGCATCGAGACGCGGCGATTCGCTGCCGCGTTGACGAAAAAAGTCGGTCGTCCACTGCAGCAATCGCAGCACCGTCCAAGGCTCTGGCGACGCTTTCGGTTCCCCCTTGCTTTCGGGGCTCTGTGACATGGCTTCCATCCGAGTGACGTGATCGGCCCGAGTTGAATCTGACATGATGATCACTCGACCATGTCGCCGCGGAGTTGATCCCGATCGTATTCGATCAGGGCATCGGTGACCGGTTCCAAATCGCCGGCAACGATTTGGTCCAACTTGTAAAGGGTCAAATTGATGCGATGATCGGTTAGTCGATTCTGCGGGAAGTTGTAGGTACGAATGCGTTGACTGCGGTCTCCCGATCCAATCAACCCCTTCCGGGTCGCAGCCTGTTTGGCCGCTTCCTCTTCCCGTTTCTTTTCATAGATCCGCGCCTTGAGCACACGAAGCGCTTTGGCAAGGTTCTTGTGCTGGCTCTTCTCGTCCTGGCACTGCACCACGATACCCGTGTCATGATGCGTCAAGCGAATGGCCGATTCCGTCTTATTGACGTGTTGGCCACCAGGACCCGACGCACAAAACTTGTCGATGCGATAGTCATCCGCCTTCAAATCGACTTCGACATCCTCCGGCTCGGGCATCACCGCAACGGTCGCGGCGGAGGTATGCACGCGTCCTTGCGTCTCGGTTTCGGGAACACGCTGAACACGGTGGCCGCCCGATTCATACTGCAGATCGCGATAAACGCCTTCGCCTTCCAAAGTCAGGGTGATTTCCTTGAAACCGCCCTTCTCCGAGGCACTGGCATCCATGATCTCCGTTTTCCAACCGCGTTGCTCCGCGTAACGTCGATACATCTCGTACAAATCACGAGCAAACAGCGCCGCTTCCTCACCTCCGGTTCCAGCTCGGATTTCCATCACGCAGCGGGTCCGATGACTGTCCTCACCACCCACCGTCAGCGACAGTAGTTCGTTCCAGAGCTCTTCACGCTGCTCACGCAACGATTCGATCTCGACCTCGGCCATCTCACGCTCGTCGACATCCTCGGCCTCCTCGATCATCTCCTTGCAGCCGCGGATTTCGTCGGTCAATCGTTTGAATTCACGATACTTGTTGGCAATCTTGGCCAGCCCACCATGCTCACGCGCTGCCGCACTCATCCGTGCCCCGTTGCCGAGCACCTCGGGGTCGGACATTTCTCGTTCCAGCTGGTTGAACCGCTTCAGCTTTTCTTCCAGCGTATCGCGTATCGATCCACTCATGAGGGAGTCTTTTGCAGAGGAGGTTGCCGTGGGATGAGAGCGAAGGACTACTCACAAAAAGAGCCGCTACGGCCCGATGGTGGATCAGACCGTGCGGCTGTGATGGGAGATGACCCGATACGGCAGCTACTTCTTCTTGCCTTTCTTTTTCGGAGCAAGGCTGCCGTAGGTTCCTGCGGCGAATTTCTTCTGGAACTTATCGATGCGACCGGCAGTGTCCACGTACTTCAGCTTGCCGGTGTAGAAGGGGTGACACTCGTTGCAAATGTCGATCTTCAACTCCGGGCGGACGCTGCGGGTCGTGAATGTATTGCCACAACCACAGCTAACGGTGGTTTCCTGGTACTTGGGATGGATGCCGTCTTTCATGGCAGTTTCGTCAGTCTTTCTCAGTGTTCGGGACGTAGGTGCTGGCGTTCGTACAGCACCGAAGAACTCAGAAATGTACGCCACAAGCATGCTTTTGTTCAAGGGCTCTGGTTTCGGACGTTTCCCCCCGCCGATACCGCTTCCCGCCGAAATCCCATCATTCTGCCACCCATCATTCTGCCACCCCCTCGCCCGGTTCGGGCTCACGATTCCCCCGCTTCCAGCGATCTGCGACGATCGTGTCGATCACCAACTGGCTCAGGTGATACACGATCATCGGAACCACGCTGACCCCACAATCGATCGCGATCTGCAGGCCGACCATCAGCGTTTTCTGGCTTCCTGCAATCCCAATCGCAATCTGACTGGCGCGCCCAAGACTCGCCGCGCGGGCCACGACGATGCCCAGGTACAGCGACAAACAGTGAACGATGATCGCCGCCACCAGCACGCCTACCCCTGCGATCCAGGGGATGGAGGCCCTGCGGGTCGCCGCCGCTAGCACTCGTGGCGCTGGCCACCGCGCCGAACACGACCATCGCCAGGATTCCCATTTGTCCGCCATGCGACAGCCTCAACCGATTTCGATCCGCCCAAGCGGCCGCCCCCAGACGTCGCATCACTTGGGCCAAAATCAATGGCAAGACCACCAGCAATGCCAACTTCTTCACTTGGGCCACTGCGTCAATCTCTGCCTGCTGGGATAACACCAACCAGATTCCCAGCGGGACGATGATCACGCAGGCCAGGTTGGTGACGACCGTGGTCATCATCGCGATCGAATCGTCGCCCCCTGCCTTCCGCGTCCAAACCGACGCAGAGGCTAACGTGCAGGGCACAATCGAGGTCACGAACAAGCCGCCAAACAATCCCTCGGGCAGCAGCCACATCCAGGGCACGCACAGCAACGGCACGACGGCCACGTTGATAGCAATTGCCAATAACGAGGGAAAAGGCCTGGCCAGACTTCGACGGATCGTCTCCGCCCTCAACGTCACCCCCATCGCCCACATCACCACAAAGACGATCGCGTTACGCAGACCGGTCATCTCCAGCAACGGCCGCAGCTGCTCTGCGAAAGTGAAGCCAAGCGAAAAGCAGATCGCCAGCGACGCCAAAAACCAGTGTTTTGTGAGACTTGCCCACATCTTGCCATCTTCCCAAACGACCTATCGGCGAAACAGGCCGTGAATCTAAGATCGCAGCTCGGCCAACGAATCAGGATACCGTCCAGCTAGCAACACCGAAGCCCCTGCCGCCAGCAGGAGTTTTGGATCCCGTGGCGTCGGGAAAGGATTCCCATGCATGAACGAACACAGCGAGCCGTCGCGCGGCTGATGTTCCTGTTCTGCTGCGCGGTCCCCACCATGATCATCCTGGCTTGTGTGATCGTGACGTGGACGCCCTGGTATCACCACCGGGCCCTTGCGTCGCTGTGTCGGGAGATCAGCCGAGAGACTGGGCTCGTCGTGGAGATTGGCGACTTTCGCAGGCCGGCGCCCGGTTCGCTGCACCTCTACACGGTCCGACTGCTTGAGCCAGAAACACGGCGTGAGGTGGCGCGGGTCCGCGAGCTGCAATGGGTGAGGCGGTCGGATGAGGCGACGATCCTGCTCCATCAGCCTGAGTTGCAATCAAGCCAATTGGCCGGTGTTTGGAAATTGGTGCACGACCGCTTCCTGTGCCGCCCCGAACACACGGATGTTCCCAGTACAAATTGCCGGGAACGACTTGACGATTCACAGCCGTACCGGAGCGTTGACACTCCGCGATGTCGACGCCTGGGTTCGGTCGGACGCCGAGGGGGCGGAAGCCACGATCCGGTGCTTGCCCGCAATCATGCAATCGGAAGCCCCACTGATGATCACCGTTCGGCGCGACCGAAGCGAGGAAACTCCGGCAACCGACTGGCTGCTCGATACCCAAGGCACTGCCCTGCCCTGCTCCGCCGTCGCCGAATTCCTACCGCAGTTGCAGGGGCTGGGAAGTGAAGCCACCTTCTCGGGAACATTTCACTGGCGGCAACAAGCCGATCATTGGTCCATGGATCTGGCCGGGTCAAGATTCGAGCAGATTTCGCTGGACCGTCTTTTCGAACAGCACGCCCATCGGCTTTCCGGTTCGGCGTCGCTTCAACTGGACCGTTGCCGCATCGAGCCGCACAATCGCCGCAGTGATATCGTCGGTTCCTTTCGCGCTCGCGATGGCCTGGTGGGACGATCACTGCTGATCTCGGCTAGTCAGAATCTTGGATTCACAACGCGGTTTCCTGAAGGATGGGGTGATTCGCCAGGAGACATTCCCTTTGATCGCCTGGCGGTTGGCTTCAACATCAACAACACGCAACTGCGACTGGACGGGATCTGTCGAACCGAAGCCGGATACGAAAGTTACCCGGCGGGAGTCGTGCTGTTGCTCAACGGCTACCCGTTGGTGCATTCGTCCCCGTCCACGCTCGAGTCGCTTCGCGCGCTCGCCGCCATTGCCCCGGCGCACAGCGTCCCGGTTCCCCTTTCGAACCAAACCCACTGGTTGACCAACATTTTTCTACCGCCGAGTCGTCCCCTGCCTGCCGACGAAGGACTGCCCCCGCGAATTCGATCAGCAGGAAACTGGGAAGGCGGCCCCGCGATCACGCAGCCGCGCTAGCTGACCCATGAGACATGCCGTAGCACTGTCACTCCGAGACCGTCATTTGACGCGGCTTGGACGCGTTCATCTGAACCTCGGAGAGGCTCGGCTACTGGAACGAGTCCCAGCCGAGAATTCGCCGTGACTCACGAGGCGCTCGCCGAACCAAATGGCACACCGATGAAACGGAAGAGACCGTCGACGGCCATCACGGCGAACTGGACACCGATGAAAATCGTCAGCCACATCAACACGCCTGAGGTGAATCCGTAGCTGTGCAGTCCGATACCGAGCTCATTGGTTCCGAACCAGCTCCAAGCCGTCACAATGTTGCCGCCAATCGCTAACATCGCAAATCCTCTCGGACCGACCATCCCGTCCCAGCGTGCATGTAGCATCAGCGCATTCCAGATCACGATCAGCAGTGCGCCGTTCTCCTTGGGGTCCCATCCCCAAAACCGGCCCCAACTGTCATCAGCCCAGAGTCCGCCAAGCACGGTACCGACGAAGCTAAACAGAATCCCGAAACAGGCCGCTCCGTAACAGCAACGATACAGATCGTGCAGCGTCTTCTTGTCACGCTGCAGCCAGCCGGCGAGCAGGTAGCCAATTCCCAGGGTCCCGGCAACGAGTGTGGCAACGTAACCAAGGGTGACGCTGATCACATGGGTAGCAAGCCAGAATTGGGTATCCAGCACTGCTTCCAAGACGGGCATGGTGTCGCCCGTATTCAACCCATAGGCAACCAACAGGGTCAACACTCCCGCAGCCGCCGCGAGCACATTGCCGATTCCATAGCGGAAGATCCGTTCCAAGATGAGGCCGAAAACGACCGCGGCCCAACCGATGAACACGGCCGAGGAATAGATATTGATCACCGGTGCGCGACCCGTGATCGAAATTCGACAGATGATCGCAACGGTATGAATCAGAACCGCGATCATCAGCCCACCCCAAACCGCTTGCCGCAGTCGAGGTAGATCGACCGCAAAATAAATCAGACCCAGGACCAACGCGATCAGGTACAAAACCATCGCGACGCCGGTGGGCCAGTTTGATTGCATCCAGCGCTCAATCGCCACCAGCCTGGTGTTGTACCCCGGAATCTCATACGAGGTGACCAAGCTCAATTGCTCATCGACCGCCTGGTTGAACTTCTCGGTATCTCGATCACCGTATGCTTTGATCATCTCGCTGAACGTTTCGATACCGGGCCGGGCCGCAGGAGGCTCGGCAGCGGAGTCTGCTTTCGCCAGGTCACTGTAGTAATTGAAGAACGCGGCGCCGAAAGCATCCCAGCGAGGATCGAGCGGATTGGCTGCAATGGTCGCCTGAGACGGAACAACAATCGCGGGCGCCGTCATGTTCTTGAGGGCGTTCATGCGGTTCTCAAGCTCGCGCAGGGCGAACATCTCTCTCGTCTGCTCGTCGGCTCCAGGGAACACTTTCTCGAATTCCTCGGCCGAGATCTCCTCGGGAATCGGTAAACCGAAGGCTGCTGCCGTCAACGTGTACTGACGGGTTCGACCGTCAAGCTCGACCAGCTTGCGTTCCTTGAAGGATCGATCTCGCGGTTCCTTGTCGATCGCTCGATCCACCTGCTGACGGACTCGACCCCAGTTTTCGCTGATCTCGGCCAGCGAGTAGAGTTTGCTCTTTCGACGAGTCAAACCAAGCTCGCTGCGAACCTCCTCCGCATCGATGCGAAACATCGGCACGTAACGAAGCTCTTTGCTGTTGATGGCGACTTCCATCAGCCATTGCATCGCCGACAACTTCTTGCCCTTGGCGTTCTCTTTGGACACCGTCGCGATGCCCGACTTTTCGTCGCTGGATGCGCTGCCTCCGCCCAAGACGCGTGCCTGAATGGCCGGCGGCGCGGTTTCCAGCGGAAGTCGCTCGAGATTGCTGATCGCTTTGAGCGACTGTCGGGCGTAGGAGTCCAACGGCATGATCCGCCCGCGATACTGAGTCGGGATCTCGCCGGCGGTGTAAAAGTCAAACTGCGTCACACGGCTCTGCGGTCGCATGCGGAACATGACCGCCTGCCAGGGAACCAACATCATCACGGCCAGCAGGGCAAAACCTCCGATGGTCAGCACGACCGGAAGATTCGATGGTTTCCTGTGCAAGCCAGGACCAGAGATGAATTCCTCCTGCAGCTCCTTTTTGGTCTCTCGCTCGCGCCGCTTCAAGAATCGAGTCAGCGTCCCAAAGAAGTGGGCCAACATCCCCAGGGCCGTGATGCTGCAGGCGACGTAGGGAATCAGCCAGCCGGAGTTGCGGACCACCTGAATGCCTGTCATCTCTTTGCCACCAGGCAGAGGTGTGTAATTGGATTGGTAGAACGTCTCACCTCGGTAACGAAGCGGATTGTTCATCCAAACTCGTTCGCGGCGATCCTCTCCCGTCGCAGGATCGACAATCCGAATGAACGAAGAGTAGTCACGCGTTGTCGCCGTTCCGCTGTAGTTGACCTGGCGAACGTCCTCCAACTGCACCCAATACGGCTTCACCTCTCGATGCAGCTTCAAACCGAGGTTGTAGGTCTTACCATCGACTGCAACGTCATCAAAAACGTCCTTCGCCGTTCCGTCGGGCACCAGCATCTCGCGATCGGAAAGCAACTGGCTGACGAGATACTTACCGAGCGAATCACCCGAATCCTTGTCAAGCAGTTCCACATAGGCGGACGCCAAATTCAGTTCGCCGCTTGTACCGCCGGACTTGCTCATCTCCACGGCTCTCACCTGCAGTCCAACGCCCGTGTTGGCAAGATTCTCGCTCGGATCGACGTCCTTCAGCGTGGAGTTCTCGTAGAACGCCAGCACGCGCACTTCGACCGGGAGGGAGTCGTCATCAATCGGTTTCTCGGAGCGCAGAGCAGAACGCAAGCGTGCAGCCGGGATCGCCGTTACGAACTGGTTATCACCTTCTTCACGAATCAATGTCAGCTCGACTTGATCCAAATTGACCAGCGTATTGGATGACTGACCTTCGACCAGACTCAGACGCTGCTCCAACTGTCGGTCGCCAAACACGAACTGGCCAACCATCAACAGGCCGACTCCAGCATGCAGCAGCACGTTGCCCCCCTGACGATCAAACACCAGGATGCATCCGATCAACATGATGATGCCGGCACCGAGCCCCTTGGTCAGCTGCCAAACAATCCGCAAACCTGGGTCGCCGATGCGAAATCCCTTGATCAAGCAGTAAGCGACAAACACACCGAACACGATTGCCAAGCCGTATGCGAGCCATTTGACGGTCGTGTTGGGGACTCGACTCGCAGCCACGCCCAAACCGATGCCAAGCACCGTCAACGACGCGAGCACTCCCGCCCACAACGCTTGATAACTAATCGGTGGCACCCCTTGCAGACCGTCGCTGTTGTGACCCGCCGCAACGACGACCCCGGCGAGGAGAATTCCGGCCAGAATCAAACCGATCCCCGCGGCCAGCCTGATGCCCGAAGATTGAATCCTGAATCGCGTCACCTTGGCTGCGATCAGGTTGACAATCAACAGGAACCCGATCATCGCGCCACCGGGAAAGGGGACGACAAGAGAAATGGGTTCGTCGTGCGGGAAAAAGGCCTGCGGCAGAAAATCATCGATGTGAAGCGGTGCGATCCAAGACAAAAAGTATCGCTGCTTCACCTCCAACATGTTCATTTCGTCTTGGGCCAGCGTGCCCACTAAGACGATCACCAGCGAGAACGCGAATAGCGCCACGGTTAACTTGAGCGAACCAAGCCAGCCAAGCACTTCGGCGCCAACCGAATGCGTCGATTCATGCTTGGTTATCGGCGATTTGGCATCGGACGTGATCGTAGCCATCGTCACACTTTCCTAAAAAAGGAATGGGGTCTTGGATTCGCTAAAGATTCAATTCAAGCGACTTGAGAAAAGACGCAATCGCATCCGCCTGCTCAGTCACTGTCTGCGCGGGTCCGGTCATTTTGACAAACAGGCTCATCCCGTTTTCCAGTGGGATGATCGTCGCGTCGATCGCCTCTCCCGCGGTAGCGTCCTCTCCAGCTAAGAAGAACCGCTGTGCGGGGCGGCCGTCAACTTCTAATGATTGGGCCTCGGCCATCGCCTTGTCGACCACGTCCGCCGGCGCCTCGCCTCCGCGAACCTGACCCAGCCACCTGGCAACGTTCCCACGGAGGTCGCCGCCTGCTGGGATCACGGTCAGCTCCGCAGCCGAATCCTCCGGCCCCATGGAAAACGCCGCCATCCTCATGCTGGTCATGCGACCGTCTCGCCAACCTTCCGGTCGATCAAACTTCAACCGTTCATCGTTGGCAGCCGCTGGCGACGGCCCTGGTTCGTTGGAGACGACCGTCGGTCCACGGTCCGCCGACGCGACTGCGCTGCCTGGTATCGGCGGGTGGTCGGACATCGCGTTGGCAAACGGGGGAGACATTCTCCCCGACGCTCCGTCGGGATCGCCCAGCAAATCGACCCAGATTCCTCCCGTGTCGGCTGCAGCGACCTGGAACTCCTCTCCCGATGCCCACTTTTCTTCCGAGGGCGGCAGTTTCAACTGCCCGCGCCATCGATTCACATTCATCTTGGCCTGTTCGTCCCAATCCTCCTGACGCGGTAGCTGCGAGATACTCACATCCAGCTGTTTGTCGGGTGTATCGACGTCGATGGAGGCAAATCGAAACTCCTTGTTGGCACCGCGCCGCCAACCTTCTGGCAGGCTGGTCAGATCGGGAACGTCGTCCGCGAACTCAATCTCCTCAACAAACCGTCGAAACGTTTTGTCAATCTCAGCAATCGCCGGTTCGGGCCCGGTCACCTTGAAAAACCACACCGTTTCCCCTTTGGGGAACATCGCTGCCAGCATCCGTTCCTTGCCCGCTCGAAGCTGCTCAGGAATTTTTGTCGGAATCGTGTAGGTCTCGATCGGCACGGGCTGGCTGCAACCGATTGCGATCGCCAGCGACAACAGCGTGAGGAATCGCATGCCGACATGTCGGAATGGACTCCTCTCGGGAGAGATCAATAGGCGGGAAGGGGCAGTCGTCATGTCGACCTGTGCGTAAGAATCCGATTCCTGCGAGCCACGAATTGGCCGCTCTGGGTGGGGGCGCCGCCGAGCCACGACAGCTGCTCGCTCACGCTGATCTGCGTCGTGGCGCCAACGGCGGCGCGGGATATCCTATCCTTACTATAAACCCCGACACCCAATGGTTCGTACCCGTCATTCGATCGTGTGACACCCTGTCACGCCACAGGTCGGCCCAAAATCGCTGAAAGACAGGGCGTTGCGCTCGCTGCCCGCCTTGGGTAATCGAGCCCCATGGAAAGAGGCTGGCTCGTCAGCGTCAATCTTCGGATCGAGCCGTCCATACAAGCACGACGCGCCAGCGAGTGTGTTTCCTTCCACAAGCACGACGCGCCAGCGAGTGTGTTTCCCCTGGACTGGCCCGACACACTCGCTGGCGCGTCGTGCTTGTATCTGGCCGACCGACCTGAAAAACACGCGCGGGCTGAATCGCAAGCGACGCTCAGCTTTGCACTTAGAACGATTCTCAGGATAAGAATGTCTCTGTCCAGCGAGTGCCGGCCAAGACCCCAATTCGGGGAGACGTTCACCGAAAAGCCTCTGGGGGAGACCTTTCAAGGGAAATCATGGATGGCCCGCTAAACGCTGGGGACCGTTACCGGCCCCAACCCATCAGGCCAATCAGCGAGTCGGTAAGCGAGCTCACTGGGGCGGTCGGCTCGGAGTAAGCCCACATGTTCCGTACCAGGTCGGTCAGCAGCATTCCGCCAAGGCTCAGTACGCACAGAATCAGCATCAGCGTCACGCACTGAAGCAGCGTGAACGGTACCTCGTAACCGCCCATCGCACCGGACATCACCGACGACGATCTGCTGGAATCGTCAATCGCGATGGCCTCGCCCTCTTCATCCAGCGCCAGGGCATCATCGCCTTCAGCAGCGAATACATCTCCACCGAGTGCATCGGCCTCCGCAAATTCAACGGGCTCACCGAGTGCTTCGGAGTCCTCGACTTCGATCACCTGTGATCCACTTTCAATGTCCGCATCCAGGCCGATCCCAGATGGCGAAAGCTGGAATTCTTCATCCGCATCGAACCCGACATCGGAGCCACCACCACTGCCAGGACGTTTGCCGCTGCCGCTGCTTCCCCCTTCGGATAGCTCCGCACCAAGGTCAAGTGCCGAGATGCTGCTTCCCGCCAAATCAAGCGGCTCGCTTTCGAGAGAGAGTCCACTGTCGGAGGGGCTCATCAGATTGATGCCACTGTCCCCGGCCACGGAAATGTCACTGCCGGCGCTACCGAGGACGAGATCGTCATCATCATCAGCGATCACCAGGTCATCGTCATCGGCCAGAGCATCATCGATTCCGCTGAGATCGGAATCTCGCAGTGCATCTGCCCCGATGCTGCTGCCCAAACCGGAGGAAGCAAGCAGGTTTTCACTATCGCCGCTAATCAAACCGCTGCCCCCCTGCTCAGCGCCGAGCAGGTCCAACTCGCTTAGCACATCGGCGCTGCGACTACCTTTCGAGAT
Organism: Pirellulaceae bacterium; assembly: GCA_963697195.1. Classification (GTDB taxonomy): domain Bacteria; phylum Planctomycetota; class Planctomycetia; order Pirellulales; family Pirellulaceae; genus Rubripirellula. The sequence goes on from CAVOND010000005.1 coordinate 592,264, forward strand.
TGCGTGACCAACTCATCCAGATCATCCATCATTTCCAGGCTGCTAGCACCCGCACCCGACAACTGCGAACCATCGCCCGCTCGCTCGAGTCCGCTACCAAGCACTTCCATGCTGCTATCGCCATCATCACCAATCAGTTCTTCGCCACTATCGTGGTCCTCGGGACCGCCCGTAAAGCTGAGATCGCTTTCACTTTCGAGCTTGATATCGTCACTGTCCTCATCGCCGCCGATGTCAAGCAGGCTGCTGCCACCGACGCTGGGCTCACCCTCGGGGGCCAGCACATCAGGATGTGATTCCGAGATCTCGCGCAGTTCCTCGTCGGTGACCGGCCCGGTGCTGCCGGCGTTCGGCTCGATTGCCAGATCCAGTTGAGCCGAGTCGTGGGAGATCGCCGATTCGTTGAGTTGCAATTCGGACGAATCGATTTCGAGCAGATCGTCCCCTTCGCTCTCCATCAGGAAGTCGCTGTCGTTGGCGACGATCTCGACATCGCTGCCGGTCCCTCCCGAAGCAGACCAGATTGACGTCACTTCCTGAACCAGGAAGCAATGACTCGCCTCCAATTCCCAGATCGCTACCCGCTGCCGCTAGATCCTCAGCCAGGTTTTCGATTGCATCCTCGGGAAACTTCCAGCTGGTTCCGTCACGGAAACCGCGGACTTGACCTTGGCTGCGAAGATCGACCAAGACGGTCGGTAGAAATTCCGAGTTTCGCAGCGGCTTCTTCAAGCGACAGGTAGTTTGCCATTCGACTTCTTCGGCTCCGATGGACCCCGTCAAGCTGCGGGATCGTCGATAAGTGATGAGACAGCGGACAATCGCAAGGATCTTCCGTTGCAGCTCAATCACCTGTCGCGGCTACCGACGACCTAACTGTCGAATCTCATCCGGCAGCGGCGATGTGGCGTTGAGTTGCAATGAAAAGTCAGCATCGATCGGGCGACTGCTGACCAGCCGGATCGTGCCCGACCTATCGATATGATACACAGCCATCCAGGATTTTCCGGTATGAACTATCGTAATTGTCTGAGTTCCCGAGGCGTCAGAATGGGAAAATCCGATCATGTCACCGGCAGCACCGACTTTGGACACCGCTGTCGGATCGAGCGCCGGCACGCCCCCACCTGCTGCGACACCTCCATCCCCTTGGACTGGGGGCGACTGACTGGCCCCCACCGAAGCGATCCCGATCAGCAGGGCCAATGCCCCGAGCAACGGCAGTTTCCGCACCCGCTCGGTCCGCAAGCGCGAGTGGAACAGCGGCTTGTGTGACTTTTCATCCTGCATCGAACCCACTCCCTCGGCGTGTCGCGTACGTGCCCCCGATCGAGAATCTCGACGGTCCCGCGATCGTAAGTACCTGCGTCCACCGACCGCAAGACGAGTGCGGGACCGACCGCAGCAAGCTGGTCAGCTTCGTGAAACTCGTCGCTGAGAAAATTTACCGATTGCGTGGAGTTGGAGGCTGATAGTAGTCGATCCGATTACCTGGATCGATGTAGCTGCGCGCGGTTGGTCTGAAAGCGACCACGCAAGCCGGCTCAGCTGCGCCGTCCAAGATCCCACTCCATACCAGAGGTCTGATTGTGAGTATCCGTGTCGGGAAGTCCGCGTTCGCTGCCAACCTCCATTCCAAAACCTCCGAAACAGCCGACGAACAGCAGCCTCAACTCGCGGCCAACAAGACCGCCGGAGGCCCACTGCTAACCACGTTACTGGCAACGGGTCTGTCGGGTGCCTTTTACGCGCTGGTCTACACGGTTCCCTGGAGCCCGCTGCAACGATACTTCTTGGGCCACCCAATCGCAGTAGCTGCCACGGTGCTGTTCTGGTTCGCCGTGGCGGTTCTGATCAGCAAATGGCTGGCGGTGGCCGCCCAGGCGAATCAGTTGGCGGCGATCCGAGACGAAGATCTGATGCCGCCACCAAGCGAAGTCACTCCGGCAAATCGCTGGCTCGAGGAAAACGATGCGGGCCACGTGGCGCGCCGCTGGCTGACCGAGATCACAAAACTGCCGACCGAGATCCGAGCGAGTCAATTGGTCGGTCGACTGAGCGAGTTGCTAACGAGGCAATCGCAGCGAGGTTCGACCAAACATCTTGCCGATGACTTGCGTGAGCTTTCCGCTCGCGATGCCGATGCGGCGCACGACTCGTTAGGTCTCGTGCGGATCATCATCTGGGCGATCCCGATGCTGGGCTTCTTGGGAACGGTCATCGGGATCACGCAAACGCTGGGCGGCCTTGACTTCACAAACGGCTCGGCCGCGGTTGAAAACTTGAAGAGCGGCTTGTACGTGGCCTTTGATACGACCGCGATCGGCCTGGTGTTGTCAGTCCTTGCCATCTTCTTGCAGTTTCCCATCGAACGCAGCGAACAACGATTGCTCGCGGTGATTGACTCTCGCGTCGGCCATCTCCTTTCTGCGAGTCTGCCGAGCGATGAAACGTCCGACAATCAAACAGCGCTGATCGCTGACTTGTGCCGCGGCGTGCAAGCGGCCGTTGCCGAGTCACTCGACAACCAGGCGACGCTCTGGCGAGAAACCATTGATGAGGCGCAGCGGCACTGGCAACTTGTCCATGACGACAACGCCAACAAGATTGTCGAAGCGATTGAGAGTTCACTGATTCCAGCGTTGACCAATCATGCGCAAAGCTTGACGTCGGCAACCTCCGGGGTCAGCCAGGAACTGGGTGATCAATGCGATCGTTGGCGTCAAACCTTGGACGAAGCACAAAATATCGTCCGCGTTGCAAACGAAGAGTCAGCGCATAATTTGACCGAGAGCCTGGAAGCAATCCTGCGACCGTCGCTTCGCAACCATGCGACCGCCATCGACGAATCGGCTCGTGTTTCGGCCGATCGACTGGAGCGTCAGTGGCAACGCTGGCAGGAAACGATCAATGACCACTCCAAAACGCTGGTCACCCAGCAGCAATCGGTGGTGAAACAGTTTGAAGCGTTGGCCGACACTCAACGAGGCACCGAGTCGATTCTGGCACTGCAGCAATCGCTCGACGCCAACCTGCAGAGACTCAACGCAACCAACGCCGCGATCGACCGGAGTATCTCGGCGGCGGCTGGAGACGGCATGGCCGAGGCCATGCGATTCCTGGCTCGAGCCGTCGATGTTTTGGCTCAGCGTTTACCTGATCACGAATTGCTTCAAGAAGCTTCGAGGCGCGCAGCATGAGCAGGCGACGACGCCAAGGTCTCTCGCCATCTCTGTTCCCATTCCTGGCCGTACTTGTCTGCACCCTGGGCACGCTGATCCTCCTGCTAGCCCTGGTTGCCGAAAACGCCACGGCCGCCGCTGAACAGAAAGCCAGAGCCGAACAACGAGCCGAAGAAAAACATGCGGTCGCCGAGGCGGTCGCAACGCGGATGACCCGCGCCTCGGTCGAAGCACTTCTCAGCGAAGAGGAGTTTCGGGTGACCGAACTCGTGGCGGTCCGCGACGAGCAGACAGCCGAGCTGGAAACCAAACGCGATGAGCTGACTCATATCGATGATCACATCGAACGTTTGCGGAAGCAGCTGCGGCAGCTCAACGACGAAGTTCGCCAGGCAACCGGCGAGATCGAGACGCCTGCCATCAGTGACATCGCGATCGCAGAAATCAAAGAGCGAATCGAGTCGGAGCAAAAGACAGTTGAAAAACTACGCGAGGACTCTGCCGACCGCTCACCTCGTGTCGTGATCGTGCCTCACAAAGGTCCGAACGGCACGGATCGTCGACCGGTCTATCTGGAATGCGACGCCGAAGGCATCACGATCTGGCCCGAGGGATCGCGCATTTCCATGGAGCAGCTCGAGAACGCCAGTTACTCAGCCAATCCACTTGATGCGGCGCTGCGCACCATCCGCATGCACGTCATGCAGAATTATGGCGATTCGGTTCCTCCCTATCCCTTGTTGGTGGTTCGACCGGACGGAATTGAAATCTATGGCGCAGCGCGACGCGCCATGCAAGATTGGGACGATCAGTTTGGCTACGAATTGGTTCCCGCTGAGGTCAAACTCGCGTTTACCAAGCCCGACACCAACCTGAAGCGACGGATCGAGATCGCGATCAACACGGCGGCCGCCGAACAGCGCGTCCGGATGGCGATGACACAACGCAGCCTCGGAGGTCGTGGCAGCCTCGGCAACTCGGCTCGCGGGGGAAGCCTTTCAGGTGCGAACCAGCCTTCCCGTTCTTTCGGCCGCAGCTCTCGATCGTGCTGGGCGGGCGAACGGCTTCGGTCAACTTCGTGACGATTACCGCGGGCGTTCATCCTCCACCGTCGCCGGCTCTCCCTACGCACAGGGACCCCAAATCGGATCGGTTTCTCAAAACGGCTATGCGGGCGGGACGTCGGAGATCGGCGACGCTGGCGCCGCCGCGCGGCGAATGGCTGAGCAGATGCAAACCGCGGCGCGGGAGATGCGAACCGAAGGAGCCTCGAGCGACTCGCAAGGACTTGGCGAAGCAACCGAGAATCAAAACCCGGGAGTCAGCTCCCCACTGGGAAGACACTATGCCGACCTTTCGCCACAAGGTGCAGGCGGAGGATTCGACGGGCCTGTTCGAAAGCGGTTCGCAACAAGACGGGCCAATGGCAAACGCATCGCCATCCACCAATGCCGGCGAGTTCTGGCCCAGTAGCGAGGCTGTCGGCCAATCAAGATGCCGGCGGACAAGATTCCAATGGGTCACCGAGTGATCTCGGCAGCAGCGCCGAGGGAACTTTGTCAGGTGATTCCTCGACGTTTGCCGCTAGCAGCAATCCGTCCAGTTCACAAGCCAATGCCAATCCACAAGCCAATGCCGGCGCTCCCGCGGGCGATCCCCGAGCGTCTCAGCAAGCTCTCCAATCAATCGATGCAATCGATGCAATCGATGCAGGGGGCTCCGCCAATGCAGGGCTCTCCTTCGATGATGGGATCGCCCATCTCGATGATGGACCAGGAACTGGCGGCCGATCCCAGACTGGCGGCCCAAATGCCACCTGGGCGCAGCCAGGGATGACGCCTTCGACGACTCCCTCTGCCGAACTGGTTCGCCGTCAAGGTCGTGACTGGGCGCTGCCTGAATCGATGGCGGGAATGCATGGCAATGCGATCATCCGCACGATGCGACTGCAATGCTATCCCGACCGCTTCGTGCTGTTACCTGCCAAGAGCGAGGGTGCGACCGAGGTCTTCGGATTCTTCGATGGTGATATTGACCGGGCCACGCTCGAACTCGCCACCGCGCTACGCAACCGCATCGAGCGATGGGGACCGGCACTTCCCGGTGGACGTTGGCAGCCAAGGCTGGAAGTTCAGATCACACCACGCAGTGAAATGCGATTTCATCAACTGCGAACTCTCATGAACGGCAGTGGCATTGAACTCGTCGGCAAGGAGTCTCCATGATTCAGATGCGAAAAAAACGCGCGGTGCTGGAGTTGGGACATGATGCGTTTCTTGACATCGTCGCCAACCTGGTCGGCATCCTGATCATCCTGGTCGTCGTTCTCGGCTCACAGTCAACGGCAGTGATTGAGGAAATCAAGGAGCAATTGAGGGAAGAGTCTGTCAGCGATACCGGGCAATACGCCACCGACGAACAACTTGCCAGGCTATCACAGCAGGCGATGCGTGCTGCTTCTGCCCAGGCAGATTCCAATCGCTTTGAAGGATTGATCAAGCAATACGATCAGCAGTTGGACTTCAAGCGTCAACAGCGAGCCCTGATCATGGACCTGTTGAGCGAGGCGCAAGCCGCTTGGGAAGACAAGCGAAAAGAGCTCGATCGTCAAGTGACCGAGGCCGCCCGCCGAAGTACCGAGTTGAAGCTCGCCCAAGAAGAGCTAGCAGAAACTCGAGGGAGAGCGAAAGCGACTCGAGGATCAGCCCGAATCAGTGATTGCCGTTGAGCATCTTCCCACACCCATGGCAAAGACTGTTTTTGGTGACGAACTGCATTTTCGACTGAAGGACAATCGGCTATCGGTTGTCCCCATTGAAAAGCTATTGAATGAAATTCGCAGTGACTTCGAACGCGTTGCGAGCAGTTCTCGTAACGGGCACATGGAGGCAGCCGTTGGTCCGGTCCGCGGCTACATCGCCCGCTATCGCATGGACAAGGATCGCGCCATGGTCGCCCGCGGTGGACAGGTTCAAATGGCGACTCGAATTCAATTGGTGGGCATGAGTGTCGAGCCTTTGGAAGAGCCCCATGGCCAACCGCATCCAACAAGTGCTCGCCAATCGCAGCGAACTCGACATCGAGTTGGCAGGACGCAATCCCGGATCCACCACGATCACCGTCTGGGTCTATCCCGACAGCTTTGCAGCCTTTCGCCAGTTGAAAGAACATCTCTACGCCAGAGGCTTTGCCACCGCCGCGCGGCCGTTGCCGATGGATCACCTGATCAGCGGCGGCCCCGACGGTTCACGTCCGAACGCGCAGTGAAGCAGTGCAGTGGGCAGTGGGCAGTGAGGCAGTGGGCAGTGGGGCGTCTGCAGCGGTGGCGAATGGTTCCGCTACGACCGTGGTCAGTTCTTGTCGGGCCCACGCGGCAGCACCTAGCACACCGGCATCATCCCCCAGCTTCGCTGCCACCACCTCGAAGCAGTCCTTGTAGACGCTCATCACGTTCTGGCGAGCCGTTTTCCGCACGGTTCCGACGATCAGTTCTTCCATTGCTTCCACCAGGCCGCCACCGAGTATGACCTTGTCCGGGGCGAGCAGATGAACGATGTTGACCACCGCAAAGCCAATCGCTTCGGACGCCTCTTCCACGAGGTCTTTGATGACTTTGTCACCATTCTCAATCGCCTCGGCAATCGCGCTGCTGCGAATGTCAGCCAGATCGGTACCAACTTTCTTGGCGAGGTAGGGCGCATCACCACGATAAGCCGCCTTGGCCGCTTCGGCCGCAATCGTCAGCCGGCTCGCTTCGGCTTCCACCGTCCCGGGCAACTTGTAGCCGCTTGCACGAGTGCTACTGCTGATTCGGGTGTGTCCCACTTCCATGCAGCTGATCCCCGCGCCGTGCAGAATGCGTCCTTCGTAAACACATCCACCACCGACCCCGGTTCCCGGGAAGATCCCAATGGCACATCGGGATCCTTTCGCAGACCCAAATCGATACTCGCCAAAGACCCCCGCGTCGACGTCATTGACGACCACAACGTCGCAGCCGAAACGCTTCTTCAGGTAGCTGCCCACGTCAACATCATCCCAACCCAAGTTGGGCGTCGTCAGGATGCGACCGTTCGTCAGGTCGATCGGTCCCGGGCATCCGATGCCGATCCCTGCCAGGCGGTCCACTTCGATCTTGGACTCTTCCAATAGGCGTTCGATCGTGGAACCGATCCGGTCGATGCCGCTGTCACTACCCTCCCGCCCCCGCGTCTTGCGGCGACGGCGTCCCAGCTCACCCCAGTTCTCGTCATAGGCGACCGTCAGCATCTTGGTGCCGCCGAGGTCGAACCCAATCCAAACTTTTTCTTGATTTGCGGCCATCGATCCTCTCACCAACTGCTGAACGGGGAAGACGTCTTCGCTATTGTCTGATTCAGTTCCAAGGCTGTGCTGACAGCCCGATGTCATTTGCGGGATGGAAAGCAGAGCCCAAGCCGCCGACTGCTTCAACCCGCCATACCCCCAGACCCCCACCCGCCAGCGAATCTCGGTGCGCAGCCCGACAAAATAATCGTGATTGAGGCGAAATAATCACCTCAAGTCGCGCATCTATTCTCCTGACGACTCGGAAATGAGCGAATCCCCTAGCCCCCAGCCCGATTCTGACGACATCGCTAAGCGGACTTTGGGTTCCGGCTCGCCCCCCGGCGGGCAGCCAGATTCCAGCCAGGCATGGCGTCAGCTGTTTGAGGAGGTCGCCGATGGGCTTCGCGCTTTTTTGAGGAGTCGCCTGAGACAGGAGTCCGACGTGGACGACTGCCTGCAGGTTGTGTCGGTCAAGATGCTCCAGTCGGCTCAAGACGTAAATCCAGCCGCCCGACGTGCTTGGCTGTTTCGGGTGGCTGCCAACGAAGCGGCTCGAATGTGGCGAAGCGAGGCCTCCAAGAATCGCATGCTCGAACAGCATGGCATCGAATCGCGACCGATACCGACGACCCAATCGACCAAGTCATCCTGACCGAAACAACCATTCAAGTTGAACAAGCACTGCAGCGACTGCCGCCTGCCTGGCAGGAGGTCGTCCGATTAAGAATTCACCAGAACCTGACCTTTCAAGAAATCGCCAATCAACTTGACATTCCCCTTGGAACCGCTCTCACCCAGATGCGCCGCGCTTTGGAGCGACTGAAGGCTGAGATCGACCGAGACAAATCATGACGACTGCTGAACCGAACCGAAACGATCTCGACGCCGGCGACTCGCAAGACGCCCAATGCCTGCTCTACCTGCTCGGAGAACTCGACGCGGAGACGAGCAAGCGTTTTGAGGAGAAGCTTGCGGGGAATGCGGAGCTATCGGAAGCCTTGCTGCAACAAGCAAGCCTGATCACCGCGATCGCACAGAGCCGCGCCTTCGACCGCCGGACCCTCCCGGCATGCGGGTTCGAAACACTCACATCCCTACGAAACGCAGCGATGGCGATGGATCGCTGCCGTCGCTTCCGTTGCGGCCTGCATCGCTTTGACGGTGCAATTTCTTCAATTCGCCTCGCCATCTGGCACGACCGCCTCGACCAAAGATGGCGCCGCGGTCGAACCGGCAGCATTGCTCGATGAGAGCGTGTTGATTGCCAAAGCATGGGCCAGTAGCCACCACACGCTGACATCGGAAACAGCCGACTCCCAATCGGGGCAGTCGGAACTGGACGAACTTGCGGACTCTCATGCTGATGAATCGTACGACCTGGTGCTGGATGATCAGCCGAGTGATATCGATTCAGCGATGTCATGGATGTTTGTTGCGATCTCTTCGAGTTCCGATGCACAGCGTGAAGAGGGCAACGATGGTTAGGAATCCTTGGCTGCGACGACTACCGTTTGTAGGACTGCTAGCTCTACTCGTGCTGATGACCACGTTGAACGCCTTGGCGCGACAATGGAACGAAGTCGAATAGCACGGCAGCCGCGACCTCCGAACAAGACACCGAGAAGATCGTCGAGCAGCTGGTTCAAGCACATCTGCCTGAATTGACCAAAGTCCTCAACCAGCTCCGTGCGGTTCAACCTCAAGAATATGAGCGTGCGATCAAGGATCTCGCCAGAGCCGCTCGAAAACTTGAACTGGCTCAAAACCGGGACCAACGGTTGTTCGAGATCGAAGTGGAGCTCTTGCAAGCAGAACACCATGCCAGCCTGTTGATGGCGAAACTGAAGGTTCGTGATAGCCAATCCGATCGCAATCGACTACGAGAGGCGGCCAAGCGACTGCAGCAGGCTCAGATCGCTCGCGCCGAATACGATGTCGAGGCCTTTCGCCAACGCTTGGCGCGATCCCAACAACTACTCGATTCCGCGGTCTCTCGTCTGGAAGCTCGCAAGAGCGAGGCAGACGGACCAACTCGAGAAATCATACTTGAGCATGCTTCGAAAAGCGGGTCGTGACTCGAAGCGGAACGATTCGGATCCACCGGCTATCGTCGAAACGTCCCGCCGAGCCCACCAAGACAACGAAGTCGCCGACCGACAAACGCTCACCCCAATAGCCCGCGTTCACTCACCGTCTTCAACTCGGCCTTTTCCGACGTGCCGAACCTTCGAACGATCCGTCCGACGGAACCCTTCCCTCCTTTGACCCTTGCGAAAGCTTATGAAACCTTCGATCACCAAGCCTGCACTGCCCTTTTGTGCTGCAGTTGCCTTTGGGTGTTTGATTGTGATCTCCACAGCACCCGTTCAGGCCGAACCCGCAAATGCCAAGGCGAGCAATGTCTGAGGCCGGCCCAGTCGTCGCCGATTCGCTCGAAGTTCGCTTTGCCGACGCCGAAACGGACGAAATCCCCGACTTCCAAAGGCATGTCATTCCATTGCTTGGACGACTGGGTTGCAACGGGCGGGCCTGTCATGGTTCTTTCCAGGGCCGCGGCGGATTCCAGCTTTCGCTCTTCGGCTACGACTTCAAAGCCGATCATGCAGCGATGCTGGATGAGTCCAGCGGTCGAGTCGACTGTGGACGACGTGGACGAAAGCCTGATCCTGGCCAAGCCACTCGATGCCGACGTCCACGAAGGCGGCAAGCGATTTGACGAAGGAAGTTGGCAACACCATGTGCTGCGAAGATGGATCGAAAGTGGCGCCAAGAATGACTCGGAAGTACCGCAACAATTGACGCGACTGGAGATCGTTCCGGCGGAGATTCAGTTCACGGCGGAAGGGGATTCGATCGAACTGCTCGCGATCGCTCACTGGGAAGACGGCAGCGCCGAAGACGTCACGAAACTTTGCCGATTCAGCTCCAACGATGATTCCGTCGCAGAGATCGACCAAGACGGGCATGTCCGTTCCGGTGTTCAGGGAGATACGCACGTCGTGGTTTACTACGACAATGCGGTGATTCCCGTTCCCGTGCTTCGGCCGGTCAGTTCCAAGCTCGCCTACGCCTGATCACGAATCGACTCATCCGATCGATCAGCTGATTGCCCAGAAACTTCGGAAGCTGGGAATTCAATCCGTCGGGTCTCTGCACGGACGCCGAGTTCATTCGACGGGTCTCCCTCGACTTGACTGGAATCCTTCCATCGGCCGAAGAGGTCCGAGAGTTCCTCGCCGATTCGTCGACCGACAAGCGAGAACGATTGATCGACGACCTGATTGAATCGCCAGCGTATGCCGCATGGTGGGCAACTCGATTTTGCGACTGGACCGGCAATAGCGACGAACAGCTCAACAATGTGCTGCCGATTCGAAATGCGGCAACTCGCCTTTGGTACGAGTGGTTGCGGGTTCGTTTGGATAACAACATGCCGTACGACCAGATCATTGAAGGAATCGTGACGGCGGAAAGTCGCCAACCCGACGAAACCTATCTGGAATACTGCAAGACGATGACCGAAGCCTGCGCACCAGGCAACGAGCATCTCTTTGCCGAGCGTGACGGTCTGCCCCTGTTCTGGGCCCGACGGAATTTCCAGTCGCCGGAAGACCGTGCAATCGGATTCGCCTACACCTTCCTGGGTGTTCGAATCGAGTGCGCCCAGTGTCACAAGCACCCCTTTGACCAGTGGTCCAAGGACGACTTCGAACAGTTCTCCAAACTCTTCACTCCCATTCGGGTCAACCAGAATCAGGTTTCCAATGAAGCGAAGAAAGAGCGAGATGCTCTCTTGAAAGAGTTGACAGGCGATAAGGAACTCAAAGGTGGTGATTTGCGGAGAGCGATCTCCTCGGCCGCCAATGACGGCAAGACGGTGCCTTTCGGCGAACTCCTGGTCAACACTCGGCCGATTCCTGATACGCTCCAAACAGGCCAACGAGCAGGCAAAGAAGAAGGGCAAGGACGCCGCGCAAGCCAACCTTCCCACCGGCAAGATCCTCGGTCAGCCCGAGTCGATCATCTTGGATCGCGATCCCCGTGGAGACTTGATGGAGTGGTTGCGTTCGCCCGAGAATCCCTATTTTGCCAAGGCGATTGTCAATCGCGTGTGGAGCAACTATTTCGGCAGTGGCATCGTCGATCCAACCGACGACATGAACCTGGCGAATCCTCCCGTCAACGCGCCGTTGCTGGATTATCTCGCGGCCGAGTTCGTCAAGCATGAGTTCGATCTGAAGTGGCTTCATCACACCATTGTCACGAGCGACACCTACCAGCGTAGCGCAGAGACCAATGAGACCAACGCCGCGGATCGAACCAACTTCTCGCACCACATTCCGCGCCGTTTGCCAGCAGAAGTGGTGTACGACGCAGTCATGCTTGCGACTGGTTCAGACGAGCATGCAACTCGCATGCGAGAGCAACTTGACGACATGGCAATCGCCGACGGAAAGCCACGACGACGAAACCAGCAGGAGTTCGCGCTCGAGGTGTTCGGTCAATCGATTCGTGAATCAAACTGCGATTGTGATCGAAGCAACTCGCCAAGTTTGCTGCAGTTGATCTACCTGCGAAATGACGTCGAAATGCATCAGCGGCTATCTGGCAAGGATGGCTGGGTCGCTCAGGCGTGCGAGCAACTCGGCGTCGCAGGTCCAAAGGCGACCGTCGACCCCAGCGTGACCGCTTCTCAACGTCGCGCCGACGCACAACGCAAACAATTGCTCAGCCAGATCGCGAGATTCAGCAAGCAACCTGAGCGACAGCAAGAAAAGATGCGACCCCAAGTCGAACGGGAGTACAAGCGAGTCGCAGAGAAGATGGAACAGCTCGGATACGATGTTCCCTCATTGGAGCGCCTCATGGCTGATGAGAACTCGTGGACCAGTCTGGAAGATAGTCGCAAGACGGCGCCCGCCAACGTGACCATCGAAGATCTCGTCGAGGAAGCCTATCTCCGAACCCTGAGTCGATTTCCAGATTCCGAAGAGGCCTCCATTTCCTTGGCCTTCATCAATGAATCCAATTCGCCTGCCGAAGGGGTGCAATCGTTGCTGTGGGCGCTGGTGAACACCAAAGAGTTCATCATCACGCACTAGCAATCCAAGAATTTCATTTCTCATTCCATTGAATCAAAACCTGAGATTAGTGAGTTGATCCTTATGAATATTCATCGCACCTGTGACGGCATGAAGCGGCGTGACATGCTCAAGGCGGGCACGCTGTCCCTTGGTGGACTGACGCTCTCCGGTTACATGCGGATGGCCCATGCCGGTCAAGTCCAAGCCGGCCGTGCCGATCGGGCGATCTTTATCGAACTTCCCGGTGGTCCTTCCCACTTGGATACCTTTGACCTGAAGCCTGATGCACCCACCGAGATTCGCGGCTCGTTCAATCCGATCGCAACCAATGTCCCCGGGATTCAAATCTCGGAGCATCTCCCCAAGCTTGCCGGTGTCGCTGACAAGTTTGCGATCCTGAGAGGCGTCAGCCACACCCTCGCGGCGCATCGGCTTGGCCAAGAATACGTCAACACGGGAAGCAAGCCGATTCCTGCCCTGGAGTATCCGAGCTACGGCTCGGTGTTAGCGAAGGAACGCCCCAGCGATGCTGAGATCCCAAGCCTGGTCGCAGTTCCCCGGGCTAGCCAGGGCCCCGGTTTCCTCGGAATTCGCTACGCGGCACTGGAAACCAATTCGACACCGAGCTTCGGACAGCCGTACTCCGTGCGAGGCATCTCCTTGGGCGGCGGAATCGGGATCGATGAAGTCAGCCGTCGACAGCAACTGCTGAAGAAGTTGGATCGTCGGTTTGCGGAACTGGAGAAGATCCGACCAACTGCTGGAGGGTCTGGATCAGTTCGGCGAACAGGCCTACTCGATGATCACCTCGTCGCGAACGCGCGAGGCATTTGACATCAGCCAGGAACCGGAAAGCTTTGCAAAGCAGTTCGGCGAAGACTCCTTTGGCCAGAGTTGCATGCTGGCATTGCGGCTGGTCGAATCAGGTGTACGCTTGGTCAGTCTTCAGCTTGGCGGCTGGGATACGCATCAAGACAACTTCACGAAACTGAAGACCAACAACTTGCCCAAGCTCGATGCGGGACTGAGTGGACTATTGATCGGACTGGAACAGCGAGGATTGCTCGATTCGACCGCCGTCTTCGTGACCGGTGAGTTCGGTCGCACGCCGAAGATCAATCAGCGGAGTGCCGAAGGTGGACGAGACCATTACCCTCGCTGCATGTTCATGCTGATGGCCGGCGGTGCCGTCCGCGGCGGTCAGGTGATCGGCGAGAGCGACGACACCGCTTCCGGGCCTCGGCACGAGGGAATCTCACCGGACGACGTCGCAGCCAGTTTCTACTACAACCTGGGCATCGATCCCACGATGGAGTTTGACAGCAGCACGGGACGACCGATCACGCTTGTTCGAGACGGCCAGATCATCGATCAGCTCTTCTCCTGATCGGAATTCCATCCTGACCAACATTCAGGGCCGTGGAAATGTATTCCACGGCCCTTTTGTTTTGGCATGAGTCCGCGGCCGAGCCCCAAAAGAGAAGGGCCATGGTGAAGCCCTCCCTGCCTCACCATGGCCCATCAATGCTGGAACGATGGCACCGATCGTTCCACCCTCCCAATCCATGGTATGAGATTCATCGGCAAGTCGGCTGCTTTGACTAAAACAGAACCTGCCGTGGGTGGAACTTTTTTCGCGCCAGCGATCAGGGACGTTTCGACCTGATCGCGACATCGAGATCAGTTGCCGCAGCCGTCACACTTTCCGTGACCGTCGCAGGCTCCGCAACCCGATTGCTTGAAGCAGTCGCACTCACCGTGCAGGTGCTTGTGATGCGATCCACAGTAGATCCCATAGCCATCCCAGACGTTGGTATAGCAGGGATGGCTGCGGAAGTACTGGTGGAACGTCGACGATGGAAGATTCACCATGCCTCGCGGCCGGCAGTACGCAGTGGTTTCGTAGCCACCACAAGCACCAGTTTCGCAGTTGTTTCCGTGCATGCAGATGGCCAACCGTCTGGGCGGGTACGGACGCGGTTTCCTGGACTGCAAAGGCGGCATCCATGTCAATCGTCGCACACTGGAACCGAAGCAGGAACGGGATCCATCAGCGCGACTTGAGGAGCGGGCTGAGGCGTGGCGACGGCGACAGCGGCACTCCGGGGCAGTGGGGGTGCTTTCGAGCATCCCCGGCATCGACATCCCTGCGGGCAGGGGCATCAGATCTTGAAGTGTTTCTTCTTGCACAACCGTCAACGACTCCGTAGACGGCTCGCTCAGCGATGGGGCATCACCGAAGCTCAGATCGGCGAGCAATGCGCTGAAGTCATCGTTGGCGTTGACAGTGCCGGCCATGATCGACAAGGCGAGGACGGCAGCCGTGATTGCAGACGTACGCATGAGGTAACATCCATGTTTGGAAGGAAGATGGGAAGTGAAGGTTACAACCTGCAAAGTCAAGGTTTCCTTGCCGATCCGCTGAGGACAGCGGCGCTAACCGTTGATTTTGGTGATCGCTAGGATGGAATCCCAATTGAGGTGCAAGTCGATGCTTGCCAAGGGTTGGCAGGATCCGCCGAGCGATCGCGGTCAATGAACCAATGAAGCATTACCGCGCCTCGAAGCTCGTGCAACCAAAAGTCACCCTTTCTTTTTCAAGGTTGTCAGCCGATGACGTCGCTATCGATGTGAGTGGCAACGCTTTTCCTACGCGATGCCACAGTCACGGTTTACCTAGACTGAACAGGCTTCAAAACAGGGGTCAGTGACCAATGGCTGCCAGCGGCCCTTCGGGTGCTTCGCACGATTGGTACCCGGACCCGAATGGCACGAACTTAGGTTGTCTCAGTGAACCTCGGGCGCTAGCCGTGGGTCTTCGCCGCATCCTAATGACGTTTTCTTCGCCCACGGCTAGCGCCCGAGGTTCAAAGCCCGTGCCATTCGTACCTGACCCCTTCTTTGAAAATCAGCGACTACTGCATTGGCAAACCGAGGGGAAGCTGAGCCTGTCGGACCATCGGCTAGCCAGCGACGGACAACAGGGCTTCTCGGATCTGACGCCGCCTTTCGGAGTCGGTCAACTTCGATCCATCGAGTTCGGAGACGTAAAACACGTCAGCGACTTGATCCAAATGGGTATCGATCTTGGCAAAGTGCAGGACCACTTGGTTCTCCGCAAGCGTCGCCGCGATGCGATACAACAATCCAACTTGGTCGTAGGCAAAGAAAGAAAGAATCGTATAGCGATCGACCGTCTCATTGTCGAAGACCACCTTCGTTGGCAACACATTCACCGATTCTGGCTCCTGCTGTCCCTGGGTCGTCCACGTGCGGCGATGCTTCGGCAGCGGTTCGTTGGGCGAATCGAGCAGGTGACAAACTCGCTGACAGATTTGCTCGCTTCTTGCGGCCGGTGTTTCCTGATCTGGGTAAGCAGGATCGATCACCCAGAAATAGTCCCAGGCAACATCGCCAACCGTTTCGATCTGAGCCCGCATGATCGTCAAACCGCTGGTACTCAGCGCCCCGGTCGCACGAGCGAACGTGCCGATGGACCGCTCACCCTCGCGGCGAATGACGGTGTATCGCATCGCCTTGAATCTGGCGTCGAATTGACAGGTACAGAGTGTCCCACCATGACCATCGCTGGTGCGTCGAACCATTTCGATCTCGTCCGCCAAGTGCTCCGGTTCGCAGCGATCCAATAACGAGAGCGGCAACTGATTCAGCAATTCGAAACTCGATTCTGGGGCCGACCGCTCCTCGAGTTTCCTGCGCACCTTGGCTCGCATCGCTTCCATTTCGGGATCGTCCGGACTTCCCGGCAGATTGCCGGAGTCAAAGTAACGGCGGGTACGCTTGTAAAGGTCCTCAATCAGATTCACCTTCCAGTCGGTGGCAACGCCCGGACCAACCGCCACGAGATCGGCATAGGTGTGTACGACCAACAATTCCAGCCGACGAATCGAACCGACCTCGGCGGCAAATGACAGCACGATCTGCGGATCGCTCAGATCATGCCGAAAGGCGATCACGTTCACCGCCAAATGCTTGAGCACCAGCCATTCCAGTGTTTCGGCCGACGTTGGGTCGAGCATCAATCGCTCTGCCGTCGTTTTGGCAATCCGTGCGCCGACGATGCAATGGTCCTCCTCGTAGCCCTTGCCGATGTCGTGGATCAAGAGCGCCAGGTGCAACAGACGTTTGTCATCCAACCGGCGATACCGGCGACCCATTCCATGCTTGTCATTTTGCAAGTCGGTGGCTGCTTCGACCGCTCGGATGCTGTGTGCGTCCACGGTGAACTTGTGATACGCGTTGAACTGCAGTAGTCCTCGCATCCGCTTGAACTCAGGAATCAATTGCTCGATGATCCGCAATTCGTGAAGGCGACGCAGCAATGGCGCCAAGCGTCCCGGACTACTTAACAGTGAAAGGAACTCTTCGATTGTCTCTTTATCTGGTGGTGTCGGATCGCGATCTTGCATCGCATTACGAATCGCTTGCCACGTTCGATGAGAAATCCTGCGACGGTGCTGATTGGCGAGCCTCATCAGTCGAAGCACATCTGGAAGGCTTGATGCAAAGCTCTCCAGATCCTCCGTGGGAACCCAGATATGGGTCGGACCCATCCGGATTCGTTCGTCGACCTTTCTCGAAAAGACACGCTCGACGACACGGTGAATCAGCGGCCGACTCCGTGCATCGTCTACGAAGAATGCCGACGCATAACGTACGTTTCTCGTATGCTCGAAGAAGTCCTGCATGAACTGCTCAACGGGAAGGACTGCTTCGGTACCTTTGTAGCCCCAAGCTTCGGCGATCTCCATTTGCATACCGCGATCGAGCACGTCCTGACTTTTGTTCTCTCGAAAGTGCAACTCGTGACGTAAACGCAGCAGGAATGCGTAGGCAAGTCGAAGCTGCCGAAAATCTTCCTCGGGGAGTGCCCCGAGTTTGACCAGGCGTTCGAGATCGGTTTCTCCGTATCGCGCAAATCCAATCCAACGGATCAATTGAATATCACGCAGCGCCCCCCGAGATCGCTTGACATTAGGGCGCAGCAAATAGTTGGACTCGCCCCATTTGCGACGCTCGGCAACCCGCGCGTCCACGACCTCCCGAATCAGACGTTTCTTACGACGCATCGCGCCATGGCGAAATGCCTGGAAGTACTTGGAGTACAGTTGCAGACTACCTGCGAGCAATCTTGATTCGGCAAGGGATGAAAAGATCACGGGATCATTCCATGCCATCTTGCAGGCTTCGTCCGGCATTCGAATCGCCAAGCCAGGATGGACACCGGCATCACCCAAATCGCGCGTCAGATTCCCAGCGATCTTGTTGGCCAGACTCTCTGAACTGAAGGTCGTCAGCAGCATCAGGTCAGCATCGGAAAACGGTGCCAAATCACGACGCCCGAAGCCACCGTGAGCGATCAGTGACAGGCCGCTCAATCGCTCGTCGGTCGTATGCTCGCGAATCGCCTCGTTCCAAACATCCAGAACCACATCGTCATAGAGATCAGCAAGCAACGTCGAGACCTGCATTCCCGGCGTGCCAGAGTGGTGTCGCTCGCGCGCCTTGTCTCGCCCCTCTCGGAGCATCTGGCGGCAACGAAGAACGATCGGTCGTATCGACATGACACGGTCACTGGTGATTCACGAGCGGGACGGGGCGCGGTTCATCCTGGAAGCCGTGACCCTTGAAAGACGAGATCGCCCGGCATCAAACCGTCAACAAAAACAACCGTCCCTGCCGAAAGCCGCATGGACTGAACTCGCACATTTTCCAGGCGACCAACGGGGAACGCCGGCCAGCCGCGCTGCGCGTGCTGGAACATCGACCACCAACCACGCTACTAAAGCGCGTCTTCGCCACGTTCCCCCGTGCGAATCCGGATCGAATCCTCCAGATTGGTCACAAAGATTTTTCCATCACCGATCTGACCGGTCTGCGCCGTCTGGAGAATCGTGTCGACCACCATCTGCAGATTGTCGTCAGTACAGATCACTTCGATCTTGACCTTGGGCACGAAGTCGATCGCGTACTCAGTGCCACGATAGATCTCCGTATGGCCCTTCTGACGACCAAAGCCACGAACTTCGCTAACGGTCATCCCGTGAATCCCTTGGTCGGTGAGAGCGTTCTTCACATCTTCCAGCTTGAAGTGACGGACAATGGCTTCGACTTTCTTCACGATCATTCCTCGGACAGGGACGTACAATGCGGCTCTCGCAAGCAAGCGGCATTGTACACTCGCCAACCGGGTGAACCACCGGGGCTAATCCGGTCAGTTCAGCTAATGGCAAGGAAATCGCCCCAGATTGACATGGCAGAGGATTTCGGGGAGTTCTGAGGTCCCAGAACCGGGGATCGTGGGCCCTGTCGATCGCGTCCCGAGGGGCGTGAGTATTGACGGCTCGCCCCCGGCGCGGGCCCCGCTTTGTCCCTCTCAACGGCGTCTGATCCGCCGCCTGTGACATCGGCCGGGAGTGGCCCCTCGCTCACCCAACGCTGTCACGGCGTTCGGAAGGGGTGGTTCACGCGTTGTCTTGAAGGCTTGCCAGGCCCGCCCACGCCACTTCCTCGGTCCCGCTCTCCTGATTGACCACTCTCGAAAGGACAAACAGCAGGTCACTGAGACGATTCAGGTAAATGGACAAATCGTCGGAAACAGCGTCCCGGCTCTGCCGCGAAAGCGTGACCAACCGGCGCTCCGCCCGACGACAGATCGCTCTGGCTAAATGCAAATGACAGGCGACCGGGTTTCCAGCCGGCAGAATGAAGCTCTTTAGCGGCGGGAGATTCTGTTCGTGCCCATCGATCCATTGCTCGAGTCGCTCGATCTGCCGCTGGCCAAGCACCCTCGTTCCCTGCCCCTCCGGATCGGGAGTTGCCAATTCCGCCCCCATCGCAAAGAGCTCGTGCTGAACCTGCGTGAGTTGCTCGTCGATCAATAAACCGACTCCTGAAGTTCTGACGATTCCGAGAGCGGCGTTCAACTCATCCACTGTTCCGTAGGCTTCGATACGGACATCGTCCTTCGACACGCGAGGCCCACCAAAGAGGCCTGTACTGCCGCTGTCACCGGTCCGTGTGTAAATTTTCATTGGTAGTCTCACTGAGAGCCAGAGATGTTCCGTCGCTTCACAAATAGTCTATAGCGATTCGACTCACTTGTAGGCAACTGTCCTCGATCGGCAAGCCATGAAGAAAGTGCCTGGCCAAATGGTGAAGGCAGCGGGAATCCTGCTGATGTCGAACACGGACGACGTGCGGGAATTCTTGCTGCTACGACATGCAGATCGCTGGGACCTTCCCAAGGGTCACTGCGAACGTGGGGAATCATTTCGACGCGCCGCCCTCCGCGAAACGGAAGAAGAGACCGGGATTCCTGCTGGAGACATTCAGTTAGACGACCGTTTCTCCTTCGAGATCACTTACCCGGTGACCTACAGCCGGACGGGTGACCAGACGTTTCAAAAGCAGGTCCGCTATTTCCTTGGATTTCTGACGACGAAGCCGGACTTGAACCTCACCGAACACGAGGGCGCCAAGTGGTTCACTTGGAATCCCCCTCATCAGATCCAGGCACAAACGATCGATCCGTTGTTGGCGGCGGTCGCAGAACATCTGGAAAACGGTGCTGGCTAATCGAGCCGCCGATCAGTTCTGTCCGGCGATCTCGACCTGAATCGTCCGCATGGTTTCCAGCAACGGGACGATCGCATCGAATTCATCTCCGCTGGCAAGATCCGAAGTGGAGAAAACCAAGCGGTCGGCCGCGGCCAATCCACCCTCGCTCGGATCCAAATGAATCCAGCTCCCGTCGACATAGGCAATCGTCCAAGGATGATAAACCAGCCGAGCTGGAGTCCCCGGGAGATACTTCAGCCCCAACACGATCCGCGCAGGAATCTGCCGGCCACGCAGCAGCGCGGTCAACAAAATCGCTCGCTCCGTTGAATCACCGGCCAGGGACTTCGCGACACTCGATGCTTTCGCAGGTCCATGCATCGTCCGTTCGATCGGCAATGATCAGATGTACCGAGCGAGTCAATTCAATGGCTACTTCACGGGCGGTTCGTTGATCACCCTTGATCGTCATCGCGAGGAAGCGGCGAATCTCTTCGTGGTTGACGTCGACAAGGGAATTGGCAGCCGTATCGGCATCAGAGGGCACCAGTTCCGCTGCGCGAAAGCCCTTCCCGGGTATCTCTTTCTTGCGACTAACGAGAACTTCCAAGAGTCCGGCATCGCGCGTTCGCACGTATTGTTCAGGTGCCGGCTGGAAGTCCACCACGACCTTTGCTCGGATCGCGGCGGCCGTTGGCTGGATTCTGTATCCAACCAGCAGGGCGTCTTGAGGCTCTTTGATTTCGCCGGTCACCGGCAGCGACGGCCACAACTTGATCGTTTCCCTCAAAACTGGTCGCCGTCTCTCGGTCCGTCCGATAGGCAATCAATTGCAGACCAGGGGAATGAGTACGGGCGATCTCCCCTTCCCTGTTCGTCCAAATGGTCGAGAACGCGGTGGCGCCATCCTCGGTCTTCATCTCACAGTTGATTTCAATCAACTCGTGGAGTTCGCCGTCAAGCAGTGGAACCGATGCCAAGCCGACGCAGCGCATCGAAGCGGTGGCCAACTCATAGCGACCAGGCAAGAGCATCTTCAACGTCCGCTCCTCGCCTTTTGTCTGCATCGGTCGTTGACGCAACGACTGTTCCAAAGCGACAAGACCGCGAAAGGTCGGATTCCAGGGCATTGTCTCTGTGGTTCGGGACCCGCCGCGGCGGGTCTCAACTTTCAGTTCTCCCTCGGCGACCGAACCGGAAAAGCGAGTCGTCGCGGGGCCGACACTCACCCCTCCGTCGAAACTCAGTAACCGCCCGTCGTTCGTTTCCGTCACTGACCTGGGAGACACGTTGCAGCAAACGTGCGGGTCCTTGGTTGAGGTACAGGAAGCTATCGAGCTTGTAACGAACATTGCCTGAGGACCCCGAGCCTGTTGAACGTCGCCTGAGTGTGCGAGTAGCCCACTTGGCGATCCTTGATGAAGTAGGCGTCCCAGGTCTCCCAGTCTCCTTCAAAGACAGCGCCTGGGGCTTCCAACGCGATTTGCGGCTCTTCCTCGGCAGCCTGCCTGCTCCCATTAGCACCGACGGAAGCGGAGCGATCGGCCTTCAACGGAGGTCGCTTCGGCAAATCACAGCCCGCCATCAGCCATAGCAAGGGGAGGCCGCAACAAAGCAGGAAACAGCTAGGACGCACTTGGAAGGGAAACACAGCTGCAAGCCGCCCCCGAACGGCATCAACGATCAGACAGAGAAAGAGGAGCACTGGTGAAGTATATCCGCGGGGGGTGATCGCAATGTGATTGCTCTGGCAGACCGTGCGGACAACGCTCGAGCGGGGACCAGATATGACGACTATATCGTTTCGTCCGACTTTGCCGGTTCTGGCATCTGCTTTTGCAAGCGATTCGCTGAAGGATGACTCGATCGCAGAGCGTCTCGAGCGGTGTGACCTAGCGTTGGAAGTAATGATCGACGACGAGGTCGATCGGTCCGTACTTGGCTCTCGCCACTCCATTTACCACAGCGATCTAGGCCGGCATTCACCATGGGTTTTTTGAAACGCATCCTGCGCAACGGGGTGAGCGACGACACGCTTCGAGAGATTTCCCAAGGAAGCTTCGACGCACTGAGCGACGAAGAGCTTCAGACGCATATGGGGATCAACAGCTATGGCGTGTTTGACCTTACCGACGCGATACGACCGTCTTACGATCTTCAGATTGTCCCGCGCCAAGGATTCCGCTTCGACGAATATGTCGACGAGGTCAGTGGTACGAAGACGCCGGTGATCATGGCGGCTGCGACACGACACGTCCTGATGGATCTCTTCTTGGACCTGATTGAGCCGCTCGGGTCGGTGGTCGATGTGGTTCTGGAAACCAGCCACAAAGCCCGTGGTTCGCATGAAGACTTGTACCGCGAGCACATCGACATGCCAGTCCTCAAGAGCATCCTGCTCGAGTTCGAGGAACTGCTACTGAACGACGGCTGTACCGGAATCGCTGTCATCAATCCTGCCAAGCGTCAGGAAGTTCAGCTGGACGAGCACAAGTTGCTGATCATGTATGGGAAACCGCTCGACCCATTCCAATCGGTCTTGATTGATGGCGACGTGTATCCAGAACAGGATATCCAGTTCATCACCGAGGCCGAACATGTGCATAGCAGCAGCGAGCGAATGTTCGACCAATTCAACGTGCTGCGAAGCCGACTGGGCATCGATGGCGAGAAGTTCGCAGGCACCTGGTAACGCAGGACGCCCGCGACCTGCCCGCCTGTCAATCCACCGCCCTTGCGATGAGAGTTCTCCGAGTTTCGTGTTGCGATTGGATCGAAAATCTTCCACGCTCGACAAGGCCCCTCGGGTCTGCGAGCATTGGCTGGTCCTAGCAATCCCTTTTTCGATGCGCGACGCCACGGTAGCCCTCGTCCATGATTTTGGTGATCAGTTCCAGCCTGCACCCCGACAGCCGAAGTCGCATCCTGGCGCAAGCCTGCGTCGAAAAGCTCTCGGAGGTCGGCGAGCCAGTCGAATTCTTTGATCTGTCGATCAAGCCCTTGCCACTTTGTGATGGAGCGACGGCGTACGGGGACCCCTTCGTCCAGGAGTTGGCGTCATTGATTGCGCAGGCCGACGGAGTCCTGTTGGCGGCTCCCGTCTACAACTACGACGTCAACTCTGCCGCAAAGAACGCGATTGAATTGACGGGACGTGCATGGACGGGAAAGGTGGTCGGCATGATGCTGGCCGCCGGCGGGCAAGGGAGCTACATGTCCGCGATGGGTGTCGCCAATAGCCTGATGCTTGACTTCCGATGCATCATTGTTCCACGCTTTCTCTACGCGACCGGTGACTCGTTTGAGGGCAGTCGTCTGGCCGATGAAAGTGTTCAGCAACGTATCGATCAATTGGTAACCGATACGTTGCGCATCACGCGAGCTCTCAGTCACGACTCGTCGTCGACCTGAGCCAACCATTCGCGCCGCTCGGCCAAACCGCGAGCATCCCGGCGGAAAGCGGTCACGAAGGGCTGAGATAGAGTCGCTCCGCTTGAATGAACGCCTCAACGGCGCGAGGCGTTCGAAATCGAATGCTTCGCCCTGGGCTACTCGCTGGCGCAGTTCGCTACTGGAGATCTCAATCAGCGGCATCGGAATGACGTTGCGGCGAAATATCTCGATTCGCTCCTCGGCTACCAGGCCCCGCAGCACGGAAAAATCGGGCTCGGGCTCACCGCCGCGTCGGACAACCGCGGGAATTGCCATTTGAAGCAGCTCTTCTGGTTGATGCCACTCGCGAATGGAGGCTAACGAGTCGCTTCCAATGATCATCAACCACTCCACGTCAGGAAGTTCATTCTGCAATTCCCTCATGGTGTCCAGCGTATAACTCACGTTTCCCCGAGAAAGTTCGCGTTCATCGATTTGGTGGCCCTCCAATCCGGCGAGCGCTAGCTGCAACATGGTCACGCGCTGCGATCCCGAAGCGGTGGGACCATTCGGTTTCAGCGGCGATTGGGCAGCGGGCACCCACCGGAGCTGCGTCAGAGCGAGAGCCTCCCTCGCTGCCTCCGCGATCCACAAGTGTCCGAGATGAACCGGGTCAAACGACCCGCCAAACACTCCGATTCGCATCTAGTATCCCCCGTTTGAGCGCGATTTCACTGTGCACCTGTCCGAAAAGGGGTCTGACCCTTTGGCGGCGAGTCAACTTGATTGCGTTTCTGTCCTCGCCGGAGAGGGTCAGACCCCTGCTCGGATAGGTTCGTAGTTTTCTCGATCGATGACCAGACGTGTCGCACGACCACGGCATCCTGGGTGTCCGGCCCAGTCTGTCGCGTTGACCCGTCGTTCTGATAGATCCACCCCGATTGGGACGCCCCGTCGTTCAAACCACGGAAACTTTCACTATGTTGACGGATGCCACGAACTTGTCCATTCCATCCGCGCTAGCCACCGCTTCCATGCCCAGGAAAGACGACGCTGCCCAGGAGCAGCCTTCTGCGGCCCTGAATTCGCACCGCAGGATGACTTTCGTCGGGGTGATTCCAAGGCCCAGCAGACCGATCTCTTTGAGCTCGAGCCACCCCCATGGGAACTCGAGTCACAGGAGGAGACCGCGATCGCGACGGTTGTGTTCAGCGAGGCGCCTCACGGTCCCTACGACTACCGAATCCCCGAGTCCCTGCTGGCCGAGTTGCAGCCCGGCATGCGCGTTCGAGTCCCCTTGGGAAAACGGCGCAAGTCGATGATCGGCTGGTGCACCCAGGTCGAGCTAGGAATCAAGGTAAGCCGGCCGCTCCGCGATCTGGAAGAGATTCTCGACCCCGAACCTCTCTGCGACGCTTCGCTGGTACGTCTGGTGCTTTGGATGAGCCATTACTACCAGGCACCCGCCGGGCAGGTGTTCGACACACTGATCCCCTCGAGTGTCCGCAGCCACGCCGGAACCCGGCAGCGAACTTACTACTCGCTGAGTCCGGCGGCATCGGACGAAGCCGCGATTGAGGCGTTGCCCAAGAAACAAAAGTCCGTGATCCGATTCCTGATTGCGGCGGGCCGACCCATGACGGCTTCCCAGTTGATGGTGGAGGCCAGTTGCACACAAGATCCGATCAAGCGACTGCAAGGCAAAGGTTTCCTGCTTACCGACGTGCGACGTGAAATGGCGTCAAGCTCTCCGATGCGATGGCAGTTGAGCGACGGCGAAGCGGAAAAGCACCTGAAGCTCACCGACGATCAGACTCACGCCTTGGCTCGAATCGTCGCGGCGATTGACTCGGGTAAGTCACGATCACTTGTCCTGCATGGGGTGACCGGCAGTGGAAAAACGGAAGTCTACATTCGAGCGATCGAGCATGTCGTCCGTTTTGGTCGAGGTGCCATTGTCTTGGTTCCGGAAATCAGCTTGACACCACAAACCCGTGGTCGGTTCGAACGAAGATTTCGTTCGGTCGCGGTCCTGCACAGCCAGATGACGCCTGCGGAACGCCACTTCCAATGGCAGCGGATCCACAGCGGCGAAGTCCAAGTGGTCGTCGGTCCACGCAGCGCCGTGTTTGCTCCCTTTCCGCGACTCGGTCTGATCATTTTGGATGAGGAGCATGACGCGTCCTTCAAACAGGATACGCAACCGAGATACCATGCCAGAAAAGTCGCGTTCGCACGCGCATCGTCACTTGGGGGTCCCGCTGGTGCTCGGATCCGCGACACCATCACTCGAGTCTTGGCATGCGACCACCACCGGACACGCAGAATTGATCTCGCTGCCCAATCGGGTCAACGATCTTCCGATGCCGGATGTCCAGTTGGTCGACCTTCGTATGCGAGGTGACCGCACCTCAGGAGCCATCAGCCGTCCACTCATGACGGCTATCCAAGAAACCTTGCGCGAAAAGGGGCAGGTCATGTTGCTTCTGAATCGTCGAGGGTTTGCGACGACCATTCAATGCCCTGCCTGTGGTCATGTGGTTGCTTGCCCTGACTGCGACATGCCGTTGACACACCATCGAGATGGCGGCAAGGCGATCTGCCATTATTGTGATTACACGATTGCCACGCCCCCGTGGTGCCCCGCCTGTCGATTCGACGGAATCCGTTACGGTGGTTTGGGAACGCAACGACTCGAAGTGGAGGTCAAAGCTCGATTTCCCGACGCTCGAGTTGCAAGAATGGATAGCGATACGATGCGTCGCCCTGGAAGCCACCAGCGCGTCCTTTCAGCGTTTCGTAGCGGCGAGGTCGATCTGCTGCTCGGAACGCAAATGATCGCCAAAGGTCTTGACTTCCCCAATGTGTTGCTGGTGGGAGTGATCAACGCCGACAGCGCCTTGCATTTCCCAGACTTTCGCGCCGCCGAGCGAACCTTTCAATTGGTGACTCAGGTGGCGGGGCGAACGGGTCGCGGTAATCGGGGAGGAAGAGTGATCGTGCAAACGTTCTCACCAGAGCATCCGGCGATCCAAGCTGCCTCGCGACACGACTACGCCAAGTTCGCACAAGACGAGATGATGAACCGGCGCAAGTTCAACTACCCGCCCCTGGGGAGCGTCGGCCGCATCATCATCCGTGGGTCCAGCGAAGACGAAACCGAAGCAGTTTCCGAAACACTGCTCAGCCGCCTGGAAGCTGCGAGGAACGTGCTCGGCTACGAAGTTCGGATCCTGGGCCCGGCGCCACCCCCCATCTCGCGACTTCGTGGAAAGTATCGATTTCATATTTTGCTTCAGTCGGTTGATCCAAACCATCTCGGTGAAACAATTCGTCGTGCCACCGAGAGCTTCAAGGTCGCGGACAAGTGCGACGTGCAGTACGTGATCGACATTGATCCGATGGACATGCTGTAGGGGACCCTTGGCGTGATAGCGACCCCTGGTGGTCGTCACCCAGTGAAAGGCCTGTGCCTTGTCGTCTCGACGTGTTACTGTCTTGACGTGTCTTTCGTCGTCTTTCGTCCTGGTTATTCGTCCTGCGTCGAACCTCTGCGGCTCGGCTGGCGTCTGTTGAAGATGGGCCCGCTGGCGACACCCCCTGACTGCATCCGATCCGTTCGGGAGCAGCGGTGGCCTCGCGGCGGATTACGGAGTGAACTCCCCGGAGAAGTAACGAATCGAGATTCCTTGAAACCTTTTGGCGCGCCGCTTGCCTCCATCAACGCTTGGGCCTGGCTTCTGCCAGCCTGACAGCCATTCTCTGCTCTTGGAACTAGAATGACACACTCTTTATCGGGTCATTTGCTCGTCGCTTCCTCCCTGGTCACCGATCCGACATACGCCGGCGGTGTCTGTCTGGTGATGCATCAGGACGAGGAACATACGATTGGCGTGATGCTCAATCGACCATTGCGACCGACGCCCGACGCCATCAAGGCCATGTTTGGTGACAAGGCGACGGGCCAAAACCGATTGAAGCCCCAGCATGATTCCACGGAGGATGACCCCCAAACGGACATTAGCGTCTCCGAGCGGGATCAAGAACAAGGATCCGATGAATTGACGGCTCCCAACGCGGGTACCCCTGCAACTATCGCCCTGGCGGATGATTCACTTTGGAGGTCCGCTCTCCGGACCGGTGCTCGCGATCCATCAAGAAAGTCAATTTGCCGAGGCTGAAACGGGAAAGGGCATCTACTTTGGCGGCGCAGAAGCAGCACTTGGAAAATCTGTTCCGGCAAGAATCAGTCCCCTATCGGTTGATCGTGGGACACTTGGGTTGGCAAACCGAGGAGATTGAGAACGAGATCGACGCTGGGATTTGGCACATTATCCCTGCAACGGTGGATTCGGTCTTCTCGCCAGCGGCTGACATGTGGCCACAGCTGATTCGGCGGGCCACCTCCAACTCCTTGGCAAAGTGGATTGGGGTTCCTGATCATGTTCGGGCTTGTGAGCTAAACTGATCGCTTCACAAGATCGTTCCCGATGATGGGAACATGTATGGCATCGTTACAGCGGACTTTTGAACACGTGGACGCATCGAACGACGAATCTGGAATCAAGAAGCGATTCCGCATCCAAAAGCGGCGTCTGGGAAAGATCAAGTTTCTTTCCAAAGATGGCGACTACGGTTTTATCGCCGCCGAAGACTATAGCGAAGATGTTTTCTTTCACACGTCGAACTGGAAGCCCGAGTTGACCAAAGATGGGGTAACTCGCATGGTGGAGCCAAGCTTTGACCTTTGGGTGGAATTTGAACTCGATGATGAGCAGTTCGACTTGGATAAACGACTGCGAGCCAAAGATCATCCGCCCAACCAGCCGTCCGATCGGACGCAAGCTATCTGGACGCGACGCAACGTTCAACATCGTGACGCATCATCCCAAAGCCAGGAGAAAGCGTCCGACCTGGCGTGGCAAGTGATATCTGGGCAACGCTTGAACCGGTGATTGCCGCGTTCCTTGACGCCTCACCGGAGCGACCTCACTCGGTCTTCTCCGCCGTTTCATTCGGCTGCTCTTCGGTAGACTGCTCATTCCGCCGACTGCTCGTGCTCGCCGACTGCGGTTGAGCTGCCTGCAGGCACGCTCTCGTTTTCGTCATCCGCGGATTCGTCAGACTTGGCGGGCAGTTTGCCACCGTTCTTGGTTGCCGCGATCATGTCGGCTTCCAAATCACGAACCAACTTGGGCGTGATGTGCTTGGCAAGCAGTTCTCGAGTGGTTGAGAACATCTCATCGACCTTGCGGCGCTGGTTCCCGTTTCCTGATCCCAACTGATTGATGAAAGATGGCATGCCTCTTGCCGATCTCATCGTAGAGCTTCTCACTGGAGGGTTGGGCTCGGAGAGCGGTTAGCAGTTCTTCCGCCTTCTTCATTTCACCCCTTTCGAGCCGTAGCCGAATTCTGGCCTTGAACAATTCACGAATTGCCACCAGATCGATGATCGAATTCTGAACGCCACGGATATAGGCCTCCGCTTGAAGACGCATGTCGTCGCCCGGAAAGGTCAGCGGTGGCCGTTGGGATAGAGGCCCGGCACGATGGGCAATCGAGCCAGCACGGCACCGCCGTTCTTGACGTAGAGCAAACGGAGAGGCTTGTCGTTTCTTTCAACGAGCAAACGACCGTTCCAGTCGGTTCGGCCAATGAACGTCATGCTGGTCGAATCCAATTCCTTGTCGTAAAGCTCATAGCCGATCAACGGAAAATCGGGATCCTTCTGCAGGTGCAACCGTAGCATGGTGGAATCACCGAAGGCACGAACCTTCAATGCCATGCGGAACGTGCGTTTGTTCTTGCGGCCCTGAAGCCCACCGGCGCGGCCGGCAAAGAAGTCCATTTCGACATTCCGTCCATCATGCCCCGTCAGCTCGGTCACGAGCAGGAAGGCCCAGTCCATCGGTCCGATCAGGATCGGCTTGCCATTGCGGTCGTCCTTCCTGGTCATCGGCTCGAGCACATCGCCAACCCGAACGAAGGCCGGGGACGATTCACGATCACGCTCGAGAATCAGCCCGCCGGCCCGGAGCAAACCGACGGCACTTTTCTGTCCCGCGTTCTCGATGCGAACCACCGGTGCGAAAGCCTTTGTCAAACCTTCGCCGACCGCGACATGCAGCAAGCTGAAGCGTCGACGCCTGGGCGTTGGCGACTGGACCGAAGTGCCGCATCAACGTGTCGAATTCGACGACATCGACTTCGAAGGGAACGCCGTCCGTCTTGATCCGAACCACAAAGATTTTGTCGTATCGCTCAACCGCTTCACTGACCAAGTCGCCAATCGTGGGCGTCAAGACCTTGGCTTCTGGCTGGGTCAATGTCATCGCCATACCGCGCGAGACCAACAGTGCCTCGGTCTCGGGATTGGACCAAAGATCTCGAACGGCGATCGCATCACCGGGCACCACCTCAAGCCGCTGATCGACGCCATCCAAAGTCTCGTTACCAACCGCTTCCGCTTTCTGCTTGACCTCAGCGATTCGTTCCTTCGTCGCGTAGACCTTCTTGACGTACTCGCCCACATTCTTGGCGATCCGAATGCGAACCGCATCGGGATGATCTCGTTTGACGGCCAGAACAGGATCGGCCGCGGTGATCGAGTCGTACGACAAACCGCCAATGTCGCGTACCGCCGCCGTGTGCACCGCGGCCGGAGCATCGGCGATGTCGAAACGCCACACGGCCGCAAAGTCACGATCGAGATACGCACGCAAGGGAGCTTCCAGCGTCGCCGAGCTGACGGATGGATCATCGGAGACAAGCCAAATCAAAACGCGATATGGCTCGTAATCCCAGGCGATCTCGCCTCTTCATCCTCCGCCTCTCCTCGTCACCAGTCGGCGGAGCGCGACGGAGACAGCTGGACGAGCGTCGACCGCAGCACTGCCGCCGCTGATGTCAACGGTTGATGGAATCGAGTCGGCATCTGCTGCAACGACCGAGCCGGACAACGCCCAGCTGGCCAACAAGCCGACGACGATCAACCACTTCAATCGCATCATTGTCCTAGCCGCCAGTTACCTGCGTTTTGATACAAGGAAACAATATCTGATCCAACTCCGATCAGCTCACGTCGATAGGCGTAGGAGTCGACCATTTGCCAGAGAGGCAGGACTGGCAACTCATGATGGGCGATCGCATGCAGGTCAAGCAAACGATCTCGTACCTCACGCCAGTTCTTGGCTTCTTCCAAACGACGCAGCCCAAGGCCAACCAACTGGTCTTCGCATGCTGCCAATCCCTCTGGGCCGAGAACTCGCCGCGCATCAATCACGGGCTCCCAGACAGCCGCCGAGACATACACGATGTCCGCGATGTCTTCATCCGGTTCAGGAAACGTTCGCCCAACGGGCAGTTCAACCAGTTCCACTTCCAAGCCCAGCAATTGCCACTGCGATCGGATCGCTTCGCAGGCAACTCGAGACAGATTGTCGGGCGGAAACGCCAGCCGGATCGGGGTCATCTCGGGTACCGTTTCCTTCTTGCGTTCAGCCTGAGACTTCATCTGGTTGGCGTTCATCGCGATCAACAGCTTGGCCAGTGGGGGCTCATAGGGTCGCGGCAGGATGGATTGGTCGTAGGCGTATCCGAGTGGATCATTCAACTCGATCCCGGCTGGAAACGGACCAGAAAGGACTCGACAGCCTTCCGATTCCAGGCCCTCCAAGCAACTCGCCGGTCAAGATGTCCTGGCGATTGATCCCGTACAGCAAGGCGCGCCGGAACGTTCGCTCTGCGATGTAGGGATGATCGGAACAGGGCACCAGCATATGAACCGTCGGCAGCGGATAGTTCACGACCTTGATCCGCTTGCTCTTGCGCAGCCGAACAGCATCGGCGGGGAACAACTGATCCAAGACGTCCACCCTGTCCTTGAAGCAGCAGGTTCACCCCTTCGGCAGCTGACCTACTGCGAATCTCCACGATCTCACGAGGCTGTGTCGGCGTCTTGGGCGGACCGGAGAGGACGTAGCGAACCAATTCCTCTTCGACCACGTCGCGGCGATAATCACCGGTCGGCGACAGAGGTTCTCCGCCGAACCAGCCTCCATCGACAGGAATCTGGAGCAGGCAGATCGGCAAGACGTGTGGTCGCCGCAAGTTGAACGTGACCTGCTGCGGCCCCTTGAGGCCGATGGATGCAACGGCTGCAGCCCAGGGCGAAAAGTACGTGGGTGAATCGGGTTGTGCCCGGGCGGCCAACACATCGGCAAGAAAGAATCCCTGGATGCGGTTCGAGCGGCGGCGCCAAGCTCTGCGTCTCGAGCATCAAGTCAAAGTGCATCCGATCGGGGCTCATCTCCACGTCGCCGAAGATGAAGTCGTATTCCCCACCCTCGGGACCGGCGCCCTGCATTTCGAACAGCGTTCGGTAGATCAAACGACCGGCGCGTCGCGCTCCCCAGTTATCCAGTCGTCGTCGGGTCGAGCACCGTGGCGCTTTGCAGGACACCGACATTGACGAGGGGATAAATCGTGTCGATCTCGCGAATCAGCTCCTGACCACCAGGAATGTCAGGCTTCAGATAGACACTTTCGCGAGCCAGCTGGCGGGCCAGTCGATAATCCTTCGCGTCCCGCGCCTGCTTGGCCTC
The DNA here is from genome assembly GCA_963697195.1 of Pirellulaceae bacterium. GTDB lineage: Bacteria > Planctomycetota > Planctomycetia > Pirellulales > Pirellulaceae > Rubripirellula. The sequence goes on from CAVOND010000005.1 coordinate 624,394, forward strand.
GTCCTGCTTGGCTCTCGCCATCTTCAGGAATTCCACATTCCACTTGGCGACCGACTCCAACTTTTCGTTTTGATACGTCTTGCTCAAGTCGAGACAACATCTGCTGAGCAAGATCCAACTCGCCTTCATCGCGAAGCTGCTGCATCAGCCGATCGGTGACGCCGCCAATTGCCTGGATCACCGTCGACTGTTTGTAATCGGGAGCGTATCGGCGCAGCTCTTCGAGCATGGCCAGCGTCGATTCGAACTCTCCTTTCCCTGCTCGAGCCACTGGCGTCCTGAAAGAGAAACTCACAACGCAGGTCGCGAAGGCCGGGCCGAGCCGGATAATCTCGAATCAGGACCGACAAAAACGGATAGGCCCCGACAAAGTCTCCCTTTGCGATCCGCTCTTTGGTCTCTCGCTCCAAACGGATCTCCCAGAGATCGACGCCGATCAACGTCCGCCCACTTGCAGGCGAAGTCCTTGCCCTTCGATGCCGAGCACCTGAAACTTCAACGCACCGGTACGATCCGTCGGGGGCGTGCGTCCGGGAAAATCCAGGAGCGTAACCTTGGCCCATCCGCCCCCTGCCTTTTCCGTGAAGAAAACCAGGTCATGCGGTTCCTCTTGAAGCAGACCAAGACCACGTTCGGGCGGCGTACCCGATTGGGCATAGTTCGGTTGCTGGGCATTGGACCGGCTTGCCAGCGGGCAGACAGACGCCAGCAAGCAGGCGATCACCCACCCCCAAGTCGTACGCTTCGAAATCGGATCTAATCTGTACATGAATGGATACTCGAGGTCGATTCCCCGCGATCAGTTGGCTGGAACTTCGGTGACATAAACAACGCCTTCGGATCCAGGCACGAGCAGACGTTTTCCTGACCAGCAACGGCGTCGCCGAAACGGGCTGGCCCAGATCGCTCTGCCCCAGCAGCTGGCCCGAGTTCGCATCAAGCACAACGATCCAACCATCGGCGCCGGCCAGGATGATCGACTCTCCGTCGCGAACAGGCTGGCCAACCGGACGCCCGGCCGGCAACGCAACCTCAAACTTCTGGATACCGTCAGCACCAAACGCTCGCAGCACCGAATCGTCCGTCTGAATCAGACAGAGGTTCCCAGATGCCACCGGGCCCCAGGTTACTCGGCCGTTCAGACAGGTTCTTGAATTTCTGGTTGAGACTCACCAACTCGAATCCAACCAGAAAGTCCGCCGCTGGACCGCTGGTGGTTCCAATCATGGTGTCCTCCACGCCGGCAACCTGACCGAGCAGTTCGAACTCCAAGTCCTTGGTCTGCAGATCACGAATCTGTTCACCCACGCGAAGGCGGTAGAGCTTCTTACGACTGTCCGCCAACACGACCTGGTCAGGATCATCTGGAAGCGGAATCGGGTTGGTCCATTTGACGCTTCCCACCGGATCGCTATCGGGCTGAAAGGGGGCCGCACTGACCGCACCGGTACGCCAATCAACAAGCACGGCTCGCCCCGAGTCGAGCGGCAAAAACAATCCGCCACCGGCAACAATGCCTCCCGATCTCGGCAATCCTGCAGGCAGTCGCATCGTCACTCGGCGAAGCCGTTCGGTTTCGTCGTTTCGGATCGTAAACCAGAATGGATGGGTCGCCGACCTTATTGAGCATCACGCTGCTGGTCTGATCAATGGCGATCGGATCCTCAAACTTGATGGCAATCGCCTTGTCGCCAGGATTCTCGATCGGACCTGTGGTCGAACCGCTTTCAAGTGCGTCCCGGTCAACCTCGAACAGAGCCGCCTGGCTGGTCACCACATGCAAGCCACCGGCGGCCGGTCGCAACATCGAAACGGGAGCACCCACGTCGGTTCGCCAAATCTCGTCACCGGTCTTTGGGATTGGCGGCGGTGATCCGCATCGCGGAGGTGCCACGAAGCACGCGAGCGTGGACCAAGGTGTCATCGCTCGCAAAGGGCTGTCCGATGAAGGTATCGAGCTCGTGGATACTCCAATCTCGAACCACGCGACCGGTGTTGATCTGCAGTTCGTATCGCCCCAGTCTGGTTCCGGTGATCCACATCTGGCTCCGTCCAACCGCCATCTGGGTCGCGGTCGATTGCTCGTAGAACGCGGGCAACGTCGCTGCCACGGTCACCTGATCGCGGTCGGCCGTCGGCTCAATGTCGAACACCGTGACTTCACCACGATCGGTCAGCACGATCAAGCGACGGCCGTCGATGATCGGGGGCACGATCACGTTGCCCGTCAAGCGAAACGGTTGCTGGGCCTGTTTGAGATTCTCGCCCTTGCTCGTTGACACGCAGCACATGCACGTTGGCATAATCCGTACCCGCATTCTCGATCACGAAGACGTGACCGAGCAGGGGAACCGGCGGTACATCAATCGTTTGTTGCTTCGTGCCCAATGTAGAAGCTCTCGATGCATGATCCATCGCGAGTATTGAGCAGGTAAAGGTTGCTGTGATTGCCGGGGATGTAGGCGCGCTGGGCACGATCATCAACGCCCGGACCGACTTCCAGCGGCTGTGGAAACTGAGTTGCCCACTTGGCATCCCCGGAAACGGCATCGAGAGACAGCAATCTACCCGGCTGTGTCGCGACATACACTTCTTCGTCCACAACGATTGGTTGACTGAACGTGTCGCCAATCGACGAACGCCAGGCGACGCTGCCATCCATTTCGTTGCAGCGCAACACTTCCAGCGAGGCCGACTCGCTCAGCAGCACGCCGTCTTCCAAGCGGACCGGCGGCAAGTCCTTCGCCTTGCCAACATATTTCCGCCAACGAAGCTTGCCATTTTCGCCATCCAATGCGAGCACCGAGCCACCAGCACGAAAGTACAGTGTCTCACCGCGAAGATCCGGTGCAGCGCGGCCCGCCAAGGTGGTCAACACGATCGTGCGAATCGAATCACTCTGTCGGGGCATCGGCCACCAACTTCGGCAGCTTGGCAGACGAAGCGACCAACGTTTGTTGAATGTCGCTGGCTCAGGCGAATCAATGTTTGCGAGCCGTTCATGATCATGGAGCTCGGGAAACTCCTGTAACAGTGACTTCCTGGTATCGTAGGCATCCTTGGTCTTCTTCGCTCTCGAGCGAAGCCGTCATCGAGGCTTCTGACTCATCAAGCCGAATGTTGCGATTGATGTCGCGTTGCACGCGTGCCCGGGATTCGGTGACATTCTGAATTTGCGGGGCGAGTGTGACCTTCATGGTGGATGACATGTACATCGGGTCCTCCATCAAGCCCAAGCTGCTCGTCCAGCACCGTCAATAATTCCTGCTTCTTCGTGGTCTCCTTGGCCCGTCCCGCCGAATCGGCAAGATTGGCGGCGATCTCGACCATCAACGCTGCAAGGTTGCCCCGCTCCTCGTTCATCCCCGTCTTCGTTGGCGACCAAGCGGCAGCTTCTCCTTTTCCAGCTCAACGGCTCGCCAGGGCTCCTGCTTGAACTCGGCAGCCTTGTACAGCTCTGTCATCGTGATCCGGGTTCGGGCCAACGACGCGTACTGGTGATCGTCACCGAAGCTCTCCAAGAAATTCACGTACATGCCTTGGGCTGCCTCGTAGTCTTGTTGGTCGTACCGCTTGTTGGCTTCGCCGATCACCTTGTCCGCGTCTTCACGCGACAGGACAAACCAGATCCCAGCACCGGTCAGCAGCAGGATCGCGATGATTCCAACGTATCCATAGACCTTGAATGAGTCCCAAACCGACTTCTGCGGGTCCGGCTTCTTGCGAATGCGGTTTGGGCCGATCGGTGGGCACAGGCGGAGCCATGCCTTGACCCATCGGCGAGGCATCGGCGACCGCTGCGACGGGTTCGGCTTCGTAGACCGGGACAGCCTCCACTTCGGCAACGACTTCGACAGCCTCCTCGTCCGGCAGGACGTCAAGATCATCGAAACCGCTGGTCAGGTCTTCGCCGGAATCAGCCGCGCTGTCGTACTGTCCGCTCCGCAGCTCGCCAATCAACTTGGTCGCTTGAAAGTGCGTCAATTGCCCGTTGTCAACCAGCAGCTTGGCGACCGCCTCGGGCGTAACCCGAGTGCCGCCTTGCTCCAATTGTTCACGCAGCGCTTCGATAATCTCCTGATCAAGCAACCCGAGCCGCTCCAATCGATCGATCAGTTCGTTTGCTAACATTTTATCCGTCGGTTCTTCAGTGAATGAGTATGGATTCGGCCAAGGTGCTGAGTGCGAACGACCATCGGCGTCGCGCACTCAAGCTTCGTTCAGGACGTCAATCGAATTCCTCGACCTGGGTGACTTCAAGCTGGGAATATCCGGCGATGGTGCCGGCGTCCATCGCATCGACCAGTGCGTGGAGCTTGGCGAGTTCATGGACCTTGACGACTAACCGCATCCCATCGGTGTTGCCCGCGATGGCCTCTCGGAGGGCGGAAATCAGGTTCTGTTTGCCGGGCGTTTCTCGCTCCCATTCGGGCGCCATGACCAAGAAAGATCCGAATTCGTCAACTTGGACCTCCACCATGTCGAGTTCGTCAACTTCCTCTTCGATGACCGTCGTGCTGGGTGCATCGGTCTGTTGCCGCGGCATCTCAATCGATTTCTGCAGACTGAACGCAGCGGTCACCATGAAGAAGATCAACAGCAGAAACGTGACGTCGACCATCGGCGTCATGTCCATCTCTACCTCGTCACGTTTCTTCCGAGGCAGCACCTGGTCATCGTCGTCATCGTCCTCGTCGCCGATCCAATGATCCACCGCGTGCCAATGCTCCGCGGCTTGGCTTGGATCCCAGTGGTCAGTCGTTTGCGGGGCCACGAATTGTTCGGCTGGATACCCCTCAGTTGCACTGGGAACCACACCGGCTTCGACCTTTGCTGGAACTGGTTCCCCTTCGTCCTGCTGCGATGCAATTGGTTGTTCGGGCTCGGGAACATGAACTGCCGTATCACAGTTGGGACAGCGCACACGTCGACCGGCCAACCGATCGTTGACGAGATGACTGGAACCACATTGAATACAGGTGACTTCGATCGACATAAAAATGGTGCTGGCTGCGGTTTGGCTGTTGGCCCGGGTGCGATCGTGGTTCGCGAATCAGGGATTGCTGGGATGGAACATCGTTCGAATGCGGAGACACTCGCATTCAATGGATCACGTGGTCATTGCTCCTTGACGGCAATGTAAGTCGAGTTGAGATCCTCGAATGCATCACCGATCAGCTTTTGGATGCGTGTGACTTGGCCCACCTTGACGTTCGCGTCGCCAAACAACATGACGTACCGTTTCGATTTTCCGCTGGACTTCTCCAGTTCGCTCGTGATGTACTCAATGATTTCCGATGCTTGAGCGTCTTCATCGGCACTGAACTGGGTCCCATCGGGAGTCGATAGCACGACGTTATCTCCGCTGCCCGGCTCAATAAATATCACGGCGGAATCCTTGGACGAGACGGCCAATCCGTTGTCTGCCTCGGGAATCCCACCGATCTTTGTCGGATCCATGGTGGAACAGACGATGAAGAAGATCAGCAGCAGAAACGTGATATCGATCATCGGAGTGATGTCCATCTCGTCATCCTCGCGACGCTTCCGCGGGATGACGAAATCGTCCTCCTCTTCGTCGATCATGTCCAGTTCAGTGCTCATGAGTATCCGCTGTGGCTCCTGTCGCTTCGCTCGGCAATCTTGGATGTTTCGCCGTGACGGCTCACTCGGACTTTGACTGAACGGCCATCGAGTCAACCGTGGGACCCGCGGAAGGACGAGACGCACCGGGGAACTTTGCCAAGGCTGCCCGGTAGGCCGCCATGAACCGTGCCAAGCCGGCGCCGACGAGGTCTTCCATTTTGGCGATCCGAATATTGACGTTGGCGACGAGAATCATCAGCGGTATCGCGATCGCCAATCCGCACGCGGTCGTTCGCAGCGCCACGTTGATGTCCTTGGCGAGCATACTCGGTTCGACCGATTCCGAGGTCGCCAGCGTCTCAAAGGCACCCATCATCCCGAACACCGTGCCGAACAACCCGATCATCGGTGCGCTCTTGATCACGGTGCTGACCCAGGACAGCCGATACTCGATGTCGCTCATCACATCCCGTTGAAAGCGGTCCATGACGAACTGGCGAGCCTTCTTGTATCCCATTTCTCGATGGTGCACCGCCATTTCAACGATCTGTGGGATCGCCCGAGCATCCCCTTCGCAATACTCGGCGGTTCCGTCAAAGTCGCCCGCGCCGAGCATCTGCTCGATGTCATCCATGAAGACATCCTGCTCTTCCTCCGTCTTGAATCGCTTTTGATTCACACGGGTCCAGACAATCACGATGCAGTACAGCCCCCATAACGCGACACCTGCTAGAGCACCGTAGGTGGCGTTGGAGATGATGTCCCAGAGAGAAGCAAGAAGCATCAGGAGTCGATCCTTATAAGTCGGTATTCAGAAAATGGGGATTAGCTGTCTCGTTTTCTACTGCCGAATCAGGCCGCTGACTACATCGGGTCCGATTCGACTCGGCGCGTCGCTTCCTCGGGACGTACCGGCATGATCTTGTTTAGCGGCTTCCACGTGTCTTTCGGTACCGCTGGCTGACCACCTCGAACTTGTAACCGCCGCCGTCTGGCTTACTCTCAAACACTGTCTTGGCGATTTCCGTGACCGACGGATGCCCTTTGGCGGTGGAGTATTCCAGTTCGATTTGTGCAAGCTGATTCTCGAGGTCCTTGGGGATAAACTTCAACATCTGACGGTTTGGCAGCGGGATCGCGGCCTGCTCCAGGAGTTGACGGTCAAACTCCATCAGCGGGCTGGGACTGTTCCACATGAAGTACAGGCGTTTCTCCGACTCAGTGTCGACGATGCGATACTTCTGGGGACTTCCGACAAGATTCTTGGCGACATCCACCCCCTGGATCGAACCACCAATCGCGCCCAATTCGATCTGATAAAAGTCCAACTGGGTCGCGTACTGACGGATATCCCGTGCGGTGAAGTTCAACTGCCAACGTTCGAATCGTGGGATGATGTCCTCGCCCTCGCCCGGCGGACCAGGGGGCCGACTATCCCCCGCACCCGTTCCCGCGGTGGTCGCCGTCGCCTGCGTGTCGGTGGTCATCAGTGCCCCCGCCACCGAACTGACGGCGTCGGTGACCGCTTCGAGCGTATCCTGAAGCGTCGGCTCCATCAGTTCTTCGACCTCTTCGGCCCCAGGCGGCTCGAAATCTCTCTCAAACCCCTCCGGGTTCTCACCCCGACCCGCCGGGTTTTCGATGATGGGCTCGATCGGGCGAGGGCGGAACGACCAACGACTGGTCAACCAAATGATGAACAACATCAGCACGAAGGTGCCGATGAACAGAATCAGCGCCATGAAGAACGAGGTGACGACGTCAAAGCGACTGATGCGGAGCCGTTCTCGCTCCTGCTGTCGCTCCGCCATTCGCTCATCGACGGGCTCCTGATCGACGGGCTTCTGATCGACGGTTGTGTCCGGGTTGATCACCGATGCCATGCGGACTTGACCTGTGGGACTCTGTGAAGCGTGTGGGAAATGAGACGTCGTGGGCAAGGGGGATCACGGATCAAAGATCGTAATCCAGGAAGACGTACTTCGGATTGACCGTCCGGTACCAATCGCGCCACTGTTGCTGGGCCTTCTCGATTTCGGCCCGGTTGGGACGGTCGGGCATTCCAAACCCGTCGAACTTGCGACTGAGGAAACGGAGACCGTCGCGAGCGTAGCGGCGAACCGACTCATCCGGGTCGCTCAGCGCAAAGATGAGGGAGGGCACGACTCGCAATTCGTCACTTCTTCCGAGCAGCTTGGCAGCGACGCGGCGAGCCTGCCAAGACTGGCTGCCTCGCACCAAACGCTCCAAGCGGTCGAGTTGGGCGGAACGAGTCGCTGGATTGGGGTCGAGTTCCAGATCGTCGGGAATGGACTTCCCTTCCGTCTCCCCTGCACCATCTTTCTCGAGTATGTCCAGCATGTCGGTCACTTGGGCGGCGATCGGACGCCCCTTGATCTGCGTCCCCTCGACCCGAATATCGGTGGTGTCTTTGGGAAGTCCGTAGCCGCCCTGAAGACTTCCCTGGCTCAGCGTGAAGATCGTTTTCTGTGTACTACGAATCAGGAACAACAGCGCAAAAGCGGTGCTGACCGGACCGCGCGTATTCGACGGTTCGATCCATCCCCCTTCCGCATCCTGGCGAGATCGAAGTTCATCGACCCCCTGGTTGTACCAGGCTGGACTGGAATCCTTGGGCAAGCCATTGGCGATCTCATAAAAGCTCTCGAACCGCTCGAGGGTGTAGAGCTGGTAGTAATACCAGTCGAGCATGGCGGTTCGTGTGTAAGGATTGGCGACTCGCCAGTTATTCAACGCGGCAACGGCCCGCTTGATTGGATCTTCCGACATGTTGGCGCGGCGTCGACTGACCGTGTTGGTATCTTCCTTATAGATCTTGATCGCCTTGGGGAGACCGGGAATCCCCGGATCCTGATCGTCCACCGTCTCGCCCCACAATCGCAACGCGTCGCCAGCGATCAAGACACTGCTGCCGCCGGCCAATCCCATCGACATCCCCGGATGGTATTGAGAAATGTTGGGCCGCCCAATCCCGGGATCTTTGCCCTTGTAAGGCCAACTCCCACCGATGTCCTGGACTCGCAGCAGCCACTGGGCCGATTCGACGACCCGGTTGTAGTCCATCGGGATCCCATTTCGGTCGAGCGTCCAAATCGCCAGCAACGCATACTGAGTCTGCGAAACGTCACCTTCCTTGTCGCCGTAGTATCCGAAAGCTCCGTTGGGAAATTGCCAGTCCATCAGGTACTTCTGGATGGCTTTCAGCTCGTTCTTGTAGCGCTCGGCATCGACCTCGGCGAACAACATCACGCAAACGGCCATCTCGTAGTTGCGTTTGCTGCCCCGCTCTCCGGTCGCCTCCAGCGCCGACACGATCTGCTTGGCGACGTCGATTCCCCGTTTGACCAGTGGGTGCTCGGGGTCGTGTCGGCACTTGTGATGCGTGTAGGCGATCAGCACCGTCTCGCCCGCCCCACCACTGAACTGGTTGGGGTTACCTCCATACTTGTCGGTCGTCGACGTTCTCCAAGTACTCGATCCCCCGGTCGACCATTTTCGTCACCACCGGGTCGTTGGGGGTGTAGGCCGACGAGGGAGTGGCCAGCGTCAGCGAGGCAACGACCACCAAAATCGATGCCCCGGCTGCCAAGGCAGACCCACCGAACGGTCGTTTTTTCCCAATTCCTGTCATCGTGAACCGTGCTTGTGATTACCTTGAACCAATTGACGACACCACGCATCATACCCTACGATCCCTCAGCGTCGAATTGATCGAGCGGGGTCGTTCTGCTACTTTTCAAATTCCGAGCAGGACTCGCTTTCGAATCGATGAAGGTCAGGTAGCTCAGTTGGTAGAGCACGGCCCTGAAAAGGCCGGTGTCGGCGGTTCGAGCCCGCCCCTGACCACTTTGATTCGCCCACTTTGATTCGCCCACTTCGATTCGCCATTTCAACTCGACCACATCCGAAGGGTCGACATCCCCGACGCCGGTGGCGTGAGCCCACTGCCTTTGCCGTCTCATCCGACGCGAAGCGTTGGCGTCCGGTTCGCCGGCGAGTGGTAACCCGACGCCAACGTGTGACGGCCGATCAAGCCATCGCGTTGGATCGCCGAAATTCAGTTGCATTGCGAGTGAGCCTCCGGTTGGGCGGCAACCAGTGAGACGCAAACCTGCATTCCCCTCCCAGTTTGACGGGCGACTCCTTGGGTGCGAAGCGAACAAGGAACCTTCTTTTTCCCCTAATTCGCTCGGGGGGCCCTCGACTTTCACGCATTGGTGTCGATTTCTGGCGCCGAAGACCTTAGCCTGTTTCCGGTTTCCCAAGTGATCTCGAGGAAGCCGAGAACCGGCCCTTCCGTCTTCGATTACGACTGCGAGATTCCCATGCCCGTCCTCCGTGCCACCCTCCTCGCTGCCGCGCTTTTCCCAACCGTTGTTTTCCTGGGGCTGATCACGGCCGAGCCGTTGATCGCTCAATCCGACGTTACGACGTCTGCCGAAGATCCCGTGGCAGCGGCCCAAATTTCAGGCGAGCGAACATCGGTCGACCATAGCTCCGGCGAGCAGGCCTCGGACGGGCAGACCTCCAACGAAGAGGCTGAGTCGGCGGGGACGAAATGGATGCGCCGCGTGGACGAGGGCTTCGGTGAATACATCGTTGCGCCGATCGAGAAGGTGCTGTTTTACGACTTTCATTCCGGCCCTCGGAGTGGCCCGGAGCTGGATGCCGACGGCCAACCGGTGATCCACCCAGGTTGGCTGGTGACCGGCAGCGATCCGGACGGGATCTCGGTTCCATTCGTGGTGGTCTGGCTGTTTTTCGGCGCCACGTTTCTGACCCTTCGCATGGGCTTCATCAACTTCCGCGCGTTCCGCCATGCGATCGACCTGACGCGAGGAGTGTACGACAACCCGGATGAGCCAGGCGAAGTCTCGCACTTCCAGGCGTTGTCGGCAGCCCTGTCGGCGACGGTGGGTCTCGGGAACATTGCAGGTGTGGCCATCGCCATTGGAACGGGCGGACCCGGAGCGACGTTTTGGATCATCATCATCGGCTTCCTGGGAATGACCGCAAAATTTGCCGAGTGCACCCTGGGCCAGCTGTATCGCGTCAGCGATGCGGACGGGCACGTGCTGGGCGGCCCAATGAGGTACTTGAAGACGGGGCTGAGCGAATTGGGACTCGGACCGCTGGGCACCGTCCTATCGGTCCTGTTCATGATCTTGTGCATTGGTGCCAGCTTCGGCGGTGGGAATGCATTTCAAGTCGGTCAATCGTTGGAAGCGATCCGCGGCGAGGTCAGCATTCTTCAAGACCATCCTTACATTTACGGCTTGGTCATGGCCGTAGCTGTCGGGGCAGTGATCGTCGGGGGCATCCGCAGCATTGGTGCCGTTGCCGGACGCCTGGTGCCCTTGATGTGCGTCGCCTACGTGATCTCGGCCATCTACATCCTGATCGTGAACATGTCGGCGATCCCCAGCGCGATCAGCCAGATCATCACCGAGGCGTTTTCCCCTCAGGCAGCCTATGGCGGTTTCCTCGGTGTCGTGATCATTGGCGTGCAGCGGGCGGTCTTCAGCAACGAAGCGGGCGTCGGTTCGGCCGCGATCGCCCACTCCGCGGCAAGGACGGACGAGCCCGTCAGTGAAGGCATCGTGGCGCTGCTGGAACCGTTCATCGATACCGTTGTCGTCTGCACGATCACCGCCTTGGTGCTGGTTGTCAGTGGCGCGTACAACTCGGACGCCTTCGTATCGCGCCAGGCGCCGGAAACGGTGGTCGAAGCGGTCCAAGGGGTTGCCATCGTCGGCCCAGTCGATGACGCCCAGGTTGCCAGTGCCAAAGAAGCCCTGCAAGAAACGATCGACAGCCGTCGAGGTGCGGCGATGACGCTGGTCGCTTTTCGCAGCTGCGGTCACGTCTGGTTCGGTTACGTCCTGTTCGCAGCGGTGATCTTGTTCGCGTTTTCAACTTGTATCTCTTGGTCCTACTACGGCGAACGCTGTTGGGTCGAACTTTTCGGCGAGCGGTTTTCAATCGTCTACAAGCTGCTGTTTCTGGTCTTTACCGTGCTTGGCTCGATCGTCACCCGCGGTAACATTCTCGCCTTCAGCGATTTGATGATCCTGGGCATGAGCTTCCCGAATCTGCTAGGAGTCTTCCTGCTCAGCGGGCTGGTGAAGCGCAAGCTCGATGAGTACTGGGCCAAGTACACGTCAGGCCAACTCGTTCCCGCTGATCGAGATTGATGCGGTGAATTGATGGAACGCCTCTGCATTATCAACGTCGTCGGCCTGACCCCCGCATTGTTGCCGCACGCGCCGCGCATCGCGTCACTCGGAGCGGTCTCACCGTGGGCCAGTCCCCTGCCGGCCGTCACGTGCACCTCGCAAGCCACGATGCTGACCGGACTAGCCCCACGTGATCACGGAATCGTTGGCAACGGGTGGTATTACCGGGACACCGAAGAGATCCGCTTTTGGCAGCAGGCATGCTCGCTCGTCGGCGGCACCAAACTCTATGAAGGCATCGAGACGGCCAAGATGTTTTGGTGGTTCAACCAGGCAGCACCGGTTCGCTACAGTGCGACGCCGAAACCTCATTACGGATGCGACGGTTCGAAGGTCTTCGATATCCTGGATCACACCGAGTGCGATTTGGTCCGCCGCCTCGGCCCGTTTCCCTTCTTTTCTTTTTGGGGTCCCAACGCGGGGCTTCCCAGCAGCCAGTGGATCGCCGATGCAACGGCCATCGTGATTCGAGAGAAACAGCCTCAACTGACGCTCGCGTACCTGCCCCACCTGGACTACGACTTCCAACGGCTTCCCAATCACGATCCGCTGCGGGTCGGCGAAGTGGATCAGTGTGCCGGCCGAATCATCGATGCGGCGGAGGCCATCGGCGCGAAGGTGGTGGTGGTTTCCGAATACGGGCTGGTTCCTGTGGATCGGCCCGTGCACATCAATCGCCACCTGCGCGACGCGGGCCTGCTACGAGTACGATCGGGACCGTTCGGCGAAATGCTGATGCCGGGCGAGAGCGACGCGTTTGCCGTGGCCGATCACCAAGTGGCCCATCTTTACGTTCGCGACCCAGCGCTGATCCCACGCGTTCAATCGGTCGTGGCGTCGATTCCGGGAGTCGCCCAAGTGGTGCCCCCCGCAGAGCTGGAGCTCGATCATCCGCGCAGCGGAGAACTGATCGCATTGTCCCAGCGCGACGCCTGGTTCACCTACTACTACTGGTTGGACGATTCGTTGGCACCCGACTTCGCACGGACGGTCGACATCCACCGCAAACCTGGCTACGACCCCTGCGAGTTGTTCGCGACCAGCAAGCTTCGCGCGATCGCGCGGGTGGCCCAAAAGAAGCTGGGCTTCCGATACAAGATGGACGTGATTCCGCTGGACGCCACACTGGTGCGAGGCAGTCACGGGCTTTCGGCCGCCAGTCCCGAAACGGGCCCGCTCGTCGTCGGCCCCGGCGAGCTGCCAACCGACATGCGCGGCTTCAAGGCGTATGTCCACGAGCTCCTGCGCGTACGTTAGGCTTTCCAGCCTGACCCCTCTGGCGAAAAACAACAGCCTCAAAAGCTATCGTACAAAGGCTTTCCAGGCTGACCCGTGATTCCTGGTGTCAGGCTGGAAAGCCTGACGTACGGGTCACCCAGGCAAGGCTACCGTACAGTCCTTGGGGAAATGCTCGTGCACGACGTCGTAAAACTCGTCGGCTGTCGATACCGATGCGACGAGTGATCGAAAGTGTCGGGCTCCTCGCTTGCCCTGGGCGTAACAGCAAGCGTACTTTCTCATCAACACGGTCCCCTTCTCTTCCCCGAAACGATCGACCACCAATCGATAATGATGCAGCATCACGTCGCGTTGTTCCGCCAACGATGGTTCCGGCGGAATTGGTTCGCCGCGCAGCGCGGCGGCGGCCTGAGCGAATAACCAGGGACGCCCAAGACAGGCTCGTGCGATCATCACGCCGTCGACCCGGTAACGCCTGAACGCCTCGACCACCTTTTCCGCGGAGTCGAGATCGCCGTTGCCGATCAGGGGAATGTTGTGCAGATGATCTTTGATCTCGCTGATGCGATCCCAATCGGCCTGACCTGTAAACATGTCTTGCGCGGTCCGGCCGTGTACCGTCAGTGCGGCAGCGCCGGCCTCTTCCACCACTCGGGCCACCTGGTTGCAATTGACATTGTCTCGCGTGCATCCCAATCGAATCTTCGCCGTCACCGGAGTGGGGCGGCAAGCCTTGACGAGTTGGCTGATGATTTCCGACATCCGCAGGGGATCACGCAGCAGGTAGCTGCCGCTGTGTGCCTTCTCGGTGACTTGGCGAACCGGGCAACCGAAATTGATGTCGACAATGCTGACCCGATACTCCTCCACCAACCGGCGTCCGACCTTCGCCATGGTTGCGGGATCGTTGTCCCAAATCTGAACGGCCAGCGGTCGTGCTTCGTCGGCAACTCCCCACAGTCGATCGGGATGCTCGGCCTCGTGCTGGTCCATCCAATCGAACCCGCGGGCATTGACCATCTCGGTGGCCAGCAGTCCGACACCGCCGAATTGCCGCACCACTTCGCGAAACGCCGCGTTGGTAAACCCGGCCATTGGCGCCTGGAAAATCGGCGGGTCGATCACGATGTCGCCGATTCGAAGGGTGGAGGACATGTCTGGTAGCGGAAAGCTTGTGGTTCACGGAGGCTAGCGTTTGGCTACTTCGATTCTCACAGGCCAGCGGCAAAAACGGAACTCCCCTGCCGCCGACTACCAGGATTTGGACCAACTGGCGATCACCGAGTAGTCGGATTTGAGCTGGATACCGTCCACATTCTGATAAAAGGTGGGAACCAGTTCAGCGTTGAAGTAGTTCCCTTTCCAGAGCACCTGGGTGCCAAAACCGGCACTGTACCAGTAGCCACCGCGGAACTGCTCGACATTGGTCGAAACGATGAGATCATTGGCGGCCGGGTCGGCTCCATCGTAGGCGGTCCGCCAAAGATGTTGGCCGCGCATCGAGACCGCCCAGTTCTCGGTCAACAGAACGCTCGTCCAAGAGTTGAAGCGATATTCATCCCCAACGCTGTAGCCCCGATAGTTACGTCCAATCGGCAAGTCCGTTTGAAACTGGGCGCCCCAACTGTACCAATCCCAGAACCGGCGATAGGTGATGCCGGGACGCGCATTGAACGTGCCGCTACCGAGCCGCATCGGATACGGCAAGGGCTGAAACGATGCCCCCAAGGTAGGAATCGTCGTTTCGCGGTAAATGTCACCCGTCGGAACCGTGCAACCAAGATTCAAGATCAGGTCTTGATCGCAAGTGCTGTGCAAACGCAGCAGCGCACCCAACGCGGTGTCACCAAAGCCGCTGTTGTGGGTCGTGAACTCTGAGCCTCGCGGCGGATTGGCGTCGCCGCGAAGGTGATCCATCGTCAAGCTGGGAAGCATCAACATCGTGTACAGCGTCACATTGTCGCTTGCACCGTACATGATGTGAGCCATGTGCATCTCCATCGTCATGCTGGTCGGCGTGGCACCCGCATTGGTGCGAATCCCATCGACCACGATTCCGGGCGGGGGTCCCGGGGGGCCAAGCGCGCCCGCGTTGGAAATGTCATCCTTTCCGATCCGATTGCCATCCATGTACATGTTCATGTACTTGTACTCGACCATCCACTCACCCTTCTCGTGCAGATGGTCTCCCATGATGCCGGCGGGTGCATACTTGTCGGCGAGCTGTTTGCGATCGGCCCACGAATCGGCAAGCGCTGTCGAAACCGAAGCGAGGCTGAAGAGAAGTCCGAACAAGACCAGCCAGTACCGCCGGAGAAGACAATGAAACATGTTGTGAAACCGCGGACGATGCTGGGAAGACGAACGAACCTGTTATCGACTTCGGCATTTGATCGGCGGATACGTAGCCCGCGACGCCAGGTGGAAACAACTGCTACGACGGCTACAGATTCCCCAGTCGTTAGCGCAGCATCGCAATCCCATCGGCAACCGTGCGATCGCTCAGCCCCATCACCATTGGCGAAAAGGGGTCAGACACCAAAAATGCGAAGCAACCTTCGGGCCGTTCCGGTTTTTGGTGTCTGACCCCTTTTCGCCAGCGGCAGCTCTTGTGACGCCACTTCGTGACTGAAGAGGAGTCGCTAAGCTTCCTCACTCAGCTCCAGCCAGCGTTCTTCGGTTTCCACCAACTCTTGGTTCAGCTTTTCGATCGCCTGATGTAACCGCATTGCTTCCTGCGGGTCGGTCTCGTTCAACATCTTCGCGTTTAACTCTCGTTTCTCATCATCCAGTTTGGCGATCTTCTTCTCGAGGTTCTTGATCTCCTTTTCGGTCTTTCGTTGATCACGGCGGACCTGGCGATAGTCGTCCGGCGAGGACGCGGGGGCTTTGCGCGGCACCGGCGGTTTGCCCGCTACCGCTGCCGCCTTGCCTTTGGCCTGTGCCAGCCGTTCGTGCTCGCTCGCGTCAACCTCGTTCTCGACCGAGAGAAGATAGGAATCGTAATCGCCGAAGTAGTTTTTGACGCTCCCGTCGCGAACTTCGATCACGCTCGTGGCAACTCGGTGCATGAAATGTCGATCATGACTGGTGAAGATCACGGTCCCTTTGTAGGCCAGCAATGCTTCGGCAAGTGCCTCGACGGTTTCCACGTCCAAATGGTTACCCGGCTCATCCAGGACCAGCACATTGGCGGTGCCGAGTAGCAGGCCGGCCATGCAAAGCCTCGCCCGCTCGCCTCCACTGAGCACCTTGACCTTTTTGTGAATGTGCTCATCGCGAAACAGCAAGGCCCCGGCCATCGCCAAGAGATCCTGCCGCGTGGTGTCGCTGTCCGATACGTACTCGAGGTGTTCCAACACCGTCTGACGCTCATCGAGGCTGGTGTAGACGTGCTGGGCATACGTACCAATCTCGACCCCGTATCCCCATTTGATCGATCCGGCCAACGGATCCAAGGAATAGACCAGTGATCGCAGCAGTGTCGTCTTGCCCTGACCGTTGTCACCTACAATCGCGGCCCGTTCACCGTGCTCGATTTCCAGCATGATTCCGCTGGCAACCACGTGATCGGGATAGCCGATCGACACGTCTTCGCAGCGGACCGCTGTTCCTTGGCGTGGCTCGACGCGCGGCGCACGAATGTGGACCGTAGGCTCGTCCACCTGGATCTCGGTGGTCTGCAATCGCTCCAGTTGCTTGGCTTTGCTTCGAGCCTGACTGGCGGTTGAGGCGTTGGCTCGATTCTTGTCGATAAATCGCTTGAGCTGCTTCTGCTTGGCAATCACCGTCGCGTTGACGCGGCGATCGTGCTCGCGACGTTCCTCCCGATACTCCAAGAAGGCATTGATCTTGCCCGGAAACATCGTCAGCTTGCCGCGGGAAAGCTCCAGCGTTTGCGAACAAGTCGCCGACAGGAACGCGCGATCATGGCTGACGATCAATGCCGCCTTGTTGAACTCGCGTAAAAAGTGCTCCAGCAAAATCTGGGTCCGCAGGTCCAGAAAGTTCGTCGGCTCGTCCAACATCAACAGGTTGGGATTGTGCAGCAACAGTGCCGCCAACTTGACGCGGGTTTGCCAGCCTCCCGACAACTCCTTGACCGGGCCTTCCAGGTACGCGCCCTTCAACTCGAACTGGCCTGCCACCTCGCCGCATCGCCACTCCGGCTGCTCACTGTCTCGGATCAAAAAGTCAAGGGCCGATTCGCCTGGCAAAAAGGGGTCGTGTTGACGCAGGTAGCCGATCCGCAGCATGGGGTGATGAATCACCTCGCCCTTTTCCAGTTCCTCCTCCCCCAACAACACACGAAGGAGTGTCGATTTGCCAGCCCCATTGCGTCCGATGAAGCCGACTTTGACATCATCAACGAGTGACAACTCCGCGTTGTCGAGCAACAATTGGTCCCCGAACCGCTTTTGGGCGTCACGAACTTGAATCAATACAGCCATGGTTAAAAATCGGCGAAGGTACGGTGCCAGAGCGAAGGTACGGGGCCAGAGCGAAGGTACGGGGCCAGAGCGAAGGTACGGGGCCAAAGCAGCAACTATCTTGTGGACGGGCTCCGACTTGGCAAGGACCCTCTCTGGAATGGCCTTTTTCGACTCCCGAAAGTAAAGATCCGAGGGTACCGCGAAGTTTGTCGATTCTCTAAATTGCATTGGCTTGTTTACAGACCGGACCAGAGCCCTGTTTTCGGCCTGCCTCCGCACGTACTTGATCGGCCTACCAAGAACGGCCCGACGATCCCATGAATAACTACAGTTTGGACTACATCGACGATTTGTATGTCCAGTACGTCCGCGATCCCTCCAGCGTTTCGGAGACGTGGCGCAAGTACTTCGAGCAGTTCCTGGTCGTCAGCGGGACGAGCAAACAGAAAAAGTCCAACGGCTCGGTCCAGGATGTCCGGGCCGGTGCCGACGGCGGCCGAGCCGGGACCGATGAGTTCCATCAGATGGACCAGGCCCTTTGGCTCTCCCGAATCCAGGACCGGGTCAACAACCTGGTTCGCGAGTATCGGGTCCGCGGGCACCTGGTCGCCAACCTCGATCCGCTCGGTTTGCACCGTCCCGACACGCCCGAGTTGAGCCCCGCCGTCTACGGCCTGAGCCAGGAGGACCTGAGCCGCCCTTTTGATAGCACGGCGCTGGAAAACGTGATGGGCGGAACGATTGATGCCATCCTGACCAGGCTTCAAAATACGTACTGCCGCAGCATCGGCGCCCAGTTCATGCACATCAATCGCCGCAGCATCCGCGATTGGCTGCAGCGGCGGATGGAGACCACTGAGAATCGCTTGGAGCTGTCGCACGACGTGCAGCGCCGGATCTACGCCCGTTTGGCAGACGCCTCGATCTTTGAGGAATTCGTTCGCCGCAAATTCGTCGGCGCCAAAACCTTCTCCCTCGAAGGCGCCGAGACGCTGATCCCGATGCTTGACTTGGCGTTGGAAAAGGCCTGCCAGCACAACGTCAAAGAAGTGGTGATGGGAATGGCCCACCGGGGTCGGCTCAACGTCATGGCGAATATTCTGAAAAAGCGAGCCATGAACATCTTCTGGTCGTTCGACGATCCCAACCCGGAGATGAATCGCGGCGGCGGCGATGTTCGATACCACCTTGGCTACAGCAGCGATTGGCGGACCGCCTCGGGAGAGAATCTGCATATCTCACTTTGCTTCAATCCCAGCCACCTCGAGTTCGTCAACACCGTGGCCCAGGGTCGCACCCGTTGCAAACAAGACCGGCGCCACGACAAGAAACGCCAGGAAGTGATGACCATCCTGATCCATGGCGACGCCGCGTTCGCCGGCGAAGGAATCGTTCAGGAGACTCTGAACCTCAGCGAGTTGGAAGGCTACCGCACCGGCGGCACCCTGCACGTCATCATTAACAACCAGGTCGGCTTCACCACCGAGCCGCGCGATGGCCGCAGTACCGAGTACGCGACCGACATCGCCAAAATGCTGCAGATTCCAATTTTCCACGTCAATGGGGAAGATCCCGAGGCGGTCGCCCAGGTCGTTTCACTGGCGATGGATTTTCGCAAAGAGTTTCATCGCGACGTCGTCATTGACCTCTACGCATTCCGTCGCTGGGGCCACAACGAAGGGGACGAACCCCGATTCACTCAGCCCCGAATGTATGCGGAGATTGATCGTCGCGCCAGCGTTCGGGAACAATACCTCGGGCGGCTGCTGGAGCTGGGTAAGATCTCTCCGGAAGAGGCAGAGCAAATCCAAAAAGAGCGAACGGAAAAACTGGAATCGGAGTTCGAGGCCAGTAAGCACGAACCTTTTGTCCCCGACACCCAAACGTTGGCTGCCAATTGGAGTGATTACTTCGGCGGAGAGGAGCCGGCCGAACCGACCGATACAACATGCGACCGAGAAAAGCTCGCCACGCTGATTGACCGGCTGACGCGTTTGCCGACCAACTTCGCCGCCAACAAAAAACTGAAACGACCGATGGCTCTTCGTCGTGAGATGGCCACGGGAAAACAACCGTTGGATTGGGCCAGCGCCGAGGCGGCAGCCTTCGCATCACTGCTGGTCGATGGGCATCCAATTCGGATGACTGGCCAGGACTGCCAACGCGGTACCTTCAGCCAACGGCATGCCGTGCTGCACGACACCAAGAATGGCGATCGGTACGTCCCCTTGCAACACCTCAGCCCGGATCAGGCGCCGCTTGAACTTTACAACAGTCCGCTCTGTGAAGCAGGAGTGCTCGGCTTCGAATACGGCTACTCGCTGGACTGTCCCGATGGTCTGGTCATCTGGGAGGCACAGTTCGGTGACTTTTGGAATTGTGCCCAGGTGATCGTCGACCAGTTCATCGCCAGCGCCGAAGACAAATGGAATCGACTCAGCGGCCTGGTGATGTTGCTGCCTCACGGTTTTGAAGGACAGGGCCCGGAACACTGCAGTGCTCGGGTGGAGCGATTCCTTGCCATGTCCGCCGAACACAACATTCAAGTTTGTCAGCCGACCACACCCGCCCAGTATTATCATCTGCTTCGTCGACAGGTCATTCGCAAATGGCGAAAGCCGCTTGTCATCCTGTCACCAAAGAGCCTGCTGCGTCATCCACGTGTGGTCAGCCCCCTGGAAGAATTGGCATCCGGAGGATTCCAAAAGATTTTGGCCGACGACAAAGTCGCGTTGCCAGATTGCCGTCGACTTATTCTCTGCACCGGCAAAGTCTATTACGACTTGCTGGATGCGCGAGAACAGCGCGGACTGGACAACGTTGCCATCATGCGAGTCGAACAGCTTTATCCGCTGACGATCGACGAGCTACAGCGTGCCCTGCAAGGATTGCCTTCCGGTAGCGAGGTGTATTGGGTCCAGGAAGAGCCGACCAACATGGGTGCCTGGCCCTACATCAAGCTCACCTACAGCGATGCGTTGTCCCAAGAATTCAAACTGCATCGCGTCAGCCGGGTCGAATCAGCCAGCCCAAGCACCGGCAGCATGGCCGCTCACAAGCTTGAGCAAGGCGAGTTGATCGAGGAAGCGTTTTCAGGGCTCGATAGTCGCATTGCCAACCGAGACGAACACTAGTCGCCGATCGCTCGGCCGCATCGAAGCGTGCGGTATCGCTACGATCGGCGGAGCGATCGGCGACTATCTTGGCTCGCCTACGGAAACGTGATCGGCGACGAGCGATGCCCACTTACTTGCCTTCGCGGAGCTGGTCGAAGTATTGCTGGGCGTGCTCGCGTTCGGTTCGGGGCAGCGTTTGATTTTCTGTCGGATCGCTCTCTTCGCTGAGCGATCCTTGGATCGCATGCTTGACGTCTTCGCGTGTGATTCCCTTGCGGTTGGGTCCATCGGCAAAGCCGGCGATGATCGCCCTGCCCTTCTTCACGTCCCCACGGACCTGAGTGTCGTAGGTGTTGGTGTCTTCCTCCTGCTCGGGCCGGTCACCAAATCCGCTTCCCGATCCCAGTCCGTTGCCGTTACCGTCCATGCCCATGCCAAAGTTCATGCCGTTTCCTTGGCACTGCTGGCAACCGGCGCCGCCGCAATTCTCGCATCGCATCTGATTCTTGGACTGTGAGAGCTGGTCGAGCGCCGACTCGAGGTCCTCCAGCTCCGACATCTCCTGCTGCATCTCGCCCAACTGATCGGCCATTTGCTCCAGCGCATCGGCCGCCTGCGACCCGTTCCCTTGCTTCATGGCTTCGGCCGCTTTGCTCATCGCCTGAGCCATCTGTCCCATCTGCTGCATTTGCGAGTCTTTCTGCTGCAGTTGATTGAGCTGCTGCTGAAGTTTGGCAGCTTCCTCACCACGACCTTCGTTACGCGCCTGCTCGATCTGCCGCTGCAAGTCTTTCTTCTGCTGCTCGTGTGCTTCGGCAGCCTTTTCCATCGCCTTCTGCATCTGTTCGATTTGCTTCTTGAGCTGTTCCTTGTCCTGTTCACTCAGGGAACCGTCTCGCATTTTGCTGGCCAGCTGTTTGACCATGTCTTGCGCTTGACCGAAGTCTCCTTTCTCGATCGACTTGGCAACCTTATCACCAGGCCCTGACTCGAGGCCCTTCATCTGTGACATGGCTCGTCGCATTTGCTCAGACGAACCAAGCTGCTCACGTCGTTCCTCGAGTTGCTTTTTCAAATCGTTCATGGCGATCATCGCTTCTTTGCGATTCATGTCTTGGCGGCTCGTGATCTTGTCGAGATCCGCCTCCATCTTCTCGAACAATTCCTGTGCTTCCTTGAGACCTTCCGCTTCGGCTTTGCGTCGCTGCTGCTGCAATCGCTTCTTCAACTGGCTGGCGACTGTCTTGACTTGTTCCACCTCGACCGGGTCACGTTTGCCGGCACTGCTGGCGCTGGTTTCACTCATTGGCTCGACCAGCATCAACACGATCGCCAACACTGGGACGATGGCAATGGGAAGCCAACCGAGACGAGAGGGCTTGAGTGAAAACCGCTCGGCAACATCCAACTGATTGGCTCGCTTTTCGGCGTCAGCCATCAGCGCCAGGCCAAAGTCGCTCTCCTGCTCGTCGCGAGCGAGCGTGATCGAACTGCTCAAACGCTCTCGCAAACCAAAACGTTTGTCCACTTCGGTTGCCACCGCCTCAACGGAAGGTGCGGTGACGACCGCATACACCGCAGCAGCCAGCAAGGCCGCGAGCGAACACCCACCAAGCCACGAATAAACCCAGGTATGGAAGTCGACCTGCATCACTCTCAGCGCCGGGATCGCGATCGCGACCGTTGCCACCAGCAGCGCCACAAAGAGGGTGACACAAAGAGCCTGTCCAAATCTTGCAAGCATGATTCGTCGGCGTGCGCTGCGGACTTTTGATTCGACTTGATTCATGATGGATTTCCCAAAACAACGAACCGCGATGGATCGATGACGAAATTCGTCGGTGAACGGTGACGCCGCTTCCGCGGTTGGAACCCAGGGCGTGTTCGTCCAGCGAATCCAGAAATTGGCTTCCTGCAGGACTCGTCAGACTCAGGAGTCTGATTTCCGAGCCCGTCGGCCTTCTTGCTGTCGTATGATAAGTATAGAGGGCAGGTGGCCCGTTCTTTGAGGGCGATTCGGCATTTTTGAGCGAGAACTCCGTTGCTTCGACAGTCCAACCTTCCTGATCCCGATTCCGTAAGTGACGCGGATGTTGTGATTTACGACGGCCAGTGCAATTTCTGCCGTGCTCAGGTCGAAAAGCTGCGGCGTCTCGATTGCTGCGGAAATCACCTCGCTTTTATCTCGCTGCACGACCCGCGGGTCGCCGAGCGCTACCCCGACCTGACGCACGACGCGATGATGGAACAGATGTTCGTGATCGATCACCGTGGTCGTCGCCACGGGGGAGCCGACGCGGTCCGCTACCTTTCGAGACGTCTTCCCCTGCTGTGGCCGGTCGCCCCCCTGCTCCACATCCCCTTTTCCGCTGGGTTGTGGAGGTGGGGTTATCGCCAAGTCGCCAAACGCCGCTACAAACTGGCCGGCAAGTCATGCGACGACGACGCCTGCAGCATCCATTTCGATTAACCCCGTACGATGGGCTTCCAAGCCCGTCGGTCTTCACGACTCACACCCGTACGATGGGCTTCCAAGCCCGTCGATCTTCACGACTCACACCCGTACGATGGGCTTCCAAGCCCGTCGATCTTCACGACTCACACCCGTACGATGGGCTTCCAAGCCCGTCGATCTTCACGACTCACACCAAGCGACGGGCTTGCGACTGCGAGTTCACGCGAACCACTCGACGGCGTTACGAAATAGTGCCAGACCGTCGCCGAATTCGGGTTGTTCGTCGCGACGAGTCCAGCAGGGATGTTGCGTCGGATCGATGTGCCTTTCCGGGTGCGGCATCAAACCGAAAACGCGACCGCTGGCGTCGCAGACACCTGCCACGTTGGCGTCGGCGCCATTCGGGTTGTCAGGGAACGGCAGCACTTCATCCTGCACACTGCCCTGCTCTCCCCGGGCATAGCGAATTGCCAAACGGCCTTGCTCTCGCAGTTGGTCCAGGATTTCACTGCCGGCGGCGACAAACTTGCCTTCCGCATGAGCCATCGGCAAGTACATCCGCTCGATATCCCGCAGGAAGACGCACGGTGTCTGATCGACGACCAAATGGACCCAGCGGTCTTCGAAGCGACCATGGTTGTTCCAGGTCAGCGTCGCCGGTGTCGAACCTGCCTTTCCCACCCCTTCGGTCAAGACTCCCAGCCGCATCAATACCTGCATGCCGTTGCAGATGCCCAGGATCAATCGATCCCCATTGCCGTGGGCAAAGGTGTGGACCAGCTCAGACAGGTGCTGACGCAGTCGAGTCGCGAGAATTCGTCCGGCGGCAATGTCATCGCCGTAACTGAACCCTCCCGGGACGCAGAGGATCTGGTAGCGATCCTTCAGGGCGGGATTCTCAATCAGTCGATTGACGTGAACTCGCTCAGCCACGGCCCCCGCTTGCTCGAACGCGAACGCCGTTTCCTCATCGCAGTTGGTACCGGGAGCTCGAAGAACTAATACGCGTGGCGACGTCATGTTGTGGTCACAGGCGGCGGCAAGTGGGTCAGTCCGGGGAGTTTAGACCGCAGCGGGCAAGTTGAGAACCACGCGTCTCAATCCAGCCACTCGCCGCCACTCGCCACTCGCCACTCGCCCTACTGCCCTACTGCCCCACTGCCCTACTGCCCTACTGCCCTACTGCCCTACTGCCCTACTGCCCTACTGCCCTACTGCCCCACTGCCCTACTGCCCTACTGCCCTACTGCCCTCCAACTTGACCTGCAACCGCCCGTGCCTTTGGTCCCAGCCGACAATCGTGCCCCGTCCTCGCCAGACGTCACGCCCGATCTGCTCAAACTCGTCCGCCAGTTGGTGCGGGACATACAGCACCATTGGCAGCGGCGGCTCGGTGTAGTGAGCCCAAACGGCATAGCCATCCTGGTAGACGTGCGGGTCGTCGTCGCCACTGTAAAGCAGTCGCCGCTCAACGATCACTTCCAGATCGAAGGTCAATCCGTTCACGGCCTCGACCAACATTTCGACCTGATCCCTCTGATCCCGCAGCGACCAGAGGTGCGACGCTGTTTCGGCAAAGGTGACCCCTTCTTCCGCTTCCCCCATCTCCTCGGGGATCGGCGCGACATCCAGGGTGTCGGGAGTCAACGGCGCGCGGCCCCGTCGCCTTGGGGCGTCCCACCGCGCTCGCCACCGCGCCCGGCAAGCTGCGGTGCGGAAGCTGACTTCCCCGAGGGCGTTACTGTCAGTGGAATCTCGCTGACCCAATCGGGCCACCGCGGGATGTCGACTCGGAGCGTGGCACTCCAGATCAGTTTGTTGTCGTCCAAGTCCAAGGAGTACGGTGCGTCGCTCGGCAGCTTCAACAAGATTGGAAAGCGATGCTTGGCCCCGGCGGCCAATGTCGTCGCTTCCTGCAGCACGTCGGTTTGTTCAAAGAAGGGGTGCTTGTGGGTGGTGCGATTGCTGCCGCTCCCGCTGACGCATTGCTCGCGTGCTTGAAACAGCAACGAGATGCCGTTGATCGACACGCCCTTCTTGGGCTCGATCGTCAATTCGCCCTGCACCGACTCACCGGGACTGATTGTCTCGACCGGAAGACTGGCGACGACTTCGCCGAGTACCCAGCGGGGCAGAAACTTGCGGACGAACCAAAACAAGAATCCGATCGCCGGAAACAGCAAGAAGATCAGCGAGAAGGGCCCCGCGACCGCCAAGCCCACGACGAAGGCGACCAGAAAACCAAACGTGATGAATCCGACGATGACTGCCACCACGCCTTTTGCTGGCGTCACCTCCCCGGCAACCTTGGCTGCCTCGCCCTCGAGGGTGGGTTGCATCATGAAGGGAGCCGACGCCTTGGGATCGAAACCCCAAGGAATCTTCGCGCGGGCATCGACATAGTGATCGACATTCAAATAGTGACCATGGTAGGTCGGTGGCCAATCAGCGATTGGCAACTCAAATCGGTACTCCGAGGTCTCTCCAGCTTTCCACTGACCGCTGAACAGGGTCGTCGCTCCGGCGGTGCCCGACGCAACATTGCCTCGCCCATGCGTTCGCCAGACAGATTGAACTTCAAGCCCCGTGCACTTGACGTCTGCGTCGGCTACGACTCGGACAAGCCCCGTGACCGTGCCGCCACCGTCGTGCAATGCGTCGGGATGATCCAACTCAATCGATAAATCGCACTTCGCCATCTTGGGTCACTTGATTTTGCGTCACTTGGGTTTGAACTTGCTCATAAAGAAAGTTCTCAATCGCCCGAACATCGCTGCCGAATCGATCAACCAGTCGATTGACCTGTTGCAAAGAGACCACAGGCAACGGCCCTTCCGCCAACCGCGACGCTTCGATGCGACGATTGAGCATTCGACAAATCAACTCGGGAGTGTTCTCACTGCCAATCCAGACTGTTCGGACAGAATACCCGAATCTTCGCAGCACGCGTTGCAGGTCGTCGTGGGTGGCCAGCACCAAAGGCAGTCGCGTGGAAAAGATCTGGCGGCGAACACGCCTCGGTAGACGCTGCGCCTCATCAATCAGCAGCGGACATCCAGCCGGAATGGCCGGACAGGGTTCGTCCTCCGGGAGGTAGACGTAGCTCGCCTCAGGCAACCGCATTCGAATGGCCAACATGCGAGTGGTCTTGCCTCTCCCGCAGGCACCGATCAATTGAACGGCTTGACCGTGACCGACATCGCACCGTGACAAATCGCCGTCGGCGAACACGGCAAGCTCGGCCCGTTCCTCCGGCGTCAGTTCTCCAAACGGGTTACGCCACAGGTTCAGCCGCGCCCAGGGAAACCATGGACTTGGGGGCGAACTCCGAGCGCCAATCGAATTGGCCGAGCCGGGAGGCGGTGAGTTTGCTTGACGAGTGGTCAGCTCTGTCTCCCTTGAGGATTGATATCCAAGTTGGATGGCGTTTGGAAAACGAATCACTCTCCCTCGAGAGTCGAGCCCAAGCAAGGAGAGAGGCGGGATATTGTTGAAGCGTAAAGTGCCGACGCTGGATAGGCACGAAGTGCCGACACAAGAATTGCCGGGTGCGTCAGCACCCGGTTCAAACCCCCTTCGCAGCACCTCCATCGCGTCGATTTTGTGAGCGGAAGGGCGCGAGCCCTCCGGTTTTTCGGTGTGATCTTGTGGTCGAGACCAGACGGCTCGCGCCGTACCGCTAAAAAGCAGGTGGCATTGAATTTATAGGTTGATGGCGAAAACCAGGGGTCAGACACGAATGGCACGAACTTTGAACCTCGGGCGCTAGCCGTGGGCGAAGAAAACGTCGTTAGGATGCGGCGAAGGCCCAGGGCTAGCGCCCGAGGTTCACTGAGACAACCTAAGCCCGTGCCATTCGTGTCTGACCCCTTTTCGCCGATCGTGTCGCCACGTCGTGGCTGAAGAGGAGACCTGTGATTCGCTGGAAAAAATCCGCGACGGCGTTGCCCGGCGCGAGGGTAAAGTTGTGTAGGCGCCAACACCGCTGGCCAAGGCCGCTATGATGCTCGCTATCCGGTTACTCAACGATTCCTCGTTATTACGCTCACCATTCTTCTAACGTGCTACCCAACACTCTACGCGATCCTAGGCTCTCAATGCGTTTCTGGCCTCCAGCCCCGGGCATCGTCATTCCCCGGTTGGCCATGAAACGCATGGAAGCAATGACAGGACTTTCGCTGGAGGGAGCAAGCGAGTGACCAAGAACAACACCATTGCGTCCGATCGACCCACGGTCTACCCGTCTGCGGTCGACCTGTGGATCGCCGTTCTGCTGATCATGTCGCCGATCTTTGCCGCAGCGCTCGGGTTCTACGCGTGGGGCGAGGGTGAGAAGGACGGCGCGGTGATTCTGCTGATCACGGCGTTGGCCACGCTGTTGTTGACACTGGCTTTGACGCTGCCCTGTCGGTACACGATCGAAGAGGAAGATCTGCATGTACGGTGCGGCATCATCTCATATCGAATCCCTCTCAAGACGATCGAACGAGTCGAACCGTCTCGGACCTGGGCGAGCGGCCCCGCACTGTCGATGAAGCGTGTCATGGTGTTCACGAAATTCAAGAACTACGTTCTTTCGCCAAGTGATCAGGAAGGATTCATCGCCGATCTGTCTTCGGCAGCAGCTTCCAAGCGCGGGCGTGATAGCGAAGCGTGACGAGAAAAGACGTACTCGTTGCAGCCCCAACCACCAGTCACCGTCTTCAAGCTGTCCAGGATAAAGCCATCATCACGTAGCGGCATGATGATCTGCTCCGGCGAGGCGACCTCAAACGGTAGCCCGCCGATCCAATCGACCCAGTCATGCCACACCGACATGCCACGGTCTTGCTTCTTCTGACGCCAATCGGCAAACGGAAGCGGATTCTTGAGTTGCAGCAGACGGACCACGGCAAACTTGGCCTCGTAGAAGCCCGCGATCAGAACGACCCACATCGGCTGCAACCAGGAGGGTAACCAGTGGTACGCGCGTTTGATCGCCAACCATCGTCGACTGGCTCCGCCCTGGTCGTTGTAAACCGCAAGAAACAACCGACCACCCTCGGCGACTGATTTGGAAACAAGCCGAATCGCACGCTTCATATCGCCGGTATGATGCACCACACCCCAGCAATAAACGATGTCGGCGCGGCCAAGGGACGACAGGAACGTCTCGTCCAGAACCGATCCCTGGAACACCTGCCAGGACGGATGCTCGGCAGCGAACTGGTTGCGAACGCCCTCGGTGCAGGCAACGGAATCTGGATCAAAATCAACCGACACCACCTCCGCTCCCAACCGATGTGCGGCCAGCGAAAACAGCCCGCTTCCACAGCCGACATCGAGAAACCGCTTCCCGGTCAGCGAGTCAAGCTGCAACATCGATCGCAATGACGCCACCGCTTGCTCGATCCGCGCAGGGTCAAGCGATGCGGCAAATGCTTGCCAGTTTTTTCCAAAAGCAAATCGATTCTCTTCGTCGGTTTCCATGGCAGCATTGGCGAATTGTTGTACTGGATGTCGGCCGTCCACTATAACGTGATCAGCGTTGCCCTCCGCTCACCCTCCTTTCTAGGTCGTGATTGCCATGCCCAGCCTTAACCGACGCTCATTCCTGAAAACGACCGCCGTCGCTGCAGCCGCTCCGGCGATCATCACCAGCAAACGCAGTATGGCACAAGACGTTATCGGAAGTGGTGACTTCAAGTTCCAGTGTCACCACCTGTTTCCACAGCTGCC
The DNA here is from genome assembly GCA_963697195.1 of Pirellulaceae bacterium. Classification (GTDB taxonomy): domain Bacteria; phylum Planctomycetota; class Planctomycetia; order Pirellulales; family Pirellulaceae; genus Rubripirellula. Next base: position 653,198 of record CAVOND010000005.1, read on the forward strand.
AGATCAATTCCAATGGCAGACCACTCACAACGTTGCGGTCGATCCCGACAACAACCTTTACGTGATTCACGAAGGCAAACAGGATCTGCCGGATCACCCGTCGATTTTTGTATTCGACTCCGAAGGCAAGTTCATTCGTGCGTTTGGGCATCAGTTTCAAGGCGGTGGACATGGCCTGGAGGTGCACGTCGAAGGGGGAACCCCGTTCCTCTATGTGGCCGCTTATCAACAGGTCAAATCGATCGCCAAACTCACGCTCGACGGTGAGACCATCTGGCAGCAGTACGCTCCCGTTCAATGCGGTCATTACGCTGAAGGCGAAGCGAGCAATCCCCAGCAAATCTGGGGACGCGATCGATTCATGCCGACGAACTTCGCCTTCCTGCCGAGCGGCGGCTTTCTGTTGGCTGACGGTTACGGATCGTACTACATCCATCGCTATGACGCCGACGGCAAGTGGCTCTCGTCGTTCGGTGGCCCCGGCGACGGAAAGGGCACCTTCAATCTGCCGCACGGCCTCTGGGTCGACACGCGGAACAGCGACTCACCGGAGATTGTGATCGCCGATCGCGCCCACAACGCCCTGCAAGTCTTTACGCTCGATGGGGAATACAAGAAAACGGTTGACGGTCTCGGGCTGCCCGCCAACATCGATACCTTCGGTGACCTGATGCTCGTTCCCGAACTTGTTGCCCGAGTTTCCTTGATGGACCGCAATCACAACACGATCGCCACCTTCGGCGACGATCGCGATCGAATTCTGAAGGACAAGGAGGACAACAACGGTTTCACGATTCGAACCGATGAGAGCAAGTGGCAGCAGGGCAAGTTCGTGCATCCACACGACGCCTGCTTTGACTTGCAAGGCAACATCTACGTCGCCGAGTGGGTCGCCACCGGACGCGTCACCAAGCTGACCCGCGCGTAACGTCGTGCCCCGCGGCTGCATGATCCTGTAGGCGAGTCTCTCCGAGACCTCGCACGAGCACGCGTTGCTCTGCGGTGTCAGTCTCGGAGAGACTGACCTACAGTAACGGTTGATCGAGTAACTTCTTCGGCCGTCGACGACGTCCGGCAAGAATGCCGAGACCGATCAAGGTCAGTGCGATCCCGATGAGCAGCGACGCCGTAACCGGTTCGGCGAACAGGATGATCCCGGCAATGGCAGCCATGGCCACCTGCGAAGCATTGATCAGGTTGACCGCCACGACGGGCAACGACTTGAGCGCCGCAGCAAGCGCAACGAATGCGGTGAAGTTCAGCATGCCGGCGGCAAACATGGTGGCCCAATCGCCCGTTTCAACCAGCGCAAGGGACTCGAACCCTAGTCTCAAAATCGTTACGGACCACAGCGAAATTGTCCCAACGGCGCCGCTGATGAACATCGTGAGCGGTGCCGAAAGACCGCCAGTCAACGTCTGACGCATCACCACTCCGAATACCGCGTACGCAGCTCCCGAGGCGGCAGCGTAAAGGGATCCGATCCAAACCTTCGACGAACCGGAGCCGGGTTGGATCGCTAACGCCGTCACCTCTCGCGCATCGGAGCCTCCGGGTAGTGACAAAACCACCACCGAGACGATGAGCACCAACATCGCGATCCCCGTGCGCAGCTTCACCGGTTCGTGGAGCATCACGCGACCTAGCACGGCCGCGCCGACGATCATCATTCCGAGTGTGATCGGCACAGCGACCGCCAGCCCGATCATCCCCAAAGAAACTTGAAAGGCCGCATTGCCCACGAATTGCCCTACCAGCGCGGCGGCCATGAAGCGAGGAATCATGCGGCGGCTGGTGGCAACGGTTTCACCGCGAGCAAACATCCAGGCGAGGAATGGCCCCAGAATCAACACCGTGGGACCAGCCTTGACGGCCGAGACGAGAAAAGGATCGATTCCCACACAATGCCGCAGCCCAATGTTCGCCATCGTGTAGAGCACGGCGGAAGCCAGTCCAAAGATCGCACCGGCCGCCATCCCCATCGGGGGCCTCAGTTCGCGCACCGGCTTTGAATCCCGCTTTTGAACCGACGTTTGCCAACACGTCACGCTCGACGGCGCCGCGATCCAATCCGCTTGCCACCGGCTCCAGCAGCAAAACGGCTTCAGAACACGACGGATCGAGTGGTCCGTCGCCGGCTGTTCCTTCGTTTCGGTTCCCAGAATCGTCCATGCAGTGCCTTGACGCCCTGGAGGTTTGAAAGGTTCGTTGCCGACGCGGACATCTAACCATACTCGGCTGCCCACTCTCGCCAAGGTGCTATCGAGCTGGCCAGTACCGAGCTCCACAGCCGTCACGCGTTCGCGTCCAGTTCTCACGGCTTTGCCGCACGATTCGGCCTCAGGGCACGTCGGTATCAAAATCGTCCCACGAATCCACCGACAAATCCGCCGACGAATCCGCCCAAGGACATGAAACCACGACCGTGATGTTGTCCTCGCCCCCGGCCTCTTTGGCCATTGCGACCAACCGGCTACACGCTCCCGCCGGCGAATCCGAGCCGTCGACGATGGCAGCCAAATGACGAGCATCGACATAGCGATGCAGACCGTCGGTGCAAAGCACGACCCTGTCCCCCGGCTCGAGTTGGACGCTTCGCACTTCGACCATCAACTCACCATCCTGAAAACCACCAAGCACATTCCACAAGACGTTGCTCCACCGACTCCCCGCTTCCTCCTCGGGCTTCAGTCCCCCTGATTCCACCATCTGTCTTGCCAAGGTGTGATCCGTTGTTAGCTGCTCAGCGACACCCCCTCGGATCAAATAGCAACGACTGTCACCAACGTGGACGACATGAAGTCGCGACCCAATCACCAAGGCCATCGTCAACGTCGTTCCCATCCCGCGCTGGGCCGCTACCTGAGCCGATTCCGCCAAAATCTTCGCATGGGCATCGATCAGGATCTCGCGTAGACCGTCCACCAGCGCCGTGACTTGGCTGGCATCATCCGTTGAGAGAGTTCGAGGCGTATCGAGCAACCGACTGATCAGATGTCCAATCGCCAACTGGCTGGCACGATCGCCGGCAGCATGCCCTCCCATCCCATCGGCAACCAACAGCACCTCGCCCTGGACCGATCCAAATAGTTGCGGGTCTACACTCAGCGTCGAGGAAGCCACTCGCATCGACCGCTGAAGCTCAGCGATCAAGTACTGATCCTGGTTGCTCTCACGAACGCGACCACGATCGCTCAGCCCACAGGAAGCATGTTTTGGTCGAAGGCCAGCATGCGGGACGAACTCTTTAGGGTGATCATTCAAATCAGGCGCTCACGGTCTCTTGTTTTCTCTGCTTCTAGGCCCGACCTCTGCCACTCGGCAAGCCCTGCGATGATAGCACGCCGAGACGTCGGAAAGCGAGCCAGCGACCTTGACTTACGGCCAAGAGCCTAACTTAATCGGAAACTTAGCTTGGCGTCGAGTGATTCCACCCCGCGCGAGGAATAGGGGTCAGTTACCAATCGTGCGAAGCACCCTTCGGGCCAGCTTGCTATTGGTACCTGACCCCTTTTGCGACCATCCAGTCGCAGAGCTTCAGCTCGTTACCAACAACCTACAGCTGTTCTGTCAAAATCGCGGCGAACTTAGCCGGATTGATACTGCCGCCGGTAACAAGACAAACCGATCGACCTCGCTCTTCAACCGGCATCGCCAACGCAGCAGCCGTCGCCAGTGCCGCCGAGGGCTCCACGATCAGTTTGTTACCGAGCGCCAGTCGTCGCATCGCTCCCTTGACATCCTCATCGGATACCAACACACATCGGTCGACCATGTCGCGAAGCAGTGGGAACATCTCTTCGGTCATGTAGGGCACGGCCACGCCGTCACAAATCGTGTCGCATTGCACCGATACAGGCTTGTCAGCAGCGAGGCTCTCATAGAGCGACGCACATCCGATTGGCTCCACAGCGATCACGTTCGTATCAGGCTTGAGTGCCTTGATTGCCGACCCAACGCCTCCGATCAATCCGCCTCCGCCGACGGGAATGAATACAGAGTCGACGTCGGGACAGTCCTCCAAAATCTCGAGTGCCATACTGGCGTGGCCGATCATCACGTTGCGTTCGGTCCAGGGGTGCACGAACGCGTAAGGCTCGTTCTCCCACAGATGCTCTCGCATGAAACGAAAGACTTCGTCCATGGGCACCAGTACCGGTGTTCCGCCATAAGCACGAACTGCATCAATCTTGCTCGAGGGCGCCGAGTCTGGCATGACGCTTCGCGCGGGTACCCCGAAGTAACGCGCTGCCCAAGCGAGTGCCTGAGCGGTATTGCCCGCACTCACCGTGCTAACACCTCGCTGCCTCACTTCTTCGCTCATCGAGGCGACCGCATGGAACACGCCACGGATCTTGAAGGAGTTCACACACTGCAGCGTCTCCAGCTTGAGCAGCAGATCGCGCGACGACTCATGCAAGTGGAGCGGCACTAGCGGCGAGTGCAACACCACCTCGCGCAGACGTATTGCCGCTTCGCGTACTTCGTTGATTGTAGGCGGAATCGCAGGTTTCATCTCATCAGAATAGCTAGATCTCGCTTGTTCGTGTCGAGATGTCGGGTACCGCACCACGCAGAGGAGGTCGTCCGGCCTTTGCATTGAATCCTTGAAGCGTTTTCGCATTCGCATCACTCTCCCTCAGAAGAGTCGAGCCTCAGCGAGGAGAGGGGCAATGCGGTTCGACTCAGGCGTTCGTTCGTAGGCGCGAAGAAACCCTCCCCGGCCGCTACCGCGTCCGACCCTCCCGCAAGCGGGAGAGTGATGCAAGGCAATTCAATCCAACGACCAAAGAGCCTGACGGTCTCCTTGCCGAATGGTTATCATGGACGTCTTTCCTAAGAATATTTCCGAGAATACCCGTGACGCAAGAATCGCAACCACGCCAGATCATTGAAGGTTCGCTCGTTGGAAGCCTTGGCACGCTCAGCGAGGATGGATTTCCGTTTGTCACGCTGGTCACGGTCGCGTCCATCTCGCCGACGTCCATTGTCATGTTGTTGAGTGGGCTGGCGCAGCACACGAAGAATCTTGATCGCGATGCCAAGTGCTCGATGTTGTTAGTCGAACCAGGCGGCGAACAGGGCGATCCGCTGGCGGGAGCCCGATTGACGATCAAGGGAATCGCGACGCGAATCCCTAGCGATCAGTCGGACGAGGCAAGGACTCGATTTCTGGCCCTCCATCCCTCCGCCGCGATGTTAGCGGACTTCACCGACTTCGCCTTCTTTCGGCTCGATATCGAGCAGGTCCATCTTGTTGCTGGCTTCGGCCGCATCCAAACCATCCCAGCCAGCGAACTGTAGCGCCTGACCGTATCTTCCCGCAACCGAGCCCGCCATGTCCCAAGATGAACCTCAAGATCCCGACCAGGAAGCTGGGGACGACTCGAACCCAATCGTGGGAACTCAGTCGTCCATTGCGACCACCAGCTCCAAGGATCGGGCGAAGATCGCGCAGTTTGTCACCACGATCAAAAACGCTGAACAGCAGATCGGTGAGCACATCATCCAAGCCTTGCAACACGCGGACACAGTCGCCGTCCTGACCACGGTCGCCTTAGGTGCCGACGGCCAACAACGTGTGATCTCCGCAGCACTCAACCCACAGCGAATGCAACAAGTCCAAGAAATCCTCCGAGCCGCCGAGCAAGAACGCGAAGAAGAAGAGCCCTGCCTAGGCTTTCATTGTCTCGTCAAACCCAAGCCCAGCGAAGAAGTCGAAAAGTAGGGTGGGTCAAGCTGGCGAGTGCAGCCATGCGTGCTCGATTGGTGGAAGTCGATACGACTGGATGCAACTTCCCCACCCTGTTGATTCGCCAGCGCCGACCCACCATTTGCATCGCCGAACGGCCTTGCCGCCATGTTGGGTCGGCGCCGGCTTGATCTTTACGTACGGCCAGATCGTTTACCATTGGTGCATCGCAAGCGCAGATAACGCATGACCTATTCGTGGCCGGCTTGACCCAACCTACAACATCTCCAGCATCTGGAGTTACTCGGGACGACGCCATAGAATGCCTTCATGCATGAAGTCACACAAATGCTCTCCCGCATTGAATCGGGAGACCGACTTGCCGCGTCCGAGCTGTTGCCCGTTGTCTACGACGAACTGAGGCAACTGGCGGCTGTGCAAATGGCCAACGAACGGGCTGGGCACACGCTCCAGTCAACGGCGTTGGTGCACGAGGCCTATCTCCGTCTGGTCGACGGCAATCAGGATGTCGGCTGGGATTCGCGACGCCATTTCTTCGCGGCGGCCGCCGAGGCGATGCGTCGAATCCTGATCGAACGTGCCCGCAGCAAACAATCGGTGAAACATGGCGGCGACCGACAGCGAGTCAACCTAGAGTCGGCCGACATCTCCGTGCCGCAAGCCTCCGTCGACGTCATCGCGCTCGACGAGGCTCTGAGTGAACTAGCGGAAACGTATCCCGATAAGGCGGAGCTGGTAAAGCTGCGGTTCTTCGCCGGGCTGACGACGGAAGAAGTTGCCAAAGCCCTCGGCATCTCGACGGCCACCGCGGTCCGCCAGTGGCGTCACGCCCGCGCGTGGCTGGCCGGAAGATTGGCCCAGGGCGACACGGCGACCCATTGAATCGCGATATTGGCGGGAGGTTGGCTGCCGATGGTCCGCACCTTCGTCGGCAAAATTCTCCGTTTCCTGATCATCTCCAGCGGTGAAATTCGCATGAATACCTGGACACTGCCACCCAGTGCGCCGGTTCTCCTGACGGTGATTGACCATGCAACAACGCGAAGAAACGATCTTTAACGAGGCCCTCGACATCGGGGACGCCCAGGCGCGGAACAACTTCCTGAACCAGGCCTGCGGGGACAACGAACCGCTGCGGCGAGAGGTCGAATACCTGCTGAACATGTACCCACAGGGCGACGTGCTCGAGCCAACCTTCGATAGTTCGCCACGATGCGAAGTGTCAACCAACTCGGTGCGTGAGAAGGTTGGCGACACGATTGGGCCCTACAAACTGCTGGAAAAGCTCGGCGAAGGGGGGATGGGCATCGTCTACATGGCCGAGCAAACCAGGCCGATTCAGCGCAAAGTCGCCCTCAAGATCATCAAGACCGGGATGGACACTGGCCAGGTCGTGGCCAGGTTCGAAGCCGAGCGTCAGGCACTGGCCCTGATGAACCATCCCAACATCGCGAAAGTGCTCGACGCTGGTGAAACGGATACAGGCCGGCCCTATTTTGTGATGGAGCTCGTCCGCGGCATCCCGATCACGAAGTTCTGTGACCAGCAAAAGCTCGATCTCCAGCAACGATTGGAGTTGTTCAACGATGTCTGCGAAGCGGTCCAGCATGCACATCAAAAGGGGATCATTCATCGCGACATCAAACCCAGTAACGTGCTGGTCGAGCTACACGATGTCAAAGCCGTCCCCAAGATCATCGACTTTGGCATCGCCAAGGCCACCAGTCAGCGGTTGACCGAAAAGACGTTGTTCACGCAGTTTTCACAGATGGTCGGCACGCCGCTCTACATGAGTCCCGAGCAGGCTCAATTGAGCGGATTGGACATCGACACGCGGACCGACATCTATTCACTCGGAGTACTTTTGTATGAACTGATCACCGGCACGACCCCGGTCACGCAGGAGATGATCAGCAAGGTTGGCTACGACGATTTGCGACGGATGATCCAGGAGCAGGATCCGCAGCGGCCCAGTGCCAGGATCAGCACGCTGAGAGCCGAAGCCATCAGCACACTGGCGACGAACCAGCGTGTCTCGGGCCAGGTCGTCCGCCAACAAGTTCGCGGCGATCTCGATTGGATTGTCGTCAAAGCCTTGGAAAAGGATCGCACGCGCCGATATCAATCGCCATTGGAATTCGCCGCCGACATCCGCCGCTATCTCGATCACGAAGCCGTCGAAGCCCATCCGCCATCGATGGGCTATCGCCTGAAGAAGACGGTTCGACGCTACAAAGCGCCGCTCGCCTTGGCCGCGACCGCGATGCTGATGATGGCGATCGCAACGGCGGTGAGCGTGCGCTACGCAATGGTTGCCGACGCGGCTAGAAACGAGGCAGAGGAGCGCCGCAAGGATGCGGAGCACAATTTTCAACTTGCCAAACAGACGGTCGAAACCTACCTGACAAGCATCAGCCAGAATGAATTGCTCAACAAACCATCGATGTACTCGCTTCGCCAAGAGCTTCTGCAATCCGCAGTCGCCTACTACCAAAAGTTGGTGGTGGAGCGCCGACAGGACGACCCCGCACTTCAGGCCGATCTTGCCGACGCCTACGCTCGCATTGGTGATATCAACCGTCGAATCGGAGAAGCGGACAAGGCGGGCCAAGCGATTGAAGTCTCGTACAAGATCCGACGGAAGCTTTTCGAAGCTACTCCTGAAAACGAAGACTATCGACATGCTCTTGGAAAAAGCTGTCTCGACAAGTTTGCACTCCCAGATAGTGATGTGCGAAGCCTCATCGAGCAGGCGATTATTCTGCGGCCTTTGAACAACCACAAGTTGTAGGGTGGGTCAAGCTGGCGAGTGCAGCCATGCGGACTCGAATGGTGGGAGTCGATGTGCTTGATACAACGTCCCCGCCCCTGTTGATTCGCCAGCGCCGACCCACCATTTGCATCGCCGAACGGCTTTGCCGCCATGTTGGGTCAAGCGGCGAGTACAGCCATGCGGACTCGAATGTGGGAGTCGACGTGCCGGATGCAGCTTCCACTGGTTGATTCGCAACGCAGATAACGCGTGACCTATTCGCGGCCGGCTTGACCCAACCTACAAGTTGTAGGGTGGGTCAAGCTGGCGAGTGCAGCCATGCGGACTCGAATGGTGGGAGTCGATGTGCTGGATGCAACTTCCCCACCCCTGTTGATTCGCCAGCGCCGACCCACCATTGGCATCGCCGAACGGCGTTGCCGCCATGTTGGGTCGGCGCCGGCTTGATCTTTGCGTACGGCCAGATCGTTTCCATTGGTGCATCGCAACGCAGATAACGCATGACCTATTCGCCGCCGGCTTGACCCAACCTACAAGTTGTAGGGTGGGTCAAGCTGGCGAGTGCAGCCATGCGGACTCGAATGGTGGGAGTCGATGTGCTGGATGCAACTTCCCCACCCCTGTTGATTCGCCAGCGCCGACCCACCATTGGCATCGCCGAATGGCCTTGCCGCCATGTTGGGTCGGCGCCGGCTTGATCTTTGCGTACGGCCAGATCGTTTCCATTGGTGCATCGCAACGCAGATAACGCATGACCTATTCGCCGCCGGCTTGACCCAACCTACAAGTTGTAGGGTGGGTCAAGCTGGCGAGTGCAGCCATGCGGACTCGAATGGTGGGAGTCGATGTGAGTGGATGCAACTTCCCCACCCCTGTTGATTCGCCAGCGCCGACCCACCATTGGCATCGCCGAACGGCCTTGCCGCCATGTTGGGTCGGCGCCGGCTTGATCTTTGCGTACGGCCAGATCTTTTCCATTGGTGCATCGCAACGCAGATAACGCATGACCTATTCGCCGCCGGCTTGACCCAACCTACAAGTTGTAGGGTGGGTCAAGCTGGCGAGTGCAGCCATGCGGACTCGAATGGTGGGAGTCGATGTGCTGGATGCAACTTCCCCACCCCTGTTGATTCGCCAGCGCCGACCCACCATTGGCATCGCCGAATGGCCTTGCCGCCATGTTGGGTCGGCGCCGGCTTGATCTTTGCGTACGGCGAGATCGTTTCCATTGGTGCATCGCAACGCAGATAACGCATGACCTATTCGCCGCCGGCTTGACCCAACCTACGAATACAACTTTCTCAACGGCCGTTGGGGTGGCAACTCACGCATGCTGCGCTGCTCCATGTGTAACCGGTCACTCCGCTGTGCTTGTCGTCCGCCTTGGCTTGGCGGTGCTCGTGACAATGGGTACACGAGACGTTCCGATAATTGGACGGCGTCTGATGACACTCCGCACAGGTAAAGGACTGGTGCGGGCCCGAATTGATGTTGAACCGGTGCGTGAAGACGGCTCCCATCCATGTGTTGGTGTTGTGGCATGACTCGCAGTTCTGTGGGAAGCCAGCCGCCAGATGATTCGGGCTGGTCGTCGCCTGGTAGTCGGACAAGTGACACTGAACGCAATTGGACGTGATGCCGGCATGATTGAACGTTGCTCCCTGCCAGGTCGTCGTGGTGTGACACGATTCGCAGTTCGTTGAGAAATTTCCCGCCACGTGATTGGGGTTCGTTGTCGACTGGAAGTCGGGCAAGTGGCACTGCACACACCCAGACGTGATGCCAACATGATTGAACATCGCGCCCCGCCACGCAGTCGTGGTGTGGCACGATTCGCAGTTCGTTGAGAAATTGCCGGCGACGTGATCAGGGTCCGTCGTCGACTGAAAGTCTGGTAAGTGGCACTGAACACAACCCGACGTGATGCCGGCATGACTGAACACTGCGCCACGCCAAGAAGTCGTGCTGTGACACGATTCGCAGCTGGTGGAGAAATTGCCGGCGACGTGATCGGGGTTCGTCGTGGATTGGAAGTCGGGCAAGTGACACTGAACGCAATTCGACGTGATCCCGGCATGGTTGAACTTCGCCCCCTGCCAAGCCAACGTGTTGTGGCATGACTGACAGTTGGTCGAAAAGTTTCCGGTCACGTGATTGGGACTCGCCGCGGTTTGGAAGTCGGCCAGATGACAGTCGACACAGTTGTGCGAAAGACCGCTGAACACACCGTTGCTGTGACATGCCGAACAGGACGCTGCCATGTGAGCGCCGGTGAGTGGGAAGCTGGAATGATTGAATCCGTCTCCCGACCAGGTCGTCGGTTTGTGGCAGCGGTCGCAGTTGTCGGTCCAGCCCTGGGCGACGTGATCGGGTTGCTTGGCTCGGGCGAGATCCTCCCGATGACAGACTTCGCAGCGCACCGGTGCCCGAACAAAGTTGCCGACCTGAGCGCCAGGATGACAACGAAAACAGGCAACCGCCGTATGCGAACCGACCAAGGGAAAGCGAGTCCGATTGTGCAAAACAACCTGGCCTTCGGGAACCCAATTGTTCTCGTTGTGACACTGAATGCATTGCGAGCCCAACTGGCCACGATGCTCGTCCTCGTGGCAACCGACGCAACCTCGACGGGCGAATACCGACACCGGCCCACGATCGTTGTGACAGCGCAAACACTCCGCGTTCTGGTGGGCGCCGACCAGGGCTACGCCTGTCTCGGCGGCATGGTCGAATCGGAAGTCGGATCGGATCTTGTCCCAGCCGCCCGCCTCGTGACACAACGAGCAGTCTCGTGGGAACGTGTCGTGTGGAACGACGGGACCTCGGCTCGCGCTCCACTGGTGCGGCGCGACCACATTCTTTCTCGGCGTCATCACGCACGACGCCGACAGATAGCAAGCGGCAAACGCTAGCCACAATCCGCGTCGAGTGATTCGTTTACCTTCCATGGTGTCCGACCTCTAAAACCTCTTTTGCAGGAAGATCCCCGCGGAAATCGCTTCTTGAGAACTGCCGAATCGATAGTCCGTGTAGACTGAGACCGACCTCTCGGATGAAAGTGTGAAGTCGAGATTCGCTCGCACCGAGTGCTGCAGCAACACGCCCAGATCATTGTTCACGTTCATCGAATTGGCCTGCTGCTTCAGCCGGTTGTTGGCGAAGTCGTACCACAGCGAAGCAAAGCACCAGGGAAAGCTTCGATTCAACGAAACCCGCCCACCGGGACCGGAACTGTACAGGCCCTGAGTCGTAAAGACTGCGAACGCAACCTCGCCATGGTCATAGAGCCAGTCTCGAAAGGCGATGCGTCCTTCCCAGCTCGTCCCCGTTTGGTGGCTCTGGTCACGCCACTGATCCACGCGGCCGTCGATTCGCGTTCGCTCGCCCAAGTCGTGCCACGTAAAGAGACCCCAGCGAAAGACATTGTCCGCGATCACCTGCTGATTGATGAAAGGAAGATAGTCACGCCGGAGAAGCTGCGGCCAGCGAATCGACGAGACGTTCGCCCCGAAGCCATGTCGTGGGTTGATACGAAAGATCGGCTGAAAGATTGCCTGCGTGACTTCGGCACTGGTCGTCTTCAGGTTGTCGCGCCAGTCGTAGAAGTCGACCCAGACCGTCCCGTGCATGGAAGCGTACAGATTCGGGTTGTAGTCGGTCGACCAGATCAGCAGGTCGCGATCCGGCGTTCCGCGGTGCCAAGTCTTCTGAAATCCGATCGCACTCGTTAGCGTTTCCTCGGGGTCGTACACCCATCGATAGAATGTAGCGACGTGCAGGTCGCCGATCACAGCCAAGATTCGGAAACGGTTGGGGCAGCAAACCGACACTCGCGCCGATACGGTTGCCCGACGCGGTGCGGTACACCAACTCGGTGCCGTCCAAGACACCAAACTCGGGAAACTCTGACGAGAGGAAACGCCCCATCTCGAATCGCAACGGCTGCGTTTCACTTCCGCCCCAGTAATACGAGATGCGATCGAGCCGGCCTGGTCCGTATAGATCGTCAGGCTGATCGTCCAGAAAGGCGCCCCGACGATTCAGTTCCCCATCAATGTGCAATCCGCCACCGCGACGAAACGGGTTCTCCATCCACATCGATGTACCAACGCGGCCCAACGAATATTGGTTCTGAAAATCAAGCTGGTTCAACGTATGCATGTAGCTTGCGAACATACGGCCATGCAGTTGAAGGTCGCGTTCACTTGCCGGTCTCGCGTAGGCCGGCGCCGCCAAGAGCGGCTGATTCTCGTCCCAGTTCTCCGGTGTGGCCGTCCACGGAGGATGCTCTGGTAGGCTGCGCGGACGCGGTTCGGCTCGCTCTTGTTCGAGTGACAATCGGTCGGTTGGCAGCAGGACTTCGGCCCGCGTACCGATATCGACGTTGTTCTGGCCGGAGAGGATCGTACAGCGGGCACTCGTAGCCGAGAGCGACTGAACGGTCCCATTGACGATTCCATCATTGGGAGGAAAGAACGTGACTTCATCACCGGGACGCAGCCCTGCGTCCCGACCAATGTTCAAGTAGACGCTGCCTCCTGAGGTTGCGGTCACACGAGCTTGCCGCCGCTCGATGGCACCTGGATGCGTTCTGATCTGCTCGAAATCGACCTGGGCAATCTCATCGCCAGCAATTTCACTTGGAAGGGATTCCCGGTCGGGCACCGGCATTTCGGTCTCGGGAGGCGGATGAATGTCAATCTCACCAGCCATTCCGACTTGGATGTCACCGATTCCTTCCAGTGGAACGCAGCGTGCATCTTCGCTCGACACCGATCGCACCTTCGCAGCGATCGTTTCGCCGGGTTCAACGACAATCCGAACCACGTCACCCTCGGCGACGCCATGGACCCAGCCCTTGTCAAGGTACACGCTCTCCTCGAATACCGCCGTCACTTCGACCGCGACCGTCGACGTATCTTGAGCACGCAACGAACGACTGCCGCTTCCACAAAGTAGCAGTAGCAGCATCAGACCAACTCGGCGGGCCGTTCGACCGCTCATCATCGGCTTCTCCGAGTTGAGCTTCGAGGTCCGCGTGCGACATGGCAATCTCCACACTGGATACCGAGCGGCTTGTATCGCACTGCGGTGCTGCCGTCGGACAATCGCTGCGGTTGGTGACACGCGGCGCAAGCGAGTTTCTGGTGATCTCGATCGAGCTGAAACCGCGAGTGCTGTTGATGGTCAAACACGAGCTGGTCAAAGTTGTCACCGTCGACATGGCATTGCGCAGTTCACATTCTTGGTCGGTCCGAATTGACCGACGTGTGGATCCCTGTGACACGACTGACAGTCTCGGCCGGCCACCCGGGTGAAGGTGCGCTGCAGCGGGTCCGCAGCGGTCGCCGGTGCGTGGCAATCGATGCACTTGGCCCGCGCGTGAGCCCCACGCAGTTCGTATCCTGTCCAGAGCGTGTGATCGAATCCGGTTGCACGGACCTGCTGGAAACTTTCCGTGGAGTGGCATCGAGCACAGCCGGTATTTCCGTCAACGATGGCCGGCAGATGTGGCTGGTCAAACTGACCATCATGCACATCGACGTGACAGGCACTGCATTGGGTTGGCGTCCCATGAAACATACGAGGCTCGAGCAGTCCGACATCGGCAGATTGCGGATCCGCATCGCCCGGTCGATCGTGACAGGAGCCGCAGGCAACCGCAGCGTGCGCACCCGAGAGCGCAAATGGAGTCTGCGCGTGCTGTTCCAGGGAAAACGTCGGACGGCGAAACGAATGTTCATCGTGACAGGCCTGACAATCTTTTCCGCGGAATGGACCGAGCTCAAACTGGCCCTTGTGCGGATCTTGGTGGCAGTCCTTGCAGGATGTCGACGTGCCATGAAAGACGCGAAACAGCGTGGGTTCTACGCTTGGCTTCGCGTTCGGCTCGTTAAACAGTGAGACGAAGCTTTGCTGCGGGACCAGTTGCTGGCCGGTGGAAAGCTTGTGGCAGTGTTTGCAGGCGACGGTTGCATGTTCGCCACGTAGCGGGAACTCAGTTTGCGCGTGATGCTCGACCGTGAATACGGAAGGCTCAAACGTGTGCCGCTGGTGACATGACAAGCAATCGGCGCCGCGAAACGGTCCATGCTCGAACTGTCCTTGATGTGGATCACGATGGCACGCCTGGCAATCGTCAGGATGGCGTCCGGGAAACGATTGACGAAAGGCGGCAAGCTGAAGCTTTGGCTTTCCGAAATCAGCGTGGCAGGAATCACACTTTAGCCTGTCGTGCGGGTTATCGAGGGCGAACCCGGTATGCGCATGCAAATCTGATCCAAGCATCGACTTGGAACCCACGAACGTTTCATGCTCCGCCGGGTGACAGTGTTGGCATGATTGCTCGGGACTGAGTTTCAGCTCGGCTGCGACTGCGGTAACGAACGATTCATCGTGTGGAGATTCGTGGCAGGCGCGGCAACTTCGTACCTGCATCACATCGGAGCTTGCTGATGCAATCGTCGAGACCAGCGAGGCGATCGCGTGGGATGAATCCGGCCGGTGACAAGCATTGCACGCTGCTTTGCCATGCGCACCGGCGAGCTCAAAAGCCTGAGTGTGTACGAACTCGGCGACTCTGGGAAACGGATGCTGCTGTCCATGACACGAAGCACAATCCCGTCCATAGCCACCTTCGTGCACATCCCGGTGGCAGCTGGTGCAGCTTTGATCGAGTCCCAGAAAGCGATTCTCCCCGATCGTCAGGAACTCCACATTCGCGTTCGGATGGCACTGGTCACAACCGATCGCCAAATGTTTGTCCTGCAGATGAAACTCGAGACCCTCGTGGCCAAAGTGAAGTGGATCTTGCACGCCGGCTAACTGAAAACTGCGTGCGTTGGTGACCGCGAACTCGCTGCCGTGATGTTCCGAATGACAAACCGCACAGTCGCTGGCGATGTCACTGGAAAGGTTGCCGTGGAAGCCGCGTCCGAAGAGCAACTGCATGTCGATCTGCTGATGACAACCTATGCATGCCTCTGACATCGATTGGCCAGGCGCTCCGTGACAGGCCTGGCAGTTCTGTGCGCCGGTCAGTTCGGGATGCTGCGCATGTGCTGACGAGAGCTCACCTGGCGAGGTGTCTCGCAGATCGACGTACACCGTGCCGATCACAATGATGACCGCGACGAGGCCCAGTGATAGCGAGGAGACTCGGGACGCCAGCGGGAAGGTCACGGCAGTAACCTCCCGTAGCGCAGCGCAACCCAGATGTGCACAGCTGCCAACAGCACCATCGAGAGGGCGACCCAGCGGTGAAAGAACCGCCATGAATTCAGCAGCGCCCGCAGGTCCTCGTAGTGCGCCGAGACCAATGCGGTGCGGTAGGCGCTGCGCCAGGGCGAGCAACCGATCGATCTGGTCCTCACTGAGACCGCGCTCGTGGCCCTGGTCACGAAGCCGGCGACAGGTCGCCTTCACACTGCTCTGCGTGCTCAACAACGTGGCAAGGCGAGCGATGAAGCCGCCGTTCCATCGACCGGCGGAAACCAGGGCATGAATCTCCTGGCGTGTTTCATCACCGAAGGCGCGACCGAATCGATCCCACTCCGTTGATTCCGTAGCAAGCTGGTCATTGAGTTCTTCCAACGCTAGCTCTTTGCCGTTGGCCGCCCTGGGAACGAACGAATAGAAGTAGCGGCCGATTGCACCGGTGATCACCAGAAAGCCGAGCGCCGCGAATGCATGGCCACCAACCGTTTGTCTCGGCGACATCGACGAGTGCAGCAGCACCAACAACAGAATCAGGATCCCGGTGATCACGTGGGAGGTCATCCATCCGGTGAGCGAACCGGGAATCCAATCGAACCAATTTCGACGCAGCAGGTAGCACAGATTCAGGGCAATCAGACCGACGGCCAACAGCCCACACGCTAGACCAAATGGACTCGATGGTCGCAGCATGTCATGCAGCTCCGACAGAGGACGCATCGATTGCGAGACCCAGTAGTACTGCTTGAACGCGAGTACCCAAACGAGCACCGTCAGCGTCAACACGAGTGCAGACGCGAGCGCTGCGAGCAGGCCCGTACCACGCTCGGCCAGTGGAGGAGGCTCGATGCGGTCCGCCGGATCAAAAGAAACGCCACACTTTTCCAACAGTTCAAACGGAGGAATGCCGCCGGCCATGATGAACACTTCATCATTGTCCAAGCGAACTTCACTCGACGTGCCATCCTTGCGTTCCATTGTCAGTCGCACGGATGCCGGAGTGATCTCGAGGAGCTGGCTTGGCATCACGCACGCCAACCGTGACGCTTGAAGAGCCTCCAACAACCTGGCTTCGTTACGCGCCTTGATTCGGGAGAAGGCCGACTTGCGATAGGAAAGGGTGACTTGGTTCCCCGGTTGTTCGGCGAGTCCAAGCGCTGCCTCAATCGCACTATCACCCCCGCCGACAACCAGAATCCGGCGATGCTGGTACGACTGTGCGTCAATCAGACTGTAGGCGACCTTTGGCAGTTGTTCGCCGGGAACACCCAGCTTTCGTGGAGTCCCGCGTCGTCCCAGCGCGAGACACACGAATCTGGCGTGGTACTCGCCTCGATGTGTCTTGACGATGAACGAATCGTGGTCGGTTCTATCGACACCGATCAGCTCCTCGCCCGTGCGGACGGGCAACTCATGCTTCGCCGCCAGATCATTCCACAACTCAACCAGCTCTTCCTTCTGATAGCTGGTTCGTTTCAATCGACCGTGAAGCGGTAATTCCACCGGCTGAGTCATCACCAGCTTTCGCCGTGGATAGCTCGTCACGGTGCCGCCGAGTGCGTCTTGTTCGAGTGTGACGAAATCGAGGCCTAGCAACTTGGCCTGCAGCGATGCGGCCACGCCCGCTGGTCCCGCCCCCACGATGCACAGATCCAAAAGCGGATCATCCAGTGAACCGCCGCTCTTGTTCGAAAGTCGTTTCGCTACTTCCTCGACGATAGCTGTGCCATGAGAGATCGCCGTGCGAATCAACGCATATCCGGTCACCTCCCCAGCGAGGAACAGTCCAGGAGAATGGACCACCTCAAACTGATCCGTCACGGCCGGAATGTCTCGGCGGTCCTGCAAGTCACCGAGCGTCAAATCGATCGCACCGACCGGACATGCTTCCGCGCACAAGCCATGCCCGACACATCGTCCACCGTGAATCACCACCGCCTGACCATGGATCAAATCCAGCACGCCATCTTCTGGACATGCCTTCACGCAGGTTCCACAGCCGATGCAACGGCTGAGGTCAATGTTGGGGTATTGAAGCCGAGCGCGATGACTTCCCTTCACCTTCGCCTCGGCGAGCGTCGCCAGGCTGCTGGACATCCGACGAAGTTCAGCGCGACGAAGTGCCAGCATCGCAATCGCCATCGTCAGGATGACAATCATTGCCGATAGCAGTAGCCAACCCATGTCCTTGGGCTCCCGTCGCGGAATCCGTTCTTGGCAGCAACCATCGTGCTGGATGCTGGAGTCCTAACCATGGACTCAGGTTCATTCAACGCCATTCATCCGATCCGTGGCAAACAAGAGCCATAATGGTGGCCTGCAGTCGAATCGCGGCAACACGAGAGCCAGTTTCGCGGCGACATGCAGAGCCACCCATTGCCAACGCGTCACCCACACCAAGGGTTGCTTGGGAGCGGAATCAAATGAGCCGTCTCTTGCAAGCGTCGCTCGCTGGAACGCGACTCGGATCCAGGCGTGCTTCGAGCCTCATTGGAAATCCAACAGAGCAAGACATCGTTGGCGTGATCGAGTGAGCGATACCGTTGGTCGTTCAGAACATCAGCTTGAAGTCGATGGATTAGCCCTTCGTCATCCGCCGCGCCATCATGACGACGCGTGGGCCGAAATCCGTAGTGGCTTGCGAACTTAAGGAATGTCGAAGCGAAGACCCTGTCCCCTGTTGCGGGATTCCTCTGCGTGACCGGAACGTTGTGGTATTCGATCGAAGCCGCCGCTCCACAAAAGTGCTCGAAGGCACAGACGTGCTCATGGATCGTGGAAGCCAAGTCCTTCCGCGGAACAAAGTGCAAGTAGACGTGGCGCGAGTAGGTAAGCTGGAATGCAAACAAGTTGGTTCGGCATCGCCCCCGCGACGTCCAATTGACCTCGACTTCCCGATAACTAACGCGAGCACTCGCACCTGGAGCATTCACGGGCGCGAAGTCGCCGCGCGAGACCGCCTGTCGGATCAGCTTCACTCGTTGACGAAGGATGGTGTAACTTGCATCGCAGCCCATCGACTGCAAGCGTTGCTGCACCTGAACCACCGGAATTTCGGGATAGCGAACAAGCAATTCTTTGAGTTCCGTCTCGTAGGGATCGAGCAAGCTGGGCCGCTTCGCTACTGCCCGCCCCGAATGGACCACTCGCGCACCATTTCCCTCTCGGGCTTGCTGCAAGTCGTCCAACACCGCCTTGATCGTGTTTCTCGAGACGTGCAGCTGCTTGGCGATCTCTCGCTGTGATTGTCCACGCAAGCTGAGATGAACAATTTCATTCCGGATTTGCTCGTTCACGGGAATGTCAGAGACTGGTGATCCTTCCGGCTCAAGCCGTTGGTTCGGGGTTCAAAGGAAGGCATGCTGCATAGTCAAGAGTGGGAAACACCATCCCCAACCGCCAGCGACATTCCAACTTTTTCGGTGATTCACCAAGATCAGGCTCCGGCGGATACCGGCGCGTCGGCCGAGAGTGGAATCACCGATCGAGGACGGCTGGAGTGGGGCCGAAGCGGGAACGCACCGAACGACACGAGGTGATCCGGATCAATTCACGGGGACCCGTCGCAGCAAAGCTGATGGCATCTCTGAG
This sequence comes from Pirellulaceae bacterium, assembly GCA_963697195.1. GTDB lineage: Bacteria > Planctomycetota > Planctomycetia > Pirellulales > Pirellulaceae > Rubripirellula. The sequence goes on from CAVOND010000005.1 coordinate 672,490, forward strand.
CATTGGGGGTTAGAATCCCACCAGCTCTTGTCTTGCTTGCCACCTGCACGTCCCCATGAAGCCATGAACGATTCGGACGACGTTGAACCCGCAGAGTTGATTGCTCCCGCACCTGAACCTACGCGCATTGAGGTCACGGCGGACAACGCCGCCAAGATCCTCGCCACGCTGCCCAAGAGGGTGGATGCGATTCAAAAAGAGGTTGGCAAGTGTGTCATTGGGCAACAGCAAAATGTCGAAGCGATCTTGTACGCACTCCTGTCCTACGGTCACTGCTTGATCGAGGGTGTGCCAGGTCTGGGCAAGACACTGCTCGTTCGCGCGATCTCACGCGTCCTGGCTCTTGAATTCAAGCGGATCCAATTCACGCCTGACCTGATGCCGCCGGACATCACGGGAACCAATATCCTGCAGGAAGAGGAATCCGGGCATCGCGGCTTTCAGTTTGTTCGGGGTCCAATCTTTACGCAGATTCTGTTGGCGGATGAAATCAATCGTACGCCCCCCAAGACACAGGCGGCACTCCTGGAAGCGATGCAAGAACGCACCGTCACGGTCTCCGGGCGGACCGACCAATTGCAGGAACCGTTTCTTGTGCTCGCCACGCAGAATCCGATTGAGCAGGAAGGCACTTACCCGCTGCCTGAGGCTCAACTCGATCGCTTTTTGTTTCAACTCCAGATCGGTTACCCAAATCGTCAAGAGGAAACGCAGATCGTTGCCGGGCACTCGTTCACGCCACTCGACGGTCTCCAACCGCAAATGTCCTGGCGTGCGGTGATGGCCTACCGTGACGCAGTCGAACACATTCCCGCCTCGGCGAACGTGATCGACTACGCGACGCGACTCGTGCGAGCCACACGACCATCGACCGACGACGCTTCTCAAACCGTTGCGCGTTGGATTCGTTGGGGAGCCAGCCCGCGTGCGAGCCAAAACTTGATTCTGGCGGGCCGCGCCCGCGCGGCCTGCCATGGCCGGTTCAACGTTGCCTGCGAAGATGTCAAGGCCGTCGCCCCGATGGTACTTCGCCATCGCATCATCCGCAGTTTTCACGCCGATGCCGAAGGACAGTCGACCGACGCGATCATCCAGCGACTGCTCGAAGAGATTCCCCAGGACGCTACCCACACCAAGAGGTAGCTCGGATGCAAACACGCGAACACGAACGCCTGATCGACCGTTTCGACCCGCAAGTCATGTCACTGTTGCACAGTCTAGACTTGAAGGCCCGCTATCTCGTCGAAGGATTTCTGCACGGACTGCATCGTAGTCCGTTTCACGGTATCAGCGTTGAGTTCAGCGAATACCGCGACTACCAGCCCGGTGATGACCTGCGTCATCTCGACTGGCAACTCTACGCCCGCAGCAATCGCCTGTGCGTCAAGAAATACACACAGGAGACGAACGTCAGGATGTACGTCGTCATCGATACCAGCGGCTCGATGAAGTATCGGGGGCGGAACGCATGGGGATCGAAGCTGGAAGTCTCGAAGACGATCGCGGCGGCGCTCACGTCGCTGATGCTCCGGCAGAATGACGCTGTTGGCCTGCTGACCCTGGACGAAGGAACATCGGGAGCTGAATTCATTCGTCCCTCACAGAAGCCGAGTCAGTTCGGGCTGCTGCTCGGTCATCTGCAACAGATCTCGGCGGCCGGCGGGCCGCGACTCGCTGACTTGCTGCAGCATGTGATTCGCCTGATCCATCGCCGAAGTGTCGTGTTGCTCTTCTCCGATTTGCTGGAAGACTCGGCCGGGCTTTCGGAGGCGTTTCAACAGTTGCGATTCCTCGGCCATGAGTGCCTGGTCTTTCAGGTTCTCGATCAGGACGAGATCGAATTCCCCTTTGATGACTCGGCCGTCTTTCGCGATCTGGAAACGGGCACTCGCCGCAACGTCAACCCAACTGCGGCCAAGCAAAACTATCTGACACGGTTCGAGGCGTTCCTCGGCGAGTATCGCGATTTGTTTCGTAATCTCGAGATGCAACACTGTGTGGTGCGGACCGATCGAGAGCCTTGGCAGGCACTCACACTTTTCCTCAACGAACGCCGTCGGTTGTTGTAACCATGGGCCTACTCTACCCACTGATGGCGCTCGGCTTCCTCGTCGCGGCGGTGCCGATTTGGTTGCACCTTCGTCGCAAGGACGAAACGAATCTGGTCGAGTTTTCGACGTTGCGATTCCTTGACGACCAACCGCTCGCCCGTGCTCGGCCGCTGTGGCCACGGAATTGGCCGCTGCTGCTGTTGCGGCTCGCGGCGTTGCTGCTGTTGGTAGCCGCATTCATGTGGCCATACTTTGTGAACAGCGAAACCGTCGTCGTCCAGGAAAGCCGCATTTACATCCTCGACAACACACTGAGTCATCAGGCCGGCAATGCGTTTGAGACTGCGCGTGATAAGGTTGCTGACGAACTCGCCCAACGCGACGTCCGTACCCAGATCGGTGTTGTCGAGCTATCCTCGACGGCGCGCGTTATCGTCCGATTCGGCGATGACCCCATCACCTCGGCCGAAGCGGTCCGCCGTCTTGAGCCCTCGTCCGAGCGAGGATCCTTTGTCGACGCCTTTCGCACAGCCAGCGAAATGCTCGCCACATCACTCGGTGCAAAACGTCGGATTGTGCTCTTGAGTGACAGCCAGGCAAATCAGTGGACATTGGGAAGCGATTCCGCTCCCTTTCTGGAAGGCATCGATGTCGATCTGCCTGAGGTCACCGAGACCGTCAGCGCAAACCGAAGCCTCGTCGAACCGCGCGCACGTCGGGTGATTCGTGATGGCAAGCACCTGGTGGAAGCAGCCGTCGTCTTCAAGAGTCGCGTTCTGAAAGGTCGCGATTCGCTGGCCCCAACTACCGTCGTCTTCCGCAACCGCGGTCGCGAAGTCGCCCGTCAGGATGTGGTCGTCGAGGAGTCGGAATCCCAACAAACACGCTCGCTCTTTGCGGAGTGGGAATGCGAGCCATCGGACTGGGTAGTCGGGGAAATCGCGATCGAGGACGATTCCGATGCGCTGGTCGGTGACGACCGAGTCGTTTTTTCTCTTCCGCCAATTCGTACCGGACGTGTTGAAGTGATCGCGCGCTCTTTGTTCCTTCGCCAAGCGCTCGCGCCCGAAGTCATGCGAGGCCGTTGGGAGGTGACGTTCTCGGATGCGGATCAGCTGAGCAGTCGCGAGGCAGGACTGGCTCCCGACGTGCTTTGTCTCGAAAGCCATGCACTCTCATCGTCCGTTGTCCGGGACAGGATCCGCGGTGACCTCAGCGAAGGCCGCGGCGTGATTCTGTGGGTCGACCAAACGACGCCGCTGATCACCGGGTTTCTTCGTGAATTCGGAATTGATCTGGATTCATCGCAAAACGTTTCGACCGAACCGGCGACGTTTCGTTATCTGTTTTCGGAGCATCCGATCTTTGCTCCGTTTCTATCAACGGAATTCGGCGACCTGTCCGAGATCGAATTCACAGATTACCGTCGACTCAATGTTCGCGATGCGATTCCACTTGCCTTTTCTGCAGCGGGCGATCCGCTGGTGTTCGAAGTCGACAAGAGCCAGGGCCGGATGTTGGTGTTCGCCTTCGCATTTGACCGGCGAGATACCAATTGGCCGATCCATCCAACGTTCATTCCATTTTTGGACAAGAGCCTTTCCTATGCACGCGGTCAGGTGACGACAACCACCGCGTACCAACCCGGAGAGTCGGCGGTGTGGGACCTGTCTCGCGGCAACTCGACAAACCGTCTCGTCGTCTCAAAGCTTGACCCCGAATCTCTCGATCGAGCGGAAAGCGCTTCGGATCCGATTCGCGCAGAGGTCCGCGACGGCAAGGCACGCTTCCGCCTGCCAGTCCAACCAGGCCACTACGCGTTGCGAGATGACAACGATCGCATCACCGCGATCCTGGACGTCAATCCATCGCCACTCGAATCGGAACTGATCTATGACCGCGAGCCGGCCGCCCTGACGGCATGGCAGCAGGATCAGGGAAACCAAGAAGCGGACCAAAGGACCGAGCCAACCAGCGGCATCGAAATGACAACGCTCGAGGCACTTCAACAACATGTTTGGTGGTACCTGCTCGTCGCTGCGCTGGTTGCCTTCGTCGCGGAGACGATTTTCAGCGGACGACTGGCACGAAGTTCGTGATGCCGTGCTGTCGGACAACCGGCTAGCTCCGATGATAGCTCGACTCGCCAGCGTTGTCACGTTTCCCAGCAACGGCTGCTAGCGCACGTACTCGCAAGGATCACGGGTAGCGGTCGCACACGGCACAAAGACACTCAATTGATCACATGCAAGTTCTGCCGATGCCCAAACCTGCAACCAACTCATGATCCATCCCACACTCAATCACCGCATCGAGCGTGCTGCTGCGACTTGGAGGTGGCAATGCGTGGTCAGGTCGCTGGCCATGGTCGCCTCAGCCGCCATGCTCGTCGCGCTAGCGATCGGTGGATCAGCACTGCTTGGCTGGGCGAACACGCCGACGTTGGTTTACGCCTTGTTGGCGCTGACGCTTGCCTCCAGTGGCCTGGCCGCGTTGGTGATGATCGTCCGTTCCCTCGATCAAAGGCTCGATCGCCAGTGGTTAGCCGCTGCGGTGGAGAGCCACGAGCCGCCTCTGCTTGGATCGACTCAACACGCTGCTCGAGCTCGATCAGCGACCTCAGGACATGTCCGCGGTGATGTACCGACAGGCAATCGAACGGCAAGCAGCGAGCGTCGTTCGAAAATTGCCAGACCGCAGCCCGTTTTCTTGGTCCACCACACGCATGCATGTCGCCGTGGCCGCCCTGCTTGCCCTCCTGACACTTTGGTTCTATTCGCACTTTCAGCCAATACGTTTACTCGCCGACAACACGTCATCAACCTCCGGCGAAGTCGTCGAGGACAGGCGACCTGCCGCTGACCATTCCCGAAATCGATCCGACCAACGCTTCCGCGGCTGGCCGGCGATGAGGCGAGCGATCCTTGGGGTGAGATCCGCATCAGTGAACCGGGCCGTGATCTACGTGTGACACGATACGAAGACGTTCCGCTGCTAATCGAAGCCGCCGCCGATCGACCGCTCGCCGATGTGTATTGGTCCACCGCGATCAATGTGGAAGACGAGACGAGGCATGAACTGCCCGCGTCCGATGATCCGCGATACGGCGTGTTCCAACCGATCCTTCAGCCTGATGATCTTGGACTCAGGGAATGGGATCTCGTCTACTACCGCGCCGTTGCGCTCGCCGGCGACGAACACGCGATACGAATCGTCGACTTACTTTGTCGAAGTCATTCCCACACGCGACGAACTCGACCAACTTCCGGAGGCTGCCTACCAACAGCTCGAGCAGATGACCGAACTGATCGAGCAACAGCAGGAAGTGATCCGACAAACCAATCGCCTGACCGGAGCAAACGATCCGCAGCAAGCAAGGCGGCTGCAAGCCCTGGCCGAGCAAGAGAACCGCATCGCCAGCTCTGCGGAAGGACATCAAGTGGCTCTTGAGAACCAACTCGGCCAGCAAGCAACCGCTTCGTTTAGCGATTCGATCGAAGCTGCTCGAGAATCGCTCCACGATGCCGAGTCCGCTCTGGGCGAACACAATCTCAGCGACGCCATCCATCCTGAACACGACGCTCTGATGCGGCTCGCCGACGCCCGCCGTCACCTCGCTGATTTGGTGAAAGCGAATCTCGCTGCGTTCGAACCTTCGGCGATCGAAGCGATGGACGACGCGCAAGCTCTCGCTGCCAATCCCGCCGACCCCGACTTTGCAGAGCTCCTCGAGAAGCTTCATCGCGAGGCCCGCGAAACGGCCGATGCCGCTGCGCAACTCGAAGCGATTGCCGCAGAACAAGGGCAACTCGTCGACAACGTCCGCGATCAACAAAACGCGAATCTACCACCGCTGGCGGCGGCGGAGCGAGACCTCGGAGAGCGACTCGAGACACTTCGCTCATCGCACCCCACTGCCTTTCGCGATCTGGCCACGCTCTCCGCTCAGACAGACGCCGCGCTCGACCGAGCCGCCGACCAACTTGCCAGGGCCTCATCGACTGCTCGCAGCGCGACCGAACATGCCGAGGATCGTTTGCAGCAGCTCGCCCGTGAAATGAATCGACGCCACCTCGCCCATGAGTTGGCCCAGGCCGACACACTGCAGGAACGCCTCCAAGCCAATCAGCAAGCCTACCGCGAGATCGAAGATCAACCACAGCAGGTCGATTCCGATCAACTTGCCAAGACAACGGAGCAGACTCAGCAATTGCTTGACGAATTGCAGCATGCCTCGGATTTCACGGAACTCGCAAAGCTACTCACACCGGAAATGGCGGACCAGATCCGCGGTCAATGTGACAGGATTGGTCAGACTGCAAACGAGGCGGATCGATCGAGTCTGGCCGGAGGTATTCGCAAGTCGCTCGAGCAACTCTCCAGTGCACTCGCCAACGACATCGCCGCGCAGGGGACGACGCTCGATCAGCAACAGATTGCATCGCAGCTCGAACAAATGCACGACCGCAGCGAGGGCCTTGCATCCGCGCGGGAGTCCGTCCAGAAGGCGCTCAGCCGTCAACGTTCGATTCAGGATGAAGCCTTCATGTGACCGCAACCAGAAACAAAAATTCCCCTCGCTCGCCGAGCAACAGGCGAATCTGGAGAAAGAGTTCGGGCAGGCCATTGAGAAGAATCCGACGGGGTTTGAACAGGCGATGGGCCAGTGCCAGGCTGCCCAAGCGGGGATGCAGCAAGCCGCGCAGTCGCTACGTTCGAGTGCCCCGGAGGCTCCTCAGCTGGCCAATGACGCGGCCAAGCAACTCCAGAAACTTGACGACGCGCTCAAACAACAACAACGACACAGTGGTATTTCTGACAAGCAGCTCGTTCGAGACATGCTCGAGAGAATGAGCGAGCGTCTTGAGAACATCGCGAAGAATCCAGACCAAGTCACGCCCGAACAGAAACAGCAGACCGCCGGTCAATGCAAATCTGCGGGCAGTCAAGCATGCAAGCTCGCTGGTCAGAATCCAGCGCCGGCCAGAACGCCGGTAGCTCAGGCGGCGCGGGCGGCGGACAGTCGTCAAGCGCGGCATCGGCACAGGAAGACGGAGAGAGCGGCGATCGTCAGCAGCAACTCGAAGCCGCCAGCGATCGACTCGCGGAAGCTCAAGGCAACGAGGAGACCGCATCGGCTGCCCGAGATCTGCAACAACAGCTACAGAGTCTGGCTGCGGATCTCGGAGCGCAGCAACCAGGTGGACAGCAAAGCAGCAGGCAACAATCTGCGGGACAACAATCTGCGGGACAACAATCTGCGGGACAACAATCGCGGTGGCAACAATCCGGTGGACAACAATCCGGTCAGGGCAACAATCCGGTGGGCAACGACCGGGAGAGCAGCAAGCGGGCAGTCGACAGTCGGGTGGACAGTCGGGTCAGCCGGCGTTATTCCCGACCTTTGGCGCGGACGACGCATTGCGACCGAGCGGAGCCCAGGCGATCGATCGTGGTCTCGCCCAACTCGAATCGGCGGCTCGCCGCAGCCAGCAGGGAACGCTCACCGAGCAAGCCGCCGAGTCGCTGCGACGCGGCGGAGTGGCCGATGTCGTGGCCGGCATCCATTCCCGTTACGGGTACAACGAAAACAGCCAGGCCGTTGTCGTTCAGCTGACCGAAGAGATTGCCGATCCGTCTTTGCCCGTCGATATCAGAACGTTGCAGCAACTTCGCGAGCAGATTCAGTCGCTGCAACAAGACCTGACAATCCAGTCTCAAGATTCTGGCGATGCACAACCAACGCTTCACGTTGATCCGGCCAGCTTCCCGCCCGATTACCGGGAATCGATCCAAGAGTACTTTCAGAAGCTCTCCGAAGAGCGTTAGGCGAAGGGCATGACCGAACTTGCGTTTCAGATCCCTTCCGCGATCGCCTGGGGCGCTGTCCTCGTTGTCGGGAATGCTGGTCTGGTTCGCAGTGGTGCTTCACCGCCGTGGATTCGCACCGCGCCGCATCGCAACGCTCCTTGTGCTGCGAGCCATCTTTCTTTTCGCGATGGTCCTTCTCGCCGCCCGGCCCGTCTGGACTTCGCCGGATCAAGACGAGCAAACCCGTGATCAAGTCGCTTTGCTGATCGATTGCAGCCAGAGCATGTCTGTTCGAGAGGGCGATCAAACTCGTTACGAGCAGGCCGTTGCATTCGCGCGTGACTCGCTGCTGCCGGCCGTCGATCAATCGAGACTGGGGATTCGTCCGATTCTCTTTGCTGACGATGTCCGAGAGGTCAACGGCACGGAGATCGCCGCCGCCCAGCCTGACGGCACGGCTACGAATCTTGGGCGGGCCATTGTCCACAGCGTCCTGACCTCCGAGCCTCCGCCGCTGGTCACAATCGCGTTGACGGACGGCATCGTCACGAATCCAAGCGATCACTCGCGTGCCGTCGCCGCAGTCGTTACCAATGCCGTCCCGGTCGTGGCTATCGGTTTCGGTAGCCAAGCGGGCGGCCGCGTCGTCAGCCTCGATGACGTCGATGCCCCAGGACTCGCCGAACCTGGACAGCGTTTCCGGATCAGCGCCCGACTGACGGCGACGGGCGATTCGATTCCCGCGTTCGAGTTGCTGCTGCTGCGCGACGGGCAACTGGTTGATCGCAGTCGGACGGTTCCAATGAGCGGTCCGCGAACTTGGACCGAAAGCTTTGAGGTATCCGAAGACGAAGAAGGCCTGCACACCTATGCGGTCCGAGTGATGCCACCAGCCGATCGATCCGTCACGGTGACCCAAGCCGAAGCAGCAGCGATGGTGCGAGTCGCCGCATCCAGCGAAATCCGCGTGCTGTATGTGCAAGGAGGTCTGACCTGGGATTACAAGTTTATCCATATCGCACTCAGCGACGATCCGACGATTCGCCTTTCCGGACTAAGTCGAACCGCCAGTACGTCGAAGTTCTTCGAGAACGTCCAGAGCGACATCGATCTCGTGGAAGGATTCCCCAGCACCATCGAGAAGCTCAGTGAGTTTCGCGTCGTCGTCCTTTCGAATCTGCGTCCTGGCGATCTCACGCCGCACCAGCAACAACTGCTCGCCGATTTTTGCGGCGAGTTGGGAGGTGGGTTGCTGATGATCGGTGGACAGCAAACCTTCAACGCATCCTGGCGCAACAGCCGTCTCGAGGAATTGTTGCCGGTTCGCTTCGCCGTGCTGTCGAATCTTGGCAGCAACCAGTCGTTTCGCGTCAAGCCAACCGAACTCGCTCTGACGCATCCGGTCTTTCAGATCAGCGATGATGCGGCGAACCAGACCGCTTGGAGCCAACTACCGCAGTTCACCAATCGGGCGATCGTCGACGATGTCAAACCAGGAGCCGAGATCTGGCTCGAAGGTGTGGGAGGAGGTGGCCATCCGGTGCTGATGGCCTCGCAACGTTATGGGAATGGACTCTCGTCGGTGATCTGCATGCAGAACCTCTGGCGCTGGCGGCTCGCTCGGGAGAGCAACCCGGATCACTTCGATCGCTTCTGGAGGCAATTGTTTCGCTACCTATCGGAGGCAGGCCGCGAGTCGGTCACGCTGACGCCGGCCAATCTCCTGCCCTCCCCTGGCGACGAGATCGAATTGCTAATCGAGCGTCGCGTTGCGGCCGGCGAAGAGTCGCCCACCAGCCGCCGCGTCCGAGTCCGCATCCAGGATCCCGAGCTGCGAGATGTCTTGGACGTACCCATCGACTTGGAAGTTGGACGGCAAACCACCACGACGTTCACTGCTACGACCAGCGGTACGTATTCCGCCACCGTCTTGGGCGCTGGCGACATCATCCTGACCAGCCGAAAGATTGAGGTTCGCGACATGGCGGCCGAACTCGCCTCGACCTCCCGAAACATGGAAACGCTGCGGCAATTCGCCGGGATCAGCGGTGGCGTCGCGATGGAAGCCGAATCAGGTGACGATGTTGCGTCCCTGTTGAAACGCTACCTTGAGCCCGACACTCCACCGCAAATGGAAGTGACCTACGCCAGACCGGCCGGCACCAACGGTTGGACCTTCGCGATCCTGTTGGCATGCATTTCGGCCGAGTGGCTTTGCCGCAAAAAATGGGGGATGTTGTAAACCATGAAAACCTTCTTTCAGAACTGTCTCTTGATTGCGATCGTCGCAACCATCCTCCATCCGGCGATCGCACAGGCTCCATCGGACCCGGCTCCGATCGATCCATCCACGTCGTTCTTCATGGGTCGCATCAAGTACAGCAAGAACAATGGAAACGATTGCAGCGGGGTCGGTCAGAACCTGACTAAGCTGGTCGCCGAAGTCTCAACGATTCGCATCGGTAACGAAGAACGGATCGCGTTCACCGATCCTCAATTGTTCGAAACGCCGTTCTTGTTCATGAACGGCCACAACGACTTTGTGCTCGCCAGACGACGAACTCGAGAGTCTGCGTATCTACCTCGAGCACGGCGGGTTTTTGTTTGTCTCAGGCTGCTGCACCAATCCAGAGTTTCCGCAAGCTTGGCGACGTGAGATGACGCGGTTGTTTCCCGGCACCGAGACCAAGGTGATTCCGTACGATCACCCGCTCTACCGTTCGTTCTATCGGATCGAACGTGTTCGCAGTCTGCATCGCAACGTCGATGTTCACTTCGAAGGCTTGTTTTACGAAGGCCGACTGGTCAGCGCCATGTGCGAGGACGGACTGTGCTGTGCCTTCAGCATGGAGAATCGCTGCAACGTCGGCCGCGGTGTTTCCCCCGAAGACGGCCGCCAACTCGCCCTCAACCTCGCCGTCTACGCCATGACCCACTAACACGTCGGGTGGGTCAAGCAGGCGATGCACTCGAGCACGCACGCCGGCACGATCAACCGACGCATCGCCAATCGATTCGCCAAAGACCATTCGCCGCCTGCGCGACCCACCACCACCGTCGGCATCCGCCGACGACATCGCTCCAACACGTAGGGTGGGTCAAGCAGGCGATGCACTCGAGCACGCACGCCGGCACGATCAACTCACGCATCACCAATCGATTCGAATAAACCCATTCGCCGCCTGCGCCGACCCACCACCACCGTCGGCATCCGCCGACGACATCGCTCCAACACGTAGGGTGGGTCAAGCAGGCGATGCACTCGAGCACACATGCCGGCACGTCCAACCGACGCATCGCCGATCGATTCGCCAAAGACCATTCGCCGCCTGCGCCGACCCACCACCACCGTCGGCATCCGCCGACGACATGATGGGTCGGCACCGGCTAACTTTCCCGACACCGAATCGATAACAACGGACAATCCCACCAAGATCCAAAATGAGATTTGCGTCAGCCGGCTTGACCCATCCTACGTGCTCTTCATTCGCCCCATTCTGGCGCCTCGTAACCAACCGTCGGATCGGCGGCTCCCCAATCGAGGTCATACTCACCCAACTCAACGAACCGATAAAACGTCGAATACTCCCAGTCCTGAACCCGTTTTACGTAACCGTGCTTCTTGGGATTCCAGTGGACGTAATCGACGCAGCGTTTCAAATCATCCTCGTCGCGAACCGTATGCTCCCAATAGCGTCGCTGCCAGATCCCGCGTTCACCCTTCTTACGTCGGGATTCTGACCTCAGCAGCTCGACTCCGCCCTCGGCCAGATACGACTCCGTGAATATTTGTTTGATCCGCCGCCATCGAGTGGGATAGGCCGCATCTTGGTATGGCAACTTCCACACAGCATGCAAATGATCTGGAAGTAAAACGATCGCAACAATCTCGAATGGAAATTGCTTCTTGACGATGCCAATGGCTTCGCGAAGACATCGTCGCGGCACGTCGTCCGTCAGGAACTTTCGCCGACGATAAGTAACCACCGTGAAGAAGTAAGTTCCACCTGGAACAAACCAACGCCGATAATCGACCATTCCTTGTGCCCCCCGATCGAATCAACCAATGGTGTACTGAATGGTTGTAGGGTGGGTCAAGCAGGCGATGCACTCGAGCACGCACGCCGGCACGATCAACTCACGCATCACCAATCGATTCGAATAGACCCATTCGCCGCCTGCGCGACCCACCACCACCGTCGGCATCCGCCGAATATTTCCCAAAAGTCGCTGTGCGGCGGATCTTACCCTTGGCCAGCCAGCCGTCCCCCACGTTCGCCCGATAGCGGCGTCGATATTCACCATCGCTGCGCTAGTGGGAAAAGGGACTCACGATTCGATGAGCAAACCACGTCGGTTCGCGTTGACGGTGATCAGTCAGAAACTATAGTCCGAACCTCTTTCTGGTCCGCGACAACAGCTCCGACCGGCCCTGATTCAGCCTTCGTTTGCTGAAGAATCCACCATTTTCGTGTTCTGTACCTATGCTCCAGTATTTTCGGTCGCGCAGTGCGACTGCCAAGGATGATGTTCTTTCCGGTCTGACCGTTGCGCTCGCACTGGTACCCGAAGCGATCGCTTTCGCATTCGTTGCGGGCGTCTCGCCGGTCATTGGACTCTACTCCGCCTTCTTCATCGGCTTGATCACTGCCTGTATCGGCGGTCGTCCAGGAATGATTTCGGGGGCAACCGGTGCGATGGCGGTCATCGTTGTGGGGCTCGTGGCAATCCATGGAATCGAATACCTGTTCCCCGCCGTCATCTTGTGCGGTGTGATCCAAATCATCGTGGGAGGACTTCGACTAGGGAAGCTGATTCGGCTGGTCCCTCACCCCGTGATGTTGGGTTTCGTCAATGGTTTGGCCATCGTGATCTGCCTCGCCCAATTCGGCAGCTTTCGTACGTTTGATGCTTCGGCAGGCCAACTGGTTTACCTGCGCGGTGTTCCGCTGCTGGTGATGTTGACGCTGGTAGCCTTGACGATGGCGATCATTTGGTTGCTTCCGAAGTGGACGAAATCGGTGCCACCATCGCTGGTTGCGATCCTGTCCGTGACGGCATTGTCGGTGGGCATCAACCAACTCGCACCGACGTCGCTGGCCCAAGGCGGCGACAATCTGGTGGCAACGGTGAGTGACATGTTGAGCGCGAACGCTGCGGCGACTGGGACGGACGGCGCGGATACGTCGATCAGCGGGGGCCTGCCTCGACTTGTTCTTCTTGCAATATGCGATACCACCTTTCACTCTCGAAACGTTGCGGATCATTCTGCCCTTCTCGCTCACCCTTGCAGCCGTTGGCTTGATCGAGTCCTTGATGACCATGACGCTGATCGACGAGATCACGGAGACTCGTGGACGGGGAAACCGAGAGTGCATCGGTCAGGGAGCTGCGAACATTCTGTGCGGAGTGTTTGGCGGCATGGGGGGCTGTGCGATGATTGGCCAATCGTTGATCAATGTGAACTCCGGTGGACGCGGCCGTCTTTCGGGAATCACCGCGGCCGTCTGTCTGCTGATGTTCATCCTGTTCTTTGCGCCCTGGATTCAACAGATCCCGATGGCGGCGCTCGTGGGAGTGATGTTCATGGTGGTCATCGGGACCTTCGAGTGGGCCTCGCTCAAGATGTTTCATCGCATGCCACTCAGCGACATGGCCGTGATGGTGTTGGTGGCGGGTTACACGGTGGTGATGCATGACCTCGCAACGGCCGTCATTCTCGGAGTCATCGTGTCGGCACTCGTGTTCGCATGGAAACACGCGATGCACCTGGGTGCCCACGTTCACTTGAACGAGCACGGCAGCAAGATCTACCAGCTTCATGGACCGTTGTTCTTTGCCTCCGTCTCGTCGTTCAAGGAACTTTTCGATCCTTCCAGTGATCCGGACGATGTCGTGATCGATTTCTACTACACGCGTGTCTACGACCAATCGGGACTCGAGGCGATCAACGTGCTGGCGGAAAAGTACGAAGCATGTGGAAAGCGACTTCACCTCACCCATCTCAGCGGTGAGTGTCGCAGCCTGCTCGACCGTGCGGGCGACTTGGTCGACGTCAATCTCTCCGAAGACCCACAGTACCACGTCGCCACCGATCGCCTCGGTTGAGAAGCGTGCGTGCATGAGTCGATGAGTGAACGCGTCTCCGTGATGGGTCGGCACCGGCCAACGCTACCAGCGCAAAGTCGATCCATTTGGCTGATTCACCCGACCGATATCGCATCGTTGTGCAACAGCCGGCCTGACCCGTCGTACCTTCGGCTCAGTCGAGACCGAGCGCCTCGAGGATTTCCTGGGCTTGATCGCGCCATTGGTCGCGTTCGATGGTCGACAGCCCGGAAGCGCGCTCGATTCGGATACTCGCCTTGCTACCGGTCGAAGGCAGAATCGCTTCCACTTCGATGATCCCGTCGCGGTCGTAACTGAACAGGACATCGATCGGAGTTCTAGCCGATAAACCACGGGGCAAATCGTAAACGACGAACTTGCCAATCATCGTTGCATGCCGTCCGAAGGATTGAATCATCTCGGGCGGATAGCTGGTCCCGTCGAACATCATCGAAAACTTGGAATTCCCCATTTCTCGCTTGGCGAACTGGGCGACGTGTTCCGGTGCAGAGGCCAAAGCCCGAAGGGCTTCTTTCCCAACGATCACGCGGCCATCTTCGAACAGAACCGCGCTAGGCGTGGCCAACTCCCCTTCGCCGTTGGGAATCGTCCGAGGTCGACTGAACTCATCCAGGTGCGCGATAACGCTGCGTGTCGTTCCGAGATCTATGCCGACGGTACAGTCGTCCGCTGCGGAATCGGGGCCTGCATTCATCGGGTCAGCGACGACTCCGTGCTAGCCGAAGGCTCCGATTCTTCCACGAATCTTCTGACAACAATGACGAGTTCGCCTTTCTTGTTGAGCTCCTCAATTCGATCAATGATGGACTGCAATTCATTCCATTGCACTTGAAGCAAGTCGCGCTGCTTGATCAAGTTCGGGAGATTGAGGTTGATTTGCACGAGATCATTCTTCGCCTGATTCAATACATCCAAACGGATTTCACCACTCCCGTTTACGATGGCTAGCGCCTCGGCGCGTCGTAAAGTGTAACGATTAACAACGGCATTCGTGTTAGCAAGACTCTCGTTGAGGTCCTTGCGCCGTTTCCTCAGGTTTATCTCTCGAAACTCTTGACCATCAGAAACAACTCGGCCCTTGACGCTAATCTCCGCCAGATCATCTTTGCTTTCGATCAGCGTTAGTTCCATTCCAAGTCCGTTCGGTCCACTTAAGCTGGTGAACGTCACAAGTGTCGGCCGGTCAAAACTCAGTTCACCCGACAGCGGTTCCATGTGAAGACGTGCGGATACCTTCTCGACTCCCTCAACGAAGAATTGATCGTCGCGCCGGGCACCCTCAAGGACTGCAGACCAGGTAGGATCCGACAAATCGAGTCGAATAGGGTGCTTTTCGTCGAGCGAAACCGGTTGAGGGCTCGGATCGGGTTGCGGCCCAATATCAGGAATCGGAAGTTGTCGCGGCTGGACTTCAACGGTCGACGGAGTCGGCTCCGGCGGTGGAGTCGGCTCCGGCACAGCTCTCGTTGAAGGAGTTTGGGGAGTAGTTTGTGGTCGCGGACCTATAACCTGCTCGACTTCTTCGGGCACAGCCCCCGGCGACAGCAGGTTCACCAGCGCAAGCCGCAAAGGATCATTTCGTTGGATCGTCACGACCAGCCCGATCAACATGACTGCGGGAAGGGCCGAGCCAACGACTGTCGCTATCCAGGATCGGTTCGACCGAGTCGACTTGCGACGCGTCTTGACGGAAACGCGAGCGGGTTCCGGGCGGAGCGCCGTGGCAACCATGGTAGATGGGGAAGCGGAAGCAGGATTCACGTTAGCCGTCGTCGCGACCGCCATCGAAGCTGGGCAGGCATCTGCGATTCCCTTCACCGACAAAGCCTGCTGCCACTGGTCCCCCGGTGATCACAGGGTGGCGGACCATCGTCGAAGGAGTGATGCGACCTCGCCCCGCCGCATCGACAAGGCTTTCGAAGGGGTAAGGTCCGTGTTCGATCCCGTCGCCATGGATCAGCATCCATCCTGAGGTCGGCTCCTGGTTCCGAGGCATGGACGTAGGCGAATGCGTTCCTTGCGCGGCCCGCGCGACGCTGGCCGCTCCCTGGGCGGACCCAGCTGAAACGGTCGTCCGCACACTGCGAAGTCTTACGACGAAGCTTTGCGTCGTAGGCGGCCTTCTTGGCTTGACTACGCAGGCAAACTCGTGCGGCCGAAACGCGATTGGACAAATCCTCGGCCGCCTCCGCGTGCGGGCCGTTGGTCAGGTCATGGAGGAATGCGAGCTGTTTATCGGCTGCAGCATCGATCACCTCGGGATCATCCTCGAAGACGGGGATCCCGAGCAATCGATAGTGATTGGGCGGCTGCTCGCTTGCAGGAATGCCCAGCCACTTGTGGAGCGGATCAAACGTCATGGCTGCTCATTCGAACACATCACTGGATCATCGATGGCAATCCATGTTGTCATTTGTTGGAACGTGCATTCTATACAAACACAGATCGAATGATCGGCCAGCAACCACTCATATATCCGTGTTCGCATGTTCACATGCTGCGATTCAGGGATGAGGACAATACTTCGTTGCGCCGTTCGATTTGCGCACGCTCGACAAGACAAAAGACAACATCGAGAACGAATCGGAGTCGAAAAATACTTAGGCAAAATCTGGTTTCCGCTAAGGTTGAACGTATGCTCGCTGGGCTCTTTCTATAGGAACGGAATTCCATCCTTCCGTGAATCTTTCTGCGAGATTGCAGTGTGCCTTCGCGACGCGAAATGAGCCTTGGCATGAATGGTCGACCGAAATTCGTGAACAGATGTTGCCCTGAATGACGCCGAGTTGAAGGTGACCGAGAAGCCTATAATTCGAAGTCTTCAAGTTGTTCCCGCTTGCGACGTTCCTCCTTTACCCTGTCGCCACGGTTGAGATGCATTGACTGATTCCACCGACTACAACTATCCGACTGCAGACGAACCGATTCGCGACTCGACAAGCGGGAGCGAAGATCGGCCACGCGTCACGAAGGTGACGATCCGAGCGAGGGCATTCCCGACGGAAATCGGAGCCTATGCCATCCGCGAGTTCATCGGTGCGGGAGGCATGGGAAAAGTCTACCTGGCCGAACACAAGCGGATGCAGCGGGTCGTCGCCATCAAGATGTTGCCGATCGAACGGATGGCGGACGAAGCAGCGGTGGAGCGGTTTTACGACGAAGTGCGAACGGCGTCGCGGTTGATGCACCCAGCCATTGTGACCGCTTTCGACGCTGGCGAGTCGGACGGCTTGCACTACTTCGCGATGGAGTACGTCGACGGCAAAACGCTCTCCGATATCGTTGCCAGTCAGGGCCCCCTGTCGCTGGGCGAAGCGGCCACCGTGATTCTCCAAGCCTCGCTCCGGATTGTTGCATGCACATCGCGCCGGCATCGTTCATCGTGATGTCAAACCGGCCAACCTGATGCGTACTGCCGACGGATCGGTCAAGGTCCTCGATCTCGGACTGGCCCGAATCAGTAACGCCGGTCTAGTGGCCGAGGGCGCCGCATCTGAAAAGGACTCGAAGAGATCAGACGGTCGACTGACCGGGACGCTCCCGTTCATGTCGCCGGAACAATTGGATGACGCCGATGCGGTCGATGCGCGAAGCGATATCTACTCGCTCGGTGCGACGTTGTACTTTTTGCTGACCGCTCAGCCTCCCTACACGGGCAACTTCCTGGACCTGATCAACGGACATCGCCATGGTGAGATTCCGGACCTGATGCAATCGCGCGACGATGTCGATTTGCGGTTCGCAAACATCTTCAATCGAATGATGGCGAAATCGCCTGCCGAGCGTTACGCGTCTTTGGATGAAGTGATCGACGAGCTCGCTGAGTACGCCGGCAACACAGACACTCCCACTTGGAGCAACGAGTTTGGGCAATCTCCGACAACTCTCTCGCAACAATCGACGTTCCCCAGCGCATCGGGGACCGGCTCCACGTCTCAGGGAGTGGCGAAAGTCCTAGCCATCGACTTTGGGATGTTCTACGCAACCGCAGCCGAAGCGTCCCCCGCGGGCGGTGCGCGAGTTCTTTCGGCGGGCCAGTGTGACGGGATGAGTCTGCGGACGGTTGTGTCGAGCGATGAACATCAGTTGATCTATGGAAACGCTGCGATGGAACGACGTGCGCAGCATGCCAAGAGCGTCGTGCACTGCGTACCGATGTACATTGGCAAGGCTGTCGTGGAACGCCAAGTTGCCGGCCGTCAGTGTCCCCCCGAAGTCTTGATGGCCATGCTGTTGCAGCGCGTCCACGACAACGCATGGACGGAAAAGTCTCAGCCCAAGGCGACGCGTTCTGACGGTGCCTGGAAGCTACGATCAGCTTCACCGTCAGAGCTTCCTGCAAGCTGCGAAGATGGCCGGGATTCACGTCGGTACGGCTGCTGGATCGATCCATCGCCTCGGTGCAGTCGCTCATGATCGATCCCGAATGCGCGACGCTCGATGCCCAGGATGGAGGCATCTCGATGGACTCGACTCGCAGCTGAAACGGTTCTGTTCGTTGGCCTCACCGGTCAGGCGTTAGAGGTTTCGGTCATTCGTCGTGAGGAAACCCGTCTGCAGCAGTTGTCGACGGCTGGCCATTGGCACATCGGATCCCTGCCTTGGTTGCAACGCTTGGTGGACATGGCCGCGGAGGCATTCCTGGTCAAGTACAAGCTGGATCCGCGGAAGCAATCCAGATGGGCGGC
The DNA here is from genome assembly GCA_963697195.1 of Pirellulaceae bacterium. Taxonomy (GTDB): domain Bacteria; phylum Planctomycetota; class Planctomycetia; order Pirellulales; family Pirellulaceae; genus Rubripirellula. Next base: position 691,169 of record CAVOND010000005.1, read on the forward strand.
TCGACTTCAATTGTCGTGCGAACGCGCGATGAACTCGATGCTGCTGTTACCTGCTGTCAAGATCACGATCCAATTGCAGGGGCGAGAGCGATCTGTCCGCATTGAGCGCCGTCATTGGCTGCAGGCCTGCGAGACGCTAGCGGTCGGCGTGCGTAACGCCATCGCGACCGCGTGCCGGGAAGCCTCCGTTGCGTTGACGGAAATCGACAGTTGCGTGCTCTTGGGACCGTTGCTGAGGATCTCGATCATTCGCGACTCGATCCTGAAAGGCCACAGCGAGAACGTTCCGATTCATCAACTCGATCGGGTCGACGCGGCCCGCGGGGCCGCCGCCTGTTTGGCAACGGAATTGCCGGGCCGCGGCGACATCGCCAAGCCACCTCGCATGATCACGAGTCAGACAATCGGCATCGTCGTTTCGGACTCGAAAGGACGACGCAGAATTCTCCCGATCATTCCCAAGGGGACATCACTACCGGCTCGGACCAATCGCAGATTGACCGTCGGAACCGATCGCAACACGATGACCCTTTCGCTGGTCGAATCGGCGGGCGTGGAAAGCACTGACTGGCATTCGCTTGGAAGCTATGAATTCGAGATCGGTGACTCCAAGGTACGCTCGCGCATGATTGGATTCGAGATCAATCTGAACGGCATCCTGAGCGTCCGAGCGCAAACGCCGGGGACCTCCGGAAGCACCACCCTTCCCTCTCTGCCGACTCCCATCCTGGCCGACGAAGACCTAGATCAGTGGAGCGAGTGGCTCAAGCAGCTGAAGTACCGCAGCATGCCGTGAGGCTTGCTGCTCAAGTCGAGCCGTTTTGCATGCATGACAACGCTCGCGCAGAAAAACGCGAATTCTCGCCGAGGAAGTAGCCATAACAGCCATCGCCAATGCTTGCATTACGCCGATCACGTCGCCATTTGCCGGTCGGCGGCGGCCCGCGAGTCCACGAGGAGTGGAAAGATTCATTGACTTCTGCGGGCGAATTTGCCGACAAGGGTAATCGTAGTGCTCCATTCCCGGTTTTCGTCAGGCATACCAGGTCGACGAACGCCGAGTTTTGAGTGGCTGGATCATTGCGAAGGTTGCGATGGTCGCCTCTTTTCTTCGAGATCATGATCCTGACCCATGAGTGCGATCGTCAGAGAGCCGGTGACCGCGAGCGCGTTGCGTAGCCGCGGCGAGGAGTTTGAGGCCGCATTGACCCATGGCTTGGGAGCAGTCGGTGCTGCGGTCGGCGGCGTCTACATGATGGCGGAATCGGTTGCAAAGGCGGATGCATGGTGCTCCCTGGGGTGCCTGTTCTACTGCGTCGCTCTGCTTGGAGTGCTGACGTCCTCGACGCTTTCCCACCTCCATCTTCCCGATCACATCAATCGACGTTTTCGTGCCTACGATCAGGGATTCATCTACCTGCTGGCGGCGGGCAGCCTTTCGCCATTCGCACTTACGTTTCTGAGGACGCCGGGCTGGATGACGTTCTATGGCCTCTCGGTCCTGCTGGCGGGCGGGGGATTCGTGTCGAAGGTTCTCTTTACACACCGAGTCGACAAGATTTCACTGTGGTTCTACTTGGTCCTCGGATGGGGCCAGGCGATCGCAATGGTTCCCTTGCTTGAGATTCTTCCCAGCGACGCGGTGATCTGGTTGTTGGCCGGCGCCGGTTTCTACAGCATCGGTGTGATCTTCTTGGTGTTGGACATTCGGCACTTGAAGTTTCACGCGATCTGGCATCTGTTTGTGCTGGCGGCTTGCGGTTGCCACTACTTCGCCATTCTGCGGTTTGTCGTACAGCGCAGCTGATCCGACGGAGATCCGCTGAACAGTTCAAGGGTATTCGCGTTGGTTGTGCTTCGGTCATCATGTTTCTCTCGTCCTCTAGGCAAAGCCGTAGCGGATTGTTCAGAGGCGAAACGCCGTTGCTGATCAGGCACGAAGTGCCGACACAAGAATTGCCGGGTGCGTCAGCACCCGGTTCAAAGCACCCTCGAATCCCATCCGCCGCGTCGAATCGTCGGCTTCGCCAACGATTCGACGCGGCGGAAACATTGCAGGGAAGAACGATACCCGTGGGTTGACACCCAATGCAATTCTTGCGTCGCCACTCCGTGGCTGAAGAGGACATCCATCATTTGCGGAGAAAACGCTTTTGGATGACCGCTCAGTTTGAGTTACTAGACAGCGGGTCAGGAGCCAAATCCTCGGGTGGAAGTTCGCGTTCGGTTCCTGAATGCTCCCCTACCCTACGCGGCAGCGTCTAAGATGCGAGCTATCACTTCGAAGCAGCACCGCACTTTGGTTCTGCTGACCTTGCTCTCTTGTAGGACGCCCCATGACCGACGCTGCTATGCGAAGAATCTCGATATGCCCGTGGCTCGGTTTCGGCCACGTTGGTCTCGCCGCCGGCATGATCAGTTTCATTTTGGCTTTCGGGCAACCAGTTTCCGGTGCCGATGCGACGCGAACGAATGTGCTGCTGATTGTGGTGGACGACCTGCGCGACACGCTGGGCTGTTACGGCAACGCTGCCGTCAAGACTCCCAACATTGACCGTCTGGCTCAGCGCGGCGTCGTGTTTGAGCGAGCTTACGTTCAGTATCCGGTCTGCAACGCGAGCCGCTCGTCCTTCTTGACCGGCTTGCGTCCCGACCAGACTGGGGTGACCGATAACCGAACGTTGTTGCGCGACAAGTTGCCCGACGTTGTCACCTTCCCACAGCTTCTCAAGGAGAGCGGTTGGCACTCGGCAGCCTTTGGCAAGATCTTTCATCTTGGTGGTGGACGCAATGCGGACTTGAGGGCAACGTGGATGGACCTGCCCCGGTCATGGCACAGTGCCGAAGCATTTCAGGCGACGACCGTTGGACAAAGGAAGCTTGAGGGCGCAACCTCACCCACGACAAATTGAACTGGTGTCACTGGGGCATGATGGATGGCGATGACGACGATCAACCCGATGGCCAAATTGCCAGCAGCGTGATCGCGGAGATCGAACGACTGGGCGACCAGCCGTGGATCATTGGCGCCGGGTTCATGAAGCCACATGACCCCTTTGTCGCGCCGAAGAAGTACTTCGACCTCTATCCGCAAGGCTCCCTCGAGCTCTATCGTGACCCGTCAGACCAAACTGCCGCGCCACCACTGGCCGTTGGCTTCGGCGCGTTCGGTGAGGCGTTCGGTGAGTTCACCGACGCGGAACGGATGGAGTTCCTCCGCGCCTACTACGCTTGCACTTCGTTCATGGACGCGCAGGTCGGTCGCCTGCTCGAGACCCTCGACCGGCGCGGGCTGTGGGATCAAACCGTGGTCATCTTCATCGGCGATCACGGGTATCACCTTGGCGAGCGAAACTGGTGGAACAAGAACACGCTGTTTGATCGAAGTTGCCGCGCGCCGCTGATCATCGCCGCTCCCGAGACCAAGCCCGGCGTGGCGCGAGGGCTTGTCGAATTCGTGGACCTCTATCCCACGATCGTCGATTTCGCCGGCTTGAAAGGTCCCAGCGGGCTGGCCGGCGTCAGCTTGCGCCCTCTGCTGGATGATCCGACCAAATCCGGCAAGCCGGCGGCCCTGACGATCGTGACGCGAGGTCCGCAGCAGCGTGGGGATTCGATCCGCACGGACCGTTGGCGTTACACCGAGTGGAGCGATGGCGAGCGGGAACTGTACGACCACGCCGCCGATCCTCAGGAGACTCGCAATCTGGTCGGGACCGCGGGAAGCGAGGCCGTCATCGACACACTGTCGTCCCAATTGCCATCCCACTGAGTTCGGAATTTCGCAGGGCAAGCTTGTCGGCATTGGCCGCCAGACAAGATGCGTTCGGGAGTTCCAGCAACTCGATCCCGAACCGTTCACAACATCAGCGATCACTTACTCCAGTCCGACTTTGGTCGCCGACATACAGCGACAACAGCAAGTTGGTCACCATATTTTCGCAAAAGTTCTAGCTGGACGCGGTAATTTGTTTGTGCCGCGGAATAGCTACTAGTGCATCGTCAAATCTAACAATGGAGTAACGTCGGCGGCGAAAAGGGGTCAGACACCAAAAATGCGAAGCAACCTACGGGCCGTTCCGGTTTTTGGTGTCTGACCCCTTTTCGCCATCAACCCCCAAAAATGAATGCTGACGCTGCACTAGCTGGACAGCGATGTAGGAAACCCATCACGAAGGGAACGAGAACGACATGCCCAATCACGACTTGCTCTTCAAAACGAAATGATCTTCCAAACTTAAGACCTGAACATGATGCATTTGCTCAGACTTCTCCCACTTTTTCTGCTACTCGTTTGCACTGGCTCGTTGGCAGCCGATCAACCCAACATTCTATTCATCGCCGTGGACGACCTGCGTCCCGAGCTGGGTTGCTATGAATCACCGATTGCCATCACGCCGAATTTGGATGCGCTGGCGAAAGACGGGTTGCTCTTCAACCGAGCTTACTGTCAGCAGGCGATTTGTCGACCTTCACGAGCCAGCTTGATGACGGGCGCTCGACCGGAAACAACCGGACTGTTTCATAACTATGTGTCCTTGCGAGAACTCCAACCCGACATTCTGACGTTGCCGCAGCACCTGATCGCTCACGGTTATGAAACAACTTATCTTGGCAAGATTTTTCATCAGGGCGATACCGACGAAGAGAATTCGTGGAGCCGGGCGCCGGTGAAAGGGTTGAAGGGAGTCAAGAAGCCCGCTGGGCCTTATGCACTTCCTGAAAACAATAAGATGAAGGCCGACAACCTGAAGGAGATGCTCGCCAAGTATGGTGAGGCGGCTCGGCTAGGTCTCGCCGCCGGACCGGCTTACGAGAAGGCCGACGTAGCCGACACGGCTTACATCGATGGCTACAACACGCAACTCGCCATTGCCACCATGAAAGAAATGGCGGCCAACAAGGACAAGCCGTTCTTTTTGGGGATGGGTTACAAGCTCCCGCACCTGAATTGGTGTGCTCCAACGAAGTACTGGGACCTCTACGATCCGGCAACGATCCCGATGGCGTCGGAAACGCATCCTCCGCAAAACGGAGCTGCCATGGGGCTACATGCTTCGTTCGAACTGCGCACGCGCGCTGGCATTCCCAAGACCGGTCCGATCGGACCCGAGTTGTCGCGAACGCTGAAGCATGCTTATCTGGCCAGCACCAGTTATGTCGACGCTCAGATCGGCTTGATGGTGAAGGCGCTGGAAGAAGCCGGAGTTCGCGACAACACGATCATCGTCGTCTGGGGGGATCACGGCTGGCATCTCGGCGACATGGGAGTCTGGGGCAAGGCGACAAACTACGAAATCGCAACTCGTGTCCCGCTGATGATCTGGACACCGAACAGGAAGACCCGTGGGGTGAAGACGGACGCATTGGTGGAACTGGTTGACATCTTTCCGACACTGTGCGACTTGGCAGGCGTACCGAAGCCGGATCATCTGGAAGGCCAAAGTTTCGTGCCGCTGCTGGACAAGCCAAACCAGCAGTGGAAAACAGCCGTGTTCAGTCAGTACCCGAATCCGGCTTTACGCGAATGGGCGGCGAACCCGCTATCGCAGGGAATGCGGGAAACCTGGTTCGGGCCACTGATCAAGGAAGTTGAAGAACGCATCATCGCACAGCAAGGCGACAAGTGGGATCGCGAACTCTTTGAACAGCATTTGATGGGTTACACGATGCGAACGGGTCGTTATCGCCTCGTCCTGTGGCGAGACCATCGTGATCCGAAAGCGGAACCGATCTTCGTCGAACTCTTCGACCATGAGAACGATCCGGAGGAAACCAAGAATGTGGCGGGCGAGCATCCGAAACTCGTCAAGCAACTGACCGATCAAATGAATGCCGGTTGGAAGGCTGCGTCTGCTGGCGTGACGATCCCGTAGGTTGGGTATAGCAGGCGGAAAATTCGAAGACGAGCGACAGGGCGGTTGATAAGACCATCGGTGATGCCTAGTGCCGACCGCTGCCTGCCTGCGCAGCAGACCCACCACTCGCGGCGAACAGAAATCGCAATCTGTTATGATTTGGCAGGCTTCGAAGCGGCTTTCATTGCAACTGGCTCGAACCTGCAGCACCACATCCCGGCAACGCTCGTCGAGAGACAGCACGAACATCACCGGCCTTCTCGGCTAGAACAATCTTATGATTCGAATCATCCTAACTGTATTCCTGACGATCTCCCTCCTGACGCTGAATCAATTCAATACGGAGGGGCAGGAGCCGCTTCCGGTAACGATTCGAGTCAACGCGGAAGACGAGCTTGGTGAGTTTCGCGAGATCTGGCGATTCTTTGGAGCGGACGAACCCAACTACGCGTACATGCCGCATGGCGCAAAGTTGATTGGCGAACTCGGCGAACTTCGTCCTAAACAAGTCTTCTTTCGTGCCCATAACTTGTTGACCACTGGCGATGGAACGCCTGCACTGAAATGGGGATCAACGAACGCCTACACCGAAGATGCGGACGGCAGGCCGAACTACGACTGGACCATCGTTGATCGCATCTTTGACACCTACATCCAGCGCGGGGTGCGTCCCTACGCACAGATTGGTTTCATGCCGAAGGCGCTTTCATCGAAGCCGGAACCTTACCAGCACAACTGGCGAGTCGGCGCACCTTACGAAGAGATCTATACGGGTTGGGCTTATCCGCCGGCAGATTACGACAAGTGGGGCGAACTGGTCTTTCAGTGGACGAAGCATTGTGTCGACCGCTATGGCGCAGAGGAAGTTGCGACGTGGTACTGGGAAACGTGGAACGAAGCGAACATTCCCTACTGGCAAGGAACCCCTGAAGAGTTTCAAAAGCTACATGACTTTGCTATCGCTGCCGTTCGGCGGGCACTTCCCAACGCGAAAGTTGGCGGCCCCGATGTCGCTGGTCACGGAGGGCGTTTCATGAGGGACTTTCTCGATCACTGCCTGAACGGAACGAATTACGCTACCGGTCAGCCAGGCACTCCCATCGATTTTGTCTCATTCCACGCCAAGGGTGCGCCGCGAACCGTGGATGGACACGTGCAGATGGGGATCAGCAACCAACTGCGAACGATCGACGAAGGTTTTCGAATGATCGCGAGCTATCCGAAACTGAAACACAAACCCATCATCATCGGCGAGTCTGACCCCGAAGGCTGTGCCGCATGTCAGGGCCCGCAGCTCGCCTATCGAAACGGCACGATGTACTCAAGCTACACTGCTGCAAGCTTCGCTCGCAAATTGGATTTGGCGAAGCGTCATGACGTGAACCTCGAGGGTGCTTTGACATGGGCTTTCGAGTTTGAAGGCCATCCGTACTTCGCCGGATTTCGAGCCTTGGCCACGAACGGAATTGACAAGCCCGTTTTGAATGTTTTTCGCATGTACAGCCGCATGGGCGGTCAGCGAATCGCAGCGCAAAGTGACGGAGCAGTTTCGTTGGACGAGATTCTGCGTTCTGGCGTGCGAGAAAAGGCCGACGTGTCTGCGCTCGCCAGTCATGATGGACAGACGCTCTGCGTGATGGCATGGCATTATCACGACGACGAACTTCCCGGTCCCGATGCAAACATCACACTGCAGTTGACCGGGCTGCCGCAGTCATCCTCCAATGCTCGACTTACACATTTCCGAATCGATGAGAATCATAGCAACGCATTCTCGCTATGGAAGAAAATGGGTTCACCACAAGCCCCCAGCAGCGAGCAGTACGCGGAACTGGAACGAAGAGGAATGCTGGAGATGATCGCCGAACCGCAGGAATTCACCATCGACCGAGGGCAGGCGACCGTGAACTTCGACCTCCCACGAGCCGCCGTGTCGCTGCTCGTTGTCGACCAAATCCGCTAACACACGTACGCGAGTTCCGCGACTTCGTCTTCCGTCGTCGTGTTACCGGCAGAATGATGATGGGCAACATGATAAGAGCCAAGCATTTCGCAACATCGTTCTGCCCAACATCGTTCTGCCAATCTCACCTTACGAATTTCAATCCGTACACATCGACGCTGATCTTGAAACAGTTACCTGCGAAGTTAGCATCCCTGCTAAACTAGCGTTCTACAACCCAATTCAATGAGGAACGTGACATGACCAGGTTCTCAGAAAAGATTTCGCGTCGTCGTTTTATGGGCACGACAACTGCTGGTTCGATCGCAACGATCACCGCACCCGCGATTCTCTGTGGAAGCAAGGTTGGCACAGCGGCTGTGATTGGCTCCGGCGAGCATCAGTACGAAGTCATTCACCATTACCCAAAACTGCCGGATCAGTACTCTTGGCAGACGACTCACAATGTTGCCGTCGATGAATCGCAGAACCTTTATGTGATCCATGAGGGAGACGTCAAGAAGAAGGAGCATCCCGCAATCTTCGTCTTTGACCCATCGGGACAATACATCAGGTCGTTTGGCAGTCAGTTTCAGGGAGGCGGCCACGGATTGGAAATTCGCAAGGAGTCCGGTGAAGAGTTTCTTTACGTGACCGGATACAAAAGCATCAAATCGCTGGCCAAGCTGACACTGGTTGGTGAGGAGATTTGGAAGCTTCGAGCGCCGATGGAAAGCGGTGTGTACCGGGATGGCGAAGATCAGGGCGATTCGTTTGGATTCCAACGAGATCGGTTTCTCCCCACCAATTTTGCTTTCTTGCCCGACGGCGGCTTTCTGTTGGCGGACGGTTACGGGTCCTACTTCATCCACCGCTACGACAAGGATGCCAACTGGATCAGTTGCTTTGGAGGCCCAGGCTCGGGTGAAGGAAAGTTCAATACCCCTCATGGTCTCACGCTGGACAATCGTGACGCTGACAATCCTGTCATCGTGGTTGCCGACAGAGCGAACAATTCTCTTCAACGCTTCGCGCTCGACGGCAGTTACCTCGACACCATGGATGGCTTCGGGCTGCCTGCGAACGTTCAAGTACAAGGTGACTTGATGCTGGTGCCGGAACTGTACGCCAGACTTTCGATCCTCGGCAAGGACAATCAGATCGTCGCGCGTTTAGGCGACGACTCCGAACGATTGATGGCCGACAAGCAGAAGAAGATTCGCACTTCCCCCAGTCAATGGATCGAAGGCAAATTCGTGACACCACATGACGCATGCTTTGATGCGTCCGGAAACATCTACGTCGCCGAGTATGTACCGAATCTGGGGCGAGTCACCAAGCTTCGCAAAGTAAGCTAGTGCAGCGTCAGTTTTGATCTTTCGCCTCGTGAATGCAGGCGAATTCTCGGATGGCCTACCTGTAGCCGAGCCTCTCCGAGGCTCGGATTTTCGCGGCAAAGCCGCGTGGAATGTCGATCTCGGAGAGATCGACCTACAGCAAAGTGGCGCTGTCCAGTTAGAGCATTTTCACAAATGACATAAGTGGCCGTTCGTTCCGTCGAAAGTTGCGCCATCGAACGCTACGATCGGCGGAGCGATCGGCGACAATCATTAGCCGCCTATGCGAAATCTAAAGACACTCTAGTAGCAGACGGCCTCGATTCGTCGCAGCCCCGCTTCACCTCCAAGTACCAGGTATTAGCCAACTGTCTTCGCCTTTTCCTCGAAGGCGGTATGGCCGCCCACGGAGGCATAGAAGCCGAACAACGCAAGGGTCGCGATCGTTGTCACGGCGAATACGCAGCCCGCAACGTCCGGCCCAATCCAGTCACTGCTCCATGGGAACTGTCTAAACAACTCGTGACAGAGCATGAATGAAGCTGCTGACACCACTCCCCAACGGGAAAGCAGGGCCGCGACGACTGCATAATATGTGAAGTATGCGCAGGCCCATACACGGGCTTCCGGATCGCTGTTCCAAGCGTCGAAGAAACATTCGTAGTGCCATGCCACCGCAAAGAACACGGCCGCGGTGATTGCAGGCAGCCAGTCGTTTCGAACCAGAGCCCGGATCAACACCATGGCCATTGCGATCTGCAGGGAAAATCGCACGGCATACTCTAAACCAGTCAGCAGTCCCGAAAACAGAAATCGAGTTCCTGAAAGAGTTGCGGGAGAGGGGGCGAAACTCATTTTGAGAACGCCGACCACAAACAGATTGAAAAGGATACCCACCATCGTTCCAAGCAGGATTCCCTGACCAAAGCTTGGATCTTGAAACCGGCCGGCAACCGCCCGGCTCCAGGCGATCAACATTCCCGGCCAGAACCGCCGTGCCAGTGGTTCCAGGGCGACGTAATAGATCCAGAACCGAACCGCTTTGGCGAGAGCCAGCCAAATTTCAGTCATGATCATTCCAGGGGATGGAGTTGATCCAATCAGCAGCCCTGCAAATTCGACAACAAAGATGAACAGGGCGACCCACTTGGCTCCGCGGATGTCACTGCGACCCTCGCGCACATTTCTCCAGGCCAAAATCATGGCAAACAGGGTGATGAGGATCGCCGTCGTCGCGCCCAGTTTCGGATCCTTTGGCGAACGCATGTCCCAGGTGAGCGGTGACAATTGCGAGACTTCGACCACATGGAAGAAGTTGGCATGCCCATCGAGTTCCGCCACATCGACTCGCTCCACGCCCGCCGGCTTGTCTTGAAGCGGCACAAACGAGTAGACGGTGTCCGCGTAAATCGGCGGCGTGAAGAGCTTTGTTTCGCGACCTGGCTTGAACTCATCTTGCTTCAAACCGGCCAACTCGAGCAACTTGGCTTCCGAGACCGGCTGCCGCAGTTCTGGCGCTGGTCGCGACGAAACGACGAGCAGCTCGCGAAGTTTGTCGGATGAGTCCAGCCGAAGCGAGACCATTTCAGGAACCAGGGGCGGAGGGTTCATCAGCGTCACGACAGGGATCGCTTGTACTTTCAGCGAACTCAATTCCGGAATCAGGCTGACCGGGCTCTGGCGATACCAGAACGGCATTTCATTGGGCTCTCCGTCTGCTTGAAGCTTGTATTTCGCGCCTCCTTGAGCTTTGGCAAACCCATAGGCCTGGTGATCCCAAGGCTCTGATTGATTTTTGGACTGGTGAACCTCAGACTGGTGAACCTCAGACTGGGTAACCTCAGACTGGGGATCATAAAGACCCAGTTCCTTGAGAATGTCTTGCGCCTGCTGGGCGGAAGCCTCAGCGGACTTGTTAAGTCGGACGGTCGGCGAAGCTTTCCCTGCAACGTGAGTGAGCAACGCCAAACCGACAAGCGTGATGACCAGGCAGACACTCGCCGTCCGCAGAGACAGGCGACCCGTATCACCAGCAGCCGCAACCATTTCGGGTGACGGCGTTTCTCCTGCTGCCAGTGCTGCCGCCAGTGGGTCTCCGCCGGGCAGCGCCGCTGCCACCGCGTGTACCGAACGCGGACGATCGCTCGGTTCTTTCTCGAGACGGCGCAGAATCACACGCTGCACCGCCGGATCGACGTCATCGGAGAGTTTTACGGATCGCGATGGCGACGACTCCTCGTGGGCCCGAATCAGTTCGGCAAGGGAGCCCGGCTTCTGCGCCTGCTTGCCTGTGAAGAGTTCCGACAGAATCAATCCCAGTGCATACAGATCACTTTGAATCGACGCCTGTCCTCGTGTCAGTTGTTCCGGAGCCATGTAGGCCGGCGTGCCGGCGATCTCACCTTCCCTCCGCTCCTCCGACAACTGGGCCAAACCGAAGTCCGTTATCCGTACATGGCCTCGACCGTCAATCATGATGTTGGCCGGTTTCAGATCGCGGTGCAGCACGCCCTGATCATGTGCCGCCGCCAGTCCGGCGCAAAGTTGTTGCGAGACTTGAATGCCTTTATCGTAAGGGAGTCTCCCAATGCGTCGCAGCAAGACTCGAAGATCTTCGCCGTCAATGTATTCCATCGACAGAAACTGCTGGCCGTCGACTTCGCCGATGTCGTACACGCGGCAGACGTTTGGATGGCTGATCTGACGCGTGAGCCGGACCTCGCGGCGAAAGTACTCGAGCCGTCGGGGATCATCCGCGAAGTTCTTCGGCAGAAACTTCAGTGCAACCGTTTGGCCAAGTTTCAGGTCATCGGCCCGGTAGACTTCGCCCATACCACCTTTGCCGACCAGCGAGACGATCCGATATCGGTCGGCGATCTTCGTTCCCGGCAGAAAACGACCATGGTGGGAACTGTCTGACGCCGTTTGAACGCCCGCCGGCTCGGACCGATTGAAATGCGTCAATGTCACCGCAACATCCTGATCCAGCGCATGGCCACACTCCGAGCAGAATCGGCTCGTCTCGGAGTTGTCAGCGTGACAGCACGGGCAAGGGACCATGGGGCCATATCATAATGACGAATGCATTGATCGTGGTGCCTTCTGAGAGGGCGACGCAGGCAAACGAGATAGCTGGTTTGCCCGGTAGTCGAGCCAACCACGGCCGAAGCTTTGGTCTGGAACTTTAGCGGCGTCTGAATGGCGGGAGGACAGGCAAGGTTGGAAGCACGGGCCTGTCCCTAACTTGCCTGCATGTCCCCAACCTGCCTGCGTGCAGCTCGGGCGTTCCTCCTGTTACAAATGCTTCTCAAAGAAAGCTTTCATCTTGGCCGCATAGGGAACGCCGTACTCTTCGAAAGTAGCTTTGACTTGAGCATCGGGCTTCCAATCAAAGAACGCGTGCCCGGCACCCTCCACTTGGTCGTAGACTGCGATTTGACCTTTTTCTTTCAGAGCATCGACGAACGAAGCCACCGCTTCATCGCGGATCAAGAAATCTGTCGTTCCACGAGTCAAGTACTGCGGAACCGATCGCTTGGAGGCTTCGGGAATATGGCTCTGCGGCGCGGTGGCCTCGGCAGCTGGTTGGGACAGTCCTCGCTGGAATCCGCTCAACGATTCCGCTGCGAAGACACCGTAGCTTGGCGCAGCGGCTCTGATCGAGACGAGCATTTCTTCGCGCACTTCCTCCGCGGATTTACCTTCGGGCAGATACGTTGGTTTGAACTCAAACACGCCGTCCGAGCTCCCAAAACCACTGGAACCGATCGCCTCAATCAAGATCGATGCAGAAGCGGACAAGTGGCCTCCGGCGCTGTCGCCGGTTACTCCGATGCGACGGGGATCACCACCATACTCCTTCGCGTGCTCCATGATGTGAGCGATTGCGCCGAAGACGTCCTCAATCAAGTTCGACATCGTGTTGGGTTCATCGTCACCGTCCAGATTCCCGATCCAGCGATAGTCAATGCTGCACACAACGAACTTGCCACCTTTCGTCAGCTCGCGTGCAAGCCCGCGCATGATGTCTTCGTCGTTGGTTGACCAGCCACCGCCGTGGATGATGACAATGATTGGCAGATCTTTGGCACCCTTTGGCGTATAAACGTCGTACTTCAGCTCCTTCACGCCAGGCTTGGCATACACGATGTTGTGTCTGACGTCGACATGCGCCACTTCCTCGGACTTGATGAACGATGCACCGATATGCTTGTCTTGATCGATCGTGATTTTGAATTCTGGCGTCAACGACTCGTGATACATGGAGCCCCAGCGACCTGGTACCGCGTAGTAGATGGAATCGATCGCATAGCCGTCCTCAGGCTTGGCACGAACCGTCACCACGGTTCCCTCTTCATACTTCCCACTGTCCGGTAGCGGCGGGTCAAGTTCAATCGAACCATGCTCGATCGGATCGACAGTAGCCGTGAAGGACGATTCTTGAGCCATCGCTGGCACTGCCGCCAGAAGTGCGACCATTACAAAAGCTGCCTTCATGATTATTCTCGCCTGAGTTCAATTGATAACGGAAGAAGTTGATAACGGAGGAATTCAATGTCGACGTTTGCGTCACCTACGGGGAGAAGCAGTATAAGAGGTATTTGAAACCGATTTCGCGAGATCCCCCGACGTGTAGCGGTTGTTAACATTTTCCCCGTCGTTGGATAGAATTTGACAGCGGCTGTCTCGATTTGCAGCCGCATCCTGGAGGAAGCAGAATGATGATCGTTCGCCACTGTTGGATCGTTCTGGTCGTCGCGCTGGCCGTCGGCTGCGCGAAGACATATCCGGCCATCTCGATTGACGCCGCCAAGGAGATCAAGTCGGGGACGCCGCTGGCCGAGATCGAGAGCGTTCTTGGTCCGTCGCACGCGCCCACGTCAACACAATTGCGGCAACTGGACGGAACCATGTCCAGAATGCCTCCGGACATACGCGCCAATGCCGAACGGGACCGAGCCGTCGCTTGGGGTGACGACAGCAGCTTTCTGGTCGTCAAGGTGAACGACAAAGGGATCGCGTGGGTCACCGCATGGCATTCACACTGAGCTTCCACATCATTGCCTCCGGCTGGACGATAAGCGGGAGCCGTTGTGTCGCCCCTTCGGGGCTAGCAGTTTCTTTGACATGCGCACCGAGGCCTGACGGCCTCGGCAGGGAATGTATCGGACCTCCGGCCCTGCAGAGCATGGGCCTGACAGCAACCTCTTAGGCCCGAAGGGCCAGCACAAGACCTGCCGGCTCTTAGGCCCGAAGGGCCGGCATAAGACCTGCCGGGGCTTAGGCCCGAAGGGCCGGCACAAGACCTGCCGGGGCTGTGAAGCCCCGGGGATCATGTCTTGATTCCATTCTTCAGGCCCGGAGGGCCGACACATCATCTGCCGGGGCTGTGAAGCCCCGGTGCTCATATCCTGATTCCTTTCTTCAGGCCCGGAGGGCCGACACATCAATTGCCGGGGCTGTGAAGCCCCGGGGATCATATCCTGATTCCTTTCTTCAGGCCCGGAGGGCCGACACATCAACTGCCGGGGCTGTGAAGCCCCGGTGCTCATATCCTGATTCCTTTCTTCAGGCCCGGAGGGCCGACACATCATCTGCCGGGGCTGTGAAGCCCGGGGATCATATCCTGATTCCATGCTTCAGGCCCGGAGGGCCGACACATCATCTGCCGGGGCTGTGAAGCCCCGGTGCTCATATCCTGATTCCTTTCTTCAGGCCCGGAGGGCCGACACATCAATTGCCGGGGCTGTGAAGCCCCGGTTCAGATGGCCACCCTCCATACTCGAGGCCTGGAGGGCCGATACCTGGTCTTGCGAGTGAATCAGCTACCGCGATCTCCACGCGCAGCCATGTTTTGGCGTAGGCCCAATCCAGATGCACTGTCGACTCGGCGATCCCCAACACTTGCGCGGCCTGCTTGCACGACAAACCCGCAAAAAACCTCAGCTTGACCAATTCCGCTTTGCGCGGATCCTTGTCAGCCAGTTTCTCGAGTGCATCGTTGAGAGCGAGCAGATCCACGTTTCCGAACGGAACAATGGGGACAGGCAACGATTGATTCTGTTCTCTCGAGCCTTGGAACCCAACGATGAAAGGTTCATAGAAACACAGAGGGGGGAAAAACAGGGGAGAAACGGGGACGGGCCAGGATTGCAGGCGAAGGGCTTGCTTGCATTGCAGAGTGTGGTCGAGGGGTTGATTGTTGATGGGGCAGACGTCACGCTTTTCTGCATGTTTGGCGGCGGCTGCGAACGTCGGGCATCGGGGCACTTCTCGCGGCGCACACGTGGAGCATGGGGCAATGCTGGCGCGGTTGAAGACGTTTACGCTGCTGGGCATCGAGGCGATGCCGGTTGATGTCGAAGTCGATATCTCTCCGGCAGCGATGCCGAAGACGATTCTGGTGGGACTTCCCGACACGGCGGTCAAGGAAAGCACGCATCGGGTCGAACGTGCGATCGTCAACAGCGGCTTCATTCGGCCCCATGATCGAGTCGTGATCAATCTGGCCCCGGCTGACTTACCAAAGCAGGCTTCGTCGTTCGATCTTCCCGTGGCGCTCGGCGTGCTGGCCGGTAGCGGGCAGCTATCGATTGAACGGCTCGAGGAATATGGCGTGGTCGGTGAATTGGCGTTGGAGGGAATCGCCCGACCGATCAAGGGCGTGTTATCGATTGCGATGGAAGCGGCCAAGAACGCGAAGCTTCGCGGCCTGGTCGTGCCACGTGACAACGCAAGTGAAGCAGCGGTGGTCGAAGGCTTGGAGGTGATCGCAGTCGATAGCCTCGCGCAGACCGTCGCCTTCTTCGCAGGGGAACTCGACCTATCGCCGATACCGAGTCGTATCGATGAGTTGTTTGAACGCTTCAGTTGTTACGACATCGACTTCGGTGATGTGCGAGGCCAGGAATCCGCCAAACGCGCGATGGCACTCGCTGCCGCGGGCCGACACAACCTGATCATGGTGGGGCCGCCGGGCAGTGGCAAAACGATGTTGGCCAAGCGAATGCCGACGATCCTGCCGGCGCTCGATGCGGCGGAATCGATCGAGACCACTCGTATCTACAGCGCACTGGGACAATTGCCAGCCGGACAACCGCTGTTAGCTCGTCGGCCCTTTCGCAGCCCCCATCACACGATCAGCGACGCGGGTCTGGTCGGTGGCGGGAATCCGCCGTCGCCGGGCGAGATCAGCAAAGCCCACAACGGTATTCTCTTTCTCGACGAACTCCCAGAGTTCAATCGCAAGACCCTGGAAGTGATGCGTCAACCGATGGAAGACAGTGTGGTCACGATCTCGCGCGCGTTACGCTCCACCACCTTCCCTGCTGACTTCATGCTGATCGCGGCCGCCAATCCCTGTCCCTGCGGCTATCGCAGTGACCCGAGGAGAAACTGCAACTGCACACCTCCTCAAATTGAAAAGTACATGGGAAGAATATCCGGGCCGCTGATGGATCGCATTGACATCCACATTGAAGTCCCGTCGGTTCCCTTTGATGAATTGTCAACCTCTGTCTCGGCAGGAACAACCAGTGAGCAGATGCGTGACGAGGTGCTGCGTGCACGGGAGCAGCAGAGGGAACGATTCGCTCGTGGTCCGGTCCGTTACAACGCGCAAATGACCAGCCGACAAGTTCGCGAACACTGTCGACTCGATCGCACCTGCCAACAGATGCTGCGTCAGAGCGTCGAAGAGATGGGGTTATCGGCCCGAGCCCACGACAAAATTTTGCGGGTCGCCCGTACGATCGCCGATGTCGGCGGCGATGAATCGATCAACGAAACCCACCTCGCCGAAGCCATCGGCTACCGAAGCCTCGACCGGGATCTTTGGGTCTGATTTGCGACAAAGGGGTCAGGAGACGGGGGAAAGGGGCCACATCAGGCCTCAGGATCGTTGATGATCGAGTCGATCCAGACCGCGAGCCTAGCGCGATGGATCGCTCGGTCAACTCAGTCGGGACCTGTCGCCTTCCCGGCGTGTTTCCTTGCTCGCGTCGGTCGATGAACCACGACTGCCGTGGAGACGTCAGCGTCCAGCCAATGGTGTTCGAGACCGTATACTGGTAGGAATAACGGGTCGGACTCGCTGAAGGAAAGGGCTGATCGTACCGATCGCCGGCTCCGAGTTTGACAACCAAATGACCGCTCGTCACCATTGTCTCATCAAGACACGACTAAACCAATGACGCGAATGCGAAGCCTTACGATGTCGTCCTGCAATCGCCGCGACATGCTCCGTCAGAGTAGCGTGGGGCTAACACTGACTGCGGCCAGCGCGTTGACGCCCTTTCTCTTTGCCGGGTGTCGAAAGCGGATATTCTCACCAGCAGCCCCCACCGTGAAGGTTGGGATACTGCACTCGCAAACCGGTGTGATGAGCACAAACGAGTCGTTGCTTCGGGATGCGGAACTGTTGGCCATCGAAGAGATCAATGCAGATGGCGGAGTGTTGGGACATCTCATTGATCCGGTCGTAAAGGATCCTCGTTCCGGATTCACCGATATCTTTCCGAAAAAGGCCACGGAGTTGCTGTCCGAGGATCGGGTGACGACGGTCTTCGGATGTTGGACATCGCGAAGTCGGAAGGCGGTACTACCAATTTTTGAGCGATTCAATGGCCTGCTGTTCTATCCACTTCAATACGAGGGCAATGAATCATCCTACAACGCGGTGTACTCCGGTTCCGTGCCCAACCAGCAGATCCTGCCTGCGTTGGATTGGCTGATCAGTGAGCAGGGCGGATCCAAACGGCGATTCTATTTGGTGGGGTCCGGTCGCACGTTTCCATGGACGGCACACTACATCATCGAGAGGTACATCAAGAGCCTCGATCGGCCAGATATCGAGATTGTGGGTTTCCAGTACTTCGATCTGGGACCTAGCGACTTTGTGGAAACGGTGCGAACGATCAAAGAAGCTGAACCAGATGTCATCTTCAGCACCATCAATGGCATCACCAATCACTATTTCTTTGGCGAGTTGGCTGCCCAAGGGTTTTCGGCCGAGGAGACTCCCGTTCTATCCACGAGCCTGGGAGAGGATGAGTTACGCGGGATGAACCCAAAGCATGTGGAAGGTCATCTCGCGTCATACCATTATTTTCAAAGTATCAACACGCCAAGAAACCGGCGATTTGTTCGTCGATTTCAAAATGAGCACGGCGAAGACCGCGTGTTGTCTGACCCGATGGAAGCCGCCTATTCACAAGTCTATCTATGGAAACTTGCGGTCGAGAAGGCGGGAAGCTTTGACGTGGACGCGATTCGAGATGCCTTCGCGTCAGACATTGAGTTTTATGCACCAGGAGGCAAGCTCACGCTCGACCCCAAGACATTTCACACCTACAAATCCTGCCGGATCGGACGTGTTCGCGATGACCAGCAGTTCGACATCATCTACGAGTCACCGAAGCCGATTCCGCCGGACCCGTATCCGAACGTCGCCTACCCGGGATGGAACTGCGATTGGACGCGTGGGGGACTCACGCAAGGCGAGCGAATTCAACTCTCTCGACCAGAGAATGACGTGGCGACTGCGTAACGTTAGAACAAAGGAGGGACTCACTTCATTGCGAGGCGGCGGGAACCGACCGCGTTGATGGGTCGTCAGCCGACTAAGAGGACGGCAGGATTTCGAACACCCGGCGCACGAGCATGCCGTGTCGGTGTCGCGTGAGACCGGGCTTCCAACGTTGTGTGACAAAGCAGTCAGCTTCGACACCTTTGTGCAGGGAGGGTATACTGCGGGTCCACCTGGCAGCGCTCGGTCGATCCGGCTTTGGCGAGTTGTCGGTCTCGCCGATGTCTTTGATTGCTCATTCGCGAATTACGAACATGAATCTTCTCGTTCCAACACTCGCGGTCGCTGTGGCTTTTGTCGTGAGCGGTATGGTCTGGTGGAGAAGCCGAAACCTCTTGGCGCCCGTGTCGTCTTTTGTATTGATACTTGGCTTGGTTGCGATCGTGATGCCGCGGGAGGATACGAAAATCCCCCAAAACATCGCTCAGCGATTGCCGGAACAACTGTCGGCTCCGAGCGACCGAGCGTCCGAGCAAGATGTTCCCGTGCAGAACGCCTCGCTATCGATGGCGGAACTGGAAGAATACCGCCCGGCCGAGGTTCCGACGCATGGTTATGTCGGATCGGCAGCCTGCCAGGAATGTCACCAAGAGAACCATGCGACCTGGGAAGCGTCCTACCATCGCACGATGACACAAGTTGCCCATCCCGAGAACGTGCTCGGCAACTTCGATAACGTCCAAGTCACTCATTTGGGTCGCCAATACAATCTCACCCAAAGCGACCAAACCTGCCTGGTCAACATGCCGGACGAAAACGATCCGTCGGCGCGCATAACCGCTCCGATCGTGATGACAACCGGGTCGCACCACATGCAGGTGTATTGGTTTGCCACCGGTCGCGGACGGATGACGGGGATGCTTCCTCTGGTCCACCTGAATGAAACTCAGGAATGGATCCCACGGGATTCAGCCTTCCTGGTGTTTCCCCCACGGCCTCCCTCATTCGAAACGGGAAGGTGGAATGAAACATGCAGCTGTTGTCATTCGACACACCGAAAAGGTCGGCGACTCGCATCTGGCGATTGGGATACGCATGTAGGCGAGTTCGGTATCTCGTGTGAAGCCTGTCATGGTCCGGGCCAGGAGCACATCCGTCTTCATCGCAATGCTCAATCCAACTCGTCGATCCCGCCATCCGAAGCCGACCCGATCGTCAATCCCGCGAGCTTATCGAAAGTCAGGTCCGCTCAGGTCTGCGGCCAATGTCATGCCGTGATGGACCCTTTGAATCTGGACCTCGACTATCAGGAGAACGGACATCCTTATCGACCCGGGAAAGATCTGATGCAGTCGCACGGGGTTTGGAATCGCGACACACCCGAGTATGCCTCGACCATGAAGACACTCAATTACCCCGACCTCGATACGCTGCTGAACGAGACCTACTATCCCGATGGAATGATCAGGGTATCGGGGCGAGAGTACAACTCGTTGATCGATTCGAGTTGCTACATCAACGGTGAAATGACTTGCTTGTCGTGTCACAAAATGCACAAGTCCGAATCGGACGAACGATCCTTGAAAGAGTGGGCCAACGATCAACTTCAACCTGAGGCGCTGGGTGACGCCGCATGCCTCCAATGTCACGAAAGCGGACAGTATGCGACCTCGCACACGCATCACTTGGTCGGATCATCGGGAGCAAAATGCTACAACTGCCATATGCCTCATACCGTTTATGGCTTACTGAAGGCGATCCGCAGTCATGAGATCAGCATTCCCGACATCGGGAAGGATCATCGAGCGCAACGCCCGAATGCGTGCAACCTTTGCCACCTGGACAAGACGTTGGAATGGTCCGCGCAACATCTACGTGAGTGGTATGGGATCGAACCGCCACAGTTCGACCCCGAACATCGTGAGGTCGCGGCTTCGTTACTCTGGTTGTTGCGAGGCAATGCCGCGGAGCGGGCATTGACTGCCTGGAGCATGGGGTGGAGCGATGCACAGCAAGTCTCGGGCAACGATTGGCAGTCACCCTATCTCGCTGGACTATTGGATGACGACTACGAAGCGATTCGCTTGGTCGCCCGTCGTTCCTTGCGAACGCTTCCGGGGATGAACGATTTTGAGTTGGACGTGGTCACCTCGAGCTCAAGCGAAGAACGCCAGCAAGCGGCCATGTCGGTCTTCCAAAAGTGGTTGGATGCGACATCGCAGACGCGCATTGACCAACCGGGGTTGCTCATCAAGAAAGCGGGCGGCGTTCAGGTGGATCGTGTCAGACAGCTGATTGATCAGCGAGACAACACGCGAATGCTGCTGAGCGAGTGAACTACAGGCAGAGATGTCGGTCAACGCACTGACTACGGCCATGACGGCTCGCAACCTGGCACATTGAAACTAACGACTTCGACCCTTTCGACATTCCTTCGATCAAGCTGCTGATGGACCTGTTCACGATCGCCTCAATCATCATTGCCCTCTCCGCTTTGTTCGGATTCGTCAATGTGCGCTTCCTGAAAACTGCCCAATACGATTGGGCTGATGTTGGTGGCGATTCTGTTCACGCTGCTGTTATTCGCCAGCACCCTGATCGACGATCGGATCATGGATGCCGCCAGGACGCTCATCGGCTACATCGACTTCCAGGAAGTATTGCTGGACGTGATGCTCGGCTTTCTGCTGTTCGCCGGTGCACTGCATACCAATTTTGATCAGTTACGAGTCCAACGCTGGCCGATTCTCGTTTTCTCGACGCTGGGAGTGGCGGCTTCCACGCTCATCGCCGGGACAGCTGCATATTTTGCATTTGGTGCACTTGGCCTGCAGGTTCAGTTCATACATTGTCTCTTGTTTGGCGCGTTGATCTCGCCGACCGATCCGATCGCCGTGTTAGGAATTCTGAAGCGAGCAGGCGTACCGAAAAAGCTGGAGACGAAGATTGTTGGTGAATCACTATTCAACGACGGAGTGGGAGTCGTTGTCTTCCTGACGATCTTTGGAATCGCCACGGGCGGGAATCATGCGATGGAGAGCCCGCTGCCACTTGCAGAGACGGCGCAACTAGCGGATCACGCGAGCGATTCACCCGTCCACCATGACGAAGACGCAAGCATGGCTGAGAACGTTGTCAAGCTTTTGTGCGTGGAAATCTTGGGTGGCATCGCACTTGGTCTGGCCTTAGGAACGCTCACCTACCTCTTGATGCGCTCAATCAATGACTACGAAGTCGAGGTCATGATCACGCTGGCATGTGTGATGGGAGGCTATTCATTGGCATCCTATCTGGGAGTCTCTGCACCACTGGCAATCGTGGTCGCTGGCCTGTTTGTGGGGCATGACACGGTGCGCGGATCGTCGATGTCAAAGGAGACGGAAGTGTACTTGGACCGCTTCTGGGAAATGGTGGACATGCTGATGAACTCAATCCTGTTCGTGTTGATTGGACTGGAGGTCTTGATTCTAGAAGTCACACCAACCTATTTTTTTGCATCGCTGATCGCGATCGTGCTCGTACTTGCAGCTCGCTACTTGTCACTGCTGGTTCCGGTCTGGTTCTTTGCGAAGCGACTGGAGTTTGTCCCGCATTCGCTGCTCATCATGACCTGGGGCGGCCTGCGCGGCGGCATCTCCATCGCACTGGCGCTGCAATTGACTTCCGAGATGAACCGTGACTTGATTGTGACGGTGACCTATGGCGTCGTGGTCTTTTCGATCCTTGTGCAAGGGCTAACCGTTGGTCCATTGGCTCGGCGATTGATCGGTGACCCTGTCCTGGTGGAACTGGCGGATGAGTCCGCCGATGGACAAGCCGGAATCTGAGAACCGCGCTGTCCGATTTGTTCCCTGCCGCCAGCATCGAACCACTTGAGTCGAACAACGTTCACAGCGTCCGTGATGGGTCGACACGCGCGACCAGATCAATCCGTCGGCAAAAACGATCATCGTGTCATCTTGGGAAGGCTGAGTTGACCCATCGCTACGAATACCGTTGGACCCGAGCGCTTCGGTCGGTCGAAAGTACGTCGGCTTCCATTTTTGTTCAGCCGATCGCAAAATGTTGAACGTGTTCCGCCAGCAACCTTGGGCACGATCTTCTTGATATCGGCAATTCTCTATCAGGCCAAGCGAATTTAGCATGACCTTTTGTATTGGGATCAAGGTCCGCGAGGGCATCGTCGCCCTCGCTGATACGCAAATCGTTCGCGGCAGCGAACAGGTTAACAAGCAGAAGCTGGCGGAATTTCAGCACGCGGGTCAGTCGCTCTTCACCATGACCAGCGGATTGCGTTCCGTTCGCGATAAGACACTCACCTATGTCGATGAGACGCTTCGGGGTGAGACCGAGACACGCGACCGTCTCTATAAATTCGTCAACTTATTCGGCGATCAATTGCGCCGTGTCAAGGCGGAAGATGGTCCGTCGCTTGCAGCCACCAATCATTCGTTCAACTTGCACGCCATCATCGGCGGACGCTTGACCGAGGACGAGAGTCCGCAACTTTTTTATGTCTACCCGGAGGGTAACTGGGTCGAGGCTGCGACGGACTCGCCGTATTTCATCATCGGCCGAACCTATTACGGCAAACCGATTCTAGATCGCCTACTGCGATATGACACGCCGCTAGCGTCAGCCGTTGCCCTTGCGCTACTGGCATTCGACGCAACCCGGACCAGTGTGACGGATGTGGACTACCCGATCGACGTTGCGGTCCTGCGAAGCGATCACTCGGCGCCCCGATTTCATCGATACAGCGAAGCCGATCTTGCAGAGACGACCAACCAGTGGACTCTGGCCCTGACTCAGTCGCTCGCCAATTTACCGATGCAGTGGGCGATACCATTGTTGACCCCACTGAGCTCAAACGGGATGAATCCATGACTCAAATCAGTATCGGCAGCACGCTTACCTACGACGTCCGCGAACAGACGATCTTCCTTTTGAAGATTGCCGCCTGTAACACGCCGCATCAAACCATCTACAACGAACAACTAACGTTTGATCCGCGGCTAAACGTCGAGCAATGTCAAATTGGACCGGACGGCAATCGATTGCACCGGGTCGTTGTGGAGCCCTGTCAATTGTCCATTGCCTATCAAGCCGTTGCGGAACTTACGCCTGACCTTGACCAGCCGCGTGATGTCGATGAAATGCCGGCGGCGCAATTGCCGCCTGAGGTCTTGACCTATATGAACCCGAGTCGGTACTGCGAAAGTGATCTTTTGGCCCGATTTGCTTTCGAGGAGTTTGGTCAACTCAACCGTGGCTTCTCGCGAGTGCAGACGATCTGCGATTGGGTCTACGAGCATTTGGACTACACGCCCGGCAGTACCAATGCGACGACCACAGCCTCCGATGTTCTGCTGCAACGTACCGGTGTCTGTCGCGACTACGCGCACCTTGCGATTGCGCTTTGTCGAGGAATCGGCATTCCCGCACGCTATGTTTCGGGCTATGCCGTGGATTTACAGCCACCCGATTACCATGGATTCATGGAAGCGTTCCTGGACGGACAGTGGTACCTGTTTGATCCCACACGATTGGCGTCCACTTTGGGACTCGTGCGAATCGGAGTCGGACGCGACGCCGCCGATGTCGCATTCTGCACGATCACCGGATCAGCGACCATGCTTGAGAAGACCGTCGTGGCCTGGTTCGTGCAACCGCAACCAAATGCGGGCAGCGGACCTGCCGTCTCGACAGCGTGATCGAGTTTGCCCCACTGGCGAAGCCGTTCGTTACGCCTTCGGCTCATCACCGCTCTGTTGCGTGGCGGAACGACTAGAGTAGGATCTCGAACATCAAGCGTACGAGCACGCCACTGTCTGTGCTGAGCGAAACCGGCCTTCCGACGTTGTGCTCAATCACGGGCATCTGTGCGATGTACGTGGCCGCGAACGTCATCCCAACCTGGTAGCCATGAAAATGGTGATAGTTGGAAAAGACCGTTTCCAAGGTGATCGGTGTCTTGTGCATGGTCAGGTCACGTGTGCCTGGGACCGCGCCACCCGAAAACCGATAGTCGGTTCGAAGCTGGTAGAACCCGACGATGAAATCAAGCGTCGACGGGCTCCCGCAAAGACATCCGTCCCAGCCAACGAACCCCTTGCCGCCGGTGTAGTTCGAGTTGAGCGTTTCGCTCATCAATCGAGTTGGCCCGTAGTCCACGTCGAACGTTTGATCGAAAGCCATGAAGCTGAAGTAGCAACCGCCCGACAAACCGCCAAACTGTGTTCGCCAGGTATCGCGCAGTCCAGCATCGAATCCGTAGTGGTTTGTGTCGGAGGATAAGTTCGCCGATCCACCGGTAAACAGGTTGCTACCTCCGGTGATCGGATCCGGCACATCGAAGTTCCCCGGGCCGCTCGACGACTCTGAGCCACTGTAGGCGTAGAAGCCGCGAGCCTCGAAGCTGGTGCGGGTTCCTAAGAAGCGTCGAATCGCCTTGATGTCGCCGTAGTATCCGACGTCGTCGAGCTGATCGCGAAGAGCCGGCGTACCACTGCCACTCGTTCCCAATTCGTAATCAGGAAGAAACGAACCCCAAACACCGTTTCCCGCCACGAGATCGAAAGGGCGATCCGTGATCGTGCTTTGCGCATGAGCGACAGCCGAGGTCAACAGGCCGGCCAGCACGAAGGCGGAAATGATAGCGAGACGCATGCGCGCGGAACCATCCATAATCGAAACAGGAAGCGATCATCCAATGGTTTCGATATCGTGTCGCAGCCCCCCGATTTTCGACAATTTGCGGCAAGATTCTGCCGATGGCTGCCTGATGCGACGAAGGAAGTACGACTCGGGAAAAACCTGCAAGATTTCTCTGATCACACGACTATTGACGATCAAACAGCCCTGGCAAGGCAGGCAAGCTTTAGCGGCCAGCAACCGACGGATGCGTGACGCGTCTATAATCTTGGCCCCGACCCGATTCTCGTCTCCTAGGAGCCTCTGTGATGCGTGCCTGCCATTTGAGCCCCTGCCATTTGAGCCCCTGCCATTTGAGCCTCTGCCATTTGAGCCTCGTCGTCGCTGCCCTGGTGTTCGCCACCCCTGTCGTTGCGCAAGACTACCCGACACTTGAAATCGGATCTCCTGCACCAGACTTTGATCTCCCGGGTGTCGATGGCAAGAACTATCGGCTGGCGGATTTTGATCAAGCCGATGCGTTGCTGTTGATCTTCACCTGCAACCACTGCCCGACCGCGCAGGCGTACGAGGATCGAATCAAGAAGTTGTACTCGGAGTACCTCGGCCGCGGCGTGAGCCTTGTTGCGATTTCGCCGAACGATGCCGAGGCGGTGAGGTTGGACGAACTCGGATACAGCGACCTTGGTGATTCGCTGGAAGACATGAAGATCCGAGCGAAGGAAGCGGGATTTGAATTCCCCTATCTTTACGACGGTGAAACGCAGCAGGTCACCAAGGCCTATGGTGCCAAGGCGACGCCTCATGTTTTCTTGTTCGACAAAGACCGCAAGCTTCGATACACCGGACGCATCGACGATGGCGAGGTCGGACCAGTCACCAAACACGATTTGCGAGATGCGATCGAAGCGGTTTTGACCGGGCGAGAGGTCCCCACAACATCAACTCGTGTCTTTGGTTGCTCCGTGAAGTGGGCATCCAAGAAGGAGGGAGCAGCCCAGTCGATTCAGAAATGGCAAACAGAACCAGTCGAGCTGGAATCGATCGATCCTGCTGGAATCAAGGCGCTCGTTGCCAATGACACTGAGAACTATCGACTGATCAATCTATGGGCGACCTGGTGCGGCCCCTGTGTGATCGAGCTACCACAGTTGGTGGACGTCAACCGCATGTACCGAGGCCGGCACTTCGAGCTGATCACGATCTCCATGGACGAGCCCGACGCGCAAGATGCTGCACTGAAAGTCCTTAAGAAGCTGTACGTCTCCACCAAGAACTATCACTCCAGCGTGACCGATACGGATGAGTTTGCGGAGTTGCTTGATGCAAAGTGGCCAGGTCCGCTCCCCTATACCATTTTGGTGGCGCCCGGCGGCGAGATCGTTTACCGCAAGGAAGGCGAAGTCGACTTTGCCGAATTGCGACGTGAAATCGTCAATCGATTAGGGCGCACCTACGCATCACGAAAGTAGTCGCAATCGAAACACCACTCCCCTGCTCTACCTAGAGATCGAAGTGGTTCGCTTCGCCCGAGTTGGATCATCCTCCCATCGGGCAACGCCGCAGCGGACTTTTCAGTAACCCATCCAAGCACGACGCGCTAGCAAGTGGCTTGAATCGCCGGATGGGACACACTCGCTTGCGCGTTTTGATGTTGCGCTATTTGCCATCGAAATGACGTTTTTCCAACAAAATACAAGCACGACGCGCCAGCGAGTGTGTTTCCGGTTTTCAACCGTTTGGCGGACGTGAGATTGCGAGATTCCTGGGACTCACTCGCTTGCGCGTCGTGCTTGTACGAATTTGCGCAACATCGAAACTTGCGCGTCGTGCTTGTACTTTGCGGCTTTTTCGACAGGTCAACCTCCGCTACGGAGTGGCCTGGAGAGTGATTTTACGTTCGAAAACCATTGCAATCCAACCACATAGCATCTGCATGGTCTCCTTCCCCACTGCCCTACTGCCCTACTGCCCCACTGCCCTACCCTACTCCGCCACCGGCGTGACACACTCGATGTCATCGTTTCGCGGGCTGTTCACTCGTTTAGAAACGGCGGTCATCCTCAGCAAGTCGTCGGCCGCGGGTACGAGTAGTTGCTTGAGTTGTTGAACGTCTCGAAAGCCCGGATCGAGCCAGCGTTCAAAATCGTTCGCGTCCAGCAAGACGGGCATGCGATCATGCAGCTGGGACATCAACTTATTAGCCGACGTCGTGATGATCGTGAAGGTATGAATGGGGGTATCGTCCTCGGCGATCTTGCTGTTTTCTTCCCAGATTCCCGCCATGGCCAGTATGCCTCCGGCGGCCGGTTCGATCAGGTACGGTTGTTTGCCGCCATCGACTTTCTTCCATTCAAAGAACCCGTCGGCTGGGATCAGGCAACGACGCGACGCGAAGGCGCGGCGGAAGGACGGCTTGCTGTCAACGGTTTCGCCCCTGGCGTTGATCATCCGATTTCCGATGGAAAGATCGTCGGCCCAACTCGGGACCAAGCCCCACCTCAGATGCGCAAGCGTCCGCGGCTGTCCAGTCGATCGACGCAGGACGCAAACCACATTTTGTGTCGGCGCGATGTTGTAACGAGGCCGATCTTCCATCGAAATCTGGTCCGGCTGGATTTCGGGCAGAAACAGCTGGGCCCACTCGGCGACGGGCGTCCGAAGAGTAAATCGACCACACACAATTTCGTGGCAACTGGGTCCTGGAGGGATGCTGCAAAGTGCAACAACTGAGGCAAACGACGTGACCCAGAATCGTACACGATGCTCGGTACGCCAACAGGCTGTCGGCTTCGTGCTGTAGCTCCGCGTTTCCAAGCCGGAGACCCGCAATTTGGGCGCGTGGTTGAGAGTCTCGGAGAGTCTCGCCTACGGTATGGCGGCCATTCACGGGGTTCATGCAGCGATGGCAACAGGGAGCGGGGCGGCGCCGCCTCCAGCACCGCCCCGCAAAAAGGGCAATCGACTCTCCGTGGGGAACGGAAAATCGATCGACCCGTTCGGAGGACAACGCAAACCGGATGCCAGCTGCCAAAAATCACTCGTGGGTTGTCCGCATTTCGCTCTAGGGTTGCGAGCGAAAAGGTGTCAGACACCAAAAACCGGAACGGCCCGGAGGGTGCTTCGCATTTTTGGTGTCTGACACCTTTTCGCCGATCAACGTCACCCCAATTCTTGGCTCCGACAACGCACTAGTCGTCGAAGGTTGGAACCGGCGGTGGACTCGATTCGATCGAAGGCGATCGACCGGCGGCGATCTTCTCGACCATCTTGATCCCCTCGTTGACCGCGTCGGTCCCCTCAAGGACCGAGAACTCCAGCTTGAAGGAATGGGACTGACCGGCGGCGAGCACTGGCACGCGACCGAAATGTCGCTCGATTCGTCGATTGAACGGAAACCCGCTGCCCGGTTCGATGCCGGTTACATAACCATCCGCTTCCGCCGCTGTGTTCTTCCAGAGGGTCAGGTAGGGAAGATGTTCGGTCGACCACCGCATCAGGGCTCCACGGCTCTGATCGGCGTTGTGTAACACGGCGGCGGTCGATCCGCTCGAATCGGTGTAGGGATCAACGAGATAAACCTCTTCCACAAATCCAAGTGTTGGCTCCTGATACGAGTCGAACGAGTTCACACTCTTGGCAGCGTGATCATTCATCGGTGTGACTTTCGCTGCAGCGATCACCACTCTGGCACCCTTTTCGAGCAACGGCGTTCCAAAGTTCGTGTGATAGATGATTTGGTATTCCTGATCCGAGGCTCCCAGATTGGTGATCGACTCGGAGAGCTGGATTTGTGACTGATCGGGCAGCAGCGACATTTCGGTCACCAATTGCAACTTGGGACCGTAGAACATGCGTTCGAAAACGACACCTCGAAGACGCAGTCGATAAGGAGGCTCCTGTTCGACCCACAGTTCCACTTCGGATGCCGGGGTGTTTCCAATTTTCCCATGGAGCGTCAGATCCAATTCCGATTCATCACCGGTGTTGGTGACAAATTGGTCCTTCCCCGGATGTCCGGCGAACTCCAATCCACAGCGGACCATCCATTCATTGAAACCTTGCAGCCAACCAAGTCCGCCATGGCTCTCGAGGTCGAGGTATTGCGGGTGAACCACTTCCTTGACCGGCGAATCCCATCCGAACAGCCGCTCGCCGGTCGCCGAATTCGTCACGCTCAAAATGCTCATCCCGCGAGTCGGAATCACTTCAAATCTGAGTCGCCCATTGTCGATCGTGATCAGCTCGACACCTTCCTGCATGCCACCGTGAAGCATGCGCTGCGAGACCTTCCAGCGGGACAGGATTGCTTCCTCGACGTGATCGGACAACTCGAAATTTGCGAGCCGAGTTCCTGCGGTTGCGCTGCTGAGAACGAAGTGATGCTCCTCACCGGACACGACGCTTTGCAATGGAACTGGCATCGACAGAGCGATCACCGCTGCCGCAGCAAACCATCTTGAAGTACTCATGACACCCTCATTCAGTCGGGGGATCGCAAGGGCGATCCGTGTTGGGTTGGCGGTAGGGCAAAATGGTACACGCTAGCGGTAGCGCCGGGGTCCTGGCAGCGTCTTCGCGTGAGGATGCGGCGTGACCTCCCGCGTGGTACGGCCGGCAAGATCGCTCGTCGCGGTTGGGCTTTGCCCTGTTTTCGAGACCTGGGCCTGGGTGCCAGTCCTGACAACCTGCTTGGCCGGAGTTAAGCTCTGAAGGCTTCAGTCAGACCCAAACCGTCTTTTTGGTTGAGCATTGAATTATCCGCTACTGTTCCGGATGCTGGGCACGATTTGCCTCTTGATCGGCGGATCGATGAGCTTCAGCCTGCCGTTTGCGATGCCCGCTTTGGCGAGTCGCACCGATCTGGAACCAGCCGAGGCATTTGAGTCGCGTGGGGCGTTAGCGCTGCTGCAGAGCATGGCGGTATGTCTGGTCGTGGGAGCCGCATTTCGCATCATCGGCCGGCGACACCGCGGGGGGGCCCTCTATCAGAAAGAGGCGATGGCGGTTGTCGGACTGAGCTGGGTGCTGGCCACCGTGCTGGGTGCCCTGCCCTTCTACCTCAGTGACACGTGTACCGAGGGGAGCCGACAGATCACGTTCATTGAGGCGATGTTTGAATCTCAGTCGGGCTTCAGCACCACTGGGGCAACGATCCTGACCGACCTGGAGACTCCCGAGCGGGTTCCCCACTGCATTTTGTTCTGGCGTTCGTGGACGCATTTCCTCGGCGGGCTGGGGATTGTCGTGTTGTTCGTCGCGATCCTGGGACAGGGTTCCGCAGGAAAAGCGATGATGCGTGCGGAAATGCCGGGGCCGACCAAAGAAGGGAGTATGCCGCGAATGCAGCACACCGCACTCGTGTTCGCCGCGATCTACGTCAGTCTGAACGCTCTCCTGACGGTGATCTATTTGTTCGAGGGGATGACCGTTTTCGATGCTTTGTGTCATGCATTTGGAACGATGGCGACCGGCGGTTTCAGTACTTACAACGCCAGTCTTGGTCACTTCAACAGCAGCCTGATCGAGTACACGACCGTCGTGTTCATGATTCTCGCGGGGGCTAACTTCACGTTGCTCTACCTGACGCTCGTGGACGGCCCGAAACGGCTCTTCCGCGATGTCGAGTTTCAAGCGTTCGTCGGGATCATTGCGATTGTTACCGCAGGAGTGATCTTCTTTGGGATGCGGGCCGGCGATGAACACTTTGACACGTTGCCCGATGCCAATCGAGCAGCACTCTTTACGGTCGTGTCGGTGCTGACCACGACCGGATACGGAACGGCGAACTTTGATGACTGGAATGCGTTCGGCCGAGGCATCTTGTTGTTGCTAATGTTTGTCGGCGGCTGCGCTGGAAGCACTGGGGGTGGGATCAAGGTCATCCGACACATTCTGTTCTACAAAATCCTGCGATTGGAGATCGAGAAGGCACACCGGCCTCGTGTGGTGCGTTTCATTCGCGTTGGAGGCTCGACGGTTGACGATGCAAACCTGTCTCACTCGATCGTCGTGTACTTCTCGATGATTCTGGCCCTGTTCGTCTTCTCGTGGTTGCTTTTGATCACGTTCGAACCGAACACGATGTGGGATCAGGGGGCGACGTCGCCCGAGGCGGCGGAGATGAGTCCGATGTACGTGGAACAAAGCGTCTCGAACACCTTGGACGAAAAACTGCTTGACTCCGCCAGTGCAGTCGCAGCCACGTTGAACAACATCGGTCCGGGGCTAGGTGTCGTTGGGGCGGAGAAAAATTATGCGGGATTCAGCCAGGGGGCCAAGCTCCTATTTGTC
The DNA here is from genome assembly GCA_963697195.1 of Pirellulaceae bacterium. GTDB lineage: Bacteria > Planctomycetota > Planctomycetia > Pirellulales > Pirellulaceae > Rubripirellula. Next base: position 722,780 of record CAVOND010000005.1, read on the forward strand.
TGGCTGATGATGCTCGGCCGGGTGGAAGTCTTCAGTGTGCTGGTCCTGTTTTTCCCGTCGTTTTGGCGCCGCGTGTGAGCCCGAATCGGGCCTGAGGAGGGGCGGCTGCTGAAGAGCCTGTTAGAATCGAGGCAGCAGGTCGACGTCGATTTGCGTTGCCCCGATGTCATGGCAAGCGAAGCAGCGACCGTTTGGATGACGAATCCCCACTCCTTGGTTGTTCCGTTCTCTCGTGGTCACGAGCCGAATGTTATGCGTGGCATTGCCATTTTGTTGACGCTTTGTTCCCTCTTCCTGGTCGTCCCTGCTGTCAGCGATGCGCAGCAGCTCGATCGAGCCGCGGTCGATGGCGGTTCGCGCAGTGCGGTCATCATTCCCCTGCACGAAATGATCGATCCACTCAGCGGGGCGTTATTCAAGAGAAAGTTCACCGAGGCAGTCGAGTCAGGCGTGGACGTGATCATCCTGGACATTCACAGCCCAGGCGGGTACACCGCGGTGACCTTCGAGTTGATGGACATGATCCTTGATGCCAAGGGCGTCGAGACAGTTGCTTACATCGAAAAGGACGCACTCAGCGGGGCTGCCCTTCTTTCTCTGGCCTGTGACAAGATCCTCATGTTGCCCGATGCAAGAATCGGCGATGCGGGCGAGATCGTGATGGGAGAGGACGGTGCCTTTCGCTACACCGAAGCGAAGAGCCGCAGTGCACTCGCTCAGAAGGTCCGCGATACCGCTCGGCGAACGGGCCGCCCCGTCACGCTCGCCGAAAAAATGGTCGACAAGGATATGGTCGTGTTTCAGGCGACTCACAAGACCGATGGCAAGATCGCTTACTTCTCGGACAAGGAATGGGAGGCGTTGAAGGACGCCGAGGACTGGGTCCGGGGAAAACCGGTGCGTGAGGCCGGCAAGGAGATGTTCTTCATCTGCAACGGAGGCCGTGCCGTCGAACTTGGCATGGCGAATCAAACCGTCGACAGCCGGAAGCAGTTAGCCGAGGCGCTCGGTGTGAGGGAGCCGATTCGCGTGATGGAGCGAACTTCGATGGACACCTTGGTGTTCCTGCTCAACACCAACGTGGCCACTTTTCTCCTGATTGTGATCGGTCTGGTCGCGCTGACGATCGAACTCGGGGCGCCGGGTCTTGGCGTCGGAGGCCTGATCTCGTTGCTCTGTTTCAGCCTGTTCTTTTGGAGCCGATTTCTGGGCGGCACATCGGGTTGGCTTGAAGTCACGTTGTTCTTAGTCGGCCTGGCATTCATCGGGGCAGAGCTATTCCTGATCCCTGGATTCGGAGTCGCCGGTGTGGCCGGGATCGCCCTCGTGCTGGGCTCGCTCATCATGGCGTCACGCCGCTTTCTGATTCCTGAGAACAGCGAGCAACTGACGGGCCTTGGCTACGACGCGCTGACCGTCGTTGGTGCATTCGTCGGTTTCTTGGTCGCATTGATGTTCCTCTCGAATTACATCGGTGACATTCCGGGGCTTAGCCGTTTGACACTCAAACCTCCTGTGCTGGTCGAAGCCGGGAGCATGTTGGTCGACAGCGCCGCGGAGGCAACTTTGCCTGGCTGGCAGCGAATTGAGATCGGCGACGTAGGAGAAGCCATTTCGCCGCTCCGTCCGAGCGGCAAGATGCAAGTCGGTGACTTCAACGTTGACGTGGTTACCGAAGGAGACTTTGTCGAGGTCGGAACGCGAGTTCGGGTGATCTCGAAGCAAGGATCGCGAGTCGTGGTGCGACAAGCCTGATCTCTCTGCGACTGCGGGAAGCGACACTTTGCTGTAGATCGGTCTCTCCGGGACCGTCATTCAACGCGGCTTTGCCGCGAAAATCCGAGCCTCCGAGAGGCTCGGCTACAGGCAAGCGTTCCATCCGGAAATTTCGCCGTGATGGACGAGGCGAAAGATCAAAACTGGCGCCGTCCGCTCAGGCTGGCCGCGAATTGATCTCTTCGACCTGCTCGTTGAGGGTCAGTGTGTCGTAGATATAGCCAATCCCCAAAAGACCACCGGTGAGCATGTACAGAATGCCTGTGAAGATTTTACCCATGTAAATGCGGTGGATACCGAACAGACCAAACAGCAGCTGCAAACACCAAGCGACCGTGTAATCAATCCGCCCGGGCCGATACCGCCGATTGGCCTGTTCGGCCATGCTCGGAATCAGAAACAAATCGATGATCCAGCCGACGAAAAACAGTCCCAAGGTGAAGAACCACAGCGTCCCGGTCAGAGGCTTGCCGAAGTAGAAGCGGTGCGCCCAAAGAAACCAAGGATCCAAAACAGATAGCCGACCAGGACGGGATGAGTGGGGGCGTCAGGGGCCTCGACGTGCAGGCGAGACGGTTGCGTCGTTGGGTACATGGTTGCGGTGGCGGTCATCGAGTCAGATTCCAAGTGGATTCCGTGAATAGATAGCCTTCGCCATTCGCTGCGGAGTCACCAATCTTGGCTCCGAGCGGGTAAGTCCTGGCCTCGAAGTGGCTGTGAGTGTGTCTCGGGTCTTCAACCGTTTGTCGGACGTGAGATTGCACAGATTCCTGGGACTCACTCACTGGCGCGTCGTGATGTTGTGCTATTTGCCATCGAAACGACGTTTTGTCCAACAAAATACAAGCACGACGCGCCAGCGAGTGTGTTTCCGTTTGGCGGACGTGAGATTGCGCAGATTCCTGGGACTCACTCGCTGGCGCGTCGTGCTTGGATGGCCGATGGAACCCGCGAGAGTGGCGCTGTCCAGCTAGGAGTGACGTTGCTCAGGGGGCGGGGAACCGATAAGGTGAACAAACATTCACCATCGGTCTGCGGGTGCCCCATGCGGTATGTCGAACTGCACAGCAAGAGCAACTTCTCGTTTCTGCTCGGCGCATCGCATCCCCATGAACTGGTCGAACGGGCCGCGGAGATTGGCTACGAGGGACTCGCCCTGACCGACATTGCCTCGGTTGCCGGGGTCGTGCGCGGTTTCACTCCCGCCAAAGAACTGGGACTGCAGTACATCGTCGGGACCGAATTGCATCTAACCGATGCCCCTTCCCTGGTGCTTTGGCCGAGCGATCGAGCGTCGTACGCCCGCATGTGTCGTCTGATCTCGCGCGGTCGGATGCGAGCCGAGAAGGGAGCGTGCCGGCTGTCGTGGAGCGACGTCGTCGAATTCAGTCAGGGGATGCTGGCGGGGGTGATCCCTCGAGTTCCCCAGGCTGACGCGGGTGTGGCGGATGCGGAGAGCGATCGAGAGCCGATCCAGCCGCTTCCCGATTTTCTGCGAGGCGAGTTTCGCGACATCTTCGATGATCGCGGCTATTTGCTTTGTGAACTGCATCGCGGTGTCGACGACGACGCCTACGTGCAGCGGTTGCAGCACTGGTCGGTTCGTAGCGATGTGCCCCTGTTAGCCGCCGGGGATGTGCACTACCACACGCCCGATCGGATGCTGATGCAAGATTGCCTGACGGCGATCCGCCATGGCACCACGATCGATCAGGTACACCGAGCCCGTTTCGCCAATAGCCAACGGCATCTTCGCTCGCTCGAAGAAATCGAGGATTTGTATCGCCAGGTTCCCGAGGCGTTGGCCAGGACGATCGAAGTGGCCCAGCAGTGTCGATTCACTTTGGACGAACTGCGTTATGAGTATCCCGAGGAAATTGCGCCAGCGGGGATGACATTGATCGAGCATCTCAAGCGGTTGACATGGGAGGGTGCCAAGGGCCGCTGGCCTGGAGGGGTACCGTCACGCGTCATCGAACTGCTTCGCCATGAGATGGAGATCATTGAAGAACTGCATTACGAGGCCTACTTCTTGACCGTGTGGGACATGGTGCGGTTTGCTCGTGAGCAGAACATTCTCTGTCAGGGCCGAGGATCAGCGGCCAACTCCGCCGTTTGTTACTGTCTCGGAATCACCAACGTGGATCCCAGTCAGTCAGACCTGTTGTTCGAGAGGTTCATCAGTCGCGAACGAAACGAGGCGCCCGATATCGACGTTGACTTCGAGCATCAGCGGCGTGAAGAAGTGCTGCAATACCTTTACGCGAAGTATGGCCGGGACCGAGCTGGGATGACGGCAACCGTCATCAGCTATCGCACCAAGAGCGCGATTCGAGAGGTCGGCAAGGCGCTGGGTGTGTCGGCCGATGCGATCGACTCGATTGCCAAGCTGGGAGGCAGCGGCGAAGAGTTTCCTGAGCGCTGTCGATCTGGCGGTCTCGATCCCGACTCATCCTTGGGTCAACGGTTTGTCTATCTCGTGGAAACACTGCGAGGCTTTCCCCGCCATTTGTCCCAGCATGTCGGCGGCATGGTCATGACGGCCGGCAGCCTCTGCGAACTTTGCCCCATTGAGAATGCGTCGATGGAGGGTCGCACGGTCATTCAGTGGAACAAGGATGATCTGGATGAGCTAGACATTTTGAAAGTCGACGTACTTGCGCTCGGCATGCTGTCGGCATTGCATCGATGCCTCGATCTGGTTGCCCGACATCATCGTCGCGAGCTGACGTTGGCGACGATTCCGCAGCACGACGAGCGAACCTATGACATGATCTGTGCGGCCGACACGATCGGCGTGTTTCAAATTGAAAGCCGAGCCCAGATGAGCATGCTGCCGCGGCTCCAGCCTCGCTGCTTTTACGATCTGGTCGTCGAAGTCGCGATCGTTCGCCCTGGTCCCATTCAAGGCAACATGGTGCATCCCTACCTGAAGGCTCGCCAAGACCCAGACACCGTGGTCTATCCCAACGACCAGATCCGCGGCGTCCTCGAGAAGACACTTGGAGTGCCCATTTTTCAAGAACAGGCGATGCGACTGGCAGTGGTGGCAGCCGGCTTCACCCCCGGGGAAGCCGACCAGTTGAGACGGGCGATGGCTGCCTGGCGACGGCCCGGTGTGATCGATCGATTCCGGATCAAACTGTTGGAAGGCATGAGAGAAACCGGTCTCTCAGAAGAGTTCGCCGAGCATGTCTTCAACCAAATCCGCGGCTTCGGTGAATACGGTTTCCCGGAGTCTCATGCAGCCAGCTTTGCGCTGCTGGTCTACGCATCCTGCTATCTCAAGTGCTACTACCCGGCCGCTTTTTGTGCGGCCATTCTGAACAGCCAGCCGATGGGGTTCTACGCGCCGGCTCAGCTGATCACCGATGCACGCGACCATGGAGTCACCGTGCTCGGCGTGGATGTCAATCACAGCCAATGGGAATCCACGCTGGAAGCAAACCCCGATTCCGCCCGGTCCGATGGCAACCGAAAGCAACGTCGCTGGACGAGCGAGCCTCAGCCGGCAATCCGATTAGGGATGCAGACGATTCGTGGCCTGTGCAGCGAATCGGCCCTGCGGGTTGCCGAACGACGTCACAGTGGTGGTCCCTATCGAGACATCGACGATTTGGTGCAACGCGCCGGCTTGGGCAAGGCAACGCTTGCGACGCTGGCAGATGCCGATGCTCTCGGCTCGCTGGCCGGAGATCGCCGGGCCGCGGTTTGGCATTCGCTGTCCCGTGATCACTCGCCCGGACACCAACCGCTGTTCCAAGGCGTCAGCGATGAGGACGACACGCCGTCGACGCTGATGCCGATGTCGCTGCTAGAAGAGGTGCATGCCGATTACCAGACCACGGGATTGAGCTTGAAAGCCCATCCCGTCTCCTTTGTCCGTGAAGAACTCAGCGTCAAGCGATGCGTCAGGGCCTCGGAACTGACCAAGTTGCGTGATGGACGGCATGTCCGTGTGGCAGGATTGGTGCTGCTGCGTCAGCGACCCTCGACGGCCAAGGGGATCACGTTTGTCACCTTGGAAGACGAAACCGGAACCATCAACCTGGTGTCTGTTTGCCGCGGTCTGGAAACGCTTCTTTCGGATTGCGCGTACCAGCAACGCGTGGCTGGTCGACGGCAAACTGGAAAACCGCAACGGTGTGATTCACGTGATCGTTGGCCGGATCACGGATCTAAGCGAAGAGACCAATGGCCTCTCGCTGCGTTCACGTGACTTTCATTGACGCCACCATTACAGCACTGCGGGCGCCACGTAGCGTTTCGTCAGCGGCATCACGGTGGTCACGTGCCATTGGCCTTGACCCTCGGGATCAATGCGGTAGTCCATGATCATGTAGATCTTGGAATCCACTTGCCCGGTCGGGTCCATCCAGACGATCTCGGCATGCTCCCGACTGTACGAATAGTAGATGCGAATCGGTCGCTCCAAAGCCCATTCCGCATTCGGACCACGACTTCGGATCACGCGGTGGATCGAGTTGTCGCGGAATTCGACTGAACCGCTGATACGATTGTTCGCTCTCGTGATAGTGCTCCTTCAGCGACATCGTCTCGGGAAACCGATTGACGTAGTCTTTGTTCAACTCCATCGCAAACTCATCTTCCTCCAGAGCGATCACTTCGATGTAGTATCGAGAGAACTTCTCTGCCTGTCTGGCAAGCGTCATCGTCTTGAGCATCGGAAGCATCAGGCCGCACATTCCAAATCCCGCAGCCAGCACGAGACCGACCAACGCGGCACGCGTTCCCAGCGAAGCCTTGTCATCGGAACGCTTCAGCGCCACAAACCCCAGCACAAAGCTGATCAGTGGTAGCACCAGCATCGGGCGTCCAATCGGGCTGAGAATGCTCAGGACGCCAAACAACAGGCAGAGAAAACCCGAGATCCTCAGCGGTGGCGTCGATTCGTCGGCCTCGAAACCAGCCTCGGCATGCATTTGGGGAACACTTGAGTCCATACGAACGCCGTTGTCAGATTGAAATCGGAAGCGAAGAAAATGAACGTCTCACGGTGTTTGCCAAAACGCGAGACCACCTCAACAGGGGGAGTTCCGGTGCGCACGCCAGCTCTGTGTCAGGCTACGCAGTGCGGACCGGCTTGGTTTGCCGAATTCCAGCATTCACCCCCATTTTTAGATTTGACGATGCACTAGGCTGCTTCGGCCAGCGCGCCGGAATCGCTCAGCCCAGTCCCACGGCCAACACCAAGTGCTTGGCAGACCCAGCGGGCCGCGCGGGTCGAAGCGCCCGGTCTCGCGTAACGCTCGCTTAGCTGTTCTAGCGACGCCAGCGTTTGGCGGTAGTAGAAAGTGTCCCGCAGCAAGGCGTCGACCGACTCGGTCAGAAACTCGACCGCCGGCTCGGTTGCCCCCACGGAAACCATCTCGGGAAACACTCGGCGATCGCTCATCAGGTTGGGAAGCGTGATGCTGTCGAGATGCACCATCATCTTGGCGACCGTGTGCAGCACTCGGCCCACGCGGTAGATCACGACCGCCGGCGTTAGACGGGCCATCATTTCCAAACTGACGCTACCGCTGACCATCATCGCGCAGTGGGATGCCTCGATGATCTCACTGGTGCGATCCACAAAGAATTCGATCGGCAGTGATTGATCCTCCGAGGTTAACGACTCGCGACACCGCAGGCATTGCCGATCACGATAAGAGGCGACGAGAAATTTCGCATCGGGATGCCGGCGATGCAGTCGGCGAATCGCCTCCAGCATCAGCGGCCAGTTGCGTTCGACCTCGTGATTGCGAGAACCCGGCAGCACTGCGACGAGGCGGTCACCGTTGCGACTCATCGCCCCAAACCGATGCATCAATCGTTGCTCCAACTGTGTTTCTTCCACAGCATCGAAGAACGGATGTCCTACATAGGTCGTCTCGATCCCGCTTGCTGGAAAGTACTCTTGCTCGATCGGCAGCACGGCCAACACGTGATCCACGGTGCGCCGCATCTTTCGCAATCGCCATCCCCCCCAAGCCCACAGCTGAGGCGGGCAGTAGTAATAGACGGGAATCCCATAACGTTTGGCTCGTTTGGCGATGTGCCAGTTGAACCCGGGAAAGTCGACCAGGACCACGGCGTCGACCTGACCACTTCGAAACGCGGCCTCGGCCTCACTCGCAAAGCGAAAGAACTGTCTCAGCTTGGGCAACACTTCCAACAGTCCGACGACCGCGTGCTGCGTGAGGTCGCGATCGATGTGGCATCCCGCCGATCGCATCCGAGGACCGCCAAATCCACGCAGGCGAACCGATGGGTCGATGCGGCGAATCTGAGCGATCATCCGAGCTGCATGCTGGTCGCCACTTGGTTCGCCAACCGAGAAAAAAATATTCTTTGTCATCCGTCCATTCCAAAACACGTTTCTGCAGCGAGCCCCTGTTTCAGAACAAGGGTTCAGACACAAAATGCACGAGTTTTGCAACTTAGTTGCTCGCCCTGGGCTTTGAAAAAATGCAGCTGGGACCGCCGAAGGCCCACGGCTAGCGCCCGAGGTTCACGTGCTCAGAAAAGGGGCCTGAGATGAATCGCCGGAACGGCCCGCACGGTGCTTCACACGATTGGACGCACGGTGCTTCGCACGATTGGACGCAGGGTGCTTCGCACGATTGGACTCTGACCCATTTTCTGAACCCGAGTTACTAGGCCTGGACGATCAGCCGAGTCAATGGCGATGAAATGCTAGCAATCGTGATGTGGGGGATTAGTCGACGTGGTGATCGGTGCCCAGGGGCGCAGATCTTTCAGCGTCATCCGCATCTCGTTGCCCGACGGGTTGAAGACCACCTCGTCCATGAAGGTCTGGATCAACACGAGTCCTCGGCCCCCGATGGCGTTACTCTTGATCCCATCGATGTTGGAGGCGGCCAAGGCGGCCGCGGTATCAAACCCTTTGCCTTCGTCGCCCACAACGAATTGAGCTCGTTGACGGTTGAAGTCTGCCGCCACTTGGATGCGACGCTCCCGGAACGGTGACTGCTGGCGACGCTGCTCCACCAGATCGGATCGTTTGCCTTCATGCAGCAGTTGTCGGATCTCGACCAGGCGATGGGGTGGTAATTCGAGATTGCCGTGGTACATGGCGTTGATCAGTGCCTCCTCCAACGCGACGCCGATGTGCATGCGTTGGGCAGGCGAACAGAGTTGCATGCCGATCATTCCCTGTTGCACGCGGTCCACCAGTGGAGCGATTAACGACGGATCGTTATCAAGCACGAATCGATAACGCGTATTGGTGGTGACTTGAACGATTCGTTCGTCGAAGTGATCGGCGTCGCGCAGTGACAGAACCTGTTCAACTGTTTCGAGTAGCTTCTCGGCCAGCTTCGATTTCGGGACATAGCTGGCCGCTCCCTGTTTCAGCGCCTGGAAGGCAAGCGAGGCATCTTCCTGACCGGTCACCAAGACGACGGGAACCTTGGGGTAAGCGAGGCCGAGTTGGGTGACCAGTTCCATGCCATCCATTTCGGGCATCAGCATGTCCGTGACCACCACATCGGGAGAGGCATCGGCCATCATTTCGAGGGCCTCGACGCCATTGCTCGCGTGGGACACCAGCCAATCGAAGTCGACGTTGAGCAAGCCAGCCATCAGCTGGCGATCGACCTCCGAGTCGTCTACTAAAAGAATGATAGGCATGGTTGTGTTCGCATGGGTGGTCGTGGAATCGCCTGTAGTGGACGCGAAACTACCACGCCAGCACGCTAAAAGCCAGCATTTTGATGATCGGCTGCCACTTTCCGCATGAGCGCAAAAAAAACGACCCGTCGGAGTTTCCTCCGGCGGGTCATTTTGGGTCACGCCTGAAAGGCAGTCAGTGCTTTACCTTCGCTTTATCAGCGAACGTAGATGGCGCTGGCCTGAATGACGCGACGCTTGCTGGTCATGCGAGCACTAGGATCGACAACTGGAGCTGGCATCGGAGCAGCTTGCATTGCGGGCGCAGCAGTTGCACATCCGCAAGGAGCGTCGCAACCACAAGCGGGCTCACAGCCGCAAGCTGGTTCGCCGCAGGCACCCGATTCGCAACCGCAGGCAGGTTCGCAGCCGCTATCGCAGCAAGCGTCACAGCCTTTGTCCTTCTTGCAACATGCGAACAGCTTGTCCAGCAGGCAGGTCTTCTTCTTGCCGCAGCAAGAATCACAGCCGCTGTCGCAAGCTGCAGCTTCGCAACCACATGCTGGGGCTTCGCAGCCACAAGCAGGTTCGCAGCCGCTGTCACAACCGCTGTCGCAACCACCGCAGCAACCCTTCTTGCCGAACAACTTCGACAACAGGCCACCGCAGTGTGACGACTTGGCGCAACCGGAGTCACAGCCGCCGTCACAAGCCGGAGCTTCGCAGCCACAAGCCGGAGCTTCGCAGCCGCAAGCGGGTTCGCCACAAGCCGATGCACAACCACAAGCAGGAGCTTCGCATCCGCAAGCGGGTTCGCCGCAAGCTGATTCGCAACCACAAGCAGGAGCTTCGCATCCGCAAGCGGGTTCGCCGCAAGCCGATCCGCAACCACAGGCAGGAGCTTCGCATCCACAAGCTGGTTCGCAGCAAGAGGGTGCATCGCAACATCCGGTGTCACAGCAGCTCGAGCCGCCGCACTTAATTCCAAGCATTCGATCCAAAAGGTCAAACCCGAAGCTCTGGCTGCAGATACTGCAACCGAGAACCAGGGCCATAGTCATGATTGTCCGCTTCATTGGAGCCACGTCTCCCTTTCTCAATTTGGCGGTTTAATTCGTCGCGATTTCCGAAATCACTAAAACGTCTCTTGATGAGGTTTTCAGGTGGAGGTGCAGTCGGCGGACGAAGTCGCCGTCGAGCACACCTCTCCTTCCCTTAGACCAACACAAACGGGTCGGGTGCGGACACCCGGCCCGCCGACTTCGTTCAGCTCGTCAAACTCATCAACGGCGACCGTTCGTCGCCAGCGTTGTTTTGGTGGTTGGAGATCACCAACAAGACTCTGACATCCAATGTCAAAGCCTCTGGGTCAATCGCACGTTGCGAGAAGCGACAACGAGCCACAACCTACATGCGTGCGATTCTGTATCGATATCGACGCAGAATCGTGTTTGAATCAATGTTCCAGACGATTTTCGGTCGCTTGGGAAAGTTTGACGGCTGGGTAGATCTGGCCAATTTGAACGCCTGAAATCAATCTGTCGATGGTGCGCGTGGCGTATCCGACAAGATCCGTATAGACTGCGTTCTGGAGCCAGCAACACCGAGATCGGCAGCCCCCAACGGCCAAATTCGAGACAACTCCCTGACCGCCACGATGGGGGGTGGCGGTCCATCGATTGAGCCTTTCACCCTGAGCATTGGACCCCACCCTGAGCATTGGACCCCACCCTGAGCATTGGACCCCACCCTGAGCATTGGACCCTGAGCATTGGAACGCGTCGCCGCTAAAGCAGCCGTCGTCGATCTGAACACACTGCCGCCAGTGCCCTGTCCTTGTGGAGTGGCCCGGCGGGCCTTTCACGATCGCCATGAATTTCCGGGAACCGTTCACCTGACCCAGATCCAGGAAGACGCTCGCGAGCACTATCACGCGGAGCACACCGAGGTCTACGTGATTTTGGAGTGCGAATCGGACGCCGCGATCGAGTTGGATGGAGCCTCCCACCCGGTGTCTCCCCGCACCGCCGTGCTGATCCCTCCAGGGGTCCGTCACCGGGCCCGCGGCCGAATGACGGTGTTGATTCTGTGCACACCCAATTTTGATCCCGCAGACGAGCACTTTTGACGCGACCCCGCCTCGACATGTCCCGCGACTGCTTGAATTTACGTACGATATTGTTGGTGGACGCCATCCCTCGAGACTTACCATCCCCTTGAGACTGTTAGAGATCCGTTATGCGCCTGAGTTTGAATCCCTCGTTTCCTCGCCTGGCCGGCGTCTGGCTTCTCGTGACGGTCGGATCCGTGGTGGCTCCGGCGGCGGACTGGCCTTACTGGCGCGGCCCCAAGTTTGACGGGACGGCAGAAGTCACTGGACTGCCGGACACTTGGGATCCCAAGGGCGGTGAAGGAAGCAACGTGCTTTGGATGCGGGAAGACATTGGCGGGCCCTGCACCCCGATTGTGATGAACGGCAAGCTCTACACCATCCAGCGTGCCGAGCCTGGAACCGCTCGCGAAGGTGAGAAAGTGGTCTGCCTGGACGCCGCCACCGGAGAGACGCTGTGGGAGAACCGTTACAACGTCTGGATGTCGGACGTCCCGGCTGAGCGGATCGGCTGGAGCAGCGTGGTGGGCGACCCGGAAACGGGTTACGTGTACGTCCTGGGTGCCTGCGACATTTTCCTGTGCATCAACGGCGAGACAGGGGAAACGGTATGGAGCAAGCCTCTGCACGAACAATTCGGAATGCTGAGCACCTACGGCGGCCGCACCAATTTCCCGGTCATCCATGAAGATCTGGTCATCATCAGCGGGATCATCGTCAACTGGGGTGAAGCGGCCAGGCCCAACCATCGTCTGATTGCGATGGACAAGAAGTCAGGCGAAGTGGTTTGGTTCAGCGGGACCAAGGACCTGCCTTACGACACGACCTATTCGGCTCCGAGCCTGGTCACAATCGATGGACAGCGACAACTGATCCTGGGCACCGGAGACGGCGCGATTTGGGGATTTCAGCCGCGCACGGGCAAGCCGCTCTGGCATTACGACCTCTCGCTTCGCGGCATCTACGCCACCCCGTTGGTCGTCGGCAACGTCGTGTTCGCAAGTCATAGCGAAGAGAATGTGGCGCCGTACAACAACGTGATGGGCGCCGTGGTCGCTTTGAAGGTGTCCGGAACGGGCGATGAGACGAAAGTCGAGGAGAAATGGAAGCAGATCGAAGTGGTCTGCGGCTACAGCGAACCGGTCATGATTGGCGATCGTCTGTACGTCGTCGACGACCGCTGCAAGATGTGGATTTTCGATGCCGAAACTGGTGAACCAATCGTCGAGCGTCAGTCGTTTGTAGGTAGCCGCCAACGATCCGCACTGCTGTACGCCGACGGAAAGATTTATGTGCTGAGCGAGAACGGTCGGTGGGCGGTTGTGGCCCCGACCGAAGACGGCTTTGAGGTGCTTAGCAAGGGAAGCATTCGAGACGGCGAGTTTGCCGGTTCGCCCATTGTGGCGGACGGACGACTGTACTTCCCCAGTACCAAGACACTTTATTGCGTCTCAGCCGAAGGTGCGGTCCAGAAACCGGAAGAGATGTCGGAGCTACTCGGCCAGGAGACTCCTGCGTCGGAAAACCCGGAACCTGCCCAGTTGCTCGTTCTGCCGGCCGAGTCGCTGCTCAAGCCTGGTCAATCGATCGATTTGAACGTGCGTGTCTTCAACAGTCTCGGTCAGCGGCTTGCCGACCCGTCGCAAGTGACCTTCGAAGTCGAGGGCTCGGGCAGCATTGATGGATCGACCTACACCGCGCCGGCCGATGCGGCGCACACGGGAGCCACGATCACGGCCCACGTGGGCCAGGCGTCCGGATCAACGCGTTTGAGGATTGTGCCCGATCTGCCATGGAAATTCACCTTCGACGGGCTCAAGGATCCACCCTTGTCGTGGGTTGGCGCCAGATATCGAAATGTGATTCGTGAGGTCGACGGCTCGCCGGCTCTGGTCAAGATCACTACGATTCCCAAGGGTGCGCGGAGCCGCGCTTGGATGGGACCGAGCGACTTGAAGGACTACACGATCAGTGCCGATGCACGTGGTGCACGCATGAGTGACCAGCTTCCGGACATTGGTTTGACCAACAACGGATACGTGCTCGACCTGATGGGCGAGAGCCAACAACTTCAAATTCGAACCTGGTCGGCCCAGAACCGTATTGCTCTGGGTAACGAAGCATCGACGATCGATTTTCCATGGAAGGAAGACGTCTGGTATCGGATGAAGTTTCGGGTCGACATCGAGAGCGAGCCACCGGCGGCGGTCGCACTGCTACGCGGCAAGGTTTGGCCCCGCGATGAACCGGAACCGAAGGAGTGGAACATCACCGCACGTGATGAGTCCCCCAATCTGACCGCCAGTCCAGGCCTTTACGGAAACGCCAAGGTCGCAGAACTCTACTTGGACAACATTGAGGTGATCGCCAATACCGAGGAGCCCTAATCGGTCCTTCCCGCGTTTGCTTGCAGCCGACTCTTCGAGTCGTGATGGTTCGCTTGACTTCTGTCACGAAAGTCGCCGAACCGCGATTGATCCAACTCTATCCAATCCTTTGCCACAACAAATCAGATCATGTTTAAGAAAGAACTTTCGGCTTGGTCCCTGCTACTGAGCGCGTCGCTGCTCGGAAGCCTCACCATTGTCTTGCTTAGCGGTTGCAAGCCTCCGGCTCCGGCTAGTGTGGATGTTTCCACCGACCAGGCAGCGTCCGTCGACACAGCGACCAGCAGCAACGTGACGGCAAGCAGCGAAGCGGTGAGTGAAACCCCGGCGCCGGCAGCCGATGATGCGCCGGCAGCCGATGATGCTGCCGGCAGACCGCGATGCTGCGGCAGGCGATGCTGACCAAGCCAAGTCGGCCCCGGCTGCTGCGGCGGCTTCCGAAGCCACGCGGCAAAGAACCGGAAGCGACCGCATTGGTCTCGACCACTGCGGAGTCGGTCTCGCCAGAGACGGTTCGCGAGTCGGGTGGGGATTGGCCTCAGTGGGGTGGCACCCGCGAAAGGAACAATGTTCCCGGCGTGAAGAATTTGCCGATCGAGTGGAACATCGGAAAGTTTGATCGTCGCACGGGCGATTGGGACAATTCCAAGGCCCTGAACATTTCCTGGTTTTCCAATCTTGGCAGTCAAACCTACGGCAATCCGGTGGTCGCCGACGGTCGTGTTTTCGTTGGCACCAACAACGGTGCCGGACACCTCAAGCGTTACCCATCGAACGTGGACCTCGGCTGCTTGCTCGCCTTCAAGGAAGAGAACGGCGATTTCCTCTGGCAGCACAGCAGTGAGAAGTTGATCACCGGCCGCGTCCACGACTGGCCGCTGCAGGGAATTTGTTGTGCACCGTTGGTGGAGGGAGATCGTCTGTGGTTCGTAACCAGTCGCGGTGAAGTGCGTTGTCTCGATACGCAAGGATTCTACGACGACGAGGATGACGGTCCTGTTGTGGATGAACCGGCCTACGTTGCCGATTTCATGAGCACGGGCCCCACGGCCGCTTCTTACACGGCAACGATTCAAGGACTGGCCGAAGGCAAGCTCGATGATGTGGCCAAGCAAGCTTCTGGCGGATGCTGGCGAAGAGGTCGCGGGCGACGTGCAGGTCGAAACCGTCACCGAAGGAAAGGTCTGGAAATTGTCCGGCAACTTTGGCGGCGTCGATCGCGTTTTGACAGCTCGCCAGATCGGCCCACGACTTTCGTTCTTCAAGGCGCTCGGCATCTACGACAAACGTGATGCCGACGTCGATGTGGGTTTTCGACATGATGGGAAAGTTGGGTGTCAGCCAGCACAACATGTGCTCCTGCAGCGTCACCAGCTACGGCGACTTGTTGTTCGTCAACACCAGCAACGGCCTGGACGAATCTCACCTCAACCTGCCCGCACCGGATGCCCCCAGCTTCATCTGCATGAACAAGAACACGGGCGAAGTGATTTGGACCGATCGATCGCCGGCGAAGAATATTCTGCACGGCCAATGGTCCAGCCCTGCCGTTGGAATCTTTGAAGGGGTGCCGCAAGCCTTGTTCGCCGGCGGCGACGGCATTCTTTACAGTTTCCGTGCCGATACCGGCAAGGATGGAAAACCTGAACTGCTTTGGAAGTTCGACTGCAACCCAAAGACCAGCAAGTGGGTCTTGGGTGGCGAGGGAACGAGAAACAACTTGATCGCGACCCCTGTGGCTTACAACGGCCTGGTCTACATCGCCGTGGGCCAAGACCCGGAACACGGCGAAGGGGAAGGTCACCTTTGGTGTATCAATCCGAACAAGCGAGGCAATATCTCGCCTACCCTTGCCATGAAAATTGACGAGAACGGCGAGCGTATTCGAGATTCCCCATCGACGGATTCAGGCCGTCGAACCGGAAAACGGTGAAGTCGAAGTCGACAATCCAAACTCCGGTGCCGTCTGGCATTACACCATGTATGACAAGAATGGTGATGGCGAGGTCGACTTCGAAGAAGAGATGCATCGTTCGATTGGCACCTGCGCCATCAAGGACGATGTGCTCTACGTCGCCGACTTCTCCGGATTGGTGCACTGCCTCGACGCTCGTGGCACCAAGGATGGAAAGCCCATCGTCCACTTCACCTATGACATGTTGGCACAGAGCTGGGGCAGCCCGCTGATTGCCGACGGCCATGTCTTCATCGGCGATGAAGATGGTGACGTTGCGATCTTTGAGTTCGGTGCAGAAAACAGTGAGCCGATTGAGGAGATCAACATGGGCAGCAGCGTCTACAGCACGCCAGTGGCTGCCAATGACACGATCTTCATCAGTACCAAGGACAAACTCTTCGCCATCAAATTGAAAGATTAGTTCAGGACGTTTTTTCGGCTGCTTCGCCGAAGGGGGAATCCGCCCTCCTCGGCGAGTACCGAACGATCGATTGGTTTGGATTCATGAACAAGACGCTGCTCGACTGTGGCAATTGCGGCCCCGATTTCAATGCCATCCGAGCGATGGCCGAGCGAGAATTTGGGGCCTCCGTCCTGCAATCCCATGGTCTGGAGGACACCTTGGCCATGCTCCGAAGCGTGTGGTCGACTTGGTGACCATCAATCGCAAATTGGACCGGGACTACAGCGATGGCTTGGAAGTCGCCAAGGCAATCAAGGCCGATTCGCAACTCAGCTCTGTCCCGATCATGCTGGTGACGAATTACGAGGAACATCAGCAGGCAGCAATCGAGGTCGGCTGCGTGCGTGGATTTGGAAAGCTGGCAATCGGCTCGGCAGCGGCGAACGAGGCGCTGCGGCCTTTCCTGGGGAAAGATCCGTCTTAGAACCTGTCCACATCCCCTTCCCTTCTCTCCTGGCGAAAGATGGTTAGGATTGGTATTGTCTTTTCCATCCCCGACGGTCTTTCGATGAACGGTCCCTTTCGCAAACTCCTCGCCGCCAAGATCCACCGCGCGACGGTTACCGCCGCCGATGTTGACTACGAGGGAAGCATGACGGTCCCCCCGGAGTTGCTGGAGGCGGCCGGCATCTGCCCCTACGAGTCGATCCATGTCTGGAACACCACTCGCGGGACTCGGCTGGAAACCTATGCCATTGCCGGGTTGCCTGGATCGAATGACGTGTGCGCCAACGGAGCTGCCGCCCATTTGATACGCCCGGGTGACCGAGTCATCCTGGCTAGTTTTGCCTTCGTCGCGACCGAATCGATTGCGGATCACCGACCGAAACTGATCTTCGTTGACGAAGCCAATCGGATCACTCACGCCGGCCCGGAGATACCGGGACCGCAGCGGCGGCAATCGGCCAAGGGGTGCTAATCCTGTGGCTCACGGAATCGGCATTGTTTTTGTAGCGATCGTGATTGGACTACTTGCGGGTTGTTTGTTGGGCACTCAGCCGAGCGTCAATGGGCAACTCGGTCGTCATCTGGAGCATCCGCTTCAGGCATCGTTGATCTCGTTCGCCAGTGGCACCACGATTCTGCTGGTGCTGAATCTGGTCAGCGGAGTGTTTCCCCCCGCATTCACGACGTCGCCTCGGGATTTGCCGTGGTGGATCTGGTTCGGCGGTGCGATCGGAGTGGTGCTGGTTACGACTTCCCTGATTCTCGTCCCACGTGTTGGGTCACTTCCCTGGTTCGCCGCGGTGATGACCGGGCAAACGGTCGCGGCACTTCTGCTGGACCATTTCGGTATGTTGGGGAACCCACGGACGGAGGCATCTCCTCTGCGATTGCTTGGCGCTGGCCTGCTGATTGCGGGCGTCTTGGTGATTGTTCAGGCCAAACGGCTTGAATTGATGGACGAGACTGCGAGGCAGCACGCACATGAAGGGGTGGAAACTCCCCATCACCCTGGGCAAACGGACTAGCTGGATCGAGCCGGTTTCGATCTGAAGTCCCGTAAACGGCAGCGTGATCAGCCGCAGGGAGTTCACCCAATCGAAGGCGGGCTGGCTCAATTGTTCCCTGCCTTCTAAAGCGACCGAGACTTTGGGAAAGTGTGGAAACCTCGGCGATCACTGAAAACCCAGCTTGAGGCATTTTTTGGGTGGGCCTATTGTAGTGAGGTCCACGAACCACGACCCCCCATGTCACGACCCCCCATGTCGCCCCCATGTCGCGACCCCCCATGTCGGGCGCGTTCCCAAGCCGTCCTCGCGCAGATGAAATACCGTCAACTCGATAGAATCACTTCGCTGGAACCTGGCAAGCGACTGACTGCCGAAAGAACGCTGCGTGCGGACGAGGAGTACCTGCAAGATCACTTTCCCCGTTTCCCGGTGATGCCCGGCGTCATGATGCTCGAAGCGTTGCATCAGGCGGCGGTTTGGATGATCAGGACCGGCGATCAATTCCGATCGCCATTGGTCTTGCTTCGGGAGGCCCGCGGCGTCAAGTTTGGCGACTTTCTCTCCCCGGGAGAGACGCTGGAGATCTCCGTGGAAGCAATCAAGGAGGAGGAGAATCGAACCACCGTCAAGGCAACCGCCTCCAAGCAAGGACGTGTCACCGTTTCAGCACGCCTGGTTCTGGAACGCTGTGGAACGGATGACCCCGCCTGGCTGGGGACCGATGACCAGATTCGATCACTCAGCGAAGAACAATTCCGTAAGCTCTTTGGCGACGTCGCGATCACTGCGAGTTCGCTCTAACCACACATTTCTCTCACTTTCCCTACAAGACATCCCAAGAAGGATTCACCCATGGCACTTGCCGACGAAGAGATTTTCGCAAAGGTTCAAGAAGCACTTGTTGACGCGTTGGGCGTCGATGACGACGAGGTCACCAAAGAGGCGACCTTGGTTGGCGACTTGGGTGCCGAGTCGATCGACTTTCTCGACATCGTTTTCAAGTTGGAGAAGGCGTTCGACATCACGATTCCGCGCGAAGAGCTCTCGCCGGAGGACATTCTGACCAACAGCCAATATGTCCAGGATGGTGTGGTCACTGGTGAAGGCATGGCGGAATTGAAGCGACGGATGCCCTGGGCCGACCTTTCCGAATTCGAAAAGAACCCTCGGGTCCAGGACTTCGGCAACCTGCTGACCGTCGGCGACCTGTGCAGCTACGTGAGCAGCAAAGTCGGCTGAGTTCGCAGTGCCAGCCGCCAGCCGGTTTGCACACCTTCATCCTTTCTCCGTTTGGTAATGCAGGCCAATGCGTTGGTTTTGGGTCGATCGGTTCACTGAATTCTCAAGCGGCAGTCACGCCAAGGGTATCAAGAACGTGACGCTGGATGAGGAGGTTGTCGACGATTACTGTCCAGGCTTTCCGATGCTGCCCCCGACATTGATCATTGAGGGGATGGCTCAACTCGGCGGGATCATGGTGGCGGAGCATTTTGCCTTTGAGAAACACGTCGTCCTCGCCAAGGTCGGGAAGGCAAATTTCCTGCGACCGGCACGCCAGGGCGACCAACTTCATTACACGGTTCGCCTCGATGGGGTCCAAGATATGGGCGCGACCGTGATTGGAGTGAGTCATTGCGATGGGGAGCTACAGGCGGAGATCGACTTGATGTTCGCGTTTCTTGAGGACGGACGTTTTACGGATGGTCCCCTGTTCGGTCCCGGTGACTTAAGATCGATGTTGAGAGCGATGGACTTTTTCCATGTGGCGGTCGATGCCGATGGCAATCCTGTTTCCGACTACCCTGCCCTGCTGGCTGCCAGCTAAGTCATTCTGATCGTTCCCCACGTACCCTTCGCTTACGAACCCTCGCCTTAGAAAGCTTTCCCGATGCGTCGCCGTGTTGTCGTCACCGGAATCGGTATGATCAATCCCATGGGGCACGATCCCGAGACGGTTTGGTCAGGGCTCAAGGAAGGCAAGAGTGGCGTGGCTCGAACCACGCTGTTCGACGCCAGTGGCTTTCCGACGCAGATCAGCGCCGAAGTCAAGAACTGGGACATCACCAGCTGTGGTGAGCCGGCAGAGCTTTGGCGGAATCGTGGACGCCATACGAAATTTGCCGCCGGCGCTGCCAAGCAAGCCATGGCCGACAGCGATGTCCTCGGCTCCATCAGCGATCCCACTCGTTTCGGCGTCTACCTCGGTAGCGGCGAAGGGAACCAAGACTTTTTGACATTCAGCAAGATGATGTCCGCTGCCTTGGCCGGAGGTACCTACGACGCTTCGAAGTTCATTGCCGCTGGGTCTCGATCTGCTCAATCCCGCGATTGAATTGGAGCAGGAACCCAACATGCCGGCCGCGCACTTGGCAACCATGTTCAATGCGCAGGGGCCGAACTCGAACTGCCTGACCGCGTGCGCGGCAAGCAGTCAGGCGGTCGGCGAAGCGACGGAGATCATTCGTCGCGGGGATGCCGACGTGATGCTTGCCGGTGGTACTCACAGCATGATCCACCCGTTCGGGGTGACCGGTTTCAATCTGCTCACGGCCCTGAGCGAACGCAACGACGAACCGACCAAAGCCAGCCGACCGTTTGACCGCTTGCGAAACGGATTTGTCTTGGGTGAAGGATCGGCGATGGTGATTCTGGAGGAATTGGAATCGGCCAAGGCACGCGGGGCGCAGGATTTACGGTGAAGTCGCCGGGTATGGCACCACCGCCGACGCCTTTCGCATTACCGACATTCCGCCCGACGGCCATGGTGGGATTGCCGCGATGCGAATGGCGATCGCCGATGCCGGTCTGAATCCTTCGGACATTCACTACGTCAACGCGCACGGGACGAGCACGACCGTCAATGACAAAGTCGAAACCAAAGCATGCAAGGAAGTTTTCGGCGACAATGCCGCCAATGTTCCTGTCAGCAGCACGAAGAGCATGATGGGGCACTTGATCGCGGCGGCCGGTGTGACCGAAATGATCGTCTGTCTGATGGCGATTCGGGACTCCGTCCTGCCCCCCACCATCAATTACGAAAATCCTGATCCCGACTGTGACCTCGATTACGTCCCGAATCACGCGCGCGAGGCGGTGGTTCGTCACGCCTTGAACAATAGTTTTGGGTTCGGAGGGCAAAACGTAACGCTTTGCCTCAGCCGTTTCGACGGGTAATCGCTCGGCGGTACCAAACAAATGAACCACTTCACCGATGCCGAATTGACCGCATTCCTGGAAGAGGCTCTTCCCGCGAGCCGATGCGCGGAGCTGGAGCATGAGCTTCGCAGCAACGGCGAACTTCGTGGCCGTTTGGTGGAGGTCCGCGGACGAGAATCGGCCGGGCTGCATACCATTGGCGCGATTTGGCGGCGTGCCCGTCTGTCATGCCCGACAAGATCAGAACTGGGGCAGCATGTCCTGGGAACACTCCCGGAAGAGCTCTCCGACTACATCCAGTTCCATCTTGAGACGATTGGTTGTCGCTATTGCCAGGCAAATCTCGCCGATTTGGAAGCGGCGTCGCGTCAGGACGAAGTGCCCGCTCAGCGACGCCGTCGTTACTTTCAAACCAGTGCCGGTTACCTCGCGAACAAAGACGGCTCCTAGAGCATTTGTACTTTTGATGTAGGCGGTCGGGAAAAAGGGGTGAGACACCAAAAGCCCGAACGGCCCTTCGGGTGCTTTGCACTTTTGGTGTCTGACCCGAACGGCATGGGCTTTGAACCTCGGGCGCTAGCCGTGGGCGAAGAAAACGTCGTTAGGATGCGGCGAAGGCCCACGGCTAGCGCCCGAGGTTCACTGAGACAACCTAAGTTCGTGCCATTCGTGTCTGACCCCTTTTTCCCGACCCACGTAAATTCGAAAAAGGCTCTCGCTCAGGCAGCCCGATAGAGCATTTTTTCCAGGCGGTCCAGGGTCGTCACCATCTGGTTCCACTCACTGACCACCTCCATCGTGACCATCTGTGTCGCGTCAGCACGATCGAATCCGCACTGGCTGACGCGAAGCCTTCCAGACAGCACGGCAAGCGTCTTCTCCTGCCGCATGCGGCCTTCGGGGTCAGCCACGGATAGCTGTTCATCCTCGATTGGCAAGACTTGCTGCATCGCCTGGTGGACAGCCCATAAAGCCGCTTTTCGGCTGGAATCGGCTTCGACCACGCTTCGCATGCTACCGGACTGAACGTAATACTTGGACATCACTGGACCTCATGAGTTTGGTTGAACGGGTTGGCATGAGGTCTATCGAGCGGTCACGTGACACGTCTGGTCCAAGCTCGCGTTTCCAGGGGAATTCGTTGGACGGGAAGCGGCTTGATCACGGTGCCCGTCAAGGCGTCACCGGTTCCTGCCACCAAGACAGATCCGCTTGGATCATGGTGAATAGCAGCCGAAGCAGACGCCGGCTGAACTGCTGACCAAAGAAGGCTTTCAGATCATCTGGATGATTCGTTGCAGCCGACGTCGATTCATGTGGTCACGTGTCAACACGCACATCGCGGTGCGTGTTGACAACCAACACAACAGCGATCTTCCTCTTCCGCTATTGAATGATCGTTGTGGCACCACCGGTCGTGCGCACGTTGTAGAAGGCGCTGACCGGGAACACACCGTAAATCCCCTCCGTGAAGACCTGCCGAACAAAGTTGTTGAACAGGCGGATCGGTGCAGCGGGAACGATGATCACATCACCATCTCGAACCCAGATCTCATCACAAGGATGAGCCTCGCGGCCAAGGATGGCACCGCGCAAATCAAGTTGCGTGGAAAGCAATTCCCAGTTGTCTCCGCGACGGAAGATCACGACCTGTCGGAGGTTTGCACCAGAGATGTGCCCGCCCGCCATGGCGATCGATCCCAACACCGTGGTCGGGGAATTGTCCAGGTTGAATCGTCCCGGCTTATTCACCTCGCCGAGCACATAGATGTTGTGCGGTGCCTGAGCCTGCAGCGAAGGTTCGACTTCAAGTCCTCCCACCACTTCGTCATACCTCAGATTGATTTCTTCCTTCAACTCATCGAGTGTCAGACCCTGTGCTTGAATGCTTCCGATTCGAGGCAGGCGAATTTCTCCGGATGGGGTGATCGTCTGTGCGATTTGCTGCGGGTCAAAACCGCCCGTTCCGCTAATCGCCTCGCGAATTCGGCTGGCTGCGGTGCCCGTATTGACAGGCGTCACATCGATTGCGGGGTCCACGTAAAACTTCTTGTACCGCTCGTTGATCACAGACCGTAGCTGATCCACCGTTTGGCCGGCTGCATGAACCTGACCAATCAAGCGGAGCGTAATCGTGCCGTCGGGCTGAATGACCAGTCCGTCTCTCAGGTCGCCGCGTGTCAGCTTCTCGTCCTCTTCGGACTCGATCAGCAGCTCGTCGCCGACAACAAGTCGATAGGAACCTTCGCTGCGCAGCCCGACCAGCAAGAAGACCAACTGAATTTCATCACCCGATCGAAGCCGGTACTCGGGGATTCGCATGGTTCGCGCAGGCCCCGCGTACTCACCAGGCCCAAACTGATCAAAAGGTGGCTGATAGGGGCACTGCCAGCACTGGTCATGGCGTTCCCCACAGGGACCGATGCCCTGACGCATTCCGAGTCCACCAATCAATCCTTCGCCGCCGCGATCGACGCATTGCAAGCAGATCCCGCAGTTGCACTGATTACACGTTGAGGATCCACCCATCACGCGGGTGACTTGCCATTCAACCTGTGCTTCGCTGGAGTGATGGTGACCGCCCTGTTGGGCTTGCGCGAAAGCACTCGCGGAACAGAACGCTACGAGGAGCGCCACCGCTGGTCGCACTGGAATGGTGGTTCTTGTCGCCATGTTCGATTTCCACATCATCGGGTTACGGAAAAATGCTGGTTGTTGGTAGTTGATCGAGAATTCTGTTAGGGTCGTTTGGGCTGGCGGCTACCTGCGTCCAAACGGGAATAGCGATCCGAAACCGATGCGGGCGGCCGGTGCGGACTGTGCGCTGGTTGTTTCGGATTTGGAAGACGATCGAGCCGCCTGAACCGACGTCGAGAGCGGGCGATGAGTTGCGGCGAACTCCTGGGGCGTCAGCGTGCGAACCAGGTTACCTTCCTCCATCCGCGGATCCTCGAGCGCCCGCATGCAAGTTCTCGCCGTGTCGACGTCACCGAGTCGCCTCGCGATGTCCAATAGACGCTCGTAGGCCACGCGAGTCGGCTGAATCTGCAGGCTCGTGATCAGGCAGTCTGCCGCTTCCTCCACCAGGCCAAGATTCAACAGGGTGGTTCCCAGGACTCGGTAGCCGATCGCGAAATAGGGGTCGGACTCGACTGCTGCTCGCTGCACTGCGACCGCCACGGACGTCGCATGCGTGTCGGAAGCTCTCGCAATCTCGAGCTCGACCTGCCCCAGCAATAGCAACGCTTGGCTCCCCTCTCGAACTCCGCCGGTGGCAAGTACCAGCTGATTCTTTGCGAAGTCGAGGTAGGCTTCGGTCGCTTCCAGCGCCGTGATCACGCTCAAGTCTTGTTGTTTGAGCGCCGTGGTTTCATGTACATCCACCATGCGAGTCAATGCTTTGAAATCGATGCTTCCGAATTCGCCGCAGAAGTCCTTCGATTCGCGAATTGCGTCGAAGGCGCGTTCGAGTTGCTGGCTGTGAAGGTTTCCTCCATCCTGAGCATCCCGCATCGCCACGACCGCTTGCATGGCTTCGATGGCATGTTTGCGTGCAGTGTGAGTCGCCCCTCGCAGCAGACTTTGCTGTGATTGGTGAAGTGCATGCTGAGCCAGTTCGAGGAGCCGAGCGGTATGCAGGGTTACCGACGGCGTCGGTGGCGGTAGCGGAATCGGGGGAGCCAGCGGCTCTGCGTTCTCGAGACTCGGAATCTGCAGAATGGGTGTCGGCAGAACTGGCAAGGACGCGATGTCGGTTGGCGGCGTGAGCTTTGGTTCGGTGGGAACAACTGATGCGGTGTTCGACGGTTCTGGCGTTGCTTCGATCTCACCCGTCTCTTGCGGCATCGGGGACGGCGCCGGTGGTTCGTCCAAGACACACAGGACACGCGGCGGAACGGACACAAACGTGGGGACCCTCGGGCTCGTTTGCATCTGGGGATGCTCGGGTCGAGAATTCGATTTCAGGGATGCGACGTGCTGCGTTGAATCATGGGGTACTGATTCCGGCTCGCCCATGCTTGTCGGCTCGGTGGTGATCTCAGGCGCGCTCTCAACGAGCAAACGATGGCTGGCAGTGCGTGACGGCACCTCAACCGTGTTCGGGATCGGCGTACGCGAGGGTGCGACAAAGTTGTCCTGCTTGCTCAACGCCGGAGCCTGATAGATCCGATACGCGTCGCTCGTGGGAATCGGTTTCAAGATGTCATCGCGATGGGCCCGCAACAACTCTGCCAGGCTTTCCCCTGGCCTCATGTTGTCGACCGAGTCGGAAGCCTCTGTCTCTGCCTCGACCATCGTCTCGCTCTCGATGGATGCGGGAACCGCAGGAAGGACGAGGGGCTGCACGTCTGTCTCTGGATACAGCGGTTGCAGTCCTGGTTCTTGAATCGATTGTGAATCGGCGCTGCGACTGATCAAATCAGCTAACGATGCTGGCGACGCGGGCCGCTCTTGCTGAACCGCGGCTACCACCGATGTGCCGGACTTGTCGGGCTGGAACAGGATCGAAGGAGCCCGCTCGTCGTCCTCGTCCGCATGTGACTCCGCACGGATGACACTCGGCCCAAGCGGCGCGTTCGCGTCGAAGTCCTCCGAATCTGCCGACGCTGCCGGTGCAAGGGGCGGCACAGTTCCCCAACCTTGCATCAAAAGACCGCGCATCGAAGCTGGTTGCCCGGGTATGGCATCGATTTCTCCAGCAGAACCGCTGGTGGTCGTGCAGCAGATTGTGAACGCCAGCGCAAGCCGTCGCGCAATGGCACTCTTGCCTTTTAACTCATCCATGAGATCAATCATTTCGAAGGTCGGTTGAGAATGTCATATCCTTACGACATTCAGTCAGTCACCACACAGGACATCGACTCAATCACCGGCGACAACGAATCAATTCCCTCGTTGACGAATCCCAATTACTGATCAGAAGAGGCGCATCCGACATGACACAATCGATCCGAAGAGACAGCAGATGCCGGTTAGTCGTTTCGGCTGGATCGACCGTTAAACCCGCTACGTCACAACGCTCTCAGTCGTCACAACCGCTATGCCTTGTGACGGTTCGACTCGACCGAATGTGCGGGTTCTGACGATCTTACCGAGACTGCAACTGCTCGGGAATGCGAATAGCTCGCCCGCGAACTTGAAAGGGCCCAGTTTCACGGGATTCCATGCTCATGGAATCCGATCAAGCCACGCTGAACCGATTCCTGATCATGAATGTCTGCGATCGCTCGGCCATTGACCGGCTCGCACGAGCTGCATTCTCGATTGAATCGCGATCTGTCCACCCACAGCTTCTAAGCTGCTGGGTTGGTTCATAGAATGCAGCATTCTTGAAAACCTATCCGTGAAGGGGTCTGACCCTCTCCGGCGAGGACAGCAACGCATTGAAATCGACTCGCCTCCAAAGGGTCAGACCCCTTTTCGGATAGGTTCGAAGGAGAAACCGAGCATGCCAGAGTTTTCCCGCGGGGCGTTTCCTGCGACACGCATGAGACGAACGCGTCGGCACGAGTGGTCGCGGAAGCTCTTCGCGGAAACGCAGCTGAGCGTCAACGATCTGATTTGGCCCTTGTTTGTATTCGATGGCGAGGGTCGTCAGCCGATCACCAGCCTTCCGGGTGTCGATCGGCTTGGAACCGATCAGATTTGCCGCGTTGCTGCGCACGCTTGCGAGCTCGGTCTGCCAGCCATCGCGATTTTCCCGGCGACCGACACGAGTTTGAAGACCGACGATGCGCGGGAGGCGATCAATCCGGAGAATCTGGTATGCCGAACCGTCCGCGCGATCAAGAAGGAGGTGGGTGATCAGCTTGGCGTCATCTGCGACGTCGCATTGGATCCCTACAGCAGCCACGGACAGGACGGTCTGGTTCGCGACGGGGAGGTTCTCAATGACGAAACGATCGAGGTGCTTTGCCAACAGGCGGTTGTTCAGGCGGAAGCCGGGTGCGATGTGATTGCACCAAGCGACATGATGGACGGCCGCATCGGTGCCATCCGTCGCGCGCTAGACAGAGGTGGCCGAAGCGATGTCCAAATCATGTCGTACTCGGCCAAGTACGCCAGCTCTTTCTATGGTCCATTTCGAGATGCCGTAGGTTCGTCAGCCAATCTGGGAAAAGCCAGCAAGAAGACTTATCAACAATCTCCGGCACAGTCCAACGAAGCCTTGCACGAAGTCGCGCTCGATTTGGCGGAGGGCGCTGATAGCGTGATGGTCAAGCCTGGAATGCCATACCTGGATATCGTTTATCGCATCAAGTCAACCTTTGCCGTACCAACGTTCGTATACCAAGTAAGTGGTGAGTATGCGATGCTTGCCGCGGCTGCTGAAAACGGCTGGCTTGATCGAAAGCAAACCGTGATGGAGAGTCTCCTCGCTTTCAAGCGAGCCGGTGCTGATGGAGTCCTGACCTACTTCGCATCAGAAGTCGCGACTTGGCTCTCCGAGGAGTGAGACATGACCACGATGAGCAAACGGGTTGCCGCGTGCGACCATCAAGGATCCAAGCAATCCATCGCTCGGCGAGCCGATGATCGATTTGCCTGGCATTGGCAAACCGTGGAGGTTGCCGGCCAGCTTTCGAAGCTTGCGGTGGCGTCGGATCCCGATGGAATGCTCATCGATGCTTGCCGTCGCCAGGACGCTGGTGAGGAGGGAGTCATTGATCCGTTTTGGGCGACCACTTGGCGAGCTGCCGCAGGGATGGATCGTTTCCTGGACCGGCTCGACCTGCGCGGCGTTCGTGTCTTGGAGGTGGGATGTGGCACCGGACATGTCGGCTTGTCGGCTGCGCATCGCGGAGGACAAGTCACGCTGACCGACGGCGTTTCCGATCCACTTTTGTTGGTGCGTCTCAGTACCTGGGAACTACGCAATCAATGCCAGGTCCGTCGCTTGCGGTTCGGGATTGATCGGCTAAACGAACCAGCGTTTCCGCTCATTCTGGGTAGCGATGTGACCTACCTGCGATGCCTCTGGCCCGAGCTTGACCAATGTCTCAGGGAACACTTGGGAGCATCGGGTCAGGTGTTGCTAAGCGATCCTTATCGTCTGATCGCCAATGAGTTCCGGGATTGGATTCAATCACGAGACTGGCAATATGTGGAGCACCGGGTTGAGCTCGACGATGACCCGGAACATCCCATTCGAATCATGCAATTGCGGCCCTGATCGTGACCACCCATTCGATTGCGGCCGTTGACCTCAACAAGTCGCGCGCGGTCGAGCGTCAGACTTCAACGGGGCTCGAAAGACGGCTGAAATCAAACGCATCAGGACATGGATCATGTCGGCGGATAAGCCGCGCTCCGAGTTCGTAACACTTGCTCGTGATCCGACGAGCACGGACCACTTCAACTTGTACCCAGAATGTGGGCAAGAGGATTCGCACCTGTTCCTCAGGATAGATTTCGTGGGGCGCAAGGAATCCCACGCCATTTCTGGAGAAGTCTCGCGTGTAGATGCCGACCAGATCGTTGGTACGTGGGCAGAATGGCAAGGTGCGCTCGAACCCGAGAAATCCATGGGTGCGGATCTTCAGACGCTGATTCGTCCGCTCGTCGTCGGTATACGAAGCGATCTCGCCTCGGTCATCGAAATAGCCCGACCACTCGATGGGCAACTCGATTTCCCAGTTCGTTGAACGGATCAGTTCGTGAAACTGCGCTGAATAATGCTCTTCCAACACGCAAACATCTCCGGATCAAAAGCGTTCCCGCTATCGCGTTGCTGTAACATCAACGCCTTGCTGCGGGGCATGGGCGTACGATAAGGACGCTGACTGGTCAGCGCTTCGAAGACGTCCACCACTGAGCAAAGCTTTGCCCAGGGATGAATGTCTGACTCGACACATCCCACCGGATATCCTTTTCCATCGAGACGCTCGTGATGCTGATAGGCCATCATCAATTGGCCTTCTACCAGATCGGTGTGATGGGCGAGCCTGCGGAAGCCCAAGACCGGATGGAGCCGGATCCGTCGGTATTCGGACTCATCCAACCGCCCAGATTTGCACAGAATGTCTTCCTGAATTTCAAGCTTACCGAGATCGTGCAAGAGTCCTCCGACGGTCACCTGTTTAATCTGCTCGCTGTCGAATCCAAGTTCCGCGGCCAACAGACCACAGTAGAATGCAACGTTCGCTGAATGCGTGAACGTCGTATAGTCATGGTGCAAGACGTTGAACAAGTCGTTGGCTGCAAAGCTGTTCTTCGTCAGGATATCGGCCGTCAAACTACCGAGCTGCGCGGCAGCCTCAATCGTCTGGTCCAGGCTGCCCTTGGTAAAAGCAACCTGCAAGACGTCACGAACCACCTCCGTCAAAGCACCGGCACGAACCGCCAGAGGAATCGACCTGAAGTCATCGCTGGTCGCGATCGTACGCAAATACCGTTGGTAGATCGCCCGCGAATCCTTGCTGATGAAGAGTCGGTGAATTCCTCGACCGCGGAGACGTTCCAAATCTTCGAAGGAAAGCGGATAATCGGCGCCACGATACAGCACCAGACGCTTCGTCTCCTGCTCCTCCTGGTAGAGATCCAGACCAACTGCTTCGGTGGGTAGCAGTGTCGCAACGCTGATCGGAATGTAATCCACACCAAGCATGGTCAACGGTCAATCCGTCCTGAACAGTCGATAGTGAGTGAGCAGTGAAGATTAGTACGCTGGCCAAAAACTGACCCCCAAAAGTAGGGCAAGAATCTCTCCTCTGGGGACGCATGCAAACGCAAGGATCGCACAACCGGAGCAACCGATCGCGAGGGGTTCACCAAGTATCGAGTCGTACAAGGCATTCGGCACTCAATCCCCCCCGGTGGCTTTCCTGATTGTGCGGCTGCCACGTCGAGGCCGTCTGCCCAGGAAGCCTACTGGACGGCTGGCGCGTCGAGATCGAACTCGCTCGGCAATTCGTACTGCTTGCTCAGCGCAGCTTGCCGAGTGGTGATCAGGATCTCTTTCTGGCCGGGACGGGACCGGTCGTCGGCCACCACCCAAATCAGCGTTTGCTTGGGATCCGACGGCCCCACGGCTGATTTATCAGAATTCGCTCCCAACACCAGATCGGTGAGAACGGTTCGTAATGGAAGGTTCGTTTTCGCGAAATCACGCACCTGCTGGTTCTGGGTGATCCCCATCAGCTGCAGATCGCCACCGATGATTCGAGCCGGCGGCATGGTCGATCCGGCTGGTAGCGATTCCTTGAATGCCTGGACAATGGCTTCCAAGGCAAACTCGAGCGATTCCTGATCGAACGAAACCGACATGGGACGATCCAACATCTGCTCGACGGTCAGCGGTTCTTCCCCCTCGATCGTCGTCGGCGTCGCGATTGCGACGGACGGTGTGTTCATCGCCAGAACCGTTGCGAGCGTTACCTGAGGAAACGCCCGTGATGGTAGATAAGCATTCGCAACCACCATCCCTTCGGAAATCCCGAATCGCGCTTGCCCAACGACAAATCGCATCATGGAAGGAAGTCGCGATGCAAGCAGTCGCCAGGAAGGATCAGGAACCGAATCCAAGATGAATCGATCGGCCCACTCGGGCCAGCTGTTCACGGCGTCTTCGACTTTGTGCATCAGTGCCGCCTCGCTGATCCCGCCGCTGGGTGCGAAGATCGCCTCGATGAAGACTCGATCTGGATCGTGCAGATTCACCGACATCACCGCTGCAGCCACATCGGGCTGCATCAAACGTCTCAGCGGACGAGCGAGCTCAGGTGCCGACGCGCCCACAAGTTCTCGTCCATCGGCGAACAAAAAATTGGGCGTGACAAGAATCACCAACTCCGATTCGCTACTGCATCCATCCCAAAGCGATTGGGACGACCTGGGCAAAGGAATCGCGCCACCCTCGACCGCGGCGACCTCGCTGATACGCGGCACCGAGCCGATGGCAAACTGAGAGACCAGCTCATTGTCGCTCTCTTTCCAATAGAAGGCATCGCTATCGTCCTGCTCGCCGACGTAGATGGTAGCGCCGTCCGCCGTACGTGCCGTACCGACTCCCAAACGAGCGATGAGTTCGTCCGCGGCAATCGCTTCTTCCAACTCCACCATCAACGACACTTCCGGCCAACCCGCTTTACCTGGGTGCAGCGCGACCGAAAGGCGTCGAATCTCTGCGGGAGTCGTGCCGGCCCGATCGGCAGCAAGCTTCATTAGATGACGGAGTTCGGATGAGATCACGTCAGCGGCAATCGGATTGCGGGCAATCAGCCCCAGCCGAGCCGTGACGATCATCGCTGGTCCGGGCGGCAGGAGGACAAGCGGCGGACTTGCCGAATCAGCCGGGTAAGGCGGTGCGAAAAGTAACCGCTCGTCGGATACCAATTCGTAGCCAAGACCGCTGGGGGACGACGAGTTGGGCGCGTTGGGCGGAGGCGACGTTGCAGGTCGATTGGTCACCGGCGGAATGACGCTTGGAAGAGCGGGACGGGTTCTTTTTTGCGGCTCCGGCTCGCTTCGACCCGTGGCCAGCACCCCAATGACCAACATCAAGACGGCAACGCAGAGTGAACCAAGTACGAGCGGCGTTTTGGACTTCTTCTTGCGGCGGCGTCGCGAGGGCTGGTCACGAGCGGGGATTCGATCCGTCTCCGCCGGCGGTTCGGGGGAGCTCGAAGTGATCGTCAAAGCGGGTGGGACGATATCGATCTCAGGCGATGGAATTGCTGGAGTCGCCGCGGATTCGGTGTTGGTTGGTAACGGCTGGGCCGCCGGCGATTCCGCTCGCAACTTGGTCACTTGGTTGCGAGTTTGCTGGTCAGGGGTCTCGGCTTTCAAGCCGCTCGACGTCTTGCCAATCGCTTTCTGCTTCGACTCAGTTGGTCGCTGCGATTTCTTCTTCGGCGGGACGACGCTTGTCTCGTTCGGCGGACGTGTTGGCAAAGCTGGCGGTACGCTGGGTTCGGCCACGACCGCACGTTCGGGCGTTGCCATTGTCAACGTTGCCTGCAGCGCGCTGGCAAGTTGTGCGGCGGAAGCAAAGCGTGCCGCGGGATTCTTGGCCATCGCAAAGGCAATGACTCGAAGCAGTGGATCACCAGATTCACCTCGGCTGATCGCTTCCGACAGCTCCGGAGGTATGTCTGAGCAGTGCGCGGCATAGGTCTGTGCTTCGGTATCACCACGGAACGGCAGCCGTCCGGTCGCGAGCCGAAAAAGCAGACAGCCGAGGCTATACAGATCGGCTGCCACTCCTGCCACCTGACCATCGCCTTGCAGTTCCGGTGCGGAATACAACACGGGAGATTCCAACGAATCGAGCCAACCATCCCGCGCCGTTGCCAACGCCGGCGCCGAAGCGGAAGGATCTCTCAATAAGATCGCTTCCTCTGCGTCGCTAATCCAAACCCGATCTGAACGAACTTGCCCGTGTATCAAGGAAGCTGCATGCAGCGCTTCGAGTGCATTGGCGATGGCAATTCCCATCCGACAGACTTCGACTGAGGCCAACGCCTGGCCATCTGAGATCCTCTCGATCAGGCAACGCCCCGACGGCAACGCGGAGAACAGGACCACCGAATGGGGATGAAACTCGAGCTCAAGTGGCTGGAGCGATGTGCACGCGATCGACTGGTGTAGCGACAGGAAATCCCGAATACCTTGGTTCGCGGACGGAACTTCGGCATGCAGTAGCACGCCCTGGCATCCGTCACCCACTCGCGTTGCTTCCAACCAGCGACTGAGCGGTGGAGCCGTCTGATCGGAGCAAATCAAATAGTTTCCAGCTCGCAGCTCTCGCGGTGGCGTCGCCAACAAAGCGCGGGCCTGGAACCTCGTCAGCTTGCCCCGCTTGACCATGAAGCGGGCGACGGCTTGAGCATCGCTCGGGGGCGTGTTCGAGTTTGCTTTGGCGAATGCTGCCGCCAGCCTCCTGCAGCCCTCGGCATCGGCAATCCCCGATTTCACCAGCCGCGTCCAGAATTCGCCTAAGGCAATCGACATACGAAGAGAAATGCTGAAGAGGAAAGCGATGATTCAAACGGGCGACAGATCTGATTTTACTTGATCCCCCGATTCTCGCCGACCACATCGACGACGTCGTCCCGGACTCCGCAAGCACGACTCTAGCGGTCCGATCCTCCCAATTGCCCCCCCAAACTGTGCACCGTTGTGGTGAAAGTGGGTAGGGGTGACTACACTCTCCAGAGTCTCCAAATCGCTTTGATTGGCCATGCTTTCGGCTGATGGATTGTGTGCACGGCCTGCACCGTTGAATCGAGTTCCGCTTGAATATCGTCTACCTGACTACCGAAGCCGTTCCATTTGCAAAGACAGGTGGCCTGGCTGATGTGTGCGGGACTCTCCCCTCGCGAGTTTCGGCTCTCGGACATCGCGCGGCCGTCATCATGCCGGCGTTTCGCAGCGTGCACCACTGCGACATGAAGGTCGTTCCGACCGACATCAGTTTTGCGATCTCGATGAGTCCGCGGAAACTGGTTGGGTGTCGGCTTCTGAAGAGTTGCTTGCCGGAAGGCGACGTGCCGGTCTGGTTCATCGATCAGCCTCAGTACTTCGACCGGGAATCGCTCTACGGAACACCCGCCGGCGATTACCCAGACAACGCCGAGCGGTTCGCCTTCTTCTGCCGGGCGGCCATTCAGGCCATGCATCGCATCGGATGGTCGCCGGACGTCATCCACTGCAATGATTGGCAAAGTGGCCTGGTTCCTGCCTTGATCGCGGCGGACCAGTCGACCGACACCCCGCTGAATGATGTGGCGACGATGATGACGATCCACAATCTGGCCTACCAAGGCCAGTTTGGGCACCAGGCATTTGAATGGACCGGTCTCGACTGGAAGCACTTTCATCACGACTCGTTCGAGTTCTACGGCCATTTGAACTTCTTGAAGACGGGAATCGTCAGCGCCGACATGATCACGACCGTCAGCCCCCGATATTCGCAAGAGATTCGAACCTCCCAACATGGCTGTGGACTCGATGGCGTCCTGCAAAGCGTGGCGGACCGCGTGGTGGGCATCACCAATGGCATCGATCAAACGATCTGGAATCCGGCGACCGATCCGCTGCTAAGCGGCAACTATGACGTCTCGTCATGGCGCGATGGCAAGCGGATCAACAAGCATTCGCTCCAGGAGCAGTTTCAGCTCGAAACGAACGACGAGGTTCCCCTGATTGGTTTGGTGGGACGTTTAGCCGAGCAGAAAGGTTGGGACCTGATCCTGCAGGTGTTGCGGTGGCACCTGAGTGAGAATCGCCCCACACAGTGGATCGTGCTCGGCAGTGGGGATCCCCGGTTCGAACACGAACTTCGATACCTGGCCAGTCAGTATCCAAGTCGCTTTGCGCTGCACATTGGCTTCAGCGACGCGTTGGCCCATCGAATCGAGGCGGGTGCCGACGTCTTTCTGATGCCAAGCCACTATGAGCCATGCGGCTTGAATCAGCTTTACAGCCTTCGCTACGGCACGGTGCCGATCGTCACGCCGACAGGCGGATTGGCTGATACCGTGGTCGATTGCACCGAGGAAACCCTTGCCAACGGCACCGCGACCGGGTTCTACGTCAGCACCATTCACCCCACGGCTTTGGACGATGCCATCGGGCGGGCTCTGAATCTCCGCTACCACCATCCGGCCAAATGGTCGCAAATGGTCCAGACCGGGATGTCTCAAGACTGGTCTTGGAGGAGAAGTGCCAGGGAATACGAGTCCCTTTATGCGCGAACGATAGCCCTTAAATCGCAAGCAAAGCAGACTCATACGGACTAGCCAGAAAAAGCCCGCCAATTGCCCACTTGAACTGCGTTTTCACCCGAAAATGCTGTACGATTCTTCGATCCGGTTGTACAACCGGTTCCTTCACGGGGAGTCGCGGCAGAGAGCATTCCGGGAGCGAATTGTCATGATTGAAGCCAAGCCCAGCGGGGCGAAGGGTTCTTCCGATCCACCGAGTCCGGTCAGCGGTGGAGCTGTAGAATCGAGGCTCGATCCGATCACGGGAAACTGGACAATCTTCGCGCCGCACCGCGTGCAACGTCCCGAGGAGTTTGTTCCGCAAAGAGACTTCGTCGGCAAACCGATCGAGTGCCCGTTCTGTCCGGGCAACGAGTCGACCACTCCTCCGCCGGTCTGGGTCGGCAAGATTTCTGAAGATGATTCTTCGCTGAACATTCTTGATCCTGCCAGGGTCAACGGGTCCGAGGATTCCTGGTCGGTTCGCGTCGTGCCCAACAAGTATCCTGCGGTCAGCGCAGGCCTGCGGGAATCCGACCGTTTCGCCGCGAACAGCCCCTGTTTCAGCGCCGTCCGCTGTCCGGTGGGCATGAAGTGATCATCGAGTCCCGATCGCACGTCGAGTCATTGAGCCAGTTGGACTTGTCCGAAATCCAACTCGTCTTCAACGCGTTTCGTGACCGCATCAAGCATTGGCGAGCCGTCCCCGGCATTGCCTACGTCACCGCGTTCAAGAATGCCGGGGCGCAGGGCGGGCGCTTCACTGCGACACACCCACAGTCAGTTGATTGCCACCAACCGTATTCCGGCGGCGGTTCGCCGAGTGGTCGACCGAATGATCCATCATCGGGCTTCCAGTGGTTGTTGCCTGCATTGCGATCTCGATTCGCGGTGAGCTGAAAGCACGCGCAACGAATTGTCTGGCGCGACGACACGCTGGTCGCCTACTGCCCCTTTGCCAGCTATCTTCCCATGCTGATCCGCGTGACCAGCTTGGACCATCAGCCCTGTTTTGAAGACTTGGATGACAAGACGATCGAGTCGACCGCACGGTTGGTCCGGCGTGTGGTCTCGTGGCTAGAAAAGGTCCGTCCTGGAACGGCTTACAACTTTTGCCTTCATACCCGGCCGCCGGGTGCGAATGACCCACCAGATTCGTTCCACTGGTCGATCGAGATTTTCCCCCGGATGACACAGATCGCCGGCTTCGAGTGGGGCAGCCAGTGCATGATCAACCCGATGCTTCCCGAATTGGCGGCGTCCAAGCTCAGGGCCTGCGCCCGAGCGGAAGACCCCAGAATCATGCTCTAGGCAGGGCGAATCATGCTCTCGGTAACGATGAGCAGACGCGATCATGCCCTCCGAGGGCGTGAAACTGACTCGCGACGATGCCTGCGAAAATGACTGTCCCGTGGAGCATCTCGCTGTCAAAACGGGTGGACTTTGACGGTGGCACCATCCGATAAGTACTTGGGCAAACGGCAGCAATGAGCGAGCCTCGGCGATCGTGCCGAATTTGCTCTCGGCCTTGCCGGCGTTTCCCGAGCGAACCCCTCAATTCGTCTTCCACCACCATTCGGAAAGTCGCGATTGAAGCATACAATTTGCCTTCGCTGAATCTCCGAATCCAACCGCTGTAGCGATCATGACGTCACAAGCCTTCCTCTGCCTTGTTCTGCACAACCACCAGCCGATCGGCAACTTTGACGGGGTCTTCGAACAGGCTTATCAGGATAGCTACCTGCCGTTTCTGGACGTATTCGAGTCGTACGACCAGCTTCAGATATCGCTTCACACCTCCGGTCCTTTGATGATGTGGTTGGCCGAGCGCCACCCTGAGTACATTGACCGACTGCGGATGTTGGTCGAACTTGGGCGCATCGAGATTGTGGGCGGCCCGCAGTATGAACCAATCCTGACGATGTTGCCTCGTCGCGATCGGATCGGCCAGATCCAGGCCTATAGCGCGTGGTTGCAGCGGACCTTGGGCGCGGCACCCAAAGGCATGTGGACTCCGGAGCGAGTCTGGGAGTCTTCGTTGACCAGCGACGTGGCGGACGCGGGTATTCAATACACCGTCTTGGATGACTTTCACTTTCGTGCTGCCGGATTGCGCGACGAGCAACTGCACGGCTACTTCTTGACCGAAGATGATGGTCGACTTGCTGAGAATTTTTCCTGGCTCGGAACGCTTGCGATACACGATCCCGTTTCGTCCTGCGGCCGAAACCATCGACTACTGCCGCGAGGTGGCCGAGCGGACGCCCGGTGCTGTGTTGACCTTCGGTGACGATGGGGAGAAGTTTGGAACGTGGCCGGACACCAAGAAGCACGTTTATGATCAAGGCTGGCTGCGATCATTCTTCGACGCCTTGACCGACAACTCCGGATGGCTCAAGACCGTCACGATGAGCGAGGCCATTCGCCAGACAACGCCCGTGGGCAAGGTCTATCTGCCCGATTGCAGCTATCGCGAAATGACCGAGTGGTCGTTGCCGGTCGAAGCCCAAGAAGTTTTCGACGACGTGGTGCACGAGTTCGAAGACTCGCCCCGTTGGGCTGACTTGAAATCCTTTGTACGAGGTGGTTACTGGCGCAACTTCAAGACCAAGTACGAAGAAACGAACGAAATGTACGCCCGCATGATGTCCGTCAGCCGGCGGCTGGCCGAAGCGGAGTCCGAGGTCAGCCGACCCCGCGGAACTGGCCGCAATTCGCGATCATCTCTACCGCGGCCAGTGCAATTGTCCGTACTGGCACGGAGCCTTCGGGGGCGTCTACCTGCCGCACCTTCGCAACGCGATCTACTATCACCTGATCGAGGCCGATACGCTGCTCGATCGTCTTTCAGACTGCGGCGACACAGTCCAGGCAACCGCCGATGACTTCAATTTCGATGGCCTGCAAGAGATCCGACTGAGCAATGACCGGCTCTGTGCTTGGATCGCTCCTGGACGGGGCGGTCGTCTTTACGAATTGGATGTGCGAGAGATCTCACATAATCTGCTCGCGACACTGCAGCGACGCCCCGAGAGTTATCATCGCAAGGTGCTGCACGGGCCCAGCGGAAGCGGCGAGGATGTCTCCAGCATTCACGATCGCGTGGTCTTCAAGCAAGCCGATCTCGATCAACGACTGCATTACGACAGCTTCGCTCGCAAGAGCTTGATGGACCACTTTTTCGACGAAGAAACGACCCTCGAAGCGGTGGCCAAGTGCGAGGCGATGGAGCGAGGAGACTTTGTCGAACTGCCATTTGAAACGAAGCTGCGTCGCGGCGCGGATCGCGCTCAGGTGCACATGCGTCGGGACGGAAACGCCTGGGGCATTCCGATCACCATCACCAAAGCGATCACGATGATGACCGGTAGCGATCGGCTTTCGGTTACCTACTTGCTTGAGAATCTGCCGCCCGGCAAACCGCTCCATTTCGCGATCGAGTTGAATTTTGCAGGACTGCCTGCCGGCGCCGACGATCGCTACTTCAGTGATCGCGACGGCAATCGACTGGGACAACTCGGTCAAGCACTCGATTTGCAGGACGCACAAGGTCTCAGCCTTTCCGATCGTTGGCTTGGCATTGACGTCTCACTTGAAATCGATCGGCCGAGCGGAATCTGGGCGTTTCCGATCGAAACGGTCAGCCAGAGCGAAGCAGGATTTGAACTGGTGCATCAGAGCGTCTGTGTCATGCCCCACTGGATCATCAATGGCGACGCCGACGGCCGCTGGGTGGTGCAGATGGAACTGACGGCGGTTTGCGAGGAGAAAATGGAAACCGTCAATCAGGAACAGGCGATTCAGCTTTAGCGCATCGTTTCTCACGCTCGATCGACCGAGGCGTCGGTCGACGCTACTTCAGCCGCTTGGGGATGGGGAACTCAAGCACGAACTTGGTTCCTCGATTCACTTCGCTTTGGACGGTGATGCGTCCTCCATGCGCTTCGATGATCCGTCGGGCTGTGGGCAACCCAAGCCCTGAGCCACCTTCTTTGGTGCTGTAGAACGGTTCGAACATGTGCAGCACGGTGACATCGTCGACACCGCTTCCCGTGTCGATCAAATCGAGAGCCACACTATTTCGCGTCGTGTAGGTGCGGACCATCAATTGCCCGCCATCTTGCATCGACTCGATCGCATTCTTGATCAGATTCATCAGGGCTGCCTGCAACGAGTCGCTGTGCAGCAGGATCGCCGGCAAGTCGGGATCGAGGTACTTCTCGATGTCAATTCCTTCCGCATCCGCCTGTGCCTGATAGGCTCGCAGCACCATGTCGATCTGGTCGTTCAGGCTGCCCGGAACCAGATCAATGTCGCGAAGTCGCGTATATCGAAGGAAATCGCGCAGCAACGCCTCCATCCGCTCGCACTGGCCCCGCACAATGTCGACGCGTTCAAGAGATCGACGGCTGAGACGCGAATCCATCTCCGCCAGGTCCTCGCTCAACAAGTCGATGTTCATGTGAATCACCGAGAGCGGATTCTTGATCTCATGGGCCAAGGAACCAGCCAATTCTGCGAGTTCCTCGTACCGAACCCGCATCGGATCGATCTCGGCATTTTTGTCAGCTGGTGGCATTTCGACTCGGCTACGGATGAAATCGGCGGGAAATCATTAGAATTGTAACGGCACGGCGCCGGAGCGAAACGATGAGCAATCAACGCCGATCCAAATCCCTATGCACCGAGTCCATCGGTCGGCGAACTCCTTCGATCTGGGCGATTGGATTCCCGGCGGATACCGACTCTCGGGTTGCTGGCCGCGACGCTCGCCGGCATTATTCTTTCGGGAGCCGCGTTCGGGATGATCGTGGCTGGGTTCGTCTCCCTTGCCGAGCCAGCGAATCTGCTTGAATTCCCCATGCTCTTGCCGCTGGGAATCATCGTCGGCGGAGTGATTGCCGGCATATCCGGGACGCCCGACGGTGATCGTTTCGCTCTGCCTGTCCGCACCGCTGGTCCCACTTTCGAAAGGCTGGCTTTCGCACCAGGCTCGCCATTACGCGTCGATTTGCGGATTTTTTAGCGGCAGCTCACCAGTCATTCTGATTGACTCCAGCGATCTCTACTCTTGGCTGTTGGCGGTGGTGCCAGGGACGTTCGGGGCCTTGGGAACGAGGTTCTTCGTGCGTTGGATTTTCGGTGGTTGGAGGCGCAGAACCACGAGCGACGTCGACCACACCCTTGTGGAGCAATCTGGAAACATCGTAACCTGATCGGATCCGATGTTTGAATTTGTTTGCCCCTCCGAAGCAGAATCCTTTCTCACTCATGTCCACCGCAACCAAAGACGAAACCGTAGGCGCCGACCCCTATTTCCAGTCCCTCTTTGCCGACCGGATTGGCGGAGCGAACTACGGCAAAGACACCGAGATCTATAAGTTTGAAAAGATCAAGCGAGCCAAGCGGAAAGCGTTAGCCGATCATCCGGATCGTCCACTTCTCGATTTCGGGATCGGCGAAAACGACTCCATGGCCGACCAGTCGATTCGAGATGTCATGGCGGCCGAGATCAACAAGCCTGAGAATCGTGGCTATGCCGACAATGGCGTGATCGAATTCAAGCGTGCCGCGGCCCGATTCATGCAGCGAACGTTTGGGGTGACGCTCGATCCAAGCACCCAGATCAATCACTGCATCGGCAGCAAGCCCGCCTACGCGATGCTTCCCGCCTGCTTCATCAATCCAGGCGACGTGACGTTGATGACGGTTCCCGGGTATCCGGTCGCCGGCACGCACACGCGCTATTACGGCGGTCAGGTCTACAAATTGCCGCTGTTGGCCGAGAACAACTTTCTGCCGGATCTGGATCGCGTTCCTGATGACATTTACAGCCGAGCCAAGTTGTTGGTGATCAATTATCCCAATTCGCCGACCGGTCGAACTGCGACGCCGGAGTTCTTCGAAAAAGTGGTCGCGCTCGCCAAGGAAAAGGAATTCGTCGTCGTTCAGGACGCCGCCCACATCCTGCTCACCTTCGACGGAAAACCCCGGAGTTTTCTGCAGACCCCAGGTGCCATGGACGTCGGTGTCGAAGTCCATTCGATGAGCAAGGGATACGACATGATCGGCTGGCGAATGGGTTTCGTTTGCGGCCACCCGCGCATCGTCTCCGCCTTTGCCGACGTCAAGGACAACAGTGACAGCGGCCAGTTCATCGCCACCCAAAAGGCGGCCGCAGCGGCACTCGATGATGACTCCATTCCGCAGCGCATCAACACCAAGTACCGACGCCGCTTGCAGAAGCTGGTCGACAACGTTGCGCGAGTGCGGGTTTGATTGTCAGATGCCCGGCGGCACCTACTTCCTTTACACCAAGGCTCCGTCGGGGACGGAGACCGGCGTGAAGTTTGCCGCAGCGGAGGATGCGACGCGTTACCTGATCGAACAACTCGGGATCGTCACCGTCCCGTGGGACGATGCGGGAGCCTACCTTCGTTTCAGCGTGACCTATGTGGCCGACACCGAGGCGGATGAAGACGCCTTGATGGTGGAAACGAAGCGGCGACTCAGCGACGCACGGTTAACGTGGTAAAGCCGAACGCCGGAAGGGGTCAGGCTGGAAAGCCTAACGTACGTCGGCCTTTCCAGGCTGAGCGCTTCTTCCCAAGAAATGAGTCCGGCAAGCTTGAAGATGCTTTAGCCGACCGACTTGACCAATTTGACCAACCGGCTCTTGGTTCGAGCTGCCGCGTTACGATGGATCAAGTTGCGGCTGGCAGCCTGGTCGATCGACTTCTGCGCGAGCCGAAATTGGCTCTGAGCCGCGGCGGAATCACCCGATTTGACCGCATCACGGACACGACGGATCTGCGATCGCAGGCTGCTACGGGCGGCCCGATTCTGGAGACGACGAGACTCGTTTTGGCGGAGTCGTTTTTTTGCGCTAGGAGTGTTTGGCATCGTGTTTGGACGTCGATGACGTCGTCTGGCTAGAAACTATCTGTCTGGAAACGAACTGACGGGGGACTCGTTTTTCTGGGTCGCGTAGTATGGCGACCCCGGTGCCCGCTGTCCAGAGTCGATAAACGGTGCGCACAATGCCGGATATGAGCGGACGTGTCTATCTGATTGGTGCGGGCCCAGGGGACCCAGGACTCCTCACGTTGCGGGGTGCCGAATTGCTCGCACGCGCCGACGTGGTCCTGTACGACGGCCTGAGCAACGCCGATTTGCTGCGACATGCTCCTCGGGCCGAGCAGATCTGCGTCGGAAAACACGGCCAAAGCCGGATTTGGCGACAGGAAGAAATCATCGAGGAGATGCTCCGCCATGCGTTGGCGGGCAAAACTGTCGCTCGTCTGAAAGGGGGCGACCCAGCCGTTTTTGCGAGAACGGCCGAAGAGGCGGAAGCGGTCCACCAGGCCGGCATTCCTCTCGAAATCGTCCCTGGAATCACCGCGGCACTGGCGGCCGGCTCCTACGCGGGGATCCCGGTGACCCATCGCGGTCTTGCCTCCGCGGTCGCGTTGGTGACCGGTCACGAGGAGCCGAGCAAGTCGGAGTCGGCCCTCGATTGGGACGCACTGGCAAAGTTTCCCGGGACGCTCGTGATCTACATGGGGGTCACCACCGCTGAAACCTGGACCCGGCTGTTGATCGAAGGAGGAAAGTCGCCACAGACCCCGGTCGCCATCATTCGACGCTGCAGTCTTCCCGATCAGCTCACGATCCACTGCCGGCTCAGTGAGGTCCCGAAACAGCTCAGCCCCGCAAACAAGATTCGTCCACCGGTGATCGTGATCGTCGGTGAAGTCGCTCGCCTGGGCGAAACGATCCAGTTGGCTTCCCCAGCGTCCCCTATCCGGGCAAACCGTGCTGGTGACTCGACCGGCCGACCAAGCCGAATCGCTCGCTGCACCGCTGAGAGAGTTAGGTGCGACCGTGCTCTTGCAACCGGCGATCACAATCTCGCCCGCCGGATGATTGGACAGAGGTCGACCAGGTGATTGAATCGATTGAATACTGGGACCTGATCATCTTCTGCAGTCGGAACGGAGTCCAGCATTTCCTGGGACGCATGTGGGAGACGGGCCATGACCTGCGACTGTTGAAGCACGTGTCGATCGCAACCGTCGGCAGCAAGACAGCAGACGCGCTCGGCGAATTCTATCTACGTCCCGATGTGGTTCCGCCGGAGTTCCACGCGGAATCACTTGCCAATGAGTTACGGGACAATGTCGACGGCAAGCGAGTCCTGATCATCCGAGCCAGTCGCGGCCGCGACGTGCTTGCCGATTCACTCAGCGCCTCGGGTGCCGAAGTGCATCAACTCGTCGGATACAGTCACCGCGATACCACCGAGGTCGATGCCGATATCCTGAAACTTGCTCATGCCGGCGAGATCGACTGGATCACTGTCACCAGCAGCGAGTCGGCAAACTGCCTGAACCGATTATTTGGCAGCGCGATGAGCAAGATGAAGATCGCCAGCATCAGCCCCGTGACCTCCGAAACACTTCGAGAACTCGGGCTCTCGGTCGACGCGGAAGCCAACCCTCATACCATGCTCTCACTGGTTGATTCCATTGCAAAGGTAACTCGATGATCCCAAAACCATACAAACAGATGCATCAGAACGTATCCGGAGTTGATGCAGGCGTATGAAAC
The DNA here is from genome assembly GCA_963697195.1 of Pirellulaceae bacterium. Classification (GTDB taxonomy): domain Bacteria; phylum Planctomycetota; class Planctomycetia; order Pirellulales; family Pirellulaceae; genus Rubripirellula. The sequence continues at coordinate 766,034 of CAVOND010000005.1, forward strand.
CTTTGGCGAAGCGACGAGAAACGCTGGGCCGTTGTCGGCACGAGAAGTGGCACTGGTAAAACTAGCGATCTCGATCGGCGCTGGACTGGAGGGTGCGGCCCACTCGCATTGCCGCAAGGCGACCGAAGCAGGTTGTACCGCCGAAGATCTTCGTCACGTCGCACTCCTCGCTGCACCAACCATCGGGTTTCCAACCATGATGCGGGCGAGATCTTGGGTGGAAGACGTGGTGGGAAGCAAAGATTCCTGACGTGACGCAGACGCCGAAACATCGATTGCTGGGCGTGGTTCTCTGCGGTGGCCGCTCTTCCCGGATGGGACGGGACAAGGCAAGCCTGCCGCATCCCAGCGGCAGCACGTTCCTGCAACATGCCGTCGACCGATTGCGCGTCGTATGCGACGAGGTGAACGTTTCCATTGCTGCGGGGCAAGTCGACCCAATGCTCGGATGACGTCGGTCACGTCATCGATCCAGTGTCCCATCAAGGACCGATCATCGGCGTGGCCAGCTGTTTGCAGCACGCGCGACAGCACCGGTTTGCCGGCTGTCTCTGTACGCCGGTGGACATGCCTGACCTGGCGATCGAGGATTTGTGCCAAATTCGTGATGCGTGGACCGAATCGCCAGACCAGCTCGTCTGTGCGATCGACGCGGTCTCGGGACATTTGGAGCCACTCGTCGCGATCTATCCCGCACGCTTTGCCGAGGCCCTGAGCGAGGCGGCCGCATCGGACGACCGGAGCCTGTTGCGTTGGCTCGAGAGACAATCACCGATACGAGTACCGTTGCCACCACGCGTATGCATTAACGTGAACACACCGGAGGACCTTTAGGCACTCGCGCTGAGGGTGGGAATCCACCACGAAGTGGTGAAAGAGGGCTGTCCAGCTAAGATCTTTGACCTCCCTGCGCATCCCAATCCAACGACTCCATGTTTCCTGATCCTGTCAATCAAATTCATCCTGTCAGGAAACGTCCGTGCTGGACTCGCTATAAAGTTGGGATCATTTTGCTGACTTGTCCCTTACTGTCCTTAGATATTGCAGGCGTCTTGAAGTGACCCGACCGATCCCTTTTCAATTCGACGATCCCGATCGAGCGTTGGAACAGCTTGCCGAACGACTGCGTTCGGTCGAGATCGAGCGAGAACAACCCCCACGCGTCGGGCGGATTCTGGCGGGCCCCGTCGTTGCCGATCGTGACAGCCCAGCGGCGGACGTTTCGGCGATGGACGGCTATGCGATCCGCATGAGTGATTTGGATCGAACCGACTTGATCCCCATCAGCGGTGAGAGCGCACCGGGCGCGCCGCCGCCCGATCAACAAGCAGGCTCGGTGGTTCGAGTCTTTACTGGGGCGATCGTCCCGGTTGGCTTCGACGCCGTCGTCAAGCGCGAGGACACGGAGGAAACCGACGACTTCGTCCGGCTTCTGGAATCCGCTAAATCGATCGAGCATGGCATGCACATCCGCCGCGCCGGAGAGAACGCGAGGGCCGGGAGCCTCGTGTTATCGGCTGGTGTTCCTATCACGGCTGCGGTGCGCGCGACGATGGCGAATTTCGGTTGCCGACAAGTGGATATCTTTCGATCGGTCCGGGTCAGCATCGTGACCACGGGAAACGAGGTAGGCGAGTTCATTGACCAGGCCCCCAAACCATGGCAGCTCCGCAACAGCAATCAAGAATCGGTTTCGGCACTGCTGGAATCCGTTCCCTGGATTCAACTCGTCCATGTGGATCACTGTCTTGACGATCGCGACGCGTTGACACAATTGCTTAGCGCCCGTCTATCGCAGTCGGATGCGATCCTGTTGACCGGTGGTGTCTCGATGGGGGATTACGATTACGTTCCCGACGTGATTCGCGAGATCGGTGGCGACGTCGTCTTCCACGGGCTTCCGATGCGGCCCGGCAAACCAATCCTCGGTGCCGCCAGCAAAGAAGGAAAGCTATTGATGGGTCTTCCGGGAAATCCCGTCAGCGCAACGGTGGGCTGTCAAAGAATGGCTGTCCCAATGTTGGGGAAGATCGCCGGCTTGGATCCCTGGATGCCAATCCGGACCTCGGTTCGCTTGTGCAACCCAGACGCTAAACAAATTCCCCTGCATTGGATGCGGTTGGTGCGGCTGGTCGAACACGGTGTTGCTGAATTGGTCGAAAGCCTCGGCTCTGGCGACCTCGTATCGCTCGGCCGCAGTAGCGGATTCGTGGAGTTGCCGGCAGGAGCTTGCGGCGAAGGCCCATGGCCCTACGTCGCGTGGGCTTGATCGTCCAGTAGTATGTGTGAACACAGGCAAGCTAAGCTGAGACTCAACAGTCTCTTAACTTTTGCCTTTATGATTGGTTGATGTCGTACCACGACGGAGTTGTCCATGAGTCGAGCAGTTTTAGTGATTGACGTTCAGCGTGAGTACTTTGACGGCGCCCTTCCCATTACTCATCCAGCCGGACATCTGGAGCGGATCCTGGAAGTGATGGATCATGCGGCCGGCCGAAAGATTCCTACCGCGATCGTTCGTCACCACCAAGCCGACCCGGAATCGCCGATCTTCCGTTTGAACTCACCGATGTGGCAGTTGCATACGGAGGTGGAATCGCGTCCACGCGACATCTTGATTGACAAGCAACTGCCCGGTTCGTTCACCAACACCGACCTGGAGTCATGGTTGAAGAGCGTCGATGCCGACACGGTCAGCATCGCCGGCTACATGACCCATATGTGCTGCGATACCACTGCGAGACAAGCGTTCCATCGAGGTTATCGAGTTGAATTCCTGAAGGACGCCTGCGGTACCTTGCCCGTCGCGAACGAAGCAGGCAGCGTCACCGCCGAGCAATTACAAGAATCGATCCTGGTCGCTCAGCAGATGTTCATCAGCGAAGTCATCGGCACACAGCAGTGGCGCGAGCGAACCGACGCCTAGCGCGGACATTTTCGGACAGGATGAACTTGATGAACAGGATTAGGAAACATGGCGTCACGAAGCAGAAATGCACAAGATTCTTGATCCTGTTGATTCTGTAAATCCTGTCTCGTTGAACCCAGGCGTCAGGCAAGAATATTCGTGATCACGTTGCCGTGAACGTCGGTCAGGCGAAAATCGCGGCCGGCGTAGCGATAGGTCAGCTGCTCGTGATCGAGCCCGAGCAGATGCAGGATCGTGGCGTGCCAGTCGTGAATGTGGCACTTGTCTTCCACCGCTTCGTAGCCATGCTCGTCGGTGGCACCGTAGCTGTACCCACCTTTCACGCCGCCGCCGGCCATCCATGTCGTGTAGCCGCGGTTGTTGTGGTTGCGTCCGTCACCGCCTTGGGCCGCCGGCGTTCGTCCGAATTCACCACCCCAAATGATCAGCGTGTCCTTGAGCAGGTCTCGCTGCTTGAGATCTTGGATCAGGCCGGCGATCGGTTTGTCGCACGCGTCGGCACGTGCTTGATGGTCGGTCGACAGATTGACGTGCTGGTCCCAGTTGCCGTGCGTCACTTCGACGAATCGCACACCAGCTTCAACGAAACGTCTGGCTAGCAGGCACTGCTTGCCAAAGTTCTCGGTCGGACCTCCATCGGCACCATACATCGCTAACGTCTGTGGCGACTCGCCCGACGTATCCATCAGAGCTGGCATCGCATCCTGCATCCGAAACGCCAACTCGTACGACTCGATCACACCCTCCACTCCCGGCTGATTCGATTCACTTCGGAGCTTTTCGCGATTGAGTGTCTGAATGAAATCAAGCTGGCGACGCTGTTGTTGCTCGGTGAGCTTCGGGTTCTTGATGTCCGGAATCGACTCGTCGCCACCGCCGCGGGCAAATCGCGCCGCCGGTCCACCTCGACCGACTTTCGTTCCGCCATAGATCGCGGGAAGGAACGAACTTCCGTAGTTTCGCGAAGACCCAGCCGGTGGGCTCAAGGACACGAACCCAGGCAGACTGTCGTTCTCGGTCCCCAACCCGTACAGCGTCCAGGCACCCAGCGATGGCCGAATGAACTGCGCCGTACCGGTATGCATCTGAGTCATCGCGCCGGGATGCACGGGCTGGTCGCACTGCATGGAACGGATCAGACAGAGGTCATCGGCATGTGTTGAAACCTCGGGAAAGAGGTCCGAGATCCACAGCCCGCTCTCACCCCGCTGTTGAAACGCCCAGGGTGACTTGAGCAGTGAACCGCCATACTTTCCCCGCTTGCCATGATCCTTGGCGAGCTGCGGCTTGTAGTCGAAGGTGTCGACGTGAGAAGGACCGCCCTGCATGCAGAGAAAGATCACGCGCTTCGCACGCGCCGCGAAATGCGGCTGCTTCGACGCAAGCGGATTGGTTGCCTTGGCCGACGATGCCGTCGGATCGCTCAGGCTCTCGCGGGCGGAGGCATGCGTGCTGATCCCGGCGAAGGCAAGGTAGCCGAAACCAGCCGATGCGCTTTGAAGGATTTGTCGTCGCGAAAACATTCGGATGCACCTTTGGAAGGCGGTTGTTCGATCAATCGATGTAACGAAACTCGGCGGATGCAAAGAGGCTTTGACAAAACGCAGCGAGCGTCTTTCCACTTTCACGTCGATTATCGGTGGAGGCCGGGAAACGACTCAGGAATGCTGCTGACGCCGCCCGCTCGTCACTGGTTGGGGGACGCCCATAGGCGAGCATGAAACGCCAAACGAATTCGCTCCGCAAGCTTCGTTTCGCTCGCCGCCACGCGTTTTGCGAACTCCTCACTCTGCTGAATCACAAAAGGGTTGTTCATCATGAAGAGGGCCTGATTCGCCGTGTTGGAAGACTCGCGGGTGCCGATGACCGTGCTGGAATCGGCAAAGTCGAAAACGTCGAGCGAACGCGGCTCATTGTCACGAACGATCGGCAAGTAGACGCTGCGGTACTTGGCGTCTTCCATGTCGAGTTGCGAAGCAACCTTTCGCGCCGCTTCCCTCATCGCCGCTTCGTATGCCTCGCGTCGCAGTCGCCTCGCGTCCCATCGCGAGCGGGCCTGCGAAAGGTTCCGCGGTTGTTGAATCGAGGGTCACCCACACCGGGGCCGCGGAATCCTGGTGCTCCCGGTCGTCCGCCCGGCTGATAGCGTGTTCGCATCGTCTCGCGAAGTCGCTCTCCGGCTGACTCCATCACCTTTCGCGACGCCTCTCTCGGGTCACCCAAGAATCCACCATTGACCCGCTGATAACCAGCCTTGGCGACTTCGGATCCACGCGGTCGCTCCAAATCGATCTCACCACTGATACTCAGCATCGCATCGCGAATCGCCTCCGCATCAAGTCGTCTCGGATTGGCCCGCCACATCAAAGCATTGTCGGGATCATACTGATGAGATGCTTCGTCGAATTCCGAGCTGATGCGATAGACATGCGAGGTCGTGATCTCGCGTACCAGCGTCTTGACCGACCAACCGGAATCGACAAAACGAACGGCAAGATGATCGAGCAATTCGGGATGACTGGGAGCCTGTCCGGTGACCCCAAAGTTCTCGGTCGACGTCACAATCCCCTGGCCGATCAGTTGCTGCCAGATTCGGTTGACCATGACCCTGGCCGTCAACGGATTGCGATCGCTACCAATCCAATCGGCCAGCTCACGACGACCGCTATTGGCTGGATCAATCGACTCACTGTGGGAACAGAGAACTTGAGGGAATCCGCGTTCCACCTCTTGAGCCGGTTGGGCGATCTCACCTCGAACCAGCAAGCGAGCGTTAAGCGGTGGCGATTCACTCTCCTGAACGCCCATGCAGTAGCTGCGAGGATTCCCATCTTGGTCAACGACCGCTAGCTTTGCCGAAAGCTGAGCCATCTCATTACTCAGCCGCAGTCGATTGCGAATCGCATTTTGTGGACCCGCGCCGACAGCGGCAAGGTTTCGACGCCCCTCGGCCGCCTCGCGCATTTTGTCGTTCAGCTGTTGCCGAAGACTCGCCAGCTCTTCCGGTGTGTAACGCTTGTCAAATGGATTTGGATCATCGATCGGCAACCGCAGCAGGCTGCTGCTTCGCCGCGTTTGCGCCGTGCTGAAGTTTCCAAACTCCGAGGGAGGATTTCCAAAGTAGGTGGTCGCGTTTCGGAAGATTCCGGCCAACGCGTAGTAGTCGGTCTGCGGGATCGCATCAAACTTGTGGTCATGGCATCGTGCACAGGCGACGCTTGTCCCGAGAAACACTCGCGTAGTCGCATCGATCTGTTCGTCGATCAAATCCGCTTCGAACTGCACACGATTCTGTTCATTAACGTTCTTGGGCCCGATCGCCAGGAACGTGGTGGCGATCAGATTCTGGGTCCACTCGGCATCGGACTTTGCCGGAAGCAGATCACCGGCGATCTGTTCCCGTACGAATTGATCGAATGGCTTGTCTTGATTGAACGAATCAATGACGTAATCGCGATATCGCCACGCATGAGGAAACGTCATATTGACTTCGCGGCCGGTTGACTCCGCGTAGCGCGCCACATCCAACCAGTGTCGCCCCCAGCGTTCGCCAAACTGTTCCTGATCGAGCAGCTCGTCGACGACTGTGGCAACTGCCTCCTGCGGACTTTGTTTCCAGTCCGACTGGAAAGACTCGATCTGATCCGGAGTCGGCGGCAACCCCACCAAATCAAAGCAGAGTCGTCGGATCACCTGGAAGGCTGCTGCATCGACAGCAGGTTTGAGATCGGATGACTCCAGACGCGCCAAGACGAAGTGATCGATCTCGTTATCGGGCCAAGTCGCATCCGCGACTTTCGGAATCTCCTGCTGAGTCGGCGGCTGATACGCCCAGAAACTTTGTCGCGCGTTAACGATGTCTTCTTCACGAATCGATGATTTGATCTCGGCGATGTTCGTCTCTCGCGGATCGGGCGCTCCCATTTCGATCCACTTGCGAAAGTCATCGACCACGGCCGCGGGAAGTTTTCGCTTCGGCGGCATCTCAAAGTCTTCATGGTTGATCGCATTGAACAGCAGGCTGGCTTCCAGATCGCCCGGCACGACGGCCGGCCCGCTGCTGCCGCCTAGCTGCGTCAACTCCTTGCTGTCCAATCGCAGCCCGCCGCGCACGTTACCGGCCTGGCTGGAATGGCATCCGAAGCACTCTCTCACCAATACCGGCCGGATCTTCGACTCGAAGAAATTCACTTCCTCCGGCGTCGGCTGCTGGGCTGTTACGGGAGCCCCGAGCAGGCAAAGAGGGAGTGACGTGATGAGGCATCTTAGGGACAGATTCATGACAAGCTCGATAGAAAAACAACGTGCGGGCCGGCTCAAAAGTGGGATCGCCGACCCAACGGCCCTGAGTGGATTGAACCTACAAACAGCGGTCAGGTTTCTTACATTTTTCGCCACACCCCGCCAATGGAGGCTTCAATCGGCTATTTTTTGGGGAATGGTATGCGGTGCCAACGGTCAACCGGCCTTCCATCGCCTCCTCCATGTTGTCTTCGTGGGTGAGCCGACGGCGTTAGCCAAAATGGCACTCACTTTGCGCGATCCAGGGCAACGTCCTCTCAGCCGCCGTCCGTTTGCATCCAATTCCCAGCACGGGGAAAATCGGATGCTAACGCACTGCGGCTGATCAAACTGCGTCCCTCTCCGAAGTTCCCCTCCGTACTTTTTCACCGTTGAGAATCCCATGATCTTCCTATCTCGATCTGCTCTGGTACTGCTGGTTGGTCTGTACGTCGGCGCGACTGCGGGAGTTACTCGGGCCGCCGACTCACTTGAACCGACGCCGCTGATCTTTGATACCGATATCGGCAATGATGTCGACGATGTTTTGGCATTAGGAATGATTCATGCACTGGAAAGCCGCGGCGAGTGCAAGTTGCTCGCCGTGACGATCACCAAAGACAATGAACTTGCCGCCGCCTTCACCGACGCGGTCAACACGTTCTACGGTCGGGGTGACGTTCCGATTGGCGTCTGTCGTAGCGGTGTGACGCCCGAGCCTGGAAAATTCAACCCGCTTGCTGAAGTGAAGGATGGTGGCAGTTTCCGTTACCCACACGATCTCGTTTCGGGCATGGAAGCCCCCGACGCCGTCAAGGTTTTGCGGGCCGCGCTCGCGGGTGCCGAGGATGGAACCGTCGCGATCGCACAGGTTGGCTTCTCGACGAACCTGGCGAACTTGCTCGATTCAGCGCCCGACGACATCAGCCCTCTCTCGGGATCTGACCTCGTTCGCGCGAAGGTGAAGCTGCTGTCGATCATGGCTGGCGCGTTCACGCAGATCCCCGGTCGCGACGGCAAGCCTTACGATCACAAAGAGTACAACATCATCAAAGACATTCCCTCCGCCCAAAAGCTTGCGACGAGCTGGCCCACTCCGATCGTGTGGAGCGGCTTCGAAATTGGGATCGCCCTGCCCTACCCTCACGTGAGCATCGAGCGCGATTACCGCTACGCCGAACATCATCCCCTGGCGGAAGCCTACATCGCCTACAACCCACCTCCGCATGATCGTCCGACGTGGGACCTGACGAGCGTTCTTTACGCAGTCCGTCCCGATCGCGATTACTTTGATCTGTCTGCCGCTGGCCAAGTCTCGGTTGCCGACGATGGTTTGACGACGTTTTCGGAAACCTCCGGTGGTAACCATCGCTATCTGAAGCTGACCGAATCGCAAAAGGTCCGCGCAACGGCGACTCTTGTCGCGCTCTCGAGCCAACCGCCGTCGGCTGTCGTCGCTTCCCGATGAATGAATCCCGCCTTCGGGCAAACTGGAATCGCAAGAAGTATGTCGAAGTCACCGAACATTGTCGTGGTCGGATCGATCAACATGGATTTGGTGATTCGCTGTGCTCGCCTGCCTGTTCCCGGTCAAACCATCACCGCCGAATCATCGCTGGAGATTCCTGGTGGGAAAGGTGCCAACCAGGCGGTCGCGGCCGCCCGCGCTGGCGGTGACGTCACCATGATCGGGCGCGTGGGGGATGACTCGATGGCAGATCGGTTGATCGAGAATCTTCGTCGGCAACAGATCCGAACCGAGTCGATCTTGCGAAGCAAAGACTGTGCGAGCGGGATTGCAGTCGTCGCGGTCGAGTCGAGTGGTGAGAACGCGATCATGGTGGTTCCCGGTGCCAATGGTCAGGTATCCGTCCAAGATGTCGAGGACGCGGAGCCCATCCTTCGCGCCGCCGACATCGTCTTGTTGCAACTTGAGATCCCCATCGCGACCGTGCTCCGTGCCATTGAAATTGCGAAAGATGCTGGCGTTCCGGTCGTCGTTGACCCGGCTCCCATGCCCGAATCGCTTCCCAGCGAAATCCTGCAGGTAGACGTGATCTGTCCCAATCAGTCGGAGGCGGCGGCGATCGTCGGCTATGCTGTGGAAACGGTTGACGATGCAATCAGGGCCGCCAGGGATTTGTTGGCGATGGGAACTCGCCACGTGATCGTGACGTTGGCCGAGCAAGGAGCGCTGATCCACGATGGATCGTCGTCACACTGGATTGAACCGTTTAGAATCACAGCGGTTGATACCACGGCAGCCGGGGACGCATTCGCCGGTGCCTTGACAGTACGGTTGGCCGAGGGGGCCTCCCTGGTGGAGTCCGCCCGTTTTGCTGCGGCTGCCGGTGCGATCGCGGCGACTCGACTTGGAGCGCAACCCGCCATGCCAACGCGTCACGAGATCGATCAGTTGATCCGAAAGCCTGGCGTTTGAAACCAACACAGTGGAGTGACCTCGCATGACTCGCTTGTTTTCTTCTCTCCGTTCTGCTACTCGCTGGTTGCAGCTCGGCGAACAACAGTACCTCCGCCAAGCGTCAAGGTTACGACGCCGGAAGCGGGGAGAAGCCAAGAATCGCGTTGATCATGAAGTCGCTGGCGAATGACTTTTTCGCGGCCATGGAGGCGGGTGCCAAGTCGCACCATGCGCAACATGCCGACCAGTACGACTTGCTGTCCAACGGAATCAAGGACGAATCGGATCTGGGTCGTCAGGTCGCTCTGGTCGACGAGATGGTCGCGTCGGGAGTCGACGCGATTGTGATTGCTCCGGCCGACTCGAAAGCACTTGTGCCGGCCCTGCGGAAGGCGATCAAGGCAGGCGTGGTCGTGGTGAATATCGATAATCAACTCGACGCCGAAGTGTTGCAGCAGGAAGGCGTCACCATTCCATTTGTTGGTCCCGATAACACCGCCGGCGCAAAGAAGGTGGGAGACCACTTGGCCGGTCAATTGGCGAAGGGGGACAAGGTTGCCGTCCTGGAAGGCAAGACCACGGCACTCAACGGTGTCCAGCGTCGACTCGGATTTGAAGCGGCGATGCAGGACGCCGGGATCGAGATCGTCTCGAGTCAATCGGCGGACTGGGAAACCGATAAGGCGAATACGATCGCCGCATCGATGCTCAGCGAGCATCCAGAGATCAAAGCGATTCTCGCCGCCAACGACTCGATGGCTATCGGTGCGGCGGCGGCCGTTAAGTCCGCTGGCCGGACTGGGGAAGTCATCATCGTTGGATTCGACAATATCCCAGCCGCCCAAGACCTGATCCGCGAGGGAAAGATTCTGGCAACCGCCGACCAACATGCTGACCAGCTGGCAGCCTTCGGAATTGAAATCGCGCGCGAGATTCTAATGGACCCCAACTCGGTGCCCGCCGATGTCGAAACGCCGGTTGATTTGGTCACCGCGGAAAGCCTTGCGTTTTGATGTCAGACCTGTTGCTGTCACTTCAGGATGTGACCAAGTGCTACGCGGTGAAGGTGCTCGACGACGTTCACTTTGATCTTCGCGGTGGCGAAATTCATGCACTACTTGGATCCAATGGGGCAGGCAAAAGCACCCTCTGCCGGATCATCGCCGGACTGATCAAGCCCACCTCCGGAGCGATGACGCTTGACGGCGAGCCCTTCTTGCCAGCGGGGAAACAGGACGCAGAGCGACGTGGAATCCAAATCGTCCAGCAGGAACTGTGCTTGATCCCAACGCTCTCGGTCGCCGAGAACCTGTTTCTCTCTCGCTTGCCGCATCAGCTTGGTGTGATCCGACGGCAACGTCTTCGGCAGCAGGCGAAAGTCGCGCTCGGCCGCGTCGGCTTGCATGACCTTGATCCAGACACCCGTACCGGGTCACTCGGGATTGGACATCAGCAGCTCGTTGAAATTGCGACCGCGCTTGATCGCGAGTGCCGCGTCTTGATCCTGGACGAGCCGACCAGTGCGCTCAGCTCGGGCGAAACCGAAAATCTGTTTCGCTGGCTCGATCGCTTGCGCGACCAGGGAATCGGAATCATTTACATCTCGCACCGACTGGACGAGGTTGCCCGGATCGCGAATCGCGTGACGCTACTGCGAGACGGCCGGTATGTCTGCACTCGAAACGCCGCGGAAGTCTCCACCAGCGAGATGGTTGGCCTGATGACCGGAGAGTCGGCGGCCGAGCACGCTGGAGTACCGTTTCAATCTTTTCGGACCGATCAGGTCGCTCTCCGGACGGAAGGGCTTTCACATGGAAAAGTCGTTCAAGACGTAACGTTCGATGTGCATCGCGGCGAGCGTTTGGGAATCGCCGGTCTGGTCGGAGCCGGCCGAACCGAATTGCTGCGTCTGATCTTCGGAGCCGACCGCGCCGACTGCGGAACCGTTTGCATTGGGGAAGACGGCCAACCACAACGTTTTCAGCATCCTCACGAAGCGGTGGCCGCGGGTCTGGCAATGGTGACCGAGGATCGGAAGAGCAACGGCCTCTTGCTTCCTCTCTCGATTCGAGTCAACACGTCGATCGCGTCGCTGTCGTTGCGATTCTCCCGCCATGGACTGGTCCAGCGTCAAGCGGAGCGTGAGGCCACTGCGGAGATGAGTCGCCAGTTGGAAGTGCGGTGCAACGACATCGAACAGGCGGTACAAACTTTGAGCGGCGGAAACCAACAGAAGGTTGCCATCGCCAAATGGCTGCTCCGAGACGCGGATATCTTTTTCTTTGACGAACCGACTCGGGGAATCGACGTGGCAGCCAGACGCAGAATCTATCGACTGATCGAATCACTGGCGGCCGAGCGGAAAGCGATCGTGATCGTCAGCAGCGATTTGGACGAGCTTCTGGAGACCTGCGACCGAATCGCCGTGATGTCCGCCGGAAAGCTGGTCGCTTCGTTTCAGCGCGGGGACTGGTCGGTCGACCGCATCACTCAGGCCGCCTTTTCGGAGCACATCGGTACCTCAGGATGAAAAATACTCGACTTGTTCGGTCCCTGCTTCAGTACGCCGGCTTGATCGGTGTCCTGGTCCTGTTGATCTCGGTCTTTTGGTTCTCGAGCGAGAACTTTCTGACGCTGGCGACGTTTGTTTCGATTGCCAATCAGATTCCCGACCTGACGTTGATCGCGGTAGGCATGACGCTGGTGTTGGTCGTGGGTGGAATCGACTTGTCGGTTGGTTCGATCCTCGCTTTGTCGTCGGCCGTGCTGGGGACACTGATGGTGGATCATGGCTGGTCGCTCTGGGCATCGATTCCAATCTGCGTGCTGACCGGCGCCGCCTGCGGTTTGTTCAACGGCAGCGTATCGGTGCTCGCCAAGATCCCATCGTTTATCGTCACCCTCGGCATGCTTGAAATCGCCAGAGGTGCGACCAAGGTCGTGACGAACTCGCAAACCAAATACATCGGCTCTGCGGTTGAGGTGATCAGCGAGCCGATCACGGGGATCTTGCTTTCTCCAGCGTTCCTGATCGCGTTGGCAGCAGTTCTGGCAGGGCAGTTTCTTCTCTCGAGCACAGTCTTCGGCCGATACTGCGTCGCGATTGGAACCAACGCGGAAGCGGTACGGATGTCGGGAGTCCGGTCGGCGCCCTACTCGATCGCCGTGTTTGTCCTATGCGGAGCCCTGTGCGGGCTGGCGGGATTGACGTACACCTCAAAGCTTTCCACCGCGGATCCCAACGCGGCAATCGGAATCGAACTGTCTGCGATCGCCGCATGTGTGATCGGCGGGACGAGTCTGATGGGAGGACGCGGCAACGTGATCAGCTCGTTTCTCGGCGTGCTGATCATTGCGGTGCTGCAAACAGGATTGGCTCAAATCGGAATGACCGACCCCATGAAACAGATCATCACAGGAGGCGTGATCGTGATCGCTGTCTTGCTCGATGCGGTCCGACTGAGGTGGAACGCCCGGGATTCCTAGCGGGATGGCGAAAAGGGGTCAGGCACCAACAACCGGAACGGCCCGAAGGTTGCTTCGCATTTTTGGTGTCTGACCCGAATGGAACGAACTTAAGTTGTCTCGGTGAACCTCGGGCGCTAGCCGTGGGCCTTCGCCGCATCTTAACGACGCTTTCGTGGCCCACGGCTAGCGCCCGAGGTTCAAAGCCCGTGCCATTCGTGTCTGACCCCTTTTCGCCGATCTTGCTGCAGTTTTTGGAAAGACATAGGCTCGGGAACGATGAGTCAGGCCAGCAAGCCTAACGTACGTCGGCCTTTCCAGGCTGACACCACTTCCTGAAAAACTGGGACGATCACGGAGCGACAGAATTGTATTTCGACAATCGCGCGGTTCACTCAATCGGTATCGGATCCGATTGAACGTACTGGAGATTTGACTGGAATTCTTCGCCGACGAACGCGGCGACTCGGACTGCGTCGGAGGCCAGGTTGTCCGGCACGTCAAACCGAATCGTCGATTGGCCCTGCCCCTCGATTGTCACAACTTCGCGATGAATCCTTTCGTTCACCTTTGCTTTGGGATCGATGGCTGCCGTCTTCAACGTCACATGCAGCTTTTGCTCGCCAAGCGAGGCGGGCAGCTGGTAGTGGATCGTCACTTCGCAAGCCTCTCCGACTTTGACCGACCGCGGTGCCTCCATGCCAATGGCATCGCTGAATGCACGTCGCGACTGCGGTTTCGAAGCGGCGTTCGATTGGCCAGCATTGGCGTTCTTGCTCCTCTTCGCGCGTCTGATCGCCTCGGAGCGGGCATCTTCCCTTTCCATGAACGCGGTCCGCCTGGCAAGGTCATGGACGTCGGCCAGCAATGGAGCAACCGGATCCTTTGTCGCGGCAAGAGAATCTGCGAGTGTTTGTCGCAATCGATCAATCGTTGGTCGATGCTCGGTGTAGCCGATCAAGTTTTCCAGGCAATCCGGATCGCTTGCGATTTGATAGAACTCTTCGGGCACCCGATGATCGAACAACTGCAATCGCGCGGCGATGGCGGGCTCGTTCTCTGCTCGCTTGACCATTTGTCGATAGCTAGCCGTTCCCGTGGTCGCCGTGGCAAACTTTCGCTTCCCATCACTCCAGGGGTTGTACAGGTAGAGGAATTCCCGCGTCTGGATACCTCGCATTGGATGCCGTGAACCGCCCGAATTCTCGTTGTATTGCAGGATTACGTAATCGCGATCAGCCTGTGTTTCCCCGCGAAGCAGCGGCTCAAAGGAGCGTCCCTGCAATCGTTCCGGTGTCGGATGCTTATGTCCCATCACATCCAACAGTGTTGGCAGAAAGTCGATGGCTGAGACCATGTGCCGGTCATCGGATGAGTCCGGGGTCGTCACGCCGGGCCAGCGAATCATCAACGGCGTGTGCGTGCTGTGGTGGTACAGTTGCGTTTTCGCAAACGGTAGTGGCATGCCGTGATCCGACAAGAACATCACCAGCGTGCTGTCCGATTGACCCGATTCCTGCAACGCCCGCATGACTTCCCGAAATGCATCGTCCGCGCGACGGACGGAGGAATAGTACAGGGCAAGTTCCCTGCGAATCACATCGTCCTCGAAGAGAAACCCAGGAACGGGCACTTCATCGGCTGTAAAGACCCTGGTGGGTACGTGCGGGTCGACAGTCGTCGCGCCACCCTTCCCTTCCGAGTAGAAAGGCTTATGCGGATCCGAAATGTTGATCAGCAAACAGAACGGCTTCTCGGCCTCACGCGCCAGTTCGATCCCGCGCCGAGTCGAATCGCCGTAGCTGGCCGGATCTTTGACGTGGTACTTGCGACCATCTTCGGACTCATCGAGCACGGCATCCCAAGCATAGGGGTGATAGGGGGTTGAGTGCGAAACCTTGCCGCGAATGGCTGCGAAGTATCCGGCCTCCTTCGCAAGATCGCAAAGCACTGGGTAGTCGGCGTTTCGATTCTGAACAAATCCTTCGACGCCGTTGACGTGGGAAAACAGGCCCGACCACATGATGTTTCGTCCCGGCATGCAATTGCCAACCTGAACGTGAGCGTGGTTGAAACGGAGCGCCTGCTTCGCAAAGGCGTCGATATTCGGCGAAGTCTCGGGTAGCGGACAACCGTAAGCGCCGAGCGAGTCGGCGCTCATGTCGTCCACGGTGACGATGAGCAGATTTGGTCGCGGATTCTTTGCATGTAACTCTCCAGTCACGAGCGCGAGAACGACCAGGAATCCGAGAAACCGAGTGAAGAAGCCTTGCAACATGAGATGCAACCAAGCAGTGTGCGGGGAGACAGTGATGTGAATCTGAAAGAGGTGTCCATTGTAGGTCCGCGCGTTACAAAAATACTTGGTTGCGGCCTCCCGTCACTTGGCAAGCCGCGCAATTTCCAGGCGGGACGTCGCGGAAATCGTTTTGCAGACCGTCAAACCCGAACCTGCCCAGCTTCCCGCAAGTCATTGTTGCAAAAAGACTTGCGAACAGGCGCCAGCATTGAGAGCCCGAGAAATTCGATGGCTTTGCGATTCGTTTATCTATAATGGATGACGGCGACGCCAGCTGTTCTGCGCACTGCATGATGCCACCTCTGACATCGACCCTACCCGTGCGTGGGATCGTCTCGTGAATCATCCGCCTCGACGATTGCGTTGAGCGATGATTGCGTTGGGTCTCGACGCGTCGCGTCTCCCTGACCTGAGCGGGGCTACCATCATCATGTCCAAATCATCAGAAATTCTGCGACTTTATTCCGAAGCTTATGAGCGAGAGAAGCGTCTGACGTTCTCGCTGAAGGAATATCTGGAGATGGCCAGCAGCGATCCTTCGCTTTACGCCAGTGCGGCGGAGCGAATGGTCGAAGCGATCGGCGAGCCGATTCATGTAGACACAGCAAGTGATCCGCGACTGGGCCGGATCTTCATGAATCGCACGATCAAGACCTATGGTGCTTTCAACGAATTCTATGGCCTGGAAATCGCAATCGAGCGGATCGTTGGTTTCTTCCGGCATGCCGCGCAGGGGCTGGAAGAGCGGAAACAGATTCTCTACCTGCTGGGGCCGGTCGGTGGCGGCAAGAGTTCGCTGGCCGAAACACTCAAGAAGTTGATGCAGGTTCGACCCGTTTATGTACTGTGTGCGGGGGATGAGATCAGCCCGGTGTTCGAGAGTCCATTGGGTCTGTTCGAGCCGGAATCGATGGGAGCGGTTTTAGAGGACGACTACGGCATTCCGCGGCGCCGGCTCACAGGTTACATGTCGCCCTGGGCGTTGAAACGCTTGGACGAGTTTGGCGGAGACATCTCGAAATTCTCCGTCGTCCGATTGATGCCTTCGGAACAGAGGCGACACCTGGTTGCCAAGACGGAACCAGGTGACGAGAACAACCAAGACATCTCTTCACTGGTCGGCCGCGTCGACATTCGCAAGCTTGAGCATTTCTCACAGGACGATGCGGATGCCTATTCCTATACCGGCGGGTTGAACCGTACGACCCAGGGCATGCTCGAGTTCGTCGAGATGTTCAAAGCGCCATTGAAGATGCTCCATCCACTGTTGACCGCGACACAGGATGGCACTTACGTCGGTACCGAAAACGTGGGGGCGATGCCCTATCAAGGGATTATCGTCGCGCACAGCAATGAATCGGAATGGGAATCGTTCAAGGCGAATCGCAACAACGAGGCCTTCCTTGATCGGATCTGTGTCGTCAAGGTTCCCTACTGTCTGCGTGCCACCGAAGAGCGAATGATCTATGACAAGCTGATCGAGAACTCCAAACTGGGATCCGCCCCTTGCGCACCCGACACCTTGGATATGATGGCTCGATTCTCGGTCCTGACCCGTCTGAAGGAACACGAGAATTCAAATCTCTACTCCAAAATGCGAGTCTACGACGGCGAATCGCTGAAGGACACGGATCCCAACGCCAAGACGGTCCAGGAGTATCGCGACGCGGCGGGAGTCACCGAGGGCATGGAGGGCGTTTCGACACGTTTCGCGTACAAGATCCTTTCCGAAACCTTCAATTTCGACACGGATGAAATTGCCGCCGATCCCGTCCATCTGATGTACGTGCTGGAAAAGGCAATTCGCCGCGAGCAACTTCCCGAGGAGACCGAACGACGCTATTTGGAATTCGTCAAAGAAGACCTGGCGACGCGGTACGCCGAGTTCATCGGCAATGAAATCCGCAAGGCTTACCTCGAGTCCTATCACAGCTATGGTCAGAACCTGTTTGATCGATACATCGCCTACGCCGATGCCTGGATTGACGACCAGGACTACAAGGATCCTGACACTGGACAGTTGATGGATCGGGACATTTTGAATGAA
The DNA here is from genome assembly GCA_963697195.1 of Pirellulaceae bacterium. Taxonomy (GTDB): domain Bacteria; phylum Planctomycetota; class Planctomycetia; order Pirellulales; family Pirellulaceae; genus Rubripirellula. Next base: position 783,477 of record CAVOND010000005.1, read on the forward strand.
GAACTGGAAAAGATCGAACACCCGGCCGGAATCGCCAATGCCAAAGACTTCCGCTACGAAGTGGTGAAGTTTGCGCTTCGGGCACGGGCCAAGAACAACGGTCGCAATCCTGAGTGGACGTCGTATGAGAAGATCCGCGATGTCATCGAACGGCGGATGTTCACCCAGATCGAAGAATTGTTGCCGGTGATCAGCTTCGGCGCCAAGAAGGACAGCGAAGCCGAACACAAACACAACGAGTTCGTCGAGCGGATGACGCAGCGTGGATACACACAACGCCAGGTACGTCGTCTGGTGGACTGGTACATGCGCGTCAGCAAGTCTGGATAAGGAGGTCGCCGCGATGCACGTGATTGATCGGCGAGAGAATCCGAAATCAAAAAGCCTCGGTAACCGTCAACGGTTCATGCGACGTGTCCGCTCTCATATTCGTGAAGCGGTCGGCGAGGCAATCCGTCATCGAAAAGTGGCTGATCTTGACAGCAGCGAGCAGGTCTCGATCCGTTCGAGCGACCTGAGCGAACCCTCATTCCACCTGGATCCGGCCACCGGCCGAAGGGACTTTGTCCTGCCTGGAAACCAGGGCTATCAGCGAGGCGACCGGATCCGCAAGCCTCGGGCCGGCGAGGGGGGCAGCGGTCCGTCTGGAAGTCCAGACGGTGAGGGAGAAGATCCGTTTGTCTTCAAACTCTCGCGGGAAGAGTTTCTGGACATGTTTTTTGAGGACTTGGAACTGCCCAATCTCGCGAAACGAAAGCTCAAGACGATCGTTTCCTCCTCCAGGTCTCGTGCCGGTTACGCCAACGATGGTTCGCCAAGTCGGCTCAATAAACGGGAAACGATGCGCCGCAGCCTGTCGCGAAGGATTGCACTCGGACGTCCTGGTCTCGAGAGGCTTCGTGCCGCTGAGGAAGACCTGCGGCAGGCAGAGGAGGACGGCGACCTGGAGCAAGCCGAGCGATTGCGTCTGGTCATTGAACAGATCCGGACACGGATGCGGGCGATCACGTTTCTCGACAAGGTCGACCTTCGCTACAACCGCTATGAGCCAAGGCCAAAGGCGACAACCCAGGCGGTGATGTTCTGCCTGATGGATACCTCCGCATCGATGACGGAATCGCTCAAGGACTTGGCGAAGCGATTCTATATGCTGCTGCATTTGTTCCTGACCCGGCATTATCGATCCGTCGAGATCGTCTTCGTACGCCATACCTACACCGCGTCCGAAGTGGACGAGGAAACGTTCTTTCACGGCCGTGAAACGGGAGGCACGATCGTATCCTCGGCGTTAGAAGAGATGGTCAAGATCATTCACCAACGATACCCGGTGAATGATTGGAACATCTATGCAGCACAAGCTTCCGACGGCCACAACTTCGACCATGACATGCCGCGCACGATCGAGTTGCTTGAGAATGAGATCCTGCCTCGATGTCAGTACTATGCCTACATCGAAGTCCTGGACGAGGACACCGATGACGAAAGCGTCTTGTGGTCGGGTTATAGCCCGTTGCTTGCCAGCCACGATCATTTTGCTCGCGCCAGCGTGAGCGACCCTGCTGATATTTATCCGGTGTTTCATAAGCTCTTCGCCAGTGCTCGTTCGCACTCGTGAACGACGCGGTTTTTTGGCGGCGGATCACAATGGGCGACAAGCGACTACTTTACAGCGGTTCCGAGTGGAATTTCGAACGACTCCGCAGGGCCTACGACGCGATTGAGCAGATCGCTCTCGATGACTTGGGGCTCAATCCCTATCGCAATCAGATCGAAGTCATCACCAGCGAGCAAATGCTCGACGCCTATGCCGCCACAGGCATGCCGCTGATGTACTCTCACTGGTCGTTCGGAAAACAGTTTGCTCGCGAAGAATTGCTTTACCGCAAGGGTGCCCAGTCGTTGGCGTATGAATTGGTGATCAATTCCGATCCCTGCGTCTCGTACGTGATGGAAGAGAACACGATGACCATGCAGGCCCTGGTCATCGCTCACGCCGCGTTCGGCCACAACCATTTCTTCAAGAACAACCACCTGTTTCGTCAGTGGACCCGAGCAGATCGCGTTTTGGATCAATTGGCTTATGCAAAGCGGTTTATCGCAGAGTGTGAGCAGCGTTACGGAATGCGTCGCCGTTGAGAACTGCTCGATTCCGCGCACGCCCTGATGTCGCATGGCGTGAACCGTTATCTGCCCCATCGCTCCATGCGGCAAACGGATCTCGCCGATCGAGCGCAGCGCGCGGCTCGCCCACCAAGAATCGACGTACAACGATCTTTGGCGCACGCTACCAGAACCGCGCAAGGATAGCAAAGCGAGAGTTCGACGAGGACCTGTTGGAGGTTGCCGAGCCAGTCGAGACAGCGATCCTGCCCGAAGAGAACCTACTGGGATTCCTGTCAATCCATGCGCCCAAACTCAAGGATTGGCAGCGAGAAGTGCTGGAGATCGTGCGACGAACGGCCCAGTACTTCTATCCTCAGCGTCAAACCAAGTTGATGAACGAGGGCTGTGCGACCTTTGTGCATTACGAGATCCTGAATCGTCTTTACGAAGCTGGCCGAATTGATGAGGGATCGATGTTGGAGTTTCTGCACATGCACTCCAGCGTCGTGACGCAGCCAGAGTTCAACTCGCGACGATTCTCGGGCATCAATCCCTATGCCTTGGGCTTCGCGATGATGCGGGATATCCAGCGAATCTGTGAGCAACCCGATCCCGAAGATTGCCAGTGGTTCCCCGAGTTCGCCGGAAATGGCGAGGCACTGGCGACCCTGCGCGATGCCTGGTCCGAGTACCGTGATGAGAGCTTTGTTCTGCAGTTTTTGAGTCCAAGACTGATTCGCGAGATGCGGTTGTTTGCTGTCTGCGATCAAGCAAATGCACCCTTCGTGTCGGTGGAAGCCATTCATGACGAAGCGGGCTACCGAGAAATTCGCCGTCGCCTGGCCGACCTCTATGATCTTTCCAAGCGAGAACCGGAGATCGAAGTCACCGAAGCCGATCTCAAGGGAAACCGGCGACTCGTGCTCACTCATCGCGTCCGCGCGGGGAGACTGCTGGACAAAGAGGATTGCCACCGTACACTTCGGCACATCGCAAATCTTTGGGGCTACCGTGTCCGCCTGATCGAAGTCGATGCTCAAACCGGCAAGACGCTCTGCGAGTACGACGTGGTTGCGATGCCTTGACACTCAGTGGCGATATCTGGGATCTCTTGACCATCGACCGAGGCATTGGCTCGATGGACTTCCATGTCGAGATCAAAGTTCATCAAACGAACCGATCCATCCGCCATCGCAACGTTCCATCCCGCAGGATGAGCGCTGCCAAAATCATGGCAGACCAGGCAATTGTTGATCGAGTCAATCTTGGGAACTCGAGCGGCATAGCGCACGTAGGAATGCGACGAGACGCCCGTTTCATGATATCCCGCCAAAGGCGATCGGTCGCCGAAACAATCACCTGTCTGGTACTTCAAGGAATCCATCGCCTTTTCGCCCAGCAGGTAGGTATAGCTGAGACCGTCAAAGATCCGATTCATCTTGACGCGTTTACCAAGCGTCCAGATCCCGTCGTACTGCGTTTCGATGATCCGGATGATCGATTTCGGAAACCAGAGCCGGGCCACCGTTCATCGCGTAATCCGTTCTCGCACCTCGCTGGCCGTAGCGTGTCACATAGGGCTCGACTAACGGATAAGAATCGGCGTCGCGGCGTGTCGGACAGTGAAATGTATCGACCGGCGCTCGAACCAGTTGCTCGACACGTGGCGTTGGCGTGAGCGATGGATTCTCGGCGAAGCCCGCGAGAGACCTGCGGCGAGTGTTCCCTGCTCCATGAAAGAAAGAGCCTGCACCGTCCAAGGTCCGCCGGAGTAAAGACGATCACGAAACCGAGGAAGTCCCTGGGCGACGAGCAAGGGAGGACTTTCCCCGGCATAGCCTGGCAATTCCTTGTAAGTCGATTCGTAATTGTGGCAGGCCAAAGCAATCTGTCGGATATTGTTGCGACAGCGTGTTTGCCTGGCCGCCTCGCGCGCCGCCTGGACCGCCGGCATCAAGAGACCGACCATGATGGCAATGATCGCGATGACCACGAGCAGTTCGACCAGAGTGAACGCAACTCGTTCGGCTGGACGAGAACCCATCAGATTGGATGCCCTGGAAGGTTTGCGAGCGGAACGCTACTTTCTCGTTTTAACCGACGCGAACGTTCGTCAACAGAACCGGACTTCGGTAGGAAGCGTCGGTCAGCCGGAAATGGCCAACGTACGTTCGGCTTTCCTGCCGGACCATCCATCCCACTGAATCGCTCTAGCCGATCCAGAATTCCAAGACCTGCTCGGCCTGGTCGCGATCGAGAAACTCGTGAGCGAGCAATTCATCGGCCAGGGCGGCGACCGCCGGCCAACAGCGATCGTCCCGCATCAATTGCTCCAGACGGAGCACCAAGAGCCACAAGACCTCGGCCCTGCGCGTCACGTCATCCGCCAAGGCCCGCCCGATCTCCCAGGCCCTTCGTCCAATCGTCCTGCCATGGACCAAAGTCAGCCGGGGCTGAACTGCTCACCTCGATAGACCATCTCCGCGGCGGGACCGGCCAGGATCGTCAGGACTTCGCGTTGGACTTGCCAGTCGCCGTGAGGGTCGACTCGCCCCCAACGGATGCGGCACTCGCCGAAACGCCGTGGCAACTGGTCGTCCGATTCACCTCCCAACTGGAGCGAATCGACCACGCCTCCCAGCGCGTAACCGATGACGGCATGCCCCGCTTCGTGGTAAGCGGTCAGCGTTTCGTCGTCATCCATCATTCGGCCCACCTATGCTAAACTGCCGGCTTCGCATATATCCTCGCTGCAAATCTAGCGGAACCGAACCATCTCAGGAATCACGCGGAACATGAAAGCGCTGCTACTTACCGAATACAAGAAGATGCAGGTCACGGACGTTGAGGAACCAGAAGTGGGTCCCGACGACGTGCTCGTACAAGTGGAAGCATGCGGAATCTGCGGCAGCGACATTCACGGCTATGACGGCAGCACAGGCCGACGGATTCCTCCGTTGGTGATGGGACATGAAGCGGCGGGGATTGTGGTGGAAACGGGTGAGAATGTCACGGACCTGCCCAAGGGAACACGCGTCACGTTCGACTCGATGGTCTCCTGCGGCAAATGTGATTTTTGTCGAAGCGGAGATGCGAATCTCTGCGATAACCGGATGGTACTCGGAGTCTCCTGCGGCGATTACCGTCGTCATGGCGCGTTCGCCGAGCGCATCAGTGTGCCGCGGCGAATCGTCTATCGGTTGCCCGATACGTTGCCATTCGAGCAGGCCGCATTGGTCGAGGCGGTTTCCGTCGCCGTTCACGCCGCGAATGTGACACCGATCCGACTTGGCGACACCGCCGTCGTGGTCGGGGCGGGCATGATCGGACTGTTAACGATCCAGGCCGTTCGAGCCGCCGGCGCATCACAAGTGATCGCGGTCGACCTGAATGAGAAACGGCTGACGGTGGCGAAGGAGCTTGGCGCCGATCATGTGCTTCACGGTGGCAAAGACGATGTGCCGGCGAAGGTTCGCGAACTGACCGGTGGGCGAGGGGCGGATGTCTCTTTAGAAGTCGTCGGCGCGACTGCCACGATCAAGACCGCGATCGAGTCCGTACGAAAAGGTGGTCATGTCACCTTGGTGGGGAACGTTTCGCCGACGATCGAATTACCCCTGCAGTCCGTCGTCACTCGGGAGATCACTCTCCGCGGTACCTGCGGATGCAATGGTGAGTACCCACAGTGCATTGACTTGATGAATCGCGGCATCATCAATGTCTTACCTCTGATCACGGCCAAGATTTCGCTCGCCGACGGTCCTCAGTGGTTCGAGCGATTGCACGCGGGCGACCCGGACCAGATGAAGGTCGTCGTCCAGCCGCAGCAAGCGTGACGATAGGCCGAAAGCTGATCTCAGCTTCACCGGTCATGTGGAATGTCGCTTCACCATCACGACCTCTGAGCAGTCGGAGTGAAACACGATGTCATCCATGAAACTGGTCATCAACATCACACCTCGACACTGTTCGAGCTCAAAGGACTCGGGAGTCCCCGGTGCCGGCGTCAAACGAACGAGTCGCCCGGGGCCGCTGTGGGATACCAGAATTCGGGTGTCCGCCTTGCCCACGGAAACCTTCAGGTCGACCGTTCGATCGCGATACGGTGTCTGACTTGCTCGTTGCTTGAGGGCCTCTGCCCCGCTCGGATCTCCCGACAACAAGCGGCTGACAAACATGTTTTCATCGCGTATTTCTAGATTGCCAAAGCAGATCGCATTGAAGATCGCACTTGCCAATGCGGTCCCAACTCGAATTCGTTGCGTCGCGTTCATTTGTGATGTCGCCGCCATGCTTGGACCACGAACAAGACCGCAGGTTCGATCGCTCGGATGTGATTCTTGAGTCGAAAACTGAACTCTGGCCGACGTAATCGGCCTGGAAAGTCGTGGTAGATCGCGTCGACCCGAGCCATTCTCAGCGTTTGTCGAACCACATGATTGAGCAACTGATTGAGTGAGTTCTTTGGGACGAAGTTCGCCGCTCCCAATGCCAACGCGTCCACCGCCAAACCCTCCGAGCCTCTCGCCGTCACCACGATGGATGGAACGTTCGGGTAGCGGTTGACGATCTCCTGAACCAATTCCTGGCCGTTCATCTCCGGCATGCGCAGGTCCGTGATCACCAGATCCGGTGTCGCGGCCTCGATTGCCCGTATCGCCTCCCGACCATTCACCACGCACTTGACACGATGGGAATCCGCTTCCGAGCACAGGAGCGGATCAAAGCCGTGTGTGTTGGACTGTCTTCAGCAAGGAGAATCGTTGCCATCGACTTGAAACCGTAAATGACTCGCCTGGAATCCTTTCCATGTATGATTGAATGCGATCCTTTTTACCCCATTCCAACATGCCGGTGGACCCAGTGGAAGAGTTTTCGATGTCAACTGTGTCCCGTCCTTCCCAGTCCCCGCGGGTGAGTCATGATTCGATTCCTGTCTGTAGAACGGCTAGCTGCTTTTCTGATCTTGTCGAGCCTCGCTTCCTTGGCGAGTCTCGGATGGGGCGATGGTCCCGACGACAATCGTCCCGAGAATGTACGACCCATTCCACCCCTGGGAATGGAGGTCGACGCTGCAACCCGTGAGGCGTTGGCTTGGCGATGCAAAGCAATCCGGTCGCAATGGCAATCGCTGCAAGCCAGTGCGAATGGAGCGAACGACCAGGGTGCAAAAGCGTCGGCAGCAGCAATCCAGTCCCTCGCCAGCGAGGTGCTTGTCTTTCCTCGTGCCATCGAACTTGCCCTCGAGTTTGGTCAGTTCTATCGGCCGAAGGATCTGGAACTCGCTTCCGAATTGCTCGACGAAGCGAACCACCGGCTGGAGATCATTGCAAACGGGGGCGGCTGGGCGGATGTCGTCGGTCTCACTGCTAGTCGCGAGCCGCATACAATCATCGGAGGCTATCCGTCGAAGATCGATGGTTCTTACCAACCTTATGGCTTGGTGATTCCGCGCGGGCTACATCAAGACGATGCGCGCCCACGACGACTCGACATCTGGTTCCATGGTCGAGGCGAAACACTCAGTGAGCTGGCGTTCCTATCACAGCAGCGCGTTAGCACCGGTCAGTACACTCCCGACGATACGCTCGTGCTGCATCCTTATGGCCGCTACAGCAACGCCTTCAAGTTTGCTGGCGAGATTGATGTGTTGGAAGCCTTGCAGTACGTCCAACAACGACTGCCCGTCGACCAGGATCGCATCAGCGTTCGCGGGTTCTCAATGGGCGGTGCGGCGTGCTGGCAGTTTGCCACGCATTACGCGGACCGCTGGTTCGCCGCCAATCCTGGCGCCGGGTTCGTCGAAACGCCAGAGTTCCTGGCGTTCTTTCAGCAGGAGAATGTGCGCGGGAATACTCCTTGGTATCAGCAGAAACTCTGGCAGCTCTATGATTGCCCACCTTGGGCGCGCAACCTCCTCCATTGCCCCACGGTTGCCTACAGCGGCGAACTGGATCGGCAGAAGCAAGCTGCCGATGTGATGTCCGAAGCGCTCGCACAGCTTGGAGTCGAATTGGTGCACATCATCGGACCGCAAACCGCGCACAAGATTCATGAGGAATCAAAACTCGAGATTGAACGTCGGATGAACGAACTGGCTCAACATGCATCCCTTCGAGTCGCCTCGCCGGGTCGATTTCACCACGGTCTCACTTCGGTACCATCGCATGCACTGGATCGACGTCCGCGGCTTGATCGACCACTGGACCCCAGCCACCGTATCGGCCGAGGCGGCTGATGGGTATCTCGAGGTCGCCACAAGTAACGTGAGCCGAATCCGGTTCGAATTCGAGTCGGGACAATGGCCGGGCAATCCCGCCGGTCCCATCTTGGTTTCCATTGATGGCCAGACGCTCGAAGGACCTACCGCGCGAACCGACCGATCCTGGAGTTGGGAGTTGGAACGACAGGATGGTTCCTGGCAGGTGGCCGGCGCAGACGATTCGCTTCGAAAGCGTCCCGGCCTTCAGGGTCCCATTGATGACGCGTTCATGGATTCGTTTCTGTTTGTGCTTCCCAGTGGCAAGAGTAGCGATCCGGTCCTGCAAAGCTGGATCGACTCGGAATCTATCCATGCAATGCTGCATTGGCGCAAGCACTTTCGCGGCGACATCCGTCAAAAGCTGGATCGTGATGTCACCGATGAAGACATTGCGTCGTCCAACCTGATCCTGTTCGGTGACGCCGAGTCCAACGTGTTGATCCAACGAATTTCGGCCGATCTTCCCGTGCGATGGTTAAGCGACACAATCGAAATTGGTGAGCACTCGGTACCACGAAGCGGCCATGCGCCAGTGCTGATCTATCCGAACCCGCTTCATCGAGACCACTATGTGGTACTCAACAGCGGTTTCACTTTTCGCGAATACGACTATTTGAACAATGCCCGTCAAACGCCCAAGCTACCAGACTGGGCATTGATTGACATTCGTCAGGGCGCAACGAGTCAGTCCCCGGGTAGCGTCATTCGGGCTGGATTCTTTGATGAGAAGTGGCAACCGTGATCGTCGGATATGCGATGTCGAAATCCGAAGCTTCGCCAAGCTGATAGCCAATCGAGCCGCTGTAACGGCCAAGTCCCGCCATCGACTCTGAAGTCAGCGACGAACAACGCAGTGCTGACGCAGCCAGCAATTCTTGAATCGGCATTCCGTGCCTGATCAACAGCCAGCGATACTCAGGCGACGGTGCAGTCGGCGTGCAGTCGGACGTGGCAACGCGAAACGACGAGTTCGACTCACGGATCAACGGGGTGGAATCATCACAGCTTTCGCTCCACGATCGAGATTCTCGCGTCGATGGGCTGTCGGCCTCGTCCGTCTCCTCACCATGCAGTTGCTGCAGGGCGCGAGACCGCGACCCCACGAACGCACCGATCGGCTGCTCGGATGTCTGCCGGCGAACAAATCGCACCGTGCGTTCGATCGCCGTCAATCGCTCGACTGCTTCGGCAGCGACCTGTCGGGCTACCAACCGATCCCTGTCCGGGACCAATTCGGCCAGAGCCGCGATCTCAGCCTGCACACGAGCCAAATCCTCCAAGATGGATTCACCAAGAAGCAAGTTCCGTTGGCGACCAGCGCGACTCTTGGCCGGGGATGGTTCCTGTGAACCGTGCCGGGGTCGCTCCGAATCTTGCCCGGAATACAAATCGGCTTTCTCGCTGCGGTGGATGGCGATTTCCGGTGGAGCATCCACACCCAACTGGACTTTGGATCGCCTGATGCCCAGCACCGTCACGATCACCTTGCTATCACCAATCTCGACCGACTCTCCTAGTTTTCTTGACAGCACCAGCATGGCTTCCTCCTTTGAAGTGATCCTGTTTCGCGAAAATCATAGCCAGATGGAGTAGTGAACACAAGTACATTCCTAAACTTTTATACCTCCATTTTCCCACGTCGACCATCAAGCCGCGGGCCGGGTCAGGGCGCCGACCCGATTGAATCATGAGTCGGCTAAATCCATCCATGCGATCGACTTCAGACGGGTCCGTCAGGGCCCAGCGACCATCCAACAAGGCATGACGGGTCGACGTTATCGCAATCGGGATCTCCCCCAACCCATTCTCTTTCGAGATCCTTGCGACCCAGTCATACTCGTCCGTCGATGTGATGCGAGTGACCGATTGGGAGCGGTAGATGTGCGGCATAACCGGAGCAGTTTGGCAAGACCCGCGACAGGCAATCTCGCCCGAACTGCTGGAGAGGATGACCGCATCGGTCGCGCACCGGGGTCCAGATGACTCTCAAACCTGGCATTGCACCGATCATCGTGATGCCTACGGTCAACCAGTCGGCGTGGCGCTCGGCTTTCGAAGGTTGAGCATTATCGATCTGGAAGGTGCTCGGCAGCCGATGGCCAACGAAGACCAGAGTATCCGCCTGGTCTTCAATGGAGAGATCTACAACTATCGGTCCTTGCGTCGAAGGCTCGAGGGAACCGGGCATCGTTTTGCCACCGGTGGGGACGGCGAATCGATCCTGCATCTCTATGAAGACATCGGAACCGACTGTTTCTCAGAACTCAATGGCATGTTCGCGATTGGAATCTGGGATGGTCGGCGAAATCGGCTCGTGCTGGCAAGAGATCGTATCGGTCAGAAACCGCTTTACTACGCCGTCAAGAACAGGCGGATCGTGTTTGGCAGCGAACTGAAGTGTCTCGCGGCGGTCGACGGTGTCTGTCAGGAAGTCGATCCCGGCGCGATCGACGAGTTTCTGACCTACCAGTACGTGCCGCACCCCGGAACGATTTGGAAAGGAGTCCACAAGCTGGCGCCCGGGCACTTTGCGATCTTTGAAGACGGCGAGGTCACGGTCAAAAAGTATTGGAACTTCGATCCGTCGATCGAAATTCCGATCCGAAAGCGAGAAGCATGCGAGCGGCTGGAGGAATTGCTGACCGACTCGGTGCGTTTGCGATTGCAGAGCGATGTGCCGTTGGGGACGTTTCTATCGGGAGGCATCGATTCCTCGCTGATCACGGCCATCGCGCAAGATCTGAACCCGGATCCAGTCCGCACCTTCAGCATCGGATTTCCCATTTCGGACTTTGACGAAACAAAATATGCCGCGCAGGTCGCCGAATACTTGGGGACGAAACATCAGCGCTTCGAAGTGATGCCAAGTGGTGTCGACGTCATCGACGAACTGGTTTGGCATTATGACGAACCGTTCGGAGATTCTTCCGCGGTTCCGACGTGGTACCTTTCCGAGCTGACGCGATCCGAAGTCACGGTGGCACTCTCCGGGGATGGCGGCGACGAGTTGTTTGCCGGTTATGATCGTTACCGCGCACTATGGCTCAGCCAGTATCTGCAGAAGCTCTTTCCGATTCATCATCTTCCCGGGATTGGACGAGTGCAGCGACTTCGTGACTCGGATCGCCGCCGTTCGCTGGTGCGTCGCGCGAAACGATTTCTCGAAGCACTGGGACAACCCGCAGCCCGTCGCTATCTGAACTGGCTGCAGATCTTTCCGGAGTCGCTGCGCGCGGCGATGTACACCGACGACTTTGTTGCCTCGCTGCCGGGGGTTGATCCCTACGAGTTCCTGGAGGCGAACTGGCGGCGAAGTGAAGGACGTGACGTCGTGACCCGCGCCTCAACGACTGACATCCTCACCTATCTGCCCTGCGACCTTTGCACCAAGGTCGACATCGCCTCGATGGCTCACGGACTGGAGGTGCGTCAGCCGTTCCTTGATCATCGCGTCGTCGAATTCGCGGCGTCGCTACCGGTTTCCTTGAAGTTTCGCGGAAACCGAGGCAAGTTGATCCTGCAAGACACCTTCGGATCCAAACTGCCCAAGACGATCTTTACGCGACAGAAAATGGGATTTGGAATTCCGATTGCCGCCTGGTTCCGTAGCGACTTGAAGCCGCTGGTCCACGACACGCTGTTGGCACCGGATGCTCGGATCGCCGCCTATTTTCGGCCGGATGTGATCGCTGAGTTGGTCCGATCACACGAAACAGCCGAACAGAACCACGGTTACCGTCTCTGGAATTTGTTGATCCTGGAAAAGTGGTTGCGCCGCTGGAACTCGTAATTCGGGCGAGAACCCATTCCAGGCTGAACCCTTCTTCAAGACGATGGTACAACCTTCAAACGGATCTCGCTGAACAGGGCCTCTCTTGCCGGTTGATCGGTCAATCCAAGCACGACGTGAAACGGCTACGTCAACAAGAATCAACGCTAAGTACCAAGTGCGGGACCATTCTGATTCTGACTTTCTCGGCGCTGGGCTCGACGGCTGAACATTCCGGTGAGGGCTGAGCCGCAGATCAACAACACCAGTCCGGAGAAGGACACGACTCCCACGGCCCCCAACCGATGTCTCACCTCCACGTTCTGCCAAGCAGCAAGCACCTGTTGTTGCTGAGCCTTGGAGAATTCAATGTCGACGGCGTGTTCATAGCGAGTCCGATCCCCCTGCACCACTTCGCCGGCATACTGACGGATCACAAGATCGCGCTCAATCTCTTCATCACTCAGCGTATAGAAGTCGAAGCGACCTTCGGACTGGGCAATCTGAGTCACCAAGGTGGAAACCGCAGCTCGCTGCATCAAACGCAACTCTTCCAGGCTTTCCTCGACCGTATCGCAGGGACCGGAAACGACCACAATGCGAAAGGACTCGCCGTCTGGCTGCGACAGTTCGGACACCCACGTTGGCCGTGATTCCGGATACACAATGTGATCCAGCGGCGCTACGGAGAGCTCTTTCGGAGCCTCGTCCGATGGTTGCATGCTGGCGGCTGCCGCGTAAGTCGCAGGGACAAGTGTCAACAACAACAGGTACGTGGAACTTTTTGACATGATGTGGCTCATGCGATACTCCTTGCGTTCGATGGGTCGTGACCGGCGAACATGCGTGAAGCCATCGACTCACGAATCATCCTTGGGTTGATCCAGGGAGCCGACAATTGAATGCTGATGCAGATTCCACCGGCGATCAACATGCCGGCGGGTTGGGGCACGGGAAGCACCTGATGGACCGCCCACTCGCCCACGACAGCCACCGCAACGGCCCACGGGCTCAGTCGATTGCGTCGCAGCGGATCGACTGGCTTCCACCATCGCAGCACGGCGAAGAGCAGTGCGAAGTGAGCCATCATGGCCGTCGCCGACGGGACGCCGTCGGCATAAATCGCTTGAGGCAGCCTTGTCGCATCGACGTCTCGACCCAGCCCTTCGTTGATCGGCAGCATCAAAAACTCATTTAGCGAGTAAGCAGCCAGGCCAAGCCCAGCGCCGATCCCAGCCAGAACCATACGTCGCGGAAGGGATTCGCCATCTTCACGCTCCCACAGTTTCCCCATCCCCAAGATCGCCGATGAACCCAGCATGACGACCAGCGCCATCCAAGCGTAAGGGGCAACGGTGACTGCATCGACTGGTCCGTTTCGCATTCCGACGATGCCGGCCACGAAGGCAAGCCCGATCGCACAGAAGCTCGCGGCAACCCACGACGTGTTCAGCTCGGCGACGCGATGAAGCGAATGCTTCGCTCTTAAATCTGTCCGCATGAAGCTGCGCCACTGAGCCGGCGAGATTGGCACGCGGCGAACGCCGGCAGCGGTTGCGATACGCTGGGCTTCGGCATAGGACGGTTGCTGACGAACATGCAACACCATTTGCCGGACGATGTAGTAGGGCACGTAGAACACCGCCAGCACCGAAAGCATCGGCAACAACCAGTGTGTGTTGATGATCAAGACAAAGGCCCCGACCATCAGCAAGAACGCTTTCGCTCCAGGCGAACGGTCAAGCGATGACCACCAAAGACTCAAGTCGTGGAAGCTCTGCCGGATAGCTCGGGCGAACGGTTCGTCATGGGCTGCGGGAACACTTGCACCGGCGGCATCACATCGACGCGTTCGATGTCCCTTTGGATACACCAGCTCCGCGTCAACGGGGGCCGGCTCCAGCACGGGACGGATCGGCGCGGCTGCCGCGTCGGAGTCGATCGACGCGCCTGCCACTAAGATCGGTGCCGTTCGATTTGCATCGGCGAATCCGAGTGAATCCGTCATCTCCGTCACAGTTGCGAAGCGAAGGTTGGGGTCTTTTTGAAGACAGCGAGCGATGGTGGATCGAAACGGCTCAGCAATCCCCTTCAAATCCGGCGTGGCCGTCAAATGCTTCACGATGATCTCGTGACAACTCTCGCCATCAAAGGGAACTTGCCCGGTTAGCAATTCGTAGAGCATGATGCCCATGGCGTAGATGTCGATCTCGCGACCGTACTGGCCCCTGCCAATCTCCGGTGCCATGTAGTGGAAGGTCCCGACGCTCTCCGTATGCCCGCCGCGATGGGAAGCCGAAATGAACTTACTCAGACCGTAGTCGCCCACCTTCACGATTCCGAGGTCGTCAAACACGTTGCCCGGCTTCAAATCACGATGAACCAGGCCGGCCGAATGAAGATGATGCACGCCTTGTGAAATTCCCTGGAACCAGCGGCAGACTTGCTCGGCAGGCAATCCGTTGGGGGAATCATCCAGGACCTGGCGAAGGTTTGGGCCGGCGACATATTCCATCACCACCCAAGATTGATCCTTGTCATCACGACAGATGTCGTAGAGCGCGACCAGATTGGGATGCTTGAGGTTCAGGCAATGCGACACCCCACGGAGCTCAACTTCCAGATTTCGCTGGATCCGTTTGAGCGCCACTTCCTTCCCGGCGTCGCTGACGGCAAAGTAAACCTCGCCAAAACCACCCATGCCGATTCCACGACGGATCGTGTATCGGGGCAGCGGCGTCGATCCGGGCGGGTAGGTAAAAGTCATCGGTCGCGCTGGCGACGCAGAATCGCTCGACTGGGTCTCCCCCAACCAAGCGTTCTCGTCCTGGGAATCGTTGAAGTCGGAACTGGTTTCGAATCGTGTCGCGTCGGAGGCGGATCGTTCGGCTCCGTCGGAAGGCTTGCCACCGCGGATTCCGTTTACCTTTAGTTTATCGAGAAGCGCAGTCATGAAACGATGTTTCCATGGAGAAAGATCATCGGAAGATCCTTGGTTGGACCGTTTGGGTCCATTGTTCTGGGCACCATCCTGACTGGATCGGGGCGCGAGGGTCGCGGTTTCGGTCGACTCATCAGGGTGGCGAGCCATCGGGGTTTGGTCGGGCTGGTTCATGCTTCTTCCAACGTCATGGCTAGGGTTCGCAGCATGATCCGCCGGCCCGGTGGAAGCGGCGTCGATTCACCGGCCAGGCCTGACTTTGCCAACCATTGACCGCCTCGTCGTATCAGTACGGCCCGATCGGGTGACTCACGCCAACGGATATGACAATCCGGACTCGGTCCGACCAGCACGGTTTCATTGGCCAACACCACCGCATCGACATGCTGGTCAAATCGGTGAGGTGGGCTGAGCGTCAACACGGCCGATTCGCACAGGGCACTCGGCTGATGAAGGGCAAGCCTGGCTGATCCCTGCTACGGTGAGTGTTTGACCACTTGGGATCAACTCCCGTCGATCGGATCCTCCCACCCCTCTCCAAAAATAGTCGCCGCCGCTCCGCTCGATCGTGCCAGCCAGCCTCGGCAGGTCAGCTCGAACACAAATGTCGGCGCGAATGCTGTGACTCAACCCGCCCAACGTCCACTGGTTGCCTGCCAGCAGCAAGTAGCCACCACAGCCGTCGATCCAAAGCCTCCAGCGAGGTGCTGGAGGCGTGTCGTTCAACTCGGTGGCGTTCACTGACACGGAATCAGCCTAGGGTGCCAGGGGATTGAAAATACCGGGAAACCACTCATAACGATCGGTTGACGTGTGCCAACCGATCAACGCAACTCAGTCAAGCTGAATCGCTACCAGTGCCGAAGGCGAGGACTCACCAGATCGGTCGAAAAAGGCAGAGATGTCGTCGAGCAAGGACTCGTCCGACGGCTCTTCCAAGTCGATTTCACCGAAGTACTCGACGTCCAGGCTCATTGTCTCTTCCTCGACATCGATCCGGGTCGCGATTTCATCCAATAACTCGCGAGTACGAGACAATTGGCTGTCGTCCAGGTTCAACTGGCTGCTTGTCTGTGCGACCCGCAAGGCGCCCAGGCGAGCCTGCAAGTTTTCAACCTCGACCTCCAACTGCCGCTTGGCGCTGAGCATGGCTTCCATTCGCTCCTGAGCAGCCCGCAACGATGCTTCGCGTGCCGAGAGCATTTGCTCCAGCTTTTCCGCCGTCGCACTTCGCGTCTTGAATCGCTTGAAGCGGTTGCTCAAATCGTTCTTGACCTGGGCCGACGTGTAGGTTCGTCCGCCGTAGCTGTAAACCTGATTCTCGCTGCGAAGATCTTCGCTCAGGCGTTCGATGTCCGTTCGGCCTTGAGCCAGTCGCGTGTTGGTTTCATCCAACTGCTTTTCCAGACGTGAGACTTCGACCTTTTCGCGGGCCATCCGCGTGGCGTTGACTTCAATCTCCGGCTTGAGATCGGCGATCATCTGCCGAGCTCGTTTCAATTCCCATTCAACTGGCATCGCATCGTTTGCCGAACTGCGAAGCCAGTCGACGCCACAGCGGGCGTAGCTGAACAAAGGGACGCCCAATGTCATGCTGGAAAGCAGTGCCAGGGCCCCTCCGGTCAAAACCATTTTTCTAATCATCTTCTTCCCCTCTCTGGTGGTGGCTGATTCGGGCGGCCGAGGCTCGGATTTTCACAACTGGGACCGACCTGCCGCCGCACACCCACTCATTCGCCGAGGGGCTCGGCATCTTGGGCAAGATCCTCACAAATTCTCGCCGTCCGCCATATTTCAAAAGGGATTTCAAAAGGGAGGATCGAGGACAGGCCTGCAGGATTGCCGACAGACGCCCCAATCTGCGATTCTGCCCCGAGTCGACACGCACGTTTGCGTCCGATGGAGCCTGCCAAAACCATGGCGCCCCGAAATGGCGCCCCGGATCATGGCAACACAGCTGACCCAGCCGATCCATTTGGCTCAGGGGGAAAACGCTGGCTGATCGGGACCGTAGGCCACCCTTGGCCATTACGACCCAATTAATGAGGCATTTTCTCAGTTCATTTCGTGACGATCGACATATAATTCGATTGAAATGGCCAAATCGGCCGATGACTTGTCCAAGTGCCTGTCTTGATGGCAAAAAAGAGACACGGAATGTTTCGAATTGGCGGCGCGGGTGGATCCAGGTGTTTTACCGAAATTCCCCTAACCGCTGAAATGGGAAAGAGTTACAGAGATATGCAAGATTGAGATGTGCTTCGGCACGTTGCTTGCAATGAACCTTGAGTACCGTGGGTCACTCTCAATAAGTGAACGCGGCCAACGAACGAACTAGAGCCGACGAAATGCACGGGCTTGGTTTGTTACATCCATTTCGCGAAGGATTGCAACTTAACGGAGATCCCTCCGATGACGACCTCAAGCGATCATCGTACCCCAGCGACGCCTCGACCAAGCGGTGAGCACTGGTTTGAACTTACCGCCACATTGTGCCGCGAATCGACCGAAGCATTCGGTGATTGGCTCAGTGACGAGTTGCGAGCGCTTGAGAGTCAACTCGAGGCGTATGTCACGCCAAAATCACGCGGCAAGTGTCGAGCTCGCTAGGCAGATTATGCTGAGCTTGTATCTCTAATGAAGCAACGAGAGTGCCCCATTGAGGGCAGTCGGGTGCGCGCTTTTGGGCGATGCCGCGACTTCGTTGACGTTGGCGAAAGCCTTAACCAGTGCGACAAGAGTCCTCCCCCGCTCTTCAAGCGTCCGACCCTCGGCGAGGGCAACGCAATCGCGGATTCTTGAGAGGCGAAACGCCGTTGCTGGTCAGGCACAAAGTGCCGATACAAGAATTGCCGGGTGCGTCAGCACCCGTTTCAAAGCCCCCTCGAATCCCTTCCGCCACTTCGTGGCTGAAGAGGATGCCCGTCATTCGCTGGAAAAAATGATCCGCGACGGCGTTGCCGGGAGTGACATTGATCCAACTCGCGCCACGGCAAAACCGTGAACCGATCCCATCCCTTGCTCGCCGGGCTTCGATACACGCGAGGGTCCTCAGCCATTAAGCTTTCTTGAGTCAGCCCGCTGCAAGCGTCGACGGGTAGCGGTCAATCTCCGAAAGGGCGGCAATGGGTCGAGCGATTCTTCTGAGTGTTGTGGGTGGTTGGATTCTTTGCGGCGCCCAGCCGGCTAGCGACGTGATGGCGCAAAGCGCCGTGGTGGCACGACTGGACGCGGAACCGGAAACCGACTGGTCGAAACCCAGTTTTTGGGAGACAGTGGACGGCCAACCCGCGGAGCTGAGCTGGGAATTCCGTGATGGTGAGATCTCTTTGGCGAAACCTCGCGGCGCCGCGGGTAGTCTCCTCAGCGGTCCGTTGCCTGCGAATTTCGAGCTGTCTTGGCAGTGGAAGCTCGATCGCGGCACCAATTCCGGCGTGAAGTATCGGGTACGCAAGTTCGGAGCCCGCTGGCTCGGCTTGGAGTACCAGCTCGTGGATGAGCCGGCGCACGCCGACGACAAGGGAAGCACGGCATCGATCTACGATCTGTCGCCACCGTCAAGAGATAAACAGCTGCGGCCGGCCGGCGAGTGGAATCAAGCCCGTGTCGTCGCCAGTGGAGATCGTGTCGAGCACTACTTGAATGGTCAACTGGTTGCTACCGCCGCGACGATCGGCCCAGCTTGGGATGCCATGATCGCGAAGAGCAAATTCTGGGGCTTCGAGGATTTTGGCAGACCCATCGACGAGAATCGCGTGATGCTAACGGATCACGGCGGCTCAATCGTCTACAAGGATTTTCAGTTTGTCGGCCGCGATGTTCCAGAGCCACCACCTGCGCAGTCTGATGGTCCGTTTCTCGGCAACGCATTTCGCAACGGTTGGGCTGATCAGACGTCGATCGTGCTGTGGACCCGCACCACGCGACGCCCGGAGATGCTCTTGGACGGCCCAGAGTTTTTGCACATTCCGAATACCGATCAGCGCCGCTACGCCAACATGACGGACGCTGCTGAGTTGTTGCCGGTGCAACTCCCGGAGGGAGCTTCCTTGGATTCGATGTTCGGAGCCTGTCCCGGGGCTCCCGGCGAAGTCCGTTTGAGCTACTTTCCCGAGCGTCAACTCAAAGCCATCAAGACGACGGACTGGACCGCCACGTCCGCGGATCACGACTTCACAGCTCAGTGGCGTCTGGAAGATTTGCAGCCGGGCTGCGATTACGCCGCTGTGGTCGAAGCCAGACCAATTGGCGGGACCGAGGTATCCGCGGTGGTGCGAGGAGAGTTTTGCACCGCGCCAGCTGCTGACGAGGAACAGCCGATTCGTTTTTGCATCACCACCTGCCACGACTTCATTCGCAGGGATGACGGTCTGGCGGGACACAAAATCTATCGCAGCATGAGCAAACTTGATCCCGACTTTGCGGTGCATGCCGGGGACATTGAGTACTACGACCACGAAGATCCATGGGCCTGGACGATCGAATTGATGCGGTTCAAATGGGCGCGAATCTTTTCGTTACCGAGCAATCGCGACTTTTACCTGCGGACCACGTCGTACTTCATCAAGGACGATCACGACACGCTGAAGAACGACTGCTGGCAGGGCCAAACCTACGGCGCCGTTTCATTCGATGAAGGGATGCGGCTATTCAACGATGAGCAGTTTCCATCGAACTCGCCTCGCTACAAAACGATTCGCTGGGGAGAGGGTCTGCAGATTTGGCTGCTGGAGGGGCGTGATTTCCGCAGCCCCAATAACATGGCCGATGGACCAGACAAAACGATCCTGGGGACTCAGCAAAGGGATTGGCTGCTTTCCACACTGGACCAGTCCGACGCCACCTTCAAACTGATTCTCAGCCCCACGCCGATCGTTGGCCCCGATCGCGACAACAAACGGGATAACCATGCCAACGATACGTTTGCCTATGAAGGTCGGTTGCTTCGAGAAGAACTGTCCAAACGACCGGGCGTGATCGTGTTTTGCGGCGACCGGCATTGGCAATACGCGTCGGTCGATGCGGAAACGGGGCTTTGGGAGTTCGGCTGCGGTCCCGGTAGCGAGAAACACCAACTCGGTTGGAAACAGGGAGATGAGCGTCCAACGCATCGGTTTCTACGAGTCGCCGGTGGCTTTCTCTCCGGCGATCTCACTTACGACCAGGCTGGAGACACTTCGATTAAGAATCCGGCAACAAAGAGTCCAAGGCTGGTCCTGCGACATCGCAAAGTCACCGGCGAGGTGGTCAGCGAATTCACATTCCCTCAGGCATCGGCCGAGCGTTAGCGATCACGTCGCCGAGCGTTAGCGATCACGTCGCCGAGCGTAGCGATCACGTCGCCGCGTGTAGCGTCACCGCGCGCTACGAGCGGCGACGCGATCGGCGACAATGTCATTTTTGAAGATGCACTAATTCCCCGCCTGCTGCCGAATCAATTGCAACAATTCGGCGGAGGGCTGCTTCACCGTCATGACTTCGCCGGCGGCGGCCGGATCGTTCAGATCGCGAACGATCACAATCACCTCCTGATACGCCGACGACTCGGCGGCGATCGCTGCTCCGAGAACTGCAGGGGCAATCGATTCGGAGGTTGGACTTGTACTGGCGCCGAGCGACGATGGCTGCAGGGCCTCTTGGGGAAACGATGCGGGCAAACCCGGTAGACTCGCGATCCTGTCAGCTGGCGGCGAGCTTTCCGCAGCGCTTGTCTGATTCCCCTCGTAGAGATGCGACAAGCCGACACGATCAAGTTGCCAATGAATCGAACCCGGGCCGGCGTAGATGCCGACATCGTCCTTGTAATCGGCTGCGTTACAAACTCCGATCAGTCTTCCCGTTGCATCGAACAGCCCACCACCGCTGCGGCCATCGATCGGCGCACCGGCAATTTCCAGGTTGGAAACGCCAAGGTGTTGGTTGTACTTGTTGACGCCAGTGATGCGAGTGTCACGGCGTGAGGGATCGTCACCGCGATCACAACCAAAGCTGAATGCAGTTTGACCGCTGCGTACTTGTTGTTGACCAGTTACCAGTTGAACGGGTTGCACGGGGAAGCTGGGGCGAATGGCGACCAAAGCGACATCGCGCGTATCGGCGTCATAGTCGACGACCTGACCCAGGACAGTGCGGACCTCACCGCCTACATAGAGATCCACTTCGACCTTTCCTTTGCCCTGCGTCTCACGAAACAAGTGCCCGCAGGTCAACACCAAGGCTTCTTCGCCGTGAGTGTCGATGATGGTCCCGGTACCGGCACCATAGCCATGACCGTCGTGAACTCGTAAGCGAACGGTAGCCGAGCGTGCTCGTTCAACCGCGTCAGCCAGCGTGACACTCGGCATCGGCTCGCTGCGCGGGGCCGCCGATGTCGTGGCGACGAGGGTTTGTGGGTCACTCGCCGCGAGCGGGAAGGTATCCCCGACCGGAGCCAGACGTGTTTGTGGAGGGGACATCGACTGTTCGATGCTTGCGGGGGTAGCGGACTTCGATCCGGTCAGAATCCGCGGACCGGAAGGATTGATCGCCAACGCCGCACGAATTTCCTCAAGGCTTTGAGTACCGACGAGTCGCGTGACTTCTTTGCCACCCGAGACCACGACAAAGGTCGGTGTCTTGCGAATCCCATAACGGGCTGCCAGGTGCGGTTCGGACACGACGTCGACGTGTCGGATGGGGGTTCCCATCTGCTCGATCTGAGCCAGGATCGGCTTCATCGCCTGGCAGGGCGCACAGTGAGCCGAGGAAAATTCGAGCAGAATCGCATCGGCCGCCGAAGCGGTTTGGGCGAGAACTGCGGTGGCCACCATCATCCCTGCGGCGGTTACCGCGAACATCAACCTTGTCACGCTTGTCCCTCCATGGACCCGGAGTTTTTTGTCCGCCGAGGGAGTCAATTCGGCATCCTGCCTTCGACTTTTCTCAGCGCCGATGTTGCCCGCCGTGGTGCGGGAATCGTCCTCGGGCATACTGCGTCAATCGATTGACAGATGACAAGGGCAAACCTTTGGCAGGATCGCGAACTTGAATCTTTTTCCAGTTTCACGACCCTTTCGTCGAAGAAACCATCGCAGCAGCCGAGGGGGCGTCCAGCAGCTCCACTTCCGGTCGTCGCCAAGTCGCTGGATGATTACAATCCGGGCCCGCTGCGACCTCGACCGGCGGAGAGACCGAGATTGAACGAACGCCGCTTAAGATCGCGATGACACGCCAAATATTGGTTACCAGTGCCCTTCCCTACGCCAATGGCCCGATCCATATCGGGCATCTGGTGGAGTACATCCAGACCGACATCTGGGTCCGCTTCCAGAAACTGCGGGGGCATCGATGCATCTACATCTGTGCCGATGACACCCACGGGACCGCGATCATGATCCGGGCCCGAAAAGAGGGGCGAAGCGAGGAGGACGTGATCGCAGCGATGAGCGCAGCCCACCAGCGCGACTTCGCGGGCTTCGGGATCCAGTTCGACAATTACGGCAGCACGCATAGCGACGCCAATCGATCGCTGTGCAGCATCTTCTGGAAGGCGCTTCGGCAAGCCGGCCTGGTCACCGAGCGAGCGATTGAGCAGCTTTACGACCCGGAAGCCGAAACGTTTTTGGCCGATCGGTTTGTTCGCGGCACCTGTCCCAAGTGTGGCCGCACTGACCAGGCGGGTGACAATTGCACCTGCGGACACACCTACAGCCCCACCGATTTGATCGATCCGAAAAGCACACTGAGCGGCGCCACACCGGTGCTTCGAGAGTCAACTCACCTGTTTGTGCAACTGGAGAAGCTCCGCCAATTTCTAACCGAATGGGTCGAATCAAGTGGCGCCTTGCAGAACGAAGTTGCCAACTACTTGAAGGGGCATTTCCTGGGGGAAGAACTGCGAGACTGGGACATCAGTCGGCCGGCTCCCTATTTCGGCTTCGAGATTCCAGACTCGCCTGGCAATTATTGGTACGTTTGGTTTGACGCACCGATCGGTTACGTCGCCAGCACCCAGCAATGGTGCGAGGCTCACGGCGAATCGCTCGATGACTGGTGGAAGAACGAAGCGTGTGAGATTCACCATTTCATCGGCAAGGACATCACCTACTTTCACACGCTGTTTTGGCCGGGCATGTTGAAGACGGCCGGCTACAACCTGCCAACGAAGGTCCGCATCCACGGATTCTTGACCGTCAACGGCGAGAAGATGTCCAAGAGCAAAGGGACCTTCGTCTCGGCAGAAACCTACCTGAAGTATGCCGACCCGTCTTACCTTCGGTATTTCTACGCAACCAAGTTGACGCCCCGCGTGGAGGACCTGGACCTGGGTGTCGACGAGTTCACCAAGAAGGTCAACAGCGACCTGGTGGGGAAGGTGGTCAACCTTGCCAGTCGCGTCGGCAAGTTCGCTCATTCAACCGGCTTGTCTGCGCACTACCCTGACGACGGTGGATTGTTCGAGGCCGCGGCCGCCGCGGGTGACGAGATCGCGGACGCCTACGAAGCCTGTGACTACGCCAGAGCGATCCGTCGCATCATGGAATTGGCGGACGCAGCGAACCCCTTTGTGGAGCATGCCAAGCCCTGGGAGATGAAGAAGGACCCCGATCGCGAGGCGGAACTTCGTGATGTTTGTACCGTCGCGTTGAACCTGTTTCGACAACTGGTCGTGTACCTCGCTCCCGTGCTTGCCGGAACTGGCTGTCCAGTGCGGTGAACTGCTGGGGGAGGAGATCACGTCCTGGGACCAAAGTCGCAAACCGCTATTGGGAACGCCGGTAGCAACCTTCAAAAGAATGATGGATCGAATTCAAACGGAGGAACTAGAGAAGATGATCGAAGAGAGCAAGAGTCAATCGGAACTGGATGCGGCGAGTGAGGTCGCGACACGGTTCAACGACAGCGACCAGCCACTCAAGGATGAACCGATCGCCGAGGAGATCACGATCGAAGACTTCGCCAAAGTCGACTTGCGTGTGGCCCGCGTGATCAGTGCCGAACACGTCCCGGAAGCCGACAAACTGCTGAAGCTGACGCTCAGTCTGGGCGGTGAAGAAACTCGCCAAGTGTTTGCCGGTATCAAAGCGGCCTATGACCCGGACAAACTCGTCGGACGCCTGGTGGTCATGGTTGCCAACCTGAAACCGCGGAAGATGCGGTTTGGCCTGAGCGAGGGAATGGTCACGGCAGCCGGTCCCGGCGGCGCCGAGGTCTTCGTCCTTGGCGTCGACGAGGGTGCTCAACCGGGTCAGCGAGTACATTGACGGTTCCGTTCTGAGGCGTCTTTGCAGCGAGCGATGAGATAGCGATGATCCGCCGTTCACTCCTTCCAGTTCGTCAGTACCTGCTCGATCGCATGGTGCTCCGGCCCTCGCGCCATCCGATCGAGCATCCGACGCAGCAGCGAGAGATGCTCGACTTCGGCGGACGAAAGCTGGAGTGCTTCGTGCAGCGCAACTTCGAGCCGGACCAATCGCCCGAGTTGCTGGTCTTGAAGTTCCCGGGCACAGCGGGACGAGCCGAAAGATCGACCGGATTTCCGATGTCGTTGATGCAGGAACATCGCGTCGAGATATGGACATGGAACCCACCGGGTTACGGACGAAGCGAAGGGCGAGCGAGCCTAGCGGGCAATCGCCGAGGCTGCGCTCGTTTTCTGGGAACAGGTGACCCAGCGGAGCGGTCGCAATGGGCTGACGACTTGGCTCTGCGGTAACAGCCTGGGCTGTGTCACGGCACTCCACGTTGCGGCGACTGCCAAACCTGACCCCTCGTCATCGGGCTTGATCCTACGCAACCCACCACCGTTGATCCCGGTGGTCAAACGGGTTGCCAAAGGATATCCACTGGGCGGTCTGGTCGAACCGGTGATTGAGAGCCTCTGTGAGTCAATGAACGCGATGCAAACGGCCAGTCGCGTGCGGTTGCCTGCGGTATTCCTGCAGTCGGAACTCGATTCGCTCGTACCGCCGGAAGATCAGAATCGCCTGATTGCAACCTACGGTGGTCCTTCACGCGTGGTGGTGATGGAAGGACTGGAACACGGTTGCATCGCCACCGACGAGCACCTTCCCTCCATTGCGGAATCCATTCGTTGGCTCTGGGAACAAACCGCGCGTGAGCAGCATGTCTCCAACCACTCGTGACCAATCGCCCGGTGACTGCGATCATGTCGAGGTGCGCACGGCCGCGCACACCGATGCAGCCGCGATTGCCAGGATCTATAACCACCATGTCGATCTGGGTGGCTCGACATTCGACACGGAGCATTGGACCGAACAGCAGGTCAGGACCCTGGTCGCCGGATCGAGTCCAGAAGTCTGGCTGGTGGCGGAGAGGAATGACTCGCTCGTCGGCTGGGCATCCGCCCGATGGTACAGTTTCAGGCACGGCTACCGTTTCACCCTGGAGACCGCGATTTATCTCGACGCCACAGCCATCGGTCGGGGCGTCGCCAATGGTTTACAGCAAAATCTGGAACGACTTTGCCGCAATCATGGCATCCATCACCTGGTCGCGAAAATTGTGGCGGACAACCAGCGGAGCATGGCGTTTCACTATCGCCACGGCTACGAACTCGTTGGCATTCAGAAACAAATTGGCCACATGGATGGCGGCTGGAAAGACGTCGCGATTCTTCAGAAACTCTTGCCGCAGACGACTTGATTCATCAGGTGCCAAGGCACCTGGCTGGACGGCGCCACTTTGCGGCCAAACGTAACCCGCAAGCGAGGAAATGAGTTACGCAACGAGCCTCGCTCACGGGTTACGATCGAAATCTCCACATCCTGTGTCAACGGATGGCGAAGATGCCCTAGTGAGAACTGCGAGCTTCCTCGAGCATGCTGATCAGCTCCGGCAGGACGAGCGACGAAGGAAGCGAGTAGCTGACCACGCGTCCCGCACGTGCGATGTTGATCCCGACGACCCGTCCAAGGGTATCGAGGATCGGTCCGCCGCATTCGTCGGGGTCGAGGACCGTATCATGCTGGATCACTCGATCGAAGCCACTGAGACGAACATTGCGAGGGCCGTTGACCTTGGAATCGCTCTCCGATTCCTGAAGCACCCCCATGTCTCGAATTCGCGCATCCATTTCGAGGGGTTCCAGCTCACTCACTTCGTTGGGCCTCAAAATGGTCAAGCGAACGTTTTCGCCCGGAAACATTCCCCTTAACGTTTCGATCACCGCGACTCGATTTTTCTCTTCGCGACCATTGATCGCGATGATGCGATCGCCCGGCTCGATGCCCGCGATCTCGGCACCGCTACGCGGCCACACCAACTGGACCAGAGCGCGTCCATTCGGATCGTCCTCGAGCATGACGCCAAGCCGGCCCTGATGACCGATCGGGCGTTCCTTGACCCCGACGACCCCGATGCCGATTGGACGCCCCGTTCGTCCTGGGCTCACCACAAAACTGGCGATCGGAGGAACCTCACTGGTGAATTCGACTGGCGCCAGTGTGATGTCCGTGTCGACCCGCAACATTGCCAAGTCGTTTCGACGGCGGACCGCTGCGACGCGTGCTGGAAACATCCGTCCGTCGGAAAGGCGGACTCGAATCGGGTCGCTGGTCAATTCACTTCGTTTCGTCAGGACATAACCGTCCGCAGCGACCACCGTTCCCAACGAAACCGGTCTGCCACCACACAAGACTTGCACGACCGAGCCTCGTACCGATTCCGAAATCGGTCGAAACAAACTCACCATTTCTGCGTTATCGCGACGTTCATCTGCGACAGCATGCATCTCCATCTTCAGCAGCGAACCGGAGAGCACAAGAAGAGCGGCGAAGACAATGCGAATCATGCTTGCGTTCTCGAGGTGGAGTTACAAAGTTCCCGCGACTTCTCTGTCGTCAATCGGCGCGTCCAATTTCAACGTTCAACATTCGCCTTTTGCCTTCGCGATTGATCAGCACTCGGACGCGTTCGCCCGGCATCGTGTCGGCCACAGCTTCCCTCAGTGATTCAAAGTCGTTGATCGACTTGTCACCGAACTCTTCGATGATGTCGCCAGGAAGGATCCCGGCCGCTTCGGCTGGGGACCCCGCGTGTACGAACTCGACAATCGCTTCGGTCGCAGAAGGGTCGCCCTTGACTCCGAGGACCGGCTTGAATCCTGGCAGCGATCCCCAAGAGTCGCTCTGCTGCATTCGCTCCCAGGATGTCGCGTAATGATCGATCGGAACATGCAGGTTGTCGGCAACGTCATTGCCAATGCGACTGTGAACCGCAATCAATTTACCGGTGATGTTGAACAACGGCCCGCCGCTGTCTCCGCCGATCAAAGCGCAATCCGTAACGATGGCCGTCGGCCGAATCGCCAGGATTCTCCCGACTCGGGTAACCGGCCCGCGCTGGCGATCGTAACCGCCGGGATGTCCTGTCGCGATGCACCACATTCCTGGCACAAGTTCTTCACTCGATCCCAACGAGGCATGCGGCCAGGGGCGTCCGCCGTTCTGATTCGGGTTGATTTTGATCAGGCCTGCATCGACATTGCGATTCATACCGAGGGTTGTCGCTTGGACCACCCGCCCATCGGACAACATGATGTCCGCGGTCTTGCCTGGATGCATCGCCACGTGGGCCGCCGTCAAGATGTAACCACTCTCGGTAATGATCACGCCACAGCCCTGAGCCGGACCAATCTTGACGCTGACCGTACAATCGACCACTGCTGCAGCAACCTTCCGCTGTTGGCTTTCCAACTCCCGAAGCTGATCAATGGTTTGGGGCACACCACCGCTGGACAGTAGGCTCGTCAGGCTCGTGGCGATTGCGACTTCGGTGCCCTGCCCCACGCCGCCCTCGATTGCCAGCGTGTTGGATATCACCGGGACACTTGTCACGCCCGCTGGAGAAGCAGCCTTCTCCGAGACAGCGACCTGAGCGCGCACGTTGGTTCCAGCGGCGGTCAGAATCAGACCGAGCGCGACGGCTAGCTGTCGGAGGTTGGGGACGAGATATTGGCGTCCCACTCGCGGACGGCGTCGGCGTGGGTGGAGCAAGAGACGACCTCGGAGTGTTGGACGAAACGAGGGGCAGAAACCCGGACGTTGCTATTGTACCCTCGAATCAACCGATAGGAAAAATGTCGATCCCCGGATCAAAACACCTCGCGTCGACCGCTGTTTCGCGCCGAATCCTGGTTTTTGGCTGCGGATACCTTGGATCGCGCGTCGCCAGCCAAGCCGTCGGAACAGGCCATTCAGTTTGGGCCACCACTCGGGATCTCGGAAAAGCGCAAACTCTGCGGAAACTTGGGGTCGAGCCGGTCATCGCCGACTGGACCGATCGGCGAACCCTTACCCATCTGCCAGAGGTCGACTGGATCCTGGTAGCAGTCAGCCACGACCCGCGAGGAAGAGCCAATCGAATCGATGGACAGGTAGGCGGTTTGAGAAATCTGCTGCGGGTGGTCTCACCGCAGGCCTCGATCAGCTACATCAGTACCACTGGCGTCTACCATCAAACCGATGGCAGCTGGGTCGACGAATCGTCGCCGACCCATCCAACCCGTGCCGGTGCGCGAGCACACCTGTGGGGCGAGAGCCTGCTACACCGCCTTCGGCCCCAATCGCCCTGGACCATCCTGCGGCTGGCCGGGATTTACGGGCCAGGGCGGATTCCCCGCGTTGCCGATGTGCGTGCAGGCCGCCCAATCGCCTCCCCAGAGCATGGATTTCTAAATCTGATCCATGTGGATGACGCAGCCGACGCCGTCCTCGCCTCGTGGACGCGGGCGACCGAACGACTCTATCTGGTGGCCGATGACGGGCCGGCGATCCGCCGCGAATATTATCGCTTCATCGCCCGTCGTTGCGGCGCGCCGGAGCCAACGTTTGTGGACCCCGGGCCCAATGCCTCGGAAAGAATGCGATCGGAGAGCAACAAGCGGATCTGGAACCGTCGCATGAAACGTGATCTGATCAATTCGCTCCGCTACCCGACCTACCGCGAGGGTCTGGCGGAGCTGCTCTGAAATCCTGGGACCGCTTTTTGTCTCGTTTGAGCGGCTTTGCTCGCGGGGTTTTCGATGCGCTCGCTCCATTCCTACAATACCGCCTTCTGGCAGCCGCATTCCGCTTATCGCTCATCATGATTACTCGAAAACCGATCTTCCCCGGCATCATCGAATTGAATTTCCAAGCCGGTGAAGTCCTTGGCTGCAATGTCTATTTGGTTTACGACGCCGATGAGTGGATTTTGATCGATATCGGCTATGAAGAAACCGTCGACGACTTCATCGAAATCATCCGTCAGCTGGACTTTCCCCTCTCGCGATGCAAGACACTGGTCGCCACGCATGCGGACGTCGACCACATCCAAGGCCTTGCCAAAGCCAAGCAGTTGCTCAAGACCACGGTGACTAGCCACCCCAACGCGGTGAAGCCTTTGCAGAGCGGTGACACGTTGATCACCCTCGCCGAGATCGAAGCCCAAAACCTGAAGATGGCGATGCCGCCGGTGGAAATCGAGCATCAGGTCGATGAGGGCGATGTGATCGAGGTCGGGTCGCTCAAGCTCGAAGTCTGGCATACTCCTGGTCATACCGACAGCCAGCTCTCTTTTCGAATCGGCGACGTGCTGCTCAGTGGCGACAACATCTATCGGGATGGCTGTATCGGAGCCATCGATGCCCATCATGGCAGCGACATCAAAGCATTCATTCGTTCGCTCCAGCGGATTCGCGACAGCGACGTGAAATGGCTGGCTCCCAGCCACGGTCCGATCTTTCGCAACGACCCGGAATTGCTCAATCGAACCATCGACCGTGTCCGGGGCTACCTGCGGATGGCCGATTTCGGAACGCTTGCCGAAAGTTGGCCGCTGATGGACGAGTGGGAGGAGGAAGTCGCCGCGGGCAGGCTTCCCGAGGGGCTCGGACTGCTCAAATAGCCTTCCGGAAGTTCCCGGCCGGCCGAGCCCGAGCGTGCCGCAACACGACTCGAGCCGGATTGTCTCTCACGATGGCTCGCGATTGATTAACGTAGGAAGGGCAGCCTCGAAGCTGCCAACATGCTCTTCTCACCCCCCTGCGAACGGCTGGCTTCCCGCCAGTTGACGATTCTGATGGCGATTTCCAGCGTCCAAGATTCTAAAAAACCAAAGCCGCGGTCGCCCGAGCCACTGTTTCTCGGGGTCGACGTGGGTGGAACGAACGTCAAAGTTGGGTTGGTGGACGCTCGGGGCGAACTCCATGCCAAGGCGGTCACGGCGACGCCATCGCTCGGGACACCGCAGCACGTCGTGAGTCACGCGATCGAATTCGCCCACCATCAGCTGGCAAGACTCGGTCGAGACCCAAGCGACTTGGCTGCCGTCGGGATGGCGGTTCCCGGGGTGTTGGATAGCGACGAGTATCGGCTCCGCGAGGTGGTCAACTTGCCCGGCTGGCTCAATGAGCCGCTCTTGGAAATCCTATCGGCCGCCTCAAAGCTCCCCTCCGCCGTGGTCAATGATGCGAACTCGGCCGCCTACGCGGAGCACGCCGTGCGCGGATTGCAGCGACAATCGCTGGCGCTGGTCACGCTCGGTACTGGAATCGGTTGCGGAGTCGTCGTCAACGGAAGGCCCTACGGCGGAGACCATGGTTGCGCGGGCGAGCTGGGCCACATCGCAATCCGCTTCGGAAGCGACGCCCTGCCCTGCACCTGTGGAAGTCGAGGACATCTAGAATCGTATGCAGGCGCTTCCGGCGTGATCGCCCGCTTGCGAGATGAGCTGGCCGATCTCGATTCGGAACGAATCCCCAAGAGCCTGCTGGCGGACGACCTTTCGCCAAAGGAAATTGCAGAAGCGGCGGAACGAGGATTCGAACCTTGTCGTCGCGTCATTCACGAAACGGCTCGGCTTGTCGGTCAAGCGGTCGGTATGCTCGGTCAGGTGATCGATCCGGCCGTCGTGCTTCTGGGCGGCGCGATGACTTTCGGTGGGCCCAAGACCGAAATGGGAGAGTACTTTCTGCAAACAGTGCGGGACACGGTGCGAGAGACGACCTTGGTCCAGGTCGGTGGTAACGTGATCATTGATTTCGCTTCGCTGGGCAACGACGCCGGTCTGCTCGGTGCTGCGATGGTTGCGAAACAGATGTGCGAAAAGTGATGAACAACCCGAGCGAACGCATCCCTTGCAAAGTCTTTGCCCGCGCATCGGACGCGAGCGTTGCCGCGGCGACCGAGATTGCCGAGTTGATTCGGTGGAAAGCCGAGCAGGGTCAACCTTGCGTGCTTGGTTTGGTAGCCGGCTCGTCGCCCGTGAAGGTCTACGAGGAACTGGTGCGACTTCATCGCAGCGGATCCCTGTCCTTCGAAAACGTCGTGGCGTTCAACCTGGGTGAATACTTCCCCATGCAGCCTTACGAACTGCAAAGCGTGGCAAGATTCATGCAGGAACACTTGTTCGACCATGTCGACATCAAGCCCAGCAATGTGCACATCCCTGATGGAGCCGTTCCCAAGTCGGAAGTCGCTGCCTACTGCCAACAATACGAGCAGCAGATCCGTGATGTGGGTGGAATCGACATTCAATTGCTGGGGATCAACAGGACCGGGCATATCGGCTTGAACGAACCCGGCTCGGACCGTGGCTCGCGCACTCGAATGATCACGTTGGACAATGTGACGAGGACGGACGCCGCCAGCGACTTTTTCGGGGCGGAAAACGTTCCCCGCTACGCGATCACCATGGGCGTTGGGACGATTCTCGAGGCCCGCCGGATCCTGTTGCTCGCCTTCGGGGAAGGCAAGGCGAACATCTTGGCCAAGACGATCGAAGGATATGCCAACGCGGGCCTTCCGGCGACGTTTCTGCAAGATCATCCCAATACCTTGTGCTTGCTTGACGACGCCGCCGCTTCGAACCTGACGCGGATTCAAGCCCCATGGCTATTGGGTGACATGGATTGGGATCCCCCGACCATTCGTCGGGCCGTGATCGATCTCGCCGAAGACGTTGGCAAGGCCATCCTCAAGCTGACCGACGCCGACTACAACGAGCAAGGCTTGCAGGACCTGTTGGCGGCTCATGGAAGCGCCTACGACATCAACCTGCGAGTCTTTCGCCACTTGCAATCGACGATCACCGGCTGGCCCGGCGGCAAGCCCGAACACGCCAAGCAAATAGGAGATCGCCCCGGCCATCGCGACGACATTTTCCCGAAGCGGATCATTGTCTTTTCACCTCATCCCGATGACGACGTGATCTCGATGGGTGGCACCCTGATTCGCCTGGTGGACCAGGGGCATGACGTCCACATCGCCTATCAGACCTCCGGCAATATCGCTGTGTTTGACGAAGATGCGATTCGATTCGCAGAATTCGTGGAGGACTTTTGCCGTGAGTTTCGCATCCGGGCCGAAGGCCTCGACGAACTCGAATCCCATGTGGACGAATTCCTTCGCAACAAGAAGTCGGGGCAAATCGACAGCGATCAGGTGCAGCGAATCAAGGGACTGATTCGACGTGGTGAAGCACGTGAGGGCGCACGTTGCTGCGGCGTCAAAGACGAAAACTTACACTTCCTCGATCTGCCCTTCTATCAAACCGGTCGCGTCAAAAAGAGCCCGATCTCCGACCAAGACATTCAAATCACCATCGATTTGCTGCGCTCCGTCAAGCCGCATCAGATCTACGCGGCCGGTGACTTGTCCGATCCACACGGTACCCATCGAACCTGCCTGTCAATCATCCTGCAATCATGCCTGCAGTGTCAGAACGATCCTTGGTACGAGACCTGCGCCGTGTGGCTCTACCGCGGCGCATGGCAGGAATGGGCGCCCCATCAGATCGAGATGGCGGTCCCTCTCAGCCCGCAAGAGGTGACGCGAAAGCGCGTGGCGATTTTCAAGCATGAATCGCAAAAGGACCGCGCCCTGTTCCCCGGCTCGGATGTCCGAGAATTCTGGCAACGCGCCGAGGCCAGAAACGCAGAGACAGCAAGACGCTATGATGCACTGGGCCTTGCCGAATACGCCGCAATCGAAGGATTCGTTCGCTGGGATGGCCATTCGGGCATGGAGCCCTGATCGAACGCAAACGGCTGCTTGGAGTGCCGTGAATTGCAGCGTGATCAGCCGCTATCCAGCGAAGACACTCGCTCCGATACTGTGATCAAGACGCGGATTTTTTTGACTTCAACCTGGTAATCTGAGATGGCTTCCTTTCCTCGACGTTTAGCCTTGAAACTATTGGGTTTGGGCACCGCTTGGCTCGGTCACGGCCGGCTGGCGGTTGGACAATTGGCCCCGCGCGAAGACGTTGGCGGTCAGCCCGACCAATCCACCGTCGTGTCCTGGAGCAACACCCACGATCGCATCTGGCTCGGCGCGGAAATCTGGGCAAATCCAATGGAAGATTGGGCCGTCGTGAATGGCGCCGCGGAATGTCAATCAATCGGTGGCAATCGCAATCTTCAACTGATTACCCATCAACTGACCGACCCGTCCGGGTCGCTGCAAATGTCGGTCGATGTCCAAAGAGTTGAAGTGCTCGGCAACGACGGAGGCGTCGGGTTTCGAGTTGGGATCCAAAGTGACTTGAACGAATTTCGCAGCAATTGTTTTGCCTCACGTGGCATCGATGCAGGCATCCTTGACGGGAACCTGGTCCTCGGGCGGCAGCAATCGCCAATTGAAGTGGACGTCACACAACCGTTCCAGCTCTCTTTGGAAGGACGTCCCGCCGGGAAACAGGTTCAACTCACGTTGCAGGCGCGGCGGTCCAACGGAGAGATTGCCGGAGAAGTCAGCCAGACGGTTGCCGCCGACGCAGTCCTCGGAAACTTGGCGCTGGTGAACAACTTCGATGCCAAGCCCGGCCAGCAAAATGGAGCGCGCTACCGATTCAACAATTGGTCCGTCGCCGGATCAGCTGTCACGGTCACACCCGAACAAGCCTTTGGTCCCATCCTGTGGTCGATGTACTCGCTGAGTGATTCGCGAAGTGACGAGGGCTTCGTGATGAAGATCAGCGCATTGACCGGCCCGCTCGGCGCCGACGACAATCACGATGTTGAGCTTCTGATTCAGGATGCTGACGAGTGGAATTCGCTTGGCTTTGCCACATTGGACAACGATGCATGGACCGCCACCTTCCGAATTGCCAACTGGGATCAGACCCGCGAGATCCCCTACCGACTGGTCTATCGAGAGCGCAAGCTTGATGGAAGCGAGTCCGAGACCCAGTGGGGCGGAAAGATCAAACCCAATCCATCCGGCCGACCGCTTCGCATCGGTGCGCTCACCTGCCAAAACGATTACGGTTTCCCCTACGCACCGGTCGCTGAGAACCTGATTCGCCTCGATCCCGATTTGCTCTACTTTTCCGGTGACCAGATCTACGAGAGCCACGGTGGCTATGGGCTGATCCGATCGCCCGCAGAGCGAGCAATCCTGAATTACCTGCGCAAGTATTACATGTTTGGCTGGGCCTTCCGCGAAGCCATGCGCGACCGCCCAACGCTTTGCATTCCGGACGATCACGATGTCTTTCAAGGCAACATCTGGGGTGAAGAGGGTGCCCCCATGCAAATCGATGTCGGTGGCGCCTCCTCCAACGGCGGCTACATCGAGCCGGCGCGAATGGTCAATGTTGTCCACAAGACCAATGCGGCGCACCATCCCGATTTCTACGACCCGACACCGGTCCAACAGGGCATCAGCGTCTATTACGGCGACATGGTCTATGGAGACGTCGGATTCGCGATTCTGGGCGATCGACAGTTCAAGAGCGGTCCTCAGCATGTGGACACTGGTAGCGGGCGAGCCGATCACGTGATGGATATCAACTTTGATACCGGTGTACTGGACAAACCAGGTCTGCAGTTGCTCGGTAAACGGCAAGAGGACTTCCTGGAACATTGGGCCGGCGATTGGCGCGGGCACACGATGAAGATCCTGCTCAGCCAGACCGTCTTTGCCGGTGTCGCGACTCATCACGGAAAGTACGACGGCTACTTGAAGGCCGATCTCGATTCGGGCGGATGGCCACAGACGCCGCGCAACCACGCGATTCGGATCCTGCGCCCCGCGATGCCGCTGCACATCAACGGAGACCAACACCTCACGTCGTTGGCGCAATACGGCGTCGACGAGCAACGCGATGGCTGCTGGTCCTTCTGTACGCCGGCCATCTCCGCCGGCTATCCACGCTGGTGGCGACCGGACGAGGTTGGCATGCCCCACACAAACCGGCCGCAGCATGGCCTGCCCGACACGGGCGAGTACCTGGACGGTTTCGGCAATCGTGTTTACGTCTATGCGGTCGGCAATCCCGAGGTCGGCACCAAAAAGAACCGCTACGAAAAGGCTCACCAGAAAGGAAGCGGGTTCGGACTGGTGACCGTCGACACCGTGGCCAAGACTTACAAGATCGAGTCATTCCGCTTCTTGATTGATGCCACCGACGGTCAGCCTTCCAACCAGTTTCCGGGATGGCCTGTCGTCATCCACCAACAGGAAAACCGCGGCGAGAACCTGCTTCGATGATCGAACTGTGACTTCGCCTTCGCAACCTTTCGACACACCACTATGATGGCCCCATGACACTCACCAGTCATGCCATCGTTCTTCTGGCGAAGCTCTTCAGCGGTTTCACCGTGCGTTGGATCGATTGTCAGCCCGACACTTGCCAACGCATTTACTTCGCCAACCACACCAGCCACCTCGACGCCGTCGTGCTGTGGTCCGCTCTGCCGCGCGAATTGCGTAAGGTCACACGCCCGGTGGCCGCCAAAGACTACTGGTCCACCGGATGGCTCAAGCCTCACATTGCCAAAGCCTTCAACGCCCTGCTGGTCGATCGCAAGGAAATCAAGGTCCACAAGAGCCCGATCGACACCATGATTCAGCAAATGGGCGACGTCTACTCGTTGATCATGTTTCCCGAAGGAGGCCGATCATCGAGCGATGACGAGATGGGCGAATTCAAGAGCGGGCTCTATTACATGGCCAAGAAGCGTCCCGACTTGGAGCTCGTTCCTGTCTACATCGACAACGTCAATCGGATTCTGCCACGGGGTGAAGTCTTGCCCGTTCCGCTGTTGAGTTGCATCACGGTTGGACCGCCGATCTTTCTGGAAGCCGGCGAACCCAAAGCCGATTTCCTGGCTCGAGCCCGGCAGAGCGTCCTGCGTTTGAAGGACCGCTAGCGTCTCGTCACACTTCCCGTCGACGTCGGTTCGACGGTGAACCTCAGGCACTAGCCGTGGGCCATCGACTTTGCGGCCAAGCGGATGGCTTTGTTAGCGGAAGGGCGCGAGCCCTCCGGTTTTTCCGTGCGCCGGGCGAAAAGGGGTCCGACACCAAAAATGCGAAGCACCCTTCGGGCCGTTCCGGTTTTTGGTGTCGGACCCCTTTTCGCCATCAACCCCTAAAATCAATGCTGACGCTGCACTAGCGCCTGAGGTTCACGTCGGGATGCGCCGACGAGGCTACTCGATTTCTTCCTCGGAAACGGCACGCGGATCAACTTGCAGGCTGGCCAGGTAGGCGACCAGGTTTCGCAAATCCCGCAGCGACATTTGCTTCGTCAGGTCTTCCGGCATCGACGATTTGCCTTTGCGACGACCTTCGATCTCTTCGGTCGGGATCCTGATTTGGCTGCCATCGCTCTGAATCAGATCGACGAAGTCGTCATTCTCCGATTTCACGATGCCTGAGAACGTCTGACCGGAATCGTTCAGGATCAACGCAGTCTCAAATCCCTTGGCGACTTGCGCGTTGGGAAGGCAAATCGATTCGAGCAGGTAACGGCGGTCCTTTTCCTTTCCGATCACCGTCAAGTTGGGACCGACCTCACCACCAGCCCGATCGACCTTGTGACATCGCAAACAGGATAGCTTCGTGTTCTCGAAGAACAGCTTGCTGCCGCGTTCGACGTCCCCTCCCTCGAGTGCCGCCAACCAGGTAGCCAACGGATCCTTCTCTGCCAGCAGCCGACCATGCTCGGTGAGAGCGGCTTGCGTCTCCGCATCCACTCGTCCGTCGGCCGCTTCCAGCACGTTCAGTTGAACATCGGCGGGAAGCTGTCCTTCCAAATAGCTTTTGACGCCGCTCAAGATGGCGGCATCGGCGGACGGAGATTTGCTCTCCGCCAGAAGGTCCCAGGCCAATTGACGGACTTCGACATTACGGCTCTGCGTGGCATCGACAAACTTGCCGACCGAAGCCTTGGCATCATGTGTCGCCAGCACGCGCAGCGCCGCAGTCAACAGGTCCGTGGCGGGCAACATCTTGACTTCACGCGCCAACGCAACCGCCTTTGGCGGGTCCAGTCGCGCAAGGGCGACGAGCGCCGACGCACGAAGTTCTTCGCTCAGTTGCTCATCCTGAACGCGAATGACGAGTAAGGGTGCGATGCTTTTGATACCGAGCATCGAGGCAACCCGGATCGCCTCTTCGCGAACCGAAGGTTCGCCAGCCATCAGGCTCTCGATTTGTGGGGTGAGAGCATCGGCAGCTTCTGGCATCGGACGCGCCGCAATCGGACGATACGCATTCAAGACCCGATCACGGGGATCCGGTGCGGCCCACGCATCCAAAATGTTCAATGCCTCGATTCGCATCTCCGGCGGCGCGGTAGGTCGGGCTGCAAACGCAGCAAGCCTTGCCGCGGTGTCGGCGGAGCCAAGTCGAAAGTTGGCGTTGAGGGCTCGACGCACCAGCTCCGCGTCACCCACAGGTCGATCAATCAGCGCCGCCAGCGAGTTCATCGCAACTGGAATGGGTTCGTCGTAAATCGCGCGGGCGGCTTCCATGACAACGAGCGGACTGGCATCGTTCAAAAACTGGCTGAGCTCTCCGCTTTTCAGGCGACGCAGCGCCACCACAGCAGCCCTCCGCACCGATTCGTTGGCGTGCGCCGAGAGTGAGGCGATGCGAGTGGCATCCTGGCTGCCAACCAGCGCCATGACCCCCGCATGTCGTATCGCTGGATCGGAGTTGTCTGCCTCAGCCAAGAGCCCAACGAAGCCCGCGAAGGACTCCTTGTCTTTCAGTTTCCCCAGGGACATCACTGCAAAGTAACGCACGCGTGGGGATTCGTCCTTGATCAGCTCGCGCAGTCGTGGGATCGCAGCGATGTCTCCGCGCTCGCCCGCAACCTTTGCCGCGGCGGCACGAATCACCGGATCGCTGTCCGACAACAGACCTCGCAGCGATTTCAAGACTTCCTCTGACTGACTCGGGTCCTGGCGTGCTACCTGGTCCGCACCCCAAATGGCGTGCAACCGATTTCGCATTTCCAGGTCGGTGTTGCCGGCAACGGCGAGTAGTGTGTCGACGTCGCGGCGGCGAGCCAGTTCCCATTGGGCTTCAAAGCGAATGCGGCGATCCACGTGCGCAAGATCGTTGCGCAGAGCCTCGGTCGGACGTTGTTGCCAGTCTCCCTCGAGCAGCTGACGGACTTCACGAACAAGGGGAGTCTGACTGTAGAGCGGGTCGCTGAGACGGTAGATCCGGCCTTTCCCCAGTCCATTCCAGCCGTCCACCCAGTCACTGATGTACAGCGCACCGTCGGGACCAAACGCGACATCGGTCGCAAGCACGGTCCAGATCGGATCCGATTCATCGGTCATTCGATAGAACGCCCCTTCGGGCTGCAGCTTGAACGTGCGAATGCCGCTATTGGCAGGTCCCCCGCGGAAATCGCAGATCAGAAACGTGTCCTTCAGCTGATCACCGAAACCCGTTCCCGGGTAATAAGCCAGTCCGCTCGGGCCGTCCGTGAAATTGGTGATCGGCGGCACGATGTAGGCGGGCTGCTCCGGATGGAACGGCTCCCAGATTCGCTCGCGATTGAAGGGTCCTCGATCCGGCAGGTACTGGTAATGCATCCGCCAACCCGAATCCCCTCCTTCCAAGATATGCACCACGCGAGCCTTGTCACCGCTGTCGCTGTTGTTGTCGACGGAGAACAAATCACCGATGTCATTGAAGGCCAACTCTTGGGGATTGCGTAGTCCGTTGGCGTACACCTCGAGTCCCGACCCATCGAGTTCGCAGCGAAACACAGCTCCCGACTCTGGATTGGCAAGGACCTGGCCGTCTTCGGTCGTCACGTGATAACCGCGATCCCCGATGCTGAAATAGAGTCGGCCATCGGGCCCCAGTACCAAGCCGTGCATGTCGTGTCCTCGAAAGGCGACACGGACGCCGAAACCATCGGCCAGCACGACTCGCTCGTCACTGTTGCCATCATCATCCTTGTCGACCAGCTTCCAGAGCTTGGGAATGCAGGTGTAGTAGATGTCCTGACCGCGGGCCAGGATTCCGGCGCCGGTTCCCTCCTCAAGACGATTGAATCCATTGGCAACGACGTAGCTGCGATCCGCTTTGCCATCGCCGTCGGAATCTTCCAAGCGACGAATTCGGTCGTCATGCTGAGCGTAGGTTACCGCCGCGTCCCCGAGCAATTCCTTGTGGTAATCAATTCGATCTTGAACGGTTTCCGCGGCGAGGTCCGCCAGCAACCACTTGTCATCGTGCCCTCGGTTGTCGGTCACGCCGCGGTTCTGGCGAAAGGTTTCGCAAATGAACAGACGGCCCCGATTATCAATATCGAAGGCGACGACATTGGCGACATCCGGCTCGGCCGCATACAGCTGAATCTGCCATCCTTCCGGGATCCGGATCCCCTTCATGAAGTCAGCGCCTTCCGATGAAGCGGCTTCAATCTCGGGCTCCAGCGGCGGTGGCTGTTTGAAGTCCGCCGCCATCAGGGAACTCAAAACGATTCCTGCCGACGCCAGGGCCAATACCGCGAGCAAGCAGGAGCGAATGAACGAACTTTTTGGCATTCCTAATGAATCCTGTGCTGAATCTCGTATTATGAATTGTTCGTCGCAACCGCGAGCGAGCGATCAGCAAAGACGTCAATCGACCAGAGCACGATTCCGCATCGACGGACAGACCCTTGCCGCCATAGGTCTTCGATGATGGCACCCTTAGGATTCACGGTGCAAGCCGCTCCTGGCAGGGCAAGATACCGTCACTACCGCGAAGCGAGGGTCAGAGAGAACACGCGCGACCGACCAATCGAGTAAGATCTTCCTCGTGGACCTCCCACAGGATACTCCGTCGACCCCAGAACTGGCAACAATTATTCGTTCATCCACAGCACCACGCGCCCTGCCTTTTCTTCACGCTGTGCTGCTTTTCAAAACGTGAACGTCACATCCAATCATGAGCCAAAACGCGTCGGATTCGCCGCAACGTAACGAAGACGAATTGACCGACCGCGACCAGGCGGGGGAGCACTCGGAATCCCCCACCGCCATCACCGCTGATCGGGCTGCGGCCGACCCCTCGGGCGATGACGATCAGGCAGCTGAATCCGACATCCGCGTTGGATCCCCGTTCGCGGTGGATCCATTTGAGCACGATCCCGCTCGCCCCATCGAAACCTTCTACGACGTCGGCCCCCTGAAGTACACCGCGATGGGAGCGGTCAGTGCGTCGGTCATGGTCGTCGGCTTCGCGGCTGCCGCGGCCTACTTCTTTCCGGTTGGCGGAACCATGATTGCCGCACTCGGTTGCGTCTTGTCCATCTTTGGCATGTACTCGTCGTACCGCTTACCTTGCCGCGGGATTGTTGGCGATTCACCTGTGCCTGTTTGTGCTCAGCTACGGCCGGCTCATGACCTGAACGCCTCCCTCGGCCCCGTTTTCGTCACGCCGGGGCTGGCAACTTCACAAGAGTAGTGGCAAATCGGAGCCGTCTCAGGCGACAATGGTGACATCCCCGAACAGGATCCAGCCAACCTTCCCCTCCACGTAAACGGATCATTCCTTCATGCGTCATGTCAATCGCCGCGATTTTCTTTCGGCCTCTCTCGCCGTCGGCCTCACCACTTCCCTCTCGGCACGCACACTTCGCGCTGCCAATGCCAACGATGAAATCAACTTAGGATTCGTCAGTTGCGGCGGACGAGCTGGTCAGCTGATGGGCCAGTTCACGCAAAGTGGATGGAGATCAATGTCGCCGGTCTCTGCGACGTGGACGAAAAGCGTCTCGGTCTGGCCAAGCAGCGATTCCCCAAGGCTGAAACCTGGACCGACATGCGCGAGCTGATCGCGTCGGACAGCATCGACGTGGTCGTCATCGCCACCTGCAACCATTGGCATTGCCTGGCGGCCATTTGGGCCATGGAAGCAGGAAAGGATGTCTATGTGGAGAAGCCCCTTTCGCATAGCCAGTGGGAAGGCCGACAAACCGTTGCGGCGGCCCGCAAGTACAACAAGATTTGCCAGATCGGAACCCAGCAACGATCCGATCCCATGCAGGCCGAGATCAAAAAGTTTTTGCATGAGGAAAAGGCGCTCGGCGAAATCAATGCAGCTCGCGTCAACCGATACGGAATTCGACCTTCGATTGGTAAGCGAGACACGCCTTTGCCGATCGACAAAGACATTGCCTACGACCTTTGGCTGGGCCCCGCACAGGATTTGCCGATCTTCCGCAACGCCCTGCACTACGACTGGCATTGGGATTGGAACACGGGATCCGGCGAAATGGGCAACTGGGGCGTCCACGTTTTGGACGATGTCCGCAACACGGTGTTTCGTGATAGCGTTGCCGTTCCGAATCGAATCCTCGGTGGTGGTGGTCGCGTCGCGCTCAACGACGCAGGTCAGACGCCCAATGTCCACTTCGCCTATTTCGACACCGGATCGATTCCCGTTGTGATCGGGCTTTCGAATCTTCCCGCCAAGCCCGGTGGAGAGAAGAGTCCATCGCATCCTGGACCAAGCAGCGGCTATGTCGTTTATTGCGAAGGGGGCCGATACGAAGGCCAACGAGGACGTGGCGCGGCGTTCGACAAGCGAAGGCAAAAAGATCCGTGAATTCCGCGGCAACGGTGACGTGCGGCACCAACAGAATTTCATTGACGCCGTTCGCGCTCAGGATCGATCGCTCTTGAACGCCGAAATCTGCCGTCGGCAACGACACGACCGGTTGGTGCAACCTGGCCAACATCGCGTTTCGTTGCGGTAACGAATTCTCTCGTGAAGTAGCCGGCCAAGTCGAGCTCGAACAGTGGACCACGCTCATTGGCGAGATGGACGATCATCTGCAAGCACATGACATCGCCATCGGAAAGCGATTCCATTCGGTTGAGTCCGCTGCTGGAACTCGATAGCAAGACCGAACAGTTTGTCGGCGATCATGCGGAAGCAGCGAACCATTTCCTGAAACGTCAGTACCGCAAGGGCTACGAAGTTCCGGAAATCGTTTAGACGCCAGACAATGAACAACGGTGACCGATCCATGAAGATCCTTGTTCGATCGACTTTGGTGTTCTGCGGTTTGATCAGCGTGCTTTCCACCCCGCTGTGGGGAGACGAATCCGTTGAAACGACCGCAGCGACACCGGTATCGTTCGCGAACCAGATTCGCCCGCTGTTGTCGGACAAGTGTTTCGCTTGTCACGGCCCCGACGAGAAAACACGCGAAGCCGATCTGCGACTCGATGTTCGCGATGAGGCCTTGGACAGCGAGGCGATTGTTCCCGGGTCGCCCGAGGACTCGGAACTGCTCCGCCGCATCTCGCTGCCCGCAGATGATGACGAAAGGATGCCACCGAGCAAGTTCCACAAGGAGCTCACTGAATCGGATATCGAACTGATTCGCCGATGGATCGCGCAAGGAGCCCCGTACCAGCAGCATTGGTCTTATCGACCGCTCGAGCGACCAACCGTTCCCCAAGTCACGGCAGCGGACGCCAATCTTGTCAAGAATCCAATCGATGCGTTCATTCTCGATTCGCTCAGCCAGCATGGGCTTGGATTCGCCGAACCGGCAGACAACGTGACGCTCGTTCGTCGCCTGTATCTCGATCTGCTTGGCATGCCACCGACCCAGGATGAAGCTCAAGAGTTTCTGGAAGACCCCTCAGCCGATGCAGTTGGAGCACGCCGTCGATGCACTTCTGCGAGATCCCCGATTCGGCGAGCGATCTGGCGGTGTATTGGTTGGATCTCGTCCGGTACGCCGACACGATCGGTTACCACAGCGATAACTACATGGAGGTTTCGGCCTATCGAGATTATGTGATCCGCTCGTTCAATGAGAACAAGCCATTTGACCAGTTCACCATTGAACAACTCGCCGGCGACTTACTGCCCGAACCTTCGCAGGAACAACTGATCGCATCGGGTTACAACCGGCTGCTGCAGACGACGGAGGAAGGTGGTGCCCAAGCAAAGGAATACATCTCGATCTACGCGGCGGACCGAGTACGAAATCTCTCCGGCGTCTGGATGGGTCAAACCGTCGGCTGCGCTCAGTGTCACGACCACAAGTACGATCCGTTCACCACGAAGGATTTTTACTCGTTAGCCGCTTTCTTTGCCGACATCGACGAGAATGCCGTTGGCAAGCGCAACCCAAACTTCACGTTGATCAGCCCGGAACAGCAACAGGAACTTGACTCCCTCACCGAGAAACTCGCGAAGCTGCAGATTGATC
Organism: Pirellulaceae bacterium; assembly: GCA_963697195.1. Taxonomy (GTDB): domain Bacteria; phylum Planctomycetota; class Planctomycetia; order Pirellulales; family Pirellulaceae; genus Rubripirellula. The sequence continues at coordinate 827,007 of CAVOND010000005.1, forward strand.
GGCGACTCGGCGACGATGAGCAGCTCGCCAAAGCCGTCAACGATGGCCAGTCCGCGTGGGAGCAGACCACGCTGCGAGTCCTCGAGTCCAAGCACTCGCCGTGGCGCACGCCCGAAACACCCTCCGTCATTGCGACGGGGGGCGTTGAACTGCAGCCACGCGACGATGGATCGTTTGTCAGCGGCGGGGGAAAATCCCGACGCGGGAACCTACACCTACTCGCTGGAATCCTCCGAGCCGATTGAGGCGATCCGTCTGGAGGTCTTCCCCGATCCGAGCTTCCCGAACAAGAAAGGGTTCTCGCGGGGTAACGGAAACTTCGTGCTCACCGACGTCAGAGTATTTCACGGCGATCAGCCGGTCCCAATTGCCGAGGCTTTGGCGGATTACGAACAGAACTCCTGGCCCGTCGCCCATGCGATCGATGACAAACCAAAGACCGGCTGGGCGATCGATGGCCATCACAAGCAGGCCGATCGACATGTCGCCCTGTTTCGCTTGGCGAGCAGGGCGGAAACCGCATTCGGACTCCACGTCTTGGCGAATCGAACTCCATCACCAATTCAGACCACGCACAACATCTGATTGGACGTTTTCGGATCAGCTGTCACCGATCAGCGGGCCGCTGGATTGGATGATACGGTTTCGGTTCCCGATCAAGTCGTTACGGCCCTCAAAACACCATCTCAAGATCGCAGCCCCGAGCAGATCAAGACGATCAGCGACCACTATCGATCCTTTGCCCCCGAACTGACCGACGCGAAACAGCAGCTTGCTGAGGCCGAGAAAGAACTCGAGGCGTTCAAAGGCTCAATGCAAACCATGCTGATCTCGAAGTCGCTCGCTGAGCCTCGCATGACACGCATCCTGCCGCGAGGAAATTGGCTCGACGACTCCGGCGACGTGGTCCAACCATCCGTGCCTGCGTTCCTGCCTCATCAGCCAATCGAAGGACGGCGGGCCACGCGTCTCGACTTGGCCAACTGGCTGGTCTCCGACGAGAATCCGCTGACGGCCCGCACCTTCGTCAACCGATTGTGGAAGCTGTTCTATGGACGCGGGTTGTCGCGAAACTTGGATGATCTCGGCGGCCAGGGCGAAGCACCGTCACATCCCGAGTTGCTCGATTGGCTTGCGGTGGAGTTTCGAGACAGCGGTTGGGACGTCAAGCACCTCGTCCGCTTGATGGTCACGTCGTCGACCTACGGGCAAAGCTCCGTCGCGACTCCCGAGAAACGAGCCAAGGACCCGCTCAATCGCCTTTACGGAAGACAAGGCCGCTGGCGATTGGAAGCAGAGTTCGTACGGGACACCGCCCTGTCGATCAGTGGACTACTCGTTAGCGACGTGGTTGGCGGGAAAAGTGTCAAACCGTATCAGCCGGCTGGGTACTGGCAGCACCTGAACTTTCCGCAACGTGAGTGGCAAGCCGACTCTGGGCCTAATCTCTATCGACGTGGACTCTACACGTTCTGGTGCCGAACCTTCCCGCATCCCTCGATGCTCGCGTTCGATGCTACGAGCCGCGAAGAGTGCACGGCCGAACGCTCTCGATCCAACATTCCGCAACAGGCCCTGGTCTTGTTGAATGATCCCATCTTCGTCGAAGCCTCGCATGTCTTCGCGATAGCGGATCATGGAGTCAGGGGACGACACCGACGACCGACTGACATGGGCCTTTCGCACCGCAACGTCTCGTGATCCGCGAGCCGAAGAACTGCATGTGCTGAAATCGCTGTATGCGGACCAAGTTACGCGCTACGCCGACTCACCTGACGAAGCTCGTGCCCTGCTGCAAGTAGGCGCCGCCGATCAATCGGATGTGGAAAATCCAGGTGAATTAGCCGCCTGGACGCAAGTCGCGCGTGCGATTCTGAATGCTTACGAAACCACTTCGCGATTCTGAGAAAGACTGAGACGTTCGCATGTCCAATGTATTGCATCGACGAACCTTCTTGAATCGATCCTCGATCGGAATCGGCTCCGTGGCGCTCGCCAGTCAGTTGCTGGCCGACCGCGGCGCCGCTGCCTCCGAAGGAGGACAGATCAAGCCTCATTTTCCCGCTCAAGCGCAGGCGCGTCATCTTCTTGTGCATGGCTGGAGGCCCGTCGCATCTGGAGACGTTCGACTACAAGGAAAAACTGAAGGAACTCGACGGCCAACCGATGCCCGCTTCGATCACCGACGGCCAACCGATCGCACAGTTGCAGGGCAAGGAATTGAAGTGCCTGGCACCCCAGTTCTCCTACAGCAAGCATGGGGAATCAGGTCAAGAGATTTCCGATGTGTTCACGCACATCCCCAAGATTGCCGATGACATCGCCATCGTTCGCTCGATGACCACGCAGCAGATCAATCATGATCCGGCGCATACCTTCATGAACTGCGGGACACAGATCTCGGGTCGCCCTTGCATGGGCTCCTGGATTCAGTACGGCCTCGGCAGCGAAGCCGAGGACCTGCCCGGCTTTGTCGTTCTAACGTCGGTCGGCGGCGGACAATCGCAACCAATCGCATCACGACAGTGGCACAGTGGATTCCTGCCTAGCAAGTATCAAGGCGTGCACTTCCACTCCAAGGGTGATCCCGTTCTGTATGTTGGCAATCCTCCCGGCGTCCGGCGGTCGGATCAACAGAAGGTGATCGAGGCCGTCAACGAGCTCAATCAACTTCGCAACGAATTGGTCGACAATCCTGAGATCGCGACAAGCATCTCCCAGTACGAACTGGCCTTCAAGATGCAAGCGAGCGTGCCTGAGTTGGTAGACGTGTCCAACGAACCGCAACATGTGCTTGACATGTACGGGGCCACGCCAGGCGATGGAAGCTTCGCAAGCAATTGCCTGCTGGCTCGTCGGCTCGCCGAACGGGGTGTCCGTTTCATCCAGCTGTATCACCGGGGCTGGGATCATCACGGTGGCGTCAAGAATGGTGTCGAGACGACCAGCAAGCTGGTCGACCAAGCAAGCTGGGCACTGATCGAGGATTTGAAACAACGCGGCATGCTCAAGGACACGTTGGTCGTGTGGGGCGGCGAATTTGGACGAACGCCGATGTCGCAGGGAGGTGGTGCCAATCCCGGACGCGATCACCACATCAAAGGATTCTCGTTCTGGATGGCCGGTGGCGGAATCCGCGGTGGTGTTTCGTATGGAGCGACCGATGAGTTTGGCTACAACGCAGTCGAAGACGTCGTCTCGGTGCACGACTTCCACGCCACCATGCTCCACCTGCTGGGAATCGATCACGAGCGATTCACCTACAAGTTCCAGGGACTCGACATGCGTTTGACCGGCGTGGAGCCCTCACGGGTGCTGCAACCGATCCTTGCCTAGAGGGACAGCGCCACTTTGCGGCTAAGCGTAACCCGAAGCATAAGCTTTGATGTTGCGCTTTTTGATTTCGGGGCAACGCCCCGTCCGTTTACCTGGCCCAGCCCAACGGGCTTGTCTTTACCCACATTTGAATTCCATCATCGAGTGGAACTCGCGTGAATGGACCGCGAAGCGGTCGCAGATGGTAGGTCGCACTAGTACCGCAAATTAGAAGTTCGTTCTTACCAAGAACGGATTTTACCCAAGGCCGCAGGCCTTCCTATTTGCTGACGACAAAAATGCCCTTCCAAGGTTTGATGAGGACTCTCACCTCGCACACCAAACCAAGGAAGGACAAATGTCAGGCAAGGCAGCCAAGATACAACTTACCGCAGAGATCAGCCACATTTTACGGCAACTTGCTAACAGCCGAAACGTCGCGGGTGCCGTGATGGTGCGGGCAAGTATGATCGTCAAGGGTTTCGAGAAGAAAGACAACCTCTCGATTGCTAGCGAACTTGGGTGCTGCGCCAAGACCGTCGGGATTTGGCGAAGGCGCTGGCGAGACTCGTTTGATGCTTTACTGCAAATGCAGTTTTGCGAAGGCGAGGCCCAGTTCCGACGGGCAATCATTGACTGCTTGAGCGATAGCCCGCGAAGCGGATCGCCTGGAAAGTTTTCGCCAATGGAAATTGTCGGGCTGATCGGCGTCGCTTGCGAGCCACCGCAAGAAAGTGATCGACCGGTGACATCGTGGACAGGCCGTGAGCTTGCCGATGAGGTTCGCAAACGCGGCTTGATTGATTCCATTTCGGCCAGCCACGTGAATCGAATCCTTCGCGAGGTTGACCTCAAACCACACCGCTGTGAGTACTGGTGCAACACGACTGAAAAGGACCCAGAGTTATTCCAAAGCCAAGTCGAGATCGTCTGCCAAACGTATCTCGAGGCGCCTCACTTGTATCACCAGTTCAATACTCACACGTTTGCGTCGACGAGATGACAAGTCTACAAGCGAACGAGCGACGTGCTCCAATGAAGTTTCCCAAGCCTAGGCAAACGGCCAAAGAAGAGTTTCAGTACACGCGTCATGGCACCGTTTGTGTGACTGGGAACTGGCATGTGGTTCGTGGTCAGATAATTTCGCCAACGATTTCAGAGACGCGTGATAACGAAGATTTCGCCAAACACATCGGGCAGACGATCGCTACAGATCCTGAAGCTGGTTGGGTGTTCGTCGTCGACAACTTGAACACTCACTGCGGCGAACCACTGGTGCGGGTGATCGCGAAAGAGCTAGGGATCGACTCGACGACATTGGGGATCTCGGAGAAGCATGGCATCCTCAAGACGATGGCGACTCGTCGGGAATTTCTTTCCGATCCGAGTCATCGCATTCGCATCGTCTACATCCCCAAACACAGCTCTTGGTTGAATCAGATCGAAATCATCTTCGGGGTCATCAATCGCCGCGTGCTCAGACGCGGCAGCTTCACGTCGAAGCTCGACCTAATCGAGAAGCTGAAACGTTTCATGACCTACTTTAATGAAACGATTGGCAAGCCGATGAATTGGACGTACACAGGGCGGCCAACCCGAAACGCGCCCACGATACGACCACGCACTTGGCGAGAGACTAGGCAAACTGAGAAGCCATGGAAGAAATTTGCTCTAGCGGGAACGAACTTCTAATTTGCGGTACTAGCGCGACCCACGGCTACCCTCCGTGATACCTTCGGCATCAAAAGAATGTGGGTAAAGACAAGCCCGCTGGGCTGGGCTAGGTCAATTGCTGGGCCTTCGGCCCGAAAACAAGCAAACAGCGCAACATCAAAGAGCGTAAGCGAGGAAATGAGGCTGTCGGGAAAAAGGGGGCAGACACCAAGAATGCGAAGCACCCGAAAGGCCGTTCCGGTTTTTGGTGTCTGCCCCCTTTTTCCCGACCTAGGACATTCCTAAACCTGCTCTAGCGGTCGGCGAGATAGATCGCATCGCCGGTGAAGCGACTGCGGAATTGCTCGTCGTCCCACTTCGCCTCGCCAAAGGCTGGATCGGCGATCAGCCAATTGCCTTGCGGATCACGTCCGAGTACCACAATCGCATGCCCCTCGCTTCGTGGCCCGAGCAACCATCGGGCAGAACCGGTATCCGATTGATTGGCCAATCGTACGAGTGCGATATTTGGCAATTGATCGTATGCCGCCCATTGCCCCGGATCCGAGCGGGCAACGCGAGCTGAATGTGGCGACTGCTCTACCGCCACTGCAAGACCGCGAAACAGCCCAAGCGGTTCGGTTCCGTGCGAGCTGGTCAAACAAGATTCAACCATCTCTCGTTCACTGGCAACCATCCCTCGCAGGTGGAGCAACGTCGCCGCGGCAGCCGGAGCACATGTCGAAGAGTGAGTCTGCAGGCAGATCCCTCCCCGCCATTCTTGTTCCGGCCCCAATTCGACCGGATAGATCATTGGCCGGACGTAGGGCGTCACAGCATAGGCCGTCGCCAGCGCCACAAAAGCGGCAAGTGCCAGTGGTCGACTAAGCCGTGTCAGCGCACTGGCCTCGATGGCAAGTCCCGCCGCAAAGCTTAACAGCATCGGCATCAGGTTGGAGATGAAAACCACCGAGGCGTCGGGCACGAGCACGGCCCACCCAAGGTTTCCGGAAAAGGTCCAGGCAAAGACCAGCGACGCAAGCAGAGCGCCAAAGAACCACAGAGAAACTCGCGGCGATCGAATCCGACGGCCAGCGACGAAGGCCAAGACGGAGAGCCCAGCTATTCCGAGCACTCCACTTGCCAGGTCTGTTGCCATCTCGCTTGCCCTGCCGTTAACAAACAAATGTTAAGAAAATATTAACATCGTGAATGTTTCGCGTCAATGTTTATCGGCATTCGAGTGGTACGATCTCCTCCCTAACTTGGTAAGTCAATAGCAATCTTCGTATCTTGACGTCGGTCACTCGTGGACAAGCACGACGCGCCAGCGAGTGTGTTGCGCTCGTCGCAGGGAAACACACTCGCTGCCGCGTCGTGCTTGGATGGGTCGGACACAGTAACTGGCGCGTCGTGCGTGGATGGCGTGGATGCTGCCAGAGCGGTGCCGCACCGATTTACTCGACGCTGAAACGGTGAACGGTCACTTCGTTCAAGGTCTCGCCTGGCTTCAGGAGCGTCGTGGGAAACGAAGGCCGATTCGGCGCGTTGGGATAGTGCTGGGTCTCGAGACAGAACGCCTCATGGCCTCCATAACCATTGGATCGCTCATTCCCCGGCAGATGATTGGCGGTGTAGAGCTGCATGCCAGGCTGAGTCGTTTCGATCTCCAGGACACGTCCTGATTTGGGATCCACCACCCTGGCCGCAGCTCGAAGGGTTCCCGGCTCGCCCCGCACAACATAGCAATGGTCGTAGCCCTTGGTACCGGTCAACTCATCGACACGATCACCAAACGGCGTCGGCTTGCGGAAATCCAAAACCGTATCGTCCACCTTGTTCAAGGTTCCGGTCGGGATCAACGACTCATCGACATCAAGCCATAGGTCCGCCTCGATCGTGGCCACATGGTCCATGGCGCTGCCACTGCCGGCACCGCCGAGATTCCAATAGCTGTGATTGGTCAGGTTGACGTGCGTCGGAGCATCGGTCGTCGCGGTGAATTCGATCTTGAGCTCGTCATTGTCGTTCCAACTGTAGACGACCGTGGCGTTAACCGTGCCGGGATATCCCTCCTGGCCATCGGGGCTGGTGAGTGAAAACTTGACACCCACGGCATCCTCGAGTTCGACCGGGGCTCCCTCCCAGAACTGGTAGGTGAAATTCTCTTTCCCGCCGTGCAGGTGATGCTTGCCCGCGTTGATAGTTACCTGGTAGTCCTTCCCGTCGATCGAAAACTTGCCCTCCTCGATCCGGTTACAGAAACGGCCCACCGTGCTGCCGAAATACGGATGCCCATCCAGGTAGGGCTCGAGTGAGTCGAAGCTCAAATTCACATTGGCAAGCTTGCCATCGCGATCGGGAACCATCACGTCCAACAGGGTCGCCCCCCAGTTCATCACCGAGACGCTGTGCCCATGGGAATTCACGAGCGTGTAACGGGTCACTTCACGACCATCTTTCGTCTTCCCAAAAGGCTTCGATTCGATCTTCATGTTCGGTGGAGCGGCAATCGCGTTGGCAAAGGAGAGTACAACTGCAAGAATCACAGTTGCGTTGACGGAACGACGGAGCATCATGACCTGTTTTCCAGAGTTCGTGTACCGGACATCTGAGACGATCAAGGTTAATTGACTTGCGATCGAAAAGCACGGTGTCTGCCCATTTCATCCCGGCGAGAATTCAAATCCTGTGACCTCTGGCCCAGCCACCGACCGTCTCCCCGCCGGCGCCACCAAAATCGGCCCCCTCGAAACCGGCCCGCTGACCATTGGCAGCGTTGCGATCGGCTTTCCAGTCGTGCAGGCCGCCCTGTCGGGATACAGCGACTTGCCAATGCGAGTGATCGCGCGTCGCCATGGTGCGAGCTATGCGATCTGCGAGGTGATGCTGGACCAGTTTCTGCTCGCCCTGAGCAAGCGTCAGAAGACGAAACACTTCCTGGACATTCATCCGGACGAGCATCCTGTTGGCGGACAGCTGATGGGAGCGGAACCGGAACAGTTTTCCGCCGGAGCAATGAAGCTGGTCGAAGCTGGTTTTGACATCATCGACGTAAATTTCGGTTGCCCAGTCAAGAAGGTCTTGGGCCGTTGCCGGGGTGGTTTCCATCTCTCACAGCCGGAGGTGGCCATCGAGATTCTGCAGCGAACGCGCGATGCGGTGCCATCCCAGATTCCGGTCACGGTCAAGATGCGACGTGGCATTGATGACACGCAAGAATCGCGGGACAAGTTCTTTGCGATCCTGGATGGGGCCGTCGAAGCAGGGGTCGCAGCCGCCACGATTCATGGCCGAACGGTGGCCCAACGTTACGTCGGTACTAGCCGATGGGAGTTTCTCGGTCAGGTCAAGTCACACGTCGGCGATGCCATCAAGATTCTCGGCAGTGGCGATTTGTTCTCTGCCGAGGACTGCCTGCGGATGCTGGCTCAAACCGGAATCGATGGTGTCACCGTCGCGCGCGGGGCAATCGGCAATCCTTGGATCTTTTCGCAATGTCGTGCCTTGGCGGAGGGCCGTCCACTACCTGACCCGCCAAGCTTGCATCAACAGGCTGAAGTGATGCGAGAGCATTTTTCACTGTGCGAGCAGTCTTATTCGCCGGAGCGAGCGCCGTTGCTCATGCGAAAGTTCTGTATCAAGTACTCCCAAAGCCATCCGGAGCACGAGTCGGTTCGATTGGCGATGGTACGAATCCGTTCGCGGGACGACTTTGAACAGGTCCTCGATTCTCACTACCGCACCGACGGTCCGGGGCGTTACGTACCTCGCGACGTCCATCATTCCCAGCAAGAGTGTTGAGCGGCTGGGATTTTGTGATGTGAAGTTGACGGAATAGAAATCACCCGCCCCTTCTCCGGGCAACGCGGTAGCCGATCCAAGCGCGACGCGCAAGTTTTGATGTTGCGCTGTTTGCTTGATTTCGGGCCGAAGGCCCAGCCATTTACCTAGCCCAAGCCCATCGGGCTGGGTGTTCTAGCGAGACTGTTCTGGACGGGGCGAGGGTCGCGGTCGTTTTTTTGCGGACTCGATTTCGGCAGCAAACCGGACGGGCCAGTTGGCTTTCCTGTTCAAGGGTTCGCAGTCGTCGAGGGAATGTGCGAAGCGTGTTGGACTCATGCGTACCACGCAAGTCTGCGATGGTCGTCACGCAACTTTATGAAGTTCGCGGTGCCGAAGGTCGGTGCCAAGCGGTGGACATGTCGAGCACTCGCGAAGGTCCGATCCAAAGAACTCGCGTTCCAGGGTCTCAGTTTGAGCATTGCTGAATGCGACCAAAGCCGCCGAGCGGAGATGCGAGGCTGCCAATCGGATCATTTCGTTCAACGATAGGAAGTGTTCGGCGGAAAGGATCCTAGAGCCTCACGTTCGAAGCGTCATGTAGACGGACTTCGCATTCGCTGAGTTCAAACACGACTTCGCAACTTGGCTCAGGACACTCACGGCCAAGCCGGCAACGGTACACGATCCGGACCAGGCGATCAATGGAATACAGGGCCGAGGCAATTCTCGAGTCTCGTCGTGGTGCGTTCGAACTGACGTGATCCACTCACGGCATCCCGATTCCGACGGCGTGCGGAAGAAGATCGCTATTGGCCAAGCGAATGCGGCTACGTGCTGAGATCGAGACTTCGCTGACTAAAGATGAAAAGAGGCAGCAGTGCAAGCAGAAACCATCGAGCAGAAGGCAAGTGTCCGTTGGGTGGACAAGCTTCGCCGGGAAGTTGCTGCCGCATGCCCACAAACTTGCTGCGTTCGCGTCGCAGACAGCGAGGGTGACATTCACGAGCTGTCTTCCGAACCACGCGATTGCAAGGATGTTGACAGTGAGCTCTCAGTTCGGAGCTTGCAGACCCGAGCAGCGGTACCGATCGGACCAACTGGTTAGCAAAGGCTCGGTGACACGAACTTGTTCGTACCGATGTACGGCGAATGTCAGTCGACGAAGGAGCAATATCGCTCCCGACACAGCAAGGCACGCGTGTAGCTGTGTCGCGATGCGGGACTTGCCGAAGTAGAAGTTCGTGCTACCTCCGTCGCACTGACGTCCGCCGTACATCGCTGCGATCGCAAGACGTGTCCCGGAAGTCACCGCTCAACATCGTGCTGGTCGGACGAAGTCGAATCTGCTCAGGGATGTGAGCCAAGCCCGAACTAAGAGCTGCACTGTCAACTACGTTGGCAATCGCGTGGTCTCGAACAAGTCAAGTTGGTAAATGTCCAGGCGTACTGCATGTCGTTGGCAGACGCAGAATTCTTCAGCACGCTCAAATCGGGATGCGGCATTGCAACTTCACGTCAGTTCGAAGAACTACGACGGACCGAGAATTGCTCAGGCTCGGGATTCGATTACCGCCTGGCGGATCATGTACCTTCGCCGGCTCTGGCCGTGAGTGTCCGGAGCTAAGCTGCGAAGTCGTGTCCGAACCCAGCGAATCGCGAAGTCGGTCTACATGACGAGCAAACGGAGAGGATCCCCCGCCAAGACCTCCTACGTTGAAACGAAATGATCCGATTGATCGCATCGCTTGGCGGCTATGTGATTCGCAAGTCAACGAACCCTGAAGAACAGCAAACTCTATTGGATCGGACTTCAGCGAGTGCACGACATGTCCAGCCCGCATAGGACCGCCTTCGGACCAGAATCATGCAATTTTTTTGCGCAGAAGAGACTTGTGTGGTACGATGAGCCCGATGGGCTGGGCCAGGTAAACGGACGGGGCGTTGCCCCTCAATCGAAAAACGCAACACCAAAACGCGCCAGCGAGTGTGTTTCCGGTTTTCAACCGTTTGGCGGACCTGAGCTTGCACAGATTCCTGGGACTTAATCGCTGGCGCGTCGTGCTTGTATGAATTTGCGCAACATCAAAACTGGCGGGTCGTACTTGGATTGGCGGGTCGGCCACTCGGTTTGCGGGCTATCAACATCAGTCGAAGCCGTGATCCACGCAAACCGGAGCAAATACGATGAAAAGCCTGTTCTTGATCGCCCTGATGGCCATTCCTGCCACTGCCTTGGCCGTTGAAGACGCTGAGAGGAACGCGGCTTACAAGCAACGGCGTGCCGAGCGTCGCGCCTATGCTTTGGATGCACGTCGAGCGTACAACGCCAGCAAGGGACCGCACATCTATCGTACGGCGATCGCCGTCCCGGCACCGCTCAACCCCTTCATTGCCATTGAAAAGGGCTGGGTTCATCAGCCCGCGATTCCTGTGCGACCGATCATCGCGGTCGGTTATCCGGACGCATTCCACTACGTCAGCCCTGGCTATCCAACCTACGGCCCTACCGGCTACGTCCACCTGGCATCACGACGCGTCGTGAAGTGATCGCGTTTTACCCCAAACCCAAACCGTCTTCTTCTTCCTTCTTGTACTGATCGAGTCGGCGATAGAGTGTCCGGGCGCCGATCCCGAGAACCTTGGCGGCCTCCTCGCGATTGTCGTTGGTCAACTTCAAGGTCTCCTCGATCGCCCAACGCTCAATCACACTCAACGGCTGCCCGATCAAATCCGAGTCACCCGTAAGAAGTGACGGGACTTCCCCTGCGATCTCCTCGGAACCTCCCGACAACTCGGGTGGTAGGTCATCGATATCGAGCTTGCCGTCGGTGTCGAGCACCACCATGGTTTCCACAAAGTTACGCAGCTCGCGAACATTCCCTGGCCAATCGTAGTCGAAGAATCGCTTCGTCACCGCTGGGGTGAAGTGGGCCGAGGGCCTGTCGTGGCGTCGCAAAAAGAACTTGCGAAAATGATCCATCAGAGGAACGACATCCTCCCGCCGGTCACGGAGGGGCGGGAGCTCTAAGGTGACAACTCGAAGTCGGTGATAGAGATCGTTGCGGAACGTGCCCGCTGCGATCATGTCCTCCAGAGGCCGATTGGTTGCCGAGATCAGCCGAACGTTGACCTTGATGGTCTTGTTGTCCCCGACGCGCGTGATCTGATGCTCTTCCAAAACACGCAGCAACTTGATCTGGGTACTGAGCGGCATGTCACCGACTTCGTCGAGGAACAGGGTGCCGCCATTGGCATACTGAAACGCACCCTCGCGATCGGCGACTGCGTCAGTAAAGGATCCTTTCACATGGCCAAACAGCTCGCTTTCCACCAAGTTGTCTGCGATGGCACCGGTGTTGATGGCCACGATCCGCTTGTTGCGTCTCGGACTGTTCTGGTGGATCGCCTGCGCGATGATTTCCTTGCCCGTGCCGTTCTCACCCGTGATCAGCACCGTCGCGTCGGTTGCCGCGATTCGTCGCACGCGATCCACGACGTTCTGCATCTTCTTGCTGACGTAGATGATTCCCTCGAACCCGTAACGTTCATCCAAACGCTGCAACAGTTCGGTGTTCGTGCGTTTCAGGAAGACCGCTTCGGCCGCTTTTTCCGCAATCGCCCGGAGTCGATTGGGGGTGATGGGCTTTTCCAGAAAGTTGAAGGCACCTTTCTGCATCGCTTCCACTGCCACGGGAACCGTCGCGTGCCCGGTCACCATCACTACCTCGGAATCGGGAAGCCGATCTCGAGCGAGTTTTAAGATCTGCATGCCGTCGACGTCGTTCATCACCATATCGGTGATGATGATGTCATACGTTTCACGCTCGATCATTTTGGCTGCTTCCGGCCCGCTGGTCGCGACCTCGCAACGATAGCCGACCTTTTCAAGGCTCTCGGTCATCGCTCGGGCATGCGCCGCTTCGTTGTCAACGACCAACAGTTTCAGCAAGGACGGATCGGAGGACGCCAATTGGGTGGTCGTCCCGTCCGCGGAAGTGTCCTTAGAAATTTCTTGGTTAGATGCCATGATCTGCTCGCCAAGAACGAAAGCCTGTCATAACCTGATCTCTTACTACGGCTGATTTATCTGAAAAACAAACCGAATATTTCGATCCCGCTTCTCCGACAGTGATCAGAGACTTCATTGACGAAATCCATGTCATCGATACGATAGAGGGTGAATCTGAGTCGGCTTCTCGCCGACTTTCTCAAATCATGCACGGAACGAGTATTGCCCCACACGTTCCGTGTTACGTTGGAGTTCCTACGGGTTGCTGCCCCACCCCGTGGGAACTCCTTTTTTTTTGCGTTTTGTGCTGCACGGCTTGCCGCACTGCAGTCCTAACGTGAGCTCTCAACACTGCTGAGCGGATCCGCGTAGCGGCTTTGCAGCGACTCGACCTCCAGGGGCGCTTCGCGGGTCGCCTGCATCGCCCGGACCGCCGCTTCGGCCGCGGCAATCGTGGTGATACAGGGAACGCCATGCTGCACCGCGGCGGCCCGAATACGACCCTCGTCGGTGCGAGCCCCCTTCCCGCTGGGAGTATTGAGGATCAGTTGCACATCACCGTTCTTCAAGTAATCAATCAGATTCGGATGCCCCTCGGCGATCTTTTTGACACGCGTGACTTGGACGCCTTCCTCTTCCAGTCGGGCGGCTGTACCGGAGGTCGCCAACAACTCGAAGCCGAGTTCTCGTAACTGGGTTCCCAACGCCTTGACGGCATCCTTGTGACGTGACGTCAAACTGATAAAGATCTTGCCCGTTTCGGGGAGAACACTCCCGGCCGCGATCTGGCTCTTGGCGAACGCGAGCGAAAACTTGTCGCTGATTCCCATCACTTCGCCGGTACTTCGCATCTCGGGGCCGAGCACGATGTCGACGCCGGCAAACTTTCGGAAGGGAAACACGCTCTCCTTGATCGAGACATGCCGCGGGATCGGTTCTTCGGTGATCCCGAGTTCCTGCAGTGTGATGCCGGCCATGACTTTCGTGGCGATATTGGCCACGGGAACCCCGGTCGCCTTGGCGACGAAGGGGGCGGTGCGACTGGCGCGCGGATTGACCTCCAGCACGTAGAGGCTCGGACCTGCGTCGCCATACTTGATCGCAAACTGGATGTTCATCAATCCGATCACGTTCAGACGCTTGGCGAGTTTCGCGGTTGCCTCGCGGATCTCCTGCAAAATGGGCTGCGTCAAGCTGAACGGTGGGATCGCACAGGCTGAGTCGCCCGAATGCACACCGGCCTCTTCGATGTGCTCCATGATCCCCATGATCACGCAGTCGGTACCATCGGCGATGGCATCGACATCGACCTCCGTCGCATCCTCCAGAAAGCGGTCGATCAACACCGGTTGGCCGTCGGCCACCACAAATGCTTCGGCAACGTATCGTTCAAACTGAGCCTGGTCGTAACAAATCTCCATCGCCCGTCCGCCCAGCACAAAACTTGGTCGCACGAGCGAAGGAAACCCGATGGTCTTTGCCTCTCGACGCGCCTCTGCCATGTTGCGAGCGATCCCGCTGGGGGGCTGTCGCAAACCGAGCTCATCGATCAGCCGTTGAAACAGTTCACGGTCCTCAGCGGTCTCGATGGTGTCCACACTGGTTCCAATGATCGGAACGCCCGCTTGCTGAAGCCCGCGAGCGAGGTTCAGCGGCGTCTGCCCACCGAATTGAACGATGACTCCATCGGGTTGGATCGCATCGCAGATGTTCAGCACATCCTCAATGGTCAGCGGCTCAAAAAACAGAACGTCCGATGTGTCATAGTCCGTGCTCACGGTCTCCGGGTTACTGTTGACCATCACGCTTTCGATGCCAATGTCGCGAAGTGCGAAGCTGGCATGACAGCAGCAGTAATCAAACTCGATTCCCTGTCCAATCCGATTGGGTCCGCCACCGAGGATCACCACCCGCTTTTTATCACCCTTGGCCGGGAGCTCGTCTTCCGTCTCGTAAGTGCTGTAGTAGTACGGTGTATAAGCCTCAAACTCCGCCGCACAGGTATCCACGCTCTTGAACACGGGCCTGATGCCGAGTTGCAGCCGACGGGCCCGCACTTGGGACTCCGTTGTCGATGTGATCCGAGCCAATTGACGATCGGAGAACCCGTTGCGCTTGGCCTGCCACATCACATCCTTGGTGATCGCATCGAGCGAACCGATTTCACGCAGCCTGTTTTCCTCTTCGACGATTTGGGCGAGATGGTCGAGGAACCAAGGATCGATGTGGGTGAGCGAATGAATCTCCTCGATCGTCATGCCCGACTTCATGGCATAGCGAATGTAAAAGACGCGTTCGGCTCCCGGAGTGCTGAGCTTGGCCTTGATTTCATCGGCATCCGGTTGCAGGTCCGTACCCCACAGGTCGCGGTTGTCGCTGCCGAAGCCAAACGCACCGACCTCCAAGCCACGCATCGCTTTCTGAAACGATTCGCGGAAGGTTCTGCCGATCGCCATCGTTTCCCCCACGCTCTTCATCTGCGTCGTCAGCGTCGCATTGGCCTCGGGAAACTTTTCAAAGGCGAACCGTGGCATCTTGGTGACGACGTAGTCAATCGTCGGTTCAAAGCAAGCCTTGGTCTTCTTGGTGATGTCATTGGGCAACTCCCAAAGCCGGTATCCGACCGCCAACTTCGCAGCGATCTTGGCAATCGGAAAACCCGTTGCCTTGCTGGCCAGCGCACTGGAGCGACTCACCCGGGGATTCATCTCAATCACGATCATGCGGCCGGTGTCAGGCTCGATCGCAAACTGAATGTTGCTGCCACCCGTTTCCACACCGATCTCACGAATGACTGCCAACGAAGCGTCTCGCATCCGCTGGTATTCTTTGTCGGTCAGCGTTTGCGCCGGGGCGACCGTGATGGAGTCACCCGTGTGGACTCCCATCGCATCGAAGTTCTCAATGCTGCAGATGATCACGACGTTGTCATCTTTGTCGCGCATCACCTCCATCTCGTACTCTTTCCAGCCGATGATCGACTCCTCGATCAAGACCTCCGTGACCGGCGATTGGTCCAAACCGTACTGCACCAGCGAGTCAAAGTCGTCGCGGTTGTAGGCGATCGCCGATCCGCTGCCCCCCATCGTGAAGCTGGGACGAACCACCGCAGGCAAACCAACCTCCTTGAGGGCCACACGAGCCTCTTCCAGCGTTTGAACGGTGTAGCCTTTGCAGACGTCCAGCCCGATCTTTTCCATCGCCTCCTTGAACTGGTCTCGTTCCTCCGCCTTGGCGATCACGGCCGCGTTGGCTCCGATCATTTCCACGCCGTACTTTTCCAGCACCCCGTGGGCTTCCAAATCCATCGCGCAGTTCAAACCCGTTTGGCCGCCCAACGTGGGAAGCAAGGCGTCCGGCCGTTCCTTGGCAATGATCTTCTCGATCATCTGCCACGTCAGAGGCTCGATGTAGGTGGCATCCGCCAGCCCAGGATCGGTCATGATCGTGGCCGGATTGCTGTTGACCAGCACCACTTTGTAGCCCTCCTCGCGGAGCGCCTTGCAGGCCTGCGTGCCCGAATAGTCGAACTCGCAGGCTTGTCCGATCACGATGGGACCGCTGCCGATGATCAGAATCTTCTTGATGTCGTCGCGACGGGGCACTTTCGTTCTTTCAGCAAAGCGGGTGCAGGAAGTGGGTCAAGCAAATTGCCGCAGAGGATAACAAAAAAGAGGTCGGTCGTAGAGGACGCCCGAATTCGTTCTTGTGGGTACACCGGCGGACGGCCGTTTCCCTCGCCCTGTCGCACATCCGTGCGAGACTGGATTCCGACCGGGCGGCTCCCCCGACTGGAAAAGTCGACTGGAAACACGGAATCGACTGGAAAAGACGACCGGAAAAGACTGCCGGGTCTACGTCGTTTCTTCCCCCGGCTCTCCCTCCGGCTTCGGAATCCTCGCCAGCCTCCGGGCCCGACGCGCAATCCCGTAGCGCCAGACAAACCCCGCTGCAATCAAACTCGCCCCCAGCAGTGTCCACCATCGGGGAAATTGATACCCAGGATGGTGACGCCAAGCCAGAAACGTCCAAACCGGGACCGCCAGCGGTTCCAGGAGCGTGATCAGCGAGGCTTCGTTGCTTTCCATCTCTCGGACTGCCCAGGCAAACAACATGTACGGCAGCGCAAGTTGCGTCGATCCTAGCGCGATCAGGGCAATCCACTCGGTTCCCTGAGGAAGTGCCGTCTTGCCGATCACCAGGGGCCAAAGCATCACGACGCAGGCAACATGGTTGACCAGCCCCAGCCAGGCGACGTCGACACCTCTGAGACGCCGAATCAGCAGCAGAACCACCGCCAACATCAGGCCCGAGAAAAACGCCAAACCAACCGGTCCGGTCGCCAGCGGCACCGTCGAAACCCGCGACTCCATGAGGATGATGAACGAGATGCCTGTCAGCGAAAGCCCGACCATCACCCAATCACTTCGACGCGGCCGATCGCCCAGCCCCAACAGGCCCGCGATCGCTACCCAGGCAGGCGCCACGTATTGCAACCAAATCGTGGTCGTCTCGGATCCTTGGACCATCGCGACCAGAAACGAGTAAACCATGGCGACGAACGACAACGACATCGGCAGCATGGCCAGGCGAAAGGTCGGACGCCGCACAAACGGGAGTACCGTCAATGCGGCGAACACCGCGCGCCAAAAAGTCAGAGCCACGCCACGTGTTTCGATCGGCCAGTCATCAAACCAGGGCGCCTTGGCATAAAAACCACTGGTGCTCCAGAGCAATGCCGCCGCCGCGACCATCAGCCGCGCTCGATCACGACTCGAAAGCTGCCCCATTGCTCTAGTTCTGCCGGACCGCGATCAGAACGCGAACGGGTAAGTGGTCGCTGGCAAATCTTGCAGCAGCCGTCTTCGGATCAAGCGTCGCCAGCGCCAGCACGTCCAACCCACCGTGGATGAAAATATGATCGATCACTTTGCCCGCTTCGATCTCTTGAAACCCGTTCCACGTGCTGTTCGGCCCAGTCGGCGCCGTCTTGCTCGCTGACCTGGCATCCACCAGATAGTCGTCGGCGGTCAGCCCCCGGTACGGATCCGAGTCGGCCTCGCAATTGAAATCGCCAAGCAAGATCACTGGCAGATCCCCAGCTCGCTCCCGCAGCAGGCGAAGCACCAATTTGCCGCTCTCGGCGCGGGCCACCGCTCCCCGATGATCAAAGTGCGTGTTGGCGACCAACATCGATGCACCAGAAACCTTGTCCCGCAGAACCATCCACGTACAGGTTCTTGGCAGGGCAGCATCCCAGCCGGCGACACCGACCTGTTCGGGCGACTCGCTCAACCAGAACGTTCCCTGCTCGACCGATTCGAGTCGCTCCCTGCGGTAGAAAATCGCCGCATGTTCGCCGCCCTGCTTGCCGTCGTCGCGGCCAACACCGTACGCGTCGAAATCCCCCAGTCGCTGGCGAAGGTCCTGCAGTTGCTCAAACGTCACCTCCTGCAGTCCCGCGATGTCTTGCTGGTCCAAGAATGACGAGACCGCATCGACCCGATTGGACCAGACATCGGGTCCATCACCCGGATTGGCATAGCGAATGTTGTAGGTCACCACCCTCAGCGGAGGCGAATCCTGTGCGACCAAGGCGGACGGCAGCAGGCACCCTGCCAGCCAAAGCATTCCCAGCAGACGTACCACCATCCAAGTCGCCTTTCCCATGAGCCGCATGATTGGCCGTGCGCCAACTACTCGTAGCGCAACGCCTCGATCGGATTCATCTTGGCGGCCCGCGTGGCAGGATACAAGCCACTGACCAAACCAACACCGACCGCGATTGCGACGGCCAGGGGGATGGTCCAATAGACGATGGAAGGCTCCGCCTCGCGAATCGCTTCCGGCAGCGCGTTGAATTTCTCGAGCATGAACTTCTTCACGAGCCAGATCGCGGCGCGGTAGGCCGGAAGACTCAGCAAACCCACGACGATTCCCAAGATCGCGCCGGCAAAGCTGAGCACAATCGTCTCCACGAGGAACTGTCGCGTGATATCGGCCCGCTTCGCACCCAACGCCCGACGAATTCCGATCTCTCGGGTTCGCTCCGTCACGCTTGCGAGCATGATGTTCATGATCCCGATGCCACCGACGACCAACGAAATGCAGGCGATCAAAATGCCGATCCCCAAGAACATCATCTTCATGTTGCGAGCCTGCTCGAGCAATTCCAGCGGCACGACCACGGCGGTGTCATTGAGCAGCGCGTGCTTGGGGGCCAGCAAGTCTTCGATCAGAGCGGCGGATGTACGAACCTGATCCTGACTCTCGGCCTGCAGCGTGATTTGATTCAGCTCCATGATCTCCGTCTGGAACTGGCCGCTACGGCGGGTCACGATCGTGTCGCCGATCCGCTTTCGCAGCGTCCGCATCGGAATGTAGATGTCGGCTGAAAAGTCCTGGGAGTCAAGCGAGCCACCGATCGCAGCCGATGGATTGCGATGCTCCAAGACGCCAACCACTTTGTACTTGTCGGTGTGTTCCGGAACAGTGACTCGTTTGCCAAGGGGTTCCTCGAAGGGAAACAGACGATCGGCCACTCCGGCGGAGATTACGCACACCGTATCGGCTTTGAGCTCGTCTGCATCACTGAGAAACCGACCGCCGCCGGATCGGATGCTCAGGTGATTGACCTCAGCGTACGCGGGGGTACAGCCGACAAGACGTCCATCCACCACACGATCTCGGTAGGTGAATTGGCGGCGGATCTCGCGAATCGGAATCGCGGTTTCAATCGTCGGGACGCTGGCGAGAATCTGATCCAAGTCACTGCGGAGCAGACCATACTGGGCGGCTCCCATCCCGGACAGTTTGTCTTCCGGTGGCTTCTGGCTGCGGACGATGATCGTGGTCGAACCGAGCGATTCAATTTGCTTCTGAACCTGCTCGCTAGCTCCCTGGCTGATCGCGGTCAACACAATCACCGCCCACACCCCGATCATGATCCCGAGCATCGTGAGCACGGTCCGCAACGGGTGCAGTAAGAGACTCTTGATTCCGAGTTTCCAGGTCCTAAGCCAAAGCATCGATCAATCCACTGAGTTGGTTACTGCTTCTTCAAAAGTTCTTCCACCGCCGCACGCTGTTCCTCGCGCGCCGCGATCCGGTTCTCTTCGGGATTGATCTCGTCGGTGTGCAACATGCCGTCTTTGAGTCGTACGATCCGCTTGGTACGTGCTGCCACATCGTCTTCGTGAGTCACCAGAATGATCGTGCGCCCTTCCTCGTTGAGCTCGTCAAACAATGCCAGGATTTCGTCCGTGGTAATCGAGTCGAGGTTACCCGTCGATTCGTCGGCGAGCACAAACAAGGGATCGTTGACCAAACTTCGGGCAATCGCCACACGTTGTTGTTGACCACCGGAAAGCTGCGACGGCCGATGATCAAGTCGGTCCTGCAGCCCCACTCTCTCGGCCAAGGTGACCGCCCGTTGACGCTCCGCCGCACCAAGCTTGCCTTGGTAGTAAAGCGGCACCTGGATGTTCTCCACGACGCTCAACTGTTGAATCAAGTTGTACGACTGGAACACGAAGCCGATTCGCTCGCTGCGAATCTCGGCAAGCTGGTCGTCGGTCATCTGCGCGATGTCGTCATCGCCGAGAAACAGGCTGCCACTGGTCGGCTTATCCAAACAACCAAGAAGATTCAGCAGCGTACTCTTTCCGCTACCGGAAGGCCCCATGATCGCCACGTAGTCTCCCTCGGGAACATCGAACGAGACACCACGAAGTGCTCGGACCGTCTCGCTCTTGAGGACGTATTCCTTGGTCAGGTTGCGAATCGATGTCGCCAGCCGTCGAGGGCCGGTCGGTGTCGACGCAAACTGTGTCCCCGACGTGCTGTAGGCTTGCGACATACTCATCAACGACCTCCCCCGCCCGCGCTCATCCGCTGTTGAATCGACTTCATCAGCTCGGCTCGGGTCACACTTCCGTCGCCATCGGTATCCGCAGCCTGAACGCCATCTCGGAACTGGCCATCGATCGCACTGATTTCTTCTGCGGACAACTTGCCGTCACCGTCGGTGTCATTCCGTTCCATGCTTCGAGTGACAATCATGTTGAGATCGGGTCGGCCACCGCCGCCGCCAAATCCGCCGCCACCGGGGCCACCGGACCACCGCCGCCACCGCCGAATCCTCCGGGAGGGCCACCGCCAGGGCCACCGGGACCTCCGCCGAATCCTCCGGGAGGGCCGCCACCCTCACCACCAGGTCCGCCAGGTCGTCGTCCCTTGCCACCACCCGGTCCACCACGGCCTCGCTCCTCACCGGGCGGACCCGCTTCGACAACGGCGCTCCCCGGACGAGGAGGCGGATCCTGTGCCAGGTCACGCATCTCGCTGTTGTCTTCCAGTGCTAGCTCGGGCAACTCCATCAGGGTTAGATGGGCTCGCAGGTTGAGCACGACGCGATCATTGTCGTTCAGCCCTTCGGTGATGTTGGCCATGCTATCGTTGGTCGCACCAATCTTCACCTCCTTCGTTTCGAACGAATCGGGACCTTTCTGCACGAGCGTGAACATCTGGTCGCCATGCTCATACAGCCCCTGAATCGGGATCTGCAGCGCGTCGGTCACTTGCTCGACGAAAATTTGAACTTCAGCAGTCATCCCGGTACGAATATTTTCCGGTGGATCGATGATTTCGACGAGTGTCGCGTACTCTTTGATCGACGAGCTAAAGAAACTACTCGGTTCGGCGTATCGATTGACCTTCTTGACTCTCCCCATCAGCTTCAGTCCGGGGATGGCATCGACCGAAATTCTTGCTGCCATGCCTTCACGGATCAGCGTGATCCGCGACTCGTTGATCTTGCAATTGACCTGCATCAGCGTGGGATCCGGCAGACGAATGATTTCCTGACGCTCGCGGACCGTCGCACCTGCTTCGACCACAAACTCGGCACTGCCTCCACGACTGCTGTAACGGTTGGCGTGTACGACGACTCCGTCGGCCGGAGCGATGATCAAACATTTCTCGATCTGCTCTTGGATTTCGGCCAGCTCCGACCGCTCTTCCATCAACTCACTCTCAGCGGCCGAGCGTGACGCTTCGAGCTGCTTCGATATCACTATCGTACTGAACCAGCATTTTGGCTTTCGTCAGGTTCTGCAGCACGTGCAACTTGCCATCGGCGACGTCCAATTTGTTTTGGGCGTTGGCGACGGCGAAGCGATCCGCTTCCAACTGCAGTGACTTGACCAACCCTTTGGCAACCAATCGTTCGCTACTTTGAATGGCAAGCTTGGCTTTCCGAAGATCCTGTTCGGCGATCGCCCGCTCGCTCATGATCGTCTTTTCTTCGGTCTTGTAGACTCCCTCCAGATACTCCTCACGCGAAATCTTGGCTTGCTCGAGCTGAGCGATGGCGGTTGCCAGCCGTGCCTCGGCCGTGATCACCGAGATCCGCTGTTCTTTTTCGCGAAGTTCCAGTTCGGAGGAATCAAGCTCCACCAGCTTGTCACCCTTCTTGACTCGCGTTCCTTCGTCGATCACCCACAGGATCGCGACGCCGCCCATGCTGCTACCGCGCGACTTGACTTCGCAGACGACGACCTGGTTGCTGCTGCTCTCAATCTCGCCCTGCTCGAGCACGATGTGATCGAATGGTCCGCGGGTGGCAACCTGCGTGATCAGATCACCGGCCGCAACGCGGACCGATTTGCCGTAGAAAAACTTGTATCCGATCCCGCCGGCGATCCCGGCCAAGACCAAACAGATGAGGAGCACGGCCACCATTCCGCCGCTGCGGCGACGATGGTGACACGGGGAGAGGATGCTGGTGTAGCTCATCGTGAATCGGGTGGGAGGAGGTAGGTGGGATGTGGGCCGCCGAGAGTCTATTCGATGAAACGCCACGGTGGCCAGAAAGTTCCGAAGGCCAAAGGGGTAACCGCCGGCTACTTTCGATCTGGAGAGCCAATTAGTGGGGTCAGGGGCGTTTTGACGATGGCCGCCTGAGCCTCCGACCAAATCATTCTACTCAGGGGTCAAAATATCGGTCTGCATCGATCCGGGAATTTGGGGGGATCTTTTCGGCCAACTCCCCAAAATCGAGTGCAAAACGGGGGCTAATCTCCACCTGAACGCCTTCGCCCACCACGGCCCCGGCGCGCTCCAACCAGCTTCGATGGAGATTGGAAATTGCGGCCCTGGCCAGTTCTGGCGTGTCGGAGGCCGCTCCATCGGCGTTCTTGACCGGTGCAAACGACTCGTTCGCGATCGCCTCCACCACGAAGGCATTACTCGCCTCGGGAAGCAGGTCGAAAATGAACCGCTCGAACTTCGTCGCATTTGGCTCGGCGGGCTCGACCAGACGCCCCTCGCCAGAGAGGTAGCCGACCTTCTTGAGGGCCCGGTGGAACGGCAACGACTGGGCTGACTGGCTCGCTCGCTGCAAGAACCCGACGTCGATGACGTGGACCGCAATGTTGCCCGCCCAAAGTTTGAGCTGACCATCGGCCGACCGGGCCCTGGCCGCCGCTTCGGGGAGGTCGCTGTATTCGATGATCTCAATCCGCCCGTCCACCCGAACAACGTTTCCGACCCGCTCCAACGGCTCGCGTTTGCGGACAACCTGCGTGGTCATCTCACTTTGGGCCATCAAATGGTGACCGATCAATGTGGGATCACACAAATCCGCGAGCGGATTGTCGACTTGGATATAGGCCAGGTGCTTCACGCCGCGGGCCCCGGCATCGGCCAGACACCCGCTCTTGGCCAACGCGGTGACGGTGCCGCCATGTCCGTCGGGGCTCAACGCAAGCGAATCCGGCGCCGACAACAGCAGTTTCCCGGTCCGGGCATCAACCGCCGGCATCGTCCCTTGCTTGAAGACGATGACGTCCTGCGGATCGAGTCCCAGAAAGTCGTTCGCCTCGAAATAGTCCCTGGTTTCGGCATCGGTGGCATCACTGGTCATCAAATACAGCGGCACTCGTGCACCGTATCGGCGGCGGGTCGCCGTCAGACGATCCGCGAAAAACTGAAACAGCGTCCTGTCGGAGACCGGGCCGATCGAGAACATTCCTTTGGGGTGATCAAAACCCAATCGTGTCCCTTGGCCTCCCGCAACGATCACCGCGCCGACCTCGCCGTCGCGAAGGGCCTGTTCGCCGCGCTGCCTCGCCTGGTCAGGCGTCCAGGACGCTCCGCTGCCATCCGCACAAACCGCCGCTCGGCGACTCGGCAGCGGCGGCCAGCGCAGCAAAATCCTTCTCGGCATCGGTACCCGCAAGCAGTGTGTCGAGCAGATCAAGATCCAGGCTCGCAATCTGCTGCCGCAACCGATCTTGTTGCGATTGACTCAACTGGTCCCAGTACCGCAACACATGTTCCTGACCGTGCGCCGCAAGCAGACTCATCAGTGATTCGAACGATTGGGGTGAATCAGCCAAACTCTCCCCCTCCTTTCATCAAATTTCGGTTTAGTACGTTAGCCTTTCCAGGCTGACCCGACTCTCTCAGTACGTTAGCCTTTCCAGGCTGGACCAGGCTCGCCACGTGTCAGCCTGGAAAGCCGAACGTACGCATGCGAACGAGTCCTCAGTGCCGAAAATGCCAGGCTCGATCGTCATAGCGACTCTTGCGAAGCTCCGCCACTTGTCGCGCCAGCCAGGCAGCATCTGTCTGCTGGTCCACCTCGAAAGCCGAGCAAAGATCCAGCGCGAAGCGAGATGCATCGATCGGTGCGTTGGTGACAAAATCATGATGATCTCGTCCCTGCCGATACTCGGGCTGACGGGGAGCGACCTTGAGACAACGACCGATCAGCGGCAACTCAAAATCGTACAACAGCGTACCGTGGTAAAGTAAATGGCTTCGCGCCACACGCAAGCTGTTTCCGGAACATTTCTGGTCGTTCCACGTCAAATCACACGTTCCGTTGAACTCAGCCTCCGCAAGCTGCTTGCGAAGCGCATCCAGGACACGATGCATCACGTATCGATGCGCCAAGTCAATCTTACGTAGGTCTCCTCGTCCATCGACTTGCAAGACCACGCTGTACATCAAACAGCCGGGGCCGCCCACGACCGCCGCACCGCCGCTGCAACGCCGAAGAATCTCAATGCCACGCTCCGAGCAAAATGCCGTGTCAATTTCTTCCTCGACCCTCGTCGCCCGACCTGCGACCACCACATGGCGTGACAGTTCCCAGATTCGCATCGATTCGCCGGCGTCACCAGCATCGGCGGCCAGCAAGAGGGCCTCGTCGAGTGCCAGGTGGTCTCTCGGATCGGTGAGGTTATCGAAAACTGCGCCGCATCGTTCCCTAGAAGGTTTGCTCTATTCAACGGACATCCCGTCCAAAATGGGATCGGGTACCAAACTTGGTTCGGGAAAAAGGGGTCAGACACCAAAAGCCGGAACGGCCCTTCGGGTGCTTTGCACGTTTGGTGTCTGACCCCTTTTTCCCGACGCAAGCCCGTGCCATTGGTTACCTGACCCCATTCTTGGAAACGCCACCTAATCGGATCGCAACGATTCAAGCAGCGGCATGCGCGTGACGCTGCGAACCGCGATCAATCCAGCGAGCATGCCGAACAGAATGATCGCGGCGATGACCAGCAAAGGCTCGACAATCGGCGGCTTCAGCCCGCTCAGCACGGCGTGGGGCAAGACTGCCAAGACCGCGCACAACGCTCCGCAGCCGATCCCCATCAACAACAAGCTGGCTGTCTCGCGCATCACCACCGAAGCCAAGCGGCGCCGCGTGAAACCGATCGCCTGCATCACCGCCAACTCCTGCCGCCGCTCCAGCACGCTGCGAAGCTGAGCGATCGCCAAACCAATCGTCCCCAGTAACAGCCCGAGGGCGCCGAGACTCTGGAATGTTCGCAGATACGTGTTTTGAACCGCCAGCATGCTGGACAGAACATTGCGTGCATCGGAGACGTCCATCCCAACATCGCCCAACCGATTCTCCAGGACGCCCGCGATCTTCTCCGCATCACTGCGATCGCAGCCAAAAAGGTAGAAGCGATATCCGTTCACTTCCGGGAAGACGCGTTCAAAGTTGCTTTCCCCAATCAGCAGCTTCCCCTGCAGCACCGAATTGGCCAGCAAACCGACGACCTCGAAGGTGATCGATTCTCCCTCTCGGTACTGAAAAGCCTTCTTTTCCCCGATCCCCTTGGTCATCTGCAGACTCCACATGGCCGTGTTCTGATCGATGACCACTGGTATCGGATCCTCGTCAGTCCCCAGCGCGTTGCGGTTCAGTGCGTCCCACGGCGATGCTCCGTCGGCCTGCTCGCTCGTCGCCGCCCATTCAAAACCTGGTAATGATGCCGCGGCCATCGATGCTCCCAGTGTCGAGGGGACCCCGAGCACGGTTGGCTGCGTGGCCTGATAAAGGTTGTTGCAACTGGCGTCCTGGCCCAGGCGCAACCTCATCGGCTCCACCAAGACGTTGTCCAACGTTTCGCGATCTCGCCCCAACAATTCCGTGCGCACCGCCGGATCACGCAAGTCACGGTACAACGGCTGCGCGGTCTGGCCGATCAATTCAAATCCACCGGTACCTTGGTCCGATGGCTGCAGCCGGAACGCGGCGATCGCGATGATCAAGAACGCGGCACTCGACATCAGTCCAATCGTCATCGTGCTTCGCAGCGGATGGCGGGTCGCGTTCCGCGATGCCAGCGAACCAAGCGAGTATCCGCCGATGTCCTCTCCGGAGGTGATCCGCCGAGGCTGTCGCAGTCGGGCATAGATCGCGACCAGCGCCGCGATCAACAACATCATGCCGCCGCCAACAAACGCGCCCGCTGCGACTTGCCCTCCCGCACTGGCCCCAGCGATGGCGATGACCACGGCCAATAAGCCGATGATCGCCGCTGCAATCCACAATCGTTTCGTCCCGCCGCGACGACCTGGACTCTGGTCGGTCTCTCGCTGTGCAAGGAGAGATTGGGCGTCGCTCTTGAGCAACCACCGAGTGGAAACCCAAAGCGTGATCGCCGCGACCAACCAGCCGGCCAGCGCCCCGATCAGCAAGCTGCGGATCGACCAATGAAAGGTCAGGAATGGAACCGTCACCGCACCCACCCACCAGGACCGAAGTGCCCACAGCACCGCGACTGCATAGATCACGCCGCCTACCAAACCGATCAGCACGCCGAGCAAAGCCACCACGAGACCTTCACCGATCGCCAGCCGCGCTACCTTTCGAGGACTCCAACCCACCGCCAACAACATTCCGTATTGCCGCATTCGCTGGACCAGTCCCAATCGGAACAACATCGCAATCAACATCACGGCCGCGAAGATCACGAAGAAGCTGAGTGCGAGAAACAAGCCGTCGAAGGGCGTCGTCCCCCGAGACGCCGCCAACTGTTGCTCGCGAATGGGGCGGATCGCCCAGCCAAGTTCCTCCGTCACGGGAACCAGGATCGACGCCAATTGCTGCTGCAGCGTGTTCACATCCGGAGCCGAATCACTGCTGAATCGCAATCCGGTGATCTTTCCAAATCGGCTTCCAAATAATCGCTCCCCATCGGCCAAGGGCAGAAACAATTTCGGCGTCAGACGATAGTTGTTCCAGTATTGATCGTCTGCGTTGGAAATTTCTCGATCGAGCGGAAAGGGCAGATCCCAGTCGCTGATGGAATCCTGGTCGGTCACCCCCGGCACCAGCGGCGTCAGATCCGGATCGTTGTAGACAGTGGGCGGCTGATCAAACGTCGCCTCACGCCGACGGCGATAAGGTGTCGCCGGCTCGGTGATCGGGACGATGTCGGTAACCATCGCAGCGAAATAACGTTCGATCTCGTTGCCGTTCTCGACCTCGGGCTCGTAGTAGGCCACACGTAGCGGCGTGCCAACCTTCGCACCCAGACGTTCTGCAGCCCAACTGTTCAACACCACAGGCACGCGATCGTCGCCCGACTGCCCTGCTGGTATCGCGTAGTTCAACGGCAAGTCTTCGCTGGAGTCGACAGCCGTCATCGTGCTGTATGGCACCGAGGCAATCACTTTCCCGCTTTCGTCGAGACGCTCGATCGCATTGGCCAGATAAGTGCTCATGGCAAACACTTGCGATTCGGGCCACTGCTTCATGATTCGATTGACAGCCGCATCGGGAAGCAACAACCGCTCACTGGTCAGTGAGTAGTAATCGAAGATCGTGGTCGCCTCGGCATCGCCGGCCGGGAACTCTTTGCGAACCTGGCGGACGGTCAAGCCCAATGCCTTGAGGTCCACATGCAAGTCATCCTGTTGAATCGACTGATCAAACAACATGGCATTGGCCTGACCCGTCCGGTCCAAAGCATCGGCGATTGTCTCACGATTGAGATAGAGGTTCTTGGGAGCGGCCTGGCTCGGCGAGAGCGCGAACCGTCCCAGGCCTTGATCCGGAATGATGTCGACGATCTTCATCCGAGGCAAACCTTCGCTTTCGGATTGTCGCCGACCCAGCGGACTGTCAGCCGGTACCGCCTGTTCGACCGGCAATCGGACGGTTACCAGGTCTCCCAGCTGAACACCCAATTCCGCCGCCGTCGACTGATTCATCACGACGGACTGGTCGTCCAGAGCATCGCGAGGCTTGTTGCCGCGCACATCGAGCGTCCAAAAGGATTCGTCGCAGCCAATGATCTGCACGGATCCGGCCCGGCGAATCGATCCATCGTCTTTTCGCGACTCCACCACGCCGCTGTCAAACAGAATCAGCGGGATCGGCTTGATCTCTCCTGAAACGATCCCTTCGAACTGAAAGAAAGCTCCCGGGATCACCGCCGAATCGGTGTTACCCAACCGCTCGACCGTCAGTTCGCGGAGACTGCCACGCATCGAGTCACCAACCAACAGCGCGCCGACGATGACCGCCGTGGCCGTGGCAACGCCCAGTGCCACGGCCAGCGAGACACGCCAGGAATATCGCATCGAAGCGATAATCATGCGTGCCGGCGACAAGGTGGTCGGCGCGGCGCTCGGGGAACGCTGGACGAAATCATTGGCTGGCGACTGAGACATCGTTTTCGGATCGTTCCCCGTTTGCTAACCCAGTTCTCTGCGCCGGAGGCAATCCTAACCCGAAGCGTCAGTGAGGACACGACTTGTGTCGTCGGCCTCGCTGACGCATCGGGTTACGATGAATACGAACAACTCCAGCAAAGTGGCGATGTCCTATTAGAACACTTTTTGGAACGGGGGCAGAGCGCTACGGTGCGTGGATGACCAGGCGACCGTGCATGCCCGCTCGCACGGTGCGGTCAGGATTCGCAATCGTGGCCCAGAGTCTCGCCTGACCCGTGACCGGATGCAATTCCAATGACACAAAGGTGACCTGGCCGACCAGAGGTGTGGCAGCGGGTGTCGAAGGCTCGGATTGCACTTCCGGAAAGAACTCGACCTTGCGTCCAACCAACTCATCACCGTTGGAAGCCCCGACGATAAAGCATTCAACCCGAATCGGATCGAGCGAGATGATACGGACCACTGGCTTTCCTGTATCGACCCATTCACCTGGTTCCACGGCAATCTCGACCACCTCGCCACTGACTGGTGCCGTGATCCCATGTCGTCGCAGATTTGCCGCGGCCATCAGAATGGCAGCCTGCTTCTCGCGAACTCTGGCGCCGGCGACCAATTGATCATGCTCGGCTTGTTCGATGGCCAGCCGGGCCTGATCGACTTCGAGTTGCTGTTTACTGATCTCCGATTCGCTAACGGTTCCGGCGTAGCGTTGGTTCGCCTCGTGGCTTTGCTCGAGCTCGCGCTGCCGGACTTCCATGGTCCGCTGTGCGTAACGAACATGAACGTTGTTATCACTCTGCAATTTTGTCGCGTCGTGTGTCGCCTTGGCTGCCTCCAACTCCGTCTGGGCCTGCTCCGTGTCCAGTTGAATCAAACGATCACCTGGCTCAACGCGGTCGCCCTCGCGAACGGGCACTTCGGCGACGAGTCCTGCGATGGAAGTGGCCACGAACGCGTTTTGAATCAGTGAGACTTGCGCATCGGTCACCTCGATCGTCTTACCACCAGATTGACCATGGGCCGATCGAGAGGAAACCGCAAGAACGAGACAACCGAGGAGCAGCGTTTGAATGCGCATAGGAAACCAACTGAAGAGTTGCGGACGGGCCAGTGGACGGAGGAGCCCTTTCGAGCGCCTCGCTACCACTTTTTCAAAGCTCCAGCCTAATCACGCCGGGACCCGGCAATGGGGTCGGCTTGCCGATCGTGGTACGCTGATCGGTGCGGAACACGTGACTAATCGGAACGACCGCCAGAAAGGGAACCCACGATGAACGATCCAGATGGTCTCGCCATGGTCATCACCACCGTCTCCTCCGCACAAGAGGCGGAGGCTCTCGCCGCCGCGCTGGTCGACCAGGCACTCGCTGCCTGCGTCCAAATTGATGGACCCGTGACCAGCCACTACCGTTGGGCAGGCAAGGTCGAGCAGGCTTCCGAGTTTCGACTGATGATCAAGACTTCACAGAAGGCCTGGCCCGCGCTGCATGAGAAATTGGCAAGCCTGCATCCCTATGAAGAGCCGCAGATCATCATGCTCGCCATCAGCGATGCCAGCGACGGCTATCGCGATTGGGTCATCGACCAGACCACGTGAGCCGTCTGTGCGAACTCAGATGCCATCGGAAACCGGGTATGAACCTCTCCGGCGAGGGTCTGAACCCTTTTCGGATAGCTTCTTACTCCAGACCTTCAACACCTGGCGGCGGAATCAATTGACCGCCGATTCGTCCCAACTTCGGGCTGGGCCAGAACCGTGGTTCAATGGCGAAGCCGATACCAACGTTATTGCGGCCCTTATCTACGTTGAGGCCCACACGCAACAGCATCGACTCGCCGATTCGCGTGAGGCCGATCGTCTGTCCGACGTTACCGGTGCTGCCGAAGTCATAGATCGTTCCTGCCGCGATGATCCACTTCTCGTTCAATCGGTAATCCATCGATCCGCGCAGCACCGTGCTACTGATCGGGCCTTCCAGTGACAACAGGCCAAGATAGACATCGCCAACACCCGGTCGACTGCTTCTCACACCAGCACTGATGGAACGTAATCCGTTGTCGAAGAAGTCGAAGTAACCGTCACTCAACAACGTGACCCGATCACCAACGTGATACAGCATGTCATAGGTGGTTGGACCAAGTGCTTCACCAAAGTTATCACGGTCTTCTTTCGGAAAGATGTACGTGTCGACGTCGAATTGCAGCAGGTCGGCAATCCGTTCACGACCGGGAAGGCCTCGTTTGGTTTGCCATCGTTGATGCAAGCCAAAACTGACCTGCTGCAAGTCATCCGCAATCACGTCGCTCGGACTGGCCACCAGACGCTGGAACCCTTGTCGAAACGCGTACGTGCGGGGATCGAACTGGGCAGGCAGCACGCCGCCAAAGTCTTCCGTAATGAAGCGGCTTCGGAACTGCTCCTGGGCGTTATCGTCGAGTGGATCGTACAGCGGGAGAGCATCCAAATTCGTGTCACTGTCGGCGTAAAAGTAGCCGGCCGTCCACTCCACCTTGTGCGCCAGACCGCGAACATTCAGCAATGCGCTCTGCACCGATGGATCCGCTTTCCAGGCGGAAAGGCTGGCCGTGATCCCCGCCTGTCCGAGCAATCGAGTCAGAGGCTGGTTGTTGACATCCTGACCATAGTGCGCCGCCTCACCGGAGACACTGGGAACGAATCGAACGGGGCCAACCTGCACCGGCATCGACAACTCTTGACGCGTCGAGGCAACCACGCCGCTGGCCGCCACTTCACCCGGCGTCGGCGAGTAGAGCGCGGCTTGATTGGGATCCTCCGGAAGCGTGGCGACTCGCAAACGTTCGTAGCCCACCATGCTGTGCCCGGAAAGAGTCAATCGATCCCCCAGTAGCGAGCCTCCTAACAGGTAGTGGTCCAAACGAGGCAAGCGATCCGTTTCTGTGTAGAAGTCATTCACACGTCCGTAGGCCGACAGATCCACCAATTGACTGTTGTGATAATGTCGAAGCCTCAGCCCCGTGCGGTGGTCGACATCTCGATCCCACTCGTTCTCCAAGTACTGTTCCAAGAAGTTCCGGTCGCTGACCCAGCCGATCTCGCCAATCAGTTCGTAATCGCGTCCCAGGTAGTGTCGGTGCCGAAGCAGTGTGCGCCCCCGTGTCGTTGCCTCCGGCACGAGGTCCTGTCGGTCGCGTCCCAACGTATCCAGGCCATGGTCGTTGATGATCCAGGTATCGAAGTAACCTTTGACCGGCCCCGGAACCCCAAAGATACCCGGCACGTCGTACTTCAGCGTCGTGCCGATGGCCGGCCCCCGATCACTCAAGTAGTCGAGCGACAGGTCCCAATCGACTCCTCGCGGCGCATTCTCGATTCCGAAAATCTGGAACAGGTCCAAATCGACAAAGACCTGCGTTCCAAAGATGTTGTCATTTCCGAGCTTGATTCCCGAGACATAGGATGTCGGCCGTTCCAAACTTGTTGAGAACGTTGGCCAATAGAGAATCGGCACACCGCCGAAGTAAACGAAATTGTTTCGACTGTTCACGAACGGTTCACTGTGATTGGTAGGCAAACCAGTCACGGGATCCACCACGATTCGCTGCCGGTCGTTGAGCGTCAATTGCTCGCTCTGCAGCCAGTAACGGGGAACCCCCATGCGACTGCTGGTCACCGCCGCATCGAAGGCAATGAAGTTCCCTCGCGAAACCTGTTGCAACACATCTGCCTTGAGCCGCACGATGCCCATGTAGTCGGGAATCGTTGTGATCGCCTCGGCGTCCAGCACCATCCCCCGTTCCAGGTTGATGTTGTAGTACATCGACTCGGCGTAAATGATTCGTTCACCTTGGCGAAAAACGATGTCGCCTTCGAGATAGAGTTCTCCCTCGGCTTGCGACATGTCGGCGGTGCCGTTGAACAGATTCGTGACCAGGGGTAGCCAGCCGACGATGCGGTCGGCCGACAATGAAATCGTTCCCAACTCGAGCAACTCGCCGGTGGGAAGTTGTGCGGTCACATCTCGTATCAACACGGTGACGCCGCCGCGGGCGAGAATCACCGTCTCTCCGAGTTCGGGACGGTTGATCGTTTCGATTTGAGGAGGCATCGAGGCGCCGCGGGCGAGGATCTCGACCGAACGCGAACCGCCTCCCACCAGGAACTGAAATCCTCCCGTGGTCGCTCCGTCGGACAGCGTCACCGGGGGCGGACCCGCCTGGGGCGGAGTGATGATCGGCTCGGAGAACTGAACGGGTTGAACCAGGGAACTCCGCGCCTCGGTCGACGTCGTCTCCGGAAGGTACTGCAGCAGCGGTGACGGCTTTGGCGGCGGTCGCCTGAGCAGTGGCGAGGTGATCTTGGGATCCGACAGACTCAGGAAGGTGAACGTCTGTGGTTGAGCCTGCTTCGGACCGCTCCCCTTCATCCCGGCGATCACAACCCGCGAGCGGACTCGACCAATCGGCCCGTCGACCACCAGCAGGATCGAATCACCCGTCACGCGATTCCCGTCGTGAACCAGGACGCAGTCACCCTCCAACAAGGATGCCTCCGCTTCGCCAATCTTCCATCGATAGATCGAGTTCCCACGCACCTCGAGCGGATCGGGCGAGACTTCCTCAGCCGAGCCGCGTTGGAGACCGACCAGCAGGAGTCCACACAGAACCAGCCACCGCGCAGCAGCCAACGCAAGATCCGGCGTCCATCGCCAAATCTTGTCAATTCGCCGTTCAGGGGTGGCTTCCGTGCCGACCAAAAGCGTGCGTTTCCTTGTGAGCTGGGGTCCGAGAGGTAGAACCTCGCGCGAAGTCTACGAACTGATTTCCGCAGCTCACAAGCGTGAAAGCTACCCCACGCAAGGAATTAGGAAAGGATTCAGAAAAATGACGTCCGTGGAACGCGCCGCAATGCCGTGAAACTCGCTTCGCCGACACCGACCCGCGCCCTTGGACCGTCCACTTCTCGTTCAACCGGTTGCCGGAGGCGACGCGAATGTGTCGGATTGGGAGACGGGCGACGGGACTCACTCGCTTGCGCGTTTTGATGTTGCGCTGGTTGCTTGATTTCGGTCCGAAGGTCCGGCAATTTGTGAATCGAAGCAACAAACGGCCGGGCCGTTGGCCCTGCAATTCGCGGTGTCAATGGGAACCCAGCCCGCTGGGCTGTGCTAGGTAAATTGCTGGGCGTTGCCCCGAAATCAAAAAGCGCAACACCAAAACTTGCGGGTCATGCTTGTATGTTGCGGCCCGTCAAGATTTCGGCTCCTTTAGCCCGCATCATCTCGACGGCCGCCGCGACGTCACCCGGAAGCAAATTGACGCCTCGGCATCCATCCAGCCGCACGTGGGTCACGTATCCAAGCTCAATCGCGTCGAGCACGGTGAACTTCACGCAGTAGTCCGTCGCCAGACCCATCACCGTCAACTCTCGGATCCCCTGCGACCGCAGGTACTCGTCCAGCCCCGTCGCGAGGCGATGATCGTTATCGAAGAAACCGCTGTAGCTGTCGATCGCACGGTCGGTCCCCTTCCGTACGATGTGCTGGATCCTGTCTCGATGCAGCGCTGCGGCAAACTCCGCCCCGCGCGTTCCCTGCACACAATGATCGGGCCAGGCAATCTGTGGCAAACCATCAAGCAGAAACGAATCCCCGATTTCCACCCCGTCATGCTGGCTGGCGAAACTGCCGTGATCGACTGGATGCCAGTCCTGGGTCGCCACCACATGATCCGCACTTTCCATGGCGCGGTTGGCAACCTCGATGACTTGATCCCCCTCAGGAATCGCCAAAGCCCCACCAGGTAGAAAGTCGTTCTGAATGTCGATCAGCAACAGTGCATGCATGGGAACTCGATCCACAGGATCAGGAAGCTTGGCGACATGGAATCGAAATACAGGGTACTCGGGATCCTGTCTATCCTGTAGATCCTGTCGAGCATGAGAAATGCAAGACATGGATTGGCTCGCCCCGCCAAGCTGCCGAACAGCGAGGCATCGTCGACGGGTTCGTGTTAACCTTAGATCACCGGTGATCATCCCTGAAGAGTTGTCCTCAAGCATCGAAAGCTGCCGTGAAAACGTTCAAGTCGCCCCGCCTGCTCTGCCCTGCCCTGCTGACGCTGTTTGCAATCTTCACCTCGGTCCTGTCCGCTCAGGAGCCCAACGACGAAGACCGAAAACTCCGCGGATTGCTAGATCAAGTCTGGGAGTTTGAGCTGACCGAATCACCTCTTTTGGCGACCAACGTCGGCGATGCTCGTGGACAGGATCGTCTGGCCGATGACAGCCTTGCGGCGATCACTCGCCGTGCGGAAACAAGGCAGCGCTTTTTGAATCAGCTTGCCGAGATTCGCATCGATTCGCTTTCACCGATGTCGCGGATTGATCACGAACTGGTGCGTCTGCGACTCGATGGGCAAACGGCCGACTATCGCTTCCACACGCATCTGATGCCGATCAATAACAGAGAAGGATTTCACATCAGCTTCCCCGAGCTACCGCGTGTGATGAATCCGAAATCCAAGACAGACTTCAAGAACTACGTCGCGCGGCTGAACGACTTCGGGCGTTACACCGACCAACAGATCGAGTTGCTTCGTGGCGGTATCGAAGCCGGCCTGGTCCAACCCGCCATCATCATGCGTGACTCGGTCGCACAGGCTCAGTCGCATGTCGTCCAAGATGCCAACGAATCTCTCCTGCTGCAGAACATTCCGGAAGAGACCCGCGAGGCAATGGGCGAAGCAGCGTGGAACGAGATTGCCGACGAGATTCGCAGCGCCGTCGAAACGAGCGTGGTCCCCGCTTACGACAAGTTTGCCAAGTTCCTTCGCGAAGAATACTTGCCCGCATGCCGTGGCCCGGTCGGCGCTGCGGCGATGCCGGAAGGACGCGCCTTTTATCGCGATCGCATCAAACGCTTCACCACGATCGATGTCACTCCCGAGGACCTTCACGAGACCGGCCTGAATGAGAACTCGAGAATTCGTGCCGAAATGGAAGCCATTCGCGCTTCGGTCGGCTTCGAGGGAGACCTTCCCGCTTTCTTACAACACCTGCGGACCGATCCGAAGTTTTATGCGACAACGCCCGAGCAATTGCTGAAGGAAGTCGCATTGATTCTGAAGACCGCCGACGGACGACTGCCGGAACTGTTCGGTCGGCTGCCACGGATTCCCTACGGCATTCGCGAGATCCCCGCCTACGTCGCCCCGCAAACCACCTCCGCCTATTACTGGCCTCCGGCCACCGATGGCTCTCGTGCCGGCTTCTATTACGTCAACACCTACAACTTGTCGTCTCGCCCTCTCTATCAACTTGAAGCGTTATCTCTCCACGAAGCCGTGCCGGGGCATCACTTGCAACTGGCTCTTCAAGCGGAACTGACCGAGTTGCACCCGATCAGCCGTGAGAGCGATTTCACGGCATTCATCGAGGGTTGGGCGTTATACAGCGAACGACTGGGCAAGGAGATCGGCTTCTACAAAGATCCCTACCAGGAGTTCGGTCGCTTGAGCATGGAGGCCTGGCGCGCCAGCCGGTTGGTCGTCGACACGGGGATTCACTGGATGGGTTGGTCGCGGGAACAGGCGATCCAGTACATGACCGAGAATACGGCGTTGAGCGAGCACAACATCGTGGCCGAAGTCGATCGCTACATCGGCTGGCCGGGTCAGGCACTGGCGTACAAGACCGGTGAGCTGGCGATTCGCCGAATTCGCGCGGAAGCCGAGGAGCGACTCGGCGACCGCTTCGATGTCCGGGCTTTCCACGATCGCGTCCTCGAAGCCGGCTCGATCCCTCTTCCCCTGCTCGAAGATCGGGTGAACGAATGGATCGAGCAGCAACTCGCTTCGCCGTAGAACCTGGCGTCCATTGGCAGTGACGCACAGGCTTGATCCTGTTGATTCTGTAAATCCTGTCTAGCACGACAAACTGACAGACAAAGTTGGCGTGCCTCGCAGATCGATTTACCAAATGATTCGTGAACACCGCTCAGTTTGAGTAGCTGGGTGGCGATGGATCGGCGCCGACGCAGCGCCGGATCGCGCGACAACACATCGGGCAAGCTTCGCCACGATCACGCCCGCTTGAGCGCCCAGCGAATGGCGATTGCGGGCAACAGGAAGAAGACGATGAGCAGCAGTTTCATCTCCCCAAGCCAGCCGAAAAGAATCGCGTTGTACTCCGCGCGCGGGATGTCGACCACGCTACTTTGAATGGCATACATCTGGTCGGTAAAGCCCAGAATGGGAATGCTGGAGATGCCCAAGAGTACAAATCCAAGCAGACACGTTCGGAACAGAACGCTCGATATCAGCCTCGCGGTGGAACGAGTTTTTTCATCGATCGAGTTCATGGAAGGGCTCCCTGGCTGGAGGCGTTGCGACTCTGGCTCACGCCACCGGTATTGCGTATGTCGACCCTGAAATGCGCTGATGCGTGACTTGTGTATAACAACGACGGGCACTCCTGGACAGCGCCACTTTCAACCGGGAATACTGCAAATTGCAGCGTGATCAGCCGCTGGGCGTTAGCCCACGGTCCTCGAGCATTTCAGCCGGGAATAACCCCGTGCGAACGCAACCGGCAATTCTTGTGACGCCACTTTGTGGCTGAAGAGTCGTCAATCTTGCGACACCTCTTCTCAATTGAGGCTGACGCCGTCGCGATCACGGCCTGCGGTCAGAACGGGCCAGAAGGCGCGACATCGCGCGAGTAACTCTCCGCGACTGCTCACCTCAAAACTCTTGTGCAGCATCTTGACGTAATCGTGGACAGTGTGCTGGCTGAGTCCCAGTCGCACTGCCACCTGTTTCTCCGAGTCCCCTTCCATCAAGCAGATCAACACCTCGCGCTGACGCGGCGACAGATCAGTCACCGTCGGCTCACCGATCCGTGCGAGCCTGGTGCCGAGCAGACGTGATAGTTCCAGGTTCAGGACAGTCATCAAACGTCGATCTCGATCGCTAAACGGTTGATCATTCAGCGCCCGATTGACCCACAACCAACGCATTTGCTGGGGCCCAGTCTGCTGGTGGATCAAGATGCCATCGTCGAGATGCGTCTTCTTCACATACTCGTTGAAGAACATCGACTTCCGCCATCCCGAGCGGCCCAGGGTGCCGCTCCAATGAACCGTCTTGATCTTTCGCGAGAGCAAGTCGGGCGTGACGTGAGGGCCATCTTCTACACGTCCCGTATTGATGTGCTCTTCAAATGGCTTGCGATCACTCGGTGTGGCCCAACCATGGTCAGTCGCATGCAACATCATCAGCCAGAACAGCTCTTCGAACGGCCGGCGAACAATCTTGAACTCATGGCACATGCTCAACTGACATCGCAGCAGCGAGGGAAGCCGCTCAGTCAAGTGTTGTCGCCATGCCATTGGGTCGGCGCCCAACTCGCAGCACTCACCCACAAGCGAGTACACCCCGCGAATCTCGCGGATCGTCAGTCGTTTCGACTTTGACATGGTCTCCTCCAAGTTTCGAAGTCGTGAGGGAAACGACTCGGCCAGCCCATCAAGAGAGAAACGCTGATGCAACGCGCTCCCCTGAACTGGGGAATCGCCAACTGGGGTTCAGCGTACCACACTGCGGAGGATGTCCGCCAACATTCCCAAGCATCTTGGTTGCTTTGATGAAAGTGAATCGTTGATGACACGAGACGAACACGTGAACAGATATGCGCTGGAATCATTCTTGTCGCGCGACGCCTGCCGATGGTTGGGGATGCGAAGCGGAGCCCGGCCGATGTTCGCATGTGCAGTACACAACCAGTGGCATCAGACGCCGTCAGATTGTCGCACAGGCTGTGACCACGAGCGCTCGATTGGAATCCGAAGACACTTTGCAATCTTCGCGCATTTCGTCGGGGAATTGGCGACATGGAATCCGCACTGCTTCTCGAGAAAGGACAACGAAGACCAAGCCCTATCCTGGCATCACCACCGCGCCAGGAGCAGGTCCTGGCCTACCCGCAAATGCAGCAAAGGACACGAACTCATGAGAATCTCAGCTCACCTAACAATCACAGCGGCAGTCGCCGCAACCTGCCTTCTCTGCTGTTCAGTCGCCGAAGCGAAGAAACCGGGAGGCGGCTCCGCCTATGTAACGATTGACCTGTTAGGGTTTGACAACGGCAGCCTGGGGTATCAAAGCGCAGCCTGGTTCATTTCCGAACGCAATACAGATGACGCGGTTGCCATCTTGGGCAACTCATTTGAACGTTACCCAGGCTTTCCAGGGGGTTCCACGACTCGGGAAGAGTTTCCCGCATATTGGTACGTGGATGCAAACGGCATGTTTGGGGATCCGCTTAATCTCGGACATACACCGAGCGGCAACTTGAACCTGTCCGGTGCGAATAACTTGGGCGATTTCGTCGGAGACGCGTATGTCTATGTTCCCGGACTCTCCTACCAACCGCTTCCGCCGGTTGATTCAACGGCCCTGGACATCAATGACCTCGGGCAAATCGTGGGAAGGTATTGGGTAGACCCCAACGAATATGATGGGCGTGCCACTGTCGGGGGTCTCTGGCAACTGGATGCCTACGGAACCATCAGCGGCCCAGAGTATCTCGGCTTCTTCGACCCGCAAGTCATTAGCAATTGTGGAGTGATGGCTGGTCATGTCGGAAGCAATCTCGCGATTGGTTGGATGGAATCAGGAGAGTTGCAACTGCAGATTTCCGACTCTACGGGTGGCGTTGCAGCGATCAACGATCATCCCGTCGGCGACCCGCGGCTGACCGTTGTCGGAACGGACTCGAACATAGGGTATGCGTGGCGTCCATTCGACAATGCAATCCCATTCACCGTTCTGGGAACGCTTGGCGGCGGCTACAGCAAGGCGTTCGACGTGAATAACAACGGTCAAATCGTCGGATACTCGAACACCAAGAGACATGGTCACCAAGCGTTTCTGTACTCCAATGGAGCGATGGTCAACCTGAACACTCAAGTCGAACGTAGCTCCAACACTTTACAGTGGGCGACGGGGATCAACGACGACGGCGACATTATCGGATTCATGCGAATCCCTAAGCCCGTGAGCGAGCAACGAGCATTCTTGCTCAGGCCAAATGCCTCAAACTAGGCCGCGGTAAGCGTCCAGAACCATGCACCGGGGACACGGTCCGCGCCCTGGACGGACGACGTTGACATTTTGTTGCGGACTATCCTCCCGTTTAAGGATCAATGCGATGAGACGCCTCATTTCGTTCACGACGCTCGCAGCTGCCACGCTGACGATCGGATGGGTCAGCCTGATTAGCGATCGCGTCGAGGGCAAGGGCAAGCCTGGCAGCGTCCCATATTTCCTGGTCGATCTGGGAGCCCTTCCCGGGGGAAACCTCTACCAAGCGGAGGCACTCGACGTGAATGACCCGGATGGCGCGGGGGCGATGCAGGTTGTGGGATACTCGCACCGTCCGGTCCCTGATCCCTCTCCCGGCGCGCAAATCGCCGATGCCGTTATCTGGGACGTGACCGACGACGGCCAGATTCTGGAACTCACCAACATCGCCCCTGGGATCCCGGCGAACACGGGAGGTTGGCGCGTCAATGATCTCGGCTACATCCTCGTCACCGACCTGCTCTGGGTTCCAGATGTCGGCTATGTGACTCTGCCCGGACTCGGAGGCGGGAACGGCAGCGCCGAATTAATGGACGATATCGGAGGTGTCTTCGGTACGGCGCTGGACGCCGACGGGATCGAGCACGCTGTCGCCTGGCAGGTCAGCCCGAATGGCCAGGTGAGCGCTCCGGTCGACCTGGGCGATTTGGATGGCTTTTTCTGGAACGATGTCAACAACAACGGTGTCTTCGCCGGCTGGGTCAAGCCGGCGTACGAGGCCGCCATCGCGTGGTTTGATGAGCAGGGCGCGATTCAGGTCCAAAGCCTTGGCAAACTGCATTCGGACGGCGGCGCTGAGGCGACCTGTCTCAACGACAACGGGATGATCGCCGGCGAGGCCGCTAGCTACGACGGCATTACCGAAGGCTTTGTCTGGACTGCGGAATCCGGCATGGTCAGCATCGGTTCATTGAACGAACGGGGGTGTGACGTCAGGGACGTCAACAATCAAGGGCAAGTTGTCGGTTGGTCCTGGAGCAACGGTCGTTTCGGGCAGGTGGCATTCCTCTGGCAGAACGGCCAGATGTTCGACCTGAACGAAATCACAGAAGGTGGTGGCGGCAAGAACTGGATTCAGATTGCCAGCGGTATCAACGACGCCGGACACATCGCCGCACTCTTGCATGTCACCAAGCCGACGAGCCAGAGCCACGGCGCTCTGCTGGTGCCAAATGTGAAGCGGTAGTCTCATGACGACACCGCCGCGGCGATCATTTGCCGCTTCTGATTAGCAAGCTTCAACTCCAATCCGACCGGATAGGGCGATGCGTCCTCAATCGATCGGCACGCAACGGGCAGCATCTCGAGCTGTTGCATGGCGTGATTCCGAATCTCGCTCAGGGCCGGTAACTCGGCGATCAGCTTTCCATCCCTCATCACTGGCTGCAACAGATCCTGGTACGACAGCTCGGTTGCTGCGTCAGCTGCATCCATTCCGAAGTCGATGGCTTCTCCGGCAAACGTTTCGCCTTGCGACGATTCCGGGGCGCCGAGCAGCTCACTGTAAATCAGGTCGCCGACCATCGCGCCGTCTCGAGTGAACCGGCGTACTTGCTGGATACCGGGATTCGAATTCTTGACTGGCGATTCCGAGAGCTTGATCCTTGGCTGCCAAATTCCCTCGTCATCCAGAATCGCGCCAAGCTTGTAGACGCCTCCCAATGCCGCCTGGTCGCCTCCGGTTACCAGGTTCGTTCCCACGCCCCAAACTGCGATCGTCGCATTCTGTCGTTTCAATTCTTTGATCACGTGTTCGTCCAAATCATTACTGGCGACGATCACCGCGTCGGTGAATCCGGCTTCATCGAGCAATTGACGCGTTTGGATACTCAACTCTGCCAGGTCGCCTGAATCGAGTCGAACGCCGACCATGCGGTGGCCCCGCTCTCGCAAGCCCCGGCCCACCTGAATCGCATGACGCACCCCTTCGATGGTGTCATACGTATCGACGAGGAACACACAATTGTTGGGCATCGCAGCGGCATAGGCCTCGAACGAAGTCAGTTCATCATCAAACGACATCACCCAACTGTGAGCGTGCGTGCCGCGAACCGGGATATCCAGAATCTTTCCGGCAAGCACATTGCTGGTCGCCGAACAACCACCGATGAACGCGGCGCGCGAGGCGGAGATCGCACCGTCGATCCCCTGGGCGCGACGAAGCCCGAACTCCAAGACACTCTCACCTTGGGCAGCAACGCAAACTCGAGCCGCCTTGCTCGCGATCAACGTTTGAAAGTTGATCAGGTTCAAGAGCGCTGTTTCGATCCATTGACATTGCCACAGCGGACCACTGACGCGCAGCAGCGGCTGATGTGCCATGGCAACGGTTCCCTCGGGCATCGCATCGATGTCAACCGACAGCCTCATCCCGTCAATGGCGGCGAGGAAATCGTTTGAGAACAATGGCTTTCCATCATTGCCTGTGAGCGTTCGCAGAAAGTCAACATCCTCCGTCTCGACACGAAATCGGCGCAGCCATTCGATCGCCGGACCGAGACCGGCCGCGATCGCAAACTGACCTCCGAATGGACACTTGCGAAAGAACAGATGAAACACCGCCCGGCGATCATGGATCTCGTTGCGCCAATACCCGAATCCCATCGTCAGCTGATAGAGGTCCGTCAACAGCGCCAGCGAAGGGGAATAGAGATCGTTGATCATCGCTCAATCGGTATTTGCCTGTCCCTTGATCGTGCGCTGAGCCACCTCCCACGCCTCGACGAGGTGATCCGCGTAGCCTTCCGGCGTCAACAACCTCGAGAAATCCTCTGCTTCGATCTCGATCATCCATCCATCGCCGTAGTGATCCGCATTGATCAGCGACGGATCCTCCAACGCCAACTCATTGATCGCGACCAGCTTTCCGGCCAGCGGTGCATACAGGTCGCTTTCCGCCTTCTTGCTTTCGATCGATCCAATCTGAGCCCTCCGAGCGATCGGCGCCGGAGGCTCGACAATCCAATCTAAAAAGTAAACATCCTGCAACAGTCGCACCGCGTAGGCAGTCAGTCCGAACCGCCACCTACCATCCAGGACTTGCTTGGCCCACATGTGGTTCGTCGCATAATGTCGATCGCGAGGAAACTCGGCTTGGAAATCCCCCATCGCAAAGGAGAACCAGGCATGATCGTCGTCGCTGTCTTCGGTCGGCCTTTCTGGCGAGCCCTGAATCACGTGTAACGGACCCCTTGAAACTCAGGCTCAAAGAAAGCAGGCAACAGGCCATCGACAACGAGCAGTCCCTCGTCCGTCAAGCGAATCGTATCTCCGTCGATCTCGACGTAGCCGTCCTGGACGTAGCCCTGCCATTGTTTGTCGAAGACCTGCCGGATGTCCGTTCCAAACTTATCGCGGAAGTAACCCGCATCGAGATAACCCCGTTTCAGCAACAGGATCATTTCGCGAACCAGACGCTGATGATCGCTGGGCACGAAGCCTCGGCCAAGCGGCAATCGGCCCTCCTCGACCGCTCCCAAGTACTGCTCCAGCTCGGCCAGGTTCTGATAGTGCACGCCGCTGGCATGTCCAAAGCTGGCGATCCCAGTGGCCAGCAGATCGGCTCCGTGCCAAAGATTGTCTCGATAGCTGAAGTTCACCTTGTTCGGATCTTTGACCACCGTGTAGGCGCTGCTGACGCTGTAACCGGCGGCCTTGAATTCGTTGAAGGCGTACTGAACCCAGGCACGCTTGGTATCCCAATCCGCTACCGGACTTTCGACCTGGTTGCCAAGAATGTCTTTGCTGAACACCGTGTTGAACGGCAGCTCCATCTGGTAGATCGTCACACTCTCGGGTGACAACTCCAATGTCTTGCGAATGTTTTCCCTCCAGTTGTCCCACGTTTCCCCAACCATCCCCGAGATCAGGTCGATGTTGACGTTGGGGAACTGGGCAGCGGTGATCCATTCCCATGCGTTGAAGACCTGCTTGGAGAGATGGGCACGGCCATTGAGTTCCAGGATCTCGTCGGAAAAATTCTCCACACCCAAGCTGACCCGGGTCACGCCGAGCACGTCGCGCAGCGTCTTGACCTTCGTCTCGCTCATGGTGCCCGGCTCGCATTCGAACGTCACCTCTTCGGCACCGTCCCACGTGATGTGTTCGCGCAGCCGATCGGCAAGCTTGGTGAGTTGTTTCGGCGACAGAAAGCTAGGTGTGCCGCCACCGAAATAGACGAAGCGAAACGGTCGCTCACCCATCACGGGCAACTGGCTGACCATCGAAATCTCACTGCAAAGCGCGTCGACGTAACGTTGCACTTCGACCGCGTTGACGTCCGTGAAGACCTTGAAGTAGCAGAACTTGCAACGCTTGCGACAAAAGGGAATGTGCAAGTAGAGCCCAAGTGGAGTCTGCTCGCGCGGCGGCGAATCGAGCGCTTCGCGAACCGCCGGCAGC
This sequence comes from Pirellulaceae bacterium, assembly GCA_963697195.1. Lineage (GTDB taxonomy): Bacteria > Planctomycetota > Planctomycetia > Pirellulales > Pirellulaceae > Rubripirellula. The sequence goes on from CAVOND010000005.1 coordinate 871,276, forward strand.
TGCTCAGCTTTCCACTGGCTATACGGGGGATAGTTGGAAATGAAGTAGCTGCCGACTTCGGTCTTTTTTTTGTCGCTGGCTGCGGAAGACATGAAACAAGCCGAGGTTGGAGAGTGAAATCGTTTGTCGATGCGTCGAGGGGGCTAAGACCATGTTAAGCAGAATGGAGTCAGGGGACAGGCCCTTCGATCGAAAGCCGCTCGTTGCAGTCGCTGGACATCGCCACGTCGAGGATAGTTCCTAACCCGAAAGCGTCAGCGAGGAAACCTTGGCCTTGTGTTTGCTTCGCTAAGGCTTCGGGTTAGGATCGGCGGCGAAGCATCGCACCACCCCCTCATCGTCCGCGATGTACAGTTCTTCGCCAGCGATCGCGGGGCCTGCCAAAAAGGATCCTCGAATCTCGTAACTCCAGGTTTCCGTGCCGTCGGCTACTGCCAGGCGAACCAGCCGGCCGTCGGTCGAGGCAATCCAAACATCCTTGCCCGCGATCACGGGCGAGGCATCGGCCCGGCGACGCAGCGTGTAGCGCCACTTTCGCTGGCCGGTTTCGATCGAGAGGGCGTCCACTTGGCGGCTTTGGCTGCTGAGAATCACGAGATCGTCTGAAATCGCGGCGCTGTTGCGGTACTCCTGACGACGCTCCTCATCCTCGTGGCTCCACAGCGGAATACGTTTTTGCCAATCGAAAGCCAGCACGACCCCATCCATGATCGGCAAGAAAGCCTTGGTGCCTTGGACGGATGGGGTGCTGCCGGTGGGACCACCCAGCGGCAGCGGATCGCCGATCGCCTTGCCGGTGTTCAGGTCGACCATGTGCAGCTGCCCATCGCAGCCACCGAGAAACGTTCGATCTCCCGCAACCGTCGGGCTACAGCGAATCTGATCGTCGGTCTGGTAGGTCCACTGCGGAGCACCATCGGCGATGGCGAAGCAATACAGTTTGCCGTCTTGGCTGGTGACCAGCACGTTGTCCTTGTGAAACCCGACCGCCCCATTGATCTCGCCCTCGGTCGGTCTGCTTCCAACGCTCCTCGCCGCTCTTGGCATCGATCGCATAAAGATTGCCCTCGATGTCGCCAATGAACACCAGGTCGCCGTGAATCGCGGGGGAAGCCAGGAATCCGGTGTCGTAGTTTCGACGCCATAATTCCTGTCCGTTGGACTGGTCGATCGCATACACCTTTCCCATCACGTCGGCCACAACGACACGTCCCTGACCGACCACCGGGGTGGTTTCAATCGCCTCGTCTGCTTTGTATTCCCAGCGGACGACGAGCTCAGTCGGTAGGGTTTGCTCGGCTCGGCCGGTCGACTCCGCGTCCCCACGTGGAAGGAGCCACTCATTCGGTGGAGCGGCCTGGAGACGACCCGCAGGGCCGAAGCAAGCAAAAATAAGCACCGTTGCGGGCAGGAACCGGCTTGCCGAGTCGACCGGTCGAGGCAGCATGGAAGTGAACATACGCATCTGTGTGGGTGAACCGAAAATAGGAACGGGACGTTAGATAGAACACGAGATGTTGAAAAAAAGACCCCCGCTCGCTTGAGATGGCCCGTCTATTATAGGCTCTCGTCTGCAAGCATTTACGTGTCGGGCGGTTCCACCCCCCCGCCGCAAAAACGAAGACTCGTCACCTCCGTAAGAATTTCAACCGCATTCATGATATGTGTCACCCTCGGCCGCTCCCGCCACAAGCGGATGATTGCCGAACATCAATATCTGGTCGAGCAGGGCGCCCAACTGGTCGAGTTGCGTCTGGACTACATTGGCCGAGCGGTCAGTCTGTCGCGACTGCTCACTGGCCGGCCTGGCCCCGTGGTGGTCACTGCCAGGCGGCGTGGGGACGGGGGTCGATGGCTCAAGAGCGAGCAGGAGCGTCTGATGCTGCTGCGCAGTGCGATTGCCGCCGGCGTCGAGTACATCGATATCGAGGCGGACGTGGCAGCACAAATTCCGCGGTATGGCAACACCAAGCGAATCATCAGCTTTCATGACATGGAGGAGACTCCCGATAACCTCGAGGAACTGCACGCCGCGATGGCGGAGGAGGACGCCGACATCGTCAAGATCGCGACGATGGCGAACTCCTTTTCTGACAACATGCGGATGATCAATCTGGTCCGTCACGCCAAGGTGCCCACGATCGGCATTTGCATGGGTGAAATAGGTGTGGTCACACGTCTGTTGGCAAACCGGCTCGGCTCACCCTTTACCTATGCGACGTTCACCGGCGGGCGAAAGATGGCCCCCGGTCAACTCGACTGGAAGGAAATGATGAACCTTTACCAGTACGACACGATCAATGCGGAGACCGAGTTTTTTGGTGTGGTCGCTGATCCCGTTGCCCACAGTTACAGCCCGCTGATTCATAACCGCGCCTTTCAATCGCAGGGAATCAACGCGCGTTACTTTCCCTTTCGAGTCCCCAAGAGTGATCTGCCCAACTTCATGGACAGTGCTCGCGAGCTCGGCGTCAGCGGTCTGAGCGTAACGATTCCTCACAAGGAGCAGGCACTTGAATACTGTACCCAGGCGGAATCCAGCGTGACGGGAATCGGGGCGGTCAACACGTTGGTATTTCATGACAAAGACTGCCTGGGCTACAACACCGACTACCGCGCCGCGATGGATTGCATCGAAGAGTTGTTCAAGATCGATCGCAAATCGGAACAATCCATGCGAGGTCTCACCGCATTGGTACTTGGCGCCGGCGGCGTTTCCCGCGCCATCGCATGGGGGCTGCGACAGCGACATGCCGACGTGCTGATTGCCTCGCGGACCTTCGAGCGGTCGCAGATTCTCGCGGCGGAACTCGGCTGCCGAGCGATCGAATGGGACTTCCGTCACGAACCAAAGATCAACCTGCTGGTCAACGGATCGCCGGTCGGGATGCATCCCGATGTTGACAGCTCGCCTTACGATGCCGCTTACATCAATCAGTATTTGGCTGTCTTCGATACGGTCTACAACCCGGAAAACACGCTGCTGATCAAGAATGCGAAGCGGTCCCAGTGCCGAATCATCACGGGCGTCGACATGTTTGTTCGCCAGGCTGCCTATCAGTACAAATTGTTCACCGGTCGCGACGCCCCCTCGGCACTGATGCGACAAACCATCAAAGACGCTACCAACCCGGTGCAGTTGAATTGAGCGAAGAGATTATGGAAAAGTCGGCGGAGCAGTTGCCGCTGCCCGATGGCATCCTCATTCGACAAGCGTTACCGAGTGACGCCGCGGCCATTCACGCACTGATGCGGCCCTACGTGATGCAGCGACTGCTTCTGTCACGCACCGAGGCGGAAACGATCGAACTGACCCGTCACGGCTTCGTTGCGGTGCGGATGGAAGACGACCAGGAGGCTCAGTTGGTCGGGTTTTCCGCCGTGGAAATCTATAGCCCGAAGCTGGCCGAACTTCAGTGTCTCGCCGTGCACTCGCAGTATCAGGGAAGTGGCGTCGGCCGGGCTTTGGTCGGGCACTGCGTCGGACGTGCACGTGATCTGAACATCATGGAGGTCATGGCGATCAGCTCCTCGGAGAACTTTCTCAAAAGTTGCGGCTTCGATTACGCCCTGCCTGACCAAAAGAAGGCTCTGTTCTGTCAGCTGCGTCCGCGCAATCACGAATGAACGATCAATCCGTTTCGCGCAGCCAAAATGGGATCAGCAGCGAGACGCCAGCCCAGCTCAGCAGCACCCAAGGCAAACCGTTGTCCGATGGCCAAAGCCAGGTTCCACCAGCATCGACAGGATACGATTCGGGCGCGTGCAGGTGACGCCAGAAGACAAGCTGGATCGCCATCGCCACCGGGATGGCGATCGCAAATCGTCCCAGCGCTTCGCGTGGCGGCTTGAGTAACCGCCCAAAAACGGCGGCAAGCAGCGAAGCCATCACGGTCACCGCAATGACGGCCTGCCAACCGACCACGATGGCCGGGATCGATAGGATCACGATCAAGTCCATCAGGCGCGCAGTCGAACGGCCTAGAGGATCAAGCTTCGGATCCGCGTTGGGACAAAATGCTCGAGCCAGATAGCGCCCCAGGATCGTCGCCGCCACCAGCGCCGTGGCAATCCGGACCACCGCATCGAGATACAGCCCGCGGGGTTGCCAGTTGGCGGACACTTGCATCTGCCACGGAACCACCATCAAGGTTGGATAGACGATCATGGGCAACAGCGTCGCGACGGCTGCAAACGCAACCAACTTGCCAGGCAATCGATGCCCATCCAAGCGGATCAACCCACACGCCCAAGCAACTGCTAAAGCCACCGAGTGGTAGAGCAAGGTGGCCAAGATTTCAAAGTCAACCACCGGTGCGCGAAGCGGACCGCTGTGCACGTGGACCGACTGACGTGGCAAACTCAGCTGGTACAACTCGGCGATGCAGACCGCGGTGATGGACAGTCCCACCGCCGCCTCGACAATCGGATAGCGAACCGAGATCGGCAGCCGGCATTTGTAACAACGGCCGCCTAATGCCAACCATCCAAAGACCGGTAGATTGTCTCTAGCCCGCAGCTGAGCCATGCATCGCGGGCAATGAGAGCGACCGTTGATGCTCTCTCCTCGCGGCATCCGCCACGCCACCACGTTCAAGAAGCTCCCCACCGACGACCCCACCCAGAAACACCAGATCACCACAATCACGTCGATCGCGCGAGGCATGATCAGGTCACTCGGGCTCAGCAGCGGGTTTCCCCGGGCTTGGAGCTGGGACACTCCAAACACGTAGAGCAGGATTGCCGCAAGGACGCAGAAAACGGTCAACCAAAATGGGAACCGGTTCGATCTTCGCCGTCGCGACAAGTTTGACTCGGGTGGAAAGGGAGGTGAGATTGGCCCACAAGGCAGTGCCAATGGTACTCAACGTGATTTTCAAGATGCAATTCGGTATCCCAGTCCACCCGGCGCCGGTTGGGGCAAGGGATTGTGGGCTCACAACACAGGGCGTTGGTTCATATCAGCCGCCGAGCGCTAGCTCAACGCCATTTACTTTCTAGCGGTACGGCGCGAGCCGTCCGGTCTCGACCACAAAATCACACCGAAATACCCGAGGGCTCGCACTTCCGCTAACAAGAGCCAACCGATTGGTCGCAAAGCAGGTGCCATTTGGCGAGCGTCTGAGGTTCAAGACAACAGCCAAAGTAGCGGGCCTTGAACGCTGGCTGCCGGTCTTCCCCGACGCGAGCGCACCGGCGCCCGAGAGGCGACGAAGAAGTTTTCCCAGGGTACCTCATCCTTCCGACACGCCAGCGGCGGAGGCGTTAGAATGCCCGAATATTCCAGATTAGGATTGATTCGATGGATGATGCTCCTGAGTTCTTTACCGTTTCCGAGGTTGACGGCGTTCCCGAGCTGATTCTTGGGACCGCTGATTTTGTCAGCCGTCCCATCATCGTTCTCTCTCAAGATCAAATCATCGAATTCGTCGACAAGAACAAACCCAAACGTCTCGTCATCAACTTCAAGAACGTCAGCCATATCTCCTCGGAGTTCATCACGGCGATGATTCGCGTTCGCGATCATGTCCTAGGGAACGGCGGGGAAATGAAGTTTTCGCACCTGAATGAGTCAGTTTATGCCCCGTTTAAGATCACCAAGCTGGCCGGGCGTCTGTTCATGATGTACGAAACAACTTCCGAGGCCGTCGACTCCTTCTAATCATTCAACCATGCCTGATCCTTCTCACATCCTGGTTGTGGACGACAGTCCCACTCAGCTCCGCCAGATGCAGATGGTCTTGGAGAAAGATGGCTTTCTGGTTCGGACCGTTGGCAACGGCAACGACGCGATGGAGTCGATCCTGGCCGATCCTCCGCTGCTTGTCGTCACCGACCTCCAGATGCCGGAAATGAATGGACTGGAACTGGTCGCGGCGGTGAAGGCGAACAACCCCTCGATCCCAGTCATCCTGACCACCAGCCAAGGCAGCGAGGAGATTGCCGCCAAGGCGCTCCGCGAAGGTGCCTCCAGTTACGTTCCCAAACGAGACCTCAACTCCACGCTGATCCAAGTGGTCCGGCAGGTCCTGGCGGTCAACCAGGCAACGCAATCGGTCAAAGAGGTCGCCCAGTTCGCGATCGAGAGCACCATCACGCTGTCGTTAGAAAACGAAGAACACCTGGTTCCCAAGGTCATCGCGCGGCTGGAGTTGCCGATGGTCGAACTCGGGCTGTTCGACGAAGGGGAACGCATGCAGATCGCGATGGCGCTCGATGAAGCACTGCTCAACGCAATGATCCATGGAAACCTGGAAGTGTCGTCCGAACTTCGTCAAACCGATGACGGAAATCCGTATAACGAGTTGATCAAAGCACGCAGGAGCCAGTCCCCTTACAAAGACCGTCGTGTGATCGTCCACATGCACGCGTCCCTGGAATCAGCGACCATCGTGATTCGGGATGACGGCCCCGGTTTCGACTGCCAGGCGCTGCGCGACCCCACCGATCCTGAGAACCTTGAGCGGGCAGGTGGGCGTGGATTGTTGCTGATCAACGCTTTCATGGATGAAGTTCGCCACAACGAGAAGGGCAATGAAATCACGATGATCAAACGCAAAATCTCGTGCGAATCACAAGACGCTGCCTAGCTGGACAGCGTTCATCTTCCGGGTGGAGCCGTCAATCCAAGCACGACGGCATTCTTGGTGCCTGACTCCTGTTCAGCGATCGTTCCAGAAGCGGTGTCAGCCTGGAAAGGCCGACGTACGTCAGGCTTTCCAGCCTGACTTATCTTCCCCGCCGCTGGAAAAGGTCGACCCTTCTCTACACTGTCGCATGGTTCTGTCGAGCGACTTTCCACCTTCGATCGTCGTCACTTCTCTCTCGTTGCTACGGCCTCACACTTATGGCTGTCCCAGCCTTGCGAATCTCTGCTTGCGAACGATCGTCCCGATGCGAGGTGATGGCGATTACGTCCTCTACTGGATGACCTCCTTTCGGCGAACGCAGTACAACTTCGCCCTCCAGCATGCGGTCGATCGCGCGGTCGAACTGGGCAAGCCACTGCTGATCTTCGAACCACTGCGCTGTGGCTATCGTTGGGCCAGTGATCGACTGCATCGATTCGTGCTGGAGGGCATGCGAGACAACCTTCGCGCGCTCGAAGGAAAGTCCGTGACCTACTTTCCGTATGTCGAACCCACCGTCGGCGCCGCGAAGGGACTGCTGCAAAAGCTGGCCAAACATGCCTGCGCGGTCATCACAGACGAGTATCCCTGTTTCTTCCTGCCAGCCTTGATCGAAACGGTCAAAGATCGGCTTTCCGTGCGACTGGAACTGGTCGACAGCAACGGATTGTTCCCACTTCGAACTGCCGAAAGGACGTTCACCGTCGCCCACAGTTACCGTCGCTGGATGCAAAAAAACATTCTCGACCATCTCTTGGAGCAGCCCGCCAAAGACCCGCTTGAGCCGCCGAAAGCTGCCCACGCTCCGAGGGCTGCCTGAGGGCGTTGAACGGAAGTGGCCCGCCGCAGACTTGAATCGTCTGCTGGGAGACGGTGGCCTGGCGTCACTCCCCATCGACCATGCCGTCGTCCCCTGTCGACGAGGTCACTGGCGGATCGGTCGAGGCGAATCGCAGGCTGACTCAGTTCATCCAGCAGCGGCTGGACCACTATGGAGAGGATCGCAACCATCCCGACTGCCATGCCACCAGCGGCCTGAGCCCCCATCTGCATTTTGGTCATCTTTCCGCCCACCAGTTTGTGGCCACCATCCTCGGCCACGAAGACTGGACGCCGGACAGGTTGGGCCCTGCTGTCGGCAAGAACTCCGGGTTCTGGAACACCAGCCCGTCGGCCGAAGCCTTGCTCGATCAAGTCCTGACCTGGCGTGAAATGGGCTTCAACCTGTGCTTCCGCCAACCGCGGAGCTACGACCGCTATGAATCGCTTCCCGATTGGGCGCGGGCCACCCTTGAGCAACACCAGCACGACAAGCGGCCGTACCTTTACTCGCTCGAGCAATTCGAGACAGCTCAGACGCACGATCCGATCTGGAACGCCGCTCAACGGCAGATCGTCCGGACCGGCGTCATGCACAACTACATGCGGATGCTCTGGGGAAAGAAGATCCTGCACTGGACCCGTTCCCCCCAGGAGGCACTCGACATCATGATCGAGCTGAACAACAAGTACGGCATCGACGGTCGCGACCCCAACTCCTACAGCGGCATCTTCTGGGTGCTGGGCCGATACGACCGGGCCTGGGGTCCGAAACGCCCCGTTTTCGGCAGCATCCGCTACATGACTAGCGAGTCGGCAAAGAAGAAGCTGCGAATGGAGCGGTACCTGGAGAAGTTTGGGACCTGAGGCGGGCCATGGGGGGCGAAGGCGGGCCAGGAACGTGCCGGCGACCATTTCGAGGGAAACACCCTGAAAGGCCTTGCCCAGTCCAAGCTCGCCCCGATAAATTTCTCGATTCCTCGCAATTGGCCCCAAACCGGGTCAGATCTCCGATTTCGATACCGAACAACCCTTAAGTCAATCCCGTGGTGGCTCAACCAACCTTCATCGCCAAGCCCGGCGAAGTCGAAAAACAGTGGCAAATCGTCGATGCAACCGACGAGGTCCTTGGTCGGCTGGCAAGTGATATCGCAGTGATCCTGATGGGCAAGCACCGCCCGCAGTACACACCCCACGTGGACTGTGGCGATTTCGTCGTCGTGGTCAACGCCGAAAAGGTGGCGATGACGGGCAAGAAAATGGATGTCCGGCACTACACGTGGTACACCGGTTACCCCGGACTGCGTTTGGAAAGCTATGGAGACCGCCGCGAGCGAAAGCCCGAGGATCTGATCTATCACGCTGTCCGCCGCATGCTCCCGAAGAACAAGCTGGCTTACCAGATGATCAAGAAACTGAAGATCTATTCGGGTCCCGATCATCCGCACTCGGCTCAGCAGCCTCAACCGATGCGACGCAAGGGCAAGAAAGTCAACGCCTAAGCGCTTCGCATTTTCCTGAAATTAATTCACCACACCCTATCCAACGTTTGAATTCATGGTCGCCGTCAAAAAGGACAAAATCAGCGGGGATGCCCTCGGTACCGGTCGCCGCAAGAGCAGCGTCGCTCGAGTTCGCGTTCGCCCCGGAAGTGGCAACATCACGGTCAACAGCAAGCCGATCGCTGAATATTTTGTCAACGACCAACACCGCGAAGCGGTTGCCAGCACCCTCGCCGCCGTCCATCAGGCGGACCAGGTGGATGTTCTGGTGCGGGTTACCGGCGGTGGCATGACCGGGCAAAGCGGCGCCGTTCGCATGGGACTGGCCCGAGCGCTGGTCAGCTACAACGAATCAATGCATGAAGCACTTCGTGATGGCGGGTTCTTGACTCGCGACTCACGAATGAAAGAACGCAAGAAGCCTGGTTTGCGAGGTGCTCGCCGCGGCGTCCAGTTCAGCAAGCGTTAGTTTTCAGACGACCGCCCCCTTTTCGGGGCCAACACGATGCCTGGTCATTGCCTCGCTCTCGCAGCAACGCAATCCAGCGGCACAAGATATGCGTGTTGATTGCTCTCTCACACTTGGATTGGCCATTTTGCCAGCCGAGGTGCGATCGACACCCGCTTTCGGATTCCAGCTCTGATCGACCCCGGTTGATCACGATTGGCGACCGAAAGCTTTCCTTCAGTTGAGGTTTGGTTTTGGGAAAAAAAGAAGACGCCTTCGAAGTAGAAGGCACCGTCACACAGGCACTCGCCAACACGCGGTTTCGTGTCCAGTTGGAAACGGGAACCGAGGTTATGGCGCATGTTGCCGGTCGGATGCGGAAGCACTTCATCCGAATCGTCCCCGGGGACAAGGTCCGCGTGGAACTCTCTCCTTATGATTTGACCAAGGGCAGAATCGTCTATCGCGAACGTTAGTGAGGCGTCCGAGAGCAGGCCAGTGGGTCTTGCTCGGTCTCCGGAAAATCGCCTCAAATCTCGCGAAATCCTGTGTTCAGACGAGATCGCTTTCTGGCCGATTCTGGCCCGTTGACTCCCAGCGTCCGCCAAGAGTCCGCTTGGTTTGGCGAATCGCAGGCCGGTTGCCGCTTTTTCCGGTAGCCGCGAAACTGTCGGGATCAATCGTTGGTATCTGTAGATGGCGCGGGTTGCCGTCCAATCGAGGTCGTCAGCGTGTTGCTCGCAACCGCAAGCTTTGCTTGCAGTTGTCCGTTCCTAATATTCATGCAGCCAATTTCATGGTGGTGAACATGCCGCCATTTACGCTTCCCAGAAGGATCATCGAAACATGGGTTTCTCAAGTCGAATGGTTCGGCACCGGCTCGCCGTCGCGGCATTGGCGGTCGCCAGTATGTTTTCGTTCAGCCCCTCGTCACTGCTGGCGCAGGAGAAGGCACCGGATGCAGTCGCTGCGGCCACTGAGCCGGTGGTGGTGGTCACGCTTGGCAGCGTGAGCAAGTTGATGCAGGACGTGAATTACCTCACCAGTGTGGTCGGCCAACCGCAAGCGGGCGGCATCTTTGCGATGATGGCTGGAACGTTCACGCAGGGAATCGACACGACACAGCCGATCGGCATCCTGGTCCCGCTTGTTGACGGCATGCCTCAACCGATGGCGATCGTTCCCACGGCTGATGTGAAGACCGTTTTGAAGCGATTGGAAGCTCAAACCGGTCCTGCCGACGAACTCGATGATGGAACCTTGGTGATCGCTTTAGGCGCCAGCACCGTGTTCATCAAACAGTCGGGCAACTGGGCCGTGCTCGCGCCGAACCGCGACATGCTCAGTTTGGCGCCGACGGATCCGAACTCCTTGTTCGAAGGAATCGGCAATAACTACGACCTTGCCGTCCGTTTGAAGATGCAGAAGATTCCGCCACACATCCGCGAGATGCTGACGGCGCAGATTCGTCAGGGATTTGAACAAGCGATGTCGCAACAGGGGGGCGAGGACGCCGAGTCAGCCCGCCGCATGGCAGAAAGCTCACTCGAACAACTTGACCAGTTGATCAATGACACCGATGAACTGAAGTTCGGGTTCAACGTCGATCAGTCGGGCCAGAAGGTCGTCATCGATACCATGTTCACCGCGGTTCCCGGTTCCAAGCTCGCCTCCATCTACGGTGCGCAACGAGCGATCCCTTCGCAGTTTTCGTCGGTGATTCGTCCAGACGCCGCGGCGTTCTATCACGGCGCCACGTCGATCAGTCCCGAAGCCGTGGAGCAGTCTCGCACCAGCGTTTCCAATTCGCTGCAGGCAATTCGCAATGCCCTCAAGACCGATGGCAACCTTTCCGAAGAGCAGCAGCAAGAGATCAGCATCATGATCGATCGCATTGGCGAACTTGCCGTCGATTCCGTTGCCGAAGGCCGCGCTGACATGGGAGCCCTGTTGCTGACCGACGAAGATGACTTCCGGTTTGTGCTCGGTGCCTTTGTCGCCGATGGCAACCGTGCCGCACAAATCGTCAAGGACTTGGCGACAAAGGTGCAAGGCAAACCAAATGCTCCCCGATTCTCATTCGATCAGAGCAATTACAAAGGGGTCACGATGCATGTCGTCGAAGCGGATGTGCCAGAGAAGGAAGACGAAGCCCGTCGCATCTTCGGCGAAACCCTTCGAGTCCACATCGGCACCGGCGCCAAGTCGATTTACCTCGCGGTCGGCAACGACAGCGAATCCCTGATGAAGGAATTGATCGATGCCGGCGGCACCGACAGTGGAGCGGCACGCCCCGTCGGCCAGTTCCGAGTCACGCTGATGCCGATCCTGCAATACGCCCAGTCAATCGAGTCGAACGATACCTTGGCGGCGATGATCGACGCGCTCTCTCGTTCACCCGACACCGGGGAACTGACGGTTGTGCAGGAGAGCATCACCAACGGCCAGGAATTGACGGTCAAAGTTGGCGAAGGCTTGCTGCAAGCGATCGGGGCTGCCGCTCGCCAGGCCCAACAGAAGGCCATGCAGCAACAGGGCCAATTCTAAAGCTGACCCCTCATTGAGATGGAACATTGGCCGTCGAGGCGATCCCTCGGCGGCCTTTTTGTTCGCCCCCCAAGTCCATCCAACGTGCCCGTGCTCGAAGAGAAGCCATGCCAACTGCCCGAAATCGATGGGTGATCGCAGTGGTCCCAGTCGCCGTCATTGCCGTCGCATTGTTCTTTCGCGATCAACAGCCTAGCCAGTCTGTGACCGCGAGCGCCACACCGACGCGCGTCTTACCAACCCGCGCCGATGGTGAGGACGCCGAAGGTGAGGACCAGGCCGTCCGACAACTTACCATGGGCGATGTGCTGGAGATGGCTCGATCGGCCCGACAGCATCTGGCAGTGACGCTCGACGATTACACCGCGCGCTTCGTCAAGCAGGAGATGGATCAAAACGGCGACATCGGTCCCGAGACGGAGATGATGATCAAGGTGCAAACGCGATTGCGCAGCGATGCGGAGGATGCTCCCTTGCGTGTCTACCTGCGATTCACGGCCCCGGAATCGATCAACGGTCGAGAAGTGCTTTGGGCCGAGGACCTCAACGACGGCAAGATGGCCGTCCACGAAGTCGGACTCCTGTTCAGCCTCAAGACGCTATGGCTTGATCCTGACGGCGTCATCGCCATGCAAGGCCAGCGATACCCGATCTCGGAAATTGGCTTGGTTCGACTGGTCGAGCAGCTGATCGAACGGGGCGAGAAAGACCGCGACAACCCGGACGTGAGTGTGACGTTGACCGAGGGTCATCCGTTTGACGACCTCACCACCCAGTTCATTCGCGTCCAGCGATCCCGACCCTCGGGGGAGCCCGACGACTTTTCGCTCGCGGAAATCGTGATTGATCCGACCCGACAACTGATCCTCTCCTTTCGCAGCTTCGGCTGGCCGGACCAGGAGGGTGCTCAGCCGCCGGTGCTGGAGTCGTACACGTATCATGATGTGAAGACCAACGTCGGTTTGACCGATGCGGACTTCGACACCAAGAACCCCGAGTACAGCTTCCCGGCGTTTTAGTTCGCCGCATTTTCCGGTTCCCGGCGCTTTCGGTTCCCGGCGGTTTCGACGCGATTGGATGCTTGCCTTCGCGAAACTGGTTATCATCGAGGGTCCCCAGCGGACAGTTTGCCGTCCGTTTCTCCTGACCCCTCACGATCAAGAAATCCCATGGACCGAAGAAGCTTCATTCATCGTTCAGCCGCTGTGGCATCGGTCGCCGCACTTCATTCTCGAGCCTACGCGGCCCCCGCTGCCAAGACGCGCCGCGTTGGGCTGATTGGAACCGGATGGTATGGCAAGTGCGACCTGTTGCAGTTGATGAATGTGGAACCAGTCGAAGTCGTCTCGCTTTGTGATGTTGATTCACGAATGCTCAACGAGGCCGCTGGCCTGTTTGAGAGTCGCCAGGTTTCGAAGAAGCGTCCACGGACTTACGCCAACTACAAGGACATGTTGGCCGAGAAGGATCTCGACATCGTCTTGATTGCGACGCCCGATCACTGGCATGCACTGCCCATGATCGCCGCGGTCGAAGCCGGCGCCGACGTTTACGTCCAGAAGCCGACCGGCGTGGACGTGCTCGAAAGCAAGGCAATGCTCGATGCTGCTCGTCGAACGGGGCGCGTGGTTCAGGTGGGAACCCAACGTCGCAGCACACCACACCTGATCGAAGCCAAAGAAAAGGTGGTCGATGCTGGATTGCTGGGAGATGTCGCTTACGCCGAAGTCTGCTGCTATTACCACATGCGTGCCAACAAGAATCCGCCGGACACCGCACCGCCGGAGTACTTGGATTACGAAGCGTGGACCGGACCGGCTCCAATGCGGCCCTACAACGAGCTGGTACACCCACGATCTTGGCGAGCGTTCATGGAGTACGGAAACGGTATCGTCGGAGACATGTGCGTTCACATGTTGGACATGGTTCGTTGGCAATTGGGTCTTGGATGGCCCAGCCACGTTAGCAGCGCCGGCGGGATCATGGTCGATACCGAGTCCAAGGCCAACATCACCGACACGCAGACCGCAACCTTCGATTTCGACGACTTGGATGTGGTTTGGACCCATCGCAGCTGGGGAGACGCGCCGGATCCCGAGTACCCCTGGGCTGGCGTGATCTACGGCACCAAAGGCACCCTCAAGCTGAGCGTCAACAAGTACGACTTCATCCCGCGAGGTGGCGGACAGACGACTGCACGGTGATGCCGTGATCGAGGAGGACAAGTATCCGACCGACACGTCCGATGTGAAGGACTGGAGATTGGAATTGCACGTGGCCTCGGCCATCCGCGGTCACATGAAGAACCTGTTGGAAGCGATCGACAACCGCTCGCGACCCGTCGCGGACATCGAGCAAGGCCACATCAGCAGCGCTTCCTGCATCATGGCCAACGTCGCGATGAAGCTGGGCCGCACCTTGCAGTTTGACCCCGCCACCCACACCATCGTGAATGATCCAGAAGCCACCGCGCTGCTGAAGCGAGAGTACCGCAAACCTTACGTGCATCCTGCGACCGTTTGAATGTCTGTTTCGCAGAGACAGACCCTACCTTAGCCGAGCCTCCAGTGACCAATTTCATGCGAATCGTTTTATCAGTCTTCCTCACTTCGATCGCTTGGTCGGCATCTGGACTATCCGCCGAGGACTGGCCGCAGTGGCGCGGCAACAACCGGGACGGGGTATTGCACGAACAGGGCCACGTTCAGGCGTTCGCAAGCGGCCCGCTTGCACGTCGCTGGTCGGTGCCAATCGGATCGGGCTACAGCGGTCCCACCGTTGCCCACGGGCACGTCTTCGTGACCGATCTCAGCCCGGAAGATCAATCGACGCAAGTGGAACGAGTGCTGTGCTTCCAAGCCGAAGATGGAAGCCTGGTCTGGAGTCACTCCTATCCTGCTCCCTATGAAATTGGTTACACGGCTGGGCCGCGAGCCTCCGTCACCGTACATGAGGGCAAAGCGATCGCCGTCGGAGCCATGGGGTAATCTCAAGTGCTTTGATGCCGCCAACGGGAAGGTGCTTTGGGAGCATGATCTCAATTCGGAATACAGCATTCGCATGCCGGTCTGGGGAATCACTGCTGCGCCGTTGATCCACGACGATCTCGTGATTCAGATGGTCGGTGGAGCCAACAACGCATGCGTGGTGGCCTTCGACGTAGCGACAGGCAAGGAGCGCTGGCGAGCGCTCGATGAACGCGCTGGCTATAGCGCGCCGATTTTGATTCGGCAGGGTGATCAAGACGTCGTTGTCTGCTGGACTGGTGATAGCGTCAGCGGGCTGGCGCCGGATACGGGCTCGCTGTTCTGGAGCATTCCGATGACTCCGCGCAACATGCCAATCGGTGTTGCGACGCCGGTCGTCAACGGAGAGCACCTGTTCGTCTCCTCGTTCTATGACGGTTCGCTCCTGATTCGACTCGACTTAAACCAGCCCAAGGCCGAAAAGCTGTGGCATCGTATCGGGGTGGATGAAAAGAACACCGATGCCCTGCACTGCATGATCAGTACGCCTCTGCTCAAGG
Source organism: Pirellulaceae bacterium (assembly GCA_963697195.1). Classification (GTDB taxonomy): domain Bacteria; phylum Planctomycetota; class Planctomycetia; order Pirellulales; family Pirellulaceae; genus Rubripirellula. Next base: position 886,747 of record CAVOND010000005.1, read on the forward strand.
GTGATTTCATTTACGGAGTCGACAGCTACGGAGAGTTGCGTTGTCTCGATCGGAAGACGGGCGACCGGATCTGGGAGGATCTGACGGCTGTGCCGCGGGCGCGATGGGCCACGATTCACATCATGCGCGACGGAGAGCAGGAATTGATGTTCAACGACCAGGGCCAGCTGATCCTGGCAACCTTGACCCCTCAGGGGTATCGCGAACATTGCCGTGCGGACCTGATCAAACCGACACTGGTCCAGCTCTCGCGTCGGGGCGGCGTGACCTGGGCCCATCCAGCCGTCGCGGACGGCCACATCTACGTGCGCAGCGATGAAGAGCTGGTTTGTGCTCCCCTCGCCCTGACGGACTGACCGCTGCCGCCCCCCCTGCGAAGAATACGATCCGCTCGGCTACAATGCGACGTTCCTGAGACCCTTCTGATCGAACGCTCGTGCTTGCCAGGAATCCACCATGTCAACGATCGGCCCCATGATTTCCCCCTCCGCTCGCCTTTGCCTTGGCTATGCGGATCGACTCCTGCAAGGCGTGACGCCGGATCAGTTCGCCCGCTTTGCCAATGTCGGCGGTACCGTCATTCACTCGAATCATCCGGCTTTCATCTACGGACACCTCAGCCTGTACGCACCGCGTATTGTCGAGCAACTTGGCGGCGATGCCAGCGGGCTGGCTCCGTCGACAGAGTTTCAAGAGCTGTTCTCGAAGGATGCCCAGTGCGTGGATGATCCGGACGGCTCGATCTATCCCGCCATGAACGTCATCGTATCGGCATTGCAGAATGGTTACTCGGCAGCGATTGACGCGCTCGATTCGGCACCGGACGAGATCTTCGAGGAAGCCAATCCCAACGAAGCGATGCGAAGCAAGTTTCCCACGATCGGTGCGATGCACGGATTTTATGTGGGAGGTCATTTCATGCTCCACATGGGCCAGATGAGCGCTTGGCGCCGGGCCGTTGGACTCGGAGCTGCCTAAAGTATCCGAATTCATGAACACCTCCACTATCGCTGCTTGGGATCCGTCCTCGTGGACAACGAAAACGGCGCTCCAACAGCCAACCTATGACGATCCCAGGGAACTGGAATCGGTGCTCAATACCCTTTCCCAACGTCCACCCCTGGTGACCAGTTGGGAAGTCGAACGGCTGAAGAACCAGCTCGCGCTCGCATCGTCCGGCTTGGCATTCCTCTTGCAGGGAGGCGACTGCAATGAAAGTTTTAAGGCATGTCGTCCGGACCCGATCGAAAAGAAGCTCAAAGTGCTGCTGCAGATGAGCCTGGTTCTCGTCTACGGCATGCAGAAGCCGATCATCCGAGTAGGACGGATTGCCGGGCAGTATGCCAAGCCTCGATCGAGCCCAACCGAAACTCGCGACGGTCTTACCCTTCCCTCCTACCGAGGCGACTGCGTCAATCGAATTCCGTTCCATCCGAAGGCTCGGGCCGCACGACCCAAGCGTTTGCTCGGCGCCTATGGCAGGTCGGTGCAAACCCTGAATTACCTTCGCGCGCTGACCGAAGGGGGATTCGCCGACATCAACCATCCCGAAAACTGGGAACTGGACTTCGTCACGCAGTCGGCCAGATCGGCCGAGTATCATCGGATGGTTCGTGGAATCGGTGATGCACTCCGCTTCATCGATACGATTGGTGGTGTGACGCGCGCCGACCTCTCTCGCGTTGACTTTTACACCTCGCATGAAGCACTCCTGCTCCCCTACGAACAGGCGTTGACGCGACAGGCGCTCAGCGGCGAAGGCTGGTACAACCTGGGAACACATTACCCATGGATCGGCGACCGGACGCGCGATCTGGAAGGTGCCCACGTCGAGTACTTCCGCGGCATTCGCAACCCCATCGGGGTCAAGATTGGTCCCACAGCAACCCCTGATGAACTGTCGCAGTTGCTCGATCGACTCAATCCAACTCACGAACTCGGGCGGATCACGTTGATCTGTCGGTTTGGAGCCAGCAAGATTCGGACTTGCCTGCCCTCCTTGATTCAAGCCGTTCAAAAGTCAGGTCATCCTGTGCTCTGGTCAATCGACCCGATGCACGGCAATACGATCACGACCGACGAAGGCTACAAGACGCGACACTTCGATGCGATCCTGGATGAAGTTCGCGAGTCCTTCGCGATCCACGCCGAGCATGGAACCATTGTGGGAGGGATTCATCTGGAGTTGACCGGAAACAACGTGACCGAGTGCATCGGAGGGGCGGGAGGACTTAGTTCGACCGACTTGGCCAAAGCCTACGAGAGCAACGTCGACCCGCGGTTGAACTACGAACAGGCAATGGAGATCGCGTTCCTGATCGCCGGTCGCGGCCGAGAATCCTAGTACGTTAGGCTTTCCAGCCTGACACCGTACGTTAGGCTTTCCAGCCTGACATAAGCGAAACAAGTCAGCCTGGAAAGGCCGACGTACGCTAGGCTTTCCAGCGAAACACCGGTTCGTCCCCAGCACACTCATCAATCATTGCCCCACCCATCGCCGGCAAGCAGAACCATGAGCCGACGTGCACGGACCGCTAACCGCCCCACAGCGTTTCACGAGACGATGCAAGCGGTGCTCAATGAGCTGCAGCCGGGCGAGGTCGTTAGTTACGGGGACGTCGCGGTTCGTGCCGGCTATCCGAACGCCGCGCGAGCTGCCGGGGCCGCGCTGGCGGATTGCCCCGAGACGCTCCCTTGGTGGCGAGTGGTTTACGGAGATGGACACTTGCCTCCATGCAATCCAAGCCTGCAGGCGGAGCGACTGGCGGCCGAAGGAGTGGTGCTCAAGGGCTTTCGCGTGGTCACTTCGCCGCATGGCCGCTTTGCCGACAAGTCCGCTGAGGCTGCCCATCCATCACAGGTGGGTTAAGATGCTTCTGACTTCCGTTGCTGGAAAAGGGGCCTGACCCTCTCCGGCGAGGACAGAAACACAAGGAAATTGACTCGCCTCCAAAGGGTCAGACCCCTTTTCCTGATCGGCTCGGTTCTAACTCTGCAGCGAGAAACAAGAAATGAGCTTACGAATCGCATTGGTTTGCCTGATGATGTTCATCGCGAACATCCTGCGGGCGGAAGAAAAGCCCAACATCTTGTTCATCATGTCGGACGACCACACGGCACAGGCAATTGGCGCGTACGCGACGCTGCTCAAATCGCTCGACCCGACCCCCACGATCGACTCGCTGGCAGCCGACGGGATCTGCTTCGACAATGCCTTTTGCACCAACTCAATCTGTACGCCCTCGCGCGCCTGCATCATCACCGGTCAATACGACCACAACAACGGTGTCTTTGACTTGGGTGGAAGAATCGATCCGCCCAACCAGACGCTACCGATTTTGATGCGGCAAGGCGGTTACCAAACGGCGATCATTGGGAAGTGGCATTTGAAAGCCGAGCCCAACTTTGACTACTACAAAGTTCTGCCTGGTCAGGGCAGCTATTTCAACACCGAGTTTCGAATCCAAGGGGACAAACCCTGGCCACAGAATCTGGTGAAGTATCCCGGATCCCACTCTTCCGATGTGATTACCGACGCGACGCTGGACTGGTTCAAGAACCGTCGAGACCCAGGCAAGCCTTTCTTTGTCTGTCACCAGTACAAAGCGCCACACGACTACTTCGAGAGTCATCCCCGCTACGATTCTTACCTGGCCGATGTTGAAATCCCCGAACCCGAATCGCTGTGGCACAAATCCGATACATGGGGATCGCTCGCTACTCGAGGTTACCAGGATGAATTGGTACCGCACATCGGCACCTCGATTGGCCGCCGTAACCCTCGTCGCTCCTATGCTGCTGATCTGCCCAAGCAGTTTCCCAATGAATTCAAGTGGGATTACAAGGACCCGTCGCTGTCCGACGATCAGGTCAAGCATCTGGCGTATCAAGCGTATCTGAAGAAGTACTTGCGCTGCGTCAAGGGCGTCGACGAGAATCTCAAACGCCTCTTCGACTATCTCAAAGCAGAGGGCCTCTACGACAACACCATAATTTTCTACACCGGCGACCAAGGATTCTGGCTTGGCGAAAAGGATTATCAAGACAAACGCTGGGCCTATGATGAATCACAGCGGATGCCACTGATCGTGCGCTATCCGAAGTCCATTCCAGCGGGCACGCGCAGCGACGCGTTGATTGAAAACGTGGACTTCCCCGCAACGATGCTCGACTTCGCTGGCATCGCGATCCCACCGCAAATGCAGGGACGGTCGTTCCGATCGATCTGCGAAACGGGAAAGGAGCCGGCGGATTGGAAACAGGCTGTCTACTATCGCTATTGGATGCACATGGCACATCACGACAACCCGGGCGAGATGGCGATCCGCACCAAGACGCACAAATTGATCTACTTCTACGGCTGCGACTATCAGGGCAAGGACCAGACTCCGCCAGCGTGGGAGTTGTACGACTTGCAGAACGATCCCCATGAAATGAACAACCTGGTTGACGACCCGGCGTACACCACCATTCGCGACGAATTGAAGACCCAGCTTGCCGCGCTGCGAAAACAAATCGGTGACGATGGCTCGCATTACCCTGAATGCGAGAAGGTCGTCCAGGAGTTCTGGGACGACGACGACGCAGACCGCCAAAAGGCCATTCAGATTTCACATGAATTCCGGGCACGACGCGAGGCAAGCCTTCGCAATCAAAGCAACTGATGGGTGGCAAACTTCGCTCTGCGAAATCAACAATGGGCAACTCTTTCCAGACATGCGGGATCGGCCGACTTTCTCCCGCTCCGCTGTCGGCTTAGAATTCAGCTCTTCATGAATTCTTAACATTCCCGTTATCTCCTCGGCGCGGCACATGGACTTTCTTGTGGAACTGTTGTTCCAACTTATTGGTGGCTTGGGGATCTTTCTGCTGGGCATGAAGAACATGTCCGATGGAATGCAGGCGGTAGCGGGAAGTAGTCTGAGACGGATGATCGGCGCGGTTACCGGCAATCGCTTCGCGGCAACGATCGTTGGCGTTTTCGTCACCTGTGTGGTTCAGTCCAGCTCGATCACGACCGTCATGGTGGTCGGGTTTGTCAACAGTGGTGTCATGGCTCTGACCCAGGGGATTGGCGTCATCATGGGTGCCAACATCGGGACCACCATCACTGGCTGGATTCTTGTGTTGAAGATCGGTAAGTATGGACTTCCGATTTTGGGCGCTTCCGCATTTTGCTATCTGTTTGCCAAGAACGAACGCTGGCGTTATGGGGCCATGGCAATCATGGGCGTCGGCATGGTCTTCTTCGGCCTGGAGCTGATGAAAGATGCTTGTTCGATCATCAAGCAGATGCCTGACTTCGAGGCATGGTTTCATACTTTTTCGGCCGACAACTACGTCGGGGTGATGAAGTGCGCCATGATTGGATGCGTGATGACCACGCTCGTACAGTCTTCATCGGCTACCCTTGGAATCACCATTTCTCTCGCGTCTCAAGGGGTGATCACGTACGAAACGGCGGCAGCGTTGGTCCTGGGTGAAAACATTGGCACGACGATCACCGCTCTTCTTGCTTCGCTCGGCACTTCCGCTAACGCGCGTCGAGCGGCCTATTTCCACGTCATCTTCAATCTACTCGGGGTGCTTTGGATCACTGCCATCTTTGGCTGGTACGTCCAAGTTGTCCCCAAAATCGTCGGCGCCGACGTGACCCGTGTCGAGACCGTGCCGATCATGCAGATCAATGCTGCGGGTGAATCGGTCCAGGTCAGCGAGGAGGTGACCTATCCGGAAACCACTTCAGCAATCGCGGCGACGCACAGCATTTTCAATATCGTCAACACGCTTTTGTTTCTGCCATTCGTCCCCTGGTTTGTTCGCCTGCTGAATTGGATTGTTCCCTCCAAGGACTTCAAGGAAAAGCCACAGCTTACCGATCTCGACATTCGAATGCTCGAGACCCCACTGATGGCGATCGAGCAATCGCAGAAAGAAATTGAACGAATGGGTGAGGGATGTGGAAAGATGCTCCGCTGGCTTGCTGAACTACGTGATCAGGAGGAACCAGACAAGGTGCTGTCAGACCGCCTCAAGCATCGCGAGCAAGTCCTCGACCGGATGCAGGATGAAATCGCAGAGTTTGTGACCAATCTGCTTTCCGGAAATGTGCCGCACTCGGTAGCAATCGAGGCCAGACGCCAGATCCGCATCGCAGACGAATACGAGTCCATCAGCGATTATGTTTACAACCTCGAGAAGTTTGATCGCAAATTGCGTCGAGACGGCCATCGGTTCACCACCGAACAGCGAGATAGCCTACGGACCCTCAACGACCATGCCACCGAATATCTCGCTGCCATCAATCAGGGGCTCGCTCAATCGAACGAGAACGTTCTCGCCAGTACCGAGCCACTGGCAAAGCGTCTTCGTGATGAGATCAAGTTGCTGCGAAAGAAACACCTAAACGACCTCTCGAGTGGACAGATTCCACCGGTCGTCAGCGTTGCCTTCCTGGCATCGCTCAATGCGTTTTCGCGGGTTCGCGACCATTCACGCAACATTGCCGAAACGATCTCCGGTGAGAAGTAACGAAACCTGCAACGACGGAAACCACAGAGGATGAGAAAATTTCATGTCTTCACGTTCGTCCTCCTGCTCGTCTATGCTTGCCAGCCATCGGCCGATGCACAATCTGACATCAGGCAGCAAGCGATCACCGCCATGCGCCAAGCCGCAGGCTTCTTCCACGATCGCGTTGCCAGCCATGGTGGTTATGTCTATCACTACTCGCTTGATCTTGAGCAGCGATGGGGTGAGGGCGTCGCGAGCCGGGATCAAATCTGGGTTCAGCCACCGGGAACGCCTACCGTTGGCATGGCATATCTAGCCGCCTACGAAGCGACCGGCGATTCGCTTTATCTCGACGCAGCCACCGAGGCTGCCTTGGCGCTGGTGTATGGACAACTCCGCTCAGGCGGATGGACCAATGTGATCGATTTCGATCCGGATGGCCAACGCACCGCCGATTATCGCAATGGCAAGGGACGTGGCAAGAACAATTCCTCTTTGGATGACGGCCAAACTCAATCCGCAATTCGGCTACTTGCACGAGTGGACAAGGCACTCGGTTTTCGCAATCTGGAAATTCATGACGCTGCCATGCGCTCGCTCGATGCGCTGCTTGCCGCGCAATTTCCCAACGGTGGATTTCCCCAGGTTTGGACCGGACCCGTCGACCCGCAACCCGTCGTCAAGGCGAGCTATCCTGACTACGACTGGCGGACCGACGGTCGGATCAAAAACTATTGGGACATGTACACACTCAATGACAACGTGACTGGCTATGTCGCTGACACACTCCTCGAAGCCTTCCAGGTCTACGAAGACCAGAGGTACATGGTGTCCCTCAAGAAGCTCGGTGACTTCTTGCTCTTGGCACAGATGCCACAGCCCCAACCCGGTTGGGCACAGCAATACAGTTATGAGATGAAACCGATTTGGGCGAGAAAGTTTGAGCCGCCTGGAGTCTCTGGTGACGAAACGCAAGAGGTTCTCGAAACGCTGATGAAGATCGCATTCGCCACCGGCGACCGGAAATACTTGCAACCTGTTCCCGAAGCGGTCGAATGGCTTCGTCGTTCCCTGCTGCCCGATGGCCAATTCGCACGCTACTACGAACTGAAGACCAATCGTCCTCTTTACATGAAGCGACGCGGAGACGACTACTCGCTGACCTACGATGACACCCAGCTTCCGAGCCACTACGGATGGAAGACTCCATCGCGATTGGAATCGCTCGCTCGCATGTTCGCGCAAGCTCGCACGGGCCGCGAGCCAAGCGACCCAGATTCTCGTGCCGTTGACCTGCCCTCAGTGCAAGCCACGATCGATTCGCTCGACGAGCAAGGCCGCTGGGTCAGCAAGTTTGATGGCACGCCGCTGATCGGACAACTGAAACTCCCGATCGGCACGCCTTACCTCTCCAGCCAGGTATTCAGCGAGAACCTGGAAAGACTCAGCCAGTTGATCGTCAAGGAATCGCGGTAACTGTACGTCCGTCTCTCCCAGGCTGTGAACAAACTAAACCGCGGTGCATTACTGTAGGCGAGTCTCTCCGAGGCTCGCAAAAAACGCAGCAAAGCTGCGGGTGTCCGCCTTGGAAAGGCGAACCTACAGTAGTGAGCCCAATATCTTCACAGCCTCTCCGAGACTGACACCGCAGCAATCGGCGACGGAGCCATTTCAGCTCTTCCCTGCCACGCCAACATGTGCTGCAATAAGGGGGAAACATACCCCCAGGGAGTAGCCCGCCGTGACTCCACGCAAGCCCACTCGGCCGCGGTCTCGAATCCAACATCGGCTCAGTCTTGCCGAGTTAACCGTGAGACTCGTATTGCTGGTCTTCATTTTGGCGGGGCTAGCCTATGTGGGTCGCAGCGTGCAGGTCACCGTTGCCAAACGCTTTCGTCAAATGGAATTGGTCTCCGCAGCATCGTCGCCCACCGTTGTTAGACAGCTCGAGAGCTCGGATCATGCCGATGCGCCAAAAGGGCGACCAGCAACGCAATCGCCTCACCCGAGCGTGAACCGCGACTCGCGCACGACACCCGGCAAAAGCAGTGGGCAGTTGGTAAGGGAGGAACCGACGCAAACGAGCGATCACTTCGTTGAGCCTGAGTCAACCGTTGCCACAGCCCCTGCCCCGTCCGATTCCTTGGACGATCGTGCGCTGGATAGGCTGCTGACTGGCAAGACATTGTCTCCCGATTCAACCATCGGCTCACAGCTGCACGACTCCCAAGTTGATCGGTCGGTGGACGTTCTTGAGGTGAACTCGTGGCAGGAGATGGCTGCCCGACATCACGCGATCACTGACCTCCCGTTGGAGTTGAGCACCGGACGCACGATACCAGTTGGCACGACTTTCCGCGAAGCCAAGGAGGCGTTCGATGAGTTTCTCGAAGACACACTCGAACGAAATGACGATCGCGTCTCGAGAATCAACTACAACGATTCCGAGCAAACCTCACTGATCATTTGTCGTCGCGGCAAGGAGTTGCATGGCCCGTTGGTCAGCTTCTATGAAGATGGAACACTGCTCGCTTACGTTCAATATCGGAACGGAAAGCGAATCGGTTCGCTGCTTGCCTGGGATCCCGCTGGTCGGCCACTTGTCATGGAACAGTATGATGCGGGCAAACGTGATGGCCTGCGGTGCCTGTTCAAATCGTGCTGTGAGGACTGCGAAACGGGGCACGTTTGGATGGCACAGGAATGGCGCCGCGGCGAATTGCTAGCCGCTCACACCGCCTTGCCAGACGGGAGCGTCGCCACCATCGACTACCAGTCCAGTCGTGGCATTGCAAAGGATTTGGAATCCAATGACGAGTTCATCCAGGCGACCAAGGAGTTGGATGCTCTTGAAAGACGGCTCGATAGCGATGAGCAGAAACTGCGTGACATGGTGGCGGAATACTATGTCAACCTGCGACACGCCGTGGCGGCACAAGTCAAGACTCGGCTGGCGTCAGCACAGATCCCTACACTGTCGAATCCGACTCACTTCTACCCCAGCGCGAAGGAACTTCCCTTCGGGTTCCCAACGAAATACGACTTTTCGTTCGGAGTCTCGGTAATCCGTCGATCCGGGTTTTACTGACGACGTTGATCCTCAAGAAGGCCAGTTGGGTCTTCCAGACGTCCTGCCATCCGACGTGTGATCCTGCTTGCACGTGTCAATCTGCAACCGCAGAGATTCAGCACAAGTCCTTTCATCCAGGATCGGCAGCAGGCTGAGCGTTGCTCAATGCGGACTGAGTCATGGCCGCTCTTTCCAGATCCTCAATCTGTACGATTAGCCGCTCGTAGGAGTCGGAATTCCACTCGCAATAGTTGAGGTTCTTGTACAGTCCAGTGAGCCGCGTGAAGTATTCTCGAACGCCTTCTTTGTCGGAAAATTCGTAGGGACGTTCAATCAGCCGCCGCATCAATTGGAAGGATGCTTTCTGCCGCTCTGTCGACACCGAGATATCGACCGGATCGAACGCGTCTTGCTGCAGGTACACCATGTCGATGAAGGTAGCACGCTGGTAGTCCAGGTAATCTTCCAAGCGTAACCCCTTCTTCGCCGGTCACCTGCATCATCTGATAGATGCCATCGCCGCGATGAAGCAGTTCCGTCATACGCTTGACCGAGGCCGTCCAGTCCGGATCCAGTTCGCGATCCAATTGCGACTTCAGCTGATCCAGATAGCGTGACCAGGACGAGAGTGGATCGACCGCTGGGTAGAACCGCTTGTAGGCTCGATCCGATGACAAACCGAGAAAGCACTTGACGGCGCCGAGTGTCGATTGGGTCACGGGCTCTTCAAAGTTTCCGCCGGCCGGTGATACCGTTCCAATCATCGTCAAACTTCCTTCGCTTCCGTCGTTGGTGCGCAGCACCCCGGCACGCTCGTAGACACTCTTGATGGACGAGTCCAAGTAGGCCGGAAAGGCTTCTTCCCCGGGGATCTCTTCGAGCCGTCCCGACGTTTCACGCATGGCTTGGGCCCAGCGCGAGGTGGAATCCGCGATCAACAGTACCTGCAGCCCCATCTGGCGATAGTACTCACCGATCGTAATCCCGGTGTAGATCGATGCCTCGCGCGCGGCGACGGGCATCGAGGAGGTGTTGCAAATGATCACGGTACGATCGATCAGTTTGCCGCCGCTGTGGGGATCCTCCATGTTGGAAAACTCGGTGACGGTTTCCACGACCTCGCCCGCCCGCTCACCACAAGCGACAACGATCACGATATCGACATCGGAATAGCGAGCGATCAAGCCTTGCAAAACCGTCTTGCCCGCTCCGAAAGGACCCGGGATACATGCTGTTCCACCTCTCGCAATCGGAAAGAACGTATCGATCAAACGCGTGGTCGTCGTCAGACGAGTGGTTGGATAGAGACGCTGGGACGATCTTGCTTTCAGCAAACGCGATGGCAATGCCCGACGAACCGGCCACGCCTGCTGCATGGTCAACTCGCGCTGGCGTCCTCGACGATCACGCAAGCGCGCGATCGTTTCGTCGACACGATAGTTCCCTTTGGCTACCCACTCGATCTCCAGTGATTCCGCCTCCGCAAATGGCACCATGATCTTGTGGGTGATGCGACATTCCGGTACGGAACCGATCACATCGCCGGCTCTGACGACGTCACCCATCGAGCAAGCTGGGCGAAACTCCCAAGTCGGTTGATTCGACAACGCATCAAATGTACTGCCTCGGCGAAGAAAAAATCCATCTCGCTCGGCCAACTGGTGAAGCGGGTTCTGAAGACCATCGTAAACGGTGCCGAGCAAACCTGGCCCGAGCGACGCCGACAACATCTGTTTGGTGAGTTCGACTCGATCACCAACGCTGACGCCCTGAGTATCTTCAAAGACTTGCATATCGGCTCGACGCCCAAACACGCGAAGCACTTCGGACTTCAAACGCTCCTGCCCAACCTCAACAAAGGCCACCTCATTCTTCATGATGGGACCATCTGCTTCGATCGAGACGATATTTCCCGCTACGCCGATGACGCGCGCATCACAATTTGAGTTCGGCATATTCACCAAGCGTCTCCGCGAGCAATTGATCAAATCGGGCGAGGCCGGCCTCGACGTCTCGACTGGTCCACCGATCAACGATCGACCAACGAGCCACATAAAGCAGCACCGCTTCAAAAGAGAAATGGAACTCCGAAGCCATCCGACGGCAAGACTCCCAGGAGAATTCGTACAGAATACGCTCGGCCTCGACCGCCTCCCCCGCCGACATCCGTTGTTCAAACGACTCGATCCAGGGAAACTGTCGTTGCAGACCGAACTGCGGTTCTTGCCAGCGATGCGCGAATCGGCCGAACCAACCGCCCGACGCCCCTTGGAGGTCCCTCACCATCACGACGCCGTCGCAAGGCACTGACGATCGTGCGCATGTTGATCCGCTCGTCAACGATTCGCAGAACCACTGGATGACGAATCTGCTCCTGCAATCGCTCATAGTCGTCGATCACGTTCTGCTCAGATCGATCAAGCGTTTGCCGGTCCCAAGCGAGAAAATCCGACAATTGAGTCAGCACCCGAGCGTCATGTTCATCCAGTTCCGCGAGACGTTGATTCAATCGCGGACGCGAAATCGGCGGCCTCTCGACATCGAAATGTGTCGGAAGATTCGGCAGACTGGCGATCAGTGTGTAGTAGGACATGTGTCGTGGGACATCTCGAATCGTTCCCGCATGCAGCGGGACCGATCGCTATCTCGTCTGCAGGATCTCGCGGAACTTTGGCGAAAGGTACTCAATCAACAGATTCGTCAACGTTTCGGCGGTCAGGTCCACTTCCAGATCGTCGCCGACAAACTGAACTCGGATCCCGGGCGTTTCGCTATCGGAGATCGAATAGGTCAGCCCATCACGGACGGCGTCGGCGGCAAGCCCTCGAGCGAACGCGTCGAGCGAGCCACCCGGGAACGCATCGCTGCTGGCATCACCTAGAAACACCAGATGAACCTGCTCCTTGGTCCCGTGTGATCGCCTTCCGCGTGATCTCCAGAATCATTTCTCTCAAGAACGACTCATCTTCCAATTGATGTTGCACCAGGTAGTGCAGCTTACGAAAGAAATCCTCGCGGAGGGCTTCGGTCAACTCGATGATCGCGTCTCGACCGGCCAATCGCACTGCTTCTTCGCCGCTGCGCCGCGTTCTTTCCGCTTCTTCTCTGGCCGCGGAAAGAATTCCATCCGCTTGCCGCTTCGCTTCGTCCAAGATCTCCATGGCCTGGCAACGGGCCGCGGAGAGCAATGCGTCCGCCTCCTCTTTCCCCTTGGCAACGCCCTGCCCATGGAGTCGATCGATCAACTGCTGGACGCCGGATGATTCGCTCATGTCGTCACTCATCAATGCCTCTCCCGTCTTCAATTGAGCTGATGCCTACTTATCCGTTGCTTGGGTTCGGAATCTGACCGGCGATCACCAGGGCAAAAATGAACGCGAAGACCGCAAAGCCTTCCACAATCGCAGCCGGTGCAGCGGAGAGTCCAAAGATCTCTGGCTTGCTCTTGCTGGCGGTGATCGCTGATGCGCAACACGCTCCTTGAAAAATGGCGCTGAACATCAAGGCCAATCCGCAGAGAATTCCGATCGCAAACAACCCGGGTGCCGTCTCCACCGTGACCGGCCGATTCAGAGTAAACATCACCACGATCCCATAGATGATCTGTGAGGATGGAAGTGCGGAAAGACCGATGAATCGACCATAACCGCTTTCCACATCGATCATGGCGCCGCACGCGGCCTGACCGGCTCGTGCGCAACCGATGATGCTGCCGATGGCCCCCAACGCCGTCGGGCCATAGATCCCAGCCCAGCCGAACATGATTGCAATCGCGTCCATTAGTTCTCCGATTTCCTTCTGAATGGTTGAAAGGCGTATCCCTCCTCCGTGAGTCTCCAGTTAAAAAACTCGATGCAATTCAGTCGCAAGCCGTGGACCACACCGCCCAAGATCCCAAGCAAGAAGTTGATCGTGTGCCCGACGATCAGAATCAACATGGCCACAAGCAATCCAATGCCACCCCGCTGCGACGCGTCAGCCGCCAATCCATTAAAGGTGATCGCCAGCTGGGCGCTGGCGAGCCCCAGTGCGAACAGACGCAGGTAACTCAACACATCCCCGAACGCTTTGGAAACGTTCGCAAACTGCATGGCACCATCGAGCAATCTTCTTGCGTTGCTGCCTAGGCTCAAGACTCCAGGGTCGATCACTGCTGAAGAGCAAGATGGCAATGGCTCCTACGACGACGACCACCCTTCCCGATCGAGCCCAGCGTTGGGACGTCCTGACAAAACGCCACCACCGATCAGAAACGCGCCGATCATGGCCATCGCCCAGCCCAAATGGCCGAGCCAACGGGTACCGCGACGGCTTCTCCAGGCAGAAATCAGATTCGCCAGCACCAGGTGCGACAACGCCGATCGCGACCGCGATCACCATCATGCCCGTCTGATTCTCCATCATCGGCTTACCGTCAATGCGAATCCGTAGCTGGTCGGGCCAGGAACCGGGCGTCGGTGCGATCCCGAAATAGCTTCCGACCAACACGCCATAGAGGATCGTTGCCACCACGATTCCGACCAACAGATTGCGCATGCGCACCGTCGACTCGGACTCGACCGAGCTTTCGCCAACCGAGCGCCAACCCGATCGCCATGACCATGCCGTAACCGGCGTCGGCGACAATCATGGCAAAGAACAGACTGAAGGAAAAGAAGACGACGGAGGTTGGATCCCAGGCATGATAGGCTGGCGTGATGTAGAACGTCACGCAGCCCTCCGCCCCGGCAACCTGTTTCGGATTATGAAGCAAGGTCGGCGCCGGCTCATCTCTCGGCAACCGGCTCGATCGTGACCGCCAGCCCTTGTTGCTCGGCGAATTCGCGAACCTGGGCGGTCACGATCCGGGGAGCAAATCCCTGGATTGCAAAGATCGTTTCGTCGTCGATTGCCCCCGCCGCGGCCGCAGCTCGTGCCGCCGCATCGTCCGCTGCATCGAGGTCGTTCTTCAACCAGTCCGCGCCAGCGAGTCAGACCAACACGCTGCCAGTGAAGGTCGTCCAATCGCTCCTCAACCTCCTCAAGTCGCGATCGCAACTCGGAAAGGGGTCGCCGATCGAGGTTCTGGGGCGGATACGGGAAATCCTCCGGCTGTTCGTTCTGAGAGCACGACAACGTACGCGAAGCGATTGTCCTTACCAGCCAGATACCACAGCATCTCATCGGTCAACACGGACAGATCGTGAAGTGGAATCGCATAGAACCAGAGCTGCTGACCGCATCGCTGCTCGATGTCGTTCAGCGAGAATTCGCCCCAGCAGCTCAGATCATCAATCGACTGTTTGAGGTGGTCGCGTTCACTCTGCAGCCTTTCCGTTTCACTCTTGATCGCGAGGGTCTCTCGGATCAGTTGCTGTCGGTCGTACTGGGCACTGTAGGATGCTTTGCGGCGTGTTGTCCGACATGCCTGCAGGTACCGAAGCGTCTTCACGAGCTTCTTTCGAAACAAACTCAGGCTTTCCATCGATGCACCGATCGCAGGCCAATCAAGTGCAGGCAGCCTAACCGCTGCAGGCCATCAAGCACGTCGGCCTTCTGGTCGCTCATGCCGTAGATCGTCAGTTTATTCAGGGGCACGATCGCCATGATGTGGTTCAGCCTAGCGGTGCTTCTTCTTAGCCAGCTTGGAACGGATAACGGCGGATCGCTCTTCATCCGACATCGCGATCCGAATCTTTTTGATGTTCTGCTCAGCCGTCGGAATCAGTATCTTCTCAAACAGGTTGACACGCTGTGTGACCTTGCGGGACGCCACTCTCAGTCTCTCGACACGCTCTCGCTCGACCTGCAAACGCAAGCCGAAGATCCGCAACCTGCTCCAAACTGTCGACCAGCTGATCGACCCAAAACGGCAAGGTCAATGTCGAGTACTTCGTCCTCTCGAACTCCATGCTCTTGATCCGGGGGACGCGAGCACCCACGACATTCTCGTTGTCGATGACGACGGAGCGTAGATGGACAAGCGCCGACAGGTCTCGCGTGCGAAGCGTGGAACTGCCCAGCAGAGGCAGTAATCGGTCAAGTGACTTGCGAGCAGCGTGGTAGCTTCTGCTCCACGCCCTCAAGTTCTTTTCGGGCGTCGCGCCAAGCAGTCAACAACTGCTGTCGCTTGAGGTCAAGCGACGGCAAGAACCGCCGATACATGTCCAAGTGATCACGTTGCTGCTTGAGCGATGTCTTGTTCAGAGACAATCTCATACGGGCTCCCCGACGGCAGCCTCGCTGTTTTTGCGTCGCTGGATAGTACTTATCCACCAGTTCTTGCTTCATCAACAATTCCCCGGGCTCAAAACACTCCGCCAGCGTTTGCCAGCCCAAATCGAGGGCATCGACAAGCGGCAGTGCGACGTCAATCTCCATGAATCGCTTCCGAAATAGCCGACCGAACTGAAGCAGCTTCAAATCAAACGGACTCAAGTCGAAAGCCATCGCCTGCTTCTTCTCCGCATCCTTGGCATTGGAGTAAAAGCGAATCATGGTGTTCATCAACTGGCCATGGTCCTCCCGCGTCGTCTTACCAATCACCTGCTGCTTCAGTCGCGACAGCGAGCCGAACGGATCGAGCACGCCATCATGCAAGTAGAACTGTCCTTCGGTGATGTAGCCCGTGTTGTCGGGAACCGGATGGGTGACGTCGTCTCCCGGCATCGTGGTCACGGTCAGGATGGTGACCGAACCGGCACCGCGATAATCACAGGCCCGCTCGTATCGCAGCGCCAGCTGGCTGTACAGGTCACCCATGTAGCCACGGGTTGCCGGAACTCGCTCCATCGAGACGCCGATTTCCTTGAGCGCGTCGGCATACGCGGTCATGTCGGTCAGCAGAACCAAAACGCGATGATTCCCCTCGACGGCAAACCGCTCCGCGACCTTCAGGGCCATGTCAGGCACCAACATGCGTTCGACGATCGGATCGGAGGCTTGATTGACAAACATGACGGTCCGGGGAAAGACGCCTTCCTCTTCAAACGTGGTCCGAAAGAAGTGGTAATCGTCGAACACCAATCCCATGCCACCAAAGACAACGATCTCCGCATCGGCCTGAATCCCGATGCGCGCGAGCAATTGGTTGTAGGGCTCGCCCGCCACCGAAAAGATCGGAATCTTCTGGCTCTCGACCAGGCAATTGAAGACATCGATCATGGGGATCTTCGTTTCAATCATGGTCTTGGGCACGACACGCATCATCGGATTGACGGAAGGTCCACCGATCTCGATGCGCGGATCTGCCTGCAGCGATGGACCACCATCAATCGGCGTTCCGGCCCCGTCAAAGACGCGACCAAGAATGTTGTCGCTGTACGTCACCTGCGAGGCGTGCCCCAGAAACCGTACTCGCACCTCGGTCGACAGACCCTTGCCGCCGGTGAAGACTTGCAGCGAGACTTCGTCCTGCTGAATCTCAATCACCTGAGCAAGTGAGCGTTCACCGTCCCAGTTCTCGACAAGACCCAAGTCACCAAGCCCCACCCCGGTCGCGCGAATCTTGATGATATCGCCAACGATCGAAAGCACGTTGGTGAAGTAGGTCAGCTGTCCGAGCATACTGGAACGCTCCACTGGAGTTGCGGACATCCGCAATCGCGAGACGCCTCGCAGGAGTGATCCTGCTTGGCGCTTTACCGATCATTGCAGAGTCCAGGTCGTTACCCGCTGCTGCATCATAACCCGTCCGCCAATGAACCACATCGTCTGCGTCAATTCGCACTAGGTCACCGCCAAAGATTCATCAGCAGCGGCGAGTTACGGAGCTTCCCGCTTCCGGCATTCCATTTGGCAAGAGCTTACAAAGAGAATCTCTCGCCCAGCCGAGAGTCTAACGATCGCCATCGACTCGAAAGCGAGACGCTCCCGTTGGCTCAATGCCATTCGCTTGGGGCTGTTCGGCTCGATCGATTGATCAGCCGCCATGCGTTCGCACCCGGTCTTTCCGGTGGGGGAGAACCGGACGCTAACGCGTGGCGGCTGATAGCAGCCCAAAGGAAGCGGCTGAAAGGTACCGGAGGTGGGACTTGAACCCACATGAGATTGCTCTCACCGGATTTTGAATCCGGCGCGTCTGCCATTCCGCCACTCCGGCTTGGAGTTGTCGCTGGGGCCGGCCACTCAGGTTGGCGCGGTGCGTACACCACGGGTGAGCGGATCACTCCAGCGTAGGAGGAAAGTATCTAAAGCCATCCCAAAACATGCAAGCGGGGAGGAATTCTTCCTAAGAATCCGCCAAGCACGGTCGTTTTCTAACTGCTCAAACTGAGCGGTTTTTCTATTCTTGATGCTTCGGTCTCCATGAATCACTCGCTCTCCGGGCAAGGCCGTAGCCGACTTTTCTTCCAGCGAATGACGGCGGGTTCCCTCTTCAGCCACGAAGTGCCGATCAACAACCGCGTTTCGCCGCCAAAAAATCGGCTACGGCGTTGCCTCTGGGAGCGTGCTCCAAGTTTCGGCAAACAAAGCGGAAACGCCTAGAATGATGGTGCACCGTGCCCGCGGTCTGCGGCCCCTGACTGCTCCGCCAGAAAGGATTTTCATATGTCTCGTCACAAATTCATCCTCGTCGGTTCACTCTGTTTCGTTGCGTTTTCCCTTTCTCTCTTGCTCGCCGCTGGACCGCGCGAGCAGACATGGAAGGAGGTCGATGAGGCCATCGCGGCGGGTAAGCCCAAAACCGCAATCGAGAAGCTGGAGCCGATTATCAACCAAGCCATGAACGAAAAGAAATTTGCCGAAGCGATCAAGGCAATCGCCACGAAGATCTCCTTGGAAGGGAGCATCCAGGGCGACAAGCCGGAAGAAAAGATCACTCGGCTCCAGGCGGAGATCGAGAAGGTGCCTGCCGAGATGAAACCGACCCTAGAGGTCATTTTGGCCAATTGGTACTGGCACTACTTTCAACAAAACCGCTGGCGATTCTCCGACCGTACCCAGACCGATTCGACTCCCGAAGAGGATTTCACGACCTGGGACTTGCCACGCATCCTGAACGAAATTGATCGCCACTTCGCCGCGGCGCTGGCAGACGCGGACGGCCTCAAGAAGATCCCAGTTGCCGACTACGACGACCTGCTCGAAAAGGGAAACGCTCCCGATTCCTATCGACCGACACTCTTTGACGTGCTGGCGAACAACGCGCTCGAGTTCTACATGTCGGGTGAGCAGGCGGCATCCAAGGTCTACGATGCGTTTGAGCTCACGGCGGACAGTCCGGTGTTTGGCTCGGCAGCCGACTTCATCAGTTGGCAACCCCAAACGACGGACGAGGATTCGCTCACGCTCAAAGCGATTCGACTCCACCAACAACTGCTCGCGTTTCATCAAGACGACGCCGATCGCTCGGCGTTTCTCGATGCCGATCTTGCCCGCCTGGTCTTTGGTAACAACCAGGCAAGCGGAGATGAGAAAGCCGACCGTTACAAGGCGGCACTGCGCCGTTTTGCGGACGAGCACGCCGACCATGTGATTTCGTCCCGCGCCTTGCACCAGCTGGCGTCAACCGTTCACCAGGAGAACGATTGGGCCGAGGCCCACAAGATTGCCGGCGAGGGACTGCGGCGACACAAAGACAGTGTTGGCGGCCGACGATGTTTCAATTTGATTCAACAGATCGAAGCCAAGTCCCTTGGTATCACCACCGAACGCGTCTGGAATGATCCAAGACCGACGATCGACGTCGCCTATCGGAACATCACGAAAGTCTACTTCCGTCTCGTTACGTTCAACTTCGATGAGTTCATTCGATCCGGCCGCTGGCAACCGGAACAGCTTGATCCGAATGCCAGGCAGCGATTGTTGTCGACGCGTACCGTGATGAGCTGGTCCGAAGACTTGCCCGAGACGACGGACTTCCAAGAACGCGTCGAGTCGTTTCCCTGCCCGGACGACCTCGCGTCTGGCTCCTACTTTTTGATCGCCAGTGCCAAGGCGGACTTCAGCGAGGACGACAACCTCATTGCGTTGGCAGAGGTTTGGCAAAGCGATCTGGCTTTGGTCCTTCGCACTCACCAGGGCGAGAGTCTGATCGACGGGTTCGTTCTCGATGCCAAGTCGGGCAACCCGATCGCAGGGGCAACCATCCGTGCCTGGTCTCGCGGGAATCGCAATCAGTACGCCGAGCTTCCGCAGAAAGCGACGGACGCGAACGGACGATTTGAGTACACGGGGACCGAGCAAAGACAACTTTTATTACTGGCCAAGCATGGCGACCAGACTTTGTCCTCCGCGAACCCTTTGAATACCTATCGGCGCAACCCTGAGCAGCCTTCACAGCAGACGATGTTCTTCACGGACCGCGCGATCTACCGACCGGGACAGTCGATCCACTTCAAAGGGATTTGCAGCTCTCTGGATCCCAATCGCGATGACTACAAGACGCTTGCCGGCCAGGAGGTGTTGGTCGCCTTCTCGGATGTCAACGGCAAGGAAATCGAACGGCTTACACTGAGAACGAACGATTATGGCAGCTTCAGTGGCACGGTCACCGCACCGCGTGACCGGTTGATGGGCCAGATGTCGCTGCGAGTGATGCAGGGACCTCAGGGCGCCACCGGTTTTTCGGTGGAAGAGTACAAGCGACCCAAGTTTCAAGTCGAAATCGACTCGCCTGCCGAGCCCGCCAAGCTGCTCAGCGAAGTTCGTGTCGAGGGCAAAGCGACCGCTTACACCGGCGCGTCGATCAATGGTGCGAAGGTCCAGTGGCGAGTCGTTCGCCAGGTCCGGTATCCGGCGTGGTGGTTCTGGCGATGCTGGTGGTTGCCTCCCTACTCCAGCGAAAGTCAGGAGATCGCCCACGGCACCAGCCTGACCGACGCGACGGGCAAGTTCGAGATTGCCTTCGATGCCAAACCAGATCCCACCTCACCACCAGAATCCGAACCGGTATTTCAGTTCTCGATCTACGCAGACGTCACCGATTCGACCGGTGAGACCCGTTCGGACTCCCGCGTCGTGAATCTCGGGTACGCCGCGATCTCCGCTTCGCTCACCGCAAGCGATTGGCTCACCAACCGCGAGCCGGTCCAGATTCAAGTGCACACGAAATCACTTGATGGTGAACCACGCGGTGCCAAAGGGAGCTTGCAGATCTTTGCTGTGAAGCAACCCGAGACCGTGACGCGACCGCCACTTGCTGGTCCTTATCGGCCTTTGCGTGCATCCAATCCGCCGGCCTCCGATCCCTCCAACCCAAATTCATGGCCACTCGGCGAGCTAGCTCATGAAGCGGATTTTGAAACCAATGCGTCGGGGACGGTCACGATCTCCGCCGATCTGGCCGTGGGGATGTATCGAGTCAAACTGTTGTCCAGCGATGCGTTTGGCAAGGAGATCACCGCGGAGTTGCCGATCACGGTGATCGATCCGCAGGCACAACAGCTTGCGATCAAGATTCCGGAACTCTATGCGACCCCCAAAGAGTCGCTCGAACCGGGCGAGGAGTATCTCGCGGTCTGGGGCAGCGGCTATGAAACGGCACGCGTCTTCGTCGAGGTCGAGCATCGTGGCAAGTTGTTGCAGAGCTACTGGACCGATCCCGATGTCACTCAGGCGGCGATCCGGCAGCAGATCAACGAAACCATGCGGGGCGGCTTCCAGGTGCGCACCACGATGGTGCGAGAGAATCGTGCCTACACACAATCACGCCTTGTCGATGTGCCCTGGACCAACAAGCAGCTGACACTACGCTGGGAACATTTCGTATCGAAGCTGGAACCGGCCGCCAAGGAAGTATGGACGGCAATCGTGTCGGGTCCCGATGCCGAACATGCTGTCGCCGAGATGGTCGCCACGCTGTACGACGCTTCGCTTGATACGTTCCGTCCGAACTCGTGGCCGACGATGACGGGCTGGTTCCGACGCGACTATTCCTACGTACAAATCGCCTTCGAAAACCAATCGAAGCAATTGCAACCCTTCATTCACTCGTGGATCGTTGACCATCAAGACGACTCGCTGACCTATCGGCACCTTCCCTTCTCACTGCTGCATAGCCCCTATCCACAGATGCGTTTCTCGCGTGGCCTTGCATTCTCGGACGACGGTTTGATGCGTGAATCGATGGCGATCGAAGGTGCCGCTGAATTTGCCAGCCCAATGATGGCCATGGAGGGAATGCCGGGGGAGGTCGACGCAAATCGGAAAATGGCGGCAGGTCCAGGCGCAACAAACCAGGACAAACCAAAGCCAGACTTATCGAGCGTTGCGGCTCGCAAGAACCTGAACGAGACCGCCTTCTTCTTTCCTCACCTGATGTCGGCCGAAGACGGCACCGTCAAACTGCAGTTCACCATGCCGGAAGCGTTGACCGAATGGAAATTCCTCGGCTTCGCCCACGACCGGCAACTTCGCAGCGGTCTGCTGACGGGAACGACCGTGACCGCCAAAGACTTGATGGTCGAGCCGAATCCGCCACGTTTCCTTCGTGAGGGAGATGTTGTCGAGTTCACGGTCAAAGTCAGCAACCAATCGCCGACCCGACAAAGCGGAATCGTTCGTTTGACCATGAACGACGCTCGCACGGGAGACTCGGTCGACCAAGGACTCGGCAATTCAGACAACGAACGAGAGTTCGACATCGCGGCCGGCGAATCCACGTCACTCTCTTGGCGGTTGTCCGTTCCGGATGGCTTGGGATTCTTGACCTACAAGGCGGTAGGTTCGACCGGAAAGTTGTCCGACGGCGAAGAAGGCATGCTTCCCGTGCTGTCGCGCCGCGTCCTCGTCACCGAATCGCTACCGCTGCCGATCCGGGGCAAGCAGACCAAAGAGTTTCGCTTTGACAAGCTGCTTGGTTCTGGCGATTCCGACTCGCTGCGACATCAGTCGGTCACGCTGCAGATGGTCTCGAATCCGTCATGGTATGCCGTCATGGCACTGCCCTATTTGATGGAATACCCCTACGAATGCAGTGAGCAAATTTTCAACCGGTTGTACGCCAACGCACTGGCGCGTCATTTGGCCCAGAGCGATCCGAAGATCGAACGCATCTTCGCTCAGTGGCGTGCCACACCGGCTCTGGACAGTCCTTTGGAAAAGAACGAGGACTTGAAGTCCGTCATGATTGAGGAGACGCCTTGGGTACGGCAAGCGGAAAGCGAGAGCCAGTCGCGCCGCAATGTCGGCATCTTGTTCGATAACAATCGGCTGGACGAGGAAACGTCGCGAGCTTTGCAAAAGCTGACGCAAATGCAGTTGGACGACGGAGCCTGGCCATGGTTTCCCGGCGGTCATGCCAACGATTACATCACGCTCTATGTCACGACCGGATTTGGCCGGATGCGCCATCTTGGAGTCAAGATTGACACGGCTCCGGCGGTGAAGTCACTGTTGCGACTCGACGGCTGGATGACGGAGCAGTTTCAACGGATCAAACCGGACGACCGAGCAGCGAACCATCTCAGCTCGACCGTTGCTCTGTACCTGTACGGACGAAGCTTCTTTCTGCAGGATCAGCCGATCGCTCCCGAACATCGAGACGCCTGGAACTACTGGATTTCGCAAGCGAAGACGCACTGGCTGGCCTTATCCAACCGACAATCTCAGGCGCACGTTGCGATTGCCTTGAAGCGAATCGGCGAGGGAATCGTGGCCAAGCAGATCACCGACTCGCTCAAAGAACGATCGGTCAACGACGAAGAAATGGGCATGTATCTGGCGCGATCTCGAACTTTCCTGGTGGTGGTATCGAGCACCGATCGAAACCCAAGCCATGATGATCGAAGCGTTTGACGAAGTCGCCGATGATCAACAGGCGGTCGAGGACTGCAAGGTCTGGCTGCTCAAGCAAAAGCAAACTCAGGACTGGAAGACGACCAAGGCGACCGCCGACGCCATTTACTCACTCCTGCTTCGCGGCAGCGACCTGTTGGCCTCCAACGCACTGGTCGAAGTGACCGTCGCGGGGGATCCTGTTCCGACCGGCAACGTCGAGGCAGGAACGGGCTTCTACGAGCACCGCTGGACGGGGAGCGAGATCAAGCCATCGTTCGGAGAAATCCAACTGAAGAAGTCCGACGAAGGGGTCGCGTGGGGAAGTCTTCATTGGCAGTACCTGGAGGACATGGCCAAGGTCACACCGCACGATGGAACGCCACTGAAGCTGACCAAGCAATTGTTCCTGAAAAAGTATTCGGACAAAGGCCCCACACTCACGGCGGTCGATGGGCCTGTCGAAGTGGGGGATGAACTGGTCGTGCGACTCGTGCTGAGAACCGATCGTGATATGGAGTACGTTCACCTCAAGGACTATCGCGGCAGCGGCACGGAACCAGTTGACGTCCTTTCGAACTACAAGTTCCGTGATGGACTGGCCTATTACGAATCCACTCGTGACACCGCCAGTCACTTCTTCATCGATTACCTGCCCAAGGGAACGTACGTGTTCGAGTACTCGACGCGAGTACAATTGCGAGGGACCTATCAGACGGGCTTCGCGAACATCCAGTGCATGTATGCTCCCGAGTTCAACAGTCACTCCGAGAGTCTGGAGATCACGGTTGAGTAGTGGCTACCGTAACCGAGTCTCTCCGAGGCTGTGAACAAATTGAACCGCGGTGCATTACTGTAGGCGAGTCTCTCCGAGACTCGCAAAAAACGCAGCAAAGCTGTTGCTGTCCGCCTTGGAAAGGCGGACCTACAGTAGCAAGCCCAATATCTTCACAACCTTTCCGAGCCTCGGATTCCGCACGATCGAACTATTTTGAATGCAGGCTTCGGAGAGACCCGCCTACAGTAGTCGATGGACCGCCGCCGCCAACACGGCGCCGACGAGCGGGCCGAGAACCGGTACCCACGCGTATCCCCAGTCGCTGTCTCGCTTGCCACGAATCGGCAGGATCGCGTGCATCAGTCGGGGCCCGAGGTCTCGAGCCGGGTTGATCGCGTATCCCGTGGTACCGCCGAGCGACAAACCAATCCCAAAGACGAGTATCCCAACCGGCAGCAACCCGATCGAACCGAGTCCCAGCACCGACTGCGTCGACTGGGTTCCCGACTCGTGGACAAGACTGGGATCGACCATCAGGAAGATCGGAAGAATCAAAGCGAAGGTTCCGATGACTTCACAGAAAAAGGCTTGGGGAAGATTGCGAATATTGGGTGCTGTGGAAAAGCAAGCGAGCTTGGCATCCTTGTCCTCCGTGACATTGAAATGCTCGCGATAGAACAGATAGACAAGCAGCGCGCCGGCCATCGCGCCGAGCATCTGCGCGGCGACGTACCAGCCCGCCTCGGTCACATCGAGGTTATCACTCAGCACCATTGCCAGGGTCACGGCGGGATTGATATGAGCTCCGCTGAACTCTTTGCAACAAAACGCACCAATGAAAACGGCGATCCCCCAACCGGCCGTGATCACGATCCAACCGGAATCGAATCCCTTGGTGCGGGCGAGCAACACGTTCGCAACGACGCCATTACCGAACAGGACCAACATCATTGTTCCGATGAACTCGGCAGTGTATGCATTCATGAATGAGATTCCTCGTTGTCTAGTCGCTGGTAACGCCAGAAAGATGGGGAAGGTAGTGTTTCGCGATTGTGGCAAAATCCTGCTGTTGCTGCTCGCGCCACGAGTCATTCCTGCCAAGCTCGGCTGCGATAACGCGTGACACTTCGGGTGCGATTGCAAGTGCCGCGCCCGCGTCCAACAGCAACGATCGTGAGCGTCTGGCGAGCACATCATCGACGGTTCTCGCCATTTCCTGACGGACGGCCCAAACGATATCCGATTTGCGCAGGGTGAGAGCACTGCTGAGCGGTTCACTCAACTCGGGTGCGTTCGCTTCCAACTCTCGGACACCAAGCAGATCGGATCCGTAGTACGATCGCGGATCACCCAGCAGGTCTGGTTCCGTCGTCGCGCCATGAATCGCGATGGTCTTGGTGCGACACGGCCCGCCCTTCAGACCGCACTCGGTTGTCACGCGGTCGACGCAGTCCTCTGCCATTTTCCGAACCGTCGTCCATTTGCCTCCCGTGATCGTGATCAGCCCATGGTCGGAGACTCGAATCACGTGATCTCGCGATAACGACGCGGTGCGGGCGGAGCGATCATTCTTGACGAGGGGCCGAATCCCGGTGAAGACACCAATGATATCGCCGAAAGTCGGAGGATGCGTCAGATACTGAGCCGCGGTATCCAACAGAAACTCAATCTCGCCAGGCT
Organism: Pirellulaceae bacterium; assembly: GCA_963697195.1. Taxonomy (GTDB): domain Bacteria; phylum Planctomycetota; class Planctomycetia; order Pirellulales; family Pirellulaceae; genus Rubripirellula. Next base: position 912,486 of record CAVOND010000005.1, read on the forward strand.
GAGGCTCTGGTTCCAAGGTCGCCTTCGAGATCGCCGTGTCCGTCGTTCCCACGATCGCTTTGTCGTGCCAAGGAATGATGAAGATGACTCGACCATCAGATGTCTTGGGTACGATCATCGACGATTCGCCGGGGAAAAACCGACGTGGCAGAACCAGATGCACCCCTTGGCTGACGGCGAGCATCGGTTCACACTTCGGATCATCGAGCTTTCGGACAGCGTCACAGAACGGTCCCGCTGCATTGACGACGCAGCGAGCCTTCACGGTCAGCGTTTCACCGGACTCATGATCGATCGCGACCACACCATCGATCTTGCCGTGTCCGTCGGTCGACAATTCGGTGACGCCGACATAGTTGATCAGACAGGCACCAAGGTCGTGCGCGGTGCGAGCCATGTTGATCAGCAGCCTCGCATCGTCGAACTGGCCATCGTGATACACCACTCCGCCACGCAGGCCGTCTGACTTCAAAGCAGGAACCATCTTGGTCGCCTGATCGCCGGAAACACCATGCGATCGACCAAAATCCCCGCCAATGGCCAGGAGATCATAAGCCTTCAGTCCGACTCCGTAATAGAACCGCTGCCAATAGCTGCGACATGGGATCAGGAACGGCATGTCCTTGACGAGATGGGGCGCGTTTCGCCGCAGCAACGACCGTTCGCGCAGCGCATCGCGGACCAGCGTGAGATTGCCCTGCTGCAAATATCGGACGCCACCATGAACCAGCTTGGTGCTACGACTCGACGTTCCTTTGCCGAAATCAGACTGTTCCAGCAGCAAGACGCGAAGATTGCGACTTGCGGCGTCGAGAGCCACGCCGACACCCGTCGCTCCCCCGCCGATCACCAACAAATCCCAAGGTTCGGTTGTTTGTCGGATTTGATCGAGGGATGCCTCGCGATTAAGCCCCTTCGGCCTCATGACGCCGACTCCCAGCCACCGGCGCGGGACAGAGCCTTGACCCAACGACTGCGGTGCATCGCGACCTCTTCGGACGACATCGCCGGTTCAAAGACGCGATCGGTCTGCCAGATCTTTTCGATTTCCTTCGTATCATCCCAGTAACCGACCGCCAAACCCGCCAGAAAGGCTGCGCCCAGCGCCGTCGTCTCGATGACCTTTGGCCTGACGACCGGCACCTGCAAGATATCGGCCTGGAACTGCATCAGGAGATCGTTGACCGAGGCGCCGCCATCGACGCGAAGCTCTTGGATTGGAATCCCTGCGTCCTGTTTCATGGCGTCGAGCACATCGGCGACCTGGAAGGCGATTCCCTCCAAAGCCGCGCGCGCGATGTGGGCTTTGGTCGTGCCACGCGTGATACCAACGATTGCCCCGCGCACGTAGGCATCCCAATGCGGCGCACCCAATCCGGCAAACGCGGGGACCATGTAAACACCATCGCTGTTGGGAACACTTGCGGCTAGAGCCTCGACCTCCGCCGACGATTCAATCAAACCGAGACCGTCTCGCAGCCACTGGACCGCCGCTCCCGCGATGAACACGCTTCCCTCCAGCGCGTACTGCCGGGTCTTGTCAGTACTGCAGGCCACCGTGGTCAACAGCTTGCAGCGAGAGGGCATCGGATTCTGGCCGGTATTCATCAACATGAAACATCCGGTGCCATACGTATTCTTTGCCATGCCGTTCTCGGTACAGTTCTGACCGAACAAGGCTGACTGTTGATCGCCAGCGGCTCCGCCTAGACGAATGGGCCCTCCGAACAAATCTGCATCGGACTCGCCGTAAAGGTGACTCGAGGGTAAGACCTCAGGCAGCATCGAGCGCGGAATCTCGAAGATTGAAAGTAGCTCGTCGTCCCATTGGCACGACTCAATGTTCAATAGCATCGTCCGGGATGCATTGGTGACATCGGTCGCGTGCATGCGTCCTCCGGTAAGATTCCAGAACAGCCAGCTATCGATGGTGCCAAAAGCAAGCTCGCCCCGCTCTGCCCTTTCGCGAGCACCCGGCACGTTGGTGAGAATCCAATGGATCTTGCTGGCACAGAAATAAGCGTCGATCAGCAAGCCGGTTTTCGACTGGATTCGCTCGGCATGACCTGCCTCGCGGAGTGCATCGCAGTAGGACGCGGTCCGACGATCTTGCCAAACAATCGCCCGATGAATCGGTTTTCCACTCGCGCGGTCCCAAACGACGGTCGTTTCCCTCTGGTTGGTGATTCCAATCGCAGCGATGTCCTGAGCAGTCAATCCTGTCTTGGCCAGGACCTCGCGAGCAACGTCCAGCTGTGATTGCCAGATCACCTCGGCATCGTGCTCTACCCAGCCGGGCTGCGGATAATGCTGCGTGAATTCGCGCTGAGCCACACCCACGATCGACCCGGAGCGATCGAACAGGATCGCTCGTGAACTGGTGGTTCCCTGATCGAAAGCCAAGACAACGCTCATGACCCTACACCTTTTCAATTCGCCACGATCGCCCCCGTTCTACCATCATCGACGAGGGATGGTTGGAGCCGGCCGTGTCAGACTCAAAGCTTCTGAGTCCAGCAACTTCCAATGCGGAAACCTGGATCGGAACCAGAGTTGGCTGCCATGACCAGGCGACTGGCGAGCAACAGCGTAACATCTGCGGCACCGCCGCGCATGAATCGAACCTGTCCAGCAGGGCGATTTCCCGGGGATCCTCACAAACCAGATCAAAAGCAAAAAGTATCTCGGGAAACCAAGGCCTGTCCGGACCGGGCTCTCTTGATTCGCATCACCGGAATCAAGATCATAGGAGTGTCAGCGGTTTCATGGCGCTTCGTACGTGACAATAGGATTGGATCATGCCCTGCATTCATCTTCGTGAACTGTACGACCTGTGCGAGAAGCATGAGCTTCGCATCTCAAGTCATGATGCCATTCGGATCATGTGCCGACAGTGCGAAGAACAGGAGGTTTGTCCCTCGTCGTTGACCGATGGCGAGAACGTGTTACGGATGCCCAATCACGAGGCCTCGGAAGGGACCGACCCGAGCAAGCAGGAGAGCGGTAATCAGGAGAGCGTTGATCCAGCGGCGAGCCAGAAGCCTGCCCGCGAGAACAGGCCACGTTAATGACCAAGGCCACTCGACTGAAAAGGCCGGACTTGGATTGGGATGAGCTGTTCCAAACGCTAACTCAATCGCCGCTGCAAATCTCGCTTGTCGTCTCGGGCGGCGGCAGCGGGGCGGTGGCTCGTTGTTTTCGCCGACCGGGCGCCTCACAAGGCTTTGTCGAAGCGGTGATCCCCTATTCCCGTACTGCGCTGGCGAGCTACCTCGCAGCAGAACCTCGAGGAACAGCCGCATCACCTCAGCGTGCTCGCCAACTTGCCGAGACCGCGTTGGCACGAGCCCTTGCCCTTGCCGACAGGGATCCACCGTACGCTACGGCCGGCATCTCGCTGGTGGCCGCGCTACCCACGACGGTGAAACGCCGCGGCTCCGATCGCATTCACGTCGCCCTGCACACACAGTCAAGCCGTGTGCTGTGGTCACTCGACCTGCCCAAGGATGCCGTTGATCGCGAAACGGCGGAATCCATTGCGGACGAAATGATCTTCATCGCGCTCTCGGAGCTCGCAAACAAAAGCAATCAGTCAGACGAAGCCGATCGCAGCCACCTTCTCGGCGACTTTCCGCTGGAACGCAAAGACAGCTAGCTGCATTTGCATGCTACTGGGGAAGAGATGTCAGCCTGGAAAGGCCAACGTACGTTAGGCTTTCTAGCATGGCCTTCTTACCGAGACGTGCGGCACTTCCCCGGTTGAGAGTCAGTCGGTTGCCATCGCAGCAGCCAATTGCTCATAGGTCCGCTTGCTATCCAGCTTCGACCCTCGGTTGTCGAGAGCAATTTGGTAGAGATGTTGGCCACAACTGGTCGGGTAATGGCCGGTCACGCAAGCCTGGCAGAGATGAGTCGGCCGGCATGCCGATCGCCGCGAGAGATGCCTCGACAGGAAGATACCGAAGCGAATCGGCACCGAGATCATCGGCCAAGCGCTGCTGGGATTCGTCGGTCAGTAATCCTTCGTCCGAAAAATACTTCGGCGCGATCAACTGGTCGATCGTGCTCATGTCGATTCCATAAAAGCATGGCGCGATGATCGGCGGACAGGCGACGCGGACATGGATCTCACGGGCACCACCCACTTCGCGAATCCGGTCGAGCAGCACGTTCATGGTCGTACTGCGAACGATGGAATCCTCGACCAGGATCACTCGTTTGTCCTTCAAGACTTCGCGCAGCGGCGTGTACTTGGTCGCGGCTTTGGCTTTTCTCGCCCGTCCGCCTTCGATAAAGGTCCGGCCCGCATAGCGATTTCGAATCAGGCCTTCTCGACAGGGGATCGCAAGCTGATAGGCCATGGAGTCCGCCGCCGCTTTGCTCGTATCCGGCACCGGCACAATGATCGTGTCATCGGGATCAATGCTGACGCGTCCAAACTCTCGTTCGGCCCGGGCAAGTTCCTCGCCCAGTTTCGTACGGGTCAGGTACACACTGCGATCATCGAGCGTGCTGGCCACGTTGGCGAAATAGATCCACTCAAAGAAGCAATGAGCGGGGGACCGCTCCGGCGCGAACCGCTCCATGCGGAACCCGTTCTCCTGATCGATGACGATTGCGTGACCCGGAGGCAATGAACGAATCTGCTCACTGGCAAAGCCAAGATTGAGCAGGGCCACGCTCTCGCTGGCTGCGGCGAACAAGGGGCCTTCGTGGACGTAACACATCGGCTTGATGCCGAGCGGATCGCGAGCGACGATCATCTCCCCTTCGGCAGTCAGCAGGGCAATGCTGTAGGCACCATCAAATCCAGCGGTCGTCTTCTTCAGAACATCAATCCAGTCGATCCGCGACGGTGAATTGCTGAGCACGCGACCGAACTCGTGCAAGATGATCTCGGTATCGGTATCAAGCGACAGGTGATGGTCACCGTCGGCCAGCAGTCGTTCCTTCAACAATCCGTAATTGGAAAGTTGGCCGTTGAAGCAGAAGCTAAACCATTTCCGCTTGTGGATATGCTTGCGTTCAAACGGCTGAGCGTAGCTGCGATCGTCCTGACCGCAGGTGGCATAGCGGACGTGACCAATCGCCGCGCGACCGGCCAGCGATCGCATCAGAGACTCGGCCTTGGCTCGATGATTGAGCCGGAACACCTCGGTGACGGTACCGACGTCCTTGCGCGTCTTCAGCAAGGCGGGTCGATCGGGATCGAAGGTCGTCATCCCGGCGGCCAGCTGACCCCGGTTCTGAATATCGAGCAGCATCCGCGGCAGGAGCCGCGAAATCTGGCGCGGACCATCACTGGTACAGATCGGGCTGCGACCGCGTCCCGAAAGATGGTAGATGGCTGCAACACCACACTCGTGATGTAGTTCGCTCATGGCGAGATTTTCCCTGTGGGATCCACGTCGGCCGACGATTTGTCCAGCACGTTGTCCAACACCTGTTCGCTGACAGCGACCGTTTTTGTCGGTGCTCACACAGCACTTGCGCGTCGAGTCATCCCCTGCTTTTTACAGCGGGCTTCCAAGGGCGTCGATTCCCCATGACAATTCAGCGCTCGACCGCAGACAAGCGTGCGCGGCAAGATTCAGCCCATTGTACCGAAAACAACCAGATTCGCCCTTTCCTGAGCCCGCCCCCCGATTCGCCATGGCTACCCCCTCCTCTTCCGCCACCGAGACTCGACGGGCCGTGATCGAGCAAACTCGCAGCGTGGTCGTCAAAGTCGGCACCCGGGTGATCACCACCGACAATGGGCAACTTGACCGCCGTCGCATCGACCTGCTCTCCGCCCAACTGTGCCGGATTGCCGATACCGGCCGACAGACGTTGATGGTCAGCAGCGGTGCCGTCGGAGCTGGACTCGGCAAGCTGGGGCTTGAGAATCGCCCCAGCGGACTGGCACAGCTGCAGGCGATCGCGGCCGTCGGCCAGACCGATCTGATTCAGGCCTACGAGACCTCCCTGTCAAAGCTGGGACGACATGCCGCACAGGTTCTGCTGACGGCCGCCGATCTGCGACGCCGCAGCGGCTATCTGAACGTTCGCAATGCCCTGACACAGATTCACAGCTACGGCGCGATCGCCATCATCAACGAAAACGATTCGGTCGCCGTTTCCGAGTTGATGACCACGTTCGGTGACAACGATCGCCTCGCCTCGCTGGTTGCCGGGCTGCTGTCCGATGCGATGCTGATCATCCTTTCCGACGTCGACGGTCTTTACGATGGACCACCATCGGACCCCGCCAGCAAGCGACTCGAAATGGTCGAGACGATTGACGATCGGATTCTTGGCGATGGCACAGGTCCACCAGAGTTCGCGAAGCAAAGGCGGGATGGCCAGCAAGTTGGCGGCTGCGAAGGTCGCCACGTCACACGGCCAACCAACGATCATCGCGCCGGGACGGGACGATCAGGTGCTGGACAAGATCTTTGCCGGCGAGCCAATCGGAACGCTGTTTCTGACCCCCGGCCGATCGATTCGAGGCCGCCGACGCTGGATCGGCAGCGCGGCCAGGGTCTCCGGCGGCCTCGTCTTGGATCAAGGCGCCGCCAAAGCCCTCTGCAAATCGGGAAGCAGTCTGCTCGCCATCGGCATCCGGTCGGTCAGCGGTTCGTTCCAGCGCGGCAGCGTCGTCGCGATCTTCGATCCCGACGGACATGAGATCGCCAGGGGACTTTGCAATTACCCTTCCAGCGAAGTGGAAAAGATCATCGGCCAGCCGAGCGACAAGATCAGCGAGATTCTCGGACATCGACCTTACGAATGCGTTGTCCATCGCAACAACCTGGTCTTGCTTGGCGCTCGACGTCCGAGACGCCAGTTACGAATCTTGATATCAGCCTACGGCTTCCTCCAGACCACTGGCTTCTTTCGATTCGGATAGAGCTCTCGACACAAACCACATTTGGTGCCATCGCATCCCCTGGCCGTACAGTGCTCGCGACCATAGAAGATGATCTGCAGGTGCAACCGGTTCCACGAATGCTTCGGGAAACAGCCGCTTGAGATCGAGTTTCGGTTTGCACCACGCTCTTGCCACTGGACAATCCCCATCGTTGTGCGAGACGATGAATGTGGGTGTCGACGGGAAACGCCGGAATTCCAAACGCTTGCGCCATCACCACGCTGGCGGTTTTGTGGCCGACTCCGGGAAGCGACTCGAGCTCCTCAAACGTTCGTGGTACCTTGCCTCCGAACTTCTCGACAATCATTGAGGAGAGTCCAGCCAGACTCTTCGCTTTCTGTTTTGATAGACCGAGCGGTCGAATCAAGTCGAGGATTCGGTCCTCACCCAAACGCTGCATCTTCGCCGGTGTGGGAGCCGCTCGAAACAGAGCCGGTGTAATCTCGTTGACCTTTTTGTCAGTACACTGGGCACTCAGTACCACCGCGACCAAAAGGGTGAATGGGTCTTGATGTTGCAAGGGTATCGGAGGATCGGGATAGAGCTCCGCTAACCTGCGATGCACCAGATCGGCTCGTTCCTGCTTCTTCAACTCTCCCATGCCTCCGAGAAAATCACAACGAGGATAATTTGCCGTGAGCATAACCCGATCGACGAGAATCGGTGATCCCACGGCATGCCGCGATGGTGTCTCCACGGGCTTGGTGCACGGGCCGTCGGGCTGGCCCTGGGACTGCTTGGCTGCACCATCTCGTCGGGCGGTGGAACTGGAATGGCAACCACAGCGTTCCCATGATGTGGAATCCAGCGATTCCGATTCGACGATCTCGATCCTCACCACCGGCAGCGATCCGTATCTTGTTTGGCGACTGCCCCGCCCCGCCAGCCCGCAAGAACGGATGCTTGAATTCGAGTACTTCTGTGTCGATGGCATTGACTCGGTCAGTGGCTACCTTGGACCACCGATCACAGAAGCAGTCTCGCTTCGAGCTTCCCGATTTGACCCATGCCGAGGGTTGGCAAACCTATCGTGTCGATCTGGTCGAAGCGACGGGGGGCCCTCTGAATCGCAGCACCTCGCTGCTGCGAATCGACCCCGGCACGCGGGCAAATGCCAGAATCCTGATTCGTCGACTCCAGACTTCGTGAGAGAACGCCGGAAGAGGAAGCGCGGGCCGAGCACGCCGTGCAGCGGCGCCGTGACAAGGAACTCGCCGACCAATCGATCGGCGACTACTTGAATGATTCGTTCCCATGGACGATCGACGACGTTCACGTGCGAATCGGATCAGATCACCATCGAGGGGAGCGGAAAGGTCGATCGCGAGCTCACACCGGGTCGATCCAGTTGGTCGAGTTTCCTCCGCACCACGCAGTCAATCAATCGGGAGTCGATTCGGGGCGACGCAATCGAACATCGGACGGACAGTTTCGACTCCAGCTGCCTCGCTATTGGGAAGGTCGCGATCGTCTCTACAGCGCCTGGCGATTGAAAGTGGTCGGTCAAGGCGGGAAGGGCCAATGGGTATCGGCTCGGCATTTCGCCACGGTCATCGAACTGCACTCACCCGACGTACCTGCAACCCGTGCGATGCCGAAGTCTCAAAAGGGACTCAGTGCGGTCAGTCGTCGAGGACCGCTGGAGGAGTTGCCAGAACTTGGAATCCACGCCATCACGATCAACCTGGTACTCAATCGCTTTCTGACACATCAACCGGGAGGGAAACGCGAACCGATCGACGTCGAAGGCCCCCGCTGTCTACTTCAATCCCGAAGTGTTTGCTCACTACGACGACCTGATCGAATTCGCCCGTCGGCACCAGATCGTCGTCTCCGCGATCGTGCTGATCCCGCGATCGAAGCAGACGGAGCATCGCTCGCCCTTGGTCCATCCGGAGTCGGATGCCGGTGTTTACGCGATGCCCGATCTCTCCACCGAGCGCGGCGCCCGAATCTATACGTTCCTACTCGATCGAATTGCCCAGCGATATCGCGACACCGAGCGATCGCCAGGCGGGATCACGAATTGGATTGCCCACAATGAAATCGATTTTCATCCGGTTTGGACCAACATGGGGCCACAGCCGCGACGAGTGTTGACGGAGACCTACTATCGTTCGATGCGAATGATCGACGCCGCGCGCGAGGCAACACAATCCGCACGCTCGCGTATTTGCCTCGCTGACGCATCACTGGGTGGTCCCCGACGACGGCAAGTGGCGGCAGCTTTCGCCGAAGGAAACGATCGAATCGCTTCAGCGATACAGCCAGCTCGAAGGTGACTTTCCATGGGGCGTTGCCTACCATCCTTATCCGCAGAGCCTGTTTGCCGAGACGGCATGGAACGACGCCGATCCGCAACCAAATCTTGAGACTCCGCTGATTACCATCCAGAACCTGGAGGTGCTTGGGCCAATTCCTGGAGCTACCCTCCATGCGAGACTCACATGGCGAGACGCGACCGGTGCTGCTGAGCGAGCAAGGATTTCACTCCGCTTCCTATCAGCCTGAAGATCAGAACCGTCAGGCGAGTTCGCTTTGGTACGCCATGCGACAAGGTCCGAACGATGCCGTGGATCGAATCGTTCTATTATCATCGCTGGATTGATCATCCGGACGAAGGCGGCTTGCTGCTGGGATTGCGAACGCTTCCCGACGAACAGCACCGCTACGGCCGTCGGAAGCTTTCCTGGGACCTCTACCGTGCAATCGGCACGGACGAGGAACAAGAAGTGGTGCAGGCCCTGCATCTTCGCACCCCTTGATCCTTGCCTTGATCAAGACTTGCTGGAAAGTGATTGGCAGAGTGATGACTTTCGCATGATGTCTCTACCAGCGACTCCATTGAGAATCATGGTCATTGCTTTCCAAACAGAGTTGCATGAAACGCACACCCTCCAGGCCATCGAAGACGGTTGGATGAAGCGCTGGTCCCGCACTGGATGACTCCTCGCCATCGCTGCGGCGCATCTCCTGGAAGGCATCGCGATAGACGTTCGCGAACGCTTCAAAGAAGGCCTCGGGATGACCACCCGGCAGACGACAGGCTGCCACCGCGGCCGGCGTGCTGTAAGCCGCGTTGGGATTGCGCTCGTAGATCCTCGTCGGTTCCCCAAGTGAGCGGACGACGAGTTGGTTCGGATCCTCTTGCCGCCAGGAAAGCGAGGCCTTCGTCCCATCGACTTCGATCGCAAGGTCGTTCAGCCTGCCGTGCGTCACCTGGCTCCAGGTGACCAGCCCGGTGGAACCCTGATCAAAGCGGATGATGGCATGTCCGTAGTCATCGAGTTGATGATGGGCCGAGTACGAACTCATCCGACTCAGCAAGGACTCCGGCTGTAGACAGGTCACAAAACGCAGGAGGTGAAAAGCGTGGGTGCCAACGTCACCCAGCGATCCAGCGCGACCATTTCTTTCCGGATCGGATTTCCACGCGCCGCGCGGCGGCGTCTTGTCGGGATCCATACCGTGCATCCAGCCCTGAACGTAGGCGACGCGAACAGCAAGGACCTCACCCAGATCGCCGGCTTCAATCATTTGGCGGGCTTGCCGAATCATCGGATAGCCCGAGTAGTTGTGGGACAGCGCAAAGACGCGTCCGGATCGACGCACGGCATCGACAAGCGATTCGGCCTCGGCAAGCGACGTCGTCATCGGCTTATCGCAAACGACATGAAAGCCTGATTCCAGAGCGGCGGTCGCAATTTCGGCATGCGTGTGATTGGGCGTTGCGATCGACACGAAATCAATCCGCTCGCCTTTGGGCAGGCGTGACTCCGCATCCAGGAGTTCTCGATAGGAACCGTACGCTCGGGTAGGATCGATCTTGAAGGCGACTGCCGCCTCACGGGAACGAACCGGATCGGACGACAAGGCGCCCGCGACCAACTCGGCTTCGCGATCCAAAGTCGCCGCGGTCGCATGGACACGACCGATGAATCCGGCACCGCCACCACCAATCAAGCCCATCCGAAGCGGTCTGCGGAACGAACCAGGTGTCGACTCACTCATGGCTGGCTACCACTTGGATCGGCCGCCGTTTCCTGCTCGGCATCTACTTCACCGCTGGCCTCCGCCGACGCGATCTTTCCACCGACGGCAAGCACCTCCAACTCATCGTTGAGACGCTGCCTGAGGGCCTCCTCGCCAACGAAGCCGATGTGAGCCGACTCGATCACGCCGTTCTTGCCAATCAATATGGTTTGCGGAATCGCATCCGCGACAAAGATCGAAGCGATCGTCCCTTCCGGATCAAGGATGACCTTGAGATCGAGTTCCTTTTCCTTCAGGAATTGCTCGACCTCCTCGGTTGATTCGCCCGTGTTGAGCGCGAAGAACAGCACATCCTTGTCAGCGTACTCGTCCGTGATTTGCTTGATGAGGGGAAGCGAGGCCACACACGGCGCGCACCAGGTTGCCCAGAAATCAAGCACGACAACTTTCCCCTCAAACGCTTCGGCGCTGATCTTCTCGCCACCGAGCATCACTCCTTCAAACTTCGGCGTCTCTTTGCCCAACAGAGGATGATCGGACATCACGCCGGCAATGGCTTGATAATACGATTCAAAGGATTGGTACTCTTTGGCAGTCGCCGGCGGCGTGTAACTAAAAAGCGATTTGTCAATTTCGCCTGATACTCGCCAGGCAAGAAAGTCGAATCGGAGCTGATAGGCGAAGCCGGCTGGTATTTGAACCTGTTGCGATGCGGCCAACATGGGCGTCAGATCGACATCCATGCGAAGCGGCCGTGGTGTTTCATCGGTTGCGATCCAGAAATCCCATGTCACCGCGTCGGATTGCACGCCCCGAAGATGGACCGCGGGAACGTCGCTACCAAACGTTTCCCGATCGACAATTTCGATCGACTTCATGCCGCCTAACAATGAGATCGCCGGATCAACACCCGCCAACGTCAATGCCAGGACCAACTCCGGATATGGCCCGAGCGGCACCGGTAGCGACGTCACGGCATCTTGGCTGCTGATCGGATCGGGCAACTTCAGGTAGGCGTCGGGGGCAAGCGCGACCACCATGGACTCGCCATTGCAAAACACTCTGGTTCGCTGCTCTTGTTCTTTCAGATAGACCGTGAATTGATCTGGATTGAGCGAGGCAACCTGGTACGTCGAGGTCTGACTTTCCAAAACCGCCCCATCCATCTTCGACTCCGCCGACATCGCGACGGTCGCCCGCGAAACATCTGCCTTGGCAATCGATGAAAAGAGGGGAAGCAGGGCGTCACGAACCTCGTCGGACAACTGAAAACTTGCGGTTTCCTCCGCCGAAGTGCCGGTGGTCGCCGGCGACGGAGACGCAACTTCGTTCTCCGATCCTTCCGTGGTCGGCTCATCCGCTCGGGCTAAGCAAGCAAAACAGCACAGGACGACGCAAATCAGTCGGCGAAACATTTCAAATCCCTGGACAATAGGAACCGAGCCAAAAAAGGGTCTGACTCGAGACACGAGCCTTCGCTGGATTGGTGAACCTCAGGCGCTAGCCGTGGGCCCGACGCCGATCGCAACGGAATTTCAAAGCCCACGGCTAGCACCCAATGTCACTCACTTTCTAGCGGTACGGCGCGAGCCGTCTGGTCTCGACTACAAAATCACACCGAAAAACCGGAGGGCTCGCGCCCTTCCGCTAACAAAAGCCACTCGATTGGTCACAAAGGAAGTGCCATTTGGGCGAGCGTCTGAGGTTCCAAGCCCATGCCATTACTGTGGCAGCGTACCCGGAATCGAAGTCTTCAGGTAGCGCCAGTTCTTGAGATAGGACAGCAGGTGTGACATCGCCGCTCGATCGAGCGTTCTTTCAAAGCCTTCCGGCATCAGCGAGACACCGGGCGCCTGCATCCGCTCAATCTCGTCGCGAGGCACGGTGATCCGCTGTCCCCCCTTTTGCTGCAAGGTGACGGCATCCGCCGTTTCATCGATCAGCAGCCCGTCGAAGATTCGCCCGTCGCCAGTCAGCACCTGAAATTGAACGAAGGACGAATCGATTGCCGCATTGGGATCCAAAATGGAAATCAGCAGCGCCTCAGCCGACTTGGTGCGCGTATCACTGATGTCCGGTCCGACGTTGGTACCAACGCCATCGATATGGTGACAGGCCGCACAATGCTCAGCAAATAGTCGCTTTCCGACCACTGCGTCGCCAAGGCTTTCCGACGCGTCGGAATAAGCGGCGAGCACTTTCGCACGATCAGGATCGGCTCGCAGCAACTGCTCCGCCTTGGCGGCAATCTCGGCGTTGGGGTGCTGCCTCAATCGCTTGGCCATCTCCGGATCAATGATCGTCTTGGGAATCGAGCCTTCCGCAATCCGGTCCAGCAGCCAAGCCGCATCCTCGGGACTGCTTCCACAAGCGGCCAGCGCGGCATTGCGCAGTTGGATCGTCATCCCCGTCAAATGTTCCTCCAGATACTGCCTCATCCATTGTCGGTCACTGCGCAGCAGCGGGGCGAGCGCAGCGACCCGGACCTCCGGTGGTGATTGCTCAGCGAACAGACCGCGCAGATCTGGCGGCATCGCGCCAGCAGCGATCGAGAGCGTTACGCAGCGTGCGCGAAGTGATGCGTCAACCGCGGCCTCCCCGGCTGTGATCGCGGCCGCTTGAATCCCGGAGTTCATTTTGTCACGCAATGAGCAGACGACAACGAATCGAGAGCACTGGCGACCGACCTCCGAGCTTTTCGGTTGCCATCGATCCATGCCTCCATCACTGCGACGGAGGTGGCGTCGAGCCGTGACTGAGAATCCTGGCGATCCAAGACACGAATCACGACGGCGGCAGCAGGACCGGGCGAATCAATCGCCAAACGTTGAATCAGATGGGCAAGTAGCGACGTGTTGAAATCGTTGCTTTCAGAAATCCGTTGAGCCACCGCACCGATCAGTCCTTTGTCCACGGAGGCAATCGTACGGTTGATCCAGTCGTCGCCGGCATCTTTCCCGGCAGCCACTGCCAGGGCCGCTGCGCGGCGGTCCACACGATCCGATGCGCCACCGGCGACGGCTGCTGCCTGGCGTCGCACCAGTGGATCGGCGTCGGCGCAAGCCGCCAAGACATTCTCAAGCCAACTTGCTTGATCGGAACCGAGCTGGAGCGCCAAGGCTCGCAACCTGGCGTCGCTTGCCATCAAGAGCGAACGAAGCTGCTCCATCGTTAGTGAGCCAGAACGATGCAGTAACCAAGCAGCCCGGGCACGCCCTGGCGACGACGCCGACTCTGCGAGCACGATTCCGCCCAACGCAGCACGATGGTCGTCTTTGGATTCCAGCAAAAACTGCGACGCCATCTGTCTCTGCCATGGCGAGTCCGACCGCATCCACTGCAGAGCTTGTTCGGACGAAGCGAGTGCCCGCGGCAATGGCCAAGAACCTTTGCTCGAGATCTGCCAGATTCGACCGAGATCATCACCATCTCTCTGGTCGGGTCGTGACTTCAGCTCAGGCGGCATGAAATCAGGATGCTCAATGACCGCGCGTGCCATGTCGACAACAAACACACTATGGTTTGGTCCAGCCGCGATATCCACCGGCCGAAACCAGGTGTTCGTCGAAGCAAAGAATTCCGCCGCCTGGCTCGCGCGCTCAGCTCGCCAAACGCTTTCATGGCGGCTGATACGTTGCTGCTGAACGAGGTACGCGGTGGGCTCGCACACCAGCATCCATTCTCCGTTGGCATCCTCGATGCCAGGCGCAAACACGCCGCAGGCCGCGCTGAATTGCCCGGAGTGCAGGTTGCTCGTCGTCCATGCATCGGCTCGCGACACGACGCTCGACTTCTCTGCCGCGGCGGCCACGTCAAGGACGGCATCACGCGCCGCATAGAGCGGATCTCGCTCAATCGCATCGAGACTCAGTGGGGGAGTCATCGCTGGGTTGCGATTGCTACAACCGATCCTGCGACCGAAATCGTCGATGGTGAGTCCGAATTGACTTTTGCCGGCGACCGCTCCCCACCATCCACCTTCGGGATCAAACGCAAAATCACGGTCGCGAATATCCAGTGGTTGCTCGCGGGGCGGATAGCGGGCATCCACCGCCTCGATGGACCCGCCGCGCAGCCCGCCCGAGACATAAATCAGACCGTCGGGACCAAGCGTCGGATGATTGGCGCGAAGCTGCTGATTCTGCTCAGCGAATCCACGAAAGAGAACAATCGTTTCGTCGCTGCGATTGTCACCGTCTTGATCACGCATGAACACGATCTGGCCTGCGACGGTCACAAAGGCACCGTCACGATAGGGCTGAACACCGGTTGCAAAATCCAATCGGTCAGCAAACAAATCGGCTCGGTCAAACAGGCCGTCCTGATTCAGGTCGAGAAGAATCTTGATTCTGCCGTTGGGGAAAGTGCCGTCCGGCGCTCCGGTGGGATAATCCGGCATCTCGACCACCCAGAGCCGTCCGCGTCCATCCAATCGGGCGCTGACAGGATCGACCACCAGCGGCTCGTGTGCGATGGCGCGGAATTGATAGTCGTCATGCGTCGCCAAAGCCGCGGTCATCTGTTCGACCGAATTTGGTTCCTCCGTCACCGTGTCGATCGTTGGGTTTGCCTCGTCAGCACGAAGCTCAGCGATCTCGATCGCAGACAACCCGAGCAGGACCGCGCAGAGTCAGCAAAGCAACACATTGAACCGGGGAAATCTGGAGTTTTGTCATCTTTCAATATCAATCGCTGACTACCGATGAATGTGTTGGAACGGCCGGCGGGTAAGGTTCGACACAGAAGTGCAAAGCACCCGAAGGGCCGTTCCGCTTGGTTCTGAACCATTTTCACACGACCTCGGCGCCGATTCGTTGCCGACAATTCTAGCGGACCGCAGGCGAACTGCGAACGACGTCTTCGCGGAAAGACAGGTAGTGCGACGGCCACAAGAACCAATGCCGCCGCCACTGGAACCGGCGCCACGGCAAAGCCGAAGACCCCCATCAAGCCGAGCCAGAAGGCGGGATGATTCGCGACCGGAGCCACCATCCTTTGCAGGGGACGCAGACAGAGCAACAGGCCGCAAATCAGAATCAAAGTCAACGCATTGACAATCAATGAGCGCAGTCCGCGATCCCCATACAAGGCCGGCTGCACTGCTCGAGGTGGGTCGGACTCCGAAAAGCTGCTCACGCGTCCCGGCTACGAAACCGTCAAAGTCAGCCACGCCGAACAAGAAGACGATCTTGGTTCCCGTCATCGGAGGGATTGTTGGGAACGTCCCTCAGGAACCGCTCTGCATACGCTGCCATTCGCGCATCCATCACCTCCCATCGCAGATGACTCGGTAACGAGAGACGCTCCTCTGGCTCCGGCGAATCGAGTAGTTGCAACGCCACCGTTCCTGATTCATCCGGTCGCTGCGTTTCGCTCGAACAACGTTTGATGACCCGCGGACTCGGCAATCATCTCATAGCGGGTGAACCAAAGACGCAGCCAGGTCACCACCTCATCACGGGGACGTTGATTGATGAACTCGACCGCATCCATCGCGTCCACCACTGCACTGGCGAGCGCCAGGGCTCGCTCCCCGTTCGGCTGCGACGCCTCACCCCAAATCGATTGTCGGGTATCGGCCGGCACGTAGTTGGTCAACCAATTCTGGGTCACCGGGATGTCAATTAACTCGGGAAGATAGCTCGCCTGCTTCGCCGCAGCAGCAGGCACGCGAATCAACAACTCGATCGGCTGCGAAAGACGGCTGAGCGCCAAGGGGACACTGAGCACGTTTTGGACGCTCTCGTTTGCCGACGCTTTGGCAACTGGCTCGGTAACGACCGATTTCCCGGCGCTCCATGCCCCCATGCATGTGGCGCCTTGGGGCAATCGCACATCGACGGCTTCCAGACTTCCGGGAAACAAATCCCAATGGCACATCACCAACACGCCATCCTCTTGAGGAAAGGCTTGGGCGTCAAAACCGACGGCGAGCGCCTCGGCATCCACCTCTGGGAGCGGCGCCAAATCGATGGACCAGGATGGGTTGGCAGCCACGTAGGTCGAACGCGAGCCCTGACCCGCGATTGCCGCCCAACGTTTGGGCAACGCTTCGCCTTCGACCGCACTGGTACGCCACTGCACCGACTCGTTGGCTAATCGATTGGGAACGCTGATGTGAATCCGGCGCTGACCGAACCCCAAGACTCGAACGGATGGCACACTCACGCGTCCGGTTTCGGTACTCAGCAGGTGCCCTCGAATCGACAGGGTGTTATCGAGCAGTCCCGCTTTATCGCAGCGAATTCGGATCACTTGCCGGGACGGATCGATCGCCTGTTGACGAGAGAGCGCGGTGATGGGGCTGACCTCCAGGCTTTCACACCACGACGCCGGGACCTCGATATCGACGAAGTCAGGAACACGCCGTCCAAAACGCACGAAGGTCTCCATCGACCACTGTGCCTCTTCGCGGGACAAGACGATCAGCTGATCACAGTCGAATCGAGTCGGTTGGGACTGTACTTCGAACGCCCCACCGGGATCCTCTCCAGTCTTCGGACTGCGATCACGGCGGGAGCTCCAGGTGTATACCGGAATCCAACCCTTTGCCAGCGAGTCCGCCATTGCCAACTCACTGGAGTTAAGTGGTTCAACGATCGGATCCTTGACGACCTTCGAGCGCGGTCGCTCGATCTCGCGAGATTCGATACTGGTCCACAGTCGGGGCATCGGGAAGGATCGAGAGTCGTGGCGGCGTGAAAGGTACTTTCGGCTTCAAATTCTGGATGGCGACGACCTCGATCTTGACCGGCTCGGTACCGACGAAATCGCCGAGCAACCACTCCCCTGAACCGCCCGAACTGAGAGGCTGATCGACCAACTCGGTTCCGTTCACAGAAATGCGGGTCAATTCCAATGATTGCGGCACCTGCAATCGGTACAGATTTCGAGTGAAGTCACTTGGTGTCAAGGTTGCGGAGTAAGACAACTCGAGGCTGTCTGGCCTCACGTGCAGATGATGCGACTGGTCGACCGTCGGACTGCTGGAAGTCTTGAACTGCAGTACCGGCGACGGGATCTCACCGATGGGAACGAAAGCACGATCGATGCGGCCGCGGTAGCCTGTCCAGGCGGCCAGGAATTGATCCACCGACAACGGCTCCATGTTCTCGCGGATCAATGGCGAGAACTGCAGGGAGGTGTCACAATGCAAGGCAATCCATGCATCGGAATTCTCACCCAGTGCTGCCGCGATTACCTCGGGAATTCGGATCGGGATCGAAAGCGCCTGCTCACCGTTGATCACCCGGAGCGGTTGCGTCCAGAGCAGACGAATCGGCCCGGGACTGTCGCGCGTACTCTCGAGCGTAATCAAACGTCGAGTCGGGCTGTAAAGCTCGCTTCCTTTGAATCGCCATGCGGATGAAACCACATTGGGCATGACCGAGTCGCGAACAACAAACTGAAACGCCTCACCTGCGGCTACCGAGTTGGGCGGATCGACCTCGCAGTCAATCGTCACTTGGCTTTTTCCAGCATGAACCCAGTATCGGCGGCCGAGTGCTCGAGAGCCACTTCCACTACCTCCGTCATTGACTCGAACATCGATTTCGAGAGATTTGGCTGGACCAATCTCCTCCTCCCAGCGACGAAGCTGCTGCGACTCTTCCGAGAGCAACCTGCCCGACGCACCACCGAAACGAACCGCATCGAGATTCTGATCAGACTCGACCGCCAAATGCGACGAGGCGACTGGGGGGATGGCGAGGAACAATCGGTTCCATTGCTCAGATTCGGTCACCATTGGCCGCAGCGTGGCGCGAATCTTGAACGCTTTGCCGCGGGGCAGAGATGCAATCACCTGACCCATCGAATCGGCCTCGAAGGGGACAATTCGCGCGACGTCATCGATCGTTTCGAGTCTGCGCAGCGTGGTCGATGCCAGCGGCAGACGTACACGATTGGTGTTCTGGTCTCCCTCCGCAATATGGATCTGATACTCCGCCTCGACGCTGGCGAAAATCAGCTGGTCACCATTCGAATTCGATGGATTGACTCGGACAGAATAGCTCGCCGACTGAAACCGCGCTTCCTTGGGAACGTTGCTACTGGAGCTTCGAAACAGCTCGACGAAAACGCTCTGGGGAATGTAAACCATGTCCCCCGACGGCTCGCCCGTTTCCAGGACAGGGACCAGCACATTGATCGACGGAAGGCGATCCGGAGCAGCTTGAGGACTCGTGTCCTGTGCAGTGGAGGCAACCCCTGCCGCGAGGAACACAAGCATCCAGAGGACCATCGGCCGGATCATCGGGTTGACGGAAAGCTCTGCTGGCGACGTTCTCCGCCGTGCCGAATGGGTTGCCGGTGCCATCTCCTAGTCTGCTGCGGTCTGTGCCCCGGTTGAGGGCGCGGCCCCAGGCTCTGGAAGTGGAAAGCATTCCAGCGGCAACCAAGGGAACAATCAGCCACCCGATCAACGCCATCCGCCAGGGCCACCACAAGAACAACACCGCCGAGGCGAGGACGAGCAAAGCCGCGACGGCAACCGGCGCGCGTTCGGCGACGTACCAGCCGAGTGCAAACACAATGATGGCGAACAACCAGCCGACGGCCAACGCCGTGTTGCGGCGAAGCAGAAAGGCGCTCTCGCCCGGTCGCATCTTGACCGCCTTCCCTCCGCCTGAGTTACCCGCAAGCAACGCTGCCGGCGTGAAGGAGTCCGACGATGAATCCAGGTAGTACTCCGACCGCAACACCGTTCCGGATACGCGTAGATTCGGAATCCGACAGCGACGCACCCAGCTGGAACCGAACTGGCTGCGATCCCAGACGACTTGAATCACTTCGGTTTTGAATCGCGGCTGCAGTACGATCGGACGCTGCGGTAAAGCCGTCAGATCAACAGGCACGCCGTCACGCAGGACCGATGTCAACTGCAGTTCGGGATCCGATACGATTCGAAATGGAGCAGCGGGAGAGACCGTGTAGGTTGCTTCAACGCGATCTGTCCCACGGCTGGAAGCGATCACGCGCACCTGTTCGCGCCACACGATCGTGACATCAGGATTGTTGTCGATGGTGGCCAGCGTGACGGAAGGCTGCTCAACGGCGTCGTATCGCAAGCGTGTCCATCCGCGACTCGAGACAGGGACGACCGCCGTCGGATCGATCGCCGATGTTGCTGACAGATCTAGGGCCGATGAGGGTGACCAACCGTTCCCGGCTCGCAGCAGATCCTCTGGGCTAAGTGGAACCAGTTGAACGGCCCGTGGCCGATCGCTGACCATCAAGCCGGCGTCAATCAGGACGTCCGAGTCCTGAGATGCTGCACCGGGTACGCTGGGGAGTTGCAGCTGGAACTGCTTCTTGACCGGATAACGACGACGGGCGATCAAGTGTCGGCCTCGCAGACTCGTGTCGGTCACGTCAATCGTGTACACGCCATCGTCATCACCACGTCCAACGGTGACGTCGGACGAGGGCAAATTGATCGCAGGCCCCTCTTCGCTTGCGGCGATCGACCATGCCAGATCGGGTCGTCCGTCGGCGGGACCGGTATGGACGACGAGCTGCTTAAGACTTTGGCTTTGGGATTCCACCGCCACCAGTCAACTGTTCAACCACATCGCCATCTTCCAGGCGAAGCTCCAAGACCGTCGCAGCGTTGTACGAGATACTTGGAGTTTGCAACAAAACAGGTGGGGTTCGTCCCGTATCGGGTCGAAACCAAAGGGTCTCGGGATTCATCACACCGAAGAACTGCTGTTGATCAGGCGTCAACTTAGGAGCCTTGATGCGATCGCGTTCCATCGCCGCCTCGCCACTCCAGTTCAGTTCGGCAGGGGGCACAATCGCTGTCAGCAGTTGCCCGCGCACGTCAGCAATGCGGACGAACCACGTCGAGGGGATCGTCAGACCGCCGCTTGCAGCAGGGATTCCTCGAGTCCCCGTCACCTCGATCACGATCCGCCCGCCATCGGCATCCTCCGCTTCGGGCCACACATCCAAGCTTGGCGATTGCTCGCTCACGACCGGCATGCTCGACCACTCGACCAGAGCGAACAAACGTAACGCTGTCGAGAGACCAGGGCGGTTCCACCTGCATCCGCATCGGCTCGACACGCGTCGGATCCAATGTCACAGCAAGCCTGGCTTTGGCAGTGAGCAGCCCGGAGCCGACCTCCAATCGCAAAGTGGAATCGCTCGCAAACAGATCGGGAATGTTGGTAAGTCGAACCCGCGACCAAGGCCCCGAGAACGTTCGAGCCGACGAAGCATCCGGCGACTCGCTCGCCTCACTCCGATTCGCAGCCGTTTGCTGCTCGGATGTTTGATCGTCCGGCAGATCATCGGTAGGAATCGCCCGAGAGCCGGATTGCTCCAAGCCGTGATCTTGGGGCATCGGCGGACCATCGGCGGAGAACAGCGTGACTCCATTGCCCAATCGTTGCTGCTGCGACTGTTTCCATTGGGGCGGCAACTGCCAGACCATGACCCTGAGCGGATCGAGCACTGCCAACTGGACCTCGTTCACCGCCGAGGCCTGGACGATGTCCTGGCCCGTCCAAATGGGCTTCGGCAGGTCGCACCAACCGAGTTCGGCTGACCAGGTTGAATAGCCGGTAATGGTCACACTCAACGCGATCGTTTCCGAGCCGGAGAGCCCAGGAGGCATCTGCAATTGCAATTGCCGCACCTGGCCACTGACAATCTTGCTCGTGAAAGGGACATCGGTCGCATTCACCTTGACCGAGGTAACCGTCGTACCAGCGATCTGTAACGGGGGCAGCTGTAGATCCGATTGAGGCTGAACGACCATCCGCGACGTCCACGTCAATCCTCCTGGGTCGACTTCGTACTGAATCGAGGACCGGCGGATCACGAAGCTCCCCCGATCGGTCATGGCTCGTTGTTGATGCGTCCGCAATCTCACTTGCGATAATCCGCCTGCATCGATTTCGTACCAGCGCAAATTCCGATTGGTCGCGAAATCATCGGCATCGGGCGGAGGTCCAGGGCGACTGCGAAGCACGCCATCGAGCGCTTCCACCGTCGTCGTGTCGGGCGCCGACAGAACAATCCGAGTCTGTGGGGTACGAGGCAGTTGCATCGTGAATTCGTGACCGCTACCGAACACTTGACCATGCAGCTTCCAGCTGAACTCGATCGGGGAACCTGCCGCGGCATCCCCTCGGAAGACAGCGACGAGATTGCCATCGGCCTCGGACTCCAGTCGCGGAATCGCGGCCAGCGACAGGTCGGTCACGCGTCCCTGTGGAGGTTCAATCGCGAGATTGACCTTTCCAAGAGATCGTCGCACCTCCGTCGGTCGGTCCGACTCGATATCGATCACGCTCCGATCACTGACAAGGGTATCGTCGTCGACTTCAACCCAGTACACAGCGCTCTTCAACCGACTCGCTTTGTCATCGGTGGCCCGGTCCGTCAATCGGGTAATCGCCTCGTTCAACTGATCAATGGAGACGGGTCGATAGTCATCGGGTATCAGTTCATCCATCTGCGACAAGAACAGCGCGATGGGGCGAAGCGGCCGACCATCGGGCAACGCGGGAGGCAGTCGCAGCGCGGGACGATCACCCGCCTCCGGTAACTGTGCCAGCGCGGGCGATGCGATGAATGCCAACAGCGCGACACACCAGCAGCCTTTCAACCGTTTCACGAGG
This sequence comes from Pirellulaceae bacterium, assembly GCA_963697195.1. Classification (GTDB taxonomy): domain Bacteria; phylum Planctomycetota; class Planctomycetia; order Pirellulales; family Pirellulaceae; genus Rubripirellula. Next base: position 935,022 of record CAVOND010000005.1, read on the forward strand.
AGACCTCAGACGGTGAGGGCGGCAAGGCTTGCGTGGAGGCTTGACCAGTCAAGTCGCGTATCGGCGGCTTCTTCAGGCTGCGTGTCGAGGGTTGGCTTGGACGCTGGCTCCGCCCCGATGACGAAAAGACACGGTCGCTCGTCGATGGCGAAAGCAGTGCACGAACGGCGATCATGACAATCACCAGTACCATCGCAATGATTCCGAACTGGCCAGCCAGAACCGCAGCGTCGGGAGCGATTGCGAGCAGGCCACCGAACAACACCGCCATGACAACCGCCGTGAGGGGATGCCGGGATCGCGGGAAGTTGCTCAAGATCACAGCCAACGTCAGTACGAAGGCCCCGATGCACAACCACAAGACCACCCGCGACACAAGGATTGCCCGAAACGATCGCAGATCGGAACCGACGTAGAGGTAACGATTGCCAGGGGGTAGCGGATTCTCGGTAGCCCCCGCGAATCGCGTCAGCGCCTGATCATCATGACTCGGCTCTCGAAACAATCGCCAGCGATCAAACCGCCACGACATGCTGCGCCCCAGGGTCGGCGAAGCCCAGACGATGTGTCCGTCCAGCGGTGCGACGATCTGCCAGTAGACCCGCCCCACTCCAACCGGCAACCGAAACGTCGGTTCGATCGTCGCGATCGAGGACGGAGTCGCCAACGCCAGCCAAACCCGTAAATCGATCAGGTGACTCGAGCTGTCACCGGGAAGCATCACGATCAGGGTATTGCCCTCGCGACGAACCGGCTCGGAGACCCCATCGATGAACGCTTGAACCGAAACCTCCCCCGTCGCTTCAGGAAGCCCGACACGAAAACTATCTCCGCCCTGGATCGTCGCCAGGACCTGCTCCTGTCGCGTGCTACGCCCGACAACGGTGCGCAAAATGGTTCGACGAATCGATAGCTCTTCACGGGCGGTCAACCGTGACCGCAGACGCAGGCGCACAGGATCACGGGGCAATTGCCCCAATTCCAAGTCCGGCAGCGAAGGAGAATCCAGCGAGACCAGATCCAATTGCTGGTTGCCTCGCAGTGCAATCCGCATCGGACCTCGAACCGTGACGTCGGCAAAGTCGGGACGTGGCAATGAAACCGGCTCAATCGATCCATCGACCGTTGAGGATCGCAGATCGCGCACGTGCCGCCAGCGGATGCCCATCGAACCAGTTGTCAAGCGATCAGAAATCAACACGAATCGGTCTTCCCCGAGTGACTCCAGTTGTGCCGGAACGTCGTCGACCGTCACCACCCAGTTGTCATCCGTTGCGCGGGAACCCGACGCCGATTCGGGTCGACTGTTCCCCCGCTCCAAAGCCGCTTCGTCGGTGGGTGACTCGCCCAGCAAGCTTGGGTCGGTGGGAATGACCGGCGGCAGCCGAGGAATTCGAATCGGCAGACGCCCTTCCAAATCCAGCCCAGAAGAGATGTTCCAATCCACCGTAGTACGCAGTTGTTGACCATCCAGTTCGATGGTTGCGTCGCTGGCGAGCACAACCCGCGGTGGTTGCTCGATCATGTTACCGACGATCTGCGGCGGTGAGCCTTGAGTCACCAAACGAAACGCCGTGACCGTCGAATCATCAGTCGTCGGTGCGGTCGCTCGCGCCATCCGGCTAATTCCCTGGGATGCCTCCAGGTCGACGACCAGCACTGTGCGACCCGTGTTGACAATCTCAACCGTCGCATCCTGAACCAATGCCGTGTCGTCCAATGCGACCACGCGTGGCAGTTGGAACTGTACCGTCCCATTCTGGGGATCAAGGGATCGCTGAGCCAGCACGCGCAACCGCAAGGTTCCCTCGGTCCCGCTCGGATTGAGTTCGATCACGCGCAATCCATCTTCGTTGAACGAATCGAGGCTCTGACCGCTTTCTGATTCAATCGATCGAATCTGCCAGGTGGCATCCTCGAAGCGAAGTCGGCCGTCGGCAGTTTGGCCATTGATCTCGATGTTCATCAAGATGCTGGCGATCCCCTCACGGACGGTGATCTCGGAACGGCTATTCATCCGCAACTGCCGTTCTTTCTCGCCTAGCCACAGCGGCAGGGCGAAGGAGGCTCGGTCGAAGCGAAACCGATACGATCGCCCGGGCGTGGCGTCGTCGCGAGACTCTCCCATCGCGCTGCGAATCCACGACGTGGATCGCCAACGCAAGCGGTAATCACCTCCCGTATTGATCTCGATATCACCCCGATGCCGAAGGGATCCAACGACTTCGGGAACACGGAAGATCAAGGGTGACGCAGCGGTCGCATTGTCGTTGGCAAGCTGCAGGTCAAAATTCAAGTCAATCCGCTGTTGCCGCTCCTCTTCGGGAATGATGACATCCCGCACCTCCCCACTGCGATCACTCAAGACCGGACCCAACTCAATCGTCTGACCGCTCGCTCCCAGTCGAGGTGCTTCCAAGACCACGGAACCACTGGGCAGTCTTAGCTGGAACGAGTCGATCGAGCCGCGAACGTTCTTGATCGTCAAGCGTACCGAAGCGACCGGTTGATCCTGAGGCGAGTCCCATCGAACACTGGTTCGACTTTCGACCTCCAACACGGGCAGATTGTCTGCGGATCGCTCCAGCTGTCCCCAGCGAATCAAGAATGATCCACCTCCGCTATCCACTGAGATTCGAGTTCGGCCCCCGTCGATCGCGCTGACCGTGATCGCCTCGTCGCCGCGGCCAATCACCTCTCCGACTGCGTTGTCCTCGCCCGTGGTCAACTCGACTCGGACCGGCACATCGGGCAGGCGAAATGACAGACTCTGTGCCGTCGCACTGGCCTCGACTCGCGCCGAAACCCGCATGCGCAGCAATGCCTCGGCGCGCTGATCGGTTTTGACGAACAACAGGTAACCCGAGTCATCGGGCGACAACGCCATGAAGTACTCGCCAACACCGCTGACGTCTGGCGGCGCCAGCCGATGAAAGTTGCCCATCCGAAGCGGGATCGAAACCCATTGACCCTCGGTCGGCTCAATCGAGAAACGCAACGTGATGTCGAGCTCCGCGCGTTCCTGGTCACTCGTTCCCTCAATCTCGAGCGATTGATAACTGAACTTCTGACGCGCCGTGTCCATTCCCGCGTCCAAGTTCAAAAACCGTTCGAACTCTTCCCAAGTCAACGACGGCATCATCACGCGATTGCCCGACTCGCTGAGAAACATGAATGCGCGAATCGGAATGCCATCCGGGCTGTCGCCTTGATTCTCCTTCAGGATTTGGCTCGGTGGCGGCGTACCTGGCGGCTGTGCATCGACCGAGATCGAAGTCAGAGACAGCGCGGCGAGCCAAGCCATCGCGATCATTGCCAGCCGAGCAACCCAAGCGCTGCTAGGCTCAGATACCGCGCAGCGGGAACCGTCCCGGTGACGCTTCCGCGACGTTCGGCAAGAAGACGTGCGATAGAAGGATGAGAATCGCATTCGTCAGACGCTGGTAACCACACCCTCATCCCAACTCGGGCGCGCCGCCGGGCGGGCCCCAATCGACGATCGGGAGGATCAGAAAAGGGAGCTTTCGTGAGAGAATCCTAAGCCCTTCTAGTTTACGCAAACACCGCAATCAGCAAAAGCAAATGCGTTCTCCGACGGCACCTGAATCCATCATCCCACCGGAATCTTTGGATTTCCCCAGAGAATCCCCACCTTCCCACCCGCTGAGATTGTGCAGCTACCTGGGTGGTTCGCTGAACGCGAGCTGTCGAAAAAGCCGCAAAATACAATTACGACGCGCCAGCGAGTGTGTTCCGTTCCCTCATTCGACACACTTGCTGGCGCGTCTTGATGTCGCGCTTTTTGATTTCGGGGCAACGCCCCCGTCCGTTTACCTGGCCCAGCCCGATGGGCTTGTCTTTACCCACATTCTTTTGATGCCGAAGGTATCACGGAGGGTAAGCCGTGGGTCGCGCTAGCAGCACCCACGGAATGGTGAATTCGCAACAGAAACCGACCCCGAAGGGGGTCGCTGACGGATCTGCGACCCCCTTCGGGGTCGCTTGGAATTGAAATTCCACAAGTTTCCGTAGGTGCGCTGCGCGACCCACCATCTGCGACCGCTTCGCGGTCCATTCACGCGAGTTCCACTCGATGATGGAATTCAAATGTGAGTAAAGACAAGCCCGATGGGCAGGGCTAGGTAAATGGCTGGGCCTTCGGCCCGAAATCAAGCCAACAGCGCAACATCAAAACGGGCGCGTCGGGCTCGTATTCGCTGCTCCAATATCCGCTACGGCGATTCCCAGAAGGAGGCCTATCCACCGTACGCGGACTTGAAGAATTCGACCTTCTCTTGAGTCGCCTGGGCAGCCTCCTCGGCTTCCTCTGCGGCCACCTCAAGCTCCTCGAGTTTCGCTTTCGTTTCGTTGAGCTTCGCCTGATCGCTCGATTGGGCTTCTTGCAGCTCGTCCAGCTCCGCCTGGATCTTCTTGAGCAGCTCGCTCACTTCAGCAAGTTTCTGATCGCGAGCAGACATCGACTCCGCCAACTTCTCCGCCGTCGCCACCTCCGGCTCCACTGCTGTGCGCTTCTCCAAGGCAAGCGAACGTGCGGCATCCATCTCGTCCTGCAATTTCTCGGCTTGCGACTTGAAGGCGACCAGCTCGGACTCGATTCCGTTTAGCCGTGCCTTGGCATCTTCAAGCTGGCCCGTCGCCGTATCGACCGCCGCCTTGGCGCTGGCCATCGCGGCGCTGGACTCTTCCGTTTTCTGCTTCGCCACTTCTAGTTGCTTTTCGAGATTGGGGATCGCGGCGGAGTGCGTCTTGATTTGCGCTGCCAAACCTTGGATCACCGCTGGCTGGGCCTTGAGCCGATTGACCAATTCCGCGTGCTGCTTCGCGACCACGTCCATTTCCGCCCGCGCGGCGGCCGCCATCGCCGTGGTATCGGAAAGCAACTGCTGCGTCAGGACGACCTGCGCTTGCGCCGCGGATCTTGCCGCCTCGCGTTCTGCGACGGTTTGCCCGAGCTGTTGTCCCTGGCGAGTCAATTGGGACTGCTGGGCGAGCAACGCGGCCATCTTCTTGACCGCATCCTCTTTGTGGCGAAGGGCCGTTTCGATCTCGGCACGGATCTGTGCCGAAGTTTGCGAATGACTCTCCTTGTCCTTGGCGAGTCGATCTCGCTCGGCAGCCAGCGAAGGGAGTGACTGCATCAATGGGTCTCGTTGCGGAGTGAGCTTGTTGGTTTCCTCGCTAGCGGCTGCGATCTTCTGCTCGCACTCTTGCAACCGTTTCTCATGTTCAACCTTGTTGGCCGTGTCATCGACCAGTTGCTTCTCCGCAGCCGCAAGCACCCTGTTTGCCGTTTCCAGCTGACCCTCAGCAGCCGCGACCTTTTCAGCAATCGTCTTCTTCTGCGTCTCGTCTTGGGTTTCAGAAAGTTGCTTCTGCAGGGACGCGAGTTCCGCCGACTTGGCGTCGACTTGCTGCTTGAGAGTATCGACTTGAGCGGTCGAAGCGACGATGGCCTCACCCGCCGCCTTGAGCTCGGCGGTAGCGGCGACAGATTGCTGCTTCGCCAACTTGATCGTTTCCGTTAATGAGGCAAGCCGAGTATTGAGGTCGGCCAGTGACTTTTCGGCTTGCCCGTGCGCGGCCTCCGCCTTCGCTGCGGCCTCCGCGGCCGCCTGCTCTTGGGCTAGCACTTCCAACTCTCGCTCGGTCAATGCAGCCAGCGCGGCGACCGCCTCTGACTTCAGCCTTGCATGCTCCGTCTTGATCGAGATCAATGACTGGTCGACCGATTCCTTTTCCTTGGTCGCTTGATCCCAACGCAGCCACGGCGTCGGCGAGTTGCTTGCCGACGGTCTCCATCTGGGTGCGAGACTGTTTCAGTTTCTGGTCCAACTCGGCGACACGACTCTGGGCCGCCTTCAGACGGTTGTCTTCCACCGTCTTCTGTTGCTGCATCTCGGCGAGCAACATTTCCGCAGCCGTCTTGTCGGTGTTGAGCTTCGCCATCGCCGCTTTGGAATCCTCGAGCTTGGAACTCAGAGCTGCTTCGGCCTGCTTCGCGGCTTCGACTCCGCTTTGGCGATTAGCAAAATCTTGCGCAGACGAGGCAAGCGATTTCTCGAGCTCGGAAACCCGTGCTGCGAGTGCCGCCTTCTGATCTTCCAGCCGAGGAGGATTCGCAGCCAACTCGGACGACTGCTTTGGATCGGCGACCAGCCAGATCATCGTGCGACCATTCCAATCGCCGCCCACGATCTTGGATCCATCGTGCGTGATCGCCACTTCCAGAGCCGGCTCGCTGAACGCTGGCATGGTCGCGACGGCACCACCATCGGCGTTCCAAAGCTTGACCGTCTTGTCTTTTCCCGAAGTCACGATGCGCCCATCTTTGGCCATCGCCACGCCGGTCACCCCACCCCCATGTGCATTGAAGCTCTTCAGTTGGTTCCCGGCACTCATCTCCCACATCTTGACGGTGCCATCTTCACTGGCGCTGACCAGGACATTGGAATCAGGTCGCCAGGCAAGCCCTCGAATGGCCCCCTTGTGTCCAATCAGATCGAGATAGAGCCGACCGGTGTCAGCCTCCCAGACATGGAGACCACCAGAGCGGTCCCCAGAAGCAACCAGAACTCCGTCGGGGCTGTAGTCAACACAATAAACCCAATCGGTGTGCTTCTTGAGTTCGAAAACCGATTCCCCGCTCGCGGTGTCGAAGATGCGAACCATCCGTTGCGGTCCGCCCAACGCGATCCGAGAGAGTTGATCGTTGATGTCCGCACCGAACACGATGTCAAGCTCATCACCGACCTTGAGCATCCGTTGCCCGCTACGTACGTCATAGAGTGACGCGGTTCCTTGCGACGCGTGAGTCCCACCGGCCACCAACAAGTAGGCACCATCGCGGCTGAAACTCAAGACTTGCGGAATCCCCTCGGGATAAGGAATGATCCCGACAAGTTCGCTGTTGTCGGTGTTGTACAGCGAGACTTGTCGCTGACCGGCCACGGCGACCAGCGGAGCCCAGGGGCTAGCAGCCAGCGCCGTTGCCGCAGCGGCTCGCTCGGTCGTGACCACGGGCACACGCCACACTGACTCCGGCATGATGATCTCATCTGGCTTACCGCCATCTGCCGACGCAAAGGACAAAGACGGGCCTTTGCGCTTCTTCGCCTTGCTGCCGCTGTTCTCCAGCAGTCCACCCTCGATCCATTGACGAATCACTTCCAATGATTCGGCCGGCAATGGATCCTGGTTCGGAGGCATCGTGGGCTCTTCGGCGTGCGTCATCACCAAATAGAGCCGGCTTCCCGAAGGATCCCCAACCGACACAACATCACCGCTGCCACCACCCTCCATCAATCCACCGTAGCTATCGATTGCCAGTCCGGCTTCGGCATCGTTGGCGTTGTGGCATTTCAAGCAATGCTGCCGAAAGATCGGTAACACATGGTCGGTAAAGTTGACCGCCGGAGCTTGATCGGTCGACTGCTCGGCGCGAACGATTACAGCCGTGCCAACGAAGACGGCCAGGGTCAGGATGGATCGGAACATCATGTCAACTCGGTCGAATTGGATTGCCGCGCCGAAACGAAAGGTATTCAGCGGCGAGGACTACTTTGATTGCATCCGCACGAGAATCAGAGCTGCATGGCATGAATGCATTCACGCGATGGCCACAGTCAGATTGTCAGCGGATATCTAGGGAAAACATTGACTCATTGCATCGGCGGCGATCACACAAACCGCGACGACGCCCCCCCGCGCAATCGTTAGTGGTTGAAGACAAACTCTCGGGAATTGAGGATTGCCCAAAAGACATCTTCCAATCCTTGTTTGGGACTTTCCGACTGCTCGATGGAAGCGAGCAATTCGGCTCGCTCCTCGTCGGTGGGGTACCGTGACAGGCAGCGGACGTACAGCCGGTCCAGTGCCTGCTGCGGCGTTGCGTCATCCTTCAGCAACTCGTCAACGACCTTGCCTTGCGAGATCTTTCCGCTCGTTGCACTACCGTTGAGCAGGTGCAGAGCTTGGGAAAGCGAAGGATCGGTCGAAGCTTCGCAGTCGCAAACCGTTTCTCGTGGTGCGCGACCGAACGTATCAAGGAAATAAGTACTGGTTCGACCGTCCGCAATCTGAACGGCTCGAGCGCCCAGCGGCAAACCACGAAACTTCTCTTTCGTGTTGGTCACCTGACCGACGCAGTCGAGCAACATCTCCGCTGGGACTCTTCGCACCGTCGCATAAGCGTAGTTGCGAGTATCACTGCGGTTGCTGTCGTTGGGAGTGGCGCTACGTTGATAGGCCTGACTGTTGCAGATATCGCGAACCAATTGGCGGAAATCAAACTTGTACTCGGCAAGCTTGTCACCGAGAGCCTGGAACAGCTCGGGGTTGGTCGCAGGATTGCTGACCCGAATGTCGTCGACTGGGTCCACGATCCCGACGCCCATGAAATGGGCCCAAACGCGGTTGGCGATGCTGGTCGAGAAATAGGGATTCTCCGGGCTCGTCAGCCACTCCGCCATGACCTCGCGTCGATCTCGGCCTTTGGTCTCGGCTTGATCGCCACCCAGGAAGGTTGGCGTCATCACTTGACCCGTAACCGGATGCTTCACGTCGCCACTGCGGCGATCATAAATGATCTTCTCGCGATAGTCCTCGGCGTTCTTCGTGCCGGTCTGACAGAAGAATGCGGCGAAACCGTAGTAGTCGTTCATCGTCCAGCGGTCGAGCGGATGGTTGTGGCACTGGGCGCATTGAGTGCGAATCCCCATGAAGACTTGTGCTGCATTCTCCGCCCGCTTGAGTGTGTCCGTTTCGATCTGGTAGTAGTTCGTCGCGGGGTTGCTGAATGTGCCACCGGTGGCGCTGAACAACTCTCGAACCATTTCATCGAGAGGAACATTCTTGGCGAAACTGTCGGTCAGCCATTGGTTGTAAAGGAACGCTGACTTGTAGCTGACGCGATTGGTGCTCTTGATCATCAGCAACTGTGCGAACTTCATCGCCCAGATTTCGCTGAACTCCTTGCGGCCGAGCAAGCGTTCGATCAAGGCTGCCCGCTTATCGGGTGCGACATCGTTGACGAACTGCTGGTACTCCTCTTCGGTTGGAAGCATCCCGGTGATGTCGATCGTGGCCCGCCGCAAAAACTCCTCATCAGTGCAGATCCCACTGGGAAGGATGCGAAGCTGGTTCAACTTCTTGCCGACGAGCTGATCGATGTAGTTGCCGGTGATTTCAGGGGCTTCGTATTGCAAATCCTTGGGCAACACCAACACCTGGCGGCCTTCGGTCTTGGTTTCGAAACGCGCCATGATGAAGGCTTCACCTCGAGCGCCGGCGGTCACGTTGCCGTCATTGTCAACCGCTGCCGACGTTTCATTGTTGGTCATGAACGCGGACAGATTGGTGACATCGCGCGTGGTCCCGTCGGAATAGTGGGCGAGGGAGATGAATCGCTGCGTACTCCCCTCCCCTTCAATCACGGCCTGAGGGGGAAAGACTTCCAGGCGGGTAACCTTCGGCGGAGGCGAGGCGTCGGCCGGCGCACCATCACGCAGCCACTCGAGCATCATTTGGTAGTACACGGAGTCCTGGTCGAACAGCTTGCCGCCAGTGTGAGTCACCTGCCCGGTCGACTTGGTCAGAAAAAGACTTTCCTCCGGGACGGCCAGATTGATCCGTCGCATTCCGATCTCACGAGTGATCCGCGTGTAATCACCCGCCGGATCGTAGCCGAACAGGCTGATCATGAAACCATCTTTCCCCCGCGCGGCGCCGTGACAACTGCCCGTGTTACAACCGCTGCGGGTCATGATGGGAACAATGTCCTTCTCGAAGCTGATCGGCAGCTTTTCCGTGCTGCGCGCGACCTTGACGGGAATGCGAATCTGGCTGCCACCAAAGTCACAGATCAGTTCTGTCTCCCCATCGGCGAGCGGGTGCACCTGGTTGCCATCGATTCGAGCAAGCTGGTCGTCCGCCAATGTCCAGCTCGCCTTGTCGGTCACGTCGAGCGTCACGTCATCGGCACGATGAACGACCGCGACGAATGATTGGTAATCGCGAGCCGTGCTCAAGTCGATCGACTCGGGATAGACCGAGAGGTCAAGCTTCGGTTTGGCCGGCGTGCTGGATCGGGCGATCGCAGCAGGCGCCGCCGCATTCGGGCTGGCCGGAACTGGCTCGGCGGCATGACCGACCTGAGAGACGCACATCGCGGCCAGGAATGCGGCAGGCACGGATAGTCGATGCATGATGACGATACCTTCAAGACTTTCGGGCTTGTCTTGGTTGCCGACCTGATTCCGATGAGTCAGCAGCGGGACACGTATGGGAGTAGGAAAAACGGATGCAAGTTAGGGCGTTGCTTCCGGCTTCTTCTGGTGCAGCTGACGGAGTTGTTCCAGTCGGCTGAGCGGTTTCTGTTCAGCTGGTTTGGTCGCGCCGGCCTTCGCATCGCCGGCCTTCGCATCGCCGGCCTTCGCTTCAGGCTTGGCAGCAGGTGCAGGGAGCGGCTTGTCAATCTGCAGGATGCCAGTTCCTTGGGTTTGTCGAATCACACCTTTTGGATCAGTAATGGACGCCCGAACCACCAGCGACTTGTGCTGTCCAACTCGAGCGCTCTCTTCGATTTTGACCGCAAAGACAACCTGTTCGGTGTCATTCTTCACTTCCACCTTGGGTTGCTCACAAACCACTCCCGCCGGCAATCCGAGCAATTCCAGCTCACAAGTTCCGGCGAACTCGCGGTTCACTTCGACGTCGACCAGCACGCTGGCCTGTCGGCCAAGTTCCGCGGAGGTCTTGGGGAAACCGAAGGTGAAAAACTTATCCGCAATCTCCAACGTCGCCGGCTCGGTCGCGATCTCGTTGCCGGCCACCGATGCGTAGACGATGACAGGCCAGCTTCCGATCGCCGCCGAACCATTGGCGGTCAGCGGGATCGTCGCCTGATCCTGGCCCTTGGGAATCTTGATGCTGCCGCTCGATCCGATCCCGGGCGGGTTGTACAGCATTCGGATCGGGACGTCGGCGTCGAGACCGCCACGATCAATCTTGACGACCAGGTCGATCGAGCCATCGCGCACGATCGGCACTTCCGGCTGGACGATCTCGATGCTGCACGGCATCGCCTTGATCACTGCCACCGCAGCACGATCGGCGTCGTAATCGTAAACCACGTTGTTGTTCAAACCAATCAACAGCTGATGTCGTTGCGTGAACTTCCCAACGATGGGATTGTCCGGAATCTTGCCCACGAAGTTGACCAACCGCCCATCCAGCTTGGCATCGGCCGTCGCCGAGAGCAGAAGCGGAACCGTGTTTTGATTGGCCGGCATCTGGATCGGTGTTACCGTGACACCTTCAGGAAGATTCAAGCCTTCGATGTCGATCGCGCCCGCAACACGACGGCGAGTCGCATTGATCATGACGGCCGCACGATTCCCTTGGGGTACGTCGATTTGCGTTGCCTCATAACGTCGACGGTCGGGCAAGGTCAGCGTCAACTCGGGCTCGGAAAGCTTGACCTCCAGGCGATAGGCATACCCGGGACCGCCTCCTCGCAAATGATCATTGATCCCGATGTGGTACTTGCCATCCTCTGGAATCTTGTACTCAAGAAAACTATCGGGTCGTCCTCCGCTCGAGTCATCGTTGCCTCCAACTCGTCCCCCCTTCTCGTTGTACACATTGACGACACCATCGAGCGCCGAGCGAAGGACTTCGCGGGCGTACAACTTGATGGAAAGCGTCTGATTCTTCTTGGCGTCGAAGCTGAAGAAATCATGGTCGTCCGGCTCGCCGATCAACCCGCAGAACGCGGCAGGCATCGGGCCGGGAGTCGACTCCTTGAACGAGTTGTTGGGCTCCCGCTCGATGACGTTGGGCATCGGCTGAACACGAATGTAGTTCGGCGAAGGACTGACGCCCTGCTCATTGGATACGACCAATGGATAGGCGTCCGATTCTTCGCTCGGTAACTGCACCTTTTCAATCCAAACCTCGCCGCCGACCGAGACGAAGGTCATGTCGACGACTTCACCGGGCATCCCGCCGGCTGGAACCACTGCGATCGGTCGGGGGAACGAACCGACGTGCAAACGGTAGCGATCGTTGTTTCCGCCAAAGGAACTATCGCGAACGACGATGATGTAGTCCCCATCGTCCGGTGCCTCAATCGAGCAGAGGCAGTCCTGCTGGAGCAGCGGCGCGTCGTCACTGGTCGCCAACTCGAATCGCTCCGAGTTCAGGATGGCGATGTAGGGATCAAAGAACGGATTGCTACGTCCCTTCTTGATGCGAACGCCTTCCAACTCCACGGTCAGCCGTTGGCCCTGCTTCAGCTTGACCAGGAAGTAATCCTCGTCCTCGCGCGCCACCGCACCCTCGACCGTGACGTTATGCTCGATCACTTGAGGACTGCTGAATTCACTGTTGGGCTCGACTTCGTCAACCGTCGGCATGGTTCCGACGCCAAACAGAACGACGTTGCTCAGCCCGGTCTCGGTAACCAGCCGCATCGGATAGAGGCCGGGCGAGGTCTCGGCCGGTACTTCCAATTCCACTTCAACATTCTTGGCGTCCACCGGCTTGAGCGACACCACGTTGATGCCGGGTCGGTCCATCAGCAACTGGTGTCCGTCTCCGAGACGGTCGCCGTGTAGCACCACCTTCTGCGTGGTTCCCCGCTGCATCCCGCGAGGCGTCGAGCTGACGACCTCCGGTCGATAGGCTTGGGCAACGGAGACGAATCCGAAAACCGCGAGACAACTGGCCGAAAGAATGAGGTTGTGTCGCATGTCAGGCAATGGTTGCGAGGGAGTCTTGTTGTTGAGAACCGCTGACGAATCAGTACTGGCAGATCGACCGCGTCGGTCACCCTTAGGCGATGATGTCGGTCAACACTTTCCCACCATCGACGATCTCAATGGGCCGGTCGCCAGGAGCCATCAATTCCTTGTCGGCAACGATTCCCAGTTGGTGGTACATCGTCGTGGCAAGGTCTTGTGGCCCGACCGGATCAAATTCCGGTTCCGAAGCGGTCGCGTTGGACGTACCGTAGATCGTGCCCCCTTTGATACCGCCGCCAGCCAGCATCACGCTGAACACCTTGGGATAATGGTCGCGACCGGCATCCTTGTTGATCTTGGGCGTGCGTCCGAATTCGCTGCTGACCATCACCAACGTCGTTTCCAACAGACCTCGTTGTTCCAGGTCGAGAATCAACTGTGACAAGGGCCTGATCCAGCGGGGGCATCGTTCGTCCCATCGCGGCGGTGATGCCCTGATGCATGTCCCAGCCACCGTAGGTCAACGTCACCAGGCGGCAACCCGCTTCGACCAGTCGGCGAGCCATCAGCAATCGCTGGCCGGCTTGATTGACGCCGTAGGCTTCCTTCATCTTCTGGTCTTCCTTGTTCAGATCAAAGGCTTCCTTCGCCTGTGCCGATCCCAGCAGGTTGTAAGCACGCTCGTAGAACGTATTCATTGCCGTCACACTGTCGGCACTGGTCAGCGAACTGAACTTCTTGTTGACCGCGTCGAGAGCTGCTTGGCGACGCGCGAATCGCGTCTCGTCCACACCGCTGTAAAGATCCAAGTCACGAACCTTGAAACCGTTGGACGCTGGATCGCTTCCCAGTGAGAACGGACCATACGACGAACTCAGGTAACCAGTTCCCGCAAACTCGTTCGGCTGATTGGGAATGCAGATGTAGGGTGGCAGGTTGTTGCGAGGTCCGTACTCATGACTGACCACCGCGCCGAAACTCGGATACTTCAAAGCCGGACTTGGCTTGTATCCGGTAAACATGTTGTGGGTGCCCCGCTCATGGGCCGCCTCACCGTGGGTCATCGAGCGAATCACGCACAAACGATCGGCGATCGACGCCAACTTCGGAATCGATTCGCAGAAGATCTCGCCGGTATTCGTTTTGACCGGCTTCATCTCGCCCCGATACTCCAGGGGACTGTAGGGCTTCGGGTCCCACGTTTCCTGATGCGCCATACCGCCGGGCAGGTACACGTGGATCACGCTCTTGGCCTTGGCCTCGATGAAGTCGTAGTGCTTCTGCTCCGCGGCGGCCCGCTCCATCCACATCAACTGCGGCAAGGAAATACCAAGACCGCCGAACGTTCCGGCTGCTAAGAATCCACGACGGCTAAACGGATTGCCCTGACAACGCATTGCTGAAAACTCCCGTGAGGATGTCTGAACGTTCGAGGTTGTAACGATGTCGATCGGGATCAACGTACTCGTACGATCGATGGAAACGTTGGCGTAGGTGGCTTGCCACAAGCGAGCTGGAATCGATCTCCAAAACTGGCTCGTGGCGATCAAAACTCGCGCGATGGCACCGTGGGGCAGACGCGAATTCAAGGTTCGAAGGCGGGACTCTGTCGTGTCAAATCGCGACAAAGTGGGAGGGGAATGCAAGGATATAGTCTAATCAGAATATCCAAATCAGACAGCCCATTTTCCCGGGAGAGATTACCGGATCGTGGTGCGATGGTCAATCTGCCACCGAGTCCGACGGGCCAGCGAGCCCCGAAGTGCACACTTGTCCACCCATCCAAAGAAGTTGGTTTCCAGGCATCTGAAAACCCGCTCGCCTGGGAGCGTCCAAGCCGAAGCGAGGGGAGGGAAAACGCCAAAGTTTGTCTCGCCCCCGTCGTTCCTTCTGCGGCGCCTGCTGCAGCCCCTTCCCAGAGGGCAACGCCTTGGCCGACGTTAACACCCGAAAAGTACAGCAAAATACAAGCACGACGCGCAAGCGAGTGTGTCACGCGCACGCAACCGACACACTCGCTTGCGCGTCGTGCTTGTAGGTGTCGATCGAAAATCGGCTACGGCGAGATCCATTGCCGGGGCCACACCCGCGGTTATCGACGCAACGAAACGTCCACCCACGATCCGATTGGCGGCTTTGCCTCCAATCGGATCGGGGAAGATGCGATGGGTACTGCCCCAGGCTAGGCGACTGGAATGGCCTCGACCGATGCCGACAACCTTCGTCGAATCACCTTCTGCTGCTCGTTCAACAGCGGAGCCCGGCCGGAAACCGACATGTGTCGGCGGCGACTCCAGAGCATGGCCGGACAGAGCATGCTGACCAAGATCCAACTCGATGGTTCGGGAACGGTGCTCACTGGTGACGATCCAAACGTCAGATCGATGTTGTCCAAGGCCCACTCATCCCGACTACCTGCGCCAGACAAATCATTCAGTTGCCACTGCAGGAACAACGAGGAACCGCTGGCAAGGTTCAATCCCGCCATGCTGGTCGACCGATTGATCGTGACCCACTGCGGAATCGCATCCGCCGTCAAGCCTGACGTGACTTGCAGCCCATCGCGCACTTGATAGTCCATGTCGTTGGACGAATACGCGAATCCAAATGAGCCGGACCTGTCCCCGTCGTTGCGAACCAAAACCTGATACGCGAGATCGAGTCGATCGACGATCGTGCCGGTCGCATTGGTGACCATCAAAGTTGCCTCACCGGGATTCAAATCCGAGCCGATGGGTTGAAAACCAAGAGCCCAATCCAATCCCGCGCCCGGATCCACATCGAATCCATAGACGCCCCCAGTCGAGACGCCGCCTGATGAACTGCCACGCGCGAAGTCGCCCGTCGCGAAGGTGCCACCAAACGTTCCCCCTCCATCACTCAATCCAGTGATCCGCCAATGATCGGAATCAAGTTGTGTGGAAGATGGATCCGGTGCAAAGCCGTCACCTTGAAAACCGTCAAAAGTAATGCCGATCGAAGTTCCGATGGTCGTCACCATCAATCCGGCAGATGCCGTTGCCCCACTGACAAACAAGTGAGATGCAACCAGACCGACAAACAGAGAGTGCTGCCAAATACCCATCATTGTGCCCCATGTGGTATTGGTGTCGCGAAAGTACGGTAGAGACTAACAACATACGGATCCTTCCCGCGAATTCAATAGCCGAGTTGCAGTAAAAGGCTCAGGAGTCAATGGCACAGGCTGTGAACCTCAGGCGCTAGCCGTGGGCTGTGAACCTCAGACGCTAGCCGTGGGCGTGAACCTCAGACGCTAGCCGTGGGCGTGAACCTCAGGCGCTAGCCGTGGGCGTGAACCTCAGGCGCTAGCCGTGGGCTGTGAAAATGTGCTGCGATCCGCGCAGCAAGGCCCACGGCTAGCGCCTGAGGTTCACGACATCTCAACCGCAACTTGTTCTAATGCTTTCAACTCAATGCAATCAAACGGAGTCACTGAACATCGCTATTCGCAAAACCCGGTTCCGCGGCTTTCAATTGTTTTTCGAGAACGAAGAGGCGACCGACTCGATGCTACGGGCAATCGATGAATTCCCATCGTTCTTTACCCCAAGCGGAAGTTCACCACTGATCATCGACTGTGGGGCCAATGTCGGGGTCTCGGTTTTGGAATGGAAGTATCGCTGGCCGATGGCGCGCGTGATCTGCTTTGAACCAGATCCGTTTGCGTTTGAGCTGCTGAAGACCAACATCGATCGAAACGATCTACCAGGCGTCGAATGTATCGAAGCCGCGGTGGCCGATTTTGATGGACAAGCAACGCTGCACGGCGATCTGGGACATGGTGCCGATGCGAGAGGGAATTCGCTGCGGCGGAGTTGGGGGAGCCGAGAGGATTCCGAGACGATCGAAGTCAGGTGCACGAGACTTACCCCCTACCTCATCCGGGAGCCGGTTGCCTTCTTGAAGATCGACATTGAAGGTGCCGAGGAGGCGGTCCTGCGGGACTCGACCGAGGCGCTGCGGTCGGTCGACGCTGCTTACGTCGAGGTCCATGAAACAGACGAATTACGTGACACCAACTCGCTCGACCGCGTCGAACGAATCCTCAGCGAGGCTGAATTCCGCATCGAAATCGAATCGCGTTTCAGTCCGCATGCCCTGCCCGCTCATCTGCAGCGATGGCAGCGCCAGGTCGGTGCCAGACAGGCACAGCTGCTTTGTTGGCGAAACGACCGATAGGAAGTGGGGCTGGTCGAAACGGCAGCGGTGACGGCTGACAGCCCACGATATCCGCGATCGGAATGTGATTTCGACTGGTAAGCCTGTTATACTTCCCAGCTCGTCACGTCATCGGACGCAACCAAAAAGGGGTCAGCCCACAATGGCACGGCTGAACCTCAGACGCTAGCCGTGGGCCTGGAAGAAGTCGATAAGATGCGACGAAGGCCCACGGCTAGCGTCCGAGGTTCGCAGCCACAACCTAAATTCGTGCCATTCGGGTCAAGCCCTTTTCGATTACGTTCTTGGTCCAACTGCGTTTCTCCCCGATTGCCGCAGCTGTGAAGTCTTATCCTTTTCTCGAACCGCCAAACAAACCCGGTGACCTGGGTCAGCTCGGTCACTATCGGGTGATCGACGAGCTCGGCAAAGGGGGAATGGGTTATGTGTTTCGTGCGGAGGACGACAAACTCAAACGCTCCGTCGCGCTCAAGGTGATGAATCAAAAGATCGCGGCGACGCCACACAGTCGACGTCGATTCTTTCGCGAAGCACGGGCAATGGCCGCCGTTCATCATGACAACGTAGCCACGATCTTTGAAGTTGGTGAGAGCAAAGGCACGCCGTTCATGGCGATGGAGATGTTGCAGGGCTCCACGCTCGAGGACTTGAATGCAAGCGAGCGCCGATTCGGCTACGAAGAGATCATCGAGTTGGCTCGTCAGATGTCGAAAGGTCTCGCAGCCGCGCATGCGAAAGGGATCGTGCATCGCGACATCAAGCCGGCCAACATTTGGATTCAACAAGATTCGGAACGCGTCAAGATTCTGGACTTCGGTTTGGCCTTAGCCTCCTCGCCGATTGATCACATGGCGGGTCGAGGCGCGGTCGTTGGGACGCCGGGCTACCTCTCACCGGAGCAGGCGATGTCCGAGCCGTTGGATGATCGCAGCGATCTGTATAGTCTTGGTGTGGTGCTTTACGAACTCTGCACCGGACGGCTGCCGAGCGATGCGCAGTTCGGTACCGATGCAATTGATCTCGATCCTCGTCCACCGACCGACGCCGATCGGCGATCTCAATCCGGAGATTCCGGCGCCGCTCTGCGACCTGATCCATCGTCTGCTGCGCAAGGAGCCCCGCTCGCGTCCCCGATCGGCGCAGCAACTGCTGGAGGAACTCGATCGAGTGGAATCGGAATGCCACGTCAAGAGCGAGGTCGCTCAGGCCATCAACAAGCTGCAACTGGGACTGCAGGAAGTGGTCAGCAAGCAGTCTGGTCCATCGATCTTTGATGTGGAAGTTGTACCCGAGACGCAATTCGATCCCTTGGCCACCCACCCTGCCCCGCAGGCACCGATGGTCCCCGTGAAGATGGCGCCCGCGCGACCTGCAACGGTCAAGAATGTGGCGACCGCCGCACCTGCTTGGCTGGCATATTGGCCCTTGGCCGCGGCCGTCGCCGTCGCCTTGATTGCCCTCCCCTTGTTGACGTTCCTGTTTACGGGATTGGGACGAAGCAATCGACCTTCGGTGATCGTCGACGATTCCATCGAGTTCACGTCACCTCAACGCCCGTCATCATCGACGAGTCCTTTGATCAACCGCGTCAATCCAGATGACGGCTCCAATTTTGCGGCGCGGCCCGCGAATGGACTTACCCAACATGGGAATCGCTCCGAAAGGCCAGGCCCCAGCGCCCCATCGAACACGGCGCGAAGCCTGCCGACGAACAGCGCATCGACAAACAGCGCATCGACAAACAGCGCATCGACGGACAGCGCATCGACGGACAACGGCGCAGCTCGGCGCAGTCCAGCAGGCGGACAAGAAGCCGTCTTTCGACCAGGCCAGACATTGCCGTCGCCATCCTCACAATTTGCCTCCGCCTCGATCCCATCGCGAATCCCGGCCGCCGCCCCCACCGGCGAAGCAAGTGCCACCGAGTCGGTTGCGAAGCCGCCGGCTCCACCTACCTCCCCCGCCACTCCCAGTCCGATCGAGCATGCGCCCGCTGCGGCACGGCCTGAAATGAAATGGACTGCGATTTCGACCGCCGATGGCCGCGGCGCCGACGCCATGGTCCAGAACGGATCGAACCAAAAGTATGGGCTCCATCGCAGCTTGGGCATTCGCATGCGGGGCGATGTCGAGAACAACCACAGCTACCTCCGATTCGATTTGGCCAGCGTCGAAGAGACACGTCGCTGGGCCGATTCGGCTGAGCTGGTGTTGTCCGTTGTGGGGCAAGCGCGTCCCGTTGGCGCCACCGTGCGGGTCTATGCCGTGAATGCTGGTCTTTGGCCGGAGGAGCGTATTGAGTGGACAAAATCGTATTCTCCGCGTGGACTCGATTCGCTGCCACTGCTGGCTGAAATCACCGTCGGCCCGGATGCCGACGCGAAGGATGTGGGTGCGAACGTGATTCGAATTGCCTCGCCACAGCTCGCCGCGGCGATCTCCAAGTCGAAGCAAGACATCCTGACCCTGGTGCTCGCAGGATCCGGTGCGGACGAATCCATGCTTCGGTTTGTCAGTCGGGAACAATCGGCCTCCGCAGCCCCTCGACTTGAGATCCACGCTCCCAGCAATCCACCAGTGCAACCGCGGGGGCGGACTGGCGGGCAACGTGGAAATCCGCGGCCGGTTCGCTGATCGAACCGATCTCTCAACAAGCTGGCTCTGATTTTTCCGAGCATCTTCACCAATCGCATCGTCGACCGACCTCTAGAAATCAAAAAATCTTCTAAGGATCCCGCCTGGGGATCGTTCTCAGTGTTTGCAGGGACGGGCACACACCCAGTTGCTGACCAGTGGCAATGAATGAAACAAGCAACCTATCGGACGAGGCTTGGTTAAGCCTCGTGTTCCAAGAATTCCAGCGACCACTGCTGGGATACGCGACGCATCTGATGGGTGACGCGGATCGCGCCGGCGATGTCGTGCAGGACACGTTCGTTCGTCTCTGCACGCAGCCACGCGATCAGATCGAAAGCCATGTCCGTCAGTGGCTCTACGCCGTCTGCCGCAACCGAGCTCTCGACGTCCTGAAGAAGGAAAACCGAATGAAAACCCTCGACGATCACGCGGCGTCGCCAACCAGTCCCGAAGGCGACCCCCAGAGAGTCGCCGAGCGTCGCGACACTGCGGACCAGGCTGACTCCTTGATGGATGGCCTTCCGGCGAGACAGCAAGAAGTCATTCGCCTCAAGGTCGAAGGTGGCTTGAGCTACCAGGAAATCAGTCGGCTCACGGGGCTGAGCATCAGCAACGTCGGTTATCTGCTGCATACCGGTTTGAAGTCGATCCGAACACGACTCGCCACCATCGAATGACCCACCTCCCATCGACCGCGCCGCCTCACGCCAAATCAGCGCATCGACGAGCAAACACAAGGTAGTAGAAAAGATGAACCACACGCACGATGACCCTCGCGTCACAGCCTATGTCTTCGGCGAACTACCATCCGACCAGATGGCAGCGTTTGAACGAGAGCTGGAGGGATCCGCGGAACTCAAACAGGAAGTCGCGGCGATCCGCGATGCCTTGGCGGCACTCCGCTCGGAGTTCGAGTCTCGCAGCACGGATGTTTCGCAGGCCCATCGCCGCGCCGTGGAACATGCGATTGAGCAACGCGCACTCCATCAGGTCACGCCGGTCGCGCCAGCCACAAGCCAGCGGCACGATCGAATTGCCAAACGAGGTGCGATCCTCTCCTTGCTGGCGGCTAGCGTGCTGCTTGCGGCGGGACTCACCTACCCTTACTGGAGATCTCAATCCGCTTCGGAGCTTTCCATGAACGAGCCATCGGGGGCGAAGTCGAGCCGGGACTTCGGCAGCGCCGCCACGACTCAGCCCAGCGAAGTCGACGAGCAAGCGGTTACCTGGTTCGAGCGGATCGATCAGGAAAGCTCGGTCAAGGAGCTAGCCCGTTCGCGCACCGCGCTGGCTGCCTCACAGGAGGCCGAATCGGAATCCCTTGGCGGCGGGCCTGCGCAGCTGAAAGATCTGTTTGGGACCGATGCAAAGACTCCGTCTGCCGATGAAAGTACGGTTGCTTCCACGCCGGCTCCTTTCGGTGCGACTCAGTATGACATTGCCGATGGGTTCGCTGATCATGCGCGGGCCGACCGTTCGCGAATAGAATCCATGCGGTCGAATCAGCTGGAAGCAAAGGACCCAAGTGCTGCATCCATCACCGAGAGCCGCGCTGCGCTTCCCGGTTACGCAGCTGGCCCGAATCAACGGAGAGCGCGAGGCCTCGCTCATCCAGGTCAGGTGGGGGATGGCAACGCCGACATCGGCTTCGACTCCCTTCAACTTGACGACTCCGCAGCGATTGAGCTGCACGCGGACGACTACACGATGGAAATGGCGCCGGCGTTTGCAAACGCGGCCCCAACGGTCGATGCCTTGGAAGCCAACACATCGGGCGGCTACGCCAAAGCCCTGCCCGCCGAGTCATTCGGCTTCGCACCGCAGTCATCGCCAGTCAGTGGCCTCGAAGCCACGCGAGACATGATGGAGATGGATGACGCGATGGAAATGGGCATGGGTATGGGGGGCATGATGGGCATGGATGTCGCCGGGGGAGATCGCTATGCACGCATCGAGGACAACCCCTTTGTCAAAGTCAGTCAGGCACCACTGTCGACATTCTCCATTGACGTCGACACCGCCTCGTACTCGAAGATCCGCAGTCTGCTTCGAAACAACACCTTGCCGCGACCGGATGCGGTGCGCATCGAAGAACTGCTCAACTACTTTGACTATGACTATCCCGGCCCCACCGACTCGCATCCCTTTGCCGCTTCGATGGAGATCGCCCAGTGCCCCTGGAACCAAGATCACCGTTTGGCAAGGATTGGTATTCAGGCCAGGGAGATCGAGACCCAACGACCTTCCAGCAATCTGGTGTTTCTCCTCGACGTTTCCGGATCGATGGATGAGCCGGACAAGTTGCCGCTGGTGGTCGAGGGGATGAAGCTGCTGACCGATCAGCTCACCGAGAATGACAAGGTTGCGATCGTCGTCTATGCGGGAGCGGCCGGCGTCGTGCTGGACGCAACACGTGGCGACAAGAAGCAGGTAATCACTGCCGCGCTCGAACGACTCCGTGCTGGGGGAAGTACCAACGGCGGCGAAGGCATCGTGCTGGCTTACCAGATCGCCCGAGATCATTTCATCACCGGTGGAACCAATCGAGTGATCCTCTGCTCCGATGGCGACTTCAACGTAGGCGTCACCGGGACCGACGAGCTGGTCCGGATCGCGAAAGAGAACGCTGGTTCCAACATTTTTCTCTCCGTACTCGGTTTCGGTAACGGGAATCTTAACGACGAGATGATGGAGACGCTCTCCAATGACGGCAACGGGAACTACGCCTTCATCGACAGCAAACGCGAAGCGGAAAAGGTGTTCGTGGAGGAACTTGGTGGCACACTGGTGACCGTCGCGAAGGACGTCAAGATCCAAATCGAATTCAACCCCAAGAAGGTCGCTGCCTACCGACTGATCGGTTACGAGAATCGCATCCTGGAAGCGGAAGACTTCAACGATGACAGCAAGGACGCCGGCGAGATCGGCGCCGGTCACACCGTCACGGCGTTGTATGAATTGATCCCAGCGGGATCCACCCCCGAGTTCGCGCCGCTGGATTCACTGCGCTACCAAATTCCAAACCGCCCGTCTGAGTTCGCCGACAGTGACGAGGCGCTGACGTTGAAGCTGCGATACAAGCAACCTGAAGGCGATACCAGCACGCTGATGGAAGTCCCCGTCGTGGATGATGGCAAGAGCTTTGTGCAGTGCGATCGTGATTTTCAATTTGCCGCCGCGGTTGCCGGCTTCGGCATGCTGCTTCGCAATTCGCCCCATCGCGGCAATGTGACCTTCGAAGATGTCCAGGCGATCGCATCCGAAAGTGCCAAGGGAGACGACTTCGGCTATCGGACCGAATTCGTGGAACTGGTCAAGCAGGCGAGAGTCCTGCGCGGCCAGTAGAGTTGGACATCCCTTGAGCCACGACGGGGCGTCACAAACTTTGCCGTGGGTGTGAACACTTCGTTGTTCGTCACAAGTCAATTTGTCAAGCCCGAAGGGCTGGTACAACCCTTGCCGGTGCCGTCAGGCACCGGTTTGGATTCCCCTTCACGCGGTTCCCAGGAGCGATCGGCGGCTGATAAAGCCGAAAGGAAGCGGCATTGGGTTGACGGCACTGGCAGAGGCTGTACCTCGTGCTCGCCAAATCGACTTGTCGAGAACAACGAGGTTTCAGCCCACCGTTCTCTCCACATCAACCTTCCCGTCGCCGCGTCTTCTACGTCAATCGGCAGTGGCTCAGAATCTCATCGGCCGTTGCGCGGTAGCCCACATAGAACGGACCGAACTCTGCGTACTTCGCGCTCGCTTCGTCGAAACGCATCTTGTAAACGATCTCGCGCAAGTACTCTGGGTTTCGACCCCACAGCGTGACCAGCCACTCCCAGTCGTCCAGTCCAACGCCAACGGTGATCAATTGGCTGACCTTTCCGGCAAACGCGATCCCGCTTTGCGCATGCTCGGCCATCATCGCGTTGCGACGACTGAACGGTTCGCTGAACCAATTGGCACCCACGACGCGACTCTTGTTCATCGGATAGAAACAGGCCGCCGGCCAATCGGGAATCTCAGGGCGAAGCCGCTGCTCATTCATCATCGGGAGTCGACGCTCGTAAGCATTGACTTTGGCCACCAATTCGGCTGAATCAGGATCTGCACCGCCGGCAATCAGCCGCTCACGGAATCGTTCGATCGTCGGCACATACTCGCTGACTTCGCTCATCGAGACAAACGACCAGGTCGCCTCAACGTAGCGACCCAACGACGGCGCGACGATCTGTTGGTGGACTCCGTCGACTTTCGCTGGATCCGGATCCATCACCATCACGCAAAAATCGGCTCGATGACCGCTGGTCCAATAGGAAACGAGCCGCGCTGGTGCCGACGACTCGTCGGGATGCAACGCGTCACGAAGCTGCTGCTGACACGCGGCCCCTAACGTCGACTCCACCTGGTCCCGGCGAAACCGGTAAAAGTAATGCCCGCAGTGCCAGCCATTGGTTGGAATGACCGACGGTTCGGGGAGCGGCTCGCTTTGGCGGGCGTGGGCGGGACGAGCTTGGGTGGTTGGAGAATTCATCGCGGCATGTCAGGGGATGCGGTGTCGGACCGGAAAAAGTGGTCAGGAACCAATCACCATCCTACGGTGGCACGCCCGGCTCGGGGAGCCACCTACTACCGCAGTCGCCATTCCTTGCCGCGATCTCGGTAGCCATAGTGCCGCGTCCATTGCCGCGATCCGCTGGCCCCAAAGAAGCCATAGGAATACGGCGACTTCCAAACCTCGCGATGCGACGCGTCTGGGATCACCGCCGGGGGTGCCTGCGTCGCATGATGATTCAGCAGATGCGGCAGCGGATCCACGACGCTACTCGGCGCGGGGTTGGTCGTCGCAGAGGGGCCAGCATGCGCATGGCGAGTCGCGGTGCCTGAATACTCGATTCGTGGGGCCCGAATGATCGGATGAGCATGCCCTCCCTCAATCATCGCCACCGCGTCCAGCGGCTCGACATACTGAACCTGCAGGAACGGCTGCCGAGACTCTCTGGCCGAGGAAGACTCACCTCTCGGATCAGGCGCATCGAGCTGTTTGGCACGAACCGGAGCCTGCCAGTCAGTTGGTCTCAGGCTCGACTGTCGGGACGGAATGGACTGTGCTAGCAATCCCGCCGGATTGAGGACGATGAAGGTCATCAAGCAGGCGGAGATCGTGACCCAACGCTTGAACATGGCCGTCCCTGCGAAAACTGGAAGGATTGAGCAGACTTTGCGGACACTGCGCTTCTTTACGATCGGCCAATCTCGCTGCCCCTCTGCAGCGATTCTTCGACGGGCTCAGGCATTGAACAAGTTTCACGCAATCACAGTCTCTTTCCCCGATTGATCTGGCACTGCTCGCCGGCTGGTCGCTAAGGTCCGTAGTCTTTGGTCCGCGAGCCGGGTGCCGGATAGAACGATTGGAAGGATGCCTCACACGGATCGGAAACCAATCAGATCAGTGCACTCCAAGCGGCGATAGTTTAACGGAGACTCCGCGGGAATGAGCCCGCCGAACCATCGAACGGAAGCTGCCATGAACATCCATCGCCGCCAATTCATTGCCTCGATCACGGCGCTCACGTCTGCCGCAATCGCGTCCGACCTGCGAGCTGACGAGCCGACGACGTTGGTGGAACCGGTGCACCGCGTTGCCAACGCCGCCGCCAGTCTCGAAGCGACCCCCGTGCATCCACTCGATCGCGCTCTGGACATTGCTCGCGCCGGACTGGCCGGGAGCCGCGCCAACGTGACGGACTACACCGCGATTCTCGTCAAGCGCGAGCGAATCGACGGCGTTTTGGGCCAGCACGAATTCATGTCGGTCAAGGTCCGCAATCGCAAGGTTTCACAAGGTGCGATCGTCCAACCGTTGAGCGTCTACCTGAGCTTCCTCAAGCCCACGTCAGTCCAAGGGCGAGAAGTGATCTACGTGGAAAACCAGAACGACGGAAACATCGTGGCTCACGAAGGCGGCTTCAAGGGCAGGTTCTTGCCGACCGTCACCATCCCGCCCGATGGCATGCTCGCCATGCGCGGACAACGATATCCGATGACCGACATCGGCGTTGAAAACCTGATCGTCAAGCTGATCGAACGCGGGGAACAGGCACGGCAATTCCCCGACGTCCAGTGCGAGTTTCGCAAGAACGCGCGCGTCAAAGATCGCGTCTGTACCGTGTTGGAAGTGACTCAGCCGACGAAGCATCCTCAGTTGGATTTCTTCAAGGCGCAAGTCTTCATTGATGACGAGTTGAACATTCCGGTCCGCTACATCGCTTACGACTGGCCGGCTCGCGAGGGGGCCCAGTTGGAAGTTTTGGAGGAATACAACTACTTGGATCTGAAGGTGAACGTCGGGCTGACCGACGCCGACTTCGATCCCAGGAATCCTTCCTACAACTTCTACTCGCAGTAGTCACCCGATCCGATTCGTCCAACAAACACGACGCGCCAGGATTGATGTTGCGCAAATTCATACAAGCACGACGCGCCAGCGAGTGAGTCCCAGGAATCTTCGCAATCTCACGTCCGCCAAACGGTTGAAAACCAGAAACACACTCGCTTGCGCGTCGTGCTTGTATTGAAATGCGCGTCATACAAGAGCGCAAGCGTGTATTTGGGCACAGGTGACTCACTCATTCGCTGGCAGAAAAACAGGCCAGTGTTCCGGCTGATCACTCCGACTGCTCAAACCAGCTGCGCAAGCCGGCTGCTGTCATGTCTTGCGTTTTGGCCTGGGCGGCCGCGGCATCGTAAACCGATCACTGGTCCGCACATAGTCGTCGCCCCCCATGCGACCGATCGTATCGAGTTGTCTGGCGTCAAACTCACCCTGTGAATCGATCAGGCGATCGGCGAGGTGAATCCAGACGATGCGGCCGATCACGAGGTTGGCGCCGCCGGGACCGGATCCCAAGGCGATCGCCTCATGTAACTCGCACTCCATCGCCGCCGAGGCGGTCGCTACTCGTGGCGGTGATACGACTTGGCAGAGCGTCTTGTCGACCGAGGCAAAGTCGAACTCGTCGACGTCGGCTTCCAGCTCACAGGACGTCATGTTCATCGCTTCGGCATCCGACTCGGTAACCAAGTTGACGACGAACTGTCCCGTGCTCAGGACATTGGTGAGCGTATCCTTGGGTTGCCCGAAACGGTTGTTGGCGGGACAGAACAGCACCGTTGGTGGATTGGCGCCGAGACCGCTAAAGAAACTGAACGGCGCCAGGTTGGCGACTCCGCTCATCGATATGGTCGAAACCCATGCAATCGGCCGTGGCGTGATCAACCGCACCATCCAGCTGTACAGATCGCGAGTGGAAAGATCGGAGGGATCAATCTGCATTGGCAAACTCTTGGAACGTATCCGAAAAGGGTTCGGGCCCGAATGGAACGGACTGAAGCGAAACACCGCGTTGGTTTCTATCAGCCGCAGAGCGTTAGCTCCCGGTTTCCCGCTGGCGAACAGGGGTCCGACACCAAAAACCCGACCCGAAGGGTGCTTCGCATTTTTGGTGTCGGACCCCTTTTCGCCGATCGACGTCACCCCCATTGTTAGATTTGACGCTGCACTAGGTCCGTGCCGTTGGGCCACGATCGGACAACAACGACGTCATGGTCTGATGAAGTGTTTCACTCGCGCTGACGCAGAACTTCGGATTCCAGTCGTCGAGCGGTGAACCGTCGTAAGCGGTCAGCATGGCGCCGGCTTCTCTGGCGATCACAATCCCGGCCGCGCAGTCCCAGGCGGCAATGCTGGTCGCCCAATAGGCATCCAAGCGGCCAGCCGACACATAACACATGTTCAGCGCACAGGATCCCAGCCGCCGCAGCGAACGACACTGCTCGAGAATCCGCACGAACCGAGCGACCTCCGGATCGGTACCCTTGACTCCGGCTGGAAAACTGCAGGCTACCAGCGCCTGCTGAAGCTCGGTGCAGTCACTGGCTCGAATCAATTGGTCATTGCACCGAGCGCCCTGACCATCAATCGCGGTAAAGAGTTCATCCGTGACAGGATCATAGATGACACCCAGCCGCATTTTTCCGTGAGCATAGAGACCAATCGAAACCGCGAACGACTGCAGTCGATGGACATAGTTGACGGTACCGTCCAACGGATCCACGACCCAACATGGGGCGCATCCGCATCACCGCGACGAACCGCCTCGGGCGGGTCATGCTCGCCCTCCTCTTCGCCGACGAACACGTATTGGTCAAAGGCCTCCAACAGCACACGACGAATCGCCTGTTGCGATGCCAGATCCGCATCGGTGACAAGATCCTTGGGACCCTTCTCGCGAACCACACGATCGTGACGGCGCGACATCAACTCGGTCGCGCCTGCCTTGGCCGCTTCCACCGCGACACTCAAGTGTTGCTGGTTCATCCGGCCGCGGGTCCACTGAAGTCCGATACAAAGCCACTTCCGGAAGACTCAGGTCCGGTCGCTTCTCCCTCCAAACCTCCCAAGTCGGTTTCCAGTCGGCGAAGCTCCTCGAGCCAGACACGAATGTCATTGTCGTACTCGGTCGCCATGTCACTGAGAATCAGCTGGCGATGAAAGGCAGCAGCCCCCTTGTCGACGTGCTCTGCCGCCTCGGCACTGGGAAACCGTCGATTGGGATCGGGTGCGATCATGCCGACCAGAAAGTTCATCAGCAACTCATTGCGAAGCACCTCGTCGGGAAGCACCTCATCCAAACGCGACGGCAGCTCACGTTTCGCCTGCAAGAGATCGCGAAGCTTGGCATGCTGGCTGAACGGATTGATCCCACTGAGCAACTCAATCAACACGTAACCGACACTCGCCAAGTCACTTCGCGGAGTAGCCACACGATCTTCTAAAACTTCCGGGGCGGCATACAGCGGCGTGCACTCGCGATCACGAGGAGGCTTGCGGTAATCGATCGCCGATCCCATGTCGATCAGCTTCGCGTGCCCACTTCGCTTCAGCATGATGTTCGCTGGCTTGACGTCACCATGGACGATGCCCTCTCGATGCAGCGCCGCAAGTGCCGCCAAGCACTCGCGAACGATCGCCACAGCAACGCCTGCCTTGAAGCGGCACTGCTCCGGACCCTCTGTCAAAATCACTTCGTTGATGTAACGCCAACGACGATTGCTGACTCGGCCGTGCAAGAGATGCAAACAGCGGGGAGAGGTCAACTGCCGCAAGTCAAAGCCGTCGACCCACTCCATCATCATGATGCGGATTCGATCGCGCTCAAAAAAGTTCTGCACATCCAAGAGATTGTCATGCTGGATCAGGGCGACGCGAGCTGCGATGCTGGCCACCCGAGCCATCGCCTCGGTATAAGCCTGGGCGCCGGCATACCGCTCCGGAGAAAACACCTTCATGGCGACCGGAACGGTAAACCCATCGGTGCCTCGGTGCTCGGTCAAATAGACTTCACCTTGCCCGCCACGACCGAGCAGCCGCATCATGTGATGATGACCTGTCCAGCTGACTTTGCCGCGCTTCGTCAGGCGCTCGTAGCCCTCAATCAGCTTGGGGTCTGACTTGGCACCTTCGGATCCCTGCTGCGTGATCGTCGGAAAAGGTTCGTAACGTGTTGTCGATTGCATGTATTCTCTCTATCCGTCCTTGAGCCTCGATCGACTCCTTCCAACCACAGTGGTTCTATTCTGATCGCAAAGTCGGTCTAGTGTATCGTCAGCATTTCGTTTTCGGGTTGGGAGCGAAAAAGGGTCAGACACCAAAAATGCAAAGCACCCTTCGGGCCGTTCCGGTTTTTGGTGTCTGACCCCTTTTCGCCGATCGACGTCACCCCCATTTCCAGATTTGACGGTGCACTCGCCTATCGTCGAACTGTGATTCTATCGTCGAGTGGGGCGGGAATTCGAGCCCGAAGTCATCGCCCCTCGGGATTATACCCGCTTAAGGCGAGAATCTCGTCTGAATCGATGGGCGGCGGCTTGCTGGGATCCCACACCACGCGACGGGTCTGATGGGATGGCTCGTACCCCTGCAACCCCCAACCCGGTCCGATCCCCATTCCAGCTTTCTGAAAACCGCCTGCCAGCGGACCTTCCTGATGCCCTCGAGCCATCAAGAACGAATGAGGCGAGGAGCACCATGGTAGCAAAGGACGTCGCGGCGATTCTTCCAGAGTTGCTGCGAAGTCGAATAGAAAAAGAAACCGGTCTAGCCTCCCGCGAAACCGGTCGCAGTGCTGCGCAAGTGATACTTGAGACGGGACTCATTCCACATCGCGCTAATCACGAGGCGTGCGATGACGCATGCAGAAAATTGGGAGTGACGTCCGTGTACGCGATCCAATTGGATTCGCCGGCTCGGTCCGTCAGTGCCAACTCCCGATATTGAGACATCGCTTCCTGGCGATCCTCCATAGGAAGACTGATTCATTCAATCTTCCACTGGCTTGCTCGACTACGAACTCGACTCAACCGTTCGCAGTCATACCGTTCCCGAACATTCCGGGAAACTTGGGGCGACTTATCGCGACCCGCTAGAAGGGAGTGTTGGCGGCGTCCCAAGGTGAACAAATATTTCCACGACATTGGGAAATTGCATCGGACACTCTCCGTGTGAATTATGAAAAGAAATCGAAACAGAATTGAACAAGAGGCTTCGATTTGTTTGCTCTGATGCGGGAAGAATTTGGCGTTGTGAAGTGGAGTTGTCAACAACAAACTTGATCAACTTTTTATATTTCATTTCACACACGATCTGAATATCCACGAAACACTGGATCACATCCACCAAACTTTTTTTCGAGTTTGCTTTTCTTGATCCAGCGGCCTCACCGCATAGTTGACAACGTCAAAAACTTGTGTCGCACCGAAATCAATCCTGATCGCCCCATCCATCGTTATTTCTTCGGCTGCATCCGAACAAATGGTCGGGCCTGCTGCATCGACCGAAGCTCGCCAATCGTTGACGCGATGCTTCGACAGCGGCGATCCGCAACGATCGTTTTCGACCCACGACGAGAATGTGATCGTGCTGAAATATGAAGACGTTCGAGGCAAGGGATCGGTCATTCGCGGCAACACATATTTCAGCCACCTTAACATTCGACATGAAGCCAAGTCACAGCCTCGTCTTCATCGATTGGCGAGACCTGACTGCGCAGCGCCGCCCTGGCCGCAGGCGTCGTCAATGCAAGCACGACGCCGCGCAAGTTTTGACGTTGCGCCATCATCACCCTCCCAACTGCGGATTCTTCGAATCACACCGACAAGCAAAGCGGCCCACGGCT
This sequence comes from Pirellulaceae bacterium, assembly GCA_963697195.1. Taxonomy (GTDB): domain Bacteria; phylum Planctomycetota; class Planctomycetia; order Pirellulales; family Pirellulaceae; genus Rubripirellula. The sequence continues at coordinate 965,845 of CAVOND010000005.1, forward strand.
AGCGTACGAGGTTCACAGTGAACCTCAGGCGCTAGCCGTGGGCCTCGCAACTGGCCGACAAATACACAACAAGCTCCCGACCTGGGCGAAACGCTTCCCGCCACTGCGTGGCTGTGAGCAAATTGGACCGCGTCGCGGTACCGTAGCCGTGTCTCTCCGTCTCTCCGAGGCAAAGCGCGCAACAACAGAACGCGCAAGCGAGTGAATTCCAGGGGATTTTCGTGACGCAACCGCTGAACTGGTGAAAATGGGGACACACTCGCTGGCGCGTCGTGCTTGTAGGTTGTTGGGCAAAACGCAGCAGCAAGCGTGACGGCTTGTTCCAAAGAAAACACAGCAGATTTGGAATTCAGATCCGATCGACTGCGCGCCGTTGCCTTATGAAGTTCTCTGCTTTGCCTCAAAACCGCGATTTCGTCGGCGAGGCAGGGCCCACTGGGTGGGATCCCCTAGCCAACGGGCGGGAGGACTTCACGCCCCAACGTAAAAATGCTTGACTTCAGGGGACGAAAGCATTTAACTTGACTTGGTTCGAGGCGTCTCCTCGGTCTCTCAGACTTGTCTCGGAGTACCCGCCGATGGTTGTTGCAAGCATTCCCACCGCCACCCTGGTTGTGAATCCTGCGTTCTTGCAGGAGATCAAGGACAGCAATCCAGACCTCACGCACGCTCTCGAAGAGCTTCGTCAGGTACTGCAGTGCGATGAAACCCCGGCTCAGATCTGTCGTCGGCTTGCTCGTGTTCTTGATGATTTGCGCGATCACTTGGCCCTGCAATTTTCGCTTGAAGAATCGTATGGCTATCTCTCTGTGGCTGAGCATCCCAGCCGCGTCTTGGGCGAATTGGCATGTCGAGTGCAATCGCAACACGGCATGCTGTACATGCAATTGAGCGATTTGGCGGAACAAGCCGAAGAGCTGCAGTACCGCGGTGTCGAATTGAATCAGCTACACGTACTGTTGCAGCAAACCCGTCAATTCGATGGTGAGCTTCAGGCACATGAGAACGCGGAATTCGAATTGATTGAGCGTTCCTATGATTTGTCCTAGATGTGGCGGTCGACCCTGCCCTCGTTGACGGAGCCACGGTGAGATGATTGGCGATTCAAAAACCAAACCGATGGAAATTCTGTTGGTCGAGGATGGCCTCACCGATGCGCGAATCACCATTTATGCGCTTACGCCGCAGTCAGGTCCACCATCGCCTGACGCTGGTCCGTTCGGTGCAGGAAGCGATGCGGTTTCTCAATCGAGAAGGCATCTTCGCTCGCGCCCCGCGGCCCGACCTGCTGTTGCTGGACATGATGCTTCCTGACGGATGTGGCCTGGATGTGCTCGAGGCCTTGGAACAATGGGATCCGGTCAAATCGTCCCACGGTCGTTGTCTTGACCGCATCCCATGACGCGTCCCTGCGGGAACGATGCGACTCAGCATCATGTGCATGACTTCATCAACAAGCCGGTCCACGAGAGCGAATTCATGCGTGTGGTTCGCGACCACAAGAAGCTGATGATTCACAGCACACCGATGCTGGCACCGGTCTAGTGACGGGAAAAAGGGGTCAGACACCAAAAGCCGGAACGGCCCTTCGGGTGCCTTGCACTTTTGGTGTCTGACCCCTTTTTCCCGGCTGGGGTTGGTTCTTACTTCTCAAACCACTTTTTGATCACGTGACACGGTCGCAGCCCGGCTGGCTCGGGCGATCGACGTGGTCAGCGGAATCTCTTTCGGGCAGACCGAGACGCAGTTCTGGGCATTCCCGCAGGCCTGAATCCCGCCCGGTCCGATCAGCGCATCCATCCGCTCCGACGCAAGAACCTTGCCAGTCGGGTGATTGTTGAACAGCATCGCCTGTGAGATGGCGTGCGGACCCACGAACGCCTCGTCATAGGCCTCCAGCTTGCGACGCTCGTAGGCTTCGTCCGATTCTTTGTCGAGACGAGGAAGTTCAACCTTGGTGAATTGCGGGCAGGCGTCGACGCAGCAACCACAGCTCATGCACTGGCTGAGAGGATAGTTCTGCTCTTGCGCGGCTTGCAGTTGCCGTTCACCGGGGCCCATGTCGTAGTAGCTGTCAACCGGCACCCACGCCTTGACGCGAGTCAGACCGCGGAACAATCGCTGGCGATCCACCAGCAGGTCACGCACGACCGGAAACTTGCTCATCGGTTCCAAGCACGATCTCATCACCGGACTCGGCCAGCAGCTTATCGACCAGGGCGCTGCAGCTTTGCCTGACGCGTCCATTGATCTGCATCGTGCACGATCCGCAGACCTCTTCGAGACATCCGCAATCCCAGGCCACCGGAGCGACCTTCTTGCCTTCGGCGGTGGTGGCGTGGGCCGCGATTCGCTGCAAGACGGAGATCACATTCAACTCCGGCTCGTACTTGATGCGATGCGTCTCCCAATACGGCTGTTTTCCGGGCCCATCTTGTCGACGGACTCGGACGGTGATGAATTCGGGACGGTTCTTGGCAGTGGGTTCGAGGGCAATCATCCTTCGATCCTGATGTTTCTCTGTGGGAATCAAACGCGAACGAGAAATTCTGTTCTTCAATCAAGTCGAGGGAGCTATCCGTCCGCTCATGAGTCATAACCGCCCGCTAATGGGACGCTGCAACCGCTTCCTTGCCGTGACGGGCACTGGCCCGCTCGTTCCAGACCTCTTCGATCACCTCGGCACCGACCAATCCATACAGCCGGGGTCGAGGCGGAATCAGGGACGTGTCGACGTCTTCGTAATTCAGCTCCGGTGTGACATCGGCGGCATCCCAGGTGGCGATCGTGCTCTTGAGGTACTTGCGATTGTTCGCCTCAAACTCGTCGCACCAGATCTCTGCCTGACGACGCCGCTCAACCGGATCATCGGAGGTCAGCGACTGCTTTTGAAAGTCCGGCTTGAAGTGGGCACCGCGACACTCATCACGCTGCAAGGCCCCCTTCAAAATGGTCTTGGCCAGCGGAAACATGTCCTGAACCGACTTGGCAAAGATCACGTTCTGGTTGGTCCAGTTTCCGGTATCCGAAAGACTGACCCGCATGGCTCGATCGTGCAACTCGTAGACTTTATCGATCGCTTCGGCGAGTTGGTCGTTACGCCGCACGACGGTCGCGACACGCGTCATCACGTCGCCCAGTTGCTGATGGATCAGATAGGGATTCTCGTCGTATCCCGAACCACCCTTGAGCAGACTGTCATGGCGATTCTGTTGCTCGGCGACCGCAGACTCAAGCAGCGAACTGGAGACGTCCGCATGGCCCTCGGATTGTCCCTGGGCGTAGTTCAAAATCGACGATCCGGTGAACAGTCCTGTAAAGATGCAAGACAGCAGCGAATTCGCACCTAAACGGTTGGCGCCGTGATAGTGATAGTCGCACTCGCCGATGGCATACAAGCCTTCCAGGTTGGTCATGTGATTCTGCGGCGCTCCGGCGAGCAGGCCGCCATCGCCACTCTTGACATAGTCGGCCCACAAGCCGCCCATGCTGTAGTGCACCGCCGGAAAAATCCGCATCGGCTCGACGCGCGGATCGACCCCTTGGAACTTCTCATAGATCTCCAGAATCCCGCCCAGCTTGCGATCCAGCTCAGCAGCCGGGATGTGCGTGAGGTCCAAGTAGACGCTCATGCGATCCTCGTCCACACTCAGACCATCATTGACGCAGATGTCGAAAATCTCGCGAGTGGCAATGTCACGCGGCACCAGATTGCCATACTCGGGATAACGTTCTTCGAGGAAGTAGTAGCGTTCAGCTTCCGGGATGTCTCGGGGGCTTCTCTGATCATGCGGCTTGCGCGGCACCCAGACACGTCCCCCTTCGCCTCGCGCCGACTCACTCATCAAACGCAACTTGTCACTGCCAGGAATCGCCGTGGGATGCACCTGGATGAATTCTCCGTTGGCATACTTGGCACCCGCTTGGAAACATCGACTCGCAGCACTGCCGGTGCAGAAGACGCTCATCGTGCTGCGACCGTAGATCAATCCGCATCCGCCGGTCGCCACGACCACAGCGTCGGCCGGGAAAGCGCGGATCTTCATCGAAACCATGTCCTGCGCGACAACGCCCCGACAGCGCTGATTCTCATCCAAAATCGGTCCCAGAAAATCCCAGAACTCGTACTTCGTCACCAGGCCTTCCGATTCCTGGCGACGTACCTGTTCGTCCAGCGCATAGAGCAGTTGCTGCCCGGTGGTTGCTCCGGCGAAGGCCGTTCGCTTGTAGAGCGTCCCACCAAAACGACGGCGGTCGATGAAGCCTTCACCGGTCCGATTGAAGGGCACTCCCAGACGATCCATCAGATCGATCACCTTCGGCGCCCAGTACGCCATTTCCTTGACCGGCGGCTGATGATTCAAGAAGTCGCCGCCGTAAACGGTGTCGTCCAAGTGCTTCCACTCGTTGTCGCCCAGTTGCCTGGTTTGATCGTTGCAACTGTTGATCCCCCCTTGGGCACAAACGCTGTGCGAACGCTTGACGGGGGTCAGACTGATCAAGTCGACATGGACGCCCAATTCGGCAAGCTTCATGGTCGACGCGAGACCTGCCAGGCCGCCACCGACGACGACTACGCGATGCTGTGACATCTGTCTTTCACCGTAAACTTGGGGTAGTGCTCTCAGAACCTATGGGAAAAAGGGTCTACTCCGCGACCAGGGCTTTGGCTTCTTCCGGCGTCAAACGCTTTTCGGGATCGGGTGTCACCATGCCTGCTTCGGTCGCCGCTTCGTACATGCGGTCTTCTATCTGCTCCCACTCGGCAATCTCGGTCGTCTCCCGGCGAAACGGCCGCCCACCAGGCACTCACGCCCACCAGTGCCAGGGCGACTCCAATCGCCAGGCAGAGCTTACTCGCTCGCTCCTGTGCATGCGGCGAAATCCACAATCCCCAGGTGATCCCGGCCGTCCACAACCCATTGGCCAGGTGGTAGACGCAGGCTAGGACGCCGACGAGGTAAAACGTGGGCCACACCCATCCCTGCATCGCAGCGACCAGCGTGCTGGCCGCGTTATAGGGTCGGAAGGAGGCAAATCCAAGTCGGCGGACGCCGTCGAGCCAGAGCTCCGCATGAAACCAACCGTGCAAATGCAGAATATGAAAGAACAGGTAGACCATGGCGATGAACCCCGTCCACCGCTGCCAGGTGTATCGCCGATTGCTGGCCAGACGATATTGGCCGCTGTTGGACCTTCCCGTTCGGGCAATCCAAACCCCAATCACGGCATGGAAGATCAGCGGGGTGAAAATGAAGCCCCATTCGATCAACGGCAGCAACTTTCCGGGACTGTGGATCATGTAGACCGCACGCTGGAACGTCTCCGGAGCGTTCAGGAGGCTGGCGTTGGTCGTCAGGTGAATCGCCATGTAAAGACCCAGCGGCACGATTCCCAGCAAGGAATGGAGCCGTCGGATGGCGAATTCGTGTCTCAGCAGAAAGCTGGATTCGGGGGTGACGGGAAGGCTCATGTTAAGAATGTCGAGGTGTCATGATGCATCGAACCAACCGTTGGAATACGCTTCCAATAACGGCCTAACCACCGCCAACCGTCTACCGGGGGGAGATGGAAAGGACTCTCGCGGCCTCGTCGACGTGCCGCCGAAGCAAATCACGCACCACGCCACAGCCGACAGACGTTAGGTTAATGCATAACGGCGGTGTGTGAAGTGACCGTCATTCGCATCGGCGGCTGCACGCAAGGACCTGGAATGAACGTCTGGTTGATCGTTTTATTAGCCGTCGCCGTGGTTCTTGTCTGTATTCTTGTCTTTCGTCTGCACGCCTTTCTGACGCTCATGCTGGCTGGGTTGCTGGTAGCAGCCCTGATGGGTGATGAGGCTGTCCAGCGGTATACCGAAGTCCAGGTCGCCAAGAATGAGATGACGACCAAGGAAGCGGCCAAACTGCAGGCCCAATCGGCCGTGGTCACCGCCCCGGCCCGGCTCGCGACCGCCTTTGGTGCGACCGCCGGTGGGATCGGAATCTTGATCGCATTGGCGAGCATCATCGGCCAGTGCCTGCTGGAGTCTCAGGCGGCAGCGGTGATCGTCGACCGACTCCTGCAGCTGACCGGCCCCAAGCGGGCTCCCGAAGCGCTGGCTGCCAGCTCGTTTGTGCTGGGGATCCCGGTGTTCTTTGACACCGTGTTCTATTTGATGGTCCCCTTGGCCCGCTCGCTGCGCCAGCGATTGGGCAAGGATTATGTCCTGTTCATCCTTTCCATTCTTGCCGGTGGTTCGATCGCCCACTCGCTGGTGCCGCCCACTCCCGGACCGCTGATGGTCGCCAGCGAGCTCGGAATCGATGTCTCGACGATGATGTTGGCGGGAATCGTGATCGGTAGCTGCAGCAGTGTGCTGTCGCTCGGGATCGCGCGCGTGATCAACCGGATGGTCGAGATTCCCCTGCGAGACGGCGACGGAGAATCGGAGCAATCCGCCGCGTTGCCTGGGGATGACGACGATGTCGAGTCGGTCGCGATCACTTCAATCGATGGATCGGCCAGTCGGCTCCCAACGCTGCTTCGATCGCTCTGTCCGATCGTCGTCCCCGTCATTCTGATCGCGGCGGGTTCGATGATCCAGTTTCTGCTCGACCGTGGGCAACTGACATCGAGCACGTTGACCGATCTGGTGTTGACGCTCGGCAACAAGAACGTCGCCCTGGCTGTGGGCGTTGCCTTCGCTTTATCGCTGCGAGGCTATTGTCCCATCGCTACGCGCGATTCGCTGATCAGCCGATCGCTGGCCTCCGGTGGCAACATCATTCTGATCACGGCGGCCGGCGGCGCGTTTGGCGCAATGCTCCGCCAGGCCGGGATTGGCGAGGCCGTCGGATCGCTGGCCCAAGGGGTGCCGGGCTTGATGTTGTTGCTGCTTGCCTTTGTCGTGACAGCCTCGATTCGGACCCTGCAGGGCTCGGCGACCGTCGCGATGATCACGGCCGCTGGCGTGCTCCAGGGCTTCGCCGATGCGGAATCCTTGCCGTTCCATCCGGTCTACCTGGCAATGGCCATCGGCGCCGGCAGCAAACCGGTATCCTGGATGACCGATAGCGCCTTTTGGATCATGACGAGGATGAGCGGCATGACCGAAGCCGAAGGGCTCCGCGTCATTTCGCCGATGAGTATCGGGATGGGACTTTCGGCGCTGCTGTTCACCATGTTGTTCGCGACGATCTTTCCCGGAGTTTGAGTACCGATCACGATGAAGCACGCACCCCAAACCGCACGCATGTTGGCAGGCTTCGCGGACAAGAACGCGTCGCTATTCAAGAGACTTGGGGTGCCGCTCGGCGACCCTGCGGCCTGGATCGAACTCGATTCGCGTCGCATCGCACTGGTTCGCGATCTCGAAATGGATCGGGTCCAGCAAAGGGGGCACGCCGACGATGTCACCTGCCCCGCCGAGCATGCGCCGCCGACGGGACTGAGCCCGGATCGCGAAACGGCCACCGCCGAGGCCGCCGCGCAGCTACTCCGCGCCGCAAAAGTGGAAGAGGTGTTCGTCGATCGCTCGCTGCCGTACATCTACGCCTGGCATTTGCAGCAAGCCGAAATCGTCATCCTGTACGACGACACGATGGGGGTCATCGATCGCCGCCAAAAAACGCACCAGGAGATCGACGCGCTGGCGGCGGCCCAAATGATCACCGAAGAGGTGATGCGGATGCTGTGTGAACGAGTCGCCGCCTGTGAGGTGGCCGACGACGGCTCACTCATCGATTCCGGTTCACCGATGACCAGCGAACGTGTACGTGCGATGGCCGCAATTGAATTCATGAAGCGCGGCTTCAGCATGGGGCACGGAGCGATCGTCGCCACCGCGCCGCTCGTTGCCGATTGTCATCACTCCGGTGAAGGCCCGCTCTACAGTGGACGGCCGATCGTCATCGATCTGTTTCCCCGTGACGAGTCAACCCGCTTTTGGGGTGACTGCACACGAACCGTGGTCCACGGTGAACCCTCCGATGCCGTCAAAGCGATGCATGCTGCGGTTGTTCAGGCCAAGGCAGCCGCCACCGCCTTGCTGATCGCCGGCAACACGGCCGACGCCATTCACAAAGCAGCCGAACAGGTGCTGCTCGAACATGGCTATCCCAATTCACGCGGAAAGATTACCGATCATCCCAGCATCCAGCATGGAACCGGTCACGGCATCGGACTCGACGTGCACGAGCCGATCTTGCTCGATCACGGCGGGGGTGAAGTGCTCGAAGGCGAAGTGTTCACCATCGAACCGGGCCTGTACGGTCGCATCGACGGTGGCGTCCGCGTCGAAGACATGCTGGTCGTCACCAGTGGAGAACCAAGAAACCTCAACAAGCTGCATGAAGGGTTGAACTGGAACGCGTAGTCGCTAGACGACGCTCCTAATTCTCTTCATACAAGCACGACGCGCCAGCGAGTGTGTCACCAAACCCGGGACACACTCGCTGGCGCGTCGTGCTTGTATTCCTGTTGACTCGAGGAACCAACGTTGTCGGCTATTTGCGCGTATCCAAAATGATCTCCGACAACGCGTCGCGCAGTGGATCATCGTCCGGTCCGCAGAAGCCCCAGTGCTGATGTCGGCGCCAGCCTTCGGCATATTCAAACTTGCCGCTGATGCGACCCACCTCGCGGCTCATCTCGCGAGCCGTTTCCAGATAACTGTCCTGGCCCTGACTCTCATCAAGCCACTGCTTCTGACTGGCGTGACAGGCGAGCGCCTCGATCTTCTTGTCAATCACATCGCTCTCATCAACGAATAGGTGCGGGCGCACAAGCTCACCCAAGGGGGTCGTGTTACCAATCGGCTGGGCGTGATAGACCGTCACCGGTTCCATGTAGACATCGACCGGAGGATCGCTCACCAGGTTGGGCATGCCATGCGAAAACGCGGCGCTGACGGCCAACTTACAGGCAATCTCATGGTCTTCCATGTAGTCCTGTGGTGAATGCGCCAGCAGAATCGACGGCTTGGCCATTCGCACCACCGCCGCCACCTTTTTCAAGTTGACCGTCGTGTAGCAGGCTTCCATGTCGGCATAGATGGGTGGGTAGAACCTGGCTCCCAGCACTTCACAGGCCGCCTTCGCCTCTTTCAATCGCACCGCCGCACACTCTTGCTGGTTCATCGTCGTACTGCCCCGAGAGCCGTCGCACAAATTGATGTAGTGCAACTCCCATCCGCGCCGCGCCAGTTGGATCATCGTCCCGGCAAACAGAAATTCGATATCGTCTGGATGTGCAGCGACCGCAAGTACCGAAGGCATGCTGAGGATTCCGAGAGGAAGGAGTGAACCAGGGTCAATCCGAGTCGGAGGTATCGTACGTTAGCCTTTCCAGGCTGACCATCCACCCGTCCGTTAGCCTTTCCAGGCTGACCACCTCCCGTACGTTAGCCTTTCCAGGCTGACTAAAACCCTCCCGCATGTCAGGCTGGAAAGCCTAACGTACGGCGCTAGTGATGCGTGTGGGCTTTGGGATCGCGATCGTGATGCGACTGGTTCACGTGTACGTGCAAATGGGGATGCTCGCGAAACAACCACTCCCATCCCGCTTCGGTCACCGCCGAGTCATCCAGATAGAGCGACTCCAAGTACTTCATTCCCGCGAGCGTCTTGAGGCCCTCGTCGGTCACCGCGATGCCGATCAAGTGAATTCCCCGCAGCGACGTGATCTTGGCAATCTCTCGGGTGACTTCATTACCCAAATGGTTCGATCCCAGTCGCAGCTGGCGCAATCGCGGAAGTGCCGCGAGCTCTCCGACTCCCTCGGCCGTACACTCGGCCTGCGGTAGGTTCAAATACCAGAGGGATTCAATCGTTGCGATGCGTTTCATCCCTTCGTCACTGATCGGCGACAGTCGCAACCGCAAATGCTGTAGCTTGGGAAGTGACGCAATGGTCTCCATCGCGTCATCGCTAACCGCACCCTGATCAAGAATCACGGTCTCTAACGACTCAAGGCCCGCCATCGCCTCCACCATCTCATCGTCGACCGGATATTCGGTGATGTGCAAGGTTTCTCCTTGCGTCTCTCGAATCTCGGCACAGGCCTGCTCGAACAAGACCTTCGGCGCAATCGATAACACTTCCGCTTGAGGTGTCCGCTGGCAGCCGATGGCGCGACCAAATCACAATGGTGACAAACACACCGGTCAGGATGGTCGCGAGCAAGAGCTCTTGCTGCGCCCGCTGCTTGCGACGACGCTGATTCGGCGAAAGGCCCCTGGTTCGACCCGCTTGGTCGTCTTGGGGAGTCGCATCGGTCCCTCGCGGGCTCGGCTGCCTGTGGTTCGGCTTCGTCGTGACCCGAGGCGACCGCTGCAAATCACGTTCCGCGAGCTCTGCAGCCTCGTCAGTGTATCCTGGCATCAGGACGCCGCCGAAACGACGTCCTGATGCTCAGTGAAGTTTCAACGTGGAGCCACTCTCCGCGACGATTGACCCAGAAACCGTCGTGTCGAATGATAGACGCTCCGACCAAGTTGGGAGGCCAGCGAACGTTTCCCGCAAAGCGTTCACCAACGATGAAACTTCAAAAGTGGATTGGTTGGTACTGGCTCACCAGATCGTCCACCGACCTTGGGCATTGCCAGGTTCAAAGACGGATTAACAACCGCCGGTTTGCGATGTCAACGCTGATTTGCCTCAGCCCCGCCCCCAATTCAAGAATCGGGTCGAGCCGAAATGCTTGCAAATGTCCTGCTCGGACAACAAAAATGCCGCAAATTCCGGGCAATCGCATGACTTGGGCAGGCTGACTCGCCCTCGCAAGTGCCGGTGCAGGAAAGGTTGCCACGAATCAAACGAAGCTGCCCGAATGGCACCGCAGCTGTTATCGCCTGCATTCGTGGCAATTCGCCCGGTCGTAGCTGGTCTTCTCGCTCCCGCTTCCCTGGCCCGGCAACGATCCGTGCCGGAACGCATCTGTGTCACTCCGGCCAACGGGCCCGTTGCTACTGGGCCAACTGCCGCCGCATCGACTCTTTGGCTGCAATCAGCGCAGCGGGCAGACGACTGGGATCCTTGCCGCCGGCCTGTGCCATGTCGGGTCGGCCCCCGCCACCACCTCCGACTGCGGTTGCCGCCGCGCCGACCCAGTCACCCGCTTTGAGACCGCGGTCGACCAGATCGCGACTGAGTCCGCCGACCAGCAGCACCTTATCACCTTGCACGGCGGCCAACAGGACGGCTGTCGGGGCATCGCTCCTCTTCCTGATTTGGTCGATCCAACCGCGCATCACGTTGGGATTGGCACCGGGGGTGTCTGCCACGATCATCAGCGCATCGCCCACACGTTCTCCCTGTTCGATCAGTTCTTCCACCGAGAGCTTGCCACCGGCGGTCGACTTCTTCAACTCACTCAACAGCTTCCCTCGCTCGCTAAGCAGGGAGGCAATCCGTTCGGCAACATCATCGATCGACACATTCAAACGTCGGGTGATGTCTCGAACCGCCGCGCGAACCGCGTGATAATCATCGAGGTCGGTACGGGTGGTCGCGCCCGAATGCTGGAAGCGCTCGCTGTACTCCTCGGCCCGTCCTGCCGACAGATCCTTCTTCAACTGGCGAATCTCGTCCATCAACTGGGTGGTCGCCGAGAGCGCATGTCCCGGATCGCATCCCAATCGCTCGGCAACATCTTGTAGCAGTCGGCGAGTCTGCTTGCGATGCTCTTCAGCGCGCGTGCCGGTCAACGCTTCGATGCGCCGCGTACCGGTCGAGACACTTTCCTCGACAACGATCTCGAATGCCTGAACTTGACTGGTGTTGGTCAGATGGGTTCCGCCACAGAGTTCGCGACTGAAGTCCCCCATCGAAACCATGCGGCAGGGATCAGGATATTTCTCTCCGAACAACATCATGGCCCCCGCCTTGCGAGCATCGGCCAGCGACACATCCTGCCACTGGATCGGTTGACCACTGCCAACCATTGCCAACACGTCCTCTTCGATCTTGACCAACGTGTCGTCTGCGATCGCCTTGGGGTTGGAAAAGTCAAAGCGAAGGCGATCCGCTTCGACCTTGCTGCCCTGTTGCTCCGCATGGCGTCCCACATTTTCGTGCAAGGCGTGGTGCAGGATGTGGGTGGCCGAGTGAGCCCGGCACAAGGCCTGGCGCCGCTCCAGGTCGACCGTTGCGGTGCAGGTTTCACCTTCGTGAATTTCACCTCGCACCAGCTTGCCCTGATGCACAATCAAACCAGCATGCTTTTGGGTGTCGTCGACGAGGAACTCGAAGTGGTCGTTGTGAATCCGACCGGTATCGCCCACTTGTCCACCCGATTCGCCGTAGAAGGGAGACTGGTTGAGCACCAATCGCAGCGGCGCATCGGCCGGCCGGTCAAGGTGACTGAGCAGTTGGCCTTCCTGTTCACCCTTCGCACCGCTTCCGGTGATGATCCCCTTGACGACCGCCGTTGCCTCGGTCGTTTCATAGCCCAGGAAGGGCGTTTCGCGCAAGGCTTCTTTCAACGTTTCGAGTGGACCGGTCTGGAACAACTCGCGCTGCCCTGCCCCGCTGTCGATGGCATGCTGGTCCATCGCTTGTCGGTACCCATGCCAATCGAACGTAAAGTTTTGCTCGGCACTCAGCGTCTGTAGCAACTCGGGCGGCACGCCATAGGTCGAATTCAATTCCGCGGCGGCATCCCCCGGAACCATCACCGCTGATTCAGCTCGCATCTGTTCGAACAACTGCGCGATTCGTTTCATGCCACCATCGATCGTCGAAAAGAAAGCTTTCTCCTCCGACTCAATCACTTCGCTGACCCGCTTGGTCGTCTTCTGCAAATCGGGATAGGGTCCCTTTGAAGCCTCGGCGACAGCGTCGACCAGCTTGAACAAGAACGGCTCGCGCAGATTCATCTGATATCCGTCCAGAACCGCGCGGCGAATCAAACGCTTGATCACGTAGCGAGCGTCCTTCGGACCCGGATAAACGTTCTCGTGAACGGCAAACACACAAGCCCGCGCGTGATCGGTGATGCGACGCAGCCGGCGGCCATTGTCACTGGCATACTCGTACTTCTGCCCGGTCACGTCCGACGCAGCCATCAAGATCGAGTACAGATTGTCGATGTGGTAATTGGTCGGCACTCCCTGCAGCACGCTCGCCGTTCGCTCCAAGCCCATGCCGGTATCGATGTTCTTGCTGGGCAGCGGATGGAGGTTGTCCGGGGGATCGCCCACGCGGTTGAACTGCGTGAAGACAAGGTTCCAGATCTCCACTTCGCCACCGCCGTCCAAGTGGTAGTAGATCTCGCTGCATGGACCGCAGACCCCGTCGGGTCCCTCGCTGGGGGCCGAGGCAGGCCAGAAGTTTTCGTCCTCGTCCATGCGGCTGATTCGCGATTCGGGCAGCCCGACCTGTTCATGCCAGATCGCGTGCGCCTCATCGTCGTCCTTGTAGACCGTTACGCTGAGTCGCTCCGGCGGAATCGCCAGCCACTTCTTTTCGGTCAAGAACTCCCAAGCCCAGCGGATCGCCTCCTCCTTGAAGTAGTCACCGAAGCTGAAGTTGCCCAGCATTTCAAAGAACGTGTGGTGGAACGCGGTTCGGCCGACGTTCTCGATATCACCCGTCCGCAAGCATTTCTGGCAGGTCGTCGCTCGGGTGAAATCAAGCTTCACCTTGCCGAGAAAATGGTCTTTGAACTGATTCATCCCGGCCGGCGTGAACAACACCGACGGATCCCAGGTCGGAACCAGCACATCGCTGGGGCGACGGACACAGCCCTTGGATTCAAAGAACTCCAGGTATTTTTCACGTAGCTCGTCTGTTTTCATCGTCTTGACAGTTCGTAGCGATGGCGGCGGTGGTTGATTGGGAGCCTTGGATCTCCAACGGCCCGTCAATGCCCCTGGAAATCATGACCCCCGGAAATCATATCGAAACAACCGACTTCGGCAGAGGGCCTAGAGATGAGCGAAAGGGGTCAGGAGTCAATTGCCGGAACGGCCCGAAGGGTGCTGCGCACAATTGACTCCTGGCCCCTTTCACCAAAGCACAACGCCTTTTCGAATTCCAACCGCTGGTGCTTGACTGCGATTCGTGGCATTCGTGCATTTCGTGGCCCCACTTCTTCCGCCGAAACCCATCGCCAAGAGCGGCCCGAGGACAGCTACGCGCTCGGCGCATCCGATTCGAATCGCTCCAGCAAGCGATACAGCTTGCGGCGATGAATCCCCAGCACGCGAGCCGTCTTCGCCTTGTTCCCGCCCTGCTGTCGAAGCACCTCGAGCACATGGTGCCGCTGGACGTCATCCAGTTTGACGCCATCCACCGACGGGGCCGCCACGGCTGCCGGACGCTGACTCGGCGAACGATGCGTCAATTCGCGAGGCAGGTCATCCAGTGTGATTTCGTTCCCATCGGCGAGAATCGTGGCACGCTGCACCACGTTGATCAACTCCCGAACGTTGCCCGGCCATTCGTAAGCGTTCATGGCCGCACGAGCTTCGGGATCCACATGCCATTGTTCAGGCAGAAAATGGTCGATTAACAGGTCGATGTCGCCGTCTCGCTCCCGCAGCGGCGGCAGCAGGATCGGCAACACATTGACCCGATAGTACAAGTCCTCTCGAAACGTTCCCGCTTTGACATCGTCGGCAAGATCACGATTGGTCGCGGCAATGATCCGAACGTTGACGCGCCGCTCCTTATGCGATCCGATCCGCCGCATCGAACCGTCCTCCAGGACGCGAAGCAGTTTCGGCTGAAGCGGCAGCGGCAGCTCACCTAACTCGTCGATGAACACAGTCCCGCCGTCGGCCACTTCAAACAGGCCAGGCTTTTCGGCCGTGGCACCGGTGAACGCCCCTTTTTGGTGTCCAAACAACTCGCTTTCGACCAGTTGTTCCGGCAACGCCGCACAGTTCACCGTCACGAACGGCCGGTTCGCCAACTGGCTCTTCTGCTGAATCACCTTGGCAACGACTTCTTTGCCCGTTCCACTCTCACCGGTAATCAGCACCGGCTTGTCGGTCGGTGCGATGCGATCGACCAACTTACAGACGCTTCGCATCTCAGCGGAATCGCCGATGATCTCAGTCTTCGCGTGCCCGCGAGAAATGATCGCCTTGAGCTGCTTGTTTTCGCGACGCAACCGGCCTCGATCTCGAGCCAGTCGACAGTGATGCTCCAGGTCTCCCAGCGGACATGGCTTGGTCAGGTAATCGCTGGCCCCCATCTTCATCGCCTGCACCGCCGTCTCGATCGTCCCCTGTCCGGTCAAAATGATGACCTCCATGTCGATCCCTTCGTCGCGGATTCGCTGCAGCAACTCGATCCCCGACATCCCCGGCATGTTCATGTCAAACACGCCAACGTCAAAATCTTGCCGCGAACAAAGACTCAGCGCTTCGGCGCCACTGGCGGCCGCGGCCACCTCATGACC
The DNA here is from genome assembly GCA_963697195.1 of Pirellulaceae bacterium. GTDB lineage: Bacteria > Planctomycetota > Planctomycetia > Pirellulales > Pirellulaceae > Rubripirellula. The sequence goes on from CAVOND010000005.1 coordinate 981,235, forward strand.
TTTGCGCTGCATCCAGCGGGCGCTGGAATCGCGAAAGTCCGCGTCATCTTCGACAATCAAGACAGAAATCGGATCCTCAGTCACTGGGACACTCGCAATCAATGGATTCAAACGGGACCGTTTCGCGCAGGACGCCCAAGAGCAGGACGCCCAAGAAACGGGGTGCGTTACCGGAGTTGGCCCGTCCAGGGTGCATCTGGGGTGCCAATCCACCCGGGATCGAGATTCTAGAGGAACCACCCCAATCAAGCGCGCCAAAACGCACACCCCCAATAGAATAGGAACTTTCCCGCACACTGGGGCCGAGACGCGGGCCGATCGATGGAAGCCCGTCGGGATGGTGCATCGGAGGCCAGCATTTGGACAAGCAGTCCAGTGTGGACGCGCGATCGAAACAGGTTCAAACTGGCCTCGATTCGGGCCTTTTCGCTCGAACCCGCGCCTTAGAAATGGCATACTCAGGGCCTTGTCATGAGCGCTGGGGTGTGGGTGCTGGGGGTAAGCCGATGCTTGCTAGCGACGTCAATCCGAAATTCTGTCACGCCATCGGGAGTCCTCAAATGGTGACTGCGACACAGCAACCGGCTTCACGCGAACAAGTCATGCGACGCGAGACCGCCTCGAGCGTCCGCCCGTCCGCAGTCAACACCTCCCTACCTTCCTTCTTAACGCAAGAACTCGAGCCGTTTGCGACCTGGACAGGAGCTCCGATTTGGGTGCCGCCGAAGGATTCCAGCACCGAACTGGCGAAGTCGATGCTGAGCCGCTTTGGACTCTTCCATACAAACCAACAACGCTGGGCGGGGATTGTCGAGGAGCATCGCAAGGAGTTCACGCAGGTCCGCGAAATCGAATTGACGAAAGCATCGATTCGACTTCCCAAAGGAAAGTTGTTCGTCAGCGTTACCGAGCGGGAACAGTTTGCTGACATCACCGATCCGATACCCAACTGCGTGCGAACTCGCTTGGAGGAGTTTCTGGAAGGACCGGGTAAGAAGCGAGGCGTCAAGGTGTATTACCTCAAGCCGCTCTGCATCGAAGTCGGCGACGAGTTGATCTTCACCACGCAGGAGAGCGTGAACGAGGCGATTCGTCAGATCCAGAACGAGGTCTTTTCCGAGTATCGCCGGATGTACCTTTACAACCTTCCGAAGTACATGGCGGTCGGCGCGGTCAACGCCGGGCTAAGTGTTCCTCGCATGGTTGTGAATCACATTGCCAAGCGAAAGCAGAAGGCGATCGATGCGTATCAAGCGCGTCTGGAATTCAAGCGAAGAAAGACGGCGCTGCGAGCGGCCCGGATGCATAACCGGCTGCGTACCGACGGCTGCACGTTCGATGAGATGCTCTCGCTGACCAATCCACTCGACCGGTTGGATGTGATCGAGCAGTACGGCATCGAGCAGAACCTGTCTCGAGCCAGGCGAAACGCGATGATGCGAACTGCGTTGGAAGGCCTTCCCTGGTTCATGACTCTTTCGATCAGTGTGGCCTATCTGACGAAGATCGCCCTGACGGTTGGTCCACCCGTCGCGTTATGCGATCCGGCCTTCGTAGCGGAGATGCCTGGATCGAGAGGAGTCCTGCTGAAGATCGGCCATTTCGATGAGGTGCGTGGCGTCACGCATGTGGAGATCTAGCGATTGCTACGCGCGACTCGTACCACCTCATCAACCATCGAAAACCGCATTGCAATCACGAAGCGCAATCACGTTGAATTGTCGTTGCACCGGTCGCGATTGCTTTCGTTGAGAGCATTTTCAAGATTGACGTACCAACGTTCGGGAAGACGGGTCAGCCTGGAGAGGCCAACGTACGTTAGGCTTTCCAGCCTGACCCATCTTTCCCGAGCCGATGACTTTTGAGAAAGACGCTCCAGCCCGCAGCAGGTCTATTCGTTTGGCCGGATCAGTTATTTCGATGCGACGGAGGGAGTTTCTTTCGTTTGACTGGCAGCTGCAGGCGCACGCAACTGCATGAAACGCCCTTGAAGCGTTTGTGGTCTCAACCAACGAGAAAGCCCAAGACGAGCTGACACTGAACGGAAGTGAACCAGGACGAGTCTCACCAACAAGCCCTGTCCCACCACCGGGCTTCGACGAGACCCGGAAGTCGACTAAACTACGCGACTCACCAAGCGCCCATAGCTCAGCTGGATAGAGCAACGGACTTCTAATCCGTAGGTCGAAGGTTCGAATCCTTCTGGGCGTGCTCCCCCGGGCCAGCGAGCCAAGCCCGCGCCGCGAGTTGACTCTCAACCGCCATTCGGCCCCAACCAAAAGGTCGCGCCGCAACCCGTTTTCTCGCAACACCTTACGGCGACAACGGAAATCAAGCGGCTCTCTCCCCTGCCCTTCGCGGCGGCCCGAAAAGCGCCAATCGACGCCAAAGTTCGAACCGGGTTGCTTTCGCTCTCAGACTCTCGCCCCGGCGACGGCTCATAAGTTAGCGAACCCGCTTTTCGCTGAGGCCAAAGTGATTCGAACCATTTCACCCGGGAAAACACGGCAAAACGACGTCACCGACCGCAAGTTTTGTGCGACACGAGCACTAACCATCTACTAACCATGGTGACGCAGTTTCGAATCTGCCGCGGACCACCGATGATGAATTCCTAACTGGGACCGCTGCCGCGGCATGGGGCCATCTACGTTGCCGAGCAAAAGCGTACCCAGCAGTGCAAGTTGGCTCTCTTTACTCTTGATTCCGTGCACTGATTCTCGGCCCCATAAAATGGACTTCCGTTCAATCGCCTTTAGGACTGCCCGACAACTTACGCAGTCTCGTCTTCACAGCGAACCTCGGTCAACAGTTCTTAGGTTTCGATGACCGCTTCCACTTGGGGATTTATCGATGCCAGTGCTCGCGTCGAAAACTCGGTAAGAGGGCGGAAGATTTGCCGTGACGCAAATACGTGAACCATCTCTCGAAAACTTGACTTTTCGCGGGTGTGGCATTTCCGTGTCAAGCGAAAGCAATTGATCGCCAGTTTCGACGGACCATATCTTTAGGGTCTGATCCGCGCTCACTGTCGCAAGTTCGCGCCCGTCGGGAGAAAAACAAACGGCACCGACCCATGAGCGATGAGTCAATCGATGCTTGACGGCCTTCGAAGAAGCGTCCCAGATAATGGCGCTCCGATCCCAGCTCGACGAGGCCCAACAATTCTTGTCAACCGGGGATTGGTCAAGGTCTACAACGCCCTGGCTATGCCCCATCAGGCGAAAGATTAGCTCGCCCGAATCCACGCCAAAAAACTGAATTGAACAATCTGCCCCAGCGAGCGCCACCAAGCTTTCGTCCGAGCTGAATCGACCAGCCGGTATCGCGTAATTCACATTGACCAATCGCGTCGGCAAATCAAACACTTTCGCTGCCGTCGATGTTTTCCATATCTCGGCTCCGGCATTCTGCCGTCCTGTCAACAGCAGTTTCCCCGAGGGGGAAAGATCGATTGGAAATCCAGACGCTCGAATCGATGTTGGCTCACTCTTTCCAACCTGTGTGAATTCCACGTTACCAAATTCGAATAGCTCCAAACGTTTGCCATCGCGCCCGATCATGGCGTCCAATCGAGCTGACTCGTTAGTACGGAGCAACCGCAGTTCACTCTCGACGCTCTCACATTGGTAGTCGTTCAATGAGTCTGCAATCAAGAACGCCGTTTCCGTTTCTGCGCATTCAAGATCTAGCGGCGCGTTTTCTAATGGAAGCGGACCGATCGGTATCGCATTGACATAATCCCAAAAGCAGATTTCACCGTCCAACGACACACAGGCCAGAACTTCTTCAGTGGGATGAAAACAACAAGAAATTCCTTGACCTCGCAATTCGCCTACTAGGCTGCACTTCGGCCAATCCCAGAGCTTAATGACATTCTCCCTGCCGCCAGTCGCAAATAGCTTCCCATCCGGAGAAAATCGCAAGTCACGTAATCCATCTTCATGCGCTCGAAATCTGCGAATTTCTTGTCGGCTGACGGCGTTGAATATCTGCAAGAACCCATCGTCAGTCCCAACAACGAGGGATTGGTCATCAGGAGAGTACGCCAGAACTTGCGACGGCTGAAGCAGCGGAATACGGCTAGCTGATACTCCACTTAGCTCTTCTAGATCGACAAATCCAATACCGTTCTTGTCATAGAACGCGAGTATCCGCCCGTCGGACGTGAAAGCGATCGCGCCGACCGACTGCGTCGAGAGTTGATCAATTTGGTATTCATTACCCAATGAAGCCAACAATAAACCGCCATTTGTTCCAAGCGCAACCTTCTCGCCCTGCGGCTGAAGCTCGATAAATTTGGCACGATTCAGCTCTGATCTGATCAGTAAACGATCGTGGTCGGAGTGTATCTGGTCGTCGGATGGCAGAAAGTCATTCAGGTGTGCAATAATGCGTCTGCGATGACCGTTAAGATCAACAACCTCGACATCGAGGGTATCGTCTGAGACTCGCACAATTTCTTCGCCGCTCGGAAGAATCCAAACATCGGCCGGATACCACAGATTCTGATGCGGCAATCCGAGGGTGCGACGCCAATGCAAGTCAACCGTTCCTCCCTCGGGTCGGCCCGCAATCGAAAGCGAAATCAGCGCACTACGATTATCTGTCAATCCAACCACCAAAAGATTCCCGTCGAGAGAGAATCGTGGAAGCCTACCGGACTGGGGTAAAGAAACCGTCATCCCCCGGTCAGCATTGGCAATCTTAGTTAGGTAGCGAAATGCGAAACCGCCCAACTCTTTGATGACTTGCTCATCGGGTGAGTACTCATCCAGAATCTGTCGGAGTCTTTCGCGGTTGTTTTCATTAACTGCCTGTCCGGCCAAGTTCAGGTCTGCAATAAACTGTCGTCGACGATAATCTGTCGCAAACTGCTTCGCCTTTGCCTCCGCGGATTCCGCGATATTCTGTAGGCGAACCGCCTTCTCCCTTTGTTCTTTTTCTGCAAGCCAACCCGCGATGGTCCCCAACAAACCCAAAACCAGAATGGCAAGCATGCCCAAGCAGACGAGCGCAACCCGTCGGTGGCGCTGCCAGGCTTTCTTCAAGACGTAAGCGGTAGTGGGGGGGCAAGCGATTACTGGTTCGTTTGCCAAGTGCCGACGAATATCCGTGGCCAAGCCGTTGGCCGTGTCATAGCGGCGACTACGATCCTTTTCCAACGCCTTCATAGCAATCCAGTCAAGTTCACCTCTCAGAACGGAGGACAGCGTCCTCGGATCACTTCCTCGGAAAGCTGCGATACGAACCGATTGCTCGCCGAGCGTACTTAAGCGTTTTGAAGGCCTTGGTGGCTCTTCCTCTCGAATCATCCGCTGCATCTCGGCGTAACCCGTTTGACGCAGACGTGCTGGGTCAATTGGTGTCGTTCCTGTTAAGAGCTCGTAGAGAAGTACGCCAAGCGAGTAGATGTCACTTCGAGTATCAATATCGAGGCCGCTCATCTCGGCCTGTTCAGGGCTCATGTACTGGGGCGTCCCAACCATTTGGCCATACTTCGTGAACAGTGTTTTCGCCGTAAGCTGTTGCGACATGGCTTTGGCGACACCGAAATCAATCACCTTCGGAACAGGTTTTCCATCGTGTAATGTCACCAAGACATTCGATGGTTTGATGTCACGGTGGATTACGCCTTTTTGATGAGCATGCTGGATTGCATTGCAGACATTTGCGAACAACCGAAGCCGCTCTCGCGTGTCAAGTTTGTTTTCGTCACAAAACTTGGTCAGCGGAACGCCCTTGACCAGCTCCATGACGAAGAATGGATGCCCTGACTCTGTCTGTCCACCATCGAATACTTTCGCGATGTTGGGATGGTCCATCATTGCCAAGGCTTGACGCTCTGCCTCAAATCGCGCAATGACTTCCTTTGAGTCCATCCCCGGCTTGATGATCTTGAGCGCGACCTGGCGGCGAACGGGGCTTGTCTGCTCGGCCATGTAGACGACGCCGAAACCACCCTCGCCGATCTTCTGCAGAAGCTTGTAGTTGCCAATTACTTGGCCTTCTCGCTCGATCGAGCTTCGACTCTCAACCGTTTCTGGTAACGCCACAGGTGGCTTCTCCAGAAAACTGTCACCCTTGTCCGCCTCCACCAACTTCAGGATCCGCTGGCGTCTCTCCCTATCGTCGCCACAGATCTGATCGAGATACTCCTCGACCGCCTCTCGCGAATCGAGCCGACGGGCGAAGTTAAAAATCTCTTTGTCGGAAAGCTGGTCGGTCGCCATCGATCGTTCCTGGTCGCATGCAGAATTGCCTGTGTAGGGCAGTGCGAAATTGAGTTGTAACTTCCCTAGAAAAGTTCAGAATTTTCCTTCGTCGCCCTCCGGTGACAGCCGCACCCGCAGCCAGCTCCTTGCGTAAGCCCAGTCATTGTCGGCAGTTGCGGGGCTGATTCCAATCGCTTCAGCGGCCTGGGCAATGGTCAAACCACCGAAAAAACGCATCTTCACCACCTGGGCGGCGCGGGGATCCTCGTACTCCAGCCGCTCAATCGCATCGTCCAAGGCGATCACATCAACGTCGGAGATCCCATCGCTTACGTCGGCATCGCTGAGCTCCACGCGGTTCAGCCCTCCGCCGCCTTTCAGGCTCTTCTTTCGGCGAGCCTGCTCGACCAAGATACGCCGCATCGCCTCGGCGGCGGCGGCAAAGAAATGGCCTCGACTGTTCCACTGCTGGGCTTCGGCCACGTTCACCAGTCTGACGTATGCCTCATGAACCAGGGCCGTCGCCTGCAAGGTCTGCCCCGGCTTCTCGTGCTTCAGTCGCGCAGCGGCGAGCTTCCGCAGCTCGTCATAAACAAGGGGCAACAGCTGATCCGCGGCGGACGGATCGCCGTGCTCGATTTCGGAGAGGATTCGGGTGACGTTGGTCATGCGAATCAGGATACTGGTCCCACCCTCCTGCTTCCATCAAATTCGTCAAGACGGTGACGAAGATCAATCGTCGTCAAAGCACTTCACTTCGTTTCAGGGGACGGCATGATTACCGAAAACTTGCTGCTATTGCCGATTCGCGATTCGAAGTTCTTTTTGAAACCCGCTACCCACCATCGCAACTGTGGTACATCGTACGAGCTACATTGTTCGAGACGCGTGACCGCACCGGTCAGTCGCCCATTGGCGAAGTCAACAAGTGCCATTTGATAGTTTTCGTAGAACAACCTTTTATCCGTGTCATTACTTGACTCATCAATCCGCGGTGCGAATGAAGGATTCGTCGGGTCCGCAATGAACCGGATCGATTCCTTCTCCCAGCCTCCCAGTGGCAGACTCAACTCGGGAACCTCCTGGTTTTGTAGCCAGGCCTCACATTGCGTCTTGGCAATTTCAGGCTTTTGGAGCAAAAGCGGAACTTGGATCAAGTAGTGTCGCCTTAACCACGTATCCGCTTCCGGTGCGAGTTCTTGAAATACCTCAAGCGATTCAGCCTGGTCGTTCGGGTTATCGGAGAGAGCGAGAATGTAAGCGAGAGCTATCCGCGCCTCAGGATCGCTCCAGTCGCGACCTCGGGCAACCACCTCGTCTCCTTCTCCCTCAAGGAATAGAGCCGAGGCGGGCCAGTGGAGAATCATTCCGCGACCGTATTGCAGAATATCGTCCCATGCCTGTCTCGCCTTTGCCGAATTGCCAGCTCGGAAATAAAAACTGCCTCTCGTCAATCCCCCAACGGCGTACCTGGGATACTCATCAAGACGAGCAGCAAGACGATTTGCTTCGGCGGCTAGCGATCCGGATGAATCGTCGAGAATCTGACTTGCGGCTGCATAGGGAAATAACGAGCCAACCAATAAAAAGGGATTATCGTCGACCAACTCCGGCGGAATGTTCTGGATCCTCTGCAACGCATCCTTCATTCGCTTCCTTTTCCTTTCAGGCGATTCACCCTCATAGAACATCGCTTGATGTCCTTCAAGGTTTGCCAAGAGTACCGACGGGATCACCCAAGTTCGATGCTTCTCCACGGTCGCATTCAGTTGTGATTCCGCTTTGTCAGGATTGGTGTAAAACCATGCATACGCCAAGAACAATTCATCAAACTCCCTGAATTCGTTCCTCGGCGACACCTCCTCCACCTCAGCGGCTAACTTCACCCATTCATTCCAGTCGCCGGTATGAAAATAGGCCAGCGTGAGCATCGCTTTGGCGGATACGTTTTCAGGATTAATTCTCAACGCTTCTTCGAGTTTTTCAATTGTCTGATCATTGTCACCTTGATGGAGGTGGGCAAGACCTTCCAGCGTGAGCTTCCAATCGACGGGAAAGCGTTCATCATCCGCGGACGCGATGGTCGCATTCACTTTTTCGATATCGCCTGATGCCGCGTCAGCAAGCACAGATTCAATGAGGAGCCTGTGGTAGTTGCGTAAAGTACGGTCGAGTTCCGTCGCTGTCTGCATGGCAAACAAGCCGAAACCTATTGCCGCCACGAAACCAATCAACAAGGCGCAAATGGCAATCGAACCCGAAACGGCAAGGCTACGATTTCGCTTGACAAACTTGCGAAGTCGATACCCAGTGCTCGGCGGCCTCGCGACAACGGGCTCGTCATCCAGATAACGCTGCAGGTCGGCCGCAAACGCGATTGCCGTTTCATAACGCCGCCCTCGGTCCTTATCCATTGATTTCATGACGATCCAATCGAGGTCGCCGCGCAGAGAAGTCCCCAATTCACCGGCCTCACAGGCGCGGTTACCGGATACCGTTGCTGCCTTGTCGCCTAATGTGCTGATCCGGTTACTCGGTCGTGGCGGCTCTTCCTCGCGAAGGATGCGGAGCACCTCCTCAAATGCCGAGGATCGCAACCGCTTCCCATCAAACGGTGTTTCTCCCGTGAGCAGTTCGTAAAGCAGAACACCAAGCGAATAGATGTCGCTGCGAGTGTCGACGTCGAGTTGGTTGAACTGCGCCTGTTCGGGGCTCATGTACTCGAGCGTCCCCACAATTTGCCCGAATTGAGTGAACATCGTCTTTTCGGTCAATCGCTGGCTGATCGCCTTGGCAACGCCGAAGTCGATGATTTTCGGTACCGGCTGGTTGTCGTATTTGGCTACCAGCACGTTACTCGGCTTGATGTCTCGATGGATAATCCCCTTCTGATGCGCGTGTTGTACTGCCTGGCAGACTTGAATAAAGAGGTCAAGCCGCTGGCGAAGCGGCAGCTTGTGAGCGTCGCAGTACTCGGTGATCGGGATCCCTTTGACCAACTCCATCACAAAGTAGGGACGGCCCGATTCGGTGGTTCCCGCATCCAATACCTTCGCGATGCTCGGATGGTCCATCATCGCAAGGGCTTGACGCTCTGCCTCGAAACGGGCCACGACGGCCTTGGAGTCCATGCCGGGCTTGATAATCTTCAAGGCAACACGGCGAGCGATCGGCTTCGTCTGTTCGGCCATGAACACCGTTCCCATGCCACCTTCTCCGATTTGCTGCAACAGCTTGTAGCGACCGATTTGGGTACCTGGCCTTTCGCTGATAGAAAGTGCAACGGTGGGATCCAGCATTGCCTCCTGTGGCGGTGACTGGAGAAACGAACCCATCTCACCGTGGTGGGCGAGGAGTCGCCAGACCTCCTTCCCCAGCGACTCATCACCACCGCACCTGCCCTGAATGAACTGGTCACGGTCATCCGCCGACGGGATTTCAAGGGCCTCCAGAAAGATCGCTTTGGCACTGATTCCGGAGTCGAGTGGGTCGTGACGATTGGAAAGAGCATCGCGTTTGGAAGCGGACATCTGACAAGTTCCTGCGAGGGATGACGCTTGATATCAGTTACGAGTCGCAGTGCGATGAAACGCAGCAAAACCCGCCAGCGTTTTTCATAATTCTTTTCCGAATCGACGGCGTCAGGCCCCCGGGTTATCGTCGGACAGGGCACCATGGAGCCAAGTCCTGGCGTAAGTCCAGTTTCGCTCGGCACTCCGTATTGAAATCTGCATTGCCTCAGCAACTTGGGGAATGGTTAGTCCAGAGAAATAGCGGAGTTTGACAACTTGCGCGGCCTGCGGGTCCTGTTGCTCAAGGATCCCCAACGCCTCGTCCAGTGCTAAGAGATCTTCGGACGCGCACACGGCCCCGTCTGCCTCATCCAGGGTGACGCGATGCCTGCCGTCGCCATGCCTGCGGGCGGCTCGCCTTCTGGCGTTTTCCACCAAGATGCGCCGCATCGCCTCGGCCGCGGCGGCGAAGAAATGTCCCCGACTGTTCCACTGCTGGGCTTCGGCCACATTCACCAGCCGAACATAGGCCTCATGAACCAATGCCGTCGCCTGCAGCGTCTGCCCCGGCTTTTCCTGCTTCAATGGCGCAGCGGCGAGCCTCCTAAGCTCGTCATAGACAAGGGGCAAAAGCTGATCCGCGGCGGACGGATCGCCATGCTCAATTTCGGAGAGGATTCGGGTGACGTCGGTCATGTTGATCAGGATATCGAGGTGGCTTGGGCCGTTCCAACTTCCTCCGCGATTAGCTCGCCGCCCAGCGTTTCCAGAAATTCTCCGAATCCTTGATGTAAATTGGCGGGATTCTACGCACTGCCCTATAGAAAGCGTCACGTGCCTAAACAACTGGTGTTCAAATCATGGGCGATCTACGAAGCAATCGAAATCCCGGCAAATCTTCCGAAGTATGCCCCGAGTGCGGTCACGTCCTGGCGGACTTTTCCACATCTGAGCTGGATTCCTGCCCCAAATGCGGTGTACGCGTGACCACGACGGCGAAGTTGGAGATCGATCATCGGAACGATCCTTACGGCCCCTGGTTTGGGAAGCAGGACCATGACAGTGTGATGGATGGGTGCGCGGAATCTGGCGTCGAAGAGGCCCTATTCGAAAAGGCTCTTGAACTGGATGCGCACGAACGTTCGGAATTCTTGTCGAAGGAGTGCCAAAGCAACGAGCCACTTCGATGTCGACTCGAAGAACTTCTGGCGGCGGCAGACAGCGATGACAGCCTTTTGGATCTTCCGGCAACGGAAGGTGCCGATCCCAGCGTGAAGTTCTCAGATGCCTCAGGAATGCACATCGGTAATTACAAGCTGCTCGACAAGATCGGCGAAGGGGGAATGGGATCGGTCTATATGGCGGAACAGATGCGCCCAGTGAAACGAATGGTCGCGTTGAAGGTCATTCGGGCCGGCCTCGACAGCAAGCAGGTCGTGGCCCGCTTCGAAGCCGAACGTCAGTCACTGGCTCTCATGGATCATCCGAATATCGCCAAAGTGCTGGATGCAGGAGAAACCGAGAAAGGGGAACCATACTTTGTGATGGAACTTGTTAAAGGAGTCCCAATCACTCAGTACTGCGACCAGAACCAGCTTGCGCCCAAGGATCGCGTGAGATTGATGATCGACGTTTGCAGCGCTGTGCAACATGCGCATCAGAAAGGAATTATTCACCGTGACCTAAAACCTTCGAACATCCTTGTCGCGCAGTACGACGATCGTCCGGTACCGAAAGTGATCGATTTTGGCGTAGCCAAGGCAACCCACCAGAAACTCACCGAAAAGACACTTTACACGCAGCTCGGCCAGATTGTGGGGACACTCGAATACATGAGCCCCGAACAAGCCGTTCTAAACCAGCTGGACGTCGACACCCGCGCGGACGTTTACTCGCTTGGCGTCATTCTCTACGAGTTGCTAGTCGGCGAAACGCCCCTTGATGGCAAGGAACTACGTAGTCAGGGACTCGAGCAGATACTGAAAACGATCCGCGAGAAGGAGCCACCACGCCCAAGCTTAAGACTCAGCAGCCAAGGCAAGGCCGCCGTACAAACTGCGGCCTACCGAAAGACAGACCAATCTTCGCTTTCCAGAATGCTGCGCGGCGATCTCGATTGGGTCGTGATGAAGGCACTCGAAAAGGATCGAAAGCGAAGGTACGAATCTCCGAGTCGACTCGGAGAGGAACTCTATAGATATCTAAGAGGCGACGCGGTAAACGCTCGACCACCCTCTACCGCTTATCGAGTTCATAAGTTCTGGCAACAGAACAAAGCAATCGCTTCTAGCTTGGCGGCGATATTTCTTGTGTTGACGATTAGCTTGGGTCTCGTGTCTTGGCTTTGGCGAGAGGCTACAACTGCGCAAGGTAACGCTGAACGATTGCTGAAGGAACGCACGGAGGCATACTCAAGAGTCACCTCACTACTTGACGAGCGCAACCAAGCGATCACGAAATGGCATTATTCTATCATCGAGCGTGGAATCGAGACAGCGTTGCGAGGCGATGTCCAAACTACACAAGAGATTGTCAGCGAGGCGAAAACTGCCAAAGCTCCGGAAGAATGGATATTTCTACTGCAAGCTCTTGCCTATCAATTCTCCGGTAGGATGGACCTCGCGACGGAGATCCTGACAAAGGCGTACCGAAGCAATCCAGAAAGCCTTGCAATCGCCGCGGCACTATGCATGAGCAGCATTGGTGACACGGGCATGTTCGTCAAAAGGGATGAGAATGGCCAATTGCGCCCGGACGAGACGTTCACCGGATTACTGGATAGGCTGCGACAGCTACATCCGTCTAAAGAATATGGCAAGTACGATCAACTATTCCGTGGCTGGACTCAAGTTTACGAAGATCCAACCGAGGCAGTCAGAACCCTAGAAGGAGTACTCAACGATCGCGAACGGCCATGGCCGATGGGTCAAGCCTTCTACGCCATGGCGATCACGAGCGAGGCCCTAGATACCGGCGATGCGGAACATGCCAGGCAGGCGGTCGACATCATTCGGAAAGTAGAGACGCAGCTGCCAGACAATCCATTTGTGATGTTTGTTGGCGTGCTGTGTCGCTGCACGGCCATCACGTTTCACGATGCTGATACCGATCTTGCCTTCTTAACCCAAGAAGCTCGTGTCTTAGCGGATAAGCTCCACCAATATCCGCACGGATGGGCAGCAAGAGAGATCAGTGCGGGATTCCATGAACTCGCCGATGGCGCAAACGACGAGACGCTCGCTGCCTTCAGCGAAATCCATAACGACTGGTGGTTAGCCTGTCGCGCTGCCGTATTCTTCCGTGCCAACCATCGCTATCAACGTGATGAAGAGGCGACAGACTCGGTGGGTTTCCCAATTCAGGCGATCGGATTAGCGAGTGTAGCGGCACTTGCCGGTAGGCCAGACGACGCTCGCGACATCTATCTGAAGTTATCGAAGCTTCCAGCTTGGCCGGTCAAAGTAATGTCTCTCGAGATCCTCTTGCTGACCGGAGACCTATCCTTCGCAGAAGTTGAATCAAAACGGATGCTGGAGGAAATAGAAGGACTTGGAAACGACTTCTTTGATCCGCCGTTCTGGGCTTTCCAGCTCCGCCTCCAATATGTCGCGAATCTCATCGATGCCCAAACGTTTCTGAAGGAGGCAGATGGGTCCAAATATGTTGAGTGTTATGCCAGCTACCTAGCCGGTCTTACCATGCGGGCGCAAGGTGACGAAGATCAGGCGCGGTCATACTTTGAGAGCTGCCTGTCAGCAGGCCAATTCTGGATGCCACAGTATCAGTTTTCAAAGACAATCTTGGAACTGGAATACCAAGGGGCGCAGAATGAACGATGAGCATACCTTCGCCAAAGCGATCGAGCTGTCGGCCGACAAACGAGAAGCGTTTCTTGACGACGTCTACAAAGATCGCCCAGATGAACGTCGCAGACTGGCGGCGATGATCCTGGCTCACGAGCAATCGGACAACTTGCTGGATACTGAGGCAATGGTTGCGATGGAGAAGGCGATTCCGGAGTGCAGACTGCAAAGGAACCTAGGTGACTTCGAAATCATTCGCGAACTGGGCCGTGGTGGTATGGGCGTCGTTTATGAAGCTCGCCAGAAATCGCTGAAACGCAAAGTCGCGTTGAAGGTGTTGTCGAGCGGACTGGGCTTGAGCAGCAAAGCAATCTTGCGATTTCGCCGCGAGGCGGAAGCGGCCGGCAAGTTGCATCACACCAACATCGTGCCGATCTACACGACCGGTGAGGACAAGGGGATTCACTACTACGCGATGGAATTGATTGATGGACCGTCGCTCGATGCGGTGATTAAAGATTTGAAACAGGAGACAACGGAGAAGACGGGGAAGAGTGCATCGGACGCCGATGTGCCGAGTTGGCTGCGGAAGACCGCTCTTTATGATGTGACCGGTCCCGCGCCGGTTCGCACGGACTTGTCCTCCGTTTCGTCGAGTTCAACGGTTGCTCAAGGCTCCAAGTACTTTGACCATGTGGCGACGATGATCGCCGAAGTTGCCGACGCGCTGGAACATGCGCACGAACATGGCGTGATTCACCGGGACATCAAACCGTCGAATTTGCTACTGGCCCCGATGGACGGCTCAGCGTCAACGACTTTGGGCTGGCGCGGATGCTGGAACAGCCCGGCATGACGATGAGCGGCGAGTTCGTCGGTTCGCCACTCTACATGTCACCAGAGCAAATCACGGCAGGCCGCGTTGCGATCGACCACCGCACCGACATCTATTCGCTTGGTGCAACGCTCTACGAATTGCTCGTGTTGGAACCGCCTTTTCCAGGACAGACACGCGATCAAGTCCTCAGCCAGATCCTTCACAAGGATGCGACCGCGCCGCGAAAGCTCAACCGCAAGATCCCGGTCGACCTCGACACCATTTGCATGAAAGCGATCGACAAAGACCCAGATCGCAGATACCAGACAGCCGGACAGTTCTCGAATGATCTTAAGAACTATGTCAATCGGTATGCGATTAGTGCAAGACGGATCGGGATCGTCGGCAAAGGCTTCCGCGTCATGCGCCGTAACCCGACAGTAACAATGCTCGCTGGCTGCTTGGTCATTTCCCTGCTATTTGTTTGCTTAGGTGCGTTAGCGTGGCGCACGCACGAACGTCGCGACGCCCAATCCGATGCGATGGACAATATTATTGTTGGCCGAATCGATAAAGCCGAAGCCGATGTTGAAAGAGCACGAACGTGGGGCGCCGGCGATGCGTGGTACTACCGTAACAAGGGACATATCATGCTTTTGCGAGGAGATCTTGAAGAAGCAAACGTGTACTTGGATCTAGCAGAGACGTCTGGCGACTCATCCGTACCATTACTTAGCCTACGAGCAATCGCCAAGTTTTATAGCGGACATGAGCAAGCTTACTTTCAGGACACCAACGCGTTGCTCAACTTTGACGAGTTGTCGATCGAAGATCACTTCTATTTGGGAATCGCTCTTGAGTGGTCCAATCCAAGAGAAGCGATGAGTCATCTCAAGATTGTCGCAGATCATGAAGAACGCAGCCTGGCGGTGACCATGTCGCTAGGCTTTGCAAAAGCGACGCTTGCCATGGATGAGCCGGTTCCTGCCAAGGCGATTACTTTGGTCGATGAGGCGATCAATGACCTCACGTCATGTTTAAGCGACTGGCCCAACAATGAAAAACTCAACGCGATGCTTGCAGAATCTTATTTGGTTGCGTCACAACTTCAACAGCAAATTGGTGAAGACGCTTTATCTGACAAGCTTCTAATGCAAGCAAAGCAACATTGCGAGATGATCGCAGACGACTCGAAAGACTCAGTAAACGGTCTTATCAAGTATTATTACATTCAGTACGCGAATGGATTTGATGCTGCCGCCAGGTTTTCGCGGAACTTCATAGACGATCCTTCGCGGCAAAACAATTACCTTGCCTCATACGCGATTATTGACGCGTTTCGCCTGGGGGATCCTGCCGGTGGCGAAACCGCGTACGCTCGTTTGGAAGAGACGCTCTCGCTCGACGGTGAACAGCAATTAATTAGGAACACGAAACTCGCATATCTGGAACTTGCGCGACTGAGCATCCCAACTAGCTCTGCTGAACGTGAGGACTACCTCCGCTCCTTTCAGGAGTACCTTGATCGCAAAAGTAAACAAAAGGACTACAGCGGATTTGAACAGGACTGGTTGGCACTTCGCCTACTTGGTGCGAATCCAGATATTGCCATGAGACACGCGGCACGCAGTGCTGGTTTTTTTTCCACGTTCAAGAATCCTATGCAACACGATATCGTTCCTCTGTGCGACTATTTGGCTGCGGAGACTCCTGACGACAAAGCGACCATTGCCGCAAGTGAGAAGAAAAACTCAAAACGTCTTATGGCTACAACGTACTTTTGTATTGCCGCCCCGCGCTGGCGGAGGGACGCCGCGTCGAGGCTCGGCGATACTTCCAAAGTTGTATCGATCAAGGCGAATTTCATTATTTCGTCCATCAATGGAGTACTGCATTCAGGGATAAGCTCGACAATGACGAGAACTGGCCCGATTGGATCAAGTGAATCAGTTGCTCGAAGAAAAGTCGTCCAGTTCATGCCCTGTGACGTCAAACACTGTCGATTACCTCCCGAGTTGACTATCCAATGCCAAACTTGACCGAAGTTTTGAGAGCCGTTGACGCGGGCGATCAGCAGGCGCCCGAGGAGTTGCTCCCTCTTGTTTACCAAGAACTTAGGCGACTAGCGAAGGCCCGTTTGTCGCATGAGCAGCCGGGGCCGACGTTGCAGGCGACCGATCTTTTCCATGAGGCTGATCGATTGCGACGGAAGTTCGGAGGCAAAGTGGAATGGTGCGGGACATTTCTTTGGCGCGGCGGCGGAGGCGATGCGGCGGATTCTGATTGATCGTGCCCGGGCCAAGTCGGCGCAGAAGCGGGGCGGTAATCTGCAGCGGGTCGAGTTTGAGGAACTGGAGCATCCGGCCGCCAAAAAGCCCGAGCGGTTCCTGCTGTCGGATGAGCCTCTCGACCGAATCGACCTCTTCCGGTGTATAATCGACTTATGAGCCGCATCACGCGAATAGGTTTTGAAGTCGAGCGTAAATTGTCGCTCAACGAGGAAGACGATCGTGGTATTGTCGCCGACGCGACCGCCGCTGAGCGTTTGTCAATGGTCTGGCCTATTACCGAGAGTTGCTGGGCATTGGTGCCCGGATCAAAGCATCATGCTGAACGAGAATTTCAAAGACATGTTGTCTGCGTTCGGCGAGGCCGGGGCTGATTACCTGCTGGTAGGCGCTTACGCAATGGCTGCCCATGGATGTCCTCGTGCGACGGCGGACATTCGATTTCTGGGTGCGACCCACCGAGGCCAATGCTGCACGAGTGTGGACAGCATTGGAGATGTTTGGGGCTCCGCTTTCGAAGGTAAGCGTTGCCGACTTCTGCACACCGGACGTTGTCTACCAGATTGGCGTTGCCCCACAGCGGATCGACATCCTGAGCTCCATTTCGGGTGTCGATTTTGACGAAGTGTGGCGTGAACGGTTGATCGTCGATCTTGAAGGGGTGACCATTTCGGTGATCGGGCTCCGGCACTTGCATGCTAACAAGCTGGCATCGGGTCGCGCGAAAGACCACCAAGAGCAACCCATTGGTCGCAAGTCTCTAATTCACAGGACCACGTCGCGGATTTCTGGTCCAAAAACCACGTTCACCCCGTTCCTTAACGGCCTGTTGATTTAGGTGAGCCGCGACGCGTGAGCGCCCGGGCGCTGTCGCATTGCCCGTGGCCTTACGGCCAGCGGCTCACCATGATTTGTGCAATATCGACTAAATCAACAGGCCGGCAAGCGAGTGACGTGGAACTTGCGGTCGGTCGTCAGCTCGATGGACATGCGATTCCACTCGAATCTATGCGGTCGCGCAGAAGTCACCGGCATCACATGCCTTAAAGCCGTCGTCAGGCATCTCAGCTCAGCTGAGATCCATGGCTCGAAGATGATTGAAAGTCGAGTTCGTTCGGTGGTTCATGCTCGGCTGCCTCTTTGAACCAAACGCGACTCAGTCACCCTTGGCTAGGGCTTCGAGCGACCTAAATGGCAAGTACAAACGCATTGGATAGCCAGGTAGTTCTTGAAAGTCGAACTGCCGATAAAACCGCTTGGCTTGCTCATCCACACAGTCGAGGATCACGGCGATGAAAGAAAACGTGTGGCTCGCTTCATAGCAATCGACGAGCGACGTCGCGAGCAGACGCTGGCCGATGCCGCGACCTTGGTAGGATCGATCCACTCCCAACCATGCCAGCACGCCGACAGGCAGTTGGCGACGCGGCAACTTCTTGACCAGATCAGCCGGCAAGTCTGAAAAATCGACCTGTGAAAACGCCAGTGTGTAGTAGCCCACAATCTCGCGATCTGCGTCCAACAGAACCTTGGTAGTCGTCAGGTGCTTCTTTTGGCTCTGCAATGCGGACTTCTTTAACCACTCATCAACGTCGTTGTTTCCTGACTGGAATTTTCGACGTGGATGTGATTTATCGAGCGACTTAATCGACCAGGCTTCGGGAAACCGAGGACCGCTCAAGCGTCGCCTCGCATCAACTTCCCGAGCTGCTTTTGCGCCTTGGTCAGCTTGGGCGGTTTCGACAATGCCTCCCAAAACTCAAGCTGCTCTTCTGAAGTCATCGAGATCACCTGCGCCTCGGCGGCGGCTAGTTCGCGACGCGCCTGGCTGACGACGATCGAACGGACGTAATCGCTAACGCTGACCTTGCGAAGCTCCGCTGCTGACGCCAACAAAGCTTTGGACTCTTCATCAAGCCGCACCATGAGTGAGCTGTTTTTTGGCATCATTGTTTCTCCAGTAGCGGATTTCATCGCTGACCAATTGTACTGCACTTCGCAATACACGGCAATGGATTTTCCTGGCGTGACGGTCGATCGGATGTTAGGCCCGAGGGGCGGGGCCGGTACGGATACGACACAAGACACAATCAGAATCGATACTTGAAAGATTCTGACTCTTCACAATTTTTCCCAGAGATGTTGCGCTCGCCGGATTCGAACCGATGACCTCGGCTTCATGGCTTGCAGGGCGCGACATCGTTCGAATCCCACTCGCCTGCTGACCACCGAACGAAACTCCCTTGGTCGCAAGTCTCGTTGAGCGAATCACTTACGCCAAACTTCCGAACGAGAACCGGTTCGAAGAGGGTTGCTTTCGGCGTGCTCTTCCGGGCCGGCAAGCCAAGCCCGCGCCCCGAGTTGACTCTCAACCGCCCTTCGGCCCCAATCAAAAGGTCACGCCGCAACCCGCTTTCTCGCAGCGTCTTACGGCGGCAACAGGAATCAACCGACTCTCTCCCCTTCCCTTCCCTGCGGTCTCAAAAGCGCCAGTCGACGCCAAAGTTCGAACCAGGTTGCTTTCGCTCTCACGCTCTCGCCCCAGTCGCGGCTCATAAGTTAGCGAACTCGATTTTCGGTGAGCAAAGGTGATTCGAACCGGTACAACCACCGCCAGCGATGCTAACCCTCTTTTGACTTTCCGAACTCTCTGGACGCAGTTCTGGCGACAATCGCTTCCTCCTCAAGGTCTTTCACATCGACCTCGGCCGGCCGACCGATGCCCTGTCGCAACGTTAGGTTTTCTGCGCGATTCAATGAGTATGACTGCTTGCGTCTCAAAGCTCGCCAAGCTTTGGCGAACAGCACAATGAGCACCGTGACAACCAGGACGATGACAACACATGCTGCTACGCAAAGGAGGAACAAATTCAAAAGCGCGGTTCCTATTTGATCGCTAGCCTCCGGGGTGAGGTGCCCAATGATGATGCCCATCATGATTTCCGACGGTGACCGTCAATGGTATGAAACTGGTGAGTTTAGAATCTCGGTAGTTCAACAATATGGTAGGTGAAAAACATTCAGATTCTATCGATGGTTGAAGGATGAGCAAAACAAATCACCGCTGCACGCGAGAGGTGAAAAGTTGTCTGAAGGTCCCAGCTTTTCGATCGATCTGAACCGACTCACTCCCCATGCATATCATTTGATCTGGCATCTGAGTGGTCTGGCGAGTCGTTTGATCTTTTTTGCTGTGATCGATTTGCCCAATTGATCAGTTTAGCCATCGCGGCGATCAGTAATGCGATCACAATGATGACTGCGATACCGAATATAGTAACGGCAATACCGATCTCTCTCGATGCTTCCGGCGTTATGTGCGCCATAACAGAATTCATTTGATTTCCTTTGAATCGATTTGCACTTGTTCTGCCTGATTACTGTCCGTACCTGCCGAGTTTGATGAACTGCGACTTTCAGAGCACACACACAACCTGACAGCATCAGTAACCCGATCAAAGCGAGATCGGCTTCGTCTGACAAAGACGGAAGGTAGTGCGATACGAAAGATTCAGCGTAATTCGACCGAGAAGCGGAATGCTGACGTAGGACATTCTCCAAAGAGGTTAGCGGACAGTCGGACAAGGCGAGGTACGACAAACATTTTGAGAACGTCATCAGAACATAGAGCTTCTGCCAGAACACGAGTCGGCCTACAGAAAACCGTCCAAGCAATAGCGACAAAGCGCCACCGAAATCCAACAGAATGATCATCACGTGAATCGCTACAACCGAATACGCGGCAATCAGAAAGGGATCAGTCTGCATTGTTACGTCGCTACACAAGAGCAACCATCGGCGTAGGCGCGGACGAACACCAACGCTTCTGTGCCTGCGCCTCGGATAATCTGCCGTCGATTGATCAGTCTAATAGAACCCGAAGGTCGATGAGGAAGGCGCACACGCGTGAAGGATTTTCCAATTCACTTGGAAATGATCGGGCGTCCTTTGCACCAGGATGTTTGGGACGCGCATTCTCGCTCCATCCGCTTGCTTAACCGCCGATTCCGACTTGTCGGAGCGACTTCGCGAACTCAGTCTTGAGGGGCGAACGCGGCCATCGCAACAGCCGCGACACAAACCCAATTACGGCGACAACAAGAATGGGCCGACTCTCTGCCCTGCTCTTCCCCGCGACCCAAAAAGCCCCAATCCACGCCAAAGTTCGAACAGGGTTGCTGCCGCTCTCCGGCTCTCGCCCCGACGACGGCACCCAAGTTAGCGAGCCGGTTGCGTTCGGTGGGCAAAGGCGATTCGAACTCCCGCTCACGGGTCTGGAGGAAAGAGATCAAACATCTGCTCCGCCTGCCGAATCTTGATCCGTCGCTCGTCATTGAAATGCAACGTATCAATCGTCGCCTGTACTCGAGCGTCCCCACAATTTGCCCGAATTGAGTGAACATCGTTTTCTCGGTCAATCGCTGGCTGATCGCCTTGGCAACGCCGAAGTCGATGATCTTCGGTACCGGTTTGTTGTCATACTTTGCTACCAGCACGTTACTCGGCTTGATGTCTCGATGGATCACCCCCTTCTGATGCGCGTGTTGTACTGCCTGGCAGACTTGAATAAAGAGGTCAAGCCGTTCGCGAAGTGGCAGCTTGTGAGCTTCGCAGTACTCGGTGATCGGGTTTCCTTTGACCAACTCCATCACAAAATAGGGACGTTCCGATTCGGTGGTTCCCGCATCCAACACCTTCGCGATGCTCGGATGGTCCATCATCGCAAGGGCTTGACGCTCCGCCTCGAATCGGGCCACGACGGCCTTGGAGTCCATGCCGGGCTTGATAATCTTCAGGGCAACACGTCGAGAAATCGGCTTCGTCTGTTCGGCCATGAACACCGTTCCCATGCCACCTTCTCCGATTTGCTGCAACAGCTTGTAGCGACCGATTTGGGCACCTGGTCTTTCGCTGATAGAAGTTGCAACGGTGGGATCCAACATTGCCTCCTGTGGCGGCGACTTGAGAAACGAACCCATCTCACCGTGGTGGGCGAGAAGTCGCCAGACCTCCTTCCCCAGAGACTCATCACCACCGCACCTGCCCTGAATGAACTGGTCACGGTCATCTGCTGACGGGATTTCAAGGGCCTCTAGAAAGATCGCTTTGGCACTGGTTACGGAGTCGAGGTGGTCGTGACGATTGGAAAGAGCATTGCTCTTGGAAGCGGACATCTGTCAAGTTCCTGCGAGGGACAACGCTTGAAATCAGTTACGAGTCACAGTGCGATGAAACGCAGCAAAACCCGCCAGCCTTTTTCATAATTTTCTTCCGAGGCGATGGCATCAGTTCCCGGGGTCATCGTCGGACAGGGCACCATGGAGCCAAGTCCTGGCGTAAGTCCAGTTTCGCTCGGCACTTCGTATTGAAATCCGCATTGCCTCAGCAACTTGGGGAATGGTTAGTCCAGAGAAATAGCGGAGCTTGACAACTTGTGCGGCCTTCGGGTCCTGTTGTTCAAGGATCCCCAACGCCTCGTCTAGAGCCAGCAGATCTTCGGACGCGCACACGGCCCCGTCTGCCTCATCCAGGGTGACGCGATGCCTGCCGTCGCCATGCTTGCGGGCGGCTCGCCTTCTGGCGTTCTCCACCAAGATCCGCCGCATCGCCTCCGCCGCCGCCGCAAAGAAATGCCCCCGACTGTTCCACTGCTGGACTTCGGCCACGTTTACAAGCCGGACATACGCCTCGTGAACCAGTGCGGTCGCCTGTAAGGTTTGGCCAGGCTTCTCATGCTTCAGTCTCGCAGCGGCGAGCCACCGCAGCTCGTCATAAACAAGCGGCAACAGCTGATCCGCGGCGGACGGATCGCCGTGCTCGATCTCGGAGAGGATTCGGGTGACGTCGGTCATAACAAGCACGATACCGTCACATGGATCCAGATTCCATCGACTCGACTCTAACCAAGTGCAGGATTTTGTCCCGCGCACGTTCGTAGCTGAACAGCAGAAATCAAGTGTTGTGAAAATTTCAATCAATCATGTCCTGGGTGTCTGATGGGATTGATTGCATCAACCGACACTTGCCGTTCAAATGTGTCCCGAAGTCGGTCCACGTTTCAAGTGCCGTTGACTGCGGGACGCCCTCTCGAAGGGCGCAGGCAATGCCTTGTGTCGAACGAACGAGCTCCTTGAGACGACGGTCATCGTTTTCTTGGGTGCGTGTTCTGGTTTCCACGGACCCTCATTCGTGTCAGCGACACGCAGATCAACTCACTGGAGGGGAAATGTGTGTCTCGGCGTTCGTGGGAAACGAGATCTCTCGCGAAAGAGTTTAGAATCTCGTGTAGGTCAGCAGGACGCGATGCCAAATGGCGACGGAAAGAGCAAACTCTGTCAAGTCCTGTGACACGCGGCGACGGGATGATGGCCTACCCATCGATGGCTGTTCAGCGAGAAGCGTCTTGCTCCGTTTGAGACTTCGGATTTGGTGCCATCCACCGACTTGATATGCTTCGCGACCCTCGCAGTGATTTCAAGGCTTTGGTTTGATGAACAAAACCTCGCCCCGCTCGATCCATCCTTTTCGCAAATCCACACGAAACCAGCCTTCGCTATTTTTCGGTTGAAAGCGGGCGGGAGATCGCGACCCGTACTCCGCCAAATCGTACTCCGCCCACGTCTTGCCCAAGTCGGGTGAAATTGCAATGCCGGTGGCAAACGTCGACGCCGGGGCACAATGCCCCGCCAACATCGTTCCGTCTTCGATGATCATGTTCGCCATCTCAAATTCCGCACTGAAGAGCAATGTGTGCTTGGTTGGATCGGTGAGGTCCCTCGGATCGCAGCGGAAGATTCCGCGATCGTGTCGTTCCTCGGGCAGCTTGGGGCCGTTCGCATCCGCAGCCCAGTACAGCTGTCCATCAACGAAGCTGATTCCGCCCGACTTGTAACGCGAGTTCGAATTGACCGACACCAAGATTTTCCAATCCCATTTGTCCGCACCGGCGTCATACACGCCGCGCATCCAATGGCATTCATTCCCGTGTCCTCGGTTGATGTCACCGGTACAGGCATAGAAAGCACGCTCGGCAGGATTGAACACCACCGAGTGAATGTGTCGACAAATGACCGGATTATTGGGATCACCAAGGTACGAAGCGGGATCGGTGCCCTTCTCCTGGAAATTTGGATTTCGGCCGAAGGAATACGCGATCTTGACGGTCTGACCAAAGTCATTCGAGTAGTAAATGTTGACAGGCACCGGCCCGCCCAGCACGTTGCAGTAATTTCCCCACACCAGCATTTCGTTGCCGTCCACGTCCCACGTATGCACACCGTCGAGTGGATGGAAATACCAACCAGGCTGATCTCGGTCCTTCGGAGTGTGAGGAAGGTAGTCGCTACCGTCTTGGTTCTTGACAATGACTTCCTCGTAGGACTTCAAATGGTCTGTACTTAGAAACAGTCTCTCCCGCGTGGCAAACAAGATGTTCCCGTTTTTCAGCAGGCAGCTGAAGGTGATGTTCTCGGCATCGGGAAACGCTGCGCTGTGAGCCCACGATCGAGCATTGTCTTCAGAGAGAAAAATCTTTCCGTCCCCGAATCCGAATGCCTTGTGGTCTCGTTGCGAATCAATGTACGGACCTTGCGGTGCGAGCCGACACCAGAAGTGCTCGGTTTCTCGAATCGGCGTGGTCGCGGCGCGAAGAGTCTTCGTTCGCGGAGTGAAAAAGCCACTGGCCGTCGCCGCAGCAGCACATTTCAGAAAGTGACGTCTTTGGAAAGAAGAGGGTTGATCCATGTCATGACTCACGAAAAAGTGGTTTGAACTCACCGGCTCGGCGGTGACGATTGGTCGAATGGCCAACCAGGCAGCTCGCCGCACGCTTGCAACGCCAGAATCGCATAGGCGCTGCCGACATTGGAGATCAAGTTGCCGCAATCCGTGACGGGAGAACGGGTAAACCACTTTCCACTTTCACGTTGATTGGCGCGCAACCAATCGATGCCCCGCCGCAGCCGCGGGTCGTCCTTTGACACCCCGAGTTCCCTCGCGACGACAATGACAAATCCCGTGCCATAACCGTCACTGGTCTTGACGTCGAGCGGCTTGCCGTCGGCCGGAACGAGATCCCTCCAGTCGGTGAGCAAGCCAGCGGTCGACCAACCGCCGTCATCCAATTGTAAATCGAGCAGTTGCTTGAGTGTTCCTTGGCGTTGCTCCTGGGTGACAATTCCTTCGACCCGGACGGAACACCACGCGAGCATCGCGCGATGATGCAACGATTTTGGCGGATTGTTTTGGAGATAGGTCCGAAGCTTTTCGAGACCCGCGCGCGCCCGAGGTGTTTCGGCGTAGCCATCGGGCGCCATCCCGACCGTAAGCGCAGCAAGTGTAACGCCGTAGTGATCATCGATTTCCAACGGTGCGTAGTCGCAGTCGGGCCATCGCCAACCACCATCCTCCCGCTGGACCGTCCACATCATGTCGAGCACGTCGCGCGCTACCTCGCTGAGCTCCCCGGTGGTCTGGACATCATGGAGGGTCAGTCCGGTTCCAACAACGATGGGCCAAAACCCTTGTGCCTCGGTAGGCATTTGCTGTTGCCAGCGAACTCGACGGTAATCCTCGTAGAAACTGCGGACTTCACCGGAGTCCGGCAGAATCGATTTCAGCGCCGGCCGCGCAGCCATGTAGAACAAATTGGTGTGGCAGGTAGCGCACTTCTTTGTTTTCTGCCAATTCAACGCGGAACGATCGAGGTACTGAGCCGCCTTTGACAACGAGAACTCGGAGGCAAAGGGTTCGTCGGGTGGAATGTCCGGCAAGCCTTCTTCGACGTCATTCAAAGTGATCGGCTGTTGTGCGACTGCGCGAACCGGCACGATCGCCACGAGCAGAAGCAAGGTTCGAAGAAATCGTGTCATGGCAAACTAATGGATAGAACAGCGATTTGAAATCGAGCCCTCCGGGCGTCAAGACACGGTGGGACTGCATCCACTCGGCGGAGAAGCGACGACGAAGCACGCGATGATCGCGGTGAGCGATGCCAATACATCGGCTTCCACCGATCGGAACTCGCCAGAGTGACAACATTGGAGCTTTCACGAACCGCTCGTCGCAAGTAGACGATGACGGATTGAGCCGACAAACATCGCTCAGATTTGGTGCCACCCTGTGGGGTCAAAAAACTCGAACGAGCACTTTGGCCAGTGAAATCCGCAGTTGCGTGGGTCGATGCGATCATCTTGGAAGAGATGATCCGAGAGACTAAATAGCAGGGAAACGATGGTTTCACGAAGCGTTGACGTCGCTCTGCCGACCACCGAAAGCAACCCCTTGGTCGCAAGTCTAAAACTCACAGCACTTCATCGCGGATTTCTGGTCCAGGAACCACGCTCACCCCGATCCTTAAGGTTTGCGTCCCAGAAGATGCAACGCTTCAGCCCGCACGAGTAACAAATGTTCGCTCAACTCGGCCAGGGCTTCGAGATCGGCCCGTTCTTGTTCGCTGAGCAGACCTTCGTTATTGCGATCCATCAACTCTTGGAGTCGCTCATCTGCATGTTCGGGAAGTCGTAGCAACATGCGTCACGGGGACATGGAACTCATTGGCATTTCGGGTTGAGAGTGCGAGGTGTTCGGACAGCCGATGCAGGTCTCTGCATGTTCAAGCTGCCTCATCGAGGATGTTTGACCGTTGCGACTGGGCGGTTCTTGGCACGCCACGGTCGATTGATTGGCTGACCGGCGCGCACCGCCATCTTCGATGGGGACAGATCATCAGCCATCGCCATGCCACCTCGGTATCGTCCCACGTTGCCATCACATCCGGACGCGATCTCAGCATCAGATGGTAGTGATTCGAAAGGATGGCAAAGGAGAGGAGATCGATTCCAAACTGGCCGGCGAAGTGCCTGAGTCGCTCCTCAATCCATTCTTTGCGATGGTCGTAATTGATGCCGGTCAGCGGATCCTTTCCGAAGAGCCAACATCGGCGGACCGTACGGTTGAGAACGTGGAAGACCTGAACTTCGGTGGGGTCAACGACCTCACCCCGAGACTTTCGAACCACGCTAACGTCTCCTGAATCGAGTCCAAGGAAGCACGCTACGTTCGAAGGATCGTTCTCCGCAGTCGCAGCAGAAAGGACCTCGATCTTAGGCCCCGCAGAGGAACTCGAATTACACCGCGCATGGTGGGACGAGTCAACTGCGGCGAGGCCGGTGCCGATGTCGACCGGGCGAAAGACCCCGGGTCAGCCGATCACAGAAAACTCACAGGTGAAAGGCATCCAGGCTGACTTGCAAGCATGAGCGAGACGCGGTACCGAGGCGCAGTACCGTGTCCCCATGCTCCTCTTTCCCCATGCTCCCCTTTTTTGTACCGCGCGAGTTGGCTCAGCAAGTGACCTATCTCAAAGCGGAAAATGCAAGATCGAGCATGTCTGGATTCGATAGCCCAGCAAACTCAATAGGATTGCCCCAACTATTTCTCTAGTTTCGCGTACTCGTCCCAATGGTTCTGGATTCTGCTTACGTCCGCGGCATTCGAGGTCACCAGATAGCGGTAGCGTGAAACGTATTCGGTGCCGGGAGTGATCTTGAACGGACCTTCGACCATGGGCGCAAAGCAGAAGTAGGGCTTATTGGGATGGATGCGCACGCGTTGGGGCGCACGGAAGTTCTGTGGACTGCAAAAGACGGCAGCCGACACGTCCTGGCCATCGACTTTGCCGGTGAAGGCGACCCAGTTGGGTCGCGTGTGATTACCTTCCCAGCGGTCCTTGCCTTCGCTGGTCAAAAACTGCAGGTCGCCCGGATGGATACGATGGTCCTCGTTTTCCTTCAGCCACTGATAGTTGCCGCGGATCGCCATGCCGCCGTAATGGTACTCGTCCAGGCTCAGCGACATGTCGGACGCGCATTGCTGAACGCTGACAATGTCAAAGAGAAAACGGTCCGCTGGTGTTTGATGAACGGTGACGGTCCAGACCTCGTGGAGCGCATCAATCCAATTCTCACCCTCCTTCACCATGAACGCGTGCTTGACACTGAACGAGACGCTTTGCTTTTCTCGACTCCGATTTAACACTTCGCGAAATTCGATTCTGCCGAGACCCTTTGCCTGATTCCAGAAGTCGACATTCTTTCCGTCAAACTTGCTCTTCACCCAGGCAAAAAACAACGCATGCTGATGGGCGTGATCCGCAGGATAATCGCCGGTGAGTTCCTGTCCCGTCGGAGTGTAGACTGGATGGATGTAACCGCTGCGGCTGAAGTGCTGTGGCAGTCCTTCGGGAACCGGTTGCGGTTTCTTGATGTACTGCAGGACTGGTTTTCCCCGCAGGGTGATGCGAATCGTATCATCTGTCTCTGTCAGCCCCAGCTCATCGCCAAGTGTCGACGCGGTGGCGATACTGAACGAATAGAGCAGCACCAGCAGTGCTATTTGGTATCGTTTCATTTGTCCTCCGAGTTGCAGCATTGGAAACCATCTCGTTTTGCTGAAAGACCGTGCTACCAAAAATTGGCCTGACCCTTTCTACCTCCCCTTCCTTCTTGCTGATTCGAGCTGGTTTGGGAGCGGCGTCGCCATGTCGGTCAGACTTGGCGTCATGTCTCGAAGTCCTTTAACCGTTTCGGTGAATCGGGGGTTGGTGATCTGGTTGGTCCATTCGTGCGGATCCGATGTTGTGTCGTAGAACTCTTCTTCGCCGTCCTGGTAGCGGATATAGCGGCCCGCTTCGGTCCGAATGCTGATGTAGGGTTTCCACACTGGACCACCCTTGCTGGTCAGCCCGGTGATGGCGGTGCTCTGCCAATTCGCTTCGGGATCTTTCAGCAGTGGAACCAGCGAGCGACCGTCCAGCGTGGTTGCAGCCTGCAAATCGCAAAGCTCATTCAACGTTGGATAGAGATCCAGCAGCGAGACGAATCGTTGGCTGATCCCGCCGGCAGACGTGATACCGGGAACGCGAATGGTCAGCAGGACGTGCGTGGCTTCTTCCCAGAGCGTTGCCTTTTGCCAGTGGTGTTTCTCGCCTAAATGAAATCCGTGATCGGTTAGAAAGACGACGATGGTGTTGTCTGCGTGTGGGCTGTTGTCCAGAGCATCGAGGACGCGTCCCATTTGAGCATCCACGTAGGCAGTCGTAGCCAGATAGGCTTGGACGGCTTCTTGGTGAAGACCATGTTCCAGCACTGCGTCGACGAACTTCCCTTTGTCCTGAGTGAGTTCACGACCCAGCGGTGGCACGTCGTCTAAGTCGTTTGATTGAAGTTCGGGTGTGGCCAGGTTCTCCAGCGGGAACATGTCAAAGTACTTTTGCGGCACGTACCATGGCATGTGAGGGTTGAAGGTTCCGAAGGCGATGAAGAATGGCTTGTCTTGTTGCTGCCCGAGTCGCGCGATGGCTGCGTCGGCGTTCATCGTGTCGTTCATGTCCGCTTCGGCCAAATGAATCGGCCCCCAGTCCTGCTCGCCTCGGCCGACCGCCGTCAGCGGTGCACCTGGTGGAGCCGGATCGCGTTTGTGGCCTAACTTGACGTCCCAGTTCTCTTTCTGGTCCCAGCCATGCGTGATCTTGCCATAACCGGATGTCGTGTAGCCGGCTTGCTTGAACGCACCTGCCAGCGATAACGCGTTACTGAGTGGTTCGCTCGTGCTGGCTCCCGGCGTGTTGTGATAATGGCCCGATTTCCACGGAGCCACACCGGAAAAAAACGCGGTGCGTGAGGGCGAACAAACCGGCGCTGCGGTGTAGGCTCGCGTGAAGTTGACTCCGCTGGCGGCTAGCTTGCGAAGATTGGGTGCGATGACTTTGCCCGCATAGCGATCCGCATCGTCAAGCATCCAACTGTTCAAATCGTCGGCTACTAACAGCAGCACGTTCATCCGCTGGCTGTGTTCCTGAGCTCCCGCTAGGTCGACTGTCGAGACGATCAAGAGCCATGCAAAAAGGATTCTGTACATCGGTGTTGTCAACTTTCTCACATGTACTGGACGAGGTAACGAGTCCCTCGAAATAGCGTTAGAAGGCAGCGTCAGAGGACTCGTAACCTCGTCCACTACGGACCTAAAGAGTTGATTCGCCTTGTCACTCGTTGGTAAGTTCGCGGATGCGAATGTCGCGGAAAGAAACGTGCCGAATTTTCTCAGGGGACTTGACGCCATGCACTTGAAGGGCGATCACGCCCTTGGGGTATTTCAGGTCGATTTCGTCATCCAGCGTCACGTCGCTGACTGGTTCGCCGTTGATCCAGGTTTGAATGACTTTGCCCTTTGCGAGAACGCGAACTTTATTCCACGCTCCATTGATCATCAGGCTGTTGCGTTCCAAGTCAGCGGCTGGAGTGTACCAACGACCGTTTCCCTGCCCAAATAGGTGCCCCGAGCGTCCCGGAGATTTTCCTAGGTCGACTTGCGGTCCGTGCACGCTGGGACGGCTGTCGCCCTGTGCGTTGAGGCGGGTCGTACTGGTGCGAATTTGCACGCCCGAATTCAAGTCCGTGTCATGAAGCTTGACTTCGAATTCCAGTTCAAAGTCGCGGTATTCGTTCTCGGTGATTAGAAAGTGTGTCTTGCTAGAGCTGGAGCCTTGAATCACGCCCTCGACAACTTGAAACTGCTTGTTGTCACTGGACGCTTTCCAACCGTTGAGGGATTTGCCGTCGAACAAATCCTTCCAGTCGCCAGCCTGCGCCAAGCCGGTGCTGGAAAGAAAGATCAGAGCTGCGATGGATACGTAACGGATCCGTCGTAACGGAACCAATTTTCGGCGAAAGCCGTGTGGTGTCGAGATCATCAAGTTGTCTACCAGGAATCGTGTTGACGGAATGGTTGATGTGAAACGTCGAAAGTCTTGATGGTGTCTTGAGGGTTTGCGCAATGCGAGGGTAGTGGACGAGGTTACGGGGCCTTACTTGCCAGAAATCGCAGGCACTCGTAACCTCGTCCACTACCAGTATTCACTAAATCGTTGGCAGGGTGAACTCGGGCCGACGTGTCTTGACCAATAGTTCGTTTGCTTCCTTGTCGCCTATGATCTGTTCTTCCGCTTGATCCCACTCGATCGGACGACCGACGGTTCGGCAAATGTTGATCAAATGCGCGACGCTGGTTATCAGATGGCCGACTTCGACCGGGGCGTTGGGTTCCTGTCGTGATGCGATGCAGTCGAGCCAGTTGCCGACATGGTTTTCCGACTCTTCGCCTTCGAAGGGTGCAAGCAGTGTCATCGGGTTGCACGCAAAACGGCCTCGATTGATCTCCATCTTGCCTTTCTCGCCGACAAAGATCCCACCGAACGCCGGGCCGCTGTCGCTTTCCAGTCGAACAACCGTTCCGTCGGGATAGTAAAGCCGAACCCCACGCTCACGGTCGCTTTTCGCTTCCGTGGTTGGCTCGATTCTTCTTGGCGCAACGTTCTTCCAGCCCATCGCAAGGTGGACCATGTCCAGGGCGTGCGACCCGCGATCGCAGATGGGACCGCCAGTGAAAATGTTGTAACTTCGCCACCGACGGTGCAGTTGTTCGTGATAGTCAACAAGTGGTGCCTGGTCGCAGAATCGATTCCAATCCATGCCTTCGGGAATGGCTTGCTGCTGGAGTCCCGTTGGCGATTGCGACCCTGAATAATTCTTGACCAGAATCGTATGCACTTTGCCGAGGCCGCCCTCTCGTACAAATTGGCAGGAGTACTGGTTGTTGGCCGTGCTCCGCTGTTGCGTCCCGACTTGAAGAATACGTTGATGTCTGCGGACAGCTTGCACCAGCGCGCGGCCTTCCGGAATACTGAAACTCAAGGGTTTTTCCGCGTAGATGTCCAGGCCTTTGACACAAGCCATGATGGCCGCTCGCACTCGAACGTGATCGGGCGTCGCGATCATCACAGCGTCCAGGTCTTCCTTGTCAAACATCTCTTCATAGTTCTGATACCTCGTCCATTGCGGATCGCTCTTGGTTGACTTGCGATACTCGCCGGCCAAATCTTCGATCTGCGGCAAATGACAGTCACAGACGGCGACCATTTCAGCGCGATCGTCTTCACGGGAAAGCGCTCGGGTCAACCATTTCGCGCGGTTTCCGGCACCAATCAAGCCGACACGCATTTTCGAATTGGCATCCTTTGGCCGCGGCGCTGCGGAGGCCGACGAGATAAAGACGGTGGGAATAGATAGCGCTGACGACACAATCGTCGAATCCTTAATGAATTGACGTCGCGTGCGATTCGCCTCGCGATTGTGCGCATTCGGTTTCGGCTGGTTCATTACAATTTTGTCTCCGTTGAAACTGTTCCGATGGGGCGAGAGTTGGCCTCGAGTTCTTTGACGAACGTCTTCATTCGCTCGGTCAGTTCACGAACTTTCTGGGGCTGGTCGGCAGCGACGTCGGTTGTTTCCCCCACGTCGTTCTTCAAATCAAACAACGATCCGGCGGCCGCGGCGACTCGATCCGTTTTCCCGATCCGATCCGACCTTCCTCCGCCGGGCTTCTGGCCTGTGACAAATAGCTTCCAATCGCCGTGACGAATTGTGGCACCCGGCACGATGAAGGAGTCATGAATCGGCGTGTCAACTTGTTCGCCTCGCATGTAAGGAAGAATGTTGCGACCGTCGATCACTCGGTCCGCTGGGGGAGCCACGCCTGCGATGGAACAAAACGTCGGAAGCATGTCGATGATCGCGGTGATTTCGTCATTGGTCGAACCAGGGGGAATGACTTTGGGCCAGCGCATGATGCAAGGAACTCGAATCCCACCTTCAAAGTTGGTCCATTTTCCGTCGCGCAGCACTCCAGCACTGCCGTAGCCGTCCACGTTGAGCTGCGGTCCGTTATCGGACGCAAAGACGACGAGCGTATTCTCAGTGAGGTCGAGTTCTTCGAGTGTTTTCATCAGCTCAGCGTTGGCAGCAAATCCATGACGGTGATAGCTTCGTCAGATTCAGTGCCCGCAGGAATGCTGCCTGGCCAGCGAGCAACGAACGGGACTCGTACGCCTCCCTCCAGAGTCGTACCTTTGCCACCTTTCAACGCCCCGGCGCTGCCGCCTGTGCTGGTGTTCGGTCCGTTGTCGGACGTGAAGATGACCAGCGTGTTCTTGTCGAGTCCCAGTTCTTTCAGAGACCGCAGAATCTCGCCGGTACTCCAGTCGAGTTCTTGAACCGTGTCACCGTAAATACCTCGCTTGCTGCTGCCGACAAACTGCTCGGAAGCATACAGCGGGATGTGTGGCATATTGTGCGCCAGGTACAAAAAGAACGGCTTGTCTTTGTTTTCCGTGATGAAGCGAATGGTTTCGCGCGTATAGCGTTGGGTGAACTTCGTCTGGTCAGCGGGAACTTCGATGACGACGTTGTTGAGAACGAGTGGACATTTCGCTTCGTCCAATTTGAGGATGTTCTCAAGGGTGTAGCCTTCACGAAACACGCAATCGGGAGCGTATTGCTTGATGGTGGGATAGAAGCCTTGGCTGTTGGACGCCGGCGTTCCGTACCAGTAGTCAAACCCGTGTTTCATCGGCTGGAAGATGTCCTGGTTGCCGAGATGCCACTTGCCAATGATGGCCGTCGCGTAGCCTTGATCCTTGAGCGACTCGGGCAGCGTGATCTCGTCAGGATTCAGCCCGTGGTTGTTCCGAGGAAACATGACACCGCCGATACCGACGCGAGTCGAATGGCTGCCAGTCATCAGCGCCGCGCGTGTTGGCGAACAAACCGGAGAAACATAAAAGCTGTCGAACTTCGCTCCCTCCGCCGCCATGCGATCAATGTTCGGCGTGGCAATGTCATCAGCTCCGTAGCACGACAGGTCGCCGTAGCCGAGATCATCGGCCAGGATCAGTACAACATTTGGATTTCGCGGATCTGATTGAGCAAACGAATGCATGGCAACCGGGCAAAGGACGGCAATTGCCAATAGAAGTCGGTACATATGACTTCTGCATTCAGAACGTCCACATCTGAGTTGATTCATCGTCACTGCTGTACTTTCTGATCTGTGTTGCTTAGAAGCTCGATCGCGTTCTCTGCATAGCGTTCTGCGAGCAGTTGATATCCCTTTGCCGAGTAGACACCCAGACAAATTGTCGTAATCAGAAGCCTGAGGAACCAGATTTGCCGAATCTCATTTCGTGGGGTCATCATTTAACTCTTGGCTTGGTTTTCTGCTTCCTTCAAAAGGGGCAAACGCATCGCGCCGATCGGAGTTGTCGTCAGCTTCAAATTGCTTGCCGTCATCCGCGAGATACGCTGCTGAGTTATCTCGCGGTCGTCGTGCGTCAACGCTTTCAAGGTAGTTGTCCAAGTCGCTCCATAAGCTGGCCGCCAATTCTGGATACACCTGAGTGATGTTGTGAAACTCGCCCGGGTCATTCGCTAAATCGAATAGCATCCTCGGGTCGTTCACGGAAATGTCCCTTCGGATCGTGGCGTCCCAAGAATAGACCAGTTTGTGATTGCCTTTGACGACCGCCGACAACGGGGTGGCAGAGCGATAATGCGGGTAATGGAAGTAGAGCGATCGGTTTAGCATCGCCTCGGAGGGTTTCTCGCCTTGCAAAATTCCTTTCAGGCTGATTCCGTCGACGTTGGCCAAGGTTCTCGGATCGCCGCCGGCCCAATCGACAAAGGTGGGAAGCAGGTCGTATGTGGTGACGTTGGCCGTGCTGACCTGGCCCGCTGAAACTCCCGGTCCTTTGACGATCATCGGGACGCGAAGTCCGCCCTGCCATAAAAACCATTTTCGGCCGAAGAAGGGCTGTGTGAAGTTCCGCGTGTCGAACCGTCGGTACCCGTTGTCCGATTTGAAGATGATGTAGGTGTTCTGCGTCAGTCCCTGTGTTTCTACTTCCTGAAGGATCCGACCGATACTGAGATCCAGTTCATAGATCATTCCGAAAAAGACGGCTGGGTCGTTCTTGCGATTCAGTTTTTCCGGATCGGTTTCGCCTTTGTTGTAGGCAACAATGTCGGGATGATTCTGGAACAGTGCTCTGGAGGATCGCTTGCATTCCCAGGGAGCGTGCACGGCGTAATGCGATAGCTGGATGTAAAACGGATTGCCGGCATTCTTCTGTTTCGTCATGAAGGAGATCGTCTTATCGGTGATCTCCTTGATCCGCTTGGGATTTTCCAGGTCGACAGGAATACCGGGATCCTTGGGGTCATAGGTCTTGCCGCCGTCATTGTCCGTGTCGCCATCGGAATCGGCGTACCCTTCGCTGCTGGGATCGGATTCCAGGTGCCACTTGCCATAATGGGCGCACTGGTAGCCCATCGGAGCCAGCGCTTCAGGAATCGTCACGATTTCCGCCGGAAGCGGCTTGCGGACGCCACTGGGGATGACGGGAAATTTAGAGAGTTCGGGTTTCAGGTTGAACTCACCGATCCCCTTGCCGCCCAATTCAACACTCAGCCGATGCCGAGCGGTGGTCATGCCCGTTTGCAGACACGCCCGCGTGGGTGTGCACTGCGGTGCACCGGAGTAGGCATTGCGAAAGATCATGCCGTCCCGAGCCAACTTTTGTAGATTCCACTGATAAAGCTGATCCGGGTTTTGCGGATCCCGCAAACTCCGCATGATCTCCTGTGCTGAATTCTCAAGCCGCTCATCCATTCGGACGGGCGTGTCGTACCAAGCCATATCGTCTGCAAGAATCATAATGATGTTGCGAGTTGACGCATCGAACTTCCCGCCCGCGTTCGTCGGCGCGGGAACGGTCGTTTCCGGTTTTGGCTTGGAACTCGTCGATGAGATCTCGAGCGTCATGGACCGAAGACATCCGTTGCCCGCCAAGGCAAACTCCTGGCCATCGCCAATGCGAAGGGTTCCGTTCCATAGCCCACCCTTGGCAATAAGCTGGCCGGTACCTTCGCTCCCTGCGCGGCCCGCTCGTTGCCAGAATTGAGCCTGTTTGCCCTCAGCCTCCGCACCAAAATCGACAGTCGTCAGCACCAAAAATTTGTCAGCGTCCAACTTCAAACGGCTCAGGTCAAAACTCCAGATGATGGCTTCACCGCCATCGACCTTGTTTCCGCCAACCTCGTCACCGATTCCCAGTCCGGACTCGCTTCCCTTGATCAGGCACGAGTCACCGCCGTTCCACGTTTCTCCAATCCAAGCTGATGTGTTATCAGTTCGTCCATCAAGCCTCACGCCAATCGAGCCGGTCTTTGTGTCGCCCGCAAGGAAAGAGCCGGTTAGTCCCGGGACATCTTTCGAAAGATCTGCCGTGCTGACGACAGGTGGCGTCTTGCCCAGATCTGTGATTTCCAGTTCATAGGGCATACTCCTTGGACGGATCTTTTCACCTGGAAAGAAATCGATGACGACGCCGGCCCGAGGTGAACTCTCCTCAGGAGGAGCTCCGAACGAGTAGGCCGTCGGAGTTCCGAGAGCGATGAGGGTGCATAAAAATCTTAAAGTGAAATGACGATCTGCAATCATGCATGTGCCTGGAATTGTTGCAGGTGAGTTGAGTTTGAGCGCAGGTTGCGAAGGGTTAGGGCAAGTATCCTTGGTGACGCGGTTGCAGTTCAGAACGGTCCCCGATTTGAAACGCAACGATGCTGCCACCGTCTAAAAGCGAACATTCCAGAATTGCCAGTCGAGGCCCAACGACCACACGAGGGCTGGCTTGCCATGCTTGGTGCCATAAATGGCGAAGTGTTTGCCTCGGGTGATGACAAATTCAAAGGGTCCTTCATCGCACCGCTGGCATCCGAGCCGATCACCTCTACTTGGTTTTGTCCATTTGTTCGAATCTCAAACGACTCCGCTGATGATTTATCTGGCTTAATCGACAAAGTCACTTGCAGATGATGTTTGCCCGTCTCTTTCAACGCATCGACGATTTCCTGTGCAGCGAATTGCAACTGCGGAATCGTTTCGTCGTGTTCGACGGAAGCAGCGAGCAGGTTTGTCTGGAGCGAAACCAGATTGCCTGAGAAGCAAAGCCAAGCAGTCAGAAATGCAGCTAATGGACGATGTGCGGCGTTAGGCATGGATGAATTCGGAGAGGATAAGTTCGTGTGTTGAAGAATACTATCGCGAACGCCCGCTGCTCCGTTGCGTCTCAAGCAGGTCGGCGAGCTGCTTTGCAACTTCTGGGTGTATATGGATTGCGTTGTGTTGTTCACCGGGATCGGTGTTGATGTTGTAAAGCTGGGGGTGAAGCTCATCTTGACGGGAGACTTTTTTCAAAGTCGCACTCGCTTTCCCCTCGACGTACTTCCATGGACCACTGCGAATCGCAAAATTTCCGTTGGGACTATGAACGATCATGGAAGGCCGTATCGTCTCTCGCTGGGAGTTCCCCAACATAGCTGGCAGGACATTGAAGCTGTCTTCCGCGATTGCTTTTTCCGAACCAACCGGCGTGTCAATCAATGCGGCAATCGTCGCGTACATGTCAACGAGGCCGATCATTTCGTCACACACGGTCGCGGCTGGAACGTGCTTTGGCCAACGGGCAATGAAGGGAACACGGAACCCACCTTCGTAAACACTGTGCTTGCGCCCGCGAAGATCGCCGTTGCAACGCAAACCGGCTCGATACGCTTCGGCTTCCGGACCGTCGCCTTCGGTTATCAGCACACCGCCATTATCGCTGGTGAAGATAACGAGCGTATCCTCTGCCACGTTCATGCGATCCAGCGTTTCAAGAAGCCGACCGACCGACAGGTCAAGTTCGTGAATCCAGTCGCCGTACAAGCCTGATCCGCTTGAGCCTTTGATGGCGTCCGAAGGGGTGTAAGGAAAGTGAATCGCTACTGGAGCGAAGTACAGGAAGAAGGGCGTGTTATCGTTTGGCTGCTCGAGCCAACTAATCGCATCGCTGGTGAGTTCATCCATCACGTTCTCATCGACACGTTGCGGAGCATCGATGCCTAGAAAATCTCGACCGTACGGCGACTTCCCCGCGGGAACAAAGCGATCGCTGCGCAAGCCAACTACTTCCCGGTTGCGAACATAGACCCCCGAGGCATCACCGTGATTCTGGGGCACTGAGAAGTGATAATCGAACCCGAGATCCAATGGCCCTGGTGTTAGCGGTTTGGTGAAGTCTGCTTTCGTCGTTCCATAGCCCAGATGCCATTTGCCGATCGCTGCCGTGCGATATCCCGCCGACTTCAGCAGCGACGCGATCGTAGAGCGCGACGTCTCGATGTGCAGCGGATCGGTCGTGTTGACCACGCCGTGTTTTTGATTTGTCCGCCAGTCATAGCGGCCGGTCAGCAATCCGTAGCGAGTTGGCGAGCAGACCGAGGACGGAGTATTCGCATCAGTAAAGCGTCTTCCTTCTTTTGCGAGACGATCAATGTTCGGTGTGCGAATGAGCGATTCGTCTGCACCATAGCTGTTTAAGCTGCCGTACCCGAGATCGTCGGCCAGGATGATCACTATGTTGGGGCGATCGGCACCGTGGGACGGCAACACAAGACTCATGCATAGCAAGGCCGCAGCGAATCGCATGAAGGTCGCGGAATGTAAACTCATCGTGATCTCGTCATTTCTTCTTGGGCAGACCGATAGAGCTCCGCGACTTCGTTGTCGCTAATTGCCTTATCGAACAACGCTAATTCATCGATACGACCACTCCAAAGCCTGATTCCATCTGCGTCGGTTCCAAACCAGAGGGTTTCGGCGTCGCTGACGGCCATCGATGAGCAAGGTATGGAGGCTGCCATCTGGCCCTCTTCGTAGATCCGCAACTGCTGGCCATCGGCAGTCACCACGACATGAAGCCAGGTCCGTAGCGGCAACGAGTTTTCGCTTGCAAC
Source organism: Pirellulaceae bacterium (assembly GCA_963697195.1). Lineage (GTDB taxonomy): Bacteria > Planctomycetota > Planctomycetia > Pirellulales > Pirellulaceae > Rubripirellula. Next base: position 1,019,598 of record CAVOND010000005.1, read on the forward strand.
CGACCGCAATTCTCCCTTGCGGTTTCGCATGGTCACTTGAAGCTGCCCGTCTTCATTGAGTGAAAACGCAAAACTGCCTTTGTCCGCGTGTAGGTTCGTTGCCACCATACCGCCGGGTGTTGGAGTATCGAGGTAGAGGATCACGGCGAGTGCAAATTGCCCTGTGGTCAACGATGGAGGAGAATCCACCCGTCCGCCACGCCCGGTCGAATCTGCTCTGACCCGCAACGCACCGCCGGCAAACACGCCACGTGCATGAGGCGGTCTTTCCCCGTCGCCCGTCAGCAAAACGCCAGAATGTTGAGGCATTTCGCACGCCAGGCCTCGATCGCGAATTGCCATGCGGTAAAAAGCGACGGGCGACAAGCTTTTTACCGAGCGGGGATATCTCCGCTGTGGCTCGTCAAAATTGCGAATGAAACGCTCCGACGCTAACTCGATCGCAACCGGTGTTGCCGACACATCATCGATCTTGACAGCTTGAGACGTTCGCAGGTCAACGAACTCTCGTTTGTGGCCGTCTTGCCCCGTTCGTGGTTGAACCCGAACGTGCCCATCGAACACATGTACTTCGCTTGAGTCCGCCTCGACGTCGACGGAGAACTCCGTACCAAAGTCGACGACCTCCGCCTCGGGCGTGTCGATCGTAAACCCAATGCCCGCCGCAGGAACACTGGCGGAGAGCCGACCGCGTGAAACGGAGAGCCGTTTCCCACTGGCGATCTCGAACTCAGCGGGAGCTTCCACATAGACCATGACGCCGCCGTCGAACTGCAAGTGCAGCAAGCCATGCCCGAGCCGATAATCGCCGACCTTCAACCCGCTGTCACTGCACGGCTGCCCGTCCCGAAGCAGCAGGGCATCCACTTCCGTGACTAGGGTCGCCACCGGCTGGTGTACAGGATTATCCGGCCAGTTGAACCACACGGTCGCAATGAGCAGCAGCGTCGCCGCAACCGCTGCGGCGGCCATGGCACTGCGAAACCCCCAGCCGGACGCGGCGACCTCTGCGGCCGTGGGCACTGACTTGCGACTGGCGTTCGTGGTCGCTTCCTGTTCGATTTCCGCCAGCTCAGTGGGCGTGAGCGCCGCCAGGTCGCTCAGCGCGGAATCGACATTCAGGTACTCGATAAACTCACGCCGCAACTCGGAGTCTTCGCGCAATGCAGCTTCCAGATCGTGAAGCTGCTCCGCAGCGATTTCGCCGGACGCGTAAGGAGCAAACAGCGACCGCGGGTCTTGCGAACCACTCACAGCAATCCCTCCGCCTGAAGGGATTTGCGTGTGCATTCCAGTAGTTGCACACGCATCCGGTGCAGCCACTGATAGAATGCCGCGACGGTTCGGCCGCTTTGCCTGGCAACTTCCTGAATGGCGGCATCAGGCGCGTAGGCGGCCAGAATCTTCGTCCGCTGCTCCCGGGGCAGCTTTTCAAGACAGCTTTCCAGGGCCTCCCGCTGCGCGGACAGTCGCTCTTCGTCCTGCACTGATTCGTTCGCCACGGTGTGCAACACGTCTTCGGACAACACCAGCCGATCCCGTGCCTTGTCCCTCAGCCAGGCCAGAGCCTCATAACGAGCTACGCCAAAAGACCACTTGCGAAAGCCATCCGGCTGGTCCAATTCACGGAACTTCTTCCAGAGCACCAGCGAAACCGCCTGCATCACGTCCGCGGCATCGTGTCTGGTGGGCACCAACCTGCGCACGTAAGCACGTATCGCCGCCTCATTGGCCGTGAACAGCGTGAGAAATTGCTCGTGAATTTGAGGGTTTTCGGGGTCCATAGAAGTACACTCCGTTGGCCGAAGCAATTTTATGAAAAAAACTTTGAAAAGCTCATGGAGGCGGACTTCCGATCACTCGAATTAATCGCTGCAACACGCAACCGTAGTAACCAAGTTGAATTTCATATTGGTGATGCACAAGGCGGCTACCAGGACGTCTTCAGCAACCAGACAATCATCGATGGTCGATGGACGCACGTCGCGGCCGTTCGCTCGAAAGATGCTTTGCTGATCTACATCAACGGTGTTCTTGATACAAAGGAGACTCCACGCTACATCAACCAGGCTTCGAATGATGAGCCCCTGCTGATAGGCGGAGCCGACCACTCGATCGCTACTCTTTTCCTGACCGCGGACATGGACGACGTGGGACTGTGGAGCTATGCACGAGACGCAGATCAAATCAGGCGAGATTGGCAACGAGACGTTACTCGAACAACTCCTGGATTGGTGCTACAAAGCAAAGCGTTTCGTGTGCAATAGCCCATAAGTCGTGGGCACATCGCGCGGGTCATGCTTCGCCCGATCGAGCCTTAAGACTCGAAAGTGCAATAACACCAGTGGTGCGTAATCGGCCCTACAGGCTGGTACACTTTGCCTGGCTACGTGTGTTCGGCTGCATCGGCCGAAGCGAATTCGGCCGGTCGCTCCGACGCGGTTTCCCCGATTTTCGGTCCCTCTTTGGGAGAAGGGAGCCAGAGTGAAGTGCGCGCGAGCGAACACACCGAACGCAGAAACCGCCAGTTCCAAATGCCGCTTCGGTGTGATTCACTTCGGCAAGTTCGAGTTGTGCGCAACTCGCTTCCACCCTTCAGAATGTACTGGTTTGCGGTTGTAATCACATTGTACCCACGTGCGTGTCCGAGAAAAATCCGGCGCGCTGGTCGTCGTCGCGGTGGCAGCTTTCAAGTCGGCCAGAAGATGGGTCGCGACTGAGTGAGTCGCTCGGGAACGCCCCTCCGCAACGAAGGAAAAGTTGCCTCCTAGCGATTTCCAGGGCTCGGCTCCCAACTTGCATCGACGCCAACTCGGTCCGCTTCACCACTGCAGATTCCAGGCTTCGGTGCAGACTTCTCGGAAAATGGTCTGAGAATCTGAGGAAACCGCTTCGAAGAGATCAACCGAACTACGATCGGCCGATGCAACCGATCGCACGAAAACAACTAGGCGCAGATTCTGCTAAGGGGCGATCATCGGCCGCTGGCCGACTCGCATGACTGACTCTTCTTGTCGGCCTGCAAAGCTGTCGGTTCCCGCTCGGCGATAGCATCCTGCCATTCATTTACCCATGCAACCCGGCTGAATCTTCTGCCCCGTGCTTGAGCAGCGGGAGAACCGGTAGGTCGTCACTTCGTCCGGGAAGTAGATCAATTTTGGAATGACCAATCCAAGCCAATTTGGCGGAGCTGTTTTCGGGCTTCAGCGAGGTGCCAAAGCTGGACGTTTCCGTTGGATGTTACGACTGCGAGCCAGCGGGCACGGGGACTGATTGCCACGCGCGTAGGATCAACGTGCTGCGTCTGGAACGTTGCCAGCTTGGCGGATGTGTTCGTGTCCCATAGCGTGACTCTGCCATGGTCGGCTGAGAGAGCGCATAGGATATCTCCCGATTGATTGAACGCCACATCAGTGAAAGCAGATTGTCGACCACCGATCGTGGTAAGTTGTTTACCCGTTTGATGATTTAAGACGACGATCCCATCCTGCTCGGCAACGGCGAGTCGCACGCCGTCTCCAGCAAAGGCAAATGAGCGGAAGTCGGTCGCTCGATGTGTCAGTGTTACTCGACCCGTGGCGACGCTGAAGACCTCGACCTGGAAATTGTTCGTATCCCCATCGTCATCTGGTGCGCGGATCGCTCGCGCGAGCTTCCTTCCGTCGGGACTGAAGCCAACATTCCGGTAGGGGTAAGTCAGCGTCCGCGGAACTTGCCCCAGGTCAACGATCTCGGCGGAGTTTTCGAAATCCCAGACCTTTTGAACGTGAAAGCCTTCCAGGGTGACAATCAGTTTTCCGTCCGGGCTGACGGTGTAGGCTCGCCCCGAGCGATCTGCACGGAAATCGATGGAGAGCTTCGAGATTTGCCTTCCCGATCGTGTTTCCCAAACGTAGAGCTCCGGATCCTCTTGCGTGGTCAGGTAGACAATTCGCTTCCCGTCTGCGCTGAAAATGGGATGCCTCGTTGAACTGAAGAAAGCGTCTCTTCTGTCTTCAAGCTGATGGATCCTGCTCGGGTCGGTTTCGTCAACGTTCCACTGAAAGACGTTACTGTCGCGGCCGACAAGCATTAGTTTTTCGCTACCGCTGTCGTCATCGAGAAACCACAGCCGCGCCTTTAGATCGTCGTCGTCCCCGCAGGCCTGCTCAAGATATGCCTGTCGTGCTTCGTGCGATGAAATCTCAACCGCTATCTCGAAAATCTCTTCTTCACTCAGTTGACGGTCGGCCATCTACTCTTTCACATTTGGGGGATGGCAGATCCCTGCCCGGGTACTGCCCGCTAGAGTTTCCGCCTATGCTAATACTCTGGATTGTTACGTGTTCGTGGCACTTGGATTCACCAGCGATTTCCTAACGGTTGATTCGCACTATTTACCCGCCAGGACTCGCGCCGGCTGGCTTGGCTCCATTGATTCGAGTTGTTGGATTCTCGAATTCAGGGACAAGACCGAATACCGGAAAACCCATGCTAGGATGACGATCGAAACGGATGTGATGAGAACCGCAGCGACAAAACCAACCCCGTTTGCCAAGGTCTGCCCGCCACTCCAATGCTTGGCCAAGTCGCTTCTTGCTGGCGCCCCGTGGCTTCGGAGCTTCAGTGACTAAAGGAAGTACGACGCTCATGCCATGGTTGCGGGGTAGGCAACGGCAAGCGGATTAGGCCTCATAAATAAATCCGGAATCCGACCTCATAACCCTTCAAGAAATCTTGAAAAATCTTTTCCCCATTCACTTCCAGCCAACACGACTTGCTTGTCGTAAACGGAATGCGCCTTCGTCTCGGGCCGGCGATGACTGACCACGAAAATCTTACCAGGACTCTCGCTGCAGCCAGAACGGGGGACCGTCAGGCTGCAGCCGACTTGATGCCCCTGCTGTACAACGAACTGAGAAACCTGGGTCGATCACTGCTCAGTCGTCAACCGCCAGGACAGACGCTGCAGGCCACAGCTTTGGTGCATGAGGCCTACGCCAAGCTGGTTGGGAGTCGGGATCCGGGTTGGGACGGAAGCCGACACTTCTTTGGAGCCGCTGCACAGGCGATGCGAGAGATCCTGGTTGATCAAGCCCGGCGACGTGCCGCGGCAAAACGAGGCGGGGATCGGGACCGTAGGGAGTTGGAAGCCAACGATATACCAATCCAGGCCCCAGTCGAAAACTTGCTCGCCTTGGACGAAGCCCTCAAGAAGCTGGAGTCGAACGATCCAGACAAAGCACGAATTGTGCTACTGCGTTTCTTTGCCGGAATGACGATGGATGAGATCGCAGAGGAACTAGGAATGTCAAAGTCGTCCGTAGAACGACGGTGGAGATATATTCGGGCCTGGCTTTACAAAGAGCTTGAGGATTCTGAAATAGACGAAATCTGACGGCGTGCTGACCGGATTCATAGAAGTAGTCAGCAAAATTGATGGCGGAGTCACTTCCGTAGAGCATTCGGATTTTCTTTCTATTCGGCGCGGCGGATGGACCAGCGAATGGCACTAGCTTAAGGACTATCTCGCTCGCCAGTTGGGCTTCTTGAACGCCAGTGACCATGCGTTTCAGTGTCCGCGCAAGGATTGGAGTAACAGTTGGTCCCCACGAAGCATCGGCTTTCGGGGCATGCACAACACCCAGGCGTTTCCGCCTAAGAACGGGAACCGTCTGTATCGCTTTTTAATCAGGCGGCTGGAATCGCTGCCTATTCGAACGCGACTGCGATGACAGGATTGGATGCAGTGCGCGCCCGCTTCGCGCACAACGAGAGTCTTCCAGATGCAGACATTCTTACCCAAACAAGGATCCGGGACGTGCTCAACGAACATGGTGTCAACTACCGGGATCGAGCGTTCAACCCAGTCACAACCATTTGGGGCCTTCTCAGTCAGGTCCTAAGCGAAGACCACAGCTGTCGTGATGCCGTGTCGCGCATCATCGCTCATCGTGCTGCCAACGGCGACACCATCTGCTCGTCAAATACTGCCAGCTATTGCAACGCGAAGCCGTATTCTCACAGAGGTACTATCCACTTTGGCAACCCGAACTGCCCAAGAGCTGCAAGCGAACATCCCCGAACAGTGGAAGTGGAATGGTCGGAGCACAGTATCGGAGCTTTCCAGAGCAGTTAACGATGCGGCAGGTGACTGTTGATGCGCGCGACAAGAACTATCGCGCGCAGCAGTTCATCGTCGTTACCACGATTCTCGATGCGTCGATCGATGGCCGGGAGATTGGAAGCTTATATGAACGGCGGTGGCATGGAGAACTCGATATCAGGTCGATCAAGACAACCATGAGGATGGAAATCCTCCGTTGCAAGACGCCCGAGATGGTTCAAAAAGAGATTTGGAATCACTTGTTGGCTTCCAACTTACTTCGCACGGTGATGGCCGTTGCGGCCCACGAGAACGATATCGAGCCTCGCAAGATAAGTTTCAAAGGAGCCAAGCAAGCTTTGACTGCCTTCGCATCGAAAATTGAAGCTGCCCGGCCAGAGAATCGCGCGTCGCTGATCAATGCGATGCTGACGACGATCGCTTATCACCGTGTTGGCGACCGTCCCGGACGCTGGGAGCCTCGGGCGCGCAAACGACGGCCGAAGTGGTCCACCCCACTCAAACAACCTAGACACGTCGCGAAGCTTCCACAAAACCGTTCCACGTGGTTTTAGGCCACGAACTGAAAAGCCAACAGCGTTAACTGGCGGATTGGTCAATCCTACCCAGCCTGTGATGCGCCGATCACCGACGGCATGATCTCGTCTTGCTTCACTATCGTATTTGGTGGTGAATGAGCTCGCCCGCGCAACGGAGGACGCATCCATGAGAGCAATCGACAGCGATACTCCTCAGCGACTGGCGGAGACTCGGACCGACAATCGCTTAAGCTAGTGCCATTCGTTGAATCAACCGAATTGAGTTGCGCGAGCGGCAAATTGCCGTCGGTCTTGGACACCGCCGGCACTTAGCATGACCCCACTAGATAGGAGCCAAATCGGCAAGGTATCTCCACCTTTCCCGCTGCTCACCCCAATCCAATACCTGGGCTATCCGCCGGACTTCGATCTCCTTGATCGGATCGGGCCCCGACTCGACCCGTGGCAAGAACAGAATCGCCTCTTGGATCTCCGGCGCCAGTTTGACCAGCCACATGATGTGGGTCATTCGTACGGTCGTGACCTGGCCATAGTGAGCAAGTTCGAACTGGTTCTTGATGATGCCGTCTCGGATGAGTTGCTCGCAGCGAATCGCCAGGGCCATGACTCGGGCGACTCGGGGTTTGTCACCGGTTGGTCGCTTCGCCGCTCTTCTGGCGTTCCATTCGACAGCAGCTTCGATGTATCTTGCGATTGTGAGCCTCTCGACCGAATCGACCTCGTCCGGTGTATAATCGACTTATGAGCCGCATCCCGCGAATAGGTTTTGAAGTCGAGCGCAAATTGTCGCTCAACGAGGAAGACGATCGTGGTATTGTCGCCGACGCGACCGCAGCTGAGCGTTTGTCAATGGTTTGGCCGATCACCGAGAGTTGCTGGGCGTTCGTACCCGGATCCAAGCATCATGCTGAACGAGAATTTCAAAGACATGTTGTCTGCGTTCGGCGAGGCCGAGGCTGATTATCTGCTGGTTGGTGCTTATGCGATGGCTGCCCACGGATGTCCTCGCGCGACGGCAGATATCGATTTTTGGGTGCGACCCTCCGAGGCCAATGCTGCACGAGTGTGGACAGCGCTGGCGGCTTTCGGTGCTCCGCTTTCAACGGTATCCGTTGCCGACCTCTGCACACCGGACGTTGTCTACCAGATTGGTGTTGCCCCACAGCGGATCGACATCCTGACCTCGATTTCGGGTGTCGACTTTGAGGATGCATGGCGTGATCGGTTGATCGTCGAACTTGAAGGGGTGTCCGTTTCCGTGATCGGTCTACGGCACTTGCATGCCAACAAGCTGGCATCTGGCCGCGCGAAAGACCACCAAGATGCGATCATCTTGGAAGAGATGATCAGAGAGACCGAATAACAGGGAAACGATGGTTTCGCGAAGCGTTGACATCGCTCTGCCGACCACCGAGAGCAACCCCTTGGTCGCAATGTTGTGACTGGTTTCACGAACTGGACATGCGTTCGGACTGAACAGGATGAGACATGCAATGCCCGAACCTTACTGCCCGGGCTTCCATACCCTCCTCTCTGCTCCAGGCCCAAACTAGCCTGCAATAAACAAAAAACAAAGTCTGACCCCGCAGCCCCCACGCAGCCCGCCCGGCGCCGGTATACACGAGAACTTCATCGCAAAAGTATGAAAGTCTTACTGCCTCTTGACGAACCGATCGCACGTCCCCATCGTATACTCGCTGACATGTCCTTGATCGGATCATCTTCCAATATGCTCTCCCGTTTCGAGAGTCCTCGATGACTTCGTTCCTCCGACTATCTGTCATCAGTTTGCTATGTGGTGTGGCCGCCTTAGGCCATGCCGCGGCGTGGCTGCATGTCGCCGGTTGCGATTCCCGGAGCCACTGGCGGGTAAGTTCTCAGCCGGCATCGACTAGTATCACCACCAGTTGCGACCACGGCTGTTGCCATCACGCCGACGACGAGGCGGAAAGCAGTCCCGAACGAACAGCCAGCGAAGAATCAAGCCACTCTCACGGCGGCCATGACTCCGACTCGTGCCTCATCTGTCAGTCGTTGGGCTTGCCAAATGGCGTTGCTTGGCCATTGGAGTCGCTGTCGATCATCCGAGCGGACGTCGAAATCGCAAAGATTTCTTCCATAGTCGCTCACCAGTGGACGTTTCTATCGATTCCGCAATCCCGAGGCCCACCTGCGCGGCTCGCGTAGCGTCTCTCCGCCTCGAAGTGATGGATGCGTACCACGACCGGTGCGTGCCATTACTGCCTGGACTTCACAAGCCAACACCTTCCGCCGCGTGCGGTGCAGTTGGTCAACGGTCCGACCAAACTCGATCGGCTGTGCCGGCGTGGTGGGTCTCCGTGCTAATTAAGCCTTCTCTCTAACTGAAGTCTTCACTCCTCCAATGGGAGAGTCTAGCGTCAGCGAGGAGAGGACCATGAAAAAACATAACGTGTGCGGATTGTTCGTCGCCGCCGCACACGCCTGCACTGGTCATGCGGAACCTTTGGTTAGGCGGCACAATACGTTTTAAGTATCCATTTATAAAAAGGGTTTGGTCTCATGTCCAAAATGCTACTGGTATTGACAATCGGTTTGGTTTCGCTGGCAACAATGGGCTTTGCCAACGCAGATGATCACGCGGGCATGAAGAAGGAACACGACGCAGCGCACGAGCAGCACGATCAGTGGTTGGCTGAGCATGCAAAGATGCGGGCCGAACACATGCGAGCTTTGGCGGCGATCGCCAAACTGCAAGCGAGTATTTACGAGCATGAAGCGGAGCTGATCGAACACGACGAGGAAATCCGCGCCCACGAAGATCATGCCATGCATCACGCCGAAGAGATCGCGGCTCACGAGAAGGAGGGTGATGCGGCCGATCATGAGAAACTCGAAAAAGAACACGCTGCTTTTAAGGCAACTCACGAAGCGATGGGCAAGAAACACAGCAAAGTGACAGCGAGCCATGAAGAGTTGCACGCACTACTTTCAAAGCTTGTCGACATGGTAAAGAAACTCAAATAGATCATTCTAAGCACTTTATCCAGCGCGTAATCGAGATGAGATCTCTCAAGATGCGCACTGCGCATGGCAGAATGGGCGTGGGTCTAAAAGACGCGAACGAGCATTTCGGCGCGAGAAAACCGCGGTTGCGTAGCTAGAAGGGGGCCGATTTTGGGTCGGGATTGAGTACAGCCCGAGCGTCGCTGGCTAAAAGGTGATCGAAAGCGGCAGCTCCGCGAGGCAGACATCCCGATGTTATGAGGCCGGAGTGGTGCGGAGTGAGTAAAGGCCGGAAGAGCGAAGCAACTCGACGATACGACCGAAGCAAACCACCGAGGCGTTCCGTCGTTTCGATCTCGGCATCGATGTCCGGAGGTTGGTTCATCGGCACGATCAGTTCGTTGTTTAGGCCCTGATGATTTCGCGCAGTGTGATAATGTTCCAGAGAAACTCTCACAGCTTTGCGCGTCGCGATCTCGCCGAAGAGAACCAGTTTGTGAAGGCATTCGGATTTTCGCGATCCGAAGAATGATTCTAGATGTGCGTTAAATTTGGGCTTTGCGGTGGCAACCGAACAGGTTTCACGCCCTCGTTGCTCACGAAATCTCGAAACGATTGATTGAGCGTCGCGTCGCGGTCCCTGATCACATACTTCTTGTCCTTGAGGAAACCGTCCTCGTGGTTCGTCAGTTCGAAGGCAACCGTTTTCATCCACGCTGCATTCGGATTAGTCGTGCAGAGTCCCGACCTGCTCGAGTTGTCTGCGACTGAGAATCTTGCTTTTGACTGCCAAACGACGTCGCTGATCATCGGTCAGCAAGATCCGTTTCTTGCCGAGCTTCTCTTTGAGAACGGCGTTCTCGGTGCGAAGGTACTCAATGACTTCTTGTTGTTGTCGATTGATCCAACTGGCAAGAAGGATCAGCATCAATTGCCACGGCTGCAGAATGAATTTCAGCGGCGTCTCGGAAGCGTGGACAAATCCGAGACGATCATTGGTGCGAAGCTCAATCTAAAGCTACGTGACCACGCCTGTGAGGAATCGAATCTTGGCGGCGTTCCGGTGAGAACGCTTGCAGAAACATCGCCGACTTCATCAGCACTTCGGTTCGGCTGAGTATTTTGACAGGACGAGGCGTCCAGGAAGCATTTCGACACATTGGTCGACGACTGACCGAACAGACGGCATGCATGATTGATCGCCGCGAAGTATCGAATCCACTCAGTCAAGCTTCAGAGCGATTCAGAGGCTTGGCAAAAGAATCCATCAGCCCAAGGGTGGTCAAGGTTCTGTGGCAGACTGGGGACTCGCCTTGATGGATTCTCAACGCGATCGCTAAACTTCGCATGCAGCGAGCCCATGACAGCACTTAAAACGCCACTGACTCATTTCAACGCCATGCCTTGGATCTATCTGACACTCGCCGGACTGCTCGAAATCGGCTGGGCAATCGGCTTGAAATACTCTGATGGATTCAGCAAGCCACTCCCCTCGGCCGTGACCATCGTCATGATGATCGCCAGCTTTACGCTGTTGTCGTTCTCGCTCCGTTCAATCCCGCTTGGCACCGGTTACGCAGTATGGACAGGCATCGGCGCAGTCGGCACAGCGATCGCCGGCATGATCTTGTTCGCCGAGTCTCGCGACACGGTCCGTCTACTTTGCATTACCTTGATCGTGATCGGTATCATTGGCTTGAAGTTCGTCGTACCCACCGAGCCGAACTGACCGTGCGGGCAACCAGCTGTTGCGGAATCATCGCAACACACGGTGACGGGGACGGGGACACGGCGCTGCGCGGGGACACCGGCGCTGGCGCGGGGACACGGTAGTCGTTGAGATGCTTGCAATGAGCAAGTGCCCTGTCCCCGTGAGTTTGGTCCCCGTGAGTTTGTCCCCGTGAGTTGTTGTTATGCAGTGCTTAATGCTCAGCTGACTCTTTTGACCACACGGTTTTGACCGTCAGGCAAATCTACTTTCCGTCTCGCATGAGCTGCCCGTGGTACAAATACAGAGCGCCGTAGGTCCAGTTGCGTTTCGGCATGCCGGGCAAGTTCGCTCGATCCATCATCAACGCGATGAATGGTGCGGGATAACCCTCCGGCATCGGAATCACATTGGGCCAAATACGTGTTCCATGAGCGTCGTCCCAGGGAGGCAGATCCATCGTCAATTCGCCCGCGGGCTTCAGATCGGGATAAGTGCGGATATAGATCGTTCGGTCCGCACTACCAAAAAGTGCATACCGCGTGTTTCCAAACTTTTGGATGAGCGTGCCCGTACTATCAACGCTTACCGGACCGGCAATTCGTTCAAAACCGTGGTCCCAATCATCACTCTCCCACATGGCTGCCCGATAGTTACCGGCATGCTCGCATAAAAGCATTCGCCATTTCTTGGCCACCGAATCATAAACGCAGTGAGGGTCTTCGTGGGCGCCGTCGATCCCTACGGGCTCAGCCCTCATCACGCTAAAACCCCGCCGGGGATCCGTCGATGAAGAAACCGCGAGAATCGTTTTCGCTTCGTTATCCGATTTTGTGCCAAACGCGCTGAAGCCAGTTGTCCACCCACGCCATTGACCCGAAGCGCTATCACGGAATAGGTGAGATGCCAGTTCATTTCTCAATCGTCCGTCGCCCATGTCAAAGACAATCACGCCCTCAAAGCGAAGATCAAACACAGAAGGATTCAGCGAAAACACACCTTGCGTCGGATGCGGCAAGTCTCGGCCTCGCAAAGTGATCGTCAACCAGATCCGACCGTCGTCAAACAGCGGTGTGCCCTGTTCGTCGGTGATCGCACGAAGATCGGCTTGGCCTGAACCCGGAGTCAGAGAACCGTTGACGCTGTTGATTTCGACACGCGAATCCGGCTGCAGATGATTCGAGATTCCCGAGCGATACCGAAAAAAGCGGGATTTCTCTCGGAGATCAAAGTGTTCCGAGAAATCCGCGTAGCCGATCAGATACGATCGACCTCGTGATTCGACGAACAAGTTCACACCCACCGCCGACATCTGCGCGGAGAAGTATCGGTTGCGCTGTATCGCCAACTTCATCCGGCCAAGCCCAGCGTTGCAGATCAACTTCGCGAGCATCATGAATGACTCGCCACACCAGTTCGAATGGTTTGCCATCGACGAAGCGTACTTCCGCGGTCAGCGAGTCGTCTTTTTCGGCGTCGCGGAAAGACATGCCGCACGCGCCGGAACCAGTGAATGACTTAAAGGTGACCTCGTAAGTCGCAAATGGGTTGAAGCCGCCGAACCAGCGAAACGACCAAGCTTCTTCGCCCGACGAAGCGACTTCCAACGTGTCGCCGTCGAGTCTGCACTTCGCCTTTTGCTTCGCGGGGCTCAGTTCGGGATGCATCAAATCAAGCGACACAATCGTCGACGGGTCAAGGACCGAGAGCGGAATGGCGTGCTCTTTGTCGAAAACCAGCCGTCGCGCCGCTTGTCGGCGGAACATGATGTCGCTGGGATGAATCGACTGCGGCGCTGCTTGCTGTGCTTCCAAAAGGTGGGCATCGGCGAACATCGCGATTGCCATCAGAAGAAAAGGAAGACTGCGGAACATCTTCCGGGTTCTAAGCGTTGGGGCCATAGGTTTCTTTCGGTGGTCTGGGGCGCAATCTATGAAACGACGAATGTCGCCTCGGCCGAACTGCCCGGATGATAAACTCTTGAGAGTGCACTTTTTGCGATGTCGAATCCTCCGTCGAGTGATTTGAACACCCTAATCTTGTTCATTTCGGACAGTCAATTCAATCACAGCACAGTAACCACACTCATCATGAAATTCATCGGTCTTCTCGCCCTGATCAGCCTTTCGGCCATGGCCGTGCCTAGGCCTACAGACGCCCGTCCTCCGAATGTGATCATTTTTCTCATGGACGACATGGGCTATGGCGACGTGCATGCGCTAAATCCCCAGGGTTCTGGCTTCGCCACGCCGAATCTGGACGCGTTGGTGAAAGCCGGAATTACCTTCACGCAGGCGCATTCCTCAGCCTCCGTCTGCGCACCGACACGTTATGCGCTGCTGACAGGCAATCATGTTTATCGCGGGAAGAATCCAGGTGGAACATGGGATCATTTCAGCGGCAGTCAGATCCTGTCCAGTCAGCAGACCATTGCCGATGTGTTACGAACCGCAGGCTACCATACTGCTTTTTTCGGCAAGGGCCACCTCGGATCTGTTTTCACTCAAAACGACGGAACCACCGCGAAGGATTTCGACCGCGCCGACCTGTCGAAACCGTTCCGGGACGGGCCGCGCGATCATGGATTCGATTATTCCCTCATCCTGCCGAGCGGCATCCAAGGGGAGCCTTATGCATTTTTCCGAGACGACCGCCTTAGCCGCTGGGACAACGAAAAAAAGAGCTGGCAGGTTTTTGAGACCGATGCAGAGGCGCGTTCTCACTTCAAGCAAGAGAAGACAGGGAGCAAAAGCAAACCAGTCTTCCAAATGGATAACTGGAGCACCGAAACGGTCGGCCCACTGTTGATGCATGATGCTCTGGGCTTCATCGACCGCCACATCGCCAACCACGGCAGAGACAAGCCGTTCTACATTCACTACTGTTCGCAGGCCGGCCATTCGCCCTATGAGCCGCCGGTCGCCTTCAACGTGAACGATCCGCTGAACACCACCGAACGGAGGGCTGAAGGTGCGGTTGCGATCGCGAGGCAGACAATCAACAAACGTACCGACATGATCCTCGAAGGCGATGTCGCTCTCGGAATTTTCATCGAAAGGCTGCGCACTCTCGGCATCCTCAAAGACACACTCATTCTATTCACTAGCGACAACGGGGCAGCAGTTGGTCCAAGTTCCAAGTGGACGAATCCGATCTACCGAGATGTCAAAGACGGAAGCGGTTACGGTGGCGATCGCCTCGAGGTTTGCGCGCAGGATTCCACGAGAATTCACCGCAATGCCCAAGGCATTGCCGACGACGGCAGTCCGCTTCGTGGAGAAAAGGGATTCGTTTATGAAGGCGGCCACCGCGTTCCGTTCATTGTTCGCTGGGACAATGGCATCCCCGCCGGCCATCAGGTGCAAAACCAGTTGATCGGTCTGCACGACGTCTTTGCCACCGTCGCAAAGATCGCCGGCGCGGAGATTCCCGAAGGTCAGGCGAACGACAGCCATGACTTCTCCGAAGTGTGGCTGGCTCCGCAGGAAGAGCATGCGCTCGTGCGCAAGAGTCTTTACATCCAGTCCAACCGCCCCTGGGAGCAGAACAACCGCAAGATCTACACTACCTGGGGAATCTATCAGGCCACACAGAACGAGGGTTCCATCGACGTTTGGAAGGCTATCGTCGAAGCCAACAACAAGCGTGAAGACGGCAACTCAAACGCCCGCGGCGTCGAACTCTTTCACCTGTCCAACGATCCGTCCGAGAGTGTCACGATCGACGATGCGTCGCGTCTGTCCAAAATGGAGAATCTGTTCCGCACCACCTCGCAGCAAAGTCGCACGGCTCCATGAGAACACCTCCGCACTCACTCAATAGATTTCCTTTGCGTTCTTGCGCTAATTGTCGGTTTTTTCATTAAACGACCGAATCCGAGTGTGCGGTGCCAGCTCGCTCGCGGCATTGGTTTAGCGCATGAAGGGCCCGCTTGTTGGCCGCGACCGCTTTGGTCAATTTCTCCTCGTCGCATTGGCATGTCGTGAGGTTGCGCAGCAACACGGGAGCATGTAGCGTGGTTCAAATTCGCTTAAGTCATTGGTGGGTCGGCGCAAACGGTTTGTACTCAAAGAATGCACTCTGTATTTCTTGGTACGTTGCTCGCGAATGCAGACCCACGTTTTACCGTGTTTGCTTGACGCCACCCTACATCGATCCAATATCCTGGCCAGCACTGGCGTCTGAATTTAATAGTTCGGAACGAGCATTTCGCGAGTGAACCCGCAGGTGCGTGGGTCGATGGAGCCCAATTCTCGGTCGAGATCGAGTACAGCCAGTGCGCCGCTGGCTAAACAGTGATCGAAAACGGCGGCACCGCGCAGCAGACATCACACCGGCTGTCTTGAGACCGGAGTGGCGCGGAGCGAGTGATGGCCGGATCAGCCAAGCAGCGTGTCGATACGAACGAAGCAAGCCACCGAGGTGCTCAGTCGTTGCGATTGCGGCATGGATGTCAGGCGGTCGGTCCATCGGCACAATCAGTTCGTGATCCAAGCCCTGGTGATTTCGTTGTGTGTGATAGTGCGTGACGAAAGCTCGGACAGCTTTGCGCATCGCGTTCTGGCCAAAGAGAATCAGTTTGTGAAGACATTCGGATTTCAGAGATCCGAAAATTCGCTCCAGGTGCGCGTTCAAGTTCGGCCTTTGCGGCGAAAACCGTACTTGCTTCACGCCCTCGCGTCGCAGGCAAGCACGAAACGATTGACTGAACGTTGTATCGCGGTCCATGATCAAGTAATTCTTGTCATTGAGAAAACCATCCTCGTAGTTGGTAAACTCTCGGGCAATCGTCTTCATCCACGCGTCATTTGGATTGGTGGTGCAGCCTGCAAAGTGGACACGTCGGTTTTTCAGCTCCACGACGAAGAGAAGACGAAATGTTGTCAGGCCACTCTTTGTCCAGATTTTCACGGTCGTGAAGTCGATGGATGCTATCTCTTCCCAATGCGCCTTTAGAAATGTTTCCCAGGATCCTGTGCGCCGGCGTGTCGGGGCAGGTTCAATGCCGTGGGCTTTGAGAATGTTGCCAATGGTGGATTCACAGATGTTGTAGCCGACGTTTGATAACGCACCTCTGATGCGATCGAAGCCCCTGGTCGGATTCTCCTTGGCGAACTTCACGGTTAGGTCGACGCTGGCTTGGCGCACCGTCGGTCGACCCGGTCTCTTTTCTCTTCGGTCGGAGTAGTCCCACCTATTTGCGCCCAATTGTCGATGCCATCGAAGGATTGTGTCCGGCGTAAACCGAGTTTCAACCTTCTCGAGTTGTTTGCGGCCCAGCAATTTCCCCTTGACTGCTACACGTCGTCGCTGGTCATCGGTAAGTAAGTTCTGCTTCTTGCCGATTCGTTCTCTGACGACATCGCATTGTGTTTCGAGATAGTCGATCCGTTGTTGCCTCTCTCGATTGACGCAACTGACAAGAAAGATCAGCATCAACTGCCACGGTTGCAGAATGAATTTCATCAGCGTCTCAGAATCGCAGGGGAATTCGAGACGATCATTGGTGTAAAGTCAATTGAAAACCTACGTGGCCAATGCTGTGAGCGCTCGAGACGTTTCGCTGTACTGGTGAGAACGATGGTGGGGAAACATTGCCGACGTCGCCATGCAGAGCGTGGTCGAGATCTTGGCTTGCAAAATCTCGAAACCTCGCGTTTTTCCTTGCCGAATGCTCCGCTGAGTATTTTGACCGGATGAGCTGTTGGCTCGGCTTCTGCGCCTGGCTAATTGCCAAGACTTTTGGGCGTGAGTACTCGCCACTCGGTCTGTGATTCGACATCCGGCAACCCGCAACGCATGAAACCCGGACTGTCAGAATTGGTCGTATCGCTGTTGCGTTTGAGACGAGTCTGGCACGGCCCAATGGTCATCTCACCACGAATCAGACGAAAGCCGATCTGGCTCTCCAGCGGATGGATTCGCGAGAACTCGCGCGTTGAAACCATGAATGTCGTGGTAAACAGCACAGCTGAAGAATTGGTAGAATGGCAAACCGGTCGCGATTCGATCCTATCGAGTCTTCGTTTCGGAATTGGCGATGTATCTCGTTCTCTGATGTGGCCTTAGGTCCACACGACAATGCACGCTACCACAACTGATGTTGGAAGATCCATCACCGTCAGGAACGCACGATGTACCGCTTTGTGAGAGTTGACTTTTGGAGCCACGGGTTGGGTCGAGCGGCGGCCGTGTTGATTGCTGCCATGTTGGGTTCTTCGACGGTCGCTCACGGGCGAGTCTCCTGAGGAACATGGTTCGTGGTCGTGGCAAGTCACCGAGCATTCGGTCGCTCTGACGCGCGACGAACAAGTGATTTGGAAGTTTCATTACGCTGAGGACCAGGATGTTCCCTACTTCCATCCGCTGGCCACAAGCACGGGACAGGTGCTGTCGTGGAATTCACCACCTGATCACGTCTGGCATCATGGTTTCTGGTTCAGCTGGAAGTACCTGAACAAGGTCAACTACTGGGAACTGAGCCGTGAGACCGGAAAGCCGGATGGGCGTACGCGGTGGAGCAACGTGCGTGTGGAAACTCACGATGATTACTCGGCCGAGATTTCGATGACGCTCGACTATCGTCCCGCAGCTGGCGACGAACCCATTCTAAAAGAGCAGCGGCGTATCAAAATGTCGTCGCCTCAAAGCGATGGCAGTTATCGTGTCGATTGGTCATCGACATTCGCCGCACCTTCGGGCGACGTGATTCTGGATCGCACGCCGCCTAAAGAGCAGTCCTGGGGCGGATACGCGGGCTTGTCGATTCGCTTTGCCAAGGACTTTACCGACCGACACGCGACCAGTCCGACTGGGACCAGTGACGTTTGGTGACGGTGACCGATATCGCGGTCGCGCACCGGCGATTGATTACGGCGGCTTGATCGACGGCCAAAGCGTAGGCGTGGCATTCCTGGATCATCCAAGCAATCCGCGTCATCCTACGCCGTGGTACCTGATTCGCAGCCCGGTAACGGGATACATCAACGCGGCATTGCTGAACGATGAACCGTTGACGCTGGAGTCAGGCAAGACCCTCGCGTTGCGTTATCGCCTGGTTGTGCACTTGGGGCGCTGGGATGCCGAGCGTCTTCAAGCGGCACTTGCGGATTTTCAGCGCACAACATTCCAACCCTGAAACGCAGATTCCCCATCAAGTTTTCGAAAGCCAAACCCCGGAGTGAACGATGTCTGTCAAACAGCTTGATCGCCGCCGATTTTTGAAGTCCTCGGCCTTGTCCGCAGGGGCCTTGGCTGTGCCCGCGATCGTGCCGAGCCGCGTACTGGGCAAGAATGCGCCCAGCAATACATTGCAGATCGCGTGTATTGGCACCGGGCGGATGGGTCACGGGGATATGAAGGAGTGTCTGGCCCAGGGGCTCGTGTCCTCGGCACAGGCCCGTGTTGTGGCGGTCTGTGATCTGGATCGTTTGCGAGCCGAGCATGCCAAACAAGAAGTGAATGACTTTTATCAGGAGAAGTTGTCCGACAAGCCAAGACCGACCGTTGCAGTCTACGGCGACTATCGAGAGTTGCTGGCACGCGACGATATCGACGGGGTGACCGTTTCGACACCAGACCATTGGCACGCGTTGGTGGCGGTCGCCGCCGCCAATGCCGGAAAGGACATCTATCTTCAGAAGCCGCTGACCTACTCGATCGCAGAGGGGCAAGAACTGATTGCGGCCGTCCGCCGAAACAACGTCGTGTTGCAAACGGGGTCCCAACAACGCAGCGATGCGACGTTTCGACGTGCCTGTCAACTCGTGCGTAACGGACGACTTGGTAAGCTTCACACGATCCGCGTGACGTTGCCGACCGACAGCGGCACCGGTGATCCGACCACGTCGAAGGTCCCAGCAAACTTGAACTACGAAATGTGGATGGGTCCCACGGAACGCAAAGCCTTACGCCCAGGACCGCGTGCACCCGCAAACGGGCTTCAGTCGACCGGGCTGGTTGCAGATTGAATCGTACTGCCGCGGGATGATCACCGGGTGGGGAGCCCACATGTTCGATACTGCTCAATGGGGCCACGGCTCGGACGACACCGGACCGATCGAGATGGAGGCCACCGGCGAATTCCCGGATCGTGGCTTGTTCAACGTTCACACCTCGTTTCACGCCGAAGGCCGGTATGCCGATGGTGTCCGGCTGATCGCAACCACGGGAAACCCTGCCGGCGTGCGTTTCGAGGGCGACGATGGCTGGATCGATGTGGGACGCTCTCATTTCAAAGCCGAGCCCGGTGACCTTACCAATCAGTCGATCGGCAAAGGCGAGTTGCAATTGGTTGAAAGCAACAACCACATGCTGAACTTCCTCGAATGCATGCGTTCGCGCACCGATCCGATCTGTCCAGTGGAAGTGGGACATCGGTCCAATAGTATCTGTGTGATCACGCACATCGCCATGAAGCTCGGTCGCAAGCTGCGGTGGGATCCGCAGACGGAAGAATTTCGCGATGACAGTTCGGCCAACGCATTGCTTGATTACGAACATCGCGATCCTTGGAAGGTCTGAACATCCTCACGCGGACACTCCTGCCCGATCCCCGTTGCAACCGTGCGTGGGATCCAGCAGCGAGGCGAAGGGCAACCACGTCGCTACAAGGTTTATGGGAGTTGAATCATGAATCCCTTTTGCGTCCCATTGCTGATCGTCGCGTTCCTCGGCGCCGACGATGCTTCGCTGGAAATCCAGCGGGACGACGATGCGGGGAAGTTGACCGTCGTGATGGACGGACGTGACATCCTGACCTATCAGTACGGAAAGGAGTTTGCGATCCCGCATTACTGGCCGGTCCGCAGTCCATCGGGGAAACTGCTCACCGTCCAGCATCCGGATCCGTATCCCCATCATCGTTCGCTATGGATTGCCGATAAGCTGCAGTGTGGCAGCGGGCCGGTCGTCGATTTCTATCACTGCGTCAAGAACTACAACCAGGAGGGCCAGCCCGAATCGGGTTTCCGCCATTTCATTCGCCATCAGCGGTTCGGCGAGCTGAAAGCCGAAAGAGGACGGGTGATCATCGAAGCCGAGCTGACGTGGTTCGTCAACCAAACGACTCCCGTACTTGACGAGCGGCGCACGATGTCGGTGATGGCACTGGGAAACGGCGAGTACCTGTTGGATCTTGCCTGGGAGCTGAAGGCTTCTCACGGCGACGTGAAGATCTTGAGTGATGACGTACATTATGCGTGGCCGTACGTGCGCATGCATCCGCAATTCAGCGGTGAAAGCGGAGGTGTGATCGTCAACGATCGAGGACTGCAGGGGCAATCAGGAACGCACGACCAGGTTGCCAAGTGGATTGATTATTCCAACACAGTCGAGGAAACGACGGAGGGGCTCGCTTTGTTCATCTTCGACGATGGCAACGAGCATCGCTGGCTGACTCGGGAGTATGGAACCTTTGGTCCACGCCGCCCTGACCAGACCAGTGGCTCAAATTTTGAGTTGCGCCTCGGTGACTCGCTATCGGGACGAGTGGGAATTCTGGTTCACCGCGGCGACGTCCATTCCGGGAAGGTCAACTTGCGGTACCAACAGTACTTGGAGGGAAAGCATTGAAGGTCAACCGCCGCCAATTCGCCAGCGTCGCAGCGTTAACCGCCGCCTCGCTGCCGCAACTTGCCATTCCCCAGGACGGACGACGAGTGAAGATTGATCGCATCGAACTGTTTCCCCTGCGGTATCCGATGACGGGATACTTCAAGTTCTTCACGGGCCCACATGGTTCGGCCGGTCGCGCTGCCGTGATCATCAAGGTCATAGCGGATGACGGCACGATTGGTTGGGGCCAGAGCATCCCGATTGCGAAATGGAGTTACGAGACGCTGGAAACCTCAACCGTCGTATTGCGTGAGTATTACGCACCGGTGCTGGTCGGCCGTGACCCGACGGACATCGATGGAGCGCTGGCCTCGCTCGACAGGGTGATCGCCCCCGGGTTCACCACCGGAATGCCAATCACGCGAGCCGGCATCGATCTTGCGCTTCACGATTTGGCCGGCAAATTGCAGGGCAAGTCGCTGGCTCAAATGTGGGGTCGCCCGGCTGGCAAACCGATCACGCTGAGCTGGACGGTGAACGTGACAAACCTGGACGATGTTGATCAGGTCTTGGAAGAAGGCCAACGAAGGGGCTATCAAAACTTTAACATCAAGGTTGCGCCCGATCCCGAATTTGACATCCAGTTGGCCCGCCTCGTCCGCCGCGCCGCGCCCGATGCGTTTTTGTGGGCAGACGCGAATGGTGGCTACAGCACGGACGCGGCGTTGAAAGTCGCGCCGAGATTGGCCGACGCTGGTGTGGATGTGTTGGAAGCGCCTCTGCGGCCAAATCAGATTTCCGGCTACCAGGCGATGAAGAAACAGTCGGCGTTGCCGATCCTGATGGACGAAGGCGTGGTCAGCCCGACCGACTTGGACGAGTTTCACCGTCTGGGCATGCTGGACGGCGTGGCGATGAAGCCGGCACGTTGCGGCGGACTGATCTCAAACCGGCGTCAGATTGAAATCTGCATCGAACGCGGGTTGATGTGGCTCGGCAGCGGCCTGACCGACCCGGATATTTCGCTGGCAGCCACACTTGCACTCTATGCTGCCTATGGCTTGGCCAAGCCAGCGGCACTGAATGGACCTCAGTTTCTGACCGCCAACGTGCTTTCCAAACCACTTCGCATCGAGAAGGATCTCGCCTATGTGCCAGAGGGGCCGGGTTTGGGAATCGAAGTGGATGAACAGAAAGTTGTGGAGCTGATGAGGCAAAGCAGCGAAAAGTTGCCGTGACGTTGAGCGGCGATTTCCGATACCCGAATGACGCCTCGACCAGTGATTTCCTGAGATGCCAATTGCGATCGGGGTCAAGCTTGACCCCGAATTGCCTCGAATTGCGGAGTTTTTGTAACGGCGGCTACGGATGACTGGACTCACCAAGCGTTTTGAGCGGCCGGTCGGTTAGCAGCAATGAAACCCCGGCTGCTTTGGCCCCATCGATAGCCGCGGTTTTCGCTCGCTCGTTATTTGGATACTCGATCACGTAGACCGGCTTGTTTGCGTCGCTCGCTTTCTTCAAGAACCCCATCCGGTATTTGACTTCGGATTGCTTTTGCGGGCGCTTGCCAGTGGTGAAAACATCTTCGGCCCCGATTGCGTCGATGATATCCAGATAGCCTTTCGACTCGATCAAGGCTTCACCATTCTGAGGGATCACCCAACGAGGCCGACCATCGCTCGATAGCGCTTTGCGGATCTTTGACACCCACTGGACCATATCCTCTCGGAACGTGTTTCCTGTTTCCGGGTTTGGCCGATTGTCAGTCCACTCGTCAGACTTGGCGTCGTACTCAAAGAACTCAAATCCGTCGATGATGTCCAAGTAAACCCCATCAAATCCTTGAGCAACAATCTGCTGCAGTTCATTGAGAATGATCTCCTGCCATTGCTGGTCCCAATACTTGACTTTGTAGTTTCCTTCCCAATCCGGATTCTCGATAATCAGGAATCTCGGTGCATTGGCATCGGGCGAACCATCTTTGTCAGCGTCCCATTCAGACTTCCAATACGGGCGGTAGTCTTCCGCTTCACCGATCGACAAATAGCAGACCACCTTGCGTCCTGGTTTACCCTTACGGATTGCATCCACATCGCTATTCGTCCACCGCGTCGTCGCATCATAGGCCGCATCAATCACAATCAAGTCGCGATCTGACTGGGCGAGTTTTTGGACTGCTGCGGCTTGGCTTTCCGCCAGCATATCAGCTTGCAGCACGTAGCCGAGCGACTGCGGCGGTGACTCGGCCGACACTTTCAACGAATGAAGAGAAACTGCAGACACGGTGACCAGGAAAAGGATGTAGCGCATGGCGATCAACATTGGTAGGAAGCGGGGAATTCGTTAGACAGCTTCAAGTGGCGTCAACGCTCACCCAAGTGTACCGCGGATTGTTGTTTGTATGATGCAATCGCCACCGCGACCAATTTTGGCAGTACTTCTGAAGAATTTAAGAATTTGGGGTCAAGCTTTGTTTCTTGTTTCCGTCGATTGCGAGTAAAGCGTGAAGACGAGCAAAGGCCAGTCTGCTGGACGGAAAGTTTCTGCGGGCTAGCGAACAAGGTCATTGGCGCTCGCTTTGTTCATGGCTAAGCCCATGGTGCGGGCCATCTTTTTGGCAGTCAAGGGAAAGGAGCAAGGAGAATCTCGCTGACAGCAATACGTGCGAAGCGCTGTGGGGACATGCCTGACCTTTTCCGTTCGACTGCAAGAGAAACAGGGAAGCGGCACTCCTTTGAGGTTTGCTTGCAAGCATCGCCAGTAGGCGCGGTCTCACAACCGACGGAAACAAAAAACAAAGCTTGACCCCATAGTTCCCGAAGAGACGTCGCGATCCGGCCCACAACCGCCGCTGCCCACGCAGGTCGAGAACCTGAGCAATCGTTTGGACGTCAATCTCCTTGAGCGTGTCCGACCCCAACTCAACCCGCGGCGGGAACAATGAAACCATACTTCAATCCCTCAGGTCGCCCGATCCTGCCATATCGATGGGTCTCGATGCCCATGCAACACAGCAAGTATCTCTGGGCGATGATCGATGAGGCGAAACGCTATGAAATATGGAAACCGGTTAACAGGGCAAAGCCTCACGTGTCGGTACATGACGGCAAAATGTTCGGGATTCGATTCAATCCGATTGGTCGCGCGGCGAACTTCATCGACCAACTCAAATCCGAGGCCCTCCTTCTCAACCTCGTACCAATCTCGCGCGGATGCCAGATCGCGCTTGGCTGACGGAGTAAAGACTGCAGACTTTGCCAAGCCTATCTTCCTAACTCGTCGAACACGTCCTTGGCAGGAATCAACGAGTCTGGGTTCTTGTCTGCTTCCTCAATCCGCTCATCGAGCAGATTTCTCGCTGCTTCGGAAAGTGGCAACTGACCTTTCACCGCCAACTCGTCGAGGATCGTCACGGCAATCTTGTACTGATCTTCCGACGGCAATCCGCGGAGCTGTGTAAGCATTTGCTGGTTTGTCATGAGGCCTTCTCCAATATCCGTTCCATTGTAACCAGAGCCACGGCTTTGCAACTACGTTCATACCACGAAGCCGCCGTTGACGCGATTTACCAACTGGGCCTGGACCACTGGCAAAGCGAAATTATCGGCAGGGAGCATCAAAGTAATGCACAGGGCAAGGCGGAAGACTGGTGACGCAAACGTTCACCCTATCCCTTCCGTTCTGGGTTCGCTCGACCAACGTGGCCTGTCAGTTCTGCCGTCAAAGCTCGCACGCCTCGATCCTGTTGCCCTCGGGAGGGCGATTCGTCGGAACAACGAGCAATCCAATCAGCGATCGGCAAAAGGTGTCGGACACGAATGTCACGAACTTAGGTTGTCTCAGTGAACCTCGGGCGCTAGCCGTGGGCCTTCGCCGCATCCTAACGACGTTTTCTTCGCCCACGGCTAGCGCCCGAGTTTCAAAGCCCGTGCCATTCGTGTCGGACACCTTTCGTATGCCGACTTCCGCAACCGAGCAAGATCGAGCAGCTTTCTGGGGAAAAAGGCAGGGGCCCACAATCCTTTGTGCGAGAGCGAAGCAGCAACAGCAGGAAGGAGCAGGTAGTACGTTGAGCAATGCGCCAACAAGCCTTCCATGAGGTTGGACACTTCAACCGAACCGCCGGTAGGCTTCCGCAGCTTGGAGCCTTTCTGCCTTGATCCGGCCGCCAGACAGTTTTTCACCATCCGGATCAATGTAGACGCGACCGCTGCGATTGTTCTTCGGATCGACATCCAAGACGTGGATATTGAAGATGAACCCTTTGTCGCTGGTTGCTTTGAACCAGTGGACGTTGTCCTTGTGATCCGAAACCGTTGAGTACTGGCCCGGTGTGAACGTTTGATCGATCGTCGGTCGGATGATCATGTATTCTTTCGTGTCTTCCAGCCGGTCGTAGTGCTTGCCAGCGAATTCTCCTTGGAGCACTAGAAATGCGGTCGCCATGTTATTGTGGCCGTGGGGCACAACGGACTGGTCTTTACGAAGCGCGAACATCTGATGTCCGAAAACCAAGTCGGTTGGCAACCCCTCCACTTTGGGAAAATTCGCGCGGAATGAAAGCTCGCCACGTTCTTTGAACTTCAAGTCTTTGGTCAAGGCTGGAAAGTCGACATAGGAGAGGAATTCGGCCAGGTCGACTTGCGAAAGCAGATGTTCGACCTGCTGCTGCCAATCGGTTTGCTTGAGCGATTGACCCTTCAGATCATGGCTCATCTGATTGACATCGGCGAGCCATTTTGCCGCGATCGGTTTGACCGGGCCGGCCAACGCGTCGGACCCCAGGACAGTTTCGAGCAAAGAGAAGGTCAGCAGAGAGCCGAGGGTCTGCTTTGCGAATTCACGACGGTCCATGGTTTGTCCCCTGGCAGTGAGATCGGAAATTCCGAACTGCGTTGTCGCCAACGCGCGTTCTGAACGTTTCATAATCGTTTGGAATACGCCAATCACAAATATATCTTGATTGGAGGCTCCCCGCACGGTTGACCACCTACTTTAGGAAAGAGTTGTATGGCTGTGGGTGTTAAAAGCGATCGTGTAGGGTGTCGGTCTGGTCAAGAAGCTGAAACGAACACTTCAGTCGACGAAAAGCCAGTTCGCAGCGAAGTTGGTGGCACCCACCTCGTTGGTGTCGATTCACCATCGATGTGACGCGAGACCGAGAGATGGGAGGAAACCGCGAATAAGTCAACGTATCGAGGCGAATCAGCACTATCGGAGTCATCCGTTCGCGTGACTCCGATCATCAATGGCGCGAGGGGGCTTGGAGTTGTCGTTGACCACATTGAGAGTGTTCAACAGATGACATACTTCAACAGATGACATACACCGACTTCTTTCAAGATTTTCTTCACTGCGGACAATGCTACCGTTCTCTTCACTCCAAACGCGATCAGGAAATGGATGGCATCTTCCACGGCACTCCTCGTGGCGAAGATGTGGTTCGCGTCGGTGATATTCTGATCCTTTATGGCGATTTGGAAGACGTTGAGAAACTTGATCAACGCCGCGCAGGCTACCAAGGCGACAAGGAACACAAAAAGTCGGTCGAAGCGCAGGATGAGTTTGAAGAGCAAGAGCGAGCGCGGTTACAGGAGTTGCAATCCAAACTCGATACGAAGCTAGAGCTCGAAGCTGAAATTGAAGCCAATCTATCGCAGCAGGTATATTCCAATGATTCAATCACCACTTCTTGAGCCCATCGCCGCGTACGTGCATGGGCAGTGGATTCAAGCCGCCTCGAAAGCCACGTTCGACGTCAGCAACCCAGCCGACAACAGCCTACTGTGCTCGGTGCCAAGGCTAAGTGGCCAGGAAGCGGTTCGAGCAATCGAATCCGCGACGCGTGCTCAAGAGTCCTCGACTTCTATCGAACAGCGTTCGAAGTGGTTGGGCCGCTTGGCAGAATTGATCCTGGAGAACAAACGCGAGCTTGGACGCATCATCACACTTGAGCATGGCAAGCCTTGGCCTGAAGCGATTGGCGAAGCGGAGTACGCAGCCAGCTTCTTTCGATATTACGCGGAAGCCGTCCAACATTTGGAGCCGAAGGCCGTACCCGGTCGACCGCGCAACCATTCATGGACCGTTTACTATCGCCCAGCCGGTGTCGTTGCGTTGATCACGCCCTGGAATTTTCCATTGGCAATGTTAGCGAAGAAGTTCTCAGCCGCGCTCGCCGCCGATTGTGCCAGCGTCGTGAAGCCATCATCAAAAACGCCTCTGTCGATGATCGCACTCTTCTCGTTGATCCATCAACTTGACCTGCCGACCGGAAAAGCCAGCCTGGTTTTGGGCTCGGCCGGCGAAATCGGCGACGTGCTCTGTACCCATCCGGCAGTCCGCGTGATTAGCTTTACTGGTTCGACTGATGTCGGCAAGAAACTAATGGCCATGTCGGCTCCGCACCTGAAGCGACTCTCGCTCGAACTCGGTGGCAACGCGCCCTTCATTGTTTTTGATGATGCGGACTTGGATCACGCTGTCGACGCATTTGTCATGAACAAGTTTCGCGGAGCCGGTCAAACCTGTGTGTGTGCCAATCGCTTGTACGTTCACAAGGACATTGCGGGGGAATTTGCCAGCCGATTAGCCAAACGCGTTCGTCGCATGAAGATCGGCAACGGCATCGAAGAGGGAACCGACATCGGTCCACTCATCGATTCGGAAGCTCGCGAAAAGGTGCAACGGCACTTCGACGACGCGATCGCCCATGGAGCGACTTGCCTTGCGGGAGGTACGGACATCCTGTCGGCTGAGCAAGAAAGCATTGGATCGTACTTTCCACCAACCGTCCTTGGTGGGGTAACGGCGGCCATGGCGTGCGTCAACGAAGAGACCTTTGGACCGTTGGCTCCAATGATCAAATTCAGCGACGAAGCCGAGGTGGTCCGGGAAGCCAATCGCACGGAATACGGCTTGGCCGCCTATTTGTTCACGGCCAACGAGGCGAGAGCGGAGCGGATCATTGCCAAACTGGCGTTCGGCCACGTCGGCCACAACACGGGCACTGGGCCGACAGCCGAAGCACCCTTTGGTGGCATGAAGCAATCAGGATTTGGTCGTGAAGGTGGGCTCGAAGGGCTGCACGACTTTACCGAACCACAGTCTGTCCCCAGGCCATGCAATGCGCTTTGAATGGAGAGCGGCAAGGATCCAAGAAGCATGGATTCGATTGCATCGCAATGCATCGCGAAATGGCCGAATGGAGCCTAACGCTACGCCGCTGCGGATTGGAGGAGCCGACCATCAGAGCTCCGCATTTTTCTTGACAGCGGACATCGATGAAGTGCGTGTCTGGAATCTTGCAAGAGACGGAAGGCAGATCAGTCGGTATTCGCAATCTACGGTCTCCCGCACAACCCCTGGCTTGGTGCTTCAAAGCGTGGCGAGCGTTACGAATGATCTGCCTTCCGTTTCCATTCCCGCCGACACTCGATCGCCACAAAACCAAGGCGACAATCTCGGCGGACGCAATCCGAAGCCCAACTGATTCAAGTGCCCCAACGATCGGTAATCGTCGTAAATGCCGCGTCGCCATTGATCAGCGGCTTGTCGACGACTCGTGACGATCGGTCCAGCCCTGGCTCTTGTACCTCGTAACGTGCATACATCTGACCTCGCAACCCCGAAGTATCGGATGAGCCCGAATCCGGTGGTGTTGATTCGCTCTAGTTACCAGGTACCAGATCCATGATCTGAAAGTTCTTGAATCGAGACATCCGCCCTGGCATCAATCGCAACCCGACACGCCCGTGTGTTACGGCCGGCTTGTCCGTGTTCTCAAAGTGACAAAGCGTTGTCTTCTTGGGGTGTTTGAACTCAATCCACAATTCTTTCGCTCTCTTGATCACCGTCACATGCATCCACTGTTTGTCATCAAACAAACCGGCCTCGGTGATCTCACCTGACAGCTCAGTCCCTTGCAAACGATTGTCTGCCAATGGCAGGTAACGTCGACCGCGGATGTAGTCGTCTTGATCGGTCGCGTAGCTAATGTGATAGGTATGCATATTCAAGAAGTAATCGCTCATCGCCGCTTTTCGGCGGCGCCCAGACCACTTGGTGATGTCCTCGTCACATCCATCTTGACCATCTCCCGTCGCCTGGATGTACAGAATATTGACCCCCTTCTCAAAGTCATCCACTCGTTGAAAGTCATACTCAATTCGCAAATCTCCGTCGAAGGAAGGTTTTGTCCACAGCACCGCGTATCCATTTTCAGTATCGATGGTCATCGCCGTGGCATCGTGGCTGACCTTGGCATCATCACCATCGAGAAACCATTGGTCTTGCCAGCGGACGGTACATGAATCGCGAAATACCTCTCGCCACGAAGCGGATCGAAGCTCGTCGAACACGCGAGCATCGTCGCTAGGCGTCTCCGCCGTCACAAAGGATGGCGACCCGAAGAGAGAGAAGACAAGAGTGAGGATGGGGAGCATTCTCATCGGCGAATTGGAGGTTACATGTAGCGACGGATGGAAACGCCGGTGGCGCAGACCGGAAACGGACACACGTTGCAGCTTCGGTGACTATTTTGAGTTACCAAGTTCCTGTGGTCACATCATAACGCAACCGAAAGCTCGGATTGGAACGAGTGTGGAGCACTAACCAATAGCGATCTGGGGCCGGACATGATGCTGTGCACGCTCGTCCGTTTCGTCGACTTGCAACAACCTCCCTCCGGGCAACGCCGTAGCGGGCTCTTTCGAGGCGAAACGCAGGTGCTGTTCAGGCACGAAGAGGCTCTGAGTTTTTCACATGCTTTGCATTCCCAGTCAAATGTCTCAAAGATTGTCGCCGTTCACTCCGTCGAACGTTGCCCGAGTCCAACGCTACGATCGGCGGAACGATCGGCGACGATAGGGATTCACAGCCTAGCCCGTGGGTTGATGCCCAATGCACCTACTTTGGGCTGTTGGGCTCGATGGACATGCTCTTTCGATCGCGCGCGATGGTAACATGGACATCGTCGTCACAGGCAGGGAAGGAACTCGGACTGTTTTCAGCCACTTTGTCGAACATTGAACGGCAGCAGAGCAATATGAACTCAATTGCACCTCCCCATCGCACAGTGGTCCACTTTTGCGTGTTGTTCGTCGCATCGACGATTTCCAGCGCGATGCTGGCTGTGGCCCAAGAGACAGCTGAGGTTTCACTGAAGTCTCTACAACCGGCCGACGGAGTTGAGGTGTCATTATGGGCAAGCGAGCCGATGGTGAACAATCCGACGGCGTTGGATATCGATTCGCGAGGTCGCGTTTGGATCGCCGAAGGCCTGAACTATCGCATGAAGATGAAAGAGTTCGAGGACCTACGCCGCGTGGAAAATGCAGACCGTATCAAGATTCTGGAAGACACCGACGACGATGGCAAAGCGGATAAAGTGACTGTGTTCGCCGACAACATCTTCCCCGTGCCGCTCGGGTTGGCGTTGGAGGAGCTCTGGCAGAACGGCAAGCAAGTTGGAACGCGCGTGTACGTTGGCAATTCACCCGATCTGCTGATCCTGGAAGATACCGACGGTGACGATATCGCAGACAGGCGTTATGCACTGTTGACCGGCTTTCGCGGTGTCGATAGCGATCATGGCCTGCATGGCATGTGCTTCGGCCCCGACGGCAAACTGTATTTCACGGTCGGTGATACTCGATACGGTGCCGACAACGTGCAGGCACGCGAAATGACGTTGGACGTAACCGACCAATCGGGAAGGCGTTTACAGGCGAACAACTTCGGTACCACGCTGCGAGTCAACCGCGATGGATCTCAGTTAGAGGTACTCACTTCGGGCCATCGAAACAATTATGAGGCTGCCGTTGATTCATTCGGCAATGTCTTTGGCTCCGACAACGATGACGATGGCAATCGCGGGTGTCGAATGTACTGGGTGATGGACGGAGGTCACTACGGTTACCAACACCCAAAGTCGTCGCGACATTGGGCCGAGGAGATTCCGGGAATCATTCCCAAACTGGTCGGAACAGGCAACGGAGCTCCCGGCGGGTTGCTGGTCTACGAAGGTGGTCGACTGCCCGAAAGGTATGAGGGGGCCATCTTGCAGATTGACTCAGGCACTCATCAAGTGAATGTTCACCCGCTTGTTCGGCACGGCGGCGGATTTCGATCCGACTACCAGGTTCTGCTCAAAGGAAGCGACACCTGGTTTCGGCCAATCGACTTGTCCGTTGCTCCCGACGGATCTCTGTATGTGTGTGATTGGTATGACGCGGGTGTTGGTGGTAACCGCTTCTCCGATCAAACCACCGGACGCATCTATCGGCTGTCAGGGACGAATGCTGCGGCAAAGCCCGTGAGCTTCGATGCGAGTGATCCCATTGCCGGTTTGTCTTCACCAAACGTGGCAACACGATTAGCCGCCCGAGACATCCTGGTTGCTCGTGGAGCCGAATCTCGATCGCAATTGCTCGATCTGTATCATTCCGCGCGTGTCGTCGATCGTGCTCGCGCGCTGCACGTCCTTGCATCGCTACCGACGACGGGTGTTGGCGATACCGTCGCGGCGCTGAGCGATGCCGATGCAAGGATTCGCGAGACCGCGCTGCAGTTGCTGGCCGCGGACTCCACGTCTGAATTCGTGATTTATCCCGACCAAGCATCAGACAATGCAGCACCCGCGTTGCGAGTGTTGCAAGCGATTTTGCCACGAGCCAATGACAAAGATGCTGGTGTGCGGCGTGCGTTGTTGATGGCACTACGTCATGTCCCCACGGATCGAATTGCATTACCACTGCGCGAACTGGTGAGTCGTTGGGATGGTCGTGACCGCTTTTATCTGGAGGCTATTCGCGCGGCCGTGGTCGATCGAGACGCGGCGTTTGTACAGCA
Organism: Pirellulaceae bacterium; assembly: GCA_963697195.1. Lineage (GTDB taxonomy): Bacteria > Planctomycetota > Planctomycetia > Pirellulales > Pirellulaceae > Rubripirellula. Next base: position 1,051,345 of record CAVOND010000005.1, read on the forward strand.
ACTATTCGACGAACTTGCAGACCAAGCGCTGGCAACGTCTTGGGACAATCAACCTGTCGCCTTGCCACCGTATTACCCCATCGGCACAAACGATGCCTTCCTGCGGCCCACGGACCAGCTTGACTCGGCCAATGCTGCTTCGCGAATTCTCGGTATCGCATGGGCGCTGGGGCGAGTCGAAGCCTTGCCAGCGATCCGACGTCTGCTGGCAGCAAATCGTTCGCCAGCGGTCGAGCAGAACGCGATCATCGCACTGTCGACGATTGCGGATATCGCTGCGGGCAAGTTGTTGGTGGAACGGTTCCTGGACGACTCGGTCACCGACGAAACCCGTCGCCGCGTGCTCGATCATTTGGCTGACGCCGTAACCGGCAAATGGGAAGCCTTGAAAGACGACGCGGCATTCAACCAAGTCGTTCGCGCTGCCTTGGCCGATCAAGAACTGACCGAGAACGCGATCGAGTTGATCGCATCTTGTCAGCTCAGTAACTTTTCGGAAGCGGTCTTGACGATTGCTCGCGATGAATCTGGCAGCCCGCAAACGCGAGGTGTCGCCATCACTGCTTTAGGAGCAATGCAATCGCTGGGCGTACGCGAGTTGGCCGCGGAACTGATCCAGCAAGCGAAGGAAACAGGCTCGGGTGGTTCCCTCGCGTTGGCAGCGTTGGATGCGACTTACGCAACGTCGGGCACCAGCAAGCTGGCGGAGTTGATTGTCGAACCAGCAATGCCACTCGATGTTCGCCGCCGTGCATTGCAATTGATCACGACGACCAAGCCTGGCGCCGAGATCGTGATGGGACTTCACAAGCAGGACGCGTTGCCACAAGACCTGACGAGCGAGTTCGCATTTCTGTTGCACAACCACAGCGATCGGCGGGTTCGCGAACTGGCTCAAACGGAGTTCCCTCAAGACTCCGGCGGGGCGATGACGATTCACAATGCGGCATCGGTCCTGTCGGTGCAGGGGGACGCCTCCCGAGGCAAAGACTTATTCGTCAACAACACGAATGCGGCCTGCGCACGCTGCCATCGAACTAGCGGAGAAGGCAACCTGGTCGGCCCCGATCTGGCATCGATCGGAATGAAGTACGGAGCCAAAGAGTTGCTCTACCACATCCAGTACCCCAGTAGCGCCATCAATTACAACTTTGCGGCTTACGCCTTCTTGATGGATGACGGAAGAGTCATCACGGGCTTGGTCAACGATCGTCAGGATGGCAAAATCACTCTCGGACTCGCTACTGGTCAGCAGGTAACGATCGATGCGGATGCGGTTGAGGAAGAGCAAATGCAGGCGGCATCGCTCATGCCGGAAGGTCTGATCAGTCAGCTCTCAACACAGGAAGTCAGCGATTTGATTGAATACTTGTTGTCGCTTCGACAAGGCGATGTATCGAGTTTGTCGCAGTAAATGATCGTGTAGAGTTGTTCGAAGACAACGAGTAACAAGGAAAGACAGCAACGTTATGAGAGGTTCTTATACCATGATGAAACACGCGTTGAGACGATCCGTGCTGGTGTTTGCCGCCACGGCGGTTCTGATGGGCCGCTCGGTGTCAGCGAACGACGCGGCCGGCACAGCCGAGAAGCCGCTTCAGGTATTCATTCTGGCCGGCCAGTCAAACATGCAGGGGCATGCTCAGGTCCGCACCTTCGAGCACATCGGCATGGATCCGAAGACGGCGCCGATGCTCGCGGAGATGCAGAATGCGGACGGCAGTCCGCGGGTCTGCGAACAAGTCTGGATCTCGTCGATCGGCTGCGCTGACGAAGAACAGACCGGACAACTGACCGCCGGCTTCGGCGCGGCAGCGCGCGGACCGAAGATCGGTCCCGAGTTCACCTTTGGCATCTACATGCACAAGTTCCTCGATGCACCCATCCTCCTCATCAAGACCTCCTGGGGCGGCAAGAGCCTCCATACAGATTTCCGGCCCCCGAGTGCCGGCCCCTATGTGTTCAACGAGACGCAGCTGGAATCGTTCCGCAAACAAAAAAAGGACATCGACGCCATCTTGGCCGACAAGAAAATGGCGACCGGACAATACTACCGCCTCATGATCGAGCACGTGAAGTCGGTACTGGCGGACATCAAACGGGTGTATCCAGACTACGACCCCGCACAGGGCTATGAACTGGCCGGCTTTGTCTGGTTCCAAGGCTGGAATGATATGGTCGATTCCGGTACGTATCCGAATCGCGACAAGTTGGGTGGCTACGACGCATACAGCGAAGTGATGGCCCACTTCATCCGCGATGTGCGAACCGATTTGAAGGCGCCGAAGCTTCCTTTCGTGATCGGCGTCCTGGGAGTCGGCGGACCGATCGAGGAGTATGGTCCGGATCAGCAACGCCACAAATCGACCCACCAGAATTTTCGCCTTGCGATGGCGGCTCCCGCTCGACTACCGGAATTCAAGGGCGACGTCGCGGCCGTTTTGACCGAGAAGTACTGGGATCGTGAGTTGACTTCATTGAGGTCAAAGGAAAACACGATCAAACAGCAGGTAAAGAAGCTCGTGTCCGACGGCAAAATCAAACCTGCCGAAGAGGGTGCGACGCTGCAAAAATTGCGGGCGGAGGGACTCTCGGAACGCGAGCGTGAGGTGCTTGAGAAGGGCGTCTCCAATCTGGAGTTTCACTACCTTGGCTCGGCGAAAATTCTTGGCGGGATCGGCAAAGGCTTTGCCGAGGCCATGGCGGAACTTCAACCGCCGAGAAATGCGAATTGATGAGGCGGTTTTCGTCGTACATCCGCCCGACTTCGGGCCGCCTGCTCGAGCAATGGGACATCCTGCTGAAACTTTCGACTAGCTGGGAAGCGCCAGTATTGATCTTTCGCCTCGCCGATCACGGCGAAAGTTTCGGATGGAACGCTTGCCTGTCGCGAGCCTCTCCGAGGCTCGAATTTTCGCGGCAAAGCCGCGTGGAATGTCGGTCTCGGAGAGACCGACCTATAGCAGAGTGGCGCTGTCCAGCTAGTGCATTTTCACATTTCTCGAAGGCGGTAAACGATTGTCGCCGATCAGCGATCTTGTGACAGGATGAACTCGATGAGCAGGATCAAACAAACATGGCGTCACCGGGCCAAAATATGCAAGACTCTTGATCCTGTTGATACTGTGACTCCTGTCTGGCACGACGAACGGACGCTAAAAGTTAGCTTGCCTCGCAAGCCCTTTACCGAGAATGATTCGTGGAAACCGCTCAGCTGCTGGCCAGCACCCGGTCAGCGAGAACCACGTGAATCCAAACGCTGTCCGAAGCAGTACAAGCTCAAGCAAACACCATTTGACCCCTGCCCATGCGTTGCGCCACAGCAGCTTTGTCGAACGCCCGTGCCGTTCGTATTTGACACCTTTTCTTTCCGCCGTCCCATTCTCGATCCTCATGAACGAAGAAATCGTTTACTACGACCGCTATCGCGACGAACTGTGTTGCGAAGAGATCTACGGCGATAAGTCACTCCGTTGGACGTACGGCACGACGGCCGGAAAGCTCGCGCTGCATTTGTTGGTAAAGCGGCGCTGTTCTCACGCTGGTACGGTTGGTCGATGGACCGAGCGAGTACACGCAAAAGGATTGAACCGTTCATCGAAACCTATGGACTCGACGCGAGCGAATTCGCTTGTCGTCCTGATGAATTCAAGAACTTCAACGAGTTCTTCTTTCGAAAACTCAAGCCGGAAGCGAGGCCCATCGACACGCGATCTTCTTCCATCGTCTTTCCGGCCGATGGACGCCATCTGTGTGTTCCCGACCTTTCAGATTGTGGTGGCCTCTTTGTAAAAGGCGAAATGCTTGATCTAGCAACCCTTGTGGGTGATCAAAGCCTGGCAAGACGTTACGCGCACGGAAGTCTGCTGCTATCTCGGCTCTGTCCGACCGATTATCACCGCTTTCACTTTCCGGTCAGTGGTGTTCCGGGGCCGGCGCAATTGATCAATGGACCGTTGTATTCAGTCAACCCAATTGCACTTCGCCAAAACATACAGATCCTGGCAACCAACAAACGAGTCTTGACAGAATTGGTGACGGAGTCGTGTGGGACGGTGTTGCTGATGGAGATTGGCGCGACCTGCGTCGGCGGCATTTGCCAGACTTACGAAGCGGGGATCGAGGTTTCGAAAGGGGACGAGAAGGGATACTTTCGCTTCGGCGGTTCCTCCACCATCACCATCTTTGAACCGGGCCGCGTCGTCTTCGACGAAGACCTGATCAAACAATCGAACCAACATCGCGAGCTCTACGCGCGTGTCGGCGATGCGATGGGGACCATCCTGTAGTGCGCGGAACGGTAGAGGTAGCATGGGTCAAGCGGGCGGGCCATTCTCGAATACTTTGCGCAATGAGTGGTGATTCATTGGCGGAAAGATCCCATCGTTAGCTGTTGCCCGCGCCGACCCATCGATTGCATCGCCGAACGGGCACATGGTTCATGATGGGTCGGCACCGGCTGATCTTCCCCGCCCTCACTTTCATGCGTTTGGATGATCGTCACGAAGACGAATACGAAACCCTTCGACAGCCGGTTGGACCCATCCTACAATCGCTCCACCATCACCATCTTTGAGCCGGGCCGCGTCGTCTTCAACGAAGACCTGATCAAACAATCGAACCAACATCGCGAGCTCTACGCGCGTGTCGGCGATGCGATGGGGACCATCCTGTAGTGCGCGGAACGGTAGAGGTAGCATGGGTCAAGCGGGCGGGCCATTCTCGAATACTTTGCGCAATGAGTGGTGATTCATTGGCGGAAAGATCCCATCGTTAGCTGTTGCCCGCGCCGACCCATCGATTGCATCGCCGAACGGGCACATGGTTCATGATGGGTCGGCACCGGCTGATCTTCCCCGCCCTCACTTTCATGCGTTTGGATGATCGTCACGAAGACGAATACGAAACCCTTCGACAGCCGGTTGGACCCATCCTACAATCGCTCCACCATCACCATCTTTGAACCGGGCCGCGTCGTCTTCGACGAAGACCTGATCGAACAATCGAACCAACATCGCGAGCTCTACGCGCGTGTCGGCGATGCGATGGGGACCATCCTGTAGTGCGCGGAACGGTAGAGGTAGCATGGGTCAAGCGGGCGGGCCATTCTCGAATACTTTGCGCAATGAGTGGTGATTCATTGGCGGAAAGATCCCATCGTTAGCTGTTGCCCGCGCCGACCCATCGATTGCATCGCCGAACGGGCACATGGTTCATGATGGGTCGGCACCGGCTGATCTTCCCCGCCGTCACTTTCATGCGTTTGGATGATCGTCACGAAGACGAATACGAAACCCTTCGACAGCCGGTTGGACCCATCCTACAATCGCTCGATGCCATCGAATCGACGTTTTGTGCAGCAAAATACAAGCACGACGCGCCAGCGAGTGTGTTTCCGGTTTTCGACCGTTTGGCGGACGTGAGATTGCGTAGATTCCTGGGACACACTCGCTGGCGCGTCGTGCTTGTATGAATTTGCGCAACATGAAAAGGCGTGAGAAAACGTGGCCGACACCTTCTTCGCCTTCAGTGACATTGGGGTCGATCGAAGTTGAAGAACGGGTAAATGACCGGTAGCACCGTCGATCCCTTGTGGACTTCTCGCCCGAAAGCTTTGGATTGCCACACCAGTGGCTGAGCGAACGTGCACAGTGGAACCGCAACCGGCAAGTCTGCGACCGCCAGCGCCTTGGCCGTCCAAACGTTGCAGGTCTTGGGCACGTAATAGCAACCGTTGGATCGATAAATGCCGCCAACGCCGTAGAGTGATTCCCCCAAATAGATCGGGCAACCCTTTTCATCGCGAGCGTAGCTTTCGTGCATGAAACGACATAACTTCCGCATCTCGTCCGGAGTCACCTTGATTTCGATGACCTGGCTTTGGTCAAAAAAGACCTCGGGTGGTTCTTGAAATCCCGCAACATGGATCGCGCTGTGACTCGGCAGGCAACCCGCCTTCACCGCAACCAATGGATTCAGGAAATGCGAACAAAGATAGTCCTCATCTCCCCAACCAACCTCGATGAAGCTTGAATTCTGGAGCGTCAGACTCTCCGGCCAATCAACGGTCGAAACCTGACACCGATCGAAAGCCAGACTCGTATGCCATCCGTGCCGCACAAGATAGACCGTTTGAGCGCAAACGTGCTCGCCTGACGGTCGCGTGGAATCCAGAGCATGGCGAGTATGAGACGGTGTAGCGCACCCGCACAACCAGACGGTCGCGAACAGCAAGATCAGAGTTCGAGCTGATGTCGCATGCATTCCTGCAATGACGAATATTCTAGGTGTGGAACGATCCAATCTGGGTCAGTGGGGACAATCGAGTTATCGGTTCTGTCACTCCAGGCACGCGGAGAAATCGAATAACCCGCACAACATCTCAGAGCACGGGGAGGCTCAATAGGCCTGGGAAAACTTTGACGGCAAGCTCTTAGGTTCATCATGGGTTGGCGCCGGCCAATCTTCCACGCTGTCACATTCATGCGTCTGGTTGACCGTCACGAAGATCAACATGTAACGCTTTCACAGCCGGTTGGACCCATCTACAATCGACTTGATTGCGTTCACTTTGGTCTCTTGAAGCAATAGATCAGTTGCTTGGTCGTGCCCTCTTTAACAAGGCTCTCGACGTCGACCAACTCCCATCCCTCCGAGCCAAGCTGTACGATTTGGCGACTGGTCTCCCCGTCGCCGGGACCGTCGGTCGTATTCACCGTCAACGCCAGATGCTCCCATTTTCGCACGTCATTGGTCACGTCCGTCTGCGGCCGCGCCGACAAAGTCAACGAAAGTAGCACGACGAATACGCCGGCCGCGAATAGAATGACAACGTTGGATTTCATGACTTGCTCCAGGAGATGATCAAGTGCGGTTATTCTTAAACGACTTCTATCATGACGCTCTGAGTGGGTAGTCTCCACCACCTGCAAATGCACTGGAGGGCAACTTGTTTGGGGCGAAGAAAGGCCGCGGAAGCCGGTAGTCCCCGGCCTGGACTGGTAAACTGTTACGTGACATCGGCCAAAGGCGGACGGACGCGATGACGCGTTCCCTGGCTTCGCTCGACCGGTGCGAAGCCGTTATCATTTACTGAAGCCAGGCGATCTACATGAAAACGACGGTCACCCTTCTTGCCATTCTGCTCTTCTCCATACGGTTGCAAGCGGCCGAGATCGACTTCGCCAACCAGATTGCTCCGCTGATCTCAGAGAAATGCCTCGGAGTGTCATAACAGCCGGGAACCGGAAGGACATCTCGATCTCTCCTCGAAGCGGACTGCTTTCGCCGGTGGCGATTCTGGTGTCGTCCTCGTTACCGGAAAACTCGACGAGAGTTATCTATGGGAACGAGTCACGAAAGATGAGATGCCTCCTGAGCATCCGCTTTCGGCGGCTGAGAAAGAGATACTCAAGCAATGGATCGAACAAGGCGCCCGATGGGAAACCGAGCGGATCGATCCCTTTGCGTTTTCGACCGAGAACCGAGCCGGCTACGATTGGTGGTCGCTCCGGCAGCTGGCCAAACCAGACCTTCCTGCGCAGTTCCGTGGACTTCATCCAGTGGATGCATTCGTTCGCGCACGGACTCGCAAAGCAGAATCTCATGCCTTCGCCCCAAGCCGACCGACGGACGTTGATTCGCCGCTTGTCCTTCGATCTGTTGGGGCTACCGCCTGCCGCGGACGAGGTGGCAGCGTTTCTGGCCGATGCGTCAAACGAGTCTCCATCAAACGAGTCTCTATCGAACAAGTCTCCATCAAACGAGGCTTGGCGCGACCTGGTTGACCGTTTGCTGGCTTCTCCGCATTACGGCGAGCGTTGGGCTCGGCACTGGCTCGATCTGGCCCGCTTCGGCGAAAGCCAGGGCTTCGAACGGGACAAACTCCGCGATGACGCCTGGCCCTATCGCGACTGGGTGATCAATGCGATGAATGACGACTTGCCTTACGATCAGTTCGCGAGCTTGCAGATCGCTGGCGATGTCCTCTATCCAGGTGATGCGAGTGCAACAACGGCAACCGGATTCCTTGTCGCTGGACCTTATGATGAAGTGGGGCAGAGCCAGCAATCAGCCGCAATGCGAGCCGTCGTCCGGCAGGATGAAATGGAAGACTACATCGGGACGGTGTGTCAGACGTTTCTCGGTTTGACGGTGAACTGCGCCCGATGTCACGATCACAAGTTCGATCCGATTACCCAAACCGACTACTACCGGATCGCAGCGGCGCTTGCCGGAATTCGGGCTGGTGAACGACCGCTCAAAACAGCGGAGATGGAACGGCAGATTCAAGTCGCCAAACAGAGTCTTGCGGAGGTGAACCGACAAATCGCCGGCCTGCTCGATCCGGTCCGCGAGCAGATTCTGGCGGAGACAACCGGTGGTACGAAGCGAAGTGATCTCGCCCAGCCGATCGCCCGCTGGACATTCGAGGGCGATCTCAAAGATGAAATCGGAACTCTCCACGGGACAGCCCACGGCGCGGCAAAGATCGAAGCCGGCCAGCTCGTGCTCGATGGGAAAGAGTCTTATGTCTCCAGCCTACCCCTGACGACATCGCTTACCGCGAAGACGCTCGAAGCATGGCTGCGGCTGGATGACTTGACCCAGCGTGGCGGAGGCGTGATCTCCATCCAGTCGACAGATGGTGGATTGTTCGATGCCATCGTCTTTGGCGAGAGGAACCCCGGCCAGTGGATGGCCGGCAGCAATGGCTTCGCGCGCTCGCAGTCGTTCCAGGGAGTTGCCGAGCAGGAAGCCGACAAAGCACTGGTGCACGTGGCCATCGTTTACCAAGACGATGGAACCATCCGAGGCTACCGAAATGGCGCAGCCGTACGGTCAGCCGTACAAGAGCAATGGCCCGGTCAGCTTTGCATCGGGACAATCGCAAGTCTTGTTCGGGCTACGGCACGGAACGAGTGCTGGCGGAAATCGCTTACTGACCGGGCGAATCGAACAGGCACAACTCTACGACAGAGCCTTGTCCGCGGAAGAAATCGCGATCACGGCAGGACAGTTCAATATTCTGACGCGAGAGCACCTACTGGCCAGGCTGACTGCCGAACAGACAACGCTGCTCGAACGATGGGAGACCGAAGCAACTCATCTGGCTGAGCAGATCGAATCGCTCAGTAGCCGACGCGTGTATGCGGTGACGCCGCGTCAGCCCGAGGTGACGCACGTGCTGCTGCGAGGCAATCCCGCCTCCCCGGCCGAAGAAGTCGGTGCGGGGGGCATCCCTTCCTTGGAAGGACTCTCTCCTGATTTTGGACTTTCAATCGATGCTCCCGAAGCAACACGGCGGAAGCAGTTAGCTAGCTGGATCACGTCGGAACGTAATCCGCTGTTTGCTCGGGTGATCGTCAATCGTTTGTGGCACTACCACTTCGGTGTTGGCATCGTCGCAACGCCGAACGACTTCGGATTCAACGGTTCGAGACCGACTCATCCAGAGCTGCTCGACTATCTGGCCGTCCATTTGATCGAGAACGACTGGAGCCTGAAAGCCGTTCATCGGCTGATCATGACTTCGGATACTTATCGGCAATCATCAAAGCCCAGACCCGATGCGATGTCCGTGGACGTCGGAAATCGGTGGCTATGGCGATACGCACCGCAGCGGCTGGAAGGAGAGATGATCCGCGATGCACTGCTCAAAGTCACCGGAACTCTCAACCCGCAATCGGGAGGTCCCTCCTATCGCAACTTTGAGACTTTCAACAGCAACTCGCAGTTCTACATCATGCAGGACAAAGTCGGACCCGAGTATCAACGCCGCACGATCTACCGGATGTGGGTCCGCTCGGGGCGCAATCAACTGCTGGACGCGTTCGATTGTCCAGACCCATCGGTGACGACGCCCAACCGGGCAGTCACGACGACCCCCACCCAGTCATTATCGCTTCTCAACAATTCATTCGTCCTGCGGATGGCAGACGAACTAGCGAAACAGATCGTCAAATCCGGTCAGGAGAATCCGGAGACTCAGGTCAGCATGGCTTACCAGTTGCTATTCCAGCGAGAGCCACGTCCGCAAGAACTTGCGTTGGCAACTTCCTTTGTGAACCAGCACGGACTACCGGCACTCGCCCGCGTTTTGTTTAACACGAATGAATTTCTATTCATTGAGTAACCAGAAGAGAAACATTCCATGATGCCCCCTTACCCGACAAGGCGTGATTTTCTGTCGTGGACCAGTCATGGGATTGGCTCGGCGGCGCTGGCATCGTTGATGATGGCCGACAACTCGGCTTCCGCCGGTGTGATCAGGCCGCAGGCGAGCGATCCGTGGCCACACTTCGGAGCGCCGGCCAAACGTGTGATCCATATCTGCGCTTGCGGAGGCGTCAGCCAAGTCGATTCGTTCGATCACAAGCCAGCGCTTGAAAAGTATCACGGCAAGAAGTACGGCGGCATCGAAGGAGCCGACGTGTTTTTTGGACAGATCGGACTGTTGCGAAAAAGTGACTGGGAATTCCGACAGCGTGGCCAGAGCGGCTTATGGATTTCCGAACTGTTCCCACATCTGGCTGAGGTCGCGGACGAGTTGACGATCATCAAGTCGATGTACGCGGAGACGTCCAACCATACGCCAGCGACATTTCAGGAGAACACCGGGTTTCGGCTCAATGGATTTCCTGTCGCGGGAGCCTGGATGTCTTACGGGATGGGCGCGGAGACCGATTCGCTGCCGGCCTATGTCGTGATTCCTGATCAGCGTGGCTTGCCCGCTGGCGGTTCGATCAACTGGAGCAACGGTTTCCTGCCTGCCCAGCACCAGGGCGTCGTGATCCGCAGTCAGGGAACCGCCATCGATGATCTGTTCCCCGATCAGCAGATCTCCACGGATACCGAACAGGCAAGCCGACAACTCCTGGCACAATTGAACGAACAACATTTCTCGCGGCGTGGTGCCGAAGACGCTTTGACCGCCCGCATCAGAAGTTACGAACTGGCCGCCCGTATGCAGTTGGCCGTTCCCGAAGTTACTAGCCTCGATGGTGAAACCGAAGCGACGCACGCGATGTATGGCACCGCAGAGGAAACAACACGGGACTTTGGACGCAGCTGTCTCCTTGCGCGGAGATTGCTCGAGCAAGGTGTCCGGTTCGTGCAATTGTTTTCGGGCGGCGCGTTTGGTTCTCCCCGGATCAACTGGGATGGCCACGAAGACATGGTGCGGAATCACGGGCGCGAAGCGGGTCGCATTGACAAGCCGCTGGCAGGCCTATTGCGCGATCTGCGGCAGCGGGGCATGTTGGAGGATACGCTCGTGCTTTTCACGAGCGAGTTTGGTCGGACGCCGTTCACACAATCGGGCGCGGATGTATTGGGAACAGGCCGCGATCACAATCAATACGGGTTTTGCGTCTGGATGGCAGGAGCCGGATTGAAGCACGGTATCTCCTACGGCGAAAGCGACGACATCGGTTGGAAGGCGGTGGAGAGGCCCGTCCACTGGCATGACTTCCACGCGACTGTTCTGCATCTTCTGGGAATCGATCATGAGCGACTGACGCACTATCACAACGGCATCGAGCGTCGACTTACCAATGTGCATGGCGAAATCGTTCGCGACATCCTGGCGTGATGAACGCATTTCCCTGAGATCTCGCGCTTACCAATCCTTGGTCGTTTCTACGGCGCAAGATAGATCAGCCGATCATGATCCACGGCCATCTCATCGGCAGGCAGCTTATTGATCGCTTCAGCGTATCGAGCATCCTCGTAATGCCTTGCACCTTCGCACAGCAATGGATAGAGCGATCCGCGGTGCGCAGGCGCAATTTGTGTATGCAGCCATTGCTTCTCTGGATCCGCATAGGGAGTCAGGTAATCAAGTGCCTTTTTGATGCTTCGATGGTCGGGCGACTCATAGTTCCAGAGGTCGACACCAAATTGATCGGCCATGCGCGCCAGTTCGAACATTCCCTTCAGGTTCATGACTGAGTAACTAAACGACTTGGTACGCGCAAGCTCAAGCGGCTGGCTGCCGTCGGGTTCAATCTGTCGCGGGATGCGCCGAGTCTTTACGTTTTCAAGGACGGACCTGGCGAGACCTGGGTCGCCTGTAAAGATCGCCAATCGCGCGACTTGAGCGTCGTACCAGGTGGCGTGATTGTTGGACGTGTTGTCCTCATCTTTACCGTGGGGGCTGTCGCGCAGCCAGCGAAGGTATGCCTGGCACCAAGCGATCATGCCCGCCTGGTCCGCGCGCGTCCATGCCTTGGACGGCGTGATCAGCTCGATCGCATTGACGACATCGATCAAATCTCGAGTCTCGATGATTCCGATCCCCCTGCCGACGACGCGTCCCGGAATCGCTTGACCAAACTCAAGGTTCGGATTCATTCTGGTCGCTTCGTCCAGGAACCATGCACGAAGCAATCTCGCTGCGTGATTTGCAAACTCCTCTCGATCGCTTAGATAGTATGCCAATGCAAGTGTCGAGACCGCGTCGTCCAGCTCTCCGAACGCCACATTGTCGAAGTCGGCCGATTCGTATTCTGGATTCACTTCGCCGTCGCGCCGAATGTACGGCAAACCATCCGGTTTGGACGGATCCGGCCACCAGTAAGGACCGACACTCATGTAGTCATGTTTGTCGCCGCTGGGCGGAATCTGCATTTTCTGCATGACGGAAAACGGTCCCGATTGCAGTGCCGCTTCCGCCTCCCGCAATACTTGTTGATAGATGGGCAAAAGCGCTTCGTCGCCCACCATTAACCGCGTCTTCACCGCAGCGATCTGCGTCTGATTCAAGAAGCAGCGCTGGGGAAACGGATCGACCGGATCGGCTCCCTGAGCGACAGCAATTCCAATCAATTGCAAGAACAGCAGGAGACCTCGTACTTGATTCACGACAATCGCTTCCTCGTACGTCTGTGAGACCGGCAGATTCCATTCTGACCCGTCCACCCAAGAATTGTTAGATCGAACAAGATATCATGTCCACAAAGCGAAGCGGAGGCTGGATTCGACAGTCACGCTCGGTACTTGGCGAGTCGAACCTGACCATTGGCTCGTTGATTCCTTTGACCATGGAGCCGCTATAATGCGGCTCATGCCTGAACGTTGCGTTGACAAACAATCCGACGCTTCGAACCTCTTGGAGCGTTCCAAAAATGGGCGACGCAACGATTCCCGCTCTATCTGTAAACCATGAACTATGAAGGTGCCACATGTGCGACCAAGATCATTTTGAGGAAGACTTGAAGAAGTATTCACGCAGAGAGATCGGCGTGTTAGCGGCCTTTGGCGTCGGTTCCGCGATGATGTTACCGCGCGCCGCCAACGCTGCCGAGGTTACCGAAAGCGATGTGAGTATCAAGACGCCCGATGGCGAGTGCGATGCGTACTTTGTGACCCCGGAAAGCGGGGCTCATGCAGCCGTCCTCGTGTGGCCGGACATCTTTGGGCTGCGTCCCGCCTTTCGTCAAATGGGCAAACGACTGGCCGAGTCGGGCTATGCAGTGCTCGTCGTCAACCCATTCTATCGCACACAGAAATCGCCGACAGCAGCCAACGGTGCAAACACACCGATTCAAGAAGTATTCCCACTGGCGCGATCACTCAACGCGAGCACACATGCGATCGATGCGAAGGCCTTCATTGCGTGGCTCGATGCACAGCCACAGGTCGACAAGAACAAGAAGATTGGCACGATTGGATACTGCATGGGTGGTCCCATCGTGATGCGCACAGCAGCTGCGGTGCCAGACCGGGTCGGCGCGGCCTGCACGTTCCACGGTGGCGGACTGGTCACCAAGGAAGCGGACAGCCCGCATCTGCTGATCCCTCAGATGCAAGCGCAGTTCCTGATCGCGATCGCCGAGAACGATGACCAACGCGACCCCGAGTCAAAGAACGTACTGAAGGAAGCGTTCGCGTCAGCGAATCTGCCTGCGGAGATTGAGGTGTACCCGGCCGGGCACGGTTGGTGCCCGCCCGACACGCGCGTACACAATCACGATCAAGCGGAAAAAGCTTGGGGACGCATGCTCGCGCTGTTCGAAAAGGCGCTAGCATAGCTGACTGCCTATACCCGTTGTTGCCTCTCGCGGTTCAAGCAGGGATTCGATGATAGACCGTTTCGACGGCCTTGGCTTCGTTTCCATCGGGTGTGACATTGTAAGCCGTGATCGTCAAGTGATCGTCGTCTACCAATTCGAATACTGTGCGCCAGCCCCACTTTGGTTGATCTGGGGCAACATCGTATTCGCCCCGTAGATCGAAGCCACGGTCTGCTGGGCCGCCTTGCGAGAACATGATCGCGTAGTTCATGTGAAAGCTATCGACCCAAGACGACTGAAAAGTCTTGGTGACGGCGTTGAACGCCAACATTTCCTCGCCGTGTCGCGGCTTACCTTGGATTGTGCCGACATAGGTATGGCGGAGAAATGGTCCATCAAGGACGGCCTCGATCGTACCAGACACGTTCGACTCGTCCGCTAGCTCCCCCGGTTGAAACCAGGTTCGGCAGATTCCTTCCCAGCGGCCGGTCAGCGTTTCGAACAGCGCTTTCGGAGTCATGTGAGGACCCTGTGGGTTGGCAGAATTACTAGGGACTTGGCTACTTCTTACGTCGGAAGGTTGACGTTTGCGTTGCGACCGGCTTTCCGTCCATGAAACCCTCTGCGGTCACGATCCATTCGTCCTTCGATTTGAATTGGAAGGTGCGATGATACTCGTAGGGGACGACTCTTCCGCTTTCATTGGATGTCGTACCACGGATCGGGCTGACCCAAGTTCCGTCGGTTGAAACCTGATGAGTGCCCTGCGACGTAAAGCCGTCCGTTCCGATCTCGTACTCGACGACCATCTTCTTGGTCGGGTGCCATCCCAGCATACCAATGCTTGCACCGGGTTTCCCGGTCTGAGGATCGATCCCCTTCCATGAGAATCGCAAGACCGTGTTCGGCACGGCCCACTCAACGTCGAGTTCTGCTTCGCGAACCTTCTCTTCGGTTGAAAATTCCATCTTCCAAGTTCCGACAATCTTATTGCAGGCACGTCTGAAGTGCGCCGGCATGCCCTGACTCTTGCTGACTCGGTTCCAAACGTGTGTCAGATTGTCGAGCTTTTCCCCGGTGTGGCTGATCCGGTTTGAAACGACAACCGTGTGCGTGTCGCCGTTGTTGGAAATCGATGTGACTGCCGTGTCGGTCGCCTGGGACGCATCCGGATACGTTACGACAGACGTGCTATGCCATTGATCACCTTCTTTCGATTCGCTGCCCTCGATCTGGAAGCCGCCCGTGGCCGTTCCATAGGCTCTGATCGTCTTACCCACAGGGTCCCATGCAATGATGGCGTGTGCCCGGCCGCGCACGTTACCATCCTTTTCAAGATGCCACTGTTGCCTCACTCCACTTCCATCTGGCAGCGGCGTAAAGACATTGACCGACCGCAACTGTTCGCCCTTCTTCATGTAGCCTTCGATGTCTTGATCAGCCACCATGTCACAGACCCAGCGGCCTGAAAACGCGTCGATGAATCCCTGCAAAGGCGTGTCTTGCGAACTTGCTGAACCGCTTGTGAATAGGTGACACACGAGCGCAAACGCGAAAAGACGTGGCTTGAACATAAGATGCTCTTTGATAAGTAGAATTGAGTTTCCGAAACCACTTCAACCAGCCTTTCGAATTTCTTCAATGAAGAGACCGCAAGCCACTACTGAACATTCGTACGTTGAATCTCATGGCGACGATGTCAATTGAGAAAAGGCACTCTTGTGACAGGAGGAACTCGACCAACAGGATCAGGGAAGAACATGATGTCTATGGATCAGAAGACACAAGACCCTTGATCCTGTTCATTCTGTAAATTTTGTCTGGCACGACGAACGGCTGGCGAATTCTCGGATGGAACGCCTACCTGTAGCCGAGCCTCTCCGAGGCTGTGAACAAATTGAACCGCGGCGCATTACTGTAGGCGAGTCTCTCCGAGACTCGCAAGAAACGCAGCAAAGCTGCGGGTGTCCGCCTCGGAAAGGCGGACCTACAGTAGCAACCCCAATATCTTCACAACCACTCCGAGGCTCGGATTATCGCGGCAACGCCGTGTGGAATGTCGATCTCGGAGAGACCGACCTACAGCAAACTGGCGGTGTCCAGCTAGTTGGATAACGCAGAGTGAGATGCCAGGCTGCGCAATAATGACAGAAGATTTTCCGGACTTTCAGAGAAGCCTCGTCTTGAGATCCGAATTCTGAGAGTTCGCCCTGCCGATTGCTTCGGAACGCTTTCGCATACGCAGGATCGGCTGAATCTTCCTATCGCTTCTTCTCGTCGGACGCTGGCCGTTCCGCGATGGCTTCGTGACGGGACTCTAGAAGTTGAATCATATCTGCGAGGTAATCTTCGAGCGGCTCCTGAACCGCTATCTCATAGACAAGTGTTAGCAGAAGCTGCGCGTTGTCGCATCGTTCTTGGTTCGTGACTGCGTCCGGAAAGGCGCTAGCAAGAACTTGAATGGACTGAATCACCTCAGGTTCTTCGAAAAACGGCTCTGCCAGTAATGTCGATTGCTGGATCAGACGTTTGACGTCAACCTGCTGGCAAACGCGGCCAAGCAGATTACTAGAATCCAAAAGCAGCTTTAGATCGTGCTGGATTGCGTCGGTGTCACCCGTTAACTGCTGTGCACGGCGAAATTGCTTTAGCGCCGGTTCCGCGTTGCCGTGCCAAGCCCAGAGTGTAGCCACAATGGCGGAGCTGAAGGGCCCTTCCAATGCTTCGGGTTCGATCTCCGTCAAACGCTCATTCAATCCACGATGGTTACCACTCATCTCCAGTGCGCACAGCTTTGCCAATCGAGCTGGCAATGAGTCAGGCACACCGAATGCTCCGTCATGCACCCAGCTCATCACAAGCACGGCGTCATTTTCACGTTCGCCACCGGCAGGCGGGATGTGAAAGTCATCAGCGTTCTCGCGGGCTTTGCAAATGCGCTGGATGAACTCTGCCAACGACGATTTTTGGCCGGTCGCTTGATCACGAGCGATGAGTTCGATCGGATTGACTGCCAAAACGATCTCATCGGCAATCTGTCGTACTTCCTTTTCTTCGATAGGATCCAAGCTAATCTGAATGCCAGTGGAGTCATCACCTGAAAGCTCTACGAGATTTCCCTGATGATCCAACCTCAGGCAATGACTCTTATGAGAGTAGGTCACTCCCCTTTCGTCTTCAGTCCGTTCGGTTGAGTCTGGCGGAAACCACTCAGCCCAACACTGCTCTGTAAACACGACGCCTGCGCGAACCGAGTGTTGCGGCTTGTCAGAAGTGGTGAACGCTGCATTGAACGAAAGTCGAATCGCATTCCCATTGGATTCCTTGGGTGACTGCACCGTCAAGACCATCGAGGCATTGGGTGTTGGGATTCGGACAGCCGCAGGCGGTTCCTCCATGCTGATGAGGACCTCGCCACGGTCGAGAACAACCGTTCGTCGATTTGACTCGAATTGAAGCATCGCAATCGTCGTCTCTGAACCGAGCACCAATTCAGCCGCCATGTTGTCGAGAATACTGCGAAATCGAATTCCCGACATCGGTGAAGCAAACAACCGACGATGAATCTGCTGAAGTTCGCCACTAACACGGTGTGTCGACGTTGCATCGTCAGCATCCTGTTGATGCGAGTCGCCTTGATTCGGTAAGGCAAACGAAGCATCGGACGAAGAGAGTTCAATGTGCAGATCGAGGGAATTGGCTTCGTCGTTACGAACCAGCTCGACGATCGCTCCCGCTCCATGCAAACCGATTTCGTTGAGTCGTTTGTGCACTCCGTGCTTCCAATGCAGCCCGCCCGATGGCGTTCCGTCTGCGGATGTGTCGGGTTGCCAGACCGCCTCTGCGTCCTCCGTCTCAGTAGACGCGATCAGCAATTGCGAGCGAATCCATTCACCAACTTCGTGCGACGCTCCTTCAACCGTGATCGAGCCGCAATGGAAGCGAGGACCCTCCTGAATGTCTAAAATCAGCAGTCCGGCTTCTTCCGACAGCTCCACATGACCGTCAAAGAATCCACTCGCCAACATGCCGCGTTCGACCGCATCGCGAACGCGAGATGTGTAGGTCTTCGGATCCACGCTGGAATGCGAAACTTCGACGATCTCCGGCAGGCAAGCGAGTTTGCGCTGGATGGTTCGGGGCGAAATGGTCTCCAGGCCTCGAATCCAAATCTGTGAAACATCGCGATCCGGCACCGCCTGGGCGGAAAGAGATTCAGCAAGAATCAGGGACAAGCAGAGGCTCAGGACGAGCCGAGCTACGGCAAGACGAGTCATGTTTCACATTTCCGTAAGAGAGTGGCTGCGCCAAGTGTCGCGAAACCGCCCACTGCAAGACAATCTCACTTTCTGATCCAACCTCCGCCGCGGACGCTCGCTCAGGGCCACTTACTTTGGCTGCATTCGTGAACCTCAGGCGCTAGCCGTGGGCCGCCGGCGGATCGCAAGGGCATTTCGGAGCCCACGGCTAGCGCCTGAGGTTCACAGTGAGTGAAAAATCTGCCCGAGCGAGTGGCATCACTGCAAGACAATCTCACTTTCTGATCCAACCTCAGCCGCGGACGCTCGCTCAGGACCACTTACTTTGGCTGTATTCGTGAACCTCAGGCGCTAGCCGTGGGCCTCCGGCGGATCGCAAGGGCATTTCGGAGCCCACGGCTAGCGCCTGAGGTTCACAGTGAGTGAAAAATCTGGCCGAGCGAGTGGAAAACGCTCACCATCTCTGGCAAGATCAGGGGCCACGAGAGATTCAGATCGCTATCAGTCAGTAGGACTGCCTAATCCATGAACCATCGAATTTTTAGGCGGCATGCTCTTGAGCGCATGATCGCGGCTATGTCGAGTGTAGCTTTAACGGCGTCCTCAGGAATCGCTGCAGCCGTGGACGTGCAGACCACGCAGCTCGAGCGAGATGGTTTCTTCACCCTCGGCCAACGGGCGGACCATTGGTGGCTGATCACGCCGGATGGAAAGCCATTCTTTTCGATTGGCTTGAACCACTTCGATCCCGCGACATTGCGTTATCCAGAAAACATCGAGATCTGGCGAGACAAATACGGGGGAAGCACGCTTCGCTGGATCAAAGAATCCGTGAAACCGAATCTGCAAGCCTGGGGATTCAATACCGTCGGCTGGGTACAGGAAGTCACCGTGCGCCAATGGCGCCATTCGCGAGCTTTCACCGTCGACGAGTACCGGGCACTGAACATGCCTTTCTGTCATCTGTTGCCATTCAGCGAATCGCATCAATGGGAGAGCCATGTCACCCATTACGACTTCGCGAGCCAGGACTGGCGGGATTGGTGTGACTATGTCGCGCGGTCACATTGCGCCGAGTTGAGCGAAGACCGGAACCTGATCGGTTACTTCTACAGCGACTGCCCAACTTGGACTCACACGCGACCCCAAAACGAATGGCGCGGTCCGATCTTTGAACCGGACCGGCTTGAAACCGACTCGGGACGAAAGGAACTGTTGGAACTTGCTGGCCAGTATTATCGAACGACGCACGATGCCATTCGACGTTACGACAAACATCACTTGATTCTCGGCGATCGCTACGAAGCCAACGCACCGATTCCAATGGAAGTGGTGCAATCTGCGTTGCCTTATGTTGATGTGCTGTCGTTCCAGGACTTTCGCGATCCGGTGAAGCACCTCGATGAGTGGCACAGGAGGACTGGAAAACCAGTACTGCTTGCTGATGCGGCGAGGATGAATTGGCAAACGGAGCCAGGAGAATTCACTCGCAACGAAGGTGCGTGGTACGCGGAGGTACTGGAGCAGCTATTTGCGAATCCGGGCTGCATCGGCTTTCATCTCTGCGGTGCTTACCAACGCAATCGAGCCCGGCGATACGGCTTGCTGGACGAGCAGGAGCAACCCGACGAGGAAAACGTGGCCCTGATCGAGGCCGCTAATAAGAAGATCGAGCAGCTTATACAAAGCAAATTCTGATGAGTCGGCTTCGACCGTTGAGCATTGGTAGGCAAAGACCGTGGTCGCCAGTTCCTGGCGGACGCCTGCGGTGTCGCCTCTGATTCCTTCGCGAGTGCCGCGTCACACTGACGAGCACTGCAACTTAGAAATAGGATGCATTTCTTAAGAGAGCACTTCAATCATCCGCCGAGTTTCTATGACACTCTATCTTTGAGGTCTGTGTGCTTCCAGGAAACGTACTGCCTGTTCGAAGTGTTCACCTTGGAAAAATGACTTGCCACCATGGCCCGCGTTCTCCAGGACCACCAACTGAACGTTCAAGCCAGCTTCCGAATACCGTTTCGCGATGTGCTCGCTTTGGTCGAGAAGAACGGTCTGATCGACTGTTCCGTGGAAGATCAACAATGGCGGATCGTCGGCGGAAACATAGTGTGCTGGGCTGGCAAACCTCTCCGTATTTGGATCGAGCTTCTCGCCTGTCACTCCGCCCAGCAATGCAAAGCTGCCCGACTTGTTTGTGTAGGCGCGCTCTGGCTGCGTCTTCCCGCGCAGAACGAAATCGGACGGACCGTAGTAATCGATGACTGCCTGGACTCTTGACGATTCGTTCAGATTGCCACCGACTTCTCCCTCCAGTTCCGTCACTCCTGCTGACGTCCCCATTAGCAAGGCAAGGTGGCCTCCGGCTGAACTGCCAGCGACGGCGATCCAGTCTGCGCTGTAACCAAAGCGTTCGGCATTCGCACGAAGCCAGCGGACCGCGCCCTTGCAATCATGGATTTGCGCCGGAAAAAGAACCTTGTCCGTCAACCGGTAATCGATACTGGCCAGAGCGAAACCATGATTCGTGATCTCCTGAATCGCCGGCTTGCTCTTTGAACCGCCTCGCCAGCCACCACCGTGAATCCAAACCACAAGCGGAGCCTTTTCGTACGTCGGAGGCAGATACAGATCCAGTTTCAGTACCTGACCGCCAATCTGAGCAAAGACCAGGTCGCGATGAATTCGGACGGACGAATCTTCTTCAGCCCGAAGAGACGATGTCATCCACACAGAAAACACAACTGCAAACAGAGATCCCTTTACTAATCGATTCATGATTCTTTCGTGGTTTGCTTACGGCCGGTTCTGCAGCGAGCGAAAAGTGGCGAGAGCGCTTCAGTCGTGTTTTGACCGCGGGAACAGATGCTAAGTATCGTTCTTGACGTCCCCCGAGATGGCGGGATCCTCTCTAGCATAACCCTGCTCGCTCCCAGAGTCCGTTCGGCTGCTACAATTTGCATAGAGTTTTGATAAGTCAACTTCTAATCGCCATGTGCCAACGCACTGAGCCGAGCCTTACCAGTTCGAAATCAAAGTTGCCAAGGGTTGGCATTAGCCGACGAGAGTCGAATGAAACTTGCAATTGCTTTCGAAGTCTGCTGCAATGAACTGCGTCAATGACACAGCGTGATGGCGCGCGATGTGCGAACGTCCGTCTGAAATTCATCATCGATGGGAATGCACACGATGAGAAAACTTTCTCGCCTGATGTTGGTCGTAGCAGTGCTGGTAGTTTTTCAAGCGCGACTTGCACAGAACGGCCTCGGTGAGGAGCCGAAACTTGCGTTACTGCAGCAAAGTTTCAAGGACTACTCCGGCGCTGATCTCGTATTTCACCGTGACGATCTACCGGACGGCCGTTACCACGATGTACTCAAGCCGCTCAGTGATTCACGAAAGTTAGCGGCAGCAGCGATCTGCGTTGAAGAAGCACGGATGTATCCGCCTGGCTTCTTTGGCGAAGTCGGGTTGAAGACTGTCGGTGTATTCGAAGCATGTGCGTCGAAGACGACAACGGATCGCTCGCGTCCCTACGATCGACAATTGGGAGGCTATCGATACTTTGGCATCTACAATGGTACCGATGCTGTCGCCGCGGCGTTCTACAGCGAAGGTCAGTTATCGCTCACTTTTCACCACGAGATCTTTCATCACGTTGACTCAACCGTTGACGGCGAAACAGGCTCGTGGAATTTGTCCTCCGACGATGCCGTTTATCGTGCCGCGATCTCTGGTCTCCAGCCGTATTGTGCGCCGCCAGTCGCGGGCGACGATTTGGCTAAACTGCGAGATCGATGTATCGGCTACACGCTAAAAGATGCGGTCAGCGAGTATGCCGCCAAGAACAGTCGCGAAGACCAGGCCGAAACAGCGAGGCACGTGATGAGTATGCTGCCGAACTCACTTGTACAGGCGATCGAACAACCTGAGCTGGCCGGCAGCCAAAGGATTCTGCACGTATTGCGAGAATACGAACAATCGGTTCCGGACGGACCAGGATTTGATTGGTTCGTCGACGTCGCGCTGCAACGGGCACGACAAGACCTGGAGCCAGAGTCAGTCGACCAATTGCTGGTTCGCTTGCGGGAATATGCGAGCAGCGGTCCCAGCGGCTATGCAGGCGTGGCCGATGACCCTCAAGGGGCTCGAGCCGCGCTGAAAGCAGCTGTTCGTTTGAAGCCAGAATCAGTCGCTTCCCACCAGGCTGCGGAGATGGTGCAACTGGCAACTCAGATTACTAGTGCGTTGTTACGCCAGAGAATCCAGCCAGACAGCACACAAAGTCGGTTTGATATTTGGGGGCAAGAGGACACCGACGGCGTCAACCGAACCCTGCGTCGTGACGTGGCGCAATTCGGCAGTGACGCAAAAAGGCTGAAATTGCTTGCGACGATCCACCAGCATGATACCGATGCCGTGGAGGATACATTGGATTGTGCGCAATTGGCTAATCTTCGTCTGATTGCGCGCTATTACGTGTTCATCCAGACCAACTGGTCGATGACACCAGGTACGACGGACGTATTCCAGTCAGCACGCCAGTCGATTCTCGAATCATTGCTCGCTGGAGACACTACGATCATTCAGAAATTGCAGAGAACGGACTTCGGGGAACTTGCGCAAGATGCCTGAATCCATTCGGCAATAACCAAAACCTCCAACTTATCCAGTCACCCAAAAAGGTGTCGGACACCTTTTCTTGCTCGCCTTCGTTTCCACAAAAGACAGTCGAGATCTCGCGGCAGTAACTCTGGGTGTGCAGCGGTACGGATCGTGATGCGTTAAGATATGGCGAATCGCGTGATGAGAAGTGACGCGGATCGAACTTGAGTCTGATTGAATCCAGACGCTTCTTCCAGATTCAAACGCTGTGGAGTCGCTTTGTGAAAGTCCTCGTTTATGTGTTGGCTGCTGGGCTGGCGTTACTCGGGTTGGTCTTCGTGGTGGCGGCGGGCCAGGGCAATGCGATCCCTCGGGTCATCATTGGTCTGATCTGTCTTGGTGCCGCAGGAGCACTCGTGGCCCTGATCCGCCTGAAGCCTACGCACTACACACACGTGCATCAGATGGAACTAACGGGCGATGTCTCGCTGCAGGATCTCACCTGCAAACAATGCGGGGCGACACTCAGCGAGAAGTCGATCCAGGTCAAGGCCGGGGCTGTCTTTGTCAAGTGCGAGTTCTGTTCCGCCGAATACCAACTCGAGGAGGCTCCCAAGTGGTAGCAGTGTTGCGAGCGCTCAAGCGCGACTTTTCAGCGCTGGGTCATCGGCTCAGGCCCGCTTCTCCGCCACAGCCTGGGCTTTCCACCTATCGGTTTGATGGGTCCAGCGGCAAGTCCCGCGCACATTTGCGCATCGAGTCGGACGGCAGCGGCGTCCTGTTCGTCGACGTTTCCGACGTCATCCATCTGAATCCCAGTGCCGCGGAGTTTGCGAAGTGGGCATTGGATGGCGTCGAGCGAGAGCAGGCGGAAGTCCGAATGATCGCTCGGCATGGAAGGGCCCAACGCGCAGTCTGGATTCAGGACCTGGACTCCGTCTACACGATGGTCGCACGCCTGGTCGAATCGCAGACCGGTTGTCCGACCTGCTCTTTGCTGGATCTCTCAGCGCAACAAGACAAAGCATGAGCCCCGCCCTGCTCTGTTCCAAACGCCTGTTACGGCGCCCTACAAAGTCGATCTGGCTCTGACTTACGACTGCAACAACGATTGTCCGCACTGTTACAACGAGGCGGAGCGTTTACGGTTGGGTTTGATGTCGGCGGACCAGTGGAAACAGATCATCGACAAGTTGGTTGACATTGGCGTCCCGCATTTGATCTTTACAGGCGGCGAGGCAACGCTTCACCCCGATCTGCCTGAGATCATTCGTCATGCCGATCATCGCGGCCCGATCTGCGGGCTCAATACCAATGCACGTCGGTTATCGCACCGCAAGTACGCGGAGGAACTCGCGTCGTCAGGTTTGAATCACGTCCAGGTCACCCTCGGGTCGCACCGCCCCGAAGTGCACGACCGGATGATGAACGCGCGCTGCTTCGATCAAACGGTGCGTGGTATCGAAACGGCGATGGCCAGTGGATTGCACACGATCACCAACACGACACTGATGCAGATGAATGCAGACGAAATCGAAATGACCATCGATTTTCTCTACGAGCTTGGGATCCGAACCTTTGCCGTCAACGGCATGATCTACTCCGGCGGCGGCTTCTCCAGTGGCCAAGCGATTCCAGAAGAAAACATGGCGCCGATTCTGATTCGTATTCGCGACAAGGCGGCACAACTGGGGATGCGATTCCTGTGGTACACGCCGACGATGTACTGCCGGCTGTCGCCTGTCGAGCTGGAAATCGGTGCGAAACGCTGTAACGCTGGTGAGTACTCGATGTGTGTCGAACCCAACGGCGACGTCCTTCCCTGCCAATCGTACTATGTTGCCGCCGGCAATCTGCTGCGTGATTCCTGGCAGAGCATCTGGAACAGTGACTTGTTCATAGGGTTCCGAGATCGTCAACTTGATCCTGCGGCCTTCGGATTGCCAGAGATGTGTTGGGAATGTCCCGATCTTCCACTGTGCGGCGGAGGTTGTCGGATTGAACGCGAAGCGCAGGACGGCGTCCGGATTGCCGGTGGTTGTTCGTCTGGCGGATGCGCCGGTTGTTCGACGAACAAGGCTGGCAACAGCACGTTGGTAAACTTGACGCTGCCGGTCACAGCGCGTCGAGGAACTGGAGTGTTCGCAGAGTGATGAGCGAGGTACACATGCACACGCCCTGGAAGCAACGACTGAAATCGTGGATGGTTCCTCAAGCCGGCGGAGTCGATTCACTGCAAGACAAGATCGCGGCTGGCCTGTACCACTACCAGTTTCACCGTGACGATGGGTACATACGATTCCACTTGCGTGTGGAACGGAGCGGAGAATCGCTGTTGATCGCCGGTGCTTCCGAGGCGGTACATATTTCGCGTGATGGGACGCCGGTGATCAAGCGATTGCTGGAAGGTGAATCACGGGAAACGCTTGCCAGCGAGTTGCCTACCGCCGCCGAGCCTTGGATTGCCCAGGGCGTGCAAATCTTGAAAGAGCTGGGAAGTCCCAGTTCGCGTTTTCCCGTGTTCAATCTCTCTGATCCTGTCGATGATCCACGTGATGCCGAGCTGATCGCTCCGTTTCAAGCCGATGTTGAGCTGGACGAGGCCAAAGCATTTGCATTCGATTCTGCGAAAGATGTGGGACGCTGGTATTCCCCATGCACGATTCTTGCCGACGACTCAAACATCCGACTGATCGACTGGTGCAAGCAGTCGAATGGGCCGAGGACTTGGGCATGATTGCGGGCGTCCGGTCTCCAGCCAGCTGGTTGATGGAGGCGGATCGCGTGAGCCGCTTGGCCGCGGTTGGCGTTGATTACTCTACTGGCTCCTTGGGCCGTTGATCCTGACTTGCATGCTCGTTGGTTCGGAGAGTCCGACTTCGAGCAATTTGGATGAGATGATTCGCCATGCGCAAGAACTGGAGGTCACGCCGGTCATTGAGATCCCGTTGGTCGAAGCAAGCGTCGACGGGCTCGAGGAACATTGGACTCGGCTGCTCAAGTGGCAGGTGAGCCATGTCGAGGTGTATGCGTTGGCTCGTTTGGATTCTCACGCAGCTGCCGAGGTGGAACGCGGAAACGCGAGAGGCGGCTGCCGACGCACCACTGGATGCTCGTCGCTTGCGTCAGCTTGCCGCCTGGGTCGAAGAGGCAGCCGATGACCACACGTTTCAAGTCACCTGGTTGCCACCGGTCGGCGTCACCATGGAAGAGAGCGTTGCGGATCAGGTGCATCGCGGCCCTCGCGCTGGAGGAGATGTCGCAATCCGAGTGCTGCCAAACGGTGATGTGTTGCCGCCCCGAGGGCCGCGCCGGCCTGCAGGAAATCTGCTGACCGACAGCTGGGAGCAGATTTGGGGCTCGAGCGCGTTTTGTCGGTTTCGTGATCGAGTCGAAGCGAATACGCGATGTGAACAATGCCCCGGTTTGGCCATTTGTGCGGCTGACTGTCCCGCTGATCCCCGAGGCTGGTCTCATGACTGAAGATTTCGTCCCGACTCATTTCACGGACCGATATGTCCGTCTGTCGCTCAGCTGCAAGACACCTCTCACGACGCCAAGTCACGACCCCGCGAGGCTGCCATGAATTGCACCATTGGTACAGGTCGTTTTCACGCTGCCATCGTGTGGCTCGGTTTGTGTTTAGGCACGCTGCTCGGATCATCGAGCGTGATCGGCCAAAACTATCGATTTCAAGTGTCGGAGATGGACCTTCAGGTCTTCGTCCTGCCCGATGCCTCAGCGAAAATCGAATACCGAATCTTGTTTCGAAATCAACGAGGCGCGCACGCGATCGACGTTGTTGACATCGGTTTGCCTCATTCCGACTACTCGATTTCGAATATGTCGGCCTCCATTGACGGCAACTCGTTGAGGACGATTCGCAAGTCTTCCTACATTGATGTCGGCGTGGAAGTGCACTTGGCAGGCCAACAGATTCGCGCTGGTGACGAAGGAACCTTTCGGTTTGAAGCTACGCTGCCTGACATGGTTTACCAGGACACGACGGATGCTTCGCGCGCCTCGCTGCAGATGATTCCCACCTGGTTCGATCCGCAGCTGCAAACGGGGTCGACGCACCTGAAGATAGCCGTGCACCTGCCCCCAGGCGTCACGCCCGATGAGGTGACTTATCAAACCGAACAGAACCGATACCAACAGGTCGTGCTCTTTGGTGAAGGCGAACAGCAGCATGTCGTTCTCGGCTGGGATTTCGCCACTCAGCGTCTTAGTCAGAACAATCCCAAGATCGGCATTTCGTTTCCCAAGCGAGTCATGCAACGGGTCGTCACCATCTCGACGCTTGGATTGATGGTGAAGTGGCTCAAGGAGAACAAGGAACTTCAGTTGTTATCCGGATGCGCACTGATTGTTCTCTTGATGGTGACCTTTTTACGGTTCTCACATGGCACCGGATGGATACTGATGCTCATATTGTGTGGAGGGTTAGCCTTGCTGCTGTTCCAGAATCCGGTCTGGCACCTGATCGTCTGGCTTCCAATGATCGCGATGTTTGTCTGGAATGAACGTGTGCTGTGGCGGCAAAAGGCGAGCTATCTGCCAGCGATCGCTGAGGTCGAAGGCGGCGGCATCAAGCGAGGACTGACGGCGCCCCAAGCCGCCGTGCTACTGGAACTGCCACTGGGCAAGGTGCTGACGCTCGTGATCTTTGGCATGCTGAAGAAGGGACTGGTGACGATGACGTCCACCGACCCGTTGACCGTCCGGGTCGCAGATCGTTATCGCGGCGAACCTCAGGATCGCAAGAAGGAAGCGTCCAAGGCGGGGATCGTCATCCATAACTATGAGCATCCCTTCCTGTATCTATTGACTCATAACGAAGGGACTCCAGTCCAGCAGATCAAAATGCAGGTTCCTTTGAAGGAGTTGGTCGAGACCACGGCCAAGCGAATGGAGGGCTCCGACTTGTCCGATACGGTCGCCTACTACCGGCAAATTGTGCAGCGAGCTTGGCGTGAAGCGGAGTCGATTCCCGAGATCGAGCTACGCAACGATGCCGTCAATCGTAACTTGGACTGGATGATGATCGATCCAAACTGGGATGATCGGTTTGACAACTGGGGTCGATACGGCCGGACCTTCCATCCGAACTGGGCGCCGAGTCACTCCGGTGGTGGCGTCCCCACCACGACTGGTATTCCGACGTCAGCTCCGGCGACTCCCACAACGTCAAAGACCAGTTTTGGGGAAGTGGCCTCGTCGTTTGCCGGCTGGGCGGAGAACACATCCAATGGCTTCGCCAGTGCCATCGAGCCTGGATCGCTGGGGTTCAGCACGCCTCGCGGGATCGTCGATCTCAGCGGTGTTGATCGAGTCACGGCCGATGTCTTCAAAGCGCTCGGGGAAGCAGCTCAAAGCAGTGGCCGCGGTGGTGGAGGCGGAGGTTGTGCTTGCGCCTGTGCCGGATGCGCTTGTGCCTGTGCCTGTGCGGGAGGTGGGCGCTGAGCATCACCAATCGCGAGAGTTTTGATCTGCCAAGTTTCGACCTGTGCATCAGTCAAGCGGACTGGCTGCGCGGAGCTCGTTCCCGATTGCTACGTCGCGCCGGGATCGAGCGTCGCGACCGAGTGCTTGAAATCGGTGCGGGCTGGGGGATTGTGGCGAATGAGTTGTGTTCGCGAACCGGCCGGCGCGTGGTCGCCCTGGATCGGCGACCGCAACCTGAGGGTGTGCGACTCCACGAGCACGTTGACTGGCTGGTGGGTCGAGCAGAGCAATTGCCGATGGCCGACGAGTCGGTCGACCTCGTGTTCGCACAGTTCACCTTTCTGTGGTTAGACGGTCCGCAGTCGATCGCGGAAATCGTCAGGGTGTTGGCCCCCGGTGGCTTTGTGGCGGTGATCGAACCGGACTATGGCGGCTTGATGGAGTCCCCGGAAGAAACTGTCACACAACCACTGTGGGTCGCTGCGTTACAACGGGCGGGAGCCGACCCGTTCATCGGGCGAAAGCTACCGCGATTGCTTTCCGCCGCAGGACTGAAGGTCGAGACTCGCTTTCCCGATCGCTATGAAATGGCGCAGCCGTCCCGACTCGATTTCCTGACGGAGTTGCCACTGAGCGAAGGAGAGCAGCGGCAAATCAAGTCGGTGGGCGAATGGCTCGACGCGCATCCCGATCAAGGCATATGCCACCTGCCACTCTGGATGGTCCTGGGCGAAAAGCTGGCTTGAACAAGTGGATAGCGAGGCAGGTCAAAGTTCGCTGTCGACTTCTTCTGTTAGACGGGATTCACAGGATGAACAGGATCAAGAGCCTGGCGAAATCGTGTTCCATGACGCCAGCTTTTCAGATCCTGTTCATCGAGTTCATGCTGTCAGCCAAAAACTTTGACAGCCCTTTCCGTCCCAGCGCTAGAAAGCAAGACCCAATGGGGACGAGGCATGGATCGCCCCGCGTTCAATGCGTTCCATGTCATGCTGCCCGGTTCTGAATTGCTCCTGTCCCCACTTGCGCGTCCTTTGCTGCGACGCCCTACGGGGTCGCGGGTTAGGGCGCCTCCGTCAACCGGCGGTGGCGCTGCGCTGACCGCCGGCTACCGTCTTGGATCCCTGCGGGATCATGGCAGCGGTCGCTGACCGCCGGCAACCGTCTTGGATCCCTGCGGGATCATGGCGATGAAGCGACTGCGCAGCGATCACTGACCGCCGGCTACCGTGTTGGATCCCTGCGGGATCATGGCGACGCCGATGGCAATAATTCGACCATGTCGAGTCGGATTGGCTTACGCTAAGGGGATGGCATTTCATAAAAGATGGCGAAAAACGCCTAAGAAATCAGGCCGTGGCGGGTCTTCCTTCTGTGAGGACGCATTCGTCGTGATTCAGGTCTGCCAGGCTCAACGAACCGAGTAAATGTTGAAACCGTCCCCTCAAGTCAACCGTTCGGGTGGCCAGGAAGAGCCAGCGCTCACCGTACGGACTTTGTTTGACGCCGAGGAGACGCCGCTGCTGCGCTATGCGTTTTCGCTCATTGGACGCCGTGCGGTCGCAGAGGAGATTGTGCAAGAAGTTTTTCTCCAGCTTCACATTCACTGGGACGACATCGACTCTCCCAGAGCCTGGCTTTTCCAAAGCGTTCGCAACCGTGTCTACAACCATGTCCGCAACCACCAACGAGAAATCCTCAGCAGTGACAACGGCTCAACGCAATCCTCGAAGGCCGATCTGGAATCACCCGAGAAGATGCTTTTGCGCATGGAGGCCTCCGGATCGCTGAGACAAATCTTGGAAGAGCTCAACGAATCCGATCGTCAACTCGTGCATTTGAAGTACTTCGAAGGCCTCAAGTATCGCGACATTAGCACAAAGACAGGTCTGAGCGTTGGTAACGTTGGTTACCGCCTACACCACATTTTGAAAGAGCTGGCCAGCAAGCTGCGTCCACTCGGAATTGACGAAATCTCATGAATGAAGAACCACGCGATCACTCAATCGATCACGGAACTCGAAGCTCGCATCGTTGCTCTCGTGCTGGGAGAAGCGTCCGACTTTGAGCGTGATCAACTCATGCGCCTGATCGAGGAGCGACCGGAACTAGCCGATTTCATGGAAGCGATGCAATCGGTGCATGGATTACTGGAAGACGTGGGAGCTGGTGAGACCATGCCCCATGAAGATGACTGGAAGTTGGCATCCGAACGCCGGAATGCCCTGCTGGCCGTGATGAGCGGACAAGCGGAGCCGCAGCCGCCGATGCAGCTTTCGATCAAGTCTGTCGAAGCCCGCCGTTCAAAGCAGAGGAAACTTCTTCGAACCATTGCCGGGATCGCAGCAGTGTTCCTGGTTGTCGCAGTCTTCGGAAGCCTGGCCATGCTGTCGCGGCAGACCGCGCAGTTGGCCTCGCGAAAGGCGGCCTCACGAGTAATGGATTCCCGCGTGGATTTCATGGTGAACGAGCGTTCTCGAGCGGCGACAGATATGCTCATGTTCGAACGTGCGTCCACCAACACCGAGGGAAGTGTAGCCGCAGCCATCGAGGAACTTGACTCCAAGCATGCCTCGAAGTCGGCCCTTCTTGGTACTCGTGACAGCCTCGGCTCTGACTTGGATCAGCCCAGTCACTTCTATTTTCAGGACGATGTGCAAGTCTTGCCGGCGAAACCCGGTTTCAACAAAGCGGTCGCGGGTGCTGACTCCGCTTGGGATGACGACGCGGAAACGTGGAGTCGAGACAAGTCCGAAGGGGGTGGGTTTGGGCTGGCGGTCGCGGACGGAACGGTCGAGAGCACCCGCGAGTTCAACGAGTCATTGCCGGAGGCGCAAGAATCCGGCCGAGGGCAACCGGCATCTCCGCAACAGCCTCCCCAACGCGGACGCTTCGAAAGCCGTGTGGAAAATGGTGCCGCCATCGGTTCTGGATTCGAGCTAGGTGATGTTGACGAGATGGCGATGGCCGATGTGTCCAAGAAGGAGGCTGAGCAACGAACGGCCGAACCGTCTGAGGTGCAGATGGATTGGATGGCAACGGGCGGTTCCTTCGACCGTGCCGGTTCGTTGGCTGATGGCCGTTTGTCGCTTGAGCTTCCAGAAGCAGCCGGAGTCGATCGATCAACCATGCTCGATGACCGTTTCGGCACGGGCCAGGGTCTGGGTATGCCAGCGATTTCCATGTCAGGCTCGACAAGTACTTCGACGTTGATGCGCGACGAGCAGAAGACGAGAGGCTTCGTGGAAGAATCCGCGAAGGAGAGTCTCGGGTTTCCGATCGATCAAAGCATCGCATTCCATGATCGCCAGTTCCAAGATGCTGAGTCCTATCGTGAACAGGTGCCGAAGCTGTTCACCGGTCCTGCCACCAACCAGCCGGTCGATGTTGAGATTGCCAATGGTCAGCTTGGCGGCTCGCGAGCCTCCGGGAAGGCAAGTCAAACTCAAACATGGAGTGGCGAAGCACGGCCGAATTTGGCGATTCCGGGAGCCGCGGAATTGAGCAAGGATAGGAGTGTCCTGTATGCCGAGATCGATGCGCTTCCTGGCGACAAATACTTGAAGAACTTCGCGGAGGAATCCAAACAGGGCGAGGGGCTTCCACGAGGTGGTGAATTGGCGGCCGGCAAACCTCCCGGCGCATGGCGTTATGCCGTTCCCCCGACGTCCAGCTTCAGTTTGGATTTCAAAGCGGGGACGCCGATCACGAAAACGATTGCCCCCGAAGGAATGGCCGAAACGAACGCCCTGCAGGAACCCTATTCCACCTTCTCGCTGCATGTCAGCGACGTGTCTTTCAAGCTGGCCCGGGCGGCGCTCGCGGCGGGCACCTGGCCAGAAGCTGAGAAAGTTCGCATCGAAGAATTCGTCAACGCTTTCGACTATGGCGATCCGTTGCCCAGCCAACATGAAAAAGTCGCTTGCCGTGTCGAACAGTCGGTCCATCCTTTCCTGCAGCAGCGAAACCTGTTGCGCGTCTCCATGCGGACGGCTGCCGCGGGACGCGCGAGCAACACTCCGCTTCGATTGACGCTTTCTGCTCGACAACTCGGGCTCGATGGAACGCATCGATCGTCAGCAAACCGTTCGTCGCGCCTTTGCACTGCTTGCCCAACAACTGCAGCCGATCGATCAGGTCACCCTGATCAGCTTTGCGCGACAGCCGCGACTGCTGGCCGACAAGGTCAGCGGATCTCAATCGCATCAGTTGGTTCAGCTCATTGACGACTTGCCCAGCGAAGGCGGCACGAACATCGAAGCGGCCCTGCAGCTGGCCTTTGAGAAGGCAAAGGAGCAACGAGTCGACGGTGCTCAGAATCGCATCATTTTGCTGACCGACGGCGCGGTCAATCTGGGCGATGCCGACCCCGAAAGCTTGTCACAGATGATCACAACGATGCGAGGCGCCGGCATCGCTTTCGATGCGGCCGGGATCAGTGCCGAGGGGTTGAACGATGAGATACTGGAAGCCCTGACTCGCAAGGGCGACGGTCGGTACTACCTGCTCGATTCGCTCGAAGCCGCCGATGATGGATTTGCCCGCCAGATTGCTGGCGCCCTGCGTCCGTCGGCCAAGAATGTGAAAGTGCAAATCGAGTTCAATCCCAAACGAGTCGGCCGCTACAAGTTGCTTGGCTTTGAAAAGCACCTGCTCCAGACAGGAAGACTTCCGCAACGACAAAGTAGACGCCGCCGAAATGGCAGCGGCTGAGGCTGGAGTGGCGGTGTATCAATTCGAAGCGAAACCGGATGGCGAAGGAGATGTCGGTTCGGTGTCGGTGCGATTTCGTGATCTGTCGACTGGACAGATGATCGAAAACTGTTGGCCGATTCCCTACGAAGCCGATGCCCCGCGTCTCGACCAGGCCACGCCATCTCTACGCATCGCCACCTCCGCCGCTCTGTTGGCGGCAAAACTGCGAGGCGAACCGCTGGGAGAAACCGTTGATTTGAAAACGTTGTCGAATCTGATTGCCGAGCTACCAGATCGAGATCGCAACGCGCATCGAGTTCAAGAGCTTCAACAGATGATCGAACAAGCCCGGCAGCTAAGTGGAAAATGAGTCGAAAAAGGCCCGTCCAGGAGCACCCATCCATGATCAAGCCAACATTGCCGATGTGCAAAAGCATCTTTCCACTTCTCGCGCCGATGCTTCTACTCGGTCTGTTCGGCTTGACATGCCTGACGACTCGTCCCTGTCGTGCTCAGGAACAAGTCAGGCCAGGCCACGATCAACGGCACCATTGGTCATGATGGCACCGGGACGATCGTCGTCGAAGCCCACGGCACATTGCCTGAGCCGCCGGTGTTCTATACCGCCAGTCGCCGATGCAACGGCGCAAGTCGGAACCGAGTTCATTGAGCAAGTCATTCAGTTGACGATCAAGGTCATCCAGGGCGATGCGAAGACATTGAGCTTTGGACTCAATGGCGAGGGGCAAGTGACCGAGGTCCAGGGCGAAGGACTTCAGTCGTGGTCCGTTCGTCAAGTTGGCTCCGAGCGTTTCCTCGATCTGCATCTCAAGGAAGGCGTGAGCGAATTCAAGCCGTCCGTTTCGATTCGCTCACCCGAGTTGACGCTTCCGGCTTCGATCGAGCTGACCCACCTCACACCCGGAGAATCGGTTGGCTTCGATTCGATGGTGAATCTCAAATATGCTCCGGGAGTGGAAGGCACGGTGATCGAGACAAGCGGATTTGCTCCACTGGATGCGGGGAATCGCGCAAACCGTTTTCAGACGACGACCGGTGGTCAGATCAAGCTCTCCCTGAATCGCAGCGGCGCATCACCTGCACCGGTCGAGTTGGTCGATACGACTTTGAAAGGCGATGTGCATCCCAATGGCAAGTCGATTCGACTTTCAGCTTCGCAGCACCGCCCATGTCACCGAGGCCAATGCGGAAATCACGATTCTCTCTGGCAATGCGGCTGTCAGCCAAGTGCCGACCGATGCCAACTATCGCCTGCGGCTTTCGACCGAGGACGAGAGTTCCGGTCTACAAACTTGTTTTCGCCGAAGCGGGCACATTTCCAGTGACACTCGATTTTGTCGCCGCGCTGGTCACACCCGAGGCCAACGGGCAGGGCATGGATTTCACCATTGCGGCGAGCGCCGTTGTTCCCTTGACGCTCAACGGACTCGACGCGGATCTCGAATTTCATCGCGACCAGCAGTCGGTCGTGCCGCTCCGCGACAATGACACATGGTTAGGATTCTTGCCAGCAACAGGTCGCGCCAAACTGCAGTGGAAAACGGCGCGCAAAGCTGGCGAGGGAAAGCTGTTCTTCACCACCACCGGCCACGTCGAGGCAAAAGTTGGCGCAGGCCTGCTGCGTCAGGATCACCAGATCGACTACCAGGTTCTGCAGGGTGAACTGAAATCGTTCAGCATTCTGCTGCAGGGCCCGGGAGAAATTCTCGACGTTCAGGGCAGCAACATCGTCGCCTGGAAAGTCAGCAGCAAGGGAGAAGATCGCCAGTTGGACATAACGCTCAGCCAACCGATCACCGGCACGAGTCAGATCAAGGTTCGCAGCCAGACCCCGCTCGGTGCATTTCCGGTCCGCGTCGAAGGACTGCGATTGAATCCTGTCGGCGCGATCCGTCATTCGGGTTATCTGCGACTTACCAACTTGGGATCGGTGCGTTTCGAACCGACCGGCTTGAGCGGACTGACCCAGTTGGCACCGGAACAGTTCCCCGGCGAGCCAATCGAGGCGCGGCAGATTTTTGTTTATCGTTTTCCCGCTGCGGACCACGCGTTCACCGTTGCCGCGGATCGTATCCAGCCTGAAGTCAACATTTCCGAACTGGTTCTCTATCAGCTGGCCGAAACCGATCGTGTGATCAAAGCGGACATTGAACTGGATATTCGCGAAGCACCGATTCGCGAGTGGGATTTTGGCATTCCGGCCGACTATTCCGTCGTCTCGGTGACGGGCGCGAGCGTGGCGGACTACATCGCAGCCTCCGAAGTCGCAGACGGTCGTCGCAACTTGAAGGTGATCTTTGGCCAGGACGTCTCGGGACGTCAGCTGGTGACGTTGCATCTGGAAAAAAGTGAGGCGGCTGCGGCAGAGCGATTGGGTGCTGCCACGAATCGAATACCCCGGGGCAAAAACGGTGCGTGGCGACATTGGAATCATCGGCGCGCCTGGTTTTCGGATTGCGGTGGAGACAACCGACTTGCTGGTCGAAAAGCCGCTGTCCTACTTTCCCAAACCGACGGCAAATCTGCAACAGGCCTTTCGCATTCGTGAACCTGGCTGGTCAGCCACGATGCAAATCGAACTGCTTGACCGGAGCGTGCAGTCCGATGTGTTTCATCTCTATTCTCTGAGCCAAGAAACGGTTTATGGCAGCGCGCTGATCAATTACTTCGTCACCGGCGCACCGGTCTGCCGAATGGAGAATTGCTGTGCCCGGCATCGCTGGGCAATGTGATGGTCGACGGCCAGGATGTCCGCACTTGGCGACAGGGAAGACGACACGCTGATTGTTTCTCTCCATCAGCCGGTGATGGGCGCCTACACGCTGCTGGTGACCTTTGAAGAAAAGCCCGACGAAACGCAAAGGCACTTTCCAAGCCGGGCAGATCGCTCCACTCGGTGTGCAGGGCGAACGCGGTTACATCCAGGTGGTCAGCCCGATGCAGGTGGAAATCAATACGGTCTCGATTTCGGACGACATGCTGAAACTCGATCCGCTGGAATTGCCCGCGGAGTTTCGCCTGCTCAGCACCGCACCGCCTCTGGGAACATGGCAGTACACCGAGCGTCCGTTCGATCTGAGCTTGAAAGTCAACTGGTTCCAACCCGGCACCACGGTGACTCAGGTGGTTGAATTCTCGGAAGCCAACAGCCGTGTTTCTCAGGACGGTGAATTGGTGACGGATGTGCTCTACTACGTCAAATCACGCGGACAACGCACGCTTCAGACTCAAGCTGCCCGGTGACCCGGTGCGTCTTTGGGAGGTTTCCGTCAACGGTCAGCCCGTCACCGCACGGCAAGCGGATGACGCCACCTTGATTCCTTTGCCCGGCGGCACGGATCCCAACATTCCGGTCGAGGTCAGTCTGCGTTTGGGGAAACCGACCGTCGACGAATCCAATCCAGAGCTTACCTTGCCAATCGTCTTTGCACCGGTCCTCAAAACACAATGGAATATTGTTGGCGATGAGAAACGCGTGTCTGGTACCAAATGGCGGAACCGTCACGCCTCCCGTACCGGTACTGCGACCATCCGGTTTCGACTGGGTGGCCAAACGAGGAATCCTCTCACTGCTGGTGATCGGTCTGTTTACCTGCCTCGGAATCGGGGCCTGTCGCAGCACGGGATTGGTGCGTCTGGTGGGTTTGCTCGCTTTGGCGATTGCCATTGGGATGTCGGTTTCAACCGCCAGCGCCGCTTGGTCACAGATCGGATCGCCGGTGCCGCTGCAACTGAGCCTGCCGATTCTTTCGCCGGGCGAA
This sequence comes from Pirellulaceae bacterium, assembly GCA_963697195.1. Lineage (GTDB taxonomy): Bacteria > Planctomycetota > Planctomycetia > Pirellulales > Pirellulaceae > Rubripirellula. Next base: position 1,088,149 of record CAVOND010000005.1, read on the forward strand.
ATCGTTGAGCTTGACGTGAAGAACACGCCGCTGTGGCGAGTCGATCTGTCCTGGTTCGGCTGGATTGCTGTTCTTGAGTGGCATCGGTGCAATCGTTTGGTCATTCACCAAGGATGACGCGATGCTGAAGATATTGCTCCGCGGCATGGGAGCGATGCTTCGATTGCTCTGGGTGTGTTGATGCAAGGCGATGGGGCTCCCTGGTTCTTCGCCTTGTTGGCTCTCGCGATCCTGATTCTGACGTTCGCTCGCGCCTGCATTGGAATCGACTGCGCGATTTCGGTCGCTGGCTGCGCAGCACTTGCGAGCAACGCAAGGCAAGAAAAGAAGCAGCCCAAGTCTCGTTCCGGACGCGAGTTCGGGTGGTGCCGTCACGGCAACGATTGCTTCTGCTCGCCCTGACGTTGGCGTCCGCCTGTTCATCAGCTGGCAGCAGGGATGCCGGATGGATTTGAAGCGGCCGATTCCATCACGCAGCAGTGGCAGATTACCCATCAAGACGTCTCGTCTGCAGCGCAAGCGGAACCATCACCCTGTCGGGGCAACCCGGCGACCGATTTCTGCTGTTGAGAGCACCGCCGTGCTGACTCGCTTTGAAGGAGAAGGACTGCGCTTGACCAAGAGTGAAGTGCCCGGCGAGGACTTGACCTATCTCGTCAGCATCCCGGTCGCCGACGAAGCGTCCGCCGATGAAGATCCGAGCCAGCAACCAAAGCAGTATCAAGCGACGTTTGAGTTTCAGCTCGAAGCGATCAATCCAATGGAAGGCGTGCCCGTGCTGACCGGCACCGCGGCCGTGCAGGAGATCAATCTGAGCTACGACGAATCCGGCTGGGATGTGGTTTGCCCGACCGCCGTCCGGATCGAATCGGTCGAGTCCGACGACGAGACGAACGCAAGCCAAGGTGCTGCTTGGGACCCGGAAACGCGAGCCTGTTGCTGAAGCCGAAAGCTCGTGACGTCACCACCGAGGAGACGCAGTTCTTCGTCGAAGGCTTCGAACCTCTATGTACCGGGTCCCGGTGTGGTCGATGGTCGTCATCGTCTTCACGTCCGCACTGTCGCAGGGCCAGGTAAGCCAATTGAACGTGCTTGTTCCCAAAGGACTGACCGTTAGCGAAGTGATTGGCCCTGTCGGTTCCTGGCAGTTCGATGCGGACAGTGGTCGTTTGAAACTGGAGATCGAACCGGCTCAGTCGCAAGCGTTCGATGTTCTGATCGACACGCAACGAGGCCTCGACCCGCTGCCGGCGGATGTCAATCTGGCACCGCTGACAAGTCGTTGATGCAAATGGACGAAGTCGGACTGGTCGCGATTGCTTTCGGCCCCGATGCCCAACCTGAGAAGTTGGAATCGACAACAAATGTCTGCCGTCAATCTGGAAGATTTCGACGCCAGTTTGATTGCCGAATGAACAAGCCGTGTTGCATCGGGTCTATCGCTACGGTGCCGACGGTGGAGAACTGTCCTTGCGTATTGCACCGGTTGAATCCGGAAGTTCGTGTCATCAGCAAGCAAGTGCTCTCGTTGGGTGATGAACGAGTGGTCCTGGGTGTCAATTTCGTCGCCGAGATATCGCGAGCTGGCCTGTTTCCAATTGAGCTTTCCCGTTGCCCGAAGGACTGGAAGTCGAGTCACTCACGGGCGCAGCACTGCATCATTGGGCCGAGCTCAGCGAAGGCGATCAGCGGCAAATCATTCTCCACCTCAACGGCAAGACCATTGGGACGCAGAGCTTTTCGCTTGCCCTTTCAGGCACGGCACCGACGGACGCCGGAGACTGGCAGATTCCGCGTTCGAATTGAACAGAAGCGACTCGGCAGACCGGTGAGCTAGTCGTCAGTCCGACAACGGGAATTCGACTGCGAACCGTTTCTCGCGAAAACGTCTCCGAGACCGATCCTCGCACGCTTGGTGGTACCGGCACAGGGCGCGCTGGCTTTTCGCTTGTTGCAGCGTGATTGGAATCTGGTGTTGGGAATCGAGAGACTTGATCCCTGGATAACCGGCCAGGTGCTGCATGAAATCACTCTGCGCGAAGGTCAAACGCGCACTGCCATGTTCGCAAACTTCAATGTGCAAAATGCTTCGATCGGTAGCCTCCAAGTCTCGCTGCCAATCTCAAACGCCGACGAAATCAAAACACTTCGAGCCAGTGGCGATACCGTCAGCGATTTTGTTCGAACGGGACCCGATTCCAATATTTGGGAAGTTCAATTCAAGCGCCGCGTCGTTGGTAAGGTCCAATTCCAAATTGAGTACGAACGGCGCGGGGATCGCGAGAACGATCAAGAGGACCTCAGCCCGGCTGGATTCCCTCAAGCCCGCCAACTTTCCTATTACTTCGCCGTCCGCGCCGGAGGACGATTGGAATTGGAATACGGAACTCTCTCCGCGGGATGGCAGCGTGCCGACTGGAACACGGTTCCGCCGGTGCTGCGTGATGCGGGAAATCGAAACGCTCCGGCACTCGTCCTACGCGCCGTATCGCCCGCCGAATCTCTGGCGATTCTCGTCAAACGTCATTCTCTGGCGGATGCGCTCAAGTTGCGCGTCGCCAGCGGCACGCTAACGACCGTCTTGTCGCCAAGGGGCAATCAGCTGACGGCGGTCGAACTGTACCATGGAAGTCATCCAGCGAAGCAGCCTGAGTGTTGGCCTACCGGATGGTGGCGAGTTGTTCAATATTTTTGTGAACGACGAAAGCGTGAATTCGATTCGCCTTGGAGGCAACGCGAATACATGGCAATTCTACATTTTGCCTGGCATCGACGACCGAACGGCGAATGTACGTTTCGTGTATTCGGTTCCTGGCGACCGTTTAAAGAACCTGGAGCTCGGCAGCCCTGAACTGAACGTGCCTCTGGAAAACATTCAGTGGAACGTCGTGGCTCCCCAGGGATATGAGCTGACCGACAACGATGGCAACCTCGAATTGGTGCGTCAGGACTTTCAAAAAGAATATGACCGCAACTCGTACCTTTCGATGACAAGTGGTAATCGGAACGTCCAGGCACAACAGGCCGCGCAGCTTCTGGAACAGGCCAACCAGTTGCTCCAGGCTGGTGAGCAGACCAAGGCTCGGTGGGCACTGAACAGCGTTGCCAACCAATATGCACTCGACGCCGCGTCGAACGAGGATGCTCGCGTCCAACTGGAGAATCTTCAGACGCAGCAGGCGATTGTCGGTCTGAATACCCGCCGCCAGCGTCTCTATCTTGACAACCGACCTGCCGACACGTCATTGGCTGACAATGAGCAGATCATCGAAGCCGCGGCCGACAATCCAATCCTTCAACAGGATCAATTGAATTTCCGTCCTCAGCAGCTGAGTGAACTGCTTCGTGGAAATACCGCAGAAGACAACGCGGTACTTCAACAAATTGCTGGTCGATTGGTCCAACATCAACACACCACGGAACCTGCGCCGCAGGCCATCATCATCAGTCTGCCCGAAGAGGGTTCGGTCTATACCTTCGGCCGCAGTGTTCAGGTCGCCGAGAACGCACCGTTGGAACTCGAGCTCGACTTTGCACGGGCACTCCGACTCCATTTTTGGCAAGTTGTATCGGTGCTTGCCATACTCGCGATCCTGGCTGCCGCCCTCGCCCTGGTGACAACGCGACAGACGGCATCGGTATAGCTCGGGTGAATGTCTTTGCGCGGAGCGACATCGGTTGATAGACCCCGGTCGCAGCCCAATGCCATCTACTTTGGGCTGTTGGGCTCGATGGATTGATCAGACGGGGGACTGGCACAACGTGGCTTGCACATGAGATCGATCGAATCGCACTGGCAAGATTCTTCGCCTGTCCCTCCTGGCCAACGTTTTCTCGAAAACCTGTCTGAAGATCGCCAAGAGTATCCCATCCGCTGCGAATAGGACCGCTATCGATGTTGTTGTCCACGTTCTCGGTTCATGCCGTCCAAGGAGACTTCCATGTTGTCGCGCAGCTCACTCGTTTTCACGAATTGTCTAGCCGCCACGGTCTTGATTTCCAGCTGGGGTGTCGGTCCGGCACTTGCTCAGCAGATCGATGGTTCGCAAGAGAAGGTCGTAGGGCGCGTGCCATTCGACTTTCCCGAAGCGCCACCAGCGACGGTGGAGGTGGACCTGAGCGAGGGCATGATGCTGGCACTGAGCGGGATTGGCCAGGCCGCCTTAAGCGGAGTCGCTGAGGGTCTCGTCGATTCCCGGCACGGGAATCCGGCTCCCGAGATTGCCCAATCCGCCGAACATCTGAAGGCTGTCAATCAAATGGTGACGGAGTTGACCGGCGCCGTGCACGAAGTGCGCGTTCGTGTCTATGACAATCTGTCCGATGTCGCACCCGAAAAGCGCGCCGCGATGATTCGTCACTATCAAGATCAGCTGAGAGGTTCCAGTTGGGACAGCATCGTCCGGGTCAATGATCACGGCTCCAAGGTGAATGTCAACGTACTGCGTTCGGAAGACGCGATTCGCGGGATCTTCGTGCTCGTATCAGAGGAAAACGAACTGGTAATGGCAAACGTCGTCTGCGAGCTAACGTCGGAGCGCATCAAGCAAGTCGCCCACGGAGCCACACTGATCGGTATGAAGTTCGGTCTCGAAAAAGCGATCCAACAGGCAATGATTGAAATCGGCCGGGAATTGCACTGAGCCTGCGACCGAACGACGAGACGGCGACTTCTCGTGCTAGACAGGATTGACAGAATGAATAGGATCGAGAGCTTCGCGGATTCCTGTTCCGTGACGCCATGTTTTCAGATCCTATTCATCGAGTTCATCCTGTCAGCAGGTCGCCGTAACAGAAGTCAGCACCCAGGCTAGGATTCGCCTGTGATGGTCGGCACCTCCATCGACTGGCAAGCTTCAATCGATCAGCTTGCTGATGGGTGATTCCACGATTCCTGAAGCACCCATGGCCTTCAGTTGTGGCACGATCTTCCGCACGACCGATTCTTCGACGATCGTGATCACATCGACCCAATCGGGATCCGAAAGGGCGGAGATCGTCGGCTTTTGCAACGCCGGCAGGATGGCCAGAACTTGATCGAGATCCTTCTTGGCCACATTCATCATCAAGTTGACCTTGCCTTCCGCGTGCAGACATGACAACAGCATCAGCGAAATGTCATCCAGCTTCTTCTTCTTCCAGGGATCCCGATACGCGTCCTTGTTGGCGATGAATCGCGTGGTGCTCTGAAGCACTTCATCCACAATTCGAAGGTCGTTGGCGCGCAGCGAACTTCCTGTCTCAGTCACCTCGACGATCGCATCAGCCAACTTCGGCGGCTTGACCTCGGTGGCTCCCCAGGAAAACTCGACGCGAGCTTCCACACCGTGCTTGGCCAGATACCGTTTGGTCAAACCAACCGCTTCGGTCGCGATTCTCTTGCCTTCGAGATCTTGGACGGATCGAACAGGTGAATCGTTCGGGACGCACAATACCCAGCGGACGGGCCGGCGACTCGCTTTGGAAAACACCAGTTCACAGATTTCGATGACATCGGCTTCCGTTTCAAGGACCCAATCGTGACCAGTGATGCCGGCGTCCAACACTCCCTGCTCGACATACCGCGCCATCTCCTGGGCACGAATCAACAGGCATTCGATCTCCTGGTCATCGATCGTTGGAAAATAGGATCGCGACGAGAACTTGATGTAATAGCCAGCCCGCTTGAATAGCTCCGCTGTCGACTCCTGCAGACTGCCGGCGGGAATTCCCAACTTGAGTACGATTGGTTCACTCATTCGTCAATTCTTCTTGTACACCTGATTCGGATCAAACACGCGCTGGCCGACGATCGTTGGCTCGTCGGCCCCCGGCACGAGCTGGCGAAAGAAACAGCTACGATAACCCTCGTGACAGGCAGCACCGCCGATCTGATTCACTTTGATCAGTAGCGTGTCGGCATCACAATCCAGGAAGATCGCCTTCACTTCCTGCACATTTCCGCTCTCTTCCCCTTTTCGCCAGAGTCGGTCACGGCTGCGGCTGTAGTAGCACACACGACCCGTTTTCAACGTCTCGTTGTATGCCTCTTGATTCATGTAGGCCAGCATCAGCACGTCGCCAGTCGCTTCGTCCTGTGCGATCACGGGGATCAGATCACTCTTGCTGAAATCGGGCTCGGTCACCGGGAATGCTCCTGTCGCGAAGGAAGAAGGCGACAGAATAGCAGTCCGTTGCAGAGTAGCCAACGCAGGTAGAACACGTTGGCCCGCCCGGGCGGATGAAGTCAGGCATGGATTCGCCCTTCTCTGCGACGCCCTGCGGGGTGGTGCGATAGGGTGTCTCAGCTATCCGCCGGTGGCGCTGCGCTGATCGCCGGCTACCCTCTTGGATCCCTTCGGGATCACGGCGACGCCGGCGTCCAAAAAAGGGTCAGGTACCAATAGTGCGAAGCACCCGAAGGGCCGTTCCGGCTATTGGTACCTGACCCTTTTTTGACACTCTTCTAGCCGGCATCCTTTTCAGGTTCGGCTTCCCCGTTCGGTACGTCGCGTGACAGCATCTTCTCCGTCATGGTGTCGATGTTGAGCAGCTTCACCGCCAGTTCTCCTTCGGCGATCTTTGAGGCGACGAGAGGTCGCTCGAGGAATTCACGGATCCGGGATTCACGTTCATCAACGGCTGCAGCAAGCGCTGGGAATCGCTCTCGCAACTCGGGCGTCGAGGCAGCGTTCTCGGCGGCACAGTCCGAATGGGTCGTCAGGATAACGAGCTCGACACCGTTCTCGATGGCCAGCTCGAGCATCTCTTCCTCCCTTTCCGAGAGTACCGATCCCGCGGTGCGCAAGACGTAGTAGTATCGCCGCGTATCTCCGGTCAATTCATTCGTGTCAATGCGAGCATCCATGCAGACGACGAGCGCCACGAGCGGATGACGCGCCGTTCTCGGAAACCAGTTTCGTACTGCAGCGGCCAATGCGTTCTGTTCCTTCAACTCCTCCCACACCTGCTCGGGTGAAATATCTTCGGCATGCTCAAAGTCGTAAGAAGCGAGATGATCCTGCAAGCGATAACCGAGATTAACCATCGCGCCACCCAGGATGAACTGCGTTCGCCGGCCGGACTTTGTGAAGACTAACCAACCGACCAAGGGGACGAGCAAGACCGCAGCAATTCCAAAGATCTTTCGCTTTTTCGGCATCTCTTCCCTCTGCTTTGTCTCACATCGAAGCAACCCCAATCGACGACGCATCGCGCTGCACGATAGCAGAAGTCGCGGATTCCGTCTCGAGCCCAGCTGCATCAAATACCGAATTTGTGCTTCCCAGCACTCGCTGCGACGAATTGAGTCATCTCGTGGGATGAATCTTCACAAGATTGCTTCATCTAAATCTCGTGCCGATGGGTGACGGAGACGTCGACGGAGACGTCGACGTGAAGGCGGCGGATCCATGATCGAGCCATCGCCACGGCGATACCGCCATGGACGCATGTTCACAGCCTGTTGAAAGAACAGGGCGACGTCAGCTATGCACTTTCACGGGACGGGGTGGATCGCGTCCCGGTTACTCGACGGTTAGCTTGCGGCTGTAGATCGTCGTTCCGTGTGCGATGAACAAGGTGCTGTGATCGGCACCGGCAAGGATGCAGGTGGTCAGCGGCTGGTCCGGATTCGGCTTGGGAAGCACTCCGCAGGGCCGGCCAGTGGGATCAAAGATCTGCACACCGAGATCGCTCGTGATGTAGTAACGTCCTTGCTTGTCCACGGCCATCCCGTCCCCTCGCGATGCCGTGCGATAAGGGGGTGGTTCGTTGAACAGGAACTCGCCTTTTTCATCGATGGGAAGTCGCAGCGTCATGCTGGGCATCTTGGCGTCGAGTACTCCCTCTGGATTGACTCGGAACATCCAAGCGAACTCACCCCCGGAATCAGAAACCGCCAGCGTGCCTCCATCGTTGGAAAGGGCGATCCCGTTGGGCCGGGTGATACCGGTGTCGACCGCGGTGACTTCCCCAGTGCTCGGATTGATCCGAGTGACCTGTTTCGCACCCGTCTCGGTAATCAGGATCAGTCCGTCGCTGGTCACGGCTAGATCGTTTGGCTTGACCCCCTCGACCACCGTCTTCACTTCGCCGCTGGCGACGTTGATCGAAATGACGCGATTGTTCGCCCCTTGGCAGCCGTACAACAGCGACCCGTCGGGACTGAACTCCAGGCCGCTGACTGATTCTTTCGCGATCACAGTACGAGTCCCGTCCGCTGCGCTGAGGCGATAGACAGCCGGGGCACGCATGTCACAGAAGTAAAGGTTGCCGTCGGCGTCGGCGCAAAGTGCGTCGGCGAAACCAAGGTTGTCGGCGACGACTTTCCACGACTCTCCCGGAATCAGCAGCTTCAGAAGTGTGAGGTCGCCACCCAGGTCTCCCCTTGTGTCGTAAACCGGGGTGTGCACTTCCCTTCTCCACAACCACTTCATGGCATCGGGGAAACGCGAGCTGCCGAAGTCCGCGTTGTGAGCGTACCCCTCGGCCCAGTCAAATCGGAGGTCGTAACCCATGTACTTCAGCGCGGACGCCATTCGCTGGTTCGCCCAGGGCCAGCTGCCAAACGCATTGTCGATATCGCCGCTGGTGTCGGCCATGTACATACGGATCGGCTTGGGCTCGGTCTTACGAACCAGCGCAGGATAAACATTACCGCCGCGCAGATTGGTGAAGCTTCCCACACTGGAGTAAACCTTGCGGAAGACGTCTGGACGCTCCCACGCAGCGGTGAACGCGCAGATTGCCCCTGAGCTGGAACCCCCGATCGCGCGCATCTCCGGATCCTGCGAGAGGCGATACCGCTTCTCCACTTCGGGAACGATCTCTTCCAGCAGGAAGCGGACATATCGATCGCCCAGACTGTCGTATTCGTAGCTCCGATTGGAGAACTTGTTGTTCTGCCGCGGCTTCGACTGTTCATGTCCCGGATTGATGAAGACCGCGATCGTTGGCGGCATCTCGCCTCGAGCGATCAGATTGTCGAACACGATCGGAATCCGCCACTTACCGTTGACGTCGCGCATCCGCTCGCCATCCTGAAAGATCATCAGGGCTGCTGGCTCATCCTCACTGTATTGCGCGGGAACATAGATCGACCAGTCGCGGATCGTGCCCGCGAAGATCTTCGATTCCCAGCCGGGCATCTGCTCGACCTTGCCATGCGGAACCTCGTCGCTTGGCACGGCGTCGGGATGCGGTTCCCATTCGGGCTTGGTCTCCACGATCGGGATGTGCGTCGACTCCGCATCCTTCGACCAAAGCCAGCGCAGTGCGTCGGGAAGTTCCTCACCGCCCCACTTGCCGCTATGTCCCCCATCGGTCATGACCAGCTTGTATGTGGTAACCGGCATACTGCAGAGCCGCAGCCAAATCCTGGTTCCCGAGTGGCCAGTTACCATGCAGGTTATTGAGGTCGTCCTTGCCATCTTGAAGATAGACCTTGATCGGCTTCGGCTCGTCCTTCGTTTTGCGGACAAGCCCCGGATAGGCCCAGCCTCCGCGAATGTTGGTGAAGCTGCCGATGTGGCTGAGCACCTTGCCGAACTGTTCCGGTTTCTCCCAGGCGACGGTAAAAGCACAGATGCCGCTGGATGAAATCCCGCACACTGCTCGATCGGCGGGATCTTTGGATACGTTCAACCCCTCGAGTGCGACCGGCAGAAACTCATCAACAAGGAAGTTGGCGTAACGGTCCCCCAGCGAGTCGTACTCAAACGACCGATTACTGCGATCCTTGGCCCCGGGCGTTGTCGCAGGGACCGTTCCGGGATTGACGAAGACCGCGATCGTCACCGGCATCGCTTGCTGATGAATCAGGTTGTCCAACACCACTGGGGCGCGAAACGCTCCATCAGGCTTCGCATAGCCCGCACCATCCATGAACACCATCAAGCTGGCTGGCTGATCGGGGCTGTATTGGGCTGGTACGTAGACGCTGTACTGTCGCTTCGTTCCCGGAAACGCCTGGCAGTCGGAAAACTCACCCGTCGTCACCTCTCCCTGCGGAACACCGTCATGCCGCACGCGATCGGGATGCTCGTCCCCCATGGCCCGAGGCATCATGACGCGAGGCGTCACGATCGAAAACAGGATCAAAAAAGTGCAGTTCAATGACTTCATCGCATGCCTGAAACATTTGCGGAACGGTATCGAAATATGATCGACTGGTCGTGTAGCCATTGGGGCTAGTAAGTCCATGACGCATCAGGCCACACAACTGATCGTCGCTCTGAACGAGCTCTGAAAAGCGTCGAACTCATGCGAGAATTCTAATCCAAAGACATCGAACGCGTGCAGGTCCCTTTCCGTGCGGTCGCAAGGCTTCGCGTCCCGGAAATCGGGTGGTATTGCCGGACCCTGCCTTATTCAGAGCTTTGCTACCCGGACCGCCTCAAGCTTGTCCCTTGCATGCTTCAAGCACAGCCCTGATCGATACTTGCACTTCAACGCTCGCGTCTGTTCTTCAGCAATGCACGTCTTGGGCAATGCCTGCTACATGTGAAATATCTACGTTGGTTTACGCAATTCTTCCTTGATTTGCTGGGGCTGCGAGTTTCCAATCAGAAGCTTGGATTCTCCAACCTGGTTCCCTGCAATGGCACCCTACTCCGTTGTGTCAGGGCTGCGTCGCATACCCAACCGCGCAAACCCAACTGCATCCAGTCTATACTTCATTTTTTGATGGTTAGGCGTTATGAGAAATCGAGTCGCAAATCTCTCCGCGTTACTCATTGCTACACTCTGGCTGCTCCCCAACCAAGCTCGAGCTCAAGAACCCGTTCCAGTTTTGATGCTGGGCGATCAAGGATTTCATAAGCCTTCTGAGTTCTTCCGCACGCTGGAGGGACCGTTGGCGAAGAACTCGATCAGGCTGGAGTACACGGACAACCTGAGCGACATCAATCGCGAGAACTTGGCAAAGTACAAAGGCCTGTTGATCTTCGCCAACGTCGAGCAGATCACGCCGGACGCCGAAGCGGCGATGTTTGGATTCGTGGAAGACGGCGGTGGGCTGATCCCAGTGCATTGTGCGTCGTTCTGCTTCTTGAACTCGCCCAAGTATGTCGAACTCGTTGGCGGGCAGTTTAAGCGACACGGCTTTACGCGATTCGAGACGAAGATCGTCGCGCCGGACCATGAAATCATGAGAGGGCTCAAGCCGATTTCGTCCGAAGATGAAAGCTACATGCACTCGCGACATAACCCCGACAGAATTGTGTTGGAAACGCGCAGCGATGCGTCAGGTCCTGTCAGCGATCCTAACGGCGAGCCTTACACCTGGGTTCGGGAAAGCGGAAAGGGGCGCGTCTTCTATACGGCATGGGGACATGACTTCCGGACGTGGAGCAATGTTGGGTTCCAGCAGTTGCTTGCTCGCGGAATTCTGTGGGCGTGCAACGAGGCAGTTCTCACCACTAGCAACACAGACTCATCAACGACAGCCGAATCGAAAGCAGTGACCGAGGCTAACCGCGCGTTCACGGTTCCCGAAATGGTTGACCCGACAATCGAGGAGAGTGCTTTCCACTTTACGGACGTGGCGCAAAGATCCCAAACTACACGCCGGGTGCGCAATGGGGGACACAAGCCGCTCCCTTGACGCTGATGCAGGACCCCTTACCCGCGGAGCTGTCGATCGGGGCGTACTCCGAACCGAAGGGCTTTCGTCTTTCCAATTGGGCCAAGGAGTCAGACGAGAACTGGCCGCAAGGCTCGCAAGCGAAAACGTCCAGGGCGGGTTTGAAAGGCAAACCGATTGCGATGAACTGGGATGAACGCGGCCGACTGTGGGTATGCGAAACGATCGACTATCCCAACGAACTGCAGGAACCAGGCGACGGCCGCGATCACATCAAGATTTGCGAAGACACCGACAACGACGGCCAAGCGGATAAGTTCACGATCTTTGCCGAACACTTGAGCATTCCATCGACGCTGGTTTGTTATCGCGGCGGAGTGATCGTGCAGGACGGTCAATCGACCGTCTACCTGAAGGATATCGATGGAGATGATGTCGCAGACTTCCGACAGGTCCTCATCACTGGCTGGGCGATGGGCGATACGCACGGCGGTGTCAGCAACTTCCAGTACGGCCCGGATAACTGGATCTGGGCCATGCAGGGCTACAACAACTCCGAGCCCATTATCAACGGCAAGCCACAAATGCGCTTCCGCCAAGGCTTCTGGAGATTCAAAGTCAATGCCGGCGCGTCGGACGCGACCGCTCCCGCGTATGCCCTCGACAAGGCAACCAAAGCAGCCGCCAAGGAAGCGACCGATGCTTTCGACGAGCACACGATTCGCGTCGATGCTCTGGAGTTCCTACGCGCCACCAACAACAACACCTGGGGACTTGGGTTTAGTGAAGAAGGGTATGTGTTTGGCTCGACAGCGAATGGCTGTCCGAGTGTGCATATGCCGATTCCCAATCGATACTACGACCAGGTTGCAGGATGGTCGCCCGAGACACTTGAAAGGATTTCTCCCGATCATCGATTCAAGGCAATCGATGACCAGATTCGGCAAGTCGATTGGCACGGCGGATACACGGCTGCCTGTGGAAGCGCGATCTACACTGCGCAACTACCCGGAAACCTGGTGGAACCGAATTCAAATGGTCTGCGAGCCCACTGGGCACTTGGTTGGATCGTTTGTCCTCGAAAAGCAAGGTGCAGGCTACAAGAGCAACAACTCGTTCAATGCCGTCGCTAGCATCGATGACTGGTCAGCGCCAATCATGTCGGAAGTTGGCCCGGACGGAAATGTTTGGGTGATCGACTGGTACAACTACATTGTCCAACACAATCCAACACCGAACGGATTCGCAACTGGGAAAGGGGCCGCCTACGAGAGTGATCTGCGAGACAAGCGGTTTGGACGAATCTATCGGCTCATCTACGGTGACTCGGCCGAAACGACTCCCACGCACACGATTCAGCTCGCGGACGCGTCCAATGCCGAGTTGATCGCAGCCCTCAAGGATCCGAACTTTTTCTGGCGTCGCACCGCGCAGCGTCTTTTGGTGGAGCGCGGGTCAACCGATGACGACACACTGAACAGCCTGGTCGCATTGGTTGGCAATGCGGAGATGGATGAGATTGGCTTGAATCCCTCCGCCATGCACGCGATTTGGACGCTGGCTGGCCTGGCCGAGGCGGACAGCCCGGACGCGCAACGGGCGCTGGCAACTGCTTGCGAACAAGGATTCAAGCATGCTTCCAGCCCTGTTCGCAACGCCGCGGTTACCTGTTGTGGCGCCGATCAACTCGGGCAAGCCATTGCGTTGGGACTGCAAACCGACGCAGACCCTCGCGTTCAATTGACGGTGCTGCTGCGGGTCGCCGACGGCGCATCCAAGGGGGCCGTATCGGGCGAAACACTGGCGTCACTGCTCCGAGACGATCGTGCGATCGAGTCAGACGATATTCTTTTGGATGCGTGGACCGCGGCTGCTTCAACCGTGCCGATCGATACGCTGGTTCGCGTCATCAAGAATCAGGGGGCTGGCTCGACCAATGAAAATGTATCCTCGCGCGTTTCGGTACTCGCCGAGCACATCGCCCGATCCAATCCGAGTGCCGAAGAGATTGTCAAGCTTCTCAAGATCGATCCTAACTCGACTCTTGCCATAGCGTTGTGGGAAGGCTTGGCCAAAGGCTGGCCCAAGGACTTGAAGCTGGAGTTGTCGCAAGATGCACAACAAGAGTTCCGCCAGCGTTTTCTCGCCGAAGACGTGACCGTCGCAAACAAGGCTGCCGTGCTGGCCGTCGCGGACAAGTGGTCGATCGCGGACTTGGACAAGAGCGTTTCCAGCATCCAAGAGAAATTATTCGCGACCGCTTTGAATCCAGCCGAGAACAGCGAGGAGCGATTGGCAGCCTGGGATCAAGCGATTCGCCTTGCTCCAAGTAGCTCCAGGATTTCGGAGGCGATTGACGCTTTCTTCACGCCGCAGCTGGCACCAGAAGTTGGTTCAGAAGCGCTGGATTCACTTCAAGCTGCACGTGTTGACGGACTCGCGAACCAGCTGCTTGCTTTACGTGTGAAGCTGGGCCCACAACTGGGCAGCGGGATCCTGACACTCTTGCTCGCTCGGGCCGATATGACCGATGAACTGCTCAATGCCATCAGTTCTGGAGGTGTTCAATTCACTGATCTGCAATTGGACCAGCGTCAAGCGATCCTCAATCACCCAGACCGAGCGATCGCCTTGCGTGCCAAAGAGCTGATGGACTCGAAGGGGGCAACCGTCACGTCGAATCGTCAGGCTTTGGTCGATCAGTGGATGCCCGTCACCGAAATGAAAGGCAATCTGGAGAATGGAATCGCGATGTTCAAGAAGCATTGCGCTCAGTGCCACAAGCACGGTGACATGGGGGCTGCGATCGGTCCGAACTTGACTGGCATGGCGGTTCATCCGAAGGCGGAGATTCTGGTCAATGTGCTGGACCCATCGCGAAGTGTTGAGAACAACTTCCGCACGTATCAAATCCTCACCGTTGACGGTTCCGTATTGAGCGGCATGCTGGCCGGTGAGTCGGCGAATTCGATACGACTGATTGATTCACAGGGCAAGGAAAAGCAGGTCCTGCGCGAAGACATCGAAGAGATGAATGCCTCGACGAAGTCGCTCATGCCCGAAGGATTTGAAGGCTCGATCAGCAAGCAAGAAATGGCGGATCTTCTTGCGTTTCTCAATCAACGTGGGCGTTACATCCCGCTCCTGCTCTCCGCTGCAGCCACCGTCAGCAGTGCGAAAGGACTGCCCGGATTTCGAGGTGGCCCCGGCGACAAATTTGAATTCGATTCGTACGGAACGGTTCAGGTCGAGGGTGTGCCATTTGAAATTCAGGATCCGCAGGACGGCCGGGTACCAAACATGATCGCGTTGCAATCGCCACGCGGACGAGGACGGGTAACGTTTCCAGAGTCCGTGACCGTTCCATGCTCTGGAAAGGTATCGGCGATTCATCTCCTCGGTGGAGTGGCTGCGTTCGGGTTTCCCATGAATCGCAATGAGTCGGTCAGCTTGATCGTGCGATGCACCTACGCCGACGGCACGGTCGTCGATCACCCGCTGGTCAATGGCAAGCACATTGCCGGCTACCGCGAACGCACCGAAGTACCCGACTCCACGTTCGCGCTGGACGCCAATGGCAAGCAAATCCGCTACTTGAAGATTCCAACCGACATTGGCAAGGAGTTGAAGAGTGTGGATTTCGTGAAAGGCGAAGACTTTTCCATGCCACTGATCTTCGCTGTGACGGTCGAGTCGGCCGAAGGCGAATCGCACTAACAACCACGAGGACATGACTGATGAGACACGGGCTCAAGGTTTTGATCGCTGTCGTTACTTTTGCTTGCCTGGCGACTGAACATGTCGGTGCTCAAGAAGCACCTGGTCGACCGAATCGACGCGGCGGCGGCTTTGGTGGGCCGATCGAGCTTGGTCCGGACGACGTCGCAGCCTACGCAGCGCCACCCGAGGGATTCAATGTCGAACGCAATGACATCCCGCGCGGCAAGTTGGAGATGATCGAGTATGAATCCAAGACGGTTGGAACAACTCGCAAGATGCAGGTCTACACGCCACCCGGCTATACGACCGACAAAAAGTATCCAGTCCTCTACCTGTTGCATGGAATCGGTGGCGACGAGACGGAGTGGGCACGTTTTGCGACGCCCAACTTGCTGCTGGATAACCTGATCGCTGACGGAAAAGCCGTTCCCATGATCATCGTCATGCCCAATGGTCGCGCCCAAAAGAACGACCGCGCTGAGGGAAATGTGTTCGCCAGCGCACCTGCTTTCGAAACCTTCGAGCACGACCTGCTTGACGATGTCATTCCCAGCATTGAGTCCGAATACTCCGTCGCAGCCGACCGAGAGCATCGCGCCCTGGCCGGCCTCTCGATGGGCGGCGGTCAAACGCTGAACTTTGGGCTCACGCATTTGGACACGTTCGCCTGGATCGGCGACTTTCTCGTCGGCTCCGAATACCAAACCGGCCGAAACGCTGATTCCGAACGTTGACGATTTGAAGTCAAAGGTAAAGCTGTTCGTGCTCACCTGCGGAAACCAAGACGGTTTGATTCGCATCTCGCAGAACATGCACAAGTTTCTCAAGGAGAACGGCGTCCAGCACGTCTGGCACGTCGATGGTCACGGCCATGATCCAGAACACTGGCGAAGCAGTCTTTATTGGTTCGCTCAAAGCATTTTCAAGGATCCGAACCAGACTACGCCAAGCAATCAGGGCGGCTAAACGAAGAACGCAACACCTGCGGCGTCTGAACAAACCGCCGCGAGTTCTTCCGGATGGTTGCGCTGTGTTTCGAGTCAGAAGGTGCTCACTGTGGCGAAGATCCTGGTTCTCTATCATTCGAACAGTGGAAATACGCGGCGAATGGCAGAATTGGTTGCCGAAGGTGCAGCGCAAGTTGCCAAGACCGAGGTGCAATTGAGAAATGTCTCCGAAGCCAGCCACATCGACCTCGAGTGGTGCGACGGTATCGCCTTGGGCTCACCAACAAACTACGGCAGTGTCAGTTGGCAAATGAAGCGATGGTGGGACGAGCAGCCCATTGAGAACTGGGGAAAACGCGATGGAAAGATTGGCTGTGTTTTTAGTTCGGCCGGCGCATGGGGTGGCGGTCAAGACTGGACCTGTATGACACTCTTGTCGATCCTGATGAACTATGGCTTTCTCGTCTTTGGCCTGACTGATTACACAGGCATTCAATTCTCAGCGCATTACGGCGCGATCGCTGCCGGGCCTCCTAAGGACCATCGAGAAATGGAGGCCTGCCGAAGGCTTGGATTGCGTCTTGCAGAATGGACCGCAACGTTGATTGAAGGCCGGAAAGACATGCATCCATTGAACCAGTCCTATGACCGATTTGCAGACCTGGGGAAATAGCCGCGACCGGGGGGCACAGCTATTCCGGCATGGGAAGTATCAATCCTGAAAGAGTAACCATGAAAGTTCGATGCTATTTCACAACTGCGATCTTGGCATTTGCCTCAACCGCGTTCGCTCTCGACGGGGAAACGGGGCTGCACGATCCATCAACGATCGTTCGTTGTGACGGCAAGTTCTATACGTACGGCACGGGCCGCGGATGTTCGATCTCCGTTTCGGACGACGGATGGACTTGGCGTCGCGTAGGTTCTGCGATCGAAGGCCCGAGCCCTGAGGTACTCGCAGTCGGCGGAAATAACACTTGGGCTCCGGATGTGATCAAGCTGGGGGATCGCTACTACATGTACTATTCCGCGCCGGGCAGACAACCAAAGGCCGCGATTGGAATGGTATCCAACAAGACTCTCGATCCAGATTCACCGGATTATCGTTGGGAGGACGGCGGACCAATTGTCTGGTCGGATGGTCAGGAGGATTGCAATGCGATCGACCCGGGTCTGCTGCTTGACCCGACGGACGGCAGGCTGTGGCTGACCTATGGATCGTACTTCGGCTTTATCAGGCTCGTTGAACTTGACCCGGAAACGGGCAAGCGACTTCACCCTGACCAAGCACCGATCAATATCGCCATCAACTGCGAGGCCTCGATCATGATCTACCATGACGGGTGGTATTACTTGTTGGCTACCCACGGCAGTTGCTGCGCAGGTGCCAATTCGTCGTACCACATTCGCGTTGGCAGGGCGAAGCAGCCGACCGGGCCATTCGTGGACAACATGGGAATCGACATGCTCCAAGGCGGCGGAAAGCTGTTTCTGGGATCCAGCGGCCGCATGATTGGAGCGGGACACTTCGGGCTGCTCGACTTGGGGGACGGCATCCAGAGATTCTCTTGTCACTTCGAAGCGGATTTGGATCGAGGAGGCACAAGTGTGCTCGACATTCGTCCACTCCTCTGGAAAGACGGCTGGCCCGTTGCTGGCGAAAACTTGACCGCAGGCACCTATCGCATTGAGTCGCTTCGCACCGGCACTGCTTTGGAAATGGCGGTCGAGGGAGTTCCCGTCGGTGGTCCACGGCGCAGAGGCTTCCGGGACAGTCAACCTCGAGAGCCCATCCCTGCGCAAGACGCTACTCAGGTATCGGCGAATTGGCCCGGCGGTGCAATCGGAACTCGCATGGCCATTTACATGGTGCAGGCGCAACAGAAATGGGATATCCAACCAGCTAGCGATGCGGGCGGATATCCGGGTTCGCCCTATTTCAGGATCACCATCGCAGGAACCGATCGAGCCCTGGCCGCTACGGCCGACCGCGAACTGGAGGTACAGCCGGCCTTCACAGGCGCATCGGAGCAGTTATGGCGAATCGAGCAGCGAAGCGACGGAAGCTACAGCATCTTTCCAAAGTCGATTCCGAACTCGGCTGAAGTCCTCGCACTCTCCGCCGTCGGCAGCAGTTTCGCGACTCTCGCAAAGTTCGACCCAGAAGGCGAGAAGCAACGCTGGTATCTTCAAGCTCCATGATGACTCCTGCGAACCCATACTCAACGTTACCGATGTCCATTCGTCTAAGAAGGTCTCACATGCATTGGCTCCACAAGTCGCTGATGTTCTGTTTCGTTGTCGCTACCAGCTATGGTGCGATGCCGATACTTCTCGCGGACGGTCCAACCCTCGACAAACCCGATTCATCAGCCAAAGCGGTTACGTCCGACGGGTTCATTCAGCGGTGGTTCATTCTAGAACCAATCAGCGCCCGCGGCCTTACCGACAGCGATATCCAAGCGCTCGTCAAGCAAGATGCATTTGCATCCATGCACACCAGTCTTCCCGAGGACCTTGGAATCTTTGAATATGGAGACGCCACCTTTCGGTGGCATGCGGTTGACACGAAAAACTACAACGTGAACTTGTTCCATTTCGCTGCTGGACTTGAAAAGCCGACTTCCAACGTCCTGTTTTGGGTCGTGACTGTTGTAGAGAGTCGTACTGACCTCGAAGACGTTCGCCTCGCGATCGGCTCCAACGCTGCATCCGTGTGGTGGGTCAATGGAAAGGAAGTCATCGGCATCTATAACGATCGTCAAACGGTGATCGACGACGGTGTTTCCAAGAGAATTCACTTGAACAAGGGAACCAATATTGTGCGTGGGGCTGTCATCAATGGCGGCGGTGCGACCGATTTCTGTGCCCGATTTCTCGACGGAAACGACCAGCCGATCACGGACTTGACCGTCGACTTGATAGGGCAAGATACACAGGCACAACTGCCCGCGAATCCTGCTGTGGCAGCGCCGGTCGATGTCGTACGCGGGGGTCGCGACCGTGGCGCCGTCGTCCCCGATGGCAGGGGATCGCGCGCAGGCGGGCTCGCGTCGCCTGTTGTGACACCCGATCGTCACGTGACGTTCCGCGTCAGTGCACCAGACGCAACGAGTGTTACGTTGACAAGCGACTTTCAAGGTGAGACTTCCTTGGTCAAGGACGCAGATGGAACTTGGAGTGTGACGGTCGGTCCGGTCGATCCAGACATGTACTACTACAACTTCGTGGTGAATGGAGTTCGCACACTCGATCCCGGCAATCCACAGGCAAAGATTGGCTACTACACCAGCACGCTCACCAGCATCCTCGATGTTCCCGGCGACGGACCGGCGTTTTATGACGTGAAGGATGTCGCCCACGGCGAGCTTCGAACTCATGTTTACAAGTCCAAGTCAAATGGCATGGTGCGCGAGTTGAACGTTTACGTTCCGTCCGGATACGATGAAAACCCGAGCAAGCGTTATCCAGTGCTCTATCTGCTCCACGGAAATGCGAACGATCACCATTCGTGGCAGCGGTATGGTCGTGCCAACGAGATACTAGATAACCTGCTAGCGGAAGGTGCCATTCAGCCCTTCCTCGTTGTGATGCCGCTTGGCTACGGCGGAGCATCAATCAATGGTGACGGAACCGGTATCGCAGGTCCGAGCACTGGTGGTCGAACCGACCCAGGCGGTGGACCTGACCTCTACGAACAGGACGTACTGCAGGACATCATCCCGATGATCGATGCCAAGTACCGGACCATTGCCGACCGAAAGAGCCGAGCGATCTTTGGTTTCTCAATGGGTGGCGGTCAAGCAGGGCGCATCGGCTTGCGAAACCTGGATGTGTTCAGTCATATCGGCATCATGAGTGCAGGCTTACGTGGCGGTCCCGCGGAGGACCCGATCGCAACGTTAGCAGCGAACGTGGCGGACACAAACGAAAAGATTGAACTCCTCTGGATCGGTTGCGGAAAGGACGACTTCCTTTTCGCTAGTGCCGCTGCTCTCGCGCAAACTCTCAAAGACGCGGGGATTCATCACACCTTTGTGGAGAGCGAAGGCGGACACCACTGGCGGGTTTGGCGTCGCTACCTTCGGGATGTGGCCCCACAGTTGTTCAAGCCCGCCGCGGATTAGATCGTTCGGCGTTCGCTATTTTGCGATCGCCTTTCATTCAATTTCCTATGGAATTTCTTAAGGAATGCGGGGCAAGAGTACCGCTGCCGCAAAATCGAGCTTGACCGCAATCCACGTCGTGTTCGGAGAGATCGTTGGGAAGTTGAAACGAATCCTATGCTTCGTGACAGCGTTGCCTTCGTTCTCTACTTTTGCGATTGTTCAAAGTCCTAATCCGAATTTTCATATTGATCTTTGCTTTGGCCAAACAGGATTTACAAAATGAACAGGATGATGAGCATTGCCGATTTCTGTTCCATCGTTATCGATTCCAGATTGGGAGCAAACATGGGCTACCTAGCGAACGCGTTCTTTTCGATCCTGCTCTGCATGGTTTCGGTCGCGACAACATTTGCGACATGCTGCTCGGCCCGAGCGGAAGACTATGTGGTTTCGACCCCGCCCGCTGAATTGCGGCTGCCAGACTTCTACAAGAAATATGTGAATGCAAACGGGTATCCAGTTGTTAGTTCCGAGAAGGTCAACGATTACGCGTTGAAAGAGGCTGCCTATATCGTCGATATGATGCTGGCGAAGCGTCCGGACCTTCGCCGGGCCATGATCGCCAGCGGCTCGCGTCTGATTGTGATGGCTCACTCCGAGTTCACCACCGACATACCTGAATATGCTCAACTGCAGCCCAAAGATTACTGGGATGCGCGGGCTAGAGGCCTGGGCGGGTCGCGTGACGAACCTGTTTGCTCTTGCGCGGAAGAGAACATGCTGGCGTTCGAGGGCGATCCCTATTCGACGGAAAACATTTTGATCCACGAGTTTGCGCACAACATCCACTATCGTGGCATGATCAACCTGGATCCCGAATTTGACGGGCGGTTGCGTGAGACGTACGATCGCGCAATGTCGCAGGGCCTTTGGAAAGGCAAGTATGCTTCGGTGAACCACGCGGAATACTTTGCCGAGGGTGTGCAATCTTGGTTCAACAACAATCGGCCCCCCGATCACGATCACAACCATGTCGATACGCGATCCGAATTGCGGGAATACGATCCGGGACTGGCGGCGATCTGCGAAGAGGTGTTTGGCGATACGGAGCTGATCTATACCAAACCCACGTCTCGGCTTGTCGGCCACCTGGCGGGTTACGACCCAGCCACGTCACCCAAATTTCAGTGGCCTGAGAAACTGGCCCAGATGAAGCGGAAGATTCGAGACGACGTCAAGAAGCAAGGCGACGAACGGCAACAGCAGTACAAGAACTAGCTGCTCAAACGGAGTGGTTTCGGCGAATCCGCGCGTTGGTCTTCTCGTGCTCGACAGGATTTACAGAATGAACAGGATCAAGAGCTTTCGGGATTTCTGTTCCATGACGTCATGCTTCCACATGCTGTCAGCCGATTTCCTGCAGGTTATGAAAATCCGTAGGGTGGGTCCATCGGGCTTGTCTTTACCCACATTCATTTGATGCCGAAGGTATCACGGAGGGTAGCCGTGGGTCGCGCTCGCGCACCCACGGAATGGTGAATTCGCAACAGAAACCGACCCCGAAGGCGGTCGCAGACGGATCTGCGACCGCCTTCGGGGTCGCTTGGAATTGAAATTCCACAAGTTTCCGTAGGTGCGCTAGCGCGACCTACGGCCCATCTGCGACCGCTTCACGGTCAATTCACGCGAGTTCCACTCGATGATGGAATTAAAATGTGGGTAAAGACAAGGTCCAGCGGGCGGTGCCTCGAGAATGACCAAGCGTTAGGAAGACGGAAAGCTGAACAATCATCGTGCTGCAACAGTATCAACCAGCCCGCCCGACCCAACGACGATTGACATCACTCGCTGCGTCGTGGTGGGTCGTCGTCGGCAATCTTGATCGATGCAACGAGTGAGCTCATGGACAGATCTTCACCTTCACCGACCAAAACTTTGCATTGCCGACTTTGACCCACCCTACAAGCTCCGTAGGGTGGGTCCAGCGGGCGGTGCCTCGAGAATGACGAGACGTCAGGAAGACGGCAAGCCAAACAATCATCGTGCTGCAACAGTATCCATCAGCCCGCGCCGACCCACCAACGATTGATATCACTCGCTGCGTCGTGGTGGGTCGTCGTCGGCAATCTTGATCGATGCAACGAGTGAGCTCATGGACAGATCTTCACCTTCAGCGACGATAACTTTGTATCGCCGACTTTGACCCACCCTACAAGCTCCGTAGGGTGGGTCCAGCGGGCGGTGCGTCGAGAATGACGAAGCGTTAGGAAGACGGAAAGCCAAACAATGATCGTCCTGCAACAGTATCCATCAGCCCGCGCCGACCCACCGACGATTGACATCACTCGCTGCGTCATGGTGGGTCGTCGTCGGCAGTCTTGATCGATGCAACGATTGAGCTCATGGACAGATCTTCACCTTCACCGACCAAAACTTTGCATTGCCGACTTTGACCCACCGCGTCGCGCAAGCTCCGTAGGGTGGGTCCAGCGGGCGGTGCCTCGAGAATGACGAGACGTCAGGAAGACGGCAAGCCAAACAATCATCGTGCTGCAACAGTATCGATCAGCCCGCGCCGACCCACCAACGATTGACATCACTCGCTGCGTCATGGTGGGTCGTCGTCGTCAATCTTAATCGATGCAACGATTGAGCTCACGGGCAGATCTTCACCTTCAGCGAC
Organism: Pirellulaceae bacterium; assembly: GCA_963697195.1. Lineage (GTDB taxonomy): Bacteria > Planctomycetota > Planctomycetia > Pirellulales > Pirellulaceae > Rubripirellula. Next base: position 1,111,171 of record CAVOND010000005.1, read on the forward strand.
GATAACTTTGTATCGCCGACTTTGACCCACCCTACAAGCTCCGTAGGGTGGGTCCAGCGGGCGGTGCCTCGAGAATGACGAAGCGTCAGGAAGACGGCAAGCCAAACAATCATCGTGCTGCAACAGTATCAACCAGCCCCCGCACGACCCACCGACGATTGACATCACTCGCTGCGTCGTGGTGGGTCGTCGTCGGCAATCTTGATCGATGCAACGAGTGAGCTCATGGACAGATCTTCACCTTCAGCGACGATAACTTTGTATCGCCGACTTTGACCCACCCTACAAGCTCCGTAGGGTGGGTCCAGCGGGCGGTGCCTCGAGAATGACGAAGCGTTAGGAAGACGGAAAGCCAAACAATGCATCGTGCCTGCAACAGTATCAACCAGCCCGCGCCGACCCACCAACGATTGACTATCACTCGCTGCGTCATGGTGGGTCGTCGTCGGCAGTCTTGATCGATGCAACGATTGAGCTCACGGGCAGATCTTCACCTTCAGCGACGATAACTTTGTATCGCCGACTTTGACCCACCCTACAAGCTCCGTAGGGTGGGTCCAGCGGGCGGTGCCTCGAGAATGACGAGACGTCAGGAAGACGGCAAGCCAAACAATCATCGTGCTGCAACAGTATCGATCAGCCGCGCCGACCCACCGACGATTGACATCACTCGCTGCGTCATGGTGGGTCGTCGTCGGCAATCTTGATCGATGCAACGAGTGAGCTCATGGACAGATCTTCACCTTCACCGACCAAAACTTTGCATCGCCGACTTTGACCCACCCTACAAGCTCCGTAGGGTGGGTCCAGCGGGCGGTGCGTCGAGAATGACCAAGCGTCAGGAAGACGGCAAGCCAAACAATCATCGTGCCGCAACAGTATCAACCAGCCCGCGCCGACCCACCGACGATTGATATCACTCGCTGCGTCGTGGTGGGTCGACGTCGGCAATCTTGATCGATGCAACGATTGAGCTCATGGACAGATCTTCACCTTCACCGACCAAAACTTTGCATTGCCGACTTTGACCCACCCTACCTATTGCGTTTGCATTTCGAACAATTCGCTACATGCAGCGGATTTGTGGGAACCGTCGCGCATTCTTGACGTGGTTGAAAGTAGCCGACCGACTGCCGCGATCGAATCTCATGCGGAACTCCGCATGACAAAGAGTTGAGGAAGTACGGGCGAAAGACCACGCTGCGCGGTCAGACAAGGGCACAACCCACCACCCCTACCCTTCACTGGGAGCCGCTTCCGATGAACCGCCGAAGTACCAAGATGTCGCGCCGAGTTCTCAAGTCTCAACGACGTCGTCATTGGCGACGATGCCTGCTGGAACAATTGGAAAACCGTCGAGTTTTGGCCTCCTACGTTGGGACGGGAGGAGGCATCACCGACAACGGCACAACCGACTACAAAATCCAGATCGATGACTCAGTCATCATTGGCGACCTGAATTTGCACCTCGACGTCAACCACCAACAAGATGCCGATCTGGATGTCTACCTGATCGGCCCGGATGGCACGCGCGTCGAGCTGTTTACGGACGTTGGAGGCGACGGCGATAACTTCAGCGGTACGATCCTAGACGATGAAGCGCTGACACCGATCACCAGTGGCTCAGCACCATTCGCGGGGAGCTATCAACCCGAGGGATCGCTCAGCGACTTCGATGAGAGTGACGCTCAGGGAACATGGACGCTGGAAATCAGCGATGACCGCAGACGCCGCAGCGGATCGCTGAATAGTTGGTCGATTGAGATTACGCCGAGCATACCCAGCACGCCGCTCATTCCAACCATTTCTTTCCCTGATTTCACCGACCCCAGCGGACTGGCTCTCGTGGGTGATGCTTCGGCGCCGGCCGGGACCGAGAACGCCTTGCGGCTTACCCCCGCGATTAGCGGCCAGCAGCGGAGCCGCCTGGTACACGGCCGAAAAACAGTTCGTGGCCATCGACTGGGAAACGACCTTCGACTTCAATTTGAGCGAGAATCAGGATGCGCCGGGAGGTTCCGACGGCTTTGTCTTTGTCGTCCAAAATCACGATCCTAGCTTCCTTGCCGGCGGTGGCGGCACGCTCGGCTACAACAACCTCCCGAATAGCCTCGCGGTCGAGTTCGATACGTTCCAGAACGGTAACGTGAATGACCCCAGCGGTAGCCATATCAGTGTCCACACCAACGGAACGCTTCCCAACAGTTGGGACGAAGCGTTGTCGCTCGGCTCGTACAACACACCCTCAATCATCGATGACGCGGCCACCCATACCGCGAGGATCCGCTACACACCCGGAACGCTCAGTGTCTACCTCGATAATCTGTCCTCCCCCGTCCTGAGCGTCCCCGTTGATTTGGCAGAGATTCTTGATCTGGACGCCGGTCGCGCCTGGGTCGGATTCACCGCGACCACCGGCGGAGGCTGGCAGAATCACGACATCCTTAACTGGGAATACGGCTTGCGTGATGATACTTCGACAACGATCGCGATCGAAAATGCCGCCGTGGTCGAGGGGAACAGCGGGACCACTGACGTGGTGTTTACCGTCGAGCGTCTCGGCGACACGAGCGGCACAACGACGGTGAACTGGTCGACGGCCGACGCGTCGGCGACAGCCGGTAGCGACTTCCTGACCACCTCGGGACAAGTTGTCTTCAACAGTGGTGAGACCGAAAAAACCGTCACCGTTACGGTCAATGGCGACACGCTCGAGGAGGGAGATGAAGCCTTCCGGGTCCTCTTGTCCGACGCCGTCGGCGCGGTCATCGTCGATGCAACCGCCGTAGGCACGATCATTGGTGACGATGCCACGATCTCGATCAGCGACGCCGTGGTCGTCGAAGGCAACGCGGGGAACACCATCTCCACGACACTTCCCGACGGCCTGATCGGCGGACCGACACCCAGTGTGGGTGATGCGTTTGGACAATCCGTCGCTTCCCTGGGCGACCTGGACGGCGACGGTGTGGAGGACATCGCCGTCGGCGCCTGGAACGACAGGACCAATGGAGTTGAGGGAGGTGCCGTTTACGTGATGCTGCTGAACGCCGATGGCACCGTGAAGAGCACCACCAAGATCGCTAACGGTCTCAATGGTGGCCCGACGCTCTCCAGCGGCGACAGTTTCGGTAGTGCCCTCGCCTCGATTGGCGATTGGGACGGCAATGGAGTGACCGATCTATTGGTGGGAGCGTGGGGGGATGATACGGCAGGCCCTGACCGTGGATCGGTTTACCTGGTGCGACTCAACAGCGATGGGACGGCCTTGGACACAATCAAGATCGCCCATGAACTCAACGGTGGCCCGTCAGTGGCTGATAACGACGGGTTTGGACTGGCCGTAGGGTCTCTGGGTGATTTGAACGGGGATGGCATCAACGACCTGGCTGTCGGCGCTTGGGCCGACGGAGCTGCGGGTGCTACCGGAGCGTTGTACCTGTTGATGATGAATGCGTTTGATCCTTCGGGTTCGACGGATGCCGTCGCCTCGACGGTCAAGATTGCCAGCGGAACCCCCAGCGCACCGGTCCTGGTCGATGGTGACCGCTTTGGCCGCAGCATCGCGTCGCTCGGAGATATCGACAGTAATCCAAACACGGCATTGGCGATCGCCGTGGGGTCAAGTAATGACCAGACGGGAGGATTCAACCGTGGTGCCATACACGTGCTGTTTTTGAATGCCAGTGGCGGCGTTGAATCTTCGACCAAGATCGCCAGTGACCTCAACGGTGGGCCGACGCTCGCCGATAACGATCGATTCGGCATTTCGGCCACTTCGCTGGGAGACCTGAATGGGGACGGGGTGACCGATCTGGCCGTCGGCGCGTTACTAGACGATACCGGTGGCAATGATCGCGGAGCGGTCCATGTGCTGTTCCTCAACGAAGACGGAACCGTGGAATCGAGCTCAAAAATTGCTGACGGCGACGGCGTGCCACCGTTGGCCGACGGAGATCGATTTGGCACGTCGGTGGCTGCCATCGGGGATCTCAATGGCGACGGAATCAGCGATTTGTTGGTCGGGTCGCGCAGCACGCTGGCTGGTCGCGGCGCCGCTCACCTGGTGTCCCTCGACGCAGGCGGATCGGCCAAGGGAAGGACACTTGAATTCACGGTGACGCGCAGCTCGGCGGTTTCGGTGACCTCGAGCGTGGACATCGCCACCATGAACGGCAGTGCGATATCCGGAGAAGACTACCTGCCGCTCAGTGGGAAACTTGAGTTTTTGCCGGGCGAGACATCCAAGACGATTCTCGTTCAGGTGATTGGCGACCAGGATCCAGAAGCCGGCGAGACGCTGAGTGTCACACTCAGCAATCCGACCAACGCGACCATCGCCGATGGACAAGGAGAAGGTACCATCCAGGAGACGGCGGCCGGCGTTACCATCACACCTCTTTCCGATCCGGTTACCACCGAGTCGGGCGGCATGGCGCGATTCAGCGTTGTCTTGGACTCGCAGCCGACTGGAACGGTTACTCTCTTGCTGAGCACCAGCGATCCGACGGAGGGTCTTCTCGCTTCCGCCGCGGCGCCGAGCTCTCTTGACGACGACCTCTATCTCGATTTCGATCCCGTCGACTGGTACCAACCCAAAGACATCTTTGTCGTTGGCGTTGACGACTCCGATCACGACGCCAACGTCTCGTACCAGATCATCATCACGGTGATTGAGTCTCGTGACCCGTTCTACTACGACTATAACCCCTATGACATTCAGCTAACGAATATCGACGACGAGACCGACCCGGGCGCAAACGAATTACCGGCAGCGAAGTTCTTTGTTGTTGACAGCGGCGTCGATCAAACTTTTGAGTACTCCGATGTCGGCGTCGAGCTGGACGGTAATCACTGGGGTCTCGATGGCGGCAACACCAATCCACGTGGGGCCACGTCCATCAGCGATGGATCGCGCGTCTGGATCGTTGACGGGAATGACACCGTCTATGTCTACGACGGCGATGGCGGGCTGCAATCATCGTGGACCGCTGGCGGCTTGAACCAGCCCGAGGGAATCGCAACCGATGGTACGCACATTTGGATCCTGGATAAGAAGGCCAAGCAGGTCCTGCGATACGATGACGCAGCGGTCAATGGAGACTCGACCCCCGATTTCAGTTTCACTTTGGCCGGCGGAAACGGTGGCGCGACGGGGATCACCACCGATGGCACGTCGATCTGGGTCGTCGACGATGGGAGACGCACGGATCAAGTATTCAAGTACAGCGTGGCGGACGGCACGCTTCTAGGAAGTTGGACGATCGATGCTGCCAACTCGAAACCGTCTGGGATTACGAATGACCCAAGTGGTTCCAGCACTAGTATTTGGATCGTCGACAGTGGCAGCGATCAGGTCTTCGAGTATGGCAATGGACTTGCGGATTCGGGCGGGAGCCTCACCAATGTCTTCGCGCTAGCCACTGCCAATTCCAATCCGCAAGGAATCGCCGATCCGCTTCCCACCAACAGTTTGATGGGCCGAAGACCGTTGATCGAGACGCCGCCGACACTCGATCCGCGCGGAGTGTTGCCATCGATCCAAATCGCGAGTGGCAATGCGATTTCTGTGGACCGCAACATGGTGGAATTCGCTCAGGCGCCGCGGAGCAAAATCGGATGGATGACTGATTTTCGCGAACACCGTCAGCCGACCAATCGTTATCGTGAAGTGCCCTCGGCAATTGGGGCCGATGGCGTCTTCGCAGATCCAGACTTTCATGCGTTGGAGGAGCTTGGCATATCAGTTGGTGAAGTTGAGGATAGCGGTCGATCGTTCGTCGGTGACCGCGAGTCCCCGTAGCGGATCCTTCCGAAGCGCAGCGGCGTCGCTGATCAGGCACGAAGTGCCGACACAAGAATTGCCGGGTGCGTCAGCACCCGGTTCGATGCCCCTCAGATGCCTCTCGTCACTTCGTGACGGAAGAGTAGATCGGTCGATCGCTAGTCAGCGTCCGAGCGACATAGTGGATGGGATGTATTTCGAGTGATTTGGCGAACATCATGATTGACCACGAATCCGAAACTGAAGAACTAGTCGCTCGCGCATCCAATGGTGACAAATCGGCCGAGCGCCGGCTGATGGGTCGACACCGTGATCGTTTGCGGAAGATGGTGGCGGTCCATTTGGATCCACGGCTCGGCGCGCGGGTGGATCCATCGGACGTGGTCCAGGAAACCATGATCATCGCCTATGACCGATTGCCGATCTATCTGCAACAACGGCCGATACCCTTCTACGTCTGGCTCCGGCAGATTGCCTGGAACCGTTTGCTCGATCTCCATCGCGTCCACGTCAAGGCCAGCAAGCGATCGGTGACCCGAGAGCAAAGTCTGGAAATGGCAATGTCCGAGCACTCGGCAAATCAGTTGGCCGAGCAATTGGTCGCGCACGGTCTCGGTCCTCGAGAAGGGGCGATGCGAGAAGAGCTTCGATCCCGCATGCGCGCGGCGCTGACTCGCTTGCCGGCGTCTTACCGGGATGTGTTGGTGATGCGTCAGCTGGAACGGCTGTCAACAAGCGAGATCGCCGCCGCGTTGGGGATTGCCGAGGGCACCGTCAAGTCGCGGCACTTTCGCGCTCTGGAAAGAATGCGGGCTCTGTTGAGCGACGATTCGTAGATTCCGTAATGGGCCACCGCTGTGGATGAGATCAACGTAAGCGAGGAAGTCCTCTTTGATCTGGTCGAGGAGATCACCAACAAGCTGCATGCGGGTGAATCACTTGATCTCGATGCGTATTCGCGCGAGTACCCCGAGTACATCGAACGGTTGCGGGCCGTGCTTCCATCGCTCGAGCTGTTTGCTGAATTCGGACGGTCGTCGAAGTCGGAACTGCTGACACTGCCTGAAGCGCTCAACGATGACTCCATTCCAGGGGTCCTTGGCGAGTACGAAATCGTTCGCGAGGTCGGGCGCGGCGGGATGGGCGTTGTCTACGAGGCGCAAAATCGTTCGCTGGGTCGGCGAGTTGCCCTGAAAGTCTTGCCATTGGCGGCAATGCTCGATCAACGTCAGATTCAGCGATTCAAGAATGAAGCACAGATCGTCGCGCAACTGGATCATGACCACATCGTCGACGTATTTGGAGTTGGTTGTGATCGGGGTGTCCATTTCTATGCAATGCGATTCATCAACGGCCGAACGCTCTCGGAAATGATCGTCGCTCTGAAGCAGAACTCGCTCCGAGAGCACGTTGATGCCGCTGAGACGCCACGTAACCATGGCAATTCCACTTCGCAAGAGCGAGCTTCTCAGCCAACCGATAAGGTGGCCCCGGAGACAACCAAAGGTTCCGGCGACACGAATGCTGCCGGGACATCGCTGCTGGCATCCCTTTCCGAAAAGCATTCGACCAGGAGCCCAGCCTACGTTCGATCGGTCGCCGAGCTTGTGCGTCAAGCAGCAGACGCGTTGGAACACGCGCATCGCCAAAGCGTGATTCACCGCGACGTCAAGCCATCGAACCTGATGCTGGAAGACACCGGAAAACTTTGGGTCACCGATTTTGGGCTCGCCCACATCGAAAGTGCTGCGTCCTTGACGTTGACCGGCGACGTCGTTGGCACACTTCGTTACATGAGCCCTGAGCAGGCGAAGGGTGTTCCGATCGACCACCGCAGCGACATCTACTCGCTGGGCGCGACGCTTTACGAGTTGCTAACGTTAAGGCCCGCCTTTCCTCAGCACGAGCGGCACGAACTGTTTCAAAAGATTGCCTCCGAAGATCCGGTATCACCACGGCATTTCAACCGAGCAATTTCGGCTGACCTGGAAACCATCGTCCTGAAGTCGCTTCAAAAGGACCCTGCGGAACGCTATGAGACGGCGGCGAGCTTTGCCAACGATTTGCTCTGCTTCATGGAAGATCGTCCGATCGCCGCCCGTCGCCCCACCGTCGTCGATCGCGTCGCGAAATGGTCGAGACGGCACCGATCCTTCGTCGCTGCCACCGCTGTGGTGTTACTGGTTTCGCTCATCGCTTTGACCGCCAGCACCCTATTCATGGCCCGCGTGGCTCAGGTCGCAACGCGCGAACGAAATGAAGCGCGATCGCAGCGAACTCGTGCCGTCGCCAATGAGCGGCTTGCATTGCAGGCGCTTGACGAAATGTTCATGGACGTTTTCGAGCGACGGTTTCCCAGCGAGCAACTGACGGCGAAAGACCATGCTCTGGTGGAGAAAGCATTGGACTATTACCAAGGCTTTGCTCGGCAGAACGAACGTTATGCGACCTCACGACACGAGACCGCCAAAGCCTATCGCCGAGTGGGTGATCTTCAAACAAGATTGGCGCGACACGAGGAAGCCGAAGAGAGCTACCGCAAATCGATCCAGTTCTACGAAGATCTGGCTCAAGACTTCCCCCAGGATCCGGACTTCCTCTACGGGCTCGCATCGAGCACCAACAGCCTGGGCCTGGCCTTCTGGTCCCAAGAAGACTACAGCGCCGCCGAGGATGCCTTTTCTCAGGCACTGGCGACCGATTTGGATCTCGTCAAGCGGCATGGTGATCGCCGTCACTATCGGGAAGAGTTGGCACGCCTTTCCAACAACCTCGGCGCGATGCTTGCCGAACTCAAACGTTACGACGAGGCGGAACAAGCATTTCTCTGGCGCGTGAACGCTGGCAGGACCTGCTGGAGGAATCAAACGCTCACTCCCCCTACCGTCACCATCTTGCTGCGAGTCACATCAACCTCGCGAATCTATGGCTGAGTACTGATCGTCGGGATGATGCCCAGCAAGCGATTGAACAAGCCTTGTCGATCACACGGGGGCTCACAGAGTCGATGAAGCGACCGGAGTATCAAGAGCAACTAGCCCGCGTTCTCAACAGCATCGGTGTACTGGCGATGAAGGACGGGAACACCGTCAGGTCCGAAAGTGCCTTTCAAGAAGCAATTCCGGTTTGGCAGGAACTTGCCGATCAGTACATCAATGTGCCGAACTATGGTCTGGAGTTCGTCCGTACCTGCGATAACCTGGCCACGCTGGTCCGAAACAGCCCGGAGGCCACCGACTGGCATCGCCGCGGGCGCGATGCGCTTCAGCGGCTTACCGAAAGATTCCCTGACCAAAGTGACTACCTACAGCAACTCGCCGAAATCAATGTTCGACTCGGCGAATCGCTCCGGAGTTGCGAACAAACTCACGAAGCGACGGAAGCCTATCTTGCAGCGTCGACACAATGGAAACGACTCATCGTCGAAACCTCTCAGAACGATGCATTCCGACAGCAACTCTCCAAGACCTGTAACGTCCTTGGGATTCTCTACTCGACCTCCGGTAAGCCCAGCGAGGCAAGAGCTGCGTATGATGACGCGTTGGCGCACTTGACGAGATGTCCGGCGAGCAGGCTGAGCTGCCAGCTCATCGAGATGCGGTCGCAAAGATCTGCCACAATCTAGGGTTGCTGATCGGTACTACGGATGTGAATGCGGCCGAGAAGTTGCTTCGTCGCGGTCAATCTGCGTTCCTCCGACTACGCAAAGACATTCCGACGAATCCGACCTATCAACATGCGTTAGCTTCCAGCCATACAGCTTTGGGCAACCTGCTATTCGAGACCGAACGCCCTGAGGAGGCCGAAGAACAATTCGGTCAGGCACTCACGTTACGCGAAGAACTCGCTGCAAAGTTTCCGCGAGTTGCTGGCCTACACAACAGCCTGGCTTGGTTCCTGGTTACCTGTGCCGACACGAATCTGCGCGATGTGGAGCGGGGCTTGGAACACGCGAGGCGAGCGGTCGAACTTTCCGCCGACGACAAAGGGTTTTGGAATACGCTAGGAGTTGCCGAGTATCGAACGGGAGATTACCCGGCCGCGATTGAGTCGTTGAAAGCGGCTCGACCCGACGGATCTTCTGGTGAGGCGAACGACCTGTTCTACCTGGCAATGTCCTATCAGCAATTGGGCCAAGCCGAACTGGCCCGTCTCCATTTCGATCAGGCTTGCGCATGGATGGATGAGAATCGGCCCAATGATCTCGAACAACGCCGCTTTCGTCGCGAAGCGTCGACGCTGCTTGAGATCCAACCCGACAGGGATGCCAAGAACACATCCGACCCGGAAGTTGATCGGCCCTTGTCGGAGACTCCTGGCTGATACTCGCCGACCGCTACGCCAGTTGTCCGCATACAAGCACGACGCGCAAGCGAGTGTGTTTCCCTGGGAATAACACGATACGCTCGGTTGCGCGTTCTGATGTTGTGCGCTTGACCACGGAGTGGCGAGAAACGTCTCGCCCAGGTCGGGAGTTGTTGTTTTTGTCGGCCAGTTTCGAGGCCCACGGCTAGCGTCTGAGGTTCACTGGCTAGTTTCGGGGCCCACGGCTAGCGCCTGAGGTTTACTGGCGGGTTTCGGGGCCCACGGCTAGCGCCTGAGGTTCACTGGCTAGTTTCGGGGCCCACGGCTAGCGCCTGAGGTTCACTGTGAACCTCAGGCGCTAGCCGTGGGCTGCTTTGCTTGTCGGTGTGATTCGAAGAATCCGTAAGCGCAAGGGTGATGATGACGCTATACCAAGACTCGCTAGCGAGTGTGTCCCGTGGCCCCGATCCGACACATCTGCTCGCGCGTCGTGCTTGTATGGACGGCTCAACCCGCGATAGTGACGCTGTTAAGCTCGTCTTTGTAGTTGCTAGCTTTCTTGACCCATGCATCTCATCTGAGCGTTGAAATGCTCTTTGTGAATCTCGTTCCACTGCACTATATTTTCGCCGACAGTTAGCCGCGTCACGGCTGAAATGTTGCGGCCAGATTTTCGTCTGCGGTTACATTCTGTGGCGATATCGGCGGTAATGTCTCATGCCTCGTGGCAACCGGCATGAGACCAGCAGATTCTGTTCCGGGGCATTTGCAGAGTGCCGACTCGTAGGGATGCGAGTTTTCGTTTCGGGACGAGACCAGAAGCGACTGGCAAGAATGGTTCATCAAGGACAGCATGGATGCGTATTGGACTTGCCCTTTCGGGCGGAGGCTTTCGGGCGACTCTCTATCATTTGGGGATGATCCGTCACCTTCGCGACGCCAACTTGCTCACATCGGTGACGCATATCACGTCGGTCTCCGGCGGCAGCGTACTCGCCGCTCATCTGGCTCTGAATTGGGATCGCTACTGTGGCGACTCCCAAGAGTTCGAGAGTGCAGCTAGGGAAGTCATCGATTTTGTAAAGCTTGATGTGCGCAATCGCATTCTGCGCCGCTATCCCTTCGCGCTGGCAGGAAGCGCGGCACTTCGCCTGGTCGGGAGGAAACCGAAACGACCGCTAACTCGGACCGTCCTGTTGGAGCAGCATTATCGGCATCACCTCTTTGGCGATACGTGTCTGCATCAGCTTCCCCAATCACCAGAACTGCATATTCTCTGCACAAATCTCAGCGGAGGTGGACTGAGTTCCTTCACTCGCGACGGTCTCTTGATGGAGACTCGTGATGCATCCGGACGGTCGTCCATGCGTTTGCATCAGGTTGGCTTGGCGACGGTCCCGATGGCGGTAGCAGCCTCCTCGGCTTTCCCAGGCTTCTTTCCGCCGCTGGAATTGACCGCCGAAACGGTTGGTGCAACGCCTGGGCAGTTCCAGACCCAATACTTTACGGACGGGGGCGTTTACGACAACCTCGGCATCCGTATGTACTACCACATCAACGACAAGTTGCGAGAGACGCTACAAGAGGAAGACTTCATCGATGTCGCCGAAGCCATGGAGGCCTGGAACCAGGCATCGCGGCACCAGGAGCCCACTCCGCTGAGGCGAGTGTTCGAGATCTGTAGCGCACAGTCGAACAGCGGTTTGGATGGCAACTTTACGCAGGAGCCCGGGCAATTCGCCCATGGGATGCGACGGCTCATCACCTCTGGAGATTTGCATCTCGACCTGCCGCTGCAAGAGTTGATCCACCGCAACGGTAACGGCTCCAATGGGAACACCAACGGATCCAATGGGCACTCGAACGGATCCAACGGGCACTCCAATGGATCCAACGGGCACTCCAATGGATCCAATGGGCACTCCAATGGCTCGGCAAAGGATCGCGACGGGCGTTCGCGTGAACCCTACTTGCGCAATCGTGAGTTACTCGCACTCGCCTTCCAGCGCACATTGGGCAAGGAGATCCTTCGGCCTCGGGACCAGCCGTTTGACACGATTCTGGCGAGTGATGCGGGGAAGAAGATCCAGGTTTCCAGCAACACGCGGATCGGTGGGCTTCTGGGTACGGCCATGCGTTCCTCCGACATCTTGATGGACCGTGTCTGGCAGCTGGAGCAGGAGCACTTTCGCAATGCGAAAGGAGTGGTCTTCTCTCCGATCACCCGGAAAGTCTCCCTCGAGGATGACCCCACGGCGCCCCATCCCGAGGTGCAGCAGCAAGTCAGCCACATTCGCACGGACATGGATCGGTTCAGCGACCGCGAAATCAGCGGACTTGTACGACACGGCTACTGTGTTTCCAGGCGATCATGGGCCGAGGCGACGCATGCGGCAGACAGTCCTGCTTCCAACGAGCCGCCATGGGATCCCACCTCACTCGCCGCGACACGAGGCGCGCACTTACTCGCCGCGGCGGGCAAACGCGGTGGATCGGCGACGCCCTCGACCATGGAAGCGCGTAAACTCCAGGCGTCCTCGCAGCGCCGATACTTGAGTCTTCTGACAGCACCCGGGGATTGGGTCACCTACCTCTACATTCCGGTACTCGCTTTGCTCTTTGGCGTGATTCCGTGGATGGTGTGGACGTGGTACCACCATGTTCAGATCAATGCCATGTTATCCGGCGCGATTACTCAGTCCCGACGAGACTACAATCACCTTCTCTCCCTGTTGGAATATGGTCCCGTCGACCCGTGGACGCCCGTGGGAGTCGTGGACGCTTCCGAGCCGAGAGCCTTGTTTGAAGAGCAAGGCCTCGACATCATCTCCGACGCAAGAATTGTCGATTTGCGGAAATGGAACATCGGCAATGGCAATGACGCTGGCAACACTGCGGAACGCCAGGTTTATGTATGCCGCCATGTTTCGGTCCGCAAGCTCGCTGAGTCGGACGGACCTACCGCTTTGCGTCTACAATCACTCTGGAATGGTGAAGATGTACTCGTACGCTGCCAAAACAGCGAATTGAATCCGATTGTCCGTCGCTGCCCTCTACCAGCAGTGGGCAATCGGGATCATTACATCTGGGAAGTGCAACTCGACTTTAGCCGAGTCGCGATTGGCGCGACGGTCCATTTCGTCGTCGAGACACTCGTCTTGAACAACGCCAACAATCCAGAGTTCAACGAAAAAGAGTGGTCGCGCTACGAGGTCGATGGACATCCAGAACTCGCTGCCGCGTGGATTCTACTTCCCGCCGAGAAGCGCTATACGAGCTTCCACCTCGTCAAATATCATCATGAAAACGAGAATGATGCGATCTTGATTGAACCGACTCGCCAGTCTGTCATTCAGCACGGCACGATCCTCAACTGGGCCGTCGTCAATCCCGAGCCCAACGTGACCTACTCGTGCCGCTGGGCGCTCGAATTGTGAACGAGCAGGGAACCCGAAGGATTGCACGGGCGAGCTAGCTCCTGTTCATCTTTGACGTAGCCATTCCCCGAAAAATGGGGGTCCGCTACGAATGGCGCGGACTGTGAACCTCAGGCGCTAGCCGTGGGCCTCGAAAACGTCGTCAAGATGCTTCTAAGGCCCACGGCTAGCGCCCGAGGTTCACTGCCATCCCATCACCGCCTGCTGCTGTCGATTGATTCCACTGGCCAGGACGAGCACGAACATCCGTCTCGCCTGTGTTCTATACTGGGTGACGTCACTCGCTCCCACGACGGATCATCTTCCATGAGGCATGTTTGATGAAGACCGCTTCTTTCTGTCACAGCCGGAGACGCATGATGGTGACGGCCGTCAGTGCAGTCACCGGCGCGGCGATCTCGGGTTGGAACCTATCCCCGGCATGGGCTAACGAAGAGACTGGGGAGCCGACCGAGTTTCAGATCGCGTGCATGACCCTGCCCTACTCAGCGTTTCCTCTCAAGCGAGCGTTGGACGGAATCAAGTCGGCAGGCTATCGCTTCGTTGCTTGGGGGACGACTCATCAGGAGACAGCGGACGGAGAGCGCATTCCCGTGATGCCGACCGATGCACCGCCCCACAAGGCACGTGACCTCGCGAAGCAGTGTCGCGATCTTGGTTTGGAGCCTTTGATGATGTTTTCGACCGTTTATCCCGAGGCATCCGACGGCTTGGAAGTACTGACGCACCGGATCAAGCAAGCGAGTGCTGCACAGATTGGGCAGGTACTCACCTTCGGTCATACCGAAGGGGGAAGCCGCGAACTCTGGATCGAACGCTTCAAGAAACTCGGACCGATCGCGCGAGACCATGGTGTGATGTTGGTCGTCAAGCAACATGGCGGCTCGACGGGAACCGGAAAGGCGTGTGCCGAGATCGTTCGGGAAGTCGACGATGCAGGTATCAAGGTGAATTACGACGCGGGCAATGTGATGGACTATCTGAATCTTGACCCGATCCCAGACATACGGGAGTGCTCCGATGTGGTGCATAGCTTCTGCATGAAGGACCATCGCAATTGGCCGTTGGATCAGGATTGCGGACCCGGATTTGGCGAAATCGACCACTATCGCCTGCTTCACCCGGTCGCCCATCTTGGTCGCAAGATGCCGCTCTGTTGCGAGAACATTTTCGCACCGATCGTCCCTCGGCCAAACAACCCGGAGGAAATTGACCAACTCGCTCGCCAGGTGAGAGAATACCTCACCACAGTCATCGCGGGACTTCAGACGCGTGCCGACTAGTTGCGGCTTTCATGACCTACGGATGCGATTTTCAAACGAGACGAATGTGGTCATGCTACAACTTCGACTTCCATGCTTGGTTGCGCTAAAATCGCTTCTAATCGTTTCGCAACCATGTTTCAGTCAAGAGTTAACCCATGCGGATCGCCCATCCGAAGTCGTTACTGTCTCGCCGCACGACACGATCATTCGGCCGTTCAATGGGCGAGACCTGACCGGTTTCACGACATGGCTTCAGAATACCGGGGAAGCAGACCCCGATTCCGAGTACCGCGTCACGGATGGAATGATCCACATCCTTGGCCGCGGCATGGGATATTTGGCAACCGTTGATGCATACAGAGATTTTCACCTCAGCGTCGAGTACAAGTGGGGTGGGCGGACGGACGGATCCAAGTACGTACGCAATTCGGGAATTCTGCTTCATGCAACGGGGCCACCTGGCAACGCGCGCGGGATCTGGATGGCCTCCGTCGAGTGCCAACTCGCACAGGGCTGCGAAGGTGATTTGATCGTGATCGCCGGAAAGGACGCCGCGGGCGATGCGATTCCAGTCACGCTAACGAGCGATACAAGAATGGACAGCGACGGCCGCACGCGGTGGCAACCCGGTGGCATGAAGACGGTCTATTCCGGCAAGCAGTTTTGGTGGTCCCAGCACGAGGCACATTTTGAAGAACTGCTTGACACTCGAGGAAAGAACGATACCGCAAGCCCTCTCGGACAATGGACCAAAGTCGAGTGCATCTGCGACGGAAACCAGATTACCATCAAGATCAACGGGACGGTGGTCAACGAATGTTATGATGTTTACCCGGCGTCCGGCAAGATTCTGTTCGAGAATGAAAAAAACGAAATCTACTTCCGCAACCTTGAAATTCGACCGCTTGGCAAACGGTTGCCACCCAATGGAGACCCCGATGAAGACGACGATAACTGATAGCCGGCGTGATATGATCGAGGATTCTTCGCGACGACAGTTCATCGGCGCGTCGGTCTCGACCGCGATCGCGGCCTGCTGCGCGGGGACGATGGCCTATCCGTCCGCAGTCCACGCGGCGGGGACGGATGACGTGTTGCGTGTCGGGTTGATAGGTTGCGGAGGGCGCGGCACAGGTGCCGCGAGGCAAGCGTTGGAGGCCGACGAACGAGTGAAGCTCGTGGCCATGGGCGACGCCTTCGAGGATCGTCTGCAGTCGAGCTTGATGTCTCTTTCCGCTGTCAAGGAGATTGCCGATAAGATTGATGTGCCGCCTGAGCAACAATTCACTGGCTTTGATGCTTACAAAGGCGTCATTGCTGCAGATGTGGACGTTGTCTTGTTAACCACGCCTCCTCAGTTTCGGCCGATCCACCTCAAGGCAGCCATTGATGCCGGCAAACATGTTTTCGCTGAAAAGCCGGTTGCCGTCGATGCACCGGGAGTGCGATCGGTGCTTGAGACTTGTGCCGAAGCGAAGCGCAAGGGCCTTTCTGTCGTCTCTGGTCTTTGCATTCGCTACGACGGCGGATTCCGAGAAACGGTCAAGCGTCTTCACGATGGCGCGATCGGTGACATTCATACGCTGATCGCAAATGACTATCGAGGTTCCATCTGGGTCAAGCCCCGCGAGGAAGGATGGACCGATATGCACTGGCAGATGCGGAACTGGTATTACTTCACCTGGCTTTCCGGCGATTTCAATGTGGAGCAACACGTTCATTACTTGGACGTTTGCGCTTGGGTGATGGGTGGTTACCCGGTCAAGGCTGTCGGCATGGGTGGACGTCAAGTCCGCACCGATCCGATCTACGGCAACATCTACGATCACCACAGCGTTACCTATGAGTACGACAACGGTGCGAGGCTCTTTAGCAACTGTCGTCAACAATCCGGCTGTAAGAATGAAATGGCAAGTTACGCCTTGGGATCGAAGGGACGTGCCAAGGTCGCCGAGAGCCGCCTTGAAATCACTACCGACACGACCTGGCAATTCGACAAGGAGGTCAAAAACATGTACCAGGTCGAGCACGACGAATTGTTCGCCGGGATTCGGGCCGGCGAACCACTGAACAATGGCGAGTACATGGCGAAGAGTACAATGCTCGCGATCATGGGCCGAATGGCAACCTATACCGGTCAAGAGATTACCTGGGAACAGGCAATGAACTCGCAAGAAGATTTGTCGCCTGCCAAGTATGCGTGGGGCGAGGCTCCTGCGATCGAAATCGCGCGACCAGGCATCACCAAATTCGTCTAGTGGCTCTTCAACGCTGAGATTGTGAGCCGTGGGCCGTAAGGCACCGGGCCGAGACGGACGTATTTCCCCGTCGAGAAGGCCCGGCCGCTCACGCGTCACGGCTCACAAGAACTGACTTGAAGCAGAGAAGGCCCGGCCGCTCACGCGTCACGGCTCACAAGAACTGACTTGAAGCAGCACTAGTGCTTATTCAATTTTGACGTAGCGTGTTTGGGAATGAGTGTCGGAAACGAGCTCCCGCTCTTACTCTCCAATTGCCCTATTGTTGGCAGAATGATGAAGGGCAGAATGATAAGAAATGGCTTGCGGCACGACACCTCCGCCCCACCATCATTCTGCCCACCATCATTCTGCCCACCATCGCACGTGCAGTTCCTAATCGGTCATGATCGATATTGACAAGCAACATGCTCGCATTAGCAACGACTTCGTATAACCAACCATGACACGCCGCAGCCTGCTGAATCCATGGACAACCAACCTCGACTCCTGATCCTTGGCGCACACCCCGATGATGCCGAGTATCACGGAGGTGGCCTGGCAGCCATTTATCGTCAATTGGATCGCCCGGTGAAGATGATCTCGGTAACCGACGGTTCCGCTGGCCATCATGAGCGTTTGCCTGCCGAACTGAAGGAATTGCGTCGCTGCGAAGCGGCTAACGCTGGAAACGTGATCGGGGCGATCTACGAGACATGGGATTTTCCTGACGGCGGTCTTGAGCCGACGTTGCAGGTGCGACACCGCATCATCCAAGAAATACGGGAGTTTCAGCCAGACCTCGTGCTCACGCATCGGACGTGTGACTACCATCCCGATCATCGGGCCGTCGGTCAATGTGTGCAGGACGCTTCCTACATGGTCACCGTTCCTCACGTCGTGCCCGACGTCCCGGCACTTCGCAAGGATCCGGTCGTGGCCTTCCTTCCCGATCTGTTTACACGACCAGCGCCGATGCGTGCGGACGTGATCATCGACATTTCCGATCAAATGGAAACCATCGCCAAGATGCTTGCCTGCCACCGTTCGCAATTGTTCGAATGGTTGGCCTACCACGACGACATTCTCGAAACAGTTCCCTCGGACGAACAGCAGAAGTTGAAATGGGTCCAGTCATGGATTGAAAGCCATGTGCGGCCGAGAGCCGAGCGATTTCGCCAAGAACTGACTGCGACTCTCGGCGAGGCGAAGGGAAAGGCAACGGAGTTCATCGAAGTATTTGAGATCAGCGAGTACGCCAGACAACCCGACAAAGAGCTGATTCGTCATCTATTCCCCAGCAGCATGGGACCAATGTAGGTTGGGTCAAGCAGCCTGTCTTTACCCACATTCTTTTGATGCCGAAGGTATCACGGAGGGTAGCCGTGGGTCGCGCTAGCAGCTGCGACCGCTTCGCGGTCCATTCACGCGAGTTCCACTCGATGATGGAATTCGAATGTGCGTAAAGACAAGGTCAAGCAGATGTATTGAGTTGGCGGCATTCCAGACGAGACAAGCATCCAGGGATGGCGAGCGCGGGGTAAAGATCGCTCATCTGCGCCGACCCACCAGTACTGCAACATCGGTTCGCGCCACGTGATGGGTCGGCACCGGCGGGGCCACGCTTGCGCAGCGTCGGTGCAACTGGTTGATTCGAGCTCGATCCGTCCCTGATCGTGCCGTCGCCGACTGGACCCATCCTACATCACTGCATCACCTGCCGTCGTGGGGTCTAAAACGGGCGATCGCCAGAGATGGCGACGCGGTGCATCTCGCGACGATGGCCGGTGTAGTCATTCAGCGCGTAGTGCAGGACCGACCGGTTGTCCCAAAACGCGACGGCGCCGGGCGTCCAGCGAAATCGACATGTGAATCGCTCCTGGCTGGCATGCTTGAACAGGTATTCCAGCAAAGGTGCGCTCTCCTGTTCCGTCATGTCCTTGAACCGGATGGTAAACGTACGGTTGACAAACAGCAGTTTACGACCCGTTTCCGGATGGGTCCGAACAACTGGATGCTCCATTTCCTCATAGGCTTTCTCGCTTGGCGCCACCTCCATATTCTTCCAGTTGTCTTTGGACCTACCCTCCGGAGCAAACGGTCCTCGAGCAGAATGGATCGCGATCATTCCGTCGAGCATCTGCTTCATGCCGGATGACAGCGCTTCGTAAGCCAAGTACTGATTGGAGAACAGCGTGTCACCGCCGCAGGGTGGGACGTCGATCGCATAGAGCACCGAGCCCAGGGCCGGACATTGCTGATGTGTCACATCTGAATGCCACGCGCCACCAAAATTCAAAGTCGCTTCATCGGCTTCTTTGACGACCCGAATGATCTCGGGATAGTCTTGCATGCCTTTGACAAAGTCATGCTCTTCCAACGGTCCGAAACGGCGCGCGAAGGTGATCTGCTGTTCCGGTGTAAGCGTCTGATCTCGAAAAAAGATCACCAGGTGGTCAAGCAGCGCCTGGCGAAGTTCCGCAACTGTCTCGTCGGATAAATCCTCAGCCAGGGAGACGCCGCTGATTTCCGCGCCCAGAGAACCAGCGATGCGTGTCGCTTGAATGGTGGCAAGTGCCATAGGAAGGTTCCTAAATCGTGCTTTGGTATTTTGCCGTAGGCGAGTCTCTCCGAGACTCGCTTGAACGCGCATTTTACCGCACTGTCAGTCTCGGAGAGACTGACCTACGGTACTCAGCCAACCGCTTAACGGTAACGCGCGTTGACTCCAGCATCCCACATATCGGGATTCGTTCCCAGCAACTCTTTCAATGTCCGCGTTGCTTCGTCGAGTTCTCGCAGGACTTCATCAGAGAGTGGATTCTTTAGAAAGTTGACATTATCGCGCACTTGATCTGCGTTACGTGCGCCTGCAATCACGCTGGCAATGCCCGGCTGCTGGATCGTCCAGGCAAGAGCTACCTCGGCCATGCTTCTGGCGTTGCTCCGAGCAATTTCACGGATCTTCTCCAAGGCAGCGAACGTCTCCGTTTCGCAACCTGGTTCTCCGTGACGAGTCAGTGGTCTCGCCGCTGAAAAATGCCGCGTGCGTGCTCGACCGTCAGGTACCTCCGCTGCCGTCTGGTAGTTGCCGGCCAGAATGCCATGCATCAGCGGGCTGTAAACGAGCACTCCAATTTCCTCTTGCCGGCAATACGGAAGAATTTCCGACTCAATCATCCGCCACAGCAGATTGTAAGGCAACTGATTGCTGAGCGGCTTTTGCAGTGGCTCGACTTCGGCCAAGTCTTGCAAGCCCATGTTGCAAACACCAATGTGCCGAACCTTTCCTTGTTCCTGAAGTCGTTGCATGCCGCCCCACGTTTCGGCCACAGGCACTTCTCGGCTGGTCCAATGCGTCTGATAAAGATCAAGGTAATCCGTCTGCAATCGCTGCAATGACTCCTCGCACTCGACCATCACCTGTTCAGGCCTCATGTTGGCAGGCCGGATCTTGCTGGCGATGATCAGCTTCTGGCGCAGACCGTTCTCGGCGACAAACTTTCCCAACAGCGATTCACTAGCACCATCGCCATACATCGGTGCTGTGTCAAAGAAATTGACCCCCGCCTCAACCGCCGCCAACATGGCTTGCCACGAATCCTCCTCGGCGCGACTTCCCCAATGCGCATCGCTAATGACACCCCAGCAGCCAAAGCAAAGCTGAGAAACGGTCAGGTCGGTATTTCGAAATTTGTGGTACTTCACGGTAGGTAGCTTGATTGCCGAGACATTGTGTAGGTCGTAAGAACGGAAGCGATCGAACTTTGATAAACTCACCTTCAGCCGCCAACCCCAAACTGAAGATGAATCAGGGAGTCCAACCGCTGTACTCGTTATTGGGGTTGGCATTGTACTGGATGGCATTCATCGGCATCGACTGCATCCATTTCTTGCGTCGATTCTAGGGTCGTCTGTCGTCGGTGGGCTGACCGGCAATGAAGACACAGTGTCCCATGGTCGCGCTCATGGGCTTTGTCGGAATCCTCGTTACCATGTTGGCTGTCAAGTTGTTTCCGCTGATGAGTTAGCTTGTCGCTCTTCAGAGAATGCCTGAGTGCTGCGTTAGACGACGACCTTCACGATACGTACGTCTTTCATTTACGGTGAGTTCAAGACGCGGTGGCGTGTGCCGCCGTGTACAATATGCGTCTGGATATGGGGTCAGCTAACTGACTCAATTGGCACCAATGGAGGGGCAATCGTGCTCGGCAATGGTTGGTATCTGGCCTTTCGGTGCTCCTTGCTGGGGGGCGATCAGTTTAAGCCCAGACACCAACAGCTTATGCTTGTCCGATTCGTACCGACCATTTTTTCCGACGCTACATCGATTCCGAAAATACTCTGGCTAAGAACCTATCCGAAAAGGGGTCTGACCCTTTGGAGGCGAGTCAATTTCCTAGATTTTCTGTCCTCGCCGGAGAGGGTCAGACCCCTTTTCGGATAGGTTCTAAGTTGATCACACATGTGCTCAGACGGCAGGATCGTCTCCGATGAAAAGTCTATCCATCCTCGTCGCCGCTTTCGCGGTTTTGTCATTGACCACCGGTGTGGTACAGAGCGAACCTCCGTCTCTGCTTTCCACATTCACGGAGTCACACTGCATCAGCTGTCACTGCGGCGATGTTCCTGATGGCGGCTTGAACCTTGAGAAGCTCGACTTCGATCTTGCCAACGAAGAAGCAGCTCGGCGATGGATACTGGTTCACGATCGCGTCACTTCGGGCGAAATGCCGCCTTCTGACGTGGCGAGGCCAGCTGCAAACCATTCGGCCGCGTTCCTGAAGACGTTGGCAAACGCGATCGTGAAGGGGGAAGCGAACCGGAACGATGTTGTCCTGCGGCGGCTGAACCGACACGAGTACGAGAATACGGTCCGCGACCTGTTCCACGCAGAGGTCCGCGTAAACGAATTGCCGGAAGATTCGTCCACGGACGGCTTCGACACGGTCGGTGAAGGGCTCGCGGTGTCGGCGGAGGCGATGACCGCCTACCTGGAAGCAGCCGATCAGGTGCTTGACGCCGTGTTCGGTACAAGCGAAAAGCCAACGCTGATTCGGCACGAGACCAATCTGTTGCAGCAGGTTGACTGGCTGGGCCGCCCACAGCTGGACGATCAAATCGGAAAGATGTTTCGCCGGACGGAGAACGGTTTGGTGATTTTTCAGTCCGGATATTGCCCCACGAACCTGGTGAACTTTGCACGCTTACGAGCTCCTGCGGGAACATATCACGGCACGATGCGAGTGCGAGCGATACAAAGTGACAAGCCCGTCACACTGCGCATTTACGGCGGCGATACGATCGTGAATCGCGGCGAACTTCATCTGGTTGGGTATTACGATGTGCCACCCAACGAATGGACGACGATCGAGTTCACCGATCGCCTTGTGGAGGACAACGGAACCTTTCAGCCGAAGTGCTACGGCACGCGCGACACGCGAAAGGACGCTGACACCTGGCCGGAACCAGGCATTGAAATCGGCGACATCGTCATTGAAGGCCCCATCGACACGTGGCCGCCGCCAGGACGAACTGCACTTACTGGGTAACGTTGACCCAAAGACGGCTGGCCAGAACGATGCGAGAATGATTCTTCAGCGGTTGTTGCCGCTCGCGTTTCGACGGCCCATCGAACCGGCGGAAGTGAATCCCTATTTAGACCTCTTTGCATCGGCAGCGGCTGGCGGACGTTCCTTCGAATCTGCCCTGCGAGTCAGCTTGAAGGCGATTCTGTGCTCACCCGCATTTCTGTTCCTGAACGAACCCGGAACATCGCAGATCAGCCAGCATGCGTTAGCCGCCCGCCTGTCATACTTTCTGTGGAGCTCCATGCCCGATGAGGAATTGACCGCACTGGCAAACAATCGGTCGCTGCGCCAGTCGGACGTGCTTCGCCAGCAAGTGGAACGTATGCTGAGCTCTCCCAAGGCAACCGCCTTCACGAAGAACTTCACGGGCCAGTGGCTCGACCTGCGCGACATTGACTTCACGGAACCGGACGCAAATCTGTATCCTGAGTTTGACGAACTGCTGCGAATTTCCATGGTGAAGGAGACAGAGCTGTTCTTTGACGAGGTCCTGGAAAACAACCTCAGCCTCGTCAACTTTGTAGATTCGGATTTCACGTTTCTCAATGGGCGACTTGCCAATCACTATGGCATCAACGGGGTGGAAGGGCAGGCGTTTCGCAAGGTCATCCTTCCGCGAGACAGCCCGCGCGGTGGACTGTTGACGCAAGCGAGCGTTCTGAAAGTGACCGCCAACGGCACATACACGTCTCCAGTTCTGCGGGGGGCGTGGATTCTGGACAACATTCTCGGGCAGCCAACCTCGCCGCCACCGGACAACGTAGGTTCGATTGAACCGGACATTCGCGGGGCAACGACGATTCGAGAACAACTGGCCAAACATCGGGACCTCGAATCGTGTGCCGCGTGTCATCGCAGAATCGATCCGCCGGGGTTTGCCCTGGAATGCTTCGACCCGATTGGCGGATTTCGCAATGACTACCGGACCATGGCGGAGGACGGCAGGCACTCAGGACTCAAGCAGGCACCGTTCACCTATAACTGGGTGAGGTATCGCATCGGACAGCCCATTGATACGTCTGGGGAAATGCCAGATGGGCAACCACTTGAAGGTGTTCGCGATCTCAGAAAAGATTCTGGCGGGCAAACCAGATCAGCTCGCGAGTCATCTCGCTACAAAGCTCATGACGTACGCATTGGGACGAAAAACAGGATTCTCGGATCGGCCAGCGATTGAAGAGATTGTGCGACAAACACGTCATCAGGATTACGGCTTCCGTTCGCTAGTGAATGCCATTGTTCAGAGTCCCGCATTTCAAAAACCATGACACAACTTCACCGCAGAACCATCCTTCGCGGCTGCGGCGTGGCTTTCGCCCTGCCGCTGCTTGAATCCACCGTATCGGGTGCGGCTGCGACTTCGCCGCGACGCCGCATCGTCGCGATCGATATTGGTTTGGGCCTCCACGCGCCCAACATCATTCCGGAAACAGCGGGGCGCGATTATGAACTGCCAACCTACCTGAAGCTGCTCGCTGATTTTCGCGACCAATTCACGGTCATCTCCGGGGCGTCACATCCGGAAGTTGGGGGCGGCCACGCTTCCTATAAGTCTTACCTGACATCTGCCCCGCATCCGAACAGCGCGGGATTTCGCAACACGATTTCTCTGGACCAGTTGGCAGCAGCCGAATTCGGCAGTGAAACGCGTTTTGCGTCGCTGTCACTCAGTTGTTCCGGCCCTGGGCTTTCCTGGTCTCGCAGCGGCGTCGAGATTCCCACGCTAACAAGGCCATCGTTTGTCTTTCAAAAGCTGTTTTTGGCAGGCAAAGCAGACGAACAAGCGCGGCAAATGCAGCGACTACAGGATGGTCAAAGTGTCCTGGACGTTGTGATGGACCAAACGAGACGCCTGGAACGTACCCTGACCGGACGCGATCGCGAAAAACTTGACCAGTACTTCGAGGCAGTCCGCGAAGCCGAACGACGTCTTGCGAAAGCCGAGGCCTGGGAACAGAAACCGAAGCCACAGGTTGACTGTGAAACCTCCACGCGATGAACCGGACAGCAAGAAGATTGTGGAACGCATGCGTCTGATGTACGACGTCATGCACCTTGCCCTGGAAACCGATTCAACGCGTTTCGTGACCTACAACATCGCCGGCATGAACGCTGTTCCCGTGATTCCGGGTGTCGACGACGACTATCACAACCTGTCTCATCACGGCAAAGATCCCGACAAGATTGCTCAACTGACGATTGTCGAATCCGCACTCATCCAGGAATTCCATGGTTTTCTCGCGAAGCTGCAAGCTAGTTCGGAAGCAGACGGATCGCTGCTCGACTCGACGATGGTTCTGTTCGGTTCGAACCTTGGCAATGCCAGTAGCCACGACACCAAGAACATGCCGATCATTCTCGCAGGTGGTGGTTTCCGTCACGGCCAGCATTTGGCATTCGATCGCAACGCAACTACCCGCTACCGAAGTTGTTCGTTTCCATGCTGCAACGATTGGGAATGGAAACCGACACGTTCGGTACTGGCACCGGCACAATGACGGGGCTTGAAGCACTGGCATGAGTGCGAGATTGGGTGTTTGTGACAAGCGCGACCGAAGTGGGCGGTAAGCAAATCATCAGAGCTGGTGGCGATCGCGTGCACGGCTTTGATGCGGCGACCGGCGAGTTGGTTTGGACGAAACGACCCAAGGGAACTCATTCGGCGTCACCCGTTCTTGCCGATGGACGCATTTTCGTGCTGTCCGAAGGCGGTGTGACACTCGTGCCGCAGCCCGGCAATCAATGCGAAGCAATCGCCCGTAGCAGTCTCGGGGAGAAATGTCTGGCATCGATGACAGTCTCGCAAGAAGAGTTCTTCATCCACGGCTCCGCGATGTGGCTGGTGAAGATGATATGCTAATCCGCTGGGTCTGACTTCCTTGGTGGCTACCGTACAAATGATCACATACTCGAGGTGAGCGATGAGTTACTTGCGATGTGTAGTGTTGGTGCTGGTTTGCTTTTCTGGAATGGTCGCGAGCGCCGTGGACCGCCCGAACATCGTACTGATTTTGGCGGATGATCTCGGTTATGGCGACGTCGGGTTCCATGGGTGCAAGGACATCCCGACTCCGAATCTTGATTCGCTTGCCGCCAGCGGCATTCGATTCGCAAACGGCTATTCGTCCCATCCTTTCTGCAGCCCGATGCGCGCAGGATTGATGGCCGGGCGTTACCAGCATCGCTTCGGCTACGTGAACAACGTTGCATTCGACCCACACAACCAGCTGATGGGGTTACCCGTCTCCGAACGGACAATCGCAAGTCGGATCCAGGAGGCAGGTTATCGGACAGGCATGGTGGGGAAATGGCACCTCGGAGCCGCCTCGCCGTTTCATCCGTTGAATCGTGGCTTTGACTTTTTCTATGGATTCTTGGGAGGCGGACATGACTACTTCGTCGTCGATACAACGGCTCAACTCGCGGAGAACTACAAGACGTCGTTGGACGATAACGGTAAGCCAGCTGCGTTCGATGGGTACCTGACAACGGTTCTAACCGATCAGGCCATTCGCTTCATGAACCAAGCGAATGACAAGCCGTACTTTTTGTACGTTGCCTACAACGCGCCACACGGACCGTTACAGGCTCCGGAAGAGAAGATTGCTGAGTTCTCTTCGATCGAGAATGAGAAACGTCGCACGTATGCAGCGATGGTCTCGATCATGGATGAGCAGATTGGTCGTCTGCTGCAAACGATTAGTGACCGTGGCGAACTCGAGCGTACTCTGGTTTGTTTCCTTAGTGACAATGGTGGTCCAGAAAATGCGAACGCATCTGATAACGGCCCCCTACGAGGTCAGAAAGGTCAGGTCTTCGAAGGTGGCATCCACGTTCCTTTCGTCATGAGCATGCCGGGCACCTTGCCATCCGGCGCCGTCTATTCGAATCCCGTGATCTCATTTGATCTTTCGCAAACCGCGATTGAGCTTGCTGGCGCCACTTCCAAGACGAAGACCGATGGCGTCAATCTGTTTCCCTATGTACTGGGAGAGAAATCGTCACCTCCGCACGATGCCCTCTTTTGGCGAACAGGGGAAGACCGTCAATTGGCGGTTCGGCGCAGCAACGACAAACTCGTCGTGATCGACGGAGAGAAGTCGCTCTTTGATTTGGATTCTGATTTGGGAGAGACCACGGATCTCGCGGCATCGAGTCCCTCGACGATGGACGGTTTGGCGGAGTTGTTCGAAAGCTGGAACGCTGACAACAAGCCGGCGATCTTTCCGTCCTACACACGGTACCACGAACTGCTGAAGGCATTTCATCAACAGGTTCAGGACGACGCACAAGCGGAAGATCAATAAGGCGCGAGCAAAAAAGAAATCGGCGCGTGGTCATGTCGGCAGGTAGAACGGCACGGGCGTGAATCCTATCGGGAAAAATAGCAAGGCAGCCCATCCCGCAATGGTCCGCCCCGTCCCCAAGTCGACTTGATCGTCCGCGGTCGGTGGATGCACCGGCCCCATCCACATCAGCAACAGCAGCATCAACGACCATCCCCAGTAGCCCCAAAGGATCACCGCCAACACGGCGGCCGCGAGCATTCCCTTGGCCACCATGTGCGCCCTCTTCAACAACAATGCGTACAACACATGCCCGCCATCCAACTGCCCAATCGGAATAAGATTCAGCGCCGTAATGAAGACACCGACCCAGCCGGCGAAGGCGACGGGGTGCAGCATGACATCTTGCCCCTCGCCCAACGGACCGAACGTGAGGTAGACCAGCAGTTTGAACAGCAATGGTTCACCCAACGACCAGCCCGATTGGATATCGGAAACGGCTACCACCTCCGACCACTGCAGACCGACGACGCAGAACAACAGCGCAGGAACAATCCCCGCCACCGGTCCGCTGATCGCAATATCAAACAGTGTTCGACGGTTTCCCATGCCAGGCTGCATCAAGATCACCGCCCCCATGGTTCCGATGGGACTGACCGGCATCGGAATGAAGTAGGGAAGGCTTGCCGGAACGCCGTAACGAAGGGCCTGAAGATAATGACCCAGCTCATGGGCAAGCAGCGTCGTCATCAGGGCTAGAGAGAATGCCAATCCACCGGCCAAGTACGTGCTCAGACAGGTCACGACAAAGAGTACGATCGGTAACACTCTTCTCGGACGTCGCCGAATCACCGAAACCTTCGGCTCGATAAGTTCGGCCTCGGGAATGCCTGCATCGTCTTGGTAGTAGGAATCTGGCCGCTCTGTTGACATTCCGACAACTATACCATGAGGTGAAATTTCATCCGCTAGCTACTCAACCTGAGTGGTTGTCGCCGTCTTTGTGCTGGGAACATGAACCAAATCAAGCTCGTGTCATCTTCTCGAATGCGATCCGTTGCTCGATCAGTGCGGCCACCTTGTCCTCGGGATTGGTCCGAGCTTCCAGCAGAATCCAGCCGTCGTAATTCATGTCGAGAAATCGCTTCATCAGCTGCTGATAGGGATAGTCGCCGATGTTCAATTCACGAACGTGCACGGTCGCTCCAAAACGATCTTTGACGAGATCAAAGTTGTGATCAAGACCTTCGCCTTCCAGGTCGACGTCATTGGAATTCCAACAAACGGTCACGTTGGGATGATCGGCAACCTTGAAAATGTCGCGAATCACGGGCAACTCACTCGTTCCGTTTCCGTGAACTTCGACGCGAATCTGCTGGCCATAGTCCGCTCCGAATGCGGCCACTTCATTGAGTGACACACCGATCTGCTCGATCGTCTTTTCCCTCGCGACATCTTTGGGGAACCCGTTCGGCTTGACCTTTGACCCCACTGCCACCGCAATCATGCATCAGTTCAACGTAGCGCTTTGTCAGATCGATATTCTCTCGAACCTTCGCGGGATCACTCTCGTGATACTGAGCGTTGGAGCCATAGCCAACCAGGACGACGGGGCTATCTGCGAATCGCTTACGCACCTCCAACCGCTCTGACTTGGAAAGGCTCGGTTCGACCCCATGTGCATGCTCCGTCCGCAACTCGACGCCCAGGACACCAGACTTCTCACAGACGTCCAGCAACTCAGGCAGGGACATGTCTTTGCCCCAAAGGTAAGTGACCAGACCAAACCGCATCCGGCTAGGCGATTCCTGTTGGGCAGCGGCAAATCGGGGCCGCAGCCCGGTCGCGACCGCGGCCAAAGCGGATGCGGCAAGAAAGTCGCGACGTGATTGAACCGACATGAGCAGAACTCCGGACGGGGCGAGGAACGGATAACCTTGAACAACATGATAACGCGTCGCAGTACAGCGATGAGTCTGGCAGTACGGCTGGAATTTACGAATCGGCCTGCAAAACCGAGCTGTCCAGCTATTGGGTAGGCTCCGGCCACAGCGCCAGGACATTGGCCATCAAGACAAGGCCGCCACCGATCACCAGCGGCATGCTGAACTCTTCGTTCCCATAGGTGACAGCGCAAGTGATACTCAACACGGCTGGCAAGAACATCGCCCACAATGACGCGAAGACAGGTTCGAGGGTGTAGATCACCGCCGCTTGGACCGCCGTCAAAGTGGGCTGATACTTATTCATCCAGGCAAACGCAAGCAGTGAAGGAAAAACACAAAGCAGGCCAATCATCCAGTAAAAGCGAGGCTGCGTGGCCAGCGCCATCCAGTCGTCCCGAAAGGACGCGGTGTCTTCCGGAATTTGCCCGCTGAGCATTGCAAAAACGATCGATGCCAAGACGGCGACCACCGCAAACATGCTGGGCGTGAAGGCGACGGAGTCGTAGCGCTTGCCGAGTCGATCAACCAACAAGATCTGGCCGCTGAAAGAAAATGCTGCAAGTGTCGTCAGCGAATCACCTGTCGTCCATTTGCTGAGCGCATCTTGGGCGACCGACAAACGACCCGATTCGAATGTCACCAAACCGGTTAGGATCGAAACGCCCGCGAGTGCGACAGCGGCCCCCAACAAGACGGTCGCATGAGGTAGCCGGCGTCGACCGAGCGTACTGAGCAATGGAGTGAAAACGACCGCCAGGCTGGTAAGGAACCCACTACGTGATGCGGGAATGGTCGCCAAACCGATCACTTGACAGAGCAAACCGATGAAGAACAAGGTGCCAATCGCGACCCCCGCCAAAACGTGTGCTCGGCGTACTCTGGCAAGCGTGCCACGAAAGAAAATGAGAAACAGCCCGAGAGCCACTGCGAAGCGAATGGCAATCATCCAAGCTGCCGAACCCGTGCGAAGTGCGGTAGAGGCGGTGAACTCGGTGACCCCGAAATGCTCATCGACCTCTAAGTTCAAGCATTTCATGACGGGAAACGAAGCTCCCCACATCGCATTGACAACGACGAGCGCAAGAATAGCTCGCGAGCGAGAGAACGAAGCTTCGGGTCGGCCCAAGGGAGTGTTCAGTGAGTTGAGGTCCATTTCTTTTGGCAATGATCCTACCGGCGGAACATACAAAGTGCCACTCGAGATCGCCAGAGTCTCCAGCAGGAATGCTGATCCGCAGGTCCAGGTCGCGGCTGGGCGTACTTTTGCCCCTTGGGACGGGGACTCTTGTCGAGAAGCCACGGCGTGGTTCGTCCTCAGACACCCCACCGGCACGTGCGATGGACGGACGACTGCGAGTGCAATTTCCATCACGATCCAGTCAAACTCTCCCCGCAGCATCGGCGCGAGTCGTTTGGGGTCAGCATGACGATTCGCTGCGATCGACGCCAGGCTCTCGATCGAGCTTCGAGCATTTTCACAATGCTCGTAGGCGGCAAACGATTGTCGCCGGTCGCTCCGCCGGTCGTGGCCGGTGACGCTACGATCGGCGGAGCGAGCGGCGATTATGTCGTTCTCGAAAATGCACTAGCCTTTGGCTCGGTCGCGCGGCTCCTCTTGGCGGATGATCCGAAGCATCTCCTCAAACGCGGCGCCGCGGTCGAAGTTGATGCCGCGGCGTCTCCCCGGTCAGCAGTTCGTACAGCACCACAACCAACGAATGAAGATCCGTCCGGATTTCGACTTCCATTTCATGGAACTTCGTCTGTTCCGGGCTGCTCGGTATCCATCCCCGGTTTGATGATCTTCAGGACAACGCGTCGCGAAATCGGCTGGGTCTGTTCCACTATGAACACGACGTCCATGCCCCCTCCGTCGATCCGCTGCAGCAGCTTGTACTCGCCGATGGCCTGGCCTTCCTGTTCCACCGGATTGGCGGTCCGTACGATCTCCAACAGCGCTGCCGGCGACTGCTCAAGAAAACCGTCGCGCTGGTCGGCCCCGAGCAGATCCAGGATGCGAGCCCGCTTGGCTGGATCGCCGCCGCAGACGTGATCCAGATACGTTTCGACTGCTTGCTTCGATTCGAGCTGCCGGGCAACGTTGAAGATCTCTTTGTCGCTCAGTGGCTCACGGGTCATCGCCAGTGTCCTTCATCTGAATTCATGGATGACGAAGATGCTTTCGTCAACGTGAGAACCGATCTCTACGTCCAACATGGTGTATCCGAAAAGGCCATGCATTAGCGCGACAGCGCCACTTTGCGGCCAAAGGTAACCCGAAGCGTAAGCGAGGAAACGAGTGACGCAACGAGCCTCGCTCACGCTTCGGGTTACGATCGAAATCTAAACATCCTGTGTCAGCGAAACGAGTTAAGATTGCTATCACGTTCAAGAATGGCGCTGTCCAGTTAGACATTTTCACATTTCTCGTAGGCGGCAAACGATTGCCGCCGATCGTAGCGCAACGGCGCGCTACGATCGGCGGAGCGATCGGCGACTATGTCATTTTTGAAAATGCATTTTCAGGAGCTGATTTGCGTCGACAATCCGTGCCTCAGAATCGGGATGTCAAATGATCTCAAGTCCGAGCTCGCTGAAGTCGAACTCCTCCTCGTCGCGTTCGGATCCGAAACCGGCCAAGACTAAATCGATCGCGTTAACGTCCGCTGAGGAGATCGCATGGGAGGATGGTTGCACCGAGGACGAACTACTGATCTTTGACTTCGATACGATGACGGCGGCAGAATCACTGACGGCAGTTGATGACAGAGACGTCATCGCTGTCATGTCAGCATTCTGTGGACTACTTGGCGAGATCGAGAGAGCTGTCAGACTCGTCGATGCTTCCGACGCATCCAATGGAGCTGCCACGCCGACCGTTACCGAAAGGGTGTACTCACCGAACGTGTCGCCGACAGCCACGACTTCAATGTAGTAGGTCCCTTCCCCGTTCTCGGGAACGGTGTAGCTGCCCATCACATTTCGGCCATCGGGGGCGATGTTGTCTTCGGTGACAAGTAGATTCCCGCTTGAGTCGTAAACTCTGACCAGCGGGTGGAGCGAGTTAACGAACTCGCCGCTACGATCGCCGGGCGTCGACGTTACGAATTGCAGAAGGTCACCTGCTTGGGCGTCGACCTGGTAAAAGTCGTTTGTCGCCGGCAAGCTCTCCAACGCCGTCAGGTTCTGGTAACCGGTGGGAATGGTGACGCCAATGAAGGTGGCGGCTGCCGTATCCGGGTCCAGCCTCACCAGGCTGCCGCCACCGAACAAGACGCTGGGACGGGCGACACCGGCGAGTAGCGTTCCGTCGGCAAGAAATTCCAGGGAGTTGTACCGATCACCAGGGTCGCCGACGTAAGTGGCCACGCCGTTGGAAAGGTCAATGGTGTACAGGCCATTGTCGCGATTCGTCACAGCGAACAAAGTATCGGTACCGGGCTGAAAGGCCATACCGCCCACGTAGGAGAGACCCGAATCGCCAATCGGCGTGAACTCAGCAGTATTCGGATCGATGGTACCGAGCGAGGAATATCGGAATCCATACAGAGTGGTTCCGTCCGGCGACCATGCCATGGCATGAACGATACCGTCAAGATAGCCCACGAACGTCTCAGCAAACGTGTCCGGATCGATCGAGTACAGCCCCCAACCGTTGAGCGACTGCGATCCGTACAGGAGGCCGGTGACTGGGTTGCGGGCAAGGTCGTTGTAACCATTGCCGCCGCCGACATTGGTGGCGAGGATGGTGGCAGCCCCGGTGACCGGATTGATGGAGAGCAAGTTCCGACCACCATTATCGGCCCCCAGCAGTGGACCGAAGGAACTAACATAGCCGAGCATGATTCCCGAATCGTCAAGTCGCTGGGCATTTGCCAGTGTATTGTTGTTCTCCACTTCAAATACGGCATCGCGCATGACCAAGAGGCTGTATTCAACACCCGATTCGCCGATGACGCGCGCACGGTAGCTACCCGCAGCGAGCGGGCCAAAGTCGTAGATCACTTCATCGACGTTGGTTTGGCCAATACTTCCTGTCGCCAAAACCGTGGTGCCGCTGGCATCGAGGAGTGCCAGATCGACGTTCCCTCCGCTGATCCCTTTGAGTGTCAGCGTCACGTGCTGGCCATCCGCGACCGTAAAGCTGTAGTCGTCCAATGGCGAGCTCTGTGGAGTGAGCCGTGTGCTCTTACCCGTACCAACGAAGGTATTGGGCCCGCTATTAAGCGAGACAAGCAGTCGGGTTGGGTTCCCAGTACCCACGTCCTTGACTCCGACCGTCGCCGAGCTGCCCTCGGTTCGGAAATTGAAACCACCGTCCAAGTCCAAATAGTTGAACTGGATGGAACCGTCGGCCTCACTCAACACGGCTTGAAACGTAATCGGGTCGCTCGAGGAGTAGTACTGGATGTCCTGCCACTGAATGATCAGTCGCTGGCTGTCACCGCTACCACGCACCTCCCAAAGAAGTGATCCTGGCGATCGTACATAGAGGTAGTCCCACAGTGGCGCAATCGCTGCCTGGAATGGGCTAAATGACAAGTCATTGTTGCCATTCGAAGTGTAGCCCGATCCGAAGGTGATGATACCATTGCTACTGACGTACATCTCGGTGTACGTCGTACCGTAGAAGTCAAATGCAAAGCCGACCGCTCCGGGATCAATCAGGCGGATACACATTTCTATAGTTACCGAGTTCCAGCGCGGCGGTTCCCGTAGCGCTGATGTCCTCGAACGCGAACGGTTCCGCGCTGGCGACGTAGTTGGGTCCGCCGTCAGCCGTCCCCAGCACCGCACCGCGCGACGCACCACCAGGCAGCGAGATGAACGACCCATCGATGTCTTGCGGACTCGAATTGTTGGAGGGCCCACCGTTGCTTTCGTCCTCGTAGGCAGCGTTGACCAGGACTTCAAAAGAGTAGGTTCCTATCGAACCCGGTGCGCCGCCAACGCGGACGACATAGGTTCCGCCGTCAACCGCGGCAACTGTCTGGAGTAGCACTGAGTCGTTTGCAGCGCCGCCCGAGGCCGAACCGAGCGTGACACCGACTGGCGAAAGCACCTCAATGCTGCCAACGAGTCCGAGGCTTGGGCTAAGCAGAACGGAAATCGTCTGTCCTGGATCGAGCTCAATCGTCCAGTCGTCTGTGTCGCCGTCGGGAACAATGGCTCCGGAGGCCGCGACCGCTGTCGTATAGACCACCAGGCTGCCCAGCGGATGAACGGGCACCAGCGGTACGGGCACCGAGCGGGTACCTGCGTCGAGCGCAAAGTCAACGACAAAGTCACCGCCTTCCAAACCGTCGCCGGAAGCGTTGTCCGGGATCGGCCAGTCCGGGGTCTCACCATCGAGATCGAGGCCAACCAGATCCTGGAAACCAAAGTCGCCGCTGAAGAGGGTCAGTCTGTATTGGTCCTCACTCAAAGCAATCCCCGAGAAGCTGATCGTCAACTCGGTCCCCTCGTCATTGAAGATCAACTCCGAAGGGTAATAGAAGTTCCCGAAGACTTGGCCAGCGAGGCTGACGTCGTAGAGATCGACGTTGGAGGTATCCATGGCCTCAGAGAAGCCGATGGTAATACGGAAGTCCTGCAAATCAGCAGTCACAATGTCGTTTTGCTGAATCGAGGAGGAGACAATGTGAGGAGCGGTATAGTCGACGAAGAAGGTCCCGTTGTAGGCGGCGATGGGCGTTCCCTGAACGTCTTGAATCGCACCCGCACCAATCGTCACGTAGTGGGTGCCTTCGGTCGCCAGGAAGAACCCATCCGGTATCTCGGCAAGCTCGATGATCCCTAGAAAGGGTCCATTGAGTGCACTACCATTGATAAACGAATCGTCCCAGGTACCACGTGTGATATCCCGATCGACGCTGTAATGCCAGTTAATCGAGGTGTAGTCCTGGCCCGCCCCGAAATCGTTTGGTTCACCTGGACGCCAATTGGTGTAGGTCACCGGATCGCCACTGGTCCAGACGAATTCGCCTTCTACAGCTGCGTCCGTGAAGCCTATCCAGTAGGCTTCACGCGACTTGGAGGCTGAGAACAGGATACGTTCAAGGAAATCGTTTTCGTTTTGACTGTTGACGGCCACCAGATGCCCGCCGAGAGCATTTGCCTCTGCCTCGGCGCTGATCCAGTCCGTCGGCTCCGTGGTTAGCGTGTAATAATGTCCGTCGAATTCGTAAACGAATCGGAGGCCAAAGACTGCGGTGTCACCGTCGTTCAGCTTGACGCCGCTGGCAGGCACGCCATCGACCCGCAGGTCCGAGCCCTCAAGGGTAGGCAGCAGAATGTTGTCGTTGACGTTGACCGTGATCTGCGAGGGCGCGCCGTAGAGTCGCTCCTCATCAGCCGGGACTGTACTGGTCACCTCAAAGGACTCTTGCGCAGCGTTTGCACCCTTGACCGAAAGGATGTACTCACCGCGGGTTGGCTCGGCGGTCTCCGTCGACGCCAACACCTCGACGTAGAAGTTTCCGCCGCCATTCTTCGGCACTTTGTACGACAGCTTTGCGTTGCGGCCGTCTGAGGCACCATTGTCGTTGGAGGCGAGCAGGTTGCCCGCAGCGTCATACAGCCGGACCATGGGGTCCAGCAGGTTGACGAACTCGCCCGACTTGATGGCAGGTAGCGACGTCTCGATCTCGATCTTACTGTTGCCGTCGGCGTTGATTTTGTAGAAGTCCGAGCTGGAGCCGACTGGTATCGCGAAGTTCACCACTTGGCTGAGCTCATCGGTTGTCATCCCGGCAAGCGTGCCTTCCGCAAGGTCGGCGAGCTCCGGAGCCCGTGCCAGCGCGTCGGCCTGGTTCAGGTTTTGTGATGCGAAATGCATCACAATCTGCGTCTCGCCCGGTGCGAGACTCAAGTTGTAATCGTAGTACAGGTTGTCGAAATATCTGGATGCGGAAACGGGGCGCTGACCGCCATCACCAGCGATGACATGTAGCATGGTCGGATCACCGCCTGCGTCATAGTCGTCGGTAATGATCCAATCATCTGCTGAGTCAAACGAGCTGTCGCCACTGGACGTCTGAATGAAGCTCTCACCCCCGTCAGAGCCAAGGTTGGTAAAGATCGGCACTGTATAGTCGACGGTCGACGAGCTCGTGTTGGTAACGATCTCCAGAAATCGAGCAAATGTCCCGTCGGCCGGCACGTAGATTTTGCGCGTGACGACAACGTCTCCGATCACGGCCTCGCCAATGACGATCTCGCGACCGCCGTCCTCCGTTGCAGCATTCGAGAAGTACGGGAATCCTTGGTGAATCAAGCCGCCGTCATAGGCGTCGTATGTCCCATTGTTGATGTCGCCGGAACCAAAAATGTCCCAGAGGAACCCCGATCCGTCGTCGAGGTAGACCGGAAGACTCACTGGGTCAGTCGGAGAGGAATCGCCGGTAAGGCCACCAAGGTCGCCCATCACCCACCGCCGGCCGTTAACCTCCGGACCAAGGATCGGCTGAGCCAATTCCAGTGAGTCATTGCTCTCGGAATCGAAAGTGACATTTCGGTTCACGACAAGGCTGTACGTTCCGGCCTGACCAGAAACCAACAACGAGTAGGTCCCTGTGCTTGTCGCCACAAAGTTACTGATGATTGTGTCGACGTTCGTGGTGCTGTAGTCTCCCAAGGCCAGCGGTTCGCCGGTCGGACTGATCAGAACCACTTCTTGACTTCCGCCGGTAAGCGTGGTGAAAGCAATGGTCGCGCTCTGACCGGCAGAGAGTTCGAAACTGTAATAGTCCTGCGCGTCGGGCACGAAATTGAACTGGGTGACCAGCCCGTAAGGCTGCGAATCGTACGCAGTGTACCCAACGATGCCTGTTGGGTCATTGACATCGGTGTTCCAGATACGAGTCGTGGTGGACTGCTCGCCCTGACCCGAAATGTTGAAGAAGGCGGTGGTCGGCGAGCTGCGCATCTCGATGTCAATCAGCAGGTCGCCCCGGCTCGGGTCATAGTCAAACAGGTCGGCAACGTCGATTACCACGTCGAACATGTTTGCCCTCCCGACGCCAGAACTGGAGAGGTCCAACAGGCCGTCGAAGACGGTTAGGAACTCGGTGCCGATGTTATCCGCAAATGTATTCGATACCGTGGCTACCGTCGTTGCCGCGTAACCAACACTGATTTTTACGTCAATGTCGGATGCCTCGAATGCGGGCTGGCCCGAGAGACGGCGGAATCGGAGTTCGTCAAGCAGCCCCCCTCCTACAAATTCGTTAGCCGAGTAGACCTGCTGGTAACGCATACTCGGTACACCAAATTCACCGATGTGGAACGGCCAGGCGTTGCCGCCGTTACCTGCGGTGGTCTCCAAGAACTCGGGCACGGTTTCAAGGCCCCCGCTCAGCCCGCCGAGCACCGCCCCCCGGCCCGACTGCGGGCTGCCATTGATTGTGATGAACGTGTCCGTCAGACGCTGCGCGGTCCCGAGCGTATCATTCGTTGTCCCTTCATGACTCTCGGTCTCCAGCGCGGTGTTCAGGTAGGTGCCGATGCGGAAATTACCCGTGGTCCCGCCGGTGCCACTGACCTGAATCGTATACAAAGTCGGCGCGCACCATTACCGGCAATCTGTCCCGGAATCCGAACCGTCTGCACGAGCGCATCGGCTCCCGCGGCCGGCGCTGTCGCAGTACCGACCAGCACGCCCAGCGGATCATAAACTTCAACGACCGCCTGAAGATCGTCGCTTGCCTCCACCAAGACGCTCAGCGTTTGACCAGGATCGAGCAGCAAGGAGAAGGTCTCGAGATGCCCCGGACGCACTGATCACACTTTCTAGCTCTGAGCGATAGATCCAGCTGCCGTCGGGCTGGAACGCCTTGGCGGTTGGGAAGTCGTTGTCGTAGTTGATGACCTGGATGTCCTCGAGTTCAACGGCATCAAACCGCAGGTCACTGCTTACCGCCGGACCGGTCAAGATCGTGTAGGCAACCGTCCCGTCCGCGATCGCATCGTCAACACCGGTGACGGTCGCTACCTGCGGGACATTCCAATTGGTCGGCGTGAAGATCAACGCGGCGGGAGAGACCGTTCCCTCGTTTGGATCCGAGCTGACCAACGGGATCGTCACGTCGGTGATTGGCGGCACGAGCCAAGACTACCTCGAACGATGCCTGGGCTCCGTTCTCGGTCGTAATCAGCCCGGAGATTGGGGCGACCTCGATCAAAGTGAGTTCCGCGAACTCCGAGGTGTTGCCGTTCCAGTCGGTGGCTGTCGCGAGGAGGATGTCGTCCGCGCTCGTCGCAACGTCCAGTGTGACATCGAAGGTGGCAAGCCCGAAGCCGTCGGTGCTCACCTCGAACGATCCCAGGTAGCGAAGAGGGACAGAGGCCGACAGTGCGTAGAGATCAATGGTAAAGGTCGTGTACGGCGCACTGTCGAGCTGCCCCATGACGTCAGTCGTCGCGCCGGTCGTAAAGCTCTCAATGACGGGATAGTTCTGAAGGTCGTTCGGGCCGTAGTCCGCATCGCCAGGATCGTTGGGCGTTGGGCCGTCGCCTCCGAGATCGATCGCGAGCCCGCCATTGCCTTGGATCAGGTTGCCCCGGATGGCATTGGCCCAGGATCCATTGAGAACCGCGACCCCTGCCCCCGTGTTGCCCGTGATCGTGTTGCCGCTCTCGGGAGTTCCGATGACATTGTAGTAGCCATACTCGATCTGGATGCCGTCACCACCGTTATCGGCAATCGTATTCCCGGTTAGCTGGACATACGCAGCCTGGATCACGACGCCGGAGCCCTGGTTCGCTGAAATGATGTTGTCGGTGATCGAGGTGCTATCATAGCTGCCGACGAAGATGCCGCCCGCGAAGTCCGCAGCGTTGTTCGAGACTTCGCTCTCCGCAAGGTTCAGCGACGAGCCGACGTCGTAGAGTCCACCGCCGCCGTACGTGGCGGTATTCGCCGAAATCGTGCTGCCGGTGATGTTCGTCGTGCTGGCGTAAGCATTCAGATAGAGGCCGCCACCATATTCGGCTGAGTTGTCAGAGACCTCGCTGTCAGCAATCGTCGTGCTGCCATAGCTGTTTTCGAGGTACAGACCGCCGCCGGAGTAGGCGGTGTTGCTGGCTACAGTGCTATCGGTAAGCTCCAGAGTCGCTTGATAGCCGACGGCGATACCGCCGCCGCTGTTGATGGCCGTGTTGCCGGTGAAGGAGCTACCGGTGACGCTCACATTACCAAAGTAGTCGTTATGGAATCCACCGCCTAGCGAATAGGCTAGGTTGTTCTCGACGGTCGTGTCGGTGATCGAGCCCCAGCCGCTGCGCGTATAGATACCGCCTCCGTAAGTGGCCGTGTTATCGGAGATCGTCGCCCCGCTGATACTGGCCGGGCCCTCCTCGAAGGAGATCCCACCGCCATAGTAAGCGGTGTTGTTTCTGACTGTCGCCCCGTCCATTATGAGCGAGCCAGGGAATCCGCCGAAGCCGCCGTAGGTGTGCACTCCGCCGCCCCACTGCTCCGCGGTGTTATTTTCCAAAACGGTCCCGATGAGTGATACGGTTCCGATCGCCTCGACCCCACCACCGTTACCACTCGCCGTGTTACCTCGGAAAACGCCGCCGGTAATCGTAGACGTCCCGTTTCCCGCATAGCCCCCGCCATAGATGGCAGAATTCCCTTCGAACGTACAGTCGGTGATCGTCGCCACCGCCTCGTCAATGACTACTCCGCCTCCGACCCAAGAGGAACTGTTGTTCACAAAGATGCAATCATTCAACTCCGTAGCCCCGGGAAGGCCGACGAACCCACCGTAACTATGAAATCCACCCCCCACCCCTGTATCCGGGTTTGGGCCTATGGCCTCGTTCCTATCGAAGGTCGTGCCCATCACCGAGATGGTCCCGATGTTGTCGATCCCGCCGCCGTTACCAATCACGGTGTTGTTTAAAAACAACCCTCCGGTGATCGTGGCACTTCCCTCGTTGTTGATCCCGCCGCCATAGGTTGCGGCATTGCCCTCAAACCGGGTGTCAGTGATCGTGGCCGTCCCGGAATTTTTCAGGCCACCGCCAGTGAAGTCAGAGAAGTTGTTTAGTAACACACTATCTTCGATCGTAACCGTACCGCGATTCCAGATCCCGCCGCCCGAGTCGGCAACCGACCCATTGGTAATCACCAGGCCGCGCAGCGTGACGTCGCTTCCCTCACCAATCGAGAACACCCGGCTTGCAGCCAACGCATCGATCGTCGCCTGCCCACCGGTCGATTGGATCGTCAGCGGCGCGGCGTCCGTAATCGACAATTCCCCCAGCGCCAGTTCATACGTCCCCGTCGGTAACTCGATCACTTCCCCAGGAACCCCAGCTGCCAATCCGATGGCCTCGCGCAAGCTGGTGAACTCATCATCGACCACCGCATCGTCAAACGTGTTCACGGTGACCGCCAAGAGATTCCGGGGCTCCAGCAACTCAACCAATGGCCTCCGTTTTGACAACAACCTCTGTTTCTTCGCGGGGGAACGACGACGATTCTTACGATTGGCGAACAAATCGACTGGCATTGAAGGAGCACTCCGTAGGTGAAGCGGTATTTCCCAGATGAGCATTGCTCTTGCTGACGAGCGGTTCAGTGACATGCAAAGAATCGTTACCGTCGATTGTCACGAACTACCCGTGATTTCACGATCGATGAGATTGGACAAATCAATCGATGGATCATGGATGTCGAAAAGCGGCGCACACCTTCGGCGAACGATTGCTGCATAGCAGTGCGAAATCGGCTGGAGCATTCCCTAGGTAAATCCAACAAATAAATTGAATTCTTCCGGCGCCCACGAACGCGACGCGGCAAGCTGCGAGCGAATACCCGGTCGTTACCGGTAGACGCTACGTCAACTCCTGATGTCTCCGCGGCTCACGTGATCGTCTGTCCACCGAGAACGACCTGCCTGTTGCAGCCATCGGAGTTGGAAAGAAAAGGCTTGGCAGATCACCCAGAAGTCGCTTCGCTTCTCCAATCACAGAAGGAATCGACGAGGCCGACCTCGCAACCGATCGTCCTTCGTCAGATACACCAGGTGATTCGCACGGGATGGCGTGAGCCTTCGTTTGATAGTCGATCGCTTCGGAGTGCCGAAGTTGTACTTCAGCGCATAACCGAGGTACCGTATCCAAGAAGCCACCCAAGGATTTCGAGAACCGGACACGTTGTAGGTTTGTGCTGCCCAGGCAGGCGTTTGCTCCCGCGTCCAACCGCGGGAGCAAGCCCAACCAGCGAGACCGCTGACTTTTAGAGTGTCGACAATCCTATCGACTATTTCTTCTTGCCGAGATTGATCTTCCCTTCCATAGTCCAACTAAAAAGCCAGGGATTCGGCAAGTTGGGATCAAAAGGCGGATTGATCGCGACTCCCTCGAACTTACCCGACGCATTGGCAAAACGGCCGGTCCCGCCTGTGATCTCAAATATTGGGTACCACTTGCCCTCTACGATCGTTTTCTCCTCGTCGACATACACGAGAACCACCTCACCAGATAGGTTGGCTTCAAGCCTGTCCCCATTTGCGGCGACAGCAACTTGCGTTCCCCTAAACGTGGCAGCAAGGTAGACGCCTTCTGCAGGAGGATAGTAGGATACCGGCACGACGTTGCCCTCGATGCGATGTTTTCCTAGGTGCGTCCCGTTCCCAACGCCCGTGTAGTCACCCGATGCCGGTGAATACTCCGAATACTCCTTGTTATCCCATGACGCCTTGAAAGGGACGGACTGGGCGAAAGCCGTGTGGCTGACCGACAGTGCGCCGACAGCTACCACCGCAAAAAACATAGTTCGCAGACAACTCATGTTGAATCACTCCATACTCGTTGGAAGATCGTGGAATCTCTTAACCGCGCGGTTACCGGCTAGCAGTGCGAAAACGACGGGTGAGTTACCTAGGAAAATCTGGAAAGTTTCTCGATTAGTGCATTTTCAACAATGACATAGTCAGGCGTCGCCATCCGCAGACGCAGCCAGCTGTGCGCGAACGCCCAATCATTGTCGGCGGTCGCGACACTGATTCCCAAAGTCTCAGCGGTTTGGGCGATCGTCCGTCCACCAAAGAAGCGAAGCTTGATTACCTGCGCGGCCCGTGAATCGGATCGTTCCAACATTTGCAGGGCTTCGTCGAGAGCCAGCATGTCTAGCCCTGGGCCGTTGACCTCTGCGTCGTGGTCGAGCATGTCAACGCGATTCAAATTGCCACCACCTTTCAGGCTGTTCTTCTGCCGCGCCCGTTCGAGAAGAATCCGTCGCATAGCCAAGCGTTTGGCCGGGCTTCTCCTGAGACAGCGAACCTGTGGTGGGTCAAACCGGCCCTTGCGATTCACGTGACCCGCACGTTTCAGCCCGCCATCCGATTCGATATTCCGCAAATGAAAACTGCCGATGACGACCCACCAGATTGTCGTCCACGCGGCGCTACCCGGCGTGTGGTGGGTCGGCACAGGCAGCCAATCCTCGCGTCCAAGTCCTTCCGTCGTCACATCCTCAATCTCACTACGATGCGTTTTCAATGTTCTGCCTGTTTGACCCACCCTACGCGCATCTCGCATCTCGCAACTCGCAACTCGCAACTCGCACTCGCATCTCGCATCTCGCATCTCGCATCTCGCATCTCGCATCTCGCATCTCGCATCTCGCATCTCGCATCTCGCATCTCGCATCTCGCATCTCGCATCTCGCAACTCGCTTTTCTACCCCAAGCCAACAGCGGTGCCATGTCGCGATCGAAGTCTCGCTTTGCCTGGGCAAGCACGACGATCAACGGGATCGCAACCAACCCCAGGCGAATCGATCCGACGAGCCACGGGCTTCGATTCCTCAGCATGGAAACTTCGCTCACCCAACATAGCAGCGGTGCAAGCAGCATCGTCAACGCGCTACCGGTCGAAATACGACCAAAGGCATTCCCGACAAACACAACTCCAAACAAACCCACCACGCTGACGCCAAGCATCACCGACGTGTCATACTTTGACGCATCGAACCAGCGTTTCATGCCAAGCCATGACGCAACGGTTGTCGACATCAATGTCGCAGCCATTGGAAACGCGGCAGCTCCGCCCTTGATGTAACCGGCCATCATCACAGCCATCCCGGCGCACTGGATTGTCAGACAAAGCGACAACGGAATCGAGACACCTGGGCTGCGCCGAGACAACCAAGAAAGTAGGCTCCACAGACCTGACAGCAAAGCTCCACTCAGAGCCATCACCATAACGGCCCGCCACGGGCTCCACTCGCCGGAGCCGCTTAAGTAGACACTGCCATGCAGCAAGATTCGCGGTATGGTCAATGCCAGACCGATCCGCAACAGCCACGCGAGCCAGCGCGGCGTCGACCGAAAACCTGCAATCAACTCGATGCTGAGCGTCAGCGGAATGACGATGGTCAGCAGTCGGTCAAGGCCGCTGACCGGCGGCCACGCAAGTTGCAACGACAAGACGTAGTATCCCGCGGCCAGTCCGAGTGCCGATCGCGATCACATACGCCGCATGGAGCGAGCTCGCGCCTGCCTTCCGTCGCACCGCCAACGTCGCCAGCACGGCCATCGCACTGACGATTGCGGCAACCCCGATCGCTTTGCAATACAACAGCGGATCGGGCATCAGCTATTTGCGAACACCTTCGCAATCAATCATGATCAGAGCCTCGTCGCCGATCGGTCCGATCGCCTTCTTGTCAAAACCATAGTCGCTGCGTTTGAGCGACAGTTCGGTCGAAAATGCGACGCGTTTGACATCTTTGAACTGATGCTCGTTGCCACCCATCAAAGTCAGTGTGATCTGATTCGTGGTGCCGTGCATCGTAAAGTCGCCGGTCACTTCGTAGCCACCGTCGATCGCTTTTGTACTGGTGCTTCTGAATTCGATCGTGGGGAATTGCTTGGTATCGAAGTAGTCGGGTTGACGAAGGTGTTCATCACGCGCCTCGTTGGCCGTATCGACGCTGTCAGTCTTGATCGTTAGCGAAAACGTCGACTTCGAAGGGTCCTCGCGATCGAGCGAGAACTTTCCCGAAACATCATTGAAACGACCATGAATCCAACTGATGTCCAGATGCCGTGCCTTGAAGCTGACCGAGGAATGGACGAGATCGTAATCATATTCATCGGCCGCGGACGCCGTGCTGGCGGCGATGCCAACAACAACTCCAACGATCAGTGCCCTTGAGAATGCTGAAAAACGTCGGTTCATGAGAGTGTTCCATGCAAGAGGTGTTCAAATTCATCGTTCGTTTCTTTGAACGGACTGTGGTCGATGCGCCCAGTGGTCCGTCAAGGTAGTCAAAGGCAAGTCTCTAGTGCATCGTCAAACTAAAAGAATGGGTTTGACGTCGATCGGCGAAAAGGGGTCAGACAGCAGAAAAGCGAAGCACCCTCCGGGCCGTTCCGGTCTTTGGTGTCGGTCTTTGGTGTCTGACCCCTTTTCGCCAGCAACCCGAAAACGAAATGCTGACGCTGCACTAGCCTGTTTCCGAACGCCTTCGGTCACGTCCTTTTGTGTCGCTCCTGTTCCGTGTTCTGCTTTGATGATTAGCAGCTTCGCCTACTCGACGCCTGAGCCGGTCATCAGGGCACTCACGTCGACTCCCTGCTTGCGCAGTTTCTGCGCGATCGCCCGCGTGGCCGCATCAGCGTCTGTCTTCAATGCGGGAACCCGTTTTGCGTCG
Source organism: Pirellulaceae bacterium (assembly GCA_963697195.1). Lineage (GTDB taxonomy): Bacteria > Planctomycetota > Planctomycetia > Pirellulales > Pirellulaceae > Rubripirellula. The sequence continues at coordinate 1,155,693 of CAVOND010000005.1, forward strand.
AGTGCCAACTTCAGTCCTTCAACGCTCGGATGGAGTTGCAGGACGTCCAGCACGAGTTTCTGCTCGTCGATTCGACTCGCCGCCTCCATCGCCTTCGCACACATCTCAGCTCGCTGCTGCTCTGGCATCGCAAACTTCCGTGCAAGGCCGATGTAACCTCGCAGCGCACGGACCTGATATTTCTCGGCCGGCGCCGTCGCTGCCAAGTCCAGCAAGACCGGCGCCGCGTCGACACTATTCCACTTCCCTAGCAAGCGGCTGCCGGTGTCTTGAAGTTGTGGATCGGTGCTCTTTGCTGCTGTGGCGATTGTTTCCAGCGCGCCGGTTCCACCCACATCACTCAGGATTTCCAACAGCGTACTTTTCGTGTCTCCGGAAGCCTGATTCAATGCATTGGTGAGTTCCGCCGCGCAGGCCGCACGATCGGGCATCCGGACGCTCGCTGCCCTCAGTGCCTGCGTCGCGACCAATGCGTCTTCTGGATGTTTCGGGGAAACGACCTGCGATACCAGAACGGGCAGCCGGTTGAGAGGAATGATCTCACCGAGAGTCACCAGCGCGGCACCGCGCACCGCTTGATCGGAATGGTCCACCGCCTTCAAGACATCCGTCACGGCATCAATGCGTCTCTGTCCAATCAGTTGCAGCAGCAGCGGGTAAGTATCTCCGCTGGATGTCGGAAGCAGGCTGACGATTTGAGCGTCGACATGCTCGCCCGGTAGTTCAGCCAGCGTCTGCTTGGCCGCCATCGCTAACTCCTCATCGGACTCGCCCGCGATTTGCAGCAGCGGCGAGAGACACGAATCGTCGCCCACCCGCCGAAGCGCGTCGATGGCTGAGAGTCGGACTTGCGTATCGCCCGCGACGGCCGCGTTCAACACAGCGGCTAACTCGACAGAATTTGGCCGGTCCGCCATGGCCTGGATGATCAACGCAGCCCGATCCGGTGACGCTCCAGTCACTTCGCTTGCCAAAGCCTTGTCGATCTCCTCTCCAGGAAACTCACGAGCTGTACTCAGCGCGAGCTGAAACAACTTCTTTTCGGGTGATCGCAAGGTCGTCAACAGCAACGGGATCCCATCCTGATCGCGAGCAAGGATCGCGCCGCGAGTGGCTTCGACGATTCTCTGCATGGGAACGTCGGCGCCACGAACTTCGTCATAGATTTCCGCTGCGAGGTCGGATTTTCCTTCGGCTTGCAGTCGTTCGGCACACAACACACAACCTTCAGCAACCGCATTCCGCACGTTGGCGGGTGCTGAACTCAAGGCTCCGCGAAGTGCGTTGGTCGCGGCGTCATTTCCAATGCGTCCCAATGCGACTGCCGCGGCCGACGCAACATCCGTATCCGTGTCGCCTAAACGGGCCGTCAACGAATCGACAGCGGCCGCGTCACGACGGACACCAATCGAATTGATCGTGCCAACCAGCAGCTTGCCTTGAAGGGAATCGCTTGCCGATCGCAACGCTTCGTCGGCTGCATCTCCCGGGATCGCTTCCAACGCGATTCTCGCCCAGGATGACAACTGTTCATTGGGCAACAATTTTGCCAATTCGGGAACCGCATCGCTTGATCCATAAATGGCGAGATTCTTGCAGGCGAGTGCCTTCTCGCCGCCAGACGCGTCCGAGCGAAGCGTGGCAATCAGCGCCTTCTCTTGATCCGGCGACGTGCTTGGACCAGCGGCCCGGGTCGAACTGGCGACAAGGAAAGCGGCGAGTAGAAAGACGAAGTGTCTGGAAAGTCGAGTGGTATGCATGGGACAGGTCGGAATCGTAAGAGTGGATAGGTGAAGTGGATGACTGCGGGTTGGATGCCCAAGCTACAAAGAATCACAGTCTCCACGGTTCTCGAAGTGCTTCGGAACGCAAACGATTGGCCTGTTCGTCATCGATGAACCTGTGTGTCACGTTGTCGTACTTCACCTGACGGCCCAAATGCAGCGCGATGTTTGCCGCGTGACAGGCGATGTGGGCATTGCAGGCTGCGTCCGCATTCCCCTTGGGCTGGCGTCGCGTTTTCACACAATCCAGGAAATCGCGAACGTGATAGGTCGCGGGATAGCCACCGATCTCCGCGACCTCGCGACCGGCGAGCAATTCGGGCGAACTCAAAACCATCTTGCCGCTGTCGCCGGCTTCGACCCAACCGTTCTCACCCTCAAATCGTACGGGACAAGAACCAAGCGGAATCCAACCGGTCTCGCGAAAGATCAACTCCGTCCCGTCCTGATAGCGGGCTACCAACTGCCCATCTTCGGGCGCGTTGTATTCGATCGGTGGCGGGCAATCATTCACCGCCCACTGGCAAAGGTCGACGCAATGTGAGCCCCATTCCAGAACGCCACCGCCAACCAGACCACCACCTTTCTCGAAATTGAAAGCGTCCAACAGTTTCTCGTTGAAAGGACGCCACGCGGCCGGTCCCAGGAACATGTCCCAGTCCACGACTGCTGGATCGGGCTCGGGCTCCGCAGGTAACCAACCACTCATCATGGCCTGCATTCCCGCGGGATGGGCGTAGACTCTCTTGAGCTTGCCGAGCTTTCCGGTTCGAGCCAGCTCACAGGCAAAGGCAAAGTGCGGGAGGTTGCGTCGCTGAGTACCTGCCTGAAACACACGCCCGGTTCGGCGCATCGTCTCGGCCAGGATCAGACTTTGTGCAATGTTCTTCGTGACCGGCTTCTCACAGTACATGTCTTTGCCGGCTTTGGCCGCGGTCATGGCGGCCGTCGCATGCCAGTTCGGTCCGGTGGCAATCAGCACTGCATCGATATCACTGCGGTCCAGCAACTCGCGGAAGTCACGATACATCGCACACTGATCGTTGCCGTAATGTTGGTCAGCCGTCTTCTTGACTGCCAAACGTTGCTTTTCCTTGACGTCGCAAACCGCCACGAACTGAACGTCTTTCTGCTCAAGAAAACAACCGAGGTCGTAAGTGCCACGCCGACCGATGCCGATGCCACCGACCACGATTCGCTCACTGGGCGCCACCGCGCCGTCTCTGCCGAGCGCCGAACTAGGAATGATGGTTGGCGCCAACACTGCGGTGCCCGTGGCCGCGGCAGTCGTTTTCAAAAACTGACGCCGAGGAAGCCGAGAAGGTTTCGTAGGTTGCTGCGACATAACTGCTTCCCAAAGCAAGAGGATGACAAACCGGAGGCTGGATGCAGGGCTGGAAAAGAGGTCAGGTACCAATCGTGCGAGGGACCCTTCGGGCGGTGCCGGCGATTGGTACCTGACCCCCTTTTTCAGCCAAGTCCCGCTCGCCTGTTACAATACCCGCTCCGAGATCGCCATACCACACAAAGGCCGCAAATGTTCCTGAAACCGTTGGTAAAGGAACGTCCGGGACAGAGCACGTGTGCAGATGCCTCGGTCTCAAGAGCATTCAATCACGATTGTCCGAGTCCTTTCCATGTTTGCTTGTTTGTAGGGTGGGTCAAACCGGCGATTTCCAATCACGCGATCTTGGCGATTGGAATCATCCATCAGATTCATGGTTCACAACGTGAAGACCGCCGGTGCCGACCCACCATCTGCAATTGCCTCCGCAAGCCAACGCCCATTATCACGAAGTGCCATCGTCGCCACGCTTGTTTGTAGGGTGGGTCAAACCGGCGATTTCCAATCACGCGATCTTGGCGATTGGAATCATCCATCAGATTCATGGTTCACAACGTGAAGACCGCCGGTGCCGACCCACCATCTGCAATTGCCTCCGCAAGCCAACGCCCATTATCACGAAGCGCCATCATCGCCACGCTTGTTTGTAGGGTGGGTCAAACCGGCGATTTCCAATCACGCGATCTTGGCGATTGGAATCATCCATCAGATTCTTGGTTCACAACGTGAAGACCGCCGGTGCCGACCCACCATCTGCAATTGCCTCCGCAAACCAACGCCCATTATCACGAAGTGCCATCGTCGCCGATCGTAGCGGAAGTCGGCGAAGGGCTGAGCCCCAGAGAAGACTCAACGCCGAGTTTGATTCCGATGTCAGACCGTGCGTGGTAGGAACGTTGCTACTCCGGGCGCGGCACGATCGGCAGAGCGATCGGCGACGATAAGCTACGGTAGGCGTCACAGCCGATCCATCGCCATTCTTTCGTCCGTGTTGAGTGTCGTCCATGAAACCACAAAGAGGGTGAATGGAATGTCACCACTCATGCCAGTCAACGATTCAATTCATCACGGACGACTGGCGGGACGGCGCAAAAGAAAAACGGAACCTCGTTTCCGAAGTTCCGTATCGTGTACGGACGCAGCATTCCAACGTTTCAATCAGGCTTGGATTTCCAGCAATACCAGCGTCTCGTTTTGCCATTCGAAGGCATAAGCTGCACTCGGGTCGAGTTGGAACTCGACGACTTCCTGACCATTGTGGTATCGGATCAGATGAGGTTGCTGCGTGTGGCTCTTGATCAGTTGTGCATCGTCAATCGGCATCTGGGTGTATTGATCGCTGTGGTCCAGGTTGTAAAAGACTTCGGCGCCCGTATGGTTCATCAGCTTCATGATGAAGCACTTCACCGGGGGACGATTGATCGGCGGTGCGCAAACCGGCGGCGGACAATGAGAAACCGGAGGCTGGGGCTTGCAAATCGGTTTGTGAGCCGGAGGGGGACAGTATTTCGGCTTTCCATAACCGGGGAACGGGAGTGGCTTGACGTAGCCGGGGTTGCCGCCACCACCAAATCCCGGGCTTCCACCGCCGAACTGCGATCCATTGACTGCTCGATTGATTTTTTGGACCTTGCGAACCGCGTCGCCGAAGTTGAAATCTCCTGCGTCGGCGGAGGTGGAGGTGATGATTCCGGAGAAAGCGACGATCAGTGTGATGGCTTGAAGTTTCACAACTGACTCCCTGATTTGTTCGATTTTTGGGTCGGCTGGTCGCCTGCACTGGCAACTCATTACCTTGCCAAGCGAAACTCCTCCGAAAGTGCTACAAGATTTCTCAAAATGGGCAAAGAATGCCTGCCATTGACCTAAATGCCAGGCAAAATCAGCTCATCGCTCAATCCACCGTGGAAATCCCATGACCAACCGGCTCAACCACTCAAATTTCGATTGCATCATCATCGGCGGCGGTCACAACGGGTTGATCGCAGCAGCCTACCTGGCCAAGCAGGGCAAACGGGTTTGCGTCTTGGAACGACGGCCCATGCTGGGAGGCTGTAGTGTCACGGAAGCATTGTGGCCGGGCTACCAAGTCTCCACAGCCTCGTACGTCGTCAGCTTGCTGTTACCGGAAATCATCACGGAGCTCGAGCTGAAGCAAAACGGTCTGGTGATTTTGCCCCGCGTTCCCTCCTCGTTCACACCCATGCGTGACGGACGACACTTGATGCTGGGAGCAGATCAGCAACTGAACTCCGCGCAGATCGCCAAGTTCAGCGCTCGGGACGCCGAAGCATTTTCCCAATATGAACGATTACTTGAGCAGGTCGCGATTCACCTCGAAGGAGTGCTCAATCAATCCGCCCCCGATCTGTTGCCGATGCCCAGCAGCTGGCGAAAAATCGGCTGGGGGAAGAAGCTCCGGGACCTACACAAGGGCTGGCAATTGCGGAAAGCGCTTGCAGCCATGGGACAGCAGATTCCCGAAGGGCTCGAATTCCTGACATCGGCGGCACGCCCGATCCTGGAACGTTGGTTTGAAACGGAAGTGCTCAAGACCACGTTGGCAACCGATGCGGTGATCGGCGCGTTCGCGTCCATCTCACAACCGGGTACCGCCTATGTGCTGCTGCATCATGTGATGGGGACTGCCGGTGGAGCACGCGGCGTCTGGGGCTACGTCCAGGGAGGCATGGGAGCCCTTGCGGATTCGATCGCGGCGGTTTGTCGACAACTTGGCGTGAGACTTGAAACCGAGTGCGAAGTCAAGCGAATTGTGGTCCATGGCAACCGTGTCAGCGGTGTCCTGTTAGCCGACGGTCGGGAGCTGAGCGCCCCGGTTGTCGCTTCCAGCGTCGACGCCAATTTGACTTTCAATCACTTTCTTGACGAAGGCGATCTGCCGGCCCCGTTCCGCGAGGCCGTCAACCGAATCGACTACAGTTCGGCAACCGCGAAGATCAATCTTGCGTTATCGGAACCGCCAAACTTTTCTTGTTTGCCATCAGCGGGGATTGGCCCACAACATCACGGCACGATCCATATCGGCGAGACTCTGGATGAGGTTGAGAAAGCCTATGACGACGCCAAGTATGGAGAACCCAGTCGGTGCCCGATTTTGGAGATCACGATTCCCACGAGCGTGGACCGGACCATCGCTCCCGAAGGGAAGCACATCATGTCCATGTTTGTTCAATATGCACCTTACCGACTGAGAGACGGCCTCCATTGGGACGCAATCAAAGAGTCGTTTGCGGATCGTTGTTTGGAACGACTTGCTGAATACGCGCCGAACATTCCCAGCGCCATAGAGCACCGACAAGTGCTGAGCCCGCTTGATCTTGAGCGAACTTACGGATTGACTGGCGGCAACATTTTTCAAGGTGCGATGAACTTGAATCAGCTTCATATGATGCGACCCGTTGCCGGTTGGGCCGACCATCGAACTCCGGTACGTGGCTTGTATCTTTGCGGCGCTGCCAGCCATCCTGGTGGAGGCGTTATGGGAGCCTGCGGCCGAAATGCCGCGATTGAAATCCTGCGAGACAAGTTGGCTTGACGGACATTTCATGGAACCGTAATGATCGTGCGCACGCCAGCGATCAACCATCGCGATGGCAATCGATTCTGACGAGACAAATTCCCGGTGCGAAACATAAACAAGACCTACACGGATCCCCTCGATCTGATCTGGATCCAAGCGGCTGCGCAAATGGGTATGCGAGTTGAGCGTAGCCCCGAGGTCAATGCGTCGTGGGATGGACGCGGCGTGCTAACCATTGGTACGCCCGAAACACTGGATCCGGATGACTGCCTTGCTCAGATGATTCTTCACGAAACCTGTCATGCTCTCTGCGAAGGGCCGGAAAGCCTGCTCAAACCTGACTGGGGACTCGAGAGCTTTAGCCCGGCAAAGAAGATCCACGAATACGCATGCCTTCGACTGCAGGCAGCACTGGCAGATCAGTACGGCATGCGATCCTTCTTTGCAGCGACCACGATGTTTCGTTCGTACTACGATCAACTACCGGCGAATCCTTTGGAAGCAGGCGACGATCCGGCCATTCAACTGGCAAGGCCCGCGTGGGAACGAGCCACCCATGGTTCCTGGGCCTTTCCGCTACACGATGCGCTTCGCCGGACAGCAATCGTCGCTCGCGCACTGCAAGGATGGACAAGGGAAGATTCCATCTGGCATGCCCAGGGAGAAACGGACTGCGAGTAGTCTCGCCAGTTCGGTCGCATCGTCACGAGGACGCGGACCAGTTCAAAACGAACCGGCCTCCGGCGATCACCGGCCATCACCCGTGTAGATGATCTTGCCGTCTTTGGGGGCGGCGGGCCAGGGATAGTGCCCTGCCGGATAACTCTGGGGTTGGGTGGCGCGGATGGCATCGACGTGCGATTGGATCTCCTGCGGAACGTCATGATTCTCATCACGGCCATAGACATAAGGCAGCGCGGGGTCCATCAAGATGGGCAGCTCACCGAGCGGCGGTCGCTCCGCGGCGGCTTGCTTCAATCGCGCCGACATCTCGGCCACCAACTCCGGATGGAGTTTTGCGATGTCCGTCTTCTCTCCCGGATCGGCGGCGAGGTTGTAGAGTTCGCTGCCGACCAGTTTGAAGTCGCCTTTCCGCAGCGTGGGCAGACGGACACTGCCAGAGACTTCGATCACGATCTCCTTCCGCGGACTCGGCTTGCCCTCGAGCATCACCGCGCTCATGTCGATGCCATCGAGCGGCAAAGGCTGACTCAGCGTGCCTCCGCCGAGCGTCACGAATGTTGGAAAAAGGTCGGTGACATGCATCATCGCATCGTTGGTGGTAGCGGGCTTGAGATGGCCGGGCCAACGGGCCAGGAAGGGGACGCGGATGCCGCCCTCGTAAGTTGTGTTTTTGGTGCCGCGCCAAGGGCGATTCACTTCCTCGGTGAGACCGCCGTTGTCATTGGTGAAGATGACCAATGTGTTGTCCGCGAAGCCGCCGGCTTCTATTGCCGCAAGGATGCGGCCGACGCCTTCGTCCAGGCACTTGATCGCGGCGCTGCGTTTGTCGAGTCGATCGGTATGACGAGGAATCTCTTCGAGCGGGCCGTGGATGGCGTTGAAAGCGATGTAGTGGAAGAACGGCTTGTCACTGGTCTGCTGCCCAATCAAACGCACCGCCTCATCGGCGATCAGATCGGTGGAGTAACCGTGTTCCAGCGCGGGCTTCTGATCGCGGTGCCAATCATGGACGCAGAAAATCGCGGGCGCGTTGTGCGGGATGGTGTGGTTGTTGTAATCGATGCCCCAGCCGTAGTGACCATACTGGTGGTCGAATCCCTGACCCATGGGAAGGTGCTCCGGCAACCATTCGCCCAGGTGCCACTTGCCGACCAGCGCCGTGGTGTAGCCAGCTTCCTTGAGCGCTTCGGCAACGGTGCGTTCCTCAGTAGGCAGGCCAAGGATGCGCCGCGTCGGCGTGCCATCAGGTAAATGAGCCAGCTTCATCCCCAGCATTTCCAAGTAGTCCGGCTTCCCAAAATCTTCGGACCGCCAGTCCATCCACTGACGAAACGAATACCGGCCCGTCATCAGCGCCGAACGCGTCGTGGCACAGACTGGCGTCATGTAAAACTGCGTGAAGCGAGTACTCTCAGTCGCCAGCTCGTCCATGTTCGGCGTCAGCGACTCCGTCGCCGCCATGGAACCCAGGATCGGCCCAACCGAGGTCGTCCGCCATGATGAAGACAATGTTCGGACGATCTGCCGCCGACGCAACCGACCCGACCGTGAGCAGTACGAATAGGAATCGCAGAACGGTCGTCATGGAACGCTTACCGCTGGAAGATGACTGTTTCGAGAGTTGCATGACCTGCCGCCCCGGTCGATCAACGAAAAGGGGTCAGACACCTTTTCGCCACCGACCCCAAAAATAAATGCTGACGCTGCACTAGGAGCCGGCAACCTTACTCATCGCTTCCTTGGCGACCACCACGCATTGGCGGATCTCCTCGATCGGATCCTTGGGGTTTTCCTCGTACTCCAGCGAGATCGCACCGTTTTCGGGGAAGCCCACCGCTTTGAGACTGCGAAAGACGCCCTCGACATCGAGGTGGCCCTTGCCCAGGACGACACCTTCGGTCTTGTCTTGCATCTCCGCAAAGTCCTTCAAGTGAATGCCGTAGAGTCGCCCTTGGAGCAGGCGGATCACTTCGGTCGCACCTTGGCCGGAACGAATGTAATGACCAAGATCGGCACACGCACCGATTCTCTCGTCATGCCCTTTGATCGCGCTGAGAACATCGACCGCTTTGTTGTACCGATGGCGAGGGCCGTGATTGTGAATCGCGACCCGGATATCGAATTCTTTAACGAGCTCGTCGAGGTTGTCGAAGGAGTCGGGATCCGGGTCCGCGGTGATCGTCGGAATTCCGAACGCTTTGGCGAACTCAAACAACTTTCGATTCGCTTCGGCGTCCTTTGTCAGTCGATTGACGCCGTGAGCCGAGATGGACATTCCAAGGTCGGCGACCTTCTTACGAGTCGCCGCGATTTCATCCGGTGAAGCATCCGTTGCCAACATCCCGCTGTAAAACTCAACCTGTTCGAATCCCAACTCACTCGCGTACTTGAGTGCCTGGTCCATATCGAAACCGCGGAGAGAATAGAGCTGAATGCCGAGTTTGAAACCATGGTCGCTTGCAGCCGACGCGACGCGGGGCAACGAAGCGCCAGCAACGGCTACGGAGGAGGCAATCAAGAACTGGCGGCGATTGGCGGGGACGATTTGCATGGGTGTCTTGTCGAGTGCGTTAGGAGTTGGGAACCGGGAACCAAGGCGATTATCCAAAAAGGTGTCAGGTACCAATAGTGCGAAGCACCCGAACGACTGCTGGCGGCTATTGGTACCTGACCCTTTTTTGGAAACAGCTATGTCAAAGATCGAATGGCTCTGGGGCACTGATTGTAGTCGCACACGTTTGCGGCCGTCACGTGGATCCGACCTGTTTCTTGGACTCGATTCTGATGGATTCTGGGCCCCGGGATGACGAATGACCTTTCCATTCCCTTTCGTTCAAGGCTGACGAACCTACATTCGGGAAGAAGGGTCAGCCTGGAAAGGCCGACGTACGTTCGGCTTTCTAGCCTGACCCTTTGCTCCCGAACCTATTTCGCTTCAACAAACGCTCTAGCCTCTTCGCAAGAGGGGTTAATGTGGAATCTCGCGTGGGATCTCTTCGGAATCAATGACAATTCGGCAACGGTTTGTCGTATCCTGGTAGATGACTCAGCAGCCGCACGTCGGTACCCCTTCCATCAATCCCCCGGAGACAAAGCGATGCGACCGTCTAAGAACTGCCCTGATTGTGAACCACGTTTCGATGGCGAGAGTCGACGAGACTTCATGAAACGACTTGGCAGCACCGCTCTGGCTGTTAGTGCGGCGGGTTCATTCGTGCATGTTGCGGAAGGGTCACCGACGCGAAGCAGTAGTGCGGAAACAGCGGTGGGACGTTTTTACGAGTCGCTTACCGATGCCCAGCGAAAAGTCGTATGCATGCCGTTTGATCACGAACTGCGAAGCAAGATCAACGCCAATTGGCACGTCGTCGAACCGACAATCGCAGAGCTGTTCACCGACGAGCAGCGGGCGAACGTGCTAGAGATCGTCCGCGACGTGACCACCGAGGACGGTTACGAACGATTCCTTGAGCAGATGGAGCAGGATGATTCGGGAATTGATGCCTACAGCTGTGCCATCTTTGGGAATCCGGAAAGCGGTGACTTTCAATGGGAGCTGACCGGACGCCATTTGACACTGCGCGCCGACGGAAACAGCGTGGCCAACCGCGCCTTTGGCGGACCATTGATTTACGGTCACGGTGAAGAAGATCCAAAACACAATCTCTTCTACTACCAAACCAAGAAGGCCAACGAAGTCTTTCGGGCTCTCGATGCCCCACAGGCGAAACTCGCGCTGATCGACAAAGCGCCCAAGGAGGCCGATGTCCTGCTCCAGGGCGAGAGCGGGCAGTTCCCCGGTATTCGAGTGGGCGAATTGAGCAGCGATCAGAAGGAACTGGTGGAAGAAACGCTGCGCGTGCTCCTGGCGCCGTACCGCCAAGAAGATGTCGACGAGGCGATGGCAATTCTGAAACAGGGAGGAGGCCTGGATCAGCTTCACATGGCGTTCTATCGCGAGGGTGATCTCAACGATGACCAAGTCTGGGACATCTGGCGTGTGGAAGGCCCCTCATTCGCATGGCACTTCCGTGGCGCTCCCCACGTTCACGCCTACATCAATATCGGAATCAAACAGGCGTAGCCATCGTAGGAGCGGTCATGCAGGCAGTTTCGGAACACGAACTGCCAGCAAGAGAATGACGGCAACGATTGCCAAACAGGCTCCCCATCCAAAGGCCACTACCGGTCCGAAGTCCTGATATAGCCAGCCGAACAGTAGGCTGGCTGGAAGCGCTGCTATCCCAACCGCCAGGTTGTACCATCCGAAAGCCAGTCCCTTCTTCTCGCTGCCCGCCAGATTGGCGACGAGCGTCTTCTCCGACGGTTCGGTCAACGAATAGAAGATTCCATAGAGCATAAAGAAGGCCCACACCTGCCAGGCTGAAGTGGCAAACGCGAAGGCGAGGTAGATGGCTGCATAGATCAACCAGCCCGCGGCGAGGGGTCGTTTGACGCCGATCTTATCGACCCAACCTCCGATCAAAATGTTGCCCGCGCTTTTGACGATATGAAACCCGAACCAAAGCATCGGCAAATACACGGTCGCAACTCCCAGTTCGCCTGCTCGCACCAGCAGAAACGCATCGCTGGAATTACCGAGCGAGAAAACGATCAGCGCGACCAGAAAGAGGCGAAAGTCTCGACCAAAAGGCCGGAGCGAAAACTGAAACCGCTCTTCCTTACCCGACGGACTAGCGTCTCGAGTCGCGGTTTCTTGCAGTCCCCACAGCAACACCAGCACGACGATCAATCCGGGAATCAGCGTGAGCAGAAACATCAAGCGAATCTGATTCGGCCAGAACCAAAGGAATGCCGAGGCGAGCACCGGCCCAATGGCGGCTCCCAAATGATCCATTCCGCGGTGAAAACCGAAAGCCCGCCCTCGCGATTCCGGGCTCGTCGAATCAGCGATCATGGCGTCTCGCGGGCTCGTGCGGATCCCTTTGCCGATGCGATCGCCAATGCGAGCCCCGAACAGTTGCCACGGGAACTGGACCAGACCGATCAGGGGGCGTGCGAACGCGGCGATCCCGTATCCGAAGATCACAAAACCTCGGCGATGGCCAACCCGATCGGACCAAGCGCCGGACCAAAGTTTGAGAAGACTGGCAGCGGAATCGGCGACCCCTTCGATGACACCCAAATAGAAACGATTGCCGCCTAGCATCGTCATCAGGAAATTGGGCAGCAGCGGAAAGATCATCTCGCTGGCGATGTCATTCAGGCAACTGGCAAATCCCAGCAGCTTGACGTTTCGGTGCAATGGGGGAATGGTTCTTGGCAACGGGTCGATTATCCCAATGGAGGATCAAGTTCCCGAGGGGGAATCCTCGCTTCGGCCCACCTCGGCCAACGGCAAGTCGTTGAGTAACGCATGGAACGCAGCGGCATCGAGCGTTTCTCGCTTGAGCAACTCGCGAGCGATCCGTTCGAGCTGGTCGCGATGCTGCGAAAGTTTATTGTTGCAGAGCCAGTCCATTGGCACACGCATTGCCCCAAGGTTGGAATCATGTTTTCCCGTCGATAGATGATTCCCCGTTGAGGAGGAATGAGAGATGGTATTCAACACGTTCACCATTTGTGTGGTGTTGGCGGCGTTTGCCTTGGTCATCGGATTCCTAGCTTGGGCGCTGCTTTCTACTGGGCTTCAAGAGGCAGATGATCCGAGTGAGTCCAGGCCCGAAGATCTGACGAATTACGAGAAACGCCACACGCATCGCTCGGATATTCGCCTTAAGGAACGCAGCAAATAATGCTTCCCCACCCACCCGGTCGAAGGCTTTGCAGTGGTTTGCGTGATCTTCGAGGAGGCTGGATTGGGCGAGTCGTTCGTTGGAGCCAAGCGGAAAGTTTTTGACCGCGCCGCCGAACATTTTTGTAGCAGGCTCGACGAAAGCAGGGATTCGGCAGGTTGGCAAGGACTGTCATGGTTGTCCGAAAACGGTTCCCTTTTTGGAGACCCGTTTCGGAGAGCTTCTAAGTCGCGGCGATCGCTTCCCGAACTTTTTGTAGAAACCCCGGCACTTCTTTCAGTGGCTCGTAGGCATCCGTCTTGCCGGCCGAAAGCGTCTCGATTGGCAGGAAACCTTGATATTCTGACTGGCGGACAATCTTCATCAGTCGCACTAAATCGGTCGGCTGGAGTGGCGGCGTCATGTACGGCGTGGGACAGACACGCACAAACTCTTTGATCTGAAAGTTGACCGCGTGGGGCATCACCTTCTCGATGTCAACGTAAGGATCGGGCGTGGGAAAGTAGCCCGTATCGACAATCACGCCGAGCCAATCAGAATTCACCGCCGCGAGCAGTTCGATCGTTTCATCGGCGGTCTTGAGAAAGTCACCGTGGTTCTGAATGCCGATGATGACACCATACTTCTTGCCGTGTTCCGCAACTTCACCGAGATCGTCGACCATGCTCTTGAAGGTCTCCTCTCGCCAACGCGCTAACCGGCGAGCCTTCTCGTCTTTCTCAGGATCATCTGGCGCGATGTGTTCCGACATCAAATAAGAAGGCTCAAGCCCAGCGAACACGCGCAGGACAGGTGCTCCCAGGCGAGCGGCAACTTCCGTCCATGCTTTGATACGCTGGATGTCTTTGGCGATCAGCGCACGGTCGCCACCCTCATCCTTGCTGAATACAATCCCTTCTTTCCCCTGCCGATCAAACGGGACCCCTGTAAACGAATTGCCGATCCCCGTCCCGCTGATCGGTAACCCCAGATCGAAGGCTTGCTTCCGGATGTCGTCCACGAACGTGTCGGGGGGAACGGTTGCTTCGGTCGCTGAGTAGTTGGGGAAGTAGTACCCGGTGATATCCACCGCGTCGAATCGATGCTGGGGATCAACGCAGTATTGGAGCAACTCAGGCAGCGTCATCCCTGGTCCTCGCCTTTGTTTTGCAACCGCGTTCAGCATCCGAGAAAATGAAAACGCGTTCAGGCCAACCATCATGGGCTCGGGAGCGTGGAACTTGGTCACCGGATTCGCCTGGGCGAACGCGGAACGGGCATCGCAGCAAGCGGCAACGCTCATCCCAGCGCTGGTCTTGATGAAGGCTCTTCGATCGATCATGGTCATGTTCCTTGCATCGAATTGGACTTTCCCGGCATGCCCGCACTCGTCTGGAAGATAGCGTAGGATGGGGCAAGCCGGCAAACAAATGGATGGATGTTATCGAAACAATCAATCCGGCAGTCGTGGGCCGCTTCCAACGAGTGGCGATTCGCCGACGCCGACCCACCAGCGACTCGACGCTCCCTCGTCACGGGACGCTGTCATCACCGCGCTGTCATTACGGATTGGTGGGTCGGCGCAGTTCCATCGTCTCGCGGGTCGAAATCAAATCGATTGGCCATGAGCATCTCGCGGCTTACGCGAATCCCTCCTCACCTGCTTGACCTTGTTTTTACCCACATTCCTTTGATGCCGAAGGTATCACCGCTACCATCTGCGACCGCTGCGCGGTCAATTCACGCGAGTTCCACTCGATGATGGAATTCAAATGTGGGTCAAGACAAGCTGCTTGACCCACCCTACCAACTCTCCTTGCACGTCCAAACGTCGCGGATCCAATATCATACGGCGACGAATCTAGAATCCATCCGTCAACCACGGCTAACGAAAGGAACGATTGGGAATGCCCAAAGTCTTGATTACGCCAGAGGCGTTGGTACATGCGGACGGCCCGCACCTCGATCTTTTGACGGAGGCGGGATTTGAAATCGCTTTCCCAAAGAATCCTCAGTTTACGCGCGGACTGGGTGACGAAGAGGAAGGCGTCGACGAATTGAGTGGGGCCGATGCGGTGATCGCCGGTTCGGAGCATATCACGGCCTGGATGCTTGACCGCCTCCCGCAGCTTCGCGTGATCGCACGCAACGGCGTCGGCTATGACCGGGTCGATGTCCCAGCGGCAACGGCAAGAAACATCGTTGTAACCATCACGCCCAAGTCGATCCACGAAGCGGCAGCCGAACACGCATTGGCGCTCCTGTTGGCCGTTTCCAAGCATATCGTGCTCGGGGACCGCGCTGTGCGTGCCGGCAGGTGGCCGCGAGACCTGATCGAACCGGTGCGAACCAAGACCATTGGAATTCTGGGTCTCGGGCGCATCGGTCGCAGCATGGCGATTCGATCCGCCGCTCTCGGGATGAACGTGATCGCCCACGACGCATTCCCCGATGAAACGTTCGCTCGCGAGCATCACATCGAACTCGTCGATTTTCAGACGCTCATCGAACGCTGTGACATCTTGAGCATCCATTGCCCGAACAACGACCAAACGCGCGGCATGATTGATCGTCACGTGCTTGCGAGCATGAAACCAACCGCGATCCTGATCAATACCGCTCGGGGGGCGGTCGTCAATGAGGCGGACCTGATCGCTGCGCTTCAGCAAGGTTCCATTCAGGCAGCGGGGCTGGACGTCTTCGAGCAAGAACCACCGGCCAAAGACAATCCTCTGTTCGACTTGGACAACGTCGTGCTATCGCCGCACGCGGCAGGTGCCGATGCACTCGCGATGCGAGAGATGGCGATCGAATCAGCAGGCTATGTGATCGATCTCTACCGAGGCCAGTGGCCGGCCAACGCCGTGATCAACGCTCAGCTTCGCGAAACATGGAGTTGGTGAGGACGACTGCGCGAGGGGCGAGTTGCGAGGGGCGAGTTGCGAGGGGCGAGTTGCAAGGGGCGAGGGGCGAGTTGTGACGCTCTTGGAGGGCAACTCCGTAGCGGATTTCGAACTGGCGCAAAGATCGCAGAATACAAGCACGACGCGCAAGCGAGTGTGTCCGATGGGCGCACGGGATAGGCGAGAGGACACACTCGCTTGCGCGTCGTGCTTGTATTTGTTGCTCCGAAAACTCCGCCAAGGCGTCGCTCGAGGGAGAGTAAACCGAACGTCGCAAACCTGTGCCTATTCAAGAATCTATGAATGCACTACCTCGCTTGACCGTAGTTCGATGACCTCGTGCCTTGCGTCAATGGTTCCAGTCCGAGTTCACACCGCATGATGGCGCCTGATTCGCGAAACCACTTGAACAACGTTTTCACGTCGACGCCGACGTTGAAATGTTTGACTCCCATTTCTAGGTATGGCTCAAAACCTTTCGGCTCATTCAGTTCGACACGTACGGCGATTCCCATTCTCTGTGCCGTCTC
This sequence comes from Pirellulaceae bacterium, assembly GCA_963697195.1. GTDB lineage: Bacteria > Planctomycetota > Planctomycetia > Pirellulales > Pirellulaceae > Rubripirellula. Next base: position 1,172,215 of record CAVOND010000005.1, read on the forward strand.
GATGGTATGCCGTTCGGCTTCCTTGACCTTGGGGTGCGTGAACTGCCCCGTCAGGCCAATGCTGTTGGAATAATCGGCGGGACCAAACTGAACCATGTCGACTCCGGGAACGGCGAGCATCGCTTCCAGATTCTCGATCGCTTCCTTCTTTTCGATCATCAGAGCGATCACGACCCTGTCCATCGCATCGGCCCATGCCTCGCTACCAGCGTCGAGCAACGCCGCGCGATGCATGTTCACGCCATGCAATCCACTCGACTGGGGGCGCTCCGTGCGGATGCAGCGCACGCATTGCTCGACCTCGGCAACGCTGCGGGGATCGGCGAACAGAACACTCTGAAAGCCAGCTCCAATCGCACGGACAGCGGTATGCGCACGTGACTCCTGTTCGATCTTGATCATGCCGCCAAGATGCTCGAACAGTTCGATTGCGCGTCCCATGTTCTCAAGCATGGCGTGATCATAGGGCGCGTACTCGCCACAAAACTCGACATAATCAAACATCCCGGAATGACCGACGAGTTCAATGACTGTGGGCCACGACGAAAGGATACGGGTGCCGAGTGTTGGCTGATCGGCATCCAGTAGTTCACGCAAGCGATTGTGACGCATGGAAGGCTGAACTCGAATTCATGGTGTGGAGGAAATGATCGGGACGAAGGCGTGGAGAAACAGACTCAAGCCCAGCTCACATCGCCCTTCGGCTCGTTCAGGACGATTCCCTGCAAGAAGCGAATTGCTTTTTCTAACCCTTCACTCGCCGTCATCAGACTGTCTTCATGCTCGATGGAAAGTGCGTGGTCGTAGCCGATCATTCGCAACGCAGAAATGAAGTCGCACCAGAACTGCCGGGAGCTTCCATAGCCGACGGTGCGGAACAACCACGCCCGATTGAGTTCGTCACCGTAGTGTTTGGTATCAAGCACACCATTGACCTTGGAGTTCCACTGCTGCACGTTCGTATCCTTGGCGTGAACATGCCAAACGGCGCCTTGTAGCACGCGAACCGCGGCGCACGGATCAATTCCCTGCCAGATCAAATGCGACGGATCAAAATTGGCGCCGATCTCGGGCCCTGCCGCTTGCCGCAGTTTCAAAAGGGTCTCGGGATTGTAGACCACAAACCCGGGGTGCATTTCCAACGCGATCTTGTGAATGCCGTGTTGGCGAGCAAACTCGGCGGTCTTGATCCAGTATGGAATCACCACGTCGTTCCATTGGTACTCAAGAATATCGAGATACTCCGGAGGCCAAGGACAGGTGACCCAATTCGGTTGCCGGTCGGCCGGCGAGCCTCCGGGACAACCGCTGAACGTCGCCACCACGTCGACTTCAAGTTTGGCGGCGAGTCGCACACACCGCTCGAAATCGGCATGATGCTGCGCAGCGGTGTCTTGATTCGGATGGATCGGATTGCCATGCACCGAGAGGCAGGAAATCTTCAGACCGCGCGAATGAATCGCGTGTAGGAATGCTTTAGCCTTTGCATCACTTCCGAGTAATGCATCCGCATCGCAGTGGTTGGTACCAGGGTAGGCTCCGGTGCCGATCTCGACCGTTTGCACCCCCAAGCCTGCAAGGTAATCAAGTGCCTGCTCGAAAGGCATGGAGCTTAAGAATGACAGTGAAAACGCCGACTTTCATCTTGGGATTCCTCGAAGAACCTATCCGTCAATTTCCTGCGTTCGGTGCACCCAGACAGAACAAATGCTTCTCGCCACGAATGAGGATACGATCTCCCGCCGGCACGGGTGATCCGATCACGGACTCCTGCATGTCGTTTTCGGAGATCAGTTGGAAGTGATCATCCGCAACCGACGCGACAAAGACGACGCCGTCTTCGCGTGGTGCGTAGAGCTGGCCGCCGGCGATCAGCGGAGACGCGTAATAGGATGCTCGGCCCTTTGGAAGCGCGTCACTCCAAATGGTCTCACCGGTCAGCGGATCGATGCACTCCACTTCACCGCGATCGCGCACCAGATACACGCGGCCCTGGTAAACCGCAGGCGTGGGGACGAACGCGCCGATATCGTCGCGTTGCCAAACGTGATTCGATGCGGTCACGTCTCCGCTACCCGTGAGTCGGATTCCATAGAGCCGCGGATCTCCTCGATCGTTACGTCCATAGCAGATCACCGCCATGTCGCCGACGATCACCGGCGTCACAATTGCCGGCCACATCTTGTTTGCTTCCGGGTTGAAGTGACCGCAACTCCAAACGACGTTGCCGTCGGCCGCGTCATGGATGGTGAGATGTTCGGCGCCCCACACCAACAGAGTCTCTTTTCCGTCATGCTCGATCACGAGCGGTGTCGTATAACCGTGGTCGCATTCCATTGGCGTCGAGTAATTGCGGGCAACTTTCCAGGCCATCTCGCCGCTGTCCTTGTCGAAAGCCGCAAGCCAAGACTCGCCGTTGTGCATGCGAGTCATGATGACGTGCTTCTTTGTCAACACGGGCGAAGTACCGTGATCCCAAAAGAGCGTGTCCTTGCCGAATCGATCGACCAGATTGGTTTGCCACCGCACGGATCCATCCAATTCCAAGGCCGCCAGCGTGCCGCTCTTGAAGTACGCGAAGACGGCACTTCCATCAGTGACCGGCGACGCGTTGCTGCCAGAACCATTGCGGTGCTTCCCAGCGTTCTCCGGTCCGAAGGTCGTACTCCAACGCTGCTTGCCCGACCCATCAAAGGAGAGCACGGCATCCTTTCCATCGACAGGCGCTGTCAGATAGATGTTCTGATCCAACACAATCGGCGTCGAACAACCTTTGCCGGGCAATTCAACTCGCCACCGAGTGTGGGCTTCGTCAAGACTTGTTGGATAGCTTCCGGCCTCGGTGCTGCCGTTGTCGTGGGGACCGCGCCAACTTGGCCAGTCCGCTTGACTTTTGGCAACGGCAAAGCCACTTGCCAGTATGAAAACGCATGACGCGATTGAGAGGTGTTTAGCGAGCATCTTATGAACAATCCGATGATTTGAGTAGGTGAGCTGTCAGCAGCACGTCTTAGAGATCCCAACCCTCACGCGCGGGGATTGCGATCAGGTTGGCAGCTTCGGTCAGATTCGTGACCTCACCCTTCTTGCCGTCGTAGTCGATTGGCTTGCCGAGGCGGATCGCGACGTTGCCGAGCAGCATCGCTTCGGTCAGTACCGAGGCGTAGTCGAAATTGCTGAGCGGTTTCGGGCCACCTTCAATGCCGCGAATCCATTCACGCTTGTGATTCTGGTCGGAGCCGCCGTCGCTTCCCAGACGCTCGATCGTTTGCTCGGGCGTTTTGATTTTCCCTTTGACTTCCAGTTGCTGCTCATCGCCAGAATCACCCGGCGCGTAAAGCCGGCCCTTGTCGCCCACCAGCAGCGCGCCGCTGTCTGTCGGCACCTGATCGCCGGGCATTCTCTGTTCGGGAAGATTTCGCTTGCCGTTCTCGGAGCCTTCGTACCAGACAAGCTTGACCGGCGGCGAGCTACCGCGCGCCGGAAACTCATATGTGATGGTCGCCCAAGCCGGATAGGTCTCGGCGTTGACTTCGCTGCTGATGGCGCTCACTCGCGTTGGCAAACCGAGCTCCAATCCCATGAACGGAAGATTTGCCGTGTGACAAGCCATGTCGCCCAGCGCACCGGTGCCGAAGTCCCACCAACCTCGCCAATCGTGTGGATGATAGACGGGATGATACGGACGTTCCGGCGCGGGACCGAGCCACAAATCCCAGCTGATATGCTCCGGAACCGGCGGCGTTTCCTGCGGTCGACTGGTGAGCTGCGGAGACTGCTTCCAATACATCTTTCCTGATTTCCAGTCCGAATAGGGTCGATTCGTCCAGACGTGAACTTCCCGCACATCACCGATCGCGCCGCTGCGAATCAACTCCACCCCGGCGCGGAATCCGTCTTGGGCCGTTCCCTGATTGCCCATCTGCGTGACGACGTTGTGCTTTCGCGCGGTTTCTCGCATCAGGCGAGCTTCGGCAATGGAATGCGTTAGTGGCTTTTGACAATAGACATGTTTGCCAAGACGCATCGCGTGCACGCCAGCTGCGGCATGCGTATGGTCTGCCGTGCTGACGGTTACCGCATCGATCTTGTCCCCCATCTCGCTGAGCAATTCGCGAAAGTCATGGAACATCTTCGCATCGGGGAACTGTTGTGCCTTCTGTTTCAGGCGATGATCATCGATATCACAGATCGCAACGATTTGTCCGAACTTCGACGCGTCATCCGTATCGCTGGATCCTTTGCCACCGACACCGATCGACGCAATGCTGACCCGCTCATTCGGCGACGCGCCCAGCACGCCATCCGATTGCGAAGACAACCAGACACCGGCACCGGCCAATGACGCTGCGTTACGCAGGAACTGCCGTCGGTTGCTAGGAATTGGCATATCTCTTTCTCTCGGTGTCGAAAATAGAAACGAAATCGGATGGGCCGCAAAATGACAGGCAGCCTGACCCCGAGATTATAGAAAGAGTTGGCGTGCAAGATGGCAGGATTGGAATGCAGAATCTTGCATCTGCACAATCCTGCACTTGCAAGCCCCTGGCGGGCACCCGCTTGTCAAACTGATCGGTCTTGCTTCCTGGTGCAATCTGCGAATCCTGTCTAGAACGACAAGTCAAAGGCGCAGATTCGCCTGCCTCGCCAAGCCGCTGTCAAAAATGCGCCAAAACCGCTCAGCTTGACCAGCTAGAATGGTAACGCGGAAATACCAGTGTGACGAATCGTACTCCGCCTCAGTTCGATCGCTACTTGCAACAGACGATGTCTGCCTCATGGACTCTGTTCTCCCAGATGCCCCGATGACCGAAACCCTCAAACGGACAAACCGAAAGTTCACGACGCGTCTGCTTGTTTACCTCAACGGGCATGGGGCTGCGGCGACTGTTCTCCGTTTGCTCGTGCTGGCGGTCGTCGCAGGCGGCGTTCGACCGTCGTTTGCCCAGCGATGGATGGAAAAGCTCGATCGTGGCGTCGTGGCCGTAAACGAGGGCGACCGGGGCGTCTTTGTGAGTTGGCGACTGCTCGCTGGCGACTCGAGAGACCTTGGCTTCGATGTCCTTCGAAAATCGGGAGACGGCGACCCGGTGCTGCTCAATGAGGCACCCTTGGTTGGGGCAACTCATCTTCGGGATCGCGAGGCCGACTTGTCGCTGCCGACTCGATATACGGTACGGCCAGCGGGAAAATCAGGCGGCGAAGATGGTTCGTTCACGTTCGCCGCGGACCCTCCCGTTTGCGGTTACCTATCGATCCCGCTGCAAACTCCCGACGGCTACCACGCCAACGATGCGTCGGTGGGTGACTTGGATGGTGACGGGCAATATGACCTCGTCGTCCACATGGTCGGTCGGGGCCGCGACAATTCGCAAAGCGGGATCACGACCGATCCGATTTTGCATGCCTACAAACTTGACGGATCCTTTCTCTGGTCCATCAATCTGGGCAAGAACATTCGTGAAGGCGCTCACTACACACAGTTCATGGTGTACGACCTCGATTGCGACGGAAAGGCAGAGGTCGTTTGCAAGACCGCAGACGGCACCATCGATGGCCAGGGCACAGTGATTGGTGACGCCGATGCAGACCATCGACAACTGGCACCGGCAGGTCTCCAGCGAAGTGCGCGGCGGGGCGGCCCTCGTGAAGGCTACATCTTGAAGGGACCGGAGTACCTGACTGTGTTTAATGGCGAAACCGGCACCGCGATGGCAACCGTCGATTACCTGCCCCAGCGACATCCCGAAACCGATAGCCCAACGCCGGAGCAAATGAAAGTGGTCTGGGGAGACGATTACGGGAATCGCATCGATCGTTTCCTCGCCTGTGTCGCCTACCTTGATGGCGAACACCCGAGCGTCGTGATGACGCGCGGCTACTACACCCGCACGGTCCTGGCAGCGTGGGACTGGCGTGATGGAACGCTGCAACAGCGATGGGTATTCGATAGCGATCAGGTGGATGACTCGAAACCATGGCGTGGGCAGGGCAACCACAGCATCGCGGTTGCCGACGTTGATAACGACGGGTGCGATGAAATCATCTTCGGAGCGATGGTCATCGACGATGACGGAACAGGACTGTACTCGACACGTCTGGGCCACGGCGATGCGCAACACACCTCCGATCTTGACCCGCAGCGACCGGGATTAGAAACCTGGAGCATTCATGAAAAGCCAGGCCAGGATAGCCCTGGCGTTGAGTTGCGAAACACGCTCACGGGCGAAATCTACTTTGCGGCTGCCCATGGAAGCGATGTCGCCCGAGGCATGGCAGCCGACATCGATCCTCGGCACGCCGGTTACGAAATGTGGGGCGGAACACGGAACCTGTTTGACGTCCATGGCAATGACATTGGCCCGCGTCCACGTTCGCAAAACATGGCCATCTGGTGGGACGGCGATCTCCTCCGCGAACTGCTCAATGGTGTTGAGATCACCAAGTGGGACTACGAAAACGGACGCGAGAACGTGCTGTTTGATGGGCGACGCGAAGGCATCGTTTCCAACAATGGCTCCAAAGCCAATCCCTGTCTGTCCGCTGACATCCTAGGAGATTGGCGCGAAGAGTTGATTGCCCGCACCCCGGACAGCAGCGAGCTTCGCATCTACACGACCACATTGGCGACGGATCATCGGCTCGTCACCTTGATGCACGATCCCACGTATCGGCTATCAGTCGCCTGGCAGAACGTCGCCTACAACCAACCGCCCCATCCTGGCTTCTTTTTGGGTGAGGCAATGCGCGGGGAAGCCTCCGAGGAATGATTTCAGTTCCAAACATGGGTGTCAGGTACGAATCGCCGCCAGCGGCCCTTCGGGTGCTTCGCACTATTGGTAGCTGACCCGAATCGCACGGGCTTTGAACCTCAGACGCTAGCCGTGGGCCTCGAAAACGTCGTTAAGATGCGGCGAAGGCCCACGGCTAGCGCAGCGTCAAATCCAAAAATGGGGGTGACGTCAATCGGCGAAAAGGGGTCAGACACCAAAAATGCGAAGCAACCTTCGGGCCGTTCCGGTTTTTGGTGTCTGACCCCGTTTCGCCATCAACCCCAAAATAAGTGCTGACGCTGCACCAGCGCCCGAGGTTCACAGCCACAACCTAAGTTCGTGCCATTCGTACCTGCCCCCTTTCTGGAAGCTAGAATGACCGTCGCCTCCGACTGCCGGCGACACGAAAAACAGAATGAGCCCTTCGCAATCAGAAACAGAGTGAGCGATCCCCATGAACAACTTTGCTTCCCGCGCTTTCTCCCTTCTGCGTTTCACTGTGGCGGCTGCGACGATCGTCGTCAGCATCGGCATGTCCAACGCTGCTGATCCGGAACCGATTCCCTTGTGGTCACAAGGCGCCGCGGGCTCAGAAGACCGCATGAACGAGCCCGAGAAGGTGGACCGGGGAGAAGGAAAGTGCAACGTCACCAACGTGCACCACCCTTCCATCACGCCTTACCTTCCGAAATCCGATGAGGCGACTGGCACGGCGATCATCATTGCTCCGGGTGGGGGACATCGAATGCTATGTCTCGGACACGAAGGAGACTCGCTGGCGGAATGGTTTGCAGACCACGGTATCGCAGCCTTCGTCCTGAGATATCGGTTGGCTCGTGAAGAGGGCTCCACGTACACGGTCGACGAGCATGCGATGGCCGATACACGCCGAGCCATCCGTATGGTTCGCAGTCGAGGGAAAGAGTGGAACATCCAAGGCGATCGCATCGGCATCCTCGGCTTCTCTGCCGGAGGTGAACTAGCAGCCCTGGCGGCGATGGACTCCGACGGCGGAAATCCCGACGCGACGGATCCGATCGATCGAGTGAGTTGCCGCCCCGACTTTCAGGTGCTGATCTATCCCGGAAGCTCCAGTCGCTTCACGGTCAAAGCCGGAATGCCACCCGTATTCATCGCATTGGGCGCGAAAGACCGACCCGACATTTCGCTGGGAATGGCGAACCTGTATTTGCAGTACAAGGAAGCGGGCGTACCGTGCGAACTGCATATCTATTCCAACGCCGGGCATGGCTTTGGCTACCGTCCAGGCACCACTTCCGGTGCCGGAGATTGGCCGATGCGGTTGCGTGAATGGTTGGTCGATAGCCAGTTGATGTGATTTTCGCATTGTGAAGGTGCTACCCATGAGCTTCCATGCGGGCCGATTCGATTTGGGTCCTAAGTTCCTAAGGTTTCTCATTCAGACGGGTGTTGATGGCCCGCCATTTGCGGTCATTGGTGCCTGTTTGGATTAGCAGTGGCCGACTCGTCAGCTTGGGAGCGCAGTCCGTTTCCAGGTAGAGTGAGTGTGTTGGCGATCGCCTTGATACTTAGAGACGAAAGAACCATGAATTCGACTGAATTGAGAACCACCATCGAGCAACTCGCATCCGACGACGGCTTGATTCGCAAGCAGGCGCGTCAGTCGCTTGTCGAGGCCAAAGGTCACGAGGTGACTTACGCCCTGATTGGGGAGCTGATCGACCCTCGAAAAAGAGTGCGATGGGAAGCTGCCAAGGCGTTATCGGAGATCGGCGATCCCGTCGCCGCGTTGTCGTTAGTGCATACCATGGACGACGAAGAGGCTGATGTGGCATGGGTCGCGGCGGAGGGTGTGGCTGTGATGGGTCAACCCGGATTGCTGGCGGTGCTCAGTGGGCTGACGCGGACGAGCCGTTCGGGATCTTTCTACAAAGCCGCCCACCACTCACTGCAAGAGTTTCGGAAGCACGGCACAGAACTCCAAACACTCGAACCGGTGATCAAAGCTCTGGAAGGAATGGAGCCGAGTTTGTCGGCGTCGGTTGCCGCCTACCAGGCGCTGCAGAAGCTGCGAACGGGTTCCATGACGTCATGAAGACCTGCCCGTACTGGCTCGGTCTCAAAGAAATAGGATGCGTATGACGACTTCATCATGGACGTCACCGGGAGGTGCCTCCAAGGCCACCAACGTCACAGTCCGATGCGAATTCATCCTACCAAAATCATTCTGAAAAAGGTCTTGATCTGATGACCCTCACTGAATTTGTGATCCTCTTGATCGTGGCTGGCGTCTGTGGTTCGCTGGCCCAGTCCATTGCCGGATACTCACGCGGCGGATGTATCGTGTCGATCGTGTTGGGGTTTATCGGAGCGACGGTGGGAACGTATTTGGCGAGGCTGGCAGGTCTCCCTGAATTGTTCGCAATTCAGATCGGTGACAAGACTTTTCCGATCATCTGGTCGATCATTGGCGCGGCTCTCTTTTCAGCCTTCCTTGCCTTGATTTCTCGACGCGGACGCGAATAGCGCCGATCGAACTTACACCGAATCAGGTGCAAACGATTCAACCGTCGTCGTACCACGCTCGACCGTCACGAAAGAAGACTCGGGGACGGCTTCCCAGTGTTCGGCCAGTTCATCGAGCGGTTCTGACAACACAACGACGGCAGCATCCGGCAGTCGTTCGTAGGTACCGTCGATGACGCGTAACGCATTCAGGTGGCGACTGTGGTAGAGCGTCGGTGAATCAGCGTTGCTGGAATACCGTACCGCATACAACTGCCGACCATTACTGACCGCCGCGCTCAGCGTGATCGGTTCGGCGATTCCCGAATCCTGGCGCAATCGCTCGACATGCGCAACCATCCGCTCCATTGCCATTTTGGGTTTCGCTTGTAGACCAAGCGTCAGGGCAAGAAAGAACAGCGTCTCAGAGTCGGTCGATCCCTGAATACTCGGAAACAGATCGGGATCGATCTGCAATAACAAATCTCGCTTCAACTTGGAGAATTCTGGAACGCTGCCGTTGTGTTGGAACAACCAGTTCTCAAACATGAAGGGGTGGCAATTCGTATCCTGGATCGGCGTGCCGGTCGCAGAGCGAATGTGAGCCATGAACAAGGGCGATCGAATATGGTCTGCCAAATGACGCAGGTTGGCATTGTTCCACGCCGGATGGGTGTCGCAAAACGTTCCCGGGCCCTTGCCCTCGCCATACCAGCCAACGCCAAATCCGTCTCCGTTAGTCGTTACCACATTCTCGCGTGCACGAATGCTTTGATCGATCAAAGAATGATCCGGACGAGTCAGTAGTGTGCTCAGAGGGACTTTCGGTCCGGAATAGGCAAGCCATCGACACATACGGATCTATCCTCTTGTCAACCCACTACTTGGCAGCACGTCATGCTGCATAGACTCCAAGTAGCCGGCACCCGGCCAATCTCATTGGAATTCTCATCAATCGTTTAGAACCCGGCGGCGTGCAAGCAGCTCGGCATGATACGTCAGTCTCTTCGAGACTGACACAGCAGGAAACGGCAAGAAACGGAATCTTCACGCGAGTAGCGGAGAGACTTGCCTGCAATAACAGTGCACAATGGGTTCATGAACGAGCACTTCGGTCCACGTGAATTCGCAACCACCCAGTGGAGCCTCGTGGTAGCAGCTGGTCGCGACAAGCAGAGTCAGTCCATTGCGGACCAGGCGCTCGCGGAGCTTTGCAAAGCCTATTGGTATCCGATCTATGCATTTGTGCGCGCACGGGGGTATTCGTCGAACGATGCTCAAGATCTAACACAAGCGTTTTTTGCGAAGCTGATCGAATCAAGCGGACTGGCCTCCGCCGATCCGGCCAAGGGCCGGTTTCGCTCCTATCTTCTGGGCGCGATGAAGCATTTCCTGGCACACGACTGGGATCGCAAGCGAGCGAAGAAACGTGGAGGTGGCTTGAAGATTGTCCAGCTCGATGCGCTCGATCCGGAAGCCCGTTATGCGCTGGAACCTGCTCAATCATCCGAACCCGATGCGTGGTTTGATCGGGAATGGGCACGGGAATTGACCGCTCGTGCACTCAAAAAACTGCGTCTTGAACTGGAAGCGGAAGGCAAAGGTGACCAGTTTCAGGTACTCAAAGGAAGCCTTACTGGCGACGAACCATCGCGCCAAGAAACGGCTGCGAGACTGGAAATGACAGAGGGTGCGGTCAAGGTTGCGGTGCATCGGCTGCGTCGGCGGTATCGGGAATTGCTTCGAGCCGAAATTGCTGAAACCGTCGACGACCCCGCTGCAATCGACGACGAAATGCGATATCTCGTGACCGCGCTACTAGCCCAGTAGCCACGTTTCGACGTAACCGACGGCTACCATTCCGTTAAGTATCGTGGAAGCCACGAAAGATTCTGAATCATGACCACGAGCACTCCCGCCATCTGTCCTCGCTGCGGCGCTCCGATTCCGGCGGGCCCCGCGGAGCGACTTTGCGCGGCCTGCCTACTGCTGCAGGCACTCGAAGCTGAAACCGACACGGAGACAGAACTCAGATCGCCGGAGGAGTTCACCGGTCCGTCGCGACAGAAGACTCCGCCCGAATCAACCGACCTTCCCTGCGACTTCGGTGGCTACCGCTTGATTCGGTTGCTGGGTCGTGGCGGTATGGGGTCGGTTTACGAAGCGGAGCAGCTCTCGACGGGTCGCCGGCTTGCCTTGAAGATGCTCTCACAGCAGCTGGAATCGCCAGTGATGCGAGCGAGGTTTCTCCGCGAAGGTCGTCTCGCAGCGGGGATCAGCCATCCCAACAGCCTGTATGTCTTCGGCACTGAGGAGATTGATGGTATCCCGGTGATCACGATGGAGATCGCTGACAGCGGAACGCTTGCAGACCGACTGAAGACGCGAGGCCCGCTAACGGTGGTCGATGCTGTCGATGTAGTGCTCGGTCTGATCACCGGTCTCGAGGCGGCGCATGCGGCTGGCGTTCTTCACCGTGACGTCAAGCCGTCCAACGTGTTCGTCAGTCCAGACGGTACCGTGAAGATTGGCGACTACGGCCTTTCGGTGTCGACCATCGAAACCGTTGACTCGTTTACAACGGCCACCGGGGTCGCGTTGGGCACACCGGCCTACGCAGCTCCCGAACAACTCCGAGGTGACGAGTTGGACGTTCGCGCCGACATCTACTCGGTTGGCGCCACGCTATTCACGTTACTAACGGATCATGCCCCGATCGAGGGAAAGAACGCGGTGCAGATCGTAGCAGCGGCATTGGACGAGAAGCCCAAGTTGCTTTCCGAGCTGCGCCGTGACGTGCCTGGTGGCTTGGCCCAAGTCGTCGCCCGCTGCTTGGCCAAAAAGCCTGAACAACGCTACAGGGATTACGCGGAGCTGCGCGGCGCACTGCTGCCGTTCAGCTCGGAGACTCCCCAGCCAGCGCCGTTGCCCAAGCGGGCGGTTGCTTACGCCATTGATGAAATGTTGTCGTGGTACATTCCAGGTTTGTGTGCGGCGACGTACTTCGGGGTTTCCAGCCTCGTCGAGCTTCCCCTGCAACAGCAATTCAGGCCTGGTCTGCTCTTGCTCGCCTGGTTCCTTGCGTACTACGTGCTACCGGAGGGACGCTGGGGAGCAGGGCTCGGTAAGCGTTTTGCGGGGATACGCGTTGCCCGCAGCAACGGCCAACCGCCGGATTACCTTCGCGCTCTAGCCCGAGCCTTGATGGCATGGACCGCACGACAGGGAGGGACCATTTTTGTGCTCAGTGGAATCGGCATTTCCACGACTTCGTACTTGGCGAACGCGATCGCCTATCTCGGGTTCTCCTGCGGCTTAATGCTCGCGCCTTTGCTGACGATGCGGCGCCGGAATGGATATGCGATTGCTTGGGATTTGTTCACCAACACCAGAGTGATCGAACGACCTTCAGGGATCGCTCATGCCTTGATCGATGTGAAACGACTGTTCGATACGCAGAGTTCAAGCGATATCAAACGTTGGTTGGACGGGACGCTTGCACCGCAGGTGCAGGATGATGCGCCTTGCATTCAAGCGGAATACATCGGTCCCTATCTGCTCGTTCAGCAGCTCGTTCCAGGTTGGATGACTGCCTTTGATTCCGCTCTCCATCGTCCCGTCTGGCTGTTGCGTCGAGAACGGGATCGCGACGCCGACCAACTGTCCCCGTCCCGACCGCTAACGCGTCCTACCTCCCCTGCCACGCACGGCAAGATGATGATCACTCGCCGCAACGTTGCTCGGCCTGGGCGTGCGCGTTGGCTACAGAGTATTACGACGTCCGATGCGAACTGGGATGTCTTTGAGGCGCTGCCTGGAATGTCACTCGCAAGGTTGCTCGATCAAGAGTCGCGACCACACTGGGCGGCGGTCCGTCATTGGCTTTACGAACTGACGATCGAAATCGCCCAGGCGTCAGAAGACATGACTCTCCCAACTGAGTTGAGCCTCGATCACGTTTGGATCACGCACACGGGCCGCGCGATGATCCTTGATGAACGTTGGCCGGTTGAATCGCACCTGATCCGGGAGGGTGAGATAGAACAAGATCACGTTGCGATCGGCTCCGATCCGATCAATGTCGAAGACATCGCAGGGAAACAACGCTTCCTCGACTCGATCGCGAAGTGCACCGATCCCACGACCATTCCCATCCACGCGCAATCCGTGCTGCAAAACCTTGCAGTAGGCTCTTTCGACAAACTCAGTTTCCTTGCCGGCTGCCTCCGTTCGTTTCTCAACAAGCCTGCGAGGCTCGATCGAACGATCCGCACCGCATCACTGTTCGCGATCCCCGTCGCGTTGATCGCACTCGGTGGATTCGACGCCTTGTTGGTCACACCAGCGTTGAATCGGGCAAGAGTCGCAGCTTTGAACGAATCGTATCCCGATCTTCCCGCGTTGAGCGACGTGCTTCGGTTTCGGGAGCGGCTTGTTCAAGGGGAGCGAGACCACGACTTCATCAACCTTCATCTCGCAGGGCATTACGACATCGCCGACTTCAATAACCTCGCCGACTACCAGCGTTATCGCTTATTAAGCCAGCAGGAGAGAAATGCACTGAAGCAGGCCTTTTATCCTCCTCTCGAGTTCACGCCGGAGCAGCTGAAACAGGCCGATCGTAAGCTGAGCGAGGCGTTACCGGAATTTCAAACAGGCGAACGCCAAATCAATCGACTGACTGTCTTTCGTCTTCTGGTGGAATCCTCACTCAGACTCGTTTTCGTGATTGCCCTCGTACAGCTCGTGACGTTGGCGTTATTGGCGACAACGGCCGGCCAGCACCTGTTCGGATTCGCGGTGGTCGACGCCAAAAGCCAGCCTGCAGGTCGTGTTCGGCTGCTCGTCCGCTGGTTGATCGCTTGGACGCCGTTTTTCCTGGTCTTACCTTTCGGCATGCAGGGCGACGTCGGCTGGGCTTTGCTGTTGCTCGTTCCATGGATCATCGGACTGGCAGTCGCCGTCCTGCATCCGTCGCGTGGGCTCCACGACCAACTGTCGGGGTGCTGGCTAGTGCCTCGCTAGCTGCAGATGGGAAAATCTGGATCTCTTCGTGTTTTGCTGTAACCGCTGCCGGCCGTTTCGGTAGGGATATATTGCTGGGATAGCTTTCCCGTTGATCCACAACGTATCCAAGGCAAAAACAGGCCATGCAAAAGGTATCAACCCTGGTGCCACTCGGACTGACACTTCTGGACCCGTTACGACCAAACAGTTGGTGGGCCAAATGGATAAGGACAGAGACAGCAAGATCAGCAAGGACAAAGCGCCGGATGAACTGAAGACGAATTTCCAGTACATCGACACGAATGGTGACGGAGCGATCGAAGTCAAGGAAGCGCAAGTGATCGCGGACTACGTCAATGGCGGTAGTGGGCAGTTGGGTAGTGGGCAGTTGGGTAGTGGGCAGTTGGGCAGTTGGGCAGTTGGGCTGTGGGCTGTGGGCTGTGGGCTGTGGGCTGTGGGCCGACGAAGTCACGACAGAATCGACTAGATCGATCTTGATCCTGTTCATCATGTTGATCCTGTCCGAATTCTTACTGAAGAGATTGGTCATTCCATGAAGCATCGATTCTCGGTTCTCATTCTGTTTTGCTGCTTGATCTCGGGTACTGCGGTCGCTCAGTCCTTCCAGACCGGCGTCGCGCCGCTGATCGAAGCGTCTTGCGTTCAATGTCACGATGCCGGTAGCGACACTGGTCTGAACCTCGAAGCACTTGGACATGACCTCTCCGACGCGGTTACGTTTCGCAAATGGGAAAGGGTCTTCGATCGCGTCTCGGATGGTGAGATGCCGCCAAAATCGGAAGAGCGTCCAGATCCCGCCCAACTGAGCACCGCAGTTTTGTCGCTGAAGAATGATCTAAGTGCCGCAAGCCTTGCGAAGCAACAACGAGTCGGACGCGTTCCAGCGAGACGGTTGACGAAGCTTGAATTCGGACACACGCTTCGCGATTTGCTTCTGATCAACAGTGACGTCACCGCCGGCATTCCCGACGAAGTCGAATCGGGTAGCTTTGACACTGTCGGAGCGAACCAGCGCATCTCCGCCGTCCATATGGAAAGCTATCTCGAGGCTGCAGACGAAGCACTCGGGCTGGCAATCAAGCTGGGCCGCAACCCACATCGCGTCGTCGCGAATGACTTTGCGTACCTGGAACAATGGCACGACAAGCCACTCAACCTGGGCGGAAGCGTCACGCGGAAGTTGCAGTACGGCAGGGGTGTCGCACTATTTGCTGACGTCGACTATCTCACGCAGTTCCAATTCCGGGTCACGACGCCAGGAATCCATCGAATCACGGCCAAGGTTGCCGCTTACCAGTCGAAGGATCCTGTGACGGCGAAGTTCATCGTCAAGGACCAAACCGGCGGGGCACGACTCGCGCTGGCAGTGGATCTCAAACCCGGCGAGCCACAAACGGTCGTCATCGACACCTTTCTCCAACCGGGTGATGCGCCGTACCTGACCTTTGACGCCCGCTCCGGTTTCTATGGTGGCGTCTTCTCGGCCGGCGGTGCCAAGAACTACAAAGGCAAGGGCTTGGCCATCCTCTCTCAGCAAATCGAGGGTCCGCTGTTTGATCACTGGCCGCCGCCCAGTACGACCAAACTTCTCGACGGACTTGAGCTTTCAAGTGTCGGACCTTCCAAATCTGGGCCTTTTGAGGTCAAGGCTTCCGGCGATCGAATGCAGCATGTCGCAGAGATCGTCAGTAACTTCGCGCCGCGAGCGTTCCGACGACAAGTAACCGATGATGAGCTGGTTCCCTTCATCGACTTGGCCAAGCCTGCGATCGAAGAAGGTCGTAACCTACTTGATGCGACGCTGCTTCCACTGCGGTCGATGCTGAGTTCACCTCAGTTCCTGTTGTTCAGTGGAGAGGCAGGCGAACTGGACGACGAGGCATTGGCGAATCGCCTTTCATATTTCCTCTGGAAGAGCATGCCCGATGATCAGCTGCTCTCCCTGGCGGATGACGGAAAACTTTCCGATCCGAATGTGCTCGCGGAGCAAGTCGACCGCATGCTCGACGATGAAAAATCGATGCGGTTCGTCAAGGATTTTGTCGGCCAGTGGTTGCGGCTGAATAAGGTCAATGTGACGAGTCCAGACGCGGGACTCTATCCTGAGTTTGACGAGTTGCTCAGCGATGCGATTCCACAAGAGACCGAACAATTCTTTGCAGACTTGATTAAGGAAAACTTAAGCCTTTGCAATCTGATCGATTCTGACTTCACCTTTGTCAATCGCAGGCTGGCAGAACATTACGGTATTCCCGGCATCGAAGGTCAAGCTTTTCGCAAGATCCAATTGCCACAAGACAGCCCGCGCGGCGGTGTGCTCACGCAGGCGGCGATCCTGAAGACAACCGCCAATGGCACGACCACTTCGCCAGTGACTCGCGGCAACTTTGTGCTGACGAATTTCCTTGGCACGCCACCGTCACCACCACCACCAGGCGTCGGCTCCATCGAACCCGACACCCGTGGTCAAACCACCATTCGCGAGATTTTGACAGCGCACCGCAAGATCGAGTCCTGCAATCAATGCCATCGCGAGATTGATCCACCCGGATTCGCTATGGAAAGCTTCGATCCGATTGGCGGATTCCGCACGTACTACAGGGCTTCTGGTGGAGAGCTAAAGTTTGGTGACTTGACCGTCGCTGCGCCACCCAGGCAGGGCCCGCCAGTCGACCCCAGCGGCGTGACAGCCGACGGCAAGGACTTCTCCGGAATCGACGAATTCAAACGACTCCTCCTCGATCAAAAGGAACCAGTCGCTCGCAACTTCATTTCGCAACTCGTCGTGTATGCAACCGGCGGCGAGATCGAGTTCGCCGATCGCGAGGAGATCGACGCCATTCTCAGCAGAACTCGCGACGACGATTTTCCTGTCAAAGACATCATCCACCAGGTCATCCAAAGCAAGATGTTTCGGAACAAGTAATTGGACAGGATTTGCAGGATTGACAAGTTTTCCGTGCTCCACGACTGACGAGACGAAGTACATCCTGTCGATCATGTACATCCTGTCGAAACCAAATCCATTCATACACAAAATCGGGCTCTGCATTTTTAGGAATGACATCGTCTTCGATCGCTCTGCCGATCGTACGCGCGCTGACGCTACGATCGGCGGAGCGATCGGCGACAATCTTTGGCCGCCTACAAGAAATGTGAAAATACTCTATGCATCAGCACATCAACCGCCGGACACTATTGAAAGCCTCGGGTGTTTCTCTGGCGTTGCCGTTTCTGGAATCGATGCATCCCGTATTCGGCGCTTCATCGAGCAACCCGCCGAAGCGAATGGTCTTTGTCTGCACGGCGCTTGGCCTGCACCCACCGCACCTGTGGCCAAAAACTCCTGGCGCCGATTACGAATCGACTCCGTATTTGGATTTGCTGAAGGAGCACCGCAACGACTTCACGTTGTTCTCCGGTTTGCAACACGAAGACCAAACTGGTCGCCAGCCGCACGATAGCGAAATGACCTTTCTGACGGCGGCGCGAAAGCCGGGAATGGGCGGATTCCGCAATACGATTTCCGTCGATCAGTTGGCCGCCAGTCGAATCGGCAACGTCACCCGGTTTTCGTCTGTCACGCTGGGAACCTTCAAGCCGCAGAGCCAGTCGTATACCAGTGGCGGAGTGATGATTCCTGCTGAGATCAGCCCAGCCAACCTGTTCGCGCGGATGTTCCTTTCTGGCAGGCCCGATGAGGTGCAGGCGCAGCGGCAACGACTAACCGACGGACGTAGCATTCTCGATCAATTGAGCAGCGAAACCGAATCGCTGAGGCGAAAGGCCAGCGCCGCCGACAACCATCTGCTTGACGACTACTTTGATTCCGTTCGAAAAGCGGAATCGAACATCACGCAGCTTCAGGGCTGGATGGAGAAGCCAAAGCCCAAGGTCGATGCCAAACCACCGACCGATATTCCTGATCCCACCGAGTTCATTGGCCGCATTCAGCTGTTGATGGATCTAGTTCCGCTGATCGTGCAGACCGATTCGTCGCGCGTCGTCAGCGTCATGATTCAAGATCATTTTGTGGTGCCAAAAGTCAAAGGGGTCACGGAAAACCACCACAACTTGTCGCATCACGGGCAAGACCCTGCCAAGATTGAGCAATTACAGAAAGTCGAGACGGGCATCCTCGGCTGTTTCGATAGCCTGCTGACTCAGATGAAAGCGAAAGCCGAATCAGGATCCACTTTGCTTGACAACACCTCCGTGTTGTTCGGCAGCAACCTCGGAAATGCCAACGCGCACAGCGCCAACAACCTTCCGATTTTTCTCGCCGGTGGCGGATTCACGCATGGTCGCTACGTTGTGAACCAGCAAGGGACGCCACTGTGCAATCTGTTCGTCAAAGTCCTCAATGACTCGGGAATCGAAACCGAATCGTTCGGTCAAAGCACAAGCGAGCTCAGCTGGTAGCAAACCACTCCCTCTCGGAGATGCCCTAGAATACGGTAGCCGCCAAACCAGGCGGTTCGGTCCCCTCCAAGGCGCTCCTCATGAAGGCAGATTGGTTCATTGCTCGACTCGCTTTTGCTTTAGTGGTCATCGCGCCCCTGGCGCCTAACAACGCTGCGATCGCCCAGCAAAAGTTCGAACTTGTCATCAAGAATGGCCGGGTTGTTGATGGAAGCGGCGCACCGTGGTATCTCGCCGATGTAGGAATCAACCAGGGAAAAATTTCCCATATCGGCATGATTTCAGCCGACAACGCAGCGCAGGTGATCGATGCCCGTGGATTGGTCGTCGCTCCCGGATTCGTCGACATGATGGGACAGACCGCATCGCCGATGTTGGATGACCCCGAGTCCGCGATCAATCTTCTGTCCCAAGGCATCACCACGATCAATGCGGGTGAAGGAGGTTCAGCCGCACCGCTGAGTCAGGACGAGGGAAGTAAACTCGGATACACGACGATGGCCGAGTACTTCACGCTGGTGGAATCCAACGGACTGCCGGTGAATCTGGTTCAAACAGTCGGGCACACCCAGGTTCGCCGCATCGTGCTTGGAGATGTCGAACGACGTCCCAGTGACGAAGAACTCAATCAGATGCAAGAGCTCGTACGGGAATCGATGGAAGCCGGCGCGATCGGTGTGTCGACTGCATTGATCTATCCTCCGGCGGTCTATGCTCAAACGAAAGAGATCGCCGCGTTGGCGTCCGTCGCAGGGGAATACGGCGGACGCTACTACACGCACATGCGGAATGAAGGCGATCGGTTGCTGGAAGCAATCGAAGAATCGCTCGAAATCGGACGCGAAGGAAACACGCCCGTTCATATCTTTCACCTCAAGGCGGCTGGACAACAGAATTGGGGAAAGATGCCGTTGGCCATAGCCAAGATCAAGGAAGCACGCTCCCAAGGACAGCAGGTCACGGCAGACATCTATCCCTATATCAACAACGGACTCGGCATCGCTGCATTGATTCATCCGCGTCATTTCGCAGATGGTCGCGAGCGTTTGCTCTCGAGACTGGACGACCAACCATTGCGCTCCGAGATTCGGCAAGAAATGGAATCGACCGAAGGCTGGGAAAACTGGTTTCGTCACGCCGGAAAGGACTGGAATCGTATCATCATCGGCCGCAGCAACGAGCCTCGATATCGCGAACACGACGGACATTCAGTCGCTGCGATTGCCGAGTCCTGCGGCGAGGATCCTTGGGAGACGTTCTTCCAACTTGTACGCAGTGACGCATTCGCGCTCCCGCAAACGATGACCGATGCCAACAAAATCCTGGCGATGCAGCAGGAGTTCGTTTCGTTCTGTACGGACGTCGGACCAGCAGGTGGCAACCGATCTGCGTCGCACCCGCGCGCGTTCGGGTCGTTTCCCAGACTCATTGCACGGTATGTCCGTGACCTCGGAGCGATTTCTCTCGAGCGAGCGGTCTCGCAAGCATCTGCCGCTGCCGCTAACAACATTCTGGCGTACGATCGTGGTCGAATCGCTGTCGGTCTCGCCGCTGATCTGGTCGTTTTTGATTACGAAAACATGGTCGACCGCGCCGACTTCCAAAACCCGCGTGCCTTATCCCAAGGTGTCACGCATGTCATCGTCAATGGCCAGCTGGTGTTGAAGGATGGCGTGTTCACCGGCGCCAAACCGGGTCGCGTGCTTCGTGGTCCCGGCTACCGAGAAGATCTTGCGGCGTACAATGTCAGGTCGGGACCAGCGGACGAACGATTCGCCCATTACGATCGTTCCATGTGCGAATTCATGAAGAAGCATGGAGTGCCCGGCGCTTCTATCGCGGTCACCCATCGAGGGCACGTCGTCTTCGCAAGCGGATACGGATACGCAGATATTGCTGCGCGAGAAGAGGTCAAGCCTCAGACGCTGTTCCGCATCGCCAGTATCTCCAAACCCATTACAGCGGTAGCGATCCTGCAATTGATCGAGCAGAAGAACCTAGGTCTTGATGACAAAGTCTTCGAAGTGCTCGATTTCGAAGACGAGATCTCCTTGAGCGACGAATTCGACGACAGGCTACGGGAGATTACCATTCGTCATCTTTTACAGCACCGCGGAGGCTGGGATCGATCCCAGTCTTTCGACGCGATGTTTCAGTCGGTTCGATTTGCCGAACAATTTGGAGTTGCGCCGCCTGCCGATGAAGTCACGGTCATCCGAGCGATGCTGTCACAACCACTCGATTTTGATCCGGGCCAGCGATACGCCTATTCGAATTTTGGCTATTGCCTGCTCGGCCGCGTGATTGAGACGGTGACAGGCCAGACTTACGAGAATTACGTCAAGGAGCATGTACTCGCGCCGCTTGGAATCACTGCGATGAAACTGGGGCACACGAGGTTGGCAGGACGCGAGGAGAACGAGGCCCGATATTATCATCCGGGAACGGGCACATCGGTGTTCGCGGCAGATCTCAATCAGACTGTCCCATCGCCCTACGGGGCCTGGTATCTCGAAGCGATGGACGCGCACGGTGGCTGGATTGCATCCGCAACCGATCTGGCTCGATTTGCCTCGGCGTTTGATGATCCCGAACACTGCCCTATTCTTAGCCGGGAGACCATCGAGTTGATGCATGAGCGTCCGCCTGGCCTGGCCGGTCACGACGAGAGTGGCGAGGAGAAACCCGTCTACTATTCTCTGGGATGGCGAAACCGGATACATCCCGGCGGTAAAGTCAACCATTGGCATACCGGGTCTTTGCCGGGAACGGCCACCATCCTGATTCGCCGCCATGACGGCATGAACTTTGTCGCCTTGCTCAACGCCCGTGTCAGTCCGACAACCAAACCTCTCGGTGGCGAGATCGATCTTCTGCTGCATCAGATGGCCGATGCAGTGGCTGATTGGCCGGAATAGCAACCGATTCAAAACATAGCTTGCACCCTATCCGTCCGTCACTCCTTACAGATTCATCAACGTAACATGCGAATTGCAGCTTTCTTCCTGGCGGTCGTGGCGATACCTCTTCCCTGCATCGACCGCATGGCCGTCGCTCAAGCCCTCGGCGATGACGTTGTGTTTGAATCGAATGTCATGATTCCGATGCGCGACGGAACTCGTCTCGCGGCCAACCTCTTCCGACCATCGGGCGATGGCCAATTCCCAACCATTCTGTACCGGACTCCCTATGGCAAGGGAGACAAGCAACACGGGCAGGCCCGTGCTTACGTGAGCTCCGGCTACGCAGTTGTCATCCAGGATTGTCGTGGACGAGGTGACTCGGAAGGAATCTGGGACCCGTTTCGCTATGATGCAAAGGATGGATTCGAGACACAGGAATGGGTGGGCAGTCAATCATGGTGCAATGGCAAGATCGGCACCGCCGGCGGTTCCTACGTCGGTTGGACCCAGTGGGCATCGGCACCTGAGGGAAGCCAGTATCTCAAAACAATGGTTCCAGTCGTTCCGTTTTGCAATGCCTACGACATCGCTTACTACGACGGAGCCTTTCAACTGGCGCTCTTAATGAGTTGGGGAGCGGCTCAGGGCGGGGCAACGGTCCCGCTGGATGGCGGCGACCAAACGTTTCGATATTTGCCCCTGAACCAGTTTGATGATCAACTCAATCAGGAGGTGTTTTACCTTGAGGATTGGGTCGAACATCCCGCCGACGATCAATACTGGGCCGATCGTGGCATCGGACGTGACGCGTTCGACGATGTAACGGTGCCGGTCCTGAACATCGGAGGTTGGTACGACATCTTTTCAAAAGCCACTTTGGACATGACCAGCGGTGTTCGCGATGAGTCGCGCAATCATCTGGTACGTCGCAACCAGGTTGTCGTCATGGGCCCATGGAGTCATGGTGTTGGCGGCCGCAAAGTGGGCGCACTGGACTTCGGTGCGGAAGCTACTCAGGACGTTGGCAAGCTACAGAAGGAGTGGTTCGACTACTGGCTGCGCGACCAGGATACAGACATCGAAGATTGGCCTGCCTTCAAGATCTTTGTGATGGGAGAGAACGCTTGGCGGGGCGAAGATGAGTGGCCGCTTGCACGCACCGTTTACACGCCCTTCTATCTGCATAGCCAGGGAAACGCGAATCAACTCGATGGTGATGGAGTGTTAAGCGAAGTTCAAACTGACTCGACGTCCAGCGACACGTATACCTACGATCCCAATGACCCCGTTCCGACGATTGGCGGTAACAACCTCGTCGCAGTACCGATCGGACCGTTTGATCAAACGGAGGTTGAGCGGCGCCAGGACGTGTTGGTCTACACGACTGCCCCTCTGACCGAGGCGATTGAAGTTACCGGGCCGGTGAAGATGATTCTGTTCGCAGCCTCGACAGCAAAAGATACCGACTTCACGGCAAAGCTGGTCGATGTTCATCCCGACGGCAAAGCTTACAACCTTTGCGACGGGATCATCCGTGCTTCGTGGCGAGATTCGAAAACGTCACCGGAGTTGATTGAGCCCGGCAAGACCTATCGCTACGAAATCGATCTATGGGTAACGAGCAACCTCTTCAAACCGGGCCATCGAATCCGCGTCGAAATCTCCAGTAGCAATTTTCCACGATTCGACCGCAACCCCAATTCCGGACTCCCCTTCGGCACCGACAGGGAGTTGCACCAGGCGACACAAACGGTCTTCCATGGAGGCGACAACGCGTCTCATCTGCTCTTGCCCGTGATTCCACGATGATCGTCGTGAATTCGTAGCCACGATGGCCAAGAGCCAGGTGCGACACGATTCCAACGAGCGATTGCATCGGTTCGCAAATCACCGCTCAAGCCAACAGCTCATTGACGACTGTCCCATGAATATCGGTCAGCCGGTAATGGCGCCCTTGGAACTTGAAGGTCAGACGCTCGTGATCGACCCCCAACTGGTTCAGCAACGTGGCGTGCAGATCATGCACGCTGACCGGATTCTCGACGATGTTGTAGCCGTAGTCATCGGTGGCACCGTAGGTCAGGCCCGGCTTGAAGCCGCCCCCCGCCACCCACATCGTGAAGCAGCGTGGATGATGATCGCGACCGTAGTTCTTGGCGGTAAGATCGCCCTGGCAGTAAACCGTGCGACCGAACTCACCGCCCCAGACCACGAGCGTCTCGTCCAACAGTCCACGTTGCTTCAGGTCCGTGATCAGAGCCGCGGTGGCCTGATCGGTATCTTTGCTGCGAGCTCGTAACTGCGCCGGCAGACCGTTGTGAGTATCCCAGCCACGGTGGAACAGTTGCACAAAGCGGACTCCGCGTTCGCTCAACCGGCGGGCGATCAGCGCATTGTAGGCATACGTACCCGGCTTGCGAGCATCCTCGCCGTAAAGCTCGAACGTACTCTCCGGCTCGTCGGAAACATCCGTCAACTCAGGGACGGACGTTTGCATCCGATATGCCATTTCGTACTGAGCGATGCGGGTTTCAATCTCCGGATCGCCCGTGACGTTGAGCCTCATGCGATTGAGCTGACTGAGGTGATCGAGTGTCTTTCGTCGCAGGTCGTCACTGAATCCGTCGGGATTGTGGAGGAACAGCACGGGGTCGTTGCCCGATCGGAAACGGACTCCCTGATGTACCGATGGCAGAAAGCCTGGTCCCCACAGACGGTCGTAAAGCGGCTGGCCTCCGTTGCCTGAAAGCATCGCCACGAAAGCGGGCAGGTTCTCATTCTCGCTTCCCAGGCCATAACTCATCCAGGCACCGATGCTGGGGCGCCCCGCGATTTGAAAGCCGGTCTGCAGAAACGTGATCGCCGGATCGTGATTGATCGCCGCGGTATGCATCGAGCGAATGAAACACAACTCATCCACCACCTTAGCCAGATGCGGCATCGCGTCACTCACCCACGCGCCGCATTGTCCGTGCTGCTGGAATTGAAACGTTGACCGTGCAACCGGGAACGAGCTCTGGCCGGCCGTCATCCCCGTCAACCGTTGACCGTTGAAGACCGATGCCGGAGTCTCCTGGCCATGAACCTTGTCCAGATGTGGCTTGTAGTCGAACGTATCGTGCTGAGGGGGACCGCCCGACTGAAACAAGTAGATCACACGCTTCGCACGTGCTGTGGGCAATCCCGACCCTTGATAGTGTCCGGCTGCCCCCGAAGCCTGAACATTCAACGATGCATTGGGATCCAGCAGCGAAGCCAAGGCGAGCCCGCCCATCGCAGTCGATGCTCGACCCAAGAAGTGGCGGCGTGATGCAACGAATGCGGCGTGATCCTGCTCGATATTCGCTTCGCTCATGTCGATTGTCTGATGACGGGTTGGCTCATTCACGTGTGGTGACCTCATCCAGATTCAGCAGGACATTCGCGAGCGCCGTCGCCGCGGCCAATTCAATCGGCTCAAGATGCTTGTTCGGTGGTGAGTCACCAGCTTTCTGACTAGCGGTCGCAGCTTCGGGATCGGATTGGAATTCACGCCGGAAGTCATTCAGGGCAGCCGTCAGCAGCTGCAGTTCCATCGAGCTTGGCTCGCGAGTCGCTACCGCGCGGAAGGCGAAAGCAATGCGAGCCGATTCGGTGTCGCCACCTTCGGCCAGGATTCGTTCGCCAAGTTTGCGTGCTGCTTCGACAAACGTCGTCTCGTTCATCAACGTGAGTGCCTGCAGCGGCGTGTTGGTACGCTTCGGCCTGACTGTACAGTATTCACGATCCCCGGTATCGAGCACGGCCATCGACGGCGGCGCGAGGGTCCGCTTCCAATACGTATAGAGGCTGCGTCGATACAACTCCTCTCCTTTGCCAACCTTGTACTTGGCGTTGCTGGCTTCTTCCCATAAACCGGCTGGCTGATACGGAAATACCGAAGGCCCGCCCTGCTCTTCCACCAGTAGTCCAGAGACCATCAACGCCTGGTCGCGCAGCACGTTGCCAGGCAGCCGCAATCTCGGTGCGCGGGCCAGAAGCACGTTGTCCGGATCGACGCGAAGATGATCCTCGTGGATCACTGATGACTGGCGGTACGTCTCGCTCATGACCATCCGCTTCATCAACTGTTTGACGTTCCAGCCCGATTCGATGAAATCGGCCGCCAACCAGTCGAGCAGGTCAACGTGGCTGGGTGGATCTCCCTGCGAACCAAAGTCTTCCGCCGTGTTGACGAAGCCACGACCGAACAGAAGTTGCCAGTAACGATTCACGGCAACGCGTGCCGTCAACGGATGTTCAGGGCTGACCAGCCAGCGGGCAAAGGTCAGTCGATCATTCTTGGCATCTTTCGGAAGCGGTGGAAAGACTTTGGGGACCCCCGGCTCGACAGGTTCCCCAAACGCATCGTACACGCCCCGCAGCCGCACAAAGGATGGCCGGCCGTCGGGAAGGTCACGCATGATCATGGTTGTCGGCAAACCATCTTCGTAAACGACGCGAGCCTCTTCGGCCTCTTGCAGCGCCGTCAGCAACGCCCGGTGCGACTCCTCGGCTCCCTGTTCCAGAAATGCAAGCCGAAGCAGATCCAGTTGAACGGACGTCCGCTGAGGCTCGGGAATGATCGCGATCGCTTCTGGTGTTTCGCGTACGGCAAGCAGTTCGGCTTCGGTCGGCGATAACGTGCGTCTGGTATAGAACCGCAGCTCATCGATTTGGCCCTGCCAATGGCCAACATGCTTGCTGTATCCGATGCGCATCGCCGTGCCCTGATCTCGGGTGGCTGCGTTGCTGTTGGTATTGCGAATGACCTTGACAGCTTGCTCTGCACCGTTGACATACAACTTCATTCCGTCAGCCCGTTGGGTTCCATCATTGGTCATCGTGATGTGCACCCACTGGCCCGGCTTGAAGGTCTGCTCGGTTTCGATCGTCGACACGCCGGAGATCCAACGCGTGTTGTTGT
Organism: Pirellulaceae bacterium; assembly: GCA_963697195.1. Lineage (GTDB taxonomy): Bacteria > Planctomycetota > Planctomycetia > Pirellulales > Pirellulaceae > Rubripirellula. The sequence goes on from CAVOND010000005.1 coordinate 1,198,773, forward strand.
TCCATCGCAGCCGGCCGTCGACGAATTCAACGAGGATCCCATTGCGTCCGGTCCCCTCTGCCTCGTTGGACAACACCGGGCCCGAATCCACGCGCTGAGGCTTCATCCAAAAGGCGACCGAGAATCGACCGTTGCCGATCAGACCGGGAATCTTTTCGATTTCGAAGTAACCCTCGTCTGCAACAGAGGCTGAGCTACCGTGAACTCCTGTCTCCAGCGAGACACCCTCCCCCTTGCCAACCGCGCGCTCCTCGACTTCGTCAAATGCGTAGTGATGGTCCAGCCCATGTTGGACCACGGGAGCATGCAGCTTGGGCTCCAACTCCCATTGCCGCTGGGCATCCGCAATTTCCAACTCCGCCTTCTTTAGCTGATCGCGCCGCTCACGGACCTTCCGTTCCAACGTTGCCAGTTCCGCGTGCTGGACTTTCGTCGGAGTACGGATCCAGGGCTCCGAGTTGCCGAACTTGACAGCGCGACCACTCTCAGCAACGTCGTTGAAGTAGTCGATCAACTGGTAGTACTCTTTCTGACTCAGCGGATCAAATTTGTGGTCGTGGCAGCGAGCGCACCCCATCGTGAGTCCCATCCAGACGGTGGAGGTCGTGTCGACGCGGTCGACGGCGTTCTCCAACAGGAACTCGTCGATGGGAATGCCTTCTTCGGAGTTGTACCGGTTGTTGCGGTTGAAGGCGGTGGCAATGAGTTGTTCCTGCGTGGGATCGGGCAACAAGTCTCCGGCCAGTTGCTCGACGGTAAAGCGATCGAAGGGCATGTTCGCGTTGTAGGCGTCGATGACCCAGTCGCGCCAGCGCCACATGTCGCGCGGTCCATCGTTCTGATACCCATCGGTGTCGGCATAGCGAGCTGCTTCGAGCCACTGCCATGCCATGCGTTCCCCGTAACGAGGCGAAGCGAGCAGCCTGTCGACGGCTACTTCATAAGCCGCATCCATTCCGCGAGCCTGCAGGTCGGCAACGAACCGATCGGCCTCGTCCCTTGTCGGAGGCAAGCCGGTCAGGTCGAGACTGACTCGTCGCAATTGCGTCTCGGCTGAGGCGGGCGGCGATGGTTGCAGCCCGGCGTCGTTCAAGGCCTTTCGAATGAAGAAGTCGATCGCGTTGCCAGTCGCTGGGGCCTTACGAATCGGTTCGAAGGACCAGTGCCTCTGATACTCCGCCCCCTCGGCAATCCAGCGCCGCAGGATCTGCTTCTGCGCCGCGGTTAACGTGTGACCGCTGGTCGGCGGCGGCATCCGCATGTCCGGATCCTCGGATAGCACGCGAGTCATCATTTCGCTGGCGTCCGGTTCCCCCGGAACAATGGCAATCTCTCCGGAGTCGGCAGGCTGCACCGCAACTTCACGAAGATCAAGTCGCAATCCGCCCTCCTGATGCGACTGATCCGGTCCGTGACAGGCAAAGCAGTTATCGGAAAGAACCGGTCGGATGTCCCGGTTGTAGCTCAAGGGCTCGGCGCCAATGGCAATCTGGACGCAAATCAAACATGCGACAGTTCCCGTCGAAATCCAAGCGGCTCGCATGTGTACCATGGTGCTCCGAGTATTGCTGATCACGATCATCGCTTCGCGTTCACTTTCCGATTCGCCGTTGGGTTCGTGACGCTGCACGAGCATCTTCTGGACGGAATGACGTCATCATTCTACCCCGAATCTGCCATATTCAATGGCACCGCTTTCTGGGACCCGGTCACTTTCCCGCTGATTGAGCGGCCTCGGCTGGATGAGACTCCCTTTGCGTCAGCAACGATACAAGCGAAGCGGTGATGGACGTGACTTGCCGTAGCCGAGTCTCTCCGAGACTGTGAACAAATTGAACCGCGGTGCCTTACTGTAGGCGAGTCTCTCCGAGACTCGCACGAAACGCAGCAAAGCTGCGGGTGTCCGCCTTGGAAAGGCGGACCTACAGTAGCAAGCACAATCTCTTCACAACCTCTCCGAGACTGTGACTATTTATCGTCGCCGATCGCTCATGATACACGATCGAACTAGTCATTCTTGTTTGACAGGTACGGTATGCTGCAACAAATAGCCGCTCAGTTTGAGCAGCTGAACAACTCGTTGATCTTGATGGGAGCGATCGCAATGCGAAATCAGGCGTCCGTCTGTTTAGGCTCGGTGGATCTTTGCGGCGCAAGAGCTGGGAATCGAAAACATTGGATTCGCCCCATCTCGATCTCGCTGGTAATCATCTTCAGCTGCTCGGCAGTCGGCCAGGATCGAGAGGTTTCCTCAAGCAACGCAAACGAATGGCCAAAGCTTGAGTCTCATTTTTCGCCTCCCGAGGAATGGAGTGGCAAATTCGGCGACTATGCATCTCCGCTCCTGTTCGCTGATGGAACGCAAGCGAACAGCGCCGAGGCGTGGCAACGTCGCCGCGCTGAGATCGTCGCAGAGTGGGAGAACCTGCTCGGCAAATGGCCCGCCCTAATCACGAAGCCGGAGGTGGAAGTACTGAAGTCGACTCGTCGTGAAAACTTTGTGCAGCATCGTATTCGCTTTGCATGGGCACCCAACGAGACGACCACCGCCTACCTGCTGATCCCCGACGGTGACGAGCCTCGTCCGGCAGTGGTCACGGTCTATTACGAACCGGAAACTGCGATCGGCCTGGGACAGCCTCAGCGTGATTTTGCATTGCAACTTGCTCGTCGAGGATTCGTAACCCTTTCGATTGGTACCACCGAAGCCACGGAGGCGAAGACGTATGCGATCTACTACCCCAGCATCGATAACGCCGAGGTCGCGCCACTTTCGATGCTCGGCTATGCCGCCGCGAATGCCTGGTACGTCCTGGCAGCCCGCCCTGAAGTTGATGCAACCCGGATCGGGATTGTCGGTCATTCATTCGGTGGCAAATGGGCAATGTTTGCATCCTGTCTCTTTGACAAATTCGCCTGTGCCGCCTGGTCGGATCCTGGGATCGTGTTTGATGAGTCACGGCCAAATGTCAATTATTGGGAACCATGGTACTTGGGCTATCATCCACGGCCATGGCGCGAGCGGGGAATCATCACCGCGGAAAATCCCGCCCGCGGTCTGTATCCCAGACTGAGGGCGGATGGACATGACCTACATGAGTTGCACGCGCTGATGGCACCGCGTCCCTTTCTCGTCTCAGGAGGCTCCGAGGATCCGCCGCAGCGTTGGCAGGCACTCAACCGAACCATCGAAATCAACCGCGTTCTCGGCTTCGAGGATCGGGTCGCGATGACGAATCGAGCTGAACATGCGCCCAATGACGAGTCGAACGAGGTTCTCTACTCGTTTTTCGAGTACTTTCTCGCGCCCGCTGAGGAACCGAAACGTTAGTGCAACGTTTGTCGACGGGAGATCTCGGGCAATACGAATGCCTTCCGCCGTACGATGGCCTTCCAAGGCCGTCGAATCAAACCCACTGTTGCTTTCGACAGCCTTCCAAGGCCGTCGTACGTGTCATCCCATGCGTTGGGTCGCCCTACGCGTCGATCCGTTTTCGATATCCGAACCTCTGCGTCACGGTCATCGACTGAAAGTCCTGATCGACGAGTTCCATGTCGTCGGTTGAGACGAGCGCCGGATGTTCGACTCCACACGCGTAACTGAGCTGAAGCAGCTCCTTGCGAAGCGTTGCGATGTAATTGGCGAGCCGATTCGCTTTGTTCGTTGGATCGAGCCCACGTATCAGCCAGCGATTTTGGGTAGCCACGCCGGTTGGACAGTGATCCGTGTGGCAGCGTTGAGCTTGGATACAGCCAATGGCAAGCATCGCTTCACGGGCCACATTGACCATGTCGCAGCCCAAGCCCATTGCCATCAGCGAAATTTCTGGAAAGCCAAGCTTCCCCGAACCAATGAATGTGATGCGTTGATCCATTCCGGCATCCAAGAACAGTTTGAAAACGCTGCTGAATCCCAACTTGAACGGCATCGCAACGTGATCCGAGAACACCAGAGGTGCGGCTCCGGTGCCGCCTTCGCCACCGTCGATCGTGATGAAATCAACGGCTCGCCCCGTCTGGTCAATTTGATTGATCAGCTCTTGCCAGAACCCCATCTGGCCAACCGCCGATTTGATTCCTACCGGCAGGCCGCTCTCTTCGGCAAGCCGCTCAACAAAATCAAGCATGGAATCGACATCCTTGAACGCAGAGTGCGATGCCGGACTGGCACAATCCTTTCCCAATGGAATGCCACGAATCGCTGCAATTTCCGGACTGATCTTTGCTGCCGGCAACAATCCACCCCGCCCTGGCTTTGCCCCCTGGCTCAGCTTGATTTCGATGGCGCGAATGGGATTGGCAGCGACAACATCCCGAAACTTTGCCAGATCGAATTGCCCCTGCGTGGTGCGACAGCCAAAGTACCCAGTACCGATCTGCCAGATCAACTCACCGCCGTGTTGGTGATGCTTCGGAGACGCCCCCTTCCCCCGTATTGTGCAGGCATCCGCAGATCGCGGCGCCGCGATTGAATGCTTCGATCGCTGGCCCACTCAACGAACCGAAACTCATCGCCGAGATGTTGACGATCGAGTCAGGCCGGAATGCCTTGGGACGCTGACGATACTCCCCGATGACCTTTCGGCAGGGAATGCGGTACATCGGATCATAACCTTGGTCGCTCGGAATGTGATCGTTGAGCGGAAACGCGGACTGGCGAATGATCAGATAACCGGATGACGTTTCCAGGTCGTTGTCCGTACCGAAGCCAAAGTAGTTGTTCTCGCGCTTCGAGGAAGCATAAACCCACCGCCGCTCGTCCCGGCAGAACGGCCTTTCTTCATCGTTGCTCGTCACGATGTACTGTCGCAATTCCGGCCCGATCATTTCTAACCAGTAGCGGAAATGGCCAATGATGGGAAAGTTGTGAATGATCGCATGCTTTTTCTGGATCAAATCGTAGGCGACCCAAATCAAGAATCGCAGCCAGCGCGATCAGCAGGAACGTCACGTAGGGGGACATGGTGATGACCTTTGAATCAAAACAGGCGAACTAGATGACCGCGAAGGGGATGATTATTGCCTGATTGCCTACGACCGTGGGAATGTGGGGAAAGAAGCAGAGAAAACTCGAGTCTCGGAGAGACTCGGCTACGGTAGACGAAACGTGATTTTTCGCCCTTGACAGGGCCTAATAGTGGTCGCGTCGATGTCACCGACAAACCACTTCCAATCAAAGGGATGAATTACGATGAAGACTATCGTCAAGCATGGCTTGGCTTTGCTATTAACCGTCTCTGCCGCCGCCAGCGCTCGCGCCGCCGACATTGTTGATACCGCCGTTGGAGCCGGGAACTTCAAGACGCTCGCTGCTGCGTTGGGGGCCGCGGGCCTTGTCGATACGCTCAAGGGGGATGGGCCGTTCACCGTCTTTGCACCCACCGATGATGCTTTTGCGGCACTTCCAGAGGGCACCGTCGAGACCCTTCTGAAGCCAGAAAACAAGGGCGCACTGACAGGGATTCTGACGTACCACGTGGTCCCTGGGAAAGTGACTGCCGACCAGGTGGTGAAACTCAGCGGTGCCAAGACCGTCAATGGCCAACGCGTTGACATCAAGGTAGACGGCTCCACGGTGATGGTGGATGGGGCGAAGGTTGTGACCACCGACATCCAGTGCGACAACGGCGTCATTCATGTCATCGACTCGGTCATCCTCCCCGCCGACAAGACAATTCCTGAAACCGCCGCGGACGCGAAGGCTTTCACGACATTGCTCGCCGCGGCCAAGGCAGCAGGGCTGGCGGAGACCCTGGGAAGCGAAGGACCGTTCACGGTCTTTGCACCGACCGATGAAGCCTTTGGAAAACTTCCGGCCGGAACGGTGGAGTCTCTGTTGAAGCCAGAGAACAAGCAAAAGTTGGTCGATATTCTGAAGTACCATGTGGTTGCTGGTCGCGTCTATTCCGACGACGCGCTCAAAGCGAAGACCGCTCCCACGTTGCAAGGCTCGCCGATTCGTATCTACGTCAAGGATGGTGCCGCGTTTGTCAATGACTCACAGCTGTTGCAGACCGACCTAGATGCATCGAATGGCGTGATTCATGTGATCGACTCGGTGCTGATGCCGCCAGCCCGTACGGTGGATGCCCGCAAGATGTTGAACGACGCGGTCGCCCACGGTGCCCCGATGTTCAACGCCGGTCACCATGCAGCGTGTGCACAAGTTTATGAGCAGACTTTGGAGCAGCTGATGACGACGTCGCTTGATGCGTCGATGAAGCATCAGATGAGTGAAATCCTCACCAACGCTCGTCATCATTCGTGTCCGACTGATCGAGCATGGGCACTCCGTCGTGGCATTGACCGCATGTACGCTCAAATCCCCTCGTCTCACTAAGACGTTCGACGCATTTCATTCGCGGCAGTGGTTTCGATCGAAGCCTACTCTGCAACCGGAAGCTCCTTGGTTTGGTGTCGCCACCACCAGGGAGCTTCTTCTTTTGGGAGTCGATGGGTGGGTCGTATTACAAGGGATCACGAGTCTCCATCACCCTCCCGATGGGCGACGCCCTGCCGGATTTTCTAGCGGCACGGAGCAAGCCGTCCGGTGTTTCTCCATGAATGTGGCACCGGAGGATTCGCGCCCTTCCGCTAGAATGCCGCAGATGCATCGAGCAACGGCCACGTTCTCGGCTTAGAATGTGTGGACATTTTGTCCGCCCCAGCCGAGGTTTTTTGGCAATGAAGAGCATCTACCTGTTTGTGTTCAGTCTGTGTCTGCTTGCCTTCACGCCCAGCGTACGCGTGATGGCGGACACGCAACCGCCCAACATCCTGTTCATCCCCATCGATGACCTGAATCACTGGGTCGGTCATCTGGGACGCAACCCGCAGACCAAGACACCGAACATGGATCGCTTGGCGGCGATGGGGGTGTCATTCGATAAGGCTTACTGCGCGGCACCGGCATGCAACCCATCGCGGATCGCGTTGATGTCGGGTTTGCGACCGAGCACGACCGGATGCTACGACAACTCGCAGGATTGGCGACCGACGGTGAGCGAGGACACGCTGCTGAACAAGACGCTTCTGGACGCCGGCTACCAATGCTATGGAACCGGAAAAATCCTGCACGGTTCTTACGGCAACAGCGACAAGTGGACCGAGTTCCACAAGACCACATCTGGCAACATGTCGCGTCATCCCTCTGCACCAGACGACGGCGTCGGTGGCATCAAGTTCAGTCCGCTGGCCAACCGCGATGAGGACATGCCCGATTACGACGCGGCCAGCTTCGGTATCGATGTGCTGCAGCGAAAGCACGACAAGCCGTTCTTCCTTGCTGTCGGACTGGTCAAGCCTCACATGCCGTTCAGTGTCCCGAAGAAGTGGTTCGATATGTTTCCGCTGGAGTCGATCGAATTGCCCCCGCACCGTGATGGCGACCTCGACGACGTGCCCGCGGCAGGCGTGCGGATGGCAAAACCCGATGGCGATCACGCGATGATGCTCAAGTCGGGGCGATGGAAGGAAGCGGTCCAGGCTTACCTGGCGACGATCGCATTCTGCGATGCACAGGTCGGGCGTCTGCTTGATGCACTCGAGGCTTCCGAGTACCGCGACAACACCATCATCTGTCTCTGGAGCGACCACGGCTGGAGTCTTGGTGAAAAGGAGCACTGGCGGAAGTTCGCACTCTGGGAAGAACCAACTCGGACCGTTTTCATTTGGAAAGTCCCTGGCTTGACTCCGACTGGCGTGAAGTCGCCCCGACCTGTCGACTTCATGAGCATCTATCCGACGATCTGCGCGCTGACCGGCGTGACGAAACCGGACCACGTGGAAGGTCTCGACATTTCGGCCCTGCTGAAAGACCCGAACGCGACATGGGACACGCCGGCGTTGACGACGTTCCACAAGGACAACCACAGTTTTCGAAGTGAACAGTGGCGATACATCCGATACGCCGATGGCTCGGAAGAGTTGTACAACCACGACAAAGATCCGTACGAATGGACCAACGTCGCCGCAGATGCCAACTACGCCGATGTCAAGGCAGCCTTCGCGAGCCACATTCCGGCGATCAACGCACCCGAGTTGCCAAGCGCGAATAGCAAAGCCAAGGCGAAGAAGAATCCCGCGCCCGCAAAGGCCAAGAAAAAGAGTAAGGCAGCGAGTCGATGAGGAAGGCGATCGAACCGATCGACCAAGTGCTCGAGATCAGTTTCGTCCAGAAGCTCGTCTGCATACAAGCACGACGCGCTAGCGAGTGTGTCGGGCTTTCCCAACGGATACACACTCGCTAGCGCGTCGTGCTTGTATGGAAGCCTCTCGCAACTCGCCTCTCGCGCTCTCGCCTCTCGCCTCTCGCCTCTCGCCTCTCGCCACTCGCCTCTCGCCTCTCACACCTACATCTTGCCTTCGGCCATGTGGAGGCGCCGAAAGGTCGATCGCTTCTTGATTTGGTGCTGCTGCATCAGTCGTAGAATTTCATGCAGGATGCGAACGGTCTCGACGATGTTGGGCCCTTTGTTGAGCATCACGCATTCGGCGCGGGCACCCATTCCGGCATCGGTAATCTCCGCTCGCGTCGGCAGCCCCGTCTTGGCAAGCCCTTCCAGCACTTGCGTCGCCCAAATCACTGGCATATGCGCCGCTTCTGCCATCCAAAGAATCTCTTCTTGAACTTCAACAAGACGTTCCCAGCCACATTCGACGGCGAGATCGCCGCGTGCAATCATCACTCCCGTCGCCGGGCTTAGGCGCATGGATTCCAAGAGCAGCAAAGGTAAGTTATCGAACGCCTGTCGATTTTCAATCTTGAGAATGACTCCAAGCTCAGGCTTCCCAAGTCGGACAAGATGCTCATGGAGCTGACGAACATCTTCCGGTCGACGAACAAACGAATAGCTGACGATATCCGCGTTCGCAGCAACGAACTCGAGATTGTCGATGTCGGCGGTCGTCAATGCAGGGAGATTGAAATCGGTGTCGGGAAAATTCATCCCTTTGTCCGCCCGCAACCGAGTCCCCTGCGCTCCTGACCTCGTGATACGGACAATCAAGCGGGCGGCGGAAGCTTCCTCGACGAAACCTGCAATCTTTCCATCATCCAACAGCACACGCTCGCCAGCCCGCACACTCGCGAACACTTCCGGGAGCGTACAACCGATACTGGCGAGCGACGTGAGTTGCCCGTGACCATCGTAATGGGCCGGATGTCCGATCAGATCCGGGCTCGTGATCAACAGTCGGTCTCCCTCATGAAGTACGAGGTAACCTTCCTTTGGCGGAATCGGTCCAAAGTGTCCCAGCGATTTCTTCGCAGCGCCGTGCCTGTCTCGTTCCGAGCGTGAAACAATCGTCTCCGGAGTCACGTAGGCCGCCTTGTTGGTTTCGGCCAAGAACCCTTCTTTCGTCGCGCTGACCACTGCGCAATTTGCGTCTGCGGCCTGCGGCGTCTCGCAAATGCAGGACCTCGCCTTCACGAACTGACTTCCACCAATCCTCGCTGACAGGAATCGCAAGGCCGACGTTCTCGTGAGGGCAGTTGCCGGGGTGCGGAGAAATCCAGATTCGTGCGGGTGCCACCACCACACCGTACTCGTCACGCGACGGTTTCCAACGCATGACCTGCGGCCCGCTTTCGACCGGACCAGTGCGAATCTTTGGACCCGCCAGATCCATGGCAACCCGGCATGATTGTTCCAGCTCTGCCTCGGCGCGACGGAGATTTTCGATCATCGCGGACCAGGCCGTCCTGTCATCGTGTGCGCAATTGATCCGCATCACGCTCATACCGGCGCCGAGCAAGTCTCGTACCAGCTTGTAGTCGAGGCCGGCCTCGCCCGGCATCGTCACCATGATCAGCGGCTCCGATCGTCCCGTCTCACCCAATAACCGGGTCGTGCTCTGCCGAAGCAATTCTCGCCCACGTTGAAAGCCGACGGGAATCCTGTCTTCGGGGATTGGCGTAACCTTGTGAGTCGACTGACTACTCAAAATGCCGAGTACCGATTCGACGTTCTCCATCACATAGGACTCGCAGCGTCCTAGGGACGACAATCCACACGGCACCAACTGTTCCTGTAGCTCGCGGATGTCGTGGCGTCGCAGCCCGACATAATGCAGCAGATTGCGTCCACTGGGTTGTCGATCAGCTGGGATGGAGCGCAATCGTTCTGCCGCACTCACTTCCAACTCCAGCATGGCTTCGCGAAGTTCCAACAGCCGCTCCACGAGCGGATCAATCTCGTCAGGATGCCAGCGCGGTCGTGCTGCTTCATCCCCCACGTCCTTGGCGGCTTCTACAGGCATTTCTCGGCTCCGAAGTTAGGATCGGGATTCATTAGGATATCTCTTCGAGAGTTCGACGCCAAACGCTCGCCGTCGCAGAGTACGATATACCGCTCGAGTGATTTATGAAGTACTCATGAAGCCTCCCGAGTGTCGTCGCGCTCGAGCCTCGCCTTCCCCCACGCCGGCTATTTGGAAAATCCAATGAGAATCATCAACCGATTGGTCATGCTCGCATTGATCAACGTGCTGTGCATCCAATCGCATGCACAATCAAGCCGGTCCGAGGCAGCTCCGCCGAATATCGTTTACATCATGGCCGACGAGCTGGGCTACTTCGAACCTGGTTTCATGGGTGGTACGAACATTCAGACGCCAATCTTGGACCGGATGGCGGTCGAGGGCATTCGCTTCAACAACCTGTTCGCAGGCTCCTCGGTCTGCGCCCCAACTCGCTGTACGTTCCTGACCGGGAAGCACAGTGGTCATACGTCGGTTCGCTCCAATGGCGGTGGTACTCCGCTTCGCGCAGACGAAGTCACGATCGCAACGATACTCAAACCGCTTGGTTATGCGACCGGTGGTTTCGGAAAATGGGGATGCGGAGGGCGAGACTCGACTGGCGTGCCGGAGCAACATGGCTTCGATGTCTTTCTCGGGTACTACGACCAGGTGCACGCTCATAGCTATTATCCGCCTTACTTGATTCGAAATAGCGAAGAAGTGGTTCTAGAAGGAAACAAGGGACTGAGCGAGGGCGAGACCTATTCGCAGTACGTGATTCACAAGGCGGCACTCGATTTCATTCGCGAGAATGCGTCCCAGCCGTTTTTTGCCTACCTGCCCTACACACCGCCTCACGGAATCTTCGACATCCCCGACGATGATCCGGCTTGGTCGCTGTACAAAGACAAACCATGGCCGGAGCAGGCGCACCGTTATGCGGCAATGGTCACGATGCTCGACCGTCAGGTGGGTGAGGTTCTGGCGCTACTTCGAGAATTGGGTATCGAAGACAACACACTCGTCTTCTTTAGCGGCGACAATGGTGGCGCGGACTACTTCAGCTCGGCCGAATACCCGAGGGGGATTCATGGGGCGAACAAGCATCCGCAAACGGGTGTCGAGTATCGTGGCAAGAAAGGAAACCTATACGAAGGTGGTCTCCGCGTCCCATTCATTGCTCGTTGGCCTGGCAAGATTGCTCCAGGACGCGTGACGCGATCTCCTCGGCTATTTTCCCGACATGCTTCCCACCATCGCGGAGGTGACAGGCGCCAAGGCTCCCGCTGACATTGACGGGATTAGCCTGCTACCGGAACTGATTGGAGCCGCGGCGGCCGGGCACCAGCAGGCCGAACATGACTATCTCTACTGGGAAATCGGTGGTTGGACTGCGATCCGTCAGGGAAATTGGCGCGCGGTGAAGCCGGTTCGTCCCGATGCTTGGGAGCTCTACGATCTATCGAGCGATCCAAGCGAATCGAAGAATGTCGCCGATGCGCATCCAGATGTGCTAGCGCGTCTGATCTCGCTTGCCAAGAGTGCCCACGAACCGGTGCAAGAGGGAACCTTCAGCACCACCGTGAGACACGAACGGGACCGCCGGGCAAAATTTGGAAAACAGGACGATCCCGATCCGCCCCCAAGCAAGCCAGGTGGCAACGCATCACGATCGACCCACGCCATGCCGACACAAGGATTGTTGTCGCGCAGCGGCTGGAAAGTCGTTCGCGCCAGTAGCGAGAACACCGCCAACAAAAAGTTCGCGAGCAATGCGATCGATGGCGATCCGACGACCCTCTGGCACTCACGATTCAGTGGGACGGCTGCACCACCACCGCATGAGCTCGTGATTGACCTCGGTGCGCAGCGAACGATTCGCGGCTTTGTTTATCTGGGACGCCAGGATGGAGGCTGGAACGGCGCGGTCAAAGACGTTGAGTTTTCGATCAGTCAGTCGCCTGATGACTTTGGTGCGCCGGTCGCGAAGCAGACTCTGGAAAAATCCAAAGCTCCCCAGACGATCTCCTGTGATGAAACCAAAGGACGATATGTTTTGTTTCGCGCTCTCAGCGAGTACAGCGGCAACACGTTCGCGACCGTCGCAGAACTGGGCGTCATCGGAGAATAGCAAGCTCGCCTACAGTAGGTCCGCTTCCAAGGCGGACACCAGCAGCTTTGCTGCTCATCGGAGCGGAGACAGTGTCGACGATGGCTATCGACACAGAGGAACTGCTGGTCGTTGCGAGCGAACACGCCACGAATGGCACGAAGGGTCACCAATAGGATCGAGGAAATGACTTGCTCCATTCGCGACCATTGGTGATCCTTCGTGGCAGAAAGGACTTGGAAAAACATCGCGCTTTTCCATGCAAAGGCCGGAGTCCTCGTGAGGAGAGTCGAAGTCCTGATCAAAACCGCTCAGCTTGAGTAGCTGGACACCGTCACTTTGCTGCATGATCGCATTGCTGAGTAGGTCGCCTTTCTGCGGACACCAGAACGAAAGCATGGTAACTCGGCGCGAAAGAGACGCTGTCCAGTTAGAGCATCTCATCTTGTCAGCCAACGAACCATCTCGCGAGTGACCAGGTCGGCGGCGTCTTGCTGGACGAAGTGACTTGCGTCCGGCACGGTGATCAGCGTCAAGTCCTGTTCGACGTACTGCCACGTGTCGTTGAGCCCTCCGGGGAGCAGGGCCGTGTCCTTGAGGCCGTGAATCATCAGCACGGAACATTTCACCTTGGGAAAATCGGTCATCTGCTGATAAGGGGTCCGAGGATAGTTTGCCTTGTAGTAGTTCAACATTCCTTCGAACGAAGATCGTCTGAACGCCTCGATGTACTTCTCTCGGGCGTCCGGATCGGTCACCCAAAAAGCCAAGCCTTCCGCCGTCAAGTCGTTCGCCGCGTCGGGCTGCTGAAATCGACGTGCGTATGCCGATGCTTCCTGTTGCTTGGGGTTGTTCGCCAATTCACGCGACAGAGCAGCTGGATGAGGAAGGTTCAAGATCACCAGACGCTCAGTCAGTCCGGGATGACTCATCGCGAACGACCAGGCGATCATGCCACCCCAGTCGTGGCCGACAATCACCGCGTTCTTTTCCGGTTTGTCTTTCCCAAAGTGCTCGACGACGGCTTTCACATCGCCGACCAGTTTTGGCAAGGCATAGTTTTCGACGCCCTCAGGCTGATCGCTCTGATTGAAGCCTCGCAAATCGATCGCAATGACTTGAAAGTGCTCCGCGAGGGCGGGAATTTGCTTCCGCCACGTGTACCAGAAGTCGGGAAACCCATGAAGCATGACCAGCGTTGGGCCGCTGCCTTGAGACACGCAGTGGATCTTCACACCATCGGAGTCAACGAAGTGATGCTCAACACTCAGTTCAGCGGATTCTTGCGCGTTGAGCCGATCCGTAAGCGGAAAAGAGAGCATGAACATGACAGTGGCAAAGAATCTCATTTCCAACTCCCAGTAAGCGTCGCAGTCAAGATACATACACGGAGCGACGTTTGGTGAGTCACCTCTCGCGACGCGAGATCATATCGCTACCTCGATTTACATTCGCAATCATCCACGAACATGAAACACGCTCCCTCGGGAGACCCGAGCCCAAGCGAGGACAGCGGCAAATACAAGCACGACGCGCAAGCGAGTGTGGTACCGTCCCATTCGACACACTCGCTTGCGCGTCGTGCTTGTATTTTGCTGTATTCTGCCTGTGTCAATACCGCTCCGTTTGAGCAGTCCATTCACTCGCTTACTTCGGCTTGAGGCGGTGCCTTTTCAAATCCTGCTTCCAGCAAACTGTCGTAACCCGCCTTGAGCGGACGAACCTCGAAGCCAAACGACTTCAAAATCGGCGCGGCTGTCAATACGCGGCCTCCCGCTTTGCAGTGACAGTAGACAACCTTGTCCTTCGACAATTTGCTCAGCTTCTCTTGCAGCTCCGGACTGCGTGCAGCCACCTTCAGCTGGCTTAGCGGCAAGAACACCGCATGACGCAGATGACCGGCATCCCATTCATGTTGTTCCCGTACATCAATCAACAAAGCAGACTTCTCGTTGACGCGATTCAAAACGGTCTCGAGAGCATCGTCCGTATGCGGGACTAATCGCTGCTGCGAACGCCCAGCAACTCGAGAAGGTGCAAGCGCCGGCGCGCCCTCGTCATCCGCTCCGATCGCTACCGTAGAAAACATCAAGGGAAGTACCACCAGGGCGGCCAGCCGAGTGACGGAAAGTATCTTCGACATATCGGACATCTCTCTTTGAGTCCCAGCGCAAGACCTGGAGCCTCGCAACTGATTGCGGAAGTGCATGTCGATTGTACCCGCGACCGTCCTCATTCACCAGCTTCCTGCTTGGCAAGTCCAAGGGCCTCTCGGTAGTCGATTTCCCATTCGGGCAGCTCCGGGCTGCGCTGCTGCAGGAAATGCTCCATCCAGCGAAGCATCCGTAAGTTGTAATCGAGTCGGGACGCGGCCTTTCGATTGCCGTGCCCTTCCCCTTCGTACAGTACCAGCCGAACCGGTGCCTGCCCTAGCGTCTTGAGATGGCGATGCAACTCCAACGATTGGGATGGATGAACACGCGGGTCTTCCTTTCCGTGCAGGATCAACGTTGGCGTACGGTTCTTCTGAACGTGTCGAATGGGACTCCGCTCAAGAAAGTAATCCCAGTCGTCCCATAGCCGCTTGCGATGATGAACGAGGAACATCTCTTCAGGGATGTCGGTTGTCCCGACTTTGGACACGTTGTCACTGATTCCCACGAACATCACGCTGGCCGCGAACCGATCCGAATAGAAAGTCGAACACCACGCCGACGCGTAGCCGCCGTACGATCCACCGGTGACGCCAATCGCATCGCGATCTGTGATTCCCAGCTCGATCAAATGATCAATCCCGTCGATCAAGTCATCGAACTCTTTGCCGGCCGCGTCGGCTTGACCCATCTTTGAAAACTCGACGCCTCGACCAGTGCTGCCCCGATAGTTGGGGTAGAAGACAGCGAAACCCTTGGCCGCAGCGACTTGGCCAGGCCTCGAATAGCTGGTCAACCATCCATTGGATTCGTGTGCCTCCGGTCCACCATGCACGTACATGATCGTTGGATACCTGCGACCTTCCACGTAGCCGAGCGGATAGATCAGGACACCTTCCAGATCCAATCCGTCTCTTGACTTCCAGCGGATCGGCTCCTGTTTGGCCCATCGCATGCCTTCCATCCAAGGATTCACGTTCGTCAGTCTCGCAGGCTGTTCGGCAGCGCTCTTTGCCAGAAACAGCTCAGGCGCATGATCCAGTGCGTGGCCGATCAGCGCGATCGCGTCTCCGCTTGTCAGATCGCGAGAGTCCCGTGAACACGGTCTCGCCCGGTGCAAGCAGATCTTGTCGCTGGCCGCCCAGACTCACCGAGCCGATCCGCGAGCCGAGCCCTTCTTCGGCGAGCCAAAGAATTTGCGATTCGTCGATCCAGATGATCGTATGGACGTGCGCCTGATAGTCCGGCAGCAGATCCGTGAGCGACTCATCACGGTCGATCGTCGCCACCATCAGCCTGCCTTCGGCTGGATCGTGTTCGTCGATCAGCAGAAACGACGGCCAATCGCTTTCCATCGGGGCTCCAAGCGACCTGCCCGAGCTTGCCGCGCCGCTCAATCGAACGGATCACGCGACCCGACTCGACTTCGACAACGTGGACCTGTTTCTTCATGTAGCTGTCGTCCACCGACGGCGTGGGAGCGAGTACAACCGCCAACTCCTGGCCACTGGGGCTCCAGTGCACATCGGAAGCAGAGCCCAACAACGACAACATCCTTACTTGCTTTTCATCAACCGGCTCGACTGACTTGGGATCGATCGGAGCAACCCAGACACGCGTCGGCTTCCAGTCCTCTTCATAGATCTCTTGACTGAATCCCTTGTCTTTCAATTCCTTCGCCGCTTTGCCGGTCTCCTCTTTGGCGAGGAATGCGACGTGCAGACCATCGGGTGCGATATCGAAACTGCTAATGGACGTGGCGTGTTTCAAAACCCGCACCGACTCACCGCCATCAACTGGGATACGATAGAGAACGGTCTCGGTATCGCCGTCGCGTTTTGCGGTGTAGTAAATCATCCGCGAGTCGGGTGACCACGCGGGCGATCCGATCGAAACCTCGCCGACGATAAATGGACGCTGCGACCCGCTTTCCAGATCGGCAACATGCAATTCGGACCAGGCAGGTCCATCACTATCCTTCATTGGGCTGCGCGGAACTGAAACGAGATAGGCGACTCGACTTCCGTCCGGAGACACTTCGGCCGACGTCACGTACCGCAAACGGGCAACGTGGTCGGATTCCATTCGCGGGGGATCATCGGCTGCCGCTGCCGAGCAGAACAGCGCCAACAAGCCGATCAGCGTCGAGGAATGCCAAGGGGAAACACGCATGATTGAATCGCCTTTCGATGGACCCACAAATTTCAGACGCGAGCGATACCGCCAGCCCGAAATCGAAGCATCACGATTCGACCAGGCCGGACTCGCCGCGGTTTCGGATCAAACCGAGGGGCGAGATTTCGGCAGCGTCCACATGTTTTGCCACATCTTATCAGAGCATCACTTTCTCGTGCTGACCCCTTTCGCTCAACCTCGTCGCGGCCCCGACGGTTAGAATAGCGGACTGCAGTTCTCGCCCCGAAGTCAATCGCCAAACATGAGGGTGAAGATGAGACGGTTACTGTTTTGCATCGTGTCGTTTGCGGTTCCGTTGGTGCTTGGGACTCCCGTCTTGGGTGAATCGGTCGCCGATACTCTTTCACGGCTGAATCTCAAACATGGGGTCGTCGCGGTCATTGGTTCACCCAGCGACGGGGTCGACGTCCTGGTCGATCTCTGCAAGTCGAGCGAGTTGATCGTCTATTTTCAAACAGCGGATGCCGTCGAAGCGAGCAAGGCCCGCCAGGCAGCTTCCGATGCTCAGTTGCTCGGCCAACGACTCTTCGTCGAGTACTCCGATGCTCATTCGATCCAAATGGGAGACAACGTAGCCGATCGCGTTTGGATTGCCGAAGCGACGAAGCTTGCCATCCCGAGGGAAGACATCCTGCGCGTGCTGCGACCACGGGGGATCGCTCTGCTGGGCGCCGAGGAGCTTGTCAAACCGGTCCCGCAGGGAACCGACGATTGGTCCCATCCTTATCACGGACCCGACAACAACCCGCAGTCCGATGACCAACTCGTGCGCGGGAAGCTTTCGAACGCAGTTCATCGGCTATCCGATGTTCAGCCCGATGCCGGAACAAAGCGTGATTGCAAACGGTCGGATCTACAAAGCGATGGGTCACATCGCGCACAAGGCCAACCAAAACGAAATGCTCAACACGCTCTTGTGCATCAACGCGTTCAACGGAACGATCCTGTGGCGGAGAGATCTTTCTCCCGGCTTCATGCTGCATCGCAACACGATGGTTGCCACCGACGACGCGCTCTACATGGGCGATCACGAATCCTGCAAGATCATCGATGGTGAAACTGGAGAACTTCGCGACGAAATCAAGGTTGATTTGTCGATTAGCGACGGTCCAGTTTGGAAATGGATGGCGATGCGCGATGGAATCATGTACTCCCTGGTCGGTAACCCAGAAGTTCAGATCGAAACCCAGCGCGCCGAACGACGAGGACTGGGTCATTGGCCTTGGGGGATGTGGGATGGACACGACTACGATGACCCGCGGACTTCCTTCGGCTTCGGGCGCACGATCGTTGCCACGGATTTGAAGACCAAGGAACAGGTTTGGGACTATCGCAGCGACGAGTTTCTCGATGCCCGCGCGATCTGCATGAATGACACGCAAATCTTCTGCTACTGTCCCGGCAAGTTCCTGGCCGCGATCGATCGCTATACCGGAAAGCTGCTGTGGAAGAATGAGGATGCCGATCTTTTGGACGCGATTGGCGATAACGAGAAGGCACAACACTACATCACCGGCTACGCCACCACCTGCTACATGAAGTGCACCGACGACTTCCTGTTCTTTGCCGGGCCCCAACGCGCTCGGATGGTGGTCGCTTCCGCAAAGGATGGCAAACTCGCCTGGACACATCCCACCGGCAATCTTCAGCTGGTGCTCCGCGATGACGGAGTCTGGGCCGCCGGCCCGCAGCAATCCGAAAATGGCATGAAGCTCGATTATGCCAGCGGCAAGGTGCTCGAGACGTTTCCCGCACGCCGAGCCTGTACACGGGCGACCGGCTGCGCCGACAGCATTTTCTTCCGCGCCAACGGCGGCACCGTCCGGGTTCTGACCGAATCCAATACGGCCCAACACATCGATCCGATGCGACCACCGTGTCAGGACGGCGTCCTGGTCGCCGGCGGACATCTCTATTGGGGCCCTTGGATGTGTGGCTGTCAGTTGTCGCTGTACGGAAACATCGGTCTGCGTCCCGCCGGAGCGGAACCCGATGCGGAATCGTCAGCCACCGCCGACGCAGGATCCGCGTTGGTCGTGGGACAGCGGCAGCAACCACTTGAGCCGCTGACGGTCCGACCCGGCGATTGGTCCACCTATCGGGGCAGCGCCGCTCAAGAGGATGTCTCGCTCGTCGCGATCCCTGGCAACGTGGAACTGCAGTGGTCCGCGGATATCTGTCAGAACGTTTTGCCCACCGCCCCCGTGACAGCCGACGGATTGGTGTTCATTGCCGATCGAAGTGGAATGGTCCAGGCCCTGGACGCCGATGGAAAGCAGATCTGGAAGCAGTACACCGGCGGACCGGTCTATTATCCACCAACGGTCTCGCACGATCGTGTGTTTGTCGGATCCGCTGACGGTCGCGTCTATGCGTTTGCGGCGAGAGATGGCGAGTTCCTCTGGTCTTATCGCGTCGGCCCGAGCAGCGAACGCATTCCGGTTTACGATCTGCTGATTTCTGCGTGGCCCGTGTCGGGCGGCGTGGTCGTCGAAGGCGATACCGTCTACGCGGCAGCCGGGATCACCCACTATGACGGAACGCACGTCGTCGCACTCGATCCCGTCACCGGCAAGTTGAAAGCGTCCAACCACACGTCGGGAACGCTGGAAAAGGAAGTCAACAACGGGATCAGTCTGCAAGGGGAACTGACGATCGTCGACGGCGAACTTCGGTTTCTTGCCGGCGGCGTCTATGAAACAGCGCGTTACGACTTGAAGACGCTCCGCTGCTTGAACGAACCGATGTCACAGGTGAACTCTCAGTTCCGGACCGCCTTCTATCCGTACTATCCGTCCTACGGCAAGTACGTTTCGCTGGATCACCAGTGTGCGGACGGATGCCAGTTGAATCACGATGCGAGTTATGAAGGAAGTCAGTTTGTCAACCTTTCGCGACTTCCAGCGTTGCCTCCTGGGGTTTCACTACCGCCACAGGAAGCAGCCCGCTGGGTTCGCCGCGGCGGCAAGATGCCCGATCCGCTCTGGCAGGACAGCGTCAATCGTCGCTTCACCAGCTTTGTCGTCAATGACGACACGATTCTTGCCGGTGGACATCCCGACCTGCAGGAGGATGCGCCATTCCTGGTTGCGATCGATGCGGCCAACGGCACGGACCGATGGATCGCCCCACTGCCGTCGATCCCGGTCAAAGGAGGTGTCTCGATCAGTCACGATGGTCACATCCTGGTCTCGATGGAAAATGGTCGACTGCTCTGCTTCAAGCCGATTCCCTAGCGCGTCCGCACCAATACAAGCACGACGCGCAGGCGAGTGTGTTCCCGATTTCTAGCACCCACGCACCCACGTGCTCACGCGTCGTGCTTGTATGGCTGCAAGCGACAACACGATCCCGAAACGATTGACTAACATCACTCACGCTGACTGATTGTTCATCGTTCTCCCCTTCAATGGCTTCAAGTCGATGCACACCTCTCGCTCTTTCCACTCTTGTCTGTCACGTTTGGCTTTGCTCTTCGCGGGCATTGTCTCCGTGGCGTCGGCCTCGCAAGCGGTCGAGCCACCGCGACTGTTGGATCCTGATTGGCAGATTGAACTGATTGCTTCAGAGCCGAATCTGGTCACGCCCACCGGTTGTTGCTTCGATGAGAAGGGTCGCCTGCTGGTGATCGAATGCCATACCCACTTTCCACCCGAAGGCTACGACGGCCCCAAGCAGGACCGGATCTACCTGTTCGACGATTCCGATGGCGATGGCGTGCTGGATCGGCAGCGACTGTTCTATGAAGGCGGCTCGGCCACGATGGGACTGTGCCGTTTGGACGATGGCTGGATTGCGGTCTCCTCGCGAAGTGAAGTGAGTCGGATTCGCGATTCGGACGGAGACGACAGCGCCGACCAACGCGAGTTGCTGGTCTCGCTCGAAACCGAGCAGACCTATCCGCACAACGGATTGACTGGTATCGCCGTCAGTACCGATCAATGGCTCTACATCGGCCAGGGGGAAAACATGGGTGATCCCTATGCAGTTGGTGGCCGCTGACGGCAGCAAGCAGATTGGCGGTGGTGAAGGGGGAAACATCTTTCGCTGTCGATTCGACGGCAGCAAACTGGAACGGCACGCGACCGGCCTCTGGAATCCATTTGGATTGTACTTCGATCATACCGGTCGGCTGTGGATGGTCGGCAATGACCCCGACGCGATGCCGCCCTGTCGTTTGCTCCAGATTGTCGCCGACGGTGATTATGGATTTCAGTTTCGGTTTGGACGCGCGGGGACACATCCCCTGCAATCCTGGAACGGGGAGTTTCCGGGAACGTTGCCGATGACGGCGGGAACCGGCGAAGCACCCTGCGCGGTGGTCGGCTATGGCGATCGGTTGTGGGTCAGCAGCTGGGGTGATAACCGCATCGAATCTTACAAGCTCGTTCCCGCAAGGCGCGTCTTGGAAAAGCCAAACCGACGTCGTGGTGCAAGGTGACGCCAACTTTCGACCGGTGGGAATGGCGGTCGCCAAAGATGGTTCCATCTACGTGACCGACTGGGTCGACCGCAGCTACCCGGTTCATCGCAAGGGACGACTGTGGCGTTTGAGCCGAACGAAAGAAGCAGCACCGATCAGCGGCAATCTTCCCGAGAAAAGCCCGGCTGAGATCGAGTTGCAACGACTCGAATCCGACGCTTCGATGTCGCTGGCCCAGCGCATGTCCGCGCTCAACGACGAGGATCCATTTGTACGTCAGGCCGCGATTGCCGGATTGATTCAGACAGGTCAACTGATGTCGGTCAGCCGCGACGATGCCGAATCGGCTTGGCAACGCATCGGGCTGCTGACGGCATGGCGTTGGCTGGAATTGTCGTCGCCCGAGAGCGTCTCGGCCGCGACGCGAAAGGAGTGGATTGACTGGGGATTGGCCGATGACTCGCAGCAAGTCGAGATCGCGGCGATACGCTGGGCAACGGAACGAGGCCTGGTCGAGTATCTCGATACGATTCGTTCCCTGCTCGATCGGCCTTCGCTTTCACCGCAGAACGTTCGCGGCGGTGATTGCTTCGATCGCCTATCTGGAAACGGGGTCGGCGGCGAGCGGTCGGCGTGATCCGGAGCGAGAGCGGTTGCTGTACCAGTACGCGGCTGACGAAAGCCATTCCGCGGCTACCCGCGCGCTCGCTGTCCGCATGCTTCCGGCGGAAGCCGAGCTTCCTACGAGCCAGGAACTCGCGAAGTGGATCGAAAGTGACCACGATCGCACGCTGGGACTCGAGGTCGTCCGGCTGTTGGCACAGCGTACCGACCGCGGCTCGCTCGATGTCCTGGCCGCCCTCGCCGGAAAGGAAGCGACTCCCCGTGCAAACTCGCGCGGACGCCGCGGCTAGCCTTGTCCAGCATGCAGGCGAATATGCCGCGGTCCTGAACAGGCTGGCCTTGCCTCGTCAGCCCCAAGAGTTGCAAGAGGAAGCGAAACGAATGACGCGACGATCGTGGAGTCAGGACACAACGCGTCCGGCACACGACGATCTCGATGCCTGGGCGGCGTTGGTCGCGGAGGGTGGAAATGCGGATGCGGGGCGACGAGTCTTCTTCCGTGCCACCTGTGCGAACTGCCATGCCTATCACGGCCGCGGCGCGACGACCGGTCCCGACCTCAGCACACTCAGCGGACAAATGACAGCTCGCCGACTGATGGAATCGATCCTACAGCCAAGCAAAGAAATCGGCCCGCTGTATGTTCCCTGGCGCGTGATGACGGTCGATGGACGCATCCTGACCGGATTGAAGCTGGATGCCTCTGGCGTCGGACAAAGCCTGAGGTTTCAAGGCGCCGACGGGATCGTGTTCGACGTTCCGCTTTCGGATATCGAGCAGCAGGAACCAATCGGTCAATCGATCATGCCAACCGGCTTGGAAGAGACGCTGTCGATCCAGGAGTTGCGTGACTTGACCGCCTTCTTGATCGGCGATTCAACGTCACCCTGACGACATCTGACGCTTGCGAGCTCTGGAGTTCTACAATGACCTGCACCCGATCGAATTCCGCGGCCTGACCCTCGCCGACCTTTGGCTGTTGCTTGCTGACGGCAGGCTTAGCCGGAAACGCATACGGCCAATCGAAAGCAGCTTCGGCTGCGGATGATCGCTTGGACAAACGTGTCGAGCGATTGGCGAAGCCCTATATCGATCATGGTTTGGTCGTTGGCATGTCGATCGGCGTGATCCGCGGTGATGAACAGGCAACCGTGCATCTCGGCCGGGCTGACGAGTCGGGCAACGCACCAACGGACGACACGATCTACGAGATTGCATCGATCTCAAAAGTCTTCACTGGAATCTTGTTGGCCGACGCGGTCACGCGAAACGAGCTCCGTCTCGATCAGCCCGCCCAAGACCTTCTGCCTGAGGGCGTGACGATGCCGTCTTGGCAAGGAGAGCCGATCACGCTGCTGCAGATCGCGACCCATCGATCAGGTCTGCCGCGAATCGCCGATAACATGCCCAGCCTGCAGAGCGACAATCCTTATGCGGACTACACCTCCGAGCTGGCGCATCGTTTTCTCAGTCAACACGAGTTGCGGCGCTCACCGGGCGAAAAGAATGAGTATTCGAATCTTGCCTTTGCGCTACTGGGACATCTGCTCTCCGAGCGAGCCGGGACAAGCTACGACGAGTTACTTCAGAAGCGGTTAACGAATCCACTTGACATGCGAGGAAACACGCGTCGAACTGACCGCTCCGATGCGCGAGCGACTCGCGACGCCGCACAGCGCGGATGGCAAGGTCACCAGCGAGTGGGGATTCGCGGACATGCCGGGCGCCGGTGGAATTCACAGTTCGATCACGGACATGCTGCGTTTTGCAAAAGCAAACATCAAGCCGCCCGAAGGCGAACTGGGAAGTGCCCTGAATCTTGCCTGGAACAAGCACCACGATGCAGGTCCGGGGGAACTGGCGATGGGACTGGCATGGCAAATTGCCGGTGATGGCAGCACACGTTGGCACAACGGTCAAACCGGCGGCTATCACAGCATGCTGATGGTCAACCGTCCGGCGGGTCTCGCAGTCGTGATCCTCTGCAATACCGCGGTCATGGATATCGATCAACTCGCAGGTCAACTCATTCAGATGATGGCTGGCGTTGAAGTCACGCCTCGCACCTTCGAATCGACCGTCCAGGTCGCACCTGAGATGATGAAGCGATTGGAAGGCCGGTATCAGCTAGCACCCAATTTCATATTCACCGTCAGCGTCCAAGACTGACAAACTGATGGTCGGAGTGACCAATCAGCCGACACTGCAGGTCTTCCCGAAGTCCGATACCAAGTGGTTCTACAAGGTGGTTGACGCCGAGTTGACCTTCAAAGCGAACGAACAAGGCGTCTATGACACGCTTGAACTGTTCCAGAATGGAGTACGTCAATCCGCCAAGCGATTGGAATAGAGCATGGTTTGTGCACGGTAGCCAAGACTCCCCCAGGCTGTGACTATTTATCGTCGCCGATCGTACGCGGATCTCAGCGCGGTGACGCTGCGATCGCCAGCGATCGGCGACTATGCCATTTTTGAAAATGCACTAATCAGTTGCTGATGCAATAGAGCCGTGTAGCTGTGCGAAAGTAGACAGCGCCATTTGCAATCGCGGGACTCGACCACGTTTGTTCGTCGATTTCATTCGTTCCAAGCACTTCAAAGTCGTCTCCACCCGCCAGCACGTGCGTGACTCCACCGGAATCGACGCAAAACACCTTGTCACCGCTCACCCAAGGTGAGGCCCAGAACGCGCGAGCGCCAGGAATGCGAGTTCGGTATGCGACGTCACCTGTTGCCGCATTGATGCAGTGCACCACGCCACTGCCTCTCTCGAGCAGATAGAGATGGCCTTCACAAAGGACCGGCGATGCCATTTCAATACCGGAGCGATCGAGTTTCCACTCGACAAACTCTCCTGTCGTCTCACCTTCCGCTGGCGAAATGTCACCACTGCCACCCGGCTTGATCGAAAACAGGAATCCACCCCCATCGTCGGCTCCGCCGCGGTTGCGGAGCTCGGTGCCCACGTAAAGCCGATCACCGACCGCCAGGGGAGTTGCCGAACTGCGTCCCTTTTCCATATCAAGCTGCCAGAGCAACTTGCCGGTATTCGGATCGTACGAACGGTAGTACAGGCCGCCCACGATTAGCTCATTTCGACTGCTGTTTTGCCAAATGATCGGAGAACTGTATTGGGACTTCTCATCACGTGCAACTCGCCAAACGTCTTGACCCGTCTTGGCGTCAATCGCGACGAGGAAAGAGCTTGCTTCATTATCAACTTGGACGAAGAGTTTCTCGTCAAATAGCACCGGTGAGCTGGACGTTCCCCATCCGGCCCGCATCTCATAGCTGCCGAGATCCCGTTCCCACAACAGTTTTCCATCCATATCAAAGCAGTAAAGACCGGTCATACCAAAATAGGCGTAAACGCGATTGCCGTCGGTGATCGGGGTCTCGGTCGCGTAGGTGTTGGAGCTGTGCCGTGGAATGCTCGGTCGACCTTCTCGAGCCGTCTTACGCCATCGCTCGGTGCCGGTTTTGGCGTCCAGACAAATCACCTGCCAGCGGAACGTCACCTGCGTGAGATCATCCCGCCGAGAACCTCCGCCACCGGTGTATTCTTCGGGTCCTGCCGATGATGGACCGCCTGAGGCGACCGGTACCGCCGCAGTCAGAAACAGACGATCATCCCAGATCACCGGGCAAGACCAACCTTCGCCTGGAACATCGATCGACCAGTCGACGTTGGTGTTTTCGTCCCACCGCTCGGGGTGCTTCGACTGTGCGACGCCGTCCATTCGACTCCCGCGAAACTGGGTCCACTGTTCGGCCATCGCGAAACCGCCGACGACGGTGATGGCGAGAACGACCGCGAGTCGGATCAGCGGGTTGGGGATGCGAACGATCGAACTCTCATTTCGGCCGAGGGCGACCGCTGGTTTGCTTTGGACCACAGAAACGGCTCTCCATTTAGAGGTCATCAGGTATGTTTTGGAAGCAGGCGACCTTTGGCTTCCAGGCCAACTTGTCCACCTTTCATGGTAGCGCGGTGTCGAGTCATTGTGAAAACCATGATTGACGCCGGGAAAAGAATGGGCCAGATCCAATTTTCGTGGCTCGCGTCGCGGCTTGAGCGTGGTCGTCAATTCTTGCGACGCCGATTCTTCGCGACATCCCTGCGGCGTGTTCTTGGGCGCCGCCTCGGCATCAGCTCGATGACCTGATCGGCAACCTCTTCCGTCGCCTTGTAAGAAACGTCGATGCATTGCCATTGTCTGCGATTCATCAAATCGTGGATCGACCGCAATTCAGCCCGGATTTCCCTCAAGTCCGCATAATTCGCCACCGGCCGATGTGTGATCCGATCCAATCTCGTCTGTCGAATCGACTCTAAATGAGCGGCACTCATGGTCAGCCCGATCACACGTTTTGGTGATAGCCTGCTCAGCTCGCGCGGAATCGGTTGTGGTGGAATGAGGGGAACGTTCGCCGCCCGAATCCCGCGCGGCCAAGTAGAAGCAAGTCACGCTCTTCGACGTTCTCGACGCGCCAACCAGCACGATGTCGGCCTGGCCAAGCTCACTCATCCGCTTGCCATCGTCATGTGCCAGCGTAAAATCGACCGCGTCGATTCGATCGAGTTGTTCCCGATGCAGCTCATAAAGCAGGCCGGCATGCCCGCGCGGCTCTGTCTTCAAATGATCCGCCAACAGCGAGAGGGCTGGACCCAATACGTCGATGCAGGGAACGCCCAGTTTCAGCGCCTCCTCATCCAGGCTACGCCGGACGGCCGGATCGACGATCGAGTGACAAACCAGGGCATGCCGGGCGGCCGCATCACGGATCGCCGATACCGCGCTGCGAGAACTGCGAATCTTCGATTGATAGACAATCTCCGGTGAGCAATCTTCGAACTGCGCAAGAGCGGCGTTGAGAACGTGCTTGGCGGTCATTCCGGTTCCACCCGAAATCACCACGACGAGTGGCACTTGACTGACTTGAGCGGTGGTCATGGGATCGCTGCGGTCGGTGTTCGGCAAAAAGTAATCGTGAACCTCAGGCGCTAGCCGCGGGCCTTCGGAAATGCCGTTGCGATCCGCCTGAGGCCCACGGCTAGCGCCTGAGGTTCACAACAACTGCTCTCAGGACGGACCCCTGTTTTCCGACTCACGTCAACCTGCAGAACGCATGCCGTCACTTGCACCGATGCGGGGGACGACCGATTGCACCCAAGGTGCACGCTTGCGCGGATCTGCGCACCTTTCCTGTGCAGCGATCAAACGCAAGGGCATCCGCACACCAAAGTGGAATTCCGGAAGCTGGTACGACGCTTGCACCAAAGAACGCCTTCGCGGCTTCAACGAAGGACGTTCCTCTCGCCTTGGTGGAGATTCCGATGAGTAGCACGACTGAAACTTCGCTCGATTTCATACGCTGGTTTGACCAGATCCGTATCGAGGACGTGGCGGAGGTGGGAGGCAAGAATGCATCGCTCGGGGAGATGTTTCGAGAGCTGACCCCGCGAGGTATCCGTGTTCCCAACGGATTCGCAACGACGGCCAACGCCTATCGGATGTTTTTGGGTGAAAGTGGACTCGACGCAAAGATCGCCCAGGTGCTGAGCGGACTCGATGCCGGGGATGTGGGTAATCTGCAACACCATGGCTTGATCGTTCGCCACATGATCCTGGATACGCCGCTGCCCGATTCGTTGGCTCACGCGATCAGCGAGAGTTACCACAAGCTCTGCAAGCAGCACGGCGGCTTGGCGGACGTCGCGGTCAGGAGCAGTGCGACGGCGGAAGATCTTCCCGATGCGAGCTTTGCGGGTCAGCAAGAGACGTACCTGAACGTCCGTGGGCAGGCTTCGTTACTGGATGCCTGCCGACGTTGCTTTGCATCGTTGTTTACCGACCGGGCCATCTCGTATCGAGCAAACCATGGCTTTGACCACAACCAGGTTGCCTTGTCGATCGGCGTCCAACAGATGGTCCGCTCGGATCTTGCCTGTTCGGGCGTGATGTTCTCGATCGATACCGAAAGCGGATTCCGTGATGCTGTGCTAATCAATGCCGCCTACGGCCTTGGCGAGAACGTCGTGCAGGGCTCCGTCAACCCGGACGAGTACTACGTCTTCAAACCGACACTGCTCGAGGGCTATCGACCCATCCTGAAAAAATCGCTCGGATCGAAATCGATGAAGCTCATCTACGATCTTGGCGGTAGCCGAATGACCAAGAACGTGCCGGTTGCTCCCGAAGAAGCCAGTCGCTTTGCGCTGGGCGACGACGAAATTCTTCAATTGGCGAAATGGGCCTGCGAAATCGAGGAACACTACAGCAATCACTACGGACATCCCTGCCCCATGGACATGGAATGGGCCAAGGACGGATTGACGGGAGAGCTTTTCATCGTCCAAGCACGTCCCGAGACCGTTCAGTCGCGTCGATCGAACGCGACGCTTGAACGGTATCACTTGTTGGGTGACTCACGCAAACTGTTGACCGGTCGCAGCGTGGGAGAAAGGATCGCTTCCGGTCCGGTTCGCTTGATACGCGATGTTCATGGGCTTTCCGAATTTTGCAAGGGAGAGATTCTGGTTACCGACAAGACCGATCCCGACTGGGAACCGGTGATGAAGCAGGCCGCCGGGATCATCACCAATCGTGGCGGCCGGACCTGCCATGCGGCGATCGTCAGCCGCGAGCTCGGCTTGCCGGCGATTGTCGGCTCGCTGCGCGCGACGGAGGTTCTGGAAAACGGCCAACTTGTCACGATCTGCTGCGCCGAAGGCGATACCGGAACCGTCTACGAGGGTGAGCTGCCGTTCGAAGTCGAAAAGATCGACCTGGGTAAACTTCGACGACCTCACACAAAGATCATGATGAACGTGGCATCGCCGGACGAGGCGTTCTCGCTGTCGGCCATTCCCAACGACGGCGTCGGACTGGCTCGCGAAGAGTTCATCATCAACAACTTTGTGAAGATTCATCCCCTGGCCCTGTTGAACTTCGATCAACTCGACCCGAAGACGCGAGAGGAGATCGCTGCCCTGACGTCAGGCTATGACGACAAGCCGCAATTCTACGTCGATCGCCTGGCCGAGGGCATTGCCATGATCGCTGCCGCGTTCTACCCCAAGGACGTGATCTTGCGACTGAGCGACTTCAAGACGAATGAGTACGCCAATCTAATCGGCGGCGCGGCTTATGAGCCAAAGGAAGAGAACCCGATGATCGGATATCGAGGCGCGTCAAGATACTACAACCCAGATTTTCGAGTCGCCTTTGGACTCGAATGCCGAGCCGTCAAGAAAGTGCGGCAAGAGATGGGTTTGCGCAATCTGAAAGTCATGATTCCCTTCTGCCGCACCGTCGACGAAGGCCGCCGTGTTCAACGCGAGATGGCCAAGCATGGCTTGACGCGGGGTCTGGACGGATTGGAAATCTACGTCATGTGCGAGATCCCCAGCAACGTGATTCTCGCCGATCAGTTTGCCGAAATCTTCGACGGATTTTCGATCGGATCCAACGACCTGACACAATTAACCCTCGGTGTCGATCGCGACTCCGCGATCGTCGCGCCTATCTTCGACGAACGCAACGAAGCAGTGAAGCGATCGATTCGCTCCGTGATCAAGACTGCCAAGCAGAAAGGGGTGAAGATCGGCATCTGCGGACAAGCTCCCTCAGATTTCCCCGACTTCGCGGAATTCCTGGTGGAGGAGGGAATCGATAGTCTTTCCTTGACGCCCGATGCGATCCTGCGCACGACCGTCAAGGTCCTTGAGATCGAGGACCGCCAATCGCAAGCCTCCGTTTGACGCAGAGGGAGATCGTGGATGAATGCTCAATCCCTTGTCCTTTGCAAATCGGTGCACCATGGCAACACGCGCGCGGTCGCCGAGCGGATTGCCCAGGTCTTGGGTGCCCAGGTGGCGGACCCTGATGAGCTCGACCCGTCTTCGGCCAAGTCGTTGCAGGTCATTGGAATCGGCTCGGGCGTCTACTATGGCCGGTTTCATCGCTCAATTCGCAATTGGGTCGCCAGTCTCCCGGGCAAGGGCGGAGGCGGCCGTGCCATGTTCGTGTACTCCACGTCGGGCTTACCCTTTCTTTCGCGGCTCTACCACTGGCCGATCAAGCGAGCACTCCAGCGCAATGGTTACCGGGTCATGGGAGAGTTCGCTTGCCGCGGGCACGATACGTTTGGTCCGCTCTGGCTGTTTGGTGGGCTCAATCGCAAGCATCCGAATTCAAACGACCTGCAACGCGCCGAAGCTTTTGCCATCGGAATGGTATCGATGCTCCAGAATAGCGACGACGAAACCTCGCAAGTGTGGCAGCAGAAAGTGACCGCGTAGACCATGTACTTGAATGACATCGTCGCCGATTGTCCCCACAATCGTTGCCCTACGACCCCCGGAGGATACAAACCATGATCGACACATCAAGTCTGAAGAATCCATGGATGGTGGCTGTCTGGCCGGGCATGGGGCAGGTTGCAATCAGCGCAGGCTACTACCTGATGGCCAAGCTGCAGATGGAACATGTCAGCGACTTCTCGACCGACGAGCTTTTTGATGTGGATTCCGTTGAGGTCAAGAACGGGCTGATTGGCCCGGCACGATTGCCAAAGAACCGCATTTTTGCCTGGTCGAATCCAGCGGGTGAACATGATCTGCTCGTTCTGATTGGCGAAGCTCAACCAACCATCGGCAAATACACGTTTTGTAACCAGTTGGTCGAGCTCGCCTCCACGTTGCATGTCGAAAGACTGTTTACTTTCGCCGCGATGGCAACGGCGATGCGTCCTGAGCATCCTTCACGAGTATTCTGCGCAACGACCCAAAAAGCGATTTTGGAGGAGCTGAAAGAAGCAAGGTTGCATACGGTGGACGATGGGAACATCGGTGGCCTGAACGGACTGCTCGCCGGCGCCGCAGCGAATCAGGGAATTCCCGGAATCTGCCTGTTGGGTGAGATGCCCCACGTCTTCGCTCAATTTCCTTATCCAAAGGCAGCGTTGGGTGTCCTCCGAGCCTTCACCCGCATGGCGAACATTCAACTGGACCTTGGCGAGCTGACGACGCAATCCGAACTAGCCGATCAACACCTCGGAATCCTGTTCTCGAGAATGGAAGCCGCGATGGAGCAGCAGCCTCGCGGCAGTGAGGAGGACGAATCCTTCTCGCACGAAACCTACGCGCAAGGGGGCCTCAGCCCGGAAGACGAGCAACGAATCGAATCGCTATTCGAAGCTGCCCGACAGGATCGTTCGCGCGCCTACGAGCTGAAACGGGAGCTGGATCGGCTCGACGTGTTCAGCGACTATGAAGATCGGTTTCTCGATCTGTTCAAGAAGTAGGAGTTAAAGCGGCAATTCTCGCAGAACGATGAGTTTCGAATGGCGATCGTTCGACACGGGCGAGTGCATTGGTTCGGGCGTGAACCTCAGGCGCTAGCCGTGGGCCACTTACTTCTGGTTTTTATCAGCCACCACGCGTTAGCGTCCGCTTCCCCAGCACTGCGAAAACCGAACGCTAACGCGTCGCGGCTGATCAATCCATCGAGCCCAACAGCCCAAAGGAAGTGGCATTGGTTCGGGCGTGAACCTCAGGCGCTAGCCGTGGGCTCCGAACATGGCTTTTTGATCCACGTATAAGAGGCCCACGGCTAGCGCCTGAGGTCCACGTTAGGATGCTGTGTCATTCAAGCGTTTCTCGTTCAACCGGCGTCGCCCCGGCATGGTCGGCGATCCGCCAAATGTGATATCCCAATCGGCGGATGCTCCGCGCCGCGTCCATTCGTTGCAGCGTGGTCTTCGCAGTAGATTCTCCCTCTGCAGTTCTACGCAGAGAGTTCACGCGATACCGTCGCATCGCTGTCTTCAGATCATGATTGATACGTTGGATCCGCTGCTCCGCCTGCTCGGATACTGGGAAACTCGACTGACCAAGCAGTTGGACCGTTTCGAGCAGTAGATCTGCCATTGAGTTGAGCTCCCCGTCGGCTCGGATCTGCGACAGACGTTTCTGATCACAAGCACGTCGACTGATCCGGTGCAAATGGTCCAGAATGTGAATCGAGTTCGCGTACTGATCAACCTGATTCTTGAGATCGGGTTGGACTCGCAACTGCTCCAAGAAATCGCGTGTTCGCGAAGTCGCATCGTCCATGTTCGCCAGCTCATCGGGATCGATTGCCTTGCTTGGCTTCCTGATCGTGGGAACCATCAACGTCATCAATTCTTGGCTGATTTGTTCAAGCGTCGCGGTAACAGCCTGAATCGCCGCATCAGATGACTTCAAGAGGTTGGGATCGAGTCGCTTGGTCAGCGGGTTTCCATGTTCGGGAAACAACCACTCGACGAATGCGGCAAACTTCCGCGTAAATGGAAGAATCAGCAACACACAAAGAATATTGTAGAAGCTGTGGAAACTGACCAGCGCTACCTCAGGATTCGATGATTCGAAGGTTGGCCATCGCCACTGAAGAGCACTGAAGTAAGGAGTCAGAATTCCGAAGGCGACAGTAGCGGTGAAGAAATTGTAGAGGACGTGTGCCAATCCGGTACGTCGCGCTTGAATGTTTCCACCGATGGTTGCCATCAATGCCGTCGCTGTCGTGCCCACGTCCATACCGATGACCATCGCCGCCGCCTGATGAAGCGAGATCGTACCTGTGTGCACGGCAGCCAACGCAGTCGCGACGCCGGCGCTGGAGGACTGCGTGATCAGTGTCAGCAAGATCCCCAGCGCGACCAACAACAGCCGTCCGAAAAACGTATCAGGCGGAAAGCTGTCCGGAGTGATCGTGCCTTGGAACGCCACCATGCCTTGTTGCAACGCAGAGATTCCCACAAAGATCAATCCGAAGCCGGCTACCGAAGTTCCGACCGATCGAATCGCGCCTTTTCCCATCATTCGGATCAGCGTGCCAATCAGAATCACGGGCAAGATGATCTCACCAAGCTTGAGCTTGAACCCGAGCAGTGCCACGAGCCAGCCCGTGATCGTGGTTCCAACATTGGCACCGAAGATGATGCCGAGCGACTCCGGGAAGGTGAGCAGACCGACATGCACCAGCCCGACTGCCGCGACCGTAATGGCGCTGGAAGACTGGATCATTCCCGTCGCCAGGGCGCCGGTAACAAAGCCGGAAAAGGGGCTTCGCGTTGAACGGGCCAGAATGTGGCGCAGCTTCTCGTCGGCGAGCGTCTTCAACCCCTCGGTCATCACGGACATGCCGAGCAAAAACAGTCCGAGTCCGCCTGCTGCGTAGAGAAGACCTGTAAGCATTCAAGAAGGCTCCGCGACATCTGGCGCCATGACGAACTTCTGGATTGATGGTCCCAAGACGGACGCAAACTCCGTAGGCCTACTCAAGACGAACCAATCCTGTTCCTCTGCGTAGCATATCTGGGATCGGTCTCGATCGAGCGACTTCTGTCGCTGAGAGGACCCCTTGGCAACTCTCCCATGGTTGAAAATGCTTGACTCCGATTGTCGCAGTGGATAGCATCGATTGTTATCTGGCGGCCTTCTCGCAACTACACGTACATGCTGTACCGCGTTCTTCTTACCGCGACTCTGCTCCTTTCCGCAGGGCTCTTTGCTCCCCAAAAAGTCTTGGGTAGTTGTGGTGATTGGCTCGCCCATCCGATGATGAATGCGGACGATGCTGCCGAGTCGGCCGGCCAATTGGCGGCGCAGGAAGGGGATCCGATTCCGAGACGCCCTTGCAATGGACCGGGGTGTCGTCAATCACCGCTGGCCCCCGCCCCGGCGCCTTCTGCCCCTCCGACGGAGTGGCGAAAGATCGACTTGATCGGCTGGTATGACCATCCGGCGATTGTCTCGCTCGCCTGCGAGCGTTGTGACCGGGACGATTTTTTATGTCTTTCTTCTGGGTACGATCGGGGCATCGATCGACCGCCCCGATCCTAGCAGTATCTGGCCTGCAGGAACTCTTTGAGGGGGTTCACCTGGCTTCGACGGGTCGCGTTCTGAGCGCGAACTGAATGCTTCCAGTGCGCTGGAACATGCGTCTGGGCCCACGAGTGAACGCCACGTGGGAGATCTCGGTCGCGGAACTTCCGCGGCCAATGACACCAGTTGCTGCGGGCTTCTCGATTCAAGATGCCGGTGCTGAGCGCGCAGCCGGCGTGAATGCCGATCCGACCTGTTGCACCACGCGACTCTGACGCGGTCGATCCATTAATAGATACGTCATCTGCCAGGAATCCATCGAATGTCATCCACCAACGTCGGATCCGCCTCCGCTGCGGCTCCAAAGAAGAAGTATGTCCGTGCCGTCGGCCCGCGGCTACGCAAGCTGCTTTATCTCATTTTTGTTCTTGTTGCCATTCTATTTGCGAATTCAGGTTACCTCGCCACGATCACCTTTCTGGAGTGGTACAGCGGGGAGACCTATCAGGACTTCTTCTATCAGCGCATGTTTCTGGTCCACCTGGCCGTGGGCCTGTTGCTGGTCCTGCCATTGATCATCTTTGGATTCACCCACATGTGGATCTCCAAAGATCGACGCAATCGGCGGGCGATCCGCATCGGTTACGCACTGCTTGCCATTAGCATGATCGTGTTGGCGACGGGCTTTCTGTTGATGCGGGTCAGTGGATTCGACTTGAAGGAGCCCTACACGCGGAACACGGTGTACTGGCTGCACGTTGCCTGCCCGTTGGCAGCGGTGTGGCTGTATTGGCTCCACCGTTTGGCTGGCCCGCGGATCAAATGGCGAGTCGGACTGACGTTCGGCGGTCTTTCGATCGCAGTCATCGCGATCATGGTTGCATTGCAGTTGCAAGATCCTCGCAAATGGAACGCGGTGGGTCCCGATTCGGGCGCGCAGTATTTTGAGCCCTCCTTGGCCCGCACATCGTCGGGAAATTTCATTCCCGCCGACTCGTTGATGAATGACCAATACTGCCTGAAGTGCCACGCTGACGTGCACAAGGCTTGGAGCGACAGCGTTCATCGATTCAGCTCCTTCAACAATCCACCCTACCTGGCCAGCGTGAGCCAGACGCGGGAAGTCTCGCTCCAGCGCGATGGTTCTGTTCAGGCGTCGCGCTGGTGCGCCGGGTGTCACGACCCAGTCCCGTTTTTCTCAGGAGCCTTTGACGATCCCAAATTCGAATTGCTCACGCACCCCACGGCCAAGGCGGGCATCACCTGCACGGTGTGTCATGCGATTACCAATGTGAATAGTGTGCGAGGTAACGCCGACTACACAATCGAAGAACCCCTGCATTACCCCTTTGCCTTTAGTGAAAACTCAACCTTGCAGTGGATCAACAACCAGCTGGTCAAGGCCAAGCCTTCGTTTCACAAAAAGACATTCCTGAAGCCGTTTCACAAGTCGGCAGAGTTCTGCTCAACCTGCCACAAGGTGCACTTGCCGAAGGCCCTGAACCACTACAAAGATTTCCTACGCGGCCAAAACCATTACGACCCGTATCTATTGAGCGGTGTCTCGGGTCACGGTGCTCGCAGCTTCTATTACCCGCCCAAGGCTGTCGACAACTGCAACAAGTGCCACATGCCGCTGGTCGCCTCCGATGACTTTGGCGCGAAACTCTTCGATGACGCGACAGAGCTGAGCGTGCACGACCACCTCTTCCCGTCGGCTAACACCGGCATTGCCTGGCTGCGGGACAAGGATTTGATCATCAAGGCTCACCAGGAATTCCTCCAAGACATTGTGCGAGTCGACATCTTTGGAATCCACGAGGATGGCGAGATCGACAGCCCTCTGACGGCGCCGCTTCGTCCCGACGTTCCCACACTTCAGCCCGGCAAGACGTATTTGCTCGATACCGTGATTCGAACACTCAAACTGGGTCACTTGTTCACGCAGGGCACCGTCGATTCCAACGAAGTCTGGTTGGACGTCAAAGTAACTAGTGGGAATCGGGTGATCGGACGCAGTGGTGCCGTCGACCCCGATCGCCAAAATGAGGTCGACCCTTGGTCTCATTTCGTCAACGTGTTCATGCTGGACAAAGACGGGAACCGCATCGATCGACGTAACGCCGAGGACATTTTTACGCCTCTCTACAACCACCAGATTCCGCCCGGTGCCGGACAGACGGTGCACTACGAGCTACGAATCCCAGAGGATGTGACCGAGCCGGTCAAGGTAGAGCTGAAGCTCCAGTATCGCAAGTTCGATCAGCGCTACATGGATTTCGTGGCCAAGCAGAACGAGAAGCTTGGTCAAACCATACGCGGTTACGAACCGGGAACCGACTACGTCAATCAACTGCCGATCACGACCATGGCCACCGATTCGATCACCTTCGCGATTGAAGGAGTGGATGTCGCCGTCGACAACCCCATTCGCGACATCCCCACCTGGCAACGCTGGAACGATTACGGCATCGGTTTGCTGCTCAAAGGCAAAGGCGAGCTAAGGCAAGCGGAGGCTGCGTTCAAGGAAGTTGAACAGCTCAATCGCTGGGATGGCCCACTCAATCTCGCCCGTGTTTTGAACACCGAAGGGCGTTTGGACGAGGCGGTCGACGCATTGACGCGTGCGAAGAAGTATGAGGACGACGAGGGTTTTCCTCGCTGGACCTGGGGTTGGCTTTCAGGCATCGTCAATGCTCAGCAAGGTAATTTGGTCGATGCGGAAAGAAACCTGCGAAGCGTCTTGGAGGACAACACTCCCGATATGCAGAAGCGCGGTTTCGACTTCAGTTTGGACATTGAAGTCATCAATGAGCTGGGTGGTACGCTGTTTGAGTTGGGCAACTTGCGGCAGCGGCAGGATCAATGGGAGGAAGCGAAACAGTACTGGAATGACGCGATTGACCAATTCCAGGCCACTCTTCGGATCGACCCAGAGGACGTGAAAGCCCACTACAACTTGTATCGATTGTTCGAACGACTTGGCGATCAAGAACTGGCCGCTGCACATCAGCGGCTCCATGAACGATACAAAGCCGACGACAACGCGCAAGGGAGAGCGATTCGTTTGGCTCGCGAGAAGTATCCTGCGGCTAACCACGCAGCGGAAGCCGTCGTCAAGTACTCGCTCTTTCGCGAGGGAGCTCCCGAACTGAACACCACCACGACCGTCGCGGAAGTTGACAAGGAGAACGCTGATGTCAAGTAAACCGAAATCAGATGAAATGGAGTACGACGAGGAACTGGAACATCGCGACGATGCTGTCATCGGTCAGGCGTTCCGTTGGTCGGCGGCGGCGATTCTTGCGCTGCTTGTCGGCGGTGGCATGATTGCGTTCATCCTGTCACGCCCCGAGCCGGAGCCACCGGTGCGGGAGACCAAGCTCGCTCCGGTGAAAATTCGCGAGGTCTCTGAAGTTCACCCACCGAAGGTTCTGTTCACGGATGTTACCGAAGAGGTCGGCATCGATTTCGTCCACAACAACGGTGCGACGGGTGAGAAGTTGCTGCCCGAAACCATGGGCGGCGGCATGGCCTTCTTCGACTTTGACGACGATGGAGATCAAGACTTGTTGCTCGTCAACTCTCAGGACTGGCCTGACGACGAGCCGAGTGACCGATCTCAGACGATGGCGTTGTACGAAAACGACGGCGGGCGTTTCAACGATGTGACAGCGGGCTCCGGCCTCGACGTCTCGTTTTATGGAATGGGAGCCGCGGTCGGAGATTATGACAATGACGGACGGGTCGACGTCTTTCTCACTGCCGTCGGATCGAACCGACTCTTTCATAACCTTGGAGGCGGACGCTTTGAAGACGTGACCGAGCAAGCCAAGGTTGCTGGTGATGCGGACCGCTGGAGCACCAGCGCTGGATGGTTTGACTACGACAATGATGGCGACTTGGATTTGTTCGTCTGCAATTACGTCCAGTGGAGCAAGGCGTACGATGTCAGCCAGAACTTCCAGCTTGTTGGTGGCGGTCGAGCTTACGGCCGTCCCCAGAACTTCGAAGGCTCCTTTCCCTACCTCTATCGAAATGAAGGAGACGGAACCTTCACCGATGTTTCCGAGCCGGCCGGAATCCAGCTTCGCAATCCAGCCACCGGTGTTCCCCTCTCCAAGTCGCTTGGATTGGCGATTTGTGACTTGGACGAGAACGGAACCCTGGACGTGCTCGTCGCCAACGACACGGTCCAGAACCTGCTGCTGCGAAACAACGGCGACGGCACGTTCAGTGACGTCGGTGCACTCTCGGGAATCGCTTTCGACGCCAGTGGTAATGCACGTGGCGCGATGGGTATCGACGTGAGCACAGTTCGAGGACAAAAGGCGATGGCGGTTGCGATTGGCAACTTCTCGAATGAAATGACCGCCTTCTATGTCACGCGAGCCGGAAGGATGCAGTTCGTTGACGAAGCAATCTCAACCGGACTCGGACCCAGTACTCGCCTGCAACTGACATTCGGCCTGTTCTACTTTGACTACGATCAAGACACGCGACTTGACCTGTTCTGCGCCAATGGACACCTGGAGGAAGACATCAACCGCGTTCAGCCGAGCCAGCACTACGAGCAGCCACCGCAGCTGTTTTGGAATGCTGGTCCCCAGTACGGCACGGAGTTCCTACCCGTCTCGTCTGAACAATGCGGGGAAGACCTTTTGAAGCCGATGGTAGGTCGTGCAGCCGGCTTCGCCGACATCGACAATGATGGCGATCTCGATGTGTTGATCACTGCCAGCGGAAGAAGGCCGCGACTGCTGCGAAATGAACTGGATCTCGGCCATCACTGGATCCGCTTTCGCCTGATCGGAGATGGCGTCCATTGCAACCGGGATGCGATCGGTTCGTGGATCGAGGTCGTCGTTGGCGACCAATCGTATCGCAAGCAAGTCATGCCGACGCGAAGCTATCTGTCTCAGGTCGAGTTGCCAGTGACCTTTGGTTTGGGGGAAGCGGATGAAGTGACCGGGGTCACGATCCGTTGGTGCGATGGAACCACTCAGGAACTCGGGAGCTTACCGGTCGATCAGGTGCACCGAATCGCGTACTGATCATCGATGGTCACGACGCGGTGGAATCTACGGAATCCCGCAGAATCAATTCGTTGGGGATCGAATGGTCGTGAAGCCGTTTGTTTTGCGGCAAACTGCAACACCCTCCCGGTGGGAAGGGGTCTCAGCACAGGTCGCGCACACGCGCAGACTGACTCCCCTCGCCCTGCTTCGAGCAGAGGGGGCGGGGGCTTAGGTTTACCCACCTTGGAATCGCATGGTCGCATGGAAAGCCCGTGAATCGACCGTGCAGTGGTCGCAGAAGGTAACCGTAGGTCGTTGGGTGAGGAGCTTTTCCGCACTCGGTTAGCGAACCTTTTCTCCTGGCTCGATCCTGCTGCTCACCCCTCATCCCCAGCCCTCCTCCCCCGCAAAGCCGGGGGAGAAGGGAGCCGAAGAGGATTGTGTAGACACCTATGCCCGAACGGAGGTGATGAGACGCGCTGTCACCAAACAATTCGTGGCGGAACGGTCTCCTTGCGGGACGGCAAGTCGAACTTGTTCCCGCCACTTGTTATGCTGATCTCGATCGATCTGCTTCCAACTAAACGTCAAGGCAGGTTCGAGATGTCGTTTCATCTTTCGCCGGTCGTATTGAACTTGCTCATCCTATGGCGGTAGGGAAAACAAGTTTGTGGTGTACGTATCGGTCAGTCGCACGTTGGACAGGAATACCGCTAATGACAAACGGGTCAATTGTAAACATCCAGGTTGGCAGCCATCTGGGACCCTACAAGATCTTGGAGCAGCTTGGTGCCGGTGGCGCCGGGACCGTTTTCGTAGCCGAGGATGCTGAGACCCATGAGAAGTTTGCACTCAAGGTCCTGCGACCGGGCGCGGACGAGATTGAAGAGATCCATGCTCGGTTCATCCGCGAAATCGCAGTCGCCCAAAAACTGAACGATCCACATATCGTTTCTTATCGGGACTGCGGTGTCGAAGAAGGGATCTTGTACTACGCGATGGAGCATGTTCCATGGGGCTCATTGGCAGACGTGTTGAGGAGCCGAGGATCGTTGCCGTGGCGTGATGCCTGTGAATGCGGACAGCAGATGGCTCGGGCGTTACAACACTTGCATCAGCTGGGAATCGTCCATCGAGACCTCAAGCCTGCTAACGTGTTCCTATCGGACAACGGGATGTTGAAGCTCGGCGACTTTGGTTTGGCGCGAGATTCCGATTCACCGAAACTGACCGTTGCCGGAATGACGGTCGGAACCTGCAAGTACATATCGCCTGAGCAGGCAAAGGGGGACCCGGACATCGACGAGAAAGCCGATCTGTATGCGCTGGGTTGCAACTTGTTTCAGCTGATTGTGGGACGGACACCATTCGAGACGCCCGATTCCTATACAGAGACAACATTCCTTGAAATGATGCGTCGGCACATTGAGGATCCGGCGCCAAAGCTCGCCGACGTAGCCCCGCATTGCCCGCGCCGACTGAGCGACTTGGTTGCTCGGCTGCTCGCCAAGGATCGCAGCAAACGACCCGATTCAGCCGCTGCGGTCGCAAACGAGTTGACTCAGATTCTCGAGGAGTCAGACGCGTCCACAGGAAACGTTGCCAAGTCCAGCGACGAAGAGCCAGAACAGTTGACAAAGCGACTGCGAAGCTCGCCGACACGCGCGACGGAGGTCTCGACAGGCAAGCTGCTAGGCATCCTGGCTGTGATCATCGTTGCGATTACGATTGCCGCGATGGTTTCATCCGGGAAGTGAGCGATCGGCTGCCAGCAATGAACAGGACTTCGAAGCATGCCTTCGAAGTCCGCATCATTTGAGCGGTGACTCGTCAACCGCATGGAAGCTTGTTGGTGAGATCGACGCGGCGTGGCTGGATTCGGCGGAAGTGTCGATTCGATTGACGGATGCTAGCGAGCTTCGAGCCCGCTCTTGGTTCGGATCAATCTTTAACGCTTGCTTATACAGCGATTTTGCGTCACCGATGTCCGATTTCATAAACCGTGCGAGTGCCAGGTTATTGAGCGTTTCTGCCTGATCACATTTTCCTAATCGGAAGTGCCGTTCCGCTTCTTCCTGCTGCCCTTCTTCGGCGAGCACGAGTCCGAGGTTGTTATGTGCGGCGAAGTAATCAGGATTGATCTCCACAGCCTTGGACAGATGTTCAATCGCCTCCGCTGGCCTGTTCTGTAGATGACAGAAGTACCCGTAATCGTTGTGCAACGGGGCGTTGTCGGTGGCACCCCGCAGGGCGGCCTGGAACCTTGCTTCGGCGTCTTTGTAGTCGCATTGTTGGATGTGCAGGAGGGCCAGTCGGTGAAGCGCCGTGACATTACTCGGATCGATCTCAAGAACCTTCTCATAGGATGAGATCGCTTCGGCCGGCA
The DNA here is from genome assembly GCA_963697195.1 of Pirellulaceae bacterium. Classification (GTDB taxonomy): domain Bacteria; phylum Planctomycetota; class Planctomycetia; order Pirellulales; family Pirellulaceae; genus Rubripirellula. The sequence goes on from CAVOND010000005.1 coordinate 1,239,797, forward strand.
GGCTGTCCATCTCGGCCAGGGACGCTTTGGCATGCAAAAGGCTGATCCTCTTCTCGGCTGGATTCACCCCGTCATCGCTAACGTCTTCCCCCAGGAGGTCGCTTGCGGTGGATGTTCGTGCATCCTCGGTCTTCGGTTTGAATGTCTTGAGCGAAGAGCATCCCAAGCCGCTTGCGCAGAGGAGACCGGCGAGGACGGCAGCGATCCGAAATTGTGGGAATTCCATTTGCATCCTTGCGTACCGACAGAAGGCTTGATCACCATGATGATGATGACTGCAACCGAGTTTACCTTCCACCGAATCTTGCTGATCCCGAAGCTTGAATGGTGCGGCCACGCAAGATGAGGGACTGGAGTTGATTCTCATAGATCTGGCCGGCCTCGATGGCGCTGCCACTGTGCCTCATCGGGGCGAGCACTACCAGTTGCTCGGGCACGTTTGCGCCCATCATGACCAACGCATTGACGACATGCTGACGTCGGACCTGGTTCAGGTTTGGCTGATTCTCAGTGATTTGGATCTGGATCGCCGTGGGGTGGTCTTGCATGCGATCGATGATCTTCATCAGTTGCGTTCGGCCACGCGGGGTCAACTCTCCCGCTCGTTGCGATGCCTCGGGATAGAAGTCGTAGTGGTATAGCATCATCGAGTCTTCTAACCCTCGATGGATCTGTTGACTCAATGTGGCATAGACGCTCTCGCCAAGCGGCCGTTCGTCAAAGTAGTTGCAGTAACCCCAATGCGACCGTTGCATGTGAGCTTTGATTCGAGCGAGCCTGCCCTGAGGTAGTGGGCTACAATAGCGGCACTCCGGTGTGTGGCAGGTCCCGCTCATACAGCACGAGTTCGTCATTGAGCCCAGTTCCGAGACGTAGCATCGCCCGTGGTGAAATCGTTCGATTTCGTCAAATGGTGGACCTGATTGAATCGCTGGGGATGACGCCTCGATCATCGTAGGCACTGCTTCGATCATTTGTGGAACCTCGCTCGAGGGGACCGATCGCGTATCGACGGGATAACCGATGACGGGACCGACGACCACCGGCGAATTCGATGCTCCTCTGTTTAGCGGGACGTCCGCCGGGACGGCCACCACTGGATCGCGTGACTCTGCCTCCTGGCTCCAAGCGGGCAGAGCGCATAGGACCAAAGCGGCGAATCCGAGTTGAGTCATTCGTGTCATCAATAGGACTCCGACGTAAGTACATGCCGCTTCGGTGACTGGGCGGATACGGTCACCTTGATTCGGGAAGTTCTTGGGGAAACGAACTGAAGCCAACTGGTCCGCACGCATGGTCTCGTTCTAGTTTCAATTTGCGAATCAAGTGGCATGGATCATCCCACGACGTCGTACTGCGAAAAGGACGGCCGGTGCGTCCTTCGATGCGGTTCAAGAAGTAGAACTCCAGATCATTGGGATCCTGAATATCCGCACCCGGTAGACTTGGCACTTCACAAGCGTTCATCGGGCTCACCAAGAACGGCGTTACCAACACCAGCAATTCCTTTTCAGTCTTGTCGTGAGAGGTGTTGCTAAAGAGCGGTCCGATGTAAGGGAGGTCTCCGAGTCCCGGGATGCGACTCGTGTTCGCTTCGAGTTCGACCTGAAGCAAACCTGCCAGTGCGAGCGTCTCTCCCTCTCGCATTTGAACGGTCGTGTGGACGCGCCGCGTATTGATACCGGGTGTGGGTTCACCACCGAGCACCAGCGTGGTACCCAGGGAATCGTCGATGCTGCTAACCTCTGGTCGCACCTCAAGTCGAATGACATCGTCATCCTGGATGAACGGCACAAAATTCAACTGAACCCCAAATTGCTTGTACTGGACGGTGATATTTCCCGCTCCCAGTGAATTACCTTGTGCGACGGGAACCGGGAATTCTCCGCCAGCCAGAAAGCTCGCTTCGTGTCCGCTCAGTGAGACAAGATTGGGCTCGGCCAGGATTCTTAGCACGGCGTTCTGGCGCAAAGCCCTTAGGATGATGTCCATCCTTGCACTCGGAAAGAGACCGAACACGGTCGAGTTGGAGCCGAGCTCAGGACCGATGGAAGGGCTGTTCCCAGAGTCAAGTTCCCTGCCCTGCAAGATGGGCGGTCGAGATCCACCAATCTTCGTGCCGAAGATGTTTCCTGGTCCCCATTCGAAGAACGTGTCTCCACCAATTTCACGGAGCGCCGTTCGGTTCAGCTCGGCGATGCGCACTTGCAGCATCACCTGCTGCACTCCGGGCAGCTTGATCAGGTTGATGATTTGCGCGATGTTCGAGTCGGCGAGCTGCGCACGCGGCGTGGTTTCGGGCATTGCACGCAGAAAGAGCTGACCGTCTTGGGTCGGTTCGACGGCAAAGTCCGTCATCGTATCGCTGCTTGTTGCACCGAAGCTCTCGGGCGTCAAACTGGTTCCACCCGACAAAGGGCCCGCTCCCACCGATCCGATCGGGCTGGCGGAATCAAGATAGGCTCTTACCGCGTTTTCTATCATGAGGCTTTGCTGTGGGTCGCGTGCCTGACCTTCCAGAATCAAGTGGTTGCCGAGCTGTGTGATTCGTACGAGCGCGGTGGGGAAGACTTGTCGTAGACGCGCCTCAAGCAAGGCAAGATCGTACTCGACTTGCAGTTCATAGATCAGCGTTTCTTCCTCGGAGGTGACCAGCGTCAGCTCCGTGATGCCTGGTCGTTTGCCGATCAAACGGATCATCCGTGGGTTGGGCAGGACCTCAAAGTCAACGATGGACGGATCACCCACCGCGACCACGGCGATATCGCCCGACTTGCCGATGGGCGTCGGAGTGGTCAGGATTCGCCCTCGACCGAGAATCAGTCGAACGATCGAATCCCGACGTCGCGGGTCGCCGTCCAAGTTCCCTGGCAGCGACGGATCGGGGGCGGCCGGCGTAAGCAGACGAGCATCAGACCGTTGGTTCGATAACGCGGTGCCTTCCGAATCGGTCGCAGCGCCGATCACAACCGGTCTGAGAGGGCGAGGCTTCTGGGCGTCTTCGTCCAGCAACGACTGGGCATGAGCGTGCGTCAAGCACACCCACGTCGCGATTCCGACGATCAATCCCAATCGAGCAGTCACGAAGGAGTCTCCACCTCATTACCTCATCGAGCGCATTGCCCATCGATAGGGTCAAAATGAACTCGCACAGTCGAGGTATCGGTATCCGGACTCGCCACAATCCAAATAATCGGAAAAAAGACCCGCTTCGGAGGCTTTCACATCGCCGGAAGTCGAGAAGCAATCCTTCACCCCTCCCTCCGGGCGAGCGCTAGAGCAGCATGCCGTAAAACACTTTCAAGAAAACCGCCTTGACATTGCCCGATGGGGGGAAATGAAGGGATTAACCGTGACGCCCGTTAGGGGAGCGTGATTTCCGAGTTGAACGATTGCAGCACGCCTTTGAGCTGAATAAACGCAGGCGCGAGGATCACGACAAACATAACCGGAAAAATGAACAACGCGGTGGGAAAGATCAGTTTCACGGAAGCCTTCCGTGCCATTTCCTCAGCCTGCTGGATCCGATTGGCCCGTAATCCATCTGCAAAAATCTGAAAGGCTCGCGTGACGCTGGCCCCGTAGCGTTCGGACTGCTGGATCACGTTCGCCATGCTTCGGAGGTCATCCAAGTCGAATCTCGATGCGAGGTTGAACACGGCCTGCCCAAGACTTCGTCCCATTTGCACTTCCCGCTGTACGATCGTCATTTCCGCGGCGAGCAGAGGATGAACGCCAACCAGTTCGGACGCGACGCGTTGGAAGGAGGCAGCCACGGGTAAGCCGCCTCCCAGAGAGATGACAATCACGTCCAGAGCGTCGGGTAATGCCCGACGCATCGCGAGTTGACGCCGTGCCTTGAGATGATCGAGGAGAAATCCTGGCAACAATGCCGAAAAACCAGCCCCTAACAATCCCATGGTGAGGCCCGCCTGTGGGGTCACCAATCCGATGAGCGACAATAGATATCCCCCTAGAACAATCAGGCCCAGTAAGGCAATCCGCACGATCTGAAGCAACGGCAAGAAGCTCTCGCGATAAAAACCGGCATGTACCAGTCGATCCCGGAGAGCGACCTTGCCGACTGGCTTTTTTTGCGGAGACGCCTGCGTCTGCTCTTGGGACAGGGATACTCCGGAAACGGTCGATGGCTGGGCGACTTGCGACGATTGCTGAGGACGCTTTCTAGGGATCAGTAACGCAACGATCGCGATGGCCGCAAGAATAAAGATGACCCAAGGTAAAAAAGACACGCAATCCTCCTAGAAACTGAAATTGAGAATTCGACGCATCCAAAACCAACCAATCATTAGCGACCCGGCGCAGTACATCAGCAGTGGCGGACGGTTGTACAGTTCCTGGGCGTAACTGGGCCGAATCACGGAGATCACCAGAAAAGCGATGATCGGCAAAACGGTCAGCACGTACACCTGCATGCGTGCTTCGGAAGTGAGCGCCCGGATCATGTCGTGCATGCGGACGCGACCACGAATCACATCCGCCAATTTCTCTAGCAGAGCGGAAAGATTCCCGCCCGTTTGCCGGTGAATCGACACCGCGAGAACGAAGATCTTTATCTCGAGCAAACCGTTTCTGCGGGCAAGATCTCTCAGAGCCGCGTCCGCAGACATCCCTAATTGCTGCTGGTCACAGCAGTAGCCAAATTCCTGTGACAGGGGCGGCGACGAGTCCTGCGCTGCAGTTTGCATCGCCTGAGGAAAGGTGCGACCCGCTTGCATCATGCGACTGATCAAATCGAAAGCTTCGGGCAACTGGTGTTGCAGTCGACGCAACCGACGGTTCCGCACCGTGACCACGTAGAGCACGGGGAGTCCACCGCCGATCAGTCCGAGAAACGCGGCAAAGGGCAGATATCGTGTCATCATCCAACCGGCCACCGCCGCCACGATCGTACCGACGAAAGCCATCATGGCAATCTGCAGCGGAGTCATTTGGACCCCCGATTGCTCGAAGAAAAGTGCAAGATTCTCGCGCCATGACCGTCGACTCATGATGCCGCCCGCATCAACGGACAACTCGTACAGATGGCGGTTCGCCACGGACTGCTCGGCCCGTTCCCGCTGCAACAGTCTCTGCTCCGCAGCAAACTGTTCCAGCATCTTTTTCCGGCGCTCTCTTTGGATGTCGGCATACAACAGGTTGACACCGAATACCAACCCGGATCCTGCGACGAACGCCAATACGTACATGTAAACCGAAATCATCACGCCGAACCCACTCGAGTCGGAAGGCGCCGCGGATCAAACAGATTGACTGGCAAACTGATGCCGTGAACTGTCAGTTTCTCAAGACACTCTGGACGCAATCCCGTCGCCTCAAAATGGCCGACCGCATTGCGATCCTCATCGACCCCCGTCTGCACATATTCAAAGATATCGTGCATCATCACGACGTCCGTCTGAATCCCTGTGATCTCCGAAATCTTTACCACCTTCCGTCTACCGCCAACCAGTCGGGACACCTGAACGACAATATCGATCGCGGAGGAGATCTGATTTCGAATGACCCATAAGGGAAGGTCGTAGCCCGCCGCGCCGACCATCACTTCCAGGCGCGCAAGCGCGTCTCTTGGCGTGTTGGCATGAATGGTTGTCAAGCTACCTTCGTGACCGGTATTCATGGCCTGCAGCATGTCCAGCGCTTCAGATCCACGGCACTCTCCGACGATGATTCGATCCGGACGCATCCGCAGCGTGTTGCGAACCAAGTCGCGCATGGTGACGCTTTGGCCGCCCTCCGTATTGGTCGGACGTGTCTCCATTTTCGCAACGTGCGGTTGCTGCAACATCAGCTCGGCGGCGTCTTCAATGGTGGCGATTCGTTCAGATTCATGAATGTATCGCGACAGGCAGTTCAGCAACGTTGTTTTCCCGCTGCCTGCTCCACCAGAGATAACAATGTTCACGCGCGCACGAACGCATGCCGCGAGAAACTCAAGCATCTCCTCGGTGATCGATTCGTTCTTCAACAGATCCTTTGCCAACAACGGGCGCGCACCGAATCGCCGAATCGAGACGAGCGGACCATTGAGCGCGACGGGCCTGATCACCGCGTTCAGTCGACTGCCATCTTCCAGTCTCGCGTCGACCATCGGTGAATGCTCGTCAATGCGCCGACCTGAATGCGCGACCACACGTTGTAAGATGTGCATCAAATGGTTTTCGTCATGGAAGGCGACTTCGGTCAAATGAAGCCTTCCCTTCTTCTCAACGAATACCTGGCGGGGACCATTGATCAGGATGTCGGATACTTCATGATCCTTCATCAAGTCTTCGATGGGGCCATACCCAAACGCCTCATTCATGACCTCCTGGATCAGCCGGTCACGTTCGGCAAGTCCGCTGAGGTTCGAATCCTTTGCGCAGATCGCCTTTGCTCGATTGTAGATCTCCTTCCGTAGCTCCGGCTCACTTAGGCTCTGCATTTGAGCCATATCGATTGCGCCGATCACTTCCTGGTGGAGTCGACGCTTGAGGGCGAGGTACCAGTCGTTCGCGGGACTCGACGGTGCGACCTTCCTTTTCTCGTCTGATAGGATGCCCAACTCTTCAAGTCGCGACATTCCCTCCCCGGGTTGATCTTGCCGAGCGTCCCTCGCGGGCGGATCGAGTGGGGAAGGCTCAGGCGTATTCTTGCCGAGAAACCATGACATAATGCGTTCGTCCCTATCCTGCCAATTGGTAAACCAGGAATGCCATGGCGCTATGGACTCGTTTCGCCAACTTCTAAGACACGAACCATTCCAGATTGGTTGCCGCGCAGCGTAAAAATGAAGGACGGGCGACTCGGTTCGCTCGCGACCGATGCCAGTTTCTCCATCGGTCGCATCTCGCTTCCGACGACGCTCATGTTCCCACCTGGTGTGTCCGAATCGGCGAGACTCGAATCTACTTCGCCGCTCTCTTTTGTGTTCGTTTCCGATTCCATTTTCGCGGCGGCAAGCTGCTTCAACAAATCCTGCAAAGGATAGGTGTTGGACGCGGGCATGGTGCGGATTTGATTGATCGTTACGGGGTGCGTATCGGCGACGAATGCTTCGTCGTTTCCGTTGCGAAGTGCCAGACTCATGGTTCCCACGGACTGTCCCAATGCCACGAGCATGGCTTGCTCAGGCGTGACCAGCAACGTGACGGAAGCGTAGCCATCCTTCATCCACATTTGGATTCGTTCAGCGTCCACATCCAGGACGTCGTCGATCGCCAAAATCTCGGCCGATTGCAGTAGCGTGATCGTGCTGCCACCGCCCGTTTCTCCCTGCGCGCTTTCTCGCAAGTTCAGCAGCACATCCACCTTGTCGCCGGGTAAAACGAGCCCGGCAACGGAGGCGGACGGACCAGATGTTTGAATGGAGCAGGCGCGCATTCCGGCAGGGATCGCGTTCGACGCGAAACCAGTCCCCTTGGCGTCGGACAACTTCCTGGCCATTAGCGGCTCGTCAATACTAATTCCTGTCAGCGCCGCGCGCCCGACCGCACCCTCTTTTTCGGTAACCACCCCCGGCGGAATCAGGTCGACTGGCCACGGGACCGCCTTGACATCGAGCTCGCCGATCTTTGCACCGCGACGAATCGAAGTCGCAGCCACAAACACCGGGCGCGTTTCGATACTCGGCTTCTCGGGGCTCGGTGAGAGTCGATTCACTCCAACCGCTGCGGAGACACCACAGATGACGGCGAGCAGAATCACAATCAATGAACGTTGCATCGGTGCGTGTGCCTTGTCAGGGTTGAAAACCGGAAAAAGAGGCGGGGTCAACTCGCCTTAGTCAAGGGACCACCGCAAGAACCAGGATTGCGATCGCCATCGCTGGCGCCATGGGAATCACGCGCCGTTTCCTTTCCGTTGGATCTTGCGCCACGACTTCGTCGATTCGCTCAGACGATGAAGTACGATTCGCGATCCGTCGCAGCACGCCACCTCGCTCCTCTGTAAACACAATGAGCGATAAGGCGTATACCCCCGTCAAGAAGCCGAACACCAAGAAGATTGCCATCACATCATGAATGCCAACCCATGAGCCGATGCCTGCTAACAATTTGACGTCCGCCCCACCAACACCTCCGCGAACGAATAGAGGCAATAACACTGCAAAGCCGAAACCAAACCCGGCCAAGCTGAAAACCCAGCCACGACCGCCAGGCATCAAAACATGAAAAAGCAGCCCAGAAACAATGAGGCCGAGCGTCAACCAGTTGGGAATGTAACAGCGGCGCAGATCGATGATCCCGGCGATGGCGGTCGAAGTCAAAGCCACCACGAAGGCCAATGACGCGACGTCAATCTCCAGCATCTTCGAGAGTGATACCACAAAATTTCCCATTAAGCCGCTGACAGCCCCAGGGCACGACAGCGCACTCTCCACCCAAAATCGGGTGAGAATCGCTGTCGGCCTTCCTAGGCGAGAACGTCAATCGTGTAGCAATCGCTGGCTGTAAATCTACATATCCTTGTGTTGGCTATCAAGTAGTCAGTCTGACCTAGTTGCCAGGATTCTGGACGACACCGTTCACGTAGGCACTAACCCTACCGAGCAAAGCGCTAATGTCAGTTCCTAAGGTCAGAGCAGCCGCGCCCACGGCAGCGACCACCAACAACAGCAGCGCACCATACTCAGTAAACGATGCACCTTCTTTTGCACAAACCAAACGGAACAGAAAACGATTCAGGGAAGACAACATGGCGGGACTCCGCGAGGTGATTGGGGGGGTCGAAGTATTCATCGTAGGTAGCGAAGCCTGGGAATTCAAACCCTCGCGACCCACAATCTCGTTTTTATTGGCTACGGCTTACCGCAAGCCTAGTCAACGATGGCACTGCGATCTCGGATTCCCTCGATCACATCGGAGACGGTGAGGCTGACATCAAAGTGGATGTCGCCGGTACCCGAGAATTTGACTTCCTCGCCAATGATGGCACCGTAGACATCCCCCGAACCATTGATGGTGACTTCGCTGTCAGGAGCGTAGAGCAAGCCATACCAGTCAACCGAAGCATTGATGACGGCGGTGCCACCGGTCATCAGGATCCTCAAATTGTTGGGGTCTTCGGTCGCATTGATCACATCGCCACCAGAAGTATCAAGGTTTCCGGTGAGATAGATCGTTGTGGGGCCCGTGACACTCAACGAAGCCTGTCCGGAAAGTTTCAGGTCGTTGAAATAGTACGTGCCCTGCGGAATCCCGTAAGCGACGCCGCTGGAAAGCGAGAAGTTCCGATCGCCATCAAGCGGCGAAACTAGCTTATTTCCCTGTTCATAAAGTGGCAGCGCATCATTATCGTTGTTGATGGCCGCTTCCGTGGTATCGACTGAAGGAAAATCGAGGGACCGGCGAAGCGGCGAGGTCGATCCCGTCACCGTCGCGCCCCCGCTCGAAGTAACGGAACCACCCCTGACGTCGCCATTGATGGTGGCCGACCCGCCAATCGAGATGGATCCGTCGGCAACCACATCCCCGCCGTCACCCGCCGTCGCTGGGTTATATGGACCCTGCGTCGAATCGTAGCTATCGGTGGAGGCGTTGCCGGACATGGAGATCGAACCGGTGCTGCCGATCGCACCTGGCAATTCGGGTAACAACGCGGCCGTCGCGCTGGCGCTCAAATCGACATCCTGACGCCCCAGCAATTGGCCAAACAACCAGGGAACTGCATTGCCACTGGCGCTCGACTTACTGGTGGTCACTCGGACCGCATTGACGGGTGTCCCCGATGGAATAAAGACTCTTGTCGATTCGCTCCAGTATCCAATTTCAACTCCAGAACCGGTCAGCACCGAGCCGTGTTGCGCCGCCGGCATGTTCGCCTCAGCCAACCTCAAGGCGGTGTCTGTCGCCCCGTCAGGCAGGTCCAGTGCAGCGCCAGCCGCCGCGGCCGTTGCCGCCACCTGCAATTCCGCACGTTGCGTCAAGAACAGGCTCGTGTCCACACCCAGAACGACGAACGAAAGCAGAACCAAGAAAAGTACCGCTAACAGAGTGAGCGCGATTCCCGATCGCGATCGGCGGCGATGGCGAGGCTGCACCACGTCAATCCTCCGCGCATCGTGACGCGAACCGTCAATTGACCACCGCCAAAGATTCCCAGTGGATCGTTCAGTGCTGCACCACTGAGCGGGGTGCTTATTTCCACCCAACGGTCGACAGAGGCATCCCCATCAGGAGACGTGGTCACCGTGAACGCGACGTTGTTGATCGACGGAAGACGCTGTTGGGCGAGACTCGCAGTGCCGCTGGCATCAAACTCACCGATCGAATAAGCTCCTCGCCGCATCTCGCGCGGCGTTGAGCATCGCATGACGGACAAACATGACCGTCCCAAATTCCATGATTGCCAGCATCAGAGCAAGAAAAATGGGAAGCATGAAGGCTGTCTCAACCAAGACGGTACCTGCACGCTGCGGGTTACCCGTACGCTGCGGTTTCCGGCGCGATCGTTTGGATGATTCCACTGCTCGATGTTCTTAGTTGGTCTGTTCTCAGTAGTCTTGTGATGGGCTCTGCAGTCCGTGCCGTCGTCTAAGATTTTCCAAACGAAATGCCGAAGAAGCGTTTGCGTTTTCCCTGATTCGCTCGCTGGGAAACTTCGATGGCCCTGCATTCGTCGGCGGCGTCCGCGACGTCGCCCATGCAAGGAATCCGGTCGGAAGGAGACTTCTCGAGCATCTTCAGGCAGACTCTTTCAATCGGAGATCCGATCAAGGCCTCGTTGTACTTTGATGGCGGCGTCGGTGGTTCCGAAGCGATCTTCCTCAGCACCGACATGATCGAACCTTCGAAAGGAAGCTTTTGGGTCAACATCTCGTAAAGCACGACACCCAAACTGTAGACGTCCGTTGACGGTCCGATCAGCGACTTCTTCCCTTCCGCCTGTTCGGGCGACATGTAGGCAGGCGATCCCACCAACGCACCGTCCTTGGTGATTCTCTCTTCGCCTTCGTCCTGCCTGACGGCCAAGCCAAAGTCCATGACGACCGGTTCCCCATCGGCGTCAATCATGATGTTGTCCGGTTTGAGATCACGGTGAATCACGCCTCGTTCGTGAGCCTTCTGGATGCCCCTGGCGGTCTTACTAAGAATCGCCATCGACTGCTGAAGCGAGAGCGGTGATTCCTTGATCACCTTTGATAACGGTCGCCCATCGATAAACGCCATCGAGATGTAATGAACGCCGCTGATTTGGCCCACATCATAAACCGGACAAATGTTGGGACTGCTCAGAGTCGCCGTCGCCTTCGCCTCGATGTAAAAACGTTCCAATGCAAGCGAGCTTTGGACGATTGGGATCTTCAGCGCAACGTGACGCTCCAGAGGTGGGTCGTATGCCAGGTACACCGATCCCATCGCCCCTTCCCCAAGCATATTGACGATTTGATATCGGCCGAATGCCTCGCCCGAAGCAAGCTTGATGACCTGCGAACCTGCCAGTTTCCCAGCCTGCGTGTCGACCGTCGCTTGGACCACCCCGTCGCTACTCAACTGCGTATCGTGGGTAGCAAGGATCTCGTAGTCACTTCCTTGCGTTGGCGCGACCGACAGCTTTGGCGCCGCTGTCTTCGGAGTCGCTCTCGGGACGGATTCGCCAGCGATCTGCAGTACCTTCTCCATGACGGCAATGGCATCCTTCACCTCGTCGGCGAGACGCGGATGCTGAGTCTGGATGATGGACCGAACGGGATCGCTCACGAATAACCTTTGCCTTCGACCGCCCTCGTAATGCGAGTGGACCAACTCACGTCACGATGGCCTCGATCAAGACTGACGAGTGTTCGTCTCGAATGTTGTTGGGGGCGGTACCACTTATAGTCGGCGGTAACCCATCTAATCTATACAAACCAGTGCACGGTGCGTAGCTAATTTTCCCCAGTTTTGGGGGGTCCGCAAGCTTTCGGCGAATCTAGCGGGTTTCTTCCCATGGCTCGCCTGAGATGCAGAATCGTTCAGCAGGTTGATGCTTCATCGACAGAACAGTGAGAGGCGGCACTTGAAGCGACCTTTTTTGAACCTGGCCCCCGCTAGTGCATCGTCAAATCTAAAAATGGGGGTGACGTCGATCGGCGAAAAGGGGTCAGACACCAAAAATGCGAAGCACCCTTCGGGCCGTTCCGGTTTTTGGTGTCTGACCCCTTTTCGCCATCCGCGATCCGCTTGCCGGCTCGGGGCGGAGATTCACAACCCCGTCTTCATCCAGCCAGCCCTTGCCTCCCTCCTCCATGTTCGACCTATTGAGACGGTATCGGAACCCTTTTTGTTCCACCTTTTCGCCCTTCGAGAACGTGTTCGGACGTCCACCTTCGAACTCTGAGAAGGCCCAATGAACCTGGCACACTGCTCCGGCAGGGACATGACACGGCTCTCGGATGCTCCGGGGCTGCTCCTGGGGACAGGGAAATGGAAGAATGCAGATTGCTAGCAAAGGCACCCTCACAGCAGGGAGCGAGTGACCGCGGACAACCGCAAGACACAGGGCTCGTGATCCGCTTGGGTCTGGAAGCCCCCGCGCGGAAGACGTCAGGAGCAGCCTGACTACCGGGCATGGCAGACGACTCGTCGTGCACGATGCCGCAAGCCGAAGGCGGCTGCGGCGTCCTACTTCGCGCCGGCAAGCTTCTCAAAGGCACTGGCGTATCGACGTCCGAGTTCCCGGTAGGCCGCAGCGTTGAAGTGTATCTCGTCCCCTTTGTGGTCCAAACCATCCGAGCTGACGAAAGCGGTGTTGGCCACTTTCTCTGGCAGCGATCGGTGCGCCAAGTCAACTCGCTGCTTCGCCTCGCTCCAAGGTCGCTCGCGGAACTGTCCCATCTGTCCAACGATGAACGGAACGTCGGGTGCTCCAGTTCGCTGCGGAAGCGGGCGATCAACTCCTCCAATTTCTGTTCATAGACTTCCGAGAACTCCTCGTTCGAATCGGATTCGCCTTGATGCCAAAGAATCCCCTTCAGCGTTCCGACGTTCATAGCAGCTTTCGCCCGCTCGATGGAATCATCATACGGATGGCTTTTCGTTTGTTCGTAGTAAGCTCCAGGCTGCCACGTCGAGATCGGTGATCCACCGACAGCGCAGGGGATCAGGCCGACGGTGACCCCAGGAGTTGCTTCCGCGATCACGATACCGAACGTGCGTCCCAATCCCACACCCGCCACCGACTTATCGAAGTGGATTGGATCGACCGCGCACTTCCACTGCTTGTCCTTCGTCAACGCAAGCACACGCGGGTTGGCGACCCTGTCCTCCGCTGATACCTCTCCGCGACCTGCCATGTTGGACTGTCCAACGAGGAGAAAGAGATGGAAATTCTCCTTCTCGGGCAGCTGAACCTTGTCCTCCGCGGCCACAAACCGGCCGGAGATCAACAGAATCAGGAATACCATTGCCAAGGATCGGTTGAATTTCATGTTGGATTCCCTCATTCGGTAGTGGACACGGCATACTCGGCGTGCCGGTTGATCGGGCATACCCGAGCATGCCCGATTGGTCCTTCCACCGATCAGTATAAGGCCGGCGGAGTCACTTGAGTCAAATCGCGATGGTGCTCTGCGCAGCGGGGCTTGTCAACGATTCGAAGCACCAGCTTGCGGCTTGCGGCTTGCGCACGAGTACGAGTACGAGTACGAGTACGAGCACGAGCACGAGCACGAGCACGGGCACGAGCACGAGCACGAGCACGAGCACGAGCACGAGCACGAGCACGAGCACGAGTACGAGTACGAGCACGAGCACGAGCACGAGCACGAGTACGAGTACGGAGCGCGACGGAGGGGCATGGCATGGAAGGCCGGATGGACCACGACACCGTTACTTAGCTAATCGGATACACAAGACGTTTGTATCATCTCGAATGTAGCCATGTCCCCCTGCGATCGACAGTGATTGACGCGTCTTGCCGAACAGTTTCACCCGACCAAGTTCTTGATAACTCTCTGCTGACGCCTTGGCCAAGACGAGTTCACCCTCCATGGTCGTGATCCAAAGTTTGCCGTCGGCCAGCGTTACATTCCCCTTGCCGAAACGGGCTTCCTGCCAAATGCGCTCACCGGTCGTGGCTTGGATGCAACTGAGATGAGTCGTCGGACCGGCACTGCCAACGTTATCGAACCCATACAAGTATCCGTCCAGGACGACGGATGTCTGCCACTCGTTGCGCATCACGCTCTTCGTTTCAACCGATTTCCAACGTTCGGATACGTCATAGTTGTCGCCTTGCTTTCGCACATCAAGCAACACGCAACCGTGGTTTTCGCCGGCGGAGACAAAGACACCACCATCGATCATGATGGGGGTGGCGGTGTTGCAGTCGTAAGGTGTCTTGAACGGATAGCTCCACAGCACTTTGCCGTCGGAGGGCGAGAGTCCCAGTACACCCGCCCCGACAAAACAAACGACGTGGCTGACTCCATCCACTTCCAACAGAGTCGGCGATGAATAGCCAGCCGGACCAGAACCCGCTGCCCAAACTCGCGTTCCCGACTTCGCATCATACGCGCTGACTGTCGAATCGCTCCCACCGGCGTGTACGATCACTCGCTCACCGACCACCAACGGGGACGAGGACATACCATATTCCGATGGCATTACACGATTCTCACGAACTGGATCAGCCTGCCAAAGCACCTCCCCCGACTCCAATTTGGCAGCGACCAATACACCCTCGCCGGTGTACGCATACACCACATCCCCGACGATCGTTGGTGTAGCGCGAGGGCCATCGCCCATCGAGTTTTCGTACGGCGGCGCGAGGGGTGTCGCCCATCGCGTCTCGCCTGTTTTCGCATCGAGCGCTACGAGTAGTTGCTGGTCGTCCGTGTTCCACATCGTAACTGCGTACTGGCCAGCGACGGCCACGGCCGACATTCCGACCCCACCGGGCACGCGCCAAACGACCTTGAGCGAACGATCATCGAACGAATCAATCAGCCCCGATTCGGACGCCGTTCCATTTCGATTCGGTCCCAGAAACTGGGACCAGTCATCGCCGCAAGCCGCTGGATGCCAAAGGCAATCCGTCAACAAGAGTCCAAAGAAAGTGGCGGTAGCAAAGTGTGAGATGCGTGTCATGGTTGTCCAAACGAAGATGTGCTTTCTGACGCCTGAGCCAATGCGATCCCGGCCGTTTTCATGAACAGTCAATCGTATCATCTCAGCGAAGTAGCGTGGGTGCATGTAAATGGAGCGTATCGTCTGCTCCTGAACGCCGAACCGGATATGATCATGCATGATCTGCCCCGCTCCGTGGGCGGCTTAAATCGGGCTCGATCTTATCAAGCGGACATGAGCGGATGGGCGATAGCGAATTCAGCCCTCTAGAACTGCCGGAAACCACCGAAGTCGGTCCCGCCTACCGTTGCGTCTGCGGAACGATGGTTTCGTTGCGAGACGAGACGACGATCTGCTCGACTTGCGGTCGAAAATATGACACGGACGTGATCCGTGCCGCGACAGCCGAAACAGGACTCGGTGTCGAAGCTGATCGCGCATCGATCGTCCAGCCATCGCATGAAACGCCAAAGCTACCGGACGAGCTGATCGGATCGCAGTTGGGACATTTTAAGATTCTCGATCGAATCGGCGGTGGCGGAATGGGCACCGTCTACCGTGCGCTCGACGAGTCGCTTCAGAGATATGTGGCGATCAAGACCCTGCGAAAGATCGTTGGCGCGGGCAATACAGAAATGCAGCGGTTGTTTCAAGAAGCCCGCGCGCAGGCACGCATCAATCATCCCCACGTCGCCCACATCTACTACGTCGGCCACGATGCGGAGACACCCTACTTGGCCATGGAGTTGGTGGGGCAGGAGACTTTGGCTCACCGAATGCAGAAAGGTCCACTCCCCTTTCACTTGATCGTTCACATTGCGAAGCAGATTACCGCGGCACTGCAGGCTGCCGCGCAATATGACATCGTGCACGGTGACATCAAGCCTGCAAACGTGCTGATGGTCGATGAGCGAACGGTCAAGCTTTCTGATTTTGGTCTGGCGCATCGATTGTCCGAAGTGGGTCCCGAATCACGTACAACTGTAGGAACACCCGACTACATGCCGCCGGAAGCGACCACTGGTGCTAAGATCGACCACTATGGCGACATGTACTCCTTGGGCGTCGCGCTGTTTGCCATGACGTTCCGCCGCATGCCGTACACGCCATCGAGCAATTCGCTCCAGGATCGACTTCGTCAGCATCGCGAGTCAGCGGTTGAATTCCCGGTCAGTTGGCCGGCCGAGATTCCCCACGCGTGGCGAGGCATTTTGCAGAAGCTCCTGGAGAAGAATCCCGCACATCGCTACGTCAACTTCGAAGCCATACTCGCCGATCTGGATCGCATCGAGCCGATTTCGCTTCCGGAGGCGAGCCCCTTGTTACGAGGACTGGCCTGGATCATTGATGGCTTCCTGATTTGGCCGCCGCTCTCAATCATTGCAATCGTTTTCTCCACCGACCGCACGACTTTGTTTGGTCTGCTCGGCGTCCTCTTGTCGTTGGCTGTCTGTGCGGGCATCGGCATCGTCCAATCGCTGTGGGGAACCACGCCTGGAAAACGATTGCTCCAGATCCGCATCGTCGACCAGCATGGACTGACTCCGAACAAGATGGTTCTCGCGTGTCGATCGTTTTTTCAGTTCCTGTGGGCGTGGTCCGCGGCAGTCACCGGCATGATGAGCTCATTGCTAATGCCAAGTTTGGACATAGCGCTCCATGTTGTCGTACTGCTGTTTATGCTGGCCGAGCTTGGGCTTCTTCTCTTTGCCGGGGGGCGCACGGTGCACGACCGAATCTTTCAAACCAGCGTGTTTCTGGACGCCAAGGTGGTCTCACGCCGAAAGTGAGGCTCCCTATATTGGTGGAGGAACCGGAGTCGTAATCTTCAAAAAGGGATCGTTGGATGTTGAATCGCACGTACGTTAGGATTGCCAGCCTGACACGAAGAAGAGCAGGTCAGCCCGGAAAGGCCGACGGACTACAGAAACGATCACCCCGAATCCTTTTCCTCGTTTCACTCACGATCGTTGCATTCGGCTGTGGTCAAAAGGCTCCCATGAAATTGCCGCCATCCAATTTGAAATCCGACGAAGAGATTTTGTTCTTCCCGACGTATGGACGCTTCGATCCGGCCGGGAGCGTTTGGCGCTTCGATATTCATGGAAAGGTTTTCGAACCCGAGAACAGCTCGTTCAAACGTGCTGCTTTGATCGCCATGTTGCGAGCCTCCGTCGATGCCAGCGTTGGTCTGGAGGACGCCGCGTTTCTCGATGATCGCGTCCGACCGTTCCTAGTCGACAACGAGCGTGGAAAGTCGGTGACGGTCGAAATTGCGGGGGAACAATTCCTCGCTGGGACCTCGGAGCCGAACGGTCACTTCACCAAGGCATTGGACCTCCAGCCCGATTCGCCCGTTGCGGATATGCCGAAGAACCAGGTCCTCGAGATCAAAGCCGTCCTGCGTGATGGCGACGTGCGCGAGTTCACCGGCCGCGTCCATCTGATCGCTCCCCAGGGCGTCTCCGTCATCTCGGATATCGATGACACGATCAAGCTTTCCCAAGTGACGGATAAGTCCGAGCTAATGAAGAATACGTTCCTCCGCGCGTTTCGCCCGGTGGAAGGGATGCCGCAGCTGTATGCAACTCTGGCCGATTCCGAGGTAGCCTTTCACTATGTATCGGGCAGCCCTTGGCAGCTGTACCAGCCAATTGAAGCATTCATGTCCGAAAGCGGCTTTCCAGCGGGCACGCTTGACTTGAAATATTTTCGACTCAAGGATTCGAGTGTGTTCGACCTTCTCAGGTCCCAGAATGAAATCAAGCTTGCCGCGATCAAGCCAATGCTCGATGCGTTTCCCCAGCGCCGTTTCCTTCTGATCGGCGACTCAGGTGAACAAGACCCAGAAATCTATGGTCAAATCGCGCGCGAACATTCTGATCAAATCATCGGCATCTTCATCCGCAACGTGACCGGCGAAGGGAGTACTGACCAACGCTTTTCGGACGCTTTTCATGACGTGCCTGACGATCGTTGGGCACTTTTTGATGACGTACCCGAGATCTCCGATCAGATCATCAGCCGCGCGAGATCAGCGTTGCTACCGTAGGTCAGTCTTTCCGAGACTGACACTGCACGATATTGCGTATTTTCGCGAGTCTCGGAGAGACTCGGCGACGGTAGATGGTGACAAGACGCCTTGAAACTCGGCATCCTTACCGACATCCACGAACGTGTGCCGTACAAGACCGGCCTGCATACCGAGTCGTCTCAGATCGCCGATTAGCGCACGCTTCGAGCTCAGCGTCCGTCACACGGTTGTCACGCGTAGCGTCATCTCTGACAATCGTCTCTCTCGTTTGTCTGATGGCAACGACTGTCTATTAACGTTTGAAATACGACACGAGTGACGCTCAAGGGGATGTGATTCAATGGACCCGGAACCAAGATTCTGTACAAACCGTGCGGTCGTCGTAGTTGGCGATGGTGAACATGCTTTATCAGGTGATCAAGGAATCGCGATCGCTGGGAACGCGGGTACCGCGTATGCAGGACGCGAAGGTGTCGCCATCGTTCGTGGGAATGGCGACGCCGAGATCGTTCAATTCGGAGTCGCCGCATGTCTTCATACAGATGGAACGGCCAGAGGTGGACATGGCGTCGCTGCGTTCGTACGCCAGAATGGTCACGCTGGCGTCGGTGATAGTGGAACCGCTCTGGTGCTGCGCGGTGGGAGGGCCAGCGGTTACCATTCCTCGGTCGCGGTCTCGATTACCAACGGCGAAGTTGTTGTTGGCGGGCGAGGAAGCATCGCCGTCTTGATGCAACAAGGCACCTCTGGCAGCGTCATGCTCGGAAATGATGCGGACGAACAAAGCCTGCTGATCATTCGCTACGAGGACCCGGACACCGGCAAATTGAAATTCAAAATCGGTGTTTCGGGCCGTGCCTGTGACGTCGTCGACGTTCAGGACGGGCTAGCAGAGAACACGCCCTACCGACTCAACGACGACTTTGACTTCGTGCCGGCTTAGCAAGCTTGTCTCCTTGCAGACGCAGGGATGAGCATGCAGCGATATGCGATCGTTGCGGCGTTGGCTGGCACGGCGCATGCCCAGCCCCCACCCGCTGAAAATGTTCGCCTCGAACTGGGCCACCTGCTAAGATTTGTCCTCGGTGGCATTCGTCCCTCGGAGCCCAGGCCCATGATTCGCTTCACTTCTGGTCGAGCCTTCTCGAATTGTTCAGGAATCTCGCGCCGAGGATTCCTGACCGCCGGCTTCAGCGGAATTGCCGGTCTCAGTCTGCCCGAATTACTTGCGGCTGAGTCGGCAACGGGACGGAGCGGCTCACGCAAATCAGTCATCGTGATTCATCTTGACGGTGGCCCGCCGCAGATGGACCTGATTGATCCCAAGCCAGATGCCCCGATCGACCTGCGGAGTCCATTCGGTCCGATCAGCACCACGGTTCCGGGGCTTCATTTGACGGGGCTGATGCCGCAGTGCGCCAAGATCGCCGACAAACTGGTATTCCTGCGATCACTGGTGGGTTCCGACGGTAAACACCACGCCTTTCAATGTCAGTCAGGCTACAAAGAAATGGCCCTGCAATCGATCGGAGGTCGGCCCGCGCTGGGCTGTGTGGTCAACCATTTGTTGGGCACGCCCGAAGATGCCGTTCCGAACTTTGTCGATTTGATGCAAGGACGTCCGCTGGTCCGCAACAGTGCCCGCCCAGGCTTCCTCGGCCTCAGTAGCAAGCCCTTCCGTCCCGACATCTCCAGCATGTGGAAACGCGAACTAGAAAAGGGCATGCAAGGCGAGCTGGCACGACTTGGTGAGGATCATAAGACGGAACTCAAGCTCATCCACGAGATTCCTGTGTCGCGTCTGGATGATCGATTGGAACTGCTCAAGCGTTTGGATCAATTCAATCGTGAATTGGACATATCCGGTTCGATGTCCGCGATGGATCAATTCAACCGACAGGCTTATAGCGTGTTGACATCCGGCGCATTCTCGGACGCGATGGACATCGGGCAGGAGGATGCGAAGACGATCGAGCACTACACCATCGGGAAGGAGCTCGAGGGGACTCAGTTCTACACGAGCGAGGGTCCGGATTCTCTTTTGAAATTCATGCTGGCAAGACGGTTGGTCGAGGCGGGTGTCAGGGTGGTGAGTGTCTCGCTCAGCGATTTCGATACGCATTCGGATAACAACGGGCGGATGCAGCATTTGGGACCGCTCTTTGATTTCGGGTTGCACGCTTTGGTAACGGACCTGGAATCTCGGGGCATGCTCGAAGACACCACGGTGTTGGCGTGGGGCGAGTTTGGTCGCACACCCAAGGTCAATGACAAAGGCGGGCGCGATCACTGGCCCCGGCTATCGATGGGCATGATGGCTGGCGGTGGCATACCTGGTGGCGCGATTCTGGGGGCGACGGATCGCGTCGCCGGCGAAGTCATCGAGCGCCCGTCGCCTTTGCCGACGTGGTCGCAACGCTCTATCAGCAAATGGGAATCAATCCGCAAACCATCATTCACGACCAAACCGGCCGCCCACACGTCCTGATGGACGAAGGCGAAGTGATCCGGGAATTGATATAGCGCTCGGCTGCGGCACGGTACGTAGGTAAGTCTCGCCGAGACGGGAGAATTTGATTCGAGCCAGCATTCCAGTTGGCGTCACCTCGAAGCCCTACATTCCCGTAGGTTAGGCTCCGCCTGACAACCATCAGCAATCGGCACGCAGAGCGTGCCCTACCTCATACTTTGACCGGCTCCGAGTTCGATTCGAGGAACCAAAAAGGAGACCTTCGCTCAGGGAGACAAACGGTGGAACACGTCCTGTAGTTCGTCGAGTGGTTTGCCATCGAGCGTGACGATTCCGCTTGAATCAATTCGCTTGCCATCGCTTGAGAATTGATAGATGACATTGCCGCCGAACTTTTCGCCATCACCGGTTCCGCCTTCGAGTGGAGTCAGCGTCCACTGATTGCTCCCCGTCTGCTTCCATTCACCAACGATTGAACCTCCCGTCGAGTCGGAACCGAAGCAAAGAATACGCTTGGATACGGGATCACCTCCAAATAGAAGTACGTGGTTAAAATCGCAGCCCTGCGCATCGGAAACGCGTGCGCAGGACATCCTTCCTACCAAGAGACTCTCAACGAAAAATGACGAATAGAAACACTAACCTCTGCAGCTCCAAGAGTTGCCTCAGAGATCGTGTCACGCCTTCGTTCTTCGCGAAGAACTTTTTTTCACTCTAGCAATGCCATGAATGCGAAGCGATGCTGAGCAGATGTGCACCACTTGAACAGTGCCTTCAAACGTCTTGTCGCAAAGATACTCGAGTATCATGTACGCGAGGTCTTGGGGCAGGCATCGGAGCTTCTTAACGCAACTGCAACTGGATCACTGCCAGGACGGGACGATGATCGGACGCAATCGCCTCGCCGATGACCTCGGCATGGACCAGGCGGAAGGCCGCGGCGGGTCGGTAGAAGATGTAGTCGATTCGTGAAGTTGGCTTGCCCGATGGCGCTGAGGGCAACAGCTCTTCGTCGGCGGCGTGAGTCCATTGTTTGAGCAACTCGTCGATCGGCGCCGAGCCAGGTACCGCGTTCATATCACCGGCCAAGATCGTTGGGATCTTGTCGTCTTCGGCAAAGAGCGCATTGATCGCTTTGGCTTCCGCCAAGCGATCCTCCGGAACGTTGTGCTGGAAATGGGTGCTGATGAATCGAAGTGAGGTCCCCTCGTCTGTCCGAACCGTGACTGCGATCGCACCTCGCGGGTACGTGACCTGCTCCGGCGTGCTCTCGGTGTACGGAAGAGGATGAATCACGACATCGGTAATCGGCAAGCGCGTCAGCACTGCATTGCCGTAGAGGCCTCCCTCGTAGTGCTGCGTTGGACCGAATCGCACCGACATCTTGGTCAATTCTCCCAATCGCGTTGCCTCATGGACGCGACCCGACCGCTTGACTCCGACATCAACTTCTTGCAGCGCAACCAAGTCTGGCTTGGTCTCATCGATGACACGCGCCAGACGCTCCAAATCGTAGCGTCCATCGGTACCCTGACCGTAGTGAATGTTGTAGCAGAGAACCCGGATCGTGGAGCCGTCTTCAGCACTCACCCGGCTTGCGCTGCGGACCATGCCGGAGCACGTCAAGGAAAACACGATCAGCCAGATCAAGTTCATGTGTCGCATGATTGAGTTCCTATCGTCCATTTCGAATCCAGACGCCTTGTCTTAGCCAACGCAGTATAAGATTCTGGCTGACCTCAGCAGCAGACGGTCGTCGATATGCCGGCTTACTCGATCTCAGCACGCAACCTTGCCTTTTCGGTGTCCGTCAACTCTCGCCAGTCTCTGCCTTGCAATCCAGCCGCCAGCGCCCAGAGAAGATTCAGGCTGACCTTCGGATTTCGGCGCTTCACTTGCATGTAGGCGAAAACTGCCCCACAGTCCTGCAGGTCCCCCAGCGTCGCGATCCCGGCATCACGAAGCCACACGGCACTGGTTGCTCCCAGGTTGCGAAGGTTCTCGATTGGTTCACTGAGATTCTTCGTGTCGCCCGCGTATCCAACATCGGCAAATTTATGCTCCAGCTCAGCGAGGTGTTCGCCAGTGGCAGTATGAATGATCAGAGCCTGGTTCTTGCCGGCGCTTTGAATCTTTCGCACGCCGTGACCAAAACCTTTCAGCCGACGTCTTGTCTGGGACGCGCTCAGATTGACGTACAAGAAATGACCTTTCGGATCACCCATGTCACCGACTCATCGAACCGCCGCAGAGAATATACCTGATCGATTAATGCGTTCATTGTATCCCGCAAAGGGCGCGCTTGACAGGATTCGCACCTGCGAAGGGGACGTCTCAAGTCTGCACGTAAATGTTTCTCATCAACGCGTCGATCTTCTTCAGCTCACCCGAGAATGAAAGCGTTTCGCCTTCCCTGGCGGCGAGCACTTGGAGTGAATCTCGCGGATAGCGAACGATCGCTGTGACGACTTGATCGCCGTAGCCGGTCGAGGCAATCGTATGCACGGCAATCATTGCGCGACATCCAGGCCCGCCATCAAAGACGAGATCCACCGTATACGGGTCGACTCGCCGCAGTGTACCCGACCACTGCACGGTCTTTCCTGCAAACCGTTCTTCGAACGTTCGCGTGATGCGGTAGCTCGTCAACCCCGACTCAAACAGCTGCTTGCAGACGGTCTCTTGATCGAGATCGGTGACCGGTTGTTCGCCTGCCACCTCCTCACCACCGCGACGACCGACGGGGTCGGTCAGTCCATCGGCCCACTCTAGGATCTCCGGATCGTCGGGTGCCTCGGTGCGAATCTGGGCGAAGACCTCGCGAGCCTCGTCAGCTCGATCAGTCAAATAGAGCAGCTCACCCTCGAGCATGCCTTCGTCAGGATCGATGGGTCCATTTCCATCAGAAACTTGCTCGCGGTTTTCTCGGAGCATCTGGATCGCTTCCTCTGTTCGACCGTCGTCTTGCGCCTCCAGCGCGACCTGTAGCGTCCGATCTTTCTGGTCAGTGGTCAAGTGAGAGCCAAGTCGCACCACTTCACGAACCACTTGCACCAGTCGCTCAGGCTCACGAATGAGTCCGCTTGTTGACCACGTGATTCCATGGTCGTCGATCGTCGCCCCTCTGTGAGCAGAGAAGAATCGTTGGATCCGCATGCGTCTCGCCGCCGTCAGGAAATCGATTACACGATCCGGGTGGTGTCCTTTGACGAGCACTGCTTGATCAAAGCCGGCGTCTCCTACGTTGATATCCTGTGCGCCGAAGAACTTTGTCACGCCGGCAAAGAAACCTTCTTCTGCTAGCTTCAGGCCCAAGCCGATCGACGGATAATTCAGTCGAAAGCGAGTGTACGTGGTACGACTGTTCTTGCCGCTCTGCACTGTGTAGGTATCGACCAGAACGGGGTAGTCGTCGATCCGTCCCTCGATACGACGCGACTGCAGAAATCCAGCTTTCTTGAATACCAACCCCAGGCGACTCGCGGCAGCCGACCAGCTCTCGTCTGTCTTCTGAGCGCTCTTGATGCTGAGCGGAATCGCGATCGCGGCGATCACCATGATTGCAAGAATGAAAAAACCTACCATGCGTCCTCCTCCTCCGACCGGCGTGCAGGATTGAGCTTCCCTCACAGCCCAGGATTGCTTAGAGCATTTTCACATTTCTCGTAGGCGGCAAACGATTGTCGCCCACAAAACAATACTCCCAATGAGAAGCAGATAACACCACCCGCGGTCACGCTCACCAACGCCCAACAACACATCGTTTCATCGACAAATACTGGTCCAAGAAGGTTGACTAGAAGGTCATCTTCAGCGCCGCTGCCGCTCGATAGGCCGCGACGAATTCAACGAGTCAGGTCCGACGGTTTCTTCGCATGCACGGCGGATCGGGTTCGGCGGTTGTGTCTGCCCTCCAGGTTCACACCGTGTAGTTGAATCCCGACCGATACGATCGATTCTTGCTCGTGCTCGGTGGCGTCGTCTCGCTCAACCATCAGCGACAGACGCCTGCATGGTGTTGCGAAGCTTCTTCAAAGCCCGCCGAAGCAAGCCGGCAACCGCCTCAGGAGTCCGATCGAGGTGCTGTGCAATCTCGGCGACCTTCCAGTCGTGAACATGTTTCAGCATGACTGCCGTGTACTCGTCGTCCAACAGTTTCGCCATCGCATCGGCAAGTTGCTCCGCGCGTTCCTGCTGCTGCAGATGCTGACTTGGCGACGTTTGGTCAGCCGGCAACTGACCCGCGATTCGAATCGCCGATTCCTGCAACTGTTGATCGATGGATCGCTCGAGTCGAACGTCTCGTTTCTTCGCTTGATATTTCTTCGCGAGATTGATCACCGTGTTCGATAAGATCGCCTTGAGCCACGCCCGCAACTCCGCTTCGGTCGTACCTCGAAAACCATTGAAATCTCGGTGCGCGTGAACCAGCGTCAGACTCTTCGAGTCCATCGACGTGGACGAATCGATTGTCAAGGATCCGCTTGTAAATGTGTTTGATGGGATCGTTCCTGTCGCCTTGTGACTTCGGTGTCCAAGTACCCACCATGAAGCCGGTAAACGATTTGAACGCCGCCTCGTGATCAACAGCGGTGGCAGGTGGCACCAACACGAGTAACGACATGGTGCCGACAAGAAAGATCGCAGATGACCTCATAACTGAACTCCAATCAAGAGTGGTGGCGAGCAGCTTCGCAACGTTGGGTCGGCGAATATAACTATCGCCGCGGCGAATTCAAAATATTTGTCTGAGCGAATCAAATGCTGCGAATCGATACATAGCCGATGACCAGTACGTTGCGCCGGACTGGGCGCGGCGTCAGATTCATCGGCCTGTTACCGAGGAAACGGCAACGCATAGCGAGCGAAATCGTCCAAGATGGAAATGAATTTCAACGTGTGAAGTCTCGCCGGTGAACGGACGAACGAAACTGGACAGGCGAACACCCAAGTGTTCGAAGCGTTACCACGAGTCCCTTCATGCTTGATTTGACCCATCGAATGGTCGATCATGGATACTGCTGGGACCGTTTAGGGCGACGGACCGGAGCCTGCTTTCTACGTACTTATTGACGCGAAGACCTTGCCGCAATCGTTTGATCAGGAGTCGGTATTGATGAAATCGCTTAGAGCTTTGATTGTGGTCGCGCTGTCGACCTTGACTTGCATTGACGCATACGCTCAATCGCAGTTCATCGCCACTGAATCATTCGATCAACTGCTCGCGGAGAACCAGGGGCTCACTGCAGCGGAATTGGCGGCACAGTATCCCCCGCCACAGTTCCAGGAGTCGGTCCAAATCGATTTCACGCCGGCCAACTATGTAGGAATCGCAGAATCAGCACTCAGTTTGACAGACGATGAAAAATTGATTCTGCACGACCAAGGATTTGTGGTCACCGAAAGGCTCGCTGAGCGCACTTTTCTTGGAACAGTTCATCAAGGTCTGGCGTAAGGATGTTCCCGTTTTCGTATCGGCAGACGTCGTTTTGCGCGCGTTCCATTACAACTATGTCGATCTGCTTAGCTCGGTCGAGCAACAGGTAATGGTCCCGCAATTGAAGGAATTGTTGGCAGCCATGCATGCTGCCACACCTCAGCTCGTCGAGCGGTATAGCAGCGAGCCGGGGATGGAAGTATCGCTGCGCGATATCGACGTATACCTGACGGTTGCAAGAAGATTGGTGCTCGGCAATGAGAAGCAGATTCCGGTGCACTTCGCGGAGAACGAGCCGGTTGTGGAAGAGCTGATTGCATTGGTGCTTCAAGCAAAGCCGGATCGTAGCAAGTTGTTTTCATCAAAGCCGCGACCTTTTGATTTCAGCCAGTTTCAGCCGCGAGGACATTACGCCAAGAATGCATTCGGCAAGCCAAATCGACTGATGTCCTCGTATTTTCGTGCGATGATGTGGTTGGGCCGATCCAAATTCGTAATCGACCGCGATCGGCACTCAAATCAGGGCTTTCCCGAACTCTCGGATGAAGATGTTCAGCGGCAGGTCATCGATGCGGCCCTACTCGTCGAACTGATGTCGGTCGCCGACTGTCTCGATCAGTATGACGAAATCGAATCCAACCTGAGTTTCTTCGCGGGCACGGCGGATAGCTTGAACCCGCATGACCTTCAGGCGGTGCTGAGGGCGGCTTCTGTTGATCAGGCGAACGAGTTGGTCAGCACGGCCCGACTGCGGGATGTTGGTTTAGCGGC
This sequence comes from Pirellulaceae bacterium, assembly GCA_963697195.1. Lineage (GTDB taxonomy): Bacteria > Planctomycetota > Planctomycetia > Pirellulales > Pirellulaceae > Rubripirellula. The sequence goes on from CAVOND010000005.1 coordinate 1,266,559, forward strand.
AAGAACCTTGCCGGTGCCACCAGAGCGTATTCCAAGCCGTTTTGTTTCCTCGTCTTCCTCGTCGGATTCGACTCCGCGATCGCCAGCTTACGTCTTCAGCTTGTTCGGACAGCGATCTACGCCTGATGGCTACATCCTGTCCAGTGTCGTTCACGGGAAGGTCCAGCGGAACGTCGACACACCTATTCGCTTGTATCCGTCAACCCAAGACCTTCTGTTCGCGCTCGGCAACAATGAGTCGCTGACACTACTTAGGCCGGAGCTCGAGCAGTTCCGTTATGCATCAAATCTGGGTGCTACTCGTGAACTGCTAGACAGCCACCCGACGCACTACTGGGAGGAGTCGATCTACTCGCGCTGGCTCAGCTGCATTCGGCAACTGAATCCACCTGCGGAACTGGATCATTTGCCGGACTTCATGCGTACGAGACAGTGGTGGCGTCAAAAGATGAACACCCAATTAGCGTCGTGGACCCAGTTGCGGCATGATCATTTGCTTTACGCTCCCTCCTCATACACTGATACCTTTGGCTGTTCGTATCCCCATGGGTTCGTGGAACCGTTTCCCGAACTCTACCGAAGCATGCACGAACTGGGAAAGCAAGTGGAGCAGAAAGCCTTGCAGCTCAAGGACGGACGGTACGACCGCACTGCGAATACGCTTCTGGACTACGCGATGCACCTGCAACATGTGACCTCCATGCTTGAATCGATCTCCCGTAAAGAACTTAGAGGCGAAGCATTGGAAGCGAATGAAACGAAATTCTTGAAAGAGGTAGTTTTTGCTGGTGGCTACGGCACTTTGGGAGGGTGGTATGTGAAGCTGATCGTTCCAGAATACGAAGGCGACATGTTTGCACAGTCAAACTACGACCGACTCAAAGACTACATTGTCGCTGACTATCACACCACGCCAACCGACGAAGCGGGCAATCCGATCGGGGTCGTGTCCCATGCGGGAACCGGAAAGGCAGACCTTGCGATCGTCGCTGTGGAATCATGCGACGGCAAGACCATTTCCTATGCCGGCCCCGTGATGAGCTACTACGAGTATCGGACGAAGGACTTCGAAAGAATCACTGATACAGAATGGTCGGCAACCCATCTTTCCGAAGCGGAACGCCCTGCCTGGACAAAGCCGTTCTTGATTGATCGCGAAGGAAAGCGACGGCATCAGGCCGATTAGTGCATTTTCAAAAACGACGTCGTCGCCGATCGTAGCGCGATGACGCTACGATCGGCGGAGATCGGCGACAATCGTTTGCCGCCTACGAGAATTGTGAAAATGCTCTAGCTGGACAGCACCACTTTGCTCTAGGTCGGTCTCTCCGAGACCGTCGTTCAAGGCGGCTTTGCCACGAAAATCCGAGTCTCGGAGAGGCTCGGCAAGCGACGTAGGATGGGTCCAACCGGCTACGGCAAGATCAGAGAGCGACCGAGGCTGGAATCAACCAGGTGTACCGAGCTGGCTGAGTTTAGCCTCGCCGGTGCTGACCCATCACGCGGCTAGTTTCCGTCGCTGACACCCCACTGGAATCCATGCGATTCAATCCGCGAAAGTAGCGCGTCTGAACTCAAATAGCGCCCCGGGGAAAGAGTCTCGTCGAATCGACCCTTTCCTGCGAGATAACCATCCTTGTCGCCACCTGTGTGGAAGACGAGAGAATCGACGCCGGCGTAGCATGCCGCAAGCATCTGAAGCAAGGGCATCAATTGTCGGTTGCCACCAAACTCGCCACAGCCCCAGTATCCGGTATGGATCACCGTCCGGATCTTCGAGGAAGCTTCCCGCTTGGATTCGTAGACGGCGGCTTTGAATCCGGTATCAGCCGTGGACAAAGATCAAAGACAATCCTCTTGTTCTGGTTCTGCAGTCGAGCAGGATTAACTTCCACAAGGACTTGGGCGTCCAATTGCTTCCGGCAGATTGGTGTCATGAGATCTCCGACTTGCTTGGGCCAGACTGTTTGGGCAGACTGGGAGATTGCGGCGGCGATGTTCGGATGTGGGATACGGACGGTACGATTCGAATTCCCACCACTTTGGTGAATCTGGTCTTCTTCCTCCATCGCCGGGTGGGACCACCCACCTTCGCGGTCCACCCATTCACGGTATGCAACTGTTGTAATCGTCCCGTTCGCGGAAGTCGAAGCGTCGGGTAATCCGGAATGCCCTTTTTTTGACGCGCCCTAGCGATACCTGACCCAAACTTGAATTGCGCCGTTGCCGCGAGCGGCAGCGACTGCCGATCGGCAAGGAAGCATCCGTCTGTCAAACCGGTTCGAACGAGGTTGCATCGTGAACATTCGCTTCCTGCTTTCTGGCCTGCTTGTCTTCACGCTGGTGACCGAGGTCACGGCTCAGAACCGAATCCGATGGCGACCCGGCGCGATTCTCGATGGAATCGCCGGCACCGTGCAGGAAGTGGCGCGCGATGTCGGGGTGCGAGAAGTGTCGATACCGCTGCCCGAAGTCTCTGAAGATGGGGGCGTCGACGAACAGAATCATCCAGCGGTGCTGACACCTGCAAATGCAAGCGATCGCGAGGGAAACGATTTGCCGGCGCAGCGCGGCGCGACAGGAATCACGACGCGTTCCAGTTCGGAGTCCTCTCGCGCCGTCTCGGTCGACGACGTGATCATGATGGTTCATCGGGGCCTCGGTGAATCAACGATTGTGCAATTCATCGGTGACAATGGTGTCAAGCAGCGTCTGGACGTGAGCGACTTGATTCACTTGCACGAGGAGGGTGTCAGCGAGCCGATCATCCTTGCGATGCAGACTTCGAAAGTGCGTGAGGCCACACCACCTCCGATTCGTATGTTGCCCACCACGAAGGGTGGTCACGCCCAGTCAAACTCGCGAGTTCTTGCGCCGCCCCGAAGATCATTGGAAGTCGACAGATTTGGGCCAAGCATTTTGGTGCGCCAGGCAGACGATTCGACGAATGTTGAAGGCAGTCGCAGTTCGAATGCAACGGTGGAGTGATTGACTGTCTGCTCGGAAACACGTCTGCAGGGCAACCAACTCATGTCCAATCGATGAACGTCAGTCGACCGGGCCTGCCACGAATAGCACCGATGGGCACGAATGATTCACGACATGCATGACTTCATTGGTGGCAATTCGGGACATTCGCGGGGGTTCAATTCCGATCATCGACAGAATCCTTGACCGGGGCTAGCACGGTTCCCAGGTAGCTGGCTCCGGTTGGTTTGGCAGGCGGTTCAGCGATGAGCACCAATTGACGGTCGTCCCATCGCCAGATCAGTCCTGTCATCCGTTTGTCGTCTGGTTGAATGACAGTCAATTGGCCGTCAACAAACTGATAGACTCCACTGAAGACGGAGGCTCGTGACTGAATCAACCATTGATCCTGGCCGAGTGCCCGAAGAGTGGTTGGCTGCTTCGCGCCACCAGGAAGATTTGCGCTCCAGGAACCGGCAAGATCGGGCCCTGAAAAAGCGTTCCGCGAAGTCCTTCCGCCAAAGTACGCTGCAACGACCAGAGTCACCACCAAGAGACCGCGAACGCTAAATCGCAGCCAACGTTTTGCCCGTTTGGGATGACCCGTCTCAGGACGCGAGAGCATCGAACCGCCGGGGTTTTGAACTGACAAATCGGCTCACTGATGGCCCCACCCAACGTCTATCATACGCGGACAATAGAAAGGTGTCAGGTCCGAATGGCACACCTCGTCGTCGCAACGGCAACATCTAATCGATCGTGATCTGGTGAACGCGGTTCAGAGTGCCGGCCGATCGAACGCTTGTCCACGTGCCAGGCTGCCCCGGACCTGTTCTCTCGCTTCGCGGTCCATTGCAGTCGGTGAGCAAAGCCGAAGCGAGTTCGCCGAGTCGCTCCGACGCCGAAGTTAGTCCAGCTGCTGCGCAACCTTGGCGACCACGAAGTGGTCAAAGAGGGTAGCCAGGGGTCAGCGCAGCGCCACCCCTGGTTCGTCGTCACACAAATCCGTCGCCCGCCCGCGTCCCGGCTTTCGCCGGGACGCGGGCGGGCGATCCTTGTTTTCTGTTCAGCACCCCCGGGTGCGCTGCGCGACCCGGGGCTAACCTCTTGCATCCCTTCGGGATGAAAAAATCGGCGAGGTTGCATCGGCCGAACGGCGTTGGCGGATTTCCGTCGCTGCTGAATCTGCAGAATCTTGGACACAGTTTCCGGGTAGCGTGCAGCCAACCCGGGATTCGGCATCGGTATCTTGACCGGCGCGTCGAATCTGCGCGCCCAACGGAACACCTTTTAGTGCCTCGAATGAACAGGCAACATCGAAAATGGAATCGCTGCCGTGTTAAAATAGTGTTGTCGGCGCTCTGTGCCATTTTGAGGCCGACATCGCACTTGGCCGAACTACATTGGCGTGCGAAACGCAGAAACCGTTGTTAGGGGAGACCATCACATGGAGAAAGCTGTCACCCGGTTGCCATTTCGCATTTTAGCGGGATTGATAGCAGCCTTCCTGCTTCTGGTGGGCTTGCCTGCTTCCTTTCTTGAAGCGCAAACGGGCTCGCTGGAAGGGTGTTTCTTCGCAGTCTGTTGCCTGGTTGGCGGAATCGGGCTGGCGCTAGGTGCATACACGGGCCGATGGTTCAACACACCTGGCTGAATCGCAAGGTCGAGGAGCTAGCCCTTGTCGCCCTTGACTCTCCTTTTCCCGAACTCGCGGAGGTGAGCATCGACCGAAGCGAGTTCGGCCGACCGCGCCGACGCAGTTTCCCCGATTTTCGGTCCCATTTTGGGAGAAGTCTGCATCGAACCGTGCAACTTGCCGAGGTGCCGAGGACCGAAGCGGCGAGGCGGATCTGCTTCCTCCGCGAGGATGGTCCAACTTCGTTCACGAAGGTAGGCAGAGATCGCTCTGCCGAGTGGATGCGATTCCGCCGTTGATACGGAAGCAAATGCACATCTATCCAGCCGCAGGGCCGAAGCCACGAACCTATGCCCTGCTAACCGAAGAAGCGAAACCTGCAGCATTTGCCTGCAAACGCAGGGGCGAAGCCCCGATCATTTGCCTAGCCCAGTCCAACGGGCTGGGTTATCGAATTCAGAAAGAACGCATAGGGCCAACGGCCCGGCCATTTGTTCCCACGTGTGCTAGAACATTCGCCATGCGTTGATTCATTCTTACGGCACAGGGGGCAATCGATCATGCCGCAATCTCATGCGCAAGTTTGGCTACACATCATCTTCTCCACCAAAGATCGGCGACCCTTTCTGCAGAAGGAGACCTTCCGAACAGAGATGTTTCGAATGCTCGCCCATCACGTCAAAGAGTCAAAATGCACCAGTGCATCGGTAGGTGGGTATTCTGATCACGTGCATTTGTTGCTTGGCCTTTCTCGAACGCTCACGATCGCGAAACTGGTTGAGGACGTAAAGACCGAGACCTCGAAGTGGGCGAAGCATCACAAAGATGGATCCTCTGTATTCTCGTGGCAATCGGGATACGGAGCGTTTTCGGTCAGCCACTCGTTGATGGCCACTGTCGATCAATACATCCGCAATCAGATCGAACACCACGCGAAGCTGACATTCCAGGACGAGTATCGACGAATCTGTGAGAAACACAACATCGAGATCGACGAACGCTACGTGTGGGATTGAGGTACATGCGGAATGGACCCAGGGCAAATGGCCGGACCTTCGGCCCTCAGCGACTCCTTGATTCCCGTGACCCAGTCCGTTGGACTGGGCTAGGCAAACGGCTGAGCCTTCGGCCCGAAGAATGCGTGAAGCACCCCAGCAAGCCTAAACGCTCCACGATCACCGTTGATCGAAAAGTCCGTCAGGTCATGGGAGCTCGGTTAGCCGTTAGCTGTCTCGGTAAACCGCCTCCTAGCGCGCTTCGGGTGCATCGACCGAGGCGAGTTCGGCTTGATTGCCTTGCCGCAGTTTTCATGAAATTCGGGACCAGAATCTTCGAAAACTGCGCCGAAGTCGCAGCCCTTCGCGAAGTTGGATCATGTCCTTCGCTGCAGTTTTCGACGAGCAAGAAAAAGGTGTCAGGTACGAATAGCACGGGCTTTGAACCTCGGGCGCTAGCCGTGGGCGAAGAAGACGTCGTTAGGATGCGGCGAAGGCCCACGGCTAGCGCCCGAGGTTCACTGAGACAACCTAAGTTCGTGCCATTCGTGTCAGGTACCGAATTGGCAAGATAGAGAACACCGCGATCGTTCTGGCGTCACGACACCTTCCGGGAACGACCACGCGAACGCATCGTCCTTTCCAGGTGGAACCGCCATGCGATCGAATCGGTCTTTCTGAAAGATTGTACCCCGCCGCTTGGCGCGGTTCAGAGCATGGTGGATGTGCCCCGCGCAATCCGCTCTCGTTGCTCGCTCGCCCCATCGTACCCTCCGCGTAACGCCGCAACCAAGCAGTCCAAGCGCGGTCAGTCAACCAAAACGGGCCCCGGTACCAATAACGGTTCCTGGCACCCCATCTTCCTAATCTGCGCACCAAGGCACTCGAACAGACTAAGATACACCTACTGTGAACGTGACTCGCTGCAGCGCTGCATGTTGAGGGTCAAACGTTTGGCGATGATTCAATTTCAATGCCCGACATGCAAGCATCGCCTTCGTGCGCCGCTGGCCGCAGCCGGCAGGACGGCCAAGTGCAGTCAATGCACGACGAAGATACGCGTCCCTTCTCCTCCGGCCGGCAACGCAACTGCCGAGCAACCGAAGCGAAACCCTCAATCAACTGAGCAGGCGCGGGCTCCACAAGAGAAGAAGCCGAACCCCGCCAAGACAGCCCGCCCCCGCGAACGTGCTAATCCGCAACAGCAGATCCTCGAACTGATCGAGGGGGAGCTTGACGGCAAAGTTCCTCGCAACCCGTTGAACATTCCGTATCAACTCACCTTGATGTTGGTCGCGTTGATGATGGTACTCATGCCGCTGCTGTACCTCTGCCTGATCGGCGCGGCGTGTTACGGCATGTTCTGGTATTGGACGGAAGTGTTGCCGGGGGCCATGAGTCATTTACCCCGAGGTCGGGCCGCCGTATTCGCGATCCTGTTGTATGCTGCGCCATTGGTGGGAGGATGCATCATGATCGTGTTCATGGTCAAGCCAGTGTTCTTTTCGCTGGTCCTGCCCCGTGACACTCGCCAGCGTTCCTTGAAGCGAGCATCCGAGCCCGCGCTATTCGAGTTGGTGGACCGGATCTGCGACGCGACGCGAAGCCCTCGACCCAAACGGATCGATATCAATAACGACGTGAATGCTTCGGCGGCACTGCGTCGCGGATTGATGAGTTTGCTTGGGAAGGATCTGGTCTTAACGATTGACGCTCCGTTGATCGCCGGAATGAACACGCGTCAGTTGGCGGGGATACTCGGCCACGAGTTTGGACACTTCGCGCAAGGAGCCGGTATGAAGTCGACTTACTTGATCCGTACCGTCAATCTGTGGTTCGCACGCGTCGTCTATCAGCGCGATCAGCTCGACGACATGCTCGAAAGATCGCAAACGAATTGCAGAGCTCGGCGAGGCCGGCACCACCGGCTTTTTTGCGACCCATCCTTCCGACGAGAACCGGATCAAGGCCGCGAAGAAATACAAGACCGAGGGGCTGTTTCGTCTGGAAGTGCCGGCGCGAGACCTGCTCAAGAACTTTGACGCGGTCTGTACTGGTGTCAGCGCCGATTTTTATCGGAACCAGTTGGGCGTCTTACTGGATCCCAGCAAGCTAACTCGGATTGGTGATATCGAACATCAGGAGGCGTGAAGGACCTTCACAAGGCAATCTGTCTCGATGCCTTGACGGATCCACAGCGCGTCGCGGTCGATGAATCCGGCGACTCGAGCTGAGTATCCCGTCGCGGCTTCGGTCGGTGCGACTGGAGCACCGAGCGTACTGCCCAAGGGACAACTCGGGCGCTGTGACCGAAGCAGGTTGAATCTTGCGGTCGGTAAGACGACGACAGGAAGACCGTCCTCGACCCGATCCCATTCCATTTGGGCGGCTTTGGGATCGGTCCCGAAGTAGTGGGTTTTGCCGCGAACCTCTTTGGACCACTGACTGCTCCCCCTGTATCGATACGGCAAAAAGTCAGCACTCGGCGTCTTGGCAGACTTCTTGGACGCCTTGGTGCGTTTGCGAGAAGCAGTTGATAAACTGCCGCTTGTCATAGGTTGCTCCCCGAAAGGAATCCGTGACCCTCCTCGGTGGTGTTCGCCGCACCGACGGGGGCGTTTTCGGTTTTCGCCGCACTGTCCTTCAGTGACGCCGTTTTTGATGATGACACCGCCAACGGGCGTCGTCTCGTCGCTAAGAATCGGCAGGACGGGAACCAAACTGACAAAACACCGTAAATGACGGCGCCGGCCCAGGTGGTGGAATGGCAGACACAGGGGACTTAAAATCCCCCGGCCAAATGCGGCTGTGCGGGTTCGAGTCCCGCCCTGGGCACTGTGATGGTGGTCTCTTGCTCGGACCAGCGTTCGAGAAATGACAGGGTCGGCGAATTCGGTGAGACAGCCACGAATCCCACGAGAATGCACGAAGGTCTGAGTGGGCTGTCGCCTCCTGCTGAATCGGCGACAGTGCAGACGCCAACGGGAGCCATCGCATGGATTTCTGGGACCATCTCTTCGATAACGAATACAAGCAGCGGGCAGATATCGAATCGCTCAAGCAGATTGCGCGATTGCGTCAGTCGGCGGCGGCACGGCAGCGACAGTTGGCCACGGATCTGGCAAAGCGGATCGAAGTACTCGAGGACCAAGTCGGTGAGTTGGCGTTGCTCTGCCGGTCGCTGCTGACCGTTTTACGCGAAGATGGCACGGTCCTACCCGAGCGACTCCAAGCAGTCATGCGTCAAATCGATGCCGAGGACGGCGTGGTTGACGGGAAGATCACGCCGAAAAGCCCGCCCTCCGACGACCCAACGATCGCCCCAATCATTCGCGCTGAACCAAAGCAGGATCGGGTTCGGTAGGTGGCCGCGGCGCTTCGCTTCCGACCGACGTGTTCGTGACGGAATGGATGGCGATCGTGCGAACGAGACTCAGCGTTGCCCTCCTGGCGCAACTTCCCGGCTGCCTTGCGTTCTTATCGGTAGCTCAGCAGGAAAGACCACACAGGTATTGATGATTGCGCCGGTCGATCAGGCAAGGCTGCTGGAACCTCGAATCAACGCGTTTGTGAGCCTAAGCTCGGGGCTTTCGCAAAACCTAGGCTTTCAGAAAACCGCAATCGCCTTCGCTTGGAGATCTCCCCGTGGAGTCACTCGACCTGAATCCGGCCCTGTTGTTGGCGCCCTTCGTCCTCGTGTCACTCGGTTTCGCCGCCATTCTCTGGCTGGCGATGCTGGGCGGCTCCTTGAAATTGTCGTTGAACCTGACCGTCGACAATGAACCATCCTATCTGCGTTGTCTGCTGATGGCGATCCTGATTGTCTTCATCAACGTGGGCGTGGCCGTGGCGATGTTCCTGGCACTCGGGCCCCAGCCCTGGTACATCCTCGCTTGCTACCAGACCATGTTGCAGGTCGCGTTGTTGATGCTGTTGGTTCGCTGCAACCCGTTCTCGGCATGCCTGGCCAGTATCGCCCACAGCTTCTTTGCCAGCATCGGCACCGTGGCCATTGCCATTGTGATGTTTCTAGTATGCGGATCGGCTCTCACTGGATTCAAGGAGCGTACAGGCGAGTGGTCAGAAGATCACCAAAGCACGGCGGCCACGAATGATGATGGAACCAGTTCCAATCCTTTCTTCACGGATACGGACGCCTCGCGCCGGTAACAACATTCCTCATCGCGATTGCCTTTGAGGTGCTAGACAGGATTTACAGAATCAACGGGATCAAGATTCTTGTGCATTTTGGTCCAATGACGCCATGTTTCCGAATCCTGTTCATGGAGTTCATCCTGTCACGACATCACCCTGCCTTCCACCTCCGAACTACGGCCAGGAATCAAGTCCGCTCCGTTTGAGTAGCTAGCGCACACGCAAGCCATTGCCTTGCCATAGCGTCTGCAGCATTGATTCGGACCAAAGCTCCAACCCGACGGCTGGATCGGCGATGACGAATCCGCCATCGGTCCCGCGGCTGAGTGCGACGACAGAATGTCCCATGCCAGGAATCCAGCCCCATTCATTTTCAAACCGCGGATCTTCGACGCCAACGGGGAGTCGAACCGCCATCAACACTGGCCAATCATTGTCGCGGAGCAATTTCTCAAGGCTGCGATCGACAACCTCGACGGAGCGCGAGTTGCGCTGCGCGATCAGCTTGATGCCCCGATACAGTCCTAGCGTGGGCGTACCGTCGCGATCCGTCAGGCAAAGAGGGATCATGTCTCGTTCGCTGACTGCGATTCCCTCGGCGCCGAGTAACGTGGCCGCCGCCGCAGGACTGCACGTCGCCCATGAACTCTGCATGGCAACTGGACCTTTCCACTCATCGTGACCTCCTGGCGGCGGACGCAAAGCCACCGATAGCAAGGGCCAAAGAATCGCCGCCATGGATACCATGCCCAATCCGATTGCGATCGTCGTGCGACGCCACTTCGGCGTGTTCGGCAATCGCCAACCCCAGCCTGCGCCCATGGCGGCAAAGACGGCCGCAGCGTTGGTGTAGATGATGGCTGCCGAACTGGGCACGCAACGCGCCCAGAAAAGTTGACCGGCCAGAAACAGCTGGAAGAAAACCGTCGCAAAGACCGACAGGGCAAGCAACAAAACGACTCGTTGCCCTGTCTCCGTGTATAGATAGCGCACCGACAACATGGCTGCGGCCGCTGAGACAATCGACATGAAAACAATCGCAGTCCAAATGTCCGACACGACGATGATCCAAACAAAGAAGCGTTTCAGCGGATCGGAGGGTTATCATAGATGCCGCGCTAAACGAAAACTACACCACTCAAAAATGTACCGTCCAAGGATTGTCTATACTGTCGTGTTTCATGGTTACCGGTTCCCACATTCGAGCTGATTGAACGAATGTTCTCGCCCAGGAAGCAACACACCATCTAGCTCTATCATGGTGATGTTTGACGTTTTGGCTCGAAATGTCGTCTCACGCAATCCAACAAATTCTATGCATAAGCCTCTCCATCTTTTCGCGCCTGCACTGTGTCTGCTGGTCGTATTTGGCCCCGTGGCCATCGCGCAGACGGGGAACAACACGCAAGAGCGAGGCGCACCCCAAGCAGCGGCAAAACGAAACAAGCGGATTGAGACTAGTCGAGCAACGGCCAAACAGGACGCGAAGCACCAAACGATTGAATCCAGCGCGTGGAGGATCCCGAGTACGCTCGCTTTGGCATCTATGAGCAGACGGCTCCTCGTCCCTCCGATGCCGAGCCGCGGGTGACACGATTACCACTCGAGCTCAAGCCGGGAACGCGTATCGCGCTGATCGGCAATACGTTGTTCGACCGCTCCCAGCACTTCGGTCACATCGAATCGCTGATCTATCAGCGCTACCCCAGCCATCACCTGGTCATTCGCAATCTTTCCTGGTCCGGGGACAGTATCGACGTGCGACCGAGACCCGAAAACTTTGCGGATCTGTTTCAGCATCTGCACCACGAGAAGATCGACGTCATCTTGGCCGCGTTTGGCTTCAACGAATCGTTTGCTGGGCCGGAGGGCATTGACTCTTTTCGTGAAAAGCTTGCGGAGTTTCTTGATCAGCTGCGATCCAAAGCTTTCAACGGAACGACTACCGCTGAAGTCGTCCTGGTCTCACCGATCGCCAACGAGGATCTGCCAAACGTTTCGGCAGGCAGTCTGAACAATGAAAACCTTCGACTCTACACGCAAGCGATGCGCGAAGTCGCTTCCGCCAAGGGTGTCGGTTTCATCGATTCGTTCGACTCCACGGAGTACCTGCTTGCGGACCCCGCAACCACGCTTACGATCAATGGGATTCACCTGAACGAAGCGCGGTTACAACGAGTTTGCTCAGGTTCTCTATCGCGGACTGTTTCAAGAGACGCCACCCCAAGTCGACGAAGCAGTTCGCGCGTTGACGGTTGATAAGAACCGACAGTACTTCCGCCGGTATCGCCCGCTGAATACGTTCTACTACACCGGCGGAAGAAGAAAGGACTACGGTTACCTCGACTTTCTTCCTGCGATGCAAAGTTTCGACCTGATGGTTGACAACCGTGAGCAAGCGATCTGGCAGGCGGCCGGTGGCGACCAGGCTTTGGTCGACGATTCCAACGTCCCGCCCCTTCCCGAGGCCAAGACAAGTCGTGGCGCCAACGAGTGGCTATCGGCGCAGGAGGAACTGAGCGCATTCCAAGTGGATCCGCGCTTCGAAGTCAATCTGTTTGCAGGCGAGGAACAGTTCCCGGAAATTGCCTGTCCGATTCAAATGCGATGGGACGCCAAGGGACGATTGTGGGTCAGTTGCTCGACGACCTATCCCCACGTCTATCCCGGCAACGAACCCAACGACAAGTTGGTCGTGCTGGAGGACGTCGACGGCGATGGTCGCGCGGACAAGTCGACCGTCTTCGCCGACGACTTGCACATTCCGCTGTCGTTCGAATTCGGCAACGGTGGTGTCTACGTCTCCGAGATGCCCGATCTGACGTTTTTGAAGGACACCGACGGAGATGGCAAGGCAGACGTGAGGGAGCGTGTTCTGACCGGATTCGGTACGGAAGATTCGCATCACGCCTTGCATGATTTTGTCTGGACGCCCGACGGTGACTTGCTGTTCCGCGAATCGATCTTTCACCACTCCCAGGTGGAAACGCCTTATGGACCGGTGCGCCAGCAGAATAGCGGCTGGTTTCGCTTTGATCCGGAGACGCAGCGGCTGACCAGTTTTGGAACCTATCGCAGCACCAATCCCTGGGGCGTGACCTTTGACGATTGGGGACAGCACGTCGCCAGTCATCCGATTTACGCCGCTGCCTTCCACTCCTTGGATCCGCCCTATCCTCTGCAGCATCCAAGCCCACAAGATCTGCAAGCCTATTCGGGCACATGCGGGCAAGAGTTCGTGGACTTTGCTACGTTTCCCTGACTCGATGCAGGGCGACTTCATCAAGGTTCGTTACAAGCCAACCAACCGTGTGGAGATCTTGCACTGGAATGAAGGTGAGTTCGGATACGAAGAAGAGTATGTCAGCGACTTGATCTTCTCGACGAACCTGAGCTTCATACCGGTCGACATCGGTTACGGCCCGCGCGGCGCCCTCTACATTTGCGACTGGTACAACCCGATCAAAGGGCACGCTCAGTATTCGCTTCGCGACGACCGACGCGACCGACATTCCGGACGGATCTGGCGAGTCACGGCGAAGGGGATGCCACTGCAGGAGCCGCCGCAGATCGCCGGTGCGTCGATCGATGAATTGCTGGACCTGCTCAAACGCCCCGAGTATCGAATTCGATATTGGGCAAAGCGTGAGCTTCGGGAGCGTGACCACAAGGAAGTCGCTCAGGCTCTCGATCGTTGGGTGCAGCAACTTTCCGCAGAGGATTCCCGTTATCGCCACCATCAGTTGGAAGCGATTTGGCTCTATCGCGGCATCGATGCGCCGCGGGCCGATCTACTTCGCGAGCTGTTGACATGCGAGGACCACCACGCGCGGGCCGCCGCGACACAGCAATTGCGGTACTGGCACCCACGGATGCCGGATGCGATCGATCGGCTGCGCAGTGCCGCTAACGACGCCAACGCAATCGTACGGATGGAGGCGGCGATCGCGGCAACCTACATGGGAAGCAAGGACGCGCTAGATGCCATGCTGGACGTGCTGAACCATCCAAGAGAGGGACATTTGCAGTATGCCATTCAATGCGCACTGGGCTCGGAGGCACTGCGACGCCACTGGGAAAAGGATTCGCAGTATCACATCGATGCAATCCTGAAGCAGGCGCAAAGCGATTCGGGGTTGAAAGAACCTCGCGCCACGCCGGCCGAAGCAAAGTTTGACAAGCAGGACGACCTGAAACAGGTTCAGATTGCATGTATCCCAGAACGCATGCGGTATACCGTTGAACAGTTCGCGGTGAAGACCGGACAGCCCGTCAAGATTGTCTTCTCGAATCCCGACGCGACCGATCACAACTTGCTGATCGTGAAGTCCGGATCGCTCAGCGAAGTTGGAATGGCCGCCAACGAGATGGCACGCGACCCGCGGAACGCCAATTCCGACTTCATTCCCCAAGACAAGGCGGACTTGATCCTGCACGCGGCGCCGATGATTGGACCGACCCGCAAAGCCCGCGTCCACGTGCTGCGATTTGAGGCGCCGACGGAACCGGGCATCTATCCCTATCTCTGCACGTTCCCGGGCCACTGGGTTGTGATGCGGGGGCAAATGATTGTTGTCAACGATCTTTCGGAGGTCGATTCGATGCTGGCCGCCGCGGCACCGTCGGTCGTCAACCAGTGGTCCATGGAAGACTTTCCGGTGCTGGAAACCCAACACGATGAAGCAACGATCATGGCTGGCATGCAGGCGTTCGTAAAAGCTGGCTGCAATCAGTGTCACAAGTTGGCGGGCCATGGCATGAACCTGGGTCCTGATCTGACCGACGTTCGTAAGCGATTCCAGGGACGCAAGCTATTGCAGCAGATTCTTGAACCATCGTCTGACATTCAGGAAAACTATCGATCATGGAAATTCCTAACGGCCAGTGGCCAGGCCGTCGTTGGCATTATCCAAAAAGAGGACGACGAAGCCGTGCATCTGCTGACGAATTTGCTGCTTCCGGACTCCACGGTCGTACTTCCCAAGAGTGAGATCGAACTTCGCGTGGAATCCAAAATTTCGTCGATGCCCGTCGGAATCGCCAATGTGCTGACCAAGGATGAGTTGATGGCGCTGGTTGGATTCCTTGAGTCCGATGGATACCAGCTTCCGCTTCATTTGCTGGATCAACACGGCCATCACCACGGATCGGAATAGTCATCTTGCCGGGTGTGATGGGTCGGCGTCGTGTCGCTGCCGGACCCAACCTACCAACTGGGGACCACCCGATCGCCGGGCGCTTCCATGTATACTGACGTCTTCACCGTCCTGCTAGTTCAGCGTCAACATTTAATTTTGCGGTTGATTGCGAAAAGGGGGCAGACACCAAAAACCGGAACGGCCCGAAGGGTGCTTCGCATGTTTGGTGTCTGACCCCTTTTCGCCGATCGACGTCACCCCCATTTTTAGATTTGTCGATGCACTAGTTTCTGCCTTTGTGCTCTAACGAGAACCATGATGCGATCCCCTTCCCTTTCACTTGCTGCTGTCGCGATTGTTTGCGGTGTAGCTGCTCTGCTGGCCAGTCCGACTCGAGCCTTGGCGGAATCGCTTGCCGGTTCGCGGCCGAATATCATTCTGGTCATGACCGACGACCAGGGCATGGGCGACTTGTCCTGCATGGGCAACGAACTATTGCGCACGCCAAACCTGGATCGCTTTCACGCGATGTCGACTCGGTTCACCGACTTTCATGTCAGCCCGACCTGCGCACCGACTCGCTCGTCGATCTTCAGCGGGCGACATGAATTTCGCAACGGAGTCACGCACACGATCAAAGAACGCGAGCGGATGGCGCTGTCGACCACGACGTTTCCCCAGTTGTTACGCGGTGTCGGTTACGAAACGGCCATCTTCGGCAAGTGGCATCTTGGCGACGAAGATGCGTATCAGCCGTACAACCGCGGCTTCAGCGAAGTCTTCATTCACGGCGCCGGCGGGATTGGACAGTCGTACGAAGGAAGCTGTGCGGACTTTCCTCCCAATCGCGAGAACGATGGAAAGTACTTTGACAATGTAATCCTCCACAACGACACCATCGTGCAAACGAAGGGTTTTTGTACCGACGTCTTTTTCCAGGCAGCGATGGGCTGGATCAAACAACAGCGTGATTCGAAGACTCCTTACTTTGCCTATATCAGCACCAACGCGCCGCACGGGCCGATGCTCGCGCCGGAACGCTATAAGAAGCGCTTTGCGGAACTGGGCTGGGACGCCGGTACGCAGGGCCGATACGGAATGATCGAGAATATCGACGACAATTTCGGATTGTTGATGCAGAAGTTGGACGAGTGGAACGCTTGGGACGATACGCTCCTGATCTTCATGACCGATAACGGCCAAGCGGGCCGATCGGGGAAACTGAACGGCAAACAAACGCCGCTGTTCACCGCTGGATTCAAGACCGGAAAGGGGTCTCCCTACGAGGGCGGTACCCATGTGCCGGCGTTCTGGTACTGGAAAGGTAAGCTCGGAGAGGGCGTTGATATCCCGGCATTGACGGCTCACATCGACCTGTTCCAAACCTTTTGCCAGCTTGCAGGTGCAGAGATCCCTGGCGACATCCAACCGCGAGACGGTCGATCAATGTTGCCCCTGTTGGAAGATGCGAAGGCCCCGTGGCCAGATCGTTATCTGTTCGTTCATCAGGGCCGATGGGAAAAGGGATCGGATCCCAACGACAGCAAGTTCAAGAACTGTGCGGTACGATCGCAGCGCTGGCGTTTCGTCAACAACAAGGAGCTGTTTGACATTGCGGCCGACCCCTATGAGAGCACGAACGTTGCGGACGAGCATCCCGACGTGGTCGCCGAGATGCGCAAAGCCTATGACGCTTGGTGGGAGAAGACGGTGCCGCTCATGGTCAATGAAGACGCACCCTACGCCAAGGAACAGCCCCAAGCGGTCCGATACGAGAAGCAGCTCACCGAGCGCGGCATCCCGGATTGGGTACCTCGCGAATTTTGATTCGCTCCCGTTTACGCAGACATGTTTACCGTAGGCGAGTCTCGCCGAGACTCGTAATGGACACGCTGCTTTCTGCGGTGTCAGTCTCGGAGAGACTGCGGTGTCAGTGCGGTGTCAGTGCGGTGTCAGTCTCGGAGAGACTGACCTACGGTAATATCTGGACCTATCGACTCGCTTCTTCATTTTGGACTTGATCATGCAATTGCGTTTCCTGATTTGTCCTTCTCTGCTCCTGGCGGCAGCCCTACTACCCGTGCCCGAGATTTCTGCGGACGACGGGACGGCGGCTCACGACCACGCGGTGGTTCAGTCTCTGCTGCGAATTCCTGGCGCGAAGATCGAAGCCTTTCCGTCGCAAAAGGGGGCGGTGTTGCGGCACCTTGAGAGACTGCAAGCCGATTCGCCCGATCAGTATGTGACGATCGCGAGACAGTTGGGAGTCAGGGAGAAGCCGGGGGTCTTGCTGGAGATTGTGCATCGCGAGGGTAGCGGCCAAGCGGCCATCGACGCCGCAGGACTGTTGCTGAACAACGGTGAAAAGGAACTCCTGCAATCTGCGCTTCACTTAGAAGACGATCGAGCAAGTGCCGGGGCAGCCGCAGCGATCGGCGCGGTCAACTCGGCCGAAGCGGCAGAGTTGCTCAAACCGGTGATGCTGGATGCCTCCCGACACTTGAGCGTTCGATCGGCAGCAGCGTCGGGACTTGGGCGCAGCTGGTTCGGTCAACAGATCTTGTTGGACCTGGCAAGGCAAGACGAGGTGCCCGAGGCAGTCCGCTTTGAAGTCAGTGATGCGTTACTTGGATCGTGGACCAAAGAGATCGCGAACGAAGCCAAGAAGCTAGCCAGTCTCTCGTCGCCTGCGGCCGCACAGAGCGAACCGATTCCACCGGTCAACCAACTCATCCGGATGCGAGGTGACGCGGCCGAAGGAAAGAAGGTGTTCGACACGATCGGCACCTGTGCGAAGTGCCACAAAGTGCGCGGGGTTGGCAATGACGTGGGTCCGGATCTATCGGAGATCGGCAGCAAGCTTTCACGCGAGGACCTGTACGTCAACATTCTCAACCCCAGCGCCGCGGTCAGTCACAACTACGAGACCTACTCGCTGTTGACAGTCGATGGCACGTCGATCACTGGGATTCTGGTCAATCAAACCGATGCCGAGGTGACGTTGAAGACCGCCGATGCGATTCTGAAGACAGTCGCCGCCGATGACGTTGAGCAACTGAAGAAGCAATCGATCTCATTGATGCCGGCTGACCTGCAAAAGAATTTGACCGTTCAGAACCTGCTTGATCTCGTCGACTATCTGGTGTTGCTGAGGAAGGTGGATGAGTCGCCATTTCATGTCTTGGCGTCTGCGGACGGCAACGCGACGGCCGGCAGCGTCGACAGCCACGATCCGAAGGACGCGATCGCCGGCCTCGAGATCGCACCGGGCTTGAGAGTGCAATTGTTTGCTTCCGAGCCGCAAATGCTCAGTCCAACCGCGATCGATGTCGACCATCTAGGCCGCGTTTGGGTTTGCGAAGCGGTCAACTATCGACATTTTCGCAACCCCTACAACGAAGAGCGCAGCGAAGGCGACCGGATCTTGGTGGTGGAAGACACCGATCATGATGGAGCAGCGGACAAGACGACCGTGTTCTATCAAGGCACCGATATCGATTCGCCGCACGGCGTCTGTGTCCTCGGTGATCGCGTGATCGTCTCAGCAGGCGACCGAGTGATTGTCTTCCGCGACACCGACGGTGACCTCAAGCCGGATGAAAAGGTTTCGCTATTCACTGGCATCTCGGGGGTACAACACGACCATGGAATTCATTCCTTCATGCCGGGCCCCGATGGCAAGCTGTACTTTAACTTTGGCAACGAAGGCAAACAGATCTATACGCCCGATGGGAAGCCGGTTGTCGACTTGGCGGGTAACGTGATCAACGATTCTCGAAATCCTTATCAGCAAGGCATGGTATTTCGTTGCGATCCCGATGGCAGCAACGTCGAAACGCTTGGCTGGAACTTCCGCAACAACTGGGAAGTCTGCGTGGATTCGTTCGGCACGATGTGGCAGTCCGACAACGACGACGATGGAAATCGAGGGGTGCGGATCAATTACGTCATGGAGTATGGCGACTACGGCTATCGCGACCAACGCACCGGTGCGACCTGGCAGACACCACGGATCGGGATGCGGAAAGAGATTGGCGAGCGTCACTGGCACCTCAACGATCCGGGGGTCATCCCCAACGTGCTGCAAACCGGCGCGGGGTCGCCAACCGGCATCATCCTGTACGAGGGGGATCTGCTGCCTGAGCCGTTTCAGAATCAAATGATTCACTGCGATCCCGGACCGAACGTGGTGCGTGCCTATCCGGTGGAAGATGACGGCGCGGGCTACAAGGCCAGCATCATGAACCTGGTCCAAGGGGTCCGCGACCAATGGTTCCGTCCGGTCGATGTGTGCGCAGCGCCCGATGGTTCGTTGATCATCGCCGATTGGTACGACCCCGGTGTCGGCGGACATCGCATGGGAGATTCGCAGCGCGGTCGATTGTTCCGTATCACGACGGACCAGCAGATTCGATACGAGTTTCCGGAGGCTGATTTCACAACGTTCCAAGGAGCCGCCAAGGCGCTGGCGAGTCCGAATCAGTCGACTCGTTATCTCGCGGGTCAGGCAATCCAGAAATTCTGGACAGCCAGTCCACCAAAGCTCGACGATTACCTGTCGATCGAAAAGGTTCCGTCGGCCCGCATGCGGGCTCGCTGGCTTTGGCAATTGGCACGACTTCCCCAGACGAGTCAAACCGCGATCGAAACAGCGCTTTCGGATCCCGACCGCAATGTTCGCATCGCTGCGGTACGGGCTGCTCGCCAACATCCCGAACTCGACAGGATCCAACTTGTCACGCGACTGATCGATGATCCTTCACCCCAGGTTCGTCGTGAACTTGCGATTTCGCTTCGCGGCGTTCAAGGCGAAGCGGCAGCCGATCTCTGGACAAGGCTTGCGCTGGCGCACGACGGCAAGGATCGCTGGTACCTGGAAGCACTCGGTATTGGCGCCGAAGGACAATGGGATGGCTTCTTCGCAAACTGGATTGAACAGGTTGGTGACGATTGGAAGGAACCTCGACACCGCGACGTGATCTGGCGCGCCCGCACGCCGGCGGCGTGTGAGTACTTGGGCGCCATGATTCGAGACACCGACTCCGTGGAAGAGCAAGAGCGTTACTTCCGAGCACTCGATCTCCAAGAAGGCGACGAGCGTTTGTCAGCGCTTCGTTCAATCGTCTCACACCAGTGATGACTGCGACATCGGCACGATCCACGCCCGCGGGGATTCGCTCGTCGATGATCCATCGCGCAGCGTTTGCCCAGTGGTCCGCGCGATCGAGCACCAATGCGTCGGCCGAGACGACCAGAACCGTGCTGGTCGCCGAGGACGCGATCCGGATCGTCATCTAAACGCGCTTCCCAGTTCCAGCCGAACTCGGTAGCCATGTCGGACAGCATCGCTCGCAGGCGACCGCTGTTGGACACAGGCCGGTCGATGCGCCATAAAACCGATTCGACTTGATGACGACGGAAGAAGTCTCCCGCTAACTGGATCGCCTGTATGTGTCTGATCAACGCGTCGGTAACTGCCATGAATGCTGGCCATGTCGCGATAGGTTTCGTCGCGAGCCTGAAGGACAACGCCCCCCGACAATGCCGATTCCAATGTGATCAATAAGTTGAGGGCGTCGACTTCGATGGAACGACCGGAGAGCTGGCGAACGTCGACGCCCTTGGCCGTTCGATTTTCAAGCGACTGGTCCGAGCATGCTGACCTCATGATCGCCGTTCGCTGACGAGCAACCAGCGAGAACCGATCGCCTACCAGTTTCAGCGAACTCGGCGGAGCGTAACCGCGCGTCAGCAGCCAACTGAGATGGTCAACAGCTTGCTGCAATACCGGCCACTGGTCTTGCGAAAAAAGAAGCTTGTCGGCGGGATGGGGTCCACGATTGTGTTGTCGTGTCGACACCTCTTCGCTCCGTCAAAGGATGTGCGATGCTGGGCGTTCGAGCATTTTCAAAAATCATGTGTCCTACAAAAAGGGGGTCAGGTACTAATAGCCGCCAGCGGCCCTTCGGGTGCTTCGCACTCTTGGTACCTGACCCGTCGTCTTTGGAAACGCCGAGACTGACACGACAGGGAGCTGCCTGAGAATGCGAGTCTCGGAGAGACTTGCCTACGTTATTCGGATTTGCCTTCGATGCGATCGATCGTCTGCTGAATGGATCCTTTGAAACGGTCGCTATCGGTTTCTTCAAGGATTCGACGCAGCGCTGGCAGCGCGTCCTTGGCCTCAGGACCGACTTTCCCGATCAAGAACATGGCGTAATAACGGAGACGTCGATCTTCCGATTGCAAGCCTTCCAACAGAACTGGCACGGCGTCGGGACCGGCGTCATCGATCGCCCGCAGTGCGCCGCGAGCGGCGTCGGAGTCTTCGTCACTGTGAGAGCATCGTGAACAGGACCGGTACCGCACCCTTGGCCGCGGAACCCAATTCACCGAGTGCACCGGCTGCGTCGCGTCGAACGGTCCAGTCGTCGTCGTGCAGTGCCTGCGTCAAAAGTGGCACGGACTTGGACGAATCGGGCTCGATCTTGGCCAGGCAGCTGACAGCGGCGGAGCGGATCGCCGTGCTTGGATGATCCAACAGACCAACCACCTCTCCGGCACTTTCCGAGGCATCTTTCCCCACGCTGGTGATCGAAGTCAGTGCCGCAAAGACGACTGCTTCGTCATCATCGGAAAGGAGACGCGAAAGGGCCGTCGCAACCGAAGCGGATTTGGCACCGATCTCGCCAAGAGACTTTGCCGCAGCGGCCCGCACCTCTGAGCTATCGTCGGACAATCGAACGACAAGCGACTCGGTTACGGGTTGAGCGGTTTCGCCAATCGCCCCGACTGATCGGGCTGCAGCAAGGCGAACCTCCGTTTCGGGATCATCCAGTGCTTTGCGGATCGCGTCGAGCGAAGCCGCCGCGTTTGAGCCGAGCGAAGCGAGTCCGTCGATCGCACGACTGCGAACCGCTGGTTCCTCATCGTCGACGGCCTTCGAGAGCATCGCTGCAATCGCATCCGCATCCTGATCAACCCTGACCAAAGCCGCAACGGCTGCCGCCCGCACCGCAGAACTCTTCGTCGGTGGTCAAAGCCCGCAGCGATACCACCTGATCCGATTCCAGTTCGCTGCATTGACCCAGCGCCGTTGCAGCCGCGGCCCGCAAATCATCCGAGGGATCGTTCAGGCAGATAACAAGGGAGTCGATCGCTTCATCCGGTGTCGGATTCATTCCGCCGAGGGCGTGAGCTGCGCTGACTCGTGCAGGGAGTGATTCCCCTTGCAACGCTTTGATCAGCGGTTGCGTCGCACCCCTTCCCACCTCGGCCAATGCCGTGGCCAGACGTTGCGGCGAGTGCTCAGGATCGGCACTCGCTCGAAGCAGCGCGGGAACCGCCGCCGGACCGATCCGGCTGATCGCGTTGGCGATCGTCGGGGTGTCGTCGGAGGAACGCTTGAGGGTTTCAATCAGTTCGTCAATTGCACCTTCCGCTCGTGGACCCATGGATCCCAAAGCGAACGCTGCGGAAGCACGAACGGTTGGCGATTCGTCATCGAGCAGATCAACCAAGGCCGGCACGGCGAGTACAGCGTCGTCATCCAACTGACGCAGCGCGAGGATCGCGGCACCCTGGACCGAGCGCTGCGAGTCGGTAACGGCTGCGGAAATCAAGGGGATCAGTCGGTCGGTTTCCAAGTCAGCCGCCGGCGAGCGCCGCCAGCGCCGAAGCGCGGCACGTTTGGATCCTCATCACTGGTTAGTCGCATCAGTGGCTCGGTCGCACCCGCAGGCACCGCGTCCAGCTTGGCAAGCCCATCGGCGGCGAGCGAGCGAACTTGGACATCGTCACTTTCCAGCGCCGCAACCATCGCATCGGCTCCCGGTTGCCCAAGGCGACCGAGCGAAACAATTGCCTGCTGTCGAACCTCGGAGTCGGGATCGGAAAGAGCCAGCGTTAGAATCGGCGTCACCTCCGCGGATTGATCACTCCATCCATCCCATCGAATCCATCGCGGCCATGCGTCGGCGTGACGATTCGTCTTGGCTGGCCTTCTTCACGGCGGGGAGGGCGGCAGGTCCGATTCGAGACAGTGCCCAAGCGGCCCGATAACGACGTTGCTGGTCCTGCTGGCCAAGATTTTCGATCAGTGCATCGGTGGCCTTTTCACCATCCGTTCCGATGCGTGCAATCGCCATCAGCGACTGCATCCAAACCTGTTCGTCGCGATCGGACAGACCACCGATCAAGGCATCCAAGGCTGGTAGCGAGTCGTGCCCGAGACTGGCCAATGCATAAGCGGCATCGCGCCGCTTGTCCAGTTCCACGCTTTGCAAGTCGCTGGCAAGCGCCGCGACGTCAGTCTGTGCCTCTTGAGCGATGGCGAGAGTCGCAGGACCCAGACTCATCGTCGTGATCAAACAGCCTGTCGCGATGAGCAACCCGCCAAATCGAATCGTTACCTTCACCACGACATGTCCTACTAGAGCTTGAGATCGGAGATTTGTCCGGTGCTGTCGCCGATGAAGTCGACTGGCGTGCCGAATCGATCGAGCATCGACATGAACAAGTTGCACATCGGCGTCTCCGACGCGACGCGAACGTGCCGCCCGGTATCGATCGAGCCACCGCCGTGACCGGCAAGCAGAATCGGCAGGTCCTCGTTGTTGTGTCGGTTGCCGTCACTGATCGCACTGCCGTAGCAGATCATGGAGTTGTCGAGCAAGTTGCCCTCCTGCCCATCCGGCGTGCTCTTGAGTCGCTGCAGCAGGTAAGCCAGCTGCTGGACATGGAAGCGATTGATTTCTCGAATCTTCGCATGCTTGGCAGCATCGCCTCCATGGTGAGAGAGATCATGATGTCCCTCCGAAACATTGATGTGGCGATAGCTTCGATTGCTGCCGGCATCGGCCAACATGAACGTGGCGATTCGCGTTCGATCGGTTTGGAATGCCAAGACAATCATGTCGCACATCAGTCGAATGTGTTCGCCGTAGTCATCCGGGGTTCCCTTGGGGATGGCATAATCAACGTCGACGGAAATCTTCGGCTCGTCGTCGGTTCGTTCGATTCGACGCTCCACTTCGCGAACACCGCTCAGGTACTCTTCCAACTTCTGTCTGTCGTTGACTCCAAGCTTTGATTGAAGTTGCTTGGCATCGTCGGAGATGAAATCGAGGACGCTCTTCTTGAGGGCTTCACGGCGAATCGCATTTTGATCTTTTTCACGAGGCGTGCCATCACCAAACAATCGCTCGAAGACGAAACGGGGATTCGTTTCCTTGCCGACAGGCGTCGATTCCGAGGACCAGGAAACGTTCGAGGAGTAAGCACAGCTGTAACCGCTATCGCAATTCCCCGCGCTTCGGCCCGGTTCGCATCCAAGTTCGAGCGAAGCGAAGCGGGTCGCTTTGCCGGCAATCTTGGCGGCCACCTGGTCAACCGAGACACCAGATCGAATATCGGAACCATCGGTTTTGCGGGGCTGGGCTCCCGTCAAGAAGACCGAGGCGCTTCGGGCATGGTCCCCTGCCCCGTCGCCGTTGGCTCGGCCTTTGTCGTGGGTCAGTCCACTGATCACCATCACGTCATCCTGCACCGGCGCCAGTGGTTGCAGGATGTGTGGCAGGTCGTATGCGTAACCGAAGTTCTGGGGCGTCCAACTCGGGAGGTGGACTCCATTGGGCACGAACATGAACGCCATCCGCTGCGGCGACTTGCTGGCCGCTGCGGTCGACGCCGCGAGGGCCCGCGGGGCAAGCGACTCCATCCAGGGAAGCGCGAGCGAAACGCCCAGGCCTCGGAGCACGGTTCGACGCGAAATTGGACTTTGGTGGATGCTCATTCTTCTCTTCTCGCTTCCCGCATGGTGAACGGATCGCTGGTCACAATCGATGTCACCAGCGCACTAAAACGGTAATCGTCCTCGGTCAACGCCGTGACGGCCTCTTTAATCGAACAACGGTCATAGGAACTTAAACTCCGGCCGAGTGCAAAGGTCATCATTTTGCTGGCCAGACATTTGCAAAACTCGTCTTTTTTCTCTTCGACCAGGATCTGCATCAGCTCGGAGGCCCCGTCGAAATTTCGGCCGCCGGGCAATTCGCCGGAAGCATCGACGTCGAAGCGACCGTCACGATCGCGCCAGGCACCGATGGCGTCAAAGTTTTCCAGGCCAAACCCGAGAGCGTCCATCGTTTTATGACACGAGGCACACGTTGGGTTGGCACGATGCTGTTCCATCTGCTCGCGCAAGGATCCCAGTGTCTCGGCGCCCTCTTCCAACTCCGGCACCGCACCCGGTGGAGGTGGAGGTGGCTCAGCCAGGATGTTTTCCAAGATCCATTTGCCCCGTTTGACGGGCGAGGTCCGCGTCGGGTTGGAGGTCAGCATCAGGATGCTGGCGTGGGTCAGCACGCCTCGCCGCCCGCCGGTCAGGGACACGCGTTGGAAGGCATCGCCGATCACGTTGGGGATGCCGTAGTGTCGGGCCAGACGCTCGTCGACGTAGGTGTAATCGGCATTGAGAAACTCGAGCACACTGCGGTCTTCGCGGATCATCGTTTCGAAGAACATCTCTGTCTCGCGCCGCATCGCCGTACGCAGCTCCCCGTCGAAATCAGGGAATAGTTCCGGATCCGGCATCAGCCGCGACACGTCCCTCAGCTGCAACCACTGGCCGGCAAAGTTGTCGACCAGCGCACGCGATTTCGGATCGGCGAGCATTCGCTTGGCTTCCGCCGCCAAAACCTCGTGCTTGGTCAGCTCCCCCGACGCAGCCAAATCAAAGAGCCGCTGGTCAGGCATGCTGCTCCAGAGGAAGTACGACAAGCGGGATGCCAACTCATAGCCGTCGAGCTGGCGGATGCCGTCTTCATCGTCGATGGCCGGATCCTCTTCCACGCGGAACAAGAAGTGGGGGCTCGAAAGGATGGCGGCAACAACTGTCTGGAAGATCTCCGGCTCACTGCTGTCCTGTTCCCAGGCAAATCGCATGATGCGAACAATCGCTCTTCCTCGTCGGGGCGAAGCGGCCGCCGAAACGCTTTGCTCGCGAACTCACTGACATTTCGTCTCGCTACCTCGACCTTTTCTTCGATGGCTTCGGTCTCGGGTCGGTGAGGAAAGACACGGTTTTTGACCGCTTCGTCATCGAAGATGGCGCTGGCAACCTGTTCAGCGGCGCCAAGATACTTTTCCAGCAGGATGGGCGGGATCGAGAGCACATCACCAATGTTGTCAAAACCGGCGCCGACGTCATCCGATGGGAAATCGTCCGCGAGGCGCAATTCCAATCCGGTCAAATCGCGAATCGTGTTGTCGTACTCCGCCTTGTTCAGCCGACGAATCGTGACGCGACCTGGGTGCTTCTCCGAGGTGCAATCGAAGCTTGACAGTTCGACCTCAATCGCCGCGCTGACCG
Source organism: Pirellulaceae bacterium (assembly GCA_963697195.1). Taxonomy (GTDB): domain Bacteria; phylum Planctomycetota; class Planctomycetia; order Pirellulales; family Pirellulaceae; genus Rubripirellula. The sequence goes on from CAVOND010000005.1 coordinate 1,292,821, forward strand.
CGACGATCTCTTCAGAGGAAGGCTGGGGTTCGTCCGGCGGAGGCATCTGATGCTCCTTGACCAGCCGAATGATCTTCTCCCACAACTCGTAATCTTCCTGAACGTTCGCCGAATCGACGTAACGATCCAGTGCGACTCCCCCCTCGGCATCGTCACCACTGTGACAGGCGACACAGTGCTCGGCCAGGAAAGGCTCGACGTTCTTCAGAAAATGCGACGGGGAAGCTTCTGCCCCGCCCGCCCGATTGACGGCGGGAACGACAAGCAGACTGAGCGCGAACCCAAGTCGCAGCGTCATGGTTGGCATATTCTTGATCATCTCGTAAATGTTATCCCTGCCCAAAAAGGGTTCTCCTTCGATGCGATCCTGTGGCGGAGCAAGACCCCCGTCGCCAGCTTGCGTCTCAATATTCTCTTAGAGGTCCTTCGGACTGAATCGTTGCCCAAAAACGTCCAGGTCTACGTAGCGAATGCTCCCGGTTAAATCGAGTCACGCGTCAGCCGCGATTTACAAATTGAGAGACAAACGGTTGGCGGTCGCTTTGTAGACCTGGGCCAGCAAGGCGGTGGGATCGGAAGGCGGGTCTCGAACCCAGATATTATGAGAGGATCGTCAAGGCAACGCAAATGCAGCGTCAAAAAGCACCCCTCTCCTCGCTGTCGCTCGACCCTCCCGCAAGGGTAACGAGGGGAGACGCGTGGGTTCCTATTTCTAGAGGGCAACGCGGCAGCGGATTTTGACACACGAAAAACAGGGTGAAAGAGGAGACCGACGCGCAAGTTCTGATGTTGCGCGCTTGATAACGGAGTGGTTGTGAAGACATTGGGATTGCTACGGTAGGTCCGCCTTTCCAAGGCGGACACCCGCAGCTTTGCTGCGTTTCTTGCGAGCCTCGGAGAGACTCGCCTACAGTAATGCACCGCGGTTCAATTTGTTCACAGCCTCGGAGTGGCGGGAAGCGTCTCGCCCAGGTCGGGAGTTTGTTGCTCTTATCGGCTAGTTTCCGGGCCCACGGCTAGCGCCCGAGGTTTACTGTGAACCTCAGGCGCTAGCCGTGGGCTGCTTTGCTTGTCAGTGTGATTCGAAGAAACCCACAGGCGATACGCTCTCCAAGCTGGGGGCGGAATCGTCACACTCGCGTGGCCGGTTGTGCGAATACGCACGACGGGCGATCTTGGTGTGGAGTTAATTGGCCGGTGACAGGACAATTATTGGACTCATCGTTGGGCGCAATCTTGGGCACGACGATTGCTCGGAGAACCGATGGAAGGCGCAGCGTTCACGACGTGAGCCATCCAACATGAGAAATGGAGACGTTTGATGTTTGACCATGATGCAATCCATGATCGGGGTAAGGCTCTGGAGGATGAGTTCTTCTATCGAGTCGATGAACAACTGAGGCAGAAGCTTCGAGAGTCGATGGAGCGGGAAGAACAGCGGAAACAATTGATTGCCGCGACCGGTTTCCAGGACGAGGAGCTGCTCGATCACCTACTCGATGGTGGTTTTCAGCCAACATCGGTGGCTGCTTTGGCGTTGGTCCCAGCCGTGTTCACCGCTTGGGCCGATGGTTCGGTGACGGCGAGTGAGCGACAGGCGGTAATGGGGGCGGCGCTCCAACGGGGACTGGACAATCAGCCGATGGCGATGCAGATGATCGAGGCTTGGTTGCACACGCATCCACCACGATCCCTGTGGAAGCTGTGGAAAGAGTATGCGATGGCACTCCGCAAAACCGCGCCGCCGAACGTGGCTGAGAAGTTGACCAATGAAATCCTTCGTCAATGCACAAGCGTCGCCGAAGCCTCGGGAGGAACGCTGGGCTTTGGCAAGATCTCCAAAGAGGAACAGGAGATCCTGGACGAGATCGCCGAAACGTGAGCGACCAGCCTGTGGACGAGATAGCTGCCAACGCCAATCGGAGAACGGTCGAGATGAGTCGGCAGGAGACGGTCGCGAGCGATGCTCCGCTGTGGATGGAAAAACCAGAATTGGATCAGCTGATCTCGGTGCTCAAGTCCGAAGGCTACACCGTCGTCGGCCCGGCGATCGAGCAGGGGGCGATTGTCTACACGGAGATCGAGAGTGCCAGTCGGCTGCCGATTGGCTGGTCCGATCAGCAACAGCCGGGAACTTATCGGCTGCGGCGGACGGAGAACGACTCGTATTTTGAGTTCAACGTCGGGCCTCATAGCTGGAAACAATTCTTCTTTCCGCCGCGGTTGACGGTCGAGCAAGCGCAACGTCGCGATGGCCAGTGGCAGTTCTCTCGTCCCGAGCCGACTTCAGTTCGCTACGCGTTGCTGGGAGTACGTGCCTGTGAGTTGGCGGCGATCCGAGTCCAGGACCGCGTCATGATGGAAGGTCCGTACGTGGATCGCGAGTATGCGGCGCGACGGCAATCGGCCTTGATCATCGCTGTCAATTGCACGGTCGCCGCCGAAACATGTTTCTGCACCTCCATGGAAACCGGCCCGCGTTGTCGCAGCGGCTTCGATCTCGCGCTCACCGAAACGGAGAGCGGGTTTGTTGTGGAGGTCGGATCGGAAGCGGGACGGAATATCATTGAGCGATTGAATCATCGGCAAGCGTCACCGGAAGCACTGGACGCGGCCGACCGTCTCCGCCAACGCGCCGAAGATCAAATCACCAAGCATCTCAATACCGAGGGAATTCGACGATCTGCTGTTACAGAACCTCGATCATCCTCACTGGGACAAGGTGGCGTCGAGATGTTTGTCCTGTGCGAATTGCACGATGGTCTGCCCGACCTGTTTTTGTTCGTCGGTCGGCGACGTATCCGACCTGACCGGTGACGAGGTTGAACGTGTACGGACTTGGGACTCGTGTTTCAATCTCGATTTCGCCTACACCGCCGGTGGGACGGCGCGGAACAGCATTCGCAGCCGGTATCGACAGTGGTTGACACACAAGTTGGCTTCCTGGCACGACCAATTTGATTCATCGGGATGCGTCGGCTGCGGTCGCTGCGTGACGTGGTGCCCGGTTGGAATCGATTTGACCGAGGAGGTCGAGGCGATTCGCCAGCCTACGACACAGCGCCGCTCATTGCCGCCGGCGAAGCCGAAACCAGACGCTTGCGTCGTGCCGCCTGCAGTGGAGAAAGGGGTATCAGCGAATGACTAGTGCGGCGGCAGTGACCCAACCTCGACACGATCCGTGGCAGGTATCCAGCGCCACCATTGAGCGAATTTCTCATTGAAGCTCCTGGCGTCAAGACCTACGACTTGTTGATCCAAGATCGTGGGAGCGGAAAGGGATTTGCCTTTGCGCCGGTCAGTTCAACATGCTTTACGTGCCGGGAGTTGGCGAGGCGGCGATTTCAATCAGCGGCGAGACCAAGCAAGGACTGCTCCGGCACACGATTCGCGCGGTGGGGGCGGTGACCGGTGCTCTCGACCGCGGCGGCGTCGGCTTCTCGCTGGGGATTCGGGGCCCGTTTGGAACTCCCTGGCCCATGGATCGATTGACGGCAGGCCCGCGTCCCATGAACGTGATCTTGATTGCAGGTGGCATTGGAATTGCGCCGCTGCGCAGCGTGATTGATCACTTGATGCGGAACCGCGGCCACGTCGGCAGGGTGGACGTGTTGTTCGGTGCTCGCACGCCGCAAGACTTGATTTTCGCTGGTGAGCATGCGGAGTGGATCAAGCATGGGATCAACGTTCACACCACGGTGGATCGCGGCGACGTGACATGGAGCGGCCATGTCGGCGTGGTCACCTTGCTGCTGGACCGGCTCGAAATTCCGGATCCCGAAGCAACGATGCTGTTGACCTGCGGACCGGAAGTGATGATGCGGTTCGTGGTCCAAGCGGCTACCGCTCGCGGACTACCGGAAACCAATGCCTGGGTGACGCTGGAACGCAACATGAATTGTGCGATTGGGCTGTGTGGCCATTGCCAACTGGGACCGGAATTCATTTGCAAGGATGGTCCCGTCTTTCGCTATGACCAGATCGCACCTTGGCTTCATGTACAGGGGTTATGAACATGGACGGCAAGGAAACCAGTACTGATCGATCGACTCCTCCACCCCGCTTGGCGGTCTTCAAGTTTGCGTCGTGCGATGGTTGCCAACTGCAAATTCTGTCTTGTGAAGACGAGCTGCTGACGCTTGCCGAGCAGGTCCAGATCGTGCACTTTCTGGAAGCATCCAGTCATTTCGAAGGCGGTCCCTACGATGTCGCGCTGGTCGAAGGTTCGATCACGACCGCAGCGGATCGTCAGCGAATTCGCCAGGTGCGAGAGGAGTCACGCTACTTGATTGCGATCGGAGCCTGTGCGACAGCCGGCGGCATTCAAGCTTTGAAGAATTGGGGCGACCATCATGAATTTCTGCGAAGCGTTTATGCGGAACCGTCTTACATCCAGACGCTGTCGACTTCGACGGCGATTTCCGATCACGTTTCGGTCGACTTCGAACTTCGAGGCTGTCCGATCAATCGCTTGCAGTTGCTGGAAGTGATTCAGGCCCTGCTGCGAGGCCAGCGGCCGCGAACTCCGCGCCACAGCGTCTGCATCGATTGCAAACGACACGGTGTGGTTTGCGTCGCCGTTGCCCAATCGAAGGCCTGTCTTGGGCCGGTCACTCAATCGGGTTGCGGTGCGATCTGTCCATCGTTCGATCGCGGCTGTTACGGATGCTTTGGGCCCGCCGGTCAAGCCAATTGCGAAAGCCTGTCCGATCACTTCGTGCAATGTCGGAAGTTCACCCGCGACGCTCGTGCCCATGCTGCGCAACTTCAATGCGGATGCTCCAGCTTTTCGCGACGAGGGTGATCGGATTGACCCCAGCAATGACCAAGGACACATTCTGTGACAAACTCGACGACACGACGAATCGAAGTCGGAGCGCTGACGCGTGTGGAAGGCGAGGGAGCGCTGCGCGTCGAAGTCGATGGCGATCGCGTCTCAAGCGTGCAACTGGCCATCTACGAACCGCCGCGGTTTTTTGAAGCCTTGCTGGTAGGTCGCCCTTTGGAGGACGTTCCCGATATCACCGCGCGGATCTGCGGCATCTGCCCGGTCGCCTATCAAAACACGTCGATCTTTGCGTTGGAGCAAGCCCTCGGCGTTTCGGTCACGCCGGAGATTCGTCAACTGCGCCGCTTGCTGTACTGTGCCGAATGGATCGAAAGCCACGGCGTGCACATGCACCTGTTGAACATCCCCGATTTCTTTGACTGTCAAAGCAGCATTGAGCTGGCCAAGCGGTTTCCGGACGAAGTCAGCCGAGGTCTCCGGCTGAAGAAGCATGGAAACGAGTTGCTGGAGGTTTTGGGCGGTCGCGCCGTTCATCCCATCAATGTCACCGTAGGCGGCTTCTTTCGCGCACCGAGTCGAAAACGACTGCAGTCCCTCGTCGAGGATTTCAAATGGGGGCTCGACGCATCGGTCGACGTCGCGCGCTGGGTCGCCGGCTTTGAGTTTCCCGATTTCACTCAGCCCTACGAGATGGTTGCCCTGCATCATCCGCGGGAGTACCCGATGAACGAGGGGCAGATCGTGTCAACATCAGGCCTCGACATCGCTCCGGCCGATTATGAATCTCACTTTGAAGAGCGTCAGGTCGAACACAGCACCGCACTGCATTCCGTGCGGCTTCCCAGCGGCAGCCCCTACTTGGTCGGTCCGCTGGCGAGACTGAATCAGAATCGTGAGCTGCTTTCACCGACCGCACGACAGCTATCTGACGATGTCGGCGTTACCTGGCCATGCTTCAATCCGTATCGTTCGATCGTGGCCCGCGCTATCGAAGTGGTGCATGCTTATGAGGAGTCGCTGCAGCTCATCGACCAGTATCGGGAGCCGGAACCTGCGCGCATCGACTACGAGCCCCGTGCCGGCGAAGGCATGGCGGCGACGGAAGCACCAAGAGGTTTGATCTACCATCGCTACAAGACGGACGAGCAAGGCAGGATTACGTTTGCCAAAATCGTTCCGCCGACGTCACAGAACCAGGGCCAAATCGAATCCGATTTGCAACGCTTGCTCCCGGGCTTGCTGAAGCAGGAAGATCCGGCGATCGGGATTGCCTGCGAGAAACTGATTCGCAGCTACGATCCCTGCATCAGTTGTTCGACGCATTTTCTCCGGCTCGAGATGACGCGACGATGATCGAGGTCGCTCGACCGCTGGTGGTAGGCATCGGCAGTCCGCATGGCGATGATCAGGCGGGATGGTTGTTGATTGAGCGACTCTCATCACAAGTGTCCAGCCAAGTGCGGTTGCGAACCGCATCGGTACCCCACAACCTGATCGATTGGAGCGACGATTGTGACGCCCTGTACATCATCGACGCCTGTGATGACAGCGAGACGGTGATGCGGATCGAGCTCTCGGATGAGAACTCAACGGCAAAGATCGATCGACCTGACACGTTGCCAGAGTTCCCATCAATTCGGAATCGGCAAGACGATCGAGCTCGGTCACGTACTCGGCAAAGTGCCACCTCGCATGGTTGTTTGGGCAATCCCGGGTAAGAACTTTGGACCAGGCCAAAGCGTTAGCGAACTTTGTCGACAACAGGTCGATCGCTGTGCCGAGTTGATCGCCGGAGAGCTAGCTCACGCTTGAACTTGGATTGGGAAGTCGTCCCTGATTGCTCCGACTCGGCACGGATATCATGCGTCGGGATCTGGCGCACGAAGCACCAGGACCGGACAGTGGGCAAGCCTGATGACTCGCTCGGCCACCGATCCGAGGAACATGTGCTTGAAGAATCCATAACCATGCGACGGGATCACGATCAAATCGGCCGATTCGCGTTCCGCAAAAGCAGCGATCTCGCGACCTGCGTCACCGACGACGGCATGCACGGAAAGATGCGCCGACTTTTTGTCTGCAAGTTTCTTCTCCAGAAACTCTTCAGCGGCCTTGATGCGTTCTTCGTCGGTGACGGTGCCGTAGAGGTTCCCCGGCTCCATGGTCGACAACTCGGTCAACACGTGGATCACGTGGATCGTCGCCCTTCGACCTGCGATCTCGATCGCGCGATCGAGTGCGGCGTAGGACAGATCGCTAAAGTCGATGGGCACTACCGTTCGTTTGGGGATCAGGCCAGCCATGAAAGATTCTCCAGAAAGATGTGACGATTGCGCAGCGTTTGTCTAATGTTGAGCGGAATCGGCAGGTTTCACAACGTCATGACCTTGATCGTAACAGCCCCGTGGGGCGAATGGTCGCGCCCGAATGCAGCGTTCCCGTCTGAAAATGAGCTCATTCGCACAGGTTGACCACAGAATCAACGAATACCGTAGCGAATATGCGGGTCGTGCAACGATGGCGAGGAATCCCCACCCATGGACGTGCGTCAGGTCGATAGCCGTTGCAGCGGATACGGTGCGCGAGGATCGTGGCCTCTGTTGCACGAAGGCGACTCTAGCGATTAGGGAATTTATAGAGATGAATCGAACGTTTGCGGCCTTGTTTGCCGTCATCGCATTGGTCGGGTTGTCGGCCACCAAGAGCCGAAGCATTCGGGCTGTTTCATTCCAACTGCGACAGCGGTTGCTGTGACACCTCCTGTGACGGTTCGAGCTGTGCCGAAAGTTGCTGCGACGCGTTGGCACGTGTGATGGGTGCGACGCATGCGATGCATGTGGCGCATGCGGCGAGTGTGGAAGTCTCTGCTCGTGTCTGGGTGACATGAAGCTGCTGGGATGTTTGAAGCCCAGCGATCACTGCTTTGATGACTTCATCAGCCCGATGATCAACTTCGTGTTCTTCGAAGATCCGCGAACGCTGACGGAGGTTCGCCCGATCTACGTCTATCATCAAACGCCTGACCGAGTCGGAACGCTGGGACTGCCCGGTGGCGACGTTCATCTGTGGGCGGTGCAGATCCGACTGGCTCTGACCGAGCGGTTGAGCCTGATTGCAACGAAAGATGGATACATCGTCGCTGACATGAATGGTGGTCCGCTGGACGATCTGCTCAATGACGGCTGGGCGGCTGTTTCCGCCGGTCTGAAATACAACCTTTGTCGTGACGCCTGCCGCGGACGGCTTGCCTCGGTCGGCTTCACCTATGAAATGCCGGTTGGGTCGCGTCGATCCCTCCAGGACATCGGCGATGGCCAGTTTCACTTCTTCGGATCGGCTGCTCAACGCCTCTATGGCGGCAACGCCCACTACATGACCAGCTTTGGCGCTCGGATTCCGGTCGACGACAATGTGCAAACGACTTCGCTGCATTGGTCCAATCACTTTGACGTCCGCCTGACGGAACGAGTGTACTTCGTGTCGGAAGCCGCTTGGTGGCACTGGACCAGCTCGGCCGATACGGGTCTGCCTCTCGGCGTGGCCGGCCAGGACCTGTTCAACCTGTCCGCCACCAACGTTGCGGGCAACGATTTGATCACCAAGAACTTCGGCCTGAAATACAAGCCGAGCCGCAATATCGAAATGGGGATCGCGTACGAGTTCCCGATCACCGGGCGCCATGACGTGATCGACAATCGCTTGCAGCTCGACCTGATCCTTCGTCGATAGGCAAGGCCGGTCGAGTTTGGCCCAACTCGCCCGCCTTCCGCGAAACGTTCCAACAGACTCCTGCGAGTTCGACTCGCAGGAGTCTTTTTCGTTGGTCACCGATCCCGGCGTTGGCCCGGGGTCACTCATCAGCCATTGGGCGTCAGTCCCTCGTTGCTATCCACGAGTCAAGCATCAGCGCAATGCAGGCCCGAAGGGTCGGTGCAGGCCCGAAGGGTCGGCACCGGCAAGGGGTGTGCTATTGCATCTTCGTCGCCGATCGCTCCGCCGGTCGTAGCGTGCCCTGTGGCAAGCCAAATCCCACCATGAACGACCTCTGCCCAGACTCCAACGTGAGATCAGCTCTTCTCCTACTTTCGGCCTACTATCGAGATCCGCTACGACCGACGGAGCGGTCGGCGACAATCTTTCGCCGCCGATGTGAAATACAAAACCGCTCGCGCCCTGAAGGCCTGCCAAATGGCACGGCGCGTGCAGCGCTTGTCGACTTGAACGCTCACTCGTTGGGAGACTGGATCAAATGAGTCATCTACGCACACTTCATGAACTTCACGAGAAGCACGAGAACCTGTGGTGGATCATTCTGGGAGTGGTCGCAGCCGTTGGGTTGCTGCTCTTTGCCGGTACCCTCATGGGCTGGTGGTGGTAACAGCGGGGGCGATGCGCAATGCGGGCGATGATCCTAGACGAGGTGGCCCCGCTGAGCGAAGTTGCCAAATCCGCTGCGTTTGGTGGAATGGCCGGAACCTGTCGCCGGCCCGCATGAGCTGCTGATTCGTGTGAGCGTTTGCGGAGTCTGCCATACGGAGCTGGATGAGATCGAGGGGAGGCTTCGTCCATCACGCTTGCCGATCGTGTTGGGACATCAGGTGATCGGTCGCGTCGACGCGCTTGGTGGTGGTTCAAGTCGGTTCCAGCTGGGCGAGCGGGTTGGTGTTGGTTGGATTCACCACTCCAGCGGCGGCAGGGATGAAAATCTATCAGCGGAGTTTCAAGCGACGGGATGCGACGTTGACGGTGGTTACGCGGAATTCATGACGATTCCGGAGAGGACTATGCCGTTGCGATTCCTGAGGGTCTGTCTGATCGCGAGGCGGCACCCCTGATGTGCGCCGGAGCGATCGGCTACCGGGCTCTGAGGTTGGCTGGGATCGCCGATGGACAGGCTCTGGGACTGATGGGATTCGGCAGCTCGGCGCATCTGGTGATTCAAACGGCGCGACATCTCTATCCAAGCTCACCCATTTACGTCTTCGATCGGAGCGAATCGGTACGAGCATTCGCGAGGACTCTGGGAGCCCAGTGGGCTGGCGAGATCGACGCTCCGCCACCGCAACCTCTGCAGGCGATCATTGACACCACGCCGGTGTGGCGTCCCGTTGTCGAATCGATGAAGAAACTTCGGCCCGGTGGGCGACTGGTGATCAACGCGATTCGCAAGGCAGACACCGACAAGGAAGCCCTCCTGGAGCTCAGCTACCACGATCACTTGTGGATGGAACGGGAGATCAAATCGGTCGCCAATCTGACCCACTTCGACATCGCCGAATTCCTGCCGCTGGCGGGCCAGATACCACTCAAGCCGACGGTGACTCCGTTCCCACTCGAAGCGGCCAACGAGGCGTTGCAAGTCCTGTACTCCGGCAGCGTTCGAGGATCGAATGTGCTGATCATCGAGTAGCCGACGGGGTGGACCATGAGAGTGTTTTCGACGCTCTGGCGATCGGCGAAATTTCCGGTTGGAACGCTTGCCTGTAGCCGAGCCTCTCCGAGGCTCGGATTGTCGCGGCAAAGCCGCGTGGAATGACGGTCTCGGAGAGACCGACCTACAGCAAAGTGGCGCTGTCCAGCTAGTTCGGTTCTGGGCCGCGACATACCAGGATCGGACAAGGACAGTGATGCAGGACCCACTCGCAAACGCTGCCGACGATCCAGCGGCGTATCCCGCGCCGAGCATGCGTCCCCATCACCACGAGTTCACTGTCGAGGCTCGTTGCCATGTCAACGATGTCTTGACCAGGTTTTCCACCAGTGACGTGAAATCGCACCCGCTCGGCCGGCAAATCGACTCGGCAGGGAGGCCAGATCCTGCTTGATCCGCTGTTCTGGGATTTCTTCGGCGAATGGGATGGGGAGACCCTCCTGGAGCGTACTCGCGCCCTGGCTGCCAAACATGCAACAGGTCGAGAAAGGCATCGCGCGCCTGAGCCTGCTCGGCGGCGAGCGGCAGCGCGGCAAAGCTAGCCTCATCAAAGTCGATCGGGCAAAGCACAGAACCTGATTTCATCTCGACAATCTCCTCATCGTTGGCTTGGCACCCAGCCCACACCCTGGTTGGGAACGTTGCTGCGACCTACGACACTCGCCGGCGTAGGTTGGTTGTCAACGAGCGACAGCGATGCAAACGAAATGCCGCCCTTTTTGCAATCATTCTGTGCGGGATCCGGTCTTCCAGGGCTGCAGGAAAGCGCGCCAGATTGTCCATGGCGTGCGTCATCGCGCGCCTCGCTGTATCCTTTGCTCCAGCGCAGCGACGAATCGATGTGGCACTCTGATTGCTGATGAAACGGACACCTCTTGAGGAGATTCCCAGATGAAGAAAGTGTTACTCGCCACCGATGGCTCAAAATGCGCTGAAGAGGCCGCTTGGTTTCTGTCCCACCTTCCCCATGCTGAGAAGCTGGACCTGTATGTTTTGACGGTCCTTCAGATTCCCTACAGTGGCCAGCGCTACTTATCGCCCAACGCGGTTTCGGAATGTGTTGACCGGGAGCGGGCATCGGCAGAGGAGGCATACCGGCGCATCGAGCAGATGTTCGAAGGGGCGAATGTTTCGATCCAGCACGTTTCCCGAGAGGGCCATCGCGGACAATCGATTGTCGAAGCCGCGACTGAGTTGGCCGTCGATCTAACGGTTGTCGGGGCACGGGGACATTCAGCGGTGCGGCGACTGTTATTGGGCAGTACGAGTGATTACGTCGCGACCCACTCGCAGAACAGCGTGCTGGTCGTACGGCCCACGGGGCTTCGCGACGAGCATCGTCCGATTCGAATCGCCCTGGGCTATGAGGACTCGGATGCGGCACAAGCCGCCATGCAGGAGTTTGCCGAAACGCAATGGGGAAATCAAAGCGATGTCCACGTCGTGTCGGTGGTATCCTATGTCTCTGCCTTCCTCAACGAGATGATCGTCGAGGTCGATGAGATCAAAGAAGCGGCCACGCAGTCGGTCACCGCTGCCGCCGATCAGCTGCGTGCCGCGGCCCCAAGCGTGCAGGCTCACCTGATCGAAAGCGACCACGTTGGAGAAGGTTTGATCGAGTTTGTCGAGGAGAACCAATGCGACTTGATCGTCGTCGGGGAGACACCGCATTCGGCACTGGGTCGCGTGATCCTGGGAAGCGTATCGCGGTTTGTGTTGCGGCACGCACCGTGCAGTGTTTGGATCACGCGGAACAAAGGCAATCTTGCCGAATGAGCCGGCAAGGAATCAACAACAGGCACAGGTGAGACTCGCGACATGAAACGCTTCAAAAACATTCTCCTTTATGCTGGCATGGAGCAAAACGAGGCGGCGGTGAACCGCGCGATCAAGCTAGCGATCGAAAACCGAGCGCAGCTGACGATGATGGATGTCGTCAAGCCGATTCCGCGAGCTTTGGGAATGTTGACCGACGTCGTCGAGAGCGAGGAAATGCAGCGGTTGGTCGCCGCAGGATCATCGGGAAAAGCTGTTGGCGATTGCCAGTGAGTACTTGGACACCGACGTTGCCATCGACGTGACGGTCGCTAGTGGCGACCCAGCGACCGAAATCGTCCGCCAAGTTTTGACGCAATAAGCACGACCTGGTGATCAAAGCCGTCAATGGTGATGCCGTCGGACGAATCTTTGGCAGTATCGCTCGCTCACTTCTTCGCATCTGTCCTTGCCCGGTATGGCTATTGAAGCCCGAAATCCACGGCGAATTTGATGTGGTCCTGGCGGCAGTTGACATGGAAGATTTGGACGATGCTCATACCAACCTCAATCGCAGCATCCTCGAACTGGGGCATTCGGTCGCCCAACGCGAGCATGCGAAACTGCATATTGTCAGCGCCTGGGATTTATGGATGGAATCGGCGTTACGTCGTCGAGCCGGTGATGAAGAGATCGATGCCGCCCTGGAGGCCCATGAAGCCGCGGTTCGGCGAAGGCTGGATGATTTGCTGCAAGCCTTTCCAAGCGACTCATGATTCCCCGGAGATTCACCTTCGCCGCGGGAGTCCTGCCAGAATCATCCGCAGCGTCGCCGATGAAATCGAAGCGGATTTGATGGTGATGGGAACCGTCTGTCGCGCAGGCGCAGCGGGCTTCCTGATCGGCAACACCGCGGAGACCGTCTTGGGCGACATCACCTGCTCAATCCTGGCTCTCAAACCGGATGGTTTTGTCTCTCCGATCGAGTTGGCGGCCGGTGCCTGATGGCAGGTCGACTGCGAACGAACATGCGAGCGATTGCAACTTGTACTCAACCCACTCCCTTGAAAGGTCTGCTATGAAACGCGTGGTCCCAATGCTCCTGGTCGGATTGATCCTGATTGCGATGGGTGGGCCTGCCAAGAGTGACCCACCGGACGAGATCTCGGATACGCCCAAGTCGAATCTACATCCGTTGATGCAGATGAAACTAGAAAAGTCCAAGACGATTCTGGAAGGCCTCACACTGGAGGACTTCGAAAAGATCGGTCGCAACGCACGTTCGCTGAAATTGTTGAGCACCGAGAGCGGCTGGAACGTCATTCAGACCGAGGAATATGCCACGCAAAGCCGCGACTTCCAACGCACCTGTGACTTGATCGCCGAAGCCGCCGAGGAGAAGGACATCAGCCGGGCTACGCTTGGCTACGTGGCGATGACGGTCCGCTGTGTGGAATGCCATGCCTACATGCGCAAGCACAAGGCCGAGCAAGCGGACCGCTAGTGATGTTGCGACATTCATACGACCGGCAGTGAGTACTGCCAGAACGGGAGAACGTAGACCTCGGACGCCCTACGAGCCAGTCAATCGACGTCACGCAAGATCTTATGGCAACTGACGCAGCTAATCGCCAACTGCTGAAACCCAATGGTGGCGCCGTCCAGGTTGTCCGCTTTGGCGTTGCGGAGGATTTCGGCGTTGGCGAGCTCAAACGCTTGGAACTGGGCTCGGTATCCCGGCTTACGATTGCGGACCCAGCCTTCGATCCGCGAGACCACTCGCATTTGCTCGGCTTTCTCCGCGACCATCTGCAAATCGCCAATGGCCAAGCCCTCGAAGAATGTCCTGGCTATATTCCAGCTTCTTTTCCATCCAAAAACTGACTGGCTTTTCAGCGTGCTCGACTCCGCACCTTCCGTTTTGGCGTTTTGCTCAGCCGCTGGCTTGGCCGGTTCGTCCGCGACGGTCTTGTTCGGTTCCGACGGCGAAAGTGACGCAAATAGGATCCGATCAACAGCAAGGCAATGGTTTTCATGTAGCACGTCATCGATTATCTCCTTCCACGACTGGACCGCCCGGACACACGACAGCCCCCCAATGTTTTTTCTGGTCTTCAGCCTGAGCAATTACAGTGCCGCTTCGTCGTCGCCAAGTGGACGACGTCCAGGTATGACCTCCGCAAACCGTCATGATGTTACCCGGGACACCCATCACCATGTCACGCTCCCACTCCACAGGTACGGAATCGGATCAGAACAATTCTCCCAATCTGTCTGATTCCCAGCGTTTCGCAGATGCGTTGCGGCACGCCGACGCCTACCCGTCGTGTCCCGCTGCCGGGCCAATCGTTCTACATGAAACGCATGTTTCCTGGGTTTTCCTGGCGGGCGAGTATGCCTACAAGGTCAAGAAGCCGATCACCACCGGATTCCTTGACTACGGGACGCTTGGCCAAACGAGAAGCGTGCTGTCATCTGGAAGTCCGACTGAATCGACGTTACGCACCCGATCTGTACCTCGGCGTGGTGCCTATCACAAGCGACCATGGGACCATTCGGGTCGAAGGGAGTGGGGATCCGATTGAGTACGCGGTGAAGATGCAGCGGTTCCCCGAAGACGCCCTGCTGAGCCAACGATTGGAAACTGGAAAGATTGCCAACGAGGAAGTCTTTCAGCTTGCCGCGACCGTCGCCGACTTTCATCAGCAGGCAACGCGATCCGACCCTGAACAGCCGTGGGGATCACCGAGCATCATCCTCAAGGAGGCGATCGACAACTTCCACGATTTGCGATCCGCGTTTGCCAGCCAGCCCACCGGATGCTCCGTCGCAGGAACGCCTCGGTCAGCTTCAGACGTGGACGGAACAGGCCTACCAACGACTTCAATCCACTCTGGTCGAGCGCCGCGAGAACGGCTTTATCCGCGAGTGTCATGGTGACCTGCATCTGGCAAACGTGATCCGGTGGCGTGGTCGGTGGACACCGTTTGACGGCATCGAGTTCAACGAAGAGTTTCGCTGGATCGACGTGCTGAGCGACGCGGCGTTCCTGGCCATGGACTTTGCCGCACAAGATCATCTCGATCTAGCACGAAGCTTCATCAGCGCCTACTTGGAACGGACCGGCGACTATCAGGCGACGCCGCTATTGCGGTGGTACCTGGTTTACCGGGCGATGGTCCGAGCCAAGGTGGCGGCGATTCGGTCGCAACAGCCCGGACAATCGCCGCAGGCTCAAGATACCGAGCGACGTGAGTCCCTCGATCACGTCCATCTGGCAGCTCGACTCGCTGAATCCGTCTCCGCCCCGTCTTTGGATCACACACGGAGTCAGCGGCAGTGGCAAGACGACCGGTTCGGAATATCTCGTGCAACAACATGGTGCGATTCGGCTGCGATCCGACGTGGAACGCAAACGACTGTTCGGACTAACTCCGTCACAGCGACCCGAGGGTGCCTTCCAGCAACAGGTGTACAGCAGTCAGGCGACCGAGCAAACGTACGATCGGCTCAAAGAGCTGGCCGGTACGCTACTTCGTGGCGGCGAATCGGTCATCGTCGATGCCACGTTTCTGCGACAGCGCGATCGCCAACGGTTTCAGGACTTGGCGGCGGCGGCAGGAACGGGCTTTGCCATCCTGCAATTCAGCGCGGATCGAACCGAGCTGGAACGTCGGATCGCAGCGCGGAGCCAGCAGGGCGAAGATGCATCGGACGCCAATTTGCAAGTCCTTCACTCGCAACTGGAGACGATGGAACCACTGAGTGAGCGGGAACTTGAGTTTGTGGATCGGCCTCGGCTCTAAAGTATTCTCAAAATCGGTGTCGTTGTTACCGATTAGGAAATGCTGGGGCGATTTCGGCAGAATGATGTTGGGCAGAATGATGACATTCAAATGGCGATGGGTCGAAATTGCCTGGCCAAAGTCTTTTCCATCGCACTCCTCGTAATCTGATCGGCGAGTTTCCGTGGCAGACGAATCGTCCGAGAACTTGAGCCGACCTTGGCTGTTTCCGCGGGTATGGGGACTGGGCTTGCTGCTGCTGATGTTGGCGACGTGGCCGCTTTGGTTTCCGCGCCCATCACCACAGATGCCTCTGGTTCCGTTGTTGCCGGTGATTCCTTGGAGTTCAGCCGCGACGATGTGGATCGGTCATGGAGTCTCGGTGCTGCTGGTGATCTGCCTGTTGCTCGTGATCGTCTGCGCCCGAGCGTTGTCGACGCGTTTGGTGGTTGATTTCCGGATGCTTGATCGTTTCTTTCCTGGTCGATCAGCATCGGTTGCAGCCCTGGGCGTATCAGTCCTCGATTTACGCGATGGTCTTTGCGTCGATGGACCGGGTCACTGCCAGGCGTTGGCTGATCCCGCTAGCGGCAAGCGTCTATCTGTACAGTGCTGCCGGCAAGTTCGATTACCAGTTCGCGCACACGGTCGGACAAGACTTTCTAAAAGCGGCGACCGATCCGATTGGTGGAATTCCGGGCCAACCTGACGAGACAGTGCGGTTCCGGTTGGCACTACTCTTCCCAGCGATCGAGTTCGTCGCCGGCGTCGGCATTCTCATTCCCAGGACACGGCGCATCGCAGCCCTGCTGTTGATCGCGATGCACATCGGATTGATTGCGATCCTTGGCCCGTGGAATCGCGATCATAGCCACGGTGTGCTGCTTTGGAATGTCTTGCTGCTTGCTCAGGCATACCTGCTGTTGATACGCGAGCCAACGCCAGAGAGCACGATCAAACCCGAAGCAACGGGCCGACGAACCGATTCATGGGCGACTCGCGTCTCGGGTGCCGCGGTGCGGTTGATCATTGTGGCAGCCATTGCGGCACCCTTGCTGGAGCGACGCGGGTACTGGGATCACTGGACCTCATGGTCGCTCTATTCGCCACATACGAGCCACGTCGATATCGAGCTTCACCAGTCGGCGATCGATCGATTGAGCCCTGTACTGCAAACCTTTCTTCTGGACGATACCGATCACGATGGTTGGCAAGTACTGGATCTGGGATCCTGGTCACTGGCCACTCGTCGAGTTCCCGTCTATCCGCAGGCCCGGTATCAACTGGCGCTCGCGGCCGAACTGAGCCACCAATACGGGCTGACTGACGAAATCCGAGCCAGGCTGTTGGGCGTCTCCGATCGTTGGTCGGGCAAGCGAGAGCAGCTGATGATGCGAAATCGAGATGAGATCGAAGCCGCGATCGAAGCGTTTCTGGTTGTTGCCGCGAGACGTACGTCGGCCTTTCCAGGCGGACCCTTTGCCCGACTGATGCAACGTCAATGGAACTCTCTCGTTCCGTTAGAAACCCATCTGCTGCAGGATGTCGGCTAGTCGTCCGAGATTCTCGGTCAGCACGGGATGGGATTCTTCGAATCGGCGAGCGGAGCTGGTCACTCGCTCGCTCAGGCTTTCCTCTTGATCGGCTCGATCTCCGAGAACCGTCTTGATCTCGTTCATGGTTGCCTTGAGCTTTTCAACTTCGTCCGCATCCAGATGTTCCGATCGCGAAAGTTCGCGAAGAACAACTTCGAGCGCTTCGTCGAGATCTTGATGGCTCATCAGACAATTCCTGGAAACGGTGGCTCTTGTGCCACCTAAGGCCCACGGCTAGCGCCTGAGGTTCACGAATACAACGCCATTCTACTCTAGACGTTCTTCCAGCAGTGCTCAGCGGCACTTGTTGAGCACGGCATCACAAACCCGTTGGGTCTCCTGCGCGTCACGGAAGGTCGGATGTACCGGCTCGCCTGCTTCGAGTCCCTTGATGAAATCGGCGACCTGGTGCACGAAGGTGTGTTCGTAGCCGATTTGCAAACCGGGTACCCACCACTTGTCCATGTAGGGATGTTCGCCGCTGTGATCGGTCACGTGAATCGATCGCCAGGCGCGCAGCTTGCTTTCGTCTTTGTGATCAAACCACTCCAGCCGATGGAGATCATGAAGGTCCCAGCGGATCGAAGCGTTCTCGCCATTGATCTCAAAGGTATACAGGGCCTTGTGGCCGCGGGCGTAACGAGTTGACTCGAACAGGCCGAGTGATCCGTTCTCGAAATGGCAGAGGAAGGCACAGGCGTCATCGATGCCAACTTTTTCCATCTTGCCGGTCTCGGTGTGCATGCGCTCTTTGACGAAGGTCTCCGTCATCGCGGAAACATCGCGAATGGAACCATTGAGCCAGATCGCTGTGTCGATGCAGTGGGCGAGCAAATCACCGGTCACGCCCGAGCCCGCAGCGGCCACATCCAGCCGCCACAACGCGGCACCCCCTTGCGGCACGTCTTCGGAGATCGTCCAGTCTTGCAGGAAGTTTGCCCGGTAGTGGAAGATCCGCCCGAGCCGGCCTTCCTCGATCAACTGTTTGGCCATCGTCACCGCCGGCACACGGCGGTAGTTGTACCAGACGGTATTGAGCACACCGGCCTTTTCGACCGCAGCGCACATCTTTTCACCTTCGGCCGGATTCAGTGCCAAGGGCTTTTCACAAAGGATCATCTTGCCGGCTTCCGCGGCCGCGATCGCGATCTCGGCATGCGAATTATTGGGCGTGCAGATATCGATCGCATCGATGTCATCGCGCTTGATCAAATCGCGCCAGTCGGTTTCGATCGATTCGTATTGCCACTGATCGGCAAACGCTTGCACCTTCTCTTTGTGACGGCCACAGACCGCCTTGAGAACCGGCCGGTGCTGGAGCTCGGGAAAGAAATCGTTGACGCGTTTGTAGCCGTTGCTGTGGGTTCGGCCCATGAACCCATAACCGATCAGTCCGATGTTGATTGTTTTCATGATGTCAGTGAGTGGTGAGGTGGAGGATGCCAGTCATTGAGGGGTGCGACACCGATCGGACAGCTATTGCCGCCAACCATGTGCGTCTTGGACCGAAAGCATCGCGGCGAGAATATCGTTCCAGGTTTGCGGCTTGTGCATCACATCGTTGGGGAACATACAACCGTCCCAACAGATGTGTTGGCAAGTTTGCAGCACATCACCATGCTCATCGCGAAGCCAGTAGCCGGCATCGTGAGCGATATTGAGCTTGCCAGCCGGATCTTGTGGCAAGCAATGGCGACCGGTCTTATCGTGACTACCCGTCCCGTGGACCGTTGCGTCGTTCTGGGCGACATGGAAGTCGATCGTCCAGGGGCGCAGCACATGCGTCAGCTCCTTCAGTGCTGCGTTCTTCTTGTCGACATCGGACCAATCGAAATCGGGTGGCAGAATCGCATCCTCCGGCGCGTTGTATCCGAGCAGGTACAACAGGGTGTGAGCCATGTCGGCCTGGAAGCCAAGCCGCTCGGGGTGGCCAACTCGTTCTAACAAGTCGGACATTTTTCGCCAGCTATGCATGCCGCCCCAACAAATTTCACCCTCGGCGGCGAGCCGTTCGTCGAATTCCTCCGCAATATCGCAGGCAGCTTTGAACGTGTCCGCGATCTTGCTTTGGTTGTCGCTCGGATCGGTGATCCAATCGGACACGGAACAGGCGCTGTCGATACGGACAACGCCGTAAGGACGGATACCGATCTCGCGCAGCTTCTTGGCGATCGTACAACCCTTGCGCACTTGAGTCAGAAACGCTTCGATCTGCTCGGATCCGCCGGCGGCCGATCCGCCCCCAGTCGGTTCCCAAACGGGCGCCACCACACTGCCGATCACCAAACCACGACTGCGAACGCTCTCAGCCAGATCCTCCAGCTCTTTGTCCGTCGCGTCGATCGAAACATGCGGATCGAACAGAAAGATATCGACGCCATCGAACTTACGACCGTCCACCTCCGCGGCTGCCGTCAGATCCAGCATCGTGTCAAGCGGAATGAACGGGTCATTCCCCTCGCCTCCTTTTCCGACGACACCGGGCCATGCTGCGTTGTGTAGCTTGGGGTAATTATTGGGATGATCGGACATAGCTCGTTCAAGGTTGTGGGATGAAGTTGAATCGCAGAGGTGTATCGTACCGTAACATGTTCGAAAAAGGGGTTAGCCAGCGATGGCGCTAGCTGCCTGCCTTGGGCAAATTGCCATGCGTATCGGGACCGAAGTATCGCAGTCCCACCAAAGGTTCGCTTCCCGTGTTCTCGATCTCGACGCCTGCGGTCGCAGCGTTGTATGAGATGAAGACTTCGTCGGTCGTATTCTCTCCGAAGCGAATCATCGCGGGTGTCTGCAGTTCGAGTGCACCGATGCGACCACGTCCCTGAACGGTGATCCAGCTGCTCGCCCCAGGGTCTTGCAGCGTGCACTTCGCACCGGGCTGAATCGTTAATTCTTTGGCGCTGAACAATTGCCGACCATCGACGGTGCCGTAGACAATCCACAGGTCTTCGTATCCATCGCCACTTCGAGCATCGTCGCGAATCGGTTCCAGATAGTTGCTCTGTTTAAAGTGGGTGTCGACGTTCTTGTCCCAATCGAGTTGGCCGACGATGAAATCCAAGTCGTGATGCTTCTCTTCGGGCATGTCCTTGACCAGCAGCGACCAGGGCACATAACGGCCCTCGACAATCGACTGGTACATGCCGAAGACATCACTGCCCCACTGTGGTTCGTAGGTGCAAAGCGAACCCGGAGCGTGCAGCACACCGGGCGGGATCAACCAACCGGTCCCCCGCTTCAAGCGGTAAGCCCGACTCAGATCCAGAATGCCGTTGTCCCCTTCATTCCAGTTTTCCAAACAGCGTCGAACATCGCCGGGCACGGTTCCGGGCTCGAGCCCCATGAACGTATAGGCAAAATTGTTATCCACGTTGTTCAGCTGCGGGGGGAAATAGTAGCTTTCCGGCTTGCCCTCTTGGCCAACCAGGGCCGCATCCTCAAAACTCTGATGCATGTGATGGGGAATCGGACCCATGTTGTCGAAGAACTTCGAATAGACCGGCCAGCGTTGGTAGTGGTCATAGATCTTGGCCCCGACCAGATCGGCACCGCGTTCGGAAACCGCATCACGCAACAGAAATTTCTTCCCTTCGAACAGACAGAAACTGAGCCCTTCGTGCCACACGCGACCCTCATTGGCCGCCTCGGTCGTGCTGCCAAACCAGCGCTCGTCGATCCCCCCGCGATCGGCACCGAATCGGTAATAATCGCTGGGATGAAGTTTGATCCGCCTGCCGGGATGCAGAAACGATCGGGGGACCCAGGTCGGGGTCAAACGAAGCAGTCCACCACCAGCGTCCATCGCGGAATCCAGAACGCTTGCAACGGTATCACCTTTCACCAGCCCCTGATCAAGTTGGACGGTGCTCATGGTCGGTCGACTCTCTCGAAAGGGGGGAAAATAGGATCGTAAAAGCGGTGCTTTGAAAACCGTTCGGTAGCCATCACCGGGGCTAAATGTTTTATTAGCTGGCCGCAGCCCGTACAAGAACGCCACCCCCCACCGCGCCCTTGCACCGCATCACAGCGGCCACCCACCCAAACCCACAACTGTCCAACATGTCGACGAGAACTGTCAGCCACCGATTGCTTCACTCCTTTCCGGACCGGGTCCAGTGGGACGAATCCTCCCCGCTCACGATGGACGTAGAAACCCGTCTGGGCAACATTCAGACCCGGCACGGCCGGTTTATCGGGGGCGCCTCGGACCAGGTTGAAATCATCGAAGTCGATACCGGCACGCTCCGGGTGATGATTTTGCCAACGCGAGGGATGTCCATTTGGAGAATGGAAAAGGATGGAGTTTCCTTCTCCTGGAACTCTCCGGTTTCCGGGCCTGTGCATCCCTCTTTGGTCCCGATCTTCGATCCGAGCGGGATCGGCTGGCTGGAGGGCTTTGACGAGCTGGTCGTGCGATGCGGCCTGGAAAGCAACGGCGCACCGGAGCACGATGGCTCGGGGGTCCTGACTTATCCGCTCCATGGACGAATTGGAAATCTCCCCGCCGAATCACTTTCGATCGAGTATGACGAAGCCTCGGGCCGGCTCGAAGTCATCGGGGAAGTCATCGAATCGCGACTGTTTGTCAAACGATTGCGGCTACGCAGTCGGATTCGCTTCCAAGCTGGCAGCAGCGAAGTCGCCTTGCTTGACGACGTGACCAACGACCTCGCCCGGCCCGCGTCGATGCAGTTGCTGTATCACATCAACATCGGCAACCCGATCCTCGAAGCCGGCGCAGTGCTCGAGGCTCCCATCGAGACACTCGCTCCCAAGGATGCACTTTCGGCGAGCGAAATCGAGAAATGGAATGAGTACGAATCCCCCGAACCCGGCTACGCGGAGCGGGTCTACTTCGCGCAATTGCGCAGCGATGATGCCAGCCAGACCACAGCCATGCTTCGCTCCGCGGAGGGTCATCGTGGCCTCGGAGTCACCTTCAACACCAACGGTCTGCCTCGCTTTATTCTTTGGAAAAACACGGCGGCCGAGAGCGATGGCTACGTAACGGGACTGGAACCAGCCACCAACTTCCCCAACCAACGGTCGTTCGAGGAGAGCCAGGGCCGAGTGGTGGAATTAAAACCAGGTCAAACCGCCGCCTATCGCGTCGTCCTGGAACCACTGACAAGCAGCGAAGACGTCGACCGCGTCTCGGCGCGGATCAAGAAGTTACAGGGCGATCAGCCGCCAGAAATCCACGAGACGCCAAAGCCAGGCTGGTCAGCGGGAGTTTAACTGGACAAGACAGATTGACGTCCCATCGTTTGGAGCGACGAGTCAGCCTGGAAAGGCCGACGTACGTTAGACCTTCTAGCCTGACTGATCTTCCCGATCCGAGGCGAGTGCTTACTGAACCGATTCGCCATCGATGCGAAACACCGCCATGTGCGTGGCACCAGTCGGGGAAAGACCCGGTGGATAGCGGTAGCTATCGGTGTCGATCATGAATGTTCCCTCGACCGTGACCGGGCGCGTCACAAAGTCCGTCGTCTGGCCTGGAACCATCTGCACCATCACGCAATCAAACAACGCCGCTCCGGGACCGAAACAACATTCCTGGTTGTCACGCACCAGGACAAACTGGGAAATGTTGGTTTCCGAAAACAGGGTCGATGGAAGGATGTACCCTCGGAGCTTGACCTTCGTCCCGTTCAACTCGTGAATCTCCTCGGTGAGCAACTCGTCTTCGAACGCTGCATCCTTTTCCAGGCCGAACTTGAGGTCATCAAAATTGATCTCCCCCTTGGCCCGAGCCGCCGCGCTGCTCTTGCGTTCCTCTGCCTTGGGCCGCAGCGTGTCGGCAGGTTGGGCTCGCGAATTCGCGGCTGTGGAATTCTGAGCCGCCAGATCCTGGACAGGTGATTCGGCCTCAACGACTTCCTGCGGCTGCACATCGGTTGCTGCGGGAGTCGGCGAAGCGGTCACCTGCTGGTCCGCGACCTCCATTTTGGAACAGGAAAGGAGCACGAGGGGCGCGGCGCAGGCAGCAATCGCAAAAAGAACTCGCAAGATTCTCATCCATAGGAGGTGCAAGCAGGTCACCAGCGGATCACAACCGCCAGCTTGTCCCACTGGACGACCTGATTATAGGCAAGCCAACCGTGGGTCGCCCATGTCATTGCACGCTGTCATCGCACGCTGTCATCGCCAGCTGGGCCCGATCACTTGACCGGACCAGGGGGTTTTCTTAGCGGACCAGGGTTTTCTTAGCGGACCAGGGTGTTCTTAGCGGACCATGTCCACGTTCATCCGATAGAAGACCGTGTTGTCAAAGTCGGTCACCGCGCGGGGGGCTTGGTTCAACATGAACGTGCCCGCCAATTTCTTTTTGGTCAGCCCGGCCTTGGTCGTCTGGCCGCCCCCCAGAGTCACCTCGATCATATCGCTACTCTTTGGCTGACCGCCGAAGCAGCAGGTACCCAGGTCAGGCACGAGGATGAACCGCTTGAGCAGCCCGCTGCCCGAGGAGGGGTGAATGTAGCCCTTGAGAAACACCGGCTGGCCGTTGATCTCGATCGCACGTTCGGTTGGAGCATCGACCGGCTGATTGGCGTCTTGCTGAAGCTCGTAAAACTGAATTCGCGTGTATCCGTCGGGCACCTCGGTCAGGTAGATGTAGGTGTGCAAGGCGGCACCGCCTAACAGGATCACCGAGTTGATCGCGATTCCCGCGATGGCAATTCGCATCCCGTCAAATTCCTCGGGAAACCGCCGTATCTGACGATAGCCGATCAAGCCGACGAGGATGCCGACGACGCACAGGCCGAGCCCGGGCCAAAAGAACACACCGGCAAGCAATCCCAGAACGGCAAACACCAGGGACGAAATCGCGGTGGAGCTCATCGCCCGGTAGGGAAATTCCACGGCGTCGTGGGAAGTGGACATTTGAACTTCAGCGGACATGTTCTCTCTCGAACCAAACCAATCTTGCCGCCCGCCTGCGTGATGTCTCAACAAACCCGGCTATTCCGATTTCGGATGGGGCCCGCCAGAGAGCAACAAGAACTGGGCGATCATGAACGTGCACAAAGCCAATCCCAGTACGTAGGCGAGCCGCCAGGGGTTCATCGTCTGGGCGACCGCCAGCGGGGGTGCCGCCGGCAATGGCATTGCGTCGGCCGTCGGCGGCCCCACCGAGCCAGCCGAGGGGATCGCAACGATCGCGGCGTCCTCGGAATCTCGAATCACCGACGAGCTGCTTGAACCGGTGTCGCGGGCGGGCACCGGAATCGAGAAGAAGGTGTTGGCACGTCGCACACTCTCCGGATCCACTTCCTCCACCTTTTTCAGAGCGGCTTTGGCTTGCTCCAGGGGACAGGCTCGCAAGTAGTTGACCACCGGAACGCGCACCCAGTTGTTGTCAGGATCCGCTTTGATGAACAGTTCCACCAGTCGATCGATTTGGCTCCAGTCGTTCCAGCGGGCCAGATCGGGGATCACCAGGTCCGCCAAATCCTTTCGCTCCAGCACATGATGCAAGGATTCGACCAGGGCACTGCGAGGAATCACGTTCCCTTCGGTACCGTGGAAGCGAACCGCCATGATCGCCTGATAGGTGTCGGCGTAGGGTGCCTGCTTATTCGCGAGGAACAGCTCGTTGATCAGCGGCAAGCCTTTTTCGCCGGCCAGGGTCAAGTAGCAAGCGATCATCGCGTCGAGGCCGCCGCGACTGCTCTTGGTCGTGCTGCGCAGCATCTCTTCCAACATCGGCAGGTCCTGCTCATCGCCGCATACGCCCAGCATCGTCAGGTACAGTCGCCGCCGATCGGTCGGCATTTCTGGATCGCTGATCCACTTGAGCAGTTGCGGACGATCCATCTCCGGTGCCAGCTTCGCGACAGCGGCATAAGGAGCGACCGCAAACTCGTCATATGCATCGCGGGCGAGCATCGCCTCGTCATCCTGGAGGAATTGGTAGTAGTACCGCAGCCGCTCCACATCGTCATCGGGAATCTCGGTGATCTTGGCGACATAGGCTTCGGCACGGGGGCTGACCGGCAGGCAAGACCATTGCATCTGGGGTGGATCGACACCGGAAAGCATGAAACGACGCCCAGCGGCGACATCGCCGTAATAGATCGCGTCGATCTCATCACCCGCTTTGACAAGGTCGCCCCCCTTGAGGACTTTCTCGACCTTCATGCGGACCTTGCCCGTTTCGGCGTCTCGCTCGGACGCGTCCTGAAGTGAGGAACCGATGACCACGGCATCCATCGCCGCCATTTCCTGACGCAGCGTTTGCGAAACCGCATTGCAGAACGGACAGGCGACGGCCCGCCACTGCGGGATTGCCACGACGAGCAACGCGAAAGCCACGACCAGGGAGGTGATCCGGTTTCGCTTAGACAGAGCGTACATGCGAGGCACACGGTTGAAAGGAGTGGAAGTCGGGGAGTCCATTCCCTCAATCATAGGTGGTTGCCCCAACCGATGAGAAGTCGTTGTTTGCCAGACACGCGGTTTCTTCTCAGTTTGCCGACGGTGATTCGGGGGTTCCCAGCGGCTTCAACCAGCTCTGCAGCATCCTTCAAGTGCCCCGCATTACCCCCGCTCGAGGCCTCCCAGCGCCCTCTGGAGGCTTGCCGGGCGCCCTCACAGGTTTCCTGGCGTACGCAAACCAATTTTCCGGCATTCTCGAAGGGGTTCCACCGCACTCTGACCCCAAAATCCGTTGATGAAGGACTCAACCGATCCTGCTGGAGATGCCGATAGTGACGGTACGCCGGGTGCTGATACTCCAGTACCGTTCACCCAGTACGTCACGATCTAACGGTGTGCCTCGCCTCACCGTTGGGCCGGGACCGTGCGAACCTGGATGATTCCCCGGCATGCCACCGGATTCCTATTGCTGCTAGGGCGGAGAAGCCGGAGATCTGACCAAAAAACTTACGCGATGCTCGCTCGACCGGCGACGTCGCTCGTCTCGAGGGGGGACGCCGTGATGATACGTCATCTTTTGATCGCCGCCGTGCTGTCATGCAGCTACGTCGCGTTGAGTGACTCGGCTTCGGCCGACCAACGGGCCTATGGTCGAAGCTGGGGCGGACAAGCTGATTTCCGCAATTGGGACCGCTTCTACCACTACCCATACGTCTACTATCCCCAGAATTTCTGGGGCCAGGAGTACTTCCAAAGTAGTGACAGTTTGTACTACCGGTATCCGCCTGAGATGCGGATCCCCGTGTACAACAAGCAGTGGCACAATTACTACCCCAGTAACCGCCGATTTCACTCCGGACACCACTTCATGCTGGACGTCTTTTAAACCAAGACTGTCCTGCATCCAAGCGTGCACATGGGATGGGAGCGCGACGGAAGACCGCTTGCTTGAGCGGTCCTTCCCGCTCCAATCCGCACATCGTGAGGACGCTTGGTGGTCGGGTGGTTGCTGCAACCTTCAACCGGCGAGACGATGGCATCCGGCACAAAGATTCGACGTCTCACTCGCCTGTTGGATGAGTGTGATGCGCCGCTGTGGGTGATCGATCGCGATGGACAGTTGGCCTATCTTTCGGCTGGCTGTGCAGACTGGTTAGGGGTCGATCTGGAATCGCTCATCGATCGTCGATCCGTCGCCGGTTCGCCGGTCTCGGACGATCCGCTCGACCGATTGGCCGCTTCGATCTCACCGCCCCAGGGCCTCGCCCGGCGGGGAACCGCATCGCTGCGAGTTCAGCCACCGGCAATCGGAAATCACCGACCCGAGCCGCGTGAGGTTCGCTACGTTCGCGTTGGCCACGGCAGCCATGCGATCACGATTGGCGTCGCCGGCGATTTCGACGATCGCACGGTCGATCCGGAACTTCAGGACGCAGTCGCGCTGCGTCAGCGGTTGGACGCCTGGCGAAAGCGAAATACGGTTCTGGCGACAATCGCCACCGCCGGCATTTCTTCGGCAGCGCGGCGAATGCGACGACGCATTCGGGTTGCCGCCTCGACGCGAACCGATGTTGGTTTGTTTGGGCCAGCGGGATGCGGTAGCGAATCGATCGCCAAGCGACTTCACCAGCTTTCGGCACCAGGCGAATCGCTGGTCATGGTCGACGGACCCTTGATGGATGCCGAACTTCTCGATGCGACCATGATGCCGGTGTTGCATCAGTTAACCGATTCGTCCGAGGCTCGAGCGACGGCCCTGGTGCGCGGACTCGATGAGATGCCCTTGGAGGCCCAGCAGCGGCTTGTTTCTCTGTTGGACACCTTTGCAGATCGGCTGCGTCTCTTGGCGCTTTGCGGTCCCCAACCGCAGACCCTGCTGGAGTCCAACGAGAAATCCGACGCGGCGGAGATCCTTGGTCTTCACGATGAAACCCCGAACGGTATCTGTGCGGGATTGATCGAGATCCTCAGTTCGATGACGGTCGTTTGTCATCGATTGGCTGATCGCGTTGAGGACATTCCGTTGATTGCCACCGCCATGCTCGACCGTCGACATGCCAGCCGTGAAGGAACGGCCGAGCGCATCAGTCGTGCCGCACTCGACGCGCTGGTGATCTATCCGTGGCCGCGCAATCTTGATGAGTTGGATGAGGCCATCCGTCATGCTGTGCGCACCGCACCGGGGCAATCGATCGGTGTCGAGCACTTGCCCCTGGCGATCCGTTCCTATCGACCTGGAGAACCGCAGGCCGCAGGCAAACAAATCCGGCCGCTCGATGTGGCGGTGCAGCGTTACCAGCGTCGACTGATCAGCGAAGCGTTGGAAGCGTCCGATGGAAATCGCGCCGAAGCGGCGCGTCGACTTGGTATCAGTCGCGCCCGATTGCTGCGGAAGCTGGAAGAGACCGCCGAGGACGAGAGCAACGCTCAGGACGAGGAGTGAGATGGCCGACGCCAGCATCGATCTCCATCGCGCCGCTCGCTGGATCATTTGCGAATCCTCCGGTCGATGGGTGACAGCAGTCAAGCGGTTCGCTCCGCAGATTCTGCCGCCGCACGGAGTCCCTTGCGTCGTGGCGGCATCGGCGCCGAAGGTCATGGCGTTGCTCGCTGTGCCGGGCCCCCGGATCATCCTCTGGGAGATTCAGCGTGACTCGCTTGTCAATGCCTGTGAGTGCATCACGCAGGCCGCCGGTTCGGCACCGGATTCTCTCCAACTGGTTGCCTGCCAGGGGCTTAGCGACCGTCAACAAATCGCATTGGCGGAATTGCCCGTGGCGGCGTTTGTTCGTCATCCCGAAGATTTGGCCCGACTCAAGCCGATGATTCAAGGCTACTTCGCAGGACATGATCAGCTCCTAGACTAGAAGGGTCAGCCTGGGAATGCCAACGTACGTTAGGCTTTCCAGCCTGACGACTTTCTGTCTCGATTCCAGACTGAACCTTTTTCCCGAGGCCAGGTCTTTCGCGAAGATGTTCTCGCTGCCCCGATGATCTTCCTTCACCAAGTGCCTCGATCATGACCGCTCTCTCCGCTGATACGATTCGTCAAGCAATCGCTTCCCATCCAGATCCCGAAACGGGACGACCCATTGAATCGATGGGCCAATTGAAAGAGATCTCGATCGATGGTGATCGAGCCAACGTGAGCATTGGACTGACGTCCCATTCGGCACCGATCGCCGATGAGCTTGCCGAGGCATTGACCTCCAAGATCGTTGCGGTTGCTCCCGGCACCGAGGTGACGATTCAGTTTGTCGCGCACGATCGTCCACCGGCGCGCACCGGCCAGATTGCACTCCGTGCCAAGAGCGTGATTGCCGTCGGTAGTGGCAAGGGGGGCGTTGGCAAGAGCACCGTTGCGGCCGGGCTGGCGCTCACGCTACGTCGTCTCGGCGCCAAGGTCGGATTGATGGACGCCGACGTCTACGGGCCAAGCGTGCCCCACCTGCTGGGATTGTCCGGACGACCTTCGGTCAGCGCCGCGAAGCGAATCGAACCGATCATGCTCGGTGGCGACATGCCAGTGATGTCGATGGGATTTCTGATTGAACCCGATCAAGCGGTGATTTGGCGCGGCCCGATGCTACATGGCTCGATCAATCAGTTCCTGGCTGAGACGGATTGGGGCGAGCTTGATTATCTAATTATCGACATGCCTCCGGGGACGGGCGATGTTGCGCTGACCCTGTCACAAGCGATCCCGCTGGCCGGCGCCGTTGTCGTCTGCACGCCGCAGGAAGTGGCCCTGCTCGATGCGGTCAAAGCCATCAGCATGTTTCGCAAGGTCAACATTCCGGTGCTCGGAATGGTGGAGAACATGAGCGGGTTTCAGTGCCCCGATTGCGGCAAGACCTACGACATTTTTGGCCGGGGCGGCGCACGTGCCAAAGCGGAAGCGCTTCATGTGCCTTTCCTGGGAGGATTGCCGATCGACATCGCACTACGAACCGCCGGAGACGAAGGCCGGCTGGCTGAAGTGATCGAAACGGACGAGCGTGCCCGCGCCCCGTTTGACGCGGTCGCCAAGGCTGTCGTGCGACAACTCGCCACGCAGGCCGCGGCCAGACCGCCCAAGGCGAGTCTGCCGGTTCTGTAGGTCCGCCTTTCCAAGCCGGACACCAGCTGTTTTGCTGCGTTTCGTCCGAGTCTCGGAGTGACTCGGCTACGGTACAGCGACGCGGTCCAATCTACTCACAGCCTCGGAGAGGCATCGGCGAAAGGGCCTGAAAAGCACAAAAAAAGCCGCGTCAGAGCGATGCCCTGACCCGGCTTTTTCAAAATGATTCAATTCGGTCGAAACCGAACGATCTAGCAACCTATCGGCGCTTCTTAGCGGCCTTCTTAGTCGAACGCTTCTTAGAAGCCTTCTTCTTGGTTGCCTTCTTCTTAGCTGCTTTTTTCTTCGTAGCTTTCTTGGCGGCCTTCTTCTTAGTCGAACGCTTTGCAGCCTTCTTCTTGGTCGCCTTCTTCTTAGTTGCCTTCTTCTTCGCTTTCTTCTTGGCCACGTTTTTCCTCCGCTGAGAAAGGAAACGTTGGCGAGTCCTCGTGACTTTTAAAGCGCCGCTTTAGAAGCCACCGGCCACGGCTCACCAATCGTCGTTGGTAGTTGAATCTCAGAGCTTCGATGTCCGCATCGTTCCTGCTCATCCTTTCAACCGTTAAAAACTGGGCGTAACTTTACGCGCTTCTACAGATTCCGCAACATCTTTTTGCAAAAAAAAGTGGTTGCATCGAAAAAAATTTTTGTTACGTGAAAGCGCTTTTCTACTCTCATTTGGTTGTTCTCTACGTCCATCAACGTGCAAAACGCGCGCAAAGAACGAAGGAAAACGCATTAGCGCGTGATTCACGTTGCACTCACGTTGTCACTCAATAACGTGGTCCACTCATCTCTTGGATCGCCTGAAAATTATTCACGCCAAGGATCAAAAACAGGAATCCAAGGTACCGTTCGCCATTTGAAAAGCCATAAGCGGCTAGTAAAGCGGCAGCGATCACACTGACCCATAGCGATTGAACCATGTTGCCGCCCTGCATCTGCAAGAACGAACTCATGATGCGACCACCATCCAACGGCCAGACCGGAACAAGATTCAAGATCGCCCAAAGGACACTTGGATAAACATACATCGCCACGATCGAGAACAGCCCAACACTATCGATTTGATCGCCTTCTAACAGCCAGGGGATCGATGTCAGTGGCCATGGTACCGGCGCGTAATAACCTGCGAATCGAACCGCCA
The DNA here is from genome assembly GCA_963697195.1 of Pirellulaceae bacterium. Lineage (GTDB taxonomy): Bacteria > Planctomycetota > Planctomycetia > Pirellulales > Pirellulaceae > Rubripirellula. The sequence continues at coordinate 1,323,804 of CAVOND010000005.1, forward strand.
TGATCACCACCGCCGCCGAGAGAATCTGCGCGAAAGGACCCGCCGCGGCAATCCACATCGACTGCTTCTCTGACATGCCTTGGAACCCGCGCCCCGCTGAATAACTGGACCTCGGAATCGCCAGACCGCCCAGGTAGTACAACACGATCGAGGACTCGATGCCGCTCTGTCGAAACGCGAGCGCATGACCCAGTTCATGGATCAGAATCGAGACGAACAGACAGGCGGCCCAAAGCAGCAACAGCGTCACAAGCCCGGGACTGTCCGGACCGAACCGGAAATCCAGACCGGTCGCGAATCCATAACCAAAAACGGCACTCGCGGCCCAAAACGTCCAACTCACCCGCACCGGAAAACCCAGCAGTGGAAAACGAAGGTCGTAAGGCGATTGCCCGGGTTCTTGCAGTAACATCGTTCCTCAATCAATTCAGGTCAGCCGATGCAATCCCGGCACGACGAATGAGATTCAGCCTTTGATCCACGTCCCAGTCTACCGTTATCGGCTCTCTCGATGGATGAGCTCGGCGAGTTCGATGGCGGTCGATTAGCAACCTCTGCAGACTGCTTGATCCACAGCGGTTTGAAGGTGGCAAGCTTCATTCGCTTCGTCTATTGCAGGTTCGCGATCAAGAACGACCAAAGATCGGCATACTCATCGATCCGTTTGCTGGTGGGCGTACCAGCTCCATGTCCGGCGCGCGTTTCGATGCGAATCAGCGTGGGATGGTCGCAGCCTTGCGCCGCTTGCAACGCGGCCGCGAATTTGAAACTGTGCCCAGGAACCACGCGGTCGTCACGATCGGCGGTCGTCACCAACGTCGCCGGATAACACGTGCCCTGCTTCAAGTTGTGCAGTGGTGAGTACGACAGCAGATTTTCGATCTGGTCCTCTTCGTCACTGCTCCCATACTCGGTCACCCACGCCCATCCGATCGTGAACTTGTGGTAACGCAGCATGTCCATCACGCCGACAGCAGGGAGACAGGCGCCAAAGAGATCGGGGCGCTGCGTCATCACCGCGCCGACCAACAGCCCTCCGTTGCTGCGACCCTGCAAGGCAAGTCGCTGCGGTGCCGTATAGCCCTTGGCGATCAAGTGCTCGGCAGCGGCGATGCAATCGTCAAAGACGTGTTGCTTCTTCAGTCGCATCCCGTCTTCGTGCCACTCGCGACCATACTCTCCCCCGCCCCGCAAATTCGCGACGGCATAGATGCCTCCTGCATCGACCCAGGCGGCAGTCCCAGGCGAGAACGACGGAGTGATCGAGATATTGAACCCCCCGTAACCGTACAGCAGCGTTCGATTGGATCCATCCAACTCGGTCCCTTTCTTACGCGTCACGATGATTGGCACCTTCGTGCCGTCTCGACTTTCGCAAAACAGTTGCTCGGTGATGAATTCCTCGACGTCGAGTGCCACCTCCGGACGTCGCCAAAGCGATATTTTTCCCGATGTCAGATCGACGCGATAAATCGAAGTCGGCGTGACGTAATTGGTGAACGTGAAGAAGGTTTCCTCCGCATCCTGGCGACCACCAAAGCCTTCGACCGTACCGACTCCGGGAAGCGGAAGCTCGTCGATCAGCGCACCATCGATGCTGTGACGAGTCACCTTGCCTCGCGCATCTTTGAGCCAACTGACGTAGAACGTCTGGCCAAACAGGCTCGCGAATTCCAAAACATCCTCCGTCTCGGCGATGACTTCTTTCCAATCCTCGCGATTGGTGTTGCCGGCCGTCACTGCGATCACCCGACGTTTCGGTGCCTCATGATCGGTGAGGAAGATACAGCGTGTCATCGACCGAGGCAATCCATTGGTATTCGGCATCAAAACCTGTGATCAGCGGTTCCACCGGCGCATCGGCGCGGCGAAGGTCCTTGATGAACACCTGTGATTGTGGCTCGCTTCCCTTCCAGTTTTGGATGATCAAGTAGCGACCATCGTCGGTGACCTCCGGTGAAAATCCCCATTTCGGTTGATCCGGTCGTTGCAGCACGAGTGTGTCTTCGCTCTGCTCCTCGCCGAGCTTGTGAAAATAGAGCTTTTGGTTCTCGTTGGTTCCCGTCAGCTCTTCGCCCTCTTTCGGCGGTTCGTAGCGTCCATAGAAGAAGCCGCTGCCGTCCGGCATCCAGGCCACGTCGCTGAACTTGACCCACTCAATCAGATCGTCGAGGTCCTTCCCACTGGCAATGTCCCGAACTCGCCAGGTCCGCCAGTCGCTCCCGCCGTCGGCCAAACTGTATGCGAGCAATTTGCCATCATCGGTTGCCGCGTAAGCCGGCCAGAGCCACCGTGCCATCACCACTCAGTGTGTTGGGATCCAACAGCAGTTGGCGCGGCGCGTCGAGCGAATCGGCCTTGTAAAGCACGTTCTGGTTTTGCAGACCGTCATTGTGCGAATAGAGGTAGGTCGAAGCGTGTCGCTCCGGCAAACTGTACCGTTCATAGTTCCATAGTCTTTCGATCCGCTGGCGCATCTCCGCGCGGGCGGGAATTGATTGCAAATAGGCATTGGTGATCTGGTTCTGTGCAGCGACCCAGGCGGCGGTCTCCTCGCTTTCCGTATCTTCCAACCAGCGATAGGGATCGGTGACTCGGGTGTCCGTGGTAGTCGTCGACGACCTCCACTTTCTTGGTGACGGGATACTTCATGCTGGGATTGCTAACCAAAGCGGAATTCTGTTGTCCGGAAGTTTCTTGAGCGATCGCCCGCGGCAGGCAAGCGCTGACCGAGGGCCAGCAGCAACGAGAGCGATAGGAAGCCTGACACAGGGCGGTGGAAAGGGTGTAAATTCACGCTGTGCATCCTTTGTCCAATCTCGCGATGAAGGGTGTCATGATCTGAGGAGGTGGTGGGCACCACGATTCTCAAGATACCCGAGTTGAGGAAAAGGCACGCGTTGTCTGGGGCACAAAATCACTCTCGGGCGGTCACCCGGCCGTTGCGCGGATCGCTTGCGCGAATCGGTGGGTGGATCGTTGCGCGGACTGCTTGGCTGGCGGGTTCATCGCCAGCCGATGCTTCCGCTGGCATCGTCTGCGGCCGGCGGCATCCTGATCGATTCGCTGCTCGGCGACGGGGGCGGCGTGTGTGGATCGCCGCTGCGCGGCGGTTTTTGGATTCTGGTGACCCTCAGCCGTCTCGGTGTTGGTTCTCTGGCGGCAGGGCGAGGTTCTCAAGCCCAGCGGTTGTCTTGGTTTTCTTGCCGATGGCAGCGTGCTCGCATTGCCTCCACGAGCTGTCCTATCGACAAGCGGACGTTCTCTCGCTCGTTGGATCGGTGGAACAGTCGGCGGTGCTGGAAGGCGTGATCGATCTTCCGGTGGTCTTGCGGCGTCATCCATTGGCCCAGTGGCAAGACCAGCGCGGCGAGTCTCCTTGGCAAACGCAGTTCGAGCTAAGCCTGAGTCGAATGCGGCTGGGCCGCGAGATGCAATCGTGCAACGGACGTGTGTTGGTAATCGTTGATGGAGACTGCAGCGGGCGAAGACCGGGCGACGTGGTGCGCCTCTTCGGCAGGATCTGCGCGTTCACGGCACCGACGAATCCTGGCGAGCCCGATCGCCGAGCTGTTTATCGCCAGCGCCAACTCCACGCCCGTGTCAACTGCGACACCACCGACCAGGTGATCTGGTTGGGCTGGCGTCCCTCTGGCAGTCAGTACTTGTTCTCCTTGATCGCATCGATCGCAACGAGAGGACGCGAGTTGTTGATGCGGCACATGGACGAAACGACTGGTTCGCTGGCGGCGGCATTGGTCTTGGGTCAGCGCGAGTTTGTCGACGAATCGACACGCGACTTGCTGCTGGTGACTGGCACCGCACATTTGCTTTCGGTCAGCGGTCTGCATTTGGCGATCGTGGTCGCGATTGCGGGATGGATTGCCACGATCGCTCGATTTCCACTGCCGGCGAAGATTCTTTGGATTCTCTTGATCTGCGTGCTTTACACCGGCATCACCGGGGCGCGTCCACCCGTCGTGCGCGCGGCGATTCTTGTCGGGACCTTGATGTTGGCACTCTGGATGAAGCGACCGGGCCAGCCGATCAACACGCTGGCTTTGGCCGCGATGATCTTGATGGCGGTCAATCCACAACTCTTGTTCAACATGGGTGTGCAGTTGTCGTTCCTGGCAGTGACGACGCTGTTGACGTGCAGTCGACACGGCGATCGACGATCCGACTCGGTCCAGGCGGTGGTGAAGCAGGAAGAACGATTGAATCTGCTGGTCGATCAGAGTCGCACGCGAGCGGGTCGATTCGTTCATGCCTGTGGGCTTCGACTCGGCCAGGCGGTCTGGTTCAGCGGCTGCGTGACAGCGATCAGCATGCCTCTGGTCTGGCAACACTTTCACGTGGTGACTCCGGTGAGCATTGCCACCAACGTGCTTCTCGGACCGATCCTGTTCATCGCACTCGCATCGGGCGTTGCGACGGTCGTGACCGGATTCCTGTTCGAGCCATGCATGATCTATCCAGCCACGGTTTGTGATTGGTCGATGGGCTGGTATGCAGCGGATCATCGAACTCGCGGCGTCGCTACCGGGTGGCCATTACTGGTTGCCCTCGCCACCGTCATGGTGGGTCGCCATGTTTTACTTTGTGATCGCGGCAACGATGTGGTTGGCAAGGAGTCGAAGAAGTTCACTGATTCGATACGGATGGATCTGCGTGTGGTTGTTGCTGGCGTGGTGGATGGCGACCAGTCAACCAAGACTTGCCAAAGGAAGCATGGAAGCCATCTTCGTGGACGTCGGCCATGGAACCTGTGTCGTCCTGCGTTTTGGCGATGACGACGTCTGGCTGTATGACTGTGGCCGTCTGGGCAACGACACGTACAGCAGTCGAGGCATTGATTCGGTGTTGTGGTCCTTGGGGGTGACGCGTTTGAACGGAGTTTTCCTTTCGCATGCCGATGCGGACCATTTCAATGCGTTGCCGGGCGTGCTTCGACAGATTCAATGTCGGGGCGATCTACACGCCTCCCGAGTTGTTCAACGATCCACAGCCCGCTTTGGCATCGGTTCGCAAGCGGTGCAGAGCCACCGAGTGGAAGTGATCGAGTTGCGAAATGGATCTGCGGTGGGGTGTGAAGGCCATACGATGCGCGTGCTTCACCCGCCATTGGAACGTGTACCGGGAACCGACAATGCCAACAGCCTGGTGCTTCGCATCGATGGTGGTGCCCGAGCCTTGATTCTTCCCGGTGATTTGGAACCCCCAGGGACCGAGTTGTTGATCCGCCACGATCGACCGGCCCCTGGGGGCGTTCTGATGGCCCCGCACCATGGTTCCTTGAGAATGGATGCAGCGACGGTGCTGCAGTGGTCGCGACCAGCTGTCACGATTGTCAGCGGGGGCCGGCGCGCGGGCCGGCCGGAGGTCCACCGGATGTTGGCTGAGACCGGTTCCTCGGTTCACGTCACCGACCAGGTCGGCGCGATTCGAGTCCAAATCGACAAGGATGGCCGCGTCGAAGTCCGCAGCTGGAAGCAAACTCCCTGGTAGTCGAGGTGGACGCGGGCATCGCAGGCGGTGAATTCGAATCAGCGTGCGGTGACAATTTGCTGGGAACGTGTAGGATGAAGATCGAATCACCGCCTTGGCACACTCCTTCGAAACGCTCTCCATGCTCGCTACCATCCGCGAGATCACGATCACCTGCTTCTTCACCAGCTATTTTGTTGTGCTGGTGTTGGAGCTGCTGCGTTTTTTGGGCAAGATTCCGGGACGCGGTTTGTTGGTCATTGTGATGACCTCGATCGGCCTGTTCACCCACGTTTGCTACCTGTTTCTCAGGGTGACCCCGGAAGCTGCCGGGGGACCGGACGCGGGTCTGCTAGCGTCCTGGTCCGACTGGTCGCTGCTGCTGGCGCTCGTCTTGGCGGTCGCCTTCCTGATTTTTTACCTGCGCCGCCCCGATACGATCGTCGGTTTCTTCTTTCTTCCCGCGGTGATGGGACTGATCGGACTGGCGATTGCGCTTCGCGGCATGCCGCCGTTCACGCGAACCGAAGCGGTGGAGTTGTGGCTCAGCGTGCATGTGATTGCGATGATGATCGGCTCGGGCGCCGTGTTGATCGGTTTCCTGGCGGGCATCATGTACCTGGTCCAGTCGTGGCGATTGAAGCACAAGCGAGCTGGTTCTTCGTTTCGTCTTCCGACGCTCGAGTCACTCGCGAGATTGAACCGACAGTGTTTGGTGGTCAGCACGTGTGCGGTCGCCGGTGGTCTGGTCGCTGGCGTGGTGATGAATCTGAACCGTTCGGGCAGCGTGAACTGGACCGATCGTGGCGTGTCGCTGAGTTTGTTGCTGTTTTTGTGGCTGGCAGCGGCAACGGCGATGGAGTTCTTCTACGCGCCGACAAGTCACGGTCGAAAAGCGATTTATCTGACCTTGGCGAGTCTTGGGTTCTTGATCCTGGCGATGTTCGGCATCTTGACCACATCGCACGGTCAAGTGACGCCGAAAAGCTCGAGTCAATCGCATCGTCCTGCTGGGTTGATAGCGGTCGATCTTGATTCGAGCGTCAACACGTCGGCCTTGCGAGGTGCTCGGATGAAGCTGCAGATGATCGGCTGCAGTCATCATGATGCACCGGTGGAATTTCGCGAACGGGTCTCCTTCACAACCGAGCAGGTTGGAGAGGCACTTCGTACGTTCCGCGAGCGGTTTCCTTCGTGCGAGATCGTCTTGCTCAGCACGTGCAACCGCGTCGAGGTCTACACGACCGCGGGGGACGACTCCGAGGTCGATCGTGACGCGGTCGCAGAGTTCTTGGCGGAACAACACCAGCTTCGTCCCGATGAGGTCGTGGATCAGATGATTTATCGATCCGGCGCCGAGGCCGTCGAGCATCTGTTCACGGTGGCCGCCAGTTTGGACAGCATGGTGGTGGGGGAAGCTCAAATTCTTTCCCAGGTGAAGCAGGCCTACGACTTGGCCTGCAATTCCGGGTCGGCCGGACCACTGACGCATTCGGTTTTCCAGGCTGCCAACCGCGCGGCGAAACGTGTCCAGCAAGAAACCTCGATTCATCGTCGTCGAGTCAGTGTACCGAGCGTCGCAGTGGGAGAAGTCGCGACCGAAGTATTTGACACGCTCAGCAACAAGCGCGTGGTTTTGTGTGGTGCTGGTGAGATGGGTGAAGAGACACTTCGGTATTTGAAGCAAGCCGGTGCGTCGGATATTTGCATTCTCAATCGAAGTTACGAGCGAGCGGTTGCCTTGGCCAAGGCATTCGGGGCTGAAACCGGACTTTGGGATTCGCTCGAACGACAAGTCGTCGACGCCGATCTGCTGATTGGCACCACCTCGGCGACCGAGCCAATTTTGGATGCGGCCACGTTCATTCCCTTGCATGCCAAGCGACACAATCGGTTGTTGCTGATACTCGATCTCGCCGTACCGCGCGACTTCGACCCAGCCATCGGAGATTTACCGAGCGTGTATCTGTACAGCATCGATGACCTGCAGACCGCCTGTGAACGCAACCGGCGTGAACGTCAACGCGAATGGCCGAAAGCCAAACAGATCATTGCGGAAGAGACCAAGCGGTTCATCCAGGCCTTGAACCATCGGGCCACCGGGCCGGTGATTCAACGACTGCGTGAGCAAGCACAAGAGTTGAAAGAGGATGAACTGCAGCGGCTCGTGAATAAGTTGCGCTTGGGCGATCTCGACCCGTCAGCCGTGAAGGAGATCGAGAAGTCATTTGACCGCTTGATCAACAAGTTGCTGCATCCGCCACTCACCTCGGTCCGGGACGACGCGGCCGAGGGACACCAACGGGGATTACTGGAGGCGCTCCGCCACTTGTTCAACCTGGGGGACGAATAGAGCAAGGGTGCGCATCTGATCGAGTGAGGAGAATGGCAAGACGGAGATTCCGTGATCAATCCCAGTCATCTTCTTCTTCATCGTCGTCGTCTTCCTCGTCGTCGTCATCCCAGTCTTCATCTTCTTCGTCGTCGTCGTCCCAGTCTTCATCTTCCTCGTCGTCGTCGTCGTCCTCTGACTCCTCGTCGTCGTCCTCTTCGAGGTCGGCATCTTCGTCGTCGACTTCTTCCCAGGCGTCTTCCTCTACGTCGTCGTCATCTTCTTCGTCGTCGTCGTCGTCATCGACGTCATCACCGTCGAGGTCATCATCTTCCCAGTCGTCGTCATCATCTTCCCAGTCATCGTCCTCGTCGTCTTCTTCCTCGTCCTCGAAGAGCTCCTCTTCTTCATCATCGATTTCTGATCGCGGCGAGCGCGGATCGACAGACGTATCCGTCTGGGGTATTAGCGCGGCAACCATTCCAACAACGTTGGGATCGGTCTCGGTGAGAACTGGCGCGACAGAGATACTCACGACAGGCTCCTTCGTGGATGTCGACAAATCATCAAGGGGTGAATCTTCTGCGATTGGGTCTTCTTGCAACGTCTGCCATTGGATCGGCGGCAGTGCATCTGCATTGGGTAGCCCGAAAAGTTGTAAGAAACGATTGGTGGTGCCGTAAAGATAGGGACGCCCTAACTCTTCACTTCGGCCAACGATCCGAATTAAATCCCGTTCCATCAGTTGCCGCAGCAATTCGCCGCAGGCGACCCCGCGAACCGCTTCGGCGCTGGCCCGCGAAACCGGTTGACGATAAGCCACGACCGCTAAGGTTTCCATCATGGGTGTGGACAATCGTACGGGCGAAGGTAAATGACCGAGCCGCGCCAGCCAAGGAGCCAGAGCAGGTCGCGTAAGCATCCGAAAGCCGCCGCCCACCTGCTCGACCCGAATGGCGCGGCCGAATTCGTCGTAAATCCGATTGAGTTGGCGGACAAGTGTACGGGCCTCTGTCGCGTCCGCCAAGTGAGCCAACTGGGATAGCTTTCGGGCACTTAGCGGTGCTTTTGCCAAGAAGAGAACCGCTTCCAATCGCATTTGGCGAATCCGAGGCTCCTCGGCGTCGGGCCGCTCGGAGACTTCCTGGGAGATTCCCTCCGACAAACCGGAGGCGAATCCGGTAACCTGATAGGGTCGCGTTCCGGTAGAACGACCGCAGCGAAGCGACGCCTCGAGCAGCGAGCGACTCGGACGCGCAGCGGCAATTCCATGGCCATAAGCCCTCTGCATGCCAGTCGGTCCGGGTGAGCTCCTGCGGTTCATACCTGCGAATGATACCGGTTCCTAATTCGTCACCAATCCGCCGCAACATCGCCCAAATCTGACAATCGTGTCCACCTCGATTTCGTCCCCTCCAAATCGCGATCCCGCTTCCGGCGATCGCCCCTCGGGTGATCCGGCTGGCAATCCGCTGGCCCGACGGGACCGCGTTGTCAAACGCTGGGTGACCGGGATCGCCGCCCTGATTTTGATCTGCGTGCTTTTCCTGCTGATTCGTCTTCAGGGACACGTCACGCGGCGTGGAGTTTGCCCCCACTCATTTTCAACAGCGGGAGTTCAGCTTCTTCGAAATTCCCTTGTTCCACCTGCAGATCACGCCCATCCGTCGGTCCGCCGACCGATTGGCCACGGCCAATTATCTTCGCGTCAATTCGCTCGTCACAACACATCGGGGCTCCCCCACGACCTGGCACCTGGTTTCCATCACGCGGGGAATCACCGGTGCCACTCCGGCGGATGCCCAATTGTTGTCCACCCAACTCAGTCTGGAGCATGGGGGGGATCAGTATTGGCGCACCTGGAGTGTCAAGCATCCGCAACACGCAAAGGTACTCTGGCCTATCGTCCAGGATCTGGCGTTACGTGAACTTTATATTTTGATGCCGCCCTTATTTGAGATCGCCCAAACTGAGCAAACTCCCAGCGAACTCCAGGCCAGCATCAACGCTCGTTTGAAAAGAGAGTACGCGTCGCTGATTCAAGATCTTCGCGGCGCCGAGCGAAACGAACTCGCCGACCAAATTCTTGCCGAAGCACTCCGTGAATATCCCGACGAAGAAGAGCTGCTCGAGCTACGCTCCTCCAAGTCTGACGAACCTTCGCCCGCCTCTTGACCATCGATCGCGTGCCATTCATCTATCTCGACAACAATGCCACGACGACGCTCGATCCCCGCGTGGCCGAGGTGATCCTCACGAGTCTTCGTGCTGGACCCGCCAATGCATCGAGTCTGCACGCATCCGGACGGCGTGCTCGTGCGCAAATCGACCAGTCCATCGACCTCATCGGCGACTGCGTCGATACCCGTCTCGACCAGCCTGGCGGGCCGAGACTGGTCTTTACCAGCGGCGGCACCGAGTCCAACAACCTCGCCCTCCGCGGAATCGCCCCGGAAGGACCACTTCTGATCAGCCGCGATTGAACATCCCAGCGTGATCGCTACGGCGGAATCGATGGAGAGCCAGGGCCATGCCGTTGATTGGCTGAACGTCGACGAACAAGGCGAAATCGACCTCGATCATCTCCGGCAACTGCTCGCCCGGGCAAGCCGACCGGAATTGGTCTCGGTGATGTCAGCCAATAACGAAACCGGTGTCATCCAGCCGATTGCCGAAGTTGCCTCGATCTGTGCCGACGCCGGAGTCCCGTTGCACGTGGACGCTACCCAAACGATCGGAAAGCTTCCGCTCTCGTTGACTTCGCCATCGGCGCAGCGGCTGTTTCCTTCTCCGCGCATAAGTTTCATGGCCCGGCCGGAATCGGAGCACTCTGGCTTGCCGGCGGCATCACGTTGCGGCCGATCCTGTTTGGAGGTCAGCAGCAGCTGGAAAGTCGACCTGGGACCGAGCCGGTCGCTCTGATCGCCGGTATGGCCGAAGCTCTTCGCCTGGCCGTCGAGGAGATGGACGCATCCATCGCGACCACCCGGCGGCTTCGCGATCGACTCGAATCGGGACTCTTGGCGGAATGTCCCGAGCTTGTCATCCAAGGAAGTGAAAAGAACCGGCTGCCGGGCACTTCCTGCATTTCGTTTCTGGGAGCCGATCGTCAATCGATGCTGATGGCTCTCGATCTGGCGGGAATCGCCTGCAGCAGCGGTTCGGCCTGTAGCAGCGGCAGCAGTCCACCGAGTCACGTCCTGATCGCCATGAATCGTCCAGACCCAGAGATTCAGTCGGCCCTGCGATTCGGACTCTCCAAGTTTTCCACCGATCAAGAAATTGATGATTCGATTGATTCTATCTTAAGAATATATAAACGTTTACGTCGATGAATTTTGGTGGATAAGTGGGATGTTTCCACTCGCTTTTTGGCGGCGAGTTGCCTAGAATGCCCAGCCTGCTTGCAGCCTGTCCCCGTGTAATTTTGCCTGTGTGATCTTGCCGTGTGACCTTACTGTGCGTTCCTGCCGTGCACCGTTGCCGGTGCACCCGATCGATGGACACCGTCACTGCTATCCCTACCTCGAGTCGCGTCACGTCCTTTCCGCTGGAAAGGCCCAGGGAATGGGTGCGTCGCCGTGAGGCCCCCGGCGCAGCAAAAATATTGCCGTATTTCATCGCCGGGCGAGGAGAATCGCCTGGCGGCCTTTGTCGCGTTGGCCGATCACGCCGCCTTGGACATTGGTAACCCACTGCTGCTGATCGGCCCCAGCGGCTCGGGAAAGTCGTCCTTGGCGATGCATCTTGCCGCCAGATTGGCTTGTTCGCGCGGTCAACGCGTTGGAATTGGGGAATCGGAGCGATTTACCGGCGAATCAGCGGATACCGAACGACAACACACCGAGCCCGGCGCTGTCCTCTACTTCACGGCAGTCGACTTTGCCCGAGCTTACGCCCAGGCCGTTGCCGCAGACGATCTGCAGCCGCTTCGCGATCAAATGCAACAGGCTGCCGTCCTGGTGATCGACGATTTGCACCTGATTCGTGATAAGCCGGCAGCTCAAGACGAACTCGCTTTGCGACTCGATAGCCGCACCCAACTTGATCAGCCCAGCATCCTTACCTGTCGTCGCCTTCCCTCGGAAATCCGTGGAATACGCCCGCTGCTGGCAAGTCGCGCGGTTCCCGGTTTGACGATTCCGTTAGCGATTCCCGCTGGGGATGCCCGTCTGCAGCTGTTGCGCGAGTTATCGATTCATCATTCGGTTGACCTTGATGACGAACTCATCGAGTTGCTTCATCGGCGAATCGACAGCCGATTGTCGGCGCGATCACTGGAGTCGGCGATCAAGCAAATCTCGCTGTGGTGTCGAATGCATGATTCGCCTCCCTCGAGTTGAGGCGGCCGAACACGCTATTGAAACGGTGGGCAAGGCCGAAGAGATCTCTCTGGCTGAAATCACCGCTGCGGTGGCGAAGTATTTCCGACTCAGGCGGACAGAACTACGAAGCAGCTCCCGAAAGCAAACGCTGGTTCGAGCAAGATCGCTGGCGATGTTGCTGGGACGTCGCTTGACCTCCATGAGCATGCACCAGATCGGCGATTACTTCGGCGGTCGAGACCATACCACGGTGCTTCACGCGATTCGAAAAACGGATTCGCTGCTAGAACAGGAAAGCGAACTGCGACGGGCCGCCGACGAAATCCAAGAAAAGCTCGCCTCGCCTTGGAATAGTGAAAAATCTTAGCGGTGGAAAACCTGTTCTTTCTCGGTCAACTGGGGAAGACTTTCACCGTCAGCTCGCTGCTGTGGTGGCGGCCCCCAGGTCGTGCTGTGTCGGAAATCCCCTCCTGCTTCGACAGATTCTGGACACGATTCGACAGGATTTCCACCAGCACTTCGGTCTTTGTAACTCGTGCTGACCAAGCAGTTTGCGATCGATGAAATCGGATGATCAACCATTTTGGCCATCGCATTACGATGACGACGGTAGAAATTTATACATACCAGAGAAGAGAAACCCCATGACTCGCCGACCAGCTGCTACCGCTTCACCCGGATGCGTTCGACGTCAATCTCGCGGTACAACATGCGAGCTCAATTGATTGCTTGCTTCCACGGTATCTGACTACGTTTCCATGAAGATCATTTGTCAACGTGAGTCGCTCACGAATGCCTTCACATTGGCCGCCAGCATTGCCCCAACGAGGTCTCCAAAAGAGATCCTGATGAACGTGAAGGTGATGGCAGCCAACGACAAGATCACCCTGACGGCGACCGACATGGAAGTTGGGATTCGGCTCGATCTGGAGGAAGGTGTGGAGGTCGAAACGGAGGGAACCGCATTGCTTCCGGTGCAGCGCATGATGGCCATCCTCCGCGAGAGTACCGATCCGACGCTAACGATTGAGACCGACGCATCGGGGATTCGGGTGACCGGGAGCCGCAGCAAGTTCCGCTTGCCAGGAAGTAATCCCGATGAGTTCCCCAGCGTCAGCGGCTTTGAGGAGGACAAGTATCACGTCATTCCGACACGCCTGTTTCGGGAGATGGTCAAGCGAACGGTCTTTGCCACCGATGCCGAGAGCAGCCGTTTTGCTTTGGGGGGCGTGTTGCTTGAGATGGAAGGCGACCAGGTCATCGCAGTGGGGACCGACGGTCGGCGTTTGGCCCGCATGCAGGGAACGGGCGAAGCGGTCGGTGGTCACCAGACCAGTGGATCCAGCACCATTGTCCCGACTCGGGCGATTCAATTGATCGAACGAGCACTCAACGATCGAGATGAGTCCGTGGATGTAGCAGCCCGTAGCAATGACCTGTTGGTCCGAACGAAACGGGGCGTGATCTATTCCCGGCTGGTGGAGGGCCGTTATCCGAATTGGCGACAGGTGTTTCCGAAGCGAGAATCAGCTGTGCAGATCGATATGACCGTTGGCCCCCTGTACTCGGCACTGCGCCAAGCTGCGATCGTGACCGACCACGAAAGCCGCGGGATCAACTTCACGTTTGCAGAGGGGACCTTGAAGATGGAGGCGAGCACCGCAGAGATCGGCGAATCACAAGTCGACCTGCCGATCGCCTACGATGCGGAACCGATCACTTTGACGTTGGATCATCGATACGTTGCGGATTTCTGCAAGGTGCTCGACAACGAGATGAATTTCATCCTGGAGATTGAATCGAGCGCGTCCCCTGCTCTGCTAATGACTGACGACGGCTATGGCTACGTGATCATGCCGATGGCTCGCGATCGCTAGAGCATTTCTCGAATCAACGTGGGTCGGGAAAAAGGGGTCCGACACCAAAAGTACAAAGCACCCGAAGGGCCGTACCGGCTTTTGGTGTCGGACCCCTTTTCCCGATCGCAGCGTCAACGACGGGGCTGACTGTCGGGGCTGACTGTCGAGCGCACGTCAGGCTGGAAAGCCCGACGTACGTTGGACCTTCCAGCCAGCCTGTCGATGCCTGATCTTCGTGTTAGCTCTCGCTACCCGAGTCGGGAGTATCTCCAACACCGGCGCTGACCGGTTCGCCAGGCTCGGGAAGACCGCGGTTTTCGCCCTTGAAGTCAAGCCTGACAATCTTCACCTTCTTGCCGTTGGCGTCGACCATCCGGCCATCTTCGTCGGTGGTGACCTTGTCGGAAGTGACCTTGTCGCCGTCTTCGTTCTCGAGCACACCAGTCACGACGATCGTGTCGAAACCTACGAACGCACCACGCAGCAATTCTTCGCTGAGCGGGTCTTCGATCCGCTGTTCCAAAGCACGTCGCAGCGGCCGAGCACCGTAGTCGAGATTGCTTCCCTTCTTGACCAGGAATTCCTTGGCGATCTCGGTCAACTCGAGATTCAAGCCACGTTCCATCAGTCGATGGCGAACCTTGGCAAGTTCAAAGTCGATCACACCCTTGAGGTCTTCGGTGGTCAAGTGACGGAAGATGATCGTGTCGTCCAAGCGGTTGAGAAACTCAGGTCGGAACACGCGCTCGATCTGGTCCATCACTCGCACTTTCATCGATTCGTAGCTGGCGTCTCCGTCCGGCTTTTGGAAGCCGAAGGCCGACTCGTTCTTGATCGCTTCGGCACCAGCATTGGTGGTCATGATCAAAATCGTATTGCGGAAGTCGACGTTGCGTCCGAACGAATCGGTCAATCGACCTTCTTCCATCACCTGAAGCAGCATGTTGAAGACGTCGGGATGAGCCTTTTCGATTTCGTCAAAGAGCACCACAGCGTAGGGGCGACGACGAATCTTTTCGGTCAACTGACCACCTTCCTCGTAGCCGACGAAACCGGGAGGAGCCCCGATCAGCCGGCTGACGTTGTGCTTCTCCATGTACTCGCTCATGTCGATGTGGACCAGAGCGTCGGAGTCGCCGAACATGTACTCGGCGAGCGCTTTGGCCAACAACGTTTTTCCCACACCCGTTGGTCCGGCAAAGATGAAGCAGCCGGTGGGTCGCTTGGGATCTTTCAAACCGCTACGGCTACGTCGCACCGCCTTGGAAACCGCTGTGACGGCGGCTTCCTGGCTGACAACCCGCTTGTGCAGTTCCTCTTCCATCTTCATCAGCCGCAGGCTGTCCTCGGTGGACAGACGGGTCAGCGGAATACCAGTCATCTTGCTGACCACTTCGGCGATGATCTCTTCATCGACCACCCCATCGGTTTGCTGACTCTTGTCGCGCCATTCCTGGGTAATCTGGTCCTTCTTCTTGCGAAGCTTTTCGGCCTGATCACGCAGGTTTGCAGCTTTCTCGAAGTCTTGGTTGGCGACCGCGTCTTCCTTTTCCTTGTTCAGCTTCTCGACTTCTTCGTCGATTTCCTTCAAGTCCGGCGGACGGGTCATGGTACGCAGTCGAACGCGTGCGCCCGCTTCATCGATCACGTCGATCGCCTTGTCAGGCAAACAACGAGCGGTGATGTAGCGTTCGCTCATTTCCACGGCAGCCACGATTGCATCGTCGGTGAACTGAACGCGATGATGCTCTTCGTATCGGCCACGCAGACCCTTTAAGATCTCGATCGTCTCTTGCTTGCCGGTTGGCTCGACAATGATTTCCTGGAAACGGCGGGCCAGCGCATTGTCTTTTTCGATGTACTTGCGGTACTCGTCCAGCGTGGTCGCACCGATGCACTGGATCTCGCCACGCGCCAAAGCAGGCTTGAGCACGTTGGCGGCATCGATCGCCCCTTCGGCACCACCGGCTCCCACCAACGTGTGCAATTCGTCGATGAACAGGATCGTGTTGCGGACGCGGCGGACTTCAGTCATCACGGCCTTGATCCGCTCCTCAAACTGGCCGCGGTACTTGGTACCCGCAACCATCATCGCCAAGTCCAGTACGACGATTCGTTTATCGGACAAGATCTCAGGAACTTCGCCCGCAATCACGCGCTGGGCAAACCCTTCGACGATCGCAGTCTTTCCAACGCCGGCTTCCCCTAACAAGACAGGGTTGTTCTTCGTTCGCCGGCAAAGGATTTGAATGGCTCGCTCGATCTCTCGCTCACGCCCAATCACCGGGTCGAGCTCACCTTTCTTGGCCAGCTCGGTCAGGTCGCGACCGAAACTGTCAAGCGCCGGCGTCTTGCTCTTGCCCGCCTTGCCCGACGCGCTGCTGCTTTCGCTTTCGCCCGTGCGGCCGCCTCGCTCACCGACTTCGGCACCCTCCAGCCCGTGTCCGAGCAGGTTGAGCACCTCTTCACGCACATCTTCCAGCTTCAGCCCGAGGTTCATCAGCACCTGTGCGGCTACTCCTTCCTGCTCGCGCAGCAACCCGAGCAGAATGTGTTCCGTCCCCACGTAGCTGTGATTCAGATTCCGAGCCTCTTCCATCGAATACTCGATGACCTTCTTGGCTCGGGGCGTCTGCGGCAGCTTGCCCACGGTCACCATTTCTGGCCCGCTCTGCACCAGCTTCTCAACTTCCAAGCGAATCTTGCGAAGGTCGACCTCCAAGTTCTTGAGAACATTGGCGGCCACACCGCTCCCTTCCTTCACCAGCCCGAGCAGGATGTGCTCGGTGCCGATGTACTCGTGGTTGAATCGCTGAGCCTCTTGATTGGCCAGCTGCATCACTTTGCGGGCGCGGTCAGTAAATCGTTCGTACATTGTTTATCTCGTTACTCTTGTCGTGTCCGGACCCGGCGGAAGCGGGTTTCCTCCCACCGAACCGGTCGTTTGTGATCTGTCGTCCCATCGTTGGTTCTGACAAACCGAGCGGCAATGGACCACCGGAAGAGAACCTGGGTGGGCGCTGTCATTCTGGCGAAAATGCCGTTGGTTCCCTCTTTCAAGCAAACCGTACGCCACATCGCCTGATCACGGCTACCACTTCCATGGTGACGATCGCAACCAGATGGACGTCCCGCCTCTTCTGTCACTTCACATGAATTCTATCGGTTACGGTAAAAAGCGGGGATAGGAGCTTTTTGCCTAGGCGTTGCAAAATCGCCTCAATGCACCCCATTTTCAGCGATTCAGCGGACTTTTCCCCAGCGGAAAGAAATGTCCAGGAAATTCTGCTCACCAATCTCCACTCAGGCCGCCGTTTGCCGTTCCTCTGTCAGATCGGCAGCGTCCTGATCGGCCCCACCGCGATCGGTTTGTTGGCTCTCCGCTTCGGGTTCCGCCTGCTTGACGGCTCGTTCGAGCCGCCGATTTTCTGCTTCCACTTCCAACCACCAATGATCGGCGATCTCCAACCGGCGGATCTCTCGGAGCAGCAGCGAAGCAGCCTCCACGCGGCCGGTGTGACGATAGACACCCGTCAATAACAACAACGCGGGGGGATCGCGTGGCTCAATTGCTAGCACATCGGTTAGCAAGCCCTCGGCTTCCGCCCAGTCCCCACGTAGATAGGCCGTTCTGGCGTCGGGAAAGCGATCCGGCTGCTCACAAACGGTCCGCGGAGCGATCAACCCGGGAAGCTCGCGAACGCCGCGAACGACATAAAAAATCCAAACCAGCAGCCCAACCCAAAAGCCGATCGAGACCAAGCCAGTGGCGATCCACTGGGGATAGAGGTAGCGAGCGACCAGATACAGGTTGAACGCGAGCGCAAAGGCGACGGCGGCAGGAAGTCCCGAGAGTCTCCCACGCCACCACAGTTCGGCCAATCCGGGCCAAAGACACGTCAAGTAGTACCTTGCTTCCATATCCCGTTGTTTACGGGGATCGAGCGCTTGGAATCAAGGTGAAGTACGTCGACCTTTGCAGGCTGACTTGCTGCGTGGTTCTGGTCAGGCTGGAAAGCCTAACGGACGTGCTACACGTCGCCAAATTCCCACACTGAGCGATAGCCACCCTCTTGTTCAAAGTACTCGAGCATCGAGGCGTAGAACGGGTGGTGGCCAAGGGTCGCACTGTCGCCGACGACCAAGAGTTTTCGGCGGGCTCGGGTGATCGCGACATTGGTCCGGCGGGTGTCGGCCAGGAATCCGATTTCGCCCCGGTCGTTACTCCGCACCATCGTCAACAGGATGGCTTCTTTTTCCCTTCCCTGAAAACCATCGACGGTATCGACTTCCAGTGACGAAAGCTCGATGCGAGAGCGAAGCAGGCGAACCTGGGCGGCGTAGGGGGCAATCACACCAATTTGTTCCGGCGCGATGCCTGCATCGATCAGGTCGCCAACGAGTCGAAGAATCAAATGGGCCTCTTTCGTATTGAATTTGCTTTCTCCATCGCTCTCGATTTCTTCATCGAACTCGGCACCGGCGGTATCGATGAACTCGATCGGGTTTTCCGTCAGAGGCGTCGACACGATGCCTGGCAAATCGCACAGTCGATGCTGGGCCACCGATCGATCGGCGACCAACTCGGATTCATAGAACGTCTTGGAGGAGAAATTCATGATGGCTTCGTGCATGCGGTACTGCACGATCAGTCGACGAAACACCTCGTGTCCCTCCCGCTCGACCAGATGTTGCATCAGCGATTCTCGCATCCCGGCTGCGGCCGCTTCTTCACTCAAGACGGTGGGGGGAAGCTGACAATGGTCACCGGCAAGAATCAAGCGATCGGCCCTCAAAATGGCTTGCCAGACCCCGGGCAGGGTCGCCTGGCAAGCTTCGTCGATCACGACGAGATCAAACTCACGATCGCCAAGCAATTCGTCGTCGATCGTGGTGGTGGTGCAGATTACATCGGCGGAGTCGATGACACTTCGGATAACTGATCGTTCGAGGGAACGGATTTGGCCGCGCAGTTTTCCAGCTTCGGCAAAGAGCTCTCTTCGCCGCCGCCGCGAATCGCTTGACCGTGAGCCTCGTTCGGCGGCTCGAATTAGATCCTGGACCTCGCGTTTCATTTCCCGGATGACTTCGGTCGACGGATCGTTGTCGACCAGTTCATCGAGCGTGTGCTCTCGCAGCTCCTCGAAGACACGTGCCGGGTGTCCAACTCGCAAGGCGTTGCACTTCAGCTTGACCAAACGTTCCAGCAGATTGTCAACCGCTGTATTGCTCGGCGCACACGCCAGGACACGATCTCCCGAGGCGATTGCCTGAACAATGATTTCGGCAACGGTCGTGGTCTTGCCCGTTCCCGGAGGCCCATGGATCACGGCCGTATCACGCGCGGACAAGGCGAATCGAACGGCATCCTGTTGTGGCGGATTGAGCGAGGTCACAAAGCGCAAGCGATCACGAGACGTCTCTTCGAACCGCAACGGTCGCTTTCCCAGCAGCGCGTCGCGAAGGCGGCCGCTTCGTCCGGTGGCGACACGAGCGCGGGCCATGGCCGCGAGCTGCCGCCGGCGGGTGGTCTCGTCCGGTGAAAGGTCGATTCGATAGGACGTCGCCTCGGGCCAAGCCTCGGTGGCGACTTGAATCATGTCGCCGCGACGTCGACTGACGACTCCGGGAATGCCGCTGTCACTGAGATCGTCGTTATCGGAAATGACAACGGGAGATCCCACTTTGAGCCGATTCATCGGCAGCGGTTGATTCCCGGATTTCGCAAACTCCAGCAGCAAACGACCCGCCAGACCCGTCTGATGGTCCTGCAGTCGCATGCGAACCAGGGTTTCACCGGTTCGTTCGACATCGGCTTGCGATCGAATTTGGCGGCGGCGGGCTAGCCGCTCGCGTTCCGCTTCGCTTTCCAGCTCAAGCCAGCGCTCCAGCTCATTGAAGTAATCGTCGATCGATCCGAATTGGTAATTAGTGCGCGGCATAGGCAAGATGATGCGGGACGGCGAACCCAAGAACGCCAGCGTACGGCTACTGGTTTGTCAGCATGGCGTTTTATGGTTGCCAGCGAAAAGGGGTCAGACACCAATGGCACGGACTTTAGCGAAACGCGGCTTTGATTTTTTATCAGCCGCAGAGCGTTAGCTCCCGGTTTTCCCGAATGCCAGGGAACCCCACGCTAACGCGCGGCGGCTAATCGGAACTTAACTTCGTACGATTCGTGTCTGACACCTTTTCGCCGATCGACTTCACCCCAATTCTTGGCTCTGACAAACCACTACCAGGTTTCGGAGGCTCCTTCCGCAAGAATCTGACCAAGTTCGGGCGGTTGCTCGAAATCCTCCAGACGTGCGTCGCCGATTTCGGAGCTCAAAATACTCAGCACGTCCTGGAGCAAAGTCGGATTCAAGATTTTTGAGGGTGGGGCGTGGCGGAGAGGACGAACAATGTACTCGGCGAACAACAATTCGCCATCGCTGATCAATTCGCGAGCCAGTGAAAGCCGGGTCTGGTATTCCCGCGTTGGGTCGTTCTCATAACGATGTTTTCGCTTGATGTCCCGTAGTGCTGTGAGAAATCGTTCGGAATCTACTGGCTGCAGTGTTTGTGTCTTGACGTACTTGAACTCGCCCCCAGTTGCCTGAGAAATCGCTTCCATCGCCGTTTTGGTAAATGGGTTTTCAAAGGCAATCGTGTGGATCGGAACATCCTTGTAAATCTTTTCCACGCCCTGCTGGACACTGATGTCGAGACGTTCGCCCCGCTCATCAAGCCAACCCGACTCAGACATCGGTGTGCGCGGCTGATTGAACTGGCCGTCGGAAAGGAGAAAGACCGCGTCCGGTTTCATCTGATAGGCCAGGGAAAGCGCCGGCGCGGATCCGTGCCGGCTCCCAAGCTGACGTCGTAAATCCAATGGCGCAGCTTCGCCTCGTGCCCTTCACAGGCCGCAACATATTGAATGTTGCTGTCGAGAAACATTTCATCGAAGTTCCAACAGAACAAGTACACGTAGTAACTCTGACCAACTTGAAGCTGGGAAACGGCCCGAACCAACTCGTCACAGGCTCGTCGGAATCGCTCGCCGCGACGAGCATTCATGCTGTAGGAGATGTCGAGCACAAACACAAATCGGTTACCAACTGCACGCGTGCCGAAAAACGAGATCGACGGCTGCTCATGACGGGGTGCGTTGGAACTCGCCAGCGTGCTGGCGTCCATCGCCTGGGCAATCAAAGCATCGATCGCAGCATTCGATTTCTCCGACGTAACCTGTTCCGCGACGGTCTCCGCCGCGGGGCTCTCGGACGTTTCCGGGACGGAGACATCCAGCGAGACGCTCTCCTCACCAGTCGACGTCGATCCGACGAGTGAAATCGACACAGGTTTTGTGACGGTGATGACCAGGCACCAAAGCAGCAACGCGAGCAAAGCATGGAACCCTAGCGATAACAGAAACGAACCGATTTTGGTTCCTGTTGTCGCGCGTCGCTCTGCCGGTGGCTTCAGTTCAAGCAATGGCTTTGTCGGGGTTGGCCTCGGACGGGAATACAGCCGCAAACCACCTCAATTTAGCAGCTTTTCGCATCGTTGCGGAGAAACTTTTACCGCTGTTCCGAGAGGCTGAGCGAACAGGCTGACTCGCAGTTCTTCGATCATCCAGCGGAACTCACTCTCCGCTTGGTCCTTCGCGGCCCGCTGATTCTCGGGCAGCCCGTCGATCCATCGCTGCCAGAGTCTCGCAATCAACTGCATGGACTGCTCGTCCCGGGAACTTGCCCCGCCAGCCCGGTCCATGCGGTAGGCGATGGCCTGCAGATAGCGAGGATAGTGCCGCAGCCATTCCCAAGGTGTGATCGCGAGAAAGTTTTCACAGAACAGCCACTGTAGTTGGTGCTGGCAATCGTTTAACAGATCTGGGCGGCGGCCTGAGCTCCGTGCTGATTCGAGATCGCGACGAACGGTGAATCGCGCGTCGGCCAGACTGACCAACCAGGCCGAGAGTTCTTGCGTGGCGATCGCGATGCGCTGCCCGCGATCGGCCCGACGCGCCTCGAACGCTTCGCGCGATCGGATCACTGGCTCCTTCTCAACAAACGCCAATCTTGCCAAGAGATTGATCAGGGCAGCGTCGATCTCGGATGGGGAAATGACACCCGATAGCTTGATCTTGACCTGTTCGAGCTGGGGGAGATGTCGGACCTGGCTACGAAGCTCTTTCCGCTCGCAGATTGCGTAAAGGGAGCTCGTTCCCCGTTTGATCGAAGCGTCCGCGGTAGCCTGGTCGGAATAGAGTCGAGTCGCAACGGCATCGCCGAGATCAACGAGTCCCGGATACTGAGCGACTTGTACACCACCACGACGGCGAACGACCTCGCGCGGCAGATGATCGATATCGAATGATTGGGTTCTTGCTCGCGACCAGGGCGCCGAATCTTGGTCGTCTTGCAGCACCGCTTCGCTGGATTCCGATCCCGTCCCCGAGAGGAACTGATGTTGCAGAGGACGTGAGCTCGCGTCCCTCGCCGAGTGTCTTGCCGCGATCATCGACGACCGTGACGAGAAACTGGAGGTGATCCTCCATCTTCTCGTCCTGAAAATCGCTTGCAGCAACGGGCATCTCGGCATGACGCGACATGGCCTGACAAACGGCCGTCATGAACGGGACGGTGCCGTAGACCGGTGCCAGCTCGTCAGCGATTCGTGCGGCGACTTCAGCAGCTGGGACAAGATTCCGGCGGATTCGCTTCGGCAATGATTTGATCATGGCGGTCAACTTCGGCACCAACAAACCGGGGACCAGCCAACCGAGCCGATCATCGCTCAATTGTGAAAGTGCCGCTTGATGCACTTTGACGTGGATCCCGTCGCGATCGGAACCGGGTTCAAAGTGATACTCCAGCGGCAGCTTGGACTGTCCCACGGTCAGCTGATCGGGAAAGTCTTCTTCCGAGATCGGCTTGGAAGATTCCACAAAATCATCGGGACGAAGGTAGAGGAAATTGGGATCGTCGATCGGCGGAGGATCTTCGAGCCACTGTGAAACGCGCGCGGCATCCCAAGTCGATTTCGCCCAACTCGGCGCGTCGGTTGCACGGTCGAGCTTCTCCAGACGAGCCGCGATCGCAAACATCGGCCGGGAGTCTTGCCTGATAAAGCCTTGCCACCACGTAGTTTTCAATGACCAGGTCGCGGCTTCGCGTCCGGGCCGCCAATTGGGCGATCGCGTCAATTACGCGAGCGGTTGTGGCGGACGAATCTGGCATTGGTCCGAAGTTGCTGTTCGGCGAGGCCATGATCGATCAACAGGTCGCGCGCGGTGACCGGATCAATCGGCGCTAAGGGGACACGCCGACGCAACACAATCGGCAATCCAAACAGTGTTTGATTCTCGTAGCAGAAGGCTCCGCCCGCACGGCTGCTCCAATGAGGATCGACGTGCGAGCGCTTGATCAGATGAGCACCCACCGATTCGATCCAGCGAGGCTCAATGCGGGCGACGGTTCGCGCGAACTGTTTGGAGGTTTCGACTAGTTCGGCGGCGACCACCCACTTCGGTTTCGCAGCAAAGACTCCCGAGCCCGGCCAGAGAAAAAGTTTCAGCCCACCAGCGCCGGTGTATTCGTTCTGATCACCCGCCATGGCGACTCCCGACAGCAGGCCCGCCAGCAAGGCAAGATGAATCTTTTCATAGAGTTCATCCGCGACAATCTTGGTTTCACTCTCGTCGTAACGGATGGAGCCAACGCGTCGTCGAGCGCTGTTTTGACCTGGCTTGCCAGCCATCGATGATGAGACCGTTTCACGAAGTTGACGATAGACGTCGGTCCATTCGCGCATGCGATTCGGTGAGAGATAGTGCTTACGAAGGGATCGTTCGAGTTGGTTACGACTCAATTGAGAACGAGCCTGTTCGTAGAACCGCCACAAACGGAGGATCGATAGGAAGTCACTCTGCGGATCGGCAAACTCGGCATGAGCCTGGTCGGCGGCCTCTCGCTTATCCGGCGGCCGTTCCCGCGGATCCTGGATTTCCAAGGCCGCAGCAATCGGTAAGACTTCAGCCAAGCAACCATTCTCGTCGGCCGCCAGCAGCATTCGGCCGACCCTTGGATCGACCGGCAAACGTCCAAGTTTCCAGCCGATTTCGGTTAGCGCGTGACGTTCGTCGAGCGCACCGAGTTCAATCAGCGTTCGAACGCCGTCACGGATCGCTTCCGGTTTAGGTGGATCGAGCAGAGGAAAGTCAGCAAGCTCACCTAAACGCAATGTTTTCGTTTGCAGCACAACGGCGGCAAGATTGGTTCGGCGAATCTCGGGCGTGGTATAGGCTTCGCGCCCTTCATAATCCTCGAGCGAATAGAGTCGTACGCAGAGCCCGGGGCCGACACGACCACAGCGGCCGGCGCGCTGATCGGCACTGGCGCGGCTGACTGACTCAATCGGCAGACGTTGCAGTTTGCTTCGCGCGCTGTAACGGCTGATGCGAGCGGTGCCCGAGTCGACCACGAAGCGGATACCGGGAACCGTCAGCGAGCTTTCTGCCACATTGGTAGCGAAGATGATTCGGCGGCGGCTGCCGTCGGGATGAAAAATCCGCTGTTGCTCTGCCTGCGGTAATCTCGCGTAAAGGGGCAGCAGGTCAACCCGGCCGGTCATGCCGAGACGTTTGTAATGACCAGCGACACGATGGGACACTTCACGAATATCCCGCTCGGTTGGCAGGAAGACCAACACATCTCCCGATCCTTGGCGGGCGGTCGCTTCGATCCCCGCGATCACATGGCGCGACAAGTCGTAACGTCGGTCTTCGTCTTCCGCAGCCTGTTCCCAAGGCAAATAGCGGATCTCAACCGGATAGCCGCGACCTTCGACCGTCAGGATCGGAGCGGGGCCGGACTCGTCGCCGAAGTGCTCGGCAAAACGTTCGGCATCAATCGTAGCCGACGTAATGATAATCTTGAGGTCGCCGCGCTTTTGTTGAAGTTGCTTGAGATAACCGAGTAGAAAATCGATGTTCAACGACCGCTCGTGCGCTTCATCAATGATGATCGCGTCGTACGCCTCCAGGAATCGGTCCGATTGGGTTTCGGCCAGCAGAATTCCATCAGTCATCAATTTGATGAGTGTCTGATCGCCCGTCTGGTCACCGAAGCGAACCTTGTATCCGACCCAATGGCCAAGCGACGTCTCGAGTTCCTCCGCCAACCGCGTGGCAATGCTACGAGCTGCCAAGCGACGCGGCTGCGTGTGCCCGATCATCGCGTCGCGACCGAGACCCGCTTCAAGACAGATCTTGGGTAGCTGCGTGCTCTTTCCACTGCCGGTTTCCCCACAGACAACAATCACCTGGTGATCGCGAAGCAGGTTGCCAAGCGTTTCGCGATAGGCTGAGATCGGTAACTCAGTGGGGTATTCCAAACGAGGCTGGGCGGCCCAACGATCGGCTCGGCGCGCAGCAGCATCAGCCGGAGGTCCCGGCAAGACGTCCGCAGGCAGCTTTGCCTGGTCTCGCCGCGTCGGAACTCGATCGTTCTGCGGTTCATTGCCGTCCGAAGGCGACGAATCGAAGCGTGGACTGGTTGGCTTTGGTTGCATGACGGGCTTGACGAGCGTTCGCTCCCGGTTTCGAAGCGTACCGAGATGCAAGTGAACCGAACGCTAATGCGTGGCGGCTGATGTTGAGAGTGAAACGAAGGTTCAGAGTTGGCGTAAACGGCACCACGACGGCGACATGGACTCGTTGGTCACAGAGGCCAGACCTGAGGAACAATCAAAATGGTCACTGCAAACACGATCAGGCTCAGCGGCAGTCCAAACTTGATGTAATCGACAACGCGATAACCGCCGACCCCGTAAACCATCATATTGGTCTGGTAACCAAACGGAGACAAAAAGCTGGCGGAGGCCGCAATCATCACCACGATCACGAATGGCGTCGGACTGCATCCCAGACCTGTCGCCGCATTGATGGCGATGGGAAACATCAGCACCGCGGCTGCATTGTTGGTGATTAACTCGGTGCAGAACATCGTTGCCAGGTAAATAGCGACCAGCGCCAGCAGCTGGTTGCCGCCCGCGAGGCCGAGCAGATCGTGAGCGATGGTTGCCGCCGCGCCACTCTTCTCAAGCGCCGAGCCAATTCCAATCGCCGCACCAATCACGATCAGCACGGACCAATCGATGCTGCGCCGCGCTTCGGACGTGGTGCAACATCGCAGTGCGACCATGGCAACCGCCGCAGCCAGGGCCGCGGTCAGGATCGACATCTGCGTCAGCGAGGCAGCCAGGACCATCGCCACCAGAATGAACACCGAAATCCAAGCTCGTTCCGGTCGCCGAACCGATCCCTCCTGCACGGCGCTGACCAAGAAGAAGTCTCGCGACTCGCTGCGACGGTGTAGGAACGAAGGTGACGCTTCGAGCAGCAAGACGTCACCCACTTCCAATCGCACGTCCCCAAGTTTTCCACTCAGCTTCTTGTCACCGCGAGCCACCGCGACGACCGCCGCGTTGTAATGCGAGCGAAACTGCCCTTCACGGATGGTCTTGCCGAGCAGCGCACAACGCGAGCTGACGACCGCCTCGACCAACGTTCGCTGCCATGCTGGCACTTGCAACTTGCGAGCTTGATCATCACCGGTGGTCAACCCACGAATCTTGCGAAGGTCGACGACGCTCTCGAGCGCACCAACGAGGATCAAGACGTCGTTGGCCCGCAATCGCTCATTCGGTTTGGCGGCAGCGATGATCCCATCTTCACGCTGGATCTCAGCGATGTAGAGACCCGGCAGGTGACGAAGTCCGGCGTCTTCGATCGTGCGTCCGACCAACGGACCATTGGCTTCAACCTGAACCTCGACGGTGTATCGCCGCGGGTCGTCACTGACGCTCACCGCTGGTCGACGATCGGGGATCAGCCAACGCGATGCGACGATCATGTACAGCAGTCCGAGAATCGTGGCTGGCACTCCGACGGCGGCTGGGGCAAAGAAGCCGAGACTTTCCGTCTTCACGCCATTTGCAATTGCCTGCTCGTTCAACTCCGCCACAATCAGATTGGTGCTCGTTCCGATCAGCGTGCACATCCCACCTAGGATCGCGGCGTAGCTCAGGGGTAGAAGAAGTCGACTGCTACTCGACGAGATCCGCCGCGACAGGTCGTTGACCACTGGCATCAGAGCAACCACGACCGGTGTGTTGTTCATGAACGCACTGAATGCGGCCACCGGAATCAGCAGCCGGCTCAAGGCACCGGTTAGCCCCTTCGCCTTATTCAAGAACCAACCGGTCGCCAGCTCGGTGCCACCGGTAAACTCCAGCCCAGCGACGACGGCAAACAGCAACCCGATGGTAACCAGTCCTTGGTTTCCGAAGCCGGCCACCCCTTGCTGAGGCGTCGGTAGCAGACTGGTGCCAGTGACGTTCTGAGCGAGCATCAGGATGCCGAGGCAGCCGATCGCCAGCAAGTCATTGGAGGCTAGGCGCATGGCCAAGCCGACCAGCATGAAGCCGGCAACGGCGAGACTCAACCAGGCTTCCCAGGTTTCCACAAATACTCGGTCACAATCCGATTGCGTCGTCCCCAGCGGCAACAGGCAATTGCGGGCCGCGGCGATGACATGGGGGTTTGATCTCGGACAGAATAATCGCCCTTCGATCGGTATCGAACGCCAGTATCCTGACTCGTGAGCCTAATTTCGCCCACCGCCCATCTCCAATACACTGCACGGACCCTGGCCAAGAGCAGATGGTTCGCCGGCGGATTGACCCACCTTGACTCTTTTTCTCGCCTAATAGCGCTGTTGTGATGACCCAAGCCCCCCAAGCCTCCAGGCGATCCGGCCCGCTGGTGATCGCGGTATTGGCTGTGCTGCTTTTGATTCTTCACCAGGACTACTGGTTCTGGTCCAACAAAACGCTGGTCTTCGGAATCCTCCCGATGGGCCTGTTTTGGCACATTTGCATTTCGATTGCCGCAACGCTTACCTGGTACCTGGCGACTCAAATCGCCTGGCCAAGAGAGACCCAAAGCGAGCCTAACGCCAGTGAATCGAGCGGCGGAGCACCCATTTCCGCGGCCGGAAAGGAGGGACACTGATGCCATCGGGTTCCATCCAACTGATCATCATTTTGGCTTACCTCGCGCTGTTGCTTGGCCTTGGACTGTTCTCCAGTCGCTTGTTCCGGGGAACGAAACTGGATTACCAGGTGGCGAGCCATTCGATCGGTCCCTTCTTGCTGCTGATGAGTTTGTTCGGGACCACCATGACCGCATTTGCTTTGGTCGGAAGCACTGGCGAAGCCTACCGGGAAGGCATTGGTGTTTACGGCATGCTCGCCAGTAGCAGCGGGATCGTCCATTCGCTCTGCTTCTTCCTGGTCGGTGTCAAGGT
This sequence comes from Pirellulaceae bacterium, assembly GCA_963697195.1. GTDB lineage: Bacteria > Planctomycetota > Planctomycetia > Pirellulales > Pirellulaceae > Rubripirellula. The sequence goes on from CAVOND010000005.1 coordinate 1,352,161, forward strand.
TTGGACGTTGGCCCGACGCCACGGCTACACCACGCAAATCGAGTTCTTTCGCGATCGGCTGGACAACGACCTGGTCGGTTTGTTGTTGTTCCCAATTCTTGTTGGCCTGGTGGTGCCCTACCTGTTGATTGGAGTGATCGGTAGCGGCGCGGTGGTCCAGGCGATGACGGCTGGATTGGCTCCTGATTGGCAAATGTTTCAAAGCATCGGCGCTGACGGCGCACCCGACCCTGCGACCAATGGTGGCGTCCCGGCCTGGTTGGGATCGTTGGTCATCTGTCTCGTGGTGCTGATCTATGTTTTTTACGGTGGGATGCGAGGGACCGCCTGGGCGAATACCTTCCAGACGGCGGTCTTCATGATCTTGGGTGTGGTCACGTTTTACGTGATCGCTAACAAGCTTGGTCGCCAGGAAACGTTTCTGGCGAATCTTCGAGTGCTTGGCGAGGCGATCCCGGAATCCCACGCCACTCGCGAGCACATGAGCAAGAGCCTTTTCTTGATGTATCTGCTCATTCCTTTATCGGTCGGGATGTTTCCACACATTTTTCAGCATTGGATGACCGCGAAGAACGCCGACGCGTTCAAGCTGCCAGTGGTCTTTCATCCGCTTTTTATCATGATCGTCTGGGTCCCCTGTGTGTTGGTGGGTGTGTGGACGGTGGCGGTCTATGCCAGCCCTGAATTGCGGCCCGTCGGACCACCGCTGCCGACGTTGCCCAGCGGCGTGGTGGATGCCAACAAGGTGCTGCCATTCCTGGTCAAGACGCAAACCGGAGCGATTCTGGGCGGGTTTCTTGCCGCGGGGATTCTTGCCGCGATCATGTCCAGCCTCGATAGCCAGTTTCTTTGCCTTGGGACGATCTTCAACAACGACATCGTGACCCACTACCTCGGTAAAGACGCAATCAGTGATCAGCGACAAGTGTTGCTAACGAGATCTTTCATCGTTGTCATCGTTGCCGTTACCTATCTGTTGAGCCTTGGCAATGTGCGCAGCGTTTTTGCAATGGGTGTTTGGTGTTTCAGTGGCTTCACGGCGCTGTTCCCAATCGTCATCGCTGCGCTCTATTGGCGAGGGCTCTCGGCGGCGGGAGCCAGTTGCGGGATCCTGGCTGCGATCATCAGCTGGTGCTACCTGTTTTATCAGGGAACCCAAGTGCCGATGGACCAGGGCGGACTCAGTGGCTACATGATCCGGTTCTCGTTCGGTGCCCAGTCCATCGAGATCATGCCGGTCGTCGCCATGATTCTCGTCTCGACCTTTGCGATGGTCGTCGTTTCGCTCGTCACCCCGAAACCGAGCGACGAAGTCCTGGCAAAGTTCTTTGAGTAGGTCGGTCTCTCCGAGACCGACATGCTTAGCAGCTTCGCTGTGAAATCCGAGTCTCGGAGAGGCTGTGAGCTTTTCAGCATGGGCCGTCGTCCCAAGCGAATGTCTCGAAAAAAGTCGCCATTCGCTTCGCGGAATGTTGCTCAAGTTCGACGCTACGATCGGCGGAGCGATCGGCGACTATAAAAACTCACAGTCTCGGAGTGGCTCGGCTACGGTATTCGCCCTAGCTGCCAAACGCCCTTCGGAAGGCGGCGAAGTCCAACAGCGAGATCACTCCGTCGCCGTCACTATCAAGATCGCCCGCATAGTCCGTATCGCCGGACGCCAGCCCGAACGTGCGCCGAAACGCGGCGAAGTCCAGTAGGCCCACGGAGCCATTGCCATCGTGGTCCCCATACTTGCGGAAGAAATCGTCCGTCGCCTGATCGCCGAACGTTGCATCTTCGTCCATCGGCACGGAACCCGCTTCGGCCGCTATGCCGCTGGCAAGAATCGAAAGTTCGTAGGCGCCATTGGCAAGCGTATTCTGGCCAATCGCTCGCTGAATCACCGACGGGCCAGTCGTAAATGTCAGGATCGAAACAGTTTTACCGCTGACGTTCGTCGAGCTGACCGCGATTCCAGTGACCAATTCTCCGGAGGTCGTGTTGGTCAGTGAAAAGGCCGCCGCGGAAGGGGATTGAATCTTTGCATCGAACACGATGGAGATGGACGTGACTTCCGACCGTGTTGTCTCGTTGTCATTGATCGTGACCGATTCGACCTGTGGTACGAAACGAGTCGTTCCCGGGGTCGGCACAGCGGCTCGCCAACTCGCCGCGTCATTACCGAGCGCGATCGCTCGCGTTCGCTGCAACGACATTCCCGTACCATCGGCAGCTGCCGGCCAAGGGATCAGATCGTCGTAAAAAACTTCATCGACCAAAACGCGAGGCAAGACCGTTGGCTCGTCGACCGGAGCTTCGTCCGGTTGCTGGAGTTTGACCAAACCAAAGCTGTTTCCCAGCGAAGGGCTGAAGGGTCCAACCAGCACGACAGAGGCGTCGATGCCGTAGTGCGCGCGGAACGCGTTGACGAGATTGAGGTTCGGCGCCTGCGCCGGATCGAAGGGAACGACGACCAGCAACTCGCCAACGCCGATCGTTTGTCCTCCCGCAAAATCATAGTCGCTGCTTCCGCGAATTCTCCAATTCGTCAGATCGACTGCCGCCGCACTGTGATTGTGCACCTCGAGGAATTCCAAATCGCTTTCGCTGATCGTGGGATCGATCGCGAGTGCCGCAGCGCTGGGAGCGGAAGGGTGATACTGTACCTCCGTAATGACCACGTCGGCAGTTGCGTGTTCGCCATTGGCTGCCCCGAGACTCGGCTGGCCGAGCGGAACCAATCTTCCCGTGCCGCCAGGTTTTCGCCCCAGCGTCACACCATTGAAGGTAGCCCCGATGTCGACGTGGTCCGAGAAAGCGACGACTGCGTCACCACTGGCATTCGCCTCCACCAGCCAAATCGAATCGCCGTGCGATCCACTGAGCGCAAAGTCCTTCGGACCTGGTGTGAGCGGTGTTGGATTGAAGTCGTGTTCGTCAAAAATCAGAAATCCACCGGCGGGGATCGTGGTTCCCGGTGGAATGGCGAACTTGAACAGATCCGCAGAGGAATCGCTCAGGTACCAGCCACTGATGTCAACGGCGGCCGACGTGGCGTTGTACAGTTCGATCGTGTCGAGCTCAGGATCATCGGTGTGTGCGAGCACCTCGTTGATGACCACCCCGAGCGGTTCTGGATCGGCAGCCCCCGGCGAACCTCCCGCAAACGTGCTGCCTCGCCAGTGGTAAGGTTTGCCGAGTTGGTCCGCGGGTGTTGCGGCCGGATCTCTCAGCACCAGGCTGCCACCAATGCCGTCCGCCCATTCAGGCCACGGATCGTTGTCACCATAGTCGAAGTCGAACAGCTCGACACCATTGGCATCCACCAGGCGAATCCGTTCACCGGCATTGCCAAGCGCGCCGCTGTACTCGCCAAGGATCAAGACTGGATCAAATGCTGGATAGGCGGCCAGGAAGGCGATGCGATCCCGAACGATGACCCCATGTTGTCCGGGCCCGAGCGTCGCGGTGGCTGGCAGAACAAGGGGCGAACTCGGTCCATCGGTCAGCGTGATCCCGCCGAGATCAAGGATCACGGCATCATCACCGGAGCTGATGTTTGCCAGTTCCATGAATTCGGTGTCATCACTCCCGGCTGGATTGTAATGCACCTCGGTGACCCGCAGATTCGCGATCGACGCTGCCTCTTGTGGCACGATGAAACCAGCCGCGTGCAGCGCTGACCAGGTTCCGGTTGCTGTATCAAAAGCTCGGGCACGGACTGCCAACGAGTTATTCAGAAGGATCGTCTGATCAAACGCCGAAGCGTTGGGGCTGATGGCGCCCCCTGGCAAACGCGGATCACTTCCGTCGGTCGTGTAATAGATCGTGCCAACCGCGGCCGACATTCGCAGCAGGCTGTGTGGCGGCACCTGGCCACCGCTTTGCGATTGATCGTTGATCTGAAATTCGGGAGCGTCGATCGACGGGAACAACGGCGCTGGAACCGCGATCTTGTAATTGCCGTCGATGTCCTTGAGCAACAACTGTGTGCTACGGAACTGGTCGATCAAGACCGCGTTGCGATTCGGGAAAAAATCATCGCGTACTCGGGCGATGGCATTGAGCCAGTCGCTTTTCAGCAAGGGCTGCGCTCGCTTGGCATCCCCCCATCGAGCCGATTCCGCGATGATTGCTAGATCAAGCTTGGCTGCCTCGATATTCAGCTTGGCGATTTGTGCCTCGGCGGTAAGCGGTCCGCCATGAAAGAATGCCTCCTGCACCTTGTCCGCGAACCGCAGGCGATACTCGACATTGGCCATCAACTGCTGATGCAACCATTGTGGGTTGAAATAGTTGACGCTGGATTCGAAGTTCGCGTGGTTGTAGGGTCCGTTGCGATTCGCGTTGATGTCGAGAAGGGTGTGTTCCGAGTCGTGGATGAAAAAGCGGAAGCCTTCGTCGCCGGTACGATCACGAACGGAAAAGTGATTATTGATCCGGTTATTGTTCAGAAAGTTGCTGATCGGAGCATCCAGATTGCCGCCTTGCAGGATCGTAATCATGTAGGCAATCAGATTGTCGACGTCCAACAACACTTCGTAGGCTGGGTTTCGCGTCCCATCGGGATTCAGCCCTTGGGCTTCCATGTAGAGGGAAAAATCGACCAGCGCGGGCGTGATTCCGTCGGGTGCGCGGGCGAGCGCTTTCTCGAACAGTCGATCGTAGGCAGTGAACTCTCCGTCGGTCGCGATGTTCGCGTAAGTGCCTCGCTCGGGCTTGAGCACATCGTAGTCGTTGGCGTTTCCACCGAAGTAAGTCTCGGCGAATTCGGCCTCCGCTCGTTCCTGCGTTTGATACAGACCCCAGTATTGGCCGTTGACGTACAGGTGTAGCCAACTGCTGCGCGTGTAAGGTTGACCCAAGTCACGTTGGTTGTAGCGGGCCAGAACGTCTGCCACAAAGTTATTCGACGGGTTACCTTGAAAACTCCACGAGTAGTTCTGTGCGGTTCGCAAGTCGAGCTTTTTGAACGTATCGGTTCCCTCCGAACCGTGGACTGGATAGTTCAGCTCCGCGTCGCCGTAGACGCCGCGAAAGAACAGTCGAAAGGCGTGCTTGGGATTGTTGTTGGAGCGGCTGAAGCCGCCACGGATGCGAAGACCCGCGTTGACCTGGAACCCACCACTGCCGTCGGGTTGGATCAGCTCGACCGAGGCGGGGCGTTCCCACTCGTCACCATCACCAGTAGCGTTGGCGTAAATGCCGATTTCAGGATCGAACAAATTGTCCAAGTCGGTCGTGATCGACCAGCTCGGGATTGCTAACAGAGCGTCTTTGACCGCCTGGGCTCCTTCGATCGCGAGCACCTCGGGGTCGATGCCGTAGTCGACGACGTTTTTCTTCCAAGTAGTGGGCCAACCAGCCGGAGCCACGCCGTCATTGGACTGTGTCAGGACGTCATCGAGGAAAAGGTAGGTCCAAGTTCGACTTGGCAGCGAGGCATGATCGGGCTTGACCGCCACTGCTCGCAGATTCGTTGTTCCGGTGATCGGGATCGAACCGGTGTAATCCAGTCCGTTCGTTGTGGACGGTTCGCTGCCGTCGATCGTGTAGCGAATGACGGCATCGGATGAGCTGGTGGTCAGCGTCACATCGAAGGGGCTGCTGTAGAATCCAGCCGGTGCGTCGGCAAAGACCCGGTCGACGATTCCAGCAACAGGATTCCGATTCGGCTGCCCGGGCGTCGGCGTCGTAAAGAATCGGATCTGATCTTCGAGCAAGCCGCTGGCGCTGAGTTCTGGCAGGACGAGCAGGCTCTCGTCCGAGGGCGAGAGGTTCAGTCCTTGAATCGTGAGAACGTTCATGCCTTCCACTAGCGAGCTGACCGCGACGGAAGGTAAGACGATCGCTTCGACGTCATGGACCTCCGTCGGATCTCGGGACACCGTCGCTTGCGAGTCGTAAGCGATCGTTGCCGGCGCATTGCGTCGCGCCACTTCCACGCCGTTGATCGCTGCGACGAACCCGTCGTCGTAGCGCATCGACAGTCGCACGTTATCCAAGGTCGATGGGTCCGTAACGTTGAATGGGATGCGAACGTAGACCGAGGAGCTGATCTCTTGCAGCGATGAAGCGATGTCCGTTTCTACCAGGCCTTTCCCGCCCGGAACGTACGGAACCGCCGCGAAAAGGCCGCCCGACTCTACGTCGCCAACCAGATCGAAGACGCCCGCATCAAACTTTGCATGGGTTCCCGGCGCCGCGAAGAACTCGACGCTTGAGCTGCCTCCGGCCTCGAACATCAACAATTCGACGTCATAACGACCTGCTTGCGTGAAGGTGAAGTTCGCGATCGTATCGGAGGCGCCGCGAGGGTTAGGGAATTCGCTCGTGAAGTCCTCCCCATCGCCGCTGATTCTCAGGCTGAAACCGTCGTCGCTATTGACGCCAAAGCTGTAATCGCCGGGGCTGGGAATCTCGATGCTGGTTCGCGCCTGGAAGACAAAATGGTTGATGTCGACACCAATCGATTGGGTCGGAAACGCCTGATTGTTGCCGTAATGCCCGCCACCGCCGGAACCAAGATGATTGATCACCGGAGCGTCCGCCTCGACGACCACCGATTGATAGGCTGGCGTGTACGTGACTTCGCGCGCGATGGCGAGGCTGTTGACGATACCGTCGAAATCGCCGGAGGACTTTGCCTTGTAATAGGTCACGTCAAAACCTGGCTGAACCACTCCGTAACCAAGACCCGTCGCCCCGGAATCCCAGCCCGTGTCATCAAAAGCCGGTGTCTGCCACTGGTCTGCGACGGAGTTGTCAAAGGGGACGAAGTAAGTCGCCTGATCCCCTGCCCTGACAAACTCCTCTGTGCGGAAATTCATCCCGTAAGAGAGGTTCGTCGCTTGCGGCGGGTACAGCGGCGAATAGAGGCTTGCCACTTCACCGTTGGGCTGGAAGAGGCCAAGGAACTCGCCGTTGGTCGTCAATTGAAAATTCGTGTGCAGTTCCTCGCCGGCGACGTCACGATCCTTTCCCGATGCGAAGACGATCAAGAAATCACCTGGATCGATGGTCACAGACGGGAACACCCAATGATGGATGTCGTTCACGTCGTCGGTCAAAGACCAACCCGCCAGATCAACGGTTGTGTCCGTCGGGTTAAAAATTTCAATCCAGTCGCTGGAGTCGCCGTCGATGTCCCTCAGACCATCGCTGTTGGAGGCCAGGAACTCGCTGATCACCGGCGTGGCCGCCAACACGAGACGCCGCTCCAGCGGTTCCAACCGCAAACGACGGGATGGCTGCGCGTATCGTGCTCGATTTCCTCGCGTCGATCGGAGACGCCGCGAGGTAGATCGAAGAGGCGTCCGCTTCATAGGGATCAGATGAGAGGGATGAGAAGATTGCGTTCCATTCGGCACTCAGGGCTGAATGGCGAGAGAACGGAGGGACCGAAAGAGAATCGCGAGAGGCGGAGTATTTCCACCCGATCCCTCCATGATAACTCAAGCGAATTGCGAAGTTGTCGTTGATCGTCCATCAGAAAGCTTCCACCAATCGGGCCAGTGACGGGGGGTCTGAAGGCTCCCAGCCTGCGGCGAGTCGGGCGCTGCCATGCAACGACAGCGAGCTTCCGCTTCGACCAATTGAACCTGGGGATGAAGCTCCCTCTCGGGCTCGCCAAGTTCAGGGAAGGTAATCCTTCAAGAACTGGCCGGTGAATGATTCCTTACAAGCAGCGATGTCCTCGGGTGTGCCACAGGCGATGAGCTCGCCACCCTTGTGGCCCCCTTCGGGACCCAGGTCGATCACGTAGTCGGCGGTTTTGATGACATCCAAGTTGTGCTCAATGACGATCACCGAATGCCCAGCGTCCACCAATCGATTGAGACTGACCAAGAGGCGATCGATGTCGGCAAAGTGCAATCCGGTTGTGGGTTCGTCGAGGATGTACAGGTTGTGCTTGCCTCGCTTTAGCTTACCGAGTTCGGCGGCAAGCTTGACACGCTGGGCTTCTCCACCAGAAAGAATCGTCGATGGGTGCCCGAGCTTGAGATAGCCCAGTCCGAGTTCGTTCAGCACATTCAGCTTCCGTGCGATCGTCTTCTGGTCGAAGAAAAACTCACCGCCGTCTTCGATTGACATCTCGAGTACATCCGCGATCGTCTTGTCGCGGTAGGTGACCTCGAGAGTATCCGAGTTGTAGCGAGCCCCCTTGCAGGTTGGGCAAACCACTTCAACGTCAGGCATGAACGACAATTGCGTTGTGATCGAACCTTCGCCGGAACACTCTTCGCATCGTCCACCTTTGACGTTAAAGCTGAACGTCGATGCCGTGAACCCCCGCGCGATGGCTTCATCCGTGGACGCAAACAGCTTGCGAATGTCGTCATAGATGCCAATGTAGGTTGCCGGATTGGAACGCGAGGATCGACCAATGGGTGATTGGTCGACATCGATGATATCGCTGAGCTGCTCGTAGCCTGTCAGCTCATCATGGTCACCAGCCAGGACACGACTATCTTGCAACAACGAGACAAGCTTCTTCTGCACGATGGCATGAATCAAAGAACTCTTGCCAGATCCGGAGGCACCCGTCACACAAACAAATTGCTCAAGCGGAATGACCATGTCGATATTTTTCAAGTTGTTATGCCGTGCGCCGCGGACGGTCAGCACTTTGCCGCGGCCTACTCGGCGTCTTTCCGGTATTTGTATCGAACGTCTTCCACTCAGGTAGGCTCCGGTCAATGACTTCTTGTTCGCAAGAATCTGCTTGAAAGTCCCCTGAGCGACCACTTCGCCACCATGGACTCCGGGCCCTGGCCCAATCTCGATGACATGATCCGCAGCGCGAATCGTCTCGTCATCATGTTCGACGACGATCACCGTGTTGCCGAGATCACGCAGACGCTTGAGCGTCTCAATCATTTTCACATTGTCTTTTGGGTGCAGTCCGATGCTTGGTTCATCGAGGACGTACAGCATGCCCATCAAACCCGATCCGATTTGCGACGAAAGTCGGATTCGTTGAGACTCGCCACCGGACAGCGTCGACGAACCGCGGTTTAGATTCAGGTAGTCGAGTCCGATGGCGATCAGCAATTCCAACCGAGTCGATACTTCCTTCAGGATCGTGTCGGCCACGGCCCGTTGCCGCGCGGTCGGCTTGATCGAGCGCAGAAAGTCAAGCAGCTCAACCAGATGCATTTGTCCCACTTCGTAGATACTGCGTCCTGCGACAGTAACAAGCCGCCGAGCTCGCTTGAGTCGCGCACCTCCACACTCAGGACACGGGTACTCGACCATCACCTTCTTCAAATACTCTTCCATGCCGGCACTGGACGTCCCCTGTTTGCGATACCAGCGGTAATGATGCTCGAGCTGGTTGATGACGCCGCCATATTTGATCGCCTTGCCGACGTGCTGCTCACCGTGTTTGGCGCCGGGGGGCAAGTGAACCTCGAACTGTTCGCCTTTCGTGCCATACAACAAGATGTCGACATGCTTCTTGTCCAGCTTTTCGTAGGCGACGTCCAGGCTGAAACCATAGTGCTTTGATAAGCTGTAGAGAATTCGACCGCCCCAGCTGTCGCGACTGTTACTCAGCGCAGCCTTTACGAAGGCTCCGTCGTTGAGCGAGCGTGTCGGATCAGGGACTAACAAGGCTGGATGAACACGCATCGCGGTCCCGATACCACTGCATGTCGGACAAGCACCTGCCGGATCATTGAACGTAAACTGTGCCTGGTGCATGTCGCCGGCCACCATGTGGTGTTCTTCGCAGCCGAACCCTTTGTAAAAAGCGTTTAGTTTCGGATTCAACCTTTTCGGCTTGGTAATGTGGAAGCTTAGCAACCCATCACCCAGTTTCAGTCCATGCTCAAGCGACGTAACGACCTGAGCATCGATGCCTTTGCTGATCACGAATGAATCGATGACCGCTTCCATGCAGTGCTCGTCATCTTCGTCCAGTTCAATGTTATCGCCCAGGTCACGTAACTCACCATTGATACGAGCCCGGCGATAACCGTTGACGCGGATCTGTTCAAGCAAATACTCGTAGTCCTCGCCGTAGATCTTAAAGACCGGCGCACGTACTTCGACTTCCGTCTTTTCAGGCAACGAAAGCAAGTGTTCCATCATCTGATAGGCAGAACGAATCGCAACCGGCTTTTCACACCGTGGGCAGTGTGGCGTGCCCATCGTCGCGAACAGCATCCGTAGATAATCGGAAATGTCGGTCATGGTGCCGACGGTGGAACGCGGATTCGAACCGATCGTCTTTTGATCGATCGAAACCACAGGCGAAAGTCCATTCACAAAGTCCACATCGGGCTTCTTGAGTTGCCCAATGAATCGCTTTGCAAAGGTCGACATGGAGGCCAGCAAGCGGCGTTGACCTTCTGCGTAGACGGTATCGAACGCCAGCGACGACTTGCCCGAACCGCTCATGCCAGTGACGACAATGAGCTGATCCCGCGGTATTTCCAGGCTGACGTTTTTCAGGTTGTTCTCACGAGCGCCCTGAATTTCGATCGTGGTTCGCATGATTGGACGCTAACCATCCAGGTAATAAGCTGGTTCTTCAACTTGTTCTTGGCTGCGCTTCGTAATCCCGAAAGGCGACGACAGCTTTTGCAGCTTTCCTTTGCGTTCGAGCCACTCGCAGGCCGCTTCCAGGTGCCAGGGATACACTTGGGAAAAGGCAAAATGATCACTGATTTCAGACAGAGGGACGACGCGATCCTCTTTCCTCAGGAACGATAACAGCGGCCTCAAGTGCGCTTCGTAGTGCTGATCCAAGTACGCGTCGATGGTATCCATTGCCAATTGCAAGGTCTTGCGACTTTTGCGTTTGGCTAACACATCGACATAGAGGATTTGAAATAGCTCTGGATTGAGTTCCATTGCTCGGTAGATAACCAGGTCCTCGCAGATCTGGCCATCGCGAATGATCTCGGTGGATGCCAGGCTGTGCGCTGCATTGAGAATCTCTTGCTGAGCGAGTACGAGATCCTTGCGCAGTTCCAGCAGCTTTCTCGCCCGCCTGAGTGCATAGATGGTCCAAGTCGAAAAGATTTGTAGTTCTCGTTCCTTGTCTTTGACCGCGACGGTGTTCGCCTGCACAAACCAACTGTCAATCGATGGATCGCGACTGTAAATGATTTCACGAGTCTCGAAGAAGTTGCAGGAAAACGCCGTGCGGGAAGAGCCCTCGACCATTTGCTTGAACCGACTGCGTGGAATCACTTCGGCATGAATGTTGATTCCATTTTCAACAAAGATGCGGAAGATCCGAGTGTCATCGCCGTCGCTACGCAGCCGACGCGTCACTCCGTCAGCTTCGATCATCCAAACTCCAATCGACTCACGCCGCCAGATCGTCTCTTCTGTGAGACCGCCAACAAGCACAACGGCCAAGACATATCGGTCCATGGCGACACGCTCCAGAAACTGCGTGAGTGCAGCATGGAATCGCAGCACCTTCTCTGCGTCTGATTCGGGTTTTTTCGCCACGACATGCTCTCCGCCAAAACTCAATGACCGCAAAACGGATGCGAGTCGGCAAGATAGTATATCTGGATGGCATCCATCCTAGCACGACGCGCCAGTTTTGATGTTGCGCCATTTCATACAAGCACGACGCGCCAGCGAGTGAGTCGCAGGAATCTGGGGAATCTCACGTCCGCCAAACGGTTGAAAACCGGAAACTCACTCGCTGGCGAGTCGTGCTTGTATGAGAAGAGACCGACGGAGCGGTCGGGGGCAATCCCTCGCCGCTCCTTTCCAGCTGTGTTGAGAATGCCTTAGAAGTTGGCTTCCAATCCCGCAGTCAAACCGCTGAAGGTGATCGTGTCGTTCACGCTGACATAGTTACCGGCGCGAACCGATTCGACATAGGTGCGGGTCGAAACCGCGTCGTACCAGGCGCTGGTCAGGTAACCGACCGAAGCGCGACAGCGACCGCAGGGGCTTCGCCAGCCCAATCCGAGTTCCAGCTCCAACACCGGCGTCACGCGGTAGTCCTCATAAGCATTGGCGATGACACCGCCGCCGAACTGGTTGGTTTGCACGTAGCTGCCCTTCCAGTCACCGGCCAGGAAGCTACTCAAGCCGCGGCCGTAGACCATCAAGCCACTGCAGGGGCTGCGACGCTCGCCGTCGAGTCCAAGAGAAAGACCGAAGCCGTTGAAGTCAACGTCAATGTCGTTGGTGACCAGGCCGGTCGCAACAGAAACTTCCTGCTGAGTGACCAGGTCTTGTTCCATTTGGCCGTAGCGGAAACCGGCAAGCCAGTTGACGACGTAGCATTCGGACGACTTCAGGACGTGGTGGTAGCCGAGGTCGATCAGATCGAAGTTGAACGACGAGGCCGCCGACGATTGCAGGCTGGAGGCTCCCGTAGTCAGTGAGCTCGGATGAATGATTTGCGAATTCAAAACATTGCCCGGTTGAGCGTAGATCGTGTTCGCCGTGTTGCCGTCCACACGTGTGTAGGAAGCGATCAGGCTGGTGCAGTCGCTGGCCGCCAACGTGAAGCCAACCCGATAGCCGGTGCTGTCATCGATGTTCACGCGGCCGACGGGACCGGTCGGAAAGTCGCCAGGGACCGGCGAATTCTGCTCGATCGAATAGATCTGATCGGCGCTGCCGGGCCGTAGCAACAGGAAGTCGGCGAAGACACCACAGCGATGTGCCCACCAAGGCTTGCAGCAGCAAACCGTGGTTGCATGTCCACACGCATCGCAGGCATCGCACGACGAATCCTCGTCATACCATTCGTAGTCAAGGAATTCGACCTGAGACATCTCGTCCTGGATCATCTGGTCATTCAGGCTGACTGCAATCGCATCGTGATCGAGAATGCTGCAACTCTCTTCGGCCTGCGCGAGCGGCGCGATCAGGAGCGATCCTAGCCAGATCGTCGCCAACGCGTTGACCCACGATCGGCGTGCGAGTGCGTGAACAATCATGATAGAGGTCCTTCCCTTGTGATTGAGTGTCTGCCCCCATGTGAATCGGGCAGCTGCGACTCCGTCGCGGTGCGGGCCGGACAAATCGCAATTCCAGCAAAACAGTTGCCGTCAGAGTTATCGATCGACGCGGAAGTACCCGAAGGACCACCCCAGGGGGTTTTCGAGGATTCGTTTTCCCAGCCGGAATACTTTCGCTAACAGGACCGGCAAGTCGAGAGAGGGAACTGGTATAAGCCTAGGCATCGCAATGGTTTGCGCAATCAAGACCCCGCGCACCTGAACGGCGCGGGGTCTGCAAGTGCGTCCAATCGATGGTCAACGCGAGTCAAACTTAGAAAATTCGGCTGGAATCGGTCGCGAGCAAATCGATCAGTTCGTCGCTGTCGTCATCCAAGTCGGCGATCACCTGATCGGCCAAGCTCGCCCAACCACTCGCGATCGGCCCGAACGACTCGGCCTCCGTCACGGGTTGCTCCTGAGCCAATGCGTTGATCACTCGCAACGCGTCGAGCGACGAAATCTTGCCGTCCTGGCTGGCGTCGAGTCGATATCCCCCAAGCGATGCGACCACTCGCAGTGGATTCGCTTGTGGGTTGAAGTCGACTCGTCCCAGGGCGTTGATCACGACCAGCGCGTCTCGTGCGGTGACCTTCCCATCGCCGGTGGTGTCGAGCGGATTGAGCTCGTTGGACAACGAGCCCAAGAAGGAGGCTCCGTTGCTGCCACCATCGACTGGTGGGTCAAAATTGCCGAACAACGGCAGCGCGAAGTCGTCTCCAAACTGCGCGACCAAGTCATTCCCAAGCGGCGCGGGACTGTAGGGGTCAAACAGCTGACTCGGCAGAGCGAGCGACTCCGACTCAATTTGGGGAGAAGGTTCCGGATCGAACGGCGATCGATCCGACACCAGGAAGTGAAACTCGCCCGCTTCCTTCGGCAGCTGGCCCTCTTGGCGGGGAACCCACATCACCAGGTCATCGATGCCGTCCAGGTTGACGTCACCGGTCACCGGTCGTTCACCGAAGCCACTGAAACCGAAGAACAACTGGTCATCCGCGATGCCGTCACGATTCAGGTCGAAGTAGAACAGTCCTGTAGCGTTGTTGTACGTGGCCAGGTCATCGAAGCCGTCGCCGTTGAAATCGCCGACCAACGGGATCCCTCGCAAGGAAGTCGGGAACTTCTCATTGCTGTCGATCTGGTTGTTGCCATTGACGTCGAGATACCAGTTCTGGCCGTCGAACGCACCGATCTCGTCTCTTGGTCGCCGACCATCCGCGATGGCGTTCTCGTCCTCATAGCTGAGGTAGAAATTGCCGGCAACCGGGATGGCATTGACCTGGAACGCCATCGCTCCAACCAGATCACCTACGCCGTCATCATTGGTGTCGAGGAAGAACTGGTACTGGCCATTGAAGGCACCGTAGGCACCCAGTTTGTCGAAACCACTGGATTCTGCGTCGTCAGGATCGACGGTTGTGTCGTCGGCGGTACCCAGGATGCCATCGGCCCCGGGCAACGCATTCGCAGCGAAGTTGCCGGTGAAGTAAGCATCGGTCACCTCACCAAAGTTGAAGACAAAGTCACGATTGGTGGCATCATTGTCTTGTCCTTCCGGATCCCAGACCAGGTTGCCGTTGATGTCGGCATAGACGACGCCCTGTGACCAGGTGGCAATTTCCGGTCGGCTATCGACGGTAAAGCGGGCAATGAAATCGCCACCGGGAATCAGATCGCCGGTTGGGAAGAAGGGATCACCAATCGGCTCGGCGGCGTTGTTCTCGCCGTCGAGTTGATTCCCCGCCGGATCGATGATGTTGTCGCTCAGCGTGAGCGTGTAACGGTCATCCGGCAGTGGCTCGTTGAACGTCAGCACGATCTCACCCACGGCGACGCCTGGTCCACTGTTGATATCGATGTACTCGATCGAATCAATCGCGATCACACCGGTGTGGTCTCCGACTAACACGATCGGAGCCAACGGCGGCACGTTCGAGAGCGCGCTGTAAAAGAATGGCGCAACGCGCTCAGGCAGATCGATCACGCGAATCGTCAAACTGTCGACGCGGGGCGTTGGTTGCGGAGTCTCGGGTTTGAGCGAGAACAGGTTGAAGTCTTCTTCGCCAGTGATGAACACGCCGTCGACTTGAGGTCCCTGCGTGTCGATGAACAATTCGAGGATCGCGTTGGTCGCATCGCTGATGTTGCCGGCGACGTCTTCTGCAGTCACAAAAATTCGACGCAGGCCGTCCCGTCCCAACGCATCGACGACTCGGGGATCGTTCATGCTGACCGTCGACGTCAATTCCCATTGCCCGCCGGGTTCATCCGGATCGAAGGGCGTTTCCAGCTGCTCCGTGCCGTCATAGGGTGTGGCCACCGTTTGACCGATCAACAAGTCGTCCGCGCTGAGATCGCCTGAATCATCCAAATCGAGGTACGCGCGCACAATCGAATTGGCCTCGGCGCGGCCGAAGAAGGTCGGTGTCAAATCATTGGTGATCGAATCGGAGAGTGTTTCGGGAAGGAACAGGTCGCCACTGTTGCTTTCCGGATGCAGTCCGTCACCCTCGACCGAGGCCAGCCCGAAGACAACTTCCGGCGGCGTCCGGTCGACGACGATTTCCAGCGGCAAGCTGCGTCCTCCGAATCCGGTCTGTTGCGCGACAGCGGGATCGATCATCTGCACGCGCGCGGTCAGGAAATGACTCCCTTCGCTGAGGGCAACCTCGTCGGGGACCGTGAAGACATAGACTCCTTCCTGGCCGGGGACCGCCGACGCGAATCCCAAGGGCACTTGTGGGGCGGTGCCGGTCTGGGGCGGCGTGTTCCCTTCATCGAAGATCGCAATCGAGTATCCCGGTGTCACTGGCTGAGCGACTCCCTCCTGGAACGGAATCACGATCACCTGATCGGGAGGTGTTCCATCGGTTGAGTTGCCCGGCAAGTCGTGCAGGAAGATTCCGTCATCGAGTCGGAAGTAAATCGTCGGCGTGTCGTCGTAGGTGTGGTTGTCGAACTGCGATCGTCCGGTATCGCTGGTATCGGTTTGTGTTCCAGGCGGATTCGTCTGCCCGTTGATCGGGTTGTCGTCCAGCTCCAGAGCGTAGGGAACCGGTGGGGCGTCGTTCACAAACGAAAGGCTGTACACGTTCACGGCATCCGCGCTGCCGATGACTTCCAGATAGTACGTTTGTCCCGCCACTGCCGGGATCCGCACTCGTTCGTCATCGGTATCGTCGTTGGTCCCGAAACCGGTGATCACGTTGCCTTGGGAGTCAAGCACGTTGATGTCGAGGTTACCATCGCCCGGGAGTCCGGGTCGTCCACTGGCAAGTTCGCCGACTTGACGGAAGTAGACTTGGAAATCAAGCGTTCCTGTCTTGGCTGCGACGAGGCGGTAGAAGTCTCGATCGCCGGGAAGATCGAATCCGTCACCGAATGGATCGGTCAGAGCACCGGGATCGATCGTCGGGTCGACGTTGATCGTCGCTCCACCCCCGAGATAGGTCGCGGTGAATCGGTCGTCGTTGGTTTCGAACGGATCGTGTTTGAAGACAACCAGCTGAGGCCCATTGGGATCGTTCACGATTGGGGCGCCGGTTTCGTCGACAAAGTTGATCGTCTCGATTCCGCTGAAGACGCTCAACAATGGTTCGGCATTACCGGGACCGATCTGAACGGTGCCCGAATCGTCGGCCTGTCCCTTGCGATACAGGACCAGGTCATCGACACCGTCATCGACCACCACCAGGCGGTCGCTGGTGGCGTCGGAGCCCCCTTCCACCGTCATGCGAAGAGCGTCATCGGCGGCGTTGATGCCATGCGCATCGAGCCAGTTGACGCGAATCAAGTCAGCGCCGGCAGCCGCAATGATCCTGGCTTCTTCGACGGTTCCAGCGACCAACGTATCGACCTGAGCGTCTCCGTTGACCGTATGACGCAGTTCGGTCGGCGACGCTTGGAAGACATCGATGATGTCGGCGCTGGATGTGCCTTCAATCAGGATGGTGTCGAAGTCGTCACCGCCATCGATGGTATCGGCACCGCCGCCACCGATGATGGAGTCTTCGCCTGCCCCGCCGTCGATTGTTTCGTTGCCATCACCGCCGACGATGGCGTCATTGCCTGCACCACCCACGATCGTGCTGTCTGTGGAGCCGCCCTGCAGTAGGTCGTCGCCCGCACCACCGTCAGCCGAGTTGAAGTTGCCACTAAGCGAATCGTCTCCTGCACCGCCCAGCAACGACGTGGTTAGGATCGCTTCGACTCCAACAGCGACATCAATGGAATCGTTTCCATCGCCTGCGTTGATCGTCAAATTGTCATCGGTGGTCGATCCCAGAATGTTGATGTCGTAAGTCAAGCCACGAACCTCAACGCGGGTGTCGAGCGGCGCGCCGATAGACAGATCGTCCGCAGTCGATCGACCGGCAACCGTGATTGACTCGTTGCCACCCGCGGCGTTGATCGTGATGCTGACCACTTCGGTAGCAAACAGATCCTGAACGATGATCGTATCGCTATCGCCCAGCGGATCGACAAGGACATTTTCGATGCCTGAATTGTCGATCACCGTGGCATTGAAGACTGCTTCGAGTTGGCTGCCCGTGCCGCCCGATCGCAACGTGAAGGTATCGGCGGCATCACGTCCGAAGAATCGAAAAACGTCTGCCCCGTCATCACCGCCGTGGTTGGAGTCGGCTCCATCGCCCGGCTCCCAAACAAAGTTATCAGAACCATCACCACCAAAGTTCTGGTCAGCTCCCGGGTCATCCGCGTTGCCATCGGCCGTCAGCGCGGGGTTCCCGAAGATGTCGTTGCCGTCTTCGCCGTACTGGAAGTCGTTGCCGCCACCGCCAATCAGGATGTCATTGCCGGCGCCGCCGAAGATGTGATCAACCTGGCCTGAACCGACCAGCGTATCGTTGCCATCACCACCCAGGATCGTGATCGTGCCTGCAAACACCAGGGCGGAGAGGTCAACGTCGTCGTCGCCGCCATCGGCAAACAGCTGAAGTGACTCCAGATCGCTGCCAAGTGTCACTGCGCTGCCGTCGACGATGAGCGAATCGGTCGTCGTGGTGACGGTGTTGGCCACGTCGTTGCCGTGCACGTTGACCTGGTCGGCGCTGCCGCCTGCGCCGTTGATCGTGATGGAGGTAGCATCGGTGTAGCGGAACGAAGCTGTCGAACCATCGTGCACCAGGTTTCCATCGTTACCCGCACCGGTGGGTGTGATGTCGAAGGTGTCGTTCTGATTCGTACCGTTGACGGTCAGCGCCTCGTTTGCCTGCAGGTTGACCGATTCGATTTCGGCGAAAGAGACGCCTCCAAATCCAGCTTCGGTGATCCTGCTTGCGGACAGATCGAGTGTCACCGCGCCGGTTCCCGATCCGGTGAAGTCCAGAACGTCACTGCCGGCGCCGGGACTCCCGCCGCGAAGATTGATACCAGAGAAGAAGGGATGGTTGCCGTCGATACTAAAGCTGTCGTCGCCGCCACCACCCTCCAGGAACAGTTCGCTGGCGCCGTTGACGTTGATCGGCAGGGCAACCAAGAAGCCCGAATCACCCTTCCGCAAAGCTACCCGACCACTGGAATCGACATCAAAACGATCAAAGGTGTCGGTTCCATAGTAGCGGAAGTCGAGATTGCGGTTACCGCTCTCGCTGTCGACGGATATCTGTCCGCCAGCCCCGAGATCGCGGAAGCTCAAGGGAATCAGACGTTGCGTTGGCCCGAACGAGTCACTGGAAATGATGAACGATCCAGCGTCCTCATAGACATCAGGTGTGAATTCCACCTCATCACTGTCGTTCGCCGTGACCGTGAACTCGTCATTGCCACCTTGCCCATTGATGATCAGGTTCTCTGCCATCGTGACGTTGACTTCGACCCCTTGCGCTCCGGTGACCGACGCGCCGTCGATCGTCAGCTGATCGACGGTAATCGTGTTCTTGGCGGTCGTGCCGTTGACAATCACCGTGTCGCTCTGTGCGGTGGGATCTCCGCCGTCGACGTTGATCGTGGTCAGGTCGGTCGGTGTTGCCGGATGGTTCAGGTTGATGACGTCGCTTCCGGCGCCGGCATCCAGGTTCAGCGTGCCGAAGCCAGAGAACTCGAGTGACTCAAACCCGTCGACTGTGACCAGACCCGTGATATCGCCGGCAAAAACCGGATCGAGCGGATCGTTGCTGTTTGGGCCTTCGCTGTAGTTGATCGCGTTATCTGCGTTCAAGGCTTGCGGGAAACCAATACCCAATGGAGTCGAGGCGACATTCAGCGTGTCTCCGCCGCCAGTACCGACGACTTGAATTGGTTCCAAGCCAAAGAATTGGACTCTTTGTACAACCTGATTTTGTTCCTGATACACCGCACCGGCATCGACGGTCGCGCCGGGGTTGTAGGTGGTGGTTGTGGGTGTGCTTCCCACCAATCGCAACAGGTCCAAGCCTCCAGGTGCGACGGGAACTTCGGCGTTGGGAACCTGGCTGGAGCCGTCACCGTCGAAAATGATGTTGGCGCCGATCAGGCCATTGCTGTTATCGACGGTTAACGTGTCGTCGTCGGAGGAACCGCGCACCAGGATCTGGCCAGTCGTCGCTTTGGGCAGCGAATAGCGGAGCTGTGAATTGACGTAGACCAGGATATCACCCGTGATGCCCTGATCGTCGTTCATGATCAGGAACTCATCGTTCAATCCATCACCAACGCCGCTTCCGGCGTCGACCACGATGCCGTTGAGCGTGACCTCGACCGCTCCGATGTCGTCCTCGCTGCCTTGAGGTCGGGCCTCCCCGCGTTGATCGGTTGTCAGCACGGTGGAACCAAAGCCGATCGCAGGACTACCCGATGCTGGAAGATGGGTTTCCGTGGGGCCACCGTTATTTGTCAGCGGCAACAGGAGAGCGTCGGCAGCAAAGATCGTATTCACCTTTGAACCCGTCAGGACACCATTGTCGGCGTCGCCGATCAGGTTGAAGTCCTCGCTGGCGATCGAGCCGCTGAGGTTTTCCTCGGTACCCATTCCAGGGTTTTGCGCGACGATCGTATTGGTCAGCTTGACGCCACCGGTCCCTCCCGCGATCCCGCTACCGACGCTGGTCGACGCGCTGTTCAACGTGATCGTTGCGCTATCGATGCTCACCGTTCCACCACTGGTGTTGAACAAGCCGCCACCATCACTGCCGTTGGCGGTGTTGCCCGAGATTGTCGAGTTCATCACCGTCAGTGTGCCGGTGCCCGAATTCCAAAGGCCGCCACCTTCGTTTGCCGTGTTGCCCGCGATTGTGCTGGTCTCGATCACGACGTTGCCGGCGCCAGTGATGTGAACACCGCCACCGTTTCCGGGAGCACTGCCTGCATCGTTACCTTGAATCGTCGAATCGGTCACGGTCAACGTCGAGCCGGCATTGTCTTCGATTCCACCGCCCGCTCGATTCGCCGTGTTCATCGATACCAACGAGGAGGCGACCGAGACGCTGCCGCCGAGGTTCAGGATTCCCCCGCCGCTTCCAGCTGTTCCGTTGGCGGCGTTGCCGGAGATGGTGGCACCCGTGAGGTTGACGATCCCGCCGTTGTTGAAGACGCCGCCACCGCCGTCGTCCGACGCGTCGCCACTGGCCGTGTTGCCGCTGATCGTCGCACCGACGATGGTCATCGTGCCGCTGCCGTTCCAGAGTCCGCCTCCTTCCAAAGCGGCGCTGTTGCCGACGATTGAACCGCCCGATACCGACACATCGCCAGCGCCGGTCACATGCAGGCCGCCACCGTTGCCGGGACTTGCCGAGCCGGTTGGACCAGCGACGTTGTTGCTGAGCGTTACGTTCGTGAGTGTCACGCCGAGACCGCTACCCGAGTTGTCCTCGATGCCGCCCCCCGCCCGATTGGCAGTATTGCCGGTGATGATGGTGCCATTGGCGATCAACGCGGCCGCCGTATCCAAGAAGATGCCGCCGCCGCTCCCGCTTGCTCCGTTGGCGACATTTTCGGCAATCGTCACCGTCGCGCCGAGCGACAGGCTCTTGCCGCTACCGATGAACAGCCCACCACCACCGTTGCTTGAGGTGTCGCCACTGGCAGTGTTCCCTTCGATCGTAGCGTTGGCGATACTGGTTGAACCAGAATTTGGATCGACAAAGATCCCGCCACCATTCGTGCCAGCTGAGTTGCCCTGGCCAGTAGCACCGATCGCCGCGCCATTGATGGTCAAGTTACCTTGATTGGCGATCCCGCCCCCATCGTTACTGGCCGAGTTGCCAAGGACCATCGTTCCGCCGGAAATGTTGGCGGTCCCACGGCTTCCACCAAGTTCGTCCACATAGATTCCACCACCGTTGTTGCTGGCAGTGTTGTTACGGATGGAAACTCCGTTGAGCGTGAGGGAATCATCGATACTGACATAGACTCCGCCACCGCGTACGGCGGAATTGTTTTCAATCGTCGTTCCCGAATCGATCATGATGGTCGATCCCAGGAACGCGCTGATCCCGCCGCCTTCGCCCGCCCCGGATCCACCGGGTGTCGCAACATTGTCGCTGATCGAACCACCGCTGATCGAGACAGTGCTCGCATCTGCGTTCAAACCTCCGCCGTCGCTTGCGGCTGCTCGACGTGATATCCACATTGCTAAGTGACAGCGTCGTAGTGGTAACGTTAATACCACCACCAAAACCGCTCTGAGCGTTCCCGTTGGTCGTGATCAGATTGGAGAGCTGGACATCGCGTGCCGTACCGGCGGCGGCAATGGTATTGATTTGAAAGACTCGACTCAGATCACCGGCATCGAGCGTGATACGTGAAGAACCACCGGCGCTCCCATCAATCGTCAAATCGTCGCTGATCGAGAACTCGCCGTTACCCAAAATGATGGTGGCTCCCGCCAACGCACCATCGAACGCAATCGAGTCACCATCATCCATGCCCGCCGGGGCGTCGCCAAAGGCAGCATTCGTATTCGCGGCAATGATGGCTTCCCGTAAGCTCAGTGCACCATCGGGGACGCCACTCGCATCGGCTGCGTTGTCGGTCGACACGTCGATGAGGTAAGCGGTCAACAAGTGACGCGCTTCGAGCGACTCAAGACGGGGCTTTCGCGAGATGATGTTTGCGAGTCGTCGTCTTCGCGAGCCTCGGGCCAGACGACCGATCTCGTGATTCCGGCGATTGCGAAAAATCATGGTGTACTCCTAGCTCAGCTGTGATTCAGTGTTGGTGCGGTGTCCCCCAGGGCGATGCAGGCTCTGGAACGGTGAACCTCCTCGCTCTGCGTGTTCCCCAGCGTTCGTCCCGAGCGGAATGCGGGAAGCGCAGTGATCGCTCAAGGATAAATCTCCCGCAAGCGACAAGATAGGAAGAATAGGAGGTCTATTCTGTCATTTTCCCCTTTTGCAGGGAACCTTCTTCCGATGTCAAGCAATTTCAAGGCTGAACGAATGATCAGATTCGTAAGCCCTCGCAACATGGAGACTCGAAAGCGGGGCGCTCCCGGACCCCACAAGTAGCCAACAACCAACAAAAAAAGGCGACGAACGCGAAATGCGCTCGTCGCCTTGAGATTGGATCGTGGTCCTGCTCGGTTTTCGGCGTTCGATCAGTTTCCGCCGAACGGATCATTGCCTCCGCCGAATGGATCCGCTCCGCCGGCATCGCCGCCGAACGGATCGGCACCACCGGCTCCACCGCCGAATGGATCGGCAGCACCGGCATCACCACCGAAAGGATCGGCACCGGCGGGCGCGGCAGGGGCACTTGGATTGGCTTCGTCGGCGAAGGGGTCGGTCATGGCTCCTTCCAACGCGTCGGGAGCAGCGACATTCGGTTGTCCGTCAGCGAGGTCGTCGGCGAATGGATTCTCGGTATCCGGAGGAATGGGAGGAGGAGTGATCGCGGCGCGAGGTGCAGGCGCGCCGGGGCTTGCGGCACCAGGATCGGCAGCACCAAGCTCTCCGTAACGCTGCTTCGATCGAGCCGTCGCAGCGGCCAGAGCGCTGAGCTGCGCCGTTTGACGAATCTCTTCGAGCTTGAGCCGACCGACACCTTGGAATCGAGCCAGCGAACGACCGATCGCTGCGTTGGTCCGTCCCGATGCTTCTAACTCCGCACCCAATTGCCAGTCCGCTTCCGCTTCCTGAGTACGTCCTGCGGAGTAGGCGGCCATGCCGCGGAAATAGTAGGCTCGGGGATCTTGAATCCCATTGTCGATCGCCATGGTCAGATACTGATTCGCCTCGTCGTTGAGGCCGCAGTAATAAGCGTGTACACCGCGGCCGTACATTTCGGCCAGAATCGCGGTTTGTGCAGAGGCCGATCCAGTGGGAATCAATCCCCAGGCAAGAGCGGCAAATACAAGAGACAGTGCGGGTTTCTTCATCGCGTCAGCGTCCTCCCCCTAACCTTTCAATGGTTATGAGCCGTGGGTGTGATGTGGTCTCGTGGGCAGAAAAGGGCATGCTAACAGAGAGCATGCCGTGATTGTGAAAATAGGCGGTTCACAAACTTTAATCGTGGTCGGTCCGGCCAGCAATCATTTTTCCGAGCCTGCGCGACACCAATCTCATGAGCCTGGACGGTTTAGTACGGTCATGCGCTTCGATGGATCATGAAATCGCAACCGAGGCTCCATGACGATTCGTTTGCATTCCCCCCCGGTAGTGCCGTCCTTGGGCTGCCGTCGCTCAGCCTCTCCGAGGCTGAGACGTGACACAGCTTCGAGGCTCGGAGAGCCTCGACTACAGTAGCTCGGCCTCACAGAATCCAGCCTCCCCCGAGCACCCGGCTGGCGTCGTAAACGACGGCGGCTTGGCCTGGGGCGACCGCCAGCTGTGGCTGATCGAAGCGCACCTGAAACCGCTGCGGTTCCTTTGCATCCACGATCACTCGACCAGGCTTGGGGAGTCCGTTGTAACGAATTTGGACCGAGACTCGTTCGGGCAGATCGCCGGGATCCACCAACCAATTGGCTTCATTGGCCGAGAACTCGGATCGCGCCAGAGACGCTTTGGGACCCACGACGACTTCGCGGGTCTGGGGGTCGATTTTGACCACGAACACGGGCTCCCCCAAAGCGATTCCCAAGCCCTTGCGTTGGCCGACGGTGAACGCCTCAAAGCCATCGTGCTGGCCGACGACTTTGCCGTCGACCGTGACAAACTGACCTGCGGTCTCGGCGGATCGGAGGGGGTCTTTGGCTCGAACGAAATCGCTGTGGTGTCCTTGGGTCACAAAACAGATTTCCTGACTGTCTCGTTTGCCAGCGACTCCCAAGCCAAGTCCTTCGGCAATCTGGCGGATCTGAGATTTCTCGAAACCGCCGACCGGCAACATCATTCGGGGCAGCCGATCGGGCCGAATCCCGAATAGTGCGTAGGATTGGTCCTTGTTCGAATCCAAGCCACGATGCAACTGGTTGAGCGATGGTTGCGGATCGGCGTCGCCGACAGACGCGGGCGTGGGCGAGACGATTTGGGCGTAGTGACCCGTCGCTACAAACTCGGCGCCGATGTCATCGGCGTAGTCAAACAGCCGGCCAAACTTGATCCAGTGATTGCACTTCACACAGGGATTGGGTGTCCGGCCCTGCAGATAATCATCCACGAAATAGTCGACGATGCGGCGAAAGTCCTGCTGTAGGTCCAGCGCGTAGAAGGGTATCCCCATCTTGGAGGCGACACGACGAGCATCGGCGGCATCGGAGGCGGTGCAACAGCCCTGCTTGTGATCGGCTCGCTCCTGAAGCAGCCCGCCCACCGACGAACTGCCGGGTGACATCGTCTTGCCAGGTGTCGAGCGGGTCGCCCCCAAAACGGGCAGGCTGGTTGATCCCGTGCCGGCGTCTTTTTCAATGCGACAAGCCTGGCTCGACTCCTCGCCATGGCGCATGAAAACCCCGACCACCTCATGCCCGGCTTCGAGCAGCAGGTGCGCAGCGACGCTCGAATCAACGCCGCCACTCATCGCTAGAACTACTCGTGCCATGTATATTTCTGGAAAGTTGCCTTGAAAAGAGAAGCGACGGACTTCCCTCCACCCACATCATACGCATGGAGTCCATCACGAGAATGGATGCAGAACTGGTTTACCGAAGCAAAGAAATCCGCGAGCGTCTGCAACAACTAGGAGACTCTCTTTGACTACGCTGCCAAGCTAGCGAGAGTCAAGGAGATTGAGACGGCGATGGGCGAGCCTGGTTTCTGGGACGACAACGAGGCTGCTCAGCGGACCGTCGGGGAACTCAAGGGCCTCAAGACGATCGTCGCTCCGATGAAGGAGCTGACCCGATCGGCTGACGATCTCGAGGTGCTGTTCGAGATGGCCGAGGAAGATCCGTCGGTCACCAGCGAGCTGGCTCCGGAACTGGAGCGGCTTGAAGCGATTCTGGATGACCTGGAACTCAAGGCGCTGTTTGAACGGACCGAATGACGCTGCTGGGGCGATCTTGACGATCAATGCCCGCGACGGCGGGACCGACGCCAACGACTGGGCCGACATGCTGCTGCGGATGTACTCGGCGTGGGCGGTCGATCACGGCTATTCGATCGAACTCTTGGATCGTCAGGAGAACGAGGAAGCCGGGATCAACCATGCGTCGATCGCGATTCGCGGACCGATGGCCTACGGCTATCTCAAAGGCGAAGAGGGGATGCACCGTTTGGTCCGCATCAGCCCGTTCAACAGCGAAGGGAAACGACAGACGAGTTTCGCGGCGGTCAGTGTGGCTCCCGAAATCGACGATTCGATCGAGATCGACATTGAAGAAAAGGATGTCCGCGAAGATCGCTATCGCGCCGGTGGTGCGGGTGGACAGCACGTCAACAAAACCGACAGTGCGATCCGGCTGACCCACGTCCCAACCGGTGTGGTCGTGCAGTGCCAGAACGAGCGCAGCCAGCACCAAAACCGAGCGACGGCCTGGAAGATGCTTCGCGCCAAAATGGCCCGGATCGAAGAGGAACGCCGTGAGGCGGAAGATGCCAGGAAGTACGAGACACAGGCCCGCACCGGATTCGGAAGTCAGATTCGAAACTACTTCCTGCATCCCGACCAGCGCGTCAAAGATGCGCGTACCGGACATTACGTCGGCAACTTCAACAGCGTCATGAACGGCAGCGAGCTGCAGGGCTTTTTCGATGCCTTCCTGCTCTTGAGGGCAGGCAAGATCGAAGCCAAGTAGCCGAGCATCCTGTAGGCGAGTCTCTCCGAGGCTGTGAGTAAGTTGGACCGCGTCGCTTTACCGTAGCCGAGTCTCTCCGAGACTCGGACGAAACGCAGCAAAGCTGCGGGTGTCCGCCTTGAATAGGGGGACGTCCATCAAGCGGCGCGACGTTCCCCCGCTTCCGATACACCACTCGCTTGATCGCGAAGTCGTTCGACCTCTTCCTGCTGCGCGGCCAGCTCGAGACGCTGCTCGGCAATGGTCAGGCAAGCTTCCGCCGACTCGGCACGAAGCGGCAGCAGCTCTTCCAGTTGCTCTCGGACGTTGGTTAGCTTGATCTCTTGCTTGGAAACAGTCTCTTCGACCTGAGCAACCTGCTGATGGGTCACCTGGAGTTCTTGCTTCAACGTGTCGCGCTGGCCCCGAATCGTGTCGAGATCGGCCGAGCGAGCGTGGAGGTCTTCACCGGCATGCTGCAAGGCTTCTTTGGATTGGTTCAGTTCGCCCTGTAGCGTTTGCACCTTCGTCTCCAGCTCCGGGGTCGTCTTCTCGAACGACTCTGTCAACTGCGAGATCGTTTCAGCCTGTTGCTCCAACGCCGACTCGAGGCTCGATTTGGCTTGCAGCACTTCCTGGAGCTGCGCGACGAGCATCTCGTTTCGTCGTTGTTCGCTTGCCAGTTGCTCCGTTGATTCTTGCTGTTGGTGACGCAGCGAGTCGAGCTGTTCGGTGGCCGATTGGGATGATCGCTCCAACGACTTGAACTGAATCAGGTTCGCCTCGTAACGCTGCCGCATCGAACCAAGCTCGAACTGTTGCTGCTCGCGGATCTTCTGCAGTTCCCGTTGCACATGCTTACGACGGCGAGCCACGTTTCTCGCTTGCAGGTATCGCTTTTCAAGCCAGTTGATTTTTTCCAGATCCCCCGATCGGTCTCGATACCAAAAGGAGTGTCCGATCAGGATCCCGGCAAGTACGAAAAGAATGATCGACGTCACAGGAAGGCCAATAAGATCCATCATCTTGGTACCCCGCAGTGCAGGTTCGTTGGAGACCGTTCGTTAAGGTGTGCAGTGATTGAAACAACTCGTCGTCTGGGCAGCGCCGTAGCGGATTCTTCTTCCAGCAAATGACGGCTCTTCTCTTCAGCCACGAAGTGGCGTCACAAGAATTGCCGTGGGTGTCATCCCACGGGAGTGGTTCCTCCCAACAAGGCTTCCACCGTGTCGATTCTTCGGCATCACCGAACAATCGACGCGGTGGAAAGGGCTAGAAGGGGCTTTGAACCGGGTGCTGATGCACCCGGCAACTCTTGTCTCGGCTCTTCGTGCCTGATTACCCGCGATGGTTCGCCTCTGAAAAATCCGCTACGGTGTTGCCCTCCGGAAAGGGCGATTTCAGTCGTCGTCAACTCTTGCAATAGCGAATCGCAACAGCGGGACGAACTTCCCATACCAAGTGAGCGACTGCTGCGTCGACTGGAATTGACTCGCCGAGAGCTCTTCGCTGGCTTCTCCTGCTAGCGCGCTGGGATGTCGCGAGATGTTTCACATGCCGAGTCGTGAAACTGCGAATCGTGAAACTGGCCGCCTTGACCACTTCAAGAAGACGGCTCGACCCTGACCACGACTCCTTTGAAGGCAGGCGTGTGACTGTCCGGGTCGGCATGGCGGGCCACCAGAACATTGGCCTCGGGATAATACATCAATGCATTCCCTGGTCGGATCGCGTCAAACCCGCGTGCGAGGATGTTGTGCATCGCTCCGGTTTCACTGCTCACGGTCACAAGCTGGTCGTGGACCAGACCCAGCCTCGACAAGTCATCCGGGTGCAACAGGATGACGTCGCGGCGGTCCTGGTTGCGGTACAGATCTTCCTCCTCGTAGACCACGGTGTTGAATTGCCCCTCGCTGCGCACGGTCATCAGTCGAAGCTGTCCCGCTTCGCTGCCGCGGAGTTCCGGGAGTGAGTGGACGTGCATCACGGCACGGCCATCGGGGGTTGAGAACCGGGGTTGATGAAAGGTCCGGCCACCAATTTGAAATTCTTCCTTCGTTTCGCCGATCTCCGCGATCTTTTCGTAGCCGGGAACAACACTGCCAATCCATTTGCGGATCGTTTGTGTTTGTTTCATCTCGGCCCAGTCGATGGTGCCGGCTTGAGGGTCAACGCGTTGGGCGATGTCGGCGATCACTTCGATTTCGCTGCGCGGACCGGGCAAACGACGCGGTCCTCCGTCACTGAGTCGAACATAGTTGAACATCGACTCCTGGGTGGTCGGCTCCGGTTCCTCATCCCGGGCCAGCACAGGAAGTACATAGGTCTCCTCCGCAAGCCCAAACACATGGCCAGTGTTCATGGTGGTGCTGAGCATCACGTTCATCTGCAGCTGTGAGAGGGATTGGGCGGCGAAGTGGGAGTCCGGATTGGATCCATACAGATTGCCGCCCAAACAAAACCCGACATCGATCTCTTTTCGATTCGCTGATTCCATGCATGCGAGCGTGTCCTTGCCGACGCTGGTGGGAAGCGAAAGCTGGAAGCGGTCCTGCAATGCATCGAAGATTTGCGATTTCAACTTCGGTGTGACGCCGACGCTGCCAATGCCCTGCACGTTGCTGTGGCCGCGAATCGGCATCAATCCGCAATGGGGACGTCCAACCATGCCACGACAGAGGGCAAGGTTGGCAATCGCTTGAACGTTTTGCACACCGTGAGCATGATGCGTGATTCCCATCGTCCAAGAGAACACAGATCGACTTGACTCGGCATAGACCTTGGCAATCGATTCCATTTCTTGACGAGGGACGCCACTTTTGTGCTCCAGTTCTTGCCAGTCGGCATCACGTACCGCTTGGAGCCACGTTTCGGATTGGCTGCAGTGTTCGGCGAGAAAGCGGTGGTCGATGGCACGGAGTTCATCGACTCCTTTGGCGATCCCCCACAGCAAGGCCAAGTCGCCGCCGATGTGAGGTTGGACATAGTGGGTCGCGATCTTGGTCCCCAAGAACAGCGAAATTGGATCACTTGGGATGCGAAACTTGATCAGGCCAGTTTCTCGCACCGGATTGATGACCACGACCTTGCCGCCTCGCCGCCGCACGTGCATCAGGCTGGTCATCAGCCGTGGATGATTGCTGGCTGGATTGCCACCGATCAGAAACACGCAATCGGCTTTCTCCAGGTCATCCAGGACGATCGTCGCCGTTCCGCTGCCGATGCTGGATTGCAAACCAACGCCGCTGGCCTGATGACAGTAGTAACTGCAGTTGTTGACATTGTTGGTCCCATACAGTCGGGCGAATAACTGCAACAGAAAGCCAGCCTCATTGCTGCTCCGCCCACTGAAATACCAGAACGTTCGATCGGGTTCGGTGCCGCGCAGCTTGGCGGCGATGGCTTCGATTGCCTGTTGCCAGGTCACCACTTCGTAGTGGGTCGCCCCTTTGCGGTAGCGAATCGGATGAATCAGCCTGCCAAGGTGTTCCAGCTCGCGCGGCGACATCGATTGCAATTGCGAGAGGGAATGCTGCTTCCAGAAATTCGGGTCGATGGCCCCCTGCATGTCGGCGACCATTGCCTGCAAGCTCTTCTTGCAGACCTCCGGAAAGGCTCCCCGCTCATTGACCATGCCTCCTTTTTGGCCGCCCATCCCCAGCGCGCACGTTTTGCAGGCGTTGCGCGACCGCATGGCGCGATATAGCTTGAGGAGGCCGCCCGCTTCACGACCCTTTTTCAGGGTGTAGCCAATCGCACGGAAGCCACCACCGCTGCCAACTTTCACAGACCCATCCTCTTGTTGATCAGCCTATCGGCCTCTTGTTGATCAGCCTATCGGCGGGGGACATTGCGTTTGCTGCTCGCCGAGTCGATCTGATTGACTCCCTTGGGTGGCTGAGATGCCGTTTCCACTCGTTCCTGTAGCAGCTGCCCCAAGCGATGGACCGTTTCCGCATGGCCGGAGTCCTCGGCAAGGTTGTGCATCTCGTGTGGATCCGATTGGTGGTCATAGAGCTCGCGGCCGTCGCTTCCCTCACGGCCCCACGCCGTGTATCGATATCGGGCGGTGCGGAGGCTGTAGCCGCTGTCGTATTGCGTCAGCGCCGAAGTCCGCGTTTGTTTGCTTGGATCGTGCAGGGTTTCGACCAGACTGACTCCGGAAACCGAATCGGGTGCCTTCAATCCGGCGAGCTCGGCCAAGGTCGGATAGAAGTCGACCATCTCGGCAAACGATTCGGAGCTGCCGCCCCGCGCGATCGTTGGTCCGGCGATGACCAGGGGAACGCGGGCGGCGTTTTCAAACAGCGTGGTCTTTTGCCAGTGACCATGCTCACCCATGTGATAACCATGATCGGAGGTAAAAATGATGATCGTGTTTTCGTCAAGCTGTAGCGAATCAAGCGCATCGAGGATCCGGCCGAGCTGGGCATCGGCAAAGGTGATCGAAGCGTAGTAGGCCTGAATTGCCTGACGTGCCAGTGCCGGATCGAGGTTCAGTTGATCCTTCTTTCGCGTGATCGATTTCCGAGCCGGTTCGGGGATGGTTTGCAGGTAGCCTTCGGGGACCGAGGGCACGTTGATCTGGTCAAGCGGGTACATGTCGAAGTACCGCTTGGGTGCCACGTACGGGGTGTGCGGCCGGTACAGACCGACTGCGAGATAGAACGGGGTGTCCTTCTCCGCGAACTGCTTCAGCATTTTCGACGCTTCGTCAGCGGCAATGCCATCGGTTTGTTCGCGATCGGTGCCGTCGGCAGCCAGCCAGCTGAGGGTCCCGCCATAGCTGCCCGGTGTCAAACTGAAGATCAGCGGTTCGTCGTCTCGATCGCGGCCTCGCGGATTGATCGTGTAGTCCCAAGAGTAGGGATCATCGTGTCCACCAGTACCGATGTGTAGCGGAACGTTGTAGTGATAGATCTTGCCGATGCGGGTCGCAAAGTAGCCGGCATCGCGAAACATCTGGGACATCGTCTTGACGTTGGGGACGTGTTCGCGAATGTAAATCGCATTGCGCTGCACCAAGGTCTGATCGGGATACAGCCCCGTCATGAACGAAGCTCGGCTCGGTCCGCAGAGCGGGAACTGGCAATAGGCTCGTTCGAAACGGACGCCTCTGGCGGCCAGCCGATCGATGTTTGGTGTCTTGACCTGCGGGTGGCCATAGCAACCGATGTCGCAGTTCAGATCGTCGCAAATCAGAAACAGCACATTGGGACGATCCGCCGTGGCGGGGCCAGCGGCCAAGACGACAGCCGGTCCGTGCAGGAAAGTCGCCAGCAACAGCGCGGCGATCGTGCACGGTCGAATCATGACTCGCGGCAAACGATCAAGCATGGCCAAATCTCCAGGTAAACAGCTGATGGAAGGGCGTTCCTCTGGCAGCATTGAGTCATACCAGGCATCGCTCATCGCACTGCTAGACGTTTTCAATTAGCCGCGTTTCAAACTAGTTGCCGAGCTTTTGGCCGAGGGCGTGGCGAGCCAAGGTCTCTTGGTACTTGCGTTTCCCTTCCTCGACCGTTTTTCGGATGGCCTTGGTGCTCTCCTCCGATTCCTTGCGGAGTTCAGCGATCATTTCCAACGATTCGATCTGGAATCCGCTGATTGCGTCCACGAGTTTCTGGATCGATTCAGGATTGATCGTACTGCCGTAACCTGCCTTGAGCGCGGCGCGTTCCAGTTCGCGGCCGAGATCGGCAATGTCTTCCAGGCCCTTGTTGACCCCTTCCTTCATCGCTTCGGTAGCCTGCGTGACTTCGTGGAGTCCATGCTGACTGGTGTAAACGGTGCCAAGGATTGTGAAGACGTGTTCGTTGGTCGTGAAGAAGGTGACGGCACGGCGATAGACTCGCTCCTTCACATCGTGCGTTTGCTTCAGCTTCGTGATCAACGTTTCGCCGACGTCATAGCCGATCTCTAGATTCTCAGCGATGTCTTTCAGCAGCTGGAAGGTTTCATCTTCTTTCTCGAACTTGTAACGCGCCTCATCTCGAGCCAACTCCAGCTGACTTTTCCCCCCTTCATCGGTACCGGTGTAATTGTCGAGCGCTTCTTGCGACGCTGCCAATGCGTTCTTGGCTTGCTCCAGCAAAGGTACCTGAATGTCAAACAGCTCGCGGGCGAGGACCTCGGCTTCCTTCAGCGCGAAGCGGAAGTCGATGTATCCTTCCATGATCGCTTCTTCACGCTTGAGTTGATCCTTGGTGTCCTTGGCCACATCGCTGTAAACTTCGACGATCTGCTCGAAGCGGTCACTGGGGGTTCCACGACGGATCTTCATCCACCAGTTCGAGACTTTCTCGGTGCCACTGATCTTGCCGTCGTCGAGCTGCGAAATCAGCCGTTTGCTATCTTCGCGGACCGAATCGAACATCTGCGTGATGTCCATGTACCGATTGCCAATGTTGACCCCTTCCACATTCTCGCGCACCAAGGCGTTGAAGGCACTCATGTGCTGAATCACGTCCGCAATCGCCAACACCTTTGCTTCGTCCAGGTATTTGACGCTTTCCAAGAGGGAGATCAATTCCTGGGGGGCGGTGCTTTTGCTATCGACGCCAAACTTCTTCAAGACGTCGACAGCGCTGTCGAGGTATTTACGCATCGACGCCGAGTCACGGCTGGCCGGGCGAGACTCATTTTTTTGCGCCGCTGGCGCCTGTGCTTGCTGAGACATGACGGAGATCACTCCAAGAAAAACGGGGCTCATATATTCTGGCTGAATCGAAGAGGGCTTTCATCCATAAGGTTAGCGCTTCGGGGAGTCATCCGCAATCTGGCCTGACCCGGCCCAGGCGTTTTCCCGCTGCGAATCGGGATTGGAGCGCCTGCAATGGCGCTCCAAGGGTGCCTTTCGCCTATCATGGAGTCGCTGATTGATCATGAATCGAGCCATCCTCCCTTTCCTCTTCTCAGATAAGCAATCGTCGCGATGTCGCAAGCGTCCCAGTCGCAAGCCGAATCGAAAGGCACCCAATCCACAGGCACACAATCCACAGGCACACAGTCCACGCAAGCTGGGGCGCGACATCGAAAGACTTCTCGGCTTCCCGGTCAAGAACTGACGCTCAACGAGACGTTGCGTGTGATGGACGTCGCCCGCGAGATGCGTGACCAGCGGGAGACGGCCGAGGAGATGTTTGTCCGCGACGACCTCCGCGCCAAGCTTCGGGACAAGCTGGTCCGAACCGCGCGCCTGTCCGGGGACAATGTGACCGAAGCAGAAATCGAGGCCGCGATCACCCAATACTTTGAGTCGCTGCATAAGTACAATGAGCCCGAAGGTGGCATGAAACGATTTCTGGCGCACTGCTGGATTTGGCGCGGTCGCATCATGGCCGGCGCCGCCGCGCTGGCAACGGTCGTGGGCAGCTACTGGTTCCTGTTTTCCTAGTTGGACATCGCCGATGCCGATTCCCGGGCCGACTGTGCATCAACAACTGCTTGATGCCTACGCCAATGTGCAAAGCTATCTGGAGTCAGAGCGCGACTCGATCCTCGACGCCAAGGACCGTCGCGAGGAGCTCAAGGGCGATCGCGGTGAGGCTCTCGATAGTCTCGCTCAGCATTATCTCCCCGAACTCACGCAGCAAGCCATTGCCCAAACGTGGGCCGAGGTGCGAGACGGAATGATGCAGATCCTGCGTCGCAAGCAGGAGCACGTCCATCGTGTCGAACTCGAGTTGGCAGAGCTGAATCAGCGTCGACAGCAACTCGATCGAAATCTGATCGAGATCAATCAGGTATTTGACGAGGCGCGTGCCGAGCAAGATCGGATCGCTGCAGAAGTTGAACGTGAGTTACGAGAGAACGAACGATTCATTCAGCTGTCGGATCGAGCCGCCATGGCCGAAGCGGCCCTCGAGCGAGCGGAAGCCAATCTTCACGAGATTGATCAGGAGTCGGCGCGAAAGCTGCCAGCCTATGACCAAAGCTCGCTGTTTCGCTATCTCTATGATCGAGGCTACGGCACGGAAATATATACGTACAAAGGCTTCACACGCCGGATGGACCGCTGGTTGGCCCGATACATTGACTACGCCAAGGCCAAACAGAGCTACGAGTTCTTGACAAAAACTCCCGACCAGATGCGTCAGATCATTGCCGAGGATCGACAGTCGCTCGATATCGTGATGAGCGAGCTGGAGAAAAGCAGGGACAGGGCGGCGGAAAAGCATGGTTTGCCGGCAGCGATTCAGAAGGCGGAGGACCTTGCCGAAAAGCGTCGCAGACAATTGGCTGACATCGATGCCGTGCTCGAGGAAACCAACAAGAAGAATGCTGAGCGAACCGATGTCGGTGACGTTCGTGGCAGTTACTACCGTGATGCGATCGGCTTGTTTCGTGAATTGCTTGACGGTCGGGAAGTCAGTGAGCTGCGGCACCGTGCCGAGCAGACTGAGGAGATCACAGACGATCAGATCGTTGCCCGGCTGATGGGGGTCGACGTCGCGATTGGCAAGGTGGACGAGGCGGCTCGGCAACAGCGGGAACGGCTCGACGAGATTCAGTCGTTCCTGGATGGACTCGGTCGCGTGATCCAACGATTTCGAGCCGCGCAGTTCGACTCGGCGCGGTCCAACTTTCTCAGCTCGCTGAACATCGACGAGGAGGTCGCTCGCGCTCATGAAGTGGGCGATGTTGATGCACTGTGGCAGCAAATTCGCCGCACGCAACGCTGGGGTGCGATCGAGGAGGATGGCGATGCAGGCACGGCGAGCAATCCGATGCAGCAGATTCTGGTCAACGCCATGACCGGGGCGGCCGGGAGCGATCATTCCGAGCCCGCGCGTCGGGCGAGTGATCGACGCGCTCAACAGCAATCCTCGACCCGTCGCTAGGGCAGCTTTGGATTGTGAACCTCAGGCGCTAGCCGTGGGCCTTAGGGGGATCGCAGAGGCATTGTGTGGGGCCCACGGCTAACGCCTGAGGTTCACGTCCCCCATGCCTCAACGTGAGTCCGCATCGGCAAGGCGGACGGTGAAATAGAGGTGGCGAGCCCAAAGAG
This sequence comes from Pirellulaceae bacterium, assembly GCA_963697195.1. Classification (GTDB taxonomy): domain Bacteria; phylum Planctomycetota; class Planctomycetia; order Pirellulales; family Pirellulaceae; genus Rubripirellula. Next base: position 1,387,235 of record CAVOND010000005.1, read on the forward strand.
GACGCAAATCGAGTCGCCAGCACGTCTGCTCGATCGGCGTCACCTGGTCGTTCAGGACCACGGAGTTGCCCAGATTCACCAAGGGATACGCAGCGTCGGGTAATCCGATCATTCTGGTCACGATCGATTCCAAGTGGACCGTATCGATCCGTGCCATCACGGTGTCGTAGTCCTGCATGCTCGCTGCGGAAACGGCATTGGCTGCTGCGATCGTCAGAGGGCGATGCGTCTCATCGACGACCAGTGCCGTCGACAAATCGGAGACTTCCGATTCCGTCGACAAGGGTACGGGCAGGTTGGCGTAGTGAGACTGACTAAAAGGAACGACTGCAACGTTGCCGGTCGGCGACAATCGCACCACACGGTCTTCGATGATCGATTCGTCGACGAGTCGAGCGGCCGCTTCCTGAACCATCCAGTCAGCCGGATCGCTGAACAGATTGGGGGCGGCCACCGTCTCGCGAAAGGGTGAGCGAGCGTAGGGTGGACGAATCTTGATCTCGGTGTTCCCTTTTCGGTTCAGCATCGCGCTGCGCGCAAGGCGTTGCCACCGAGATGGCTTGCCTGCTGCGAGGCATAATCCTTCCGCCATCGTAAGACCTCGGCGGTTGCTCGCTCGTAGGCGCTCACACGTGCCGGCAAGGTAGGATCGACAGCGGCGAGTGCGTCAAGTGCCTCGCTGCATGCACGGTCGACCTCCTGGCTCATGACCCCGCTTCTCCGTTCGATGACGGAAGTGGCTTCGAGCATGCCGCAGTAGACCTCTTGGACGTCTTCCTTCGAAACGGACTGGGCGGTCGCTTGAATCACCCCCGCCAGCGACGCCAGCGCGATCGCTTTCAGTTCCGCCACGTCCATCAGCTCGGTGTCGCGCGACGCCGGGAATGCCCAATGCAGTGCGTTGGCGCGAATCAAAGCTGCCGAATGGGCGCCCCATTGCGAACCGATGTAGCTCAGGGATTCGACCGGCCCGGCTTGCCCTCCTCCCGGCATTTCGGCCATTCCATTCGTAGCGATCTCACGTGCAATCCGTCTTGCCTCGGCGGGAAATGCATTGACCGCCGCAATCTCTTTGCTAACGAGAGCGGAGACCTGCTCGGCATACTCAGCCTTCCGCTTCTTCTCCAGCAGCCCGTCACCGCGACTGAGGATCGCATGAAACTGTTCGTCGAACGGTCGACTCTCGGCGGCATTGAAGAAGACGAGCTGTTCGGTTAGCGCCTGGCCCTTCTTCTCCATTTGTGTTTCAAAGACTTCCAGCTTTCCCTTCTGAAGGGCTGCCTCGGCCTGTTGCAAGAATCGTTGCATCGCCGGCCTTTCGCGTCCCAGTTGGACTTGGATCCGCTGGGCAAGCTGATTGCCGCTCGGTGTCCCACGATAGGCCTGGCCGAACTTGTAAACCTCCGTGGCCAGGAGCTGGAGCTTCTTGTAGAGATCGTGTCCCGCCGGTTCGCCCATGATTTGCAACCGCTTGGCGTCGCGTCGCGCCCTCCAAAGGCGGCCAGCAGACTTCGAGATCTGTCGGTCGGAGAAGCTCTTTGGATCATCCTTTCGCGCGTACGTTTGATCGACAAACTTGGCTTCTTCGTCATACAACTGATAAAGCTGTGATGTCAGTTCCTTCGCACCCTCGATGGTGCCATGTGCAGCAAGCGGGCGCGACGGTTCTTTGCTGCTTGGATTGGCACCCACCGGTGACGTGACCACCGTGGTCAGCAGCAGGATAACGAACACGAGCAATGGAGCGCGGTATCGCATGATCAGTTTCCCTCGGCTCGTATGACCGCGACCATTTGGCCCCCGCCAATCGAAATCGTCTGATCGTCCGAGCTGAGCAGATGGACCGAACCGAGTGTCGCGTTGATCGTGTTATCCTCCTGGTTGAACGTGTCAAACGTGACTGAGACCGATTCTCCTGGTCGGGTCATCGCGATCGGCGTGTTGGCACTCGATTGCAAATAGAGGTCGCACGCGATCGTCTCGCCCGCCAGCGAAGAAGCCGTGCTAGCCGTGGTGGTGCCATGTAGCATGACGACGGGGAAGCTGCGACCAGGAGTTCGCACGTCATAGGAAACAATTTGAACCACATTCGGTCGACCGTCACCGATCGTGATCAGGTCCAGGTCCAGCCGCTCAACGGGAGAGGTCGGAGGGCTGGTTTCCAGTGTTAGACTTCCCGTCTCCGGAAGCTTTTCCTCGATGGCTTCGACCGTCGACTTGGTGAGTGATCTGGTCTGCGTCTTCGCCTCTTCAAGAGCTGCTTGGATCTTTTCCTTGGAACACCCCGAGAGGAAACAGACCAAGGCGCATGCTAACAGCAAAACGATCCGAGGCTGTGATCGATCACGCCTGGGCTCAAAGGTAAGACGAACAGGGATTTGTCTGGTGAACATGGATCATGATGGGAATGAGACGATTCGTGTCGCGGCAAACACTTTTGAGTCGTTCTCGACCTGGACAGCGCCACTTCGCCGAGCGCGATATGAATTGTAACCCGAAGCGTAAGCGAGGAATTTTCAGCTCAACCCACTGCCTCGCTTACGCTTTCGGGTTGTGAATTACCATCAAAGTGGCGGTGTCTAGTAACGATCGTGTCTGATCGATGCGGATCCGTCAACTTTTTTACGTGAGCGCCGCTAAGACGCCAATTCGCCGAGCATCCGAGCCGACATCGGTAAGTGGTTCTTGCCGATCCCTGCGGTTGCTTTGATCCAGCCGATTGGCCGGCCGCGCCAGCATGCGACCTGCCATCCGTCGGTTTCGGCGGGAACCGTCTCGCCTCGGAGGAATGCTTTTGATTTCTCCGCATCCAATTCGACCCGCCGAATGGCGACGGCGCGGTCCACCCGCCGCAAGGCCGCGGCGTGTGCGGGTTTCCAGGTTTGACCGGTGCGATGAGCTAGTTCCGGACCAGCGGTCGCCACCTGTTCCACCCAACTTGGCGCATCGCTGGGCCAGCCGATCAGAATGGAGTCGTTCTGCCAAAGCCGAAGCGATGAATCGAGCTCGGTGAACCACGACCGCAAATCGGCTGGTGCTTTGAAGTCGCTGTTTGAGTATCGCTGATGCAGTGTGTTCTCTGAGCCCGCGTTGACCTGCAAGATCGCCGCAAAGCTGCCGGCACACTCATGAACGTGTGGCCAAAGTCGATAACAGCCCTCGGCACTGCGGAATGGTTCAAGGTGGTCCAGTCCAAGGTGGTCGGCCGTGACGGGTGTCGCCAAGCCTTCGTCGATCAGCCTTGCGATCTGTGACTCGTTCTCCGCTTCGGCGAACGTGCAGGTGCTGTAAACCAGCAATCCGTCGTCCCGAAGCAATCGCACCGCGGCGTCAAGAATCCGCCGTTGGCGCGACGCATTGTGCTCGATTTGGCTGATCGACAGCGATGATCTCTTTTGCTTTCCGCGAGCGACCATCGCTTGACCACTGCAAGGTGCATCGACCAATACGAAATCAAACACGCCAGTCAATCGGTCGGCAAGCACTTCGGGGTCGAGTGATGAAATGGCGTAACGGTCCGATCCGGTGCGGGCGAGATTCAGCTGCAGGGCACCGAGCCGCGATCGAATCACTTCGTTGGCCAGCACGAATCCACTGGGCCTTTCGGGATCGCCAGCGTCAATCGCTTCGACCAGCGCCGACGCTTTGCCGCCGGGTGCCGCGCACAGGTCGCAAATGAGTTTGCCGGCAAGAGCCGAGGTATCGGCTCCGGCCGCCGCCAAAGCCAGCAGCGATCCAGCGTCTTGGACAAAAAAGTCGCCTGACGCGTAGGCAAGTGTACGAGAGGGCTTTGGCGATGAAGCCGTTGGACGATGACCGAGCCGATACCAGGGAATCGGAATGGAAGAAACGGGCAAGTCGTCAGCAGGCAGCTCGCGGCGCCTCCGCATGATGCTCCCCCAAGGCTGTCGCATGGCGTCGATGAAATCATCGAAGCTGCCAGGCATGGCAACGTGACCAAGCATCTCTCTGATCCCGTCGATGCCGATCGCCCGTTCCGCTCGTCGGCTCATGCTCGCCGTTCAAACCAGCGCAGAAAGCTGACGGCCGTCGATAGCACGCCAGCGAGAATCAGCGGCGAACTGAACGTGAACATGATGAAAACAATGTGTGCCAGGCGACCTGTATCGCTGCCCGACCCACCGGTTTTGCCTTGCACCAGCACGCTGAGCTCCTCCTGCACAATCGGAACCCGAGACGCGTAGAACAATCCCGCCGACATGATCGAGAACACGATCATCATCAGCATCATGGAACCAAGACTGATTTGGGGAGGTCGGCGACGAAGTGTTGGTTGGTTCATGAGCAAGCGTGCCGAAGGTTCTGCGCAGTCGCGTCTACGTGATTAGCTTACTCGACTCGCAGACCGTACGTTAGGCTTTCCAGCCTGACCGGTTTTCCAGGTGTCAGGCTAGAAAGCCTGACGTACGAACCGGTCAGGCTGGAAAGCCTGACGTACGATATCTGACACCGGCTCCCCACTGCCCCACTGCCCTTCTTTACCCACTGCCCTTCTCCGCCAACTGCCGTTGTTGCTCGTACAGCACGATGCCGACCGTGGTTGCCAGATTCAAGCTCCGGACGTGGGGCGACGTCGGTAGCCGCAGCGCATGTTCGTGCTCCGGATCGAGAATGGAGGGGGGCAGTCCGGAGGTTTCACGGCCGAACACGAACACGTCCTCGCGACGAAACGAGGCGTCCCAAATCGTCCGTTTGGCGAATCGTGAGAGGAAGAACATCCGCCGCGGAGCAAGTTGTCGAACCAGATCCTCCCAGTTGACGGCGTCCCCGAGATCGAGGTGCTGCCAATAGTCGAGCCCTGCCCGCCGCAGCCGGGCATCATCGATTCGAAAACTGGCGGGTCGAACAATCCACAGCTTGGCGCCGACTGCCACGCAAGTTCGCCCGACGTTGCCTGTGTTCTGAGGAATTTCGGGCTGATATAACACAACGTGTGCCGAGGGGCTCGTCGCGCCTGGGCCGGTGACCGCCCCAGTATCCTGCGCCCTAGTATCCTGCTCGATGGGTTGCGGGACCTCCGGCGAGCGTGACACACTGTGCAACGACGCTTCTTGCTCCCCGTTGAATTCCTGGTTGAACTCTTTCGGGGTCTCCTCCCCCGGGCTTTGTTTTCGATTCATGCCTATCCAAGTCACTTGTCCGAAATGCTTCAAGCGGTTTCAAGTCAGCGAAAAATTCGCCGGCAAGACCGGGCCATGCCCCAACTGCAAACAACAGATTAGGGTTCCTGAGAAGTCTGAAGAAGTCGTCATCCATGCGCCTGATGATGGTGCACCGAAGGATCGAGAAGGCAAGAGTATTCTCAAGCCGCTCAAACGCACGGAAACGGACGTCACTCGCAAAGGCCTGTTGATCACTTTCGGTGCGGTGCTGGCCGCCGTGGGAGTCGCGATCGGATTTCGAGTCACTGGGGGGGCTCCGATCTGGGCCGCCGTGGCTGGTGCGATCCTGCTTGGACCTCCACTTGTCTGGGCGGGCTACACGTTTGTTCGCGATTCTGAACTGGAACCTTACATGGGCTGGGAGCTTCGCTACCGCGTGTTGATTCTATCGGGGATCCTGGCCGCCTTGTGGTTGGTGTATGCATTCGTACCGAGCTACATCAATGATTTGGAATCACCCAATGAGATGTCGTTCCTGTGGTTTGGCATCATCTTTTGCGTCATGATCGGTTTGGGTTCGGTGGCATCGGTGGCCTGCTTTGAGCTCGAATTCGGCAACGGTGTGGCTCATGCCGGTTTGTACTTTGTCGTCACCATGGCACTCGCCATCTTGAGCGGCATCACGCTGGCCACTGGTTAGGTGGCTTCGACCCTTCGCTGGCATTTCACTTTCCGTTTCCGTCCTGTGGGCTCGCCATGCTGCCTGAAGTCGCCGCTCTTCGTCGGACCGGTTCACTCGTCCGCATACCGCCCTCGCAAGATGTACCGATCACCGATCGTGTTCGGCGTTTGTTGGACAGTGAGCCGATGCATCGTTTGGCATCGATTAGCCAGCTCGGCATGGTCTCGCTGGTCTATCCTGGTGCCACGCATTCCAGGCTAGAGCACTCCTTGGGCGTCTATCACAACGCGCTTCAGTTACTCGCTCGATTCAGTGGCGATCGTGAATTTGACTCGGTCGTCTCCGCTCGGATGGCCGAGGCGTTTGTCTTCGCATCGCTGGTGCATGACCTGGGGCACTGGCCGTTTTGTCATCCGATCGAGGATATGCAGCTCGCCGGACTCGGTGAGCACGAGACGCGCGTCGCGGAGTGCCTGGAGTGGGGAGAGCTTGCCAGTTGCCTTGACGAGGACTGGGAGTGCGATGCGGCGGACGTGATGGCGCTGCTCGATCCCGAGTCACGTGTTCCGGGACGGGACCAGGTCGCCGATTCGTTTCTGATGAGTTGCCTGAGCGGTCCGATCGATATCGATAAACTCGATTATCTGCAACGCGACAGCCTCCATGCAGGGGTTCCCTATGGTCGGAACTTCGACATGGGGAGGCTGATCAATTCGATGTGCATCCATCCCGCTTCGGGCCGGCTGGCGATCGGCGAAAAAGGCCGCACGGCGGCCGAAATGATGGTCTTTTCGCGCTACGTGATGTTCAGTGAGGTGTATTGGCATCACGCGGTCCGATCGGCGACCGCCATGTTGCAGCGAGCCGTGTTCCTGTTGCAGCATCGTATCGATCTGCCTTCAACGCTTCGGCTGACCGACGCACCTTGGATCGCGATGCTGCGGCGAGCGGCTGAAGGAAGCGTTGCCGAATCAATGGTGGAAGGGCTGTTTGGTCCGCGGCGTCGACTTTACAAACGCGCGGCGGAATTCAATGCGATCGATGGGATGGAAGTGCATCAGGCTCTGGCACGTCGTCCCTACTGGTGGTTGGTCGCTTGTTGTGAGCGATTGGCTAATCAACTGGCGGCCCGAACGGATGTCGCGATCCACGCCGCCGACATCTTGATCGACGCGCCTCCGGTCAAACTCGAAGTCGACATCAACATTGACGTGGTCGGTCGAGACCGGGTCGGTCCGTCCGCTCGGTGAGGTATCCCCGGTTGCATCGGCACTGGCTGAACAACAATTCGACAATCAAGTCAAACGCGTGCGAGTCTTCGTGCGCGAGGATCTGCGGCCGATCCTATGCGATCATCTGGACAGTGACGTGTGGCGTGAGGAACTGATTCGGGCAAGTCATACGCTGGAGCAAGAGTTGGTATGAACGGCAGCAGAATCTCGCCGGCGATCGTGGTTTGTGACAGCCCCGAAGAAGCTTCCTTGCGTGTTGCCGAGATGATCGCCGAGGCGATACGTGACAACCCGGAGATTGTGCTGGGGTTGGCGACTGGCGGAACACCGATTGGGGTCTATCGTCAACTGGTGCGGATGCACCGCGAGCAGTCCCTCGATTTTTCCGGTGTCACCACTTTCAACTTGGATGAGTACGTCGGGCTGGGCCCAGAACATCCGCAGAGTTATCGAACCTTCATGCAGGAGCATCTCTTCGATCACGTCAATCTCGTCCCTGCGAAGACCCACGTACCCGACGGGCTGGCCCAAGACATTGCCGCCTACGCACAGGCGTACGAAGACCAGATCCGTGCTGCCGGAGGAATCGACTTGCAACTGTTGGGGATCGGCGACAATGGCCATATCGCGTTCAACGAGCCAGGTTCCCCCGGGAACAGTCGGACAAGGCGGGTGGATCTGACCGAGGAGACGATTCAGGCGAATTCTCGGTTTTTTTCTTCCGTCGATGAGGTTCCAAGACACGCGATCACCATGGGGATCGGTACCATCTTGGAAGCGAAGCGGATTATCTTGATGGCCACCGGTGAGCGCAAGGCAGATGCGGTCGATCGCGCCATCCAGGGCCCAATCGACGCGATGTCTCCCGCTTCGCAACTGCAAAGGAATCGCGAGGTGACCTTTGTTTTGGACACCGCAGCGGCGGCTCGCTTGTCGGCCGGATGATTGCAACGTGATGCTGGGGGCCCACTTCAAGCAACGGGAGAAACACGAATGTCGCTCGCTCGCTCGGGTTATCGGTGGTTGGTACCGCGTTTCTTCGTGACCGGTCTGCTTCGTCACTGGATTCTTCGTCATGGATTCTTCGTCATGGATCTCGTCATTGGTGTTAATCGGGAGCAATCAACCAGTGTTCTCTGCAGGTCCGTACGACCGTCCAACCGGTGATCCACATCAGAGTCGTTCGACGGTGATTGCGACCCAGGGGATGGTCGCCACCAGTCATCCACTGGCCGCAGCGGTCGGCGTCGACATCTTGAAGGCCGGCGGCAATGCGGTCGATGCGGCCATTGCGACCAACGCGATGCTGGGCCTGGTCGAGCCGATGAGTTGTGGCATTGGCGGGGATCTGTTCGTGATCTATTGGGACGCCAAGACAAAGCGTCTGTTTGGCTTGAATGCCAGCGGTCGCAGCCCGTACGCGATCAACCGACAGCTGTTTGCCGAGCGCGGACTCGAGCAGATTCCGATCGATGGACCTCTTTCCTGGTCCGTGCCCGGCTGTGTGGACGGTTGGTTCGAGCTTCACGGGCGATTTGGATCCAAACCATTTACCGAGATTCTGGGGCCTTCGATTGAATATGGACGCGCCGGTTTTCCCGTCACGGAGATCATCGCCGGTTATTGGAAGGGCGACGAGTCGAACCTGGCGAGTCATCCAGATTCTGCCTCGACGTTTTTGATCGATGGAAAAGCACCGGTTGAAGGCGATGTGTTCCGCAATCCGAACCTGGCCCGATCCTATGAGTTGATTGCCGAGCAGGGCCGCGATGCGTTTTATCGCGGCTCGATTGCCAAGCGGATCGTGGCGTTCAGCGAGGCCAACGGCGGTTTCTTCTCGATCAAGGACTTCGAGGACCACGCCTCGACGTGGGTCGAGCCCGTTTCGACGAACTATCGAGGCTACGACGTTTGGGAGTTGCCGCCGAACGGTCAGGGGATTGCGGCGCTCGAGATGTTGAACGTGCTTGAGGGCTTTGACCTGAAGAGCATGGGACCGACAAGTCCCGAGTATTGGCATTTGTTCGTGGAAGCCAAGAAACTGGCGTTTGCGGATCGCGCAAAGTTCTATTCTGATCCCGACTTCAATCAGCCTTCCGATCGCGGAGTTGATTTCGAAGCCGTACGCTCAGCGGCAGCGAGAGAGGATCGATCTACATCGTGCGGCAACCGAGGTTGAGGCGGGTGATCCAAAGCTCGAACACGGCGATACGATCTACCTGACGGTCGTGGATAAGGATCGAAACTGTTGTTCGTTCATTCAGAGCAATTACTTCGGTTTCGGATCAAAGATGGTCCCCGGCGATGTCGGGTTCGTGCTGCAGAACCGCGGCGCGTTGTTCGCGCTGGATGAGAATCATCTGAACCGCTTGGAACCGCACAAGCGCCCCTTTCACACGATCATTCCCGCGATGGTTACCAAGGATGACAAGCCCTGGCTGTGCTTTGGGGTGATGGGAGGTGACATGCAGCCACAGGGCCACGTGCAGGTACTGGTCAACCTGATTGATTTCGGGATGAACGTCCAATCGGCTGGCGATGCGCCTCGAGTCCGGCATGTCGGATCGCAGCAGCCGACCGGGACACCGATGGCAGCCGGTGGAGGGACCGTCAATGTGGAAAGTGCGATCTCAGAGGAAGCGGTCCGGGGACTGCTGCAGCGCGGACACAAGGTGGCCCGCGACAATGGCGGCGGCTACGGCGGCTATCAGGCGATCATGATCGACTGGGAACGAGGAACCCTGCACGGAGCCACCGAGCCAAGAAAAGACGGCATGGCACTGGGTTACTAGAGCATTCTTGGGCACGTCATCGGCTCGGCCGAGAGGAGTCAGGCTGGAAAGCCTAACGTACGTCGGCCTTTCCAGGCTGACTCCTCTTCCCGCAACACGGGTGCATCCGTCTCGAACCTGCTCGACCAGATCGTTTCTACGTCAGGATCTTGTCGATGACGTGAGCGGGCTCGACGCCAGTCAGCCGCATGTCGAGGCCCTGGAACTTGACACGTGAATCGATGATGATCGATGCCCAGCAAATGCAGCATGGTGGCATGTAGGTCGCGCACGTGAACGACATCCTCGACGGCGTGATAGCCCAGTTCGTCGGTGGCGCCGTGGCTGTATCCGGGTTTGATTCCACCGCCGGCCATCCACATCGAGAATCCCTTGATGTGATGGTCTCGACCGGCGCCGCCTTTTCCTTGAAACATCGGGGTCCGACCGAATTCTCCGCCCCAAATGATCAAGGTCTCGTCCAGCATGCCACGCTGTTTCAAGTCATTGAGCAAAGCCCAGGTCGGGCGATCGGTCAGGCCGCAACAGACGTTCATGTACTGGACCAAATCACCATGATGATCCCAGCCGCGATGATAGAGATGAATGAATCGCACTCCCCGTTCGGCTAATCGTCGTGCCAGCAAACAGTTCGACGCATACGATCCGTCACCGGGTTTTGCTCCGTACATGTCCAGGATGTGCTGAGGCTCGTCGGAAACGTCCGCGAGCTCCGGTACCGAGGTTTGCATTCGAAACGCCATCTCGTACGTCGCGAGCCTCGTCTCGATTTCCGGATCTCCGGTGCGCGGCGAGTCGATGTCGGTTGAGCTCGCCGACGACGTCAATCAATTGCCGCTGCCGATCACGCGAGACACCCGCCGGCGGCTTCACATAATTGACGGGTTGTCCGCTGCTGCTGAATTCAACTCCCTGATACCGGCTTGGCAAGAAACCGGCGGACCATTGCCGTGAGGCGATCGGCTGAGGATTACGCCCGCCGACGCTGGTCAGCACCACGAAACCGGGCAGATCGTCACTCTCGCTGCCCAACCCGTAGGTCGCCCACGATCCCATCGAGGGCCGTCCACTGATCGCCGTCCCCGTGTTCATGAAGGTGTGCGCGGGATCATGATTGATCTGCTCGGTCACCATGGATCGAATCACGCAAAGATCGTCCGCCATCTTCTGGTGATAGGGCAGGAAATCGCTAATCGTTTGTCCGCATGCGCCGTACCTGACCAAAGCTTGTCAACGGTCCTTGGCATTTCAATTCCTGTCCCTGCAGCTGCGCGATCGGCTGACCGGCCGTGTAAGACTCCGGCATCGGTTGCCCATCAAGCCTGGCAAGCTCTGGCTTTTCATCAAACGTTTCTAAATGGGAGGGGCCACCCGCCATGCAAAGGAAGATGACTCGCTTGATCCGAGGAGTGTGATGAGGCAGGTCGAGGCGAGCTCCCGCATTGATGTTGGAGGCGTTGATCTGTGCGGCATCCACTTCGCGAGCAAGCAGAGACCCCAAGGCAACTCCGCCGAGTCCCAGGCTGCTGGATTGCAGAAACGTCCGTCGGTTGGCCAATGGAAGGTCTTGTTGAGGTCTCGCATGATCGTCAGCGATAGGTTGTGTCTCAACGTACGTAGGCTTTCCAGCCTGACTTCCTCGGCACGCCGACAATGCTAATTTCGGGAAACGGTTTCGTGCATGTTCAGGATCGCTCTGGCGACGCCTGTCCAGGCTGCAAGGGATTGGCGATCGGCGATCGTCTGTTTGATGTACTTGTCGGCCGATTCGATCAGGTCATCGGCCTCGTTGGGATTTGCTTCGTAGTACGACTTCTGCTCCTCCAACAGTCGAAGCAACGCGTGAAGTTCAAAGTCATCGGGCAGGCGTGCTGTAGCAAGTTCAAATGCGAAGCATCACCCGTTGTTGATCTGTTTCGTCGCTTTGACGCGACATTCGCGCGGCAAACGCGATGGCGGCATCGATCATCGATGGATCGTTGAGCATCACCAGCGCCTCGAGCGGTGTGTTGGATCGTGGTCGCTCCGCGGTGCACTCTTCGCGGCTCGGTGCGTCCATCGCCTTGAGCATGGGATGCAGGAACTGTCGCTGCCAATGGACATAGACGCCACGCCGATACTGGGCCTCTCCTCGGTCAGGGACGTAAATGCGCTTCGGAAAGTTGAGATGTCGGTAGTAGCCTGCAGGTTGATGAGGTTTGACGCTGGCGCCACCGACGTCGGAAACCAGAATGCCGCTGATCGATAGGGCGTTGTCGCGAACGATTTCCGCCGGCAATCGATACCTTGTTTGTCGTGCAAAGAACTGGTTGTACGGATCGGCGTGAAGCATTGCTTCGGTCGTGTCGGAAGATTGGCGATAGGCGTGGGAGAGCACCAGACGACGCATGAGCCGTTTGACGCTCCAGCCATCGTCGACAAAGTCAACGGCCAATCGGTCTAGCAACTCAGGGTGCGTCGGCGGTTGACCTTGGCCCCCGAAATCCGCCAACGAAGGGGCGATGCCTCGACCGAAGAGTAGGTACCAGTATCGATTCACAGCGACCCGCGCGGTCATGCCGCCGAATCCGTTTTCGGCGTCGACCAGCCAGTCCGCCAAATCCAATCGGTTGGCTCGCCGCCCGGACGTCGGCAGGTCGCCCAGGAACTGCGGGAATGGCTGGTTCTACGACGGGGCCACTCTCGTCGAGCCAGTTGCCGCGTGGCAGCATGCGAATCTCACGAGGCTCGATGGACTGCGTTACCATCGTCACTCTCGCCTGTTTCTCGATCGCAGCCTTTTCCTCTTCGAACGCTGTGATCGATTCACGTACCCGCTCGGCGTCCGCGACGTCCGCCGACTTCACGATCTGATTCAGTTCGGCGATCTCTGCATCGATTGCGTCGACGCGTTGCCGTTGCCATCGGCTCAGCACAGGAATCTCCGGTGGGCGACTGGTTGGCAGCGCATTGGATCCAACTTTGAAATGCTGTTGCTCGTCGATGTCGGCGAAGAATGCAACCAGCGAATAAAAGTCCTTCAGCGTGTAGGGGTCGTACTTGTGGTCGTGACACTGAGCGCAACCGACCGTCGCACCCATCCAGACCGCCGACAGGTTGCGAATGCGATCGGCGGCATAAATCGCCAGGTACTCCTTGGGCTGAACGCCACCCTCGTGCGACGTTTGCAGGAGTCGGTTGTATCCGGTGGCAACGCGCTGGTCGACCGTTGGCTCCGGCATCAGGTCGCCAGCAATCTGTTCGCGCGTGAATTGATCAAGCGGCAGATCGTCATTGCCAGCGTCGATCACGTAGTCGCGATAGGGCGAGATGTTGTGATCCTGGTCACCGTGGTAACCGACCGTGTCCGCGTAACGAACCAGGTCGAGCCAATAGATTGCCATCCGCTCACCGTAGGCGGGCGAAGCCAGCAAGCGATCGACCAAACGGCGATAGGCCGTGGGGCGGGTGTCGTTGACAAACGCCTCCACCTCTTGCGGTGTCGGCGGGAGTCCAGTCAGGTCCGAGTGTCAGGCGCCGAATCAACGTGCGCCGATCGGTGTCGGCCGCCGGAACAAAGCCCTCCGCCTGTTGTCGAGCCAGCAGAAAATCGTCGACCGGATCATTGGACCATGATGAACCCGTGTCGGGAGTCGGATGGCCGACCGGCTTCTGATAGGCCCAATAAGGTTCGTAGGGGGCCCCGCCTCGGACCCATTCGGTGAGCCGAGCGATTTCTTGCGAAGTCAACTTGCTTGCCACTGTCAGGAGGCGGCATCAGGAGATCAGGATCGTCCGACGTGATCCGGGCAATGAGTTCACTCGCCTCGACGTCGCCTGGAACGATCGCATCCTCCTTTGCCGATGCTTCGAGATCCAAGCGAAGATCGGCCTCACGATGAGCCGCATCCGGTCCGTGACAGGCGAAACAGGCGTCCGACAGCAGCGGACGAATTTCGCGGTTGAACGAGATCTCGACAGCCGCGACGCTCTGGTCACCGCAGACAACGATCAAAGCAAGAACAGGCAGGAGGCCGCGCATGGGCAGGATGGCAAAGGGAGGAAGGCTATAGCGCGACCGACTCTCATTCTAACCGACCCGTCGCCTCCGCAATCCGCGAAACACGGTCAAGAAGGTCCCTCGGCGTTGCGCGAGCCGAGGATTCGACTGACCAAAGAGAATCAGCCTGTACTGACCAGTCCTGGACACCGGCTGCCGTGCTGCTTCCGAATTGATCGATTTCCACCCCCATTCGCTGGGCAAGATCGACAAAAAGATTTGCCAGCGGCGTGTTGTTGCTGGCGTCGTGAGCGACGTAGGATCCGTGCTTGTAGCCGCCGCCGGCGACGATGATCGGGAGGTTGTGCCAATCGTGTGCACTGGCATTGCCAAGATTCGAGCCGAACAAGACCGCCGTGTGATCGAGCAGCGTCCGACCATTCTCTTCAATGCTTCTCAACTTGTTGAGGAATTCATTGAAGGCGACGAACTCAGCCTCTTCAATGATCTTCAACTCCTCGATCTTGTCGGGATCCTTGCCGTGATGGGACAGTCCATGCCAATCGCTTTTGACGCCGGGGATCGTGGGAACGGAATTCATTCCGCTAAGTTGATAAGTGATCGTGCGCGTGGAATCGGTTTGCAGGGCCAGCACGATCATGTCGTAGAGCAGACGTTGCTTGGCGATGGCATCATTCTTGTCGGTGATGTCCTGGGGCGTCTCCTGGTCCACTCTCGGTTTGGGTCGCCGAACCCAATCTTCGGATTGTTGCAGTCGTCGCTCGAGATCGCGAACTGCAGTGAGGTACTCGTCCAGCTTTTGCTGATCCGCATGACCGAGACTTTGCTCGAGTTGCGAGGCCCGAGCTCCGACGGTGTCGAGGATGCTGCGACCCCGTCTTGAGTCCTCGCATTTCCGCGGCGACTTCTCTTTTCATTGCCGTCAATGAACAACGCAGTGAACAGCTTTGACGGCGACGTCATCCCTGGAATCTCGACTCCATTGGACGACCACGACATCGATCGTCCGCTCGTTGACAGCGCCAGGTAAGGATATCGGGTCGCGATTCCAATCTGCTCGGCAATCAACTGGTCGAGCGAAACCGAGTTGCGGAATCCGGCCAGGCCCGGTCGTTGCGCGGAGGTCAACCAGGTCAATTCCGAGGCGTGACCGTTGTTGCCCTGTTGTTCAGGATGACTGAGTCCGGAAAAGAGCGTGAGCTGATCGCGGTTATCGGCCAACTTCAACAAATAGGGTGTCCATTGCAGATCTGGATCGTCCCCTTGAGGAAACAGGTGCGGACCATGAAACCCAAGCGTCGCGCACATTGCGACAAAACGCTTGGGGGATGCGTCATCGGTCTCGGCGCCGAGCACCTGACGCCCCAGCGACGGGCCCATCGCTTCCAAGAACGGAAGCGCGATGACGGCAGCCCCACAGCCACGCAGAAGGTGACGACGATGGAGGGGTTGTCTTGGAATCAGCATGGCGGACTTCTTCAGAGTGAAAATGAATGGACTGCTTGGATCCGGGGATCACTTTTGCCGGAACGTCTCGCTGACCACAATTTGCTCGATCAGGTCGCGCACACCATAACCGCTGGCGTTCGGTTTGCTCGACAATCTGGTCGATCGCTTTACGATCGGAAAATCCCATTTCGCGACCGGTCGCGAAGGTCATCAGCTTCTTTGTGAGCGTCCGAGCCAACGCCGGTTCGTCACGCAAAAGCAGCTGACGGAACCCGCGGAAACCCTGAAACCTCATCCCGTCGGCAAGTTGTCCGCTGGCATCGACTCTCTGGTCCGATTCGATAGCGGACGCGCTGGCCGGCTACTTCCAAGTCCACGGGTTCGCCGTGGCCGAGGCTGCGGAAATGCGTGCGCCAGCCTCCAATCGGATTGAAGCTTTCCAACGCAAAGCCCGGCGGATCAATCATCATGTGACAACCTTGGCAACTTTCCATCCTGCGATGTCGGCTCAGGAGTTCGCGTAGAGTCGACGCGCCGCGAACATCGGGTTCGACGCCCGGGATCGCCGGGCGGCGGCGGCGGCGGCGAATTTCCCAGAATCCGCTCCATCACCCAAACGCCACGAACCACCGGAGAGGTGTTGGTGCCGTTGGCGGAGACCTTCAAGATACTGGCCTGCGAAAGAATCCCACCGCGGACACTGTCGGCCGGCAGCGGCACTCGACGAATCTCAGGGCCGACGACCCCTTCGATTCCGTAGTGTTCTGCCAAGCGATTGTTCAGCATCGCGTAGTCCGCATGGATCAGGTTCTTCACACCTTCGTTGTTGGCGATCAGCGAGGCGAAGAACTGACGCGTCTCTTTGAGCATCGAGTCCTGCGAGAAACGGATCGAATTCGGGATACAGATTCTTGTCCGGGCGAGGTGAATTCGATGTCACGCAGGTTCAACCAGGCATCGGTGAAATCGGTGACGAATCGCTGGTGATGAGGGGAATGCAACAGCCGTCGCGTCTGTTCGATCAAGACCTGCGGTTCGCTGGCGAGTTGACCGGATGCCGCAGCGGCAAGCAATTCCTCGTCTGGCGACGTGCGCGTCAGGAAGTAGGACAAGCGTGATGCAAGCGCATAATCATCCAAGCCAACCGGCCGGTTCGCGAAGGTAGAGGAAATCGGGTGAGCAAAAGATCGCCGCGGTCGCGGTGCGCAACGCTTCCTCGACGCTAGCTCCGATATCGAGCTCGCTTTGCAGCAAGTCACGGTACGGCTCCACCTCTTGATCCTCGACCGGTCTTCGGAAGGCCGCGGTCGCGATGCGATTCAAGACCGCTTTGGCATCACGCAGCGGGATCGTCCGACTCGATCGTGAAGGTCGGCTGGTACCAAGACTTGCTCTTCGCTTTGGGGTCGCTGGGCTCGACCTCGACACGGTTGAGTCCGTCAAACAACAGCCGATGGCCGCGACTGGGGAACTCATCGAACAGCGGCCCCTCGAGATCGACATGCAGAATTGCCAGACCGGGTCCGCCGTAAGCGTCAATCCCGTTCTTGCGAAGCTCGTGGTCGTTGTCGCTGATTCCCCAAGGCGTCAATTCGATCATGTACCGTTCTTCGATCCACGCTTCGATTTCGACCGTGGTCGCAGGTCCTGGTGGCAGCGATCGATAGGCGAACGTGGGACGCTCGAATCCACGTTGAAAGGTGGTGGCGCCGATGGCAAAGGTGATTGGTTCGTCCGACTGGTAGGCATAGCCAGTCACACGGATTCGATAACGCCCGGATTCCTGTACGTTGGCGGTCCGCAGCATCCCGGTGGGATAGCCCAGGGGTTGAAAGAACACGACGGCGCCGTCATCGAGTTGTTTCCAGGCCTTGCCGATGTGCTTCTCGCCCTTCTCGGGTCTCCGCATAGTTGGCGCGCTTTTGCGTCGGCTCAGGCCGCTCGACCGTTTTTGCGATGGACGCTTCCATCACCGAATCGATGGCGTCGAGGTATCGCTGCAATTGAATCATCGAGATGTTGAGCGCTTCGCCGACGTTGTCGAACTCATGTGAACGCCCGTCTTCTGGCAGGAGATTCTCCAAATCCAGGTTCGTCCCGAACAGGTCGTTGAGCGTGTTCTGATATTCCCGACGGTTCAAGCGGCGCAGAACCGTCCCTTTGGCCTCGGTGTGGGCTTGGACCAGCGGCGCACTGAGCGAAGACGCAAACCCGTCGCGCTGGTCCGCCGTCGGTTGCTCCGCGTCGGCCGGTGGCATCTCGCCAGAGTTGACGCGATCGAAGATGCGCTCCCAACGCGCGAAGCTGGCGGGATCGTCAAGGTTGCGACTGAGCGAGTCGATTGCCAGACCCCCTTCCTCCGCTCCGTCGGCGTGGCAGTCGTTGCAAAACGTCTGAAGAAAGCTGGCGAGTGGCTTGGAGAAATCATCCGCCGCCGTCGCATCCTTCGGGACCAGGATCATGCCTTGAACCGCGAGGATCGTGATCAGGAGTTTCCGGCACTTCAGCAGGTTCATACTGTGGTGCGACGTCCGCGCGTCGCGCTCCCAACGAGATTCAATCATGGCCAGCTCTCGCCCGTCATTTTGGCTGGCTCTTGATTTCGGCGGTCAGTTCATTGGCGACCTGCTATGTTACACCCCGACGACCGGTAGCCAAAAGTTTTTGCCGGCCGCTGGCCCGCATTTACCGTAGGCGAGTCTCTCCGAGACTCGCAAATAACGCAGCAAAGCTGCGGGTGTCCGCCTTGGAAAGTCGGACCTACGGTACGAACCACTAGTCGGTGGGGCTAGTCGCTGCGACGAGCACCGCATCGGTGACTTTGTCGGGACGATGTCGCGGACCGTTCAGCAAGGTACCGATCGGCGTGTAGCGAACGAACAGCTGGTAACTCGCCAGCAGGATCGCGGTCGTGACGGTGCAAACGAGAGCAAACTTGATAAACACGGGCAGTTCCCAGGTTCGCACTGCCGCCTGAACGATCATGATCAGCGGCAGATGGACAAGGTACAGCCAATACGAGCTGTCGGAGACATAACGCATGACCTTGCTTTCGTCCGGAATAGACGCGACGAAACGCTCCCATCAAACCGAACGTCATCAGCCAGACATAGACCACCGGCAGAAGCACCGCGACCGGATGATAGAACTTGGAGTTGAGCCATCCGTCGCTGAAACCCCACTCGCCGGTGGTCATCTCGAGTCCCAGTGGAAAGATGATCAGGAGTGCGAGAGGCAAGGTGAGGTACCAGCGTCGGCCCAGTCTCGCTTCGCGATCATCACTATCGAAGTACAGCGCCCCGAAGAAAAAGAAGATCGCGTAGTAAAGCGAGTATCTGCGGCATCGGCAGCAGTCCGGTCGAAGTATCCGGACCAAAACTCGGGCCGATCAACCCCATCATCGCTTGAGGGATCAGTGTCAAGGGAATGAGCCAAGCGTATCGAAGCGGTGAGATCACTAGCCAGCTTGGCATCTTCCAAGAGAAGCGTTCGCTGACGAGTGCATAGATCGCAAACGCGCCGACAAGCCAGCAAAGAAACCAGAGAAACCAGAGGTGATGAAAGAGCGGAAAGAATTCCAGCAGCACCAACCCGATGCTGAGACCGGCCATTTGCTGTTGTCCGATCGATCTTTGAGATCTCATTGGCGGCGACGATCGGTGCCGCAGTCGCTTCGACCGCAGGATCCGACCGTTCGGATTGCAGACGCCGAACAATCGCTTTACGACCCTCGAAAAGTGAGTCTTGATCGACGACCGCTCCCATGAAGCCTACGACAATCATGGTGCGTCCCCAAGAAGCATCGAGCTGATCGGTTGGTGTGCTCCCTGCGCGATCACGCTCCGCGAGACTAGCGCCATGGCTGATCAGCATGTCGAAGGCTTCGGAACGTCCCAACAGTGCCGCTCCATGCAGCGGAGTCGCGCCGTCACGGTTCCTGGCATTCACTTCGGCGCCCCCGGCAATCAGGGCTTCCATGATGTCGGTGTTGCCCTGCCAGGTTGCCAGGGCGAGTGGGGTGGCGCCAAAGATGGGATCACGCTGGTTCAGCGGTGCGCCGGCGGCGATTTCGGATTGAATGACTTCCAGATTCCCTGAGCGGGCTGCCGTCCAAAGATTCTCCTCACCTTGCGTGCCGGGCGACTGTGCCTGGTAGATCGCCGTGCCAATGATCACAACCCAAACCGCCGGGATGATGGTGACCATTCCGATCATCAGTGGGAGAAAGACTCGCTTGAACCGTTGCTTCAATAACGACCGCAGGCCTCGCTTGCGCCAAAGCATCGCGGTAAAGAAACCGCTGATCAGAAAGAATAACGGCATCCGAAAGCCATGAATCAAAGCCGTAAAGAGTCCGAACACACTGCTCTGGCGGACGTCGTGAATCGACCAGCCTGCGTCCGGCATCGGAAAGAACGAGAGCGCTCCGTGAAGGGCAATTCCCAACAACATCGCGATCGCACGCAGCGCATCGAGATCATGTCGTCGCGGAATGGTCGCGGCAACCGATTCCGGGTGAGCGGGCTGAACTGACGAGGCAACCGAGCGGGCTGTTGGTGGATTGATCGTGCTGGACATAGCGATTCCGACGTGGTGCGGGGATGATCGTTCAGGCATGATCCCGCTCGGTTGGAAACGGGGTCAGGTACGAATAGCACGGACGCAAGCGAAACACGGTGTTGGTTCTTATCAGCCGCCGAGCGTTAGCTCCCGGTTTTCTCGGATGCCAGCGAACCGGACGCTAGCGCGCCACGGCTGATACGAGCCTAAGTCCGTAACATTTGCGGCCGACCCCTATTCCTCGCCCCGATCACCCTGGCTTGCACTGCACTTCGGCATCAAAATCCGAGCTGCGGGGCGCGAGGAAATGTGAAATCGGGAAGAAGCTTGGGGCGGGTTGAGGCCGCGAGTGCTTACTCCTGTTACCAAGTGAACCGCCATCGGAACCCAGGGGCCGACAGCGTCGACCAAGGAAGTCAGGCAAGTGATCAGCGAAAAGGGGTCAGACACCAAAAATGCGAAGCACCCTTCGGGCCGTTCCGGTTTTTGGTGTCTGACCCCTTTTCGCCTTGGACCCCTTTTCGCCCGTGCGTCAAGCTTGAGATCCGCTAGCGGACGCAGCGGTAGACGAACGCGGGGGGAAGGTTCATCCAGGCGGTTGGACTTCGCTCGACCGACGAAAATGTTTCGCCGAGACGTCGAGAAAAGCGGATTCCGGCTGGCAATGCCAGGCCTTGCCAGTACGCGAAGGTTGCGAAGCGGCCCCCCGGAGGCAGTACTTCGAGCATCGCGTTCATGATCTCCGTCTGCAGCGACTCGGAAAACGAGGCCCATGGCAATCCGCAGATGACGGCGTCGATCTGATCCATCGACTGTTGACGGCACAGTTCCTGGACATTGGTCACGCTATCGTGATAGACGGTTGTGCCCGGACAGCGGCTGCGAGTCGCTTGGACCATATCGGCCGACTGTTCGATGGCGAAGAAGTTGGCTTCGGGATGAAGCCGCTCCACGATGGCCTGCGTGAAGACGCCGGTCCCCGGGCCAAACTCGACTACGTTGCGAAGCGAATCCCAGTCAAACCACTCGACCATCGTTGCGAACAAGCGCGGGACTGCTCGGGGCGATCGCCCCCACGTGCGTCGGTTGCCGCAGGAAATTCTTCAGAAACGTTAGGTTATCGCCCACGATCGTCTTCGGTGATGCTTGTTGGCGGCACACATGGTTGCCGGGCGGATGGAAGCAGGCGGTAGCGACCCAACGTTTGGCGAGGGGGGATTCGCACCGACACAGGATAAAGAGACACAGGGTATCGGAAAAACCTCGTCACGTGAGGTACCATGCCGAGATGCGACTTCCCAACCAAAGCGGCCGGCACAGCGTTGGTGCCAACATGACACCCATGATCGACGTGGTGTTTTTGTTGATCATTTTCTTTCTGGTCTCCAGCCACCTGGCGAGACAGGAGAATCGATTGCCGTTGGATTTGCCGGTCGCGTCGACCTATGGTCCCGACCGATCCGGAGAGTGCGCCGTTGACGATCAGCATCGACCGTGACGCCAAGTTTCGCGTCGCCGGTGACATCGTTGACGTGACGTCGCTGCGATCGATTCTCGCCGGATCTGAGGACCAAGATGGGGCCGGAGGCGGCGATTCGAATTCGCACCGATGGAGCGGTCCAGTACCGATACGTCGAACCGGTTCTCCGCGAAGCCGCTTTGGCCGGCGTCACCGACGCCGCGATCGCAGTCCGCCAGGAGAATGCGCCTTGAGATTGCCGAGCGTATCGAGCAGCGACTCGCTTGAGTTGAAGATGACGCCGATGATCGACGTTGTCTTTCTGCTGCTGATCTTTTTTGTTTGGACCAGCAGCTTCGAATTGCCCGAGTTCGATCTTCCCAGCGCCATCGCGGAGCCGCCGGCCGGAGGTTCCGAACTGAGTGCTCAGCCCGCTCCGGCCGAAGCGTTCGACGAGATCGTGATCCGCTTGTTGATGCGCGACGCCCGCACGGTCATCGAATTGAATGGACAACCCCTGGCCGACACCGGTGAGTTGCGCCGACGTCTCGAAGAAATCTTGGCGCTCGGGGTCCAGCCGCCGGTGATCATCGACCCCAGTCCGCAGATCACGATGAATGAGGCGGTCGATGCATACGATGCGGCTCGTCTCGCAGGGGCCGATCGCGTGCTTGTTCGCTGCCCAGCCGGAGGAGTGAATGCGCACGGCACCATCGGACGCCTCTTGCTCGCCTTAACGGCACTGATGATCCTTACCGGGACGCTCTGTGCCGATGGTGTTTGGTCGGTGGGTCGATCGACGAATGATCGCGATGCGGATTTGGTCGATGCGTTGGTGCAGCG
This sequence comes from Pirellulaceae bacterium, assembly GCA_963697195.1. GTDB lineage: Bacteria > Planctomycetota > Planctomycetia > Pirellulales > Pirellulaceae > Rubripirellula. The sequence continues at coordinate 1,409,375 of CAVOND010000005.1, forward strand.
GCAGCGATTCGAAGACGCTTTGTCTCTCTGCCGAATGCTCAGTCGCGGAGCCGATCCCGAGGGCGACGTGGCGGCCAAGTGGGCGATCGAGCAGTCTCAGATCCTGATCGCACGGCAAATGGGACAGGACCGATTCGATGATGCGGATATTCAAGCGGTCGCCAAGCCGGTCACCGATCTGTTGTCGTCGTATCCGGAACACCGTCGAAGGTTCTTCTTGGTAGCGGAGGTGTCGATGGCTGCAACGCAGCGCCGCGCTGCATCGCGTGCTGCGGGCGGCAGTTGCACCGGCCGACGACGGGGCGCGTGACGAGGCGACCGCGAGCCTGCTGCAGGGCGACGGCCGAGTTGGAATCGCTCGTCAGCGATATCGGCGACGCCCGCATCCTGCTTGACCAACAAACGGACGATCGTCCCTTTGCAATGATCGAAGACCTTGCCCGCTTGCAACAAGAGTTGCAGGTGGAAACGGTGTCACTCGCGCTGATGCAGACGGAGTTGTTCGCGCCGGGAAGCGACGATTCCATCGCGGCGGCGACCAGAGCCGAACAAATCGCGGACCAGGCGATTACCAGGTTGCCGTCCGACACCAAGGCGCGTCGTGAAGTCGAGCGGCTAAAGATCGAATCGATTCTCCGTGCGGGGCAATACGATCGTGCTGATCGCGAACTGAAGTTGATCATCGACGCGAACGACCAACCGTTGTCGGCTCGTTGGATTGCCTTGCAGACGCGCCTCGAGATGGCCCAACAGCGGATGGGTCAAGCCGCCGCGCGACTCGATGGCTACTTTGGCGATCAACCGACCTCCGCACCCCGTTCGATTGAGATGGATCTCGCGAAGTTGGAGTTCATGTTACGCAGTGATCCGGTTGGCAGATCGGGTGATTGGCTCGAAGCGATCGAGTCGAGAGGTGGTGTTTATGCCAGACGTCGGGCCGAAGCGATGGCACTGTCGCTGCTCGGTCGGTCCAATTCAATCGACGATGCCGGCGATCGATCCATCGATCGTGGCGGCGCAGGGCCAGGATTATCTGCGCCGCGGAGATCCTGGGCGAGCCGCGGAGTTGCTGGCGGCGGCCGCCAAGGCAGAAACCAACGCCGGACCGAGCCATCGAACGGGCCGCGGAGGCGGCGGCCGCCTTTGGATTGGTCCAGAAGCATCGTGAAGCCGCTGCACTCCTTGCCGAGACGGCGATCGCAAATCCACAGGCCAAGCAAGCCTCCGCCGCGCATCTGCAAGCCGCTTTGCTCGTCGCTTCCCACGATCCCGCGGCGGCCGAACGATTGGAGTCCATGCTGCGTTTGAATCTGGAACAGTGGCCCGCATCCGAGACCGCTGCTGCGGCTCGCGCCTGGTTGCAAAAGCTGTTGATTGGAGAGCAACGAGGGGTGGAAGCAGCCGAGATCGCAACCGCAGTTCCGGTCGATCAAGTCACTTCGGAACAGCTCGATGCGATTTCCGCCCAGTGGCAAGCGACGCTGCAGGACGCGACCGAAACCTCATCCGAAATCTCCGAGCGGTTTCTCGAAGCCTATCGGCCGTTGTTGAGCAACAAGCTTGCCGCCGAACGCTTCCCCTTGCTGGTGGCCCTGTTGGTGGATCGCGACCTGCTGGGACAAGTCTCGCTGCCGGACGACGTGGTCGGCATGGATCCTTTCGCCGCTGCCCTGCTCGAATACCGTCAGCGCGGAACCGAATCGGAACCCCTGGTTTCGCCACCACCAGGCCTGATCGCGGTTGCAACCGAACGGCTGATGCGCGACGGCCGCCAGAATCCTGTGCTCAGGCAGTCCAGTGCACGATTGTTGGCTCGCTGGGAGGGAAACGATGATCGTTCGCTCGAACACGCGGAGCGGCTGTTGTGGGATGGACGGACGGAGGAATCGGTCAAAGTCATCAACGAATTGATTCGGGCCCAGCCCGCTGCTGCTGAGGTCATCGATCAGGCAGCGAAATTGCTGGCGACGACAGGCGATGCTGCGGCGACAACAGAAGCAATTCGCCTGTGGGATCAACTTGCTGCTGGAGCCTCACAGGGAACTCCGCTGTGGCACGAGGCAAAGTTGTCAGCGATCGCGGCGCTACGACGTGTCGGAAATGTTACGGAAGCACAGCGCCGCGCGCGATACGTGTTGTTGACGGTGCCGACGATGCAAGATGACTTCGTCGGCAGTACGAAGCACTCGCGAAATGATGCTCACCCTTCCCCACTCGTCGCGGTGCCCTCGGCCGCAGTCACAGCCATGCCTGTAAACCAGCTTCCCGTTGCCGAGTCGCGATTCGTCGTGCTGCTTCATCAGCCGGGCCCGCAATCCGAACGGACTCGCCAAGCACATTTTGATTGGATGTTCGAATCGGACGGAGCCCTCCGCACATGGGCGACACCGCCAATTGATCTGTGGCAGGACGCTGAGCTGGTCAAAGCGAGCGCCAATCGAAACGGAATGCGAGCCCTTAGCCCAATCATCGGTTGGCTTACCTTGACTACGAAGGTGAGGTCTCACGGCGGACGCGGATCGGTCACCAGACAAACCGCGGGCACCTACCAATTGATGGAAGATCGGCCCGATCGTTTTCGAGTCGTCCTGCAGTGGCTGCAGGAGGGAAAACAGCGGACGGCGGAAGTCGAGATCTATCGCAGCTTCTTCGGTGAGGAGGAAGGGCGAGTGGAGGAGAGACGCGAGTCCTGGCGATTGCGGTTTTCCGCCGGGCGGTATGAGACGAACTGATAGACCGGGCCCAGGGGTGAATAGAGACTCATGCGCCAAGGGGCCCGTGTGACCAGCGAGGATCAGGTTGCCGTCGACCAGTTGAATCGATTCGACGATCACCGGGGTTCGCACATAACCGGGATGTTCACTCGGTACCGTGACCAGGGCGATGGGGCCTGATTCCGTGTCATCCCAGCGGATGTCCACACCTCCTTTGGCCGCTTCCTGGGTGATCCCCTTCAAGAAGTTGTTCAGTGGCAGCGGAAGTGCGCCGGCCTTGAGATGATTGACCTGGAGCGCGAGCATGTTGGGTTGTTCCGTGAGCTCCACCGAGAGCTGACAGGAGATGACCGTGTCGATCCGACGATCCTTGTATCGCACCGCTGCCAGTAGTCGGCCATTCTCGATCACAATGCGAGGCTCGCTTGCCCCACTGGCCAAGAGTTGTGGAAACTTTTTGGGCAACTCTTCAATCAACCAGGCGTTGATCTGATCATCACTGAAGGTGGCATTCCACGAGCCGATCTTTGCGGCATCGCTCTGCAGTTGTTCGACCTCTTGCTGCAAGTGCTGGCTGGCTTCGACGGTGCTAGAGGGAAGCGACTCGGTCGCCCGCGTGTAGAATTCGGGAACCTGCTGTGTTTGTTCGAGTGCCCACCATCCTCCAGACAGACCGATCACAGCAAAAAGCAACACGACGGAAACTGCGATTCGGATGGCCCAACGACGCATTGCTGTGACTCCCGATGAGTGTTGCATAGCCGAAAAGTGATGATCGCTTAGAATCTTAGCTGACGCGGCAACCAATTTCGAATTCGTTCTGCGACGCCAGGTGGTTCCGCAGGGACTGGCTCGTCGTCGATCATCGGCTGGGATGGTTCGGTGTCTCCGAGCGATAGCAGATGACGTGCCCAATGATTTTGTAGCAGTTTCCCGGATGGAAGCAGGTTTCCGCGTTGTAGTCCCTGTACGGCTAGAAACGCTTGGCTTTGCAGTTCTGTCCGCTCCTTCTCGGTCGGAAAGCGATCGTGCAGCTGGACGTCGTCGATCCAAACCCGTCCGCCCGAAAGACTGTCGATGGTCAGACGTAAGTGATTCGATGGAGGACGTGTCGATTTCATCCGCTTCCAGGATCACTTCACGCTGCGTCCACTGTCCGTTTCGTGGCACCTCGAGGTCTTTGGTAAAGCGGACGGGATCACCTTGACGCGTGGCTTCGATCGAGATTCTCAACAGATGGGGTGAATCGTCGGTCTTGGCTTCTGCTCTGCAGGCAAGCGAGACCGCCAATCGACCTGATTGCGGAGGTTCGATCGTCTCACTGACAAGCCAGGTCCGCGCCACCGCCGGCGTGATCGTCGTCAGCATGACCGAGTGCGATCCTTCCGCGAATTCTTTGTCGTCAAGTTGGACGCATCCCGGTGGGTGTTGAGCATGGAGCCACCCGACCAAACCCATGCCACCGGATTGTTCGAAGCCCCCATTGGTGAGACTTGCGTAAGGAGTGAAATCGCCGAGGATACCGATGCGTTCCACAATCAACGTGACCTTCTGCTTGATCGACTCGATCGCCTCGGGGCCTCCCGAGACGCGGGTGGTCCAAGAGCGGATGGCGGTGCTCGACGGTTCGTTGGTTCGCAACACCACCATTTGTCCCGTGGGAATCGTCACTCGCGTGCGGGTCCCCCCCGAAAACTGCGTCAGCTCGCGCATCTGCTCGGCTTCCCCTCGTCCGATGACTTGCCAGTGGGTTGGGACCGTCATCTCCAGATCGACATCGCGTATTCCACGGCACCACACTCACCATTGATACGTACAGATGACCGTTGAAGGTTCCCGATCGCAAGCGAACCGTGTGGGAAGCCGAATCAATCGGCAAGGATTCCCTCAGCGGTTGATCGGGCAGTGCACAAAACGAGCGGAGGGTCCCGGAAAAATCTTCATCCAGACGGTTGGCTACCAGGCTGCTGTCGAGGATCAGCAGCTCCGGATCGGCGCGATTCATGATCCGGCACAAATCGTCGATCATCTGGTCTCGCACCAGAGCCGTCGTGCCAGCGGTCCGTTCCTCACCGAGCAAAACGGCCGGCAGCGGTCCAGCCAAGGACGTCAATTGCAGCTGCATCAACGACTTCTTTGCCAAGACACCCGCTGGCCCGTATCGGAAGCTGCTGACAAAGGCGGCGGGCTGGGACGTTCGCTGCGGTACTTCTGCGGCACTTGCGGGCCGGGGTCTTGGCGCTCGATTGCGGGGTCGCTTGCTTGACGTTGTCCGTTAAGTCGACCAAAGCGGATCCCGACATCAGCATGCGTACCGTGCCGGCACCGGTCGCCTTGCCGACCTGCTCGTAGCAGTTTTGGAGTTGCAGTCGCTCCCAGTCTTGAAACGGTTCGCTGCCCTGCTGCTGAATCCAGCTTCGCAATTGCGCCACGCTGGCGGTAACGCTGGTTGGCGCGGCCAAACAACAGGATGGAGCCGGCATCGGTCGAGGCATTGCGCAGCGGACGAAGATGGCTGTTCCCATCACAATCGACAAGAATGCCGGCGAATCCATCGCAGCGGTTACAAAGATCGCTCAGTTCCTTTGACCAAGCCACCGATTGCATCTTGGACAAGCGGATGCAGCGGGTTGTACTGAGTTCTCGTCGGAACGCTGTTCTTCCGAAAATCGGGCCGGCCTTGCTCGCATCCGCAGTCGATTCACTTCGCGTCAATTCGACGAGACGCACATCTTGCTCGTGAATCGTTCGCTCCAGTTCGGTCAGCAGCATGTTCGGTTGCAATCCGACATAGATCCGTAGCTGACTGGATGCAAGCAGCTGCAGCAGCGTTAGGCCAGGTGATGACGACGTGATACCAGTGGATCCTCTTGCGATTGATAGTAGCGAACTCTCGTACCAGGTCCGTACGCCACTGTTGGCTGGAACCACGATGCCGTTGCAACCGCTGGCACGCGCATAGTCTTGAACTCGTTCGGCGGCGACCCAGAGATCATTCAGGGCAATGGTGGACGGTGCACACTCCGAGAAGTCTGTCCGCTTGGACACGTCGGCGGTCAGCATTTCGGTCCAGTCCACGTCCGCCAGTCGCAGTGCCGCGGTCCGCGAGAAAGTGACTGGTGCCAGTTCAGTTGCCAGCTCCGGCTCGAGCTTGGGCGCCAGGTAGCAGCGGACCCGCTTGTACCATGATCGAATCGAAGGTGGCTGGATCTTCCGAGTCCAGATTGGTCAACCAGATCTGATCGTCATCCACCGGGTAATGGACAAACGTGTGTTCTCGCCACGGGCCCTGCTGATCGGCCGTGGCATCAGCTTCGAGCACAAAGGAGGTCGTTGCTTCCTCTTGATGGCTGCCAACTTGGACTCGCAGCGCCGCGGTGGAGGTCGACGGCAACCGGATGGTTACTTTGTGCGGGTAACCCGCCGTACTGACTGGCAAGCGTTGCCTGGAACATGCCCAGCGGGGGAATCAGCGACACAGGACTGTCCCGCATACGTATCGCTCGCCAGATCGGGAATCGCTGGGATGCTGGCTCCCCGGAATCAGCCGTGTGCTGGGCTTGGGTAGCCATTGGCCGACCGACCAGGCGGATTCCGATGGACGAATCATCCCAACCTCGTGCCAGGGAATCGGTTCGGTCTTCAGTCCCGACATCGCCATGCAGCACCGCGATGGGATGCGTCACGCGTAACAGGGGCGGCGGACGACGGCGCAGTCGTGACCAGATGTTCTCATCGTCGACTTCCAACTGCAGACGCAGTTCGTAAACACCTGCCATGTCGGGAACGGTCTCACTGAGTTGGACCTCCTGGCTGTTGCCGTAAGCATCCGATCTGGATCGGCCAACGACGGGTCTCGACGATTTCGCCGTCACTGACGCGGTACAACTCGTAATGCAAGACATGCGATTTCGAGGCGTGATCCAGCATCCCGTTGACTCGCACCGAAAGACTCAGCGGATCGCCCGGCCGATAGACGGGGACCGGCTGAAGATCTTCCAATCGCAATCCGTCGGTTTCGACTCGCTGAATCGTCCAGCCAGTCACACTCTCATCGCTGATCGTCGATGGCTGTGATTCGATCACTTCGCCGGCTAGCAGATCGACGATCGCGATTTCGCGAGGCGGTGGCATGTTGGCCTCATCGGCCGATTTGCCAAGCGGCTCAATCCAAAGTTTCGCTTCGCGCGAGCTGCGAATTCGCAATTCGAATTTGCCACCGATGATCGCATGCCGCGAATGGACCGTCAGCATCTGCCCACTGCGATCCAAATCGAAGATGCCGCTGGTCGTCTCCGATTGGCTGAAGTTTCGGATCTCGCCGAGGCTCGCCTCGAGATTGGGAGCATCACTGATCCGCAGCCGAAGGTTCCAGGGCTGCGGTGACGGCGATTTGAATTCAAAGATCACGCGGACATCAATCGCCGGCGGGTCGCTGAGGCCAGTGGCCAACGCGGGGGTGGCGATGAGACATCCAAGGATGCCGAGGATCTTTGCGCAGCAGACTCACGAACGCTAGCAAATTGCAGCGGCATCGAGCGGTACTTTGGCGAAGACTTCCCTGCCTAGCCATCCATTCTCTTCTCTAGAGCGTCGTCATGTCGCTCAATCCGACACCGGGTCCATGTTTGAGCGTGACACTACTACGGAGCGCCGGGCGAGGTAAAGGCGAGATTTCGCCCCGACTCCCGATTCCCCCACTGCCCCCTGCACTGCTGCCCACTGCCCACTGCTTCCACTGCCCTACTGCCCCACTGCCCTACTGCCCCACTGCCCTTCTATCCCACCAGCTCCGCCGATTCCCAGGGATTGTTCCAGTCGGCCCAACTTTCCAGATAGGCGCGATACGCTTCGCAGCTCTCCGCTCGCTGTTCGATCCAGCTTTTTGCGAGCTGAATGAGTTGTTGCTCACGCTCCAGGGTGCAGGCTCCGGTGAGAACCTGGGTCCTCAGAAAGACGAAGTAGGTATCCAAGACATCGCAGCGGCAATAATCGCTGATTGCCAACTTATTGCCCTCGTCATGCTGCTGCTGCACCTGATCACCCGGTCAGGCCCATTTTTCCTGGTTTGCCTAGCATCTGAGCGATCAGGTTCAAACCGCCGTTGCACCGCGCGGCACCGAAGTTCATCAGCACGTCCTGCAGATCGAGATGGGAATCGGTGTTGTATCGGCTGCGGGGAGAGCGATAGCCGTCGTTCTTGAACCAGGCCGGAAGCGACAGGCCGTAACGAAAGGCGGCGAGCTCCATCAGCGGGATGTCAAACGAGCGGCCGTTGAAGGTGACCCATCTGGGATGTCGGTACAATTCCCAGCCGCGCCAAAAGTGCTCGGTGATCACATGGGGACGAAACTCGGGCTCATCGAGCGACACGATGTCGATCAATTCCAGATTCGTCGCCACCTTGGCGATCACGACAGCGATGGGAATTTGAAAGGTGTGGGGGATGAAGGTGGTGCCACGTTGCTCCACCAATTCGTCCTGATAGCTGGCGATCGCCTCTTGAGGGCTGAGGTTGGCGCCGGGGTAGCGGACACGAGAGATCAGATCTCCGTCGGCGACACTTTCGACATCGAACACGAGATAAGCGACTTTAGTGGCCATCTTCGACTCTCGCAGGTGTGATCACGGAGCTTTGACGGGACACTGCCCCCGTCCCTGCCCCACAATGTACAACTTATCGAGATCACGATTAACGCCCCAGCATGAAATCCCTGCAGCCTTGAAATCCCCTCGGTCTCGCTCATGACGCTCGAAAAGCCAGTTTCCGTTCGAATCAATCGCCAACGACTTCTGGATCGGTTCCTACGCTATGTGCGAGTGGGAACGTCCGCGGATCCCAGCAGCGACACGTACCCGAGTTCGTCGAGCCAGCGAGAGTTGGGCAAAATGATCTGCGAGGAACTGGCCGCGATGACGGTCGAGGACGCGCACCAGGACGAAAACGCGCTGGTCTGGGGAACCGTGCCCGCGACCGACGGCGGGACGAGCCCGACGGTGGCTTTGGTGGCGCACCTGGACACCTCCCCCGAGGCTCCCGGGAGCGGCGTCATGCCGTGTGTGGTCGAGTGTTATGAAGGGGGCGATCTCACGCTTGCCTCGGGAGATGTGATTGAGGTTGCGGGCTGTCCCGATTTGCGAACGATGGTTGGCAAGACACTGGTGACGACCGACGGCACGACATTGCTTGGTGGTGACGACAAGGCAGGTGTTGCGATCATCATGGAATTGGCGCACACGTTGATCGAGAATCCCCATCTCATGCATGGACCGGTGCGCGTGCTGATGACATGTGATGAGGAGATTGGTCGGGGAACCGACAAGATTGATTTGAACAAGTTGGATGCGACCGTGGCCTACACCTTGGACGGTGGTGGCGCTGGGGTGATCGACGTCGAAACATTTTCCGCCGACGCCGCGATCATTCGTTTCATCGGATACAACATTCATCCGGCGATCGCCAAAGGCCGTATGATCAACGCGGTCCGAGCAGCCGCGGACTTCGTCGCTTCCCTGCCTCGCGATGCATGCACTCCCGAAACAACTGAGCATCGCAAGGGTTTCATACACCCGCACAGCATTCATGGTGGCGTGGGAGAGGCGACGGTCGAATTGATCTTGCGATCGTTCGAAGTCAAAGATTTGGAATCCTACGCGGACCGTCTTCGTCAATTGGCGGCATCGATCGAGAGTCACACGCCCGGATTGAAGACGGAAGTCATCATTCGCCGACAGTACCGGAACCTGCGCGACGGATTGAAAGAATTGCCGCAAGCGATTTCGCTGGCCAAGCAAGCCTTTGAAAACTTGGGACGATCGTACACCGAGGCAATCATTCGCGGTGGAACCGACGGAAGCCAACTGACCGAGAAAGGAGTTCCCACTCCCAACCTTTCCAGCGGGCAACACAACATTCACAGTGTTACCGAGTTCGCCTGTCTCGACGAAATGGTCGAGGCGGTGGAGCACCTGGTGGAGATGTTATCGCTATGGAGCGAGCAAAAGAGCTGAGCGAATCGGTCACAGCGATTGGAAGAGCCCGACAGACGTGCTGGCGCGTTTTGATGTTGCGCTTTTTGATTTCGGGGCAACGCCCCGTCCGTTTACCTAGCCCAAACCCGATGGGCTGGGCTAAGCAAATGGCCGGACCTTCGGCCCGAAAGGAAGCAAACAGCGCAACATCAAAACTTGCGCGTCGTGCTTGTAGGCGGACGACCGACGTGAAGTGCACGTCCAACTCGCGCGCTGCTATTGCAGGCGCGGTTCGACCGGGTCCTGCATCAGCACGGCGTTGGCGGTGACGTTCACGATCGCGACGATTTCAGGTTTGCTGTAACAGGCCGACCCGGTATAGACCGTGAGGTTGGCTTCCAAGTTGGCGATGCCACTGTGATGCGTGTGCCCACACAGGACCGAATAGTTGCACTGCGGTCGTGATTGGCTCAGATCGCGGATGACGCGACCGACCTGCCCACAGACGAAGAACGGAGCCCAGTCGTCGTCGGTGGTTCGACCTTCGTACCAGCATGCTTCTCGAAAGGGTGGCACGTGTGTGACCACCAAGACCTGCCTCGCATCTTCGGGGAGCGCGAGAAGTTTCGCGGCGAGTCTTTCTGCCGAGACGGCTCCAAGACGACCGAGCATTTTCTTCCAAGTTGCCTGCTCCGCCTCATGGAAATCTCGGATCTGGACAAAGTCATTGAGCCGCACGTAAGACTGATCGAAATTGCCTTCCGTTGCGTCTGCCCAACCATCTTCTCCAACGAGGTAAGTTCTGTCTTGCGGACCGAAACCGGCGAGTGGAACCGCTGACATGTCGGTCAGGTAGCGGAGGCGATCGTCTTCGCGACAGGCACGGATCACTTCCTGAGCGGTGGCCCCGATCGAGCTACCGTAGAAATCATGGTTGCCGAGCACAAAGAAAATTGGGACCGAGACGGCATCGGCCAAGAGGCGAAGGTAGCGGACCACATCGCCACTCTCGGCGATGTCGCCACTGATCACAATCCCGTCGCAATCCTGCGCCGCGACGAGGCCAAGAAAACGTTCCCGGGTTGGCGTGGGAACGTGATCCAAATGGATGTCGGTGGTCCAGACCAGACGCACGGATTAAACCGCTGCGGTGGCCTCGGCTGCCGCAGCGAGCGCATCGGCTTTGTCCGTCTGCTCCCAAGTAAATCCTTCCTCATCGCGACCGAAATGGCCGCCAGCGGTGGTTTGCTTGAAAATGGGACGACGCAACTTCAGATGCTCGATGATGCCACCAGGCGTCAGCGGGAAATGTTCGCGAACCAGTTCACACAGCCGGGCATCATCGATCTTGCCAGTGCCTTCGCTGTCGACATGGACGCTGACTGGTTCGGTCACACCGATGGCATAGGCGAGTTGAACTTCGCAGCGATCGGCCAGCCCTGATGCAACGATGTTCTTGGCGACGTACCGCGCCATGTAGGCTGCCGAGCGGTCAACCTTGGTCGAGTCCTTGCCGCTAAAGGCACCTCCGCCGTGTCGTCCCCAGCCACCGTAGGTGTCGACGATGATCTTGCGACCTGTCAAACCACAGTCACCATGCGGACCACCAACGACAAACTTGCCGGTTGGGTTGATGTGATACTTGATGTCGCCCTTGTCCAACGCGGCGGGGATCGATGGCTTGATCACCTTTTCAATGATGAACTTCTTGATCTCTTCGTTGGACACGTCCGGGCTGTGTTGGGCGCTGACCACGACGGTATCGATCCGAACCGGCGTGTTGCCCTCGTATTCGACCGTGACCTGTGCCTTGTTGTCGGGACGAAGCCAGTCGACTTCCCGATTCAATCTTGCTTCGGTGATCCGATTGATGATCCGATGCGACAGTGCGATCGGCATCGGCATCAGTTCGGGAGTGTCCTTGCAGGCGTAACCGAACATCAATCCTTGGTCCCCCGCGCCGATATCCTTGCCTTTGGTATCGTCGGCGTTGACTCCCTGAGCGATGTCCGGGCTCTGAGTGTCCAGTGAAACCATCACGGCACAGGTGTCCCCGCAAATCCCCATCTGATCGTCGTTGTAGCCGACTTCGTTGATCACGCTGCGGACGACATCGGCGTAATTGATGCGCGCCTTGGTTGAAATTTCGCCGGCAATGATCGCCATTCCCGTCGTCACCATCGTCTCACAGGCCACGCGGCTCATCGGGTCTTCCGCCAGCAACGCGTCTAGAATGCCATCGGAAATCCGGTCGGCAAGCTTGTCCGGATGTCCCATGCTGACCGATTCACTGGTAAAGAGATATCGAGCGTTGCTCACAACAGTTTTCTCCGGGCTACGCCACTTTTCGGGTGGGGCGGCACTTTCGGGTGAAGTGGGGTTTAGAATCTGGATAGGCACTAAACTACTTCCCGAGCGTCATTCTGAGAAGCGTCCGCTGGATCTGCCGCGGAATTCTCCGATTTCTCTTGCCTCGATCGATGGGGATTTACCGGTGCCTCCGAACTCCCGCCCCCAATACCCGCGACCCCAATACCCGCGACCCCAATACCCGCGACCCAGATGCCTGTGAACCAGATGCCTGCGACCATCAGCCAGGGTGTTCCTACGCCGGCCGGCGGCGATCAGTCCGATCCGCTGGAGATCGTCCCCCCTCGGCGGACGGCCCCGGCGCTGCTGATGTCGCTGGTCTTGCACGTGCTGCTGCTGACCACAATTGGATTGATCTGGTCGACGACTCCCAAGGGGACGGGCGAGCTGGAGGATCGGCCGATCGGGATCGCCATGGTTCATCGCTTGCCCGACCGTGACCGCTACGTCGAAGCCCAGCAGGCCGAATCGACAAGCCAGACGGAGATCGACAGCCAGGCCAGTCGTGCCACTTCGGCGGCAGCACCGCCGGCGGACCTTGCTCCGCCGCTCGACCTGGCCGGTGTGCTGAAGTCGATGCAATCGACGCCGATTCCGGTCAGCGGCAGTGGTTTGGCCGGCGAGAGTCAGCTCGACGGCGACGCCTTCAATAGCAATCTCAGCGGGAAGGCGGCTTCGGGCACAGCCGACACGACCACGATCTTGTTCGGCATTTCGGGAAGCGGTTCGAGCTTTGTCTATGTATTCGATCGCTCCGACAGCATGAATGGATTTGGTGGCAAGCCGCTTCGCGCCGCCAAAGCCGAACTGATTCGCAGTCTGAAAACGCTGACCGATCGACAGCAATTTCAAATCATCTTTTACAACGATCAACCCAAACCGTTCACGTTGGCGGGGTTGCCCATGCAAATGGTCACGGGTGATGAATCGCATGTCGCACTTGCGGAAAGTTACGTTCGTTCGATCGCTGCCTTTGGAGCCACCGAACATGAGAGCGCGCTGAAGATGGCCCTGCGGATGGGTCCTGATGTGATCTTTTTTCTGACGGACGCCCGCATCCCAAGACTATCGACGGTCGAATTGCGTCAGATCAAAGATCGAGCCGATGCCGTCGGCGCGACGATTCACTGCATCGAGTTTGGGCCGGAGCCCGTTGCATCGGCCGACAGTTTCCTGCGCGAACTGGCAGCCCAGAATCACGGCGAATACCGTTACGTCGATGTCCGAGGTTTGGGGCAATCGACCCCCGCGCCCAATGACGAAAACCCATCGGGTTTGGACAATCCCTAACAAAGCGATCGGCGGATGAGTGATCATCGCGTGAAGATGACGATTCGGTGGGCTCTTTCTCTGGCGATCCTGATCGCGATCGACGGTGCCGCGCGAGCGGACCAGATTTGGATTGAGCCCCCGCGCCCGACTTCGACCCAGAGTGACTGGTACCCGCGGGCGATTGAAACTCAATCCGGCACTGTCTTGCAGTTCGACAGCGAGCAATTGCGATTCCAACCCAGCGGTGATGCCGAAGAAAAGGTGATCGCCGCTGCTCGTGTGTTGTGGATCGAGCCTGATCAGGTTACCGACGTGGAAGCCGATGCGCTGCGACTGTTCGCCAGCGGGGAATACTCCAGCTCCCTGTTGAAGCTGCCCGAGATCCTGGCGGCCAAGCCTCCGGTTTGGCGCCAGCAGTGGATCACCATGACCGCCGCGGTCGCCGCCTGGAAAAGCGGTCGCGCCGACATCTCTTTGGAGCTTGTCTCGCAACTTGATCGACGTCCATTGCCTCCCGTTGCGATCGCCTGGTTGCCAATCGCCTGGACCAATCGGCCGCAGGCGGCAAACGTGGTCGATGCCGCAAACAGTCGCTTGGCCGATCCGTCACCCGTGGTCCGATTGGTCGCCGCTAGTTGGTTGCTTTCATCGCCCCAGCGAAGTCAAGCGATTGCGGCCTTGAAACAATTGGAAGCCCAGGATCGTAAGGAGATCGCGAGGTTCGCCCGGATCCTTTCCTGGCGAGCCGCCTCTCCGCCTGAAGTCGTTGAGTTGAGCAGTGGTTGGGAAGCGGCGATCGATTCTCTGCCCATGGTCTGGCAGACCGGCCCGCTGACGCTGTTGATCGACAAGCTTCGTTCGGCGAATCAGCTCGAAGCGGCCAATCGATTGCGCTGGTCTCTGGAGCTGACGCCGATCCATCCGCACTATGACTGGGTGCAAACGACCGCAGCGGCGACGCGTTAGGATGCCGCAGGTCAGTCTCTCCGAGACTGTGAACAAATTGAACCGCGGTGCATTACTGTAGGCGAGTCTCTCCGAGACTCGCAAGAAACGCAGCAAAGCTGCGTGTGTCCGCCTTGGAAAGGCGGACCTACAGTAGCATGCCCAATATCTTCACAACCTCTCCGAGACTGTGAACAAATTGAACCGCGGTGCATTACTGTAGGCGAGTCTCTCCGAGACTCGCACGAAACGCAGCAAAGCTGCGTGTGTCCGCCTTGGAAAGGCGGACCTACAGTAGCATGCCCAATATCTTCACAACCTCTCCGAGACTGTGAACAAATTGAACCGCGGTGCATTACTGTAGGCGAGTCTCTCCGAGACTCGCAAGAAACGCAGCAAAGCTGCGTGTGTCCGCCTTGGAAAGGCGGACCTACAGTAGCATGCCCAATATCTTCACAACCTCTCCGAGACTGTGAACAAATTGAACCGCGGTGCATTACTGTAGGCGAGTCTCTCCGAGACTCGCAAGAAACGCAGCAAAGCTGCGGGTGTCCGCCTTGGAAAGGCAGACCTACAGTAGAAAGTCCAATGTCTTCACGGCCTCTCCGAGACTGACACCGCAGGACACTGCGTGTTGGTACGAGTCTCAGAGAGACTCGCCTACGGTAAGCGAAACGGTCAGCCTGGAAAGGCCGACGCACTGGTGTGGGAATGTGGTATGGTGACGACGTTTTGATCAGCTTCCTGCCTTTCGATGTGCCATGGCTACGATCTTTTCCAAAATCATTGCCCGCGAGATACCAGCCGACATTCTGTTCGAAGATGAGCTCTGTCTTGCCTTTCGCGACATTCGTCCTCAGGCACCGACGCACTTTCTGGTGATCCCGAAGAAAGAGATCGTGTCGCTGGACGAGCTTTCCGCGGAGGATGAGCAAATCGTGGGACGCTGCATCATGGTGGCGGCGCTGGTAGCTTCCCAGCAGGGACTCGATGGAGGTTATCGGCTGGTTGCCAACACCGGCGACGACGGTGGTCAAGAAGTAGCCCATTTGCACTTCCATGTGCTCGGCGGACGCCAGATGACTTGGCCGCCAGGTTGATCACAACATGCCAAGAACGGATCACTTTGATCATCTAGCATCGGTCTTGTCGGAACTGGCAGCGAAGGGTCGACTGCGGGAATTGGTGCCGCGGCGGATCGAGGGAGCCTGGATCGAGCTCGCCGATGGCCGCAGGTTGATCAACTTCGGCGGGAACGATTATCTCGGTTTCGCGTCGCGATCAGCGCTGGGCAGCGCAAGCGGTAGCGGTGCCAGTCCGCTGGTTTGTGGGTGGACCGAGGCGCATCAGCGACTTGCCGAGGCGATCGCAACATTCGAAGCGACGGAAGCGGCGGTCCTGTTCCCCAGTGGATTTGCCGCGTGCAGTGGGACCGTCGCGACCTTGGCTCAAGCAGGGGATCTGATCGTCAGCGATCAATTGAACCACGCCTCGCTCATCGATGGTTGTCGACTGGCTCGTGCCAAGCGTTTGATCTTTCCCGCATCGCGATTGCGATGACCTGGAAGCGACGTTGTCTCGATGCCGCAGTGACTTTCGCGAAGTTTGGATCGTGACCGATGGTGTGTTCAGCATGGATGGTCACGTGGCTCCGCTGCGTCGACTCTGTGAGATCGCTGAACGATTCCATGCGCACCTGATTGTCGACGAAGCCCACGCAACGGGTGTGCTTGGGGCCACGGGCAGCGGCGTCTGTGAGGAACTCGGCGTGAAGGAGCGTGTTCCGATTCGGATCGGGACACTTAGCAAGGCCATCGGCAGCCAAGGAGGCTTTGTCGCCGCTCCTCGCGTGGTGGTCGATTTTCTGATCAACCGATGTCGTTCGCTGATTTACAGCACCGCGTTGTCGCCTGCCTCCGTCGCTGCGGCAGCAGAATCCTTGGAGGCGATTGGTTCGCAGCCCGACCGTCGCTTGCAACTGCAGCAGCGATCGCGCCGATTCCGCAGCGAACTCGGGATCGACGCCCGACCACCCGAGGACATGGTGCCGATCGTTCCCCTGATCGTTGGCGACGCCACACGTGCCGTGGAGGTTTCGATCGCGCTCGCCGAGTCCGGTTTCTACGTCCCGGCGATTCGCCCGCCGACGGTCGCCGAGGGGACGTCGCGACTGCGGATCTCCCTTTCCGCTTTTCACGACGAGTCCATGGTGAGCGCGCTGATTCAAAGGCTCCGCGAACTCTGGCTGGTGCGGTCTTGACCCGCCGCAGCCCGTACGATGGGCTTCCAAGCCCGTCGATGGAGACACAGCCTGGGAGATCGACGGGCTAGGAAGCCCATCCTACAAAGAACGAGTTTTCGTCGGAAATTCGCCCCATTCCGGAATCCTCCTAAGAACTTGTTTCGTCGATCGTATACTCAAAGTGCCACTGGAATTGCGTGCATTTGGATCTGGCATTGCACAGAATGAATCCAGGGCCGCTGCGCTCGACCCACTCAAGACGGCGTCGTCCGGCCTGATCACCTTGCTTCTCGTTTCTCCTTTCTCGTCACTTCTTCGCCTTGGAGTCGCTGCGATGACAGCTTCCATGATTCGTCCCGCTAGTCCAGTCATCGTTTCTGTGACTGCCGGAGCGCTCTTTTGGGTGATCGTGTGTCTCGCCGCGATGGTCGCGACCTCGTCGAGGGCTTGGGCCGAGCCGATCAGCTGGATGGAAGGCTTTGCGCTTGCCCTGGATCGCGAGGCGAAGCTGGCGGAGTTGATCCCGGGTAGCGACGACTATTACTTCTATCACTCCCTGCACTATCAAACCTCCGGCCAGCTGGAACGGAGTGAGACGATGATTCGCGATTGGCTTGCCGAGCATCAGGGGCGTGAGACGGCGGCGATTACCGCGATGATCGACCGCCAAAGACTATTGACCTATCGAGATTCTCCGCAAAGGACGATCGATCATTTGGTGCGTCGTCTCGGCATCAAGCTTGACCACGCCCCGCCGGCAACGAAAGACGAGCGACGCTTTCCCAGCGAGCTCGACCCGAAGCTGTTGGAAACCGAGCGGGTCGTGTTCGATGCGCTACATCGCAATGACACACTGAAACCACTGGGCATTCAATTTTTGGCGGAGCGATTTCGCAAAGATGATTCGGCTGGCATCCCGATCGGATTGACCGAATTGTTGCAGCGAGTCGGTGGCGCCTACGTCGATTCACTCGATGAGCTTGTGGTCAAGGAGCTGCAGAGCCGCCGTCCCAATGAACAGCAATTCGGTGATCGGCCCGCGCATTCCTTGCTAACTTTGGGGCAGCTTCAGTCTGTCGCACAGCGGTTGCCCCAAGTCGCCGACGACGATGCCTTTGTCGCCGCGATGCTGGGTCGCATGCGTCCCGGGGCTGACAGCGACCCGGGCATGCAAGAGCAGGTCCGCATCGAGTACCTGCAACGAGTGGAGGCCTACGTTCAAACGCTGCCACCGAGCTACAACAGCTTGAAAGCGTCGGCGGCTTATCGCTTGCTTCAAGCCAATCTTCATCGAGGTGTTTTCGATCGCGAGCTTTTTCTGCGTTACTTGCAGCTGCCCCGAGTCAGTCCCATCGTTCCGGTGGAATGGGCGAGCCGCGGCGACGCCCGCGCCAATCTGGCGGAGGATTTCATGGAGATGGCGATGCTCCCGCCAATCGGCGACGAGGAGCCGCTCGTGCGAACCTACCTGGAACACTTTCTACGGGACGCTCCGAATACCGACGCATTCGCGAACGTGCTGCTGCCGGATTACCTCCGTCGCGTGTTCGCCGAGACAAAGTTGCTTGGCGGAGTGGGGGATGCCGAGCAGTGGTACAAGATGCTGACGGCAGCACAGCGTCAAGCGATTCGAGATCGTGTGGAGCTTCGGCTTGCTCCCGAGAATCCCGCGACGTTTTCGACGACCGAGCCGACACGTCTGCTGGTCGATCTGAAGAACGTTCAGGAATTGGTCGTTCGGATCTACGAGCTCAACACGGGATCTTACTACCGTACCCATGATGAACCGATTGATACCGATATCGATCTGGACGGATTGATCGCAACCCACGAGCAGACGTTGACGTATCATCAACCGGCCGTCGAACGCCATCGCGAGCAATTGGAACTTGCGGCGATCACCGGACGAGGCGTGTGGGTGGTCGATCTGGTTGGCAAGGGGCTGCGGGCTCGCGCGCTGATTCGGCGTGGGGCGATCGATCACGTCGATTCCTTCAGCGCCGACGGAATGGTTTTCACCGTCATCGATGAGAATCGGAAACCGATTCCGTCGGCCACCATGTGGGTCGGTTCGCGTGAGTTCGTGGCGGATGATCAAGGACGGATTGTGTTGCCGCCGGTCGTCGACGTGGTTACACGCCGGGCCATTTTGAGTGATGGTGAAATCGCTGATCAGGTGACGTTTCAACATCTTCAAGAAGCGTATCGATTGGAAGCGGGGATTCACCTCGATCGGACCCAACTACAAAGTGGTGGCAAAGCGGAGCTGCTGGTCCGCCCACGACTGATGATGGGCCAGACTCCAATCGATCCCCAGACGCTCAAAGACGTGTCGCTGCGGATTGAGGCCAATGACCTGGACGGACTTCCCATCACTCACCAACTCAACAATCTCCAGCTCGACCAGAACGCCGAGTTGGTCGTGCCAATCCGCGTCCCCGCACGATTGGCTAGCCTTCGCGTTGTCGTCAGCGGCACGATCACGGGCCTGGCAAATGGTCAGCAGCAGACGTTGCAGACCGAACGCAGCTGGGATGTCGGTGGAATCCGTCGAACCAGCCAGGTCCACGACGCGCTGCTGACGCGTGACGGGGACGACTACGTCATCGAAGTGCGCGGTCGCAACGGTGAACTCGTTCCCAGAGGGACGGTATCGATTGCTCTGACCACTGAGCTCTGCAACGGTCCGATCGATGTGATGCTGCAAGCCGACCAGCGTGGCCGCGTCCGTTTGGGATCACTCGACGGGGTCACTCAGCTGCGTTTTTCGGTAGCGTCAGGGCTGCAGCACCAACATGACTTGGTATTGAATCGCACACGATGGCCCAATGAGATTCACACCACCTCGAAGCAAGTCGTGAAGCTGCCGCTGGCCGATCCTAATCTCGAGGTCGCTCAGCGTTATCGCTTGCTGGAAATCCGTGAAGGTCGGTACGTCGGCGACCATACCGCTCAGCTGTCGGCCAAGGACGGGTTGTTGTCGATCGAGTCGCTCGCCTCGGGTGATTATCACTTGTTGGATCGCTCCACCGCAGAAGTCACTTTGATTGCCGTGGTCGATGGACCGGAAATGGATCGCGTGGCAGTTGGCCAGACCCGGCAGCGATCGATTTCTCCCGCGGTGCCCCTCGCGATTGCCTCCATCCTCCGAGATCAGGAAGGAGTCAAGATTCAGCTGGCGGGCCAGACCGAGACGGCGCGGGTTCATGTCTACGGATCACGCTACTTGGATTCGAAGATTCCGATGCAAGAGTTGGACCTGCCAGATCTGCCGCTGTGGGGACGGCGCGTCGTGCGACGCCCATCGGCATATGTGAGCGATTTGCGACTGGGAGATGAGTACCAATACGTTTTGGGCCGGCGATACGCCGAGAAGTATCCCGGGGTGATGTTGCCTCAGCCCGGAATCATCCTCAACCCGTGGGAAACCGAAGAAACCACCAACGTCAGTCAGTCGGTTCAGGCAGGTGAGTTGCCGCCGCCATCCGCTGCCGCCGCGCCCATGGACGCGTTTGGCCGGTCGCTGGCCGAGAAAGCGCAAGAGACGCCGACGGGGTCTTCCGATTTTGATTTTCTCACCGACCCCGGCGTGATCATCACGAATCTGCAGCCCGATGAGAATGGTGTCGTCGTCGTTCCGCTTGATCTGATCGACGGACTTCCGATTGTCCAAGTGGTTGTCTGTGACGCCGTGACGGTTATGCAGCGCACGATCACCGCTCCCTTGAACGATGTCGAAACAACCGATTTGCGTCTACTCAAAGCGTTGGACGCTGCCAAATCACTGTCGCTCGAGCGCGCCGTGTCGATCGCGTCGACCGACCAACCGTTGGATCTGAAGAGCCTTGGTTCGGCACAACTGCAGATCTACGCGTCGGTAGCGGATCTGTTCAAGCTCTTCAAGACGATGGTCAATGATGGCCGGATGAACGACTTTGATGTCGTTGCGGTCTGGCATTCACTCGACCAGAGGGCAAAGCTCGACGCTTACTCGCGATTGGCCAGTCACGAGCTGCATCTGTTTTTGTGGTTCCACGATCAATCCTTCTTCAAGGAGGTGATTCGTCCCTATCTGGCGAACAAGAAGGAGAAGCAATTTGTCGACCACTGGTTGCTGGAATCAGACCTGACGCCTTACACCCGGCTTTGGCAGTACAACCAGCTCAGCGCCGCCGAGCGAGCCCTGTTGGCGATGCGATTGCCAGAATTTCGCGGCAAAGTTCTGCGAGAGCTTCGCGAGACCATTGACAGTCAGGAGCCAGACTTGGAATTGATTCGCCAAGGTGTCGAGATTGCCTTGCGAGGGCAAAGCTTCGATGTGGAGTACGAGGAATTGATGGAGCAGGTCACGGAATTGGGTGCGATCCCAGAGCAGCAGTCAGCGGAGTGGTTTGCCTTGGGCGACCGGTCCGTCGAGCTATCGGCGCGTGCCCGTGCGAAGCAGGAAGCTCAGGATTCGAAACTGTCGCTGGGGACAAATGTCGCCAATGGACTTAGTCGTCGGTTCATGGGACGGGGAGGAATGGGCGGCGGGGCTGGGGGAGCGTTCTTTCGAGAACTCGACAGCACCAAGCAATGGGCCGAAAGCCAATGGGACCGCATCCGCACCGTCGGCGGTCCGGCACCCGCGACGTTGATTGCGATCAATCAGTTCTGGGCGGATGCGGCCGCTTGTGATCCGGCGGCGATGCAGATCTCGACTCATCTGTTGATGCCGACGGAAAACCGACACGCCGCATTGGCTGCCTTGGCGATGTGTGGTCTTCCCTTGACTGCTGGTGAAGTAGGGCTGCCGACCGATGGCGAGCAACTCTATCGGCCGGCGCACGGCGTCGCGGTCGTCACCAAGCGACTGCGCGAGCTGGCCGAGTCAGACGAGGGCTCAAGCGTCTTGATCGGCCAACGATTCGAGTCGCTCGACGCCGCGAAGCAGACTCGGCGCGGAGCAAAGGCCAGCAGCGAGCCGACTGAGTTTCTGGTTGGCGAGGCTTACCGCGGACAGGTTGTCGTATCCAATCCGACCGCACAGCAGCGAGTCGTCGAAATCTTTTGGCAGATTCCTGCTGGCAGTTTGCCGCTTGCGGCCAACCAGATCACCGACAGTCGTACGGTGACCTTGGAACCATTCGCCGTGCAGTCAATCGAATATCAGTTTTACTTTCCTGCTCCCGGTGAATTCGCACATTACCCGGCTACCGTCGCGGCCGAGGGCAAGTTGATTGCCAAGGCGGCCGAAAAGGCGTTTGATGTCGTGGTTCAGCCGACCGATCCGAACGCGGTTAGCTGGGAGAAGCTCGCCGACTCGGGCACCGCGGAACAAATCGACGCCTATCTGCAAGAAGCCAATCTGCAAGAGATCGATTGGATGCGAGTGGCCCATCGCATGAAAGATGACGCAATCTACCAAGTGATCTCCAAGGTTCTGCAGCAGGCGAAATTGCCGATCAGCGATTTATGGGCTTACGGTTTTGCGCATCGTGACGAAGAGGCCATGCGAGTTTACCTGGCGCTCCGCGAGGATCTCGTGCAGCGGGTGGGACCTGTGCTCCGTAGTCCCCTGTTGGATGTTGATCCGATCGAGCGGCGGATGCATGAGTTGTTGGAGTATGCACCGCTGATTCGTGCCCGCATCCATCGCCTCGGCCAGCAGGACGAAATCTTGAATCCTACGTTCCGGACCCAGTACGAGAGTTTCGCAAGGGTCTTGGGATTCCAGGATCGAATCGGCCCCGAAGATCGATTGGTCCTGACCTACTACCTGCTCATCCAAAATCGGATCGCCGACGCGATCGATCAATTTGGTCGAGTCGATCGAGCCAACGTGGCGACCCAGTTGCAATACGACTATCTCGATGCGTACTTGGCGATGCACCGCGGTCAATACGATCGCGCCGAGCAAATTGCCCGTGGCTACCAAGATCATCCGATCCAGCGTTGGCAGGCGCGTTTCGGGCAACTACTTGTCACAGCTGCAGCAGCGACGTGAACTGAACCAGACCGAAAAGCTGGTTTCGGTGGACGAGCAGGATTCTTCGGAATCGATTGCCGAGGGGAGTGGTGATCTGGCGGTGATGGATCGGGAGCGTCGCCAGGGCGATGCTTCCCAGGAGCAACCCGAGGTGATCGTTCGCGTCGAAGGCGATACGTTGCGCATCGATCATCGCAACGCCAAGGAAGCGACGCTGAATTTCTACGGAGTCGATCTGGAGCTGCTCTTCAGCAAGGCTCCGTTCGTACGCGAGGATCTGCAACGGATGGCAATGGTGCGACCGACGCGAACCGAGCCGATTCAATTCGATGGTTCGACCGGGATTGGCGAAGTCGATTTGGATGAAAGCCTGCGCCGGCAAACGTTGCTGGTGGAAGTGATCGCAGGCGCGTCGCGATCGACGGCACTTGTACTTACGGAGGCGATCTGACGACTTACGTCTCGGAGAGTTATGGCCAGCTGCAAACGACCGACATGGGTTCCAATCGCCCGATCGAAGGTGCCTACGTCAAGGTGTATGCAAGGTATCCCGACGGCAATGTTCGTTTCTACAAGGATGGCTACACCGATCTGCGAGGCCGATTCGACTATGCCAGCGTGAGTGCGGCAGATGCCAAAGGGGCCATCCGGTTCGCCATCCTGGTCAAGAGCGATGAAAAGGGAGCGACGGTGCACGACGTCGCGGCGCCGAATCAGTAAGGATTCGGCGGCGCCACGTGGCGAACCGCAACCACCAGATCAGACGCGCACTATTTCAGGCGCGGCTTGCCGGCGCGTGCGACGGAGCTACGCGCCTGCGCCGAGGGTACCCGAACCTCAACAAGTCTTCTCGACCCGCGCACGGCGATCAGTTCGAGCGTCGCCTCGGCCGGTAGTCGGTTGCGGATCGCGTTGATTTCGACTCGGTCAGGAACGATCAGGACGGATTGCTGATGACGGGCCAGCGATTCCTTGAGGTTGCCTGACGTCGATCTCATTCCAGTGAACAACGTCGGATCGGTTCGAGATAGAAGGGCACCTCGGAGAATTCGTGGGCGATGGTCATGACCTGGTCAGCCGCCGCGACGTGATTCCGCAGGTTCGGATCCTCACCCAGCAACGATTGATTCCTGCTGTAAGCCGGTACCAACTGGTGCATGACCATGACTCCGAACAGGGCGGTCGCGACGAGCGAGTTCGTCCAAGCCAAAGTTGGGGACTGAAGTCTTGCGAACGGATAGCAAGAGCAACCCGATCATCACCATCCAAACCATCGTCCAGACGATCACCAAAGGTGACAGGGCGGACGTCGTGACGACTTCGAAGGCGAGAAAGCCCACGGCAATCGAACAGGTAAGGAGAGTCGCGAGTCGCGGTGACCAAACGCCAGCCAGACGATCACCCCAGTCGGCGGGCGCCGTGAGAACGCGTCGCAGGTAGACGCCTACGATCAACGCGACGGCCGGTGCGATGGGAAGCACGTAAGTGGCAAGCTTGCACTTGGACAACGAGAAAAACGCAACAGCACCAGAGACACCACAGCATCATGAATCCCAACGCCTGTGTTCGCTCGGCAGCATGCTCGGGGCGACGGGAAAACAAGAAACGGACCAATGGAAAGGTCATCGAGGACCACGGATGGCCGGCGATCAGGATGACTGGGATGAAGTACCAGATGGGCTTGGTATGAAACGCCCCAGCAAATCGCTGCACGTTATGCTTCAGTAAGAACTCGGTCAGGAACTTGGGATCCTGAATCGCGACACACACGAACCAAGGACCCGCAACGCGATGCGGTGACGGCGATCCAGGCGGCAAAGTCGCGAAGCCGTGGTCTCGCCGATGTCTCGCTGAGCCAGGCGAACGCGACCACGGGAGGCATCCACAGGACCCATGCCAGCGGTCCCTTTGCCAGAAAGGCCAGTCCACCGCAAACGGCCGATGCGAGCCACCACCAGCGATTGAAACGTGGGCCACGGACGGCTTCATAACCGGTCATCCATGACAGGGTCAGCAGCGCGGTGAAGAGTCCGTCAATGAGCAGATAGCGGCTACAGAACAGAAAGCCTGCGGTCAATGACAACACGACTCCGGACAAGAGTCCCACGCGACGCCCGAACCAGCGACTGCCAAACCACATGGTTGCCGCCAGCGTGATCCATCCGGCCAACGCCGGGACCAACCGCGCCGTCCATTCATGTACCCCGAACAGGCTGTAGTTCAGCGCGCACAGCCAGTACAGCAGGGGCGGCTTGTCGTAATAGGGTTCAAAGTTCAGGGTTGGCAGCACCCAATTTCCCGTGGCCACCATTTCACGCGGAATCTCTGCGTAACGGGTCTCGTCGCGGTCAATCAACGGGTAGTTCAAATTGGTCATCAAGAACAGGGCCGCAACCAGCAATAGGAGCAATACGCCCCACGACCAGACGCCGCCGCTCTCTCGATCTTCGGAGTCTTGCAGCACGGTCGCCGGGTCGTGTCGCCCCGCCGCGCCGGGGAATTGCACCGAGTTCCACCAGTAACGCAGCAGGCTTGCCAAGACGCGCGGGATGTGGTGAATCGAGACGGAGCTTTCGCCACCTGCTCTTGGTCGATGGGACACGCCCACCTCGACAATCGAGTGTCCCTTCTGGCGGGCTTGCGTCAGCAGTTCGGAATTCACCAGGAAGCCATTGGTGTTGATCTGCAGATCATGTACGACATCACGACGAAATAGCTTCAGTGCGCAGTCGATGTCGCGGACGTTGATGCCAAGAAGTAATCGCACGATCCAGTTGTAGACGCGCGAATAGAGACAGCGAAGGGCGGTGTCTTTTCGGTCGATCCGATAGCCGCAAACCACGTCGTAACTTTGGGCTAGCAGAACCAGACGGTCCAGCTCCCGAAGATCGAACTGACAATCCGCGTCGGTGAACCCGACCAGGTCCTTGCTCGCCGCGGCGAAGCCGTGCCGTAGCGCTGCACCGTATCCTTGGTTCACCGAATGCCGGATGATTCGAATACGTGGGTTGTGTTCGATAGCCCGGGAGACAATCTCCGCCGTGTCATCGCGACTGCCGTCGTCCACCACGAGGATCTCGTAGTCGTCGCATAGTTCACTTAGTGCTTGATCGGCTTCATCGAGCGCTTGTTCGATGACCTCAGCTTCGTTGAACGCAGGTAGCACCAACGAGATGCTGGCTCGCGGCTGACCTGCTTTGCGGGCGACAGACTTCCATGTCAGTTTCTTGTAAGGAATGGTTGTGGGGAAGGAAGGCCCTTTGCTCGCCGCAGTATCCATATTGCGACGGAAAGAAACGAACTTGTTACAGGTTGAAGAGTTGATGATGCGTCATGACAAAGATTCCATTTCTTAGATCAGCGATTGGTGGGCGGATCTGCTGGCTCGATCGAGCCTTCCATCCACTCATGTAGTTGATTTCCGTGCGAGAATACCTCGTAGTCTCGAGCCGAAACATTCAAAACGTGCAATGCTTCCGCTGACCAGGATGGCCATGGAGACCAGGAGGAGCGGTTGGAGGAGAGCGGGTTGGTGGGCAGCCACAATTGTGAGCAAAGCAACGCTGCGATCACAACGATCGCGATCGCTCCATGGCCTTTCGCAAGCGACTCGGGCGGTGAGGACTTGCGCCAACTGGCGGACGCGTGTCAGTAGATCTCTCTTGGAATGGCTGATGGTGAGCGTCCCTTCTTGACGTTTCAGTGTTCCCTCGGCCACGGCGACCAGAGCTTTCAGGTAGGCGGTCGTCGACCCGGCATAAAGTGCCGAAGCTTCATCGCAAACAAACTCACGTGTCAGGCTGGCACGATGAGACGACATCCATACCAACGGATGAAACCACAGCAAGCACTGCACAAACTTCTGACAAAACAGCTGCATCGGATGATTCGTATGCAAATGAGTCAGTTCGTGGTGCACCACGTGACCGAGTACTTCCGGATCACTTGCAAGGAGACTGCTGGGCAGAAATACAATCGGCTCATGAAACTGATAACAAAACGGAGCAAACTCTTCAGGACAGACTCGAAACTCGACCTTCCGATTGCCAACCGTCAGTAGCTCCGCAGGAATCGCCTGCGCCAGCGACTCGCTTTGCGAGACCGACAGTCGGGGGCAGGATTGAACGAAGCGACGCAAGATCATGAATCGCATGACCCAGCGAATGAGCATCACAGAAGAGCCAAAAGCCCAAATGACCAGCAAGCTGGCACCCAGGACGCTCTCAACTTGCGCGACCATCAACAGTGATGTCGGCTGCAGTGCCGACCACGGATGAAAGAGATGCAGACGCGGCAACAAAAGTCCAATCGCGATCATCCCCAACAGAGAGAGGAAGCAGGTGTTCCAGAGGCGGGCCTTTACGCTCGGCGAGGTCGTCCAACGATCCAGCGTCGCCGCAATCGCAACCACGAGCACGACTTGAATCGCATAGGAGGCGATGAATTCAAACCACTGCAAGGCGTTCATTGCTTCGACTCCATTTCCTCGATCAATTGCTTGACCTCCGCTAGTTCCTCGGCCGTGACTCCGCTCTGACGAACCAGGCTCAGCACCAGCGACTTGATGGATCCGTTGAAGAGACGATTCGCCAGTTCGTCTGTCATGGATCTTCGCACCTGTTCTCGATCGATCGCCGGTTCGATAGAGGTAGGCGCGGCCCTGCTTGCCACACTTGTTGACGAATCCTTTTTCTTCCAGGATCTTCACCGTGGTCATCACCGTGGTGTAGGCCAGCGGGCGTGGGATCCGTTCCAGGATGGCGGGAATCACGACGGGACTGGTTGACCAGATCACGTCCATCACCTCCGCTTCGGCGGCGGTCAAAGAGGAGTATTCCGAATTCGATTTCAATTTACCCTCCTCCTTCAAAAAGAGAGACGTCTGGCAGATTCTCGGTACAGTTCCGAATCGATCGAATCACTGATCATCGTGACGTGTCCATCGGCCCAGAGAAATCCGGAGCCTCCGAGCATGGCGACTGCTAAACTCGCATTCGTCACAGGTTTGGCAGTTGGGCGACTCGATCGCAGAGCCTGTCACGCGACAAGGAGCGTCTTCTCCGCGGAGATCGATTCCTAGCCAGGTGGAAGGAACGGTTGACATCTTTCGCTCGCCCACGAGCAGTGTTTGGCTCAAGCCCCGTTGAAGGTCAGCAAAGTTGACTCGCTTCTGGTCAATCACGCTGCCATCCCCAAAGCTTCCGCCTTGGGGGCCCTCGTATTCCTGAAAGTCGTCGGCTTCCACGGTGCCGTAAACCCCGACGTAGTTGGTCGTGGGCAGATAGACCAGGGCTTGCTCAGCGTCTTGGCCGATCATTCCGGCCCGTGCTGATTCGCCAATCTCAACTTCGTCGTCTGCGAGTAGCTCAAAGGATCGTTCTGCGATATCAGAGGGGCAAAGCAGCAAAGGCAATGAATACGTCTCGGCTTCGGCGAGACTCGTTAACTGGGGAGGTCGGATCAGCGGCGACAATAGCCCCTGGAATCCAGGCTGTTCGATTTGCGGCAGAAGTTCCGAAGCCCAGCCATAGGCGAAGTGTCCGTCATCGCGAGTGGGAACCCAGGCTGATGGAATGCGACGGTGGCAGTCATGGTGATGGTGGATCGCAATCCCCAGCTCGCGGAGATGGCTGGTGCACATCGTTCGACGTGCCGATTCCCGTGCGCCCATGACGGCCGGCAACAGCAGGGCGACGACGAGGCCAACGATCGAACTCGCCACCAGCAACTCCAAGACCGTGAACCCGGCTGGATCGAGCGTGCGTCGCGAGGACGTGGGCTGATATCTTGGATGCTTGCGTTCCATGCTTGAATGGTCAGGGCTTCCTGCCATGGGTTTGAACGGCCGCGGCGTAACTGGCCTGGATGGGTCGGAATTCGATCACGGTTCTCGCCTTTCTACTAGTTCCTTCGTAGTTTGGGCAAGCTCAATCGTTTTCCCGATGTCGGCTAATAGGAACCCAGCGAGATGGCATTGGGGTTGGGAAAAAGGGGTCCGACACCAAAAGCCGGAACGGCCCTTCGGGTGCTTTGCACTTTTGGTGTCGGACCCGAATGGAACGAACTTAAGTTGTCTCTGTGAACCTCGGGCGCTAGCCGTGGGCCTTCGCCGCATCTTAACGACGCTTTCGTGGCCCACGGCTAGCGCCCGAGGTTCAAAGCCCGTGCCATTCGTGTCGGACCCCTTTTTCCCGTCCGCGCTCGGTTTGGAGCCGAAAACGAATCAGACCCGGCGGATGAATTCTTCGGCGTAGCTGCGGACTTCGCTGCCGTTGAGCACGTGGACCATTCGCAGTTGCTGGACTTGCTCGTCGCTGAACGATGCCAAAGGGACGTGGATGAGTTGTTTCTTGTGTCGTCTTGCCAGACGACGCCATCCGCCCCCGGGGGGCAGCGAAGATAGCAAGGCAATTTCGCGACCGCGCGAATGGAGACAGGCCGCCGCGATCAATCGTTCCTCCAGCGTTTCGGTGTAATCGAGCCGCGGATCTGTCCAGACGTCCACGATCGCCGCAGGCGGAAACAGGAACATGGCGCCACCGTAGATCCCCAAGCCGATGCCGGGACCCACCATTTCCTCGTGAAAGTTGGTGGCGAACAGGGCGAGCGTGGATTCCTCCTTGTGTTCCGCAAACCACGTCGTACGCCATGGATAATCGCGCGGGTCGGCCGGCGAATCGAACAGCATGACACAGGTATCCAACTTCCCGCGGCTTGGTGGATTGACCTTCACATAGATCTGTTTCTCGTACCAATGTCGCAGCGTGTCGCGGATATCGATTCCGTCCTTGACGCTGGTGGTGAACTTTTCGGTACGGGCCAGATCGTTGCCGATGATTGCCTTCGCGCGATCAAAGACTCGCGTGCGAAAGTTCTCGATGCGTTCGTCTTCGGGTGGATAGCTGCACTGGCGATAAGGATTCCAATTGTATTTCCAGTGCTGCTTCTCGTCGTCGCTCGGGCGGCGTTGCAACTTGAGCGTGCACCAGGTGATTGGTGGACCGGGCAATCGGCTGACCAAGGAAACGATCTCTCCGTCGGGCAGCCTCGCCTGATCGATTCCCAGTGTCAGCTCCTGAAGTTCATCGACTTCGCTCTGATTGAACGCTGTGGTTTCATAACGGTTGGCCAGTTCGGCTACATGCAAGGCAAATTGATCACCAAGGATTTGCTGAGCAGCCGTTACGATGGTGATCAGGTCCGGCGTCATCCGGCGATGAATCAATGACAGATTGCGGATGTATTGCAGGCACTTGGAGAGCAGCAGTGGCGTCACGCGACGTGCGCGATTGCCCAGCTCTCGCCGGTAGGCAACTCGCGCTGCGATCAGCAACTCCTTGACCCCATCGATCTGAATGTCTTCGTCCTCCTCCAGCTCCGAACGTGCCCGCTCGTACAGACTGGTGATGAAGGGAAGCTCGCCGAATAGGAACATCAACGTCCGGCTCTTCACGGCGTAACGCGTGGGAGGCTGGACGTCATCATGCTCCGGAAGCAGGAGCCCTTGGACGGTGTCAAAGTTCTCCGCTGGGTCCTGAGGATTCAAGACGTGCGTCGCAGCACTCGTGCTGTCCAGCTCGTTGGCAGCGTTCGTCTTGAGCGCAGGGCCGCCGAGTTGGTTGTAGGCCTCCCGGATCCAGGGCCAATACAGGACGCTGGTGACAAAAAGAATCCGATCATGCTGTCGTTCGAGCTCGCGCAATCGCCAAGCCATGTGAACCATCCGGCTGCGCGTTTGCGCGTCGGGTGGCCGCGTGATGCTGGGCAGGACCGCAGCTGCAAACTTCTCGGGCGACACGTGGCGAACGGCAAAGGGGTCCGGCATGACGGTGGCGTACGGCCGGAAGGTATCGGTTTCCAGGTCGATGTAGGCGCGGGGTATGTGTTCGCCCATCGCGGCTCGGATCGCCATGATCACGCTTTGGCAGGGATCAACCGGCACATAGCTGACGGTCAATGGTTCCAGGTCGTCCGCGGGTTGGTCCTCATCATCGCTCCAAGGTTCAACCGACCACTTCGACTCGCCCTCGTCCAGTTGCCCATCATCATCGAAGTTCATTCCCTCCCAGGACTCACTGGGACGCTGCACGACGATGGACGGTCGGGGCAATTCCAAGACAGCCCGTTCGACTTCCTCGCGGAACGAATCGGGCAGCGGAATGGCAACGCAGTCAAACGATTCCTCGAGCATCCAACGGCGCACCGTCAGCGCGAACTGTCCGCTGCCGTGGATCACCGGCAGCACAGCGATGTGCGAACCGATGCGAAGCAGCTCGGGGACCTTCGAATCTCCATCAAATCCCGTCATGATGACCTTTTTCGTGCAATCCCGCTCAGTGCTCGTTTCTCGACCACGTGACGCCAGCGAGCCCGGTCTTTTCCCAGCTGCCGCCGCGCCGATTTTTTGACAGTATTGTCTTTACAGGAGAGAAGCATGACCGCTATATTTCCGTCCGTTCGGAGCGACCCCTCTTTATTCCCGCACGCCAGTTGATTCATTTTGTGCGGAGGGATTCCGAATCTTTTCCCCTATCATTTGACCATGACATTCTATTGCAAACGCAGGCGTCGATTGATGCCTGCGTTTGTCGTTTTCTGACGGATCGGTTGAAGTGGGACCGCGGGCCTTGTGGTGAATCAGAGCTCTCGGTGATTCCCGGACCGCCTCAATGGGCCTGGATCTCAATGGGCCTGGATCTCAATGGGCCTTGATCTCAATGGGCCTTGATGAATTCCAGCGTCAGCTCCTGGACTTTCACGTCGTTCATCAGAAAGCTGTGCAGCACCGGGACAATTTCCAGGCGTTCGGCTCCGTCCAGCTTGGCTTCGTCGACACTGACAATGAGGTCGCTGGAACCGTCGACCAGAGGATTCTGGATGGGGTTGTGTGAAAGGTCGCCAGCCACGATCACAAACGGAAACGGTGGAATTGCCAGCCGCGTTTGCAGATCCTCCCACTGGGGACCCAGCTCCAACGCCCCTTTTCCGGTGACGAGTCCGAACAGGCCGGTGGTAGCCAGTCGTCGCGCGATCGCCGCACCTTGATTAGGTGGCCCCAACATGACCATCGATCGGCACCGGCCCAGCAAACCGGCAGGATCATCTTTCTGCAGGTCCCCCAGCAGGTGTCGGACCACGATGTTGCCCATGCTGTGACCCACAAAGCTGAACTGCGTATTGGCGGGCATCCCCTCCAACACATCGCGGAGTGCCTGAGCATGATCGGCGATCGATGCCCGTGTGCTGGCGTACGAAAATCGAACGACCTCATCACACGAACTGTCAATCAGCTTTGTCTCCAGCGATTTCATCGATCCCCGCGTTCGCATCAATCCGTGCAGCAGGACGACGACATGCCTGGGCGTGTCACTTTCGACTGGCGGACACACCTTATCGAGTAATGCCTCGCAGTGTTTCTCGGTTCCCCAGCCCTGACGGACGTTGTCGGGGTCGAGCAATCGCCAGTGTCCAGTCAATGCGTTCTGCTGGATGCGGTAACCGTTCCGATGCATGTGATCGGTCCAGAGCTGGGTTCCTCCGGTGGTCTTGAACGCCAGATTCATTTGCTCAATTCCTTCGTCCTCATCGTCCGCATCGTCCTCGGCGCCGTCACTTGTCGCGGCCGGCTCGTCACTCGCCGCGCATTGACCGCTCGAGAGGGGGACCCACGGCGAGAGGGAAGCGGTGAGGAAGCAGAGCAGAATCGCGAGTCGCATCGGCAAACTCCATGCATCGTTAATCGTCGTCTGGGGAATGGTGGGGAATGGTGCGGCGTAGCCATGACCGGGCGGTCCAACCGCTGCCTCATTCGAAACCGGTAGCCTTTGAGCCGGAGCCTGTTGCACAAGTGCCCATCGCCGGAGCCGCGCTTCGTTGACGTTCCCGGTAATGAAGTTTGGCTCGGTGCGAGGAATACGATTCATGGAGGCGACGTCATCGTTTGCCCCCACTCAGGTCGTGGATGACTCCGCAGCCATTATCGCGAAGTAGCGGGCGATCCTACCAGACCAATGAATTCGTCTTCGCTCACCACCTGGATGGACTGTCCACCGTCACGGAGCCGGGCTGCCAATGCCTGGAGCGACTCGGGGTCCTCAGCGGGGTCGGTCGGCTCATTGAGTCGAGCCTGGCGTTGCCGGCGGCCGTGATCGCCGATGACCAAGAAGTTCGTCGAATCGTCGATGGCTTCCTGGCAGGTGGCCCCGGAGCAGACCGCCAACGAGCGCGCGTCCTCCTGACTCAAGACACGAAACCTGCCGGTCAAAACGATTTGTTTGCCAGCAAGCGGGCGGATGAATTCGGCTCGAATCATCAAACGTTGCACGTCGATGTCGCCCGGCTCGCGATCGTCACTCGTCGCGCGTCTGTCACCGGTGGTCCTGTCACCCGTGCTCGCAGCCAGCGTCACTTCCGTGGTGCGTCGCGATCGGCTCGGCCCGGTGGGACCTCGCAGGCCCCAATCGCCTGCCTTGCCGCGCCGCAATCGGAGCCGCTTTTCCAGGTCGGGCAACGATTTGGCTTCCCGATCGATGCCGGCCGCCAACAGGATCTTGGCGCAGGCGATCGAATCCTCCAACGCGTCGTGATGTTGAAAGCGAATCCCCAGCCAGTTTGACAGCGGCTTGAGTCCGTAGCGGCGATGATGGGGCCAAGTACGGCGGGCGATCGCGCGAGTGCAGGTAAAGAGTAGTTCGGGAATCGGCTGGTCGTGGGCCGCCAGGCTCGCGAGCAAGACGCGAAGATCGAAGCTGGCGTTGTGCGCAACCAGGCAGTCGGTCCCGATCTTCGCCGCGATTTCCGGCCACAACTCTCCGAATTCGGGCTCGTTGCGGACCTGTTGCGGTGTGATTCCGTGAATCTCGATGTTGGCGCGATGGAAGTACAGCGGTTTGGGGCGGATCAGCCAGCAGGCTTGATCCACGATGTGACCGTCGCGCACCTTCACCAATCCCAACTGGCAAGCGCTGTCGCTACGTCGGCTGGCCGTTTCGAAATCGATCGCGGTGAAATCCGCAGCAAAGTCCATGTGCTTGCCGGTCCTACGGTAGGTCCGTCTTTCCAAGGAGGACACCCGCAGCTTTGCTGCGTTTTTTGCGAGTCTCGGAGAGACTCGCCCACGGTAATGCAATCCCCTAGACGAGACTCCATCCTAAAGCTTCACTGGATTCTGGGCAATTTGACATCGGTTCGTTCTGCCATTCAGTTCGGACCCCGGCTAAATTGGTGTCGTCCGAGCCGACTCCCCCCGAATCCCGCCTCTCCGGCCACTGGGCCTGCTTCCATGTCTAGCCTTGCGCACCTTCGCTTCGTCGCGGCTTTGACCGCATCGATGCTGACGATGAACCCGATTGCCTCGGCCGAGGATTGGCCGATGTGGCGGTTCGACGCCGAGCGATCGGCTGCGTCGCCGCACGCTCTTCCGGGTGAGTTGCACTTGCTTTGGGAACGACAGTTCTTACCCCGCCAACAAGCGTGGGATGATCCATTGAACCTGGATCTGATGACCTATGACCGTGTGCTTGAACCGATCGTGGTCGATGGTCGGTTGATGGTGGCGTTCAATGACAAGGACAAGGTTGTTGCACTGGATACGGCAACGGGTTTGGAACGCTGGACTGTTTATGCGGAAGCACCGGTACGGTTGCCGCCGGCCGCCGACGACGGCAAGGCCTACTTTTGCAGTGACGACGGTTTTCTTTACTGTGTTGAGGTTGCAACGGGCGAGTTGCGATGGAAGTTTTCCGGCGCGCCGAGCGCACAGCATGCAATTGGAAATCGGCGTTTCACTTCCGCCTGGCCGGCTCGTGGCGGACCGGTGATTCGCGACAAGACGGTCTACTTCGCCGCCAGCATCTGGCCGTTCATGGGCACCTTTGTTTACGCGTTGGATGCGGAATCGGGGGCGGTGACTTGGGTCAACGATCGCACGGGGTCCCAATACATCAAACAACCTCACAGCGCACCCTCCTTTGCCGGCGTGGCGCCGCAAGGTGCCCTCGTTGCCACCGAGGACTTGCTTGTGGTGCCCGGCGGTCGTTCCGTGCCCGCTGTCTTCGAACGGGGTGACGGAGCGCTTCGCTACTTTGAAATCAACGCTGGCGGCAAAGGCACCGGTGGATCGTTTGTGGCGGCGGACGCGAACCACTTCTATGTGCATACACGCGAAAAAGGAACGCGAGCCTTTCACCTTGCTGACGGCGTCAAGACAGCGTTCATGCCCAACGAACCGGTTCTGCAGGAGGGTCGCATCTATTCAGCGGAGGTAAGCGAAGACGATCAACCGGTGATTCGCGCCTACGGCCAAGACGAGAAGCTGATCTGGGAGCTGGAGGCGGACGGCCGAGGCGACCTGATCTTGGCGGGTGACCAATTGGTGGCAGCCGGTGGCGGTCGGATCACCCTGATCGATCTTCCCAATTCCGATCGTCCGGCACGAGTTGCCAGCGAAATCGAAACCGCGGCGGGGGTCGAGCGATTGCTCGCGGCGGACAGCAAGCTGTTTGCCGTCACCCTCGATGGACGGATCATGGCGTTTGGCCCGGCGGCTTCGGCGGCCGACAACCACAAGGCGTTGGCAGCGACGAGGGAAGCTTCACCGCTCCCGCGCGATCCCAACGAAAGCCGCGAGACGGACCGCACGCTCACGCAGATCCTGTCATCGGGCACTGCCGAAGGCTACGGACTGTGGTTTGGAAGATCAGATTCCGCCTTGGCAATGGAATTGGCGACTCAGTCGCCGTTCGAGCAACTTGCCATTGTCGATCCGGATGCCGAGGCGATCGATCGAACCCGCCGGCGATTGGATCAACAAGACCTGTATCGGCCAGTCACGATTCATCACAGCGAAGCTGGGAAGTTCAAGGCACCAAAGTACGTCGCCAACATGGTGATGGTGGACCGCGATTCCGCCGCGGTCTCCACTGACAGCGGGATCAGTGACAGCGGGATCAGAGACAGCGGGATCAGTGACAGCGGGATCAGTGACAGCGGGATCAGTGACATCCCTGTCGGCGCTCTTTATGAATCGGTGCGACCGTTCGGAGGTGTGCTCTGCCTGATTGGACAGGATCGTCGTGAGGAGTTGGCCGAGCAGATCAAGTCGCTTGGTCTGGAGCAGGCCGAAGTCGAAGTGGCGACGTTCGGAGTGATCGTACGGAGGAAGGGAGCGCTGCCCGGCTCGGACGACTGGACGCACCAATACGGAAACGTTGCCAACACGATCAAGTCAGACGACCGCCGTGTGCGATTGCCTCTCGGATTGTTGTGGTTTGGCGGCAGCAGCAACACCGACGTGCTGCCCCGACACGGACATGGCCCGCCGGAACAAGTCGTCGGCGGCAGGCTGTTCATTCAGGGGATGAACACGTTGAGCGCTCGAGATGTTTACACCGGTCGCGTTCTATGGAAGCGCGAGTTCAACGATCTCGGTACCTTCGATGTGTACTATGACGACACCTACGAAGACACGCCGCTGGATCCCAAGTACAACCAGGTACACATCCCGGGTGCGAACGGACGGGGGACGAACTACGTGGTCACGGAGGATCGTGTTTATCTCGTGGAAGGACGCGTTTGTCACATCCTCGATCCGGCGACGGGTGAGACGTTGAGCCAGATCACGATGCCAGGTGCCGGCACGCCCGCATCTGGTGCCGGTGAAGATCAGGCCGACGACGTGGAGTGGGGATACATCGGTGTCTATCAGGATGTCCTGATCGGCGGCCGTGACTTCGCCGAATATCGCAGTCGTTACGGGCTCGCTTTCGAAGAAGACAAGA
The DNA here is from genome assembly GCA_963697195.1 of Pirellulaceae bacterium. Taxonomy (GTDB): domain Bacteria; phylum Planctomycetota; class Planctomycetia; order Pirellulales; family Pirellulaceae; genus Rubripirellula. The sequence goes on from CAVOND010000005.1 coordinate 1,445,636, forward strand.
AACTCACCAAGGCGAAAGAAGGCTTTGGTGCGAAGAGTTTCGATCGCGCCGCGAGTTCAGGGCTGGTCGGGTTCGATCGCTATTCGGGCGAGGTGCTCTGGCAGTTCGACGCCAATCACAGTTTCTGGCACAACGGCATCGTAGCCGGCGGCGAGCAGGTCTACTGTTTGGACCGGAATCCTGCCCGAGTCGAACAAGCCTTGCTTCGCCGCGGCGTGACACGTCCGGAAACCTATCGGATCGTTGCTCTGAACTATCGAACCGGAGAGTTGAACTGGGAAATTCGCGATGAGATCTTCGGTACGTGGCTGAGTTATTCGGAAGAGTTTGATCTGTTGCTCCAGGCCGGTGCCTCGGCAAGCGATCGGTTAACGGATGAAGTCTCTCAAGGGATGGCCGTCTACTCCGCTTCGGACGGCAGCGTGAAATGGCACAACAAGACGCTGAAATACACTGGCCCTTGTATCCTCCATCACGATTGGATCATCACCAACACCAATTCATACTCGGAATCGGCGGGTGCGTTTTTTCTGCTCGATGGTCGGCAAAAGCTGGTGCCCAATCCGATCACGGGCCAGATGCAGCCTTGGAAGCTGACCCGAGCCTACGGATGCAACAACATCATCGCGAGTGAAAACTTGCTGACGTTTCGCTCGGGGTCGGCCGGCTTTTACGACTTGTTGAACGAGGGAGGGACGGGAAACCTCGGTGGATTCAAATCGGGATGCACGTCGAACCTTGTCGTTGCCAATGGTGTGCTCAACGCGCCCGATTACACGCGAACTTGCAGCTGTGCGTATCAAAACCAGACCTCCTTGGCTCTCGTGCACATGCCTGACATTGAGCTGTGGAGCGTCGATACCTCGGCTTCGGTCAAGTCGCACGGCAAGCGAATCGAGAGCTTGGGCATCAACTTCGGTGCCCCCGGCGATCGGCGCGACGGAGAGGGAAGACTCTGGATCGAGTATCCGGCAGTTTCCGGAGAGTCACCACCGATCGCGCTCGACCTTGACCCGGCCGCCACGCTCTACCAGCACCACTCGTCGGTGCATGCTGGCCAGCCTTTGTCGTGGGTGCTTGCATCTGGTGCGGAGAACGTGACCGACATCCGGCTCGAAATGAAATTGCAGGACCAATATGAACTGTCGAGCGGCATTCCGGTGATTCATGCTGACGATGATGCGGAGGAAGCCGATACCGGTCAAGTCAGTCTCGACAGTAGCGACCTGGAGTTGGTCAAGGATTCCAGCACGCAGCTGGTTGGACTACGTTTCAACAACATTCAGCTTGCGCAAGATTCCGTGATTCGAAGCGCTTTCTTGCAATTCACCTGTGACGAGCCTTCCGATGAGGCGACGTCGCTGATCATTGCCGCCGAGGACACCGGCAGCGCCGCGCGTTTCAGCCAAGACAACCATGACCTGTCATCACGGACCATGACGTCCGCAGAAGTCTTTTGGGAGCCGGAGCCGTGGAAGAAGTCCGGCGATGCGAAGGTGCAGCAGCGAACACCCGATCTCGCTCCACTGATTCGCGCGGTGATTGCTCGACCTGATTGGAAGCCAGGCAATTCCATCGCCTTTTTGATCAGTGGCAGCGGAAAGCGAACCGCTGCGGCATTCCAAAGTGGTAACTCCCAAGCGGCCGTGCTGGTCGTCGATGCGGAACCCGGCTCGGTGGCAGCAGCCCGCGAGTCAACGCCTTTGGAACCCTATCGACTTCGCCTGTTGTTTGGTTTGCCGCCCCAGGGGGAGCCGCGAGTCTTTGACGTGATCGTGCAGGGCAAGACGGTGCGCAGGGACCTACGGCTGGCTCACGACTCGCCTGACACCGCCCAAGCGTCCGAGATGATTCCTGCCGTGATGATCGGCGACGAACTGCAGATCCAACTCGTCCCCAAGACGGGATTGCCTTTGTTGTCGGGATTGGAGTTGGTCCGACAGGGCGAGGGAACGAGCCAGTAGAATAGAGAGCTGGAAAAGGGGTCAGCAGCTGGAAAAGGGGTCAGGTACCAATAGTGCGAAGCACCCTTCGGGCCGTTCCGGCTATTGGTACCTGACCCCATTTCCGCCTGACCCTTTCCAGCACGTCAACGGTAAACCGCCCCTGAAACAAATTTGGGTTTCATGATGCAGCGACTTCCCCTTTCCATGGCTCTGTTCTTGTTGGTCTCGGTCTCTACCGTGGCCCTCGCCTGCAACGTCCCTGTGTTTCGCTACGCGTTGGAACGATGGCCCGCCGATCCCTACGAGATCATGGTCCTTCACGAGGGCGATTTGGATCCAGCTGAGCAAGAGCAGCTAAGCACGCTGCGCAAGGCGAGCAAACAGTTGTCCGGGACGGTGAACTGCACGGTCAGGGACGTGGACGTCAAAACCAGCCAGGACGATCTACTCAAGCAGCTTTGGCTTGAAAAGCGTCCTGCAGGAAGGCAAGCCGCTGATGGTGCTGATGTATCCGCGCAACGCTCGCGAGGTGCCTGATCGCCTGGTCGCCGCCAAGCCATTGACCGATCAAGCGGTGCAGCAACTGTTGGATTCACCCGTTCGACGTGAAGTCAGCGACAAACTGTTGTCGGGCGACTCGGCGGTTTGGATCTTTGTCCCCTGCGGCGACAAGAGCCAGGATGAGATCGCCTACCGAACGCTCACCGAACAGGCGAAGCGAAATCAGGAAACTCTGGAGCTTCCGCCACAAGATGAAATCGAGGCCGACGAGTTCTTTCGTCGTGAGACGCCGATTGAATTGCGAGTCGGTTTCTCCGTGGTGACCCTCCAACGGGAAGATCCTCAAGAGCAAGCGCTGCTGGAGATGCTGCTGGCAAGCGAACCGGATCTTGAAGCGTTGAACCAACCGATGGCCTTTCCAGTGATTGGTCGTGGACGAGTTCTTTACGCGCTGGTGGGCAAAGGAATTTTCCAAGACACCATCGCGGTTGCGTCACGTTTTGTGGTTGGCCCCTGTTCCTGTCAAGTCAAAGACCAGAACCCAGGCTTCGACCTGTTGATGAATGTCGACTGGGACGAAAAGATCGGCGGTGAAGTGATCAGTGAAGAGGCTTCGAATGAGCGAAGCAAGCCAATCCTGATCCAGATTCCTCCCGGCAAATAGCTCCCTGCCCTCCCCCTAATCGTGCTCGTTCTCGTTCTCGTGCTCGTGCTCGAAATCGAACGCGGCGTCTGCAACGACTTCCCCGACTTGACCCCATGATGATCTCGATGCGCATCCTCCTTGCCTTCGCGCTTTGTCTGATTTGCACCGCTTCGACGGTGATCCCTGGCGCCGCCAGCGCGCAGGAACCCGTCGTCGTGGAAGTGCAAGAACTCGATCCGACGGTCGCGGCCATGCTCGCTGCCAACAGTGTGAGCGAAGGGAATCCTGGTCGCGGCGCGGTTGTGTTTGCCTCACCCACCAGCGCCTGTTTGTCATGTCACAAAGTCGGCGGCCATGGAGGCGAGGTCGGCCCCGATCTGTCGCAGATCGCGACACAGCGGAAGTTGCCCGAGATCATCGAATCGCTGTGGGCGCCGCAGCGAGTGGTGGCAGATGCCTACAAGGCGATTGCCGTGCTGACAATCGATGGCCAGGTCATTCGTGGCTATCGAGTCAGTGAAACGGATGACGCGATCGAGATTCGTGACACCGCTGGTGGTAAGGCGATCTCAATCGATCGGGATGACGTGGAGGCGGTTCAGGAGGTCGGCTCGCTGATGCCAACGGGTCTGTTGGCGACGATGACAGATCAGGACAAGTATGACCTCATTGCCTTTCTCGCCGAGCTCGGACACCATCGCCGAATCAGTCTCGAGGCGATCGATTCACTCTTTTCACATACGTACGCGCATCACCCCGAATCGTTCGACATGCCGCGTCAGCCACTGGAGCCGGATCAGTGGCCGAGCTGGCAGGCATCGGTCAATCGTGATCGCATCTACGATTTCTATCGCAAGCAGGCGCGGCATTTTCGTGACGTGCAGCCGCGACCAGCCTTGCTCACGGAGTTTCCGGGGCTGGACGGTGGAAGCTTCGGGCATTGGGGGAATCAATCCGAACCGGTTTGGGCTGATGGACGTTGGAACGAAACGGACCTGGGTAGCCTGCTCAGTGGTGTCTTTCATGGTGAAGGGGTTTCGGTTGCTCGCGGCATTTGCGTGAGACTCAGCGATGGCGACGACGGGCTTTCTGTTTGTTTTGATGCCGAGACGCTGAGTTATCCGAGAGTCTGGTCTGGCGGCTTCGTTCGCTTTACCGAAGTTCGGCATGGCTTCATGGCGGGATTGAACCAGTTCGGTGAGACGGTCAGCTTGCCTGCATCGGTGACGCGTTCGATCGAGTCAGCCGACACATCGGCTGATGACCGAGAGTACCTGGGCCTGTACCGACATGGTCGCCGCGTGCTCTTCAGCTATCGAATCGGCGATACCGTCTATCTCGATGCGCCGATGGTGGTGGACGGACAATTTCAACGCGTGGTCGCGCCGCTTGATCAGCATCCTGACCGGGATCTGTTGCGAGGAGGTCCACCGCAGTGGCCGCAGGAGATCTCCACGCAGGGGACCGTTGGCTCCGGATCACCGTATGCGGTCGATACGATCACGTTGCCGGCGGACAATCCGTGGAAGGCGCTGATCTACTGCGGTGGGCACGATTTTCTGTCGGATGGTTCGGCCATGCTCTGTACGATGCAAGGCGACGTTTGGCGAGCAACCGGAATCGATGCGGATCTGAAAGAGGTGGTTTGGCGAAGGTTTGCTTCCGGTCTGGACCAGGCGCTTGGTTTGGTCGTCAATCACGATCAGGTTTACGTCATCGGCCGTGACCAACTGACGCTGCTGCATGACCTCAACGACGACGGCGAGGCAGACTTCTACCAGAGTTTCAGTCACACGTTGGGGACCTCGAAATCGGGACACGACTTCACCTGCGGTTTGCAGCGCGATGCCGAAGGTCGTTTTTACACTGCCAGCGGGCTCGAGGGGGTGATGCGGATCTCGTCGGGCGGAAGCGACGCCCAGGTGTTGGCAACGGGCCTGAGAAACTCGGATGGAATCGGACTCACTCCCGATGGGTTGGTGACGATTCCGAGTAGCGAAGGAGACTGGGTTCCGGCATCGATGATTGCCGCGATACGTCCCGATGGGGCGATCTTGAATCGGCTCCCGGGGACCTCGCCCGACTTCCGTTTGCAGCCCTTCTTTGGTCGCCCGGGCACGAACCTGAAGCAACCGCCCGAGGTGCCCATGCTGTATTTGCCGCGCGGACTTGATAATTCGAGTGGCGGCCAAGTCTTCGTCGACAGTGATCGTTGGGGGCCGGTGCAAGGACAGATGGTGCATTTGTCGTTTGGGGGTGGAAGAGCATTTCTGCTGTTACGAGACGAGTTCGACGATTGGATTCAAGGGGCGGTTGTTCCGATTGCCGGTGAGTTCGCATCCGGCGTTCATCGCGGCCGGTTCAATCCAGTCGATGGACAACTTTATGTCTCCGGCATGGCGGGCTGGGGGACCTATACGACCGACGATGGTTGTTTCCAGCGAGTCCGCTTTACTGGTACCGACGCCCAACTTCCGGTCAGCTTCCATGCGCACCAGAACGGGATTCGCGTCACCTTTTCCGAACCGTTGGACCAAACGATTGCCGAGGATCCGGATCGACATTTTGCGCAGGCTTGGAACTATCGGTTCAGCGGCGCGTATGGATCGCCAGAGTATTCGCATCGACAACTTGGCCTGCGAGGTCACGACGTGCTGACCATCGCTTCGGCGACGGTGCTGGAGGACGATCGCAGTTTGTTTCTCGAGATACCGGATCTGCAACTGGTGAATCAGCTTCATTTGTTGGTGCAAACCAGCCCGGGATCGGACCACGATTTGTTCCTGACGTTGAATCGACTCGATGATCCGTTCGACGGATTTCCGAGCTATCGACCCCATGACAAAGTCCTGTTGCCTCATCCGATGCTGGCCGATCTTCGACGTCCGATCGCGACGAAGCGGAATCCGTATGGCAAAGCGATTGCCGATGCCCGATCCGTGACGATCGCGGCGGCGAGAAACCTGATGTTTGATCAGCCGGTGCTCGAAGTCGAGGCGGGAGAACCCATTCGCTTGACGTTCAACAACCCCGATGCCGTACCGCACAATTGGGCATTGATCAAACCTGGGACACTGCAGAGCGTCGGGCAGAAGTGCAACCAATTGATTGCCGATCCCGAGGCGGTGGCTCGCCACTACATTCCCGATACCGATGAAGTGCTTGGCGTTTACCGACGTGGTCGAGCCCTATTCCGAATACACGATCTACTTCAACGCGCCGCAGACGCCGGGCCGCTATCCGTATCTCTGCACGTTTCCCGGACACTGGATGGTGATGAACGGAACCATGGTGGTACGTTAGCCTTTCCAGGCTGATATGTTGTGCGAGTGTCAGACTAGAAAGCCCAAGTACGTTAGCCTTTCCAGGCTGACCCTCCCACCATGCGGCACGTTTTGTGGAACAATGGTGGGTCGTCGTCGCTCCTTGACCTTGTCTTTACCCACATTTGAATTCCATCATCGAGTGGAACTCGCGTGAATTGACTCCGAAGGCGGTCGCAGATCCGTCTGCGACCGCCTTCGGGGTCGGTTTCTGTTGCGAATTCACCATTCCGTGGGTGCGCAGCGCGACCCACGGCTACCATCCGTGATACCTTCGGCATCAAAAGAATGTGGGTAAAGACAAGCTCCCTGACCCACCCTACTTCGAATAGGATCAAGACCATGCGATGCCTTCTGTTTGCGTTACCGCGTGATCTTGCTGCCCTGCTCTGTGGCGGTTGCCGCAAACCAACGGGTCATCGTTTCTGTCAAGGATGCGGACTCCGGACAGCCGATTGCATCACGGATCTATCTACGTTCCTCCGACGGAACGCCCTACTATTTCGAATCACAGTCTCCGGACGGCAGCGCGTTTCGCTACGAGAAGCAGAACTGGAACAACGCCATTTCGGTTGAGTATCACACCACGGTTTCAGCGCACCCTTGCGTGACGGAGGTGCCACCGGGCGAGTACACGCTGACCGTCGAGCGGGGAAAGACCTATCATCCGCACGTCGAATCGCTTTCGATCGACGACCGAGAGGTTTCCGTCGAGGTCTCGTTGAAGCGATGGATCGACATGGCTGCGCTCGGCTGGTACAGCGGCGATTTGCATGTGCACCGTGAGCTAGACGAGTTGCCCAATGTGATCATGGCTGAGGATTTGAATGTCGTTTTTCCCCTTACCAACTGGGTCACCCTGTCCGATACGCCCCCATCCGCGGGCGACAAGAACCTCAACACGGAATTACCTGGCGATCTGATTCGTGTGGATGATCAGCACGTCATTTGGCCGCGCAGCACCGAGTACGAAATCTTCACGGTCGGAAAGCAGCGGCACACGCTTGGCGCGTTGTTCGTACTGGGACATGCCGAGCCGCTGCAACAGACGGTGCCGCCATGGAAACCCGTGATCGATGCCGCGCGGGCGGCCGACCCGAGTGTTCTGTTCGATATGGACAAACTGGCTTGGCCATTCGCGATGACGCTGCCCGTGATCGCGCCGGACGCAACCTACGAGCTAGCCAACAACCACATGTGGCGCACGGAGTTCGCTTTTCGTGATTGGTACACGCCGACTCCTCCGTTCATCGCCCCGCCCTTCGGCGCGACCGAGGGTGGGGAGAGTGAGTGGATCGACTTCACGCTTGGCATGTACTACACGCTGCTCAATTGTGGCTTTCGCATGCCTCCTTCGGCTGGAACCGCCAACGGAGTCCATCCGGTACCGGCCGGCTTCGGTCGCGTTTACGTGAACTTGCCCGATGGATTCAACTTTGAATCGTGGAAGCAGGGGCTTCAACAGGGACGCAGCTTCGTGACGACCGGTCCGATGTTGTTGGCGACGGCCAATGGAAAGCAAGCGGGTGAAACATTTGAAGTTGACTCCGCCGGCGAATCGTCCATTTGACCTTCATGTGGAAGTGATCTCCGAGGAACCCGTTTCGTTTGGTGAAGTGGTCATCAATGGCGTTCCGGAACACCTGTTGCGAGGACGGGCCGAGAAGACCGCCTCGGGCGCCTATCGAACGGTCATCGATCTGCCGATTCAGTTGTCCCGTAGCGGCTGGTTCGCCGTTCGGTTCTTCGAGGATCGAGCGGGCAGACGTGTGCGATTTGCTCATACCGCGCCCTGGTACGTTCGCATCGACGGTGCACCGGCCAGGCCGACTTGGGCCGAACGAGAATACCTGGTTTCGAGGATGCGGAACGAGATTCAACGAAGTCGAGGGATCGTATCCGAGGCAGGGCTTGCGGAGTACGAACATGCCCTCGATTTCTATCGTTCGCTTGATGTGGTAGATGATACCGAGGACGTGGCTCGCAACTCGAGACAGCTGACGGAGGCCGATCGCCAGCGCTGGCTTCGAAACATGATTGTCGATCATCGTTTCAGTGCCGATGAAGTTCGCCTGGCAACCGGTTTGTCGATCGATGAAGCGAAGGAGCAGATCAATCGCTTGAGTTCGACGGCAAAGGATGACGCCACGCCCGCCCGCGTTCGCGTTTTGCCCTACCCCGGCGGACGGCATCCGCGGCGAGGTTTCTTGGATGGGGCCATCGATCCGCAACGCGAGACCAAGATCAGTATCTTTCCGCCTTGGAGCGATGGAGGCTACGCCGTGGTCGATGTGCCCGAAGCGATCTTTTCTAATCTCGGACTCACCTATCTCGCTCACACGCATGTCCCCACGATCTGGACCGAGCGTGCAATTCAGCTGCCGCCGCTGGAATGGGTCGCAACCGACGACGGAATGAAAATGGAGCGAGCCCTGCCCAACGGCATTTCCTTCGGCAGTCGCGTGACACACGACGATGCCTCGGTGTCGATGGAGATGTGGTTGACCAACGGCACCGATCAACCGTTGTCGGGTCTGCGGTCTCAAGTCTGCGTGATGCTCAAGGGTCTGATCGGGTTCAACAGCCAGCGCCGGCGTGAGTCGGTGATTGACGATTCATTTGTGGCGATCAAAGCCGATCGAACCAATCGCTGGTTGATCACCTCGTGGCAACCTCTCAATCGGGCGTGGACCAATCCTCCGGTGCCCTGCATCCACTCGGATCCGATTTTTCCCGATTGTCCTCCGGGAGAAACCGTCAAGGTGTTTGGAAAGCTGTGGTTCTATGAGGGGGAGGACATTCAGGGAGAAATTGATCGACTGAAATCGAGTTTCAAAGAGTGAAGTTCGGTTTTGCCGCAAAGCGTGCAGAGCGCCACTTGCAACCCGCGCGAAATGCGCTAGGCTCTTTGTCGGCCAGTACGATGGACTCGACCGACCGGTTTTGTCACGACGGAGTAATGACGATTTGCCAGTGAATGGACCGTTGAAGGAGGACGCCGCCTTGAGTCTCAAACCAAACCGCATTCATCAGGGCAGCTGTGTCGACAGACTTCGTGAGCTGAAGAAAGGATCGGTCGATTTGGTGTTCGCCGATCCGCCGTTCAACATCGGGTACGAGTACGATGTCTACGACGACCAGCAATCCACCGCGGAATACCTGTCCTTCTGTAAGCAGTGGATCAAAGGCGTGCATCGGGCGCTCAAGCCGGATGGGACGTTTTGGTTGGCGATCGGCGATGAATACGCGGCCGAGCTGAAAGTACTGTCGCAGCAGGTCGGCTTTCATTGTCGCAGTTGGGTGATCTGGTATTACACCTTTGGCGTGAACTGTGCACGCGGCTTCAGTCGATCGCACACCCATCTTTTTCACTTCGTCAAAGACCGCGAGCGATTCACATTCAATGGCGAGAATCCGGCGGTGCGCGTGGCATCGGCCAGGCAGCTTGGTTTATGCCGACGCACGTGCCAACACCAAGGGACGCTTGCCTGACAATACTTGGATCCTTCGACCCCAGGACGTCCCGCCGCCCGGTTTTTCGCCTTCGCATGACACGTGGGTCTTTTCACGCGTCGCCGGCACGTTCAAGGAACGCGAGGGATTTCACGGTTGCCAAATGCCTGAGCAGTTGTTGGGACGGATCGTGCGAGTTTCCAGCAACCCCGGCGACTTGGTGCTCGATCCGTTTGGCGGTAGCGGGACAACCCTCGCGGTTGCCAAGAAGCTCGGTCGCCAGTGGATGGGGATCGAGTTGTCGGAGGAATATGTTGCCAGGATTCAAAAGCGACTGGACGGCTGTCAGGTGGGCGACCCGCTTGATGGTTCCGAGCTGACCTCGGGGGCACCGCCGACGGCAAAGGGAAGGACCCGCACGAAGTTCAAGAATGGTCGTCCCGTCATTTCGTTGAAACCGGAAACCGAGTCGGCCGTCATGGAGGCGTTTGTTGAATCGGCTGCGGGTCACTCCGCCGACTACCTGTTGTGCGATCCAGAGTTGGCGGAAGCGTTCGTCCGAGCATGTCGTGCCAGGTCGATTCCCGGCGATCCGCGGATGTGGAACTCGTTCCTGCTGCGAATCCGCAAGTCGGGCAAGCTGCCGAAGTCGACGGATTCCGGTCGTCGACTGTCCTACAGCGACATGGATCCGTACAGCGATGCGAGTGAGGCGGCGCTGAAGTTGATCTCCCTGGACTACGGTTTGACGCTCGACGAGATGCTCTGCTCTCCGCAAGCAGCCAGTGAGTTCGATCGCATGGCGGCGATGTTGGCTCCCGGCTACCGTCCGTTCGAGTATCGCTGGGCGGCGCTGGCACTGCGAAAGCGGTCGCGGACCAAACGTTTCAAGGAGGTGGCGGCCGAGCAGCGAGAGCATTGGGAGCAGCAACCCGTTCCCCATCGAAAATCGATCGAGGAATGTCTGACCAGCCAGTACGAGTGCCCCGGCGTGTACGTCGTGCTCGACGACGAGTCACCTCTTTATGTCGGGGAAACTCGCAACGTTCGCAATCGACTCGAGAAAGTGCTCAACACCGAAACTTGGAGGAAGTTTACCCCGAGTTCGGTTCGTGTTTGGGAAGTGGCCAACGAGCAGGACCAGTTTGGATTAAGATCCTATCTCGTCAACAAAGAAAAGCCGCTGTTGAATTCCGAATTACTTCAGGAAGACTGAGCCGCTTCATCCTTCTCCCTCTCTTGCAAGCTCAACAATCGAATGGCTCTGTTTTCGCTCGAGGGATTGATCGCCGCCACGACAACCCCTTTTGCCCAGGACGGTTCGCTCTGGCTTGACGCCATCGGTCCGATGATCGATCGATTGGTCGATTCGGGCGTCGCCGGGCTTTACGTGTGTGGAAGCACCGGTGAGGGCATGTCTCTGACCTGCGACGAACGCAAGCAAGTCGTCGAGGCAAGCGTTCAGGCGGCCGGCGGTCGCTTGCCCGTCATCGTCCAGGTCGGGCACAACAGTCTGCGCGACGCCCGTGAGCTGGCCGAGCATGCGGCCGCGTCCGGGGTTGATGCAATTTCGGCAACCTGTCCGTCGTACTTCAAGATCGGCGATAACAAGACGCTTGTCGCCAGCATGATGGAGATTGCCTCGGGGGCTCCGGAGACTCCGTTTTATTACTACCACATTCCGTCACTGACCGGATCGTCGATCGATGTGGTTGACTTTCTCAGGCGCGGCGGCGATCAGATCAGGACACTCTCGGGCTTGAAATACACCAACACACTGTTGCACGAGTTTCAGGATTGCCTGAGAGTCGACGACGGGCGATTCGACGTGGTCTGGGGTTGTGATGAGATGTTGCTCGGAGCGCTCGCCAGCGGGGCGCGGGCCGCGATCGGAAGTACGTACAACATCGCGGCGCCCCTCTATCGTCAAGTGATCGACGCGTTCCAATCCGGCGAGGTCGTTGCCGCCAGAGACCTCCAGTATCACAGCGTATCGATGGTCAATGTCATGAAGCGCTATTCGTTTCATGCAGCACTCAAGGCGATCATGGAGATGTTGGGCATGCCGGGTGGCCCCTGCCGATTGCCCCTCGGCAATCTCGTAGAATCGGAGGTGACTTTGCTGCGTCAGCAACTACAGTCGATCGGTTTTTTTGACTGGTGTGGTCATCGCTCGAGCCTGAACGGGTGATCGCGATGATTCGTTGTCTGGTCGTGCTCATCAGTCTGCTTTTGAACGGCGCGGTCGCGATTGGACAGGAATCGTCCGAGTCGATGCTGTCGTGGTCGGAGCTGCCGCCGCTTCCAGATCCGCTTGGGGTTGCCGGCCCGTTCGCAGGAGTTCATCACGATGCCTTGATCGTGGCTGGCGGTGCAAACTTCGCCCAACCGGTCTGGGAAAGCGATAAGGCCTGGCACGATTCGATTCACGTGCTGATCCGTGACGACACCGGTTATCGTTGGATCGACGGCGGCATGCTGCGGCGACCCATCGCATACGGCGCCGCCGTTTCCACCATCGATGGCGTTGTTTGCATGGGAGGCAATGACGCGGAGGAGACTTTTCGAGACGTCTTTCTGCTGCAGTTCGATCCTGCAAGCGAAACGGTGCGAATCGTTGACTACCCTCCCCTGCCCGAGCCCTGTGCCTTCAGTTCCGCGGCTTTGTTAGGGAACCAGATCTATTTGGTCGCGGGACAGCAAGGCACGACGCTCGATACCGCAACGAATCAGGTTTGGAGGCTCGATCTTTCCAAGCGAGAGATCGCCGACGAGTTTCGTTGGCGACGCCTTGACCCGATGCCGGCGCCCACTCGTGCGCTGCATCTAACGGTTGCCCAGCACGACGGATACGCGCCGGCCGTTTACGTGATCAGTGGTCGCCGTCAGGAGGGGGAATCGATTGAGTTTCTTCGGGACGTTTGGCAATACACCCCTTCCACGGAAACCTGGCAGCAACGCGCCGACGTGCCGCGTTGTGTGATGGCCGGAACGGCGATGGATGTGGGTCAGAGCCATCTGTTCGTATTCGGAGGAGCGGACGGTTCCCTGTTTCACCAGGCGGACCAATTGAAAGACGAACACCCGGGCTTTCCGAAAGAAGCGTGGGCCTACCACACGATCACCGACACATGGACCTCCGCGGGACCGATACCGGCCAATCAGGTCACGACAATTGCGGTGCGATGGAACGATTCCGTGGTGATTCCCAGCGGTGAAGTTCGCCCACGGGTTCGATCCCCCAAGGTATGGCAAGTACGCGTCAAGGCTCAGACGATCGATTTTGGCATGATCAATTATGTCGTGCTGTTCGGATACTTGCTTGCCATGGTTGGTGTCGGCGTTTACTTCGCGAACAAGAACAAGAGCACCGACGATTACTTTCGTGGTGGCAAGCACGTGGTTTGGTGGGCCGCGGGATGCAGCATCTTTGCGACCATGCTGAGTTCATTGACCTATACCGGTGTGCCGGCCAAGGCGTTTGCACAGGATTGGGTTTACGCGGTGGGCAACTTCATGATTCCGCTGGTCGCCTTCGTCGCTGTTTATGTGGCCTTGCCGTTTTATCGACGAATCGATGCAACCAGCGCCTACGAGTATTTGGAGAAGCGTTTCAATCGTGGTGTGCGAATGTTCGGCAGTGCGAGTTTCACGTTGTTCCATCTCTTTCGCATGGCGGTGGTGATGTCGCTGACGGGACTGGCTCTTGCCGTGGCCACGCCACTGACGCCGGCCCAGTGCGTGTTGTTGATGGGAACGCTGAGCATCATCTACTGCGCCATCGGTGGCATCGAAGCGGTGATCTGGACCGACACGATTCAAACGATCGTGTTGCTAGGTGGAGCGACGATTGCACTTGTCATGCTGGTGATGGGAGTCGATGGCGGTGCAAGTGGTTTGATGGAAGAGGCGACAAGAGCCGGTAAGTTCAATCTCGCCAACCTGAATATGGACATCACCAGTTCGCAGATCGCACTATGGGTCATTGTGGTTGGTGGGATTGCCCAAAACCTTTCTTCGTACACGGCGGATCAAGCCGTCGTGCAACGATACATGACAACGGAAACCGAACAGCTTGCGGCGCGTTCCATCTGGACCAATGCGGTTCTGACAATTCCCGCTACCCTTCTGTTTTTTGGGATTGGCACTGCGCTGTTTGCTTTTTACCGTTCTCACCCCGATCGGCTCGATCCCACGATCACGACGGACCAGGTGTTTCCGCTGTTCATCGCCCATGAGATGCCGGTGGGTCTTTCGGGATTGATCGTTGCGGGGATCTTTGCCGCGGCCCAGTCGACAGTTTCGACAAGCATGAATTCAACGGCCACAACGATCGTGACTGACTTTCTTAAGCCGATGAATCTTTGTCGTAGTGATCGGAGTCTGCTTCGCGCTGCAAAGCTGCTGACCGTCGCCGTGGGAATAGCCGGGACCGGGATCGGTTTGCTGTTCGTCGATCCGGAGATTCGATCCCTGTTTGATCAATTCATCAAAGTGATCGGACTATTCATGGGAGTGCTGGGTGGCTTGTTCCTGCTGGGAACCATGACGCGCCGTGCGAGCGGCTCGGGAGCGATGGCGGGTGCCCTGGTTGGAGCGGGCGTGATGTGGGCAGTTTGGCAAACTACCTCGGTCAATGGCTATCTCTATACCGCGATCGGGATCACGGTCTGCTTCGTCGTCGGTTATCTCGTCAGCCTCCTGTTGCCAGACAAGCCGCGAGACCTCAACGGATTGACGATCTACACATGGCGAGAGACGAGTCAGGGCGGGAACGGATCTTCAAGTTTGTATTGAAATGCGAAACCCCAAAACAGAACGCTGACAAACCACTAGAATCAAGAGTCTGTGCATTGTGTGTTGCAATGACGCAAAGCGTTGAAGCCAATCCTCGAAGGCGCGGCGCCCGGCTCGTGCCGTGGGTGCCCGAGCGGTAGTCAGTCATGACGCTCTTGGAGCGTGTTTTGCGATTTTTCTGTCTCGCCCTGACGATGGGCGCCCTGACGATGGTCGTTGTGGCGTTTGTCGCGACGACTGCGTCGGCTCAGGGTCCGACCGGACTTGCGAAGCCGATCAAGCTTCGTCCCGATGATGCTCTGGACCGCGTTTCGCCCGGGCTGATCAAGGGCTCCCACTTGAAGGTCTTCATTCCCAGCCTGCCGTATCTGTACACGTCGCATTCGATCAACGGCGCGCTGATCAAGCCGTCGGACAACGAGCGCGGCTGGGAATATGACATGGCGGTGGATTCATCGCCAGATCAACGACACCACTTACGAGTTTCGTCTTCGCCAAGGGGTGAAGTTCCAGGATGGCACGCCGTTCAACGCAGATGCAGTCGTCTTGAACATGGAGTACTTCAAGAAGGCCCCGGTCAAATACAGCAAGATTGACACGGTCTTTGATCGCGCTGAGAAGATCGATGACTATACGGTGCAGTTTCACCTGACGGAGAAATATGGCTCGTTCATGAACGACGCCATCTGGATGCAGTTTTATACCGAGGAATACCTCAAGACGAACGAAGGTGGATGGAACGGCAAAGCCAATTGCCCGAACTTGTCGAAGCCTGGCCCTTATGGACTTGGCCCTTACATTCTCGACCAAGGCTACATTGAGGGAGATCGTCAGACGCCCATCGCGGTGCTCAAGGCCAATCCGCATTACTGGAACAAGGAGTATCCCAAGGTCGAAACGATCACGGTCTACACGGAACTGGATGCGCTGACGGCCAAGGAGATGGCGCTGTACCACGAGGGAGAGCTGGATATCACGCTGATTCCCCCTGAGGACAAGGTGGAGACGATCCTCGCGCCTTACAGCAAGCTCGTGACCTCTCCGATCGACCAACAACATCGCCATCCACATCAACATGATCAACGGCAACCCGCGGCTTCGCGAGAAGTCGGTGCGACGGGCTCTGAATGAAGCACTCAATCAGAAGAACCTGTTGCACTTTGTCTACGAGGAGGAGGGGGAGCTTTCCCCGATCTCCCCGATCTTCCCGGGTGTTCGTGATATCGCGGCGAAGCTGTTGCCGTTTCCCGAGGATCACGATCCGTATATTGAGAGCACTCAGGCACGGTTGACGAAAACGCTCAACGGCTTGCGTTTGAAGGTGCTGACCCAGGACCGTTTTCTCGCTTTGTGGCGGGGGATCGAATCGCAACTGAAACGCGTCGGAGTGAAGCTGGACATCGAGGTGGTCAACAGTGAAAAGGCCATCTTCAGGCCGCTGCTGAAGACCAATGCTGGACAGAACATCAAGGAGTGGGATCTGCTGGTATGGGGCAACGACGACTGGTACTTCAATCATCCGTTCACCGTGTTCTTCGTATTCCGCACGCACAATGTGTGGAGCACGGTGTCTCCCGATCCCATCATGGATGGCTACATCGAAGAGATGTTTCGCGCCGCGGTGGACGACCCCGAGTTCCCGGCGATTTGTGAGAAGATCATGCGGCGTGCCTACGACGAGGCGTACATGCTATTCGTCCCGACGCCGAACAAAGTGTTTGCGGTGAACAAGGAAGTGATTTTCAGGCCTTACAAGATGGCCTGCATCCCGCTGTGGAAGATCCAAGTCAGCAATCAACACTGGTCGCTGCGACCGCCGGGGACTCCCTATCCCGCGGAACTGCAGCAACCCGTTGAGATCCTTCGAACAAGATGAAGCTATGAAGCGACGCGGCGTATCGCTCAGACTGCTCTGCCTGGTCGGCATTTCCGTCGTGGCCTTTTTGGGTCTTGGCCTGTACGGAATCTCCAATACTTCATCGACGTTCAATTGGGTGGACCAGGTCTACAAAACTGCAAACGATTTCCGTTCGAGTTCCAAGCGTATCACCAATCCACTCAGCGAACTGCGGCAATTGTCCCTCTCCATTGTCATGGCGCCGAACCCCACCATCAGGGACGAACTCGACGCGAAGCAAAAATCCCTGACCGAAGAGCTCGACGAGACGTTCCGGACGTGGGAAAACGATAACATCGATCTGGAGGAGGAAGAAGCTTTTCGCAAACTGCAAGCGAGTTGGGACCGCTACAAGCAGATCAAGGACGACACGGTCGAGAAAGCCCACAATCGCTACCGGGAAGAAGCGTTCATCAACGCGATCGGTGCAGAGCAAACACAGTTCGACGACGTCAACGCTTGTCTGACCGAATTGGATGCAGATCAAGATTGACCATGCGGACGGCGTGTTCCGCCGAGCGACGGAACAGAATCATCGCGTCTTCTGGATTTCCGCCGCGGTGATTGCGCTGCTGACATTCCTGGTCGCCCTTCTCGGCTTCTTGACCACACGAAGTATCGTTCGCCCGATTCAGGTGCTCAAGGACGCCGCCGATCGGATCGCGAACCGCGAATCCCTTCCCGAGATCAATGTGCACTCGAATGACGAACTGGGTGATCTTGCCCGCGACATGGAGGGCATGGCGACGGCGATCCAGGCCTACATGGCAAAACAGCAAAGTGACGAAGCCGAGGTCCGCGAGTTGAACACCCAACTGGAGCGACGGGTCGAGAGAACGGACAGCTGAATTGGAGGATGCTGTCGAGAATCTGCAGATGGCCAAGGAGGCGGCGGAAGGTGCGAACAAGGCCAAGAGCGAGTTCCTGGCGAACATGAGCCATGAAATCCGCACACCGATGAACGGCATCATCGGCATGACGGATTTGGCGCTCGACACCGATTTGTCATCGGAACAGCAAGAATACTTGGGGATGGTCAAGTCCTCGGCCGACTACCTGTTGGCAGTGATCAATGACATTCTTGACTTCTCCAAAATTGAAGCGGGTAAGTTGGACCTCGATTCGGTTGACTTCCGTCTTCGCGATCACCTCGACGACACGGTGACTGCATTGGCACTGCGGGCGCACACCAAAGGACTTGAATTGTCCTGCCATGTGCCTGAGGAAGTGCCCGACGCGTTGATCGGCGACCCCGGGCGGCTTACGGCAGGTGATCGTCAATCTGGTCGGCAATGCAGTGAAATTCACCGACGAAGGCGAAGTGGTGATCGAGGTTCGCAAGGAGTCGCAGAGCGACAGACCAGGTCTGTCTGCACTTCTGTGTTCGAGACACGGGGATCGGCATTTCCGCCGAGAACATCGGTCTCCTCTTCCAGGCATTCTCCCAAGTCGATAGTTCGACAACACGCAAATACGGCGGTACGGGACTTGGTCTGGCGATCTCGTCACAGCTGGTCAAGATGATGGGCGGGCGGGTGTGGGTCGAGAGCGACGAAGGGCAAGGAAGCAAGTTTCACTTTACCGCCCACTTTGGCCTCTCAACAACGCCGGTGCCGCGGCAGATCCCGACCGAGCTCGCCAAAGCACAAGGGCTTGCCGTACTGATTGTGGACGATAACGAAACCAACCGTCGCATCCTCAAGGAACTGATCAACAATTGGGGCCTGCATGCAACCGTGGCGTCGGGAGGTAAAGAAGCACTCTCCCTCATGCATCAAGCTCAGCAGCGTGGTGTTCCTTTCTCGTTTGTGCTGCTCGACCACATGATGCCTGAGATGGACGGCTTCATGCTTGCTGAAGAGATCCGTCGGTGTCCCGACCTGGTCGGGGCCACCCTGATGATGCTCTCCTCAGCCGATCACCACGAGGGTGCCGAGCGCTGCCGCGAAATGGGCATCACCGCGTACATCAGCAAGCCCATCAAGCGGGCGGAATTGCTAAACGCGATCTTGTCGTCGGTCACGGGATCGTCTGTGGAGGGCGGGGGAACGCTGTCCGTCGGCCGTCGAGTGATTGGCTCGAGTGACCGCAGCTTGCGAGTGCTGTTGACCGAGGACAATGTCGTCAACCAGAAACTCGCGGTGCGACTGCTGGAAAAACGAGGGCATTCGGTAATCGTCGCGAACAACGGAAAGGAGGCGTTGGAGGCTCTCCACCGCAACGAGTTCGATGTCGTGCTGATGGATGTCCAGATGCCAGAGATGGACGGGTTTGAGGCGACCGCGGCGATCCGGGCGGAGGAACAGAAGTCCGGTCGTCACATCCCAATCGTCGCCATGACGGCGCACGCCATGAAGGGCGACCGGGAGCGTTGCCTGGAGGTTGGTATGGACGAGTACATCTCCAAACCACTGCAGCCGGGCGATCTGTTTGAAGCGGTCGAGCATCTGGCCCGCTCGCCATCCGAACGCAAAAGCAATCGGCTGCCTGCGGCCCAGCATGAACAAGCTGACGAGGAAGACGGACCCGCTTTTGACAAGGCGGCAGCCTTGCAAATCGTTGAAGGTGACCAGGAACTGTTGCTGGAGATCATCGATATCTTTCTCAACACGGAATGCCCTCCGCTGATGTCTCAGATCCGCACGGCGATCGAACAAGGGGACGCGGAAAGTGTGCATCACGCCGCGCACTCGCTGAAGGGAGCGGTCAGTAACCTCGGCGCGTCGGTCGCCGTCGCGGCGGCATTGCAACTGGAATCCATCGGACGAGAGAACGATCTTTCTGACGCCCCACAGAGCCTATGATTCACTCGAACACGCGCTGGCAGACCTAAAGCGAGAACTCGAGGCCTTCCAGATCGAATCGTCTGCCTGATAGTGACGCGAAAGTGTACCGGATGTAAAGGCTTCTACATCCGAGTGGGATCAAACCGATCATCCCGGGGCGTAAACCGACGGAGAATGGCACGGATCTCCTCGTGGAGTAATTCCGTCTCTGGTAATGGTGTACCAATGTGGTTACGCGATTGCCTTGCGAGTTCGACGATCTTCACGATGGCCAGGCTGAGCTCTTGCGATACGTTTTCCTGAGCTGCCTTTTCCGCGACGAAGGTAGCGTCCGTTAAGAACTGTACGTACAACGCGCCCCGATCAATCTGTTCTGCCTCCGATCGCGCGGAGCTAAGTCTTTGGAATTGCAGGGCGCGGCGATGAAGGTCGAAAATGAGTGGGTAAAGGGCACGATCGGCTTCGGATAGCGGCGGAAAGTCGATTGCGAGTGGTAACGCTGACTCCAAGGCGGAGGGCGAGTCGCTGCTCTCAAGTGCCTCCTTCGCGTTGGCGACCGCGTCGTCCGAGACCGCTGGAAGCCATTGGGTATAGAAGAAGGTGAACCCAGCGGCACAGGACAAAATCAGGGCAATCAGACTGCAGTTCAAGACCAGCAAGTTCCGTTTCAGGCTCCGTACGAGTTGCCCAAGGCTCTCGACCTGGTCCTTGGTTTGTAGCTGCAACTGGCGAACCTGTTGCAGGTCCGGTTCCTGTGTGATGGCGCGTTGGAAAGCGCCGCTCAATTCCGCGTCAGCCTGCTTCTTTCGACCCAGAAATTTCTCTAATTCGTCGGCAACCGTCGACGATGTTTCCGTCTGATGCTCAGGTGGCTGATTCACGCTCGATGGCTCCCAACGGCATTGGTAAGGCACGAAGTGCCGACACAAGCCTTCCCGGGCTTGTCAGCACCCGGTTGTTATACGCAAGTCGATTTCTCAAAGCCCGAAGGGCTGGTAGATCCCGTGCCGGTGCCGTCCGGCACCCGGTTCGATTCTCCTTCACTCGCTCCTGGGAACCAAGTAAAAAAGTGCAATCATCCGCTGGTTTACACCCAAGGCGAACACTTCTTCCGGCGAGATTCAACTTGGAATTGCCCGCGCTAAATACCCGACCAGATTCGCGTAACGAATGAAGGTAATCAGCAAAGTGATCAGCAGAACGAGCGAGAGAACGCCAAACAGTACGAGGCTCATGCCTCCAACAAAGAAGGCGCCGACAACGCCGATGAAGGGGACGACAAACAGCATCACCGCGCAGGCGATGATCATCTTCATCACGTCCGAACTGGAGGACGCCAGATCGTGACGCCCGATGAACAGGGCAACGTGCTTCATGAAGTACAGAAAGCAGATGTAGCCGATGATCCCCAGCAGGCTGTTGACGAAGTTGAGGACACTCGAACCGGCGTCAGTTAGGCTCGGATCAACGCTGCCGGATGTCTCCATCACTCCCATCGTGATGCCACCGCCCACGGCGAGAAGGATTGATAACGCCTGCATCGCTACGGCGATCTGGACATAGCCTTTGCCCCCGCTTTCTTGCGGAACCGTCAGACAGAGGATTTGACCGACAAAGATAGAGACATAGCCGCCCAAAACCGCCAGGCCCGCGAGTACCCCGATGGCCGCCACCGCCATTCCCACACCCATCGACGCGCCCAGGACTGCGAGCAAAAAGCCGCCTACCAATGCCAGCAGCACAGCACAGATCCCGTAATAGATCGCGAAAAGACCAGTCCGTGTTGTCTTCAGCCCTTGCGTTCCTGGGGTCGGTGGTATCGGCATTTCGTCCTCGTTGAATGCCGGGGTTTGGTAAGGGTTGATCGGCTCGGTCTGAGGACGGTTGATCGCATCGGAGCGATCGAGGGCATCTGGATCAGCTAGGGTTGACGCGACATGCTGAGGAGATGGGGGCAGCGGTGGGGATTCCTCACTCGCAATCAGGCCTTTGACCTTGCTTGCAGCGACCCACTCTCCAGCATCACCAAGCCGCACCTCCGTGGCAGCTTCGATCTTTGCTGCTCCAGCGAGTTGCCTCAACTTATTAGAATCGACCGGGCCCAGTACCTTGCCGTTGTGCTTGATGTACCAATGCTGACTCATGATGGACTCCAGTCGCTCGATTCGATTAGGCAGTTACCGTAGGCGAGTCTCTCCGAGACTCGTAAGAACATGCCGTTTGCTGCGATGTCAGTCTCGGAGTGACTGACCTACAGTACTCCCTTTGGCTTCATTACGATGCATTCGGGGCACGCGCACAACAGTGGTCATCTGTGCATGCCTTGCGGACCGGATTTTGGTGACACATGGATTCAGATCAGAAAGCAAGCTTACGTTCGGTCTATCTGGATGGACTGTTGCACGACACGTTGCCGTTTTGGATCCGCCACGGTGTCGATCGCGAGCATGGCGGATTCATGACGTGCCTCGATCAGACGGGAACGGTGATCGATACCGACAAGGGAATGTGGCAGCAGGGACGGTTTACCTGGTTGTTGGGTGAGCTCTACAACCACGTCGAACCTCGCCCCGAGTGGCTGGAGCTCGCCCGACATGGTGCCGAGTTTCTCGATCGGCACGGTTTTGATCCGAGTGATGGGCGGATGTGGTTTCACGTGACGCGCGAGGGACACCCGATTCGCAAGCGGCGTTACGCTTACAGCGAAAGCTTTGCCGCGATCGCGTACGGGGAGCTTGCCAAGGCGACCGGCGAGGACTCGTATGCCGCCAAGGCGCGAGCCAGCTTTCAACGGTTCTTGGATCATCACCTTCACCCACCCGAATCGCTGGCGAAGTACACCAAGACACGACCGACACGCAGCATCGGCATTCCGATGATCATTCTGGTCACGGCTCAGGAGCTACGCGAATCGATCGATCTTGATGACGCGAATCGCTGGATTGACCACAGCATCGAGCTGATCCGCGATCTTCACGTCAAGCCGGAGATCGAATGTGTGATGGAGACCGTTGGTGAAGAGGGTCAGATCCTTGACCATTTCGATGGACGCACATTGAATCCAGGCCACGCGATCGAAGCCGCATGGTTCATTTTGCAGGAAGGCATGCTGCGATCCGATTCGACCCTGATCGACTTGGGGTGCAAGATGATCGATTGGATGTGGGCGCGAGGCTGGGATCGTGAGTACGGAGGGATGCTCTATTTCACCGACGTCGATGGGCATCCCGTCCAGGAGTACTGGCACGACATGAAATTCTGGTGGCCACACAATGAAGCGATCATCGCAACGCTGATGGCCTATCATGCTAGCGGCGATGCGAAGTACGCGTCCTGGCATCGTCTGGTTCACCAGTGGGCCTACGAGCACTTCCCCGACCCCGAGTATGGCGAATGGTTCGGGTACCTGGACCGTACGGGGCGCGTGACCAGTACGCTCAAGGGGAATCTCTGGAAGGGGCCCTTTCATTTGCCCAGGATGCAGTTGGTTTGCTCTAGAATATTGGAATCGTGACCGAAGGCGAGATGATTTGCTCGCGATCGAAGTGTCTGGGCTCGGAACGTCCATTTCGGACAGGTGGCATTTTAGTGAATTCGGCTCGCTCGAGCCCAAATCCCGTTGACGCCTGTTTACAATTTTTTCATCGGGCGCAACGGATGAACCCAACTATCCCCTGATTCAACCCACCATTTGAGGATGTGAGAAATGCAAAACGATGCAAACCGTCGGACGTTCATCAAGACATCGACGGCTGCCGCCGCAGGCGCGGCATTGACCAGCACGATTGCGCGAACGGCGCATGCGGCTGGGAGTGACGAGATCAAGTTTGTGCTGATCGGCTGCGGCGGTCGTGGACTCGGTGCCACCGAGAACATCATGAACACCAAGGGCAACGTCAAGCTGGTTGCCGCAGCGGACCCCTTCGTCGAGAAGGCCGCGAACAACATTGAGAATCTTGGCAAGAAGAACAAAGGCAAGTTCAAGGACAAGATTGATGTTCCGCAGGAACGAATCTTCGGCGGCTTGGACGGGTACAAGAAGGCGATCGACGTCGACGCCGATTTGGTCGTGATTGCGACGCCCCCCGGGTTCAAGCCACAGCAGTTCGAGTATGCCGTCAACAAAGGACGGCACATTTTCATGGAGAAGCCGGTCGCCTCGGATGCGATCGGTGTCCGCCGCGTGCTCGATTCGGTCGAGGAATCGAAGAAGAAGAACCTGATGGTCGCAATCGGATTGCAGCGACGTCACGAGCCCCGTTACATCGAGACCATCGATCGCATTCACAACGGTGCGATCGGCGATGTGATCACGCTTGCGCGTCTATTGGAACGGTTCCGGGATCTGGTACCGCAACCGTACCGCAGACCAAACGCGAGATGGCGTTCCAGGTCAACAACTGGTACCACTTCAATTGGCTTTCCGGTGACCAGATTTGCGAGCAGCACATCCACAACCTGGATGTTGGTTGCTGGGTCAAGGGCGAGTATCCGGTCGAGTGCAACGGCATGGGTGGCCGTGAACTGCGGAAGGTGGTGACGCTACCAAGTCGCAGATCTTCGATCACACGTTCTGTGAGTACACCTTCGCCGACGGCACGAAGATGTTCAGCCAGGGACGCCATTGCCCCGGCGTTTGGAATTATGTCGGTGAGTTCGTTCACGGTTCCAAGGGCACCTCCGATCCGGGCGACGCTTGGATCAAGGGTGCGAATCCTTGGGAGTACACCGGCGAGCGTCCCAATGGACACCAGAGGAGCAGCACGACCTGATCGCGGCCTTGATGGAGGGCAGGATTTACAACGAAGGCGAGTACGGGGCGAAGTCGACCTTCACGGCGATTCTCGGCCGCGAAGCCTGTTACAGCGGCAAGGTCATCAAGTGGGATGACTTGCTCGCGAGAGGTCGCGAGTTGGCGCCGGGTATCGACAACTACACGCTCGATACGCCTCCGCCGCCATCGGCAACCCCCGGACCCGACGGTCGCTACCCGGTTCCCGTCCCCGGTCAGTACGATCCGTTTGCCTAATCGACTCGGTTCGATTGCAAGCTCATCCACCTCGCCTCCAGCAAGCTCAACAAGCCGCTGGGGGCGATTCGGATCTACGGTAGGTCAGTCTCTCCGAGACTGTGAACAAATGGAACCGCGGTGCATTCTGTAGGCGAGTCTCTCCGAGACTCGCACGAAACGCAGCAAAGCTGCGGGTGTCCGCCTTGGAAGGCGGACCTACAGTAGCAAGCCCAATATCTTTACAACCTCTCCGAGACTGACACCAGCAGCTTGCTGCGTTTTGCACGAGTCTCGGAGAGCTCGGCTACGGTACAGCGACGCGGTCCAATTTGCTCACAGCCTCGGAGAGACTCGGTACATCAGCCCCGCGGACTACTTGCGCTTGACACGATGTGGCGGATCGGCGCGCTGGTCCGGTGGGAAGTGCAGTTTTAGATGAGGAATCAGATCACTTTCGGGAATGACCGGTTCGTGTCCTCGCCCGAATCGTCGCCGACATGTTCTTGATCCATCTGAACGGGGGCTTCCCCGGAATCGTCACGACCGTCGAGATCCGGATCGGGCTTGGACAACGCGTCTCGATTTGAACCAGCGGCCGGTGGGACCGGCCAGCAGAGCCGGCAACATGATCAGGTCGCCCACCAAGGCAGCGGCCAGCAGCAACAGCATCAGGGTTCCAAATCGCTGCGTCGGCGTGAAGGTGGAAAGGGAGAACACAAACAACCCCAGGCCTCCCACGATTGTCGTCTGGGTCATCGCGGGTCCGACGCGTCGATACGTTTCGATCACCGCATCGATGCGATCCATGCCGCGATCCAGGTTGGTGCGAAACCACGACAAGAAGTGAATCGTGTCGTCGACCGCGATTCCCATCGCCACCGAGGCGGTCATCATCGTACCGATGTCGATCTCGATGCCCATGTGGCAGAGCACGCCGAAGACGACCATCACTGGAAAGATGTTCGGAATCATGGCGACCAGGCCGGCCATCAGTCCGTCACGAAGATTGCCTGGCGATAACCAACCCAACGGCGCCGAACCCGGATTCAGCAACAACGCCATCACGCCGGCGATCAGAACGAAGGCCAACGCAATGGACTCCGTCAGGCTCGTCAACAGCGTTCGCTGCGCCTTGTAGACCACTGGCACCACGCCGGTGTACACCACCTGAATCGGCCCCAATCCCTCAGATTCAGGGATGCCGCCGGGCAGCAACTTTGGTTGTGGTGACTTTGCTTGAATCGCCTCGGCATCAATCAGTTGCCGCGCAGAGGCAAAGTCATCTTTGCGGAACGAACGATCACCGAGCCAAATCACGGCATCAAATTTCTGGACGAACTTTTCCCACTTTTCATTCGAGACCAGCTCGTCTCGCTTGTCGGTTGTTACCTCGAGCCAATCGGGCGATGCGATGCGTTCGCCGCTGAGCAGTTCTCCCAGTGTGGCGACGAAGGCACTCCGTGAATCGATCTCGCCGTCGGCCGAGACCAATTCGGCTTCCTGCAGACTTGGCGGCCGCTCGCTGCCGACGACCAGAATCTGCGATCGTGGATCAAGCTTCTTGGTGGATCCGTCAGCAGCGGTGGTCAATGTGCGGAGCAACGTCGCGCGCGTGTCGTAGGCGTGCAGAACCGGCTCGACGGACTCACGCAGCGTATGAATGAAGCGACCGTAGTCGACGTCCGAAAGTGCGGCAACGCGAAGACTGATACGCCAAAGCTCGCTGTCCGAGTAGGAGTCCGACTGCTCCAGCCGCAAGTAGTCGATCTTGCGAAGTTGATCGCGCGCGTCAGTCAAATCGCGGTTGTACTTCGCTCTCACCGGACTGTAGCCGTTGCTGGGCGCCGGTAGCGGGGGCAGGAATGTGTTCGCACTCATCGCCTGGCCGACGATGCCGCGCCCCGATTCGCCAAGCGTCTGATTGACCACGCTACGAACCCGCTCGACCAACTCCACTCGCTCCAGGATCTCTAAAGACTCGATCGATGGCTCTTGAGCGACGGTGTCCCCTGCGATGCTCGCGTTGCCAACGACACCGGGACTTGACGCGCGATCGGCTGTGGCCGGCACGTACTCGGCCTGCATGCTGGGCGGTACACGTACGATCAATTCCATTGGCACCAGCTTGCCAAAATTCGCCTCCAGCCAGGCATAGTCGTGGATGATGCGCGAATGCGGATCAAACAGTTTCAGCAGTTGAACGGAGGTCTTGATGTGACGCAGTCCGATGGCACTGAGGATCAGCACGGTCAGGCAGATCGATGTGACGGCAACATGATGGCTGGTGATCCAGCGACCGACACTCGCCCACCACTGCGACATCGCGGTTTCCGTCAAGGGCTCAGCGCTTTTGGTTTCTGACTTCTCTGCGCCAAACGTGGGAACGAATGTTTGGAGGGCGGCGGGCAGATAGGAGAAGAGAATGCCAAGTGTCAGGATCACGCCGATGGCCGAGTACAGCCCGAAGTTACTGATCGGCGCCAGGTTACTGGTGAACAGCGACATCAGCCCGATCGCGGTCGTCAAGGACGCCAGCGTACACGGCAGCAGGGCGTGACGAAGGGCCCGGCCGGGAGCACCGCGGAGTCCTCGCTCGCGAACTTCGTCGCGATAGTAATTGATGACGTGGATGGCGCCGGAGAGCCCCAGCACGTAGACCAGCGACGGCATGCTCATCAGGATCGCGTCGACTCGCCCGCCGGTCCACCAGACCATCGCCATGCTGAGCATCGCTGACGTGCCGCCGACGATGAACACCATGATGGTGATCTTCAGGCTTCGAAAGCACAGGTAGGACAGCACGATGCCGAGCAACACGCTGTAGCCCACCAGGCGAACCAGGGTCACGGTGCCTTCTTCGTCGATCGCTGTATTGTCGACCGGTGGTCCGCCGATTCGCAGTGGGACCGATCCGGCTTGGGGTTCCGGTTCACCGCGATTGAAGGGCGGCGGCGCCATCGATGGGGGAGAGGGTGGTTGCACACCCGATTGCTCAGCCAAAGTCAACAGGCGGCCGCGAGGTTGACCGAGGACGCCTCGGCCGAGCGCGTAAGAAAGGTTGTCCTTGGCGAGGTCGGTCAGCGTCACCATCACGCAGGTCAAACGTGGCGGCGGTTCGACTTCGACTGCATCGTAAACGGCATACCAGACGTCGGTTCGCCGCTCGAGTGTCGCCGCGCGCAGTTGTTCAAGGGAATTGCCAAAGTGTTCTTCGAGTTGCTGCGCCAACGTCGCTTCGGCAAGCACGTCGAAGTCTTCAGGCAACTGATCACGACGACTCTCCGGAACGGCTTCACGGAAAGCGGCCGCGGTCCATTGAAAATCCGGTCCCATCGCCGGCGCGAACAACGTCCCGGTCAATCGCTGCATCGCCAATCGTCGGGCCACCACTTCGCGACGATCTTCGTCAGTGAAATCGATCGGCCACAACGCTCCACCTTCGCGCGCCAATTCGTCGACGATCGTTTCGCCCGTTTGCACGGAATGGAACAGCGAAGCGCAGAGCACCGATGTGTCGTTGTAGAAGGGATTCGCGATGCGCGAACCCGGTTCGTCTCCAAACGCGGTGACGAGGGTGCCTGTGAGTTCAAAGCGACCGACCGACTTCAGGATTCCTCGCCACGCTGCCGCGATCCCATTTCGGCTGGCCTCCCATCGATAGAGTCGGCCATCCGGCGTGATGAAGTACCACTGCCCGCTGGGCGTGCAAAGCCACTTCTCTTCTCGGCCACCCCAGTTGTAGAAGTCAGTTCCGGAACGAAGGAGCTGTAACTCGTTGCCGACTTCCTTGGCCCGCTGGTAGGTCTCGGCCAACTCGATCGGGAAATCGCTCGATGGATCGAACGTATCCGACTCGTGGATCAGCTTCTGTTCAAAAATCTTCAACCGCTGGTCATCGCGGGTGCAGCCAGGCCACGTCGCCAGCACGAAGCTTTCGCCCGCGAAGTGATCGGCAAACCATTCCAGTTCGGCCGTCTCGGGGAAGTCGCTGGGGAGCCAGTCTTTGACGTCGTTCTCTTTCTGCTCCAGACTCAACCTCGCCGCGCGGAACGAGGAGGGGATGAAGAAGAAGAAGACCGTCAAGATCAGCAGCGCATAGGGAATCCCCAGCGGGCTTCGTCGCTCTAACAGGGGATCTCGATTCATCGGGGGCCAGCGGGTGGAGCCAGTTATGCGGCAGAAAAGGTTCGTGCCGAAAGTCCTGGCTGGTACATTACCGCCCCGCAGCCGGATGGTCTACTTCAAACGGTCCCCGTCACCAGTGCAATTGCCCTCCATTTGCGGAATGTACCAGTGAGGGGCACTTTGACGGCAGCGCGTCCGCCCCCCCGAGAGCAACGCCGTTGTTGATCAGGCACGAAGTGCCGACACAAGAGTTGCCGGGTGCGTTCGCACCCGGTTCAAAGCACCTTGAAATCCCCTCGTCCCCGTCGATTCGTCGACTTCGCCGCCGAATCGACGAATCGACGAATCGACGAATCGACGAATCGACGGGGACGAAGCCTTGTAGGGAAGCATCACACCCGTGGGTTGACACCCCACGGCAATTCTTGTGACGCCACTTCGTGGCTGAAGAGGAGGCCCGTCATCAGCTGGAATGAAAACCGCAAGGGCGCCCGAGCGACGACCGGGCCGCTATTCGTTCAACAACTCGCCGTCGGCACGATTTCCGAACTTCCGAAACAGATCTTCATCAATGCTCTGGCTGATGAATCGGACCGAGCCGTCGGCGAAGGTGAACACCGCTCCACCGACGTGAAAGCTGCCAAACTTGCCGACCTGAAGCGTACCGGCATCTTGCGCGTCTTGCCGTGGCCAGTTGCGGGTTTCCTCGAAACCGCTGGTGTTACGAAGGGTCGCACGCGTACCCGAAGCCCAGCCCAAGTCGTTCTCGCCGGGAAGTGACTCACCCAGCAGGATCGTCTGCGTGCTTCCATCGAGTATCTCGCTGTAGCGAATCTGGCTATTGAGAAACAGCAGGCCGTTGTTGTCGACGTCAATGGGTGCTTCGGAATCGTTGTAGCACCCGGAGTAAGTGCTCACCCCGACTCGATCGCCTCCCTCCGTCAGCACGGACTGACCGGGATAGGATGGGCAGAGGAGTGTTGGGATGCTTTGACCACGCACTGGTTGGTTGACCTCGGCATAGGCGCCGGCATCGATGTCGAAGAGCTTGTAAGCGTTCTGCTGTTCAATGTACGGCAAGATCTGGACGACCCAGCTGACATGTTGCCCCACCGCTTCGTTACGGATCGGACCATCGGGATTGATCACGCCCGAGGGAAGATGCTCGAGACTGAATTCATGGTGATGCATGCCGAGGCCGAGTTGGGTCATGTTGTTCATGCAGGAGACGCGGCGTGCGGCTTCACGTGCGGCCTGGACAGCTGGCAAGAGCAAGCCGACAAGGATGCCGATGATCGCAATCACTACCAGCAATTCGACGAGTGTGAATGCGACTCGCCGCTGCGGACGTGTGCTACGGGAAAGATTGTTCGAGGACATATCGGGTTACTCCACGCTTGAGGGATCAGAGTCTTGAGAATCCGCCGTGACCGGAATGGAAAAGGTGTGACTGCGGCGAGTGTGTGACGCATTGGTTCGTTGAAGATCGCTCAGCGGTGCGCCGAGCTCGGCAACGACCTCGACCTGGCGGGTCGCCGGATCGTCTCCGCTGGTAACCTGAATCTCCACCACGGGAGATTCGAAGCCGACGCTTTCGCGACTCGGACGCCAGGTCTCACCGCGGTAGTCGCTCGACCTGCGAAGCTGCTTGGCCGCGCGGAGGATCCCCGCGTCGAGCAGCAGTTCAGTCTGCCGCATTTGCTGGTCCAGTCGAATGTTGCGTCGAAAGCGAAGTGCGGCGTGAGTCGTGGCGCCGGCCAGCGATCCGACGACGAGCAAACAGACCAGAACACAAATGACCAACGTGCCTCGGTGAGCCAACGATGCCTCGGTAAGCCAACATGCCTCGGTAAGATCGAGCGCTTGCGGAACAGGGATTCGGTCGGGTGTTCAACGCGTGTTTCATGATCATGGGCTGACCTCCGCTCGTTGATGAGCAAGCCGTCGTCCCAACACCGCCGTGATCTGGCGGGACGCGATGCGGCTCGGCCCCACCGGCGCGGACTCCGCGGCAAAGCGGACGCTCATTCTTGATGGCTGTTCCAGGGATTCAAACGCGACGACCAATGGCGCATCGATCCGATAATCCTCTTGGCGGACGATCGTCCCATCGACACGCTGTACTCGACGGATTCGAGTTCGATCGGAATCGTCGTCGACCGATTCGTAGAGAACGACGGCCCCATCGTCTCGTGTCAACTCGAGACGTTGCGGATCGCTGGCGGAGGCAGTTGCAGCGAGATGCACATCCTGCCGAAAGTCGTGCGCCAGACGATCAAACGTGCGATGTTGATCGGCTCGCGACCGCGCGGTCGACGCCAGGGACAACGCCTGGTGCAACAGTCCGACGGTAAGCACCATCAGCGCGCTGCCGACGGACATCGTGACGCAAAGTTCGATCAATGTATAAGCATTGCGGCTTCTCATGGAGTCTCCTCGAGCGGGAGTGGATCAAGCCAACCGACCAGCTGTATCGGTGCCCGCGGGTAGTCGAGCTCATTCCAATTGAGCGTGAGGATGATTCGTGTTCCCTCGTCGTCCGTCACGGTCTCGGCCTGGATCTCAGCGCTCGGAGCGGCGCTGGCAAGTGACTCCGATGGTGACAACGATTGCATCGCCTCGGTTCTTGCGGCGGAGTCCAAAGCGGTCAGCCGCTCGATCTCGCCGGCTAGCTCCTCCACCGCGAGTTGCTGACGACGTGAGTCCTGCCAGAGTCGGGAAGTCCGGACCGCTAGCGGCGCCATGATCGCCATCACGGTGACGAGCAACCCCGAGGCGACCACCAGTTCGGTGCTCGTGAATCCGCTTCGCGATCGATCGCTTGGAAACGTGAGTAGAAACATAGGACGGTTCATTCGGACCTAAACAATCTGGGCAAGGGATTGGACCATGTGCGCAAGGAATCCGATCATGGCGCCGCCGGCTAACAGCACGACGGCGGCAAACAGCAGTGTTACCGACCGGTTGCACGAATCGCATGCGGTTGCCTTTTCGATAGGAAACCTGGTGAAGCTTCCAATCAGCTAGCTCACGCATCACCCAGGCTCGTGTTTGGGGGGACGACGCTTGAGTAATCGCTGTCGATTCTTGTGGCGTCAGCAGCTTCGCATCGGCAAGACTTGTCCACACGTCGGTGCCCTGTTCGATTTCATTGCGTGCGTAGAGCAGCTTCTGTCGCACATTCCGGTCAAAGTGGTAACGGGCAAGCGACGAGATGGCGGACGGGACCGGTCGGCCTGCCTCCTCCGTGGTCGACAAGAGTCGTAACAATTGACTCGATCGTGCTTGAGCGATGCCACGAATCCAGCGGCCCCCCAACATGCGCCGAAAGAAACGTCGAGACGGGGCGGACCAAATCAAAAAGGCCAACATCAGGATCCCCAGGATCAACACGGGCAGCGTGACGAATCACCCATTCCGATCCTGATACAAAGGCCTGAAAAATCGGGTGCGCTCGTTAGATCCAAACTCTTCCTGCATCACCTTCAGCGTCGGCACGATGAACACGAGAAGGAAGCTGAGAATGAATCCCAGGACCACCATGGAGACCAGGGCATAGACCAGGGCTTGGCGGCGGATGGTGGGGGCTCGGCCGTCATTGGCCGACGCGTCGTTGAGGATCGATTGGTACGTCGGGCCAAGCGTTCCGGTCTGGGTGGCAAAACGAAGCGACAACACGTCTTCGTCCCTCAGTGCATCGGGAGTCTGTTCCAGGGCGTCGACCAGCGGTGTCCCATCGTTCAGTCGGCGAGCCAGTCGACGGAGACGGCGCCGATATCGACCGCGATGCTCCTCCGCCAGGTTGGCCACCAAGGGAGGCAGTTCCAACCGCTCGCGATGCGCGACCGCCAGAATCCGCAGCAGCGACTGCTGCATCGCGTCCAACGTGTCGCTCGGCCACCAGGTGGACAATCGCCAGCGCGAGGCTCCGAAGTGCAGCCAGCGTGCCAGGGAGGGAAACAGTGATTCAATCATCCGCAATACCCCTTATGTCAAACTGCTGATCAGGCTTACCAGCGGCATGAACAACGCGATCACCATGAACGCGACGATGGCGCCGAGAACAACGATCGAGATCTGCGCGACCGCACCGGTGGACCAGTCAACCCGTCGATAGACTCGTTGGGCATACATCGCCGACAATTCGCGTAGTAGCCCAACGTTCGGGCGCCCGGGGCCGACTTCCAAAGCGCGAATGACATTCGCGGGAAAGCTACTCGCGGCCGGGGATTGGGACAGCGGCCTGTCCTGCGAATAGGCGTCGCGAGCAAGCTGTTCCGACGCCTTTTTGAAGTAGTAGTTCTCGCAGCCGTGACCTGCAATCCAGATCGCGTCGGGTCGCGAAACGCCGATCTGCAACAGCTCCGCCAACTGCCCGGTCAGACTTGACATGGCGCTGACGCTCGATGAATTGCCACTCACCGCGAAACCGAACAGCCGCGTCGTCATTGAAAAGTGTGTCCACATGCGAATCGCCCCGTAGAGCGAGGCGGCGACGCCACAAATGATTAGCAGCGTACGAAGCGGATGGGACTGAAGCTGGCGGGTGAGCCCGACAATCGCGCGCGTCGGTGCCGGCAGTCGCAAGCCGAATTCGCCGAACATGTTGTCGAAAATCGGCACCACCAACAGACACAGCCAGCCAAGCACGAACATCGCCATGACCGTCAGGATGATCGGATACGCGAGCAATCGATTGCGCTCACTGCGGATCTGCAGATCACGAGTGGCATAATCGACGAGGTCGCCCAATCGTCGCGTGGAGTTCTCCGATGAAAAGCCAGCCGACAACAATGGCAACCAACGGACTGTCTTGTCGTTCGTTCGCAGCTCGGCGCCACTCTGAGCCGTCGAAACGATACTGATCAGTTGCTCGATCTCTCGCTTCGTCCGTCCAGAGGGTAACTCGCTGACCAAAGCGTTGAGCGCCGGGACGAGTGTATCACGCCGCTCCAGGACGGCATCGAAGTGACGGTCCAGAGACGCATCGCCAGGCTCCCGCGACGAAGTTCGCCCAGTCTTCTCGACGGTCGACATTGACACGGCCTGCCGGTCGGTCGCCGAGATCGAAAGCACCGACAGTCCCTGACGCTCCAAGGAATTGACAGCTTCGGAGACATTCGCCGCCGATATCTCACCACCGACTTGCTGGCCCATTGGATCAACGGCTTCGTAAATGTACTGTCCCATCGCGTTAGGTACCTCCCCGTCCTGATAGCGGTAAGGCAACGTCGTTCAAGAGTTGCACCACCGGTAGAAACAGACTCAGCCCGTAGCCAAGCACCAGAAGTCCGCCGAGGGCGAGCCCGCATAGCACGGGCGTCCTGACACTCCAGGCTCTCTCTTGCCGCTCTGCCTTTTGCTGATAGGTCCGAGCGACGAAGCGCAGCGTGCTGTGCAGCGGCTCGTCACCTGTGTCCGCTTCGATCGCCCAACGCAGCAGTGGCGGCAAACTTTGGATACGAGTCGATTCGGGAAACACCGTCTGAAGCGACTCTTCTAATTCGCATCCGCTCTCCAGCATGCCGGCCAATTGATTCGCGTGTTCGGCATTTGCGGCCGCCTCGTAGTACCGTTTGCTGCCCGGCAGCCAGTTCCAAGACACCTTTGACCCGCGCAGATGCCACCACAGGAGCGTCGCGCCGACGAGCAATGGAACCAATGGTCCCCAAATCGGGAACCAATTCCTCGCGGCCGATAGAAACGACACCGCCGCGGGTGGCGTTTGACCCATTTGCACGTACATCGATTCGATCGTCGGTCCGGTGACCTGGCAGAGGTACAAGAAGCCGAAGTATGCGACCGTCAACAAAATCAGCGGATAAACCATTGCACTACCGAGCCCCGCTGCAAATCGCTGTTTGGAGCTTGCAGGAGACGCGAGTGAGTCCAAGGCCAGCCGGGGATCATCACAGCGAAGATACGTCAGCAATGCCTTGCGCAAATTGGGAGTCAGCAGTGCTTCGTCGGTCACAGCTTGTTCGATGGATTGGCCCTGTCCGACGCGCATCATGAGCGCCGTGTTGACTTGATCGAGCATCGCGCTGATTGAGTTCAGTGAGTGATCGTCCCGGTGATGTTCCGGGTTGACCCCGCCTGCACCGAAGTCCAGCGGCAAGCCGGCCGCCGCGAGTGCTGCAAGCTCCTCGTTGAATGATACGACGTCTTGGATCGATCGATCGGTCATGATGCGTACGCCGGCCTTAACAGACGGACTTACTGTTCTTTGCGTTTGTCCAGAGTAGTGTCAGGCTAGAAAGCCCAACGTACGTCGGCCTTTCCAGGCTGACTTGCAGTTCCGAGTGTCAGGCTAGAAAGCCTAACGTACGTCGGCCTTTCCAGGCTGACTTGCAGTTCCGAGTGTCAGGCTAGAAAGCCTAACGTACGACCTGAAGGTTCTACTGAGACCATGCGCGGCGAGCTGAGTTTCGTCTACGAAACTTCTTATTTCATTCGATGATTCGAACGACCAAGTCGGGAGGCTTGGAGATGACGCACCTGTGAGAAAGCTTCGGCAAGCGCCCAATGCGATCCGATCTCGCGTTGAGTCGACAGCTCCGCAGCAAGATGATGAACCTCGTCTGACGACCGTTTGGCGACCGTGGACTGCAGCAACACGGCATACCTGATCGCAGGCGAGCTGATCAGGAGCAGCACCAGCACCGCGACGGCAAAGCTTCCCAGCTTCTGTTCTGCTCGACGATCGCCACTGTGTTCCCGCGCTGCTTCGAGGATTCTCGGTCGCAGGTCATCCGACGGACGAACATAATGCTTCGCAGCGCGGATCATCGCCTCGATTTCGGCTTGCCCGTCGTCGGCAGATTCAAACAAGTGCGGCTCACTCATTGGATGCCTCCACTCCACCAATCACTTGAAGCTTGCGTGTGAGCTTCTCGATGGCATAGCGGTAGCGGCTCGCCGCAGTCGACGATGAGACGTCCAAGACTTCCGAAATCTCGATGAACGTCATCTCCTCCCAGATCTTCAAGACCACAACTTCGCTTTGCTCCGTTGGCAGCTCGCGGAGAGCCGACCAGACGGCTCGATACCTCTCCTCTTGGTCCAACTCGTCCACCCCACGCCGTGTCAAAAGATCAGACAGATTGCCGACCAATGACCATCGCTTGCGGCGGCGCAGAATCAAGAGCGACTCGTTACGAACCATCCGCAACAGATAGGACCAGGGATGATCGCAGTCACAGAGCAACTCGGGCTCTCCCGAAACCTTCACCAGGACGGCTTGCACAGCGTCCTCCGCGTCATGCTGATTGCGGGTCACGGTGGTGGCGTAGCGCACCAGCCGCTGTGAGGTCAGATCGTACAGTCCCGACAGCGCTGCGGCACTGCTTTCACCAATGCGCTGAACGCATAGGCGGACGCTGTTCGAAAAGAGGTCATGAGGAGTCATCACCGTGTCAGGATGCGCGATCGGCCGTCATTTGTCTAACCTTTTTGAGAAAGATGGAGAATTCAGCCACCGTAGGCGAGTCTCTCCGAGACTCGCACGAAACGCAGCAAAGCTGCGGGTGTCCGCCTTGGAAAGGCGGACCTACAGTAGCAAGCACAAGATCATCACAACCTCTCCGAGACTCGCAATCGCATGCCGTTTGCTGCAATGTCCTCTCGGAGGGACTGACCTACGGGTACTAACGCGTCGCGGCTGCCACGCTCGACTGTTTTCGGCCGCGATAGAAGCGGTTTCCCAGAATCAGCTCGAGCACGAAGACTGCCAGGGCCAGGAGAATCGCCGGCGAATGGAGGGAAACTCGCTGGGACGCCTTGTTCTCCGCAAACTGAATCTCCTCGAGGTTCCGCGCCAGACTGTACTGCCCGGGTCCAAAGATCGCATCGAGTTCGGCGGCCTCGATCCGGTTCAGATCGATGGCATCGTCGGCAAGATTGGCCGAGAATCCGGCGCCGGCGTCCACCCCGCGCAACCAGTAGGTCCCGGATCGGGAGAGATCACTGATCGTGACCCGATCGGCATCGGGGGGGATCTCCATCGGTACCGGAGTCCCATCGCCAGGTGGAAACAACTGAACACGCTGTCGCGCCTCGTCCGAGTTCGTATCGCCCAAGGGAAGCGAGTGGCCTTGACCGACCGTCGGTGTCAAATCGTTGTCGCCTCGCCCGGCCAAGTACTCGATTGACTGCCGGCACAACAGCCAGGCTGGCCAGGGATCGCTCCCAAAGAGTTGATTCCAAGATCTGGTCTCGGCGGACAGGGCTGGTAGTGGAGTGCTCAGCATCAACAATCGACCCACGTTGCTGTTGCCATCGGAGGCGAACGAGCGTTCGATCAAAGCAGGATGCGTGGTCCCGGCGTATTGAATCAGCACGATGTCGGTTGGCTGGGCTTCCAATTGCCAATACTGCTGGACGCGAAAACTGCTCCAAGGGGTGTCGGTGGAGACCGGCTCCGTGACGGGATGCTTGGTCGGCGTGACCTGAAAGAAGGTGCCGGGGTCGGGTACGCGCCAGCGGCGAACCAGATTCGGTGCAAACGTTGATTCCAAGGCCTGCTCACCGGCCGAGGGCCCCAGGCAAGCCAACACGCCGCCACCCTGATTGAGAAACCGCACAACGGCTTCGTCCGTCAGCGCGAAGCGAGGCGGGTCCAACATCACGACCACGTCAAAGTCGGTCAGCCGCACCACAGATAGATCCGAATAGCCGATTCGCTCAACCGTGAACTCCGCTTTGGATTCATCCATGATGCCTGGGGTGGCAACGATCGCCTGAGCGATCACCCGGGCATCGTCGGTGTCATCGCCGACGAGCAAGATCTGCGATGGCGGTAAGACCTGCAACGAAAAGTATCGCGTATCGTCCAATGGCATCGCGTCCGAGCCGATCAGCCGAATTCGACCGTGATGCGTGCCGATCGAAAGAGACGGAATCGTCATCAGCAACTGGCTCGATCCGCCGGACGCGACCCGCACGCTCGCCCGGTCGACACTGCGAACACCAGGCCGTTGGACCACCCCGTCACGGATCATCGGCAAGGCGGGGTCGTTATCGTACATTTCCAGCTCGGCCGTCACCGAAACCGTTGAGCCATTCTCGGGGGAGGTCAGTGATAACGTGGTGGTCAGCGCGACCGGTGAATCTCGAGGCGGCGTTTCGTCGGCGACCAAAGGCACCGACAGGGAACGGTTCGTGCCTTCAAACTCACCAAGGTCAAACACCGTCAAGCTGACCGGCGGATCTTCGACCCACAGCGCCGCGAGTCCCGCTTCGGCGGCATCTTTCCAAGTCGACTGCGAGAGATCGGTGATCAACAAGACTTGCCGGTTCGGCAAGTCACTCGTTCGTACCAATCGGGCCGCCGCCTCCAGTCGTGCGGCGATCGCCTGGGTGACCTCCAACGGTTCCAGTTGGTCGATCTTCGATACGGCGCTGGACGCGTCGAGAGAAAAGCTGGCAACCTGTGCCGATCGATCCAACACGGCAATCCGACTCGTCCGCGGCAATCGCGTCACCATCCAAGTCGCCACATCCTTCATGCGCGTCATTCGATCGTCGTCGGCCGTGCGCCAGGCAGAGGTCGGTGCATTGTCAAGCACGATCGCAATCGAGACCGGTTCAATGCTGTCGATCGACGGTGCCGGTCCGGTTGTGTACGTGACCATTGCCCAAATGCCCGCGCCCAGCAGCGTCAGCGCCGCCGCTCCGGCCAAGCCGTAGGCCACCGATCGCGAGGGGCCGCGTGCCAGCGCTACCGAAGCCATCACCAGCAGTGCTACACCAAAAGCGGCGATCATCCCAATCGTCAGCCACGTGATCGAGAGCGATTGGTGGATCGCAGGTCGGGCGAGCGCCAGGGCCAGCAACGCTAACGCCGCGATCCGCAGTGCCAACAACCACCATCGACGCACTCGTAACCGACTCCGATTCGATTCGAATCGTTGAACGAGAAACCTGACCGAAGGAAACACAACCTTTCGCGGCTCTTTCCGCGCAAGCAAGTGCAACGCGATCGGCACCGCCACCGCCGCCATACCGAAGAGCAATGTTGCGTTGAGGAAGGACATGGGGAAGAAGGGCAGTAGGTAGGGAAGGCAGTAGGGCAGTGGGTAGGAAAGGCAGTAGGGCAGTGGGTAGGAAAGGCAGTAGGTTGAGTGGCGAGTGGCGAGTGGCGAGTGGCGAGTGGTGAGTGGCGAGTGGCGAGTGGCGAGTGGCGAGTGGCGAGTGGCGAGTGGCGAGTGGCGAGTGGCGAGTGGCGAGTGGTGAGTGGCGAGTGGGGAGTGGCGAGTGGCGACATGGCGAGTCCTGACTGCGAGTGGCGAGTGTCCACTGCCGACTGCCCCACTGCCCCACTGCCCCACTGCCCCACTGCCCCACTGCCCCACTGCCCCACTGCCCCACTGCCCCACTGCCCTTCTTCCACTAAAACCTGCTCTGCCTTTGGATCAGGTATTCGGTCAGCGCTTTGTCGAAGGGCATGCTGGTATCCAGTGGTACGTAGTCGATGCGGAGGTTGTTGCAGCCTTCACGATAGGTCTGGCGAAACTCTTCGAGCTGTTTGAGGTAGTCGTCGCGAAAACCGGTGGCGTCGACGGAAACGGTTTGACCAGTCTCGGCGTCCTCGAATTGCACCGGTCCGTCATAGGGAAAGTGGACCTCGGCTTCGTCCAGGACGTGGAACACAATCACATCGTTGCCACCGTAACGCAGCCGCGCCAGCGCTGCGATCACTTCCTCGGGACCGCCCTGCTCCGGGGACGTTGGCAACAGATCGGAAAACAACATGACCAGTGAGTGTTGCTTGAGCATCGAAGCAACCTGCGTGATGCACGCCGGCAGGTCCGTTTTTCCGGTTGGTTGCAATCGGGAGAGCTGCGCCATCACGTCTCCCAAATGGCCGCGGCGGCTTCGCGCCGGCAACAGGGCTCGCATCTTCTCGGAAAACGTGATCAAGCCGACCGGATCCTGCTGCATCGTCATCAAGCAGGTCAGTGAGGCCGCCAGGCACGTACAGTACTCGAACTTGGTCATCGTCTGGCTTTCGGTGAAGCCCATCGATTTGGATAGATCCATGACCAGGTAACCGGTCAGGTTCGTTTCCGCCTCGAAACGTTTGACGAAGTACTTGTCGGTTTTCGCGTAAGCCAGCCAGTCGATCAGCTTTGGGTCGTCGCCCCGGTTGTAGCGCCGATGCTCGCTGAACTGTACCGAGAACCCATGCAGGGGACTGGAGTGCAAGCCTTGCAGGAAACCTCGCACCACCATCCGCGCGCGCAAGTCCAGACGCTTGATCTGTTGGAGCGATTCGGGCGATAGGAGTGCGGACATGACAACTGGGTCGACGGAGGCGCTGGATCGGCGGAGCCAGTGGGGCCGGGTGACCCGTTAGGAACTGGCGCGGGCCAGCTTCTCAGGCTCCGGTGGTTTGATGTCTTCCAACAATCTCGTCACGATCGCATCCGTATCCATTCCCTCTGCTTGGGCCTGAAAGTTGGTGGCGACGCGGTGACGTAGCACTGGCAGGGCGATGCGGCGAATGTCTTCCGGATCGATACTGAAGCGACCGTCCATGGCGGCCAATGCTTTGGCCCCCGCGATCAAGTTTTGACCGGCGCGGGGACCGGCGCCCCAGTCGACCAACTCGCGAACGTACTCCGGTGCCGTCTCGTCCTTCGGCCGCGTGGCCCGCACGAGCTGGGCCGCGTAACGGATCACGTAAGGATTGACAGCGATGCTGGAGACGAGCTTCTGAACATTCAAGATTGCTCGAGAGGAAAGCACCTTGTTGACGGTTGCGGTTTCCCCACGCGTCGTCGTGGTCAGGATCTGTTCCTCTTCGGCGGCCGATGGATAGCCGACCTTGATGTTGAACATGAAGCGGTCAAGCTGTGCTTCGGGAAGGGGGTAGGTGCCTTCCTGCTCGATCGGGTTTTGCGTCGCGATGGTGAAGAATGGCGATGGCAGCGGATAGGTTTCGCGGCCAACGGTCACTTGACGCTCCTGCATCGCCTCGAGCAGCGCTGCTTGCGTCTTGGGCGGGGTTCGGTTGATTTCGTCCGCCAACAAGATATTGGTGAAGATCGGCCCCTCGACGAAGCGAAAACTTCGCTTCCCGTGCTCATCTTCTTCCAAGACTTGCGTGCCGGTGATGTCGGACGGCATCAAGTCCGGGGTAAACTGAATTCGCTTGAAGGAAACATCCAGGATATCTGCCAGCGTGCTGACCATCAGTGTCTTGGCCAACCCGGGAACCCCTTCGAGCAAGCAGTGTCCACGGGTGAAGATCGCCGCCAGCAGTTGTTCGATCGTGTCGCTTTGCCCCACAATGACCTTTGCCAGCTCCGAACGCATCGTCTGCTGGTGGTCGGCGAATTCACGCAGCACGTCCCCGAGGCTTCGCGCCGGTTGGCCAGAGGAACCTGCTTTGTCAGAAGAACCGTGGGCTGCCGAAGAGGCTTTCGGCGGGGGCTGATTCGGTGTTGGAGGAGGAGAACCGCTCATGGTTGAAAAGCAACCGTCCTTTTCTGGTTGGCGAACAACAACTCAAGTAGCTGGTACTCGAATGTCTGCGAGTCTCGGAGAGACTCGCCTACGGTAAATGCCGCGGAGCGGCTGACCATGATGGCTCATCAAACCTAGAACGCTTACCCGGAGAAACGAATGTCTCCCTGCTACTGCTATCTTAGACGCGATCGACAGATCGGGGGTAAGGGGGGACGCGATCGGACCAGCGGCTCCGATTCCTATTCTGGGCGAAACTGGGTCGGATTGGGCGGCGGTTGGTTATCCGCCGTCGCGGCTCGAGTGGTTCTGATCGGTCTGATCGCCATCCTGGCATTTCCGCAGCGGTTACAGGCTGCGGTTGACGCAGCCACCGTCCAGCGCGCGATTGACCGTGGGATTGCCTATCTTCGCAAGACGCAAACACAACGCGGCGGCTGGTCGGAGTACGGGGGTCAGTCATGTGGCCTCTCCGCGCTCTGCACGCTCGCCCTGCTCAACGCCGGCGTTGCCAAGGATGATCCAGATATGGTTCGCGCGATGCGTTACCTTCGCGAGTTTGAACCGATTGAAACGTACTCCGTCTCGCTGCAGACGTTGGCCTTTTGTCAGCTGGGTGCGGCGGGAGACTTGCCCCGGATTCGTCGCAACGTCGATGTGCTGGTGGCGAGTCAAAAGAATGGGGACGCGATCAGCAATCGCGGTGGCAGCTGGGATTACGGAAGTGGCCGAGGCAGCGGCGATCCGTCGAACACCCAGTTTGCTTTGTTGGCGCTCGGCGCTGCCCAGGATCGTGGGATCGAGATTGATCCCGACGTGTTCCGCAAAGCACTCGACTACTGGTTGCCGCGACAGAAAGACGGGGGATGGAGTTACGGAAACAGTCGACGCATGTCCGGCAGCATGACCTGCGCCGGGATCGCGTCGGTCATCATTGCCCGCGGGTGCTTGGGTGACGCCGACGCAGCAGCCAACGGCAACCAGATTCAGTGTTGTGGCGTGAATCAAGTCGGGCCCGATCCGGTCGAACAGGGACTGCGTTGGTTGGGAGCGAACTTTACGCTGCAGGTCAATCCGGGGGGCGACTCACTGACGTTGTTCTATTATCTGTACGCCCTGGAACGGGTTGGGCGGTTGTCAGGTCGTCGCTTCATTGGCGATCACGACTGGTACCGCGAAGGTGCTGAGCGACTACTCGCGTTGCAGGATGAATTCGTCGGATTCTGGGCCGGTGCGGGCCCAATGGAAGAGAATCGTGACATCGCCACGTCGTTTGCGCTGCTGTTTCTGAGCAAGGGGAAACGCCAGGTGGTCATCGGTCAAGGTAAGTACAGCGATCCGCAATTACCCCAGGCCTGGCAGCAGCATCCCGATTCACTTCGCCAATTGGTGCGACACGTCGAAAGAGATTGGGGTCGCGACCTGACCTGGCAAACGATCGATATTGACCGCGCCTCGTTGCAGGATCTGTTGCAGGCCCCCGTGATCGTGATCAGCGGTCGCAACACATTGCGATTGCGACCGGAGGTTGCCGAGCGATTGAAGCAATACATCGACAACGGTGGCACGCTGGTATTCGAAGCGGAAGCGGGGGACGGCTGCGGTGAGGCCACCACGTTTGAACGCAGCGTGACCCAACTCTGTCAAAGCTGGTTCGAGGGCGCCACGGTCGAACGGTTGCCGCCGAGCCATCCGGTTTGGTTTGCCGAACACAAAGTCGATCCCGCGGCGATCGCTCCCGACTTTTGGGTTTATGGCGTTCAGGCCTGTTGCCGAACGTCGATCTTCTATCTGCCGCGGAGCCTCTCGTGTCGCTGGGAGCTGGGAGACCGATTGTTGCATCGCAATCGCGGTTCCGAGAAAATCAATGGCCAGATCGACGCGGCCGTTCGGATCGGTGAGAACGTGATCGCCTATGCCACCGGTCGCGAGTTGAAGGACAAACTCGAGCAGCGTGTCGTGCTGGATGGACAATCGCAGGGGCAACCGCTGCGGGGTGACGTTCGCTTGGCGATGCTTGCGCTCGACGCTGGCGGCGAAGAGGCCCGCCGAGCCCTTCCCAATGCATCGTCGCTGATTGCCGCCCGTGTACCGATGCGGATCTCGGCCGCGCCCCAGCCGATCGGATTCGATGCCGACGCGCTTCGCGATGTGCCGTTCCTCTGGATTCACGGCCGCACCGATTTCCAGCTGGATGCATCCCAGCGGAAAGTGCTGAAGGACTATGTGGAAAGTGGCGGCGTGATTCTGGGCTCGGCCGTTTGCGGCAGTCCGGCGTTCGCAGATGCGTTTCGCCGTGAGATCGCAATGGTGTTACCAGACGCCCCACTGCAAGCGGTCGCCGCCGATCATCCGGCGCTGGCTCCGGTCAACGGGTTTGACGTTCGAGCAGTCACGATCCGAACTCCCTCCCAAGCGGGGGGAGGCGTGGAGCGACGTACGGGTCCGCCGGTGCTGGAGATGGCGGTGGTGGATCACGTGGTCGGCGTT
Organism: Pirellulaceae bacterium; assembly: GCA_963697195.1. Classification (GTDB taxonomy): domain Bacteria; phylum Planctomycetota; class Planctomycetia; order Pirellulales; family Pirellulaceae; genus Rubripirellula. The sequence goes on from CAVOND010000005.1 coordinate 1,489,079, forward strand.
TTCTTCTCGCCACTCGATCTGAGCTGTGCTTTGGAGAGCCCAAACTCGGTGCAGTGTCCGGGCTACGGAACCGACGAAGCGGCCAAGATCGTCGCGAATCTCGTGCTTTACTCCCTTCAGCAATAGGTCCGTGAGGCTTTCTAGCCTGACAGGGATGCGGCGAGTCAGCCTGGAAAGGCCGACGTACGTGAGGCTTTCCAGCCTGACATGGCGGGGAGAATCAGCCGGGGACGGCCGACGTGCGGTATTTCTACTTGTCGAAACCGGCGGGTGGCTGCAATAATCGCCCCTCCAAATCAGCAAACCAATAAGAAATCCCATCATTCGAGCCCCAGCATGGCCAAGAGCAAGAAAAGAGCCGAGACAATCTTCCTCGTTTGCGAGGAGACCGGCGATTACAACTACTCACTCAAACGGAAGCCGGGCGGAGAAAAGCTTCGCCTGAAGAAGTACTGCCCCCGTTTGCGCAAGCACACGTTCCACAACGAAAAGAAGAAGTAGTTTTTTTTCGGTTCCTGTCAGCCGCTGTGCGTTCGCGGGCTGTTGGCTTGGTACTGTAGGTCAGTCTCTTCGAGACTGACACCGCGCTGAGACTGACGCCGCAACCAACCGCGCGTTCTTACCAGTCTCGGAGAGACTCGCCTACGGTAAATGAGGCGATTGGTGTCTGAATTCTCGGCGCTCGACGGAGTCACGGATGGAAAGACGATGGCGAATCATTCCCCATGATGCGGGTCGTGTCGAGCGGCTGATGCGGGCGTCGCGGCTGCCGGCGGTGGTCGCCCAGCTGTTAGTCAGCCGCGGGGTTTATGACGCGGAAGAAGCCTCGCGATTTCTCGATACGAAGCTGATGGGGCTGCGCGATCCAAAGCTGCTGCCCGGTGTCCCGGAGGCGACTGCGATTCTGGTCGAGGCGATCGCCGCGAAGACGCCGATTGTGATCTACGGGGACTACGACTGTGACGGGATGACTGGGACCGCGATCCTGGTCAACGGTTTTCGCCTGCTTGGTGCCGATGTCAGCTACTACGTCCCCAACCGTCTGGAAGATGGTTACGGGTTGAACGAAGAGGCGATTCGGAAACTGGCCGATCGGGGCAAGAAGATCATCGTCTCGGTCGACTGTGGGATCAGTAGTGTCGCCCACGCGGAGCTTTGCAAAGAACTTGGTGTGCGTTTGGTGATCACCGACCATCACACCATTGGTGAGCAATTGCCTGATGCTGACGCGATCGTGCATCCGCGATTGCCGGGAACGGCATATCCGTTTGGTGAACTTTGCGGCGCGGGAGTCGCTTTCAAGTTGGCTTGGGCCATTTGCCAAGAGATCTGTGGTGGCAAAAAGGTTTCCGAGCCGCTTCGTCGGTATCTGATGCAGTCGCTGTCCTTGGCCGCGATTGGCACCGTTGCGGATGTGGTACCGCTGCTTGATGAAAACCGGATCTTGGTGGAGCATGGCATTCGCATGCTTCGCGGTGAACCTTTGCCCGGTTTGGTCGAGTTGATGAAGGTGACCAAGCTCGACCAGGTCGCCAGCCTTGATACCGAGAGCATCGCCTTCAACATCGCGCCGCGGCTCAATGCGGCTGGTCGTCTCGGTCAGGCACAACTCGCCATTGAGCTCTTGACCATCTCCCCCGGCGAGCGGGCCAAGCAGCTGGCCGAGTACATCCATCAGTTGAATGTGACCCGGGACAGCCTGCAGCGAAGCGTTTATCTTGCTGCGAACAAGCAAGCCAACAGCGATTTCAATACGGCGGAGGACGCCGCGCTGGTGTTGGCTGGCGTGGGATGGCATCAGGGTGTGATCGGAGTCGTTGCCGGACGCCTGGCCGACAAGTTCGCGAAGCCTGTGTTTGTCATCTCGCTTGACGCAACCGGTAAGAGCGAGGCAGTCGGCTCGGGACGCGTGGGCGGAACGAACATCAACCTCTACGAGGCGCTCTGTGAATGTGAGGAACGGTTGCTCCGCTTCGGCGGTCATGCCGCAGCCGCGGGAATCACGATCAACGAGCGAGAACTCGAAGCGTTTCGCGGGGACTTTTGTGAAGCGGTTGCCCGACAGTGGGCCGAAAACGGCGTTGTCCCCGAGATCTTGATCGACGCCGAGGCCACGCTCGGTCAATTGAGTCTGGAAGTGGTGGAGCAGATGCAAATGTTGGCGCCGTTCGGCACCGGCAATCCTCGCCCCGTGCTCTTCTGTGGTGGCGTGGAACTTGATGAGCCGGCTCGTCGCATGGGCAGCGGCGATCGACATCTCAGCGTCAAGCTTCGACAAGGAAGCAAGGTTGTGCGTGGAGTCGCCTTTAGCGCGGGCGATTGGTGTGATGAGCTGAATTCGGTCGATGGTCCGATCGAAATCGCCTATCGCCCAGTGATCAACGACTTTCGAGGCTTCCGCAAGGTCGAGATTCATTTGGTCGATTGGCGGCCCGCCTCCACCTTGGCGGCGGTTTGAATACGATGCCCACCGCGCACCGAACCCGCATCGACTCGCTCGAATGCATCGTGGTTGACGGCGGTCCCTCGCCCAGCATCGCCGTCGTGATCTGTCATGGTTACGGCGCCTCCTGCGAAGATCTGGCACCGCTGAGTAGCGAGTGGATTGGACTGCTCGGAGACCACGCCGAGAAGTTTCGCTTTGTTTTTCCGGACGCACACCATTCGCTTGCCGAATTGGGCATGCCGTACGCTCGCGCGTGGTGGCCAATCAACATGTTACGACTCGCTGAGGCAGTGCAGGCGGCCAGCTTCGACGAACTTCACGGTCACCAGCCTCCCGGAATTGACGATGCTCGGCAGCGGCTCTGTGGCACGATTCGCGAGGTGAAGCAGGGCTTAGGCGGCGAGTCAACGCCGCTGGTCTTAGGAGGATTCTCGCAGGGAGCAATGTTGACCATGGACGCATCGCTCCGTGGTGACATCGGGGCGCCTCAGTTGTTGCTGCAATTCTCCGGCACCATCATTTGTGAAACGGAGTGGCGAAACTCGTTGGGACGATTGAAGGACACGTTCGTCTTTCAATCGCATGGCAAGATCGATCCAATCTTGCCTTATTCCAGCGCCGTCGCTCTGCACCAGATGTTGAGCGATGCTGGAATCGCCGTCGAGTTCCATTCCTTTGTCGGTCCGCACACGATCGATGTGGAATCGGTTGTTCGCAGCGCCCAAGCGATGGCTCAACTCGCGAGCCTGCCTTAGGAGGCGACGCGGTCGCTCGAGAGGCCGCTGTCGCCGGACATGCTGCTTCCAGGTGGCTCAAGATCGAGGATTTCGTAGCGGGATTGGAGTTTTTGGAATCGCGCGACCAGAGACGAACTGAGAAAGCTTGAGTAGGTGATCGCGGCCGCATTGTACGTGGACAACGCGTCACGGACTTCACACGTCTTCTTGTCCAACCCGTCAAGGCACCCGGAGACGGCTTGAATCCGAAGCGCCGATTCGGTGACTTCGATGGCGTCCCTCAGGTCATCGATCAGCTCGATAAGCGATTGCTCATTGTTCTCGAGTGCTTGCAATTGTGCGAGTTCGGGGTGATCAGGGTCGAGGGACTGAACGCATTCTTCTGCCCGCGAAAGCCGCTTTGCAAATCGCCGTTGTTCAAACAATCCGTCCAGACTGGCGGGGATTGAGTCGGCAAGGTGGGAGACAATCAAATGTCGATTGGATAGCAGCGACATCAGATGCCGCAGCTCCTTCGCACAACGTTGTTCAAGGGTCCGCGCCGAGCGCAGAGCAGTACAAAGAAGCAGCCCCGCGACCAGTCCAGAGAGAACCAAAAGACCAATGAGCATCGCAATCGTCAAGGCAGTCACGCACACCCCTTCCAAATCAAGTACTGCTTCGACGCGAGCCGCCCCACCGTTCGGTCCTCGCTACCCTGATCCAATATAAATTCAGAGCCTATTCGTTCGATCACGTTTCGCGGACTGAGAACCGATGATCCCAGAATCTTCACTCGCCACCAGTCGGAACAGTCAATCTGCGACATAATGGCCTTGGTCTCTCCTTCTCAAGCGGTTCACCAACTGAGTATAGAAAGTGGGAAGCCACTTTCCTGCAACGGCTTGATAAGTTTTCAAAAGCATGACCCCCCTGTGTCCTGTTCCAAACCCCCAGCAAAGACTCGATGAATCGAATCGCTAGCCGCAGACCCAGTGACGACGAATGGACCTCCGACTATCACGGGCAATTGATCAGGCAGGTCGAGGGTGAATGTATCTTGACGATCCTTGACCGACAGATGTTTTGGTTGTGCGAGTTGGCAAGTCACCTAAGCACCGAGCAAATCGACAAGATCCACCCTCCGTACGGGTGGACGGTTCGTCAGGTGATGGAGCATTGCGCCGATGCTGAGCGGGTGTTCGGATATCGAATGCTTCGCATCGCTGCTGGCGACACCACGAGCCTGCCGGGATGGAACGAAAACGATTACGCCAATAGCCGCTTTGGCCTTGGAACGTTCGCTGGGCTGGTGACCGAACTGGGGCACCTTCGCCAAGCGAATCTCAATCTGCTGCGACGTATCGTGCCGCCCGCGTGGGATCGTGCCGCGGAGGTAGATGGAGGAAGGATCACGGTTCGGGCGATCGCCTGGGTCGCCGCCGGCCATCTCGGGCATCACCTTCGCATCATTGAGCAGCGATGCGGCATCACGTTAGCTCAACGCAACGTACTTTGAATCTCAGACGCTGGTGCATCGTCAAATCTAAAAAGGGGGGGTGACGTCGATCGGCGAAAAGGGGTCAGACACCAAACATGCGAAGCAGCCTGCGGGCCGTTCCGGTTTTTGGTGTCTGACCCCTTTTCGCCATCAACCCAAAAATAAATGCTGACGCTGCATTAGCCGTGGGCTCGACGAATGCCCTGGCGATCTAACGAATGCCCACGGCTCGCGCCGTACCGCTAGAAAGTAGATGGCATTGGCGGCAGCCCAGTCTCTCCGGGGCTGACAAAGAGACGGGGCGTCGCCCTGTTCCGAGTCTTGGAAAGACTTGGCTACAATAACCGCCCACGATCCGGCTCACACCAAAACCACCGCAATTCCTTGTTTGAAGAGACCCTTCCCCTGCTCCTTGGCGAGTCCGCCGACCCGGTCGCTGCAGGTTGGCGGCTCCGGGAACTGGCTCAGGCTGCGGTCGGTCACGGTCCACAGCTGATCGAAGAACTCGCAGCGGATCGGCAACGGTTGTCAACGTCCGACCCCGCGATCCTGGGCGCATTGCTCCGAGTTGTTCATTCCTCGCTGTTGAACATGGGATGGTCGACGATCGAGGAGCTGGATCCAAACTGGATCGACCACATCGAATCGTCGCTGCCGCCGGGCACGCCGAACCGATTTCTGATGCAGCAACTTTACGCAATGATTCGCACAGAGACGGCGATTGCGCTGCTGGTCGATTCACTGAGCGAGCGACCTCCGCAGCAATGGATGGAGGCGGCACAGGTTCTTAGTCCGTTGATGCAGCGCAGCGATTGGCCAATTGCATCGATGTACCCCGCATCCTTGGACGGACTGCAGTATCCCGCCCTGGCGTCCCCGTTGCTGGATCTGGCGAACCACCTCTACCGCAGCGGGTCGGTTCCCCGGCATCCCGCCGCCGAACGTCTGGCAATGCTCAATCACCTGTTGGGCGAGGTGGTTGGCCGGCTAAGTCTTTTCGAGGAGAACCCGCGCTCGTTCGGGGATGACGTCGACACGGTTCAGGCAAGGCTCGGTGAGGCGGTGGCGTTGGCGGTGTCACTTTGCGACACCTTGGGCTTGATTGGAGACGTTTCCTCGGTCGCGAAGCTGAATCAAGCGATGGAACTCAGGCATCGACGCGTTCAATGCGAGGCGGCCGGCGCGTTGGCAAGGCTCGATGACGAACTCGGTCAGAAGCGATTGATTGAGTTAACCGCTGAGCCTGCGGCCCGGCTCCGCGCGATTCACTACGCGGATGAACTTGGGCTGGGCGAGCTGGTGGAGGACCAGTATCGGTCGGACCAGGCAACCGCCGAGGCCGAGATGGCCCTCTGGCTGAGCCAACCGCAGCAGATGGGCGTTCCTCCGACGGCCGTGGAAGTGATCGACTCACGGCGCCTGCTTTGGCCCAGTTTTCAGGACCCGGTCGACGTCTTTCTGGTGCGATACGAGTACAACTTTGGCGATCGCACTTACAGCAATGTTGGGATCAGCGGTCCGGCCACGTTTTCGATGTCGGCAGACGTTGCCAACCTATCGCTCGACGACATCTACGCCATCTATGCCGGCTGGCATGCGGATCATCCTGACATTTTTGCCGTGGCATCGGATCAATTCAACGAAGCACAGTCGCGGTTGATGGATCAGTTCCAGCGGTATCTGGAACGGCTGGGCTATCAACAGCTCAAACCAGCCTTGCTCGGTTTCTTTCTGGACGAGCAGGCGGGGGTGTTCACGGCGAGCCGGGATGCCACCCAGTGCGTCGTGGTCACCGACGGTTTGGAGACGATCGATCAGCCGACTTCCGGCCGCCTCCGACCCTTGATGCCAGAGGACTTGTTCCATCTTTACAAGGGGCGAAAAATGCTGCGAACCTTCAACTCCAGCCAGGATTCATGATGTCGTTTCCGTTGGGTCGGATCACCGATTGCGAAGGGCGGCTGCAGCGTGATTTCTCGGATTTCGCCAGGCTCTGGTCGCGCGTTCGCGAAGACTGGCTCGATGACCGCTGCCGCCAGTTCGAGAAGGACCACCTCTCGACATTGGGGCCGAGTTTGAGCCGTTTTGCCGCGGCCCTGCACGAGTTCAGCGACGCGGTTCGAAAAGCTGATGTCGATTTGCGGGACGAGAAACGCTAGGGTGCTGTCCAACTAAACTGATAGCGGATTCTCCTCTCGATACTGCAACGCGTCCCCAAAACATGAAAGACTCGTCCGTTGGTCCTGCGGGGCTGTTCGACACACGACGTCAACGAAAGCTGCTCGATGGCCTGGCCGATCGATTCCAGAGCTGCCTTGATCAACAGCGGACGCTGCGTCGGGAGCACGACGGGCAGCGGGCGTCGGAGGAGCAGGAGTTTTCCGAGCAGCGGGCGGCTCAGACGGCCAAGTGCCGAGGGCAGCGAAGGAGCATGCTGCGAGAATGGGACGATGTCGAAGAGCAATTGATCAACCACTATGAGACAACGGCGATTCGCAGTCGCTTGGAGCTGACTCGACTGGCCGCTGTTTTTCGTCGCAAGGCCGCCGAAGAACGAAAGGCGATCGAGCTTAAGGTGCAGCAGCGCGAGCAGGCCCTGAACGAGCAGTACGAGAGCAGTAAGAACCAACCAGGTCTGCTGAAACGCAAAGAGATCAAGCGCATCGACGATTCCCTGCTGCCATTGCGGGATGCGTTGGAGCAGGCACGAGAGTTGACGATCCGTCGCCTGGACGGGCTCCCGGATGTCTCGCCCGACGCGACATCGGAGCAAGGCGTACAGGCCCAGTCACCTGATTCGGTGGATCAGACGATCGCATCGATCCAAGACCTGACCAAACAGTGTGAAGACGTCATTGACCAGATGCACCGCGGGACGGCGTCCAGGATCGTTGATTCGTTTCTGCTGCCACTCGCAGGTGTAGCGTTTGCGATCCTGTGGGCGCTGATCGCCTACTTCGTCGGTCCCGATCCTCGATGGTTGTGGATGTTGGCCGGCATCATTCCCGCCAGCGTCATCGTGTTCATCGTCTGGTTGATCCTGATGGTCCCGCTGAAACGGATGACGGCCCAACTTTTTCCCACGGTGGTACGCATTGGCCAGGCGGCCGATCAGTGCGCCGCGGAGGGGCGTAAGATCGCATCGCATCATGCCGCCGAGGCAGCAGCGGAACTGGTACACCGTCGAGACTCGCAAATCGAAGCCGCCCAGAAATGGCAGGCAGAACAACTGGCCGCGCTGAGTGAGCGGCTCAAGAAGGAACAGGAGGATCTCAAGGCGAAGCTCCAGCACTCCCTGGTCATCGCCGACGAGGAATACACGCGCAACTTCACGCGTGTGGGCAATGAGATGCGCGCCAAGGCCGATGAGCTGGCCCATTCCATCACCGACCAGTTGTCATCAACCGATCGTGAAATTCAAAGGCAGCGGGAGCTGCAAGCCGCCGCCCGCTATACCCAACTACAACACCTGTCGAATCGATTGAAGGCGGGTGTGAGTCAAGGATTGAAACGAATCACCAGCTCGTGTGATCAAGTGACGAAACGGTTTCCCGATTGGAATACCGTTCTGACGAGTCCACTGGATGGTGACGACCACCTGGATTTTGTTCCCGTCGGAAGGTTACAGGTCCGCGACAGCTTGACCGATTTGCTGCGGCCAAAGGGTGCCGCGCCCCCAGGCGATGGATCTGACGCGAACGGAGCCGCGGCGGACGAGGAGACGCCTGAACTGCTGGCCGACACTGAGATCCCGTCGGAGATTCCGGTGGTGCTGCACCGCCGCTTGCATAGCGGCCTGGTCATTCAAGCTCCGCCACAGTACATGGATCGGGCGATTGATCTGGCGCACCAAGTGTTGTGGCGATTGCTAACGGGAGCCCCGCCATCGCGCGCAAGTTGACGCTGTTCGATCCACTTGGACGCGGACAGCATTTCACCAGTTTCATGGCCTTGGCCGATCACGATCCTGCCCTGGTCGGACATCGGGTCTGGACCACCGATGCCAAGATTGACGCCCGCCTTGGCGAACTGGCCCACCATGTCGAGGACGTGTTGCAGGCGAGCCTCCGCGACCGGTTTGAGCGGATCGAGGATTACAACGATGTCGCGGGATCGATGGCCGAGCCTTACCGAGGCGTCGCTGCGGTTGGTTTCCCCGAGGGATTGACCCGCGATGGTTACCGCCATCTTCGCGCCCTGCTGGAGAGCGGATTGCGATGCGGGATCTTTACGGTGATCGTCTGCGATGCCTCCAAGCCGTGGCCGGCTGACATGCCGATTCCCTCCGGAGAGAAAGTCCTGCGTTTAGAAATCGGTGAAACCGGTGACTGGCACTTGCACTCCGAACAACTCGAGCGACTTCCCTTTCGGCCCGCCTCGCTTCCCACGAATTCGATCCGGACCGAGCTGGTTGAAAAGATCGGAGCCGCCGCTGTCGCAGCCTCGCGCGTCGAGATCCCACTCGATCACATCTTGTCATCCGAGCGCACCGGTTCGGGATGCACGGACGATGAAATTCAGATCTTGATTGGAAGTCAAGGAGCCAATCGATCGCTCGCGTTGCGTCTGGGTGAGGGTGTACGCCAACACGTCTTGATCGCCGGCAAGACCGGTTCGGGAAAGAGTACGCTGCTCCATTCGATCATCACGTCCGGCGCCCATCACTACACGCCCGATCAACTCCAGTACTATCTCCTTGACTTCAAGAAAGGGGTGGAGTTCAAACCCTATGCTGACAGCGGACTGCCGCATGCCCGTGTGATTGGGATCGAAAGCGAACGCGAGTTTGGTCGAAGTGTGTTGCAGAGCCTCGACGCCGAATTGCAGCTGCGCGGTGAGAAGTTTCGTGCGGCCGGCGTGCAGGAAGTGGGCGACTATCGCGAGGCCAGCGGTGAATCGATGCCGCGCATCATGTTGGTCGTGGATGAATTCCAGGAACTGTTTGTGCGTGACGATCGGCTGGCCGGCGATTGCACCATGCTGCTCGATCGTCTGGTCCGGCAAGGACGATCCTTTGGGATGCATGTGGTGCTCAGCAGCCAGTCGCTGGCGGGCGCCTATTCGCTGCCGAGAGCGACGCTCGGACAAATGGCGGTTCGCATCGCCATGCAGTGCAGTGAGTCGGATGCGGCGCTGATTCTCTCCGACGACAACACCGCGGCCCGTTTGATCAGCCGGCCTGGAGAGGCGATCTACAACGATGCCGGTGGTTTGGTCGAAGGCAATCAGCCGTTCCAGGTCGCCTGGCTCTCCTCGAATCGACATCGTGAACTGCTGGCAGCGATCGCGACGCGTGACCAGGACTTCACGCAACAACTCGGACCTGCGGTGATCTTCGAAGGGAATCGCCCCTGTCGTTGGACGCCTGCCTTGGCCAATGGGGCCATCGCGGGGGCCAGCAAGGGTGGGCTTTGCGGCTTGATCGGAGAGTCGGTTGAAATCGGGCCTCCCATGTCGATTGAGCTGGTGCGCGATAACGGGCGAAACGTCTTGCTGATGACCTCGCCAGAGTCTCGAATTGCCATCCTTGCCTCGATCGTCTCCGGCATCATCAAATCCGATCCTCGAACCGAGATCATCTACTTTGACGGGACACGCGTGGACGATGCGCAGTCACTCTCACCGTGGTTATCGGAGGCCGGCATCGATACCAAGGTCGTCAAGGTCCGGGACAGCGAAGCCGAGATGGCCCGGTTGAACGAACTGATCCAGCAGCGCGGTGATCACGACCAGAATGTGTCGCCGCTGATCGTTGTCGTTGATCCACTGGAGCGATTTCGCGACCTGCGTCAGGAAGAATCGTTCAACTTTTCACTCGATGCGGCGGCGGCTTCGGTAGACGGTAGCGTGGCTTTTCAGAATGTGCTTCGTGACGGACCTCAGGCCAACGTGTTCGTGCTACTGGTTTGCGGATCCGTCGAAACGCTGTCACGTTGGCTGCCGCGAGCGTCGCAGCATGACCTGGAGCTTCGCATTCTCGGGCAGATGAACGCTTCGGACTCGGCGTTGTTGATTGACTCACCGGTTGCTTCCGATCTTTCGGCCGCAACGATGCTGTTGTACGACGATTCGGACGGACGCATCGCCAAGTTTCGACAGTGCGATCTCCCCGATCCAGCCGACGTCAAGCGATGGCTGTCGGGTTAGGGGTCCTGTCGTTTCGTAGGGTGGGTCAAGCGGGCCAAACACCCGAGTGGGCGTGTCATCGTGATAATCGGAACCGTCGGTGCCGGTTCTCGCCATGAGTTGCCGCCCGCGCCGACCCACCACCGCGCACGTGGCATCGATTGCGACCCGGTGATGGGTCGGCCCGGCACGTCTTTACTCGCGGTTGCGCTGACACGTCAGGCTGGTCAAGAACGAGGATCAACGCGTGACTTTGCCTCAGCCGGTTTGACCCATCCTACGGTCTAACGCGTTTTCAGAAATGCCGTAGGCCAGGACTTGTCCTGGCGGAATGTTGCCAGGACAAGTCCTGGCCTACGGGTGATCCCACATCAATGTTGAAAATGTTCTAACGTCACTCCTCCTCGTTGGCCTTGAGCTTGCGGTACAACGTCTTGCGATCGAGGCCGAGGATCTTTGCTGCCTGGGTACGGTTCTGGTCGACTGCTTTGAGAACGTGCTCGATGTAACGTCGCTCGACCTCCTCCAGCGGAACGAGCTCGGTCGGATCCTGGCCGCCGATGAACACGGTGTCGGCGCGAAAGCTGCGGATCTTGTCGGGCAAGTCACCCAGCGTGACCATGTCGTAGGGCGTCAGTGCCACGGCTCGCTCCATCACGTTCCGCAGCTCTCGGACGTTTCCGGGCCAGGCGTAGGACAGCAACTTTTCGGCAGCCGGCTCGGCGATCCCGGACACCTTCTTCTTGGATCGCTCAGCAAAGATCTGGATGAAGTGCGTCGCTAAACGGAGGATGTCGGATCCACGTGATCGCAGTGGTGGCAGATACAGTTGAATCACGTTGATGCGGTAGAACAGATCCTGGCGAAATCGACCGTCTTCCACATCGGTTTCCAAGTCGCGATGGGTGGCGGCCAACACCCGCACATCGAATTCGACCTCTTCGTCGCTGCCCACTGGGCGAAGACGGTTCTCTTCCAGCGCGCGCAGAAGCTTGACTTGCATCGCCAGTGGCATGTCACCGATTTCGTCCAGCAGCAGCGTGCCGCCTTCTGCTTCCAGGAACAGCCCGCGCCGGCTGCTGCGGGCATCGGTAAAGGCTCCACGGACATGGCCGAATAATTCGCTCTCCAGCAGCGTTTCCGAAAGCGCGGCGCAGTTAATGGCCACGAATGGCTTGTCCGTACGGGAGCTGAGCCGATGAATCGAGCGGGCGACCAGTTCCTTGCCGGTACCACTTTCACCACTGATCAATATCGATGCGTCGGATGGGGCAGCACGGCGGAGTTGCTCGTAGAGCTTTCGCATCGGTGGGCTCTCTCCGAGCAGATCCCCAAAGCCTCCGTCGACTTTGGCCTGTTCCTCCAACAAATGGATCTGCCTGGCCAACTGGCGCCGCTCGACCGCTCGCGCGATCGTCAAGGCGAGCATCTCCAGTTCCACCGGCTTGGTGATGAAGTCATACGCCCCACTGCGGATCGCGGCGACCGCTGTTTCGAGTGTCCCGAACGCTGTCATCACGACGACGGGGATGTCGGGACGCAGGCGACTAATCTGTTGGCACAATTGCAGGCCGCTGGTTCCCGGCATTTTCACATCGGTCAACACCACATCGAACTCGGATTCCATCAGCCGGTGCATCGCCTCGTCCGCCGACTGGCACCAGGCGGTTTCGTAACCACGCATGCGTAGCGCGGTGTCGATCAGCTCGCACATCGCCTTTTCATCATCGACGATCAATACACTGCTACTATTCACAGCATCTATCCTTCTTGCGCTTGGAACCTACCCGAAAAGAGGCCTGACCCGAATGGCACGAACTTAGGTTGTGTCAGTAAACCTCGGGCGCTAGCCGTGGGCCTTCGCCGCATCCTAAACGACGTTTTCTTCGCCCACGGCTAGCGCCCGAGGTTCAAAGCCCGTGCCATTCAGGCCTGACCCCTTTTTCGTCGATCGGCTGGTGTGCGGGCAGGTAGACCGAGAAACGTGCTCCCCCTGCCCTCCTCGCTATCGACCGTGATCCATCCCTGATGTTCTTGGACGATCCCATGCGAGATCGACAGCCCCAATCCGGTTCCCTCGCCGACTTCCTTCGTCGTGAAGAACGGTTCAAAGATGTGCTCCAAGTCGTCCTTGGCGATTCCCCTGCCATTGTCGGCAATCGAGATGCAACCATAAGAGTCTGGCTCGGACGTGGGTTTGCCTGGCGGGGTCGTGTTGACTGCCGCGAGCGAGACAATCACTTGACCATTTTCTCGGATGGTTTGAATGGCATTGACGATCAGATTGGTCAGCACCTGCTGGATCTGCGAGGGATCGATGTCAGCGAAGAGTGGTGAGTCCGGTAGATTCAGCTCAAGCTCGGTGTGATGTTTGGCGGCCAGCGGTTCCATCAGGCTGGCCGTCATCGCAATCAGCTGGTTGAGATCTTGTCGAGAGCGTTGCGGCGTGCTCTGCCGGGCGAAGTCCAGAAGGTGTCGTACGATCTTGGTGATCCGTTGTGATTCCGATTGAATCGTTTTGGCGCTTTCCCGCACCATCTCCTCGGACAACAGCCCACTGGAGATCAACTCGGCCCGTCCGCTGACGACGTTCAGGGGCGTGCCAATCTCGTGAGCGATGCCGGCAGCCATTCTGCCCACCATGTTGAGCCGCTCGGCGTGCCGGAGCTGCTCGACGGCCTCAATTCGCGAAGCGGTTTCTGCTCTGAGCTCGTGCCGCTGATGATCAAGTTGTTCGCACATCTGGTTGATTGCCTCGCCAAGCTTGCCGAGCTCGTCCCTGGATTGCACTTGGACCGGTTCGCTGAAGTCTCCCTGACCGACTCGATGAACCTTCTCGATCAATGCGTTGAGCGGCTTGCCGACCATCCTCACGCCTCCGATGACAATCACCAATCCCGACAGGGCGGCGACACCTAGCAGCGCAATCAGGGAGGACATCAGCGAGCGGCGGACGCGATCAGCGGCCCCCGGGTCCGGGGAGGAGACCTCCAGGCTTTCGGCTTGCGATGGATCTGGACGAGCCATCATCTAAAGGAATGTAGGTATACAAACGGTCGTGCCCTGTTTCGTCTGGCATCCGCACCGTGCGGACTTCGCGGGTCGCGATGATCATCTCGGCGGGCACCGAGGGACGATACATTTTGTCGCCCGTGCCGACCTCGACCAGACGAATCCGAGTCTCACGAATCTGGATCGCGTCCCATCCAAGCTGGTTGCGAAGTTCCTTCGCAGGGGCCGCCCCATCGTGCGACGGTATCGACTGCTGCACCGCGTCGGCCAATTCCGCCGCGTGGCGTTCATGTTCCGCGATCGCGAGTCGCCGATCGAGCTGGATCGTCAGGTACGAAAACAGCGCGACGATCAGCAACATGCCGACGAGGAACAGCAGCACGAGTTTCGCAGCAAGTCGCATGATTCAGGCTGAAAAAGGATGGTCCATCAATCCGCATCGTGGCGGATTGATGGACCAGAGGTCGCTGAAGTGGAGCGTTCGATCGACCGCATTCTATGCTGATCGCATGCTCACATCAGCCCGTCGGATGATGATCCCAGGCGAGATCAACCAGTCTTCAGGACGACGAACCTTGATCCGCGATCAGTGCGAACCAACAGTAAGACGCTCTTACCGGAATCATCACCGCTGTCGGCGAGAGCTTTTGCGAAAGTCGTCCGGCGAGCTGACTTTCGCCCGGTTGACCTCGGCAATCACCATGCCTGGTTCCAATCCTGCCTCGTCGGCAGGACTACCGCTGGCAACCGACGTGATCACAACCCCTTCGCTCGCTTGAACGCCAAGCTGCTTGGCGATCTCACTGTCCAGGGGCGCGATTTCCATGCCGAAGCGATCCATCATTTGCGGCTTACCCGACTTCTTGCCAACCGCTCGGGACTCAAAGTCACCGGGCTGCTCTTGAGCCGTGTAGGTCAGCTTGCATCGGCTTGCCATCGCGCACGATCTCCATCGCGATCTCGCTACCAACGGTGGATCGTTCCACCGCGAGTTGCAGCGACTGAGGCGTGGTCACGACCTGGTCGCCAAACTTGACGATCACGTCACCCGATTCCAAGCCTGCCGCTGCGGCCGGCGTATCGGGGAAGACCTCGGTGACCGCCACGCCACTGCGCGGTTTGACCGATAACTGCTCTGGCCAAGTCTTGGGTCACGGGCTGAATCCCAACGCCAAGGTAGGCACGCTTGACCGTTCCGGTGCTGACCAGTTGGTCTCCGACCCAACGAGCGAGGTTGGAGGGAATGGCAAAACCGATTCCCTCGCTGCCGCCGCTGCGCGAATGAATGGCGGTGTTGATGCCGACGACTTCACCGCGAAGGTTGACAAGCGGTCCGCCGCTGTTTCCAGGGTTGATGGCGGCGTCGGTCTGCAGGAAGTTCTCGCGATCGGTGATTCCGATCCCACGATGCTTCGCACTGATGATGCCAGCGGTGACCGTGCTCTCCAAGCCAAACGGTTGTCCCAAGGCAAGCACCCAGTCGCCGATTTCAACCTGATCGCTATCGCCGAGCGTGGCCGCAACCAGGTCCGAGGATGCGTCGATCTTGACCACCGCCAGATCGCTCTTGGGATCGGTCCACACGTTCGTTGCCACGAACTCGCTGCCATCGTGCGTGCGTACCATCACATCGCCACCACCGGTGACCACGTGGTGGTTGGTCAAGATGATCCCTGAGTTATCGATGATCACGCCCGAACCGATACCGCCGCGTGGCGATGGCATGGGTGATCCGTCAGGTCCATTGGGAGGCATTTGAAATTGGAAGTCACGGAACATGTCCTCGAAAGGAGTGCCCTTGAAAGGATTCTCTCGTGGCGTCGCGTCAGCCGATGGCTTCGGGGTCGATGGGTCCGCGAGCTTGCCAGGCCAACTTGGGCCGGTTCTCGATGGCGACGACGGCCGGCAACAGTTCGTTCGCAACCGTTCGAAAGGCGATCGAAAGATGATTCGCCGATTCGAGTGCCTGCTGTTGTTGAGGCGCCAAGTTGGATAACGGGGCGTTGCGGGATTGATCCGCATTGACCCAGGCGCCACAGGCAAGAATTGCCGACAGGGCGACCGTCGCCACGCCGGCCGAGAACCATCGGTTCTTTTTTCGTGATAACATAAATAGAAGTTCCTTGATCAGAATTTGAAATCGAATGATCGATGAAGGGATAAAGACGGGAATCGCAAGCGGTTCACGGCATTGAACCTGCCTTCCGCTGCGTGGCTATTCCTGTCTGCTGTTCATTTCGCGAACCACATCGGTGGTGAAAATCAGTGGCGGAGCCCACGGTGAAATCACCTGCGTGATTCGCCGTGCCGCCACACGTTTGCTCCAGCCGCGACGGACCTCCGCAGAACGCTGTCGGATCTGCTCGGGCGTGGGGTCGACCGGTTCGCGGTCGTGAGGCTTTGTCGGTTGAGACATCGTCACCGCGCTCCACAAGGACGGGATGTTTCGGTGGCTTCACACGGCGTGAAACTCTCCGATCGTTCCTCAATGCACGTGCTGTGCCAGATGAAAAGACAGCAATTCTTCGCGTGTTTGCCTCGTTTCGTCCGAATCCCCTGCGCTGCGATCTGCCCCGCTGGGGCAGAATGCCCCGATCGAGGCGTTGGCCCTGACCGGAGGAGTTATCGTAGGCGAGTCTATTCGTCCGTCCGATCGCCGCTGCAAAACACGTAGTTGCTCTGCCGAATGTCAGCCTCGGAGAGACTGATCGACGGTACGAATTGGCGAAAGGAACCAACAAGCATGTCCATGACAAAGACTCAAGTGCTTGCTTTGCTGAAGGAAAATCAGAACGCTCGTGGGATCGAGCACTGGAACAAGCGAGGCGTGAAGCAAAGCAAACTGAAGAGCTATGGCATTGGTCTGACTCAGTTACGAAAGATGGCGAAGCAGATTGGCCGCGATCATAAATTGGCACTGCAGCTCTGGAAGAGTGACTACTACGACGCGAAGGTGCTTGGGCTGTTGATCGATGAGCCGAAGCAAGTCACTCGCGAGCAGGCGGAAGAAGCAGGTTGAAGAGCTCAATGCGGGAATGTTGTCACATGTCTTTGCTTCCTGTGATGCGACCCTGGCAAAAGCGCCGTTCGCTTTCGATCTCGCCAAGGAATGGATGAGCAGCAAGGACCCCATGCGAAGACGCTGCGGTTACGGGTTGCTGTATGAGCTATCCAAGAAGAATGTCAAAGGGATGGATGACGACTACCTGCTAGAGCGCATCCAAACCATCCGCGACCACATTCATGGCGAGGAGATGTGGGTGCAAGAGGCGATGAACACGGCGTTGATGGGTGTCGGAAAACGAAACAAAGTGCTGAACAAGGCGGCGATCGCGGC
Source organism: Pirellulaceae bacterium (assembly GCA_963697195.1). Classification (GTDB taxonomy): domain Bacteria; phylum Planctomycetota; class Planctomycetia; order Pirellulales; family Pirellulaceae; genus Rubripirellula. The sequence continues at coordinate 1,506,217 of CAVOND010000005.1, forward strand.
GGCCAAAGCAATCGGTCCGGTCGACATTGACTACGGTGACGACAACAGCTGTGAACCGCTGGACGTTTTGAAACACCTGACCAGTCCCTACATGAAAGAAAAGCTGAAGTCAGGGGCCGCTGGGCGTTAGCGCAATGCGGCGACTTTGGCTGGCTGGATTTGTGAACCTCAGGCGCTAGCCGTGGGCCTTCGGTGGATCGCAAAGGCAGTTTCGGAGCCCACGGCTAGCGCCTGAGTTTCCGGGAAGATGACATTGGGCATCAGCTAAATGCGTCTCCGTTTACGGACTCAGCATCTCGGGAAGGTATTGCACCATCCGACCGACGTAGCTGGCAGCGTCGGAATGTTCGCGACTCTTGATCTCAGCCTGGCGGATCTGCTCCACCAATGGCGACGCGGCCGGACCCATCCGCTGACACACGTTCAGCGCCTCGAGGCGGACAAACACATCGTTCTCGCCCAAAGCCTGGCGCAGCGCGGTCACCGCAAGATCCGTTTGACCAAGGTGGTGGAGGGCTTCCGCCGCGGCGACGCGCACGTCGGGCGACGAGTCCGTCAAGGCCTCCGTCAACGCATTGGATGCTGCCGTCGCTTGTCGCCCTAGAGCAGCGAGTCCGATCGCTCCCCACCATCGGACAGCGGCGTCCGGGTCTTCCATCAGCGACACAAGTTCGGGCAGTCGCGACACATCCATTTGGTTGGCGATCCAAGCCGCGTCAAGCAACTTGCCGATCGGGTTGAGCGAGGGATCGGTCGCGATTTCGAAAGGCGTTGAGCCCTGCGAGCGAAGATCCATCTCGCGTTCCGGCAACAGGCCCAAGTCTCCAGCCTGCTGCATGTCGGCCACGAGTTTTGACCGCATCTCGACGAGAACATCACGATAGGCTGGATCGTCCGCCAGGTTGTCAATCTGCCAGGGATCACGATGCACGTCGTACAACTCCTCGATTGGCTTGTGTTCGGCAAAGAACCTCGCGGTCGGGCCGCTCAAACTTGCCTTCGTCGTGAAGCCGTTTCCACGCATGCCAACTGTCATGATTCCACAGATAGCTCATCGGTTGGCCGAACGGCAACTCCGGGTGAAAGTTGCGGTTGTATTGAAAGCGGTCGTTGCGAACAAAGCGAATCGTGTCAAAGCATTCGGCCTGACGATCCTTGCCTCCAAAAATCCAATCGCGCGGCGGTTCCGCTTGAGCGCCCAAAAAAGCCCGACCTTGCATGGACTCCGGTATCTCGACGCCTGCCAGACTCAATGCTGTCGGCGCGAAGTCGACAAAGCTGACCAACTGATCGGTCGTTTCACCGGCCGGCGCCGGTGCCCAGTTACTCCAGCGGTCTGGAAAGCGAATCAAGAGCGGAACGCGAAGACTCGACTCCCAAGCGAACATTTTGATCGAAGGCATTCCCGTGCCGTGATCAGAAAAGAAAAAGACAATCGTGTTGTCCGCCAAGCCATCCTGTTCCAGCTCGGTCAGCACATCGCCTGCCTGGTAATCCATCGCGGTGACGTTGTCGTAATGCCAGGCCCATTCGCGCCGAAACTCCGGCGTGTCCGGATGAATCGGAGGCAGCGTGACTTGCTGCGGATCGTGTCGCTGATCGTCGGTCAACCGCTCCGTGTTCTTCCGATACTTTTCTTCCCCGCAGAACACCTGACTTTGATGACAGACGGTGAAGTTGAAGACGGCAAAGAATGGTTGTCCCGGAGCGCGACCGCGCCAGTGTGCATTGGGACTGGAAGCATCCCAAGCGGTCGCGGGTGTCTTGAAGTTGTAGTCTTCCTTCTTGTTGTTGGTGCAATAGTATCCGGCATCGCGCAGGTACTCGGTGAAGCACTTGACTTGTGGGGGAAGTCGCGTGCTGGATCGCATGTTCTGGCTGCCCAGACGAAGCGGATAGACACCGGTGATCAAGCACGAGCGGTTGGGAGCGCAGACACCGGTGTAGCCGAACGCCGACGTGTAGCGAACGCTCTGTTTGGCCAAGCTGTCCAGTTGAGGCGTGGTCGCGAAGGTATCCCCATAGCATCCCAGCAGCGGACTGGTGTCCTCGCAGGTGATCCAGAGAATATTCGGTCTGGCGTCGTCGCCTTGGGCATGCGCCGTTGCCCGGCTGCCAGCGAGTCCAATGGCGAGCCAAATGATCAGAACAAGGAGTCTGCTGCTGGCATGGCAACTGCAAGAAAGGAGTCGGCTTCGGGTCACTTTTGGCACCGTGCGTGGGCAAGAATGGTTCAGGCAAGCCGACATTCTAATCGAGCCTCGGCTACCGTAGCCGAGGCTCTCCGAGCCTCGGACGGCTTGGGTACGATGGGTTTGCTACTCCGTCGACCATGATCAGGCTCCCATCTGGGAAACGCTTTAGCGGATTTCGGCCTGGCAAAAATGCAGTAAATACAAGCACGACGCGCCAGCGAGTGTGTCCGGTCCCCGCACCGACATCCCCGACCCGACAACCCCGCACCGACATCCCCGCACCGACACACTCGCACCGACACACTCGCACCGACACACTCGCACCGACACACTCGCACCGACACACTCGCTGGCGCGTCGTGCTTGTCTTTGTGAGGCCAAAATCCGCTGGGGCGTTGCTGGCTGGGAGGGCGATGATCGCGAATGACTCGAAAGCGGGTCGCTCGCTAACGCCCAGCTCTGATGAATTGACGCCTCTCCAGCACTTGGTCCGACCCCGTTTCTGGTCCCTTTCTCAGTCGGTAGACTATCTCGGCTTGTTGGCAAAGCCTTGGCATCGTCGCTGGCTGCCGGATATAAAGCATCGAGATCGTTTTGTTGATTTTTTTTCTTGCACCGCAAGGTGGTGCTCAAGGAGCCGTTTCAAATGCGTTGGAAAGGTCGTCGCGGTAGTGAGAATGTGGAAGACCGTCGATCCGTTGCCGCTCCGGTGATGGTTGGCGGCGGGTTGCTTGGATTCATCGTGCTGATGGCGGTGATGTTTCTCGGCGGTGACCCCCGGCCGGTGATGGAGCAGATGCAGCAGGCGGGACAGCAGCAGGCCGGTCCCGGCCAAGCGCCGCCGGAGGACGACGAGCGTGCTCAATTCGTTTCGGTGGTGCTCGCCGACACGGAGGATGTTTGGGACGAAGTGTTTCAAAAACAGGTGGGCAAACCTTATCGACATCCAACGCTGATCATGTTCCGCGATCAAGTGAAGTCCGCGTGTGGATTTCAAAGCGCAGCGACTGGACCGTTCTACTGTCCCCTCGATTCCAAGGTTTACATTGACTTGGCCTTCTTTGACGAGATGAAGCAGAAGTTAGGTGCTCCGGGTGACTTCGCACAGGCTTACGTGATCGCCCATGAAGTGGGACACCACGTCCAGAAACTGTTGGGAGTCAGCGACCAGGTGAATCAGCTTCAGGCGCGAGCCAGCAAGGAAGAGGCCAACGAGTTGTCGGTTCGACTGGAGTTGCAGGCCGATTTCTATGCCGGCGTCTGGGCACATCGTGCTCAGCAGAACTGGCAGATTTTGGAGGAAGGTGACATTCAAGAAGCTCTCAACGCGGCAACTGCGATCGGAGACGACCGTCTGCAGTTGCAATCACGCGGAATGGTCATGCCGGAGTCGTTCACGCATGGTCGGTCCGAGCAGCGAGTCCGCTGGTTCATCAAAGGGCTGAAGTCGGGCGATATTTCACAAGGCGATACCTTCGGCATCCCCTACAGCCAACTGTAAGTGAGTTCGGCCCAGGGCAACCTGTCGCGTCCCTGATCGAGTCACGAATACAAGCACGACGCGCCAGCGAGTGTGTTTCCGGTTTTCAACCGTTTGGCGAACGTGAGACTGCGCAGATTCCTGGGACTCACTCGCTGGCGCGTCGTGCTTGTATGGTCGTGCTTGTAGGTTGCGATGCTTCCTCGCTTACGCTGTCGGGGTACCATTGACGGCAAACCGGCGTTGTCCCGTTCGGGATGCGGTGCGAGTTCTATTGCTTCACCTTGAGCGTCGCTTTGCCAAAGACGGACAGGTCGATCGTGGCTGGAATGAATCCCGGGTCCACGTAGGTGATGTGTAATTCCACGTCGCCTTTCTTGAGGGTGACAGTCGCCTGCCACCTTCTCTCGCACATTGGTGGTCCGTTTCCAGCCCTGTTTCTCAAGAGCGGAGATCCAGGACTCCAGCGACGACAAGGCCTTTCCGGAGGGGAGTGAGAACTCAATCTTGCTCTCACCTGTTTCGGTGATCTCCGATCCCGGCGGGCTTGGTCACGACGATCAGTTCTTTGACCGATTGTTTTGCCATCTCCGCCTTGCGGCGGGCCGCCTCCGCTTCGACCGCTCGGTTGAGTGCTTCCACGTCGGCCGCGGTGCTGAAGTCCATTCGCGTGCGCGTCTTCCCGTCGACCTCGTTGCACATCACTTCCATCATGTCTTGGTTTGAATTGCGGAAGATCAAATGGTCACGAAAGCTGATCTTGATCGGTGCCTCAGTCGTGGCAGTCCAGCCGCGGCTTTCCAACAGGGCTCGGATCGAGGCGAAGACCTCCGAGAGGGAAGCCGAATGATCAAAGGAAACGCTGCGGGTCGAATCGCTGTACTGAATGTTCTCGGCGCCATCGAGGGCTGGCACATCGGCTGACATCTGTTCCGAGGAAACTTGCACCACCGTGCGATTGTCTTGGGCGGGTGCGGCCATGATGCTGACGTTCAGGCGAACGCCGTTCTGCTTGAACTGACGTGATCCGACGGGTGATCCGTAGGGTTTCCAACCGGCACCGATCAGGGCTTGCGAGATCTTTTCGGTCGTCTCGTCGACGGGCCAGGGACTTCCAAGCATCGACATGACAGGCGACTGATACTGCGAAACCAATTCACCTGGCAGCGGGAGTTGCTTGAAGTCAACATTCCCATGATTCATCAACGTGACGCGAACCTCGTTCGGATTGCCTGAAGGAGAGACTGACAAGCTGAGCGTGAATCCCGACTTCTGAAGAGTCTCGCTCGCGTACTGGTCGGTCACCATGCCGCCATCGAGTGGACTCCAGCCAGCCTTGGTCAAACGCTCCTTGATCGCGCCGGCAATCTCCGTGACCGAGCCGCTGGCAATGTAGGACTGCTCTGCGATGCGGCGATTGAGAACGCCATCGGTGGCAATGGGACGAATCAGCTCGAAGCTCGATAAGTCGATCACCTCGGCAGCCTGCTGTGGTGACGCCGGCTGATCGGCGGCATGAAGGTTCCCGCCAGTGGAAAACGGAATTGCACCTGCAAACAGCATGACGGCCGCCGCGAGCACCAGCGGACACATCGAGCAAGATTGGAAGCGACTTGACACCAGATCCAGAAGACGGCACATGACAGCCATCCTTTCACATACGGCGCTGCATTTTCGAGGCGGGTGTACGATGCAACCGCGCAACACATCAGTTTGATCCCGCGACTTGTCTTTTGGCAAGATCGTGGCCGAAGCAATCCGTCTTCTTATGGAAGAAGCCGGACCGTATCCCTGTAGCCGAGCCCGAGGGTGTTCGAACCAATGGAACCTGATCACTGTTCCTCGCAGACTCGATTTCACAACCTCTCCGAGGCTCGGATGAACGGGGCAAAGCTGCGTGCAATGACGGTCTCGGAGCGACCGACCTACAGTAATGCGGCGCTGTCCAGTTGGGGCTTTGATGCCAAACCTCCGCACGGAGCCAGGGTCCGGGACCGCAATTAGCGGGGATTTCCTACAGGTCACCTCAGCTCATGGCATTGCCCATACGCTAGAATCGATTCTTGCTTGGCGGTTTTTACGTTCCTTACGGGTGAATCCATGAAAACGAAATCACTGGTCTTCATCGCGAGCCTTGTCGCGCTGATGTTGTTTGTGGCAGGCTGTCATTCGAAACCGGCGGACTCCGCGGCCACAAACGAGACAGCGGCGGCTCAAGACTCGCACGGCGACCATGATCATGCCGAAGAGGCGACGGCTGGCCAAACAGCGAGCAAGACCGACATGGAAAAGATGATGGAGGAATTGGCGAGTTTTTCGGAAGAAGATCGCGCGTCGGCGATGAAACAGCACATGTGTCCCGTCAGCGATCAGATGCTCGGCTCCATGGGCGCCCCGGAGAAAGTCGATGTCAACGGCCAAGCCGTTTGGATTTGCTGTGACGGCTGCAAGGACAAGCTGCTCGCCGATCCAGACAAGTACCTGGAGAAGTTGGCAACTGCAGCAGCGACCGCGAAGCAGGCAGAATAGCTAATAGGAATATTCGGCCGAGACTTCGTGTGCGCCTTTGTAACGGAATCGAAATCGATCTACCCTTCCCAACACAGGGGAATCCAATCATGCCTCGAGAATTTGCGTTGATCGTCAACGGCGGGCAGCGGACAACGAGCACGGATGAGGATCGACCGCTGCTCGACGTCCTTCGCGAGGATTTCGGATTGACTGGTACCAAGTATGGCTGCGGCGAGGGGGAATGCGGCGCTTGCACGGTCCTGGTCGATGGCGTCCCCACACGATCGTGTATCACTTCGATCGGCGAATGCGATGGCGAGTCGGTGCAAACCATCGAGGCAATCGCCCAAGGCGGGGAATTGCATGCCGTGCAACAGGCTTTCGTGGATCACCAGGCAATGCAGTGCGGGTACTGTATCCCAGGTCACATCATGACCGCGGTTGCTTTCGTCAGGGAGCATCCAGCGGCGACACGAGAGGAGATCGTGGCAGCGATGAGCGAGCACATTTGCCGATGTTGCAATTATCAAAACATTCTCGCTGCCGTTGAGCAGGCCGTCGGAAAGACCTCCTCGTGAAACTTCCCGGTTCGGTGACCATTCCCTCTGTTTCGAGACGGTTCCCATGAGCGATGTAACCACAGAATGTGTCGACGAAGATGACTTGGAAGTCGAACGCTACGAGCTGAGAGAGCCACAGGCTGTATCACTTTGCAGCCAATCGCCGAGAGTTTGCCCAGACGCTCGGGAGCCGGCCTGTTGATCGCCGTGGCTGCAAGAGAGGCTCGCGCTCAAGGACGTGGCCGAGGCCCGCGCCGCGAAGAACGACTGACCGAACGATTTCATCTGGGTGTTGACGGGGTCATCACCGTCTTGACCAGCAAGGTCGAGGTAGGACAGGGCTCGCGTACGCAGATCACCCAAGCGGCCGCTGAAGAATTAGTGATGCCGGTGGATCGTATTCGATTGATCATGGCTGACACCGCTCAGTGTCCTGATGATGGAGGCACTGCGGGCAGTCGTACGACCCCATCGACGGTACCGAGAGTCCGGGCAGCTGCCGCAGCACTTCGCCAGTTGTTGAAAGAGCACACCGCCGAACACTTTGGCGTTGCAGCCGAGCAAGTTGAGATCGCCGATGGGGTGTATCGTACGTCCAGCCAGCAGAGCCTCACGATCGGTGAGTTCGCCAAGAGTGAGTCACTCCTCCGTCGGTTGACGGAAGCGACCGCTGCTGATGAAACCGCGATCACTGCGGTGGAGGACTGGCAAGTTTTGGGTACCTCCGTCGCGAAGGTTCAAGGCCGCGACATCGTGACCGGCTCTGCAATCTACGCTTCCGATGTCCGTCGTCCGGGCATGCTTTACGGCAAGGTTGTCCGCCCGCCTGCGTATGGCGCGACGCTTCGTTCGATCGATCTCGATGGTGTAGATGCTGATGACGGAGTGATTGTTCGCGATGGCGACTTCATTGGCTGTGCCGCGAAAACCAGTTGGCAGGCTAGCGAGTTGCGCGATGCGCTGGCGCGTCGCTGTCAGTGGAACAAAACGGCGCAGACGTCCAGCGAGGAATTGTTCGATCACTTCAAGCAAACCGCCCGCAATCCGGACCGAGGCGGCAGCGATCTGTCGGCGGCTTTGGCTGGCGCAGCACACAAGATTCAAAATCGATACACCATCGCTTACGTGCAACACGCGCCGATGGAGCCACGCGCGGCGGTTGCCGAGTGGGACGACGGCAAGCTCACCGTCTGGACCGGAACGCAACAGCCGCTCGCGAGTACATGGCGAGCTTTGCAGCGCCTTTCGCCTGCCTCCGGATTCCGTTCGATCTGATCGTTCCCGATACGGGTGGTGGATTCGGCGGTAAACATACCGGCGAAGCGGCGGTCGAGGCCGCACGACTGGCCAAAGAGGCACGGCGACCGGTCTCGCTGCGCTGGACGCGCGAAGAAGAATTCACTTGGGCATACTTTCGCCCAGCTGGATTGATCGAAGTCGAAGCTGGTGTGGATGACTCCGGCAGGCTCGTTGCTTGGGACTTCACCAATTACAACTCGGGCGGTTCGGCCATCGAAACGCCTTACCGAGCCGGGAAGGTGCAAACGCGATTTGTCGATTGCGATGCGCCGCTCAGGCAAGGGTCCTATCGAGCACTTGCTTCGACCGCCAACACATTTGCTCGAGAATCGGCGATGGACGAGTTGGCGATCCTTGCCAAGGTGGACCCGCTCGAGTTCCGACTGCGGCATCTCGATGAGGGGCGGCTCAAAGATGTCCTGCGCGCGGCGGCCGATCGATTCCGCTGGGCAGATCGGCGGAGCCGGACAAGGTGGAAGCCGCGGCGTCGGGTTAGCCTGCGGTACCGAGAAAGGATCATTCGTGGCAGCTTGTGCCGAAGTCGAAGTGGTCGACGGAAAGACGAAGGTCGTGGAGGTTTGTCAGGTCTTTGAGTGTGGTGCGATCCAAAATCCGGTCAACCTGCGCGCGCAGAACGCCGGTTGCCTGATCATGGGTCTTGGGGGCGCGGCCTACGAGGCGATCGAATTCGCCGATGGTCAGTTGGCCAACGCAAGCTTCTCGGGGTATCGCGTGCCTCGCATGCGCGACGTCCCCAAGCTCGATCTCTTCGAACTGGACCGGCGCGACCTGCCATCAGTCGGCGCGGGCGAAACCCCGATCATCGCCGTCGCGCCGGCGATCGCCAACGCCCTCTGCCACGCCACAGGAGTCCGCAAGCGGGACATGCCGCTCGATCTCATCTGACCCGCTTTTGGGACGTCCGCATACAAGCACGACGCGCAAGCGAGTGTGTTTACCTATACAAGCACGACACGCCAGCGAGTGAGTCCCAGGAATCTGCGCGGTCTCACGTCCGCCAAACGGTTGAAAACCGGAAACACACTCGCTGGCGCGTCGTGCTTGTATTGAAAAGCGCAACACCAAAACTTGCGCGTCGTGTGCATGACGTCTCGACGTGCACGAGTAATGCGGTCCAGCTAGTGCACCCAGTGAAGCACGTTTCGGATGATGGACCAACGGGGTTCTGGGGCCTGCTGCGACCTTCCCAGTATCCAGTGCTCATAGTATTCGCGAAATGTTCCGTCTTTCTGCCGAAGTTCAATCCAGTGATTGAGAAAGCTGCGAGTCTCACCGTCTTCGCGTCCCGTGATCGCATAGAACAACGGGAGTTTGACTTCCAACCCTTGTGGAATGGTGACTTCGTGATTCGGGTAGAGCAGAGTAAACGCGGAGCCACTCTCTGCACTGATCAGTAACGCATCGAGCGATAGGTCGGGGTTCTCAAAGAATTCGCGGTTGTTCCGGATCTCGATGAGCTGTGCATGTGGCAAGGCCTCCTTCAGACGGGCGACGAAGCCCCGGCTGAGATCGACAAGGCCAATTCTCAGTACTTCGAGCTCGCGAACAGTACGCAACGACTTGAATTCACGTACACGATAGTCAGGAACGACCAGACCAAGCGTGACATCCATATAAGTGTCCGAATGCTGCATCGCCTCCGACCTCTCCAGGGTGCCGGCCAGTCCAGACATCACGAAATCAAAGTGGTCCGCTCGGAGTTGCTCAACGAGCGTAGCTCGATCGAATCGCACGAATTCAATGGATACGCCGAGGTCCCGCGCCAACGCATGCGCCAGGTTGATGTCGAATCCGACCAACTCTCTTCGCACATTAAAGAATGCGAACGGCAACTTGTCCTCGTTGTAGCCGATTCTCATGACGCCACGGCGACGAATCCGCTCGATGACCGTTTCACCCGGCAACCGGGCAACCGGGTTCGGCGATGGCGCTGAGATCACAACCGATTCAACCGGGCTTTCAATGAGCTGGATGTGGGCAATGACTTCCGCCTTGGATTTGACGGTGCCGGCCGACCGCACGAGCACATTGACTGCCAAGACAATCACAAGGAGAGTGGACAAGGACCCAACTGCGAGGAACTTGAGGGCAGCCGCCGGCAGATGATTCAGCAAACCTCGCAAGATGCCCAGCGTCATCAGCACAAGTACAACGAGATGCATCACGCCGACCGCATCGCCGATCCGCTCGCCGGCGACGCCAGCCAACAAAAACAACTGAAACATGTCGTGCGGCAGATGCATCTGGTCGAGCAGAATAGGGAATCGCAATCAACGGTCCGCCAAAATAGGAGGCGAGACCTGATACGAGAAACCCGGGGTACTCCACCGACTTCATCTCGGTTCCGAAGAACCAGGAGACGAACGGAATGAACAGCATGCTCAACAGCTTTCCGGCATGAGGAAATGCGTATGCCGACGTGTACAGCAACTCCAGTTCCTGCCTCTCTTCGTCGGATACCCGCCCGGTCTCGCTCAGAAAATTCTCCGTGTTTTGTATCAACATGGGCAGGACAATGATCAACTTCCCGGTGGCGAAAGCGGTGATCATCGGCTCCCTCGCGATCCGCCAAAGTTGTCGGTAGGTCAGCGGAGTGAACGAGGTGACCAGCAGCGGAAAGATAACGAACCCGAGCAGGAGGCTCCAAAACAATAGAGGATGAGGTACACCTGAAGTCGTCCCGCCTCGTCGAGCGAGATCGTTCCGGCAGTACTGGCGGCAATCGCGAAAACCCCAATTGGAGCCAGTTTCGAGATGAATCCGGCCACGCGCAACAGCACCGTGGACGCCACCTGAAGCTGTGAGATCATCGTCGCGCGATTGGGGACGGTCGCAAGTGCGGCTCCCATGCAGATACAGAAAAGGACGATCGCCGGCACGTGATTGTTGGCCAGTGCCGTAAAGATGTTGGAGGGAACAAACAGAGAAAGGACGTCAACTTTGGTGGCGGGATCGATCATCGCCGTGCTGAAGAAAGATCCCGAGTCGGATGGCGGCAAAGCGGATGGCAACAAGAAGATGATCGCCAGCGTCAGGGCCCATAACAGCAGCAACACCGACCCCCCCACAACCGCCAAACGACGAGTTTTGTGCAGGGATAGGCGACCCAGATTCGCAATCAGTGAGGTTGCGATGAAGGGCAAGACCGTCATTCGCAACAGACCCGACGAACGCATCACCGATGATCTGACAAAAATGCACAGTACTCGCCAAAGAAGATGCCGGTTGCGATCCCCAAGATCAGTCCCGCCACGACCAGGGCCCCAAGATGGTCGCTCCAAAATGTCCAAAACGACCGTTTTCCGGCAATCAGCGACAGGCTCGTCACCAAGTGGATCGGATTCTGAAACTGTCATGGACTGGATCGTCGCTCTCTGCTTCTTCGTGAAACAAGCTTTTCAAAAGCATACCCTGGCGTGCCAAATCGTTGGCGTGAGATCGGTTGAACCTGTCCAAGTATCGCCCGCCGGGGGTGTTCTTCCAAGCTGTCGAATCAGCCGTCACGGAAGCCTATTTTCGGAGCCAAAGTAGCTCCAAATTCGAGCGATCGCCCGTCACGTGCTGGACCATGAGATATCCGTGATCGCGAAGATCCTGAGTTCCTACCGTGGTGTTGCGATCAAAACCTCCGGTCGGCGGCGAGCAGATCGATGGTGTAGTCCAGTTCATCCGACTTCTTGGACACACTGGAAACGCGATCCACAACATCGGGAAAAGGCGCTAACGACGCGATGTACCGGTCGCGCGCCTCGACCGACTCCTGCAGTGCGGTCGCCGTTGTCAGATTGTTGATCACGATCAAAGCATCGAGCGAAGAAACTACGCCATCTTCGTTGACATCCGCGGCAAGTTGCAATGGAGCTTTCGCTTTGCCAGATCCCTTGTTTGACAATTGATTGATCACAACCAATGCGTCGTTGGACGAGACCCGCCCGTCACCATTCACATCCAACTTTTTGGCGCTCCCTCGTTTGATGAACGGAGTCGTCTCCGTTGCGATGTTGTTTTCCAGCGTCTGGTCCTCACCGTGCGTTCCGTCGTCGGCAATCGAGACCGTGGCGGTAAACTTGGAGAGACCGGGATCCACGACCAGTGGTGCCTCTACTGCAAAGCGAATTGGATCCGCAACGACACCGACGGCGATGCTACCCACGGAGTAGGTAAAGGTTCCATCGTCTCCCACAGTCCAGCCGGGTGTGCTGTTCGCTGCGGTGTAGGTCGTGCCGATCGAGGGCGACAAAGTGATGACAACTCCCGTCGCGTCGACGTTGCCAACGTTTTCGTAGGTAATGGTGTAGACAATCGGTTCACGCGGCGCGACTTTCACGCCCTCATCCGTGATGCTGACTTGCAAGTCTGGTTGTTGGCGGCCGTAAAGTCTGCCGTGAACGCCTTCCGCACGGTCCGTCCCATGTCCGGTCCAGAATACGCCGAACTCTCCGCTGCCCCGCATCGCCATCACAGGCGACGTCTGAGGGCCCTGGTCCCATGTTGGAACGAGGAACTCATTGGTTTGTGGAACCGCAGCGGCGTCATAGACCCGCGCAAAGACCCCGGGGCCGCTTGAGTCCTGGGCATGACCTTGCCAGGAAATGACGAAGTTGCCTTCTGAGTCGGAGGCAATACTTGGATGACGCTGCGGCGCCATCACGGTTTGATTCACTTGGAACTCAATGGGCTGAAGGGGACTCTTGTCGGCCAGGAACTGCCGGGCAAACACGCCCCAAGTGTTTCCATCCTGATTGATACTTTGCCAGGCGATGACAAAATTTCCCTCCGGATCGATCGTGACGTCTGCATGCTCCTGAGCCTCGAAATCTGGCTGGATACTATGGACTAGCACTTCCGGGCCAACGCTTCTGCCTTGCTTGTCGTACCATTGGACGAAAATGCTTTTCTCTGTATCGGTGGGGTCAAACTCGGCCCTGTGGTCGCTGACCCAGGCGACGACGTACTCACCATTGGCGTTCATCGAGATGGTGGGGCTGACCTGGTCCAACGCAGTGAACGTATTGAGGGGGAACTCACCACCATCGGGCTTCCCGTTTGGTTTGTATCGCTGTCCAAAGATCCCCAATCCGCTCTCGTCTCCGTCCGGTCCCTGCCAAACGATGACCACGGACCCGTCGTCGGGATCGATCGCCAACGCGGGCTTGCCCTGCTGTCCCGCGATGGTCGTGTTGACGCGAAACTCGTTGCCGTCAGCCATGCCGTATTCATCGAATCGCCGCGCGTAGATGTCGTACCCAGATCCGTTCAGGTCCGCAGACTGCCAGACGATGATGAAGTTGCCCGACGCATCGACCGCGACATCGGGCTGGCTCTGGTTACCGTCGGTCGTATTGGTGACCAGGAACGCCTCGTCATCCAGCGGATCACCCGCGGCGTTGAATCGGCGGGCGAAGATACCAAGGCCGCTGCCGTCCTGTCCGTAGCTCTGCCAGGCGAGAACGTAGTTTCCGTTCGCATCGACCGCAGCCGCAGCGGGGGCTTCTTCGAGTGCGACATAGTTGCTGAGAACGATTTCCCCCTCGGGACCGACCGTGAATTCGGAACCTTCTATCGTGGGCAGCTCATATCGCTGCGCATGAATGGCCGGTTGGTGCTGGGCATCCAGTCCGAGCCAGGTGACGACAGCGGTACCTTGCGAATTCGCGTTGACTGCGGGATTCGTCTGAGGCCCCTGTACATTGACATTCACCTGGAACTCCTCTGCCAACACGTTTCGGTCGACATCGTAGGCCTTGGCGTACATCCCCCAGCTGAATCCGTCTTGATGGCTGCTTTGCCAGGAGACGATGAAGTTTCCCACCGCATCGATTCCAACCGCAGGATACTGTTGGCCTTGGCGCGTGGTCTCGTTGACACGGAAATTGTCCTCCAGGCCGGTTCCGTCGCTCCTAAATCGCCGGGCGAAGACGTCCGCGCCACTGCCCATCTGTCCCTCGGCCGTCCAAGCGAAGACAAAGTTTCCGTAGGCTCCCATTGCGACATGAGGTCCGACCTGATCGTGCTCACTGGTCGTATTGACAACGAATGCATCCACAAGAACGGAATCGTCAGATCCGTACAGGGTGGCGAGCACTTCGACGTCGACTTCGCCCTCCTCTCCGAGGACTTCAGTCTGCCATCCAATCACGTATTGACCACCGACTCGGGCTCGCGCGACGGTTGGCGCTGACTGGTTTCCCTCGGTGGTTGAATTGACCGGAAACTCTGCAGACACTACCAGGTTGCCGACGTTGTCATAGTCGTAGCGGCGCGCGTAGATCCCCAACCCGCCACCGTCCTGTCCATCGCTCTGCCAGGCGATCACGAAGTTACCCGCGTTGTCCATGGCGACCGCTGGATGTGATTGATCTCCCGCTTTGAAATCGTTCACCTCGATCACATCGCCGACCGTTTCCACGCCCAGTTCGTTGTCCGATGGTGCATGCGCTGCGCATAAATGTCAAACCCGCTTTCGTCCTGGCCCAAGCTCTGCCAGACGACGACGAAGTCTCCACCCTCATCCACCGCCACAGCCGGGTTGGTCTGGTCATCGGTCGTGGCGATCGTGTTGACGAGGAACGCACTTCCGATAGGAGTGCCATTCGCATCAAACTGCTGTGCATAGACCCCGAGTCCGCTCTCGTCGTTCTCTGGCTGCTCAAAGCTGGTCCAGGCAACGACGTAATTCCCGCTCGTTTCAACGACGGCAACGGCTGGAAAGCTTTGCTCAAGTCCGGAAGCTTCGCTAACTAAAAACTGATCGCCCACTGGTGCAACCGAGATGTGTGGTGGAGGTGGGACATAGCCTTCTTCATAGATGCGCCCGTGAATCCCCTCGCTGCGGGAAAGACCCTGGCCCTCCCAGAAGATTCCGTAGTCGCCAGCGGGCGTCATCGCCATGACGGGAAGAATCTGAGGCCCAATCGCCCACGTGTTGACGATCATCTCGTCGGTTTCGGGAGTCCCGTCCGCATTGTACTGGCGGCTGACAATTGCGGTTGCTATTTGATCTTGCAGGTCGCTCTGCCAGCTGACGGTAAAGTTGCCGGCCGGATCCGAGACTACCGTCGCGCAGTCGCTGGTTTTCATCCGTCGCACGGTTGATTTGGAATTCCGTGCCCCCGATCAACTCTTTGTTGGACGTGAGTTGTCTGCCGAAGACACCCCAGGCGCCGCCGTCTTGCGTGATACTCTGCCACACGACGATCATGTTGCCGTCCGCATCGAGTGCCACGTCCGGATATTCTTGGGCTACAAACACCTCTTGGATGGTGTGTACCAACTGCTCGTCGCCATCGGAAATCCCTTCGGCATCGAACCACTGCACGAAGATACTCTTCTCGGAGTCCACAGGGGAATTCTCGATGTTGTGATCGCTGACCCAGGCCACCGAGAATTGGCCGGCGGCGTTCATCGACACCGCTGGACTGACCTGGTCGAGATAGGTTTCGGCGTTAACGGAAAAGCTGATTTCCCCAACCTTGTTACCCTCCGCATCGAACTGCTGGGCGTAGATTCCTTCGCCTGAACCGTCCGGCCCCTGCCAGACAACGACGAACTCTCCCGTCGCTGGATTCATGGCGACCGATGGTTGAGTCGGGTGACCCTCATTTTCCGAGTTCACTTGGAACTCATCGCCAATTGGATCCCCCAAGAAATTGAACCTTTGGGCGAAGATGCCGTGCCCATCGCCATCCTCGTCAGCCGACTCCCAAACCACGACCGAATTGCCCGCAGCATCCATCGCCACATCGGGATTGGTTTGGTTTCCCGTTGTCGTGGAGTTAATCACGAACGCGCTGTCCGGTGCATTTCCAAATGCGTCGAGACGGCGGCCGAGAATTCCAAGGCCGCTGCCATCTTCGCCGTAGCTTTGCCAGACCACGAAGAAGTTGCGGTTTGCATCGACCGCAGCGGCCGCCGACGTGTCCTCGAGTCCCGAATAGTTGGCGAGCACCAACTCCTCACCGACAGGAGCGAACTCGACGTCTGTCGCCGGCAGCTGATAACGTTGTGCGTGGACGGCGGATGCGTGGTCTTCATTGAGCCCTAGCCAGAGCGAGACGACTTGACCCTGAGTGTTGCTCCCCACCGCAGGACTTGTCTGCGGCTGCTCCGCGTAGCTATTGACCTGTTGTTCTTTGGTGAGTGGATTGCCGCTTGAATCGTAAGCACGTCCGAAGATTCCCCAACTGAACTCGTCCTGGTGAGTGCTTTGCCAATTCACGAAGAAGTCACCGTCGTCGTCCATCGCGACGACCGAGTTACGCTGTCCCTGCAGGACCGCTTCATTGACGCGGAACTCACTGCGAACGGGAGAACCGTTCGCATCAAAAAGCTGTGCGAAGATGTCGGACCCGCTGCCCGGAATCCCCTCGGAGGTCCAGGTGACGACGAAGTCACCGCTAGAGTCCATGGCGACTTTCGGCGTGACCTGATCACGTAACGTCTCCGTATTGACCTGGAACTCGCCGCCAATCGGATCGGCATCGTTGTCATATAGTTGAGCAAAGACTTCGACGCTGGTTTCATCACCGATTACCTCGCCTTCCCAGGCAATCACGAAGTCGCCGGTCCCGCGCGTGACTGCCACGGTCGGTGACGTCTGATCGCCGATCTTCAAACTGCTGACTGGAAACTCTTCGTCTTCCAGTGGAGTCCCACTCGCGCTATATCGTCGGGCATAAACCCCTTGTCCGTCGCCGTCCTGACCAAAGCTTTGCCAGGTAACGATCGCGTTGCCGGCATCGTCCATCGCGACAACGGGCGCCTGTTGGTCACCATCGGTGTACGCGTTGACTACGAAATTCGTCCCGTTGGCATCCCCTTCCATTGAGTACCGTTGACCGTAGATCTCAGCGCCGTTTCCGTCCGCATCCGGGCCTTGCCAGACCACAATGAAGCGTCCATCAGCGTCGACAGCCACTTGCGGAGCGAACTGATCGCCGTTCATCTGGTCCTGGTTCACGAGAATTCGATCTCCGATTGGAGTCCCGTCAGGGTCGAATCGCTGGGCATAAACCCCCAGACCACTTTCGTCGCCGCCAAGCTGCTCGTAGCTCGTCCAAGCTGCGACAAACTTGCCGCTGGACTCAATCACGGCAACCGCTGGAGCGCTCTCTTCCAGTGAACTCGTTTCATTCACCAGAAACTGGTCCATGATGGGCGCAGCGGTAAGCAATGCCCGCGTCTCGAGCCTTTCAAACAGACGCAATCGCGAAGTCTCGCGACGAGACGAAGCCTGCCTGAACCGACGTCCGAATCGTTTGTGTTGAAATCGCGTACTCATGATTGCTTCTCCAAGATTGTGCTTGTGCACAACGCAATTCTTCGGGCGAGCTGCACGAATTGCGTCATTAGGTCGCGATCAAAACGCGCCGCGTGACAACGCGGCAGCTCATCGCAGGTGGGATTTCTTGAGTTTATGAGTCGAAGCCGTAGCAACGATCGTGCCGAGAAGCGACGTTTCCGCTGCGAATAGCAATGCAGGCAATTGCCGAAACGAGTGTTGCAAACACACTCTTTCCAACACGAACGTCACATGTTTCCCTCATTTCGCCAACAGTTGGACACTCGATTCTTTGACGAAAGTCCGCGAGTCCGATCGGATTAGCTGAAGTTTAGCGAAAGCTACAAATCACGATGGCTCTTCGGATCATCCGTGTTCATGGTGGCGCGCCTGAGACAGCTCGACACACAAGTGCGGTGCGTTTCGGAGTCTCCTCAACACCACTGCAAGAATTGCAAGTTCTCTCATCACAGGGCTTGACAAAATCGCAAGCGAGCGGATTGCTTGCACCGTTGCGTCAGTGCCTAGATGACGCTCGCTTCACTCGCCGATCCGCTGTTTGGGCGGCATACGAAGCACGGTTTACTGGTCCGTCCATCGATAAGTGCCAGGCCGATTCACTTGAGTCCAAATCGTGCTCGTGCTCACCACAGCGGTGCTCGTAGGCGATCAGGAGCACCGGCCTGTGGACTGAGCTCGAGCACC
This sequence comes from Pirellulaceae bacterium, assembly GCA_963697195.1. Classification (GTDB taxonomy): domain Bacteria; phylum Planctomycetota; class Planctomycetia; order Pirellulales; family Pirellulaceae; genus Rubripirellula. The sequence continues at coordinate 1,524,268 of CAVOND010000005.1, forward strand.
GATTCGGTGAGCACGACGGAAGAGCATGACGTTCGAAGCTGGATGAACCACGACCCACTTTCTTTGCTCGCTTGGGAGCCTTGTCCCGGTGTACACTGCGCGTGTGGATGCTTTCTGCATTCATCAGGTCGAGCGTTCGGTTCAGCGGCGTGGACTCAACGACAGCGCTCAGGTGAGTTCACTTTCAGGAGACAATCATGAGCATTCGCAACGTCAGCCATCGCAGTCGTCGAGCGTTTTTGGCCGATGTTGGCCGCGGCATGCTGGTCAGCAGTGTGGGCGCAGCGACGGCGCTCAATCTTGGCTTATCGTCGGCGCTCGCTAGTGATGAAGACACTCGTGTGACCTTTGGCAAACTGGAGCCATTGGTTTCGCTGATGCAGCAGACGCCGCCCGAGGCACTCCTTCCCCTGCTCGTTGAGAAGCTCCACGCTGGTGTCTCGCTCAAAGTGCTTGCGGGTGCAGGCGCACTCGCCAATGTTCGCGCGTTTGCTGGCCAGGACTACACCGGCTATCACACGTTCATGGCGATCGTGCCAGCGCTGCAGATGGCGGCGCAGTTACCTCGCGAGCGACAACCACTTCCGGTGTTGAAGGTTCTGTATCGTAACAGCAGCCGCATACAAACGCAGGGAGCTGACCATCACGACGCTTTGCATCCGGTCACCGCCGAGCCATTCCCCGCGACGGCACAGAGTGGCGAGCGGCTACGCGACGCAGTTCGCTTGGTCGACTGGAATGGCGCCGAGGCGCAGTTTGCGTCGATGGCGCAGGGGCCTCCAGGCGAAGCATTCAACCATCTGCAATTTGCTGTCCAGGACGAAGTCGACGTCCATCGAGTCGTGCTGTCATGGCGCGCCTTTGCCATGCTCGATGTTGCCGGCCAGCAGTACGCACACACGCTGCTTCGCCAGTCTGTCCGCTACTGTCTCGATACGGAACAGCGAATGGAGGAAAAGGGATATGCCCGTTCACCGATCCGAGAACTGTTACCGCGGTTGATCGATGAGTTTGGTTTGCCGGGTAAGGCAACGGGTAATCGGAAGGCGGATGATGAATGGGTTGAGCAACTTGCGTCGGTCATCTTCTCGGGCACGCGTGAGCAGGCAGCCGAAGCAGTCGCGGCAGCTTTGGCGGATGGCTTTGCCACGGAAGACGTGGGTGAAGCAATCTCCGTGGCCGCCAATCGGTTGGTTCTTCACGATCCGGGGCGTCTCGAACAATACAGTTCGAAAGAGAAGCCGCCGGGATGTGTGCATGGTGATTCGGTGGGCGTTCATGCTTCGGATGCCGCCAACGCCTGGCGAAATATCTCACGCGTTGGCAATGCACGGAACCGTGTTTCTGCACTGATCGTCGGCGCTTTCCACACGGCCGGACAATCAAACCGGGCTACCACGGAGCCCTACGACTATTCAGTGCAAATGAGGGAGATCCGTGAAACCGACGCCCCGTCGCTGCTGGCACTCACCGAAGAGGCGATCATTGCCAACGATCAGGCCCGCGCGAGCGCTCTGGTGCATCGTTATGGCGAGTTGGCTCTCCCGGCCCGACCAGTGTTCGACTTGATGTTGCGATACGCCGTCAGTGAAGATGGCGCGTTGCACGCCGAGAAGTACTTCCAAACGACGGTTGAAGAATACGCTACGATCCGTCCGGCCTTTCGCTGGCGACAATTAGTCGCTCTCGCACGGGTCACCGCCAGCGAGCACGGCTTTCCTGCCCCGGGCTATCAACAGTCTCAAGACCTACTAAGACTGACTTAGCGCTGCAAGAGATCGTCGCGTGCCATGAACTCGATGCCCGAGAAATGGCGGTTCAGGGCGCGGATGAATTGGTGGCAAGAGCCGCCTTCACCTCTGATTGGCTGATCTCGCTAGACTGGCCTTCCCACAATCCGAACTTGCTTTGGTAACGCGCGATGGCCACTTGTTCAACTTTCTCAGCCGTTCGCAGCAGGTTTGCGTTTCCGTTGCGGCCCGCCATGTCGCGAAGTTTTTGCGCCACGTCAAACAGATGCTGACGCTTGCGTTCCTCCATCACGCAGCCGAATCAAGCGGCTGGAAGTCACTTCCAAGAGAATCTTCGGAAGAGTACAAGCCGCGTTGCCCACCAAGAGCAAGCTGAGTGGGCGACGTTTGAGGGATAGCGGTGATGTCGTCGCCCGGTACCACGGATTCCGGGGCACTGCCAGTGAGATCGACTTCGGCCGTATTTCCACCGAGGCGACCAAGCCGGGAATCGTAATGCTCGTAAGCACGCTGTTCCATGCGGTCAGCTGTATTGAGCAAGTTCGCATTGCCGTTTCGCGCGGAATTTTCACGAAGATGCTGGGCCGTCTGTAATCGGTGATCCAGTTTGCGTTCCTCGTTGCCTAGCCTTGGATCGGCTTTGGGCGTCCATTCCACCGTTTGATTACCGCGGTTTCGAGTCGACAGTTGGATATCGCTGCGGCGATGAAGAGGAGAGCCCGCCGTACTGTTGATGATCCTGGGCTGTTGTTTCGGCTGGAGGCTCGGCCTGGAAGACTTGCTCGGGCCGCTCGGTCCACGACCCCCGCCGCCCTTTTTTGCCAGGGCCAGATCAACGTCGAAAAGCAAGACAGACGAACAGAGAACGACTGGAAGCAAAGTACGGCGCATGGCATGAACTCCATTACCCCGTGCCGTCAGTTGGAAAAGCGGCTGCAAACTGCCGCGTTGGGTCAGGTAGCCATTGAGAACTCTATGTCACGGCGTGAGGAAGTCAAAAGCAATGGGGCTCCGAAATCTCTTTTCGTTGATTTCATCCGCGCGATCGGAAAGCAACAAGAATGGTGGTCCGCAGGACGGTGGTTAATGGCAACGCGTTTTCCCGTGTCCGCATTCCTGCCGCTGTTGTTTCGGCCTTAGGTGAGTTGGCGACCGATCAGCAAAATCGGATGCTGGTCGCGCAGGCCGGGGGGAGTTAGATTACTTCGCTTGAGGGTGGCCGGCGATCGGAAGGTTCAGGTGCGAACCATTGCCGGGCCGCCGTTACGAGGAGCAAGAGAACACGATGCCAGATTCGGACGTTAAGCCAACCATCCAGCGCGATTACGTCGCCGCAAAAAATCGACGTGACGCGATGTCGAGACTGATCACGGCCCATCCCACGCTAAAAGCGATTTACCGATCCGGACCAAATGATGACGGGAAGGCTGGTTGGATCAATGCGATTCGGGATCAGCATGACCCGGCGTATCGATTGCTCTTTTACCTCGATCGCTTGCCGATTGCGGAGGAGTACCGTGAAACGGACTTGCACGAGCTATTTTTCGGCGAGTACAACGAGCACGCCGAACCCAATTTTCAACGCGTGCTGTTTACCACGACCGGTGGCGTGAACTTTCTTCTTCAGGATCTTCCCGATAGTTCTGTCGCTGCGGCGCTGGCAACCGATTCGCTCGAAGTCGTGCCACTTTCGATGGAACGCGACTTGCGGATCGCCCACCTGCTCAAGGAACGGCTTGCCTACATCTGCGCGTTTGACAGCGAACGGCAGGGCCTCTGGATCCTGAATCTAAATGATTTTCATGAGATCTACGTCAGCAAGGAAAAGTGTGAGATCCAAGTTCGCGACGAAGAGAGAATCATCGTTGGTGATACGCGAATCCTCCGACCGTTCCTGCTTCGTTATGCCGTCAAGCGGGCCGGACATGTCTCGAAAGATCCGTCCGAGGCAGCGGGACGAATCTTGGACGAGTGAGGCTTCCAAGTGACTTCACGATCAGCTTGTTCTTGGCAGAATGATCTTGGTCAAAGCTTTAGAAAGATCTTCTTTCGATACATCCACCAGATGGGAAGAAAAACGATCGCCGTGTACATCAGCGCCCACAGCAGCGACACGAACGTACGGTCGAAGCCAATGCCTTCGAGCCCATCCATGAATCTGCCCTTGATGGTCTGGTCACCGCTTCCCAGTGGAATGTTGAAGAGGTCGCCGATGGTGCCGTGAATCACGTAGGCCGTGATCGCATTGGCGCCAAAGACTTGCGGGACATAGATCCAGCGAGTCCAGCCCTTGATGTCCAGCATCCAGATCAACGCTCCCAGCGACATGCTGGCGAGTCCCGCGGTGTACATCACAAACGAACTACTCCAGAGGTTCTTGTTGAATGGAAAGAACCAGTCCCAGATCATACCCATGATCATGGCGAAGAAACCTCCAAGCAGCAGTGTGAAGGATTGCTTGGTTCTCTCCGTTCGCCGTAACCAAGACGTGTCCCGCCATCATGCCCAGGATTCCGGTGCCGATTGCCGGCAAAGTGCTCAACAATCCCTCAGGGTCCCAGGACCGCTCATACAACCTGCCTGGAACGAATGCTCTGTCAAACCAGGCTTCCAGGTTGACACCGGGCTGAAAGTTTCCCGCGATGAATGAATCGCCGATTTGTGTCAGGCCAGAGACTGCCATCGTGCCATGAGCGCTCCATGACTTCGCCACTCGCCAATGCCTCTCGAATCACTTCATCGATTGGTACCGGAACCAATCCCATGATCAGGCAGTAACCGACCAACAGGATTCCGGCAATCCAGGCCTGCAGTCGCCATCCACTGTGCAGAAACATCAGTGAGCAGACAAGGAAAACGATGGCAATGCGCTGCAGCACACCTGGAATTCGGATGTTGGCAAAGTCAAACTCGGGAAACAGTGCCAGGAAGATGCCCAGCAAGAAGATCATGGCAGCACGCGAATAGATCTTTCCGTGCATCGATCCTGGTGCATCTCCGCGGTTCAATCGTTTCGTGTAGGCCAGGACGATGGAAACGCCAACGATGAACAGGAAGAACGGAAATACCAGATCCGTGGGTGTGATGCCGTTCCAGGATGCGTGACGGAGCGGCGGATAGATGAAACCCCAGTCTCCGGGATCATTGACGACGATCATGCCGGCGATCGTAAGGCCGCGAAGAACATCAAGCGACAACAGACGCTGGTTGACAGGCAATGGGTTCGACATAGCGAGATCGGAAGAAGAGGAAAGATGGACCTACATCAATGGCAACGAAACCGACGGGCTTGGCAGCTGGCTGATCAAGGCGATTGCCACACCACCGGGGAAAGTCAAAGTGGTACGCTATCAGTTCCCCCACGTGTTTCGTTGAACTGGTCAGTCTACTCGTAGAGTGTTTGTCGTGCAGCGTTGGTTGATGTTTGGCGTGATCGTCCTCGTGTCAACGTATGTCGTTGCAGCGGAGCCAAGGTTGGCAACGTTACCGCGACGCGTTCCCGGAGCCGGATGATAACCCAACGACGCCCGAGAAGGTCGAACTCGGCAAAAAGCTGTTTTTTGATCCGAGGCTTTCCGGCAACAATGAGATGAGTTGCTGCCACGTGCCACTTGCCGGACAAGGCGTTCGGTGACGGACTGGCATTGTCACCAGGAGCGGGCGGCAAGCTACTGGAACGCAATACGCAAACCTGTCTGAACGTCGGCTTCTATGATTCGTTCTTCTGGGATGGTCGGGCCGCCAATTTGGAGGAGCAGGCACTCGGTCCGATCCAGTCGCCCACTGAGATGAATCAGGATTTGGAGGAACTCGAAGCGGAACTCGGCGCGATTCCTGGCTACGCCGCCGAGTTCGTAGCCGTTTTCGGAAGACGCCCCGACCGAGACGGGATCGCTAAAGCACTCGCGGCCTTTCAGAGGACGCTGGTGACCGAGCCATCACCCTTTGATCGCTATCTCGATGGAGACAAGGATGCGCTCTCAGCTGATGCCAAACATGGACTGGAATTGTTCCAGGGCGACGCGGGCTGTATCGAGTGTCATCACGGTCCCCTGTTGAGTGACGGCAAGTTCTACCGACTCGGCGCGTCGTACCAGGACGAAGGACGATCGATGGTAACTGGGAACAAGGAAGACCGATACCGCTTTCGCACACCGTCTCTTCGCAACGTCGCGGAGACCGCACCGTACATGCACAACGGATCCAAGAAGACGTTGGAAGACGTGGTCACGTTCTACTATCGAGGGATCCCGCCAGCAGCTCCCGATGGTCTGGTTCCCGACACGACCGCACTCACAGGCCAGAGCTTTTCGGACATCGATGCCATGGTCGCGTTTCTCAAGTCCTTGTCAGGAAAAGCACCGGAGATCACGCCGCCAGAACTCCCGTGACTTCCTGATGCATTATCGTAGACGAGTCTCTCCGAGACTCGCACACGCAAGCAGTCTCTTGCTTGGTCAGCTTCGGAGAGACTGATTCGATTTCACCCCTGCTATCCGCGGTTCTGTTTATCATGAATTTGCTTGATTGTTCCCACTGCCGTTGGTTGTTCACGCTGGTCGTTCTTGCGGGCTCAAGCTCGCTGTCCGATGTTTCGGTTCGCGCTCAAAGTAACGAATCAGACCAGCCTCTGATTGCTTACGTGGGAACTTTCAGTTCTCCACTGCGCGACATGTTGCCAACACAGGTCGATTTGCCCCCAGGGAATGGTCGCGGCATTCACCATTTCCGAATCGATCGAGAGACCGGCGCGATGACACCTGCCGGGGTTTACGAGTTGGGAACAAGCCCGAGCTGTCTGGCGGTGAACGCCGCTGGAACGCGACTCTATAGCGCGAATGAGACTGATCGCGTGGGAGACGAACGGGAGGGAACGGTCAGCGCCTTCTCAATCAATCGAGTGGACGGTCGCCTGACGTTACTCAACACCGTCCGTGCCGGCGGTGCCGGTCCCACCTACGTGAGCATCCATCCGTCAGGCCGATTCTTGTTGGTGGCCAACTATTTCGGAGGTTCGGTCTGCGGTGTTGCCGATTCGCTCCGATGGTCAACTCGGTGACGCCAGCGACATCAAGCAGGACGACGGCGAAATTGGTCCCACCCGAGCTACCCATGCGCCGCCAGGAAGTTTTGCGTTTAGCGGACACGATCGCACCCATGCACACATGATTCAAGTCGGATCCCACCGGCCGCTTTGTCATGCATGTTGACCTCGGTCTGGATCGGATCTTTATCTGGAAATTTGACGAGCAGCAAGGTGTACTGTCTGCGAACGAACCACCCTCGGTTTCTTTGCCACCCGGAGACGGTCCGCGACATTTCCATTTTCATCCCAATGGTCGCTGGTTCTATTCCATCCAGGAGGAGGGCTCGACGATCGTTTTGTTCGACTACGATGCCAGAGCTGGCAAGCTGACGTCACGTCAAACGGTTTCGACTTTGCCACCGGGGTTTGTCGGCAGCAATTTCTGCTCGGAGATCTTGGTGTCGGAGGATGGCAAGTTTGTGTACGCGGGTAATCGGCTGCACGACAGTATCGGCATCTTCGCGATCGGTGTTAGCGGTGAACTCACACATCTCGGAGACGAATGGACTCGGGGGAATTATCCTCGCAGCTTTACCTTCGATCCCACTGGAACATTTCTCTACTGCTGCAACCAGCGAGCTGACAATGTTGCGGTGTTCCGAGTCAATCGCGATACAGGAGCACTTGAATTCACCGGGCATTACGCCCCGGTTGGTAATCCGTCGCACATCGTCTTCACCGATCTCGCCAGGACCGAGTGAGCTTCGTCGTCCGCTCGATGTGCCGTAGGAGAGTCACTCCGAGGCGGTGAGTAAATTGGACCGCGTCGCTGTACCGTAGCCGAGTCTCTCCGAGACTCGGACAAAACGCCGCAAAGATGGCGAAGAGGGGTCAAACACCAAAAGCCGGAACGGCCCGAAGGGTGCTTCGCATTTTTGGTGTCTGACCCCTTTTCGCCGATCTCGCCCCCATTTTTAGATTTGACGATGCACTAGATTCATTGCCAAGATTGGCGAGTCCGCGTCGAATCAGGTTTCGAGTGACCATTGGCTAATCAGCCGATTGGAGTCAGCCGATTGGGCGGGGGCCGAACGAAAGGGTGCTGAAACCATGCATGAAAACAATAGCGAATCGGATCAGGCTGGCTCGGCCCCGTTGGATCCCTCATCAATTACCCGTCCAGACGACGCCTTGCTCGTCTACTATTTCATCATCTCGCTGCTGGCCGTCGTTGCCTTTCCCATCGTCTTCGTCCCCCTATTCATCCGTTTCAAGACGATGCGGTATCGCTTTGATGAATCAGGCGTCTCGATGTGCTGGGGATTCTTCTTTCGCCGTGAAATCTATTTGACCTACGGCCGGCTCCAGGACATCCATGTCACTCGCAACATCGTGGAACGCTGGATGGGACTGGCCAAGCTCCCCATCCAAACCGCGTCGGGCTCCTCGGGTGCAACGATGCGGATTGAGGGAATCCGTGATCCGGAACCGCTGCGTGATTTTCTCTACTCGAAAATGCGAGGAGCCAAGGAGACGACCGATGGAGATGGAACGGCCACACAATTGCTGCGCGACATACTCGGAGAATTTCGGGAGTTGCGTGCCGATCGGGAGGCCGCCAAATGAGCAGGGCAGCCGAACGATCGGCCGAGTGGATCTATCAAGGAATCTGGTTGTTCCTGGTTCAGTGCTTCCGAGTTCCCGAGGGTGTGCCTAAGTTGCCGGATGCGATGATGGGCAACCTCCAGGTGTTCCATCCTTCGCGAAGGTACTTGGCCTACCTGAAGGCATATTTCTGGGTCGGCCTGCTGGTGATCGATGTGGCCATTCTGATTGGCTGGATCGCGATTTACTGTTTGAACCCGACGCTGGGATGGTTCCTGGCGATTCCCGCACTGTTGATCGCAGTGGTGCCGGACATCGTGGCCTACATTGCGATCCACCTGCGTTACGACACGATCTGGTACGCCGTCTCGAGCCGCGGATTGTATGTGCGCCGTGGCATCATCGTCATTAGCGAGCATACGATCACACTCGAAAACATTCAAAACGTCACGGTGCAACGAGGGCCGATCGAACAGCTGTTTGGCATCGCAACGGTGGTGGTGGAAACGGCTGGCGCGTCGTCGGGCGATGGTGAGAGCTCGATCATGGTCGGAAATCAGACGGTCATGGTCGGTCTCGATAATGCCGACGAGTTGCGCGAGTTGCTGATGAGTCGCGTTCGCGCATCGACCAGCGCCGGCCTTGGCGACGATTCGGCTCGCCTGCAAGCGAACGGCTGGGTTCCCGATGATTTGGAATTGCTCGAAGCCATCCGAGCGGAAGTAAGGCTGCTTCGATAGACGTTGCTTATGATGCAACCAAGTGTGTGTTGTTCACATCGGTCGTGCTTGTATTGATGACCCAAACCGCGACCGTGGTGCTGTCTAGCTAGTCGGCGAGGCTCCATAGGTGGATCTTTCCGTCGTAGGATCCTGAAGCAATCGATTTGCCGTCTGGTGAGCAACTAACGGTGAGGACTGTTTCCTCCGGACCGTATCGTTCCTCTAGCAGATTCAATTCAGGAACACTCCACGTCCGGATAACGCGTTCACGACCTCCCGTCACAAGGTACTTGCCGTCGGAAGAGAACGCGGCGTCGAACAGGGCATCACGTCAGCGGTTGCAGACTGAACTTGTTTTCCCGATGCAGCATCCCAAAGCGAAAGACTGCCGTCACTTGATGCCGACACCAACCACCTCGCATCTCGCGAATACTCGACCTGGTAAATCATTCCCTTCGTCTGAACGAGGTTCTCCGATACCTTCGGGTCAGCAACCTCGAAAATGCGAATCAGGTCTCGAGTTCCACATGCCAGCGTTTTCTGGTCGGGTGAGAACGCAATCGAGAAAAAGGACTCCGAGTGCGGGGTGGACCAGAGTTCCTTGCCGTCTTTCCAGAGCTGAATGTGTGCCCCCGCGGTCGCAATCAAGCTCCCATCGGGTGAAAAAATGACATCAAGCATGGGATCGCGATGACTTTCAAGCACTCGCTTTTGCTTTCCCGTTGCGACGTTCCAAACGATCGTTGTGCCATCGCCACTACAAGAGGCCAGCGATTTCCCATCGGGCGAGAAGGCGATGCGAAACACTTGGTCTTGGTGACCGCGAAGCGTCGTGACCACCCGCCCGTCGGTCAAGTCCCAAAGCTTGACGGTCTTGTCGTAGCTGCCCGATGCGAGCAATAGCCCGTCGGGCGAAAAGGCCACATCGTAGACCGCATCGGCATGGCCGCTCAGTTCGAGTGGTTGGTCAGCCCGGCAATTCCCCATCCCAGCGGGAACCAGACAGACGGCCAACAGGATGACACCGTTGGCTCGGATCAGTTGCAAGCTCATGACAATACCTCGTCCCGCTTAGTCCTGAGCAAGCGTCGTGCCGGAGCCAACGAGCATTCGGAATTTTTGCGTTTCAGTGAAAGTACGTTAGCCTTTCCAGGCTGACTCTGCTGTTCCCAGGTCAGGCAGGAAAGCCCGACGTACGGAGCGGAACGCAATTTGGGAACAACGCCATGAAGACTGGGTCAGTTTGGCGCGCTTTCTAGCAGAATCGAGATCTGGTCACACCCTTGGGCGATGATAAAATGGAGGTGTCGCTCATCGACGTTGATACAGTTTTCAACCCGTTAGAGCGGTTGCTTGCTTCGAGGTTTGTTTGACTCCGCGCGTTCTGTTGATCAATGGATCGCCTTCTGGGAAGCATGGCAATACAGCATCCGTGCTCGATCAAGTTGCGGTGCCTCTGCTAGTTGGCTCGACCGTTGAATCGCTCGTTTTGGTCGAGACGACCGATCCGATATTCCTGGAGTCTCGGATCCGCGGCAGCGATGGTTTTGTCTTTGCGACCGGCACGTATTGGGACAGTTGGGGCTCGCCACTGCAGAGGTTTTTCGAATGGTCGACTTCACTTGAGGCGACCGATGCTTGGCTCGGTAAACCGGCGGCCGTGTTGGTGACCATGCACAGTGTCGGTGGGAAGGGAGTGTTGTCTCGATTGCAGGGCGTGCTCAATACGTTCGGTCTGTTGATTCCGCCGCTGACCGGGTTGGTGTATTCCGCCGCCGGCCAAGCCGCGATCGCCGGCTCGGATCAACGATGTGGAGGCGGGGTGGAGCGAGTGACCGACCTCCACGCGAAGCTCGCGGAAGACCTGTGGCATCTGAACGACCTCGAGGTGGTCGCCCATAACCTGCTCGCGGCGCTGTACCGAACGAACAACTGGAAAGCTTGGCCAGTCGACCGCTCGCACTTTGGATCTCGCTGGATCGAACCGATTGCGGTGGCTCCTGTGAACGGCGACGCTGGTGCTCCTCCACCCTGAGTATTCGGACACGAGATCATTGGTTCTCGAGTGTCTTCAGTCGTTCTGTAGCGACCCGATCGATCCAGCTGCCGCGATACTTTGACCGCAAGCGAACGAAAGCCGTGATCGCATCGTCATTCTTGCCAGCTCGAACCAGCGCCTCGGCCTGCCGGTATTCTTCTTCGCCAATCGTCAGCACCTCTGCCGCGATCCGTCCCGATTCCTGCGGTGAGATCTCGATGGGCACCTTGTCCAGAACCGGAGGATTTGACTCGGTGAGCATCCCGAACGCGGCTGGATTGCGTTCGCGGAACAGTCTGGCACGCATGTCTTGCTGGTGATTCATGGCGTCGCCGCCCTGACGGCCTGCGCGAGGATTGATGTCGGCAAAGACGATTCCGTCAGGACCCTCCGCGCTGGCTAAGATGCTGCCTCGCGGTGAGAGGATCATTGATCCCGAACCGCGGAAAGCAACGACGAGGTAGACTTGGTTTTCTGCCGCGCGGACTCGCAGAGCCTGTGTCCCGATGTCCCCGTCGCCCACCGCTGCGCCACCCATCGTGGGGAAAAAGATGATGTCCGCGCCCGACAAGGCGAGGCATCTGGCCGTTTCCGGAAAGACGAGGTCGTAGCAGATCAACATGCCGACCGTCCCCAGGTCAGGCGTTGCGAAGACCGGAAACGAATCTCCACGCTGCCGCGAGCCCGATTCACCCCAGGTTGGACAGGTCTTGTGATAGCGACCGATCTCTTTGCCAGCGCGATCCAAGAAAAAGGCAGTGTTGTAAGTCGCGCCATCCGATTCAGTGAAGTCGCTGCATACCACGAGGTACATCTCGTGTGCGGCGGCGGCGCGTCCTAATCGATCAATCATCCGGGCAACGGCCGTGGGCAGCACTTCCTTGGCGAGCTGCTCGTTCATTCCGAACCAGTTCAGCAACCCGAGTGTATCTTCGGGAAAGGCCAAGACATCGCAGTTCATTTCGCCTGCTTTGTCGATGATCGCTTCCAGCGCGACCAGGTTCTCGTCAACCGCTGCGAGCACCTGCTGCGGATCGCGAACACGCCAATCGATCAATCGTGGTTTGGTTTGCACTGCGGCGACGCGAACCAATTCGTCGTTGTCAGCGGTTGGCTGGGCGGGATGGCTCGGGTCATCGGCCGCAACAGACAGATTCTGATTCGATGCGAGCAGCGCTAGGAGGACCGCTGTTGCACGGAAAGCGATTCGGAGTTCTCTGATCACCATCGGCCTGTCTCATTCACTGCGTCTGAAATGGTTGATGCCAGGGGCTCCACGCTGACCACTGGCCGTTGTCGCTCTGCTGGCGAACGCGACAATAGTAGACACTACCAGCATCCAGTTGCTCTTTGGCTTCGAGTGCTCCGGTGAATTGCCCCGTGTCTTTGCCAATTCTAAGTTGGTCTGGCTGGGCGCTTGGTTTGGACTGCCAAACAAGTCGATCGCCTGTCGCATCGGCTGCGATCTCCACTTGCCAAGCTTGCTGGCTCCCTGGTCCACGATAAGGCGTCTTGATCAAGACGGGATTCTTTGAGCAGACGACTGGACCGATCGGTTTGGTCGAGACGACGAAGTTGTCGATCCATCGAGCCTGGTCGATGGGTGAGCCCTGATTCCAATAGGCCTCGAGGAATACCGCATTGATCCCGTGTTCGTCATAGGTTCCTCGCCAATTGAGATTCTGTCTTTCCGCTTCCAGGCGTCCATCAATCCACAGTTGGTTCAATCCATCCTGTTTGCCAGGCGTGTTCAGTTTGGCACGTGCTTCGACACAGACCCACCATCCAGCTCCGTCGTCGCCGTGCAGTTTGAACCGCGATGCCGGCTTGTTCCCGAGCCAGCGCAGCTTGTCGAAGTCGTTGTACTTCGTGGTGACCACCGAATCGTCACGAACTCCCGACGCCGGATCCAGCGTGAGCGCCTCACCGCTGCTCCAGACATGCGCGATCATCGCCTGCCGCCAACCGGGCGGTACCAGGCTCGTGGCGCGCGAGAGCTTCGCCGGACCGCCCCCTGTCCAATCGCGAGGGTGCTTCACGTAGAGGCGCCAGTAGACATCGTTGAACGTTTCCTCGCCGCGAACGACATGAGGTCGATGAGTGGGCGAGTCGCCAAAAAAGACTTTTCGACCGCCGATCCCGCGACTCCCTTTCGGATAGTCCATACGAAGCGATTTCCCGAGCTCGCCAAACCGTTGCCGGTCATCAAGCTCACCACTCTTCTCGGCGTAACGCGATTGCACTTCAGCGTCATCAAAGTTGTCGTACCAGATCACCGCTGGATCACTTTCAGCCGGCTGCGGATCAAGGACCACCAAACTATCGATCCGCGGTGGTTCCGGCGCATCTTGGGCGGACGAACGCATACAGGCAAGGACCAAACAGCAGCAAGTCGTCGTTGCGCAAGCACGCGAACGTATAAATCTGACGCATCTGAAATTCTTTCGTGGTTGGCTCAAATCGCAGTCCCAAAGTTCCGTCGGAAGTTTGCGAAATCCAACAGACCGATTGAATTATCGTGGTCACTGTCGAACGCGATCGCGAATTGATCGTCACCCGCCCGCGTCCCGAATGATCGTCGAAACATGGCGAAGTCGAGCAGCTCAACGATACCGTTTCCGTTGCCGTCGCCGAACAAGCGGAAGAACTCGTCAACATAGGCAGTACCTGGACCCGAACCGCCGTCGAGCATCACACCATCGCTGATGATCTTGGAGCCATCAATCTGAAGTTGGTAGTGGCCGTCGACGAGTGAGTCGTTCTGTGTGTGGGCACCGTCGAACGACAGGCGGACTAAGGTCCTGCCAAGGACGTTTGCCGCTGCGGCGGTGACCGAACCGACTGGTCCCCCATCGGCTCCGATCTTGGTCAACGTGAAGGCGTCGGCCTCAACGTTCACTTCTTTATCGAAGGAAATGGTGAGTTCGCGAATCACCGATCTCTGAGCGGCGCCGTTACCGATCTGGACAAATTCCACCGTGGGATTGGCTGGCTCAATGATGATCTGGAACGTTTGGGGTGCCGAGCGATCCACCCCTCCGTTGTTCCTGCCTCCGTCGTCTTGAACCTGCACGGTAACCGTTGCCGTCCCTGCAGCGGCTGGCAGCGGTGTGAACGTCAGTGTGCCGTTGTCGGCGATATCAGGTTCTACGGAAAACAATGCCGGTTGATCGGTGCTCACGATGTAGTCAGAAACGATTTGACCGACATCGTCGCTTCCGGTTCCAGGTTGGAAACTGTGGGCGAAGTTGACGACGGTTTGCGGCCCCGAGTCGGCGACGACGTTAAGGTTGCTCCCAATCGTCACCGATGGAGGATCGTTGACCGGAAGAATGTTGATCACAAAGATCTCGGTCGTTTGATTTCGGCCGCCGTTGGCGGTCCCTCCGTTATCGGACAAGCTGACGTGCACCACCGCCAGACCAAACTCTTCGGGATCGGGAGTAAACGAGAGTGTCCTCTGGGAATTGATCGAGGGGGGAGTGGAAAACAGACCCGTCTCCGTATTGACCGTGAAGCCGGAAAGCGTCTGCAATCCTTCGTCGGGCCCACCTCCCGGCGAGAGGTTGTTGACGAAGTCGGTGACCGTTTGTAGTCCGGCTTTTTGGGTCACGGTGATGGAGTTGCCCAGCGTGAAGTCGGGCGGATCATTGACCGGTTGTACCGTGACGGTAAAGTTCCGCTCGGTCACCCCATCATCGCCATCATCGAACAGTCCATTGTCTCCGGCATCGACCACACGCACCGTGATGACGGCGCTACCCACGGCGTCGGCGGCGGGTTGATACGTCAAGGTCGCCTGGCCGCCACCGCTGTAGCTGATCGTCGGATCGGGTACGACCGTGGGTGCAGAACTGGATGCCGAAATTTGCAATTGCGGACCCGTCTGGCGACCTTTGACGATACCGGTCAGCTGGATTGATTGTTCGGCATCGTCTTCATCCAAAGGAAGAGGATTTGGGATCGCGTCGAGCATGGGCGGCAGAATCGCCGGTGCGGTCCGAAAATCCAGATCAGGCGCACTGTTGAGTCCGTCCAATTTCACACGATGGGCACCATTGACCAACGTGTTCAGCAGAACCCGAATGTCGGGAGTCGGCCCTCCCTCTGGCCCCGCCGGTGCCGCGGTTTTGGGAATCGCCACGATGTCGATCGTCCCGGAACCATTGGGGCCGGATGTGTCTCCGTCAAAGTTCGCCAACACGATCGCAGTCCGATCCTTGATGGGAAGATTGCCCAAACCGACCGCTTCCAGCGGCTCGAAAGCAACCATGCCGCCGGGCGGAGCAGTGATGTTTCGAAAGATTGCCACCATCGTGTCGTCCAGTCGGCTGGCGACGATGTCGAGATCGTTATCGCCATCGATGTCTGCTACCGCCATGCGGTCGAGCCCCTTGATGGTGCCGATCACGACCGGCTGGACCTGGAAGCTCCCTGTTGACAGACCAGTACCGGTCAGGATCGTGATTGACGTTGATGCGGCGTTCGAAATGGCCAGGTCAGGCTTCCCGTCCGGTTGAAGTCGCCGACGACCATGTCATTGGGCTGCGCCATCACCGGATAAAGGTTGCTGGGGCTGTCGTATGTCAGCACGCCGGCTCCATTGTTGATGAAGACGGCGACGTTGCCGAAAGTCGTGTTGCTGCTGGTTGGAGTTACCTGCAGGATCGCGATATCATCGAATTGATCCTGGTTGAAGTCGTCGACCACGACCGTTGCCGGGCTCTCGCCGGGAACCTGCGAAGGGCACCGAGGGCATGAACGCACCGCTGCCGTTGTTCCACAGAATCTGAAATGACTCATCGCCATCCTTTTGGTAGACGAGCGGGTTCACCGAAACGAGCTTCTGGTTGCCTCGATTGACCACCACCAAATCGTCCGTGTTGTTCTTGTCGAAATCTCCCACGGCGATGCTGATCGGTTGGGTGCCAACGCTATACGCTTTCTCGAGGCGAAACTGCCGTCGTTGGGATCGAAGTCGAGCAGGACCAAGACGTTATTGCTGCCGAAACCGACGACGGCAACATCTTTCCCGGTTCCCGCCCCATTGAACTGTCCGACGACCATATCGGCCGGATCGGCTGAGTCCGTCGAGATTGACGCCGGGGGACAGGCTGATATCGAGAGTGCTGGCGGGGAACTGACCATTGCCGTCATTGAGCCTGATTGCGAGCGAGTTGTTATCGATGATCAATGCGGCGAGGTCCGGATGATCGTCAACATTGAAATTGAAATTGTCTGTCACGAGGTCGCACGGGTCAGTAAAACCCAAGGAATTGGTAAAGAGTTGAAACGTCGATTTCTGAAACGAGTTGCCCAGCGGCGACGTCGTGACGATCGTTTCATCGAGCACTGCCCGCACCGGAGCGATCCGTCCCCCCAGACCCGTGAAGGAATAGACCCCGTTTGCATCGGTGACCACAATCGGTTCGTCGGTACCGAGATCGTGGACGCCGTTGTTGTTGTCATCCAGAAAGACTTTCACACCACCGCGGGCCCGATCGCCAGCGTCGAAGATCTCGTTGCCGTTCGCGTCGTCATAGACACGGCCGCTGATCGACGAATTGGTAGACTGCCCCGTGCCGGTGACCTTCCGAAACGCAAAATCGCGACCGGAGGCATCTCCACCGGCGGGCAAAAAGATGTCCCAATGGAAGTTCTGCGTCTGTCCCGGATCGATCAGCTCAAATCCGGTTGGGCCTGGACGACGATGCGGTGAGCACGATGCGACGGGACGTTCAGAAACTGGTAGTACCCGTCCGCGTCCGTTGCCGTAGAAAGCTCCCCTTCGTCGAGGCGATTATTCAGGTTCGTATCCAGGTAGACGATCCACTCCTTGAGCCTGGGTTCGCCCGAATCCAATACCGAATTCGTGACGGTGTCTTCGAACAGAGTCCCGGAGATCGTACCGGGATTGGGGACAAGACCTAGATTCAGGTCCGTGATCGCATCGCCAACGATGAACGTGCGAGTGACTGTCGGATCGGCAAGTGGGTTGGCAACGACAAACACATCGGTCGCGAGATTGGTATCGTCGGACACAAGGTTGCTCGCGTCTGAGGCAAAAGCGATGAATCGCCCGTCGCCACTAATGGAGACGTCCCACGAGTCGTTCATGCCTTCGTTTCCGTCTCTGTCTACGGAGACCCGCAATTTTACCATCTTGACGATCGAGCACGAAAATATCGTCCGAGTCGTTGTTGTCGTCTGCAAGTAACTGGGGATGATACGAACCAAACGCGAGAAAACGACCGTCATCGCTGATTGCTTTTGAGGTTGCCGAGTATACATAGGTTTCGAGAGCAGAAGGGGAGTCGCGATCGTATACATATAGCCTCGGCAGGGCCCCGAACGCAGCGACACGACCGTCGGCATTGACAGTTGGCGACTGTCCATAGCCGCTGGCGATGACCTCGAGCGTTTCCTTTTCACGATTGTAGATGTAGACGTTCGGTCCGCTGAAGCCATTGACGAAGTTGGAAGCTCTCGATTCAAAGACAACAGTATTCCCGTCACCGCTTATTGCTGCCTGACGCGTATCGTCGTCTCCTTGAAGGGGTGAGCCATCCTTGATAATGGGCTCAAGTTCTCCCTGAAATCCGTCTTCTGGCGAAGCATCGTAGAAGAAGTAAACTTGGTGCTCCAGGTTTTGGAAGCCGGGATAGAGATTGGTTGCGTTTACTCGGAACACGACGACGCTTCCATCGGAGCTAATTACCGGATCAACGCTATAGGCATTACCGCTTTCGCCGCTGGCATTGACGCTCGCCAACTGTGTTGTTCCCAACACGCGGTCACGCAGATAAATATCCTGGCCGCTGATCGAGTCACGTGGATCGAGCCGGCCTAACGACTTGAAGGCAACGTACCTGCCATCGCCGCTGATCGTTGGTTCTCCGCTGCTGTCGGTGCTTTCGACCCCGTTACTGTCCACGCTGACCCGTTCCATTTCCCCCGTATCTAGATTGAACACAAACACATCCGTTCCTCTTGACGGATCGGCGTCGCCGTTTGTGTCCTGGTCACCGATCAGATTGGTCGCGCGGGAAGCAAACGCGACCAGGCTCCCATTTCGGTTCAGGGAGGGTGAAAAGCTGGCCTCGTCCGGCTCAATTCCCGCAGGGCGAATACGGCGAATGCCCGGCACGGAAAAACTCCAGCCTTCCGGAACCTGTACCGTAAATTGCGTTTCACCTGGTGGGATCACATCAAAGTTGATCGACCCGGTTTCGTTGACGCCTAGGGTTGTTGGATCATCGTCGCCACTTGTAGAAGACTTGGTCCCCGCTCCAGAATCTCGGGCGAAGACCATCACGCCTGGAACCCCCGGCTCGCCTGGATCTCGTCGCTGATTTCCGTTCAAGTCAATGAACACGGAGCCTGATGCACTGGCTGAGGTCGCCTCATGAGCACCGATATCCGGGCTGGATCCTCGTGGGGTACCCAGCTGGTCGAACCCTCCCCCGATCGCACCGCCATCAATCGCAGGATTTCCTGCTAGTAGCGGGTGAATCGGCGGAGTTGGTTGGTCAGCGCGTCAGCGGTCCGATTAGATCCACATCGGCATTGGTTGAATCCAGTGAGTTCTCGGTGACAACACGGTAGCCCAAGTCGTTCTTGACATCGTTTCCTGCAAGTAACGCATCCGTCAGGCTGACACCGCCCGCGACTGCGAAGTCCGAATTTGTCGTGTGCGCGATGGTGACTCTCTCGGCGCTTATCAGCGAGCGGGCTGGCGAGACAGTGATCGAGGTGATGGCATCGGAGCTGAGGTCGCGGATAAAAATGTCGGATTTGGGGTCCGTGTCTCCCGTGATGAGCCCTTGAGCATCTGAGGCAAAAATGACGCTCTGTCCGTTTCCGGCAATCATCGGTGAAAAGGATCCGGCCAGGGCGTCGCTGGAATAGCTTCCGCCTCGGCTGACGCGCACGAGTTCCCCCGTTTGCCAGTTCTTGAGAAAGACGTCCAACTTTGTGTCGTTGTCCGTTGGATCTAGACTCGTTGCCCTCGTTATGAACGCGACGAGCTTGCCGTCGGCATGAATCGTCGGGTCGAAGCTGTCTCGGTTTGATTCGGTTCCGTCGGCGGTCTCACTGATACGTGTGAGTCGGTCTTTTGGCTCGGCAAGCCGGTCGTAGAGAAAAATGTCAGATCTGAAATTCTTATCCTCTGGGACGAAGTTATCCGCCAGTGAATCGAAGACCACATAACGACCGTCGGCACTGATTGAAGGCGCTAGGCTATATCCCGAAGGTTCGTCAACACCTCCGGTTGGCTTGTGAACGACGATTCGCTCCGTGGTTTGTTCAACCGTGTCAACGACAAAAATATCGGCCAAGCCGTTGAAATCGTCGGCTACCAGATCTGTCGAACTCGACGAATAGGCGAGATAGCGTCCAGTCGCCGGTTGTATTTCATGCTTTTGACTCAGGAAGAAATCCGAAGCCTCCGCTGTCCACCGCCCGTTTTGTAGGTCACACGCTGCGTGACCCCGGTTACCAGGTTATGGGTAAACAAGTCGTAGCCGTTGTTCGTGTCTTGCACGCTTACATCAAGTATGGCATGACCAGAAAGACACGACGGCTCCATCATCACTCACGGCGGGCGTCGCTGTTGTTGTTGGCCGGCACACCGAAGTTGTCGACACTGGCAAGACTCAGCGTACCCGTGTCACGGCGATAGACGAAAATCTTTGGGATGTTATTGTTCGCCGGAACCATCTCGCTGTCTTGCGAT
>CAVOND010000006.1:0-188817 GCA_963697195.1 Pirellulaceae bacterium
GAGGGACGCAAACCCAAGATTCAGCCGCCGACGCACGGTTCCAATGACGTAGCCATCCCGCTCGCAAAGCTGACAGCGCCGCATGATACAAAACAAGGTTCGCGGCAACCTCTTGTCATCGCCGCAATGGTGGCAATGTTGCTCCTTTTCGGCTTCGGGTTTACGGAGGCAACCGGCGTCACGCAACTCACTTCGACGGTCATTCGACTCTCTACCGGTTCGGGCACACTGGTCATTGAAACCGAGGACACTGACTTGAAGATCGCCATTGACGGTTCGGAAGTCGCCATTCGCGGCGGCGGTGTCGAGGAGTTGAAACTTCGTCCCGGTGAGCACAACATTGCAGCGATCAAGGACGGACGTCCGGTCCGGCAAGAACTGGTGACGATTGATCGTAACGGCCGGACCGTGGTGCGGATGAGCCTGCAAGCGACGCTTCCCTCGGCGTCGTCGGCGGATCACGCTGTGACAGAGACGCGAGTCGACACTCCAGCGACGCTCGATGCACAGCCCGCAAGCCGCACGAGTGGCCAATCCCCTCGGAAGATACTACGCCAATTCGCAAGCAACGTTTGGATTGACGTGATCCCGATGATCGATCCTCAGCTGGATAAATGGGATTTGCAGTCGACCGGCGCGAACCAGTGGCGAATTCAAAACGGTGAGTTGATCGTCGGTGACGCGGATAAGAAGCCGCATAAGTTGCTACTTCCGCTCGATGTCGAATCGTCCTCCTTTGAATGCCAGTTGGAGTTCACTCGGCGGATGGGTGCAAGTGGATTCAACCTCAACTTCCCCACTCGTAGCGCCGAGTGCCCAATCGTCATCGACCCACCTGGTCCGGGCGGATTGGTGATTGGAAAGATGGGGATCCTCAGTCTTGCTCGCCGAGGGCGCTCAAATCGAAACCGGCCGAAGAATGACGGTTGGCGTCCAGGTTCGCCGCCAAGAGGACGGGGATCGCGTCGAGGTCTGGTCCGACGGTGAATCCATCGCGACCTGGAACGGGGATTCCGATCGGCTGTCCGGTCAATCTAACGAAGGCTACCGGGCCAACCGCCGCCTGAGTCTTTGGATTCATGGTGGGGGTAACGAGTTTGTCTTTCACCGCATCCGCGTCCGCATGCTCGATGGTGGCACAGCCGAGACCGTGCGTCCGGTGCCCGATCTCTGCCTCGTTCGACTGGCCTGACAATGCCCCGCCTCCCGCAGTTGCCCCCTTCGACGACAGGCAAGCACGGCAGCATCAACAGGCATGGGCAGACTACCTAGGTCTGCCAATCGAGTTCGCCAACGATCTCGGTATGACATTTCGTCTGATCCCGCCCGGCGAATTCTTGATGGGCAGTACGACTGACGAGGTCGACAAGTTGACGCGCGAACTGGAGCAATCCGGTGCTGGTGAGTTTGACGTGTTCGTTGCGCGGACGAGCGGCCCTCGGCATCTCGTACGAATCAGTCAGCCTTTCTACCTTGGACAGAGCGAGGTCACGGTCGAACAATATCGACGATTCATCGAAGCCACCGATTACGTAGGATCCGCGGAGCAACTAGACGTGACAGGCTTCCGCTGGGAGGAATCATCACGCGAACCGGACGCGGACAATCGAGCGGTGGTCGGTGTCAGTTGGGACGATGCCAACGCGTTTTGTAACTGGCTCAGTCGCGAGCAGGCGACCAGCTGTGGCTTGCCCACGGAAGCTCAATGGGAATATGCCTGCCGGGCGGGGACGACGACGCTTTGGTTCTTTGGCGACAATTCTACGCCGCTTGACGACTATGCGGTTACCGATCGCGATCGAAACTGGCCTTCCGCCGTTGTCGGCAGTAAGCAGTCGAATCCGTTTGGTCTGTTTGACGTTCTCGGCAATGCCGAAGAATGGTGCCAGGATTGGCACATCCGGGACTTCTATGCACGTAGCCCCGTTCTCAATCCTGTTTGTCTCGAGAATCCGACCGATAAGAACTCAGGACGAGTCGCTCGCGGAGGCGGCCTGCAGCGAGCAGCCTGGAGGTTGCGATCCGCCACGCGTTCCTGGGATTATCCGGCAACACCCAGCAATCCGAAGGGCTTCCGCGTCGTCCTCGATGCGCAACCGATTGGCCAGCTCTAAGTCAGGCCGAAAGCCGAACGTACGTCGGTCTTTCCAGGCTGACCCCTCTTCCCGAACGATGCACGACAATTTCGACGATGTGGTAGAAACGCGAGCATCGTCGCAGTGATCAGGACGTCGCGATTCGAAAAAGAATCCACATGCCAGCAGCGCCCACAAAGGCAGTCGCGAGACCCGAGAAGCGACGACGTTTGAGAAAGAAGATCAGCATGAATCCGGCGATCGACATGACGATAGAGAGAATCGCGGAAACATCGATCACGAGAGACCAAAGGCTTCCCGAGTGTCTTCCCTTGTGCAGGTCATTGAAGATGGAGACCAGGTCATTGGATGTGATGGCAACGGTATACGCTCCCGAATCACGAGCAATGCGCGCGATGGCAGCGTAGCCGGGACCTGCAAAGGTCACTTCGCATTCATCTTCGAATGCCAGGAAATCGGTGACGGTCCCCTGCAAATGATGTTCTTGGCGTAGGAACTCAGCGACTTCTAGTTTCGAGACGGCAAATCCGTAATCGTTTTCATCCCAGTCCATTGGCTGTGGCGCGCCGTTGTTCAACCAGGCGGTGTCAAGCTCGCCGGTTTCCTGGACGGTTGTTTCGTCAAAGAACCAGTCCGGGTGATTGAGGGTCAGGCCGGTGATGCTGAAGAACAGAATGGCAACCGAACCCAACATGGAAAGGTAGATATGCAGCCAGCGACTCCAGGCTGCGACCGCACGGTACAAGTCGCGAGGGTTTGCCTTTCGGTTGACTCGTCTTGGGAAGGACTGCGGCGTCCATCAACATCCTACTTTGATCGATACTTGACAACTCGCGGAGCTGATTTCAACATTCCCCTTCAACGCTTCCTTGAAGGCATCACCGCCGAGTTCAAATTGGTGTTTGATCAACTGGTAAGTCCCATGTTCTCGCGCCGCTTCGATCAACAAGGTGTAGTCTCCACGCCCAAGTTCCTTGCCGGAATCGTCTTTGCCGTCCCATGAAACTTTGTAGACCCCAGGATTCCGAGTTGGTTTGGATACCGTCGTGATCAGGTCCGTGTCGTCCACCAGTTTTCTGAGTTGGTCGTCGGAGTACCATCGCCTCAGATCGCGATACCATCGCGGACCGGGCTGATTCTGCATCAGGAACAAACTCAGCGTCTTGACCGGGAAACCATCCTTGTCTTCGATCCAGACCGCCACATACGGTCGAGCGTAACGACGCGAACCTTCGGGCTTGCTGATTTCAAACTCAACCGTCAATTCTGCTTGCGCCGGGGCCTTTGCTTCCTGCTTTTCGGTCGTCTCTCCATCACCGTTTTCATCTTGGGGAAAGTTCTCGCTGAACGCGACGAGCCCCGTCGAAGAAATCAACAGGCAATCGACTCCCGGAAGTGCATTGACCAAAGCAAGACTTTGGCGAATCGGAAGCACGCTGCAAATCGTGGCGACCACATCTGCTGTACTCGCACAGTCCGCAATCACAGTGGAACTGACGACCTCAGAGACTGGCAATCCTGTTCGTGGGTCCAGGATGTGTGAATACCGCTTGCCGTCGATGGTGAAGAATCGCTCAGAAGTGCCGCTGGTGGCAATCGCACCGTCGGTGAGACAGATGTGCGTGAACGCGGGGGAGCTGATGGTATCAGCATTCGGGTCGGCGATCGCGACGTCGACCTGCGATCTGTCCCGCAACCCGAACATCGCCGCCGATGTTCAGCATGATCCCTTGTACCGCGATGCTTTCGAGCACCGATTCGACCACTCGATCGAGTACGATTCCCTTGGCGATGGCATTGAGACTTAACGGAACCTGCGAAGCTCGTGTGACCTGATGCGAATCGTTTGCCAATCGCCAATGCGGCTGATTGATTTCACGAACGGCCTTCTCGAGCGATGGTGAAGCGGGAAGTGTGTTGCGTTGCTCCGCTTCTTGCCACTGCCGCGTCAGTCTCTCCACCGCAGGATGAAAGGAGCCCTCGCTAACTTTCATCCACTCCTGGCAGACCCGGAGTGCCTCGAACAGTTCGCGAGAAACCTCGGTGGTCGCTCCGGGGCGGAGTTCCAGGAATCTCGAAAACTCACTCGAAGGATCGTAATGACTGAATACAGCCGTGAGCCGATCCAATTCGACCAAGGCAAGCGTTTCCGCCTGCTGGGCAAGTTCCCTTGACGTTGCGTTCACCTTCAATTCCATCGAGGTGCCGAGGACGAATTCATGGTGGAATTCGAACTCTTCGGCTTGAGCGAAAGAAGCAGGTTGTCAGAAGCAGTAGGGTTGTTAGGAATAGACGCTGAAATCGCATTGGAGTCTCATCGGGGAAGCGAGGTCGTCTCGCTTTTCGGGTTTGCGTTTGGCAAAGGTTCAGGAACAGAATCACCCTCTCGGCTGGTAACGCCGTAGCAAATTTTCGATAGATACAGACAAGCACGACGTGCCACGCGCAGTGTGTCGGATGCGAGAATGGGACACACTCCCTTGCGGTCGTGCTTGTATTTGCTGCTTGCTTACGGCCGAATCATCGGCAGCAGTGCAAGTGCAGTTTGTCGGATACTCGTATCTCGTACCGGCCGCGGCAATACGCCACGAACCCGCGGCGATGCCAGACGTCTCACCGAACTATTCACTCGAAGGTCGTTGGGGTCGTCCTCCGCCACTCGGTCCTCACCGCCCGTCCTCCGCCACCCGGTCCACGACCGCCAGGCCCTCGTGGTCCTTCGCCTGCTGCATCGCCTTGCGACGCGATCATTTGTTCGAGTTCTGCTTTGGAGGCGAAGCCATCCTTGTCCGCGTCGGCGCGGACGATCAGCGATTGGATCCGTTCGGGCAACTCTTCCTTCGATAGTTTGCCGTCGGAATTCTTGTCGTACGCCATGAGACGATCCAAGCCGGCTCCAGGCCCAGCCCCTCCGTCAGGTCCGCGACCCGGTCCACCTCGACCAGGGCCACCTCGTCCCGGGCCACCACCAGGCATTGCCGAGAAATCTGGGCGAAGTTCCTCCTCCGTCAGTTTTCCGTCCTTGTTTTTGTCAAGGTTCTTCAGAGCTATCACCGAGTTCTCGATCTCGGCCGATGAAATCACGCCATCCTTGTCTGCGTCCAAGGCGATCATGATGGGCAACATTCTCATCATTCCACCAGGACCACCAGGTCCGCCGGGACCACCAGGACCACCAGGACCACGCCCACCAAAGCCGCCTCGACCCCCAGGTGGTTGAGCCCACGCCGTTCCTGCAACACAGAGGAGGATGAGCGAAAACGTAAGTACAGAAGTCTTTTGCATGGAAAGTGCCTTTTGCCGGGTTACAGCCAGGAATGCGAAACGACAGCTCGGAGCGTTGCGGTCTCCCTCGCAAGAAAGCGAAAGGAAACGCATGTTGCACGAGTTGCTCCGGCGCGTCGATGAGTCAACGAGGAAGAGAAACGATATTACCTATAACCCAAGCAATCCGTTAAGGTTCCGCAGCACAAATTGAAAACATTCGGCCACGGCCTGACCCGGGAAGAGGCTCCGCCGGCCGCCCCGTTCTGACCGCGAACGCCGTCAATACAAGCACGACGTGCAAGTTTTGATGTTGGCTTTTTGATTGAGGGGCAACGCCCCGTCCGTTTACCCACATCGTTTTGATACCGAAGGTATCACGGAGGGTAGCCGTAGGTCGCCGCGCACCTACGGAATTGAGAATGCGCAACAAAACCGACCCCGAAGGTGGTCGCAGACTCATTGCGCATTCGATCTGCGACCGCCTTCGGGGTCGCTCGGGATTGGATTTCCGCACGTTTCCGTAGGTGCGCTTCGCGACCTACGGCTACCCTCTGCGACCGCTGCGCGGTGGATTCACGGGTTCTCAATCGATGATGCGATTCAAATGTGGGTAAACCTAAGCCCAACGGGCTGGGTTCCCATTTACACCGCGAATTGCTGGGCCTTCGGCCCGAAATCCAGCAAACAGCGCAACATCAAAGCGCGCTAGCGAGTGTGTCGGGCGAATCCACATGTGCCTTTCCACGGGAACATACTTGCTCGCGCTACGTGCTCGTATGCGATCGATCGACGTGCTGCTAGACGAACGTCCCACGAGCTGTGGCCAGCATCGTTAAGTGCTGATTCACCTCGTTGATCAACTGCTCGGTTTCGACGGGGGTTCCGAACCACCAACGATAGAACAAGATTGGCAGGACGGCGACCAGCAGCAGTACACAGTAGGCAAGAAACAGAGGACGCATCACATACATGCGAATTCCACCTCCGATGGTGCCGACCATCTCAGCTGCTCGATCTGTGTACTTTTCAATCTGAACGGAGTACTTCGCGGTTGTGGTGATGCCCTGTTCAACTTGCTGCTGGATTTCTGCGTGCTGCTCTTCGGTCAATTTAGGCGGTTCAACCTTGCGTATCAGGTAACGAACGGATGATCCGATCGTACGTCGATAGAGCCACAAGACAGGCGTACCGAACACTGAGAACACGCCTTCGATCGACTGTTCCAACGCCGGCATGAGAACGCCATCGTAAATTTGAGCGACGAGTTCGCCACCCGAGGGCAGGCGAGCTGCTCCGGTTTGCAAATTCTCGGTGTCGTTTGCTGCTTGTCGCGTGATGCTGAGGATGGTCTTGAGTATTTCTTCGATGTTCCCAAGTCCGGCGTAGATCACGCGAAGGATGCCCAATAGCGGGCCCAGGGTCGCGCCGCACAGCAGTGCGTATGCACAGACAAGGATCCACATCAACCCAGAGAGCTGAGCATTCCAGAACATGATCATGACCGTGATCCCAGCAGCAATCATCAACACGAAGGAGGTCAGGACAACCTTCATGAACGCGCCAGGAATACTGATCAGTTCCGTCAAATGTGCGACCAGCTCACGCGTGCGA
Source organism: Pirellulaceae bacterium (assembly GCA_963697195.1). Taxonomy (GTDB): domain Bacteria; phylum Planctomycetota; class Planctomycetia; order Pirellulales; family Pirellulaceae; genus Rubripirellula. The sequence goes on from CAVOND010000006.1 coordinate 6,975, forward strand.
TACTTCGTCAAGTCAAGCTTGGCGACCTGCTGCGATTCCGAGCGTTGCTCGTCCGGAGTTTTCTCGTCCAATCGTTTCGCCATGCTTGTTATGAGGGTGAATACGGCGGTCCGTACGACCCGGCGATGTGACCGATTCGCTACGATACACCGCCGACGAGACTGCACTATGTGAAGATTCGATACACTAGTTTTCGGTCGAGCCGCCACGGGCCCATTTGCAAATCGATGCGCTCGGTGTCGAGGACGACCTCCTCCTTTCCCTCCTGCCAGACTCGTCGGACTTTCTCCTGGACAATGCGATAGAGGTTCTCGCACTGAGGCGGTGACAAAGGTTTCTCATGCAGTCGCGCCAGATCCCACTTTGCCAAGCGGTAGATGCGATTGACGGTCAAGCTTTCTTCACGGCAGGAGACGGCGTAAAACTTAACTCGCTCCGCATTGTCATGATCAAGGTGCCGTATCTGGTTGACGGGCAGAAACGTTTGCTGGGCACCACAAAAGCGAAGCGCATCGTAGAAGTCCGCGTCTTCATCGCCCCAACCCTCGTATCGCTCGTCATAGCCCCCGACGCGATGAAATTCTGCGGTCTGGCAAACCATCGTTCCAAAAGTCCCTTCGCCACGAGCCGGACCGCGATAGAACTCGCCAGGTCGAAGCGTCGGCAGTACGACTTCGCTGAAACTCGGTTCCAAGAGAATGTCCGCGTCGATCAAGCACACCCAGTCGGTTTCGACTTTCTGGACACCCATGTTTTTGCGCGCGACTCGGATGAAACGAGGTTGCGTCCTGCACGCGCACCACGGTCACGTTCGGAAAGGTCTGATCGACCCAGTTTCCGGCCGCTTCGGGACACGAGTAATCGACAACCACACAACGCGACTGCGGCTGGGCCACCATTCGCGGTAGCGATTGCTGCAGATGGCGAAGTCGCCCCATGCAGGTCGTCACAAAAGTCAATCGCGGATTCACGGAACTCGAATACCGATCAGGGAGGTGGAGCGTAGATCGCATCAACGCAAGAAGTCGATGGCAGCGGGAGATCATCTCCGCCAAACGATCTCAATGATAACAAGCGATCAACTTGTGTTCACATCGGCCCCAGCAAAACCTGTCCGTCTGTGACTCTCGTTGCGACGTGCCGCACACGTCTAGTTCCAAATGGCCCTGACTCCGGCGATGACAACGGCTGCTATCCCAAGAGCCATGCCAATGGTGGTAATCTTTCGGCCTTGATCATTCATGAGCTCGGCTTGCATCTTGCCGAGGTCGCGATGACCCATGAGGGCAGCGACCAGTCCCAAAAGGAGACCGAAAAAGCTTGACGAGAAGTACAGCCCCAGTGCACCGAGGAGGATGATTCGAGTTCCCCGGTGTTTCCTCAGACGATGGATGCGCTGATTGCTTCGCGGCGCTCTCGGTAGCTGTGTCGTCGATGGCGACGCGTCAATCAGTTCTGCAAGCGCCACGATGTCCTGTCCGACATCTCGGCGATTGGGCACCAACCTTTCCTTGCTGGTATCTTCTCGCGCCGTTCCACGCCAGACCGTATCGCTGGCCGTTCTGGCTGAAGCCGGCATTCCCCATTCTCGCGACTTGACGTACGACCCCAAAAGCGAGAATGCACCGCGGATTGCTTCTGCAGAACTCGCTAAGAATTCGTTTTGTCGTTGACTCCCTTCGATATCCTGGATCAATTCCGTGACGGATTGGTATCGGTCCTCCGGTCGCTTGTTGATGCACTTTCTACAAACGTCGTCGAGCCATTCTGGAGCGTCCGGGCAATGGACTCTCAAGGATGGTATGGCGGCTTCGCGGTGAGCTATGATCGATTCCGGGAATGATTCGGCTGGGTATGGCACCTGGCCAGCGAGCAGGCGAAACAAGGTGCAACCTAGAGCATAGATATCGGACCGTGCGTCAGCTTGTTTGGCGTTTTCAGCCTGTTCAGGCGGCATGTAGTCCAAGGTCCCCATCACTTGTCCAGCATTCGTCAATCGCTCGGCCGCGGTTCTCGCAAATGGGGTCGCGGCGGTCGCCATCCGTGCCAGGCCCATATCGAGAATCTTGACCTTGCCTTGGTGGTCGAGAAGAAGATTGCCGGGCTTGATGTCGCGATGGACGATTCCTCGGCTGTGAGCGTATTCCAATCCTCGAGCCGTTTGCAGGATTACATCGATCGATTGTGAGACCGAGAGCGGACCTGCGTCTGCAAGTACCGTGGCAATGTCTTGACCGTCGACATATTCCATGACGAGGTAATGGATACCGTTCTGCTCGCTGGCATCGTACGTGATCACGATGTTCGGATGCGCGATCTGAGCCGCGATTCGCACCTCCTGGTAGAAGCGATCGATCGAGCGGCGGTCATGAAGCGCGCGATTGCTCAGGATTTTGATCGCAGCATACCGCTCCAAGCGAACGTGAAGAGCCTTGAAGACCCGACCCATTCCCCCTTCACCGATCTGTTCCAAAATGGTGTAGTCGCCGAGCACGAGGTGACTGGCCTGGCCGGTGCAGATGGCATGGGCCTGATACTCAGTGAGCAATCCCTGCTCCACGAGTGTACTTGCCATCGACTCACCATCATCAGTCGGATGCTGCTCGCGCAGAACGGATGTCTGCTCTAGAGTCATCAACCCACTTGCGATCAGTGAGTCAAGAAAGGCTTCGACGGAGACAGCCATTGCTTACCGCCGGCGGCTTCGTTGCAGTGGATCGTTTTGAGAACACACGCGAACAGGTCGCGGCCAACATTCTATCAGCTAACTGGCCAACCGCGTCCAACGCGCGACGGGAATTCGGAGGTATTCTTGAGCGTTTCCACAAATGACATCGTCGCCGTTCGCTCCGTCGAACGCTACGTCGAACGCTACGATCGGCGGAGCGATCGGCGGAGCGATCGGCGACAATCATTCGCCGCCTATGCGAGAATTGAAAACGCAATTCTAGCGTGTCTCACGCACGACGACTCGCCTTGGGAAAGGCCAAATGGTGTCTGCCACCTTTTCGGTACCTGACACCTTTGCGGTACGCGACGTTTTCCGATTTGATGGCGTCCTGACAGTGCTTTGGGAATCAGTCGATCGACCGCATGCGAAGGGTGGGCGTACGCCAAGTCGCGTCTTCGGGTGATGTTGGACGAAGGATGCGGCTCGCCTGAGGTTGGCAAAAAGTGCCAGTCCAGAGGCGAAGTTTGAGCGTTACTCGGAATTGCTAGCGCTGGCTAAGGCAGCTGACAAGCCGCCCGCAGAACTTGCGGATGCCCGACGACAGTGGCTCAGGGAAAAGCGGTCACTGCGACTGAAGTTGCTCGCCACTCTTAAAAGCTTGGATCAAAAGCGTGGATGATGGCCTTCGCCATGCGCTGGCTAGCATCATCAAAGAGTGCGGATCGCCCGCAGGATCACCAGGACATCAAGGGAATTGTTGAAGTTCAGGCAGAGCAGATTGATTGGGGTTATTGCGCAGAAATAGCTAAACTGCTGCGATGGGCGTCGCCGTACGAATTGGATCCGTTGAGGTCGGGAAAAGGGATCCGACGGCCTACACCAAAACGAAAACTGCTCTCGCACCCGTAGGCAGCTCTGGGACTGCAAACCCTCGGTTCCTTCCCGAACCCGGATTGAATGGTCCGTTCCCACCCCCGATCTTCCGCCTCGGCGCGCGAGGCCTAGCTCAGGAGCGCTTCGACAATTTCGCCATGGACATCGGTCAGCCGGTAGTCTCGGCCCTGGAATCGGTAGGTCAGCCGCTCGTGGTTGACACCCATCAAATGCAGGATCGTGGCGTGCAGGTCATGGACCGATACCGGGTCCTCCGTGATGTTGTAGGAATAGTCGTCCGTCGCACCATGCGTGATGCCCGGTTTGATGCCTCCGCCCGCCATCCAGATCGTGAAGCAACGGGGATGATGGTCGCGACCGTAATTGGTCTCGGTAAGCTGGCCTTGGGAATAGATCGTCCGTCCGAATTCACCTCCCCACACGACCAGCGTTTCATCGAGCAAACCGCGCTGCTCGAGATCGTTTACGAGCGCCGCCGAGGCTTGATCCGTATCGTTGCACTGCCCCGGCAACTGTTTGGGCAGGTTGCCGTGTTGATCCCATCCCATGTGGAACAGCTGCACACAGCGCACATCGCGCTCGGCCAGTCGTCGGGCCAGCAGAGCGTTGGCAGCAAAGGTACCAGGCTTGCGCACATTGGGGCCGTACATCTCCAGGACATGTTCCGGCTCGTCCGAGATGTCGGTCAATTCCGGCACACTGGTTTGCATGCGGTAGGCGAGTTCGTACTGCGCGATCCGACTTTGAATCTCGCGATCGCCCTTCTGCTCAAAGCTCTGCTCATTGAGTTCACCGATCTCATCGAGCATTTGTCGGCGCATCGAGCGTGGGATCCCGGGAGGGTCCGAGAGATAGAGGACGGGATCGGCGGCGGAACGGAGCTTGACGCCGGCGTAGGTCGTCGGCATGAAACCCGATCCCCAGAGCCGATCGTAGAGTGGCTGGCACGAAGGACGACCGGTCCCTCGCGAGGCGAGCGCGATGAAGGCGGGCAGATCCTGATTGACGCTCCCCAGGCCATAGCTCATCCAAGCCCCCATGCTCGGCCGTCCAGCCAGCTGAAACCCCGTCTGGAAAAAGGTGATCGCCGGATCGTGATTGATCTGTTCGGTATGCAGCGATTTGATGAAGCAGAGCTTGTCGGCGATCGACGCGATCTGTGGCATCAACTCGCTCACGGTGGCGCCGCTTTCCCCATGACGCTCGAACTTGTAGATCGAGTTGGCGACCGGAAAACTCGCTTGGTTGCTGCTCATCCCCGTCAATCGCTGCCCCTGCCGAATCGAATCAGGCAGGTCCTGCCCTCGCAACTTATCCATCTCCGGCTTGTAATCGAACAGATCGATCTGAGAAGGACCGCCCGATTGAAACAGGTAGATAATCCGCTTGGCCCTCGGAGCAAAGTGCGGCAGGCCCTTCAAACCGCCAATCAGCTCCGCTCCTCCGCCTACTGCGTCGGTGGCAAAGCCATCCGCGGCCAACAAGCCGCCGAGCGCCACCGCGCCGATCCCACGAGCCGACTGCCCGAAGAAATGCCGGCGAGTGAGAGAACGTTGATGTTCGATGCGTGGGTCCATGGGATCGATGGGATTGTTCAGGTTGGTGATAGGGAGCGGTCACTCATTGACTCGCTTTGAAAAGAGGACGCTCCGCTTCGGTGCGGCAACGCTTTCTCACTCACGGTTAATCGTTTCATCCAGGTTCAGAAGATTCATGACGCAGGTGGTCAGCGTCGCCAGCTCGATCGGGTCGCGTGAGCGATCGGGCTTGGAGTCGCCAACCGTAATCAGTTTCTCCGCGGCCGACGGATTTTGGCGAAAATAGGCGGTCCGTTTTTCAACGCCGCTGGTAAGCGTGCCGATTTCCTTCTCATCGGGCTCGCGGGCGAGCAGCGATCGGAAGGCGAACACGATCCGCGAGCGGGTGTCGTCGCCGACCTCGGTCATCGCGCGGGTCGCCAAAACGCGGCTCGCCTCGATGTAGGTCGTGTCGTTCATCAGCGCCAAGGCTTGCAGCGGCGTGTTGGTCCGCGAACGCTGCAGCGTGCACGTCTCGCGACTCGGCGCATCGAATGTCGCCATCGTCGGTGGCGGGACCGAGCGTTTCCAAAAGGTATACAGACTTCGTCGATAGAGGTCCTCGCCGGAGTCCTGGACGTAAAAGTCGGTGGTCCGAGACTTGCTTTGGAACGATAATTCCGACCAAAGACCGGCCGGCTGGTAAGGCTTCACCGATCGTCCACCAATCCTTTCGACCAGCAGGCCGGAAGCGAATAACGCTTGATCCCGAATCATCTCGGCCGGCAACCGCAAGCGCGACATCCGGGCCAGCAGCACGTTGTTGGGATCGGACTCACGAAGTTGTGACGGAAATTCAGACGACTGGCGGTAGGTCGCGCTGGTCACCATCAGCTTCAAGAGGTCCTTGGTATTCCACTTCAATCTTGGGTACTCCGTGGCCAGCCAATCGAGCAGATCGGGATGGCTGGGATAGACTCCCTGTAAGCCAAAGTCTTCGGGCGTACTGACCAGCCCGGCCCCGAACAGCATCGCCCAGTAACGGTTGACGATCACACGAGACGTCAACGGGTGCTTGCCGCTGACGAGCCATTGAGCCAAGCCGAGTCGGTTGCGAGGAGCCTCGGGTGGCAGATCCCCGAGGACAGCGGCGGGAACGCCAGCCGTCACCGCCTGACCCGGCTGGTTGTAGACGCCGCGATGGAGCACATGTGTCTCACGCGGCTGGTCCATCTCCTTCATCACCATCACGTAGGTCGTCGAGTCTTGCTCGAATTGCTTGAGCTTCTCGCGCGCCTGATTGAGTTCTCGCCGGAGCTCTTTCGTCTCCTCGGCAACCGATTTGTGATATTCGGCGATCCGCGCTTTCTGCTTTGCATTCCGCCGCTCCGGTTTCGTGCGGATCGCCTGGGCCACATCAGCCGGCATGCCGAGCCTCGACTGGAAATCGGGATCCTTCATGGAAGTGACCGACAAGCGAAAGCGGCCGATCTCCCGACGCGGGTATTTGGAACCGTGTTCAAGGCGTACAGTCAACGTGTCGCCTTCTTTCACGTCGACCGGCTCGGCGAAGGTAAAGATCGCCGTCCGAGACTCCTTCTTTCGGTGACCATCGACCGCCCAGCCGGAAGCCTTGTCTTTGTCGATCGCCTGAGTCACCGGAAATCCAACTTGAGCATAGTCGGCAACCACGCTGGCGATCTTCAACGTTTGAGGTTTGTCGCCGCCCGCCTTCGTTCGCTGGACCGTGAAGTCGGTCAAGATCACATTGCCGTTACCTGACGAGAGCCGGCCACCGGAAAGTGAGTCATGGGTCAGCGCCTCCAGGCGAATTCCGGTGATCCGAACTTCACCGGGCTTCATTTGCACCACGTAGGTGGGATGGGTCAGGTTGTCACCCGTGGCCAAATAAGAACCGTCTCCCAGCGACTCAAAGTCGACTGCCCCAATCGCATCAACATTGGTCGGTTCCAAAATCTGCCAAGGATCATCCGCCGACCCAAGTTCTTCGGTCTTCTGCTGAATCCACGCTTCGCGCGGTGAGTCGAGCCTGGCGACCTCCTCACTGAGAGCTGCTTCGCACTCCGCGACGTGCCGCTTGATCGCCTCGTATTCTTCCTCCATGCCGCGCACAGCAACGCTCATGTAAGGCGTCGCATATCCGAGCCGCCCTTCTTTCCCTTGTTCGGGGACTCCGTTGAAGATCGCGAAAAGGCGATAGAAGTCGACTTGTGAAAAAGGATCGAACTTGTGGTCATGACAACGGGCGCATCCCATCGTCAATCCCATCCAAGTTGCCGCTGTTGTCTCGACCCGGTCGATCACGTACTCGACCAGGTACTCTTCGGGGATGATACCCCCTTCGTCGTTGATGCGATGATTGCGATTGAATCCCGTCGCGATCAATTGCTCGGTCGTTGGCTCGGGAAGCAGATCACCCGCTAACTGCTCGATGGTGAATTGATCGAAGGGCAGATTTCGGTTGTAGGCATCAATCACCCAAGACCGCCAACGCCATTGATAACGCTCCCAATCAGCCTGGTAGCCCATCGTGTCGGCGTACCGCGCCGCATCGAGCCACTCTTGTGCCATCCGTTCACCGTAACGTTCCGATTGCAGCAACCGATCGACCAGTTCCTCATAAGCCGCAGGGGACGGATCGCTCGTGAAGGCGTCGACTTCATCGGGCGTCGGCGGCAGACCGGTGAGATCGAGAGTCAAACGGCGAATGAGTGTCGCCTTGTCCGCCTCGGGTGACGGTGAGAGGCCCTCTGCTTCAAGCCGCCTCAGGATGAAGGCGTCGATCGGGTTGCGAGCCCAATCGTCACGTTGCGGCCTCGGCACTTGCGGACGGGTCGGTGAGACAAAGGACCAGTGATCTTCGTACTTGGCGCCCTCGTCGATCCACTGCCCGAGCGTTCGAATCTGTTCGGGCGACAATCTCTTCCCCGAGTCGGGCGGCGGCATCTGTTCTTCCGGATCATCACTGGTGATCCGACGCCACAATTCGCTCGCCTCCGCCTTTCCCGCCTCGATGACCCCATCGTGAGCCGCGTCCTCCAGATCGAGTCGCAAATCGGCCTCACGGTGATTCGGGTCGGGGCCGTGGCAGAAGAAGCATTTGTCAGACAGCAGCGGACGGATGTCACGGTTGTAACGAAGCGGCTCGGCAGCGACCGATGACAACTTCAGAACAAAGATCGCGGCCAGGGAAACAACCAGACGCTGCCAGGTGGTTTTGGGTGAGAACATAAGGAGGTCGAGGACGTTCTTCCGTTGCATGGACTCCAGCCGAAATTCGCGCGTAGCTGTTGCAGTCTATTCTATACAAATTGCGTCACCATTTTATGAAGAAAGGCTCCCCTCGGAGTTGCAAATACCCTACGGGCTACTCACGAGGAAGCCCGGTGCCACGGATGAGGCGGCGTGCCAACAGCATTTTTCGCCTTACACATGTAACAACTCGGTCGGGGTTTCGCTGCAGTAAGTGGCACACTGATTCCAACCCTGTTCCCCGCAAGCCTTACCATGAAACGCTGCATGCTCACACTGATGGTGACGGTCACCTTGATGTGTACTGGAAGCTCTGTCAAAGCATTTTGGCCATTGCCGACTCCTACACTGACCAGCGCCCCGATCACCCTTGATGTCGACGTTGAACTCTCGGGTGGCGTGCTGATGGTCGAGGGCAGCAATCAGAACGCCAATGGAGGTGGCGATGTAATTGATCTCCGACTCGCTAATGGATGGTGCACACAAACAATCATCATTGCGGGTCGAAGATATCAACGACGAGTCTTTACCACACTTTTGGAGGTGCGGTCGGGCGCATTTGAGAATGCAGACGGCACCTTTACCGTGGTAAAGGGAAACTCCGCTCCTGAGGGAATTGTTTTCTCAGCGCCGGTCAGCAACATCGATGCCGTCATGATCGATTTGCGAAGCGGAAACGATCAGCTGATCATTCACCCGATGGATCTACCGATCGAAGTCTGGCTTGGCAGTGGAAATGACACATGCGCCTGTCAGTCAACGGGCAACACCAGTGTCTTCGGTGGATTTGGCGAAGACGAGATCCATTGCCTGCTTGCCGGGCCCTCGCGAATTTGGGGAGGTCCCGGAGACGACTTCATCATTGGGAGCAGATTTGATGATGAGATCAATGGAGGCGACGGAAACGACGACATCTTCGCCGACGATGGCAACGACATCATTAACGGCAGCTACGGAGACGACTACATCGATGGCCAAGATGGTCACGACGTCATCGAAGGAGGCTACGGCGCGGATAAGTTGTATGGCGGGCAAGGAGTCGACATTCTGATTGGGTCGAATCTTCAACTAACCTCTTGGCCACTACCAGACGCGAACGGAATTCGCTTCACGCAATCCGAACTGGAACAACTCTTGCCGGACTTTCACACCAATGACAAGGCTGGTGACGTGCTTCGGGGAAACGGCGACAACGACTTCATCATTTGGTGGCGTTTCCAGGACTCCATCGACTTCCCAGATCCCGATGGCTGGTCCTGGTGGGTCAATTCCCTCTTTGGCCGCGTTTGGCGCGATGCCAACTAGAATCCAACCGGACGGGAACGGAGATCATCAGACCGCTCGCGACATGGCGGGTGGTCGTCTTTGCAACTTCAATGCCTATGCAATGACCGGATTACCTGCGTCGCGAGGCATCGAACCGGATTGGAAATCGGATGCTCGCAGACGAGGAACTTTCAAAAAGAAGAGAGCCGAAGGCGATCGTCGCCTCGGCTCTTTTCTGTCTCTTGTACCTCGGCGAGATGCAATGATCATCATCGTTCCGAATTCAGCTTTCGCCGACGTAGCTAGTTACGACTGCCATTCTGCGGCGTTATCCTCTGGTCTGCGCGCTCGGCAGGTTGCCGACACAACTCCGAAGCGGAAATCCGTCGAATGAAGGGACGTCTCACAGTCGAGGAATCTTGACACAATTCGATGAATTGCGGTCATGAGACTTCCGGATAAGACTCGTCAACGAGTCCGATAAATGTGAGCGTCACGGACTACACTTATTCGCGCCGCGTCTTTTTATCCGTTCCCGGCGCTGGTGAGCCTTTGATTTGATATTTTCTGGCAATCCAGGCATCTTTAGCATCGTCGCAAGGTCCTCAGCCGCTTTTTCGTCTTCATGAATCGCGGCATACGCGAGCGACCGATTGTAGATCGCCATGGCTTTCACATCGATCGGGATGTCCGGTGCCTGAATCGCAGCTGAGTAGTTGGCTATCGCGCCGTGGTAGTCGCCTTTGTTCGCCCTAGCGATTCCGGTTCGATACAGCGAGAGAGCCTTTCCGCGGTGCGTAAGCCAGCTCTTTATCCATCGAATCAAGTTCATGGTTGTTCCATTTAGACAGGGCGGGCACGACGGGAACGACCCGCACCCGGACATGATGATTATAGCGCTGGCCGCAGCACGATTGCGAAGCTTTCCTAATTCATTCTCATTGGGGAAAGGTCAAAGGTGTCCGACACCGTTTTGATAGATTCGCACGCCAATGATTCGCTTCGGGTGGCCGATAGGCGTCGTCGGGATTACACGAGGGGGCGTTCGATCGAAGCGTACCCTCTGGCAAGGCGAATTCCAACTTGAACGACCTCTGCCCAGAATCCAACGTGAGATCAATTCTTCTTCTGCTTTCGGCCTTGCACCGAATTCCGCTACGACCGGCGGAGCGGTCGGCGACGATGTCATCCATGAAAAAGCACTAGGCGTCGAAGATTGTCTTCGAGACGGCCCTCGCGAACGACGACGGGATCGATACCGTTGCGTTGTTCGAGGGAAGCCAGGCTTGGATTCTCCGCAGGGGTTGCGGAACGAGCCGGCGATTCATATCCAAGTCAAACGCAATGCGTCGAGAAGTCGGAACGTCGTTTCGCGGTGCAAAGCAAACGCGAGTCCAACGCTGTCCCCAAAGTCCAGATTTGGCTGAAAAAGTGACTTTTGGGTTGATCCAGAACTCCGTAAAAAACGGAGTGCGGCCGAGAGGACTCGAACCTCCACGGGATTAACTCCCACTAGGCCCTCAACCTAGCGCGTCTGCCAGTTCCGCCACGGCCGCTCGCTGTGGTTGCAGAAGGCGAAAGTGTCGCAAAATCCGGACCGGCGTCAACGGGACTGGGAAAGAGTGGCAGTGGGGCAGTGGGCAGTGGGGCAGTGGGGAAGTGGGCAGTGGGCAGTGGGCAGGGCAGTGGGAAGAAGGAACGTGGGGCAGTGGGAAGAAGGAACGAGGCAAATGGGGATCTCGAACAGGCGGAGTCGGTCCGCTGGGTGTCGCCATCGCGTGGATGCAACTTTTTGGCACGCAGAGGACCAGAGATAGATGCTCGTACGTGTTGGCCGAACGTATTCCTTCACCCACTACCCCCCGCTCTCACCCACTGCCCTACTGCCCTACTGCCCCACTGCCCCACTGCCCTACTGCCCTACTGCCTTTTCTGCCCCACTGCCTTTCTGCCCCACTGCCCCTTCCTCCCGATCGGCGTTGACCCGGAGGGGCTGTTTGCGGACAATCCGACGGCTTGTTTACTTTACCGGAATTGCCCCATTTCCCGCAGAATACATGTCGACGACTGCCTCCGATTCGGACCTCGCCCAGTACTGTCGCAGGGTCGCCGAGACCGCTCGCAGCGCGTCCTATCGGCTGGCGTCGCTCGATACGTTGGTCAAGAACCGCTGGCTGGAAGTCTCCGCTGACTCGCTCGTGGCGGCGAGCGACGCGATCATCGCGGCCAACGCCAAGGACATTGACGCGGCTCCGGGCTATGGCCTTAGCGACGCCGCCATTGACCGCCTGCGTTTGGACGCGGACCGAATCAAGGCGATCGCAACCGGACTTCGTGAGATCGCCATGCTGCCCGATCCGGTTGGAGAAGTCATCGAGGGCTTTACGCGTCCAGGCGGCCTGAAGATTCAAAAGACACGAGTTCCCCTGGGTGTCGTCTTTTTCATTTACGAGAGCCGCCCCAACGTGACCGCCGATGCAGCCGCGATCTGCGTCAAGAGTGGCAACGCCGTGATCCTGCGCGGCGGCAAAGAGGCGATCCACAGCAGCCGCGCGATCGTCGACGTGCTGTCCCGCTGTGCTGAACAGCAGGGCTTGCCCAGCGGCGCGGTGCAGTTGGTGGAAACAACCGATCGCGCAGCGGTCGGACATTTTCTTGGCATGCACGAATACATCGACGTGACGATCCCGCGCGGCGGCGAAGGATTGATTCGTCGAGTCGCCAAGGAAGCGACGATGCCGGTGATCAAACACTTTGACGGGAACTGCCATGTTTATGTCGACCAGGCGGCCGACGTGGAGATGGCGGCCAAGATCGTCGAAAACGCGAAATGCCAAAGAATGGGTGTTTGCAACGCCTGCGAATCGCTGCTTGTTCACGAAGCGATTGCTGAGCGAGCGTTACCTGTGATCGCGGCCCGACTGCGAAAGCACGGGATCGAGATGCGAGCCGATGATCGGGCTTCGAAATGGGTCGACGACGCCCTGCCGGCGACCGACGCCGATTGGTCCACCGAGTATCTCGGTCCAATCATCAGCATCGCGGTCGTCGATTCGGTCGAGCAGGCGGCTGAGCATATCAATCGTTATGGTTCGCACCACACGGATGCGATCGTGACCGACAACCTCAAGGCTGCCAACACGTTCACCGCCTTGGTGGATAGCTCGGCGGTGATGGTCAATGCGAGCACCCGTTTCAACGATGGCGGCGTGTTTGGGTTGGGGGCTGAGATCGGTATTTCCACCGACAAGTTTCATGCGCGAGGCCCCTGTGGGCTTCGTGAGCTGACCACCTACAAGTACATCGTTCATGGCGATGGACAGGTGCGGGAATAACGGGACGCGAGTAGTACGAAAGCAAGGGGGACAACGGATATGTCCGAAGAATCGCTAAGTCAGAATCAGGTCGAGAGTCTGCTCAAGGCCATGGAATCGGTCGATGGAGGGCCGCCCAAGCCGGCGCCGCCAAAGTTCTCCAGCGAACGAAGTCCGACCGTCGGTTCCAGGCCGGCAGTGCCCATCATGGGGCTCAGCCCGCGAGTGACGCCGTACGATTTCAAGCGACCTGAGCGGGTCGGCAAAGATCAGATGCGGGCGATGCATTCGCTTCATGAAGCCTTGGCCAGAAGTTTTGGCGCATCGATGTCCGGCATGCTGCGGACCATGATCGAAGTCAAAGTGCTAAGCGTCGACCAACTGACCTACAGCGAGTTCATCTTCAGCCTTGATAACCCCAGTTGCTTCAATGTGCTCAACCCCGAGCCCCTCAACGGCAACTGGATTCTCGACATCGCTCCCTCCCTGTCCTACGCCATTATCGATCGAATGTTGGGAGGCGACCCGACGCCGAACGACATGATTCGCCGACCGCTGACGGAGATTGAGAATCGTCTGATCGGTCGCGTCGTCCAGATCTTTCTGACACAACTGAAGAATTCCTGGCAAGACATTGTCGAACTCGAGCCCAGCATCGAGAGCGTGGAGAGCAACCCGCAGTTGGTCCAGATCGTGCCTCCCAACGAAGTCGTCATCTTGGTTGGGTTCGAAGTGTTGCTTGGCAAGAATCGTGGCATGTTGAACTTGTGCATTCCGTTCAACACCATTGAAACCTTCAACACCAAGCTCTCTCGCAACGGTTGGGTCGGTTACGGCAAGGGGACGCCAACCAACGAAACACGTGGCAAGATTTCCAGCAGCGTTGATGGCGCACCGGTCAACATCGTGGTCACACTGGCGCGGTCCAAAATCAAAACGGGTGATCTGCTTGATTTATCGGTCGGTGACATCATCACGACCGAGAAAGAGATCAACGAACCGCTTGAGCTTTCGGTCCAGGAAGTGCCAAAGTATTTCGCGCGGGCAGGTGCCTTCAAGGGCAAGAAGGCCGTTCAGATTGAATCTGTGATCGAGAAGCCCAACCGCAGCGAAGCGAGTTAGGCAAGAAGTAGAGATCGAGTCACAGGGAGTGGTAGCCTCGTACCGCGGTACGAGGCCTTCCATCCGTGTCAGGGCCGTATGCTGCCCGAGCAAACCAACACATTGCGACGCTGTGGCCTTCACAACGCCGCGCGACCGCACAGGGTGGAACGAGTGCACGCAACTGCCGAAAACCGGATCGGCGCAATCGTTCCACCGTCGACGCGAGCGATCCTTAGATCATTTCCTTCAGGCCCTTGAGCGGGCGAATGGTCAGCTTCTTGCTGGCGGGCTTTGGCTTGAGCCAGATTTCGCTGCCGTCGGCAGGATTGCGACCCTTACGCTTCGGCTTGGCAGGGACGTCCTTCAAGACGATCTTGCAGAGACCAGGGATTGCGAACTGACCGGGGCCACCCTTCGAGAGTGACTTCTCGATTTCGCCGGCCAGAGCGTCGAAAACAGCCGCCACGTCCTTCTTGGACAGTTCCGTCTCTTCCGCGATGTTGGCCAGGATCTGGGTTTTCGTAGGCGCCTTCAGAGCAGCTTTTGCCATGGGTGAGAACCTTTGTGAATGTGATTTGGGTCGATTTGGGCGAGATGTGTACAAGCCCGTGATTGCGTAGCGCAAAGTGTTATGTCCGTATCGCGATCCATGCAACCCGGCTTGGGCCAAAAAAACCCACGTTTTTCGGGGTTTTTGCAAGGAAATGGGCGATTCGGCGGCGAGATGCCCCGATCGGCACCTCTCCTGGCGTTTCAGGCGGCCCTTCATCGGCACTGCTGACGGCAACCTCTGCCTAGAGTTCAGACGTCATCGCCTGATCGATTGCGGTGGCACGCAGTTCGCCATCCAGAGAGGATTGTTCGGCCACGGCATCGCCCGCTTTGGAGATCATCGTCAAGTCTTCCGCACGTTTTGCATCGCCGAATCAATCGACGTTGCATCAAACGATGTCGCTTGTCGACGAGTCTTCGCTGTTGCAGCGAATCGCCGACCCACAGGTCTCCTTCTTCCAGTTGCAGCACGGTCGCGTCGGTACGCGTGGAGACCAGGCTCGAAGCCGGAACGAACAGATCGGCCTGCGTCACCGAAGCGGACGCGACGGACTCACCTTCCGCTTGAATCTCACCAACCGTCAACGAGTTGGCCGCCGCAAACTGTTCGCCTTCGGCTTGCGAGGCGGTATTGATCACGGTCAGCGCGTCGGCGGCAACCGATTCGCCTTCGGCCGCACTCGATTGCGAAACAACGTCCGTAAAGTTGAGCGTTGCAGTGTGAATGCGATAAAGAAACAGACCGTCGACTTCACCACGCAACTGGGCGCGCGAATCTTCACGGCGGGTACCGTTGCTTGGACCTGTTTCTCGCGTGGTCGTTCCGCTGGTCGTTTCCGTTCGCGTCCCGCTGATCGTCAGCAGGCTTCCGCTTCCGTCGAGGGCGACCGATGGTGAGGCAATGACGACGGCGGAGGATGCCGCGACCAGTGTGCTGGTTTGCCTCGGGTGCCACAACGGCGAGGATCGATCGTCGAGGCGTTGATCCGAGCCAATCGCGAATCGAAACGAACTCTGGTCTCAAGCGGCCCAGTCCCGATTCGATGATCGCGTCACCGTCATCGGCGGCGCTGGAAACGGCAATCTCTTTCGGGTCGCTTGCGTTCTGCAAGAATGGAATCGCTGGGATTCGAATCTTGTAATTGCCAGGCAACAAGTCGCTGAACAATCGCCTCGTCCGCGACATACTCGATCGGCATCTCCACCGCATTGCCCAGCAAGTCGGTACCGACCAACGAGATTCCTGAGATGCGACTCTTGGTTGCCAGCGACGGTAGCGTCAGGGCGATGCTGCGCGGGGAGTAATCGGAAACGAGCACGGTAATCGTTCCGGTGCTGGTCAAGCTCGACCCATCGCTGACGGTGTAGGAAATCGTATCCTCCCCGACAAAGTCTGTCGGGGGCGTGTAGATGATTTCTTGCGTGGTCGCATTGACCGATGCGGTTCCGCCCGCGGAGGTCGCGGTTGTTACCGACAGTGTCAAGCGTTTCGCCGCTGTCCACGTTGTCCGGAAGATCGCTCAACGAGAAGACGGTACTGTTGCTCGTACCGCGATTGAAAGGCACGGTGGGATTGGCAATCGGTGGGGCGTCATTCACGGGGGTCACGGTGAAGGTCACGGTGCCGACAGTCAAGTCCGCCGCCGGTGTCACGGATCGTGTAGGTGACCGTTTCGGTTCCGGCGAAGTTGTCAGCCGGTTCGTAGAAGAACTGCAACCCGTCGCTGCTGAATCGAACGCTTACCGCCAGCGCTGGGGGTCCCCAGCGAGTCAATCACAAACGGTTGGTCGTCAACGTCGCGAGTGTCATTGCCAAGAATGTCAAAGCTGGCTTCTGCGTCGTCTTCGACCACGGTGAACGCGTTGTCGACTGCATTGGGAGGATTGTCGGGAGTGGCCACTGTCAGCGTGACGGTGACGACGTCCGTCAGCGAACCGTCGCTGACCGTGTAGGTGAACGTATCGGATCCCGTGTATCCGGCTGCCGGACGATAGTTCACACCGCTGCCATCGCTGGCGATGCTGACGGTGCCGCCGTTACTGGTGGTGGTCGATCCAATTGCGGTGACCTTCAGCGTCTCGCCACTGTCCGGGCGCCGAGGAATCGTTGTCGAGCACGTCCAAGAAGTTGTCGCCGGAATCCTGATCGACGTTGAACGTGTCGTCCAGGCCAACGGGTGGATCGTTTACCGGCGTCACCGTCACGGTCACACTGGCAGATTCCTGGATGCCTTGTGAATCACTCACGCGATAGGTGAAGACCGCGTTGCCGTTGAAGTTTGCGGCCGGCGTAAAGCTGACGACGCCACTCTCGAGCGAGACCACGCCGCCGCTGGCGGGCTGCGTGACCGAGACGACCGTGAGCGTTCCACTTCCCGAAACCACCTGGTCATTTTGCAGCACGTTGACGGTCGTCTTGCCCGAGTCTTCCGCGATGGTCAGGGTATCGTTCTGCACGGTGAAGCTTTGGCCGATCGCAAGATTCACGCTGCCGTAGGCGACGGCCGAAGCGGGGAGTTGATCGTCGATTCCGAACAGCAAGAACTCGCTGGAGCTCTCGTCAGCCGGTTCGCTGCGAATGTTGACCGTGCCACTGGAGATCGCTTCCATGCGGATGGTCGCGATCAGATTTTCGGAGAGATTGGAGGCCGCCAGCGAACTATTCACCGCCCCAAGTTCGTCGATCAAACCGGTCGCGAAGGTACCCTTACGCACCAGTCCGAAGCCATCCGCATACTGGATCGATGATCCCGCTACCGGGCGGATCAATGTGCTATCGAACAAGATGTCGGCGAACGCACCGTAGATGCCGCGGCTTGTTGAATGGACGCGCATCGACCGCGACCATCCGCAGCAGGAATTCTTGGCCAATGGCGACCGAAGTCAGTGGATTGCCTTGCAGATCGGTCAGCTCGAGACGAATCTCTGCCGTCGGCGCCTCGGCGACATTGACCGTGAAATCCTCCGATCGTTTGTTGCCTGCGCGGTCAGTCAGTTCGACGGTGAAGTCTCTGTCTCCCACTTGGCTCGCCGTTGGCGTCCAGTTGATCACGCCGGTGGAGGCATTGATCGACGCACCGGTGGGCGCCGCGGTCAACGCGTACACCAAACCGCTGCCCTCTTCGCCGCTGATCAGGTCGGTCCGGAAGGCGCGGCCGACGTTGGCTTGGGTCGCCGCGCTGCTGACCACGGACGCTGGCGCCGTGGTGTCATAGGTCAGCGCAATCGACGGCGAAAGTCCACTGTTGTCGCTGCCGATGATCTGGCGAGCCGCGATCTGGTACGTCCCATCGCCAAGCGCCGCAATGTTGCTGGTGGAAATGACAATGGTGGTTCCGGTTGCCAGTCCCGTCCCCACGACCGCGTTGGTATTGGTGTCAACCAGCTGAACCGATGCGCCACTGGTCACACCACTGACCAGGAACGAAAGGGTCCCAGATTGGTCACGTTGTCGGTGTTGCTCGATCCACTGTCGCTTGCAGCTTGGAGATCGACGCTGGACGGCGCGAACACCGATTCCCCTTCGAACACAAACGCAACCCGTTGCGTGTCCGAATCGGAAGAACTATTGCCGGTCACACCAGGGCCGGGGCGGACGCCGACTTGGACGTTGATGGTGCCGACAAAATTGTTGGCAGGAGTGACGGTCACCAAGCCGGTGTTGGGATTGACCGAGACGGTGCCGCTGGACGCAACTGGATAGAGACTGTGCAAAGTAGGTGACGGCATCGCCTTCGATGTCGACGCTACTGAGTTGTAGCTGCGCCGCCGTATTGATCGTCCCCGCGGTCGGCGGAGTGATGTCGTTCAAGAACGGCTGACTGTTCGCCGTGTCCGCAACCACCGCGACTTGGACCGTTTCCGAATAGCTGTGGCCATTCTGGTCCGTCACGGTGAAGGTGACCGAGGTCGTTCCCGTTCCCGTGCCGGTTGGCTTGAGCATCACGACCGAGTTCTCGGTGTCGTCGAAGACATCGATGCTCGTGATCTTGACGTCGTTGTCCGGCTTCTGTGACGAGCCCGCACCGCGAGATTCCGGTGTGCTGGTTTCGCTGATCGCCTCGCGAACGTCAAAGCCCTCGACCAGCTGTCCGAAGACCGAATGGTTGAAGTCCAGAAAACGTGTCGGGACTTCGGTGATAAAGAATTGCGAGTTGTTGGTGTCGTCACTCGACTTGGCAAACGACAACACGCCTTCGCGGTTGTGCTGCAGATCGGGATGGAAATCATCGTCGAAGTTGCCAAGGGTCGAACCGCTGGTACCGGTTCCCGTTGGGTCGCCCCCCTGAATCACGAAGTTGTCAGCGATCCGATGAAAAATGATCCCGTCATAGAAGTTGGCGTTTGCCAGTTCGATCACGCGACCCGCGGCGACTGGCGCACGTTGCTCGAACAGCTCGAACACCATGTCGCCGTAGCCATTCATGTCGATTCGAATGGATCGATTGCCGCTGAGCACCACCGCTTCGAGCAAGTTCGGGTTGGCGACCGAAACGGTCACGGTCAGCGGACCACCGTCCGGATCGTAGGCGTCGATCGGGATGTGCAACGGCGATCCGATTTGAACCGTCAAATTGCCAATCGGCTCGAAACGTCGGATTCTCACCTTGCGGGATCGGGACACCACTGAGCTGACTCAACTCCTGCAGCGTCAACACGCCTTCCACCGGTTGCTTGCCGGGGAATTTCCAGGTGGGAAACGACGTGATCTGCTCGGCCTGGCCGATCGCGTTGAGCGTCCGGTCCGGGTTGGTCACTTCGACGAAGGGGAGTTCATTGCCGCCATCTTCGAACAACTGCTTCTGCTCGGTACAGAACGGGCACCAGGCGGCACCATAGAATTTCACCCCGGCAGCGGCTAAGTCCTTGGCAAATTGAACCAGATCGGGAGCCAGCTCCCCTTCGGCCTGACTGGCAACCTGGAGCGCACTTGCCGACGTCGCCGCCACCACGGTCTGCTGCCCCGCGATGTCATTCGTCGGCCACGCCGTCGGTGAACAGAAGTTCCATATCGCCGGCCAGGAGCTGTCGCGGCTCCAAAGACTCCAGCAACAAACGGCCGCGTTTGGGGTCGTCCTGACCTTCCCCCCCAAGAATAAGATTCTTTACGAACTGTCGGACGCTTCGGCGCCGGGCTTTGGAATGACGGTTCAAGGGCATCTTGGATCTTTTCGAAATCAGTTGTTTCGTTGTTTTTTCGAGACTTGGCGGGCCATCAGCGGGAGGGCCGTCATCGCTTCTTCGTCGGCACGAAAAAGCGGGGCGAACGAGCAAATCCCATACGACCCGCAGGCTTTAACACGACAGAAAGGTTCGGTCTGATCAAATGTCGCAGGAAACAGAAAAGAGGGGCCGATGGGGATCGTCAAATCTATGACGCATCGTCGCCGCTGCGTGTTCCCCATTATACCCTCGCAGGGGGCGAATCCAGGGTGAACCGGCCTTCCGGCTGGCCTGGCCGACGGCCCCCCATTGGGTTGTGACAGATGCGGGGGCTGTAGGTGGAACCTACGTCGGCCGTTCCAGGCTGACATGGGTTTTGGATGGGGCCGGTCAGGCTGGAAAGCCTCACGTACGAATCGCGGGTCAGGCTGGATAGCCTCACGTACGAATCGCGGGTCAGGCTGGATAGCCTCACGGACTGCTAGCGGCTGACGATCCTCATCAGCTCTTGTCCCGACATGCGGAAGGCGGCCTCGTGGGGGCAGGCGTAGACGCAGCTGGGACGCCCGTCGACGCTTCGGCACAGGTCACAGGTCGTGGCTCGCTGCTGAATCACCGGAACTCGCACTCCGTCTCGTTCTTCAAAGACGTCGTGCAGTTTTCCTTTGGCGTCAACTTCCTGTTTGGGGAAGCCGTGCATGTTGATGTTGCCGTAAGGACAATTCTCGGCGCACAACCCGCAACCGATGCAGTAGTCTTCGATCTCGATCTCGAGCGAGTCGCCATTACGGTGAATGGCGTCGACCGGGCATCCGACCAGGCAATAGGGGTCCATGCAAGAGCGACAACTGCTTGCCACGAGAAACTTGTCGAATCGTAACCCATCGCGGACCAAGCGGGTCACGCCCGTCATGGGTATCGGCACACGCCTTGGTGCACTCGTCGCAGCGCGTGCAGCGTTCAAGGTCGAGCACCAACAGGTTCTGCGCGAGAAACAGCCCTTGGTCCAGATACTCGTCGGCCTCAATCGCCTGCAAGCGATCCCTGGCCTCTTCATCGCGTTCCAGGATCTGACGCGCCTTGGCAAGCAGAGCATTCTTTCAATTCAGGGAACTGCTGAAGCAGGCTTGCGAAAGTCTTCGCCGCGGATGCGAATCAACTCAACATGGTCGAGCGCGGTGCAGGTCGCCGTTCGCGAAACCAGGTCGAACCGATTCACCGATCGATTCGGAAAGCAGGCCCTCCAAGCCGCTGAGCAAACCGATCTCGCCGAATCCATTGCCCGGCCCGAGGTAGTTCAGCACGCGCTCATTGCGACCGTATTGCTGCGTGACCTTTACGAAGCCAAGCCGGCTGATGTAGTAGTTGTCGGAGTAATCTCCCTGACGAAAAATCGATTGACCTGGATCGACGGAAACGAGATCGGCCTTGTCTTTCAGGTACTCGGCCGCCTTGTTTCGCGAAGCCTCGTCCAGGGAATCAAAGATCGGCAGCGAGGCCAATTGCCCTCGCAGCGAACGCTGTCGATAAACACGATCGAGGATCTCACGGCTGACCGCGTTGCGCTGCAACATGTAGAGCACGTTGCGGCGAATCTCCAGCACTTCGCGATGGCTTCGTGGCAACCACGGTCGCCGAGCGCAGGATAACGATTCATGCAGGTCATTTCGCCGAGAATCACATCGTCGGAATTACGCAGGATCCGCTCGTTTTCGTTCAACTGGGCCGCGCCGACATCGGCAAGTTTTGCTCGGCCGCCAGCCTTTTCCAGCACGGTCTTCAAACCACCGAACAGCCCGCGCAGGCCTCCGGCAGATTCGGTTCCGAACCGCACCACGCGTGGTGTTGAGAAAGATCTCGAACTCACCACTCAAGATGATGAACGCCGTCGATCCGTATTCACCTTCGCGGCACAACACGTCACCGGGCTTGAGCATCCGCCGTACGACGGCCGCACCGTTGAACTGTAGGAACTTGTAAGGGATGCCGGAAAATAGCGGATAGTGGATCAGCTCATCGGCGGTCACGATCTCGCCGTCTTTCTTCTCCTCCACCATCTCTCGTTTGACACGCTCGATCTGCGTCTCGATGAAGGATGGCTGAAACTCGAGCGCCCCGGTGGGACAACTGACGGCGCACTCACCGCACGACACACAGCTGCTCTCGGCCATGGGATCGTCCAGGTCGAATGCGATTCGCGAGCTGTATCCTTTTTCGCCACGACCGATCACGTTGTTATGCTTGACCCAATTGCAGCCCCGCTGGCATCGACCGCAAAGAATGCACTGGTCATGATCGACACGAATCATCCGGCTGGAGGTGTCCTGGCCACGCTCGAGTGAGCGAGGCTGGAACCGTGATTCGGAAATCCCCATTCGCTTGGCGATCGCGGCAAGCTCGTTGCCGGGAGCCTCGCGCTGGGACGCCGGCAGATGATCGGCCATCAGCAATTCGACGACCGTCTGGCAGGCTGCCTTGACACGCTCGGCGGCCTCGGGGTCGGCCTTGCTATTGATCGTGTTGACCGTCATGCCGTCGGTGACACGCTGGACGCAGGACGGAACCAGCTTGCGGCGAGGTCCGCGACGGGTCATCTTCGGCCGCTTCGACCACGCAGACGCGACAAACTCCTACCGGTGGCAGATGCTCCTTGTGGCACAGGGCCGGGATCGGATGGGGGTCACCGGGGTTTTGGACGAACGCCTCGCTGGCCGCGTCGTAAATGGTGGTCGGTCGAGGAACCGGCGCGCCGTCGCGATCGCGAATGATGTTCCCCTGGCTGTCACGGTCGGCACCGCTTTCTTGACGGTCACGCTGCGACCGTCAATGGTCAGCGTCACATCCTCGTCCAGTTCCGATGCGGTCGCCTTTTCCACGCGAATCAGTTGGCCGTCCACGTCGCGGGCGAAGAGCCCTTCGTCGTCAGGCCGAACGTCGCCGGCGAGATTCATGACGTCGAAGCTGACGACCTTCGATTCGGTAGGATTTGGATCAGGTCCGGTGCTCATGGCGTCATGCTCGTGAAGGTTTCTTGCCGCAGGCGTCGCGAGCCAGGTCAGGGAAGTATTTCAGAAAGGATTGAAGCGGATTGCTGGCGACCTGGCCGAGCCCGCAGATGCTGGTTGCCTGCATCACACCACTCAATTGCATGATCACCGGTTCGAGCGTTTCAAGCTCGTCGCAATCGACCTCGCCATTCAGCAATCGCTCACCCATCTCGGTGATCTTTTGCGATCCGATGCGGCAGGGCACGCACTTGCCGCAGGACTCATTGCGATAGAAACGACTGTTCGCGACCGCTTCGGATAACACATTGCAGCCTTCGCCGTAGACCACGATTCCGGCGCCGAGCATGTATCCGACGGCGCGGGAGACGTTGATGTCCAGCGGCAAGTCTCGGATGTCGATCTCGGTGACTCCTTTGGGCACGTTCGCCTCGACAAAGCGACGATTGAGCGCCGAAATCGGAATCTTGCCGGGAAGCAGGCCGCCCGATGGACCGCTGAGCGCCACCGCCGCGATCGCTTTGCCGTCCTTCATGCCGCCGCAGTGTTGTCGATCAGGTCGCCGAGCGTGATTCCGGTGGGCACCTCGTAGACGCCAGGTCGGTTCAGGTCGCCGCTGATCGAGAACAAACGTTTGCCGGTCATCGTCTCGCTGGAACCGGCGGTCAGCGGTCCTTGCTTCGACGCCCTGACTTGCAAACCACTCGCCACCGTCCTTCAAAATGGCCGGAGCCCAGGCAAACGTTTCCACGTTCGACAGCAGCGTCGGCTGGTCATACAAGCCGTTGGTCATCAATTCCGGTGGGCGGTTTCGGGGCTCGGCACGCTTGTCTTCCATCGCTTCGATCAGGGCCGTCTGTTCGCCGCAGATGTACCCGCCGGGACTGGGGAACACATCCAATTCGAACGAGCGACTGCTGCCAAAGATGTTACGACCACAGGCTCCCATTCGTCTGGCCCGTTCGATTTCTTCGCGGCACTTGGCGATCTGTTCCGGGTACTCGTGTCGAACGTAGATCCATCCTCGCGTGGCGCCGACAACGAGCGCGGCAACAATCATCCCTTCGATCGTCAGGTGGGGTGCCGCCAGCAGGATCTCGCGGTCCTTGAACGTACCCGGTTCGCTCTCGTCCGCATTGCAGACGATGAACTTTTCGCCGGTCGTTCCCTGTGGCCCGCATCACGTCGCCCCACTTCAGGTAGGCTCGACCCCCGGCGCCACCCATCCCCAGCAGTCCGGCATGTTCCAACGCCGCGATCACTCGATCCGGATCGCCGCCGCCGGTGACGTATTGGCGGACGATGTCGTAGCGCGGCTTGCCTTGGTAGATGTCCATGTCCCAAGTGCCAACCTTGTCTTTGGCCAATTCCCAGTCGGAGTTGACACTGGGGGTTTCCCCTTTGATGATCGCATCGACAACCGATCGCAGGTCACCTTCGGTGCTCGAGGCGACCAGTTGTTCGTTGACCATCGCCGCCGGCGGGCGATCACAGCGTCCCAGGCAAGAGACGCCGCAGACTTCGACCTGCTTTTCCGTGAGTCGTCTCGGCCCACTGATGCCATCCGTCGAATCAGGGATTCCGATCCGTTCAGGTGACAACTCATGTCGCGACAGATGTGCACTTCGACCTTCGCTGGTGGTTCCGTTTTGAAGTGCGGAAAGAAAGTCACCAACGCATTGATTCGGTGCAAGGAACGCCCAGTTCTTCCGCGACCGCTTGCATGTCCGCGTGCGTCAGGTAACCGCCACGCTGCTTTTGACGTTCGTAGAGCGCCGGAATGATCATGTCTCTTGGGCCATGCTTGCTGGTTGGTCGGTTGCGGCGGTCGGATGCCTGTCTGGTCGGATGTTCCTGGATTCGGCGGTCCGATCGTCCAGCAAGTTCAACAACTTGCTGCGAAAATCGTCTGGGATCAAAGTGAGCCGGCGAATGAAGTCGGCCTTCCGCTTGCGCGCGTCGTCGGTGGATTCAAACCGCAACATCTGTTCGATCATCGGGGAGCGACTCGGCCAATCGCCGGCCTGCGATTCCCTGTTCGCCGATCGTGACAGGTCGCGAGCCGCCGCATCCAGCTCCAAGTATTGAATCGCCGCTTGATGCCAGTCGACGGGGGCCGACTGTTGCAACTGCGTTCGCACTGCGTCAATCGCTTGCTGCGCGGCCTGAGAGATTTGTGCGGCGGTCAGCGGAGGTGCCGATCGATCGCTCGCTTTTTGACGAAACCTGTCTGCGATCTGCTCCGCCAGCGATGCAATTTGAGCCGGGTCGCTGCGATGCGGCGACAACATTTCCAGTGCCCGGCGGTTGCCGCGGATCTCTAGTTCGTTGCCGATCGTGTGCCACGAATTCCAAACCGGCAAGCCATCGCTGACGTGCAGCGGCGATTTCATCTGGCCCGTAGCGCGTGGCGGCAAGTGAGTACTCACGAATCGACAACGACTGGTGACAGGCAAAGCAATCGTAATCGGATAGTTCGGGCCAAGGCACCGAGGAACGATCGCGAAGGTGGTCACGAGCGCGCTGCGATGCCAGAGGAGGCAGCCGCCGCCAGGTTGACGGCGCGGCCAACTTGACGAACGCGAACCGCCGATGCCGCGAACTGCTGCTCCGACTTCACTTTCCGAGTCCCAGTGTTTCGGCAAGTTGTCGTTGTAGATCAGCAGATCGAATCGCAACGCCGGATGTCCCGCGGCGATCAAATCATGGTTCATGTCGCGAATCAAGTCCGTCTTCGCTGCGCGAGCCGACGTGGCATCGCACGCAGGTCGATGCGCGACCGATGATCGATTCCGTATCCCGCATGCCGGTCGACGGCTCGAACCTTCCGGCCCGCTCCAGTCAATGCGCAGGTGCGGCTCGAGCCACTTTCCGGCCGACCCATGACACGACTGACAGTTGACTCCGCGATGCAGCAGGCTGTCGTCGAGCTTTCCGATCGCCTGGCAGTCCTCCGGCGTCGCGCTGGTATGACAACTGATGCAGCGAGTTCGCAACACGTTGTCGTAAGCAACCGGATCGTCTGCGGCGCCTGCGGCCAAACGCTCGACGATCGCCCGCGAGTCGGAATCTCGCAGCAGACTTCCGGCCCCGGCATGTGGATCGCGAGCCATCCAAGTCGACAGCGAGTGATTCCAAGCCGGACCCCGACCTTCGATTCCACCATGGCACGTGGAGGTCGCACAGGAAGCTCGCCAGGGCGATTCGTCGGTTTGCGCCGAACAGGGAAAGGCTGGCAATAGGAATGCAACGGCGAACAAGCATCGGCTCGCGTGCCTCGCCGGACATCGCGATTTCCAAGGTCCGTTCCCTCTTCTAGGATTGGCCCGGTGTAACGCATTGGGCTCTGCATACCTCGCGTCATCGCCCACATTGGAATCCCACCATGGAATGGAAAGCGAATTGATTGACCGCGCAGCGGTCGCAGAGGGTAGCCGTCGGTCGCGCAGCGCACCTACGGATTCGAGACGCACCATGGAAGACGACCCCGAAGGCGGTCGCATGACTCTGCGCCGGATTCGTCTGCGACCGCCTTCGGGGTCGAAAGGAGCTGGACGGTTACACGTTTCCGTAGGTGACGCATGCGCGACCTACGGCTACCGTCTGAGATACCTTCGGCATCGATAGGTTTGCCGAAAGACCAACGTGGGCGTGCGAGGACAAGCAACAGCAGATTGCGAAAAATTGGGAGACACCAATGCCGAGGGAAGCGTAATCGACCTCTCATGGCGACACCTCCTGCGACGACGCGGCCGGTTGCAGGCTGGTCATGAGACAGGCTCGTACGTTCGATCATGCGGCGTGTGGTAGCGATGACAAAGGGTGCATTGATCCGATGCCCACGTTGGTTGTCCATCGATCATCGCTAACGTCGCGGCGTCGCTCGAGTGATCGACGGCGTTGCCAAGTCCTCACTGCGATGGCAAGGCGTACAACTGTCGATCCCGGCGATCATCACTGCCTGTTGATCTTCGGCCGGCCCCGCTGGCTGATCGGTCGCATAGGCAGCTTCGTGGCAATACTTGCAATCGATCTTTCGATGGGCAGCGTGGTCATACAGTCCATGCTTGAGCCAACGCGAGGGAATCAGCGGATTGCCCGGAGCACCGCGACGCCAGGATCGACGTCATCGGTGATCGACGACTCGTCGTGACACTGCAGACACTTCGCTTTGACAAGACCGCGAGCCGCATCCAAGTCGAACGAGTTGGCGGCATCTGCCGAGCCGTCGATGTCGTGCCGAGACCTTCACCCGGCACAGCCGACGCATTGCGAATCATCACGAGGCCGTCGAGCCAAACCGAGAGCCTCGGCCCCCTTCGCGTTGGCGGCCAGCAGCAGGTCGACCTGCCGCCAGGGAACGGCATGAGGCAGCGGCGTGCTGTCTTCGGTCGCCATCGCCGGGATTGAGCGAATGGCAAGCCGAACAGTGACGTTCAAACGAAATCGGCCGCACGTATCGGCCCAGCTCCGCATCGGCCATCAGCGTTTCTCCGTCGTCGGGAGTTCCCGCCAGCTCGTGGCAACTGGAACAGTCGAGCGTGACCAGGGCTGAATCATCTTGGTCCGCGACGCGATACCGCTGACGATCTGTGGGCGGCAACTGAGCGATCGTGAAGCCACCTTTGTTGTCTCCATCGACTTGTCCCGCACGCATGTGTTGGGCGTGATCAAACTTGATCGTTCCCGGATCTTCGATCGCCAGCGATGCAAAATCGCCATGTGATTCTTTGTCGAAACCAGTGACGTTGCTGCGAACCCGAGGCGTTCCGCTGCAGCCGGCTGCAAGGTCGTCGTGACAGGAAACACATCGCTGCGAAGTCACGAGTGTCAGGTCGTGGTCACGTCCTTGGTGATCCGCATGGCAACTGGCACAGTTCTGATCAACCAGGCTCCACTCGGCGCTCATTCTGTCCCGATAATGATCGCCCACCTGGTGACATGCCTGGCAGCTGATTCGATGTGCGCAGCCGGTTTCGCTGGCCTGGATCCCCAGCAGGCTCACGTTCAACTTGGAGCCGCGTGAATCCATCGGCGTTCAGATCGCGATGGCATTGTTGGCAATCGTTTTCGAACGACGCATGAACCGACGCCAGCGGACCGGTGCTGAGCTGGGATCCACCGGCAAAGGCAACATAGGCCGCGTAAGCCGCCGCCCCGAGCAGACCCACGATCACGCAAAGCGTACGAAACCGCTGCAGGCCAGTACGCTGGCGATAGTAGTCGATCTGAATGCGTTGCGATCGTTGTTTGCCGGTTTCAGTCGCCATCGCGAATCATCTTGTGCCGATCGTTACCAGTATTTCAAGGCTGTCCAAACGTGAGCCGCCAACAAGACGGCTACCGCCACTGACAAACCGACGTGAACGGCCAGCCAGGAGTGCAACCATCGGTGAAGCGTTGGCTTGAATGTCGAACTGATGTCGCTGATCGCACATTCCCTCCAGGATGTCGATGATCGATTCCCCATCCTGCGAGCAAACGTTGCGAAGACGTGAAAACCACTGCGTCGCCTGCTGTCGATCGGTCACCGGAGTGTTCGCGGCCGCACCGTGCAACAAGAACGGCTCGATTTCACCGAGAGCCGTCCACAACGCCTCCCGATCCTCTCGCGCTTCGGAGATCTGCTGAGTCTGCAGCGTGCGGCCGCGAGTCTTCCCCGCTTGCCGAACCGCTCCCACCACAATCGTGTGCGTGTTGACACCCTCCAGCTCATGTTCTTCTTGCAGAACTTGTTCATTGGAGAGTCGGCGACCGCAAGCGGCAATCAGAAGCTGTCGTGCGTCGTTGACCGTCTGCTTCGAGACGTAATCGATCTGGCTGTAAATGGTTTCGGAAGGCAGGTTACGGAGCATGTAGCGGGGCAGGATGTTCTGAACCACCAGGCCGTAGATCCCGCTGACGATGCAAAGGACAAACAAAACCATGAACGTCGTTGGCAACCATCCCCCCAAATGCAATCCGCAATGGGCAACGGCCAGCGGCAGCGACGCCAATCCAAGCCAGATATGTGCGGCTAGCCAGTACTTGGCAGGAATCAGCCGTAGACGGCGAAGGACTTTGCGTGGCCACAAGGCCATCTCAAACACGATCACCAGCCCCGCCGCGATCCCACAGAGCAGCCCCGAGGCACTCCCCCCACCGACTATCTTTCCAGCTTCGAAGCACTCCCGCGCGTGAAAGCCAAGGCAAACGAGGGTGACAATGGCCGTGGGGATGGCCATCCCAAGGTGAAGTTTCGCCTGACTCCGATTCAGCAGCACCGTTCTATCACTTCAGAAGAATAACAACCAATCCCGAAAGGGGCCTGACCCGAATGGTACGTGACCTCAACGACACACGGCTCTGGCGTTTCTCAGCCGCAGAGCGTTCACTCCCGGTTTTCCCACTCGCATGCGAACCGGACGCTCACACGCCCGAGGCTGATAGGAGACGAAGCCCGTAGATCATACCACTGCATCACAGGCCATGTTGTACGCCAAGTTTGTTCGTTGTCGACGAGTTCCCGAAACATTTCACTTCTTACCGGATCACCCCGTGTCAAAGTTTGATGATAGGGCGAACGTTGACAGGCGGGGCCACAGGGCAATCAGGAAAGCCGCTTGAAAGGGTCGCGAGAGCTTTCCCGGCGATGACGATAGCGACTATCGTGCCGAGCCGTTTCGGTCGATTTGTGCTAGTGGAGCGTCAAATCCAAAAATGGGGGTGACGTCGATCGGCGAAAAGGGGTCAGACACCAAAAATGCGAAGCACCGTTCGGGCCGTTCCGATTTTTTGGTGTCTGACCCCTTTTCGCCAACACCCCATAAACTGAGTGCTGACGCTGCACTAGTAAGTAGGTTCTATCTCAATTCGGTTTTGGTGATGTGGTCAGATCTGTCCCGTTGTTCCGCTCCTGCGATCGCGGCAATCGCGATTGCGTTGTCGGCTGCGAGGACAACGGTCGCTCAGGAATCGTTACCGCCCCCGCAACCGGTACAGATTCAATCGATTCCTCGGCCAGAGGCCATGTCCGCATCGCTGGCAGGGCCTCGAATGGATCCTGCCACTCTCGATCGCCTGCACTGGCCGCTGCTTCGGAAAGATCTGCAGGTCAACGGAGCGATGTCCTGTGCGACCTCGAATTGCCACGGTGGTCCGCGCGTCGGCGTCTCACAACCGTGGGCGCGACGAGGCATGGAGTTTCAAATCTGGCTTGAAAATGATCCGCACGCGCAGAGCTGGAGAACGATCTGCGGCAAGGAGAGCGTGTCGATCATGGAACGGCTAGGCATCGTTGAAGATGGTCAGATCGTTGATCGAGCCGGTTTCGACAATTGCCTGGCCTGTCACAACACGGCACGACGATTCGATGAGCCGAGACGGGCTCATCTGACCCAGGACCGGGCGGCCGACGATGTCAACACCTTCTTGCGCGAAGGGGTTGGGTGTGCTGGCTGTCACGGTCCGAGCGAAAAATGGATCGCAACCCATTTTCAGCAAAACTGGTCGCCTGATGGGGCCACCGACCAAGGCTTCGTGGAAGCGGGTGACCTGTTCGTTCGAGCGAGAATGTGCGCATCGTGTCACGTCGGTGATCAAGACCGCGATATGAATCACGACATCATCGCTGCAGGGCATCCGACTCTGCGATACGAACTTGCGACGTTTCACTCTTGGCAACCCAAGCACTGGCGCGACCGGGAAGTGAGCGATCCGACCTATTACGAAGCCCAGCTCTGGCTTGCCGGGCAACTTGCATCGGCCGACGCCTCACTTGCGCTGTTGCAAACAAGAGCCGAGAAAGCCCACACGGTTAGTACTTGGCCAGAGTTCGCCGCTTACAACTGTGCCTCCTGCCATCACAATCTTGACCTCGACAATCAACGCACGCCAATCGATGCCAATCGCAAGGCGGTGGCGTTGTACTCGCAGTGGGACGACGCCGGAATCAGGTGGCTGATCCAGTTTCGAATCGAATCAGGGCAATCGACGGAGGAAGATCATCAACTGATTGCAGCGCTCGATGCAGTCAAGCAGTCGATGGAGATGAGTCCGCGGCCCCGCGCCGATCAGCGTCGCCGAGGCGGCTCAGCAGGCTCGAGAAGCGTTGGCGCGTTGGCTTGACGGCGCACCGGGAACACAGGAACGGCTGGGATTTCGCAGCGATCGTCTTGGTCGGCTCGTCGCCTCGGCGGCTGGAAAACCCAGCACCTATCGCAGTTGGGAGTCGGCCGCGCAGTTCTATCTGGCCGCGGTCGCTGCCCGTGAGAGTTGGCCGGGCGGATGGAACGGGCCGCTACGAGGCATCGCCGATCGGATGCAACATGGCCTGCGCTATCCGGAAATGATCGACATCAGCCGTTACGAAAAGCGGCGAGCCGGACCGACTGCGACTCGACAGGAAACGATGGAGCTCGGCGTGGAACTCGCCGGCTGGTTGGGAGCCGTCGAACCTGGGATGATCTTGGATGAAGATGAACAGATCACCGAAGAGATGCGAGCCAACCTTCGTGAGATGATCGAGCGGATCAATCAGCAGCGACGACAAGCTGTTCCCAAAGTCCAGGAGCCTGGTCAACCAGACGCCCGAAGGCCACAGCAAGCCGAGCCGCGCCAGCCTCCCGTCACGCGAGAGCAGTTGCTCGAGCAGTTGCGTCAGCGTCGCGAAGCACGCGAACAAGACAACCCCAACCGCGAGCCGTAATCATTGCGAAAGTGCGAACGATGAGATGGGTCCTTTTCTTCGCCTGCGCGATCGCTGCCGTGGTTGTTTCGGTCGGCGAGCTTGCCGCGCAAGACGACTTTCGAGCGCCGACGATCCCCGAGCGCATCAGTGATCCCGTCTACATGTCCTGGGTTGCCCAGGCGAAAGTCAGCGCCTGCCTCGATTGCCACACCGAGGGTCCCAACGTGGGAGCGATTGCCGGTGGTCAGAGCACGCGGATGACGGCTTTCAGCCGGCGCGTCGAAATGGAACGCTGGGTGGCGCTCGACAAGCATACGATTGCACGGCGCCGTGTCGAACCCTATCGGGCCGATCAGGAAGAGGCAGAGTTGACAGCCATGATCGACCGGTTGCTCGAGCAACAAGCCGGTACGATCGCAAAGCTGAAGGCCAAAGGAATCGACCTGGACCCTTCCTTGAGTCTTCCAAGCTCCGTGCCGGAAGACTGGATGGGAGACAGCAATATTCTCAGCCGACGCATCTGCGACAAACTTGGTTACGACGTGTCTCAGGCCGCAGGCTACGAGAAGTTTCGCGACAACTGCCTGACCTGCCACGGTGGCTATCAAGCGGGAGACACCGGATTTTCGTTCGCTTCCAAAGGCCAGGAGCAGATCGGCATCGACTGCCTGTATTGCCACCAAGACGGCGAGAACTCCACTTGGGTGCTGAGCCACCTGGACCCGAATCAAGTGGCGACTGCTGCCGCCCGATGCGAAAACGGCCGCCGGCATGCGCAACCTCGTCAACACGTCGGTACAAGCGAGCGCTGTGTCTGGACTGCCACATCGGCAACCGTGATCGCAACATGTTTGTGACCCACGAGATGTATGCGGCGGGACATCCTCCGCTTCCTTCTGTTGAGTTGCAAACGTTCTGCGAGGAGATGCCACAGCACTGGCAAACCCCGAGGGAACTGTACGACAGCCTGACCGCGCGCAAGATCCAAGCCGCGACCCCTATTTTCAAATCAACTATCCCGGCGTGATCACACCGTCATCGTCCGCAGCCAATACCTACTGGGGCACTCGGAAGCTACTCGTTGGCGCCTTGGCAGCAAGGAAGCAATCGTTGGACCTCGTGATCGATTCAGCCAACGCGCACCAGTGGGCTGACTATTCGCTTTACGATTGTGCTTCGTGCCATCACGAGCTTCGCTCCGACAGCGCTGCGGCAACGTCGGGGCTTTCCCGCCGCACCCGGTCGGCCTCGTCAACCAGAATGGCCCGACCCGCTGCTCAACATCGCATACCGTTTGTATGGAGGCCGTGGCGAGCAGGGGCAGCAAACCTGGCAGCAACTGCTTCAGATGGAAGCCGAACTGACCGCAAGTTTTGCAGAGCAACCGTTTGGCGATCCCGATCAGGTCCGCCCCGTCGCCCAAGCCATTGCGTGAGCAGGTCAGCAGCGCGATCACAAAAGTCGAAGGGTTGCCTGTCGGGGCTCCGACCGCCAAGGGAGTGTTGAGGTTGCTCGCGCAGACCTCTGCTGAGGAGCTGTTGACTTACGATGCGGCCCGACAGGTCGTCTGGGCGATCCAGGTGATCACGCAGGAGCTGAGTGACCATGGCGAGTCGCTGCCCGATGGTCTCGCCGAGGTTGTGGTTTCTCTGGGCGATCCGGCAACGACAGGAATCCTTTCCAATTTGCCGTCTGGTCGAAAACAGTTCATCTATCCCGCGGGGCTCGAGGAAGAACTGCAGCGACGGGCCGAGTTTAGTCCGCAGCGTTTGAAGGCTCAGCTCGATCGGATCCAGAATCTACTGGTCGCCGCGAGAGTCACCCCCTCCGTGGACTCGGAACTGGTTTCCAATCCGCCGCAATCGCGGTCAAGGTAGGAAGGCGGCGGTCGGCCACGGGCGTGGGGCGGAACCAATCGCGAGGTTGGCCCGTAGCTGACACAAGCATTATCATCATTGTGGGATCGGCTCACATCGACAGAGGAACGGCAGTGCGACGGCATTACGACCATGCGATTTCTGGATTTCACGCGCTGACGGTTGCCTGGTTTGTCGTCGCCGGATCCGGGATGCTTTGCGGCCAAGACCCCGACAGCACGTGGGAAAACGCTCGGCCCGGGGTCAACTACGTTGGCAC
Source organism: Pirellulaceae bacterium (assembly GCA_963697195.1). GTDB lineage: Bacteria > Planctomycetota > Planctomycetia > Pirellulales > Pirellulaceae > Rubripirellula. The sequence goes on from CAVOND010000006.1 coordinate 40,538, forward strand.
ACAGGCATGCGTCGAATGCCACAAAGAGCAGCACGCCAGCTACCTGCAAACGACCCACAGCGTGGCGACGATGCGGACCGACCCCGACCAGGAAGCGGCATCAACGGTCTTCGTTCATCCCGTCCTTGGCTACCAGTACGAGGTCGAGAGAAAGGATGGCTCGCTGATCCATCGAGAAACGATTCCGGCGGCCGATGGTGAGACGCTGATCAGTACCGAGCGGGCGATCGATTTGACGATCGGATCCGGCCAGCACGCCAAGAGTTATCTGTTTCGCGAAGGGCCGTACTTCGGTCAATCGCCACTGACCTGGTATGAAGCACCGAACGCTTGGAGGATGTCCCCAGGATACGAGGGGGCCTATCAACCTTCGTTCCGGCGGAAGATTCGCAGCGAATGTGTGTTTTGTCACGTCGGCAGCATCGATGTTAAGGAGATGAATCCCTATCAGTTCGAAGTGCTTGAATTGACCATCGGTTGTGAGCGATGTCACGGGCCGGGTGAATTGCACGTGGCCAAGTATCGCAACAACCCAGCTCCGTCCATTGACGATCGAACCATTGTCAATCCTGCCAACCTGCCGCGTGAATTGGGTGAGGCGGTTTGCCAGCAGTGTCACCTCCAGGGCGCCAATTGGGTCACGACCAGCGGCAAGGACTATTGGAACTTTCGCCCAGGTTTACCGATCACCGATTTCCGTGTGGACTATCAGTTGACCGAGGGATCCGGCAGCATGCGGATCGTCGGTCATGTGGAACAGATGCACGCCAGCGAATGCTACAAGCAGTCGGAAACACTGACCTGTACCACCTGTCATGATCCCCATCATCCGGTACCCCAAGCCGAGCGAGTCGATTACCAGCGATCGGTTTGCCTGAATTGCCACAAGGATGAGAGCTGTGGCGTGTCGCACGAGCAGCGGATGCGGGAGGCCGACAACAGTTGTTTCGAGTGTCACATGCCCAAAGCGGACACCAACGTTGCCCATGCAGCCTTTCACCATCATCAAATCGGGATTCACTCCAAGGATGCGCCGTCGCCTCCGAAGAAAGTAGGCCAGCAAATCGAATTGGTTCCGGTGCTCGACCTGAGCGGACTTTCCGAGCGAGAACGTATTCGCTGCGGCGCGTTGGCAAAGGCCATCCATCTGCGCGGCGATCCGGAGAATCCGGATTACGATCACTTCGGTTACGAGGCAACCGAAGAATTGATCAAGCTCAAGAGCATGGGGCCAGTGGATGCGGATTGTGACAGCCAGCTGGCGTTGCTGGCCATTGCTCAGCAACAACCGGAGATCGCGGAAAAGCTGGCCAAGGAGGCGCTTGTCAAGGAACCTCGCCCAACGCTAGCCCATATCGAGGCTCGTGCGCTGCTGGGGCGAATCGCCTTCCAATCCGGCCGACATGCCGAAGCGGTCGAGCAGTATCGCGCGGTCAACAAGCTTCACCTCGACGATACCGACATGTTCTACCTCGGTCTCTGTGAGAGCAATGTTGGCAATGTCCAGGCGGCGATCGCAGCGCTGAAGCGATCGCTCGAGATCAATCCGCTGCAAGTCGGACCCCATCACGCGCTCGAAGCGATTTACACCGCCAACAAACAGGAAGGCAACGCGGCGTACCACGCCGAGATGAAACAAAAGATTTCAGCAGAGCTGCAGCGGATTCACGAGCTCGGCGCGGCGCAGAAGCGTTAGGGGCGCAAAACCCGTACGATGGGCTTCCAAGCCCGTCGAATGCCGAGAGAGGGCGACGGGCTTGGAAGCCCATCGTACTTTAGGGAGGGCCCCTACTCCGGTTCCTTTGCGAACTCCGCGATTCTCAGGGCTTCGGCGAGATCTTGGATCTGGCTGACGGTCAGTTGTTCGGCTCGCGAGGTTTCGTCGTAGCCTAGTTTGGCAAGGATGTCGTCGACCTCCGGCTTGCTTAGCCGTCCCTTCATGGCGCTGGCCACCACGCTCCGCAGAAATTTTCGGCGGTGAAAGAACAAGGCGCGGACGGTCTGATGAAAGTACTTCAAGTCGGCAAACCTTTCTCGCCACTCGGGGACCAAGTCGAGCCGCAGGATCGCGGAATGCACGTTCGGTCGCGGCCAGAACACGGTCGGCGGAAGTATCCGTACGATCTGCGGGCGGCACAGGGATTGGACCCAGACGCTCAGCGCCCCGTAATCCTTTGTCCCCGGCTCGGCAACAATCCGGTCGCCCAACTCCTTTTGAATGGTGACGACCATCACATCGGGCGGTGGTGATTCGTGAAGCAGATTGCCGATGATCGGCGTGGCCACGTTGTAGGGAAGGTTGGCAACCAATAGGAATCTAGCCTCGGGACCAATCCGCGTGATCGCCTCCCGGACCTGTTCCATCAAATCGGGCCGAAGCGTATTTTTGTTGCGGAGGGCGTCACCGTGAATCAGTCGCACGTTTTGTCGACCTTCCAGCTCCTCACCGGCAAGTTGATGTAGGTTCGCGTCAATTTCGACGCTGAGCACCGCGCCGGCTTGATCGGACAAACGTGTGGTCAGCGAACCAACACCGGTGCCGATTTCCAGCACGACATCGGTTTTGCGCAGTTCCGCCGAGCGGGCAATCAGATCGACAAGGTTCAAGTCGATCAAAAAGTTCTGTCCGTACTTCGACACCGGACGTAAACCGGCGGCCGCGAGACGCTTCGACAGATACGAGGCAGTTTGACGAGGCTCGTTCAAGTGGTTGGTTCCGATGTCGATTGAAGGCTTCGTTGAACATATTTCGCCAGCACATCGGTCTCCAGGTTGACGTCATCTCCCACCGCTCGCTCGCCCAGCGTCGTGACGTCGAGCGTATGTGGAATCAGGGCAACGGAAAACCAGTCGTCGCCGACATCGACGACCGTTAAGCTCACGCCGTCAACGGCAATGCTGCCCTTCGCCGCCACTTGTGAGGCAAGCGACCGCGGCAATCGAAAGCGGAGATGAGCCCACGGGGGATCGTCTCGCCGTTCCAGCAACGAACCGAGCGAATCGACATGCCCGGTCACATAGTGGCCTCCCAAGCGATCTCCTACCGCTAGCGAGCGTTCCAGGTTCACAGAGGATCCGACGTTCAAACGTCCCAGGTTGGTGCGCGAGAGAGTCTCTTCCCCCGCCTCGAAATCGAGCTGCTCGCCGTCGATCGCCACCACGGTCAGGCAACAACCATTGATGCAGATACTGTCTCCGATCGACGCCCCCTGTGCTACGACGCCGGCGCGAATCGTCAGTCGCCGGCCCGGCGGCTGGTCGACCACCGCCGCGATCGATTCCTTTCGTTTCAACCAATCCGGTGAACATTGGTTTGAGAGGGGGGTTGGGTGTGTGGGCCGCGTCATCAGCCGGTCAGCGGTGCTGAATCACTCGGCTGGCCAGCGGTTGCGGAAGGAGGCTGGGCGAAATGGCGGGGTTAAGGGATCGGAAGACAACAGAAAGCCCTGGAAACCAAGCGGGTTCGCCAAGGAAATCGTTGCCGGGTAGGCATTCGTATCCTGCATTGAACAAAATGCCGCCCGACAACACAACGTAACCAATCACCAAAACGTTTTCTTTGCGAGGTTTCCCAATGACGCTGATCGAAGCCATCCACGCACGACAAATTCTTGACAGCCGGGGCAATCCGACGGTCGAAGCCGAGGTGCTGCTCAGCGACGGAAGCCATGGCCGCGCCGCGGTTCCCAGCGGAGCCAGTACGGGGGCCCACGAGGCATGGGAGCTCCGTGACGGCGACAAGTCGTACTTCATGGGCAAGGGCGTCATGACGGCGGTGAACAACGTCAACGAAAAGCTCGCCGACGCACTGCAAGGCATGGATGCGACCGATCAGGCGGGGATCGATGCGGCGATGAACGAGCTGGATGGAACCCCAAATAAAAAGAATCTTGGCGCCAACGCGATCCTGAGCGTTTCCCTGGCGGTGGCCCACGCGGCGGCTCAGGCGACCGGCCAGCCACTGTTTCGCTACCTCGGCGGTGCCGGTGCGCGACTGCTTCCCGCGCCGATGATGAACATCATCAACGGTGGCGAGCACGCGGATAACTCGGTCGACGTCCAAGAGTTCATGGTCATGCCGCTCGGCTTCGAGCGTTTCAGCGATGCCCTTCGAGCTGGCACCGAAATCTTTCACAATCTGAAGAAAGTCCTCTCGAGCAAAGGCTACAACACGTCGGTCGGTGACGAAGGTGGTTTCGCTCCCGACTTGAAAAGCAACCAGGAGGCGCTCGATGTCATCCTGCAAGCGATCGACCAGGCCGGATACAAAGCGGGTGAACAGATTTGGATCGCCCTCGACGCGGCATCGACCGAGTTCTACGACAGCGGAACCAAGAAGTACACGATCGACGGCAAACAGTTGTCGGGCGATGAGATGGTCGATTTCCTGGCCGACTGGTGCAGCAAGTACCCGATCTGCAGCATCGAAGACGGCTGTGCCGAAGACGACTGGGAAACCTGGAAGAAGCTGACGACGAAGCTCGGCGACAAGGTCCAGCTCGTTGGTGACGACCTGTTTGTGACCAACGTCGAGCGACTGCAACGCGGCATCGACGAGGGAATCGCCAACAGCATTCTGATCAAGGTCAACCAGATCGGAACGCTGACCGAAACGATTGATGCGATCCAATTGGCCGCTCGCAACAATTACACGTCGATCTCCAGCCACCGCAGCGGTGAAACGGAAGATTCGACGATCGCCGACCTGGCCGTTGCCCTGTCCACGGGCCAGATCAAAACCGGCTCGGCAAGCCGCAGCGATCGCATGGCCAAGTACAATCAATTGTTGCGAATCGAAGAAATGCTCGGAGACACAGCACTGTACGGCGGACCACTGTTTCGCCAGAAGTAACCAATGAGCGATCCAAGCGAGCGATCCAAGCGATCGATCTCGGTGACCTTCTCGTGTTGGGAATCGTCCCGCCGCGCCGGCGGCGGGACTTCGGCGCGCCTCGTTGTGCTGTCCACGCGTCTGTAAGCCACATTTCAGAGGGTCTACGGTGGAAACGCTGCTCGCCGAACAACCGCTGATCGTCTCGCTGATGCTCGGTGCGTTGTCGGTCGGACTGTTTTTCGGCTGGCTGCAAACCGGCAAGCGGCAAGCTGCGATTGCCGGTCTCGTCTTCGCGCTGCTTGATTCCCGGTTGCCTGGGTCGTGGCCTCGCGATGGGAAACGGACCGCGAACAGATCGAGTCGTTGATCTACTCGATCGCAGACGCCGTCGAACGAAACGACGTGGAGACAGCCGTTCAAATCATCGGTGACCCCACCACTCGGGACAGGGCACGCGTGGAACTCAGCCGCTTCACCTTTGACATGGCCGCGGTCAACAAGATTCGCAGCATCGACGTGATCGAGGGGACCTTTCCGCAGGAAGCAGACGTCGACATGAGCGTGAAAGTCGACGTCAGTCACAACAGTGGTCAGTTTCGCAAGCTCCGAGTCTTGCGGCGTTTGCTGTTGCGACTGGAGAAGTCAGACGATACTTGGGTCGTGATCGACTATCGTCACTCGCCAATCACCGGCCAGCCGGATCAATACAGCACCATTGCCGAATCAACCAAAGATGCCATGAATCGCATCGAACATCACGCCGCTGTTCGTTACCCTGGACGGGATCGATGGAGTGGGCAAGTCCACTCAGATTGACCGGCTGACAAAGTATCTGCGCAGCCAGGGGCACGAGGTGCTGCAAGTTCGCGATCCGGGTAGCACGGCGATAGGGATCAAGCTGCGCGAGCTGTTGCTTGATAGCGATCTCGATCTTCATCGTCGAACCGAAGCGATGTTGTTCATGGCCAGTCGCTGCGAGATGGTCGAAAAGACAATCCGACCCGCGCTGCGCGAGGGCACCACGGTGGTTTCCGACCGTTTTCTGCTCGCCAACGTCGTCTATCAGAGTATCGGTGGTGAAGTTAACTGCGAGCAGCTGTGGCAGATGGGTCGGTGGGCGAACAACGGATTGCAGCCCGATTTGACGCTGCTACTGGACATGCCAGCCGAATCGGCCGCGGCGCGCATCCCAGGTCCGGCCGATCGTATGGAAAGTCGCGGGATCGCCTACTTGGAATCGGTGCGTCAGGCGTTTCTGCGTGAACTGCCCCACAGCGGCCCGTCCACCGCCGTCATCAACGCCGACCAATCGCCCGAAGCGGTCTGGCAAGAAGTCAAGCAAGCCGTCGACGAGCGTCGATGATTCGTAGCGAGTGCGACACGATATCGGCGTAGCCGTAGGAGCCAAGCCTCAGCCGATGATCTCTCGGACGACGTTCCCTTCCACGTCGGTCAGCCGATACTGGCGCCCCTGGTAACGGAATGTCAATCGCTCGTGATGGATTCCCATCAGGTGCAGCAGCGTTGCATTGAAGTCATGCACATGCACCGGATTCTCGGCGATCGTGTATCCCAGTTCGTCGGTTTCCCCATAGCTGAATCCGCCCTTCGCGCCGCCGCCCGCAACCCAAACCGTGAACGCATCCTTGTGATGATCGCGGCCCACCTTGGTCTCCTTCCCTTCTCCGTTGGCACCTTGTCCGAACGGAGTCCGGCCGAACTCTGCCGACCAAACCACCAAGGTTGAATCAAGCAGTCCACGCTGACGAAGATCTTTGATCAGCGCGGTGATCGGTTGGTCCACCTGCTTGGCTTTGTTGGCAACGTTTGAGAAAACACTGCCGTGGGCGTCCCATCCTTGATCGAAGAGTTGCACGAAGCGGACGCCACGTTCGACCAATCGACGCGCCAGCAGACAATTGTTTGCGAAACTCGTCTGTCCCGGCTTGGTGCCATACATCTCGTGTATGTTCTGAGGCTCGGACGAGATGTCCATCAGTTCCGGCACGCTGGTCTGCATGCGATAGGCCAGTTCGTATTGGCTGATGCGAGTTGCGATCTCCGGATCACCCACACTCGCCAATTGCACTTCGTTCAGCGAATTCACGGCGTCGATGATTCGCTTGCGCGATGTTGGTTCGACTCCACTCGGGTTGGAGAGAAACAGGACGGGGTCGCCCTTGCTGCGAAACTCAACCCCCTGATAGACGCTGGGTAAGAAACCGCTTCCCCAGGCAGGACTGCCGGCACCCAGCACGTTTCCGGTGATCAGGACGACGAATCCGGGCAAGTCTTGATTCTCGCTACCCAGTCCGTAATTCAGCCAAGACCCGATGCTGGGACGGCCAAAACGTCCAAACCCGCTGAGCATGAACATCTGCGCGGGACCGTGATTGAACTCGTTGGTATGGAGCGTCTTGATCAGCGTGATTTCGTCAGCGACCGTTTGCAACTGGGGCAACAAGTTCGAAATTGGCAAACCCGACTGACCGCTCGGTGTGAACTGATACGCTTGATCGTTCGGCGTTCCCAGCAGCTTGGGCAGGTCCCTCACGAACGCAAACTTGCTCGACTCGAAAAGTTCCTTGGGACAATCCTCGCCGCTGCGGCGTTGCAGTTCGGGCTTGAAGTCAAACAAGTCCAGGTGGCTCGGCGCACCGACCATGTGCAAATAGATCACGCTCTTGGCTTTGGCCGGAAAGTGTGGCTGGCGAGGTGCCAACGCATCGCTGCGCGGTTGAGCCGCCCCCAAATCGTCCTGCAGCATCTGGGACAGGGCGAACGCGCCGAGGCCAAATCCGCTGCGCTGCAAGAGCGTGCGCCGGCCGATCGGTGTGGGGAGGATGCTCATGACAGCTCTCAATTCAGTCAGGCTATTGGTTCATGGTTTCATCGAGATTCATCAAAGCGTTGGCGACGGCAAACCAGGCGGCCAACTCCTGCTGCTCTTCGGACCGTAGCGGCATCGCATCGAATGGACGACGAGTACGCGCCTCCACCAACGAGTGATCGGCCGTGAGGGCGGCCCGTTCGCTTTCCAGCAAATGCTTCAGGATCGCCGTTTCCTTCGGCGACGGTCGCCGTGCGACGGCCAATTCCATTCCAAATTCGATTCGCGCTTCGTCGTCGCTTGACGGTGATTCGCTCAGGATGCGATCGGCCAATGCCAATGACATCTCCGCATAGGCCGGATCATTCAGCAGCGTCAGTGCCTGCAGCGGTGTGTTGCTGCGTCCACGCTGCACCGTGCAGCTTCCTCGGTCAGGTGCGTCGAAATTGATGAAACTCGGATAAGGGGCCGCTCGCTTCCAAACGACATAAACTCCACGGCGAAAACGATCTTCATTCTCGGCCGCCTTCCACGTCGGTTGATTTCGCCCCACGCTTCGCCAAAGGTTGTCCGGTTGATAGGGCATGATCGGCGCCCCATACATCTTCTCGGACAACAGTCCGCTGATCGCCAACGCGTTATCTCGTACCAGCTCGGCGGAAAGTCGAAAGCGTGGTCCGCGAGCCAACAAGCGGTTATCAGGATCGATCTGCATCATCTCGTCGGTAACAGCGGAGGATTGCTGAAAGGTCTGCGACATCACGATCAATTTGTGCACGTGCTTCATCGACCAGCCGCTGTCCATCAGTTCGCTGGCAAGCCAATCCAATAATTCGGGATGGCTTGGAGGTTCGCCCTGCCTGCCAAAATCCTCCGGCGTGCTAACCAGTCCGGTGCCGAAGATTTGAGACCACCAGCGATTGACAGTCACACGCGACAGCAAAGGGTTCTCTCGAGAGGTCAGCCACAAGGCCAAGCCAAGCCGATCCCTGCGAACGGAATCGGGCGCCAGGCGGGGCAGTGCCGCCGGCGTATCGGGCTGGACCTTTCCCGCCAGGTTTTCGTAGTCGCCGCGAATCATCACAAAGGTTTCGCGTGGCGATTCCAGTTCCTGCATCACCAGCGTTGTGTCTGGTTGAACGCGAGCCAGTTCCTTTTCAACGCGAGCAATTTCGCGGTCCATTCTGCGAAGTTCTGGATTGTTCTTTTCGAACTCGCCGCGCAGCTTGTCCAGATCGTTCTTGGATGGCGACTTCTTGTCTGCGAGGCGTCGGATCTTTGAATCGATGTTGAGGTATCGGGGATCTCCGCTGAACAGCGAGATGCGTGGTTTGCCGATCACACGACCACTACCGTAGAACTCCGACAACGTGATCCGCAGACGTTGCGACGGCTTGGCATCTGTCAGCGGCGAAGCAAGCACGAAACTGGCCCAATGCGGCTTGCCAAACTGCGGAGCAATCGCCCAACCGGTCTTGCGGATGCCGTCGATCGCCCCGGCGACATCCCACTTGTTCTGCGAGAAATCGGCGGCTGCATCGGTCAGTTCGATGGAAGTCGCCCGTCCATCCTCGATGAGCTCACAGGTGAATTCGTTCAGGATGATGTTCGACCGCTGTTCGTCGCCTCTTCCCGGTCCCTTGCCGGGGATCGAATCGTCGGTCAGCACATCAAGCTTGATCGCCGTAACGGGTTCATCGCCGGGCTCAAGTGTGAAAATGTGCTGAACCGTGTCGGGCACGCTGCCACTGAGCAGCACCGCACCGTCGGGCAGAATTTCGAACGTCTCATTCGCGGTCGATTCGAACTTCTCCGGGATGACGGTTCGCCACGAAACGTCCCCGCTTTGCTTGAGTCCTTGCAGCCATGCGTTGAATGCTTCGTCATCGGTCGCCGCCAGCTTACCCCGCGACTGCTTGTAAGCGTCGAGCTCGGCTTGAAGCCGCTCTCGCTGCTGTTGCTTGGTGCTGGCCATCGGCAGGTCCATCGTCGGACCGTAAAAATCCCAGGTCACGCCCGAAGTGTTCTTGACCTCCAGCGGCGTGTTGTTGAAGTAAGCAAACAGCTGGTAATAGTCTTGCTGGGTAAATGGATCGTATTTGTGATCATGGCACTGGGCACATTCGAGTGTCGTGCCGAGGAAAACGGTCGCGGTCGTGTTGACCCGGTCGACCACCTGATTGACTCGATTCGCTTCCGGGTGCACGCCCGCTTCGACGTTGCAGGTGGTCATCCGATGAAAACCGGTCGCGATCTTCTGATCGACGGTGGCGTCCTCTCGTAGGTCCCCTGCGATTTGGTCGATCACAAATTGATCAAAGGGCATGCCTTCGTTGAATGCTCGAATGACCCAATCACGATATGCCCAGTTGTCTCGAATCTGATCCGCTTGGAATCCGTTGCTGTCGGCGTACCTGGCGAGGTCGAGCCACGGCACCGCCCAACGTTCTCCGTAATGCGACGACTGCAGCAGTTGATCGACCACCCGTTCATAAGCTTCATCGGAAGTGTCGTCGACAAAGCGACGAACCTGTTCGGGTGTCGGCGGCAGCCCCGTCAACGCCAGGTGAACGCGGCGCAACAGTTGAGGACGGTCGAGCGGCGGTGAAAAATCGAGCCCGCGCTGTTTCAGACGCGTTGCAACGAAGCGATCGATCGGGGAAACGCTTTCGTCGTCATCCGGTACAGCCGGGCGTGATACCGGATAATAGGCCCAATGTTCCTCGCTGGATTGCGACGGCGTCCATTCGGCGCCCTGATCGATCCAGGCTCGAATCACCGCGATCTCGCGCGGCGACAGGGGATCCCCGTCGAGCGGCATGATGTCTCCGACGTCGGGATCGATCATGCGTTTGACTAGCAAGCTCTCGGCCGAACGGTGCGGAACCACAATCGGTTCGCCGGAGTCGGCCTCACCCATGACCACAGCGTCCCGAACGTTCAGCTTCAGGCCCGCTTCTTGGTGGTCTCTCCGTGACAACGATCGCAATGCCGACGAAGAATGGGTTGAACCTCGTCCTTGAAGTCGATTGCCCGTGATTCCGCCGCCAGCAGGACGCCCGGCGACAGTGTCAGCAGCATCGAAGCAGCAGCGGCGCAAAGGCCGAGGCGGATCAATTCTCGGATCATGTTCCTGGACCGGAGTCGGGGAGGTAGGGCGTGAGGAAGGACTCTCATTGTAGCCCAAGCCGGCCCCGAGGATTCGAGCATTGTTTAGAGGTCGCTCTCCCCGAGCTTCGGAGAGGTTCGGCTACGATAACGTACTGTCGAACACTCGCACTTCGGCCCAGTTTGCCTTGTTTTCCTCGATGAATTTCAGGTGACGCTCGGCAGTCTGGTAGGCATCGTGAGCAGGCCGATCCTGGAAGATGCAGTGCAAGGAAACGTCAAAGTCCTGATTGACCGGCCGATCCAACTCACGATCGCGAGTCCCCACCGAGAACCCAATCAGTCCGTCATGATCATCCAGGTACTTCTTGCAGGCGGCCAGCAAGGTCGTGATCGCTTCGTCGCTGCGGTCATGGAGCTTGAAGAAAACATGGTGTGCCAATTGTGCCATCGGGTTGGTCTCTCGCAGTGTCTTGTGGTCTTGTCGGGTGGATCCAGTGCATCGTCACATCTAAAAATGGGGGTGACGTCGATCGGCGAAAAGGGGTCAGACACCAAAAATGCGAAGCACTCGTCGGGCCGTTCCAGTTTTCGGTGTCTGACCCCTTTTCGCCATCAACCCCTAAAATGAATGCTGACGCTGCAATAGTGGTTTGTCTTCGCCTACCGGTTCTCCCAATTACGGATTGAGAAACAAGTGATTTGACCGCGCAGCGGTCGTAGATGGTAGCCGTAGGTCGCGGACCGCAGCTGCGGGATTGAGATCGTGCAACAGAAACCGACCCCGTAGAGGGTCACAGTTCGAGCGGCGATCAGTTTGCGACCGCCTGCGGGGTCGGACGTGGCAAATTCGCGAAGGTTTCCGTAGGTGCGCTCCGCTACCTACGGCTACCGTCTGAGATACCTTCGGCATCGACTGGGTGGATCGTGAAAAGCTTCTCGACCCATGCTCCAAAGAAAGGCTCTATCCCGCCAACTGCACGAGATCTCGCGGTGGCAGGTTCTTGTTGGCTTCGATCGCTCGGCGCTCGGCTTCTTCGCCAACCAGGTTGTAGAAGACGTCTCGCTGGCGTGGTTGGAAGCCAAGCTCTTCGATCGCCTCGCGGATCTGGTCGAGCGTCAGGTAGTGGACCGTGCCCGCTTCGGCGACCACGTTTTCCTCAATCATCAGGCTTCCCATGTCATTGGCGCCGTAGAGCATGGCCAATTGACCGATCTTCAAGCCCTGCGTGACCCAGCTGCTTTGAATGTTGGGGAAGTTGTCGAGATAAAGTCGGGCGACGGCCTGGGTCTTGAGATACTCGAATGCGCCGACCGGCGGAATGTGAGACAAGTCGGTGTTGTCGGGCTGAAACGTCCAGCAGATGAACGCGGTGAAGCCGTCGGTTTCGTCCTGCAACGACCGCAACCGGTCGAGATGCTCGATTCGTTCGGCCAGCGTTTCGACGTGGCCAAACATCATGGTCGCGGTGGAGTTGCCGCCGAGTTGGTGCCAGACACGCATCACTTCCAACCAATCGTCCGACATCACTTTGCCGCGCGTCAGTTCGCTGCGAACACGGTCGACGAGGATTTCCGCGCCGCCGCCGGGAATGCTTCCCAGACCCGCCGCTTTCAGTCGCTCCAAGACTTCGCGAATCGACAGGTTGTTGATCTTGGTGAAGTGATAAAACTCAGGCGGGCTGAAGCCGTGGATGTTCAGCGTTGGAAACTCACGCTTGATGTCACGCAGCAGCTCTTCGTACCAGTCGAGCTTGAACTTCGGATGCAGACCGCCTTGCATCAGGATCTGGTTGCCGCCCAAGGCAATCGTCTCAGCGATCTTTTCCAGAATCTCTTCACGCGACAGGACGTAACCCTCGTCGCTCTTGGGGCCGCGATAGAACGCACAGAAGTGACACACCGCGGTGCAGATGTTGGTGTAGTTGATGTTCCGATCGATGTTGTACGTTCGATACGGTTCGGGATGCATGCGTCGCGATACCTGGTCGGCGGCCGATCCGATCGCAGCCAAATCGTGACTCTCCAGGAGCCGCAGTCCCTCGGCCGGCGACAATCGCTCGCCGTCGATCGCTTTGTCCAAAATGTCTCGTACGTTCTTTTCTGCTGCTGCAATCATTTCAGGTCATCAAACAACGGTGGGGGCTTGCTGGGGTACAAACCCCAATGCGACGGCCTTGCGACGGAACGCTTCCATTCCCATGCGTTCGCCAGGTCCCAAGCGGAAATGGAGATTCTCTGCAAAATAACGGTGCAGGTCTTCCTTCGTCAGCCCGTGTGCGGCCGATTCCTGTTGAGCAATGCTTTCCAGGTTCGCTAGCCCGTCATCACGACTCGCTTCCAGGATGTCCGCCAGCTCATCGAGTTTCTGCTGGCTCGCTGCGTCATCGCGTCTGCGATACCGCCCTCTGCGACGCCGGCTCGGGCAACCCACATCGCGAACACAAAGGGTAATTCGGTCCATCGGCACCATCGATCCCCGAGATCCCAAATCTCTCGGTACACGCCCCGCGCCGGATGCATGGCTCGATCGCCGATCATCAAGATCGCGTCGGCGTCGGCCGATTCGGGAGACTCGTCCATCGTCAAAGGCAGCGTTTCCGGTGACAGGCCGTACATCTCGGACAGTAGAATCCCCAGCATCGCCGCGCTGGTTCGACTTCCCTCGTCCAAGGCCAATCGCTTGATCTTGGGTACGGGAACTCGGCTCAGCAAGCGAACGCTCCAGACCGGTCCTCGGCAGGCGATCGCTGCATCCGAGATCACCTGATAACCGTTGCCACGAAAGAATTCCACCGACGGAATCAAGGCGACGTCCAGACGGCCCGCCCGCAAATCGTCCGCCAAAACGCTCGGCAGCGCAAGAGTCAGCTGGCCGCGATCCCCCAGCCGTTGTTCAAGGCCGTAAATCAGCGGCTTGGTGTTCAAGTACGAGACCGCACCGATGCGTAACATTTGTTTGTTGCCGATTTCTTGTGAACTGTGGGCGTTACCCTTGTTGTCATGCATCAATCGATTTGGCAAACCCGAAGGGCTGATACACCCCTTGCCGGTGCCGTCAGGCAATCGGGTTGGATTCCCTTTCAAGCGGTTCCCAGGCGCGATCGGCGACTTCGCCGCCGATCGCGCCTGGGAAGGAAGTGAATAAGTGCAATCATCCGGTGGTTTGCACCACCGGCATGGGCTGTGCCGACCCTTCGGGCCTGAAGTGCAATGATGCTTAACTTGTGTGTAAACAACGAATGGCTTTGCGGCTGATGAAGCGGACTCAGCCAGACCACTCCCGTAACCGCTATTCGTCCTGCAGGTTAACCTCCACGTTGGGCCCGATTTCCGACCCACATTACACTCTCTCGATCCACTCTTCGGAAGCGGTCACGGTGACGGGGCGTGAATCGCGGGGATCGAAAAAACGCATGGGAATGGGCTCGCAACTGGATTTGATCGGTCCTGTCTGGAATCGGCGGACCTCCGTACAGGACGTCACCAACGATCGGATTGCCCCGGCTGGCAGCCTGGATCCGCAATTGGTGCATGCGACCAGTCACCGGCGATAGCTTGAGCCAGGTTCGATCGCTGCTCTCGTCGTAACGGATGATCTCGACCCCCGTCTCGGCAAGCCTCGCCTGTTCGTCGCTAGCCTCAACGACTTCGACCTTGGCTTGATCGGGGATTTTTCGGAGATGGTCCAGCCAAACCGTTGCGGCTGCATCGACCCGACCGGCGACCTCGGCAACGTATTGCTTCTCAACTTTACGTGCCATGAATTGCTGGCCGAGCAAGCGCGCGGCCCGCTTGCGCAAAGCCACCAGGATCACTCCTCCCACCGGGCGGTCGAGTCGGTGGGGGAAGGCGAGATAGTCAGAGCGATCTTGGAACTGTGTTCGCAGCCGCGATTCCAGGCTATCGGCCGCTCCAGGTGCCTGTGTGGACAAGCCGGCCGGTTTATCGACTACCAACACGACCTCACCGTCCCAAAGCACGTCAATCGGATCGAAGATGAGTGAGTCTCCTTATCGTAAGTCTGCGTTTACCCGGTAGCCGCAGGCGTCATGAATAGGCGGACGTACCGGCGCTCAAAAAACGCTGGCAGCCTGGAAATGCCGGCGTGCGTTAGGCTTTCTAACCTGAGCCATCCTTCCCAAGCCCAATCATTCCTGCCAGTGCGAACACCGGCACTCTGCGTAACGATCCGAATCGTTGCAGATTGGCGGAGCCGTTACAATTCTCGCATGAGCCAACTTGAGGACAGAATCGAGGAGAACCCTCGGCCCATTTCTCGTGGGCCCCGCATGAGCCTGCGGGAATACCTTGGGCTGGTGACCATCGCGATGCTGGCGGTGGGCTTGGTTGCCACCACCGTGCGGCTGCGGCGAAGTGAAGCTGAGTTGACGGCGATGCGGAAGGAATTTGGCTATTTGTCCAACACGCTGCCCGGGCAAATCGCCGCAGCCAGGGCGCCGAGCGACCAACCGCTGACCTACCGCTTTCGGGTGCGCATCCCCCGCGGCGCCAACGACTATCGCGTCACCTACAGCTCGGTTCGGCCCCAGCAAGCTTCCGGGCCCGAGTGGTTCGGAGCGGTTGAGGTTCCCCCCGGGGATTCGGTCGTAACGGTCCAAATCCTGGAAGATCCACGCGACCATCGCTGGAAAATCTCGACCTCCGTGGCGGCTGCGACCGGTACCAGGAGGATGGCGACTGCCCTGCCCCGCGAGCATGTCGATGTCTTTCGCGGATCCCACGAGGTCCTCAGCACGGGAATCGGACGCGAGACCTGCGCCGTCGCCTCTAGCCAAACGATTCGACTGCTGGACGAGCGATGGCTGGTCGGCGAAACCGCGCTTCTGTTGTACGGTGATAGGGCGCCGGATGAGGATCAGATCGGCGTCTACGCGGAACTCCAGCCTGACGTGGGACCGCTGTAGCGATTGACCCCGAGCAGGTTCCCCTTTTCCTTTGCACCTTCCACCCTATGCCCCGCGATTTTCTCAAAGGAGCCGCCGACGAGTATGACGTCGTCGTGATCGGCAGCGGTCTTGCCGGCATGACCTCGGCCAACATTCTTGGTCGCGCCGGCCATCGCGTCTTGCTGCTCGAGCAACACTACAAGCTCGGAGGTTTGGCCACCTGGTTCCTGCGACCCGGCGGGCACATCTTTGACATCTCCCTGCACGGATTTCCTCACGGGATGATCAAGTCGTGTCGCCGCTACTGGAGCCGAGACATCGCCGATCGGATCGTCCAGCTCAAGAACATTCGTTTTGATAACCCTCAGTTCTCTCTGACGACAACCTTCAATCGGGAAGACTTCACGCGACTGCTGACGACCGATTTCGGATTGCGCAGCGAGACGGTAAGCGAATTTTTTGACACCGCTCGTGGGATGAATTTTTATGACGACCAAACCACCACGACGCGTCAATTGTTTGATCGGTTCTTTCCCGGGCGAGACGATGTCGTCCGCTTGCTGATGGAACCGATCACCTATGCCAACGGCTCGACGCTGGAGGATCCCGCGATCACCTACGGCATCGTGTTCAGCAATTTCATGAGCAAAGGTGTCTTCATCTACGAGGGAGGCACCGAGGATCTGGTCGCTCGCATGAAGCGTGAACTCGAGTCCAATGGCGTCGACATTCGCATCAACTGCGGCGTCGATCGGATCGATGTGGAAAACGGACGGGTCGCGGCCGTTCACACCGGCGGCCGCCGCATCCGCTGCCGAGCGATCGTCAGCAACGCGAATCTGCGAACCACGATCCTCAAAATGATCGGCTCGGAGGTGCTCGATCAAGGCTTCGTCGAACGCACCGAAGCCGTGCGATTGAACAACAGCAGCACCCAGGTCTACATGGCATTGAAAGAAGGGGAGGAGATTGACGAGTCGACTGGTGATCTGTTCTTCACCAGCACTGCCAAGGAATTTCGCACCGACTTGTTGCTCAGCCGTGACATCACGAGCCGTACGTTCAGTTTCTATTACCCGAGGACGCGGCCGCAAAAAGACAAGAAGCGTTACGCCATTGTCAGTAGCACCAATGCCAACTGGTCCGATTGGGCTGATCTCGACGACCACGAATATCAAGCAAGCAAGCAGGACCTCATCGACACGACGATCGATGCTTTGGAACGCTACATCCCGGGCGTTCGTGACAAGATCGATCGGGTGGATGCCGCGACGCCTCGTACCTTCAACCATTACACTCGGCACGAACTCGGCGCCAGTTTTGGCACGAAGTTCGAGGGACTCGCCGTCAGTCGTGAGTTACCCCAGCAGGTCGGCGGGATGTACCATGCCGGCAGCGTCGGCATCATCATGAGCGGCTGGTTGGGCGCGATCAATTACGGCGTGATTGTCAGCAACGAAGTCGACCAGCAACTTACCAGCGAATCACTCACGTTTAACTCCGAAAGGCAATCTCCGATGGCACTGTGCCGGTACGCGAATGATCGCGGTGAAGCGAAGTATGCTCTTTACCGCCCCGGTCAAATCTGTCCCCTCGATGTGCTGACGAGCGATTCGCCGAGCGGCGACCGGTTCTTTTCGCAGGACCAGCAATGGCTCGCCTCGCTGCCGGAACCCAGCGAATCGCAGTGGCAATCCGCACCGCAAACGCTGCTTCCACCCGTGCCGCCGCCGGAAAAGATCATCTGCATCGGCTTGAATTATCGTGATCACGCCATCGAAACCGGCGCCGAAATCCCCTCCGAACCGGTCGTCTTCAGCAAGTTCAATTCCACGCTGATCGGGCATGGCGAGACCATTCAACTGCCTCAAGTCGCCCATGAGGTTGATTACGAAGCGGAACTGGTCGTGGTGATCGGCCGCACCGCCAAGCATGTGAGTGTCGACGACGCCATGGACCATGTCTTTGGTTACGCCTGTGGCCATGACGTCTCGGCCCGCGACTGGCAGAAAGGACGACCGGGCGGACAGTGGCTTCTCGGCAAGACCTTCGACACCTTTGCGCCGGTTGGTCCCTGTCTGGTCACCACTCGTGACATTCCTGATCCGTCCAACTTGCGAGTCCGGATGCACCTCAATGGAGAAGTGGTTCAAGACAGCACGACGGCCCAGTTGATCTTTGATATTCCGACGCTGATCGCGCACCTCACAAAGATCGTCACGCTCAAGCCAGGCGACCTGATTTTCACAGGCACGCCTCCCGGTGTCGGCGCCGCACGAACGCCGCCGCTGTTTTTGAAGCCAGGCGATCAATGTACGGTCGAGATCGAAGGAATTGGCCAGCTGACGAATCCTTGTCAGGCCGAGTGATCAGCCGCTGATCCAGCTTTCAAATCGATTCCAACTGTGAGGCTTTCTCATGAGTTCTGTCATCGAACGGCGTTCACTTCACTTCGATTCACTGGCGGACGCGTTGGCCGAAGCGGAAAGACTGTCGAGTCAGTCCGTCATCACGGCCGGTTCCTACTCGCTCGGACAAATTCTCGAACATCTCGCGCGTACCATCGATGTTGTGACGGGAGACCGCCCGAGTCCTCCGATTGCCCTGCCAGTCAAGGTGCTCGCGAGGATGTTTCGATCGAGATTTCTGAACAGCCCCATGCAACCTGGCTTCAAGTTGCCTTCCAAGGCGCAGTCCGTGTTCTGGCCTAGCGAAGATGTCGAAACGGCGGCGGGACTTCAGCATTACCGTGAGGCGATCAATCGCTTCGATCATACCGAGCCGCTTCCCAAGCATGTTCTGCTGGGAAACATGACCCGACCCCAGCACGTGCAGCTTCAGTGCCGGCACGCGGAGTTGCATCTCAGTTTCGTCCGTCCGGCGTAACAAACGGTCCTATCGTAGGTCCGCCTTTCCAAGGCGGACACCAGCAGCTTTGCGGCGTTTCGTCCGAGTCTCGGAGAGACTCGGCTACGGTACAGCGACGCGGTCCAATTTGCTCACAGTCTCGGAGAGACTCGGCTACGGTACAGCGACGCGGTCCAATTTGCTCACAGCCTCGGAGAGACTCGGCTACGGTACAGCGACGCGGTCCAATTTGCTCACAGCCTCGGAGAGGCTCGGCTACTGTAAAGGCCGCGGCGCGGAAGGCCTCGGTTGTCGCTGTCCTACAGTCCAACGGGATGATTGCTTAGAGGAGGATCGATCGATGAGTCAGCAGCGGATTACGCCTGGCCCGGGCCAAGAATCTGTTTGGGATTACCCACGGCCTCCTCGGGTGGAGCCCTGCGGCTCCCTACTCCAAATCTTCATCGATCAAATTCCGATCGCGGAAACACGCCATTCGATTCGCGTTTTGGAGACAAGTCACCCGCCGGTCTACTATTTGCCTCCCGATTCGATTCGAATGGATCTGATGGTCGAATCGAACCACGGTTCCTTTTGCGAGTGGAAGGGCCATGCTCATTATTTCTCGCTCAAGATGCCTGGCCGTTTGATTCCAGACGTTGCCTGGTCCTACAAAACGCCGACGGCGAGATTCGAGTCGATTGCCGGCTATTTGGCGTTCTATCCAAGCAAAATGGACGAGTGTTACGTCGATGGGGAGCGGGTCGAATCGCAAAAAGGCGATTTCTACGGAGGCTGGATCACGAACAACATCGTTGGCCCCTTCAAGGGAGGGCCGGGAACCTTTGGATGGTAGACCGGTCTTTTCAGTCAGTTCCTGTGGACCCAATCAGCACAACTCAACGTAAGTAGGACGTCACGACAATGTGTCGGACGATTCCGGAGAGGGAGAGAGCACGATCATGGAAAGTTCTAATTCAGCGACCAACGTCGGTATCGCTTCGGCCGAGGATTCCTTCCTCGATGCGGTTCTGACCGGACTGTCGGACTCGCCGCGTCATCTTCCCTGCAAATACTTCTACGATCATCGCGGTTCTGCTCTATTCGATCAGATCTGCGAGCTTGACGAGTATTACTTGACGAGGACTGAACTGGCGATCACGAGTCGCTACGCGTCAGAAATGGGAGAGCAAATCGGTGAAGGAGTGATGTTGATCGAGTACGGAAGCGGTAGTAGTAGCAAGACTCGGTTGCTGCTCGAGCATCTTCCTGATCCAGCTGCGTACGTACCTGTCGATATTTCACGCAAGCACCTGCTGGGCACCGCGGCGGCGTTGCAGCGAGATTATCCGCACATCGAAATCCTGCCAGTCGCCGTTGACTTCACCACCGAGTTCGATCTGCCAGAGCCAGAAGGCCAGTACACGCACGCTGCCGTCTACTTTCCGGGTTCGACGATCGGTAACTTCTCGAAGCCGCAGGCGGTGGAATTGCTGGCGTCGATCGCCCGGCTATGTGGACGCGGCGGCGGCCTGTTGATCGGCATCGACCTCGACAAGGACCCGTCGATCCTGGAGAACGCCTACGACGATGACGCCGGGATCACTGCCCAATTCAATCTTAACCTCTTACATCGAATTCGCGATGAATTGGGGGCGACGATCGATGTTGATCAATTTGATCACGTTGCACGTTACGATCAAGAACACTCCCGGATCGAAATCTTCTTGAGAAGTCTCTGCGATCAAACGGTCGTGCTGGATGAGATCGCGTTCGAGTTCGCGGAAGGCGAGCTGATACACACAGAGTATTCGCACAAGTACACAATCGAAGACTTTGCCCAGCTCGCCGCGAGCGCCGGATTGACGTTGCGAAAAAGCTGGACCGACGAGCGCGGATACTTCGCGGTCCTCCACCTCGCAGTGCTAGACTAAACGCTATCGATCGACACATACAATCACGACGCGCCAGTTCTGATGTGGGAGCTTGACCACGGAGTTGCGGGAAGCGTCTCGCCCAGTTCGGGAGTTTGTTGTTTTGTCGGCCGGTTTCGGAGCCCACGGCTAGCGCCTGAGGTTCACGGGGCCCACGGCTAGCGCCTGAGGTTCACGGAGCCCACGGCTAGCGCCTGAGGTTCACGGGGCCAACGGCTAGCGCCTGAGGTTCACGGAGCCCACGGCTAGCGCCTGAGGTTCACGGAGCCCACGGCTAGCGCCTGAGGTTCACGGAGCCCACGGCTAGCGCCTGAGGTTCACTGTGAACCTCAGGCGCTAGCCGTGGGCCGCCTTTGCTTGTCGATGTCCGCAAGCAACAAGGGCGAGTGAGGCGACTCACTTCAATCCATCAACTTAGAAATTGCACGAGCATGTCCAGCAGCACATCGACCCGGAACGACACGAACCAGGTCCACGAGCAACTCGCCTCCGAGTACCTCCGCATCCGTGCATTCTCGGAATCAATCGCCGCGCCGCTCGCACCTGAGGACTGCGTGATCCAGACGATGCCGGATGTCAGCCCGACGAGGTGGCACCTCGCTCACACGACCTGGTTTTTTGAAACCTTCTTTCTCAGGGAACGCACTGGTTACAAGCCGTTCAATGAGTCGTTCGATTACCTTTTTAACTCGTACTACAACTCCCTTGGCGATCAGTTTCCGAGGGCGAAACGGGGCATGCTTTCGCGGCCCACGGTCGATCAAATCTTCCAGTATCGGAAGCACGTCGATCGATGTGTTGTTGATGAAATCGAATCGGGGACGCTTACCCCGTCGGAAGTCGGTGTCCTTGAGATTGGACTGAATCACGAGCAGCAACACCAGGAATTGATGCTGACCGACATCAAGCATGTGCTGTCTTGCAATCCGCTGTCGCCGGTTTACGCAAACACGTCCTTTCCACGCGGTTCCGAAATCGAACCGCTACGTTTCCTGCCCTTTCAGGAAGGCTTGCACGAGATTGGATTTGCAGGCGATGGATTCGCGTACGACAACGAATCGCCTCGTCACCGCGTCTTCTTGAATGCGTTTGAGTTGGCGGATCGCCTGGTGACCGCCGGCGAGTACCTCGCGTTCATGGCTGACGGGGGTTATCGGGAACCGCGTTGGTGGCTGTCGTTGGGTTGGCAAACTGTCCGGCAAGAGGGCTGGAACGCACCGCTGTATTGGCAACAGAAAGACGGAACATGGTTTCATTTCACGCTGTCCGGGCTTCAACCAGTTGATCATGGTGCACCGGTTTGTCACATCAGCTACTTCGAAGCCGATGCATACGCGCGGTGGGCCGGGATGCGGTTAGCCTTGGAAGCGGAATGGGAGGTTGCATCTGAGCAAGCTGTCCTCGCGGGCAACTTTGCGGATCAATTGATGTCCTCGGGCAGGACCATTCACCCCGCCTCGACCGTTTCTCGCGGCGAGATCCAACCTAACTTCCAGGCTGATCGGACCGGAGGTTTCGAGTTGCGGCAGATGTTTGGCGACGTCTGGCAGTGGACGCAAAGTCCGTACGTTGCCTATCCAGGTTACTCGCCTGCGGATGGGGCTCTCGGTGAGTACAACGGGAAGTTTATGTGCGGTCAGTACGTCTTACGTGGCGGTTCGTGTGCGACACCCTCGGGGCACGTGCGTCGAACCTACCGCAACTTCTTTCCCCCCGAAGCGCGCTGGCAGTTCAGCGGAATCCGATTGGCGCGGGATGCGGCAGGATAAGGAAAGGCCCACGGCTAGCGACTGAGGTTCAGATCAAGTGCTTTGGTGGTTGACCCCTGTCCGTGACCTCACCACACGCGGGCCAACACAAACGGCAAGAAGAAGATCGCCTCACCCGAAATGATCATCGCAAGCATCGCGATCGATCGTCTCAGCGTCGACGGCGTCGGGTCGAGATTGTGCACGCAGCAGCCACAGCAGGAGGAAACGGTCTGGCGGAACCACGATGAATGCGTCGCTGAGAACTGTCAACACCTCCGCGTCAGTTGTCTGCCGGCTTCGACGTGGCCGCGCGTTTTGGTGTCGCGCATTTCAATACAAGCACGACTCGCCAGCGAGTGTGTTTCCGGTTTTCAACCGTTTGGCGGACGTGAGAATGTCGCACAGGTTCGTGGGACACACTCGCTGGCGCGTCGTGCTTGTATGTCGTGCTTGTATGTTGTTGGGCAAACGTCGTTTCGATGGCAAAGAGCGCGACATCAACCGCCGCGTCTACGGTGTGGTTCAGTCAACATAGAACACCGCCAACCAAACGGTCGGTTCATTCGGCGTCGTCCATTCCACACGGTGCTTCTTGTGAGCAGGGATCAAGACATGATCACCCGGTTTGATCGGAAGTGACTCGCCGTTGTCGAAAAGAAGTTTTGCCTCGCCGCGGAGGACGGCAACCCACTCGTGCTCGGCCTGGTCGTACCAGAAGTCGGCTGGGCTGGCGTGTCCATTGGATACGATCCGTTCCACGCGGACATGCGGGCTCTCCGCAAGCACGGTAACGATTTCTTCACGGAGTTGCGTCGGAATATCGCCAAGCAGATTGCTCATGTTCCTTCCGAAACAATAAAGATTTGTTCCGCGATTTCTATTCATTGACGGCATGTTACCCTATCCTGGTACTTGCGCGCCTCGTGTCAGGAAATCTTCGTTCTGTGCACGGTCTGGCTTGTGGGCTCCGGTTGGAAACAAAAGGGTTAGCGGCTTCCAATGATCGACTTCCAGTACTTGTACAAGGGGATCTGTGGGCTCGCCAATGCTCACAGGGGCGGGACGATGGCAGGGCACCTCGGTGCTGCCGTCGATGCTGGTTACTTCTACGGGGAAGATCAAAGCGATCTACCGGAAGGTGTCTTTGCAGGCGTTGAGGGTGAACTCGATCGGGTGATCGCGGGTGAGGAAGGCTTTTGGTTTGATGCCAAGAAAGCGGGTGTGACGCCGACCGAGTTGTTCGAGCCTTTTCCAGAGGAGCCAGCCGAGCCGGAGACGATTCGGTCCATCGTCGAAGCGCTCCAGAAGAATGTTGGCACGATGAAACAATCGGGTCACAACATCATCTTCGCCTCCATTGCTGTGCGTGCCCTCAGCGATCATGAAGAGTATGCCACTCCGCAGATCGTCACCGGCATTCGCAAGCTGATCGAAGGCTTTGATAACGCTTCTGCAGGGCGTGGCTACTACGGCAAGGACAAAGGTTGGCTCAACGGAAACCAGGTCGAATTGTCCGATGACAATGATTTTCCAGAGTACGAATCCATTCCGCAGATGGTTGACATTACCATCCGAGAGCTGATCGCCACCGCGGCGATCCGGAAACAGGGGTTTGGCGGTCTATGGCACGTCATCAATCATGCTGCCGCCATCACCGAACTCGACCGCTTCGGTTACAAAGACGTGGCCAAGCAAGCCCTGCCAGCGCATCATCAGCACATCCGCTTGTGGCGATCCTTGCCTGATGTGGAGAGCGAACTCGGGGCGGTCGTGAAAGCGGAGCACGATCCACGCGAGGCGGTCTACTGGGACGGCATGCTGAAACGGGACGAAGCTCGGCTCACGCACCGGATCAAAACGCTGTACGGTTTCTACACGATCCTACGATTCATTGAAGACGACGCGACGAGAAAGAAGGCAGAGGATGCATTCCTGTACCTGATGGCTTGACGCAATTTGCCGACAGCGGTTTCGCAGGCAAGCGAACACCATCGCGCAAACTGTGCCGCTCCCGTTACCATCAAGAAATTCCGAAATCGGCGGCTGCTGCCAGCGGACGCCATCGCGCCCATTGGAGTAGGTGAATGCCTGAGTTTTTCACGCTGAAACGACCAAGCAGCGAGGATGCAGGGGAGACGTTGACGTGGGTTGATCTCGATGGCCGCGAGGACGATAGCGCAGCATGGCTCGCAAGCCAATCCGGTTTGTCAGAGCAAGTCGTTGCCCGCTTGCTTCAGTCGAGCACGCTGAACCTGCATGAGAGTATCGATGGTGGTCTGCTGCTGCGATTTCATACTCGCAATGTCTCGCCCGCGGCCGGCGACAGCGAATCGATTTCGGTTCGATTCTGGATTGAAAACGGTCGTGTGATCACCATTTGTTCCGACCGCGTCCCGGCGTTGGAGACGTTGAAGTCGAAGGCGTCGCAACAGCAGGGCGGCTGGACGCCGTTTGAGATACTCACCTGTATGGTCAACAGTCACGTCAACGAGCTGGAAAGCACTATCGTCCTGGTTTCCAGCGAGACCGATGATCTGGAGGATCAACTGCTCGAATCCTATGAAGCTTTCAACATGGAGGAATTGGACGGCGTTCGGCGAACGACCATTCGAACTCGTCGCGATCTGGTCACGCTACGAAACCTGCTCGTCTTCATCCTTTCAGATCAATCGTTGGCGATCAGCAGTGCTGAGCGTCAAGTGATCGAGGCTACAACGAATCGGGTCCGAAATTATCTGGAAATCCTAGAGGACTGCCATGAACGGGCTCACCTGCTGCGAGACCAAATCCAAGCACAGTCCGACTCAAAACTCAATCGCATTACCTACAATCTAACGATTGTCGCAACGGTCTTCTTGCCGATGAGCTTCCTAACTGGTCTGCTGGGGATGAACGTTGCCGGGATTCCCGACGAGCACAACCCTCTCGGCTTCTTGATTGTATGCACATCCATGGTATTGATCGCCTTCGGTTCGTGGGTATTCTTGCGATGGCGAAAGTGGATTTGAACGCGGCAAGTGAACCTTGATTTTTCACAGGGAAGACCATGACCGAACCGACTGAGACGATTCCCACTGACGAGACGCCAGCGGCTGACCAAACCGAGTTGGTTGAGGATGTTGGGGCGTCTGAGAAGTCAGGGTCTGGCAGCAACTGGAAGGTCCGTCTTGGCGTGTTGTGCACCATGCTGGTTCTTGCGTTGGTTGGCATGGGCCTGACTCAGGCATCGGAAACAGGGGCGTGGGAATACTGGCTGTTTGTCGTCTGCGTCTATGCTGGCCTGGGCCTGTGGCGAAGTGCTCGCAGTTCCAAGCAGTCAGGGAAATCGATTGGGAAAGGTCTTGGTCGCGAGCTGGCTCACTGGGGGACCTTGATTTGCTTTCTGTCAGTGCTGCTGTTGCTCGAACGACGTGAGATCATCAACCGTGATTCCGCCTCGTACTTCGCGTTGATGTTGTTGGCGCTCAGTTGCTGCATGGCAGGTGTACACATTGACTGGATGTTGATGGTCGTGGGGGTCGTCTTGACCATCATGTTGGTTGCGTTGGCAACGCTGGAACAACTCACCGCCGTGTTGTGGACCATCATGGTATTCGTCGTATGCTTGGCAGCCGCGTTCTTCTACATCCAATCGAAGCGAGGAAAACTCGACTCCGAGTCCGTTGATTCGAATGCAGCGGCTCATTCGCCGTCTGCGAAGTAGCTTGTAACCCGATGCGTTTCCCATTGGCCGCTCTTGATGACCAACGATTTGCCTAACCCTTCCGCTGCATCGACTCGATCACTGGCTCAGCAAACCTGGTGGCAAAAGCCCCTGATTTGGGGTTCCTTCTTGTTGGTGCTCTATTTGTTGCGTGAGTTCTTTCTGATCGGGTTCTTGACCTTTCTTGTGTGCTTCATCGTCCGCAGTTCGGTCGGGGTGTTGATGCGCCGGATTTCACCAGGTCGTCCGAGTCGCGGACTCGAATTGTTGCTGACCTTGTGCGTCTTCTTAGGCATCCTTCTCGCCCTCTATGGACTTGGAAGGCTGTTTGTGCCCGAGGTCGTTCGCCAAGGCAAGAGCCTGGTGACGCAGATGAAAGACTTGAACGCTGCGCAAGTGCAGAATGCGATCTTGGGCAAGACGGTCGGGACTTGGGAATTTGAGCGACAGTTTGGTACGCCGCAGGATCCGCGGTACCAAAAAGGGTTGACTGAGTTTCAAGCAGCGGGACGATCCGGCGAGGGGATGTACGAGGCGTTCCCGGGTCTTCACTCTCGACTTCAGTCCGAGTTCGAAGCCACTTACGAACAGGCCCAAGTACAGCACTTGAAATCGCAAGGAGCCCAGGGAACCGCAGCGATCATCCCTTTGGAACAATGGTTTTTGAGCGTCAAGGCGCCGGAGCTGTATAAGGCGAAGGGAGATTACTACCGTTCGCAGTGGGAAGCGGACTATGCGTCGCCCGAAAAGGCAGATGAACTTGCAAAGTTGCGGCAACAACCCGATTTTGAATCTCAGCGTGACGAACAAATCCGCCGCCGGATGTGGGCGGACATTCAGTCCGATCCGGTACTCTTGGCTCAATTGAAGGACGAGTGGTCGAAGACGGTTGCCATTCAGGACTGGGATGACTTTCGCGAGTCATCAGGTTATCAAGCTCAGTTCCAAAAGTTCTATGAGACGCAGGCCAAGGAAACGCCCAGCACCGTGCCCATCGACTACGCCTACTATCGAGCGTTGGCGGCCGCCTATCCAAAAGGGAAGCAAGCTTTTCTTGAGGTGGTTCGCCAGCATGACCAGCAGGACAATGAGTCGCCAGCTCATCAGCAATATGACTTTGAGTCAGCCAAGAAGTTGGAGTTCGGCCAGCAGTGGTGGGCCAGCAGCAGCGTAGCGGATTGGGCTCGTGATCATGCGGCCAACGACGGCCCCAAGCTTCTCGAAACGATCGTGGGTTGGTTTGACAAGAGGCTCGGCGATCTGTTCCGGGTGCCCATCCAGGTCGGTACGGCCTTGTTGCTGGCCATTTTTACTTTGATTGAATGGGACAGCGTGAAGGATGGCGCTACCAATCTTCGAAACACAAGAATTCAACCGATCTATGATGAGATCGCGCCCGGCGTCATTGCACTCGGAAAATTGATCGGCAAGTCATTTCAGGGTCAAATGATCATTGCCCTGATCAATTCCTGCTTGACGCTCATCGCGCTGTGGTGGATTGGCGTTGAATACAAGTTTGTACTTGCTTTGATGGTCTTTTTGTTCAGTTTCATCCCCGTTGTCGGGGTGATCCTGTCTGGTGGTCCGATTTGCGCGATCGCCATTCTTCAGCCAAACGGATCCTTGTGGATGGTGGTACAGGTCGTGATCGCGATTGCGATCATCCATTTGATTGAAGGAATGATCTTGTCGCCGCGGATCCTCGGCAAGATTGGTCATTTGCATCCAGTGGTGGTAATCGTGATCTTGTTGGTCGCCGAAAAGTTCTTTGGCATGTGGGGACTCGTGCTGGGCGTACCCGTTGCAATCTACATCATTCGAGTGGTCATTCTCGATGCACCGATCCCGGGAATCTATGAGCCCGTCAGGGCGGAAGATGCGACGAGCTTGACTCCCCAGCATGAATGAGAAACTTCAAACTATCTTCCAGTCATTCATGAATTGAGCTCTCGCCAGTGGCCAAGCAAATACCGATCATCCGTCGGCTCGGTGTCTCTTACACGACTCGCCCGAGTGAACGACCGTTCCTTGATCGCTTGGAGACGGCGCGGGAAGACGATGTGGAAGTCAAAGTGGCGGCCCTGAGCAGTCACGAAAGCGAGCGGTTCTTTGGTGTGCCGCTCTCCCATCGCGGGATCCAGCCCGTTTGGCTGGAGATCATCAATCACGGGAAGGGCCCGCTGTTTTTTGATCGCGTCCACCTCGATCCGAACTACTATCCCGCGATTGAAGCGGCGCTGGTCAGTCATTTTGCGATCGGAAAACGCTTGGCCGGCTTCGGTTTGCTGGCTTGGTTCTTCCTGCCGCTGGTGTTGATCCTGCCGATCAAATACTGGAGTGCCCGCCGCGCGAATCGGCGGATGGACGAGTTCTTTCGCGAACATGCCCTGCCCATCGGTGCGATCGAACCGGGGACAACGGCCGCGGGTTTCGTCTTTACGCTACTGGATGATGGAAAGAAGATCGTGCATCTCCGTATTATGTCTCAGGACAAGACGCACGAGTTCGTCCTAACGGTGCCGATCCCGGGGCTGGTGATCGACTACGAGCGGCGGCCTTTCGATGAACTCTATGACACCCAATCGCTGGTCGATTGCGACGAGCAAGCCTTGCAGGAACAATTGCAGAAACAACCACGTGCCACGTGCAACCGGCTCGGATCGCGTGAGGGAGACCCGGCGAACCTCGTCGTCATTGCCGACTTCAAAACAATTCAGACCGCCTTTGGGACCCGGTGGGACGAGACCGAAACGATCACGGTGTCCACCTCTTGGAAAACGGCCAAGGCCTTTCTGGTCGGTTCCCGTTACCGTTACTCGCCGGTGAGTCCCTTGTACATGCACGGACGAAGCCAAGATTTTGCGTTGCAGCGGGCCCGGCACACGATCAATGAACGACTGCATTTGCGATTGTGGCTGACCCCGATGCGGTTCGAAAACAAATCGGTTTGGGTGGGCCAGATCAGTCGCGATATCGGTGTGCGTTTCACCTGGCGGACGTGGAACCTGACGACGCACCGCATTGATCCCGATGTGGACGATGCCCGAGACTATGTCGTCGAAGATCTGCTCGGTTCGGGCCATCTCGACCGCATGGGCTACGTTGGGGGCGTCGGCGAATCGGAGCCGAATGCGCCTCGCCGAAACCTCACCGGTGATCCTTACCTGACCGACGGTTATCGAGCGGTTCTCGTCCTCTCAGAGACGGAGACGACGGCAAAGTTCCTCCAGTGGCACGCGCAACCCTCGGCGTGGGGAGCGCTGAAGAGCAGCGGCGTAGCGGATTCTTAGGAGAAACGTGGTTGCTAATCAGGCACGACGTGCCCTCTAGGATGATCTTCTTGCCAACACGGACAGGTCGACGCAATCCGCAGCCTTTACCAGTTCGGATCATTTCGCATTCGACTGCATGTTCTGTGGGTTTTGCCGGTTATGGTCGATGAACGAAGAGTCGGGTTTTTTCCAACTCTGTCGACGGATCCAGTTTTGCGCTGTCTCGCCACAATCGCAATCAGCCTCGGACTAGCCCTGTCGTTCGCGCAGCCCTGCGCGAACGCACAGGAAGGTTTGATCGATATTGGTGCCTTCGAGCCCGCCAGCCAGATCGGTTTGCCGTGGAGTGATGGTGATGTGTTCCAATGCCACTGCGGAGTCACTCCGCCAGCGCAAGGTGGGAATACTGACGGCTGCCTGATTTGCGGTTCACCGGCGGAAGATGATCTCTCCTGGCTCGATAGTGTCCGAGTGGGCTATGACGGGGGCTTCGTGATCGCCAGCCGACGAGATCAGGACCTGGGCGCTTCTAACTTCCCCTTCCGATTAAGAATCAATGGCTGGGGCCAACTGCGGTACACGTCGACTGACTTTGCACCGCCCAGTAATGATCTGAATCAGTTTCAGCTCAAGCGGGCACGTATCATCTTTTCAGGTAATGCATTCAACCCGGACGTATCGTACTTTGTGCAATTGGATGGACGTAGTAGCAGTGGCGACAACCTGCGATTGTTGGATTACTACCTGAGCTACGATGTTGGCCACGATCAGTTCGGCTTGAGGCAAGGTACGCTCGGATTCCGCACCGGAAAGTTCAAGATGCCGTTCACGATGGCGCGTTGGCTTTCGGGGAAGCAATTTGAATTCACCGACCGCTCGGTTGCCAGCATGTACTTTGACGTCAACCGCAGCCTGGCGTGGGGACTGTATGGTCAAACGCAAGTTTCGCCAATTCCCATCTCGTGGGAAACAACGATCTTCAACGGGTTCGTCACCGGCGGTGCGGAGACGGGTAGTAGCGGTGACCTCGATGACAACTTTGCCTTCGCCATACGCGCTTCGGCCGAGCCGATTGGACAGTGGGGCTCGAGTCAACTAGCGGACTTTGAAGGTCACGAACGACTCGCCATGCGAGTTGGCGCCGGATTCGCAGCAACCACGGTCAATCGCTCGGGATCGACCGAATTCAATACGGTTCGCGTGGTGGATTCCGGAGAAACGCTAGCGACGATCCTGCCGTCTGAAGTCGACAGCTACAGTGTGACGCAGTTCGCGGTCGATGCATCGTTCAAGCTGCGCGGCTGGTCGTCAACGTTCGAGTACTACTTTCGAAACGTGAGTGACTTTCGAGGCGCGACGCTGCCAGACTTGTTTGATCACGGTTTCTGGTTTCAACTGGGCTACTTCGTGGTCCCGAGCAAGTTGCAGTTGCTGACCCGCTGGTCACGCGTGGACGGCGACTCGGGTACACTCGGCGCCGCAAACCAGAGTGCAGATGAAGTCGCTGGCGGTTTTGCCTGGTACTTTCGCAGCAATCATGCAAAGCTCGTCGGTGACCTGACGCACGTGGATGGATCGCCGATCAATTCTTCGTCGCTCGATCTCGTTCCCGGCGATCGAGGCTGGCTGTTTCGCACTCAGATTCAATTCAGTTTTTGATCGCCCAAACGGTCCGGACTGAGTCGCGGCATTCCTTTGCTGGACAGCGCCAAGGCGGCACTGGATGCCGTCCATACAAGCACGACGCGCCAGCGAGTGTGTCCCAGGAATCTCTGCGCAATCTCACGTCCGCCAAACGGTTGGAAACCGGAAACACACTCGCTGGCGCGTCGTGCTTGTATTTTTTTGGACGATCAGGGTCCCGCTAGAATGACTGTCCCATTACGATTCGATTCGGGAGCGTATGTGATCGCGGATGTCGTTCCCGGACGTTTGATCGAGCTTGATCGTCGGGTTGGCATCGAACTTCATTCGCATCCCACGAGTCGTGTAGAAACGACGTCGACCGGTCCGATTGTCGTTCCGGCAAGCCCACACGTATTTGACAAGCTCGTCACGCGGAACCGAAACCCAATCGGTTGACCAACCATGATTGCTGAATTTTGCAAAGTGTTCTCCATCGTGACGCGTGATGGTCACGAATACGCCGGGATCACTGAGAGCTTCCTTTTGTGAATCGTAAAACCAGAGCGTTGAGCCGTCGCTTAGATTGCCGAGTAAATGCTCGACCGTTTGTGGGGTCGCCCCGTCATCGAACAATACCTCGGCGCTCTTCTGAGTACTGCTTTCGACGCGAAGCCCCGCGATCTGCTTGAGTGGTGGCACGTAGAACTCCTGGTAGATCCAAACGGCGACGGCGCAGAACGCGGTGAGTGCAAAGAGCCCGCGCAGTGAAAAGCGAAGCGATCGCCGCTGATCTGAGTCCATCATCGCTTGCTGTAAATTTTCGGATCGAACATCCTGATTCTACGAACAATTTCCTCCTCCGAATCGGTCAAGGCGATCAGCTCACCGTACTCCTTTCCCTTGGCCACCACGGTTAGCAGCGGCCACACGGGGCGGACCTCTGTCCAGTGCTGTTCGCCGAACAGAATCATGGGCGAGTAGATGCCCTGGTTGCCGTAATGATTTTGTGCGGCATCCTGAAAGATCTCCTGCGTCGTCCCAGCACTTCCGGGGGCGAAGATCACGCCATGGTTGGCAATTGCCAACAGGCCATCCTCCCGCACGCTGTTCGCAAAGTACTTGGCAATATGAGTCGCAAACACTGCGGGCGGTTCATGCCCGTAGAGCCAAGTGGGCACGCCGATACTTTTACACTGGTCATGCGAGCCTGCGGGAATTGGGAAGGATTCCAGGACCCTCCAAGCTCGTTGCAGCCAGTCCTTGTCTTTGTACTCCTTCCCGGGCTCCGCTCCCTCTGGTCGTTGTTTCAGCATCTCGATGGCCGCATCAAGATCTGCCTGGCCTCTTGCAGCGAAATAGGCGCCAAGATGAGTGGCCTCCATGGCGCCGGGCCCACCGCCGCTGACCAAGAGAAAGCCTTCGCGCGTGAGTCGGCGAGAAACATTTGCTACTTTCGCATAGAACTGGTCGCCACGTTCCATGCCGTGTCCACCCATGACAGCCACAACCTCGCGATCCTGAAGCTCTTCCTCCAAGGCATCCGTGATCGAATGGTCGTGAAGCCGACGGGCCAGGCTCGTGTTGATCTGCTTGGGATCCTTGCCCTGATCGCAGTACTGCGCGTAGATCTTGAAGTCGTAGGTGGCTTCGTAGCCATCGGGTCCATCGGGATCGAACCCTGCAAACAATTCGGCAACCGAGTAGAGATTCTTTCGATGGACGGAAAAGGCGAATCCCGCCAGTTCAGGAATCACAACGCCGCCACTCTGCACGATGTGTCCCGCGACTGCTGGTTTCATTGCACAGGAGAGAAAAATGGAATTCGGAAACGACTGGCTGATGATTTGATCCTTGAATTCCTCCAGATCCAAGTCTTGGATGGCCGCAGGTTCGCACTCAGGAGATTCACTCACCCAAGCCTCGAAGTCATCGATGTCGTCGATTTCTATCATGGTTGACCGATCCTGTTTATCACCAAGAACAATGCGGTCTTGATCGACCAATCGTGTACGGTTGCTCGCTTTCGCATTCGGCGATTCTATCCGGGATGCCCTGGCCTCGATAGAATTGTCGTTTGCAGGTCGAGGTCAGTGTGATCGAAGGAATTCGTCGTTGAACCGGTCCGATAGAAAAGGAATTGCACGCGTGTCGCGAGAACTTTCATTGGTCGTTCTCATCGCCATCGTTTTGGGCATGGAATCCACGGGGGCTGCCGAGGAGTCGAAGTTCAAGATCACAATGAAACGTGACAACGACGAAGTGGAAGTCACGCTCGAAGAGAATACGGCAATCTTTTCAGTCCGCAGCCCACTGGGGATCAGTCAGGCTGTCGTGGAGCGAACCGGCAAGCATTGGCCAGGCGAGGTGAAGCTGCGATTGCACTTGAAGGGATTGGAGAACTTCAAAGTCACCAATGGCAAAGTGACGCTGGAAGCTGCCGTGTCGAGTCAGGGTGACCAGCAGCCAGTTCGACTCTGGAAGGACGGCGACGAAGCGGTTGCGCTGGAGGCGAAGGATCCGTACTGGATCGATGTGCACATGTTCAGCAACGCTAGGGAGCCAACGAAAACGATTCCTCTCGTCGATGGCTACTTTGAGATGCGATTGCCCAAGGCGCTCTTCGACGGGAATCCCGAGTCGATCACGATCAACTGGATCGACTTTTATCGCTGAGTCGCTGCTGAAACGGAGCGGTACTCGCGACCGCGGAGTGGTCCAGGATGATGGCGCCGTGGGAGCGCTGCGCAGTCCCACGGCTACCTGCTTTCACCACTTTTTGGTGGATTAGCGCTATCAATACGAAGCGTCTTAGAGACCACTAAGTTGGAGTCACTAGCCAGTGTACCGTTCATCCGTGGAACTGCGTTGGCCAACTTTCGGTACCGTAGGTCTCTCTCAATCCCAGATTGACACAGCGTCGACCGGCACCGTATGGGAAACGGCGTGTACTTACGAGTCTCGGAGAGACTCGCCTACGGTAGATGCCGCGGCGCTGCATGAATGCTTCAACATAGCAGCGGCACGCCAATCACTACGGATCCGCTAACTGATCTTTGAGCGACTTGAGTCCACGACGGATCATGCCAGCGACGGCGGACTTGCTTCGGCCTTGTTTGTCGCCGATCTGTTCGAGTGTCCAGTGGTGCCAGTAATGTAGCTCGATCGCCTCGCGTTGTGCTTCGGGGAGTTCGGTGATCGCGGCGGCTAGTTGCACAGCCCGTTCATTGCGTGCGGCGTCATCGTCAGGTGTCGGTCCATCGGCTGCCAGTAAACGCTCGAGTCTCAGTGACGAAGCCTCCACCGACTGCTGGACCGATTGCTCTCGAGTCACGTCCCGCTTGGCGCGGCGGTTGTCGCGAAGCTGATGCGCCAATTCGTTCGCCAAAATCTGACGGAGCCAACCGGCCAGCTCCGCATCGGACGTTCCGCGATACTGGGCGGCTGCCCGGTGGGCCTGCAGCAGTGTTTGCTGCACGATATCCGATGGATCGACGCGTTTCTTGAGCATCGGATTGAGCTGCATCCCCGCCAACACACGTAGGTACGAGCGAAACTCGCCCAGTCGGTCTTCCAGCTCTCCGTTGGCCTCGGCGTCGCCCATGGGGATTTTTTCTTGAAATAACTCGGTCGTAGCACGCAACACCGCAGATCAGGTTGGTATCTATATCGTGCAAGCGAGGCAGATTCCAGTCTTTGGAGCGAACTACCGATTCATTTTCAGTCTCGCTCTACATCGAACGCGACTTCCATGGCACAGAAGCTCGTTGTCATCGCAGGCCCCGATGCGGGTCGCTCCTTTGGTTTGGAAAGTGGACAAACACTCCTGATCGGTCGTGGACAGGCGAGCGACGCCAAGTTGGAGGACCCGCGGATCAGTCGAGTCCACTGTACGGTCGAGGTCGCGCCGCAAGGAATGATTCTTTCCGATGCAGGCAGCACAGGCGGAACCTACATCGCCGGCGGACGAATCACCAGGCAATCTCGATTGGCGATCAGATCAATATGGACTGGGGGCGACCTTGTTCGCATTGTTGACCGGGCACCCACCATTCCAATCGCAGGAACTGCCGGAGCTCGTCAAGCAGATTCGTAACGCGACGCCGCAGTTACCGATCGACGTCACCCCGATTTTTAGATTTGACGATGCACTAGGTATGCCAAGACAACATCCCTACTCGCCGCCTGCGGAAACACCAGATTCGCCAGAGCGTGAAGAACTGGTAGCTGCCAATCGCGTTGACTCTATCTTCAAGTGGTGCATGCGAAGTTCGGTTGCATTGATCAATAGCGTCGTGGCGAGTATGGCTGCAACCGCGATTGGACTTGCCGTTGTCCTGATTGTTGGAATGACCTGGTGGCCCACTGGATCTGGTCCATGGGGAGTGCTCCTCGGGGTGGTTTCTGCTGCGTGGGGGGCACAGTTGATACGCCAGCGCACGTCGTGGCCAGCCTCTTCGATAGCAGCAGGCATCGGAGCTGCTGTTGCCTGTTTTTTGGCGATTGCATTGGGCGAAGGGGTGGAACCGGGAAGCCTTAGGTGGGGCTTCATGGGTGGTATCTATGGAGGCCGAATTGGCTTGCCCGTCAGCGCAATACTTGGCCCGATTGGTTTGCTGGAGGCGATCGTCTTCAGGCGTGCCCGGACCTCGATCCCGGGAGATCAGAAGTGACGATTGTGGCCTCGCGCGAGTTAACTTCGTTTTGCGTCGCCGCCGCTGAATTCGTTGAAGTAGGCGAGCGTGCCACGAATGGCACGAATGGACACGAAGAAATCGTCGATCGGCTTCGTGTGCATTTGTGAAATTCGTGGCGGTTCGCACTTGCTGACGATCGAACCGCATCGCAGGGATCACGTGAAGGCGCCAAGCCACGAAGTCACTTCCACGGGCGCCGAAGAAAACCTGGAACCGCACCTGAACATCCCTTACAAAAGGGGCTCCTTGAATGAGTGAAGTCCGTCATCCGTTCCGGGGAGCCGCATGTCCGCTGAAGACCGTGATGACGCCGATCCGCTGGAATCCTTGATCGCGGAGATCATGGAAGCCGAGGCTGGCGGTGAGACGGTTGATCGGGAAGCTCTGATTGACCAGCATCCCGAACATGCTGATTCGCTTCGCGATTTCTTTGCCG
The DNA here is from genome assembly GCA_963697195.1 of Pirellulaceae bacterium. Classification (GTDB taxonomy): domain Bacteria; phylum Planctomycetota; class Planctomycetia; order Pirellulales; family Pirellulaceae; genus Rubripirellula. Next base: position 76,483 of record CAVOND010000006.1, read on the forward strand.
TTCATGATCGGCTGAAGTCGGCGGCTGAAATCCATCCGCCGACATTGCCACCTACTTACGATCCGAGCGATCGCGTGTCGATGCCACCGCGCGCGGGGGATCCCAAGGAGGAGACCATTCCACTGCATTTGTCAGCGGATCATTCCACGCTCCGGTCAACTGAAACGGGACCAACGGCGAGCGTTCCCAGGACTGGTGATCAGCTCCGCTACTTCGGCGATTATGAATTGTTGGAGGAAATCGCCCGTGGCGGGATGGGCATTGTCTTCAAAGCAAGACAGATCAATTTGAATCGGATTGTGGCGTTGAAGATGATCTTGGCCGGTCAGTTCGCCGGCCAAGAGGATGTGCAGCGTTTCCATACAGAAGCGGAAGCAGCGGCACGACTTGATCATCCAGGGATCGTGCCGATTTTTGAAATCGGGGATCACCAGGATCAGCACTACTTCTCAATGGGCTATATCGAGGGTGAAAGCCTCGCGCACAAGGTCGCCGATGGCCCACTACCACCTCGAGACGCGGCCGAGCTTGTCAGGAAGATTAGCGATGCGATGGCTTACGCACACGCACAGGGCGTGATTCATCGCGATTTGAAACCAGCGAATATCCTGATCGATCAAAACGGTCAACCGAAAGTGACTGACTTCGGGCTTGCCAAGAAGACCGAAGCCGACAGCAATCTAACGGGCACCGGTCAGATTCTCGGTACACCAGCGTATATGCCGCCGGAACAAGCGACTGGCAATGTCGGCGAGGTTGGTCCGCTTGCGGACGTGTACGCGTTGGGAGCAATTCTCTATTGCCTGCTCACCGGCCGGCCACCATTTCAAGCCGCGACGCCGCTGGACACATTGCTTCAGGTTATCGGCGCGGATCCGGCGCAGCCTCGCCAAATCAATCCGAACATCCCCAAGGACCTTGAGACAATCTGCCTGAAGTGCTTACGCAAGGAACCGGGGAAGCGCTATGCAGGGGCCGTTGATTTGGCCGCGGAATTGGAGCGTTTTGCCAAGGGAAAGCCGATTCTCGCTCGACCTGTCGGAGCGACGGAACGTACCTGGCGGTGGTGCAAGCGAAATCCAACGCTGGCTGCGATGGCTGTCACGACCGCGCTCATTTCAGTAATCGGCTTCACACTCGTTACCATCCAGTGGCGAGTCGCAACAAAGGCCAGGAACGACGCGCAGCGGACGCTGATCGATATGTACACCTCGACTGGTCTAACTGCAAGCAAGCAGGGAAGTGAAGCGGAGGCGGCCCTTTGGTTCGCCAATGCGGCGCAAATGGCTCGCTACGACACCTCGCGCGTGGAATTCGCGGCATTCTACTCGACAAGTTTTTGATTTTTGGGCGACAAGACACGGATCGCATGGGCTCTAGATCGACAGCGACTTGCCGCTCACAAATGCCGGCGCAGTGTTTCCATGCGGCCGAGTTTCGGTCGACGTTGTTCCTCTCTTTTTCAGGTGCTGGGGGTTGTCATGCGAGTGAAATCGAAATCAATGTTCGTCCATCGAGCGTTCAAAAGTTCGCGATTGCTGATTCCAGTTGTTGCCTTCGCTTTCCTGTTCGTGGCAGGTTGTGATCTGGATCGCGAAGATGCCAGGATCAGCGCCAACAAAGTTCCGTATCCCGCTCCCGTCGATACCGCAACAGTGCCGAACGCTCCGGAGCCTGCGCCACGAGTCACGCCACCGGTGCTGACGGCAACGCTTGGTGTGGGTGATCCCGCGCCGGAGTTGCATTTGGATCAATGGGTGCTGGGAAGTCCGGCAGACGAAGGATTCAATGGCAAGGTGCACGTTGTGGAATTCTGGGCAACCTGGTGCGGACCGTGCCGGACCAGCATGCCACACATCAGCGAGCTTCAGCAGCATCACGGCGACAGCGTGACGTTTATCGGTGTGACCCGAGAAGACGTCGCCACCGTGAACAAGTTTCTCGATACGGAATCGCCCGATGGCCGACTGTGGCGCGACGTCGTCCAGTACCGATTGGCTACCGATGCTGGGGACGCCACCAACACGGCCTACATGAAAGCAGCGGCCCAGCGAGGCATTCCCACGGCATTCGTTGTCGGCAGCGACGGAAACATCAGTTGGATTGGGCACCCAGCCCGCATCGACCAGCCGCTGCAACAGGTCGTTGACGGCGTTTTGTAGAGCCGTCGCCACTCTTGGTCACACGTCGCCAACATCGGTGAGGTGTTGTATTCACTTCGCCGATGTGCCCGTGTTGCCGTTAGAAGACGCCCCGAAAATGCTGTATCCTCATGATCGCGACCGTGATTGCGCACGGGTTACAGCCTCGTAACCAACGCTGCGATCACACCCAAAACGCACGACACATTTTCGGCAAGGAGCTTCATGTACGGCAGACTCATTGGGTTGATATCGGGGCTTCTGTGTTGTGGCCTTCCTCATTTGGCTGCCAATGAGAACTGGCCTCAGGCAGCTGGCCCGCGCGGAAACTGGCAGGCAGACGGCAATCCGCCGATGCTTTGGAGCGCGACGCGAAACGAGAACATTCGCTGGCGGACACCGATGCCGGAAGCGGGCATGAGTAGTGTGACCATCTGGCAGGATCGAGTCTTTGTGACGACTCATGTTCCGATCAGGTCATCGGAAGAGAAAGAAGCAGTCAAGGACATCATCGGATTCTGTCTCGACGCGGACACGGGCAAAGTTCTCTGGAAAGTCACTTTGCCCGGCAGTGCCTTTATCTCACTTGCTGGCGGATTTACTGACGGAACGGTCTTCGCACCGATCACCGATGGCGAGCATGTCTGGTTCTTCAACCGATGCGGTTCGATGGGCTGCTACGACTTCGCAGGACACGAAATCTGGCTGCGGGAATGGACGCCGCGTTTCAAGCATAACAATCGACAGGCCGAGCCGTATCTCGTTGGTGACTCGATTCTTTATGTCGAAGTGGCGAATAAGGAACTGGGAGCGAAAATCCAGAAATGGGCGGCGCCGGGCAAACCTTCTGCGGGGACCGAAGTACCCGAAGGCGTCGATGAGAAAGAAGTCTGGACGTACCTGCATGGAATCGACAAACGGACCGGAAAGGTTCTCTGGCGTGAACAGGTTGGGACCTCCGTGCACAACACGCCCGTGGTTGGATTGACCAGTGAAGGAAAGTTAGCCGTCGCCCACGCACGCGGCGGTCCACACGGCCCGTTGGAAAAACCTTTCGGCCAGAGCCTCACCAGTCTGGCAGTCGGTGAAGAAGGACAGACCCTCTGGAGCACCGACCTGCAAGCCTACGACCCCTCGTTCAGTTGTCATTGGAACGAGAAATACGTCTTCGGGTTCCGAAGTGGCAATCACATCGTGCTCGATGCCGTTTCCGGGAAGTTGCTGCGCGAACAACCGCTGTATGAAGGTGCGACGCTATGGAAGTATGGTCCCAAGGACGCGCAGTGGAAAAGACTCACGGGCGTCTCAGTGAAAGCCGGTAAAGGCCATCCAAATACGAACCAAGCCAACATCGTCATCGGCGATTGGCATTGGTTCTTGTCGCACAACGTTCACTACCTCGGACGAGTGCATGTCGAGACTGGCGAGGTGGAATACCTTGAGTTGCCGGCTCAACTGATGCCGAGCACGGAGTCGCGGGAACAGGATGTATGGCTGTGGGGAACAGGAAACCCCACGAACCATCCCCTCAACGCGGCCGGATTTGCGGTCGGAGACAAAGGGCACAACGGAACGGGCTGGGGCCACATTTCAGCAGCAAGCCCGACCGCAATCGGTCGTTACCTCTTCCTCCCGGTCGTGACCGGAACGGTCTACGTGATCGACGCGACAAGCGAAGCAGCTTTCGCCTGCGTCCATCGTTGCGGTCAATGACCTCGGGCCGGGTGGGGAAACCTGGACGCTGGCGTCGCTGACGTATGCGAACCATCGACTTTACGCACACACCATGAAAGAGATACTTTGCATCGAGTCCCAGCCAAAGGGCCAGAAGGAGTCCACGAGCGGAAAATCAACAAAGTGAGCGCCATCGGGCGTTCGAGCATTTTCACATTTCTCGTAGGCGGCAAACGATCGTCGCCGATCGCTCCGCCGATCGTAGCGTCACCGCGCGCTACGATCGGCGGAGCGATCGGCGACTATGTCATTTTTGAAAATGCTCTAGCCCACGGTTCTCGAGCATTTCAGCCGGGAATAGCCGGGTGCCAACGCACTGCGGTCGATAAGAACCAATGCCTTCTTCCGATCAATGCTCGGGTTTGCGCTCGACCTTTCGATAGAGAAAGGCGTCGGATGTGACCAGAGATGTGATCAACGCTTTCATGCTGCCGCCGCTTTCGTTGTAAGCGAGATAGGCTTCCTGGAGAACCGGCGCATCGTTGATGGTTTCGTTGCGACCCATCCAGAAGCGAAAGGCATGACGCACAAAAACTTGCTTCACTCGTTCACTGCTGGCTAACCTGTCGATCATCTCCAAAGCATTCTCCACTGGGCCGTCCAATGCTCGGTCGCCGCTGTCGATGATTTCCCCGCTGGTGTCGATGGGACGTTCCTGCTCTTTCGTACGATAGAGGCCGAGATGGTTGTACATCTCGAATGGTAAACCGAGCGGATCCATCTGTTGGTGGCACTTCCAGCAATACTCCTCTCGCGTCACTCGCATCCGATGACGTAACGTCTGATGCGGCTCATCGGGCAACATCGCATCAACGGTAATCGGCACATCAGGAACCGCGCCACCGAGCAGTCGTTCGCGAATCCATCTGCCGCGCATGATCGCGTGGTTGTCCATGGCGTCGGTATGAGACACCAGCCAACTCGGGTGCGTCAGGATGCCCTTGCGTTGTTCGACCGGAAGTGTGGTGAGATCTCTCTTGGTTTTGCCGTTCTTCACGACCTGGGCAATGCGCACATGAATCGGTTCGCCTGCTGGCAGGCTCGCCATTTGAATGGTCACGCGTCGGGTCGGCGCTCGCTTCTTCTTGGCGTCGGGATCTTCCGGAGGTCGCTCCGAGCTGACGAACTCGCCGAAATAGGGTGCGTCTTGGGGTGCATCAAAAACGACACGGTCCGTCGTCAGCAACTCGTGTAGGACATCTTTGTCTTCCTGCAGAATCAATTCGACAAGTCGATCCGTGTTCGCGGTCATGCCGAACATGGCGCGATAATGATTTTGCGTGTTCGTTTCCCCGCCGGCACTTACCAGAGCCTTCGCGTCCTTGCAAATGTGGCCGGCACGGTCGTAGTCAAAGAACTCTCGGAAGAACTGAAGCACTCGCGGCTTGCGGATACTGTCATCCTGCAGAATCCGGGCGACTTCTCGTTTCACGTCCTCTCGCGTCTTCAAACGTCCCGAAAGCACCGCCTGCTTCAGGTTCTGATCCGGTGGGAGATAGCTGAACGCGGCGTTCACGGCCAAAGCCAACTCCTGGTCCTGCAACATCACTCGGCCGTACGCATCGGGAGTTCCATGCTCCGCCAGTTCGGAGCGAAACAGCGCATCACGATCGAGAAAGATGGGCGACAATCCAAGGATTGCGCCTTCCTCTTTTCCGAGGTCGTTGATCGCTCCCTTCAACAGATCGAGATACTCTCGCGTTTCCTCCTCGGTCGGCGGACGACACGTCAGTGCTTCAAACAAGTAGTTGACCGCCGCGGACAGGCGTTCCTCCGAGACACCCTCTTGGTTCATCAGATCGTAAACTGGCGTGATCGGACGCTTGGGCGACTTGCTGTAAAACAGGCTTTGGGCCAGTCCGCGAAGGTCGCCGTGTTTGTACTTTTCGTCAATGTCGCTGACTTGATCGGCGAACTGATAGGGTTCCGCATCGGGTCCGTAGGCCATGAAACGCAGGATGTTCTCGGCGTTGTTCGCGATTTGCGTGGCTTCGGAACCGTTGACCGAGTAAAGGTTGGCGTAACTCCGCAGGCCATGATGATCATCGGTCGTGAGCATCGGTGGAAACCCAGTGATCGCGGCCGCATACGCGGCGGTACCGCCCACCCAGCCAATGACGCGATCGAGTCCGAAGTAGACTTTCACTTCCCCGTCTTGGTTGGGATTGATGTGGTCGCCTCGCGTTCTCAATCCCGGTCGCTGCGGATCGAAGAGGGGTTCAAGATTGATCAGCTCGTTGATTCGCGTCAGGTGTTCTTGCGGATGAAGTCGCCAAATACGGGCGGGAGTGGATGCTGGCTCAAGCCCCTCCGGGATCGTGCCGAAAAGCAGGTCGTGATCGAGATGGTTTCCCTTGGACGGATGCAAGTGTGTATTGAAACCGCCTTTGTCCTTCATCGCTTCTTGGATTTGTTCTGGAATCCAAGTTGCAAATTGCCATCGTTCCAGTGCGTCAGGCTGAGTTTCTTCCTTGGGCGGCATCTTCTTTAGCGATACTTGCTCCCAGACGCTTTTCCACAACTCGGCATTCTCTGCGTCGATGCCGGAGAGTTCATGAAGTGCCACATCGCCTTCATGCGTATCGGCTCCGTGACAGTCGAGGCAATATTTCGCAAGGAATGGTTTCGCCACGACCTCAAATGTCAGCGGTCCCTCTGCGCGGGTGACTGGAATCGGAGCAAGGAGAAGCACGGAGAAAGCAAGTGCAGCGATGGTTCGGGTCATGTTCTTGCATTTCAAAAACGTGAGCGGCATGACGCTAGTGGTTTGTCAGCATCTCGTTTTAGGGTTGCGATTGAAAAGGGGTCAGACACCAAAAACCGGAACGGCCCGGAGGGTGCTTCGCATTTTTTGGTGTCTGACCCCTTTTCGCCGATCGACGTCACCCTAATTCTTGGCTCTGACAAACCACTAGCCAGCGGTTCGTCAAACAACGTTTCGGTCTCGAGGTTGGCGGACCGATTGCCGTCTGTGTAGTGTCTTACGTCAAGAGCTCTTCGATGGGGCCGATCTTCGTGTCGTGCACGCCGGCAATGTTCTTTTCCATGTTGAAACGGTCACGCGGGGCGCCGACGGCGTGCAGTAGCGTCGTGTAGAGGGCGTTGATGGGTCGCTTGCCGTCAAGTTGTGTGAACTGACCGGTTTTGATCTGACCGCTGCAATTACCCAGCAAAATGAACGGCCAGTTTTCTCCGGCGGTATGCTGCCTGTTCGCGTTGTTGCTGGTGTAGACGATGAGGGTGTTGTCCATCATCGTGCCATCGCCTTCGGGCATCGACTCCAGTTCCTCCATGATCTTGACGAGCATCCGGCAGTTGTACTGGCGGATTTTGATCCAGATTGGGTTGTCGGGTTGCTCCATGTGCCCGAGATTGTGGCCGGCCTCGGTGATCCCCAATCCTTTCCAGGCGCCGAAGATCTCACCTCGCCCTGATCCGATCGTAAGGACATTGGTCAAACCCGCCTTCAGCGTTGCGATGCCTATCTCTAGCAGCGAGTCATGCCAATCTGTTTCGAATTCCGGTTTGAGAAACTTGTCGCCGTACTCTGGTGCAAATTTCGTCAATTCGTCCGAGACTCCAGCCAGCCGTTCACGCAGGCCGTTGATATCTCGAAAACCGTCGACATAGCTTCCGTAACGATCGCGTTCACCGGCAGGTAGTGCGCCGCCGCGTCGGGCGGCTAAATGCTCGATCCGATTGAATACTTTTGACCGCGCTTCAAACCGTCGCTTGACGTCGCCTGTGGCGATCCCGCCAAACAGCATTTGGTACAGATCGTTGGGATTGGAATGCATGAATAGCGGTTTGCCAGGGCCGGCCGCCGACAACGTGGCAAGTGTCGGTCGCGAAACCATGTTTTCAATCGCATCCATCCCAATGCAGAGATGCGGCAAGATGGTTTGCGGAAGCAACTGGCTGATTTCGTGGTCAATCGTCACACCGGCGGGTGGTATCCCGATGCCGCCTCGGTATCCTCCCAACGCGCCGAAAAATGCACTGTGCGAAGGGCTTGTGTGCCGGCCGTGTAAACCATTGATGATGTGAATCTTGTCTTTGTGCGGTTCGAGCGCCGTGATCGGCTCGGGCAGTGTGACACCGGTCAGCGAGCTTGTCTCGTCAAGCCCTTCCGGAACACAGGTGGCTGGATCGAAGCCCTGGTTTTGCAGGAAGAAGATGATGCGTTTCGGCGAGCCTGCCTTGGCAGTCGCAGCCCGGACCGAGGTGGGGCAAAGCGTCGGACCAAATGCAGTGCCGACGCCAACCGCCATTCCTTGAAGCATGTGTCTGCGACTGATCATTTGTCTCTCTCGCGAAGGGGCGCTACCGGAGCGGATGCGTGGATCAACGAATCGCCGATAGTGAGGTGGGGCGGGACTGCGCTGGCGGGGTTACCCATCATATCATGGGACGCGACCGGTGGGTAAAGGCGATTTCCTGGAACTTGGATTGAGTTTCATCAACCCCCTGCTCTCGCGGCCATACCGTAGGCGAGTCTCTCCGAGGCTGTGAGTAAATTGGACCGCGTCGCTGTACCGTAGCCGAGTCTCTCCGAGACTCGTAAAAAACGCAGCAACGCTGCGCGTATCCGCCTTGGAAAGGCGGGCCCACAGTACAGAAGAAATCGACGTGACCCAGTCAGGGCCCCAGGGGAGAGGCGCCGAGCCCTTCGATCACCAAATAGTCACCGCCGGCCACCAGATTGCCCAGCGACTCGTTATTGCCGCCGGGCCAAATCACTTGAACGTCTTCGAGCTCTTCAGCGTCCGACACTCCAAATACAATGCACGCTTCGTTGACACATTGGAATCCGTTTCCAGCGAGCAACTGTTGCTCGAACGTTCCGAAGTTGGTGGTAAAGCGGATGCGTGCTCCAATGGCATCGCGATGTGTCGATCTGGCACGCAAGAAGAATCGCGTTTGCCTGGCAGCGGTTTCAGATCGATTGATCAGCAGCCCAACGGGGTCGAATAGATGAGTGACGATCAAGTCGGTTAGACCGTCTCGATTGGCGTCCAATGTCGCGACGGCTCGGGCCAAACGATCCTCGGCGAAATAGTCACCCAACGGATCTGCGTGCATCACCTGCCAGCGACCTTGCGTGATCTGCTTCAAGATTTGGGCGGGTTGCCGAAACGAGCGTCCTTCGAACTGAAAGTCGTCGATGTCGCCGTTGGCAATGAACACTTCGAGCGAGCCATCGTTATCGACGTCGATCCACTGAGTGCCATAGGCGAGCATTGGCTTGGAGGAGTCCGCGAAGCCCGCAACCTGCGATTCATCGGACCAAACTCCCGGCCGGTATTGCTGGTAGTAGGTATTGTGATCGTCGACAAAATGCGTCAGCAAGAAATCGATGTCGCCGTCATTGTCAGCGTCCGCGGCGGCGATACCCATTGAGGCTTGGGCCATCGATCGACGATTGAACGCCAATCCACGAATGGGGGCTTGTTCGGAAAGTCCGAACTCGCGTGCATCGACTGGTTTCGCCCAATAATGATTCGCCGTCATGTCGTTGGCGACATAGGTTTCCAAGCCGGGATGATGGTGATCCAAATCTCCGATTACCAAGGCGAACCCGCGTCCCTCTTCGTGCGGGCCGAGCCAGTGAGTTGCGTCAGAATACGTTCCATCGCCATTGCCAGCCCAAATCCGATCCGGTTCGGGATCAAAGGCCATCGGATTGCAGGATCTGGCTTCGCCAATCGAGGGTACGATGCACTCCTGGCTCAATGGTTTCTCGCCACGGCAGTAACCGACTTCGAAGATGTCGGCGTGTCCATCGTCATTCAGGTCGGCGATCGCGACCGAAGTGGTCCATCCGGTTCCCTCGAGTTTGCATTGCTCGGTGACATCACGAAACGTCCCGTCTCCGTTGTTTCGATAGAGACGATTTTCACCAATGTTGGCGACGTACACGTCCGGCCAACCGTCGGCGTTGTAGTCACCCACCGACAGACCTTGCGAAAAACCTCGATCGATCAGCGACGAACCATCCGTGACATCAAGAAACACGCCCGCCAGGTTTCGATACAGGCGATTGGGGCCGGAGTCCTCACGATTCGGCGTTCCATCCATCACGGTCAAATAGGCATCGGGCCAGCCATCAAGATCAAAATCGATCACGCCAGCGCCGCCCGCTCCGGATTGATAGATCATCAATCCCGACTCTCGGTCGCCGGACTTGCCGATGGCACAAACGTGATGGAGCGATCGCGCCACGGCTTCGTTGCGGAACGGAACCATGCCTTCCGAGCTTTCCCAAGTCCGCGGCGAAGATTCTTCGCCAGACAGACGCCAAGCAACCGCTGGATACGAGGACAGATCGATCTTCGTGGAAACCATTCTCTCAGGCAGTTGCCAAGGTGTGGATCCCGTCAGGTTGCTGCGAATCTTACGAAAGGTCGGCTCCCAACTGGGATCGGGATGCTGTTTCATCGCATACCCAATCATCAACCAATTCGTTGCCTCCCATGGGCGCCCGAGTTCCTGTAGCGTCAGCGCGAGATCCACGACCGCCTTTTGCGAGTCAAAGTCCCATGTTCCCAACGTGGCGATGTGGCTCCGCAACGTTGCAATCTTTTCGGCGCGGTGCGCGGCAAGTTCCGCCTGCTCCTCGCGTCCTAATTTGGTCAACGAGGTGGCTAGCCCGTTGAGCGCCTCGGGATCGTTCTCGTTCAACTGCACAGCAGTCCAATAGGCACGGGCTGCCTGCTCCATCGATCCATGGCGGTACGCCCAATTGCCGGCTGCCATCCAGTACTGCGAATAGGCCTCGATTTCCTGCGGCAACGATTGACTCCATTTCTCAACCAATTCGGCCTCGTCGAGTTCCACCAGTGCCCGACCATACAACGCGAGGGCAGGCAAAAAATCTCGGTGCCTCTTCACTACCGGCTCGAGTGCCTTCTCAACTTCCTTCCAGTTGGACTCCGCAACGTCATATTGGGCCAGCGAAAAAAAAGGCCGCAGGTCGTCCGGATTGCGCATGAGTGCGGATTGGCAAGTTTCATCGAACGTCTGCGGACGCGTCAAATCAGACAAGATGAACAAGATGCTCTGACTGCCATGCTTTCGTTGTACCAGCCATTGAAGATGCTCGGCAGCCTCGTTCTGCAAGCCAACTCGCGCAAGGAAGCTCGCCAAGTTCTGGCGTATCTTCAAATTATCGGGATACTGCTTGACCGCGTTCTGCAAGATGGCGATCGTGTCGAACGGACGTTCTGCGGTGATCGTTGCCCCCGCCCATTTAAGCCACAGCCCTTCGCCAGGATCGTTCGCGGCCTTGACCGCCGCTTCGAAATACTCGATCGCGGTCGCCATGTCGTTTGCCTGGATCGCACCATCACCCGCCATTTCCAAAGCAACGGGATCGTCGGGGTGTGCTCGCAAGTATCGCTCAAGCACCCCGCGAGCCGTATCGAAATCACCAGTCGCGATCAATCGACGCGCTTCGTTTAGGTTTTCCCCCGAAGCTCGCGAGCCTGTGCTTGGATCGTCGACACTGACTGCGGGCGGGGCACGGTCACATCCCGTGCAAAGAACGAGAACCAGGACGATACTCAATAACAGTTGTCGCACCGACATCGCAGTGCAGCACGCGCCCAAATGAATGGCACCCACAACTGGTCTTTGATCAGGAAAGTGCCTTGATTGTCGAGACAACGCAATGATCAAAATGTTCGCGAGAAACGTGATGGATGTTTTTCAAGTTGACACTCATTGTAGCTGTTTCGTTGCCGCGCGTACCCCGGTCCAGCCGCCGCCGAAAAAGGGCCAAAGCCGCCCTTTTTTTTGTGGACGAGATTAGGATCTGGTATTCTAGGCACCAGCTGCTGAGGCCACGCATGCCTCGGTCATCGCAAATTCATTGATTATTCGGGAGCAGTGATGTTGAATTCGAGAACAAAACGAGGGTTCACGTTGGTGGAGCTTCTTGTGGTGATCGCAATTATCGGAGTCTTAGTCGGACTCTTACTCCCTGCGGTCCAGGCTGCTCGCGAAGCGGCAAGACGAATGAGTTGCAGTAACAACTTCAAGCAGATTGGTCTTGCCATCCACAATTATCACTCCGCCTACAAGCAATTGCCGACGCATGGCACCGGGACGCAGCCGGGTACTCCGGATGCGTGGTTTCGCACCTCAAATCAAGGAAATCGTAACCGGTTGAGTATGCTGGTTCCTATTCTGCCGTTCGTTGAACAGCAAGCACTTTGGGAGAAGATCAGTAACGCGAATGCGGAGCGAACCGACGGCAACACCGGTGCTGCGGTGGGAACGCCAACCAACCCTTGGCCGCCAATGGGGCCGACCCCGGAAGTGATTCAATACATTCCCTGGACGACCGACATTCCAACCTACCGTTGCCCAAGCGATCCCGGGTTTGGACTTCCCTCATTAGGGCGAACCAACTATGCCGCCTGTCTCGGAGATGCCACTTGGCTACTCCATTTAGCAAATCGGGATAATAATCGGGTGGCCGTTGTGGCAGGACGTGCCCGCCAAGCTCGCGCAGCGCATCGTGGCTTCTTCGTGCCACTCCAGGAAACGAAATTCCGTGATTGCCTCGATGGTTTGTCGAACACGATCGCGATGGGTGAAATCATCACCGATCTCGGAGACAATAACATCCGAGGACAGGTGACCGAATCGAGCAACAACGTGAGTGCTCCCGGTGTCTCTCTACCGAACATTCGCGATAACCCTTCGGTCTGTTTGCCACTGATCAGCCCAGAGCGTCCTCGCTTTTGGGATCCCCAATACTACATGCGTTCCCGCCGTCTCTTTGCTCGAGGCTATCGCTGGGCAGACCAGGGGGCTTTCTTTACTGGTTGCTTGACGATCTTGCCTCCCAATCGAGAGCTCTGCGGTCCTTTCAACACACTAGGCACACACCTGATTGCGACCATGTCAAGCCAGCATGCAGGCGGCGCCCACGTGCTGATGGGAGACGGAGCCGTTACGTTTGTCACTGACTCGATCGAAGCGGGTAACTCGAATGCCGGGAGTGTTTGGTTAAACGGTACGGGTGGTCAGGTCCCCGGCTCGCCAAGTCCGTATGGCCTTTGGGGCTCCTTGGGTACACGCGCCAGTGGCGAAGTCATTGAAGGCGATTTCTAAATGTTTCTGCATGCCATCGATTTCTGAACGGAAGCCCACACCTCTCCATGCACTTGTGTCCTTTTTCCAGCACTTGTAATCCAACAACAAATCGCCTGAGGCATCCCTATGAAGATTGCTGCGTCGTCTTTCTTGATTCTTGTACTTCTAGGCGCTCTTGTTGTCGGTTGTGGCAGCGGTGAGCCTCGAAGATCAACGGATGGTGCTGATGCGCAGGCCATTGCTGAATACGAAGCGGCTGTGGCAGCGGCTGAGGGGAATATGGAGGCCAGCGTGGAGTCCTCCGAGAAAGAGCAGTAGCCCATCCGGGAGAGTCATGCTGGGGACCGCAGCAAGCGCTGCCCGGTAACGCTCTCGTCTTGCTACTACTGCCTCACCCGGGATGAAACGATCCGAATCATCCACAAGCTCTGGACGGGCTGACATTGATCGCGGGATGCGCCATCGCCTGGTGGGCAACGTTGTGCACAAGGCGTTGTGCACAAGGCGATGTGCACAAGGCGATGTGCACAAGGCGATGAGAACTCCTCGCGTCAAAGGAAGTAGGAGAAGATTTGGAGGTTTGGATCAGGAGGATACCGCACCTATTCACCAGGCCTTGCACCCTGCAAAAGTGCTGTGTCCCCATGGCGTTTCCCCATGGCGTTTCCCCATGGCGTTTCCCCATGGCGTTGACACGACGAGGCACGGACCATGTTGATCTTGGAAATCCTGTCAAATGGCTTCCAGTTAAATTCTCAATCTTCCTAAAATGGTGCCGCTCGCATTGCTGTCGTGACTTCGCGCGGGCCAGGCCCCGCGGTTCGTCGATGGATGCTTTCTTGGCAAGCGGTGCTTCGCGGTGTGCCTTCTTTTTGCATACAATGCCGACTCGCAACGATGACAAAGTTTGGAAACGAAGGTTGAAAACGAATGGCGGTAGACGGGCTGCTCGCGGAAAAGCAGGCGTTGGTTGTGGGTGGGGCCGGTGGCATTGGTCGTGCAATTAGTGAAGCACTTTACGATCAAGGCTGTCGCGTCGTCGCCACCGGAGTCAGCGACGAGGAAGTCGCTCGGTTTCGCGACCAGCGTCGATCCCAAGACATGGAGGCCGCCGTTCTGGATGTCACCCGTGACGACTCGGTCAATGAGTTGGTGGGCCAACTTCCCAAGCTGGATATCCTGGTCAACTGTGCGGGAATCATTCTGCGTAGCGGGCGCGAGTATGAACTCAATGAATTCGCCAAAGTGATTGACGTGAATCTGATTGGCACCATGCGAATGTGCACGGCTTGCCACGAGGCATTGGCCTCCAGTCGTGGATGCGTGATCAACATCGCCTCGATGCTCAGTATCTTTGGCAGTGCCGCAGCACCGGCGTACAGCAGCAGCAAGGGTGGGGTGGCACAGTTGACCAAGTCGCTGGCAATCGCCTGGGCTCCGCAAGGGATCCGTGTCAACGCAATCGCCCCTGGATGGATCGAAACGGATCTCACGGCACCGCTCGTTGCCGATGCCCAGCGTAGCCGCCAGCTTGTCGAGCGGACGCCAATGGGTCGCTGGGGTCGACCGGAAGACGTCGGCGGCGCAGCGGTGTTTCTCTGCTCGCCCTGGGCGAGTTTCATCACCGGAGTTGTGCTGCCCGTCGATGGCGGTTATTCAGTGACATAGAGCGTTGTCGGTGACACGACCGTATGGCGTACACCATTCGATTGAACCCATCCAAGACGAGTCCTTGCATGAAATCGCATCTCGGTCCGGCAGAGTACGGCGTTGCCGACATGGCGATCGACGCGATTCCACAAGATGAGCGTTTGTGGGTGCCCCAGGCGCCGAATGTCTGGTTTCGACCGTTGATTCTCGATCGCGTCAACGGCCAATGGGTCAATCTGCTCCGCGTACGGCGTTCCGGCGTCCTCAGTCGTCACCTCCATCCCGCGCCGGTCTACGGATTCGTGATCCGAGGTTCCTGGCGGTACCTGGAGCACGACTGGGTGGCGCGAGAGGGAATGTTTGTGTTCGAGCCACCGGGCGAGGTTCATACGCTGGTGGTCGATGACGACGTCGAGGAAATGATCACGTTGTTTCATGTCTGCGGGGCGCTGATCTATTTCGACGAAAACGATCAAATCGTTGGACATGACGACGTGCACAAGAAGATCCTGATGTGCCAGGATCACTTCGAGAGCGTCGGTCTCGGACGCGATTTTGTCACCCAGTTCGTCCGCTAGTCCGGTAACGCCACTCTCGCGGATTGAGCCGACAATACAAGCACGAGCGCCAGCGAGTCTGTTTCCGGTTTTGAACCGTTTGGCGAACGTGAGATGGTGCAGATTCCTGGGGCTCACTCGCTGGCGCGTCGTGCTTGTATGATGTTGCTCACTGTGAACCTCAGGCTAGCCGTGGGCCCTTTGCTTGTCGTGGGCCCTTTGCTTGTCGTGGGCCCTTTGCTTGTCGTGGGCCCTTTGCTTGTCGTGGGCCCTTTGCTTGTCGTGGGCCGCTTTGCTTGTCGGTGGTCGCTTTGCTTGTCGGTGGTCGGCACGCGGAGCGTGCCCTGCACTGCTGTTTCATGGTGCTATGTTTCTTTATCCCGTTCAGCACTTCATTCGGCAACTCGTCGCCATCTCTGGACTTCTGGATCGAAACCCGCGGGGAACTGCGTCGTTTCGTTATAGGTAGGGGCTACCTTGAAGTAACAACTGGCCAGCGAATCACCATCGAGAGCAGAAAGATCCGCTCCGCCAAAATGTGCGCCGCTGATGTTCACCAGTTGAAACGACCCAGTCAGTTGTGCTCCGTTCAAACTAGCGTTCTCAAACGATGACCCCTGAAAGGACGCGCCAGTACCGACCAGAACTGCTCCGGTGAGGTCAGCACCGACAAAGGTTGCTTCCTGGAACGATGAAGCGCCCCCTGTCAATTTCGCATTTGTAAGTTTTGAATTGTCGAATTTCGCGAATTGAAATGAGGCGCTGCCGCCAGTCAGGACGGCGTCTTCCAGGTCGCAACCACTGAACGAAGCCCGCTGGAATGCGTTGCTCGGACTTGCAATCGTCACGCCCGCCAAGTGGGCACCATCAAGATTGGATTCCCAAAACACTCGCTCTCGATCACTTTTCAGTCGTTGTTGATCAGCGAGTTGGTCACGGGCCCGGTCAAGCTCCTCCTCGGCATATCGCAATCGATTTGCCTGACGATTCAGCGTCATCCTTGCACGCTGCACATTCAAGAACCAACCAAGGATGAACGCTACCACCAACGTCAGTACCAAGGCTGCGCGAATGGTGAACCGCGGGCGCCGTCTCGTCGCGTGATCTGAGGGACTACTCATTGCAAATCACACTGATGGGGATGGATTGACTCCGGCTATCTATTTGCGAAACATTTTTGCATGAACTTGACCATGTCGGCGTAGGCATCCGAAATCGATTCATAATCCGTGTCCAGTTTGGCGACGCACTCAACGCCAAGCCCGTCGGCCGCTTGTTTCAGATGCTCACCGAATTTTGGGTGGTGAATATTACCCGGGGTGGCCGACTTGGCGTATTGCATCAGAAAGATTGGAGCATCGTCTTTGGTCAGGTGGGTGATGGGTGATGCATCTCTCAGCAAGGCATCCAGTGCATCATCCACAGGATCGCTGTCCCAGTTCCAGTCATTGGGCCGTCCGAAGAAGGATACCAAAGCCGGGTGCTTGTAGGCGTCACCAGGGATGATGCGTTTGATCTCGCGAGGATCGTAAGTGGATTGCATGTTGATCGGAAAAACGCAAGCCAATCGCGTCGATTCTCTAGCGATCGGATCGTCGCTGTTCGGGTCAGCCAAGTCTTCGTGGTAGTCGAGCCATTGGGAGATCCCCGATCCAGCCGATCCGCCGCCAGCCGCGAATCGCTGGGGATCCAGATTCCACTCGACCGCTTTGGATCGAAGGAATTGAACGGCTCGGGCGCTATCATGCATTTGGGCCGGATAGGCGCGCTGTCTGTCAATCGGTAGTGAATCGACGCACACGAGATGCCTGCATCGAGACACTGGGACAGCAAGTCGCGAGGGAACGACTTCTTGTCGCCACCACGGAACCCTCCACCATGAATCCAGATGAACAGCGGCGTTGGCTTGTCCGATTTGGCCTGCCAGAAGTCGAGAACGTTTCGTTCGTGGTCGCCGTAAGCGACGTCGGCCTTGGTGGGCGACAACTGACCAACGTTGCGGGTCGCCTGTGGATTCTGCCTGGCTTTCTCCTGGGCCCAGTCCACACCACCACCAATCGCGATAACGGAGACGAAGATCAACACAGTCGTTGGCTTTGTTCGCATGATCACTTTGTCCCAAGTTTCGTAAAGGTGACGTTCCGGATATCCGAGGACGACCCATCCATCATGACACAGACTGGCTCGAGTTGTTGGAATTGTCACGAATCACCCCAATGAACACCAATGAGGACGAGGGAGTGGTTCCTTCATTCGTGCTTGTTCGTGCGATTCGTGGCAGCCTGCCTCGTGCGATCTGTGGGAGAGCGCTGCGACACATGATCGCGTAAACGACCGGATGGGCAAGAAGATCGCAATCATTTCAACGTACCAGGGAAACTCAGTATCTGTTGCATCCTCTCGTGGACCGAGCGCGTATCGGATTTCGCGAATCAGAATTCGCCTGCTTGTGATGAACAGCTGTGCACGATTTGCATCGTCCATGGTTCCCTCATTCGTCGTCACGAGATGAGTGATGATCGCGCCTTGGCGATTCTTCATCTTGGAGCCGGCGGATATTTGGATGCAAAACGTTGTACGTTGATTCCAGGATCGATACACTTTCGTGAAACCTGATGGATCCGACTCTTCGGTGAGGTTATGCGAATGTTCTACCGAACAATTGTAATGACGACGATCTTGCTCTCGCTTGCGGCGGATCGTTGTCAAGTATTGTCTGCGGCGGAGCCAGAGGTCGCCAGTAAGCGGCAGTTCAGTGACGCGGACATCAGGCACGGTAAACAATCGATCAATGCTTTCTGCAGTCGATGTCACGGGCGAGATGGAAAGGGCGCGAAGGGACCGGATTTAACGGATGGCTGAGTTCATCCATGCAGAGACTGACCAAGATATCATCGATATCATTTCCGACGGAATCTCCGGGACCGGGATGATTGGGTTTGGCGCCGGCTATGACGATTTCTACTGGCCGGTCGTGGCATACATTCGCGATGAGCAGAAGAAGTCACAAGTCAAGGCAAGCGCACCGGCCGGCAACATTGCCAAAGGGCGCGAGTTGTTCAAGAAACACCAGTGCGCCAGTTGCCACTGGATTGATGGTGAAGGAGGCCGAAGAGGTACCGATTTGTCGCGAGCTGACCGCGACTGCCGACTATGTTCGCGAGTCGATGCGAAATCCCGACGCACAGATCGATGGAACTCATCAGCGAGTGAGCCTTCTAGATAGGAATGGACGAGTGCTCACGGGGAGGCGGATGAACGAAAATACTTATTCAATGTTGGTGATGGATGATCAGGAAGGCTTGCACGCGCTCAACAAGGAAGACCTTCGAAATCAGTCGACCCCCCATCTCTCTCATGCCCAGTTTCAAGGGACTGCTCAGCGAGCAAGAGATCGAGCACATCACGACGTATCTCATCTCCCTCAAGAAGGCAAAGGCGAAATGACCATGTTGTTGTTACGTAGTCACTTGATTGCGTTCGCTCTATTACCTGTCGTGGCGATGGCTCAGACTCCCGTGGCTTCCAATCCTTCTGTCGAGCCTGCCGGTGTGACGTCGGACCAAATCACGCGGGCATCTGATCACCCTGGCAATTGGCTGACCTATTCCGGCCAGTACAACGGCCAGCGTTTTAGCCGCCTTCGGGAGATCAATTCAAAGAACGTTGGCGATTTGCAGGTGAAATGGGTTCGTCAGTTTCCAATCTCGGAACCTTTCGAATGCTCGCCGCTGGTCGTTGATGGAGTGATGTATGTCACGCTTCCTGAGAATAAGCTGTGGGCATTGGATGCCGGCACGGGCCTACCGTATTGGAAATACAGCCACAAACTGCCGAAAAAGTTGGCGGTTTGCTGTGGCAAGATTAATCGCGGCGTCGCGGTCCTCGGGGAATCGTTGTACATGGGAACGTTGGACGCCAAATTGGTGGCTCTTGATGCCAGAAGTGGGAACGAGATCTGGATCAGCGAAGTTGGCAAGGCGGAGGATGGATACAGCATCACGGGTGCACCGTTGGTCGTCAAAGACATGGTGATCACAGGGATTGCCGGCGGTGAGTACGGCATTCGCGGCTACTTGGATGCCTACGATGCGAAGACCGGGGTGCGTCGTTGGCGAACCTATACCATCCCGGCAACTGGCGAGCCTGGTAATGAAACATGGGAGGGTGACTCGTGGAAGGTCGGAGGTTCGCCCACCTGGATGACGGGCTCTTACGATCCAGAACTCGACCTCCTGTACTGGGGAGTCGGCAATCCAGGACCAGATTGGAACGGAGAGGTTCGTATCGGTGACAATCTGTATTCGGATTGCGTGCTTGCCATCGACCCGAATACAGGTGAGATCAAGTGGCACTTTCAATTCACGCCACACGATGTACACGACTGGGATGCTTGCCAGATTCCGGTGCTGGTGGACACCGAGTATCAAGGCCGACAACGCAAACTGATGCTGTTTGGCAACCGCAATGGCTTCTATTACGTTCTCGACCGCGAGTCCGGCGAGTTCCTGAATGCAAAGAGTTTTGCGATGCAAACTTGGGCGACAGGGATTGATCCGGATGGTCGGCCGATACGCAAGCCAGGGATGTTGCCGAGTGAAGAGGGTGTGTTGGTCTATCCCGACGTTTCGGGCGCAGCTAATTGGTACTCTCCCACCTACAGCCCGCGAACAGGATTGTTTTACTTGATGGCGTTCGACGGAGGCGCAACCTACTACCTGACGAAAGAGCCTGAGTATGTGAAGGGACTTCCATTCATGGGAGGAACGGCGACGTTCAATGATTTCCAAGAATTTGTGAATTCTGAATACGTCAGCGCCGTTGCGCACTCTCGACGCGACGAGTGGTCAACAGAAGTGGGAGTATGTCGTTCAGGCTAAGTCCACCTCTGGTCTGCTTTCCACAGAAGGAAATCTTCTGTTTGGCGGAACCAAGCCGGGGAATTTCTTTGCACTCGATGCGACGACTGGGGATGAACTCTGGCGTCTCGATATTGGCGGATGGGTTCACGCTGCACCGATCACCTACGAAGTGAACGGGAAGCAATACGTCTCGATCGCAGCAGGAAGCTCGCTCTTCACCTTCGGTCTCTAAAGGGGAGTGTGTCGTTGATCCATCGACGTGTCAGTGATACGAATCAGCGTGACCGGCCACGCGTGGCAATGACGTTGATTGAGCTACTCACGGTGATCACCATTATCGGGATACTGGTCGCTCTGCTGCTGCCAGCGGTGCAGGCGAGTCGGGAAACCGCACGGCGGATGTCGTGCCAAAACAACCTCAGGCAGATTGGATTGGCGATGCAAAATCGTCACGCCGCTCACCGGCGTTTTCCGCCCGGTCGCGGCGGGCCCTTCCCACGAGTGTTTTCGACGCACGCGTACTTGCTGCCCTATTGTGAAGGTGTGGTATTCGGCGAAATCGATTTGAAGTCGCCACCGATTACTTTCACGCTCACCAGCGGGAAAGTGCTGGATGGTTCGGCGAACATGCAAGCAGCGACGTCGGTGGTGCCGGTATTCCTGTGCCCTAGCGACGGTTCGTCGCGCGGGCGAATCGCCGGCTCCCAATTCGGGGCAACGAACTACGTTGCCTGCTCCGGCAGTGGACGAAGCGACAACGGTAGCTTGAACGATTCAGATGGCATCTTTTTCTCAAATGCCGCCATTCGATTTCGCGATATTCTTGACGGTGCGTCGCACACAATCGCATTTAGCGAGCGGACACTCGGAGGGAGCCCGGCGTTGCCAACATCACGCTTCCAGTCAGACATTTGGGAATTCTCGGATCGAAGGCTAACAACATCGCTGGCGTGCTCGACGCAGCAGGGCGGTGGCTGGAATCGCTACCGTGGTGAAAAGTGGATCATTGGGAATTACGGAAACACAATTTACAACCACTGGTTAGCGCCGAACGCACGCGAGTGGGATTGCATGAACATCACTCAGCAGATGGGATTGATGTCAGCGCGCAGTCTTCATCCGCAGGGCGTTCATGCGACCCTATGCGATGGAAGCGTTCAGTTTTTTGCCGATTCAATCGAACGCAACCTATGGCAGGACCTGAGCACAAGAGCTGGTTACGAACTCACTCCGTGAAGGCTCACGAGTAGCGGCCGCGACGACGATCACTTCGGGATGGCTCCATCGTCATTCGTGCTTGTTCGTGCGATTCGTGGCGGCGCTCTTCCGGCTGCTTCCTCAGAAAATACCAATCAGCCGCATTGCTGCGATCCCGGTGAATGCCAGCAGGATGCCGTTGAACCATCGCTGAGAGACTCGCGAAACCAACCAGCGTCCCGCAAAGATGCCGACGGGAATCGCGCTCGACACGGCGGCTCCCACCAACAACGTCGACGGCGTGATCAAGCCGAGGTTATAGCTGAGCGGCAATTTCAGCACGTTCAACACGAGGAATAACCAAGCGGTTGTGCCAATCAGTTCCCACTTGGGAAGCCCGACCGCCAGCAAGTAAAGGGCGACGACTGGTCCTGCGGCGTTGGCAAGCATGGTCGTCAGTCCCGCCAATAGACCCAGCGTGATGGCAAACCAATGCTTGTGCGGGATATGTTCAAACCAACTCGGTTTCCACATCCTGCCGACTTGGACCGCCGTGAGGCTCAGGATGATGACGCCGACCAATCGCTTGAAAACCGTTTCATCAAGCTGGCCCATCAGCAGCCAGCCGATGAAGATGCCCACCAGCGTCGGCGGCAGCAGTCGCCGTACCTGAGACCAAACGGCCTTGCGTCCGAAGACATAAATCGCAAAGCAGTCACCGACCACCAGCATTGGCAGCAGGACCCCAGTCGATTCGCGGGCTCCGAACACGAAGGCGTAGAGCACCACGTGGAACATGCTGAGACCGGGGAAGCCCGATTTGGAAACGCCGATGCCCAGCGCGCCGAGAATCAACAAGATCCATTCCGTCGGCGAAAGGCTGCTCAGCATCGTGGCGCGGTGTCCGTCTAAGGCATTTTCAAAAATGACATCGTCGCCGATCGGCAACTATCTTTTGCCGCCTGCGGCATCGCATTTCATGTCCGATGTGACTGCATGGATTTGCGACCCCTTGCAGCAGCCTGGCGATTATCCTCGCGAACTCGTGATCTCGTAAGTCGGATTGTAAAGGTTCGGCGAAAATTTTGATGGCTAGTCCGACTTTCGCGGTCGTTCTTTACAACAAAGAGGTTGGCAGCGAAATCCGTATTGACTGAATGGTGGACGATTGGTCCGATACGGCCTGACAGTTGGAACTCGTTGCAAAGGACGCACGATGGGCCCTGAAATCTTTTGCCAACTCACTAGGACCGATGGCTCGACGGTGGAGATTTGGTTGCCGGCGAAGCAGGTTGACATGTTAACCGACGAAGGAAGTCTGCAGCGCATCGCCATTTTTGAAGCGCTTGGCTTTGTCTCCATTGAAACCGAAAATCCGGGCGAATTTAGCACGATCTCAGTCTCTGATGATGAACGCTGATTCAACCCGCTGTCCACGCTGCCGTTCGTGGCACAACGATTTGCGAGGCAGATCGGCGAGTCTGTTATTCGAAGCAAGGCGCTACAGCCAAGCCAGCCTTTTGAACCACCAATAAAGCAACACGCACGCAGTGAGCATACTCGCCAGCACGACGGGATAGCCCCAAGCCCACTCCGTTTCAGGCATGTATTTGAAGTTCATGCCATAGAGACCTGCAATCATCGTTGGCAGGGCTAGAATGGCTGCCCAGGCTGCAAGACGTTTTGTATCGTCATTCTGTGCGACCGAGATCAATGCCAGGTTACTTTCAAGCGCGGTGTGCGATAGTTGTTGCAGATTATCAATCAAGTCCGCAATGCGGACGACATGGTCGTGTACGTCCTGGAAATAGGGGCGCGCGTCGGGCGAGATCAGCTCCGAATCGATCCGCGCCAGATGCGCCGAGACATCGATCAGCGGTGTCACCGCTTGTTTGATCGCAAGTAAGTCTCGTCGCAGGTGGTAGATTCGTGAAGTGACGCTGCGTACAAATCTTCCGCTGAAGATGTGGTCCTCCAACTCCTCGAGTTCGGCTTCCAAGGCGACAATCACAGGAAAGTACTGATCGACAATGAAGTCCATCAACGCATGCAGTACAAATCCTTCGCCCTTTTTCAATAGGTTTGGCGTGGATTCGCACCGTGCTCGCAAACCCACATGTGATTGCAGCGACCCATGCCGTACCGTGATGATGTAACGTGGCCCCATGAAAATATGTGTTTCGCTGAACTCGATGCGGCGCTCACCACCCTCTGAAAGCCTGACCGTGCGGATCACGATAAAAATCGAGTCGTCATAGACTTCCAGCTTGGGACGCTCGTGGGCCGTGTGCGCATCCTCGATCGCCAAGTCGTGCAGGCCAAAAGCTCGTTGAATATGCGACAGCACCTGCTCGCTCGGCTCATACAGTCCGACCCACAGGAAGCGGTCAGAATGTTTCCAAGCATCCCCCAGGTCCGCGATTGGTACGTCGGCAACGCGCACTCCGTTGTGATACGCAGCGGAGTTGATCACGCTGCGGTGAGGCTGAGGTTTCGACGGGTCAATGCGGTCGGGCGTCAAGGCAACTTTCCTAGGACGATCGAGTGGGGTAAAAGAGGGCACGAGTCAATTGCCACCAGCGGCCCGAAGAGTGCTTCGCACAATTGACGTCTGACTTTCCCTCAGTGTATGAAAATGACGCGAGTTGGAGTCAGTGTGTTGGGTCAGTCGTTGTCTGCTTTCGCTTTTTCGCTGGTTTGCAGGGTCTCATGCGATTCGAAGGAACAATTACCACTTGGAAGGAAAACGAGGGTTACGGATTCATCACGCCCACTGCGGGCGGCAAGGAGGTCTTTGTCCATATCAAGTCACTTGCGAACCGGAGGCGAAGACCTCGCGAAAACGATGTGGTGACGTTTGAACTTGGGGCGGATACCCAGGGGCGACCACAAGCTCAACGCGTTGCTTACGCTGACGAAAAAGACTCGTGGCCGAGTCTGTCGCGGCGTAGCTACACCAGCCTGGCATTGGTCACCGCATTCTTCGCGTTTCTCACGGGAGCGACGTTCGCCAGACGTTTGCCGTTTGCCGTCGTGGGGCTGTATGCGGTCACCAGCGCGATCGCGTTTGCCCTTTACGCAATCGACAAGTCAGCCGCGAAGCATGGTCGATGGCGAACTCAAGAGATGACGTTGCAGTTTTGGGCATTGATCGGTGGTTGGCCCGGCGCGATCGTCGCGCAAACGCTGCTTCGGCATAAGACAAAGAAGCTCTCCTTTCAGATCGTGTTTTGGATCATGGTTGTTCTCAATGGCGGTGCCCTCCTGTGGGCGCTTTCACCCACCGGCGCTCCCATATTGCGAAGAATGGTCGACTCGGTTGGTCCAAATTTCTGAGACGTTGCTCTCAAGAAGCGACGATTCGAGTCACGGTCTCCGACGCAGGTACATGCACGTCTGAACAGCGAGGGTTCCCGGAAGAAGGCAACGTTAAGCTGGACCTTTGCTCGCTTTTCATGAAGCCAACCTAACCGCGAAGGGACAACCGAATGTCGCAGAATCCTTATCAGCCGCCCGCCGACGCGGGCACCGGGATTGGAGTATTGAGTGGGTCTCGCGAAGACGTGCGGAAGGTCGCGATATTCCAGAAAGGAATCCTCGTTTGCATCCTTGCTCAAATCATCCTCCTTATCTGTCAGGTCTCCGTGGATCCGGACATGAGGCCGATCGTTGGGATTGTAAGCCTGATTGCCGGCCTGGCGAGTTCGCTATTCGTTTTCTTGCTTGCGATGAGAGTGTACGGGGTGGGGCTTGGAATCGTATTCGGTCTCGTTTGTCTGGTTCCGTGTATAGGTCTCCTCGGTTTGCTCATCGTCAATGGAAAGGCCACGGCGATCTTGCGTCAGAACGGGATCAAGGTTGGCTTGTTGGGTGCAAAGCTGTCGGACGTCTAGATTCGGTATCGTCAAAGCCCTCGTTCATGTTTACCAACTACTACTTTCACAGGCACAAGAGGATGCAAGCTTAATCCAGCCGAGCTCTTTCTAGCGATTGTTCAGTTGAGTTGCTTCAACGCGACGTCCGTTCGGCTAATCTACGTCGATTCGCTGGTGACCAAGCTTGCGAAGGAATAGCTGCCCTGGCAGGTTGGTCCGGTTGATGAATCTGCTTAGATGTGTGTGACCGATGCCTTGTCCCACGGAGTTGGAGATCAGACGCGTGATAATCCAACTGGCGGAATCGACCGTTCACCTTCCGCCTAGCATTGTAAGATTGCTTTTCGTGCAGTCTTGCCATTCCGCGGAACGAGAATCCGGTTGACGTCCATGATGAACGCAAAGGCGAATTTCTACAACGACGGGATTCAGTTTCGCGCTGGTTTCGATTTCGTGCGATACGCGGGCTGCTGGGAAGATGCCGACATTCTCATTCAGGCGCTTCGCCCCGGGCCCGGGAAACGGGTCCTTTCAATCGCGTCGGCGGGCGATAACTCGCTGGCCTTGCTGGCAACTGGTGCCGAAGTCGTGGCCGCGGACCTGAATGCCGCTCAGCTTGCCTGCCTGGAGCTTCGCTGCGCCGCGTTTCGCCATCTCCAACACGCCGATCTATTGGCCTTTCTTGGTGTCATTGACTCTGACCAGCGTTTACGGACCTATCAATTGCTGGAGCATGATCTATCGGACTCAGCGAGAGAGTTCTGGAATGCGCGTCGTGCTGATGTTTCCCAGGGAATCATCCATATCGGCAAATTCGAGAGATACTTTCAGATCTTTCGCACGCGGGTTTTACCGCTGATCCATTCGCGGAAGACAATTTCGCGGTTGTTGGAAGCGAAGAATCAGGCTGAACGGCTGCGGTTCTGGAACAATACGTGGAACAATCGCCGATGGCGGATGCTGCTGCGCATTTTCTTCAGTCGGTCTCTGATGGCCCGTATGGGGCGTGATCCGGAGTTCTTCCGCTACGTGGAAGGCTCTATTTCTGACCAGGTTCAGGATCGCGCACGTTATGCGATGACTGTGCTTCCGACCGACCAGAATCCCTACCTGCAATACATCGCCACGGGAAACTACCAATCGGCCTTACCCCTCTACTTACGCGCCGAACACCACGATACGATCCGCTGTGGCCTGGAGCGTTTGACGCTGTTCCATGGGCCGATCGAAGAGGCGGCGGCAAAGCATGGGGTCGGTGGTTTCGACGGTTTCAATCTGTCGGACATCTTTGAGTATGTCAGCGAAGAGACGGCGAGTGCGTTGTACGGCGCGATGCTGAAACATGCCAACAGGGATGCCAGAATTGTTTACTGGAATACCTTTGTGACGCGCTCGTGCCCGCACGAATTCGTGGGAGCCGTCAGCCCGCAGACGGAACTCGCAGCCGAGTTGTATGCTCAAGACAAGGCTTTCTTTTACAGTCACTTTCAAATCGATCAGGTGAAGTGACCGTAGATCGAGCACGTCATGATGGATCGGAATCGATTTGCACACGGCCGCTTTGGCCATCCATGACCACACGCTGCCCCGAATGGATTTGCCGGGTGAGTCCAGCGATTCCCACGATGGTTGGGATTCCCATCTCACGAGCTACGATCGCTGAGTGCGATAACACGCTACCGCGTTCGATCAGGATTCCGGAAAACGCAGGGTACAGCGGCACCCAGCCGGGATCGGTTCGCTCGGCAACCAGAATATCACCCTCAAAGCCGCTCTCCGTGACTGGATCGTTGACCACTTGCACGGTTCCGCGGACGACTCCGGGGCAACATCCAATTCCCGCCAAGGACCCATCGCCAGCGTCTGCTGCATCGTTACCTGCAAAGGAGTTGCCTTGATAAGGTAGATCGTACGTCTCGAACCGATCCGCGGGCGGTCGAACCGTTTGCCTGCGATAAGCTTCGTATTCGATCTTTCTGAAATTCGCCAGCCCGCGAAGGTCGGTTGTCACGGCTGTTCCCTTGACGTAGCTCCAGACTTCGTCAATGGTCAGATAGAAAATGTCTTCGCGATCATCCAGGATGTCCTGGTCGGCAAATTGCTGACCAACCGACCGCAACATGCGGCGAAGAATCCCGTAAATCCGCGTGCGTGCGAATCGCATGTTCTCGCGATTACGAACCCCTAAACGCGCGTTCTCCAGAACTCTACGAAACAACAATTTCCGGGGAAACCAACTGCGCGATTGTGAGAGCTTTTCGTTTGCCTGCCTTTCGGCCGCCTGGCGAATGTCTTTCTCACGTTGCTCAATCGCTCCCAGGTCAGATATCGAAGCGTCTTTGGCGACCAGGTACTCGCGGATCAACTGATACAACCAATGTGGCCGTTCCCGGTACGAATACGATTCCAGCTTCAGTTCGTTGGCACAGCGCAATCCGAACTCGTCCAGATAATGCTTCATCAGTTGGTTGAATTCCGCGAACCGGCAATCACTCGCGATCAGTTCCGGAAGCGACTCCAAGGGTTGATTCACGACGAGATCTTCAAGTGCTTCGTGCTCCCTAACCAATTGCGTCATGCGCATCAGCAGTTTGGCAGGTGCGTCGCTGTTCAGCCCGCCTTCACCGCAGAGGAGTCCATTGGGTAGCGACGCCGTTTCGTCATCACACCAGCTGACACACATCTTGCGGAGAATGCCATAGAAGACCATGACGTAGAAGTCATTGATGATGGGAGCTTTCCAGTTCCACAGCATCTTTCGCTCCATCCTATCGTACATATGGGCAAGTTCGTGCGGTGGAATGGTGTCGAAATCAATCTGCACCCACTGGTCGTGATAATGATAAAAGTGTTGCTCGAATCGTTGCACAATTTTGTGGATTCGCAGGAAGTTCCATCCAGATCGCGCTAAGAGCTTCAGCAACGCGGGGAACTCAACCAGCCATCGCCGCCAGGGACCAATGGGTGCGGGCTGGTCCTCTAAAGAGAGCGACGCCTTGACACCCATCATTGATTCCATGAAGTGGCGGTTGTAATGGTACCCTGGAAACATGCGGACGAGCCTGTACCAGTTCTTGAGGTTGTAATACACTCGACCGTGGAACAGGCCGAGCATGTTGTCAAAAGTTTCCTCGTGTTGCTGAACGACTCGCGGCGAAATACCCATCACTTCCGCAAAGCAGTGATAGACGATGGAGTACGCCCGTCGCACGAAGCTGAACGTCATCGGAGTAGTCACACCTGAGTAACTTTCAATGATGTTGCTGTTGTCCCAAACAATGTGATTGTCCCGGCCGGTGTTTTGGCCATCCACATCGCTCGGTCTGGTATGGCCGGTGACTGGTCGTGATTGAAGGATCGCCAGTCGCCCTTCAGAATCGAAGCAGAACTCAACATCCTGAGGCTCTTCGCACCTCGATTCGATCTCGATCGCTACTTTTGCAACCTCGACAACCTGTTGGTGGGTTAGCGAATCGAGTTGTCGTTCGTCGGGGCTGATCTTGGCACGTCGCAACTGACCCGACTCGTGATCGATTGTCAGTCGTTCCGACTTTTCAGTCAGTTCTGCTTCGATTGCCAGCGAATCCCTGTCGATCCGATACGAATCCGCTGGAAATCCTTGACTGACCAACCCTTCGCCAAGTCCCAGGAGCGAACTGATGAAGAGCTGTTGGCGAGATCCCGTCATCGGGTCACAGGTAAAGCAAACACCTGAGCGGTCGGCGTCTACCATCTGCTGGACGATTACCGCCATCCTTGGATCCAGCGGCGGCAATCCGTGGTACTGGCGGTAGGCAACCACTCGTCGGCTGACCGCCGACATCCAAACGCGCTTAATGGCAACCAATAGTGCGTCCTGTCCACGAACTCCCAGGACACTTTCGTACATTCCCGCAAACGAATAGGAGGATCCGTCTTCGGAGATTGCCGACGAACGCACGGCCACCAACGAATCGTTGGCAAAGCACGCCTGATGAGCTTCTTGGATCGCATTCAAGAGGGGTGGAGCGATCGTCGCAGCCTCGATGCGTCGCCGAATCGCGGTCGCAATCTGCTGGACATCTCCTTGGTGATCATCACACTTGCCCAGGCAAAGCGTCTGCCGAAACGCCTCGGCGGAAATGACGTAGAACATGGGCACGGGGACGCCTTCGTTGGCCAAACTCATCAGGCTAAACGCTTTTCCGCCTACCAATTCGACAGAAGGGTCGGCAAAGCGCGAAGAGTCATAGATCATGGATGTCGACATCAAAGTGACCCACTGATTCGGAGTCCGTAGGTCCTACCGAGTTCAATCGCCAACGCCAGATCGAAAGCGAGGATATAGATGGCCGCATAGATCTCCATGCGGCGAGCCGTCTTTGCCGAGGTTTGAAAACGATACTGAAAGAAGCCGACCAGGCAAATCAAGAACAGAACCACCAGCATCAGATAGAACCAGTAGCTCAAACCAAGGTGGTGGGCGACCAGAGCGACGAGCGTCGTGGATATCACGCGGATCAATAGAACAAGGTATGCGGCGCCATAGGTTCCACAGAGGCGTGTGTAGGAGTCAACACCCTCGATCTCGTCCTCCGGTACGCGGATTTTTCGCGAGACCTCCCAGTTGAAAGCCAGAAAGAAGCTGACCAGGGAATAGAGCCAATACCAGGATGGAATCTGCCAAAAATACTGTTTCGTCGCGAAACTCCAGACCGTCATTGCTAGTAGCGGCATGATGAGCATGTGGACCGAAGCGTAAAGCAGGAATCGTTGCTTCAGCCAATCACCGACAAAGAATTCTTTCAACATCAGCACGCTGAAAGCCAAGGCAACCAACAAGGCAAGGAGCGCGGCGGGCCCACAAATCTTTGCCAATACAAGTTCACAAGCAATCGCGACCGCCGCCAGCATTTTCAATTCGCGCAGTGTGACAACGCCGCGTTGCAAAACACGATGGGAGAAAAAGCGGCAATCAGCGGCGTAATCCTTGTGGTCGTCGAATATCCGCATGTGCAGAAAGAAACACAGAATCGTGATACAACCCAGAAGCGAACTCAAATCGTAACGCATCGGATCACCGGGCTGACTCAAGGCGTGCGCCAAGAACTGATTGGACGAGTAGAAACTGAGAATCAGCAGACCGTTGGCAAGCAGCGGGAAACGCTCGCCCAGATAGGCGTGAAGGCGAATCACGGGCGCGTCTCCGGTTCTGCGCAGGCTTGCGGTTTCTCTACTTTCTGCTGACACGGTTATTGATCCAGCAACTCTCGAAGCGACGAATAATCGATTTTGGATTGATGTCGCCGGTCGACCGGCAACCGTTTCACAATTCGAATCGAATCGACGTTGGCAAATGCAAGCGACTTGAGCAACGTGGTGAAGTCGGGCTGCGTCTTGGGATCTTGCAGTGTCACTGCCAGCACACGCTGACCGCGATGAGAAACCATGGCCGCTTTGCCAACGCACGGATTCCGCATCGCGGCCTGCTCAACGCCCAGCGGATACAGCGCCCCGTGGCCATCGTCGACGCGGGCGGCACAGCGGCCAAGCAACCACAGTCGCCCGCGATCATCGAAGTAGCCCGCATCGCCGGTACGGTGCCAGCACGTGTGATCCACTGAAAACTTGTTCTCGTCTGACCCCTGCCCGTTGAGATAACCGTCCAGCACATGCGTTCCCGAGACAACGATTTCGCCAGGCTCCCTTGGCTGGCGACAAAGCCTGCTGAACTCGTCGGCGGAAAGCCGCCCGAGGGGATGTCCCCAGCGATCGCGGATGATTCGCACATCGAGTGACCGCACGGGGCGACCGACCAACAAGCCGCGACCGATACTTACCGCCGCCCGATCGTGCACGTCCATCTCGCCGGCGGTGATCGTGCTTATCGGTTCGGCCTCGGTGGATCCATAGACCATGGTGATTTCAGCTTGTGGAGCCACCGCTTGCAGTCGTTCCAGCAATCGAGGCGGTACCGGCCCGCCACCGGTAAAGATTTTTCGTAGCGAACCGAGTTGTGTCCCGTTCCTCTCGCAGGAGTCAACAATCCGTTCAAACAGGGCCGGTGAGGCGGCGAAGCGGTCGACACCGTGATCGCGGACCTGCTGGATGACGGGTTCCGGAACAATCTCTCCAACTCGGCGAAGATCTGCGTCAGCGATCACACTTGTCACGCGCGAGGCAAGGTTCGCAAGCACGAAGATCGGCATTGTCACCAATTCGATCTCACCGGGCACGAGCAATAGGTTCTCCTCGACGGCGCGATGCTGAGCCAGCAGGAATCCGTGAGTGCGGATTACCGCTTTGGGCTGCCCCGTGCTACCACTCGTAAAACTTGCCAGCGCCGGCGTGTCATGACTGCAAGAGTGAACGATGCCATCATTGCGGCAGTCTTTGTATTGTTCGATGCAGCGTGTGAAAGGGACGCGTCCTCCAACGGACCACTTGGCCGGTATCCGACGCAACGCGGGCGAAAGCAGCCTCAGAAAATGTGCTTTTGAACTCGCGATCAATCCTTGCGGCGGCAGCAACTCACAGCAACGATCGATGTAGTGCCGTCCGGCCGATGGATCAACGAACATGGCCGTCATGCCGCCTCGCAAGATTGCCGCCAGGGCAGTGTACAATTCGGCGGACATGGGTTGAAACAACAGCACCGTGTCGCCTGCTTGCAGCCCGGAACTGCGGAGCAGCGTCGTCATCTTCCCGATCGCCTGGTCAAATTCCCCAAACGTGGTCTGGCGAGCCTTGCGCCCGGCGCGGTCGATGATGGCGATTTCGTGGGGGAATCCTTCCGCCTGTCGTTGCAGAATTTCAGTGATGTTCATCTAGCCAAGCTCCTTCCCGAACAACGCGTAACGCCGAAAAGGAACTCCATAGCGATTGACAATCCTGTTTGTTTGAGCGGAGTCACGAACCAACGCATAGATCGCATGGCGAAAACCGCCAGCTGCGGCGCGGTGATGGACTTCTTCGAGCAGAACCTGCCCAACGCCCGCGTAGGACGGCTCTGACAAGACTCCGCAAGTTTTCACAACGACCGTGTCGATTGGTAATCCGCGCTGTGCCTGCAACAAATCTGGCACCGCGAAGACAAAGCCGATCACTCTCTCCGCGTGCTCCGCAAGCAGAATCCAATCGGTGGGAATCGCATGCTGTAGCGGACCATACATCTCCAGGAAGTCCGCTTCGCTGACCGGAACATAGAATGGATTTGACACAAAGACGTGTTGGACGACCGCAAAGATGTGTTTCAATTCCCGCTCAAATTGATCCCGATCAAGCGGGCGAATTTTGATCCCATTGGCATTCATTCGCGCTCTTACACGAGCGATCCGGGGGTAGGAAACCTGCAAATCTTCGACGAACGCCGAACAGTAACGGGCAATCTCTGCAAAGCCGTCACGGCGAAACTGTTCGCGCCATTGCGGCACGCTGTCGGGTTCGAGAAAGAAACGTGGGCGATCCCCCTCATCGACAACAAACCGATAGTCGCGCCAAGTGTTCTGATCCATGGGGCCAATCGCGAACGTACATCCCTGCTGAGCAAGCTGTTGACAAACACGTTCCAGAAGTACGGCTGAGGAATCGTCGTCTGCCGCCGCGTAATGTCCGATCAATCCCGCTTTGCCGTTGGGGATTGGCGGCGCATTTCTCCACCACAAGGAACAGCGTGCTTTGACCGAATCTTCTTCGATGACTGCCCAATGTCCGTCGGGCCGTTGCGAAGCAAGCAATCTTGGATCAAATTCCGGCAGACTCGCCTGATGTTGGAGCCCGCGATACTGCGACGCTGAGGAGATCTGATGGAGTCGATAATGCGTGTTGAGCATCCGCATATTAGTCACCAACCGTTGGTTTCTTCAGCATCACGGCAGCCAGCAGCGTGCTTGTGAACACGAAAGCGGCCGCGATACAGGAAGCGACACGAAAAGCGTCAATGTAAGCGAGTCGTATTCCGTTTTGAACGGCGTCTGTCATCTCAGGCGACATTCCCGTCGGCGGAACGGCATCAGCAAGCCTCCATGATTCGCGTTGTAATGCACTTGTCCAACGATCATTCAAAGACAGCGGTTCCGCCTGCCGCATCAGCGAATAACGGAAGGTCATGATCGCAACCGGTCCGAACATGGCAATCCCCATCACACTCGAAAGTCGTGAGAGCGTCGAGTTGATTCCCGATGCGATGCCAAACTGCGCCTGCGGGACAGAGTTCATGATGGTTGTGCTCAGTGGCGCAGCGCTCAGTCCCATCGCCGCACCCAACAGCAACAGCGGCAGAAAGAATGAGCTCCAATACTCCGTTGGGCCGGACGTCAGGCTGGGCCGGGCCAGTAAAAGAAAACCCAGTCCGCCCAAAAGGCCACCGACCGTCAGTGGTAAACGCGGCCCGTAGCGATCGACCAGGCTGCCAGCGATTGGAGACAGCAGGATTACCAGCACCATCACCGGCAGTTGCGCAGCGCCGGCAATTGAGGCCGGGTAACCCTGAACCTGAATCAGATTCAACGCGAGAAAGAACAACATGCCATACAAACCTGCGTAGAAGCAGACGGTCATTTGACAGGCGGCTCGGAAGCTCCGATCGCGGAACAGCTCCAGTGGCAGCAGCGGACACGAAGACCTAGATTCAAGCCAGAGAAAAATGCATAGAGAGAAGATACCTCCGACCAATGTGGAAACAACAACAACATCGGTCCACCCGCGAGATGCGACCTCCAGCAAGGCAAAGTTGATGCCAGCGAGAGCAAGCATGCCAAACAACGCGCCTGCATAGTCGATCGACGCGGACTTTTGCTGAAGCGGAATCCTCACTTTGGTCAGCAACAGGGCCAGCGAGAGCAGGCCAATCGGCAAATTGATGAAGAAAATCCCTCGCCACCATCCGACATCTACCAACAAGCCGCCCATGATCGGCCCCAACGCTGTCATCACGACACTGCAAGCTGACCAAATGCCGATGGCTCGGCCGCGGCGCGACACATGAAAGGTTGTCGAAATCAGCGCAAGGCTACCGGGAATCATCAACGCTGCCCCGAGCCCCTGCAGTGTCCGGGCCACAATTAGAGACTGCGTACCGAGCGACAGTCCACAACCGAGCGACGCAGCGACGAACAAGCCGATGCCGATCGCAAAAATCCGTATTCGCCCGAACCCATCGCCAAACGCACCACCAAGCAATATCAGTGCTGCCGTCACAACAGCGTAAGCATTCACGATCCAAAACAGCTGCGCGCCGGTCGCATGAGTCTGAGACTGGATTGCCGGTAACGCAACATTCAACGCCGTCGCATCAATGAACGCCATCGCTGATGCCAGCACAGCGGTGACCAGCACCCACTTTTCGTTGTTCGACTGGTTGATCGCTGCTTCAGCCACCGGACCTACTTACTTCACTTGGGACGGATGTGTCAGCAGGGAATCCTGATCCACGCGTTCGAGCGTCATCCGCAACGGGCCGTCGTGACGCAACGTGATTCCCGGAATTGGGTTGACGACCTGACCAGCAGCCAACCGGGGTCGAAAGTCACGATGCACACGAGACAAGACACGGGTCGCCACCAACAACGCCATGTGCTCGCCGATGCAGCGGTGTGGCCCCAGTCCGAACGGAATGTACGCACAACGCGGACGATTAGAGATTTGTTCCGGCGCAAAACGGTCCGGATCATACGTCTGGGGAGCTTGCCAGAATTCCGGATGCCGATGCAGAAGATACGGCGAGAGGATGACTGTCGATCCTTTGGGGATCGGGTACCCGCCAATTTGATCGTCGACTACGGCGTGCCGTTCGACGATCCAAATCGACGGGTAGATCCGAATCGCCTCCAGAAAAGCCTTTCGCGCCTCGGGCAACTTGCCGAGTTCAGCATCAGGCGCTTGCTGATGCGCCTCGACCACGAGTCGATCTTGAGTCTGCGTTGATTGCGAAACCAAGTAAAACGCGCTCGCCAAAGCGTTGGCGGTCGTTTCGTGCCCAGCCAACAGCAGAGTTACGACCGCGTCACGAAGTTCCTGATCGGTGAAACGAATCCCCTTGTCCACCTCATGAGCACGCAGCAATCTGGACAGAAGATCGTTCGCGTCCAAACCGCTTCCACGTCGCTGACCGATAATTCGATAGACGACCTCGTCGATTTCTCTCAGCGCACGTCGGAATTTCCCCCGATGAAATAGCGGTGAGATTGCAGCCAGATCAAGCGGAGTCTCAAGCCGACGCCAAGTGTCCTGAAAAATCACCACCAACGCTCGTTCAATGATCGCCGTCTGATCACGAATGTCCGACGCGAAGAACGCTTCGGCGGCGATGGTCATCGTCAGTCCCATCATTTCCGAGACGATATCGACATCCTGACCGCCACTCGCCTTCGCGTCCCAACTCAGGAGCATTTCCTCCGTCGACGAATCGATCGCGGGTGCGAACTCCGCAACGTGTTGAGGCTGAAATACGGGTTGAATCAAGCGACGATGTCTCAGCCATGGCTCGCCATCCGACGAAAGCAGGCTGTCACCACAGGTCGCACGAACCTTGGAAACACTTCGTGTGTTCTTGTCGTAGCGGCGCGATTCCCGAGCGAGCACATGTTCGGCATACTCCGGGCGATTCACCAGATAGACAATGATCGGACCAAATCGAAGACGAACGATGTCCCCGTACTGCCGAACCGACTCGGCCAGAAATCCAATCGAATC
The DNA here is from genome assembly GCA_963697195.1 of Pirellulaceae bacterium. Classification (GTDB taxonomy): domain Bacteria; phylum Planctomycetota; class Planctomycetia; order Pirellulales; family Pirellulaceae; genus Rubripirellula. The sequence goes on from CAVOND010000006.1 coordinate 112,272, forward strand.
AGCTTGAAATTCTTTCAGTGAACCCCACAGCAAAGATCCCCGCGGTCCAGGCGCGGACTTCTTTGGGACGGTTGTGTCGGGTGAGCGGTGGGTCAAATCGGGTAGCCCCACTGCTGAAAGTTGCGTGTCCAAGCTTCGGCGACGCGTTGACGGCTCTGCTTGTCCAGCGTCGGATAGTTGTTCTTTTCATATCCGGCAAGTGATTCGACGTAGGACGTCAGTGCCGGTTTGAAGGAATCGAAACCCGAAAGCGAAAGCTTGGCATAGATGTCTCGCATCACGTTGACTGGGTCACGTTCCAGATCATTAAACCGAACCTCGCAGTACTGTTTCTCCGGGATCCGTGGTACGTCGTCGAAGAATGCGTCGTACATTTCTCGATACCGCTGGAGAATTCCGTCATCAATCGCTTCAACATCCGGCTTTTGTAAGTATGTGTACCAGATCGCGGTGTCAAAGAAGTGTCTTTGCGATTGAAACACACGGTAGGGGTCGCGATGGATGTGAACGAATCTCGCCTCGGGAAACATTTCTAACAACAATTGGATCCGCGCCGTGTGCGTGGGAGATTTCAGCAACAAGGCGCTCTGATTTTTCAGCGAAAGTTTCTTGCAAAACCAGACAAACGCCGCTTTCCAGCGTTCGGTTTCCTCCGGCGTTGCGTTGCGAAAGGTTAGGTATCGCGAGTAGTATTCACTGCGACTGGGAAAACTAATTCCCAGGTAGGGCGAACAGAGAGTCAACAGCAGAGGCGCGAACTCATCTTCCTGCGGTGACCGGAAACTGAGTTCCATATTGTCCATGGGACGCGTCGGCGGCACGAGGCGGGCAAAGCGGCGTGTCATCACTTCTTCGGTGGTGAGAAACGTGCGAGGATTCACGACTTGGTAGGTGTTGGCGAAGTGAAATTGAGCCGTGTCTTGTGCAAACAAATAGTGAAGCAGCGTCGTCCCGCTTCTCCAGTGCCCGAGGATGAACAACGGCGGCTTGGTGATTTGAAATTTGTCAATCGCTTCGCCGTATCGTCGATGTTCTCTTCGCAAGTGCCAGGAGTTCACCAGGCTGGTGAGTGTGATGAATGCTGCGCGGTGCCAGTATGCGGGGGCGACCGCAAACCGATTTTCCTGAAGCAGTTGCCACCAGTCGGCAGCGGTAATTCCCGCCAGGTAGTTGTGGCTGATGCTCCAGCGGTGTTTCAGTTGGTCTCCCATCACGGTGCAACGGGCTGACGCCTTTTGCCAACCAGCCTTGACAAAACCACCCCCAATAGAATGCCAACGACGAGCGAGATTCCCGCAGCCCAGGTAATTCCCCTCTTTGCCGCCGTCAGAACGGGGTTGTCAACTAGATTGCCCGAGACGTGATAAGTAGCCAGCTTCCACTGGTCGTCTGTTTTTAACAGAGTCGCAGACCAGCGGTTTTCGATATCGAACTCCTGCCCCAGCCACTTGAAATGCGGGACCGATTTGCCGTACGCGATCGCCGTGTTGCCTCCTGGCAAAATCGTGACTTCGTCCGAAGTCGGTCGCTCGGTGTAGCCCTGGAAGATATCTTCGTCTCCCGAATTGATTTCGGTAAGAAAGTCGCGTAGGCCATCGTGGCCACGAGCGACTTGATTGTTTTGCCAGATCGTGACAACGTCCGGGAGCACATACTCAATCTGCTTCTCGACGTCACCGGCAACGACTGCCTCTGTCAGTGCTTCGCGAAGTTGTAGGAGTTGTTCTCGATCTGCTTCCTGCGAAATTCCGTTTTCGGTATCGGTTAGGGGTGATTCCTGCGCGATCACCTCGTTGGCCATTACCAGGCCCAGAATTGCCAAAATGGGCAAATAGACGTAAGTCTTCATGGTTGATCTTTCGCTAAAAAAGACGTTTCTAAACGTACGCGACCCTCGCTACCGTCCATCATGAGCCGTGTTCCATCTGCGATACGGCTGGTCGCATGTTCGACACCGAGCACCGCGGGAATTCCATACTCTCGGCAGATAATCGCTGCGTGCGAGAGTAAGCCTCCGGTTTCTGTGATAACACCGCCGGCGCGATCGAGCACCGCGGTCCAGCCTGGGTCGGTGTAGGGACAAACCAGAATTTGGCCGCGCGGCATGCGTGAGGCTTCGTCGACGCTGCTCGCTACCACCGCGGTCGCCGACAGTGTTCCGGGGCTCGCAGCAATGCCTACAATCTCATCGTTCCATTGGCGCCGATGAAAATGAAAACCGTTACCAATCTCATTTGGCGACTGGAAGTTACGATAGCTCTGGTAGATCTCACGATTGTTTTGAATGTTTGCTCGATCGTCGGTGAAGATCTCTTCGTAAGTTTGAAAAAAGATGGAGTCTCCCAGTCGACGGCGATGGGCAATTTCCAGAACGTAACGGCGAATCAAGTGATACACCTGGCTCGAATGGTCGCGCAGCTGTTCGCGGAGCCACAGAAAATGGCGCAGTCGATCGAGTTTGCGATCGAAACTTGCTCTTTTCCGACGAGGGAGGCTGCGCCACATGGCTGCGCGCGCTGATTCGTATTTGGGACGCGGATCACTTCCGGCAGACGGAGGCAGTTCGGCCAGCATTCGTTGAACGAATGGCCGGTCTTCATCCCAGCGGGGATGGATCAGGTCCAATCCGCGGCGGTAATGATGGCGATAGCTGTCGATCACGCACGATATCTGATGCGACGTGCGAGCCTGCATGCTATGAACCATCCGAACCGGCTCCACATGGCGAAGCGGCGGGAGCGCCGATACGAGTGAGCCATAGTCGGCGTTAGGAAAGGAACTCATGAACTCGAGTTTGGCCAAGGAGGCGGCGAAGATGGTGCGGAAATACGTGCTCTCGAGATGCAGGTAATCCGCCTCGACCAATCTTCGGAACTCCGCTTCGACGTCCCGCGGAGTCGAACCGTCGGTTTGCAACCGTGATGGAATCGGCTGTTTCAATAGGTCTTCTGCGGCCCTTTGTTGGGAGCGAAAGAACTTCTTGATGGCAAACACCGTTGGAATCGCCCCCAGGATTCGCAGTGGCGTCACGGGGGTCACATGGCCATTGCCCTCGTAGTTGATCTGCACACTGAGGTCCTGGTCGAACTCACGTTCAGTGAATCCCGGTAGCGCTGAAAGGCATTGCTTGACTGCACCGAGATTCCAATACGGTCGGCCGAAAAACATTCTGCTCGCTTCAAAATCCATCCGGAACAACTTCAGTTCACGCAACGTGTCCTTTAGCGATTGATCCCAAACCAGTTTGTACAGCGACCACATCAACGGCGTGCAGACGGTGCTGGAGACACCGCCATCGCGGAAGTCGGCATTGGTCCATTGTCCAATGTCGCTGGCAAACCCAATCCGTGTGATTGGGCGTGATTGCAGCACGAAGATCTTGCCTGACTGGATCGCGAACTCGATGTCTTGAGGTGCTCCAAAATGACGGCCGATCTTTCGGGCAAGCTGTTCGATCTCGTTACGATGCTTCTCCAACAACGGATGGTTGTCGGGAAGCGGTTGCTGGTGGCCCGCCAACAATTCGTTGGCCAATCCCAGGCAAGCCTCCACCACGACTTCCTCGGCGCCGGTGACTGGGTTCACCGTAAAGACGACTCCCGACAGTTCCGGCTGGATCATCCGCTGGACGATGACTTCCATTCGCAGAGACTCTGGCGAGATTCCCTGCTGACGGCAGTAGTGGAGTACCGACGGTTGATCCAGAGATATTTGGCAACGAGCAATCGCTTCGCGGACCTCTTCGACGGTAGTCAGGTTCAGAAAGCTTTCAAACTGGCCGGCAAAGGATGTTGTCACGCCATCCTCGGCGCTGGCTGAGGAACGGACCACCAGCGGCGTCCCCAGCAGCGCTACGGCATCTTCGATCTTTGTTGGCGAAACGACAAACTCGGGTACGCGTAAACCGACGGCTTGCAACTCAAGTAGCACTGCCGCTTTGCCACCCAGCTGCTGCGCCAGGCTGCGGTGCCTTGGTTCGCTCGAAGATTCGGCCAATACGCTCATAAATGTGATTCGGAAGAATGACTTAGATACAGTTCGGAAATGGCTTCGTCAGTTCACGCTCCCGCTTTCGTTTACCTTCCATTTGGGAGTGTGATTTTCAATGGGAAATAGCAACGTGTTTCTCTCAGTACCGATATTTATGGACGAGCGCTCCGCAACGGTGAATCCGTGCCGGGCGGCGACCTGTGAGATTTCAAGAGCGCGCGGAAGAGATGATCGGCCGCGCCATTGGGTCCTTTCATCCGCGTCCAGGCCCAACAGCAAGCCTTCCGCCATGCATCCGTATGTGAACCCCGCCGGCAAAGGGAATCCCGGAATCTCCAAAGCCTCTTTACCTGGTAGCGCGGCAATCGCACCAGGGAAAACTGTCGCCTCGGGAAGATCATCACAGATGCGTGGCTGCAACGTTGCGGGAACCGAGGCGTCGCAGACAATCGCGTCGGCATGAAGACATTCCGGACCGATCAGAGCGGTCGTGGTATTGGTTGCACACACCACGACGTCGGCTTCCTCGATCGCTTGCAGACTTGTTTCCACTCGTGCCCCTGGGATACCCGCTGCGACTTTGTTGAGCCTTTGGAGCGATCCGACGCGTCCGCTACCGACCAGGATGCACTGCCGATATTCCGACGCCATCATCGCGGCGCAGGTACTGGCGATATCGCCCCCCGCGCCGACGATCCCGAGAGTCAACTTCGTGGGGTCCCACGATCGCCTATTCAATTCAGCGCGAACTGCCTGGCTGACCAGCGCAGCGGTATAGTTGCTGCCGGAGGTAATCTGCATCGTATGGTTCTCAAGGCTCTCACCTCGACGAGTGACAATCGACGTGAACTGACCCAGCGTGACGACGTTGCAGCGAAGTGCCGCCGCCACATCAACAGCTTTTTGAACCAGCCGCCTGGAGTTGGTGAGACGTTTTCCGCGAGAATGATTCAGCATCCACTGTGACGTGACGGGCAGTAGAATCGGATACAGCTGAACGACCTCGTCCGTCAACGAGCGAATGTTAACCGACGCCATCACGATGGGCTCGCAGAGCGAACTCCAACGATCGCAGAAAGCATCTTTTTCTGTGGCACTCAGCGCAGCCAACGCGGGATCTAAGTGATCGATATCCCTCGAATCAATCAAATGAAACACCCAGGCCACGCGACGCATATCTGATTGAGTGACCCGCTTGTTTCTTGCTGCCGGTTCCGATCGATTCTTGCCAAAATAATAGACAAGCGTCTCGGCGGAATGCTCCGTTGGCACCGGTTCGGACTGCGACGTGGTGTGAGCAAGAAATCGTGTGAGGCCGACAACATCGTTGTTTGCAAGTTTGATACAAACGTCATGCAATGCAGCGATAAACTGTTGCAGTCGATCCTGCTTGATCAAGAACGAAGGCTGCAAGCGTATCGTCGAAGGATCACTCAAGGTCGGGGCAACGCGAATATGATGTTGGTTTAGCAGGAAGCCAGCAACCAAGTGGCCCACCAGGTACCGGTCGGCAAGGTGATTCAAGATAAATCCGGCTTGTGGTCCTGGACGGTGCAGCTCGAATCCGATCATCAGACCCCGACCACGTACTTCCGCAATCACGCCAGGATACTTGTTCTGAAGCGATTGCAGTTCACGGAGCAGATAATCGCCTTGCCTGCGGCACGATGCGATGGCGTCGCTGTCAATGAGGTCCAATACCTTCAAGGCCACGTGGCAAGAAAGCTCGTCATCGGCAAACGTGCTGCTGTGGATCAAATCGAAGTCTCGGCGATATCGATTGCGATCGATCAACAGCGCCGAGATCTTTGCCAGTCCGCCACCTAACGCTTTGGAGAGGATGATGTAGTCGGCAGAAATGCCGGTCGATTCGCTCGCCAGAAATGACCCGGTGCGTCCTAATCCAGTCTGACACTCATCGGAAATCATCGGAATATTTCTTGCAGCGCACAGTCTTGCTGCCGCTTGCAGAAATTCAGAAGACAATGGTCGGACACCTGCTTCGCCCTGAATTGGCTCGAAGATGAACCCCGCCAGGTCCTCGACGTGTTCAAATGCTTCCGTCAACTGTCTCAGGTCGCCCGGCGTAATGTGAACGACCTTGCCCCAATGCGGACCAAACGGTTGACGAAAGCGGGGATTGGACGTGACATGAAGCGATCCCAACGTCTTGCCGTGAAAGGCGCCTCGCATCGCGATGAAAGTGCATCCTTGCGTTTCCAGCATCGCATGTTTTAACGCAGCTTCGACTGCCTCGGTGCCGGAATTGGCCAGGATCGTGCAGTAATCTCCTCGGCTCCGCGCGTTCAGGGCGTCGGCTAGCTGCAAGGCTCCGGGCCGGATCGATCCCTGGACGTGATTCGCCTGTCCCGATGCGAGGAAATTCGTGATCGCCTTGACGATCTCTGGATGGTGGTGCCCCAAGGACAAGACACCATATCCCCCGACGAAGTCAACGACCTCGATTTCTTGCCCATCGCTCTGACGGTAGTAGAGCAAGTCTCCTTCGGCCCGATGGTAAACAACATCAAGGCCTAGAACCCTCAGTAAGTCTTTCAACCCGGGTTTGTGGCGAACGATCGAGTCATCCTCGCAATGAGATTCGACCTGCGCAAAGCCTTCGCGTTGCTGGGAATCCGAGGACGATACGGGACCACGCTCGCTCCCATCACGATCGCTTCGCCAATCAATTCGTGGTTGCTGTTTCAACTACTGAAATCTCCATTCAAGAGGCCCTGGCCCTGATCATTGTAGGAGATGTCACTACAACAAGTTGTAAGTCCGCCACCTCCGTACGTAGAGCCCGAATCAAGGAGTTGGCTTCTGCACAATTCGAGGTATTTGATTGTTCAGCGATCTGGACTCCCTCCGACGTTCAGTGAGAGTTCCAGATTCGCTGTGGTGACGTCTTGACGGCAATTTCGATCGAGCGACTGGTCAAATGTTCATATTGGCTCGCCCCACCGAAGCCAAGTGTTTGACTCTTCAAGGTGCGCCTGGAATCAGGACAATTCTCATCGGGGTTCCTGATTCGGTTGGCGGACCGCGCTCTCAGCCCACGCCAAGGCGCTGAAACACTTTCGCCTTCGCGAATCTGGTACAGTCTCGGTATTGCTCGGGCCTTACGTCGCCAAGGTGGCGCCAGCAGTGGTCGAATGACGTCGGTTGAGCGTCCATCGAGGCGAACAAAGCGACCGGGCGATACTGCGAGCCGAAGGTGCAGGCGATTTGCGGTACCCTCTCGCCCGCACCGGGGGATTCAAATCGCTATCAGATCGTCGTTGAGGTGATCACGATGCGCTCATTTCTTTCTCGATTGCGACTCCGGTGGCTTCTGGCCAGGAGATCCCTGCGCTCCGGTGTTGACTTCGTGGACATCGTGTACCGGATCTATTTGAATCACAACAAGATCATTCACTTCCGCGACGGAAACCCGGTCTACTCGCTGATGACTCCGGCCCTCTTCACCAAGCCGGCCGCGAACTTTGTCGCGCGAACGCTGTATCGCACAATACAGAACCGCAATATGCCGAACTTGATGAGCTTTGCCGTCAACGATGTCTGCAATGCCGCTTGTGAACATTGCAGTTTCTTCAGCGCTGTCGAAGAGAGAGGGAGAGCGACCCTTACTTTGCAGCAAGCTTCGAAGGCGATCGCCGATGCCCAGGATCTGGGTGTGTCGGTGATCAACTTTGTTGGTGGTGAACCGTTACTCCGCAAGGACTTCGCGGAGATCGTTCAATCCGTCGACAAAGACCGTTCGACGACATTGCTGTTCACCAACGGATGGGCGTTGGAAGAGCGTGCGAAGGAGCTTAGGCAGGCAGGTCTGGACAGTGTCTTCGTCAGTATCGACGCCGCCGATCCACAGCAACACGATGAGTTTCGCGGCACGCCAGGCCTTCATCAGCGCGCGCTGCGGGGCATCCAGCGGGCCAAGAGTCTCGGGTTCTCGACCGGTTTCTCAGCCACCATGACTCCGGAGGCTTGGCAGGACGGCGAATTGCAAAGAATCATTGAGCTGGCCAAAGACGTCGGTGTTCATGAGGTCTTTGTGTTCGATGCCATGCCGACTGGGCGATACAAGGCGCGAACGGACCTGGTCGACAACCACGATTGGCTCGAGGAGATGATCCAATCCGCGGTACCTTACAATCGTGACGATCGGTATCCCGGAGTCACGTTCCTTGCCTACATGAGCAGTCATCGCAGCGTGGGCTGCTCATGCGGAACGAGTTACTTCTATCTGTCGCCATACGGCGACATGATGTCCTGCGATTTCAACCATGCCAAATTTGGCAATGTTCTTGAGGAGCCACTCTGGAAAATTTGGGACCGTTTGAGCACGCTGCCTGAGTTTTGTCAGGCCAAGTGGGGCGGCTGCAAAATCAAAGACGCCGAATCGCGGAAGTTGCAGACTGTTTCGGACGGCGAGCCATCGTGCCACGACCGAAATGACCAGCCCGCCATGACAAATTAGGAGACGGTGAGGCCGATGATTGACGCCTTCATGATCGTTGCGTCCTGCGGTGACTATGTGCAGGTTGTTCGCGAGGATGGCTTGATGACGGCGATGGCTCAGCGCGCGTCCGAAAGGGTCGCCACGTGGCCAATTTTGGCGTTCGATATATGCGTCATCGTTGCGGCAGTCTGCACGTTTCTCATTCTCAACCGGTTCACCAAGCGATTGTGGCTGAGAGCCATTGTGATGATGACCGGCGTGTTCTTGTTCGAGTTGTTCACGTCGCCGATGTGGCACAACGAACATCTGGGACGATTCGCATACGTCTATTGCGATGTCAGCTGGATTCTGACCCTCGGTTGGACCACGCTGATGCTGGGTGTTGTGATTTCCGTCGATCGTTGGTTACCGCATTTCAGCGAGCCAAAGCGATTTGCTATGTACATCGGCATTCTGCTGGCGATGATCACCGTTGCCGAGATCGTTGTCGTCGCCCTGGGCATTCGGAAATACAGTCCCGAGGTTCTGCAGGCCGTGTCCGGAATCTCGATGATGGGAGTGCCGATTGAGATCCTGTTTTACGTTCCGGTGTTCACGACACTTGTGATTACCTTCTACAAGTACTGGAACTTCGTGATCGATAATGCGGCGTTGGTTCCGGTGAGGAAACGAAAATGGCTGCGTGCCGTCGTACTCGCGTTTATCGGTGTGTTCTTCTTCGAATTGCTGGTCGAGCCGGTCGTCCAGAACGAGAAGTTTCCGGCATGGTCGTATGTCTATCACGACATCAGTTTTCTTTACACAGGCATTCGCGTTCTGTTGATCGCGATTGGGGCTATCGTGGTTGACAGGTTCATGATCGGGCATGCCGTTGCCGTTGCGGTTTGTCGCGGGTGTGCTGTTGATCAGCGCTCTCTACTTGCCCTTCGAGTCGTGGTTCTTGGCAAATGGCTACCGCGTCTACGGCGAAACTGCGGTTATGAATCAAACTGGTTTTAAGAGCCCGATTACGGGGTTGCCCGTTGAGATCGTATTTGCAATTCCGTGTTATCTCTCGCTAATCGTCTGCTTTATCCGTTACTGGGAAATCGTTTTCGATAATCGGCTATGAGGAAGGACGCAGCATGAGCGGATTCTTTGGTCGCCTTGGGTTGGGGTTTCTCATCAGTATTCCCATCACATCCATTGTCGCCGGTGGTGTGGAAGACGCTTTTGGACTTTTCGTGATATCGATTGTCTGCACGGCGGGAATAGGACTGGTGTTCTGGATTCCGGTCTGGTGGCTGGTTGGTGCATTGGCGTTTCTTCTGATTGGCATCGTCTGGAAAACCGAAGAGAAGTCGGATCCGAAGCCAAAGCCTATTCGGAACCCGACGAAACTCCCATCGGCCGACTATCTGGCCCTGAAAGCGTATATCGCCAAGGTAATGGCAAGTGGAATGGGCGTGGAGGAGATGACTCGCCGCTTGCAGAATAATGGCTGGAAAGCAGCCGACATCGAAAGTGCCTATCAGAGTTTCATCTCCTCCAAATCGAGCATTCATTCAACATGATGCGGACGTGCCCGCTTCTGTATGGTTGGCGAGTCGCAGCCGAGCATCGCGATCTCGATGGAGCCGGTTGGCCACACCGTTAACCATTCATGGGCTTGCGCCAAGGGAATGGAACTGACCTTGAACACCAGAGTATTTGCTCCCCCCTTCGTTCGCTCGGTCGTGTCGTCCCGCATGTGCTTGCCCGGTTGTTGCGCCACTGCGCAGTTGGCCCTCAGCGTGCTATTGGTCTCAATGCCTGCGTCGTCAGATCTGTTTCGTCGCGTTCGTTTGCGTCGATTTTGGCCGTGTCGGCGCAGGCTTTGACTCATCGGTGTGGTTACCTACTCGTCGAATCCCAGTTTGATTTGAACGCGCCAGGTCTAGCGACTCTGATATGATTGTCAGCGAATGGGGTCACGACCGCGAGCATACGCCGAGCCTCTGCATGAATCGAATTGCGTGCCTTGCGCTATTTCTGGTGCCGATTGCGGGTATCGTGTCCGCCGTCTCGTCGCGGTCGCGCGATGCCACTTCGTCGCATCAAGAGCGAGTGATCACGCTCAAGGGCGCGGTTCAATTCGACGAGGACCATGCGTTCACGCGGACCATTCGCAAGTTTGAAGAGCTGGTCCAGAAGTACTACGACAAGCCGATTCGGTTTGAGCTCTATAAGAACAGTGAGCTGGGGCTGGAGAAGGATTACTTCAGCTACATGAGTCTGGGCTACGCCGTCGACTACGGAATCGTATCGCCCGCGCACATGTCGACGTTTTCGGAAGCGGCGCCCTTGATGGACATGCCCTTCTTGTTCCGCGATTTGGAACATTGGAACAAGACGCTTGACGGCGACGCGCTTCAACCCATTAACGAAGAACTGGCAAATAAGGCCGATGTGATGTTGATCGGATATGCTGGCGGCGGCATTCGAAATCTGATCGTGAACCGACCGATTCGTAACGTGCCGGAGCTCAAGGGACTGAGCATTCGCGTGATGGGCGCCCCGATTCAGACTCGCATCTTTCAGGCGATCGGTGCGTCGCCAAGCGTGATCGCGTACAGTGAAGTCTATAACGCGATTCAGACGGGCGTCATCGACGCGGCGGAAAACGAAGCGGCCGGGCTTCAACAAATGAAGTTTTATGAAGTGGGACCGGAGATTTCGAAGACGCAGCATGCGATCACGGTCCGCCCGCTGTGTTTCAGCGGCAAGACGTTTCGAGGATTGCCGGCCGACTTGCAAACGGCGGTGGTTCGTGCCGGTCGCGAAGCCGGTGCGTTTGGACGCCAGCTCGAGTCGGGTGAAGATGCGGCTGTCCTGGCGCGATTGGAAAACGAAGGCAAGCTACACACGCACAACTTCACCGATCGCGACGAGTTGATGAGATTAGTCGAACCAGTGCAAAAGGCTTACGCCAAAGAAATCAACGCCGAAGAGATTCTGGCGCGCATGAATGCGATTCGGTAACATGACAAGGCTCGCCAAAATCACCAAGTTGTCACTCGACGTGTACTACGCGTTGCTTAAGTTTGTGCTTGGGTTGTTGATGTTCTTGATGACCATCCCCGTGCTGATGCAGATTCTCTCTCGCTATTCGGGAATCGTTCCTCACTACATCTGGACGGAAGAGGCGGCTCGATTCTGTTTTGTGTGGATTGTGATGATCGGCTCGATGATCGCCGTGCGTGACGATTCGCACTTCAAAGTCGATTTACTGCCGTCCCCGGAAAACGATCGTCAGAAGGGAATCGACCAGTTGATGGTCCATGCTGCGATGTTGTTGTTGGCGATCGTGTTTGCCTGGTACGGCTGCACGTTCGCCAGTTTTGGGCTGATGCAGAACTCCGAAATGAGTGGCATCAATATGGCTAGCATCTATGTGGCGTTTCCGTTAGCCGGTGTGACCTGGGCGGTGTTTCTGTTGGAACGAATGATCGCGGACGTGCAATTGATCACTGGCCAGAAACAGAAAGCGGATGGATGAGCCCGGGTGAAGCCGCCGTCATCATGTTTGGCACGTTCGCAGCCTTGGTTGTGCTGCGCATCCCCGTTTCGTTTGCACTGGGACTCGCCTGCGTTCCGATGATGCTGCTTGACGAGCGGATGACGCCTATTTTGTTGATCAACGAAATGTGGAAGTCATACAATTCCTTCATTTTGTTAGCGGTACCCTTTTTTCTGCTGGCCGCCAACTTGATGAACGCGGCGGGCATCACCCAGCGGTTGGTCGACCTGGCAGCGGCAGCGGTCGGACATTTGCCGGGTGGTTTGGGGCATGTGAATGTTCTCGTCAGTATGTTGTTCGCCGGTATTTCGGGCTCGTCGACGGCAGATGCCGCCGGGATTGGTTCGTTGATGATTCCCGCGATGAAGAAACAGGGATACGACGCGAGTTTCTCAGTCGCGATCACAGCCTGCTCGTCCGTGATGGGTGTCATCATTCCACCCAGCATCATGATGATCGTCTGGGGCGGATTGATGTCGGTCTCGATAGGCGGCTTGTTCATGGCCGGCATCGTCCCAGGAATTGTGATCGCGCTCTTGATGATGGGGACGGTGTCGGTGTATGCCAAACGTCGTCACTATCCGGTTTACAAACGGGCCACTCGCAAAGAGTTTGTCAAGGCGCTCGGCAGCGCCAGTCTCGCTTTGGTGACGCCGGCGATCATCGTGGGTGGCATCGTGGGCGGCTTGTTCACACCGACCGAAGCGTCCGTGATCGCAGTGGTGTACTCGGCGGCCTTGGGTGGCGTTCTCTATCGATCCATCAAGCCACGGCAATTTCCCAGAGTGTTCTACCAGTCGGGGCGCTTCGCGGCGATCTCACTCTTTTGTATCGGCACGGCGTCGGCGTTTGGCTGGTTGCTGGCCTACTATCGCGTTCCCCAGGCATTGGTTGACGTCATGGCGGGTTGGGGTACGGGACCGGTGTCGACGGGCTTTTTGATCGCCGCATCGTTCTTGTTCGTCGGTATGTTCATCGATGCGATTCCCGCGATCATCATCCTCGGCACGGTGCTCGTTCCGCTGGCAGGCAACGCTGGCATGCACCCGATTCATTTCGCGATCATCGGCGTCATTTCGCTGGCGTTTGGCCTCGTTACGCCGCCGTATGGACTGTGCTTGCTGATCTCCTGTTCGCTGGGCGAAATCAAAGTCGTCAGTGCCTTGAAAGACGTCGCAATCATTTTGGTTCCCATGATGATTCTGCTAATCGTCGTGGTTGTTTTCCCCGAGTTTGTGCTGTTCCTTCCACGGTGGATCACGCCGCAGTTTCTGTAGTTGGGCATCGTACTCAGTGCAGGCCTGGGCGTCGCTTGGGATGCAGCCCGTAGGCATACAAGCACGCAGCGCGAGCCGGTGTGTTCCCCCGGCAAAGGCTTGGCACACTCGCTGGTACGTTTTGATGTTGCGCGCTTGACCATGGAGTGGCGGGAAGCGTCTCGCCCAGGTCAGGGCCCACGGCTAGCGCCTGAGGTTCACAGTCCAGGGTTGGGGCCCACGGCTAGCGCCTGAGGTTCACAGTCCAGGGTTGGGGCCCACGGCTAGCGCCTGAGGTTCACAGTCCAGGGCTGGGGCCCACGGCTAGCGCCTGAGGTTCACAGTGAACCTCAGGCGCTAGCCGTGGGCCTCTTTGCTTGTCAGTGTGATTCGAAGAATCCGCAAGCGGGAGGGTGATGATGGGCCGACACACTCGCTTGCGCGTCGTGCTTGTATGGGCTGACACACTCGCGTCGGAGGGGCTAGGGCGGGATTTGTTCAGAAATCTGGATTCTCGGCTGTAACATTCGTCGCTCCAGTCCGCTTCTAGCATCTAGAAGATGATCCTTGCGGGCATCCTTTGCCGAATCCGATGTGGAGAAAATCACAATGCGACACTCGCCCCGAACCGCCCTGATCCCGTTTGTCATGACGATCGCGATTTCCCTGGTCGGCCATTCTAACGTTCAAGCCGGAAACGGTTGGGAATGGCAGAAGCCAATCAATCAGCGGCTCGGAGCGTTCTATACCCTCAACAAAGCGTTCAAGCAGCCCAAATCGACCTCGCGCACCTATCGTCGAGCCTCGAGCTATCCAAGCTACACGGTAACGCCGACTTATCCGGCATTGCCCGTCCAGACGAAGACAGTTGAACCAATGCCGATTCGACAAGTTCACGTTCAAGGGCAACCCATCATCGGCCAGATTCAGTCGATGCCGGTACAAACGCAATCCTCGGCGACACCGGTGACGGTCGTTTCGGGCGTTTCGCCAAAGACGCAATCGACAAAGCCGATCACGCGTGGCCAAGCGGTTGAGAATACGACGCGTATTGCGGCGGACCGTGCCTTGGAGCTTCTCGGGATGGAACCAGCGGTTGGTATCGAGACACCGATCACCACGACTCCGGCACCGACGGTCAGCAAAGGAGCGATCAGCAAGGGGGCCGTACGAATGGTTTCTCCCTCATCGCCGAGCACTGCAGAGCCGATCACGTCCGAGTTAACGACCGATCTGTTCTGGAAGTAGGGACACATGGGGACGACCACATTCGTGATCCCAATGGCACGGACCTAAGTGACAGGTGGCGTAGGTTGTTATCAGCCGCAGAACGCTAGCTTCCGGGTTCCCCGCACACCAGTGAACACGCCCGGTGCTGGTATGCGGATGCCTTTTTGGACGGCAGCTTTCACTTCTTCCCGATGCAGTACAGGTGTTCCGACGCTCTCAGAAAGATGTGTCCGTCAGCAAACGCAGGCGTTGCCAGCGTGTACTCATGGATGCTGTTCTCAGCGATGAGTTTGGGCGCATCCCCAAGTTTTAGGACGAACGTGGCACCGTCTTCGCGGGTCGCGTACAGGTTACCGTCCGCGATGACCGGTGACGCGCTATAAACGTTTCGGTTACGCGGTAGCGATTCGGTCCAGAGTTCTGCTCCGGTAGCCACGTCGATGCATGTGATGTCGCCGCGGTCTCCGCAAACGTATACCTTGCCCTGATAAAACACCGGCGTCGGGACATCCGAGGCAATGGGCGTCGTCCAGGCGACGCGCGAATCGGTGACATCGCCCGCTCCACCCAATCGAACCGCGGTGAGCGTTGCGCCGCGAGCATACGGCGCGATGATCATCCCGTCCGCAACGACCGGGGACGCAATCGATCGAAAATTGCGTTGTTGATTCGGATTGAGCGCACCTGCCCGCCAGATTTCTGCACCTGTTGCCGCATCATGGGCTGTGACATGGTCAGCGCCCAGGACGATCAACTCCTCTCGGTCACCATTTGTCATTACGATCGGTGTCGAATAGCTGTCTCGCGCTTCGGCCGGCGCGCCGAGGTCCCTGTCTTGCTTCCAGATCACATCGCCGGTTGCCTTGTCCAGCGCAACCAGGTAGGAGGGGCCTTGATGCATGACCGCGACGACGACATTCTTGCGAGTCAACACGGGAGAGGTACCGAGATCCCAATTCAGCAGATCCTCGCCGAACTTCGATTGCAAGTTTGTTTTCCATACGGTCTGGCCATCCAACGTGACGCAGGCCAGGTCACCGCTCTTGAAATAGGCATAGACGTGCTCGCCGTCGGTGATCGGTGACGGGTTGGCGCCACTCGCCTTTCGATTCTTGTTGGCGATGGCATCACCAACTTCGACCTCCCAGGTCTTCATGCCGCTGCGGTCGAGACAGACCAACGTGTTCTTACCGGCATCCTCGTCACAGCAGCTAACGAAGATCCTCTGTTCCCAAATCGCAGGTGTCGAAGTTCCCCAGCCAGGCAATTTCGTCTTCCAGGCGATGTTATCGGTCGCGCTCCATTCGGTTGGGTAGCCGCTGCCACTGACCAGCCCGTCCGATGACGGGCCACGCCAGTTCGGCCAATTCTCGCCCACGGCATGGACCGAAAGCCACAACGTCACGCAGAGGGGAAACAGATTGCGCATGCTAATCGCCTTGAAGACAGAGCAGTGAAGGAAATCGATGACGCCAGCGAGAGACTTCATGCACGACCGGGTTCATTGTCGGCCGGCCAGAGCATCGACCTCATTCTCATCGCTTTCGCTCCACTCCGGCAAGTGTTGGCAATTGTTCACCTCGACTGAGCGGTTTCCGCGAATCAAATGGTGAACAGATTGGCGAGGCAGGCCAACCCTGGCCGTCAGTTCGTCCGCTGGACGCGATTGTTGGAACGAACAGGATCAAGTGTCTTCTGTGTCTTGGTCCAAGTCCGCCATGTGCCCCCATCCTGTCCGTCGAGTTCGTCCTGTCAGCAACACACCATGCTGTCCTCATCCGAAGCACAGCGGGAATCAAGACTGCTCAGTTCGAGTAGCTAGAAAAAAGGGGGGCAGAAGCAGTCTGGGAAGCTTCGAAAATTCACCACTTCCATGGACCGCCACAAAACTTGACCGACTTGCCATTTCTGCGTCTGACCTGCCTCTCGCTCGCTGGCGGCGTCATTCGCATACAAGCAGGACGCGCACGTTTTGAAGTTGCCCCATCATCACCCTCCCACTTGCGGCTTCTTAGAATCACACCGAAAAACAAAGCCGTGGGCCCCCGAATCTTGACCGTGAACCTCAGGCGCTAGCCGTGGGCCCCGAATCTTGACCGTGAACCTCAGGCGCTAGCCGTGGGCCCCCGAACCTTGACCGTGAACCTCAGGCGCTAGCCTGGGCCCCGAAACCTTAACTGTGAACCTCAGGCGCTAGCCTTGGGCCCCCGAACCTTAACCGTGAACCTCAGGCGCTAGCCGTGGGCCCCCGAACATTGACCGTGAACCTCAGGCGCTAGCCGTGGGCCCCGAAACCTTAACCGTGAACCTCAGGCGCTAGCCGTGGGCCCCGCAACTGGCCGACAAAGACAATAAACTCCCGACCTGGGCGAGACGCTTCCCGCCGGACCGGGGCATGTGTTGTCCACCATTTTCCGTACGCTTTACAGCGAAACACAAGGAGGTAGCGTGAAACGGCATCTGGCCGGTTGGCCCAACTTTGCAGGGCGTTTTCCACTACTGGAGATCCACAAAATCCTTCGCTGTGGCGTTCTGTCAGATTGCACGCCTCTCCACCGCTGGATAGGTTGAAGTTGCTTTGAAACGTAGATCCATCGGTCGATCTAGATCTTGCTTACGCGTTTCGTCGGGAACGTCCTACGGTTCAATTCTTTCAATGATCGGCAGGGCGTCGATCCATCTACCGAGCGCATGGCCGCGCGATTTTTTACGCAGGTCCATTGGTATGAATCGGTGTCTCTATTTGGCGATCGGAATCGTTCTGTGTGTTGTCGACCATCCGCTGGTCGCGCAATCGCCACCCACCGCAGCGCCACCCACCGCAGCGCCAGCGGCCGCAGCGCCAGCGGCACCCGCTCGGGCAAGCAGTACCGAGTTGGATGCGATTCGAAAGTCGGCGGTCGCGTTTGAAGCCGCGTTCAACGCGGGCGATGCGACGTCTGTCGCGGCACTTTGGACGGAAGACGGTGAATACATCGACGAGATGGGCCAGTCTTTCAAAGGCAGGGAGGCGATAGAGGGCGAGTACAAAAAAATCTTCGCCGACGCGAAAGGGCGGCAGATCAGGATCGTCATCGATTCGCTCACCATGGAGAGCGATGATACCGCCACGGAAATCGGTCATGCGATGTTGGACCCATCACCCGTCGGAGCGCCCGCCTTCGGCGCCTACACCGCAACGCACTCGAAAGTGAACGGCACGTGGTTGATGTCCAAGGTGGCCGATCGTCGCGTCGAACTGCCTTCGTCCTATGACTTCATCGCTGATCTTGAGTGGTTGATCGGTACGTGGGTTGCTGAAGAATACGGCACAAAGACCGTGTCCGTTTGCACATGGGTTGGCAACAAGAGTTTTGTGCAGCGCTCCTATACCGTGACGGCTCCGGATCAATCGACGACCAGTGGCGTTCAGGTCATCGGTTTCAATCCCCAAGGTCAGCATTTGCAATCTTGGAATTTCAGCCCCGATGGTGGCAATGCAGTGGGAACCTGGTGGCCGCGCGAAGACGGATGGTTGGCAGAGATGCGGGGCGTGCTGGCTGACGGCCGAAGCAGTTCCGCTACCGTGCTACTCACCCGTCTGGACGACAACGCCTATGTCTGGCAATCGATCCGTCGCACGATCAATGGTCAGGCGCTGCCCGACACGGACGAAGTCATCGTTAAACGCCAATCAAAATAATTTCAGCCACCGCAACCTCCCCATTCAAACGAACCTCTCATGACACGACGCTATTTGATTCCCATCTGTCTCGTTCTGACCTCACTGTTGTTTGCGAACGATTGTTTTGCCCGCGGTGGCGGTGGTGCACGCGGCGGTTCGCGAGGAGGCGCTTCGCGAGGCGGTGGTGGTGGTTTTAGTGGAGGCGGGTTTAGCGGTGGCGGGGGTGCACGAGGTGGCGGCGGCAATTTCGGCGGTGGCGGTGGTAATTTCGGCGGTGGCGGCGGCAATTTCGGCGGTGGCGGTGGCAATTTCGGCGGTGGCTTGGGAGGTGCTGGTGGTGGCGCGGGTCGAGGTGGCGAGGCAGGGCTTGGTGGTGGTCGCGCTGGCGGTGCTGGTGGCCTCGGCGGCGCCGGTAGCCTTGGCGGCGGTGGCCGGTGGCCTCGGTGGCGCCGGTGGCCTCGGTGGAGCCGGTGGCCTTGGCAGTGATGGCGGCCTTGGAGGAGCCGGTGGACTTGGGCGTGAAGGCGGCCTTGGTGGAGAAGGCGGCCTTGGGCGTGGCGGTAGCGCTGGATTTGGTGGCGGCGCAGCCGGTGCTGGTGGATCAACGCCGAGTCGAAGTGAGTTGAGTGGTTTTCTTGGCATGCCCTCGGACGAAGGGATGCCGCATAACAATTTTCAGAGCAGGACCAATGCGTCCGGCGCAAGGAGCCGCAATCGGTGCAGCGGCTTCCAATCGTGATTCGTCACGATTCTCTGGCGGTCAAGGTGCCGCCGCAGGAGCCGCCGCTTCGAATCGCAACAATCCCAATTACTCGGGCGCTCAGGGCGCGGCAGCGGGAGCCGCAGCCGCGAATCGAAACGATCCCAATTACTCGGGAGCACAAGGCGCCGCGGCCGGGGCTGCCGTTGCAAACCGCAATGATCCGAAATACTCCGGTGCACAAGGCGCAGCGGCCGGCGCCGCCGTAGCGAACCGTAATGATCCCCGCTATTCCGGAGCACAGGGAGCAGCGGTCGGTTATGCGGCTGGCTTCAACCGTGCGACGCCGTCGATGCGTTACGGCACGGCGACCGCCGTGCGTGGTAACTTCAACAACTACGATCTGTATCGTCCAGGCTGGAACGTCGATCATCCCGGCGCTTGGTTCGCAGCGGGCTGGGGCGCGAACAACGCTTCGCGCACAGCCACGTGGGCTTCGGCCGGAGCGTGGTGTGGATGTACGTATGCAACGCAACCGGTGTATTACGACTATGGCAACAACGTCACCTATCAAGGCGATAATGTTTACGTCAACGGGGAAGACGCTGGAACCGCGGAGCAGTATTACGACCAGGCGCTGACACTGGCCAGCACGGGTGCCCAAGCGGAAGCGCCGAGCGATGGAGACTGGCTTCCTCTGGGTGTGTTTGCGCTTTCCAAAGACAAGCAAACCAAATCCAATGTCACGATCCAGATCGCGGTCAACAAGCAGGCTGTCGTGCGCGGGAACTACACCGATACAGCAACCAACAAAGTGCAGCCGATTCAAGGGTCGGTCGACAAGGAATCGCAGAAACTGGCATTCACGGTTGGTAAGGATACCAAGGATGTCGTCGAAACCGGTCTCTACAACCTGACCAAGGACGAAGCGCCGGTGATGATCCACTTCGGTTCGGACCGCACCGAGCAGTGGCTGCTGGTCAGGCTCGAGGACAACGCGGATTCGCAGGGACAATCGCAGCAACAATGATCGTTGCTACCGATCGTAAAGGACTCGATCCCGAAATGTTTGCGCCTACCGCAGGAGTATGGGGTCAAGCTTCGGGAGTATGAAGGAGTATGGGGTCAAGCTTTGTTTTTTGTTTCCGTCCGTTGCGAGACGACACCTACTGATGATGCTTGCAAGCAATCCTCAAAAGGAGTGCCGTTTCCCTGTTCTCTTGACGTCGAACGGAAAAGGTTGGGAATGTCCACAACGGTGCTTCGCACCTATTACTGTCAGCGAGATTCTCCTTGCTCCTTTCTCTTGACTGCCAAGAAGCTGGCGCGCACTTTCGGTTTGCCCATGAACAACGATAGCGCCAATGACTTTGTTCGCTAGCCCGCAGAAATGTTCCGTCCAGCAGATTGGCCTTTGCTCCTCTTCACGCATTGCTTGCAACCGACGGAAACACGACGGAAACAAAAAACAAAGCTTGACCCCCAAATTCCCGTGACCCCCAAATTCCCGCAGCGTTTCCGCCGAAGAAAGATGATGCCAGTGGCGACTCAGAATCTTCTGCATTGGATCTCCCGCAAATCAACGCCTCTAATGGCTTTCTACGAGTCCGATGACGTTGTTGAATCGAGCGATATCGGAGACTCGAACCCCGCCGGTTTCACCGCCAAGATTGAACAGGGGATCAGCGGCAGCAGACGCTCGGCAGTGTTGCCGGTAATGAGGCCGGGGATTCCAGTTCGAGCGACCGTTCCCATCACAACCAAGTCAATGTTGTTTTCCTCGATGCAATGCCAGATCGCGAGGGCGGGAGCGCCTATCTCAAGGTGTACATGAGCTTTACCTGGCAAATCAAACCTCCTCAATTGGGCTGCGATATGCCCTTTGGCTTCTCGGCGGTAGCTGGCGGCCGATTCCGCCGATACACGCGCTGGAAACATGCGATTGATCTCGGGATACTCTGCCACATGGACAACGTGGAGCTGTGAATCGTGCATCTGTGCCATGGAGCAACCCAGCTCCATGGCGAGGTCGCCGACGGGGCTCAAATCGTGGGCTACCAGAATCGATTCGATACCGAGATCAGCCCGTGGTTGGGTAACCCAGACCGCACAAGGACACTTCCGCAGTAGCTTGATCTCCGTACTGCCCGTTATGAATTGCATGACCCCGTTTGGATCCTTTGCGCCGACGATCACCAAATCGTGATCTGCTCGTATCACCTGCCGAATGATCTCAATCCAGCTTCTTCCGAACCCCACGCGACTCTCTGCGACGACGCCTTGACTTCGTGCCTGGTCGACCAAATTAACCATCACCTCTAGGGCGTGATCCTCGACAGTTCGCTTGTCGTAACCTTCATCGAGCGGAACGGCCGGACTCGCATCCTGGCTCGCGGCCCAAGTAGGGAGAACATAGTAAAAGTTCAAGTGGGCCGAACTGGCTTTGGCCAACCAGATTGCTCTCTCTACGGCTTCTCTTGAGGGTTCCTTCAGGTTACTCGAGACGAGTCGTTCGCCATCGGCTAAATCAACCCCGACCAGAATCGACTTGAACCGTTTCATGTTGTTGCCTCCTTGGATCCACGACGTAGTACTTCGGTTGATGGAAAGGGTTAACGAAAGGTCATTGCTCGACGGACTGGGGCATCTACCGGGTCCATCGAGCCTTTGCTTTTTTGATCGCCCTGCGTGTTTCCTCCACCTGACGATCCACGGGCGACAAAAAATCCATTCCTTCGACGAGCCAATGAGCGAGTTCCGGAGTCCTTAATCTGTAGAAGACCCTCCTTCCCTCACGGCGCTCAGCGACAACGCGATTCGCACGCAGGACCATCAAGTGCTGAGAGACACTCGAATGAACTAATCCAGTAGCCTCGGCCAAAGATGCAACGTCTCGCTCGCCACTGCGCAATTCTTCGATGATCTGAATGCGTCGAGGGTGAGACAAAGCCCGGAGAAACTCGGCTAGCTCGCTGGCGGCAAGGAGTCGATATGGCATCGCGATTACCCAAAACGCAGGACCGGAGCGGTTGAGTTTGCAAAGAATCGTCAGATTCAAATATTTGAATTATTCATGCCTTGCATCTAGCGTGCCAACGTTCGGATTCGACGATTCGTTGCCTCTGCGAGGACATTGCGTGCGATCTTGCACACAGCGCGCGATTCCGCTTGATAAACACGCTGTGTTGACGATGGAGTATGGAGTACGGGGTCAAGCTTGACCCCCAACTCCGATTCTTCGGGCCGAAGGCTCAGTAATTTTCTTAGCCCAGTCCAACGGACTGGGTCGCGGAAATCAAGGAGACGCTGAGGGCCAACGGCCCGGCGATTTGCCTCGAATCAATCCCACACATCACGTTCGTTGATCTCGACGTTGTGTTTCTCACAGATGCGTCGATACTCGTCGTGGAACGACATCTTCGCGTGGTGTTCGGTTTGATTGCGGATATCCTCATCGACGCTGGCCATCAACGAGTGCCCTTGCGATCTAATTGCCGCCATGCTGCACGTTCACGGCGCCCTGGCAGCCTTCGCACCTTCCGATGCGGCGTCGATTTCATCTGGTTTTTGCCGCTGACGGGTTGCGAGCCTACGGGCTGCGTGGATATTCGCAGCAGATTTCTGGCCAGCAACTAGAATGAGGTTCTGACTGGATACCTCGAAGCGTCACTCAAATGCCAAAACTAGGTCTCGCACTTTCCGGCGGTGGTTTTCGCGCCACCCTCTACCATCTGGGAGTGGTCCGCTTCCTGAGGGATTCTGGCGCGCTTCAAGACGTGACTGACATCGCATCGGTCTCTGGAGGGAGCATTCTGGCGGCGCACTTGGTGTTGAATTGGGACCGCTACAACGGCGACGACGCGAGCTTTTCCGCGGCTTCCGGTGAGATTGTCAGGTTCGTGCAGTTTGACCTGAGGAACCATATCGTTCGACGTCTGCCGATGCAGTTTCCGCTGAGACTGCTGGCGAAGTTGCGATTTCTCGACGGGCGAAACCATACTCCCGACGCGATCCTTCAGCAGTACTACAAGAAGTACTTGTACGGTGATCGCTGCCTCTACGAACTGCCCTCCAGTCCGTCGCTCCACATGCTGGCGACCAACGTTAGCACGGGCGCGTTGTCGGTATTCAATCGCAACGGTCTGTCTATCCAGCAACGCGGCGTGGAAGAGGGGCGGTCGCCGGAACCAATTCTAGGGCAGATGGCAAGCATCGCACGGGTCGTGGCTGCGTCATCGGCGTTTCCCGGCTTCTTCCCACCTGTCGAAATGACCGCGGCCGACTTGGGCGTGCGCGACGGCCAATTTCCCACCGAGCACTTTACCGACGGAGGCGTCTTCGACAATCTCGGCTTGCGCGCTTTCCTTTGGCTCAAACAACAAGGGTACGATTTCGATCAAGTATTGGTGAGCGATGCCGGGAAGCCATTCCAAATTCTTAGCGACGCGGCCCTGGGGGTTTTCGGTCAGTCGGTCCGCGCGACCGATATCCTTTGGGACCGCGTTTGGCAGTTGGAACGCGAGAACTTTGGCCAAGAAGAGGGATTTGTATTCCTTCCGATCACCGAGTCCGTCAAGTTGTCGGAGGACTCGACGGCACAACATCCCGTTGTCCAAGCCGAGGTTCAGTCGATCCGAACCGACCTCGACCGCTTCTCCGATCTCGAGATCAACTCGTTGGCACAGCACGGCTATGAAGTCGCTCGAAAACTGTGTGGCCAGAACAAGATTCTTGGCGAACGTCCGCTGCCTGACTCGCCACCCTGGACTCCGATCTCGATTGCTGAACCAACGGCGAAAACGATTGAAGGTGACGGGCCGCACGGGCCGGCGGCGTCGACACGGTGGTCTCGCCAACTGCGGGGATCGAGTCAGCGGCGCGTTTGGTCGACGCTTCTGGATTGGCGGGATTGGCCCAGCTATCTCTATCTGACACTGGCTTTTGTGTTGTTTTTCTACCTGCCGTTGCAAGTCTACCAGTTGCATCAGAAGTCGGTCGAACAAGAAAGAATCATCCAATCCATCACGAGTGGAGATGCGGACATTGCACAGATACTCCAGTTGGCCGCCAGCGATCCACTTTCGGACTGGACAAGCGAGGAAGTTCAAGAAAAGTCACAACCAACGGAGGTGAGCTTTGAAGGCATCGAACTGCTCAGCCACAGTCGGATTTATGATCTGCGCGGATGGTTCCCTGATGAAGAATCTCTGGACCAACGCGGGCATGTGTACATTCGCGATTCGATTACCCTGCAGCTGCTCTCTTCCTACCAGGGCGATGGACGGGTCACGTTACCAGTTCCCAGCCGAATCGAAGAGCTTCAATTCAGGCACCCCCATGCTGATCCGCCGTGTGTGATCAGCCGAATCAAAGAACCGGTCGAAGTGTTGGGGCAGCAGCGCACGCTCTACGAGTTGGCAGTTCGACCTCTCTCAGGTACCCGCCGAGGAACCGGTCACGATCGAGGTGGAAGTGATCGGAGACTATCCGCAGTCGGTCCGAGCTCCGCTGTTGACCCATGCAAAGACGGACCTCATTTCGGTCTGGATCCTATTCCCACCAGATCGGCCTTATCGAACGTACAGCCTGGTCAGCTATCCGGTCGACCGAAGCGAATCGCCGAGAGTCATGCGTAATCGCTATGCCATCGACCACCCCTACGGTTCTTTGATCGGATGGTCGGTCGTGAATCCCGACGAGGACCGGGTGTACGAGTGCCGTTGGACCTACGACTGAACAATCACTTCGGTCCAACTGCGACGGGTCTTTCCGGCTCGAGTGAATGGTGGAGTCGATGAATCGTCGGGCAACTGAGGAAGCGGCGACCACCGTCTGGCCCTGGCCGACAGTCGAGACAGATTTCTTCACTGAGATCTGCAGTGAAAGGACGCTCCGCCGCAGTTGACGGAAGGCCCAGTTGACCGATGGCGCCGTGCGGATTGGCACAACGCGCCGTCATGGCACGTTCAAGAGGTCTGTGGCGGTGCGGCGGGAATGCACTCGCACTGTCGTTTTGTCGTTTCAAGGGTTGTTCAACGTCTTCCGCCTGACGACCCCGCAAACCTCCTTGTTAATGGTTGTTTATCAGCGTCTCCGCCTGGCGTTCGGCATGAGGGTTGCGGCTGCAAGAATTCTCGCAAAAACATCATATGATCCTACAACAACGAACGAGGCTCAGGAATGAAACGATTCCTGTCATTCGCAAGCGTGTGCTTGTGTCTTGCGTCGGCAACTTTTGCTCAGATCGCCACAACTATCCCCAAAGCCGATGCGGACCAACAAGAGAGCGTTGCGCAAGGATCTATTGAGGTCAGCGAGACGTCGGCGTTGAACGAATTAGCGTGGATGGTGGGCACGTGGGTCGACCCAGGAGAGGACGCGACGATTACAACGGATTGCTCGTGGACGCATGGCGGGAAATTTCTTTCCCGTTCTTTCAGCGTCATGACGGACGGAACCGTGGCATTGGAAGGAACGCAATTGATTGGCTGGGACCCGATTGAAAATCAGATTCGGTCATGGACGTTCGACTCTGCTGGCGGTTTTGGTACCGGGCAATGGACTCGCGACGGCGACCGTTGGTTGGTGAAGACGTCATTTGTGCTGGCCAGCGGCGAGCGTGCTTCGGCCATCAACGTGATTACCTACGTGGATCAAGACACGCTGCGATGGCAGTCAACCAATCGGGAGATTGCCGGCGAGCTGCAACCCAACATTCCCGAAGTGACCGTCGTCCGCCAGCAGAACAAAGAAACCGAATCGAGTAACAGCAACGAGGGCACGGACCGATGAAAAGACGACTCCTGATTTTTGCAGCGTTGCTCGTTGCGGTTTCTTTCCCGGTGCATGAGATCATGGCTCAGCGCGGGGGACGTGGCGGTGGGTCTCGGCCCGCAGTCAATCGCTCTCCGTCGATGAGTCGACCCTCGGTCCCAAGTCGACCGAGTCCCTCCACTCGACCGAGCAGTCCATCGGTCAGTCGCCCCACGGCGCCGACTCGTCCGAGCAGTCCATCGGTCAGTCGACCTTCCGCACCAAGTCGCCCCACGACCGGTCAACTCCCGACGACTCGTCCTGGTGGCAGTGCACGTCCATCAACGCCCAGTGCCGGGACCCGGCCCAGCATCGATCGCGACAAGATCCAGAGCGGCATCGGCGCCGGGGGCGGCACTCGGCCCGCAATGCCGGACTGGTTCAAGCCGGGTGCTTCGCAACTGCCCAGCACACGTCCGGCACCGCCAACCGCCGGTCAACTTCCCGCTCGACCCGGAGATGGAACACCCACGCGTCCCGGTAAGCCTCCGGTCGCGGAGCAACCGATTGCCAGGCCACCAGTTTCCAAGCCACCTGTTGCTACGCCTCCGATCGCGGAGCGCCCCCGTGACTCGCCCCCGGCTGACCGTCCGACCGCCGGCTCGACC
This sequence comes from Pirellulaceae bacterium, assembly GCA_963697195.1. Taxonomy (GTDB): domain Bacteria; phylum Planctomycetota; class Planctomycetia; order Pirellulales; family Pirellulaceae; genus Rubripirellula. Next base: position 138,533 of record CAVOND010000006.1, read on the forward strand.
GCCGTGACTCGACCGCCCGTGACTCGACCGCCAGGAGTCCGTCCGCCGGTGCGACCTCCCGTTGTCGTTCATCCACCCGTCGGCCGGCCGATCCATCCTTGGTATCCGGGCCATCCCAGTCATCCGAACTATCGTCCCGGTCACTGGTGGAAGTGGGCGACCGCCGGCGCCATCACCGGCTGGGTCGTTCATCGTTGGACTCAGCCGATCTATTACCGTTACGGGTCGGGCGGCACCGTCTACTACGAGAACAACGTGGTGTACGTCAACGGCCAGGAGTACGGCTCACCGGAAAAGTACTACGACGACACGACACAGATTGCCGCCTCGGTGCCCGAGTTGACTGAAGAGCAAGAGCAGCAGATGGAGTGGATGCCGCTGGGAGTCTTTGCGCTGACCTGCCGAAGGTGTCAATGCCAGCAGCATGTATCTGCAGTTGGCCGTCAGCAAGGAAGGCGTGATCGCGGGCACGTTTTACAACGAATCGACCGGCACGACCCATCCGGTCGAAGGCATGGTCGATGAAGAAACGCAACGCGCCGTGTGGAAAGCCGCCGACGGCACGAACGCCTGATCTGGTGATGGAGACTGGGATCTATAACCTGACGCAAGATCAGGCCGAGGTGTTGGTGCACTTTGGCCCCGAGCAGACTCAAACGGTCCTCTTAGTCCGCTTGGACGAAACGGAGCGGCCTGAATCAAGCGAAGCTTCGCAATAGATCGCGTTCGCTTGCCGATCGAGATCGCCACTGGAACCGAAGCAGAACAACAGACCGCAATTTTCATCTTGGTGCTGGATGACGAACGGATCGATGCGGCGAAGCTTCCCAGCGGTGCTGTCGGAAACGCCGCCATTTACACCGACCATGCGAAAGCAACGCACGTCATCCGCCGTGTCGAGTTGAGAATGAAAAGTTGGCTGAACTACATCGTGCCGTGACAACACAATCTGTTTCGAACCAGGAGATCGTTACCCATGCGTGCAAGCAACACCCCTAGAAACGTCTTGGGCTGGATCTGCGGGATCGCGTTCCTGCTTTCTGCCCGCTCGGCAAATACGCAGGACGTGCTGCCGTTTCCCACGCCGCCGATGGGCGGCAAGGTCGGAGCGACCATGCAGGAATCGGTTCACAAGTGGCGGACGCAACCAAGCGTCTTCCGGAAGACGCCCCGAACATCCTGATCGTCATGTTGGACGATGCGGGATTCGGTCAACCGGATACTTTCGGCGGCGAGATTCATACACCGACCATGTCGCGTTTGGCCAAAGCGGGCATTTCGTACAACGCATTCCATACGACGGCCATGTGTTCGCCGACCCGCGCCGCGTTGATGACGGGACGCAACCACAACCGAGTCGGGTTTGGTCAGATTGCCGAGTTTGCCAACGACTGGGACGGCTATACGGGCGTGATCCCGAAGTCGTCGGCGACCATCGCCGAAGTGCTCGGCTACTACGGCTACGCGACCGCCGCCTTCGGCAAGGATCACAACACGCCGGTCGATCAGCTCGCCAACGGCCCCTACGACCGCACGCCGACGGGCCGCGGCTTCGATTACTTCTACGGCTTCATTGCCGGCGAGACCTCTCAGTGGGAACCCGCCTTATGGGAGAATATCAATCCGATTTCGCCACCTCACGTCAAGGATCATGAAGACTACCACCTGACCGAAGACATGGCGGACAAGGCGATCACGTGGATGAACCGCCACCTCGCTGTCAATCCCGACCGTCCCTTCCTGATGTGGTGGACACCGGGCGCCGTTCACGGCCCCCATCACGTCGCCAAGACGTGGGCGGACAAGTACCAGGACAAATTCAGCGATGGGTGGGACGCCTATCAGAAGAGGGTCTTCGAAAGACAGAAAGCAATGGGCTGGATCCCCGCCGACACGAAGCTGGCACCGCGCCCGGAAGGAATGCCCGCCTGGGAAGATCTCTCCGAGAAAGAACGCGCCTTTCAGGCTCGCCTGATGGAAGTGTTTGCTGGATTCCTGGAACACACCGACGTCCAGGTGGGCAAGCTGATCGACGAACTCGAAGCGCGCGGCATCCGTGACAACACGATGGTTATCTACATCTTGTCGGATAACGGGGCATCGGCCGAGGGCATGAACGGCAGTATCGCCGAACTGAACGCGCAGAACGGCATCCCCACGACAGTCGCCGAGCACATGGAGGTGTTAGAGGGCTTGGGAGGACTCGATGCGATCGGCGGGCCCAAGACCGACAACATGTACCACTCCGCCTGGGCCTGGGCCGGTGATTCGCCGTTCCGTTACACCAAGCTGATTGCGGCCGATTGGGGCGGAACGCGCACTCCGATGGTTATCTCGTGGCCTGCGCGGATCAAGCCGGACAAGACCCCACGGCCGCAGTTCACGCACGTCAACGACGTGGTGCCCACCCTCTATGAGATTCTGGGCATCAAGCCGCCGAAGGTGGTCGACGGCCACGAGCAGGATCCCATCGATGGGGTCAGCTTCGCCTACACCTTCGATTCAGCAACCGCCCCGGAGCAAAAGACAACCCAGTACTTCGACATCATGGGTAGCCGCGGCATCTACCACAAAGGCTGGATGGCCAGCACGTTCGGCCCCCGCACCCCCTGGGAAGCCGAAGTGCCCGACATTAGCAACTGGGATCCCATGCAAGACCAATGGGAACTCTTCAATACCCGCCGCGACTTTTCGTTGATGCACGATCTGGCCGCCGAGGAGCCGGAGAAGCTCGAAGACCTCAAGTCGCTCTTCATGCGCGTGGCTGAAGAGAACAAGGTGCTACCGATCGGCGGCGGGCTGCTCGGCCCGCTCAACCCGCAGGAAATGAAGCGGAGCACGAACACCGAGTGGACGCTCTTCGAGGGAATGACTCGCATCCCCGAAAGCCAGGCGCCCAACGTCCGTAACGGCAACGTCCGCGCGGAAATCGAGGCCGAAGTGCCCGAAAACGCTAACGGTGTGATCTTTGCCCTCGGCGGTTACGCTGGCGGCGTGAGCCTCTATGCGCTGGACGGCGAGCTGTATTACGAGTACAGCGCCTTGCTGTTGAAGCGTGACAAGATCAAGGTGGGCAAGCTTCCCACCGGCGAAGTGAAGATCGATTTGGAGATGCGAACGCCGTTGGAGCGCGCGGCTCCCGCCGAGGTCAGGTTCTGGATCAACGGCAAGGAAGCGGCCACCGGCACGGTCCAGCGTACCGTTCCCGGCACGTTTACCGCATCCGAGACATTTGACGTGGGAATGGACACGTGTTCGCCGGTCGCCGACGGCTATTTCGACGAGGCTCCTTTCAAGTTCGAGGGCAAGTTGAAGCAGATCTACTTCAAGAACCTGCAAAACGAAAGACCCGCTTTCAAACGCTCGCCGGATGACGATTGATCATGCGGTCCTTCACGGACACGATTGACTGAACATGACCCAAGTTACTGGAGGAGAGACTGCGATGATTGAAGACTTGCAAGACGATAGTTGGCGTTTTGTTGCTGATTGCGATTTTCACTGGGGCTGAATCAGCGGAGGATGAAGGACAAGCCATGGAACTCAACGACAAGCAGGTCGAAAATCTCGTCCGCCGCTCCTACCAGTACGTCGCCATGTACAACGTGAACAACAAGTTCGCGCTCAAGCAGGGCGGCTGGAACACGGTCGACGCCGATACCGAACTGAAAGATCACACCATGCGGGAGATCGCGCGGCCCAACAATGACACGCTCTACATCTCCGCGCTGATCGATCTGCGCAAAGATCCGGTGATCCTGGAGATGCCGGCCTTCGATTCGGATTATGTCTCGCTGATGGTCACCGGCTACGACCACTACGTGAACGTGCCGATGGCGACCCGTCTCGGCGACTTCAAGAAGCCCGAGAAGATGCTGTTCTATACCGAACGCACCGAGGGTTACGACGGCGAGCCTGTTGACGGAGTCGATCGTCTCTTCGAATGCACTGGCGACTTTATCTCGGCGGTCCTGCGAATCATGCCGCATGCGAAAGATCAGGAGCGATTCCAACGCATCGTCGAACAGATGGAGCAGGTAAAGGTCACCACACTTTCGGAATTCAAGGGTGGAGAGCCGAAACCGATCGACGATATCGAGTTCCCTGCAGTCGGCAAGCGTGACGCGGACATCTTCGAGAACAACCTGCTCGAAGTGATGCAGTTCGTTTTCAATCACACCACCTTCGACCCGCAGGACGAGCTCGACCAGGAATTACTGGCCGCCTACGAGCCGCTCGGGGTCGTGCCGGGCAAACCTTTCGATCCTGACAAGGTGGCAAAGATTGACGGCGCGAAGTTCCGGAAAGTCTCCGAACAGGTCTTCGCTGAAGAGATGGCCAAGACCACGGACGAAGAATTCAGCAAAAAGGAACTCTTCGGCAAATTCAAGCCCAAGGGGCAGATGCCGCTGGACTTGCTGGTGTTCCAATCTGTGCTCGGCCCGATCGGATTGCCAGCTACCGAAGCGGTCTATCCCGCCGTGGCCGCGTCCGACGGCAAGCCACTGAACGCCATGCATGATTACGTGATCCGGATGTCGGCGGACCAGCTGCCACCCACCGACGTGTTCTGGTCCCTCACCTTGTATGACCAGCAGAACGGATTTTTTATTCCCAACGACCAGAAGAAGTACAGCGTCGGCGAGAACGCGGGGATGAAGCTCAACGAGAACGGCGGCATCGAGGTCTATGTGGCTGCCGAGAAACCGGACGGCGTTCCGGAAGAGAACTGGCTGCCCATTAGTCGCAAGGATGAAGACATGGATATCGTCCTGCGGGTTTACGTTGCGGACCTGGAAAAGATGACAACCTGGACCGCACCGAAGGCGGAGAAACTCGAGATGGCCGAAAAGTAGGTCAATCACGAATAAGCATGCCTGAAAACCAGCCACTAAAGTCACAGAACAAACAAACGGGAATCGCATCATGATGAATAACGCACACACCTGGAAACCACTGCTGGTACTGGCAGGCGTTGCCTGTTTGAGCGTGCTTTCGCCCGCAGCGGTGTTGGGACAGGAGGAGAAACCCAGACTGATTCTGCAGATCACCGTCGACCAGCTGCGAGGAGATCTACCGGGACGGTATCTCGATCGCATGGACGAAGGCGGATTTCGCTACCTGATGGAGGAGGGAGTCGTTTTCGCCAATGCCCACCACACGCATGCCAACACCGAGACGATCGTGGGGCACGTCACGCTTGCTACCGGGGCCACCCCGGCGGTGCACGGGATGATCGGCAATGTCTGGTTTGACCGTGGCAGCGGGGAGATGATCTACAACATCGAGGATGAGCGATACGGCTTGCTGACCGAGGGAGCGGACGTCGACAAGAGTTCGGAGATTGATCCGACGCAAAAGGTGGCCGGCACCGACGGACGATCCCCGTCAGCGATTCTTTCCTCGACCTTCAGCGACGAGCTGGCCATCAGCACCGCGGGCAAGTCCAAGGTTTTTGGTGTGTCCATCAAGGACCGCGGAGCGGTCTCCATGGCGGGACATGCCGGCAAGGCGTTCTGGTTTTCGAAAGCTGCCCAGCAGTGGGTGACCAGCAAGTTTTACTATGAAGACTATCCGGAATGGGTAACGGCCCTGAACCAAACCCAACCGGCCAGTCGCTATGCCGACAAAAGCTGGGAACTCTGTCAGGATCGCTCGACTTACATGTTCGCCGATCGGGACGACCAGGAGTGGGAGCTCAACATGCCGCCGTTCGGTCGCGTGTTCCCACACCCCTATGGCCCGACGGACGGGAAGGGATTCAGTACCTTTCTGACCTTGAGCCCGGCCGGCGACGAACTGACGCTCGATTTCGCGAAGGCCTTGATCGACAACGAAGCGATCGGCGCCGACGCGGTGACCGACTATCTCTCGGTCAGTTTTTCATCCACCGATTACGTTGGACACATGTTTGGACCGTCCAGTCTCGAATCGGAGGACAATCTGCTCCGACTCGACCGGACCCTGGCCGCCCTTCTCAAATACGTCGACGAAAAGGTTGGCCTGGATCACACGCTGATCGTACTTTCGGCTGACCATGGTGGTCCGGAAGCGCCACCGGATATGCGACGCTACGGATTCGAGTCCCAATATGTGGATCCGGATTCGTGGGAGAAAGAGCCGGGCATCGCCGCGCTGAAGAAACGCTTTGGCATCGGACAAGAGCTGATCCGAGGCTATTTCCACCCTTACCTCTATCTCAACCGGGAGTTGATCGCGGAGAAGGGGCTCTCGCTCGGTGAAGTCGAAGAGGCGGTTGCGACGGAACTCGTCAAGCTCGACGGAGTCGCCCTGGCCGTCTCCAGCACTGCCATGGCGAGTGGCGAGCTGCCTGACACGCCACTGCTGCGATCGGTGCTTAACAACTACAACCCCAGACGCTCTGGTGAAATTTACGTTGTCTTTCAACCGAACTGGTTCATCAACGACTTTGATGGCCTCGCGGTGGCGGTGACCCACGGTTCGCCCTGGCGCTACGACTCCTTCGTCCCGATCATCTTCGCCGGATTGGACCTCGAACCGCGAAAGGTCTTTCGGGAGGTGCACACCGTTGACGTGGCCCCGACCCTTTCCGCCGCGGTCGGTGCCAAGCCTCCTTCCGGAACTCGCGGTCATGTCCTCGTCGAGGCCGTGGAGGGCCGCTGAGCTAACCGGGCCCGAAAAAAGATGAAGGAACGCGGCCACCCGTCGGCGTTCCCGAGATGGGGATGGAACCACGACTCTAATGAACGGAAGCGTCATTTACCAAGAATTGCACTCATCAAAGGCACGCTTCCATGTCACAAAACTTCATGTCGCACAACGATCCTACCCGCCGCGACTTTCTGGCTGGCTCGGCGGCAGCCGGCGCTTCGGTTCTGCTCGGCGGAAAACCAGCGACGGCGGCGGAAGGCAAGAAGCAGACCTTCACCATCCTGCATACCAATGACATTCACTCGAACCTGATCGGCATGGGACCGGCTTCGGACTACACGCCGTTCAAACTCAATGATGACAAGACGATTGGCGGCGTCGCGCGTCTGGCCACGCTGATCACCCAGAGAAAAGCTGTTCGTGAAGGCCAGGGGCCAGTGCTGATTCTGGACGCGGGCGACTACAGCATGGGAACGGCCTTCGGCAGCGCCATCGCTGAAACCGGTGCCGAACTCCAGCTCCTGTCGGAGATGGGCTACGACGCCACGACTTTCGGCAACCATGATTTCGACCTCGGGCCGGATGGCTTGGGCAAAGTGATCGATGTGGCCGCCAAAGCCGGTCGGCTTCCGGCGGTGTTGTCGTCGAACGCCAACTTCGAGGCGGACGATCGGGCGCTGGACGCTCTCAAGCGTCAGCTCAAGGATGAGCTGATCCGCCGCTACATCGTGATCGAGCGCGGTGGCATCCGCTTTGGAATCTTCGGCGTGCTGGGCAAAGAGGCCGTCGAGTTCACCAGCGGCGCTGGGGCTGTTACGTTTGACGACTTCATTGAGAGCTCCAAGGAGGTGGTAAAGCTTCTTCGCGACAAGGAGAAAGTGGACGTGGTCATCTGCCTCAGCCACGGCGGCATTGAGAAGGGAGAGGACGGTCGCTACAGCGACGGCGATGACGTCCGTCTGCCAAAGGCAGTTCCGGGCATCGACGTGGTCATCGGCTCTCACAGCCATGTTGACCTGCATGAGGCAACCATCGTTAACGACCGTACGCCTGTGGTCCAGGCAGGAAAATACGGAGAGCACCTCGGCGAACTGGTGATCACGATGGATGGCGACAAGCTCTCCGTCGATTCCTACAAGCTGATCCCGGTCGACGACACGATTCTCGGCGACCGAGCGATCACCGACGAGATCGAAAAAATCAAGCAGACCGTTACCGACGTCGTGTTCGCCTCGCGCGGTTACAGCATTGACCAGCCGCTGGCGGTTGCGCCACAGGACCTGCCGATCCCTTACGATGACATCGCCGCAGGCGACCTCCTCGCGAACCTTGTCACCGACGCCGTCCGCCAGGCCACCAACGCGGATGTCAGTTTCACCTGCAACGCACTCTTGCGCACCGGCTTGTCCCGGGGAAAGTCGGGAGTCCTAACGGTCTACGACGTTTACGCCGTGACACCGATCGGCTCCGGAGTCGACGATCCCTCTCCCGGCAGCACCCTGGTGACGGGCTACTTCACGGGGCAAGAGTTAAAGATCATTCTTGATTTCCACCTCGCGACCAACCCGGCCTCCGGGGAGATGTTCCCCCGCGTCTCCGGTTTGAGGTTCAAGTACGACACGTCGCGCCCGAAATTTGACACCGTCACAGCCGTCGAGTTGGGTGACATCGACAACGGATACCGAGAGATCGATATCACCGGGAAGGACGAACAGCTCTACAGCTTCTCCTGTCCTCTCATGATTGCCCCTTACATCACGAGCATTCCGAAATTCACCAAGGGAAAGCTGTCTGTGGTGGCCAAGAACAAGGACGGCCAACCGCTTAAGACGAGGGCTGAGGCACTCGAACTTCCGGGCGAGCACAAGAGTACGCCAGACCTCGTGCTGCAACGGGGATCGGTGGATCCGGCGAGCATTGCCACCGAGACGGAAAACGGTGTCGTCCTCGAGCTCAAGGAATGGCAGGCGATCATGGACTACCTGGCCGCCCTGCCGAAAAAAGACAACGAAAAATTGCCCACCATTCCCGTGGACAAGCGGGCCAGGGAGGCTCGGGCGATTCAAGTGGGCTGATCGACTCGGGGGACGAACGCACCTGAATCAACCGAAGAGCCCAGCTGAAATCACAATCGAGTTCAAAAGGAAATGACAACATGCACATGAAAACAAACCTGATCCAGGCGGCATCGTTCGTCGCAGTCCTGCTCACGCCGCTGGCGGCAACCAGCAACGATGAGAAACTCACTCCCGCCGAGGCAAAGGAAATCGCCAAAGAAGCGTTCCTGTGGGGCATGCATCCGGTGGCAATTTACCATCTGCGTTTCAACTTCACGCAGAATGAACTGAACCCGCGCGTTGCGGGCATCAACCGCTTGAGCTGGGACCGCACACCGCTGAAGGCCTTGCCGCGCGTTGCGACGACACCCAATGCCACCACGCTCTATGGCACTGGCATGTTTGATCTGTCAGAGGAACCCGCGGTCATTACGGTCCCCGAGATCAAGGATCACTATTGGAGTGTCCAACTTTTCGATAACTACGCGCGCTGGTGGCACATGATCGGCAGCCAGTTCAATCCGCCCGGCCCCGTTCGGCGGTTGCTGATCGGCCCGAACTGGAGCGGCAAGCTGCCCGACGGGTTCGTCGGGGCCGACATCGTGCAGTCCCAGTCCGACTTTGCCGGGGTGCTGGCACGCGTCGCTCTCACCGACGAGACGCAGGAAGAGCTTCAGAACGTCAACGCCATTCAGGACCGCATCACGGCCATGTCGCTCAGCCAGTGGATTGCTGCCGGACGCAAGGAGGTGCGGGCTGAGGATGTGCCGCTGACCAAAGCCGACTATCCCACCTATCCTGGCATGGAGAAGGTCCGTGAACCGGGCAAGCTCACCGGAGTGGAATTCCTGCGCTGGGTCAGCCTGGTGCTGAACGATCCCAGCTTCACCAAGCAGACCGACAGCCATCGTGAAGTCACCGCCTTGGCGCGTTTCGAGCGTCTTGGACTCAAGGCCGGCACGCCCTTTGATCCCTCCGGATGGACACCTGAGCTCAAGGCTGCAGTGGAGGCAGGGATCGAGGAAGCCAAGCAAGAAGTGCTGGAGGGGATGACCGCGAACTTCACTCAAGGCCGAAATGGTTGGAAGTTCGACAACGATCTTGGCTACAAGGACACCAACTGGCAATGGCGGGCATGGTCCGGCTTGCAGGCTGTTCTCGCCCCCGTTCCCTCCCGATCGCATACGGCCGCAAACTGTTGGGACGATTCCGATGGCCGGCCGCTCTCTGGCGAGCACCGCTACACGATCACCTTCGACCTGAACAACATGCCTCCGGTGACCGAGTTCTGGGAATTGCCGCTCTACGATGCCGAGGGCTATTTCTACGACAACCCGATCGACCGCTATTCGCTCAACAGCTTCATGCTCGAACGCGGCAAGTTGCACACCGAGGACGACAAGCTGGTGATTTACGTCCAGCACGACGAGCCGACCGACCCGAAACAGCGCCAGAACTGGCTGCCCGCACCCAAGGACGGCTTCCGCTTCACCGCTCGTTTCTACGGCGCCGCCACGCCCCTGATCGACGCCCGCTACGACATGCCGGGGGTGGTACGCGTGGATTGAGACGACAAAGATTCTTCCTTGTTGTGCAGATGTACCCCGAGGAACCCGAACCTAAACATTGGATAGACAACATGCGAAACCAGGTAACTTTCGTTGTCACGGCACTCATCATTGCCATGGCGATCGTTCCCAGTTCTCGTGATGGCCGACGACCAGCCGCGAAAAGAAATTCTCGATGGAACCTGGACATTTCCCGAGGTGAAACCCGTGGCAGCAAAGTAGCGGATCATCGAGGGAGAACAACAGAACCGAAAAATGAGAATTTGGAGAATGAAGATGCTAACAATGAAGAAGCTCTACCAAGCCCTCGTGATGACAACGTGCGGCATCATGCTCACCGCCTTTTCGCCGGACAGGTCCTTCGCCCAGGATGACTTTGAGAAGCAGGTGGAAGACTACATTCAAAAATTTCCCTACCAGGAGACTTTTGACTACGCCATGCGGCTCACGGGAGGAGATGCAGGTAAGCTGAATACATGGGTCATGGCGTCACGGGACCTGCTGAAGGCTGGTGAGGACAAGATCGTCCGGTGCAACAACGACACCCTCTACAAGACGGCTTTCGTCTACCTCGGGGATGGACCGGTGGTGTTGCGCTCGGATGCGCCGGCGAAAGATCGCTTCAGCTCGTTTCAGCTACAGGATGACCGGAACGCGAACTACCGCAACATCATCAGCCCGGCCGGTAGCTATACGCTCTACCATGGCGAGAAACCCGAGACCATCAAAGGTGAGGCTGTTGAAGTCCCGTCGCTCCTGTCTGCGGTCGTCACGCGAATTGAAGTCAAGGATCCCAAGAACGCTGCCGACTTGGCGGGTGCACAGGCCGTTTTCGACGGCATCACCATTGAAGGTCCGACCGTCCGCAAGATGCCCAAAGTCGATCTCCTGAGTGGTTTCGACGAGAAAGTGGTGCAGGAAGCCCACAAGCGAATGGATGAAACGAAGGTGTCCGTGCCGTATAGCAAGACGATCGTCGCGCCCGGCCAGGAACCCGGCAAGGATGTCCCCTATCTCTACCACGCCTATGGCACCAAGGAAGGCTGGGGTGGACCCGCAACCTCTCACAGCGCCTACGAGTCGATGTTTACCGATGAGTCCGGTGAGACCCTCGAAGGCTCGCAGGGCGAATACGTGCTGGTAACGGAGGTGCCTCCGGTCAACTCCTTCTGGTCGATCACGGTCTATGACTCCACCACCGGTCGCCTCCACCCCAACGACGCCAACCGCTACCACATCAACAACACGACCGCCGTCAGGAATGAGGACGGCACCTACACCTTCCGCTTCAAGGTCAAGTGCGAGGAAGGCGACGTGAACTGTCTGGAGGTTCCTTCCGGGCCCTTCGACGTTGCCGCACGCTACTACCTTCCGGAGCCGGAGATCATGAATGGCGAGTGGACGATTCCGAGGCCTGCCAAGGTCAAGAACGATTCAGGAACGCCTCAGAAATAACTTCCCCGAGTGGGCTTTGCACCTCCTCATCCACAGGACCCTACGGGGACAGAGCACCAGCAGAAGTTGCTGTCATCTCTTGGTGCGTCGCTTGTTGAAATGCAATCATCATCGGGGTGGCCAACTCGTCTGCATCATGGGTCCATCGATGCGAAGTTTGATCAACTATCCGCACCGGTGTCAGGATTGGCGGGATATCAAGGTGCTCTGTCCCCGGCCTTCTTTCGCTTGATCCTGCTGTCTTGCAGGAACGGGGAACAGGCAAGCTCAGCAACGACTGTTCCCCCAGTCGGCCTGTTCGGTGTGGTCGATGTATCGGCCCTCCGGGCCTAACAACGCTGGGTTGGCATTTGAACCCGGGGCTTCACAGCCCCGGCAGGTCTTGTGCCGGCCCTTCGGGCCTGAAGTCAGTGGCAAGATTCTCGGGTCTGCAGGACCAATGGGGTTTCAGGGCCGGAGGCCCGATACATTCTCTGCCGGGGTCGTCAGGCCCCGGGATGCATGCCAAAGAGATCGGCTAGCCCCGAAGGGGCGACACGACCCTACGGGGACAGGGACCGACCCTACGGGGACAGAGCACCAGCGACCCTACGGGGACAGAGCACCAGCAGAAGTTGCTGTCATCTCTTGGTGCGTCGCTTGTTGAAATGCAATCATCATCGGGGTGGCCAACTCGTCTGCATCATGGGTCCATCGATGCGAAGTTTGATCAACTATCCGCACCGGTGTCAGGATTGGCGGGATATCAAGGTGCTCTGTCCCCGGCCTTCTTTTGCGAATTATCATGTTCTTTGAGGGTCATCTTTTCGGGTTTGCCCCGAGAGAGTCACGCGACGCGGATCGCGGGCGGCTCGTCGTTCCCAACCAACGCATGAGGGCAGCCCGGTGTTCGGCGCTTACTGGCAGTATCAACTTCCCTTGTGGGTTGTCTTCTTTCTCTTTCTGATTCTGTTGCTCATCCCAATGGAAGTCGGCTTCCGGTTGGGCAGTCGACGAGGACGGTCGCAGCAGGTCCCGGAAGCGGAGTCTCGCGGCGACATCACGCTCAATGGGATGTTGACACTACTCGCCCTGATGCTTGCGTTTACGTATTCGTTTTGCGTGAGCCGTGCCGACCTCCGCAAGAAGGCGATCATCACCGAAGTCAACGCCATCGGAACCGCCTTCTTGCGGGCCGACCTTTTGTCGGAGCCTGGCAGAACCGAGGTGCGACAGCGGCTTTACGAGTATGCTCAATCGCGGTACGTCGAGCCGGGCTCGATCACAACGCTGGAAGAAACGGAGAAAGTGGTTGCACGTTCGGAAGAAATCCAGTCGTTGATCTGGCCCGCTACAAGAACTGCAATACGGCAAGATCGAGAGACTTCTGCCCCCGAAAAAGCGTTACTGGTGGCAGCCGTTAACGACGTCCTCGACTCTCATACGAGCCGCATGGCCGTCATCTATGACCGATTGCCGACCGCCGTCCTGATCTTGCTGTTGCTAATCGCGGGAACGTCGCTAGGTGTGGGGGCGTTTCATTCAAGCTTGAATGGCAACCTGATTCGTTGGCGAATGACGCTATTCGCCTGCATTGTCGCTTCGTTGATGTACCTCATTTTCGACTACGACACGATGATGCGAGGCTTCATTCAAGTTGATCACAGCAGCCTCGTTACGCTGATCGAAGAAATGAAAGCATCTTTGGAATCCGTCGCGACTCCTTAACTTGACGTCGTCATTCACGCGATCCCGACGTCCAGTATCCCTCTGCACGTTGCCGTCCCGGAAAGGATTCTTCCGATCGGCAAATCAAAGGGGTCAGGCCTGAATAGCACGGGCTTTGAACCTCGGGCGCTAGCCGTGGGCGAAGAAAGCGTCGTTAGGATGCGGCGAAGGCCCACGGCTAGCGCCCGAGGTTCAGTGAGACAACCTAAGTTCGTGTCATTCGGGTCAGGCCTCTTTGTTTGCTCCAAGCCAATCGCTTCACTCATGCGATGCCACGAGCACCACGTGCAGACGAGGCAGGCGGGCTTTATCATGCCTTGAACCGTGCCAACATGCGGGCCACCATCTTCAAGAAAGATGAGGACTAGAGGGCTTTCGAACGCATTCTCTCGGAGGGTTTGGGTCTTTACGAGATTGAGCTGTTCAGTTTTCAGCTAATGCCCAACCATTACCACCTCGTGCTGAGGCCGTTGGTCGACGGGGAGATGAGCCGGTTCGTGGGTTGGGTCGGCGGGACACATACGATGAGGTACCACGCGCACCACCACACCAGCAGCATGGGGCATCTGTATCAGCAGCGCTACAAGAGCTTTCCAATCCAGGATGACGATCATTTCTTGGTAGTCTGTCGCTATGTCGAACGCAACGCCCTTCGCGCAGGGCTCGTCGCGCACGCCGAGGACTGGCGTTGGGGATCACTTTGGCGATGGTTGCAAAAGCCAGAGCCGGCCCCGCCGCTTCTATCTCCCTGGCCGATGTCCCGATTACCTGGCTGGGTCGATCGGGTCAATGCTCCACTGTCGGAGCAGGAACTCGATGGGGTCCGCCGAAGCGTAAAGCGCGGTCGCCCGTTGGGAAACGAGAACTGGGTCGAAGCAATCGCCCGCCGCTTGAATCTAGAATCAACGATGCGGCCAAGGGGGCGGCCGCGAGTGCGGTTCCCAGAGGAGAAACAAAACAAAGAGTCTGACCCCTTTGATCCTTCCCGAAAACTCATTGATCGAGATTCATCAATCCAAAGGCGGAAAGAGCCGCATCGTGCCACTGCAGCGTCCGTCCTTGAGTAGGATCGCTTGATCCTGCTGTCTTGCAGGAACGGGGAACAGGCAAGCTCAGCAACGACTGTTCCCCCAGTCGGCCTGTTCGGTGTGGTCGATGTATCGGCCCTCCGGGCCTAACAATGCTGGGTTGGCATTTGAACCCGGGGCTTCACAGCCCCGGCAGGTCTTGTGCCGGCCCTTCGGGCCTGAAGTCAGTGGCAAGATTCTCGGGTCTGCAGGACCAATGGGGTTTCAGGGCCGGAGGCCCGATACATTCTCTGCCGGGGTCGTCAGGCCCCGGGATGCATGCCAAAGAGATCGGCTAGCCCCGAAGGGGCGACACAGGATGCACCAACCTTTGGGGACTGGCAGGATCGAATGGAAGGCAGTTGTTCAGTCGCGGAGCGCAGGAATTTGGGGTCAAGCTTTGTTTTTTGTTTCCGTCGGTTGCAAGCAATGCGTGAAGAGGAGCAAAGGCCAATCTGCTGGACGGAACGTTTCTGCGGGCCAGCGAACAAAGTCATTGGCGCTATCTTTGTGTATGGGTAACTCAAAAGTGCGCGCCATCTTCTTGGCAGTCAAGAGAAAGGAACAAGGAGAATCTCGCTGACAGCAATAGGTACGCAGCACCGTTGGGGACATTCCCAACCTTTTCCGTTCGACGTCAAGAGAACCGGGAAACGGCACTCCTTTGAGGATTGCTTGCAAGCATCACTAGGTGTGGTCTCGCAACAGACGGAAACAAAAAACAAAGCTTGACCCCATACTCCGCCGCCTCGGTCTCCGGCACCGATGCTGATTCCCCGGTTCGACGCACACTTCCCTGAAAATGGTCCGAGAATCCGAGGAAACTGTTCCGAAGCATTCGGGCCAAGTCCGTGAAGTCGATGCAACCGACGCGCGTAAGCAGTTCGGAAAGTCACCCTGTTTGTGGTCGGCACTTCACCATCAACTGAAAGATCTTTGACAGGATTGGACTGCTTTTGGACGCGTTGCTCGATCACGGAGTCAACGTTAGGCAATGGTCATCTCTTGGACTGGATTAGGCCACCGAGAAAACCAAGGCCAATGCCAATGGGAATACTGATTGCAACACCGATGCCAACATTGCCCATGGCAGCTCCGAATCCGGCGCCAACGAGAGACCCAACGCAATCCAAGCCCCCAGCTTCTGATTGAGGGATTAGGTTTGGCCTCGCCCTTGCTCGTTCTGGAAACCTCCTCGGCCTGTTCTTGTTTGGTCATTCAATTTGTCTGGTTACATCTGTTGCGAACCTGTATACGGGTGTAGACGAGCATCGGCGCCATTGTTCCGGAGAAGCTTCCGACGCATGTTGGTTTGTGTGTCACTTGTTGTCCGAAACCAGTTGTCGGACCAGGTGCTCAACCACGTCTGGATCACGCGGCAATGCGGTATGGTTGAGCCGATAGTCGTAGATTTGTTCCACCCCTTCCAGCTGGGCACTAATGGGCGTCACGCACAGATCGCCCTCGAAGATTTCGTCGGGCAACACCAGAGTATCGAGGGCCGCGCGGGCGAATTCGGCATTGATGTCGTCTCTGCCGTCCTCGTCCAGTTGCCGTGCAAGCGATTTGATTGTCGATGACCAAGCGGCTCGCACAATAAACGACCGGGTTCGCGAGAACGCTTTCCCGCGATAGATTGCGTAGCGTTCAAGATATCGAGGCCGCGACGGACGATTCAAATAATTTAGGAACATGCTATCTGGCAGTAGGTCATGAGAGATCTGTCCGCGCCCGTCGCGAATGGCAGAGGCCAACGCAGCGTCGAAGCCAAAGTTCAAGTCACCGATGAATTGTCCGACTTCCAGCAAGCTTCGCAGCGCCGCAAGGTTGCTACCCAGATGCGGCGTACCCTGAAAGTACGCCCTGTGAGCGTCGCCGCCATCGACTTCAACGTAGTGGCGAAGCACGAGTCCTCCGGCACTGTGGCAAACGAAATCAACATGTGCCGAGTCCGCTCCGACACGGCGCATTTCTCGTGCAAGATACTTGGCGCTGCGGGCAAGGCTATCGTCCGCCGGGTACTGGAAGCCAAGAATTCGGAGCTTTGCATCCACATCCACTTCGGCCAGATGTTCCATTAGCGGTTGGTAAACGCCGAGACTCGATTCCATTCCGTGGATGCACACGACGACCCGTTCGTCCGGCTGGATACTATTCTCTTCGGCGGACTGCAAACCCTTGCTTTCCCGGTCAAAATCGAACAGCCCATATTCACTGCCGTAGATCAATCCATCGAGCTCCAGTCGGACGCGTCGCAGCCGATGGGCTATCGTCGGCTTCGACGCCAGTGTGAACGACTCGCCAGATGTCGCTTCCTGCAACTCCGGTTCAACCGGCGGGTCTCCCTCGCGTTCCGGAGGATCGAGCAACAAAGACTTGTTCTGTGCGACGGCAGCGCGGCGGAGCACGTCGAGTCCGTTTTCGACATCAAAGCCTGCATTGCGGCACAAGTGAATGGCAAACAAATCGGCCAAAAAATCGTCTTCCCGTGAGTACGAGGCCTCAAGGATGGCGCCGACGCCACCTATGGATCGAACGATGTCTTCTGCTTTGGCGTTTCGTTCAGGGTCGGCGTCAATGTCTCGTTTCAGGTGATCACGCAACCAATCCCTTTGAAACAATCGTTTTGCATGGCCCAAGCAAAGGTGGCCCAGCTCGTGCGCCAGTACAAAGCCGATGCGATCACGACCCGCAGGATCATCGGCCGGGGACGTTTCTAGGAAAGACTTTGAAACATAGATGCGTCCGGCACCTGCGGAAAACGAATCCATCTTGCCCTGATCGAGGATGGTGATCGTAAACTCATAATCCGGAGAACGCATTCGAGGCGGCAGCGCGTCGACCAAGGCGGCCAAGATGTCAGCAACCTGGGCTGGTCCATCGGAGGTTTGGTTTTTCGCAAGTACTTCGGCGTGAATCTCCGTTGCACGCTCGATTTCCTCAGTAACCGGCAACGGCGTTCGCGCGACCAACCATTGTACCGCACTCCCGGATGATTCGACCGAAGGGATGTTCTGCTTTTCAGGCGGTCCCCACAATGCATTGTCGTCAATGCATTGTCGCTGTGATGCGGTAAACGTGAGTGGATCCGAGGTCTCCGCCGCGGAAACATACAGGCCACCAAGCAATACAATCCCGATCAGCCGTAGCCATCCGCCGCAATCGCGGGCAGCGGTTCGCGCATAACCATGATTCATCGTCAGGCCTCTTCGGTGCAACGCTCGCGAAAAACGTCAACGTGGATATACGAACGAACATCCTACCGGATTCGCTCGCGCGCCGTGACCTCTGGAACAGTTCCCTACTGCCACGTAATTGAAACTGCCCCCCGACTGAACCAACTGACTTAATAAAGCCGACTTTCTCAGCAGGATCCGTGGCGACACCGATGCAGGCTGGCCGCTCCGACGCACACTTCTCAAAAAAGGTGATTCGAAATAGTGGAAGAGTGCGGCGAAGTCATCGTCCGAACTCCACTCGGTCGATGCAGCCGACGCGCGTTGCACGCCTTGTAGCAGCGGCGGTCAATGGCTCGACTTAGCACCTAAAGCCCGCTCGACGCGTTCCAAAACCCGTCGCTTGCATGCCCGGTACAATCTGATCATCAGTCATGTCTCCGCATACCTAAATGCAAGATCCAGAAACGTAATTGAGACAAACATCTGTGCGACGAAACCAAGGCCGACTTGCCAAAGCGTGGTCAAAAAGTACTCACCGAGCTCCAGTTGATGGGCGATGAAAGCTCCAATCAGACCTGCCAGCATGTTGACAGGAATAGCTAGCAGTATGCATTTACAGGCAGAAGAAGGGCTAAGTGAAGTTCCTCGTGACGATCGTCGGCCCCATCCTAAGAGCGATGCGTGACGACCCCCAAAACCAAGGAAACGAGACCCGGCACGATCAGCAGAATGCAATAGAACAACAACACGAATGCATCAGGGATTGGCGTCACTCAGTCACCTTCTTGGATTGAGTCTTTGAAATGCGTGCAAAGGTCATCACTTACGTCGGGCAAATCGAAGCTGCGGTCTCCGAGGCTACCGTACGGTCCAAATCGCAATGCTGCCGTCATTATGACCGCTGAGGATCATTGAATCATCGGGGCTGAAGGCTAAGCTAGCCACACCGCTGGTGTAACCAGTGAGCGTGAGCCGCACTTGCCCCGATCGCGCATCCCAAACCGACAATTTATCGTCCTCGGAGCTACTCGCGATTGCATCTCCACCGCCGCTCACAGCAAGACAGGAAACTGAACCGGTGCGACCTTGCAACGTCAGTGTTTCACTTCCGCTTTCGAGGTCCCATATTTTTCGTTGGCCGTCCTGAGACCCAACGACCAGCAATCCATCGTAAGCAAAGGCCATGCAAGTGATACGATTCTGCCTTGTGTATCCCAAGTCAATGAACTTGCTGGTCTTCCATTCTCGGCTGAAGACCTTGATACGGTCACGTTCGCCAGTGTCGGCCCCAATGTATTCGGCCACCATCGAGCCATCGGAGCGAATCGCAACGTGGCCAAGTCGATTGCTCTGGCCGGCAGTTGAGAGCCTCAGTTTTCCAGTGAATGCGTTCCAGACCTGGACGCCTCCAATGGTCGTCTCGCTATCGAGCCGGGAGCCATCTGGACTGAACACCAAGTAGGCGGTTTGGCCAGGATTCCCACGCAGCGTTTGGTCTTCCGCTCCATCGATTAGGTTCCAAATTTGAATGGTTCCATCGGCAAGTCCCACAACGAGCCGTGAGTCGTCCTGGGTAAAGGCCAAGCCATAGGCAGCGCCATACACTCCGCCTGACGGTCTTCCGTTCGGCTCCGTCAATGTCCGCAGCACGTCGCCTGATTTCGCATCGCAAATAACCATTCGCAGCGGCTTCATTGATGATTCACGTATCTTGGCGGCGAACGTCTCACCCGTGTGGCTAAATGCGATCTCGGAAACGACTCCACCTAGGTTGCCCAGCGTCAGAGGGGCATGACGTGCAGGGGCTTCCCAAACGGCTATACTTCCTCCAACGATTCCTGAGATACGGGAACCGTCAGGACTGAACGCAACGTCACGCACTCGGTCACCAAGATCTCGAAAGGCCAGTGCCTCATTGCCATCGACTGCATCCCAAACCCGCAACACACCATCAATTGACGTCGTCACCAGACGTGATCCGTCAGGACTGAAGGCGACTGAACTTACGTCATCAGAGTGTTGAAGTTGGAAAAGCGGCGTACCGGTGTTCGCGTCCCAAACATTGAGCACGTCAGAGCCGAAAAAGGTTGCCGCGATTCGCGAACCGTCGGGATTGAAATAGACGCGTGCAGGCCCACCCCCCGACTGTCCTTCTAGCGTGAATATCTCATCACCGCTTTCTGCGCTCCATACACGCAAGGTCCGGGAATTAGACGACGTTGCTACTTGCGAACCGTTTGGCGAGTAGTAGACACTGATATGCCCGTAGGTGTCTGCGCTACGCGAAAACAACTCCGCGCCGGTCGATGCGTCCCAGAGCTTCATGACTGAGTCGTAGCCGCCGCTGATGATCTTTGTCCCATCAGGGCTAAAGCTCGCGTTCGTAAGTTCGCCGCTGTGTCCACGCAAGGTGTGGATCGCATTGCCAGATTCGACGTCCCAGACCTTAATCGATTGATCGTGTGAACTGCTTAACAACTGTGTTCCGTCCGGGCTAAACTCAATGTTTGAGATACGAGCGGCATGACCGGCCAGATGCTTGACTGAGGGTTTCTCGTCCAGATACCAAATCTTGAGCGCGTCGGCTTGTGAAACCGTTGCGATTCTTGATGCATCACGATTACAGGCAATGGATCGCAGAGACGCAGGAAATGGGGGGCCGCTAATCTCGAGAGTCGCCTCACCGGTCTCCACCTCAAGAATCTCGACTTGCATGACGTGCGAACCTAGCGCGATCCGCCTACCGTCTGGGCTAAACGCGGCAACCGTAAGATCGTAGGGCCGACGTCTTCGGCTTGGAAGTTCGGTCAGCTTATGGCAAGTGTTGGCATCCCAAAGCACAGCCGCCTCATCGAAACCGCCTACAATCCTCAAGCCATCCTGGTCATACACGAGGCTCGTTACGGGACCATCAAGGCCTTCGAGTTCATGGACGACACTGCCGTCACCAGCGTTGAGGACCTTCACGGATTCTCCGAATGTTCCTGCAGCAATCTGGCTTCCGTCCGGACTGAACGCCACACGGAACACATCGCCCGTGAAATCGCTGATTGTGAGTATTTTGTCCCCCGATGTCGCATCCCAAACTCGAACGGTGTCATCGGCCCCACCACTGACGATCCTCGATCCGTCGGAATCCAAAGCAACACTGTTGACCCGGTCGGCATGACCCGCGAGGGAATGCAGCTCGTGGCCACTGCTCACATCCCACACCTTCACTAGTTGATCGAGTGAACCACTGACGACTCGGGTACTGTCGGGTGTAAATGCGACGCTCGTGACCGAATCCGTGTGTCCGATCCACGAACGAATCGGTTGCCAAGTAGCGGTATCAAAAAGTTTGATGTTCCCGCCCTTCGAGGCTGCACAGAGGAGTTTCCCATTCGGACTGAAGGCAATACTCAAGAGTCCCGCCAAGTCCTTTCGATAGGTGACCAGTTCTTTCCCGCTCTGCGCGTCCCATACTTTCAGAATTCCGCCGATCGTCTCATGGGTCGGGCGATTGTCCGGACCGCGTTTCATCATGAGCACATCGCCACCAGTGGCGATGTGCAGACCATCAGGACTGAATGCCAGACTTCGTATTCCCCAGGGAATGCCGGACTCGTCGGCTAGCGATCTGAGCAAGTCTCGCGAACTCGAATCTCGAATTTCCAGCAAAACGTCATTCTGAATGCTGGTCGGGCCGATCAACTTCTCTCGATCGGGGCTAAAGGTGACAAAAGGAACTACACCGTCGTTGGTCGCAGTCTTAGCGGCGTTCCAAAGCCGTATCGTATGATCGTCTGAACCTGAAACGATTTTTGACCCGTCCGGGCTGAATGCGACGCTTGCTACTTCGTCTGTGTGGCCGTGCAAGACCCGTTTCAACGTTCCGGTTTTCGCATCCCAGAATTTGATGGCTCTATCATCACACCCCATGATCTCGGAACCATCCGGACTAAATGCCACGGCGGAATCATTCCGAGGAGCCTCGACTCCTTGCAAGCTGAAAAGCGTTCTGCCACTTTGAACATCCCACGCCATCTGAATGGTCGCTATCGTTGAACCATCCGGACTGATCGCGCAAGCTTGGCTCGCTAGTCGACCTTCAAGGGTGAGGATCTCCTGCCCGTCAGCTACATTCCAGATCTTGTGACCGTTGACAATTCGCGTGCCATCCGGAGTGAATGCCAATCCGTTCGTATTCCCGGTTTGGATGGATCGCAGCTCTTTCCCGTCATGCGCGTCCCAAATCGTTATCTTGCCTTGCCAGTCACCACTGACAATGCTCGAGCCATCGGGGCTAAAGGCCAAACCACGACATGGATTCAACACTTTTCCTGCCAGCGCAAACAGCTTCGATCCGGTTGCCGAATCCAACACTGTTACATCACTTCTCCCAGCAGCGGCGATCTTTGCGCCGTCGGGACTTATCGCGATCCTCTCGATCCAGTCCTTGCTCGCTTGAATCGTCAAAAGCTGCTCCTCCCGTTGCACGTCCCACAACCTGACTGTGCCATCGCCAGAACAGCTGATGATCTGTTTTCCATCCGCGCTAAACTGAACGCCGTTGACGGGTCCATCATGCCCTTCGAGTCTTCCTCGGGAGAACTCTCTGTACAGATAGTCGTGTTCCCAGCCTCTCAAATCCCATCTACACGCGTCCAGGATCGCCCACGCCGCCTCAGCATTTCCGCGGAGCCATTCACGCTGCGCGGACGAAACCTGATTGAAGTAGCGGCGTCTGTCGCCTCGCTCCTTCTGCCGTGTAGCTTCGTCTTGTTCACTACGCGCGAGCAGCCTCCGCGTCTGCTCTCAGTGCCGCAGTTGCGGCTAGTTTCTCTTCCTCATCGGCTCTGCCCCGTTCCCGCTCTGCTTCCTGCGCTTTCGTATCCGCTCTTCGTTTTTCGTCAGATGCTGCCTGTGTCTTTGCATCCGCGAGATTCTTCAGTCGCATCTGATGGTATACGACGATTGGTGCAGCGATCGCGATGGCGAGCAAGAGAAGGGCACTAGCAGCACTGGCTGCGGCCAGGGATGGGTTTCGTTTGCACCATCTCCAAGCCGTTTCGATCTTCCCAACGGGGTGCGCCTGGATCGGCTCTCCATTGAGAAACCGCTGCAGCTCGTCTGAAGTGTCGCTCGACGAGCGATAGCGATCTGACGCTTCCTTGCTGAGGCACTTCAAGCAGATCGTTTGCAAGTCGAGTGGTATCGACGGATTGAGTTGTCGCGGCGGCAGCGGTTCCTTGTCCAAGACTTGCAACAACGTGTCCATTGGACTGGCCGCCTGAAACGGTGGCCGCCCCGTCAACAGACAATACAAAATCGCTCCCAGTGAATAGACATCGGCGAGCGGGCCGACATCCGTCTTGCCCGATGCTTGTTCAGGTGGCATATAAGCAGGTGTACCAAGTATCTGACCAGTTCCGGTAAGATTGCTGTCAGCTTCAGTCCTCTTCGCCAAACCAAAGTCTGTGACCTTCGGTTGACCGTTTCCATCAATCAGAATGTTGGCTGGTTTGAGGTCACGGTGAATCACGCCGCGCTCATGAGCATACGCCATCGCCTCACAGATCTTCTTGACCAGTTCCGCTGCTTCGCGGGGAGGAAGCGGTCCATCAGCAACCTTCTGCGCCAGGCTCTCGCCCTCGATGTATCCCATCGAGAAGTAGTGCTGTCCCTGGTGCTCTCCGATCTCGAAAATGGGGACGATTCCCGGATGGTCGAGCTGAGCAGCTGCTTCGGCCTCGGTGTAGAACCGCTGTACATCTTCTTCGCCAGCGAACTGACCAGCCAGGATCATCTTAAGGGCAACGATCCGATTCAGATTGATCTGCCTTGCCTTGAAGACCACGCCCATACCGCCACGAGCGATCTCTTCCAGTAGCTCGTAGTCGCCGAAGTAGCGAACCTGGTCGCCGACAGTCGCCCCTGCCGTTGACGCCGGCTCGGTCGGTGGGATCATTCGCTCGTCTCCGACTGGCCTAGGAGGCATGGTCGCCTCTTCTACTGACTCCTGGCCAGGCGGGATCGTAGCCTCATCGAGATCACCTCTACCTGGCACTAGCGTCGGATCCTCTGCGTCCGTTGCTTCCTTCATTCGGTCATGGCTGGCGAAGAAATCAAGTAGCGAGTCAGCGAGGTCGGGGTGCTGGCTCAGCAGTGAGTCCCGATCAATCAGCTCACCGCGACTTTCGGCCTCGAGGATTCTGGCTATCAAAGACTGAAGAGGATCTTGCTCGTCGGACGACATGGGAACCCCAAGGGATGAGGGAACGATTCTTGATGCTAGATCCCCATTTCTAGCCGCTGTGTCGCTTGCGGACCACAAAGCGGTGCGGATTCCGCCAGGTACGGACGTTTAGAAAACGTGAGGACCTATCCTTATCTGATGTTGGCCCCACGCCGATCCGCAACTCGTTTGCCATGTCCGGCCGTTCGGCTTTGAAGGTCGGGTGCGCAGCGAAGACGGTGCAGGGGTTAGTGGTTGTAGAGCACGTCAGCATCGACGTTCCCCTCTTTGCCTATTTCGTCCAGACGTTGTAGCAGCTCGCTGGGGTAGCTGAATCGGTGCTCAGGCCGCTTTTCCAGCATCTTGAGCACGGCGTCGACAAAGCCCGGATGCGTGCCTACGACCGCATCGGCCGGAATCTGGGCGGGCGACTTGCGGACATGTTTCACCAATTCCGGCAGGCTCGCCGCCTTGAAGGGTGGTTCGCCGGTTAGCAGCGCGAAGAGAGTGGCACCCAAGCCATATTGGTCCGACCTCCAATCCAGGTTCGATGTGTCGGCAATTCGCTCCGGTGCCATGTACGAGACGTTGCCGATGAGTTGTCCCGGCGCCGTGACCTGTTTGGCCTGCGTACCCTCCAAAGCCTTGGCGAGCATCAAGTCACAAAGCTTGACGACCTTGTCGTTCTTTCTCTGCAACAGATTGTCGGGAGTGACGTTACGATGGATAACCTTGTTTTGATGAGCACACTCCACGCCTCGGGCGATGTGGACAGCCACGCGGTACACATCGCGCCAGTCAAGCCTGCCCTGAGTACCGATCAGCTCGATTACCTCTTTGATACTGATTCCGTCGACGTACTCCATCGGCGCACCAGCAGAAAGGCCCTTGTTTGCCCGCACCGAATATCTCCACCAGGTTTGCGTGTCGCACGTTGATCATAGTGTGCACGGCTCGGACAAATCGACTCTTTTGCTCCTCATTGGACATGATCGTCGGAAGCATCACCTTGACAGCGGCCGGGCATCCCTGCTGTTGATCGTCGGCGAGGAATAACACGCTGGACCCGCCGGTGTAGATCAAGCGTTTCAGCAGGAAATGCCCCAAAATTTGACCGACGAGGTCCTTGAGTGATTTTGCTGAGACGCGAGCCGGTGGTGCGGATTCCGGCTGCGGCGAATCTACGTCGACCGTTTCGAGGCGAACGCTTGTTTCTCCAATCTGGAATACGGATCCGTAGCCGATGCGCTCGCGCTGAATACGTTTCCCGGAGACATAGGTGCCGCCTGTGCTTCCAACGTCCGTGAGTGTCAGACCCGTCGGAGTCGCCTCGACGGTGCAGTGAACTCGACTGATCCTCGGATCGTCCAGCCTGACATCGCTGGCCTGACCACGGCCGATCTTCAGCCTCTCACCCTCTGGGAGCGAGATCACCATTCCCTTCGCCGGCCCGGCAATGACGACAAGTCGTCGGTTCATCAAGGAACCTCACTCCTGATCATGCGGTCAGGCTGTTGTAGTTACCAATCCGATCAAGATCTTTCAGGAGTGCGGCTGGTGTCTGGTATCTGTCCTCGACTCGTTTCTCAAGCAACCGCATCACCAGATCGCCAAACAGGTCATTGACCGCCAGCTGGTACTGCTTTGGCGATTCGGGAACCTGCTCGCGAACGTTTCTCACCAGAACGGGCAGTGTTTCACCATCGACCGGTGGACGACCTGTCAACAGTGCGTAGAGCGTCGCGCCAAGTCCATACAGGTCGCTGCGGCAATCAACTTCCGCATCGCTCTGCGTTCGCTCGGGAGACATGTAAGGCAGATCCCCAATCAGTTGTCCCGGTTGCGTGACCTGCTGTGCCAAGGCTCCCTGCAATCCTTTGGCCAGCATCAAGTCGCCGAGCACACACGACTTGTCGCTATGACGGCGCATGATGTTGGTGGGTGTCAGATTACGATGGATGATCTGTTGGTCGTATGCCTCAGCAAGTGCTGAGCCGACGTGAACGGCGACTCGCCAGACCTCTCGCCAGTCGAGCATTCCTTCGATACCGATACGATCGATCACGCTGATCAGACTTTCGCCGTCGATGTATTCCATCGCCGCCCAACAGAACGGGCCCTTTTTGCCAGCGTTGTAAAGGCGGACAATGTGGGGATGCTTGATCGGCAACGTCGTCTTCATCGCACGGACGAACCGCTCTTTCTGCTCTTCACTACGGGCGAGATCGGGCGTCAATACCTTGACGGCTACCATTCGATTGTTCGCCGTGTCGGTGGCGCGATAGACCATGCCCGAATGACCCATCGTGATGATCTCATCCAGGCGATAATCACCAAACTGTTGACCGACGAGATCTTTCAATTGGGGAATCGATCCCGACTTGGCCGGCGGCGGATTCTGCAGCCCCTTCGCTAACGTCGTTTCATCATCGGACGCTTGGATCACATAACGAAGCTTAGAGTCACCTGCGGAGATCACATCGCCCGGGCTCAGTCGCTTGGAGGTGATGCGTTCCTCGCCGATGAACGTCCCTCCCGTACTGCCATCGTCATACAACTTCGGGCCCTGGTCATCGACTTCGATTCGGCAATGAACGCGACTGAGTCGCGGGTCGTTGATCTTCGTGTTACTTGCTTGCCCTCTGCCGATCAGCAAGGTTTGTCCACTCTCAAGATCGAAGGATCGTCCCGCGTCGGGACCGGCGATGACAACAAGTTTTTGGGACATGGAACGATAGATTCGAAGGGCGAGGGAAGGAAGAAATGACGTGAAAATGATCCCAGAGGCTGGATCACGGTACGCCGCCAAGATATAGATACCAGAACTGATGAGTCGTGTTGCGCGAGACGCCAAGTATAGAAGAAAAAGGCTTCATGGATGCTCCTCCGGATCGCGGAAAGCTGGAAGAACGATTGGGAGACTTCCGTTCCTACCTGCGTGTGCTGGCGGGGATGCAGCTTGATCCGATGCTCAAGAAGCGTGTGGATCCTTCCGACATCGTCCAGCAGACGCTGCTCCAGGCGCATCGCGCGGTGGATCAGTTCCGAGGCAAGTCGGATGCGGAGTTGGCCGGATGGTTGCGTCAGATCCTGGCGAACGAATTGGCACATCAGCTCCGAGACAACCGCCGCGCCAAACGCGATGTGACGCGTGAGCGGTCGATTCAACAGTCGGTGGAGGCCTCATCGATGAGACTGGAGCGGCTGCTGGCTGCCGACGGCCCGGCCCCCGAAGATGCGGCAGCCCGCAACGAGCGGGCGATACGACTGGCCTCGGCGATCACCACACTACCCCAGCCACAGCGAGAAGCCATCGAGTTGCATTACTGGCACCACTGGACACTCGAACAGATTGGCGACAAACAGGGCCGCAGCAAGTCAGCCGTCGCTGGAATGATCCGCCGAGGCCTGAAAGGGTTGAAGGAACAGTTGGCGGAATGAAGATATTTCCACGGTGGTGAACGTGCAGCTACTCATCATTCGAAGCCGCGGCACCAGTCTTTCCTGCCACAGGATCTTCGTGACAGCTTGGGTGGAAGCCAATGCAAAGCATTTCTCTGCAGCGTTTGGCAGGACTGGAGCAGCTACTTCAACGCGAGCGTCTCGCGACGAGAAGGTGGGTAAGCGAGCAACTTGGGTAGTGACTTGCTTGATGAGCCAACAGATACTTGGAGCGTTCGCGACTCCATGAGGATAGTCTTAACGACGCAGTTCACTGCTCGACTTTGGCGCGTCGGTCGCAATCAC
The DNA here is from genome assembly GCA_963697195.1 of Pirellulaceae bacterium. Taxonomy (GTDB): domain Bacteria; phylum Planctomycetota; class Planctomycetia; order Pirellulales; family Pirellulaceae; genus Rubripirellula. Next base: position 166,163 of record CAVOND010000006.1, read on the forward strand.
CTCGGCGACTTCAGGTTGAACGAAGATGAAGGCGGCCGATGCAACCGAACGCATGTAGGTGGCAATCGCCTTGACTACTTTGTGGGCGGATTCGGGACCGTTAGGTGTCCGCTCGTCGCCGCATTCTTGCTTATCAAGAATGCGACGCGGAGTCCAACCTAGGTAGGTTACCGATTCGAAAGGCTGCAGACCGGCTATCGGAATGAAGCGTCGTCTTGGGGATCAAATCACCAAATTGACCGGCGTAAGATTCCTCGCTTGGGATTCCTAAACGCTCCACTGGATGAGCCAATTGACTCTCGAAACCGCGAGAATGCGGACTGGATCGCAAGCGTCTGCACCACCTACATCCAACCGCTATCGTGAGAATGCGGTAAGCTGTTGGCATGTCCGACGTCACGCAGATTCTGCAAAAGATTGCATCCGGGGAGCCTCAGGCCTCCGAGGAGTTGCTGCCGCTTGTTTATGACGAGCTCCGCAAACTGGCGGCGCGGCGAATGATCAGCGAGCGGCCCGATCACACTCTTCAGGCGACGGCGCTGGTGCATGAGGCGTATGTACGGTTGGTAGACACCGAAAAAGCACAGCACTGGGATTCTCGCGGGCATTTCTTTTCTGCCGCTGCTGAGGCGATGCGGAGAATTCTAGTCGACAACGCCCGCCGCAAAGATCGGCCGAAACATGGCGGGGGGCTCGAGCGTATCGAACTGTCCGAGGCAGTGTTTAACGTTGAAGGTGACCGAAGCATTGAGTTGCTTGATCTGAACGACGCATTGGAAACGCTGGCGGCCAAGGATCCCCGCAAGGCTGAACTGGTCAAACTCCGATTCTTTGCCGGTTTGACGGGCAAACAGGCCGCCCAAGTACTGGGGATTTCCGAGTCCACTGCGGATTTGGATTGGGCCTACGCAAAAACATGGCTGCGAGTCGAGATGTCCGAAACCGGGCCCGACGAAGCCACTTCCTAAGAATCCAGCAAACTTCTTGTTTTCAGTCGGGGAGTCAGGCGAGCAAACTCGCATTGCCTCATAGAGGGAATTTCGATGCGAGAACCAGACATGGCCCCAAATACGATCGACGAAGAAGCAATCTTCAAGGTGGCTTGCCGAATCACTGCGGCAGACGCTCGCGATGAGTATCTGCAACAGATCTGTGGCGCGACCGGGCGCTATCGGCCCGCGTCGAAAAACTTCTAAACGTGTACCATCAACAGCCCACCTTCCTTGAGAACGCCGGCGCAGGTAGCGCTGCCACCTTGGATCTGTCCACCAATTCAGCTCGAATCGGCTCGACGATCGGCCCCTATAAGATCCGTGAAAAGATCGCCGAGGGCGGGATGGGCGTGGTCTATGTCGCCGAACAGGCCAAACCCGTCCGCCGCAAAGTGGCTCTGAAAGTCATCAAGCCGGGCATGGCTTCCCGGGAAGTCGTCGCCCGCTTCGAGGCCGAGCGTCAGGCCCTGGCCATGATGGATCACCCCAATATCGCCCGCGTCTTTGATGGCGGCGACCACCGAGAGCGGTCAACCCTTCTTCGTGATGGAACTGGTGCAAGGCCTGCCCATCACGGACTACTGCGATGACAAGCGACTTTCGACCCGCGAGCGACTTCAACTGTTCGCCAAAGTCTGCCGAGCTGTTCAACACGCGCATCAGAAGGGAATCATTCACCGTGATCTCAAGCCATCGAACGTGCTGGTCGCTCAGATTGACAGCCTGGCAACTCCCAAAGTCATTGACTTCGGAGTCGCCAAAGCGGTCAGCCAGAAATTGACAGAGCAAAGCGTCTACACGCAGTTTTCACAGATGATCGGCACGCCCCTTTACATGAGCCCCGAGCAGGCGGCGATGGGCGTGGTCGACATCGACACGCGGAGCGACGTCTATTCGCTCGGCGCACTGCTGTATGAATTGTTGACTGGCAATACACCGTTCGACCGCGAGTCGGTAAAGCAATTCGGCTTTGACGAACTGCGTCGCGTCATCCGTGAAGACGAGCCGCGCCGGCCCAGTGACGCGATCAGCACGCTGCACGCGCAAGCCCTCTCAACCGTCGCCGATCGCCGTCACTGTGATCCTCGCAAGCTCAGCAACAGCCTGAAAGGCGAGCTTGACTGGCTGGTCATGAAATCGCTCGAGAAGGACCGAAATCGACGGTACGAATCGCCAAACGCAATGGCGGCCGACATCGATCGGTACTTAAATAACGAGCCCATTGCGGCGAGTCCTCCGTCCACCGTCTATCGATGTAAGAAGCTTTGCCAGCGACACCGAGGGCGTCTGTTGACAGCGTCATTTCTTGCCGTCTTGCTTCTCGTGAGCGGGGCAGTGGCGGTACGCGGAAAGTTGCAGAAGACTCGTGTGCAGCGGCAGGTAAGTCAGGAAGTCGAACAGTCCGTAGCTGCCGCGCGGACTGCAATTGAAATCGGCGATCTGGCTGCCGCGCGTCAGAGAATCGGAGAAGCGAGCGGTCGCCTTGTCGCTGCAGGCCATGGACTGACGGAGTTAACTGAAACCGTTGAGCAACTGGTTGCGGAGGTCGATGCTCGATACGAACAGCGGCAGCGTTTCGCCCGCTTTCAAAAGCTCTCACGAGGGGTGCTATACGATGAAGCGTACGACACTCAGGAGACCACCCACGAAAGTATTCCAGCATTGCGGGAAGCACTGAACGTTTATGCGGTATTAGGTGATGATCACTGGTACGAGCATCTCAATGACACGTACTTAACGGCGCAACAGCAGAATGAACTGCACGAGACGGTCTATGCATTGCTGGTTTTCATGGCAGATTACAACGTTCGTTGGCCCGATGTTCGCAATGCGGAAGCGGCTCAAGAGAGTCTTGAGTATCTTCGCTGGGCCACTTTGAATCATGAACCGACGCGAGCGTTCTATTTTGTTCGCAGTGAATGCCACAAGTTTCTAAAGAACACAGAGAAAGCGGATCAGGATCAGGAATCGTTTCTGCAGGCAAAGGCTGTCACAGCATTCGATTACTACATGCCTGGGCACACTGCCGGCTGGAGGGGCGACCGTGAGGAAGAAATCCGCTCTTACGAAGCTGCCCTCCGCATCCAACCCAACCACTTCAACTCTCTCTTCTTCTTGGCCATGAGACTTAGCTCAGAAGGACGCAAAACCGAGGCCGCTCAGCTCTATCGTGCATGCCTCGCCGTTCGGCCCAATCACGTTCCTACCCTGAGGAATCGTGCAATTCTAGTAATGGAAACCGGAGAGAACGAAGAAGCATTGGAATTGACTACGAAGGCGATCGAGATCGGGACCACGTCTCCAATTGCGTACGCGGTTCGAGGTTACATTTACGCAATCATGGGGCAGCAGGAGAGAGCTTTGCGAGATTTCGACGAGGCACTGCGATTGGATGCCCTTGGCGGCTCCACGGATACCGCGACGAAGATGAATATTTTTGATTATCGCGCGGAGATTCTCTATCGGACTCAACAATACGACAAGGCACTGGACGACCTCAATGCGGCAGTTCAGCTTGCCGCCGAGCTCGCCAACAAAGATTCTGAGGAGGTTGTTTTCAACTGCTTCACGAATCGGGCTCGGGTATTGTCCACTGTTGAGCGGCATGCCGAGGCCTTGGCGGACATCGATGAAGCACTGCGCATGGCGGCAAGCTCCCGCTTGAAGCTTTCGAGCAAATTCATCGCTGGCGCACACACACTCCGCGGCAAAATTTTGCTTCAAACACAACGGTCGGATGAAGCGCTATCCGAACTTGACCAGGCGCTGTCCCTGGCACCCGACAGCGAACTCAGCCTCATCAGCGAAATAGCTTGCCATCGTGCGCAAGCTTTTCACAACTTGGGACAGTTCACCGAAGCAGCGCAGGAACTCAGTCGAGTCATTGAGTGCCGAGCCGAAAAGGTACTTGAAGATTGGGCGGCAAGTTCGCTTGCGTGGCTGCTAGCGAACTGTCCCGATCTGAGCGTCCGCGATATACCACGAGCACTCGAACTTGCCAGCCAAGCCGTCGAACGCGAGCCTAACAATGGGAATCACTGGAACACGCTGGGCGTGGCCCAATATCGTGCGGCAGATCTAACGGCAGCCATTGAGAGTTTGACTCAATCTCTAAGACTCGGAGATGCCGGCCAAGCCGAAAATCTACTGTTCCTGGCCATGGCCCACTCGCAACTCGGCCAACCCGATCAAGCCCGTGAGTGGTACGCAAAAGCCGCTGCGCTGGATGACTGACAACCAATCGACAGAGAAGGAACTGCTCCGCTACCAGGCAGAAGCCAAAGTGACGCTGGGCATCGCTACCGAAACTGCTCCCGGCACTCCCCTTCCAAAAACAGGAGAAGACTCGGCAGGTGAGTCCATCGCTCCGCCTGAGAAAGAAACGCCGGCCGACCCGCACGCCGGTCTAACGACCCTTGATGACCACTGAACGACCACAAGAACACTTCGAAACATCGAAGAAATGGGCCGGCGAGGCTGCATCGCCAAACACATCCCTCGCCGGCCACCAAACGACTCTCGGACGCACGGTCTGCGCGCCCGGTAGCCACGTTTACTTTACCACGCAGACCACCACTCATGAATGAGGATTTGCGTGATGCTTTCAACTCGACAAACGGCAGCTTGGCTCGCGGCTAGCGTGGCCCTATGCGGTGTTCTGGTCCTCTCCAGTTTTGCCGCTCCTCCACCCGGCAAAGGAGGAGGGGGTGGTGGGGCAACTCCGCCGCCAACGCTACCGACCGATCTGGATGTGCGCTACCGCGTCCAGTTCATCCCACTGCCTGCGTCAGCTGCATCCAATTATGTGGTGCACGACGTCAACGACATGTATCAGGCAGTCGGCGCCTACAACGACGTGGATGGACATCGGGTCGGCTATTACTATGACGCAACCACCAAAACCGTTCTGACCGCAAACGAGATGATCTCCCTGCCGGAACCATGGGTGAACACGTCTTTTGTCGGCATCAATAACTATGGTGCCATCGTCGGAAAGGTCCAGGACAGCTCGGGATTTGATCAATGTATTCTGATCCTCCCAAGTTTCGACGGGACCTACAGCTGGAATATCACTTCGCCGGTTGACGCTGACGGTAACGAAGCGGACAGTCACTTCACGCAAATCAACGATTCCGGTGACATCGTCGGTATCAGCTGGGACGGCGATGGTGTTGGTTCTGCATTCGCCTACAACCCGGGAATCTTCCCACCTACGGCACCTGAAGATTTCCGCAACTTCACTTTCTTCGGTTCCCCGGGTGCCCGGTGGAGTTCGATGCAGGTCAAGAACGCCAGATTAGGGACCGTTCGCGTCGGCGACGAAGTCTACGTGTTTGACTTTCTTGATGGTCATGAGTTCCCAAAGCAGCTTCCGGAAAATGAACGCTCCCCAAGCTCCGACGGTTTTTCACATGACGGCCAAATGACAGTCAGCGAGGCACTGTTCGAGAAGAAAGGCAAGAACGTCTCCTACCGGTACACGCCCGGAATCATGGTGGCCGGGCAATATGTTTGGCAGGGAGATCTTGATGACGGCTATGCCACGCTCGTCAATTCGGCGGTCGGGCAAAACGCGGTCGGCGACGTGGTTGGCTACAACGAGGTTTCGCGAGTGCGGTGGCTGCGCCATGCGGATCATCCCCAATGGGGCTATCTGGATCTGAACGCGTTGGTTGTGTTTAGCTCTGCCGCCGACCAAGAACTTTGGTCACTGAGTCCCGGACATGGAGCACGCGTCTGGTCCATGAGCGACCGAGATGCAACGGGATTCGGCATGCTAGCTGGCAGTTTTGGCATTTTTAATCTTCCCGATGCCGCGTATGTGCTGATGCCAGAAATTGTTCCTCAGCCGTAAGCCGATTCCTTCTCGGCAATCGAGACATGTCCGGATACAGAGGAACCCCGATAAACCGTTGGGCTCTGTTGAAGGACAGGATCCTCACCTCTCACGACGACGCTGGAACCCATCTTTTCCTCGTCCGCGAAGCGGACCTTCTTTACATACCAGATGACACATTCTCAATAAAGGCATTCCCATGCTCGGCTCACTCAACGACTCATTTCGTTCTCTGTGGCATCAGCAGTTCCGGGGAGGCATTGTCCGAAAAGGCAGTCGTCGCTCCTCCACACGGTTCACGAGAGGAAGCGGGCGGCATCGCCGCCGACAAGTCCTAGAGATTCTTGAGGACCGAAGGCTGTTGGCGGCGGTTCCCTCGTTTACGATCAATGACGTGCAACAACTCGAAGGCGACGATGCGACAAGCAGCTTCGTTTTCACCGTCACACGCTCGGGAAAAACTAACCAAACGTCCATCGTCGATTACGCCACTGCCGACAGTCTGTCCAGCAATGCTGCCACTGCCGGGGTCGACTATGAATCCAAGAGCGGCACACTCGAGTTCGCTCCCGGAGAAAAAACAAAAACCATCGCGGTGACTGTGAATGGAGATCTTGACTCCGAAACGGATGAGCAGTTCTTCGTCAATCTATCCAACGCCACCGGCGCAACTCTCAGCGATAGCCAAGGCCTGGGAACGATCGAGGACGACGACAGCGCTTCCGTACAAAACACGATCTATGTACGCAGCCTTGAATACGAGACGCGGCAACGCGGAAAACAAACCGAGATTCGATTCATCGTCGATGTCCGGATCGATAGCGATAACGATGGCATTTCGGAGGACAGCGATGCGAGGGCCGCCGGAGCTGTCGTCGTCGTCTCGCTCTATAATTCGCCCGTGACGAAACTCAACGGGGATTCCAACATTCGCAACTTTGTCGGCACATTAAGCGAGGGCGTCGGTAGCACGTACTGGTACAAGCTTCCTGGCCCCGGAGAATACCATGTCGAGGTGCATGACGTCTCGCTTGCGGGATGCTCATGGGACCCTTCGAACACGCTCGAACTTGGGTTGGACGACGAGGATCAGGATGGCCGGCCCGATCTCGTGATACATATTTTCTGACTTGCAGAATGAAAGGGGACGCGTCCCAAAGCCAGCTATCGAGGTGCGCTTCCGATGGCCTTGGGGTTAGCGTTTGCTTTCACGACGCCGTTTCGAAATAGCTAGATTCGATTGCGTTTCATTGATTGCGTTCTGAACATGGACGCATCGGCGACGCATACCCTTGCGCCTCGTCATCGAGACACTCCGCAAAGACCGACATGCCGCAGCGGATTCAGCCGCACGAGATAAACATGAAACTCAAGGGCGATTCGACTACCTTAAAGCGGCTGCAATCGAGCGATCTCAACTCACTTCGGCTGGACCAGCTTCGGCATTTTATGAGATGCCCAAACTGCCGTCGGTCTTGGACACCGACGCGCGATAGGCATGCCTCGATTTCTCGCTTACTGAACAAATCTGCAGGCATCCCGACCCGGGTCGATTCCTTCGGCCTCCGCAGTAATTCCGAAACCTCGCTGTCCGCTCATTTTTCGGGAATCTCATCATGGCGTTTGCCGAGGTTGGTTTTTTGCTCGCGTCGATTCGCGCGATTCGCGGGCATACCGGCTTTCGGGAACAAGGCACGTCGTGTGAGATCATGATGCCCAATTGGCTCGAATCACGGCGACCCGGCAACGTGCTCGGTTGCGGTCACTGCCTCCACGCTTCAGACGCGGCCACAGTTAGCGATCACCGATGGCTCGTTCGATCTCGGTTGGTGTTGGTTCAGGGCAGCTCCGCGGCTTGGCCATGAAGTCCATGACGCGTGTGTGTAGTTTCTCGCGATCGACGTTGCTCAGTCGGTCTCCCATCATCGCAAGCGTTTCGGCCTGAGCGACAGTTGCTGCGAGCGTCGCATTAATGTAGCTGTTGAGCGAAACGCCCTGCTGTCTGGCCAGTTGCTGTGCCTTTGCCTTCAGGTCATCCCTCATACGTAAAGATAGCGTTGCCATAGTTAGGACTCCAAGTCAAAAAGTGATGCGAGTTCAATGGGCGTCATCACTTCCCACCCGTGCTTCTCAAGATCCGGTTTCGCAAAATCGCGAACGTTGTAGGTCACAATGATTGCCGAAGCAGCGATCGCGGCCTCAATGAACTTGTTATCTGCTTCGTCCATCAGATTAGGACGCCAACTGAAATGAAGCTGTGTTTGATGTGAAAGCGAGATGAGTTCGAGGACTAATTCAGCATTCTGTTTGATGCTTAGCCCCGTCAGTTGTCGAACCGCCGGCCGTGACAGAACATCTTCGTATTCCGCTACGATCCCCTCGGTCAGCATGATGGGAACTCGACGATCAAGCACCGCTAAGAGCACTCGATAGGCCGCGCTATGTTCATAGCGACATGCACCGGCAACCAGCACGTTTGTGTCAAGCACGATCGGAGGACAAATGCTTTCCATGTCGAGTTTCCACGGCCCACACCAAGTGCTACCACATTGTGCTACAGCTAGTTTGGTTTGTCAACTCAGTAACCCGGACCTGCAGCTGAGTGTTTGGAACGGGGCTCGGTTCGCTCAACTCTACAAATTCCCGGTCGTCCGCTCTGACCGCCGGGTAAACGAATTGGCCGGCGTTGAATCCCGTATTCGACGCCGGCCTTTTATCGTCTTTTCCGCCCTGTTTCGCCGACTCAAACGGCTGCGTCCGCCTGCCCGGCCCACACTCTCTGTCTCTGACCAGAGAGGCTCCCGAGACCAACAGCCACGCCCCCAGGTTGCGACCAAGCGAGCATTCTCATTGGCGAATCCAATGATCGAGCGCAGCCGACTTTGTCCGCCATGCGACTGCGTTCCGGAGAGAGCGATCCCCAATCACGCCACCATCCGCGACCGCCCTTTCGTGCAATCGGTGAAAAGACCGAAGCGACTTGCGCCCGACCGAACTCCGTTCGGCCGATGCAACCGCGGCGAGTATTTCATCCCGAAGGGATGCAAGAGGTTAGCCCCGGGTCGCGCAGCGCACCCGGGGGTGCTGACCAGAAAACAAGGATCGCTCGCCCGCGTCCCGGCGAAAGCCGGGACGCGAGCGGGCGACGGATTTATGTGACGACGAACCAGGGGTGGCGCTGCGCTGACCCCTGGCTACCCTCTGACGTAGCAACCGATGTTGTAAAAAGCGAGTGGTTGTTTCACGTTGTCCGTTCCCGTGACGGATTCAATACGCTTGCTAGGCCTTCGCGTTAGGAGGGCGACCATGCGGGGATTCTCGTTCTTTTCGGGAGTTGCCCACTCATGGATGAACCCCAATATGTGGGAGGACGTCTCGGCCAACAAACTCATGAAACTGATCGACACTCAGTTGATTTGCTGGCATTGATCTACCGAGCATTGTTAGACGATTTACCACCACGACCCACCCAGATTGGTAGTGAACAAGGGGCGTCCCGGACGTCTCAGAGCCAACCACTTGTGCAGGAGGCACGGGCATGAATGGAGTTCTTCGCATTGCCCTTTACGCACGCGTCAGTTCCCAGAAACAAGCCGATGAGCAGACCATCGATTCACAGCGAGATGCGATCCTCCAGAGGATTCAAATGGATGGACTCTATCTAACAGAGTCTCTTGAATTCTGTGACGAAGGCTACTCAGGATCTGAATTACTACGACCGGCCCTTGAGACGCTTCGTGATCGTGTCGCAGCCGGACTGGTCGATCGCGTCTATGTTCACACGCCGGATCGTTTAGCCAGAAAGTACGCTCACCAAGCGTTACTGCTCGAAGAGTTCGCTAAGCACCGTTGTAAAGTCGTCTTCGGTGACCATCAAGGCTTGAGTGAAACGCCGGAGACGAACCTACTCGTACAGATGCAGGGAGTCATTGCAGAATACGAACGAGAAAAGATCATGGAACGCACTCGACGCGGCAGACGTTACGCTGCCTCCAAAGGCAAGGTCAAGCGTGTTTGGCAGGGCACCGTATGGTTATCGCTACATCAAAAGATCGCATGGTTCCGAGGCAAAATGGGAAGTCGACCCGCTCAGTAGCCAACATGTGCAACTGATGTTCAACCTGGTAAGCAGGCAAGGATACTCGCTCGCGGCGGTATGTCGTGAACTCGCTCGACGTGGTATCAAGACGCCCAAGGGGAACGGGAAGTGGAGCCCCTCGACGGTTCGAGACATTCTGCTCAACCCGGCATATTCTGGCCAAGCTCGCTATGGAAAACAGCGTTTGGTGCCGCGAAAAGCGGGAAAACGCACGAAGCGTGGTGATCCGCTCGTTCCTCGCCGGGCCAAAGTAACCGAAGATACGGATCTCCAAGATCAAGTCGTCATCGCCGTTCCAGCAATCGTCGACGGGTTGATGTTCAGCCAAGCGAAAGAGCGAATGGACGAGAACCGAAAACGCCAGCGTCAGCGACAGGAAGGTGCCGCGCTCCTGCTTAGCGGACTGTTGATCTGCGGCGAGTGTGGCTCGGCTTACTGTGGTCATCTCCATCGCACCAGGCGAAACTATTTCTACTATCGCTGTGTTGGTGCCGAGAAGCATCGCTACGAATCGGAAGCGATCTGCAGCAATGGTTCCGTGAAAGGTTACGAGCTAGAAGACTACGTCTGGTCCAACGCATGCGAGTTGCTTCGTGACCCAGCACGCCTGGAATTGGAATTGAATCGTCGACAGAATGAATCGCTCAGTCCCGAGTCGAAGTGCGTTGAGCTGGACCAACGCATTCACGGGATCAACGACCGCATGTCACGTCTGATCGATGCTTATGAGAGCGGCCTGCTAACGAAGCCTGAGTTCGCAAGTCGCATTGAGCCACTTCGCGAAGAACATGATCGAGAGTTAGCGACGCTGCGAAGCCTTCGTGGGCAGATTGCGGACGCGCACGACCCGGCTGCGGCGAGCGAGCTATTAAGACAATTCACGGAGAGTGTGGGAAGCAAGTTATCGACAGCGTCCCAACCCCTAAAACGCCAGATCCTTCAGCTGCTAATCCGCCGGATCGAGATCCACCGAGACGAGGTTCGAGTAGTGTACAAGGTACCCCAAAACCCTTTTCACCAAGGCCCCGATAATCGGGGCTTTTTACCACATCGATTGCTGTGTGCTTTGACCACTTCGTGGTCGCCAAGGTTGCGCGCTTCGGCTGGACCAACTTCGCGGAGGAAGCCGATCCGCCTCGCCGCTTCGGTCGCCGACACCTCGGCAAGTTGCCCGGTTCGACGCAGACTTCTCCCAAAATGGTCCGAGAATCCGAGGAAACTGCGCCGTGAGCCGTCGGACCGAACTCCGTTCGGCCGATGCAGCCTGCCGCACGCTGGAAGGCGAGTTACATCTCGCGTCAATGGAAGAAATCGTACCCTTGCAGTTGCCGATAAACTTCAGCGATTGAGCTACGTTGGACCGGAAGTCAATCGTGCAGCGAAACGCCATGCCGAGTCTACTAGCGAGCGTCGCGATCTTCCCAGTAGCCCGGTTGTTGACTCGAATGAGCAACCGCAACTATGAGCGTTTCGTCGGGGCGGATTTGGTAAACGACGATGTAAGGAAATCGATCCACCGCGGCGCGACGAAAGACACGAGTTAAGCGTTTGCCCTCGTACACCGGATACATCTGCGGGTCACGGGCGATTAATTCGATCGTTTCGGAGACCCGGTCAAAATAGTCTTTGCCAAGTCCTTCCTGCTGATCTTCGTAGAAAAGCATCGCCGAAAGTATTTCGGCTTCAGCTTCCTCAAGTACGCGCGGCCTCACGAAGACTCTCGTTTTTTCAGCTTCGCCTGAAGCCGAGATGCGACTTCTTCCCAATCTGAGGCGGTGGTGCGTCCGGCTTCGTAATCCTCAACACGCCGATCGAGCTCCGACTCGAACTGACTATTCGCGTCGCTGAGGACTTCCGGTGGCTTCAGGCTTTGAAGTAGGCGATAAGCCAGACTAGCTCGCTCTGGATCGGGCAGATTTAATGCTGCGTCGACAATACTCGGAATCTCTTTGCTCATCTCATCATTATGATGACGGGCGGCTTTGGCAGCAACACTTGGCGTTGCCATTCCAAAAAGCGAAGGATCGACATGCATTACGGACACGCGTTCGCAATCTGCCGCTTTTCCTCGCATTTTGGTCCCGAATATCGCGAAGACCGCGTCGAAGCGAATTCGCTCCGCCGCGCTGGTCGACGCAACCTCCGCGACCAAGAGAAGTTTGTTCAGAAGTCGACAAGGGCGGATTCTAATCCACTCACGCTGACCACTCTAGATATCGAAAGTGCGGGCTGAAGCGGAAAGAATCCTTGCGAGAATCTTCGAAACGCGGCCGAAGGGGATTGGACTCAGCACGTCAGTGCCGAACAAACAGGTAGGCCCGGAATCAACTTGTGGCTCCATGTTGGCGCAGTAGTTCGGCTATTTCATCATGCTCACAAGAAATGGCGAGTTCAAGTGGTGTCTGGCCATCAGAAGTCCTGGCATCAACATCCACGCCCTGTGAAATCAGTGCTTCTACGACGTCCGAGTAACCCTTTCGTATGGCAACATGGAGAGGATTTGCTTTGACTCCTCGAACTGTCGGTCGAATTGCCTCGTGCGTTGCGTTTTCGTCAACCTGACTTCGTAGCAGTTCTAGTTCTTGGTGGACCGGCCACTTGAAGAAAAGCAGGTATACCAAAACGAGCGAGTTCAACGGCGTTAGCATCAGTACGGCAAGACCAATTGCGGTCAAATCCGAATAGCCCATCTTTTTCAGCATGACGCCGATCAAGAGGACCATTGGCAGGCACAGCAATGCGACAATTGCGAGTTCAGAAATGCTCAGGTCAAACACAATAGCACTGCTACCTATCTTGGGATGCAACTCGCGACCTTACGGAAACACGCGAGCAATTCTCGGAAATTCCACATGCCAGTTTCTAGCTCTCGTCTCGGCTTGGGGTGTCAATTCGCTTCGGTTTGGTAGTCGCGTCAGTACGATACAGACGCCGATCCTTCGCGTTTCCGGTCAGCGAAATTCCGTCCCCTTTTCTGAGAAATCGGATCTTTTTGAAAGAGTCTCCGGTTGCTTGTTTGCCATTGCCCTCTGGCACTCCGACGGCGGTGAGTATCCGTGTTCCTTCGATCTTCGCGAAGCCCTGCTGACGCGTTTGTTGGAACGGTAGGACGATTGATTTTGCAGTCAAGTCGAATTTCTTGGCTTCGCGACCAATTCAGGTCAACATTTCTGCAAAGGTAGTACTTGCCGAACGCAACGCGTGTCTACAACGACGCGACATTCGTCGATCCAACGCGAGCTCGAGACGGAAGAGTCGAATTCGGTGAGGGCTAATTCATGTCCTTGAAATTCGCGCTCAGAGCGGTATCTCTCTCACAGTTGCGGCGGTTGATCTGTCACTATCTGGAGTGGCGATTTTAGAACTCGACGTTCTCAAATACGAACGTCAATTCCTTCCCATTCGCGTCGGTCACTTGCACTTCGATCTGGGACGGAAAAACATCCGAAATTTGGGTGTTGCCATCTAGCAAATGCTGGGACTCGATTCCACTTGCCGTCGGATCCACCGCCAGCTTTGGAAGTCGTGGCTGCCACTTCGGCGGACTGAAAAACCTAAGCACTGAAGCAACAGTTTCCACTTCACCAGTGAACTTAATCTTGGTTGGGCCAAGCGTCTTGGTTTCTCCAACGACCGAAACGTAAAAGGTACAAAACTTGGCGGGAAGACTTTGCTCTAAGAAACTCTTGAACGCCTGTTTCCCCGCGTTGGGCTTTTCTTGCTCTGCTTTGATCCATGCAGACGCGTTGAAGATCCGCTCAAGGGTGACCTTCTCGAGGCGGACCGTAATTCCTTGCTGTGTTTGGGAATGGACCTGGCGACGATCCTGGGACTCCTGAGCGTCCAGAGTAGCCCCCGTAAGAAATGTCCCAATGAGAGTGACGCAACCAATCATTGAGAGTCTTGTTTGTGAGGTCATTTGATTACTGTGCAGATTACCTGGGTGTAGGAATTCACCCTAACCTCGGTAGGCAACAGAATTGGAGCCTATCACGTCGAATGCTGGTCTCTCACTCAGGGTTATCGTTGTTGGTCAACACTGTCGTCGCATGAGGCGCTGTTTCCGCATAGACACCTCAGCCGGGGCACCGATGCCAGCGCAATCTTTCCGCGTTCTGGTCTCGGATTTCGCCAGGATTGCTGCGGACTTATTTCACCAAGTCCGCGAGGACCAGGTGGCCGCGGGTGATTGCTCACCCACGACTCCCACAGACCCGATGTCTCGCTTCGCTGGAGCCATTGTCGGGATGGTTCGCTAGGATTTCCTTAGTCGCGCGAAATCCTATCGGATGATTGAGGTTCATTCGCGCCCACACTTGTTGCGCGTCTGCTGAAAAGCGAACGATAGTCAGTCCGAAAACTCCACTCAACCAAAGAAAGGGCGGCGAAGTTGATCGTTGTCCAGACGAGTGTGATTGGAATTCCCAAGAAAGGTGCAAACGTTCGCCCCGTATCGGACGCCCAGTCTTTCATCGCTCTCTGCGCTTCCGGCGTATGGCTTTCGCCGTTACGTTCATATCGTTCGATTGCTCGTTCAAGTTCCAATTCACCAACTTGCGAACCGGTCAGCATCGAAACATAGCCAATGGCAGAGGCGAAGACGAAGGGGACAAACCAATGCTTGCGGCTGGGAAGCACGTACGCGTTCACAACCCAACCAAATCGTCATACTCAGTCAAAGCCAATTGCCAAAGACCGTCAAACACGCCCTCGTCGACCCATTGTTGAAAATAGAAGGGCAGTGCTTCCCGGCGCCAAATCCGGTGGGATGGCTTTCCATTGACATCCTGTTCGCATTCGATAGAAGATGGCGTCGGCAACGCGCCTCAGGTCTTTCCGAGGCCGTCCTCCTGCGGGGCTGGCATCATACTCAGGAAGCAACGTTTTCATTCGCTCCCACATTTGATCGGGCATTCGGTAATCATCGAACGAGCGGTTTCCATCCATGGTGAACCCTTCTTGGAGAAGTGTGGTTTAGGCACTTCGCTTTTCCTGGAGGGTTCACTTTTGGTTCAATAGCAATCGGTTTTCGGATAGGCTCTTAGACGCATCGTTTAGTCCCAAAACCAATAGATTGCTCCGTACGGATCGGAAGAATAGATGAAGGCAACGATCGCCAACATAACAATATACGTAGTCAGGCAAGCAATTCGTTTCGTGATCGTTGGTGCATCTGGTCGCCGCTGAGCAAATGGATGGACCAGCCCCCATAGTAGACCAATGGGGATTAGCAACGGTCCCGCGAGAGTAGACAACGCAGCAGAGATCCCCAACAAGTGAACGACGGTGCGAGCCGGATCATTGCTAGGATGCTCCCCGAATCCCGGAACGCGTCCTAGCGAAACAGTCGTTAGCATCCAACAGGAATAGACCAGCGTCAAAGTGATGGCGGGATGTAGGTAAACCCACCACCAAAGTGCGATCACAACACGCCCTCCGGCACTTTGTGTTTCACTTTGCAGCGTCGCTCTGTAAGGATTGTTGTGGAACATTCTTTGTCGGCGTACTTGTTCTTGCCGGTTTGGTTGGCGATAAACGCTCACAAAAGTAATCAGATTGAAGCGGCCACACAGCATTCGGCGAATCGCATTCACACCAGTACCGCAGCGGAACAGGCACATCACCAGCCACCGTTCGCTCAAAGCATGTGGGCAACCCGAGCCTACGTATTTCAGCGAGCAAGTCGTCAGCGGCAAAAAATCGTGCCAACTGATCAGTCAAACCACCATTCAACGACACGTCCCGGATCCGCACGAAGCATCAACAAAGCAAACGCGCAGAGGGCAACGTACAAGACTGCAAGCACGCAATTCTGGGCATAACGCGAGACACGACGCACTTGGACAGGACAGAAGAACGATGCGGCCAGTCCAATTGGAGTTAGGACAGGCATGGCCATTACAAGAAATCCAGGGACAATGTACGCAATGTCCATCAAGCCTCCGATTGACTTTGGATCATCGAGCATCGGACGCGGACGATGTCCCAGCTGAATCCATGCCATCAGCCAGGTGGAGTAAAACGAACTAACAAGCCAGACAGGGTATAGGTATGCGAGTAACCCAAACGCAAACCTAAAGCGAGGCACGGTCGTGGAATCGTCATCCACGAGTAATGGCGCCGAACCTGGCGTTCGATACGGGTTGGTCTCGATGGTCAATCTCAGATCGGGGAACGAATTGGATAGTTCGACCGTCGAATCTTGTCGGTCATGGCCGAGGGGCTGAGTGTAGTTGGCTCGACGTGACGGTCGCAACTCTTTCGTTGGGTCGCGGCAGTGTGGACACGGCATGTCACCTCAATGTTCGGCTCCCCCTCCCAGCCGACATCCATTGCCTGGCTTGCTGCAGGGCTTCCGGTCGCTCTCTTGGAAATTGATGACGAACTGCTTCGCTGCACATTTCGCTCACTCTAGTCCAAGATTCCGACGAAATTGCAGCGAACCGATCTAGTTAACTCGCGCAGGGCGATGCACCCGCTCGCAGTTGACGAACCGCGTTTCAGAATCGCCAATTGTCACTGAGCGCCCAAAACCAGCCACCGATGGGCGCTTGAAAACCAGCCACTTTTGAGCCGCATGCGGGTACCTTCCCTGCTCACTCCAGAGCAAGGGAACCAACCGCATGGCGAATCAACTGAAGGTGGCTAAAGTGTTGTCAATTCAGGCCTTACACGAGCAGGGCTGGTCTCAGCGGCGGATCGCCAGGGAACTTGGTGTCAGTCGCGATGCGGTTGCCAAGTACCTGCGAGAGCATTCAAAACCAGCCAAAGCGCCCACCGGGTCCGAGGATCTCGACGACGATTCAAAACCGGCCAATGCGCCCACCGGCTCGCGGAGCCTGTGCGTCGAGTTTCATGAGTTGATTCTGGTCAAGCTTGAGCAAGGACTTTCGGCGCAGAGGATCTTCCAGGATCTGATCGACGACCACGGCTTCGCTGGAAAGTATCACAGCGTTCGACGATACGTTGCCAAGCTGAACCGCGCACAGCCGTTGCCATTTCGACGTATCGAAGTGGCACCAGGTGAAGAGGCTCAGATCGACTTCGGCACCGGCGCGCCGATCATCGACAGCGAAGGTCGACGGCGCAAAACGCATGTGCTTCGCGTTGTCCTGAGTCATTCACGGAAGGCTTACAGCGAGGCCGTTTACCGTCAGACCACCGACAGTCTGATCGGATGTATGGAGAACGCGTTCCTTCACTTTGGAGGCGTTCCCAAAACGCTCGTCCCAGAAAATTTGAAGGCCGCAGTGATCAAGGCCGACTGGTACGATCCCGATCTGAATCCCAAGCTGCAGTCTTTCTGCGAGTACTACGGCACAGTGCTGCTTCCCACCAGGCCCAGAACACCACGTCACAAGGGGAAGGTGGAACGAGGTGTTGATTACGTTCAAGAGAACGCCCTCAAAGGAAGAACGTTCGCAAGCCTACAGGAACAGAATGATTACCTGCTGCACTGGGAGACTTCGATCGCCGACACACGCATCCATGGCACAACCAAACGCCAAGTGTTGAAGACGTTCCATGAGCAAGAGCAGCACGCGCTTGGTTCTCTGCCCGTTGAACGCTTCCCCTGTTTCAAGGAGGCTAAGCGGATCGTCAGTCGCGATGGACACATAAACTCAACTGCTGAAATGTATCCGTCCCCTTCCGTCCCATGTATGCCAAGCACCTCTCTGCCGTCTTGGACAGTCCACACCCTAATTGATCCGTCCCTGGAACCGCTTACGATGCGCGATCCATCTGAATCAAAGGCAAGGTCAAGGATTTCGTCATCGTGGCCAGCGATCGTTGTTACGAGATCGCGGCTACGCAAATCCCACAGGTTGATCAACTCGTTGCTCGAAACGGTTGCGAACAGAGTTCCATCAGGACTAAATTTGACGCATCTTACGTCTCCACCATGAATGGTTTTCACAAACTCTTGTCGTTTGTTTCCTTCCCACCGAACCAGGTTTTCGCCAGACAGGCCTATCAGCGTTTTTCCGTCAGTGCTGAACCTTATGTTGGACACAGTTGAGCCGGGACTTCGCAGCGACAACAGTTTTTCGCCGCTTTTAGAATCCCATACAGTGAGCTTTTCTCGCCCCACTCCAACAACCCGAGACCCGGATGAGTTCAACGCAACGCTGGTGATTGGAGCACCGTGACCCGTCAACTCGAGTGCCGCCTGCTCGTTGCTAGAGAGATCCCAAACCTTAATGGTCCTGTCTGCAGAACCGCTTACGAGCTTCGAGCCATCCTCATTGAATCGAATGGACTGTATCCTTCCTGAGTGTCCCTTCAGTGTTTTGACCACCTTGCCGGTGCCATCCCAAATTTTGATGCCAATCGAGGACCCGGTAGCGAGTACTGGCTGCTTGGGATGAAATTCAATCGCACGAATTGAGTGATCGGTGACGCTTTCGAGCTCCCGCACTTTCATTCCGGTTTTGGTGTCCCAGAGATTAAGTTTAAATCGCTGACCATGACTTTTTCCATCGACGTGACTTTCACTGCTAATAGGCGCACCTCCGTCAGGAGTGAAGGTTAGTGCAAGAATCTGCTGGGCACCGGTGTGGATCGTCACATCTTCCTCGCCATCCGCTGCTCTCCAAATCTTGATCACGCCACCATCCACGCCACTCGCGATCATTCGTCCATTCAGGCTAAACGTGACGCTTGTCAGCAACGTTGACCCCTGGCGATGGCCGTCATATTTGCTGATCTCTTCTCCGGTATCGATGTTCGTCAGTAGAAGCACGCCGTCTTTTCGACGTCCGAGTACCTGTCTTCCGTCTGGGCTGAGTGCAAGGTTTGATACGCCTGGACTAGGAACCTGTCGTACGACCTCGTCAGTATCTAGGCTGCTGTCCAAATTCCACACCCTTAAAGTGCCGTCATCCGCACCGCTGACAACTCGTGATCCGTCCGGACTGACGTCAACATCATTGACCGAAAGACTATCATGACCTACTAGAAATCGGACATTGTCTCCGCTTTGCGCCTCCCAGACTCCGATGCACCCGTTGTTGAGGCTCGCGATCAACCTGTCGCCAGCAGGACTGAATTTCATCCCGCTGATGCGGTGAAAACTGAACTGAGGCGGCTTGCGACGCTTCTCCTCGTCCTTTTCAGCGCGAATGACAAGGCTTTGACGACCTGAATGAGCGTCCCAGACCTTTATCGACGGGCCGTCTGCCGTGGCGATTTGCATGCCGTCCGAGCTGAATGCGACGCATACAACCTCGAACTCGAATCCACGAATCGCTAGAGTCTGCTTCCCGCGATCGGTGTCCCATAGCTTGACCGTTTTGTCAGCCGATGCGGTGGCGACGACGGACCCAGAGGGAGAAGTGGCTACCGATAGGATCGCCCCCTCGTGAGCATCCAACTCCTGAATGCGATCGCCCGTCTGCACATTCCAGACTGCGAGCTTCCCATCAGATCCGCCGGCGAATAATCGTGCACCGTCCGGGCCGTAGGAAACGCTGTTAATATTCGGCAGAAGCCCCGTGGCATCTTGGGGAAACGACTGCAGTTGGTCACCTGTGGTGGCGTCCCATACGTGAACCGTTCCGTCACGAGTCCTATCAAGCATCCCATCGCCAGCGCCGCCGACGATTTGCCTACCATCGGGACTGAACCGTACGCATGCGACCTCGCCCGTGTGACCGCGTAGCGTCAGTAGCACCCTTCCCACGTCCGCATCGACCCACAGGACACGATCCTGAGTCTGTCGGAGCGACTGGCGAAGTACGGTGGCGGCGGAACCGACTGCTCGATCCCGCTGGCGGAAGCGAACAAGCGACACAGCAAGCGACCATTGGTCGGCTGCGTCCTTGTCAGCGACAACGAAAGCTGGGTGACTGGCGGCCGTACCATGTCTTCTTTTGGGGGCGGATACGGTTACCGCGGTTCGACTGGTGTGATGACCGAGTGGCAGAAGTTCGTTACGAACGCCCGCCGCCACGGCATCACCGATCCGAAGCTGGTCTGCATCGACATCCAGCCATACGGATCGAGCCAAGCAGCGGAGCGAGACGACATCCTAAACATCGGCGGCTTCAGTGACGCCGTGTTCACCGTAGTCTCATCGTTCCTGTCAGCCGACAAGAACCGTTTCGTCCGAGAGGTCGAATCGATCGAACTGTAAGCCGAAAAGGCTAAATAACGAAACGCCCCCGGCCGAGCAATCGGTTGGGGGCGTTTTTTGTGTGTCTGCAATCAATCGCACTGTTGCGATAAGATATTGTCGCAAATTTTGAAGATGATTGATGACTCAGGACCACGGCATGGCGGATTCGCCTTTTTTATCAATACCGCCATCCGATTGGATAGCGAGCAACGGCAAGGCATTTGCAATCTGGGACAGCTTTCCGGTTAGCCCAGGGCACGTTCTGGTCATTACTCGACGCGTGGTTCCGACGTGGTTTGAGGCTGATGCAGAAGAGCAGATCGCGGTTCTCGACTTGGTTAACGTTGTCAAGCAACATCTCGACTCGACCCTTGTACCAAGGCCGGATGGCTACAACGTCGGGTTCAATGCAGGACATGTTGCCGGTCAAACGGTGATGCATCTGCACGTTCATGTGATCCCACGGTATGCCGGCGATGTCGAAGATCCACGTGGCGGGGTCCGATACGTCATTCCCGAGAAAGCGAACTACTTAAGTCCACAGGAGAAGGAAGCTCCACCCGGGGCTGGCAATCGCAAGAGTGATCTACAACTCAGTACCGGTCATCCCGACTCGCCTCTCTGGGAACATCTTTCGTGGCGAATTGCCGGCGCGAAGTCGGTGGATATTCTGGCCTCTTTCGTGCAACTCTCGGGTTTGGACGTCATCGAATCGCGGATCTTCGATGCACTGCAAAACGGGGCACGCATTCGCATTCTGGCAAGCGACTATCTCTGTATTTCGGACCCGAGGGCACTCGCTCGTCTGCTCGGATGGTGCGATTCATCTCAGGAAGAGGCCTCGGAAGGAAGCCTTTCCGCACGTTTGATTGAAATCGAAAAACTGCCTTCCAAGCCAGCCTCTTTTCACCCGAAGTCGTGGTACATCGCCGATGATCAGGGCGGATTGTTATCAGTCGGAAGCAGCAATCTGTCGCAAGCTGCTTTGCAGACCGGCATCGAATGGAATCTTCTTTCGGCTGATGTGAAATCTCCGACTCACGCCCGATTTGAGGCCGAGTTTGATCGATTGTGGCGACACGCTTCGGTGCTCACGTCCGAACTTGTCGATCGTTACGCCTCCAGAGCGAAAGAGTTTCGTAGAGTTCACTTCCTGCCGGAAGCTGAAGATTCGAGGGAACTTTTCTCTCCCCGGCCATGGCAGATTGAGGCACTCGAATCGCTCCAGCGGATTCGCAACGCTGGTTATCAAAGGGCTTTGGTCGCAGTTGCCACAGGGATGGGCAAGACCTGGCTCGCCGCCTTTGACGCACGCCAAGTCGGTAACCAACTCGAACGACGACCTCGCGTCCTCATCATTGCCCATCGAGCACATATTCTGGCCCAAGCTGAGGCAGCGTTGTCGCAGGTTCTGGATCCTGAATTCGGGGAGGCGAAAACAGCGTGGTACATCGGGCAGCGAAGCGATCTTGCAGGAGAACTCGTGGTCGCATCGATTCAGAAGCTATCTCGGCCCGAAGGTTTGAAGACGATTGGCGAGCGAGCAGTTTGATTACGTCGTCATCGACGAGGTCCATCATGCTCATGCGCCGAGTTACCGACGTGTCCTTGCAAGAATCAACGCCGATTTCATTCTGGGTCTAACTGCAACTCCCGAACGCACCGATGGAGTGGATGTCGCGAGCATCTTCGATGACAACCTTGCACATCACGCGACGATCGGGGATGGGATCGCCGAGGAATCGCTCGTTCCGTTCCACTATGTCGGCATCAAGGACACCGTTGATTTTCGTCAGGTTCCCTGGCGGAATGGTCGCTTCGAGCTGGAAGAACTGGAGCGACGCGTAGCCCGCAGCGAACGCATGGACCGTCTCTGGACGACGATGCAGGAGCACCCGGCGGACAGGACGATCGTGTTTTGCTGCTCGCGTCGCCACGCAGTTTTTGCAAGAGACTGGTTGCGTTCCAAGGGCATGACATCGGCTGCGGTTTTCTCCGGGGGCGGTGATAGCTGCGGCGAGTCTCTGGAATTGCTGCGTCGAGGCGAATTGCAGACGCTCTGTGTCGTCGACATGTTCAATGAAGGACTCGACATTCCCGCTGTGGATCGAGTGATCATGTTGCGGCCCACCGAATCCAAGATTGTCTTTCTCCAGCAACTTGGTCGCGGTTTACGGGCCAGCGAGGGAAAATCCCGCTTACTGGTGATCGACTTCGTCGGTAACCACCGAATCTTTGCCCAGCGTCTCATCCACCTCCTGTCACTCACCGGCGAGGAAGCCGGTTGGACAGGCTTGAAGGAATGGTTGAACGGAAAGCCTCCGCAATTGCCAGAGGGTTGCTTATTGGACGTTGAGGTCGCCGCACGCGATCTACTGAAGGAGTTCATTCCCAAAGGTGCAAAAGCTGGGATTGAAGCCTATCGAGCAATTCGGGACGAACTCGGTCGTCGCCCAACTGCGTCGGAGCTGTTCAGTCGAGGATACCTGCCAAAAGCAGTCAGCAAGGCGGCCGGCGACTGGTTTGCTTTCGTTGAGAGCGAAGGTGATTTGAGCGACGTCGAACGCGAGGTCGCCGAGAAATATCGCGATTGGCTGAAAACGGTTGAAA
>CAVOND010000007.1:0-182500 GCA_963697195.1 Pirellulaceae bacterium
GTCCAAGTCCACCAAGACCGCCTGCTCCGCCGAGGTTATGCAAGCCCTGGTCGGAGGGAAGCCCCAAGAAGCTACCGAGCTGACTTTCACTTGGGGATGAAAATCGACCTCCTCCGGCGCTGCCGAGTCCACCGGCACCGCCGAATCCGCGTCCACCACCGCCGAGTCCGCCAGCGCCACCAAGTCCACCACCAAGTCCACCAGCGCCACCGAGTCCACCAGCGCCACCGAGTCCGCCCGCGCCACCGAGTCCACCAGCGCCGAGTCCGCCCGCGCCACCAAGTCCGCCTGCGCCGTCGAAACCGCGTCCGCCGCCACCCGCGCCGCCGAGTCCGCCCGCACCGCCGAAACCTCGTCCGCCACCAGCGTCGCCGAGTCCACCCGCCGCCGGCGAAACCGCGTCCACCGCCGCCACCGAATCCGCCGCCACCGAATCCGCCACCACCGAATCCACCGCCACCGAATCCACCGCGGCTCATTCCCCCTCCAAAGCCGCCCCTCGCCACCGCCGCCCCCTCCAAAGCCGCCTCGACCACGACCGTAACTTTCAATGACGGGAACCAACAGGATCGTGGCGAAAGCCAACCAGAACCGACAGCGGGGCAACATGATGGAAAGGTCCTTCAATGACATGGATCGACGAGTGTTGTTAAAGATTGTGCGGGGTGGTTTTACGGTTCAACGACCCGCTTGATCACGACTTCTTCGGTATCCGGCAGCGCGATGTCTCCGAGCGTTCGCCGCACGGATTGCCATGCGTAGGCGTTCTGGTCGAGACCACTGAGCACATTGACGGCCATGGTTGGCACGCCCGCTCCCGTGATGCCATGAGCCTCCGCCTGCCAACCGCCGTCGACCGGAATCCAGATCGATACCGCATGCCCACCGTCGGGACTGAAGTCCCACGACTGAACGTGCCTTCCCAACGGGTTCCAGCCGATCAATTGAAGACCCGATGTCTTGGTTCCATCCGGCTGCGTGACGGTGTAGCGTCGTTCCAGAAAGCGATCTTCGACTACCCAGCGAGTCACCGATTCGGTGGTGACGCCGTACTCTTCAGCCTGCCAGGTTCCCACGAGCCAGCCGAGATCCGCCGCACTTTGAATAGCACCAGGAGCCTCGATCCAGACATCGCGCACCGAAGCCATCAGCCACTTCCCGTCGATCTTGACATGCGTTGCGGTGTACTGCGTGAAGCCACGGTGACTCAGGCCAGCGGAATCGGCCGTCACGCGACCATCCTCGATCGCTACCACGTCACTGATCATCCGCAGCGCATCAATGGTGACTTGAATCTTAGCATCGGGACGATTCGCAAAGACTTCCGCGTAACACTTTTCAATCGCCTCGCGACCTTCGAAACGGGTCCCCTCTTCATCGATGTACTCGCCATCGGTGGCCCACAAGGAGGCAATCGACTTGGCGTCTCCCTTGTTGAATGCTGCGACGAACAATTCGGAGCCAGCACGAATCGCTTCGAGTTCCCCATTGGGCTTCGCCGCACCCGAATCACTCGCGGGACTGGTATTGGTCTCTTGCGACCATGCTTGTCGAACGCAACATGACGATATGATCAGGAGGAGATAGACGGTGGTCTTCCTCATCGGTGTTTCCTTCGTGGGGTGGGTATCTCGGGTTGAGGAGTGATTGCTTCGGTTTTGAAATGAGTCGGGATCGTCGAGCGAAAAGGCAAGACCGTTGAAAATTGGCTCGTTTTGGGCTACCGCTTAAACGGGCGACGCCTCCGGCTACCGGTTGAACGAGAATTGAACGGAATTGGTTTAGAGAGTCAGCGGGTCTCCTTCGGTTCCTTTGGCCGGGCGCAATAGCAACTCGACATAGGGCGATGCGGCTCGCACCGTGACCCCCATTCCGATCAGCTGTCGCAATCCCTCAACAGCCTGCCGATCGATCGAGTGCAATTCGGTCAGATCGAGGGAAGTTGGTCCCTTCAGGTCTTGAATCATCTGCACGAGTTCGCCCGAATCTTCACGCTTAAGCCAGCCATCGACCTTCAACAGGGTGCATGTCGTCTCATCGATGACGGTGATGCGAATCGCCATGTCGCCAAAGAAGTAGCAAGCGTCGGGCCAACTGTGGTGTGTAGGCCGAAGGCTGATGGAACTCGCTACGCTCGCCTCACCGAGAAGGTATCCGAAAAGGGGGCTGACCCTTTGGAGGCGAGTCGATTTCCTTGGGTTCTTGTTCTCGCCGGAGAGGGTCAGCCCCTTTTTCGGATACCTTCTTTTCGCTGCCGTGCGACATGGATGGAGAATCGGGCCTCATCGAAATGGGGGGCAAGGTGCAGAATTCACACCCTCTTCATTTGCCCTTTGCCCCTTTGCCGTATAGTTTGAACTTTTGGATTGAACCTACACCGTGATAAACCGTCGCGTCGTCCGATGTCACTTGCTACCGCCCGCAGATCAGAAGACTTTGCTGAACTGATCACTTCGATCGTTTCCCGCTTTGCCAAAGATGAGAGCGCGGCGGAAGTCGACCGACATATCGAGACCAGCCTGCAAGAAATCGCCGAATTCACTGGTGTGGACTATGCCTATCTCGTCCGTACCTCGTTTGACCTGACAAGTTGGAGCATCGCCTACGAGTGGTGTTCGCCGGAGGCACCTTCTTTGCAGGCAGGTTACCAGGACGTGCCAATGGGAGCCTGGTGGTATGCCGAGCGGGTACTGCTCGCGGGTGAAGTGTTTCTGCTCAACAACACCGACGAAATTCCCAGCGAAGCGGAGGACGTACGCAAGCTGATTGAGTCGGTCGGGTTCAAGTCATCGCTGCAGATTCCAACGCGTCGACGGGGAGGTCAGATTGGCGGGTGCATCGCACTCAGTTCGCTCACTCGTGAAGTCACCTGGACCGCCGAAGATATCGTTCGACTGAGGCTGGTGGGCGAAACGATCGCCAACGTGACGGAACTGCGGCGGTCGGAATCGGAGCTGCGTCGTGCCCACGACGAACTTCAACAGCGAAAGGCGTTGACCGTCGCCGCTTTGATGGACGGGGTCTGGGAATGGGACGCCAAATCGGAGCGAGTCCAGTACTCGGACCGGTTTGTCGAGTTGCTCGGTTACGCCGCGAGCGAGGTAGATCAAACGCTGGCTTTCTTTCGCGGCATTCTGCATCCAGAGGACGCCGCGACGGTATGGGATGTCTTGAATCAACACCTGGAGCGAGGAGATCCCTGCGACGTTTCCTGCCGGCTACGAATCAAGAAGGGTGAGTACCGATGGTTTCGCATGCGCGGTCAGACGCAGCGTGACGACAAAGGGCGTCCGACGTGGATGGCCGGCTCCATTCAGGATGTGCACCGTGAGAAGACTGCGGAAACCGAATTGCGAGCAGCCCTGGAACAAGTCGAGCGACTGACCGAAAGGTTGCGTGCCGAGAACGTTTACCTCCAGCAAGAGATCACTCAATCGTTAGGTTTCGACGAAATTGTTGGCGAGAGCCAACCATTGCGCAGCGTGCTCGCTCAGGTTGAGCATGTGGCGGGGACCGATGCAAGCGTCTTGTTGCTGGGTGAGACGGGGACCGGGAAGGAGATCTTGGCGCGGGCTATTCACGACAGGAGCAAGCGGAGGGAACGTCCGCTCGTGAAAGTCAACCTTGCCGCATTGCCATCGAGCCTGATCGAGAGCGAATTGTTCGGCCACATGAAAGGGTCCTTCACCGGTGCGATTGGCAACAAAGTCGGTCGTTTTCAGCTGGCAGACGGTGGCACGCTGTTCCTCGATGAGATCGGAGAACTCGATCCTGAACTGCAGACCAAACTGCTTCGCGTTTTGCAGGAAGGCGAGTTTGAGCCAATCGGCTCGACTGAGACGCGAAACGTGAATGTCCGCATTGTGGCCGCCACAAACCGTGATCTTCGCCGCGCGATGGAGCAAGGTGACTTTCGCCCGGACCTCTACTATCGCCTGGCCGTGTTTCCCATCGAAGTCCCCCCGCTTCGACTGCGGCGCGATGACATCCCGCTTCTGGCATGGCACTTTATCTCGAAGAAACAGGGATGCTTGGGGAAGGTCATCAGCCGCATCCCCGAGTCGGTGATGAAAGATCTGGTCGACTACGATTGGCCGGGCAATGTTCGAGAGCTGGAAAACGTCATCGAGCGCTCGATGATCTTGACCAGCGGCACGAGCTTGACGCTTGCCGAGAGCCTGAAGCCACCGGCGGCGCGGGCGGAACCAGCGAAGCTTTCCAGCCGGGTCGAGACGGATCGGGAAACGATCCTCGCGACGCTCAAGGCCTGTCGATGGAAGGTCAAGGGCTGCGGGAAACGCCGCGGAACAACTGGGGCTCAAGCCGAGCACGTTGCGGTACCGGATGAAGGTGCTTGGCATCCACCGGCCGCCGAATCGCGAAGATTGACGGAGTGGCCCTGTCAAACTTTGGCCCTGTCAAACTTTGACGGTTGCGGGTGACCTGGCGGTCTCGTCGCGAGCGATTGCCCCCTGATGAGCGATTGTGCCGATTATTCCGACAGGCTTCCCCTTCGCACACACGTTCACGGCACGACCAACATGTCAGCATCTCGGCTTGCCTGCTTGGCTGTGGCGTTTGGCCTGCTCGGTAGCACCGCGCAGGCCCAGCGGTTGCCGGTGGTGCAGGTCGCTGCGGAGATCGAGATCGCGACCGACAACGATGTCGACCTGGTTGCACCGCCCCGCGCAAGACAACCGCCCGCAAAGCGACTCAAATAGTTGGGTGCTGACCGACGAATCGATCGATGCCATCGCCGAACAGTCGATCTCGGAGGCGGAGGTTCGATGGGACGATCCGGCAATGGAGTTTGCAATCGACGCAGAGCGGGTCGAAGGCCCATGCGAGTGTGGGCAATCGCATTGTCATGGTGTTTGTCGCGACCCAGGGCATCCGAAGAAGCCGCTGATCACCAAGCCGGGAGATCGAAATCGAGGCGAGTGCCCACCCCTGCGATACCGCATGGATGATTGTGAGCGGGCGGGTCACCCACATTGTTATCATCGATGGGCCAAGTGCAGCGTCGATGAGAAGTACAGCGCCTGGTTCGTTGGCGGTGGATCCCCTTTTCCATTCGCACGGGGACGCACCTCAAGCGAAGGGACGTGGGGACTCGATTACGGCGGGCTGTTTGGCCATGCCAAGGTTTGGCTGAACTACACCCACGGCCGGAATCAGGGAGGCATTGGGGCTTACCGCACCGACGGCGAACCAAAGATCATCAGCCGAGCCCACGACCTCATTCATCTCGGTCACTAGCACGTTCGCGACACTGACCGGGTCTCTTCGTACGTTAGCCTTTCCAGGCTGACTTGTTTCTTGTGTGTCAGGCTGGAAAGCCTAACGTACGGGTCAGGCTGGAAAGCCTAACGTACGGGATGGCTATTGCTTCCTGGCCTTCCGTTTGGCTTCCAGCAAACGCTCGGTATAGCTCGGGCCTTCGGAATCGGTCTTCTCGGCTTCGGGAAGCTTCTTGCTCGAGGCCGCGGGCTTTTCTCCCAGCAGGTCGGCATCGTCGGCGCTCTTGGCGTCGGCGGCGGTTGGTTCAAAACGGACGTTGGCTCGTTGCTTCTCGAGCGAATCATCGAGCGCCGCTTTGTTCTTCTTGAGGGCATCCAGTCGGGCGGTGACAGTGGATTCCTGTTCCTTCTCGGCGCCTCGAAGCTTTCGCAGGCCGGCCCCCACCCAATCAAAGTTGATCGCCACTCTCCGGACAAACACGTCACCAAGGAACAGGAAGCAGCCGGCCATGACAAACCACGGCCAGGCGTCCCGAATACTGCGTGCCAGTGCCAAGCCGCCGCGGAACGTATCAGCATCGACCAATTGTTCGCTCGGCGACGACTCCAGTGGTGGCAAAACCTGTCCCGCTTCGCCGCCGCGCGGTTCCATCGAAGCCAACGCCTGCATCAGCGACTGGTTCGATTCTCGCACGCGATATTCTTCGCTGTAAGGAACGGTCACGCCGGTGGTCAACGGTGCAGTCCCGGCGGCTGGGACGACGTTGACGAAGTAGCTACCGGCGCGATCGGCTGGGAAGGTCCCGACGTAACGACCTGGCGCGGTCTGACGCATTCGGAGCGCGACCGGCTTTAGATCGGGATCGAGCGCCGACGCATTCATGTCCAGGAAATTCAGAAACGCATCGTCCTGGCTCAGCGCGTTGACGACCACATGCACTTCGCCATCTCGCACCTGGGTGGCGATCGTGAACTTGCCGGTGTCGCCTGTGGGACGCATCAACCAACGCACCAATTGACTGTAGAACTTGTCGTAGCCTTCCCATTCGGTCCAGCCCGAGGCCCAGCGCGCTCCGGCATCGGTCGTCAACACGGCGGTGCGCCCGAGACCGTACGTCCAGACGGCAAGGACCGTGGCGTTTTCTGGCGAATCAGGCTTCGGCGATTGAATCAAAACTTGGGCCAGCGGGCTCTCTTTGGTCTGCGTCAGCACAAACCCGCTGATCGGTGGCAACACGCGGTCAACGCCGTCGAGCATGGGATGGGGAAAGATCACCTCCGGCACCGCCCCACCGTCTGGCTCGTACACCAGTGGACGTGAGACCCGTCTGGCTTCCCGTTGGAAAATCTTGGGCAAGGCGCGACCATTGGCGACGGCATAGTACTTTCCGCCGGTCGCCTGCGCGATGTTCTGCAGACGACGGCTTTCGGTCAATCCGTGCGAGGCGACCGCGACGGTGCTGATCGTGATGTTGTTGTCTTTGAACGAGGTAATCACACCGGGCGATGGGTCGGTCGGGTCACCGTCGCTGATGATGATGCAGTGCTTGACCGAGGCGGGGGTTCGAGCCAGCGAAGCGACCGCCATCCTCATCGCGGGATCAAACTGTGGCATGTCACCCGGAGTCATCCGTCCGATCGCCGCAAGCATGGCTCTTCGATTCGGTCCGACCTCCAACAAGCCTTGGGTTCCGCCCCACAGCCAGGCGTCTCCTTGCATCGTCCAGTGCAACACGCCGCCGTAGTCAGCAGGTCCCAGTTGCTCGATCGCCGCTTTGGCGATGACCTTCTGCCAATGATTGCCCTCGGCCATCTCGCTGGCATGCATGATCAAGGCCAGCGCGCCGACCGCCTGGATCTTGGAATTCCTGATCTTGAAATCGACAGGCATTGCACCTTCGATCTTGGTTCCGATCCAGCCGCCTGCGCCGAACGCTTCGGGGCCGCCGATCATGAGCAAGCCGGCACCAAGCTGCTGGGTGTTGCTGACCAGCATGTCGATCTGTTCGTCGGTGAACGAAGAAATCTGATCGGTGCTTTCCCCCGAGACGCGCGGAACGCCGGCCAGGATGACGGCGTCGTAGGCCTGCAATTCAGCCAAGGAGCCGAAGAGCTGGTCACTGGGCTGGGAAACGACTTCGATGTTTGCGTCACGAAGGGATTCAATCATCAGATCGAAGTCGCCAATCTTCGCACGATCTTCGATGACCAGCACCCGTCCCTTGCCCCGCACATAGGTGTAGGCGGTGGCACTGTTGTTCTGACGCAGACCGTCATCTTCCTCGGTGGCCGGAATGAATTCCGCGTCGTAGATGTAGGCCGCCGGTTGTTCGATCTGGTAACGCAGAGGGAAGACGTTCTTGCCGGGATCGAGCGTGATGTCTTGTTCGAGCAGCAGTGATTCTTCACCGCCAACCCGTTGCTTGACTCGCAACTTGCCCGCGACCGGAGTGGACGCATCCCCTTCGCTGTAGTTGTTGACGACCACGCGGGCCTCGAACGGCTGGCCTTTGCGAATGTTATTTGGCAGGTCGATCTTTTCGACCAAGACCTCGCTGCTGGCTTCCAGCATGACTGGGACGATATCGATGCCGATTCCCGAATCGGCAACGCGGGCCGCCAACTTGCGCGCCTGGCCGACGTTTTCATTGCCGTCGGTGACGATCACGATTCGCCGCGATGTGTCTTCCGGCATCGAAGCCTGAGCCAGGTTCAAGGCCGCCTCGAGGTTGGTCGCGTCGGCACGACCGCTCAGGCTCTCCAGCCGGCGCAGTTCGGGAATGTCATCATCGAACGGTGGAATCTCGATCGACGCATCGCGTCCGAACACAACGATTCCCGCTCGATCCTCTCTCGCGCGATCCCGATGACGCCGCACATTGCGGATCACGTAATCGAGCATGACCTGGCGTTTGGCCTGGGGAATGCTTTCTGACTGGTCCAGCAAGTACATCACGGTGACGCGGTCGCTGACCCAAACCAATTGCACTCCGGCAAGGGCCAGCACGATCGCGGTCCAAACCACCGTTCGAAACAGCAGTGCCAGGCTACGTCGAAACTGTCCCAACGCCGCCAGCGAGCGAAAGCCGATCCACCATAGCAGCGGCAACGCGAGCAGCAGCCACAGATAATTCGGATGGTCGAAGCCGAGCCGAAGTGGCAACATCTTGGTTCACCCGTGCTTGAGTCTCTATGCCAACCCAGTCTCGCCGGTTGCCAACTGGCCCGGCTCGTCCCGACGGTAAACGATCGACACGACCGAAACCACCGCCATTCCCATCATGCCCATCGCCAGAATCCCCAACGTGAACGCCATCGCAGGCAAGGCCAGCATGTCCGTCTGCTCTTCCGGTGCCACAACGACCCCCACCACACTGATCACATTGTTTACGAAATGTCCGATCATCGCTGGAAAAAGCGAACCGCTTTGCCAGGCCACCCAGCCGAGAAAAACTCCCAGAGGGAAGACCGCGACGACGTGAACGAGATCGAGATGAAAGGCTGCGAACAGAAACGAGGCAATGCCAATGCCGAGTATCGGACCCAGCGTCCGAGTCAGCCGTGTTTGAATGTAACCTCGAAACAGGAGCTCTTCGCAAATCGCCGGCGTGGCGCCAATCATCATCGCCAACGGAAACAAAAAGCCACTCTGTCCATGCTCACGAAAAATCTCCGTCATCTGTTTCAGCGCGTCACTCTCGTCGAGGAACATACCGATCGACGAGTCCCGAGACCATCCCGACCAGCGGTGTGGCCGCCCCGACAGCCGCCCAGGTCCAGACGGGCCAATTGCCTCGCACCAAGCCGAGCCGCTGGCGAAACGGTACAGGCGACAGCCAGGCGGCTGCGATGCAGGGAATCACCAGGGCAATCTGTGGAATGACGATCACGATGAACAAACCCAATCGCGATTCCGATACAGCCTTCAGCGAATCCGGATTGCGAAGTAATCTCGAGTGAAAGCGAACCGTGAACGAGAAACAAGGCGACGATCGCCATCACGCCACTGGTCAACAGGAAAAACGCCAGCGACACCGAGGCCACGGCCAGCGGAGTCCACCAACGGGAACGCGAGGCTTCACCAAAGCTCCAGTCCGAGTCGGTTGCCTGCGTTCCACGTCGCTGAATCGCAGTCTGCCGGCGACACCCGCTCCGCCAGACATCGGTTCTTGGTCGGTCTCGTTGGCCTCGCTGCCTGGATGGCAATGGGCGTCGTCGGGCGAGACGGGTTCGTAGGGCTGCATGATCGTCGAGAACCGGCGAGAAGGAAGACGAGTTAATTAACAGTGTACGCGGTTTTCGCTCGCCGGTCGCGGATCTTGCCAGGCAAAACCCCCCGATCAGCGTGTGGAAGTGCGGTCCTTTCATAACCCGACGCGTGAGCGAGGAAGAATCGATATTGAGCGCGACTCGCTGACTTCGGGTTATGGAAATCCTCGTGCCGGAGCCGGTAGCACAACATCAAACGATCAGTGAAGGCCCGGCATCCTCGCTCAGCGAAAACATCACGTTCATGTTTTGAATCGCCGCACCGCTGGCCCCTTTGGCCAGATTGTCGATCGCGCAGACGATCACAATCCGCTCGCCGCAATCGCGGGCTGTCATCTGGACGAAGTTCGTACCCGAGACATGTTTGGTCGCCGGCAAGTGATCCACGGCATGAACAAATGGGGAATTGGCGTAACGCTTCCCGCCAACACGCCATCAATTCGCTCGCCTTGCGCTGCGATCGAACATAGATGGTCGAAAGGATGCCACGATCCATCGGGGTCAAATGCGGCGTGAACAGCGTTGCGACCGGTTTCCCCGAGATGCGATGGACCAGGTCGTCGATCTCGGGTTGGTGCCGATGCGCGCCAACGGCATAGGCCGCGATCGACTCGTTGGTCTCGCAGTAGATCATCGTCAACTTTGGACTGCGCCCGGCCCCGCTGACACCACTCTTGCTGTCGATGATGATGTCCCCGGTTTCAATCAAGCCCTTGGCAACCAGAGGCGCCAGCGGCAGGATTGCGGAGGTGGGGTAGCATCCCGGATTGGCCACAATGTCGGCATCGCGTATCTGGTCGGCAAAGAATTCCGGCATGCCGTAAGCCGCGGTCCCAAAACGCTCAGGCCAGGGATGGACCACGCCGTACCACTTCTCGTAGACCTCGAGGCTGGAAAGACGAAAGTCGGCGCTGAAGTCGATCACGCGGACCCCGGACTGCACCAAGTCACGCACGGTTTCGGCTGAGGCACCGTGAGGCAGACAGCACATCACCACGTCACATTGTCGGGCGAGCACATCGGCATCAAGGTTGGTGACTTCGATTTCGCAGCGGCCGCTCAGTGACGGGTGAACGTCGGAAAGCAGCTTGCCCGCATCACTGCGGCTGGTTGCCGCGACGACCTTGGCTTGAGGATGTTGCAATAATAGACGGGCCAATTCGAGCGCCGTGTATCCGGTCGCACCAACGATTCCAACGCGAATCTCTTTCATTCCCAATTCCTAAAGAATGTCCTGGTCTGCCGATGCTCGTTCGTCGGCGGACAAGTCATACATGTCCCGGATCAGTTGCTTGTCGCACTCTCGCTGTTCCACTTTGCGGCGGGCGAACATCCGCTGTTGCGTGTTGATCATGACGTCGGCCGGCAACAACGAGGTTTGTCCAAACAGCCTCGCGTAGTTGACGTAACTGGGGACGTTGGAGGTCACAAACCCGTACATCATGCTGCAAACGCCGATCACCTTGCCGGTAAAGATGCTGGTGTTGATCGCCGTCTTGGAGTAGTCGCCAATGAAGCATCCAAGGAACTGCATGTTGCTGGCAACCTTTGTGTTGCCGTACTGGATGTTGATTTTGCCGTAGGTGTTTTTGAGGTCACTGTTGCAGGTCCCGGCACCCAGGTTGATCCAGCTGCCAAGGTAGCTGTGCCCCAAAAAACCATGATGCTGTTTGTTGGTGTAAGGTTCGATCACCGAGGCTTCGACTTCACCGCCGATCTTAACGGTATGGCCAAGGGCGACCCCATCCTTCAAGGCGGCATGCTCGATCACCCGCGTTCCCGCTCCGGCAAAGACCGGCCCCGACAGGTAGCAAAAGGGACCGACCTGCACTCCGTTGTCCAACAGGATTGGACCGGCGGAGTTATCGACCACCGCGTACTGGCCGACACTCGCCTCCCCACGAACGAAGATGCCGTCGGCCCGCTCGGTGAACGCCTCGTGCGCCAGACGCCAGTTCATCGCCGCCGGCATCTCTCGCATGTGATGGGCAACCACATCGTGCGGCCAGCGAAACACGTCGATCCGCACAGTCGTTTGGCGTCAGTGAGCCGGCGAGTTCGAGCAGACTCTTGATCGTGCTCGGTTCCGGCGAAGATCGCATTGGACTCAGGTCTGCGGCGGTGATCCGCGCCACCAAGATCGAATGGTCGGCTGGGTCAATCACGACACTCGAGCGGGATTCCTTCGCCAGGGATTTCAGAGAGCTCTCCAAGGCAACGGCCGGTGTCACTCGAGCGTTGACCAGCAGCACGCCGTCGGGATCGTCCGACAGACCATCCCAGGGATCGAGTTCGTAGTCGAGCTTCTGGATGACTTCCAAATAGGGCCGGATCGATGCCGTCAGGTCTCCTGGAATGCGCCGCAGCCAATCGAGCAGCCGAAAACTCGCACACGTGATCGCGTAGGCGGGCCGGGCTTGCGTGATGGGGCGAAGCCGGTCGACCCGATCGTCTTCGAAACAGATGACTTGCATGGCGGTTCAACAGGATCGATGGGGGCGGTTTGTAACGGTGGTGCAGTTTACCCGTTTCCCGCTCCGCGTCTGTGCCCCTTGATTCGACCAGGATTGCTCCCTTTGCCACCAGCCTTTGACTAGAGTCGAAACCAGGCTCTTGTTCGATGATTCATTGACTTGGCAACGCAATGGCGCTGATTCGCATCGAGGCAGGGAGGCATCCGTTTTCTTTTGTTGGCGATGCTTCTCGCAGCGTTGCCACAACCGGCTCGCGGCCAGCGGCAGGCCACGCCGTGGGAAGAGCTGGTGGGGCGACTGAACCACGATTCGTTTGCAACTCGACAATCGGCTGCCCGAGATGCTGCGCGAGGCTGGGTTGGTGGAGTGGCAGAATGAGGGTGGGCAGAATGATGCGACGACGGTGGATGGCTCCGTGATTTCGGCGCTTCGGGGCGCAGCGGGACATCCGTCGCTGGAGGTGCGAATGGCGGCGCATCGAATCTTGCACGAGATTTCGACCGCTGCTCACGATGCCGAGCTGGAACGCTTGCTCAATCCGTACTGCGAGGCGTCCACGATTCGATTGGAGCATTGGCTTGCGTTCGCTCGCTGCGGCGGCGACGACATGCCAGCACGCGCCGCCTTTGCGTCGATCTCCAAGCGGCTGGGCAGCAGCAACTACGCTCGTCATGGCAACGTGGAAGCGTCCCAAGGCTTGCAGGAATGGGGCGGCCGGCTTGATCCCTATTGGCTCGATTCCGAGGACACGACCGCCTGGATGTTGCTGCTGCTGATTGATCTCGAGCAACGCGAGTCCCTGCCCCACCTGACCCCGCGAATCGCGGTCGCGCTGAGTCACTGTCCGATGGGGCCGGTCGGTTCGGGCTCGAGCGATGGCGTGGTGCTTGGACGTCTGATTGATCGCTGGATTCGTCAATCGGGTCACCTCTGTGGGGACCGAGAGCGGTTAATGATCGCCATGCGGTACGACCGACGAGACGCCGCCCGGGAACTCTGCCAACGCGTGTTGGCCGACGTGACGGCTCCCGCCGCAACGACCGTGACCGGGCTCCTGGTGGCCTCGGTGGTCGATCGAGAGGATTTCGAGACGCAGGCTGCCCGGCGACTGGAAGACGATCGCGTGGCCTATGTTGCACAGTTGATCTCTTCCCCCAAAACGAAAATTCGTACCGAAGTGCGCGATGTCGCCTTGGCTCTGCTGTTGCATCATCACGGAGTCGATCCTCGCGACGCCGGTTTCAAGCAACTCGAGGCGGATCCGCTGCTGTGTTATCGCGATCACAGCCTCGGATTTCCCGACCAGGCGACCCGAGAGGAATCCCGTCGGCAGGCGGACCGATTGCTAGCATCCGATACCGATCTGGAAACCGATCTTGTTGTCGGGAGCGCAACGCGACTAGTTTCGCACGACCGGAACAGGGACTGGATGGAAGGGTCAAGCGGATGATCGTGATCGCGCGAAGCTTCGGACAACTGGGCAACCGATTGTTCTTGTACGGACACTTCATTGCGGCGGCGGCCGAGTATGGCGTGACGTTGGCGAACCCTTGTTTCGCGGAATATGCGCATCTCTTTCCGTCGACGGCGAACGACTTGTGGTGTCGTTATCCGGTGGAGCCGATCTCCGGACCGACCACCCTCGCTGCGGAGGCGGAAGTTGGTTTCCAAGAGCGTTTATCTGGCTGCCCGCGGGCTCTCGATTGCTGGGTTGGGTCGAGCTCCCGATTCGTGTGATCCGCATCCGAGGAGAAGAGACTTGCGACCTCGGAGACCATGACTTTGCGGCGGCTGCATGGAGCGGGCACGTGATGGCCCAAGGTTGGTTGTTTCGCAGCGAGCGGCTGATGCAAAAGCATCGGGGCACCGTCCGCGAACATTTTCGAATCGCTCCGCCGCACCAGGCGAAGGTTGATCGGTTGATTGCTTCCCTTCGCGACCAGTCGGATGTGATTGTCGGGGTGCACGTTCGACACGGCGATTACGCGAACTTCCTGGACGGAAAGTACTTCTACACGGTGTCCCAGTACGTGGAGATCATGCAGGGAATCGTGGATCAGTTGGCACCACGCCGTGTTGGGTTTCTTGTTTGCAGCAACGTCGAACTGGATCCTCGTGACTTCTCGGGATTGCCGGTACGGTTTGGGACGGGGCAATTGATCGAGGATTTGTACGCGTTGGCAGCGGTCGACCTGTTGGTCGGGCCACCGAGTACGTTCACAGGATGGGCATCGTTCTACGGCGACGTTCCGCTATTCATGGTTGAATCAGCCGATGAGCCGGTCGATGTCCGAGCCTTGGTCTCGGGTCAAGTGGGACGCGTCGCCTAACATACGTCGGCCTTTCCAGGCTGACAGGTGTCTGGGTCAGGCGGCCAAGTCGTGGCCTTTCGATTCCTGGTGTCAGGCTGGAAAGCCTAACGTACGATTCGAGATCCTGTTCACGTCCAAGGCGAATGCGGTGTCTGAGAGTAACCAAGCCGACCTGCCCAAGACGATGCTTGTCGGTGCGGGGGTGGTGGGCCGGGCGATCCTTCGCGCTCATCTCGACGCGGAGGTCCCTGTCTGCCTGGTCGATCAGGATGCGGCGAGCCTGGACGAAGCGGTCCGGCAGATGGCTTTGACCGAAGATCGCTGGCGTGTGGAAAAGGTCGCTCCGCTGGGCGATCGAATCCCGATGGTTTGCTTTCGACCGACCGCCGCAATGCTTGGCGAAACACGTCACTGGGTAGTCATCGAATCGATCTCGGAGCGGATCGAAGTCAAGCAGTCCTTCTTCGCAGACGCTGAGACCTGGTTGGGTGAGGACGCCCTGCTCTGCACCAATACGTCAACGCTTCAGATTAGCCGCATCGCGTCGTCGTTGCGTCATCCGCGGCGGTTCTGCGGAATGCATTTCTTCATGCCTGTTTACAATCGTCCAGCGGTCGAAGTGGCCTGCGGTGACGAGACCTCCCCGCAGGCGATCGAGCAATGTGCCGCACATGTTCGCCGCATTCGCAAAGAGCCGTTGATTGTCCGCGATGGTCCCGGGTTCATCGTCAATCGATTGTTGACCCCCTATTTGAACGAAGCGATGCTGTTGCTTTGCCGAGGAGTGAGCGCGGATCGAATCGAAGCTGCGGCGATGCGTTACGGGATGCCGATGTCGCCGCTGGAATTGATCGACTGGATTGGGACGCGCACGATGTTCGACGCCGGCCGAGTCTTTTGGCAATCGTTCCCAAGTCGTATTCGTCCCGCAGCAATGCTGGCAGCGCTGGTCAAGAGCGGTCGGTTCGGGCGCGCCAGCGGCGCCGGACTTTACGATTACGCGGATGGTCATCGTTCGAAAGAGATCGCCTCGGACGTTCTGGAAATGGTCGATCGGTACCGTCGTGACGAGGTTGCGCTGAGCGATGACGAGGTGATGCAGTTGCTTGCGATTCCGATGTGGATCGAGGCGGCGATTGCCCGTCGCGACGGTGTGGTCCGTTCGAGTAACGAACTCGATCTGGCGATGCGTGGCGGACTCGGGTTTGCTCCCGAGCGGTCATGGCTGGCGTTTTTCGATCAGCTCGGCTCGCAATCCATGCTCGCTGCGATCCAGTCGATGGTCCGAGCTAACGCCGGCAATCAGCGCGCCGCCGCAGCTCGTGCGCCAGCTTGAGAAGCTTCCTCCCAGCGCGGCGCTCGAGGCGTTTGCATCAGAGGTGAGTTGAACTCATCCCGCCAAGCACGACGCGCCAGCGAGTGTGTTGCCCGCGGAAGCGCCCGACACACTCGCTTGCGCGCTTTGAAGTTGCGCTGTTTGATTTCGGGGCAACGCCCCGTCTGTTTGCCTAGCCCAAGCCCAACGGGCTGGGTTCCCATTGACACCGGGAATTGCAGGGCCAACGGCCCGGCCGTTGGTTGCTTCGACTCAAAAATGGCCGGACCTTCGGCCCTCCAGAGCAATCTCGCCAAAACACCCAGCTAGGTAAATGGCTGGGCCTTCAGCCCGAAATCGAGCAATCAGCGCAACATCAAAACTTGCGCGTCGTGCTTGTAGGCGGACGACCGACGTGAAAA
Source organism: Pirellulaceae bacterium (assembly GCA_963697195.1). Classification (GTDB taxonomy): domain Bacteria; phylum Planctomycetota; class Planctomycetia; order Pirellulales; family Pirellulaceae; genus Rubripirellula. The sequence continues at coordinate 16,033 of CAVOND010000007.1, forward strand.
CTCACGCGTGGGCTGAATCGTAAGCAACGATCAACTTTGCACTTCGAAGATTTTCAGGATCAGAATGACGCTGTCGTTCTCACGCGATCGGCTGGGCGGCCGGTTCGGGTTCTTCGACGGTTCGAATGGGCCGCGCTGGACTTATCCCAGAAGGTCAGGAAGAACAGGATGGAGACACCGAGTGCCAGTCCGGCCGGCATCAGCCAGAACTTCCCGGCGTTCTCCAGCCATCCCTCTTTGGTGGTTGGATCGAGGCCGATATCGTCGCCCCACCAACCGAGCACATAGTTGCCAACCAGCATCCCGGCACCGTACGTCAACAGTCCCAACAATGCCTGGGCACTGGTCCGCATTTCACGTGGTGCGACGCGGTCGGTGTACAGCTGGCCGGTGACAAAGAAGAAGTCGTAACAAACCCCGTGCAGCACGATCCCCAGCACGACCATCGCACCGCTGGACGGCATCAAGCCGAACAATGCGTAGCGAAGCGCCCAGGCAAGCATCCCGACCAGCAACATCTTCTTGACGCCCAAACGCATCAGGAAGAACGGCACCATCGCCATGAAGAAAATCTCACTGACTTGGCCCAGTGCCATCACGCCGCCGGTACGGTTGCCAAAGTGCATGGCACCGACGAACTCACCGGTTCGTGCGTAGTAGAAGGCGAGCGGAATGCAAATCAGGAAGGAGCAAACGGCAAACACGAGATAGGAAGGATTTCGCATCAGATTGAGGGCATCGAAGCCAAGAATCCTGACGATATTGACTGGCTCGCCCTTTCCCTCCGGTGGCGATGCGGGCAGCGTGAAGCTGTAGAGACCGTAGACCACGCTGACGATGGCCGCGATTTGAAACTGGACATTCGAGCTTCCCCCATCCTCGACTCCCGGCAAGATCGGGAACGGGAGCAAGCCAAAGAAAGATTCCGAAATCACCAGGCCAGCAAAGATCCAGCCGATGGTTCCCCACAACCGAATCTTGGGAAAATCCTGCTCGATGTCGTCGACGTTTTGGAACGTGATCGTGTTGACCAGCGCCAACGTCGGCATGTAGCAGGTGAAGAAAGCCAGCAACGCCCAAAAAATGATCGTCGAGTCGTTGATCGTGCTGACCCACCACAGCAATCCTGCACCGATCAGATGCAAGATCCCATTGAGTTGTTCCTTGTTCATCAGGCGATCGCCTAGGAACCCAACGATCAAGGGAGCGAAGAGGGCCGCCCAGGTTTGCGTCGCGTAACTCTGTCCCACGATGGTGTTGATGCCTTCTTCCCCAGCGAACAGTTTGCTGAGATAGGTTCCCATCGTGACGAAGAAGACCCCCCAGACAAAGAACTGGAGGAACATCATGATACAGAGGCGAATTTTGACTGACATCTTGCAACGTTCCCTGCAATCTTGGAGACGAGCTAGTGCATCGTCCAATCTAAAAATGGGGTGACGTCGATCGGCGAAAAGGGGTCAGACACCAAAAATGCGAAGCACTCTTCGGGCCGTTCCGGTTTTTGGTGTCTGACCCCTTTTCGCCATCAACCCTTAAACTAAATGCTGACGCTGCACTAGCAGCGCCGCGCGGAATCACGTTCGCGGGCCCGATCGATTTTGATTGGCACTGATTCTACTCGAGTTCTTCGAGCACCTGTTGTGCCGGGACTGCCTCAATTTTTTCCAGCGGGCTATCGTCGCGGGCGAAGAACATCAGGTGTTGCCAGGGCAGCTTGTTGTACTCGCGAACGAGCTTCAATCCGTTCTGCTCGTACTCCTTGATGATCTGCGTTTTGGACATCTTATGTAGCGGTTTGATTGGCACCGTGGGGTCCTCCTCGCGGTACTCCAACAGCGCCACCACGCCGGTCGGCTTCAAGGAGCGGCGGATGGCCCACAGCATCGACTCGGGATGCGAGAACTCATGGTAGACATCGACCATGAGCAACAAGTCGACTTCTCCCGCCGGCAAATTGGGGTCATCGACGTCACCGCGAATCGGCTCGATGTTGTTGAGCTTGTAACGGGCCGAGCGTTCGCGGAGCTTCTGCAGCATCTCTCGCTGGATATCGACCGCCAAGACGCGTCCTTCGGCCCCGACCTTGCGGGCCATCGGGATCGTCCAATAGCCGTTGCCGCAGCCGAGGTCACAGACGGTCATGCCGGGGGTCAGGTTGAGTTGGATAAAGGATTCGGAGGCATTTTCTTCGTCGTCGCGTTCCGGCCGGATCAGCCAGCTCGCCCCCAAGTGGGACATCGGTTGGGCCAAGACACGCCCCAGGTATGTTCGGCGGGCCTCTTCCTGTGGCCGCGGCCGATCATCCTCGACGACGGTGGTTTCCGCCGGCGCGGTCTCAGTCGGTGCCGTTTCCGCCGGTGGTTCGGCGACGATCGCTTGACCACTTGCCGGCGAACACGTCACCAACAAGCACGCGGCGAGGATCAGGTTTCTTCGTCGGCTGGGTTCACGAGCAATCAGTACGACGGCCTTTCCAGGCTGTCTCAGTCGTCGAGTGGGTCCAGGAGCGACAGCGACGCCGAGCCACCACAGAAGCTTCGAGTAAGCGGAGACACCATGCTGGGTCGGCGCGGCTGACGCCATCTGACTCGCCCCACGAAACGGCCATCTCCGACTAGTCTTCATCGTTGGCCGCGAACTCGAATTTTGGCTCGAAGGCATCGTCGAATGCGTAGACGTCATCAAAATCCTCGCGGCGGTCGGAGTCGCTCTTGCGCATCTGTTCGATTCGGATCAGGTTGTAAACCAATTCCCCGAAGTCGCTGGTCGAATGGACACCCCAGTTGGCCAGCACAATTTTGGCCAGGTATCCATACTGCTCCACGGCGTAGAGTCGACAGGCCTCGCAGAGCTGCTGACCGGTGACATGGTGCGGCCCCGCTTTGGCCGCTTCGGCTTCGATCCCGACCTGCGTCGACAAATCGGACTCGCCCATCAGATGTTCGTGGGCATACTGCAGCGATTCGCGAATGAACTGATAGGCTTCCAGTTTGTATCGCTTGTCCTCGTTGAGCAAATCTCGCATCGCTTGCAATGGAGACTTCATGGTCAGGGGTCTTTTTGAATGGGGGATAGGGTTCACCAATGGCGGGCGAAAGGTGGTCAATCGTCGCTGCTCGGAGCGGGTGACTGTTTCTTGGACGACTTTCCTTTGCGGGGTCTACCGGAGTTCTCAGCGGGTCTCGTCACGCTCAACACATCGTCGCCGTGGATCATGATCCGCCGATTGTCTTCGGTCTTGACCGTCAACTGTTGGGACAGAATGTCTTGCGCGATGACGGTGACATTCCCTTCCCGAGTCAGCACCAGGCTTCCCGGAGAGGGAAGTTCTCGAGACAAGGACTCGTAGGTGTCGTATTCGTAACGTAAGCAGCATTTCAATCGACCGCAACGACCAGAGATTTTGGAGGGGTCAAGCGTCGCCTTTTGCAGCTTGGCCATCTTCATCGAGACCGGCGGCATCTTGGAGAGGAAATTCGCACAACAAATCGGCTGGCCGCAGTCACCGTAATCGGCCAGTAGCTTGGCTTCGTCGCGGACGCCGATCTGACGCATTTCAATCCGGGTCTGGAATTGCTTGGCCAAATCTCGGACGAGCTGCCGAAAGTCAATTCGGCCATCGGCCAAGAAGTAAACCACGAGCCGTTCGCCACCGAGAATGCGTTCGACATCGACCAATTCCATCTGCAGGCCCAGGGCCTCGACACATTGCGTGCAGACTTGCAAGTCGTCGCGTCGTCATCCCTTCGAGGTGCCGCCACTGAGTCCGGTCGTCCTCGGACAAGCGGCGAACGATTCGGCCCTCGGTCGGTTCGCTCATGGAGTCCAAGGCGGTGGGCGTCGCTTCGCACAACACGGTGCCGATCTCGGTGCCCCGCGTCGTCTTGGCCACGACCTCGTCGCCGTAACGGTAGGGCTGGCGGGAACTCATCACGCCCAACGTCCGCATGGATCCGAAACGAACGACGTATTCCGGCGGTCGCGTTGACTTTGCGCCTCCTCAACCGCCTCGGCTTCACTCATTCTCGTTTCTCGTTGTTCTCGGCTGGTTGCTCGTCGGCCGGTTTTGCCTCCGCCGACTCGGCAGGCTTCTCCGCCGCAGGTTCAGCGGCTGGTTCGGCGGCGGCAGGTTCAGCGGCTGGTTCGGCGGCGGCAGGTTCAGCAGCAGCTGGTTCGCTCGCCGGCTCCTCTTTCACCTCTTCCTTGGGGGCTTCTCTTGGAGCCTCTGCCTGCGGTTCCGGAGTGGCCGGCTTGGGTTCGGCCCATTTCCATGATCGCCCGGCGGTCACGATGCCGTTTTTTCTCGTTCCCGCAAAGAGTTCTTCCTCACCGTTCCAGCAAAGCGCCCACACGCCACTCTTGGCATACATGGAATCGGTTCCACCGGTGCTGGGGAAATGCAGCCGTCCTCCGACTTCGGCGGCCGCGACCTGGCCGGACGGCGAGACCGCTAAATGCGTGATCCAGTCGGTTCCCTTGACGGCGACTTCAGGTTTGGCGTCCGGTTTGGCGTCACAGCGATAGAGATTTCGGTCGCCGCTGCCAACCAACAACTGGCTTCCCTGGTCGACAAAGGCGACGCACCAGGCCGACTCGCCGCTGATCTCGATCTTGCCCAAGGCTTCGAGCGTGGGCCACTTCAACAAGTGCACGTGTCCACCGCCATCACTGGCGGCTAACTGAGTCCCATCGGGTGACAAGGCGAGTCCGGTGACCGCATGGCCATCGAGTTCCACACTGTTTGTGATTCGGTGGTCGGACATGTCCCAGACCATCACTTTGCCAGCCTCGTTGCCGGCGATCACCGATCGGTCGTCAGGGGATATGATCATCGCTTGGCACCAACGTTCCAGAGCCTTCTCGTGCACACTGGGCTGGGGCGACTGACTTTTCATAAACGACCAGGTTACCGCGGTAATCGACGCTGGCGATTCGACCGCCCCCGCTACTGCTGGCCACGCACCAAACCGCAGCCGGATGCGTGTACATCTTGGTCAGCATTTTGGGGTTGTCCGCGTGAAAGGAATACACGGCCGCCTCACGCAGCAAGAGCCCGTCAGCGGTTGCTGCGACGAACTGGTCGGACGTACCTAGTCGCACGATCGAGGTCACCCACAACGATTCCGATTCCGATCTCCCGCTCCCGATCCCGCTGTGCCTTCCTCCGCTTGGATCCGCCCGCTGGCCAACGCGGTCAGCATCAGGCACAAGCAAAAAACAGTCGATCTTCGATACATGAATTGACCTTGGTTCTTTGGGGTGGATGCTCATGAGCGACGTATTCTACCGCGCCCTATCGTTGAAATGCGGTGGTCAAGATGCGGGCGACCGAATCATTCCCGACAGTAGGCCAGCGCCAGCAAGGCATAGGCGGTGACCAACTGGCGATCACCTTCCATCCAGCGATCGCTGTTGCTGTTGACCCACGAGCCGTCCGACTGTTGCAAGCCAATCAAATGGCCGGCCAACTCCTCACGCCAAACGTGCGGCTTGCCGGATTCGTCATCAAGGACGTCGACATTCGCCGTACGCAGCGATTTGGCAAAGGTGTGGTAGTAGTAGAACAGACCTGCCTGGCCCATGCCGGGGTTGTCGGTCAGGCTGTAGTTCTTGCGGATGAAATTCATGGCCGCGATGACTCGGGGATCATCCTTGGTCAGGCCGGCATAAATCATGCTCTTCAATCCGGCGTAGGTCATCGAGCCGTAGCTCCGCAGCCCGCCCCCCTCGAGCGTCGCCCGCCTGACTTTGTCCGCCTGCGGCCGGTGTGTAGTAGAAACCGCCGTCGCCCACTTCGTCGGCGTGCGGCGTGTCGTTCCCCTGTCCAGCTAGATTCTGAGTCCGCACGACGAACTTCAACGCCTTTTGGATGGCCTCGTCATTGGAGTTGTTGCCGAGTTCGGTCAGGGCATCAATCAGGAAGGAAGTGTTCGATAAGTCAGGGCGTTGATGACTCCCGTAGCCAGCGCCGCCGTAGGCTGGATCGGACGATTCGATGCCTTCCCCTTCGTCCCACTGAATCTCTTTCAAAAACACTTCGGCCCGTTTGAGCACGCTGTCATAACGACCGTCCTGATTCGCTTTGAGCAAGGCTCCGACGGAGATCGACGTTTCATAGTTGCGATAGCGCGATCCTTGAGCGTAGATCCCGCCGTCGCCCTGGATCATCGATTCGATGAACTTCAGCCCCTTCTGAATTGCGGGATCGTTCACTGCTTCCGGTCGATGCTCGAGGATCGCGCGAACACAAATCGCCGTCACGGCAGCACCCGTTTCGCGGCTAAAGGAGCCGTCGTCTGCCTGGCCACGCTGCCGCAGGAACTCGATGCCGCGAGCGGCCGATTGCTCGATCGCAGCGTCGATCGAATTCGCGCTTTTCGAGGCGTCTTGCGCGGTCGCGCCCGTCGCGGTCAAAATCAGAATCAACAAGGAGACGGCGAAAAGTTTCATGCGTATCACGAATTGCTCTCGTGGAATGGAAAGGCTCGATTTGGCGGATACCGAAACACTCCGCCAATCGCAGCGGCGACCGAAGCAGAGGGTTCGAACGTACACTCCTTCTATCCTATCCACTAAGCCGTCGCGGATGCAGACCAAGTCGACCGAGCGACGTTGGATCCGCCGTCAAACCTTGGCGAGTTTCAGGCCCGGAGGGCCGACGCACGAATTGCCGGGGCTGTGAAACGCCGGGGCTGTGAAACGCCGGGGCTGTGAAACGCCGGAGCGTGCGGGGACCACCTCCCTGCTTCAGGCCCGCAGGGCCGACACGTTGGCACCGCGTTCGAGCACCCGCAATGCGCGTCCCCTCTGCCGGCCGGGGATCTAATCGGGCTGGGCAAGCCTTGATGGGCGAGAACTCGCCGCCAGAGCAACTTCAGGGGTGCGGGTTGTTGCATAGGTTGGCCGGTAGTGCGCAAAATGGGCCCTCGTTTTGCACTCATTCATTGGCTCGCCCTTTCGGAGACCTCCATGGCTCGACCCGTCACTCTGTTCACCGGCCAATGGGCTGACCTTCCAGTCGAAGAAATGGCCCGCATGACCGCCGAATTCGGTTACGACGGAATCGAGCTGGCTTGCTGGGGCGATCATTTCGAGGTCGACCGGGCGATTGCCGAAGACGATTACTGCGACAAAAAGCGGAAACTTTTGGATGATGCCGGTCTGCAATGTCACGCGATCAGCGCTCACCTTGCCGGCCAAGCGGTCCTGGACATCATCGACCAGCGTCACAAGGTGATTCTGCCCGAATACGTCTGGGGCGATGGCGATCCCTGCGGTGTCAACCAGCGGGCCAGCGAAGAGCTGATGAATACGGCCCGCGCGGCACAAAAATTCGGGGTCGATGTCGTCAACGGCTTCACTGGCAGCAGCATTTGGCACCTGCTGTACTCGTTCCCTCCGGTGCCACCAAGCATGATTGACGCAGGCTTCGAGCTACTGGCGGAGCGATTCAACCCGATCTTGGATGTCTTTGGTGAGTGCGGCGTGCGATTCGCGTTGGAGGTGCATCCGACAGAGATTGCCTTCGACATTTACACCGCGCAGAAGGCGTTGGAAGCCTTGGATCATCGGCCCGAATTTGGATTCAACTTTGATCCCAGCCACTTGATCTGGCAGGGAGTCGATCCGGTGCAGTTCATTCGGGCTTTCCCCGATCGTATCTATCACGTGCACGTCAAGGACGCGATCGTCAAGCTCGATGGTCGAAGTGGGATCCTCAGCAGCCATTTGAACTTTGGAGATCATCGTCGCGGCTGGGACTTCCGCAGCCCCGGACGGGGTGGCGTGAACTTCGAAGAGATCATTCGTGCTCTCAACGACATTGGCTACAAAGGGCCGCTGTCGATCGAGTGGGAGGATAGTGGAATGGAACGCGAGTTCGGAGCCCGCGAAGCTTGCGAGTTCACGAAAAAGCTCGATTTCTCGCCCAGCGGTCGCGCCTTCGACGCGGCGTTTGACGAATGATCGAGATCACGGTCAATGGCGAGCCTGTTTCGATCGCCGAACCGATGACGGTGGAGCAAGTCCTCGATACCGTGGAGGTTCCACCGAACTACCTGGCGGTCGAAGTCAACGCCGAGGTCGTGCCCACGGGAAGCCTATGGCTCGCGAATGATTCAGTCGGGCGATGAGTTGGAGGTGGTCACGCTGGTTGGCGGCGGGTGATTCTCGTATCGAGGCAGCTTGTCATGTCGAGCAAGCTGGCGTACCGTTCGGGCAGGAAGTCAGCCTGGAAAGGCCGACGTACGTTAGGCTTTCTGTTGACCGGGACGACTTCAGCCTGGAAACCGACGTCGTAGGCTTCGAGCCTGACACTCCTTCCCAAGCGAAGCCGATGACTGAATCTCCCCATCCCAATCGCCATGAGCAGCGACGTGTCCGTCACGCCCGATCGTCCCGAAGTTGAGTCGCATGAGTCTCCACTGATGGTGGGAGGTCATCGGCTCCGCAGTCGTCTGATCGTGGGGACCGGTCGCTATGACACGATGGAGCAGATGCGAGATTCGTTGGATGCTTCCGGAAGCGACTGTGTCACGGTCGCGGTCAGGCGGGAGCGACTCTACGATCGCAGCGGCCAGAACATCCTCGATTTTCTCGATCTGGATCGCTACACCTTGCTGCCCAACACGGCGGGCTGTTACTCCGCGGTCGATGCCATCCGCGCGGCGAAGCTAGGGCGCGAGATCCTGCGTGCCCTCGGCAATCCCGGCGCCGACTGGGTCAAGTTGGAAGTGCTCGGTGACAGCCGGACGCTGCTTCCCGATCCGGTCGAAACGGTCGCCGCCTGCCGGGAGCTCGCCGAGGACGGGTTCCATGTCCTCTGTTACACCAGCGATTGCCCCGTCACGGCGCGGCGTTTGAAAGAAGCCGGCGCTGCCAGCGTGATGCCGGCCGGCAGTCCCATCGGCAGCGGTCAGGGGCTGCTCAATCCCAACAACCTGCGGATCATTCTGGAGTATTTGAAGGAGGACGATCCCGAATACCCGGTGATCGTCGATGCGGGGGTCGGCACTGCGAGTGATGTCAGCGAAGCGTTCGAGTTGGGTGCCGACGGCGTGCTTCTCAATACCGCGATCGCACATGCTCGGGATCCGGTGCTCATGGCGCGAGCGATGAAGCACGCCGCCCTCGCCGGTCGGGACGCCTATCTGGCAGGCAGGATTCCCAAGCGACTCTATGGCACCGCCAGCAGTCCCACCGAAGGCGTGATCAGCACGCGGCCGTACGGAAGCGGCGCCTGAGCGGATCCTCGGTTTGCCGCGCCGCGGCGCGGTCAATCTTCCCGAGGCAAGCGTGATTTCAGGCGGGCGAATCGGATCGTTCCAAACAGGGCGATCAGTACGCCCAGAACTACCAGCGGCCAACTGGCCGCGCGAACCGCCATGGAGTCAGGATAGAACTTCAGCAACGTGGCGCCAGTCGCCGAGACCATCAGCGCCGTGCGTCCGTACGCTAGGAGTGTTCGTTCATTGGCCAGGTCGGTGCGAACCAGCGCGAGGAAATCGCGGGTCTTCGTCGAGGGCTCGGACATGCGTTCGCTCAGTGAAGGGATGGGTTCTGAGAATTCCAGGGTGTGCTCTCGATCTTGACGTAGCCCGACGTTGCCGGCAATCCTGCTCGGCCCGATCGTTTTCCGTTAAGCTGACGGTCTTTCGTTCCGTTGGCTCGCGGCTGGTCAAGACACCGATGAAGCACTGGATGATAGCGATCGGACCGCTCGCGGCGCTGATCACGTGGCTGGCCTTGTTCACTGCCGGTCAGGATTCGCAGATTAGCTGGACCGCTGCGGTGGTCGTGTTGTGCGCGATCTGGTGGATTTTTGAACCGGTGCCGATCCCGGTCACGTCGCTGATTCCGCTGGCTGTGCTTCCGTTGGTGGGCGTGTTGGACGCGGCCCAGGTTGGCGCGGCCTACGGAGACTCGCTGGTGCTGTTGATGATGGGCGGCTTCATGCTGTCGATGGCGATGGAGCGCAGTGGAGCCCATCGCCGGATCGCCCTGACGATGGTCCATGCGTTCGGAGGCGATCACGGGGGACGTCAATTGGTGTTCGGTTTCATGGCTGCGTCTGCATTCTTGAGCATGTGGATTTCCAACGCAGCCACGGCGTTGATGTTGCTTCCGATCGTCACCGCCGCGATGGAGAAGTCGTCGAACCGTCATCTGAAGCAGTGCCTGCTGCTGGGCGTGGCTTACGCCTGCAGTATTGGCGGTATCGGAACGCCGATCGGAACGCCGCCGAATCTGGTGTTCATGAAGTTCTACGTGGAAGTCGCCGGCGGGGAGGAGCCAACGTTTGCGACTTGGATGAGATGGGCGTTGCCGATCATGTTGGTGATGCTGCCATTGGCCGGCCTGTGGCTGACGCGAGGATTGAAGGCCGGAAGGCAAGCTGGAGATGCCCAAGGTCGGTGCCTGGCGTTACGAAGAGATCGCGACGCTGATCGTCTTCGTGATCACGGCGCTGCTGTGGGTCACGCGTAAAGAACCGTTTGGCGGTTGGAGCGGCTGGCTCGGCCTCGACGGCGCATCGGATGCGAGCATCGCGCTGCTCGCCGTGGTTGCCATGCATCTGTTGCCAAACGGCAAGGGTGAGACGTCTGCTGACCTGGTCCGATGCGAAAAGGATCCCGTGGGGAGTCTTGATTCTTTACGGCGGCGGCATTGCGATCGCCAAGGCCTTCGATCAGTCCGGCTTGGATGACGTGATCGCCTCGTCGCTGACCGGTCTGGCAAATGTTCCGGTGCTGATCATGATTGCCATCGTCTGTTTATCAGTCACGTTCCTGACCGAAGTGACAAGCAATACCGCGACCGCCAACCTGGTGCTTCCGATTCTAGCCGCGACCGCGTTGGCTGCAGCGATCGATCCGAGATTGATCATGGTGCCGGCAACGATCAGTGCAAGTTTTGCGTTCATGTTGCCAGTGGCCACCCCACCCAACGCGATCGTCTTTGGAAACAGCGAGTTGACGATCGAGCAGATGGCAAAAGAAGGCTTTGCGCTGAACCTGATCGGAGTCGTGGTGGTGACGACGATCTGCTACTTCACCTTCGGCTGAGCGAGAACCGAAAGGAAGTGGCATTGGGCTAACGCCCGAGGTTCACGTTCGGATGCGCAGACAATCATCGCAGACAATCATCGCAGACAATCATCGCAGACAATCATCGCACGACGCAGACGCAGACGCTACAGCGGGAAATCGTCTTCCGCAGCCGCGTCGGCATAAAGCGGCATGTGGCGATAGTAGACTTCCAGAATCATCGTGGCAAACGAGGTGCTTGCCAGACGGCCGCCCTCCTTGGGTCCACGATGGGACTGACTGTTGGGGAAATACCAACTCCCTTTCTCACCAGCCTTTTGTGATTGCGAGGAGACCAGCCAATCTCGTAGTTCGACATTGAACTTGTCCCATTGCTCGCCGCCGAAGTGACGCAAGACTTGGGCTGCGTAGTAGTCGTAGTAGATGTCGTTCTTGAGCACGCCGACCTTGCTCAGTTCGGCAACGCCCTGAACGATCCCCGGATGTGTTTTGTCCCAACCGGTGTACATGCGACACAGCAGACCGATCGCGGCGCAGGAGGGACGGATATTATTGGATGGACCGCTATACCCGTAGAGTGCCCCGTTTTTCGACTGCACCTTGTCCAGGAACAGCATCGAACCTTGAATGGTTCGTGGCGGCACCATCAAGTGCCCCATGTAGCCGCTCTTGAGTGCCATCACTTGCCAGCCCGTGACGGAGGTATCACCGCCATCGGGTTGCTGCGGACGATAACGCCATCCGCCATCACGGCACTGCGCGTAGACGATGAAATTCAAAGCGCCCTGTGCCGGTCCGGCAAGTTCCGGGTCTTCGGTCATCGCATAGGCTTCACAGAGCGCGATCGCGGCGAGCCCGTGGGAATACATGTTGCCCGCCCCTTCGCTCAGGTCGAGCACGGGAAGACCGCCCTGGATTCCCGCCTTCCCGTTTTGAATCAGGAATCGGAGGCCGCGGAAAACCACTTCTTTGAATTCACCATGGATGTGTGTTTGGCCGGCTCCCATGAACGGAAGCAAACCCATCGCGGTCGCTGCGTTGAACGCCTTGGCCCGATTCGGTTCGCCCGGATTGCCGCAGCTACCGTTGCACACCAGATTGTGCTGGAAGGTCCACGCGCCGTTCGGCATCTGATGACGCGATAGCCATTTCAAGGCTTCGGTGACCGCTGCCTCACTGGCGTCGGTGCCGCCATAGTCACGAAGCAATTTCTTCTTCATGTCGGCACTGCGACTACCTAGCGGCTGGAATGTCATCGAGGCTAGAGTTTGAAGAGAAGCTGACGACGGTGCCATCTCCGAGGCCAGGTCGCTCATGTCCACGGCGACTGCGGCGATTTCCATCGGCTCCATCTCGGTTGGCTCAACGATCTCCATCGACTCGGCGACGTCAACCGGTTCCGTTACCTCTTCCATCTCCATGATTTCACCCGGATCGATCTCTTCAATCGTGAATTCTTCGATCTCGGGTCCTTCCTCACCGTTGTAATTGGCCGATAGCACGTTCACGATCTTGATCGGATCGGCGATCGTGACCAGGCCCAGCACCAGCAGGACCAGGACATGAACCAGCATGCTGACAAGCCATGCCGGTGCCGCCTGGAACCAGAGGAATCGGCGACGCGGATCGGCCTCCTCTGGTGGTGCCTCGTTCTGCTCGACTGCTTCGACTGGGATCTGAGTCGATGTCGGCTGCGACGATTCCGGTTTGACCGTTACTGACATAGGAAGGAGGCCGATGCTGACCGGGAAACGGTCTGGGGAGCAATTCGTGGGGGAGACAAGTCGCGATCCGAGCGAGCGTTTGACGAGAGAACCCTCTCGATTATACGCAGAGCACGGCGATTTTGGGTCAGCCGATTCCGTCGGGGAGACAAGTCGAATGAATCCTCGCTGGATGAATCGAGCAGTCTTGGCGTGCACTGCCTCGAATCTTCCAGCCTTGCCATTGGAACGCGCGAGCTCACCCGGTTGTACCCGATTCTCCGCGAACGAACTCCAGGACCTCGCGGCCGCACCACCCATTCGGCCCGTGCTAATCGCGAAAATCGTAACTCTTTTGCTCGAACCGGATGATGGTTGCGAAGTAGTTGGCCAACTTCGGCTGCACTCTTTCCGTCATCTCGGATGCGATGCGTCCCATCACTGGGGCCAATCCATCCCTCGACCAGATCCAAGTCGATCTCGATCGTCCCGAAACGGTGTGCCGTGGGATCGGTCAAGCGAAGCTGAATGCACTGGGGCCGCTCGGTTTTCGTCTCACCGCAGTGCTCCAGCGCGTTGCCCGCGCCTTCGCTCGTCCAGTCATAGTTGCGTTCGTCGAGCAGCAACCGACGTAGATGCCCGAGTCCGGGCGTACCGGTCAGGTCGACCGTCTTGAAGTCGGCCGTACCGCGCGGCCGGAGTTCGATTCGCTCGGCCAGTTGCAGCGCCGTGATCGTCTCCAGGCCCCAGAATCGCGTGGTCTGTTCGAGATGCGTCCGCCTGGCATAGATGCTCGTGGCCGCTCCCAGGATGCCCAGCAGCAAGACGCCGATGCCCATCGCAATCCCGCGAGGCGTGATCTTCACACGCGGGTCGTTGTACTTGTCCGCATGGATGTCCCCCTGAGCGCGGTCGTCTTGTTGGCCGTCGTTGGCCTGGACAGGATCATTGGCTAGGGGGGGCATGAACAAGAAGAGCTGAAAATGGAGGAAACCGACGGAAGATCCGGACGGCTACGGATCGTTTCATTCTAGGAACAGGGGGTCATGGACGCACCCCGCCCCCACGATTTACCCTGACAAGTCCGTTGCCCTGATACGCTTGCCAAGGGAATCTATTTTCATGTCAACTCCGTCCGATGAGTCGCAAGCGATGTGCTTGACCGTTCCGCTGGGGGAACGCAGTTACTCGATTCGCATCAGTTCGGGTGATACCGGTCATTTTGCGACCGCGATTCGTCAAACGCTTCCCGACTTGACGCATGCCGTGATCATCGCCGACCAGGCGGTGGATGGAGCCCTGGAGCCGAACCTTGACCGAGTCACTTGCGCAGGCCGATCCCGCGCTTCGTGTCAGCATGACCAGCGTTCCATCCGGCGAGTCGAGCAAGTCGCTGGCAGAGTTTGATCGTCTGTTGCAGTGGATGCTCGATCAGGGAAGTGATCGCAGGAGCGTGGTGATCGCTATCGGCGGAGGCGTGATCGGTGACCTGGCTGGATTTGTTGCGGCTTCGTTCACTCGGGGGATTCGCTTTGTCCAGGTTCCCACGACACTGCTGGCGATGGTCGATAGCAGTGTCGGCGGCAAGACAGGCATCAATTTGCCGTCGGCCAAGAACATGGTCGGCGCCTTTTGGCAACCGTCACTGGTGCTGATCGACACCGATGTGCTCTCGACGCTGCCGCGACGAAGTTACCTCAGCGGACTTGCCGAAGTGATCAAGTACGGAGTGATCGATGACGCGGAGTTCTTTCTCTGGTTACAGTCCAATGCCAGACGCCTGGTCGATCGCGACGACGTGGCCGTGCGGTACGCGATCCACAAGAGCTGCGAGAGCAAGGCTCGTGTCGTCGGCGAAGATGAGCGTGAGACCAGTGGTCGTCGGGCGATCCTGAATTACGGTCACACTTTCGCCCACGCCATCGAAGCGACCTGTGGCTACGGCACGCTGTTGCATGGCGAAGCGGTGGCGATCGGGATGCAAATGGCCGCGCGGCTTGCCGTCGATTTGAAGATGGCCGATGCCTCGCTGCTTGAACAACAAACGGAATTGATCGAGCAGTGTGATCTGCCCACCGTCCTGCCCTCGGCGGATCCCGATGCCATGATTCCCGTGATGATGCGGGACAAGAAAGTGGCCCACGGAAAGCTACGGTTCATTCTTCCATCCGAGATCGGCGTGGTTGAACTGGTCGGCGGCATCGACGAAGGAGCGGTCCGGAAAGCGATCGAAGCAACGCGCGCCTAGTGCATGTTTCGAATGAACGTGGGTCGGGAAAAAGGGGTCAGACACGAATGGCACGGGCTTTGAACCTCGGGCGCTAGCCGTGGGCGAAGAAAACGTCGTTAGGATGCGGCGAAGGCCCACGGCTAGCGCCCGAGGTTCACTGAGACAACCTAAGTTCGTGCCATTCGGGTCAGACACCAAAAGTGCAAAGCAGCCGAAGGGCCGTTCCGGCTTTTGGTGTCTGACCCCTTTTTCCCGACGCCGATTGCATTCGCGCCTCAAGGATCACGACGAAGATCACCGCTGAACGCCGTTCGCAGGCTGGCAATGTAATTCTTCCAGGCCTGTTCGTCGTAGCCATAGTCAACGTCGGGGACCACCGACTTGACCAGCGTCAGCGCGGCTGGGTTCTTGACCTGGTCGACCTGGACCTGCTTCTTGCCGCCCATCTGCATGCCACCGCCGCCACTGCCGAATCCAACTTGCATCCCCGGGCCCGGCGCCAATTCCGTTTTGTGCGTGGTGACCAGCGCATCGATGTAGGTCAGCACCAACTCTCGATCCGGAAACCACGTCAAGGCTCGGGCCGCACGATTGACCAGTTGGTTGTCGTTGGACGATAGATACTGCAGATAGGTTGCGACCGCGGAGCCGGATCCATATTCGACCAGTTCGTTGAGCGCAGCCTCGCGAACCGTTTCGTCGGATTCTTCCAGGCCTGCTCGAACGAGCGCTTCGACCGAGACGACGTTGCGAAACTGACCCAACAAACGAACCCACAGCAGTCGCAGCGCGTCGGCTCTGTGAGCCGTTCTCGCGTGATGCGAGCAGTTGCTGGGCGATCGCACCGGCGGCCAACGGATCGCGAATGCTGCCGAGCGTTTCCATCGCCTCGGACGCCTTCGATGAACCACGAAGCACGACTGCGACCAATCGCTTGACCTCGCGATTCCATTTCCTGGCGTCCACATTGATGGAATCTTGATAGTCTTCGATCGCGGCCGCCTCGGGCAACTCCCAGCCGCCGGATCGAGGCACCATCCCGCGTTCGGTCATCAAATCCGAAGTGCGAATCCATTTGCCGTTTTGCCGCGTGTAGCCCAAGGCCACCTCGAGCCTTGGCATGGTCGGGATCCAAATCGATCGCCCGTTGCATGTGGTATCGCTTGTACTGCTGCACATCTCCGGAAACGCTATCCGAACGCACACACCACAGGGCGAGTTGGTAATGACGCTCGGCATCGTCACCGGCCAGCGCCGCCAACCTGCGGTACTCTGCCAAGTCATCCGATTCGACGACGCGGCGGACTCGACTCGCTGGGATCGCGACCTGAATCTGATCGTCCACTTTGACAATCACCAGGTCGGCCTTGCGCTGCACTTCGCCCGTCAAATGCCCTCCCCCTGAGATCTCCAGCGTGTCGACCAGACAGGCTACGAAGTCCGACCATCGTGAGGAGCAAGATCCATCCGGGTCGTGACATGAAAGGATCCCCATCGGGAACGAGAACGCGGCGCGTCGGACAAGCGAGAGAACCGCCGTCGTCCTCAGCCACTTGCGATCGCTTCGATCCGCGCAGGCGACGTCAGCAGCAGGCGGTCGATCGCCAAAATCGATTTTCTTCCTCCAATTTAGCCATTTTCGCTCACGAGCGACCCCGGAAAAGTGATCGAAAACCTGCAAAACAAGGCGGCACCCCTAAAATCGTTCAATCGCTCACCAGCGGCGGACGATATTCATACTTGACTATCTTGATCATGTATGTAGTATTTCTGCGACGTGGCCCCGATGCGGGAATCTGATGTGATGAATGCCTGTCGAAAACCGATGAATGACCCTGAAACTGCCGACTCGCGCGAGCCAACGGCCGCACCCCGTCCGCCGCTCCAAGCTCGTCTCGATTGATTCCGGCGAGCCGCGTGGGGCGTTGGCGGCCGATCCGCCGCTGGAGCCGACCGACGAGCTGATGGAGGAATTGCAGCGGGCCAGTGAGCGACTGGAGTCGGCCACGCCGCAGGAGATTCTTCGCTGGGCGATTGACCGCTTTGCGCCGCGGTTCACGATGGCGACCGCCTTTGGTCCCGAGGGGATGACGATCATCCATATGCTGGCGGAAATCGCGCCGGAGACGCCGATCTTTAACCTCGATACGGGCTATCAGTTCCAGGAAACGCTGGAGCTACGTGAGCGGGTCAAGGAGCGCTACGGCATCGAGGTGGAGTACAAACGGCCTGCGTTGTCGGTCGAGCAATACGAGGCGGCCAATGGCGGGCCGGTCTACAAGACGGATCCGAATCGATGTTGTTTCGACCGCAAGTTGAGCGTGCTGCATGAGGCCGCGAAGGGCCAGTATGCGTGGGCCAGTGCGATTCGTCGCGATCAGAGTCCGGACCGTGCCAAGGCGCCGATTGTCGGATGGGATCGAAAATTCCAACTGGTCAAGGTCAGCCCACTGGCCAACTGGACCAAGAAGGAAGTCTGGTCGTTGATCACCGCCGAAAACATTCCGTACAACCCGCTTCACGACCAGGGCTTTCCCAGTGTGGGTTGCCAGCCTTGCACGCGAGCCGTGTTGGTGGGTGAGGACGAGCGGGCAGGTCGCTGGAGCGGATTCAAGAAGACTGAGTGCGGTTTGCATTCGTCCTAGTGCAGCGTCAGCATTTCGTTTGAGGGTTGTTGGCGAAAAGGGGTCAGACACCAAAAACCGGAACGGCCCGAAGGGTGCTTCGTTGGCGAAAAGGGGTCAGACACCAAAAACCGGAACGGCCCGAAGGGTGCTTCGCATTTTTGGTGTCTGACCCCTTTTCGCCCTGACCCCCTTTTCGCCGATCGACGTCACCCTAATTCTTGGCTCTGACAAACCACCAGGCCGACCGGAGATTCTGTTTGATGATGATCTCGGCGCGTGTTCATTACGCCTGCCTGGCCATGCTCGAACTGGCCATGCGTCAGGACGATCCGGCACCGGTGGCGATTCGAGAGATTGCGGATCGGCACGGGGTCCCCGGTCCTTTCCTGGTGCAGATCCTGCGCACACTGCGGGCGGCCGGATGGGTGCAGAGTGTGCGTGGCAGCCAAGGCGGTTACCGACTTTCGGTGGATCCCGTCCAAGATCACGCTGCTTGACATCGCCGAGGCGGTCGGCTGTCAGGAGGCGGGCTGTCGTACCGAAGGGAAAGCGAGTGCGGCCGACGAGATGCTGCAAGGTTTTTGGGATCAGGCAGCCGACGCGTCACGGCGCGTGCTGTCCCGAGCCCGCCTGAGTGACCTGGTCGAACGCTGCCTCCACGGCGACGAAACGATGTTCTACATCTAGTAGGGCATGCTCCGCATGCCAATCTGCGAAGCCGATGTCATGCACAGCATGACCGACTGGATCGTCTCGCTCTGGGATCCAATGTCGTCGTTCTCAGCGCAGCAGTGTTCGTGCTCAGGCCGGTGCTCCTAATCGATTGCGAACACTGCTGCGCTGGGCACGAGCACGATCTTGACTCAAGTGACTCAGCCTGACACTTATCGATGGACAGACCACTTCTGGTGCTGTCCGTTTATGGTCGCCGATCGCTCGGCCGACCGTTGCGGATTGGGACGCTACGATCGGCGGAGCGATCGGCGACAATCGACTACGGTTGCTTCTTCTTCGGTGGGCGGCGGCGTTTGTTGGGGCGTTCGATCGGCGCCTCAGGTTTCGCGACCTGGCTGCGAATTCGTTCGACCAGAGACTGCGATTTTTCTGTTCGGACCGCGGTCCCCTCGAGCACCGCCGCATCGAAGTGCTTGCCGGTCGGCAAGGTCTTCTTGACCATGATCCGTTCGCAGATCCCCCACAGGCTGCTGGTGATGAAGTAGATGCAGAGCCCCGCTGGAACTCGGAAGAAGAACAGCCCCATCATCAGGGTCATGATGTTCATCATCTTCTGCGTCATCGCCGTTTGCTCGTCCGTTGCCGGTGGCATGAACATCTTCTGTTGTGCCAGGAACAGGACCACCACGATCACGGGCAGGATGTTGAAATAGGGGCCGAGCCAGCCGGTACCTCGACCTGAAAGGTACTCAAGCAGCCAATCACCCCAATACACCAGCATGTCGGGTCCGGCCAGGTTCGAAGCCCAGTCGGTCGAGCTGGACAAGGCCGCCTGGCGAAGTTCGATGTCGACCGAGAGCGCCCGATAGAGACCGATGAAGATCGGCAATTGCAAGAACATCGGCAAGCAGCCAGCCAATGGGTTGAAGCCAACCCGTTGCTGCAGTTCCCGCTGGGCCTTCAGCTTGCCCTCCATGTCGTCCTTGAACTTCTCGTTGATCTTCTTCATCTCAGGTGCGAGTTCCTGCATCTTCTGAGCGTTGATCGCCGCCTTTCGGCTGAGCGGGAACATCAAGCCACGCACCATCACGGTCAGCATGATGATTGCCAACGCGTAGTTTCCGATGCCCGAAAGCAGGTGCAGCATCCAAGCCAGGATCTTCGAGAAGCGAGCGAACCAGCCGAAGTAGATGCAATCGCCGAGGCCGTACTGGGCGAGTAACTCGGGCTGCTTGGGACCGGCGAACATCCGCAGCTCCTGACGCATCGATGAACCGGGCGGCACTTCGGCAATCTCGCTGTCCAGGAAGTACGTCGTGTTGACCGCGCGCTCCTGGTGGCGGGGAATCAGTTCGGCGTCGGCCGCAATCCCGGCGGAGGCCCGCCGGAACGTTGACAGTGCATTGCTTCCCTGCGGCGGCAGGTAGGCGACGGTGAAGTATTGGGCATCGACCCCGATGTACTTCATGTCGCGTTCGTCGAGGCTGCTGTCGCCGGCAAAGATGGTTTCGTTTGGATCTTTCGTTTCCTTCTTCGCGCGATTGAGCAGGTTGAAACCGCTCAGAAAGCGATGTCCGCTGGCGGCCGTCTTGCACACGATGTCACGAGCCGCTGCGCCGCCGCGCCAATTCGGACTGATCTTGTTGCTGTACCACCAGCCCTCCATCGTCAGTCCGTTGGCACCTTCCAGTCGGTAAGCAAGGTCTTGCGGCTGGTCAGACAGATTGTCCAACTGCACCGACATCTTGATGTCGTAGGATTCGGGGGCCAGGTCATAAGTTCGTATGATCCGCACGGCCTGTCCGCCAATCGGTTTCATCTCCGCGTCGGAAAGCTCCAGTGCGAATTGCGCCGACTCACCCGAGGTTGCCCGGGGTCGTGTCAGTGTCCAGTTCAGGTCCATTGGGTTGACTGAACCTGCGATCCACCGCTTGTTGGGCTCAATCCCTTTGCGATTGACCTGACTGAGTGTCAGCAGGCACGACAATCGCGTGAGGTTTCCGTCCACCTGGTCGGCACCCCCATCGCGGGCCAGCCGGACCAGATCGAGTGGATGTTCGCTCAAGGTTGCCTGCAGTGATTGCGGGTTGGCCGACCCATTCCGCAGTACCTCGACGGAAACGGAGTCGCCGGGTCGGGAGTTCGCCAGCGCCGCGACGATGTCATCACGGGTCGCGACCGGCGTGCCGGCGACCGACACGATCACGTCACCCACTTCGATCCCAGCCAGTTGGGCTGGCGTTCCCGGTCCGACCACGTTGACCAAGACGCCGTCAAGATTCTCGGCGGGTTCGCCGGCAAAGTAACCGAGGTATCCGTTTCGCACATCGACGCGTCGATAGCGAAGCTTGCCCTTTTCATCACGCTGGGTCAGCTCGATCCGCTCGATGCCTCCGCCACGGCTCTGAAGCGTCACGAGCATGTGATAGCCCGATTCGGGGCTCATCGATCCCAGCGTTAACCACTCCGGCCGAACCGGTCGTTCTGGAACAGGCTGGTCGTCGGCCGCATCTGCCGACGTCGTCCGCTGGCGGTGGGGCTGGCTCTTCTTGGGCCTCCTCCACCGGCATCTCGGCCGCCGCCTCGGCCAGGTTGGCACCTGGGGGTGGCTGCGGCGGTGCGAACATCATTCGCAGCGACAGATAAAACATGAAGAACGCCGTCGAAGCGACGATAAACGTGAGCAGACGGCGTTCCACGATCGATCCCAAGAAAGGGGGGCAGAGGGACAGAATTCTCTTCCAACCTGGCCGAAAAGGGGTCTGGCCCTCTCCGGCGAGGCAAAAAGCCAAGTGAATCGACTCGCCCGCAAAGGGTCAGACCCCTTTGCGGACAGGTGCTTGGCTTTGGGGACGTATTCTGTCCGCCGCGGTCCATCTTGGGAAGGTCGAGTGAGAACTACGGTCTGGTGGCCACCTCCAGCGGAGGTACCACGCCCAGGTAGGCCATCATGTCGCTGATTTCACGCAAGCTCAGCTCGTCAAGCAGACCGCTGGGCATGATGCTGCTGTTGCTCGGCAGGATCTGGTCGACTTCCGATTCTCGGACCACCATCACCTGGTTGTTGGAATCGCGAATGTCGAGCGACTGATCGCTCCGTTGGCTGACCATACCGACAAAGACCCTGCCGTCGAGCGTCAACACCTTCTTGCTGCCGTATTGGCTGCTGACGACGTGAGCCGGATAAAGAATCGATTCGAGGATCTCTCGTTTGCTGAATCGTTTCGCAATGCCCGAGAGGGACGGTCCGACCGCTTGGCCCTCGTTGCCGAACTGATGGCACTGGGCGCAGGTCGCTTTCGCATAAACGTTGCGGCCGGAGCTGGGGTCGCCATAGCGTCCTTCATCGCTCTCGAGATAGTCGACGAGCTGATCAAAATCCCAACGCGATTCGTCTTCGTTGGGGAGTTCGGCCGGCGGGCGATCGGGATAGGTTTTGGCGTACCACTTTTGCCAAGGCCGCATCGAGGTCGCGGCTTGTTCCGGTCGTTGCATGCCGGTCCAGTGCTCCAGCAATCCTTCCACGTTCTCGAAGCTGCTTGCCTTTCTTCTCCGCACGGACGCCGAGCAGGATCAATTGGCGAACTGCCATCGGATCGTCGGTTGCCACCGGAACGGTCTTCAAAGCTCGCACGACTTCAATAGCGGCCTGGTCTTCCAAGACATTCAGGCTGCGCACGAGGTAGTCCCAGTTTTCGCCCTTGGGGTTTTGCGCCAATGCCATCGCGACAACGGGGCGTCGTTCGGGCTCGTCGCGCCACAGGCTACGCAGGTAGGCGCCTGACTCTTCGTCGCTGGCGGTCGCGAGCATCGCGATGATGCCGGTGCGCAGTCTGCGTTCGACGTCGCCCGGTTGTGGTTGGGCCACCAGCTTTTCGTCGAGTTCGCGCAGGGTGGCCGCGATGCTGTCGTCAATCGGTCTCGGCAATTTGTAGATCGCCGCAAGGGCTGCGTTACGCCACACCGCGCCTTGCTCCAGGATCGCCAGCACGTCTTCGTCCGAAAGGGATTTGGCAAAGTCGCGCGTGACATTCATCAGGTACATCGCTAGCGAGCTGGACGATGTGCTGTTGGCAGCGTTTTCGTAGTACTTCAAGATCCTGAACCGTTGTTCCGCGTTCCAGTCGTGAGACAAGAACTGTAGGCACATTGCCACGAGCGTCCGATCCGGTTCAGGATTGTCACTAGCTAGAAAGTCCAGTGCCCGGTCGGCAACCGAATTGGCTTGCAGATAAGCGGCCAAACGAATCAGTTCATAATTCATGCGGTTGTCACCAGCCGGAAACTCTTCGGCAATCTGATCACGCAGCGTGGTCACACGACTCGGGTCGATCTTGCCTCGGTGCAAAGCGATCTGACAAAGCCGCAGCGTGTCGACGAAGTCGGCATCGCTCAGGAAGTCCGTCATCAGATCGCTGGCACGAGCGAGCACCTGCATGCAGGTCTCCTCGGTGGGGTCAGCGTTGATCAGCGCTAACATGCCAAGGATGCCGACGCGCGGATCGCTGCTGTTGAGAATTTCGTCTCGCCATGTCTCGACCGGCATGCGTTCGAGCACGCGACGAGCGACGAAGGCAAGCGTTCGGTCTTCGTCCGCAAGCAGCCGCACAATGGATTGTGTCTCTGTCGGAAATTGCCCACTCCGCAGCATCGCTTCGCAAGCGGCGCGTCGTACCCGAGCATCGCGATCCTCGAGCATCACGACCAGACGCTCCGCACTCTTGGTATCGGGGTGAAGCCCCATCATCCAGGCAGCTTTCGCGCGAACGGTTTCGCTCGGAGCCTGGCTCAGTTCCAGGACCAGATCTTCGCTAGGCACCGGCCCGAACAACTGCATCAATTCCATTGCTCGGGTGCGATAGTGCGATGGGTTGTCGTTGCTGAAGGCGACGCCAGCGACGAGTTGTCCCCACTTATCACCCAGTTCACGGCGGATCGATGCGATCTCTTGACGAGACCAGGCCGATTCGAGCTGGGGTTGTCGAATGGCAGCGGCGATCCCGCTGCCGAGATTCTTGATCCGGTCCGGGATCTCGCCCTTGTAGACCACGCGGTACACGCCTCCGGAGGTGCCACGACCGCCGGTGCAGAAGTACATCGCTCCGTCCGGTCCAACTTCCAAGTCGGTGACGTTGAGCGGCTGTCCCTTCAGGAACACTTCGCTGTCGGCGATGTATCCCGAGCCACGAGGCTTGAGCCGAACGTTGAGGATGCGGCCCTCCGACCAGTCGGCCAGGAAGAACGAGTTTTGGTAGCGTACCGGGAACATGTAGTGCTCGTAACAGACCGCGCCGGTGGGGCTGCCCCGTCCGGTCTCGAGCAGATTGGGCAAGCGATCGAAGTAGTGCTCCGGCCATTTCGCCCAACCCGTTCGCCATCCCAGTTCGCCACCTTCGGTGACATCGAACAAGGCGGTCGGACGATACCAGGCTGTGTTGAGATCGGCTTCCATGTCGGAGTCGTGGACGAACAGGCCACCTTCGGGATGAAAGACCAAGTCGTAGGCGTTGCGAACTCCGCCGGCGACTCGTTCTACCACCGTGCCGTCGATGTTGGTGCGAATGATCGTACCGCCCGGAGCCTTGACGCCGAGTCCATGCCCACCCGGATCTTCGTAGCGGGGCAGCAGGTCGCCTTCGTACGTGCTGCGCAATGTTTCGCCTTTGCCCTGGGGACCCATCGCCTGCGTGTGACTGCCGACAGCGACATAGATCATGCCGTCGGGACCAAGTCGGATTCCGTGGGGACCGTGCTCGCCGCCGTTCCCCTTGAACTTGACAATCGCTTTGACCTGCTCCAGCGTGCCGTTTCGATCGCTGTCGGTAAGACGGTACAGCGCGCTGCCTTCGGGGCCGTCACCGGTGACAAACACTTCACCATTGAGCGCCAAAATTCCCTGACACGACGTGACGCTGTCACAGTAGGTGCGGACCTGCTCCGGCACGCCGTCTTCGTCTTTGTCAAAGATCAGCAACAGCGGGCCACCTTCCTGAGAGACGATGATGTGACCAAATTCGTTGAACGTCATCGCGATCACCGAACCGACCTGTTCATCACTCAGGACACGTTGAACGCCAAAGCCCTTCTGGATCTGAAAACGCTCGCGTTGATCCGCTTGCTTCTCGGCGACAACGTCGACGTCGCGATCCCAGGGAACGGTATCGCCAAGTTTTCCAAATGCTGACGCCGAACCCCAAAGACGATCGTTGAAGACCACCGTTTCCCACATCGGGCTTTCTTCGGTGCTGGCACGCCATGATGGGCTGCTGCTGAAGGTGTACCAATTGTCTTGGTTCTTGGGCTTGATCGAAACGCGGGCGGCCAGCGCGGCAGTGTTGCCATGGGTGTTGACGACACGCACGGCGATCACGTTACGTCCGATCTCGAGGTGTCCGGAGATGTCGTACTCTTGCATCTGACGCGGCGACTTGCCGTTGCCGATGCGGACGCCATTGACGAACAACTCATACTGATCGTCGGCCGCGATCTCGATTCGCCCAACCGCTTCCACCTTCAAGTTGATCGGCTTGCGGAACAGACAGGTCTGCCCTTGCCGGATCGGTGTATCGGGCGTGCTGCCGTTGGCCCAGATCCATTGTGCTTCGTCCGCACGAGCATTGAGGCTGCAGAACAGGATCGCAATCAGCAGAACCGCGAGGGTTCTTTGGGCCGGTCGCAACAACAAACGGGGTGAGCCTTCCATGGCAATCCAACAGTTTGGGGAGGAGCGTCGATTAGGTCGCTAAATCGTGGGGAAGATTAGGCCGATTCGCCGGTTGATTGCAAGATTGATCTTGCATGGCCCTGCTGGCGTGGGGGACGACGGTGGGCAGAGATGGCAGATGATGGGCAGGAAGCAGGTAGGGAGGATGATAGCAAGACAAAGGATTTGGGGCTCATCATGTTGCCCATGATTGTTCTGCCCCGTTGCTTTACATCGTGACTGCGAAACAGACCTCGACTTTGTTTCGCGAGAGCTGTCGGACACGCACTCGCGACGGATGCCACTCGTTGATCTTGGCGGCCCACTCGTCAATCAGATTGGCGGCCTGGTAGTCGCCGATCTTGAGCGTGATCAGGAGTCCCTGCAGGTCGCAGTGTTGGTGCGTGACGATGTTCTTGATCGTGACCAGGGTCTGTTTGGGTTTCACGTTCGAGTCGACCAGCAACCATTTGGCTCCGCGGAACTCTTTACGCGGCAGATCACCGGCCCGCGCGCGAAGGTGGCGAAAACGGGGGTGGTTGGCAATTCGTTCATCCATGTCGGCGGGGTCGATTCCGATCACATTCAGCCCGAGTTCGAGCAGTCGTCCGCAGGCGCCGCCGGGGGCGCTACCGATTTCGATCGCGGTGTCTCCCTCACGCATCTCAAAGCCGCTCCAGGTGATTGCTTCGGCCGCTTTGTAGTAGGCACGGGAGATCGGTTCGTATTTCGGTTCAATCGGTTGCACTCCGCCAGGCCATCGCGAGTGCCAATCCGTGGCCTGGTGCCAACCAAGGAACCAATACGAAGGTTCGACCAGAACGACGTCGAGGACGCGATTGCCGCTTTCGGCGATGCGATTGGGGGCATCGCAGCGTAGCCATGGATCTTTGAGACGCTCAAAGACTTCCGCGGCCACCGCTCGTGACACTTCATCGAGACCGGGCTCGAACCCAAAGCGTCCGATCGGCACACGATCTTTCGGCCACACGTGCAGTTGATCGAATGGTTGCGGCGAACCGTGAATCGTTGTCAGTCGATCGGACAACTCGTTGATCAAGGTCTCCGCCTCGTCGCCGCGGGCCGAGCCGATGGATCGTGCGACGGTTCGAATGAAGACGCCCTGTGGCAATTCGGCTGGTCCATCGTGTTTCGCGGTCACGAATCCCGGACGCGAAAACGCCAGACGCCATCCTTGCGCGGCGATCGATTCTTTGACCACCTGTTCGGCGCCGCAAGCACAGCAAATCATTGCAAAGTTGGGTTCGCTCACGGTTCCTTCCTGGGGGGTGGTGACGACGCGTCGGACGACGGATCGCGTGATGCTCGATAGGCTTCAACGCGCTCGGCCACACCCGGAATCAGCTTCGCTGCGTTCTCGAAATAAAGTTTGCGCAGCACGTCGTCGGGCAGTTCCACGCCGTCGATCGTCCAGATCCCTTGTGGTGGCGGTATTTTCTCGCTGTAGTCGAACGACTCGTCGCGGGTTTCAAAGAAGCGCCAATTGATCTGCAAGCGTAGCTCTGGCCAAGGACCATCCGTTCCAAACATCACGCGGTCCGCATGTTGGACCAAAAAGTCGCGAGCGGTGTAAGGCTGGCGTCCGAGTTCGGCGATTCGTGACGCGGTTTCAATCCACAGGTTGGGATACTGTTCCAACCAGCGACTGACCTCGGCCAGGTCCTCGGCGTTATTAGCAACGTGTGCACCGATGAATTGGGTGTCGGGATGCCTGGCGATCAATCGATTTCGAGCGGCGAGCAAGCTCTTGGCGAGAGGGAAACGCATCGCCATGAAAGCTCCAATCCGGGTGACGGCTGAGCTCTTCCCAGCGTTCGTTGGTCTCATCAATCGGATCAAAAAAGGCGGCGGGATCGGCGGTGTGGATGATCACCGGGATTTTCAATTGTCCGCATGCCTCCCAAATCGGGTCGAACCTCGGATCGTCAATCTTGATCAGGGATCCATCCGGGTTCCGATAATCGAGTCCAAACCGCTTGAAGATCTTCAGTCCGCTGGCACCCTTCGCGACGGCGTCGGCCAATTGCTCGGCGGTTCGCTCCGCAAATCCCTCGCGGTGACAGGCCCACGTCGCAGGATCCTCCGAGTCGCCGTCTCCTTGCCAATTCACATTTGCGAAGATGACGAAGCGGTTTCGATGTCGTGACCAGAGGAAGTTCATGTGTTCTTCCAGGGGACCATCCAGTTGCCCATCGAGGGAAACGCAGACCGCAACGTGATTGCGATCCATGACCGCGACAAAATCGTCCAAGGCCTGGTCACTGCTGCGAAGCTTGTAGCGAAAATGGGTGTGGACGTCGACGACCGGAAACCTGGCGTGTTGTTTGGGGTGCGAGGCCACCTTGAGTTTGCTGGTGGGGCGAAAATTCCTCAGCAACAACTCGCGTCCCTGGCGGCCATCCAGAGGCGGATCGACTTGCGATGACTGTCCCCAAGCCATTTCGGCGCCAATCACCAAGGCCACCACGAGAGCGGTGGCAGACAATTTGGCTACAATGCCGATCGTGGGTGTTCCAGCGAGAGGGATTCTCATCGGGTTACCATGGGGGTAGCGTCGACAGAGTCAACATTGGAAGTTTGCGGCAAAAGGCGTGAATATCGACCCGACTGAACAACAAACCGCCGAAGGCCAATCGACGAGCAAAAAGCTCTCGATGCAGGCTACAACTCCGCCCGCCAAGGTACCAGGGTATCGACTGACCCAGTTTCTTGGGGCTGGAGCTTTTGGACAGGTCTGGGTTGGTTGCGATTTGAACACCGGTCGCGATGTCGCGGTCAAGTTCTACCTTCACCGGGGCGGCGTCAATTGGTCGTTGCTCAGCCGGGAAGTCAAAAACCTGGTGCAGCTGTCCGCGGATCGATACGTCGTTCAGGTGCTGGAAGTCGGTTGGGACGCCGAACCGCCCTACTACGTGATGGAGTTGATTACCGGCGGCTCGCTGGAGGATTTGCTGCAGACGCGCGGTCGCTTGCCGCTCGATGAGGCGGTCGAAATGTTTCGCCGGATCTGCATCGGGCTCAATCGCTGTCACGCCAAAGGGGTGCTGCACTGCGACATCAAGCCGGCCAACATCCTGCTTGGGCGACGACAACGAGCCTCGCCTGGCCGACTTTGGACAAAGCCGTCTATCGGATGACCAGACGCCCGCGCTGGGAACGCTTTTCTACATGGCTCCCGAGCAGGCCCACCTCAGCGCGGCGCCGGATGCCAGTTGGGACGTCTATGCCGTCGGCGCGATCATGTATCGCTTGCTGACCGGGCAACCACCCTATCGCGCCGACGAAATCGTCGAGCAACTGGATACCGCTGGATCACTTGAGAAACGATTGAATCGCTACCAAGAGGTGATCAACGAAAGCCCGCCGCCGTCGCGGCATCTGCAGCGTACCGATGTCGATCGCATGCTGGGACGAATTGTTTCCAAATGCTTGGCTCCCAATCCACAGGACCGATACGCCAACGTCCAGCAGATTCTCCAGGATCTCAACCGCCGCGACGTCACGCGTGCCAAGCGACCGCTGATGTTGCTGGGGATTGTCGGACCGCTGCTGGTGTTGCTCGCGACCTGCATCTTCGCAGCCCGCAGCATTCGCCAGGCCAGCAATCGAACCGTGCAGGCACTTCGTCAGGAGGCGTTCGGTAGTAACGAGCTCGCCGCGGCCTTTGCCGCCAGGACGCTCGAGAGCGAGATTGAACGCTACTATCAACTCACGCGTGAAGAAGCGTCACGCGACGATTTCGTCGATCAGCTGAAAGCGACGATGCAGAGTGACGAGGTTCGCGAGTCGCTGGCGGCGATCGCCGCGATGAAGACACCGCTTGCCACCCATGGTTCCAACCCGGCTCGCGATCAATTGATGGACTCGCCGGCACAATTGCGTCTGGATCATATTCTCAACAAGCGTCTGGCACTCTATAGCAATGCGGACGCGCACCGCCGTCGTCGTCGGTTGGCCTCGATGTATGTCACGGACTCACTGGGAACCATCATTTCGATTGCTTACGAAGACGCCGTGAGCCGTAATGAAAAGAGTACCGGCCGGAATTATTGTTACCGCACGTATTTCCATGGTGGACGAGTTGACTTGCCGAAGGAGTCGACCGAGATCGGATCGGTCCAGCCGTTGACCTCGACGCACATGTCGGCCGCGTTCCCGAGTACCGCGACACGCTTGTGGAAGGTGGCGATCAGCACGCCGATCTTCCTGACCGATGATCGTGAACATCCCGACGCGATGTTCGTGGTGACGGTGAACC
Source organism: Pirellulaceae bacterium (assembly GCA_963697195.1). GTDB lineage: Bacteria > Planctomycetota > Planctomycetia > Pirellulales > Pirellulaceae > Rubripirellula. The sequence continues at coordinate 45,298 of CAVOND010000007.1, forward strand.
TTGGTGACTTTGAGTTGCTGCAGAGCAAGCAGGGCAACAATCAGGTAGCGGTGTTGGTCGAAGCCCGACCGGGACCGACGCAGGGCACGATTCTGCAACACCCGCTGATGGAAGACAGGCGGACTTCCGGCGTCAACATGGCGGGAGAGAAGTACCAGATTCCCAACGATCAGATGGAGCGATTGCTGGCTGGAAGCGATGTCGATTATCTCGACCCGCTTGCCGCCGCCGACGGAGGCGAACCGTACGCTGGGCACTGGATCGCGGCGATGCAGCCTGTCTCCTTGCCGATCGAGGACAGCCCCGACGAGAATCCCCCGGGAAGCGATCCGCCAACTGTGGAAAGTGACCCGACCGATTTACTTGTCCTGGTGCAGTACCGATTGGAAAAGGTCATCGCGCCGGTCGCCGGAATGCGATCGGCGTTGCTTTGGGAAGGTGCTCTCGCGGTCGGCTCCATCCTGCTGGTCACGCTCTCCTTGTGGCTGGTCGTTCGCCGCGTCAGCAATCGCAGTTCCGACCGCATGGAAGATCCAAAACCGATTGCGGAGATCGCCGAGACGATCGAGGCCCGATAGCGTTGCGGACGTTCTATCGATTCGCCGCGCTCAGTTGATCACGTTGCGGAGTCGCTCGCCGGTCAACGCTCGCCGACAGGCCTCGGCCCCTTTGCGACGCATGTCCATGAGTCCCTCCTCACAGTAAAAGGCCGAGTGCGGATTGATGATCAATCGCTCGTAGGCGGGATGGCTGGGGTCGCGCCAGGCAACCAGTAGCGGGTTGTCGGCCGAGGGTGGTTCTACGGCGAGCACGTCGATCGCAGCACCGGCCAGTCGTCCGCTGGCAATCGCGTCAGGAATGGCCGCCGTGTCGACCACGTCGCCCCGAGCCGTGTTGACCAGATAGCTTCCCATCGGCAACCACTCCAGCGTTTCCGCGTTGATCATCTGCCGCGATTCCTCGTTCAGCGGGCAATGCAGACTGAGGATGAACGATGCTCGCATCAATTCCTCGAGCGTTTCCACGCGACGCACGCCAATCGCTTTGTCGTAGCCATCTTGTTTGAACGGATCGTAGAACCGTACGTCCATGCCCATCGCCAGCGCGCGACGGGCCGTTGCCGTTCCAATGCGTCCCAGTCCCACAATGCCAAAGACTCGATTGCGGTGCCGATACAGCGGCGAGGCAACGTGATACATCCAGGGATCAGGCGTTGACCGCATTCGCTGGTTGTAAAAATGAATGCCTCGCGTCAGCGCCAGCGCCATGCCGATCGCCGAATCGGCGACTTCTTCGGTTCCATAGTCGGGAACGTTTGCGACGGGGATCCCCAGCTCGCGGGCCAGTCGGTGATCGACATTGTCAAAGCCGACACCGCAGCGAACGATCAACTTGCAATTGGTCAGCAGCCGAATCGTGTCGGCCGAGAGTGCCAGATTGTGATACAGCATCACCGCGTCGGCGGAGTCGATTTTTCCGGCGAGTTCTTTCTCGTTGTACGCATCATAGGCTTCGACTGTCGCGACCCCATCGAGTACGTTTCGCTCGACTTCCAGCGAGTCGTTGATGAAATCGGTGATCACAACATGAGGCATCTGGTCAGGCATCGGGTTTCTCGTGAAGGCTTCGGTTAAAGCGTTGGTCCAACCGTCCAAGGAATGAATTCGTGATCGCCGATTCCCAGCATTTCGCTGCAGGTCTTGTGGCCACTGGCGACTCGCAGGCGCAAACTCGAAGAAACGGTCGCCGACGGTTTGCAAGTCGTCGCCTTCCAGGATCACGCCGGCGTTGAGGTCCATGTCTTCATGAAGGTGCTCGAACAGCGGCGTGTTGGTGGCGACTTTGATCACAGGGCTGGGCTTGCAACCGAAACAGCTGCCCCGGCCCGTGGTGAACATCACCAGGTTGGCTCCGCCGGCGACCTTGCCGGTCACGCTGGCGGGATCGAATCCAGGCGAGTCCATGACGACCAGCCCCGAGGCGGTCATCGGCTCGGCGTACAAGTAAACCTCCTCGAGCGCCGTGGATCCACTCTTGGAAACGGCGCCGAGTGATTTTTCCGTGATCGTGGTCAGCCCGCCCGCTTTGTTTCCGACCGACGGATTGTTGTCGATCTGGCCACCGTACATGGCGACGTAATTCTTCCACCATTCGATTCGGTCGAGCAGTTTTTGGGCGACTTCCGGCGTGCGACTGCGGCGCACCAGCAAGTGTTCGGCTCCATACAGTTCGGTCGTTTCAGAGATCACCGACGTCCCACCGCAAGCGACGATCCGATCCGAGACGACGCCGACCGCTGGATTCGCGGTCAGTCCCGAGTAGCCATCGCTGCCTCCGCATTCGACCGCGAGCTTCAAGTGAGAGGCATCCGCCGGAGCTCGGGTGAATTGATTGGCCCGATCAAGCACTTGTTCCAACAGCGCCTCGGCCTTTGTCGATCGTCGCGCGCGTTCCCCCTTCGGTTTGCATCGTCAGCATCGGGATCCCTTCGTCACGCGTCAGCTTTTCTCCGCTGGGAGCATAGAGCGAAACCAAGCCGTGATGCTGCGAAAGGTAACCCGAGGTGGTCTGCTCGCAGCCGAGTCCGATCACCAGCGTTCCGCCGACGTTGGGATGGTTGGTGTAACCGGCAAGCACGCGGCCGAGCATCTGATGCTTGATGCCGTGATACTCCAGTGCACAGCCGGTGGTGTGGGTCGCCGCGAAACACTCCATCGACGTTCGGCCAGCGCTTCATGCGATCGGCATCAAAACGCTCGACGACTTTGTGGCAGACCGTCGCGCTGCAATTGACGGTCGAAATCAAGGCCACGTAGTTGCGAGTCCCCACGCGACCGTCCGGGCGATGAAAGCCGTCAAAGGTGCGACGGAGTCGGCTCGGGCGGAGGCGGCGGTGCCAGCTGGCTCAGATCACTCGAGACCACGTGGTGGTCGGCAAGGTTGTGCGAGTGGACGTGGGCGCCGACGTCGATGTCGCAGGTGGCCCGCCCAATCGGTTGGCCGTACTTCGTCACCGGGCTTCCCGAGGAAATCGACGCGACGGCAATCTTGTGACCGGCAGGGATTTCGGATTTGACCTGGATCGATTGGCCGGCAACTTCGACGACATCACCTCGAGAAAGCGGTCGAGTCGCGACGGCAACGTTGTCGCTGCGGTCGAGCCAGACGAGACCGGGCTCGCTGTGACGCCTCGGACATAGGGGTTTCCATTAGAAGTCGCTTTTGCCATGGTTCCTGAGGCCCACGATGGGACGTATATTCCGCACTTCAAACTTCCTCGCGACCTCACTAGCGAATCCACCGAATCGATGAAGATCCACGAATATCAGGCTAAAGAGCTGTTTCGCCAAGCTGGCGTGCCGGTGCTCGACGGGATTGTCGCCAAGACGCCCGATGAAGCGGTTGCTGCCTACGATAAACTGGGCGGGAAGATCGCCGTCGTCAAGAGTCAGATTCATGCGGGCGGTCGCGGCAAAGGAACGATCAAGGACAACCCTGAGCAACGAGGGGTCGTGGTCTGCAAAACGGCAGCCGAGGTTCGCAAGGCCGCCGAAGGCCTGCTGGGCAACACGCTGGTGACGATCCAGACCGGGCCGGAAGGGAAGACGGTCAATCAGGTCTTTGTCGAGGCCGGTTGCAACATCGCTCGCGAATTGTACCTGGGGATCGTGCTCGACCGGGCGGCTGCCAAGCCAGTCCTGATGGCGAGCACCGAAGGGGGTGTCGAGATCGAGAAGGTCGCCGAAGAAACGCCCGAACTGATCTTCAAGGAGCACTTCGACCCGGCCATCGGGCTGGAGCCCTTTCAGGTTCGCAAACTCTGCAAGAAGCTCGGGATCAGCGGAGCCGCCGCCAAGGCAGCCACGAAGTTCATGCCGGCCGTCTGTCGCTTCTTTGTCGATTACGACTGTTCGCTCACCGAAATCAATCCGCTGGTGATTACCGCCGACGATCGCATGATCGCGCTGGATGCCAAGGTCACCTTCGACAGCAACGCGATGTTTCGCCACAAGCAACTGCTGGACCTGCGAGATTTGTCCGAAGAGGAGCCGAGCGAGGTGCGAGCCAGCGAAGCGGGGCTCAGCTACGTCAAGCTCGACGGAAACATCGGATGTCTGGTCAATGGTGCCGGATTGGCGATGTCGACGATGGACATCATCAAGTACCACGGCGGCCAGCCGGCAAACTTCCTGGATGTCGGCGGTGGCGCGAATACGGAACAGGTCACCGAGGCGTTTCGTATTTTGTTGTCCGACCCCAATTGCAAAGGGGTTCTGGTCAACATTTTCGGTGGCATCGCCCGCTGTACCACGATCGCCACGGCATTGATCGAGGCGAGCAAAGTCGTCGGCTTCAACGTCCCCTTGGTCGTGCGACTGGAAGGGACGGAGGTGGAAGAGGGTCGAAAGATGCTGGCGGAAAGCGATATCGACATCATCAACGCCACCGACATCACCGACGCCGCCAAGAAGATCGTGGCAGCGGTTTCGTAAGAATCGAACGTCAGGCTTTCCAGCCTGACATCGAAGGAAGCGGGTCAGCCTGGAAAGGCGAACGTACAGTCAGATCTCAACCAACCAAACTTTCCAAATAACAAGTCAGACATGAGCATTCTGGTTGACGGCAACACGAAAGTCATTTGCCAAGGCATCACGGGTAACGCGGGAACCTTTCACTCGCTCGGTTGCCGCGACTACGGGACGAAGATGGTCGGCGGAGTCACGCCGGGCAAAGGCGGACAGAACGTCGAGGGCATCCCCGTTTTTGATACGGTGGAGGAAGCCGTCGAGAAAACCGGTGCCGACGCCACCATGATTTTTGTACCTCCGCCCTTTACCGCCGACGCCATCCTGGAAGCGATCGATGCAGGCATTCGTGTGATCGCGGCGATTACCGAAGGCGTGCCAGTGCTCGACATGGTCCGCGTCTACGAAAAGGTGCGGGCCAGCAACTCGGTGCTGATCGGTCCCAATTGCCCCGGCATCATCACGCCCGGTGGCTGCAAGATCGGCATCATGCCCGGATACATCCACCAACCGGGCAAGGTCGGCGTGATGAGCCGCAGTGGCACGCTCACTTACGAGGCGGTCTGGCAAACCACCAATCTCGGTCTCGGGCAAAGCACCTGCGTGGGTCTTGGTGGCGACCCGATCGTGGGCACCAGCTTCATTGACCTGTTGGCGCATGTACCAGGAAGACGATCAAACCGAAGCCATCCTGATGATCGGTGAGATCGGTGGCTCGGCCGAAGAAGAAGCTGCCGCGTTCGCCAAGGCCAATGTGACCAAGCCGGTGGCCGCCTTCATCGCCGGACGCACCGCGCCGCCCGGCAAGCGAATGGGACATGCCGGAGCGATCATCAGCGGCGGAAAAGGGACGGCGGAAGAAAAAGTCGCCGCCCTCGAAGACGCCGGAATCGTCGTCGCCCCCACGCCCGCCGACATGGGGCAAGCAGTCGTCAAGGCGATGAAGAAGTAGGCGAGGGGCGAGTTGCGAGGGGCGAGTAAGATTTTTTTGCCTGCCTTGTTCTTCTCGTTCGTGTTCATTCGTGCAATTCGTGGCGAATCCTCATCGAATCGAAATCGAGGCAAAGTACGCGAGCAGCCCTCCTCGCGCGCTCCACAGGGCCGTCCGTATCCAATTCGTCGCCACCAATTGCTGATACGCCTTCTCGTCGAAACCACCCATCAACCGGTGATGACAGGGAACCTGAAGCAAGGCAGTGGACAGCCAAATGGCCACCACCAGAGCAAGTCCCGTCCAGGCGGCCCAGCGTGGAAAGGTGCTCGGTGCCGACAGCAACAGCGCCGCTGCGGTTGTGATCTCCAGCAACATCGGTACACCCACGATCGGCGTGATCAAGCGGTTGTGATCGGTCTCATAACGCACGAATTGCTCCGTCCCGACTCGGTCGAACATCTTGTAGTGGACCACCTGAACCATCCAGATCAGGCCCACCATGTACCACGTCGAGATCAGGTTGAGCAAAAAGATCATGGATCCGTTCATTCAGCGGATTCCAATCGTGCGTGGCCGAGCGAGTAACGCAGGCAATCATCAAGTTCGCGTGAATCGAAAGCGATAGCCCGCTTGCAGTCAGTCGATTCGGCGTGACACGTGCGCTGGCCAGCAGAAGCGCGTCGGCCATTTCACCGAGTGCCAATCGCAAGGCGGCGGCCGGCGCGGGAAAGATGGCGGGGCGACCGATGACCGCCCCCAACGTCTGGGCAAAGTCTCGATTCGTGATCGGCTGCGGCGAAACAAAATTCACCGGACCCTGAGAGCGTGGGATCGGTGATCGCATGATAGATCGCTCCGATCACATCATCCAATGCGATCCAGCTCCACCATTGTTTGCCGTTGCCCAGCGCCCCGCCGGCAAACTTTGCCGGGAGCAACATCTTTTGCAGGGCGCCACCGCGAGGCGAAAGAACGACTCCGAAGCGAGCATTGACGACCCGGATTCCTGCCTCGATCGCCGGGCGGCAAGCCTCTTCCCATTCTCTTGCGACCTCGGCGAGGAAGCTGTCTCCAAGGGGCGACTGCTCATCGAGCAATTCGTCCCCTCGATCACCGTAAATCCCGGTGGCCGAGGCGCAAATCAGAACTCGACGGCTTCTTGCGACAGCTTTGCCAGCGACTCACACAACTGACGTGTCTTGACCACGCGACTATCGCGAATCTGCTGCTTGACATCATCGTTCCATCGGGAGTCGGCGATTGACTTGCCTGCCAGGTGGACGACGGCATCGACTTCCGAGAGCTTGGCGGCGTCGTCACCGTCCCAGGCCGCGATTTCCCGTTCATCGCTGGTGGCCGAGCGGACGATGGGACGGACCTGGTGGCCCAGCAGTGTCAGCAGCGATGCGAGTTGGCTGCCCACCAGCCCACTGCTGCCGGAGATCGCCACCTGCATGGGCTGGCAAGGCCGATCCGCCTGAAGCGTCAGATCGTCTCTGGTGATCCGATGCCGATAGGCAAACATTGCTCTCGAGCGTCGAACGTACCTTGCCGCCGCCGAACAGCCGACCGAGTGCTCCCATCGGGATTTGGTATTCGATTCGATCATTCAACTCCGAATAACGCCCTGCTGACTTGAATTCATGCCGATGATTCCAGACCGCAAACGGACCGGAAATCTGTGTGTCGCAGAACAGGTGGGGCGGATCGTACTCGGTGTGTTCGGCGACCCATCGCAGGGGAACTCCGAACACCTTGGTCTTCATCACCACGCGGCTCCCCTTGGCAAGGCTGCCGTCGCTGTGCTCGATCTCGACCGATTCCCAAGGAGGAATCAGTCTTTGGAGCGCACCGGGACGATCGTGATACGCGAATGCGTCTTCGACCGAAACCGGGAGCGACGAGGAGGCAACGTAGTGTTGCAGACGAGTCATGACATTCGATTGGTGTGTGATAGGACCGGTGCCTCAATGTAAAAAAAGCTCTAGCTGGACAGCGCCACTCTTGTCGAATTTTCCGAGTATCCTAACCCGAAGCTTCAGCGAGGCGAATTCGGCGCAACCTATTTCCTCGTTTACGCTTCGGGTTACTATTGGCCGCCAAAGAGGCGCTGTCCAGCTAGGTAACGGCTCCAAACTTCTTATCGTTACCACTTGTCAAGCAAATGGACAGTTCAGGGGTCGCATTCGAAAGACACGTACGATGGGCTTCCAAGCCCGTCGAATCCATGGAATCTCGAAAATCGACGGGCTTGGAAGCCCATCGTACTGGCACCAGTTCGCCGGTACTCAGGCGATGATTGAAGTGATCGGCGTACCTTCGCTGCGTTTGATGGGACGCCCGATCGGGGTTTCGAATTCGTGCGCGTAATCGATACCCAGCACCGAAAGAATGGTGGCGTGCAGGTCGGCGACCGTCACCGCGTCTTGGAGATCGCCGAGCGGATTGTCTGGATCGAGTTTCGGTTCTGCAGCGGTTACCCCGTGGACCGCCCCACGTCGAATCCCACATCCAGAAAGCAGCGTGGAAAATCCATGCGGCCAGTGATCGCGTCCTTCGGCTGGGTTGATCGACGGGGTCCGACCGAATTCGCCGCCGCATACCAGTAACGTTGAGTCGAGCAGGTCACGCTCCTCCAACCGAGCCAGCAGCGACGCCAATGCCGGATCGAGCGTCTCGCACGCGAGAGGCTTGCAGGCTGTGATTGGTGATGTGCGAGTCCCATCCACCGAGGGTGACCTCGACGCACCGAGCACCTGCCTCGATCAATCGCGATGCGGCAAGACAGCCTCGACCGAAGGGACTGTCACCGAACGATTCCAGCACCTCCTTGGGCTCCTTCGAAACATCAAAGGCATCCAGTTGGTCGCTCGACATCATCTTCAGGGCGGCATCGGTGGCCGTCTGATGCAAGGTTCGATTCCGTTCCAAATCGATCAGTCGACCCCGACGAAACTCCTTCTCGACGAACGAGTTGAGATCCTCGATGCGTCGCGAAAATCGATCGTCCGCAACGGGACGTCGAACGTCCGGCACCGGGCCGGCCGGGTCGTTGATTTTGAAGGCGTCGTATTTCGCTCCCAGGAAACCGCCTCGACCCGGCGAATTGTTGGGAACGATGGAAATGTGTCGCGGAATGTCCGCACCGGTCTGATCTGCATGACACAGGATCGCGCCGATCGAAGGATGTGTCAGCGTCGGATCCGGACGATAGCCCGTCTTGATGTTGTAGACGGCTCGCTCGTGGTCGCCCTCTTTGCTGGTCACGCTGCGCACCAACGACGTGAGATGCATCTTTTCGGCAGTGCGCGGCAGCAGGTCCGAGATCTGCAGGCCTTTGACGGAGGTTTCAATCGCTTTGACATCCCCTCCGTACTTGCCGCCGGGATGTGGATCAAAGGTCTCCAATTGACTTGGGCCACCTTCGAGCCAGAGCAGAATCACGCTCTTGGGTTTGGCTGGGTCCGTTTCGCCTCGCTCATCCGCCAGCGCCAGATCGCTGCGCGATGGAGGACATCAACAGCCCCGCGCTGCCCGCTCCAAGCAACGTTCGACGTGAAAGATGAACACGCGAATCGCAGAGCTCAAAGGGATGTCGTTTCGGATCAAAACTGAGTCATTGTATCAGTGATTCCAGGCGAGTTCGCTGCTGTTGACCAGGACCCAGATCAGGTCCTCGATCGCTTCGCTGCGATCGGAGGCACTGTCAATCCGCTCAACGAAATGGCACTTCTCCGCCTCGGTCGGGTAGCGGTTCAGGGCGCACAGGTAAGCGGTTTCCACCGCCATGGCATCATCCGCCGCGAACATTTGGATGTGTGCCGAGCGTATTCAACACCGGATTGGAATTCACGATCTCGCGGATCATGTTGCCGTTCATCATCAGCAATCGCTGGGTGATGGTGACGCTGTCGGTCGTGAATTCGTCCTCCCCGATGTCTCCGTATTGCTTGACGAAATCGTTGGTGCCGGTCAGCGTCTGCAGCTGCAAGAACAGCGACGACTCGCGATCGGTCTTCTTGATTCGGGCGGCCTGGATCACCGAGCCGGCAACCTGTTCGGGTCGCAAGCGAACGAGCGGAAACACCGCATAGGCCTGTTCGTGCTGCTCCGTGACGTCAAAGTCGGCACGACTGTCGACTTGGAACGCTGACGAGCCGGCAATCACCGAAATCAGGCGACGAAGATCGAATCCCGTTTCCACGAAATCATCGGCCAACGTCGACAGCATCGGATGGATTTCCTCGTCCAGCGGTAGGTTGTCGACCGACTTGCCGAGCGGTTTGCCGAACATCAACGCCCAGACATGACTGACTGCGGCCCGGGCCGCTTGTCGGTTGTCCGGATGCGTCACCCACGATGCCAATCGCTGCCTGGGGTCGCCTTCGTCGGGCAACAGTTCCGGCAAATAGGGCACGGCCGGCTCGACCGACACTTCTTCTTCGGCATTGAGATACTTGTAGTCGTATTCGACGTCGCCACTCTTGACGCCTTGCAGGCCATTGGTTTTTGCGCTGGTGTAAAAAGCGGCCAGTTGATGAAAGTCCGACTGCAGGCCTTCGCGCGGCTGATCGACGTCGCCGAGATTCACGTTGCCGAGGAAGTCATTGTGACACTGCAGACAATCGATCCGTAGGCCAAGAAACGCTCGCGAGGTTCGGGCCGCCAGTCGAACCGGATCGGCCTTGCCGTCATTGCTGTCGAAGGTGGCGGTCAGGAAATTGACTTGAGGTTTGTCGGTCCACAATCCTTCGGCCGTGATCAAATCGCGAACCATTTGGTCGTAGGGTCGGTTGGCGGCAAAGACTTCGGCCAACCAGATTCGAAACCGGCGACGGCGATAAACGATGAACTGACCACCATCGGTCCCGACCAGGTAGCGTGTCCAACGCTCGGCCCAGTAATGATGGAATCGAGGATCGTTCAAGAGATTCTGAAGATGCGTTTGCCGTCGCTGCGATTCAGGCAACTGCTCAAGCTGCCGAATCTCTTCCAGCGAAAGCCCATTGCCCACCAGCGCCAGCGACATGCGACGGCAGACCGTCAACCAATCCGCCCGCTCAGCAGACTGCAATCCCTGCTCATGGAGCGATTGTTCCCATCGGTCGTCCAGCAACTCGATCGCTGAGCCCAAGTTCGCCGGCTTCGACCTGACGGCGGAAATCCCTGCCTCCGTCGGCGTCCGAACCGGACACGCGATCCCGCCGGGGATTGGATAGTCCGGCCACCAGGTAGCCAAAGGCAAGGAGGACGAGCAGCCCAAACCAGCTCCAGCGAACCAGCTGTCGAGGCGATCGTCTTGAACCTGATCATGGGATCGGAAATACTGGGTGAGGCGGTAGCGACCCATATCGATTCGCTCCTTACAGGGTAATCTTGGCGACCAGGAAAGAAAATGGAAGCGCCATCGCCGTCACGCACGACGGATCATCACGGATTTTCACGATGCAAGGCTGTCATCATCGGTGAAAACCGCGATGACATCAGAAACTTGGAACGGCCCGATCAGTTGGCTGACTTCCAGCTCAAAACCGGGTCCGCGAACCGGTGGTGGCGATCACCTCAGCGCCACTCGCCACTCGCCCCATCTCTTCTCCAAGATTCCAGTCGACTCGACTTCTGCTCGAGTGAACGATGGATGGCGTCAAGCATGCGGTGGGTGTCGAGCGCTTGGCGTTGATAGGATTCCAGTGGCTGGTCCCCGATCAGCCGCGAAATCATGTTGCGTTCTTGGCTCCCCTCAAACGCGTGGCTTTCGACTTTTCCCGAGGCGTCATGGATCCAGCATCGGGGCGGTCGGTCGGCCCACGGCCGGGTGAAGTCGTCGCAGATCAGCGAGGCGGCGCTGCCGGCCACTTCGAACCACTTGCGAGTCGCCGTGTCGTACCCGCACGACACGGTGGCGGTCACGTCGTTGTCAAACCACAGCATCGCCATCAGACGTTGCGGTACCCCAGCGAGCCAAATCGCATCGGCCGAGACCGCCCGAGGCAGACACGTTGGTGACGAAGCGAGCCAGCCCGCAGGCGTACCAGCCAAGGTCGAGAATGCAGCCGCCACCCAGGGCAAGATCCAAACGGTGATCTTCGGATTGAAACGGCTGGTAAAACGAAACCGCCGCACTGATGTGTCCGATTCTGCCCCAGTCGGCCGTCCCGGATCCACTGAACGAAGGCGTCGGTACGCTCGTGATGCAACCATCCGGTCGCATCCAAGCCAGCGCACGCCGTGCTGCCGACACGCTTGGTCGATCTCGATCGCTTCCTCCGTCGACAGGGCGAGCGGCTTTTCGCAGAGCACATGCTTGCCTGCCGCAGCGGCTGCGATGGTCCACTCAGCGTGCATCGACGGTGGAAGAGAAATGTAAACGGCGTCGACGTCTTCCCGCTGCAGCAACGCCTGGTAGCCTTCGACGGCCGCGACGACGCCATATTGATCCGCGCACCATCTGGCGCGATCCCGGTGCGGCTGGCGATCGCAACGACTTCCACGTTGGGGGTCGACTGCAGATCGGCAACCAAACGTCTGGTGATCCGCCCGGTGCCGATCACACCAAAACGCGCCACGTTGCTTTCGTTCATGCGGTCAACCTATCCCAGACTCATCAGTTTGCTCAGCGTGTCCCAGCCAACATAGACGGCGACCACGACGATGGAAATCGAGCTAATCCAGAGACAGATGTCGTACAAACGAGTGGGAAGCAAGCGCTGGTCGAGTCGATAGTAGCGAAAGAACATCGCGGCAAAGACGACGATCAACAGGATCACCACCGTCGCCAGTCCTCCCAGGAAGACCATCAAGGCGGGCTTCCCCATGAACAAAAACAGGGTCGCCCAGATAAAGGGAATGACCCAGGCCAGGATCGCGATCGACTTGCGACGGACCGCTTCGTCGGCGAAGTTGAACATGCCGACTTTCGAAAAGGCGTCGGTAAACATCCGCGTCCAGGCTGCGAGCGCGGCAAACAGCGTCGAGTACAGCACGACGATGGCGCCCACGAGGAACAGGTGGCGGGCCCAGGGTCCGAGCGAGTCGGTGTACATGTTCCCCAGCACGCTGATCAAATCCCCTTCCGCCGGGACCATTGATTGACGGTGCAGGACGGCCGCACCCAACAGATAGAACATCACCGTCATCGACGTGTAGGCGACCATCGCCAAAGTCGCATCCAGATACATGATGCGAATCCAGCCCTTGGCCCTGCGTTCCCAGTCGGCCGAATCGTTCTTGGGCCCAGTGTAGGCCGCGTATCCTTTTTCCATCAGCCAGTAGTTGTAGGCCATGATTTCATCGCCACCGACGCCCGTGATCCCAAAGGCTCCCATGGCGACGAACAAGATCGCCGTCTCCGTCGGAATGTTCGGGATCAATCCTGAGCCGAGTTCACTCGGCGAGATCGCAAAGTCGAGTCGTTTGCAGCGCGATCAAGGATGCCAGCGTGAACAGCGTGAAGGCTCCGATCATCAACAGCGATGCTTTTTCGATGTGTCGGTAGTAGCCGCGAAAGACCAGCAGCGAAACCGAGATGGCCACGCCGTAAGTCGTGAACAGCCGCGCCGGCATCTGGTTCAACCCGGGGGCAAACTGCTCAATCGCCAGCACCACTCCGCCAACGATGCCCCCCACCTGCAACATCTTGACCATCATCAGAATGAGCCAGGTCCAAATCGACCAGTTCGCCAATCCCAGTCTTGGCCCGGGGATGTTATTGAGCGATTCCATGGTGGTTTCGCCGGAGCTGATCGCATGTTTCCCAAATTCGATCTGCACCGCGACCTTGACCAGACAGCTGAAAATGATGAACCACATCAGCACAAAGCCTGCTTTGGCCCCGACGATCGTCGTGGCGATCAATTCACCGGAACCGACGATGGAAGCCGAGAGGATGAAGCCCGGTCCGAGGTATTGCAGGCTCTCCCAGATGCTGGTGGGTGGCTCACGAATCGTCGATTCATGCAGCTTGTAGGGATCCTGATTCACGGTGCGTTCTCACAGGGGAAAAGTTTTGGGGGGAATGCTGAGAACATCGCTGCGATGACCATCGAGGCACCCTGCACGGCGTCGCGACTGGCCGAGCCACAGTGTACGTGATTCGAACCTGGCTCGGGTGATCGAGCGAACCCGTGTGGCAGGCTCGAGCTAGTGCATCGTCAAATCTAAAAATGGGGGTGACGTCGATCGGCGAAAAGGGGTCAGACACCAAGAATGCGAAGCAACCTTCGGGCCTTTCCGGTTTTTGGTGTCTGACAGTGCTTTTCGCCCTCAACCCCTAAACTCAATGCTGACGCTGCACTAGCCATGGACGGTCGCGCGAGCCAATCCCGTTCGCTGCAATCGCAGTTTTTTCGTGCTCTTACGGCGCCACTGCGGGGCTCGTGCGTTGCACGATCGTGATGGCAGGACCGATAATGGGATCGAGAACACGATCGGCTCCTCTGGCTCTTTGCTCCGACAACTTGGACCCCACCTGGCGGCATGGCTGCACCCGTTGCACTGGATACGACGATCGGCGTGGTCACGCCCGAGAACATCGCCTTTGAATATCAATTGGCGGGACCGTTTCGTCGTTTGCCTGCTTACGCGATCGATCTCGCGGTTCGCTGGATCGTGATCATTTTCTTGGTGATTACTCTGTATCTGATCGGAGCCCTGATCGATTTTTCATTGTTGGGACCCTTCGCGGTTGCCGCCGGCTTCATCTTGTACTTCCTGATCAGCTGGTTCTACGGCACGGTGATGGAGACCTATTTCAATGGCCGGACGGTCGGGAAATGGGCATGCGGTATTCGCGTGATCGACGTCGGAAGGTCGACCGATCAGCGGTCGGCGGGCGCTGATTCGTAATCTTCTGCGGATCGCCGACCTGGCTCCGATGTACGCGATCAGCAATGTGGCCGAGGGCGTTCCGCCGATCTACATGATTCCCACGGGCATGATTGGCTTGATGACGATGATCATGACACGGCGGATGCAGCGGCTTGGTGATTTGGCGGCGGGTACCATGGTGATCATCGATGAACGGATTTGGAAATTGCCGGTCAGTAAGGTGGAAGACCCGCGGGTGCCGGCATTGGCGTCCTTCGTTCCCGGCGACTATCGGGTTTCTCGCAGCATGGCTCGTACGTTGGCGATCTACGCCGAGCGTCGGCAATTCCTGACCCCGGCACGGCGGCGGGAGATCGCCAGGCACCTGACCGTGCCCTTGGTCGACCTGTTTGAGTTCCGGCCCGACATCGATCCCGACCTGCTGATGTACTCACTTTACTACAAGACGTTTCTTGCCGATCGCTCCGACGCACTGCCCGATCTCGGTCCGCTGGCCGGTTACAGTCCGCTGCGTCGCGATGCCAACAAGCCAACGAGCTTGGATCGTCCCCATCAAACTGCCCCGGCGGCTTTGGCCCCCGTTTTGTCGCAGACCGTTTCGCCGCCCCCCGTTGTCCGACCGCTTGTCGCCCCCCGCTTTGTCGCAGACCGATACGAGGAGGCCAGAACCAGGCCGACCACCACGTGATCTTGGCGTGGAGATCAACCCTGCCGAAACGGGCTTGGCTGAGACGGACGACATCCTGGGTGATGCCGGCGTACCGTTTCCACCGCAAGCATCCAAGCCTGGTGATGGATTGGGGGAGGGAACGCCATGAACGTTGCCAAACTGCTTGAGAAGCGTCGCGTCCAGTGGTCCGAGTTGGAAAGCCTCTGTGATGCGATGGAGGCGCGGGGACGTACTGACAACGCGGCCGGTGCGCATCATCACGGTGCCGAGGGAATATCCCGCTTCTCGACCCTCTACCGAGCAGCCTGCGCGGACCTGGCCTTGGCCGACGCCTATCAGTTGCCACCGGGGACGGTGACTTATCTGCATCGACTGGTCGCCCGCGCCCACAACCAGTTGTACCGGGCCAATAAGTTCGAGCCGAGTCGCTGGACGGATGTGATTTTCTACGAAGCCCCTCAACGGATCTTTGCTGATCCTTGCGTTCGCGTCGCGGCGATCGTCTTCTTTGGATTGTTCACGCTGTCGATGTACATGGGATACAACGACACCGTGTTTCCCGGATTCGCCGAAAGGATGGCGGGTGGTCCGGCCTTGGAGCAAGCCGAGGAAAGTTTTGAGAAGCCATTGAACGCATCGCTGGAGCATTACGTGACGATGTCCAGCTTCTACATCCAGCACAACACGGGCATCGGACTGCGTTGCTTTGCTTGGGGAATCTTGATCATTCCGTGTCTGTATGTGCTGGCGTCCAATGCTGTCCAGCTTGGCGCGGTCTTTGGATACATGGCCAGGCCCGACGTGGTGGGTGGCGACAATTTCTTTCAATTTGTGACCGCACATGGGCCGTTCGAACTGACCGCGATTGCACTGTCTGCCGGTGCAGGCCTGCGGATCGGCGTGGGCTTGTTTCATACTCAAGGTCTCACTCGCGTCGATTCCCTTCGCGAGAACGCGATGCGAGCGGTGCCGATCATGGCTGGCTCGGCCGTCCTGTTTACGCTGGCAGCCTTCACCGAAGGATTCTTGTCGCCGTCACCGGCTCCCTACATCCTGAAGGCCTTTTGGGCGATCCTGTCGTCGGGGCTGATCAGTTTTTACTTTGTGATTCTCGGGTTTCCACGTCAAACGGGAACCCCATTGCGCTCGCAAGCAGCCGAGGGGCTAACGGATGCAGCTTGATCGAACGCATGTCGTGGTTCGGCTTCGGTCGATTTCTGAAATCGGCGACTTGGCGATGGCGATGCTTCGTCGCTATCCCGCCGCATTGCTGGTTGGTTTTACTGCCGGCGCGATCGGCTGGGCGATTGCCAACGGGATCTTGCTGTACTGGATTCCAATCCATGAGGCCAGTTATGGTTTGGAGGACGAAGAGGCCGTCGGTGAGGTTATCCGGTACTTGGTCTGGATGGCGATCCTGGTGATGCTACAGACACCGGCCGCAGGCGTTCTGACCACACTCTATCTGGGACAGGCCGTCTTCGAGCAAAAGCCGACCTGGAGGAGTGTGTTGCGTGAAGTCAAGCGACAGTTTGGAAGCTGGTTTTGGGTCCTCGGTGTCAAACGTTTGGCGATCCCAACGATGATTCTGCTCGCCGTGCGGTGGGGCCAGCCTTCGTCGGTGTTTTGGGATGTTTTTTTGCCGATCATTCTTCTGTTGGCAATGATGGTGATTCGAGGGGGCCGACCGTTCGTGCCAGAGATTCTGTTGCTGGAGCAGTGCCCCGTCAGAGCGAAATCGGAGTCGATGATCACGCTCGCCGTCCGCAGTCGGAGCTTGCATACACCGATGGCTGGTGATCTGGGAGGGCGTTTCTTGGCGTTGGGCTTCGTCTTCGCCGGGTTGACGCTGTGCGTGCTTTACACGCTGATGGCGATCCGCGGCGTGTTGTTGCTGCAGTGGAACTTCCTAGACTTGATCGTACTCCTTGTGCTCTATCCGTTATCGCTATGGGCCGTGGCTGGAGTGAGCGTGGTGGTCCGCTTGTTGGGCTATTTGGACACGCGAATTCGGCTCGAAGGCTGGGAGGTGGAATTGGCTGTTCGCGCCGAAGCGATGCGTCAGTTCGGTGACGAACCCATGGCTTCGCCGTCTGCCGATGCCAGCGCACGGGATCGGCTCAACGCTGCAACTCAGCCTGCTTCGCTGGTGGAGGCGAAGGTGATTCGTGATTCCAAGGGATCTTCGGTTGCGGAGGTCGTGCGCTGATGCATCGAGGTAGAACCTTCCTGAATCGACGCGTTGCGCGACATGGTCGTGCTGTTTGCCTGGGTGCTAGTTGCCTGGGGGCTGCTTTGCTGGGGCCAGGTGCTCCATGCCGAGGATGCAACCGTGCCGCCGTCGCCTTCGGCCGACGCTCTGACCGACACGATCTGGTTCGATTCGGACCAGGACGCGTTGATTCCGATCGAGGTCAAACCGCGCGACGACGATTCGCTGAACCGAGACAGTCGTTGGCTTCCCAAGGCCAAGCGAGTCCGCGCCCCGGAGACGACTTCCACAACGAGTGGGGCGACTGGCGGGGGTTTCTTTGGCGGAAACGGATTGTTTGGAACCGGTCTGACCTTTGGAAACCTGTTTGGCTGGGTGCTGCTGCTTACCTTGGTGGGTTTGGCGGTGTTTGCGATTGCTTATGCACTTTCCAAGAGCGAGTTTGATTTTGTCTCGGGTCCCTCGGCACGATCCGCCAGACGCCCGGATGCTCCCGATCAACAAATGCTGGAGCGAATGAAGCATTTGCCGGCCGAATTGCGTCGGACGGACGTGAACCTGCGAAGCGAAGCCGAACGACTGATGAAGGAGGGAAACTACGACCAGGCGATCATCCTGCTCTTTGCGCATCAGTTGCTACTTCTGGATCGAGCCGGTTTGCTGCGGCTCAATCGGGGCAAGACCAACCGCCGCTACGTTCGCGAAACCCGCTCGACCGACCGCGAAACCGCCGAGCGACTGCAGGCCACCGTCAACGCGTTCGAACGCAGCTACTTCGGCCGCCACTCGATCGACGCCGAGGAGTTCTCGGCGTTGTGGATGGACAACGAGGCGTTGGAGCAAGCCGTCGAGCGCCGACAGGAGGTGGCAGCATGAACCGTGTTTCCATCACGCTACTCGCTGCGGCGATTGTCTTGTCGTCCGGATGCTCGCGTCTGACCACCGACTACGGCGAGTCCAGAGGCGTCAGTGGTCGAACGAGCTTGAACGGGTTTGGCGCGCTGCGTTCGGCTTTTGAGCGAGCCGGTTTTCGGAGTCGCGACGTCAGCCGGCTCAGTGATCGCGTGCGGCGCACCGACGTGATCGTATGGACGCCTAAGACGCTGGGCTCGATCGACGAAAAAGTCACGCTTTGGTTCGACCGCTGGTTAAGACAGGGAGGTCGAACGCTGGTCTACATCGTTCCCGATAGCGGTAGCGAGGCAGACTACTGGATGGATGCGGCCAAGCTCGCTCCGCCCGATCAGCGATTGGAATATCGAAAACGTGCCGCGCGGTGCGTCAACGAACGGATCCAATGGCGTCTGAATCGCTCCCAGGTGGCAAGCAATGGTTGGTTCGAGATCAAACCGCTCCAACAGCGCAACGTGGTTCGCAAGCTGGAAGGTCCCTGGGAAAAAGATCTGCAGGTGACGGACGAATCGACGAAGCAAGCGGAGGATGAGTTCCCCGCGGTCGAGTACCTGGTCGGCCCCTTTGATTCGGAAGCAGCGAAGCAGTCCACCGGCACAGCGACTGTGGCGACCGGCCCGAATTTGCTCCCGACCGGACCCGGCGGGCCTGCTTGGATCATGCACTCCGACACCAAGCCGACCAACACGCCGATCGAGTACGAACCGCTGCTTTCCATCGACGCAGAAAGTTCGCTGGTCGGCGAAATCCGTTCCAAGCAATGGAAAGATTCCAAGATCCTCGTCGTGGCCGCGGGCTCGCTTCTGACCAACTACGCCTTCTCGCGCGAGACGAATCGGCACTTGGCCGACAAAATGATTGACGAGTCAAAGCCCAAAGCCGCCAGCGAACCGTTGGTCGGATTTTTGGCTTCGGATTGGGGCAGCGTCTCGGTTAGCGAGCGAGATCCGAGCGCCCCGACAGCCTCCGGGATGGAAATGTTATCGGAATGGCCGATCAGTATCGTGACGATGCACGGCGTGGTCCTGGGGATGATCGTCTGTTTGATGTTGTTTCCGATCTTCGGCCGACCGAAAAAAATTCGCCGAACCGAAGCCAATGATTTCGGCCATCATCTCGATGCCGTCGCTGCACTGATGACGCGAGCCGGTGGCGAGAATTATGCTCGAGGGCGGATCAGCGACTACATGAAGCGAATGCATGGCGAAACGAGCGGACCGTGGGTGCTTCCCGACCGTCCGACCCCCGCTGGATCCACAACGCTACCCACGCCTGCGGTCAAGCGGCTAACATCTAGTTCTGCTCCGTCGGATTCCACCGCATTAGAATCCGGTCAAAGCGACAGGGTTGGCGACCAGGTCCCATCAGCGCAATCGGGGGCGGCTGTGATTCAGGATCCAGAACCCAGCGACCCAGAACCCAGCGACCCAGAACCCAGCGACCCAAAACCCAGCGACCCAAAACCCAGCGACCCAGCCCCAAGCGCAATCAGAACCTAGCGGCTTTCAGAATCAAGACGAGGAGAATCGTTGAGTAGCGTCCCCCCACAAGCCAGTTCGACGGAGACGGGCTCACTGCGAGCCCCACCCAAGCTTTCGGAAAAGTTTCGCCCCGTCCGCGAGCTCTATTTACAGATTGCCGACGAGATCGCCAAGTTGTTCGTGGGTCAAGACGAACTGGTGCTCGGTTCGTTGACGGCCCTGTTCGCAGGCGGTCACGTCTTGATCGAGTCGGTGCCCGGCCTCGGGAAGACCCTGTTTGTACGAACGTTGGGACGGGTCCTGGGTTGCCAGTGTGGACGGATCCAGTTCACCGCGGACTTGATGCCCTCCGATATCACCGGTGCTCCCGTCTATGACATGCAGCGGTCGGAGTTTCGCTTTCGTCCTGGACCGGTGTTCACCCAGTTCCTGCTGGCCGACGAAATCAACCGCTCACCGGCCAAGACACACGCCGCCCTGCTGGAGATCATGCAGGAGTACCGCGTGACCGTCGATGGAACGAGCCATCGTGTGCCCCGCCCGTTCCTGGTGCTGGCGACTCAGAACCCACTGGAAAGTGAGGGGACGTATAACTTGCCCGAAGCACAGCTTGATCGATTCATGTTCAAGCTTCGTGTGGATTATCCAACCGCGCAGCAGGAAGCCGAGATCCTGAAGCTGCACAGCAAACAAGTGGACCTGAATCAGCGACTGCAGGACGAGGTACAAACGGTCACGTCGCCCGAGCAGATTCTCGAAGTGATGCGGATGTGCGATTCGGTGCGCGTCGAAGAAAACTTGGTCGACTACATCAATCAAGTCGTGCGCTCCACTCGAACGTGGCCCGCCTTTCATCTTGGAGCCTCTCCGCGAGCGGGACTCGCCTTGATGCAGTCGGCACGAACGCTCGCCGCTTTCAACGGCCGAGACTATGCAGTCCCCGATGACGTGGTCGACATCGCCATCCCGGCGCTGAGGCATCGCGTGCAGTTGACAGCCGAAGCAGAGATCGAAGGTCGCACCACCGATGAGGAGCTCAGCACGCTGATTCGCGGAGTGGAAGTGCCCCGAGACTAGTCGGACTCATCCAAGCACGACGCGCCAGCGAGTGTGTCGTGTTTGTCGGAGGAAGACACACTCGCTGGCGCGTCGTGCTTGGATGGATCGATGCGTCGCAGCGGAGCTTTCTTTGCCTATCGTGGACTGACGGCCGCGGTGGACTGAACTGCCCATTTGCGTGCGGTTTCCACCCGTTCGCGAGTCGGCCCGTAGAGCAATCGCAAGCCATCCGATCCGCCGACAATGTCAAACGCGGCTTCGACTTCCGGATCGCTGAGCAGGTTCTTGGCCTGATACAGTCGAATCTCGGCCAGTGTCCGAAGTGAACGTGCCTCGGGGCCCGAAATGATCGTGGCCACGCGTCGCTGCGCGACCGTCGGCCGGCAGTGCGGGAAGATCGATCACTTTCACGTCGCGATCGATGATGGCGAATAAGTTGCTCATCTGCTCGTTGACATACTCGCGCTCATCCATGCGTCCAGCTGCTGCGAATTGTTGCGCCTCGTAGCTGTCCATTCCCTTGGATGTCACGACCGTCGTTCGAACCTTGCCATTGCTGTCAGGGGTCGGCGAAACCAGCAGAAGCCGACAGCGCGAGATGTTTTGGACGGCGTCCTCACGCCCGGACTTCAGGATCACATCGAAGTGAAGGATCAAATCGAGATTGGACCGCTTGGCCACTGCCAACATCTCATCGGAAGTCCCCTCACCGAGATACATCAGGCCTGGTTGCCACATCGGGTGGACGGGGTCGCCAGCCTCGGTCAGCGCGTCGTTCAGTGCCGCTCCCATGGTGCCCTGCGGAGTGACGACCGGAGGCGGCGCATTGCCGGCGGCTCGTCCTCGACGGTCGGGGTCTGCGTTAGCGTGGCAAAGAGGGGTCCGAAATCGCCTCGCTGGAATCGCTTGTTGAACTCCTCGCCGACAACTTCGGTCACCAAACCCAGCGTCTTGTCGAGCGAGGCTTGGACTTCGTCGCTGAGCATCTTGCGTTCTGGGATCGCGGGAGCCTGGGGACCGCGCCCGCACCACGCCCGCCTGGTCCACCACGGCCACCTGGTCCACCAGGTCCCATCATTTGGCTCTGCATCTGCATGCCATAGTCGGAACCGTAGTCATTCATGTCCATATCCATATCCATGTCCATGTCGGCGCCGTAGTCCTGCATTCCTCCGCCATAATCCTGCATCGACATCGAGTCTTCGTATCCGGCGCCACCGCCCTGTCCGCGGCCCCCTCGCGATGCGATTTGTCGCAACGGAGTCGCACCTTCGCGGATCGGCTTGGGATCCGTTGGGCTGTCGCCGCGAACAAAAATCGAGACTCCCCAACGAATGTTCCAGACTGGCCGCTTGAGCAGCGGGCTGTACTTGACCGTTTGAAGGTCAATCAACGCGTCCTCGTACTCGGTTGCCATGTGCCCAAACATCAGCTCCAAGGCCATCGGTTGGTTGCCGGCCATGAAGGCCTGATCCGCCTCATGCTTCAGCACCGGCCCGCTCTGAACCGTGATCTCCTGCTCGGGAACAAAGAGACTCGAGAGATCAATCGAACCGATCACGGACGTCAGGTTGCCGGCGTAGGTTTCCATCGTATCTCCACTGGAACCCGCTGCACCGCGACCACGCGACGGCCCGCCAGCTGACCCGCCGTAGTAACCCGTGTCATCAAATTCATCCATGCCCATGTCACCTTCCATGTCCATGTCACCTTCCATGTCATACATGCTCATGTCGGAATCGTCGTAGTCGCCGTCGTTACCATTGCCAGCGGGCGGTCCACCACGGGAGCCAGCAGGCGGACCATAGCCCGGAGGCGCCGCCCGAAGCAGTCGTCGGAGGACTGTAGCCGGGAGCCCCGCCGGAGCCCCCAGGTGCACCATAACCGGGAGGCGGACCACCACTTCCTCCCTGCTGCGAGCCATAGCCGGCACCCGGATATCCTTGGGGCGGACCTCCGCCATAACCGGGAGGCGGACCACCACTTCCTCCCTGCTGCGAGCCATAGCCGGCACCCGGATATCCTGGGGCGGACCTCCGCCATAACCGGGAGGCGGACCACCACTTCCTCCCTGCTGCGAGCCATAGCCGGCACCCGGATATCCCTGGGGCGGACCTCCGCCATAACCGGGAGGCGGACCACCACTTCCTCCCTGCTGCGAGCCGTAGCCGGCACCCGGATATCCCTGGGGCGGACCTCCGCCGTAACCGGGAGGCGGACCACCACTTCCTCCCTGCTGCGAGCCGTAGCCGGCACCCGGATATCCCTGGGGCGGACCTCCGCGAGAGCCTGCTGGCGGCCCACCGGCGGCATTGCCATTGGTCGAGACGAGCTTTCCGTTTTCGTTGGATCCATCGAACTTGGCGCCCTGCTCGATCCAACGTTTGATCGCGTCCTTCTCTTCCTGGGGCATGCTTCCCTTGGGAGGCATGTCACCGCTTGCGATCTGGGTGTAAAGCTTGCTTTGAGCCGGATTGCCCGGTGTGACGGCGTCTTTTGCTCTCATCAATTCGGAGAACGAAGACATCCGAAAGTCGCCTTTGGAGCCCTGCACGTGGCATTGGCCGCAGCGGCTGACGAGGATGCCGGCGACTTGTCGGTCAAAGCTGACCGCGACCGTCTCCTCAAGCCGTCGCGGGACCCCGCTAAGCCCTTGAGCGGATGCGGGCTGGCTGGCCAGGCAGTTCGCCAAGCATGCGGAAATCGCCAAAACACCGGTCCAGCGTCCGCCGATTTTAGGAGGCACGATGTCCGTCAGCAGAGAAAACCTGGGCTTCATGGCTTTCATGATTGCCTTTGCACCTTGATCTGGTAGTGTCTGATTGACCGCGGAGGCTGCCGAGTCGACCGCGCAAACCCCCGAATTTCTTGAGACTTTGACTCGGGGGGGCTGGACGATTGGGAGGCAATTTGACCCCATTGTCTCAACATTCAGCGCCGACTGCGTATGATAGACGGATACGGCGGGAATGTGGTCCATTATTTCGTACGAATCACCTTCTCCGATATTCCAAAATTTTTGCCGCTGTCCACCCGGGTGAGGGGAACTTTTTCCCGTTCTCCGTATCAAAGATCTGACGATCTCCCTCCACTAATTACCTCGATTCAATCACCAAGATGGGAAAACCAGCAGGTCGATCCGGAGTGCGACGACTGACGGTGCGCCGGCGATTGCTGGTCGAGCGTCTCGGTGATCGTCGCGTTTTGGCCGCCATCACCGGCGCGGTTTTCGAGGACGTGAATTTTTCCTTTCAGCGGGAAGTCGGTGAAGTCGATGCGCCTCGGCGTCTGGTTTTCATCGATGCCAACGGGAATGAGCAGCTGGATACGGGCGAGCCGATTTCGGTCGCCGAGCCGGACGGCACGTTCCAGTTCGACAATCTAGCGGACGGCACCTACCTGATACGGCTTTACAACGGGACGGCTAGCCAGATCCAAACGACTCCGGTCGAGGCGTCTGGCCCCGACATGGTTCTGTCGGTCGAAAACGCCACGCAATTCCAGTCCCTTGGATCTGAGTATCTCGCGATCAACTCGGAATCGATCGTGATCAGTGATCGGTCGACGGGGACCAGTGAGGTCCTCTTGCTCGGGGATCAGCTCGCCAAGATGCAGGCGCTTCCCGATGGCAAGATGCTGGTCGTCGGCTCCGATCAGGCGGGACCGACTTCGTGGTTAGTCGATCCGCAGACGCGAACGGTGTCGCAATTGGATCTCGATGGGCAAGGCGGCCTAACTCCATGGACCGATGTGGCGGTCGACGCTGGGGGTCGCGGTTTGCTGTTGGAGCAATCCGATGAGCCGTTCGCGTTACGGGCGATTGACTCGTCCCATGTGAGCGGCAGTCTTCAGGTCACAACCACATCGACCGTGGTTCCGGCCGACACGCAAGTCCTGACGTCGGATACCGGGAATCGCTCGGTGTTGGCATGGAGCGGCGACGACGGATTGCGACTGTCGCTTTGGAGCAATGTCACGGCGTCGCTGATTTCGTATGCGGCGACCGACTTGGCCGGTGCAACGGAACTGCTTGCCTTCGACGACGCCTCCGGTTTGTTGGCGGTTCGCACGGTGGAAGGTGGAGTCCGCGTTCATGATGTCGATGCCAACTTCGCTGCGATTCATACTTTGGACGGGGTGACCGGTCCGGTCGCGATCGATGGTTCTCGCGACCTCCTCGTGACGATTTCGCCCGATGAGGCGATGTTGAAATTGATCAGCCTTCGGGATGGCGGTTTGATCGCTGATTTCGCGCTCGATCTATCGGCGGTCGGTCCAGTGACCTCACTTTCGCTCAATGATCACCAATCGATCGGCATCTTGGGTGCAGCCGGCCTTGCCGAGATTGCACTTCGCAGGCCAGCGGCCCGCGAGGTCACGATCACCGAGGGCCGAGATTCCGATCCGATTCTGTTCGGCGTCGCGCTCAACGGCGTCAACACGGCGCCGAGCTACGACTCGTTACCAATCTTTTCCACCGATGAGGACGTGCCCCTCGTCGAGGCTGCACCTGGTGCACGGCAGGGCTCCGTGGATGCGGAGGGCGACCAATACGTGTTGGTGCAACAAACCTCAGCAGGACACGGCGTTGCCCTCATTCAGATCGATGGCGCCGTCTCTTACACACCGGATCTTGACTTCAACGGCAGCGACTCGGTCGTGGTCCTGCTGCACGATGGACGCGATGCTTCCGTGGACGTGATCCTCGACATCAACGTCAATGCGATACCCGATTCTCCAACCGATATCAACATTTCGATCGATCCTGTACCGGAGAACGTTCAGCCAGGGCAAGCAATCGGGAACATCGAAATCATTGATGCCGATGGGATCGACGACCTCAACATCGAAGTGCTCGATCCTCGGTTTGGGATCGACGGCGACGAGATCATTTTCTTGGGTGGCCTGATCGACTTTGAAACAGAACCCGAAATCATGGTTCCGGTTGTCGTGACCGATCCCGGGACGGGGGGACGCATCGAGAAGATCTTTGCCTTGTCGGTCACGGACAAAAACGATCCGATTCTGGGCATTTCGCCCGATGAAGCGCAAGTTCCCGAGAATGATGAAGGCGGTTTCGTTGCGCTCATCGGGGTCGATGATGGTGATGACAAGCAAACGCACATCCTGACAGTCGATGATGACAGGTTCCAGGTCGTCGGACATGAGTTGCGATTGATGCCTGGCGTTGCTTTGGATTATGAGACGGAGCCGGTGGTCGTCATCAAAGTCACCGCGACCGAGAACGTCCGCAACGGCAATTCACTGACCGAGTCGATCACGGTGATTGTCGGCGATGTGCCTGAGCAGCCTCAGTCGATTCAGTTGACGAACGACATCGTCATGGAGAAGGTGCCGGGGATCGTCGTCGGCGACGTGACGATCGAAGGTGGTACCTCCCAGTGCACGCTTTCGTCTCTCGGTCGATGATCCGCGTTTTGAGATCGTCGATGGGACGCTGAAGTTGCTGGACGACCGGATTGTCGAGTACGCCAGCCAATCGGAGATCGAACTGGAAATCACGGCTCAGGATACGCAGCGGGTCTTTTCAATCGATCAGCCGGCCATTCCTGATTCACGTGATGGAGAACGATGCTCCCTATCACAATCACGAAAACCCCTATGACGTCGATCATAGCGGCAAGGTCTCGGCGCTCGACGCCTTGGCGATCATCAACTATCTCAATGTCTATGGACCGGGGCCGGTTGGACCGACCGACATCGGATACTGCTATGACGTCAACGCCGACGCCATGGTCACGGCACTGGACGCCCTCTTGGTCCTCAATGAGCTGAATCGTATTGATGCGGGCGGTGGCACGGTAGGATCCGGTGAAGGTCCGGGTGAAGGGGAACAGGTTCCGTCCCACCAACGACCGCGCCGGCTCCCCTCCCGCCCAAGGATGAGTCCGTGACGGTTCCGGTGCGTCGCGAAGATGACGTCTTCGACCAATTGGGACGCGAGCAGAAGCCGCTTCCCATCACGCCTGTTTCCGCACCGACGACGATCGAAGACCGCGTGGGCGAAATCGCCGAATCCACCGCGGATGAAGCATTCGCCGAAAACGTTGACCAAACGCTGCGCCTGCTCACCGAGCAATCTGGATAGTGAGCTGTACGACGGGCTTTCTAGCCTGTCGAGCGACAGGCTGCGGACATGCGCCTGCGATCCACCGAAGGCCCACGGCATCCACCCGAAGGCCCACGGCATCCGCCGAAGGCCCACGGCTGAGCGCTGGCCTGAGGTTCACGCGCTCACGCATGTGCGGTCGTCAAGCGTTCTTGCTCCGCCAGCAACTTCTTTTGATATCTCGACTGCACCACGTCGACGATGATCAGGACTGCGAGCACGAAGTAGAACGTACCCTTGGACATGGGTGTAACGTGCGCGCCGAACAACTGCACCTCGGCCAAGTGCCCTCCTTCGCTGACCAGCATCACGCCGACGATGAACAAGATGAACAGGCCCAAGACCTCATACATGCGGTTCTTCTGGAGGAACGCAGCGACATGATCGGCTAACCACATCATCATCAATCCACTGATCACGATCGCTGTTGCCATGATCGTGAAACTCTTGGTCAGCGCCATCGCACTGAGTATCGAGTCAAATGAGAACACCATGTTCATCAACACGATCATGGCGATTGCTTTGCCAACGCTGCTGCCATGATGCTCGCCATGCTCCGATTCGACGTCTTGGATCACCAGCAAGTGATAGATTTCCTTCAACGCCGTCCAAAGGATAAATGCGCCTCCGCCAAGCACGATCAGACTGTGCCCGGAGACCGACATCGAAATCGGTTCGGAATCAAACGAAAAAAAGGCTTGCTGAAGTCGTTCCACCAGATGGACCAGGACAAACAGCAATAGAATGCGAAACACGATCGCCAGGCTGATCCCCGTCTTGCGCACGAAGGATTGTTGATCCTGTGGCACTCGCTTGCTCTCGATCGAAATGTACAGCAGGTTGTCGAAACCAAGGACTGCCTGGAGCAACACCAACATTCCGAGCGTGAACACGCCATGCAGCGAAAACAGGCTCTCAACTTCCCCCGTCTCCCAGTTCGCTCCCTCGATCGCGGTTCCGTCGACGCCCGCATCCACCGCTGCAGAGGCGACTTCGGCTAGCGGAAACCATCCGGTTGATGTCGTGAGGAGGTCAAAAAGCTCGAACATCATGCGAATTCCGTGAGAGGCCTTGGTGCTGCTTGACGCGACGAGTTGGACGAAGACGTCGCCGCACGATTATGATGTCCGCTTCATCCAGCGACCACCACCGAAGCCTGACTTCATCTGAGACAAACATGAAACGACTACTGATCCTTTGTTCGCTTGTCATCTGCCATGCATTCTGCCTGACCAATCCAGCGCCGACGATTCGCACCAGTATTACGAGGTTCGCAGTTATGTTCTGGGCGACCAGGGCGACGCGAAGGCGATCGATCAGTATCTGCGAGAACGCGCTGCTTCCGGCTCTCAAGCGACAGGGGATTGGTCCCGTCGGCGTGTTTACCAATTCGCCCCATGATGAGTCGGGCAGTTCGCGGCTAATCGTCGTCGTCCCCTATGCCAGCGCGGACCAGATCGCCAGCACGAATGCGAAAGTGCAGTCCGATCCCCAATATCAGGCCGATGCGAAGGCTTACCTGGATCGAGCTTCCGATAATCCCGCCTACCAGCGAATCGAGAGCGAATTGCTCGTGTCGATGGACTGCATGCGGCAGCTGAAGGTAGCCCCTGAGAGCTTGAGCAATCCGGATCGCGTCTACGAGTTTCGTGTTTACGAGAGTCCGAACGAACGGCTCGGCGACTTGAAGGTGGACATGTTCAATTCCGGTGAGGTCCCGATTTTCCTCGATTGTGGAATCCAACCGATTTTCATCGGCCAGGCGGTGGTGGGGCCGTTCACGCCGAGCCTTAGCTACCTGACCCAGTACCCCAGCGAGGCGGCGCGAATCGAAGCGTGGAAGGCATTTCGTCTTCATCCCGATTGGCTGGTCTTGAAAGACGTGGCGAAGTATCAGGGGACGGTCAGCAAGATCCACAAGTTCGTGCTGATTCCCAAGCCCTATTCGCAGATGTGATCGCCGGTACGGTTTGCCCAATCGTCAGGGACCGCTCCATCGCGTCGAAAAATGAGGCCGCTTGCTCCCCCAATCGCGTCTGTGCGATCGGCCGCTGAGCCGTTACGATTTCGCCCATGACACCGATGATGCGACAGTACCATGAGGCGAAGGCGGCGTGCGGCGACGCGCTGCTCTTTTTCCGCATGGGTGACTTTTACGAATTGTTTTTTGACGATGCCAAGCTGGCCGCCAAGGTTCTCGGCTTGACGCTGACCAGCCGCGATCGAGACAGCGAAAACCCGACCGCCATGGCCGGGTTTCCGCATCACCAGCTGGATGCCTATCTGCAAAAGCTGATCCGCGCCGGTTATCGAGCGGCGGTCTGTGAACAGGTCGAAGATCCAAAGCTGGCCAAGGGGTTGGTGAAGCGTGAGATCACGCGAGTGGTCAGCGCCGGGACGCTGACCGACGACGGGCTTCTCGATCCGCGCGAGACGAATTACCTGGCCGCGGTTTGCCTGCCGTCAAGCAAGCGTGCCAGCGGCAGCGACGACGAAGGCTTGGTAGGAATCGCTTGGGCCGAGCTATCCAGCGGTCGCTTCGAGGCGGGCACGTTTGCACGATCGCGAGTGGAGGATGAGTTGGCCCGCATTGGCCCGGCGGAAGTGATTTATCGCGAGGACGACGTCCGCTTTTCGCCCGACACCACCGCTCCTTGGGCCTGGACCGCGCGGCCAGCCTGGTCGTTCGCGGAAGATTCCTCACGCGAGCTCCTCTGCAAGCAGTTCTCCGTTCACAATTTGGAAGGATTTGGATTCGAGTCGGACGATGCGCCGGCGATTCGGGCGGCCGGCGCCGTCTTGGCCTACCTGCAAGAAACACAGCGCGGTGACCTGGATCATTTTCGATCGCTGACGGCTCATCATCGCAGCGGCTTTCTGCAGATCGATGCCGCGACGCGCCGCAGCCTCGAGATCACCCGGACACTTCGCAGTGGCTCACGCGAAGGATCCTTGCTTGGTGTGATCGATCGCACCTGCACGCCGATGGGTTCCCGTTTGTTGGCCGACTGGATTGCCGCGCCGCTGATTGATCGACAAGCGATTAACGATCGGCTCGATGCGGTCCAGGAGCTGGTGTCCGATCCGGCGCTGCGTGCGGATGTCCGAGCGACGCTCAAGCAGACGTTTCGATCTGACACGCTTGCTCGCCAGGATCGCGACCGGCCGAACGGGACCACGAGATTTGCAGCAGGTCGCCAGGACTTTGGAGGGACTTCCCAAGTTAAAGTTGCGACTGCAGGGCCGGAAACCCAAGCGGCTCGACTTCATCGAAGCCCATCTGCACCTCTGCCCCGAGCTGCGAGAGCAACTCGAAAACGGGCTCGCCGATGAATGCCCGGTTTTCGCCGCAGACGGGAACTTCATTCGCGAGGGATACGACCGCGAACTTGACGACCTTCGACAGCTGGCTCGTGGTGGCAAGCAGTGGATCGCCGCCTATCAGAAGCAACAGATGGACCAGACGGGAATTCAAAACCTGAAGGTTGGCTACAACAAAGTCTTCGGCTACTACCTGGAAGTCACCAACGCGCATCGCGATAAGATCCCGGCGGAATTCATTCGCAAACAGACACTGAAGAATTGCGAACGCTTCATCACTCCCGAGCTGAAGGAGTACGAAGAGAAAGTGCTCGCCGCCGATGACAAGGCGCAGACCCGTGAACAACTTCTTTTCCAGGAACTCCGGGCCGCCACCCACCGTCATCTTTCGATCCTTCAGGAAGTCGCGTCGGCGATTGCCGAACTGGATGTGCTTGCGTCGCTGGCCGAGATCGCCGCCCAACGCAATTGGGTGCGACCAGTACTGAGTGATGACTCGGTATTGCGCATCGACGCCGGTCGCCATCCGGTCCTGGACGTCACGATGCCCCAGGGCGAGTTCGTCCCGAATGATTGTGTGCAATCGCCTGAGGCAGGCATGATCCTGCTGATCACCGGCCCGAACATGGCCGGGAAAAGCACGTACATTCGTCAGGTGGCGTTGATCACGCTGTTGGCTCAGGCCGGTTCCTACGTGCCCGCCGAGTCAGCCGAGATAGGGATCGCCGACCGGATCTTTGCTCGTGTTGGGGCGAGCGATGAATTGAGCCGTGGGCAAAGTACGTTCATGGTCGAGATGGTCGAGACCGCCCGCATTCTGAACACCGCGACCTCACGCAGTCTTGTAATCCTTGACGAGATCGGGCGCGGAACGAGTACCTATGATGGGCTCTCCCTGGCCTGGGCGATCACCGAACATCTGCACGAGCAAATCGGTTGTCGTACCCTGTTCGCTACCCATTACCACGAGTTGACCCAACTGGAGGAATCGCTTCCGCGGATTGCCAATTGGAACGTCGCGGTCAAAGAATGGAATGACGAAGTGGTGTTTCTGCATCGCATCGTGCGCGGCGGTGCCGACAAGAGCTACGGCATTCACGTCGCGCGGCTTGCCGGAATCCCAGCGTCCGTCAACGAGCGGGCCAAGGATGTGCTGGCACAACTGGAAGCCGACCACCGAGACGCACTCGACCGACCCACGATTCGCACGCCGGGAACTGGCGAGCGTGGCAATCAATATCAGTTGACTCTGTTTGGATTTGCCGATCATCCCTTGATCGATCAGATCCAGACGTTGGACGTCAATGCGATGACTCCCATGGAAGCGATGCAGTTCCTGCAAGAAGCCCGAGCCAGTCTGCAACCATCGACCGGCAAGGCCGGCGAGAACGTACGTTAGCCTTTCCAGGCTGACCCGTACGTTAGCCTTTCCAGGCTGACCCGTACGTTAGCCTTTCCAGGCTGACTCTTCTGGCGCTGGTCAGGCTAGAAAGCCTAACGTACAAGGCCGACGTATGAGCGCAACCTACTACCAGGTGTGCGAGTCGCTGACTAACTCTTGGTATACGGTCTCGCAGTTTGTCGCCCAGCCTGCGTGCCAGATCGGGCTGTGACGTCGCCAGGTCGTTGTCTTCGTGAATGTCCGAGGTGATCTCGTAGACCTCGACGTCGGTGAGCTTTGCATCGCGGATCAGAGGAAACGTTTCGGTGGTGACGTTGGTCATCTTGTTCAGTTGACCACCATTCAGTTTCGCCAAGACTTTCCACTTGCCGTCTCGCATCGCGACTCGCGCATCGTTGATCGCGTTGTAGTAGGCCCACACCAATGGTTTAGAACGATTCAGCGGTTGGCCGTCCAGCAGCGGTGAAAAGTCGATTCCGTCCAGGGCCAAGCCGGAAGGTGGCTCGGTTCCCGCAAGACCACAAAACGTCGGCAGAAAATCGAGCGACGACACCGGCGTCGACGAGGTCGATCCAACCAAGGTGATTTGATCCGGCCCTGCCAATTGATGATTCCCGCGACACGAAAGCCAGCATCGGTCGTGTGCAGCTTCATACCGCGTAGCGGACCGGGCCGGCCGTACGAACGATTGGCCGTCCGGTATCGATTCAAGGTCTCGGGGCCATTGTCAGCTGTGAAAACGATGAGTGTGTTGTCGCGTTGACCCAGTTGTTCCAAACCGCGAAGGAGTTTGCCAACGGCGTCGTCGATGTTCGCGACATTGGCAAAGAACTGCGCCTCGTCTTCGCTGCTCGCGACGCTCCGATACTCATCGACCAGCGTCTTGGGGGATGCAACGGGCTCATGAGGTTCGTGAAAGGGCACGTACAGAAAGAAAGGGCGTTCACGGTCGGTTCCTCGCAGCCACTCGATTGCCTCGTCGACCACAAATTGGCAACTGAATGCATCCACCTCCCCGACTTCCGATCCATTGCGGATGAAGTTACGCGGATGCTCGTGCGAAGGGGCCGCATTGTTCTGGGTCGCCGTCCAGTGATCGAAGCCAAAGTCGCCGGGCTGTGGTTGGATGGGATCATTGAACGCGCTGTTGCAGTGCCACTTGCCAACCATGCAGGTTTGATAGCCGGCATCCTTGAGCAGCCGGGCAATGGTGGTTTCGCCTTTGCGCATGTGAACCATTTCGCGACGATCCGGCGATGGCTTGCCAGCCGGTGGAATCCAGTCGTAAACACCGGCGCGGTTCGGACTTCGCCCCGTCAACAATCCAACGCGAGAAGGGGAACAGACCGGCGCGGCGGAGTAACAATCGGTTAGCCGGATGCCGCCCGCTGCGAGCTGATCCAAGTTCGGCGTCTTGATGTGGGGATGACCGTAACACTGCAGATCACCGTAACCCAAGTCATCGCACAAGATCACGACGATGTTGGGACGCGTGTCTGCCGTTACCGGCAAGATCAAGGAGCAAGCCAGGATCAGCAACAAGAAGCAACGAAGCATCATGGGTGGTAACCAATCACTTAGAGGGCCATTCAATTTGAATCCGTATCCTGGGGCGTCAGTCTCGGAGAGACGGACCGATGTTACTTCCCCGTTACGCATCTCGCAGTCTCGTCAGTCCGTGATGGAGCGCACCGGCGTCGGATCCGACCGCGATGAAGGTGAAACCACGGCTGACGTGCTCCTGGGCTTTCTCCACGGTGCTCAAGATCCCGCACGCTTTGCCCTGTCGATTGCAGGCATCGGAAACGCGGTCGAGCGCCGCTTGCAGCTTCGGGTGATCGAATTGTTTCGGGCAGCCAAGATTGAAACTCAAATCCAGCGGACCGACGAAAACGACGTCCACTCCATCGACGGCCGCGATCGCGTCGATGTTTTCGACGCCCTGTCGTGTTTCAATTTGGACGATCGTCAACGTCTGATTCGGAGCTTCGTGATGATAGGTATCGGTGCTCAAGCCAAATTCGGTTGCGATCGTGGAGCTGGCGACACCCCGACAGCCGGCCGGCGGATAGCGGGTATAGGAAACCGCGGCAGCCGCCTCATCGGCGGTGCTGACATACGGGATCATCACCCCGACCGCTCCCAAGTCGAGCGCTCGTTTGACGCAGTCTTGGTTGTTAGAAACGACTCGGACAATGGGCGAACATCTCGATCCCTCGACCGCCATCAACAGTGCGGGGAGATCGCCCTCGGTGCAAGCACCATGTTCCAGATCAATCAAAACCCAATCAAAGCCAAGCTGCGCCGCCATCCGTGCTGCCAGCGGGCTTCCCAGGCTCAGAAACGTGCCTCGCAGTGGGGTTCCTAGTCGCTGCTTCTCAATCCACACAAAGCTCATCCCGTCGTCACTCCAATTGAATTCCTATCGCCCAGCTTGATCAACGAGGCCTGATTGTAGCTGACTGAGCACACCACTGCTGTCGGCAAACTGCTGCTGATTCAGGCCGAGCGCACGGGCCTGAGTGAGCCAAAGATTGGCCAGTGGTGTCCCCGGCTCAAGATGCAAGTGGACTCCGTTTTTCAGTTGTCCGCCACCGGAACCTGCGACGATGATTGGCAAATCGGAGTACTGGTGCGTCGCGCCATCGCCGAGGCCAGAGCCATAGGTGAAGATCGTGTTATCGAGCAAAGTCGAACCGTCAGCTTCCATGGTCGAATCCATTTTGTTGACCAGGTAGGCAAACTGTTCCATGTGGAATCGATCCACCTTCAGCAGTTCATCGACGAATTCCTTTTGATTATGCGACATCTGGTGATGGCTCATTGGCTTGTCAAAAAGGCTCTCGTAGGTGAACGGCGTGTCCCAGCGTTCCGGACCCACCATGAAGGTCGCAACGCGAGTCAATCCCGTCTGCAGAGCGACGACCATCAAGTCGCCCATCAATCGGATATATTCGCCGCGCGGCAGATGTGCTTCTGGCGGTTCGTCCATGGCCACCTGTGCAAGTTCGCCTCGCATCCGCTCCAGCTTTTGAATCTGTTGTTCGATCGAGCGGACGGACTCGAAGAACTCAGAGAATTTCTGGCGATCGGCGTAGCCCAATTCTCGGCTCAGTTCATGGGCATCCTCGAGCACGAGATCGGTGATGTGACGATACTCGTTGGCGGTTTCCGTTCCGAACAATCGGCGGTAAGCCTTTCGCGGATCTCGGAGCGATGGGGCAACGTGTCCGGTCCCGTACCAGGAAATGTTGTCGAAATAGATCGACTCTTTGTTGTCACGGTGGCTATTGCAACTGAATTCGAGCGTCTTGAACGGTGTGGAGTCACCAATGTGATCGGCGATGATGTGGTCTAGCGTTCGGTCGAGAGGCCAGGCAGACGATTCGATCGTGAACGGGGCGGCACTGCTGAGAAAACAAGACGCGCACTGAGCATGGACATCGGTTCCGATTTGAAAGGTACGGTCCAACCCGGTGATCATCGTGATCTTGTTCCGACAGGAATCCAATGGCTGGAGTGTCGGCGTTAACTCCAACGGCCAACTTCCCACGCCACGGTCCGATTGAGGGATCTCCTTCATGTCGCCGATGAAGACAGGGAGTTGTGCGTTCTGTTCTCCGGGAAAGAATCCGCGCCGCACCACGCCGATCGGCACGTAATAGAACGCGATCCGCTGAGCGGGTCGCTTGTCGGCCGATCCCAAGGCAATCGAATCCAGCAGGGGTAGCGTCAGGATTCCGCCTCCCAATGCCCCTCAAAAACGTTCGCCGATTTCCATGCATCTCGATTCTCATTCTGTAGATTCTAACTGGAATCAAATTGTGTTAGCGAGCCTCGACCGCCCCACCAATGGCATTGGGCTCACCACTCTCGGCGCGGCGGTCATGGGGACAGTTTTCCAGGTTGCACAAAGGGGTCACTCAGGATGACTTCGCGTATCAACGATTGCATCCGGAAATCGGATGCCGCTGCATGTTGCACCGCCAGTTCGATCGCTACCGAGTCGGCTGCTCCCACTTCTCGTCCCAATGCAAACTCCAGCAGATGGCCCGCCAGTGCCTTCGCGAATCGCTCGCGTTCGAGCAGGATGGCATCTTTGAACTCCACGACGCTGGTGAAGGAATGTTGCCGAAAAAGCATTCCCGAAGGATCGACCTCTTTCCCATTGGTGTAGTGGTCCCGCCAAATTCCGGTTGGTCCATAGTTCTCCAGAGCAAACCCGAGCGGATCAATCTTGATGTGGCATCCCGCGCAATCGGCTCGCTCTCGGTGCAGAGCGAATCGTTCGCGCAGCGTGAGTTGATCGATGTTCGCGTCGTCGTCTTCCGCCAACGGAGGCACATCAGCAGGAGGAGGCTGCGGAGGGTCCTTGAAAATGACCGACGAGATCCAGGCTCCCCGGGTGATTGGTTTCGTTCGGGTCGGTCCCGAGGTCATCGTCATGATCGCCGCGTTGGTGATCACGCCGCCCTGTCGGCGATCCGAAATCGCAACGCGGTGGAAGGGAATGACCGTCGGCGGCACCTTGTTGCCACTTCTTCCCTCGCGATACCAAGACTCGAGCAATTCGCTGCGATAACTGAAGTCCGCATCGATCAACTCAAGCACCGATCGATTCTCAATCAGCACGGTTTCGAACAACAGCAGCGGTTCCAGCATCATGTGCATGCTGGCTCGGAACTTTGCAAAGTAAAACTCGGGATGCAACTCGGGGTCGGGAACCGCGGAAATGATTCGTTCGAGCTGAAGCCACTGACATGGAAAACTATCACAGAAGCGTTTCAGTCGGCGATCGCGAAGCATGCGATCGACTTGCTCAGCAAGGATCTCCCTCTCGTGAAGCCGCCCCTGCTCCGCCAGCGACAGTAGCGTCTCGTCAGGAATGCTGCCCCACAGAAAGAATGACAATCGCGAGGCCAAGGCAAGATCCGCTTCCGAATGAGCCGACGCGTTGGCTTGCGGGACGTCATAAAGGTAGAGGAATCGCGGTGATGCCAGCGTCGCCGCAGCCATCGATTTCATCGCCCCGCTAAAGGACTCTCCCGAATCGATCGAGCTCATCACGTACGCCACGTAACGATCGAGAAGTTCGTCGGTTGCAGAGCGTCGAAACGCTCGCCGCAGGAACCACTGCAATCGCGAACGAACCTCGTGCTTCCAGAACCAGTTCCGGGGTCTCTCTGGGAGGCTCGAAGAAGGCATCCCAGATCCCACACGTTTTTCGATGGAAGTCGGGACTATCGACAATCGATCTTCCCAGCTTCAGGAACGATTCCATTAGCAGTGGGGACAGGGAGAGATGATCGCCGCGATTGTCAAAACCATTCTCAGCACGCAGATCCTGTGGAAATGGCGACACGCCAGCGAGCCGCTTATTGATGAGCTGTGATTTTCCCAAAGGTCGGCTGCCGACTTTGACTTCAGCCGGCATCACGCCCGTCTCAGGGTGGAAGTAGCCGTAATCTCGCATCATCCGCTCGGGTAGAGCAAAGACTTCGACGTTCAATTCCAGCAAGTCCTCGACCGCATTGCTGTATTGGAATCGGTTCATCCGTCGAATCGGTGTCGGCGGGTATTGACTTCGCGATTCGATGGAACGGTTCAGCTCGTCCTTCAAGGTTCGCAGCAGTGACTGTCGATCGGCATCGTCGAGCGCCGGGTTTCCCTCGGGCGGCATCTCGCGTTGGTCGATCACCTCAATCAGGCGATCTATCAGCTCGATCTCGTCGCCTGCCTGACCGTTGTCGCACCACTGAACGAGATTGACTTCGCCCTCCACGTCGTCTCCCGAACCGTGGCATTCCATGCACCGCTCACGGAGGATCGGTTCGATCGCCTTTGGAAACGGATCGGAGCCGGCTGCGTTGGTGGGGCGGAGGCTGATCGAGACGCTGGCAAACGCCAGCCAAAAGAGAATCGCTGCTCTCGTCCGTCGGTGCTGGAGCGTTTGATTCATACTGTCTCGGCAAATTGGTGCGATAGTCTTTCCAGGCTATGCATCGTACTGTGGTGACAGCCGGGAAAGGCTATCGTACTGCTTGAAATTCTATCGTACTCAATCTCTCATTTCTCCACGTGACCGAATGCGGATCAAGATACCTCGAATCCTCAGGTTCGCGCTGATTGGATGGTTGGCGGCTTGCTCGGGTCAACTCTTGGGGGCGGAATCGGCTGAGGAGATCGGCTGGCGCCGCCACATCATCGACGGCCGTTCCAGGGGTGCGGATGGCACGCGTCTAGCCGACGCCAATGGCGATGGGCTGATCGATATCGTGACCGGTTGGGAACAGGGTGGCATCACTCGGGTCTATCTGAACCCGGGCCCGGACAAGGCGGCGTCGGCTTGGCCTGCGGTGACCGTCGGTCCGGCTCAGGATGTGGAAGACGCGGTCTTCGTTGACTTGGATCACGACGGATCGATGGATGTCGTCAGCAGTTGCGAAGGACAGCGACAGGCGTTGCTGGTTCACTGGGGGCCGGAGCCCGACCAGTACATGGATCCCAACGCCTGGCAGACGGAAGAGATTCCAGGATCCGTGAAGCGATGTCGATGGATGTTCGCAGCGCCGATGGATGTGGATCAGGATGGCCGCGTTGACCTCGTTGCCGGCGGCAAGGGTTCCGGGTCACAGTTAGGCTGGTGGAAAGTGCCAGTCGATGCGCGCGACTTGGATGCTTGGAAGTGGCATCCGCTCCTTCCGGTTGGCTGGTTGATGTCGCTGGAGACGGTCGACATGAATGGCGATGGAATGCTCGATCTGTTGTTCACCGATCGAAAGGGCGATGCAAGCGGTTGTTACTGGCTCGAGTATCCCGGTCCCGACATCAAGCGACTGACAAAGCCATGGACGAAACACGTCGTCGGTGTGACCGCACGCGAGGCCATGTTCTTGCATCGCGCCGATCTGGATGAAGACGGGCTTGAGGACGTCGTGGTCGCGGTCCAGCCGGCGTCGATCGTGATTTGTCGGCGTCTCGATGGCGAAGGTCAACGTTGGAGCGAACGTGAAATTGCAATTCCCGATTCGTACGGCGGCGCGAAAGCTCCCGCTGTCGCCGACTTTGATGGCGATGGCCAACACGAGATCGCCTTTTCTACCGAAGGCGCACGCGATGGAAAGATGGGCGTCGGACGCTTGGTCCACGATGGTGATCCGATCACCGGTTCGTGGTCCGCCAAGACGATCAGCGGTGTCGATGGCGTCAAGCACGACCTGGTCGAAACGATGGACCTGGACGGAGACGGCGACTTGGATGTGCTGACTTGCGAGGAGGTCACCAACTTGGGAGTGATCTGGTACGAAAACCCGACGTCAAGTCCCTGATGAGGCTGACCGCGACCATGAAGTGGTCCAAGAAGGTAGCCGTCGGTCACGCTCGCGCACCGTCGGATTGTCGGGGCGAATTGCACGCCGGCCCCGAGGGGCGTCGCAGGTCCAAAGGTTCGGATCTCTGCGACCCGTTCCGGGGCGGAAATCCACTACCCAATCGTTTCCGGGGGTGCGCTCCGCGAACCCCGGCTACGCGTCTTTGAACGCTTCGCGATCGACGAATACCGCTCCGTGAAAACGTATTAGGGCCCCGCTGCTTGCTGCTTCCATTTTTCAGTCAATTCCGTGATCTGCTGCTGAGCTTTGGCGTGGGCATCGGCCTTCGCTTGCTCGCCTCGCGCCTGATAGATTGCTCGCAGGGCGCTGTGCGGGCCGACTTGGGTTGGGTCGATCTCCAACGATTTCTCCAGAGCTTCGATGGCGGCGGGGACATTCCCGACGTTGTTTTCACAGAGCCCGAGAAAGAACATGTCGCGGGCATCGCGGTGATAATCGGCTAGCAGGCGATACAGCGTGACGGCTTGTTGAGCATCTCCTTTTTGGAACGCAAGTTGCGCCAGCAGGCTGGTGGCTTCGATTCGCGCCATCGTCGGCAACACATCCTTGCTCAACGCATCTTGTGCTAGATCCTCTGCGATCGATCGCTGGTCTTGGGCGTTGGCCAGCAGAGCCAGCTGGCTGTCGCTTCTCGCATCCACCGGACCTGTCTGTTTGAGACGAATCAAGGTTTCCGCCGCCTGGATTCCCAGATCCTCGTAATCCAGGCTGATCGGCCGTTCCTCCAGAAGCACGATCTTGGCGAGCGCCTCGCAGCGTTCTTGCTCACGCTGGGTGAGTTGTGCGACGCTGATCACAGGAAACAATTCGCCGGTTGGCTTGATGTCTGCATTGTCAGTGGTGTGGATGCCAATGCGGTGATGATGAAATGCCGCATGTGTGACATTGGTCGGAGCTTTCGGCATGTGACACTGGTAACAGCTGTTGCCCGCCACACGCTCTCTCTCGGCCAATGGCTTTCCACACGATTCATCGGCGTGGCACTTCAGGCAGGCTTGCCGATGGAAATCGACACGTGACTCCGCAGGCACCGGATGGTGGGGATCGTGGCAAGTGGTACAAGTCAGCGTGGCATCCTGTTGGTAACACTTGCTCGCATGTAGCTGTTCGACGTGGCCGACGATCCTCATGCGTTGGCCACCAAGTCCAAGTTGATAATCCACACGAAAGTCGCTCAACGGCAGGCCCGGACGATAGTCCCAGGAATCCTTGCCCGACACGGCGGTTTTCGTGATTCCCTGCAGGTGGCACTGCTGACACACCGCCTCCCCGAGTTCCCGGGACAGACTCGCGGGGTTGACGATGGTTTGATCCACACCGGTGGCATTGGGTTGGTTGCGATACCTGGCAACGTGTAACTCGCCCGGACCGTGGCATCGCTCGCAGCCGATCGTGGTTTCCAGGATCTCAAACTTGTAGGGATTTTGTTTCAACCGGTTGATGCTGCCGACATGACAGAAAACGCAATCGGTTCCGATGGTCCGGTGAAACGACTTGTGAAACGGGCGATCGAATCCAGGCGACATGCCCCACGATTTGGTCTGCTGAAACCACGTGATCGGCGATTGACCCAGGAAAGGTCCGGAGCGATACAGGTAACTCTTTCCGTGGGTGCCGCTGCCAACCGTGTAAACAATTGGCTGTTCGGTAACCGCTAGCGTGTCGCCCGCGACGTCGCGAAGAGATTCCTGTTGGATCAGTTGACCGTCGCGTCGAAAGACCTCATACCGGATGCCAGTGAGTTGCTGGTCGAAGACTCCCGAGTCGGCTTCTTTGGAAGGGTCGGTTAGCGTGGTGGCAACGCTGTGCGTGGTGCGGAGGTAGCTCTGGTATTGATCTTGGTGGCATTCGATGCACTGCTCGGTACCGACGTACTTGACGCCCTCGCGCGCATTCTCGAACTCGATCGCGCTTTCCTGCCCGGAAAGTACAGCACCGAGCGGCAAGATGATCCAAACGGCGACGCCGATCCTGGCGATCATCTGGTTGAATCGCACGAAGCGGCCTTGAGTCTTTATCGTCGCCGATCGCTCCCCCGATCGCAACGTTCGATTTCGCAACGTTCGATTTCGCAACATTCGACGGAGCGAACGGCGACGATACTTGATGCAATCGCTTGCGATCGCAGTGCATGTTGAAAGATTCACAGCCTAGAAGTGGACCTCGGGTGGAAATGGTGAGAGCGAATGCCAGTCTGCACAACGCGAGACGGGCAGCCCAGCAGTCGCTATTTTAGTCGCTGCTACGGGGCCGATGTGACTCCGCCTTTCGTCTCTGCCTCAGCGTCAGCGAGAAGTTCCTTTGCCCGTCGCAGGTGTTGATCGGCCCGCCGCAGACTGCTGGCGACCTCGTCGACGTAGCCATCGGCCGCCGCCGACCAGGATCGGTTGATCAGTCGCTCGGCTGACGCAAATTCGGTCATCACATCCGCGTAAACCTTCAAGCCAAATCGCTTCACGAGGGCCTGGCGAGATTCCGCAAAATCGGACAGTGGTTCGAGGCATTCATGATCGATGCAGTGCAGCACCTCTCCGAGTGTTCGAGACCCATTGTCATTCAATTTTTTGACCAACGCTGACACCGAGTCGAGACTCCTGCGGACCACCGAGTATTCGGCTTCGGTCTTTGCTTCGTCCGAGTCGTCATGTTTCTTCGAGTGGCGGACCAACACCACGCCAATGAATCCGACTGCCATAGCGATCAGATACCAAAGCCAAGGGATCGTCGACCACTTGTCCTCGAGTTCCCGGCGAACGACCGAACTGTACGCCGCCACAAGAAAACCACTCCAAAGGAGCATGTGTCCTATCGCTGCTGACAGTCGAGTCGTCGTGGGATGATCTGTCATAGGATGATCTGTTGCCTGCATCGCTTCCTCACATCCACGTCGTCAAAGGGAAACCGGCGGCCACGCGAACGCCAACGTTCATCGCCGTCTCGGCAACTTCCGGACTGCCAAAGACAACCTTCTGATAGCGCGTGGCCCACTCCGACCAACGCCTCGCCCACAATCAAGCCAGCGGCGATCGGGATTCCCACTTCGTGACTCCACCTGGCGCCCATGACTTTGTCGGACACGATTCGCAGCACGTTGCCGAGCGTGTAGGTCAGGGCAATTTGAAATGGCATGTAGAAGCCGAGCGCGATCAGCACGCCGATGCCCCCCAGACCGCTCATCGCCAGCAACAAACCCAAGCCGGCTCCCGCAGTGTATCGATAAGCCGGAACGTTGCCGTTGAGAATCCCTTCGGTCACCGAAGCCAAGGCTTGCGCCTGAGGCGCCGGAAGCTGGTCCGAACCGATTCCGTACTGGTTGTTCAAGAGGATCATCAGGTAGATCACAATCACCGGACCCAGCCAGGCACCGATGAACTGGGCCACCTGCTGTCGTCGCGGAATCGCGCCGACCAGATAGCCTGACTTCAAGTCCAACATCATGTCGCTGGCCTGCGAAATCGCCAAACAGATGGCAGCACCGACGAGCATCGAACTGGTGATCGTTTCCACGACGCTCAGTCCGCCTCGCGCGATCACAATCAAAATCGTGACGGCAATCAAGGTCATGCCCGACAGCGGCGACCAGTTGGTGCGGCCGATGCACTCGGCAACCACCACCCCGGCGACCCATACCCACAGCGTCCCCAGCATGGCCATGGCCACCGCGCGACCGAGCGTCATGTGCTCCACCGAGGTGTAGGCAATCCAGACCATCACCACCGCTCCCACAAAGATCGCCGCGTAAAGCAAGCCGATCGGCATCTCGTCGTTCGTTCGACCGTCGGTCTCGCTCTCGCTGGCTGGCCGCGTGCATCGATTTCATCGCGCTGACGATCAGCGGGAAGGCGGCTGCGATGCCTCCGATAGCCGCTCCCACCAGCATTCCGATCCCCAGCGGGCGATACAGTTCCAGTCGCATCGAGTTGGGGATTGGTCACCAGCTCGGCAACGTCGCTGCCGGCAAATTGGCTCAGCAGTGGTGATAACACGAAGTAACAAAGGAAGCCGCCAGCTCCAAACCAAAAGCCCCCTTTTCCCGACAAGAAAGCCAACACCGATCGTCATCACCGACAGGTAGAAGCTGATATTCAACATCGCGGGAAGTCCGAACTGGGTGCCCGCGTGCCAGTCGTGATCGTCGCCGAGATAGGCCAGCACCAAGAGATGGGCGACCCCGGAAAGAAGCGTTCCGAACAACAGCAGCATCGCCTTTTGGACGCCCGCACCCGGCGATTTCAGAATCGTCGCAACCGCGATCCCTCCTGGATAGGCCAAGCGATCGAAGTCGATCATCTGCTTTCGCAGCGGAATCACAAACGCCAGTCCGAGCACGCAGCCGGTGATGCAGGCCAAGATCATCAGCGGCACGTTGAAATTCGCGACCTCTTCCAGCCCTTCGGTGCGGCTGAGAATGAACAGTGCAGGCACTGAAAACATGATGCCGGAGGACGCGCCATTGACCGCCGAAGCAATCGTTTGATTGATGTTGTTTTCAACAATGCTGGTTCGACGCAGGGCCCCGCGAAGCACACCCCAACCGAGAATCGCGGCCAACTCGGAGCCTTCGATCGCGAATCCCAGGATCAGCGCCGCGTAACCGATGGAAACGGCGATCAGCGACCCAATCGCCCAGCCCAGCAGCACGGCCGTCCAAGTGAACTCGGGATAAGGTCCGTGATGGATCCGCCTGTCGCCTTCACGAACCTCGGCGGGCATCGAGTTCGCTGGGTCCATCTCGGCCATCAGTTCACCATCCATCCGAACGTTCTGGGCATTGCTTCTGATCCCGTGTGTTGGCCCCGGCGAAATCCGCCTCTTGCCAAGCTGACGTCAGGCTATTGGATTGGCCGCAGGCTCGCAAGCGAATCACGGATTCCGATCGGAAGTGATTCTGCGGCGCATCCGATGCCACTGCCTGCCCTTAGCCGTGTTCGCCATCGTCACTGGAACGTTGCCAGAGCTTGCCGTTTTGCGCGGTGCGCTGAAGGTAGTGTCGAGCAATCTTTTGGCACCTGTCACCGAGACAGGTCAACGACTAAATTAGCGGCTCTTGCTGGAGGCTTGCCCCTTCGTTGTTGGACACAAGTCAAGCATCCGTGCATTTCAGGCCCGAAGGGTCGGCACAGCCAATGCCGGTGGTGTCAATCACCGGAAGATTGCACTTTTTCACTTCCTTCCCGGGAGCGATCGGCGGCAAGGCCGCCGATCGCTCCCGGGAACCGCGTGAAGGGGAATCCCACCCGGTGCCTGACGGCACCGGCAAGGGGTGTACCAGCCCTTCGGGCTTGCTGATTCGACTTGTGTATAAAGACGAGACCTGCCGCCCTGCCCTTCACCGCTTTTTCCTTTCATTCCAGAATCCCAATCAAGATGAACGACCTGTTTCGACTCGACGACGACGTGGCTGTGGTGATTGGCGGAACGGGTGAACTGGGCGGAGGGATGGCCGAAGCTTTGGGCGCCGCCGGCGCCAAGGTCGCTGTCGTGGGTCGCAGTGCCGAGCGTGGAAATGCGCGAGCGGGCAAGATCAACGACGCCGGGGGCGAAGCGAAGTTTTTTGCCGCGGATGGGCTCAGCGCCGAGTCGCTTGATTCGGCACGCGAGGCGATCAAGCAATGGTCCGGTCGCTCCGCCTCGGTGCTGATCAATGCCGCGGGTGGAAATCGACCGGAGGCGACGATTCCACCGGGCGGTGACTTCTGCAAGCTTCCGCTCGACGCATGGCGTGATGTGTTCGACTTGAATCTTGTCGGCGGCGCGCTGCTTCCCAGCCAGGTCTTCGGGCCCGACATGATCGCGGCGGGCGTTGGTAGCGTGATCAACATCGCATCGATGTCCGGCATGATTCCGTTGTCGCGCGTCGTGGCCTATTCCGCTGCGAAGGCCGCGG
Source organism: Pirellulaceae bacterium (assembly GCA_963697195.1). Classification (GTDB taxonomy): domain Bacteria; phylum Planctomycetota; class Planctomycetia; order Pirellulales; family Pirellulaceae; genus Rubripirellula. The sequence continues at coordinate 90,049 of CAVOND010000007.1, forward strand.
TCATCAATTTGACGTTGTGGTTGGCGCGTGAATGGGCGACCACCGGTGTGCGGGTCAATGCGATCAGCCCCGGGTTCTTTCCTGCCGAGCAGAATCGAAAGTTGTTGTTCAACGAGGACGGCAGTTACACCGAGCGCGGTGGACAGATCATCGGGCACACACCCATGGCTCGTTTCGGGAAGCCAGAAGAGTTGGCCGGAGTCGTGATCTGGCTCGCCAGCCGACAGGCCTCGTCGTTCGTGACCGGCCAGAACATCGCGGTCGATGGTGGCTTCGCGCTCCGTTACGATCTAGACTTCGACTTGGAGTGGTCTGGCAGCGATCGTCGGCCCTCTCTCAGATCTCCAACATCTCCTCCTTCAACTTCTCACTTCCCCTGACAACATGGCTGCCCAACGCGGCGGCATTCGCGGAGAAAAATCAGATGAGCGGATTGCAAATTCCAACGGCAGACAAGGAGCTTGACTTCGTCGCCCTCGGTGCGTTGGTACATCGTCTTGATCCGGGAGTGATCCCGTTTCGTACCGCCACGTCCTTCGAAGTCCACGTCTCCGGCGGTGAATACAATTGCGCCGCGAACCTGGCTTCCTGCTTTGGATTGAAGACCGGCGTCGCCACGGCCATGGTCAACAACGGCATCGGCGAATTGATTCAGCGTCAGGTTCGTGCGATGGGAGTTCGCCCGTTCTACAAGCACTTCAAGCATGACGGTGTTCGCGGTCCAAACATGGCCACCGTTTACAGTGACCGTGGCCAAGGCGTTCGGCCGCCGGTCGTGTTCTACAACCGAGCCAACGAAGCCGGTGCGATGCTCAAGCCGGGCGATTTTGATTGGGACAAGATCTTCAGCCGGCGGTGTCCGCTGGTTCCACAGCGGCGGGATCTTCGCGGCGCTTTCCCCCACGACCTCGGAATTGGTCATCGAAGGCATGAAGGCCGCAGGCAAGGCCGGCGCGATTCGATCCTTTGACCTGAACTATCGAGCCAAGTTGTGGGACACGATTGGCGGGCTCGAAAAGGGTCAGGAGATGATCGCCAAAATCGTGGAGAACGTCGACGTCTTGATCGGTAATGAAGAAGACCTGCAAAAGGGACTGGGCGTCAAAGGTCCCGACGTGGAAGAAAAGACCGACAGCAAGCTCGACCCCAAGAACTTCTTCGGCATGATCGGTGATGCCGTCAAGAAGTTCCCCAACGTCAAGGCGGTCGCCACCACGCTCCGCGAAGTGCATTCGACCAACCGCCACTCCTGGAGCGCCGTGCTGTGGTACGACGGCAAGGAGTACGTGGCACCGACCGCTGAATTGGATGTGATCGACCGCATTGGCGGTGGCGACGGCTTCGCATCGGGCCTGACCTACGCGTTGCTCGATGGTCGTTCGCCCGAAGAGGCTCTCAAGATCGGCTGGGCCCACGGCGCACTGTTGACCACGTTCACCGGCGACGTCACCCGAGCCACGCTGCCCGAAGTCGAAGCCTTCGCATCCGGCGGCAGCGCCCGAGTCCAACGCTAGAGCATCGACGTGGCGAGTCTCGACCGTAGGCGAGTCTGCGTACGATCGGCGGAGCGATCGGCGAATCGTTGCCGCACGAGTGTACATCTCAACGCTAAGACATTGGGCTTGTACGACGGTCCAACTCTCGGCGGAACGGCACGAGCTCGGGCGTTTCAGACGAGCTGGATGACGGCCCGGTGTCGCGGTGCATTCGTCACTTTCTCGGGAGACTGACCCACGGTAGCTTCGCAACGGCTGTCGTCCATCTCATTCCTGCTTCTCTGCATCCGCCGATTCTTCGACGAGTACCTCTGCCTCTTCTTCCTCTTCGGTGGGCTGAGGCAGTTCGGCGACAGGTTCACCCCAGTCGGCCTCGAAACGTCTTTTCGCACATGGTGCAGGTGACCTCGGTGCCGAGCAGTTTGTCGTCGATCACCTGGGCTTCCCCGCAATCTTTGCAGAGCAGGCGAACCATTCCCGGTTCGTCGGCCATCGCGGCGAGATGGCTTTGCATGACCCCAGCGACCTCGATGTCTTCGGGCTGCAGTGTCGTCAGCAGGTCGTTGTTGATTTCACTCATGGATGCGAGTCGATTGGCCAGTCGACGAACGCTTCGCTCAAACGAGTTTCGCGAACAACGCCCATTTCCGAAGTGGCGATCGCGGCGAATGTAGAGGTAGGTGAATCCGCGCAGCAGTCGTCGTCGCGACTCGGTCGGCAGCGTGTACTTGGCTTTGGAGGCGATCAAATCAAAGATGCGACAGAGTGCTTCGGGCGAATAGTCGTCGAAGTGCATCGTCGTGCCAACCCGAGATGACAGCCCCGGGTTGCTTTGGATCATCTTCTGCATTTCATGCGGATATCCGGCCAGGATCACGATCAACCGTTCCCGCTGATCTTCCATTCGCTTCAGCAATGTTTGCACCGCTTCGCGGCCGTATTGGTCTTGGCCGCTCTCGTCGATGAGCGTGTAGGCCTCGTCGATGAACAGGACGCCATCGAGAGCTTCGTCGATTTTCGCGTTGGTCTTCGGTCCGGTTTGTCCCGCGTATTCCGCGACCAGGCCGCTGCGGTCGGTTTCCACCAGGTGACCTTTTTCCAGGATGCCCAGTGCGCCGTAGATCTCTGCGATGATCCGCGCCACGGTCGTCTTGCCGGTGCCCGGGTTGCCAACAAACGCCATGTGCAGACTCGGTTTGGTCGTCGGCAGCCCAGCCTCCTCGCGTTGACGTTCCATCTTGAGAAAGTTGGTCAGCGTCTGAATCTGGTCCTTGATGGCGTCGAGTCCGATCAGTCGATCAAGTTTGGCTCGGGCATCGGCAAGTCGTTGCTGCGGGGTGCGATCATCGACCGGAGCCGACACGGAAGTGGGCCGGCTGGCTGGCTTTTCTGGAGCCTTCGCGGGCCGAACCGCCCGGGCCGGCGACCGGCGTTGGTTTCTCCGCGGCGGTGACCGCCACTCCTTCACGCAGTCGCTTCGCCTCGTCCCGCAGCCACTTCAGCGCATCACGTGCGTTGGCGGTATCGGTTTCGTTCGCCAAGTGCTCCGGTGCTTTGCCCTGCAGTTCGTCGAACTGGCGTTGCATCGCTTGAATCTTCTCGTTGTCGGCAACGGTCACTTCGCCGTCGACGGAAGTCAGGATACTGGCCTGACGCATGGCCAAGGTTTCCAACTCGCCCCAGCGGTCGCGGAGTGCAGGGATCTCGGCAAACGGCCGGACCAGGTCGCTCCACTCGAAATCTTCCGCAGCCTGGATCAACCAGTCCACCGCCTCGTGAAGTTGGCTCCCCAAAACCGATTTGCCCCAGATGTGTTCCAGCAGAACTCGACCGAGTTGTCGCTGTTCGATCGACCGGGCATTCACCGTGGGAACCACGCGATGCAAACACCTTCATCAGAAAACCCTGATGCAGGTCGTCCATTTGATCGGCAATCGAGGCCAGCGTCGGCATCTTCCCCACCGGACAGCCAGCTATACGAGCCATGCACCAGCTCGCCACCTTCGATGTAAAGAGCTTGCGTTTCGTCCAAGGCTTCGCGATAGAGACGAATCGATTCAATGATCTGGTCATCGGACAGTCTGGGCATGCTGTTTCTCGCAAACCAAGGATTGGTAGCTCAAGAGTATGAGGTTGGCCGTCTTATCGTAGCTGATTTCGATCGAGCGAGAATGCCGCAAAATACACGCACGCCATACACGCATGCCATACAAGCACGACGCGCAGCGAGTGAGTCCCGTGGCCCCGTTCGACTCTCGCTGGCGCGTGGAGTTGTATGGTGGCGAACACACTCGCTGGCGCGTCGTGCTTGTACGGGTGACGCGAAATCCATTCAGGCGAGATCCCCTTTCCAGGCTTCCGCCAGCACGCTGAGCTGCATCAGTTCGATGACGGCCATCCGATCGATCTCACGCCCGAACATCACGTCGTTGGCGCGTTGCACCGACCAGTTGGGATGGGGCCGGTCGAGTCAGCTGGGATGTTTGTCCCGCCTGCAGCGATCCTTCGCGAAGCACTCGCAGATACCATCCTGTTCGACCGGTTTGTGTCACCGTCTTTGTCAGCGTCTTGATGCCCCAGCGTCGCGCGATCTTCCAGCAAGGTTGCCGCGGTTGGCTGACTTCGACTTCACAGTCGCCAATTCGATACCTGTCGCCGAGGCAAACGCTCGACTCGTCCGCACCCGTCGATTGTCAAGTTCTCGGCGAAGGCCCCTGGAGACATCATCAACTCGGGCAATTCTTCACGCCAGCGATCGTAGTGAGCGGCGGCATAGCAGAGCACCGCCTTATCGGGACCGCCATGGTGACGCGTATCGGCGACGGCGTCTCCTTCGAGCCCCAGCCGAGTCAGTCGGACTGTTCCCTGCGACCGGCAGTTTGTAGAAGCCGGTGGTCCAATGTCGATCCAGCACGTCACGGGAATCGGGGTTTCCCTCACTGATGACCGAGCCGATTTGAAGACTGGCGATGGTAAAGTTCATGGGACTTGAAAGCTTTCCTAACAGGGGTCTGACCCGAGTGGTACGTACTTAGGTTGTGGTTGTGAACCTCGGGCGTAGCCGTGGGCCTTCGCCAGATCGCAACGGTGTTTTCGAGGCCCACGGTTAGGGCCCAATGCCACTCTCTTTAGGTTTTGATCAGCCGCCAAGCGTTCGCGTCCGGTTCTCCAACACTGCGAAAACCGGACGCGAACGTGTTGCGGCTGATCAATCCATCGGCTCGCCTCGAGAGGGTCGGGCCCCTTTTCGGATCGGTTCCTGAAGCAGCCTTGATAGAACCCGGAACGCCATGTCGCAAGTATCTGCCACAAAACGAGTTGCGGCAACGGCTCGGCGAGGCCTGGGTCGTTGTGAGCGGGGCCGAAATCGGCTAGAATTCCGCTACTTTTCGGGGTCGGAATCGACTCCATCGAATCTGAGACTCATCTGGGACACCGGCATTGGCTGACGAAGACGGCAACAACTCAAATGGCGGACAAGAGGAAACCACTCCGGGGCCGGAAGAGGAGGGTTCCGGTGGTGGTGGCGGCGGTGGCGCGGCGCGCTTTCGCATGGTCGACATGCCGATCGAAGATGAGCTGCGCGAGAGCTATCTGACCTACGCGATGAGCGTGATCGTCAGCCGCGCCTTGCCCGATGTCCGCGACGGATTGAAGCCAAGCCAAAGGCGGATCCTCGTCGCGATGAACGACCTCAATCTCGGCCCGGGAAGCAAGCGGGTCAAATGCGCGAAGATCTCGGGCGACACTTCGGGCAACTATCACCCGCACGGTGAGAGTGTGATTTACCCGACGTTGGTTCGCATGGCCCAAGAGTGGAACATGCGCCGCTTGCTGATCGACAAGCAGGGAAACTTCGGCAGCATCGCAGGTCTGCCCCCAGCCGCCATGCGGTACACCGAAGCCCGGCTCAGCCCCGTCGCGGCTGCGATGTTGGACGACATCAAACTTGATACGGTCGACTACATCCCGACTTATGACGAAGCACGAACCGAGCCGACGGTCTTGCCGAGTAAGTTTCCGAACCTGTTGGTCAACGGTTCGGGCGGGATCGCGGTGGGGATGGCAACGAGCATCCCGCCACACAATCCAACTGAAATCTGTGACGCTCTGATCGCACTGGTCGACAACCCCAATCTCACCAACGAAGATCTGTTTGCGATCGTGCCGGGGCCCGACTTCCCAACCGGCGGCATCATTTGTGGACGCGCCGGGATTTGGCGAGGCTATCGAACGGGCCGCAGCACGATCCTGCTGCGGGCGCGTTGTCAGATCGAGGAGAAGAAGGGAACTCGTGCCCGCATTGTTGTTTCTGAAATTCCTTACCAGCAAACTCGCGACGGCGTCGTCAAGAAGATTGCCGAGTTGGTCAACGGAGACAAGATCAAGGGCATTTCAGGGATTCGCGACGAGAGCGACCTGAAGGAACCGGTGCGTTTGGTGATCGAGCTCAAACGCGACGCCGATCCCGATGTGGTGCTCAATCAGCTCTACCAATTCTCGCCGCTGCAAACGACCTTTTCGATCATTTTCTTGGCCTTCGTCGACGGCAAGCCTCGCGAATTGACGCTCAAGGAAATGTTGACGGAGTTCATTCGTCATCGCGTCAATGTGATTCGCCGCCGGACCCAGTTCCTGCTGTCGCGGGCTCGCCGCCGCAAGCACACGGTCGAAGGTCTGCTCCTGGCCCTGGCCAATATCGATCAGATCATCAAGACGATTCGCGAAAGTCGTACGCAGGCCGAGGCCAAGGAACGGCTGATGGGGATCGAATGCCCCGCCTCGATGATGCAGCGTGCACTTGGTGACGAAGGCTACCAGCAATTCGTGATCGAGCGGGGAGAAGCTTCGTCCTACTCGCTGACCAGTGTTCAGGCTGATGAAATCCTGCGGATGCGGCTCGGCCAATTGGTCAACCTGGAACAGGAAAAGCTTACCGAAGAGCACAAGGAGTTGCTTGCGGAGATTACCGACTATCTGGAAATCCTCGCCAGCCCGCAGCGAATCTACGGCATCATCAAGGAAGACCTGGAGGAAATCAAACGGCGGTTTGGTGATGCGCGGCGGACCGAGATCTCGCACGAAGAACTCGGCAACATCGATTTGGAAGACTTGATCACCGAAGAGACAATGGTGGTCTCGATCAGCCATCAGGGCTACATCAAACGAACACCGTCGAGTGTGTACAACACGCAGCGTCGCGGTGGGAAAGGACTCAAAGGAGCCAAGACCGACGAAGAGGATCCGATTCGACATCTCTTCGTTGCCAGCACGCATGCTTACCTGTTGTTCCTGACCACGGCCGGAAAGGTTCGCTGGCAAAAGGTTTACGACTTGCCCCAGTTGGCTCGTGACAGCAAGGGGCGAGCGATCGTCAACCTGCTGAGCCTGGAGAAAGACGAAAAGATCGCGGAGTGTTTGGCGGTCCGTGACTTCGACCAGGAAGGCTACTACGTCGTCATGGCGACCCGCAGCGGTCTGGTCAAGAAAACGCCGCTTGAACAGTACAGTCGACCCAAACGTGGTGGAATCATCGCGATCAAACTGCGTGAGGGAGACGAATTGGTGGATGCCGCCGTCGTCGGACCCGGCGATGAAGTGATTCTCGTGACCGCCGCCGGGATGGCGATTCGCTTCCGCGAATCCGATGCTCGCCCGATGGGACGCAACACATCGGGCGTCAAGGGAATCAGGTTATCGAAGGGTGATCGTGTCGTGGGCATGGTGGTCGCCGATCCCGAAGCGACGTTGCTGACCGTCTGCGAAAACGGCTACGGAAAACGTACCTACTTCGGCCCCAACGCGTTAGGCGGCGCGGAAGACGAGTCCGAAACCGATACGAGTGCCTCGGAAGAGTCAAGCTCGGCAGACGAGGCGAGTTCTGCCGAGGAGTCGAGTTCCTCTGGCGCTCGCTACCGAACACAGAAACGGGGCGGCAAGGGACTCCGCGACATTCGCACCAGTAGCCGCAACGGCAAGGTGATCGGAATCGCCAGGGTCAACGACGAGGACGAGATCTTCATGATGACGGCCAAGGGGAAGATTCAACGCATCGAAGCAGCCGACATCAGCGTGATAGGACGCAATACGCAAGGCGTTCGCATCATGAACGTCGAGGACGGTGACAGCTTGATCGCCGTCGTCCGAGTCCCGCCGGAAGAAGAATCGGACGAAGAAACAACGGGCGAAGGGCCAACGGATGCAGTGGTAACGAATGAAGAAGTTACCGGCGAAGTAGTAACGGATGAAGAAGTCGAGCCCGAAGGTGATGAGGGTTAAGACGCGGTTCATCACGCTCGGACGGCGAAGTCTTGCGTCACCCACCTGACGAGTAGGGCCGTAGCGAATGACCGGCCTTCTCGTTCGCCACGAAGTGACGCCACAAGCATTGCCGTGGGTGTCACGCTTGCTGTTAGACACAAGTCGATTTGGCAAGCCCGAAGGGCTGGCACACCCCTTGCCGGTGCAGTCAGGCACCGGGTTGAAACCGCCCTTACGCTGCTGGGAAGGAATTGAAAAAGTGCAAGCATCCGGTGGTTTACACCACCGGCATAGGCTGTGCTGACCCTTCGGGCCTGAAAAGTAGGATGACCAACTCGTCCTTCAGTGAGTCATCGCATAGACCAGGATGTTGATAGTTATGGCGTAGGACTGGATCGAAAAGCGTTCAAAGAATTCTTTCGATTCCCCTTCGCGTTCCCATCCATCGCCGATGTCACTGTTGTGGGTCGCGACCGCTAACAATCGGTCCTCGCTGTCAAAGAGACCCACGAAGTTGACCTTTCGGACACCGTCGTAGCCTCCGTTGGGATACCGATGGACGTTGGGCGGATCGAAAGGCAAGCCCGACTGCGCGAAGAAAATGCGAGCGGGAACCTGCGGGCATCCCTTTAGCGGATAAACAATCGTGAAGATCGGATGATCCTGGGGAATCGGTCGCAATTTCCATCGAGGGTCGAGCGTGCCGATGTTGCGTACGAAGTTCTGCCATTCGGCTTGCCCCCAGAAATCGTCTACCCACAAGAAGCCGCCTGATTCGAGATAGCGTTTGAGCGCAGATCGCTCTGCCTTGGACAGCAATTGCCATCCCACGTCGCTCATGAAGATGAAGGGATAATCGGCCAGGTCGGGGTCGGTCAGACGCCGCACGATTGGTTCAGGATTGATCGAAAGCGATGTCAATTCTTTCAGACGCAAGATCAGGTTCGATTCGGCTTGCGGGTAATCGGTTTCCCATCGTTGCCAGTTGCGTCCCTCGTATTGATACCAAGATTCGCCGAAGCCGCCCGTACTGTCGTACTGGATACGAACAAAGGTCAGCGCATCAGAACTTGGGGCATTGGTTGGCGTGGGGCTGGGGGAATCGGCGCGTAGCGAGTCCGATGCGGGGAGCGCAAGCCAGAGAACGGCGACCAGGACCACCAGCCAGACGACAAGGTCCTTGGAAAAAATCGGGCGTTTGTTGTTCACTCGCTTCGTCCCCCTTTCCAACCACCGCAGGATTCGGCGGATGAGGTATCCATCGTATCCGTTCTCATTATGGATGTTGGGTCGTCGTCGCTGTCGCTCCTCGACCCAACCTACGACAGAAAAGTGGCCAAGATTGCCGTCGCTCGTGCGAATCACCCTCGTCACCTGCAGGCCATCGGTTGCCGGTGTAGGATATTCCTCGCCCTGTGATGCATCTTGTTTGGAGTGGTAGCCTGGATCCAGTCATCGAAATTTTTGGCGTGACCAAGCGCTACCGCGACGTTTGTGCGTTGTCGGACGTTTCCTTGCGTGTGGAACCGGGGGTCACGGGGCTGCTCGGCCCCAACGGATCGGGTAAGAGCACGCTGATCAAAGCGCTGCTCGGATTGGTCCATGCCCAGGAGGGTACCGGCATGGCGCTCGGGCACGCCTGGCCTGCTCAGGTGCGGGCGATTCGCGACCTGGTTGGCTATCTGCCGGAGGACGACTGTTACATCGCCGGCTTGCAGGGGATCGAGTCGGTCGCCTTCATGGCCCAGCTATCGGGATTGCCGGGCACCGAGGCCCTTCGCCGGGCCCATGAGATCGCCGACTTTTGCGACATCAAAGAAGAACGTTACCGGCCGGTCGAAACCTACTCGACGGGAATGCGCCAGAAATTGAAGTTTGCCCAGGCCCTGGTTCATGATCCGCCGTTTCTGATTCTCGACGAGCCGACCACAGGCCTGGATCCCGATCAGCGTGAGTCGATGTTGCGTCGGATTCGGACGCTGGCCAACAAGCATGGCAAGTCGGTCATGCTCTCAACGCATATCCTGCCTGACGTACGGGCGGTTTGCGACCGCGTGATCATGTTGGTGCGAGGCAAAGTACAAATCATCGACACGCTTGAAAACCTCAGTCGACCCACCGAACCAACGGTCCATGTGGTGACTTATGGCAGCAGTGACGCGTTGATGGCGAGCTTGCGAGCGGCAGGCCATACCGTCTTGGAACAGCCCGATGGATCGATGCGGGTCACCGGCATTGATGCGACGCAGGTCTCGGAGTTGTGGCAGATGGCGGCGGCGACCAATACGGCGATTGGCAGCGTGACGCCGGCGGTCAATTCGCTGGACAAGATCTTCTTCGAAGCGGCAGCCGCAGCAGAGGCCCAATATGCCGGTTCATGACCTCGGCTTTCGTCCCTGGGCGGGTCAGCGAACGCCGCCGTTTCTGCGGCCGTGGTTCGTGGCGCGAAGCGGCATTTCCCTGGTCTGGCGGCGACGTTGGCTGCGCTTGATGCTGATGTTGGGCTGGCTGCCGATGATCGTTCCTGCGGTGGGAATCTTTACGTTCGAGTATTCCTCCACCGATCCGGACATCCAGCGGGGTGTCGCCCAGATGCTTGGCGGTCCATTCCGGCGTCCCGATTTGGCGGCAGCGGTACTTACCGATCCCGATTCGATTCGGCATGAGGTTTGGTCCACGCTGATCCTGACCTTCTTTCGGTATCCGCAGCTGATGGCGATGGTGTTGTTGGTTGGCTTGATTGCCCCGATGCTTGTTTCGTACGACCTGCGCAGCAAAGCCTACCTGCTGTACTTTTCGCGGCCACTTTCTCCGACGGAGTACATTCTCGGGAAATCAGCCGTCGTCTGGTTCTTTCTCGGTGTGATCGTGACCCTTCCGGCCATGATTCTGTACGTCGTCGGTGTACTGCTTTCGCCTTCACTGGGAGTGGTTAGCGAGACCTGGGACATTCCGCTACGGATCCTTGCGGCTTCGGCGGTGCTCGTGGTTCCGACGACGGCATTGGCGATGAGCTATTCGTCGCTGACCAGCGAAAGTCGCTACGCGTCGTTCGCCTGGTTTGCCACGTGGGTCATGGGCTTTGTCTCGTATCAGTTCTTGACTTGGATGGGTGTCAGTGAAGTTCCCCGAGGTCGACGTGGTCGGGGTCCACGCTGGGAAGAGCTCGATGTCGACTTTGATCGCTGGCGATTGCTCTCGCCCTACCACACGCTCGGCAAAGTTGAAAGTTGGGTCTTTGGTCTCGATCCGACCGAAGGCAGCGTCTGGCCGGCCATTGTGTTGCTGTTCTTCATCACGGTTGCCGGGACGTTGTTTGTTCGCCATCGATTGATCGCGAGGCTGAGTGTCTGAGCCATGCTGCAGCTAAGCCACGTATCGAGGCTCTACCAAAAGGTGATCGGTGTCAACGATTTGACGATCGACGTGCAAGGAGGAGCCTATGGGTTGGTGGGTCCCAACGGCTCCGGGAAGACCACGTTGATCAATTTGATCACCGGACAACTTCGGCCTACGCTCGGGACTGTACGAGTGTTCGGGCGTGACCCCTGGCACGACCGGAGCATCCTGCGGCGGATCGGGCTCTGTCCGGCAACCGACGTTCTCTACCCGAATGTTTCGGCGCTGGAGTGGGTGACGTATCAGGTTCGACTGCATGGTTTCTCACGCGAGTTGAGCCGACAATATGCGATCGCGAGCCTGGAACAAGTCAGCATGACGCGTGACATGCATCGTCTCATGGGTGAGTATTCCTTGGGCATGCGGCAGCGCACGAAGATCGCGCAAGCGATCGCCCATGATCCCGACTTGCTGATTCTTGATGAACCCTACAACGGGCTCGATCCGGTGGGACGCTACCAGATGACGGAGTTGCTCCAGTCGCTTGCCGGGCGCGGCAAGAGCCTGTTGTTCGCCAGCCATGTGCTGCATGAGATCGAAGCGGTCACGTCCGCGTTCTTGTTGATCTACGGAGGCCGCCTGTTGGCATCCGGAACGACCACGGAGATCGAACAGATTCTGGCCGGCACGCCACAGGAGGTGGAGTTACACGGGGACGACGCTCCCAAGTTGATTCGGCACCTGGCCGACCAGCCCTGGGTCGAGTCGCTGCAGTTGCTGGCCGATCGAAAGGTCTTGCGAGTCGCGTTGGTGGATGCCACGGAGCTCTACCGTTCGCTGGCGAAGTGGATCAGCGAAGATGGGCTGAGGATTGAACGGTTCGAATCCGCTGGCAGCAACTTGACCACGGTCTTTGAATGCCTGCTGCGTCATCACCGAGGAGAATCTTGATGAATCCGCTGGTGGTGTTCGATGTGGTCCGATTCGAACTGCGGCGCAGTCTCACGCCGGCGCGGCTGGCGATCTGGTTCATCCTGGTGATCTTTCCGATCGCTCTGATGACGGTGATGCGAATGACGATCCCGATCAACCGCGTCGAGCCCTGGGGACTGACTTTGTATTTCCTGGTGCCGGAGGTGATTTGTTTGCTGGGGTTGTTGCTTTGGGCAACACCGGTGATCAGCACGGAGATCGAAGGCCAGACGTGGATCTATCTGGCGATGCGTCGCTCCGGACGATCACTGGTGCTGTTGGGCAAGTACATCACGGCGGTGCTTTGGTCGGTATCGGCTGCCCTGGTCTCGACTTCGTTATGCGTGATCGTGATGGGGCCGGCCGGCGGATGGACGTTGTGGTGGGTGATGTGCGTGCTTTCGATCCTGTCCTGTATCGCGCACGCGTCGCTGTACGTGTTGATCGGCACGATCTTCTTCCGCCGCACGATGGTGTCCGCGGTGTTTTATACGATGACGATCGAGTACGGGTTGTCGCTGGTGCCCGCGGTCGCAAACAAGTTGACGATCAACTATCGCCTGCGAGGTTTGCTGGCCCAATGGATGGACTGGGAGGACGCCCGCAGTGCGGCGGAGAACGTGTTTGGAAGCGAACCAGCCTCTACGCACTTGATGGCGTTAGGGATTCTCTCCGTGGTATTCCTTGCAGTCGCCGCCTTTCGAGTGACGCGGTCCGAATTCCCAACCCAGCAGGAAGGTTAGAGCGTTTCTCAAAAAGTGCTGTGGAATGTCGGCGTGCACTCCGTGCTCGCCATTCCGGCCACGGAGTGTCCGGCGACGAGCTCCAACTAGCCGGACAGCGGCACCTTTATCAGCCGCCATGCGTTCGGGTAAGCCTGATGGGGACACGGTACGTTGGTGAACGTTCATGCGATCGTTCTTGATGACTCACTATCCTTGGGGAGAGCCGAGCCCAGGCGAGGAGAGAGGCGAGTGACGTCTGAAGGGCGAAGAAGCAAGTTTGACGAAAACGTTTCTGATTCAAACTTTGCACTTCGTCCTTCACACTTCCTTGGCCCTCCCCGGCCGCTACCGCGTCCGACCCTCCCGCAAGCGGGAGGGTGGTGCAAGGGAACTTCCCGGGGACTTGGCAGGTTGGAAAGCAAAACAACGTGCCACCGCGCAGGGAACTCCTGTCATCACGTTTGCTTGCAATCGCAACCGCGTGCCCTGTCCCCATGCCGATTTCGCTGTCCCCATGCCGATTTTTGACCGTGGCGGCATTCAGCCAATGCGCAGAATTCGTAACGCTTGGAGAAGGTGTTTTGCATCAAGTGGTTCCACCGATGGTTCGATATTGGTTGGTAACGCCAATTTGGATGGCGTCCTTATCTCGCAACGACAGAGGCGACCAGTGCAACGACGGAAGTTTATCAAGCGGCTGGTCCGCCTGGGTGGGGTGGTGGCCGGCTTGCCGCTAACTGGTTGCGGAACGATTCTTCATTCCGAGCGAATTCACCAACACCACAGCCGCGATATCGATTGGAAAATCGCGGCCCTGGATGGTCTTGGCCTGGCACTCTTTTTTGTACCGGGAGTGATCGCGTTTGCAGTCGACTTCTACTCCGGAGCGATCTATCTGCCGCCGGAGGGGCACGCCGCCTACCCGGTTAGCGGCGCAGCGCCGAGCGCGGGCGAATCGGTTCCGTCGGTTGCGAGTGAACTGCCAAGGGACATGGAGTCCGATCCGCCGCTGTCCGCGTGGCAACCAATTGTCGTGCCGCGTTCCGAGCTTGGACCCAAACGGATTGACGCTTTGGTCAGTGACCGACTCGGTGCGCGTTTCTCCGTGCTCGAGTCGCAGACTCGTGTCAGCCGAATGTCCGGGATCGCAACCTTCACCGAACAATGCCATCGCCATCTCCGCGACGCCAACTTCGGCCGAACGGCAAAGGCATTTTTCGGCTTGCCCGCGTAGCCAACCGCGTGCCCTGTTCACAGGCCGAACCGTCGATTGTATCACCGAACGTTCGCGTGATTCATGATGGGTCGGCACCGGCAGGTCTTTCCCGCCACTAACTTCACGCGATTGGTGGATGGTTACCAAGATCAACGCGGAATGTTTCCACCGCCGGTTTGACCCATCCTACATCGACTGCGTCCCGTTTTCGTCGTCCCGCATTGGAGACGCTGACAAAATCTACAACCATGTAGGATGGGTCAAGCAGGCGAGCGATTCTCGAACGCGTCGCTGCGTTGGTTGGTGATTCATTGGTGGAAAGGCTGCGAACGAACAGTCGCCTGCGCCGACCCATCGATTGTATCGCCGAACGTTCGCATGATTCATGATGGGTCGGCACCGGCAGGTCTTTCCCGCCACTAACTTCACGCGATTGGTGGATGGTTACCAAGATCAACGCGGAATGTTTCCACAGCCGGTTTGACCCATCCTACATTGTCTGCGTCCCGTTTTCGTCGTCCCGCATTGGAGACGCTGACAAAGTCTACAACCATGTAGGATGGGTCAAGCAGGCGAGCGATTCTCGAACGCGTCGCTGCGTTGGTTGGTGATTCATTGGTGGAAAGGCTGCGAACGAACAGTCGCCTGCGCCGACCCATCGATTGTATCGCCGAACGTTCGCATGATTCATGATGGGTCGGCACCGGCAGGTCTTTCCCGCCACTAACTTCACGCGATTGGTGGATGGTTACCAAGATCAACGCGGAATGTTTCCACAGCCGGTTTGACCCATCCTACATTGTCTGCGTCCCGTTTTCGTCGTCCCGCATTGGAGACGCTGACAAAATCTACAACCATGTAGGATGGGTCAAGCAGGCGAGCGATTCTCGAACGCGTCGCTGCGTTGGTTGGTGATTCATTGGTGGAAAGGCTGCGAACGAACAGTCGCCTGCGCCGACCCATCGATTGTATCGCCGAACGTTCGCATGATTCATGATGGGTCGGCACCGGCAGGTCTTTCCCGCCACTAACTTCACGCGATTGGTGGATGGTTACCAAGATCAACGCGGAATGTTTCCACAGCCGGTTTGACCCATCCTACATCGTCTGCGTCCCGTTTTCGTCGTCCCGCATTGGAGACGCTGACAAAGTCTACAACCATGTAGGATGGGTCAAGCAGGCGAGCGATTCTCGAACGCGTCGCTGCGTTGGTTGGTGATTCATTGGTGGAAAGGCTGCGAACGAACAGTCGCCTGCGCCGACCCATCGATTGTATCGCCGAACGTTCGCATGATTCATGATGGGTCGGCACCGGCAGGTCTTTCCCGCCACTAACTTCACGCGATTGGTGGATGGTTACCAAGATCAACGCGGAATGTTTCCACAGCCGGTTTGACCCATCCTACATTGTCTGCGTCCCGTTTTCGTCGTCCCGCATTGGACACGCTGACAAAATCTACAACCATGTAGGATGGGTCAAGCAGGCGAGCGATTCTCGAACGCGTCGCTGCGATGACACCGGCGTGCTGTTGATCACACCGCAGGCCATGCCGGACCTATCGGAACATCCTCGCGGCTCGCGGATCGGCGAAGTGCTTGAAAAAGCGATGGAGTCGGGCAAGCCAAGCATCAAAGCGAACATGTGGGGCTACTACGCGTCACGTCTTCCGGTGGTGGCGTTCGACTTCACGGTCAGTCGTCACCGCGACGGACCAGATGACGTGCTCGGTGATTTCAAAGGTAACTTGCTAGGAGACTGCTGGTCGGGTTTTCAAAAGATCGATGTTCGAAGTGACTCGCGCATCACGTTCGCGGCATGCTGGGCGCATGCGCGTCGCAAGATCGACGAGTGCCGCGGCGCGTTCCCGGTGCAAGTGGCCAAGCTGGAATCTTTGATCCGTATGCTTTATGACGTGGAGGACCAGATCAAGGATCTTGACGATACGGAGCGTCTTGCGCGACGTCAAAGTTTATCGCGTCACGTTCTTGACTTGATCGCGGAGTACCTCGACAGCGAAGCGATGCAGTCACCGTCGGTTCTTCCCAAGAGTAGTCTCGGCGTGGCGGCGGGGTATGTGCGTCGTCACTGGGAAGCGTTGTGCCGGTTCACCGAAGACGCGACGATTCCGATCGACAACAACGACTGCGAGCAGTTGATGAGGCGAGTCGCCACGGGAAGAAAGAACTGGATGTTCAAAGGTTCGGTGGCTGCGGGGGAGCGAGCGGCAAACTTGCTAACGATTATCGGCAGCGCGATCCGCAATGACTTGGACGTGCGAGCGTATCTGGACGACGTGTTGCGTCGGGTGTTGGCGGGGGAGACGGACTGGTCAACTTTAATCCCTCACGCTTGGAGGTCGGAGCATCCCGACTCAATCCGGGAGTACCGCAAAGACGAACGCCGCCAGGCAGCCGACCGAAAACGCACCCGCCGAGCCCGCCGCCGCCTACTGAGCAAGTCAACCCGGCACCGCTAGTTGGTTCTGGTGTACGGTTACGCCGTACTACCAGTCGACTTCGACAGAGACAGACACTTGCGCTGGCTGCGAGGAGAGATCGCGGTCAAGCGATTCAAGCCGTCGAAGCCGATCGACTTCGGAGCGATGGCCGTCCATGGGATCCTGAACCACGAACTCGAAGGCATGGTCGCTAGTAGCAACGCGATTGAGTTCGTCGCTGAGTTCGCCAAGGAGCACGGGGCGGAGTACGTCGTCGGTCACAACGTCGACTTTGACTGCGACGCGATCGGTTCGAAGCGGGCCAAGCGGATCTGCACACTGGCAATGAGCCGGGTGGCGTATCCCAACGCGAGCTCCCACCGATTGGGCGCCATGATGTTCGAGATCGAGGGTGAGACTCAGGAGACCCTCGCGCTCGTGCGAGCCTCGCACGGAGCCGCTGCCGATGTCGAGAGGACATTCTTGCTCCTCGACAACCTGGCGCGACCGTTCTCCACAAAGAGCATGGCCGAACTGTTCCTCGCCAGCGAGCGATGCCGGATTCCGGTGGTGATGAGTGTTGGAAAGCACAAAGGAGAACGGATCACCAGCCTGCCGCTCGGGTACCTCGATTGGTTCCTCGATCAGAAGGACGTTGATCCGTACCTTCGCAAAGCAATGGAGCCGGTCCAGGTCGAAAAGCGAAATGGGCAGCACAGAAGAAGCAGAAACAACAGCCGAACCTACCAGAGACAGCATCGAGATAGCCATGCACATGAGAGCCCCGCGAGGGCGCGTGATCCGACCTTGTAAGAAAGACGGCTTCGCCGTCTGGGAGTTCAAGAAATGGGACGACCTCGAAAAGACGTTCGAAAAGAACCGGCGTCTCAGGACGATGCGGCTACCGCATGGTGCGAAGCTCCATCTCACTGCCGACTACAGCGAGTGTCCCGGTGTCGTGAAGCTCGGCTACACGAACCCCAAGCCGCTCGTGGTCGTTCGGCTTACAAAGAACAGTTACCACGCGTCGAGGTGGGTGAAATGCAACGAAGGTCTCCTGAGCTTCGAGGAAGCTCGTCTGGTGGACGGTTGCACTAGAAGAGCATTTTCACAATTCTCGTGGGCGACATTCAAACTTTGCCTCTCCGAGACTCTGTACCTCTGCGTCTACTTTTCACCCATCGATGGGTATGGCTACAGCTTGGGGGCTACAGCTTGGGGGCTACAGCTTGGGGGCTACAGCTTGGGGGCTACAGCTTGGGGGCTACAGCTTGGGGACGGGGCGCTTGGGGGCTTGTTTGATCATCCGGGCTTGATCGTCCTTGGGTGGACGCGGCGTGTTGTTGTTATTGCCCGGTTGGTTGTTGTGCGCCGGAGGATTCAGATCGGTAAACTCTTCCTTCCAGACCCAACCGATCGGCACTTCCAATTCTTGCGAGGCCAACAGCGCCCAGGGCGTGCCAGCGTGTTCCTTGACCACACCTTGAAGCAGTCCGCGAGCTGACTTCGCTTCGCTGACCCACTTGCTGCCAACCGAAATCTCATCGCTTGGCTCGAGTACCCAGGTGTTGCTCTTCTCTTCTTTGAAATTCATGCCGCGTTTTGCTTTGGCCAACATCGCGTTGTAGGTCTCGGTGCGAACCTTCTGGGCCAGCACCCGTCCCATCGCCAGGTCGAAACCAGCTTTCCATCGCGGGCTATCCTCCGAGTCGCGACTGGCCATTCCTGGTTCCAAAATCTGGGCCATGCGGACCAGGGTTGGTTCCAGCTTGGCGGCATCTTGCTGCGCGGTCGTCAGTTCACCAACCAGCTGCGCATCGTCGCGTTTGATGAAACGCGTTCGAGGTCGTGAGATCCCCGTCACTGGTTGCATCTGGGCCGCGGTGACGAGCGATTGTCTCAGCGGGCTCGATTTGACCATGGTGACGTAGTCAGCCGGCGACAAGTAGTCCGGCCGATAACGACTCATCGCAATTGGGTCGAAGAAGTACTTCATGTCGGCGGAGAACGCGTCGATTTCGCCACGGTTGACCCGACGGCTGACGTTGCGATTGGGATGCACCGTGAAGTAAATGCCGCCCGTCTCGTAGCAGAGCCGAGTCAACGCATACGGACCGAAGCCGCTGTCGATGACCGGCTCGTCCTCAAAGTTGCCGGTAAATCCGACCTGAACTCGTTCCGGCAAGAACGTTTCCGGTCCTTGGTCCACCTGGGCCCACTGCGGTGATTGGTCGTACTTGGGATCGGGGTCGACGTACTTCACCAACGTGTGCTCGCGACCAAACGGCGCGGGAACGCCAATCACATAAACGGGAATGCCCCACTTGCGACAGGAGCCAATTGATTCCTCCAGCAAATTTGCATCGTCACCCCGTTCGTCGGTCACCACCACAAACAAGACATTGCGCTGAGGTCCGCTGCTGCCTCGATTGCGACGCAGTGACTTGTACTTATCAGCCGCCGAAGCAATCGCGGAAAAGACTTTTTCTTCGCCTGACGCGTCAACCGCGATGTTGTCGACAATCGATTTGATTTCGCCCAGGTCGTCCGTCGGGTCCTCCGTGTACAACGTCACACCGCTGCCAAACCCGACGACGGAGGTCAACAGAGGAATGTCATTGTCGTTTCGTCGAAACGCCTTGGCGCCGCTCTCTTCGGCGATCCCCAGTTCCTTGTAGATCCGATCGAATCGATCCCGGATCTCCTGACGCTGGCGATGGAGCGATCCACTTTGATCGAACAACCACACCACCAAAGTCGGACGCTCCTCGAGCGAACGCAAAATCTCGAAGGTGATGCGATCAACAGCTCCGGCCGCTCCTTCGGCTCCCTGCCCTACCTTGCCTTTTTGTTCGGTCAGTTTGTCGAGCGGCGCGACCGCTTGATCAAACATCTTGTTGAGCATGATCTTGCCGAGGTCGGTCGGTTCCAGGTCGACCGGATTGGGGATCTCGGCAATCTCCGCAAACATCTCCGCGGAAGCTTCCGCCATCTCCGCGTCGGCGACACTGTTGGCGCCGACCTGGACCTGCGGGAGGTCGCTGTAGGTCACCTCATCAATCAGCTCATCAATTTCTTGCGAGTATTCGGGCGGTGACACGATCACAATCGCCTCGTCATCAACCGGCGCGGAGCGGAACCAGCGCGAGGGTCAGGATCACGATCAGGTGCACCAACATGCTACCGATCAGCGCCGTGGTTTCCTGATTCTCAAAGAACGACTCCTCCTCCAGTTCGTCTTCGTGCCAAGCATCGACGTCTCGATCTTCGACCGCGTCCGACCGGGGCGGAGCCTGGACCGGAATCGTCGGGTTCGTCGGAGAAGAGGGGAGGAGGGTCGACATCAACTATCCAGCATTGAGGAAAAGCCACCCCGTGGGGTGGGATGGGTCGCGTGGGCGAACTTTGCGGTCGTATAGACAGTTTCGCCCAAGGCGAGCAAACTTTCAACGTTGAAGCCCGGTGTCGGACGAAAGCAAGCTCACCGCGACACTGTTTGAACGAAAAAACTCGTTCCCTGTACCCCACTGATCGTGCGGCGGACTCGATCGTTCCGCAAATAATCGAAGATTCGGCTGGAAAACCGATCTCGCCAGCGTCGAGTCGGCTGCCCCCCCAAAAAAAATTGCGAGGAAGGACTGTTGCCGGACCAATCTGGAGCCGATTCGCGTTTGTTTGCAATCGGTGACATCCACGGGTGCCTCGCCGCTCTGGACCGATTGCTCGATGAGATCAACCCGCAACCGCAAGATCTTGTGGTGACGCTGGGGGATTACGTCGATCGCGGGCCGGACTCCAAGGGCGTCGTCAGCCGATTGATTGAACTCGGGGCCCACACGCGGTTGGTAGGAATCTTGGGCAATCACGAACAAATGATGCTCGATGTGATCCGGCACGGTGACCCCCATCATGCCTGGTTGCGGTACGGCGGGGTCGAAACCCTGGACAGCTATGGATTCACGGGCGATCTCAATTTTTTGCCACCCGAACACGAGCGATTCTTTGATTCACTCGGGGACTATTTCGAGCTCGAGAACTACCTGTTCATGCATGCCGGCTACGATCCGCTACTGCCGCTCGATCAACAAACCACCGAGATGCTCCGCTGGTATTCGCTGACGCAAGGCATCCCCGGCCCTCACATTAGCGGCAAGACGGCGGTGGTGGGCCACACGGCCAATCGAGAGGGCGAGATTTTGGATGCCGGCCATTTGCTATGCCTCGACACCTTCTGCTATGGAGGTGGCTGGCTAACGGCGATGGAGCTGAAGACGCGTCAGTTCTGGCAGGCGTCTCCGCAAGGAGAACTGCGGGACGGCTGATCAGACCTAATCCTGGTTTGGCTGAGGTTGGCCGAACCGCCGGAACGAATCGCCCAATCGGCAAAGCTTGCCAGATTTGCTCAACCGGCATCATCGTTCTTGTCGAAGCTACAGAGGAGTCGTGGCGCCTCCGCAGCGTCATGCATAGGGAACTCTGTTTCACGGATGAATGCCGATGCGCCGCACGCTTGGAATGCTACGAGATCGCCGACTCGATCCTATTCGTTGCCTCGTCGCTGGAGCTGCGATTGGGGTGCTGGTCCCGTCCTTGGCAATCGGACAAGTTCGCGGCAAGCTGCCCGATCGAGGTGTCTATCAGCCACCGCGGCTTGGAGCCACCCAGAGCGGGACGATCCAGACCGGACCGATCGAGACGGCGATATCGAGACGGCGAGTATCGAGACGGCGAGTATCGAGAAAGTCGACGCGCCGCGGAAGCCAGCGGCGGCTGCGTCTGCTGGAACGCAAGCATCGGAGCCAACGCAAGGATCGTCGGGTAAGAAACCGCGTCCTCTGATCGACGTTGCACTCGAAGATCCGGGCAAGCTGTTCAGCGCGCAAAGCGACGCTGCGGATTCCAGTCCTGCTGAGATGGAAGGACCATCCCAGGTGAAGCGTTTACCGCGATCGCCCTTGCAGCAGGTCTCTCACGAGGACGTCATCCTCGTACCGCCGACACCGCCGGCGGACTTGGAGCCCGCGCCGAATCGTCGGCCAATCGGCAAGCTCGCCGCCTTTCCACACAACGAGATCGCCACTCCGATCCTGCATCACGACGCCACCTGTGACGGGTGTGGTCAGTGCGACGGCTACGGCTGTGATTCAGTTGGCTGCGACTCGGTCGGCTGTGGCGTCTTCGGCTGCGATTCGTGTGGCTCGGGTGACGCGTACTGCGATACGCTCGGCTGCGATTCGATGGGATGTTGCTCGCAGCCCTGGTATCGTCACTGGTCGAACGGCTCACTTTGTTTTCGCCGCGATCGCTGGTTTGGTGGAATTGAGTATTTGATGATGTGGCGTCGCGGGGATGGCCTGCCAGCGCTGGTCACGACCGACACGTCGACGACACCCGATCCGGATACCGCAGGTGAACTTGGCCAAGCCAATACACTCGTTCTGGTCGGCCAGGATCGCATCATGCAGCGTCTCGGTTCCGGTGCTCGCTTGACCATTGGAACCTGGCTCGATGACCGCCAGTGCATCAGCCTGGTCGGGCGTGGATGGTACGGAGGGCAGAAGAACTATGCTTACGACCAGAACCAGGATCAGACGTCGATCCTCGCCAGACCTTTCCTGAATGTCAGCGACGACCAGGACCCGGCCCAAGACACACTGCTGATCGCCTTTCCCACGCGTGCGACCGGTGCGGTGCATGTGGAAGCAGACAGCGAAGCATTTGGCGCGGATGTTTCGCTTCGCCAGTTCCTGTACAGCGACTTAGGTGTGACGTTTGATTTCCTGTACGGCTACCAATTCGTGCGAGTCAATGAACGTCTGGGAATCTCGAACACGTCGACATCACTGGATGAGGACTTCGCGCCGGTCGGCGCGGTGTTGTCGGTTGCCGATCAGTTCAGTGTCTCGAACGAATTCCATGGTGGCCAGGTCGGATTGGCAACCAATTACCGCGAGCGATGTTGGTCGTTCAACTGTCTGGCGAAAGTCGGTTTTGGCTCGCTCGCCCGAAAGGCCGCACGCTCGGGTCGGTCCGTCACGACCATCGATGACGCAACGGCGGTCGACGACGTCGGTCTGCTGGTGCGCAGCACCAACTCGGGAACGGTCACCGACCATACCTTCGGTTGGGTCCCAGAGCTTGATGTGTCATTGGGATGGCAACGGTTCGCCGGCTGGGATCTGACCTTCGGTTATCATATCCTTGCCCTGACCGACGCTTTGCAAGCGTCCGGTGCGATTGATCCGAACCTTGCGGTCAATCTCTCCGATCCACCACTTGGCCAGCAACGTCCTACCGACAGCCTGCAGTATCGAACCTACTATTTGCAGGGAATCCACTTCGGTCTGCAGCACGTCTACTAACGGTTCGCCTGGGAGGCTGTGATTGGCGAAAAGGGGTCAGACACCAAAAAGAGACACAAAATGCGAAGCACCCTTCGGGCCGTTCCGGTTTTTGGTGTCTGACCCCTTTTCGCCAGCCTGTGAGCGGTCCTGACGTGGCGCGAATTGTTTCCCTTGACGAACCGAGCGACTCGCGATTGGCCTGCTATGCCGATCTGCGCTGGGATGCCAAACCCCTTCCGGAAGCAGATTGGTTCATCGTCGAAGGGCGATTCTGCGTTCAGCGATTGATCGAGAGTCCGCTCGACCTGTTATCGATTCTGGTCGAGCGTGGCAAGGAAGCGGACGTGGCAAATTGGCTTACCGATGCGACGCCGGTGTACTCTTTGCCAGCGGAAAAGATTCGAGCGCTGGTCGGCTACGATTTTCATCGGGGCGTCCTGGCGTGTGGTCGCCGACCAACTTTGGGCTCGATCGATGCATTGTGTGTGCAGCAGCCGGTGCCTCGGCTCGCACTGGCTGCGGTTGGCGTCCATGAGCGAGAGAATCTCGGGAGCATGATGCGTACGGCCGCCGCGTTGGGCATCGAGCAGGTTTTGATCGGCCCACGAACCGCCGATCCCTACTCGCGTCGAGCGGTTCGCGTCAGCATGGCGACGGTGCTGAACTTGAAGCTGACATCGCTTGGCCAGCCCGTCGTGGAGCTGAGAAGACTACAGGAAACCGGCCGCTTCCGCACGGTGGTGACCACCCTTTCGCCAGGAGCCACCACGCTCGACCAGTTCGTCGCCGACGATCGAGCATGCATCCTGGTGATGGGAAGCGAAGCGGAGGGAGTCGGCCAGGAGATCGAGGAGATCGCCTCGGACCGTGTCACCATTCCAATGCGACTGGGCACCGATAGCCTGAACGTCTCGGTTGCAGCCGCCATCTTCATGTACGAGTTGACGAGGCGATTACCGTAGCCGAGTCTCTCCGAGACTCGGACCTACGATAGACCGCCAATCAACTCACAGCCTCTCCGATACTCGCACAAACCCACACAGGAATCTGTGGTGTCCGTCTCGGAGAGACTGACCTACGGTATGTAGCAGTCGAGCTCCAACGGTCGTTGCTACAGGGCTTCGCTGCCCTCGAGCATCGGGATTTCGGCTCCATCCAGGAAGCTTACCAGCGACTTGGCTCGGTACGGCTGCTGCAGTTTGCGAACCGCTTTGCTTTCGATCTGCCGGACACGTTCACGCGTGACCTGGAAGATTCGACCGACCTCTTCCAGCGTGTAGGTGTATCCATCGGCCAGGCCGTATCGCAATCGCAGGATTTCACGCTCGCGATAGTTCAAGGTTTCCATCGCGGTGTCGATCTGTGCCTTGAGTGCTTCTCGATTCGTTTCCATCAAGGGATCGTCATCACGATAGTCCTCGAGGAATTCACCGAAGACGCTGTCTTCGTGATCACCGATTGGTTGATCGAGGGAAAGCGGCTGACGGCTCATCTTCAGGATCACGCGGGTCTCTTCGATCGACAGACCACTTCGTTTGCAGACTTCCTCGGCGGTCGGTTCGCGGCCGACTTCTTGGACCAGGTCACGGGTGATCTGGCGGATCTTGTTCATGGTGTCAATCATGTGCACCGGAACGCGAATGGTACGGCTCTGGTCAGCGATGGCCCGAGTGATGGCTTGCCGAATCCACCAGGTGGCATAGGTGCTGAACTTGTAGCCTCGAGCATGTTCGAATTTGTCGACCGCTCGCATCAGGCCGGTGTTTCCCTCTTGGATCAGATCGAGGAAGGAAAGTCCGCGGTTGCGATACTTCTTGGCGATGGAAACCACCAGACGAAGATTGCCCGCCGAAAGGACTCGCTTGGCCGCGTCGTAGTCTTCCCGCAGCGAGTCGCATTTCCGGATCCGCCGCTCCAGGGTGATGGGTGTTTCGAAGGTCAAACGCATCAGGTAGCGAAGTTCGCTCTTGAGCTCTTCGACCGTCGGCATGCCAGGCATATCGATCGTGCTCGGATCGGCGAGTTGGGTTCGGATCTCGGTCATCCGATTAGAAGCCCGGCGAAGCTTCTCAAAAAGCGGTTGCAGCTTGCCGGTGCGCAGGTTCATTTCTTCGACCAGACGGACTGCCTTGTTGCGGCGGATCACCAGGTTCTTCCAAGCGGCGCGACGCTGACGCATCGGCAGTTTCTTGTTGATCGCCGACAGGTAATCGGCGCGATTGAGCTGCAGCAGGTGCTGAAGTGTGCGGACGTTCGGCACGATCCGCTTCATGATCGCCTTCTTTTCCGACGCATTGGTCACGCTGACTTCGATCGTGCGGTCCAGACGCAGTTGCTTGTCACGGACCTGTTCCAGCAGCTTCAGGGCTCCTTGGAGAAGAAAGTCGGTTGCCAGCATCGAGTGGCGGTAGCGGTCGCGTGTCCGTTCGATCTGCTTGGCCGCCGAGACTTCTTGATCTCGCGTCAGCAGCGGGATCTGCCCCATCTGCATCAAGTACATTCGCACCGGGTCTTCGGTCGGGTCGGCACTGGATTCCTCGCGGCGTCGTACCGGCTCGTCGTCCAGGAGCATCTCGTCGTCCTGAGCGTCGACGAAGTCTTGCCCCATCACGCGGGTACGACGGGAGACCGATTCCTCGGCATCAAAGGCATCATCTTGTAAGCTGCGGCGGCTGAATTTTTTTCCCATTAACGGCTCCTCGAAACCCGTTTCGTATCGATGGTTCAGGTTCGGGAGAGACCAAGCAGGAGCGGTGCCGTGGTTCCGCACGGGGAGTGCAAAAATCATGGAAACTCTTATGTGCCAGAGGGTTGCGTGATTAGAGTCCGAGAACGCGTCCCCCCGCGTGTTGCGAATTCACCACGACTGGCGTTTCTCAAAAACAACGTCTGTCGTGTTGGTGAATCGCCTCGGGCTGGCCACCCTGGTGGGGTTTGGCCAGCTCAGTGAGCAAAAGTACGTTACTCACGGCGCTCTACGCGCTTTGTCCTCATGGATTTACACTTAAGTTTCGAGTGTTAGCGGAATCAGGAAGCCATTCGCACCTTCCGCTAGCCACCTCTGCAAGGTGATCTCGAGTGGGTTGTCAGCATTTCGTTTTAGGGTTGTGAGCGAAAAGGGGTCAGACGCCAAAAACCGGAACCGCCCGAAGGGTGCTTCGCCTTTTTGGTGTCTGACCCCTTTTCGCCGATCGACGCCACCCGAATTGTTCGCTCTGACAAACCACTAGATGTGATCGTCCCGCGGTATGATGCGTGGCCCTGCAGGATGGTTCCGTTTTGCCGCCGATATTCGCTCAAGAACCGCCAAAGAAGTCCACCATGGAAGCCGCATCGCAGCCGCCGGCCCCTTCGGGCGACGATTTTCAATGGCTCGATCGAATCTCCTTTCTCGATCCGAACCAAGCGCGGCAGGCGATGAAGTCGGTTTGGGAATGCGGCGTGGAGCCCGAACATCTGGGGGTGCTCCGCGATCGCCTGGAAAAACAGTTGCAGGCGGTTGCCGATCCCGATGCCGCGATGTCGAACCTCAGCCGCTTCATCAAAGCCAGCCACGATCCCGTTTCCCTGCTGGCTCTGTTCGACCGCGACACCGGGGCGCTGCCAGCTTTGCTACAGGTTTTCACGACCAGCCAATCGCTGGCCAATCGCCTGATCTCGGATCCCGACAGTTTCGACCTGATTCGAGCCAGCGACGGCCAGGCTGCGTCCAGGGACGAGCTGATCAAGGAGCTCTCCGATGAACTCGCCGACGTCGATCAGACCAGTCGAGCAGCACTCTTGATCCGCAAGTTTTACTCGCGTGAAATCATGCGGATTGCTTACGGCGAGTTCGTCAGGGGGCTCTCGCCGGAAAAGGTCGGGCGCAATCTCTCCTTCTTGGCTGATGCGGTCATCGAAACCGCACTGCAATTTGTGATCGAGCGATTGGCCGAGCGACGAGGCATGCCTCAGCGGGCCGATGGTTCGACGCCCGAGTTGACAGTCATCGGTCTCGGCAACTTGGGCGGCCAGGAAATGAGCTATGCGTCGCCGATCAAACTGGTCTTTCTGTTTGATTCGATCGACCACAACAACGTTTGGCATCGTGACTTCTACAATGCCGTGGTTGCTGACTTCGTCAGCCTGGTTCGCGGGGATCCAGCTCGATCAAGTGGGATGAACATTGATTTGCGGGAAGGACCGCGATACGAAGTCGGCGTTCATGTCTGCAGCTTTCGGGAAGCGATTCGCATTTACGAGACGGCCGGCCGAACTTGGCAACGATTGAGCTTCGTCAAGGCGAGAGTCGTGGCTGGTTCGCAGTCGCTCGGCAAGGCGCTGCTCAGTCGCCTTGAGCCCTGGGTCTATCGACATTTCATGAGTCGTGTCGAGCTGGCTGAAATCCACACCATCCGCCACAAGCTGGAGAAGCGGGCGGAGCAACAGCCGGTGTTGAGCGAGGATGTCACGCGTGCCCCCGGGGGTCGTCACGACTTGGAATTGACGGTGCAGTTCCTGCAATTGCTACACGGGGGCAATCTGGTCGCGGTGCGTTGCCGCAACACCTACGATGCGATCGTGGCCCTCGAACGCGCCGGCTGCCTGACCCACCAGGAATCGACATTACTTTCGGAGAACTACGCCCGTTTGTGCCGCCTGCAGAATCAGCTCTCGATCATGTTCGATCGCAAGGGAAGCGTCCTGCCCGACGACGCGGCGTCACGTCAACGGCTCGCCTGGCAATTGGGAATCCGCACCGCCGATGGGCTGGAAGGAGATTTGGAGCGATTCGAAAAGCTGCTGAGTGAAACCTTCGCAAAGAATCGCAAGGTGATCAATCACTTGATGCTCGATGCGCCCGGTGACGGCAATGTGGTCCCGATCGAGACCGAATTGCTGCTCGATCCCGACCCCGATCCGGAGTTGGTGCAGGCGACCATGCGTGGTCATGGCTTGACCAACCCACAGCGGGCGATGGAGGATCTGGCGGCGCTCAGCACCGAGAACGTGTCGTTCCTGTCGCCACACCGATGCCGACACTTCTTCACATCCATTGCGCCGGCACTGTTGCAGGAAGTCTCTCGGACACCGGATCCCGACCAGACGCTTTCGTCGCTCGTCCAGGTGACCGACTCGCTGGGGGCCAAGGCGACGCTTTGGGAATTGCTTGGTAGCAGTCGACCGACGATGGAGTTGATGGTGCGTCTTTGCGCGACCACTCCCTATCTGAGCGGTATCCTGACCAAGAACCCGGGAATGATCGATGAGTTGATCGATTCACTGTTGATGAATCGATTGCCCTCGTCCCAGCGTCTGGAGGCTCACTCGATTGAGCTTTGTCGTGGCGCAGCCGATATCGAGCTGATCCTTCACAGTTTCAAGAACAGCGCCCACCTGACGATCGGCGTGCGCGACATGCTCGGCAAGGAATCGTTGGAGGCGACCCATCAGGCGATTGGCGATACGGCCGAGGCCTGCCTGAGACGAATGATCGAACACGAACAGGAGGAATTGGCGAGCCAGTTCGGTGATCCGGTTGATCAACGTGGCCAGCCCGCCGAGTTGGTCACGCTGGCACTCGGTAAGTTCGGCGGTCGTGAGCCGAACTACCACAGCGATCTGGACGCCATCTTTCTCTATTCGGCCGAAGGTGAAACACAACGTCGAGTGGGCGGCCACCGTGCGACCTTGACCAATCAGCAGTTCTTCAACCAACTGACCCAGCGGGTCGTCGAGCGGATCAACCACTCCGGCCCCGGCGGACGTCTCTATGAACTCGACTCGCGGCTGCGAGACACCGGCGAGGAAGGCAGTTGGGCGATGACCGTGGATGAGTTCTTGGAGCGATTCCGTCAGGGAACTGCCCCGCTTTGGCAACGTCTGGCCTTGTGCAAGGCCCGCGCGATCTCCGGGTCCCGCGCGCTGCGACAGCGAGTGGACGAGTCGGTTGCCAAGATCCTGGTCGGCACCGCCTGGCAGCCATCGATGGCCTCGGATGTCCGTGAGATGCGAATACGAATGCAGCGGACGGCACGGCCCGAGAATCTCAAACGAGGTGAAGGCGGAACCGTCGATGTCGAGTTCGTCGCCCAGACGCTGACACTGCGATATGCCCATCAATCGCCAAAGATCATCAAGTACGGGACCACCTCTTCGTTGACCGCGTTGGCAGATCGCGGGCATCTCGCCGAAGAACACGCGTTGGCCCTCATCAACGGGTATCGAACTTTGCGGCGGGTGGAGGCGAATCTGCGCTTGATGAACACCCCCGCGCGTCATGAGTTGCCGGAAGACGAACATTCGATGAAGAATCTTGCGTTCTTGATGAATGAGTCGGATCCCGCCATGATCGTCGCGCAATGCCAGCAGACGCGGCAACGAAACCGCGTGATCTTCAATCAAATCTTCGACCAGCTTTCCGCTGAAGAATAGCGAGAGAGCAAGACTCTCTCGATGGGCTTTATCATGCCAAGACTACTGTGTTGGATTGCATCGGCTGCGTTGTGGTTGAATCCGTTGCTGGTCTGGGCAGCAGCCCGCTGCACCGCCGAATCAGTCGCCGCCGAATATATCTGCTGATCCTGGTCGATGACATGGGCTATGGCGATCCGCAGTGCTACAACTCGGAATCGAAGATTGCCACACCAAATATCGATGCATTGGCTCGGCAGGGCACGCGTTTTACCGATGCCCATGCACCAGGGCCGCTCTGCCACATGTCGCGATACGGTTTGTTGACCGGCCGGTTTCCCTTTCGAACCGATGTCTCCAAGTGGCCAAAACAGGCCTTGATCGAGGAGGGTCAAGAAACGATCGCGACGCTGCTGCAGCGCGCGGGATATGCGACGGCCATGGTCGGCAAATGGCATCTCGGATTTGATGAGCAGGGATACGATCAACCGTTGCCCGGCGGACCGATCGATCACGGATTCGATTCATTCTTCGGGATTCGTGCCTCCACCGATATTCCACCGTACTTCTACATCTCAGGCGACAAAGCGGTCTCGCCGCCCACGGATTCCATCGCGGATCACAACTCGGCAGGCTGGACTCCGATTCAAGGAGAGTTCTGGCGCGCCGGAGGGATTGCTCCCGGGCTGGCTCTGAAAGATGTGCTGCCGCGATTCACCGAGGAAGCAATCACGGTGATTCGTTCGCATGCCGAACGAGATGCTGAGAAGCCGTTGTTTCTTTATCTCGCCTACCCCGCACCGCACACGCCATGGCTGCCATCGGCTGAGTTTCAAGGCAAGAGCGGCGCTGGCATGTATGGTGACTTCGCGATGATGGTCGATGCGATGATCGGTCGCGTGCTAACGAGCCTGAACGAAGCAGGCATGGCGGAAAACACGCTGGTTGTTTTTACCTCGGATAATGGACCGGTTTGGTACGAGCACGATGTGGAACGTTTTCATCACGACAGCTCGGGAGGACTGCGTGGAATGAAAGCGGATGCCTGGGAATGCGGCCATCGCATGCCGTTTATCGTGAAGTGGCCAGGCAAGGTTGCCGCCGACGCGGTGAGCGATCAGTTGCTCTGCTTTACCGATTTGATGGCGACCTTCGCCGCGCTGACGCAAACCGAGTTGCCCGATGACGCTGGGCCCGACAGTTTCGATCTGCTGCCCGTCTGGTTGGGTCAGCAAGCCGCCACGCCGAGAGAAACGCTATTGATGCAAACGTCCAGCGGGATGTGGGCAGTGCGGCGCGGACCCTGGAAGTTGATCACCGGGCTCGGGATCGGGCGGATTCTCGGAGCCGAAGCGAATCAAGCCCGGCCCCGGTGATCCCGAGGGGCAACTCTACAACCTGGATCAAGATCGCGGTGAGACCCGCAATCTGTACTTGCAGGAACCTGAGTTGGTCGCCGAGCTGATGAGTGAGATGCAGACCATTCAAGATCACCCGATCAGCCGTCCGACCACGCTCACTCACTGAACCGATTCGTCCTTCGAAAGTTCTCGGATTCGAATCTTTCGCCAAGAGACGCTGTAGGGTCCGGCACCTTGGCGGATCGTGTGAACCTGCAGGCCGATGAATCCGGACGCGTCGCGATCATCGGTAAAGTCAGCCACCGGAACGCCGTTGACAAAACTGCGAATTCGATTGCCCTGCGCGATCACTCGAAACTGATTCCACTCGCCCGCTTTGTAGGCTGCTTGTTTTTCTTCCGCATTGACGGTCGAGTCCAACCATTTGGTTCGGCGTCCTTCGTCCCAAAAGTTTCCGGCACAGCCGTTCTCCCCATTGGTCTTCGATGTGATTTCGCACTGATACCCGAAGACCTCGCCTTGCTCGCGAATCCGCTTCGGGTTGGATTCTTGAGGCGTCGGTTCGGGATAGACGTGGCTGCGAATTTGGACGCCTGAATTCAGCTCGGGATCGCAGCGAACTTCGAACTCCAGCTCAAAATCGCCATACGGACCGCGAGTCAAAAACGTGTTCTTGCCGGGCCCCGTTTTCCCCGTGATCACGCCATTTTCAATCACGTACGTCGCCTCCCCGCCGAGTTTTGTCCAACCGTCGAGCGAGTCGCCTTGAGTCAAATCCACCCAATCGGCAGCGGCGCAAGTCGTCGTTATCAAGGCGGTGAGCAATAGAGTCGAAACGAGTGGAAACTTCATGATTTGCATCCCTATTAAGTGAGCCTAGTGCATCGTCAAATCTAAAAATGGGGGTGACGTCGATCGGCGAAAAGGGGTCAGACACCAAACTGCGAAGCACCCGTCGGGCCGTTCCGGTTTTCGGTGTCTGGTTTTCGGTGTCTGACACCTTTTCGCCCACCTTTTCGCCAGCCGTGTCGCTTGCAGCCATACCAGCACGACGCGCAAGCGAGTGAGTGATTGCTGGAGCACGGGCACACACTCGCTTGCGCGTCGTGCTTGTATTGACGGCAAAATCGCTAGCGAGATTCGAATTTGGCGAAGATCATCCGCCCGGCGTTGGTTTGCAGGGTGCTGGTGACTCGGACATCAAGATCCTGACCAATTCGATTTCGCGCGCCTTCGATCACCACCATGGTTCCGTCATCGAGATAGCCGACCCCTTGTTCGGGGCCTTCACCAGCCTTGATCACCTTGATCCGGAACGTCTCATCCGGCAAGAAGACCGGTCGCAGCGCATTGCTGATTTCGTTCAGGTTGATCACCGGAACGTTGTGCAACTTGGCAACCTTGTTCAAGTTGTAGTCGCCGGTGACGACCTTGCCTTCGAGGTGCTTGGCGAGGAGTACGAGTTGCAAATCAACGGTCTGACCGGCAAGTTCGGGCAGGTCACGGTCGAAGATCATCAAATCGACATTCTCGTCGGCTCGCATTCGATTCAGAATATCGAGCCCCCGTCGGCCGCGTGTTCTTCGGAGCTTATCGCTGCTGTCGGCGATCGCCTGCAATTCCGTCAGGGCGAAGCGGGGCATGACCAGCTGATTGTCGAAAATTCCCGTGGTGACCAGGTCCGCAATCCGGCCGTCGATCACCACGCTGGTGTCCAGGACCAGAGGTTTGAATCCTTTGACCTCGCGGACAAACTCGACGTAGGGGATGAGGAAACGAAAGTCATCCTTGGTTTGCAGCAGCACGCTGGTACAGATGTAACAGAGAATCAATGCAATCAGCAGCTGGATCACCGGCGCATTGAACGACTTCGCCAGCAGCGGTGCCAGCGCGATCGAGAGCACGTAGGTCAACAAAACGCCGATCAGAATGCCGAAATACAACGACGAGATCGTGTCGATTCGCTTCTTTGGCGCGTAAATGTCGGCCACCACGACCGCAACCGCCAATGCCATGATCCCCGCGAAGATGAGCCAGGGGACGGTTGTGGACGTGTCCGATAGCGAGGCGTTGATGATCGCCGAGACGCCCCCCGCACAGAGCAGGAAGACACATCGGAGGATGATGAGGGCCATGGAAGGATCGCCCCTTGAAACGGAAGGAAAGAATCAGGCGTCCAGTCTAAGCCAGGGCGACGTTGCTCCCCAGGGGGATGCCGCAATTCTGAATCCTTCCCTCACCGCAGCCACACACCACGCACCGCAAAATCCCTACAGACGATCGATTCGCAGGCAATGCGTGGTTTGCTGATCGGGCACGAAGTGCCGACACAAGAATTGCCGGGTGCGTGAGCACCCGGTGCAAAGTCCATTCTCGTCCCTTCCACCGCGTCGAGTCGTCGGCGGAGTCGACGACTCGACGCGGTGGAAGCCTTGTGGGAAAGGACCACCCCGTGGGTTGACACTCACGGTAATTCTTGTGTCGCCACTTCGTGGCTGAAGAGGAAACCCGTCATTGCCTCTCAACAATCCACCACCACTTCGCCAGAGCCTCAGGAGGCCGGGGCCGCCTCGACAGGGGGCGTGGCCTCGACGGCCGGAGCGGCCTCCACGGTCACTGTGGCCGCCTCTTCGATCACCGGCTCGAAGTCCTTCGACGTCATCTTGCTGTCACTGAGCGTGAAGATGACGAACAACGCCACGAACACAAACGAAGACATGAACACGATGATGTTGAAAGGCTTGTCGTAGGCCAAGTGCATGAAGAACGCCATCACCAGCCCAGCCTTGATTGTCGCGATCGCCATCACGATCACAACGTCAAAGCTGCCGATATCAAAGTTGGCCTGAGCGACGGTGAGGATCGTCAGAAACACCAACGTGAAGAACACGGCCAATAACATCGGGACCGGCATGGGATGGGCGAAATCGTATCCATCTGAGTGACCGTGGGCAGACATGTTCAATACCGAAGAATGAATGGTTGATGGAGGAATTGTCCGACTAAGTCGTCGACGGGCGGAAAGCCACGGCTATCGGATCAAGTACAGCAGTGGGAACAGGTAAATCCAAATCAAGTCGACCAAGTGCCAGTACAAACCGACGTAATCGACCGGGCCAAAATATTGGGGGTTGAAGTCGTGGCGAACCGATCGAACCAGCAGCCAGACGAGAACACCGATACCGGCGAGAATGTGAATGGCGTGCACGCCAGTCATGCAGTAGTAAATGCTGAAGAACACGCCCGCCCTTCGCTTGGTCATGACGTTTTCTTCGACCTGCTCAATCGGGCCGTACACATCGTCCAAGTTGGCGACCACGGAGCTACCAGCCAGTTCCGACTGACGCTCCAGAGCACTCAGTTCACTTTGTAATCCGGAGTTGGTCGCGTCGGCGGCAAGACGCTGCAGTACCGTGTTTTCCTCACTTAACGTTGCACCGTCGACCGCGATCTCAGCAACAGCGACTTCCGTCGCCACCGACTCGTGCGCTGCGTCGGCTGCGTGAACCTCGCCCGTATGTTCGGATGCCGCAACGTCGTGATGTTCACCGTGCTCCCCGGCGGCAGCATGATGCTCCGCGCCATGTCCTTCCGAATCGCCACTCTCCAGCACCATGCCGAGACCGACACCAGCAAAGAAGCTCAGGCAGACAACGGTCAACGGCATCGCGATCTTCGTTTGGAACTCATTGCCCTGAAGAATCGATATCGCCAACCAAACGACTACACCGATCAACGCCAGGGCGAAGGGCAAACAGATATAGAGAAGGAAGTTAGGGTGGTCCGTGGGGTGCGGATTGGCCGGATCGAAGAAATAAAGACCGGCGGGCAACAGACCCATGCCCCACTTGTGCGAGTACTCAATCGCCTTGACACCCAAGAAGATCATCGCACACGACAGCGTGGCTGCCAGCATGCCCGTCAAACCCTTGTGCTCATTCGTCTGGGCACATCGCACTGCCCAAGCCATCGTCAGCGAGCTGAACAGCAGCACGCCCGTGTTGATGGCACCGAGTTTCGTGTTCAAGAACTGACTGCAACCCTCGAACACTTCGGGATTCAGCATGCGAAAGATCGCATAGGCACAAAACATCCCGCTGAAGAACAGGATTTCGGTGACCAGGAACAGCCAAATCCCCAGCTTGCCGCTGTCGAATTGTTGCTCCGGCGTGTCGAAGTGGTGCGCCAAAAACGACGGATGGTCATGATCGTGACCATGTTCGTCGTGTGCGGTCTCGGGAGCGGCTTCGATAGTGGACATGGAATGAAGTCGTGAATGGAAAGGAGATTGAATGCTTCAAAAACAGGTTGCCAGGGCGATCACTTTAGTGATGACCCTTGGCGTGGGCCGGCGCGGTTTCCGGATGCTCTTCAGGAGCGATTTTTCGATCGGGCTCGATCGACACGTAACGCTCGTTTTCAGCATCCCAGACCAGGTCGCTGAAGTCGTAGGGATCTCCCACGGCCGGTGGTCGTTCGAAGTTGTAGAACGGCGGAGGACTGGTGCAATGCCATTCCAGCGTCGCACCACCCCAAGGATTCGCGGGGGCCCGCTTGCCACGGACGAGTGACTGCAGCAACACAATCAGGGCGACCAACAAGCCGACTCCCAATAGCAGCGAACCGTAAGTGCTCATCTGGTGCAGTCCGGCGAATTCCGGATCGTAGGTCGCGTAACGACGTGGCATGCCTCGGCTTCCCAGAATGAACTGTGGAAGGAAGGTCAGGTTGAAGCCGAGGAAGACGAGCAATGCCGAAATCTGACCGCCCAGTTCGCTGTACATCTTTCCAAACATCTTCGGCCACCAGTGGAACACGCCTCCCAGGAAGGCAACCAGCGTTCCACCGACCATCACATAGTGGAAGTGAGCCACGACGAAATAGGTATCGTGCAGATGCTGGTCGGTCGCCAGCGTTCCCAGATGAAGGCCGGTCAAACCACCAATCGTGAACAAGAAGATAAAGGAGATCGCGTAGCACATCGGCGTCGTCAAGCTGATCGAGCCCTTGTACATCGTCGCCAACCAGTTGAACACCTTGATCGCCGACGGCACCGAAACCGTAAAGGTCAACGCGCTGAAGATGATCGTGGTCAACGGGCTCATGCCGGCGGTGAACATGTGGTGACCCCAAACGAGGAATCCCAGCAAGGCAATCGCGATCGACGAATAAGCGATGAAGCGGTATCCGAAAATCCGCTTGTGGCTGTGGACGCTGATCAAGTCGCTGATGATGCCGAAAGCCGGCAAAATCATGATGTAAACAGCCGGATGGCTGTAGAACCAGAAAAAGTGCTGGAAGGTCACCGGGTCGCCGTTGAATTCAGGATCGAAGATCCCGATGTGCATCGTTCGCTCGGCGATCAGCAGCAGCAGCGTGATCCCGAGCACCGGGGTCGCCAAAACCTGAATGATGCTCGTTGAGTAGGTTGCCCACAGGAACAACGGCATGCGGAACCACGTCATTCCCGGCGGTCGCATCGTGTTGATCGTCACGATGAAGTTCAAGCCGGTGAAGATCGAGCTGAATCCCAGCACGAACGCGCCGGTCGTGGCCAGGATCACGGACGTATCCGTCGTCGTGCTGTAGGGCGTGTAAAACGTCCAGCCGGTATCAAGACCGCTGGCCATCAAGGCACAGACGAAGAAGATCGCACCGAACACCCACAGGTAGAAACTGCAGAGGTTCAATCGCGGAAACGCGACGTCCTTCGCTCCCAGCATCACCGGGACCAAGAAGTTCCCCAACGCCGCGGGAACACTCGGAATGATGAACAGGAAGACCATGATCGCACCATGCAGCGTGAACACCTGGTTGTACCAGTTGTTGGCCTCCGGTCCGGTGAATACGGCTCCATCGGGCCGAAACAGGTGCAAGCGGATCAGCAACGCGAGCAACCCAGCGACGGTGAAAGCGCTGACCACGCCGATCAAGTACATCACGCCAATCCGCTTGTGATCGAGCGTGAACATCCAACTGAGAATCCCCTTGGTATTCGTCAGATAGTTTTCGCTCGCGGTCGGAAACCCAGGATCCCGAATTTTGGCGCCCGAGGGAATGGATCCAGCAGACATCTTATAAAACCTCACCAATTCAAAACGCGATTCGCGTCATTTCTTTTGTTCAGACGCCGACAAAAGGCCGACGCCGTTCGTTTCTTACTGAGCCGGTTCCGACACGTCGGAGGCTGGCTTTGCTTGTGTCGACTCTCCCTTGGGAGCGTACTGTGACACGGTCTTCAAATACTCCACGATCGAGTTGATGTCGTCATCACTCAATTGCCCCTTGTAACTGGGCATCACGGGCTGATAGCCGGCGACCACCTTGGCCTTCGGATACAGCACCGATTCTCGAATGTAGTTCTCGTCCGCAACCTCAGGTCGCTCCCGACGTGAAGACACGCTGATTGCCGAAGCTCTCGGCGAACGACGGGCCCACGCGTTTGGAACCGTCGACCGAGTGACAGCCCTTGCAGCCGCGTTGCTCGTAGAGCGTCTTGCCATACTGGGCGGGATCCATGCTCGGATCACGCTTGCTGTACTTTTCGATCCATGCGTTCAGATCCTCGAGGGTCTCGTGGACCACCACGACCGTCTGCATCATCGAATGGTCTTTCCCGCAGTACTCGGCGCAGTACAGGTCAAAGAATCGATAGCCATCTTTGGTGAATTGCCAGCGATCGTAATCCCAATCGCCACCCGTTGCCTCCGCTTGCCTTGATCGCCTCGTCCAGTTCCTCCTGGCTGACTTTCTCGCTGGCCACCGTCGGCTTGAACCACATGTAGTTGTAGCGGCCGGGGACGACGTCTTTCTTGACGCGAAAGGCAGGGAATGTAAAGGCTGTGAATCACATCACTCGACCGCATCGACAACTTGGTCGGTTCTTCCAACAGCAAATGCAGTTCGCGATTGAATGTGCCTCCACCGTAATCGAAAGTCCAGCCCCACTTGAAAGCCTGGACGCCAAGTTCGTTCGCTCCATCGGGAACGGTGCGATGATCGAGATAGGCTTTGGCTCCGAAGACAAACATCCCGACCAGAAAGAACGACGGCAGGATCGACCAGGCAAGCTCCAGCGGCGTGTTGTGTGCGGCGTTGCTCTCGGCCTTCGAACCCTTTGGCTTGTGATACCTGTAGGCAAAGTAAAAGAGCGAGAACGAAATCGGAATGAAAAACAGAATGCAAATCGTGGTGATGAACTCGAACAGCCAATCGCTATCGTGCGCGAACGTCGATGCCTCCTGCGGAAACCAAGCAAACCTGCTCTGTGTTTCGTCGCCCAGCAGGAACATCGTCGAGGTGAAGTTGGCAAGCATCATTTAGATCGTCAGGTCAGTAATGGTCTCGAAGAACCGAGCCGCCGTCGCCGGGCTAAGCGTTTTCGGTTTCCGAAGGATTGGATTCGGGTTGGATAGGGTCGTCGTCGTTCGGCGGCGGGACCACGTTTGCGGCCGAACCAGTAGGGAGCCAAGCAGGCGAGCATCAATAGTACCGTCACGGCACCGCTCGCTCGCATGATTTTCCATGCCTGCGGCACATAACTGTTACTCGTGGGGTCAAAGCTGAAACACCACAGAATCAATTGGTCGACCGGGGTACCCACGGTTCCCTCGCCCGATTCGATCAGCGCCTTTCTCAAGTCTTCCGGTTCGAATGCCACTTCCAGCGAATACCGTGTGATCACCCCCTCGGGCGAAACGAAGGCGAGCATGGCCGGGTGGTAATACTCACCCGACTTTTCGTCGTAGGTGTACCGGAATCCGAGCACGTCCGCCAATCGAGTGATGGTGGCCTGATCGGCGGTGCAAAAGGCCCAGCCCTCTGCGGCGTCGGGTTGATGGTTGCGGAGCAGGCTGACGTACTTTGCCTTCGTCTTGCCGGCTGTCTCGGTCGACTCTTTCGGGTCAATGCTGACGGTCAGGATCTGGAAATCCTCGCCGACCTGCAGATCCAGCTTCGAGAGCGACTGCGCCAGTTGATTCAGCTGAACGTTGCACAGCATGGGACAATTGCTGTAGTTCAGCGTGACAATCGTCGGCTTCTTGCCGTCGATGAAGTACCCCGATTCAACCTGACGGCCGCCTGGGAGTCGGTCAGGGGCAAGTCGAGCGGCACACGGGCTCCGAGGTTCTGCTCGACGGTGACGTCGCGAACTTGACGCGGAACATCGCCATTGATCGAGACGTCGTCGCCCCCTTGCAGAGACTGTTGGCCCAGTGCGCAGCTTCCCCTTTCACTGACCGCACTTGCTGCCAATGTCAGAAGGAAGCCGAGAATCAACCGAGCGATTGGCCCGGCGGAAGACCTAAGTCTCGTCACTAGATGCCTTGTCCGAATTGGATGCACTGGATTCCGTTTTCGTTTCTTCTCCGACCATCATCTTCAATGGCCTTCTGGACCGGTATGACAATGTTGCCGGTCGCTTCGTCAACGCCATACACCGAGACCTGGTCCCGTTGCTGCTGCAGGATCTCATTCTGACGCGTGTAGTTGCTGGCTGCCTGAGTTTCGCTCTGCTGCCACTGGGCCATCGAGTAATACAAAACTTGAACCGCTAAAGCGGTCACCGCCGTCACCACAACTGACGCAATTCCGACGACGAAAATGCGTTTCACGTTGAGATCGTCGTAAGCAGCCATATCAAAATTCGATGAAGGAGGAGCCAGGAGAACGGGTGTCCCGGGGAGCTTTCCCCCGAAGCGGACGGAAACTAACGGGGTTCAAATGTTTTCAAAGGCAATGGATTCACGCAGACGCGGGTCACGCACCGCGACAACCTTGGTTTGTTGAGCGACTCGCAGCACCAATCCGGTCAACAATGCCAGCATGCCACCGACGCACAGAAGGCTCGACAGTACCCCGCTGAATCCCCCCATGGAGGAGCGCGTCTGCACCCTCAGCTGGGAGGGCTTCGGGCATGATCATCCAGTAAACGTCGATGAAATGCATGATCAGCAGATAGACGGCCCAGCCGAAGACGAGCTTGGGATTGCGCCGCACATGCCGGCTCATCAGCCCCGCGAAGGGCAGCATCCAGTGGAAGAAGATCAGAACCAATGCCAACAGTCCCCACGAGCCAAGTTGGCGATCGATAGAACCACACGGTTTCTTCCGGAATGTTGCCGTACCAGATCAACAAGTATTGGCTGAACGAGATGTAGGTCCAGAAGAACACGAACCCAAACATCAACTTGCCCAGGTCGTGGTAATGTTCGATGGTGACTTCGTCTCGCATCGCTCCCTGTTCCTGCAGCACATAGCTTCCCACGGCGATGACGCAATGCGCGGCCAACACACTGCCGGCGAACAAGTACACGCCGAACATCGTTGAGAACCACATCGGGGCCAAACTCATGACCCAGTCAAAGGCGGCAAACGAGGTGGCTCCGCAGAACAGCATGACTGCGGGACCGCTCCAGTACTGCAGTCGATCGGTGATCGACTTGTCCCCGGTCTCATCTTGTTGGACGCTGCCGCGGTAGTAATAGAGTCGCGAGGAATGACCAGATGGCAAAGTAGATGATCGCGCGGATCGTGAACCATCCCGGCGTCAGCCAGCGAGTCTTTTCAGCCCAAGCTGCCATCGGCAGGTGATTCTCGGTCGCGTAGTTGGGATCGTCCCAGCGATACAGCGTGCCCTCGCCAAACAACAGCGAGCCGATGATCGGCAGGAACAGAAGGCCGAGCGGGATGATCATCACCATCACCAACTCGGCGATCCGACGCACGATCACGCTCCAACCGGCCCGGCAGAGGTGTTGGATCAGCACAAAAAACAGACAGCCAACGGCGAGGGTCACGCAATAAACGAGGGCCGTCAGGTAGGCCGACATTCCAAAACTCGCGCCATTCATGGTTCCCAACGCCCAACCAATCAGCAGCGTGACCAAACCGCCAATGCAAAGCGGAAGCTGAGTGCAGCCAACGAAGCGGGCAATTGGAACGCCGGGTCGTCGACGGATTTGACGTGTGGTGTGTCGTGTTCGGACATCGGTTTCAGAATCAGTGCAATGGTTTGGAAAGGATCTCTTCGGAGGCCTGGCCGGCTAGGACGTTTTCGGGCCAGCTTGCTTGGCTCTTTCTTCGTCTGCCTTGCGTTCTGCCTCGGCTTGCTCTTTCAGCTTTTGGTCGATCTCGGCTTTTTGCTTCAGGATTTCATCACGCATCTCTTCGGGCACCTGATCGATCGAGGCGTTCTGGCTTTGCTGCAAAGCGCGAACGTAAGCCACGATCGCCCAGCGGTCACGTGACGCGAATTTGTGACGCATAGCCCGGCATCTTGCGGATCCCGTTGCTGATCGTGTTGAACAACTTGCCGTCGGGATACTTGTCGGCGTACAGGATGTCTTGGTGCAACGAGGAGGGCGGAATCCAAGTCGGCGACAGAATCTTTCGGGCTCGTTGGTTGACCAGGCCGTTACCGCCACCGTTGAGGCCGTGACAGACGGAACAATAGATTCCGAAATACTGCTGCCCAC
Organism: Pirellulaceae bacterium; assembly: GCA_963697195.1. Lineage (GTDB taxonomy): Bacteria > Planctomycetota > Planctomycetia > Pirellulales > Pirellulaceae > Rubripirellula. Next base: position 131,072 of record CAVOND010000007.1, read on the forward strand.
GTTCGACCAACTCCGCATTCACCTCCAACGGGTTTTCCTTTAGCCAAGGAGTGGTGTCCATGACGCTTGGCTCTTGCGGTGGCGCGGCGCCATCGGATTTATCCGCAGCGGCCTCCTTCTCGGCGTCGCCGCCAGCTCCATCCTGCGGCAGCAAGGGATTCATGTGGGCGCGTACGAGCCGCTCGGCCCGCGGGGCGTCCAGGATCGAAAACTCTGGCATGTCGATGCCGGTCAGGAAGTTCATGTCTTTGCCCACATCGCCGCGAGCGACCGTGCCCGGTACGTCTGGCCGCATCGCCCGGCCATCGGCAAACAGGGTCGATCCCTGCTGGGCATCCTTGGCAGGCGAGAAATCCATGTCATAGAAAACGTGGAACCGCGGCTGGCTGCTGTTGGTCACACGCATCTTCAGCACGATCAACAGCGGGATCACGGAGAATCCAATGACCAGACCCCAAAGCAAGAAGAACGGCTTGGGAATCTTGGGCGAAGAGTCGTCGTCCACCACGGTTTGAATGTATTGGCCACCCGATTCGTTGAACAATTTCTCCACACTTTGGGCGTCGAATCGTTCGTCCTTGGCATCGACGTACAGGAAGAACCGGTCGTCGGTTGCTCGGTCAAACCGCGGGTCGGTGAACATCGGATTGCTGAAACGGGGCAAACCGTTGAGCGCCCACATCCCGAAGAACGCCCCGAACGAGGCGAACAGGACGGTCAATTCAAAGGCAACCGGTATGAACGCGGGCAGCGAAATGAACGGCTTGCCCGAAATGATGTACGGATAATCGATCGCGTTCATCCAGATCTGCATCGCCAAGGCGGTCACGGTACCGGTCAACCCGCAGGCCAGCACGATCCATGGCAACACCGTTGGCTTGATGCCAAGCGCCTTGTCGATGCCGTGCACCGCGAACGGAGCAAACGCGTCGGTCTTTTTGTAACCGGCGTCTCGGACCCGACGGCAGGCGTCCAGCAACGAGTCGACCGATTCATATTCGGCGACGATCCCGTGCACTTTCTTTTCGTTGTTATCTGACATCAATTCGCAGCTTGTTTCAGCCAGGCTACCGTTGGTTATGACACATCGGGCTATGCAGGATTCCGTCAGTCGACTTCATCACCGAGCACAGCCCGCCGATTGTTTGAAACGTCTTGATCTAGTGTTCGTCGTGATGGGCCATGTGGTACTGCTTGGCCAGCGTCGACTTGGTTTCCGACATGTTGATCACGGGCATCAACCGGCAAAACAGCAGGAACAATGTGAAGAACAGTCCGAACGAACCGATCAGCATCGACCAGTCCACCCACGTCGGGTGGAAGTAGGCCCAAGCACTCGGCAGGTAATCGCGCGAGAGACTCGTGACCACAATCACGAACCGTTCAAACCACATTCCAATGTTCACGAATATCGAGATCACCACGATGATCCAGGGCGTGGTGCGGAATTTCTTGATCCAGAACAACTGGGGGCTGATCACGTTGCACGAGATCATCGTCCAGTAGGCCCACCAGTACGGTCCGAAGGCACGATTCTTAAAGGCAAACTGTTCTTCCTGGACCTGGCCGTACCAGGCGATGAAGAACTCCGTTCCGTAAGCGAGGCCGACGATCGAACCGGTTGCCAGGATGATCTTGCACATGTTGTCGAGGTGGCGGATCGTGATCAGCTTCTCCAGACCCAGCATCGAACGGGCCGGCACCATCAGTGTCAGCACCATCGCGAAACCGCTGAAAATGGCCCCCGCGACAAAGTAAGGTGGGAAGATCGTGGTGTGCCAACCAGGAACCTGGGAGACGGCGAAGTCGAACGAAACGATCGTGTGCACCGAAAGAACCAGCGGTGCGGCAAAGGCTGCCAACAGGGCGTAAGCCTTTTCGTAACGCATCCAGTGTCGCGACGAGCCCGACCAACCCGAGTGAGAGAATCCCGTAGGCCATCCGCCGCCATTTGTTCTTCGAACGATCGCGGAAGGTCGCCAAGTCGGGCACCATTCCCATGTACCAGAACAACAGCGAAACCGTGCCGTAGGTGCTGACCGCGAACACGTCCCAAAGCAGTGGGCTGCGGAACTGCGGCCACATCCACAGATTCAAACTGGGATAAGGGGCAAGCCAGAACGCCAACCAGGCACGGCCGACGTGAATCCCGGGGAACGTCCCGGCGCAAACGACCGCGAAGATCGTCATGGCCTCGGCCGCCCGGTTGATACTCGTCCGCCATTCCTGGCGGAACAGGAACAAAATCGCACTAATCAACGTCCCGGCGTGACCGATACCGACCCAGAACACGAAGTTCACAATCGGCCAGCCCCAGAAGATCGGCGAGCGGTTGCCCCACACGCCAACCCCTGTGTAGAAGAGGTACAGAATGCAGATCGTGAACCACTGAAGCAGTGCAAAGGAGATCAAGAAACCGATCACCCAACCCTTGCTCGGCTTGCGTTCGGCAACCTGACAGACCGTCTCGGTAATGTCGTGGTAGGTCGTATCACCCAGCACCAGCGGGGCTCGCTGGCCGGGAAGTTCGACGGTGTTATCCAGTCCGACGGGAATGGCGAGAGACATAAGGATTCAGCAAACAGTTGGCAGTGGACAGGTTACAGGGTGAGCAAGCCAGCGAATTGGCTCCGCCTACTCTTCCGATGCGTGAACTTCTTCTTTGTGCGTGAGTCTCGGTTGCGTGAGTCTCGGTTGCGTGCTCGTCATGGCTGTCATCACCATGACCTTCGTGGTCACCATGTTCGCCATGACCGTGCACGTAGTCCTTGAACTTGACCAGATCCGCTTTCTGCGCGGCCGTCATCAGGCGGCTGTGAGGATTGCGGATCCGGGCCAGGTACTCCGTTCGTGGTTTGAGATTCAATTGACTCAGCATGCCGTAGCGGCGTGAGTCTTGATCGCGTTTCTTGTAGACGATTGAATTCTCGTCGACGATGTTGCCGAAATCGATCGCGCGAGTGGGGCAAGCCGATTGGCAGGCGGTGACCACGTCACCATCCTTGATCGGGCGTCCGCCTTCCTTGCGGGCGTTGATCTTCGCCGCTTCGACCCGCTGCACACAGTAGGTGCATTTTTCCATCACACCGCGGCCCCGAACTGTCACTTCGGGATTCATCACGAGCGCTTGGAGCTTGCGATTGGCGGTCTCGATCGTTCCGGGATAGGCATCGATGCCGTAGCCGACGCCGATCGGTTCGTTGTAGTTGAAGTAGTTGAATCGCCGCACTTTGAAAGGACAGTTGTTGGCACAGTAACGAGTCCCGATGCAACGGTTGTAAGCCATCGCATTGATGCCTTCGTTGGTATGAACCGTGGCTGCCACCGGGCACACCTGTTCGCAGGGAGCCGTTTCGCAGTGCATGCAGGCCACCGGTTGTTGCACGACGTCGGCATTTTCCTCGTTGCCTTGGAAGTAGCGGTCGACACGCAACCAGTGCATTTCACGACTGTTGAGCATCTGTTCACGGCCGACGATCGGCACGTTGTTTTCACTTTGACAGGCGATCACGCAGGCATTGCAGCCAATGCACTTGGAAAGATCGATCGCCATGCCCCACTGCGGAACGTCGTTGCCCTCTTTCTTGTTCTCGGCCTCGATGATCTGCATCGGTTCGTGCCAGGGCGAACCGTGTGCCCCGACATGCGGGACATGCGGGACCTTTGGCATCGGCGAAGTAAGGCGTCTGCTCAAGCAGTTGGGTGGTGCCTTCGCGAATCAGCGTGAAGCTGCGGATCTCGGTTTCCTCGCGACCGCGCTCGTCGATCGCCCAGTGGTCTTGCGTCGTCGCCAGTTCGTAATCGTCGTAGTTGGGACGGGCTTTGACACCTTTGGCAATCAGCAAACCGTCGCTGACGCGGATGGGCGAGACGTCGGTGCCGACGACTTCGACCCCTTCCTCGATGTTGCCACCCACCATGCCGGCCCGCTTGCGGCCGTAGCCGATGGTGACGGTGACGACCCCAGGGGCACAGCCGGGCATTTCGTAAACGGGAAGACCCAGCTTGCGGTTTTCACCCACGGTCAAGTTGACGAGGTTGCCGTGTCGAATCTTCAGGGCGGCCGCCGTTGCAGGACTCATGACGGCTGCGTTATCCCAAGCCAACTTGGTCAGCGACTGCGGCATTTCCTGAAGCCAGCCGTTGTTCGCGAAACGCCCATCGTAAAGCCCATCGGCGGGCATGAAGATCACTTCGAAATCATCGGTGTTTGCCTCCGTCGCAGCGCTGGGACCTTCGGCACTGAGTGCGTTGGCTTCGCCGGCCACCGACAACTCGCCGCCGTCGACGACCAATTCTGTCGAGAAACCGCGTTCCAGCAGTTGACGCCACTGGCGATCGCTCAGTGAGCTGCCGGCAACCGAGTCAGCGGTGCGACGCACGATCGCCGAGCCCTCGGATTCCTTCTCGCCCAACATCGTGGCCAGGACTTCAATCGGACTGCGACCGCCAAGCAGCGGAAGAATTTGCGGCTGACAGACTCCGTAGTAACCGTGATCGTTGACACAGTCACCCCAGGACTCCAGCGGATGGGCCAGGGGCAACGACCAGCTGCACAGGGAGCCGGTTTCGTCGTCGTATTCGCCGAGATAGATCGAGTGCTCGACCTTCGCCAAGGCAGCGGCGAAGTCGATGTCGCCGGGAGCGGTAAAGACTGGGTTGTTCCCGAGAATCAACAGCGTCTTGAGCTCGCCGCTGGTCATCTTTTCGGTCAGTGCGGACAGCGAAACCGCTTCTCCGATCTCGCCATCCTCAATCGGCCGCGAACTTTTGCGACTTTGCCAAGCGAACCGAGTTTCTGGTTCATGCGGATACCGGCGGCGATGGCGTCCGCGCCGAGATGCTCACCAACGACGACGACCGCTTTCTCGCCTGCTTCGGCAATGTCATGAGCCAGCACATCGAGGAACCGTTCCAGGCGTTGACCCGGAGCCAATTCGTCGAACGCTTCACTTTCATCGGTATGATCGTGCGAGGCGCCGCCTGCGAGTTCTTCGACTCGACGCGCCAGCTCGGCCAGGAACGCTTCCATCTGACCCGGACGCAGCGCCAATCGTGAATCGGCCGCGGCGCCGGTGGAGGTGTAGCCCCCTTCGACTACGTACAGGCGATTCATCTTGCCTTCGACAAACTTCATCTGCTCATCCAGCGGATCACGCCGCTTGGCGAACGAAGCGGCATTGCCCAGCATGCCCTTGTCGTTGCCCAGGATGTCCGCTTGGATGGCGACGATCACGTCGGCTTCGTCGAGTGATAACGATTGCCGGGCGGGCTTGCCAAAGACGGCCGTGGTCGCCGCTCGCATGGTTTCCCCGGTGACCCCGTCGTATCGACAGAACGTGGCGGAGGGCAATCGCTTCTTCAGTGCCGAGAGCATTCGCACCGTTGACGGCGAAGTCGTCGGAGGCATCAACACGGCAAAGTCGCGGCCCTGCTCCATTCCCGGCGGACTCGTCGATGCGGGCCACGGCGTAATCGTCGAATTCCGGCCAATCCGCAGGCAAACGACGTGTCTCACCCTTCTTGAGCAGGAAGCCGTCGTCGCCACGCGATCGATCGGGATCGTACAGGCCGAGAATGGATGCCTGTGCATAAGCGTCGGTGCCCAGTCCACTGGGATGCTCGGTGTTGGGCTCGATCTTCAGCGGCCGACCATCCACACAGGAAATCAGCAGGTTGTAGACACGGCCGGCCAGTTCGAAGTTGGTGGCACGGCTGTACGACTCGCCGGGAACCCGTCCTTCCGGACGAATCACGAAGGGCTCGATCGTTTCCACGGGATAGCGACAGCCGCTGACGCCGGCCACTGCCAGCGACGCCCCCATCAATTGCATCCAGCGACGACGAGAAACGCCCTCGGGGAACTCGGACGCAGCAACCGGGAATTCTCGGTCGAGGAATTGGCTGAACTCGTCGCTTCCACGAAATTCCGAAAGGCTACGCCAGTAGGACGGCTTCTGTAGCTTCGTGGAGGACGACGATGCCGAATCGTTGGAGGTCATATCGAAATGGTGAATGAAAGGTCGTCGAATGAATGAATGTCGTCGTGTGAGTGATCCCGCGGCGGCGGGTCCGAGCCGCTAGCGATGGCAAACGGCACAGTGAACCTGCGGATTGATGTGCTTTTCTTCCTTCAGTTGCTCGCCGTACGCACGCCTTTGCTGCTCCGAAAGTTCCTCGCCGTCCGCGCCCGTGGGCTCCCAGTCGAGCTTGGTCACGAACTCAACCGGTCGCAGGTGCGTTTCCGGATTGCGATGACAGTCGATGCACCACGCCATCGATAACTCCTTGGCCTGATACACCACTTCCATCTGGTCGATCCGGCCGTGGCAAGTCTTGCAACTCACCCCGGAGTTGACGTGGACCGCATGATTGAAATAGACGAACTCGGGGAGGTTGTGAACTCGCTTCCAACCGACACTGCGACCTGTTTTCCAACTCTCGTGGATCGGAGCCAGCTTTGGACTCGTCGCCCGGACCGCCGCGAGCGCCGTGATCCCTTGATCGTCGGCCGGGCTATGGCAGTTGACGCAAGTCGCAGTCGGAGGCACCGCTGCGTGAGCCGCGTCAAACACGGTGTTGTGGCAATATCGGCAATCCAGCTTGAGCTGGCCCGCGTGCAGCGCATGGCTGAACGGGACCGGCTGGGTGGGCTGGTAGCCGACATTCAATGTCTTCGGGTCTGTGATCAGACCCCCCATGGCGCCAGCGAAAACAGCCCCAGCGGCGATCGCTACCGCCAACAGGCCGAGAAGTGGATTGGTCCAGCGTGGAAACAAAAACCGTTGCATGATGTCTTCGGCCGACGATTAAGTCGTGGCCCATATTCGCACAGAAAGGCAAGAAAACTGTGGCAACCCTGCTCACTTGTGCGACAGTATGGTGACCCTCGCCCAGAGCTGGCAATGGCAGCAGCAATTCGAGCGACATTGTGTCGCAGAGCAGCGAGCGTGATCGCGTCAGATCGCAGAGAAACGAGCTCGGCTATTTTGTCGCATGCTGTCCCCTGAGTCACATCGGGCAGCCGAGTCGGGCTCAGAGGTGGCAGCAGTGAGGAGTGAGGAGTGAATGGAACAGGCTTCGTCTTCTATCACCATGCTCTGGGCGGAATGATGCTCGGCAGAATGATAAGCACGGCCTTTTGCGATCGGTTCTAAGTCCACCAATTTCCGTCAGCAGTGATCGGAAGCACCGGGCAACGCATCGAATCGAGCGCCGAGACAATTTCCGAGACCGCCCAGTCCAGGTCGTCAATTTCCAGGCGGTATTCCGGCCATCGCCATCCCGCGGGCCACATCTGATGCGGCGCGGGCCAACGAGTTGCCGCCGTGGTCGACTGGATCCGCGCGATCAGTCGCGGGACATCGCTTCCTGCCGTTTCCGCGAGATCGAGTTCCGGCAGCGGCGGTACGAACGCAGCAACCCAGCGGCGATCAGAGTGCTGCATCTGAGCGAAAGGTTCAGGAGTTTCCGCAGTTCGCTTTGTCTTCGAAGGTGCGATCAGTGGTGCTCGGCCCACAATCGGGATCGGCTCGGTTGTCGTCTTGTCGGCAAAGGTGAGGATGTCGTGTTGCTCGTGCAGCCGCCGGCACAATTCGTTTCTGGTTGCTTCGGAACCACCGATCAATGCGAGCGAGGGAACCCCTCGCCGCAGGTGCGCGGCCAATTGCTCGATTGACCAGCCGAATCGTGGGTCGCGGTAATGTGCAGCGACATCGCAGGCTGGCTCGAGCACAAATTGTCTCGCGGTGTATCGGGGATGCGGAACAATCAAGCCGGTGCCGCCGCCGACCAGTTCCCCATGCAGCACCACATCCAAGTCAATCGAGCGAGCATCCCAACGACGTCGGCGCTGACGCCCGAGATGCTCTTCAACCTGTTGCAGCAATTCCAGAATCTGACGAGCCGATGCGAGCGTGTCGAATGCAGCCACGGCATTCAGAAAGGGCTCTTGCCCGCCCGGACCGCCAATCGGCGGCGTTTCAAACAAGCGGCTTGCGCGGAGTTCATCGACAAGTGTCGACTCGGCAATCATGCGGGCCGCCTGAGCGATCAGGCAATCGCGCTCACCGAGGTTGCTGCCGAAGCTAATCAAACACTGAGCGGTCACCGTCGGCCGACCTCAAAAGGATGTACGTTCGCCTTTCCCAGGCTGACCTGTTTCGCATTCCTGTCAGGCTAGAAAGCCTAACGTACGTGATTCAGCCTGGTAAGCCTTTTAGACTAGCTTTCCGGGCTCTACCAATCGCTGCGATAAGACTTGGGTGTAGGCTTCGCAGACTTCTCGGCGGCAACTCAAGATCGCCAACTGTCCCTCGCGACGCAGGTGAATCAGTTCGGCCGCGACGAGTTCTTTGAGGTGATGTGAGATGGTTGCCTGGGTGATCGGAAACTCAGCCACAAGTTGTTTGCACGGGATCTCCTCCGCTCTCGCAATGCAGGCGAGAATGGCAAAGCGTTGGGGGTCCGCAATCGCCTTGGCGATCCGCTGCAGCTGTTCGTCGGTCAGCTCGATCTGTGTCTCGCTCATCTCCCCAATCTAGGCCTCACCACGGTCGTCTGCCAGAGTCGCGCGGGCTGGAATCGGCGATTCCCAATTCTGTTGAGGGCCTCGACGACCGAAAATATGTCAGAATGAAGGAAGCTCCACCCGCCTTGACCGCGTAAGTGTCCGGTTCGCTGGCGTGCGGGAAAACCGGGAGATAACGCACGGCGGCTGATCCGAATGAACGCCGTGTTTCGCTTCAGTCCTTGGTATTCGGATCTGACCATTTTTCGGATAAGTTCCAACTCTTTGGCAAGCTGATGTCCATGGATGAAACCGAACAGCAGGAACAGTCGCCGGATGAGGTCTTTCTGACTGCTGTCCTGTTTGAGTCTGCCCTGGCGGTCTTGGCGCTCTTTCTCGGCTGGGTGATGGGGCCTTCGGCGCGAGATCTCGTGCCCGAGTTGAGCCCCGATCAGCTGTGGCCGGTGTTCAGCGGGCTTGGACTGGGATTGATTGCCGCGGTGCCGATTTTGATCGCTGTGGAACTCATTCGACGGGTCCCTTGGGAACCGATCTTGGAGCTTGAGCGGCTGACCGAGGACGGGATGATCAAGTCGTTGCTGAAGTTAAGGCCAGAGGAATTGATCGTGATCAGCCTCTGCGCGGGGATCGGCGAGGAGTTGCTGTTTCGTGGCTGGTTGATGTACTGGCTGGCCGACGGCATGGCGATCGCTGCGCCCGCGGCGGATCGGATGGGCATTCTCGTGGTCGCCCTGGTCGTCTCCTCGATCGTTTTTGGGTTTTTCCATCCGATCACGAGGCTCTACGTCGTGTTGGCGACGTTGATGGGTCTCTATTTCGGGGGCCTGGTGATTTGGAGCGGGAATCTGCTGGTTCCGATTACGGCGCACGCGGCCTACGACGCCGCCCAGCTTCTGATCGCGCGCCGCGAGGTCAGTCAGGGGCCCGACTTGACCTGAAAATGGCACAGGCGACCGGTCGCCGAAAAGGGGGGGCGCCGAAAAGGGGGCACGCACCAGGGCGCAGACGCCGAAAATGCCAGGCCGCCTGCGGGCCGTTCCGGTTTTGGTGCCTGGCCCGAATGGCACGGGCTTTGAACCTCGGGCGCTAGCCGTGGGCGAAGAAAACGTCGTTAGGATGCGGCGAAGGCCCACGGCTACGCCCGAGGTTCACTGAGACAACCTAAGTTCGTGCCATTCGTGCCTGGCCCCTTTTTGCCTGCCTGGCCCCTTTTCGCTCGCAACCCACAAACTCCGCGCTGACAATGCACTCGAAGCGAAAGAAGGACTGCAAACGCTGGCCCCGTTAGGCTATCCTAATGATGTCCCACCACACTTCGGGCGAAACGACCTTGAAAGTCCCTCACCCCCTTCGCCTCCTGTCGATTTTCTCCATTGCGTTGGTGATGATCGCCCGCGCCAGCGGAGAGCCTGCGACCTCGTCCGACGACCAGCGGATGAAGTTCTTTGAGACTCGGATTCGTCCGTTACTGATCGAGCGGTGTTTCGAGTGCCACGCCGGTGACAATACCGAAGGGGGACTTCGGCTCGATGCCGACAATCTGACCAGCAAAGGTGGCGATAGCGGACCAGCGGTGGTCGCCGGTCGGCCTGAAGAGAGTCTCCTGGTGGCAGCGATTCGCTACGAAGAATTGGAGATGCCTCCTGACGAACCCCTCTCGTCGCAAGAGAAGGCAGACATTGAACAGTGGATACTTGACGGCGCTTACTGGCCTTTGCTCCAAGGCGTGGACGACGGGCAAGCCAAACCAGAAGTTGCCGATTGGTGGGCAGCCCAACCACTTTCCCCCGGTCAAGTTCCGGACGCGTCGCCGGCGGTCCGTTCCCGTCATGCCATCGATCGTTACATCGATCGTCGATTGGACGAAGTGGATCTGCACCGAGCTCCCGTCGCCGACCGAGCCCGGTTGATTCGTCGGTTGTCGTATGACTTGCTCGGACTACCTCCTTCTCCTGAAGCGATCGAGCGATTCATCCGTGATGATCGACCGGGGGCTTACCAGCGTCTGGTTGATCAGATGTTTGCCGATCCGGCCTACGGTGAGCGGATGGCCCGTCTGTGGCTCGACCTTGTTCGCTACGCCGAGTCCGACGGATGGCGTGCCGATGCCTTTCGTCCTCAGGCCTGGCGTTACCGGCAATTCGTCACCGATGCGTTTAACTCGGGAATGCCCTATGACCGGTTCGTTTCGTTGCAGTTGGCCGGTGATGAGATCGCGCCCGGGGACGAAGAGACGCTGGCTGCGGTCGGCTTCTTGAGGCTTGGTATCTACGAATACAACCAACGCGATGCGGAAGGCCAGTGGCAGAACGTTGTGGACGAACTCACCGATGTCACCGCCGACGTGTTCCTGGCGACAGGCCTGGCTTGTGCCAAATGTCATGACCATAAGTTCGATCCCATTCCTCGCGGCGACTACTTCCGCTTTCGTAGTGTTTTTGAGCCGGTGACGTTCGTCGATTGGGATCGGACGACACATCTCAATGCACAGGAGCAAGCCGAAGTTGAGAAGTTGCTCGCCGAACTCAGCGAGGTCGAAGGGGACGACATCAATCGGATGGGCAACGCGATCGTCGAAAAGTTTACGTTGGAACTTCAGGCGATGTATCGCAAGCCGGCGGCAGAACGAACCGCTTACGAAGAACAGATGGCTTACCTCGTCGCCCGTCAGTTCTATGAGGAAGGCATTGCCGGGAACCGAGCGGAAAAGGCGCTTGGCAAAGAACGCTTTGAGCGGCGCGAACAGATTCTGAAAGAACTTGGTCGCTACAACGCCGATCCTTACGCGCCGGCAGACTTGATGACCATTGCCGACTCGCGAGGTGAAGTCCGGCCCACACGATTGCCGGGCCGAAGTTCAGGAAGCGCCTTTGAGCCGGGAGTTCCTCAGCTGTTCGGCGGGGATGAACTTGACTGCTCGTCACCTCAGGAGGCTCCGCAGTCCACCGGACGCCGGAGTGCCTTGGCCGCCTGGATCACATCCAACGAGAATCCGATTGCCGCGCGCGTGATGGTCAATCGACTCTGGCAGTATCACTTCGGCACCGGTTTGGTTGACAGCCCCAATGATTTTGGGCGACTGGGCAATCCACCGTCGCATCCTGAATTGCTCGATTACCTGGCGGTTCGTTTCATCGATTCCGGCTGGGACATTCAAGCGATCCAACGCGAGATCGTGATGAGTGCGACCTACCAACAATCGTCGGTTCATCCCGACGCCGATCAAGCCATGTTGGTCGATGCGAGCAATCGCCTGCTTTGGCACAGATCGGTGCGCCGACTCGACGCGGAGCAATACCGTGATTCCCTGTTGGTGGCGATGAACACGTTGGACCATCAAATCGGTGGCCCCAGCGTTTCCGGAACGCCGCCACGTCGATCGCTCTATCTGCAACGGATGCGCAACTCGGGAGACGAGATGCTGACCACGCTCGACGCGCCCCCAGGCCTGGTGGGGACCGCGAAGCGAGACGTGACCACCACGGCGCCGCAGTCTTTGATGATGATCAACAGTCCACGCATCATGTCCGTGGCGACGAAGTTTGCTTCGCGAGTCCGCCAAGATGTATCGGATGTCGAAGCGGACGATTTTGCCGAGGCCTTTGTGCGCCGGGCTCACGTGATCATCGCGGGTGTTCCGGCTCAAGAGGCGACCGTCGAACTGCTCTCGCCGCTGCTGGCCGACGGGGAGGAGGGACAGATCGATGTTTGTCATGTCCTGCTCAACAGCAACGCGTTTCTCTTTACTGATTGACGGGAATTCATGAGCAACCACGATTCAACCCTCTGTCGTTTGGCTGGCATGCCGCATGTTCAGGTCCCGACCTCCCGCCGTCAGTTCCTGGCGTCGGCGGGCGCGGGGTTCGGCGCGGTCGCCCTCCAAGGCATGCTCGCCGAATCAGCCTCGTCATCGAGTTACGTCGCGGTTCCCGGCGGCCACCATCCGGCCACCGCCAAGAGTGTGATCTTTCTGTTCATGGAAGGCGGTCCGAGTCAGCTTGATACGTTCGATCGCAAACCGCTGCTCAATGAACTAGCCGGCAAACCGTTGCCAAGCAGCTTTCGCGAACCCCTGACCGCGATGGGGGAAAAGAATTCGCCGCTGTTGGCGACGAAACGCAAATGGGCGCGTTACGGCGAAAGTGGGTTGGAAATCAGTGATTGGTTTCCGAACGTTGCCCTCCATGCCGATGACCTGGCAATCATTCGCTCTTGCTACGGCGAAGGGATCAATCACTCCGGTGGCTGTAATCTGATGAACACAGGCAGCACCCTGGGCGGACGACCCGCTCTTGGCGCTTGGGTTTCCTATGGGCTCGGTACCGAGAACCAGGACCTGCCCGCGTTTGTCGTCATGAAGGATGAGAAGAAGCCAGGTACCAATGGCGTTCGCAGTTGGGGGCCGGGCTTCTTGCCTGCGACTTACCAAGGGACGCCCGTCGGCGATACGCCGAACGGCGAGGCCATTGCCAACTTGACCCTGCCAAAAGACTCCACTGCCGAGCGGCAGATGAAGAAGTTGGAGTTGATTCGAAAAATCAATGAACAGCATGCCGCACGGCTTCCCAATGTTTCCAACTTGGAAGCACGCATTGAGTCCTACGAACTGGCATATCGCATGCAGTCGTCGGCCCCCGAAGCGGTCGACCTGAGCCGCGAGACCGCCGAGACGATGGAACTCTACGGGTTAAACGACAAGCGGACCCAAAACTTCGGCAAGATCTGTTTGCTTGCTCGCCGAATGGTAGAGCGAGGTGTGCGTTTCATCGAACTCTTTAGTGGAACCGGCAGTGGCTGGGATGCCCACTCGGGAATCGAAGCGAATCACACCAAGTTCTGCGGCGGTGTTGATCAGCCGATCGCGGCACTGTTGTCCGATCTCAAACGGCGCGGACTGCTCGAGCAAACGCTCGTGGTTTGGGGGGGCGAATTTGGACGCACGCCGATGAGCGAGAAAGGAGATGGTCGCGATCACAACCCAACCGGCTTCACCATGTGGATGGCCGGCGGTGGCGTCCGCGGCGGTCAAACCATCGGCGCGACAGATGATCTCGGCCTCTATGCAGTCGAAGACCGTGCCCACGTCCACGACATCCACGCCAGCATCCTGCACCTGATGGGACTCGATCGACTCAAGCTTTCCTACAACTACCAAGGCCGCTTGGAACGACCGACGGTGAATGAAGGCAAGATGATCCAGAAGCTGATTGGGTAGTCCGGCAGTGTTGGGCAGAATGATGTTGGGCAGAATGATGTTGGGCAGAATGATGGGGCGGTTGGCTAGTGATGGCTCGAATGCTGATTGATCACATTTCGTCCTCTTGACGTCCCTCCTGTCCTTCTGCCCTACATCATTCTGCCAATCCTGCTCGTCCAATCCTGCTCGTCCAATCCTGCTCGTCCAATCCTGCTCGTCCGGCGCGTTCGCTAGCGCGCACTCGGATTGATTCGACGTCGCAGGAATGTTCAGTCACGTCATTGAGAACGCCCTATTCATGATTGCCAGTCTTTTATCAAAGCGTTTGGCTTGCTTCACCGTGCTGTTGGTTGGTATGGCGACTGGGGTGCAAGGCGAGGATCGCACGATCGATTTTCGTCGCGACATTCGTCCGATCCTGTCCGACAACTGCTTCGCCTGTCATGGTCCCGACGAGGAACATCGCGAGGCCGACCTTCGCTTGGATCAGTCGGACGCGGCGACCGAGTCCGCGATCGTACCTGGCGACCCCGATGCAAGTGAGTTGATCGCGCGGGTGACGACGGACGATCGAGATCTTCTGATGCCACCGCCGGACTCCGACAAGAGCTTGACGGCGGAACAGGTCGAGCTGATTCGTCAGTGGATCGAGCAGGGAGCGGCTTTCGATGGACACTGGGCCTTCGCTTCGCCGACACGGCCGCCGCTTCCTGATCCGCATCAACGGGATTGGGTGCGCAATCCGATCGATGCGTTTACGTTGCATCGCATCGAACAAGCAAACATGGCGCCGTCGCCGGAGGTCGATCGAGCGACGTGGCTGCGCCGTGCCAGCCTGGATTTGATCGGCTTACCACCAACGATCGCAGAAGTGGACGAGTTTGTGGCGGATTCGTCGCCGGAGGCCTACGAAACGCAGATCGAGCGTCTCTTGAAGTCAGCCCATTTTGGTGAGCGTTGGGGACGCGTGTGGCTCGACGCGGCCCGCTACGCCGATTCCGATGGATACGAGAAAGATAAACCCAGAGTGATGTGGTTCTATCGCGATTGGGTGGTCGATGCCTTCAATCGCGATTTGCCGTACGACCAATTCGTCATCCAGCAAATTGCGGGTGACCTGCTACCAGACGCAACGCAAGACACTCGCGTCGCAACCGGCTTCTTACGCAACTCGATGGTCAACGAAGAGGGCGGAGCCGATCCGGAACAGTTTCGCATGGAAGCGATGTTCGACCGAATGGATGCGATCGGCAAGAGCGTTTTGGGGCTGACGATTCAATGTGCTCAGTGTCACAGTCACAAATACGACCCGCTGACACAGCACGACTATTACCGGATGTTCGCATTCCTGAACAACACATACGATGCGATCATACCGGTCTATGATCAAACCGACATGGCGCAGCGCGACGCGATCCTGAACCGCATTGCCGATATCGAACAGGATTTGAAGAGCTCCATGCCGGATTGGGCGGCCCAGATGGCGGCCTGGGAGGATTCGGCACGATCGTCTGTCCTGGACTGGGAGGTTCTCCATCCTGTGGAGCTTCCCTTCGAAGGGCAAAAGTTTCGCGTCCTCGAAGACTCTTCGATCATCAGCGAGAGTTACGCGCCCACGACTTCCTCGCCGGAGATTGTGACGCACACCAGCGCCCAACAGATCACCGGCATCCGAATGGAATTGCTTACCCATCCGCAACTGCCGCTCGGCGGACCGGGGCGTTCGATACGAGGCACCGGCGCGCTGACGGAAATGTCGGTCTTCGTCGCACCGCTGGACAATCCGAGTCAGCGTACGAAAGTGAAGATCGTCTCGGCGACCGCGGACGTGAATCCCGAAGAAACGCCCCAGCTTGATTTTCTCAGGGCGAAGGACAAAGAGAACGACAAGCGGGTCACGGGGCCGATTCAATATGCCATCGACGACAACAAGGAAACCGCTTGGACCACCGACAACGGACCTGGCCGGCGAAACCAATCGCGAAAGGCAGTCTTTGTTTTTGACCAACCGGTTGGTTTTCCGCAGGGCACGGTCGTGACGATACAGCCCACGATGTCGCACGGCGGTTGGAACAGCGATGACAATCAAAACTGCTTGATGGGACGCTATCGGTTTTCGCTGACCACGGCCGCACAGCCCGCGGCCGCACAGCCCACGGCCGCACAGCCCGCGGCCGATCCGCTACCCGCGGAAGTTCGCAAGTTTCTGGACATTCCGGCTGACGCCCGAACCGAGCAACAGCAGCAGGCGATTTTTCGCTATTGGCGAACCACGGTGGACCAATGGAGCGATGCGAATCGTGAAATCGAATCGCTGTGGAAAGAATTCCCCGAAGGGACCACGCAATTGGTGCTGCAGGAGTTGGAGACGCCGAGAGACACGTTCGTGTTGCACCGTGGTGATTTTCTCAGCCGAGAACAACGAGTCGAACCAGGCGTGCCGGAGTTCCTGCATCCGCTTCCCGAGGGTGACGAGCGTTCGCGATTGACTTTCGCCAAGTGGCTGGTCGACAAACGCTCGCCAACGACGGCGAGGGCGATCGTCAACCGCATCTGGCAGGCGTACTTCGGGATCGGTTTGGTGGAAACGAGTGACGACCTTGGTTCGCAGAGCACGCCTCCGTCGCATCCGGAATTATTGGATTGGTTGGCGGTCGAGTTGATGGACAACGATTGGAGCCTGAAGCATATCCATCGCCTGATCGTCTCCTCGGCGACTTATCGTCAGTCGTCGTATCGAGACGCCGATGCTCAACAGCTCGATCCCTACAACCGGTTGTTGGCGCGAGGTCCTCGATTCCGCGTCGACGCGGAAATCGTTCGTGACATCACTTTGGCGGCCAGCGGACTGCTCGATCGGAAAATTGGCGGCCCGACTGTCTGTCCGCCAGCACCGCGATTTCTGTTCGAACCACCGGCCAGCTACGGTCCCAAGACGTGGGACGAGGCCACAGGCGATGACCGCTATCGTCGCGGGCTGTACACGTTTCGATTTCGAAGCGTCCCCTACCCGATGCTCGAAACCTTTGATGCCGTCCCGGGAAATGTTTCGTGCGTCCGTCGGAACCGATCCAACACACCGCTTCAGGCGCTGACCTCACTCAACGAGCCACTGTCGATCGAGTGTGCCAGATCGCTAGCCGATCAGACGCTGCGAGAAGGTGGCCGAGACGATTCTGAGCGACTGACATTTGCGATGCGGTCTTGTGTTTCGCGAAGTCCCGATGCAGAGGAACTCGCCACGCTGCAGCATTTGCTCGATTCTCAGCGTGAACGGCTCACCAGCGGCGAAGTGAACGCGGCCGAAATCGTCGGTGTCAGTGGCGATGAAAACGATCCCGCTGCGATCACCGAGCGAGCTGCCTGGATGCTTGTCGCTCGCGTACTGCTGAATCTCGACGAAACCATAACTAAAGAATGACCACTCAAACTTCGATCCTTATGGATCTAACACGATGACAGCCAATCCCGTTTCTCGCCGATGGTTCTTGCGTGATTGCGGTATCGGACTCGGCGCCCTGGCCGCGACCGATTTGCTCCAGTGCTCCGCATCCACAGCGGATAGCGATCCGCTCGCGCCGAAACTCCCACACATGGCCGGCAAGGCAAAGAACATCATCTACCTGTTCATGGCAGGCGCCCCGAGTCATCTGGAGATGTTTGATTACAAGCCGCAATTGGCGAAGTACGACGGCACCCTTCCGCCTCCCGAACTGCTCAAGGGGTACCGTGCGGCCTTCATCAATCCCAACTCCAAGTTGCTCGGCCCGAAGTTCAAGTTTGCCAGGCACGGCGAGTGCGGCGCTGAAATCTCGGAGCTGTTGCCTCACACCGCAGCGGTGGCGGACGATTTGTGCATTGTCAAATCGATGAAGACGGACGCCTTCAATCACGCCCCCGCTCAGATCATGATGAACACGGGCTCGCAATTGTTTGGCAAGCCCAGTCTCGGCGCGTGGACCATGTACGGTCTCGGCTCCGAGTCGCGTGATCTCCCCGGCTTTGTCGTTTTCAGTTCGGGCACAAAAGGCCCCAGCGGTGGATCGAGCAACTGGGGTAGCGGGTTCTTGCCAAGTGTGTACCAAGGCGTGCAACTGCGCAACGTAGGCGATCCGGTTCTTTACCTTTCCAATCCGGATGGCATCGATCAACGGATCCAACGCGATTCGCTCGACGCGATCACGGCTCTGAACCGAAAGCGACTCGCCGTCACCGGAGATCCGGAGATCGCGACTCGCATCAGCTCATTTGAAATGGCGTTTCGTATGCAGGCCAGCGCGCCGGAGTTGATGGATCTGGCTTCAGAGCCGCAGCACGTTCTCGATCTGTATGGAATCAAGCCGGAGGAAGCCTCGTTTGCAAAGAACTGCCTACTGGCGCGGCGTTTGGTGGAAAGGGGAACCCGATTCGTTCAGCTGTTTCATGAGGCGTGGGATCAGCATGGCAACCTGACCAAAGACATCAAAAAGAACTGCGAGGCAACCGATCGGGCTTGCGCCGCGCTGATTCAAGACCTGAAGCAGCGCGGCATGCTTGAAAGCACGCTGGTGATCTGGGGAGGCGAATTTGGTCGCACGCCGATGGTTCAAGGCGGTGGCGACGACGGTCGCGATCATCATCCCAACGCGTTCACAATGTGGATGGCCGGCGGTGGCACCAAGGGAGGCGTGACCTACGGAGAAACGGACGAGTTCGGTTTCAATACCACTCGTGATGGGGTGCACGTGCGAGACCTGCATGCGACCCTTCTGCACCTACTCGGCTTCGACCACCACCGTTTGTCAGTCAAGTTCCAAGGGCTCGACCAACGTCTCACCGGTGTAGAGCCGGCCCGTGTGGTGAAGGAAATCCTGGCTTAGGGGCAGTTGGTAAGAAGGGCAGTAGGTAAGAGGGGCAGTAGTAAGACGGGCAGTAGGTAAGACGGGCAGTAGGTAAGACGGGCAGTAGGTAAGACGGGCAGTTGGGCAGTAGGTAAGAAGGTTGAGTGGGGAAGTAGGTAAGAAGGTTGAGCGGGGCAGTAGGTAAGAGGGGCAGTTGGCAGTTGGGCAGTTGGTATGAAGGTTGAGTGGGGCAGTTGGTAAGCGGGGAATCTTCACGTCGAGCGAGGACGCTTTTCTGCTGAATTGTCACAAACTTACGAAACCAATCCTCGCTCCCTCAATTTCTGCCCTACTGCCCTACTGCCCTACTGCCCTACTGCCCTACTGCCCTACTGCCCTACTGCCCTACTGCCCTACTGCCCTACTGCCCTACTGCCCTACTGCCCTTCCTCACAACTCCGTCGGTTCGTCTGCTGCGGCACCGGGCGGGTTGGCGGCCGGTGGGGCTGGCGTGGGCCGTTTCGCGTTGGCGTCGTCCGGCGCAGGGGCTGGCAAGTCTTCGCTGTTCTCCTCGGACGCTGCGTCAACCGGAGGGGCCGGCTGCGGTGCCACGGGGGGTTTTGCCGCTCGCGGACTCACTTGGGCTTGGGCCGGTTGCATGTCAACGTAGACGCGAAGCAGTTCGCGTGTCTCGTTGAATCCGCTTGCACTGTAAACGGCACGCAGGTTTCTGTTCGCGACGACCCCGTCATAGTTTTGGATCAAATCGGCCAGTGAGCTCGTCGTATCGCCCTGGTCAATCGCCGAAACGATTCGAGCCGGACCAAGGTAGTCCAGCCAAACGTCACCATCATGCCGTAGTGACAAGCTGTATTGCAGGCGGATGGCCGCTCGACGCAGATCTTCGGTAACATGGCCATCGAGTGACGGACGCGTGACTTGGTAGCCTTCAACAGGAATGGATGGCTCTTCGTAAACCACCTGTTCCACCACAGGCACGGGTACCGGATAGACAGGTACCCGATAGGCGGCAATCGCTGGATAGGCGGGGATTGCCGGCACCAACCCAAACGGCGGCAGCGGCGGATACATCGGAACACCCACGACCGCGCGTCGATACGGAAAGGCCGGTCCATAGGAGTACACCGACGTAAACGGTGCCACGACCCGCGTGCCTCCATAGACGCCGTAGGGACCATAGGGGCCGACGTCGACTGAAACGAAAGGAGCTCGGACACTGACCCCACCAAAACCTCCGATTCGAACGATTTGCGCGTGGCATGTTTGGGCAACACCCAACGCAGCCAGCAACGCCAAGCTTGTCCGTACACTTCGAATCATCACAGAACTCCTCGCCCCCAAGAAAATTCGAAACAAGATCACAAGGTCCTGATTCGGTTGAGCCATCATTGTAGCGTTCGCAGCACTTTGGTCAAAAAGGCTTGGCCGACGCTGGCAACATTGGCATGTTCAGGCGGAATCAAGGGGCAAAAGGGAAGATTCCATGAATCTCCAATCGTCGGTGGCACAGCACTGGCCACATGTCGAGGTCACGTCCATACTTGGATTCGTCCCCGCTGAGACCTCTCGATGCCCAATCGCTGGGCGGTGGAGGTGACCGCCGCCGAAACGGCAACCTACTCAAGGAATCGTCCATTGAGGGCTCTCAATTCGATTTCTGGAGGCAACCCAACAAGCACGATGACACGAAAACCTTTGCAACAAGTAATCGCCGCCAGCCTCCTTGGTGCGATGGCTTTGTCAAACGCATCCGCACAGTCAACCGGCGCGATTCCCTCGTCGATCCTCACTCCTGACATTGTCGAGACCGATCTTGGCAAGCTCACCTTCAAGGACGGCGCGCCAACCGTCGAAACCGCAAAAGGGGTGGCGGACGTTCTGACATTCACCAACGGCTTGAACGTCTACAACAACAGCTTCCGCGGAGCCTCCGCCTATGGGCTTCAGAAGGGATTCCAAAGCATTGGCGCGGAGGACAACACGATTGTCATCTTCTCTGAGCTGATGGACGCGAAGTCGCTCTTCCTGACCGCCAATGCCGACACGATCTATTACCTCTCGGTCTTAGATCTGACCAAGGGACCGCTGGTGGTCGAACAGCCGCCTAAGAGCGTGGGCACCATCAACGATATGTGGTTCTCCTGGATCATTGACATTGGGTTCCCCGGACCCGATCGCGGTGAAGGTGGCAAATACCTGCTCGTCCCGCCCGGCTACGACGGCTTGTTACCAGACAGCGGCTTTCACGTCGCGCACTCGAAGACCAATCGGATCCTTTATGCGGTGCGCGCCTATCTGGTGAATAACGATCCGAAGCCCGTGGTCGAGATGATCAAGAAGTCGATGAAGGTTTATCCATACACGCCGGGAGGCTATGGCACCAGCATTGCCACCGCGCTCGAAGGCGGAGTGCGGCTCGAACAGAACCCGCCGGTTCCCGATACCAAATTCGTCGAAGCGAGTGGCAAGGCGTTCAACACGATCCCGCCGAGTGATTACACGTTCTTCGAGATGATCAACGAGAACGTCCAGCAGGAGCCGGGCACCAGTTACGACGTCGAACTCGCCGGTCAGCTTGCAGCAATCGGAATCGTCAAGGGCAAGCCATTCCAGCCTGACGCCAGAACGAAAAAGGTTCTCACCGATGCAGCAAAGTTCGGAAATGCCACCGGCCGAGTCTTGAACTGGCGGTTCGGCGATTTGCATCCGGATTGGTTTTATTATGAGAACTCCATGTGGGGCAACATGCTGTGGGAAGGTGGCTACGACTTCGAGACGCCACCGCCGATGGTCACCAAGGAAGGGACCTTCAAGCCTTTTCCGCCAACCGGCACGCGGACGCTCGATTCAAGGACCGCGTTCTACTTCGCTTACACGCTCGACTCACCTGGCATGATCATGCGAGTTCCCAACGTCGGCTCGCAGTATCTGATGGGCTTCCTCGACGCAGAGATGAACCCCTTCGATGGTGCCAAAACCTACAAATGTACCCTTCCCAAGGGCATCCCTGCCGCTGCGTTCTGGTCCTTCACTCTCTATGACAACCAGTCACGCTCGATGCTCGACACACCGCAGCGTTATCCGCGCAGGGAGTCAGAGCTATCCATCACCCGCCGCAGAAGCGAGTGCTGATGGTTCGACGACCATCTACTTTGCTCCGGCACAGCCCGAAGGCGTCAAGCGGGGTAACTGGATTCAGACCATTCCTGGCAAAGGTTGGTTTACCATTCTGCGTCTCTACAGCCCGCTTGAGACATTCTTCACCAAAGAGTGGAGAGTGGGTGAGATCGAACTCGTGAAGTAGTCGGCTCGGAACAAAGAGGGGCCAGGTACAAATGGCACGGGCTTTGAACCTCGGGCGCTAGCCGTGGGCGAAGAAAACGTCGTTAGGATGCGGCGAAGGCCCACGGCTAGCGCCCGAGGTTCACTGAGACAACCTAAGTTCGTGCCATTCGGGCCAGGTACAAACACGGCGCGACGGCGAGCGAGAAAAATACGACACACTCGCTGGCGCGTTTCGATGTTGCGCGGTTTACCTCGGAGTGGCGTGAAGCGTCTTGCCCAGGTCGGAAGTTGTTGTTTTTGTCGGCCAGTTTCGGGGGCCCACGGCTAGCGCCTGAGGTTCACTGTGAACCTCTGGCGCTAGCCGTGGGCCGCTTTGCTTGTCAGTGTGATTCGAAGAATCCGAAAGCGGCAGGGTGATGATGGCGCAACATCAAAACTTGCGATTCGTGCTTGGATCACGGCGCGCGTTGCCGAAATGGCGCTGTCCAACTAGTTCAGCTCGTGCAATAACTTGCCGTCGTCGACATTCCAGATCCGCAGCACCCCACTTTGGCCGGCCGCCAACAGGGTCTTGCCGTCCAGAGACACCGCTAACGAGAACAGGAAATCGCCGCTCGCATTGAAGGTTCGCAGTGACTTTCCGTTGGAGGTGTCGTAGAGACGAACCTGGCCATCGGCACAGGCGGTCGCCAGTTGGTTGGTGGCCGATACGAAGGTTATGGCGGTGATTTCCTTGCCAAAACCGGAGATCGTTCGACGCTGCTCGCCCGTTTCCGCATCCCACACTTTCACGGTTCGATCCGCGCTCGCCGATGCGATCGATTGCTCATCATCTTGCCACGCGATGGACAACACGTGATGCGTGTGGCCCTCGAGCGAGCGGGTGAGCTGACCGGTTGCGACGTCGAGCAAGCGAATGGTCTTGTCCGCCGCGGATGAGGCGATGAAGCGACCGCTGGGCGAAAAGGCGAGTCCTAAAACCGAGTCGCTATGAATTTCTCCGAAGTCGCGAACCAACTGTCCAGTCTCGACCGCGAACACCTTGACCTCACCAGATCGGCTCGGCGGACCGCTTCCCACCGCGATCGACATTCCGTCTTGCCGGAAGTCGAGGGCGGTGACTCGATCACTGATCACGGTCGGATCATCGATCGATCCAATGGTCCGTTCCAGCGACCAGCCAAACTGTGCCGACCAAAGTTGCGGTGCAGAGGAGGCATCAAAAGCGATCACATTCTCGCCCAGCCAAGTGACGTGCGATGGGCTGCCAGGCACGTCCGACTCAAATCGAGAAACGGGTTTGCCGTTGTCCAGTCGATAAACACGGACCGACCCGTCTCGATGCGACGTTGCCACGAGGTTGCCGTTGCGGCTCGCCGCGATGCCAAGCACTTGTTGGTCGGCACCTTGAAGCCGAACCTCTGTTTCACTCAACCGCTGGTCCAACAATGTCTGTCGACGCGTCTCCGAATCGATCACGCCCTTGTGCGCCGGAATGGCCGCCTCGGCACGCTTCTGAGCCTGGGCCGCCGTGTCGAGGGCCTGCTGACGCTTTGCCAGTTCCGCTTCACTCTTGTTCTTCGCCTCTTCGGCACTCGCCAGATTCTTCTTTTGTTGCTCCAAGTCTTTGGCCGACTTTTCGGCCATGCTCTTGGAGTCTGCCGACAATTTGGTGGCGGATTCGATTTCCACCTGAGCGGCGGCCATCGCCTCTTTCGCCATTGTCAATGAGGCGTTCTTTTCATCGACAAGCTTTTGAATCTGTTTCGCGCGAGCATCGGCTTGCTCGAGAATCTTGGTCATCTCCGCGATCTGAGCTTTGACCTTTCCGACCTGCTCTGTGGCACTGGCAAGCTCCGTCGTGTTGGCTTGCAGCTCTTTGTTGATCGATTCCATGAGCTGATTCGAAGCCGTGAGCTTTTCCTTGGCAGCCTCGATCACCTTGTTGGCCTGAGCTGCATCCTCGTTGGCTTTGGCGATGGTCTGTTCGGTTGTCGTCACGACCGCGACCGCCTCCACTCGCTTCTTTTCATTTTCATCGAGTGCAGTCGATGCTTTTTGATGTTCCTCCGTCGCCTTGGTCAGCACCTCCTTTTCGTTGGTTAATCGCTTTTCTAACTCCGCGGTGACACCATTCAGTCTCTCAACGGCGGACTTTTGTCGCTGGGCTACGCGCCGGGCATAGGCCAACTGCAGGCGTCCCTGAGGGTCGCCCTCAAGCGTCAACCCCGGCTCGCCACTGTTGAGATCCCAGACACGTGTCTTGCCGTCGCGACCACCCGTAATCAGTCGCGTTTGGTCGGCGGAAACGGCCAGCGAATCGACGACGGATCCATGGTCAATCTTGCGAACGATTTGGTTATCCGCCAGCGACATCACCAAGACCCCGGCCGATTGATCGGCGACGAGCAAGACTGGATTGGGCTTGGATGCAAACGCGATGCTGGTCGCTTGTGAAACGCCTTCGGGAATCTCTTTCACCGGCTCGATTGTGGTTCCCTCGGCATCGACTTGCATACGAACCAGCTTGCCAGTCACGTCGATTGCAGCAAGTTGCTGGCCATCTTCCGACACCGCCAAGTCAACGATCGCGGCACCGGCATCCAGTTCACCGGTCTTCTCGCCGGAGGAAGCTTGCCAAACCATGATTCGTCCCGCGGAGTCACAGCTCACCAATCGATCGGCGGAGGCTGCCCAGGCGAGACCTGAAATCCGATCGGCATGACCGCGCAGCGTATGTGTCCGCTGGGACTGTGCCAGGTCCCAAAGTTCAATGTCTCCAATCGCATTGACGATTGCCGCGGCACTCTCATCGGACTTCACCGCAATCAACCCGCCGGAACTTGCCAACGGTTTGGTCACGTCATCGACTGGAAGCGATTCTTTTCGCCACAACTTGACGGTGCGAAAACCTCCCGTTGCAATTCGCTCGGCATCGGGCGAAATCGCGATGGACTGTACCAGGTCGACGTGCGCCGCATTCCCGCCGAGGACCGTTGGATCGACCAGATAACCCGTTGGCTGGTAGGTTGCAAGGTCGACCACGATCACTCGGTTTCCGCGTGCAACCGCTGCGAATCGACTGTCGGGTGCCACCGTCAGCGCGAGCGAAGTGCGAACCGATTCAGGAATCTCCTGCCACTCGATCGACTCGCTCATCACGGCGCTCCCCTTCGCGCCTTGTTCGATCCAAAGTTTCAGCAGTCCAAGCTCGTCTGGTGTTAGTGGGTTGGCTCCGACCGCATTGTCGTCCGGTGGCATCAAGGGTTCTTCCGCACCGGTCGCCCGCGTCAAGAGCAGGCTGGCCATCGGCTCCTCGATGTTCACACCGCTGCCACCATCGCCACCGGCATGAATGCTCTCAGCGGATTCCAATACCAATCCACCTTCGGCTTCCTTCTCGTGATGACATGCCAGGCAGTTTCGCTTCAAGATCGGCGCAATCTCGGTCGCGAAATCGACCGGATCGGAACGTTGCAAGTCGGCAACCGTCAGCGGCAGGTCTTGGGCGAAAGCGGGAAGGAAGATCGAGAGAGCCATCGGGATGGCAATCAGGTTCAATGCGGATCGGATCATGGTTCGACGACACGAATGGTCGCGTTGGAGGTGGGAATGAAGACCGTTAGCTCTTTTTCGTTGGCAGCACCCTTTGCCGCTTCGACACGCTTGTCGGCTTCGGCAATGGCTGCTTGAATCGCTTCAAGATTGGCGGCCTGAGCTGGATCGTCATGAAGGGATTGAAGGAGGGATCGGTATTGTTGGGCTCGCTCGAGCCCCTGCGGATTCAGCTTCAACTTTATCTTAGTTTCACATTGCAGCCACAGCGAATAAGTTCCCGGCGTGGCCCCCGGTTCGACTTGGAATTCGATTTCGCCTTCGCTCTTTTCCGCTGGAATCGTTATCTCGCCAGCTTTCACGCCCCCCGGTAAATCGCGGGGACGAACCACGCAAGCGGCCTGGCCGCCTTCACGCCGAACCAGCCGGACGGGAAGTTTCAGTGACTCTCCCTGTTTGACTTGCGCCGCATTTCCATCGCCAAGCGTGATCGATACGGGCGACGTGTCGCTCTCCGATACCGAGACCCAAAGGGTTGACGTGACGCGCGATTGGATGAAGTCCCTTCCGGCTCCCTTTCCCCATTGAATCGTCGCGGCCACCGCCTCCTGCTCAATCGATCCATCCTCGCTCTGCCCGATCACGCGAACGGGTGCCACGCCGCCCGCCGCATCCTCGGCTGCGGTCAGCGTCAACTGAGTTTGCGTCTGATTGGGAGCGATCACCACTTCGCTGGCTGTGACGCCCGGGGGAAGTCCTTCGCACCGCACCTTGACTGCACCGTTCCAACCGTCACGACGGACGACGAACACACGCAGGACTTCCGATCCGCCTCGAAATAGATTGGAACCCGATGGCTGCGTTTGATTCACGTCGCGATGCGGATACAGTCGATAGGCGACCAGATCAAAGCCCGGATTCGGCGGACCGACGCGAAGCTGAAACGCTTGTTGCTGCGAGAGCGATTTTCCGACGTCGAGATCGCGAACGCATAGGCGGTACTGAGCTGAGGCTGGGATCGTCAACATCGCGACCGCGTCGGTCGAAAACAGGTTGACGGCTCCGTCCGACACACCCTGGCAATCGTCGATGTTCAATACCTCGTGTAGCTTCGGAGTTCCCGATTCCTGTGTTCCCGACGTCTGGGCCTCGATCCGCTGGACCGTCAAACGGGCGTCGGTCGGCTGTCCGACGCGTTGTGATGTCACGTCGATGGCGAGCACGTCACCTTCGCTTGCGCTGAACTCAAAGACCGAGTCTTGCTGGCGATCCGGAAACCACAGCGTTTGCGCAAACGGGATTTCAATTGCCTTGGGTTCTCCGGATGCTTCCACTTGGTTCGCAAGGCAATCCTCTCTGCGAAGCGCAAAGGAACGCGTGGCCCAGACTTGTGGCAATTGTCCTTCCGCTGAGTCGCCCGGTTTGATCAGCGACCTGGCCTGGTCGATCGGTCGGGCCAGTACTTGATAGTGATACTCGTCACCACCGCGATAGAGAAAATCGTGGACCGCCAACACATAGTCGCCGACGGGAAGATCGGCAGGTGTTCTCAGGATGGGATCGAAATCGTCCGCCCCTCGCGCCGAGGCAAGCTCATGTCCCTCGGCATCGAACAGTTTGAGTTGGCCGATCATTCGCGAATCGACCTGCTGGGCGAGCAACTCCAACTGGAGCGGTTGGTCCTTGGCGATGCTGATTCCATAGTAGTCGACCTCGGCGCCGGTCGACCTGGTGTGGAACAGCGTGCCAATGTTCAACGGGGTTGGCGAGTCCGCATCGTGGCTGACCTGCGATGGTATCTCGTTGGGCAAATTCGTGATCAACAGCGCCCGTGGATTGGAAATGCCATGTCGGCCCGACTGCGCGCACCTCGTAACGCCCGGGCGGCACGTCGCTGGGGATCGTCACGACAAAATTCCCGTAGTCCGGCACGCGCTGCTGCGTAAATGGCAGCGGATCAAGCGTTTTGAGCTCCGCCGAAATCGCGGGATTCGAAAACTGCAGCGCATCGATCTCAACCAGTTGGTTCCCGGTGGCGACGCGGAGGTCAAAGCTGGTTCCAGCCTGTCCACCACTGCGCGAAAGCGAAAGCAACTGCGCCGGTTCGTACTGCGCCAACACGTCGAGATGCCAACGATCGCAAGCCAGGCCGGCACGATGCCGATCACGCGAGCAAATCGCGTATCACGGATCAAGAAGTTTGTCATGAACCACATTTGTTGATGCCGAAGGTGTCTCGGATGGTAACCGATCCGTCGCGTAGGGCACGCTCCGCGTGCCACCAGACGCGTAGGGCACGCTCCGCGTGCCGACTCGTGATGATCGTCAGGCGGATCCTGATCTACGGGGTCTCGTCTCCCTCCATGATGCGTGCGCGCATGTTGAAGGTAAGCTGTTTGCGCCTCGTCAAATTGTTTCGCTTTGCGATGCATCATGACCGCGAGGAAGATACCGAACGCGATGAAGCCGATTCCGAACAAAGGGAAGACTACTTTGGCCACAGCGAAGGGGCCGACGTTCGGCGCCGAGCGAGTGATTGAGATCGCAAGAAAGGTCCAGAGGCTTCCAAAGAACGCAACCGTCGATCCGATAATCCAAGCGAATCGCTGAGCTGGTAAATGGCTGCCTCCCTCCTGGTCACGGAAGGTAAAGGTTTGACGTTCCTGTTCCCATTGTCGATCCAAACGCTCCAGTTCGTTTTGTCGCGTCAGTTTCTGGACCTGCTCCGCCAGGTTCTCCGTCGTTTCGGTCAACTTTTCGATTGCTTCGGTCGTCGTTCCTCTGCTGGAACGATGAACCTTTAAAGTCGTGTTGCAGTGCTTGCACTTGATGAAGTTCGCTGAGTCCGGCACCTCCAGAGGGGCACCGCAGGAATTGCATAACAGTGACTCGAGCATGACGAGGTCGCCTACTGCGGTTTGGGCAATGATTTCACGGATGTCGCTTAACTAGGAACATCGGAGTCAAAAGGGGGCGCTGGCGACGAGTGCTTTGGTTCAGCTCGATCTTTAGGATTAGCCGGCTCGCGTTAGCGTCCGATTTTTTCCTGGATTCCCCCTGCCTTGTTGGCAACCGAGTGCCAACGCACGGCGGCGGATGTGACTGTCGGTCTACAGCTAATGGTTGAAGAGGAACTCCTTCGAGTTGATCAGCGACCAGATCACATCCTCGTACGCTTCTCGCCGATTCTCTTTCGACGACACATAGGTCAGGGTGGCCTTCACCTCGGAGTCGTTGGGCAAACGACAGAGGGCGGTTCGATAAAGTTCTTCAATTTTCTCTTGGTCGGACCTCGGGTCGTTTGCCAATTTTGCTGCCCGGCCGGTGTCCGAGGACAGCTTGCCCTGGATTTCTTCCGAGTTCAAAAGGTGCAAGCTTTGCGACAGATTGGCCTCTTGCGACCGCTCGCACTCGCACGCGGTGGTCGACTGTGGTCGGCCGAAAACGGTCAGAAAGTACGAGGAGAAATTGGTGTCGGGTAGCGCCACCGCCCGGGTTCCCGGCGGCATGCCTGCGAATCGTGTCGGGCTTTCTGTTACACCGTCGATCGCATCGAGCAACACTTCCGCCTGCAGTCGCTTGGGATAGTAACGTGAATAACTTCGACGATCGCCCAAGTTGTCGTCCAGGGCATTGCTGTCGAGCTGATACGTGTGCGAAGTCACGATCAAACGGATCAGCGACTTCGTATCAAAGCCCGATTCCACGAAGTGTTTGGCCAACCCGTCAAGCAACTCAGGATTGGAGGGCGGATTGGTGACACGCAGATCGTCTTCCGGTTCGACCAGTCCGCGACCAAGAAAGTGTTTCCAATAACGATTGACCAGGGCTCGCGCGAAGAATGGATTCTCCGGTTCGGTCATCCACTCGGCAAAGGCAATCCGGGGGTCGTCATGGGTGTCGACCGCGACGGCTTCGGCGTCCAATCCGGCCGGCATCAAGTTCTGGCCAGAGCTAGGATCACGCGCGGTGGCGCCACCGACCCGAGCAAAGAAAATGGGTTCGCTCGGATCCCCATCGTTCTTCTTGCTGATCGTGACAAAAAAAGCGGACAACTGGGCGTAATCGGCCTGGCTCCACTTTTCGTAGGGATGGTGATGGCAACGCGCACATTGAATGCGCTGACCGAGGAACAGTTGTGCCGCGTCTTCAATTCGTTGATTCGTATCCGGAACTTGTTGATACCAGGCCACCGGTGGATGGCTCGCAACACTTCCGGAGGCGGTGACGATTTCGCGCACGAATTCGTCGTAAGGCTTGTTGTCGAGGATGCTGTCACGAATCCACTCGTGGAAGGCAACCGTCACGAATCGTAGCTGGTCGCCATCACGACGATTGCGAAGAATCGCGTTCCACTTGGCGGCGAAGTGATCCGCGTAGTCGCCGCTGTCTAGCAGTTGATCGACCACGCGTTCGCGCTTGTCCGGAGACGCATCCGCGAGAAACTGATTCGCTTCTTCGATGGTGGGCAGGCGTCCGGCGATGTCGAGCGTGATGCGGCGAAGGAACGTTGAATCATCGCAGCGTGAGGAGATTGGCACGCCCAGCGAGCGAAGCTTGTCCCAGACCAACACATCGACGAGGTTCTCGGAGGCTTCGGGAAACTGCGGCGTCGGCTCGCCCGGTTCACGTACCAAGGGAATGTCGGCGCGAAACACGCTGACATGGCCTTGATAACGTGTCATCACTGCAATGTCACCGACGACACTGCCTAGTTCGACCAGGCCCTTGTCCGAAACGGATGCCATCTCGGGATCGTTCGATTCGAAGACCGCGGCTCGCGTCACATCTTCGACGCTGCCGTCGGAGTACCTCGCGATCACGGATACCTGTTGCGCGGTACCCGGTGCCATTCGACGATGTTGCGGTAGCACTTCAATGGACGCGACCTGCGGTTGGTCGCCATCGCCGTAAGGCATGCCCTGCGAAATCCAGCGGCGGAGAATTCTGTATTCGTGGCTGTCTTTCTGCAAACGTTGCCCACCGCCATGAGGCGACGCGTTGATGGCTTTGAGCAACAGCAGGCTGCCGTCCGGATTGGCAAGAGAGATTCGGCGGCCTCTCGATTCGTTGCTCAGGTGCTCGTGATCTTCGCGTGGACCAAAACCGAGCAAGGAAAGCTTGAAGCCGTTTTGGCCCGATGCTTTTCCGTGACAACCACCACCGTTGCAGCCGAGCTTGGTGAAGATGGGAATGATCTTGGCAGGGAAGCTAATTGTCGATTCATTCCCCATGTCGGTGACGCGGACTTCGGTCTGCACGGTTGCGCCTGATGGGTCGCTTGCCGTGATCGTCACGGTGCCGTCCTGCTTGGGAATCAACAGAGATCCATCGAACTCAATGATGCCCTCCGGATCCGCAGTCAGTTCCACCTGCCGGGAAACGTCACGCGTCTGCACCGTCGGGAGAAACTGCGGTGATGACCAGCTGTAAACGCGCATCACGACCCGACAGCGCGAGCTCGGGCGAGTGATCAAAACGGAGGCTCTCGATCGCCGGACTGGCCGCCTGCGTCGCGTCCGACAACGATTCCGCGGCCGAAGCGATCGGTGCAACCAACAGACTCAGGCTGGTTGCGATCGCTGCCCATGGCAGGGACGCTCCGCCCATGATGGACCTTGCTATGAATCACTAGATCAACTCGGCGATGGGATCATGATCAACCAGGTACTGTGGTCGACCGGTCGGGTCAGGAATGGCGACGGTCGCCGTGTCGATCCCAAGATTGTGATAGAGGGTGGCGACCACTTCCTGCATTTCAACTGGTCGGTCGGCCGGTTCCTCGCCCATGCGATTGGTTGCACCAATGGCTTGACCCGTTCTCATGCCGCCACCGGCCAGGAACGCACAGCTGACTCGCGTCCAGTGATCGCGTCCGGCTTGGGCATTGATTTGCGGTGTTCGACCGAACTCACCCCAGACTGCGATCGTGACGTCATCCAGCATGCCGCGATTGTCCAAGTCTTCGATCAGGGCGCTGAGACATTGATCCAGTTTGGAACCATGATCACGAACGAGATCAAAGTTCTGGCCGTGACTGTCCCAACGACCGTAACTGAGGCTGACGACACGCGCACCGGCTTCGATCAGACGCCTCGCAACCAATAACTGTTCATTGCAAGTCGGTGCGCCGTCGTACTGGTACTGGTACGGTTTGCCGTCACCATATCGCTCGACAATTCTTGGGTCTTCTTTGCTCAGGTCGAGGGCGTCGAGCAGCTTGCTGCTGGTTAAGACATCGAGTGCACGCTGACCGAAGGCATCCATCCCTTCCATCGTGCCGGTGATGTCGATGTCTCGACGCATGGAATCAATCTGTGAAAGTAGTTTGCGGCGATCCGACAAACGTTCCAACGTGATCCCGTTGAGGGTCATGTTTTGCATGCCGGGACCATCCGGCTTGAAGGGCGCGTACGCCGCGCCGAGAAATCCTGGTCGCCCAGAATCCGACCACGGCACGTGCTGAGTCCGCTGAGCCAGTCCCACGTTGGGCGGTACCGACGGATCGACCGGACCAAATAGCTTGGCGACCGCCGAACCAATCGCCGGCCTGCCGCCGACACTTTGAAGATCGTTGGGACGCCAACCGGTCAAGCATTGGTAGGCATCGTGGCCGCCGCTACATCCGACCACGCTGCGAATCACTGCCGCCTTGTCCATCATGCCGGCGAGCTTCGGAAAGACTTCGCAGATCTCGATGCCGGGAACATTGGTCTTGATGGCTTGAAACTCTCCGCGAACCTCGCTGGGAGCATCCGATTTGATTTCCCACATGTCCTGATGAGGTGGACCGCCCGCAAGGAACACATTGATCACCGCCTTGTGGGAGCTGGATTTTCCAGCGGCCGCCTCGGCACGCAGCAAGTCTGCTAACGAGAACCCGCCGACGCCGAAAGAAAGTCCTCCGATCTTGAGGAATCCGCGACGAGAGACTCCGTCACAGTAACGACTCTTGTGGCCAAGGATGGTCAACATGGTCATCAGCGCCGATTATGGAGGTGGGAAGACCGGCAGTCCTCAAACCCTGACGGGCAGGACGACTGGCTGGAGGTGGGCACCAACCTTGGTTGGTTCCGCTACATAATAATCGAGTCGCGTCAACCGAAGCAAGCTTCCGCTGGATTGCCCGGTCTGGGGGAGGCAGGGCAGGCGGCTCGGGGTTCAGGGGGTTTGGGGGCTTCAGGCTGAACTGAATGCGGGGGAGGAGATTGGGCCACGAAGTACACGAAAAGGCACGAATGAGAAGAGATTGGCGGGTAAAAAAGGAGTGGCGAGTGGCGAGTGGCGAGTGGTGAGTGGGGTGGTGAGTGGTGAGTGGTGAGTGGTGAGTGGTGAGTGGTGAGTGGTGAATCATGACAACTGCATTTGAGCCGACCTGTCCTCGAACGACGGAGGAACTGGATGAAGTCCTGACGCTCCCCAACGGTGGTGCGTTGGCTGCTGTGGAAGCGTGCCCGGGGGATATTCTGGTGCTGGGTGCCGCGGGGAAGATGGGGTTTCACATTTCCCGCATGTTGCAACGCTGCGTGGAACAACTGGGACGTCACGATCGTGTCATTGCGGTCTCGCGGTTCACGACCGACGTCTCGCGAGTTCCATTTGAGAAGTTCAAGTTGGAAATGATTCAGGCGGACCTGAGCGATCCGGAACAGCTCAATGCCCTACCCTCCGTCGCCAACGTCTTTTTCCTGGCTGGTGTCAAGTTTGGCACCTCGCACAATGTCGAGCTGCTCTATCGCATGAACGGCGAGATGCCTCGCCATGTCGCTTCGCGGTTTCGCGACGCTCGGATCGTTGCCCTTTCGACAGGTTGCGTCTATTCGTTTACGTCACCGGAATCGGGAGGATCGACCGAGCAAAGTGAAACCGATCCGCCGGGTGACTATGCGCGGTCGTGTTTGGCCCGCGAGCGCGCGTTCATCGATGGCTCACATGAGTACGGTACGCGTTGTTCGCTGGTGCGTTTGAACTATTCCGTCGAACTTCGCTACGGCGTGCTTGTCGATATCGCGACGCAAGTCATGTCGGAAGAGCCGGTCAATCTTGAGACACCTAGCGTGAATGTGATTTGGCAAGGAGACGCGGTCGCGCAGATCGTTCAGTGCCTCCCATGTGCCGATTCACCACCCTTCATCGTCAACGTGACAGGTAACGACACGTTGTCCGTGCGCGACATCGCGAATCAATTCGGTGAGCGTTTTGGAGTGACGCCAACGTATGCAGGGAATGCGGCATCCACGTGTTGGCTCAGTAACAACGATCTGGCACGCTCGCGATTCGGCGAGCCTTCGATGAAGATTGACCGCGTGATCGATTGGATCGCCCAGTGGCTCAGGCGTGGAGGTACAACCCTCGGCAAGCCAACGCATTTTCAAGTGCGAGACGGCAAATATTGATGCTTTGTAGGATGGGTCAAACCGGCTGTCTTGCGCTGACGCGATGATCGTTGCTTGCGTCTAGCGGGCCAACGGACTTGATCGCGAGGTGGGACCTGCCGGTGCCGACCCATCATCTCGGCGGGAGCCGATCGCGATGATCACTCAACTGACTCAACCTGAGACTTATCGGTAAACGGACTCGTCGTGTGGACCCCGACCGTATCAGTTGGAACGGCTGAGATGGTCAGTCGGAAGCGTGGGGATCGCGCGAGGGGTTTTTTGCCAACAACTGCGTGGGCGTTCGATCGTGGCACACTACGTTTTTAGCGTCAACGCCCACTCTTCTCTTTCGATGCTTAGGTTGTAACGCGATGAAAACGGTCGTTTTGATTGTGCTGTTGTTCGTCGGCTTCTTCGTGGCCGTCGGATCTGGGTCCTATTACATCATGGGAGGGATCGAGGCCGGTTTGCCAGACGGCGGTAACGGCAAGTTCTCCGATTACCACGAGGGCAATCAGGTCACGTCATTCTTTCGAGGCGAGTCGGACTCGGGCGCATCCGGTTCCGACTTTGATCCGGGAGACGTCAGTGCCAATCCGTTCGTCAAGTGAGTCGGCGTCTCTGCCCTGCTGGCGTCGACGCGATACCCGTAGAACAATAGTCGTCGAGCCAACCAGTCCCGCGAACGAATTGCCAAGCGGCGTCGTGGCAGCTGATTGTTAGTGGTTGGACATTGACGAACGACGATTGGCTGAGAGACGAATATGGGGTCATGGCGAGCAGACTTGAACGACGGACTGGTCATTCCCGCCTCGCCGCTGGCATTGGATGAGTCGGGCACGTGGTCGGAGCGTTACCAGCGAGCACTGACACGCTATTACTTCGACAGTGGGGCTGGAGGGATCGCCGTTGGAGTCCATACGACTCAGTTTGCGATTCGCGATCATGGCCTTTTGGAACCTGTCTTGCGATTGGTTGCGGAAACGGTCGAGTCACAGCTTTCCGGTACGTCGCGGGAGTTTGTGCAGGTTGCTGGAATCTGTGGCGACACTTCCCAGGCGATTCGGGAAGCCGAACTCGCTCGCTCCTTGGGCTATCACGCTGGGCTGCTTTCGACATCAGCCGTCAAAGATCGAAGCGAGCAGCAAATTCTGGATCACTGTCGACGCGTCTCGGAAGTGATGCCCGTGTTCGGCTTCTACCTGCAGCCGGCGGTCGGCGGCCGAGTTTTCTCGTACGCGTACTGGCGAGCGTTTTGCGAAATTGAGAATGTGGTGGCGATCAAGATCGCAGCGTTCAATCGATACCAGACGATCGATGTGGTGAGAGCAGTGATCGAGGCTCAGCGCGACGACATCGCGCTCTATACCGGAAACGACGACAACATCATCGTCGACCTGTTGACCCCCTTTCGATTTGGCGAAACGCGTTCGTTGGATGTCGGGTGGTCTACTCGGTCAATGGGCCGTATGGACACGGGCCGCCGTCGAAATGCTCGATCGGATCAAACGCAGTCGTAACGAATCGTCGATCCCGATCCAGTGGCTGTCCGAGAACATCTTGCTGACCGATGCCAACGCCGCCATCTTCGATGTCGCCCATCAGTTCGCCGGCTGCATTCCGGGCGTGCACGAGGTTTTGCGGCGTCAGGGGCTGCTTCCCTCGGTCCGATGTCTCGATCCCCACGAAGTCCTGTCGCCGGGCCAAGCGGACGAGATCACTCGTGTTTCAGCCGCTCAAACGGCTGAGAACCAGTTTGTCGCAGCCCATCTGGAACGTTGGCTTGCCTGACCGCGATAGGCGGAGTGAATGAATTGCGGGCGAGTCCGATTGCCGACTAGAATGGACTCCCGCCTCACGGCTTTTTAAAGCCGTCCTGCCCGCCCCTACCCTACCAGCTGTACGTGCCGCATGTCGTTTGCCTCTTTCATGCAACACACCGCTCGGTTTGCCTTCGTGGTGACTGTCCTGGTGGTGGTCGCGAATCCACGACACTCATTTGCTCAACCGCGCTTCCGACCGTGTGGGCCATGAGCTGTTCGAGAAGAAGATTCGTCCGGCCTTGATTCGTTACTGCTACGAGTGTCATTCGGTCGATTCGGATGATGTCGGCGGCGAATTGTTACTGGATTCTCCGTCGGCACTTCGGAACGGTGGTGAAACGGGACCCGCTGTCGTTCCGGGCAAGCCCCGCGATAGTCTGCTGCAGCGCGCGATCGAGTATCGAGACTTGGAGATGCCGCCGGATGAAAAGATGCCGGACGAGGTGATCGCCGATTTTCGACGCTGGATCGCCTTGGGAGCTCCCGACCCTCGGGACGATTCTCCGCAGCAGCCCAACGCGGGTCCTGGCAACAACGAACAGAAACCGGTCGATCTGTGGTCGCTCAAGCCGGTTCAGCCGGTCGAGGCTCCCGTGGTCGACGATACGAGCTGGTCACGCACCGACATCGACCGATTCATCCTGGCACGTTTGGAGGCGGCCGGTCTGCGACCCAGTGTCGATGCCGATCCCGCCACACTGCTGCGCCGCGTTTATTTTGACCTGATCGGGTTGCCGCCTGGACCCGAAGCGGTGTCCGCGTACTTGGCCGATCCGTCGGAAGCCCACTTCGAGTCCATCGTCGACCGCCTGCTGGCATCACCTCAGTTTGGTGAACGATGGGGAAGGCACTGGCTCGATGTGGCCCGCTACGGTGAATCGGCTGGTAGTAGCCGCGATGTGTTGATGCTTTACGCGTGGCGATACCGGGATTACGTCATCAACGCATTCAATCAAGACGTCCCCTTTGACCGTTTCATCCGTGAACAGGTCGCTGGCGACCTGTTGCCGGCAGAATCCGACTCGGATCGACATCGTCAGATCATTGCTACCGGTTTCCTGGCGATCGGATCGAAGTCGCTCAACGGAGGCAATCTGACTTACGACGTGATCGATGACCAAATCGATGTGATCTCGAAGTCGGTGCTGGGGCTGACCGTTTCCTGTGCGCGATGTCACGATCACAAATTCGATCCGATTCCGACTCGTGATTACTACTCGTTGGCCGGGCTTTTCTTGAGCACCGATACACGCTACGGCGGCGGAATCAATCGACCGAAGAACGCCACCGAAAAGGCGCAGCAATACCTGGTGTTGGACGAAGCTCTGTCGCCCGAAGAGGCCAAGGTACGCGACGAAGCTCAGCGAAAAGCTCAACAGCTTGAAAAGCAAATTGCGTCTTCTCAAAAGCGGGTCAAGGCGCTGGCCGAGGATGTGCCCGAGGAGTTTCGTAATGATCTGAATAAGGAGATTCCAGAATCGATTGATGGACCGACGGCGAAGATCATCCGACAATTCCAGGGTGCCTCGCGGCTTTTGAAACAACGACTGGCGGAACGAAAGGATGCACAGAAGTCACTGGGACCGGAGCCCGAGTACGCGATCGGCGTGCAAGACGCTGCGAAGATCAGCGACGCCAACGTGTTGATTCGCGGGGAAAAGAACCAGCAAGGGGAAGCGGTTGAACGAGGATTCCTGACCGCACTTGGCGAGTTTTGCCAGCCGGCTGAGATCAGTGACCAAACGAGCGGGCGCGTTGAACTTGCGGACTGGCTCACTCACGCCGACAACCCGTTGACCTCACGCGTTGCCGCCAATCGGATCTGGCAGCATCTGATGGGAAGCGGGCTCGTGCCAACGGTCGACAACTTTGGCGTTTCTGGTCTGTCGCCATCCCATCCCGAGTTGCTCGATTTTCTCGCTTCGCAGTTTGTGCACACACACCACTGGTCGACCAAGCAGCTGATTCGCCAACTGGTCACCTCGCGCGTCTACCGCATGAACAGCCAATGGAACGAGGCTGCGTTTGCCGTCGATCCCGACAACCGATTGCGTTGGCGGATGCCTCGTCGTCGATTGGAGGCGGAGCCGCTGCGCGACGCGATGCTGTCGGTCGGTGGGTTGCTTGATCTTTCTCCTCCCGAAGGCTCACTGGTGTTGCAGATGGGGGAAGGCGAAGTCGGTCGGAATCTCGATACCACCGTCCTGGATCAGCCCTTTGATCATCGCAGCGTCTATCTGCCTGTCATTCGCGGCATCATTCCGGAGCAGTTGCGTCTGTTTGATTTCCCGGAACCATCGAACGTACAAGGGCTGCGTGATAGCAACACCACGCCAACGCAATCGTTGTTCTTGATGAACAGCGACTTCTCGATCCGCGTCGCCAAGAGTTTTGCCGGGCGGCTGCTTTCGGAGGAAACGCTGATGGACGACGCGGAGCGAATCCGTCACGCCCATTTGCTTTGCTTCGCGACCGAACCAAGCGGTGAGCAGATCGACCGGGATCTGGGTTACCTTCAAAATGTACTTGCTCAGCTCGGCGACGAAGCTGAAACGGGCCAAGACCCGGTGGCTCGAGAGGATCAAGCGGATCGCGATCGTCGACGACTTGCCTGGACGACCTACTGCCAGTCACTCCTTGCGAGCGCCAAGTTTCGATTTGTTGATTGATTTTCGTAACAGCTGACTTTCCCAACGAAGGCCGAATGATGTTCCACTCTCGCCGTCAAATGTTGCACGCAGCCACGTGTGGACTCGGCACGCTGGCGCTGTTGGACATGCAGCAACATGCCTCCGCATCAACGGTCGACGACATTGCTGCTAAGAACCTGCTATCGCCCAAGCCGCCTCATCATCCGCCTCGGGCCGACAGTCTGATCTTCTTGCACATGCGAGGCGGTCCATCGGCGATGGAGACCTTCGAACGCAAGCCGGAACTGGACCGCCGAGCCGAGTCGCAGGGGGAGAAGAAAGGACGCAAGTTGACGCCATCCCATTGGGCCTGGAAGCAGCGTGGTCAAAGCGGGCTGTGGGTTTCCGATCTGCTTCGGCACACCGCGGAACTCGCCGACGAACTGTGTGTGCTGTCGGGTATGCATACCGACATCGGCAATCACACACCAGCGATGTTGCAGTTGCATACCGGCTCCTTTACCTTCACGCGTCCTTCGATGGGCTCGTGGCTACTGTACGGTCTCGGCACGGAGAACCAGAACCTGCCAGGCTTCATCAGCATCAGTCCGCCGGTGATCAATGGTGGTGCCAACAACTACGGTGCGGCTTTCTTACCGGCCGTGTTTCAGGGCACCGCGATTGGCGATATCAAGACCCCGGTGCGCAATGCGGAAGTCGGAAACCTGGCCAACCCAATCCTGTCACCGTCGGATCAACGTCGCCAATTGGACTTTCTCCGAGAGATCAACCAGGACTACGCGGCAACACTTGACGGCGACACGTCGGATGTCGAAGGCGTGATCGATTCGTTTGAGCTTGGATTTCGAATGCAGTCGGAACTCCCCGGCGTCATGGACCTTTCCGGCGAGACGCAAGAGACGCTCGATCTTTACGGAATCGGCGACGGCAAGGCGTCCGATAATTTTGGTCGACAGTGTTTGCTGGCTCGCCGCATGGTCGAGGCCGGCGTGCGTCACATCGAATTGTGTGATGAGTTTTGGGATCAGCATGGCGCGTTGGTCAAAGGCCACGAGGCGCGGGCCGCGGCGACCGATTTGCCAATCGCCGGTTTGTTGACCGACCTGCGTCGCCGTGGTTTGTTGGACCGAACGCTGGTTCTCTGGGGCGGCGAATTCGGCCGAACTCCGGACACCGCCAAAAAGGACTTGGATGGGCGAGACCACAATCCCAACGGCTACACCATGTGGTTGGCCGGGGGCGGTGTGAAGCGGGGATCCCAATACGGTGCGACGGATGAGCTGGGTTACAAAGCGGTGGAGGGGCGGGTCCATCTTCACGACCTGCACGCCACGATTTTGCATCTGATGGGGCTGGACCACAAGCAGCTGACCTACCGCTACGCCGGACGCGATTTCCGCTTGACCGATGTACACGGTCGCGTCGTCGGGGAGATCGTGGCCTAGCGGGACAGCGCCAGTTTTGATCTTTCGCCTCGTCAATCACGGCGAAATTTCCGAATGGAACGCTTGCCTGTAGCTAAGCCTCTCTGAGGCTCGGATTTTGCGGCAAAGCCGCTTGGAATGTCGGTCTCGGAGAGACCGACCTAC
The DNA here is from genome assembly GCA_963697195.1 of Pirellulaceae bacterium. Lineage (GTDB taxonomy): Bacteria > Planctomycetota > Planctomycetia > Pirellulales > Pirellulaceae > Rubripirellula. Next base: position 170,921 of record CAVOND010000007.1, read on the forward strand.
AGCAAAATGCCGCTGTCCAGCTAGCACATCATGCGGTCGCCATGCTCGTTCAACCGGTAGCCGGAGGCGTCGCGTCGTTGCGGAGATTCGCGACGCCTCCGGCTACCGTTTCAACTAGCAAGTCCACCACGAGCCGATTTTGAACGGCATTGGACCGCGGCATTTCCCATTTCTGCTTCAATTTTCATCAGGTCCTCGTTCCGTATCCCCGTGTTGCGCCCTGATGTCTCGGGTAATCTATGGACAGACCGAAATGCAATCTTTTCAAACTCGTGCGAACCGTAAGGGCAAGAACTCCATGGATACCAGTCGTCGTTCCCGCTTGGCGCCAGTCGCTTTGTCACTGTTGGTCTTTGGATTGACACCATGTTTTCTCATGCTGCAGGTCCACGGGCAGGTGACGGCTGTGGCAGTCGAAGCGTCCGTCACAGTGGAAGGCCGAGTCGCGAACGTCTTTCAATCGAATGATGAATCGCTCGTTCAGATCCTGGTCCAGAAGTCCGAACTGCAAAGCCTGGTCAACGCCGCCCAGGCTAGCTATCCAGCGCCGGGCGAGTACGTCTATGTTCACGTCAGCCCGAACAATTCGGTATTGGGAAGATTCGGCCGACGATCGGCGGGTGACGAACTGCCAAAGTCGCAATCGCTCATCCGCGCAGCGTTGAAGCTCGACCAGTCTGGCCAATGGGCCGCCGATGGTCGCGGTTGGTTTGAGCCGGTTTCGGAACTTGGTGGTCAGTCCACCGCAGCTCCTGGGATCGGCGGCGCAGGGACGTTGGGTCTGACGACGCAGCGTGTGAAGCTGGGGCGCGAGACGGCGCTCAAGGTCGTCAGTGTGACTCCGAACAGCCCGGCTGCTGCGGCGGGGATCGAACCAGGTGACACGTTGGTCCAAGTCAACCGACAGCCGCTGGAAAGCGAAGAACAGCTGGAGGACGTGTATCGCCGCAGCCCTCGAGGAATCTCGTTGACAGTGCGCGACGTGCGCAGCGGCCGCGACGTGGAGGTGGACGTCGAACCATCCGGAGCCGACGCACCCGTTGCAAGAACCGGTGCGATGCGAAGTCTTGGCGTGACGTCCAAGTTGGCGTTCTTCGGCGGTGAGCCGGCGCTCGAGGTGACGGCGGTTGCTCCAGGAAGTCCCGCCCAGCAAGCCGGAATCACCACTGGTCTTCTGATCACGCAGGCCAACGGCAAGCCCGTGAAGAGTCCAGAGGAACTGCAGGCCGCCGAACGCGAATCGCGAGGTCGACTGGAGCTCAAATTGATCGATCCCAAGGAACGCCGAGAGCAAACGGTGCGCGTCGAGCTGTAACGGACGCGGTCGCGCCAACGCGAGCAAAGGGAATCGGATCACACCCCGACCGTCGGCGACAATCAGGCACGAAGTGCTTGATTGGTGAGCGAAGACGGTAGGATCTCGGTTGCCACGCCTACCTGCAGCCGAGTACCGTAGCCGAGTACCGTAGCCGAGTCTCTCCGAGACTCGGACGAAACGCAGCAAAGCTGCGTGGTAGGACGGTCTCGGAGAGACCGCCCTACAGTAAACGGGCGCGTTTGCGGAAAGATGTAGGCTCGGGGAGGATGAGTCAGGCTAGAAAGCCTAACGTACGTCGGCCTTTCCAGGCTGGCACCTCGTCTTTTGGGGTAGCTACGTTCGCCAGAGCGTGGAAAACACTAACTCAGTTTCGGCAGTTCCCAGCCCTTGCGTCTTGGGCGATCCAGTAGCGCGTTGGCTTCGTCGTCACCGGGGAAGACTTCTTTTTCCGGATCCCACTTCAGTCGGCGGCCCAGTTGGCGCGTGATCACCAGCAAATGGCAGAGCGAGGCGGTGCGGTGACCGATCTCGACATCTGCATTCGGCTTTGCCCGCGTGCGGATGCAGTCGAACCAGTTCTCGACGTGCCCCTTGGCGACGAAACCGTCTCCTTCCCATTTTCGGCCAATTCTGGGTCGGGCGGATTCTTGATGAAGTCTGGCGGATTGGTCGTGAATTTGTTGCGGTTGATTTCGATCTTGCATTTGGAACCTACAAAGACCGCGCCCAACTGCGGTCCACGACGAGGGATCCTGATCGGGGAAGCGTAAACGCACCTCGACCCCGTTGGCATAGCGGAAATCGATCCGCGCTTCCGGCCCTTCTTCGACCGGCCACAACTCGACCGGCCCCGTCTCGTCCATGCCCAGTGCGTACTGCACCATATCGTAGGCGTGCGACCCCATCCCGGTCACTTGCGAATTCGAATACTCGCTCCAATTACCCCACCATCTGCCGTTCTGGTCGCTCCAGTGTTGAAACAGCTCGTGATGGTAGGGATGCACGGGCGCCTGGCCTTGCCAGAGATCCCAGTCCACGCCTTCAGGAATCGGCTCGCCTGGCAGCCCGGCGGCCGGATACGGAATGGGGCCTTTGAAATTGACGCACTCCACGGCGCGAATCGTTCCGATTCCCCCACCGCGCACGAACTCGCAAGAAAACCGATTCATCTCCATCGTCCGCTGTTGCGTGCCGGTCTGAACGACGCGTCCATACTTGCGAGCCGCCTGGACCAAGGCGCGACCCTCGCGGACGTACAACGACAACGGCTTCTCGCAGTAGACATCCTTGCCAGCCTGACAAGCCAGCATGCTGGCCAACACGTGGTGGTGGTCAGCGGTGGCGACCATCACCGCATCCAGATCGTTCTGCTCGATCAGCTTGCGATAGTCTTGATAGATCTTCCAGTCGGCCTGGTGCTTCTTGGTGGCCGTCGCTGTCTTCCGCAAGTCGGCATCGCAGATGGCGGCGACGCGTCCCGATTCCGGCACATTCATGACCAGTTGGTCTCCGCGCATTCCCATCCCAATGATCCCCACCACAATCTGTTCGTTGGCCCCTGGTGTTGTCGGCGAGCCAAGTACGTGGCGAGGAATGATGGTGGGAACTGAAAACGCAGCGGAAGCCAGCGCCGTGCGCTTAAGAAAACGGCGGCGGGAGAGGTTCGAGTTCGTTTTGCTGCTCATTGCAAAAGAATCCTTGCGAAAGAGTGAGTTGTGATCGGCGGCGTTCATCCGCTTCACCTGCTCCGTATCTGGATTCTACATCTTGAGCGCGGCGGGTTCTAAGGAGTCGTCCATGGGTTTGTAAACAAGGCGATCCCTACTCCACAGAGCCAGTCATCCGACGCCCTCCCGTCCGTGGTGACCAGATAGCGGCCGAAGCCGGTCAGACGGACGCTCGGGTTCCACCAAAAATGGGCGCCGAGCTCAGGATAGACCGCGGCGATTGCGCCAGAGAGACGCTCTTTGTCTTCGCCATGTTCGTCGATGAACCCATCCTCATCATTGTCGATCCAGTCATCGGTGGCTGGTACGACTTCTTTTGCATAGCCCGCAAAGAGACCCGCGCCGACGAAAGGGGCGAAGCGTGAAGGGGATTGCAACCGTAAACCCGCATCGGCACCGGTGAACCAGTCTTCGCCGTTGCCCATGCCCATCAGTGAAGCACGACCCGTTAGGTAACTGGCGAAGTACGTTTCGGCGCCAACGTCGATGGCAACCAGCCCGTCTTCGTCGCCATTCCGTTTGGAAAAGCCGCCGGAGACAAACAGGCCCGAAGCGTCCTCTTGAAACCGGGCATCGGCGGCCTGTTTCAGCTTTCCGAAAACGTCGCCCTTCTCCGCTCCATCGCAATACTTCTCCGCGTATTCCGGATCATCCATGGCCCAGCGAGATTTCAGCAGTCCCGTCGGCAGTGCGCAACCTGACCCCAGATTGACCGTCAGTGCGAGCAACACCAGTCCGGTCTTCTGTTTCGACAGGTTGGAACGCGTGAAACTTCTCATCGAGTTGAATTCCAGAAACAAGCTCCCCGTGGAACCTGGCCGTTATCAAATCGGGGCGTGCGGCGTCAATCGTGGAGACGCGTCAAGGTGCGACCAGTTGGTGGCAACGGTTTATAGTGAGGCCATGAAACAGGAGATCATCGTTTGCTTAGGTGTACAAAAACGGGGTTCTGCTGATGGCGTGATAGGGAGGTGTTCTTTGGAGCTTCGCCCCTGGACGACTTCCTCTTCGGGTCGAAGGCTCCGCCGTTTGTCTAGCCCAGCCCAACGGGGCGGGTCATCGAACGCAACGTCAGCAGAGGGCCAAAGGACCCGTGAATTGACCGCAGAGCCGGGTCGGCAGACTGATTGTGCATTCGATCTGCGACCGCCTTCGGGGTCGCTCTGGGACTGGTTTCCGCACGTTTCCGTAGGTGGCCACGGGCTGGCATCGACCTACGGGCTAGCCCTCCGTGATACCTTCGGAATCAAACGACGATGGGCGGTAAACCGAAGGCCCAGCCCACGGGCTGCGTCATCAGAAACAATCGTCACGCGGAGGGCCAACGGCCCGACCATTTGCTCTGAGATGCGTTGCACGCGAAGGCAAATGGGGACGAAGGCAAATTTGACGACACGGATTTCAGTTCCAGCAGGCATCGTAGGCTGGACAGCGTTATTCTTGACAGGTGATCGCAATCTGAGGTCGTTTCGCTGAGGGCACAGGCTGTCGGAGATTTCGATCGCAACCCGAAGCGTGAGCTTTGAGGTTGCGGCATCTGCATTTTGCCTGCAGCACGAATGATTTTCGTAACCCGACGCGTAAGCGAGTCGATGTCAATACGATATTTCCTCGCTCACGCGTCGGGTTAGGCAAATGATCGGAACTTCAAACAGCGTGATCGAGGCTCGTTGCGTCACTCATTTCCTCGCTTACGCTTCGGGATACGTTTGGCAGCAAAGTAGGCTCGTCCCGCTAGTGCTGCTTCAAGTCAGTTCTTGTGAGCCGTGACGCGTGAGCGGCCGGGCCTTCTCGACGGGGAAATACGTCCGTCTCGGCCCGGTGCCTTACGGCCCACGGCTCACAATCTCAGCGTTGAAGAGCCACTAGTCTGCGCGAATCTTTTCGCTGACGAATCGGATCACGTCCGCGACATCTTGCTGCGTCATGACTTTTTCGATGCCCTCGGGCATCAACGACTTCGCCGACCCGCGAAGCTCCTCAATCTCCGATCGAAGGACGGTTTCGACTTTCCCATCGGGCATTTTTAGAGTGATGCTGGTTCCAGTTTCGGTGTCAAGCAAACCACTTACCGTGCGTCCATCAACCATCAACACAACGTAATTGACGTAACGGGCCTCGACCGCGGCATTGGGATCGATGATCGCGGTCAACAGCGCGATCGCTCGCTTGTCGGTGATCGACGCGAGATTGGGACCAACTTCGAATCCCACATCGCCCAACTTGTGGCAGCTCGCGCAGTGTTTCAAAAAAAGTTGTCCGCCACGGCCAACATCGCCTGTCAATTGCAGGGCGGCTTCATACTCGCTGAAGACGGCGCTTCGATCTTCGGAAGTCTTCGTCTGTAACGCGGCGGACCATTGTTGTTTCAACTGCGGATCATTGGATGCCAACAATCGTTCTCGCAAGGCTGGAGCAATTGCCGACAACGATACCTGCCCGGCATTGACCGCTTGCAACAGCCGGCGATTCCACGCGGTACGATTTGCCATGACTTCAAGCACATGCGCCCGCATTCCTGGCCCATAACCGCTCCACTCGTCGACCAGTCGATCAGCTACCGCGGGATCCGCCAGAGCTGCAAGCCTGTCCACGACCGCCGTCTGCAGATCAGCATTCATCCTGGCAGAAAGAAATTTTGTGACGAGATTCAAATCTTCGTCGAAAGACTCCCGCTCTCGGAACAAGAGACGCAGTGAAGCGACGATCATGGGAGTCACGCTGCCACCATCGGCATTACCGACCGTTCGACGCGCACTCGATGTCACATCCGCGATCATCGAACTCGATTTCAATCCCAAGTCCTGTTAGCTCGAGTCTTCGCCTTGCCAATCCGTCCATCAGGTCAGCGATGGCATTGAGCTGCCAGGGCTCATAAATGTTGTCTCGACGTTGGCAGACAGGTACCCTCGATTGCTTCCTGAATATCATCCACGGTGGCAAACGCCGCGACCTGTCCAAAGAGCGATGCGCGAAGCGACGCAACCTTGTCATTCTTTGCGTGCTGCTCACTCAAGAATGCGCTCAATACTTGACCAATGTTCCTCTCGTTGAGGGAACTCATCACGGCGGCAACAATGTAGGGATCCGATGATGAACGTAGGGCGATCGCCGCGAGTGCTCTCGCCGCTCGCGGGTCGTCATCGTGGCCTAGTGTCGAGGCCAACTGCAATTGCACTTTCAAATCGGGGTCGTCGACCAGCCTGATCAGCTGCGCAAGATCGACTTGCACTCGTGCGGCAAGCTCGACTGCGACGCGCCGAACCCCAGGATGCTCATCAGCCAACGCCACCTCAAGGGTTTCCCTGGACAACTCTCCCAATCCGTCGAGCGTGCAAATCGCATGCAAGCGTTGATGCGTGTTGTCAGATTCGCGAACAAGGCGTTGCAGCACCGCGACCGATTCCAGATGCCTGCCGCGAACAAGCATGTTCTGTGCGACGTCTCGCTGCCATCCGTTGGGTGAGGCAAGAATCGCAATCAAGTTCTCAGTCGAACGAAAATCCGACATCTCTCGCGGTTCGACGCCCTTACGGACGATTCGATAAATCCTGCCGCGATCTTCACCTAGCCGATAATATGGTTCCAGTTCGTCTTTGCCATCCTGAGGCAGCCACTCCGGGTGTTCGATCATGTAACGGTACATGTCGACTACCCAGAGCGCACCATCGGGACCGGTTCGCGCCATGACCGGTCGACACCAACGGTCTCTGCTGGCGAAAAAGTCAATTTCTGATTCGGCGGGGTCGCGCTCAAAACGAAAGCTGACACCATCATCGAAGATGACGTTGTGCTGAACCAGATTATGAAACGGCTCACACGTGAAGGCATGTTGCTGCCCAGTGACGCGATCAAACAACAGTTCGTCGCGATAGATCATCGCCGAACACGCTGATGTAAATCGTCCAGATTGATCAAAACTGTGAAATCGTTTCTGCAAGGCCGACGCGGGGTAGACTTTCGGGTTCGTCGGCGTGACGACTTGATGCTTCGGATCGGGTGGGGCAAAGTACGGATTGCGACGTATGTCCGCATCGGACAACACATAGTGCCAAAGCGGGTGACTATTCTGAACACCGAACCAATTTCCCCAGTCGTCTCGATTGCGACCGTACTGAGAGGGCCCGCTCAGTGGATCAATCTCACCGGTATCCGGGCGAATGCGGAAATCGCGACTTCCAATGGGATGGCTCACGCCGCTGATCACTGACGTGATGCGATTCTCAGCCCCGTAACCTCCGTGGTGACTGCCACTTGCACAGTGCACCCAGTTATCGAGTCCTAATCGCAGCCCATTGACTCGCAGCTGCTGATTGCCTTCCAAAAAGCCACTGAACAGAGTCCGTCGCACGTCCGCCCTTCCGTCGCCCGTGCTGTCCTGCAAGTAGACAATTTCCGGCGCGGCGGTGACCAGAACCCCGTCGCCCCAGACGAGAACGCCAGTTGGAAACGGCAGTTCGTCCGCAAACAAGGTGGAGGACTCATAGTGCCCGTCGTGATCGCGATCCTCCAGTACTCGGACCCGACCGCCGGGCTTGCCCTTCCCGTCCATGCCCAACGGGTAATCTGCCATCTCGGCGACCCACAGTTTCCCATCCACGCCCCAATCAATCGCAACGGGGTCTTTGACCTGCGGCTCGCTGGCAACCAATTGGACTTCGTAACCGTCGCGGACGTGGATACGGCCGACGGATTCACCGGCGTCCGTTGGCTCTGGTTGCTTGGGATCTGAAGCATCGAACTCGCCGACTTCCTTCGCTCCGGCAACCACAAAATGTTGTTGTATTTCTGCGGCAGTCAGCACTCGGTCGTAGATCGCAACTTCATCAAGCATGCCTTGCAGATTAGCGAAGTTGTCGTTGCGGCCTCCGATCTGGACGTCACCACAACCATCCGGATATGTCGGCGGCAAGCTGTCAGCGATTTCTAGTTGGCCATTCAGAAAGACGCGGACATTGGCATCATCTCGCGTCATCGCGACATGATGCCAACTTCCCCAAGCCACTGGCGTCGTTCCGGCCACGACCTGGTTGCGGGCATTCCCGTTGAAGACGAATAGACGCCCGGGGTTCGAGTGAGTGCCGCCGATGCCAAGGTGATCACCCGGTGCCCCGTCGGCGCCATTGACGCCCCGCGTGAATAGGTATCCGGTGACTGGCCGGCTGTTGATTGGCAATTCGTTTCGGACCCAGAATTCAACGCTGTATTGGTTGCCCAACCCCGTCGCGGTCGCGACCATTCGACCGCCATCAAAATTCTTGTTCGTCGTGCCCGGTGTACGAGGCTGCGCGTTTGGCTCGTAAGATCCATCCTTCTCACCGACTTCGTCTTCCGCCGTTCGGGGATCGGAGTCATGTAATCGCCAGTAGGCAATCGGCTTTGATTCCCGCACCGTTTGAGCGTAGCGATCCAGCGATGGTGCGTCTGACGGTTTTTCCCCGTAACGCTTTCGCGGTGCCGGGCGCGGCGGTGGTTGTAGCTGGGATGCCGCGTAGAGCGACGCTGCTTCCGTTTGTGAAAGCGCACGATCGAACACGACCACTTCGTCCAACTTGCCGTCAAATTCTCCCAGGACGAATTCTCCACCACTCGTTTTGGAGCGTTTGCATTGCAGTTCTCGCTTGCCATCCAAATAGACGATGGCCGTTCCTCGTTCACAGGCAATCAAGACGTGGTGCCATGCCCTCAGCCCCAAAGGTGTGTCACCTGTTTGCTGATCCACCAAGGATTCGAACGAAAGTTTCGCGAATGCCTCTTCGCTCGCCAAGATCGACAACGCTTCCGCTGAATCGCTCCGAAAAAGGGTGCCAATGCGATCACGCCCATCGACTGGCAATCCGTTCCAAAACGCAAAGGACACGCTGAACGCGTCCGGCAGGTCGGGTAGGTTGGCATTCAGAGACCCACCGGCAAAATAGACCGAGCGATTGACGCCCGGCGCAAAGCCTTCCGATGCCGGGCCGTCCAGCTGCAGCGCGACGGCTCCACGGTATTCAGCATTCGTCGTTCCGATCGTATCGAAGGCTGCCTCCGCAGTGAGATCATCCAATCGCCAATACGCGATCGGCTTCAATGCCGCAACTTCACGCGAATAGGGTGTTTCAGGATCAATCAGCTGGCGTCTTGGCTTGTTCGCCACGGTCTCCAGCAGCGATAAGACTGTCTCGACGATCTTCGGTTCCGCTTGCTCTTCCAATCCTGCCGTGCGCACGGGCCATGTGGTGTAGCCGCCCAGTCGATGCTGCTCGGGCGGGGGAATGTAACCTTCGGCACCATTCGCCAGTTCACAATTGAACGTACTGGCAAGAGGGCTCTGCTTTTTGATCTTCAGACCAGTGATTCCGTACACTTCATTCGGCATCGCTGTGATGCCCAGCTCGCCAATTCGAATCGCTTGCAGGACAAGCTCTGCCTTCGGATTCTCCTGAATCCATTCAGCTTGCTGTGCGTAAACTTCTTCTCTGCTGCGTGGTGGTTGCTCGGCACGCTCCTGGTTGATCGGTCTTGCCCACGCTAGTCGTGTTTGGTCGGGCAAACGCCGACCAATTTCCAATCGTTTCTCGGCCATCGCCAACGTCACGTCGCGACGGTGCTCGATTTGTTTCCACGCATGGAGCGCCTTGTCGGCAAGACCGCTGGCGTAATCCACACGATCCAGATCACGCCGCACATCACCATAGTTCATCCAGTGCAGGTCTCCGCTGGTGCCCTGCGACATGATGCCGACAAAGTCCTCCGTCGGCTTGCCGCTCACTTCGGCAATCCTCGATTCAAATCGCCTCGCGGCATCGCCGAAATAGTCCGCGGAAAAACCGCCGCCAGCGCCGAAGTAATGCATCGAGAAGTTCGCAAGCAGACAGATCGGTGAACCGTCGCGTGACCTGACGCTTAAGATGGAAAGCTGTGGATCGATCGGACCGGCGGGACTGACGTAATCGGGATTCAGGTAACCCGGATGCATCATTGCTCGAACGGTTTGCTGACCGAATGGATCGATGCCCATGCGGTCACTGCGAGTGATCCAACGTCGACAGTTGGTAAATTCACCCGCATCAACGCTGGTCCAGCCAATCTCGGCTGGTCGTAAACTCTTGAAGGCTGCTACGACGCCTTCGGCTACACGGGGAATCACGAAGGACGTGTAAGCCTCATCACGTCCGGAACCCAGGCAGTATGCCATCACGGATGGCGCGGAATGCGTATGTGTGGCGCTGATCATGATCCGATTTGTCGGTAAGCCAACTTCATCGGATACCCGCTGCTTGACGGCGTCGCATACATCCGTTGGAAACATACAGGAATCGACGATCACGATCGCAATGGTTTCATTCCCATCCGCGAGCACCAATGACCGAGCGTGTAGCGGATCGTCGACGCGACTGGACGTCGCCTGCAGGAAACCTCCATTACGAATCGCGGGCAACGCTCGAGGTGAAATATCGATTGCCGAAACGCCTGCCCTGAACAGACTTTGTGCCGGCAGGGCGGGTGCGAAAGCGGCGATGCTCAAGAGACTGGCAAGCCAACGCAAACGCGTGAAACCGGTTTGTGACTCAGTCATGGCATTCGTGATGTCGAATGGTTGGTGATGTGACTTCACATGATCATGCATGCGAAACCGACCATTGTATCTTGGCACGCGCAACTCGTTGCAAAGACCGGACAGTGAGCGCTGGGTGATGAAGTGGGCGTGGCCGGACGAAAAGAGTCGACGTTTTGGGCAAGCGACAGAGCCTTCGGTCCGCAGAGGATCGGCGAAAAGGGGTCAGACACGAAAATGATGCGAAGCACCCTTCGGGCGGTTCCGGTTTTTGGTGTCGGACCCCTTTTCGCCATTCTCGCGGCAGAGCCGCGTTGAGTGTCGGTCTCGGAGAGGTTGTGAAGATATCGGGCTTTCTACTGTAGGTCCGCCTTTCCAAGGCGGACGCCCGCAGCTTTGCTGCGTTTTTTTGCGAGTCTCGGAGAGACTCGCCTTCAGTAATGCGCCGCGGTTCAATTTGTTCACGGTCTCGGAGAGACCGACCTACAGCAAAGTGATGCTGTCCAGCTAGCAGGCCGTCAAAAGCGACAGCTCCCCGAGAATCCGATCCACGCCACTCGATTCTCGATTCTCGATTCTCGATTCTCGATTCTCGATACTCGATTCTCGATTCTCGCGAGTGCGCACTGAAAAAACCCGCTTCGGCTGGCGACGTGCCGAAGCGGGTCATTCGTTGATTCTTTGGTGATGAATGGGGTCGAGTCCGAAGACTTGCGACTTGTTTTCTGTTGAGTCAGAGCGAGATCACTATCACAGATTCAGTTGGATCGGTCACCCGACCAACCATATTCTAAGAATCCTTAGAAAGGAGGTGATCCAGCCGCAGGTTCCCCTACGGCTACCTTGTTACGACTTAGTCCCAATTGTCGAGCTGACCTTCGGCGCCTGCCTCTCTTGCGAGTTAGCTCAGCGACTTCGGGCCCTCCCAACTTTCGTGGCTTGACGGGCGGTGTGTACAAGGCTCAGGAACACATTCACCGCAGTATGCTGACCTG
>CAVOND010000008.1:0-96171 GCA_963697195.1 Pirellulaceae bacterium
TAAGAATCTCGCTCAATGGCCCGCTACCGGCAAACCATGACGCGAAAAGGCCGCCTGGTGAAGCTGTTTGCAACCTGACGGTATGGAGGCGTCTGCCGTCAATCCAAGTGCGACTCGCCAGTTTTGATGTTGCGCTGTTTGCCATCGATACGACGTTTTGTCCATCAAAATACAAGCACGACGCGCCAGCGAGTGTGTTTCCGGTTTTCAACCGTTTGGTGGACAGAAGCTTGTGCAGATTCCTGGGACACACTCGCTGGCGCGTCGTGCTTGTATGAATTAACGCAACATCAATGCTGACGCTGCACTAGCGGAAGTCCGCAACCGACTCGAGCGCTACGCAGAGTTGCTGCCAGAGGACGGTCAACAGGCTTGCATCGATACCGAGGTAGGCAAACACACGTTGGCTGGGGGGGGGCAGATAGTGACGACCGACAGTGCTCCAACCTGCTCGGCTGCAGAGATAATTGGCCACTGAGACACACGCCACCGCCGCTCCGTGAGGCCCGTTGAGCACCTGCTCGGCGTCGTGGTGGTAGCGAGCGACCGCGGCAACCGATTCCGGCATGCCCCACTGGTTCAAAACGGCTTCACCCAGTTCCGTGTGGTCCCAACCAAGCAGTTCCCTTTCCACTTCGTGGGTTGGCGACAACTCGTCGACCAGAGCGATCACCGCGGCGAACGCTTCCGGGGCCAACCGTTCGCTGGCACAGAGGCCGATGTCATGCAGCGTTCCAGCAACGAACACCGTGCTGGGATCGCCGCAACCGCTGCTGCGCGAGATCATGGAGGCGACCGCCCCGACGGCAATCGAGTGATTCCAGAGCGTCTCCCGGTCGTACTGGTCGATCCCCAGGTCCGGCAAAAAGTGTCCTCGGACGCAAGCCAGTACCGCGAGCCTGGCCAGCTCGCGTGCATCCATCACACGGCAGGCCTCTTCAAGCGAGGAAAAAGGCCGCGCCAGGTTGTACAGAGGCGTGTTGCACCAGCGAAGCAATCGTTGACAAAGTTCCCCGTCCGCTGCCAACCAATCGACCAGCTGCTCATTGCTTTGCCCTTCAAAGTCCCCCGCAGCGATGACACGTCGCGCACCGTCGGGGAGGGCGAACTCCCTGCTGGCTTGCTCGATCCGCAAGCTGAGACTCGAGTGGGGGAGTTGGAAAGGGGCGCGGTGGAAAGGGACATGGTAGGCATCGTGCGGAATGGATTGGCTCGGTGAACGATTAGGTCACGCCGAATGCCTCATCCATCGCGATCTTTCCGCAGTCCCGAGCAATCTGAGGTAGGTTGAAAAGGAATGAGGCTTATTCGGGTTAGTCATCCACGGGTCGGTCACCCAGGTTCGCCACGGGTCGGTCAACCAGTGCTGACGTTCCCGAGGAGCCCAAGAGCTTCCTGTCAGCCCGTTTGCGGGGAACCGGCTGGCTGGCAATTGATCCAAGCGGGGGCCGCGACTCGCCCGATTCTGACGATTTTGTGGGGAACCGACCGCGTCGCGTCGATATTGACGATACCTGACGTTGACGACCGGAGCTGTCTCCGCGTTCGCACAGTGTCGGGCCATATTCCACTGATTATTTCGCAGATTCAGGTTTCCCGAGGCCCCGATGACTCAGTCCCCTGCTTCCGGCAGCGAAAACGACGTCGATAGCAAGCTCGACTCACTGATTTCACGCATCCAGTCACTCAGTGGCGATGTCGATCCTCAGCGACCCAAGCAGCAGCCCCGTTTGGCTTCGGGTGCCGCCCCAAGTTCTCCCCGACCGTCGATTTCGCGGCCCCCTGCAGCGCCAGGTTCTGGTTCCGCAACCGGGTCTGTTGTTCCAACGCAGGGCTCGGGTTCCACCGCACCGATGTCGGCAAGCAACCCGCACGTCGGCGGCTCTCAGAATCCCCAGGCTTCCCATCCTGCGGCTCCCCGTCCCAGGCCGGCGGCGGCTACCCACGGGCCTCGCCATCATGCCGCCTCGACGGGAACGAGCCGCGAGCGACTGCCGTACGGCTTCACTCCCTCGCGGGACGAGCCTTGGCGTCCGGTGGAACCGGATGACATCGTCACCGCTGGCGTCAATGAGAGCATCCTCGAGGCAATCGTCTATCGCTTCTTGGCCAACATTGGCGAGGCGGAAGGTCGCAAGATTGCGGATCAGGTCAAGTTGCCGTTTCGCATGGTTGAGCCGCTCCTGACTCGATTGAAGATGGAGCAGAACGTTGCCTACAAGAGTTCCACGGCGACCAACGACTACGTCTACATCCTGACCGAATCGGGGCGTCAGATCGCTCGCAATCACAACAAGGACTGCACGTATTACGGATCGTGTCCGGTTCCACTGGAGGACTACATTGCCAGCGTCAAGCGGCAAACGATCGAAGGTCAGTATCCCAAACGCAAAGACCTGCTCACCGCCTTCACGGATCTGTTGATCAACCCCAAGATGCTCGACAAGCTGGGGCCGGCCGTCGCCAGCGGCCGTGGGATGTTCCTGTTCGGTTTTCCCGGCAACGGCAAGACGTCGATTGCCGAACGGGTAACCGGTGCGTTCGGCAAGTACGTCTGGATCCCGCGTGCGATCGACATCGATGGCGACGTGCTGCGGCTTTGGGACCCGATGTGCCATACCATGGCCATGCCCGAGTCCGGTTCTGGCTTGCTCGATGACGCGGGTTTCGACAAACGCTGGGTCCGCATCGAACGGCCGACCATCATCGCCGGCGGTGAATTGACCATGGACATGTTGGAGGTCCAGTGCAGCCACGAAAGCAACATCAGTGAAGCACCGCTGCAGTTGAAGAGCAACTGCGGCACGCTGGTGATCGACGACTTCGGGCGTCAAAAGATGCGCGTCGACGAGTTGCTCAACCGTTGGATCGTGCCGCTGGAAAAGCGTTACGACTTCCTGAATATGTCGAGCGGCAAGAAGATTCAGGTGCCCTTTGATCAATTGGTCGTCTTCAGCACCAACCTGGAGCCAAAGGATCTGGTGGACGACGCGTTCTTGCGTCGTATCCCCTACAAGATCGAAGCCGAGAATCCACCGGAATCCGACTTTCGCCAGCTCTTCGAGATCATGTGCAAGGTCACCAAGGTGCCCTACCGTCCGGATGCGATCGATTACTTGATCGAAACGCACTACAAGCCGATCAATCGGCCGATGCGGATGTGTCAGCCTCGTGACTTGCTGCTACAGGTCAAGAACTATTGTCTCTACAATGACATTCCGGTTGAGCTGAAGAACGAGTACCTCGATTTCGCTTGCGAGAACTACTTCTCGGTGATGTAGTTCCTGGTACCTGTGCCTTCTCCAGCGGTCGTCTCATTCATGCTGGATCGAGGTGAGGCAGAGCAATCGCGATGAGCGACACCGAAACGCCACCGTTCACACTGGTTGCACTCGCGTTCGGTGTGGCGTGTGTTGCTTGTCGGGCAAGTCGCTCGTCGTCGTGGCTCTCTGGGTCGGCATCAGCCTGACCATGCAATTTCCCCATTCTCGCGGGTGGGTCGATGTCTTGTTTTTCGTACTTGCTGGTTTGGCAGTGCGAGATGCTCGGGTTCTGGGCGGGGCTTGGGCGGTCGTGGCGACGCTTTGCAGTGATTGCCTTGGCCGCACCGGCGCTGGGGCTGATGGGAAACTATGCCGCCGGAGGCAGGGAGCTGATCGAATTCCAGATCTTTTGCCTGGGCGTCTTTGGCGTGGTCGCGATCACGACGGGGCTGCTACGGCGGTTTGCCGGCTCGCTGCAACGGGTTGAGCTGGGAGGTGTCCGAACGGGAAGCGTTGCGATTTGGCATCCAGCACGTGATGATTTGGACAGCGGTGCTTGCCGTTGTGTTCAGCGGCTTTCGTTATCTGTTGCAACTCGGAGTTGGCACGCGGCGGTGTCAACGGCCTCTTCGAGATCTTTCTCTTGGCCTGCTGCATGTCCTTCTGCACGGTGGCCGCGGTGTGGGCGATCATGGGGACACGGATCCTCGCCGTCGCGGGCGGTCGGCATGCTGCTGGTCACCGGGTTTGCGGTGACCCTGACCCAAATCCTATCGGGAGAGTGGCTCTTTACGTTCGCGACTCTGTTTTCGCAAATGCTGATTTGGCTGACGTTGGGGCTGCTACGACGGGACGGCTATCGCTTCTTAAAGCGGGACGCGACACCGGCTAACTAGTTGCCGTCTCAGTCCTCCAGGTCGTCCTCGCCCTCTTCCGGTTCGGGGACAGCCGGATCTTCCGGAGCCCGTTTGCGGAGTTTGCGTTGCAGGCTGCGTCGATGAATCCCCAGACGCCGCGCCGCCTCGGAGATGTTTCCGCCGCAATCGCTCAGCACGCGATGGATGTGTTCCCACTCGTTTCGGGCCAGGGAAGGTGCCGGAAAGGCGACCGCACCATCGGGGACGCTCGGCTCATCGCCACGCATGAAGGCCGAGAGAATGTCGTCGGCATCGGCCGGCTTGCTGAGGAAGTTGACGGCCCCGGCGCGAACGGCATCGATCGACGCCGGAATGCTGCCGAATCCCGAGAGCATGATGATTCGCGTGTCGGGTTTGATTTGAAGCAGTTTCCGCAGTAGTTCCAATCCGCTTTTGCCTGGCATTCGCAAGTCGAGCACGGCAAGATCGGTCGGACGGCTCCGAAAGACTTCCACCGCCTCCTCGAAATTGCCGGCAGCTTCTACCCGAAAGCCACGCTGCTGCATCGCCATGGAAAGTCGTTCTCGCAACACGAAGGTGTCGTCGACCAACATGATGCTGTCGGCGCCCACCGTCGCCGCGTCGTAAACCGGAGCCGAGTCGCCGGATGGCTCGATCATTTCAGCTGTCGCCAATCAGAGAAGGAAACGCGATTCTTTCTGCGGAGTGTCCATTTTACTGACTCGACCATCTCTGTCTCGGCGACAGCGGTCAAAGCGTCCCGTTTTCTCGAGATATCCGACTCGAGACGATCGGCAGGATGCTCATCATCAGTCGCGTCAGCGGTTCCCAGCGGAAGGCAGACGATCGCTTCGGTGCCTCGCCCCAGCGAGGAGCGAAACTCAAGCTGGCCACCCAACTGAGAAATCACGTTACGCGTCAGGAACAATCCGAGCCCGATGCCACGCCCTGGTTCCTTCGTGGTGAAGAACGGATCCGACGCCCTCCCCAGTACCTCTTGGCTCATCCCTTGGCCCGAGTCGACGCACCGTGATCTGAAGCAGTTCCCCAACCAATTTTGGTTCGACGCGAACGCGACCAGATTCTCCACTGGCGTCGAGACCATTGTGAATCAGATTGCGAATGGCCTGTGCGACCGCTTCTTGAGGGACCCACAGCGATTGATTCTCGACCGCCTGGGTACCATCGAGGACGTCGACGCGGTGGGGGTCGCGGATCCCTTCGAGTGTCGTGTCGATCAAGATCGCCGACCGTCGTTCGGTCCCAGCGATGGGCCATGGAATCACCAGCCGCCGACCTCATCCGCTGCAGAATCTGGCGACACATTTCCAATTGACCGTCAATCAGTCGCAGGTCGGTGTCGACCGGTCTCTGGCTTGTCACAGTCCTCCAAGTGCCGCGAGAGCTCGCGGACGATGACGTCGATCGTTGACAGCGGCGTCGCCAATTCGTGCGCCGCACCGGCCGCTAACGTGGTCAGGCCTTCCAGGCGATGACTAGCGGCCTGGGCGGCCTGGGCCCGTAGCAACTGTCGCTCTCGGCTTTTCAATTCTCCGGCGGTTCGCGTCACAAAGTAGGTGACAACGCTCGAGCAGGTCGCGAACGCCAGCATCAATCCGCCCGTGCGCAGGTCCATTCCGTTGGGCGTGAACGAGTCGAGGCCTTTCACGGGAACGGAATCGAACAACAGGTATGTGTAGCCCGCAATCGCCGTCACGGTCAGGCTCCAGGCAGCTTTCGGCCGAATCATCACGCCGCCGACCGCGAGATTGACGAAGTAAAAGAAACTGAATGGATTGCCAGCCCCGCCGCTGAAGTACAGCATGGCGGTCAGGGTCAACAAATCGAGCAGCATCAAGGTGAGCGCCACGCCATGGAGCAGCGCCGATTCATCCGCCGGATGCAGGTCGCTCGATGGCGTGCCCGACCGTGAGTCCGAGGCGATTTGCCAAGCCGCCGCTGAGTCGCGGGCAAAACGGTCTTCCGGCGCCAACGTGTGCAACCAGATTCCGTAGATCGCATTGGTCACGGCCGTCAACGCCACCAGTGACAGCAGCGGCATGTAGGGGAGCTGGACCTCGGCCAGGAATCCGGCGGCAAGAATCGTGATCAGCTGGCCAGCGACGGCAAACGAACGTAGATGCAGCAGCCAAGTTGACGAACCCAGCGGCGCAGGAGCAATGATCGGAATCGGCAGAGGCTCGCGACTGGCTCGAACGGACGGCGGTTGGCGGACACCCATGGATCGCTCTCTCGGTGAGTGGCAGGACTCACCGCGGACTCAGTTCATTTCCCGTCGCGTCAATTCATCTCGCAACTGTGCGGCAAGCTCGTATTGCTCATGCTCCACCGCCTCGGCCAGTTGCTCCCTGAGTGTTTGGCCGACCTCATACTCATTCCGCAACGATTCTCGCAGTTCGACCAAACGGACCACCAGCTCATCCGTCTCGAAGTGCTCCTCGGCCTCATGCTTCAGGAAAAACTCACGCATCGTGTCCAGCCCGGCGTTGATCGCCTGGACAGCTTCCTCGGCGGTGTCCTCCTCCAACTGTCCCAGCGCGTGAGCTTGAGTTCGATGGAACAGGACGAACGGGCGATACTGCTCGTGCGAGCCGGCCCACTCTTCGTCGGGACTCATTTGCTCGCTCAGGTCCATCAGTCGCAGCGTGTGATCGGCGTCCATCACTGCCCGATGATAAAACTGCAGCCGCAGCCAACAGATTCGCCGGTGATAAAACTGCATGAATTCACGATCGACATCCATGCATTGCTGTTCCGTGAGTTCGTGCTCGGGGTGATCCAGAAAATACTGTTGCAAGTAGTCCAAGGCACTTTCGTGGCCGTGGTATTGTTCACCATCGGGGCGACCCGTCGTTTCGAGCTGCAGGACGCCCATGTCGACACGCATTTGGATCACGTCACGGCCATCTTTTCCCTTGACCAAGCGGACATTCAGTGTTGAAGGATCAAACGCCCACTTTGCCAGCAGGTCGTCCAAATGCATGTGTCGTTTCATCAATCCATTCGTTGCTGATTAGGCGTTTCTCGTCAAAACCCGGTGGTTCGTGGCTCGACTCGGCTCGCTCCCCACTTTTATCGTTGCGGGCAGGCCTGCTCGGGGCAATACATCGCTCAGGAAAAGGCTGAACGAAGCATTTCGCCGAGATCCCCTCTGGGCCCATCCGCAAGTGGGGCATGGAGCCCATTGTAACTGCTCGACGAGAACAATCACGGCGCCGCAAAACCTACTTGGTCGAGCTTGTTGGATCCAGTTTTTTTAGACGGTATTGCGCTTACCGCCGCGGATTGTCACCCAAGGGCGGAGCAAGCGGAGTGGAACTGTCCCTAGGACCAATGCCGTTCAATCCTCATGGAACCGGTAGCCGATGGTGTCGCGAATACGCCAAACGATCGCGAAAATGCTGGCGCCTCGGGCTACAGGCGAAACGAAGCAAGCACAAGACGAGCCCATTTTGAACGGGAGCGTCCCTTGGGCCTGCGCTGTCGTTCTAATGGTCGCCGGAGGGCCGGCGGCGTCCCTCTTTTTTCTCGGAATGGCGACGTTTCTCATCCAATCGCCGCCGCTGGCTTCCCTTTGTCGGTCGCGTGGCCTTGCGGGCCTTGGGAGGGGATTGGCACTCCAGCAACATCACGACAAGTTTTTGTCGGACGTCCGCAAGATTCCGCCCCTGGTCACGGTAACGCTCGCTGTGCAGTACGATTTCACCTTCCCGATTGACGCGATTGCCATGGCGTGCCAGGAAGCGTCGACGCCAGGCCGGGTCGAATGCGTCGCATTGGTCGGGGTTCCAACGCAAAGTGACTTTCGAATTGACCTTGTTGACGTTTTGTCCACCGGGACCACTACTGCGGGCAGTTGAAACGCCAAGTTCTCGCTCCGGGATCGTCAGCCGCGAATTGATGTACAGATCAGTCATCCGTTCTACTCGATGAAGTTCACTTCCACGTCGTCCGTCATCCCAACAAGTTCCCAGATCCATGCCGCATTTCGCAAGCACGTCTCGAACCGACGCTTTCGTGATCGCCCTGTTGCTCACGATGACCGGAGCTGCCTCGGCTCAACCGGGTTCGGCTCCTAGTATCGACGATTCTCCGTCGCGGCGGGCGGGGGAGGAAACTTCCTCGGATTGGCCGCGTTTTCTCGGCAAAGGCTACGACGGCGTCGCGGTCGACGCGGCGTCCGGTATCGACTGGACGCGACCGGCTCGGTTCATGTGGTCCATTGAGCTTGGCGAAGGTTATGGAATTGGTTCCGTCGCCGGCGGCAACTTTTTTCAGTCGGACGCCGAAGGAGGCCGGTTCGGATCCGGGACGCGCGAACGCCTGCGCTGCTTCGACTTGACGACCGGTCGTGAAAAGTGGTCGAAGTCGGAGCCGCTGAGCTACCGCGACATCTACGGATACGAAAATGGTCCGCGTAGTAGTCCCGCCATTGCCGGAGATCGCGTGATTACCTTTGGCGTCGCCGGACAATTGGTCTGTCGAAACGTCGAGAACGGGGAAACGCTGTGGTCCGTTGATACGAACGAGAAGTACGGAGTGGTGCAAAACTTTTTCGGTGTCGGCTCCTCGCCGCTGGTGCTCGGTGATGTGGTGATCGTGATGGTGGGGGGAAGCCCCGCAGAGGATCAATCGATTGCCCCCGGGGATTTGGATCGTGTCTCGCCCAACGGATCAGCGGTCGTCGCCTTTGATCTTGCGACGGGAGAAGAACGTTGGAAATGCGGCGATGACTTGGCCAGTTACAGCAGCCCCCGACCGATCGTCATCGACGACGAAACGCTGGTGCTTGTGTTCGCACGCAACGGTTTGCTGGCGATTGATCCGGTTCAGGGCCAAGTTCGCTGGCGATTTGACCATCGAGCTTCGATTCTTGAGAGCGTCAACGCGATGATGCCGGTGGTCGATGGCGATCGAGTGTTCATCAGTGAGTGCTACCAGGTCGGAAGTGCTTTGTTACGCGTTTCCAAGGACTCCGCCCAGGTTGTTTGGCAGGACGATGTTCGCCAACGCGAGAAAGCAATGCGATGTCACTGGTCGACGCCGATCCTCGTCGATGGCTACCTGTACGGATGCAGCGGTCGCAATGCTCCCGACAGCGATTTTCGCTGCATCGAGTTTTCGACCGGCAAAGTCCAGTGGATGGATCCTCGTCGCACCCGCTCGAGCGTCACCCGGGTTGGCGAGCATCTGCTGGTGATGGAGGAACGGGGGCGGCTGCAAGTCCTCAAGGTCAATCCTACCAAGATGGAGGAAATCGCCGCCTGGGACCTCGGCCAAGCCGAGGGGGATCGACCCGCGCTTCGCTCCCCCTGCTGGTCGGCGCCGGTGGTGATTGGAAATCAGTTGATCGTTCGTGGCGACGATCGCGTGATCAGCCTCTCCCTGCCGGGAAGCAACTAGGTGTCGGTTCAAAGGAATGGGGAATTGGACGCTTGACCGTGCGCTACTCTGAAATGCGTTTCTTACCCGAATGCTCACCGACTGATCGACCTGATACCATTGCACTCAGGAGGAGCGATCTGGCTCCCCCGAAACGGATGACCCCATGATTGCTGACTCAACTCGCCAGGCCTCTTCTCTGGAATCAAGCTTGAACGAATCTTCTTCCTCGGGACGAACCGCTGAAAACAGTCGACCGACCCCGCGTGGCTCATCGTCTGACAACGTGTTCTTCGTTGACCCCAATGAGCCACTCAACGACGACGTTGATCTCGCAAGAATTGAAGCAGCGGTTCGATCGATTTTGTTCGCCGTCGGTGAGGATCCGGATCGAGACGGCTTGCTGGAAACACCCTCGCGGGTCGCACGCATGTATGCGGAGATGTTTGCGGGACTGAAATCGGATCCGGGGCGGCATCTCGCCAAAGTGTTTGACGAGGACTACGACGAGATTGTGCTCGTCCGCGACATCTCGTTTTGCAGCATGTGTGAGCACCACTTGTTGCCATTCACGGGGCGGGCCCACATCGCCTACCTGCCGAGCGGCAAAGTGGTGGGGTTGAGTAAGTTGGCACGGGTGGTGGAGGAAGTCGCAAGACGTCCGCAAGTTCAGGAACGACTGACTCAGACCATCGCCGACCTGATTGAGGACCGTTTGTCGGCCCGTGGCGTTGCCGTGGTCTGTGAGGCAACCCACAGTTGCATGACGATGCGCGGCGTTCGCAAGCCGGGCAGCCTCTGTCTGACCAGTGCCATGCGAGGGATTTTCCGTGACGACCCCAAGTCTCGTGCGGAGGTTTTGGGGCTGATCAATCACACGGCTTAACGCCGCCATTTGGCGGTGATCCCCCTTCTCCTTCGGCTTTGCCGGCAGCACCGTAGCAAGTCTTCGAGCTCTCGAAAAAGCCGCACAATACAAGGACGACGCGAACGCGAGTGTGTCCCGTGCTCCCTCGGACGCACTCGTTTGCGCATTTTGAGCTGCGCCATCATCCTGCCGCTCGCGATCTCTTCGAATCACAGCGAAAAGCAAAGGGACCCACGGCTAGCGCCCAATGCCACTTACTTTCTGGCGCTACGTCGCGAGCCGTCCGGTCTCGACCACCACATCACACCGAAGAACCGGAGGGCTCGCGCCCTTCCGCTAACAAAAACTACCCGATTGGTCGCAAAGCAAGTGACATTGGGCTAGCGTCGGAGGTTCACTGTGAACCTCAGGCGCTAGCCGTGGGCCCTGAAAATGGCCGTCAAGAACAGCAAACTCCCGGCCTGGGCGAGACGCTTTCCACCACTCCTTGGTAAATAGCGCAACATCAAAACTTGCGCGTTGTGCTCGTATTAGAAGCTCAAGAATCCCTCGCGAAATCACTGTCGTTGGGCGATTCTTGCGGCAAAGTTCAAGCCAACTGCTTGACGTGAGGCGGGAAAAGCGATCGAAATAGGTCGCATGGACATTGAGCGACAACGGGTACAAGACGACTTGCGAGGTATCGTCGGGGGCGACGTGTATTGCGACCCGATCATGTCGCAGCTCTACGCGTCCGACGCCAGTATCTATCAGATTCAGCCATTGGGGGTGATCCGACCTCGGACCGTGGCCGATGTGATTGCCACGGTCCAGTATGCCGCGGAGCATGAGTTGCCCGTGCATCCACGTGGTGCGGGCAGCGGCGTGGCAGGTGAATCGCTTGGTCGAGGCTTGTTGATTGATTTTTCGCAGCACATGCGTCGCATCGAGCTTGGCGCCGACGATGGTTGTGTCACGGTGCAAAGCGGTACGGCGCTGGCGGTGCTCAATCGTACTCTACGTTCGCGTGGGCGTTGGTATGGACCGGACCCGGTGACTCGAAGCATCACCACGATGGGCGGCGTGCTGGCGACCAATGCCTCGGGCAGTCACTACCTTCGCAGCGGTTCGGCTCGCGATACGATCGAATCGATGAGGATTGTGAACATCGATGGAGAGTTGGTCGAACTCTCGCGGCATCACAAGAGTGAAGCCGGCACCGCGGGGCGACTGGCACGAGGCATCGCGGAAATCCGTGGTCAGTTCAAGACGTTGATCGACGCCCGATCGGCGGCTCCCAAGTCGCGCGGCGGCTATCGCCTGGATGACGTGGTCGATGAGTCTGGCTTCGTGGACATGGCGAAGTTCATGGTCGGGACGCAAGGAACACTTGGGATCATCGTTGATGCCACGGTCCGCACGGAAGTGATCCCAGCCCACCGGGGAGTGGTGTTGCTGTTCTTTCATCGGTTGGATTCAGCGGCCCGCTGCGGTGTGGCCGCGCTGAGGCATGGATTGGTTGCTTGCGACTTGATGGATCGTCGACTGTTGCAGATCGCTCGCGATACCAGCGCCGAGTTCGGGGCCGTGTTGCCGCGTGAGGCCGAAGCGATGTTGCTGGTTGAGATCCAGGGCGAATCGCTTGGCGACCTCTACGATCGGCTGTCCATCATTCGAGAGGACTTGTCGGTCGGTCCCGACGGAGCGTTTTCGACAATCGATACGGTGCGAAAAGAAGACCGCGACATGTACTGGGCATTGTCCCGCCGCGTGATTCCTCGGTTGTATCGGGTCAAAGGAAACGAAACGCCACTTCCCTTCACGGAGGATTTATCCGTTCCTCGTGAGAGCCTGCCGGACGTTTTGACGGCGATTCAAGATACCCTCAAATCCAATCAGTCGACGGCCACGATCTTTGCACATGTCGGTCATGGCCAGCTTCACTTGCGTCCATTCCTGAATTTGGGCAAGGTCGAGGACCGCGCGAGGCTGCATGTGCTCAGTGAGCAGATCGCTGAAGTGGTCTGGAAGTTTGGTGGCGAGATCAGTGTCGAGCATCCCGCCGGCCTGAGTCGGTCTTATCTGCTTCCACGTCAGTTCGGTGAGCTTTGGCAAGCGATGGGACAGGTCAAGCGATTGTTTGATCCCCACTTTCGACTCAATCCCGGAAAATTGTTTGGTTCGGAATTCCAGAGGCCCAATGAGAATCTGCGGCCTGCGACACAAACGATTGAGATCGCATCGGATAATCGCGTTCTGGTGCCGGCTGATTCGCGAACGACGTTGTCGGCGAGAAGCGAGGGCAAGTCGGTGCCGCAGTTGCAGGTGCTCCAGCATTGGCCAGCTGGCGGTATGATCACCAATGTGACACGAGGCTGTAATGGTTGCGCGCGATGCCGCACGACCTCGCCGAGCGAGCGACAGTGTCCGGTGTTTCGCGCGACCGCACGCGAGGAGGCGAGTCCGCGGGCGAAAGCGAATCTGTTGCGCGGGGTCTTGAGCGGTCAGCTCAGTGTGGACGATCTGACGGACGAACGTGCCAAGATGATCACCGATCTCTGCTTCAATTGTCACCAATGTCGACTCGATTGTCCCGCTTCGGTCGACATTCCCAAGATCGTTGGCGAGCTCAAGGCACAGTATGTGGCCACCAACGGGTTGCCCCTGTCCGATGCGTTGATGGGACGCATTGATACCGTCGCGGCTGTGATGTCCAGAATGCCGTGGCTGTCCAACTTGTTGATTCGTGGTCGCATGTCGCGCTGGCTTGGGGAGCGGATGTTGGGGCTGTCGGCCGCCCGCCCGTTGCCGCCTGTGGTGCCCGAAACGTTTCTGCGTTATGCGTCGGGGCGCCGTTGGACTCGCCCGCAGCCACACGGCGGATTGAAAGTCGCCTACTTCGTCGACTTGTATGCCAATTACTTTGATCCCGAAATTGGGAAAGCCTTGGCGGAGGTACTGCAGCAAAACAGCATCGGCCTGTACGTTCCCTCGGCGCAGTACACCAGCGGGATCGCACGTCTTACGTCGGGAGATTTGAAGGGGGCGAGAAAGGTCGCCCGCAAGAATGTGCGTTTGTTGGCTGACGCGGTTCGTCAGGGATACACGGTGATCGGCACCGAGCCGGCCGCCGTGCTTTGTCTCAAACATGAGTATCCCAACCTGCTTGACGATGAAGATGCCCATCTGGTTGCGGAGCATTCCTTCGAGGCCTGCGAATTTCTCTGGCACCTGCACCAGCAAGATCGGCTCGATACGAGTTTTGTCCCCACGCCAGGTCGCATCGCCTACCACCAGCCCTGTCATTTGCGCGTCCTCGATCCGGTTCAGTCGGCCCCGAATCTGATGGGGCTGATTCCAGATTTGGAAGTGGAGCGGATCGAGGCGGGGTGCACGGGGATGGCAGGCACCTGGGGACTGCAACGCAAAAATTACCGAAACAGTCTGCGAATCGGATGGCCGTTGATTTCTGCCATGCGGTCAGCTCGTGTTTCCATCGCGACCACCGAATGTAGCGCCTGCAAGATGCAGATCGAGCATGGTTGCGATCGGAAGACCCTCCACCCCTTGAAGCTGCTGGCGTATGCTTATGGTCGTATGCCAAAGGTGGAGAAAGAACTCGGTTGGTGAGTTCGGCCGCAAGTTTGGTTCGTAGTGGGTTTCGATGGTTGGTCCAGAGAATGGGACGTCTTTGTCGCGATGCAGCTTGAAGTGCTTTTATTTGCGGCGGCCCGGGATGCAGCGGGCAGCGACTCGATTCGCGTCGAGGTGTCCGAGCCGGCCCAGGCAAGGGATGTGATCGACGCGATCGGGCGACAGTTGCCCCAGTTGGCGGGCTTGCTTCCGTCCTGCCGGTTGGCGGTCGACTGTGCCTACGTGACAAACGAAACGCCCGTCACCGAACGTTGCAACGAGATCGCCCTGATCCCTCCGGTCAGCGGAGGCTAGTGCGCTTTCCTATTCGACGTACAAGCCAACAGCTGGTGAGCCTACGTTCTTCGCGAGTTTGTGACTCCTCATGCAGAATGCAACGATTGTGACTCAGATCGTCGATGGCCCGATTGATCAAGGAAGCTTGACGGACATCGTCGGGCATCCTGATGCCGGTGCGCACGGTTGGTTCGTTGGCGTGACTCGGCGCACCACGGGTGACCGCATCACTTCCCATCTGTCGTACGAAGCGCACGTGCCGATGGCGGAGCGAGAGCTGCAGCAGCTTGCCGCCACTGCCGTCGAGCGGTTTGGACTGCTGAGCCTCGTCATCGTCCATCGTCTGGGCGAGGTCCCCATCGGTGAAGCGAGCATCGTCGTCGGCTGCAGCAGTGGTCATCGAAAGGAAACCTTCGACGCGTTGCGATGGGTGATGGACACGCTGAAGCAACAGATCCCGATTTGGAAGCGGGAACGTTACGCCGACGGTACCACCGAATGGGTGCATCCAAGTCCTTCGTCCAATGCCGCCAGTGATTTCGAGACCGATGCGACCAAGCGAAAGGGAAAGGAATGAGCGACGACGACCGCATCTATCTCGATCATGCGGCGACGTCGTGGCCAAAGTCGGAGGCGGTGCTGGCAGCGATGGACCGATTTGCGCGAGACTGCGGCGCGGCCGCCGGTCGGGGTGGATATCGATCCGCCTCGGCAGCCGATCAGTTGGTTTCCTCGGTTCGACGTACGATCGCAACCCGGATCGATGCCGTTTCGTCGGCGAGCATCAGCTTCCATGCCAACGGAACTGCGGCACTCAATGCCGCCATCTATGGCGTGGTTCGAGCGGGCGATCACGTCGTCTGTTCGGCCGCTGAACACAATAGCGTGCTCCGCCCCCTGCATGACCTGACCAAGACGCAAGGGTTAAGGTTGACGGTCGTACCCACCGATTCCAAGGGGTTGGTCGACGCGAATGCGATGATCGCTGCGGTCGAGCATGACACGCGACTGGTTGCCCTGACGCACGCGAGCAACGTCACGGGAACGATTCAGCCGATCGGCGAGGTGGGCGAGTTTCTTCGCGATCACCCCGCTTGGTTCCTCTGCGATGCAGCCCAGACCTTTGGAACCATTCCCATCTCCGTGCAACAGCTCGGAATCGATCTCTTGGCGGCGCCGGGTCACAAGTCGTCCGGCGGTCCACTGGGCACCGCGCTGTTGTATGCGACGCCGAAACTGCACGATCAGATCGTGCCGCTGATGCGTGGGGGCACCGGTAGCCAAAGCGAATCGCTGGAGATGCCGCAAACGATGCCGTCCAAACTGGAGGCAGGCAACCTGAATGTGCCGGCGATCGCCGGATGGGGAGCGGCTTTGGATTCCTGGCAATCGGTCGAACTCGCGCAGCGAATGCAGCATGCCGAGCGACTTGCCACGCGGCTTCATGCGGAACTGTCCCAAATCCGACATCTGACCGTTCACGGGCTTGCCGGTGCGCTGCCGATCGCCAGTGTGACGATCGATGATTTGTCTCCGAGTGACGCCGCCGCAATCCTGGATGCGGAATTTGGGATCGAAACCCGCGCTGGGATGCACTGCGCGGCACTGATCCACCGTTACCTGGGAACCGACCGTGAGGGTACACTTCGGATCAGCGCAGGACACACATCAACCGAAGCGGAGATTGACGCAGTGATCGAGGCGCTGGCGGCAATGGTATCGGCAATGCATCCTCGTTAAGGCACGACACGAATGTCCAAGGGCGACAAGTCCAAGCAGACTGACAAAAAGAAGCAGAGCGCGAAGCCGAAGTCGATCGCGAAGTCCAAGGACGGCGGGAAGTCCAAGGATAGCGGGAAGTCCAAGGCGAAGGCCGAATGCTCCCTGGTATGCCGAGGGCTTGCGATTCACCTGCACCCAGTGTGGCGCCTGCTGCAGCGGTGAGCCTGGCTACGTTTGGGTTGATCAATCAGAAATCGAGGCGATGGCCGATGTGATGGGGCTCGAGGTTGACGTTTTCGAGCACAGGTTCGTTCGTCAGGTTGGAACCGATCGGAGCCTGGTGGAGTATCCCGATGGCGACTGCATTCTGCTCGATCCGGAAACACGTCACTGTACGGTGTACGGGGCCCGACCGATTCAGTGTCGGACCTGGCCGTTCTGGGATTCGAATCTGAAGCGAAAGAAGGACTGGAAGGAGACCTGTGAGGTCTGTCCCGGAGCCGGCACCGGGCAGCTTTATTCGCTCGACCAGATCGAACGCGCCCGCAAGCAGAAGTCGGTATAGCTGGACAGCGCCACTCTGCCGGCGCCATCATACAAGCACGACGCGTCCGTTCTGATGTTGCGCTGTATGCTTGTTTTCGGGCCGAAGGCCCAGCGATTTACCTAGGGTGGATTGGCGAGATTGCTCTTGAGGGCCGAAGGTCCGGCCATTTGTGAATCGAAGCAACAAAAGGCTGGGCCGTTGGCCCTGCAATTCGCGGTGTCAATGGGAACCCAGTCCGTTGGGCTGGGCTAGGTAAACGGACGGGGCGTTGCCCCGAAATCAAAAAGCGCAACATCAAAACTGGCGCGTCGTGCTTGTATGCGGACGACCCACGTGGTGGGAACAGGGGTCTTTTCGGACAAGGCTCTGAAAACGAAGAAAACCCCGAAGCCGAATTGGCTCCGGGGTTTCCTGTTTCCACACGTCAACGAGACGTGCCGAGGGTTACATCGGTGAGTGCGAAAACCGAGTCCGAAGACTCGGTCTCCACTGTTGCTTCCCCCTAGTTGGCTTCCGCATCAGCAACGGGTGCTGGTGGTGCGGCTTCTTCAGCAGCTGGTTCTTCAGCTGGAGCTTCTTCGACAGCCGGAGCGGCTTCCATTGCAGGAGCAGCTTCCATCATCACTGGGGCGGCAGCGCCACAGCAAGGGGAAACCACTTCGCAAGGAACCTGACGGCAAACCTGAACCTGAACGTCCTTCATCGTGGTCACGGGGACGCAAACGGTGTAGGTCTCAGCAACCTGCTCGGTGACGTTGTCATAATGCGTCACGTTGTAGGTGCGGGTTCGCTCTTCCGGAACGCAGACCGTGTAGCAAACTTCGCGGCTTCGCTCTTCGGTTTCCATTCGCGTCTTGTTGACCGTACGCGTTCGCGTTTCGGTCGTGCAAGTGGTCACGGGAACCATGCGAGTGCGAGTTTCCATGCGCGTCCGAGGGACGTTCACGGTGCAAGTTCGCTCTTCGGTTGTCATTTCGCAGTACTCAACCGTACGAGTACGATCTTCCATTCGCGTCTTGCAAACAGGAACCTGACGCGAGCGAGTCTCGCAGGTCCAAGTGCAGACAGGAACTTCCTTGGTGCGGGTTTCCATCCGAGTCTTGCAGACGGGAACTTCGCGAGTCCGAGTTTCGGTTCGGTACTTGCAGACGGTGTAATCGCGAGTCCGCTCTTCTTGACGACACTTCTTAACGCAGATGTCGCGAGTACGGGTCTCGTTGCGATACTTGGTCACGTTGCACGTACGAGTGCGAGTCTCAGGACGGCACTTGTTGACGGTGCACATGCGAGTACGAGTCTCTTTCACGTAGCTGGTCGTCGTGTAGGTGTACGGTACTTCCGAGGTTTGAGTCTCGTAAGTCGTGCAGGGAACTTCCTCGGTGACGAGGTTAGGAACCCAAACCTTCTTGTAGACGATTTTCGGTGGGCAGCAGGGGTCAGCCGAGGGGCATTCCACTGCTTGACACTCGTAGCTTCCGCAGTCCTTGGTCACCGTCTTCATGGTGGTGACAGGAACACACTTGCTGACCGTACGGGTCGCTTCGTGGGTTTCGGTCACAGGCACGCACACTTCGTAAGTCTGCTCGACTTGCTCGGTGTAAGGCACCATGACGGTGTAGTTCTGCGAGACTTGCTCGGTGTAAGGAACGCAAACGGTGTATTCCTG
The DNA here is from genome assembly GCA_963697195.1 of Pirellulaceae bacterium. Taxonomy (GTDB): domain Bacteria; phylum Planctomycetota; class Planctomycetia; order Pirellulales; family Pirellulaceae; genus Rubripirellula. Next base: position 18,257 of record CAVOND010000008.1, read on the forward strand.
CTGAACCGTTTCCGTGTAGGGCACGTTCACGGTGTAGGTCTGCGTGTGGGTTTCCTGGTAGGGAACCTTCACGCAATAGGTTTGGGTAACCATCTCGGTGTAAGGCACGCAAACCTGGTAGCTGACGGTCTTCGACGAGTTGACGGGGACCTTCACCTGGTAGGTCTCTTCCACCATTTCGGTGTAAGGGACGCAAACCTGATAGGCTTCTTCGCGAGTCTTCTTGACCGGAACCTGAACCGTGTAGGACTTTTGGACCTGCTCGGTGTAAGGCACGCAAACCTGATAGGTTTGTTCTACTTGGGTCGTCACCGGAACTTGAACCTCGTAGGTTTGTTCCTCGGTGTACGGGACGCAGACCTGGACCGTGTAGGTCTCGGTGCGCGTTCGTTGTTGAGGAACTTGAACCGTATAGGTTTCTTCCTTGGTTTCGACTCGTGGCACGCACTTGGTGACATCTCGCATACGGGTGCGAGTTTCTTGTTGATAGGTCGTCACCGGAACCTGGCGAGTTTCCGTCACGTACTCAGTACGCATGACGGTACGGGTCTCGCAACAGGGCGTCGAAGGGCAGCAAGCCTCCGCGCCCGACTCGGCTGCACAAGGGGCAGCACCACTGCATCCGCTATTGCCGCAGCAATCAGCCGCAGTACTCACGCCTGCTGTCGGCAGAACAAAGACTGCCGCGCAGACAAAACTTGTAACCCACTTCACTGTAGAATTCCTCCGTCTCGGGTCGATATGGGCAAACAGACGGCGGCGACGCGAACTCTCGCGTGCACCGCATCCCCCGAGCGGTATCACTCGATAGTAGATCTCACGTTGATGATTACAAGCTCATGTTGGCAAAAAGTAATCGCTCTGCGCGGAATCGATGGACCTAAAGGCGTTGTAAACCCTACTTGAGGCGTGTGCGTTCGTGACACGATGATCGCGTTCACTCCGAGACGTGATATGGAACGTGCGGCAGCTTTGTGAGTGAACGAGCGACAATCGGCCGGATCACGACAGTCGATCAAGCATTCTCTAGCGCGCTCCACAACGCACGATTTCAACGGAAATCGAGTTTGCTCGAGCATTTGGAAAAGGTCCGATTATTTTCCGTCAAGATCCTGCGCGGACTTTGGCTGAAGTGAAGACTTAAGGCGCCCAGCCCCGTTTTGACGCCTGATCGCAGCCAATTGCTATGCTCAGCGAGATGGCGAAAAGGGGTCAGACACCGAAAACCGGTACGGCCCGAAGGGTGCTTCGCATTTTTGGTGTCTGACCCGAATAGCACGGGCTTTGAACCTCGGGCGCTAGCCGTGGGCGAAGAAAACGTCGTTAGGATGCGGCGAAGGCCCACGGCTAGCGCCCGAGGTTCACTGAGACAACCTAAGTTCGTGCCATTCGTGTCTGACCCCTTTTCGCCGACCGCTGGAACTCGCTGCCCTGATTTGCAGCGGGAAGCTTGTAGAACTAGCATTCTATCTAGTCTTCATTCCCCATTCGTTGGGTTTTTTCTTCCCCCGGAAATCGCCATGTTCGTCTCGCGACTCGCGTCACTCAAAAGGTCTTCCCGTCGCCGCTCTCTGCGGCGCCGCGGGTTCAGAAGAATCGAGGCCCTGGAAAGTCGCCGCGTTCTCGCCACCTACTTCGTCGATACAACCGCTGATACCGATACCGGCGTCTGCGCCGCCGACGATCCCGCGAGCAATGTTGGTTGTTCGATTCGCTCGGCGATTATCGCGGCGGAAGCCAATCCGGGGGGCGACACGATTCGGATTCCTGACGGCACCTATTTCAACGACGTCGGAGGTAGCTTCGATCTGGTCGAGGCCCAAGACTTGTCGTTCATTGGCAACGTGACAAATCCATCCGCAGTGGTGATCGACGGGATCGACGAAGATCGTCTGTTCGACATCTTTGGTTTCGGATCCGAATACACCGTGTCCTTTCAGGGGATGACGCTGCAAAACGGGATCGCCCGTGACGGCAGCGGTGGTGCCGCGATCAATACCGCCAGCTTTACCAATCTGGTTCTGGATCAGATGGTCATCCAAAACAATGTGGCTTCGTTTGATTTCCAAAATTTCCCATCATCAGGCGGTGGCATCCAGGCGTCGGGAAACGTCGCGATCAGCAATTCAATCATTCGCGATAACGTGGCGACTGGGAGTGGAGGAGGCATTGATTTCGTGTCGTTTGACGTCGCCAAGACGCTAACCATCACGGACACGACGATCTCGGGCAATTCCACGGGTGATCCCTTGACCGATCTCGGTGTTGGTGGAGGCGTGTTCATCCGAGGTAACACGGGGACGGCCACTCTCACTCGCGTCGTCGTCGATGGGAACTCGGCCGGTGACTCGGGTGGAGGTATCTACAACAACGGTTCAGCGTTGACGGTGAACGATTCGACCTTCCGCAACAATACGGCGCTCGGAAGCGACAGCGGTGGTGGTGGTCTGTATGTGCTCGGGCAAGGGCCCACCAGTCCAGCCTTCAGCGTCATCGGAGGCACGTTTGGCTCCAACACAGCGGTCTCGGGTGCCGGTGGCTTCGAAGCGGTCGACAATGCTGGGACGATCGATGGGACCACGTTCTCACTCAATCAAGTAACGGGCGTAGGAACCTCCTTCGACCAAGGGGGCGGGGCAATCGCGATCATCTCAACGATCCCGAGTAATGCTTCGCCGGTCACGCTCAGTAATGTGTTGGTGACGCAGAACTCAGCCCCATCGGCGGGCGGGATCGCGGCCGTCGATGCGAATTTGACGATCGAGGATTCTACGATTGCCAACAACGAGGCAACCGGGGCAGCGATCGGTTCGGCGGGCGGCATTGGGGCGGTCGGAAGCACAGCGGCCGCGTCGCTGATCATTCGCAATTCCAGCATCCTGTCCAACACCGCGGTCCTGCAGGCTGGCGGTCTCGGTGCGATTGATGTGAACGTCACGATGACGGCGACGGTGGTGGACGATAACGAAGCGTTCAGTGGTCGCGCAGGTGGGATCGGCTTGGCAGGCCAGAACGTGGGCAACAATCCGACGCTCAGCACCGACGCGGTGACCGTTAGCAACAATCGCTCCGGCGGCGACGGCGGTGGAATCGGCGTCGACTCAGCCGGGATCAACCTGATCAATACGACGGTCAGCGGAAACCGGAGCGTCTCGGGCAACGGTGGCGGCATCGCTTTGGTCGCTGCCTCGGCTGGTTCAGCCGCGAGCTTCTCGACGATCGCCTCCAACCAGGCGATTGCCGGTTCGAACATCGCTGCGCAGAACAGCACGGTTTCGTTTCAGGGCTCGCTGTTCGCCGATGGCGCCGCCGTGGCCCTCGCTTCGTCGTTTGTTTCCCAAGGGCACAATCTGGATCAGAGCGGGACACTCGGGCTGTCGGGCGTTGGCGATCTTTCGGGTGTCGATCCCCTGCTGGGACCGCTCCAGGACAACGGTGGCCCGGTTTCGACACATGCGCTATTGTCAGGCAGTCCCGCGATCGACGCTGGTCCGCCCGATGGTCCATCGACCGACGCACGTGGCGTGTCACGGCCCCAGGACGGTGATGGGGTTGGCGGGGCCGCATTTGATATCGGCGCCTTCGAGGCCGCACAAGCCTTGGTCTCGCTCGTGGTCGATACCACGAGCGACATCGATGACGGCGACTTTTCGCCTGGCAATCTTGCGCTGCGTGAGGCCGTTCGACTGGTCAACACCGGCGCGGTCGCAGACACTACGATCACGTTCGATAACACCGTCTTCAATGTCCCGCAAACGATCATCCTGGGCGGGACTCAGTTGGATCTGACCAGTAGTGTGCAGATCATTGGGCCTGGTCAGAATCTACTTTCCATCAGTGGTGACGATGTCTCGCGGATTTTCGGCATTAGCGGGGCGTCAACGGTTGTCACGCTATCCGGCGTCACACTGACGGAAGGTTTTGCTCAAGGCACGGACGTGGGTAACGGTGGAGCCATCGAAAGTGTTTCCGCCGACCTGACGATCTCGAACGTAACGATCACTGGCAACCGGTCCGAGGCTCGCGGTGGTGGACTGTCGATCGCCGGCGGCAGCGTTTCGATGAACAATAGCACCGTCACCGGCAATGCCAGTCAAAACAACGGGGGCGGCATCTTCAACTATGGAACGCTTTCGGTCGTCGACAGCACGATCTCGAATAACTCCGCGGTCGGTCGCTACGGCGGGCAAGGTTACGGCGGCGGTATTCTGAATGCGGGATCGCTGACGCTCACAGGCAGCACGATCAGCGGGAACAGCTCGAGCGAAGATGGAGGTGGAATCACGACCTATGGATCGACGACCGCGACCGACACCGTGATCACTGGAAACACCGCGGCTTCCTTCGGCGGAGGGATCGCCGCATTCAACGCTTCGACCGAGCTGACCCGCAGCACCGTTTCCGGCAACAACGCTGGTGATTCCGGCGGAGGGATTTTCAACAGTGAAGGGGCGACCTTCGTTCGCGACAGCACGATCTCGGGAAACAGCGCCGTCGATGATGGCGGTGGCCTGTTCAATTACGGTGGCGGCACGCTCAACGTCACCAACAGCACCATTTCTGGGAACAGTGCCAATCGTGATGGCGGTGGCATCAGCAATGGAGAGACGACCGCGGGCCCCGACAATGTGCTTGTGATTGCCAGCAGCACGATCGTTGGGAATCGTAGCGATGCCGATACGGATGGCACGGGAACGGGCGGAGGAGTCTCAACAGTTGTCGCCTCGAGTTCACATTCCTTCCTGTTCAACACGATCGTTGCAGGCAATGTCAGGGGAGGGACGAACGGAGCCGTGGCGAATGACCTTGGCAATCAAGACGTCGATTCCGTCAGCGCATTCAATCTGGTTGGCGACCCGGCCACGTCCGGAGGACTGGTTGACGGCGTCATGGGAAACCTCGTCGGTCTGGGCGGTTCGCTACTGCCGCTGTCTACCATCCTGGACCCGCTTCTCGCCGACAATGGCGGCCCGACGCTCACTCACGCCGTGCAGCCCGGCAGTCCGGTCATTGATGCCGGAGATCCTTCCTTCCTGGCATCGGAGTATTCTCCGCCGCTCGATTTTGATCAGCGCGGCGACGGCTTTGATCGGGTCAAGGACGGCGACGGTGACAGCGTACTCCGCATTGACATCGGAGCGGTGGAAGCCGATTTCGTCGAGCTTTCGGTGCTGACCATCCGCGATGTCGTGGTCAACGAGGCAGACGGCATCGCCACGGTCCTTGTTCAGCTCAATACGGCGCGGCCCGGATTCAGCGTGGACTACGACACCGCAGGAATGAGCGCCATCGAATCGGATGATTTTCTCGCGGCCTCGGGGACTCTCGTGTTCGCAGGCCTGGCGAACGAAATTCAGTCCTTCGAGATCACCATCCTTGATGATGGGACGACAGAACTCGATGAAACGATTTCGGTTAGCTTTTCGAATCTTGATAAAGACTCGCCGTCTGACCCGGATGTCGATATTTCGGACACGGCCGTCGTAACGATTCTTGATGATGACGTGGCGCTCTTGGTCTCAACGCTGGTAAGTATCAACGAGAATGACGGGACAGCCGACTACGTGTTGTCGCTCATCGGTGACGTTGACGAGTCGTTCACGGTTGACGTGACGACGGTGGAAATTGTCGGCGGAGCCACCCCCGGCAGCGATTATGTGAGTGGGAACGAAACGCTCGATTTCTCCGGGTTCGATGGCGAGACCCACACCTTTACCATCAGTATCACGCCCGACAATGTGGTGGAGGGAGACGAGAGCTTTGGAGTCGAGGGTGGCAGCATCCAAAGTGGTGGCAGAGATATTCGCTTCTCGGGTTCGCCCGACTTCGCGTCCATCACGAGCCTCGATCAGTTCCTCGGCGGCGGAATCGTCGCCAACGCGATTGGTTTGAACGCCACAGGGAGCGTCGCGTACGTGGCCACCGATACCGGGTTGCTCGTGCTGGATATGTCGGACCCGAACCAAATTGCAGAGTTGGGGTCGTTTTCCACGGCCAGTCCGGCACGGGATGTCGCTGTAGCGGGCGAGTTTGTCTACGTCGTCGTTGACGGCGGTGTGTTGCAAGTTCTTGACGTAGCCAACTTATCGAGCATCACGTCGCTCGGAACGTTCAACTCACCGAATTCCATCACGGCGGTTGAAGTGTTTGGTTCGCGTGTCTACTTGTCAGAGCAGACGATGACGTTCAGCGGAGGCGTCCGCATCGTGGATGCGTCTGACCCGGCCAGTATCAATCAACTTGGATTCTACGGCACTGCCTTTCCTATCCTTGGCAAGACTGTGGTCGATGGGGATACGGTCTACGCCGCGAGCTTGGGCAATGTACGTGTTATCGATGTGACCGACCCCGCGTCGATCATCGAATTAGGAACACTCGGGATCAATGAGGCGTTTTCGATCGAGGTGAGTGATGGAGTCGCCTACGTGGGAACGTTCAGTGGCCTGCAACTGGTGGACGTTCTTGATCCGTCGGCAATGAGTCTCCTCGGATCCTTCTCCACAACCAGTGATGTACTGGATCTTGCGGTGGTCGATGACATGGCGGGAGCGGTGACGGTCACGCTGGTTGACGTTTCAGGGAAACTCGCGGTTCTCGATGCGAGCGTGCCGTCAAACATCCGTACGATTGGTACCTTGGACACATTGGGTTCTCCGTTTCAACTGGCGCTTGCGGATCAATTCGCGTTCGTTGCTGACGGATCAGGCGGAGTCCGGTCTTTGTTGCTCGACCTCCTACACTTCGATTTTGCGTCGATCCTGAACGACGACTTCGCCACGTTGACCATCAGCGATGTGACCGTGGATGAGTCGGCTGGTACGGCCAGCGTGACGGTGACCTTGGACAATGAGGTCCAAGATGGTTTCTCGTATGAATTCACGACCAATGACGGGACAGCAACTCAGGGAACCGACTACACCACGACGACCGGTTCGTTTACGAGCGGATCGCCGGGTCAGCAGCAGACGATCACGATTCCGATTTTGTCCGATGGCGTAGCGGAAGGAATCGAAACGTTCACTGTTTCGCTATTCAATGTGTCGCCATTCGGAGACGTCGATGCGAGCGCCATTGATGCCACCGGCGTCGGCACCGTCACCATCACCGAAGCCGGGACGGTCGATTTGGCGATCACCAAGATGGACGACCAGGATCCCGTACGTCCCGATGCCGATCTCACCTACACGTTGGTGGTGACCAACAACGGAACCGCTGATGCAACCGGTGTCGCAGTCGTCGACACCTTACCCGCGGGCGTGACGTTCAAGATCGGCGATATCAATGGCGACGAGTCACTTGTGTCGGAAGATTCCGGAAGCGTCTTCGCCAATGTCGGAAATCTTGTTGCGGGGGCTTCGGTGACCATCACGATTGTCGTGAGCGTCGCGACGGACGTCGCCGGTCCGCTCGCCAACACCGCATCCGTTTCCGCCATCGAAACGGATGTGAACCTGAGCAATAACTCGGCCACCGAGACCACCGGCATTGATCGGATTGCCGTCACGGATGACATGGTTGCAATCGACGAGGACGATCCGCTGCAAATGATCGATGTGCTGGGTAATGACAGCTCCGGTCCCGGTGGTCCCCTGAAAATCATTGCGGTCGGCCCGGCAACGCGAGGCCTCGTTACGATTGCCGGTAATGGAACGCGTTTGGACTACACACCCGGCGCCGATGAATTTGGGCTCGATACGTTCACCTACACGGTGGAGAGCCCGACGGGCCTGCGTGCTACCGCGATGGTGACGGTCGACATCGCATCGGTGAATGATCCACCCGTGGCCGGCGATGATCCCATCGATGGACCCAACCGCACCGGATTCTCGATTTCGATCGCGAATCTTCTTGCCAACGATTCGGCTGGACCGGCGAACGAGATGCAGACTCCGGTCTTTGTGTCCGCCGATACGATGACCAGCGGTGGCGGAACGGTGACCGCATTCGGAGGAGAACTGCTGTACACGCCAGGCAGTTCTTTCGTTGGATTGACGGATACGTTTACCTATACGATCACCGACGGTGAGTTCAACGATACCGCGACCGTCACGATCGATCTGCCACCACCACCGGATGTCGATTTGTCTACATCGGTCTCGGTGAACGCGGATCCTGTCGGCCCGAGTGACTCACTGACATTTACGATTTCAATCATCAACCTGGGCAATGACTTAGCAGACGACGTGGTTTCCACGACGGTGATTTCGTCCGAGTACACAATCGTTTCCGCTTCCGTTGCTCCATCGTCGGGTTCCGTCGTCATCAGTGGCAACACCGTGACCACTTCGCTTTCATCGCTGGATAGCGGTGAGATGGCGGCGATCGTTGTATTGGTCACGGCCGGTGACAATGGTGGCACGTTCACCTCCACCAATTCGGTGTCCAGTTCCGAAATCGATCTTGATCCGAGTAACAATTCGGTTTCGGTGTCAACCACCATCGCTGTGCCAGCGAGTATCTTCGGCCACATCTACTGTGATCTAGACGGTTTGGGTGAGGAGGATCTTGGAGAAGAGGTGAGTGGTGTCACGGTCTTCCTCGACCTCGACGGTGATCGCATCCTTGATCAAGGGGAGCGTTCGACACTCACCGACGCGAATGGTGATTATCGATTCAACAACGTCACTGATTCGATCGTGACCGTGGTTGCCGAGGTGCCGCCAGGCTGTAACACGATTCCCTTCAGCCCCGGCGTGGTGCGTTCCACGATTGGAGTCGGAGATCTGGCTCGCTCGATCACGCATGTGGACGTCGATGGCGATGGTGATGAGGACTTGTTGGTCGCGAGCGATGGTTCCAATTCGTTGGCAGTACTGGTCAATGATGGCGGTAACTTCACGCTGGATCGCGAAATCATGTTGGGCGACCGGCCCCAAAGTGTCGCCGCCTGGCTGGATGACTCGTCGTCGACGCCATTGATTGCAGTGGCCGGCGTGGGGAAACCGAGCGATGCAGGTAGTCTGTTCGTGTTCGAGTTGGGCGGTCCGATCACGGTGATCGAAATTGGAAATGGTCCCATCGATGTGGTGATCGACGACTTTGACCTCAACGGCCAGCCGGACATTCTGGTCGGGACGCTGCGGACCTCCGACGCGCAGTTGTACCTCAATGGTGCCGATGAACCAAAGTCCATCGCTGTGACACGGTTGGCACGCAGCGTTGCGTCCGGTGACGTCAACAACGACGGTCTGCCGGACATCATCGTCGGTGGTTACGGGTACGACGGCGATCCCGATTCCGAATTGCTCGTCCTGTTGGGCGACGGGATGGGGGCGTTTGGCGAACCGATTGCCGCCACGATCTCTCAGAAGTTGGTCGCGACAAAGGTTGCTGATCTGACCGACGACAGCACCAATTCGGATGACACACGCGTCTTTGCCCTCTCGGCGGCGGGGCAGTTCAAGGTGTTTGAGCTTGATGGCGACGAGTTGATTGAAACCGAGGTTTTGATGGTTTCGCCGGGATCGAACTCGTTTGACGTGGGCGACTTCAATCGCGACGGACTCACCGATGTGGCGATTTCCAACCAGGGCAAACAGTTGATCGAGTTGTTCGTCGGTGATGGGGCCGGCAGGTTTGTGCCGATCCTCACGCTTGACAACGTCTCGGCTCCCTCTGATCTGGTTATCGGCGATTTGGATAACGATTCACAGAACGATGATCTCGCCGTCACCAACTTCTATCAGGATTCGCGGATTGGACAACCTGGACCTCCCGGCTTCTTCCTGCCGAGCGCGACGACGATTCTGAGATTGGATGTCGCCGAGGTTCCGGTGATCATCGGTGGGATGGCAACGCAAGTGGACTTCGCGTTTCAGTCCGCCGATCCCGATATCCGCATGGACGTTTCCGGCGACGGATTGATCAGCGCGTTGGACGCATTACGCGTGATCAATGCGATGGCTCGCAATGACGCCGAAGGTGAACAGGTGGGGAAGTGCTTCCCGTTCGACCACCGACGTCAATGGAGATGGTCGTACCTCGGCGGTGGATGCCCTGATGATCATCAATTTCTTGAAGGCCCATTCGGGCGGACAAGACTCCAACGACGCACTGGATCTGCTTGCGGACGATGACGACAACCAAGATCGCGTGGCTGCCGTCGACGTCGTGCTCACGGGTCAGCTGTTCTGATCCAGGCGACATTCTGCCGACAACACGGACGCGACGAGAAAAGTGTTCGGAGTGCCTTGCTTCCTGAACGGAACAGCAATTTAGAAGAGGATTAAGTCGTGTCGCTGACACAGGATGTGGAGATTTCGATCGTAACGGGAAGCGTGAGCGAGGCTCGTTGTGTAACTCATTTCCTCGCTTACGGGTTACGTTTGGCCGCAAAGTGGCGCTGTGCAGCTACGAGGCGGTACCTTGGTGGGAAGCAGTTTCTCCCCAGCCCACTTTTTTCTCCGCCATGTATTCAGGGAAGCAATCTTCTTCAATCGCCTGGCGTGCTTCACGCATCACTCGTTGATAGTAGGTCAGGTTGTGGATCGATAGCAGAATCGGTCCGAGCATCTCACCGGCGTTGAACAGGTGGCGAAGGTATCCACGGCTGTGGCGGCAGGCGATGCAGGGGCAGGATGGGTCTAGCGGTCGCGTGTCCTCGCGATGAATCGCATTGCGTAGTTTCAGTTGGCCCGAATCGGTAAAGGCGAGCGCATTGCGCCCATTACGGGTCGGCATCACGCAATCAAACAGGTCGATGCCGCGAGCCACGCTTTCCAGCAAATCGATTGGTCTGCCGACGCCCATCAGATAGCGAGGCTTGTCTTCGGGCAGCGCGGGACAGGTCGCCGCGGTGATCCGATACATTTCCGACGGTGCTTCTCCCACGCTTAGTCCGCCCACAGCGAAGCCTTCAAAGTTCATCGATGCCAGTTCGCTGGCGCATTGCACACGCAGCTCCGTGTCGAGTCCGCCCTGTACGATGGCGAAGCGAGCCTGGTCGTCACGGCTGGCCGCTTCCAAGCACCGCCGCGCCCAACGGATTGACCTTGCCATGGCGTCTTCGACTTGCCCGGGACTGGCCGGCAGGGCAACGACGTGATCGAGCACCATGGCGACGTCGCTGCCGAGAGCTTCCTGGATCTCAATGGAATGCTCGGGGGTCAGACGCACGATGGCGCCGTCGATGTGACTGCGAAACGTCGCCTCCTGTTCGCTGACCTCATTGATCGACTTGAGGCTGAAGATCTGAAAGCCGCCGCTGTCGGTCAGGATCGGACCTTGCCATCCACTCATCGCGTGCAGGCCGCCGAGTCGTCGCACCGTTTCGTGCCCGGGTCGCAGGGCGAGGTGATAGGTGTTGCCAAGGATCATCTCGGCGCCGGTGGCCGCGACCTGGTCAATGGTCACACCTTTGACCGTCCCTTGAGTTCCCACTGGCATGAAGCCAGGAGTCTGAACCGGTCCGTGCGGCGTCAAAAAAACACCGCGACGCGCCGAGGTCGTCGCGTCGCGGTGAATAAGTTGGAATTCAAACTGGCTCATGCAGCCGACAGGCCCGCAAGTGGGTGCTTTGGACGCCTGGTCGACGACATCCGGACGCTTCTCGGGTCAGTCCCCTCGCATTTTCAGGCCGAGGTCGGCCAGCTTCTCGCGGACCTCGTTCAGACTGGTGACGCCGAAGTTCTTGCACTCCAGCATGTCATCACCCGTCTTGCGGATCAGTTCGCCGATCGTGTTGAGCTGCAGACGTGCCATGCACTTTCGAGCACGCACCGACAGGTTCAGGTCCGAAATGGGTCGATCGAGCAAGGCCTGCTCGTCGGGCGACATGTGGCTGGTATCGATCGGAGGATCGGTGCTCTTCTTCTCATGAGCGAACTGACCAAGCGAGAGGCCCTTGCTGGTCAGCATCTCGCGAATCTCGTACAGACTCGTCTCACCGAAGTTCTTGCTGCTGAGCAGTTCCGCTTCGGTCGTGCGTGTCAGGTCACCGATCGTCTCGATGCCCATTTTCTGCAAACAGTTCCGGCTGCGAACGCTCAGTTCGAAATTCGTGACCGGCATGTTCAGTGTCTGCGCCAGACGATCGTTGCGCCGCTGAGCCTCTTCGTCGTACAGCATGTTGCCGGTCGCGGCAGCATCTTTCATGTACAAACGCGTACGCGGATGATCGGGATAGCAATCCAGAATCCGCTTGTAGCACATCTGGGCCTTGTCGAACTGGTTGTTGTCTTCGTAGAGCAGCCCCAGGTTGATCAGCACGCCAATGCCAGTCGGGAAAGCTTTGGCGGCACGTTCGTAGAGTGCCAGGCTTTCCTCGTCGTTACCCAGACGATCATTCTCGAGGGCCAATCCGAACAACGCACCGGCATGATGTTCGTCGGTGTTGACCGCGCGCTGGTACAGGGCCAACGCTTCATCCATTCGTCCACCGACGGCAGCCACCGTCGCCGCCCGCTGGTACATGTAGTCGGCTGTCTGCTCGGAAGGTCCGAAGATGTTGTCCAGGAGGGCCAACGCATCTTCCACACGACCGCCGTAGCGGTGAGCTTCGGCGATGCCGATCTTGCACTTGTCTTCGTTGTAACCCGACTTCTGCGCCTGCTCGTAGGCTGCGATCGCCTCGTTGTAACGACCGAGCTCAAACAGGCAGCGGGCTTGATAAAACAACGCCATGGCACTGCCATCGGCGCTGCGCAGCGTTTCGAGCGCCTGCGAAAACTTGCCCAGCAAGAATTGGCAGACACCCATCTTGGTTTTGACGGCAGGGCTTAACGCGTCGTCTGCCTCCATCTCGCCAACCGCGTCACGCAGTTCGCCGAAGTGCCCGTAGTTTTCAGAAATGGCACTTCGAATCGCGGCCACATCGGAGGGACCAAACGAATTGTTGGAAAGGACCATTTCCTTCAAGTCGAGCACGTCGAGATCGACTTCACTCATCGAGACCAATCTCCCGCCCATCAGGGCTGTTAAGAGTGGGTAAAAAAGCTGGAGAGAATGCAGGAATTGCGATCACGTTACCCCGAACCCAACGGAACAAATCTGATAACGTCGGTACGCAAGAGCCAGCGGTGGGATTTGAACCCACAACCCTCGCATTACGAATGCGATGCTCTGCCAATTGAAGCTACGCTGGCGTCTGAATTTCGGCCGCGAACTCGGCGCCGCAACCACTTGGGCAAGAATCAAATGAACGATCTGGCCCTCCCACACAGCCGTGCCAATAACGCGAAAGTTCACGAGAAAATACGCTGAATTGGCAAATACCGTCAAGAGGCGCACGTTTCGGAAGCTCGATTTCCCCGTCACCGAGCTGAAAATCTTTCTTTCGGTCCCGACCTTGTGGAGGGGGTTCTGCCGGCGTGGTGAAACAGGACCTGGGGGGTGCAGCGATTACTCCTTGGCTCGTACCGTCGCCTTCTTGATGATCACAGGCTCGGTCGGAACATCTCGCATCAGGGCGCCGCGAGGATCTGGTTTGGGCGCGGTTTCGACCGCTTCGATCCGGTCGACGACGTCAATTCCCTTCACCACACGGCCAAAGACGGTGTACCCGAAACCATCTTGGGAGTTCTTGCGGTCGAGGAACAGGTTGTCGCTGGTGTTGATAAAGAACTGGCTGGTCGCGCTGTTCGGGTCCGGCGTCCGCGCCATCGCAACGGTGTACTCCTTGTTGCTCAGCCCGTTTCCCCCTTCGTTGACCACCGGCGGACGGGTCTCCTTTTCCGCCAAGTCCTTGTCCATGCCTCCACCTTGGATCATGAAATCCTTGATCACCCGGTGAAAAACCGTCCCTTCGTAGTGCCCGCTCTTCACATATTCAAGAAAGTTCGCGACCGTTTTGGGGGCTTTCTCGGCGTCCAGTTCGATCACGATCGTCCCCTCGCTCGTTTCCAGTTCGACTTCCGGCAGGGCGTCCTGGGCGGCGGCACCGGTCGCGAGCACGAACAGGCTGGCCAATGAAAGGCTGAGCATTGAAGCATTCAGTGGACGTTGCATGCGATTCCGACTCCTAGCAAGCAATTGGGATGGGTGACAGAGATTCGAAACTCGATCCGAAATCTCCAAGGCAGTATTCTCGCCAGATCGAGCCCGCAGACAACAGGCCACTGCCGGATGGTCCTCCTCGATCTGGGATCGGCGAAAAGGGGCTCAGACACCAAAAACCGGAACGGCCCGGAGGGTGCTTCGCATGTTTGGTGTCTGACCCCTTTTCGCTCGTTTGGTTTGCGTCGCCAGTCAGCGCCAGTCTCGACAACGAATGGAGTAAAGTACGGATTGCACAACGATTCCACCCGGGGAGATTCCATGGTTCGATACTCCACTCTTTTTCGCCTGCGGTTGCACGGTGTCCTGGCGACGCTGCTGATGCTGGTAGCCACTGGTTTGTCCTGCGGATTGGCCAATGCCGCGGATGCCAGTCGGCCCAACATCCTGTTCATTCTGGTCGACGACCAGTCCCCGTTTGACCTCAAGAGTTACGATCCCAATTCCCCGCTCGATTCGCCGGTGCTTGATCGGCTTGCCGCCGACGGGATGGTGATTGACGGTGCCTATCACATGGGAGCGTGGGTCGGCGCTGTCTGCACTCCCTCGCGGCACATGATCATGTCGGGACGAACGGTTTGGCACATTCCCGATCGAGGACGATCAAAGAAGAATCCTAATCAAGGCAATCCCAAATTGGTTCCGCCAGACCTGGCAAACCAAACGATCCCGGCAGTCTTCAATCGCGCCGGCTACGACACGATGCGGACGTGCAAGAACGGCAATAGCTACGACGCTGCCAACGCACTGTTCACGGTCAGTCGCACCGCATCCAAGCGAGGAGGTACCGATGAGACCGGCAGCGCGTGGCATGCCGAGCAAGTACTCGACTACTTGAACGAAAGAGAACGTGTCAGCGATCAAGATCCGTTCTTGATCTACTTTGGTTTTTCGCATCCCCACGATACCCGCGACGGCAAGCCGGAACTGCTGGCCAAATATGGCGCGGTCAATCACACCGATCGTCAGTCATTGCCTCCGGCCGATCCCAAGCAGCCTGCGCTTCCGGCCAACTACCTGCCCGCTCATCCGTTCCCTCATGGACATCCGGGCTTACGTGATGAGGTAGCCGTCAGCGGCGTTTGGGACAAGCGTGATGAGCGAACGATTCGGAACGAGCAGGGGCGAGAAATGGCCTGCAGCGAGAACATCGACATTCAAATTGGACGGGTGTTGGAAAAGCTTGACGCGATGGGTGAACTGGACAACACCTACATCTTCTATACCTCGGATCATGGAATCGCGATCGGTCGACACGGGCTGCAGGGAAAGCAGAATCTGTACCAGCACACCTGGCGTGTTCCGATGATCGTCAAGGGCCCGGGAATCAAGCCGGGCTCACGAGCGACCGGCAATGTCTACCTGCTTGATGTGCTGGCGACGATCTGCGATCTAGCAGGAATCGAAGCACCGGCCACCAACGAAGGGATCAGTTTTCGTCCTGTCCTGGAAGGGAAGAGTGAATCGGTTCGTGATGTGCTTTACGGCGTTTATTGTGGCGGGACGACGCCAGGCATGCGTTGTGTCAAGCAAGGGGACTGGAAGCTCATCAAGTACGATGTGCTCGACGGCGAGGTCCAGGAGACCCAATTGTTCAATCTCGCCGAGAACCCGCATGAGTTCCTGAAAGAACATCATGCCGACGACGTGATGAAGCTCACCGGCGTTCGGCCCGAAGCGCATCAAGTCAATCTCGCCGACGACCCCAAGTACGCAGCGAAGAGGAAGGAATTGGAGCGACTGCTGCTGGACGAGCAGCGCCGTCTGGACGATCCCTATCGCCTCTGGGATCAACCAGCCAAGTGACGGCCGACGGAATCTGGGGTGACGGAGCGAGTCTAGGGGCTCGCCGGTCGGGAAAAAGGGGTCAGACACCAAAAGTGCGAAGCACCCGAAGGGCCGTTCCGGCTTTTGGTGTCTGACCCCTTTTTCCCGACCTGGAAAACCAGCCGCGAGGAGGCCCGCGGCTGGCGTCACATTTGTCAGCTGCCAGCCTTACTGGTTCAGCTGCTCTTGGATCGTTTCCTTGTTGCCTCGGGTGCCAAGTGCACCCCACAGGCCGTAGGGACTCGGCGCACCGACAACGTTCGAAGGTGGTCCCACGTTGGCACCATTGAGCCAGACCTGTGGCGAGCGGCTATCGCCTGCCTCGACCGACTCGGTCATGAAGATCACGGCGCCGTCGGCCATCAGGATATGACAACCACCTTGGTGACGACTCGATGGCGGACAGATGGATCGACCACCAGGGTTCCGCTGAGCGCAGATTTCGGCGTTGGGAGGAAGGATCGTGTGCATCCCTGACATCTCGCCACGATGATCCGCCCATCGATAACCGCGACCATTGACCACCGGCCACTTCGGAATCGAGGCGAGCCAGTTTCGAGGTCGCGCTGGATCGATGTATCCTTGGTCGGCACACCACTTTGGATTGTCACGGATCAAATCGAGCGCTTGAGTCGGCTCGTGTTCTCCGATCGTCCGAATGTCGTTGTCGCCCAAGTCGGTCGCGATCTCGCCCATCGCGATCGTGTTGGACAAGCCGTCAAGGATGTCGCGGAACTTCATGTCCTGATGAACGCCAAACATACCGCGATTGGAAGCCCGCGTATTTTGGGCCCAACCGGTTCCGCTCTGCTGATCGGCACGCCGCCAAGGTCGATTCGCATTGCCGAACTGTCGGGGGCCTTGGATGTGATAGTAGTACGAGTCACCAAGGCAGGCGGCGTAATTCGTTCTGCCCAAGGCTGGAAGCCCAACCCCTGGGTCGCTGGGGCAGCGGAACGTTGGCGTCTCGGTGACCCAAGGCGTGTATCGGGCCTGGTCTGGAGTGGGGCCCATCACTGGCCACGGTGGGTTGTAGATGACCGTGTCGTCCGTCGAGTCCTTTTGATTCGGAGCCGAAATCTGCTCCCAAAGGTTCTGCTGTTCAATAAACGGGTGTGATCCCAACCAGCATGCTCAATCGCCATGAGTTGGAATGCGAATAGGTGGTCCACCAGTTGGCGCTGCGCACCGGCGTTTCCGAAGGGGGGCGCCTGTGACGTTCCAGGACTGTCCGTTCCCGCACCATGGAGCGGCAATTGCTTGTACGCGCTGTGATAGTTGTGGATCGCCAAGCCGATCTGCTTGAAATTGTTGCTGCAGCTCATGCGGCGAGCCGCCTCGCGAGCAGCCTGCACGGCCGGCAAGAGGAGTCCCACCAAGACGCCGATGATGGCGATCACCACCAGCAGCTCAACCAAGGTGAAAGCGGAGCGTTGTCGTAACAGCGGTCTCATGAACAAGTACCTCAATGAATTTGATGACGCGGTGCACGAGCTAAGTGCTCGCCAGCCGACATCTCAGAGTTGTCGCGCTAGAGCTCGCCAAGGATTCGCAGATAGAACCACCCCGACGTGCATGGTTGATTCCGAAGTCCGGAATCACGCGATGCTCGCTGCATGCGTCCATTGCTGAACGCTGCTGATGTGAAGACTAAAAAATAGAAAGTGGAATGATCGAGGGGAGTTGATCAAACGGAACCAAGACGAACTTCAGGAAGAGACTCTCGAGATTAACTCAATGAAACTCGCCGCGATCAACAAGAGTTTCTTGCTGAATTGAACCAGAAACGCATGATTCTATTGAACATGCTGACGCGGTCGTCCAAGTTGCTTGTCGAATCGTCCTAGGCGGGGCCGGGCATGACTTGGTGGGCGTCGATCGGCGTTGCACGCCGACGAAGTGGTGCACGCTCGTCATCGATCGCAGCATGATCCTCCGCCCCCATTCGAGCATGAGCAGGGCTGACACCTACACTCCAACTCGGGGTGGGGGCGGGAATTCTGATGTTGCGCCATCATCACCCTCCCGCTTGCGAATTCTTCGAATCACACCGACAAGCAAAGCGGCCCACGGCAGCGCCTGAGGTTCACTGTGAACCTCAGGCGCTAGGCATCGTCAAATCTAAGAATGGGGGTGACGTCGATCGGCGAAAAGGTGGGAACGTGTCGAAAACAAACGACGACGACTACTCGGACTTCGAATCATCCGAGTTCGACATCGCGGCATTATCGGCTTCGATCAAACGTTCGTATTCCTCGAGCGCCGAGAGGTCCGCGTTTTCCATCACGTTCGTGGGTTCACCCGAATCGCATCCAAAGAGCCCGACGGAAACCAGGCCCATGAACAAGCAAGTCGCTAGCGTTCGTTTCATGCTTCGTCTTTCTTTCTCGATAGGTAACGTCCTGTAGCTCAGTCCCCGGGGTGGCTGGCCTACAGTAGCCGAGTCTCTCCGAGACTCGGAAAACTAGGATAGATAACGAGATACCTCGGTGTTCCACTGGGGAACACCGAGGCATCGAGATCCAGATCGATCGTGCCTGCTATTGGTTGAGCTGCTCTTCGATCGTCTCGCGGTTCGCTCGACTGCCAAGGGCACCCCACAATCCATAGGGGCTGGGCGAACCGGGAACGTTCGACGGAGGTGAAGGGCCAATGTTCGCGCCGTTAAGCCAGACCATGGGGTTGCGACTGTTTCCCGCTTCGACCGAGTCCGTCATGAAGATCACCGCGCCGTCGGCCATCAGGATGTGGCATCCGCCCTGGTGGCGACTGGAGGGGGGACAGATGGTTCGGCCGCCCGGATTGCGCTGAGCACAAAGTTCCGAGTTTGGTGGCAGAATGGTGTGCATTCCCGACATCTCCATGCGGTGACTGGCCCAGCGATAGCCGCGGCCATTGACGACCGACCACTTGGGAATCGACGCAAGCCAAAAGTTGGGACGCTCGGGATTGATGTAGCCCTGGTCTTCGCACCACTTTGGATTGTCACGGATCATGTTGATGGCCTGAGTCGGCTCGTGGTCCGCAATCGTCCGAATGTCACTGTCACCCAAATCGGTGGCGATCTCACCCATCGCGATCGTGTTGGAAAGACCATCGAGGATGTCACGAAACTTCATGTCTTCATGCACGCCGAACACACCGCGGTTGGCTGCTCGCGTGTGTCGAGCCCAACCCGATCCGCTTTGCTGTGTCGCACGCTTCCAAGGAAGATTGGCGTTGCGAAACTGTCGTGGTCCCTGGATCGAATAGAAGTACGAGTCGCCAAGGCATGCCGCGTAATTGGTTCTTCCAAGTGAGGGCAATCCAACTCCCGGGTCGCTTGGGCAACGGAAAGTGGGAATCTCCGTGGACCATGGCTTGTAACGAGCCTGACTCGGGAACCGGGCCCATCGGTGGCCACGGTGGGCTGTAAACCTGAGTCGGATCCAGCGCGTCCTGCGGATTGGGATTCGAAATCTGTTCCCAGATCGCCTGTTGTTCTACAAACGGCGTGATGCCGACCAACATGCTCAGACGCCAGGAGTTGGAGTGTGAGTACGTGGTCCACCAATTGTCGCTCGCACCAGCGTTGCCGTAGGGCGGCGCCTGATTCGTGCCGGGACTTTCCGTTCCAACACCGTGCAGCGGCAGACGCTTGTAGGTGCTGTGATAGTTGTGGATCGCCAGCCCGATCTGCTTGAAATTGTTGCTGCAGCTCATTCGGCGAGCTGCCTCTCTGGCCGCTTGAACGGCCGGCAGCAGCAGTCCCACCAGGACGCCAATGATGGCAATCACGACGAGCAGTTCCACCAAAGTGAACGCAGAACGTTTCCTTGACGGCAGTCTCATATAAGTACCTCAGATAACGGATGCAAAAGGTGACCGCGAGGCTCCCGCTCGTCGGTCCGGATCGCACAATTCTAACCCAACCATCTGGTCGTTTGGGGTAGCGATTTGGATGTTCAGGCATGTTTTGGGGTCATCGAGGACCGTTACTTGGGCTGTGTTGGTGAACCTCAGGCGCTAGCCGTGGGCTCCAGAAAATGCCCGTGCGATCCACCCGAAGGCCCACGGCTAGCGCCGAGCAGCCTGAGGTTAACGTGAGTGCCATTGGGCAAGCGTCACAGGGCGAAGGCCCACGGCTAGCGCCTGAGGTTCAGGAAGGCGCCGGCGGGATCCCACTCCTGAGATGGTCGTTGCTCGCGATTTGACGGTCGCCGCGCAAGAAACGACAATGCGGCCCCATCGAGTCGACTTTCTCGCCGCCGGCCGACCGTGACCCAGGCCGGACCGCTGCCAGTTGTCTCTGTGATTGCGAAGTCTGGGCGGTTTGGGCAGGCCGTTGCAGAGGAAGCGAACGAGACGCCCTGGGTCCTCCCACCATTGAAGGTTCCGCCATGAATCAGCAGCCTGCCCCCGACGTCGAAATATCACAGTGCAGCCAGACGATGCAGCGCGCACAGTGTCTTGCCTCACCAATCGCCGTTTCCCATTGCAGTGGACTGGTCCGCGCCGTCTTCGCGGTGGTCATCACCACGATCATGCTGACCGCGGCACCGACGTCTTGGATGGCCCCGGTGCACGGCGCCTCGGGGGACCAACCCAACATGATCTTCATCCTCGCCGACGACTTAGGTTACGGCGACGTGGGATGCTTTGGGCAAAGCGTGATCCAGACGCCACGACTTGATCAAATGGCAAAGGAGGGCATGCGTTTCACTCAGTTCTATGCCGGCAACACCGTCTGCGCACCGAGTCGTAGCGTGTTGATGACCGGCCAGCATATGGGGCACACCCACGTTCGCGGCAATGCGGGTGGCAATGACATGATGGTGCAGTCTCTGCGCGACGAGGATGTCACCGTCGCAGAGGTGCTGAAGTCGGCCGGCTACACCAATGCGTTGATCGGCAAATGGGGCTTGGGAGAAGTGGACCAGCCCGGGGATCCGCTGCGGCAGGGCTTTGACCGGTTCTTCGGATACCTCAACCAGGTTCACGCTCACAATTACTATCCGGAATTCCTCTGGAACGATGGCGTCAAGATGCCGCTTCGAAATGTGGTCAAGCCAAATGATCGCGGTTACGGAGGTTTCATCGGCGGGTCGGCAACCAAACGAATCGATTACTCTCACGACCTGTTCGTCGAAGAGGCGATGAGCTTCATCAAGGGACACAAGGAAGGTCCCTTCTATCTTTATCTGTCGCTCACCATCCCTCACGCCAACAACGAAGGGACAAGAATGACGGGCGATGGCGCGGAGGTTCCCGACTATGGGATCTACGCGGATCGCGATTGGCCCAGTCAAGACAAAGGACAAGCGGCCATGATCACTCGGATGGATGGCGATGTCGGACGTCTGCTCGATCTGCTCACGGAGCTTGGGATCGATCGCAACACGTTGGTCTTTTTCAGCAGTGACAACGGGCCTCACAACGAAGCGGGACACAATTTAGATCGTTTCCATCCCTCGGGCCCGCTACGCGGAACGAAACGCGCTCTGTACGAAGGTGGCATTCGAGTTCCAACCATTGCCTGGTGGCCCGGCACGGTGCCAGCCGGCAGCACCAGCGATTACATCGGTTACTTCGGAGACTGGATGGCCACCGCCGCCGACTTGGCCGGCGCATCCATGCCCGATCACACCGACAGCATCAGTTTTGCTCCGACCCTCAAGGGCATGCCAGATCAGCAACAGCAACATGAATACTTGTATTGGGAGTTTTACGAGCAGGGGAGTCGCCAGGCCGTTCGCTTTGGTGATTGGAAAGCGATTCGTCAGCCGCTGTTTACCGGCGAGATTCAGCTGTTCAACTTGAACACGGACTTGGCTGAGACAAATGATGTGGCAGCCGAGCATCCGGATCTGGTCAAGAAAGCGGCTGCGATGATGGACGAAGCCCATACGCCCCATCCGAATTGGAAGATTCGAAGTTGATTCAGCGTCAAACTCCCTTCGGATAACAAATACAAGCACGACGCGCCAGCGAGTGTGTCCTTTGCACCCACCCGACACACTCGCTTATCACTGCATGACTTGGTTCGGGTCAAGATGGCAATCCGAGAACACGACCGCGAAGATTTGCTTGGCGAAGGCCGCAACATGCCGTGGCGCGGCCAATGCACCATCGACGGTGTTCAAGTCGTGGTCGGATTTCGCGATCAAGGCCAGGCCAGTTTGTTCTGTGGTTCCGATCCAGTCTTTCAATTCAATCGGCAGCATGAGTTACGTCGCGTCTTCTTTCAGGCCACCCGTTTTCGGGCCGAGAACGGGCGATTGATCGCGATGTCACGCGACTCTCGTGGCGGCAAGATTGGATTTGTGTCGCGGCCGATTGATTCGGGGACCGAGGCGGCACTGCTGGAATCGCTGCGATCTTGGCTGAGCCAGATTCGAGCGGCGAACGATTCCAGTTCCTGGCAGGTCGAAGGAGAACCAGCCTGTCAGTTTCAATCGCGGCTGAGCGACTGGTTGGCCGGCTTGCCCGACCCCGTCGTCATCGCCGCAGTGCCCAATGCGTGAGTGGGACGAAGAGGGCAGTGAGTGGGCAGTTGGGCAGTTGGGCAGTTGGGCAGTTGGGCAGTTGGGCAGTTGGGCAGTTGGGCAGTTGGGCAGTTGGGCAGTTGGGCAGTTGGGCAGTAAGCGGTGGGGGGCGGAGAATATCGAATGTCGAAAAAGGAGTGTCGAACTACGAACTTCAAGCTTCCTGCGTCCACCAATCGCTCCTCGCCGCTCGCCACTCGCTCCTCGCCACTCGCTCCTCGCTCACTCGCTCCTCGCCACTCTGCCGCAGCGGGTGCGGCGTGGCCCTGGTTCCGTTGTCCGTCTGTTGGCCCACTACACTTTCTTCCGACACGCCGCCCCACTAACCTATTAACCCACTTCCAGATTTCACCCACTGCCCACTGCCCTACTGCCCCACTGCCTCACTGCCCTTCTCCCCCACCGCCCTCTTCGCCCCACTGCCCGAGACTGACATGAAGTACCCGATTGCCGCACTGCTTTGTTCCCTGCTCTGTTCCCCGTTCTTGGCCGGTCACGTGGCGGCACAACAGGTGGCGGACTTCGATAGTATCCAGCTCTACACGCTGACCAACAGCAAGGGGATGCAGGTCAAGATCACCAATTACGGTGCGATCATCACTTCGATCATGGTGCCCGATCGAAATGGCAAGCTTGCGGATGTGGCGCTTGGTTACAACCGGGTCGAAGACTACATCAATGCGGTCGACAAGCCATACTTCGGGGCCGTGGTCGGTCGCTATGGCAACCGGATCGCCGAAGGGTCGTTCACCCTGGATGGTGAAACCTACACGCTGGCGATTAACAATCCGCCCAATCATTTGCACGGTGGCATCATCGGCTTCGACAAGGTGGTCTGGGACGCGAAGCTGACGCGAGGCGCCGGCTGGCAGGGCCTCGAGTTGAGCTACTTGGCCAAAGACAAGGAAGAGGGGTATCCGGGCAACCTGAGCGTGACGGTCACCTACAAGTTGACCGACGACAATGAACTTCGTGTGGACTATCTCGCGACCACCGACAAGGCCACCCCTGTCAACTTGACTCAACACAGCTATTTCAACCTCAAGGGCGAAGGCGAGGGGACGATTCTCGATCATGAATTGATGCTCAATGCCAAGAAGTACACACCGGTCGACAAGGGGCTGATCCCTACCGGGAGAGTTGCTGGCGGTGGCGGGAACGCCGTTTGACTTTACTTCGGCTAAGGCGATCGGTCGTGACATCGGCCAAGACGATCAGCAGCTAACTTACGGACTTGGCTACGATCACAACTTCGTGCTCGACAAAGCCGAAGGCGAAATGTCGCTCGCGGCGCGCGTCTACGAGCCGACGACCGGCCGCGTGTTGGAGATTCGGACGACCGAGCCGGGGATCCAGTTCTACTGCGGCAACTTCCTCGATGGGCGGCTCAAGGGAAAGTCGGGCAAGCCCTACGTGCATCGCGGCGGCTTCTGTCTCGAGACGCAACACTTATCCCGACAGCCCGAATCAGCCGGATTTCCCCTCCACCATTCTCAAGCCGGGAGAAGAATACCAGACCACGACGGTCTTCAAGTTCTCGGCCAAGTAGCCCGAACGTATCTCATCCACCGATGCTTCGTTGTCAGCCTCGACTCCTGGGAGCCATGATGAACCAGCCTTTGAACACCGATCGTGGAGAGCGAATGTGGCGAACGAAGCCAGCTGACGCGGAGTGGGCGTCGCTCGTTCCTGGCGGCGACCATGGCGGCGACTGCTTCGGCGGCGACTGCGTTAGCGGCGCTGGGCCGCGACTATGGTCCCGATGCCCCGCCGGTTCGTTACCCCGAGCCTGATGTGGTGGTACTGGATGATCGCTTCAACAAATACAAGATAGGCAACAGCACCGATTCAACGCTTGTATCACAGCAGAGACATGTTGTGGGCCGAGGGGCCGGCCTGGAACGGCGTAGGACGCTATCTCGTTTGGAGCGACATCCCCAACAACATTCAGCTTCGCTGGTTGGAAGAGGATGGACACGTCAGCGTGTTTCGGAATCCCGCGGGCAACAGCAACGGAAACACGTTCGACTATCAGGGACGCCAGATCTCGTGTCAGCATGGCCCGCGTCGTGTCGTCCGTTACGAGTACAACGGTGAGATCAGCGTGTTGGCCGAGTCGTACGGCGGCAAGTCGCTCAACGCGCCCAACGATGCCGTCGTGCATCCGAATGGAGATATCTGGTTCACCGATCCCGGTTACGGCGGCTTGATGAACTATGAAGGAAAGCGAGCCGACACCGGTTCGGTCCAGCCCTACCAGAAAGAGGCGATCTATCGCATCGACGCCAAGAGCGGAAAGCTCACGAAGGTTGCCGACGAGATTTACAAACCGAACGGACTTTGTTTCTCACCTGACTACACCAAGCTGTACGTCGCCGACACGGGCTCGTCGCATTATCCCGAAGCGGCGAAGGTGATCAAAGTTTGGGATGTGGTCGGAGAGAAGAGCTTGGCGGGCGGTCGTGATTTTGCCTCGATGGAATTGACAGTCGACGGCGAGATCAAGGCTGGTTTGGCCGACGGAATTCGTGCTGACGCCGATGGCAATGTCTGGTCCAGCGCCGGGTGGGTTGGCGATGGCTACGATGGTGTTCATGTCTTCGCACCCGATGGCGTTCGAATCGGCCAGATCTTGTTGCCGGAAATCTGCAGCAACGTCTGCTTTGGCGGGAGCAAGCGAAATCGCCTGTTCATGACAGGCAGCACCTCGCTTTATGCCGTTTATGTGGAAACCACCGGCGCGCACATCGCCTAGCGGTTTGAGCTGAGCGGCTCTCGCGACCTACGGCTACCCTCTGCGACCGCTGCGCGGTCAATTTACGGGTTTCAATCGATGATGCGATTCAAATGTGGGTAGACCTAAGGGCTTCACCCCCGGGCAACGGGTCTGCCAGCCCTCTGAGTTTTCGATCACACGCCCCAACACGATTGCGGACTAGAATGAAGGTGCCGGACGATCCTCCCTTTCTCGTTTCGCACTGCGCATGATCTCTTCTCGGGCACAATGTTTCCTCACGGCTGTCTGCTTGGCGTTGCTCGTCGTTGCGGTTGGCCGCTCAGCCTGCGCCGATGAAGCGGCATTGGAGGGGGCGTTTCGAGAACGTTTGCAGCCACTGCTTCGTGCTTACTGCTTCGATTGCCATGGCGATCAGGACGAAGTCTCACTGAAGGCTGACCAATCCGCATTCGAGTTGAGAAAGAACCGGAAGGTTTGGATTCGTGCTTTGGCTCAGGTTCAAAATGGAACGATGCCTCCCGCGGATGGCGAGGTACTGGACCAGACAACACGGAAGCAGTTGGTTGACCTGATGGACCAATTGGCCAACTCGGTCGACTGCGTGCGTGATCCCAACGCAGGCAAAGTCGCCCTCCGCCGCCTCAATCGAGCCGAGTATCGCAATACGGTTCGCGACCTGACGGGCGTCGATTACACGCCAGCCGACGGATTTCCCGGCGACGATGTTGGTTATGGCTTCGACAACATCGGTGACGTCCTCTCCCTACCACCACTGCTGATTGAAAAGTATCTCGATGCTGCGGTGGCTGTCTCGGGGAAAGCAATCTACACGCCACCACCCCCAGAGATTTACGAAATTGACAAGGCGCCTTCCTCGCTGATCAACGCGGATAAGTTTGGAAGCGGCTCGCCTTTGACCTTGGCCAGCCAAGGGACGGTGTCGCTTCAGACCGAACTTCCGTTTCCTGGGATCTACACCCTGACGGTCACGGCACGCGGCGATCAAGCCGGCAACGAGCCGGTGCGGATGTCGGTTGAGTGTGGACGCACTCGACACGTGATCGAAGTGCCGACGGAAGAGGGCCAAGAGTACAAGTCACAGTTTCGCTTGGGACGCGGTCCGCGCAAGTTCGATATCAGTTTCATCAACGATTACTACGAAGCGGGCAAGGCAGACCGTAACCTGCACGTCCTTCATGTGAATCTCCGCGGCGAAGAGAATCGTTCGACGCTGTTCGTTCAGGATGATTTGCCGCTGAGTCACCGCAAGCTGGTCTTCGTCACACCGAATGAGAATGTGACGCCGGATCAGGCCTCCGCCGCGGTGCTGGGGCGACTTGCCAGTCGTGCCTATCGCCGTCCCGCGACGGAGGACGAGGTTGCTCGCTTGGTCGGGCTTGCCAGTCGGGTACGCGAAGGTGGCGGAAGTTACGAGGAAGGGATTCAAGTCGCGTTGCAGGCGATCCTGGTGTCGCCCCATTTCTTGTTCAAGGTCGAACAACCAAGCGCGGAGGTTGACGGAGCCTCGGCGTTGATCAATCAGTACGAGCTGGCTTCGCGGATCTCCTACTTTCTTTGGAGCAGCATGCCGGACGACGAACTGTTGCTGCTGGCACATCATGGTCATCTGCGCGATCGCAAACGGCTTTTGGAGAAGGTCGGTCGCATGATTCAAGACCCGCGATCCAATCAGTTTGTCGAGAATTTTGCCGGCCAGTGGCTGCAGTTGAGGAATCTTGATCTGGTCAATCCGGATACCCGAATCTTTCGCTCGTTTGATGACGACATCCGTCAAGGGATGCGGCGCGAGACATTGACCTTTTTCGCGGCGGTGATGCGAGCCAATTTGCCGGTCACAACCTTACTCGATGCCGACTTTACCTACTTGAATGAATCACTCGCCAAGTTTTACGGAATCCGGGGCGTCACGGGTGATCAGTTCCGTCGTGTCTCATTGGCTGGTACGCCGCGAGGCGGACTGCTGACGCATGCCAGCGTCTTGACGGTGACCAGCAATCCAACGCGGACCAGTCCGGTCAAGCGTGGCAAGTGGATTCTCGACAATCTTCTCAACACGCCTCCGCCACCGGCCCCGCCGGATGTGCCGGAACTTGACAAAGGTCGCCTGGTCGGGACACTGCGTCAGCGAATGGAGCAACATCGTGAGAGCCCTGCCTGCGCGGCCTGTCATAACATGATGGATCCACTGGGGTTTGCGTTGGAGAATTTCGATGGCGTTGGTCAATGGCGCTCGCGCGATGGTCGTGATGAAGTGGACGCTTCCGGTAAACTGCCCGACGGGACCGAGTTCCGTGGCGTCGAGGACCTGCGAGAACTCCTGGCGACGCAGCGCAAAGATCAGTTCACACGTTGCCTGACAGAGAAAATGCTGATCTATGCAATCGGTCGCGGCACGGAATACTACGACAAGTGTGCGATCGACGAGATCGTCGCCTATGTTGAGCAGAACGATTACAAGTTTGCCTACTTGATTGCGGGCATCATCGCGAGTGATCCCTTTCAGAAGCAAGGTTACCGAGAATAGTGATGCCGAATACTCTTTCACGACGAACGGTTCTACGCGGCTTGGGGACATCGATCGCTTTGCCGCTGCTGCAGGTCATGTCGTCAACCCGGTTGTTGTCGGCGGCTTCCTCGCGAGATGCGGCGCCACTGCGGATGGCGTTCTTCTACGTGCCCAACGGAATGCACATGCCCGATTGGACGCCCAGCAAGGAGGGCAGCAAGTTTGACTTGCCTCCAACCTTGGCCAAGATCGCCGAGCACCAAGACTCGTTCAATGTCCTGAGCGGTTTGACGCTGGATGGTGCCAGTGCGCACGGTGACGGAGGCGGTGACCATGCCCGCAGTGTCGCCGCATTCTTGACCGGCGCACATCCTCGTAAGACCAACGGTGCCGACATCCAGAACGGCATCTCGGTCGATCAGGCCACCGCACAGTACGTGGGGGATGCCACCCCATTTGCCTCGCTCGAATTGGGGCTCGAGGCGAGTGCCCAGGCGGGTAATTGCGACAGCGGATACAGCTGTGCTTATGCCTCCAACATGTCGTGGCGAGGACCAACCAATCCGGTTGCCAAAGAGATCGACCCAGGGGCGGTGTTCGATCGCCTCTTCGCCGGCCAGAGCGTCAAGGAAACAACACGGGCGCAGAGTGTCCGTGAGCAGCATCGCAAGAGCGTTCTCGATTTTGTGTTGGAAGATGCGAAACGATTGCATCAAGCTCTGCCGGCTGTCGATCAGAGGAAGCTCGACGAGTACCTCTATTCCGTTCGTGATGTTGAGAAGCGTTTGAGTGGCGTCGATCGATTGCGCATGACCGAAGAGGGCGTGCCCGACTATCCGCGACCCAGTGGTGTGCCGAAGGAATTGGAAAAGCACTCCGAGTTGATGATGGACATGGTGACCCTTGCCATGCAGACCGACAGCACTCGGATCATTTCCTTCATGTTCACCAATGCAGGAAGTAATCGCAGTTATCCGGAAATCGGCGTGACCGAGGGACATCACGAATCCTCGCATCACGGCAAGAGTGCTCACAAGCAAGAGAACGTTGCCAAAATCAATCGTTTTCACATCGAGAGGTTTGGATACCTGCTCACACGCCTGAAGCAAGTCAGCGAAGCCAATGGCAAGACGTTGTTGGACAACAGCATGTTGGTCTATGGCAGTGGGATCAGTGACGGGGATCGCCACAATCACGATGACTTGCCGATCATCCTGGCCGGAGGCGGCGGCGGGCGGATCAAAACAGGGCGGCATATTCGCTATGTGAATGGAACGCCGCTGTGTAACCTGTATCTTTGGATGATGCACCAGATGGGAGCCAAGGCCGATCGATTCGGTGATAGCAACGGTATGCTTCAGAATCTCGGCTAACACGCTAACGCGGACCTGTGGCGGAGTTTCGTTTTGATCGTGTGGTTCCGTGGGTCGTCGGCGGGCCCCCCCAAGCCAAAACTCGCGAAGTTCGCTATGCTCTCAGGAAAGTCGCACAGTGAGAGGCGTTCTCGCCGTCGGCGCACTCTAGTTGGCATGCATCCGCTTTCTGGTCGCCGCGGCGGGGATTCTCTGCATTCGCAGCATGCACTGGGGAAACAGCTTCGTTGTTTTCGGATTCTGTTTCGGCATGCTCTGTCGAGTGTGACGCATTTCACTGGTGCCCCTTTCATCCATCGCCGATCGCATCAGGAGGTTATCGATGACGATAGAAATCGGAGATGAACGTATTGCTAGTTCACTGGAAGTATCCGATACGCTCGACGAGCAAGAAACAATGAAACTGTTGGACCAGAATTCGCCATTGAAAATATCGTTGATCAGTCTGCACGGATTGATTCGCGCAAAGGACTGCGAACTCGGTCGAGACGTGGATACCGGTGGCCAGATCAAATACGTGCTCGAACTCGCGCGTGAATTGGCACGTCATCCCAATGTCGGACAGGTCGAATTGTTGACGCGTCAGATCATCGATCCGAAAGTGAGCGATGACTACGCTCGACTCGAAGAGCCGATCTCAGAGAACGCAAGAATCGTGCGGATTCCGTTCGGCCCCAAACGGTACTTGCGCAAGGAAGCACTGTGGCCATACATCGAGATGTTCATCGATCAAACACTGGTTCACTTTCGACGTTGCGGATTGCCCAGCATCATTCACGGTCACTATGCCGATGCCGGCATGGCGGGAGCCCAGCTAGCCCGATTGCTTCATGTGCCGTTCATTTTCACGGGCCACTCGCTCGGTCGAGTCAAGAAGCAGCGGATGTCACTCGGGAAAGCGACTCCGGAGACCTTGGAGCGGAAATACAGGTTCACGGTACGAACCGAAGCGGAGGAGATCGCTTTGGAGACGGCTGCCATGGTCGTGACCAGCACCAGCCAGGAGGTCCAGGATCAATACGAGTTGTACGATCATTATGTGCCAAGTCGGATGGAGGTGATTCCGCCAGGAGTCGACTTGACCGCCTTCTCGCCCCCCGCAGCAGATTGGCCAACGCCTGCCATTGCCGGCCAAATCGCCCGCTTCTTGAAAGACCCGGCCAAGCCCATGATCTTGACCATGGCCAGGCCGGATGAACGCAAGAACTTGGCAATGCTTGTCGAAGTGTACGGCAAGAGTGAGCAGTTGCAGGAACTTGCCAACCTGGTGATGGTCATGGGGACACGCGACGATCTGCGCGAACTCCCCAAGGCGCAACAGCAGGTCATCCGAAACGTGATCTACTTGATTGATAAATACGATCTCTACGGGAAGGTTGCCTATCCCAAAAACCATTCGTCGACCGATATCGCTGATCTGTACCGGCTCGCGGCCAAGGGTCGCGGCGTGTTCATCAATCCGGCCCTGACCGAACCGTTCGGTCTGACGCTGCTCGAAGCTGGGGCGACCGGGTTGCCGATCGTGGCCACCAATGATGGTGGACCTTGTGACATCATTGCGAACTGCAACAACGGTTTGTTGGTGGATCCACTGGACGGCGATGCAATTGAGAAATCGCTGCTGCGGGTGCTGACCGAGCCGGATCACTGGGACCAGTGGTCTCGTGCGGGAATCGACGGAACACGCCGGCACTACGCGTGGAGCAATCACGCCGACCGGTATTTGAGGGATCTCAGTGACATTCTCGAACACTCCACCGCCCCGGCCATCGCGGAGCGGCCCCGTGAGCGACGGTTGCCTGAGTTTGATCGGCTGATCATTACCGACTTGGACAACACGCTGACCGGCGATGCCGAGGCGTTGTCGGAATTCAACGAGTTGATTCGAGATCACGAGAACATCGGATTTGGAATTGCCACCGGTCGTCGACTCGATAGTGCCATGGAGCTGATCGAAGAGCTCGGACTTCCCAGGCCGGATTTGATTGATACTGACGCGGGTACACAGCTGCACTACGGCGATTCGTTAGCTCCCGATTTGAGTTGGCGCAAGCAGATTGGCTACACCTGGTCCCCCGAAGACGTGCATGCCACACTTGATTCGTTGCCAGGTGTTTTTCTCCAGGAAGAGAAGCATCAGTCGGAATTCAAGATCAGTTACGAAATCGATCAGGATCTTGCTCCTTCGATCGCAACGATCAAGAAACTGCTTCGTGAGGCGGGGGTGCGTGCTAAAGTTGTTCTGTCGCTAGGGATGTACCTCGACATCATTCCAGTTCGTGGTGGAAGCGACCTGTCGCTCCGGCATTTGCTGTGGAAGTGGGGGTTCTCGCCGGAAAATGTGTTGGTGGCGGGAGATTCCGGCAACGATGCGGGAATGTTGCTGGGACGTACACTCGGTGTGGTCGTCGGCAACTACTCTCCGGAGTTGGAAAAGCTGCGAAGGCGGCCTCGCGTCTTTTTTGCGCCGTCGCCGCATGCACGCGGGATCCTGGAAGGGATCGAGTATTATCAGTTCTTGGGTAACATTGTGATTCCGAATGATCGGATCGAATCCACATCCCGGGACCAGAGACCAATAACGGCACTTCGCGGCAAAGCAGTTCCGATTCCGGCGGCGAGAAGGGCCGATTGATGGATAGCGATCGAAATGGTTCGTTTCAAATGCCGAGCGAGCTGCGGTTTGAGGCCGAGCTCTCGCTGCGCCGGTTGATGCCTCGAGTCGACGAGTGTTGGGACCGGTGCGACGTGGCCGAACCGATCCGGCACGAGTTTCAGGTTCGGCTGGAAGCAAACTGGGAGCCCTTGTTTGCACTGCTGTACGATCTCTACGGTTCCCGTTACGACTTCTTTTTTCACCTGGAGCAGATCCTCCTGACGGCGGTCCAGGCCTGGGCGAATCGACCTGAGCCGCTCCGTGCAATCGATCGACATCGAGTGAACGAGCCAGAGTGGTTTCAATTCCGAACGGATGGTCGGAGGCGCACTCTATGTCGATCTGTTCAGTGAGAATCTGGGGCGTCTAACCGAATCGATCGACTACTTCAAAGAGTTGGGACTGACCTACGTCCATTTGATGCCGTTGTT
Source organism: Pirellulaceae bacterium (assembly GCA_963697195.1). Lineage (GTDB taxonomy): Bacteria > Planctomycetota > Planctomycetia > Pirellulales > Pirellulaceae > Rubripirellula. The sequence continues at coordinate 50,324 of CAVOND010000008.1, forward strand.
CGCGGTGCGCCCGGGCGACAACGACGGCGGCTATGCGATCAGTAATTACCGGAGCGTCGACCCGCGTCTGGGAACGGTCGATGATCTGCGAAATCTCGCCGAAAAGCTCCGTGAATCGGGCATTTCCTTGGTGCTCGACTTTGTTTTCAATCACACCTCCGACGACCACGAGTGGGCGCAGCGCGCTCAAGCCGGAGAGCTGGAGTACCAGCAGTACTATTACATCTTTCCGGATCGTGAATTGCCCGATCAATATGAGCGGACGTTGCGCGAGATTTTTCCGACGGTCCGCCGTGGGAATTTTACCTGGCACGACGCGATGCAGCAGTGGGTGTGGACCACTTTCAACAGCTTTCAGTGGGACCTGAATTACAACAATCCGGCTGTGTTTCGCGCGATGCTCGAGGAGATGTTCTTCATTGCCGATACGGGCGTGGATATTCTTCGACTGGACGCCGTCGCCTTCATCTGGAAGAAGATGGGGACCAGTTGCGAGAACTTGCCGGAAGCTCACAAGTTGATCCAGGCATTCAATCGACTAGCTCGCATCGCCACGCCGGGCCTCGTGTTCAAGTCGGAAGCGATTGTGCATCCAGACGAAGTCGTCAAGTACATCAGTCCTGATGAGTGTCAGATCTCGTACAACCCAACCCTGATGGCGTTGCTTTGGGAATCGTTGGCAACGCGAAGAGTCGATCTGCTCGTGCGCTCGCTCAGCCATCGCCACCGTTTGCCCAAGCGAACGGCCTGGGTCAACTATTTGCGGTGCCATGACGACATCGGCTGGACCTTTGACGATGCCGACGCTGCTGCGCTGGGAATCAATGCCTACGACCATCGTCAATTCTTGAATCGCTTCTACACGGGGCAGTTCCAGGGATCGTTCGCCAGGGGGATTCCCTTTCAAGAGAACGTCGAAACGGGAGACATGCGGATCGCAGGGACCCTTGCGTCCCTGGCTGGTCTGGAAAAGGCGATCGAGCAGGACTGTGAAGCCGAGAAAGAGCTGGCGATCAAACGCATGTTGTTGCTGCAAGGAGTGACACTCAGTATCGGTGGAATACCGCTGATCTATTTGGGTGAAGAATGGGCGATGTTGAACGACTATGACTTTATCAAGGATCCCGCCAAGGCTGGTGATACTCGATGGGTTCACCGTCCGAAGATGAGATGGGAGTTTCTTACCGAGTTGGACGGTGGTAGTGAATCGCTGCAAGGATCGATACGCAAGCAAGTCTTTCAGTCGTTGCGTCGGATGATCGCCGTGCGCAAGTCGCTGCCGGCGCTTGCCGGGCAGCAGATGGAATTGATGTCCACGAACAATTCTCACATCCTCGGCTTTGTTCGCTATCGCGAGAGCCACCGGTTGATTGTCGTTGCGAACTTTTCAGAAGACCAGCAAGCGATCGGCGGCAATGTGCTGCGCACGGCAGGGCTGGGGCGATTCTTCGAGGACGCGATTTCCTCGGCAACCTATCCGACCAGTGAAGACATCGTCTTGGCACCCTATCAAATTGCCTGGTTGAGACGCGTGTGATGAAGATCCTCACGACGGTTCTGGCATCCGACATGGACGGCACGTTCATTCCGCTTGATGGCAATGAAGAGAATCGATCTGACTTACAAGTCTTGTCGGAGGAACTGCATTGCCGGCGCGTCGAGTTGCTGTATGTGACCGGCCGCCACTTTGAATTGGCGATGGAAGCGGTTCGTGCGCATCAGTTGCCTGTGCCGGCTTGGTTGATCTGCGATGTGGGGACATCGATTTATCGCCATGTCGACGGCGATCGATTTCGCGCTGAGGAAGCCTATTGGGGTCATCTCGCTGAAATTGTCGGGCCGCTTGGCGTGGATCGACTCCAGCGACAGCTCGCCAAGATGGACGGTTTGGTCCTACAGCCTGCCGAGAAGCAGGGACGATTCAAGCTCAGTTATGACTGTGATGTCCAGCGGTTGAGTGAGTTGACCGAGCGGTTGATCGAGACGCTGGGCGAGGTCCACTCGCCCTATCGCGTGATCCCTAGCATCGACCCCTTTACCGGCGGTGGCTTGATCGATCTGTTGCCTCGTGGTGTCTCCAAGGCGTACGCATTGGAATGGTGGGTCGAGCAGCAAGATCGGCCTGCCGATGCGATCATGTTTGCGGGCGATTCCGGAAACGATCTGGCTGCGCTGTCGGCCGGGTATCGCAGCATTGTCGTGGCCAATGCCCGCTCGACCGTGATCGATCAGGTTGCCGCCGCGCACCAAGAGGCGGGATGGCACGATCGTTTGTTTCTCGCCAGCAAGCCGGCGACCAGTGGCGTGTTGGAGGGGTTTCGCCACTTTGCCGGTGTCAGCTAATCGTCTTGAGCAGCTTGGCAGGATAGTGTTGGGCAGGATGGGACGGGCGAGTTGACGGGGACAAGCGGGGCGTCAGAACCTTGCGACCCATCAAGACTCGAACAAATTCGTTCTGCCAACCTCATTCTGCCAACATCGCTACGGATTTGGCTTGCCTGGCACGGCGACCAGTTCCTTGATCTTGTCGTGGATCTCCTTGGCGGTCTGTTCGCCGGCGCCCGTTTTGATCAGCTGGACAATGCCATCGCGATCGACCAGGACCACGTGGGGAATGCCGCGAACACCAAACTCGCTGCCCATCTCGCTCTCTTTGGGAGTGACGAAAACGGGGTGGGAGAGTTGGTGATGCTCAAGAAATTTGGCCAACGTTTCGCGCTCATCCACGGCGTCGACAGGATCTTCGGACCGCGAGGCTCGCTGGTTCAAGTCATCCCAGACAAAGTTGTAATACTGCGTCACGCCGACGATCTCGAATCCTTGCTCGCCGAATTCCTCTCGCCACTCGCGCAGATGTGGAAACGTCGCGATGCACGGCCCGCACCACATTGCCCAGAAGTCGATCAGGACGACTTTGCCTGCGAACGCATCCTGGCTGGTGTCCGGTGTGTTGACCCAGGCATCGATTTCCCACTTGGGAACCGGCTTGCCGACCAGCGACTCGGCCGGTTTGGCCGCTTCCATTCGCTGCTGATAGGCTTGGATCCGGCGGAGGATTGCCTGGAGGGAACGATTGCGAAGGGCGAGCGGATTGAGTTGCTTGCTGACCAGTTCGATCCGCTCCTTATTCGCCTCTGGGTCATCCTGTTGCCACTGCGTGATCATCCTCCATTGCGTCTCGGCAAAAACATTCTGGATTGCGATGGAGGCTGGGTACTTTTCGATCGCCCCCTTCGTGGAAGTATCGAGGTACTCGACGCATTCCTTTCGCCACAGGTCATTGGTTGGTTCCTCTGTGGTCAACGACCGCAGCATACTGATTAACGTTTGCGCGGTTTCCTCGCTGGCCTGTTCCGAGCGATTCACTTCGATCAAGTGTTGCACCTGGGTGGTCACGAGTTGCCGAGCCTCGGCGTCCTTGCCATCACCTGCAAGGACTTGCGCCTTCATTACGGATAGCTGTGACAAGGGAAACAGGATTTGCATCGAGTCATCGACACGAACCCCAATCAACGCGTCAAAGCTCTGCTGGACTGCCGTGGCAAACTCTTCCTTGGAGGCGGCTTCCCGCATGCTCTGCAACGTCAGCCATACCCCGAGCTGGTTTTCGGGCGTCTCGATTCGGCGGATTTGAAAGTCCAAGAGCTTGCGAAACTGGTCGGTCGCGTCACGGTAGCGCTCTTGATCCAGCATCCGCGAGGCCAGGCTTTGACGCAGCACGTTGCGATCAATCGAATCAGGTTCTTCGCTGATCTTTGATTCCACAAAGACGACCGCCTCGTCGAGATCCTTGTCCATCACCGTCCGCAACTCTTCGTAGAGTTGGCGAAAGGCATCGCGATCTGCGGACTCCTGAGCGGTTGAAAAGGTCAGCACGACGACGACGAGCAGGATCCCAGCGCAAGGACGCAGCATCATCGGGGCAATGGAACGCAACATGTCAACGAACTCCGCTAATCTCGATCCCTAACAGGATTCCGGCCATTGAATTGATTGTAGAAGGAAAAGTTGAGGGATGGGTGATGTCTCGCTTACTTGAAATGCCCGGCTCATTTCACCGGCTCATTCCACCGCTCATTTCAAAGACCGTGTGTCGACTGGATGACTCGGCCGGTCGAACAACCTCTTTCCAATCGCCATTGTTCTTCGAGGATTCTGCGGTTTTTGTGGTTGAATCTTGAGTCGTTGCGAAGCACGCAATGAGCCCGGTCGTTCGACTCAAGCCAGCCCGGCAAGGTAACGTCAAACGGTAACTTGCCTCACTCGCGATTTGAGATCATCCCGCGAACTCCCGCAGCCCTTGAATCGCGTCGAAGCGAATTACTTTCAGAAAGATGAGGATTTACGCGATTGACGAGTCACGACACGGATTCTACGATGAATGGTTATTCAAGTGCTTCGAGTCGTGGTAAATTGACGCATTCGGTCGCGGCTTCTACGCACTTGTCACTTCGACAAAACCAATTGCCCAGATGAATCTGTCTGTTCGAGCGTTCCGTAGACAGCAATTTGCCGTGGTGGCTTCGTTTTTGTTGATTTCCAGTGTTGCAACGCGTGCGCACGCGACTTGCGGTGATTATCTGGCGATGGCCGGTACGCATGGTCAGTCTCTTTTGCACGCGGAACGTACGCTTGACGGTTCCGAGTCCAGATCCGTCCCCTGCTTCAGGCTGTGAAAACGGCCAATGTCGATCGGTTCCCGTCTCGCCATTGCCCGAGACGCTACGACATCTTAGTTGGGGAAGGGATTGGCTCCCTCTTTTCGGTTTCCTGGCGGCTTGTCACGATTTGAAGTGCGCTTCATGGGGCTATCCTCACGATTGCTCTCCGTTGACTAGCCCTTATCTTGGCATCGACACTCCGCCGCCCAGACGTCCTCTTCTGGAAGCATAGGCATCATTTGCGCAGTCCTGGACAGGTTTGATCGCTCGTGAGCGAGGACCGGTTCGATCGTTGCGTGTTGCAGCATTCGTCGATGTTTGCAGGTCCGCAGTCGATGCAGAGATGACTGCGACTTGGGCCGCTTCGGCTGTTTGTCCCTGCTTCGCTGCGCGAACCCTGTCGCAATCGCTTTCGCTGATCATTGGTCTCGCCTGCGCCATGCGTAGGCACGGACAACTGTGAAGAGCAACGCATGCGCACGCGTGCGCGGCAGCGCGGAGACATCCGGCCATCTATTTGATCTTTCTGGACTGACGACTTCGCGTGAAAGCGACGTCATCGAATCACGGCTGCGCGCTCGATTCGCATTCTGTCTGATTCATTTTTCCTTTCCGTCCATTTATGAGGAATCCTTCACCATGCGCTGTTCCTACCATCCCGCGGTGACACGAACCGCTTTTACTTTGGTTGAATTACTCGTTGTCATCGCAATCATTGGCATCCTTGTGGGCCTGTTGCTTCCTTCCGTCCAGTCGCGCGAGAAGCAGCACGACGAATGCAGTGCAGCAATCATTTGAAGCAGATGTCACTGGCTCTGCACAATTATGAATCTACCTACAAGATGTTCCCGGCAGGCCGAACCAACCTTGGAATCTCTGCCCACGCCGCAATTCTTCCTTTCTTGGAGCAGGCTGCTGCTTACGATCTCGTGGACTCCTTCGGTCCCATGGAATCATCCCAATAATGTTGCGGCAACGCAGACCAAGATTCCCGGGTTCAGTTGTCCATCGGATCCCAACGAGGGGAACGGCATCGGGTGGGCTGGGACGACGTATCGTACCAATCAAGGTTCCGGCATTCTTTGGGGATTGCCGCCGACCGATCCGGCGAATGTCAATTACGGGATGCCCGAACCGGACGGAGTTTTCTATCTGGAAAAGCGTCTGAGGTTTCGCGATGTGATGGACGGTACGTCGCATACCGCCGCCTTCAGCGAACATGGGCTGGGCGACTTCACCAATGCGGTCTCAAGTCGGACCGACACATTTTGGCCAAAAACCCATCCCGCAAATGCAGATGACGCTTTTCAGCAGTGCGAGTCAATTGACGCGCGGGACTTACAGTATCAGCGTGTGAGTGACGTTGGGCGCTCCGTGGGTTCAGGGCTATCACTCCACCACGACATACATGCACGCGTCACCACCGAACCGCCGTTCCTGCATGTTCCCGCCCGGCCGGATCTCGACGACAGCCAAGAGCTATCACAATGGAGGCGTGATGCTTGCTCGGTGCGACGGTTCAGTCGACTTCATTACCGAGAGCGTTGAGTTGGCCATCTGGCGTGCTCTTGGGACTCGCGCGAACCTTGAGAATGTTGGGTCCGAGCCATGAAACGACTTGTTCTTTCGATTGCTGGAGTGTTGGCCACTGCACCGCTTCTGCTGCTGATCAGTGGATGCCAGACATCAGCGGTGAATGTATCCGACGCAGACAAGGCATATCAACTGTTGAATGAAGTGCTGGACCATTGGAAAGCCGGCAGGTCGGTTGACGATGTGCGCACATCCACACCTCCAATTTACGTATCGGACGACATGTGGCAGTCCTCCTTTGAGCTCAAGGAGTTCACGATCGTTGGGCCGGGTGAAAAGTACGGAACCAATGTTCGTTTGAGGGCGAAACTGCGATGCGTCGGCGAGAAGGGCAAGTCCGTCGACACGGAGGTGCGATACCTGGTCACGACGACACCTGCTCTTACGGTTGCTCGCGAGGATCGTTAGCGACGGGTACCCAGCTTCATTGGTGCGAGGCGGTTAACGCCGCCGCTCGACTTACTTGATCATTGACTCGGTTCTATTTCATCCATCCATGTTTGAGAACTCCCATGTACAGCAGACGCAGGTCGGTGTTCCTTTTTGTACTTCTTGTCCTTTTTTCGAGGTCAGTTCATGCCGAAGATAATCTTCCCAGGCCGATTCCGCTCACGCGACCAGAAATGAAAGAGTGGCTCGAAGGCGTGAAGTCTCGACAACCTCGAATCCCTTTGCCTGAACTAACGGCATCCGATCGAATGGCATTGGGTGAGCGCGCGGATTCCTACGAGTCGCGTTTGCGATATCATTACCTGGTGCTGACACCGCTCAGAGGTTGCCGTCTGGCTCGATCGGATCCCGAGGTCAAGAACAAGATCCCAAGATGACTCTCGACTACGGGTTCAAGGTGGAACTGTTCTGGATTGTCTCACGAGCGAACAATTGCCACTATTGTCTTGGGCACCAGGAATCCAAGTTGCTGGCGGCTGGTCGCGACGAGGATCGAATCGCCAGATTGGACGGTAACTGGCTGGAGTTCTCCGAGGCTGAACGTGCAGCTTTTGAATTCGCCAGGAAATATACCTACCAGCCGTACTCAGTGGGCGACAAAGACATTCTGGCCCTGAAGTCGTATTACAGCGACCTTCAGATCATCGAGATGATCATTTCCATGGCATGGAATAATTCGATCAATCGATGGAAGGAAGCTGTCGGAGTACCTCAAAATGCCGAGGAGGGAGGCTACTCTCGCTTGGCGACATCAAGTCAGCCTGACCCAGTTTCCGGGGTAGACATCTCATCGCTCCCACGAGGAACCTACCGGACTCCAACTTCTCCTGCATACGCGAGTCAGATTACTTGTGTCGCGCCGATTTCGCTTGATGCAGCCACCGGCGATCCCACCACGCCGGCCGTTTGTGTCCGACCCGTTCTGGAGTCGCGTGACGAGGTCGCGAGAAAGTTACAGTCGTGCCGCACTCGAATCTGTCGTTTGCCTCTTGCAAGCGTCGAGGTGACTCGCGGCGTGATGTCGCTTGCCGATGACGCAGCCGTACCGAACTGGCTTAGGCTACTCTCCCATTTTCCAGTGGAAGGTCCGCGTCGCGGAAAAGCCATGATGGATGCCATCAACGACGAACACTTGTCACCGGCACTCAGAGCTCAGCTCGCGTGGATTGTCGCGAGACAGGATCGTGCCTGGTATGCGTTGGCTCATGCTTACGAGAAGCTGCGGTGGCTCGGATTCTCCGAAGATGAGATCTACAAACTTGACGCCGACTGGCAGGAGTATACGGACCGCGAGCAAGCGTTGTTTCGCCTGGCCAAGCACCTCGCTGCATCGCCGGTTGTCTTGACGGATCAAGACGTCGCAGAATGTCTTGGTCAAGCGGGACCCGCCGAGGTCGTGCGAACCATCCAGTACGTGACTCAATTGAGTGCGTTTGATCGACTGACGGAGGCAGCGGGGCTACCTCTTGAATAACAACGCCGAAGGGGAGAGTCAGGAGCCGGCTCTATTCGGTCAACGCGGCTCCTGACTCACTCGTCGTAGCGGCGGCCACGACTTCGGTGACCTCGCCCTGCAGGTACTTAGCCGCTGCTTGGGAGACAGCGTCGACCGTGAGGCCGCGAATTCGCTCGAGCTTCTCGTCGATGCTAGTGTATTCACCGCGAGTGAGCCAACGACTGCCGACACCAAACAGTCGATTGCTGGGACGCTCCGACTGCATGATGCAGCCGGCCGCTGCTTTGTTGATTGCCTGGCTCAATTCGGTTTGCTCGACGCCGTCGGCCGCGACTTTGGTCAGGATGTCATCGATCAGTTTTCGATTCATTGCGGCGTCTTCGGGTGCACAGACCATGTAGGTAAACCAGGCACCGCGATCCATGAACTCGTGTGGCCAGACCGTTGCCACTTCGGCGCGACCGGTATCGATCAGGTCCCAAAACATTCGGCTGCCACCTTCATCCCCAAGAATCGCAGCCAGCATCCGGGTGGCGTATCGATCTGGGCTCGATTCACTCGGCCCGGTTCCAATCCGAACGAAGTACGATTGATGGGCATCGGGGATCGAAATCTTCCGTTCCAACGCGATGCCTTGGGGCAGCGTGGTTGCGTCATCCGCTGGCGGTGTCGCAGTCATCGGTCGGTCCTTCCAGGCGGCGGTCCGCGCTTCGACATCAGCAACCAGGTCATCAAAGTCGACGTTGCCGGTCGCCGCCAAAACAATGTTCTCGGGGCGGTATCGGCGATGAAAGTAGTCGCGCATGGTGTCGGGTGATACTTCGCGAATGGACTCCGCGGTGCCGAGAACTCGGCGGCCCAGTCCCCGTGGTCCGAAGTACATTTCCATCGCCCGTTCAAACGCGCCAAAAGGCGGCTGGTCTTCGTACTTGGCGATTTCTTCCAGGATCACCTGCCGTTCGGTTTCAAACTCATGCTCGTCGAGTGACGGACTGAGCATGTCGGTCAACAGGTCGATGATCCGGCCTTGAAACTTGGGCAGAACGGTCGCGTAGTAAACGGTCTGTTCCTCGCTGGTGTAGGCATTGCCTTGCCCGCCAAGCTCGTCCAGTTCACGATTGACGTCGGCGGCACTGCGGCGTGAGGTTCCTTTGAACATCATGTGTTCCAGGAAGTGACTCAGGCCTGACTCCTTGTCCACCTCGTCTCGTGACCCGGCGCGAACGAAGTAGCCGAACGCTGCCGAGTAGCCTCGGCCGTCAATCTCGGCTGCGATTCGCAAACCATTAGAAAGCGTTGCTTCACGAAACTCAGGCATGCTTAAGCAGTCGATGGCTGGAGGGAGGCAGGCGGCACAAGGGGATGAGGACCGAGTGTCACGATCCGGTACTCGCCCGGTGGATGGGAACGCCAGTAGTCGCGAACGTTATCCAGGGTCAGCGATTCAATCTCATGTTCTAGTTCGGCGGTCGTTACGGGCCGACCGATTTGGTAGAAGTCGGATGCGAGCGAGGAAGCACGTGATGCGCTGGATTCTTGTTCCATGATCAATAGGCTCTGAATGCGGACTTGCCATCGCTCCAGTTCGCCAGCGTCCAGATCATCACAAAGGTGTTCGATCTCGCGAAGCGTGACGTCCAGTGTTTCTTGTGCACGCTCCGGAGTCGTGCCGGCATAACCGAACACGCCGGCGCAGTTCTTCATCGAATGACAACTCGCTGTTACCGTGTAGCACAGGCCGCGTTGTTCGCGAACTCGATCAAACAGCCGGCTGCTCATCCCGTCGCTCAGGATGCCGATCCCGGCTCGCATCTTGAAGTAGTCGGGGTGTCCGTACGGAATGGAGTTGAACGCGAATCCGATATGCGTTTGACTGGAGGGCGATTCCAAGTGCTGGTAGGCGGAGTGGCCGTCGGGTGCGCTGGGAGGATCCACGGGCTTGGCAGTCCAATCACCGAAGGACGCTTCGACCCATTGCTTGACCGCAGCCCGATCGACATTCCCGGCAACGGCCAGGATCGCGCCGCCGGCGTGGTAGCGAGATTCGAAAAACGAACGCACGTCTGCCGCGGTGATCGATTCAATGCCTTCCTCGGTTCCGAAGATGGATCGCCCGAGCAGTTCCCCGTAGTGCAGTTTGCGCAAACGCTGCATCACGCGATGGGTCGGTTCGTCCTGCATCGCATGAAGCTCTTGCATCGACATCATCCTGGCGTCTTCCAGTTGTTCCTGCGGCAGATGCGGGCGGCGAACGATCTCGGCGTACAGCTTGATTGCATCGGGCAACGATTCGGCGGGCATCGCCGCACCGAAGGAGACGGTCGAGGTGGTCACGCCCGAGCTGCGATCGATTCCGAGATTGTCCTGAACCGCAACGAGATCGCGACTGCTGTACTGGCCAGCCCCTCGCTGGACCATTTCGCAAACCAGGCCGCTGAGCCCTTCGCGATCGAGCGGTTCGGCATCGACTCCGCCGCGCAGTGACAGCGAGAAGGCGGCGGTCCGCAGCCATGGCATCGGCTCAACCAGCAAAGTCATTCCGTTGGCGAGCGATCTCGCAATGAATGTCGGAAGTGACGGATGGGGACGTATTCAGGGCTAATTTCCAGTTTTGGGGGCAAGGAAACGATTTCAGAGGAGCGAGGCAGCCACGGGTTGGAAAAGGGGGATCCAAGAAACTCAAAGCGTAACCCAATTCCTGGGGGTAACGAAGCGGGCATATTTCACGAGCCGTCGGTTGGCTGAAACGACTGCGCAGGGCGTCCAGCCGGATACAGGAATGCCGATTCCGAATTACAATTCTGACCACCGCTGGCTGCGGTTCGCGATCAGATCAGCCGGTCGGTTCTGCCGTGATGGCGCCACTGGCTTGCGGGTGGGCGCATCGCGGAGCTGGCATTGGTCGATCTTGCGTTGTCAACAGAACCAATCAGAAATCTTCAAGATGCCGCGACGCAGTCAAACAAGTGGCATGAAATGAGCCAGGCATGAAACACGAGTTCGGGAATTCAATCCTCGCTGCACCGCTGCGTTGCGGCGCAGCATTCCGGTTCGTCGCGATCCTCGTCGCCATCAGTACGGCCGCCACGCAGCCCAGCAGACTGGCCAGAGCCGCTGAAATCGATCTGGAGAATTGGAAACTCACACTTCCAGTCGACGTCGAGCGGACTTTCGAAGGCAAAGCGGCGGAAATCTCTGCGGCGCAATTGGCTGCTGGTTACGAGGACAAGTACTTCTTGACCGAATCGGACGGTTCGATTGTCTTCTGGTGCCCGGTAAACGGTGCGACGACGGAAGATACTGAGTTTCCCCGATCTGAGTTGCGCGAGATGCTCGATGCGCGTGACCCGTCCGTCAACTGGACATCGCGCGGAACGCACACCTTGGAGGCACGCTGTCGCGTGATGGAAGTCCCTAGCACGGGCAAGGTCATCATCGGTCAAATCCACAGTTACACCGGCAAGTCAAAGCCGCTTGTCAAACTGCAGTACTACAAAGGCCGCGTTGAGGCGCTCGTGAAGATGAGCCCCAACGCAGGGAAAGATCGGAAGCTGACCTTTCCCGAGGTCGGACTCAGCGGCGACATCGCTTATCAAATCAAGCTCCGGGATGGCGTGCTGTCCATCACCGTGAACGGTGCGACGCAAACGGAGAACATTGTCGAAAATGACGGAGACTGGGCGAACCAGACTTTCTATTTCAAGGCAGGCGCCTACACGCAGGATAACGAAGGCGACGATTCGGAAGGGGCGCGGGTCGTTTTCTCGATGCTGAATGTGGGGCACGGCTAAGAACCGATCCCAACACGGGTCTGACGCTTTGGAGGCGAGTTGATTGCCCTGCGTTTCTGTCGTCGCCGGAGAGGGGCAGACCCCTGATGGGATTGGTGCTAGATGTGGGCCGCGCCGATCGATACCACTTCGACGGTTCGCACGCGACCGACCAACGTGTGGCTGCTGGCATCGTCAATTTGGACCTTGACGAATTGACCGGCTTGTCGGCGATTCCCGTCAAAGACGACGATGCGATCGCAGTGCGTGCGCCCAGTCATTTGCACGACCTGCGATTCTGCATCTTTGCGGCTTTTCTTGCTCGGTCCTTCCACCAAGCACGTCGACGGTGCTGCCAATCAGCCCCAGGTTGTCTTCCTTGGCGATCCGGTCTTGGACATCAAGCAACTCATTGTTGCGGCGAATCTTGACTTCTCTCGGGACGTCGTCCGGCAGATTCTCGGCCGCTTTGGTGCCGGGTCGCACGCTGTACTGAAAAATGAAGCTGTTCTTGAATCGGCAGCGTTCGACGAGTTGCACTGACTTCTGAAAATCTTCCTCTGTCTCGCCACTGAATCCGACGATGAAGTCGCTGCTGACCGTCGCTTCGGGAAGGATCCGCTCGATCCGCTCGAACATCTCCATGTAGTCTGCGACCGTGTAACCTCGCTTCATCCGTTTGAGCACTTCGTCCGAACCGCTCTGGGCCGGTACGTGCAGGTAGGGAGAGACTTTGGGAAGATCGCGAATGGTTTCCAGCAGTCGCTCGGTCATGTCCTTGGGATAGTTGGTCACGAACTTGATGCGATCAATGCCGTCAATCGGCTGCAGCTGTTCCAGCAACGCCGCCATGTCGGTGACCGAGCCATCGTCATGCCGGAATTTGTAGCTGTTGACCGTTTGGCCCAGCAGCGTGATTTCGCGGCAGCCCTGTTCGGCCAGCGTTTGCGCCTCGGACAAGATCAGTTCGGGAGATCGTCCCTGTTCCGGGCCACGCGTGTTGGGAACGACGCAGTAGGTACAAAACTTGTCACATCCGATCTGGATTCTCAGGTAGGCCTGGAAGGGCGTCGGACGCATGGTGGGGTCACGAAGCGGGTCAAACGATTCGTGACTTCGTGCGATCGCTGCTTGCGAGCCGTCTTTGCGTGAGAGCGAGACCGCCATCTGGCGTCCCTCGCCGGCTCGGATCTTGTCCAGCAAGCCGGGGATGGTGTGCAATTGCCCGGGACCAACGACCAGGTCGACAAAGGGGGCCCGCTTGAAGATGATTTCCTGATCTTTCTGCGCCATGCAGCCCATCACGCCGATCATCTTGCCAGGATCCTTTTCCTTGGCTTCGCGGATCGTCCCCAAGGCGCTATAGATCTTCTCCTCGGCGTGCTCCCGGACACTGCAGGTGTTGTAGAGAATGCAGTCGGCTTCCTCGCGGCGAAGCAACGACGGTGTAGCCGTGACGTTTCAGGTCGGCAATGACCATCTCGCTGTCCAACACGTTCATTTGGCAGCCGACGGTCCGGATGTAGACACGTTTGTTCATCGCTGTGGTCGGTATCGGTTCTTGGCTGGTCCGTAAATCGTCGCGTCGGTCAGTCGCGCTCGTCAGTCCCGTCAGTCGTCGCGTCTCGCTGTCAGTCGTCGCTGGCTGGGTCGCGATCAGGTTGGATTTTCTTGCGGACCTCCTGGTGGCGATCGACGTAATCTTGCAGTGTTTCCGTCAATCGCGACCGTCTCCGATTGATGGAACCGAACAGGATCGCGACGGCAATCGCCGAAACGACCAACCAAAGCAACGTGGTCGGTGAAAAAAGGGTTTCGACTGGCATCGCCACAGAATACCCGCCAGGCGGTGACTTCGGGTAGGCATCTTCCGCCGCACCCGGGGGCGGAGAGCCCGCCAGCTCCACTGCCCTTGGATTTGTTGGCTCGCTGGATTGATAAGCCGCCGAGCATGAGTGCCCGCTTTTCGGAATCGCGCGGCAAAGCGATCAGAACCGGACGCGAACGCGTGGCGGCTGATAAGAACGCAAGGTGAGTGGGATTTGTGCGCAGAGGCGGCAGGAATCCCCGCGGTTTTTCGGGCGGTTGCTGCGGCAATCTGTTATCGTGTCGCCGGTATTTGGCAGGCTCACGCAGGTGATTCGCGCGGCCTGTGCGGGGGTTGAGGCATTCGATCGAGGAGCCCTGAGGCAATGTTCGCATTGATTCGCCGGGATGGGAAAGTGGGCTGGTCCGACGTGCCGGCGGCTGATCTCGGCCCAGGCGAAGTGCGAATTGCCCCGCGGCTGGTGGGCCTTTGCCGCACGGATCTGGAGGTCGCCTCGGGGCAACTAGCGGTCACCGAACCAAGAATTCTGGGGCACGAGTTTGTCGGCGAAGTGATTGAGGCCGGCGCCGACGCAAGGAACTGCCTCGTGGGCGATGCGGTTGCCGTCGATCCGATCATCGCTTGCGGGGAATGTCGGTATTGCTGTGACGGCTGGAAAAATGCCTGTGAAGAAAGGAAGTTTCTGGGAGTCGACTGCGACGGAGCTCTGGCCGAGTCGATCGTGGTTCCCGCTCGAAACGTCTGGGTCATGCCCATCGGCACGGACGATGTGCGCGCCGCAATGCTTGAACCCGTCGCCGCATGCCTGGCGGTCCTGAAGGCGCCGATTGATCCAGATGACGACGGCGTGATCAGCGGCGCGGGCTGGTACTCGCAGCTGACATGCCAGATCCTGGCGACGCATGGGATTGATCGCGTCGACCAATTGAACGACGTCAGCGAAGATCATGAACCCTACGACTTTGCGATTGATGTGGAGGGTAGCGGCGACTCGGTTGAGAGATTGCTGCGGGTGCTTCGCCCCGGTGGTCTGTTGGTGCTCAGGAGCCGGCCTGCGACGGTGATTTCATTGTCGTCGCGAGAGTTGCTCGCCAAGGAACCGATGATTCAGACGGTCAACTATGGAGCTTTTCAGGAGGCGAGGCGCCTTCTGGTCGAGGGAGATCTCGACATCGAACATTTGCTCGGGACGCAGTGGGCAACGGAAGATTTTGCCAAGGCTTTGGTGGCTGCCGACAGCGACAACAAGGCCAAGCACTTTCTCGTCCCGCCGTCGCCAGGTTTTTTCCACTCGCAGTCGATGGTTCGTCTCAACGACAATCAGGGGGAAGCGTCCCAGCCGTTATCATAGCTGTATCCGAAAAGCGTCAGAACCCTTTTCGGTTACGTTGTAACCGGACAGCGTCACGTTCGTCCTTTGCGGCGTGAATGGTAACCCGAAGCGTGAACGAGGTAGATTCCACGCAACCCATCGCCTCGCTGACGCTTCGGGTTGCGATCTGCCCTCGACGTGGCGCCGTCTGCCTAACACACTCTTTACCGACACCCGGAGGACTCCGATGACACCGACTCGACGCCAGTTTTTGCAATCGACCGCCGCCCTGTCTGCAGCGACCGCGATGGGTGTGCATACGTCCGATGCCGCACAAGCGAAATCGACCGTGAACTTTGCGTTGGTAGGACTCGGCAATCTGAGCACGAACCAGATCGCTCCGGCACTTCAATCCACCAAGGTGGCGAAGTTGAAGGGAATCGTGACGGGCACGCCAGCCAAGGAAGAGAAATGGGCAGCCAAGTACGGTATCGATCGTCGCGACATCTACAACTACGACAACTTCGACAAACTTGCCGAGAACGATTCGATCGACGTGATCTACATCGTGTTGCCCAATAGCATGCACAAAGAGTTCACGATTCGGGCGGCCAAAGCGGGCAAACATGTGCTCTGTGAGAAACCGATGGCCAACAGCAGCCAGGATTGTCGCGAGATGATCCAGGCCTGCAAGGATAACGATCGCAAGCTCGCGATCGGCTATCGCTGCCAGTTTGAGCCACACCATCTGTATTGCCACGAGCTCGCGAGAAGCGGCAAGTACGGTCCGCTCAAAGCGATTGAAGCCGGCTTTGGATTCAAGATCGGGGACCCCAATCAGTGGCGACTCAAAGCAGACCTCGCCGGCGGCGGCGCCATGATGGACGTGGGCATCTATGCGCTGCAGGCGTGTCGCTTCATGACCGGCGAAGAACCGGTTGCGATCACGGCACAGGAAACCAAGACGGATCCTGTGAAATTTGCGGAGGTCGACGAGACGATCACTTGGACGATGACGATGCCGAGCGGTGTCAATTGTTACTGCAGCACTTCTTACGCATTCAACGGCATCAATCGATTCAACGCTTACGGCGACAACGGTTGGTTCGGACTCGATCCGGCGTACAGCTACGGCGGGATCAAGGGAAACAGCAAGGACGGCCCGATCGAACTGGACCAGATCGATCAGTTTGCCGCTGAGATGGATGCGTTTGCCCAGTGCATCCTGGATGATCGAGTCAGCAAAGTTCCTGGCGAAGAAGGCTTGCGTGACCTGTTGGCCATCGAAGCGATTTACAAGTCGATCCGAACCGGAACACGCTGTGAAGTCGGAGCGGTTTGAAGCCCAACGCGTCGGCCTTTCCAGGCTGACAATCCTGGCCCGTACGTTAGCCTTTCCAGGCTGACAATCTTGGAGGCTGTCAGGCTGGAAAGCCTAACGTACGGTGGACTTCAGGGCTTGGAGAGCGCTGAGGCATCGATCGGCTGGCCTGGGTTGATCGCGGTCACGCCGGGGCGTGCGACCCCTTCCAAGGGTCGCTCGACTCGTTGCTGCATCGGGACCACCACTCCGCAGCTGACGATGAACTGGATCGCTTCGTCCACCGTCAGGTTCAAGTCGATCGCTTCACTTTTCTTGACCGTTACCGTGAAACCAGTCATCGGCATCGGGCTGGTCGGCATCAAGACGCTGAGCATCGGTTCGCCGGTCGCTTCGGCGATTTCTCGCATGCTGTTGCCCGTGACAAATCCCAGCGACCAGATTCCTTCGCGCGGATACTGAATCGCGACGACGCGGTTGAATTCGATCTCGCGCTCGCTGAATGCGAAATCGGTCACTTGCTTGACGCTGCCGTACACCTTGTTGACCAGAGGAATCCGCAGGATGCCCCGCTCCAGTCCATGCACGAACCAACGTCCGAGTCCAACGGTCAGGATGCGACCGAGGAAGTACAGGACCGTCGTGAAGACGACCAGGAACACCGGCACGACCAGGCCCCGACGCAGGTAGGTTAACTGGACGTATCGGTGCCAATAAGCATTGGCACTCGCTGGAGCAGCGGTGAAGGGGCCAAAGTAGCCTAGGTTTTCGTCGACCTTTTTCTTGACCTGCTTCCGGGATGAAACGACGGCCGGTCGGATCGGGAAGATAACGAATGCCGTCGTAGGTGAAACCGTCCGTTCGCCTGGTCGTGTTGGTCGGTTTGGCCGAGTTCGGAATCTCTGTGAGGGTGGTGTCGACGTTCCACACAATCGCTTGACGCACCCAGGATTCGATCGGCGTCAGGACGTAGGACTCGATCGTCGACCACGCCCAAATCAAAACGACGATCGTCAGCAGCGGCGGCAGCACGACGCCGAGGCCGCGCAGCACCGCACGCCGAAATCCCTTCGCCCGAGAGTGGTCTCGTGGCTCCTGTTCGCGGTCCGATTTGTTCGATTCCATGAATTCTGAGGTCATGTCGATGTGGCGTGCTGAAACCAGGTCGTAGGGCCGGTGCTCTCGTTCGAGCCTGTCCTCTCGTCTTCTCTCGTTGTGACGGGGCGAGTCCCCGCTTGGTTCTGTCCCGCCTAGACAGACTCGAAATGCTGGCAACCCGGAAACACCCGTCACCCGAAAAGCCTCGTCACCCAATAGCTCTATCGGATGCGATCACGTCGGCCCATCAGCGTTCCGGAGCTTCATCGTCTGATCTGGGAAGCTCTCGCCCGACAAAACGGCAACGAGGGTGGTCACTGCGTCCGAATCGCACGGGCCACTACCGCCAAAGAAACCCGTCTCACCCCGCTCCCGCGAAGCACCCGAGCCACTTCGTTGGCGGTCGCTCCGGTCGTCAAGACGTCGTCGACGACCAGGATATGCCGATTAGGCGGCTGAGGCGTTCTGGAGAAAGCATAGCTTCTTTTCACCGCGAACGCACCTCGCACATTCTCCAGCCGCTGTGGGTCATCCAGCCAGGCCTGCTTGGCGATCGACCGAGTCGTCCTCAACAGCGGCCGGCAGGGACGGCCAATGTCATGAGCCACCGCCGAGGCGATCACGGCGGTTCCATTTCCCCCCCGCGATACCCGTCGCGTCAGGTACGAGGGAACATAGGTGACGACCTCCGGCAAATCATCGGCAAGTCGTTCATGCACGACCGCGGCCAAGCGGTGGCCCAAAGCGTCCCCCAAGGCGGCCTGACGCGGATACTTCGCCGCCACCACGGCCTCACAGACCAGATCCTGGTAGGCCCAAAGTGCGACCACCCGATCGAACTGGAAGTCTTGCTTGCGGCAATGAATGCAACCGGCACTCTCTGGCAACTGGTTCGGGAGCTGGGAGATCGCCGCTTGGGGCATCCCGCACCTTGGGCAGTGGTTTCGCATCCTCGATTGGCTGATGCAGAGGGCCAATTCACAGCCTCGACAGAAATCGTCCGAGGAGCCGACCGGTGCGTTGCAAAGCCGGCAAACCGATGGCAGAACCAGCTCGAGCAGGGCCAGTTTTCCCGCCGCGGCGGCTCGCAGCATGGAGTGTGGACAGCGACTTGGTCACTTTGGAATCCGGCAAGGACAAAAGTTTTTCTCTTTTTCCAGCGAACCTTCAGTGGGCGGGAATGTCTATTCGATCATTACCAGGTGGGGATGTTGTTTTTTCGCAGCCCATGCGATTTGACTGGCCCCACCTGCCCTTCTGGTATAACCTTGATCACAGAAGGTTTGGGCTGAGGAACGTCCTTGGTCCTTCATTTTGGTTTTTTTCTCTGCTCCGCTTCTGCACCTGAATCGAAGGGTGCTCTTGGAGGTTGAAATGCGTATCGAACAAGTCATCGCAGCCGTCGCACGACCCGTGGCAGTCGCCATCGTCCGTGAGATTAAGGCCGTCGTGTCGTTCGCATGCGATACACGCCTCCATCATCTATGGCTACAGCGGATGCCTTTGGGGATGCCCGCGTATGCGTGCGTCCCGTCCTCGACGTCCACATTCCGTGGAAATACGGGCGGGATAAAACGCGACTTGCGCGGCATGCAGGTCGGCAGATTGCAACGGCGCTCCATTAGCGGCCCGGCATTTTGCCCAGTGGGTATTTGAACAAGGCTAACGGCCCCGTTCGCTTCCCTTTGCTGTCGGATGTCGACCCCCGGTCGAGAAAGTCCACGGAAGACATCGGTTTCCCGATCAACGATTGGTTGATCTCGGAACCTGCGGGCGAATGATCGCCACCGCTGACAAGCAATCCCCAAATCGGATGGTGTTTCGGTTCCTTTGACCGGCGTTCTGCGTCAACAGCTCTTCGGTCTCCCCAAGGTTTTCAATCGCTCGCGATCGACCTGGGTAATTCCGGTTCACCGTTCAAACGGCTCACGACTGGCGGATCAGCAAAGTCCTTGTGATTTGCTCGATCGGGTCGCGGGCTCCCAAGCATCCACATCGCCATCGAAACACAGACAAGAAACTGCACCGCTGAAAGAACAGCGGTCGGTGCAGACGCCAAGACCGCGGGCCATCAACGGCTCGTCGAATCGCGATGCACCGACAGCGGAGGAACCGAATCATGAACTTCACCGAAGACACCATCTTTAACCTTGAGACCCGAACCGTTGCCGATCTGGTTCGCGCTGCCCAGGCAGGCGAGCGAGATGCCTTTGGCGAATTGTTTGAACGATACCGTGGCGGAATCGTGGCGCTGGCGATGCGCCGAGTCCGAAACGCAGACGAAGCCGAGGAATTGGCTCAGGACGTCTTCATCCAGGCGATGCAGAAGATCGACCAGTTGCGCGTCCCGGAGGCCTTCGGCGGATGGCTGCGCCGGATCGTGCATCGCATGGCGATCAACCGCGTCACGCGAACGCGTCACGCCCTGCCCTGCGATCCGGAAACCTTGGAAGCAACCTGCCTCGCCGCAGATTCTCCGGAGGAAACGGTCCAGGATCGAGAGCAGGCTGCCGCGATCCGCGATAGCATCGATCGACTCGGTTCGCTCGACCAGCAAACCTTGAAGGCGTTCTACCTGCAAAGCAAGACGCTGATCGAAATGAGCGATGAGTTTGACGCACCGGTCGGAACGATCAAGCGTCGACTGCACGTCGCCCGCAAGCGACTCGCCAAGGAGATGGACCTCCTGGCCGTTTGAAGGCGAGAAGCGAGAAGCGAGAAGCGAGAAGCGAGAAGCGAGAGCGAGAGCGAGAAGCGAGAAGCGAGAAGCGAGAGGCGAGAGGCGAGAGGCGAGAGGCGAGAGGCGAGAGGCGAGAGGCGAGAGGCGAGAGGCGAGAGGCGAGAGGCGAGAGGCGAGGGTTCTTTCTCGCAACTCGCTGCTCGCAACTCGCTTCTACTTCTTCACCAACGACCAATCGCGGCGTTGGCGGCTGCTGGGAATGCCCATCCGCTTTCGGTACTTGGTCACGGTTCGTCGTGCGACCGTCATGCCGGCCTTCTTGAGTTCGTCGACTAGCTTTTCGTCGCTGTGAGGATCGCTCTTGTCTTCCTTGTCGATCAACTCTTGCAGCTTCAGGCGGATCGTGTCCCAGGCGACGTCTTCGCCGTCTTCGGTTTGCGTACCACCGACGAAGAATCGTTTGAGCGGCAGAATTCCTCGCGGCGTTTGAATCCACTTGTCATCCACGGCGCGGCTGACGGTGGTCACGTGCACGCCGACCTTGTCGGCAATCTGCTGCATCTTCAGCGGTTCGATCGCCTCGGGGCCTTCGTCCAAGAAATCGCTTCTGGTGTTCCACGATCGCCTGGGCCACGCGCGTCAGCGTGCTGCGGCGCTGTTCGATCGAGTCGATCAACCACTGGGCGCTGTTGATTTTGCCCTTGATGAACTCGCGTTCTTCGGCGGTGCAGTTCGGGTCCTGCAATCGCTTGCGGTAGTACTCGCTGATGTAAAGCGTGGGGACGCGATCATCATCGAGTCGGACCTGGTAGTCTCCTGAATCGTCCTGCTCGAGAATGATGTCCGGCGTGACGTTGGGAACGTAGGTTTCCATGAAAGCTGCGCCGGGCTTTGGGTTGAGCACGTGCAGTTCATCACGAACCGTTTGAATCAACTCGATCGAGTAGCCCGTTTTCTTGGCGATCTGCGGCAGACGATTCTCCGCCAAATCTTCCAGATGGGATTCGATCAGCGTCTGCATTTCCTCGAAATGAGGAAACGTCGGTTTGATCTGCATCAGCAGGCACTCACTCAAACTGCGAGCGGCGATCCCGGCCGGCTCGAGCGACTGGACCACCTCCAGTGCCTTCTCGGCGAGCTTCAGATCCTCCGGGGTGTGACCGGCCGGCAGCAAGTCGGCCAGGGGCGTCCGCAGGTAGCCGCCGTCCCGGGCGTCGAGCGTGCTGATGATTCGCTCAGCGATTTGCTCGACCCGGTCGTCGATGTCCATTTCGGCGAGCTGATGCAGCAGGAAATCGTTCAGCGATTCGGGGCGTGAGACGGCGTTGGCCATCAGGTCGTGCCGGCGGTCGGCGTCGTCCTGGATCCGGTTGGCCGAGCGGCGGAACGATTCGTCGAAGGTGTTGGGCAGCTCCGAGATCATGTTCTGGAGCCGCTCGAAGTCTTCCTGGTTGTCGTGGTCGTTGTCGACCACCAATTCCTTCTCGCTCTCGCTGCGGCTGTCCCGCTCGGGGAGGTCGTCTTCGGATTCGTCAGGGGCCAGCGGATCGACTTCCTGCTGCTCGAGCAGCGGGTTTTCGTTCATCTCCTGTTCGATGCGTTCTTGCAGCGCAAGGGCCGGCAGCTGCAGGATCTCCATCGACTGGATCATCCGCGGCGCCAGCTTTTGTGTTTGCAATTGTCGGGCCTGAAGGCCCATCGACATCCGCATGACCGTTTCTCATGACTAGGTGTTTTCGGCGTGTGCCGTTGTGGCACAGACCTATCATACCGCCGTGAAAACTCGCGGAAACCGCTGCAAAATCGCGCAGAAGCGAATTTCGTTCCAATTATAGTTTTTGACGGCCGCTCAGAGCATCGGCAATCATCTCGCGATTGGCATATTCCAGCACACTGCCAGCGGTGATTCCCCGAGCTAAACGGGTCATTTCAACGGGAAATTCGCTCAAAAGGTTGCTGATGTAGAGCGCCGTGCCGTCTCCTTCGACCGTCGGATTGGTCGCCATGATGACCTCGACAAAGTTTCCCTTCCTGACCCGGTCGACCAGGGCGTCGATGGTCAGTTGGTCTGGCCCAATTCCATCGAGCGGTGCGATCCGCCCCAGCAGCACGTGATAGAGACCTTTGTAGACCGCTGCCTGCTCCAGGCTCATCAGGTCCCGAGGCTGCTCGACGATGCACAGCCGTGTCGCATCGCGAGACGGATCGGAGCAGATCAAGCAGCTGTCGGACTCGGACAGGTTGAAGCAGGTCGCGCAGTAGCGAACGTCCTGACGGACCCGACGGATCGCCTCGGCCAGCGTCAACGCTTCCTGTTCGCTGACCCGCAGCAGATGAAAGGCCAGACGCTCGGCACTCTTGCGGCCGATGCCTGGCAATCGACCAAGTTGCTCTACCAGCTCGGCAACCGCGCCACCATGATCACCCATGAAATCACGGGCCCCCGGTCAGGTTGGTCAGCAGGCTGTCGACTCCCGGCAAGTTCAGATCCATGTCGCTGGCCAACTGGCTGACCGCTTCGGCATACAGCTGTTTGGCGGCCGCGCCGGCTGCGTTGGTGGCGTCCTGGATCGCCTGCTCCAAATCATGCCCGCTCAATTCGCCGTTGATTTTGACCGACTCTTGACGTGCCCGGTTCCACTCATGGAAACGTTGACCGATCCGCAGCCCGAGCTGGCACTGACCGTCTCATGCTTCAATCGTTCATTGAGCTCGTTGAGCTTTTCCGGCAACTTTTGCAGCGATCCGACCATTGCCGCGATGTTGCCGAGGTTCCCCAATCCTTTGAACATGATTTCACTCCGAAGTGTGCTGGTAGAGGAAGTACGTCGGCCTTTCCAGGCTGACAGGTTTGCCCGTACGTTAGCCTTTCCAGGCTGACAATCTTAGTGGCTGTCAGGCTGGAAAGCCTAACGTACGGGACGGTCAGGCTGGAAAGCCTAACGTACGGGTTTCTCGATTCGTACGATCTCGGCATCGAACAGATCCACGCAAGATTTTACCAAAGGATTGGATTCGATCTCACGCATACGCTGCATCCGAGAGGGTTTGTTGGGGGCTGGTTCGACCGCTTTCTCCGGTGCCGGCGCCTTGGCTATGTCAAACTCCAGCTGGATCACCTGACCGGCCGCCCGTTCGATGGCGTCGGCCAGAGCATTCTTGTGTTCGGGCAACTCGCATCGGCGTCTGGCCAGGTCGCCGTCATGCGGGAAGGTCAGACGCAACGTGTCGCTCCCCTTCGGCTTGGACTCGCTGGACCACCTTGGCGAATGATTCGGTCATCGATTCCAGGCTTTCCAACGCCTGCCGCCAGACTCGTTCTGCGGTGGACTGACTCCACGGCAACGCTTCCGAGATGTCTTCTGAGCAGACGCCGGGACCACGTTCGGGCCGACAGCCTTGTCCGCTTCCAAAACCGCCAGGGATTCCCCCGGACGGCAAGGTTGCCGATGAGGTCACCGGACTCGACTACGGAGGGTCGATCCGAAATGCGATGGTGAGAAGGTGAAGGGGCATTTGAATCCGGCTGGGGCGAGGAACCCAGGTGATGCCCAGCGGCACCTGCGCGTCGGCTTGATGGATCGCCAGCGAGGATGCTGGCTTGGTGCTTGGATCTTTCGAGGCGAGATGAATCGGGGATGCCGACCGAGGAGGGTGCCTGGTCACCGCGGGACGCTACGGGCTCCTTTTTTTTTTGCTCTCGCATTCCCTGCGATGGTCGCTCGATGGTAGCCGGCAGTTCCGCTGGACCTGGCCGCTGCCGCGAGATCGGCGATCTGCTGCAGATCGGGAAGGTTGCAGATCTGAATCAGAGTCGCCTCCAGCAGCACCCGCGAATAGACGCTATGGCGGATCCGCACCAAGGTTTGATCGATCAGTCCGACCACTGCCAAGACCGTTTGCAGTCCCCATCGCTCTCCGAGTTCTCGAAGCGGCTCGTACAACGACACCGACGTGTGACGCAGCATGGAGGCATCGCAGCCGACCGAAACCGCCATCAGATCACGAAAGTAGCCCAGCAATTGTTCCGCCAATCGACCCGCATCGACGCCCGCATCGATGCCGGCATCCATCTGCGTCAGCGCGGAGGCAGCGTCACGATCGGCAAGCGCTTTGGCCAGCGCGTGCAGACGCTCGTCATCGGCTGTGCCGAGCATGGCATGGACTTGCTCGGCGGTCAGCTTTCCATTGCTAAAGCTGAGCACTTGCTCGAGCAACGACTGGCTGTCTCGCATCGAACCGGCCGCCCGTCGGGCAATCAGTTCCAACGCCGCGTCGTCCGCTTCCGCCGATTCGGCGTCGACGATGAAGCGAAGTCGCTCCACGATTTTTTGCAGCTCGACCGGCGCAAAGTCAAATCGTTGACAACGACTCAGCACGGTGATCGGAATCTTTTCCGGATCAGTCGTACAAAAAATGAACTTCACATGCTCCGGCGGTTCTTCCAGTGTCTTGAGCAGCGCGTTGAAAGCCGCCTGCGTGAGCATGTGGACTTCGTCGATGATGTAAATCTTGAAACGCGAACGGCTGGGGCGGACACCGATGTTGGCGCGCAGGCTGCGAATTTCATCGATCCCGCGATTGCTGGCACCGTCGATCTCGATCACGTCGACATCTTCGCCGGAGTCGATGGCCAGCGCGACGTCACTCGTGTTGTCCGGCGTGGCGGTCGGACCGGAGGGATCGTTCAGAGCCTTGGCAAAGATTCTCGCGGTGCTGGTCTTTCCCACACCGCGGGCGCCGGTGAACAGGTAGGCGTGTCCCGACGCGACTGGTTTCGATCGCGTTCTTGAGTGCCTGGCCAACATGTTGTTGACCCACCAATTCGTCGAACCCGCGCGGGCGATAGCGGCGGGCCACCACGACATAGTTGCCGTCCTTCCCACCGTCCTGCAGTGCCAGCATGGGGTGGACCAGGTTTGGAATTGGGTTGAGACTCAGGCATGCCAGTTGCCGCTCGACGGGGAAGGAACGCGGCCCACGCCGGTTACTGACGGTCGCTTGTCCGGTGGCGGCAACCCTCACACAAAGTTACACCGCTTATGGCTGCTCCAGTTAAGGCCTGACCAGGTTCACGACTCACAGTCGCGAGGGTCGCCACCACCGAACAAGAACTACCGAATCGAAAATACTTCACAGCATCTGCCAGCGAGATCTTAGGCGAGTCATTCGCCGTCGGAAACCACCCCCATGGGCATCACCGTCGCTTCCCGCCACGGCCACGGCCGCCTCCGCCACCGCTAGCCTTGGACTTCTTGTGGTTTTCGATATTTGCATTGACCAGCAAGTCGACCGTTTCCAGCCAGGTGGGAATCGCGGTCCGGCGCTGCGATCGATCTTCGACATCGTCGTCATCGTCGACGTCACGATGCTCTTCACGACCTCGTGATCGAGGCGAGCGATCATCCTCTTCCTCGGTTCGCGGACGACTTCGATCTCCTTCTGGCGTCGCTCCTTCTGTGCGTGATGCTCCGCCTCGGCCTCGCGATCGAGATCGTCGGCCGCGGCGAATGACCTCCACCTCCAAGTCGTCTTCGTGATCGTCGTCGAACGCGGACTCGCGATCGAGCGGTTCGCCATCGGAAGCAGGTCGTTCGTGTTCAATGCGGCTGGCGCCCTCTTCGCTTCGAGTGGTGCCCTCGGAATCGCGACCGCGTCCCCTGCCCCGTCTTCCGCGGCGTCGCGATCGAGATCGTGTTCCCTCGTCGCCCTGGTCACCTCGCACTTCTTCGCCACGCGAACGTTCGGCTCGGGCCTCGCCGCCAAAGTCGTCCACGTCCTCCTCGAGGCGTGACTCGCTGCGGGCACCGGCACGTTCGAGATCGCGTCCCCGCTCGGGACGGTCTGCTCGTTCGGTCCTCTCGCCTCGTTCGGGACGGTCTCCTCTTTCGGAACGCTCGCTCGTCAGACGCTCGCTCGTCCAGGACGGTCTTCTCGTTCGGGACGGTCTCCTCGTTCGGGACGGTCTCCTCGTTCGGGACGGTCTCCTCGTTCGGGACGGTCTGCTCGTTCGGGACGGTCTGCTCGCCGACCGCGTTCCCGAGAGCTCGGCTGCGAAGGCTCGTCCCGGTCAAGGTCCGTGCGAACTTCCCCCTCGCTCATTCTTTGCCGGGTGCCGCGACGGCCACGGCGGCGGCGTCGCGAGGGAGATGCCTCGTCGTCTTGCCCGCGGTCCGATCGACCTTCCACATCAACTTCGTTGCCTTCCCATGGTTCTGGCTCGACCACAGCTTCGGAGCCGCGTGAGGATTCCCCATCAAAGCTTTGCTCGTCGCTCTCGTCGGGGCGGCGGCGAGATTCTCCCCGCCGCGTTTCTCCCCGCCGCGCCTCGCCATGCCGCGGCCGAGAATCGCGATCACGGCGTGGTCCGGTTTCCTCCTGGCGACCTCGGTCCGATCGCTGAGTCTCTGATCGCTGAGTCTCTGATCGCTGAGTCTCTGATCGCTGGGATGTTGGGCCCTGCCAATCAATGTCCGAGTCGATCGTCGCCGAGGTTTCCTCGACAGATCGATCGTCATCGGAGTCCGACTCTTCGGCGACCGAGTCCAATCCCAGTCCGCTGCCAAATCCGGCTTCCCGTCGCTTCGGTTTTGGACGCGACGAACGCGACTTGTCACGAGATGTCGATTCAGGTCTCGACGGGGTGGAGCCGAATCGAGGTGCTGGCGGTGCGACCGGTTCAACTCCCAATTCCGCAGCCAGGTCACCCCAAGCAGCTTCCAGCGACTCGTCATCCCCATCCTCATCGGTGGCGGTCACTTCGCACTGGTCGAGGCGGGCTCGAAGCGATCCTCGTCATCCCTCGTCATCAAACAGCGACGCCGGTTTCTTAGGCTGCGGCGGCTCGCGACTCAGAACGGGGTGGCTCCCTAGCGCGGTTCGTCGATCGACGGTTCCTCGTCTGCCGAGGGACCAAAGCCAGGCAAGATCTGTGGTGGCACCGCGGCGGCAAGCGCATCCAAAATCTGTTCGCCAGAAGCACGGATGGTGTCAAACGCCTCTTCTGCGAAAGACACTTCCTCTTCAGCGGCCGTCTCCGCTTCTCCTCGCTGGGAGGTCGTCTGTTCGGGAGCGGCCTGCTCGGCAACCGGGACAGCGGGGGGCGTGTCGGCTGCGGACGGTTTTTCTTCTTTTTTCTTGGGAGGCTCAGCCGGAGTAGGGGTGCCGAGCAAATTGGCAAGGAAATTCCAGTGGTCGGATCTCATAGATGGGTCGTGGGGCCAGAGAGGGTGGGGATCGAGATGCAGCGGTTTAGCAGCAACTTGCTGGCAGCTGGAGTGTTGCGCAAACTCGATCGCGAGGGTGTTTTTTCATCGTTTCTTCCACCGCACCGGTTGTCACGGTGCGGCACACTGCCGACTGTTGGTTGAGAGAAGCTTTTCAGTCGGATCATTCTTTTCACTATATGTATAGCCCCCTGAGTTTCTTCCCCCAAGGCCAAGCAACCTGCTTCCCCGCTGAAAGTCGGCAGAATAAAGCCGACGGCGAGCGCAAATATTCTACTCCCTCGGAGCATTGGTGTCTACACAGTTGCTTCACCCTCCTTGGGGAGCTCGAAGCCGAGGAACGAGCTTCGGGGAAGATTCCTTGCAGTGCTGTTCCAACGGCACGACGAATGGACCCTCCCCGGCAACTCGCAAGCTCGTTTTCGACCCTCTCGAAGGTGGGTGCAATTCGTGATCGCCGACTTGTGTAGACACCAAGGCCAACGAGAGTCGGGCCGAAGCGAGAGGGCGGCCTCCGGTTTGCCGGGCGATCCGCGAGTTGGCCGCAACGCACGAGAAACCGTTCCCGGCCGCTACCACGTCCGACCCTCCATACGGGCGGGTCATGCGAGTATCTTGCGGATAACAACTCAAAAACCGAACGTCCCGAACGGGAGGTGGGGGCCCAGACTCGCCCCAACCTGTCGACCCCCACGTCGCTCGCCGGCGGGTCGTGCTCGCATTCTGCGGCGTTTTGCTAGCATTTGGCTGCAAAAAAATACGCGATTTCCCCGTCTCAAGAGACTTCTCCGCTGTGGCCCGATACCCTACGATTTCGCCCATCGATCAGCGGGATCGCCTTCAGAGGTTCTGCATCAGACGATCTGACGCGACTGAAGACAGAGGTTGGGAAGCCCGTTGAGCCTTGATCCCTGGACGATCTCGTAACAAAGGAGTTTGGCATGACCCGTATTCCTCTTAGCCGCGCCGAAGAAGAAGCACGCTTGCGGCGTGAGCGCCTCGATTTGAGCATTGCCGAGATGGGGTTGTCGGTCCGCACTACCAATTGCCTGGAGGAGACCGGCATTTTGACGGTTCGTGATCTGCTCAATGCGACCCCACGTCGGTTGTTGTCGATCAGCAACTTTGGCGAGAAGACATTGGAAGAGGTTTACGCGGCATTGGAACAACTCGGTTTCTATCGTCCCAATCGTGAAACCTTGAGCGTCTAGTCGAACAAGCTTCGTCAAATTCGCAAGCGCGGCCGGTAGAATAGGATCGGCCGCGTTTCTGTTTGACGGCCATGCCTCCATGACCCGCCCGGTTGGCGGAAGACCCGCTGCGACGAACCATGCCTCGTTTTCCCACACCATGGAGTAAGAAGCGGGGCAAGCGAAGCTTGGGCAATCCGTTTGCGGGGGTGGCTGGTGAGGTTGCCTTTTACGCTTTCTGTTCTTGATCGGCGTGTTCGGGCTTTCGTTGGTCTTGATCAGCCAGCTGGCGCCGCAGCGTGTTCCGCAGCAAGTTCCCGCCGAAGCCCTCTCGTCCGACCTGAGTACCTGGGTCTTTGGCATTCTGTCAGTCGCGGCGCTGGTTACCGGCGCCGCCAGCATGGTGTTTCGTCTGATGCGGGTTGGCGCCAGCAGCGAACGCCGCTCGGTGCTGGCCAGCCGTGCTGGCTCGATTGAAATGATGGGGCCGGGCGCCGAAGAGGCTCCTCGATTGCCAAGTGTCCCGCGTGGCAGCGCGATCACCGAAAGCCCGGGCGAGCGACAGATCTTACCGCTTGGGGATGGAGGCAACCGAGGGTGGGATTGCCGGTCCGGCAACCCTTGCGTTGCTTTGGAACGCGGTCTGGTTTGTGCTGCTGGCGGTGGTGGTGTCTGGGTTTTGGTACGGCCGAGCCCGCTGGATCTTGGCAGGCCTGTTGGTTCCGTTCGCCTTCATCGGCAATTGGTCGTTCCGTTTTTTCATTACCCAGCTTCGCCAGCACATCGGAGTCGGTCCTACAATCGTCGAAATCAGCAACCACCCGCTCGAGCCCGGCGGCGAGTATCAGCTCTTTGTATCGCAGACCGGACGGCTGAAATTGAGGCGATTGACGGTCCAGCTGACTTGCGAAGAGGAGACGTTCTATCGTCAGGGAACCGACGTCCGGGTGGAGCGTCACCAGGCCTTTAATCAAATCTTGTGCCGTGAGCGTGATGTTGAAGTTGACCCCAAGGCCCCTTGGGAGCAACAATTAGTGATCGATCTTCCCGACAATGTCATGCATTCCTTTGTGGGGACGCACAACGCCATCCGTTGGAAGATCGTCGTGCTTGGAGAATCGCGTCCGTGGCCATCGTTCTGCCGAAGTTTTCCCGTCGTCGTCCATCCACCGGGCTTGCCGCCGAAACGCAGCCCACGGTGAGGCTATGGCTGTGCAGTGACGAGGCCGTTTATCAGTCGGGCTCGGCGCTGACCGCCCGCTGGCTGATCGCTCGTGTTCCTCCCGAGGATATCCAAGGCTTGGAAGTCTCGGTCCTCTGGCATACTGAGGGCAAGGGTGATGAAGACCTGCACGTGCATCATTTTCATCGCGTCTCGGAGCACCAGATTCGTCGCTCCGCAAGTTTGGAAGAGGGGATTCTGCAAGAACAGTCGATTGAATGTCGGTTGCCCGCGACGCCCCTGAGTTACCACGGTCGTTTGATCAGCCTGTGTTGGTGTGTTCGCTTGCGACTGTATCTTGACCGGTGGTCGAGAGATCGTGACCGAGCAGCCCTTCTATCTCGTTTCGGCCAACCGTCACACGCCTTGTGCGGCGTCGCTTGCTTCGGCTTCGGTGTTCACTGATGACGATTCAAGTGACAAGGTCCACTTGCAGTCATCGGGAAGTTCACCCCGACTTGTCGGTCACGCAGCGCGGCTGTGATGGCTTCCGATCGCGTCGAAGCGAACGTGCTCTCGGCAATCGGTTGCTGACGGGGTTCCTTCCAGGTCGACTCGGGATGGCTCCAATCCGTTCGCGACTCGCTATACCCGTCCCGGCTCGCTTCGGTACTGCTTTGATGGGGCCGCCGTAAAGTTCGAGGCCAATTCCGCAGAGGCCAATTCCGCAGCGGCCGATGACGCAGAGGCCAATGACGCAGAGGCCAGTTCCGCAGCGGCCAGTTCCGCAGCGGCCGATGACGCCTCCGATGCTGGACAGAGCCGATCGCATCGACTGGCCAACTCGTTGTTGCAAAGTGGTGCCGGATTGATTGTGGGGCCGCACGGTACAGGCAAAACGACGTTGCTGCATTCGCTGCTTCCCATCCTGGAGCGTCGATTCTCATCCGTCACGATGTTACGGCTAAGCGGATGCGATTCGAACCGTCTGCTGCGGCGCTGGCAACACACTCGTCAAGTGGATCGCGAGGTGGATCGCGAGGCGCGGCGGCTTGCGCCGGCGTCGAGCCGGCCCGGATTATGGGTGATTGACGGCGCCGAGCAGATTTCGATTTGGCAGCGAAGTAAGCTGCTTCGCTTATCACGCAGCGTCGGGTACGCGATCCTGGCTACCAGTCACCGGCCTCTATTGGGGATGGACGTCTTGTATCGAACCGGACTCGACGCCAAGTTGATTCATGGGCTGACCAGGCAACTGCTCGCCGAAGCCCCGCCCGAGATCGAGGCCTTGGTGCTGGAACAGTTGGCGCGTCGGGATCTGGGCCGAGTATCGAACCTCCGCGAGTTGTGGTTCGAGTTGTACGATGTGGTTCAGTCCAACCTCTTGGAAACGAGCAACGAACGAAATGGCCGTGCGACTGTCCGTCATCATGATTCAATCCAATCCGCCCACGGCCGCTGCTCAGCGGATGGCTGAGGAGGTGGTGGGGAGGCTGATTGGCGCCGAGGGAATTGACTTGACACTGATCGGGCCGCTTTCCAGCCTGGCCGAGACGTCGACCGATCGATTGACGTTGGAATCACTTTCGGGAGATGTTGCCGCGATGGATTGGCAAGATCCCGCAGCCATCGTGGACGGTCTCGCGGCGGTGGGTTTTCACGCCCAGCGCGCCCCGCACCCTCACGATGATGACGCTCCGGCTCCAAGTTCGGCAAACCGCCGTGTCTTTGCCTTCGACATGAATCGCTTTCGTGGTCCGGTTGAACTGGTCGACGCCCTCCGTCAGCTCAACGCCCGACGCCAGGTCCGCACCTTCGCCATCGGAGCGGGTCGCACTTGGACCGGGCGCGTCGACCAGTGCGGGGGTGAGCCCTCCGAAGGCTCGGCCCGCGACTGCCGGGTCAGCCACTCCGCACGCGGAACGCTCGGTTCCGCCTGGTTCAGGTTCGACCGGCCCTGTTGCGAGCGACGCTGTGAAGTCGAGCGACGGCGCCGGCGACCAGCGATCGCGGTCTCCGGCGGATTCGCCCACGCCCGGGCTCGATCTGGACGATCTGCTCGATCAGCTGGACCAGGCTGACCCCTGAGCACCCTTCGGGCCGTTCCGGCGATTGGCACCTGACCCGAATAGCACGGGCTTTGAACCTCGGGCGCTAGCCGTGGGCGAAGAAAACGTCGTTAGGATGCGGCGAAGGCCCACGGCTAGCGCCCGAGGTTCACTGAGACAACCTAAGTTCGTGCCATTCGCACCTGACCCCTTTTCCAGCTCCGAATGGGTCGGCGAATTGCCTTCGCGTGTTCGGGCTGATACTCTGTGTGGACTGCGTACGGCGTGGACGATCCGCTCCGCGTCACTCCTATTCCGGAACAGAGCTCTATGGCGGCAATTACTACTCAAAACAGCGGCGAAGTTCTTGTCGTCGGTTTCACGGATAGCAAGATTCTCGACAGTCAGCGAATCGAGCAGGTTGGCAAGGAGCTGCAGGATTCCGTGCCCCTGGCGATTCAGAAAAAGATGCTGCTGAATTTCCGCGGCGTCTCGTTCATGTCCTCGGCCATGATTACCAAGTTGGTGATGTTGAACAAAACTTGCAAAGCCAAGGACGTGGTGTTGAAGTTTTGCGAGGTTTCGCCGAACGTCATGGAGGTCTTCAAGATCACGCGGTTGAACAAGTTGTTCGACATCCAGGACGGCGAGGAAAAAGCGATGGCCAGCTTCGACAAGAAGGGTTGGTTTGGTTAAGCCATTCCCCGCGCAACGTTGAACGCATCCTTGGACCAGGCCGCTCGACTGATCGAAGCCGAGCGGGCGCAGATCGCCAATGAGATTCACGACGGGGTGCTTCCGTTGCTGTTCGCCGCGTCGGCCTCGCTGTCTGGTTTGATCGAGCATTCCGGCGAGGACCTCCGACCTGAAGTTCGCCAGCGTCTGGAACAAACGCTCGGCTGGATTGGTGATGCGATGCAGGTTGGTCGTCGCATGCTGACGGAGATCTATCCCCCAGAGCTGCAGCGAGCGTCATGGTCATTGGCCGCCGTCGACACGGTCGATCGTTTGCTCGGTGATCTTGCCAAACGAGTCGATTGGCAACTCGATCCGACTGTCAACGATGTCACTGAGCCCGTTGCCTTCGCAGCCTATCGGATCGTGGTCGAGGCGATTCGCAATGCAATCGGTCACGGTGCAGCCACCGAAGTCGTGGTCTCGGGCAAGCAAGATGGCGATGGATTGCGCGTGACCGTGCGTGATAATGGCGGCGGCTTCGACCCCAACCAGATACCGGCCGAGCGGTTTGGCGTTCGCTCGATGATCGGCAGAGCCGAATTGGTAGGAGGAGCGTTAAAGATTGATTCCGCAATCGGCGGTCCAACAAGCGTGACCTTCACACGCCCAAACAACGCCTGAATCATCCACCGCTGCCCACCGCCCACCGCCCACCGCCCACTGCCCCACTGCCCACTGCCCACTGCCCACTGCCCACTGCCCACTGCCCACTGCCCACTGCCCACTGCCACCTCCAGTTTCACGTCGACGTTTCTCAACGCCTGTCTCCGCACCGCGATCGCTCTGGACTTGATCCCGATTGGCTGACTAAAAGCGAGTCCGTCTGAAAGAGATTCGCCGCGGTCGATGTCTGCGCACGTTGCCGCGATGTCGAGGCGACTCAAGAGTCAGAATCAAACTCCAACAGGTCTGGGTTTCTTATATGAACGTGAATTTCTTTGAATGGCTTCGTGATGGCGTTCGCCAATCGGTTTTGCTCGGTGTCAGTGACGCGATTGAACAGATTGGCTCGCCAGCTGACGCCGATGAACTGCACCCCAATGTTGCCGCTTTGTTGCAGGGCGAGCCCGCTCAGCCGCGAAAAGGGGGTGCGGGGGGTGGCCGCAAGCGTCTCGGCAAATCACTGAAGGAAATGGATACCGCGAAATAGTTTTGCCGAACCGGATGTCGGCTTCCTTACCGCAGGCGAGTCTCTCCGAGGCTGTTAACAAATTGAACCGCGGTGCATTACTGTAGGCGAGTCTCTCCGAGACTCGCAAAAAACGCAGCAAAGCTGCGTGTCCGCCTTGGAAAGGCGGACCTACAGTAGCAAGCCCAAT
Organism: Pirellulaceae bacterium; assembly: GCA_963697195.1. Classification (GTDB taxonomy): domain Bacteria; phylum Planctomycetota; class Planctomycetia; order Pirellulales; family Pirellulaceae; genus Rubripirellula. The sequence continues at coordinate 84,176 of CAVOND010000008.1, forward strand.
ATCTTCACAACCTCTCCGAGACTCGTACAGGCCGTTTTCTGCTGTGTCCGCCTCGGAGAGGCTGACCTGCGGTATTCGGAGAGGCTGACCTACGGTATTCGGTCGTGTGACTCAATCAGACGAGACAGTTGGTTGATCCGTGGGCTCAGGTTCGCACCAGGGGATTTCCCCGAGCGTTTCCAGTTCCACGGCATCTTGTCGCGCGCCTTGTTTGATCATGACCAATGGCGGCATCCAGGGCAGATCACGCTGTCCGTGGATTTGTCGGGAGCCGCAAACAAACAGGCCCGTTGCACAAGCGTCGGCATCGGCGGCCGACGGCATCAGCACGGTCAACGCCAAGAGGTCGCCCGCAGGGTAGCCGGTGCGTGGGTCGATGACGTGCCCATAGCGGCGGCCGCGATGATGGAAGAACTGTTTGCCCGACCCGCTGGTGGCCAACGCCATGTCGCGAAGCCAGATGCCGGCCAATCGGCGTTTTGGCTTGGTCGGGTGTGCCAGTCCAACCGCCCAGCCCAATCCACTCTCAGGCGTTTGGTCACCCCCAGCAATCACACTGCTGTTGCCTCCGTGCAGTAAAAAATCGTGGACGCCTTGATCGCGAAGCGTGGCGGCGATCCGGTCCAACGCGTCCCCTTTGCCGATCGCGCCCAGATTGATTGACATGCCTGGATGTTGAAAGCGAACGGTTTGGTCAGCATGCCCCAGTTCGATTCGTGAGTGGCCGACTCTTTGCAGAGCCTCGTTGATTTCCTGTTCGGTCGGCTTGCGGCCACTGCGACGAGTGAAGCCCCAGGCGTCAATCAGCGGCCCGGCGGTGATGTCAAACGCACCTTCGGTAAGCCCACTCCAGCGGACTGCTTTTTCAAGCAGTTGAAACGTTGGCGATGAAACGGCAACCGGACGATTGGCGGCATCCTGATTGATCCTGGAGACCTCGCTGTCGGGGCGATAAATCGTCAGGTCGGACTCAATTCGATCCAGCTGTTCCAGCGCTGCGAAGACGACCTCAACGGCGTCGGCACGATGAGCGGGAAGGATGGCGACAAAGTCGGTCGCCATGGCGCGCCGCGACACATGCGTCAGCAGCGACGGGTCGAGTCCTGCTTGCCGCCGTGGCACAGGACGCGCCGGCGAAGACTTTTCTGGACGGGCCGGAGCTGGTTTCGTGGTCGCGCATGTCGGACGAGCGATGAGTTTCTTGAGATGAAAGATCAGTCTACCAGTGGTGTCCACCCCGCAACGATTCCTTTCGGCCATTCAGGTGAACCTCAGGCGCTAGCCGTGGGCTTTTCCCGTCTCTCGTCATCAGCCGCCACGCAATCGCCCGATCCTCACCCCACCACCCACTGCCCACCACCCCACTGCCCTCGCCTCTCGCTTCTCGCCCCTCGCTTCTCACCCTCGAACCTCCGCGAGGAGGAGACTGTCAGGAAAAGGGTGCGAACAGGAGGGATGGTTCGCTGGCCGACCAGAGCCAGCTCACGCGAGCCAATTGGGAAGTCTCGATCGGGGAGCTGCAGGGGAACAAGTTCAGTGGCAGAAAGCGGGAGAGATGCGAGGAAACATAGGATTTGGCGGTCCGGAAATGGATCTCGGAGTGAGGGTTGCGTAAGCGGAGCGGATTTCCCACAATCATCGCACCGTGATGTGCCGAGGAAGTGATTGAACAAGCGAAAAGGGAGCGGTGGCTGAGTGGTCGAAAGCGCCGGTTTGCTAAATCGGTGAACCGGGAAACCGGTTCCGCAGGTTCGAATCCTGTCCGCTCCGCTTGAAAGTAGGAAGAGAGCTCGACCCGGAGACTCGCGAGTGTCACCGAGACATTCGACGAGTGGATTCCGGGTTGTTTTTTTTCTGTCAAAGAGCCACATGAGGGTGTAGCTCAGTCGGTAGAGCAACGGACTTTTAATCCGTTGGTCCTGGGTTCGAGTCCCAGCACCCTCACTTCTTTTTCGCCAGAGTCGACACCTCTGGCGACACCCGTGATTGGAAGATAATCAGCCTTTGTGAGAAAGAAAGAGGGCTCGGGTAGGGCATGCTCCGCGTGCCACCGTCAATGCGTAGCGTGGTGTGACGCGGAGCGGCACCGACGCGCCCTCGCTCAAGCACCGTAAAAAGTCCTGACAGTGCATTGTCTTCCTCGAAAAGAGTTCTGGCCAAGGGTCTTCTCCGGTGGATCTCCGATGCCCAAACGTCGAACACAGACGTCGTACCTACCCAGTCTGCCAAAGTGTCGGACACCTTTTCTTGGCCGTATTTGTCAGCGGCCAACCGGCATTTGTCGAGGGAAAAGACACAAGTGCCCTGGCCGGCAAAGCGCTCCGATTCGACCCGCCTCGACACACCCCCTAGACGTCGGCTGACTCCACAACTGAAATCAGCCGTACGCCGTGCGCACGGCATTCGATCAATCCGCAGTTAGGGCAGCGAGCGTATCGCTAGCCTTCTGATAAACAAGTTGCATCATGATTGGTTGATCCCAATCGAAACAACCGGGCGTTGGTCTGTTCATTGCGGCGACGGCATCACGCGCGTGCTCGAGCCACGCATCGGCATCGCCGTGCCGTCCCGGCTGTCTCTCAACCATGGCTAAGAAGCTAGAGGCGAAGGCGGGAGAGCAGCGGCGAAGTCGATCCGGTTCACGGCCCAGCCGGTCTGCCTCCTGCAACGAAGAAGATGCATCGTCCAGCCGCCCCGATCGATAGTAAGCGGCGCCCAAGGTCGCCTGGTACATCGCGTCTCGCGGAGTGATGGTGGCGGCGTGCTCCGCCATTGTGGTCACTTGCACGAGGTCTTCGACAGCGCCGGAGGCGAGTAGACACGTTTGCGCAACGGCATGGATCACGGCAGAATCTTGTTCGTTCCCAAACCGCTCCACCATCATCGGGCAGGTGCGACGATACGCCTGGTCATCGCCAGCGGCCAGCTGCACCAGTGCCAGTAAGCGCCAAGGCTCGACATTGTCGGGATCAAGCTGGGCCGCGATCAACAAGTGTGATTGCGCCGCATCCCAATTGCTGATTTCACCGCACAGATGCCCGATTGCGAGACTGATTCTCGCCCCTTCCGCTGGATCTGCCGAACAGATTCGGAGCGACTCGGCAAACTCTGCATCCGCTGTGTCTCGCAAGCCGGCGGCCAAGTAGGCCTGCCCTCGGTGTGCGTGGGCAACAGCGTCGCGAGGACTGATCTCGATGGCGCGGCACCGTAGTCCTCAATCGCCAGATCGTGATACCCGAATCGCAAATGCACGAATGCACGATAGTCATAGGGCTTGCTGGAATCAGGCTCGTCGATGATCCATTGATCACAGTAGTGGATCGCTCCGTGATAATCCTCGAGGGCACTGTACGACTGCAGCGCTCGTGTCGCAATGGATTCAGCGCAAGGGCTCGCATAAAGAACGATTTCGGTTCTTCATTCCTGCCCTGTTCGGCAAGGATGGTGCCGTGACGGTAATGCAACATCGAACTGTTTGGTATCAGCTCCAAGGCAGACAACGACTCTGATTCGGCATCTCGATATCGCCCGAGCATGCGCATGGCGTAGGCACGCTGATAGTGGAGCATCCCATCCTGGCTATCACGTCGCAACGCTTCATCGAAATCGTCGAGCGCAAATGGAATCGTCCTCGCTGTGCGCTGTGCCAGACCTCGATAGTAGTGGACTCCTGAAGTACGGGCATTTATCTCAAGCGCATGATTGAACTGGGCGACTGCCGCTGAAAATCTCGACAGATTCAGATAGGCTCGGCCAAGACCGAGTGCCGATCGGTCGTCCGAAGGATTACATCGCAACGCTTGGGCATACGTCTTCGACAGCGGCTTGATGATCGCTGAATGGCAGCATCGAAGTTCTCCTTGAGTCTTCCAGGTCGATGCGAATCAGGATCACGAACTGTCCATTGTCCACAGGCCTGATGGGCCGACTCGTGATCGCCCAGAGCGCGGTATGCGGTGATTGAATGTGAGTGCGTCCATGGCTCGTCAGGATTGATTGCACTCGCTCTGCGTAGTACTGGATCGCTTCAGCAGAATTCCCTGAGCCGCATGGGCGAGTCCTGAACCATCATAGCTGGTCGCATCTTTGCTATCGATTTCATCGCTTTCTCGAAGATCGGCGAATGATCTTCATAGCGTTCAGCCTGCGCAGTAGATCGCTCGTGCATGCAACATGCCCTGATCGGCGTCCAATGTGATCGCATACGTGAAATCGTCGATCGCCGAGAACGTGTCGAGGCAGCGTGGGCTCGACCGCGATGGAACAGCTCGCCAGCATTGTATGGTTGAGATCGATGGCTTGCTGACTTGATCAATGCTCTTCGCGAAGTCCTTCAGATTGTAATGGAACAACCTCGCCAGCGAGGAACGCTGCTCTCTCTTCGGAAGTGCGCGGTCTTATCCGCTGGCAGTACTCCAATCCTGCTCGATCGTCGCCCGGCGACAGGCTTCGACGAAGGGCTGGCAGGCTGACCGATCGCTGGGGGCCAGTCGAACCGCCTGACGAAATCGACTTCCGGCAGCATGACGTCGACCAGGTCCAGCCGAACCAGGCCACGCCAATTACATGCCTCGCGGCACGGTGTATTATCCACAAGATCGTCGATCCACCAACCATTCATCATCGACGGAGTTGCCGGTACGGAATGATCAGATCGACCGAATCGAAATACGCCCAACTTTCGGGTGAACTACCTGCTGAACTCGTGCCAACTCCTGCAGAGCGAGTTCCTTGTTGCCAACGGCGGATAGCGCACGAGCGGCGAACGCGGCTACGAGCTGTGATGTGTCAAGCCCATTCTTCTTGTCTCGCTGCAATTCGATGGCTATCGAGAGATGCTCGATCGGCATCGGCGCCTATGATCGCTCATCAGCTGACTGATGAATAATGGAACATGGGCTCCAAGGGTCGCGCGAGCATGCTCCGGGCCGACCTCCAACGCCCTGCTTCGGCTTGCCGACTGCTAGCCAGCGAGAGGCGGTGCAGTTGAGTGTCAACGTTGTCCGGGTGGTCCTTGGTCTCATCTCGGGTCGAAGAAGCCCTCGCGGCGCGACAAGGCCTGCTGGCCAGATTTCGGCCATGCCATCGGACGATTACAGCGGCGGAGCATCGACGATCGGCGAGATTGCCCTGGTTGTCCGAGCAAGGCCTTCGAGATCGTCGATCGCCATCCGATAGAAACGTCGGTTTCCTTGGCGTATCGCCAGATCGTAGGCGATTCGCCCGCGGTAAAAGTAAAACACCGGTGCAAACGGCTGCCGATCAATCGCCTCGCTCAGCAGATCGATGCCGCGCTCGTCGTAAGGCATTGCCAGAGCCTGAACGGCGATTGCCTCCGGGCTGTCATTATCGTCGCGGCTGGCAGCGTCCTGATGATATTGCGCCTTTTTCCTGATCTCCCAATTCTCGTGCCGCAATCGCAGCCAACCAGTGACCCGCAGGATTGCTCCGCGGTTGTAGTTCGATCGCCTTCTCCAAGTCGACGATGGCTTCACGGAATCTTCCGAGCTCGCACCGGGTGTCTGCGCGATAGAGGTACAGTTCGGCTTGACCGGGACGCTGCTGGATTGCCTGGCTAAGAAGTCGGACAGCACGTGGGAAGTCCGGGTGAGAGCCCGTCCCAGCCGTTGGGCCTGTTCGACCAATGCTTCGATCTCCGCTTCTTGCTCGGCGAACCACGCCCGCTCGGCTAGCAGCTCCGCCGCGTGTCTGGCTTTCTCCGCATCTGCTGCCTTGACCTCCGCTTGCTGTCTCTGCAAGTCAGCTTGGCGTACCGACAATCTCGCTTCGTCTTCTCGGAGACGGTGTGTTCGCGTTTCGAATGCGAACAAAACAGTGACGAGAATTGCGATCCCAGTGCACATTGCGGCGGTTACCGCAGCTGCGTTGCGGCGATAGAACTTTCGCAGCCGGTACACCACCCGAAGGAGGTCGGGCGACGACCGGCTCGTGGCGCAGGAAGCGATTGACGTCAGCCGCAATGGCCTCGGCCGTCTCGTATCGCCGTGACCGGTCCTTCTCCATCGCCTTCATCACAATCCAATCAAGATCGACGCGCAGATCCTGGCCATCGTATTGGGCGTCGCTCGAGCCCTGCACGGTCATCATCGGTCCGGCGACTCCCGATAGACCGAGACGTGAACTCGGACGCATTGGCTCATCTTCACGGATCATTCGACGCAATTCGTCGACGGGAATATTTCGATCAAACGGCGCAACACCGGTCAGTAACTCGTACAGCAAGACTCCGAGGGAGTAGATATCAGTCCGTGCGTCGGTGTCCAGGCCTCCCAAACCGGCTTGCTCGGGGCTCATGTACTGCGGCGTCCCGAGTACCTGTGCAGTTGTCGTTAGACACGCGCAGCCGAGCGAAGTCTGGCTGATTGCCTTGGCAATCCCAAAATCGATCACTTTGGGAACGGGCCGATCGTCTAACAGCGTAACCAGCACGTTCGAAGGTTTGATGTCGCGATGAATGATCCCCTTGTGATGTGCGTGCTGGATTGCATTGCAGACCAAAACAAACAACTCCAATCGCTGCTTCAGGTCGAATGTGTGCTGGCTGCAATACTCGGTGATGGGAACGCCACGCACCAATTCCATCACAAAATAGGGCCGGCCCGAGGCAGTCGCACCACCGTCGAACACGCGAGCGATGTTCGGATGGTCCATCATCGCCAGCGATTTGCGTTCGACTTCGAAACGCGCAATCACTTCGCGTGTGTCCATCCCGGGCCGAATGATCTTGAGGGCCACCTCGCGGAATGCCGGTTCCTCCTGCGCGGCCACGTACACCAGACCCATGCCGCCTTCGCCGATTTGCTGCATCAGCCGGTAAGTACCAAACTCCGTGCTGAGCGTTTCCCCCCACGAATGCCAAATCCATGATGGCCTCGGGATGAATGACTCCCTCCTCAAGAAATCTCCCGGCTCGTCCGTGCGCGTCAAGCAGATTTACTACCTGCCGCTTTAAGTCCACGTCTACACCGCAGACCTTATCCAAGAATCCAGGCCACTGGCACGGCGACTGTTCTTGGACAGCCCTCAGGAATATCGCTTTTGCCTCGGTCGAGTTGAAACGCATCGTTGATCATCACAACGATTGAAGGTGCACGAGACTCCGCCATCACAAGGAAGTATCGGCCTTTCGTGATTATACCGTACGACGAGACGATGGTGGCGTCTGTCGTGAGGGATCCTTTTTGTTAGCCATGAACCGCCGCCCACAAGATCATCAGCGAGCACAGCAAGGACGGCTTCCAGTTCGGTCACCTCTGTCCGGCGGTCTCCGAACCAAATGCCGGCTGCGTACCCAACCTGGATTGCGGTCACACAGGGCAAGACCGCCATGGGTGCGGACGGTACGTCCGATCGAGAGTCGCCAAGGGCCGCCGGGACCTGCTGGCTATCTCGATCTTCCGCAGAAGTCGGATTTCCCGTGGCCACGTACAAAGTCGACATTGGCGTCGATTCACCTTCGGCAGTTGGCTGTACGGCCAACGCGTTGATCACAATCAGGACGTCGATCGCCGTCAGTTCGCCGTCGCCATTGGTATCGGTGTAGTTATCCGGCCTGGCTGGCACGAGAAGCGCACCGCTGCCCTCGACGGATAGATCATTGATGATCACCAACGCGTCGATTGCCGTGACGCTTCCGTCCGCATTGGCATCGAGGTTGTTGCTCGAATTGGTGTACAGCGATCCCTGCACCGCCGTGACGACGGCTCCTATCGGTGGGTCGAAGTTGCCCACGACCGGTATCAGGCCGCCCAACGCCGCCGGTTCACGTTCATCGCCGAAATTATAAAAGATGTCCTGATTGACCAGCGGCACGCCCGGCAGTCCGGTTGGCGGCGGTTCAAACCGTGCCACGACGGTTCCGATGCCCGATAGATCAGTATTGATATCCAGGAACCATTCGCCCGACTCCCGCGCACCACTATTGTTGCCCGTTTCACGCCGCACGAACAATCCGATGTTGTCATCACCATCGGCATCCCAATCAGCGGCTACCGGCTGTGGCTTGAGTCCGCCGAAATCGAACTCTGGAAAACTGACGGTCAAATCGCTCTCACCGAAATCGTCATCCGTGTCAAGGAAGAACGAATCCTGATCGAAGGTGCCAACGTTGTCGTCACCGTCCCCGTCCCAGTCACCCACGACAGGCAAGCCTTGCATGCTGGTCGCGATTCGCGTGGGATTGATGCTCGTTAACGCCGGGGTATAGATCGTTCCCCGTATCATCGATAAACCAACTGTTCCCTTTCAGGGCCGCAACTTCATCACTGCCATCGCCATCCCAGTCGCCGGCAATCGGCTGGCCGTTCCCTGAGCCGTTCATCTTGAATTCGAATGCGGCATCGACGGACAGGTCAAAGGCGCACGTGCGGTCCATGTCGAGGAAGAAGAAATCTTTTCCGCCTCGTTTTCCCAACACGCCGATCTCGTCATATCCATCGCCGTTCCAATCACCGTCACCGGCAGGTCACCCTTGGTGCCAAACTTCCAGACAATGTCACGACTGGTTGCATCTGTGTTGTCGGGATCAAAGATCCCATTGCCATTGAGGTCAACGTACCACGTTCCATCGCCCAGGTAGGTGCCGATTTCGGGGCGGGTATCGATCGTAAAGCGGGCGTGAAAACTGCCGCCGTGGGCGTCATCGCCAGTGGGGAAAATAGGCGGAGTGTCGTCCGGCGCATCATTTCCCTCAAAGGGAGCCAAAGCACCCGATTCCCCGTCCAGGGCGTTCCCCGCCGGATCACTTAGCGAGTCGGAGACCCACAGCGTGTAACGGTCATCATAGAGCGGCGCAGCGAAAACCAGCTCGACAGTTTTTTCCGCGTCGTCCACAATCACCTCGGTAATCGTGATGTTGCCGTTGGCATCCCCCATCAACTGGTAGTGCCCCTCCTCGGATGCCAATGCTTCGTAGGGTAGTTCATCGAAATGAATCACGATGCTGTTGGTAAGCGGATCAGGCCCCAATTCGCTCGGCTTCGGTTCGAACAAGCTACGTGTCCCGTCAAAGGTCACGTTCGTGATGCGCGGTCCTTGCGTATCGACGGTAATGTTGATGAGTCGTCATCGTCGGCCGGGCTTTCGTTCCCTGCTACGTCACGGAAGAAGACTTCGATCGTGTGGTCCCCGTCATCCAAATTCAAGATCGTGTCGAGACGGTAATTGCCAACGTATTCCGGCGGAGGAGGGAAAGGCGTCATCGCCATCGAAAGGTACCGCCACGGAGGTGCCTGCCGGATCGCCGTCGATCTGCGCGCGGACCAACGCGTTGGCCTCCGTTTCGCCGACGAGACTGGGGGTCATGTCGGAAGTGATGCCGTCATTCATCGTGTAGGGAATCCCCAAATGCCCGTGTCGCTATCGGGGTGAAGCCGGGCAGTACCCGTCGGAGCAACGGTGTCGATCAGCAGGTCCAGCAAGAAGTCGTCGCTGATGTTGCCTGCCCGGTCCTCGACCTCCAGCTTGATCTCGATGCCGTCTGCCAAGGCACCCAAGACCGTGCTGCCGCTGAGCAAGTCCGCCGTCGTGAAGATCTGTGTCAGACTGGTGAAATCGCCGATGGCGGCAAAGGAATCATACAACAGGATTTCGGCCGACTCTTCCAACCGATCGTAGATCCGATACTTGAAGTTGTCGTCCAATAGATGATCCGCGGCATTGGGATCATTCGTGGTCGCAGACAACAAGGGAGTGTCAACATTGGTGATGTTGTCGTCGTTGTGCCGGCCCGAATCATCCGCCTCGACCAGATCCAACCATGGCGTATTGGGCGCCAACGAGTCGATTTCGATCGTCAGCGGGGCGGACATGTCGCTGACGTTGCCGGCTGTGTCTTCGACTTCGACGGTGATTTCATACACTGCATCGGCGAGCGGTTCGACCGTCACTTCCCAATTGCCGCTGCTGGTGGCCACGCCCTGTCCGATCACGACGCCATCGGCTTTGACGCGAACCTTGGCATTCGCCTCCGTGCTGCCGGAAAATGCCGGCTGCATCTTGCTCGTAATGTTGTCGGTGTTGCTCTCGCCAGTGTCGCTGGATGTCAACAGGTCGGGGGCGGCCGGCGTTGCTGGGGCGGTGGTGTCAAGACGCAGCAGAAGAGGCCCGGAAAGCTTGGTGCGTCCTTGGGCAGGCTGAGGAAATCCAAATGCGTTTTGTTGTCCGTCAAAGAGACGAACCGCCGCTGTGACAAAATTCAAACCCTCGCTCAAGTCGAAGGAGCCGAAGCTGAAATCAAAGAGCGTACTGTCGGATACCAAAAGCGGCCATCCGCAAAACCTTCGGTAATTCCGTCGACAAACACCTCGACCGCCGCGCCGGTCTGGGCGGCGGCAGCCTGCGCGGCCGATAGGATTGAGATTCCCATCGCTGCAAAGTCACTCAGATCGGCCTGAATGAACACATCGGGTTGGTCTTCGGCAGTGATGTTGTCGTTATCCATCATGCCGGAATCGTCGGCGGGGTCCAGCAAAACGACGTCAGGAACGGGCGCCGCGAAGTTCTCGATTTCCAGGTCGTAGGTGTTTGTATGTTGGAAGCCGCTGTACACCTCGATGTGATGGCGAGTACTGCGAGACAACCGGAATCGTCAGCAATTCCCGATCGCGACCGGGCGTAACATTGCTTTGGATGCCGCTTGCGATAATGTTGCCAACTGAATCTCGCACGCGCCAGGTCCAGATCGCCCTGCAACCCGTTGAAGTACGTATTGATGATGAGCTTGCCGGTATCCTGTGCGGTGTACTGGAAGAAATCGACATCGGTCTGGCTGTCGATTGTCAGATCGCGTTCGGTGATCTTTGCCAGGGATCCCATCACCGTAGACGTCGTGAGCATGTCGTTCGGCTCGAAGCGGTCGGGGTCGAGATCAAAGTTATTGGCGGTATCGATCCGCCAGACGCCTCGACCCACGGTGCCGATGTAAAGTTCAATCGCCGCTGGGTTCTCGCCGTTGAAATGTGCAAAGCGAGGGCGTGGCAAATGAGGCACGCCCGAAACATCGGACGTGAACGGATCGGTCAGCAGTCGCCACGACGAGCCACCATCGGTGCTTAGGAAGACACCGGAATCGTGACCGCCCGCAACAATGTTGTTTGCGTTGTTGGGATCATAAGCAAGCAGCGTTGGCTGGGCGTAACCGCTGAAGCCGGTGAATTCAGTGGTTCCGATCGTCGTCTGGTATTGGAATGCGCCGCCCCCTGTCATCATGGTGTCAAGGATCGGATCCGGACTCCAATTCAAACCGCCATCGTTTGAGAACACCATCCGTAGCCCGCCCGGCGCAAAGTTTGAGGCGTAAAGGTTATTCGGGTTATTGGGATCGACTGCGAAGATGCCGACGCCACCGGTCTGACCGCCCCGGTTATCGATCTGGGTCCAGTTACCGGCCCCCGTTCCCGTAAACGTCCACAGCTGATTCCCGACATTCGAGCTGCCATTGCCGGCGAGCACCGAAGAACGTCGGGGTGCCGCCGTTCATGGCCACTTTGACACCGACGGCGTTGGCCGGCGTGGTCGCCGCACCCAACTGCGTCCATGTCACCGCTTGCATGATGTTGGCCTGGGTCAGGTTTGTCGTGAAGAAAATGCCGTTATCGGTGACAAGCACATAGCTCGTAGGTCCATACTGAGCAATCGTATCGATGTACTGAAAATTGGCTGCCAGTGAGTTCGTACCAGCTGGCAGATTGTTGTTCGCTGCGGGTGGGTTGCCGCCCGGATAGTTGAAGTTGTTAAACTGGCCAGATTCTGCAGATTCGGAGTGGCGTGGAAGAGCAGGAATCCCCCATAGAGGATGTTCCGCGCGGGTGTCATGTCTCGGTAGAAGCCGTTGCTGACGATGACCTGGTTCGCGTCAGCAACGACGTCGAAGCCGTCAGCAGACTGCCCGTTGTTCCAGGTCGGCGAGTTTGCACCGGCATTTTGTGTACTCCAGTTACCAGCGTCCTGGAGCGTGAAGTAGAGATCTTCCTGGG
>CAVOND010000009.1:0-369683 GCA_963697195.1 Pirellulaceae bacterium
TCAGGGATTTCCACATCCGTCTGAAGGACCTGACCGATGTCACGCAGAAGCTCAGCTAACTCATCAGACGTCGCCAGTTCACGCTTCCCAAGCTCCTCGAGTTCGAGTCCCCGTTTGGCAAGAGCCTTCGCTTGCGACGGAAGTCGGCGTAAATGGCTTCGTAGCGGTCTTCAGTTGGTCGAGATAATCATCGACCAGTTCACGCTTGATTCGACCGACAAGTAACTTTTCGTCCGCATGCAGGAAAGCTTCTAAACGATCTGCATCTTTCAGTTCCAATTCAAGTTTGGCAACTCGATCTCGTTGTCCGCGAATCAACTCACTGATTTCTTCGAACTCAAGTTCGTCATCTGGATCGATTGAGTATCGGTCACGGAGCAGCTTCCAGCCGATCAATCTTCGCCTGCCGTTTTGAAGCCGCGTCCGCCTCGGCTTCGCCGATCAAGCCGTTGTAGAAAGCTAGCGAATTATTCAAAAACTGCACACGGTCTTCCGTCGACTTGGCAATGGAAGCTGCAACCACCTGGTTGACAAAGTCCGCGGCCTCGCTCGGTGTATCTCGAGTCGACTGCAAGGGTGACGACTTCGGTCTTGCGATCAAATTCGTCCGTCCACCAGCGGCGGTCCGCCAACCTCGTCGCCAATTCCGAAATCAGTCAGCGAAGCCGCGCGAGTACTTCGGGGTGCCCAAGATAACGAAGGAAGTCACTGATCTCCGGCGGTTGAAAGTATCGTACTCCCGGAGGATAGGGAAGATCGGTGACCCGCACCTTGCCTCAGCGACATACTTGTAGCTGCCGTATTCCGAGGCCACCCAGTAACCGACCAAGCACCGCCAGGAGGGTCACCAGCAAGGTAGTACCACCATCGCTTTCGAAGTGAACCAGCCAAGTTGTGCGCTCGCTCGGCCGCCCGGTCTTCCTGTGCGCGCCTGACAAGTAATCAAGGGGCATCCCATCGCTAGTGGAAGCGTCATAGGTATTGCTGGTAACCAGTTGATTCATCCGGTCCACTCCGATGTGTCATGCACGCGTCCGAATCGGAAATCCGTTCCCCCTTGGATCGCGAGACGCTCTGCCCCAGTCGCTTGGAGACGCAGGTCGCCTATTGTTTCTAATTTGCCCTGCTTTTCCTGCAGCGCAGAACCCGCTATGTTAACCCCTCCGCTAGCATTTAGCAGGACCCTCGAGGGGATTCCGCGGAGGTTTCTGCCTAGGGCGGCGATTGCCGACTTGGGTCGGTCGGTAGGGCGAGGAAAGGGCGTAGTGGTGCCCGATTGTCGTCGATCGTTACTATGATCAGCGACAAAGGACCCCCTCACGCGATGCCGGCCCCCGTCAACTGCTTCGCCAGGAACTCCAAGTAGTCATTGATGAGCTCCTGAGTCCGCTCGTCACTGGGCTTGCATCTTCGAGCAAGAGTTGGACCTTGATCAGGAACGGCTCACGCCCCATTTGATTCAAGATCGAGGATCGCGGCGGCGACATCCAGTTCGGAGAAACCCAGTAGGCGTATGCTGCGGTCCGACTCAATTCACCAGCAAACTCACGGAACATGACCTGAACGGCACGCACCTCACCTTTTGAATCGCCCTGTAAGTCCAGCGTCTCGACATCACCGCGGATTTCGCAGCCGTGAGCAGCGTAGCAGAGCTCTGGCGTATGGTAGAGCTGCTCGCCCGTTTCGCTGAGCATCAGCAGTACGGTCATCCGATTCCCTTCGGGCGTGGTTAACTCGAACCGTTCGATGATGGTGGAGTCCAAGACGCTCGCGCCACTCATCACCAAACTCGTAGATCGCATCACGCAGTTCCCACTGGTCGGGACAAAGTGAAACCTGTTCCAACCGAGCGACCAGCTTCGGGAAATCAGCAGGCTTCTTGATTACGCAGTGCATACTGGTACGCAGCAGGCGTCAGGGTGAGCACGATCATCCCGATGATGGCAATTGCAGGTCGCATCAGATCTCCTCCACCGTTCACCGCATCACAGCGTCGGCAGGACGACTCGACGCGACGAGTCGTTCGTAAAGTGCATCAAACATGCGTTTGTCCGACGGGGCAATGAGCTGGTCTTGGACACGGTCGTCTCGTGCCCGTGCGAACCATTCGCGAGCTTCGCGCAGATGTCCCTTTTTGAGTTCTAGATAGGCTCGGTGTAACAGGATCGTTCCCGCGTACTCAGAGACCAGCGTCTCGGCAACGCGTCTCCGCTGTTTCCCAGTCCTCTTGCAACATTGCAATCACGAGCATCGTATCGCGACGTTCAGCATTCTCAGGCTCTAGTGCCATCGCCTGCTCAACGAGTCTTCGCGACTCCGAGTTCTTGGGATCACTTTCGGCAAGCACAATCGCCAAGTTATTCAGCGCGTCGACGTTATCGGGATTTTGCTCAATTGCTTGCCGGTAATAAGGCACGGCTCGATCAGGTAGCCCTGCGATAAACATTCCGTCACCGAGCCAGGTCAGTGCTTCGGCAGAAAGTTCCGAATCTGGGCCAGCACGCTGCTGAATCTCGCTGCCAAGCACTTGCACGGTATCTGGATCACCTGCGAGCCGAATCATCGCGACGGCCATCGCACGAGCGAGGGAGGCTGGTTCATTCGCTGATCGAGCCAATCGGTCCAGAGCTTCAGGTATCAGTTCGGTTCGGCGGGCGGTCGAGAGCCCTTCCAGCATGGCGACCGCCACGTTTTCGAAGTCTGGGTTCTTCGACTTCTGCAGGAATGTCTCGATGAAGCGTTCCAAAAGCTGCTGCTCAGAAGCAGTCGCGGCACCATCGTCAGAAAGACTCACGTCCGTTGGTGCCGATTCGGCAACCGGATCTTCCTCATCCGACGACGCGACCAACGTTGCTTCTTCAAACTCGAGGCGATCCAGGCTCAAGCGGAGCCATTCGGACGCGGCGTTCGGGTAGGTCGCTAGTTCGTCCAAGTATTGATCTGCGATGGGACGATAAGTGCCCTCGGCAGCGTAGGTCTCATTCCAACAATCAAGGAAGGGAATGAGCCGCTCAGGCGTCGGCATTTCTAGCCGCAAGCTTTCGCGATGGGAGTTGAACGCGCGAAGTGGCTGCCCGTTGGCAGCGTAGAGTTCCGCCAGCATGCCGGCGTCCGTCGCCGTCCGTGGTGTGATACTCTCGAGAAGCGCGATGGCCTCGGAGCGATCTCGCTTCGGCGACGGCTCCAGTTCGGCTCGGGTCGCGAGCAGTCGGGCGAGCGTTCGCTTCTGATCGATATCGATCGAGGAATTCGACGCTTGCAATTCTCGCTGCAGATTGATTGCCTCGTTCACCGACGCAAGCGTGCGTTGCATCGCCAGTAATCGTACCAAGTAGTTCTTGGCAAGCACCTCGTTTGGGCTCTCGTTGAGAAGACGCCGGCACAATGTGACGGCATCTTCGATTCGCCGAGAGGACAGAAAGTCGACCGCGTTGAGCCACACCTTCTGACGCACTTCTGATGCGGCCTGTTCGGCCAGCTGAACCGACCGGTCGTAGAGCTCACCGGCTCGAGCGTTTTCACCGATCGCAGCGTATGCCTGCGCGAGCACGAACGATTTGTCGAGCGGATCGATGGACAATTGGTCCGATAGCTGTCGCAACTTCTCAAGGGCTCGCTGACGATCATTTTGAATGTCCGCGTGCAGCTGAAAGATCGCGATCCAGGCACCGAGGTTGGTGGCGTCCTTCTCGATGGCCGTCGACAGAGCGACTTCGGCCTCGGCGATCGCCTTCTCGACGGCATTGCCAGATGCGAGCGAGGTCGGGATGCGACCACTTCCCGCGATCGCCATCAGTGTTTGCCCTAGTCTCACGAGGTTGTCGGGCGTTGGATCTTTCTCTGCCCAACGCCGTGCCAGTTGCAGGACGAAATCGGCTCGGTTGCCTCGGACGTACTCAGGCATCGCTCGGTCGAACAGAGACGTTGACCGGGGAACAAGCTCGACGAGTTGAGAAACGAAGTCGCCGACTTTGGCGTTTTGACCGGACTGATTCAATGCATTGAGGATACGACTCGCCAGCTCGGCGTCATGCGCGCCGGTCGACCATGCGAATTGGTACGCTGAAAGTGCTTCCGACCAACGCCCGCCGTTCTCGGCCAGCAGGCCCTGCAGTCGAAAGGTCTCAGGCCAATCCGGTAGGAGTTGTTGCAGTCGTCGAATGAGGTTGGTGGCCTCGGTCATCAAAATACGCGATTTGCTGGTTTCCTCCGTCGTCCTGGCGAGCCGTAACAGTCGCCCGGCGCGGGCGGCACGCCACATCGTCCCTTCACTCCCTTCGATCTTCTTCAAGTTTCGTTCCGCAGCCTCGACGGCGTCTTCCATGCGTAGATCCCCAAACACGTTGGCGGCCAACCTTTGAATCGGGAAATCATCGGGGTGGCTCGCCGCCAGCTCCGCCAATCGCGCAGCCCCTTCGTCTATCTGCCCCTCGGCAAGCATACCGATCACCAACTGCGTGAGCGCAACCTTCAAGTCTTCATCACTCAGCTCCGTTGAGGCCTGCTCGACCGCGTCAGCGGCAGCATCCAATTCGCCTGGCGCGTTGATAGATCAGAACCCGCAGCAACAATTCTTCAGCTGCGGTGGCTCCACTTTCCTGGTAACGCCGACGACTCCTCTATGGCGGCGTCCACATCACCGGAGAGTTGAAAGATCATCGCCCGGCTGAAATGCAAACGCACCACGTCGGGCGTCTCTTTGAGTTGACGATCGATCACTCGCATCGCGCCGTCTAGATCCTCGTCCACCACGTGTGTCTCCGCCAGCATCGCGGTTGTCAAACCGATGTCGGCTCCTCGCTCAGCTGCCGCAGCAATCATCGCTCGGGCGGAATCGAGATTGCGTCTCGTTCTTGGCAGGTCTCGCTGCTGCGCCAGCAGAACTCGTGCGATGGAAAGATAGACCGCGGGTTGCTGTTGACCGATCGCGAGGGCTGCCCGCTCGTAGTGCTTGAGTGCCTCGGTCAAATTTCCCGTCGCTTCGTAGGCACGCCCCGCATCGAGATGCCAGATCGGAGATTCCGGATCCAATCGCCCGCCCTCGCGAAATGCCGCGGCCGCCGCCGCGTCTTGCCCGAGGATACGATAAAGGCTGCCTAGTTGAAATTGAGCTTGCGCGTACAAGGCCGCAAAGCCACGACGCTGTGATACGACCGTTGGACTGCGCAGTGCGGACGCCAGCAATTCGGCCGCCTCGCGGTTTCGTTGTTGCTTTGCAAGACCGCTCGCGCGCGATGACGCGAGCATCAGTTCGACTTGGCCACGTTCGGACCGCTGCATTCGAGGCAGCAATCGCTCGAGCGGCTGAAGGATCGCTTCGGCATCCGATTGACGACCGACGGCCATGTAGGACTCCGCCAGCGGCAACGCCAACGTCAATTCTGCCGAGCCACAATGATCCAGCGCCTTCTGGAAAAGCTTGATCCGTTCTTCGTGCCCATCCAAGGGGATCGTACGCGACAGAGACAGATAGATGCGGTGGTTTTGTGGGTTCAGCTGTTGAGAGCGTGAGAGGTAGTCGTGCGCCGCTTCGACTTGACCCCGATCGAGAGCTCGCTCGCCAGCCAATTGATAGGCGATCGAGCCGGTTGCCCGAAGGTCGTCCATCGATGATTGGGCGACCTGAACATCGCGTGGCCCTTCGTCGTTCGTAGCGGCTTCCAAATCGGGGAGACTTCCTTCAACGAGCATGAGTGCTTCGTCAAGCGATTCGGAGGCGGTGCGATCAATTTCGTTACGTGTCGATTCATCACGCGCACTGATTCTTCGCCGACTCGAGCAGGGCGACGCGATAGAGTAACGGACGTGGCTCGTGAGGATGTTCGACAATGCTTCGATCCACAATTGAAATTGCTTTCGAGTCGGCTTCCTCCAAGCCGGCAAGAGGCTGCTCAGGATTCGTTTTTTCATCACCGGCCGGACGCGCGTTTCGCTCCGTTGATTGCGGAGTGCCCGTCGTGCTTGCTGTGCCTGACGCTTGCGACGGTTCTTGGGATCGCGTCCGTTTCTCGCCACGTTCGGGGTGCGACCGAGTCAGTAACGCGAGTTGCCACATGTGCTCGAAGTGACCGGAATCGACTTCCACCCCCTCGCGGCAGGCACGAAACATGTTGTCCACGTCTGCGTTAATGGAAGAGGAACGAGACCGGTTGCCGATCGCGGCCGTGCGAAGTCGCATCGCGGTCAAGCGTGCCTCCCCAGAGAGTCCGGGCAGCATCTCGCCAGAGCGCTCCCAGAGCTGTTGCCATTCGCGCAGCCCATGAAGCAGAACCAACGCGCTGATCGCGTTCGTCTGACGGCTCGGGTCCTGACGCCAGGCGAGCTCGTGCAGGCGGGCTGCAAGCTCCCTTCGCTCGCCTCCCAATTGTTCGTTCAGCCTCGCGAGTTCGGAAACAACTTCGGCATCGTTGCCCTCGCAGCGACAAGTAACGCTGATAGTAGGCGATCGCTCGGACTCGATCGTCCTCCTGGTCACTTCGACCTAGTTCGCGGGCTTGTCGCAGAACCAATCCGATCGCCCGTTGTTGTTGCCTGGCATGCATGGCGTAACCGCCAGCAGCCACCACCAGGCATGCAATCAACGCTACCATCCCCGTGATCAAACGATGTTCAGGCTGATCGCGATGCCAGGCGACCAGATGATCGGTGACGCCTTGGACCAGGAAGAAGATCAATGCTCCCAGCGGAATCATCATGACTCCCGCCCAGTCGTGCGCGAAAGTCTCCGCTGATTCGGTTCCGGCCCACTGAAACAAGAGTCCCGTGACGACAATTCTCAGAATGTTCACCACGATCGCGATCACGGGCGCAAGCGCCATCGTGCAAAGAAAGCGGGGCCAGCTGTAGCGACAAAACAGCGACCAGGCGAACGCAACGGCAGACATTCCCTGGAACATGCGCAATCCCGCACAAGCCCGTTCGACGTCCAAGACGTGATCTCCCAGCAAGATTGTCGTTCCGGCAACGAAACCTGGTTGACCGATCGCCTGCAGCATCCATCCCGCGCCGGTCGCCGCCATCAACTGCAACGGATATCCGGCCGCGGTTTGAAGTTGCCCGGGGAGTGGCGACATGAAGAATAGAAAGGCGATCACCGGTGCCGCCCAGCGAAGGATTTTGAAGCCGCCCAGCAACCAGACGACTCCTCCGATCCAAATCGGCAACGACCACATGTCCATCCAGGGACGAAGGTACAGCTCGCCGTAGATCTTCATGCCGGCGGCAACGGCGAGCAGCAGAAGCCCGCGTGGGTCGAGTCTCGCTGTTCCCACCGGGAACTCGGAACGGCGTAAATAAAAGAGAAGCAGAGTGATCGGAATCACTAGGTATCCATGCTGCTCATCGGCATTGCTGCTCCAAACTTGAGCAGCTCGAACGATCGTCCCCCCGTAGGCGATCAGTCCAACCAAGACCGCGGCTCCAATCACAAGCACGAGAGACCATCCACGGGCAGGTCTGCTTTGAGCCTCGATCTGGTTTCTTCGTCGACATTTCGTAGGGAGAGACTATAATTCCTCGAGCACGGCAAAACCTCTCCAAGAAGCCTTGCAATCCAGTGTCGCCGATCGCTCCGTCGATCGTAGCGCCGACCGAGGGCGTGTTGGGCGACAATCACGCACGCCAACGCTACTTAAACGCTAGTCACAAACGTTCTACTTTGCCAGCATTCCCGGTTCTAACAAGACACCTGAGTGGTGGGATGCGACGAAAAAACCCCGCCCGGTGTCTCCACCAAGGCGGGGTCGCATACGAATGGCTCGCGTGCACAGGTGTGCATCACAATGCACCCGATAATCTATCGTGCGGATTTCCGTCGAAGGCGGCGGTAGCCAGCGCCCGACGAAACCAATCCGAGGAGACCCCAGACTGTCATCGTTGCGGGCTCAGGTACCCCGACCACACCACCAGATGTCGAGCCAGCGAGGCCGGTAAGAACCAGGAAGTTCTCTGGACGGCGAATGCACCGAACCGAACACCCGATTTCCGGCCACCGTCAAGGAGTCCGGATTCTGCGGGTTGAACGGCAAGATTTCGAGACCAAGGTTGGAATTACCACCAAAGCTCGGGATCCCCGTTGCACTCGTGAACGCCGCCATCAGGTCAACTCCAAGTGGTCCGATACAATTCAATCGGAACGCGTTGGTCGCAACGATTCCAATGATGGGCGTATCAAACACGATGTCGAAGTCGATCCCACAGCTGTAGTTGCTCGTCCTCACCCAGTAGGCTTGGAAACTCTCGCTAATCTCTTCCGAATAACTGTCCGCGACGGCAGGATTGATGCTGCTATTCGCGGTCGTCTTCATCTGACCGCTGTCGGTCAGCGAGTTGATCCGGAAGGTGCCGCTGCTGGTCCCCAGGTCCGTGACACTCGTGGCATTCCCCGAGTTGTTCGTGAACCCGGCGTATCCCGGCGAGCAGCAGAGCAGCGCAACCAACACGGTCGCGACTGCCAAAGTTTTCCCCATAGGCGATTCTCCTTTTGTGGTAGAGGCATTTGGAGTCGACCAGCGACGTGCCAGTCGACTTCTCGTATGAGTGCGTCAGATATTGACGAGAATTGGAAGCGGAACCCATCAGTGAGCACCTACGCCTTTGAACATTGCGGGAAGCGTTTTGGCAATCAGAGCGATGTCGACCAAGGTCGAAGCTTCATGAATGTACTGGCGATCCAGCTCCACTTGGCCCTTGAAAGCGATCGTACCGCGACCAGATACCTGCCAGTAGCATGTCAATCCTGGCTTGACCGCCAGTCGAACATAATCAGCCGGTTCGTAGAGGTCCACTTCGCGCGAAAGTGGCGGTCGAGGACCGACCAAGCTCATCTCGCCTCGAAGCACGTTCAGCAGTTGCGGGAACTCGTCGATGCTGTACTTCCGCAGCAATCTGCCCACGCGCAGAATTCGTGGGTCGTTGTCGGCTTTGAACGTGCGTTGATCCTCGTGTCGGTTCAGAGCCGCAACCTCTTCGAGGCGATCTTCGGCGTTTTTCACCATCGATCGAATCTTGTAAATCTGAAATCGCTTGCCGTGGAGCCCCACACGCGTCTGACGAAACACGACCGGACCACCATCTTCAAGCCAGACCAGGAACATCGCAAACAACATGAAGGGGCTGAGCAGGATCAAGCCGATCGCAGCTCCAACCACGTCCATCACCCGCTTCAGCGTCAGGTAGCCCACGGAATCGATTGCTCGACTCGTCTGCTCCCAGTCCACGAGCGGGATGGAGAGGACCGTTCCATCGGGGGTGACCAAGGAAATAAGTGTCTGGCGACTCATTGCGCCAATCTTGGACAGAGGCCCTGAAGAGATTGTCTCGTCGGACCCACTTCGCGGTTCAGAGTTAACCCCGCATTCAGCAATAGCAGAGTCAGGCAACCGGTCGGCGGGTTCGGGCAACCCGCTGCGAATCGTTGTCAGGGCATTCATTGCACTTAATTCGTACCTCAATAGAAGTCGACACTCGTACCCCCCCCACAGCGAATCCTTTCAAGCCCTAGGATGGTAGCAAATTGCGTAGTCGTTGCAAACTGTTTAGTTGGGGCATGCTTCCTATTGGGCGTAGATATTCCATGTATCGGCTGAATCGCTTCCGGAATGGGGGGGTTATGGGCATCCCATGCACCGCTGGGTAGGTGCGGATTCAGCCAGAAATTTTGAGGAACACGGCGCAACGGTGACCCACCGAAGGGCGTGTCAGACGGAATTTCTAGCGGAAGGCAAGGAGAGTGCTAGCAATACGGGCAGTGCAAGGGGCTGGAACGTCACCTCGAACCGATGAAGAAGATCGCTCTTGATTTGCCCTCCCCGGCCGCTTCCGTGCCAGACCTTCCCGAAGCGCAACGCCGTTCGGGAGTATGGAGAGGCGAATCGCCGTTGGTAGTCAGGCACGAAGTGCCGATACAAGAACTGCCGGGTGCATCAGCACCCGGTTGAAAGCCCCCTCGAATCCCTTCCGCCGAATCGACGCGGCGGAAGCCTTGTAGGGAAGAACGATATCCCTGGGTGGACGCCCAACGCAACTCTTGGGTCGCCACTTCGTGGCTGAAGAGGAAGCCCGCCTTTCGCTGAAAAGAAAAATCGGCTTTTTGCGTTGCCCGGAGGGACTGTGACGCCGCTGATCAGAATCAAGCGTAACCATCGCTGCACGATCACCACCGACTCGGCGATGCACCAAGGCAATGCTTCTTGAGCCTGCCGATCCCGCTGAATCCTGTGCGAAACACTCTCAACCGGGTGAGTGCTCAATCGTCACCGCTCCAGATCACAGGTTCTAGCGTCGCGGGGTGCGGGGTTGTCGCGGCGGGAAGTAGTGCAGGTAATCCATGAAGCCGCCCGCTTTGCCGGTACGTGAGATGGGAGTGGCCGGGGCCCCTTCCTCGGCGAGCGCTTGGATTCGCAGTGCCTGTGTCCGCTCATTCGATTCAACTTGCCGATTGAATGCTTGCTGTGCAAGCTGAGGCCGAACCAAGGAATAGTAGTTCGGCACAGGCCCGTAGTTGGTCTGCAACAAATTCAGATACGGCGAGAGCGTCGGGCTGGATGGTTGATACTGCCATCGCGATGCCCGCTGCGCCGACGCGTCAGAGGCCAGCACGAATCCGACGATCACGATGCCCATCCATGCGGCAATTAGTCGTGACGTTAGCAACGATGCGAAAACGACTTTCATTGGGTCATGCTCCCCGGCATTGAACCGTGACATAGTTCATCAAGCGTCCGTACTCTCGGCTTAACCGCACCATCTTAGCAAATCAGAATTGTGGTGCCGACCGAACTCAAACAAGGCAGTGATTCGGATGCAATGCCAATTGTGGCGAATCCGCTATCGGTCTTGGTCTCTAAACTCGAGATCGGCGTGATCCATTGAAAAGCTTGGACGAATCCGGAAATTGCGGGCCTCGATGTCCTCGACCCACCCGCACAAATTGCCCTCGCGTTACCGCAAGTAAAACGTGTCGTCACCCGAATGAGCGGCAAAACCGTCGACCCAGCGAATGTTGTTGAGAGCAGCCCGCATGATTCCGATGCAAGCGATATCAACAACTCGGACATGGCGATGGCGTGCCCTGTCCAATTTTCGAATATCAGTGCGATGGATGGATCCAACGTCGAGAGACGCTCTTTGGCTTCCTTGTCATCGTGGAGCTAACAGAAACAGGTGCGTTTCCGATGCGTGCACGAATTGACTTAGTTGGATTGCTCGCGGTGGTTCTGTGCTGCACAGGCTGTCATTCCCTGCACAAGAAGCAACCGGTTCCGCTAGTTTCGCAACCAGCGGACGTTCCTCGAGAACTGTGTAAGGCGATGGTGCCGGAGTACATCATCGAGCCACCGGACATCTTGACGATCGACGCCCTTCGCTTGCTCCCGAAACAACCTTACGCACTGCAGCCGCTCGATCAACTGGCAGTGCAGATTGTGTCCAGCACCAACGAGCCGATCTTCCAAGCATCTGTCGCAATCGATCCCTCCGGGAATTTGCCACTGGGACCGATGTTCGACAGCGTTCCTGTGCAAGGCAAAACGGTGGTGGAAGCGAGAGAGGCGATCATGAAACGCGTCTCGGAGACGTATGCCGATCCGATGGTTTCGGTCGATATCGTGCAGCTGGAATTGCTGCAGCAGATTGCCGGCGAGCATTTGGTCCGGCCAGACGGCACGGTCAGCCTTGGTGTCTACGGTCAAGTCCGCGTCGCCGGGCTGAGCATTCCTCAGGCCGCCGCAGCGATCGAGTCGCACCTCATGCAGTATCTCGACGCACCAAAAGTCGCAGTCGATGTGTTCGCATTCAACAGCAAGTTTTACTACGTCATTTCCGAGGGTGGCGGACTCGGCGATCAAGTGACCCGCTTCCCCTGCACCGGCAATGAGACCGTCTTGGACGCGATCAGCAACGTCGAGGGACTCAGCGCCGTTTCATCGAAGACGATGTGGGTTGCTCGACCAGGTCGCAATCTTCAGGGAGGCGATCAAATCCTGCCGGTTGATTGGCAGGCGGTCTCCAAGCGTGGTGACGTGAGAACCAACTACCAAATCTTGCCAGGCGATCGCGTCTTCGTGGCCGAGGATTGCATGGTCGCTTACGACAATCAACTCGCTAAGAAAATCGCTCCGGTCGAACGAGTGACTGGCCTGGTCATTCTGATGACCAACGCGGTTCAGCGATTGGTCTACTTCGATCGGTTCAATGGAAACGGTGGGGGAGGCTTCGGCGGTGGGTTCTGATCACGCCGCATGGCGTGCGTCAGTATCAACACACGTACGATGGTCTTCCTAGGCCCTCGGTTACCGAATCGATCAAGACGTGACCGCCTAGGAAGGCCATCGTACGACGAGACATGCGACTTCCGCAGACCGAAAACAAAACTAGTTCGAGTATCAATTCAAGTTCACACAACTCCGTCCAGCCGACCACTGGCCGTCACCAATCAGAAAACAAGGTGGTTTTCCATGTCTTCCGCATCCAACTCGATCGAAAAAGATCATGGCGTCTCAACCCGCGGAGCTGTCTTGCTTCCGCTCTTCGCGTCTGCCGCAATCGCGATTTCGGGATGCTGTACCAAGCCAGAAGGTCGATGTGGCATAGCCGACATGTGCGACCCGGTCGTGATGGCCGACCCGTTTCCCAACGATCAATGCGTCCCGCCAAAGGGTGTCGATTGCAGTAACTACGGGTATGTTCGGACGTCGTGGCGCGTCCTCAACCCGCGTGAGCCCGACTGCTGCACACTGGAGGTGCCCTGCTGTGAGCCGATCCCGGTGGGAGCCGAGAACGTCGACTTTCAGGCGATCCTGAGCGCACCTGAGCAGACCGAGTCTCTCGCCATCGCACCGATTGACGCGAATTCGACCAAGTCGGACTCGAGTTACATTCGTGAGTCGGTCGACGTGGTTCGAGAAGCCCTCGCAGTGGAGAGCCCTTCTAGCCGCAAGCTTCGCTAAACGTTGTGCCAGTCGGCCGAAAAGCGTTCGTGCCCGGTAATTGACTGGTTGTCCTGTTCGTACACGTTCAGGCATGCCGCATGCTGCGTGGCGGCGTATCCTTCGGGGAAGGCCCTCATGATCCCTCGGCTGCTCGGTCGAGCGGACCGTGACTGAAACCAATGAACACGAGGTAGCGATTCCCCTGGATGGTTCTCTTCGTGGAGATCAGCGGGATTCGTGGCGTTCTTATCTTCCTCGCTCACGGTCCTCCTTCCAAGTCTCGCTTTTGAATGGCAGGCTGATAAGTAGCGACGGAAATGGCATAGGCCAGTCCGGCCATCGCCTTCTTCATTAACGAGACGCTTTTCTCGTTGCAGCAGGCTTCGGCGGAAACTCTCCGGACACTCGTTGGTCGCAGGTCGCCGCTTCGATTTGTCGCATTCCGAAGGCTTCTGCATTTCCCTCGATTCTGTTGCCGTCGCTGAGATCGGTGATCCGCGATCGGCAAAAATTCGGATGAAAAAGGGTCTCACTGATGGTAAAAATGCGAAGGCTAGGGTAAAAGGATTCGCTTGAGGTGCCTGGGGGCTTTGCGGTGTTGTTGCGTTTCAAAAGCGACACGGCGGCTGGAGGTGGCGTAGCCATCAAGATCACTGGATCACCACTCCTCTCGCCTCCTGAAACGCACGTGATTCGAGGAATGGACAATGAGATTTCGATCGGTGAGAAGACGCCTTCGGTTCAAATTCCCTGAATGAGAAATCGGCAAGAGCCCCGCGACGACTTGGGCTTGAATCCTTGGAAGACCGGCGATTACTTCACGGCGTGCAGGCGGTCGCGCCGTTCAACGGTGAATCGAACGTCGCAGTCAATGTCAGTCTTCAGGCGACTTTCGACTTTGATGCCGACCCCACGATCAATGACTCGACGTTTCAGTTAGAGATCCACAGGGGACGCTGATTCCCTCGCCGTCACTTACGACGCAGCCAGTCGAACGGTCACGCTTGATCCCGTTCAGGACTTGGCGGATGTTGCGGATTTCTACGAGGCCGAATCGTGGGTGGGCCGTCGGAGTTTAGAAATCGATGGGACGGCGTTGGAAGAGGATTATACGTGGTACTTCATCACGGAGACGCCCCTCTATTCAGACACGGGATCTTCGGTGGGCTCTCCCAGCCGACGGCGGTTGAGTTTGCGTGCCGACGGTCGCGTCTTTGTCGCGGAGAAAAGCGGCATCATCAAGGTCTTTGATGACCTGAATGATCCGTCGCCTGATCTGTTTGCCGACTTGAGAACCAATGTTCACAATCATTGGGATCGCGGTTTACTTGGGATGGCCCTCCATCCCGATTTTCCCACGACGCCCGAGCTCTACGTTCTCTACACGTACGATGCGCCCGCTTCGCGATTCGAGTTTGCCGCCGGGCTCCCAGGATCTTCCCCCGGCCCTACTGGGGTTCACCGGGCGTCGACGGGGATCCCGGGCCAGCCAGCGGCAACGGTCCATCGGTCAGTGCGCGATTATCTCGGTTAACGGTCGGTCCGGACAACACTTGGGATAATGTCGAGCATGTCCTGGTGCACGACTGGGGCAACAATACCCCAGCCATTCGATCGGAGACCTTGTCTTTGGCAGCGACGGCGCGTTGTATGCCAGTGGAGGTGACGGGGCGAGCTTCGACTTCGAGGATTTTGGCCAGAACGATGGCGTGCTCGGCAGCACGGCGCTGAATGATCCGGTAACCAGGGAGGTGCATTGCGCAGCCAGGATCTCCGCTCCCGGGATCTGGGCGTTCCCGTGCCCGACGACCCGGTAGGTACTGAACGGCACGATCATTCGCGTCGATCCTTCAGTCCTCAATGGTGGCGGGCCACTGCCGGACAACCCATTGTTTGGTGATGCCGATCCCAATGCGGAACGGATCATTGCTTACGGGTTGCGCAATCCGTTTCGCATCACCGTCAAACCAGGCACCAACGAAATTTGGAGCGGCGATGTTGGCTCGGCAAGTGGGAAGAGATCAACGTTATTCGTGACCCGACCGATTCGTTGATCGAAAACTTCGGCTGGCCTGCCTACGAAGGGAACGAACGACAGCCTGGATACGATGGCCTGGATCTACCGCTGTTGGAGAACTTGTATCGCGATCCCCGTTCCACGCGCCACATCGAACCGTTCTTCAGTTTTGAACATGGCAAACCGGTGTTTCCCGGCGGTGCACAACCGACGGGAGGGGGCTCCTCGATATCTGGCCTCGCATTTTCGGAAGGAGGCAACCTTCCGCCAGCGTATGACAACGCACTCTTCTTCGCTGATTTCTCTCGCGCGGAATTTGGGTGATGTTCGCCGGCGTCGACGGCGATCCGAATCCAGCCAGTGGCGGCGCCGTGTTGCTGGACGCTAACGACCCCGTGCAGCTCAAGATCGGACCGGCAGGCGATCTCTATTACGTGGACATTGGGGGCAGCATTCGCCGAATACGCTTTGAAGGAATTGATGTTCCTCCAACCGCGTGGCGCAAGCAAATCCGACGTCCGGTCCTCTGAGTCCCGGGCTGCTGGTCAATTTCGACGGTACGGCTTCGAGCGATCAGAACCCAGGCGATACGCTGATTTACAGGTGGGATTTGGACGGCGATGGACAACTGGATGATTCGACATCGCCGCAGCCCAGTTTCACGTACACTGTTCCCGGTATTGTTGCGGTGACGCTGGAAGTGACCGACAGTACCGGCCTGACCGACACTGACACGATAGAATCAGCGTTGGCAACACTGCTCCGACGGCGGTGATTGATAGCCCATCGGGCGGGCTAACGTGGAAGGTCGGCGACACAATCAATTTCGCTGGACACGCCGACGACATCGATGAAGTCGGTGGGGTGCTGCCGCCGTCTGCGCTGACTTGGGAGATCAATCTCCTTCACTGCCCCGGTGGCCAATGTCATACCCACTTCGTTACCTCATTCAGTGGCATCGACGGCGGTAGCTTCGTCGCACCGGACCACGAGTATCCCTCGCAGCTAGAAATCAAGCTGACGGCAACCGACCCGGTTACCTTGTTTCAGGACACGAAATCCATCCTACTATCGCCGCAAACGGTTGACTTTACGTTTGACTCGAATCCATCTGGTCTCGAACTCACCATTAACGGTGTAGCTGACACGACGCCATTTACCTTTACGGTCATCGCAGGCTCGAACAATTTGATCAGTGCCCCTTCACCGCAAGGCAGCGGAAAACTCGTCATGTTTTCGATTCCTGGTCGGACAATGGAGCGCAAAGCCATAACGTCGTGGCGGGAACACAGCCACAGACATTTACATCAACTTTTGCTGAGGCGTATGATACGACCGACGATGGTCGAGGGACGGTCACGGCGCAGGGGGAGAATGTCCCCTCTGAGTCCAAGGAAAATGCCTTTGACAACAGCGTCGACACCAAGTGGCTCGATTTTGCTGACGGCAATCCCGGTACCCGAGCGAGCTGGATTCAGTACCAGTATGCTGCTGGCGATCGTTACATTGTTAGTTCCTATACGGTGACTTCCGCTTATGACGCTCCGGTGCGTGACCCGCGTGATTGGACACTTTCCGGTTCGAACGATGGGGTGACGTTCGTTCCGCTCGATACCCGATCTGGCGAGTTCTTTAGCGATCGACTTTTGACGCGTCAATTCAGTGTTGTGAATGATACCGGTTACAACATCTATCGACTCGATATCCACTCGGTAGCCGATCCGTTGGTAGCCAACGAGTTGCAAATCGGCGAGATCGAATTGATTGGTGTGCCGGAGATTGTCACCGGGAGTCCCAGGGTAGCACTCTTTGCGGAGGATGCTTTTGCCGCGGAAGGGGCACCCGTGGACTCGGGGCGTTTCAGAATCGATCGCCGCGGTGATCTTTCCGGCGACTTGGATGTTCAGTATACGGTCAGCGGTTCGACAAGCAGCGGTGATTACGTGGAGGTGCTATCCGGCACCGTGACCATCGCCGACCAAAGCGCCTCAGCAACGATTGACATCACACCAATTGATGATCTGGACGAAGAGGGGGACGAGACGCTTGTGCTTACCTTGCAGAGCGGTTCGGGCTATCTGCTCGATACACCCATTAGTGCCACGATCACGATTGCTGACAATGATGGTCCGGTCGACCCGTATGATACGACTGACGATGGTCAGGGGACGGTCACGGCGCAGGGGGAGAATGTCCCCACTGAGTCCAAGGAAAATGCCTTTGACAACAGCGTCGACACCAAGTGGCTCGATTTTGCTGACGGCAATCCCGGTACCCGAGCGAGCTGGATTCAGTACCAGTATGCTGCTGGCGATCGTTACATTGTTAGTTCCTATACGGTGACTTCCGCTTATGACGCTCCGGTGCGTGACCCGCGTGATTGGACACTTTCCGGTTCGAACGATGGGGTGACGTTCGTTCCGCTCGATACCCGATCTGGCGAGTTCTTTAGCGATCGGCTTTTGACGCGTCAATTCAGTGTTGTGAATGATACCGGTTACAACATCTATCGACTCGATATCCACTCGGTAGCCGATCCGTTGGTAGCCAACGAGTTGCAGATCGGCGAGATCGAATTGATTGGTGTTCCGGAGATTGTCATCGGCACTCCCAGGGTCGCACTCTTTGCGGAGGATGCCTATGCGGCGGAAGGCGCACCCGTGGACTCGGGCCGTTTCACGATCGTTCGCGGCGGTGATCTTTCGGGCGACTTGGATGTTCAGTATACGATCAGCGGTTCGACCAGCAGCGGTGATTACGTGGAGATGCTGTCCGGCACCGTGACCATTGCCGACCAGGCATCGGTGACGATTGACATCACGCCAATTGATGATCTAGACGAAGAGGGCGACGAGACGCTTGTGCTCACCTTGCAGAGCGGTTTGGGCTATCTGATCGAGTGCAGCCAGTGTCGGACACGATCACGATCGTGATAACGACGGTCCGGTCGACCCGATGAACCACCGACGTGGCCCGGGGACGATCACGGCTCAGGGAGAGAATGTGCCGGACTGAGTCCAAGGAAAAGCCTTTGACAACGACGTCAACACCAAGTGGCTCGATTTTGCCGACGGCAATCCCGGCACCCGGGCAAGCTGGATTCGAGTACCAGTATGCTGCGACAGTCGTTACGTGGTTACTTCCTATACGATGACCTCGGCGAATGACGCTCCGGAGCGAGATCCTCGTGACTGGACGCTTTCGGGATCCAACGACGGGGTGACGTTCGTCACGCTCGATAGCCGATCTGGCGAGTTCTTTAGCGATCGATTCCAGACGCGTTCGTTCAGTGTTGCTAACGCACCGGCTACAACATCTATCGACTCGATATCCACTCGGTAGCCGACCCGGCCGCGGCCAATTCCGTGCAGCTCAGCGAGATCGAATTGCTTGGCGTGCGGGAGGTGCTGCACCGGGACTCCCATGATATCACTCGTTGCGACGAGTGATTCGTCTGCCGTCGGAAGGATCACCGGGAGACCCCGGGCGTTTCACGATCAATCGCAGCGGCGATCTTTCAGGCGACTTGACTGTTCACTACACCATCAGCGGCTCCGCAACGAGCGGTGATTATGTGGAGACGCTTTCGGGCAGTGTGATCATTGCCGATCAAAGCGGCGTCGGTGATGATCGACATCACCCCGATTGATGATCCAGACGAGGAGGGGAACGAGACGCTTGTGCTTACGTTGCAGAGCGGTTTGGGCTACGAGATTCGCACGCCCAATATCGGCACGATCACGATCGTTGATAACGACGGCCCGTTTGACACAACCGATGCGGGACCGGCGACAATCACGGCTCAGGGCGAGAATGGAGCCGATGAGTCGAAGGCAAAGGCATTTGACAACGACGTCAACACGAAGTGGCTCGATTTTGCCAATGCCAATCCGTATACCCGCGCGAGTCGGATTCAGTACCAGTATGCTGCCGGCAATCGTTACATCGTTAGTTCCTACACGTTAGACTCAGCCAATGACGCTCCGGAGCGGGACCCGCGGGACTGGACGCTTTCGGGATCCAACGACGGAGTCACTTTCGTTCCACTCGATACCCGGTCCAATGAGGTCTTTAGCGAGCGATTCCAGACGCGTTCATTCAATGTGGTTAACGGAACTGGCTACAACATCTATCGACTCGATGTCCACTCAGTCGCCGACTCAACCTTGGCCAACTCGGTACAGTTAGCGGAAATCGCGCTCATTGGAGTGCTTGAGCCAAGCTCTTGCCGCGGCGGCAGCCATCAACCCGACGATCGCGCAGGACGTCAATGGCGACGGGACGGTTACTGCGATGGATGCCCTGACGATCATCAATCAGATCGGCGTCGCTCCGTCGAACGCGGGCGAACAAATCGGGCGGCGCACCGCTCGCCTCCAATTCTTACCCCGATGTGAACGGCGACGGCGTCGTCTCGGCATCGATGCCTTGAATGTGATCAACTATCTGAGTCGTCACGCCAATGTGCTATTGCCAGCAGGCGAGTCGATCGGTGTGCCGCTTGTTTCACGCAGTACGGCCAGTTCGTCGAGCTTCAGCGGTTGCGAACGACACCATCTTCGCTCAGTTCGCAGCACAAGCTCTGGTCACGGATGCCTCGAGGTACCCCCGTTGCTCGCGAGGCCATCAAGGTGGAAGACGCATCCAGTGATCGCGACGATCAAGCTCGAGGAAATCGATGCGCTCACGTTGCTCGCGTCCGACATATCAACGCTGCAATCACGATTGTTTGGTGAATCGTAGAGTCGGCTCATGATTGTTGCGATGTCGGTAGCGATGAGCCAAAATGCTCGGCGTCGGCTTCGTGCTACCGGCAAGATCTGACGGATCCTGTCCGATGCGCTGTTACGCCGCACTCTCGTCGGCGGTCTCATAGGCTCTTTGACAAGCTCCTCTTTGGGAGTTCTCGTCGCCCCTAGGATCGCTTTCCGTAGGTTTAAACCGCGATCCCGTCTCTCCGGATAAACGCGGCAAGACCGCTCTCGTTGCTTGGCTTTAACTTGCGTCACCTTTTGCAAGCATTTGGCTTGCAAGGTTGCTAGCTGGGCGGTATTCTCCACGCCAAGACAGTTGAAATAGGGGGTTTGCGAAGACTTTGCGGATTCTGTAATTTCTTCCGACTCTGCCGCGTTTTCTACCTCCGTGGAGGCGTGTGGTCCTGGGTGTTCACGGCTTGATTTGGGCGTGGAATCCGGTACCTCCCCTCCAACTAAACGACCGCGTTGTCGCGTCGTTTGGTTTCGAAAAGACGCGGAAGGACGAGAAGATTCGGTGTCACCCACGTGGACGAAGTCTGCGCGAATCGAGGGCTTCGTTTCGATGAAAAGTCGCCATTCTGTTCTTTCGCAAAGTCGTTGCGGGACGGCAGTCAAGATGAGCATTCGGCCACCGACTGCATTGATGGAGGTCGAGATCAATCGCTCCAAGCAACCCCAGATTGGGGACCAGGACTACGCCGGGGGGTCGGGCCCCCAGCCAGGCTCCGGATGGAGTCCGGGAATCCGACCTCACGAAGTCCCACCCAGCCGTCCAGCTGACTTTCCTACCTCGATTTCCTACCTTAGGCGGAGCGAAGCCCGGAATGTCCGCTTCCCTCACTGCTGACCAAGTTGATGTCTTGCCGCCTCAGACGCGGCGAACCCATCGCTTGTGGTCAATTGACATCGACCCGGTCACGATGGCCGAGGCGGTTGCGCGAATCCGGCACTGGATTGAAGCCTCGCAAGGCGATTGCAAGATCGTGATGACGCCCAATCTGGATCACGTGGTCCAACTGTATCGGCGGCCGGAATTGCAATCGATCTACGGGGTATCCAGCATGACGCTCGCCGACGGCTGGCCGCTGGTTACGATGTCCAAGATGTATGGCAAAGCATTGCCACAGCGCGTACCTGGATCGGATCTGCTGCCGGAGCTGTGCAGCGATTTTCATTCACGGACCGAGCGGATTCGACTGTTCTTATTGGGTGGAAAGCCGGGGGTCCCCGAGCGAGCGGCCAAATTGATTCATGCCAGATGGCCATCGGCCCAAGTGGTCGGCACACTTAGCCCACCGTTTGGTTTCGAGCATGACGACGAAGCGAACCAGTTGATGCGTCACCAGATCAACAACAGCCGTGCTGATGTGTTGATTGTTGGACTGGGTTTTCCAAAACAGGAGCTGTGGTTATCCAAGCACAGGAGCCGGCTGGAGGTCTCCGTTGCCCTGGGCGTTGGAGCCACCATCGATTTTTTGGCTGGAGAACAGACCCGCGCCCCAAAGTGGGTCCAGGCGATCAAGATGGAATGGTTCTTTCGTTTGGTGACTGATCCAAAACGCTTGGCACCCCGCTATGCACAAGACGCGATCTACTTTCCCTGGATCTGTTGGAAGCAGCGGGAAGACAGGAAAGAGCAGCGGGTTGCGAGAAGCGAGAAGCGAGACGTGAGAAGTGAGAAGTGAGAAGTGAGAAGTGAGAAGTGAGAAGTGAGAAGTGAGAAGTGAGAAGTGAGAAGTGAGAAGTGAGAAGTGAGAAGTGAGAAGTGAGAAGTGAGAAGTGAGAAGTGAGAAGTGAGAAGTGAGAAGTGAGAAGTGAGAAGTGAGAAGCGACCGAGGCATTGCTTCCCAAAATGACTTGAATCCGTCGGCAATGACGAAACCATATCCTGATGCTTCCGGCGCACCACCGGCCCTTGGTGCGAAGCTCCACATTGTCATCGTCAACTACCGCAGCGCATCGCTGGCAATCCAGTGTCTAGAGTCGGTCGAGCCTGAAGTTGCGGCGATCGATGGCTGCCGCGTCACGGTAGTTGAGAATGCGTCGGGTGACGCCGATGAGCTTGGCAGCGCCATCCGAAACAACGGCTGGTCTGACTGGTGTTGTTTGCAAGAACTCGCTGAGAATCGAGGTTTCGCCGCCGGTAACAATGCCGCGATCATACCGCTGATGAAGCAAGCTCACCCGCCGGAGTATTTTCTGCTCTTGAACCCCGACACGATCGTGCGTCCAGGCGGATTGCGCCCATTGCTCCAGTTCATGGATCAGACGCCGGATTGCGGGATCGCAGGGAGCCGGCTCGAAGATCCGGATGGGACGGTGCAGAGATCGGCGTTTCGCTTTCCCTCGGTTCGCGGTGAGTTCGAGAGCGCCGCTCGTACGGGACCAATCAGCCGTTTGCTCAGCCGGCACATCATCGCACCACAGGCCTCTGCCATGGCAACGATTACCGATTGGGTCGCCGGTGCGTCGATGATCGTGCGGCGTGAGATTTTTCGCGACGTTGGCTTAATGGATGAAGGTTTCTTTCTCTATTTCGAGGAAGTTGATTTTTGCAAGCGGGCGAACGATGCAGGCTGGAAGTGTTGGTATATCCCGACAAGCCGCGTGGTTCATTTTGTCGGTCGATCCTCAGGGGTAACCGACCCGCAAGTGGCGGTCGAGACGGAGACCAGCTTACTGGTTTGAATCGCGCCGACGGTATTTTTTAAGGCACATGGGCTGGCTCCGATCCACGCTGGCGGACTTGGCATGGCTCGCCGGCGCGGCAATTCATTACCTGCGATGCCTGGTGTCAGGACGCCAGACTGAAATGCCTTCAAGATTCGTGGCTGATTTCATCAGTCAAAGCGTTGTTTTTCATCCGCGTCAATCCGCGGCGGGCGAGTGATGGGGTTGTATGCGATCTTGTGTGAAGACTACGTCGCACACGGTCGCGATTGGACACGGCCCGGATTTCGAGCAGTGGCATCACACCGCTTCGGTAATTGGCGAATGCAAATCCGGCCCAAGTTTATCCGCGTGTCCTTCAGCCTGCTGTACAAGTTTAGCTACATACATTGCCGGAACGTGTACGGCATTGAAGTGCCATACTCGTGCAAGTTAGGTCGTCGTGTTGTCTTCGAGCACCAGGGCGACATCGTGATTCACGGTGACGCCGTTATCGGGGACGACTGCATCATTCGGCAAGGTGTGACGATTGGAAATCGAAACTTGGAGAAACCATTTGATGCGCCCGTATTGGGTTGCAGAGTGAACGTCAGGCGCGGGTGCGAAGATTCTGGGAAAAATCTCGATCGGCGATGACGCGGTGATTGGAGCCAATGCTGTGGTACTTCAAGACGTTCCTGCTGGGACGCTCGCAGTAGGCATTCCAGCCAAAATCGTTGCACGCAACAGCTCGTCCGACGAATGCGTTACGGAACGCAGCGCGGAATTCCCGCAGGAATACCGGGCGTGATGAGCAATCATCAATACGCGGCAAAGGTTGCGGCCGTCGTCATCGGCCGCAATGAAGGTCCGCGACTGCACGCATGCCTCAAGTCACTCTTGCCTGACGTTGCGGCAGTGGTCTACGTTGATTCCGGATCGTCCGACTCCAGCATTTTCGACGCGAGTCGACTCGGAGCGATGGTTATCGAGCTAGATCTGTCCAAGCCGTTCACGGCTGCCCGCGAGAAACAGTGGTGTGACCGGGTTGGAAAAGCTGGAAGTCGCTTTTGATTTTGTGCAGTTCGTCGATGGCGATTGTCAACTCCAAGAGGGTTGGCTTCGTGCGGGAATCGATTTCCTAGAAGCGAATCCGCGATATGCGGTTGTTTGCGGACGTCGACGCGAATGCTTTCCACACGCATCGATCTATAACAGGCTATGCGATTACGAATGGTCGACTCCAATCGGTGATGCTCTTGCTTGCGGCGGGGACGCCCTCGTAAGGCTCGATGCTTTTCGCGAAGTTGGCGGGTTTAATGACAGCGTTATTGCCGGCGAGGAACCGGAATTGTGCGTGAGGCTTCGGCAGGCAGGCTGGAAGATTAGGCGTCTTGACTTTGAGATGACGCTGCACGACGCAGCGATGACGCGATTCACTCAGTGGTGGACACGGACGAAGCGAGCCGGGTATGCCTACGCACAAGGCGCGGTCTTGCACGGGGGGCCACCTGAACGACACTCGGTGCGCGAGCATGCGGAGTTGGTTCTGGGCTGCTCTGGTACCGATCCTGACAGTTGTTTTGGTAAGTACGCTGGGGCTGATTGGGCTCTGCACACTACTCCTGTATGGCATCGTTTGGGCAAGGACCTTCTTCATAGCCAAGCAGCAGTTGAACGACGCGAAGTCTGCGGCGTTGTGGGCCAGCGCTGCGTTATCGGGAAGTTTGCCGAGCTATCCGGGCAAGTTCTTTTCTGGTGGCGCACAACTATTCGACAAGACGCCACAATTGATCGAGTATAAGGGATCCGCCTGAGCCATATGCGAATCGCCTATCTCGTTAACCGCTATCCGGCAGTCAGCCATAGCTTTATTCGCCGTGAGATCCAGGCGTTGGAACGGACGGGTGTTGAGGTCTTACGTATATCTGTTCGGAAGCCCGGGCCCGTCCCGGACGCCAGCGACCAAGAAGAATCTGACAAGACCGTCGTCCTACTCGGATCAGCAGCCCTCTTGATTCGCGATGCAGTCGTTTGCCTTGCCTTCCATCCGCTGTCGTTCTGCCGGCTATTTCTTGAAGTTCTGTCGCTCTCGAGAAAGGCGGACCGTGGTCTGCTCGCCCATGGGGCATATCTACTGGAAGCATGTCGTCTTGCTAGGCTAATGAAGTCCCGTGGTTTCACTCATGTGCATGCTCATTTCGGAACAAATCCCGCGGCGGTAGCGTTGCTTTCCCATAGACTTTCTGGTGTCACTTACAGCTTCACCGTCCATGGTCCCGAGGAGTTTGACCGTCCTGACGCGATCAAGTTGACGCGAAAGATCGAGGCAGCAGAATTCGTGGTCGCGATCAGTTCATACGGAAGGTCGCAGTTGATGCGATGGTGTTCACGCGAGCATTGGGGAAAGATACATGTGGTTCGCTGCGGCGTCGACCAATCGTTTATCGGCAATGTAGGCGACGTCGAATATGACGAGAAATGCATCGTGTGTGTGGGACGATTGTGCGAACAGAAGGGGCAGTTGTTGCTGATCGATGCGATGGCGCGATTACGCGATCGCGGATTCACGCCCAAGTTGGTTTTGGCCGGCGATGGTGACATGCGAGCCTTGATCGAGAAGCGAATCGAGCAGCTAGGACTGCAATCACAAGTCGCAATCACCGGTTGGTTGAGTGGCATAGAAGTGAAGGAGTGGTTGCTTCGATGTAAGGCAATGGTACTGCCAAGTTTTGCTGAAGGGTTACCCGTGGTAATCATGGAAGCGTTTGCCTTGGGTAGGCCAGTGATCACCACCTACATCGCTGGGATTCCGGAGCTAGTCGAGAACGACATTAATGGTTGGATGGTTCCCGCCGGATCGGTTCATAGTCTTGCCGAAGCAATCCGGTCGGCTTGCGATGCCAATTTAGACGAGGTTTCACGTTTAGGTGAAGCTGGCCGACAACGCGTGCGAAAACTTCACGACTCGGACCGAGAGGCAAGGCGGTTGTGTGACCTTTACATCAGCGTTTTGCGAACTCGTAAGAACTATAGTTCGAGGGCGCTCGCCGGGAATTTTGGAAGGCAACCAGACGTATCCGATCGATCGTGCCATAAGATGAGCTTATAGCGAGATTATGATCAGCATCACTGCCTATCTCATTGCACTCGCAGTGAGTCTTCCGCTGGTAGTACTGGCGTCTGAGTGCTTCTTGGCGCTGCTTCCGAGGCGAAAGTCTGTGCTCGGGGAGCGAGTTCGCTGTGCGGTTGTCATTCCGGCCCATGACGAACAGGATATGTTGGCTGCCACACTGAACAACTTAAAGGGTCAACTTGCTGCGGGCGATCGAGTGATCGTCGTCGCGGACAATTGTTCCGATCGCACGGCTGAAATCGCGCGGGATAGAGGAGTGGAAGTCCTCGCACGCGATGATCCGCAACGGCGAGGCAAAGGATTTGCATTGGATGCGGGAATGGCATATTTAAAAGACACCGTTTCAGATGGGCGGGAAGCACCGGAGGTGGTGGTGATACTTGACGCGGACTGCGTGTTCACTCCCGGCTCTCTGGACCGGTTAGTCCGAGCGACTGCGGGTGGGGAGCGGCCTCAACAGGCCCAAAACCTGATGCACGCGCTTCCGTCGTCCAGGGCTTCCATCCGCCTTTCGGCTTTTGCCTTTCTAACGAAGAATCTCGTTCGGCCGAGGGGCTTGGACCGCGTCGGGCTGTGCGTTCAGTTGACCGGATCAGGGATGGCATTTCCTTGGACTCTCATCAAGGAGTTGGAGCTTGGGACGCCGGATATTGTAGAAGACCTTGAACTTGGGCTTCAGATGGTGATTGAGGGCCGAGGCCCACGATTCTGTGAGGAGGCACGTGTCGACAGCTATTTCCCCGAGTCGGATAAGGCTGCGAGTAAGCAGCGTAGGCGATGGGAGCACGGCCGGTTGGGCCAAATGCGACGCCAGCTGCCCGTGTTGTTCCAGGAAGGAATTAAGGGAAACGGGCAGGCGTTTGCATCATTCTTCGATATGATCGTGCCGCCGCTAACACTTCTCGTCTTCATTTCCGGCGCCGCGGGAACGATGCTGATTTTCTTCTATTGGTTGAACGGCGATACGATTCCTATTTCGATTTTCTTGTCGGCCTGCTCGTTTGCCTCGATCGGGTTGGCCTCGATTTGGATGCGTTTCGGCCGCGAAACGGTATCGGTCTCGGACATCATCGCGATTCCCGTCTATGCGGGGAGAAAGATTCCCATGTATCTAGCCGTGCCATTCCGCGCAGAGCGAGAATCGGAATCGAACTGAGCGAACAAGCAAGTCATAAGACAGATAAAGATTTGAATTGTGCAATGATAGTCAATACCAAATGAGCGATGGCAACGTGATCGCTCTTTCCTCTACTCGAGTTGGGATCCGCATTTTGAACGCGTTTCCCTTCGGCCTTGGTGGGTACGCGACACGGCTACTCATCGGTGACGGGATGAAGGCGCGGGTGCTGCGAGGATCGGCCTGGACAATCATTGGATTCGGTGTTGGGCAGGTTCTGCGGTTAGCATCCAATGTCGTCCTAGCTTGGTTACTGTTTCCCGAGGCCTTCGGTCTGATGGCTCTGGTGAATGTCTTTCTGCTTGGTCTTCAGATGTTGTCTGACATCGGAATTGGTTTAAGCATTGTCCAGCATGAACGTGGCGACGACGAAGACTTCTTGTGTACGGCATGGACGATGCAAGTCATTCGCGGATTCCTTCTTTTCTTAGGGGCATGTTTCATCGCATGGCCATCGGGTTGGTTCTATGGCGAGCCGCAGCTCGCGTACATGATTGGCGTATCCGGATTAACGGTGCTTGTTGGCGGCTTCCAAACTACCGCTATACCGCAACATAGTCGGCATCTAAGAGTCGGGCGAATCGCATTGATTGGCCTCTTAGGTCAAGTCATCTCATTAACGGCAACTATTCTGCTGGCGTGGCAGATGCGTAGCGTTTGGGCGCTGGTTTGGGGTTCTGTTGTCGGGGCAGCGATGGGTGTCGTCGTCGGGCATGCCTGTTTGCCAGGAATTAAGCACCGGTTCCTACTAGATCGCACGTATGCTCGTGAGATGATGCATTTCGGAAAGTGGCTTTTCGTTGCAACCGCGGCAGCATACTTGGCGTCGAATATTGATCGCCTGATTCTTGGTGCTCTAGTCGATCCGGGAACACTAGGAATCTATGGGATCGCAATGACATTGGCGATGCTACCCTTCAGCATCATGCAGGCATTATCCGGTAATGTCGTGCTGCCTGCATTAGCGAGAGTTGCAAATGATCGAGCCGAGTTTCGTCGCAAATTTAACCGGTTCCGAACGGCAGCCTTCACTCTGCTCTCGGTTATATCAATAAGCATGTCGCTGGCAATACCGTACATCATTAGGACGCTATATGATGATCGATATTGGTCCATGATTCCACTGGTGCAAATTTGTTTGTTGACAACGGTTTTTGGCACTAATGTTGTCATTAACAATAGCGCATTACTTGCTGTCGGTTGCAGTCGTGGCAGCGGCTATAAGAGTCTGTTTTCCCTTGCATGTTTACCACCTGCCATGGTCATCGGCTATCACTTTGGGGGAGTAGCTGGTCTCGTCTGTGGCGTGGCAGTTGGGAATCTGATAGTCACGTTGTTTCTGCATATTTTTCTGATGCAGGAAGAAATCTACGTCTTCGTATCCGACGCAAAGTGGCTTTTTTCTCTAACTGTCGCCCTTATACTGAGCTCAATGTGTCAATAGACAATGGGCATATTCCATTCCGGCAAGTCAATTCAAAGAATTGACGTTTCCTATGATCTGTAATGTCGCAGGCTTGATGTTCGTTGTATGCCTGGCATCGAGGGATCGAACTCGCTGCCAAGAATGCCCCCTGTTCATCGCAAGTTAGACATTTTCAATGACAGCACCCGACATTTCTGTGATCATGCCGGTCTTCAATGCTCAGCGGTATGTCGCGGACGCGGTAGAGAGCATCTTGCAGCAGGACTCTGTCGACTTTGAATTTTTGATTGTAGATGACGGGTCAACTGACTCGACCTTCGAAATACTCAAGCGATACGCCTTGGCTGACAAGCGGATTCGACTATGGAGTCGCGAGAATACAGGTTATGTATTCGCTTTGAATGAGCTGCTTTCTGTGGCTCGGGGTCAGTTCATCGCACGAATGGACGCAGATGACGTCGCTGCGAAGGAGCGATTGTGGCAGCAACGAATCTTCCTTGAGTCTCACACGGACTGTATCTGTGTCGGATCTCGCGTAAATGTTATTGGCCCAGAAGGCGAGCCTATCGGACCCCGCGTCGAGCAATTTGATCATGCCGACATTGATGAGGCTTTGCTCGCGGCTAACGCATTCGCAATGGTGCACCCGTCTTGTATGTACCGGGCGACAGCTATTCGCTACGTCGGCGGATATGATACGACGCTCGCGATCGCAGAAGACATCGATCTGTTTTTGAAACTGGCGGAGATTGGACGGTTGGCAAATCTCAGGAGTTGTTTGCTCAACTATAGAATGCATGCCGCGAGTGTGACTCACTCCAAGCTGGTTGAATCGCATGAGACAACAAGTCGAGTCATTAACCTCGCACGCGCGACGACATTTGCCGCCCGCGACCTTTCCGACTTGGTCGGGGATTGCATCGCCGCCTCAGGAACGCTGGGCTTGGTGGGCGCTGGCAGCCGGAAACACGTCGTCAGCTAGAAAGTTTGCCTGGCAATACTTTCGCATGGCTCCGACCGCCCGATCTGCTTGGAAGCTCTTGGCATGCGCGGTGCGCGGAAGATGAAAATTTCCGTGATCATTTGCACCTACAATGGTGCCCCCCGGCTTCCAATGGTTCTTGAGAGTCTTGCCGCTCAAGAGCTCCCACCGTCGACGGCGTGGGAATTGATTGTTGTTGATAATGCAAGCACAGACAACACACGCACGATGCTCGACCAACTCTTAGCCCAATTTCCTGCCGACGTGAAAATTTTAGAAGAGAAAGCTTTAGGTAAAGCGAACGCGCTGAAAACGGCTTTTCGATTCGCACGCGGTGAAATCTTCTGCATTGTTGATGACGACAATTTGCTTGCCCCAGGTTATCTCGCGAATGGCGCACGCTTTCTTGATGAGAATCCCGACGCAGCGATGATTGGGGGCCGAAGGTTTCCTCGTTTTCCTAACGGGGTAACTCCACCTGTCGATTTTGATACTCGGTATGCGGCGGTACTCGCATGCCGAGATTTAGGAAGCGAGCTTATTTGGGACGAAACGCCACCCGGAGCTGGGCAGATGGGGCGTGTGCAATTGATGCGCGGCATATACGATTTCATTGGGACTCGGCTCGCGGATCGCGTTGGCAGTGGCGTAGGCTGCGGCGAAGACCTTGAAAAAGGGGCAATCTGTAGGCGACTTGGCTGGCGGACGGTGCACGTACCAACAATGCGGATGCAACATGTCATGACAGCTAAGAGGCTTTCGGAGGATTACATAGATTGCCTTTGGTGTGCGGCAATCTCAGTTGGACCTTGGCTAAAACTTGCCGGCGGGGAGCGGCCTCAATGTATTCCTTGTCGATTGATCCAAGTCGCTAAGGACTATTGTAGGTCTGCAAAATACGGTTTTCTGTCTTTGCTTCCGACATCACTCCATCCAAATTTGAAGCGAGCTCGGTTTTGCGGCAGATTCTATGCTTCAAGGGCACGTGGTTACGCGGTGCTTATTCGTGACCGTAAGCAAATTGCAGACCTGCTTGCAGCGATTGAAGCTGCACCGGCAGAGCTGCGGCCGCCATTCCAATCGATCGAAAAGAATGGCAAGCTTGCAGTTTCATTTAGCGGAGACGACGCATGAGTGCACTTGTCCCCATTGCAATGTTCGGCTGGATTCCAGCCGTGATAGGCATCTTTGCTGTATGTGAATCGCGCCGAGCTGTCATCATCGCGTTTCTCGCGGCGTGGTTGTTTCTGCCAATTGCAAGTTACTCGATCGCAGGTTTTCCTGACTATACGAAAATGACCGCAACCTGTTTTGGCGTAGTGATGGCTACGCTATTGTTTGACCCGAGCGTGGTATTCAGGTTTCGCCCGAGCTGGATCGATATCCCGATGTGCATTTGGTGTTGCGTGCCTCTGGCCACATCCACGACTGTCGGTCTAGGCCTGTACGATGGACTATCGATCTCTTTTCACCATCTAGTTGCCTGGGGTCTTCCGTACCTAATCGGGCGTCTCTATTTCGGTAGCCAATTCGGGCTTGAGGATTTAGTCAAGGCGTTCTTCATTGGTGGCCTTGTCTATGTTCCGCTTTGCTTGTTCGAAAGTCGCATGAGCCCTCAGCTCCATCAAATGGTCTATGGATACCACCAGCATGTGTTTTCACAGACCATACGTTATGGAGGCTTTCGACCGACCGTATTCATGGAGCATGGTCTTATGGTCGCAGTCTGGATGTGCTCGTCTTTTCTGTGCGGCATCTGGCTTTGGCGTTCAGGTTGTCTCAAGAAACTCGGCGGGATTCCCGTCTGGATCTGGCTAATACCGCTTGGCATCACTGTTATTCTGACGCGGTCGACCGGTGCACTCTCGCTGTTACTTATTTCGACTTGCCTGCTCTTTTTATGCTCTGAGCTCAATCTGCGTTGGCCAGCCGCATTGTTGTTCGCGGCGCCCGTTGCGTGGATGGTTGCGAGAAGCCTCGGCTGGACTCCCCAGCCGTTGCTTTACGTCGCCGCCTTGCTGGGCGAGGATCGACTTGGGTCTCTGACGACTAGGCTGGGGCAAGAGGATGAGGTGATAGGTTCGGCTCTGGAAACATGGCTGTTTGGGTCTGGAACGTGGCATCCTTCAGGTTTGGATCAACTTTGGTTATTGACGTTGCGATATCATGGATGTGT
The DNA here is from genome assembly GCA_963697195.1 of Pirellulaceae bacterium. Taxonomy (GTDB): domain Bacteria; phylum Planctomycetota; class Planctomycetia; order Pirellulales; family Pirellulaceae; genus Rubripirellula. The sequence goes on from CAVOND010000009.1 coordinate 31,250, forward strand.
CGGAGTAATTGGAATGTTCGGTGCCCTATTGCTTCCTTTTGCCTTACTTTTGCTGCGGACGATACCAAGCCAGTGGAAGTATCCTTCTGTGGCCCCTGCCGCGGTATTGGCGTTCTGTGTGATGATTTACGTACTTGACGGGCTTTTTAATGGTATGGTGAATCCGATATTTACCATGGCAACCGGCGGCCTATGCGGAGCACTTGCAGGCAGAAAGCTGGTCTCGATTAGCAAACACACTGCGAGCCGCCCGAACACAATTCCCTCACTTTACCTTGTGGGGCGGCGCTTTTAGGGTTTGAACGTTTTTCAATTGATGGCTCCGTATCTGTTTTTCAAGCGGATTGTACCCCTGGAAGGCCTCCGTATTTAATCCAGGTGTTATGAGAGTGCATCAACCAAAGTTTTCCGCGACTACGAAAGGGGAGCGGAGACCGTCGCTGAAACAAATTGCTGCTTTGGCCTGGTTGTCATGCAATTCGAATCGAACTGTTACTGACGAAAGCCGCTTTAGAATGAACGATGAAACTTCTCTATATTCAATATGCTGGAGATTTTGCTGAGGCCTATCAACGTCTATTTATTGAGAATGGTAAGGAGAATTACTATGCTCAGAAATACTCTGTGGGGGCGGTTGTAAGGCAGGCTCGGTCGGGCATCAATGCCCGCGTGCTTGTGCTCCAAAGCGCTGGTTTCCGGGTGGAATTAGAGGAGAATCTCTCCGCAATCGGCTTAGACGCGAACCCGCTCAACTATCGAATGATCAAGCGAGAAATTGGCCGGTTCAATCCCGACTTGGTCGTCTTGCGGTACCCCGATCCAAAGTTGCTTAGATTTCTCCGCAGCACAAGCACGCCGACGTTTCCTGTCTTTGCAGACTCGTTCGAGAGTCGAGGATTGCTGCGAGGAAGGTTCTTTCGGTTTTTTCTCTCGAGAGAATTGAGGCATTCCGCAGTCAATTGGATTGCAAATCACCAGATTAATGCCGCGGCATCGGTACGTAACCTGGGGGTGAGACCCGAGAAAATTCTTCCCTACGACTGGGAGCATGATGACGATCCAAGCAACTGGTCAAAAACCGTTCCGCGCGATCTCGACAAGAAAGATATCACTGTGCTGTATGCAGGTGCTATTTCAAAGGAGAAAGGAGTCTGCGACCTCATCGTCTCTCTCCGACACGCTCGCGATCGTGGTAGGCGGATTCGTCTCCGACTGGCGGGTATGGGGCCGTTTGATACCTTCGAAGTCTTAGCCTGTGACATAGGGGTCCGCGAGGATGTCAAATTCCTTGGGATGATTAGTCATGAGACGGTCCTCCGAGAAATGAACGTCGCGGATCTAGTTGCGGTTCCAAGTCATCATTGCTATCCCGAAGGCCTTCCCATGACGATCATGGAGAGCCTGATGGTGCACACGCCGGTCGTCGCCTCTGATCATCCAATGTTTGTAGGGCGAGTTGGCCATCGTGGCGCGGTTAAGTTCGTTCGACAGCGATCTCCCGAGAGCCTTGCAGACGGGATCCTATGGATGTGCGGAGATCGCGAACGATACAAAGAGGCATCCCAAAATGCTCCGAAGGAATGGGACGACCTCACGCTGGACCTGAAGTGGGCCGACATGGTGAACGCTTGGGTAAACAATCCCGATGGCGTCGATTTCAGCAGGCACACACTGTCGCGCTAGAATCAAGGAGAATCGAGTTATGAGCAATCGTGGCTGTTCCTCGAACGTATTCTAGCCACCGATTGTTCACGAACGGTCGTTCTGCGTTCGCGTTTAAATGAGAGGAAGTTCTGAGATTCGGCCTATCGCTCCTGGCTCGCAAAATTACCAATGGACCAAACTGATCTTCTCCATTTTTTCCTAAGCAAATCGATCCATATTGGATCATCCACAGAAGAAACGAGTGATTCTTCGACACAAGTGCTTCGGTCCCTTGAATCTTCCCAAGGTTGCATCAATGGCTAATTCGATCACCTCCGTTGGTAGCCGTCCAGATGCTGAGCACCAACTTATTTTGAGCCGTCGCAGACGGAGGTTTTCACGTCAGTCATTTTTGCCGGAATCGCTCTGTATAACCCAATTGAAACATTGTTTCACGAACCAAGTCCTGCTGACTTTTGACGATGGGCCGCATCCTGAAACGACATCTGCAGTGCTCGACCGCTTGAAAGAATATCGAGCTAAAGCTGTTTTTTTCGTCGTTGGTGACAGAATACACCGTGCTCCGGAAATGCTCCTTCGAATTCTTGACGAAGGACACCTCTTGGGCAACCATAGTCATTCCCATCCGCTTGGAAAACAGTTGCCGTTGCGTAAGTACATGGATGATCTACGCCGCTGTCAGGATGAAATATTCGAGATCAGTGGTTACCTACCGAAACTCTTTCGCCCGCCGTTGGGAGTTGTGTCGTTCGCATCAATGATCGCGCCGAAGAAATTGGGTCTAAGCAGCATGCTTTGGTCATACTCATCGGAAGACTGGCGATTCTCACACTGTTGGGACCCAATGGCTGCGTCTAGGGAGAGAGCGGCAATCATGTCCACCGAAATTTGCCCTCGTGACATCGTCCTTTTTCACGACGAACAGCTCTGTACAGTTCAATTGCTGGACATGCTGATTCCGATACTTCTGGATCGCGGACTTGAACTTAATCTAATCGATCAAGAGACGTTTTTCGATTCTGCGGTTTGTCCATGGATGATTAATTGAAATCAGCCGAAACGAGTATCCATGCGATCACAATCTCTGACACGCTGAAGTCGTTCGATGTTCTCCAAAAATCTGATAATCTTTTTACGATCTCGGCAACACGCGAGAACTGTGTTCGCTGGTGTGGTAGCCTTAACTGTCGCTTTTGGCATATTCGCGAAGGTGGGCAGGTCTTGGTTTTTTCAAGATAAACGCTCTATAAGACCTGTTTTTCCAAATGTAAGTCAGCTGTCGGTGACTTCAAGCGATTGTTCTCCTCACTTCAACGATTCCCGCCCGAGAAGCGCTTCAAGACGCAAACGTGAGAATTCTTCCTTCCCACTGCTTGAACGTTTGCTACCTGAAGTTGGTTTTCGACGAGTCTTCTCGATCGGAGTGCCCATCTCTTGTTACCTCAAAGCGAAATCGATCTGCTCGTTTATGAACTTCGGGTTCGTCATGTGATCATCTTCTCGGACAAAATTCTGAAAAATAGAGGCTAGGCTCTACCCCATTCTCGCTACTTATAGTTCAGTTTTTGCGAAGTGCTCCGCGCTCATTAGACATGCTTTCTTATTCGCACAGTAATATTAGAAGCCAGTAATCTCAGATCGTAGACACGAATGTTGCTCCGAGAACGATGAAGATAGCATTTGTAACCCCAAGTTACCGCGGTGATTATGAACGCTGCCAACTTCTTTGCGAGAGTACAAGCCGATTCCTTCCAAACGGCGTCGAGCATCTGCTGATCGTTGACCGCAGAGATATCAAGTTATTTCGACCATTGCAGAACAACACCGTGCGACTAGTCGAGGCCGAGTCATTGGTCCCTTGGTGGATATTTCGACTTCCGGGGATAAATGGCTGGTGGGCAAGTCTTCGTACTCCTCCCATTCGGAACTGGATATACCAGCAGATCTTGAAGCTCTCCGCGGTAGATGCAACCGATGCGGAGGTCATTCAGTTCGTGGATTCAGATGTGACGCTCACGAAACCGTTTCCGGTCGACTATTTAGTGAAGAATGGTCGTGTGCGTCTCCAACGCGTGGACTACCAGGAAAAAAATCACCAGAATTGGCTACGTGTCGCGGCAAAGTTGCTCGGAGTAGACGAAACTCCACTTAACGGCGTTAACTACATTGGCAACCTGATTACTTGGACAAGGCCCAATGCACTAGGGATGCTCGACCGTATTCGCGATGTTGCACGCGTGTCGCACGTGCAGGCGGTGGCTCGCTCGTTTCAGTTTTCCGAGTATATGACTTATGGGGTATTTGTGGACTGCGTTGTGGGGCTCGAAGCATCCGGTCACTTTTATGACGACTCTCCTAATCTGCATCTGTGCTGGGATTATGATCTTACGACAGATGAAGGTATCGATCGCTACTTCTCGGCTGTCGGTCCGGAAAACATCGGCGTGATGATTCATAGCAAATATGGTATTCCCGTTCAGAAGTACCGAAGGTACATCGATACGTTGTGGTCCGAGGCCTAGGGGAGGTGAGTACTTTCCATGATAAGCCGTGCAACAACCAATCCCCTGGGAGCGACCTTGGAGGGACAATGGGAACCGGGGATAGGGGATCCTACTTTCATTGGATGGTTCACGGTCTTCGCTTACATGACTGCGGCGTGTCTGTGCGCGGTTCAGTCCCGAAGATTCGGAGCTGACGAGAGACGCGAAGTCGCGGCGAACGGATTCTCTGGATGACGCTTCGCGCTGCTGCTTGCGTTATTGGGGATCAATAAGCAACTTGACCTGCAGACTGCGCTAACTCAGTTCGGTCGAGATCTTGCCAAAGAGCAAGGGTGGTATGAGCAGCGGAATCAGGTTCAGCTGTGGTTCGTTGCTGCTGTCGCCTTTGCTGGAGTCGCTGGGATGTTCGCACTGGCTTGGGTGTGCCGCGGTTCTTTGCATCGCAATTTCCTGGCGGCAATTGGGATGTGTCTTCCTGGCTATCTTTCGTGGTCATCCGTGCGGCCTCGTTTCATCATGTTGACCAGTTTCTTGGGTGGCGGGGCCTGAGCGTTCCGGTGAACGCCATTCTGGAGTTGAGTGGGATCGGATTCGTCATGCTGGCGGCGATTTTGCGGTTGAGCCCGGGCGGATCATCGTCGTGCCGACCTCTCCGCGCGGAGTGCACGGTAGGCGGTGACTCCTGAGCTTTGGGTTGTGACGCCTTTTGTCAAAGACTAGATTAGTTGCTTCCCAGAGAGTGAGGCTCCGTTGTTTGTATTGCTTGGTAATCGTGGTTACGTCGGACGCGAGTTTGAGCGTCAGTTGACGTCGCGTGGCTGCTCGTTTGTTCCGTTGGGGCGGGGGCAGTGTGATCTTTACGATGTCGCGGCGCTGGCGAAGCGGCTGCTGGCCGAGGATGCGTCGGCGGTGATCAATTGTGCGGGGTACACCGGCAAGCCGAATGTGGATGCTTGTGAGCTGGATAAGGCGAACTGCTTGGCGGGGAACGCGGTGCTGCCGGGCGTGATTGCCGAGGCTTGTCAGGAGCTTGGGATTCCTTGGGGACATGTCTCGTCGGGCTGCATCTTTACTGGTCGGCGCGGATGATGGACGGGGGTTCACCGAAGAAGATCCGCCGAACTTTTCCTTTCGACAGGATAACTGCAGCTTCTACTCGGGTACCAAGGCTTTGGGTGAGGAAGTACTGGCGGATGCTGAGCAGTGTTACATCTGGCGGCTTCGTATCCCATTCTCTCACGTCGATAGCCCTCGCAATTATCTCTCGAAGGTGATGCGGTACGACACGTTGCTGGAGGCGGAGAATAGCTTGTCGAATCTTCCGGAGTTTGTCGCTGCGGCGATCGATTGCTTCGAAAAGCAGATTCCGTTCGGTACGTACAATTTGACCAATCCCGGCAGCGTCACGACTTCGGAAGTCGTTGAACTGATCCAAAAGTCTGGTTTGACCGACAGACCTTTCGCTTCTTCGACTCCGAGGACGCGTTCATGAAACTGGCCGCTAAGACGCCAAGATCAAACTGCGTGCTTGATAGGAGAAAGCACTGGAGGCAGGGCTGAAACTGTCGCCGATCCGGGACTCGCTTCAAAACGCCATCGACAATTGAATGGGGGAAACGGTTGGAAGGGCAGAGGGCCGTCGGGCAGTAGGCGAGTGGCGAGTGGCGAGTGGGCAACTCAAAGGTGCGGTAGTCCAATACTGGCAGGCGTACCAAGTATCCTTACGAGTTCTCTTTGCGTACGACGGCATCTTTAGAACCGCGAAGCAATCGGAGGAATCGCAAAGTACGATTCAGGTAAGATGTGAGCATGCGCAGCCGTTCGTCACTGTTTTTACGAATGCGGGAACAGAGGTGCAGGAAGTAGAGTTAGAACGGCACGGCAAATTGGCTTCAGCACCGATCCAATTGATAGTTTCGCGAAGTTTCGAATTGACCGCGCAGATTAAGGGTCTCTCCAAGTCGATCGTGAACGCCCCGCATTGAAATGTGACATACCAAATGAATTCAATGCGCTCATCGCAAAGCAGCCGAAGTTTAGTGAGAATCTTTTCGAACGCCTCAGTGCTGCTTTCTACAATGAATGATAGAAAACTTTCGGCATGCTAAGTCGCGGATTCGAATTGGCAGGAGTGGTTCCGGTCCTGGTTAGGGTGGTCGATCTTAGTTCTGCATTCGTTCAGTCGAGCCCCCGACCACACTGAAATTGAAAGAAGATCACATCTTGGTAAGTCGGCGTCCACATGGACTTTGTATTGATGATCCGCTTAGCTGCAGTTGTGTACCTAATATTGCTATGAGAAAGTGAACGTCATTAACAATCAACAACCTGAACCCTTGGACCCGCTGCCGCGTCCGGTTTATTTCGTTTTTACAGATCATGCGGCCTGGGGTGACGTCCTTGCGAATGCCGAGCAGCCTCCAGCGATCGAGACGATTGCTGATCGATTCTCACCCGACCCAACGCCTATTTGGATAATCCAGACCTATATTCAGCTCAAGCAGCGAGGATTGGACGTTCGGCTTAGCGACCGTCTCGTAGCTGGAGAAATCTGTGTGATTGGACTGTGGCATATTCGGTCTCGCGACTTGCTGGGTCGTAGCTACAATGTCGTAACGCGTGCAGATTGCTGCCGTCCAGCAGTGGCAGATCATGTCATTGTGCAAAATCCAACCAATGTTCGCTGCGAATCGGATCACTTGGTGCAACACTGGCCGGAGCCCTGTCTCGTACCGCGGGATAGGGATCGTGGATTGCGATTAGAAACACTCGCTTACCGTGAGCGTTGGAGAGTCTTTGGCACCGATTTTGGATGCTCGATTTCGAGAGAGTCTCGATGCGATGGGCGTTAGCTTTTTAACCGAGGCTGCCCACTGCCCGAGAGCCAAGCAAGAGCATCTTGGCGTGACTATCGCGAAGTTGACCTTGTTGTAGCGATTCGTAACTTGACGCGCTTCGACGCTGACATTAAACCAGCGACAAAATTGGGCAATGCATGGTTGGCGGGTTGCCCTGCGATTCTTGGACCTGAGCCTGCATACCAAGCATTGCAGACCTGTGATCTGGATTATATGGAAGTTCGGAGCGTTGAGGAGCTGCTGGCAGCAGTCCGGAGGCTTAAGGAGCAACCAAGTCTATATGCCGCAATGATTGATCGTGCCCATCAACGATCCAGTGAATTTACCAGTTCAAGCGTTGCGCAGTCGTGGCGGAACATCTTGGCAGGGCCCGTTTACGAAGGCTATATTCGTTGGCGTCGAACCTCAGATCTAGTACGTCGAAGTCTGGCGATTCTGCGACAGCCTGGCAGCGTTCTGCGCCATCGCATGGCACTTCGCAGGTACCTTCGTGAACGTGGGCTAGGACCGCGGATTCTTGACGAGCAAATCGCGAGCTCCGGTGGAGAGCAGTGACGCTTGCATCATAGGGTTGTCGGCCGTCTTTCGGTCCGGTGTTTCTTCGTTGACGAGCGACTGCCGTGGTTTCGCTGTCATGTTGTCCTGGATTGAGCATTGGAGCTGCAAGCGGCGCTCGAGCGTCAGTCTGAAGTTGATCTCACTGCTCTCTTAACCCACTGCCCTCATGAAGACTCTTCTGGTTACTGGCGGGGCGGGTTTCATTGGCGGGTGCTTTGTGCGCCGGGCGATTGCGGCCGGTGAGACGAAGATCGTCAACCTTGATGCTCTGACTTATGCGGGGAATCTGGATTCGATTCCGGAGTCGGGGCCCAGGCATGTGTTTGTGAAGGGGAGTATCGGTGATGGTGGGCTCGTTGCCAAATTGTTGGCGGAGCATCGGCCGGATGCGATCTTGAACTTTGCCGCCGAGTCGCACGTTGATCGCTCAATCGACGGACCGAGCGCGTTCATTGAGACGAATATCGATGGCACTTTCCGTCTGCTGAATGCGGCACTTGAGTTATTGGCGGAGCCTTCCTGTTGCGTCGGCGAATGGCGGCGCTGGGAGTGGCGAGCATGCACCCTCGCAGGAAAGCTTTCGCTTCTTGCATGTCTCCACAGACGAGGTCTACGGTTCGCTCGGGTCGACGGGCTACTTTACCGAGAACACTCCCTACTCGCCGAACTCTCCCTATTCGGCCTCCAAAGCGGCATCCGACCATCTGGTCCGTGCCTGGCATCACACGTATGGTTTGCCGACTTTGGTCACCAACTGTTCGAACAACTACGGCCCGTACCAGTTTCCCGAAAAGCTGATCCCGCTGATGACGCTCAACGCGATTCAGGGCAAACCGCTGCCGATCTACGGCGACGGCATGAACGTTCGTGATTGGCTGTTTGTTGATGACCATTGCTCGGCGTTGGAAACCGTACTCGACCGCGGCAAGGTTGGGGAAACGTACAACGTCGGTGGAAATTGCGAGCGGACGAACATTGAGATCGTCAAAGCGATTTGTGCTTCGGTTCATGAACTGTTGCCAGATCTCGGACATGATTGCGAAAGCTTGATGACCTTCGTCAAGGACCGACCCTGGACACGATCGCCGCTACGCCATCGACGCAAGCAAGATCAAGCAGGAACTCGGGTGGACTCCGACGCGGGTGTTTGAAGAGGCGATTCGGGAGACGGTGAGGTGGTATGTGGAGAACCCGGAGTGGGTGGAGAAGTTAGCGACGAGGAAGTAGCGACGAGAAGCGAGAAGGGCGAGTGAGGCAGTCGGGCAGTGAGGGCAGTCGGGCAGTGGTGGAGTTGGCGAGTGGGAGTGGCAGTTGGCAGTTGGTGAAGATTGGGTAGTTGGGACGTGGGGTATTTGAGCTTCTTTACGAAATCGCGGGGGCAGTTGCGATGGGGTTTGAAGATTTGGATGTGTGGCAACGGGCGCGGCGGTTGTCGGTTGCTCTCTATCGTGACACGAAGGGATTGCGGGATTTCGGCTTTCGCGACCAGTTGACTCGTAGTGGACTTTCGATTCCGTCGAATATTGCCGAGGGATATGAGCGTGACAGCGACGCGGAAATCGCGAGGTTTCTAACGATTGCAAAGGGCTCTGCCGGTGAGTTGCGAACTCAAGTTCTGATTGGCATCGAAGCCGACTTTCTGGACCGGCAGATTGGACTACAGTGGGCAGATGAGGCCCGGCAATTAGGGAAGATGCTCGGCGCTCTCATACAGCGGCACAAACGACCAAGGTGATCAGATGCCAGATTCGACCTCACGCATACCTTCGCACTTACTAACTGGACAGCGCCACTCTTGTCGAATTCTCCGAGTATCCTAAACCGTAAGCGAGGCCAATTCGGCGCAACCTGTTTCCTCGCTTACGCTTCGGGTTACTATTGGCCGCCAAAGTGGCGCTGTCCAGCTAAATCCGCATTGATTTTCCTCTCTCAAATTCTCGTAACTCGCCACTCGCTTCTCGTCACTCATCTCCTATGAATCGCAAAGGCATCATCCTTGCCGGTGGATCCGGCTCTCGATTGCATCCGATCACGCTTGGGATCAGCAAGCAACTGCTGCCGATCTATGACAAGCCGATGATCTATTATCCGTTGTCGACGCTGATGTTGGCGGGGATTCAGGACATCCTCGTGATCTCAACGCCGCATGATTTGCCGGGCTTTGAGCGGTTGCTTGGTGACGGCTCTCAGTGGGGATTGAACCTTTCGTATGCCGAACAGCCTCGACCGGAGGGGCTGGCGCAGGCGTTCGTCATTGGTCGCGAGTTTGTGGGGAATGATCCGGCGGCGCTCGTGCTAGGTGACAACATTTTCTATGGCCAGGGCTTCAGTCGACTGCTTCGCAACGTTTCGGCTCAGACATCGGGTGCGACGATCTTTGGTTACCACGTCCAGGATCCTCAACGATACGGGATCGTCGAGTTTGATCACGATGGCCGCGTCGTCTCGATCGAGGAGAAACCTTCCAGCCCCAAGTCGTCGTTTGCCGTTCCCGGGTTGTACTTCTATGACAACCGGGTGCTCGACATCGCTGCTGACTTGCAGCCATCGAGCCGAGGCGAACTGGAGATCACGGATGTGAACAGGGTTTATCTTGAGCTCGGTGAATTACAGGTTGAATTGTTCTCTCGCGGTTTCGCCTGGCTTGATACCGGGACGCGCGATTCGCTATTGGATGCCTGTAACTTTGTTGCCGCGATTGAGAAGCGACAGGGGTTGAAGATCGGTTGCCCGGAGGAGGTGGGTTATCGAATGGGATTCATTGGTGCGAAGGAATTGCTCAGAACTCGCCGATGGAATGAACAATGAGTATGGAGCGTATCTGAGAAGCGTTGGGCAGCAGTCGCCGACGATGGAGATGCATTGAGCCATTTTAAAAACGTACGATGGGATTCCTAGCCCGTCGCGAGTGGTGAGTTGGTGGGGTCGACGGGCTAGGAAGCCCATCGTACGGGGGAAGGTGACGGTCTCGGAGAGACCGCCCTACGGTAGGCTACTCGACTTCGTCGGTGGCTAGGACGTAGGCGGTGGCGTGGGTTCGACAGGCTCCCATCGAGACGTGCAACTTCTCGACGCCGATCTGATCCGCCCAGATCGCGGCGGCTCCGCTGAGGAACATGCTGGGGCCTTCTCCGAGATTCATCATGATCTCGATGTCGGTCCAGCGGACACCTTGGTTCCGACACTTCATCGCTTTCATCGCTGCTTCTTTCGCAGCCCAGCGTCTGGCGAAATGCTGGTTCGTGTTCGCCGTTCTTAGGCAGTACTCGATTTCATTGGCGGTGTAGACCCGCTCCAGGAATTGTTCGCCGTGAGCTTCGATCATCCTCGCGATGCGAACACACTCAACAATTTCGGTACCGACACCAATGATCGCCATCGCTGTAAGAATCTGGTTGGAAAGAGAATGGTGACCCGGTGTAAGTCGAGCCTAAGCGAGGAGAGGGGCAATCCGGTTTGTCAAAGGTTTGGCTTTGCGCATCTGAACAGAAGACCCTCCCCTCGCTTTCGCTCGACCCTCCCGCAAGCGGGAGGGTGATGTAGATCGCTTTCAGCTCGCGACCCGTTCACTACACCCTCTATCGTAACCCACAGGCTCGCTGAGCGCGGGAAAGAACTTCGCCGGCAACCTGTCTGGCCCGGTCGGCGCCCGTCCGCAGGGTCTGGTGCACGTAGTCCAGATTCGCAGCCAGCTCGGCGCGACGCGCCCGGGCATCGGCAAAGTAGGCTTCGCTTGCATCGGCAACGGCCGTCTTGACCTGGCCGTAGCCGAATCCGCCACGGCGGTACATCGCCGCCATCTCTTCGATCTCCGCCGGCGACGCGAATAGCCGGTAGAGTTGAAAGAGGTGATCTTCGTCTGGTTCCTTTGCCTCTTCCATCGGACGGCTGTCGGTCGTGATCCGCATGATCTGCTTGCGGATCGGTTTGATCTCGCCGAACAGCGGCAACGTGTTGTTGTAGCTCTTGCTCATCTTCTGGCCGTCCGTGCCCGGAACCTTCGCGCCATGGTCGAGCGTTTTCGCCTTGGGCATCACAAAGGTTTCGCCGAAGGTATGGTTGAAGCTGCCGGCTAAGTCACGACAGACTTCGATATGCTGGACCTGGTCTTCACCAACCGGAACAACTTCCGAGTCGTAAGCCAGAATGTCTGCAGCCATCAGCACGGGGTAGGTGAAAAGGCCAGCATCGGCGGCAACGCCCTTTGCCTTCTTTTCTTTGTAGGCGTGGCATCGCTCGAGCAGTCCCATCGGCGTTCCCGTCATCAACAACCAGGTCAGCTCGCTGACCTCGGGCACTTCGGACTGCACAAAGAGCGTTGCCTTTTCCGGATTGAGTCCGAGCGCCAGTAGATCGAGCGCGGCATCGAGCGTGTTGCGACGTAGATCGTCGGGATTGCGAACCGTCGTCAGAGCGTGCAAGTCGGCGATGAAGTAGAAGCCGTCATTGTCTTCTTGCAGGTCAATGTACTGACGGATGGCGCCGAAGAAATTACCCCAGTGTGGACGGCCGGTGGGTTGGATCCCTGAAAGTACACGCATGAATTCGTTTTGATGCGACGAGAGGTTTCGGAATTGAGCAGGCTGATAGCGAAGGGAGTTTTCTGAGAACAATCCATTGTGTGCGATGATCAGGACGAGGCGAAGGCCCTATCGTAGGCGAGTCTCTCCGAGACTCGAGAGCTCAGCCTCGGAGAGGCTGGCCCACGGTAGGCGAGTCTCTCCGAGACTCGAGAGCTCAGCCTCGGAGAGGCTGGCCCACGGTAGGCGAGTCTCTCCGAGACTCGAGAGCTCAGCCTCGGAGAGGCTGGCCCACAGTAGGCGAGTCTCTCCGAGACTCGAGAGCTCAGCCTCGGAGAGGCTGGCCTACGGTAGGCGAGTCTCTCCGAGACTCGAGAGCTCAGCCTCGGAGAGGCTGGCCCACGGTAGGCGAGTCTCTCCGAGACTCGAGAGCTCAGCCTCGGAGAGGCTGGCCCACAGTAGGCGAGTCTCTCCGAGACTCGAATGCACGCAGCCAAGCTGCTGGGTGTCCGCCTCGGAGATGCGGGCCTACGGTAACGACATTAAACACCCTCTACACTGGGGCTGGCTTCGGCTTCGGTGGGTGCTTTCGCCACCGTCTCCAGCACGCCTCGCACTTTGGGCCACAGGATCAACGCTTCGAGCAGCATCCAGCCTTCCAGGATCAATGTCGAAACGCCGACGACGATCACGACCCAATTCGGATTCTCGGCGTTCATCCATGTCGGCAAGTCCGACAGCATCGCCCAGGCTGGGACGATCAGCATGAACACCATCGGGACGGCGATGAACCAAACCGGAATGTTGCGACGCCAGAGGAAGAAGGAGATCACCAGGAAGGCCAGTCCGGCAAGCAGCTGGTTGGTTGCCCCGAACAGCGGCCAAAGGATCAAGCCGCCTTTGCCGCCGAAGGTCGTCAGCCACCAACCGGCTCCCGCCAGACCACCAGCCGTTGCGCCCGCCGCCAACGCCGGCGTCGCCTCGACGTAGCTTTGCGGGAGCTCGCCCGAGACGGCTTCGGTAAACGTGACCGGAGTGTTCGGCGCGGGTAGAGCGGCGATGATGAACGCCAAAGTGACAGCAAGAATCGTCGCGCCATGTTTGTTGGTCAGCCATGTCATCGGGTTGGCTGTCACGGGGACCGAATCGACGCCGTGCGGTGCATGCACGAACGTCGCCGCCAGTTCCTGGATCACGTAGCGCTGCAACCGGCAAGCGGTGTCGAGCGTGGTGCCGGCGAAGGAAGCAACCAGCACGCCCATGATCGCGACGGCAATCGGCAGCGGGATCGCCATTGCCTGCAGAAAATTCGCCGATCCATCGACGAAGGCTGCCACTTTCGCGGCCAGGCCATCAGCGGTGTTCCAGGTTTCGTAACGCGCGTAATACGCCGCTTCTCCTGTCACCATCTCTCCCCCGGGCGTCATCGCGCCGAGTCCAAGCCCGGCCACGCAGGCCAGGACAACCAGCGTTGCCAAGAAACCTTCGGTTAGCATCGATCCATAGCCAACGAACTGCGCATCGGTTTCGCAACGGATTTGTTTGCTGGACGTGCCCGAGGAAACCAGGCAGTGAAATCCACTGCAAGCACCGCATGCGATTGTGATGAACAGGAAAGGGATCACCGCTGGCGCCCCTTCGGGATTGGCGCGGATCATCGGCGCGACGATCTCCAGCGGAACCCGCTCGGCACCTTCGGTCAGTGGTTTGCCGCCGATCAAACCGGCGACGATAAGTCCGAGCACCACGAGTCCAAGCGCGGTGATCAACTGCAACGAGTTGATGTAGTCGCGTGGCTGAAGCAGTGTCCAGACGGGAAGCACCGAGGCCACGTACGAGTACACCAACAGAATGACGACCCAGGTAATGATGGACCAACTCGCCATCGTGGCGTTGAGGACACCCAACGGTCCCACGTCGCCGAAGACGAGCGTCAAGTACATCAAGGCGAGTGCGATCAGTGATGGCAACAGTAGGTTGACGTTCTTGCGATGAAGCCAAACGCCAATCGCCAGAGCAATCGGGATCTGAACCAGACAGGGGAAGATGGAAGCCGGATATTGCTTGAACACGGCGGCAATCACGAGACCAAAAATCGCCAGCACGATCGTCAAGGCCATGAACAAAATCAGCAGAAACAACAGGCGAACGCGCCGGTTCAGGACGCGGCCGGCGACGTCACCGACCGTCTGGCCCCGACTTCGCATCGAAACGACCAGGGCCCCGAAGTCGTGCACCGCCCCCACCAGAACCGATCCCAGCAAGATCCAAACCAGGGCCGGCAGCCAGCCCCACATGACGGCGATCGCCGGGCCGACAATCGGTCCGGTCCCGGCAATCGAAGTGAAGTGGTGTCCAAACAGCACGGACTTGTCGGTGGGCACGAAGTCACGATCGTCATTCAGTTCGATGCTGGGAACTTTTGCCGCCGGATCGAGCTTGAAGATTTTGCGTGCCAGCCAACGCCCGTAGGTGTGGTAGGCCACCAGGTATCCGATCATCGAGCCAACGGCGATCAACAACGTGGTCATGGCACAGATTTCCTCAAAAATCGTCCCGCGGTTGGGACGGCGATCAGCTTTGATTTCGTGGGATTCACCGAGGTGGTGAAGTGGGCGAACACCCCTATACTAACGCGATTCAAATAGTTGGAGCAGTTTACTCGACGCTAACGTAGCGAAGTCCCTGCAGAGACCCGAAGAATGGGTAGTGCGAACAGGGGTCTCGGAGAGACCGCCCTACGGTAGCGAATCATGACGGTCTCGGAGAGACCGCCCTACCGTAGCCGAGTCTCTCCGAGACTCGGATTTCGGGAGACACGCTCGCGGTCTCGGAGAGACCGCACTACAGTAACTCAGAAAACATAACCAAAGCCCAGACCCATCGGAGAGACCTGTGTCGGAGAGCATCGAAAAAACGATCATCATCGGAAGCGGACCGGCTGGCTGGTCGGCCGCGATCTACGCTGCTCGAGCCAATTTGCAGCCAGTGGTCTACGAGGGAACCGCGAAGCCAGAGATGATTCCGCTGGGTCAGCTCGCCTTCACGACCGAAGTCGAAAATTACCCAGGTTTCCCGGCCGGCAACATCCGCGCCTTCATCGCCAGCGCGGTCAGCCGGGATCGGCACTACAACCTGCCGCCGACGCCGGTCGGCCATCAGCACGAAAAGGATGCCCTGCCCCATTACGCCGTCCAGGGGATCGAGCTGATGGAGTTGATGAAGCAGCAAGCTCTCAACTTTGGCACTCGGGTCATCGGTGACGACATAGAGAGCGTCGACTTCACCGGCGACGTGCACACGCTCAAGCCGGCCTCCGGGGACCCGGTCAAGGCGCACACCGTGATCATCGCCACGGGAGCCCGGGCGAATTACCTCGGTTTGCCTTCGGAAGAGGAGTACAAAAACAAAGGGGTCAGCGCTTGCGCGGTATGCGATGGTGCTCTTCCTTTGTATCGGGCCAAGCCGCTGGCGGTGGTCGGCGGCGGTGACTCGGCCGTGGAGGAAGCGACTTACCTGGCCAATCTCGATCGCGCCGACAAGATCTACATGATTGTTCGCCGCGACGAGCTGCGAGCGTCGAAGGTGATGCAGGATCGCGCAAGAAGAATCGCAAAATTGAGATTGTCTGGAATAGTGTTGTCGATGAAGTGCTGGGCGATGGCAAATTTGTGACGGGCTTGAAACTGAAGAGCACGGCTGACGATTCCACTCGCGAGTTGAAGGTGGGCGGGATGTTTGTTGCCATCGGACATACGCCCAACACGTCGTTCTTGAACAATGCGGTCGAGACGAGCTCGAAGGGTTACATTCGCTGGACCAAGCCGTTCCGCACCAACACGACAGTGGACGGCGTGTTCGCAGCCGGCGATGTCGCCGATGACTACTATCGGCAAGCAATCACGTCGGCCGGGACCGGTTGCATGGCAGCGCTCGACGCCGAACGTTACCTCGCCGAGCGCGAGCACTAAGCGCGGTCTCAGTCTCCCGACTGATCCACTCCCCTGCTCTTTTCCTTTCCGACTGCCCTACTCCTCCACTGCCCTACTGCCCTCTCAACCCACTCCCCCCCATGAACGACCAAACCTCGACGTCTCGCGAAGATGCATTGCTTGAAAAGGCCTCTCATGAAGGGCCGCTTGGCAAGGCGGCGATTTACACTCGGCTTTCTGGTCCTGGATGGTTGCAGGGCGCGATCACGCTGGGCGGCGGTTCGCTAGCCGGGGCGCTGTATCTCGGTGTGATCATGGGCTTCGAGATGATGTGGCTTCAGCCGGTGGCGATGATCCTCGGTGTGATCATGCTCAGCGCGATCAGCTACGTGACGCTCTCGACCGGTGAGCGTCCATTCCACACACTCAAGACACACATCAGTCCCGTGTTGGCATGGAGTTGGTTGATCGCCACGATGATGGCCAACATTGTTTGGAGTCTGCCGCAGTTTGCCCTGGGCACCGCGGCGGTCCAGCAGAATCTGATCCCGTCGCTCAATACCGAGACGGGCAAGGTCATCATCGCCGTGACGCTGCTTGTCGTCGCTTCGATCGTGGTCTGGTTCTACAACTCCGGTAGCAAAGGCATTCGAGCCTTTGAGATCATCCTCAAGGCGATGGTCGGCGTGGTCGTGGCTTCGTTCTTCGGCGTGGTGCTGGCGTTGACGGTAAAGGGAGCTTTGAATTGGGGCGAGATTCTGAGCGGAATGGTGCCCAATTTGAAGTATCTCTTTGAGCCTGTTCCTGTGCTTGCCGATCAGGTGGCTCAGACTGGGGCGTACAGCGATTGGTGGACGAGCACAATTGCAGCGATTCAAAAGGACCGGATCATCACCGCGTTTGCGACCGCGGTTGGAATCAACATGACGTTCCTGCTGCCCTATTCGATGTTGCGAAAGGGATGGGGAGTGCGGCATCGAGGCTTGGCGATCTTTGATCTCTCGCTCGGTTTGATCATCCCGTTCGTTTTGGCGACTGGCTGTGTGGTGATTGCAGCGGCCAGCCAGTTCCACGGCAAGACGTCGGATGTGATGACGATGGTGGACGAGGGTAAGAATGACGCCAAGGAAGTGAAGGAATATTACGGGTACGTTGACAAGCGGATCAAACAAGAGAACCCCGAGATTTCGGAAACTGAGCTCGCTTCTGCGCGACAATCTCTCCCGCAGGCGGACAAGCAGGTCGCCGCGATGTTGGCCGGGCGTGACAACTTCGCGCTCGCTGCGACACTGGAGCCGCTGGTCGGAACCACGATCGCTCAGACGTTGTTTGGGATCGGGGTTTTGGGGATGGCCCTCTCGACGATCATTATCTTGATGCTGATCAACGGATTCGCGTTTTGTGAAATGATCAATGTTCCGGCCGAGGGAGCGATGCATCGAATCGGAAGTTTCATCCCCGCCGTGGGCGTGCTGGGACCATTTGTCTGGGGCAAGGCGGCTCCCGCGTTGGCGACACCGACGTCCGTCATCGGTGGAGCGATGTTGCCGATTGCCTACCTGTCGTTTTTGCTGCTGATGAATTCGCGGCGTGCTCTCGGTAGCTCGTTGCCGACCGGCGGGAAGAGGATCTTTTGGAATGCATTGATGTTGTTCGCCACGTTGATTGCCGGATTTACATCCGCTTGGGGATTGATTGGGAAGGATGTGTACGGGTTTCCGATCGGCAATGTTGCACTGGCCGGATTGGTGCTACTGTTGGTGATCGGATTGGTTGGCTTCTTGCGAAAGCAGTCGGAGCATGCCGCGGGGGATGTCTGACATTGTCTGGAAGCGTGAATGGTGGGTCGGCGTCGCTGTCGCTCCTTGACCTTGTTATGGCTCATATTTAGATTGCATCTTCGAATGGAAGATGCGTGAATTGACCGCGTAGCGGTCGCAGAGGGTAGTCGTAGGTCGCGCAGCTGACCTACGGAAACGTGTGGAACTCCAATCCCGAGCGACCCCGAAGGCGGTCGTAGACTCCTGTCCCAATCGAGCTGCGACCGCCTTCGGGGTCGGTTTCTGTTGTCCATTCTCAATTCCGTAGGTCAGCTGCGCGACCTACGGCTACCGTCTGGGATACCTTCGGCATCGTGTTTTGTCTGGAAGCGTGAATGGTGGGTCGGCGTCGCTGTCGCTCCTTGACCCACCCTACATAATTGAAACGGAGTGAACTCGTTATGGGCAAATGGATCAGCGTTGCAAACGCTCGACAGGAGTCTGCGATTGGTCCCGATCGTGAAGTTCGTGGCTGGGTGCGAACACGTCGGGACAGCAAGGGAGGCTTCAGCTTCATCGAAGTCAACGACGGAAGTTGTTTTGGGAATCTGCAGGTGGTGGCTCCCGCCGATTTGGCCAACTATGCCGACGAAGTTCAAAGACTATCGGCCGGATGCAGTGTCGTGGTCACCGGCCAACTTCAGCCCTCCCCCGCCCAGGGGCAAGAAACCGAACTTCATGCCAGCGAGATTCGCGTGCTCGGTTGGGCCGATCCGGAATCGTATCCGCTGCAGAAGAAACGCCACACCTTCGAAAAGCTTCGCGAGTGGGCCCATCTTCGGCCGCGCACCAACACCTTTGGTGCAGTCACTCGCGTCCGCAACCAGATCAGCCAATCGATCCATCGATTCTTCCATGAGCAGGGCTTCTACTACTGCAACACGCCGATCATCACCGCCAGCGATTGCGAAGGCGCGGGCGAAATGTTTCGGGTCACCTCCATCGACCTCGATCGATTAGCGGCTAGCGGGAAACCGGTGGACTATTCGTTCGACTTCTTCGATAAGCCGGCCTTCTTGACCGTTAGCGGCCAGTTGGAAGCGGAGACGTACGCTACGGCGTTAGGTCGTGTTTATACATTCGGTCCGACGTTTCGAGCCGAGAATAGCAACACCAGTCGGCATCTCGCCGAGTTTTGGATGGTCGAGCCGGAGGCCGCGTTTTTTGATCTTCGCGACAACATGCAGCTTGCCGAGGATTTTTTGAAGCGTGTCTTCGGCGACTGCCTCAATCACTGTGGCGAGGACATGCAGTTCTTCGATGAGCGCATCGAGAAGGGCAAGATTGAACAACTTCGGTCGGTGATCGAGAAACCGTTCGCCCACATGACCTACACCGACGCTGTGAACGTACTGACATCGTGTGGCGAGTCGTTTGAGTATCCGATCAGTTGGGGAACCGACCTGCAGGCGGAACACGAACGCTACCTGACGGAAAAGCACGTGGGCGGACCGCTGATCCTGACCGATTACCCGTCGTCCATCAAACCGTTCTACATGCGGGTGAGCGACGATGGGAAGACGGTCGCTGCAATGGACGTGCTCGTGCCGGGAGTGGGCGAGATCATCGGCGGCAGCCAGCGCGAGGAGCGTCTCGATGTGTTGCAGTCTCGTATGGCCGAGGCGGGCCTGCACGAAGCGGATTACTGGTGGTACATCGATCTGCGGCGATACGGGACGGTGCCGCATGCCGGCTTTGGCTTGGGACTGGAGCGAGCCGTTCAGTACGCGACCGGCATGGCGAACATTCGTGACGTGATTCCGTTTCCACGAACTCCCGGGAACGCTGAATTCTGATGACGGTGTCCACTTGATCCGTGTCCCCTCGATCAGCGCCGGACGTCTTGCTCCATCCCCAACCGGCGCGCAGCATCTCGGCAACGCGCGAACGTACTTGCTTGCCTTCTGGGCCGCACGAAAGTCCGGCGCGAAGCTGGTGTTGCGAATCGAGGATGTGGATTCCCCACGCGTGAAGCCCTGGGCGATTCAGCAGGCGATGGATGACTTGCGATGGCTTGGAATCGACTGGGACGAAGGACCTGACGTTGGTGGTCCCTCCGCTCCCTACGTGCAAACGATGCGACGCGAACATTACCGAGACGCGCTGCAACGATTGATCGAAACGAATCAAGCCTATCCCTGTACGTGTACGCGGAAAGACATTGAAGCGGCGGGTTCAGCGCCGCACTTTGATCATGAGCCGGCGATCTATCCGGGAACCTGTGCGGCGTGGCAATCCGGCGATCCGATCCCGACCGAAGGCACTTATAGCTGGCGGTTTCGGACGGGATCAGAGGCAGTGACCTTTCACGACCAAGTCTTAGGACAACAGTCGTGCGTGCCGGCCGAATCGCTCGGTGATTTTCCGATTACGCAAAAAAGCGGCGAGCCTTCGTATCAACTCGCGGTGGTCGTCGACGACGGTGCGATGGGAATCACGCAGGTGGTTCGTGGCGATGACCTGGTGGCGAGTACCTTTCGGCAGATTGAGTTGTTCAAGGCACTGCAGCTACCGATTCCCGAATTCGCTCATGTGCCGTTGGTCTGCGGTCCTGACGGTCGGCGACTGGCTAAACGCCACGGCGATACACGACTGGCGACACTGCGCGAGCAGGGAGTCCCGTCGCTTGAAGTCGTCACGTGGGCGCGCGGAGTGCCGGAATGTTAGCCGATCACGAGACCGTCGAGTCGGCCGCGGAACTGATCGAGCGATTTAGCTGGGATCGCTTGCCGCGAGGGCAAGTGATCGTTGATTGATCGCACGGGTTTCGATCGGGTTGTGTTGGGCAGGATGATGAGAGCGAAGCTCCCTCGCCATCAAACCCTAAAATCAATGCTGACGCTGCACTCGCTTCATCGGCTTCGGCCGCTAACCGAGATCTTGCTGGGTCCACTTGCCGTCGACCAGACGCCAGGCTCCGCTTGCATTCTTGTCTTGCAATAAGGCTGGCAAACGTCCGGGGCGAACGTTGTCGTAGCTCGTTAGTTTTCCGAATCGCAGTAGCGATCCGGGAATGCCGACGGCCGTGAAGCCAGGGTGACCGGTTGCCGGATAGGGACCACCGTGGTTCATCGCGGCGCTGACCGCCACACCAGTCGGCATCTTGTCGTTGAGTAATCCGTCCCACTTTCGGCGTCAGTTCAGCAGCGATCAAACGACATGCCTCGTCATCGCTCCCGGCGGTATCACTGTAGATGCAGCCGGTAAGATTTCCTTCCAAGTGACGGAGGACTTCGCAAAGTTGTGGGACGTCGTCGGCAACCACCACCAACGAAGCGTTCCCGAAGGCCTCGGTTTGAAACCCTTCCGGATTTCCAAGGAAATCACTACCAGATGCTCTGTAGCAGCGTGTTGGCGTAAGCACATCGATCACGCTGCGGCTCGCCGCCGCCGACCAAGAGCTTGGCTCCAAACTCGCACAGCTTCTCGACACTCGCCGAGAGGCTCTTGGCAACGGCCGGTGACAACAACGTGCCAGCGGCCGCCGAGGAGAACTTGTCTTTGATCGCGTCAATGAAGGCTTCGCTTTGGTCACCTTTGACCAACAGAACCAGTCCGGGATTGGTGCAGAACTGTCCGGTTCCCATCAGCGCGCTGGTCAGAAACTCGCCGACGATGCTTTCGCTCCGCTCAGCCAAGGCGCCGGGAGCGATCACCACGGGATTGACGCTGGAGAGCTCCAGGTAAATCGGTTTGCCTGCTTTGTCGGCGGCTGCCTTGAGCGCGAGACCTGCGGAGCGACTGCCCGTGTATCCGGTCGCTCCCACGCGATGATCGGACACCAAGCGTTCGCCATCAGCATGAGCGGTGCGATAGAGCAGTTGTACGGTTGCCGGGGGCAGTCCCGTTTCCTTGATCGCTTCGGCGGCCTGTTCGGCGAATAGTCGTGTGGTTTCTGGATGGGAACTGTTGGCTTTGCCAATCACGGGGTTGCCCGCTGCAATCGCCGCGGCAAAGTCGCCGCCGGAGACGCTGCCAAAGGCGAATGGGAAGTTGTTGGGGCCAAATACACAAACCGGTCCGAGCGGCTCGTAGCAGGATCGAATGCCTGCGGCGGTGTCGATCGTGGGCAGCGCCCAACTTCCGCTTCGGCAGGCAGCCGCTGCGGCTCGCAACTGGTTGCTGGTTCGAGGCAATTCGACATCGGCCAACCGTGGACTCTTGGCCAGTCCCGTTTCGCGATAGGCGGCTTCGACCAGGGCGTCCTTGGCGGCATCGATGCGATCCGCGTAACGCTCCAAGAAATCAGCGATTTGACTCTTCGGCAATTGGCGAAGTTCACGTGCCGCTTCGACTGCCGCATCGAGTGCCGCGTCACAGTCTTCCCAGCTGCTCACCGGAAACTCGATATCGATTTCCTGATTGCAATTGGGATCCGTTGCGCGGAACGTCTTCTGGTAGGCGGCGTCGCGCCAAGAGCCGGCAACAAGCACTGGGCGAACGGTCGAAGTGGCTGTTGACATGGTTGGTTTCCTTGGGGGTCGGGTGGAGTGCGACAAGCAGGGCCTATTCGGCGTGCCGCCTGATCTCGTGCTCGTGCTCGTGCTCAGCGAAGCGGTGATCGTGCTCGATATCGATCGTGGCATCATACTGCGCTGGCCATTCCGAAACAGTATCGGACTTCATGACCATCCTGGTCAGCATCGAGACGATTCGCTTGAGTTTCAATTTCATTTCGTTGCTTAAATCTGCATCGATGCCAGCTGTTGTTGTCAGTACGTCCTGAATCGCAGCACATTCAAATGCTGAGCCACGAGCAATCTCGAAGAATCGACCGCGGTCCTTTGGACTCCGTTTTCCGTTTCCCTCAGCGATATTCAGCGGAATTGATTGCGACGCACGTAGCCATTGATCCCGCGCATGACGATGATTGCCGGCTAGATCCTTCGCGGCAGCATAAGCTTCAGCAGTGTATTCGATTGCCAGACGGTATACGTCAAGTCGATCGTGATCAAATATCGTATCAGTCATCGCTGCCCCTTCGATTACGAGCACGAGCACCGTCGCTGCGCGACTGAGCACGAGCACGATTTGTTTCAAAATCAACCGCCAACCTATAAAGGGCCGGCGGAGGTTTCCCGCTCTAACCTTGGACGATCGGGTTCGACAGCGTTCCGACGCCGGTGATTGCGATGTTGACGACGTCTCCCTTGTGCAAGGTGAAGTCCGAGGTTGGCACGATACCGGTACCCGTCATCAGAAAGGCGCCGTTGGGGAATGTATTGTCACGACCAAGCCACTGCACCAGGTCCTGGAAGGAGCGTGCCATTTGACTGGCGGAGGTCTGTTGATCAAACACGATCTCCGAGCCCCGCAAAATCTTCAAGTCGATTTCGATCTCGGAGTTCGGGGGAAGCGACGAATAGAGGGTGATCCATGGACCGAGCCCCGCGCATTGGTCGTAGCACTTGGCCTGAGGCAGGTAGAGCGGGTTTTCACCTTCAATGTCGCGCGAGCTCATGTCGTTGCCGACCGTGAGGCCGACGATTTTCAGCTTGGGCGAGAGCACCAGCGTGACTTCCGGCTCCGGGACGTTCCAGGTCGCGTCTTTGCGAATTCTCAGCGGTTGGCCATGTCCGCTGACCCGATGCGGGTTCGCCTTAAAGAAAAGCTCGGGTCGGTCGGCGTTGTAAACCCGGTCGTAGCAGGACGCGGCAGCTTCGGATTCTTCCATTCGCGCCGTCTGGCTTCGCTTGTAGGTCACTCCGGCCGCCCAGACCTCTTGCTTGTCGATCGGCGGGAGCCAGCGAATCGAATCGTCGATCAACAACGGACTTTCTTCCGTAAGAGAGCCAACGGCGGCGATCGGATCGTCCGCGGCCAGTAAATCGGCAAGGGAATGGAACGACGACCCCAGATTGAGTGGGATCAGCCGGTTGCCGTCGACCCGCCCAACGCGGACCGAGTCGGTGTGGTCAATGAATTTTGTTACGTTCATGGGTCCAAGGATATCGAAATCTGGCTTACTCGGGGAGCATCATGAGCAGTTCGGACTCATCACGCGATCGTCAATCCGGAAACCCGGACGGATCCGGAGGCCATAGCATGGCGAAACTGGTCGCGATTGTGATCGTGGCGATCGCGGTTGTCTCGCTTTTTTTGCTGTACCGAGGTGGGCTGGGCCCGGGAGGCGTCGGGCCCGAAATCGAGAATCGGCTTGAATTGACCCGAACCGCCCTGGCAGCGACGGAAAATCTCGAGTCGGTCGACGCCGATGCTGCCTGGTCACAGTTGTTTTCGGAGACTCCCCAAGAACCGGCGGTCGCTCTGAATCGGGCGATCAACCGAATCTTGCGAGTCGACGAACTGTCGTCACGGGCCACCAACGCGTCACTGGACGAGTCGGAGAAGAAGGCGGCGCGGACGGAACTGCCCGATGCGATCGCCGGTGCCCGGCAGGCGGTCCAGGATTACGCGGCAGTGGCAGACAATCCCGTCATCGCGATGTGGCTGCAAACGCGAATCGATTTGCATGAAGCCTCGTTGCTCCCAGGATCGATGACGAAATCGCTGCGCCGGGAGGCGTATCGGCGATTGGCCGAAGCCATCAACGGACCCCAGGGCAAAGATCCACGGGGAATCATTCTGGGCGGCTCTTTGATCCAGGTCGTCGAGCAGTTGGAGGATCCGATCGACGGACTGCCGACTGATCTGCTGACCGATGCGGCCAAGACAGTCGAGGCACTTTCGGATCAGTATTCCGACAACTTGTACTTCGCCTTGCGAGCGGCGCGTTTTGCGATCTCCACCAAGGATCCCAAGGCGGTCGAGTACGTTCGCCGAGCGAGCGAATTAACCAAAGCGATCGAGCCATCGATCCGTCGTGAGACCGAGCCGATCGGAGTGACTCCCGACCAATTGGTCGCACAAATCACCGATGCGATTGAGGCGGGAAAGTGGACGGAAGCAGAGAATCGTATGCTGCTGTGGTTCAACGTGCTCAACAGCACTGAGATCGTCAAGACGGACCGCCGTCGCGCCACGCCCCACCCATTGGATCTGTTGAGCTTCGAATCACTGCGACGATTGTCGGCGGAAGTGGTCGCGGTCGCTCCTTTGGATGCGGTCGAGGCCGAGATCACCTTTGAATCGGCAAGCCCCGCCACAAGCGGTGAGGTTCGCTCGGTGATCACAATCGATTTTGATCTCGATCTCGATCCCGACCTGGTCACGCTGCATCCCGGCAACCAGCTTCAGCTTTGGAGGAATGACGGGACTGGACAATTCACATCCATCAGCCAGTTACAGCTTCCGATCGAGTGCAGCGGGATGATCGCCGCCGACCTGTTCCTGGTCGACAGCAGCAATCCGGCACGACTGCGGGCCGATCGTGCGGCCGTCGATGCGGAGAATCCCGATTTCGGTGCCGCGGTAAGGCATGACACGTTTCTGAGTCTGTTGGTGTTCGGGCCCGGCGGCATGCAGCTCGTTCAGGTTGACGGTCGCTCTGCGTCGGACGACGCGTCACGCTTGAAGCTGGTGACTGCGGCAACCGGTTTGGAGACCCTCGGCGAAGTCGTGACTGCGATCGTGGCAGACCTGGAAGCCGACGGTGATTTGGATCTCGTGGTTTCGACTCAGTCCGATGGCATTCGTCTGTTTGCGAATCGGGGGAATCAGAACTTTTTCGAACTCACCGACGCATTGGCAGATTTCGCGGACGGGGATCCGGCCTCGGCGATGGCGATCGCGGATCTCGATCGTGATTTGGACTTGGATGTGGTGACCGTGCACCGAAGCAGTGGACGGGTCGGATTGATTGAGAATCTGTTGCATCTTCAGTTTCGAGGTCGCTACTTGGATGAAATTGCTCCAATCTCCGAAGCTGATTCGATCTACGTGGAAGATGTGGACGGCAACGTCTCTTGGGACTTGATCGTCGGTGGAAGTGGTGGAACCGCGATCGTTTACTCCCAGACGGCTGACGCCGGTGCCTGGACGGTGGAGCGATCAGAAGTCAGCGATCATGTCGCTTCCGGGTTAGTCGTTGCCGACTTTGACAATGATTCCTGGCTCGACTTGTTGGTGCCCGCCAGCGGTCAGGCGGAATTGTGTCGGATTGGGCCATGGGGATTTGCACCTTGGTCCGCGATCGACACGGTTTCCGGAATCACAGGCTTTGCGATTGGAGATTTCGATCGAGACGGAGCGGTCGATCTGGCTGGCGTCATGGATCGTTCTCTTGCCGTGCGGCTCAACCGCACCCGTAACATCGGCCATCATTTGGACGTTCGGTTCAAGGGGATCGACGACAACGCCAGCGGACGCGTCAATCACTACGCGATTGGAAGCG
Organism: Pirellulaceae bacterium; assembly: GCA_963697195.1. Classification (GTDB taxonomy): domain Bacteria; phylum Planctomycetota; class Planctomycetia; order Pirellulales; family Pirellulaceae; genus Rubripirellula. Next base: position 57,400 of record CAVOND010000009.1, read on the forward strand.
TTTTGGAACTGCGATTCGGGCCCCACTATCGTGCCAGAATCGTCGATTCGCCATCGACGCATTTTGGCTTGGACGGATACGGTTCGGCGAGCAGCGTTCGCGCGATACTTCCCAATGGACTGACGCAAACCGTTCGCGACCCCAAGATTGATTCGCTCGTCGAGGAAGAGCAAACGCTCAAAGGTTCCTGTCCTTACCTCTATGCATGGGACGGCGAGAAGTTTGTGTTCAAGACCGACTGTCTTTGGGCGGCACCGCTTGGTTTGCAGGTGGCTCACGGCGTGGTTGCCAAGGACCGCCCGTGGGAATACCTGAAGATCGATGGGGCCGACATCCGACCGGCCGGCGACCACTACGAGTTCCGCATCACGGAAGAACTGTGGGAGGTTGCCTATTTCGATCAGGTCGCGATGTCAGTCGTCGATCATCCTGCGGATGTGGAAGTCTGGACGAACGAAAAGGTGGGACCGGGCGAGATCGCAACGCCCACCATCTTTGCCTTTGCATCGGAAGATCTGAGGCCGCTGCAATCCGCGCAGCGATACGCTGGGGCGTGACGTTACCGAACAACTGGCAAACGCCGATCGAAACTTCGTCCAGGCGTTTGATTATCGACTGCGTCAGGGCCTCTGTCCGCCGCATTGGATTGACTTGGATTTTGGCGATCTGTCGGAACAGCAAGGCTCGGGCGAAAAGGCGAAGACCTACCTGGTGCTGACAGGTTGGATTCTGCCGACTGACACATCGTTGAACATTCAAATCGATCAGAATCCGGATCTGGGGCCGATTGAGTTTCCTTCGGTATGGGTTCCCGATGCGTCCCAGCCCGATGGATGGCGCAAAGCGATTCCCTACATGGGATTTCCGGGAGGCAAGACCAAGACGATCGTGGTGGACGTCACCGAGGCGATCAACTGGGACGATCCCCGGTTTCGAGTTCGCACCTCAGCCCAGATCTATTGGGACCGCGCACAGATTGCGGTGCAGTCCAAGCCGGCGCCGTTCCAAGAACACGCCCTGTCGTTGCTGGAGGCAGAGGTCGCATTGCACGGGTTCTCCGATCGGATTCGCGACGAGCTGACACATCCCGAGACTTATGACTACCAGCAGGCATCAAGCTCGCCGCGTTGGCCGCCACTGCGAGGTGGACTGACAAGGTTGGGTGATTGCACCGAGCTGGTTCGCGAGTGGGACGACGCGATGGTCGTGATGGGCGCCGGCGACGAGATCCGTTTGAAGTTTTCGCTTGCGTCGGTTCCCTTGCCCGCCGGTTGGAAACGAGACTTCGTGATTCACAGCGTTGGCTGGGACAAGGATGCCGACCTGAACACGTTGGCCGGACAATCGACGGGGCCGTTACCGTTTCGGGGTATGACCGCTTACCCGCCATCGGCAGGCGACGATACCAAGAGTCGGCAGGTCGAGCGGTTGAATCAGCCGCATTTACAGCGGTCGCAAGACTTTCGAGCGTTTTGGCATCGCGATCAGCCTTGAATCATTGCCTCGTCACTCGTTCGGACAGATCGTGCGGCTTTTCGGTTGTTTGGTCGTAGCCGATCAGGCACGAAGTGCCGATACAAGAATTGCCGGGTGCGTCAGCACCCGGTTGAAAGCGGAATTCTTGTGACGCCACTTCGTGGCAAAAGGACAACGCGCAACCCGTGTACTCCGCTCAGACCGACCTTGACTCGACCCTACACGGTCTGCACCACTTCCTGAAATCGGATGCTCCACCGACGATCGTATGAGTGACCTTTCCTTGCAGGTTCAGGCCATCCAAGGGACTGCTGTTGCAGCGTGATCGGAAATTGTCTCCGTCGACGGTCCAGGTGACATCCGGATCGATCAGGATGATGTCAGCCGGCGAGCCCGGCGTCAGGGTTCCCCCTTGAACGCCTGCGATTCGCGCCGGCGCTGTGGACAGTCGATCGATTGCTGTAAGCCAATCGAGCACTCCCTCGTTGATCATGTAGGTGATGATTGTCGAGAGCGTTGTTTCCAGCGAGGCGGCACCGAAGGGAGCGAGGTCCAGGTCATTCATCTTCTTTTCGCGACTCCGCGGCATGTGCCCACTTTGAATCGCGTCGATCGTTCCGTCCGCCACGGCTCGGCGCAACGTTTCGACGTGACGACCGCTGCGGAGCGGAGGATGAACTTTGAATCTTGAATCAAAGCTTCGCAATTCCACATCGGACAAGCAGAGGTTGTGCGGGCAAACCGAAGCGGTCACTTTGATGCCCCGCGATTTGACTCGGCGGATCATGTCGACCGCGCCCATCGTGCTGACCGGGCCGACATGAAGTCGGCCTTCGGTGGCTTCCGCCAAGCGAACGTCACGGGCCACCGCCAAGTCCTCCGACTCGGTCGGCAGGCCCTTGAGCCCAAGCACCAGCGACACCTGGCCATCATGCATCACACCTTCGTCGGCCAATTCCGGCACGTCGGGGCGATCGAAGATCGGCAGGTTGAACATGCGACAGTACTCGAGCGCGCGTTTGAGCAACGCATCGTTGGGCATCGATCGTGGGGCATCACTGAAGGCGACCGCGCCCGCATCGGCAAGCAGTCCCAGTTCGGACATTTGCTCGCCAGAACGTCCCTTGCTCAGGCAACCGATCACGTGAACGCGGACACCCGCGGCCTTGGCAGCCTTCTGACGCACGAACTCAACGGCGCCGGGGGAATCGATGCACGGCGACGTGCTGGAACAGCAGAGGACGGAGGTGAACCCGCCGGCCAATGCTGCCTGGCTCGCCGATTCGATGGTTTCGTCTTCTTCGTTGCCCGGTTCTCGCAGTTCGGCGCCAAGATCGACCAGGCCTGGCGCGACAATCCGCTGTGACGCATTCATTCGTTCACAGCCTGAGGGCAGATCATCGTCGCTGGGGTCGATCGCCGCGACCCTGCCTTCGATCACCAACACACCGGGCAACGCGATCCAGGTTTTGACTCGGATCAACGAGTCGCCCATGCTCGATCAGCAGGCTCGGCGGACTGTAGTCTTTCATGATGCTCGGACGTTTGCTTACCTCGGACTCGGTTTCGCTCGCTCGCTGGCACCGGCTAACAGCCATAGCGCGGCCATCCGGACGGCAATCCCGTTGGTGACTTGTTCCAAAATGACCGAATGGGGACCATCGGCGACTTCCGGCGTGATTTCCACACCGCGGTTAATCGGCCCCGGAGCCATGATCAAAATGTCGTCCTTGGCCTTGCGCATGCGGGCACCGTTCATGGCATACAGGGCGGCATACTCGTGGACACTCGGGAAAGGTCGAGCACGCTGGCGTTCGAACTGAATGCGTAGCAGGTTCAGCACATCACAGCGAGGAAGAATATCGTCCAAGTGGTGCGCCACTTCGAATCCCAGCTCCGTCCAGCGTTGACTGACCAGGGTCGGCGGTCCGCAGATGATCACGTGCGCACCAAGCTTACTGAGTCCCCAGATGTTGCTTCGCGCGGTGCGGCTGTGTGCGATGTCACCGACCAAGGCGACGGTTAGGCCGGCGATGCTGGCTCGATGCTGGCGGATGGTCAGCATGTCGAGCAGGCCTTGCGTCGGATGGTCATGCGGGCCGTCACCCGCATTGAGCACCGAGCAATTCAATTCGCGTGAGAGCAGGTGGGGCGTGCCGGGCGTGCCATGCCGAGTGACGACCCAATCGACTCCCATCGCCTCAATCGTCTTGGCGGTGTCGACAAAGGTCTCACCCTTGGCGACGCTACTGCCTCCGCTGCTGAACTCGACTGTGTCGGCTCCCAAGCGTTTGGCCGCGAGCGAAAAACTGTTGCGAGTTCTCGTGCTGTTCTCGAAGAACAGGTTGGCACAGGTCTTCCCGGTCAGCAGCGGAACCTTACCGCGACAACCGTTCGTCATCTCCTTCAACTGCTGAGCCACATCGAGAATCGTTGTGATCTCGGCTGCCGTCAGGCTCTCCAAATCCAGCAAATGACGTCGATGCCAATCAGGCGGAAAGGTCAGTTGGTCGGGGACCGCGTTGGGCATGGTCACGGACGTCATGGTGGTCAGCGATCAAGGGCTGCAGGTGGTCTTTGACTGACACGTTAAGCGATTGAGTCGGCGACGGCGAGGACCCCCGTCACATTTTCTCGATCAAGCGGCCGCGATCGAAAAGGGGTCAGACACCAAAAACCGGAACGGCCCGGAGGTGCTTCGCATTTTTGGTGTCTGACACCTTTTCGCCGATCGACGTCACCCTCATTCTTGGCTCTGACAAATCACTTGCTCGCCGCTGAACGCGGCATCCAGGCCAGCAACAGCCAGCCGGCGATCCACGATAGGCCTCCCAGCGGCGTGATCGCCCCGAGCATCGGCGTATTGGTCAAAACGAGGACGTACAGGCTGCCGCTGAACAGCAGCAGTCCCAGCAAAAACAACCGCGAAACCCAGCGGCGGCAGCCTGGTGTGCCAACGGTAATCGACGCCAATGCCAACAGGGCCACGGTATGGATCAAGTGATACCGGACCGCCACGTCGAACTGGTCCAAACGTTTGAGCACCGATGCGTCATCAAGTCCGCCCGAGGCGAGAAACTTGTCGAGACCATGAGCTCCATATGAGCCCATCAGCACGCCCAACGCACCACTGATTCCGGCACAAACGATGATCCGGCGCGTGATCGCTTGGTCAGTGATCATCCCAGTAGTCTGTCCACCGCTTCCAAGAGTCGATCCATTGCAAAAGGCTTGCGAAGGTAGTCGCTCACGCCCAGGAGTTCCGCGTAGGCTTTGTGACGACTTCCCTCGTTGCCAGTGATCATGATCACGGGAAGCGGTTCGTCACGCAGTCGCCGGAGCTTCTCAAGCACCAAGAAGCCGCTTCGTTTGGGCATCATCATGTCCAGAATCATCAGATCTGGATTTTCTCGCTCGGCCAGAGCCAAACCTTGATTGCCGTCGCGTGCCACAACCACCTCGTGACCGGCTCCTTCGAGCGCATATCGCACAGCCTCGACGATTTCAAAATCATCATCAACGATCAAAACCCGTTTGCCCGAAGTCGACCCTTTTTTGGCAGACGACTTCGGTTGGACGTCACTGGTCGCCGTGGCATCCTCAACGGGCTGCGGATCATCCGATCTGGTCATGGTGTTTTCGTACAGCAATTCGAACGGGGGCGATCACAATCTAGTAACCCGAAGCGTGAGCGAGGAAGCCGTTGTCAGCTTCCTCGCTCACGCTTCGGGTTACCAGGTGAAATGAGTGACAGCGTCTTGTTCAATCAGTGTAATCGATCGTCGAGCAGCGAATGGCGCAGCGTGCGCCGCGAATCAGTTGCTCGAATAGGCTACGGGGCTGGTTGCCCACTGCTGCGAATCGGCAATCGATGATCCGGCGACGATTCGCCGCATGATCCATTCATCAACGTCACCCAAAACGACAGTGTTCATCTCGTCGTCATCTGGATATTGACGAATTTCAACTTCGGCGCCGATCGACATCGCCGAACGACAGTCCGATTTCAGGTTTTCTTCGGTGTACTGAGCGTTGTGTTGTCCCCATTGCCAGAGCATTGGCATGCGGCGACGACGTAGCTGGGAAAGATTGCGAATCCCCCCTTGGGGGATGCGCCCGCCCAGGGAGATCACACCGGCAAATCGCTCCGGGTCGCGAAGTGCGATTCGCTGGGCCATCGTGCCTCCTTCGCGATAACCGGCGAGCACGATACGGGAAGGATGGATGCGAAAACGCCGCATCGCCTCGTCGACCGCTTCGCAAGTGGCATCGTGTGCTGCAACGACGGCTGCGGGACTGTCGTGCCAGTCAAAGCGATGACCCTTGGTGTCGGCGGCTCGCGTCCCACGAATTCCAATCCCGACGTAGTTGCGCACGCTGATGTGCGGCATCACACTGTCAATCTGGTTCTCGTTGAATCCGTTGCTGTGAAACCAAACAATCAAGGGATAGTGGTAGGAAGGGGTGTAATGCAGCGGGAGAAAGAAACTACGGCCTGCCGCAAACTTTGACCATAGGCCGGAATGATCCAATTGGTCGACGCCCGACTTTTCGTCGAGACGTTCACTCTGCCACCAGGACTGAGTCGATTTGGAGGATGGTGGAGTCACGCTGCCACTGCTTTGTGACTCTGTCTTTCCCGATTCCGTGGGGAAACTCCATGACATCGACTGATGAAAACGACCCATGGCGTTGCGGAAAATGAGGACGAAGATGGTTGGATCCGAAATCGTCAGCCGGATCTGCTCGCAGTAGCCTGCGAGCACTGCAGAACGTAAGGCGGCGCTCCGATTGGTGTCAACGCTGATGCGATTGACCGCCGCCGAAAAAATTCATTTCGATGCGGATCAAACCGTTAAGACCGGTCTTCGTTGCATCACGCCGATAGCAATTGATCCATCGTGGCAACCAGCTGTTTGACAGCATCCACACTGTTTTGGAATTCTGCCGTTTCTTGTTCAGTGAGCGCCAATTCAATCACTTTTTCGACGCCGCCGCTGCCCATCACGACGGGAACACCGACATAATATCCACCGACGCCATATTCTTTTTCGCACAGCGCCGCGACCGGAATCACGCGTTTCTTGTCGCGAACCACTGCTTCGACCATTTGGGCACAAGCGGCGGCCGGTGCGTAGTAAGCACTTCCGGTCTTGAGTAGCGAAACGATCTCTGCGCCACCCTTGCGTGTGCGATCGACGATCTCGTCCAAGCGATCCGGATCGATCAACTGGGTGACCGGGATGCCTCCGACCGACGTGCAGCTTGGAATCGGAACCATCGTGTCGCCGTGGCCGCCCATCAACAAAGCGCTGATATCTTCCACGCTGACCCCCAGTTCCATCGCCAGGAACGTGCGATAGCGGGCGGTGTCCAGCACGCCGGCCTGACCGCAAACCTTGGACGGAGCAAAGCCGGTGACTTTCCACATTTGTTGGACCATGGCGTCGAGCGGGTTGCTGACGACGATGACGACCGCATTGGGGCTCGTTCGCTTGATCTGTTCAGCGACACTGGTCACGATCTTCGCGTTGGTGCTGAGCAGATCATCGCGGCTCATGCCCGGTTTGCGAGGGATGCCGGCTGTCACGACAATCACGTCGCTGTTGACGGTATCGTCGTAACTGGTGGTGCCGACGATGTTGGCATCGAAACCGAAGATCGGGGAGGCCTGCATCAAGTCGAGCGCTTTGCCACGCGGCATGTCTTCGGTTTGCGGAATGTCGAGCAGGACGATATCGCCGAGTTCAGCGGCCGCACACCAATGGGCACAGGTGGCTCCGACATTTCCGGCTCCGATAACGGTGATTTTTGCACGGCGCATGGCTCGCCCTTTTCTTTTGCAGTTGGGGATGGGGATGATGATTGCGAACGATATCGTGCCCGCTGGCGCCGGGCGGTCAAGTAGCCAACCCGGTCGCGACCGCGGGATTATCGGCTCATGATCGTGATCAGTGGGGCGAGCAAGGCAGTGCGGGCGGTAGGCGGTAGGCGGTAGGCGGTAGGCGGTAGGCGGTAGGCGGTAGGCAGTGGTGCGTCACTTTGACCACGGGGTCCCTGTGTTGACTGCCCCACTGCCCCACTTCCCCACTGCCCAACTGCCCAACTGCCTACTGCCTTCACCGCGGCAACTGGACCTGATCCGATTGATGCTCCTGACGCCGGCGTCTGGCCTCGTCATCGGCTGCCCACGCCCTCCGCTGCCACCACCAGATCATCACCATGGCGGTCAATACCACGATTGCCGCGCCGGTTCCAATCATTCCAACGCCAACCGGATCTTCCGATTCGGGTTCCTGGTTTTGGAATCTCGCTGACAATCAACAGCGGACCAAACTGCTGGCCACCGCCTTGCTGCGCCATGAAGTCCGACTCGTAGCCCCAGAGTCGGTAGAAGAAACCATCCATCCCAAACTTCTGTCGAACCGATGCCACCACCGCGCCGCCCCCTGATTGGTTTCGGATTTGGCTGCGAAGAAAATCGGGGAGCTCCTTGGTGACGATCGACACGGGATAGCGACCTTGAAACGTCGCCGGCGGAATGGACTTGTCGGCGTTTTCAATTTTGATGACCACTCCGCCCAAATCACCGACGGCGTCGATTTGAAAGTAGTGGTCGCTTCCGATTTGCTCCTGACGACGGCTGTCGGTCAGCGTGATCCGTGTGATCTGGACCGACTCCAAGTCCATGTGCACCCATTGGCCGACCATGTCCTGTGGGCTTCGCAGACAGTGCGACCGGGTCGGCGGCAGCGGGCGTGGGAAGATCGGACTCGATCGCCAAGCGATGCGGCGGCAGCGAGCATCGCATAGAACGCTTCTCCGTCCTCCGCCATCAATCGACGACGATTTCGCGTGGCGACCCCAGCGAGCAGGCCAAGATCAAATCCGTTCTCGCTCAGCAATTGCTGTCCAACATTGCGATGTGTTTTCGGAAACCATTGCACGCTGTTGGAAACGACCGCCAAGGACGAGGATCCATCACCGTCCGCGACTCGGCGTTGCTTCGATCACAATGCCGATCGCAGAAACGCGATCGCCAATCTGCATGCCCTCCGGCACACTTGCGGCAAGCAGACGTGTCTTTCGCTCCGCTTCTTGCACGTCGATCACAAACAACTGCGAAAACTCCAAAAATTCCACGAGTTTGTCGGGCACTGTCAACTTTGCGGCAGCTTCCAAGCGTTCCGTCGATTGTGATGACGTCGCCAATCCCAACTCGCTCTTGACTTCAGCAAGTCCTTTCAATGTGTTGGGGTCGAGTGATTGAAGGCGATAGACAAGTTTCGCAAGCTCCCCCAATGACTCATCATCCGTTGGCGGATACGCGGCGTCGATTCGCTCGCGATCAAAACCGCTCAGCAGAGGAATGGCCGAGTCCGGCGTAGCTGACCTGGCTGAAGGCGAGGATGGCAAGGGCGATCCAGGATCCGATTGCCGTCGGTCGATGCATTACTGATCCTCGAAGGATGGGGAATGATGGTGTTCGGATTCACCGAGGTCTTGCAGGAACGCATCGGGCTCCCCGCGGTGTGACATGCGTAACTCTCTCGCCCGCTTTGCTGATACGGAGGTTCGCCACATCACGACAACCGCCGAGACAAGGCCGAGCAGACATGCGAGCAGTATCGGTAACCACATCGGCAACGATTCATCGGACGTGGCATTTTGCGTTTCGATTCGCCAGTTCCAGTTCGCTGATCGGTGCCGAGGTGATTTGCCCAACCACGACCGGGGCGAGATCGGCGCCGACTCCCGATTGGTAGGCAAGCCGTTTGAGATACTTTCCGACCACCACAATTTCTGGACCTTCCAACTTGGTGGACGACGAGCCGACGGCCGCGACCGATTCGGGAATACTCGGTACGATCGCCACCATGGGTCGATCGGCTCCATCGCTGGGACGCAGCCAGAGTTGCCAGTAATGAGTGATACCAAATGGATTTTCTTGAGCTTCAACGCGTTCGGTACGGGCGACTGCACCGTTGATTCGCACCCATTGATTGCGAAACACATCGGGCTGCTGCAGTAGTGGAATGACTCCCGTCGCGGCAGCACCGTCGCGAAGGCAGCTGTTCGGCTTGATCAAGAAATCGGTACAGACTGTCGAAGTCCCCAGCACGCCAGACGCTTCCGTCCACCACTCGCGAATTGGCGGCGTCATCCAAAGCCGCGAGCATGGCCTTCACTTGGGTCAGGTCGTCCGCGCTCGGCGTCGGTCCAGGGACGGATGTTTCGATCTGTCCTGGCTCCGCGGGATTGGTATCAAGATCATCCACAACGTATGAACTGGTCGCCGTTGCAAATGACTCGAGCGTCCGCTGCCAGCTTTCACGACGCTCTTGGCTGATTCCTTCCAAAGTAGTCAGCAGTGACGAGATCGATTCAATCGACGATGGGACCGCCGGAACGTGACGCCCAGTTTGCCATCGCGAGAGCGCGACCATCCACTGTCGCTGGTCGGTCGGCAACAAGTCCGCGACGATTGCGTTGGCGATTCTTCGATCTTCCGGGGTGACGGTCGGTGAAGGATGGTCGCCCGGTGTGCTTCGAACTGGGTCACTTTCAAGGTCGCCCGCGATCCCGACCGCCCCCAGCGGCGGGCTGGGAGGATCCCCGTCCTGTCGTGAGGTGATGGCGGTGACCGCCGAGGGATCGAAGAAAGTCTGATACATTGCCGGACGCGATGCTTGTCGCATCACGACAATCACCAGCGCCAATCCGATGACCAGGCGAATCAATCGCCGATAGCTATCGCCGGTTTCGCGCTGACGATTATCCCGACGGTACAGGCTATCTTGATTGAAATGAGAGGGGATTCGCATTGGGACTTTGGTCGAATCGGCTATGCTTGAAGGTTGTAGGAACCCTTCTTAATCTAGTGCTTACGGGAAGATTTGCGGACAACGTTCACTCGATTATCCCCCCGAAGTGGTTGTGGGGCCGCATCTCTGACTTGACTATTCTTCTTCAACCACCACCGATTTCTATGCCAAAGCACCTATCCGAAAAGGGGGCTGACCCTCTGCGGCAAGGACAGAAACGCAATGAAGTCGGCTTGCCTGCAACGGGTCAGCCCCCTTTCCGAATAGGCTCTCCGCTTTCTTCGTGTCGGCGGCGGCTCCCGCGGCTCTTGACGCTGTTGGCCGCGGTGTCGGTCATTGCGGCGGCGAATCGGGGGTGGCCGAAGCGGCTGAACCCGCCGAAGAGTTTCTCAAACGACTTCGGGCAGCCAAGTATTTTGACACGGCGATCGATTATCTGGATCGACTCGACCAGTATCCCGGCATCGGTCCCGACTTGACCAACGCGATCGCACTGGAGAAGGCCCAGACCTATATCGACGCGGCTGGATCGTCCCGCAGCGGCGATGCACGCGATGAGTTCCTGAGGCAGGCCGAACAACAGCTTTCTGATTTTCTCAAGCAGAGCTCTCACCCGCGAGTTCCCGAGGCTCGTCTGCAGTTGGGCAAGTTGCAGATGGTCCGCGCGATGCAGTTGTTGTCAGGCGACCCCAACGACACCAAGCGAGCCGAAGCGCGCGAGTCGTTTCTGGCTGCCGCGGCGACGTTCGACATGATCGTGGACCAGCTGCGTACAACTTTGAAGGAGATGCAGGGAGCCCGCATCGACGCCGACAAGGATCCGGAGCAGGCGGCGCTGCGAGATCAGTATCGCGGCGATTTCCTGCAGGCGCTCGCCAGTGCCGGCGAAGCCCGTCATCTTGCCGCCAGAACGTTCAAGGATCCCGGGCACCGAGGGCAAGGAATTACTCGAGCAAGCGCTGGTGAGCTTCACGGATCTCAGCGAAAAATATGACACGTACGTTCAAGGTGCCGTGGCAATGCTGCAGCGCGCCGAGGTTCAAAGCGATCTCGGCATGACTCAGCAAGCAATGGACAGCTACTTGCGGATGATGGAGCAGCCCGACGCGGATCCCCTGCGCATTGCCAAGTTTCAAGCGACGACTGGAATCATTCGGCTGATGCTGGCCGAAACACCTCCGCGTTACCAGACGGCGATCGAACGTGGTCAGCCGATGTTGGAAGTAGCCCGCCCCGATGAAAAGAATGATCCGACTCTGCAGGCGCTTCGACTGGAATTGGCCCAGGCCTACCTGGTGAAGTCGAAAGACAAAGACAATCAAAAGGCCGCCGATCTCAAGCGGGCCGAATCGGAAGGGCGGCAACTGCTGATCAAAGCGAGCAAGATCCCAGGGGAATATGCCGACAAAGCCAATCAGCGATTAGCCGAATTGGGAATCGATCTGAACGAAGTGGCGGAACTGCCGACGACCGAAGATCCTACGAGCTTGGAGGATGCCCTGAATCGCGCCCGCGAATTACTCGCGGTGGTCGAGCAGTTGAACCAATCGTTGCAGGTGCTCCAGGGCCAGGAGAACCCGAGCGAGGAGATCCGCTCTCAGATCGAAAGCAATCAGAAACAGTCCAGTGAATCGCGCGCCATCGCAATTCAGTTGCTGCGACGAGGGTTGGCGTTGGTGACCATCGACAGTGACAACGAACTGGTCAACCAGACGCGTCAGTTCCTGGCTTACTTGCTCTATCAGCAGGAAGCAGTACCGCGATGCCTCGGTGGTCGGAACATTCCTTGCGGTGAACGCACCGGGATCGGACATGGGGCTTCGTGGCGGGCTGCTCGCGCTGAATTCGTTGCAATTGTTGTTGGCCGAGGATCCCGATAACGCTGCTGCCGCGAGCAGTCTCGAGCAACTCAGCAACTACCTGACCAAGACTTGGCCCGATGATCCGGAGGCGGCGGCAGCCCAAGGCGTGATGGTCAAGTTGGCGCTGCGTGCCGATCGCTGGGATGAATCTCGCGAGTTGATCGAGAAGATGCCCGCCGGTGCCGAGCGGGCTTCGTTTCAACGATTGATGGGGCAATTGCTTTGGAACAAGTGGATTCAGACTCGACAGGACGTTGACGCAGCGGAAGCGGACCGTTTGCTGAGCGAAGCTGCGAAAGAGCTGACGGCCGGCTTGGCGGGGATACCCACTGAACTGGTCGATCCTGAGGCAATGAAGGCCGCCTTGGTGCTGGCCAAAGTGCAGCTGAAGCAAGGAGACGTTCAGGCAGCGTTTGAGACCTTGGAAAACGAAAAGTACGGCCCGGCGATTCTGATCGGTCGCCAAGGCGCTCCCGATGAGTCCTTTGCCAGCGATCTCTATAGCACTCAATTGCAGGTGCTGGTGCAGCGGATGACGACCGAGACTGGCGACACCAAGGCACTCTTGGATCAGGCGACCGGAGTGATGGAAAAACTTCGCCAGAGCATTACAGGTCCCGAGGCCCAGAAAGAGCTCACAAAGATCTACATTCTGATGGCTCGCGACATTCGCGAGCAGTTGGAGAGTGCGAACCCGTCTCAGAAAGCGAAGCTCGTCGACGCCTTTCGTGTGTTCCTGGATCGAATTTCTACCACCACCGACGACGCGGCGACGCTCCAGTGGGTCGGCCAGACATTGATGGACTTGGCCGAAGCCTCGATGCCCCCGGGTGCCGCGCAGGCCAACGGGCTCGCCGGCGGCTTGCTGACCACGGCCGCGCAAACCTTCGAACGATTGGGCCAGCAGGAGCTTGAGCCATCGGTCTCCATGGTGGTGCAGTTCCAACTTGGGCGCGCCCATCGCATGATGGGCGACTTCAATTCATCCCTCAAGGTCTTTGAGGCGTTGCTCAAAGAAAAGCCCACCATGTTGGATGCGCAAACCGAAGCGGCACTTGCCTACGAACAATGGGCGCCGACCGCACCGCCCAATGTCGTCGCGAGAGTTTATGAAGCGGCTTTGTCTGGGGCGCGACCCGATGCCAACAAGAAGAATGTGATTTGGGGTTGGGGCAAGATTTCTCAAGAGACCAGTCGTAACCCGAAGTACCAGGATCGATTCTTCAACGCGCGCTACCACGTCGCCTTGTGCCGCTTCTTGGCCGGCAAGGCGGAAACCGATGCGACGCGCAGAAAGCAAATGATTGAAAAGTCGGTCACGGACATTACCCGAGTTGCGGCCCTCTATCCAGAGATGGGGGGGCCGCAGCAGCGGTCCAAGTTCGATGCACTGCTGAAATTGATCCAGAAGGAACTGAAGCAGGCTGAAGTCGGATTGCCGCCGCTGAAAGCGGGCAACCAATGATCCTCACTCCCGAAAACGAATCTCTATGAACTTGCTGTCTAAATCGATCTGCTGGATGGTGGTGCCTTGCTTGACGGTCGTCTGGTCGACCAACGCAGCGGCGCAACTCGATCGTGTCTACGACACAGTCTGGCGAGAACGTCAGTGGCACCGTTGTGCAGTCAAGCAAGCAAGGCGTCGCGCTCAAGCGAGGCGGCAACACGCAAGAGTTTCTTGCCGGCGACATCCTGAAGATTCTGTACGAAGGCGATCCGGCCGCGCTGACGAAGGGACGCGAGTTCGCGCTGGACGGCCAATACGATCAGGCCCTGACGGAACTGAAGAACATCACCTTCGATTCGCTGCCTCGTGAGCTGATCAAGGCGGACGCTGCGTTCTACCTGGTCTTCTGCGAAGCCAAACTCGCACTCGGGGGAAAGGGCGCCAAGGATGAAGCGGCGCGAAAGCTACTGGCCTTTGCCGCGAAGTATCGCGACTCCTGGCACTTCTTCGAAGCCGCAAAGCTATTGGGGGATCTGTCTCTGGCCTTGAACGATACCGACAAGGCGATGACTTACTACAAATCGCTGATGATGGCACCGTCGGCCGATACAAAAGTTGAATCGGTGTATCTGCAAGGGCTGGTAAATCTCAAGAAAAGTGAGAACGAAGCCGCTCTGACCGAGTTTGAGAAAGTAATCGGGCTCAAGGCGCAATCGACGCAGACGGCCAGGCTTCAAACCTTGTCCAAGGCGGGCAAAGCGGTGGCGCTGGCGCAAAGCGGCAAAGCTGCCGACGGTTTGACGTTGGTCAAGAATCTGATTGCGGAGTTGAACCCAACGGATGTCGAGATGTCCGCTCGGATCTACAACGCACAAGGTGCCAGTTACGAGGCCAGTGGCGATATCGAGGGCGCCATCTTGGCGTATCTGCATACCCACCTGATGTTTTCCCTGCAGCCCGATGCACACGCCGAAGCACTCAAGCGATTGGTCGAGTTATGGCCGCAGGTCGGCAAGCCGGAGCGTGCCGCCGAGGCGCGTCAGGAACTGCAGCAACGCTATCCAGGATTCTGATCGATTCCGCGATTCGACTGTTTCCAGTCTTTGCCCAACATGGGCGACTCCCTCTGGACGCAAACCTTTCCTAACTTTCCCTGTTTCTTCGCTATGACCGATGCAGCCCGTACTCGGGTGCTGTTCACCCTGATTTGCTAGACTATTCTGAGTTCACCAAGGATGTCGCGTCGAGGAGAATCGCGCGATCCATTCGCCTCCCTCCATCTACTTTTCTTCCGGAGAGCTTCGTTGATGATCGACGCTTGCGGTTCGCTTTCGATTCCCTCTCAGCGAGCGCCGTTGCTGGCGCGTGGCGATTGGAGAGCTTGGATTCGCATCCCAGTTCTCGCTCTGAGCATGTTGCTTGGCGTGGCCTGTGTCTCCCCCAGCTATGGCTCAGGAGGAAGGTGTCGGTGAGTTTGCCGAATTTGCGGAAGAACCACCTGCCGCAGCGGTTGACCAACCGGCGGCCGATGCCGGCGCCGCAGCACCTGCAGGTCCGGCCGCAACCTCCGGTGGACCGGCGAAGAAAAAGACGTTGCTCGGCTGGGTCTACGAATCGCTGGGGATTGGTTATCTCGTTATCTTTCTCGCGCTCTCGGTCAGCCTCGTCTCGTTGTTCGTGATGAACATGCTGGCGGCTCGACGAGACACGCTTGTGTCCTCAGGAACTGGTGGACTCGTTCGAAGAGAAGCTCAACGAAAAAGACTTTCAGGGCGCCTATGACATGGCCCGCACCGATGAATCGGTATTGGGTCAAGTTCTCTCGGCCGGATTGGCCAAATTGTCGCGCGGATACAACAAGGCGCTCGAGGGGATGCAGGAAGTCGGTGAAGAGGAAAGCATGAAGCTCGAGCATCGACTCAGCTACATGGCGCTGATCGGAAACCTGAGCCCGATGATTGGACTCTTCGGGACGGTTCATGGGATGATTTCGTCGTTCCAGGTGATCGCCGTCAGCGAGGCAACGCCGAAGCCGGCTGAATTGGCGGAGGGGATTTCCACGGCCCTGTTCACGACGCTGATTGGCTTGGCGGTCGCGATTCCTGCGATTGCCGCTTACAACCTGCTCCGCAATCGCGTCGCGCGGCTGTTGCTCGAGGTCGGTGTGACCAGCGAGAACCTGATGAGCCGCTTTGAAGACGTGCAGCCTCAAGGGGCCAAGAAATAGATGAAGGTCAAGTCGAAGAAAGTCGATTTGGCGGAAGGCGACCTGACGCCAATGATCGACATGGCGTTTCAGTTGATCGCTTTCTTCATGGTGTTGATCAACTTTGCCCAGACCGAATCGAACGATCGGGTCAAGTTGCCCAGCAGCCAATTGGTCAAGCCACCGGAGGCTCCCTTGGAGTTTCCCATCATCCTGCATGTGGCGCAGGACGGAGAGATCATTCTGGGTGGTGACGATTACACTCCGGAAACGCTGCGAGTTGGTCTGCAAAAGGAGATCGCGGTCATTCGAGCCGAAGGCAAATCGGTCAAGGATGCCAACGTGGTCATTCGAGCGCACAAAGACACCGCTGCTGGCGATGTCCAGGAGGTCATTCGCGTGGCCCAGGAACAGCAGCTCGAGAATTTCGCGCTGCGGGTCAAGGAGGATCGGTCATGAAGATCCGCAACCGTGAAGAGGCGGTCGGTACGCAGCTGAACATGACCAGCATGATTGACATCGTCTTTCTGTTGCTGATTTTCTTTGTGATGACGTTCAAGATCGTGGAACTGGAGGGGGATTTCAGTGTCCGCATGCCCTTGGCCGGTAGCGATTCGGTCAGCATGGACCCGACCGACCTGCCGCTCAAGTTGCGGATGCGGGCCGATGAGCAAGGCCGGCTGACCTCGATTTCGCTCAATGAGATCGATCTTGGCCAAGATTTCG
Organism: Pirellulaceae bacterium; assembly: GCA_963697195.1. Classification (GTDB taxonomy): domain Bacteria; phylum Planctomycetota; class Planctomycetia; order Pirellulales; family Pirellulaceae; genus Rubripirellula. The sequence goes on from CAVOND010000009.1 coordinate 73,942, forward strand.
ACCAGCTCCGGGGAAACGTGGTCGCTCTCATCGGGACCAACACGCCGATCGAGGGCGACGAAGGCCCGGAAATCGAGATCGATACCGATTACAACCTGCGTTACGAGTACGTGATCGCGGCAATTACGGCGGTTAGCGGGTACAAAGACGGCAATGAAGTTGTCAAACTGATTGAAAAGATCAAGTTTGCCAAGCCTCGCCGTTAGCCGTGATCCTTCTTCTCGATAATTACGATTCGTTCGTCCACAACCTGGCCCGCTACTTTCGTCGGCTGGGCTGTCTGACGCGCGTGATTCGCAGCGACCAGATCGAAGTGGCGGCGTGCCTTGGACTTGCTCCCGACGCGGTCGTGATCTCGCCCGGTCCAAGAGGGCCGCAGGATACCGGATGTTCGATCGAACTCTTGCATCAGTTGCCGCCTGACCACTCCTGTCCTCGGGGTCTGTCTCGGCCATCAAGCCATCGCGGTTGCCTTCGGCGGTTCGGTGATCCGCTGCGGGCCTCGCCATGGCATGTCGAGTTCGGTTTCACACGATGGCACCGATCTGTTCGCAGGGCTACCGTCGCCCATGAAAGTCGGTCGTTATCATTCGTTGGCGGTCGACCCAAAGACGCTTCCTGCGGAATTGCAAATCACTTCGACTGAGCGATGACGGGGTCGTGATGGGGCTGCGACATCGAACACGACCGATCTTCGGTGTCCAGTTTCACCCCGAGTCGGTGCTCACCGAGGATGGGCTCGCGCTGCTGAACAACTTCGTCAACATCACTCGACAACCGGCGCTGCGATCGGTCGCTGGTGGGAAAGTCGCTTGGTGATCCTGGAATCGATTGTCACTTCCGTCGATGCCGAAGGCCGCGTCAACCTTGCCCCGATGGGTCCGCAGATCACGTCGGGATCGCTCGAGTCCGATGATAGTGCGATCGTCTTTTCGCTGCGGCCCTTCCTCAGTTCTCGCACCTATGGGAACCTGGTCGAGACTCGCAAGGCTGTGATTCATGTCACCGACGATTCCCTGTTGTTTGCCAGAGCAGCCGTTGACGCCGTCACTGATGAGCAGGTCATGCAGCAGGTTCATCGACTTCGAACCACCGATTGGTGGCCACTGAAGGACTGCCACCGCTGGTTCGCAGTCGAAGTCGAGTCGATTGCTGACGATGGGCTGCGGGCGGAAATGCCGTGTCGCGTCGTGGAGTCACGAATCGTGAGGCCATTCTTCGGATTCAATCGGGCTCGGCATGCGGTGATTGAAGCCGCGATTCTCGCGACGCGCACGCACCTGATTCCAGCCTTGCAGATCCATGACGAACTCGCTCGACTGCAACCTCTGGTCGACAAGACCGGTGGGCCGGACGAGCATGCTGCTTTTGATCTTCTCAAAGCGACCATCGATGAGCGACTTGCCGCCAGTCAATGAAGCATCGCAGACGTCGTCTGCCTCGAAACAGCATGAAGTGCGAATCGTGACGGGATCGCGATTGCACTTTGGGCTGCTTGATACCGTTGATCCATTTGGTGGTGTAGGCGCGATGATCGATCGCCCAGTCACCGAGGTGGTCGTGGTGACGGCGGAACGATTCGACTATCGCGGGTCCGCAACTGGCACGAGTCCGAGCCATTTCAGAACGAATCGCCAGGTTTGCCGGCCAGGGCGATCAGCTGCCCGCCTGTCGCATTGAGATCGCGCGCTCCACACCAACTCACCATGGCTTGGGAAGTGGGACGCAGTTGTCGATGGCCGTTGCCGAGGGGATCTGTCGCAATCTGGGGATTCAGGTGGACTCAGAGTTGCTTGCGACACGCTTCGCCGCCAGAGGGAAACGCTCGGCCGTCGGCGTTCACGGCTACTTTCAAGGTGGGTTGATCTTTGAAGCTTCGTCGCAGGTGGGGCCGCTCAACAAGATTCAGCAGAGGGTGGAGCTGCCTGGACAGTGGTGCGTCGCAATCCTTTGTCCCACGACGCAGGATGAAGCGGTGCACGGCGTCGAGGAGGCGGAAAGGTTCGCACAGCTTGCGCCGGCCGACGCGATTTTGAAACGCGAGCTGATGCGAATCGCCTGTGAAGACTTGATGCCATCGGCCGCCGCAGGCGATTTCGAAACGTGGTCGTCGGCGATTCAGCGTTACAACCGGGCAAGCGGGATGTTGTTCGCGCCAATCCAAGGCGGCCCGTACAACGGACCAAAGGTCGACGCGCTCATTCAATGGTTGATCGATCGCGGTGTGGGCGGCGTCGGCCAAAGTAGCTGGGGGCCAGGTGTGTTTGCCTGGTTCGAGTCACCCGAGCATGCTGAGCCGATCATTCGCCGGCTTCCAGACGGAGTCGAGTTGATCGCGCTCGGGCGGGCCAAGAACGATGGACGAGTGATCGAGGAGAGTGATTGAGCTCGCGTCGTGAGTCACTTGGTGAATCCATCAGTCAAGCATCAGCGTTTTTCAGGCCCGAAGGGTCGGCACAGCCAATGCCGGTGGTGTGAACCACCCGATGATTGCACTTTTTCACTTCCTTTCCAGGAGCGATCGGCGGCGAAGCCGCCGATCGCTCCTGGAAACCGCGTGAAAGGGAATCCGACCCCCCGGTGCCTGACGGCACCGGCAGGGGGTGTGCCAGCCCTTCAGGCTTGTTAAATCGACTTGTGTAAAACAACCCGGCAGAAGCCTTGTAGAGGAAAGAACTACACCCGTTGGTTGACACCCACGGCAATCAAAATGGCTTCACTTCGTGGCTGAAGAAGATGCCGACTTACGAGTGAACGACCACATCATGGTCGTGCTCGTCCTCGAATTGGTGGACCGATCCGTGAAGAAGTATGACCAACCGAACAGCAACAGCGCCGACGCAAAGTAACCGGCAGCGAACTCAAGCACGTGCCAACGTGACTCCGATCCAAGCACCATGTCGCCCCAACTTTCCGGGCCCAACGGGACAAACAGCTGGTTGCCCGGTAGCGGCGAATGAATCACGCCGAAGAGCGTCATGATTCCCGCCAGCAGCATGACGCTCGCGGCCGCAGTCAACCGTCGATCGATGATCTTGGCAAGCGACCATGCCCACACCAAGCTGGTCAGGATGAAACCACTGCTCAGCATCCCCAGCGTTTTCATGTTTTCTTGAAGAACCGGGTCCAAATTGTCGGCCCCGATGTTGCTTGCAGCGCCGGGTCACTCATGATTCTTCCCGGTATGTTCATCGCCAAAAAGGCCAACGCAGGAAGGCATGCGAACGCGACTGCTGCATAGTGGCGTCGCGGCGTCGCCAGGAAACTCTGTGCTGTGATTTCCAGTCCGATGAAGACGAGAATCGGGTAAACCGCCGGCGCCGGAATGTAGGCGTTGAGCCACGCGAAGTACCCAATCAAACCCGCGGAACCGATGACGCAACGCCGTTGCCAGCGTGTAGGCAGCCCGACCACCCATCGCCTTGTAAGCGGGATGCCCGATGTAGGGCGTCGTCTGAATCACGCCGCCGGAGAAACCGGCCAGCAGCGTGGCAAGCGCTTCGACCGCGATCACCGTCCGCGTGTCATAGACGTCTCCAGCTGCGGCCGCGCTCTCGGTGCAGTCGATGCCGCCGACGACCGTCGCGATTGCAAACGGTAACGCGATTGGAACATAAGCCAATGCGTCGCTCAGCGAGTTGACCCAATGGAACTCCCATGCCTGAAGCCACTGATTCGGAAACCACTGGCCGATGCTCGGGGCCGCTGGGAATTCGTAGCCGGTGCCGGGAATCCCGCAAAGCAGATAGAAGACAACTCCCGACACGATCAAGGCACCCAGCGTGCCAGGCGTGCGGCCGGGGAGCGGAATGCGTCCCACCAAAGCCGTCAGCACCACGACGATCGCGAGCATTCCCGGCAGCGGATGCCCGAGGATCTCGATCAACGGCAAAAAGCTGATCAGCACCAATGCAATGGCGGCCAGCGAACCCAACAGGCCGGCTCGCGGGACCGCCTGCCGGACCCACTCGGCCAGTGGTGACAAAGCCAGCTTGAGCACCCCGCTGATCACGATGCACCAAATCCCGATGGACCACGTGCGGTATGCCGCATCCATTTCGCTCAGCCCCATTTCCAAGCCCTGCAGGAACGATGGACCCAAGATGAACAGCACGATGCCAAAGGTTGACGGAGTGTCCAATCCAAGCGGCATCGCGGTCACGTCGTCGCGTCCCGTCCGCTTCGCCAGCCGAAGGGCAATGAAAAAGAACGCCAGGTCTCCGATCATGACGCCCAGCGCCGTCCCGGGAACCATCGCCGATACCGCGAACTCGGTGGGGAAGCCGAAACCGCTCAGCAGACCGACCATCAGGATCAGTCCGGCAACGTTATCGAGCATCAACCCGAAAAATGCGTTGATGTCTCCGACGCGGGCCCAGTGATATCGGTGCCCAGGATATTGGTGCCCGGCGGATACCGCTGACGGGTTCGTCTTGTCAGGGATTGGATCGTCCAAGAGCTTCGGCCCATCGTGAGCGGAGGATGATGACTGAGCCGCTGGTTGTAGTTTCGCGCACGCCGGATCGCCAGACTCCCCCGCAAGGGGGTGTCGTTCGTCGCTTCGCTACAATGTCATCGACAGGACGCCGAGCCTCGTCCGTTTTGACAAGTTGTCAAATTCGGAGATACTGATGGTTCGCGATCATCCTCATACCCGTGCTTCCTTCTTTTTTCGTCGGCGGGTTTGGCGGAGGTGTTGCGCGTCTTGTTAATGTCCCATTTGAATTTATTGATGTTTTCATTGCGGTTCTCCCTCTTCGTGGTCCCTCCCCCATGAAAACCTCCACCTCAGTCGCTCCGGATCTCGTTCAAAGCGATGATTCCGATGAGTCCCTGATCGCCCGATATCGAGAAACGGGTGATCGATCGATGTTCGAGACGCTGATTCGCCGATACGAACGCGAGATTTACAGCTATCTGCGCCGCTACATCGGCAATGCCGAGATGGCGGAGGATGCGTTTCAGGGGACGTTTCTGCAGGTCCATCTGAAGTGCCACCAATTTGATTCGGATCGGCGGTTTCGGCCCTGGCTTTACGCCATCGCGACCAATCAGGCGATCGATGTCCAGCGGCGAAACAAGCGTCATCGGATGGTCAGCCTCGATCGTTCCTCCAGCGGCGAGAAGGACGATCGTGGCAGCAGCTGGTCGGAGAAGCTGGTGGGCGATTGCCCCGACCCGCTGCGGGCTGCTGCGGACGGAGAAAACAGCCAGTGGGTCAATGAGTCGGTGGAGTCGCTCGGCGAATCGATGCAGCAGGTGATTCAGCTGGTTTATTACCAGGGCTTGAAGTACCGAGAGGCTGCTGAGGCGTTGGGAATTCCCGTGGGAACCGTCAAGAGCCGTCTTCACGCCGCTGTCCAACGACTGGGGCTGCTGTGGGAAGAGTCTCGGCAAGCGTCCGACGAATGAGAATCCTGCTGAATTGCCGACATCCACATGATTGGCCGAACCAGACTGGAGCGGCGCGCGTAAAAGTAGGCTGAGAAAGGAAATCATTCCTAGAATTCGTGGGCAGCGGACGTCCCTTCCACACGCTTGAACCGCTCGGTGATGCACGAAGACCTACTTGGTTATCTGCTTGGCGCCCTGGACTCCGACGAAATGCAACGCGTTTCTCAGTGGCTGCGGGAGGATCCCGAAGCTCGCGAGCAACTCGCTGAACTGGAGCGGTTGGTCCGGCCTTTGGAAGAAGGCTATGTGCCGGTGGAGCCGCCCCCATCGGATCTCGTTTCTCGCACGCTCGCGATGTTGCCGCCCGGACCGGTTCCCGGACAACGACCGGTTCCCGGACAACGACCGGTTCCCGGACAACACGCCACGAGCGGCGAGTCTTGTTCTGAGCCGCGAGCGCTGTCCGCCGGCAGTCGGTCCTTGGAGGAGTCACCGCTGCGATTGGCATCGATGCATTCGGCGTTTGATTCTGGTCGAAACGCCTCATTCAGCTGGCTCGACTGGGTCGGTGGTGCCACGGCCGCGGCGGTGGTGTTGGCGCTGGTGCTACCAGCGTTGGCTCGCGGCCGATTCGAATCGCGAAAGATCGCCTGCCAGGATCAACTGCGTCAGTTCCATACGGCATTGACGCAATTCGTGACGCGTAGCCCTCAGGATCGTTTGCCAGCGGTTTCCGCATCCGGACCCGAGGCGTTCGCTGGGATGTATGCGGTTCACCTCAAGGAACTCGGATTGATGGACGATCCGTCGTTGCGATGGTGTCCCTCGCTCGATGTCCCCTCGGATAAAGAGGCGACGTTGACGAACCTGGGTGAGATCGCTTCGGTGGAAGATCTGCATACTGCTTCGGTCGACCGACTGCAGCAGATTCAGCGCTATGTCGGTGGCCACTACGCCTACAACCTTGGGGTCTTGGAAGACAATCGCTTGGCCTCGCCGCGATTCGAGGCGAGGTCCGCGTTCGCAGTCATGTCCGACGCGCCGCTTGCCGGATGCGGCCAGCGGAGAAGGGTTCGCGGGCCGGGTCGGGCATAGCGGCATCGGCATCAACGTCCTCTTCGAGGATGGTCAAGTCCGATTCATTCCGCTCGCTGCCCTGGATGAAATGCCTGATCACCCGTTGTTGAATCATCGCGGCGAAGTCGAAGCGGGAGTCAACATCGACGACGCGACGTTAGCCCCAAGTTCGCGTCCACCCTTTATCGGCGTGAAGCAGCGGTAGAGAAGAAGGGCAGTTGGGCAGTAGGGCAGTAAGGCAGTAAGGCAGTAAGGCAGTAAGGCAGTGGCAGTAGGCAGTTGGGCAGTTGGGAAAGACTGTCGCGGTAAATTCATCACCTACTGCCCCACTCACCTACTGCCCCACTGCCCTCTTCTCCCACTGCCCTCCTCACCACTGCCCACTTTTACTCGAACTTTCTCGCGCTCGACTTGTCGGCGGTTGGGAAGTCGCTTGGGACTTCGTTCAGCGTGACCTCGCCCGTGGCGGCCCATTCGGTGCCTCGTAGGAACGTGGTGATGAAGCCGACGCATTCCATGGAATTGCCCGCATGTCCCATCGGCGTGTGGTAGACGCGCCCCTTGCCGTAGTCGATCGTCATCATCATCGGCTCGTGACGCCCGGTCCCCTTGAAGTCTTTGTCGGCATAGGCCGTCGCCAGGATGGTCATGTGATCGGCCGGGCCGCGAAGTTGCTGATAGAGTTCGTCTTGCGTGTGCATCCAGGCGCGGGGAAGTCCCTTGGTGATTGGATGATCGGGATCACGAATCACGATTTGAAACTCATGTTGCGGACCGTGCGATCCGCCGTTGCCGGGTGTTGTATCGCGAACGGTTTCTCCCGACTCGTTGATGTACACGTAGGGTCCGCTCTTCTCGTTTCGGTCGCCCCAACCACCCAGGCCGATCATGCGGTTGTATTGATCCCAGCCGCCGAAGGAATTGTCGGCGGCATGAATGATCACAAGCCCGCCACCACCATCGACAAACTCATGAAGCGCGCGCTGGGTCTGCTCCGGCCAATCTGCCGCGTTCCAACCAAAGTTGTTGATGACAACGTCATAGTCCGAGAACGTCGGCTTGAAGTCGGGATCGGTCTTGGGCTTGTCCAAGTCCTGATACTCCTTGCCGTCCCCGAGCGGATACTTTTCCAGCAAGTTCACCACCTTTCCAGGTGTACTTCGTCCGTGCGACATCGACGGTGAACCGGCCGGAGTCCTCCAGGAACTTCTTCATCATGACGGTCGTCTGCGGCCACGCCGTATGGTTGTTCTGGCCATCGATGATCAACGCCTTCAGCTTGTCCGCCGCGCCGGAATCGGATGCGAACAAAAGTGTGATTGCAAATGAAATTGCGAGAGCGAACAGCCGGGACATGAGTGGTAGCCTCGAAGGGGAATGCAAAGCAACGTGAGCGGGGAACGTCTGGATCAAACCATCACCCAATATCGTAACGGCCGAGTCACAGTCAGTTCGACCTTTTCTCGTCGATTGATGAAGGAAGTTGGTCACGAGTCCGATTGGATTTCAGCCAGGGCATTCATCGAATTCTTGAGCTGGCCGTAGAGACCCTGGTAGATCGGGAAGATGCGGTTGTAAGTCTTGACCGCTGCTCGATCGGGTGGTGTTTCAGCAGCGATCTTGATGGTCGCCTTGCAGGCATCCTCGATGTTGCGAAAGACGCCATCGCCGACGGCAGCCAGCAAGGCCACGCCATAGGCAGGTCCCTGTTCGACTTCCAGGGTGGTGATCTTCTTGCCGAAGACATCCGCCTGCATCTGTCGCCAAAACGGGTTCTTGCTGCCGCCACCCGAAGCCCGGATTTGACGCACGGGAACGTCGAGCGACTGGATGATATCGAGACTGTCGCGAAGAGCGAACGTGATCCCTTCCATCACACTTCGGGTCAGGTGCCCGCGGGTGTGAGTCAGGTTCAAGCCGACGAAGCTGCCTCGCGCATTGGGGTCGGCATGCGGGGTTCGCTCACCGTTGAGATAAGGCAGAAAGACGAGCCCGTTGCTTCCGGCGGCAACCTCGGCTGCCTCGGCCGTGGCGGCTTCGTACCGATTCTTGGCGGAAACGCCACTCAAGCCCCGCAGCACGGAGTCGACCCACCATTGCAGCGACCCGCCGCTGGTCAGATTCACTCCCATCATGTGCCACTTGCCGTTGACTGCGTGGCAAAACGTATGGAGTCGACCCGCCGCATCGTACTGAGGTTGATCACTGTGCACGAACATCACACCACTGGTGCCGATCGAGGTGCTCAAGATGCCTTGCTTGACGACGCCGTTGCCCACCGCGCCGGCGGCGCAGTCCCCTGCCCCACCGACCACTTTGCACTCGGTGCTCAAGCCGAGCAGCTTTGCCGCCTCGGGCGTCAACGTGCCGGTGACTTCTTCGCTCTCGACAACTCGCGGCAGTAGATCGGTATCGAGGTTGAGTTTACTGAGCAGCGACTTGGACCAGCTTCGACGGACCACATCGAGCAGCAGCGTGCCGCTGGCATCGCTCACCTCCGTGACATAGTCGCCGATCAGTCGTCGTCGAATTTCATCCTTGGGTAGCAGCACCTTGGCCAGCTTGTCGAAGTGACGTTTTTCTTGATTGCGGAGCCAAAGAATTTTGGGAGCCTGAAACCCGGTCAGCGCTGGATTGGCAACCATCTTGATCAGGTTCTTTCGGCCTCCGGCGGCTTGCGTGATTTCCTCGCACTCGGCTGCCGTGCGCTGGTCGTTCCACAGCAACGCGTTGCGAATCACCTTGTCGTTCTTGTCCAAGAACACCGACCCGTGCATCTGGCCACTCAAACCGATTGCCCGAACCGATTCCGGTTTCAATCCCGATTGCTTCATGACGGCGCGAACCGTCTTGACGGTGGCCTTCCACCAGTCTTCCGGATCCTGTTCGGTCCAGCCCGGTTTGGGCTGATGCAGGGGGTACTCCGCATTCGCTTCCGCGATGACCTTGCCCGATGAGTCGATCAGCAAGGTCTTGGTGCCGCTCGTTCCGATGTCGATGCCGAGGTAGTGATTCATTGCTGAGGCTCAGGCTTTCTGTTCACGTGGTGCAAATCGATCGCTGCGTTCGCTAGCCTTTCCAGGCTGTCCGGCACTTCGTCCGTACGTTAGCCTTTCCAGGCTGACTTGGCAGCTCTTTGTGTCAGGCTGGAAAGCCTAACGTACGGGAAAGCCCAACCTACGGGCGGCTGACTGGGGGGAGCGAACTGGCGGACACTATAGTGCGTATCAGCCCGTGGCTGTAGCTATAGCTGCCGCTTCGTGTGCCAAATCCTCATTGCCACGCATCGCTCCCCGCGATCTCCTCCGCCTCGCCATCAGACTCTGGATGCCATTTGTGTCGATGCAAGACCCCGCTCTCCTGACCCGACGTCGTCTTCTTTGTTCGTCGGCCGCCCTGGCTGCCTGGGCGGTTGCCGGATGCGATCGCGGGAAGGAGGAGAGTGGGGCCTCACCGTCGACGACTTCCACGCAGTTCGACGGTGCCGCTTCGGGTGACCATGGTGGGCCAGCCGCAGGACGCCGAAACGATCACCAGGGCTTGGGAAGCGGTCACCGATCAGCCACTGGGCATCAGCATGATTCCGCTCGATCGGTCCGAGCCGGAAGGCGTCGCCGCGGCCGTGTTGGCGGCTGCCGGTCAAACCGATGTGCTCATTTTGCCGCTCGGGATCCTTGCCGAGGCGATTCGCAAGGAGCTCGTTGTGCCGCTTTCCAGTCCCGAGTTTGACGCAGCCGATGAGGCGATCGGCGAGATCGTCTCGGCAGCACGCAACGGTGCGGCCCGATACGCCGGCGAGTTGTACTCCATTCCGCTTGGCACCACGCAGCCGTTCCTGCTTTCGAGCGAAGAGGTCGAGTCCGCTGTGGATTCGTGGCAGGCCTACGATCGCCTCGTCGAGCAATGGGAGGGATTGGCGGCGGAGCCGACCGCGCCGGGATGGGCCGGCGCCATGTTTTTGTGGCGATCGGCCGCAGAACGTAATTGGCTGTTCAGTCGCGATAGCCTCGAGCCGTTGGTCCAGTCCGAGCCATACGTTCGTTCACTCGAACAGATGGTCCAGACTTGCTCGCGATACCAGGCCAAGAATCAGACGCCGCAACAAGTTTGGGAGGGCGTTGCTTCGTCAAAGCTCCGCGGCGGGATCGGTTTTCCCGAACTGCGTTCCGAGCTCGATGGGATCGTGATGATCAACGAATTGCCCGGCACCACCGATGCTTCGCGAGTGCTGCTCGATCCGTTCTCGCCAGTGATTGCGTTGGCCTCGAGCTGCCGTCAGAGTGCGGTGGCCAAACGCTTCATGATCTGGATCAGCGGAGGTGAGGGGAGCCAGTCGGTGCGTCGACAAATTCGCGGAATGACGGACACCAGGCTCGAGGTCACCAGTGATTCAGGTTCGACCGCGACGAGTCCTTCGGAATACGATCTTCGGTTGCTCCAGCGGTTGTCTTCGCCTGTGACGATGCCGACGTTGCAGCTGTTGGATGGAGCCGAATACTACAGCGTGCTCGATCGCCAGGTGATTCGTGCTCTCGACGGAGAGATCTCGCCAACCGAAGCGCTGGCGGAGGTGGCCGATCGGTGGCAGTCCATTACCGAACGCGTCGGTGCCGATCAGCAGCAGCGGATGTGGCGGCGGGCACAGGGAATGCGCGGTTAACGGATGGCGAAAAGGGGTCAGACACGAATGGCACGAACTTAGGTTGTCTCAGTGAATCTCGGCGCTAGCCGTGGGCCTTCGCCGCATTCTAACGACGTTTCTTCGCCCACGGCTGCGCGCGGTTCAAAGCCCGTGCCATTCGGGTCAGACACCAAAAATGCGAAGCACCCTTCGGCTGGAATGCCGACAGGCAAGGATTAAAAATCCGCGAACTTCCACGAACGTATAACGCCATCGCCGCGATGTTCGCGGCGGCTTACTCGTCGCTGGCTTCGGCTTCGCTCGCTGCCGGTTTGGCTGCTGGACGCTCTTCATCAAACGAGGGGCGTTCGGCCTTTCGCTTGACGCGATCGTTCTTGCCAACCAGCTCCAGGATTGCCCGCTCACCGGCATCGCCCAGACGGGGCGTGGCCAGTCGCAGGATTCGTGTGTAACCACCGGGTCGATCGACATAACGCTCGGCAATGGTATCGAACAGCACGCTGGCTGCTTCCTTGTCACCGATCAGTTGGACCACGCGTCGACGGGCCGCCACGTAGGGAGCACGCGCATTGGCCCACTTCTGCCAGTTCTCGCTCTGACGCCACTTCTTCCAGGCTTCACTGCCGCGCTCGGCCGACGACTCGAACTGGCGAGCCGCTTCGGAGGCGGGCAACGATTTCTTCGCAATCGTGATGCACTTCTCAACCAAAGGGCGAACCTCTTTGGCCTTGTGCAACGTGGTGGTAATTCGGCCGGCAACTTTCGGAGCGTTGTCGTCGTAAGTCGCATCACGCTCGGTCAGGAACAGAGCGCTGGCGAGATTCTTCAGCAATGCTTTGCGATGGCTCGGGCTTCGTCCGAGCGTTCGGCCTCGTCGTCGGTGACGCATGGCATCAAGTCCGTCAAAGTTTAGTCAGGTGAAATGGGAATCGGCTGGCGGTTTCGATCGCTCTAAAAAAGCGGCTGGTTCGGAACCCGCATGCCGAGGTGTAAGCCGTATTGGGAGAGCTTCTCGCGAACTTCGTTCAGGGTGGTGTCACCGAAGTTGCGAACTTCCAACAGTTGATCCTCGGTTCGCTGAACCAAGTCACGAACTGTCTTGATGTTTTCGCTTTCCAGGCAATTGTTGGCACGAACCGAAAGACGCAAGTCACCCAAGGTCATGTTCAGCTTGGCTTCGAGTTGCGCTTCCGGCGAGCCTGCACCGCCTCGTGCGGCCGAGAAGATACTCGGACCCAGTTCGCGATATTGCACGAATGGGTTGAGGTGCTTTCGCAGAATCTTGGCCGATTCCACGAGCGCGAGTTCCGGATTGACCGACCCATCGGTCCAGATCTCAAGGATCAATTTGTCGTAGTTGGTCTTCTGGCCGACACGCGTTTCTTCCACTTCATAGCGAACGCGAGTGATGGGGCTGAAGACCGCATCGATCGGGATGATGCCGATTTCGTGGTCGACACTGCTGTGCTCGGTGCTGGGAACGTAGCCGCGACCATTCTCGACGACCATCTCCATCATGAAGGGGACGTCCGAGGTCAAGGTTGCGATCACGTGATCCTTGTTGATCACTTCGACGTCGGAATCGGTATGCACGTCGCCACCGGTGAGCACGCCCGCCTTGTTGCTCTCGACCGTGATCACGCGAGTCGCTTCGCTGTGATTGCGAACCACCAGGCTCTTGACGTTCAAAACGATCTCGGTGACGTCTTCCAGGACACCTGGAATCGTCGTGAATTCATGCTGAGCACCGCGGATCTTGATCTGCGTCACCGCGCTGCCGATCAGGCTGCTCAGTAGCACCCGACGGAGGCTGTTTCCGACGCTGGCGCCGAAACCACGCTCGAACGGTTCGGCGACGAACTTGCCGTAAGTTGCAGTCAGAGTCTCGCGGTCGACTTCCAACGCGTTCGGCAGTTCCATGCCACGCCAACGAATATGCATCGTGTAAATTACCTCAGGTCTGGGATACAGAGATTGGAGAGGTGAAAGGTGATTGAAACGGCTTTCGAACCTAGACGCGTCGCTTCTTACGAGGGCGACAACCGTTATGCGGAATCGGGGTGACATCCTCGATCAACTTCACGTTCAACCCGGCGGATTGCAGCGAGGTGATCGCGCTTTCGCGACCGGAACCGGGACCCTTGACGCGGACTTCCACGTCACGCATGCCAAACTTGGTCGCCTTTTCAGCGGCCTGCTGCGCCGCGCACTGGCCGGCAAACGGGGTGCTCTTGCGGCTTCCCTTGAAACCGCTCGTGCCCGCGCTGGCCCAGCACAACGTATCCCCCTTGGGATCGGTGATCGTCACCGTGGTGTTGTTGAAGGTGGCGTGAATGTGGGCAATGCCGCTGCTCACGTTCCTGCGAATTCGCTTTTTCTTGTTGGTCTTTGCCACAGCAAAGGTCTCGTCATGATTTGGATGGGAATGTGTTCGTAAAGAATCGGTTGCCGCTTAGCGAAGGTCTTTGACGCCCTTCTTGCCGGCAACGGTCTTGCGCGGCCCTTTTCGGGTCCGTGCGTTGGTCTTCGTTCGCTGGCCGCGAACCGGCAGGCTGGCCCGGTGTCGCAATCCGCGATAGCACTTGACTTCGCGAAGCCGACCAATGTTCTGGGCAACCGAACGTCGCAGTGGACCTTCCACCGTGTAGTCTCGCTCCAGCAGCGCCGCGATCCGACCGAGTTCGTCCTCGTGGATATCGCTGGCAGGACGAGTCGGATCAATTCCCAACTTCTCACACACCTCGCGCGCCACATACAGGCCGACGCCATAGAGATAGGTGAGGGAATATTGAATTTGTTTGTCGTTGGGGATATCGACGCCCATCAAACGGGGCATAACCAAACTCCGGTGAAAGGTCCATGACAAAGAGGGCAGAGTCGTAGCGACTCCGGCGTCAGATCCGCCGACGCTCCGACTGAGAATCCCGAAATATACCCAGCGGTCCCCTTTTTGCTCAATGGGGACGGGTCCGCATTTTTTTCTGTTTTCTTGCGGGCCATTCGGAGGAACTCGGTGGCGACTTCATCCCGCTCGCTGGCTGGGAACGAAGTTTGTTCGATGATCTCGAACTGCGAAAGGTCAATCTCCAGTTTGGTGTCTCCCGAAACCGGAGAAAGGACTCGAGTCAGCAGTAAATCGGTGCATTTGGGCAGCAGTAGTCGATAGATTTCTGCCCCGCCGACCACGAAGGTTTCACGATCACCGGCCAATCGCAGCGCTTCCTCGGGGCTCTCCGCCCGCTCGACCCCCTCGGCTGACCAGGTCGGGTTGCGAGTGATCACGATCGTCGTCCGCCCAGGGAGCGGACGGCCGATCGAGTCGTAGGTGCGACGACCCATGATCAGCACCCCACCCATTGTGATCTGCTTGAAGCGGCGAAGGTCGGTGCTCAATCGCCAAGGCAGTTCGCCGTCGCGGCCTATCACCCCACTGGGGGTCATCGCCACAATCGCGGTCAATCGTCTGACTGGCAATGGTCTGTCTGGCGATCGTCTGGGAGATAAGGAGGCGGCGTCAGATTCTTCCATCGGTCTCGAAATCACGTCTGCGAACTGGATCCTGGTCTGCCCCCCGGTTCACACCGCGATCGGGGCTTTGATCGGTGGGTGCGGGTCGTAGTCTTCGAGGACGAAATCGTCAAAGTCGAAGCCATCGATCGATTGCGGGTTCGAGCGAATCCGCATTTGGGGCAGCGGGCGCGGATGGCGACTGAGTTGTTCCCGCGCCTGATCGAAATGATTGCGGTAAAGATGCAGGTCGCCGAGGGTGTGCACGAATTCTCCGGGCCGCAATCCGGTGACCTTGGCCATCATCATGGTCAGCAGCGCGTAACTGGCGATGTTGAACGGGACCCCAAGAAACATGTCGGCACTGCGCTGGTAGAGCTGGCAGGACAATCGATCGCCAGCCACATAGAACTGGAACAGGAGGTGGCACGGGGGCAAGGCCATCTGATCCAGTTCCCCCACGTTCCAGGCTGAAACGATCAATCGACGTGATTGTGGGTTGGTGCGGATTTCATTCTCGACGCGGGCAATCTGGTCGATCGTCGAGCCGTCAAGGGCTCGCCATGAACGCCATTGGTGCCCGTAGACCGGACCGAGGTTTCCATTCTCGTCGGCCCATTCGTTCCAAATCTTCACGCCGCGATCGCGCAGCCATTCCACGTTGGTGTCGCCGCGGAGAAACCACAGCAATTCATAGATCACCGACTTCAAGTGGATTCGCTTGGTGGTCAGCAGCGGAAATCCCTGAGCCAGGTCGAACCGCATCTGGCGTCCGAACAGCCCACGTGTCCCCACGCCGGTGCGATCCTCTCGGTCCAGTCCGTGGTGAAGCACTTCATCGAGCAATTGAAGGTAGGTGCGCATGGGGGATCGCATTCTGAAGCGTGTGTGTCTTCAAATCGATTCGAAATTGGGTCAGACCCGAATAGCACAGGCTTTGAACCTCGGGCGCTCGCCTCGGGCCTCGAAAACGTCGTTGAGATACGGCGAAGGCCCACGGCTAGCGCCCGAGGTTCACAGACACAACCTAGGTTCGTGCCATTCAGGTCAGGCCCATTTTGGAATGGAAACCTAATCCTTGCCGGACCAATCAATGGTCCAGTGACGGTCACTGGTCATTTGAACGTCCTCGGCGCGAATTCCAAGTCCCCCTGCGATGGAACGAATCTCCTCCAGAGTCAGGGCGGCGTGGAGTGATTGCCGAAATAGCTGCTGTGCGTTTTCCGATTCGTCGCCGCAGTAGAGCGAGACCAGGTCTTCCACCTCGCCTTCCGTTGCAGGACGTGCCAAGTCTCGAATGAACAGACGACCACCATGCTTGATCAGTCGCACCGCGGTGGCCAGGCCCTTGCCCGGGCTCGATCGAGATGGTGAAGCAGGCTGTTGCTGATCACGGTATCGGCCATTTCGTCCTCGTAGACAAGCATCTCGCAGGCGTTGGCGTGATGCAGTGCGATGCGATCGAGAAATCCGGCTGCGTCGATCTCACGCTTTGGCGATTTCCAACATCTCGACTTCGGCGTCGACGGCAATCATTTCGACCGACGCGACTCGTTGGCACAACTCGATCGGAATCGCAGCTGGCCCGCAGCCAAGATCGATCACGCGCGGTCCAACCGGGCCGGCCAGCAAGTCGTCGACGAACTTGCGATTGACCTCACTGTGGTCCATCTCATGGTATTCCGCTGCCTCTTGTGACGGGCTGAATGTCGGCCGGCTCAGGTGTGCGTTGCATCGGCAAAGGAATCTCTCACTACGTTGCGAGGCGAGGAGGTGGTCATCGGCAATCCGATCAGTTAGCGCAAATCAGTTAGCCCAAATCAGTCGTTGCAAATCAGTCGCTGCAGATCAGTCGCTGCACATTCAGTCGTTGCACAGTCAGTGCAGACCAGAGCGGGAACCCAGTCAAGAGGTGGGCGAGCTACCTGGCTTCCGGATCCACGTTCGCTCGCTCACGCCTTCGCTCACGCCTGCTTGCGACGTGGATCAACGCGAAGTGTGACACCAGGGCTCAGCCGTCTTGGGGGCTGACGCGCGCTGACGGTTATTCCAATCAGATAAATGAGTATTCGCTTGACCTTTCCTAGTTTGTGGTAAAGCAGGTTGTATCGGCAATCTGGGTAACTAGCATGATTTTCTCGCCCCCCACTTGTCCCACACAATCAGCTCTCTCGATGGGTCGTTTTCTACCTCGCAATGGTTCCCTGACCGCTAGACGCGGTCACGCTACCGGTCGGACCGTCGTTCGGGCAGGCAGGAATTCGTCGAACGTCATCCTGCATGAGCCGCATCTCTCCACGAAGGCCGCCGCCGCCGCCATCGTGAAGCGAGAGCAGCCCGCTTGGAAGCGTGCGTTGGATTTGTTGGGGGTCGTGGTTGTATCACCTTTTCTGGCTCCGCTGATTGTAGCGGTTGCGCCTGTACATCAAGTTGGTTTCCAAGGGACCGGTGTTGTTCGTGCAATCGCGCGTTGGATTTGGTGGTGAGGAGTTTCGGATCTTTAAGTTCCGAACGATGCGAGTACCGGATGTCAGCCGCGAACAACTTCATCGCGACTACGTCAGCGGCAAAGCGAGAGTTGGTGAACCGCTGCGAAAGCCTGATTACTACAAGCGTGATTTGATCCCCGGGGGCGAACGGCTTCGGGCGTGGTCGATTGATGAATTTCCGCAGTTGATCAATGTGTTGCAAGGAAACATGAGCCTGGTTGGACCGCGACCCGACGTGTTGCGATTGGATGACTACGAACCTTGGCACCTACGTCGTTTTGAGGTGCTTCCTGGAATGACAGGTTTGTGGCAAGTCAGCGGCAAGAATCGACTGACGCATGACGAGATGGTTGCACTGGATATTGAGTACATCGAGACGAGGTCATTGCGCAAGGATCTGATGATCCTGGCAAAGACCGTGTATGTGTTGTTGTTGGACCGCGACGAGTAGAGCTTCTTTGAGAGACGTTTGCCCTAGGAGGGCTTGGAAATGCTTCGAGTAGGAATCATTGGTTTGGGCTATTGGGGTCCAAACCTGGTGCGTTGTTTTTCGGACCTTGAGAACTGCAAGGTGACTGCAGTTTGCGATCAGAATCACGAGCAATTGCTGCGGATCAAGGATCGTTTTCCGAGTGTCTATCCGATCGAGAGCTTCGACACGCTCTTGGATCGCGACCTGGTCGATGCGGTGGTGATCGCAACGCCAACGGCTTCGCACTACGAGCTGACGATGAAGGCGCTGGAGCATGACCTGCATGTGTTTGTGGAGAAGCCACTGGCGAAGACGTCGGCGGAGTGCCGGAAGTTGGTTCAAAAAGCGGGCGAGCGGAATCGAACCCTGTTCGTGGGTCATGTGTTTCTGCATTCCGCGCCAGTACTCAAGCTTCGCGAGCTGATCGAGACGAACGAGCTGGGCAACATCAACTACATCAGTAGTCGCCGCTTGAACTTGGGTCCCGTTCGTAAAGATGTCAGTGCGCTCTACGATCTGGCCCCACACGACATTTCGATGATGCTCTACCTGATCGGGCAGAAGCCTCACTCGGTTTCCTGCTCCGGGTTTGATCGACTTCACCCTGGAATTCACGACGTTTGCAATCTGACGATGCTGTTCGAAGGCAATCGCATGGGGATGGTCCACGTCAGCTGGCTCGATCCGCGGAAGGAACGCGTGTTGACGGTGGTTGGGGATAGAAAGATGGCCGTCTATGACGATCTGGAGCAGGAGAAGATCAAGGTTTACGACAAGGGCATCGACCAACCGGCGCAAACGGCAGGCGATTATGCGGATTTCCAGATCGCCTATCGCTACGGCGGAAGCTACAGCCCCTTCCTGAATGAACGGGAGCCGTTGAAGGCGGAGTGTGCGGAGTTTGTGCGATGCGTCCTGGAGGGTGATGTGCCCGTGACCGACGGTCTCAACGGATTGCATGTGGTCGAAGTATTGGAAGCGGCCCACCATTCCCTTCATCGTGGCGGTCAACCGATCCAGCTCGCTTCGCTGGAGCAAATGACCGTGGGTGCAACGTGATCCACTCGCAAGCGGTCGTGGATGACGTCGATACGATCGGGTCCGACACCAACGTCTGGGCTTTTGCCCATGTGATGGCTGGTGCTCGCGTCGGCAATCACTGCAACATCGGTGACCACGTCTTCGTTGAAGCCGGTGCAGTCGTCGGCAACAACGTGACGCTGAAGAACAACGTCCTGGTTTGGGATGGCATCACGATCGAGGACGATGTGTTCGTTGGGCCCGGCGTCGTCTTTACCAATGATCGACTGCCACGCTCGCCCAGAATGCAAGGTGCCAAACAGCGCTATTCGCAAAAGAGCAACTGGTTGGAGACGACACTGGTGCGTCGCGGTTGTTCGATTGGCGCTGGCTCAACGATTTGTCCGGGGATCGAGCTCGGGCGTTATTGCATGATCGCCGCAGGATCAGTGGTGACCAAGGACGTGAAGCCTTACAGCCTGGTGATGGGATCGCCTGCCCGGCACGTGACCGATATCTGCAGTTGCGGCGAACGACTCACCGGTGAATACCTGCGGTCCGATTGTACGGTCTGCGGTGAGACAGCAGCGATGCGATTTTGAACTTGGTGTCGAAAATCGGTAGACCCCAATTACTATGAATGGTGGTTTGCAACATGAGATACACCTATGATTCTGAATGCTTCGATGAAACCCATTCCACTCGTTGATCTTCAAACACAGTCCCGTGCCATCAAGGAAGATGTGTTGAGGCGAATCGGCGACGTCATCGACGGTGCCCGATACATTCTTGGCGAGGAAGTGCAGGAGTTTGAAGAACAGTTCGCGGCCTACTGCGGCACCGATCATTGCATCGGGATGGCGAACGGCACCGATGCAATCCACATGGCACTGCGAGCTTTGGGGATCGGCCCGGGCGACGAAGTGATCACGGCGGGCAACTCGTTTGCCGCGACTGCCTTCGCGATCGCCTACTCAGGCGCCGAAGCGGTGTTTGTCGATGTCGATCCAAGCGATTTCAACATCGACGTCACGTTGATCGAACAAGCGATTACGGAACGAACCAAGGCGATCATCCCGGTTCACCTGTATGGCCAAGCCGCCAGGATGAAGGAGATTCGCGAGATCGCCGACCGCTATGGATTGCGAATCGTCGAAGACGCCGCCCAGGCGCACGGTGCCGAAGTGGACGGTCAGCGTTGCGGATCGTTCGGCGATATCGGCTGTTTCAGTTTCTATCCTGGCAAGAACCTCGGAGCCTTTGGCGACGGCGGCGCGACCGTTACCAGCGATCCTGAGCTCGCCGAGAAACTTCGCTTGCTGCGCAATTACGGCCAGAAGCAAAAGAACCGGCACGACCTGCTTGGTTTCAACTGTCGCCTCGATACGGTTCAGGCATGTGTGCTGCTTGCCAAGCTTCAGCACATCGAGCATTGGACGGAGCAGCGTCGCACGGTAGCCGCCTGGTATCGAGAGTCCTTGGCCGACTGTGAGTTGGTGTTGCCGCTCGAACGCAGCGATGCTCGCCATGTCTACCATCTGTTCGTGGTGCGCACCAATCAGCGGGATGCGTTGATTGCCTCACTCGCCAAACAGAACATTTTCTGTGGCGTTCACTACCCCCATCCGCTCTCCACGGCGCAGCCCTTCCTGGATGCGCCAGCCGTGCCCATGGGATTGCCGGTCTGTAGTGAACTCGCAAATAAGATCGTTTCGTTGCCGATGTACCCCGAGATGACGCGGAGCGATGTTGCTCGCGTCTCCGAAGCGGTTGCACATTGTGTCTCCAAACAGGAACCAGCTAGTGAACTCGTCTAAGAATGGACTGATCAATCCGGATACTCTGATCAGCGATCCGCGTTCGTTGCCGGCTGTGTTTACGCAGAGCACGTCCCGATGGGTTGACGCTCCCGTAGCGAAGCAAGGAATCAGTCTTGCTTCGTATTTGGAGATTCCCTTCATGCACAAGCGACTGATTCTCGCTTGCGTCTTGCTCGGTATCCTGTTCGGCTGGTTGGCCATTGTCTTCTGGCCCCGCAGTTATGAATCGGCAGCCAAGTTGATGGTGAAAGTCGGACGCGAGAATGTCTCGCTCGATCCCACGGCCACGACCGGCTCGGATCTGATGATGCCTCAGAAGTTGCAAGAGGAAGAAGTTGCGACGGCGCTCGAAGTGCTGAACAGTCGGAAAGTGGCAGAGCACGTGGTGGACGTGTTGGGGGTCGAAGCTGTCCTCAATGGCGAATTGCCGAAGCCCGAAGGGGAGAGCCAGGCGAGTCCGGATGTGATGACATTGAGCGGACGCCTCGAGTCGTGGAAGGCGACTTGCGATCAGTGGCTCTATCAGTTTCTGCTGCGAGCAGGGGTGAAAGACAATGTCAGCGACCGTGAAATGGCGGTCCGTGCCATCCAGCAATCGATTCAGATCAGTACGCCCAAAAAATCGTCCGTCGTGGTGGTCGAAGGAGTCTCGGCGACACCGGAAATGGCTCAAGCAATCGTCAAAGAGGTTACCGACTCATTCCTGGATGAGCACCTGAGGGCGCGCACACCGAGGGTTCGTTCAAGTTCTTTGATGGGCAAGCAACGAATGTCGAGAAAGCGGTGAACCAAATGGTTGCCCAGCGTTCCAAGTTCATGCAGGACAACAAGATTGTTTCCATCGAGGCGAACCGTGAACTGTTGCGAGAACAACTAGCGGGGATCAATCGTGATTTGGTGATCGCATACGGCGAGCTTGAAAAGGCGACAGCCGAGTCAAGAGATCTGGTTGTCAAGAATGACCAGACCGAGAGTGAGATCATCGCCGAGCGACTTGGTGGAGAAGATTCCACCTGGAGCGGTATGCGGCAGCAGATCTATGAGCTCGAGCTTGAGGAGCAGAGGGCGGCTTCGGTCTACACTCCGAATCATCCCGAACTGAGGCGAATTCGCAAACAACTGGAAGGAGCGAGCAGGATTCTGGACGAGCGACAGAGCGATCGCGTCGACCTGAGCACCACTCCCAACCCTGTGAAGATCGGTCTCGGCAACCAGTTGCAACAGCAGCAAACAGCGATTGCAGGTCTCCTTTCCGCAATCAAGGAAAAGGAGCAGCGGCAACAATCGATGCAGAGTGAGATCGACGATCTGCTCGAGCAGGAACGTCAGCTCCTCGAGCTGGATCGCGAAATTCGGCTGGCAGAAACGAATCTAGAAACGATTCGGCAGAAGCGTGAGGAAGCTCGAATTCTTGACGAGTTGCATGCGAACAAGTTTTCCAACATTCATGTTTTTCAACCGGCCACCTTCGTGGAGCGGGCGGTCAAGCCGCAGAAGAAGATCTTGGGAGTTGGGTTCTTACTGCTCGGTTTGTTGACGGGCATTACCTTGTCGTTCTTGCGTGAGGCGGCTTCCCCCACGATTCGAACTTCCGAAGACGTCGAATTGCGATTGGCCGCTCCGGTCATCTCCAGAATCCCGCGTCTGAAGAAGATGAAGTCCCAACGGACTGGGGTTCCTCGAGCGTATCGCCAAAAGTGTCGCGAGTTGATGGCCGACATCATGCTGACACAACATGTGCCGGGCCGAACGCGCGGGCGTTCGCTCGGGATCATCGGCGTCGATGTTGGTGCCGGTGCCAGCACCCTGGCGGTCAACCTCGCGCTCTCCAGCGACATTGATTGTCACATGAAGACCGTGCTCGTGGACGCCGATTCTCGTAATCGATCTGTCTCCAAGATGTTCGGACTCAACGGCGCTCCCGGTCTCGTTGAACTGCTCAGCGGATCGGCTTCGCATGACGAGTGCCTGCAGAAAGTGAAAAACGGCGAGGTGGAATTGATTGCCTCCTCAGCCGATTCCAATACCGACATGATCTCCAACAACGCCGAAGAGATTGTCCAGGCTTTGGAAGCTTATCTCCATGATTGCGATTTGCTGATCGTCGATCTGCCAGCGGCCAGCCAGCCTGATCAGGCCGTTGCCCTCGCGCAACACCTCGATTGCCTTCTGATCGTTGCCGAGTCAGAGAAGACGCAGTTTGCGGCCGCAGATCGGCTGCTCAATCGACTCTATGGAAGCAATACCGAGGTCCTGGGTGTCGTGCTCACCAAGACTCGCACTTACTTGCCGAAGTTTGTCCGCGCGTTTGTTGCCCCGCAGACCTAGCAGGCAACGCCGTTGTGGCGAGTGGCGAGTGGCGAGTGGCGAGTGGCGAGGGGCGAGGGGCGAGGGGCGAGGGGCGAGGGGCGAGGGGCGAGTGGCGAGGGGCGAGTGGCGAGTGGCGAGTGGCGAGGGATTGATGGCGCCTTGGCGGATCGTTTTGCGCCCAGGTCGTCGGAACGGACGATCACCGACGAGGCAACCAATGGATTCAACGCATGCAATCACCACAGCTCGCGGCCATGAATGAGAAACGGAAGATCGCCTTCATTCGATGGGGATCGTTCTCGCACATTAACGACTTTGTGCATCAAATCCTGGAAAGGCATTTCCCCGAGTTTTGCATCGACGTCATCGATATCGACGATCTTGTCCCGACGCGAAATCCAAGGACCTACCTTTCCTGCCTCCGAGAATACGGCAAAGACCTGCTCCTTGGTCGACGAAGCATCTATGACGCACGCGTCCGGACGCCCTTCGTCTTTCACGAAGTCAGGAGAGCCATTCTCGCTCGGCTTGCACACGACGACTATGCGTTTACCTTCCAAACGCAATCCATGTTTGACGCAAGCAAGCCTGGTGTTCCGCACTTCATCTATACCGATTGCACCTACCTGGCCCATCTGCAGTTTCCTGGATTCAGTCCGCGCGACCTGCCTTCCGATTCTTGGATGGAGTGCGAGAAACAGATTTACGCACACGCCACCAAGGTCTTCACGATGAGCGAGAATGTATCCCGATCACTGATCGAGGATTATTCTTGCAGCCCCGATAAGGTCGCACGCGTCTATTGCGGTGCCAACGTCAAGGTTGCGGAGGATCAGCAATTCGATGAGGCCAGGTACGCCAAGAAACGAATCTTGTTTGTCGGCGTCGATTGGGAAAGAAAAGGTGGACCCGCCTTGTTGGATGCGTTTGAGACCGTACTCGAATCTCATCCCGATGCAACGCTCACCGTCGTTGGATGCTCGCCTCGGATCGACGTCCCCAATTGCAACGTGGTTGGCAAAGTCTCTCTCGCCGAGGTCAAACAGTACTTTGAGGAAGCCTCACTGTTCTGTCTGCCCACCTTGATCGAACCGTTTGGTATCGTCTTCCTGGAAGCGATGGCCCATGGGCTTCCGATTGTCGCCACCAACATGGGCGCAATCCCCGACTTTGTGATCGAGGGTCGAAACGGATCCCTGGTTGAAGCGAACCAGTCGCGGCAACTGGCCCACCAGATTTCGACCTTGCTGGCCGAACCGGAGAAACTCAAATCGTTCGGAGAGGTTGGGCGCCGTCTGTTCTGGCAGACCTACACCTGGGAGCAAACCGGCGTGCGAATCTGTGAACAAATCGAACGGGCCCTCGCAGAAACTCCCGGTTTGCTGCACCAGACCCTCGAAGGCGAATTCCAGCTGGCTCGATAGACGCCGCCCGGTCTCCGCAGCGATCGTCAAAGCCGTTCCGAATCTGCGCATTATTCCTATTAATCGCAGTTTGCCTTCTCTGCGCATTGCACCTATTCTAGGCATTTGGTTCGCGGCCCCGCTACGCGAAGTGAAACTCCGAGCGAAGGTTGCCGATTCGGCCTCGCACCGAGCGACTTCGCGAGGCGAATCAGAGACGTTGTCTCTATCTGTTTGTGCGAGCCACCGGAGTAGCCGCAACGACTCGTTTGGAATTCTCGCAGCATGTCACGATTTCGACCCCTACCATTTCGACCCTGGGGACAACGATCGCCGAAGACATCCCGCAAGTTGCGTCGGCGAAGGAGGTTGAGCGCCGGATCGTTCGAGAAGCTGGAAGCCCGCGTCCTTTTGGCCGCGACCATTTTTCGAGTCAATGCGGGTGGGACACAGCAATCCGGAACACCGAACTGGTTGGCGGACACGGGGGCGTCACCCTCGGCTTACGTCAACGCGTCGGCGACTGGGAACACCACGTACAACCCTGGCGTGGCTGTGGATGTGAGTGACGCTTCGATTCCCGCTGGAACGCCCGCCGCGATTTTTCAGTCGGAGCGTTGGGATCAAGCGGGTGCGTCGGAACTGCAATGGAATTTTCCAGTCGCGCCCGGCACCTACGAAGTGCGTCTGTATTTCGCCGAAGTGTTTTCGGGGGCCCAAGCGATTGGCTCACGGGTCTTCGATGTGGCGATCGAGGGGACGACGGTGCTGGATAACTATGACGTCTACGCAACCGTCGGCGGCTACAAGGGGGTGATGGAATCGTTCATCGTGACGAGCGATAGCAACCTCGATATCGATTTTGGTCACGTGGTGGAGAATCCAGCGATCAAGGCGATCGAGATTGTCGAGCTGAACACGGTCAATGAGCCTCCGGTCGCGGTCAACGACGATCTGGTTAGCACCTCAAGACAGACGAGCGTTACCTTCAACGTGCTCGATGGCAGTAAGGCGAGTGGCGGGGTCGCCGACCGCGACAGCGATGGAACACTCGTCGCGAGCTCCGTCAAGGTGACCGGTGCGGGTGTCTCGAACGGGACGCTCATCAACAACCTGAATGGCACGTTCAACTACACGCCTGCCCCCGGCTTCATCGGTGCCGACAGCTTCACTTACACGGTGGATGACAACCGTGGTGCGACCAGCAATGAGGCGACGGTGACGATCACGGTCAACCCGGTTCTCGCAAGCACGGTCGTGTATCGAGTCAACGCAGGCGGAACTCTGCAATCCGGGACACCGAACTGGTTGGCCGACACCAGTGCGTCATCCTCGGCTTACGTGAACGCGTCGGCGACCGGGAACGCTACCTACAACCCCGGCGTGGCCGTTGATGTGAGTGATGCATCGATTCCCTCTGGAACGCCTGCCGCAATTTTCCAGTCAGAGCGTTGGGATCCCGCCGGCGGATCGGAACTGCAATGGAATTTTCCAGTCGCGCCCGGCATCTACGAAGTGCGTTTGTATTTCGCGGAGGTGTTCTCGGGGGCCCAGGCGATTGGCTCACGGGTCTTCGATGTGGCGATCGAGGGGACGACGGTACTGGATAACTATGACGTCTACGCGAGAGTCGGCGGCTACAAGGGAGTGATGGAATCGTTCCTCGTGACGAGCGATAACAACCTCGATATCGATTTTGGTCACGTGGTGGAGAATCCAGCGATCAAGGCGATCGAAATCATTGACCGCAATGTGGTCAATGATCCGCCTGTCGCTGTCAACGATGATCTGGTCAGCACGTTGGAAGAGACGACGGTCACATTCAACGTGCTCGATGGAAGTCAAACAAGTGGTGGTATCGCCGACAGTGATAGCGACGGCAACCTCGTTGCGGGCTTGGTCAAGGTCGTCGGTGCGAGCGTCTCCCATGGCACGTTGGTCAACAACCTGGATGGCACCTTTGATTACACGCCGGCCCTGAACTTTAGCGGTGTCGATGGTTTTACCTACACGGTGACTGACGACGGTGGTGCGATCAGCAATCCGGCGACGGTGACCATCAATGTAATCGGAGTCCAGGATGATCCCGCGGTTGACCAAGGGATCGAAAACCAGACTGCGACGCTTGATCTCGGATTCAGCTTCACCATTCCCGGCGATGCCTTCGAGGATGTCGACGGAGATCCGTTGACACTGGGAGCGAGTGGCCTTCCTGCATGGTTATCGTTCAACGCCGAATCGGGCGAGTTCAGCGGGACACCGAACGCCGCCGACTTGGGCACCACGACGATCACGGTGACGGCAGACGATCTCGGCGGCGGCACGCCAGCGTCGACGACCTTTGAATTGACAGTCCAGAGCAGTCCGCCTCCGGTCGCGGTCGACGATGATCTGGTCAGCGCGTTGGAGCAGACGACTGTGACGTTCAACGTGCTCGATGGCAGTGAGACAAGTGGGGGGACGGCTGACAGCGATAGCGATGGAGTTCTCGTCGCGGGCTCGGTCAAGGTCACTGGTGCGGGCGTCTCCAACGGGACGCTGGTCAACAATCTCGACGGCACGTTTGACTACACTCCGGCGCCCGGTTTCATCGGCGTGGACCGCTTTACCTACACCGTGGATGACAACAGTGGTGCGACCAGCAATCCGGCGACGGTGACGATCACGGTCAACCCCTTGGTCACCAGCACGGTCGTGTATCGGGTCAATGCGGGCGGGGTGCTGCAATCCGGGACACCGAACTGGTTAGCGGACACCGGTACGTCACCATCGGTTTACGTGAACGCATCGGCGACTGGGAACACGACGTACAACCCCGGTCTGGCTGTTGACGTGAGTGATGCTTCGATTCCCTCCGGAACTCCTGCCGCGATCTTCCAATCGGAGCGATGGGATCAATCCGGCGCATCGGAACTGCAATGGGACTTTCCAGTCTCGGCCGGCATCTACGAAGTGCGTTTGTACTTCGCAGAAGTCTTTTCGGGTGCGCAAGCGATTGGCCAGCGAGTCTTTGATGTGGCGATCGAGGGGACGACGGTGCTGGATGACTATGATGTCTACGCGACTGTCGGCGGCTACAAGGGGGTGATGGAATCGTTCATCGTGACGAGCGACAACAACCTCGATATCGACTTCGGTCACGTGGTGCAGAATCCAGCGATCAAGGGGATCGAGATTCTTAGTCTGACTTCTCCCGGCGCACTCTATGTGTCCCAATCATCTGTCTCCTTTGACACCGTCTCGGTTGCCGAGACGAGCTCGCAAACGCTGGATCTGTTGAACCTCGGCGCTCAGGGCAATCCGAATATTGCCATCACCGGAGTGAGGGTGTTGGGGGGTAACGGTGTGTTCGCGGCGGTGGTCGGTGCAAGTTTACCGGCGACTTTGCCTCCTGGAGGATCAACCAGCGTCACGGTTGATTTCACGCCGCGAGCGACGGTTGACTACTCGGCAACGCTTGAGATCAGCCATACGGGGGTGAACGATCCTATCCGCATTCCGCTTTCGGGGGCCGGTGCCGGCCCGCCCATCACGTTCCAAAAGTCGGCCCTCGTCAACACGTCCTCCGTCAATCCCACTTCGCTTCAATTCGGACCCGACGGTCGACTCTACGTCGCGCAGCAAGACGGAACGATCAAGGCCTACAGCATCGTCCGAAACGGCCTGCAAGACTACGCGGTCACTGCGACCGAGACGATCAACCTGATCAAGAGCATCGTCAACCACAACGACGACGGTTCCGTCAACCTGGGCGTCACGAATCGCTTGATCACGGGCATCCTTGTCAGGGGCACTGCACAGAATCCGATCCTCTACGTCACCTCGAGTGATCCGCGGATTGGGGCCGGTACGTCCGGGACGGACCTGAATCTCGACACGAATTCGGGGGTCGTTTCGCGTTTGCAATGGAACGGTGCGGCTTGGGAGAAGTTGGATCTCGTGCGTGGCCTACCTCGATCGGAGGAGAATCACGGTACCAACGGACTGCAATTGGACGAAACGACCAATACCCTGTACATCGCGATCGGCGGGAACACGAACATGGGTGCGCCGTCGAACAATTTCGCGCTGCTGCCCGAATATGCTCTGTCGTCGGCAATTCTCTCGATCGATCTCGACGCCATTGGGGAATCGACTTATGACCTGCCAACGCTGGATGATGAAGATCGCGTCGGCGTGAACGATGTCAACGATCCGTTTGGCGGCAACGACGGAAAGAATCAAGCGATCCTTGTTCCAGGCGGTCCCGTTCAAGTTTACGCCCCCGGATTCCGGAATCCCTACGATCTCGTGATTACCGAGTCGGGAAGGATGTACACGTCGGACAATGGTCCGAACGCAGGCTGGGGCGGCGTGCCGATCGGCGAAGGCCCAGAGGGGAATGCGACCAATGATCCCAGCGAGCCTGGAAACTCCTACGGCGATGCGTTGCACTTCATCTCCGCCCCCGGCTATTACGGCGGCCACCCGAATCCGACGCGCTCGAATCCGAGCAACACGTTCAATGTCACCAACCCGCAGTCGCCGGTGACCGTCGGCAATCCGATTGAGTCCGACTTTCAATCGCCACAGCCAAATACCGAGGGCCATAACCTGAACGGTTCCTTGGTCACGTATCTCTACTCGACCGGCGGACTCGAAGAATACACGGCATCGAATTTTGCCAGTCAGTTGAAAGGGCAGTTGCTGCTGACGAGCTTTGACAACACACTCAAACGCATTGAACTCAACGCCGCTGGCGATTCGGTGGTGTTGTCGGAAAACCTGTTCTCGAGCGTGGGTGCTGCGCCGCTGGACGTGACCGCCCAGGGGGACTTGGAAGTGTTTCCGGGTACGATCTGGGTCGTCGACTACGTGAACGGTTCGATCATCGTCTTTGAGCCCAACGAGTCCACTGTCGTCTGTCTGAACGACGACGACTGCGATGGTTACACGAACGACGACGAAATCGCCAACGGCACCAATCCCAACAATCCGGGTGATGTGCCGCCGGACTGGGATCAAGACTTCACTTCGAACCTTCTTGATCCCGACGATGACAACGATGAGCAACCGGATACGATCGATCCCTTCGCCATCGATCCCGACAATGGTCTGACCACGCCCATCGGCACGATCTACAGCTGGGAGAACAACGAGAGTCATGGCGGACTGCTGGGTCTTGGCTTCACCGGCTTGATGACCAACTCAATCGACGACTACGAAACGCTATTCAATGCCAATGCTGTAACCGCAGGCGGTGCCGCCGGCGTGCTCACGCTCGACGAGTCCTCACCGGGTACCGCCTTTGGTTCGAGCAATTCGCAACAACAAGCGTTGCAGTTTGGCTTTGATGCCGCTTCCGCGACGACGCCGTTTACTGCACAAACGAGTCTCTTGAGCCCCTTTGCCGGTCTCACTCCGAACGCGGGTGAGCAGGCGGGTCTGTATTTGGGAACAGGCGATCAAGACAACTACGTCGAGATCGCAGTGACGGGTAGGAGTGACGGTCAAGTTGAAGTGCAATTGATTTCTGAAATCAACGCTGCCGCGACGATCCTCGCCACGTCGCCGGCGCTCAGTGCTGCCAATATCGACTTCGTGGAGTTGTTTCTAACCCTTGACCCGACTGCCGATACCATGGAGGCGTCGTTCCGGATCACGCGCGGCGGTTCCCACGAAGTCCTGACGAAGTTAGGTTCCGCGATCTCGGTGCCTGCCGCTTGGGCAAACGGTGCAATGGCCGTCGGCATCATTTCCACCGACCCCACTCCCGCGTCCGTCGTTCCATTCACATGGGACGCGTTGGGCGTGGATGCATTCCTGCCGTTGGGGACACCACCACAAGTCGACGCCGGAGCCGACGCGACGCTGTCCGGCCCATC
Source organism: Pirellulaceae bacterium (assembly GCA_963697195.1). Classification (GTDB taxonomy): domain Bacteria; phylum Planctomycetota; class Planctomycetia; order Pirellulales; family Pirellulaceae; genus Rubripirellula. The sequence goes on from CAVOND010000009.1 coordinate 103,940, forward strand.
GGTCACCGCCAGTCTCGATGGGGCAGTGATCGACAACAGCGACAACGGCGTGCCGCTGCGCACCGTTTGGAACCTCGTCAGCGGACCCGCATCGGTGGACTTTGCTGATCCCTTCGCGGTCGATACTGACGCGAGCTTTCGCGAAGCGGGTGTCTATGTGTTGCGTCTGACCGCGGACAATGGGATTGCCGTGATCCATGACGAGCTCACGGTCACCGTCCTGCCGGGAACTGCCGGGCTGGTCACATCTCTGAATGTGGTGGATGTCGATAGCGGACAAGCACTCGGAATGTTGGCGCCAAACCCGCTCGCCCCCGGCGACATCGAGTGGGCTCCGATCGCGATCACGCAGGACCAAGTGAACAATTTTCCTGGTTCGACAGACGGAACAACGGGTAGCACCGCGACCGGCAGCGCCACGTTCTTCTACGACGCGTCGAGCAATCTGTTGCGGTACAGCATTACCTATCAAGGTCTGACCGCTGACCTGACCAACATTCATATCCACGGACCAGCGAATGCTGGACAGAGCAACGCCGCCCACATCTTCGATGTCTTTTCCGGTGCCAGTGACGTGATCAATGCGGGCGTCAATCGTCGTAGCGATACCGTCGTCGGCGTTGTCAACCTGACCAGTCACACGCACGGCGGAACCAACCCCACGCCGACGCTTGCCGAGGCGCTCGCGGCGCTGAGCAGCGGGCAGGCATACATCAACGTTCACACCGAAGCTTTCCCGATGGGCGAGATCCGCGGCAATGTCCCGGCCGCCGTCGCCGCGGCTGATCCGCTGTTCGACCTGGGCGTGCTCAACAGCACTGGCCTGCGGTTTGAACCGAGCTTCACTGGCAACGTGGCGAGTGTGCGTTATGCACTCGACGGTGTCTTCGTGGATTCCGACAATCTTCCCGGCGACGGATTCAGCTGGGCAGGAACGACTGGTGATCATACCCTCGTGGTGACGCCCTCCACGGGATTGAATGGCACCGGCATCGCGGGGCCGGCCTACACGGTGCGGTTTGCTGTCCGCAACAACAACCAACAGACACGACTGGCGCAGTGGCAAACACTTGCCAACGCCCCCTATCCGCAGTACGAGGGGCAAGGAGCCTCGGTCAACGGAAAGCTCTATCTCTTCGGCGGTTTCTTCAATGGTTCCTTGCAGGTTACGACCGAGGCCGCCGTCTATGACCCGGCGAACGACTCTTGGGCGTCCATCGCCAGGGCGCCGATTCCCTTGACCCATGCCGCGCATGCGGTCGACGGCGACAAGATCTATGTCTTGGGCGGCTACCTCGGGGATCATCCCGGCGGTAGTACTGATCAAGTCTGGATCTATGACACGGTTGCGGACACATGGACCGCCGGGACAAGTCTGCCGGATGGCCGTGGCGGTGGTGGCGCCGCGATCCTCGGTCGAACGCTCTACTACTTTGGCGGTGCCACGCGTGCGCAGGGCAACGTCAGCAGTGCCGCGGATCAGCCTCATACATGGGCTCTCGATCTGGGCGGCACCGATGGCGTCGGCGACGACGGGAACTCGTGGACCCGCCTTGCCGATCTACCAGTGCCTCGCAATCACATGGCTGGTGTCGCGTTGGGCGCCTACGTCTATGCGATCGGCGGCCAGTACAGGGAAGATGAGTTTACGGGCAATTCCGATCTGGTCCACCGCTATGACCCGAGTGCCGATGTCTGGACACAGGTTGCGAGCTTGCCAATCGAGATCGGGCATGTCACTGCTTCTACCTTCGCTGCGAACGGACGCATCTTCGTTGTGACAGGTGTCACCGAGAATTCAACCTCGACCGATACGATGTTCATGTACGATCCGCCCACCGATACATGGACGTTGCTTCCGCCAGCGGCGAACGCGGTTCAGTCGCCGGTCTCTGTCGAGATCGAAAGCCGGATCTACATGGTCGGCGGCGATATCTCCGATGATGTCTACGTTCTCGAACTCGACGATTCCTGGTTCGCGCTTGCATCCATGCCGGTGGCTCTCGGCGAAGTCGCTGCTGGCGTGGTTGGTGACAAGCTGTATGTCGTGGGCGAAGGCAACAGCGCCACGCTCGCCTATGACTTGGGATCCGGTCAATGGAGCGGCGTCAACGATTTGGCGAAACGGTCATTGGCTGGCAACCATCACGCCGCTGAAGTGATTGACGGAAAGCTCTATCTGTTCGGTGGTCTCGGTAGCGGCAGCGAAGGAAAAGTCCAGATTTACGATCCGGTCGCCAATGCCTGGGCGAGCGGCTCGGACATCCCATTCGCCGCGGGCTCCGCCTCGACTGCGCTGATCAATGGCAAGGTTTATCTCGCCGGCGGGATCATTGGTAGCGCCACCACGAATCAGGCCGCCGTCTACGATCCTGCGACCAACACCTGGCAGCCAATTGCGCCCATGATCGAAGGCGTCAATCACGCTGCGGCCGCGACCGATGGGACGCGATTCTACGTCTTCGGCGGTCGTACCGGCGGAAATGTTGTCGGTGACGGTTTCGACTATGTCCAGGTCTACGATCCCGCTACCAATACGTGGATCTCCAGCACACAGGGCAACGCCTCGCCCCTTCCCGAGCCTCGCGGTGGCACCGGCAAGGCGGTCTTTCTTGACGGTGAGTTTTACGTTTTCGGGGGCGAAACGAGCAGCAGCCCGGAGGCCACGGCGGCCGGAACGTACGACCGCGTCGACATTTACAATCCCAGCACCGATAGCTGGCGTCTGGGCACCTCCATGCCCACGGCTCGACATGGCATCTTTGCGGTGGAACATGCTGGGGTGATCTACCTGGCTGGCGGTGGAACCAGTGCTGGATTTGGGCAGAGCAACCTGCTCGAAGCCTATTACGCCCGCGTCTTGCAAGGCGACGGCGCCGTCGGTTCGACCGAGACCGTCGGCAGCACAGTGAACCCGCTCGATACCAATGCGGATGGAATGGTAACCGCGTTGGATTCGCTATTGATCATCAACGTGCTGAATCGCAGTGCAGTGAGTCCATCGGGTGAAACACTCTCTTCTGCGGCGGCTTCGCCGGATCTGTCCCGCCTCGACGTCAATCGGGATGGCAGGATCTCCGCGTTGGATGCGTTGCTGGTTGTGAATGGATTAGCGCAGCAGGATCTGGTCACAGCCGGTGAACTTGTTGCAGTTTCGCAGGTCCAACGGATTCCTGCGATCGATGGTGTCATCAACGACTATCTTGATCTTGACGATGACCTGGTCGAAGGTGACGACGAACTCCTGGAGCTATTGGCGAGCGATGCGGAAAGATTTCGCGCGAAGTAGCGTTTGCGCGGTGACATGATGCTGGGGAGACGCCCCGCATAATCGTTGCGACGCATGCAATCCCACCATCGACGTGAGAGAAGTGATTCGCTTTGAGAAGGCGAATGACTAGACTCACCAATACAGCTCATCATAGGCGACTCGCCCGTGTAACGGACGGTCAGGCTCGCGATGCCGAAGGACCGTAAAAGATAACAAGGCCATGAAACTGATCGTGCAAATTCCGTGTCTCAACGAGGAGAAGACACTTCCCGCGACCTTGCGAGACATCCCGCGTGAAATCCCCGGGATCACGGCTGTCGAAATTCTAGTGATTGACGACGGTTGTACCGACCGAACCGTCGAAATTGCTCGCGAGATGGGGGTCGAACACATCCTGAGTTTTACCAGCAAATCGCGGGCTTGGCCACGCGTTTGCCGCAGGCATGGATCGCTGTTTGATGCTTGGTGCCGACATCATCGTGAACACGGACGGTGACAACCAGTATTGCGGGGCCGACGTACCAAAGTTGGTGAGGCCGATTCTGGAACATCGAGCCGACATCGTCATCGGCGATCGTGAACCTGACAAGATCGCACATTTCTCTTGGCTGAAGAAGAAGCTGCAGAAACTCGGAAGCGGCGTCGTGAGTTGGCTCGCCGGAACCTCCGTACCGGACGTCGCGAGTGGTTTTCGTGCCTATAGTCGCGAGGCGGCGATGCGTTTGATTTGCTCAACCGACTTCGACCATACCGTCGACCACGTGATTCAGGCTGGGCGTCGACGCATCATCACGCGATCAGTGCCGATTCGGACGAACGAGAAACTGCGAGAGTCCCGCCTGTTCTCGAACATCGGCGTGTTTGTCACACGATCCCTCGGAATCATGATCCGCGTCTATTCGTCGTACCGTGCGATGAAGATCTTCTCGGTGGCCGGTATCCTTACCTGCAGTTTGGGTTTTCTGATTGGCCTGCGCTTTCTCTACATCTTCTTCTATGAGCCGACGTCCAGAGATCTTCACGTACAGTCACTGATTCTGGCCGCAATCTTGTTGCTTGCCGGCTTTCAGATGATCCTCACGGGGGTTGTCGCTGACCTCATCAACTCGAACCGCTCCGTGCTCGAAGACCTCTCCTATCGATTGAGGCGGATGGAGGACGGGAAGCATGGTCCGGTCGATCGCTCCACCCATGATTCCTGAAGCAGTGACGGATGCCACCTGCATCCTAACAGCCTGTTGAAGAAGGGGTCTGACCCTTTGGAGGGCATCGGAAATGTCAACGAAAACAACTGCCTGGAGAGGGTCAGACCCCCTTTCAACAGCAAGGTCTCCTAGGAGTCTAGCGAACGCGCTGCCGTGAATACCTGCTCGAACAACACCGATGGCCAAGAGAGTCGTCGAAACAAGTTTGGATTTGCCCTGCAGGCTGCAGTCGTCGCGGTCGTTGCGAGCTTCTTCCTTGCAACGTTGCGTGACGGTCACGAATGGGGCGGCGACTTCTCGCAGTACATCAGCCATGCCAAGAACATCGCTTCAGGGAGGCCGTACGCAGATACTGGATATGTCTACAACCCAATCCATCCAGAAATTGGACCGCGCGCCTATCCGCCCGTTTTTCCCCTCTCGCTTGCACCTGCTTATGCAGCGTTTGGTTTCAACCTAACCGCCTTCAAGATTCAATTGGTGGTCGTGTTCGTGCTGTCGCTGTGGGTCACCGTGAAGCTGTTTTCCAGTTCGCTCGGTGACAAGCAACTTCTCGCTTACCTGATCGCAATCGGTTTCTGTCCGATCTTCTGGATCCAGAAGGATGCTGTCGACTCCGAGCATCTGTTTATTCTGTTGTGGTATTTGACGATCCTGGTTGCGGACCAATGGTATCGCCGTCGACACGTTGTTTACTCCCGATCGGTCCACGCGATCTTGCTGGGCGTGCTGATTTACTTGACCTACGGAACGAGAACCGTGGGAATCGTTCTCTTGCCCACCGTTGTGCTATGTGAATTGATCACAACGAAACGTTTGACGCGTTTTGGCGCAACGGTGATTGCGATGGCGTGCGGATTGATTCTCGTTGAGAAAGCCATCTTGCCTTCTTCGGGCGCTGGGTACCTCGAGCAGCTCAGCAGCATTGATCGCGATAGTATCCTTGAGAATCTATGGACCGATGTCGTGGCCTTCTCGACGATTTGGGAGAACGGCTATTCCGAGCAGATCCGTAAGGTCGCTGGAGTGCTTCTGACTCTTGTCGGGATCGTGGGCTTTTGCCGAGAGAATCTGCCCCGACCTTCGTTTCTCGGTATCGCGATGGGGCTTTACTTTGCCCTGGTGGTGGTGTGGCCGTCCGCGTCCTGGATCCGCATGGTGTTGCCATTGTTCCCGGCGTTTCTGTTCTACGTGCTGCTGGGAATGGATTTGCCGTCGTTGCCAAAGCTTGTTCGGCAATCGGCACTGGCATGTTTCTGTCTGTTCTCGATCGTCTCGTACGCCGCCTGGTACAGCCGCGCCAACTTCGGTTTGATCGATGGTGTAGCCACACCCTCGGCTGTCGAGCTGTTCCAATTCGTACGCGACAATACTCAAGAGGACGACGTTTGTCTGTTCTTCAAGCCAAGGGTGCTTTGTCTCTACACCGGACGACAGGCGACGGCCTATCCGAGTGATGACCACGAACGAGAAACGTGGGACTATGCCAAGAGCACTGGGGTCGAACTAGTGATCGTGCGTTACAACCCGGACAATCGTGAAAAGTGGAGTTCCATCTCCCGAGCAGAGGAAGAGATGATGAGGCACTGCGACGAGCTTGTTGAAGTTTGGCGCAACGACAGTTTTCGAGCGTACCGGGGACCCTGGGCGTTGGAGCAAGATCAGCCGGCAGGTGGCAGTAAGCAGAATGATCTTCAGTTGAATGCCCGTTTGTAGCCTGCGCTCTCGTGCAGTGTCTTGACACGAGGGTGGGCGAATTATAGTTGGGGTAGGCCTAATCGTATGGCTTGGCGGGTTCCCGCCGTCGGCTCGGATTACTGCTTCCTTTCACGGTTTGACGCGGGTCGCAGGGCTATTGGTCGAGCACACGTCGATCATTTTCTTTTCAACCTAGCGCAGCCCCGCAACAGACGAACGCATGAGCGGCACAACCACGAAGAGCGAAGGAGTGATCCGAACTGGTCTGTTTCGCGCGACCGCGGTGGTGTTCGCTGCGACTTTGGTTTCTGCGATTTTCGGTTTGCTTCGCGAAGTCCTGATCGCATGGGAATTCGGGACGTCCACGATCACCGATTCCTATTTCTTCGCCTTCGAGCTGGCAACCAGCGTGTCGCTTGTTTTGCTTGGTGGAATGGCGCCCGCCATGATCGCCGTTTATACGTCGGTCAAACGTCAGGACAGGCATGATCCCAAGAGCGACCTGTTCGGCAGCACGGTGATCAATGTCTACGTTTTGGGGCTGATCGCTAGCAGCTTGATCTTTGCGGTGGCGGCGCCTCTCGTCGGTCCGCTGCTGGCATCAGGATTTGCCCCGGACGATCGCGAGATGGTCGTCAAATTGATGTGGTGTTTGACGCCGACGCTGTTGTTGTCGAGTGTAGCGCTGATTCTGAAGAGCCTGTTGGAAGCAGAGCAGTTGTTTTTTGTCTCGCAGGTTTCCACCGCCTTCTTGGCAGTCGGTGTGATTGCGACGATCGTCCTTTTCGCTGGTTCGTGGGGCGTCTATTGTCTGCCGCTGGGAATGCTGATCGGCACTTCGGTTCAGGTGGTTTGGACGATGTACTGGTTGCGGCGGAGCGGATTTCGTTACCAGTTTGCCCTGGCGACGGAAATGCTGGAATTCAAACGCTTTCTCTCTGTTCTTTGGCCTGGCGTCATTGGTGCGCTGATCATGAGCGTGATGCCACTGATTGATAAGTCGATGGCCTCGCACATGGCAGCCGGGACGGTCGCCTGTTTAAGTTTTGCGGCCCGTCCAATGGGTCTGGTGGCGCGATTCGGGCTCTCGTCACTGATCACCGCGCTCTTGCCCACGTTTGCGTCGATCGCCGTCAACGAACACCCCGACCAATTTCGTGCGACCGTGTCACAGATGTTGCGGATCGTGATTTTCGTCAGCTTGCCGGTCGGCATTCTGATGGTCGCCTTGCGGGTGCCGATCATCGAAGCATTGTTTGAACGCGGTAACTTTAGCGCCGAATCAACGTCCCTGACGGCCAGCATTTTCGCGGCGCTCGCGGTCGGTCTCTGCCCGATGACGATTACCGTCGCCATCTCGACGGTGTTCAAGTCGATGCAGGACACGAAGACGGCCGCGTTTGTTGGCGGTGGAACCTGTCTGGTTTCCAAAGTCATCTTCAATCTGCTGTTGATTGCTCCGCTCGGAGCGGTGGGGCTCGCCTTGGCGACGTCGCTGCAGTACGTGACCTCGGGCTTCTTTCTGATCTTCTGTTTGCGGGATCGGTTGCAGGGACTGGGATTGCGTCAGCTATTGGGGACCACGGCCCGAGTTCTCGTCGCTTCGTCGCCGGCGTACCTGGTTGTCGCTTGGATCGTGATGGTCTTGAGGATGCCGCCGCTGGTTGTGTGTGTGGTAGGCACGCTCGCCGGTGGCCTGGTTTTTCTGGCGATTGCGGCGTTACTACGGATTCAGGAGCTCACCGACATCTACGTTCAATTTGCTGAAAGTCAGGCCGTTCGTCGCCGTCTTCCCGTCCGACTCCAGAGGATGCTGCCATGAGCTCCGTGATGTTATCGCCGGCCGCGGAAGCGGTTCAGCAAGGTCAAACGCATGAGCTGAGAATTGCCCTGATGCTGCCCAACCTCGCCATTGGCGGCTCCCAGGAGATCGTGTGCGGTTTGGCCCGCGCCTTCGCCAGCAAGGGATGTGATGCCGTCGTCTGTGCGCTGTTCGAGGGAGGTCCGCTGGCAGAGTGAATTGTGCGAGCAAGGGACGAACTTTGAAGTCCTTGATCTGCCGCGGCGACCGGCTCGCATGGTGCCGCTGTATCTAGCTGATATGTATCGGCTGTGTCGTCGGCTGCGAGAGTTCTTCGTCAAGCACAGGATCAATGTGATCCAGACGAATAACCTTGGCTCGCAGGATTTTCTGGTGCTTGCGGTGGCCCGCCAACTACAGATTCCAGTCATCACGTTCAACTTCCAGGACGAACGCGTGTTCAATCCTGGACGCGAGGCCCACATTTTCTCGCGGATCCAGCGTCGGCTTTATCAGGTCTGTCGGCGTTGGGCCAGTGATTATGTGGCCGTATCGCCTGAAACCAAGTTGTCATTGATTCGTCAAGTGAAGGTCAACGAGGATCAGGTCACTACGATCTGCAATGCAGTGGACGTTGAAAAATTTGACCGCGAGGTTGACGGGCAGCACGTGCGCAACGAGCTAGGTCTCGATGAGGACGCCAAATTGCTGATCACGGTGGCTACTCTCAAGGAACAAAAAGCGCACCGGTATCTGATCGAAGCGGCGCGGACCATTGTTGAACGAGAGCCAAAGGCTCATTTGTTGTTTGTCGGCGATGGAGAGCTGCGCGAAGAGCTGGAACAACAGGTGAGAGCGAGCGGTCTGGCCGAACACATTCACTTCTTGGGCAGTCGCCGCGATGTGCTGGAACTGTTGCTCGCCAGTGACATCTTCATCTTACCTTCGTTGTTTGAAGGTTTGTCCGTCGCGCTGCTGGAGGCGATGGCATCGGGAATCCCTGTGATTGCCACGGCCGTTTCCGGCACGACAACCGTCGTGAATAGTGATCGCATTGCGGTGCTTGTTCCTCCCGCCGACGCCGGGGCCTTGGCCACCGCCGTGATCGACGTATTGGCGAAGTCACCTTCGGAACTGCAGGCTCAATGTGCTGCTGCGCGGGCTCGCGTGGTAGAGGAATTCAGTCTCGCTCGTCAGGCATGCAACTATCTTGCTCACTATGAGCGGCTGTTGTTAGCCAAATCACGACAAGACGCAACTCATTGAGGATTTGGAACACAACATGGTGATCTTACTCATCCTTACCGAACTCGTCGTTTTGTACGTGTTGGTGATCATGACGCGGCAACTGCCTCTGATCTTTCGGCTGTTCCTGGGGTTGCTCATGACATGGCCGGTGTTGAGCCTTTACCTTCAGATCGACTTACCCGCCGGCGTGCCTGATATTCAGTATTCTCGGGCTTATGTCGGTGCGATGATGATATGCGTCCTGATCTCAGCAGTGGTCGCGCGGCGGTACCGCCGTCCGCTCGCGACATCCGGTTCGTCGCCGGACCGATCGTCGCGGATACCGCGCGCGATGGCGCCGCAAGGGGAAGCCGTGGGTTCCGACCCGCTAACGGGCGAGCGCGACGAGGTTCTGGTGGGCGCGAGGCCAGGGATCGCAGGCACGATGCGAAGATTCAAGACGCGGCAAGCGGCGCCTCCAGACGTCTATCTAGGAGAGGTGTCGGGGATCCCGTTGCTCGTCCTCGCCTATGTGGGCTTGATGGGTGTTTCTGTCCTGACCAGCCTTGCGACGGGGAGCGCCGCTTCCAACGTGGTTGCCGCCTATTTGGATGCAACCCTGCTGCCGTTGGCGATCTACTATTTCACACGGAAGTACGTCGATTCCCGTCAACGTCTGATCTGGCTCGTCGCAGCGATAACCGTCTCCACGCTGATCATTTGTCTGACGGGGATCTATGAAAACACGCTTGATCTAACGGACAGTCCCTTTCCGATTACGCCCATCAATGAACAAGGCGAGACGCGATGGCTTGGCGTGCCGGGCGGACGGGCCGCTGGAGTCTTGGAGAATCCCGCAATCTATGGCGGCGTGATGGGAATGGGCATGCTCTGTTGCCTGGTGTTCTTTGTGCACAGCGCCCGGCGTACAGAAAAGTTGCTGCTTGGTTGCGTCGCTTTGGTGCTGGCATATGGGGTGTTCATCTCCTACACACGGTCAGCCTGGGTCTCGGTCGCGATTGCATTGCTGTTCGCTCAGTTCTACCTCAACGGTTTGTGGAAAGTGATGACGCCCCTTCTCGTTTTCGGGATGCTTGTACTTGGCTTGGCGTGGGGTGCATTGAAGCAGAACGATCTCGTCCAAGACCGCGTGCTGGATAGTGAGAACGTCACGGGGCGTATTGAGCGGATTGCGTGGTCCTGGGACCGATTCCTCGAACGTCCGATTTTGGGGCGCGGCCTCGGAGGGCTGGACGAAACGATGCAAAACGTGTTTCAAGAAGATTTTGACACGTCACATAACACTTATTTGACGATGCTTGTGGACGTTGGTGTCATTCGGTTCGCACTTTTCGCGGCGGTGGTTCTCGCATGGCTAGCGAAGGCAGCGACTGTCCTGCGGTCAGGATTTCGCGGGCAGTTTGAGTACAGTGTGGTCGCGGCGATGGTTGGATTCTTACTGATCTGGCTGCTCAGCGGCTTGAGCATTGAACTCAGGCTGTTTCCCTATTTTGCCGCCCTGTTTTGGATGGCCGGTGCGCTCATTGAACGACTGAATGCTCACGTCGTCACCAGCCAATCGCATGGCGCACGGCTCAGGAATCCGTTGGCCGTTTCGAGACGCGTACGAACGAAAACGCAGTTGGGCGAGAACGGAGTCCAGGTGTATGGTTGATACCCGGATGAAAGAGATGACCGAGAACTCCAAAATTACGATTGCGTTCGTTGAGAATCGCTTGCGACTTGGGCGGGGGCAGCGAGCAAGTCGTGTACGACGTGATCCGTGGGCTTGATCCCAGGCGATTTCGCCCCGTACTCATTTGTCTGCATGAACTCGGTGAGTTGGGCGAGGCGTTGGCGCGAGAGGGAATCAAGACGTATCACAGTGTCGCGGGACATTCACTGGATCCTCGAAACGTGCTCCGGTTGGCTCGGATCTTGAAAAGTGAAGAGGCCGATTTTCTCTACGTCACCGATGGTTTCCACAATATGGTTGCCGGACGATTGGCTGCATTCATGGCGCGAACGCCAGAATCAGTTCTGATCTTTCATTCGTATGACACGATCATACGAAAAGGAGCAAAGCCCTTACGATTGGCGATGCTAAAACTATCCGATTTTCTGCTGCATCCCAGATTCTCAAGGATCATTGCTCTCTCGGAAAGTCACAAACAGTATCTCAATGAGGTAAAAGGGATTCCCAACGAAAAGATCCAGATTGTCTACAACGGGATTGATAGTGAGCGATACGCGCCGAGCGAGAGTGCGTCGGAGGTGAGGCGGAAGTACGCCTTGCCAGTTGACGGGCAAGTCGTGGGCATGATAGCCGGATTACGACGCTGGAAAGCACAAGACATGTTGTTGAAGTCGGCTGCGATCGTCCTGGAGAAGGCACCCGATACCGTCTTCGTACTCGCTGGCGATGGCCCCGAGCAGGAACGACTTGAAGAGCTAGCGGACCAACTTGGCGTCACTGCCAATGTCAGATTCTTGGGAAGAGTCGAGAATGTCCCGGAACTACTCGCGGCACTCAATGTTTCTGTGCTTTCTTCCGTTCATGAAGCTTTTCCCTTGTCGTTGCTTGAATCGATGGCTGCTTCCCTTCCCCTGGTTGCCACCGACGTCGGAAGTGTTTGCGAGATCGTAGAGGATGGCGTCAACGGCTTCCTGGTACCGTCCGGAGACCACGAGAAATTTGCGGAGGCAATTCTTCGCGTCGTGACGGATCCCGACTTGGCTCGGCGACTCGGTGCGAGCGGACGCAAGAAGCTGGAGAGTCAGTTCACACTTGGGCGGATGGTCGGTCGATGCGAGGCCCTGTTCATGGAATGGTCGAAGGATGCCTTGCACCCAACTTCCCGCCCAGGAAACGAGCACACGGCGGGGCACGTCCCTTCCGCATGACGTTGGTTGCAGCCGGCGAGGTGCCTGCCCCTGATTAACCTTCCTGTGCCACATTCTAAATCCTTCGAAAAGTCGACGGCATTGTTGCGATGACTTCTTGCGGTACTAGACTGGAAATCGAGGTGGATCCGCCCGGCATGTTTGGCAGGGGCGTTGCGTCCATACGGACCAATCTGCAATCCGAAGCAGGATGTGTCCGGCTCTCCACGCCGGCGGAAGCACGCACCACGAACGTACGACAAGTGATGGCATCGACGAACGTCAAGCGAAGACGCACGAGGCATCAGGATGCAGATTTGAGCGTACAACCACCGGCTTTGGTCGAAAGCAACCGGAAGTCAGCGGGCGATGCTTGCCGACCTCGTGTTCCCGTCCTGCATCTGCTCAACGCTGTGGTGGATTCAAGCATCACCAGCATCGTGACCGATCAAATCAAGCACTTTGGCGAGCGCGACTATGATTGGCACGTCGGGGGATTGAATGGAGTCGATGCAATCGATCCGTTCAGTCAGACAAACGCCCAGGTGATCGACTTTTCGAAGCCAGCGAAAAGACCATGGCAACTGTGGAAGGCTGTCCGCGACTACGTTCGCGACAATCGAATCGAAGTGGTCCACACCCATACGCCTCGCGCAACGGTGGTCGCAGCGACCGCGTTGGGCTTGCGGCGACAAGCCAGGTTGGTAACCACGAAGCATTCGCACGCGGAATCTCAGGATCGCGCAGCCTGGGGATGGCTGTTCACGCTGGTCGACCGATGCGCAATCTATATGCCCGATCAACTTGTGGCAGTCAGCAACGACGTCCGCCAAAGAATTCTGACGTTGCCTGGCGTCCGTTCGACCCGCGTCACGGTTATCCAGAATGCCGTTGACATTCGGTCCTATCACTGTCCCGAGCAGCGAGCGGCCTGCCGGTCGGAATTCGGAATTCCCACAGCAGCCCCCGTGCTTGGATTTGCCGGCCGGATTACGAAACTGAAGAGAGTGGATCTGCTATTGGAGGCGTTCGCTACGGTGCGGAATCGGTATCCGGATACCTACCTGTTGATTGCAGGTGACGGAGAGGAAATGGAGCAACACCAAACGCATGCCAGAGATTTGGGGCTTTCCGATCAAGTCATTTGGGCTGGTTATCGACGCGACATGCCACGCCTGATGGCAGCCATCGATATTTACGTGCAATCGTCCGTCAACGAAGGGCTTTCGTTGAGTCTCCTTCAAGCGATGGCTGCTCGAAAGCCGGTGGTTGCAACCGACGTCGGCGGGACGCGTGAGGTGGTCAACAAGCAAACCGGCATCTTGATCGCGCCTGGATCTTCGTCGGACATCGCAGAGGCGATTGTCCATCTTTTGGATCATCCCGATGAAGCATCAATGCTCGTTGAAAACGCGGCGAACTTGTGCAAACGCAGTTTAGTGTGTCGAACCAAATGCAAAGCTACAAACGCGTCTACGACCAATTGCTGAACAACAACGGATGATGACGACTTTCGCCTCGAGGCGTGGCGGTTTGCGGAATGATATCGACTCGATTCACAGCATGATTGATTTTAGGCTCAACAAATGATTCGCCAGGTCGCCCAGGAATGTGATGTTTCAGATCAGATGGTTCCACGTCGACAGACGTTGGACCGCGTCGGGTCTTTGAAAAGGCAACTGAAACTACTCTTTATCGCCCACCACGGTGCCCAGTCGGTTCGGCCCCGCTCGATTGCGCCTCGCGCTGACTGAAAAGGGCCATTCGGTCACCTTCCTGCACACTGCGGAAAAAGCTCGCTTAAAAACAGAAGTATCAGAATCCGACGGCATTCGTTGGGTAGCCGCCCCTGATTTGCTCTGGGGTCGCGCGCGCACGGGATGGGATCCATGGAGCATGTTCAGACGCATCGCCTACCTCAAAGGCGATCAAGGTCCATACGATCTGATCCACTGTTTTGAGACGCGGCCCGCCACGATTCATGCTGCCAAGTACTACAGCCGCCGACACAACGTACCGATCGTCACCGATTGGAATGATTGGTGGGGGCGCGGAGGAATCATTGATCATTTTCGACCGAAATGGTACCGAATGCTTTTTGGTGGTTTGGAAACCTACTACGAGGAGGCCTTTCGGACCAAGGCTGCGGGGCTGACCGTGATCGCAACGGCACTCGGCCAGCGCGCACAAAAGCTTGGTGTTTCCCCCGATAACATCTGCCACTTGCAAGGCGGCACCTTTCCTGACTATTTCCGCGACCGCAGCAAGGAAGAGTGTCGCAAGCGAGTTGGCTTGCCAGTCGGAGATCCGGTGCTTGTGTTTTCAAGTTTTAACGGCCACTGGGACCTTGACATCGTGATGAAGACGCTCGCGATCGTTGCCAAGAAGTATCCCGCCGTCAAACTAATGATCACGGGACGGTCGACCAGCAAGGTCCATGACTTGGCCCAGAGTCATGGCGTGCAGGATCATCTCTTGTTGACCGGGTTTCTTTCGAAAGAAGACTTGCCATGGTACATGGGCTGCGCCGACCTGTTTGTCTTGCCGTTTCCCGACACGCCCTACAACGTGGGTCGCTGGCCGAACAAGCTCGGGGACTACCTGGCGTTGGGGCGTCCTACTGTGGCCAATCCGGTGGGAGATGTCCGCACGTTCTTTGAGAAGCACGAGGTCGGCTTGTTGGCCGCTTGGGATCACGTCGACTTTTCGGAAAAGGTGCTGCAACTGCTCGATGATCCTGATTTGAGTCGAGGGCTGGGGAGAAGTGCTAGAGAGACGGCATTGCGATATGACTATCCAAGCTTGACCGACAAGCTCGAGGATTTCTACGCGAGGATCCTGGAAGGGGAATAGGCCGACCAACGGCACTCTGATCACGAACGCCGTCAATCCAAGCACGCCGCGCAAGTTTTGATGTTGCGCTGCTTGCTTGATTTCGGGCCGAAGGCCCAGCAATTTGCCTAGCCCAAGCCCATCGGGCTGGGTGTTATGGCGAGATTGCTGTTGAGGGCCGAAGGTCCGGCCATTTGTGAATCGAAGCAACAAACGGCCGGGCCGTTGGCCCGGCAATTCGCGGTGAGAATGGGAAACCAGCCCGTCGGGCTGGGCTAGGTAAACGGACGGGGCGTTGCCCCTAAATCAACAAGCGCAACATCAAAACGCGCAAGCGAGTGTGTCGGTATCGTCCAGGGAAAACACACTCGCTTGCGCATCGTGATTGGATGCGTATGACGCACGCAAAACTTACTCGCCAGCTTTGAAACGTGAGAAACGATCTGTTTTGCATTTCGAATGAGCTGCATGCTCATCCCGAACTATCAGCATAACCGTCGCGGCTGGAGGCTAGCCGGCATGGTCAGGTTGAAGGGCTTGCGCTAGTCCAATCTTGGGGAATCATGCTCAAGCTTTTGTTCCACTAATTCTCCGCATAACTATACTCAAACCACTTGAGGGAATTGCCAACGCAGACGACAGAGATTCGCTGCCTTGTCTGAACCGACCGGCAGTTTGCGTGCGTCGGTCTTGCCTAAATGGTCGCGAGCGTCTCGCACTGCGCTAGGTGACGACTCGGCTGCGACGCCGGCAAGCGGCGCACGTGTCATGCTCCAGCAAGACAGCCCGATCGCAAAGTGAACTGGGTAAGCACAATCATGCCTGACATCGAAGTCATCTATCCGCTTTCGCCGCTGCAACAGGGGATGCTTTTCCATGCGCTGGCCGCACCCGAATCCGGGGTCGATATCGAGCAGGTGATTTGTACGCTGCATGAACCGATTGACCCGGGCATGTTTCGAAAAGCATGGGAAACCGTTGTCAACCGGCATGCGATCCTGCGATCCCACTTTGAATGGGACGGCCAAGCGGTTCCCCATCAAGTGGCTCGCAGCAACGCGGAGATCAGTTGGCAGTTGGAAGACTGGCAACATCTTTCCGCGGATGAATGCGAAGAGCGACTCGAGCGGTTTCTGGACCAAGATCGGCGACGCGATTTCGCAATGGATCGCGGCCCGCTCATGCGGCTTGCCTTGTTCCAATGTGGATCCGACCTCAATCAATGCGTTTGGACGTTTCATCATGCGATCCTTGACGGACGTTCCTTTTCGATGGTGCTGTCCGAGGTCTTTGAGTCGTATCGGGCGCACTTAGCGGGTCAAGAACCAGATCTTCCCTCACCAGTTCCGTTCGGCGATTTTCTGGAATGGTTGCGCGAACGACCAAGAGCGCAGGAGGAGCAGTTTTGGAGGGAGGAGCTGAAGGGATTCACAGCGCCGACGATCATCTCTTTCGACGAGAATCCGACGCCCGGTTACACGCCTGGACCGCAAGTCGCCGAACAACAGAGATTGCCAGCAGCGTTGACAGCCCAGCTGCAGTCAGCAGCCGATTCACTGTCGGTCACCATGAATACCTTTGTTCAGGGCGCCTGGGCATTGCTGCTCTCACACTACAGTGGACACACCGATGGTGACGGCGACGTGGTCTTTGGTACCACGCGAGCCTGTCGTTACGGGACGGTTCCGGACGCCGAGTCGATGATCGGTATCTGTATCAATACCGTTCCGCTACGAGTCACTTGGGAAACGGGAATCACGACGCGCGATTTCCTCCAGCGCGTGCGAGGCAAACATCTGGCACTTCGCCCAGTGGAGCACACACCACTGAATGAGATTCAGCGGTGGAGTGCCGTGCCGGCACCCTTGCCACTGTTTGATTCGCTCGTCGTCTTCGAACGACAAACGCTGAATGACCTCTTGCAAGATCGCGGAGGAGCCTGGAGGCAAAGGTCATTTGAGTATCGAGGTCAAACAAACTTTCCACTCGCACTGATCGCGTACGGCGGCGAGGAGTTGTTGCTGCGAATCGAATTCGATTCGAATCGATTCGATCAACAGATGATGGCTCGAATGTTGGGAAATCTCTGCCACTTGCTTGAGCAGATGGCCTGCAACTTGGATGCCCCGGTTGGCACACTGCCCTACGTTACCCCGGAAGAGACGCAAGAACTAGTAATCCATTGGAATCGAACGCAGCGAGATTATCCTACGGGCGTCTGCCTACATGAACTGTTTGAACAGCAGGCAGCTCGTTCACCCGATGCTGTCGCCTTGATCTATGACGAACAAGAGCTGACGTACGGCCAATTGAATGCGCGTGCGAATCAGTTGGCTCATCTCTTGCGTGAGCGTGGTGTGGCGCCTGACTCGCGTGTCGGCGTGTTCATGCATCGCGGACTTGAGATGGTGATCAGCCTATACGCCATCCTCAAGGCTGGAGGGGCGTATGTGCCGCTCGATCCAGATTACCCGAATGAGCGATTGACGTTCATGTTGGAAGATTCCGACTGCGATCTGATTTTGACGCAGAACGATCTTACCGAGGCGCTGCCAGCGGAGAACCGAAGTCGGACGATTGCGGTGGACGGCCAGTGGTCCACGATCGGCGACCATAGCACGGAGAATCTCTCTCGCTTATCGACTGCGGAGAACCTGGCTTACGTCATCTATACCTCGGGGTCGACTGGCAGACCCAAGGGTGTCATGAACGAACATGGCGGCATCTGCAATCGTTTGTTCTGGATGCAGGAAGCGTTTGGTTTGACGGCTGATGACCGAGTCTTGCAAAAGACTCCGTTCAGTTTCGACGTCTCGGTTTGGGAGTTCTTCTGGCCGCTGCTGTTCGGTGCGAAACTCGTCGTGGCCCGGCCGGACGGCCATCGCGACCCGGACTACCTCGTGCGGCTGATTCAGGAACAAGGCATCACAACGATGCACTTCGTGCCTTCGATGCTCGAGGCATTCTTACGGGCTGACAACGTGGAAGCGTGCAATTGCCTGCGCCGCGTGATCTGCAGCGGAGAAGCGCTGGGGTATGAATCGCAGGAGAGATTTTTCGAGCGGTTAGATGTCGAATTACATAATCTATACGGACCAACCGAGGCGGCAGTTGACGTGACGCATTGGGCCTGTCGTCGCTCGGATGATCGCCGCATCGTGCCCATCGGAAAGGCGATTGCCAATACTCAGATCTACGTTTTGGATGCCGCGCTCAATCCTGTCCCCATCGGCGTCCCCGGTGAATTGCACATTGGTGGGGTCCAGGTCGCGCGTGGCTATCTCAACCGCCCAGAACTCACGGCAGAAAAGTTCATTCGCGATCCGTTCTCGGATAGGCCCAACGCACGCCTCTATAAGACCGGCGATCTTGTCTGTTTCCTGGCCGATGGAAACATCGAGTATCTGGGGCGGATGGATCATCAAGTCAAGATCCGTGGATTCCGAATCGAACTAAGTGAGATCGAGGCGGTGCTCGCCGGGCATCCCTCTGTGCGTGAATGCATTGTCATGGCGCGGGAAGATGTGCCTGGGGACAAGCGGCTAACGGCATACGTTGTTCGGAAAGCGGGAGCCTCGGAAGCCAACGTCAGTGAGCTCCGGCGGTATTTGAAAACGCGGTTGCCGGAATACATGGTCCCCGTTGCCTTCGTGTTTCTGGATCGATTCTCGCTCACTCATAATGGCAAAGTCGACCGCAAAGCCCTGCCAGCGCCGGATGACCAGCGCCCAGAATTAGCCGATCGATTCGTCGCACCTCGTACGCCGGTTGAGGAACAGTTAGCGTCGATCTGGCGAGACGTGCTGCGTCTTGAGCAAGTGGGAGTTCACGACAACTACTTCGAACTCGGCGGCGATTCCATTCAATCGACGCTCGTCATCTCGGCGGCTCGAAAGATCGGTATTCGGCTGACTCCGAAACAGTTGTTTGAGTATCCGACGATTGCAGAATTGGCATTGGTCGCCATCCACGACGCCGACTCAATCGCAATCGAACAGGGATCCGTTGAGGGTGATTGCCCGCTGACGCCAATTCAACATTGGTTCTTCGAGCAACAGCTCGCTCAGTCGCACCATTTCAATCAGGCATTCCTGTTTGACGTCCGCGAATCGCTAGAGCACGACGCATTGCGCCGTGTGATGGACGTCATTCAACATCATCATGACGCTCTGCGGCTGCGTTTTCGATGCGAGGGAGGCGATTGGCATCAGGAGTTTGCTCCAGCCGATGCTACGAATCCTGCTCTCGACTTCGTCGACCTGTCCTCTGTTGCCGATCCGCAGCTTGAGTCGGAGATCCGTGGTGTTGCAGACGAGTTCCAATCCGCGCCTTGATTTGGAGCGTGGACCGCTTTGGCGCGTTGTCGTGATCCAACTCGCCGGTGGCAAGTCGAAGTTGCTGGTGGTTGTTCACCATCTGGCGATTGACGGCGTGTCATGGCGAATCCTGCTGGAGGATTTGGAGAAAGGTTACCTGCAGGCGAAGCTCGGTCAGGCAATCCAACTCGCGCCAAAGACGACGTCCTTCAAAGACTGGGCGGAACGATTGCAGCAGCTTGCCCAAAACAATGCGTTGGCGACGGAACGCTCCCATTGGGATCATGTCGCAAAGTTGAGGCCTGCTCCGCTGCCAAGAGACAGCAAACCCGCTGGCAGCATCTCAGCCGACGGCAACACCGAAGCGACCGCGCGGGTCGTGACTGTTCGCTTGACGGAGCAGGAATCTCAGGACCTGCTCCAGCGTGTGCCGCGAGCCTACAACACGATGATCAATGACGTGCTGTTGACGGCATTGGGGCGGTCAATCGAATCTTGGACCGGCAATCGACAAGTCCTTCTCAATCTGGAAGGCCACGGCCGAGAGGATCTGTTTGAAGGTGTCGACCTGACACGCACCCTGGGCTGGTTCACGACGATCTATCCGGTCCAACTGGAAATGCCCGAGTCGGGTGAACCGCAAAGTGCTCTGAAAGCCGTCAAGGAACAATTGCGATCGGTTCCGAATCGCGGTATCGGCTATGGACTGCTGCATTACTTGGCTGACAAAGCGGAGTCGATTTCCCAGCCATCATGCGAACCAGAAATCATCTTCAACTACTTTGGCAAGTTCGACGATGTCGTCCGCGAGTCGAGTTTGTTTGAGTTTTCAAAGCAAGCGATCGGAGGTTGGCATAGTCTGCTTCAGCAGCGAAAGCATGTGTTGGAAATCAACTGCATGATCATTCGCGAACGTCTGGAGATTCAATGGACTTACTCCTCCTCGCTGCATCGTCACGAAACGATTGAGGCGATCGCAGAGAAATTCCTGCAATCGCTTCGCGAGTTGATCCAGCATTGTGTATCGAGCGATGCAGGCGGATACACACCGTCGGATTTCCCTCTGAGCGGATTGGATCAGGCGGCGATCGATCGACTTCTGCAAGGCTCGCAGGACGTTCAGGACATCTACCCGCCTTCCCCCATCCAATTGCTGTTCCTGGCGCGTGCGGCTGGCCAGAGCGGCTCGATTCTCGATCATTGGCAATGCGTACTGTCTGGCGATTTGGACGTGGAGGCGTTTCAACTTGCCTGGCAAGATGTCTTCAATTGCCATTCGGTTCTGCGGACGAGCATCGGCAGCGAAGGTCTCGGTGATCCGCTGCAGATTGTCCATCGGCACGTCTCCCCACCCTGGCAGATCGAAGATTGGACCGACCGTCCGGCGGATCAACAGTCCGCGTGCTGGGACCAGTTGCTGAAGGACGACCTAGCCAAGGGCATGGAGTTGGATCAGGCTCCGCTGTCGCGATTCACGTTGGTTCGGTTGGATGACCAGACGCATCGATTCCTATGGAGCGTGCCGTCGTTGCTGCTGGATGGTTGGTCCTGGCCCTTGGTGTTCGCGGATGTCTCCCGGGCATACCAGGCTCATCTTCGAGGTGAGGCGATCTCGCTCGATAGGGCACGTACTTACCGCGATTATCTCGCATGGTTGCGCGATCATGCGACCAGGTTTGATGAAAGAGTGATCGACATGGATGGATCACAGGGCGAGAGCCAACGTGAGTTCTGGCAGTCGAATTTGGAAGGCGTGAGTGAGCCGACACCGTTGCTATCCGAGCCACCGTCCACTTGCGAGCCGAGTTCCAGCGATGACTCAAACGCATTCGCTCGGGTTACGTGTCGTCTCGACCGGGATGTGATCGACCGACTGCAAGCGACAATTCGGGCCCGTCGGACGACGGTTGGTGCGCTGGTTCAGGCTGCCTGGTCGGTTGTGCTGTCCCGACTCAGTGGTCGGCAAGATGTGATCTTTGGTGCTGCATTCTCAGGTCGTCCCACTGACCTGGCAGGTTCCGAATCGATGGTCGGTCCGTTCGTAAACAATTTGCCAGTGCGTGCGGACTTGACCAACGCCGAGACACTCGGCGACGTGTTGAACTCTGCTCACGGTCGCCTGCTGAGGCTCAATCCGTATCAATTTGTGCCTTTGCCTCAAATTCAATCTTGGAGCGATGTTGCCTGGCAACATCGACTCTTTGACAGTCTGGTAGTCGTGCAAAACTACGTCGTGAACGATTCGGCTCGAAATCTGGGAGCCAAGGTATCGATCGAGGATTTTGAAGGCCCGATTCATACCAATTTCCCACTGCTTGTCCTGGTGGAGCCGGACTCCAACTGGCGCGTCTCCATGATCTTCGACCGACGCGTGATCGCCCCCGCCGCGGCCGAGCGATGGAAGCACGATCTGGTACAGGTGCTGAATTGCCTCGCCGGTGATCTTGAGGCGACGGTCGCTGCGGTCACCGCAAATCTTTCGGAGCCAATCGCAACCGAATCGGCTCATCGAAAACTGCATGTGCCATCCCAGAACTATTTGCCGCCGCGCACGCCCACTCAGAAGAAGATTGCGGACGTTTGGCAGAACGTGATTCAGTTGGATCGAATCAGCATCGAGGACAATCTGTTTGATTTGGGAGTCCATTCGCTGTTGGTGGTGCAGTTGCATAAGAGGCTGCAAGAGGATCTCGGTAAGCAGATTGGTTTGGTAACGCTATTTCGCTATCCATCGATTGCTGCCTTGGCACAGCATTTCGACGCGGGTGATGCAGGGTCCGATCGCCTTGCCAAGGGCCACGATCGAGGCCAACGACAGCGGGAGCGGCTGGCCGCAATCAAGAATGCACGATCGAGGGTAAAGCGATGATGAAGAGAGATCGATACCGCGCTGATGTAGGTCGGCGAAGCGAGCGAGACGAACTGCGGTTTGCGATAGAGAGTTTGAAATGAGTGAGTTGGATGGAATTGCGATCATTGGAGTGCACGGTCGTTTTCCGGGCGCTGATTCTGCCGAGGCCCTTTGGCAGAACCTGGCGGCCGGTCGCGATACGATCTCATTCTTTACGGACGAGGAGTTGGCGCAGGCCGGATTGGACCTGCGGTCCCTGAAGGAGTCGGGCAATTACGTTCCCGCGCGTGGCGTGCTGCGCGATGCTGAGTGCTTTGACAGAGACTTCTTCGGGATTCACCTGCGCGAAGCGGAGGTCATGGATCCGCAACACCGTGTCTTTCTCGAAGGGTGCTGGGAGGCCCTCGAACGAAGCGGCTATGCTCCGGGACGCATTCGTGTTCCAGTTGGCATCTATTGTGGTGCGACATTCAACACGTACTTCATGCATGTGCTTCACAACAGGCCTGAGTTGACCGAATTGGTCGGTCCAGACCAGGTCATGTTCGGAAATGAAAAGGATTACATCGCCACTCGGACGGCTTACAAGCTGAACCTCAGTGGTCCGGCGATCAGTCTCAACACCGCATGCTCCACTTCGTTGACGGCTGTCTGTCAGGCATGTCAATCGCTGTTGACTTATCAGTGCGACATGGCCATCGCCGGCGGTGTCTCGGTCACGGTTCCACAGACGCGGGGCTACCACTTTCAAGAGGGAGACATCCGCTCGTCCGACGGACATACGCGAAGCTTCGACGCGGATGCGTCGGGGACCGTGTTCAGTAACGGTCTGGCGCTGTTGGTGCTCAAGCGGGTCGACGAAGCGATTGCCGATGGTGACCAAATCTATGGTGTCATCAAAGGATTTGCGCTGAACAACGATGGGGCGGATCGCGTCAGTTTCACTGCACCAGGTGTCGATGGTCAGGTGGAGGTTATCTCGATGGCCCAGGCACTTGCCGAAGTCGAACCCGATGACATTACCTACATCGAAGCACACGGAACGGCAACTCCCGTCGGCGATCCAATCGAGGTCGCCGCATTGACGGAAGCCTTTCATCGGAGAACATCGCGCAAGCAGTTTTGCGCCATTGGGTCGGTCAAGACCAACATTGGCCACCTCGACGCCGCCGCTGGCGCCGCGGGATTGATCAAGACGGTGTTGGCGCTGCAACACGGTCAGATTCCACCGCATCCACACTTCCAGGCTCCGAATCCAAAGTTGGATTTGGAGAACACGCCTTTCTATGTCAACACAACCTTGCAGCCGTGGGAGCGGCAGGGCGACAAACCACGTCTCGCCGGCGTCAGTTCCTTCGGGTCCGGAGGCACCAACGCCCATGTGATCGTCGAAGAAGCGCC
This sequence comes from Pirellulaceae bacterium, assembly GCA_963697195.1. GTDB lineage: Bacteria > Planctomycetota > Planctomycetia > Pirellulales > Pirellulaceae > Rubripirellula. The sequence goes on from CAVOND010000009.1 coordinate 127,425, forward strand.
AGCCGCCGAGCCGCCCGGACCCTCACGTTCCCAGCAACTACTGCTGCTGAGTGCCAAGACATCCGGGGCGCTCGACCGCATGAAGCAAGACCTGTTGACGCATCTGCAGGCTTGCCCCGACGCAAACCTTGCCGATATCGCATTCACTTTACAGACCGGCAGAAGCGAGTTCGTTCATCGTCACTCAGTCGTTTGCAAGGATGTCCAACAAGCCTGCTCGTTGCTGGAATCCCCGCAACCTCCGCGTGTCACGTCAGCCAAGCAGGAGCACAGCGATCCGCCTGTGGTCTTCATGTTCCCCGGCCAGGGAGCGCAGTTCGCCGGCATGGGTGCGGATCTTTATCAGCAGGAAAGTGTCTTCCGTGACGTGGTGGACCGTTGCGCTGAGCTGCTTCGGCCTGCGTTGCAGGAAGACCTGCGGCACATTCTCTTTCCGGCGGAAGATCAACAGCACGTCGCGAGCGAAAAGATTCGGCAAACACGTTTTACACAGCCATCGTTGTTTGTCATCGAATACGCGTTGGCGCAGCTGTGGATGAGTTGGGGCGTCAAGCCGGCAGCAATGATCGGACACAGTGTCGGCGAGTACGTTGCCGCATGTCTCGCCGGCGTGCTGAAACTGGAGGATGCACTGAAACTGATTGCACGTCGCGCAGAATTGGTCCAGGCGATGCCGCCTGGATCGATGCTCGCCGTGCGATTACCCGAGACAGAGGTGCGTCCCTACCTCAATCCGCTGTTGGCGATCGCGGCTGTCAATTCGCCGGAGCTGTGCGTGGTTGCCGGTCCCCACGACAGCATCGATGAGCTGGCAAAGCAATTGGAGGATCGTGGCGTAGTCGCCAAGCGACTGCGAACGTCCCATGCCTTCCATTCCCCCATGATGGATCCAGTGATCGATCCGTTCACGGAGGTGCTGCGCGATGTGGCATTCGCCGAACCGACGATTCCATTCATTTCCAATGTCACGGCCGAATGGATTGCTTCCGATGAAGCGATGAGTCCCGAGTATTGGGCCGGGCACGTGCGTCAGGCTGTGCGATTCTCCGATGGAATCGAAAAGCTGCTACAAGATCCAAGTCATGTCCTCCTGGAAGTCGGTCCCGGAAGAGCATTGTCGCAACTCGCCTTGCAGCACCCTGCGCGATAGGTCACAACGCGTCGTTACTTCGCTGCCCCACTCCGATGATCCGGAGGCACCGGGTGTGCTGGCGGCTCTCGGTTCACTGTGGTCGGCGGGCGTCAACATCGATTGGGAAGGATTCTATGCCGACGAGAGGCGGCGACGCGTCGTCCTGCCGACCTACCCATTCGAGCGGACGCTTTGCTGGCCCAGCACACCGGTGACTCAGGGCGTCACCGCCAGCGCCGTTGTCACTCAAGTCGACAAAGTGGAGACACCAGCCAATCCAGTCCAGCCGCAGCAGAACGCAGATTCGCTGTGTCAGCCCGTAGCATCCGCGTCAGTAAGCATCCCCCGCAAGGAGCGGTTGATCGCTGAAATCTGCTCGTTCTTGTCGGGACTCTCTGGTAGTGACATCTCCGCCGCTGAGGCATCCGTCAGCCTTTTTGAATTGGGTTTCGATTCGTTGCTGCTGACGCAGGTGGCCACGCAATTACAGAAGAAGTTTCGTACGAAGGTAACCTTCCGGCAGTTGATGGAAGATCTGTCGACGATCGAAGCGATCGCTTCCTATTTGGACGAATCGCTGCCGGCCGAACCCGAACCAACGACCGCAGTCGCCCCCGTCCAAGCCGCCAACGCGTCTGGCTCGTCCGTTCCGTGCGCGACGATCGCGGGACCGCTCGCCGCAACGCCAAGCAAAGCGACCGAACAAAACTACGCCGCACTGCTCGAGCAGCATCTTGCCTTGACGGCTCAGTTGCTCAACGCCACGCGGCAGCGTTCCGAGCTGGGCGGAGAGCCCCAAGTGAACCGTGATGCAAGAGACCGTCATACAAGAGCCGGCATCAGCATCGATCCGCAGCGTGCGGCCGCGCTCAGCGAGGCTGTTCCGCGGGCAAGTCACGGTCCCTTCAAGCCACTGGATCGTAGCAAGTCGAGCTCACTCACGGAGACGCAGAAGGACCTGCTAAATGCGTTCATCGCGCGGTACACCGAACGCACTGCCGGCTCCAAGGCACTTGCCGCAAAGAATCGGCCATTGCTCGCCGACCCGCGGAGCGTCGCAGGATTTCGATCGGTCTGGAAAGAAACGGTCTATCCGATTCACAGCGTCCGTTCGGAAGGTTCAAGGATTTGGGATGTCGACGGTAACGAGTACGTCGATTTCGTGATGGGATTCGGTGCCAGTCTGTTCGGTCACCGGCCACCGTTCCTGGTCGAAGCGGTCAAGGCACAGTTGGATACCGGTTTTGAAACCGGACCCATTCATCCCATGGCTGGGGAAGTGGCCCACTTGATTCAAGAGTTAACGGGTGCCGAGCGAGTCGGCTTTTGCAGTACCGGTTCGGAAGCCGTTCTGGCCGCGATTCGCGTCTCACGAACGGTTTCCGGTCGGGACAAGATTGTAATTTTCGAGGGCGCCTATCACGGCATCTTCGACGAAGTGCTGGCCCGACCAATCGTCCGCGACGGTCAGCTGCGAAGCATGCCTACGGCGCCGGGAATTCCTGAAGGCTCGGTCGGCGAGATCCTCGTGCTGCAGTACGGCAATCCGGAATCGCTCGAGATCATTGAGCAGTACGGAGATGAAATCGCCGCGGTGCTGGTGGAACCTGTTCAGGCACGCCGTTTGGACCTGGTACCCAAGGACTTCTTGCTTCAGCTTCGCCAGATCACTGCTGCGACAGGAACGGCTTTGGTGTTCGACGAAGTGGTCACCGGTTTTCGGATCAAGCCGGGAGGTGCTCAGGAATATTTTGGAATCAAGGCAGACTTGGCGACCTACGGAAAGGTGGTCGGCGGCGGCTTGCCGATCGGCGTCGTGACTGGGAAGGCAAGGTACCTGGATGCCCTGGACGGTGGACCTTGGCAGTTCGGTGACGACTCAGCGCCGGAAGTCGGTGTAACCTTCTTTGCCGGTACATTTGTTCGCCATCCGTTAGCGCTGGCAGCGGCGAAATCAGTGTTGACCCACCTCAAGCAGGAAGGGCCCGACCTGCAAGTCCGCGTGGCCCAACGGGCGGGTCGCGTGGCAAAGGCGTTCGGCGAACTCTTTGAAAAGTATCATGCGCCCTATCAGCTCAGTCACTTTAGTTCGCTGATCTATCTCACCGTGCCGCCGGAATTTACTTACGGGCCCCTACTCTATTGCCACCTACGGGACCGCGGCATTCACATCTTCGAAAATCGACTGTTCGTCTTTACCACGGCTCATTCGGATGAGGACGAACAACGGTTGGTGCAGGCGATGGAAGACAGCCTGAAGGAGATGCAGCATGGCGGGTTTCTTCCAGACGCGGTTCCGGCGTTCGCGAATCCCGAGGCGAGCAAACAGGAAACTCGACTCGCGGTTACCACGCCTGCTGCTGCCGCTGGCGACGAGCCGAACGAACAGGCGTTAACACAAGCCCAGCGAGAAATTTGGTTGGCTGCGGAAATGGGCGAGGATGCCTTCCGCGCCTACAACACTTCGTTTGTGATCCGCATGCGAGGTGATCTGGACCGGCAGGCTTTGGAGTCGGCGTTGCAGGAGCTTGTCGATCGACATGACAGCCTGCGGGCGGCATTTGATTTGGCGACTCCGGTTCAGCGTTTCCTCCCCAGCGTCAAATTCGAGGTCCCGTTTACCGATCTGTCTGCTTTGGATGAGTCTGCGAAGGAAGAGCGATTCAGCGAGCTTGCTCGCGAGCAGTCCGACCTGCACTTCGACATCACGACACCGCCGCTGTGTCGCGCACAAATCGTGCGCATCGATTCCGACGAGCACCGCCTGATCATTTCTGTCAGCCATTTGGTTGCCGATGGCTGGTCCAGTGGCGTCATGCTTCATGAGTTGAAGTCACTCTACGGAGCCCATCGCGACCATTCTGCGTCGCCACTCGGCCCGGCGATGCAGTTTCGCGAATACCTACAGCTCTTGGAGACGCCACAACATCACAAGGCCGTTGTCGAAGCTGAGCACTACTGGCAGAAAAAGTTCGAGAATTTGCCGACTTCGATTGAACTTCCCACCGATCGGCAACGACCGCCGCAAAAGACCTACAGTGCAATCCGTGAGAGCGTTGTTTGGGATGAAGAATTTACACAATCCCTTCGGCGTGCGAGCGCACAGCAGCGCACGACGCTATTGACCTTCTTGTTGGCCGGCTTCAAGGTCTTGCTGCAGCGACTCTCAGGACAGGAAGATCTAGTCGTTGGTATTCCCGCAGCGGGACAGAACTCGCCCACACTCGAGTCGAGTGACGGTGGTCAAGCGCTAGTCGGGCATTGCGTCAGCTTGCTGCCGGTACGGAGTCATTGCAATCGCGATCAATCCTTCGAAGCCTACTTGAAATCGCTCAAGTCTGAGATTCTCGACGCCTATGATCACCAGAGCCTGACCTTCAGCAGATTGCTGGAACTTTCGAACGTACCGCGCGAATCGAATCGGATGCCGCTGGTTCCGATCATCTTCAATCTTGATCGATACGTTAGCGGCTTTGAGCTGGAAGGATTGGAGGCGTCGGTCGAAGAGGTGAGTCGCTCCAGTATCGTTTTCGACATCTTCTGCAACATCGTAGATGATGGCAAACAACTTTGCGTCAATTGTGAATTCAACAGCAACCTGTTTGACGCGGCAACGATGAAGCGATGGCTGGCGTACTATCGTCAGCTGCTCATACAGGCCGTCACCAATGCAGAGCTGGAGATCAAGCAAATCGATCTGCTGGGCGAGCAAGAGCGCAAGCGTACGTTGGTCGAGTGGAACGAAACTCGCAGCGATTATCCAACGAACGATTGCGTCCATCATCTCTTCGAGCAACAGGCAGCGCGGACACCGGACAAGGTCGCCGTTCGAGTCGCCGGACAAACCATTACGTATGCCGACTTGGACCGCCGAGCGAACCGACTGGCTCATTACCTCCAGGGCTGTGGGGTCGGCCCAGAAGTACTGGTCGGTATCTGCACGGAGCGATCGATCGACATGGTTGTAGGGTTGCTTGGCATCTTGAAGGCCGGTGGCGTCTACGTTCCGATCGACCCCGCTTTTCCGAGAGATCGCATTGCGTTCATGTTCGAGGATTCGGCGGCGCGACTATTGGTGACGCAAAATGGGCTGTCGGAAATCTTGCCGACCGACAGCCTCGACGTCGTTTGTTTGGACGGCGACGAAAGCCTCTGGGCGAACGGTCCGAACACTTCCCCTCGTTCAGAGGTGACGGCAAGCAACCTTGCCTATGTGATCTTTACGTCTGGATCGACTGGCCGTCCCAAGGGCGTACAGATTTCTCACCAGGCGTTTGTCAACTTCTTGATTTCGATGCAACGCACGCCGGGCATGTCATCGGAGGACGTCTTGCTGGCAGTCACGACGTTGTCATTCGATATCGCCGGACTCGAAATCTTTCTGCCCCTGATTAGCGGTGGCACGGTGGAGATCGCTAGTAGTTCCACGGCAGCTGACGCGATGATGTTGATAGATCGTCTGGAGCAAAGCCAGGCAACGATCATGCAGGCGACGCCGGCCACCTGGCGTATGTTGATCGAGGCTGGCTGGAATGGTGCGCCGAATCTCAAAGTCTTGTGCGGCGGAGAGGCGATGCCGCGTGACCTGATTGACCCGCTGTTGGACCGCTGCTCCCAGCTCTGGAACATGTATGGGCCGACGGAAACCACGGTCTGGTCGAGCGTTGAACGCATCACATCCTCCGATGGCGTGATTTCGATCGGACGCCCGATCGACAACACACAAATTTACGTTCTGGACGAACAACTCCAACCTGTCCCACTTGGTGTGACCGGCGCACTCTACATCGGTGGCGATGGGTTGGCGCGCGGATATCTTAATCGCCCCGAGTTAACCGCAGAGCGATTCGTTCGAGATCCTTTCAGCGCGAACGAACAGGCGCGAATCTACGATACCGGCGATCTTGCCCGATTTCTTGCCGACGGTCGACTTGAGTGCCTGGGGCGGAAAGACCAGCAGGTGAAGATTCGTGGTTACCGCATCGAGTTAGGCGAAATTGAAGCGGTTCTCGCTTCGCATCCTGCTGTGCGGGAAAGCGCCGTAATGGAACGAGAGTTCGCGCCCGGCGATGTTCGCCTGGTGGCCTACGTGGTCTATGTACCCGACGCGGCGGAGATACCGTCCGAATTGAAGGCTGCCTTGCGCGATCAGCTGCCTGACTACATGGTCCCGACATCGTTCATCACGCTGGACCAGTTGCCGCACACTCCCAATGGCAAGGTGGACCGAAAATCGCTGGCGAGCATTCAAGTGGAGGTCACTCGCTCCGACGGAGGTTACCAGGCTCCCAGTGACCAGATCGAACTGCACTTGAGTCGACTGTGGGAGGATCTGCTGGACGTAAAACCGATCGGTGTCCGCGATGACTTCTTTCATGTCGGGGGGCACTCATTGCTGGGCGTGCAGTTGATGGTGCAGATTGAAAAGATCTACGGCAGGCGACTACCGCTTGCCACCTTGTTGCAGGCCAGGACGGTCGCTGGCTTGGCCGAAATCATTCGCACCGAGAATTGGCGGCCCACTTGGGATTGCCTGGTGCCGATTCGCCCCGGCGGATCGAAGCCGCCACTGTTCCTGATTCATGCCGCGGGTGGGAATGTCCTGATCTACCAAGATCTCGCTGAGCACCTGGGTGATGAGCAACCTGTTTACGGCGTGCAGGCGAAAGGTCTCGACGGCGAGCAGGCCTTGCACACCAGCGTTGAAGAAATGGCCACTGCCTATCGCCAGGAAATTCAAAAGATGCAGCCGCGTGGTCCGTATCTGCTTGGTGGCTATTGCCTGGGCGGAACCATCGCGCTAGAGATTGCGACACAGCTGTTCGAGCGAGGTGAGCATGTGGCGTTTCTCGGCATGCTTGACGCACACAATTGGGCCAACATGAAACGGCCATCTGCTTTCAGTCGCGGTCGCTACTACCTCCAGAAGCTCGATTTCCATCTCCGGAACTTGTGGCGTTTGGGACGCGAGGAACGAGGGCTGTTCTTCCGAGGCAAGCTCAGTGAGTTGCGGCGTCGAAAAGCTGTCTGGAGCGATACGATCATGCCCAAATCGGGAAAGGCGAACCGAACCCACGTCCATGATCGATCGCTGTCGGCGGTCTGGGCCAACAACGACCGCATTGCGGCTGAGTATCGGCCCCGATCCTATCCTGGTCGGATCACGCAGTTTTGTCCGATACGAAACTACTCAGAGCTAAGGAGTGCCGACGTCGGCTGGGACAAGATTGCGCAAGGCGGAGTGGAGGTGAGCACGCTGCCGGTGTATCCCGCAGGCATGCTGATGGAACCTTACGTACTTCGGCTCGCGTCGGAGATGACCGAAGCAATTGAAAACGGCTTGATCGATGTGAGCGATCTGCCCGCTCGGATCAAGCATGTGTCAGACACGATCCCAGTTTTGGAACCAGTTTCCTGAATCTCCGCGCCGTCATCACCCCGGGACGATACCAACGACCCGCTGCGACCGGCACGAAACAACATATCCGAAAAGGCTCAAACATTCATGATACAAGCACTCAAACAAATCAGTCACAAGCAGTCGACCCATTCGATTCCGGCTGTTGAAGGAATCAGCTACCGGGAGTTCGCAAACGACTTCCTGTACCCGAATCGTCCCGTCGTTATCAAGGACGCGCTGAAGCGCTGGGACGCGGTTGGAAAGTGGACGCCACAGTTCTTTCGAGCAAGTTATCCAGGCAAGCAGTTGTCGATCGACGGCAAACCGTATTCGATGGCGCAGTTCATTGACCTGGTCGAGCAATCTGGTCCGGGTCACATCGCTCCGTACTTCCGCAACGAGCAGGTTCGAAGGGTGTTTCCCGAGCTGATGCCAGACCTTCTTCCGACGCCGTCGTACGTTCTGCCAAACTGGTTGCGGAGACCGTTGCCTCCTTCACAAGGCCGAGACGCCGAAATCTACATCGGTGGCGCAGGAGGCGGCTTTCCGTTCTTGCACTACGATGCAAACAGCATCCATGCTTTTCTGGCACAGGTCTACGGCAAGAAGGAGGCCATCCTCTACTCACCGGACGATACGCCGTTTGTCTATGCCAAAACGGATGTACCGCGACGCCGACATCATTCCTGGATTACGGATGTAGAGAATCCAGATCTGGAGCAGTTTCCCCTCTTCGCGAAGGCCACCGCTTGGCGCGGCTTCTTGGAGCCAGGAAGCCTGTTGTACATTCCCAGTCGATGGTGGCATACGGCTCGGATGTTAACCCCGTCCATCACCGTTTCCTACAACGTTGCGAACGGATCAAATTGGGAGAACGTCAGCGATGAGATTCGCTACAAGGCACGTTGTACGTTTCGCCCCGCGGAACTGCCGCTAGCGGTCTACATGGCCGTACTGGGGCGGGCACAATGTCTATGGGACCGGATCAGGCGGGACTCCGCGACGACTTGATCAAGTTGGCTACTGACCGATGGGAACACCATCGAACGAACATCCTGTGATACCACGAACGCAAATTGATGATGAATGTTGGCTTTGCCGAATCGTCTGATGTGATCGATTCCGCATCTGAATGGGCAAGAATCCTTTGTCTGCGTGCCTCGCAACCTGGTTGAAATTCGACGAATGAACGCTGTTACCGATTGCGGATTTCGATTCGTCAAGTCCGATCACGAAGACTGGGATCGCTATGTGCGCCAGCATCCGAAGGGTGCGGTGTTTCATGCTGCGGGGATGGTTCGCGCCTTCGCTGAGACCCGAGGTGTCGAGCCATATGCACGTGCCGCCATTGACTCCAATGGAACGATTGTCGCTCTGCTGGTGAGTTGTTATGTCAAGACGCTTGAAGTGTTGGCCCCCGTCTCGTCGCGGGCGGTTCAGTATGCCGAACCTCTTTGCGATCCAACCCCGACCGGTCTTGCCGCACTTTCTGAGCTCATCAGGTCGCACGATGAATTCATGCGCACGCGAGCGTTACTTTGCGAAGTGCGTACGATCTGCGAGCCAGGCCTCGAGAAAGACGCTCTGTTGTCCAACGGCTACGAGCACCGCGATTACGTCAACTACGTGATCGACCTTCGATGTGGCGCCGACGAACTTTGGAAAAGCCTTGACAAACGATTACGGCAAAAGATTCGCGGCTCCTTTCGCAAAGGCGTGGTTCTGCGCGATGACAATACACCCGAGGGCATTGCGCGACTGTACGGATTGCTTCAAGCGAGTTATCGACGCGCGAGGATTCCTCTGCCGGATGCGACGCTCTTCGTGAACTCGCTGGCGTGCTTGCCGCAGGGCTGTGTGCGGGTGCGTACTGCGTACCTTGATCAGGAACCGGTGGCCTCGGTCATTTCGCTGGTTTTCGGCAACCGTGTTTTTTCGTGGTATGGCGGGACCGTACGAATCCGAGGTCTTTCGCCGTTCGCATGCATCGTCTGGGATGACATCAAGTGGTCATGCGAAAATGGCTACCGCTATTACGACTTCGGTGGCGCTGGTTGGCCTGATGTCGATTATGGTCCGCGTAGGTTCAAAGCTCATTTCGGCGGCGACGAAGTACGATATGGTCGGTACACGTTAACGTACTCGAATGTGAGGCTAAAACTGGCTGAGATTGGTTTTCGTATCTCGCGCCGAATTGGCGTTTGGTCTTGAGGCGAGATACAGAAACTTTCATCACAGCTCGTGGGGCCATGCCTCATCTTCGATCACTATCACTGCCTAGACACACACAGATTGTTGACGGTTTGAGTATGAAAGACAGCGTTCTCGCCCGCTCCGATGAGAAGACGATGCAGCCTGCTTCGACTCGTTTCGCGTTTGGTGGCTTGGCGGGCGAGGTGTTGAGAGATCACTTTGACCGCGATGCCCAGCAGGCTCGGCTGTCAAAGAAATTCAAACTGTACTATCGGTTACGGCCATGGATCCCGATTCCTCTGCGCCAGCTGATGCAGAGAGGACGCAATCGGGGAATGGATGTCGCGGAAGGTTGGTATTTGCCAACTGCTTTCGTCGAAGATTTCCGAGCTGCCGTCAAGCGAGAGCCGGATCGTGTCGTCATTCATCCCTGGCCAGACGGATTCCAGACGGCCGTCGTCCTGACGCACGATGTCGAGACGAATGTTGGCATGGGGCTCGTTGACAAGCTTGCCGCACTGGAAGAACAGTACGGTTTGCGATCGGCCTGGAATATCATTCCCTACAAGTACAAAGTCGATCCTGGTGTTCTGGCCGATTTGAAACAACGCGGACACGAGATCGGCGTCCACGGATACAACCACGATGGACGCTTGTTCGAATCGCAACGCACGTTCCGCCGCCGTACGGGTCCGATCAATCGCGCGATCGAGCAATTTGGCAGCACCGGATTCCGGGCGCCCATGGTGCACCGAAATCTGAACTGGCTGCAAGCTCTGGACATTGATTACGACGCATCGTGCTTTGACGTCGATCCGTTCCAGGCAATGGCCGGCGGAGTCGGCGGAGTCTGGCCGTTCTTTGCGGGCAAGTTCGTCGAGTTGCCCTACACGTTGCCCCAAGATCACACACTGCTTGTCTCCTTGGGGGAAACGTCACCCAGAATCTGGATCGACAAACTCGCCTATTTGCGACAGCTCGCCGGAATGGCGATGCTGATCACGCATCCCGATTACCTGGACACACCACAGCGGTTGGATGTCTATCGAGCGTTTCTTGAGCACTTGGTGGAGCAGACCGATTGTTGGATGGCTTTGCCGCACGAGGTGGCAACCTGGTGGCGTCAGCGGGACAGCCTTGAAATCGTGGGTGGTCAATCAATCGCCCCAATTGATCGGTGCCGCGGCCGATCGAGCGAGACTGTTGTCACTGAGCGAATTCGTCGAGTCGAGCGGCGATTGTGAGCCTGGTCTCAAGTCGCCGACCGAAGCCGTGATCTGAGCAAGCGGAAGCCAGTCAGTCGGATTGAGAGACGAGGACGTTCAGAGACCGTCCGAGAGGGCAACGCTAGAGACGAATTCGCGAGAGCGAGATACGAGACTCACTCGCTGGCGAGTTTTGATGTTGCGCGAATTGACCTAGAAGCACGACGGTGGCGAAGCGACTCGCCCAGGAATCGGGCAATTTGTTGCTCACGTCGGCCAAACGGTTGAAAACCGGGACCACACTGGCTGGCGCGTCGTGCTTGTATTTCGCGGAACTCTTGGTGCTAATATCCTCGGTGGCGTGTTGCCCGCGGAGGCTGATGCAACTCGCGTTCGTAAGCCTTTGCGGAACCGGAGCCGAGCAAGCCTGGCGATTTCCTACAGCATTTGCGAAAATGACATCGTCGCCAATCGTTCGCCGCCCACGAGAAATGTGAGAATGCTTTCTCGGTGACGACCGAGGGTCACCGTGACGAGCCTGTTTTTCTCTTTTTTCTGATGCTGCCGCGTGGCCTCGAACTCCTACATGCTGGCGGTTCAAGTAGAATTCGTGGTTGCGTCGATTGCCCCGGAATCGATTCCCTCCCCAGAATTTGTCCCTCCCCAAACGCTTGGATCTCAGCATGCGTATTTCCCACTTGGTCTCGATCGCGTCACTGCTCATTGGCTGCACATTCCTGGTCGGGATGAAGGTCGGGGACCCGCCGGCGGTTCAGATGAAGAGCTTTGCCGATGCGTTTTTGGCGAGCCTTGACGACGACCAGAAGGCGTTGGCGGTGGTGCCCTATGATTCACCCAAACGCGTGGCCTGGCACTTCATCCCCATGAAGGAACGCAAGGGCCTGGTGATGCGTGAGATGAACGACGCGCAAAAGACGGCTGCCCGGCGTTTGGTTCGCGCGGCGTTGAGCGAAGCGGGCTATGACAAGGCCAGCAAGATCATGATGCTCGAAAACGTGCTGCGAGAAATGGAAGGCGAGGGGCGAACCTGGGAACGCGACCCGAACAAGTATTATCTGACGATTTTCGGTACGCCCAGTGATACCGCCGCCTGGGGACTGAGCTTCGAGGGGCATCACATCTCGCTGAACTTCGTCTGCCGTGACGGACGGGTCGTCGATAGCACGCCTCAATTCTTCGCTTCCAATCCAGCCATTGTGATGGATGACGTGAAGGGCCCACTTGGCAAGGGAACCCGCGTGCTCCGCGATGAAGAAGAGTTGGCCTTCAAGCTTGTCAACTCGCTTTCGGAGGGACAACGTGGCAAGGCCATCATTGCCGAGGAAGCGCCCAAGGAGATTCGCTTTGCTGGGGAGCCTCAGCCCAAGGTCGGCGAACCGGAAGGCATTCCGCAAGGCGAATTGGACGCGGCACAAAAGGATTTGCTAAAGGAGTTGGTCAATGTTTATGCAAACGCGGTTGCCGATCAAGTTGCCGAGCAACGTCGAGCGTTGATCGAAGAACAAGGTTGGGAGGACGTGTATTTCGCTTGGGCCGGAGCGACCAAGCCGGGAATCGGACATTACTATCGAATTCGCGGCGATGGATTCCTGATTGAATTCGTCAACACCCAGGCGGATCCGGCGGGCAACCCCGCCAATCATATTCACAGCGTGTGGCGCGACGTGACCGGCGACTTCGATTTGCCCAACAAGCCCTAACTCGACTGTAAGCCCTAACTCGACTGTAAGCCCTAACTGGCTGCAAGCCCTAACTGCACGTCCCTGAGATCGGCCTGGACGCGGTCGTAGAATAGGACCTAGGCGGTACCGACTGGTGCCGTCCCGAGTGTCCGATTGGGAGAGCGTCAATGTTGGGGTGGATCAAACACCTCCGCCAACGGTGGACCGATTGGTGTGGGGACCGAGAAATGGAGGTCGCGATTCGGCGACACCTGTCCGAACGCGGTTTCTTCGGCCCGACTGCCAAGCTGAGAAACGTTCGTCTTGTCGCGGTCCAGCGTCCCGGGTGGTTGCAGGTCTATCGGTTCGAAGCTTTAGCGCGGGTCCGTCCGGACGAGGTCAGCGATGATCGTCCAGACGCAGACGCCGAATATCGGGAGCTTCTCGGTTTGGTGAAAGACGACATTCGCTACAACGTGCAGACGGTGCGAACGTTTCCCAACGAAATGGAGCGACGTGAACTATTCGCCACGTGGAGCGAAGATTTGATCTGTCTGCGAGGGGCGCATGGATTGATGCCGCCGACCAGGGCGTCATGACGTCGTCCTCGCAGCCCGCTCGATCGAGGAGTCTAGAATTCGGACATTGGCAGCAGAGGTACCCTTGGTTCTCAGGTTCGCTAAAATCCGGATGGTTGTCAGTGTGATCGCACGGCGAGCGGACTCTTTCCGCTTGTCAGAGTGACGGTCAATCAGGTTGTCCGCATCGGAGTCAACATGTTGCGTTTTCGTTACGCTGCTTGGGTCTTGTCCATCGTTGTTTCTTTTTCGGGCTCGGTCGCGCGGGCTCAGCAAGCGCAGTCGTCGAATGACGCCGAAACGCAAGCCGAATCGGCCGCGGCGGAGAATGAGTTGCTGACTGGTACACGTCAGATCACGTTCGACGGACGCCGCGCGGGAGAAGGCTACTTCAGCAGCGATGGAACCCGCATGGTGTTTCAAAGTGAGCGAGACCCCCAGAATCCTTTCTATCAGATCTACGTGACCGATCTGGAAACCGGCGATATTGAGCGAGTCTCGCCTGGATTTGGCAAGACGACCTGCGCCTGGATTCATCCCAACGGCGACAAGATCTTGTTCGCCAGCACACAGGACGATCCGGAGGCGCGCGAGAAGCAGCAGCAGGAAATCGACATGCGCAACAGTGGCACGCAGCGTCGCTATGCCTGGGATTACGACGAGAACTTCGAACTCTACGAAACGATCCCGGGCTCGGGCCAATACACCCGTTTGACCAACGCGAAAGGCTATGACGCGGAAGCAAGTTACAGCCCCGACGGACGTCAGATCGTTTTCGCTTCCAATCGAGCCGCCTATGAGTCGGAATTGACTGGCAAAGAGAAGGAAATGTTTGCGATCGACCCGGCTTTCATGAACGACATCTACATCATGGATGCGGATGGCTCCAATGTGCGGCAGCTTACGGACGTCGAAGGCTACGACGGAGGGCCTTTCTTTTCCGCGGACGGTTCGAGGATCTGTTGGCGACGATTCTCGGAAGACGGCGCGACGGCCGAGGTGTTCACGATGAAGACCGACGGGTCGGACGTGAAGCGGCTGACCGACATCGGGGCCATGAGTTGGGCGCCCTATTTTCATCCCAGTGGCGACTACCTGATCTTCACCACCAACAAGCATGGCTTCGGAAATTTTGAGCTCTATCTCGTCCGTGCGGACGGTCAGGGGCAACCGGTGCGGGTCACATATACCGATGGATTCGATGGCTTGCCCGTTTTTCTCCCTGATGGCAAGCGATTGTCTTGGACGTCGACGCGGACCCCGTCCAAGCAGTCACAGATCTTCATGGCGGATTGGAACGATGCTCGGGCCCGTGAACTGCTTGGCTTGTCGGGATCGCTGGAGGGTGAGGACCGAAGTGCCGCCTTGGCCGCAGCGGAGTCCTCGACGCCCGAGTTTTCGCCGACCGATGTGATGCGTCATGTCGATTTCTTGACCCGTCCCGAACTGGGCGGTCGACTCACCGGCACCGAAGGCGAGCGCCGCGCGACCGCTTACGTCGCCGCTTATTTGGAGAGTCTGGGGTTTGAGCCAGCCGGTCAAGATGGAACCTTCTTTCATCAGTTTGACTTTCCCGCAGGTTCCCGTTTGACCAGCGGCAACGCGATGAGCTCCGACGGCAAGCCTCTGACCATCGACGAGGACTGGCGTCCTCTTTCCTTTTCCAAGGATGGTGAGATGCCCGAGACCGGCGTCGTTTTCGCTGGCTACGGCATGCAGGTCCCAGAAGGTGAGGCGAGCGAAGAGTATGACAGCTACGTCCATCTGAACGTGGCCGGCCAATGGGTGATGGTCCTGCGAGATTTGCCTCAGGAGATCACGCCGGAACAGCGACAGCAGATGGCGCGATACAGCACGCCGCGGCGTAAGGCGACGGTGGCTCGCGACATGGGGGCACGTGGCATCATTTTTGTCGCCGGTCCGACCAGCAAAGTCCAAAAGGAGCTGATCCGATTTGATGAAGGTGGTTCGCAAGCGAGTGTCAGCATCACAGCGGTTTCGGTCAGCAATGAGGTTGCCCTGAAGTGGATGCGTGAGGCTGGAAAGGACCTCGCGAAGATTCAGGCTGAGCTCGACGATGGATCGTTGCAAATGGGATTCCCGATCGAAGGGACCAAAGTGTCGGCAACGGTCGAAATTGAACGGCGGCGAGGAACCGGACGAAACGTGGTCGCACGTTTGCCGGCCGGCAGCGAGCCGAGCGACAGCGCAGCGGTGCTGATGGTTGGCGCCCACATCGATCACCTCGGCCGTGGCGGAAGCAGTAACTCATTGGCAAAGGAAGACGAACAGGACAAGGTACACGTTGGTGCCGACGACAACGCCAGTGGTGTGGCCGCGATGCTGGAGATCGCACAGTACCTGGCCGCTGAAAAGCGATCGGGAAAACTCAAGGCGAAACGAGACCTGATCGTTGCGGCCTGGAGTGGTGAGGAACTCGGGCTGTTTGGTTCGCAAGCGTTCGTCGACGATTTCTACAAGTTGTTTCCCGATGCAAACAGAGTCGCGACCTCCCCGGCGGCTCACGCCGAAAGCGATGCCGGCGTCGCTCAGGCCAATGCCCATGGCGACAGCAGCGATTCGGTGGCATTGACTCCCGCCATCGCGGCCTACCTCAACTTGGACATGGTCGGCCGATTGCGAGAGAAGTTGGTGATCCAAGGCATTGGTTCGTCGCCTTCGTTCGAGGGGGAAGTTCAACGGCGGAATCTGCCCGTCGGTCTGGCGCTGCAGCTCGATAAGTCGAGCTCCCGATTGCCAACGGATACCTCGGCATTTGTTGGCCGCGAGGTTCCGATTCTTTCGGCCTTTACCGGTGCCCACGAGGATTATCACACACCGCGAGACACGCCGGACAAGTTGAATTACGAAGGGGCCGCGAAGATCGCCCGACTCTTCGCGTTGATCGCCCGGGGCGTGATGACGGCAAGCGATCCGCCAGTGTTCGCCTTGGAAGAAGGGGACGCGGGCAAAGAGATTCCACGAGCGCGGCTGACGGCCTATCTCGGTACGATCCCGGATTACGTCGCCGGTGACATCAAGGGTTTGAAGCTGAGTGGCGTGGCGAAGGATGGCCCTGCTGCGAAAGGGGGCATCCAGGGCGGAGACATCATCATCGAACTGGCCGGGCGAAAGATCGAGGACATTTACGATTACACCTATGCGATCGAAGCTCTCAAGGTTGGCGAAGAAGTGACGGTGGTGCTGAAACGGGGCGAGGAAACCATCAACCGAAAGCTCACGCCCGCCTCGCGGGACTAAGGACCTATTTGAAAAGGCGTCTGGCCCTCTTTTTCCCGACCGTTTTGGATAGGTTCTGAGCTGGGATTCGCCCAGTTCCCAAGATTGGACACGATCGGCCGAATGGCGCGGCAGTTGCTACTACTGTCGACGTCTCTGGACGTCTGTCGTTTTGACGTGCGTTTTGGTTCGGTTGTCCAACAAGGTCTGAGCATGGGCTTGTATTTATTTGATCCGGTCTATTTTCTGTTTGTTCTCCCCCCACTTTCTGCTGGGTCTCTACGCCCAGTGGAAAGTGAAATCGTCGTTTGCCGAAATGAGCCAAATCCCGTCGCGGCTAAGTGGTGCGCAGGCTGCGCGTCAAATGCTTGACCATGGCGGGCTCGCGTCGGTGGGCATCGAGCAGGTCGGGGGCCATTTGAGCGACCACTATGATCCGCGGTCCAAAGTGTTGCGGCTCAGCAGTGATGTCTACAACGGCCGTTCCATGGCTGCGGTGGGGGTCGCCTGCCACGAGGCGGGGCATGCTTTCCAGGATGCAAAAGGCTATGCGCCATTGAAGTTGCGAAACCTCGCCGTGCCGGTCGCGGGATTCGGTTCGAACATCGGAGTCGGGATGCTGTTTCTCGGTGCGATCATGGGCCTCAAGCCGCTGATGCTGATCGGTGTCATCCTGTTTGCCGGCGTGGTGTTGTTCCAGGTCATCAACCTGCCGGTCGAGTTTGATGCGAGCAATCGAGCGCGACACGAGTTGGTCGCCCAAGGGATGATCGCTGGCAACGAAGAACAGTACGTCGGTAAGGTGCTCAACGCTGCGGCGTTGACCTATGTGGCGGGAACGCTGCAGGCGATCATGACGCTGCTCTATTACTTGTACGTGATCTTTGGCGACCGTCGTAGCTAGAGCATTTTTCGAATCAAAGTGGGTCGGGAAAAAGGGGTCGGACACCAAAAGCCGGAACGGCCCGTGTGGTGCTTTGCACTTTTGGTGTCGGACCCCTTTTTTCCGACCCTTTTCTTTCGACCGCCTCCATCAAGAGTACAAATGCTCTAGGCGGTCGGAAGATCAGTAGGCTTCGTCGCGTTTGAGTACGACGACGATGGTTTTCAGCAGGATCTTGAAGTCGAGCCAGATCGACCAACTGCGGATGTAGCGATGATCCCATTCGATTCGTCGCTGCATCTTCTCGATCGTCTCGGTTTCGCCACGACAACCATTGACCTGTGCCAGGCCTGTGATTCCCGGCTTGACTTTGTGCCGGAGCATGTAACCCCGGATCAGGCTGCGGTATTGTTCGTTGTGCGCGGTGGCATGGGGCCGCGGGCCGACCAGCGACATGGAACCTGTGATCACGTTGAATAACTGTGGCAGTTCGTCGAGGCTGGTCTTGCGAAGGATGCCACCGACCCAGGTCACGCGCGGATCATTCTTCGTGGCTTGTTTGATCACGCTGCCGTTGTCACAAGTTCGCATGGAGCGAAACTTCCAGACCAGGATTTCTCGACCGTCCAGTCCGTAGCGCCGCTGTCGAAACAGGATCGGTCCCGGCGATGAAAGTTTGACCGCGATCGCGATCATCATCATGGGAAGCGATCCGACCACAATGGCGATCGAAGCGATGATCAAATCGGCGGCTCGTTTGGCGACGCCATCGACTCCGAAGAGTGGGTTTTCGAACACACTGACCGCAGGCAAGCCGCCGATGCTGGTCCAGCGGGAATGAAGCAGTTCGAAAACAAAAAAGTCGGGGACGATGTAGACCGAAGCAGTTGAGTCGCTCAGTTGGTCGAGCAGAATGCGAATCCGCTCTTCCGCTCGCATCGGCATGGTGATCAGAATCTCATCCACCTCACCTCGGCGAGCGGAATCGACCAGTTCTGTAAGACTTCCGGTAAGCGTCAGTTGGTTGGCTTCTCCGCCCTGAACGTCTTGCTCGGTTTGCTCGCGATGATCGCTGCGGTCATCAAAGAATCCGACGAACTGAAGTCCCAGTCCCGGCTGATTCAAGATGTTCTGGCAGGTTTGCCATCCCAGTTCGTTGTGCCCCGCAATCGCGACTCGCCGGGTCCCAATGCCGCGACGTAGCAAGCCTTGTTGAACAATCCGCAAGCACATGCGGCCGAGTCCGATCAGAGCCGGTGCCAAGACAACCCAGGTGATCAGCACCGATCGCGAGAAATGCTCCCCGCAGCCGGTGACGAACTCCAATAGGGCCATGACAAGCACCGTCAGAACCCAGGTCGCCGCAATGGTCGAGACTTCCTGGTCGGCGGAGCTGACGTCACTTCGTCGATGAAGACCGGTCAGCTGGGAACTCAGCAAAAAGACCACGACCGTTACCAGTCCCACCGCCATGGTGATGTCATCCACGACGCGTCCGTTGATCCAGCGAACCAACGCCAGCGACGTCATGATGCTGGCGGCATCCAGCGACGGTGAGAGGAAATCCCACCAACGGCGCTGCGCAGTGATCGGGGAACGCGCGTACATGAAACGGGGAGGTCTTGTCGGTTTGGAGTGATCGAGGAGGTCGAAGAGAAGAAGATCCCGGAGGACCGCGGGATTCGATATCCGGCCTCATCTCGAAACCTAGCTCGTCCCTGTGTCAAACCAATCAAGGCCAAGGTCCAACGAAGTCGCTTGGTGAGTTAACGCGCCGCTGCTGATGCGGTCGACACCGGTTGCTGCGATTTGTGCGATCGTATCGATTCTGACATTCCCCGAAGCTTCGAGCTCCACGTGCGCTGCGGACTGTGTTTCGCAGGGCAACTGCCTCACGCAGTTGGTCGAGCGAGAAATTGTCCAGCAAGACGATATCGGGTCGTTCCTTGCAGGACATCGCGAAGCTGGTCGAGCGAATCCACCTCGACTTCGACGATTCGAGGTGCCGTCATACGCTCGACCTGCGAGCCTCGCCAGCGGAGTGCTTTGGCGGCGGCATCCCCGGCAGGCATCGGGGCGGTCGCATCGCCCGCCAATGCCAAGTGGTTGTCCTTGATCAAGAAACCGTCATAAAGACCACTGCGATGATTGCGACCGCCACCACAGCGAACCGCATACTTCTCCATCAGCCGCCATCCCGGTGTGGTCTTGCGCGTGTCGTAGAGTCGTGCGGAACTGCCGGCGATTTGGTCCACATACCGTCTCGTTAGTGTCGCGATCCCACACAACCGTGAGATCACGTTCAAGATCGTCCGCTCGCTGGTCAGCAGATCACGGACGTTTCCCTCAAGCTGGGCAATCGGCTGGCCTGGATGGAACTCGGCCCCGTCGCTGATCAAGCATTGGCAATTCAGGTCGGCATCGAACTCGTCAACGATCCAATCGAGGATCGCCAGACCGGCGCAGATGCCCGCTTCTCTCGCCACGATCTGGCATCCGCCCCGTCGCTCCGGCTCGATCAGGCAGACGGTGGTCCAGTCCAACGTGTCGCCGAGATCTTCATCGATTGCGAGCCTGACCAGCGCGCGAACTGCATGCTCAAGCCTCTGGTCGGGAATCACTGGTTCGTAATCGACAAAGTCATCGGTGCTCGCCAGGTGATTGGTTCGAAGTCGCAGAATCACTCATTTGGGAAATCCCTTCTCGGGACAGTCGCTTTGACAGAGCCCTAGTGCATCGTCAAATCTAAAATTGGGGGTGACGTCGATCGGCGAAAAGGGGTCAGACACCAAAAATGCGAAGCAACCTTCGGGCCGTTCCGGTTTTTGGTGTCTGACCCCTTTTCGATCGCAACCCTAAAACGAGATGCTGACAAACCACTAGTTGTTGGTTGAAAATCCTAGGTAGGCGTCCACGTCCAGCGTCTGGACGTGTGGCACGCGAAAATTGCATGGTTGGGGCACTAGCAGCATGACGGAGACATCGGACGGGGTCGACCCGCCTTTTTCAAAGCGTTCGATACAGATCACGATTGCGGCGATTGCCCTCCTGGTGAGTCTTTGGCAGGCGGTGGCACTGACAGGCGTGTCCCGTCGCGCTGGCCACGGTCATGGTGAGGACGTGCAGGAGGCTCGTCGATGGGGCGAACTGTCCGGCAGTGGGCACCCCCTGATTCAGATTGATATCAACCGAGCAGGTCCCCGCGAGCTGTCCTTGCTTGCCGGAGTTGGGCCGATCCTGGCTCGAAGGATCGTGGAGGACCGGCAGCGTCGGGGCCCCTTCGAGTCGCTCGAGGCCTTGGCCCGCGTTCATGGGATTGGCGACACGAAAATCGAGCAGATTCAGCTTCTCGGCTACGTCAGTGGGGATCCGAGTGGGCGTCGCGGCGAGCCGCCCAGCGGGCCCGAACGCCAAAGCGAGAACTGAGGCGTCTTCGGTCGGCGTGGACCCTCCGTTACGATGCTCGTAGGTCGGCGCGGCCTCTCCGTCGGTTGCCTTCTGTCGGTGGCCAGTTTCCGAACGTGCACTCCTCACGCTGGTATTCGATGTCACCTACCCCGATTCCGAGCCACGATTCGCTGATGGATGAACTGCCTCCAGCGCCTTTCCATCTGAACCAGCCGTTCCAACCCGCGGGCGATCAGCCGCAAGCGATCGAGGCGTTGATCAAGGGGTTTCGTTCAGGGCGGTCGGCCCAGGTGTTGCTGGGAGCGACGGGGACCGGGAAGACCTACACGATGGCAAACGTGATTGCCAATCTTGGTCGGCCTGCACTGGTGCTGAGTCACAACAAGACCCTTGCCGCGCAGCTCTACAGCGAGTTTCGCGAGTTCTTCCCGGAGAATGCGGTCCACTACTTTGTCAGCTACTACGACTACTACCAACCCGAGGCCTATATCCCACAACGGGATGTTTACATCGAGAAGGATGCGTCGATCAATGAAGAGATCGATCGTCTCCGCTTAGCGACGACCAGTTCGCTGGTCAGTCGTCGTGATGTCGTGATCGTGGCATCGGTCAGCAGTATCTATGGCCTCGGCTCACCGAGGGACTACAAAGAATTGATTGTTGCCCTGCACAAAGGAGAACGGACTCGCCGCGATCATTTGTTATTGAAGTTTGTCGATGTCTTGTATGAACGTAACGACGTGGCGTTCGAGCGGGGCAAGTTTCGGGTCCGAGGTGATTCCATCGAGCTCTGGCCGAGCTACGAGGAGTACGCGTATCGGATTGAGATGTGGGGAGACGAGATCGAGCAGATTTCCATTATCAAACCGATCTCCGGGGAAACCATCAAGACGCTTGATCACGTCTACATCTATCCGGCCCGGCACTTCGTGATGCCGGAGGATCGAATTCAACAAGCGTTGCAAGTGATCCGGCAGGAATTGGCTGAGCAACTGGAGCTGTTTCAATCTCAGGGCAAACTCTTGGAGGCACAGCGCTTGGCGGCGAGGACTCGATTCGATCTTGAGATGTTGGCGGAAGTTGGCCATTGTCCGGGGATCGAGAATTACAGCCGTCCGCTCTCGGGGAAACCGCCGGGTGCGACACCCGATACGCTCTACGATTTCTTTCCGGAGGATTTCATTACCTTTGTGGATGAGTCTCATGTCACCGTTCCCCAGGTTCGGGCCATGTACGCGGGGGATCGTAGCCGCAAGGAAACGCTGGTCAGCCACGGATTTCGCCTTCCCAGTGCAATGGATAATCGCCCGCTGAAGTTCGAAGAGTGGGAAGCGAGAGACCAAGCAGATTTGCTTTGTCAGCGCAACACCGAGCGATTACGAGCTGCAGCGAACACAAGGCGAAGTGATTGAGCAAATCATTCGACCGACCGGACTGCTCGATCCGGTCGTGGACGTCGTTTCAGCACGCGGGCAGGTCAAGCATCTCTTGGACGAGATTCGAGAGCGCGCGGAACGTGATGAACGCGTGCTCGTGACCGCGCTTGACCAAGCGATTGGCTGAAGACCTGGCAACGTTTTTCCAGGAACAGGGGGTCCGTTGTCGCTGGCTGCACAGTGAACTCAACGCATTTGAACGCGTGGATCTGCTTCAGGAACTGCGCTCCGGCAGGTTCGATTGCCTGGTCGGCGTCAATCTGCTCCGAGAGGGCCTCGACCTTCCCGAAGTATCACTGGTTGCCATCTTGGATGCGGATAAAGAAGGATTCTTGAGAAGTGAGACGAGTTTGATTCAGACGATTGGCCGCGCCGCACGAAATGCAAACTCGAGGGTCATCCTGTACGCCGATAAGGTGACCGACGCGATGAAGCATGCCATCGATGAAACAGAGCGACGCCGGGCGTTGCAACAGCGGTACAACGAAGAGCATGGGATTACGCCTGAGACGATCAAGAAGACGATTCGTTCGGGGATCGAAGCCGACGCCGCCAAACGACGTCAAACGTCCGCCGCTGCGAAGAGCGAGTCCGATAGCCAGCACATCACGATCGAATACATCGAATCGGTCGAGCAAGAAATGTTAGCCGCCGCCGAATCGCTCGAGTTCGAACGGGCCGCATCGTTGCGGGATCGCGTGATGCAGTTGAAGGAGCATCTCGGGAAGCCGCTGGCAGAGATCGAGATCATCTCCGACAAGGGTGGTGGCATGGGACGGCAAAAGAAACGGCGTAAGGGCAGTTCAGCCGGGGGGCCGCAGCAAGGTGCCTCGGCCGAAACGCTCCTGACCAAAGCGCGTTTCCGATGTCCTGTCGTTAGGCGGCTCGGTTCTGGCGTTTGAGCTGCTTGCGCAGTCGTCGCCGTTCTGTCTTGTTAAGCGAGTTCCAATCGATGTCGTCTGAATCGAGTTCGCTGTCGTCGGTAGCGTGATTCGCGGTCTGAGACGATGGCTTGGCGGTCGAGGCATTGGGACCGGAAGGACTGGCGGCGTTCTCGGTGCTGCCCGACTTTCCACGCCGAAACCAGCCCAGCCCTGAAGATCGCTTCTTGGTCGATGCCGCTTCTTTCTCCGACTTGTTGTCTTCTTCGCGCAGCGTTGGCAGCAGCGGGGGCGCTGAGCAGCAGCGGCGGGTGGCTTGAGCCGAAGCGAAAATCGACTTTGCTTCTTGGCCGGAGAGGCTGCGCTAGCGGTTGGCTTGGGCAATTCCTGAGCGTTGCCAGGGGGTGAGCTCTCGACCGTGCCGGGGTCAGGTTTGGCGCGGCGCAATCCGAACCAGCGGCGTTTCGCCTTTGGTTTCCCCGCTTTGTCGGTGCCGGTGCGCTGCTGATCGACTGGGGCGACGGTTTCTGCTTCCTCCGCATCGTCTTCGTATGCGTCTGCCTCCTCGTCCTCGATTTCGTTGTCTGCTTCGTGCGCGGCCGATTGCTTGGATGGGGAGCGACGTCTCCATGGCCACCAGCCCCGATCGACCTGGTCACGATCGCTGCCAGCCGCCTTTTTCGGCGCCTCGCGTTGGTCCTCTTGCTGTTCGTCGTCATCCCGCTCGGTACGCTGGAACCAGCGAGCGGTGAATTGTCGAAAACGCTCCAGTGCGGGGTCGCTGTCGTCGATCTGGCGCACCTCGCGGTACAGCATGCGCAGGTAGATTCCCAGTGAGAGGAACAAGGCGGTGCAGGCAAACAGCGGCGCGGATGTCACCAAAATCCAGCGGCTGAGTGAATGCACGCTCAAGACGTTCCATTTCGCCGCTTCCGGAATCGCCAGCAGCAGGCAAGCAGCGATCATCAAACCAAGTGAACTGCGGCAGCGGCGAACTTCGGCGATGAGGCGGATTGCCAGCACGGCGCCACCGAGCGAGACCAGCAGCCGGATCCAATCGCTTCCGGTTAGTGCGACTCGTTTTCCAAAGAGCGTGTCGAGAATGGCGCCAGCCCAATCCAGCATCCCGACCATCGCATTGATGCTGGCCAGGAACATCACGACCATCACCAGTCGCCACAGCCGGTAGTGCCCCTTGAAGTCGTCATTGCGATAACGGCGAAGCTGATAGATCAATAGCGATGCGCCGGTCGACGCGGTCAACAGGGCCACCATCATGCAGTGGCCAAAGCTGTCGGGGCGGTCCAGACGAAGTGGCCGCGCGAGATCAGGACGGTAGGCGATCGATGGCCACGACACCGCCGCATAATGCGCTGCGCATAACAACATCGCAGCTGCCATCAGGGCACCAACGACCGCACTCATCGAGCGACGTCGAACCGGGACCAACGAGAACCAACGGGCTCGAAGTCGGCGATGAACGTGCGATCCATAAGCCTCTTGGGGACGCCTGGCCTCGCGCAGGCGTCTCGCCTCGCTCCGGCTTGCCGCCGTCGTCGCGTGCTGGTCGGCATGTTGGGCCGAGTACAAGACTCGTCGCCGCCGATCGTTGACTCGCCGCCCGCTAGACATCCGCGACTTGATCCCCTCACTGCATGTTTCGTGACTCATCCCGCCGACAGGGCGTCCAATCGGTGGGCCGACGGTAGGAAATTCAGGGGCGGGGCGTCAACGGATTTCGGGTTGCTATCAAATCAGGACGGAAATCAAGGCGATCAGGAAGATTCCGAAACCGGCCGTGATCTTTCCGAGGGTGCCGAAGGTGCGACCCCAAAACGCGGCGTGCCCGATGCTCCAGTTCTCACGCCACGGTCGTCCGTCCGACCATTCGCCCCACATTGCCCCTGCGGTGGCACCGAGTCCAGCAAACAGGATGGCCGCCAGGATGGGGCCGACCACGGGAACGGGAATGCCCACCATCGCCCCGACGATTGCCCCGACGACGGAGCCCAGCATGGCAAAGAGGGTGGATCGGCGACTGGCCCCGGCACGCTGGGCACCCAGGGCGCTGGCCAAAAATTCGAGGATTTCACCCAACAGGGCGCACAGCGAAGCGGCGATCACGGGGCCGTAGCCGATCTGAGCCCGACTTTCGTGCGGGCCGAGCCATGCATACACGGCCAGGAGAGCCACTGCGATCCAGTTGCCAGGGAGGGCAATCAGGTTCGAGCCCCAAGCCAGGAAACAGAGAATGACCAGTGCGGTGGCGGCCAGGAGCGTGCCGGTCGGTTCGAGCCAGGACGTCCATTTCGACGGTTCGGTCGCCAGGTCGTTGGCGGCTAGCAGGGAGAGCGTTCCAGTGATCTGGAGTTTTTTCCAGCAAGCGGCAAGAATCATTGAGATTTCGAGGAGAGGGAGTTAATTCGAGACAAACTTTGCCGGTGAACCGGGGGTAGCCCCATCGCCGCGAGGGGAGTTGGAGTCGAAATTTCTAGAGGTGGGAAATCGTCGGAGAACAGCGGGCTGACGGCCCACCGCACAGACCGGGGACCCTTTCCGCGAACCCGTCAGGTGACCAAGAGTGTCCAGGAGGGCGTTGGAGCGTGAATCGCCGAACCGTCCTCGTTTTCTCGTGGCTGATCTTGGCATCAACGACCACTGGGTTGGGGCAGTTAGTAGAATAAGACAAACCTCCTCCTGACACCTGCTGTCTTCCTCCAAATTCATGGGCCATGGGCTGATTCGCCCGGCAAGACGTTTGAGGGATTCAAATCATCATGTCACAGAGCGTGCTCGACACGAATGTTCTCGTTCTCAATCGCTTCTTCATGGCGATCCGAGTGATCAACGTCCGCCGTACGTTCACACTTTTGTACCGTGATTGTGCCGAAGTGATTGATACCGAGAACGGTCAGTATCTCAGTTACGACTTCGAGAGTTGGCGCGAGCTCAGCCTGCTGACGTCGCTCGAGAAGCAGCCGGGCGAAGACTACATCCAAGCGGTCAACTTTGAGTTGCGCGTGCCGCGTATCGTCCGTTTGATCCGCTTCGACAAGATGCCGATTCAAACGGTCCGATTCAATCGCAAGAATCTCTTCGCGCGGGATGATCACACCTGTCAGTACTGCGGTCGCAGCGAGCCGGCGCACAAGCTGAGTCTTGACCACGTCGTCCCCCGTTCCCACGGAGGACCGACGACTTGGGAGAACATCGTCTGTTGTTGCTTGCGCTGCAACAGCCGCAAGGGCGGACGGACACCGAAGGAGGCCCGCATGACGCTGTTGACGCGCCCGGCCAAGCCTCGCGTCAACCCTCTGCTGGTCCAGTCGATGGAGGACCCGCGTTACGAGTGTTGGAAGACCTTTCTGCCGGCAGCAGGTTAAATGACAAAGCCCGACATGTTGTGAAGCATGCCGGGCTTTGATAGTTGTTAGGCGTCACGCTTGTGCTTGGTGCGATGGCACCTCGCCAACGTGCCTCGCCAGCGTGCCTCGCTACCGAAAGTCTCGCCAGCGGAGCGCGGCGGGTTTACTGGTCCGCCAACGGTTCTTTCTTTTCGGTGATCACTTCGCAATCGCCCGATTCCGCCTTGGTGGCATTGAGCTCGATATAGCTCTTCCACTCGTCTGGGACGTTGTCCTCGTGGAAGATCGCTTCAACGGGGCATTCGGGAACGCATGCTTCGCAATCAATACACTCTTCGGGGTGGATGTAGAGCATCTGATCGCCTTCGTAGAAGCACTCCACTGGGCAAACGACGACGCAATCGGTGTATTTGCATCCCGAGCACGGCTCGGTAACAACATGAGTCATGTTTCTCGACCTTTCAAATCACAGTTCAATTCCGGCGAAACGGGCCGGCCAGCCTCAATCGGCCCTCCCTTCCAACGATCAATATATCGTCCCGGAAACCGATCGACTGTACCTCAAAGGGGCCTATTGTGACGACTTGCGTCCCTTCTGACGATTGGGCAAGCTGGCGATTCGTGCGGGATGCTGGCGAAAATTTCCAGCGACCTTTGTCAAACTTGAAAGAAATCTGAATTGCCAACCCTCTCTGACCAACCCATCCCCCTGCGTCTCCGGCCATCGCGGCAATTTCCCTTCCTGGCTCGCCATCCCTGGGTGCATGCCCATGCCATGGCGGAGGAGGGCGCCGATTTGGCCTGCGGACAGGTCATTGATCTGCTCGATCACGACGGCAACTGGATCGGTCGCGGCCTGATCAATCCCGCCAGCCGGCTCCGCGTCCGGCTCTATTCGTTTGATCTGGAGCTGCAAATCAATGAGCAACTTTGGCGCGACCGGATCGACGGGGCGATCCGCCGGCGACGTCTGACCGGTCCGATCGAGCCCGCAGGAGCCGAACGTCTGATCTTCAGCGAATCCGATTTGATCAGCGGATTGATCGTCGACCGCTACGCCGATTGCCTGGGCGTTCAATTCACCTCCGGCGGTCTGCTGCGGTGGAAGGAGGCAATCCTCGAGCACCTGCAAGCCGCAACCGGGGCCCGCTCGATCATGGTCCGGCTCGATGAGAAGACGGCCAAGCACGAGGGGATCGAGGCCATCGAGGCATGGCATCAAGGCATCGAGTTGACCGAACCGGTGATGTACCGTCAAAACGGGTTGGAATTGGCCGTCGATCTGCGAAGCGGCCAGAAGACTGGCTCGTATCTCGATCAGCGTCTGAACCATCTCACCGCTGCCCAGTACATGGCAGGGCGACGGATGCTGGACGTCTGTTGCTATACCGGCGGATTCGGACTGGTCGCGGCGAAAGCGGGTGCCCAGTCGGTTGTGGCGCTCGACTCGAGCCGGCCTGCGCTCGATGAGGGACGCAGTGCGGCGGCTCGTAACGGAATCACCTCGATTGAATTTCGTGAGGGTGATTGCTTTGACACCCTCAAGCAACTTGCCGAGCAAGGGGAACGCTTCGACGCTGTGGTGCTTGATCCGCCGCGATTTGCCGGTTCGCGTCATCAGATCGATCGAGCCCTGCGCGCCTATGGCCGCCTCAATTCGCTCGCCGTTGATCTACTCCCGCCGGGTGGTCTCCTGGTCACGTGTAGTTGTTCGGGCCGAGTGTCGCGGGCCGATTTTTTGAACATGTTGGTCGAGGTGGGCAAGCGACGAAGACGGAACATCATCGTGCTGGAGCAGAGAGGGCCGGCACCGGACCATCCCGTTGCGATCTCCTGTCCGGAAAGCGACTACCTCAAGTGTGTGATCGCGCAGGTCTAATCGAACTGTCGGGTCTAAAGTGACTGGCGATCGGATTCCCGCTATATTACCCTAGCGACTCGAGACGCTCATCCTGATCTCACCTCCTCTGGAGTGCCCTATGACGGGCGTGACCCTCAAGATTCTTCATGGCGCCGATCGCGGCAAGGTTTACGAGAACCTCGAGCCACCGCTGACTGTGGGCCGTGAAGAAGGCAATGACATCCAGCTCAACGACGAACGAGTGAGTCGATGTCATTTCAAGGTACAGAAAGACAATGACCGATTGGTGTTGACCGATCTCGACAGCACCAACGGAACGAAAGTCAATGGCGTCGAGTGTCAACTCAAGATCTTGAGACACGGCGATTTGATTTCTGTCGGCCGCAGCTTGATGTTGGTTGGATCGGAGTCACAGATCGCGGCACGGCTGGCTGCGATGGGGGCGGAGAATCCAACGCTCAGTCGTGAGATGGCTTCCTCGGAGAGTTCGATCGCCGTCGATCTCAATCATGAGCCCAAGTCACCCTATCCGGTCGAAGTGATTCAAATTCAGGAAGTGCCTTCGATTCCGGATGATCTATCGCCCGGTCAAAAAGCGCAGGTTTGCGAGATTCTTGATTATCTGCAATCGCGTCTGCATCGGTTGATTGAGACCGCGCGGACTGACGACAACAGTCAGGAAGTGATTTTGAAGTTGCCCGCATGGCAGCGACTGCTCGACACGCAAACGAGGCTAGCGGTCATGGCGCGCCAGATAGCCGACCCTGACTGGCCGGCAGACTAAGTTTTCCGCCGCTTCGGCATGGGCGTCGAGCTGGTATCATGAGGCTTTCGTTGATCTCAAGCGGAGCCCCTCATGCGTTTCTGGATGCTTGACTGTCGTCTTGTTCTTCGGCTCGATCTCGGCAGAGGCAGACGAAGCTGCACAGCCCTTCGGTTCGGGTTTTCCAAACCTGGACTCCGACGCGGTGGGCAAGTGGTGGACTCGCACACCCAAGGGAGCCGACAAGCCGAGGCTGCAAGTGCCGCGAGCGGATGTGGTCGCCTTCGCCCTGTACACGCATGATCGAGGCGTGCTGAAGCTGACCTGCCAGCTTTATCCGTTGCTGCCCGATGAGCCTCGCGAGGTAGCACTCGATTTGATGCGGCCGGGCGAAAGCGAGTGGACGCAGGTCGCGGCCGAACCGGTCATCTATCCCGGTTGGTCGTCTCATTTCCGAATCGAATCTTGGGACAACACCAAGACGTGCGTTATCGGCTTCGACTTGGTGACCAGGCATCGTTGGAGGGACTGATTCGCAAGGATCCAGTCGACAAAGAGTCGATCGTGATCGCGGCCCTCTCGTGCAACAGCAGTCGCACGCCCGGTCCTCGACCGAAAATGATCGAAAATCTCAAGAAGCAAGATCCTGACTTGCTGTTCTTCGCTGGCGACCAGTCCTACCACCACACACAGCATACATTTGGCTGGCTGGAGTTTGGTGAGCAGTTTCGTGACGTGTTGAAGGATCGTCCCGTGATCACGATTCCCGATGATCATGATGTCGGGCAAGCAAACATCTGGGGCGAGAACGGGAAACAGGCCACGACCACCGCTGGACCGGAAGGCGGTTACTTTTATCCCGCCGAGTACGTCAACATGGTACAGCGATGTCAGACATGGCATCTTCCCGATCCCTACGATGCCACGCCCATCGAGCGGGGCATCAGCGTCTATTACACCAACCTTCGTGTTGGCGGAATCGACTTTGCCATTCTCGAGGACCGCAAATTCAAGAGTGGGCCCGATGGCAAGATCCCCAAGATGGGACCTCGGCCCGATCACATCAATGATCCCTCCTACGATCGCGCTTCGGTGGACCTACCCGGCTTGAAGTTGCTCGGCGATCGTCAGCTTCATTTCTTGGATGCGTGGAGTGAGAACTGGGCCGATGCGCAAATGAAGGCGGTGCTTAGCCAAACGGCGTTCTGTGGAGCCGTTCATCTCCACGGCAGCCCGGACAATCGATTGCTCGCCGATCTGGACTGTAACGGTTGGCCACAGTCAGGCCGCAATCGAGCGTTGGAAGCGATTCGCCGGGCCTGGGCACCCCACATCTGTGGTGATCAGCACCTTGCTGTGGTCGTCAAGCATGGCATTGAGGCGCCGTCCGATGGACCGTATGGATTCACCGTTCCTGCCATCGTCAACACGATTTACGGTCGCTGGTGGCACCCCGAGAATGAGCAGCCCGGCGACAATCCGGTGCCTGGCAGCCCACTCCCTTGGACCGGGGAATACGAGGATGGGCTTGGCAACATGATTCGCATGTTGGCCTACGCCAACCCCGAGGATCGCAATGATGAGACCAAGCGAGCCGATGGACACGGTATCGTCCGTTTCCACAAACAAGATCGCACCATCACGTTTGAATGTTGGCCACGGTTCGCGAGCGTGGATGATGGTGATGCCGCGCAGTTTGCTGGATGGCCGATCACGTTCAAGATGCAAGAGAACGATGGCCGCAAACTCGTCGGTTACCTGCCGGAGTTACGCTTTGAGAAGGGACAGTCGCCCGTCGTGCAAGTGATTCATGACGCGACCGGTGAGGTGATGTACACCGTTCGCACGCAAGGTAGCTCCTTTCGTCCGCCGGTCTATCGTGAGGGAACGCACACCGTCAAGATCGGCCAAGACATGCCCGGAAAAGTAACGTTGCCAAAGCTGGAAAGCGGCGATGCCGAACGCTCGACCTGGTTGTCGGTGGAGCTGTGATGGTTGGCAGCATGATGGTTGGCAGCATGATGATGCGCGAATGAGCGTAGCCTGGATATGGCTGGCTCATCATGCTGCCCCTCATCATGCTGCC
The DNA here is from genome assembly GCA_963697195.1 of Pirellulaceae bacterium. Lineage (GTDB taxonomy): Bacteria > Planctomycetota > Planctomycetia > Pirellulales > Pirellulaceae > Rubripirellula. The sequence goes on from CAVOND010000009.1 coordinate 158,538, forward strand.
AAATTTCAAGCACGCGGGTGAAATTGTTGGTGAACCTTCTTGAGCCTTGACCGTTCGACGTGTGTATAGATTTGTGTGGTTTGGATACTCGCGTGGCCGAGCATCTCTTGCACCAGACGCAGGTCGGCTCCTCCCGCCAACAGGTGTGTCGCGAAACTATGACGCAAGCTGTGAGGGCTGATGTTGGAGTCGATGCCCGCTCGCCGCGCGTACAGCTTCACCAGTCTCCAGAGTTGAATGCGATCCATGGGGCGTCCGGTCCGTGACAGGAACAATTCTTCTGGAGGATGCGGGCTCTTGGCAGCAAGCTTTCCCCGGAGTTGGTCACAATAACGCTCGATTGCCGCGATGGCGCGTTGTCCGATCGGGACCATGCGCTGCTTGCCCCCCTTCCCTTCGCAGCGCACGTGGCGTTCTTGCAAGGCGAGATCTCGGACACGTAGCGTGCAAACTTCCGACGCACGACAGCCCGTTGCATAGAGGACTTCTAACATCGCGACGTCCCGTTGCCAGAAGCTGTCGGTCTTGCGCGGTGCCGACAGAAACGCGTCGACCTGACGTGTTGAGAGGACGCCGGGGATACGCTGCCACATCTTCTGTGTCGCGATCAACTCCGCGGGATTGTCCTTCACGATCCCTTCCAGCTGCAGGAACTTAAAGAAGGTCCTGGTCGCGACGACGTTTCTCGCGATCGACGCTGGGGCCAGTCCTTCCTCGTGAAGCGTGCCCACGTAATCGGAGAGCTGATTGATGGTCACGCTGGAGAGTCGTCGATCTCCCAACCAGGCAATCAGTCGCCGCATGTCGCGACCATAGGCATCGATCGTGTTGGCTGCGAGATGGCACTCGCCGCGCAGGTAGCTCAGGAAGTCCTCGCAAAGGGTCACCGTCGCCCGGCCGGTTTTGGCAGGCGGGCCGGCGGTCTGCAGTTGCTGAAGCTTGGTGATGCGTTTGGCCACAAGCAACCTGGTAAGGAAAGAAAGACAACGCAGCCTGACGCCGGCCGTTCCCTGAACCCGGCCGTTCCGCAAACGTCACCGGTTCCGCTGGCAAGGTCGTCTCGATTCGGCTGGCCGTGCTTGGACCTGCCCACTATCTTGGTCGGCAGGAAAGACAATCGCCTCGATTCGGCGCGAGTTTTTGACGCTTATTCCTGTTGCTGAAGGAACGATGATCGCTATGAATGTTTTGGTTGTGGGAGGAGCCGGCTACATCGGTTCGCACGCCGTCAGGCTGCTGCGAGATGCGGGGCATACCGTTTGGGTCTACGACAACCTCTCACGCGGGCATCGCCAAGCCGTTCCAGAGGGATTGCTGATCGAGGGCGAACTGACCGATCGGCAAAAACTGGTCGACACGCTGCGCGATAAGAAAATCGACGCGGTCATGCATTTCGCCGCCTTTGCTCTCGTCAATGAGTCGGTCAACGATCCGGCCCTCTACTACCAGAACAACGTGATCGCGGCGCTCGCCTTGCTCGAGGCGATGCGAGAGGCGGGAGTGATGCAAATCGTCTTCAGCAGCACCACGGCGACCTATGGTGAGCCGGAGGTGGTACCCATTCGCGAGACAACGCTACAGCAGCCAATCAATCCTTACGGCTTCACGAAGTTGGTCATTGAGCATGCCTTGGCCGATTATGCGGCAGCTTACGGGTTAGCCTACGCTGCGCTCCGCTACTTCAACGCCGCCGGTGCGCACCCGGATGGAACGATTGGTGAAGACCATGATCCCGAGACGCATCTGATTCCGATCGTGCTGCAGGTTGCCCTCGGCCAGCGTGACAAGATCACGGTCTTCGGTGAGGACTACGAGACGCCCGATGGGACCTGCGTTCGTGATTACGTCCACATCAATGATCTCGGTGACGCCCACTTGAGGGCGCTGGAGCGATTGCAACCAGGCAAAGGCTTGTGCCTGAACCTGGGGACGGGACGGGGCACGAGTGTGCGTGAGATCATTGAAGCCTGCCGGGAAGTGACCGGGCATCCGATTCCCGAGGTTGCCGGGCCGAGGCGTGCCGGAGACCCCTCGGAGTTGATTGCGGATGCCACACTCGCTCGAGAGTTACTCGGTTGGTCGCCGCAGTACACCGACGCGAAGTCGATCGTGGAAACAGCCTGGAAATGGCATCAGTCCCATCCACGCGGCTACAGCAGCTAAGCAGACTCGCGTCACTCCGTTACCGTAGCTCCGTTACCGTAGCTCAGTCTCTCCGAGACTGAGCTTGGCTATCCGAGACTCGAGACGACATCGGCTGATCCGCAGTCTCGGATCGGCTACGGTCGGTCGGCTACGGTCGGTCGGCTACGGTCGGTCGGCTACGATCGGTCGGCTACGATTGCAGTCGCGCGGCAAGCAGGGTGTTGTGCAGCAACATCGCGATTGTCAGCGGACCGACGCCTCCGGGAACCGGCGTGATCGCGGAGGCGACCTCGACCGCTTCGTCGAAGTGCACGTCGCCCACCAGTTTGTCGCCAACGCGGTTGATGCCGACGTCGATGACCACTGCGCCGGGGCGAATCATCTCACCCCGAATCATTTCCGGGACGCCCACGGCTGCGATCAGGCAGTCGGCCAGGCGGCAGATATCGCCGAGGTCCTTGGTGCGACTGTGGGCGAGCGTGACGGTGGCGTTGGCGATCTGCGGGCCACAGCTGCCGTCGCGTTGGGCAAGCATCATTGCCATCGGCTTGCCCACGATATCGCTGCGGCCGACCACCACCACATGTTTGCCAGCGACCGGGAGATTGCAGCGGTGCAGCAGTTGGACGATTCCGTGAGGCGTGCAGGGGAGGAAGCGGGGGCGTCCCTGCATCAGCAGTCCCACGTTGACGGGCGAGAAGGCGTCGACATCTTTCAGCGGTGCAACGGCGTCGAGGACCGCCCGTTCGTCGAAACCGAGGCCGCCATTGCCGTCGGACGGGAGCGGCAGCTGGACCAGGATCCCGTGGACGCCGGGGTCGTCGTTGAGCTGGCCGACGGTGTCCAGCAACTCCCCCTGGGTGGTCGCCGCAGGCAAACGCAGCGTTCGGCCTTCGATTCCGGCGCCCTCGCAGGCTCGGCCTTTGTTGCGAACATAGACCTGGCTGGCGGGGTCTTCGCCGACGAGGACCGCAGCCAGGCAAGGCTTGGGGCCGCCGCCAGCGACAAATTGTTGGACCTCGGCGGCGACCTGCTGGCGGATTTCTCCGGCGATCCGTTTTCCGTCCAATCGTTGAGCTGTCATGAATTCACTTTCCTCGTGCCTGATTGATCGCCATAGTGACATTCGCGTCAGACCGCTATAGTTGCCTAAAACACCGTGTTTGCGGAGTCCCCGTTGATGGTCGCTCGACTTGCGTCGGGTCCCCGTAACGGCTGGCCTCCGATCAAATAACATTTTGTGAAAACGAAAATCACACAGGATTTGTGTCTCGATGTCTACCGATACGCCAAAATTGAGTGCCGTTGAGGCGATCAAAGAAGAAAGTCATTACCTGAAAGGAACGATTTCCGAGGAGATTGCGGAATCGACCGATCACTTCAACGACAGCAACATCCAGCTGCTGAAATTCCACGGCACCTACCAGCAAGATGATCGTGACGCGAGGACGGAGCGCAAAAAGGCGGGTCTGGACAAAGCCTATTCGATGATGATTCGTCTGCGGATCCCTGGGGGCAGGATCACGTCCAGTCAGTTCCTGTCGATGCTCGACGTTTGCGAAGAGCTCGGCAACTCGACGATGAAGATCACCACACGTCAGACCATTCAGTTGCACGGCGTTGTCAAGGATCAGCTGCGACCGACGATCAAGCGGATCAACGACATCGCTCTTTCCACCTTGGCGGCCTGCGGTGACGTCAACCGCAACATCATGTGCTGTCCTGCCAAGCGGACAGGCAGTGTGCATGCGGAGTTGGAGCGGCTGACGGATGAGTTGACCGAAGCGATGGCGCCGAAGACGCCCGCCTATCACGAGATCTGGGTTTCCGATCCAGAAACAGGCGAGAAGACTTTGGAAGGGGGTGGCGAAGTGGTCGAGCCACTTTATGGTCCGACCTATCTGCCCCGAAAATTCAAGATGGGCATCGCCCTTCCCGAGGACAACTGCATCGACATCTACACGCAGGACATCGGGCTGCTGGCCGTGGTGCGTGACGACACGATCATCGGCTACAACGTGCTCGTTGGCGGGGGCATGGGGACGACGCCGGCGAAGAAGGTCACCTACCCTGCCCTGGGAAAACGGATGGCGTTCGCCTCGCCGGATCAGGTCGTCGGTGTCTGCCAGGCGATTCTGAAGGTGCAGCGTGACAACGGCAATCGTGAAGACCGCAAGATCGCTCGCATGAAGTACCTGGTCGACAAGTGGGGAATCGACAAGTTCCGCGCCGAGGTCGAAGAGTACTTTGGTGAACCGTTACAAGATTGCACCGAAGATGACGTCAGCGGAGTTGACGATCACATGGGCTGGCAGGAACAGGGGGACGGAAAGTGGTCCTACGGTTTGAACATCGAGAATGGTCGTCTGTACGACAACGACAAGATCCAGCTGAAGGGAGCGTTGCGAGCGGTTTGCCATGCGTTCAAGACGGAAATCCGAATGACCGGTCATCAGAGCGTGATCTTCACCGACATCGAAGCAGGTGACAAAGACAAGCTGATTGGATCTGATCAAGCAGCACCACGTTCCGACCACGGAGGAGACCAGCACGGTACGGCGTTGGTCGATGTCGTGCGTCGCCCTGCCAACCTGTGGTCTGGCGATCACCGAGAGCGAGCGACGCTTGCCGGGGATCATTGACGCGCTGGAGCAACCTCTCGCCAAGCTCGGCTTGGCCAGCGAGCGGTTTACGATTCGCATGACGGGGTGTCCCAACGGCTGCGCTCGTCCCTACAACGCCGACATGGCGCTGGTTGGCAAAGCCAAGGACCGATACACGCTTTACGTCGGCGGCGGCTGGCTCGGAAATCGACTGGCCTACATCTACAAAGACCTTGTGCCCGACGACGTGGTGGTCAACGAGATGGTCGGAGTCTTCGCAGCCTTCAAAGCCAATCGTCAGGACGGCGAATCGCTCGGTGAGTTTTGCACGCGTGTCGGCAAAGACGATTTGGCGGTCATGGCCGACGCGGCACCACGCCCGTAAGCCCTGCGCCCAACGCCGTCGCGGATTTGGTCTATAAAATACAAGCACGACGCGCCAGCGAGTGTGTCCCGTGCGCCCTCGCTGGCACACTCGCTGGCACACTCGCTGGCTCGTCGTGCTTGTATTTGGGTCAGTAATTCATGCTCACGAACCCTTGCACAACGCGGAGTCTACCCACATGCCTACATCGATCTCACGTCGAACGTTACTTGCTTCGGGGCTGGCGACGGCGGCGGTCGCATCGACCACTCCGCTTCCGCTGGTCGCTCAGGAATCGACCAAGAAGTCGCTACCCAATCGGATCGGCGTTTCGACTTATTCCTACTGGCGGTTTCGCGACGATAGCAAGTTGAGCATCGAAGAGTGCATCGATCTTGCAGCCGATGCAGGGTTCGACGCGGTGGAAATCTTGCACATTCAGATGCAGGATGAATCCAACGGCGCGTTGCAGCGGATCAAACAGCGGGCCTTTCGACGGGGGCTGGACCTGTGCGGCTTCTCCACGCACCAGACCTTTGTCTCGCCGGATCCCGAAGTTCGAAAGCAAAACGTGGAGCACACGATCAAGTGCATCGAGCTTGCCTACGCGCTGGGAATTCCCACCATTCGCGTTAACACCGGACGCTGGGGAACCACCAAAACCTTCGATGAGCTGATGGCCAACAAAGGGATCGAGCCGCGGCTGGAAGGTTACAGCGACGAAGACGGCTTTGGCTGGGTCAACGAGAGTCTAGAAAAATGTTTGCCCGCCGCCGAGCGCTGTGGCGTGGTGCTCGGGTTGGAAAACCACTGGGGGCTGGGGCGGACGGCCGACGGTGTGCTTCGCGTGATCCGCGAGATCAATTCCCCGTGGCTCCGTGCGACGCTTGATACCGGTAACTTTCTCGAGAACCAGTACGCTCAATACGAGCAGCTGGCTCCGGAGGCGGTGTTTGTTCAGGCCAAGACGTACTATGGCGGCGGAACCTGGTACACACTGGACATCGATTACGACCGAGTCGCCGAGATCCTCCGCCAAGCCAATTATCGTGGCTACATTTCGCTGGAGTTCGAGGGGAAAGAGGACCATCAAACGGCGATCCCCAAGAGCCTCGAACTTTTGCGTCAAGCATTCAGCTGAAGCAAGCCGGTCGGTGAACGTCCCTCAGGCAGGGCTACTCGGTTCGCTCGGTGACTTCGAGCAGATGGTAACCGAAATCGGTTTTGACCGGGCCTTGAACGACACCGACTTCGCCGTTGAACACTGCCGAGTCAAACTCAGGCACCATTTGTCCAGGGCCAAATTTCCCCAACGCTCCACCGCGCTGGCCGGAGGGGCATGCTGAGTGGGCGGCGGCCAAGGCGGCAAAATCTTCGCCCTCGTCAATTCGCTTGATCAGGTCGAGGCATTCTTCTTCGGTCGAAACCAGGATATGGCGGGCTGCTGCGGTCGGCATGATGATCCTTTCGTGAAATCTTGGAAGTTCAAGCAACGAGTCGCTGTGACTCACTTTGAGAGGTTGCGGAGCACGGTCGGCAAGATACCGCCGTTACGGTAGTACTGCATTTCCACCGGCGTATCGATGCGCACGACGCAGGGAAAGCTCTTGCGGTTCCCGGCGGCATCGGTCGCGTGGACGGTGATCGTTGACCGCGGTTGCAGGTCGTTGGACAGCTCAGGAATATCAATCGTCTCTTCACCCGTGAGGCCGAGCGATTGCCAGGTCGCCCCATCGGCAAATTCAAGCGGGAGCACGCCCATGCCGACCAGATTGCTGCGGTGGATCCGCTCATAGCTCGCGGTGATCACCGCTTTGACGCCGAGCAGCATCGTCCCCTTGGCGGCCCAGTCGCGGCTGCTGCCCGTGCCGTACTCCGTGCCAGCCAAGACGACCAGGGGCACGCCATCCTTCTGGTACTTCATCGAGGCATCGTAAATGCTCATCACTTCACCATCGGGAAGATGCCGAGTCACGCCGCCCTCGGTTCCCGGAGCCAGCTGGTTGCGAATCCGAATGTTCGCGAAGGTGCCACGCACCATCACGCGGTCGTTCCCGCGTCGAGAACCGAAGCTGTTGAAGTCGCGGATCGCAACGCCCTGCTGCTGCAAATACTTGCCCGCCGGGCCATCGCTCGCGATTGAACCGGCCGGTGAAATGTGGTCGGTCGTCACCGAATCGCCGAGCAGTGCCAACACGCGCGCGCTGTGAATCGGTTGAATGTCGGGAATCGAATCTCCCTGAACCGCATCCAAGAACGGGGGATGCTGGATGTAGGTGCTCGAGTCGCTCCAGGGATAGATCGCCCCGCCAGCCGTCTCAATCGCATTCCAGAGTTCGTTGCCTTTGACCGCCGATTCGTACTCCTTGGTGAACATCTCCGGTTGGATCGACCTGGCAATCGTCTCGCGTATCTCCTCGCCGGAGGGCCAGATTTCTTTCAGGTAGACAGGCTTGCCATCTGGATCATGCCCGAGGGGCTCGGTCACCAGATCGATATCGGTGGTTCCGGCAAGCGCATAGGCCACCACCAGGGGTGGGCTCGCCAGGTAGTTGGCTTTGGTCAATGGATTGACACGGCCCTCGAAGTTTCGATTCCCACTGAGCACCGCGGCCGCGACCAAATCACCCGACTTGATGGCGGCGGCGACTGGTTCGGGAAGCGGGCCGCTGTTGCCAATGCAAGTGGTGCATCCGTAGCCGACCGTTTGGAAGCCAAGCTTGTTCAGGTCGCCCGACAAACCGGCCTTGTCCAAGTAATCGGTGACCACGCGTGATCCCGGAGCCAGGCTGGTCTTGACATGGGGAGCAACCGTCAAGCCGCGTGCCACCGCCTTCTTGGCCAACAGTCCCGCACCGATCATCACCGATGGGTTACTGGTGTTGGTGCAGGAAGTGATCGCAGCGATCACCACTGCGCCGTGACCGATCTCTGTGGAATGGCCGTTATTCTTCACGGCGGCAACACGATCGAGGGCATCGGTGGGCAGCCCGAAACCAGTCTTGCCGACAGGGGCGGTGAGCGATTCATGAAACGATCGCTTCATGTCCTTCAGGGCCACTCGGTCCTGCGGACGCTTCGGGCCGGCGAGGCTCGGTTCCACCGTGCTCAGGTCGAGCGAGGTCCGCTTGGTGTAGTTCAACTCGGGGCCGTCGTCGGTGCGGAACAGCCCCTGTTCCTTGCAGTAACGCTCGACAAGCTCGATCTGTTCGGAGCTGCGGCCCGTTTGACGTAGGTACTGAAGCGTTAAATCATCGACGGGGAAAAAGCCCATCGTCGCTCCGTACTCCGGGGCCATGTTGGCGATCGTGGCGCGGTCGGCCACGCTCATGCGGTTCATCCCGCTGCCGAAGAACTCGACGAACTTACCAACGACCCCTTCTTGCCGAAGAATCTCGACCACGCGCAAAACCATGTCGGTTGCCGTGGCCCCAGCCGGAAGCGATCCGGTTAACTCAAAGCCGATGACTTCCGGCATCAGCATGTAAAGCGGCTGACCCAACATGTTGGCTTCCGCTTCGATCCCGCCGACGCCCCAGCCGAGCACGCCCAATCCGTTGATCATGGTCGTGTGGCTATCGGTCCCGACCAGGGTGTCCGGCATCGCGACGGGACCATCGGCCGTCTCTTGAATCGCGACGACGCGCGCCAGGTACTCGAGATTGACTTGATGAACGATGCCCACATTCGGCGGAACGACCTTGAAATTGTCAAACGCCTGCTGACCCCAACGCAGGAATTCGTAACGCTCGTTGTTGCGTTGGAATTCGATCTCGACGTTCTTCCCCAGAGCCAGGTCCGAGCCAAAGAAGTCGACTTGAACCGAATGGTCAATCACCAGATCGACCGGGATCAAGGGATTGATCTTCTTGGGATCCCCGCCGATACGTTGCATGGCCGATCGCATCGCCGCCAAATCGACAACGGCCGGGACGCCCGTGAAGTCCTGCAGGACGACCCGATAGGGCTTGAAGGGGATCTCTTGTTTGGCCGGATCGGTCGCGTTCCAGCTGGCCAGATTTCGGACATCGTCCTCGGTTACCGAGAAACCGTCACAGTTTCGCAAGACAGCTTCCAGGAGCACCCGAATCGAAAATGGCAACTTACTGATCTCGCCCAGACCCGCCTCCTCCAGCTTGCTGAGCCGGTACATCGTTGCGGTACCGTGGCCTGTGTTGAATTGGGAGCGGACGGCAAACGGATCGAAACTCACGGCAGGATTCTCTATGCGATTTGGCACGAAAGACCGGGGCAACACGGTCCGCCCAGTTTAGCGATCGAGCAAATGGCTGTCTGCCGGGGCCGAATCGGATGGTGTCAAGTTGGGAAGGCTATACGGGTGCTCCCGGTTCTCATGGTCATTCCGATTGTTCCGAGACGATATCGTCTGCATCCGAATGGTTTTTGTGAATCAACGCCACGATTTTGAGTCTTTCCATGTTGATGCGTCCTGCTACAAAACTTCGTCTGCTGGCCTGGATTGCCGGAGGCGCGATGAGTCTGTTTGCCGCAGGGAATGCGACCGCTGCGGAGTGCGGTTGTGAGACCCCTTGTGATGCCCTTCCCGGCGAGCTGGCGGGCTGCGACTGCGGCTGTTCCCACTCCCACCACGGCAACGCGTTTTCGAACGGCTTCCGCAAGTTTCAGGACCAATTCAAAAAGATTTGCGATCTGAAATGGTGCGACTGGAAACTGGGCGGGCACGGTGACCCGATGTGCGACGACGCCTGTGACGCCGCCATGATGGACGACCTGATGATGCCCTCACCGCACATCTACCCGAATGAGTACGTTCATCCGCCGCAAGTTCATCCCCACGCCCATCCGGTTCCCCACCCTGAAATGCTTCCGGATGTCCACTTTCCACCGGCCGGTTCCAAAACGGTCGCTCCGCCAATCCACGCGCAGGAGCAAGCGGTCGACTCCGAACTGTTCCGGTCGCTTCCCGATCCCTTTACGGATGACGAAGCATCGCTGCAAACACAACGCAGCATCCGACCGAGTAGCCATGCGGAAGTCGTGCTCCGCCCGATTCCCCCACGACCGCTTTCCCAACGTCAAGACACGTCCAGTCGGCGAGTCAAGAGCGTGCGATAGTGAGCGCGATAGGCTTCGGTCATGGTGGTGAGTGAGAAGTGCTTCTGCACTCGTTCGTGATTGAGCATGCCAATTTCGTTGCAAAGCGTCTGATCGGACTCCAGGTGTTCGATCAGACTTGCCATGTGCGGGCTGTCGCCCGGGGCAAAGCCCTGCCACTGTGAAGCGTGTGAGACGAGTTCCTCGCTGCCTTCCACGAGACTGCAGACAACCGGCCTGGCGGCGGCCATCGCCTCGAGCACGACGTTCGGCATGCCTTCGTATCGGCTTGGCAGGACCAACAAGCGACAGGCCTGGAGGATTGGAGCCACATCGGCTTGCCAGTCGAGCAGTCGAACCCGCTGCGGCCCAACCTGGTCGCACCATGCTTGGAGTTGGCTTCGTAGCGGGCCATCACCCACTAACAGCAGTTTTCGATTCGAATCGCCCGGGGCGATGCGGTCAATTTGCTGCTGCAACAAGCTCAATGCCTTTCTGATGGTCCAGCCGGCCTAGGAACAGACAGACCTGGGAGTCGCTCGGCCAGCCGAGTTGCGACCACGGCATCGGCACAGCCGAAGCGAATCGTGCCACGTCGATGCCGTTGGGAATCACGATCGTGGAGCCCTGGCGGCAGCCCAGTCGCGAGGTTGCGAAACGCTCCACCGCACGGCTCACGCACACCACGCTGTCGGCTCGCCGAAGCGCAATCCGCTCGATTTGAGTCCGGATTGGGCGCGGCTGCGCGACCCGTACCCCGGCCACCCGAACCGGGATTCCCGCCGCCGTCGCCGCGTGCATGCCGAGCACGTTGGCATGGTGAAGAAAGGTCTGCACCACTTCCGGCGGATCGGCCCAAAAGTGTTCGCGCAGACTTCGAAAAGCGGATCGGTAGGCCCAAACCGATTCGGCCTCCAGCGACTCGACGGGAATCTCTGCCTCGCGAAGTCGCTCCACCAGCCTCCCACGCTCGCCGTCAGGGAGCGAGCCGATCGAGAAGACGCGGACCTGATCACCGCCCGCGGCCATGGCCACGGCAAGTTCCGTCAGACACTTTTCAGCACCCCCAACGAATAACTCGGTAATCAGGAAGTCGATTCGCATCGGGGTCATCAAGTGGGAACGTCGGTCCGGAACCTGGAGTCAAGGAAAGCTGGCGGCTGTTCGTCGCCTCCTTCCCGCTTTCGCTTGCCTCATCGAATCCTCCCCCAGATCTCTTCCATCAGCTGAAACATCCGCGGGTCGTGCTCCCGCAGTTCGGCTCGCACGAACGGATAAAAGTCATTGACGCCAAAGTAGGCTTCGGTCGACTCGGCAAAGTATTCCTTGGGATTGCTTAGAGCGTAGTGATCTTCATGCTTGCCGGTGTACAGTAGCACCCCTTGGTAGATTCCGGCCGACTTCGCCTGGTCGAACGCCGCGACAACGTCTGGCCGGTCAAAGCCGAGAATCTGGTCATGGTAGGCATGCGCAAGCTCATGCAGCACCGCGTACGGATGTTTGGCCCATTGTGCAGGGTCAAGCAGCTGTTGAGCTCGAGGAATGTGCACATGTTTTTCGAGGCGAGGATCGTAGCCGTGCTTGATCAGCCAATCGCGGCCGGGGTGATATTGCATGTTCGTTAGGTCGTGCATCCAATCGATCCGAATCGGCATCCGCTGCAGCTGCTGCAAGTCGATCCGCGGGAACGATGTAACGCACGCGTTGCAAATGATTGGCAAGTGCTTTCAGCGCTTCCTCGCCCTGGTCCCGGTTGGCCTGGGAAAGCATCGCTGGATCGATCGCCACGTTCCACCCTTCGATCTCGCGAACAACGGGCTCGGCGAATTCCTGTGCAGAAACGCAAGCGTTCAGCTGGTGGAAGTTCCACGGCGCGACGTTCCACAAACCGCTGCCAAATGGAAACACGCAGCAGACCAGCAAGAGGTGACGGATTCGTTGCATATCGGTTACATCCCCTACCGATGAATGATTCGGGATTGATTTCCTAATACGACGACTTGAAACGGGAAGCCGTCTTGTTTGCCAGTGTAAGCGAATAGTGGCGAATGAGTTCACCTACGCTTGCCTGGACTTGGTTTGGTGGCCCGTCGGATGTGCTTGAGCAAGATCGATCCAGCCGTTGCAATCGGACGGATCGACCACGGGTTCAGCGCAGCCGAAAGAAATGGTTTCGCACACAAACCGTTCATTGCCGATCGATTTCATGTGATCTTTACACGTCAGATCGGCCTCTGATATGAGCACCACTATGAATACGATGACCTACACAATCGAGTCTGTTCACGGCGTCAAGCAGACATTGGTACTGGGAATCTTGGATCGGTCGGCCATCGGCCAGCCAGCCAAGGACAAGCCGGGGCAAATGCCATCGAAGCCGGATGGAGGCGCGACCCAAATCGCCCCCCAAACGAATCGATAGCGATTGATCATTCGGACCAGTCTCCAATAGCCTCCAGGATGCTTCGGCCATGGATTCCATGGTCTGGGGGGGGTGTCCGTCCTCTACAGCCAAGAAGTGGCGTCACAAGAATTGCCTTGGGTGTCATCAACCCGATGCCAACTTCTTTTCTTTCTGGCGATCAGGCGCGAGCCGGCCGGTCTCGACCACAAAATCGCACCGAACAACCGGAGGGCTCGTCGCCCTTCCGCTAACAAAGGCCACCCGATTGCTCGCGAAGTAGGTGGCCGCGGAAGGGAATAGAAAGGGCTTGGAACCGGGCGATGACGCACCCGGCAAGGCTTGAGTCGGCACTTCTTGCCTTGATCTCCGGCACCAAAACCTGGGCGGCCAAGAGGACCGTGACGGCGTTGTTGGCAGGGAGGGCGGTTCCGGTCCGTCAGCCTTTGGGCCGCTGAAACTCAACCTGGTTGCGATTTCCAATGGGGGGCGGCGGGATTGGAAGTCTTGAATGCGGCTATTCACCCAATCATAATCGTTCCTTCATCTCGTCTCTGCCCTCTACCGGGCGATCCTCATCGTCTCGTCGTGGCCCGTCCCTTCTGCGGACGGGGTCGCCGGTGCAAGGCACTCATCATCCGGTTGCATCCAACGGAAGGCTCTCGCATCGATGCCAAGCCAGGTCCAGCCAATTCGAAGCGAACTGAAGTTCGAAGTCACTGCCGAGCTGGCTGGGGAAATCAAACGCTATTTGGGGGCAACGCTGCGGCGAGACGTTCACTGTGTCGGTGATGACGCATCGGGTTATCAAGTGTGCAGCGTCTATCTCGACAGCCCCGATGCCATGCTGTGTGGCCAAACGTTGGAGGGCAAACGCAACCGATACAAGCTCCGCATCCGTATCTACGACGACAATCCATTGCACCCGGCCTTCGCAGAGATCAAGCGGCGTGACGGCCAGGTCATCAAGAAGCAGCGTGCAACCGTGGATCGTGCGACTGCGACGGCAATCCTGGCGGGTGAACGCGGTGCTTACCTGCCGATGGTCGACGAGTCTTCGGGAGCCGCCCAGCAAGTTCGCAAAGAATGGCTCGCACTGAACGAGTTCTGTCGCCTGCGGGATGCGATTGGCGGTACCGGCAGGACGTACGTCAGCTATGTGCGCGACGCTTATGTGTCGCCCGACGGCACGCAGTGGAGAGCCACCTTTGACCGAAAACTTCGGGCTCATCCCTACCGCGTAGGCGAACCGATCATGATTCCGCAAGAGGGCGTGTCGGCAGCGTGTGATCAATTGGTCGTTTTTGAGCTGAAGTTTACCGACCGTTTTCCTCGCTGGATGCAGGATCTGGTGCGCGTCTTTGACCTCTGTCCGGTGTCGTTCCCGAAGTATGTCAATTGCCTGCACTCGCTAGGCGTCGAAGTTCACTCGGCGACTTCTCGAGCCACGCAAAAGCTCGGTTCGTCAACACAACGAGCGGGGTGAGCGAATCATGTCTTGGCTCCAATCATTGATGTCCGGCGATCAGCCATTCGCGGCGGAGTCCCTGCATGCTGTGCTGTTCGCACTTTTGTTGGCGTTCGTGTCTGGCCAAGTGATTGGATGGATCTATCAGCAGACGCACCGCGGACTTTCTTATTCTCAGTCGTTCACGGCCAGCATGGTGGTGCTGCCCGTATTGGTGGCGATGATGATGCTGCTCATGTCATCGAGCATCACCGTTGCCTTTGGGTTGCTGGCGGTATTCGCCGTCGTCCGCTTCCGAAACGTCTTGAAAGACACTCGCGATACGATCTTTGTGTTGTGGGCGATTGTGGAGGGAATGGCTGCGGGCACGGGCCGTGCCTCGTTGGCGATCATCGGCGTAGTCGTGATCGGTGCGATCATGGTTTATCTGTGGATCACCCATTACGGTTCGCGACGACGTTACGACACGATCGTGAGTCTCTTTTGCGTGGGCGGATCCGGGACGGTTTCGCAGTTGGTCGAGTCCGTTCTCGGACGTCACTGTTTGACAACGCAGATGGCGTCGATTCAGGAGTTAGGCCAAGACAATTTTGACTTGTCTTATCGCTTGACGTTGCGCGATCCGAGCCGACGGAGTGAATTGGAGGCGGAGCTGCGAACGATCGACAGTGTGCAGCGCGTTTCCATCTTTGCTCACGATGACGAGTCGGAGGTATAGGGAGATGTCCGATTCGAAGCGACCGATCCCCATGCCCTGGAAGGTGCGGCTAAGGTACCTCGGCGTTCACTGGATGCAGGCTCCTCTGTTTCTCGGCTGCTTGCTGGCGCTGGCCTGGTTGTGGTCTGGAAGAATCTCGAAGGTCGTTCTGGTTGGTCAGGTCGAAGCCCTTCAGGTCAGGGTCCCGGCGCCCGAGGCGGGCCTGCTGCTGAGCATGGAGGAGCCGCTATCACCCTACGATCGCGTTGACAAAGACGTCACGCTCATCGCCCGCATCGATGTTTCGGAAGCACTCTACGAAATGCAGACGCTCAGCGCAGAACGTCAGCGTTTGCAGTCGCTGATCAGTTCCGAATCGGAACGACTGCGGCTGGAGCAGCGAAAGTGGGATCAGGAGGACCTGCGGCAGAAACGTGAGGTGAATCAAGATGATCTGGCTCGTCAACGGAATCAAATCGATTACCGTGACCAAGCCGATGATCTGCAACGCGAACTCAGTCAGTTGCGACAACGGCGGCGCGACCTCGAGTTCCGGCAAGCGGAGTCGTCTTCCCAACGCATCATCGATCAACAAGAAGTCCAAAGTTTGCAGCGGCAGCGGGAGCAGGTTGCTGACCTGGTGCAGCGTAAAATAACACCCCCGTTGAGACTCGACGAATTGGACGCTCAGATCGAGCTCACGGAACTGAAAGTCGGTCAAAGCGAGCAACTCGCCAAACTCGTGCAGAAGCAGATCTCGGAAATTGATTCTGAGGTCGCTGACGTCCTGTCTCGCGGAAACCAGACTTCGCAAGCCTGGAACGAGTTTCTCGAGCAGTCCGCCAATTCGACCAAGACCGAAGCGGGTGGCGAAGAAACTGTGGTCGATACGGAAACGTTACTCGAGCCGCTTGCCCGAGCACTGGCCGTCCAGGATGCCAAGGTCCAAGCGTTGGCTCAGCGGATCGCCTCCAATGAGGTCCATGCGCCGGTGTCCGGAGTGATCGCGAAGGTCCACCAACCCCCGGGGACCTACGTGCGCAGCGGCGACCCGATCGTGACGATCGCGTCCGATCAAAGCCTGTGGATCGTGGCCTATGTCGATCAACGATATCGAGGCGTGCTACGTCCCTCGGACAAGGTCGAAATCCGCATGCGCGGCGGTACCTCCGCGGGTGTCCGCTACGGGCTTGGTACGGTGGTGAGTTTGGGGGCGCAGTACCAAGCGGTACCCGAACACTTGCGACGTCATCCCGATGTCGTTCAATGGGGACTTCCGGTTCGCATTTCGATTCCAGATGGTTTGGCGATTCTGCCAGGAGAGATGGTCGACTTGGTGTTCTCGTTTCCCGAATCGTCCGGCCGATCGCTGTAGAGAAGCTCTATTCGACGCCTGGATCCAAGTCGAGTTGTGAACGGAGGACGGCGATCGCGTATTCCCGCGCAAGCTGCTCCTGTTGCCGTCGGACGATTGACTGTTCCATTTCTATCCGTTGACTCGCTGAGAGCAGATTCGCGGTTGCTTCGTCGTCCAATATCTGCGCTGGTCATCGATGAACCCATCTTCGCGGTAGTGGGCAACCTCATTGGTCAGCGATTCGAGTTCTCGATAGATGCCGGTGACCAATCCGACCCACTGGTGTCGAGCCAGGGCCAATCGATCCTCTTGCTGGCGGGTTGCTTGGGCGCTTTGCATGATGGGGCCACGCTGCGTCCGATGCAGGTTGAGATCCATTTCAAAACGAACTCCGAGCGTGTCATCGTCACGTCCTAGTCGGTCTTGATATCTAGGTCCGAACTCTTTGTCCGTGACGATACTTCGTTGCAGGCAGTGAAAGGCACGACTCTCGTTCAATGCGGCCAACGCGACGGCGATCGTCTCCGATTCTTGTTCGGTGCTGGCCAGGACTTCGTCGAGCGGTGGCAGCGACAACGGTACCTGATCGAGCGTTCCAAGCATGGATAGCGAGGCAGTATCCGGGAACCCCATTCGGTTGGCGAGCAACGCATGCGTGACGGCCAAGTCGCGTTGCGTGGCGAATCGCTGTTGCGTCGCTCGGTCAGCTTCGATTCGTGCCTGCAACTGGTCGAGCAGATTCCTGGCGGGATCTTCCCGTGGAAGTGCCTCAGCCAACGCACGCCTTCGCTCGTGTGCGAGCTGCTCCGCGAGGATGTCCACGGCAAGTCGCTGCTGCAGGTAGATCGACTTCAGTGCGGCGGCGGTGGCAGCATCCGACACTTCACGCAGCGTCGCCTGTAAGTCTGCCTCCGACTTGATGACCTGGGCCATTGCCACTTGTCGTCGCCAGTGACGTTCTTGAGATCGGCCGACTGGGAAGGTCATTCGCGTGGTCAATTCCGACGCATCATTTTTGTCGTGCAGAGGCGTATCGAAATCAATCACCAGGTTTGGATTCGATTTGGTAGTCGCCGTGGTGATGGCGGCCCGGGCGACATCGATCTGGCGTGCTGCGGCATGAACCGACGGGTGATGGGTAACCGCATGCGACACCACATCGCTGAGTCTGAATCGGGAATCACTATCGTCTTGCTCGGCTACGGCATCTTGCTCGGCCACGGCGTTCCATTGCCACTCGTTCAGCGGGGGGACGTCGCCTGGATGAGCGTCGTGAAGAGGTGGCTCGCTGCTGTCGATTTCGACCAATTCGGCGGCCAGCACGATCGGCGTCACGCCCGCTTCGTCGACATCGGTGTTACTCATCGACATGTCTTGGGGCACATGTCTTGGGGCAGCATGTCTTGGGGCAGCGTTGGGATCGCAATCGGATCGTGGACAAGGTTGATCTGACCCAGTTCCAACGGCGCACACCCGATGCTTGCGGCCAGCAGCAGTGACGCCGTCACGCGCACGACCCAATCCCTGCTGGCGCAGAGGGCGAAGAATGGTCGAGGCGAGATGGTCGACATAGGTTTTAAGCCTGATCCAGCCCGCCGCAGGCCTCAAAGAGTTGGAGCGCGTCGGCTGTTTGCCGAACGTCGTGGACCCGCAGAACGTCGACTCCCGATGCGGCCAAAGCGAGTGAGACAGCCAAGCGTCGCTGCCATGCGGTCGGCCTGTTTGTCCCCGAGTAGATGCCCGATGAATCCCTTTCGCGAGTGGCCGACCAGGAGCGGGCATCCGATGTCACGGAATCGGCTGACTCCCCGCACCAGTTGAAGGTTGTGCTCGTGGGTTTTGCCAAACCCAATGCCTGGATCGAGGCAGATTCTTTGCCGGGGAATTCCACGATCGAGACAGAATTGCAGTCGAGCGATCAGGTAATCGTGAATCTCCTGGACGACATCTCCATACACGGGATCGTCCTGCATCGTTTGCGGGGTGCCCCGCATGTGCATGACGCAAACGCCCACGGAGCGCGACACTGCGACCTCGACCATCTTGGGGTCTCCTTCGAGCCCGGTGACGTCGTTGATGATCACAGCCCCGGCGTCAACCGCCGCGGCAGCCACTTGCGACTTGCTGGTGTCGATGCTGATCGGAATGCTCAATTGCGGGACGAGCCTCTCGATCACCGGCATCACGCGGCGCAAGTTCTTCGTCGGCTGCCACAATCGTGCTGTACGGACGCGTGCTCTCGCCACCGATGTCGATGATGTCGGCACCGTCGGCTTCCATCTGGATCGCTGACTTGACGGCCGCATCGGGATCGATGTGTTGGCCGCCGTCGGAAAAGCTGTCGGGCGTGACGTTCAAGATACCCATGATCAGCGGTCGGCGACGCAGCGTCAGCACGCGAGCACCCAGGTCCCAGATCCGAGTTTCACGATCGCCTTGCTCGGGAATCGTGCTCACCGGAATCTCGCCTCTCGTTGCTCGCCTCTCGTCTCTCGACTACCAGCGCATTTCCATTTGCGACACGATCCGCTCCGCCAGATCATCGATCGCAGCCTGGGTGGCGGAGTCGACGGATTGACCGGCCTCGGGCACGAATCGCGAGTCTTTACCAAAGCCAATGGCGACATCGTTATTGGGAATGACGCTGTTTTGCATCAGTAATTCGCCGTTGCGCGCGGTCCAGGTGGCGCGAACCGAGATCGCGGCTTCCAGTGCCCTGGGATCATCATTGACGGTTTCTGTCAGCACTCGTTTCGTTTCGTTGGTGATTCGGCAGCTGAGTGTGCTGTCGGCATTCGGGTCGCCGGTCACCTTGTAGGGCGTGCGTTGATCAATCTCTTTGACCAGGGCTTCGCTCAGTCGGATCCCGAGGTCGTGCCGAAACGTGTCGTTACGAACCACTGGCACGTGTACGGTTCGAATTCCAGGGCGAAACATCGACGCCGAACCGAACTGGTAGGCGGCGCATCCGGAAAGCGAACAGATGGCGATCGCGCCCAGGACTGTCACCCCGCGCGACCATTAGTTCTCGCATCGCAATCCATCATCGAAGCATCGTCTCGGGCTCTCCGGAATCCGATGGCTGTTTCAATTCCAGCGGTGTTCCAGTCGAAGTGGAATCAGGGAAGATGGTGGTCAACCACGAAAGACGTTGTGGTGGCGTACCGGGATAGGTTTCGATTTTCGCCAGTCGCTCACGTGCCGTGTCGGAATGCGGCGTATCGGGATAGCGTTGCAGCAACAGGTTGTAATAGTAGCGGGCCGCTGCGTATTCTCGTCGCTTCTCGCGATACTCAGCGCGATACCTCAGTCGCTCTGCCTGCAGGTATGCAATCTCCGCATCGATTCGAGCTACCCGTTCACCGTAATCCTTCTCCGCCAGCTTGTCGGGGAACCGCTCTCTGGTCTGTCGCACGAGCGTTTCTGCTTCTTCGAGTACCAGTCCGCTGTACTTCGGGCCACGGTAGTTTTCGAGCTTGACATTGATTCCCAGGAGATGAGCCAAGAAGAGATGTTCACTGTCCGAAAACGTCTCCCGCAGGTCGGTCAAGAACTCATCGGCTTCGCTCATACTTTTCTTGACGAATGTACTCGGCCGCTGCGGCCATGGTCGCATCATCGGCAAGTCGACCGGTCGGATCGTCGTAGCGAATCTGATCGAGCACACGAATCGCATGCCCGTCGACATCCAGTCGCGGCTTTTTGGGATCCGTCAGGTTCAGAGGCACCCACTTGTCCTTGTCCGCTTCGGCGACTTCGATCCAATAACGGCTGATCGAGAACAATCTCGCTGCGACGTGGTCGATGTGACGGTTGCGGGGAAATTCCTTCTGCAGTTTTTCGTAGACGTCGCGTCGCTTCGACCAAATGATCGGCAAAGAACAGGCTTTCGCCTTGCATGAACATCGCGTCTTGCTGCAAGGCGGTACCCGGCGCGGCTTCGCCGGCACGCCCAAATAGCTTGGCGGCTTTCGCAAACGTTTTCTTTCGCTCTTCGGCGGGTTGATCGGATGCCTGCTTAAACAGTGCATCGCCTTCCTGGTACAGCTCCTTGGCTCGATCCAGGTCTTCCTGCTCGCGTCCGGAAAGGAAATTCATCACCTGGTTGCTGGCCTTCTTGGTCTTCTCGGCCAGCGTGGGCTCTTCCGCCGCGACTTGAACGACCGGATTCTCCTCTCCGTCCTCGCCGCCGTCGGATTGTTGGACCAATCCGGGAACGCCGATATCCTGCGGGCCTGCAAGAGATCGACAACCGGTGATCCAGACAAAACTCACACCGATCACCCCGATCCTTACGGCATGGCAAAGCGGTGGAAGGAGGCAGCCTGAACATAGCAATCCTTTTCGTCATTCGCGTCATGCGGTCGGTCCCGTCTTGGTCATCATTGGCAGGTAGGCCTGCATTCGGGGCATGCTTCCCACCACCGTTTGGATGTATCGGTTCAAGATCGAGCGAAGCTCGCCATAAAGATCGCTCGGGATCTCCGGTCGGATATCGAAGTTCGGCCGACTGAATCCGCTTGATTTGCTCCAGCACCCCGTGCCGCACGGAAATCGTGGCTCGTTGTCGTGGTCGACATTCGGCACAAACAACGCCTCCAGCCTCGAGCGAAAACGGGATCCGAGCCGTGTTGGGGACCGCATTGCCACAGTCGGTGCACCGATCCGTACCTGGAGCATGGCCCAGCATTCGTAGGACCTGGAGGTCAAAGAATGCTAGCGATGAGGCGACGTTTCCATCGCCGTCGATCTGCTGCAGGGCTCGAATGGTCAAGTCGTAAACTTCAGGATGGGGTTCGTGATCGTCCAATAACAAACGAAGCATTTCAGCGATGTAGTAGCCGCCGTAGAGTCTTTCCAGCGATCGATCGGCACCGCGAAACCTGCGATGAAGTTTGGCTTCGGTGAGCAAATCGAGCGCATCGGTACTCTTACGTAGGACGACTACACGACAGACGGCCAGTAGGTCAAGCGCGCCTTCGAAGGGACCCTTCGGTCGTCGGGCTCCTTTGGCGATCGCCGAGATGCGACCGAGGTCCCGCGTCAGCAGCGTGACGATCAAACTGGTCTCACTGAATTCGATCGTCCGAAGCACGATCGCCGTGGTTTGTTCAGCCGCCAACGTTGGGCTCGGTAATGGAAAGGATGAGAAGCGACAAGAGGGCAACAGATGGCGTGTTTCACAGTTCTCCGTATTCACCCAGGGACGAGAGGAGTTCGCTCATCTCCGCCGCCGCATGGGCGTCGCCCTGGCTTCGAGCCTGATCGATTCCACTGCGCAAAGTATCGCGTGCCTCCTCGATCCGATCGAGATCGACCAATTGCTGGGCCGCCATGAAGAACGCAGGGATGCAGGGCGGTGTCTCGCGGGACAATTCCTCCAGCATGACAAGGCTTTTCTGGTGGTCCCCCTCACCGCGCAGTTCCATCGCGAGGCTGTATCGAAGAAAAGTGTCTTGGGGATCGTCGGCCAGCATGGCTTCAATTTTTTGACGGCGATTCACGTTTGAAATCACTCCTGGTTTGCCAGTCTTTTGCATCGTCGCCAACGAGGTGTTGGCAGCGTCCTTCAGTTTCCCAACATTGTTTCCTGCCGAACACCGGGGGCGGCAGCCCGCACCACTCACTTTTCACTTTGGCCTGCAGCTGTAAACCTCGGACGCTAGCCGTGGGATCCGAAGATGGCAAAAAGGGGTCAGACACCAAAAAGCCGGAACGGCCCGAAGGGTGCTTCGCATGTTTGGTGTCTGACCCGAATGGCACGGGCTTTGAACCTCGGGCGCTAGCGGTGGGCGAAGAAAACGTCGTTAGGATGCGGCGAAGGCCCACGGCTACGCCCGAGGTTCACTGAGTCAACCTAAGTTCGTGCCATTCGTGTCTGACCCCTTTTCGCCGATCGGAAACACACTCGCTGGCGCGTCGTGCTTGGATTGACCGCTGGCGCCGGAGGTTGCCATGCAGTGGGATTGCGCGCGGACGGTTCAGAATCGGTGCAATCGTCAAATTTCGTTCAATCTGAACAACCCGAACAGCCGAAGAAGAGGACGAATAGAACATCTTTGTGCCCTCATTGCGAGAGATCCGCATGGACCGCGTGAACCGCTCCTTGCTCATTGCTTCCACCCTCTTGGCCATTCCGGTCGCGCTGCTGATGGCACCGCTTTCCCAGGGAAAGTCGCCCGAAGTGCAAGTGGCCGTCGGGCAGGAAGTCAAACAAAACAATGTCATTCGACAGGTCGCTGGCCAGCAAACGAGTGATCGTCAGACGCGTCCTGGACTACTGCAGGTGCTTGCCGGCGCGAGCAGCAAAGGGAGTGAGAATCACCAGCACCAGAACATGAGCAAGACCCCGTCGAAGGGATTGCTCGATACGTTGTTCTCTCGCTCGCCGGCGGCCAACCATCCGACGGCAAGTCACGCGGCCCATGCGCAGCACACTCATGCGCAGCACACCCATGCTGCTCCGGCCAATCCTCACACTGTGCCGGCTTCGAATGATCAACCTGATTGGAGTGGGATCCCCTACCACGAAGCCTCGCCATCGGCACAGGCTTCCAATCCGGTTCCGCTTCGCGATCCAGGGCATCCCAGCCTGGTCGCCGAGCAGCCCAACACACGCATCATTCGCGGCGGATCGAGCCGGACGATTCAAACCTTGCCGGCATCGTCACGACGCCCGAGCGAGCCATCGGTCGCCAGCAAGCCATCCCCGCTGCTGAGCGTCCCAACGCCTCCCCGGGAAGAGCCGATCCCACCCCTGGCAGCGACAGCCTATCGAGCAGCACAAGCAGCCGACGAAGCGGACGCCGCAGCGTGGAGCCATTGAGCGTGCCGACTTCGACTTCGGAAGCCCCGTCGAACACGCCAAAGCGATTAGCGACGACAGCGATGTCGCTGACCTGGTCCCACGCGTTGCTCGCAAGTCAATTCAGAGCGAACCATCGAAGAGCACGCCAGCGGTTGCCAAGCCTGCAAGTATCAGCCCGAAGACCGAGACGACCAAGGCAGACAAAGAGGCAAAGACGGCTGTTGCCGCCATCGGACTTCCGCAACCGAGTGGAGTTGCGAGCGAAGAAGCTGACTCGGCGGCTAACGTTCCGGGGTCGCTCTCGGCATCGGCGCCAAAGCAATCCAATCCGAACCCATCGGCGCCGGCAACGCCAAGCTACACCACTCCGAAGGAACTTGCCGTCGGACCGGTACCGGCAGCCGAGTTGCCATCCCATGCTCACGCCGCTTCGATGCCAGAGTCGGCGATCGTCAAGTTCGGCGACGCTCGGTACGCCCGCGTCGACCGTCTCGCATCGATCCGGACCGCCTAGCCAGGCTTTCGGCCCGGACCAGATCGATGGCGCCGAGGACAATGCGGGTACCGCCCAATCGAAGCTCACGCCAATCAATGCCGCTTCCAGCCCCAGTCGGATCAGGCGTGGTTCCCAATGGTGGCGTTGCCTCGTATCGACACCCGTCGCAACCGGCCTACGAGATCGCGGACAACACGAACGCGACGTCCGATCCTTATGGCAGGGTCACCGACCCGAACGGCCGCAGGATGTCGACCACTGGTCAAACCGTCCCGACGCCGTCCGTAGCGAATCTTTGAATCAGACGTCGCCACGCAACCCTGCGGGCGGTACCGATGCAACCGATTCAGGGATTCGCATCGCAGGACACCTACCAGATGCCAGGCGACAACTTTTCGTCATCGACCTCCAGACGGCCGCAACCAGATGCGTGAGTCGATGCCGGGAACCAATGCCAGTCCATCCGCATCGACTTCAGAGTTGCCTGGGATTCGTGTTACCACCATCGGTCCTGGTGCGATCATGATTCGCCAGACCAGCCAATACGAGATTCGCGTTGAGAATCGCGGTGCCATCGACGCCTCCGGTGTCATGGTTCGGGCATTGATACCCGATTGGGCCGACGTTCGCGGACAGAATGCAACTCGCGGCGACATCGACAACCAGACACAGGGATCGACCGACCGATTGGTTTGGACGATTGACCATTTGCCGGCCGGTGCTTCGGAGACGATGTACGTGCGACTCATGGCGGCACGTAGCGGCACGTACGACTTGGACGTCGATTGGACCATGCTGCCGCAGAAGAGCACGGCCAAAGTGCAGGTCCGTGAGCCTCGCCTGGATCTGACGATCGAAGGTCCCGATGAAGTGGTCTATGGCCAGTCCCAGACCTACAAAGTGCGCGTGCTCAATCCCGGAGATGGAACCGCGCCGAATGTGGTCTTCACGCTGTCACCGAACTCGGCAACACCACAGACTCAGAAGATCGGCGACATTCCGCCCGGCAAAGAAGCTCAGTTCGATGTGGAATTGACCGCCCAGGATTTGGGCGATCTGAAGATTCACGGTTTGGCGTCCGGCGAGTTGGAATTGCGGGCTGAAGCAGAAAAGACGATTCGTGTCGCCGCTGCGAAGTTGGAAGCCGTTCTGAGCGGGCCCGAGGTGAAGTACCAGAACACCGAGGCGATGTACAGCCTGCAGATTCAGAACAACGGCTCGGCGACGAGCGAAAGAGTGGTTGCCACCTTGCGATTGCCCAGCGGTGCCAAGTACCTCGGCGGGATCGAAGATGCGGTCCAAGAAGGGACGCGTGCTGCGATGGGAGATCAACGCGATGGCCCCAGGTGCGAATCGCAACTACCAGTTCCGCTGCAACATGACGTCGACCGGTGAGCATCTGTTCGCTTTCGATTGCAAAGGAACTGCGGCTGGAAACGCCAGCGTTTCGATTGCCACACGGGTCGAATCGATTGCCGACCTCGTCCTCACGGTCAGTGACCCGGTCGCCCCCGCACCGATCGGCACCGACGTGACCTACGAAATCGTGATCCGCAATCGCGGCAGCAAGGAAGCCGTTGACGTCCGAGCCATTGCTCAGTTCAGTCACGGGATCGAGCCGCAACGGATCGAAGGTCAGAGCGGTGAAGTGATGGCTGGGCAAGTGTTGTTCGATCCGATTCCTCGGATCGGACCCGGTCAGGAATTGCGTTTGAAAGTGATCTGCCCAAGCCGATCGTGCCGGTCATCATCGCTTCCGCACCGAAGTCCGCTCGGGTGACACCGTGCTGGTGGCAGAAGAAGCCACTCACTACATGAGCCCCAAGGGGGATCGCGTTAGCCGACGAAGCTCG
This sequence comes from Pirellulaceae bacterium, assembly GCA_963697195.1. GTDB lineage: Bacteria > Planctomycetota > Planctomycetia > Pirellulales > Pirellulaceae > Rubripirellula. The sequence goes on from CAVOND010000009.1 coordinate 183,806, forward strand.
GAAGCCTCGACTCGCTAGGCGGGAACTCCGCCGCACGCAACAAAGAACCACGGCTGATCACAACAGCCCGGGGCGCCGTAGACCTCACGGCGACCCGGGCTGTTGTTCGTTTTGCGAGTCAGTGCGTCGGTTCCGCCGTCGAGCTTGTGGTCAGCCAATCGGTTCTCCTCAGGGCTCGATGAACTCAAGCGGCTGAGATTCCTTGACGTCGGCGATCCGGATCGCAACTTCGCCTTTGAGCAGGCGGCGAAACGTCTTGCCGACGATCTCTCCCCGCCAACCTTGCAGAAGTGTCGGCGTCGGATCGTGTTTGCGACGATCCAGCTCATAGCCGAGAAGCTCGCGAACATCGTCGGCGTTGCCAACGATTGGCGGCGCCAACTTGTGTTGCCGACTGATGCAGGCGATGGCGGTCGAAAGGAACTGGCTGAGCATCGGTGAGACGACCCGTCGCGTTCCCCGAGGTCGCTTCGGCAAGTCCTCTTCCGGAACATCCAGGGATGCCTGAATCGCAGCGGCAATTTCGCTGTACTGTTCAATCAGGCCTCGACGCTCCATGCCGCGGATGTTGCGAATCTTTTGCTGATCCGTTGTGCCGCGACGAGCCAGTTCGATCACCAGGTCATCGCGAAGCACGCGGCGCGGCAGGCGATCCAAGTCTCGGCGCCCGATCCTCGCGCCACAGCCACAACTGTCGCACGGCTTCGAGCTGGCGTGGATTCAAGCCCGATGAACCACTGACACGCCGCCAGTTCTCACGGGTTTCGGCGTCGATCACCTTCTGCTGGAAGTTCGCGGTTTCTTCTTCCAGCCATGCTTGCCGATCCAATTTGTCGACCATCGCGGAAAGCTGCGAGTACATCTCGCCCAGATCACAGACGTCATTGAGTGCGTAGTGAATCTGATCGCGTGAGAGGGGACGTCGGCTCCAATCGGTGCGTGTTTCGCCCTTGGGCAAGGTCTTGTTGACGAGACGCTGAACCAACGTCGCCAGCGATGCCGGGTACTCCATCCCGACAAAGCCAGCCGCCAATTGCGTGTCGAACAAACCCGCGATCGGTTTTCCGGTGAACCGGTAGCAGAACCGCGACTCCTCCCGGGCGGCATGGGCGATCACGGTCCGCCCGGGTTGGGCCAAAAGCTCCCAAAAAGGCGTTGTCTCCGACAACTCAATGGGGTCGATGATCGCCAATCGATCCCCCGCCGCCACCTGAATCAGGCAGAGCTTGGGACGATAGGTGTCCTCGGAAACAAATTCCGTGTCGAAGGCAATGATCGGGAGATCGGCAATCTCATCACAGAACTGCCGTAGGTGATCGACCGTGTTTATAGACTCGTGCTGCAACGTTACGCTTGATATCAAGGACGACTAGAAAATGGACTAAGCTCTCAAGACTTTAGCGAGGCAAGCCCCTGTCGCCTATCCGCGTCGATGCAAGAATGCCCGTGATGGACCCAGCCCACCCATGACCTGTCACATCCGCTCGAAGGCCATTCCGAGCCGGTCGGATGCTTCTGTGCAGCAATCGGAGCTCGATTCATCCCCTCGCGTTCGGCTGCCGAGGCTTCGCCCCCGACTGCTGGTCAGTGCCCGCAGCGCCGCAGAAGTGGAGGTGGCGATCGCGTCGGGAGCGGATATCGTCGATCTGAAAGAGCCTCGGGCCGGCGCCCTTGCACCGACGGGTCGTGAGCTGTGGCATCAGGTTGCCCGTCGTTGGGACGAGATGGATCAGGCCTCTCAAGGTACCGCTATTGTCGGCGGCACTTGGCGAATCGCGTGAGGCGACCTCGTGTGCAAGCGATCTTCCGGCCAGATTTGACTTCGCCAAGGCTGGTCCCAGCGGTTGCGATTGCCCTGATCGACTGCGGCAGATTTGGGCCGACGTGCGAACTCAACTCGACGCGCGGATCGAATTGGTTGGCGTGGCCTACGCCGATTGGCAACATGCCGGCTGTGTCGCTCCCGAAGTGGTCTTTGAGCTGGCGAGGGAATTCGGGCTTCGCCGCTGCTTGCTGGATACGTTCCGCAAGGACGGAAGCTCCTCGATCGACCTGCTCGGAAACGAGTCGCTACGCAACTTGGCCAACCGGGCGAAACAGCTCGGCCTCTGGTGGACGCTCGCCGGTTCGATTCGCCGCCAAGATGTGGCGCGGCTCAACGCGTGGGCGGTGGCTCCCGATTGCCTGGGTGTTCGCGGCGATGTGTGCCAGGGCTCGCGAGAGGGAACGCTGCAAGCCGAACGAATCCGAGCTCTGGCTCCAAGAATTGCAAGAGAATCAGGCGTAGCTGGAAAACGCCGCGCGCGTGGAGCCGTCAATACAGCACGACGTGCAAGCGAGTGTGCCTGACTCGTTCAAGGGAACACACTCGCGTGCGCGTTGTGCTTGTATGCGGGCCACTCGGCTATTGGTGTCTGACCCATTTCTTGGAGGCCCTAAGCGCCCTGATCGATCCGCACCAATCCAAACCGGTCAACTTCGTCAATCGTTCTTCAAAGTTGCCGATCAAGCCGCCAACCAGGATCCATTTCGACTTGCCTCGCAATTCGATCTCGCCATGGCGATTGATCCGCAAGATGGAATCGCCGCGAACACCGGCATCATGCAGTTGCTTGAAGTCGATCTCGCCTTCATTGACGACATCAAGCAGTGTCTTACCGGTCAGTTCGATGAACTGCGTTCTCATGTCCGAGCCTTTGTCATCCGCTTCGCCGCATGGGAGCGAACATTCTTGTTGCCATGGTCGTGTCCTGTCATTCCAGGTTGGGGCCACCACCGAGGCACCCGAACTGTCACGCCATTGTAGTTCGATCGGCAGCGAGCGCCCATGAAAAGGGATGGTTATGGAAAGCTGCCCGCCCAGATTACCCGCCCGTTTTCGCCGGGTCCGAACTTCCCCAATTTGGGGTCAGTTGTTGTGAATCATCGTGCAAGCAGTTCGTTCTACCTTTGCCTGAATACCGCGATCGGTAAAGTTGACCGCAGCAACATGACCCTGACGATCCAAGATCGCCAGGAACGGCATCGATGCGATTCCAAATTGGGCCGCAACCGGATTGGCGACTTCTGCTTCCGCCGATGACTTGGAGCGGAAGCTAGGAAATCCGAGATCGTTTGATCAACAAACTCCTGCAGCAAGGCATCATCACCGTCGAGGTTGACGCCCACGATGGAAATGTCATCCGGATGTGCAGCTTGGATCTGTTTCAGCATTCCGATTAACCGAAATGACTCCGGGAAGGCTGCCGCCCAAAACGGAACGAGTACGACACGACCCTCGAACTGTTCCATGGAGAGGGGTGACCCGTCAACACTCGGCAACACCGGGTTGAAACGGATGCCCACGATATCGTGACGAGCATCCCTCGCGGCCATGGCGATGCGCACCTCGCGGCCGGCCGCCGATTCAGGGTCGTCGAAGCTTCCGGTCAAGGCATCGAATGTGGCCTGCACCAATTCATCTTGTCCGATCGCTTCCAATTGAAGTGCCGCGCCGGCCAGGTACTCAACGGTCCGCAGGTTGGCAGACTGGGAAATCAATTGGTCGGTCGCGGCTCGCCATTGCTCCACCGTGACGGCCTGCCCATTCAGTGACTCCGCGAGCAGTCGCTCCAGGTCGTCATAGAGAACGCTGCCCGCTAGTTCAGCCGCAGCCATCGCGAGATCGGGATTGGGCGAGTCCGCGTAGAGTTCGATGATCGTGTCTCGGACGCGATTGGCGTGCTGTTCGTGGCCATAACCGACCAGCGCGTCGCGTGCCTGGCCCATGACCATCAGCGTCGGGACATCCTTGGGGCTGTCGGAGGCTGCGATCTGGTCGATGTACCCGATCACTCGGTCCGCCGCACCCGTCTCACCGTTCTGCAGCGACTCCAACGCGAAGCCGATCAGGACCAGTCGACTGTCGGCAACCAGATCAGGGTCATTCGACTGCAGGTTTGCCGTCGCCAAGTCCTCCAGTTCCTGGGCTGACTTCAGGTCGCTGAACGACGCCAAGTGGGAAAGGGCTTGTAGCTCGCCTCGAGCGCCAGCGGACTTGGACGCCGCATCCGCCTCCGCATGGCTCTTCAAACGCCGCGACGCTTCCAGTTTCATCTTCGCAATTCGAATCAACTCTTCACGCCCACCTTGAACCTGTGGCAATCGGATCCAGATGTCTTGCATATCGCGATCGGCAACACCCAGAAACTGAACGAGTTGTGCGGGTGATAGATCGGGAGGCAACTGGGTCCTGCCGACGGTTCGATCGGCTCCCGCTCCCGCAGGCACACGTGATGGCTCGGCCACCGACGCGGGGTTCGCTTGGCCCGAAGGCGACGTCGGTGCTTCTGTTTCGATCGGAGATCCGCGCGGGGCGGATCCGAAGCGGCAGCAGAAGTCGACGATTCCGTACTCGTCGACGTTTCTTCGAGCGAAGGGGCCGCGTTGGCAAGACGCTGCAGCGCCTTGTTGGAGGCCACTCCATCTTGCTTGGCGGGCACTCCACCGGATGCCATGTAAGGAGCATCGGCCGGCTTGGGCTCTGTCCCCGAGTTCCAACAGCCGCCAAGGAAAACCACGGACGCAGCAATCAAAGGCAAGCCTCGCCATCCCGTGCGATTCGATTTCGGTGGATAGACGACGATGCGTGATGGAGACACCATCTCTTCTTCTCCTGCGATGATGGTTTTCAGCGACAGCGACTTACCGGGCTGAGCCTGTTCGATTTGCGGAAGCGAACCGAGATGCCGTATTCAATCGCGGCGAAAATCTTGTTCGGCGATCACGTACTCACTGACCACTTCGCCCCCGATCAGGTGCTGCTGAATGATACGTTCGAGGACGGCCGGTGTGCATTGCCCGTACCAGGTGCCGTCGGGCATGACCGCGGCGATTGGGCCCGCTTTGCAGATATCACAGCATTCCATCCTCAAACGCAAAACCCCTCCTTTGCCGGAAAGGCCTAGTTCCCTCAGACGCCGCTTTGAGAAATTTCCACGACTCCGCCATCTGTTTGGCCGATGCGCAGCCACTCTCGTCTTGGTCCGTGCAGAGCATAATCGTTCGCGACTTGCTTTCGAGCTTCAGCTTCTTGGCGCGTTGCCGGGCGTTTTGGAGTCCATCTTTGCTCATGCGGCCAGTATAGTGCGGCGGCACAGTTGTTTCACGATTCGGTCCATTTTTGTCCGCAGGACCTCCATTTGTCTGCGGGATCATTGGGGACGGATCATCGGGCACATGCCGCTGAACGATCGAGGAACGCCTTGGAAGCTCGAGGATTCACGAGCCCGCAGCGGTCTTGCCACGACCAAGCCGAATTGCCGATATTCCCAAACGCTGTGGGCACGTAGGACGCAGCATTGGGAACCCGATCCGACTGATCACCGCACGATGCGACAGACTCCCGTGACCAAGATTGACCGTTACATACTGGTGCTTTTCCTGCGAACGGTGGCCATCTGTTTTTGCTCGCTCGCGGGCATCTTCATTGTGTTTCACGCGTTCACCAGCATGGATGACCTGGTGAAACAGGGCCAGGCAGAGGACGGTCTGGTGCGCGTGATGATGCGATACTATGGCCCGTACATGCTTCTGCTGTTCGATTGGACCGGTGCCATCATCGCGTTGATCGCGTTTCTATTTTCGATCGGATGGCTACGCCGGACCGGCGAGCTGACCGCGATTCTATCGGCAGGGATCTCACATGGTCGGATCTTTCGACCGATTCTGATCGCTTCACTTTTGATCGTCCTGGTTCAGCTTGTCAATCGCGAGTTGGTGTTGCCCGGTTATCGGGACGTGCTGACGATGAAGGCAAAAGACATCTCGGGTGAGAACGAACAACCGATTCTGGCACAGTACGACAAAACAAATCGCGTGCTGATTGATGGTCGATCTTTGGTGACGCTATCGCAGTTGATTCGAGAACCAAGTTTTCGTTTGGATGGCGATTATCCGGGCTTCGGTGATCTACTGCTGGCTCATTCCGCTCGCTGGTTGGAGGCGAATGACGAGCATCCATCCGGATACTTGCTTGAGGGTGTCCAGCGTCCCGACCATGTCGATCGATTGCCATCGGTGGGTGTAGCGGACCGTTTGATCCTGATGACCAGTCGCGATCAAGGCTGGCTCGGGGCGCACCAATGCTTCTTTGCGACTTCCATCCGCACGGATTTCTTGCAGACCAACCAGTCGGCGACGCGGATGGCTTCGGTCCAGGAACTGGCAGACCGAGTGCGAAATCCGGCAGTCCACAGCAGCATGGGTTTGAAGGTGTTGTTGCATGAGCGGGTCATTCGATTGCCGCTCGATTACGTCTTGATCCTGCTCGGATTGCCGATGGTGGTGAATCGCCATGGTCGAAACCTGTTCGTGATGATTGGAGCCGCCATGTTGACGGTGGTGGCGTTTTTCGCGATCAAGACACTCTCCGGAGCCTTGGGAGGCAGCGGCTATCTGTTGTCGCCGACGATGGCAGCTTGGATGCCGCTCCTGATTCTGGGACCGGTGGCCTATGTTCGATTTCGCGATGCACAGATGGTATGACCCCTGCCAACATTTCGGTGGTGATTCCGGCGATCAACGAAGAGCAAGTGATCCGCGGGGCCGTTCAATCGGCAAAGTGTGCTGGTGCTGGAGAGGTCATCGTGGTCGATGGCGGCAGCCATGATCGAACGATCGAAGTCGCGACACGGGCCGGAGCCAGCAAGATCGTCCGCTCACTTCCCGGTCGAGGCATCCAGCTCAATTCTGGGGCGTTGCTGGTCGACGAGCATCAGGACGTGATTCTCTTTCTCCATGCGGACAACCTGCTCGACGAACATTGCTTGCAGCAGATCTGCGATCACCGCGAAGCCGTGTGGGGTGCCTTTCGACAGCAGATTGATTCGCAGAGAACGATCTATCGATGGATCGAGTGGGGCAACGCGATGCGCGTCCGAATACGACGTGTTCCGTTCGGGGATCAAGCAATCTTTGTGCGCAAGAGCGATTTCGAACAGTCAGGCGGATTCGAAGAAATCCCACTGATGGAGGACGTGGCCTTCTCGAAAAAGATGCGCAAGGTTGCGAGGCCGGTTTTGCTGGAGGGACCGATTCATGTCAGCGCACGTCGCTGGGATCGATGCGGGCCGATTCGACAAACCGTCCGCAATTGGTCCATCCAGGTAGCCTACGCGCTCGGAACATCGCCGGAGCGACTGAAGCATTGGTATCGGTAGAGCGATTGCGTTTTCTAGCCCTTTCCAGAAGGCTCGCACGGCCATCTCACGCTTACATTCCCGCGCGAGGATGCGCCTGTTCATACACCTTTCGCAGATTCGCGGCGCTGACGTGCGTGTAAATCTGAGTCGTCGCCAGGCTCTTGTGTCCGAGTAACTCTTGAACGCTGCGAATGTCGGCACCGCGATCGAGTAGATGCGTGGCAAAACTGTGGCGCAACGTATGCGGACTGGTCCGTGAATCGAGCCCGGTGACGGCGATGTACTTTTCCAACATTCGGCCAACGCTGCGTGTGGTCAAGATTCGACCGAAGCGATTGACGAAGACCGGAGCCTCACGCCCCATCGCCTCGGCCTTCGGATCACGCACTCGCTTTCTTTCGTATTGCTTGATGGCTTTGATCGCGTACGATCCCAGAGGACTGATCCGTTCCTTGCGTCCCTTTCCACGGACACGAACGAGTTGATCGTGGAAGTCCAGGTCACCGTCGCGAAGCGAGACCAGCTCGCTGACACGCAGTCCGGCCGAGTACATCGTCTCGAGGATCGCCCGGTCACGTAGTCCCGCCAGCGTATTGGCTGGTGGCGCGAGCAGCAGCTTGCCAACCTCTTCGTTGGTCAGCACGTGAGGCAATTTGCGCTGTCGCCGCGGATTTCGAAGCGGCTTGGCGGGGTTGTCCGAGGCGAGTCCCTGCCGCATCGCAAATCGATAGAAGCTTCGCAACGAAGCGAGCTTACGCGAGATAGTGGATCGAGCGTAACCGGCTTGCTGAAGTGCCGCCTGGAACGCGCGCAGCTCTTGCGGCGACAGGGCGCTCGGGCGAGGCACTTCGCCACGAGAACCTTCGAGCCACTCGACGAGCCCAAACAGGTCCTCGCGGTAGGCCTTGATCGTCAGCGCCGAGGCGTTGCGCTCGGTGGAAAGATAACGCAGGAACTGGGCGATCGCACTTCGCATCGATTAATGAAAGTCGTCGATCGAAAGGCTGTCGAATTCCTGGCTGGCAAGCAAGTCATCGTCGCTTGGTACTGCGTCGCGAATCTTGCGACTCAGCATCGCCGCGTCGTACCAGCTGAAATCAAGCTCGGGATCGGCCGCAAACCGTGCCAATTGGCGCAGTGTTTCATCACGGTTCTGATCATCGAACAGAAAGATGAAACGTTCGTTCCCTTTGACCAACGCGAGGACGTTGATTTCTTGATCCATGGGTAAAGTAGTCCGATAGCAAAGAAGCGGGCTGCAAAGCAGGCCGGTTCTGGGTGACGGCCTACTTGGGCTCAGTATCGGCTTAGCGGCCAACGCAAGATGAGGTCGCTTTGCTCCCTTCCACCTCGAGACTCCAGCATCTCCATGATGTGCAAGTGACAACAGAAACGAATGAAATCATCGCTACGTCTTAAATAACCCTGCCAGCTTGCCGGACGCGCATCGTCACCGGTTTCAACGTAGTTGGCGAGCCGAATCGTGAAATCAGGATCATCCCCGCGATAGAGCCGCGTTTGCGACAGAACCGGCTCGTGATTGACGATCAAATCAGGTCGAACCGGCCCCGGCGGATCGGGAATCAGGTCGGTTGGATCGGGCCAATCGATTGGCATCGCCGCTTCCGAACTCGGCAGCGGGATGGAATCCGCCGACGAGTCCATGATGACCGTCATCTCCTCGGAAAGCCCCGCCTGGTGACATCGGAGGCCGATTGCCCTGTGGGCGGGTTCAGACTGACCACCCTGGACGCTTGGGCGACGTCCCTTCTGCCATCGGTTCGAGCCAACGGATCAGCGATCGGAGTCTGCGTCGCCAACTGGCTGCGAGCGAGTTCAAACTCGGCCTCACGCGTGATTCGCTCTGGGATTTGTTTCTCGTGCTCCGTTCCCCAAGGCAGCCCGTAGCCCGGGGGAATCGGATGGAACCCTTCGTTGGCGGCGTACCAATGCACGGTCATCGCCATGCGGGGCGGATAATAGGAGTCGAAGTCGGTGACCGATCCGACGATCAGGGCCTCCACTCCCATGAATCTCGCCAGTTCCTGGAATTGTGCACCTGTCACCGGCTCGCCGTGGACCTGGGAATACTGCAGCCACTGGGCCTTGGTGGCCCCAACCGGCAAGACTTCGAATCCGGGTATCGACTGCAGGGCGGCGTAGTATGCTTCCGCGACCCTCTCGGTATCGAGCGTGGGTTCATCGCTCTGATTGAAGAACGGCAGAACGGCGACGCGCTTCAATTGCGGAAACGGATTGTGAACCCGCTCACGCTCCCACGCGGTGGGGCACAGATTGCATCCGGTGCATGCGAACAGCAGCGACAACAGTGCAGCGAGACAGGGGGAAGCATTGAGTTTCACGATAGGTTGCCAATGCGCATAGCGGCTGCGCAGCGCCTCCATCCCCGACTCTTGGTATCGAACCAAATTGGCCGCAAGCTTGACGCGATTGTTCAACTTTTCCGAAACGGAAATTGCTACGTCCAAGATGAAGATGCGATCGGGTCCAGGCCCTGTCGCGGTTAGCCCTGTCGCGGTTAGCCCAGGGACCAACCTTCCCGCGGCGACCGGCGAAGAAACGGGTCGGCTTCCGGGCATCCCAGGCAAGTCATGGTCGGGGCATCCCAGACGATCTTTCGGCCGACGCGAAAAGCGACGTTGCCAAGATGATTCGCTTCGGTCAACGGCCCGGCGTAGGAAAACGGGCTGCCTGTCGAGCCTTCGCCCCGACAGGCGGACAACCACTCCTGGTGGTGACTGACGGGAATTGGCATCGCCAGCGGCGGCGGCGTGAAATCGGCGTACTTGTCCTCCGGCAGCAGGACATGCTTGCTGTAGTCGGAGAGCAACATGCCCTTGCTGCCAACGAAGAGCACGCCGTTGCCCCACTGGGGAATTTCGCCGCGCTCCCAGCGATCGGGTTTGTGCGTGCCTTGGTACCAGGTCATGGTGACCGCCGGCAGATTGCCTCGCGGGCCGTACTCGTAAACGGCGCTCATCGAAGCGGGCGCGATCTCCGGGTGAGGCGGCGGTCCGAACGACTCAACGGTGCGCGGTGCGTCGAGGCGCAATGCCCAATATGGCAAGTCATTCCAGTGACTACCAAGATCCGACATCGTGCCGTTTCCGAAATCCCACCAGCGATACCAGTTAGGTCCTGGAAAGTAGACCTCGTTGAAAGCTCGCTGTGGCGCTGGTCCAAGCCATAGGTCCCAGTCCAGGTAATCCGGTGGTGCCATCGCCTGTTGCGGACGACGGTCGACGAACAATCGATCTTTGTTCTTGGTCGCATCCTCTTCGCTCTGCAAACCCCACGCCCGCGATACCCAAACGTGCGCTTCGTTGACCGGGCCGATGATCCCCGATTGGATCAGTTCGACCACACGGCGATAGTTCTCGCTGGCATGGATCTGGGTTCCCATTTGTGTGGCCACTCCGGCACGCGCGGCCGCTTCGGTGATCCTTCGCGTTTCGTCGACGTTGTAGGCCAGCGGCTTTTCGCAGTACACGTGTTTGCCAAGTTGCAACGCCGGCATGGTGGCATAGGCGTGTGTGTGTTCCGTTGTGCTGACGACAACCGCGTCGACTGAGTTTCCAATGCTGTCGTAGAGCTTGCGGAAGTCTTGAAATCGGGAAGCGCCGGGAAACTTCTCGCCAGCGGCAGCAAGAAACCGCGAGTCAACGTCGCACAGACCGACGACATCAATCGCATTGGTTGTCGCCAGCGTGTTGAGATTGCTACCACCACGGCCGCCGACACCAATGAACGCAACCTTCATCCGATCGTTGGGGCCATTGCCCAGTAGCGGTCGGGATTCGCAGGCGAGGGTCGAAGCCGTCAGCGCAGCAGAACTCGAGAGAAATTGCCGACGAGAGATGCCTGAGAGTCGACGGGTCATCTTGCGTGCCTTCATTCGGTGAATTTGCCAGCCCCATTTCTAAGAATCAGTTTATCTTGATCAGCCCCGATGGATGGTGGCTTGTCGGGCCAAAAAGAAGGCGATTCGCATTCAATATGCGAATCGCCCGATGATCGAGAAGGAATTGAACTGTAAAAGCCTTTCCTGGGTGATGCTTGTGCAGCAGTGAAGCCAGCGCTCGAGAATAGGCTGAAGCGTACGTACGTCGTGTCAGGCTGGAAAGCCTAACACGAGTCGTGTCAGGCGAAAGCGAGTACTTAGACGGCCGCGTAACGGGCTGCGACGGCATCCCAGTCGACGACGTTCCAGAAGGCCGAGATGTAATCGGGGCGTCGGTTCTGGTAGTTCAGATAGTAAGCGTGCTCCCAAACATCCAGTCCGAGGATCGGCGTGCCGCCGATTCCGGCAATCGCCTGTCCCATCAGCGGGCTGTCCTGATTGGCGGTGCTGCCGATCTTCAGCGCGCCACCGTCAACGTACAGCCACGCCCAACCGCTGCCGAACCGCGTGGCGGCGGCATTGGCAAACTGCTCTTTCATGGCATCGAAGGAGCCAAAGGCTTTCGCAATCGCGGCGCCCAGATCGCCGCCGGGGCTGCCCCCTTTGCCGGGGCCCATCACCGTCCAGAACAGAGAATGGTTGGCGTGACCACCACCATTGTTGCGAACCGCGCCGCGAATGGCGTCGGGGACGGAAGCCAGGTCTGCGACAAGATCTTCCACCGATTTGCTTTCCAGTGCAGATCCAGCGATCGCGTCATTGACTTTGTTGATGTAGGCCTGGTGATGCTTGGTGTGATGGATTTCCATCGTGCGAGCGTCAATGTGCGGCTCGAGGGCATCGTAAGCGTAGGGCAGCGAAGGCAATGTGTAAGCCATGTCCGGAGGCGTCTCCATTTGCGGGAACTATGTGCGGGAATTAGTTGAATCACTCTCCCAGCACGATAGCGAGCCTACCAGCTCTCGCAAGTGCCTAATCCGGCTCTCCATCTTGGATCTCACCCATCAAGTAGCTGCGGAGGCTGGAGATCACCCTGTTAAAACAGGCTGAGAGCTCCTGATTTCGGCGATCGCGATTGCGAATCGGCTGCAGCTGAATGTGAACATTCGTTTTGATGGGGCGACGGATCGCGGGAACCTTGTTTCGGACCTCGCTGAGAGTCAATTGGGCACGGATCGCGATTCGGCGGTCGACACGGCGGCGTCCCCCTCCTCCACAAATCGCATTGAGTTTGATCGAAACGTGATTCTCGCGAACGCTAATGATCTCGGCGTCGTGATCGGCGATGAATCCTCGAAGTTTCTCGATCGCCAAGTCAATGGGGACGGGCGTGATCACGTCGATCTCACGGTCATGGTTCTTGATGCTCGCATCGAACCAGCCCAGCCATCCTCGCTTGGATTGTTCGCTCGAGAGGTCCACTTGCTTGCCTGAGCCGAGCTGAATCACTCGATTTCGCCCATTGTCCTTCGCTTTCAGCAAGGCTCGGTCCGCCCGGGCCAGGACCGTCTCGGCCGTGTCACCCGCTTGAAACTCCGTCACCCCGAAGCTGGCCGTCACGGTTTCACCGCCGAGGCTCGGTAGTGAAGCATGCTCCAAAGCGACCCGAATCGCCTCGGCACGTCGAGCGGCCGTCCCATTATCGCAGTTGGGTGCCACCAGCAAAAACTCTTCCCCGCCGTAGCGGGCAACGACATCGTCGTCGCGACTGTGAGCGCTGAGGATTCCAGCAAAACTGATCAATGCCTCGTCGCCGGCTGGATGCCCGTGGACATCGTTCACGCGTTTAAAATGATCAATGTCGCAAATGATCAAGCTGAAACTTTTCCCCCCTTCGCTTGCCTCCCGGACCAAACGCTCGACGGTTGAATCGAAGTGGGCACGGTTGAACACGCCGGTCAGCGGATCTCGCGTCGATTTCTGATGAAGCGATTGGAGTTGTTCCTCCAGGTTCGTTTGATCCGAAAGGTCTCGAATCACAATCACCGTGCCATGGATCCCAGGTCTGGATCCGAGTACTGGCGATACCTGCACGTGGACCGGTGTGGGCTCTTTACCGGGCTGTTCGATCAACATCGGGCGAGCGACGACCGAACCGGTGTGCAGGCAATCCTGCACGAGACAGGATTGCTCCGCCATGTCGGGAAGACGCTCGCGCAGCCGAACGCCTTCGTAACTCCAGGATCGACCGACAATCGCCTCACGGGCAATCGCTGTTAACGATTGCATGCCGGGATTCCATTGCGTGATCGTCCCCTCTGCGTCGGTAAAGGCGACACCATCTCGGATGGTGCCGATCAAGTGCCCGTAGAACAAGCCGTCGCGATTGGCCCAATCGGTGCGCGGTCGAGTGGTTCCCGGAAGCACCCCCCAGACGCCCTGGCCGCCATCGTGTTGCAATTGCTGGAGCCAGCGATTGACAATTGCGCCCTGTAGCATTTCAGGACGCTGCTCGAGCATGCGATTGAAGTCGATCGCCAGCTCCGGATCGAATTGGGTACAACTTCCATCGATCAATTCCTGGATCGCACGTTCCCGGCTCATCGCCCGGCGATAGACCGAATCGGTCGTCATCGCGTCAAAGGCATCCGCGATCGCGAGCATCCTCGATCCGAACGGAATCGCGTCCCCGCGGGGACCGTCTTCATTACGGCGGCTGCCATACCAGGTATTGGCGTAAAGCACGATGTTCAATAGGTCATGGTCGCTCGTGCAGCCTCGCAGAATCTCGCATCCGAGTTCCGGGCAATTGCCCACCACGAGCTGCTCTTCGACCGTCAGTTTTCCTGGTTTTCGTAGAATCCGGTCCGGGATGCCGATCTTGCCAAGATCGTGGAGCAACGCCGCGACTTCGATTCGGTCGCGAGTTGGTTCGTCCAATCCCAATCGCTCCGACCAGGCAGAACAGCTCAGGGCAACGCGCAGGCAGTGAGCAGCAGAGGGGGCGTGCTTGGTCCGCAGGGCATAGAAAAGGGAGGTCGCGATTCCCAGACGGACGACGGCAAGCTGGTTCTCGAATCTGGTCTCGGTCGGCTCAGCGGCGCCGCTACCGGACACCGACGCTTGCAAGCTGGCGAGCAGTCGTCCCACACGGGCATGACCATCCTCCATCGACTGAACGGTGCCGAACGTCGCGTGGTCATTGGTGGCCGTCGGGTCCGTCATGCGGTCATCGCTGCGAAACAAGAGCGTTGGTCATGGAAATCAAGGAAACCTAGGTCATATTTCCTCGGCGAGCCAATCAGCCTGGGATTCCGACGCTACTTCCTGGAAATGCAAACGTTGAGGGGGGAAATCCTTCGAAAATCCGCTTTGGCTTGGTAAGGGCCATACGATTTGGGGGGGGTCACGGCGGAAATGGTGCTAGAGGGAACGGCCTTGGGCGACTTGTCACTGACGGTCAGGCGCACGCCTTCCCAAGCCTCACGCCATTTCAAGTGATTCCGAGGTGAATCGATCTGAATGCTTGCTACAGACCCCTCCCGTACCTACTATGCAATGAACCCTGCGATCTGTGTTTTCCCGACGACGAGGACTTGGGCTGGCACCAAGCAATGTCAGATTGGGGCCAACGTCGTATTCGGAAAAGGCGTAAGAGGCAGGACAATGGGCCCTGGAACATGAGACCAGTGGCTGCGGACTGGGGCTGCGGAGCTGGGGCTTCCCACCAGGGCTTGGTATGTACTTCTCGTCAACAGCGGTGCTTTTCTTGTGAGTCTTTCGGGGTTCGATCGTCAATTGCTCCAGAGGTGCTTGGATTCCACTCCACGCGCCTGGCAGGACTTCGTTGATCGGTTTCTCGGTTTGGTGATCCACGTGACCAATCATACGGCCGAGTCGCGGGGTCTGAAGATTGACGACGCGACGCGGGAGGATCTGGTCGCGGAGGTCTTCCTGACGTTGATCCAGAATGACTTTGCGGTGCTGCGTCGGTTTCGCCGCAATTGTTCGCTGGCTACCTATTTGACCGTGATCTCACGTCGTGTGGTGGTGCGAAAGTTGATGCGGATGACGCGTTCCGCCACACCGGTGGGCGTTCCCGAGCGAATCCAAGAAGCTCCGCCGGCCCGCATGGAGAATCGCGAAGAAGTGCAACGCCTGTTGATGCGTCTCGAACCCAGGGAAGCAAACGTGGTCCGGATGTATCATCTGGAGGGAAAATCCTACGAGGAGATCGGTCGTGTCGTCGGGGTGTCGGCCAACAGCATTGGTCCGATGTTAAGCCGAGCTCGCGACAAAATGCGAAACGGATCGGATCAAAGCTAACGTCACGGCCCCGGAGTGGGCTGCTTTTCATGGTTCAGTGTCGACGATGGATGGTAGTCGACAGGTGCAAACGGGTGACTGTTTGGCGGTTGGTCGCCATTCAGTCCTGCTCAATCACTCTCTTCTTGTTCTCACCATGACTCGCCTCGGATCGGAATGGATCGAGCCAGTTGAGGTATCCGGTGAACTCGCTACATGGGAAAAGCGATGACAAAGCGTTGGTTCACGTTGCAACCGCTGGAACGCCGCGTTCTTTTGGCTGGCGATGTTGGGTCCGGCGATCAACGCGCCGATCTGAATCTTGATGGAACGGTCGATGCGGCCGACGTTCGCCTGATCGTGGACCAGTTGGCGTCTGAGCAGGCTGCCGGAGCCAACTCGAACCAAGCTTCCTTGGATTTGAATGGTGACGGGGAAATTACCGCGGCCGATGCGCTGCGAGTGATCAATCAAATTGGGCGATCCGAGTTGTCCGCCTCTTCCGAACTGGTCGCAGCGGAGGCGATCGGGCCAGGGATCTCGATTCTCGACGCGGAGGTGGTCGAGGGGAATGCGGGTGTGACGACGATCGAGTTCACGGTGAAGTTGTCAGAGCCTGCCCCCGGGCCCGTCTCGGTCAATGTTTCGGTAGCAAATGATTCGGCGGCCGCGCTCCGGGTCGAACGCATTGCCGCGGGCTTGAATAGTCCCGTGTTTGTGACGACGGCCCCCGGGGATCCAGGATCCCTGTTTGTGGTCGAGCAAACCGGACAAATCAAGGTCCTGGATCTGTCGAACAATACGGTTCGCTCCACACCCTTTTTGGCGGTGACGGATCTCATCTCGGGGGGCGAACGGGGTTTGTTGGGACTGGCATTCCATCCCGACTACGCCTCCAACCGACTCTTCTACATCTACATGACCGACACAACCGGCGGGTCGCTGGTCAGGGAGTATCAGGCGACTGCCGATGGCTCTTCCGCGGATCCCCTGAGCGCCCGCCGCGTCCTCGGCTTCTCGCAACCCTACGCCAACCACAATGGAGGCTGGATGGCGTTTGGACCGGATGATCATTATCTGTACATAGCGACCGGCGATGGTGGGTCTGCGAACGATCCCCAATCCAATGCTCAAGACATCACCAACAACTGGCTCGGCAAAATGTTGCGGATCGACGTCGATGGTGATGACTTCCCCACCGATCCAAATCGCAACTATTCGATTCCGCCAACCAATCCGTTCGTAGGTATCGGCGCCGATGACGAGATTTGGGCCTACGGTCTGCGCAATCCCTGGCGTAACAGTTTCGATCGTGAGACCGGCGACTTCTATATCGCTGACGTCGGTCAAAATGTTTGGGAAGAGATCAATGTTCAACCCGCCTCTAGCCCTGGGGGAGAGAACTACGGCTGGCGACTTCGTGAGGGGCTGGTTCCCACGCCGAGTGTCGGTGGCGATAAACCCAACGGGGCGATTGATCCCATCTACGTGTATCGGCACGGCACGGGCCTGGACCAGGGCTACTCCATCACCGGCGGATATGTTTATCGCGGCCCGATTAAAGAATTGCAGGGCAACTACTTCTTTGCCGACTATGTGATGTCCCGTGTGTGGTCCTTGCGGTTCAACGGCGATCAGCCCGCTGATTTTGATGGAACGAATTCCACGGACTACACGCGATGGACGACGTTACTGCGACCCGATGTCGGTCAGATCTCGAGCATTTCTTCCTTTGGGGAAGACGCCGAGGGCAACTTGTATATCCTCGATTACGGTGGCGAAATCTTTCGTCTCAGCGGAGGTGGCGATTATCTGGAGTCGACGACGACCATCGACTTTGGTTCGGGCGATGTCGAAAAGATCTTCACGGTCGAGGTGCTTGGTGACCGACTGCCGGAAGACAACGAGACATTTCTGGTCTCGCTCTCCAATCCGACCAATGGCATGATCGTTCAAGGTCAGGCGACAGGGACGATTCTCAACGACGATCCGCCACTGGTCGAAAGCGTTGTCGTTAACCGAGGTGAGGGACAGCGATCGATCGTTGACGAGGTGGTCGTCACCTTCGGCTCTCAGGTCGAGCTAGATGAGAGTAGCGGAAACGCATTCGGTTTCCGCAATCTCGATACGCTGGCGAACGTGGATTACGTCAAGAACGTCTCCAACTTGAATGGGAAGACCGTCGTGACGTTTCTGTTCGTTCCCGGGCCCTCGGTGCTGGAGCGTGGATCGGCTGCCCCAACTCTGGCAAACGGGAATTACGAGCTGCAGATCGTCGGATCCCGAGTCCGACTCGCCGGCGTCTCGTTGGATGGCAATTCCGATGGTCTTGCCGGCGGCGACTATCAGTTTGTGGACCAATTCTTCCGCAAGTTCGGCGACGATAACGCCAACGGCACCGTGGATCTACTCGATTTCGCAGAATTCCGCCGCGCATTCGGAGCCGTTCTTGGCGAGACAACGTTCAACGATGGCTTCGATGCCGATGGAGATGGGAGCGTCGGTCTGCTTGATTTCGCCGAGTTCCGGCGAAATTTCGGAACTTGAGACCTGCGCCTCACGACCTCTCCACCACCGTGGCTTGGTGGCTCAGGCAAAGCGACAGGTGTACGCGACGCTCACGCTGCGCTGAACCATCACTTTCTCGCCGTCAGTGCTCGTCACCGTGACGTTCAACAGCTTGCCCATCAGGTCCACCGAAGGGACTGTTAGATCATCGACCAATTCAGCCGGAGCGTAACGGCAGGTGGTGCCACGAAGCAGCGTGGATTCGTCGTCGCGGCTCGGCTCGCTGTCGACGGCGAGGGTCGCAAAGGCTCGGGATGATTCAACCAGCAGTTGCAATCGCCGGCCAACGAGTTGCCGAAAATAGTCGCGGCGCAGTTCCGTTTCCAAGTTGCTCAACCGGTGCACGCGTTCGCTCCGCAGACCCTTGGGGAGTTGCTCCGCCATCTGCGCCGCCGGAGTTCCCCGCCTCGGACTGAATGGGAAGGCGTGGATCTTTGAGAAACCGGCTGCTCGACAGGTCTGTAAGGTCTGCTCAAATTCGTGCTCCGTTTCGCCCGGGAATCCAACGATCACGTCGGTCGTGATGGCGGGATAATTCAACGACTCACGTAGCAGACGGCAACGATCCAGGAACATCTTGGTGCCCCATCGGCGCCGCATCCTCCGGAGCACGCTGTCGCTTCCGCTTTGCAAACACAGGTGCAGGTGTGGGACGATTCGATCGGGATGCTCCGACATAACCGAAATCAATTCTCTCGTCACCTCGGTCGCCTCGATGCTGCTCAACCGGATACGAAAATCGCCCGGCAGCTCACAAATGGCTCTTAGCAGATGGGCAAGTCGTACCCATTGCGATTTCGGTTTGTTGCGATTCCAGTCCACACCGAAATGGCCAAGGTGAATGCCGGTCAGCACGACCTCGCGATGTCCCGATTCCACCAACCGCGCCACTTCCGCCGTGATGTGCTCAAGCGGTCGGCTCGTGAGCTTGGGACGAACATGGGGAATGATGCAGTAGCTGCAACGCAACAAGCAGCCGTCTTGCACTTTGACGTAGGCTCGCCGCCGGCCCGCGAAACCGTCGAGTCCTGTTGGCACGTCGATCACGCCGAACCGCGACATCAGGTCGGGAAGTTCCCGCTTGTCCTGCACGACTTCCACCACGCCAGGTAAGCGGGCGACTTCTTGCGGCGCACGCGTGGCATAGCAACCCATCACCACGATCCGCGCGTCGGGGTTATCGCGATGGAGGCGTCGAACCACCTGCCGGCTCTTAGCGTCGCCCTCGGCTGTGACGGTGCAGGTATTGACGATGCAAACGTCCGCCGGTTCCGCTTCCTCGCAATCACTGAAACCGGCGCGATGCAGGCCCTGACGAACCAACTCGGTTTCGTATTGATTGACTTTGCAACCAAGAGTCGCAACGCGGAGCTTTGCACTCATCAAGAAGGACTATTCGTTGACTGGCTCGATTGTCGCCGACATGCTTCCCTTGCAGCGGGCAATCAATTCGTCCTTCCCAAAGGCATGGATCTGGTCCCGCTTGAGTTCGGCGTGCTCCATCGTGGTGGTCAGACAGATGGCACGACCCGAGGAATCGACTTCCTTGGCGATTTGAAATCCTGTTTCGATCGGGTGACGAAACAGTTGCTTCATCATCAGGACCACATAGTCATAGCTATGGTCCGAGTCGTCCCAGAGGATGACATGGTAACGAGGTTGCTTCTTTGGCTTCTTGTCGGTCTTTCTTTTCGGGTCCACATGAGGATGGGCAACCATCGCTTGCTGATTGGCCATGGTAGGTCATGCTCCTAGCATCTCGTACGGGTTGGGTCGCGGTTTCGGCCAAGCGTGATTCTCGTGGCCGACGAAGCGCGTATATTGTAGCGCCGAGAGGGGCCCCCGGCAGTCCTGAATTCCCCAAATGGCTGAGGCGGACCGTTAGAAAAGCCAGCGAAGCTGGGGGAAAGATCCGTCCATTGTCGGGTTTTTTTGCCGCCTGCTGCCGCGTCCCGATGCCGCTCCACCGTTCCTCCACCCGAGCCTTTTCACGATGTCGTCTTTTTCTGCTTTGCTAGACACGCTGCATGCCTCGGCGCCGCAGCACCTCGAGGATTTGACCGAGTGGCTGCGAATTCCCAGTATCAGCAGTGACAGCCGCCGCAAAGAGGACGTCGGACGGGCGGCCAAGTGGGTTGCCGACAAGCTGGCCAATGCGGGGCTTGAGGTTGAGCTGATCTCGACCGACCGACATCCGATGGTGTTCGCGCAGACGCCGCCGGTCCCCGGGGCTCCGGTGGTGGTCGTCTATGGACACTACGATGTTCAGCCCGTTGAACCGTTGGACCAATGGGTCACCGGGCCGTTCGAACCCACCGTTCGCAATGGCAACCTCTACGCCCGTGGGGCCACCGACGACAAGGGCCAAGTGCTCACCCATGTCCAGAGTGTTTGCCAGTGGTTGGCCTCCGGGCGACCGCTCCCCTTGCAGATCAAGTTCTTGATCGAGGGCGAAGAAGAGGTTGGCAGCGAAAGCCTGGAGCGAATGCTGCCGGAGCTACGCGATCGGCTTGCCTGCGACTGTGTGGTCATCAGCGATAGCGGTCAGTACGCCGAAGGACAACCCGCGATCACCTACGGATTGCGCGGCATCGCGACCTACGAATTGCGGGTCGATGGTCCCCGTCAAGATCTGCATAGCGGTTCCTTCGGCGGCGCGGTGATGAATCCAGCGATCGCACTTTGTCAACTGCTGTCCTCCCTCGTCGATCGACAGGGACGCATCCAGGTTCCGGGGTTCTACGACCAGGTGCGACCTTTGGAGGATCAAGAACGCCAACAGTGGAAAGCATTGCCGCAAGATGACGGACAATTCGCCGAGGCCATCGGCGTCGATCATTTGTTCGGTGAGGAAGGATACACGACCGACGAAAGGCGATGGGCACGGCCGACGTTTGATATCAACGGCTTGACCGCCGGTCATCAAGGCGAAGGGGTCAAGACAATCATTCCTGCTTGTGCTTCTGCAAAGATTAGTTTTCGATTGGTGCCTGACCAGGATCCAAAACAACTCACTCCGGCACTCAAACAGCATCTCCAGGACCATGCACCGGCCGGTGTCCGCTGGACGTTGACAGCCGATCATGGCGCACCGGGCATGCTGGCAAACACGCACAGCCCCTTCATGCAGGCAGCGACCGAAGCGATCGACGCCGCCTTTGGAGTCAAGCCTGTTTTGATTCGCGAAGGTGGCTCGATTCCGATCGTGACCCGCTTCCAAGAAGTGCTCGATTGCGATTGTCTGTTACTCGGATGGGGCTTGTCCGACGACAACGCACATAGTCCGAATGAAAAGTTTCGTGTTGAGGACTACTACCGCGGAATCGTTGCCTCGGCTGTACTCTGGAATGAAATCGGCAAACTGAACAAATCACAGACGACCTAAATATGCTTGATCGAAAATACATCATTCAACACGCCGATGCCGTGCGCCAGAATTGTCAGCGACGAGGAGTCGTCTGCGAGATCGACAAGATCATCTCGCTCGACGGCCAACGCATCGCGGCGCTGCAACTGGCAGAAGACTTGAACCGTCAGGCCAACGAGACCAGCAAGCAAATTCCAAAGGCGAAGGATGGCCAGGAACGTGCCGCGTTGGTCGAAAGAGGCCGAGCAATTGCGGCAGCAGAAGGAAGCGGCGCAGAAACAACATGATCAACTCGATGAGGAAATCAGCCTGTTGCAGGCTGCGATTCCCAACATGACCCACCCCGAGGTGCCTACCGGCGGCGAGGAGGACGCGAAGGAACTGTCGTTTGGCAAGACTCCCATCACGCCGTTTGATTTCAAACCGCTGGATCATGTGGAACTCGGCGACAAACACAATCTGTTCGATTTTGAAGCGGGAGCTCGAGTTGCCGGGGCTGGTTTCTACTACCTGAAAAACGCTGCAGTTCGACTCGATCTGGCGCTCCAGCAATACGCCGTCAGCTTGCTGGCCGATCGCGGATTCACCCCGATCACCACTCCGGACCTTGCCCTGACCTCGATTCTGCAAGGGATCGGCTTCACGCCCCGGGGCCCCGAAACCCAGATCTACAGCATCGAAAACTCGGAACTCAATCTGGTGGGGACCGCCGAGATCACGCTCGGTGGAATGCTCGCCGGACAGACGGTCACCGATGATGAACTTCCAATTCTCCTCTGCGGTCTGAGCCATTGTTTTCGCACCGAGGCGGGCGCCGCAGGACGCGCTTCCAAAGGCCTTTACCGCGTCCACCAGTTTACCAAAGTCGAAATGTTTGCGTTCACGCTACCTGAGGATAGCGATCGTGTGCATCAACAGCTGCGAGACTTGGAGTGTGAAATCTTCGACGCCTTGGAAGTTCCCTATCGAGTCATCGATACAGCAAGCGGCGATCTCGGCGGGCCGGCTTACCGAAAATTCGATCTCGAAGCCTGGATGCCCGGCCGAGGTGATTCTGGCGAGTGGGGTGAGGTGACCAGCACCAGCAATTGCACGGACTACCAGTCACGTCGATTGAATGTGCGTTTCAAGCGGACCGGTCAAAAGGGAACCGAGTTTGTTCATACACTTAACGGGACGGCAGTCGCTACCGGTCGGGCAATGATCGCGCTTCTGGAGAATCATCAGAAGTCGGACGGCAGCATCGCGATTCCCAAAGTCCTACAGCCCTGGGTCGGACAAGCAAGCCTGACCGTACGTTAGGCTTTCCAGCCCGACCGAATCGTACGTTAGGCTTTCCAGCCTGACCTCTTCAAAACCATCCAGCCTGGAACAGCGGACCGACTAGGGCTGAACGAAACCCGACTGGATCGCCCGCACCGCGGCGGCGGTCCGGTCGGTCGCCTTGACTTTACGCAGAATATTCTGAACGTGCTCTTTGACAGTCTCGACGCTGATGGACAGCGAGCGGGCGATTTCCTTGTTGCTCAGACCGAGGGCAACGTGCCGCAAAACCTGGGCTTCACGGCTGGTCAGCGGAAACTCGTCCGGCAACGCGGTCATGTCCACTTCCTCACGCATCATGCGCAGCACTTTGGCCATCGGACTGACAGGCAAAGGGTCTTCGTTTCGAATGGCCCGGTGCAGGCACGTTTGGATGTTACCGTTGGCCCCGCTCTTGATCAAATAATCACTGGCTCCCAAGGCGGCAGCTCGCGCGATGTAGGTCAGATTGTCATAGGCGCTGAGCATCACCACGGGAACGGAGTCGCTGATCTCCCGAATCGATTCAAGGGTCGCCAACCCATCGATGTCGGGCATCCGGACATCGAGCAGCACGACATCGCAGCCACGGTCAGCAAGCAACGACGGCACGTCGCGGCCGCCGACCGCGCCGCTCACCTCAAACCCCGCGTCCCGCAGCAGTCTGCGAGATCCCGAGTCGGGCAACTTCGTGGTCATCCACGACCAAAACCTTGAAGCTCATGGGAACGATCCAGAGGGAATGCCTTCGTGTTTTGCGGTATTCCGCAGCATGCCGGCGTGGTGATTGTTCACTCTGGTCGGGGAATTGGCTAGGCGCCTTTTCACACGCAAGTCGTTTTAAGTCAACAACTTGCAGCCAATGTGGAGGATTCGTGTAGCCCTGTGGGGTGGCCTGTTTCGGGTTGGCTGGTCGTTCGCCGAACCAGCTTGGTCTTTTTTGACCCTCAGGCGAACGTGACCTAAATATTCGAGGTCCATCATCAACTCGCATAACCATCCTTCGATGCCCTCGGGATCTCGATGTCTTCCGCCGCTTCCATCCTATTGGTCGATGATGACCGCCACCTTGCTGAATCCATGGCTCAGTGGTTGCGAGAAATGTCGCATGAGGTGGAGACGGCTGAAACGTTGCTCGAAGCCAAGAAGCGTCTGTCGCGGCGGGCATTTGATCTGGTCATCACCGATTTGCGTCTGGGTCAGGACGACGGGTTTGACTTGATCGGTTACGTGAAGGCCAAGCACCCGGATTCTTCGGTGTTGGTCGTGACCGGCTATGCGACACCTGAGACGGCGGTCCAGGCCGTCCGGGCTGGCGCGTTCGATCTGTTGACCAAGCCGTTGATCGATGAGGAATTGAGCCTGGCGATTCAGCGTGCAACCGCTCAGCGAGAGATTTCGCGTGAGAACGAAATGCTCCGCCAACAACTCGATCGCCGCAGCGGCATGGAGAACATTCTCAGCCACGATTACCGAATGATGAAGATCTTCGACGTGGTGGATAGCATCGCCGATGCCAGGGCCTCGGTGCTGATCACCGGAGAGAACGGAACGGGCAAGAGCATGATTGCTCGCGCGATCCACGCTCGCAGCCGGCGTCGCGGTGGTCCGTTTATCGAAGTCGCATGCGGGGCGCTTCCCGATACCTTGCTTGAGAGTGAGTTGTTTGGACATGTTTCTGGCGCTTTCACCGGCGCCAGTCATGATCGTGACGGAAAGTTCCAACTCGCTGACGGCGGCACGATCTTTCTCGATGAGATTGGAACCGCCACCCCCGCCATGCAGGTCAAGCTGCTGCGTGTGCTACAGGAGTTTCAGTTTGAACCGCTTGGCGGCACCATCACGCATTCGGTCGATACACGCGTGATCCTGGCAACGAACGAAGATCTTTCCAAGGCAGTGGATGCGGGTACGTTTCGTCAGGACCTTTACTATCGCGTCAACGTGATCAATATCGTACTCCCGGCGCTTCGAGAGCGAGTTGGAGACATCCCGTTGCTGGTGGATCATTTTCTCCGCGAGGTTTCCGAGGCATGTGGCCGCGAGGTCATGGGGTTTGACCAGGCTGCCATGGACGTGCTGCAAGGTTACGCATGGCCTGGAAACGTTCGGCAACTGGAGAACGTGGTGGAGCGAGCGGTGCTGCTGGCTCGAGACCCGGTGCTGACCACAGAGGACCTGCCCCCGGAATTAACCGGTCGAGCCGCCGGTCCCTGGACCACCAGTACGAGTGCATCGACCAGCCCGATCAATAGCACGATGCCGCTCAGCATCGGTGATGTCAATGGAAAGACGCTGCGCGATGCGCTCGAGGGGCCGGAACGCCAGATCATTCTGCAGGCGCTTCGTTCGAACAGTTGGAATCGGGCTGCGACCGCCGACGCGCTCGACATCAATCGAACCACACTCTACAAGAAGATGAAGCGACTGGGTCTGGATGACCCCCGTCTTCAGTTCGCATAAGAGCCATATCGGCCAAGCGATTCCGTCGGATCGTTGGACACCGGGCACGACGACCGCGGATTGGCGGTCAACCAACTCGCGGTGCGAAGAACTACCGCGAACCGCCATCTTACCTATCCTCTAAAAAAGGTGTCGGACACCTTTTCGTCGTGAAACTGAGGCGTGTCTCTGGCCGGCTCGTGACAAGGTTTCTCTAATCCGCCAACTCGCTCTGACCGATAAAGACTGACAGCGTTGGTTGTCTGTCTGCGCGCGCTAGAAAGGATCAGGGAAGTTGTCCGAGTCGGCCGCATCCATATCGAGTTTGCCTGCTGCCCGCGAATCGGCGTTGGTTCGCTGGGTCAATGATTGGGGTTCCGCTGTCGTCGATGGAATCATTGCGATCGGCGATATGGCGATCTTCACTTGGCAAATGCTGCGCTGGCTGTTCAGCCGCATGCCCTGCCGGGGGACGGTGCTGATCAACTTCTATCAGGTCGGTGCGCTCAGTCTGCCGGTGGTGGCGCTCACCGGGACTTTCATTGGCATGGTGTTGGCTGTGCAAAGTTATGCCCAGTTTCACGCCATTGGCTTGGATAGCCGGCTCGGCGCGGTGATCAACACGACGCTGGTCAAGGAATTGGGCCCGGTGCTGGCGGCCACGATGTTGGCCGGGCGAGTGGGCAGCGCCATGGCAGCCGTATTGGGTACCATGCGCGTGACCGAACAGATTGATGCGTTGACAGCGATGGGTGCCGATCCGATTCACTATCTGGTGGTGCCACGATTCTTGGCCTGTATCTTGCTGATCCCCTCGCTGACCATCATGGCTGACTTCATGGGGATTGTCGGCGGCTATTTTTATAGTGTGATCATCCTGGGGATCGACCACGCAGCCTACTTGAATCATTCGCGTGAAGGGGTTGCCGGCTTTGACTTGTTCAGTGGGTTGTTCAAGAGCATTTTCTTTGGGGCGATCATCGCCGTGGTCAGTTGTTATCGTGGATTCCACTGCGAGGCTGGTGCCGACGGTGTTGGCAAAGCGGCCACGACTGCGTTTGTTTATTCGTTCGTGCTGATTTTGGCGATCGACTTGTTCCTGACCATCGTGTTGAATTCGATTTACTACACGCTTTACCCCAACGGGACGTCCTTCCTATGAACGCGTCATTGGCGGCCAAGGACGAAACAGAGTACGAACGTGACGCCGACGGTCCCTTGATCGAGGCCCGGCGGCTGTCGGTCACGTTCCCAAATCACACGGTCCTGCAAGACATCAACGTCTCAATCGATCGTGGCCAAACCGTCGCCATCATTGGCGAGAGTGGTTGCGGCAAGACCGTGTTCATGAAGACGTTGGTGGGGTTGGTACAGCCGACCGAGGGAATGGTGCTCTTTGATGGACGTCCCCTGAACGAGATGGGACTCGATGAGCTGACGCGAACTCGGCGCAGGTTTGGCTTCGTGTTTCAAAACGCAGCCTTGTTCGACAGCATGTCCATTTTTGATAACGTTGCCTTTCCGCTAAGGCAAAGCGAGGTGGTTTCCGAGACGGAGGTCCGAGACCGCGTCTTCCAGCATCTAGCCGAAGTGGGATTGCCACGCGACGTAACTCGACAAAGGCCGGCGGAGTTGTCCGGAGGGATGCGCAAGCGTGTCGGCCTGGCGCGTGCCTTGATCCTGCGGCCGGAGGTGATCGTCTACGACGAGCCGACCACGGGTCTCGATCCAATCATGAGCGATGTGATCAACGAGTTGATTCTCGATACTCGGCGACGCTATCCGGTCACCAGCGTCGTGGTCACCCATGACATGCGTACGGCACGGAAGGTGGCCGATCGTGTGCTCATGTTCTACCCGCGAAGCCGGCTCGCTGATGCCGAATCTCAAGTTTTGTATGACGGACCACCGAGCGACTTGGAACATGCCGAGGATCGCCGAGTGCGTCAATTCGTGCACGGCGAAGCTGGTGAAAGAATCAACGAGATGACAAAAGAGTTCGGTCGATAAGGCTCCACGCGAGACGCGATCAAGTAAAAACATGGATGAAAACAGACTACGTTTCGGCGTCGGCGTGCTGGTGATCTCGGCAATCGGGATCGGCATCATCTTGACATTCTTGTTTGGGGCTTTTCCCAGCGTGCTGCAGCGTGAATACACGCTGAGCGTCGTGTTTCCGTCGGCCGAAGGGATCGGGGCCAATACGGCCGTCGTGCGTGATGGCGTGCGCATCGGTCGCGTCTCGAGCATCGATCTGCGTGATGAGGGTGGCGTGTTGGTGACTCTTTCCATGGACTCGGCCAAGACTCTGCCTCACAACTATGTGCCCCAGATCAGCCCGGGGAACTTCGTGACGGGCGATGCGGAGTTGGAGTTTGTGCGTGCATCCCCGGAAATGCTCACACGAATCTTTGGTAGTGATACCGAGATCGTCACGAAACCCTACACCGACGGCGAGTTCATTGATTACGGAACCAAGTCGGAAAGTTTGTTCGAGATGCAGAATGATCTGAAAGCAACCTTTGAGTCGATCCGCAACGCTGGCGTGACGATCGCGGCGGCTGCGGAGAGTGTCAATACACTGGCTACCGGCGTGAACAACATCGTCGGGGGAAGTGAGTCCAGATTCGATGAAGTCGCCGACGAGGCCATCAAGGCGATGCAAGAGTTTCAGGGGGCGATGGAGGACATCCGCTCGATCGTGGGCAACCCTCAGCTTCAGGCAAATCTGGAAACGACCTTTGCCCAGCTGCCGATCGTTCTCGAGGACGTTCAAGAAGCACTTGGATCGGCTCAGAATACCTTTGACAGATTTGAAAAGGTCGGGGTGCAATTCGAAAAGGTCGGGGAAGCCGCGGTCGATACCGTCAAAGGCGCCAGATCGACCGTCGAGAGCGCGCAGAAGGCTGTGCAGAATATCGAACGGTTTACTGATCCTCTGGCTACCAATGGCGATGCGATTGTTCAGCAGATCATGCAGACCCTGAACAAACTCGATTCCACGCTTACCGAAGTCAACAGTTTTGCCTCGGCCTTCAACAACGAGAGTGGAACCGTTCGACGCTTGCTCGAAGACGAGGACCTGTACTGGCAGATTCGCCGCACGGTGGAAAACATCGAGCAAGCGACGGCGAGGGTTCGTCCCATTCTGGATGACGTCCGAATCTTCACGGACAAGATCGCACGCGATCCTCGTCAATTGGGAGTGAAGGGGGCGCTCTCGAGTCGACCGAATGGACTTGGGCTGAAGTAGCCTGGCATTCGCTTGCCGTCGCCGCCCTGTCGTCGCCGCCCTGTCGTCGCCGCCCTGTCGTCGCCGCCCTGTCGTCGCCGAACGCTGCGAGGCACAACGCCTCGCAGAGGCTGTGAGTTGATTGGCGGTCCCATCGTAGGTCCGCCTTTCCAAGGCGGACACCAGCAGCTTTGCAGCGTTTCGTCCGAGTCTCGGAGAGACTCGGCTACGGTACAGCGACGCGGTCGAATTTACTCACAGTCTCGCAAAGACGCTGCTACCGACAAAGAGCATTGCGATCAGCTACCGCGACGATGCCCGCAGTTGGCCTCGCGCTCGACGAACCGCCGCCGCCTTGAGCTGCGATTCTTCGGGCGTATTGGCGGGCATTTCCAGCGCGGTCGCGAGGGCGTCTCGAGCCGCATCGCTGTCGAGAAGATCGACGGGAATTGCTTTGCCGGTTAACACGTTGACGACGTCTCCCTCCACATGGGCAAAGCCGCCGTCGATGTAATAACGTTCCGGACCGGCAGCGGTTTGCAGGCGAAGGGTGCCACAACCCAGGCGGCCGATCATCGGCGCGCGGCCCTTGAGGATGCCGAGCTCGCCATCGAACATCGGCAGCGAAACGTACTCGGCCTCGCGGTCAAGTTGAGTGCGTTCTGGAGTGACGACTACGCATCGAAGTGCCATGGCTATTTCTTCTTCTCTTCCATTTTCTTGGCTTGGGCTTCGGCCTGCTCAACGGCTCCGACGTACATGAAGGCCTGTTCGGGCAGGTGATCCCACTTGCCGTCGCAGATCTCTTCGAAGCTACGGATCGTTTCGGCCAGCGGAGTGATTTCGCCGGGCTTGCCGGTGAACACCTGGGCGACCAAGAACGGCTGGCTCATGAATCGCTCGATACGACGAGCACGATGCACGACCATCTTGTCCTCTTCGCTCAATTCATCGACGCCGAGAATTGCAATGATGTCCTGAAGCTCACGGTAACGTTGCAGGATCGTCTGCACGCGACGAGCGATCGCGTAATGGCGATCACCGACGTATTGCGGGTCGAGAATACGCGAGTTCGAGGCGAGAGGATCAATCGCGGGATAGATCCCCTTTTCGGAGATCGATCGCTCGAGGTAGATGAACGCGTCGAGCTGACCGAACGCAGTGGCCGGCGCAGGGTCGGTTGGGTCGTCAGCAGGAACGTACACGGCTTGCACCGAGGTGATGGCGCCCTTCTTGGTCGAAGTGATTCGTTCTTGGAGGGCACCCATTTCCGTTGCCAGCGTCGGCTGGTAACCCACGGCCGAAGGCATACGACCGAGGAGCGCCGACACTTCCGATCCCGCTTGCGAGAAGCGGAAGATGTTGTCGACAAACAGCAGCGTGTCCGCACCCGTTGAGTCGCGGAAGTACTCAGCCATGGTCAACGCCGAGAGCGCGACGCGAAGACGGGACCCTGGCGGTTCGTTCATCTGGCCGAACACCATGCAGGTTTGTTCGATCACCTTGCGGCCAGTATCGCCGATCTCGGTCTCCTGCATTTCCAACCACAGGTCGGTACCTTCCCGGGTTCGCTCGCCCACGCCAGCGAACACCGAGTAACCGCCGTGGCTACTTGCGATCCGTGCGATCAGTTCGGTCAGAATCACCGTCTTGCCGAGACCCGCACCACCGAACAGCCCGGCCTTGCCACCGCGAACGAACGGGGTCAGCAGGTCGACGACCTTGATCCCCGTTTCGAAGACTTCCGTGTTGGTTGACAGTTCGTTGATCGGGGGTGCCTGGCGGTGAATCGGCATGTAATGGTCGGCGTCGACAGGACCGCGCTGGTCGATCTCTTTGCCGAGCACGTTGAAGACGCGGCCGAGCGTTGCGGTTCCGACCGGCACCGTGACTGGCTTGCCGGTATCGACCACGCTCATGCCACGCATCATGCCGTCGGTACTACCCAAGGCGATGGCACGCACGCGACCGCCACCGAGGTGCTGTTGAACTTCACCGACCAGGTCAATGCTGACACCCTTGTGCTCCGACTTGATCTCCACAGCGTTGTAGATCGCCGGCATATGGCCTTCAGGGAATTCGATGTCAAAGGTCGATCCAATCACCTGTGTGACGCGGCCGTTGCTGTTTTCGGTTGCAGTAGACATGTTCGTGACTGAGTGAGAGAGTTAGCGGTGTTGTTGGTTCGTAGTTTGGTGGTGGTGTCGGCGGGTCCGCCGGAGTGGAAGCCGCATCAGCCTTTGAGTGCTTCGACGCCGCCGATGATTTCCATGATCTCGCCAGTGATCTGGCTTTGACGAGCACGGTTGTAGGTCATCGAAAGTTGCTTGATCATGTCGCCGGCGCTTTCGGTTGCACCCTTCATCGCGATCATCCGAGCGACTTGTTCGCTGACCGCAGAGTCCAGGAAACACTTGAAGAGCTTGGCCTTGAAACTGGCCGGCACGACTTCTTCAAGGATGCTCTCAGCGGACGGAAGGAATTCGTATTGGGTTCGGTTGCCTGTGCCATCGGTCCCTTGCGCGGCGCCAGTTCCATCTGCCTCGCCATCTTCTCCCAGCGAACCCAAGGGAAGCAGCGTTTCGATCGTCGCGATTTGACGGCTGGTGCTGATGAACTTGGTGTAAATGACATCCAGTCGATCGATCTGACCGGTGATGTACTGCTCCAGGTAGCTCGACGCGATCTTGTCGACCTCGTCATAGGCCGGCTGGTCTTCGAAATGCGTGTACTTCTCGTCGGTCGCAATCCCACGAAATTTCAATCCGTTGATGCCACGTTTCCCGCTCACGTCGACCGAGACCGTGCCGATGGACGACTCGAGTTCCTTGATGCGAGGCAAAGTGGTTCGAAGGATACTGGCGTTGTAACCGCCGCAGAGTCCGCGATTGCTGGCAAGCACCAGGACGCGCGCCGCCTTGGGATTGTCGCGAGGTTGGAGCAGCGGGTGTTCGACTTCCAGGCCGGCCGCCGCGAGACTGCTGACGATTTGTGATAGCCGATCAGTGTAGGCCGTCACCGCATGGGCGCGATCCATCGCCTTCTTGTAGCGCGCAGTCGCGATCAATTCCATCGTCCGCGTGATCTTGCGGATGTTGCGAATCGACTTTCGTCGTTTGTCGAGGGCGCGGGCGTTGGCCATGAATCAATCAGCGCTTTAGCGTTGGTAACAGTACGGGATCAGAAACATTCCGGGGGTCCAATGAACCTACACGTCCTTCACAACGGGCTTGTAACCGCTCTTGAAATCCTTGATGCAGGCTTCGATCTTCTGGACCGCTTCGTCGGTCAAGTCCTGTTTCTCGTTGAGCAATTTGATCAGGTCGCTATGCTTGTCTCTGGCGAATTGCAGGAAGTCGATCTCCCACTGCTGGACCGCCTTGACAGGCACGTCGTCGATGAAGCCGCGGGTTCCGGCATACAGGCTGAGCACTTGTTCGGTGACACTGCGTGGCTGGTATTGGGGCTGTTTGAGCAGTTCCACCATCCGATATCCGCGGTCAAGCTGAGACTGGGTCGCGGCGTCGAGGTCGGTACCGAGTTGGGCAAACGCTTCCAAGGCTCGGAACGAGGCAAGGTCCAGTCGCAGACCGCCGGCGACCTTTTTCATCGCCTTGACCTGAGCCGCTCCACCGACCCGGGAGACCGAAATCCCAGCGTTCATCGCAGGTCGAATGCCGGAGAAGAACAAGTCGGGCTGCAGGTAGATCTGGCCATCAGTGATCGAAATCACGTTGGTCGGAATGTAAGCGGAAACTTCCCCCTCCAGGGTCTCGATGATCGGCAAACTGGTGATCGAGCCACCACCGAGGGCGTCGGATAGCTTGGCCGAACGTTCCAGCAGACGGCTATGGCAGTAGAACACGTCACCGGGATAGGCTTCGCGTCCCGGTGGACGTCGCATCAGTAGGCTCATTTGCCGATAAGCGGTCGCCTGTTTGGAAAGGTCATCGTATACCACCAAGGCATGTCCGCCATTGAACATGAAGTACTCCGCCATCGCCGTGCCCGCATAGGGAGCGACGTATTGAAGCGGAGCAGGTGCCGAAGCACCTGCAACGATCACGGTGGTGTAGTCCATGGCGCCGTGGCGTTCCAAAGCATCGACCACACCGGCGACGGCTGAGTCCTTTTGGCCGATCGCGACGTAGAAACACTTTACTCCCGTTTCCTTTTGGTTCAGGATCGCGTCGATGGCAATGGCTGTCTTGCCCGTCTTGCGGTCACCGATGATCAGTTCGCGTTGACCACGACCGATGGGGGTCATCGCGTCAATCGCCTTGATCCCGGTTTGCATCGGCTCGCGAACCGGTTGTCGTTCGGCCACGCCAGTCGCAATGATTTCGACAGGGCGAGTGATGTCGGTTTGGACCGGACCTTTGCCGTCGAGCGGATTGCCCAGCGGATCGAGCACGCGACCGACCACTGCGTCGCCGGCCGGAACCGAAAGCAGCGTCCCGAGCGCTTTGACTTCGTCGCCTTCTTCAATGGTCAGGTAGTCACCGAGAATGATCACCCCGACGGAGTTTTCTTCGAGGTTGAAGGCCAGCCCGATGGCGCCGTTGGGGAACTCGACCATTTCACCGGCCATCACCCCTGACAAACCATAGACGCGGGCGATCCCGTCACCCACTTCCAACACGGTACCGACTTCGCGAACGTCGATCTTGCTGTCGAACTGTTCGATCTCTTGCTGTAAGACCGAGGCGATTTCGTCACTACTGAATTTCATGGATCTATTAGGTAGCTGTGTGAAAGCCGGTCAAAGGCGTCCGGCGATGGTGAGATGATGGTTGGAAATATTTGGTGGTGGATCGCCGAGCTGGTGCTCGAGCCTCATGCGTTCATTGGGACGTGAATTGGCCGAATCGCTCCAGGAGTTGGCTCGAAAACCCAGAGCGGGTTCGGCGCGCCATTTTGTCGAGTTGATTGGCGACACTGCTGTCGAAGACTCGGTCACCGATTCGGATGATCATTCCGCCGATCAAATCCGGGTCGACCGATTCACGTAGTCGCACCTGTTTGTTCATCATCGATCCCAATTGATCGGTGATCTGAGCTCGCAGTGCATCGTCGAGCGGGACGGCGGTTCGCACCGAGGCGACCAGGCGTCCCATCATTTCGTCATGAATCGTTTCGGCCGCTGAGCGAACCGCGGCGACGTAGCCAAGACGGTCACGGCCGGCCATCACTTTGAGGAACTTGATCAGAATCGGATCGAACTCGTCGGCGAAGAGGCGATCGATGATGCGTACTTTATCGTCCTCGTCTATCCGAGGCGACGCGAGTGCGGCTCGAAGCTCAGGGCTCTTTGCCAGGTAGTCATCGACGAGCTGGCCAAGTTGTTCAATTACCTGATCGGCAACACCGGCATTCTTCGCGGCGCCGATCAGCGCCCGGGCATAGGTTTTGCCCAGCTGCTCAGCTCCGGTGTCGAGCACCGTTTCGTGTTTGACGGCTTCAGTCATTGATGGTTTCGCTCGCCTCAGGATCTCGGTCGGGACTAATTGTTGCTCGGAAGACGTTCGAGAGCCTGTCGAATCAGGTCTGCGTGGTCGTCCGCCTTGAGTTCGCGGCCGACGACCTGCTTGGCGACGCTGATCGCCATGTCGGAGGTCTGGCCGGCAAGTTCAGAGAGGGCGACCTTCTTGGCCGTTTCGATTTCGCTCAAAGCTCGCTCGCGCTGCCGATCGGCTTCCTGCTTGGCGGCATCCACAATTCGCTGGCCACTCGCTTCGGAATCTTTGCGTGCCGTTGCCAGCATCGCTTGAACTTGCGAGGCAGCATCGTCGAGCTTGGACTGATAATCAGCCAGCAGCGACTTCGCTTCTTGGTTGGCCTTTTCCGCAGCCTCCAGGTCGCCATGGATCTTGTCCTCGCGAGCCTGCAGGCCACCGAGAATCACGGGCCAGACGAACTTGGAGAGAATGGCGAGGACCCCGAGGAAGATGGCCAGATTGCAAATCGCCGAGCCGATGTCGATCTGCAGCAGCGGGGGCGTGCCTGCGGGATCGGCGCCCGCGTGCCCATCGGCCGCATGACCGGCGGCGGCGTGATCCGCCCCCTCGTCATGATTTCCTTCCACGTGATCGCCAGCAGCATGCTGCTCCGCGGACGAGGCGGCATGGTCCTCCTGACCGATCACAAGACCAGTCGGTGCGAACACGAACATCAGTAGCGCTGCCAAGAAGCTGACGCGTCCTAAAGGGAGCAACATGGATTCGCCTTTGCGGATCATCACGGGGTGAAAGTTCAAGTCGAAACGTCTCGCCGATTGCGACCTGCATCGCAATCAAACATTCCGGCAAGCCCGCATACAAACCACCAGGAAACCGTCGAGGCATCCCAATGCGTGTGGGGGCTCGCCGCAAGCGGCAGCCTAAGGGAGCCGCATCAAGCAAGGATCAGCATCAAGATCAACGCGATGACGGAAACCCCTTCGACCAAAGCCGCGGCGATCAGCATGTTGGTCGCGATCGTTCCGCTGGCTTCGGGTTGACGAGCGATCGAGTCGACCGCCGAGCTGCCAATGCGACCGATGCCGATCCCGGCACCAATGATCACCAGACCCATGCCGATACCCTTACCAAGGATTCCGTATCCGGAGGTCTCAGCCGCCCTCAAAGCAACTTCGTCTGTTGCGGCCTGTGCCAAAATCAACGCAAATTCAAACATCTTCGATTCGCTCCTGAGGAAATTCTCTTGTTTCGGTCGGATCCCGTTTGTCGGTGACGACCGAGGAGGTGGGAAAGGGTCAAAGTCAAATAACTAGGTCAATTACTAAGCGGGCGAGGACATCGGCGTGATCCGAGCCGGATCAATCAACTTGTCCAGGTCCATGTTGTCTTCGTCACTGTAAGGGTCATGCTCTTCTTCATGGCCATGGTCATGATGGGTTGCAACCAAGGAGATGAAAAGCACAGTCAAAAACGTGAAAATGAACGCCTGCAGACAGCAGATGAACAGTTCCAAGAGGGTCAGCAGGATGCCACCGATGATCACCGAAAACTGAACACCATAGGCAAGCGTGTACGACGCTTCCCGCGCTAAAAATACAAGCCCAATGAATGCGGCAATCACAAGGTGACCCGACATCATGGTGCCAAAAAGACGCATGGCTAACACCACGCATTTGATCATCAAGCCCATCCACTCCAAAAAGTACAATGGGATGCCGATCAACAGCATCTTGGGATTGTCCCAGCCGAGCGGATTGAAGTGGGCGAGGAACGTTTTCAGTCCCGTTTCACGAATCCCAACAAACAACACCGCGATGAAGCTGCACAAAGCCAGCATCGCATTGAGTGAGAGATTGCCGGTCGCCGTTCCACCCCAGTGAGAATAATGGGGATCGCCCGTGATCGTCTGCAGGATGTAGCCGATTGGGATCATTCCAAGCAGGTTCGCAAACAGAATGAAGAAAAAGACGGTCCAGATGTAGTAGATGTACTTGTCTGTCAAACCGTGCAAGTTCGGACGCGCCACCTCGTCACGAATGAAGGTGCACATGGTCTCGAACATCTGCGAGACGCTACCTTTTGTCTTGTAGGCGTCGAGTCCGGAGCCGCTCGGTTTGACACGTCGCGACACGAACCAAAAGGTCAGCACCAAGATAATTGCCGTCACCACCGTCATCGAAAGATGGTTGGTGATGTAAAAACCATACTCGCCGTCGAAGATGTTCAACGCGGGGATATCGCCTTCGGCCACTTTGAAGGGGCCGATCAGCGGCGTTTCATGCAGCCGATGGGGCACGGCATGACTGAGTGGGTCGGCGGCGGCAAGTATGAAATTCATCCGAGGTTGTGACTTTGCTTGAGTGACAGCCCGTCCGGGCCTTCGTTCAATCGCGTGCGAAACCTTGACCATTCGCGGGCATTCGGGACAACGCTGACTCCACCGTCCCACCCGTTGCTTTGGGCAGTTCGAGAGCCAACACCAAGACGTCCACGAACGTCAATAACACGTACCAACCGATCGTCATCGCGGCGACCATCTCAGTCGACGTCGCCATTTGATAACGGCATGTCAGAAACAGTGCAACGGTCCCTGTCAATCGAATCATCATGCCGACCACCAGAAGCCCGGTTTGACCCCGTTGCGGTTCGCTTTGCCCCGTCCCCTGCTCCGTCTGCTCGCCAGACTTCTTCTCGACGTCGACCTTTGGCCGAGCAGACTCGGGATCATCGAAGCAAAGGAAATGAGCAAACTGGCAACTGCGATGATCAGCGTCTCGCCGATATTCATCTCGTGATCGGCAGTCGCAGCGAGGAAGACGCGACCGAGAAAGACCGCAACCACCGCCAGCCAAACGACCGTGGTCCACCAAATCGCAAGCCGGTAAGGACGGGCAAGGTCCTCGTGCCGGGCGGATGGCGTGTCGTTTTGATCTCGCGTCATGGAACTGGTTGGGTCAATCGTCGCTTGTTCTAGCCTGCTGAATGAATCGCATCATTCCCAAACTGAATCCGATCATGGCACCGAGTGCGGTTCCGTACGGCTTGGGATTCTGAAAAGTCCTGTCGGCGAGGTAACCGAGCCCCGCAAAGACCAGCGTGAACCCAGCCAACTCGGTGCCCAGCCCCACGAATCGAAAGACTGCCGTCGGATTCCAGGCCGATGATGGATTGATGGGTTCTTCATCGACTGGTGTTCCGTCAGCCGGTTCGCCGTCACCGGTTCCGTCGTCAGGGGCCAGGTCGTCGCTACGAACGCTCGGATCGCGCTTGTTCAACGTGTTTTCTTCCAGCTTCGGAGGGTCCCGAGTCGGCAGGACCGAGGAGAAGAAAGACCGAGTCATCGCATCAACGGTTGCTAGTTTGACGAACGCTTGCGATACGGCTAGAGGCAGCGACGGATCGCCGCACCTGCTTCTTGGCACGCAGTCGTTTTGTGGCCGCTTACCTCGAGCACTCGGCAGTCTTGGCTGTGCGACGCCGGGGTTTGGCTGTTCGGCGACGGGGCTTTCGGTCGGGATGTGATGAGCCGAATGGCCCAACAGGGTGGGTCAAAATGATTTCTTCCTGAGATCTGGGCAAGCGAGAAAACCCTTGGCTTTTCTGACGATTCTTGCGTCCGTCGCCCTCCCCTTTTCCAGTGAATGTCATGAATCATGGCGACCGCATCTGGAACTTTTCCAAACCCTTGGCATAATGATTCCGGTGACGATTGTGCCGTTAGTACAGGTCCAAAGGGTCGCGCGACACCATACTTTTCCCCTCTATGGAGGTGGTTTTGGTTCGCGTTCTCCCCCTCTGACGGTGCCCCCGCCAGGTCACAGCCTTCCTAACAGCTGAACCATGCGGCTTCATCACAAGCTGGGACGCTCAACATGATTACGGGGTGACGGTAAGCAGTCGGGACGATCCGCTGCCGGCAAGAGGTAACAACAGTTGACTGGGCATCCCACCTTAGGGTTGGAGTCAAGTCTGGATTCTGGGAGGTGCAGGTTGATAACTACCGCAGATTTAAAGGCTCAGACGCGTCGTGAGCTCGCAGACTTGGCACGCAATTACGGCGTCGCCGGCTGGCATGGCTTGAAGAAGGACGAACTTGTCGAGGAGATTCGGAAGGTTCAGCAGCGTCTGAGACGGAAGGCCTCAGCGGAATCGAGAACGGTGAAGTCGGGCGGGAAATCGAGTCGGTCCGCAACTCCGAGCCGACAAGAAACGAACGGCAAAGCTCAGAGTCGGAAAACGACGAGTAGCCGAGACGACAAGCGGCTCCGCAAACGGAAAGCCGACAGTCAAGTCGAAGGTCCCCTCCACCACCTCGACGCTCAACACGGTGTCAGCCGCATCACGCAAGTCGGCGACCCGCACCCGGACGAAGCCTCTGCCGAAGCTTCCGGAGCCAAAGGTTTCCGCAAAGACGGCGCGTATTCGCGCACAGATTCGCAAGCGTCAACAGACACTGCAGCGTAACAAGGACCTGTCGACCGGGACTCTCGTCGGTGGGGCCGCGGTCAGTCGAGGTGCAAATCGTTCACGGGCCACGGAGCTTCACCAAGACCGAATTGTCTTGCTCGTTCGTGACTCTTTTTGGTTGCAGGCAAGTTGGGAGATCACGCGGGCTTCGGTCGAGCGAGCCCAGTCTGCAATGTGCGAACGATGGCACACCGCAGTGCCGGTGCTTCGCCTGATGACCGTCAGCGACGTCAACAGCAACTGTGCCGAGAGTGTTGAGCGTGACATTCCGA
Organism: Pirellulaceae bacterium; assembly: GCA_963697195.1. Lineage (GTDB taxonomy): Bacteria > Planctomycetota > Planctomycetia > Pirellulales > Pirellulaceae > Rubripirellula. Next base: position 222,263 of record CAVOND010000009.1, read on the forward strand.
TTCATGGTGGCGTCGACAATTGGTACGTCGACGTGGACGATCCGCCGAGCCGATATCGCGTCTTGATAGGGTACCTGTCTGACAATGGCGAGTTCTACACGTTGTGTCGCAGCAACGTGGTCGAAACGCCTCGGCCAGGCGAATGCGAACGATTGGACGAGCATTGGCGTGACATTGCCGAAGATTATGAGCGGATCTATTCGCTCAGTGGCGGGTACGACACCGATGGAGGCGACTTGAAGGAGATCTTTGAGGAACGCCTGCGTCGACCGATGCCACTGCGGGGCGAGCAGGGCCAAACCGTCGCCGATCCCGCGCTGTTGCGACAGACCAAGTTGCCGTTTGATGTCGACGCGGAGCTGATCATTTTCGGCAAGACCGAGGCCTCCGCATCGGTGATGGTCGCCGGGCGGCCTGTCAAGTTGCAGTCCGATGGTTCCTTCACCGTTCGCATGGAATTGCCCGATAAGCGCCAGGTGCTTCCGGTGACTGCGGAAAGTCGCGATGGTCTCCGTCAGCGCACGACCGTGGTGGCTGTCGAGCGAAACACCAAGGTGATGGAACCGGTCGAGTTGGAAGATCGGCTCTAGGAACCACTCGCACCGATTCACCTAGACTCGTGGTAACATGCGTTCGATCCACTCAGGGTCGAACGCTTTTTTTCTGGCTTCGCGTGCCCCCTTCACTTGTCCGCTCAGTTCTCTCTCGGAGAGGTTGATGATCATCCATCGTGCTTCCTGCTTGTTTTTGTTTGCCATTTGCGCCTGCTCGACTCCAGCCTTGGGCCAAGGGAATGTGGCGGACCAACCGAACGATCGGCAGGAAACCGCTGCGAAGAAGCCAGGCTCGATCAAGATTTTGTTGATCACCAGCGGATGCTGCCACGACTATGACTTTCAAACCAGGTCGATGCAGTTGGCGTTGAAGAATCGCGGGGTGGAAGCGCTGTGGGATGTGGTCAACGAAGGCGGTACTGGGACCGAGGCCCAAATTGATTTGTACAAAAACCCGAAATGGGCGGAGGGCTATGACGTGGTGATTCACAACGAGTGCTTCGCCAATACGGCTGACCCGGATTACATTCGCGGCATCACCGGGCCTCATCATGCAGGCACCGGTGCGGTCGTGATTCACTGCGCGATGCATACCTATCGCGCCGCCACGATCGATGATTGGCGTGAGTTTCTTGGCGTGACCAGTCGCCGGCATGAACACCAGAGCCATTACAAGGTCGACGTCGTTGCCAAGGATCATCCGATCATGGATGGTTTTCCCGACGGTCACCTGACGGCAATGGACGAGTTGTATGTGATCGAGAAGGTGTGGCCAAACACGCAAGTCCTGGCGACATCGACGAGCGAAAAGACAGGCGAGGCTCATCCGGTTTTTTGGACCAACGTTACGGCAAGGCTCGGGTATTCGGAACTACCTACGGCCATTCCAACGAGACGTTCCAAGACGAAGCGTTCTTGCAGGCATTGACTCAGGGAACGCTGTGGGCTGCGGGAAGGCTACCGTCGCCGTAAAGCATTCCCGTCGGCCGATACACGGCCATCGATACAGGCTCGATAGCGCCCGGCACATCCGCAAGGAGATCAGTCAATCATGCCGATCGAGGTGAAATGCCCGGGGTGTCAGGCCCTGTTGAGGATTGCAGAAGAGAACCTGGGGCGAAAATCGCGATGTCCGAGTTGCTCACAGGTCTTTACTGCGGAGCCGCCCCGCTCGGAGGTCTCTCCATTCGTCGCTCCCTTGCAGGAAACGAGGCCACAGGCGCAGCTTGGCAGTTCGGCGATTCCCAGGCCAATCCAAACGCCAATCCATACGCGCCGACCTACATGGAGCCCGAGGCGGAGATGGAATCTGGGCCGCTGGCACCCAGGCAAATCAGCGTGGACGAAGTGATTTCAAAGTCCTGGTTGATCTTCAAGAAGCACTGGGGGATGGTCTGCGCCGTGGTGGCGATCATGATCGGAATCAACATTGCGATGAACATGGGCCAGAGTCTGCTTGTCCAGGTCGCTAACGCTCGCCATCAACGAGCCGGCCGTCATGTTCGGGATTCAGTTTCTTGTCTGGCCTTGAGTCTATGTGCTTGCAGATTTGGCTGCAAGCTAGGCCAAACGATGGTCATGTTGGACGTCGCCCGCGGTCGACCGATCAATATCAGCAAGTTGTTTGCCGGTGGGCCTTATCTGCTCATGGTGTCGTCGCGACGATCGTCTTCACGGTTGTTATCGGAGCCATTGCGGCAGTGTTGGTGGGAATTCCGACTGCGGCAGGATTCTGCCGCGACTCAGATCGCGCGAGGGTACGGCCATCGGTGCTGTGGTTGGTTTTGTGATCGCGATCGTTCCGCTTGTGTTTGTCGCGTTGGCTATGTCACAGTACTTGCCGTTGATCGTCGACGCGAAGCTCAGCGGCATTGAATCATTACGCAAGTCGTACGAAATCACCAACGGAAACAAGTTCACCTGTTTCTGATTGGCGTGGTCCTATTCGGGATCACACTTGCTGGCGGGGATCGTCGGCTTCTTGATGCTTTGTTTCGGCATCATTCCAGCGATGATCGGTGTCGGGGCGTTCAGCTCACTTGGTATTCGCGGTCGCCTATTTGGCGATGACGGGGCAGCGAATTGTCGTGCCGGGTAGCACCAACGATCCGACCTCATCCCAGTTCACGAGCGTGATCCCCTGAGGCTTGTCTTGGCGTGATGAGGCAACGGCGTGCGAGTCCACTTGTTCGCTCCCAGATTTAGAACCTTGTTGAAGACGCTCTAGTGCTGCTTCAAGTCAGTTCTTGTGAGCCGTGACGCGTGAGCGGCCGGGCCTTCTCGACGGGGAAATACGTCCGTCTCGGCCCGGTGCCTTACGGCTCACAATCTCAGCGTTGAAGAGCCACTAATTGGACAGCGCTACTTTGGCGGCCGACAGCCTACACCAAAACTAAAACTGCTCTAGCCCGCAAACAGGAACCCGTTCACGCAGTTCAGGACCTTCGTCGAACCGCTTCGGCGTCGATCGTATTCGACCGCGCCGCGACTGGTTCGATGCAGCGGTTCGGGGTGAAGGTGGCTCGTCGTTGTGACTTGAATGTCGAAGCGACGCAGGTAGCGATTGATCACCCACTTTCGCACCCATTCCCTCCCGGCGGGAATGCAGCAGGGCGAATCCGAGCGTATCGGTTAGCAGGCCAGGTGTCAGCAGCAGTGCTCCGGCAAATACGATCATCAACCCATCCTGGATTTCACGGCTGGGCATCCGGCCTTCGGCGACTGCCGAGTGGAAGCGAAACCAAGCCATCGCCCCTTCCCGACGGGCCAGCATCGAGCCGATCACGCCGGTCAGGATCACGATCAAGACGTCACGCCAACGCTGGTGTATTGCGATACCTGCAGCAGCAGGTAGAGCTCAACGAGCGGGATCACGATGAAGGCGGCGAGCAGCTTGAAGAACATGAGATCGGCAGGCGGCACCGAGGCCGCCAGATTCAATTTCGTTGCGGTTTTACTGGTGATTCGTGGATTCGATCGCCACCTTGGCAGGGATCGACTCGGCAAACCGACCTAGGATTGCAGGTTCCATGCCGAAGCAGCCTTCGCGGCGGAATTCGCCATGCCGTGCAGGAATTCGCGTAGCGGCGGTCGGGAATTCGCCTTGCTCGAGGATTCTCAGCGACGTCCTCGGCATCTATTTTGACGGTTTGCTCGAGGTTTGGCGTCGCGAGCTGATGACCTTGGTCCCTCTCGACACTCGGCTTTCCTGCCCTCGCACCTGGAGAATGTCTCTCATGCTCGTTCGATTCCGATCCTTGCTGCCCGCGTTGCTCTTGCTCGTGATGGTCGTCAGCGGGGGCACGCGATTGGCTCGAGGCGCCGACCCGGCGGAGGGTTCCCCCGAAACATCCTCCGTTCGCGCACTGATGGTCACTGGCGGGTGTTGTCATGACTACCAGAACCAGAAGAAGCTCATCAGCGAAGGGTTGTCCAAAAGGATCGGCAACATTGATTGGACCATTCTTGAATATGGAAGCGATCGTGACGTCAAAGCAGATATCTACACGGACGGTGATTGGATCGAAGGCTTTGACATGGTCGTGCACAATGAATGTTTCGGCGCCGTGGAGGATCCAGGATTTGTCCAGGGAATCGTCGATGCCCATGTCAAGCATGGTGTGCCGGCAATCGTCATTCACTGCTCGATGCACTCGTACCGAACCTCGCCGGCCGCCGATTCGTGGCGGGCGTTTCTCGGCGTGACCAGTCGGCGCCACGAGAAGTCCAAGCACAGCTTGCGTGTGATGGCGACGGAGGAAGGAAAGTCAGATCCGATTCTGGCGTCGATGGGTGATAGCTGGGACACGCCCAACGGTGAGCTTTACATCATCGAACAGGTCTGGCCGGAAACCAAAGTGTTGGCAAGAGTTCACAGTGAAGAGACCAACAATGACGAGCCCGTGATCTGGACCAATCAGTACAAAGGAGTTCGGGTGTTCGGGATCTCGCTGGGGCATCACAACGAGACCATCGAAACGGAAACCTGGCAGTCAATCGTCGCTGCCGGTTGGAAGTGGTCGATGAAGAAAGACTAGCCACTTCGACAGGTAGAGAAGGCTTCGTGCAGGAATTCAAGCTGCTAACGGGACGTGGCGGCCGATTGCCGGGACGGCTATGGATCGGTGAGCGAGATCCCCGAGGGGTCATCGTGGTGGTTCACGGATTGGGCGATCATTCCGCACGGTACCAATCGCTGGCAAGCGACTTGACGCCGCATGGACTGGGCTCTGTTCGCGTTTGATTTGCCTGGTCACGGTGCGTCACCGGGTCGCCGTGGCAGTGCCGATTCGTTCGACGGATTGCTCGCCGATATCGGCTGTGCCTTGACCGACGTGCGGACTCGCTTGGGAGAATTGCCTCAAGTGTTGCTGGGGCACAGCATGGGCGGGACGCTGGCGATCAACTACGCGCTGCGCCGACGTCAGATTTCTCCCACGGGAAGGAACTTGGATGGTTTGGTGCTTGCCGCTCCGATGTTGTTGCCACCCAGCACCGCCGCCGCGCCCGCACATTTTCGCCGCTTGGCTGACCGGGCATTTGTTGCCGCGACTTCGCGTTCATCGTCCGGTTGACGTGGATCGACTGACCAGTGACCCGGAGCAGGCTGCGGCGATTGCAGCCGATCCGCAGATGCACGCCTCGATCACGGTCTACCTGGCGACGCAGTTGTTATCGCAAGGTCGCTGGGCGATCGACCATGCCAGAGACTTGACCGTCCCATTGTTGCTGATGTTTGGCGAGTCCGATGAGCTGATCGATCGAGCTGCCTGCGAACATCTGCCGATACGTGTTGGCGATTCGGCCACGGTGGTGCGATGGCCGGAGAAGCGTCATGCGATTTTTCATGATCAGCCCGACGGAGAGGTCTCGGATTGCCTGGTCCAGTGGCTGAGTCGTTTTGACGCGTCTGATCGACACAGGGCCGAGGTGCCTCCCGACGTACACGCCTGATTTCCCGTTGATTTGCTTGCTGATCGCATCGCGAGTGGGGGACTGAAATAGGTCCGCCCCCCGACCGTCGGCGGGTTGGATGCTCCGGTAGTCTGATCGACAGGTTTTTACCCAATGGCGGGAGCAGTTAGAATGAAGTTCCCGCCTCAACCAGCCCTCCATTCCCACTCAACCTCTTCAAGCCAGGTTCTGCTTTGACTCTGCAACGATCTCTCTGTCTGAATTTCTGCTTGTGCTTCGCAATTGCATCTCTCGCTGGAGCGGCCGCGAAAGCGTCGGCCGAAGCATTTCCCATCGAAGATAGCCAGCGAATCGCGTTGGTCGGCAATTCCACCGCCGAACGGATGAACCTTTACGGCCACCTGGAAACGCTCTTGCAGCTTCGTTTCCACGACCAGCGGCCGGTCTTCCGCAATTTCGGCTGGCCCGCCGATGAGGTTGCCAATCAGCAGCGACCCGGCAATTACACGCTGATCGATGATCCGTTCAAGGTCTACGGACCCGATCTGCTGATCTGTTTCTTCGGTTTCAACGAGTCGTACTCGTACGAAGGAGACGAGTCACTGGAGAAGTTTACGAATGATTATCGGGCCTACATCGCGAAGCAAACGGAGCAGTTCGCCCTGGATGGTCGCAAGCCGCGGTTTGTGCTGGTGACGCCGATCGCCTTTGAATCGACTGGCAATCCGCTTCAGCCGAGCGGCGCGGCGGAGAACGAGCGTTTGTCGCGCTACGCCGAGGCGGTTCGGCAACTCGGTCAAGCCGATGGTCATCGCGTTGTCGATTTGTTTGAAGTGACCCGCGAAGCATTCTCTCAGCGAGCCAGGCGCGCAGTACACGATCAACGGCGTTCATCTCAACGAACAGGGGGACGAATTGATCAGTCGCGAGATCGACCGACAACTCTTCGGGGCCGTGCCGTCGTTCAGTGCTGACCAGTACGAGCGGCTTCGAAAAGCCATCAACGACAAGAGTTGGTTCCACCTGCAGGACTACCGGATGCTCAACGGATGGTACGTCTACGGCGGTCGACGCACCTGGGACACCGAGACGTTTCCGGGAGAGTTTCGCAAGATCCGTGAAATGGTTGCCGTCCGCGATCGTTACGTCTGGGACATGGCCGCCGGCCGCAGCGTGCCGGATCAGCCGGACGACTCGGCTACCGGCGAGGTCTTCATTCCAGAAACGATGTTTGGTTCGCGGGACGACAACTTCCGCCAGATGCGAGAACCCACCACGCTGAAGTACCCGACTCCCGAAGAGTCGATTGCTCAGATGAGCATGCCGGAGGAGTTCGAGGTGCAGTTGTTCGCTTCGGAGCGGGAGTTCCCCGAACTGGCCAATCCCACGCAAATCGAGTTCGACAATCGCGGGCGTTTGTGGGTTTCCTGCATGGCCAACTACCCGCAATGGTTGCCCAATTCGTCAAAGCCCAATGACCGTTTGTTGATCTTTGAGGATAGCGACGGCGATGGTCGCGCCGACGAGTGCAAGGTCTTCTACGACAAGCTGATCTGCCCGACCGGCTTCGAGTTCTACAACGGCGGCGTGTTGGTCGTCGACGAGCCCCGTATTCTGTTCTTGAAGGATACCGATGGGGACGACGTGGCGGATGAAGTCGTTCAGTTGCTCGATGGAATTGCAACCGACGACACGCACCATGCCATGGGCGCATGGGAGTGGTCGCACGGAGGCCTGTTGCACATGCAGGAAGGGGTCTCGATGTCGACCACGCTCGAGACTCCCTGGGGGCCGTTCCGGAATCATGGTCCATCGGGATCTTACGTTTGGGATCTGCCTTCCCTGAAAATTCGACATTTCCGCACGCCGTCTTACGGAAATCCATGGTGCCTCGTGTTCGATCCGTGGGGCAACGGGGTGATCGGAGATGGCACCAACGCCCAGCAACACTGGGCAAGCCTGCTGTCCGGAGCGGCGGTCGAATCACGTCGCAGCGTGCAGCCGATCTTCGACAACGAAGGGATGCGGCCGGCGGTCGGCAGCGACTTTCTGTACTCCCGTCAATTTCCTGACAATGTGCAAGGCAAGTTCATTTATGCCTGTGTGATCAACATGCATGGCATGCCGATGTTCGAAGTCGAGGACGAAGAGGGAACCGCGGGCCTGACTGGAAAACGGGTCAACGACTTGCTGTCGTCGACCGACATGTTCTTTCGTCCGGTGGATCCGAAAATCGGTCCCGATGGTGCCTTGTGGTTCGGAGATTGGTGCAATGCTCTGATCGGACACATGCAGTATTCGCAGCGTGATCCGAACCGCGATCACGTGCATGGACGGCTCTATCGCATGGTTTGCAAGGACAAGCCGCTGCTTGAACCGGTCGTCCAAGAGGGAAAGAGCATCGAAGAGTTGTTGCAGCAGTTGTCGGCCTACGAGACACGAACCCGTTACCGGGCGAGTCGAGAGCTGCGGGATCGAGACGCCGATGAGGTACTCGCGGCGGTTGACACGTGGATTGCCGGTACGGCCGACCCGCGTCAGTTATGCGAGGCGCTGTGGATTCAGGAGTGGTTCCATCGAGTCGATCCGAATCTCGTCTCCCGAATCTTGGACTGCGATGACTTTCACGCTCGCGCCGCCGCAATTCACGTCGTCGGCAATCAATGGGAATGGATCGACGATCCCAATCAGTTTTTGCAACGAGGGATTGAGGATGATCACCCCCGAGTCCGTTTGGAGACGCTGCGGGCGGTGAGCTTCCAATCCGATCTTGAGGCGGTCGCGATCGCCTTGCGCGTCAATGACAAACCGACCGATCCCTGGATCGATTACGTGCTCGAACACACGCTGCAGGCACTGCAACCGGTGTGGACCAAGGCTCTCAACGACGAAAGTTTCCTGGCCAACGCGTCGCCCACCGCTCGGCAGGCGTTGATTGATTACCAGCACGCAACAGGACCCGGTGCGAAGATCTTCAGACCCTTGAAAGTCGTGGCCGATCCTGACAAGAGCGAAGGAGAACATCGCCAGGCGCTGGCCGAGTTGGTCTCCGCCGGAGGTGGAAACCGAGGCAACGGTGCCAAGGTCTTCGAGCGAACCTGCGCGGCATGCCATCTGCACGGAAAGATCGGTAAAGAGTTTGGCCCCAAGCTGACGGATGTGAGTGAGCGTTTGAACAAAGAGCAGATCATTCGGTCTGTGGTTTGGCCCAATGAAGAGATCAGCAAAGGCTATGAAACCGTGATGGTCCTTACCTACGACGGCCAGCCATTCAACGGCTTTGTGTTGCACGAGGACGACGAGTTCCTGACGCTTGGGGTCGCCAACGGAAAGACCGAAAAGATCGACAAGGAAGAGATCGAGCTCCGTAAGCCCATGAAGGCCAGCAGCATGCCGGAAGGCTTGTTGCAGACGATCGCGCCAAGCGAGTTCTTGGATCTGGTTGAGTTCCTCTCAGGGGACTGGATCATGACGGACGAGAACGGAAGATTGCCGCTGCGAAAGCACGGAGATTGGATCGAGGTCTCGCGTCAGTCCCAGATTCATCTCGGCGACGGATTTCCAGATAACTACAACCGCGAGGCCGATCGTCTGCTCAGCGGCAGACAGCCCCGAGCTTTTGACTTCGCCTTTCACTCCGCCAACAACAATTCCGATTCCACCGATGTGGTGATCCGGCTGAGGCAACCGGCCGAGATCCGACACGTTGAAATAGAAAATCGACGCAGTCCGGAGTTCCATGGTCGAGCCGACGGCCTGGCGATGTGGACGAGCGAAGATGGCGAGACATGGAAGCAGGTTTGGGTCAGCGAAAAACCGGTTGCAAAATGGTCTTTCGATTTACCCCAGGGGACCAACGCCAAGTTTGTTAAACTGGCACTCACCAAGCCCGGCATCTTCCACCTGAACCAAGTCGTACTCTATGGGCGACCGCTCGATGCAACGCCGACGTCCGCGCAGTAGGGCACAGAGCGTTAGCTGGACATCGCCACTTGATTGTAGGGCGGTCTCTCCGAGACCGTCATTCCACGAGGCTTCGCCGCGTTTATCCGAGCCTCGGAGAGGTTGTGAAGAGATTGTGCTTGCTACTGTAGGTCCGCCTTTCCAAGGCGGACGCCCGCAGCTTTGCTGCGTTTCGTGCGAGTCTCGGAGAGACTCGCCTACAGTAATGCATCGCGGTAGGCCACTTTGGTCACATTGGATCCTTTCAGCGAAGACGTTTCTGATCGCTTGGGTTGTGGTCACCCATGCGGTCTCGGGATTGGCGCAGGCGCAGCCAACCCCATCGTTTCAAGTCAGCGCCGGTATCCGTTTTCTTGCACCGGACCGCGCCGAGCTACGCTGGGAATCGAATCTCGAAGGGCCTGCGTCGGTTGCCTATGGAAACACGCGAAAGCTGGGGACTGTGTTGGAGTCCGCTGAATCGGGCACCAGTCACTCCGTCGTGCTTGATCATCTGTCGCCTGGGGAAGCTGTTTTTTATCGCGTTGGCGTTCGGCATGGTGGCCGGCGATACATGAGCCCGTTTTTTTCCGTCGAAGCGGGGATGAATTATTCGGTGTCTGAGATCCCTTTGTTGGCGAATCGGCCAAGGGGAATCGATCAGGTGATCGGCGAGTTGAATCAGCCGGGCGGGATGGCAATCGTTGTGCAGACGCTCGCGAGTACATGGGCCCGTCCGCTCGCCGAACGCTCGCAGATGACCGTGATCGCAGCATGCGACGATCGACAATCGCTCCAGCAAACTCGCGCCGCCTGGTACGACGATGGTGTTTATGGAGTCCGTATGTCGGCGCAGCTTGCCGTCGATGTTCCTGATGGGATTGCCAACGTGGTGGTGACGGACGTGACACAGTTGCCTCACGTGACGCGTTGGCTATCGCCTTCCGGTCAACTCGTTTGCCTTGCCGACGTCGTGCCACCCCTGCAGTCACTCCCTTCTGGATCGATCCAGTGGGAGTTGGCCGACGATGGTATCTGGATCGGTCAACAACGTGGTCTTGAGTCGTTGGCGGTCTGGGGGCATCAATACGGTTCCACTGACAACGCGTCTTACGTGGGCGAGACCCTTGGCGGCGCGGATGAGACGGACGAGCTAACGATTCGTTGGCTTGGACGGCCGGGTGCCGACTTCGGGATCGATCGCAATCCAAGAATGCCGGCACCATTGGCGATCGGTGGTCGCTTGTTTCACCAGGGACATGAACCGGATGATGGCGATCGATGCGTTCAATGGCGTGATTCTTTGGACGCTGGAGATGCCTGATCTTCGCCGCGTGAACATTCCACGGGACAGCGCCAACTGGTGCGCCGATGCGTCCCGTCTGTATGCCGTCTCACGTGATTGCCTATGGGTGATCGATGCCGCAACGGGAGAAATGTTGCACACGCTTCGCCATCCTCAACCCTACGAGGATGGTTTTGAGTGGGGATACGTCGCGGTAACCGACGACATCGTGATTGGAACGGCCGTCAAAGCGGGCAGCACTTACGAGCAGTACTGGGACAAGCCGGCCTGGTACGACGGCATGAACGACGGTGCAACAGCGAAGGTCTGCGGTAGTTGCCTCGTCGCGTACAACAAGAAGTATGGCGATGTCCGTTGGAAACGAGAGATGGATGCCGTCGTTCAATCGACGATTACCATTCAAGAGGACCGAGTCTTCTTTGTGGAAGTTGATGATCCATCGCTGCGAGATCTCAACACCGGCAAATTGAGCGACGATCAGATCTGGCCGCGCGCATCGGTTGTCTGCGTCGATCTGCAGACAGGGGAAGAGCTCTGGAAAAAGAAAGTGCCTCCGCAATCGTCGCAACAGGTCGTCGCCTTTGGGATGGCCGACGCGTCGGGATTTGTTCTGGAGACGTCCAGCGACGGGAAGTTCCATCTCGTCTCCTTTGATCGGGAATCGGGAGACCAGCAGTGGGCACAGTCGGTGGCCTGGCCGTCGGACAATCATGGGGCTCACATGCAGCACGCCGTGTCGATGAACGGCCAGTTGTTCCTGCAACCTCATATTCTCGATGCGACCGATGGCAGCCTGATCAAGACGGGCACGCTGGGAACGCGACGGGGTTGTGCGACCCCGATCGGCGCGGGCGGTTCGATCATCTACCGCGGCGGGACGGGGCCCGTGTCGCTGTGGTCTTTGGAGCAAGAGCGGCCGACGGAGTTCAGTCGGCTTCGACCGAGTTGTTGGTTGAGTACGATTCCGGCGCAGGGCATGCTGTTTTCGCCGGAGGCCGGGGGCGGCTGTTCTTGCGGCGGCTGGATGGAGTGCTCGATCGGTTTCGTGCCGCAGATGAAGACCGGGGAGCCGACACCGTGAAGATTCCGCTGCGAGCGTTTACGGTTCTGTGCCTGGCGATGTGTTTTCTGGCGACGCGTCTTGATGCTCAGTCGTGGACTACCTACCGACATGACAATCGCCGCAGCGGTGTGACCAGCGAAACTTTGAAGTTCCCGCTTGAGGTGCTTTGGGTTTGGCGGTCACCGCAACCACCACAGACCGCATGGAGTGGGCCCGCAAAATGGGACGCCTATTCTGGCAACAGCGGCCTGCAGTCGATGCGTAACTTCGATCCCTGTTTCTACGTCACGGCGGATCAGCAAACGGTTTTTTTTGGATCCAGCGCAGACGATGCCGCGCACGCGATCGAGGCGGCCACGGGAAAGGAGGCGTGGGTGTTCTTTACTGGCGCCCCCGTCCGTTTGCCGCCGACGATCGATGGAGATCGTGTGCTGTTTGGGTCCGATGATGGATCCGCGTATTGTTGCGAACGATCATCAGGGAACGAGGTCTGGCGAGTTCAAGCAGGAAAGACGAGCGAGCGAATCGTCAATGATCGAAAGTTCATTTCTTTATGGCCGGTCCGGACTGGCGTCTTGGTCGATCGCGGGTTGGCGACCTTTGCCGGATCGCTGGTGCCATGGGAGCCTTCGTTTGTGGTGACAGTGGATGCCAAGAGTGGCAACGCGGAAGCGGCGGATTGCTTCCGACGGGAACTGACGGACGTCACGCTTCAAGGCGCCCTGCTGGCGTCGGACGAACAGTTCTACGTACCGCAGGGACGGGCTGCACCGTTGGCTTTCCGGCGGGCCGACGGAGAACCTCGTGGCACGGTCGGCGAAGCAGGCGGAGTCTTCTGTATCCTGACCGAAGATGAAACCTTGTTAGCGGGACCACAGGATCAGAGGTCAGCCGAAGACGAGATTCGGATTTCAGATCTCGAGTCGAATCGCGCTGTCGCCTCGTTTGCCGGCACCAATCGGATTCTTGTGGATGGCAAGCAAGCGTGGCTGTCAATCGGCGGCGAGTTGAAGTCGTTGGATCGCGAGGAGTACGTGGCCGCCCAACGGTTGCTCGAGCAAGCCAACGATGACATCAAACAGGAGCGGCAATCGGCTGAGGCGGTGAAAGCCGTCATCGAGTCGGCGCAGCGCCGACAGGCGGCATCATGGAAGTGGACGATCCCCTGCCCTGCTCCGTTGGAATTGATCAAGGCGGGTGACGTGGTCCTGGTTGGACTCCAGCACGAAGTGAAAGCCTTTTCAACCGAAGACGGTCGCGAGCTTTGGCACGCGGATATCGACGGTGCTGCCCACGGCTTGGCAGTTGCTTCCGGCCGCTTGTTTGTCAGTACCGATCGCGGACACATCTACGCGTTTGGAGTGAATCCGTGATCACCAAACGTGTTGGATGTCTGCTTGTGGCGTTGACATTGTCGTCGGTCATCCCGGTTTGGGCCTGTAAGCTGCCAGTCTTTCGCTACGCCTTGGAACGCTGGCCCGTCGACCGATACCGGATGGTTGCCATCGTGGACCAGGCCGATGACCCGGACGTAAAGGACGCTCTGGCAGTGCTGCGATCACTCGATCGCGACGAATTGAATTTGGATGTTGAAATCGTCGAGCTTGGCAAGCTGTCCGACGCCGAGCTTTGGCAGGTGGAAGGCATCGAAGATGGGGTCACGTCGAACCGCTTGCAGGTTTATTTTCCGACTCGCAAGGGAAGCTCTCAGAAGTGCTGGGACGGTGAGCTCACCGGGGAACGCGTGCAAGCCTGGTTTGATTCGCCACTGCGACGGGCATTGGCCGACGACGTTGTCACAGGAGTCTCGGCGGTCTGGATCCAAGTCGACGGTTCGGACGATGAAATGAACGATCGCGTTGCCCGTGATCTTGCGTCAGCACTGGATCAGGCCGAAAGCGAAATCGTGATTCCCGAGGGCGTCATTCCCCGCGTCAATGCCAGCGAGTATCTCCGACAGCATCCGGAGGCATCGATGGATGATGTGCTGCGATGCGACGTGCCGTTGAAGGTCGACTTTCGAATCCGGCGGCTTTCACGCGACGACCCCGCGGAGTGGGCAACCCTCGCGATGATCGGGGGCCTGAGCGACGAGGTTGATCATCCCGTGTTGGTTCCGGTGTTTGGACGGGGACGAATGCTCGATGCGATTCCGACCGAGTCAGTCAACGCCGAATCGATCCTCCGCGCCTGTCGCTACATGGTGAGCGAATGCAGCTGTACCGTCAAAGCGTTGAATCCGGGGACCGATTTGCTATTGAACGTCGACTGGCAGGGGAGGCTAGGAGAGAACATTCTGATGGTCGATGTTGGTGTTCCCAACAAACCACTGATGATCGACGTTCCCGATGGTGCCTTGAAGGTCAAAGCGTCCGTCTCGCCGAACGCGTCTGGCAAGCCCATCGAGCCTGGCCAAACGCGGCGCTATGTGGTCGGAATCGCTCTGCTGCTTGCGTTGCCGCTCGCGGTCGGATACTGGCGCAATCGACTTGCGTCCGACGTGCCACGCTGACGAAGGTTGTGGAGGCTTTATCGAACGCTGTTCGGCATCTCAGATTGAACGGTCGTCTTCACCGGACTACTTCCGTTCGTCGATCGAGATGGTTAGATGGCCAATGTTGATCAACGTTCCCGATGGTGCCGTTGCGGAGGAAGCGTCAGCCCCGCCCGGCGAGCCGGGCCACACCAAGCCTGGCAAAGCGAATTGCTATGTGGTCGCAGTCGCGCTCTTGCTCGCGCTGCCGCTTGCCATCGGTTACTGGAGCAAACGACGTGCGTCCAACGTTCCAGGCTGACAAGTGCTGTGAAGTTGGCTACCGATCATGGGGTTTTTCCCCAGAGCAAACTGATAGCTGAGTCAACGAGGTCGGCCGATAGCGCAGAGTTGAGTTCCGAGTGTTCCGGCGACGTCGTTCGAACCTCTTGAAGGACTCTTGAAGGTGCTTCGATTCGGTCGAATTTTCCTGCCCACACTGTTTTCGATCTTGTCTGATCGAGCGAGAGTATGGGGTCATCATTGGGAGTTCCTACTTCGTCGGCATTGTGGGTAGCAACTTGTTGAGGAATATACTCCTGAGCGGCAGAGCCACTGTTACTCGATCGCCTGGAAAGTTCGTTGATGACCTGCAGCGCATCGAGCGCCGTGATCCGAAGGTCTCGAGTGACATCGAAAAACCAGAACTTGCCCAGATCAACGGTTGTGACATCGCGTATGAGCCCTTGGGATGTCGGCCCTGCGTCGCTAAATGCTCGCCGGCTCAATTCATTAATGACCAACAGCGCATCGAGTGACGTGATGTCATCTTGTGCGTTGACGTCAAACCGGTTGATCGGGTTGGTGAAGTCTTCGGGACCAACCAGATTCAAGGTGGCACCGGTTTGTTCAAACCGTCGTGTTAGATTGCCGTCGGTCAGTTCGGCAGCCTTGAATTCCCAGGCGGCATCGAATACGACGGTGTCACCGGTGTTGGACAGCACATTGATCGTGCCATTGCTGAAAGCACTGAGGATCCGCGACACATTCAATACAAGCGTATTGTGATCGTTCTCATCGCTACCGCGGATATCGATCGTGTGAACTCCTGCCAGTTCGGCATCCGTCATCGCGGACAAGTCGACCGTCTGGCCTCCCGTGATAATCAAAATGGGATCTTTTTCCTCGTCGTCGATTGTCAGGACGTTCACCTGCTGATCCGGCAGATTTCGGAAACTCAGATCGGACACTGCAGCTTTGACTGCAATCGTAATGATTGAGGATTGATTCCCGTCGGACTCCTGGTCGTCGACGCCGGAGATTGGGACGGTCTGTGGCGTCTCCCAGTTGCTGGCAGAAAAGAGCAGTTGCGTGAAACGCGGTTCGGATTCATCGGGGCTGTCGCTGGACACAGTCAGCACCACGCTGGACGGAGGTGGTGCGGTCAGACGAACCACAAATTCTACCGTCGTCCCCGATTCGGAAACGACCAATGTTTCCGCTGTCGGCGTCACGGTGAAGCCCGGATCAGGTGACAATTCAAACGCGCCAATATCGACCGCATCCCCGAAGAATCGCGTTCGGCTGCGCTGGTCTTCAAATAGTGGTGCATCATTGATGTCCTTCGCATCGCCGTTGACACCGGCATCCTCCGCGAGACCGCCGGCAACGAGCGGCGTGTGAACGCGTTGGACCGCCATTGAAATCGAGGACAGGATTGAGAATCTGTGCGACCGTACCATTTGTCAGCGAGCTAGCCGCATCAATGGCTCCCGAAATCTCATTGGTCGCGGCCGCGGTCATGTTCCCCACCACGATCGTGTTGCGAACACTGAAAGTTCCAGCCGACTGAAACAGACCGCCGCCTGTCCCGCCGCCCGCACTGTCTGCGTCCGCCGTATTCGCAGTCACGGTGACATTGCGAATCGTCGTAGTTCCGGTAGAGCCGACACCTCCTCCGTTGCGATTGGCTGTATTGCCGGAGATGGTTGTATTCACGATGGTGGCTGTACCTGAACTGGAAATTGCGCCGCCGTCACCATCGGAGTGGTTCCCGGAGAGTTCGCTGTTGCGAATACGAAGCGTGCCCGAGTTGCTGATTCCACCGCCGTGAACTGTGGCGCAGACTTTGCGTGATTGAAACGCCGTCCAACAAGAGCGTGCCGTTGTTGGTAATACCGCCACCGATGTTTTCACCGGTTAGTGTGATGCCCGCAATTTCGACTTCAACACCAGCATTGACTACAAAGATGCGGCTGGCACCGGGTGCATCAATCGAAAGTCGATCTGCACGCAGCCCGAGGATCATGACGTTGTTCGACAGTGTCAGACTGCCACCGTCAAGATTGATCGACGTGATGGAAGGGTCAAAGCGAATGATCGCGAGATCCGTCGCAGCATTTGCTAATGCAACCGCTTCGCGCAAAGTCGAATTCGTCAGCGGTGGGCGTGTCGTCGCTACTATTGACGACAAACGTCGGCGGCATCACCGTGATGGTGGCCTCCGTCGTCTCGAACTGAAATAGCGGATCGATCGACCGCGTGACGTTGATGTTTGTGTCGCCCGTTCGATTGAGAGCCGTAAAATGGAGCGTTGCCAGTTCGACCCTTGTCATGATGCCAGCTGGCCATCCATCGATCGCCTCGAACCAAACAAGTTCGACAATACGGTCAGTCTGGTTGTCCCGGTCACTGATGTTTTCCAGCAGCGACTTGGGCTTCAGAGAGGCCTGGTACCCACCTGCAAACTGCAGCGTCAACCCATCGTTCTCGTCGAACGCCAGTTTGCTCGAATCATAGTGAACTTGAATTGAGAGACCGTTCGGTTGATTCGTGACAGTACCGCTGACGTCATAGCTGATGCCGACATCGACCCGATCACCAAACGCGAACGACGCCGCGTTCGTATCCAACTCTACGACCTGCGCGGGACTACTGTCCTCGGAGGCTGCGGCGACGACGCTCACCGGATCGATCAGCACCTGATCGGAGACCACGTCACGGACGTCGGCTGTCGCAAAGGCCGGTGCGGGAGAAAAACTGGTATTGCTCTGCGATGAACTGGCAAATTTCAGCGACGAACTGACAGCCTGGTTCGAATCAACAGGACCCGTTGAAATGTACAGCAACGCGTTTGTCCAAGAGCTTCGATTCGGGTCAAAGGACTCCCCGTCGCTGACGTAGACATCAAAACTGTACGCTGTCCCGTGAAAGTTCATCTGGATCGGGTCCGGCCGAGGCGAGTCAGCGTCTCGGCCCCTTGTCCATGTAGAAAGTGACTTGTCGACTGTGTCGGCACTGTCGCCCGATGGGTCGACCAACACAAAAAACTCGGGGACGGCAGGGTTGTTCTCAGTGATGGCCGTTGCGTCGACGATCAACGTGTTCGGTCCTGAACCACGCAAATCGATCAGGCTGACTCCACTTAAGCGATACTGCCGAACCAAGTCGATGGTGATGTCCGATCCATCGACTCTTAGGCTATCGATCTCCAGTGGGTAACGCTCGTTTTCTCCCACTTCGACTCCTGGCGGGACGAGTCCGTCGCACTGTTTTCCCACGCAAAACCTGCTGTTTCCTTCAAAAACGATCGGCGCATCGATCGGTCCACCAGATTCGATCACCAGCGCGTCGTGACTATTTGGTGTCTGTGCAAACGAGAGAACCGACATCGACGACAGCGGGATTGGCGGGTTCACCTCCTCGCTCGAGGATGCAGTCACTTCGAGCTCCGTGATGACGGGGGCTCGGTTCGGGTCAACTTGATTGTCGTTGGGAAATGGGAGAGAAAATCTGGTCGTGACCGAGGTGGAAAGCCCCGCTCCGCCTCGGTTCGCACCGTCGCGAACCAGACGATATTCCGAGGAAAAAACTTCGTCGTCATCGTCGGGCGGAGCGGAAAGTATGTCAGGCGTCACAATGGGTTTGCGATCAGCCAGAACCGAAACCGAGATGGTCGGCGCTGTCGCCGGTCCACTCATTCCAAGTCCAATCGTCAGCTGAAGATCGGGAACGATGTCATCCGCCAAACCACGTCGAGCAGCATCGCTGAGCCGACGTGGAAATAACTGGAATTCGCGAACCCCTTTCCCATCGGAAATCGTGATCGGCTGGTCGCCGCGATTCACCGTGATCTCAAACCATTCGTCCCTAACCGGCAGGTACGCATCGAAATCTATCTCCGTCCCGTCGTCCGAATTGGCGTGGTCATAGAAACGATTGTCCCCCGCTGCAAAGTCGAAGTCGAGCTTCGTGAATTGAAATCCATCAGGTGCGACGAACGCGTAACCGGCCGCGTCGGGCACCCGCACAAAAATAGGTTCTTCCCTTCCGAGTGCCGCGGTTCGGGTATTCGTTTGGATGCGTTTTGAGAAGGCTTCGACGGCACTGGCATCGCTCCGATTCTCCGGGCCGAATAACTCCTCGTCTGCTTCTGCACGCGTACGGGCCGGACTTCCCACGGCGCCGGTTGCTACGAGGGTGCGATGCATCGGATCGTCCGCATCTGTCACCCACGTATCAACGTATTGCACGGTCTGACCGAAGGATTCCAGTGGTACCACTATCGTCGGTCCCGCACCGGTCGCCAGCAACGGATTCCATGCTGATGATCCGACAACGCTGTTCGGCGTCACTTGTGTAACGAAATCGAATGCAGCGCCATTGCGGATCTCGGTGCCACCATTGGCGTCAAAGCGAGCTTCATATTCACTGTCCTGGGACGTGCCATTCAATTGGAACAGAACAACGGCATCATCGGGCACGTCATCCAGGTCAATGTCGCTCAGTCCGGAAAGATGCCGAATCAGCTGTTCGCCATCTTCATTCGCATTCACGCCTCCTCCGTTGATGTCCAGACGGTTGATGCCACTATCGGAACCGTTGGCAGCTGGCAGAGTCTGAATATAGGCTTCGATCTCATCGGCGGTCGTACGGATGCCGTTTGGATTGACCGCGCCGCGAATCAAATCGTCGCCGCGCAGATGATGGGGCGGCATATACCGAATTAGCAAAGTTCCGTCGGTAAAGGGTGAGATTTGGCCGTCGCCGTCGATGTCCAACGCTTGATCGTTCTGGACGTACTTGCCATTGGCCTCGGCGAGGGCAAGAAAGTTCAGTCCCGGATCCGCGACTTGTGGGGGACGTTCAGCTGTCGATTCGTCCCCAAATGCCTTTAGGAAAGTTGCGTTATTGAGTTGCGCGGACTTGAATCCGACAAGCAGGTCTCGCCCTGTCGTGCTGTTCCGAATTCCGCTGATGCTGAAATCGCCTGTAAATGCCAACGATGGAACGGCTGGCTGCAACACAGCTTGCATGGGAATTCCGCTGTCGACGTAGTTCAGCATCAGACCACTTTCGGCAACCACAACACTACGAGCATGACTCCCGTCGCTAGTGAAGTTGATCTTGTCAAAAGCCGTGATGCCGTCGCTGGCTACCGATGGGACGGAAAACCAAAGCGGGTAAGTCTTCCCTGCGAGATCTTGTGCAACACCGTGCATCAGCTTGAACGCGCTACCCGATGTTCTGCCATCCATCGTTACACCGATCGGGCCGCCGATCGTAAACACTTCGAGACCCGTTGCGTTGTTTGCAGTGGCAAGGTCCAGAGTGGTCGTGAATATCGAACCAAGATCAAAATCGCCAAGTTGATGGTCGTCTTTGAATAATGGTCCCACGTCGATATCAATTTTGGAGATCTCGAGACTGAGAGCTTCGAAGATTCCCCTCACCGTCACCTCAAGCCCAATATCGTTGGTGAAGCGGTTGCCGACTTTCATCTTGGGAACGACATCGACGTTGCCGCCATTGACCAGCGACACGTCAAGTCGGTCACCCGGCATAAAAGAAACCGCGGGCGTGAGCAGGACTTTGTCTGTGGCCGGTTGTTGAGGATTCGTGTTGTCGATAAATCCGTCGTCATCGAGGTCATCTTTGTCGTGGTCAATCGGTGTCGACATCGGATCAATCGTGTACAGCACTTCTGGTCCGTTGTTGACACGCACCATCACATCGTCGGTGAATTGATACTTCGCGACGTGAGCGCCAGGGCTTGCTCCATCGGGATCGTCGAAGAAAGGTGTGACCTGAACGTCCTGGGTGACGGCAAGGACAGTCTGAATTGTGTACGACAAGAGTTGGGCTTCGCCGGTGACACCCAATGCGCTCACGGAGTATTTCCCCGCTGGAATCCCGAGCTTAGGACCAGCGATGCCGGCTACGTCGACGTCTAGTTTCGCAACCTGGCGTTTCGCATCCAGGACTGAACCCTCCCCAAAGTCATCTGTGGTTGCCGAAAGTTTTCCGGTCGCGTTGTCCAGGGCCAGGTCCGACAACTGCACGTCGGGAATGGTGACAGCGAGGCTGCCCAGTGCTTGATTGACGCCGACACCCTTACATTTTGCACCGACGCCGATATCGACTTGGACACCGAGCAGTGTTCCGTCAGCCTCGCCAAATTCGGCGGTGAGCCCCGGAGGTTGGCATGGGCCCTGCTTCTCCTCTTCCTGCTTCTTCTTCTCCTGATCCTGCTTTTCCTGTTTCGCCTTGGCCAAATCTTGTTCGTTCTTGACGATCTCTTGCTTCAATTTGGCGGCTTCATCCGGATCTGTGGTTTTTGCCAGCTTCTTCTCGTTTTTCTTCTTCGCGTTTTCATGTTTGGCTACTTCGTCGAACTTCTCCTTCAACTTGTTGAAGGCCTTGGTGGTGCCCTTCTCAAGAAGCTGGCCGATTGGCTCCTCGAGAAATCGGACCTCGCCGCTGAATGCAGGTGGATTTGCGCCGTTGTTAGGATCCGTCGTGTACTTGCCCTCTATCGCGTTGACCAGAAAGAGCGGCTCTTTGGAATCCTTCTTCAGCGGTTTCCCTGTGTAATCGACGTCGTCGGAATCCTTGAAACCGTCAGCGCCTTTGTCGCCTTCGCGGAACTGGCGATTGATCGAAAACAGTGTCTCTGTATAGTCGACTTCAAATTCAAGAATCGTTCCATCAATACAGGCGAACACACATGCTTCTCCTGTGACCAGCACGTCAAATTGGATGACGAGATCGACGTACGCTCCAAACCGTGGTGATACCGTAAACAAACTGCCGTCGACGAACTCGGTGGCAGTATCGATCATGACTGTCTTGATCGATCCGTCGGAGTTCAGAACGTTGTTCAAGCTGGTTGTGAAGAGTCCCTCATAGGATGTTTCAACGGACCCCGAGTTCACGTAGTATCCATACTCCAAACCTATCCGAGCAGAAACATCTGCGACCACTTCCCCGCCGAACTTTGGTATTGGGACTCCCAGGACACTACCTCCGCCAGTAATGCCACCAAAACTCTGCGGTCCTGTGTCAAACTCAAACCCAAGAAATCCAGGTTCGTGGTCAAGGCCGTTCGTTGTCTGCGATGGAGTTCCGTAGGCTGGTCGCCGACCATCGTCGAACCCTAAACCGTACATAACTTCGTTATCACTCTCGGCAAACTGGCTGACCGACGTACCGCCTTGGTCATTCAGAGTGGTTGTTTTCCAAACCTGCGACGAACTGACAACCTGAGCTTCAAATGCTCCGATGTCAGCCGCCGAAGCGTCGAAATTGGGATTGGCGTCGACATCCACGACCGTCTTCCCGATCTGGTCGACAATGCGCGTACTCCGCCCTTTATCAATCGCAGGGCTATCCACATTCAACGCGTGTGTTGCCGTAACGGCACCGGGTTGTTTTCTCAGCTCCGGGTCGAGTCGTGGGTCGGTAAAAACGGAGGACAAGCCTGAAAACTGATTGCCACTCGTCGGTTCCTCAAACTCGGTCCTGACTAAGGCAAATACCCCGAAAGAATAGTGGCCAATGAGGTTCGTCGTTGGTGACGTGACCATGCCGGCATCGTCTTTTAATACATGAATGATCGCGTTTCCGGGGGCTACATCTTTAAAGGAAGAGATGCCAGTGTCGATGTCGTTTCCCGCGATGATGTTGTTATTCAAGCGACGGACAATCCCGCGATTGTAGAGTCCGCCCCCGCTTTCACCTGCCCAATTCTGCGTAATCGTATTGTCGATCAGGTCCACGTACCCGTTGCTGGGAAGGATACTGATACCTCCGCCAAAGCTTGTCACGTTCGATAGAGCCCTGTTACTGGAAACAGTGCTGTTCTGAATGGAAACAACTCCGAGTTCCGTTGGAAACAACATCAGGCCGCCGCCTTGCTGCGCGAAATTGCCCGACACTGTGCTGCGTTCGACCTTCACCGATCCGCCGTCGCTGGGGGCCGCATAGATTCCTCCGCCGCCAAAGAGATCGCGTCCATCGCTAGCGAGATTATCCGCAACGGTCGTGGCTACGATTGAGACTTCCGCATCTCCTTTCGTGTAGATTCCGCCTCCTGAAAGTTGTGCGCTGTTGTCCGCCACCGTACTGCGGGTGATCGTCATGTTGCTGATGTTCCAGACGCCGCCTCCTTCCTCCATGGCGTCGTTGGATCTGATCGTACTCCTGGTGATCTCCAGTTCGCCGCTATTAAAGATGCCCGCCCCGTCAACATCCGAATGGTTCTGTTCGATGAGCACGCCGTTCAAAGACGCGCTGGCATTGAAGGCATTGAATATTCCACCGCCCCTGCCAGCCCGGTTGTTAACAATCACGACACCGTCGCCAAGCGCCAACACGCCATCATTCCAAATCCCGCCGCCGAGCGTGCTCGCTCCAACCCCAAGGTTGTCTGCAAGGTTGTCTGCAATCGAGACGCGTTCCAGATTCAAGACGGCATGCTTGGTGTTCCAGATCGCGCCACCCCCTTTTGCTCAGCCTTATTTCCAGAAAATACAGCATCTCTGATGGTTGTGGTTCCCCTGTTCTCCAAGGCACCACCGCGGCTTGCATCAAGGCTTCCATCAGCCTTCCCTCCCGAAAAGCTGAGGCCTGAAATCTCAACGCGCGACACGGTATCGACAACCAGAATCCTGTCCTGGAAACCTCTCAGAGTCAGAGTTGTCTGATTCAGTTCTGAATTGAACGCGTCAAGTTCAGCCTGCGTCAACTCAAGAGCAGCTAATTGCTCCGCTGTCAAATAGGGTCGTGCGCCCGGTCCTTCGATCTTCACATCCCATTTCGCCGTGAACGCGTCGGGTTCCCCGGCAAGCGTCGACATATTAATCTCACCGCGGATGTCGTCGGAAAACACGATGACATTGGGATCGGGATAACGGTTGGCAAGGCCCAGTGCTTCACGCAGCGTCAGATCACCGTATCGATAGTCGCCGTCGTCAAAGAAATCCGCTTGATCCGAAACGACAAACGTAGATGGATCGACAACGGGCCCTTCCTGCATTTCCACTGCTCCGATGTCGATTCTTGCCCCCTGTACATCATCGGCATCGACAATTCGCCTGTACCCAAAGCTCCGTTGATCGTTGAAAAGAATACGCTTTGGGCCCGGCAACGGACCTGATTCAGCGACATGGTAAAAACTGAACGAATTGTTTCCGGCATCAAGGGCTGGGCTGTTGAGTGCCAACGGGTGAACCTGCGATGCTCCTCCAAGTGACCGCAACTGCGTGTCCAGAATATCTTCGATCGGCAGAACCTCGCCGAAACCGTTCCCGACGATGCTACGTTGGAATCCGTGTTCGATGCCTGCGGCAGTTGCGGGATCTCCGATCAGCATATTGCGACTCTCTTCCCGATCCAAAACGTCCGTAGCCAGAGTCAGATCGTCATGCTTGTTGATATATCGAAGGTTGCCCGCCACGATGGTATTCACCAGCATGAACCGTGAACCCTTCGTTGCGTGCAGCCCACCACCCTCGCCGCCGCCTACATCGTCGCTATCAGCGACATTTAGCGTGACGGTTACGCTGGTCAGTTCAACGTTGGCCTCGTTGGCAATTCCACCACCGTGGCCATCTGCCGAATTGCTGGAGATCGTTGAGTTGGCAATGGCAACGCTGCCAAAGACGCCGTGAATCGCACCGCCATCACTTGTGGAGTGATTGAAGATAAGCGTCGTGTTCTCGATCGTCGCTTCGGCCTCGTTATACAGCCCTGCTCCGGCCGCGGCGAAGTTGCCGACAATCGTGCTGTTGGTGAGCTCCAGCGTGCCGCTGTTCGATATCCCACCTCCGAAGTCGTCCTCAACGGCGTTATCCGAGACAACAATGTGATCAGCAATCAAGTTGCCGGCGTTGTGGATCCCCTGGTTGCCGTTTCCGTCGGCGATTGTCAGGCCGTAGATGGTCACATCGATACCGGACGAAACATTGAACAGTCCGCGTCCACCTGCCAGGAGCCGGTTGTTGGCACTAACCGATAACAGATCCGCACCTGGACCGTAAACGATGACGTGTTCCGTCAGCTCCAAAGTATTCTGACTGAGTGTGATCGTCCGACTTGCGGTTTCGAACAACGACGGCTCAAACCGAATCACGTCCGCGTCTGGGTCTGCATTTGCCAGACGAACGGCATCGCGTAGCGTGATGACATCGGGGTTGCCACCTGGATTCGGATCGGCAACGCTGTTCACAGTAAACACCGCAAGCAACCGGCGGTCATCTAGTTGTTCAAACGCTGTGTGACGGCGGATTGAGTGACGTTGTCTTCGCCAATCGTCAAAATGGGCCCAGGCATTCAAGGACGAAGTCAGCCGCCGGCGCTTCAACAACTTAGCTAGGTTCATGTTCTCATTGCATCAAGGTTCCATGTTTCGTCGGTTGACCTAGGTGGGTGCGATCGACATCGAGTCTACACTGATGGCAAGGACGTTTCGGCGCAAACTCCGAAATGCGAGCCCATGGGGTGTACATATGGGAACCTGAATGTCGGCCGATGAGAGCCGGGATTGTGTGCAGACGGTGCCGCATCTCGGTCGAGATTGAGTTCAGGCTGAGCGTTTCTGACGAGAAGAGACAGCCAACCAGGGCATGCGATACAAATCACAAGAGCATCAAGGCGGAGACGTTTAACCGGACGCGCCGGTATTCGATGGCGGCACTTCCTGGACTAACAAACCGTTTCTAATTCTGTGTGATCTAGCGGGCTTCAAGCCAAAGCAAGATGTAGAAACCAGTGAGGAGAATTTTTGGGTCTTGAATGATCTTAACAAGATGAGTGCCATGTAATAAGACGATCGCATAACGGAATCATCGATCGAGATCCTTCTGACGTGGGCGATCGCCACCTTCGCGCCGGTCGGGCGAAGGTAGTCGTCTACGGTTCTGTCTGACCCCTTTTTGCCGATCGACGGCACGCTAATTATTGGCTCTGACAAACCACGAGCCCCACTTGGAACAATCGATAGAGGGACCTCCATCACGGATTCGGGAGGCGGATCAAAACGGCATATGCAACATCTCGGGATACGATAAATTGAAGAGCTTGGGGCACGCATTCCAAAGGCGAATCCGAATCATCACCTGGAACTTTGCAACCAGACCGGCCAGTACCAGACCGGCCAGTACCAGACCGGCCAGTACCAGACCGGCCAGTACCAGACGCGCAAGGCTTGGGGGCCGTTCGCGGGACAGCGTGCGTAGGATGACGATCAGAAGTAGCACCAAGAATTGAGAACGGAAAAAATGCAGGAGGATACAAATCGGTTGAAAGGTCGCTTCAAGACGGGAATCGCGATTTTCCTCTTAGCCGTTGGAGGCCTCGCGTTCGCAAAAGAGCCCGTGACCGAGGGTGAACAGGACCCGGTCATGAAAGATCTGGATCCCTATCTGATCCGGGCTCTTTACGGCACTGATTTGAAGGGCCAGACCGGGAGGTTTGGCGCGGAAGGAGACATGGCCGATCTCCTAACGGAACCCGCTTTCGTCGATTTGGTCAACAAGCACGACCTTAAACTCTTTAACGGGCCGATGATCGGCGATATCAGACCAAGCTCCGCAAAGTTCTGGGTGCGCACCGCGGGTCCGGCAAAGGTTCAAATCCGGCTTGGCCATCAGACCTCGGAGCAAATTCGGACCGCTGAGCAAGACGACTTCACCGCCGTCATGACGGTGAAGGGGTTGAAGCCATTTACCGAGTACGCCTATTCGGTCAATGTCGATGGAAAAACGATTGAGTCCCAGGCCTTCAGGTTCCGTACAGCGCCGGTAAGAGGTCAAAAGGTTGAGTTCGACGTGGCTTTCGGCTCGGGAGCGCGCTATGTCCCAGCGAACGAATACGCATGGAGCAACATGGCCAAGTCGCGGCCGCTCACCTATCTGGGTCTTGGTGACAACGTTTACATTGACGTTGTCAACCGACGCGGAGCCCAGCGTCTGTTCTATTACCGCCGCTGTCTGAGTCCGGCTTACCGCGAACTCATTAGCAGCGTCGGCATGTATGCCGTGTGGGACGACCACGATATGGCGATGAACGATTCAGCGGGCGGCGCGGGAATGAACGCCCCATGGAAAATGCCCAACTGGACGGTGTTCAAACAGAATTGGAATAACCCTCAATATGGTGGTGGCGAGGCGATGCCTGGCACCTGGCATTCATTCTCACTGGGGGACGTCGACTTTTTCATGACAGACGGTCGCTTCTACCGTGAGAAGAAGGACACAACGATGTTGGGTCCGGACCAAAAGAAATGGCTGCTCGAAGGACTTGCGGCTGCCAAAGGCAAATTCAAGGTCATCGCTTCCGGAACGATGTGGTCCGACGGCGCCGACAAAGACGGCAAGGATTCTTGGGCAGGCCCTTGGGCACGTGGCGAGCGCGATGAGATATTCGATTTGGTTAACGACAACCAGATCAACGGCGTCATTCTGATTTCGGGTGATCGCCATCGGTCGGACATCTGGAAGATTGATCGCCCGCGCGGGTATCCTTTGTACGAGTTTGTGTCGGCCAAGGTGACGAATCAGCATACCCACAGTACGTTCCCAAATGCCGTTTGGTCTTACAACGAAGGAAACTTCTGGGGACTGCTAAGTTTTGATCTGAGACCAACCGATCCCGTAATGACGTTCAAATGTGTCGACATTAGCGGTAAGATCGTGAAGGAATTTCCACTGCGCTTGAGTCAGCTGAGTCACGAGTGAGAGAGTTACGCCTGAGATTGGGAAAGGGGGTCAGGAACGAATTGTGCCAAGCACCGACACGGCCGCTGGCTTCCAAGACGAGACGGCACAACCACTCGACGCACGGTCGGTCGCGATCGTTCTGTTGACATCTGCGCTTTGGGGCGGGACGCCGGTTGCGGTTTCGTTCGCCGCTTCCTCGCTTCCGCCTGTCGCGATCGCAGCGGTCCGGTTCTTGTTGGCCTCAATCTTCATGCTCTTCTGGTGTTGGACCGGTAGCACACCGATCAAGCTGGGGCCCGGACAGCTAAAGCTTTCGTTGCTGGCTGGGTTCCTGCTGTTTGTTCAAATTGCCACATTCAACATTTCGATTGAGTGGTCCAATTCTTCGCATGCTTCGATACTCATCAACACGTTTGTGTTTTGGGTATTGGCGATTGAGCATTTTGTGACGAAGTCAGATCGATTGACGTCACGAAAGATTGCCGGGCTTGTCTTGGCAAGCGTAGGTGTCGTGACGATGTTGTCGATCGACTCGCCGCGTGAATCGGTTCAAGTGGCGGACCAACCGTCGCTGGCCGGTGACCTGTTAATGGTGGTCAGTGCTCTCTTGCTTTCGATACGCATCGTCTTCGTCAAGCACGCGTTGAAGCGTATCGAACCTGGGAAGCTGATTCTTTGGCACGACGTCTTTGGCGTCGCCATGTTCGCAGCATACAGTCTGCTATTTGAGCAGATAAGGATCGACGGGTTGTCTTTATCGGCAATCTTGGGTTTGGCGTACCAAGGCATTCTTGTGGCAGGATTATGTTTCGCGCTCCAGGCCAACTTGTTGCGCAAACATTCTGCCTCGCAGATCTCGATGTTTAGCTTTTCGACCCCACTATTCGGTGTACTTTTCGCCGCAACCTTCCGGGACGATCCGTTGTCTGCCTGGCTACTGGCGTCGGGAGCATGCATAGCGGGCGGCATCTATTTGGTCAGTACACAGCGTCGCAAGGCAAGCGTTGACGGCGCAAGATAGAGCTCTTGCAAAATCGGTGACGGCAGAATGATGTGAGGCAGAAGGATAACTTTCAAATGGGTTGAGAGCCGACGATCGTTGCCAATCTGCATTTGGCCCCATGATCTTACGCGATGATCTCTCGGATCACGTTGCCATGGATGTCGGTCAATCGAAAGTCTCGTCCGGAATAGCGATAGGTCAACTTTTTGTGATCGAATCCCATCTGGTGCAGAATGGTTGCGTGCAGATCGTGAAGCGTGACTTTATTCTCGATGACCGACATCGCCAAATCATCGGTGCTTCCGTAGGTCATTCCCCCACGGAACCCGCCGCCTGCTAACCAGATCGTGTACCCATCGACATGATGATCGCGACCAACCTTGGAGGGATCTTTTACCTTCTGGACGGTCGGCGTCCGCCCCATCTCGCCGCCCCAGATGACCAGTGTCTCTTCGAGCAAGCCACGCTGTTTGAGATCCGTCAGCAATGCGGCGATCGGCGCGTCCGCTTCACCCGCCAAACGCTTGATCGCCGAGACGATCGATCCATGGTTGTCCCAGGGCTGCCCTGCCCCGTGATAGCACTGGATGTAGCGGACACCACGTTCGGCCAGTCGACGCGCAATGAGCAAGTTCCGGCCTTGCGCCGTGTTGCCGTAAAGATCACGGATGGATTGTGATTCTTGGCTTAGATCAAATGCGTCGGTACCCGCGGTCTGCATTCGAAAGGCAAGTTCCATCGAGTGAATCCGACTTTCCAGCCGCTCGTCACCGGGACGCTCCGCGGCATACCGTCGGTTGAGCAACTGTGCCAGCTGAACCTGTCGGCGCTGGCTGCTGGGGCGAATATCATCGCGCGTCAGATTGGGAACAAGTTCTCGGTTTCGTTTCTCGGAATCGATATGGATGCCTTGATAGATCCCAGGCAGAAAGGCGCTCGTCCAGTTTCGTGACTGAGCCGTGGGCAATCCGCGAGGACACATCGCAACAAAACCGGGCAATTCATCGCTTTCGTTGCCCAGACCATACAGCAACCAGGATCCCAAACTCGGCCTCGGCAAGGTCG
Organism: Pirellulaceae bacterium; assembly: GCA_963697195.1. Taxonomy (GTDB): domain Bacteria; phylum Planctomycetota; class Planctomycetia; order Pirellulales; family Pirellulaceae; genus Rubripirellula. The sequence goes on from CAVOND010000009.1 coordinate 251,581, forward strand.
CGTGACCGCAATTGGTCAATAGCAGTCCCGGCGTGTGATTGGCGACCTCGCCTTGCATACTGCGAATCACGCATAGATTATCCGCATGCTGAGCGACCTTAGGAAACAATTCGCTGACGCTTAGGCCACTTTCACCACAACGTGAGAAGCGAAACGGAGATCCAAAGAGATGGCCGGCTCGATTGAGTTGGGTTGGTTGTAATTGCTGTTTGATCGAATCCGGCAGTTCCTGGCCGTCCAGCCGATTCAATTCGGGCTTGGGATCGAACGTGTCCATCTGTGATGGTCCACCGTTGGCGAACACGTGAATGATCCGTTTCGCCCTGGCAAAAAAATGAGGTTGCTTCTCTGCCAGCGGCGTCTTGATTGCCGCACCCGTCGCCCCACTCGGTTTTAACACCAGTCCCGCGAGTATAAGAGGGCCAAGGCTGGTCGATTGCAGGATTTCCCGTCGAGTCGGCATGTGTCGATTTCCTAGTCCAAGTATTGAAACTCGTTGGTCATCATCAACGATTGGGCGACCATCGGCCAAGGGTCTTCATGAAAGCGGCTTTGCTTTTCTTCGAACTGCTTTTGGAACGCCACGAATTGTCCGACACTTTCAACTTCCGTCGCCTGCGGTTCCCGTATCAAGATGGATAGAAACAGGAACTGTATTCGCTCCAAGTCATCTTTGCAGCGATGGAAATCCGCGGACTTGACGAGCGTCACGGCCTGATCCCATATGAAAGGCGCGTTCATCGTAAATAGTGCTTGCGAAGCGACGATACTTTCGTCGCGAGTGCCGTGTGTCTGCATCCGCGAGGGGAAATCGAACGCGCGCAGCGTTGGATCGAGATTAAAGCGATTGATGTACCCATAGATCGTACGTCGCCGTGTGTAATCATCGTCCCACAGCTCTCCGGGGCGACCGCGGGCGGTCAGATCGAGCTGACCGGAGCACGCAAGTAGACGATCTCGGAGCATCTCAATCGAAAAATGCTTGCGATTGACACGCCAATAGTAGCGATTCTCCGAATCGATCGCGGCCATCGCATCACGATGACCGCTCGACTGAGCAAACGTCTCGGAAAGCACGATCTGCCGAACCAAATGTTTGACCGACCAATTATGGCTGATGAAGTCCAGCGCAAGCCAATCGAGCAACTCCGGATGGACCGGCACCACGCCCTGCAGGCCAAAATCCGACGGCGTGGCGACAAGATAATCGCCCATCAAGTATCCCCAGACGCGGTTCACGAATACCCTCGCCGTCAACGGGTTCTCCAGCGAAACGATTCTGCGAGCGAGATCCAATCGTCCGCTGTTCTCGTCCGTGAATTCAGTCTGGTCGTGATCGATCACTTGCAGGAAGCGTCGCTTGACTGGCGGCACCCGGAGAGGTTGGATCACCACGCTCGAAAACATAAGAACTGGGGCGCTTCTTCTTTTCGGTGACGATCATCGCGTGGGCCGGTCCACCCGGATGAAACAGCAACAACTCGGCGAGTTCCGTTTCTCGAATCTTGGTTGCAACCGACTGGTTGTTGTTATTGGATCTTGAATTCCCGGCGGTGCCAATTCTTTTCTCGATTGCGGCCAACTTCTGCTCAAAGTCACGCTTCTCACTCGACGACGGATGATAACCGCGGATGGCTGGCAACTTCGCCAGATCCAGCGCACTGGGACGATCGAGCGATGCAAAAACGCCTCGTAGCGCGTAATAGTCGGTCGTGGGAACCGGCTCATATTTGTGGTCATGGCAGCGGGCACACGCTACAGTCACTCCCATCAAACCCTGCGTGCTGACATCGATCCAATCATCCAGAGCTTCGGCCTGTGAACGATTGGCGTGCGGTGCGACACCAAAAAAACCAAGTGCCGCCAATTCAGGGTCGCCGTCCTTGAATCCGATCAAGTCCGCCGCGAATTGTTCGAGAATGAACTGGTCATAGGGCTTGTCTTCATTGAACGCGTCGACCACATAGTCACGATAGGTGAATGCGAACGGAAAATAGTGAGGCGTTCGCGTATCCGGTCGATAAAAGCTGTCCGTATCTGCATAGCGCGCGACATCCAACCACATTCGTGCGAAATGCTGTCCGAATGCAGGTTCGTTGATCAATCGATCTACCGTTTCGACCACCGCAGCTTCAGGCTGTTGGTGGTATCGCTCCTCAAACTGGCGAACTTCGTCAATCTTTGGTGGTAAACCGTTCAAGCTGAAATAGAGACGCTTGGCCAAGGTCACACCGTCAGCCGGAGCCGAAGGCGAAAGTCCCATTGATTCCCATTTCTTCGCGATGAATCGATCAATTGCATCCTGGGCGAAGCGGGAGGAACCAACCTCGGGCGGTTTCACGGCCCGCATCTGCTGGAATGCCCAGTGTTCTTCGGCCTTGCTCATCAGTACCGATTGATCGCCGAGTCGGGCGAATTCTGTTTCGCCCATGTCTTGGCGCGGTCCCGGCGCGCCGATTCTGATCCATGCCTCCAGCAACGATAGTTCATCCGCAGGCAAAGGTTCATCGGGAGGCATGTGCAGATCATCGCGTTGGAACTTCACCGCCGCAATTAACAACGAGGCCTCCGGGTCACCCGGGACGATCGCTTTGTCGGTATCGCCCCCCTCCAGCCAAGCCGATTCACGATCAAGCAACAACCCTCCCTCACGCATCTGGGCCTGCTCGCTATGACACTCGTAACAGGCTCGCACGAGGATCGGTCGGATCTTCCGTTCAAAGAAAACCGTACCCCGACTGTCGGAATCGGTCGTTTGTGCAGCGGAGTACCGGTTCGCGGTACCAACCAGAGCGAGGCAGCACAAAACGGCGAACCAGGAGAGAAACTGTGATCGTCCCACGAGAGAGCGTGCACCAGAAATGAAGGCGAAGGCGGGGCAAGGGAGGGCTCCATATTCTAACCAAATCCCCGCTTGAATCAAAATCGCGATCCTAGTGGTGTCTCCACATCGCTGTTGTACATGTCAACATTTGGTGTCATCGAACCGGTCATCGCTCGTATCATCTTTGATTCGCATCGCGGGGGTCAGGTCTTGTGTTCGGTGTTCAGCCCAAGGCTGGTTTCAATTTGCTTTGCGAACCGTCGCCATTTGGCCGATTCATCGTGGCGCTTCTGCGCTCGCCGCACCAAGTTGGAAACGCTATCGGTGGCCTGGAGTCCGAAAGATGGGCCTAGCTCCGTTAATGAAGCTTGGGGACAGAGCATCTGCTTGAAGTTCAAAGCAAATTTGGGAGGAGGCTCGGGAACAGCCGCAGACGTTCGTCAATCGAATGCTTTCAGGACCGCATCTGCCAGAGTGCTCTGTCCCCTGACAATGGCCGTGATCGAAGCTCTTGCCTGAAAGCGAATCATCGCCAAAGAGGAAGCATCGGCGGACTGTTCGTTTGATCACGTGCACGACGTCGATTTCGTGCGGGTCGATCACCTCGGTGCGGCAAAGCCTGGACATCGCGGTAATGCAGAAATGGCGTCGACTTACTGGGTGACGGGACTTACTAGGTGACAGGCGCAGTTTCTGCCATTACGCTTTGCCTTCCGCCGGTTCGAGCCTATCCCGGTTTCGTTCGGTCCACGATTCGTTCTGCCGTGAGCTCAGGCGAGCTTCCAATGCTCTGTCCGCGAGCTTCTCGAGCCCAAAGCCAAGCCGGATGTGATTCAGCGGTTTGCGAAGAAAGCACTGTCTGTCCTGCTGTCGAACACGATTCGCGTGATTTGCTCAAGGACGCGAGAGACCCGAATACTCTTTTTCCTGGCTGTCGAAGCGAATGACCACACTGAATCCGAACGAGCGCGACCACGCTCTCGACGCCACTCGAGCATTCGCACTGCTGCTTGGCGTTGTATTTCACGCGGCGTGGAGCTTCGTACCGCGGGCCTACAGTGCCCCAACGATTGACCGCTCGGCGAACGAGGCGTTTGCGTGGTTCTTCTATGTAGCTCACACGTTTCGAATGCAGCTCTTCTTCTTGATCGCAGGTTTCTTTGCTCGCCTTTTGTTTGAGCGTTCGGGATACAAGGGCTTCGCGATTCACCGACTGAAGCGTATTGCGATGCCGTTGATCGTTGGTTGGTTCATCCTGGTGCCGACAACGATTGCCGCCTGGATGTGGGGATACAACCATGATGGTGCGAACCTGACAACGGTCCCCATGGGCAGTCTGTTCTCCAGCATGTTCACCGATGGAAAACTGTTCGTGATGCGACCCGACGGTGGCATGTTCACGTTCGCACACCTTTGGTTCTTGTACTATTTGCTGTGGGCCTATGTCGTCGTGCTGCTGACGCGACTTCTTCTCGTCGGGATCGTGCCTACCAGCTTTCGGCTTCGTGAACGGGCCGATGGCGTCACGGCGCATATCATGAATTCAGGCTGGTCCCTCCTCTGGCTCTCAGCAATCACAGCGGTATTGCTTTGTCGGATGCAGGGGTGGTTTGGGGTCGCAACGGCGAGCACGTCCTTGGTGCCAAATCCGTTGGTGCTGGCCCTCTATAGCGGATTCCTCGCGCTGGGCTGGTTGCTTCACCGCCAGGCTTGGTTGCTACGTACATCGGGGAAGCGTTGGCGCTGGCAAGTCGCCGTAGCCCTTCTGATCTTGATTCCGCTCTACTTCGTGTTCGTTCCATATTCGGATGAGGTGGCCGGCGGCAGCGAATACCCTTTGCTTTCCCCTCAACAAGTACAGGATTGGCCGCAGATGATTTCGATCCTACAGTCTGGCGCATCGGCGGATGAATCGACAGATTTGGGGCAACTTTGGAATCAGATTTTGCCCGAGAGCACCCGCGACGCCATCCTTCGGCTGGACGAAGGCGCCACGATCTCGCAAGTGTTTGGCGTGTGCAGAAGTCTTAACAAGCTCATCATCCAACCGACGCTTTGGCAGGACGACGGGCATGCCACGACTTCACCTCTGGCTACATCGGGTCCGTTCGCCTCCATGGAGCGCACGCCCGTGCGAAACCGCAGGCGTTTGAACGCGATCATGCAAGGCGCCCTCTCAGGAGACCCTCGCGACAGGCCCCATGACACCGCGATTAAGTTGGCCTATTCCTTCGGCTATTCGATCGCGATGTGGCTGCTAGTCCTCGGAACGCTAGGCGCTTTCCAGGACAAGTTCCCAGCTCACAGCCCAAAGTGGCGGTACATCGCCGATAGCTCGTACTGGGTCTATCTGGTCCACATTCCAGTTGTGCCCGCAATTCAAGTCTGGATTTCGCCGTGGCCTCTGCCAAGTCCAATCAAATTTACTTTCTTGCTGGCGCTGACCTCGTTGATTCTGTTTGGCACTTACCACTTGTTCGTGAGATCAACGTTCATCGGCCGCTGGCTGAATGGACGCAAGTATCCGTTTCGTATTGGGTTCAGCAGCAATTGAACAAGGCACGGGTGTCAGGGATCCGTCGTATGCTTGCTCGCCGTTCACGCCACTGCAATTTCAAATCGGTCATGATCAACCCCGATTTTCAAAGTACGTTACGGCAGCCAGAGTGAATTCGCTGTATTCGTTTCCCCTTTGCGGCGCGCTTTGATGCGTACGTAGGGTGCGACATGCTTGGCTCGGTCGGCGAACGATCCTCGCGGCGCATCGTTGCGTGCGTGCATTGGCTCACTCAAGTCTTCAATCACGAACCCGGCGCGGCACATGCCACCAATGAGCTGTTCCCAGCGATGCAAGAACTCGATCGCACCGGGCTCTCGCAGCCGCCCGGCATTGCGGCTCTGCGAGCTTCCTGTTGGCACTGGTGGAATGGGTGCGTCGCGATAGTAAGCGTGCTGTAGCTCGTAGTGTCCCGACGCGTTCGGATCGAGCGATGCTTGCAGGCTGGTCGGTTGTTTGTGCTGACTGATGTAGAGGCCACCGGGCCTCGTCACCCTGGCGACTTCGGCAAAGACCGGCTGGACGCGGGGGACGTAACAGCTGCTGACGGGATGGATCACGACATCAAATTCGCCGTCGCGAAGCATCGACAAATCCTCCATGGAGGTTTCCAGCAAGCGAAGCGGATATCCCCGCTCGGCAGCAACACGTCGATCCAGTTCGAGCATCGCACCGCTCAGGTCAACGACGGTAACCGATGCCCCGGCTGCCGCGTAAAGCGAGCTCTGCCGACCGCCACCCGCCGCCAGGCAGAGGACGTTCTTGCCGGCAATCGACGGTCCGAGCCAGCCAAGGGCGTCAACGGTGGCCAGCGGATTGGCCAATTCCTCATCGGTCGCTGGGCGGCAGAGGGGGGCGTCGGCTGCCGCCATGGCGTCGTAAACCCGGCGGTTGACCCGCAGAATCTCACGATGATCCATCGATCCGCCCTAATCCGGGGTGTGGAATCGCGGCGAACCGCAAAAAAAGGTTCCATTTCGGGCCTAGGCCGTACTCAAAAAAAGCGGAAATCCGCAAGAATTTGGTCGGTAAACCCACATTCGCGAGAGCTTTTGGGAACTTTGGGACACGCTGGCGCATCCCACCCCTATCGGCACACCTTGGTGAGGTCGATTGCATTATCATGCCCCCAGTGTGATCGGGATTGAAGGGAATCTTCGCTCACAAAGGGAGCAAAGCCACAGTACGTCCGCGAAAGGCGGCGAAACGGTGCACTAGAGCGATGTCACTCCCAAAAGAACTTCTGGACCAGCTGTTGACCGGGTATCTGGATGATGCCCTCACGGCGGACGAGCGCGTCCGTGTCGAGCAGCTCTTGCATTCGAACGCTGAGATAGCGGTCGAATTGGAGCAGCTTCGGGACTTGCGTCGAAGCTTGCAAGTCCTCTCCAGAGTGGATTCCGATATCAAACTCGAGCAGGGATTCGCCGACCGCGTGCTTGGTGCGGCAGTCGCCCGAGCTCGTGAAGAGGGCCTTGCCGATGACCATCCGCTGATCCGCCTGGCAGAACAGCCCAGTACCTCCCCAGTGGTTGCCACGCCCCATTCCTCCTCGTGGCGAACGGCCGCAATCCTGGTTGGCTTGGCCGCGTCGATCGTGATCGCGGTGTTGGTGTTGCGTCCGCAGACCGAGGCGGATCCGAACATGATCGCGAATTTGGATCTCCCGTCGGTTGATCGGCAGGATGTTCCAGTAACGCCCGACGAGTCTGTCGCGAATCCCATCGTCGAGCCCGGCCCGATGCTGGTCGAGAATCGCCAGCCGGCTGTGACCGACGTCGCATCGAGCGAATCGAATCCATCGGTCGAGACCCCGAAACGGGACGGACGCCCCGTCGATTGATGCAGTTGTCTCTGCTGAGGTTCCGCCGTTGATGCCCGCACGGGAGCCAGCGGTCACGAAGCTACCTGATCCGATGATGCAACTGGGCACCATTTTGGTGTTGGATGTTCGACGCACCGATGCCGGTCGGGCAAGCGACGCGGTGGCCAAAGCAATGAACGCCGCCGAGATTACTCCTGCGAGTCGCAAGGAAGTCACCGAGCAAATTGCCGGCTTCGTGGCCGACAATGTGGACGAGCAATTGGAAGACGCCTCGGTTCTGTATTTGCAATTACCGGGCAAACAGTTTGATCTGTTCTACCAGCAGTTGTGGGCGGACGAAGCAGGGATCGAATCGGTTCGCATGAACATGGCGATGAAAGCACCGGTCCAGCAGGTTGGTGATGAAGATCGACCTGATCCGACCACCGTCCTGCACGAAGCAGACGCCTACGAGCTGTTCAAGAGTGGCGTGGTCCGCCGATTGGTTCATGAGTTGAGTGAAATGCCCTACCGCACTGGCGATCGCGAGCGGTGCTGCGACCAGCCTGCTCGGATCTGGGCCCGATATCCAAGCCCAGGTCTTCGTGATCGTACGTTAGTGACCGGCTAGCCGATACGTTGCAGGACCACGTCGAGGGTTTTTCGCAGTGCGGCTCCGCTGGCTCGCATGCCTTGCATTTCCTTCGGCCACAGATCGATTTCCATGCGATCGACCACGCCCGTACGTCCAACGATCGTGGGCACCGACAGCGCGACATCGCGGATGCCGTAGCAGCCTGATTGCACACTGCTGACCGGCAAGACACAGCGCCGATCCAGGATGATGGCTTCGATCACATCTCGAATCGCGATCCCGACGGCAAAGCCAGCCCCACCCTTGCGCTTGATCACCTCGGCGCCGCTTCCGCGGGTCCGGGTGAAGAGCTGATTGGCGAGCGATGCGATTCCATCCCGGATACTTGTCCAGTGGCAAACCGGCGATCGCGGCACTGCTCCAAATCGGAACCATCGAATCACCGTGTTCTCCCAGGATCAACGCTTTCGTCTGTGTCGGTGGCGCCCCGAGTTGTTCGGCGATCAATGAGCAAAAGCGAATCGTGTCGAGTTGGGTTCCCAGTCCGATCACCTGGCTGCACGGCAGCCCGAGTTTCTTGGCAGCGACGTAGGTCAGGATGTCGACCGGATTACTGACGACCAGAACAATCGCGGATGACTTGGGGCCAGCGGCTTTGACGTCACCCAGAATCTGCAGGAACAGGTCGGTGTTGCGATTGATCAAGTCCAGGCGTGATTCGTCCGGCTTGCGACGCAGACCGGCGGTGATGCAGATCACATCGCTATCGGCAATGTGTTCGTAGCCGCCGCCGCGAATGACTTGGTCGGCAATGCTCGGGCCACCATGTTGCAGGTCCAAGGCATGGCCCACGGCCAATTCTTGATTCACGTCCAGCAACGCGATTTCTTTGGCGAGGCCGCCGCACTGCAAAGCGAATGCGGCACAGGAACCAACCAGTCCGCCGCCGCCAATGATCGATACTTTCATGAATGAAACTCGGAATGCAATAGAGGTAGGAGGAGGGGTTGATCGAGAAGGTCAGGATCCCACGGGCTCCATGGTGCAGGGTCACGCTTGCTGCAGTTGTCTCAGCACTTCGTCGGTGATCAGCTTCACCAACGCTTCTTCCTCATTGGGACTTGATGAGGCCGAGGACTGCTTTCGGCTCGGCTGTCGGTTTTCAGAGCTGGCGGGGCCGGAAAGGCTCTTCGCTCGACTCCCGAGTCGGCCCAGGAATCACGAAAGATGTCATTGGCGCAGATGTCACAGTTCTCGTACTCAGGGGTGTTGCGAGGATCCTTGTAGCCCCACTGGTCTTTCAGGTCGAGCAGCTCTTTTGACTTCTCACCACTGAGGAAGGAGACGTGGCCGAGTTGCTTGGCCAGCATCAGCATGCGGCAATAGGAATCCAGGATCTCGGTCCACCAGTAGGCCTGTTCCACCGTCTCGCCGTAGCTGACCGTTCCGTGGTTCGCCAGGATCATGACGTTCGTACGATGGACGAAGGGAATGATCGTGTCGGCGAAGTGTTGTCCTCCGGGTGTTTCGTACTTGGTGATCGGAACGTCACCGAGAAACACTTCGACTTCCGGCAGAATGCACTGCGGAATCGGCTCGCGGGCAATCGCGAAGGCGGTCGCATGCGGAGGATGGCAATGAACGACGCTCTTGATGTCTTCGCGTTGGCGATAGATTTCCAAGTGCAGCAGTGCTTCGCTGGATCGCTTCTTGCGACCCGAAATCTGCTTGCCTGTCATGTCGATCAAGGAGATGTCGTCGGGCTTGAGAAAGCCTTTGCAGTGCAGCGTCGGCGTGCAGAGCACTTCGTTCTCGCTCACGCGCACGGTGATGTTTCCATCGTTCGCCGCGGCGAACTGTCGATTGTAAATGCGACGACCGATGTCGCACATGTCTTGCTTGATCCGATGTAGGTTCTGCATTTTCCTTCCTCGATAGGTTGATCTGTTGACGGTCGGCTTCCATGCAGTCCGTTGGATTGGTTCGGTAGGGGGTCGATTGGCTGTATCGGCTACTGAAGTGATACCTCGTCCAGCAGCGCGACGATGGAGGCGTCCAGTGGTTTGACTTCGGGGTAAAACGGCTGTGCGGATTCAGGACCCTCGGCCAAGGCCACGAGGTCTCCGATGCCGGTGCCGCACAAATCCCAGGCGACGATCGGTGTCTCCGCCCAGCGGTTGTGTCTCGATTCGGTCGATGTCATCGACGATCTCGACGCAGCGCAGCTTGGCAGCCTTCATCGCCGGATGAAATCGCGAGAGCGTCACCGTTCCGATGGTGCGGGCTAGTTTCATCGATGAGGGTTTCCCGTTCGTGAGATTTGAGCGGCGACATTCACGGCGGCTGTCAGATTCAATCGTTTCATGTCGAGCACCCAAACGGTGGCCTCGAGTTCGCTGGCGAAGCGTTGGACTTCCTCGATCGATCCAACCATCACCGCGACCTCGCCATGTCGAGCGCATTGGTGGTACAGGTCTCGTGCCGGCGTATCGCTGAGGATGATTCTTGCTCCGCAGGCCGCGATGCCGCGGCGGGACAGTTGCTGAGCAACCGCTGCGGCGCGCGCCGGGTCGGCGAAATCGATGATCTGCGTCGGTGCATGTTGGGTGGTTTTCCTTGGCAGCGAGTTTGGCTCCACGGTTGATCGCGATTCCTCGCCGTGCGAGCTTCGTCACGAGCCGCGGGGGTGACCACCGCCGCGGCCGGAACGAACAATTCTGCGGTTCCCGCTGGCAACTGCGAAAGCGTCGCCGACGGTGATCACGCGGTCATCGATCGAAGCGGCGGTGCGGTTGGTTTTCGATCCTGTGGGTCGATGTTGCCTGCTCCCGGCGAAGCTTGTCCGCCCGAGGCACGACCAAGCCGCGCGATCACTTCACGAGCCACTCGCGAGAGTGTCTCGGGATCGATCGTCGGTTGTTTGCTGTTGTCGACGGCCGCCATTCCCATTAGTCCACGATTCCAAGCACGGTCCAACGTGCGGGTGTATTTCGATGTCCCGTTACCTCGCGTGCATAGGATCCGTCACTGGTCACCATGACCCGGTCACCGATCCGTGAACCGAGGTGGTCCAGTGCGATCAGCGGTGGACCGTCGGCCGAATCGTCTGCGGTCAACAGGCGAATGACCACCAGACGCTGGCCGTCGAAGCTTTCGTGCTTGACGGTGGCGCGAGTCGAACCGAGGACGAGTGCTGGTTGCATCGTTGTGAGAGCTGCTCCGCTCAAACCACTCGTAGTTCGTCGATCATGCTGCAACGACGTTCGCGAGTGAACGTGTTGGCGGTCGTCACCCCTTCGCCGGTTGGTCCCGCGATCGAGAACGACAGATAGCCTTCTCCGCCCAGTCCGAGCGCTGCCATGCTTGCGCCATTCTTGACGTACAGCGTCGTGTCCAGTTCACGTCCCATCTTGGTCATGTTGTGTACGTTGCGCGAATGAATGATCGCGGTGTGTCGAAACCCGTGTTCGTACTCCTTGGCCATCGCGATGGCATGGTCGATGTCGCGAGCGCGAACAAACGGCAATGAACGGCATCATCTGTTCGACACTGACGAAGGGATGATGCTCGTCCGTTTCACCGAAGACCAGTTCGACCGAGGCCGGCACGTCGACGCCGGCCGCCTTGGCCAGGAACGACGCGTCCTTTCCGATAAAGTCCTTGCAGGCGGCGTCGTGCTTGTCATCGCCAACCTTGACGATCGCCTGGCTGGTCAGCTTCGCGATCTGTGCGGCGTTGAGTTCGACAGGCACCGGCGCGTCGCATCGCCGCCATCATGTCGTCGAAGACGCTGTCGACGACGAAGACTTCTTTCTCGGCGATGCAGAGCAAGTTGTTGTCGTACGCGCCCCTTGGATGATGCAGCGTGCCGCGTTGTCCAGATCGGCGGTCTCATCGACGACGACCGGAGGATTTCCGGGACCGGCAACGATTGCTCGCTTGCCGCTTCGCAGTGCCGCGCGGCCGACCGCCGGTCCACCGGTGACGCAGATCAAAGCGATGTTGCGATGTTTGAACAGCGCCTCGGCCGATTCCAAGTGTCGGTTCGGCAATCACGCAAATCAGGTTGTCGATTCCGATTTCGCGAGCGATCGCCTCATTGAAGCGTCGCACTCCTTCCGTCGGCAACCTTCTTGCCCGAGGGATGTGGATTGACGACGACGGTGTTCCCACCGGCCAGCATGCTGACGGCATTCCCGGTGATCGTCGGCAAACTGTGGGTCACCGGCGTGATCGCGCCGATCACGCCAAACGGAGCCCGCTCGATCACGGCCAAGCCATGGTCACCACTGAAGCACTTGGTTTCCAGCATTTCGATGCCCGGCGTGCGCTCGCCAAGCGTTCGCAGCTTCTCGATCTTGTGCTCAGGCCGACCGATCTTCGTTTCCTCCATCTCCATCAGCCCGAGTTCTTCGCACTGATCGATCGAGATTTGGCGGATGATGTCGATGACCCGTTTGCGATCGGCCAGCGAGCAGTCGCGATACTTCTCGAACGCGGCACGTGCAGCGGTCACGGCCGAATCGGCATCGTAGAAGACACCGTGACGGCCACCGCTGGGAGCCGCTGCTGGCAGCGTTGCGACGGCCCTGGGGCATCGGCCCCACTTCGGCGAGTACTTGGGCCACAACGCTGCGAATGATGTTTTCGTCAAATTGCATGATTCAGTTTTCCGTAGGCGATCTGCCGCTGTTGCGTTCGTGGGCATGGACCGTGGAGATTCAGGATTCGTTACGTGAGTAGACGTCGTTGCTTTCCGATATGCACCGTGTCGACGATGCCGATGATGACCGCGTCGATCGGCAATTCTTTGGTCTCTGGAGTCAACCGAGCACTGCTGCCCTGAGTGATCAGCACGAAATCGCCCTCGCCGGCACCGAGTGTGTCCACCGCAATGAACGTACGACCGGTGGTGACGAGCGACTTGCGTTGCTTTTCCTCCAGCCGATAGGGTTCGACGACCAGCAGCTTGTGACCGGTCATCGACGCAACTTTCTGCGTGCTGACGACCGAACCTGTGACTCGAGCTACGAACATGGACGGAAATGCCTTTTTGCCAGTTACCGCTTCAATAAATCGACGCACTGCCGCGCGACGATGATTTCTTCGTTGGTGGGAATCACCCACAACGCCGTGCGACTGTCCGACGCATGGAACGTCGATTCGCCTTTGACCGCATCGTTTGCGACCGGGATCGATGACGATTCCGAGTTATTCCAGACCTTCACAAACGGCGGCGCGGATCCGGTTTCCCTTTTCGCCGATGCCGCCGGTAAAGACGATCGCGTCGGCACCGCCAAGCGCGACCAGCATCCCGCCCAGGTGTCGACGGATCTCTTGCACAAACACGTCCAGAGCGAGCCGTGATCCTGCGTCTCCCGCGTCAGCCGCTTGTTCCAAGTCGCGAATGTCGCCGCTGGATCCGCTCAAGCCGAGCAGACCGCCCTGGCTGGCCAGGCGCGACAGCACTTCGTCGAGGCGTCATCCCGGTTCGCTCGATGATCAACGGCAGGGCAAACGGATCAAAGTCGCCGACACGATTGTTCTGCGGCAATCCTGTCTGTGGAGTCATGCCCATCGTGGTCATCACACTCTTGCCGGAGTCGATCGCCGTCAGGCTGCTGCTGCCGCCAAGGTGACACGAGATGACTCGAGCATCGTCGCGGCCAAGCAGCTCCGCCGATCGGGTTGCGATGTAGCGATGGCTCGCGCCGTGGAACCCATACTTGCGGATGTGAAACGTGTCGGCCCAATCGCGTGGAATCGCATACTCACGACGACTGGCGGGAATCGTTCGATGAAAATCGGTTTCGAACGCGGCCACCAGCGGCATGCCGGGCAGTCGCTCACGCAGCGATTTCATCGCGGCGATGTAGGGCGGGTTGTGCGCGGGGGCGGCGGCGTTCATTTCCGCCATCGCAGCGAGCACGTCGTCGTTGACCTCGAAGATTCCGGAGAGACGACCACCGTGGACCGCTTTGAAGCCGATCGCCGAGACCTGCGAGGCATCCTGCAAGCACGCCATGCTGGGGATCGGTCAGTTGCTCCATGCAGGCAGCTACCGCGACACCGTGATCCGGGCACAGCTCATCGTGCGCTCGTCGCTCCAGTCGCCGATTTCGACCACGCACTTGCTCTCGCTTGCCCCGATGCGTTCCACCGCACCGCGCACCAGGCATCGTTCATCGGTCATGTCAAACAACCGATACTTGAAGCTGGTCGATCCTAGATTGGCAACAAGGACGAGCACGGGGGAGTCGCGATAGGAGGTCGTCGGGTCAAGAGACGAAAGGACAGGATTTGCCGAGCCGGCTGGCTGGGCGAACTGTGGAATCAGGTCAGCGCCTGAAGGGGAACAGTTCGCCTCTAGCCCAAAAAAGCCTTGGACAAACCTTCGGCAGGTCGCGGGATGATGTGGCTGCTGACCAATTCGCCGACCTGCGATGCGGCTGCGGCGCCCGCTTCGACGGCGGCCCGTACACTGCCAACATCACCGCTGACGACGGTGGTCACGTAGGCGCCACCGATGTCAATACGCTTTACGATTTCGACGTTGGCTGCCTTGGCCATCGCGTCGGTCGCTTCGATCAGAGCAAGCAGACCTTTGGTTTCGATCAAACCGATTGCATCATTCATGGGAGGAATCTTCTATCTGAGAGTGGATTGGTTTTGGGTGGAGGACAAAGCTGCCGTTGAATCGGCTTACTTCTTGACCGGTGGCGGGGTCTTGAGAATCTTGGCAAGGTCGTCGTGGGGTCGTGGGATGACTTGGACGCTGACCACTTCGCCAATGCGACCGGCTGCGGCCGCTCCGGCATCGGTGGCCGCCTTGACCGCCGCCACGTCGCCGGTGACGAAGGCGCTGACCAGACCGCTGCCGACTTTGTCCCAGCCTAAGAACTCAACGTTCGCCGCTTTCATCATTGCGTCGGACGCTTCGACCAGGGCGACGAACCCTTTGGTCTCAATCATCCCGAGCGCTTCGCTAATCTTTGCCATTTGAAAATCTGCCTTGGGAAAGGAAGGGATTGACCGGACCTCGAAGGCACGGCCGTGGGGAAAGGAGTGTGGGAACTACTTGCGACAGGCGCAACTCGATTTCTGCAAGATCACTTCGGTGGCCGCATCCAGGTTGCAAGCGTTGCCTTCGTCGGTGTCGATGTGCACCTCGAGCTTCGCCGCCTTGTCGGCTCGCACAAGCACATCGTCAAACGTCATGCTGCAGCCAGGGCTGACGATCTTCAGCTGCATCATGTCGCCGTTGGATACCGAGTAATGCTCAGCGTCCGCGAAATTCATGTGAACGTGTCGCGCGGCACGGATCACGCCGCGCGTCAGTTGGACGGTTCCGGCAGGGCCGACCAAGACGCAGCCCGGTGTGTCTTCGATCTGACCGCTGTGACGGACCGGGGCGTCGATGCCGAGCGAGATCGAATCGGTCAACGCCAACTCGACCTGGCTCGTCGGCTCGAGTCGGACCCAAGACCCGCACGCTCGGCAGCATGCGGCGTCGCGGCCCCACCACCATCACCGTTTGTTTGGCGGCGTAGAAGCCGTCTTGGTAGAGATCCTTGTCCGGCTCCAGCACCGCGCCTGGCCCGAACAGGATTTCCACGTGTTCGTCGGTCAAGTGGCAGTGACGCGCGGAAATGCTGACGCGCAGATTCGGTTTGCCGTCGACCCAGCCGGGTGGCGAAGCGGTCGCAGGGGCGGCCCCGGCACGCGGTGTGCCCGCCGAACCGGCGAGCGAGGCACGCACGGCGGAGCGAACCAGTTGTTCAAGGTGACTTCGGTCGATCGTCGCATTCATCGTTACGAACTCGCACTTTCCTCGTTGCTGTGGATCGATACGCCTGGTGATGGCGGCGCGCATCGCGACGTTGTTGCCAACAGTAATTCGACTCCCGCTAGATCGAGATGCTCTTTCCAACGTGATTCCAGGTTCGAATCGGTGACGACGGTGTGTACTTCGTGCAATCCGCACAACCGACTGAGACTGACTTTTCCAAACTTGCTGCTGTCGGCCACCACGATCGCCTGGTCGGCCGAGTCCAGCATCGCTTTTTCGCTTTCGACCAGCATCATGTTGCTGTTGAAGTAGCCCCGGTCGGTGATGCCGGCGACCGACAAGAAAGCCTTGCCAACGTTGATGCTGTGCAACATGGCGTCCGCCATCGGACCAATCGCCACGGCGGTGCGACCGCGGACACAGCCACCAATCATGACCAAGTCAATCGATTCACTGGTCGACAGCAGGTGGGCCACCGGCAGGCTGTTGGTCACGACTTGAAGCGGGCGCCCGACCAGATGCCGCGCCAATTCGTAGGTGGTGCTTCCCCCATCGAGCAGGATCGTGTCGTGGTCTTCGATCAAGTCGGCGGCGGCCAGCCCGATCGCCGCTTTGGCGGCCCAGTGATCGTCGCGCCGAGTCTGAAAGACCTGCAGCGTGTCGGGTTCGCCGGTCCAGAACGCGCCGCCATGCGTCCGGCGAACCAGCCCATCACGCTCGAGCTGTTCCAGATCGCGGCGGATCGTCGATTCGCTGACTTCCAGCGATTCGGCCAATTCGCCGAGCGCCGCGAAACCACGAGACTGAACCAGGTCGCGAAGTCGCTCCCGCCTTGTTTCGCTCATCCGAACTAGACCGCCTAAATTCACCAGAATGAATCAATCTCCAGTTGATAGTTTTCTGTCAGGCGTGAAAGAAATCAATCACCTATTTGGAAAATTGAGAGAAATTCATCAGGAAGCGGCAGTTTCTTCTCAGGTGGGCAGGTGGGCAGGTTGGGCAGGTGGGCAGTTGGGCAGTTGGGCAGTTGGGCAGTTGCGGCAGGAGGGCAGATGGGCAGTAGGCAGTTGGGCAGTCGGGCAGGGACGGGTAAAGGTGGGCGCAGGGACGGGAGAGGCGCGGAGACGTAGGGAGGAGAATCTCCATTGGACTAATTCCCAGTGGCGGTTGCCCAATGCCATCTGCTTTCTAGCGGTACGGCGCGAGCCGTCCGGTCTCGAGGACAAGATCACACCGAAGAACCGGACGGCTCGCGCCTCTGCTAACAAAAGTCACCCAATGGTCGCAAAGTCGATGGCATTGGGAGGTTGCCTCTCAGGGTCTCCCATCTCTGCGTTCGGCTTCTTCTTCTGGTTCTTGCTTCCGGCGTCGCTGCTGGGAAAAAATACGTCGCGGACGACGGCTGCCGAATCGACCGATGGCCGCTCACGCGGTAGGCTGATCGCCAATATTCAAGGACCCACTATTGAGCAGCGACATGACAGATTTGAAGGGAAAGCGGGCGATCGTTTCGGGATCGTCGATGGGAATCGGGCGGGGAATCGCCATCGAATTGGCCAAGGCCGGGGCGGAGGTCGTCATCAATTATCGCAGCCATGCGGGGGAGGCGGAATCGGCAGTGGCCGAGTGCGAGCAGGCTGGCGGTAAGGCTCACATGATTCAGGCTGACTTTGCCAGCGAGTCGGAGATCAACGCATTGGTTGCCCAGTCGATTGAGTTGATGGGAGGCGTCGACATTGCCGTCAGCAACGCCGTTTACAGCGATCGCCACCTGTTTCTTGAATCGGAGCTGAGCGAGTTTCGCAAGACGATCGATGTCAGCATGTGGGGAGCCTTTCATTTTGTGCGGGCGACGGCCAAGCAGATGGTCTCGCAGGGCAAAGGCGGGAACGTCGTGGTGATCAGCAGTCCCCATGCGCACATGGCGATCCCGGGCGCGATGGCCTACAACATGGCCAAGGCGGCCAACGACCAAATGGCGCGAACGGCCGCCTGTGAGTTGGCCCAGCATCGCATTCGGGTCAACATCATTCACCCCGGTTGGACCGATACGCCGGGCGAGCGAAAGTTCTTTTCGGAAGAGACACTGCGAGCCGAAGGAGCGAAGCTGCCCTGGGGCCGACTCGGCAAGCCCGAAGAGATCGGGCGCGGTGTCGTCTTTTTGTGCGATCCCGGCAGCGAATACATCACCGGCAGCACCCTGACCATCGACGGCGGGATTCAGTTGCCGTGGCGAGAAATGTACCGGATCAATGAGAAGCCGTGAGGGGCAGGTGGGTAAGAGGGGCAGTTGGGCAGTAGGGCAGTAGGGCAGTAGGGTAAGAGGGTAAGAGGGTAAGAGGGTAAGAGGGTAAGAGGGTAAGGCAGGGGTCGGTTCGTTCGCTGGATTTGAACCTCAGGCGCTAGCCGTGGGCTCCAAGAATACCGCTTGCGTTCCACCCTGGGCCCACGGCTAGCGCTGAGGTTCACGAAGAGAACCAAGGTAAATCGCATTTTGCTAACGCTCGGCGGCTGAGGGAAACCAATGCCCCGTCATTCGGCGCAGCGAGTTTCCTTGTGACACGATTGGTTCAGCTCAAGCCAGTCAGTGGACCGTCGCCGCAGTAGTCGGGATTGCCAAAGGTCTTCACGGGATGACCCATCGCTTCGCTGATGCTCAGCAATAGGCGATTGTGAGGCACGTGATCGTACTTCAAGGCGCGACCGGTCTTGAATCCAAGTCCACCGCCCACCATCACAAACGGAATATCGTTTCGCGTGTGGGAATTGCCTTTGCCAAGTTCGTTGGTCCAGACCACCGTGGTGTGATCGAGCATGGAGCCGTCGCCGCCCGGTTCCGGAGTCTCGGCAAGACGCTTCGCAAGATAAGGCGATCTGCTCGCAGTACCAGGTGTTGATTTGAATCAACTGTTCGTAGGCCTTCTCGTTCGTAGTCCGGTTCATGCGAGATGGAGTGATGACCTTCGTCGATCTCCAGCCATCGCATCCGCGGGTTGCCGACGCTGTTGGTGATCTGGAGAGTGGCAACACGAGTGAAATCGCTGGCGAGGCTGCTGACCAACAGTTCCGTTTGCATGCGACTGAGTTGCGGCATGTTGTCGTTGTCTTCGTCGACATTCGGCGCAAGTTTGGGAATCGCATGGCCTGCCTGCTCGGAAGCTTCCGAATGTTGGAGCTCGGATTGCAGTTCGACCTCGAGTGATCGAACCATGTCGACATGTTGTTCGAGCATCTGTCGATCTTCGGGGCTGACCAACGCTTCGATTTTCTTGAAGTCGTCTTGCAGGTCATCGAGCACACTGGCAAGCATCGCGCGATTTTGCGTTTGCCCGTACAGCTTGTTGAACATCTGATAAGGATCGCTGATGGGAGCAACCGGTTGATTGGGACCGGCGTAGGACCAACGCGTCCAGGTGTCAGCGCGATCAGGAACCATCACGCCAAACTCGAGTGAACCAAAGCGGGTCTGCGTACTCGGATCGGCTTGCAAGCTTGTTCTTGAGATGCTGGTCGATCGAAATCCCCATCGACCAACCGGCTGGCGTGTCGGATCCGCCTTGCACGTCACCAGGAAATAGCTCGACACCAGTGAGCAGACAGCCGATGCCCCGCATGTGTCCGTCGCCGTCGCCCTTGATGCGATTGTCGACGCCTTGCAGCGTCAGCAACTGGTTCTTGAACGGTTCAAGCGGAGCGAGAATGCGTTTGAGCGATTCGTGTTCTCCTTCCTTGTCCGGCCAGAAATGATCCGGGATCACGCCGTTGGGGCTGAACACGAAAACGACGCGTTGCTTTCTCGAACCTGACGCGGCCCAACCAAGGCTGGGGAGTGCCAGCAGGAAGTTAGCCGCCGCGGCACTAACACCAAGGTCGCGAATGAATTGTCGTCGAGAGGTCTTGTTCGTCATGGTGAATCCGGAATCGATTGCTTTGCGGTCATCTTAGATTTCGTACGTCAGGCTGGAAAGCCTAACGTCGGTTTGTGTTAGCCCTCCGGGGCCGGTGTACTTGGTGGTTTGGCTGCGATTTGAACGATCGAAACAATCAGTTGTTGAATGTGGAAGCCGCTGTCCTGGAACGACTTGGTCAGCCGATCGGAAACGTCAGGACCGAATGCGGCGATCGGCTGTTTGACCAAGTGCTCGAATGCCGATTCGACAAACGCTCGATGACAGTCCTCGCTCGAGGCCAGGAAGTCACCCAGTTGTCGAGCCCCGTCGAACTCGACGGTCTCGCCGACTCGTGTGACGTAACTGCCCGAGGTGTTGATCGGCAGCTCGTTCTCCATTTCACGAAATCGGCCGGCTGCATCGAAACCCTCCAGCGCAAAGCCGAGCGAATTGATTTTCTGGTGGCAAACCTGGCAGTTGACCTCGCCTGTCTGCAGCTCCACGCGCTGTCGAGTTGTCAGGTTAGGGTGAAGTTCGGGATTGAGTGGCGTGAAAGCGGCGTTGGGGGGACGCAGCACACGACCGAGCGTGTGGCGGGTCAGGAACACGCCGCGATGGATCGGAGAACTGGTTCGGTGATAGGCCAAGTGGCTCAGCAGCAGGGGGTGGGTCAGAACGCCAACGTGAACTTGCGGATCGCTGACCGATCGACGCAGCGTCGACACACGCTGGTCGTCTTCCTGTTCCGCTCCCTCTTCCTGCTCGGCTTCCTTCCAGGCCGGCCCGTAAAACTGTTCAAGCCGATCGTTGGTCATCACCCAATCAGCTTGCAGCAATTGTCGAAAGTCGCTCGCCTCGCTCCACACGACGGATTCGAGAAACGCATCAAACGACGACTCGTAAGTCGCGAACCAACTCGGCGTCGAAACCCGGAAACATTTCTTGGTCCTTGGTCAACTCGTCAAGCTCGGCGAGGTCGAACCAGGCATGCAGGAACGAGCGGATCTTGGCCCGGCTTCGGTAATCCGAAACCATCTTCCATGCCGCTTGTTTGATCTGTTCTTCGTTGCTGAGTTGGTCCTTTTCGATCTGTTTCAGCAACCAGGGGTCGGCCGGTAACGAGTCGAACAAGAACAGTGCTAACCGGTTGGCCACTTGCTGGCTCTCGCTGCGATCTCCATCGAGCAGCGGGATAGAGAAAGCGTGGTGACTTCAGCGAAATCAACAGGGATCGCTTGATCGCTTCGCCATCGTCCTCGGCAAGTTCGAGTTGATCATCGATGAAGCGTTTGCGTGTTTGCTCGTCGAGCGGACCGCGAAACGCCGTCTGAACCACTTCGCCGAGGAAGCCACGGAGTTTTGCCCGATTCTCATCAGGCTCGTCCCGGTGCTGGCGACGATAACGTGGGTACAAGCTCGCTTGCGGCAAATTCAGCAAACTCCACCGCTGCGTCGGTGGTGGACTGATCCCATTGCTGGTTGATGGCGGTTCCCCGTTCGTAGCCGTAACTGCGGTCGTCGGGCGGAAGCTTGGCTTGCAGTGCAAAGGTCGACGGCAGTTTCGCCGGAATCAGAAACCGATTCGGGATGATCTCCTCGACGCCGCCTGGAGGGATCCAGGAGAGCGTGATCTTGGCTGGCGGCTGCTTCGTCTTTCGTTTTCGCTGAATGAACTCCAGGCTGAACGGGTAGGTGCGACCAGCCGTCAAATTCAGGGTGCGACGAAACTCTTCTTTCCCTTCCGACTGGACGTGGTTGTTGACCAGTTCGCGATCGCCGGCACCAAACTTCAGCATGCAGGAAAGCGAGCTTCGCAGAATGATTTCGTAGCGGCCCGACTGGTCCACCTTCAGCGATCCGGACCAATTGATGTAGAACTCCTCTGCTTCGATTCCCTCACCCGGGCTTTCCTCACCAAAATCGAAGTCAATCACAGGATCGACGCGCTCGATCCGGAGCTTGTCTTTGTTCCAGCGGCTGCCGTCAAAGTAGTCGGCTTCGACGCCACGTCGGCTCTCGACCCAGGAATCGCCTTGAAAGTGTCCGTACAGGTCGGCCAGGCTCTGACGCAATTGTTCGCCCGTCAATCTCGCCAACGAAACACGCGGCGGGCGATTACGAACCCTCGCCGCTTCGCTGTAGAACGTGTGGTGGATGTACTGGGCGACCGCCTCCGCGTCGTCGCCGACGCACAGCTCAGGATCCTCTTCGGGCATCGTCTCGGTAATCAGTTCGCTGAGGCCACCGACGGTCAAATCGCCCACCAACGGGTCGGCGTAGTGGTCTTCGACTCCCCTGCCCTGATCCCCATGGCAGCTCTGGCAGGATTGGACGTAAATCTGCTCACCGCGATCCAAAATCAATTGATCGGCATCCGCGGCTAGAGCCGGGCTGCCGAAAACAACGAGGACTGCCAAGCTGCCAAGCCGGGAAGTCCAGGTAGAAGCGGATCGATTCATAAGGGCGGGGTAAATGGCGGGTACCGAGACGGCCCAGTCAACATGTGTCCAGGACCGTGCGAAGGGATGCTTAACTCGAAGCAGATTCAGACTTTGGACGTCGAAATCGGCCGGTCGTTTTCGGAAGGACCGGGCTACGGGGATGGAGCCAGAATTAGCTCCAACGCAGACCAGTCCAAGTAAGGCGGGATATTGTTGTCAGGCGGGAAGCCCATTGTACCCGCAGTTGGCATCGGCGGAAAGCGATTCTCTTCCGTTGTCGCGTCGCGGGCGGCTCGCGTGAAGATGCCGGTTTTTGAACCCCGCTTTGGGCTTGCGGATCCAAGTTCTTACGCCATACTTACCCGCTTCGTCTGGGAAGCCTTGCGGCTGCCCCGGCTGATCAATTGGACAAGCAAAACAAGTCAAGAGCACTGTCTCGGTAGGGTGAATTTCTGATGGCTGAAGTTCTAGATGTCGAAAATCGCACCAAGGTTGGAACTGCCGCCACGCGACGATTACGCCGGGCCGGAAAAGTGCCTGCGGTCCTCTATGGCCACGGTGAAGCCACCACCCACCTGTCGGTCCCCGAATCACAGGTCCATGTCACTGCTTCGCCACCACGGCAAGACGGTGACGTTGACGGGCGATGTGAAGGATACGGCGTTGGTCCGCGAGGTCCAGTACGACCCCTTGGGAATCGAAGTCCTGCATTTGGACCTGATTCGCGTGAACCTGAAGGAATTGGTCGAGGTGACCGTACCGATTCACAAGCACGGCGATCCCGTTGGTCTTCGCGAGGGTGGCGTGCTGTTGGAAAACACGCATTCGGTCGAGATTCGCTGTCCGGCTGGTCGATTCCGGAGCACGTGGGGTTGAACGTGACCGACTTGCACGTCGGCGGCAATCTGACCGCTGGCGATCTGGAGTTGCCGTCCGGAGTGGAGTTGGTCACGCCTCGCCGACACCGTGGTGGCGCACATTGAAGAGCCGAAGGAACAAGAAGAAGAAGTTGACGGAAATGGCCGGAGGCGCGGAGCCAGAGGTGATTTCCAAGGGTGGTGAGAAGTCAGAGGAGGATGAAGACTGAGCGGCTCGCGCGACACGAGATCCACGCCGTGACCAGGCTCGAATGTCATGAAATTGATCGTTGGACTTGGGAATCCGGGTCGTCGCTACGAGCAAAGTCGTCACAACATCGGGTTCATGGTGGCTGCCAGGGTCGCGAAGCAGATCGGTGCCGATTCCGTCAAGACTCGTTTTGAGGGTGAGGTCGCGGAGGGGGCGGTGGCTGAAAAGCTGGTCGTGTTGTGTCCTCAGACCTACATGAATGCCAGCGGAAAAAGCGTGCGGAAAGCATGCGATTTCTATAAACTGTCCCCCGAGGATGTCTTGGTCGTCTGTGACGATCTCGACTTGCCATCCGGGCGACTGCGTTTTCGAGCGTCGGGTTCGGCGGGCGGACAAAAAGGATTAGCGGACATCATTCGACACCTGGGGACCGACCAAGTCGCCAGGTTGCGGATCGGGATCGATCGGCCGCCGGCAGGCTGGGATCCCGCGGATTATGTCCTCGGGAAATTCGCTCCGGAGGAGCAGGAAAAAATTGAACCGGCGATCAGCTTGGCGGCCCAGGCCGCTATCGACTGGTCGACGCAGGGAATCGGATTTGTAATGAATCGTTACAACGCCGATTCCTCGTCGGAGAAGAAGAAGAACAAGAAGAACGACAGGAGCAAGGCGGGAACGAAGGAAGCGACGAAGTCGGAACCAGCGCCGTCCGATGCCGAAGTGAGTTCCCGCGAGGATTGAACCCCCCCACATACTGAATTCAGACACACTACGAATTCGAAAACTGAGAGACCTACGAAACGTGGCAAAGAACACTTACGAAACGCTTTTGATTCTGGACAGCAACCAGTACGCTCGCGACCCGGGTGGATTGAGCAAGACGATCGGCGACCTGGTCGCTGCCGCTGGCGGTAACGTTTTGGTCAATCGCTTGTGGATGGAGCAGAAGTTGGCTTATCCAATCGATAAGCATCAGAAAGGGACCTACTGGCTGACCTACTTCGAGCTCGATGGGCCCGACATGCCGAAGATCGACCGAGCCTTGGCCCTCTGCGAGCCGGTGCTCCGTCACATGACGATCAAGTTGGAGCCTCGTCTGATTGAGCCGATTTTGGCCAATGCTCGAGGCGAGTCGGTTCGTGTCTCCTCGCATGCCGACACCAGCGAAGCGGTGGACGACGAGGATGCGGACATCGATGAAGAAGTCGCGGTCGAGGCCTAACGGTCCGCCGCTCTAGTTTGCTTCAAGCGTAAAGAAAGCGGAGTGTTTTCATGGCTAGTTTCAACCGCGTCATTCTGGTCGGGAATCTGACACGGGATATCGAGTTGAAATACACGCCCGGTGGAACCGCGGTCACCGATATCGGGATGGCGGTCAATGACCGTCGCAAGAACGCCAGTGGTGAATGGGTCGACGAAACGACGTTTGTGGATGTGACCCTGTGGGGGCGGACGGCAGAGGTCGCCAGTGAATACCTGGGCAAAGGTTCACCGATTCTGGTCGAAGGCCGCTTGAAACTCGATAGCTGGGAAACCGACGGACAGAAGCGGAGCAAGTTGCGCGTGGTTTGCGAACGCATGCAGATGCTCGGCGGCGGCCCGGCCTCGGGAGGACCTGCAGGAGGTCGTCCGCGGCCTGCCAGCGTGGATCATTCGAACGACTACGAAAGCATGCACGACGACAGTCCTGGGCAACGCGAGACGCAGCCCACCGGGGCGGTCCCGGATACGACGACCCTGATATCCCGTTCTGAGCGGCGTTCCGTCGTGACGGGCCGAAACAACAACACACTTACCAGAACCTCACATTTTTGCATCCACACAGAGCGAATCGATGACAGGGACAACCACGCGGCGCAAACAAAACCGATTGTTCAAGCGTCTTCCCAAGGGAAAGAACGGCGGCATTCAGCTGCTGCTGATCCACAACGTGGAACATCTCGGCAAGCAGGGCGACATCGTCGAGGTCAAATCGGGATACGCGCTGAACTACCTCCTTCCCCAAGGTCTCGCGACCGTCGCGACCGACCACCACATGCGGATGGTCGATAAGCACCGCGAAAAGCTTCGCGCCATCGAACTGGAGAAGCTGAGCGAGTACCGAGTCCAGGCCGAAGAGTTGGGCAAGCAATCGATCACGATCGAAGCCAATGCCAACGATGAAGGTCACCTGTACGGCAGCGTCGGGGCTCACGAGATCGTCGACGGTCTGAAGGCCGCCGGTTTCTCACTGGCTCAGGACCAGATTCGTCTGGAGGGGCCGTTGAAGGAGCTCGGGCTGTACACCGTCAAGATCCACTTGCACAGCGAAGTGGATGCCAGCGTCAAGGTCTGGGTGGTGCCGACCGTGACGGGCGAGGAAGCGGGCGGCGGAGCTTAGCCGAACAGGGCCGCGCCGCGTCTTGATCGTCGAGGAGTCTCTCGAGTTTTGGTTCCCTGGGTAGCCACTGCGCAGCGCCACTGCGCGGGACAGGCTTCGGAGCCGGCATAATCGGACGATTTCCTGAATCATCGGCGTCGGAGAGACCCGCAGCCGATTGCAAACAGGGGGGGTGGGACGCCACTCCCTGCGTTGTCTCGATCATGGCAACGAGACAGGGGCCTCGATGCCCGTGAGGCCCCTGTCATTTTTCACTAGTGCAGCGTCAGCACTTCGTTTGAGGGTTGCTGGCGAAAAGGGGTCAGCACGAATGGCACGACTTAGGTTGTCTCAGTGAACCTCGGGCTAGCCGTGGGCCTTCGCCGCATCCTAACGACGTTTTCTTCGCCCACGGCTAGCGCCGAGGTTCAAAGCCCGTGCCATTCGGGTCAGACACGAAGACCGGAACGGCCCGAAGGGTGCTTCGCTTTTTTTGCGTCTGACCCCTTTTCGCCGATCGACGTCACCCCCAATTTTAGATTTGACGATGCACGAGTCGCCGGAGCCCGACTTCGGAAGCGACCGGATCGTTCGCCTTGAGCGGCTAATTCTCCATGTCCTCTAGGACTTCCGGGCAACTGGGGTACACTCTCGACACCGAATCCTCAGGGAGGAAGCGGGGCTGTGGCGGAACTGGCAGACGCGCTAGATTTAGGATCTAGTTCCTTCGGGAGTGCAGGTTCGATTCCTGTCAGCCCTACTTGCTTTTGGGGATCTCGGTTGGCGAGGCCACGATCAAGGGTGTGGGCTTGTCGTCATTGACCATCCGACGGCAGGCCAATACATTTAGCCCCCAAAAGACGTGTTTTTGGGCTGCATTTGTGATCGTTGGTCACATTGATTTGCTTCTCATCGCGCAGTTTTGGATCCGACATCCCGAGTGGATGATGCGCGGGTGATCGAGAGCCCGAGTCTCACGCCTGCGGTCGACATCGACCTTGCGAATCTGCGGAAACAGGTTGCCACAGCCTGATTGCCGGTGCAGCAAGCGATCTCGGTGTCGTTAGCGATCCTGGTGCAGCGAACGAGTTTTTGATCGCTGACACTTGGCTTGTGGTGCACGACTGTGACCAAGCGACAACCATCCAACTCCAATCCAAACCATTCCCAACCACCCCTCCCGAACTGAACCCATTTAGGGCATTCCCAGAGAGAAACGAACGTCATGGCAACAACAAAGATGGTGTACTACTTCGGTAAGAATAAGACCGAAGGCAAAGGCAAGAGCAAAGCATTGCTTGGAGGAAAAGGGGTCAATCTCGCGGAGATGACCAGCATTGGCTTGCCGGTGCCTCCAGGGTTCACCATCACCACCGAGGTCTGCGATGCCTATTACAAGGCTGGCAAGAAACTGCCCGCGGAGTTGATGGACCAGGTCAACAAGGTGGTCGCGACGCTTGAGAAGGAACTGGGCAAGAAGTTTGGTGACGACGCCAATCCGTTGCTGGTCAGCGTTCGCAGTGGTGCTGCGGTTTCGATGCCCGGGATGATGAACACCATTTTGAACTTGGGCTTGAATGACCAGGCGACCGAGGGCTTGGCCAAGGCGACCAAGAATGAGCGATTCGCCTACGACGCCTATCGCCGCTTGATCAACATGTTTGGCGACGTGGTGATGGGAATCGATCACCATTCCTTCGAAGAAGCCTTCGACAAGGTCAAGAAGCAGTACAAGGTCAGCGAAGATACCGACGTGCCTGCCGAAGGTCTCAAGAAGCTTTGTGAGGACTACAAGGCCGTTTACAAGAAGCATACCGGCGAGGATTTCCCGCAAGACCCGATGCGGCAATTGCAGTTGTCGATCGAGGCCGTGTTCGGATCGTGGAATACCACGCGAGCCGTTCGTTATCGCGAGATCGAAGGCATTCGCGGATTGCTCGGTACCGCCGTCAACGTGCAGTCGATGGTCTACGGCAACATGGGCGATGACTCGGGTACGGGCGTTGCCTTCACGCGAAATCCCAACACCGGCGAGAACAAGTTCTTTGGCGAGTTCCTGGTCAACGCTCAAGGCGAAGACGTGGTGGCGGGGATTCGTACTCCGCAGCCGGTTGCCGAAATGCCCAAGTGGAACAAGGACGTCTACAAGGAATTGTTGGCGATCAAGAAGACGCTGGAAGATCACTACAAGGAGATGCAGGACATCGAGTTCACGATCGAACGTGGCACGCTGTTCATGCTGCAGACCCGAACGGGCAAGCGAACCGGCGTTGCCGCCGTCAAGATCGCCTGCGACATGGTCAAGGAAGGCTTGATCGATCAGAAGGAAGCCGTGCTTCGCGTTCCCGCGAACGACTTGACTCAGCTGCTGCTGCCCAGTTTCAAGCCGACCGCCCGCAATGCCGCGGACGTGCTGACCCGTGGCCTGCCCGCTTCACCGGGTGCCGCGGTCGGCAAGCTCTCCTTCACCGCCGAAGATGCCCGAGCGCGAAAGGAAGCCGGGGAAAGTGTGATCCTGGTTCGCAAAGAAACCAGCCCCGAAGACGTCGACGGAATGAATGCGGCCGAAGGGATCCTCACCAGCACCGGTGGCATGACGAGCCACGCGGCGGTGGTGGCTCGCGGCTGGGGCAAGTGCTGCGTGGCCGGAGCCGGCGAGATTGAAATCGATGAGAAGACGCGAAAGATCAAAGTCGGCGGCCGAACGTTCACCGAAAAGGATGTGATCAGCCTGGACGGGACCACCGGCGAAGTGATGTCGGGCGAAGTCGAAACCCAAGAGCCAAAGCTCTCGGGCGACTTCGCGAAGCTGATGAAGTGGGCCGACGAATACCGCACCTTGGCGGTTCGCACCAACGCCGATTCGCCAACCGACAGCAAGCGAGCACGCGAGTTCGGGGCGCAAGGCATCGGGCTGTGTCGAACCGAACACATGTTCTTCGAGCCGGACCGAATCATTCACATGCGTTCGATGATTCTTGGCTGACAACGAAGCGGATCGTCGAGCCGCTCTCAAGAAGCTCTTGCCGTTCCAACGCAAAGATTTCGAAGGCATCTTCAAGGCGATGGACGGGCTGCCCGTGACGATTCGTTTGCTTGACCCGCCGCTGCACGAGTTTCTGCCGCACGATGCAGCGGCCCAGAAGGCGATGGCAGAGGAACTCGGCGTCAAGCCCGCCGACATCGTCAAGCGTGCCGCCGCGCTGCATGAGGCCAATCCAATGCTTGGTCATCGCGGTTGCCGCTTGAGTGTCACCTACCCTGAAATCCTGGAGATGCAGGTGCGGGCGATTGTCGAAGCCGCGATCAACTGCGCCGCGAAGAAGATCAAGGCTCAGCCCGAGATCATGATTCCGCTGGTCGGCACCGCGAGCGAATTGGCGTCGCTTCGCGACCAAGGTCGAGAACACGATCGAGGAAACCAAGGCGGCCAAGAAGTTCACCGGCAAGCTTGATATCCTGATCGGCACCATGATCGAGATTCCCGCGTGCGGCTCTGACCGCCGACGCGATCGCGGAGTATGCCGACTTCTTCAGCTTCGGTACCAATGACTTGACGCAGATGACGTTTGGCTACAGCCGCGACGACGTCAACACGTTCTTGCCTGATTACCTTGCGCAGGACATTCTTCACGTGGACCCCTTCCAGTCGCTTGACCAAACCGGCGTGGGACAACTTGTCGAGATGGGTGTGAAGAAGGGTCGCAGCACCAAGCCGAAGTTGAAGGTTGGGATCTGCGGCGAACATGGCGGCGATCCTTCCTCGATCGACTTCTGTCATCGAGTCGGACTGGACTACGTCAGTTGCAGCCCTTTCCGTGTGCCGATCGCTCGCTTGGCTGCCGCTCAGGCGGCCCTGCGGAACGCCTAGGCTTCGAACGCGCTCTACGATCCTGCGTGTCGGCCGAATCTCCCGGTTCGGCCGACATGCCGCTTCACGGTCCCCCGCTTCCTCCTGTTTCTTCTCCTCGAAGGTCTTTCCGATGAGCGACTTGCACGCCCGTTACAACGAAGTCGAACGGTTGATCGACGAGGAGAAATTCGAGGAGGCCATTGAGGGTTTGAAGCAGATCGTGGAGGAGGACGATGCCTTCGTGCTCGCCCATCTGGCTCTGTCGCGGGTTTACACCAAGACCGGCCAGCATGATCTGGCGATCCAACACGGCGTGAAGGCTTGTGAACTGGAGCCCAGTGACTCGTTCAACTTCACCGCCTTGAGTGTGACCTACCAGCGTGCCTGGGCCGGCACTCAGGATCAGCAGTACATCGCCAAGGCCGAAGAGGCGATGGCCCGAGCTCAAATGCTGGCCCAGCAGTGAACGCCCCAGGTTCGGGAAAAGGTTCGGGCAAAGGGTCGGGAAATAGGGGTCAGACACGAATAGCACGGGCTTTGAACCTCGGCGCTAGCCGTGGGCGAAGAAAGAAAACGTCGTTAGGATGCGGCGAAGGCCCACGGCTAGCGCCGAGGTTCAGCTGAGACAACCTAAGTTCGTGCCATTCGGGTCAGACACCAAAAGCCCAGACACCAAAAGCCGGAACGGCCCTTCGGGTGCTTTGCACTTTTGGTGTCTGGCACTTTTGGTGTCTGACCCCTTTTTCCCCGTGCCCACTGCCCCCTGCCCGACTGCCCAGCTGCCCAGCCGCTGCCCAGCTGATACCCCCACCTTATCCCTCCTAATTTCCCTCCTCAGCGAGCTTCGCCCGCCGTTTTTACCGACTATTACAGCTCTGTTACATCGCGGACCCCAATTGGTGACAGAGCTGGGAGGCAGTTTCGATACACTTCTGGCGTTGATTGTCGGCAGGGGATGCTGACCAGCCCATTCGCTTCCAGGAACACTCATGTCAACCGTAACTGCCCCTCCGAATACCCACCATCCACGCCCTCATGCCCGACCGTCCGATGCGCGATGCGGCAGAGAGCCGACCTCGCAAGAAAGATGTCGGTCCCACCGCCGAAGAGCGTCGCCGTCGCAACAACCTGAGCTATTGGGCGATCGGCTGGCTCGACGCTCGCCCACGTGGTCGTCTTGGCCGCTCCCTTTACCTTTACCTGGACCGGCTTGATCGTCGCTCTGGTGCTGCACTGGTTCACCGGAAGCCTGGGCATTTGCCTGGGATATCACCGGCTTTTGACCCATACCGGGATGAAGACCTACAACTGGGTTCGCTACCTGTTTGCCTCGATCGGCATGCTCGCCGGCGAGGGAACGCCCTTGGACTGGGTTGCCGATCACCGCAAGCATCACGCCTGCAGCGACCAGGAAGGCGATCCCCATTCACCGCATGACGGTGGCTGGTGGAGCCATATTTTCTGGTTGGCCTATCACACCCACAACGGCGACCGCACCGCCTACCTGCAAGCGTTGGGTGCCCGATCTGTACAAGGAGCCGGGAATGCGTCGCATGGATTGGATGTTCTTGCCGGCTCATATCCTGGTCGGCGTGATCCTGTTCGCCGTCGGTTATTGGTTTGGCGGCGTCGAACTCGGCACGTCGCTGGTGGTGTGGGGGATGTTTGTCCGCTTGGTGACCGTGCTCCACGCGACCTGGTTGGTCAACAGCGCTTCGCACATGTGGGGCTACAAGAACTACGAAACCACCGACGACAGCCGCAACAACTGGTTGGTGGCGATCGTTGCCTACGGCGAAGGCTGGCACAATAACCATCACGCCTATCCACGGATGGCCAAGCACGGACACAAGTGGTGGGAATTTGATATCACCTGGCAGGCCATCCGATTGTTGCGAGCCACGGGGTTGGCCTGGGATGTGGTCGACTACCGAACGGCTGCCGAAAAGAAGGCCGGGGAAGAAGCACGAGAAGCTGCCTAGCTCTCTGGGAATAGCGGGATTCCGCGATGCGTCAATCGCCATGGCCAGCCTCTTGAAGGCTGGCCTTTTTTTTGCGCGGGGCTGTCAATCGACTATTTGGACAGCGCTACTTTGCTGTAGGGCGGTCTCTCCGAGACCGTCATTCCTCGCGGCTTTGCCGCGAAAACTCCGAGCCTGGGAGAGACTCGGCTACAGGGCGCGAGCCGTCCGGTCTCGACCGCAAAATCACAGGGAAGAACCGGATCGCTCGCCCCCTTCCGCTAGAAACAGCCGCCCCGATTGGTCGCAAAGGAGACGGATTGGACTCGCGCCTAGCGGTTCGACCATCGAACTGGACGCCGATAGCAATTGCAAAAACACGCTAGCAATTCGAACGGAAAAGAAAAAGTTTCTTCGACTCTGGGCTAGATCACTGTTGACACGCCCCTTCGAAACTGACTATTTCCCGAACGAACCAGATTCCTTGCCGCCCTTATCGACACGATAGGTCCGTTTCAGCACCATGGAAGTGCGTCGACGCGGGTGGCAAGGAGAGATCAGGAAAACGAAGGCTGATACATCGGCCAAGCGTGGGAAGCCCGTTCCCGCCGCAGTCGCTCTCGCAAGAAAGACGAGAGCGCGAAAGCGGTTTGGATTGGTGACCGCGTTATTCAAGAAGTCTCACCGCGAAGAAGGAGAGTCGCGTTGAATCGCCTCGTACCCGCACACGGTTGCCGTGTCGTCTGTGTTGGCCTAGCCTGGATGCTGGCCGCATCGGACGTATCAGCCCAAAATTCCAGCCCATCGGTGCCTGCTACGCCGTCGTTCGCGACGACCGGCTTCGGCACCGGCAGCTGCCAAGCTCTGCATCCGGCGAGCAAGTCCTTGCTCAAGTCCGCGACGCGATTGCCAACAAGGACTACCACACGGCGGTACAGTCCTTCCGGGTGGCAGCTGAATTCGCCAAGACTTCGCCGCAGTACGCCGGCGCCGTCGAAAAGCTTCGGGCACAGTTGCAGGGAATCGGCATCGACGCCGCCCTGTTGGCGATGCCCTCCGCCTCGAGTCGACTGCCCGTGCAGCGGCTTGGCGAGGTGGACGGAGCCCAGCCGATTTCCGCGGCCAACCTGGCAACCCCCGAGAGCTCGCAAGCGAGAAGCACTCCGCTTGGTTGCCATCGGACGAGCGGCCTTGGATCGAGGCGACATCACGCACCGCATTGACGATTGCGAGACAGGCCGAGTCGCTGAAGGTTCCTGAAAAGGACTTCGCGGCCGGCGAACCTCGCGTCTGGCAGTTGCTGCTCGATGCCGAATCGGCGGCACGTCGCAGTGGCATCGCCTTGACCTCGGGAATCGAGGGTGACTCGGGCCTGCGGGCGGCGTGCAGCCTGCGTATGGCGACCGCTTCGAACAACGAATCGGATACCGTCGCCCAGATGTTGTTCGCCGGAGACATGGACAGCTTCGGGACAGCCGCAGAGCCAGATTCAACAGGTCCAAGCGATCGCCGCTCTGCCCTACGACCGACCCGAACTACGCCGACCGAATGTATCGGGAAGGCATCGACGCGCTGGGCCAAGGCGATTCGGCGACGGCACGTGAAAGATTCAAGGAAGCTTGGGCACATCAAGAGGATCTTGATCCGGCGACACGCAATCAGCTCAAGGACAAACTGACGCTGTTGCAGCCGAAGCGATTGCCGGTCAATCCGAACGCAATCGCCGAGCAGCTGACGCCGATTCAAAAGGCGGAGCTCGAAGCTCAAGAAAAGACTCGTCGACTGTTCCGCGAAGTCACTGCGGAGCTCGCCAAGACCGAACAGAGCCAAGACCACCGCTCCGTTGGACGTCCTGGACGAGCTCGAGCGACTCCGCCGACGCGTTGACGGAGCCGATGTCGATGACCAGGCCAAGCGATCGATCGCCTTGATGGTGGATCGTTCGATCACCGAGCAGAAGAAGTACATCGATGCCAACCGCGCCAAGATCGATCTCGATCTCCAGAACGATGCGGTTCGTGCTGAGATGGCGACTGAACAGGCAAGAGACTGCACGCGTCGACGAAGAAATCTCAGCGTTGGTCAACACCTTCAATGGCCTGGTCCAGGAGCGTCGCTTTCAAGAAGCGGAGGTGATTGCCAAGCAGGTCCAAGAGCTCAAGCCCGACGATCCGATTGCTGTCAGCATGTTCCACACCAGC
The DNA here is from genome assembly GCA_963697195.1 of Pirellulaceae bacterium. Lineage (GTDB taxonomy): Bacteria > Planctomycetota > Planctomycetia > Pirellulales > Pirellulaceae > Rubripirellula. The sequence continues at coordinate 284,923 of CAVOND010000009.1, forward strand.
CGGATGGGAACACGTTTGCTGATGGATGAAGAGGTCCGGGACGCGAAGGAACTGATGTTCGTCGACAGCCTGATCGATGTCGATCGATCCGCGATCGGCATCAATCCGAACTTGCCGATGACGTTACCCGAAGCCCAGGACTGGGAAGCACTTTCGCGACGTCGACTGCGATCGCTCAACGATGGTGACTCGCGACTCAGCGCAGCAGAGCAACAGATTCAGCAGAAGCTGATGAGTGAAGTGAACGTCAAGTACACCAACCGCTCCTTGAGTGAAGTGCTCAATGAATTGTCGGCGGTGACAGGTGTTCCGGTCGTCATCGACGAACGGGCCCTCAGTGCGGTGCGAGTCACGCCGGAAACGCCCGTGACACTCGAATTGCCCGACAGCATCAAGCTCAAGAGTGCTTTGAACTTGATCCTGAACAAGATGGAACTGACGTACGTGATCGAGAACGACGTGCTTTCGATCACCAGTATGGAAGCGAAACGCAGCAAGGTTTATCCGAGGACCTATCGCGTGACCGACCTGGTCACTCCGATTCCGAACTTTACCAGCAGCTATGAAGATGGATTGGCCGGAGCTCTCCGTGCGGCCTACCAGATCTCCAATCCTCAAGCCGACGTCCAGGTGGTGCCGGTATCGATGACGGATCTGGGGACCGGCATGGCCAAGAACTGCCATGCCTGGCGCGATGAATCCCGACGTGCTTGGCCAGTACAACTCGATGGGAGCACAAGGTGGTTTCGGACTCAATAATCCTCCCTCCTCCGCTGGCGGCGGTGGCTCGTTCGCAGACTTCCAGTCGCTGATCGACCTGATTCAAACCACGGTCGTTCCGGATACTTGGGAAGCACTCGGCGGTCCGAGCACGATGGCCCCTTATCCGCAGAACCTGAGCCTTGTGATCAGCACGACCAGTGACGTTCACGACCAGATCACTGATTTGCTCGAGTCGCTTCGCCGGTTGCAAAACCTTCAGATCACGATTGAGGTTCGCTTCATCACCCTGGCTGATAGTTTTGCCGAGCAAATCGGAGTCGACTTCCAGGTGAAGTTTGACGACAACGTCGCGAATCTGCCCTATGACGATGAAGGCCCGAGTGTTGTGGTCGGCTGGGACGGCATTGCCGCCCTGCCAACGGCCGACTTGGACATTCGCCTGCAAAACGGTAGCTTTGGTTTGACGCCACCGTTCGGTGCCGCAGGATTGGGAACGCCATCAACGATCGGCTTCGCCATCCTCAGCGACATCGAGGCGTTCTTCTTCCTGCAGGCCGCGCAGTCGGACAACCGAAGCAATGTCATGCAGGCTCCGAAGGTCACGCTGTTTGACGGTCAGTTCGCCACGATCAGTGACCAGACGCAGCGGCCGTTCGTGATCAGTATCACGCCGGTTGTCGGTGACTTCGCCGTCGCCCAACAGCCCGTGATCGTGGTCTTGAACGAAGGCACGCAGTTGAATGTGCAAGGGATTGTCAGCGATGACAAACGGTTCGTCCGTCTCACGCTTGTGCCGTTCTTCAGCCAGATCGGTGAAGTCGATACGTTCACCTACGAAGGCCGACGTTCGACTCGATCGAGCAGCCGCACGCAACAGGACACCAATGGTGACGGTGTGGTGACGGAGGAAGACGAACAGGAAGATGAACAGTTCGCCGAAGGTACCACGGTTCAGTTGCCGACCTTCGCCTTCACGTCGGTCAGCACCACGGTGAGTGTGCCGGACGGTGGAACGATCCTGCTCGGCGGTATCAAGCGACTGGCCGAAGGACGCGTTGAACGTGGGATTCCCATCCTCAGCAAGATCCCTTACGTCAGCCGTCTGTTCCGCAACGTCTCGGCCGGCCGCGATGCCAGCAGTTTGATGTTGATGGTGACTCCACGGATCATCATCCAAGAGGAAGAAGAGGAAGCTCAGACCGGGTTCAATCCCAATCGCAGCTAGACCTCGTCGACTTCTTCGATCGCCAATCATGGACGCCGGCAGGGAAACTTGCCGGCGTCTTTTTCGTTTCCCACATGCACTCGCTTCGGCACGACGCTCACATCGGGGCCCACGGCTAGTGCCTGAGGTTCACATGTGAACCTCAGGCACTAGCCGTGGGCCAAGTTGCTTGTCAGTGTGATTCGAAGAATCCGCATGAGGGAGGGTGATGATGGCGCAACATCAAAACGCGCAAGCGAGTGAGTCCCGTCCGACCCTCCGACACACTCGCTCGCGCGTCGTGCTTGTAAAAGCTGAAGCTTCCTAACCGGCAGGTACTCTCGCCCTTCGCTCTAGCTTACGCAGGACGATTTCGTCTTACAGAGTTGCTGGATCACGATCGCGATCGCGGCGCTGGCCATCGGCGTGCTCATGCTGGCCGGTCGGGCGGGATCTTTCGCCGCTTGCGCAGGCGCAAGTGGAATGTGCACAAACAGGCTCTGCGTATTGAGACCAAAGGAATTCGAGTAGTGCTGGCTCAAATAGAGGGCCGCGTTGCACAAGTAGGTGCCGGCATGGTGCGAGACATCGCTCGGAATCCCCGCCTCGAGCAGCGATTGATTGCAGGCAGGCAGCGGCAGGGAGGAGCGATAGGCTTCGGGCGCACTGGTGATCAGCGGGGAGCCATCACTGCGAACGTTCAACCCCACCGCTTCGAGGCGAATCGAGGTCGATCCAGGGGACTGGCCGAGATGGATGGAAAGGTCATAGTTCGACTGCAGGTCCTTCCGCAGCAGCTCACTCATCCGAGTCAGATCGACCGGGTAGCGGCGCGTGGTGACGTCATGGCTGCCCTCATACCAGCGCGTGAGGTCACACAGCGTCAACCAGCTGGAGTTTTCCGGCCAGCGATCGTATGGCTCAAACGCAGTCAGGAGAATTCGGGACACGGCGTAGCTTCCGGATGCGGACAAAAACGTCGCTACATCATAGTTTCCCGTCGACCGTCGAAGTGCACGGCAGGCCCAAGGTCAGTCCTTTTTCTTCACGATCATCGCTGGAATCTCGTTACCCTTCTTGATGAAACGCATCGAGATCGAGTTGACACAGTGACGAGTGTTTTTTGCCGTCATCTGCTCTCCCTCAAAGACGTGGCCGAGGTGGCCTCCGCAGTTGGAGCAGACGATCTCGACACGATAGCCATCCGGGTCGGGTCGACGAGTCACGGCACCTTCAATCTCATCGTCAAAACTGGGCCATCCGCAATGGCTTTCAAACTTGTCATCCGACTTGTAAAGAACGGCGTTGCATTGTCGGCAAATGTACGTTCCCGCATCCTTGGTCATCGTATAGCCGCCCGGTCCTGGCGGCTCCGTCCCCTGATCCAGGATCACATAGGCCTCTCGGACGCTAAGCCGGTTGTAATCGCCGACGATCGTTTTCTGGTCGAGCTTCCCTTCCTTTTCCATCGCTTTCCCCGTTCCGGATAGTTTTGTGGCTGGCGACTTGGGAGCATTCGAGTCTTCCTTCATCGCGGTTAGGCATTGATCCAAATAGTCACGTGAGCGATTGACCTGGGCCGTCACGGCGCGCCGGGGAATCCATGATGGGTGTCCCGCGCTGTCCCGGATGCATGAAGATCTCGGTCCATCCCTGGTAATCCATGTCACGCAAGGCCGCCAGAATCGGGGTGAAGTCGAGATCCCCTTGGCCGGGCAGCTGCTGAAGTTGCTGTTCCCCTGAGAGTGATTCCAACGCCCCCAGACCATGTTGCCAGGCGTAGAAAACGGCGATGGAATCCCCGCAATCGCGAATCAAATCCGCGATCAGCCGGGAGTCTTGGGGCAAATGGTAGGGAGCGATGGCGAGCGCCAGGTTTGGCGACGGACGCAACTCCGAGAACCATTTCACCGCATCGACCGACTCCATCAGATTGTTGGCATGATTCTCGATCGCGATCGTGACCCCGGTTTCCTCGGCAACTTCGACGTGCGGTTTCATCTGTTCCACGAATGCGGCCACGGCAGCCTTCAGTTCGCTCCCCTTGAGGTCTCGCGGCCCCTTTGCCCCGGTGACGATCGTTCGACAGCCCAATCGCTTAGCCAGTCGCATCTCGTCCTGGAGGGCGAACGGCCCCAAGTTGTACTGCGTGATGCAGCCGAGCTTCACGCCTGCTCGACGAAGCATCGACGCAAACCGCACTTCGCCAAGTTCGTCCACTTGTTCGCGCTGACTGCCGTGGACCTTCGGCCAGATGTCGATGGCCGAGGCCCCCGACTTGGAGGCTTCCGGCAAGATTTCGGCGATATCTGTGTGGCCGTAAAGGCTGGTCGCCAACAGATATTTCAGCTGGAAGTCCTGGCCGTCGCGGGCAAACAGTCGTTGGGCGGCGAGCGTTGCCGCGGTGGAAGCCAGAGCCCCGGAAACGAGAGCTTGTCGTCGAGATACCTGCATGTGTGCCGTCCTTTTCGTCGTCGCGCCATCGAGGCGAAGTGTTGAAGTATAGGGCGCCGTCCATCCTGCTTCAGTCCCGCCAGCAAGCTCGTACGTCGTGCGCGGAACTGACGCCCCATTCTACATGGAATACTCGAAACGATGAAACGTCCGCCAAACGGTTGAAAACCGGAAACACACTCGCTGGCGCGTCGTGCTTGTATTGACGGCTCGACCCTCGGGAGTGACGCTGTTCACCTAAAAACCAGGACGAGCTGGTTAGCGCGGGGTCAGGAAGTGCACCGTGTTGTGAATCACGCGGCGGAATTCGCGCCCATCCGTCCCTTGCAGGCGGCAGACGATTTCCATCCCCCAGGTCGGTTCTAACTCCGCGATCTCCAGTTGGAGCGTGCGTTGATCATCAGCGAGTCGTGCCGAAGTGACGGAAAGCTGACGCTCGTTGTAATGCTTCGATCCATACTCCTCGGTTCGCTTCAGGTCCCAGACGGTCACGTGATAGCGATCCAGCTGGTCCACCGATTCGCGATCGAGGGGGTCGCTAAAGGTGATGTCCATTCCGTCTTCGAAGGCGTGAAGTTCCAGCGGCAAGTCGACTCGTCCGCCCCGGTACTGGACGCGAAACAGCCCGCCCTCCTGGTCCTGACGGCTGCCCGCCCAAGAAAACATGCCACCGAGATAGAGCTGACCGTCGAGAGGCGAAAAGCGTCCGCGAATCATGCCAGTGGGAAGATCGGGAATGGGCAACTGACACATTCCCCCCTGTGGCTGCGGATAGACCGATGGGTTGTCGGGAGATTGATTCGCGACTGGCCCAAACTCGTGAGGCACGACATAGATTCGCCCATAACCATAGGACAGATTTAGCAAATGCCCGCAGAGCGGACCCCAGCGATCGGTTTTGGCCCAAAGTAGTTCCGCCGGAGAACGATCGAAATCATTGGTAATCCAGCAGAGCGGTTGCTCCATCGCGCTGTCGCTGGCATCCGTCACGTCGTGGTAACCGAACATGTTGCCGTAGAAGCCACCGGGGTGAACCCAGTTGATACGGTTCTTTGGGTTCCAATGCCCCTCCTGGTCCGTGACGATGAAGGTCCCATCTTCGTTCAAGCAGACGCCGTTCGCAGCGCGGAATCCGTTGGCGACGATCTCCGTTCGGCTGCCGTCGCTGGAGACTCGCAACAGGGTCCCGTGATGGGGGACCACCGCGGTCAATGCGTGCCTTGCCGACTTGGCATAGTAGTAGCTTCCCTGGGCATCGCGCTGCAGGCCCATGGCAAATTCGTGAAAGTGTTCCGTGACCTGGTGGTCGCTGTTGAAGCATTCATAGTCGTCCATCTCTCCGTCATCGTTGCGGTCTCGCAGCGCCACCAGTTGATCGCGACAAGTCACCATCAAGCGGTCCTCCTCCCAGAGAATGCCCAACGGTTGAAACAGCCCTGATGCAATCCGGCGCCAGCGCAGCATGCCGTCCTCCTGGCCGATCGTTTCCAATCCGCTCACTCGCCAGACGTCGCCGTCCCAGGTACAAGCCGCGAGTGACTTGCCATCTGCTGAAAAATCGATCCCGGTGACGCGAGTTCGAGCCAGCCACGGATTCGCTTCGGGACGAACCAGTTCATCGACCGCCCAGGCATCGGACTCGAACCATGGGCGCGGCGGGACTTCCACTTCAAGCGGGTACTGTGGTGGCCCTCCACGGGTCAGCGGTTGCAGGTCATCGCCGAGCCTCGCAAGACTTCGATTCACCGAGGACGAGGCTTCGGCGTCCCAGTCCGCATCCGACAGCACCACGTTGCCGCGGATTGGCTGATCGCCTTCGCTCAGACGGAGCACGATCTGGTTGTCGCTCCGCAGCAAGCCGGCTTGCCCGCTGAACCCGTGAAGTGCGACCGTGACTTGGCTGCCGGGTTCGGTCACGATCAATCTCTCTTCGCCACTTTTTGACGTGACATGCTCGACCGATGCTCTCTCGCCAAGTGTCATCACCACCATGTCCAGCGCTGCGGAGCGAGGCCCCACATTCAGCGTTCGTACAAAGGCGATGTCCTCGCCGATCGGCAGCGATCCAGGTCGTTCCAGGATATCGGCGGAGCCAACGGTGTAGTGCAGAATGACTTGATTCTCGTAGCGAGACAGACCGCGGAACTTTCCCCAGGCCGCGGGCAAGGGACCATAGCGTCGTGCCGTCGCGACCGACGACGCGTTGATCGTCGGCCATCGAACCAGTGGTGGGATCGGCCCAGCCGGGACCGGTCGGGTTCGCTGCCAGAATCTCGCCGCTGGCTCGCAGGTGCACCCCGTGTCGGCCATTGAACTGGATGCCGTTCCAGTCGACAAAGTCGCCGGTCCAAGCGGCTGCCATCCGCAGCGTGTCGTGTTCGAACACCATCCACGCGTTGCCTCTCGCAATTCCGCCCGGTCCCTCATCCACGCGAATCGCAATCGCCTTTTGCGCAATGTTGCCAGGTCCGTCGCCAAACTGAATCGTTGTGATCAACATCGGGCCATAGTCCATGGTGGTCCATGGTTCGATCACTTGAGGCTCGGGGCCTCGGGAGGATCCGCCCGGCAAACTGGCGAGATAGGTTTCGTCCACCGACGAGTACTGGTCCGGGTTGAGACTTCGCAGGAAGTGTTCCCGGATGTAATGAATGACATCGTACTTTTGCTGAGGGACCATCCAGGTTTGCGGGACCATCATGCCGCCGCCAAATGTCAGCGTCTGGTAGATCGCATGAGGATCATTGCCGAATTTGAACTTACCTTCTGCGAAACGAAGGGATGTCGGCAGCGAGCCGGGTTGTTCAATCGTGCCATGGCAATTCTGGCACACCCGTTGATAGATCGCTTCGCCTCGTTCCAGAGAGGCATCATTCCAATCGGCGATCATGCCCCGATGATCCAGGTCGGATTCGTAAGCCGGCACGCTGAGACGGAGTGATTCCTCCGATGGCTGCAGTTTCTTCGCCGCTTCACGCCCCCCGTCACGTATCGCCACCAGGTAGGCGATCAGATCGAGGAAATCCTGACGTCGTCGTAACACATTGACCTGTCCGGCAGGCATCAATGAAATGTCGGAAAGTCGTTCGAGTTCGATGTCGTCCAACTCGATGGATACCTGGTCCGCATCGCCGACCCCGGTGCGGAGTGTCAATGAGTTGTTGTTTCGTGCCACTTCCATCCCCGCGAACGAACGGCCATCGGAGGTGATGATCTGGCGACTTTGATACTGCGGTTCCATTTTGGCCGATGGCTGCAGGACCGATTCAATCAGATGGCGATCATCGACGGGACGCTTCCAGTTCGCCAAGTCAGGTCCGAGGGTTTTCGTCTCCTGATAAGTGGCGTGGCACTTTGCACATCCCAGGCCTGGCGAATGGAACAGGAAAGCGCCATCGAGCTGCATCACCAAGTTCACTCGAGTCGGCCGCCAGATCGCGTGCGTTCTCGGCAAGCAATTGCTGCTCCAGGGGCATCGTCTGTGCCCAGGTCGTTTGGGTACAAGAGGTCCCAATCAGCGTTAGAGCAAGGGCAGCGGCGAACCGAAACGTCGCCGCGAGACGTGCAGGGGGGGCCGATTGTACGGCCTTGCTGGGATTTGCTTGATGGTTCATGGCGAATCGAAGGTGACAGGGCGGAAAGTTGGCGCAGTATAGACCAACCGCTGCCAGGCGGCCCGCCCCGGCGCATTGGCCTTCGGTGAACGACTCCGCAGCCGCTAGCGTATTTTTTTGGTTTGGCGTCGGCTCGGGAAGAAAAATCAGGCTAGAAAGCCTAACGTACGTCGGCCTTTCCAGGCTGACACTTCTTACCGAGCTACTGGACGTCGTTGTTGAGAATGCTTTAGAACGCGACCCGCTACCAAGTTTCTTTCACATTGATTGCGATCTAGTAGATGTCTTCCATGATCCGCTACCCGCTTGCGGCGGGCCTCGTTCTTCTCGCACTTCTCACTGCAGTTTCGGCGCAGTCACCGACGCAGCGCCGCGATCTTCGCCAGGTTCAGCAGGCCCAGCAGCGCATGCAGCAGCAGATGCGAACGGCAGCCGAGAATCAGCCTCAGCTTCCCAGCGATCCACAACTGCTAAGCCTTCACAAGGAGTTCGTTGCCAAAGCGGAAAAGTTGGCGATGGAATATGAACGCAAGAAGGAATTCGACAAGGCCCGCGAGGTCTACGAGTCACTGGTGCGTCTTATTCCAAAGTACAGCAGCGCGGAGGAAGGACTGAATCGAATCCTGGCCAATCAACGCATGCAGGACCGACGGTTGACGGACATTGAGGCCAATCAGCAGTGGCAAGATACCGGCGTGGTCTTACGCGAAGAGATGCCGGTGCACATTGAGGTCAAAGGCAGTTGGAAGGTCGTCTACGAAACGGGGCCGAAAGGAATCGAGATACCCGAAGAATTTCGGCCGCGCGACAGCCGGATCAAACTGGGAACCCTGATTGGCGTGGTTGCCAACTCGCCAACGGAATTGGCCGAGGAGCGACCGTTCGTTGTTGAGCAAAGCATGGACTTCACGGCGAAGAAAACAGGTCGACTGTACATGCGGATGTTCGACGTCGATCCATCGGATAACGAAGGCAAACTTTACGTGCTGATTCAAAGTACGTTTGCCCAGTGATTCGTGCGTCCAGAGCATTTTCAAAACCGATGTTGGTGATCAGCTAACCAACCGAGGACTTGCTCAGGGCTCAAGAGCCAGTTGTTGCGTCATCACTGGTTGCGTTTCGGATTCCTGATCGGCAGGCTTGCTCTGTCCTCGCCACATCATCATGCAGGAAACCACCAGCAGTGCGATCGCGACCAGGTGTTTGAAACGGACGGCCGAGATGTCGCGACTTGCCATCGCACCGAGTTGCACGCCTAGCGATTGCCAAACACGCGGCGACGACGATTTGCCAGCCTACCGGGCCGTCGACATGACTGCGAAAGTACAAAAGGCCCGCTTTGTAGATCGACATCACCAGCAGGCACTGGGTCACGAACGCTTTGTACCTTGCCTGGGACCAGCCCTGTTTCAATGCGAACGCAGCGATCGGTGGTCCCGCTATGCTGACCGCACCGGCAAGAAATCCAGAGATCGCGCCCGCAGCGAAGCAAGCGACGCCCTTGGAGGCACTAGCAGGTGACGAGCCAGGACGTCGGAGGCTGAGCAGCACCATCACGAACACGCCAAGTCCCGTGCCCCGTACCAACAGGTCGAGCGATACCGTCTCGAACAACCACAGTCCAAGGGGCAGAAAGATCGCAGCGCCGAGCAACGCTTGGCTGAGTGACCGTTTTTCAACACCTTCGCGGTATGTCCACGCCGCCATCATCAGCATCGGGACGCTGCTGATGGAAACCACAATGTGGGCCGACCTGGCATCGATCACAAACGGAAGCAGCGAGATCGCGACAATCCCAAAGCCGAAGCCGATGGCACTGTGCATGAATCCGGCGAGGATGGCGATCGCACCGACCGCGACCAGGAGAGTCCAGACGTCGCCCGGCATTCTATTCGGGTAGCTCCGCTCCACGCGTTTCCCGACCGAACAGGACGATCACGGCACCGACGAGATAAAGAGGAGCGAGCCACAACGCTTGGGTCTCCGGCGCAATCTTGATCAGGAAACCAAAGCAGACAAACGCGATGCCGGTTCCCAATCGCCCGACGTTGAAACAAAACCCGGAACCGGTGCCCCGCAATCGGGTCGGATAGAGCTCCGGAAAATAGACGGCGTAGCCAGCATGCATCCCCAAGCGTGAAGAAGCCAAAGATCGGCAGGCAAACCGCGATCAACCGAGGCGATGCCTGGCTGGGAAGGAGGTACTGAAACATCAGCAACACGGCAGCGAACGCGGCAAGATGATAAAAGACAAAGGCTCCCTTGCGACCGAGTCGATCCGAGATCCAGCCGAACAGCAACAGCCCCAGTCCACCACCAATCGTGTTGAGGATCATGCTCGTCATCTCGGCTCGCTTGATCTCGGGCGCATGCTTTTCCAGGGCTTCGCTTCGCGCGAGCTTGTTCGCCTTGCGGGCCGCTTCATCGGCATCGGCCGCCAGCACGCTCACGTTTTCCGCCAGTCAACGCGTCCGCCTGTGCGCGACGAAGCAAAGCGTTCTTGCCGTAGATGTGAATGCCCCAGAAAGTGACCAGACCGACGGTTGCCAGCGAAACGCCAACGACCGTCGCGCGAAGATTGTCGGCGGTGAATAGATCAGAGAGCCGACCGAGTTGCTTGGTGGGGTCCTTGCTCGGCTTGTTCCTTGACGCGTTTCCAGGAGTCCGGTTCGTGCAGCTTCCATCGAATCCAAAGGGTCAACAACGCGGGGAAGACACCGATTGCAAATCCGATTCGCCATCCTTCCCAGCCACGCTCGGCAAGCCACGCGTTGACCGACTCGTTTCCGATCAGCAGTGCGACGGTGGCAGCCGCCAGCAACGTCCCGAAAACACTCGAGGCATGAAAGATGGAACTCATCACCGGCCGCGATCGAGTCGGCATCACTTCGGCTACCATCGCCGCCGCCACCGCCCATTCGCCGCCGACGCCCATCGCCACCAGGAAGCGGAGCGCAACCATCTGCCAGGCGGTCTGGGCAAAGGCGCTCGCACACGTAAACAGTGAGTAGAACAAAATGGTCATGATCATCGTCTTGGATCGACCGATCCGATCACTGATCACGCCGAAGAGGACTCCTCCCACGGCGCCGCCGAACAGAAAGAATCCGAAAGCGATGTTGTTCCAGGAACTGACCGAAGCGTCATCGGCCTTGGCGTCGAGCAAGGCTGGCATCGCATCACGCATCGAAGCGACAAAAATCTGACCTTCGAAGACATCGAACACCCACCCCAGCGAAGCAATCAGCAGCACCGTCCACTGATACTTGCTGATGCCTTCGTACCATTTCATGGAAGATTGATTGCTGTTGCTCATGCCGTTTCGCGAAATGGGGGCGGGACGCTAGGGATAGGAGCACGCTCTGGAAACGCTTTCGGCCTGCCGCCAAACTGCGTCACGATGCGACAGGCTCAAACACATTCGATTCCATTTGAGCCAGCGAGGCGACGACTTTTCGAGTGCCAACGAAGGGGCGACGGGCATGCATGGCGATCATGTTGTCGACCAGGACGACGTCGCCCACTTGCCAGGCCAGGTCGTAGGCGAGCTGCTCGGCCAATTCGACCGCCACGCCGACAGCCTCCGCATCCAGTGGTGTTCCGTCGCCATGGCAAATCGCTTTGGATGGATCATTGCGTTCGTCTTTCCAACCACGAAAGGCTGCGATCAACTGGTTGAAAAAAACTCGTCGCCCATCGTTCATTGTTACGACCGCCGGCAGCGGCGGGGTCGTGGCTCGCAGGCAACCGTCGTCGAGCCATTCCCAGCTGTAACCGAGTTCGCGCAGACGATGTCTCGGCTGCCTCGACCGAATCGACACCGAGCGTGCTTCGCCAAGATCGACCCATGCCACTCTTGGCGTCGTTGTCGCTGGGCATCACGTTGGTGTAGCGAAGTCCCTTCTGTTCGCACGCCTTGACGAATTCCGGACGCTCGCTTGCCAGTCGCTCCAGCAGCACATCCGATCGGCAAATGGGGGTCGCGCCCCCCTGCTCCGCCGCGATCTCACAGCTGAAAAAAATCCAGCGCGGGTAAGAGCGGCGTTTGTGCCATCTCATGATGAAAAAAAATCTGGACATCCGGCGGCGCTTCGTTGGCCGAGAAGACACGCGGCGTCCGGTTGACTCGTACCGCGTTGGAGAGAGATTTTTCGTACGGAAAGTTCGGCAAGCCGAGCGATTCGATCAACACGTCGAAGTCTTCGGCTCGTGTCACTGGAAAGCCTCGCAGCAACACGGCGCCGTGTTTGGTCGCCCACGCCAGCAGCTCTGATCGCTGCGACGTGACCCACTCGGCTGCCGAGGCGAGCGAGGCGTTTGGATCTTGGCAGAGCAAGACATACGGAAACAGGCTGTCGCCGTGATGTTGTTGACCCTCCACCGCAACGGATTCGACGTGCAACTGACTCATAGGTGCGTCCCCTGCCCTCGCGTTCACTCGTAGATGGGAAAGAAGGTATTGAAAGCCGACTCACAGAAATCGCCTGGATCGTTGAATCGACGATTGCGATTGAGAGCACTGATGGCCAGCATTTGATCGTCCGCCAACGCGAAGTCAAAGATCGCCAGGTTCTCCTTCAGCCGTTCGACGTTGGATGTTTTCGGCACGACCGCTGTGCCTCGCTGGACGCCCCAACGCAACAGCACCTGAGCCGGGGTGCGGCCATGCGAATCGGCGATCTGTTTCACCGTCGGATGTTCCAGCAGCGACTCGCTGGCGTCGGCCATGTTCAGTTGAAAATAGGACTGCGCCCCCAGCGGCGAAAAGGCGGTGACCCCGATTCCGGATTCATGACAGAAACGGGTCAGCTTTTCCTGGGTCAGGTAGGGATGCATTTCGACTTGCAACATGGCTGGCGGGATCTCCGCTTGACTCATCAGATCTCGTAGCAGTGAGGTGCCGAAATTGCAGACGCCGATCTCGCGAACCAGGCCATCGCGGACAAGCTGCTCCATCGCTCGCCAGGTTTCAATGATTGGGACCGGATCGGCCTCGACTTGCGGATTGGCGGCGTCGGGATCGAAAAACCAGCCTGGCGGATAACGCTTTTCGATCGGCACGTATTTGGACGAGATCGGAAAGTGGATCAAGTACAGATCGAGGTAGTCGACTCGCAAGTCGCTCAACGATTTTTCCAAGGCGGGTCGGACGTGCTCGGCGCGGTGATAGGTGTTCCAAAGTTTGGAGGTGATCCAAAGGTCTTCCCGGTTGACGTCTCCCGCCGCGATGGCGTCCGACAATCCTTGACCCGTTTGCAGCTCATTGCCGTAATCGGCGGCGCTGTCGAAGTGTCGATATCCGCTGTCGATAGCCGCACGAACGATTCGGGCGGTTTCCGCGGTGTCAATTTTCCAAAGACCAAGTCCAACCGAATCGACTTCTCGGCCACTGGACAATCGGATGCTTTCCATACGAACGATGTTTGATCACAGAGGGGTGCAGCTGAGTTTTGTTGAAGAGCGAATAATGTAGCCGATTTCTTGTCTCGAGTAGGTAGTCGGCTTGCGAGCGGCTGATGAATGGTCGAATCTAGCCACCCGAATTTGCCTGTTCGTGCTACGTTAGGCGAGTCTCTCCGAGACTCGCAAGAACAGCGAAGACGACCCGCCTCTGACTTACGGAGCTCGATTTCCATGAATGCAACGCCAGTGCGATTTGGTCTCGTCGGATTTGGTGCGTGGGGCCAGCATCATGCCAATGCTATCCGCGTCACGGATGATGCCGAATTGGTTGCGGTGGCGGCGAGCAGCCAGGCATCGGCCGATCTGGCGAAGCACCACTACCCAGCAGCCGATGTCTATACCGATTATCGAGCGCTTAGTCGCGCGCGACGATCTCGACATTGTCGACGTGGTCGTCCCAGCCATCTGCACCACGAAGTGGCCATGGCGGTTTTGAAGTCAGGCAAGCATCTGCTGCTGGAAAAGCCGATGGGGATTTCGCTGCCGCAGTGTGATGAGATGATCGACGGCCGCGCAGGAGCACGGCTGCTTGTTGGCGGTTGGCCACGAGCTTCGTCTGTCGTCGATGTGGGGAAAAGCCAAGTCGATGATCGACGACGGATTCATCGGCGATCCCCTGTATGCGCTCGTCGAGCTGTCACGCAACCCGTATCGCCTCGGTGCTGACGGTTGGCGTTACGATATTTCTCGAGTTGGAAGCTGGGTGCTCGAAGAGCCGATTCACTTTTTCGATCTGGCACGCTGGTATCTGGCGGCTTCGGGAAATCCCACGAAGATCTACGCGACGGCCAATTCTCGGCAACCAGACCATCCCGAGCTGCAGGACAACTTCAGTGCGATCATGCACTTCGAACGTGGCGCCTACGCCGTTGTCTCGCAAACGCTCGCCGCTTTCGAGCATCATCAGACGATCAAGGTCACAGGAACCAAAGGAGCGCTCTGGGCTTCCTGGAGCGGAGCGATGGATCGGACACGCCATCCGACTTTTTCACTGCGAGCTTTCGATGGTCAAACGCTCAGTACGGTTCCGATCGAAAAGCCAACCGGAGAGTTGTTCGAACTAGAAGACCAGATTGCCCGCATGGTCGCAGCGATTCGACAAGGCGCACCGCTGCACTGCACCGGTCAAGACGGACGATGGTCGGTGGCCATGTGTTTAGCCGCCGAGGCGTCGATCCGATCCGGCCAACCCGTCAAGATCGAAGACGCTTACGCTAGCTGGTGGCCAACGGCAGCGGTCGCTCCTGGACCGGACCCTCCCAGGGGGCTCACTTCAGCCAGGCTCGTAGGGTTGCCAGGTCCTGCTTGATGGCGGCTAGATGCTGGGGGACTAGCTTCGGGTCTCTGTGATCGAGGTATTCTTCGTGCAAGCGAAATCGGTCCAGAGAATTCGCTTTGCCTTGAGCATTCGGAAAAACTTTTCGGCGACGCGTCCTTCGCCCAGCGGCACGTTGAGTGGTTGCGGCTGATCGCCCCATGCGAAGTCCTTGACATAGACCGTTTGCACCAAGGGGCGAATCATGTTGAAGGTCGCTGGCCAGCTCGAGCCTCCCTCGGCCGTCGCGTGGCGAATGTCATAGGCGACGCCGATGTCCTCGGGGGCGATCCCCTCCAATGCCAGCCGAAGATCCCACAAGGCCGCACCGCAGTAATCGGTACCCGCGTGATTCTGATACAGCCCTTGGATTCCGAAGTCGTGATTGATCGCTGCCAACTCACGTAGCTGTGGCTGCCATGATTGAATCTGATCGATCACGCTCTTGGCCAGATCGTATTTGAAGTACTTCATTCGATAACGCTCGATCCCGAGAGTCGCCGCGGTTCGCAGCACACGCCCGGTCAACGGATCGTCTGGGATCGTTGATGTCGGTGGTCATCACGGTGATTTCAAGCCCACGTTGCTTCAAAGCTTCGTGCAGGGCCGGAAGTCGATCTTCCACCTGTTCCGGTTCGACGTGCCCACCGGCTCGGATCGGCGCTTCGATCCCGTCAAAGCCAAGTTCCGCAATCCGATCGGCCAACTCGTCAAACGAGAGCGAATTGAACGGCTTGGTGAAGACACAGATCTTCGTCGAGTGATCCGCGTCCTCCGTTCTCCGCTGCGGTTGCAGCCGAGTCGCCGGGGCAAAGGCGGCAGCCGCCATCGAACTTGAGACGGTGGCGAGAAACTGACGACGATCATGTAACGGATTGCAGACGATCGGTCATTTACTGGTTCCCAAAGAAAGGTAAGCGAATAAGTCTCGAAGTTCCTGGTCTTTCAGATCGCGCAGCACATCGGTGGGCATCAGCGACGTCGGCAAGCGCACGTAGCGAATCGATGTCATCACGACTGATGACCGTCAATTGGTTCTCGGCATTTCGCAGGGTGACCGTTGCGTCGTCTTGCGCGGCGATCATTCCGTTGAGCGAACGGCCGTCGAGCGTCAGGATCAAATAGGATTGGAATCCCTCGCGGATCTCCAGGTTGGGATCGACGATCGCATTGAGCCAAAAACTGAGATTTCCGCGCTCGTATCCATCGAGCGGTGGTCCCACCTTTTGAGTCCTTCGCCAAATAGCTGGTGGCAGGTGCCGCATTTCTTGGTGAAGTGTTCCCGTCCGCGATCGGCATCTCCCTGGCCACTGGTCAGCAGTTGGCGCAGCCGATTCAGCTCCGCAAGCTTTTCAGGCGCCGAGTCGATCGTCTTGCCGAGACGCCTGCTCGACGGCGGCGACGATCTCAGGGTCCTCGTACGTGCGCAGTTGTTGAACCACGTCGGGTGGGATCTGGTCGGGTCGAACTCGCCAGGCATTGAGTTCTTCCAGCAGCACCTTCGCCCATTCGGGCCGACTCGCCAACGTACGGCTGGCTGTGGAACGAAGCCCATGCTCGCCCGAGATGCTACTTCCGAAAGCGGCGACCAAGGTGGTGGGGATCGATGCATTGTCATACTGACTGAGCGACTGCATCGCCACGCGTTGAAGTGCCGGCTCATCGGTCGCCCGACCGATTGCCAGATTCGTGAGTGTCGGCGACTGTCTGCGGTACGTTGACCTCGCCGAGAACTTTGGCGATCTCGATTTGCAGTCCGAGTTCGCTGGAGCGATTGGTCAGCAATTGAATCGCTTGCTGGATTGCCTCTGGTTTCGATTGTCGCAGTCCGAGGATGATTCCCGAGTCCCCTAGACTCGACTGGTACTCGTCGAGCGCCGCAGCGAGCGACGCTGGCAACGGAGGAAGGGATCGTCCCTGAAACGCCCGGTTCATACCGATCATCAGTTGGCGTCGGGCCTCCTCATTCGGTGCCGATTCCAACAGCCAGGCACAGTGTTCCAGTTCCTCGGGAGTGGCAGACGACGCGTATCGCTGCATCAGCCGGCTGTTGATGTGGGTCCTGAACAGATGGCGGTATTCCAGAGGTCGGCGTCCGAAAGCATGTTCTCGACTTCGTCCCACTGATCGCAGTGCTTCTCCAACGCCCACCAGATCAGCAGCGGCAGCTGCGGGTCGTCGACATCCTCGTCATGATGCAAGAGCGACTGGATGATGGGCATCGCGTCGGATCGCGCCGAGACGTTTCGCGGTGGAAGCGAGTTGGCTGCGCACCTGGACGTTCGGCTCGGATGCCGCGAGCGCCGCCAGGCCCGGTCGACTCTCGTGTCGATCTCCCAGAAGTCGCACGACCCAGCGGCGGATGTCCGGATCGGGATGTCCGAGCCATCGGTCGGCTCGCGACTCGTTCAACTGCGTCCATCAAGTGGATGGCCCAAAGTGATTCCAGTGAACCGCGGTCGACTTCCTTTGTCCAGCAATTCGACGACGGTCGGATCACGTCGCCAGCCGAGTTCCAGAGTCGCGCGCTGACGGACCCATTTGTTGGGGTGCTGGAATTGATTGACCAGTTCCTCACTGCTCAGCTTGTGTAGATCGCCCTGTGCGTACTTTGGTGAGGAACCGGAGGGAACGATTCGGTAGATGCGACCGCTCTCTTTGTGCCAGTCGTCGACCGGACTGACGTGGCTCAAACGCGTGTCGTACCAATCGGCGAGGTAGGTCGCGCCATCGGGTCCAACGCCGCAGTACACAGGCCGAAACCAGCGGTCCGGACTTTCGACCAGGTTCGGCTCGTCCACCGTGCGGTAGGTCGAACCATCGTTGATTCGACGGCTATGCCAAACGAGGTTATGCAACGCGTTGGGAGCGATGATCGATCCATCAAACTCCGTCCGGGAACAGTCCGCCTTCGTAGATGCAGAAGGCCTGAGGAAAACGTCGACCGTCCCCTTCGAACTTCATCGGGGGAAAGAAACCGAACGCATAGGGATTGGTGAGCGGTCCATGTTTTCCCCAGTTCTTTTCCGAGTAGCTTCCCTGCGGATAGTACCAACCTCGCGTGTTGCCACCGTTGGTTCCGCTGAAGACGCGTCCTTTGGAATCGATGTCCAGGCTAAACGTGTTGCCTCCTCCCTCCGCATAGATTTCGAACTCCTTCGATCGCGGGTGGTATCGCCAGATGCACTGTCCCTGAAAGCGCACTCCCTTGGTAACGGCGGAGCTGACATCGCCCACGGTCGTGCTTCCGTTGGCGCCGTAGAGCCATCCATCGGGTCCCCACAACAGGCTGTTGGCGACCGAGTGGGTGTCCTGCAAGCCAAAGCCCGACAGATGCACTTCAGGATCGCCGTCGGGCACGTCGTCACCATCGGCGTCGGCGTATCGCAGCAGGTAGGGCGGGTTCAATACCCAAATCGATCCGTCGCCAACTTGAACGGATGTCGCAATGTTCAATCCCGTGATGACCTCTTTGTGTGAATCATAGAGGCCGTCTCCATCGGTGTCCTCGTGCACCGTGATCTTGTCCGCACCTCGTACACCGTTTGGTGGAGGATCGGGGACCTTGTCAAAAACAGCACGCAGGTGCTGGTCGTAGCGAATCACTTTCAGGCCGGCGGGATACTGATACTGTCGGTACTGCACGACCCACATTCGGCCTCGAGAGTCCCATGACAGAAACAGTGGCTGTGTGACGGTTGGTTCAGCAGCCACGAGTTCCATCTTCGAATCCATCCTGCATGCGGAACTGGTTGACCGCCTCTTCCGCAGCTGTGGGAAGTGAGTCATCTGCCATCACACCGCGTCCCCCGAACGTTCGCATGATCTCGGCGACCTTTTCGTTACCGGCACGCGAGAGGTCAGGCGGAGTTTGGGCAACGAGAGGGATGGTCAGCAAGACCGTGAGGGCAAATGCGAAACAGCGGAGCAAACACTCGCGCTGATTGCGGACGAACAGGCGCAATTGGATCATCTCAATAAGGCCAGGAGGACGGGCGGGGAAAGCCACAGTTTACCCCATTCGAAGGGACCGAGGTTTTCACGTCGGTCGATCGTATCCAAGCAGCATTCGCAAGCGAGTGAGTCGGTCCCTTCCAGGCAAGAAACACACTCGCTTGCGCGTCGTGCTTGTAGGAAGGCGCTAGCTGTCAGAGTGGAGCTGATGCGAGCTGACTAACCGTTGCCCAGAGCATTCGTTGGGGGATGTTGCGCCGTCGGGATCTCCCATGCTAACTTGGGATTTCCGTGCAGATGGCCGTCGGGCACATGTTGGAGGATCAAGTCGACCAGCTTTCGGGGGCTGAAGGGCTTGTGCATGATGGCAACGAGGTTGTAGCGAGACAAAAGTCCCTGTCGATCGAGCTCCAAGCCCTTGGCGGTGCACAGAATGGTGGGCGGCGGCGGTAGCTGTTGGTTACCCGCTAATCGCTCGAGAAGTTCAAGTACCGGAACAGATCGGCATCTGATGGTCGGTGATCAGGAAGTCGATGCCGCCTTGGCAGAGTCGCTCGTAGGCAGACAAACCGTCGCCGACCGACTCAACGGTCAACCCGGTCCTGGCAATCGAAAAGCTCATCACGCGACGGAAAACGGGGTCGTCTTCGGCGATCAGTACGGTGGTCGGTCGGTGTGTCATGTAACAGGCATGCCAAATGGTTTGGAGTTTGCGCATCGAGCGGGACTCGATGCGACGGAGTTGGCTTTGGGAGCCAGACGGAGACGATGCCGTTACCAGTCGGCGCCAACTTCGTTTGCTTGGACGTTCAGCTTCAGCGAACCGTTTGCTGGTTTGTAGGCCCAGCCGCCGGTCTGTTTGGAATCGGGCACGACCGGTGTGTCGACATTCCGATCGTAGTCGTAGAACACTCCGGAATCGCCTCGCACCGACCCAATCATTGGCGCGGGAAACGGCCCGCTGAGCATCGTCGCCATCGCGGTGGGCAATTGATTGGTCGGGGGATAGATGCCCGTTCGTGCCTGGTACAGCTCGATCGCATTGCGTAGGACGGCTAGTTGCTGACGCATTGTTTCCTGTTGGGCTCGATGCTGCGGGTCCAACAAACGCGGCGCCGCGACCACGGCGATGATTCCGAGGATCATGATCACGATGACCATCTCAACGAGAGCGAAACCGGTTCGCAGTTGGCGATTCATCTTTTCAAGGCCTTCGATCCGCTCCATTGGTGATTTTGCCCTTAACACTACGCCGCATCGCCTGCAGGACACGAAAACGGGCCTTTCTTCCATGTGCTTTTTACCTGGCTCCTTCGGCACGGTCGTCGTCGCAACCGACAGATTCGGCATACGTCCCTGGCCACCGCGAGCGTTCGACGTCGTTGATCCAACAAGTCACGCGTCGACTTTTCGCCACAACACGCGTTGACTCGGGACCACCATTCGGGGCATGCCAGGGCTCCGGAGTCAATTGTGCGACGCACCGTCTGGCCGCCGGCGGCCATCGACTTCAGACCGACGGACCCCCTCGGTTCCGCCGATTTCTCCCGGTTTTGGCCATGGGCCGAGACTGATTCGAGGGGGCTGACTAGCGGGGAACCTGCTGAACGGGTTTCGGGTTCGCGATGGATTTGGATTGCCGTTTGCATTGGCAAGACCTGCCCATGTCGGGCACTCCGCTTGGTTTCGCCCGATTTCTTACCGCCTGATTTCTTACCACCCAAGCTCAACCATTCGACCGCCACCAACCTGGGAATCAATGTGTTCATGGCTCCATCGCGAAAGACATCCTCTGTGCAAGCTGCTTCCCTCGACGATCGATCGCGACACCGGCTGCGTCCTTGGCTGACGGTTTTGTTCGCAATTACCTTGGCTTGGATCGCAACCATCTGTTAAGCGGCGACGTTTGGCTGTGTTGATTCCGCTCAGGCCCACAGTCTTGGTTGACACCCAAACGCCATGCCGATAAGGTCATAGTGATGTTGCTCCGACGAATGCCCGGGCCCCCCAAGGTTCGGGCAGTTTTTTTGTCCATTTTTGGGCGATCGGACCCCCTACGATACAGCGACTATGAATCCCCAAGACATCCTTCGTTACGTTGATTCGCTTCACCGCGAGAAGAATATTGACAAGGAATTGGTATTCGTCGCTATCGAGTCGGCCTTTCAAACTGCGGCCAAGCGTCAATTTGGTGAAGAGGCAGACGTCAAGGTCCAGCTCGACCGTGAGAACGGAAAGATCATTGCGGAGCTCGACGGCGAGCCACTAGCCGACTTGATCGGACGCATTGGGGCTCAGACGGCCAAACAGGTCATCATTCAAAAGGTCAAGGAAGCCGAACGTGACTCGTTGATGGCGGAGTATCGCGAGCAGGTCGGCGAGATTGTCAGTGGGATCATCGGTCGAGCGGATGGTGGCGTCGCGACCGTCAACCTGGGCAACGTCGAAGCCATTTTGCCACGAAGTGAACAAATCCCCGGCGAAACGCTGCATGCCGGCGAGCGGGTCCGAGCAGTGGTGTTTGAAGTTCGAGCGACCGGGAACCGCGTCCGCGTTGTGCTCAGTCGAACCCGACCGCAATTCGTACAGCGGCTGTTTGAGCAAGAGATTCCGGAGCTGGGCGAGGAGATCATTTCGATCAAGTCAATCAGCCGCGAACCGGGCTACCGCAGCAAGGTTGCCGTCAGCAGCGTTGATTCGCAAGTCGATCCCATTGCCGTTTGTGTCGGCTACCGGGGAAGCCGGATCAAAGCCGTTCGCGAAGAGCTGGCTGGCGAGCACATCGACGTGGTTCGCTACAGCGAGGATCCGGAGGTACTGATTCCCAATGCCCTCCAGCCGGCCGTCGTTGAGCAAGTGCTGCTTTGCGATATGATCGGCCGAGCCATCGTGTTGGTTCAGGAGGATCAGCTTTCGCTTGCCATTGGTCGGCGCGGTCAAAACGTTCGACTGGCGAGCAAGCTCTGCGGTTGGGATATCGAAATCATGACCGGCAAGGAGCTCGAGGAGCAAATCGAGCGCGCCGTCACCGGATTCAGTCAGATCGAGGGAATTAGCGAGGAAGTCGCTCAGGCGTTGGTCGAGCAAGGCTATCTCTCCTATGACGATCTGTCGGTGATCGAGCCGGATGTCTTCGTAGAAATGAGTGGTCTGTCGGAGGAGCAGGTCGATCGCATCGTCGAGATGGCCGAATCGATGGCCGAGGAGGCTGAGCAGGCGGCCGCCGAGGAGCGACGGGCTCGGAAAGAACGAGAGCAGATTCAACGCGAGGCGGAAGAAGCGGGCATTGCCGAACCCCAAGCGGAAGCCGAGACTCAAGCGGAAGCCGAGCCGCAAGCGGAAGCCGAGACTCCAAGTCGGAAGCCGAACCCTCGGGTGACGGATCGGCAGAAGAAGACGCGGTCGTGGCTGAATCCGAAAGCTCGGCCGAAGAGACGGTCACAGCCGATTCAGCCCCACAGAATGAAGATGTCGTGGCCGAGGGAGGCTCGGAGGAGTCCGAAGCCGAATCGGCGGCATCGGAGAAGAGCTAATTCGATTTGCGGCGGCAATTCATTGGAGTGCCGCCGCCCAAGCTGGCCGGCGATTGCTCGTGGCTGGCAGGCCCCCGACTGAGGTTCGATAGGGAGCGTCGAACCCGCTTCCGGCCCGATTACCGAAGGCTCCCCCTTGCCCAAATCGGCGATTGGCTGTCAGCTAGAGGGTGCAAAACCGGGGAAAATGAAAGCGCGAAACCTCGCGAAAGTTTTCCATCAGACCTCTTCGATGGCGAGCATTTTCGCTATCGTATGGGAAGCCAGGACCAGAGTTGACTCTGGCAGTCGTTGATCTGATCCCCGACGTGGGAAGCCATTGAGGCTCTCTGCGGCGATGGAGGAACCTTTTTATGTGACCGAAACACGCCTTTGAACCCGCCCGCGAATCGGGCATTTCCCCGTACGAAGCTCAACGAATCACATCATTCGCTCGGCGGGTTCCAAATTGAATTGACAGGATTTTCGCCCGTGCCCGCACGCATTTACGCGCTCGCTAAAGAACTCAATATCGATAGTAAAGATCTGGTGGACCTGGTTAAGAAGGTCGGGATTACCGGAAAGGGATCAGCCTTGGCGAGCCTCACGGATGAGGAAGCCCAAAAAGTTCGTGAACATCTCTCGGCAGCGGAGAGGCCCGCGCAGCCCGTTGTCTCCGCGGTTGCTGCACAAGGTGCCGTTCGCGATGCCGTTCCGTTGGAACGCAAGCCGATCGCCATCAAAGTAGGCCGAAGCTCGGGGCAGCGGATGTCGCAGCGAGATTCTGCGCGGCCGAGTTCACCGGCTCCCAGCCAGCCCGCTTCGACATCGGAAGTGGGGGCGGACAAGGAAGTCGTCCAGCCCAGTGCTCAAGCATCAGCGGCGCCGCCATCAAGTACGCCAGCCGCTACGCCGCCATCAGGCGAACAGTCGTCCGCTGGCGAATCGGCCGCGGCCGGCGGTTCGATGGTCAGCCGCATCAAGAGCCGGATGGCGGATCGCAAGTCGCCAGCCTCCTCGTCGGATTCGATCGCCCCGCTTCGCCGTGATAACGCGATCGCCTCGGCGGGCAAAATGCGATCGCTCGACCGCCGACCGGTGGCGGTGGCGAAAAGAAACCGGGCGATGCTGGCAAGGGCAAACGCAGAGAACCACGCATCAACGTCAAGATGGCGTCGCTGCCAGATGTGGTCGAGCCGACGCCCGAGCAAGCCGGCAGCCGGCGAACCGAAAGCACAGAAGCCGGACGTGAAATTGAGCCCGGATGTGATTGCCGGCCATCGCCAGGGAATGCGAGCACCGCTGGAACAACTGGTCAAAGAAGACACCGAAAAGAAACGAGCCGGCGCTGCTGCCAAGCGCGGCGGTTTGAGTGGCTTCACCGGTGAAAAGGCTCGCAAAGGCGAAAAAGAGTTCGAGGATGATCGTCCGCGCAAGAAATTGGCGGGGATGGCCAGTCCGCGTGCCGAGCGAACCCGCGGGAAGGGACGCGCCAAGATCAGCCTCGATCAGAGTGGTGGGCCGGGTGGCTCGATGCCTCGGATGCCTCGTGGATCGTCCAAGAAGCGCCGAGGGGTCAATACCGCAGCACCTCGCAAAGAGGCGGTGATGCTGGAATTGCCATGTACCGTACGGTCCTTCTCCGAAGCGGCCGGTGTCTCGGTAGGCAAGGTTCTCGGAACGCTGATGGCGATGGGCGTTCAATTCAATTTGAACATCAACTCCCAGCTGGACTTGGAAGCCGCGGAGATGATCGCGTCGCGAACTCGATCTGTCCATTCAGCTCAAGGCCGCTGAAACCCTGGAGGATGCGGTGATCACCGAGCTGGAAGAGCAGGAAGACGATCCCGATTCGCTGGTGCCTCGCGCCCCGATCGTGACGTTCCTCGGTCACGTCGACCACGGCAAGACGAGCTTGCTGGACTACCTGATTGGAATCGATGTGGTGAGCGGGGAAGCCGGCGGGATCACCCAGCACATTCGGGCTTACGAGGTTGAGAAAGACGGTCGCAGCGTGACGTTTGTCGATACGCCCGGTCATGAAGCGTTCACGGAAATGCGGGCTCGCGGTGCCAACGTGACCGATATCGCGGTCCTCGTGGTTGCTGCGGATGACGGCATCATGCCGCAGACCGAAGAGGCGATCAGCCATGCCAAGGCGGCCGAAGTTCCGATCGTCGTCGCCCTCAACAAGATCGACTTGGAAGGGGTGGATGTGAATCGCGTCATGACCCAATTGACCGAGCACCAGTTGACACCGAGTGAATGGGGTGGCGAGGTCGAAGTCGTTCCCACCAGTGCCATCAAGGGGACGGGAATGGACGCGCTGCTTGAGACGCTGCTGACCATCGCCGAGTTGAACGAGTACAAGGCCAATCCCAATCGACCCGCTCTCGGCGTCTGCTTGGAGTCGGAGCAGCAAGGCGATCGTGGTGTCGTTGCCAAGCTGATCGTTCAAAACGGAACGCTCCATGTGGGTGACATTGTTGTCTGCGGTGCTGCTTACGGACGGGTTCGCGCGATGACCGACACGCTGACCGGTAAGCCGAGTCGAGTCGGCCGGACCGAGTACTCCAGTGAACGTGACGGGCTTTGACGAGCCGCCGGGCGCCGGCGAACGTTTCCACGTGCTCGACGACATCACCAAAGCCCGCGAGATCGCCGAAGATCGAGCTCACGCCAGCAGTCAAGAAAATCTTTCAGGTGTCACCACGAAGATCTCGTTCGAGAGCTTCCAGGAGATGCTGCAGGAAGGCCGACTGGGACGCCACGAAGACAAGGTCAAGTTGAACTTGATCGTTCGTGCCGATGTGAAGGGCTCGCTGGAAGCCATCGACAAAGAGCTGACCAAGCTGGATAACCCGGAAGTCGAAGTCCGCGTGTTGCAGCGTAGCGTCGGTGGTGTAACCCTTGCTGACGTCACGCTGGCATCCGCATCCAATGCGGTGATCGCGGCCTTCAACGTCATCCCCGACGAACAGGCTCGTTCGCTCGCGGATGAACGCAACGTGGAGATTCGTCGCTATGACGTCATCTATAAGTTGACCGACGACATCAAGGCGATGATCGAAGGCCGGCTGAAACCGGAAGAGCGGGTCGTCGAACTGGGACGCGCGCTGGTCAAGCAGGTCTTTTCGATCAGCCGTGTGGGTACCATCGCCGGCTGTTACGTTGCTCAAGGTTCGATCCAACGTGGGTGCCGTATCCGTGTCAATCGCGATGGCCGAACGATCGGCGACTACGCACTCGATTCGCTCAAGCGAATCAAGGAAGACGTCAAGGAAGTTCCCCGAGGGATGGAGTGCGGGATTCGACTGCAGGGCTTCAACGATATCAAGCAAGACGATGTCCTGGAGGCATACCGCATCGAAGAGGTTGCCCGAACCCTCGACTAGTTTGATCGATCGGTTTGTAACACCGAAGCTCCGGGGAAAGGTCCACTCACGTCCTCGTTCCACGGAGGACCGCGTGTCGCAGGCTTGCCGAAAGAGCCCCTCCCCTGATTCTGATCCCTGACCGTGAAACCTTTGATCCACCGTGACTAGTCGACGTTTATTGAAAGCCGCCGAAGCGATTCGTGAAGTGGTCGCGGCATCGATCTTGACCGAAATCCGAGACCCTCGGGTCCAGGATGTCACGGTGGTGGGTGTGAAGGTCAGTCCCGACTTGCGCGAAGCCAAGGTTTCGGTCAGCATCATGGGTGACGAGAAACAGCAGCAACTATCGCTGCGGGGATTGCAGAACGCTGCAGGGTTCTTGCAGAGTAAAATCGCCAGCCGGATTGACGCCAGGCACACGCCACGACTGCAATTCGTGATCGACAAAGGGGTCCAGCATTCCTTGCTCGTCGGCGAGATTCTGGAAAAGATCAAGCGAGAAAAGCAGGACGCGGCATCACCCGTCGAATTGGACGCCGATGCCGACGCTGCTTCGCCAGATCCAAGCCCGCCCATGGAGGCGGTGCCGCAAGAGCCTACCGAGGATCCGACCTCTTGACCTCGCGGCCAGCAACCGGTTCCCTCCGGGGCCGACGCCTCGAAACTTCCTTCCTCCACCCTACTGATCGACCTAGCACAAGATGTCTGCGAGCAACCGCGCCTCTCTGATTACCAAGCTTCATACGGCACTGAAGAAGCACTACAAGCCGCTTCCCGCGCAGCCGACTCGACCGCTGCTGGAGCATGTGCTCTACGCATCGCTCTTGGAAGACTCGCCGGCAGATCTGGCGGACGAAGGGATGGCCAAGTGCGAGCAGGAGTTTTTCGATTGGAATGAGGTACGGGTCACCACCGTTACCGAGTTGAGCCAGGTGTTGGCGAATCTGCCTGATCCTCAAAAGGCTGCTCGCAGGTTGAAGAGCAACCTGCAGGCGATCTTTGAAGAGTTCTATACCTTTGACCTCGATCACCTGAAGAAGGAAAATCTTGGCAAAGCGGTTGGCAAGTTCGAGAAGATGCCGGGGATGACTCCGTTTGTACTCAGTTACACGGTCCAGCATGGTCTGGGCGGACACGCGATTCCGGTCGACTACTCGGCCATGGTCATCATGTTGGCGACCGAAATTGCGTCGCAGTCGGAGGCCATGTCCGGCAAGGTGCCCGGATTAGAACGGGCAATCCCCAAGAGCAAGGGCATCGAATTTGTCGAGCCTCTTGCATCAGGCCGCCGTGGCACTCAATAAGAGCACCAAGGACAAGACCGCACGAGATTTGTTGGATGCTGTGAGCAAGGGCTCGAGCAAACGTTTGGACCAATGGTTGGCCAGCAAGAAGGCCGCCAAGAAACGCGTCGTCAAACGCAAGGCCGAGGAGCGAGCGGCCGCCGAAGCGGAGCAGGATGTCCCGGAGGTGCCGGCCGCAGGCAAGAAATCAAAATCGAAAGCCGCAAAGGAAGCCGCTCCAGCAAAAAAGGCGACCAAGAAGTCGGCTTCCAGTCAGGCGGCGGAAACGTCAGCTCAAGCTGCGGCAGCGAAAAAGCAGACCAAGAAAACGGCAGACGCCAGTAAAAAGGCTGAAGCAAAAAAGCCCAGCACCAAAAAGTCCGCCAAGCCGGCTACTGGCAAGGCGGCCAAGAAGTCTGTCAAAAAGACATCGAAAAAGTCGGCCAACCGCAAGTTGACAAAACGCAAACCGCGTTGATCTTGTTCTCTTTGATTCACCTCCGACGATCCCAACTCGATTCATTGGGACGCTTTCCCTTTTATCTGCAAGACATCCCATGGCAGGACATTCAAAGTGGGCCAACATCCAGCATCGGAAAGGTCGCGTCGACGCCCAGCGTGGAAAACTGTGGAGCAAACTTAGCAAGGCGATCATCGTTGCGGCCAAATCTGGTGGCGGCGACCCGACGGCCAATCTTCGATTGCGCAAGGCCATCGATGATGCCAAAGCGGTCAGCATGCCCAAGGACAACATCCAGCGCGCGATCAAGAAAGGGACCGGCGAACTCGATGGCGGTGATCTCGAGGAGATTGTCTACGAAGGTTACGGTCCCGGTGGCGTGGCGGTCATGTGTGTCGCCCTGACCGATAACCGAAACCGCACTGGGCCTGAAATGCGCTCGATCTTTTCCAAGGCTGGTGGCGAAATCGGCAAGACCGGTTGTGTTTCGTATTTGTTCGACCGCAAGGGCTTGTTTGTCTTCAGCCCCGATGCAGTCGATGAAGAGCGTTTGATGGAAGTCGCGTTGGAGAATGGCGGCGACGATGTGGAAACGACCGATGACGGGAAGCTGCAGGTCACCTGCGCCCCGGAAACCTTCGAGACGCTGCGTGATGCATTTGATGCCGCCTCGATGGAAGCAGAGGTGAAGGAAATCACCCGACTTCCCCAGACGACGGTGGATGCGGATCCAGCGGTCGCCAAACAAGTGATCAAGCTGTTAGAAACGCTCGACGAACACGACGACATCGAAAACGTCAGTACCAACCTGAATATCACCGACGAACTGATGGACGAGTAGGTTTCGGAGCGTACCCGTAGCTCAGTCTCTCCGAGACTGTGAGTATTATAGTCGCCGATCGCTCCGCCGATCGCTCCGCCGATTGCTCCGCCGATCGTAGCGTCGAACTTGAGCAACGTACCGCGAAGCGAATTGCGACTTTCTTTGAGACATTCGCTTGGGACTACAGCCCATGCTGAAAAACTCACAGCCTCTCCGAGACTGACAGCGTAAGACGGATACCCGCAAGCAAACAACGCGTGATCGCGATTGTTTGCGTTTGATTGCGAGTCTCGGAGAGACTCGCCTACGGTAAATCGCTATTCTTCCTGCTCGATCAGCGAGACCCCCAGAAATTCCAGTACTTTGACGTACTGCAGGTAGAAGACGGGGACCAGTAGCAGCACGAGGAAGGTTGCCAGCATCAGACCAAAGGCCAGGCTTGCGGCCATCGGAATCATGAGTTGTGCTTGGAACGATCTCTCGGTCATCAACGGAATCAGTCCGGCGATCGTGGTCAGACTCGTCAAAATGATGGGCCGAAATCGTCGTTCGCCCGATTCCATCAGAGCCTGTTTGATCGGGACTCCATCGCGCACGCGCGAGTTGATGAAGTCGATCAACACGATCGAGTCATTGATCACGACGCCAGACAAGGCGACCAGTCCGAACATGCTGAACAGCGTAAGCGGAAGCCCCAGCACGGCGTGACCCCAGACGGCCCCGATCATGCCGAAGGGCACGATCGCCAGGATCAAGATCGGTTGCATGTAACTGCGAAACTGCAACACCAACAGCACATACATCGCCAGGATGGCGACGGCGAATCCGATCATCAGGCTGCCAACGGATTCATTGCTTTGTTCCCGCTGCCCTTCCCAACGGAGAGCGATGGCAGGGAATTGTTCTTTCAACTTGGGCACGAAGTTGTTCTGCAGTTCCGTGACGATCAGGTCGGCGTTGGCGGTCGTCTCATCGAGGTCCGCAGAAATCGTGATCGACCGCATTTGGTCGACACGATTGATTTCAGAGAAACCTCGATTGAGATTGATTTCAGCAAGCTCTGTGATCGGGCGTTCTTGACCGTCGGCGGTTCGTACTCGGATTTCACGAAAATCAACCAGGCTGCCCCGTTCTTCTTCGGGATAGCGGACCATCAACTTGACTTCATGGCGGCCGCGCTGCAGTCGCATCACTTCAGCGCCGAAGTAGGCGTTGCGAACGGTTTCGCCGAGATCGGTGGGGGTGACGCCTGTCGCCAAGGCACGGTCCTTGACCCGGAATTGGAATTCCCACTTGCCCGGCGTGTTGTCGTCGGCGATGTCGTAGACGCCCGCGAACTCCCCGAGTCGCTTCTTGATGGACTCGGTGGCGGCGAGCAACTCGTCAACGTGCTCGCTGGGGGCCAACAGCTTGAACTCGATTGGTTTGCCGCCCGGTCCCACTCCGACCGAACCATAGGTGACCCGTTCGGCACCGGGGATGTCCCCCACCGCGGCTCTCCAGCGGGCCAGTAGCTTGTCACTGTGAATGTCGCGGACTTCGGTGTCGTAGAGTTCTGCGAAGACCTGTCCGACATGACTACCAGAGCCACCGCCGCCAGCCGGATTCTGCTAAGTTCGTGACGGTGCCGATGTCGCGGTAGGTGAGCCGAACCGGGTCCCTCAATACTGCGATCGGTACGAGGATAAATCTCCTCGACGGTGACCCCTTCCAGGGCCGCACGTTCTTCGGCCACTTCCTTGCTGACTTTGCGAAGGGCTTCTTCAATCCTGCGCGTCGCCCGGTCGGTTTCGAACGCAGTCGTTCCGTCAGGGAACGCGACGGTCGCCTGGAGATTATTGTTGTCGGACTTGGGGAATAGGATCGATGGCACGATCCCGCCGCGGATCATGCCAGCGGTCACGATGAACAAGGCCAGCGCGATCGCCTTGGGGATCCGCGGATGATGCAACGAGAACCGCAACGCCGGCAGATACAGGCGATCGCGTACATTCAGCAGCAACTCCCCCGCTCGGTCGCTGGCCCATGCCAGGATCATGCCGAAGGGACGAAGCGGATACATCAAGACGGACAGAAAACGGAAGAATCCCGAATGCGAGTGCGAAAGGTGGCAAGGAAGCACGAACACGCTTTCCCACAGCGAAATCGTGAGCATGGCAATCACGGCAAAGGGAATCACGGCCATGAACTTGCCCATCACGCCGGAGACAAAGAACATCGGAGCAAAGGCGATGATCGTGGTCGTCACCGAGGCCGCTACGCTGGGAACCACTTCCACCGTGCCGTCGATGGCGGCCTGCACTCGCGACTTGCCCAGCTGCATGTGAGCGTAGATGTTCTCGCCGATCACGATCGCATCGTCGACCACGATTCCCAAAGCGACCAGGAACGAGAACAGGCTGAGCATGTTCAACGTTTGGCCACCCAGCGCCAACGCGGCGCCTGCGCCGAGAATCGAAATCGGAATGCCCAATGCGACCCAGAACGCGAGGCGAATTTCGAGAAACAGAGCCAGCACAAGAAAGACCAGCAATAGCCCCTGGCGACCGTTGCGAAGCAGCAAGTCCAAGCGACCTCGAACTTCTTGACTGCTGTCGCCCCAGAGTACAAAACGATAACCCTCGGGGAGCGTGGTGTTGGCCGCGTAGTGGCGAACCACGTCGACCATTGCCAGCAGGTCTTCTTGCTTGGTCCGTTCGACATTCACGACCATCGCCGGTTCACCATTGATTTCGCCCGCCGACGTGATGTCCTGGAACCCGTCGCGCACCGTACCGAGGTCATTGACGGTCAACACCACGCCACCGGTTTGGGTGACCAACGGCAATTTGCCGATCTCGTCCCCGTAGCGGCCTTTGTTCTTGGCCCGCAGCAGGATCTCTTGTCCGTCCGCTTTGAGTTGTCCACCGGGCAGCTCGATATTGCGGTCGCGAATGATCGCAGCGACTCGGTCGAGCGACAGTCCGTAGCTGCGCAAGGTCGCTTCGGGGATCTCCACATCGATCTGGTAGGGCCGCGTGCCCATGATCGAAGCGGACGAAACGGCGGAAAGCGTGAGCACCTCATCGCGGACTCGCTCGGTGACTTCGCGCAAACGCAGTTCGCCTTCTGGGGTTCGATCGGGCGGACCGACGACGCCAATGCGAATGGCGGCTTCGCGAAAGGTGATCTGTTGAATCTGAGGGTCTTCGGCCAGTACGGGAAAGCTGGGGATGCGATCGATCTCACGATCGATTTCGGACATGACCTTCTGCACGTCGCGGACATCGCTTCGCAATTCCGCCAACACAACTCCGGATCCTTCCTGAGCGATCGCCGTTACTTTCTTGATTCCGTCGGTCGAACGAATCGCCTCTTCGATCTTCTGGCAAATCGCCTCTTCGCAATCCTGCGGCGTGGCGCCCGGATAGGGGACGCTGATCATCACGATCTCAAGTTCAAACGCCGGAAAGACTTCTCGACGCATCCGATACAAGGAGGCGGCGCCGATGATCATCAAGGCGATCACCAGGACATTCATGCCCGGTGCATTGGTGATCGCCCAAGTAACGATTCGTCGCATCAGGCGTCCTCCCCTTGAGCGGCAATGTTGGCAGAAGGAGTGGGCTCGCGAGCGGCGGCAGCCTGACTGGCTCGTTCCTCCAAGCCGCTTCGCTCCGCACGCACGGGAAAGCTATCCTCTTCGATCGCGCCGACCGGCGAGACGACCACGAAGGAATCGTTGTTGAGGGCTGCGTCGCGTACTTCGCAAACCCAACGTTTCGTGCTGGCGACCAATCCCGGACTGGCGGGCTGTGATGGAGTCAACGCTTCCACCGAGAGCGAGTCGACCGGATGCACCGATTTACGCACCACGACCTGCCCGGCTTGCCAATCCTCAGGATCGAAGTCGCTGTCGAGTTCCACGATTAGCGGTGCGGTTTCGGCATCCGCAACGGTTGGCTGGACACCATCTTGTTCCAGCCCGGTCGAGTCTGCGTCGAGGACCGATTCATCCGGGATGAACTGAAACACCCGATTGCCCGGTTGCAGTGCGGTCGCTGGAATCACGACCAACGGCGTTTGTGGCGTGATCAACAATCTTGACCCGGACAAACATGCCCCGCACCAAAGGCGTGCTGCCGTTGGTTTTCTTGGCATTCCCATCGGCATCAATGAAGGCGGTCGGGTCATCGACGACGACCCGCACCGGCACCGTTCGCGTGGCCGGATCGAGCCCAATCCCGTCATAGCTCAGCAATCGACCGTGCCATCGATAAACCGCGCCCTCGCGCCCGGTCAATTCATACTCAATGATCGCCGGGGTCTCCGGAAGATCGTAGCTGCGTGACGATTCGTCGGCCTTCTCGCCATTTTGATCGAGAATCCAGTACAGCTGATCCATCCGCAGGCTTGTCGCAACCTCCACCTTGGAAGTGTCTTCGATGGTCAACAAACCACTTCCCCGGGAGACGAACGTGTTCATGTCGGCGTCTTCGCTGACAATGACCCCGTCGATCGGAGCACGGATCTCGGTACGCTTCAAATTGATCTCCGCCACTTGCAACTGAGTGGCGGCAAGTCGTTCCGAAGCTTCCAGCCTAACTCGCCTTTTGCGTTGCAGTTCAAGCTGATTCTCGACTGTGACCAACTGCTGAGTCGCTGCGAGCAACGAGCGGTTGGACTGATCGATTTCGGCGCGGCTGGCGAACCCCTCGGGCAAGGAGGTTTGTCGCTGGACATCTCGTTGCTGCAGGGCAACATCCTGCTTGGCGACTTCGATCAATCGCTGGGCGTTGACCATCTCTTGATCGAGTTCTTGAATTGCCTGGTATTCCTGCTCGCGCAGACGGGTCAGACGCTGGACTTCCAGTTCATGATCGGTGGGGTCGATCCGCATCAACAATTGATCGCGTTGCACGTAGCTACCCGACTCGCAGGCATCCGATTTGTAGACGATGCGACCAGCGACCTCGGCGGCAACCTTGGCTTCGCGATAGGGGACGACCAATCCGTCCACAACCAGGTAAAGTGGCTGTCCCGTCGATTCGAGCGTTTGCAGTCGGGAGACACGCACGGGCGTCAGAGCGCGGAGACGACCATCGCGAGTCGTGTCGGCTGGCGGTCGCTGTGCCGTTTCCACGGTGCCGAACCAGGCAAAGATCAACCCCGCCCCAGCCAGCAGCAACAAGCGGAATTGCGACGTTGAACAGCAGTCCGTTCTGTCGCTCGGCGGGTTCCTCCGAGATGACCTTGGGAATTGGCGCAGAGTCACGAGTCGGCGACGAAAAGGGGCTGCTCAGCTCCGAAGAAGACGGGGGCTGGGAGGTTGCGAATGTCGATTCGGTCATGATTCGGTGCGATGAGAGGAATAGGGGTGACGGGACAGCCGGCTCGATGGGCTCAGTGTTCCGACAGCCATTGATCGAGTTCGTCGTACTGCTGAATCGCCGTGCCACCTTGGGTCGCCGCCAGCGTCACCGACGTGATGTGTCGACTCAAGGAATCTATGTCAAAGTGTTCTTGTAACTCGCTTGGCGGGATCAAAACTTGGACGATGCCCCCACCAATTCGGTAGTAAAGACATTGACCAACCACGCTCAGTGCCAACTGCTCGAGCCGGTGCTTGGGGACGCTCGTGTCGGTCAATTCGCGAATGGTCTCCACGAGCCGATCGAATTGAGGTCGAAAGAACTCCCGCACCATGCTCTCGAACACCGGCGTCGGTCGATGCATTTCCCGCATCATCAATTGCGTCTCCCAGCCGGACTCGTCACAGGCGAGCATCCGCGAAAGCAGCGTTCGAACGATTCGGTACAGCGTCCGCCTCGGATCACCCGTGTCATGATTAGGCGTCGGGAAGCGGCGCTCCCGGCTGTCGCGAATCGCCCCGGATGACCTCTCGGTACAGGCCGAGTTTGTCGCCAAAGTAGTAGCCAACCGAGGCCACGTTGACGTGCGCCGCCGAGCAGATCTCGCGCACCGTCGCCCCGTCAAAGCCGTGGGCGGCAAAGACCGGGCCGGCCGCTTCGAGCAGCCGAGTCCGCGTATCGATCTCGCTGTCGCCACGAGCCGACGAGGAGGATTTCGAGCGGGAAAGTGGTTTGGCCGAGACGCTCGATCGGGTGGCCCGGCCGCTTCGCTTCGATGCTTTGGTGGTTTCCGCCATGCTGGCTCGCTTGATCGAGGTTGGACCAGGGAACACTTGTTCAAACGATTGTTTAAAACGGCTGTTTAAAGTCAAGGTGATTTGTTGACAGATTTCCGCAGATGGAGCGCAATCGTTGCGGTCGAGGTCGCCTCACCTGTTGGCTTGTCGGCTTTTCGCGGAGCGCGGGTGACGCTCCTTGACCCCGCATCTTCATTCGGGATTGACGGTCCTGTGCTGCCCCCATCATCCTTTGGTGAACCCGACGCTCTGTCGCTCCCTCCGTTGTTTCGCAGGGGTGCCGCCACCCGGGTGGACGCTCGCCGCTGGTATGCGAGGTCCCAACAACCGCGAAGAGGATGTGATTGACCATGAGTACCGCGTCGGCTGAAAACGTTCAGATCCAACTTCCTGACGGCACGATCGTCGAGCAATCGGCGGCCAAGACGGCGATGGATGTTGCCTTAGGGATCAGCGACGGGTTGGCTCGAGCGGTGGTCGCCGCGGAAGTCGACGGACAGATCGTCGACGCCGATCGTCCTCTGGGTGAACTGGGCAGCGGGGATCAGCCCCTTTCGCTGCGGCTGCTGACGAGTCGTGACCAGGAGGCTTTGGGGGTGCTGCGTCATTCTGCGGCCCACGTGATGGCGCGGGCGGTGATGCGTCTCTACAAGGGCGTTTCGCTTGCGTTCGGGCCGACGACCGAGGGGGGCTTCTACTACGACTTCGATCTCCCCGAGAAGATCAGCGAAGAGGATTTTCCCAAGATCGAAGCCGAGATGCAGCGGATCATCAAGGACAAGGAACCGTTCGAGCGTTTCGCGCTTGATCGTGAGGAGGCCCGCAAGCTTTGTGCGGATCTCGACCAGGATCTCAAGGTGGAGCACATCGAAACGGGATTGGCCGATCAGGCGACGGTCAGCTTTTATCGGCAAGGGGAGTTCGTCGACCTGTGTCGCGGCCCCCACATTCCCGACGCGGGCAAGATCAAGGCGATCAAGCTGATGAGCGTTGCCGGATCACACTGGAAGGGCGACACGTCGGGCCGGCAGTTACAACGGCTCTACGGCACCGCGTTCTTTGACAAGAAGGAACTCGCGGCCTATCTGGAACAGATCGAGGAAGCCAAGCGTCGGGATCACCGCGTGTTGGGGAAGCAGCATGGTCTGTTCTCCATTCATCCCGAGGTCGGACAGGGGCTTTGTTTGTGGTTGCCCAAGGGGGCGCGGGTGCGGGTGGCGTTGGAGGACTTCCTGCGGAAGGAGTTGCTCTCGCGCGGATACGACCCGGTCTACAGCCCGCACATCGGGCGGGTCGAGATGTACGAGACCAGCGGCCATTTTCCCTATTACCGCGACAGTCAGTTCGCGCCATTGTTCGGCAGTGAGGTTGGTGGATTGCTCGATGCATGGAGTCGTCGACTCGAAGAGGGAACGATCGACGCCGAGGGAGAGGAAAAACTGATCGAAGCGGCGAAGGTCTTCGGTGTGGAGCTGCCCAAGTACAAGCTGTCCTCGTCGGTGGACTCGCGTCGGGCGGTGCTCCATGAGTGGCAGAAGTTGCATGAGCGATACCTGCTCAAGCCGATGAACTGCCCGCATCACTGTCACATCTTCAAGGCCCAGCCCCGTTCTTATCGCCAGTTGCCGCTGCGGCTCTTTGAATTCGGCACCGTCTATCGCCACGAGCAAACTGGTGAGCTCAACGGCATGCTTCGGGTGCGCGGATTGACCCAAGACGACGCGCACATTTTCTGCACGGCGGATCAGGTCGAGGAGGAGTTTCGCGCTACGATTGAGCTGACCAAGTTTGTGCTGCGCTCGGTTGGCTTGGACGATTACCGAGTCCAGTTGTCACTGCGCGATCCAGATAGCGACAAGTACGTCGGCAGCGAAGAGAACTGGAACCACGCCGAGAGCGCGCTGCGAAGCGTGCTCGAGCATTCGGGGCTCGAGTTCAATGAGGAAGCGGGTGAGGCTGCGTTCTATGGACCCAAGGCCGACTTCATGGTGCGCGATTGCATCGGACGATCTTGGCAATTGGGCACCGTGCAACTGGACTACAACTTGCCGGAACGGTTCAAGCTGGAATACAACGGCAGCGACAACGCGGCCCATCGACCGGTGATGATTCATCGCGCACCGTTTGGATCGCTGGAACGGTTCACGGGGATGTTGATCGAGCACTTTGCCGGCGCGTTTCCGCTTTGGCTCTCGCCCGAGCAGGTTCGCGTGCTGCCGCTGAGCGACAAGTCCCTCGATTATGCGGTGCAGGTTGCCAGGGAATTGGATGCCGCTGGGTTGAAGGTGACCGTCGACAGCAGTGGCGGCAAGGTCCAGGCAAAGATCCGCAACGCCCAGCTCGATCTGGTCAACTACATGGCGGTGGTCGGCCCCAAGGAGGCCGAGGCCGGGCAGTTGGCGCTGCGTGACCGCATCGATGGCGATCTCGGATCGATGCCGGTTGCCGAAGCCATCGCCAGGCTGAACAAGGAGATCGCCGAGCGACAGGTTCGCCAGGCCGTCCAGAGCTCGGTATCCGGAGCGACGGTCGCCGCGGTCGATTCCGACGCGGTCGGCAACGAGTATTGAGCAGTGCTTGGCAGAATGACGCGGAGCAGAATCGATCGACTGCAGCCGCTGCCAGAAGTCGCTGATTCCAGCTGCCCTGGTTCCGGCCGCCCTGATTCTAGCCACTCTCATTCCGGCCAGTCCCGCAACGAGCAGCTGGCGGGGGCCCGCATGAATATTCGGATTGATCGAACCCAGGTCTGTTTGCTTGCCGCGGCTGTCCCGCTGAGAGGTGTTCGAGTGCGGGATCTGGGTACTTATACTGGATTCGGGGCGTTCTCTTCCGGTGCGGATGGCGAAAAGGGGTCAGACACCAAAAACCGGAACGGCCCGAAGGGTGCTTCGCATTTTTGGTGTCTGACCCCTTTTCGCCGATCGCTTCGGGTGCGGAGCGAGGGACCATCCAACCGCTGCCTCCAGTTCAAGGCATGGGCTAGCGGTTCCGACTGATCGAGATTTGGATTTCACATGCGTTGGCTTGTCATCGTTTGCGGCATCCTGCTGCCCCACTTTGTGTTGGCGGCCGAGCTATCGGTCCAGGAGAGCCGCATGGTCGAGGCGATCAATGCGACCGTGCATGAAGGCGGGGACCAGTTATGCCAGCGGGGATTACCAGGCGGCTGGCAAACACGTCGCCGAGGCGATCAAGCAACTCGAGGCGGCGACCGGCAGCTGGCTCGCCCGAGTTGTACGACCGCTTGTTGCCAGCGATTCAGCGGATCGAGAAGGCGCACACGCTGCTCGAGTTCGAGGGGATTTCGCTGCCGCCATTTCAGCGACCAAATCCTCCGCAGCCTATGAACGCTGCGGCGACCGTCAATCGATCGGCGCCGGCTTCCCCTGTCCCCCGGCCATCCCCTGTCCCCCGCCCAACACCGCGCCGGCCCACACGCGGCACGCCGTCGGATCCCAAGCCCGAACCCGACACCGCCTTCGGAGCAATCGATGATCAGCTTCACCGGTGCCGTGGCTCCGATCCTGGTCGAGTCGTTGTGGGCGATGTCACGTCAGCGACAGCAAGGGAGGCTTCAGCGCCGCGAGCTACAGCGCATTGATGAAGGGGCCGCCGGAAGGGGTGGTGATCTTCGCCGGCGATACGGTGGGCAGCCGATTGATCGAAACGATCGAAACGGGGGACATGCCTCGCGGCGGGGGCAAGCTGACACCGCAGGAGTTGCAGACGCTCAAAGCTTGGATCCTGGCCGGTGCCAAGTTCGATGGAGCCGATCCGGAATCGCCGATTGCCGGCGGAACCGCTCCGGCGCCCGTGAACATGAACGTCGAAATCCGTCGGGCCACTGGCTCGGAGACCGTTAGTTTCGCTGCCGACGTGGCTCCCTTGCTCGTCGAGAATTGCAGCGGTTGCCACATCGATGCAGTGCAAACGCGAGGCGGATTGCGGATGGATACGTTTGCTCAGTTGGCACGAGGAGGCGACAGCGGCGCGATCGTGACGCCTGGAAAAGGATCCGAGAGTCTGCTGGTCCAAAAGCTTCGTGGGCTGATGGGAGATCGCATGCCGGCCGGAGGGCGTCCCGCGTTGTCCGAGCAGTCGATTCAACTGATCACGACCTGGATCGATGAAGGTGCCACGCTGGATGGCGCCAGTGAAACGCAGCCGCTTCGTGTGATGAGCCAGTTAGCCTGGGCTGCATCGGCCACGCCGCAGCAGTTGAGCGAGCGCCGCGGCGAGTTGGCAGCGGCCAACATGAAGCTCGTGACCGCCTCGTCGGCGAACGTCGCTTCGCATCAATCAGAACACTTCCTGGTGACGGGACCGGTTTCGTCCAACACCTTGGAAATGGTGGCTCGCCTGGCCGAAGGTCAGATGAAAACGGTCCGCAGCCGTGATCAAAGGAAACAGCGGTGAAGGCTTCTACCACGGCAGGGCAACGATCTTTGTGTTTCCCAAACGATACGACTACAGCGAGTTCGCCAAGATGGTGGAGAGTCGATCGATTCCGACCGACTGGAGCAGCCACTGGAGCTTTGATGGAATCGACGCCTATGTTTCGCTTGTCTGCAGCGACGACGAGGAGGAAGAGGTGATCGAGTCACGATTGACGGCGCCGCTGGTAAGTCTTGCCGTGGCCACGCGGGGCCGCGACGTGCCGCGTTGGCTTGCCGAAGGAGCCGGGGCGGCAACGGCCTTTCGTTTGACAAGCTCGCGCGATCGTGATGCACGACGCAAGCAGGAGTCCGACATCTTTGCGGCGCTGGCATCGATGGAGAACGCCAAGCAGTTCCTCGACGGAAAACTTTCCCCGGAGCAGACCGATCGAATCGGAGCAGCGATCGTGGCAACGATGCTTGACCGGAGTTATCGCCGATCGTTTGATGCCCTGGTCCGAAACCTGGAAGAGGGCAAGTCGTTCGACGAGGCGTTCCAGGAATCCTTCCGAGGAACGCCCAACGAGTTCGTGACCGCCTGGCTCAGCGGGTTCCGCGGCTAGCACGCCGGGCTTTCCAGCCTGACTTGCTGGGGACGAGTGTCAGCCTGGAAAGGCGAACGTACGCCGGGTTGGAGAAACTGCTTCGGCGGATGAGAATCGAAGCTTCAACCGTGAACCAAACTGATTTGGTGAGAACATGATTGTAGTGATGGAGCCGGGCGCGACCGACGAGCAGGTCGAGGCGACGGTCAAGCGAGTCGAAAGTCTGGGCCTCAAGGCCAATGTCATCGTGGGAACCGAGCGGACGGTGGTCGCGGCGATCGGTGACAAACGCGAGCACTTCAAAGAGTCGCTGGAGAGTGGCGAAGGGGTCTCCGCGGTGCTGCCCATCGTGGCGCCCTACAAGATGGCCAGTCGTGAGGTTCGGGCCGAGCCGAGCCAGGTCCGCGTTCTGGACTTTGCCGCCGGAGCCGGCGAGGTCGGGTTCGTCGCCGGGCCTTGCAGCGTCGAAAGTGAAGCACAGATCTTGGAATCCGCTCGGGCCGTCAAGGCGGCGGGAGCGACCGGATTGCGTGGGGGTGCCTTCAAGCCTCGCACCAGTCCCTACAGCTTCCAAGGATTGAAAGAAGACGGGCTGAAGATGTTGGCGGCGGCCCGTGATGAAACGAACCTGGCAATCTTTACTGAGGTGATGGGCACGAGCGACGTCGACTTGGTCGCAAAGTACGCCGACGTGCTTCAAATCGGTGCGCGAAACATGCAGAACTACCGTTTGCTCGAAGCGGTCGGGTCGGTGGGCAAGCCGGTCCTCTTGAAACGGGGGCCCTCGGCGACCATGGACGAGTTTCTGTTGGCGGCCGAGTACATTCTCAACGAGGGGAACGACCAGGTCATGCTCTGCGAGCGGGGGATCCGAACGTTTGAGGGTCACACGCGTTTCACACTGCCGCTGGCCAGCATCACCTACCTTCACCGCAAAACGCACTTGCCAGTCATTGTGGACCCGAGCCATGGAACGGGACATACCTACATGGTGCCCGACATGGCGGTCGCGGCGTGTGCAGCCGGTGCGGATGGATTGATCATCGAAGTTCATCCCGATCCAAGCTCGGCCATGAGCGACGGCTATCAATCCCTGACGTTCGAAGGCTTTGAGCAAACGATGAGACGCTGCAAGGCAGTCATCGATGCGCTTCGCGCGCTGGATCACTCTTAACGGAATCCCTCAGGAACAGCAGGAGACCGGGATGTCGGCTCAAGATCGGACGCTCGAGCAATATCATCAGCTGATGCAGATCAATGCGGCGTCCCATTTGATCCGCACGGCAAGGTCGCTGGGGATTCTCGGGGAGCTTCGTGAGGGGCATCGCACGCTCGAGCAGCTATGCGATTCGCTTGCCTTGCGAGTGAGTGGCGCCAAAGCACTCCTCGATGCCCTGGTCGCGATCGGGATCGTGGATCAATTCGGCGAGGACTACCTGCTTTCTCGAGCTGCCCACCTGCTCTGCCAGTACGACGATGATTTGGGTGATGCACGCTGGCAGCGATTGGCCGATCTGGTTCGAGGTCGCACGCAAGCGCCAAGAGCACGTGGACCAGCAGCACTTCGACCACCTCGCGGCGACCCAGTGGATTCACACGCCTGCCGCGATGGAGGCGGCGGAGATCATGAACATCGGTGGCGAGGGCGAGGTGGCCGGCCCCAGCATTCTGGACTTGGGGTGCGGCTCGGCAGTCTGGAGCTGTGCGATGGCCTATCGCGATCCCGACGCCACGATCACGGCGGTCGACAATCGGGCCGCCCTGGATGCGGCGGAGACCACGGCCAACTCGATCGGGCTTGGGGAGCGATTCAGCGCGGTCGAGGCCGATCCGCTCGAGGTCGAGCTTCCTGCCGATTCGTTCGACTGGGTGATCATCCCCCAGCGATTCAACTGTCTCAGCCCGCAGTTTGCCTCGACGCTTCTACGCCAGGCGGTCGATGCCGCCAAACCGGGCGGGCGGATCGCCGTGATCGACCTGTTTCGAAGCCCCGCCAAGGCCAATCTGTCGGAATGCGTCGAAGCACTCAACCTGCAGTTGGAAACGCGAGAGGGGGCGGTCCGCACGTTGGAGCAAGTCGAAGCCGAGTTTCGTGAGGTTGGACTGGCGGACGTCCAAATCGCCTTCATCAGCAAGAGCAGGGCCAATTTAGGGCTGGCAGTGGCCACCAAGCCCGGTGAATCCTGAGAAAACCGCTCCTGGACGGTCGGCGGAAGGTTTGATCTGCGTGTCAGCGCCCGCCCTGCGGGCATCGCCGTCGCGGATCTTTTCGAGGTGCAGCATGGAAGCTGAACAGGCACGAAGTGCCGACACAAGAATTGCCGGCTGCGTCAGCACCCGGTTCGAAACCCCTTGCATCCCCGTCCAACACGT
The DNA here is from genome assembly GCA_963697195.1 of Pirellulaceae bacterium. Taxonomy (GTDB): domain Bacteria; phylum Planctomycetota; class Planctomycetia; order Pirellulales; family Pirellulaceae; genus Rubripirellula. The sequence goes on from CAVOND010000009.1 coordinate 326,610, forward strand.
CGATTCGTCGGCGCAGCCGAAGAATCGACGTGGTGGACGCCTGTGTGGGAGGACCCGCACCCCGCGGGTTGACCCCCACGGCAATTCTTTTGACGCCACTTTGTGGCAAAAGGGAATCGCCGCAAAGCACCTTTTTCGAGAAACCGAGCTTGCGTGCGTTGACGAAAACGGCGTCCTTCTCCTACGATACGCGGCTCAGTTGCAAACTCTCGAATCAATCCGGATGTCACAGCGATGGCTGTCCCAAAACGAAAACACTCCAACGCCCGAACTGGCAGTCGACGCGCACACGATCACGTCAAGAAGCGTCAGATCAGTTATTGTCCGCAGTGCAGCACGGCTGTGCCGACGCATACGATTTGCCCCAAATGTGGCTACTATCAGGGGCGAACCGTCGTCGAGCACGAAGAGGACTAGTGGTACGTCACGATCCGGTGTCTGACACCATCCAGCGCATTCTTCGACGATGAATTCAGTCAGTATTCTTTTCCCCGGACAGGGTGCGCAGACAGTCGGCATGGGTCGCTGGTTGTGCGAGACCTATCCGACGGCCAGGCGGTATTTCGATCAGGCGTCGGAGATTCTGGGCTACGATCTTGCGGAGCTCTGCTTCGAGGGGCCTGAAGAGCGGCTTCATGCGACCGAGTTCAGCCAGCCGGCACTGTTCGTCGTCGGCATCGCGGCGGCCGAGGTGCTCCGGGAGGTCCAGCCCGAGCGAATCGCTGCGATCAAGGCTGCGGCCGGTCTGAGTCTCGGCGAGTACACCGCGGTCTGTTTTGCGGGCGGCTTGCAGTTCCCCGATGCGCTGCGGCTGGTTCAGCGTCGAGGTCAGGCGATGCAGGCGGCGGCGGACGCGGTCGATAGCGGGATGGCCAGCGTGCTTGGGCTTGATTTGTCGGTGGTCTCGCAGCTCTGCGATCAGTGCCGTCACGAAGGAGAGGTCCTGCAGCCGGCCAATCTGCTCTGTCCCGGTAACATCGCGGTCTCGGGGCATCGTTCGGCCTTGGAGCGGTTGATGCCTGCCGCGATCGAAGCGGGAGCGATGAAGGTGATTCCGCTCAGCGTTGCCGGAGCCTTTCACACCTCGCTGATGCAGCCGGCTGTCGAGTCACTCGTCGCGGCCCTGGACGAGATGCCGATGACCGACACGGCGATTCCGGTCTACAGCAACGTCGACGCCTCGCCGCACCAGTCGGCCGAGGAGATTCGCCAGTTGCTCGAGTCGCCAAGTGGTTGGCTCGGTGCGATGGGAAGACTCGATTCGCCGGATGGTGGCCGATGGCATCGATGGATTTGAGGAGGTTGGAACCGGTCGTGTGCTGCGTGGCACGCTCAAACGGATCGATCGAAAGCTCCGCTGCGACGGGTTTGGCGACGGAACCATGATCAATGAACCTAACGAATAAGAACGAGAAGCCATGAAACTTTCGATCACTGCTGATTTGAGTGGGCAGGTTGCCGTCGTCACCGGTGCATCGCAGGGGCTCGGCAAGGCCGTTGCGTTGGCGCTGGGGGCAAACGGAGCCAAAGTGGTTTGCCTGGCTCGAAACGCGGAAAAGTTGGCGGCAACGGTCAGCGAGATCGAAGCGGCCGGAGGCTCGGCCGAGGCGGTCGCCTGCGATGTGACCGACCGAGCGGCCGCCAAGGGGGCCATCGAGGCAGCGGCGGCCCAACATGGGCGTTTGGACATCCTGGTCAACAATGCGGGGATTACTCGCGACAAGCTGATGCGGGGGATGTCGGACGAGGAGTGGGATGACGTGATCGCCACCAATCTGACCAGCTGTTTCGTCTGCTGCCGCAGCGCCGCAGGAATCATGCGAAAGGCCAAGTACGGGCGGATTATCAACATGGCCAGCATTTCGGGCCTGATCGGCAATCCGGGGCAGGCGAATTACTCGGCGAGCAAAGCGGGGATGATTGGGTTGACTCGAACGCTCAGCAAGGAGTTGGTCAATCGGGGCGTGACGGTCAACGCGGTGGCTCCCGGCTTCATTGCCAGCGAAATGACGGCAGAAATGGGCGATGTGGTGCTGGAGGAAGCGAAAAAGCGGATTCCGGCCAAGCGACTTGGTGAGCCGGAGGACGTCGCGGCGGCCGTCCTTTTCCTGGCCTCCAAGGATGCCGGCTACATCTCCGGCCAGACCCTCGTCGTCGACGGCGGAATCGTCGGCTGACCGAGCGGTGGCCCTGGCAGAAGGAAAGGAAACGAAGTCGCAAACCTGCGCATCGGCGTATTGACGTGTTTTGCTTCTTTGACCTATCTTTTCGGCCAAAGCGATCGATGCCGCTGTTGCCTTGAGTTGGTTCTGCGGTGCAGATGACCTCCCCCACAATCCCAACCACCTGTTGCTGAAATAACCTAGAGACTGCACATGGCTACTGTCGAAGAACGCGTGATCGAAATCGTCTCCGAACAACTCGGTGTTGATAAGGACAAGATCACTCGCGAAACCTCGTTTGTTAACGATTTGGGTGCCGACTCGCTCGACACCGTCGAGTTGGTGATGGAACTGGAAGAAGAGTTCGACATCAGCATTCCTGATGAGTCTGCGGAGAAGATTCAGAAGGTAGGTGAGGCTGTTGACTTCATTGAGAATGCAAAAGGCGAAGACGCCTAATTTCGACTCGGTTCCTGCGATCGAGACTGGTTTCTTTCGAATCTGCCGCCCAGAATTCGAGTTCGTGGATGCAACTCGAAGTTTTGTGGCGGCATTTGTTTTTGTTTGACCCCACGCCGCAACCGATGGCGGCGCTCACCAACATCACCATAGGGACTCGCCGAAGGCTTCGTGATGCAAGAAGAATCACTGCGACGCATCGTGGTCACGGGCATTGGAGTCGTTACCCCGCTTGGCAATGACGTCGAAACCTTTTGGAGTCGTCTTTGCGCCGGCGAGAGCGGGATCCGCACGCTGACGACGATGGACACCGCCGACTTACAAGGTGCATTTCGGCGGCGAGATTCCCGACTTTGACGTGGAAAAGTTCGTGGATGCGCGCGAGGCAAAGCGGCTGGATCGGTTCACCCAGTTTGCGGTCTACGCCGCGTGCCAATGCAATCCAGGACGCCGGATTGGACTTCGATCGATTGGATCGGACCAAGTGTGGTGTGATTCTCGGGTCGGGCATCGGCGGACTCGGCGAGATCGAAGTTCAGATTGAAAAGATGCTTGCCAAGGGACCTGACCGGGTCAGCCCCTTCACCGTTCCCGAAGATGATGGTCAATGCGGCGGGCGGCAATATCTCGATCGTGTATGGCCTTCGCGGACCCAACTACGCGGTGGCGACCGCCTGTGCCAGCGCTACCAACGCGATGGGAGATGCCTTTCGCAGCGTGCGACTGGGGGAAACCGATTTGGTGATCACCGGTGGTACCGAAGCTGCGATCACGCGGATGGGTTTGGCGGCCTTTCAGAACATGAAAGCTCTCTCCACTCGCAATGACGATCCGGCCACAGCAAGTCGTCCGTTCGATGCCAACCGAGACGGTTTTGTGTTGGGTGAAGGGGCAGGTTTGTTGGTCTTCGAAGAGCTCGAGCATGCCAAGTCACGCGGCGCCAAAATCTACGCCGAGGTCGTGGGCTATGGGACAACGAGTGACGCCGGGCACATCACGGCGCCCGATCCCGACGGCAAATGGGGCGGCTGCCGCCATGCGAGCGGCGATCGATGATGCCGGGATTGCACCCGACGCCATCGATTACATCAACGCGCACGGCACCAGCACACCGTTGGGCGACAAGGCTGAAACGAAGGCGATCAAAAACGTCTTTTGCGATCATGCCTACAAGACCAAGATCAGCAGCACCAAGGGTGCACTCGGGTCATTCACTCGGGGCCAGTGGCGGGATCGAGGCTGTGATCCTGAGCAAGGCGATTCACACGCAAACGATTCCTCCCGACGATCAATTACCAGACGCCCGACCCCGAATGCGACTTGGATTACACGCCCAACCAATCGGTCAGCAGCGAGGTCAACTACGCGATGAGCAATAGTTTCGGCTTCGGTGGTCACAACGCCTGCGTCGTGTTCGCCCGGTACAAGGGGTAATACCGTAGGCGAGTCTCTCCGAGACTCACATACGACCGCCGAGACTCACAGTGACCACGCAGTGATCTGCGATGTCAGGCTCGGAGAGACTGACCCACGGTACGAAGCGGACAGCCCGCTCTCTCCCTCGCTTCCCATCGATCCGAGCCATGGAAACTGCACCGCTACCTCTGGATCGTGCCGAGTACGTCGAGCAGGCCTACTTGTTTCAGCTCTTGCGCGAGCGATCGGCATTGGAACTGCCGATGCAGGAATTGCTCGAGCAGATCCGCTTTGAGTTGCTCGCGACGACCAAGTTGCCGATCGCGGTGGATTACCTGCTGACGGAATTGAAGCATTCGGGACAGATGTCTTCCGCGATGAGCAAGATGTCCCACTATTTCACCCCCTTTCAGGCCTTTCTGATCAATCAGGCCGAAGGGGAAACAGGCCGTTTCACCATGGAAACCGCCTTGCAGGTGCTCGAGGCCGAAGCCAAGTACCGCATCGAGAACTGCACACCGGCGGGATTGTTCACCTTTCAGTTCGAAGTGCTCTGCCGAAATCGCCTGCACTACGATCGAGGACTCACCGCGATCAGCAGCGATCCGTACTATTCCAAAGACTGGGCGAAGTGGATCCTGTTGCTGCGGGCGCAGGTCGGGCTGGTGGACATCGCGGACCTGATTTTTCTGGCGAGCGAGGAATACGCCGAGCGGCTCAAAGAAGCGGGGCAGTCGCTCGAGGGCAAAGGCCCGTTCTTGTTCGGTCGCAAGGAAGGGAGGATCGCCATGGGAAACCGCACGCAAGGAACCGCTGTTTCTCTTCGGCGCCCTGCAGCGCCATCTTGGTTACCCAGCTGTGCCCCGGCCGAAACGAAGAGAGGAGAACAAAGACGCCATTCCACAGTTGATGCGGCGTGTGGAGCGGCTGGAGTCACGCGTGAAGCTGATGGAAGAGGAGCGACGAGCGTCGTTGGACATTACCAAGTTCTACAAGAAGCCGGATGACCCGCCTCCACTCGATTTGGAATAGGTCATGTACCTGACCCCTTTTCCAGCCGTAAAGGCAAAACGCCGGCGTCCCCAAAAGGACACCGGCGTCTCGTGCGTTCGCCTTTCCAGGCTGACCTGTACTTTCCGCATGTCAGGCTAGAAAGCCCGACGTACGTGCATTGGCGATCAAGCGCTCTTGGTGGTGGGCATCGTGAACAGGCTTCGCGAGCCGGCTACGACATTCTCGTCAATCGTGTAGACCGTGCCGTCTTCTTGATCGGGCAAGTCATACATGATGTCGAGCATCACTTCCTCGAGGATTCCGCGAAGTCCGCGAGCCCCGACGCCTTTGGCGAGTGCTTTCTTGGCGATGAAGTGCAAGGCACCATCGGTGAACTGCAGATCGCAATTCTCCATTTGGAACAGCGCCTGGTACTGTTTTGTCAGAGCATTCTTGGGCTCCTTCATCACACGCACCAAGCCTTCTTCGTCAAGCGGCTGGAGGTAGCTGACCACGGGCAGACGTCCGACCAGTTCCGGAATCAATCCGAACTGCAGGATGTCTTCGGTTTGCACCTGGGCCAGCAATTCCGAGTCGGTTTGCTCGTTCCGCATGGTGTCGCCGCCAAAGCCGAGCGTCTTGTGACCAAGTCGCTTGCGAATGATCTCTTCGATCCCGACAAAGGTACCGCCGACAATGAACAGGATGTTACTCGTGTCCATCTGGATGTACTGTTGTTCGGGATGCTTGCGGCCACCCTGCGGTGGCACATTGGCGACGGTACCTTCGAGCATCTTCAAGAGACTTTGCTGAACGCCTTCACCTGAGACATCGCGTGTGATCGACACGTTGGCACTGGTCTTGCCAATCTTGTCGACTTCATCGATGTACAAGATTCCGCGCTGAGCCTGCTCGACATCGAAGTCAGCAGCATGCAGCAATTTCAAGAGAAGATTCTCAACGTCCTCGCCAACGTAGCCGGCTTCGGTCAGCGTGGTCGCGTCGCCGATGGCGAACGGCACGTTGAGCATACGAGCGAGCGATCGAGCTAAGAGCGTTTTTCCGCTGCCGGTCGGACCGGCCAGCAAGATGTTGCTCTTTTCGATCTCAACATCCGATCCGCCTTCCCATTCGCTGGTCAAGCGTTTGTAGTGATTGTGCACGGCAACGGCGAGTACACGCTTTGCCGCGGTTTGACCAATCACATACTGATCCAGGTGTTCGACGATCTTCCGAGGTGCCGGAATCTCGCTGAACAGCGATTTGCTCGGACCGCGCCGACGCTGCTCCTGGTCGAGAATTGATTGGCACAGCTCGATGCATTCGCCACAGATGTAGACGTCACCGGGACCTTCAACGAGAGGTCCCACGTCACGGTAACTCTTCCGGCAAAAAGAACAGAATGCGTTCTTCTTGCTGGACGATGTTCCGCGGCGCGAGCTTGGGTTATCCTTCGAGGGCATACACGACTCCTGATTGTGCGAACGGTTCGTCGCCGAACGATCTCAATGGCTGCAGTCGTTTCTTGAGCTTTCGCTCCTGCGTCCATTATAGACCGATCCGGTACGCTCCATTCGCGCGTCAAACGGTTTCGGGCCACGGCTCGAATGCTTTCCCAGAATTTGCTCCCCGTAGGGGAAACACGTCCTGGGATGGGTCATCCGTATCCTCGAAAGCTCGAGCCAATCGTGGTTGGGTTCAAAAACGATCTATATGATCCAACTGCATGCCCGATGGATTTGGGAGGGCAAACAATGGGATGGGTTGTCCTTCAGTCCCCCACGCCAGAGTCCTGTTCCCTCCCAAGCCAAGCCCGAACCCTCGGCTCGACACTTCGAGGGACGTCGGGGCGATTCCAACGAACGGAATCGTCCTTCCGTCGGGAAGGTGAAGCGTTGACGAGAGGCTAGATTTTTGGATTGGGTGATGAGCCGTCCTGGGAGGTCGAGTCACCGATGGAACTGGGTCCGGCGGGAGGCCGATGGGTTCTCGCTTGTATAGTTCGGAATTCCTGGTCGCTGATGTCACCTTTGCGATGCATTTCTTCCAAGTTTGCAAGCACGTCGGAGGTGTCGTCCTGGTCGTCAGCCGCGTAGTCGCGAAAGATTGACACGAGATAAAAACCCGCGGCAATCAAGACGCATAGAACCAACACGGCGACCCCAATTCGTACATATGGAGTCTCGACCAAATCTGACATATCCAAACGTTCCCCCGCAGAGCGAAAATGTCTGTTCTCCGGACGTACCTTCACTCGGACGTGGAACGTTTTGAATCGTGCTTTCCGACGCACTCCTCCGCGTCCCCCACACAACCGAATGATAGGAGTGTCCAGCTGGCATGGTCCAGCGATTTCACCTCTTGACGACCGGTTTTTCTAGTTTCACGGGGATCCATCGCGTTTCACGACTTCAGGGCCCCGACGTGGAATCAGTGGCCACTGAAGATTTGAATCGCTTCTCGGGCTGGAGTGAACCCCAATTCGCAGTGCCCTTCCACGCGCGCAATCGCATGTCCCTGGAAGGAGCGGCTGCCGAGCGACTGGAGAATTCGGCCCAAAGCCACATCCCCGTGGCCGATGCGTTGATCGCCACTCGACTCCCGCACGCCGATCGCAAAGATAGACACAAGCCAATTCGTTGAAGTTGCGGGCCAATCGATCGGCAAGCGGGAGTTCGCCGCCGGCCAACATTTCGCCGATGTCCGCCGCCAACAGCAAATTCGCATCGTCCTCCAACCACTGGCCGAGTCGTTCGAATTGGGCCACGGTTGCCACCGCGTCACCGCAGCGGGGATGGAGGGCCAGGCGGACGCCTTGCCGGGAGGCCTTGTCGCAGAGCGCTCGCAGCTGGGACGAGAGTCGTTCCAGCATCTTTTCGTCGTGCGTCTCTCCCGCTTCCCCCCAAGATCCCGACGAAAACGTGATCAACTCGGCCCCCAGTTCGATGCTGACGTCGATCCACGTGCTAATCCACTGTCGTGCTGCGTCGGCATGTGACGCGTCGACCGATACCAGTGATGGACCGCGAGCACGCCTTGGATCCGGAAGGAACGGGCTGTCCAGGTCCAACACGCAGCGCACGGCGGCTTTGGCAATCGCGTCACCCAGCCGCAACACCTGCTGACCAAAGTTGGCGGAGTCAGGATTCAGGGAAGCTCCGTGAGGGCGAATCGCCACCGAAGCGTAACCGATGTCCGCAAGTTCACGCACCGCAAACACAGGGTCGTGGTAGAGCAATCCGGCAGCATGGTATCCGACAATCATGGAGTACTGACACCGTGGTTGCGATCAAGTGACTCGGAAGCGGATCGCGAGAACGATCGACGGCACAAATAAGGCGACAATGGCGACGCCCCACACCGGTCCCGCACCCAACATGGCGAAACAGGCGGCCAGCGGAATGATCGTCAGGACGCCGACCCGAATCGTGGTTTGAATGTTCGCCGGAGTCGGGGCGTGAGTGGCTCGAATCGCCCGCATGATCACCGGAAACGCAATCATGCCAATCATCACCGGAAAGATCGAGCGGGCCGAAACATGCCAGCCCATCGGACCTGCGGCAAGCATCGGAGCGAAAGCCAGGCACGCTGCCCCCAGCGTGGTGATGATGATTCCAATGCGAAGGCTGTGCGTCGTGCCGCCGGTCGCTTCGTGTCGCGCCATCGTGGTCACGCCCATGATGTAGACACCAAAACCAAAGGCAGTGCCGAGAAGATACTTCGGAATCAGCGAGCCGTCGGCGGCAAGTGCCAGGGCCGGGGCGGCTCCGAGCAGAAAACTGAGCATTCGACACACGCCCATCGCGGCGGGCGCCGCGTGCGTCGATTTCAGCGGGCCGTCGTAAGCGACAATCATCACTGCCAAGGCCACGGCAATCGCCGCTGGCAACCAGGTCGATTCCGCCCCGTCGCTCGGCAGAAAACCGCTGATCGCCGCAACCACCGTGCCGATGACCAGCAGCGACCAGCCGGCCGCTTTGGCTTGCGCTAGTGGGATCGAGCCGGCTGCCGAGCGGGCGTTTCGATCGGTGCTGTCGATCCTCCTCGACGTCGAACACGTCGTTGAGAATCATGCCAGCCCAATACAGCATGATGGCGCCGGCAACGACGCAGATCCATCGTGCGAGCGGCTGCGGTCCGCCGGCGACCAACAGAAACGCGGCACTGACATCCGCGATGACGGTGAACACATTGGGAAGTCGGACTAACTGGGCCCAGACATGGAAACGCGACGGCGTACTGGGATCGGTGCTGGAAGAGGACGACAAGTTCGAGCTTTCGTGAGAACGAAGAGGACGTGAATCGTAGAACCGATGCGGCCGATCGGCGCCAGCGATCATTCTAAGCGGTTTTACTGAGCCGCATGATCTGGTACGCAGGCCAGCCGTCGCCGAATCCCCAGCATGCAAGCGGGGATCTGCCGCGTCCACCGTCCTGCCGTCCACCGTCCTGCCGGGCTACCTGCGTAGCTGTCGCAGTTCACGCTCGGTCAGATGGACCCCGTACAATTCGATGTAGCGATCCGTTTCGTTGACGAAATTGACTTCCGCGTCTTGATTCTCGAATCGAAACCGTTCGGGCTTCGGCGGCATGATCGGTTGGATCGAGTACAGTTCGATCAACGTGATCAGCCGGCCTCCCGCTTCATTCTCGGCTTGAGACGTTGGCTCGGTCGATGGCGACCGGGTCACTCCAGAACTCAAAACGAACGGGAATCAGTTCGCCAAAACCGGAGGCGGGGTCTGGTTTCGAACGGATCGCAATGTGGACTCGCGTCGGATAGAGCATGGGCCACTGAGTCCTACCGCTCTCGGCCAGGATCTTGGTTCGGCGATCGGCCCGCAATCGCCCGGTCAGCACCCAGACAGGTTCGTTCTCAAGTTTTGCACCGACTACGGCTAGCACATGGTCGCGCTCGACCGTGGTCAGCAGTTCGGCCCAGGCCCCGACGGTCAAACGTGGCGCGATCGCGGTGTCGCCCAGCGATTTACTGACCCATTCATCCAGCCGGCCCACGTCGACGCGGCGAAGTGAAACCTTTCCAGCGATTTCGGTGCGTGTCCAGGCCAGACGACCGTCACTGATTTGTTGAAGTCGGTGTTTGCCCTCACCGTCATGCATGGTGACTTGCAAATTGAAGCGGCCGCTCGCGCCACCGGCCTGTTCGTAGGTCCCCACGCCGACGACTTCGCGTCCGTTGGTCCAGATGGTTTCACGAACCTTGGCGTGGAAGGCGGGGCCGTGAACCAGCTTGGCCAAGACTTGATGGAGCAATCCAACTGCCCGCGGATCGGATTGTTCCGATGCCGGTTCCCCGGCTGCGAAGCAGCCGAGTGTGAAACTGGGTCGGTGTCCGAGGCTGAAACACTAGCGGTGCTCGTCCCCTCGTCGGTCGGTGTTGGTTGTTGCTGCGTCGATGAGGAAGAGGACGTTGACTGCTGAGCGTGTAGGGATTGCGTGCAGAGAGTCACGCTGATCGCGGCAACGAAGCAGCCGGCCACCACCTGCATGAGCGTCGGTCGATAGGACCCCGGCGCGGACGCGAAACGGCTCGTCCGGTGCAGCGGGCGGGCGAGTTTCACGCGGTCGGCCAAGACTCGAGGGCTGTGACGATCGATCTTCATGGTCCGGTTATGCTGATTTTCTCAAAGATACCGCGTGTAACGTGCCGATGACCAACTACGACGTCGGTCTGTCGTCCCAATGTTGCCAAGGATCTCTTGGCGGACGGGCCAATTCAGATCGCACGTCACGGATCGATACCTGGCGTGGATCGTAGTTTCCAACCGCTTGGTAAGTCCACCCAGATTGAGAACCACAAGAACCACGACTCAGGCCGAGTAAGCAACCCAAGGAACGGGGGAAACGATGAAACGAATCGTCACTCATTTGTCGCTATTGGCGGCCACGGCGATCCTCGCCACCGGGTGTGTGCCGGTTCGCCACAACCTGCCACCCGAACAACAAATGATGGAACCGGGTCCCGGTGTCGGCGGCCCCGGCCCTGGAGTGCTCGGCCCACCAGCGATGGCGCCCGGAATGATGGGCAACCCGATGATGGGCAATCCCATGATGGGCAATCCGATGATGGGCGGTCCCGCGATGGGAGCCGGTGCCTTGATGCAATCGGGCATGCCCGCTCAAGGGTATTCGCCTGCGATGCCCCAACCGCTGGGTACTTCGGCTTCGCTGGGCGAAGGCGAACTTGACCTGGTCAATTACACCTGCGGCCCTGGCTGCACCAGCTGCGGCGGAAGCGGCGGCTGTCTTTCCGGCGGCGGCGGCGGCGGACTGTTGGCGGCGGCCACGCTGGACTCGGCTCCAACATTCCTCCGGGAGGCGGCGTGATGAGCGGCGCGGGCATGGCGATGATGCCTCCGCCCACGTTGCAAGTCACCTTCGGCTATCCCGAGGGGATGCAGGTTCGCTACGATGCGACCGGCGCCGGTGGCTTTGACAGCGAACCGTTGGTGGTTCCCGCTCGTCAGAACTTCCCGCAAGGCGGCTTGTATCGAATCAAGTTGACGAACATCCCGACTCGAGAAGGGGTCGAACTGTATCCCACCGTCGAGCTTGGCCTACGCCAATCCTCGCACCGGTGCCTACCTGGCTCACAACTCGGTGCCGATTCAGTTCACCGAAGAGGACTTCGATCAGGTCTTGACCGGCAACTTCGTCACCAAGGTCATCTACTTGCCCGATCCCGACTTCCAAGGCCCCGCGCTGGCCGGCATCGATACGCTGGTCAGCACGCGACTTGATCCGGGCATCGACCCGATCGTCGAAGCCGACCGTCGCGGTTCGATCCTCGCGATCATCCGCTTGGGCGACAAGGACATCGAGATGGGGGCGTCGGTGGTGTTGCGCTGGTGGTGGTCTACGCTCCGCCGATCGCAGGACTCCCCGCACCATATGCTCCGGCCATGACCGAAGGTTGTGGTGGACCTGGCAGCTTCGGCGACTGTGCTCCGCTGCCAATGTCATTGCCTGGAATGGTCGCGGGTGTCACGGCACCCCAATACGGCATGCCGATGTCGGGCACACCGATCGGATTGCCTGGACCGCCCCACATTCCGCTGGGAACACCGGCTGGTTTGAAGAAGCATGTGATTCGTAACCACACTCACATGAACATTCCTCGGCCGACCGAGAAAGTCAGCATGCATGTTCGACTGCAACCTGGCATGAGCTATCCAGCACCGGCTGATCGTGTGCACATCACCGAGCAGAACGTCCATCCTGGAATCTCCAATGGACGCGGCTTGTACCAGCATCACAGTCAGTTGATCGATCCTTCGGTCGACCCGAACTGCCCGCCGCAGTAAGAGCGGGTGACTGGAAAACGGAAACCGAAACGCGGTGCGGATTGATTCAGTCTCACCGCGTTTCTTTCGGTCTGCGGTGGCAACGTAGCAGCAGACCCTTTGATTGAAATCTTCTTCCTGGGCCAACACGTGATGCCAACAGCAATCATCACACCTGCAAGGTTTGCCTTCGGCGTCGTTGCGGTGGCGGCTTGTTTGTCGCTCACGGTCTCCGCGGCCGATCCGGCGAGCTATCTGCCCGGCGGCAACTATCACCGGATCTTGAGCAGCGACTACCCGCCCGGCGCGGTCGGACAAGCAAGATTGGCCGGACGAGGTCCCGGTGGCCGGATACTTCCAGCCGGTTGCCATCAGTGGCCCGCAAGGGTCGCGCTACGCATTGCCAAATGGTGGCTCGACTGGCCGACTCACGAGAAACGTTGACCGCCGGCTTGTTGGTCGGCGGTGTCTATCGCTTCCAAATCAGCCAGATACCGGGTGCGGAAGGGGCCGAGCTCTTTCCGACGATCGAAGTCATCGATCGAACCTATCCACCGCCTGGATTGGCAACTCGGTTCCCGATCCAGATCGTGCTCGACGAGGATGACTTCAGGGCTGCCCTGAGCGGCCAGTTGGTCACCAGGGTGATCTACCTGGAGGATCCGGAAACGGCGACGCCGATGGTGCAGACGCCGCAGACCAATCGTCCACTTGAGATTGCCGAGTACCAAGACGCTTTGGAGGTTGCCGATCAGCTCGGACGCCCCGTTGCCATCGTACGCATCGGGTCGGTCGCGCCACCATCATCTCCTGCACTGATGCCTGAGTTCTTCTTTGGCTATCCGTTGTGGGCACCGATCGAGCAACCAGAGCCAATCACCGCGCAAAGCGAGCCAGTGACACAGCCATGAGAGTCTCCTTCACCAGTTTGGTTCTGCTGTTCGGCGCATGCCTGTCGCTCGTGAGTGGCTGCGCGATGCCGGGACGCGCGCGCGAGAATGGGGCCAAGGTGCCCCGCGTCGCAGCGATGCCACAGCAAGTCACCGCGCCGAACCAACCTGCGGTCGCCCAGGTCGGCTACACCGAGTCGGCGGGCAGCTATGAGACGCAGTTGTCGGACCAGTCCGCTTGCGGCTGCACCGCATGCAACACATCGAATGCCTGTGCGTGCGGTGGCGGCGGCTGCCTTTCGTGTCGCCCGCAACGACCGCAGCTCCCTTACGGCTACGCTCCCGTGCCATGCGGACCATGGAATGCCTTCGGGATCGACCCCCAGGAATTCATCTGTGACGGTGGCGACCATCCTCCCGAGGCCCGGCTGCGCCGTGACGACACGATCGCGGGACTCCAACCCGAAGACACCGTCGTTCATTACACCAACCAGGCTGGCGACATTGAGTTCGAAGCCAGCAATCGAGTCTGCTTGTACGCGCCGAGGTTCCTGTCCGTTCGAAAGATCACCGGGGCATTGGCCGGCGGTCGGGCTGTCGGCGCCGCGCAAATGGACCGGCCTGTCGGCACCGTTCGTGTTGACCAGCCGCTGCCAGGTTTGGTCATGACCGACACGTTGGAACTGGGGCACGCCGATGTGGCACGCCGCATCGATGCGATGCGCGAACGCAATCGTGGTGTTCCGATCGAAGGTATCTTGCAACCCGAGATGGCTGCCGATGTGTTGGCCGCATTGGTCGGCTTGACCATCGACGAGATCCTGTCCCTACAAGACGAGCAGCGGGCACTGTTGGACAAGTACCTGCTCTGTGCCGTCACTTGGGAACTGGATGAGGCTTTGGAGGTCGTCATCGAAGACTTGAAGCCACCGACATTGATTCGTGACGAGCATGTCGATGGTCTGACGATCTATGAGTTTCCGGATGGACGTCTGGAGATCTGCAAACTGGCCGATCGAGCCGATGCTCTGCCGGGCGAGCTTGTCAACTTCGCCATCAAAGTCCAGAACGTGGGCGATGCACCGGTCACCAATATCGTGTTGACCGACAACCTGACGACGCGTCTGGAGTACGTCGATGGAAGCCAGACTTGCAGCGGCGGTGCGAACTTCGAAAGCTTCGTCAATCCAGGCGAGTCGCTGCGGCTGCAGTGGAGTCTGACCGACCAGCTTCGTGTTGGCGAAAGTGTCACGATCCGCTTCCAGTGTCGCGTTCGTTAAGCTGTTGCGTCGTGGTTCCTGCGGGCCGATCCTTGGTGACGGTTCGCTGGAAATCACGACAAGAAATGACGCGATTGCCATCCTCGCCGTAGAACGGTCGACGATGTGGGCGTTACGATGGTGGAGTGCAGCCTGTGGTTGCGGTTCCGCCATCTCCGAAACGCTCAGGCGAGGTCCCAAGTGTCTAGCGATCCCTTCACAACGCCTCCGCACGAAGTGGGTGTCCAGCCTAGCGGCAGCAACACCGCAGTGATCATCGCGGTCGTGTTAGGTGTCTTTCTGTTGATGTCCTTGGTCTGCGGCGGCGTCCTGGTCGCGCTTCTCTTGCCGGCGGTGTCGGCAGCCCGCAACGCCGCACAAACCATGCAAACCTCGAATAACCTGAAACAGGTTGGGTTGGCCTTTCACAACTACCACTCTGCGTATCGTCAACTCCCGGTTGCCGCGGCGACCGATGCGCAAGGCAACCCAATTTGGAGTTGGCGGGTGGCACTGCTCCCGTTCGTCGAGGAACAGGGCACGTGGGAACAGTGGCAACAGGACCAGACATGGGACTCCGCCAGCGAATGCTCCGCTGTGCTGTTCCGTTGCCGCTGGTTTATGCGCCGCCCAAAGCGGCCAATTCGAAATCCGATTCAGACACATATCTTTGCGGTGCGACATCCCCAGGGCATGATGTCAGGCGCATCGGGCTTGTCGTTCGCCGACGTTACGGACGGTCTGTCCACGACCATCCTGGCTGTCTACCTGCCTGGGCGAACCACATCCTGGGCCGCGCCGGAGGACATCACTCTTGCCGAACTGCAAGTTGAATTCGGCAAGGTCACGCCGATCGATCCGATTCTTGTCCTGTTTGGCGACGGGGCTGTGCAACGTTTCAACGAGCCCCTCGATCCGGCAACGGTCGAAGCGTTGGTCACACGCGACGCGGGTGATGTCGCAAACTTCTAATGAGGTTCCATGACATGCGAGCTTCAAGGAGAATCGTGTTGCCTGGGACCCGAACCAAAGAGGATGGGATGTCGTTTCGACTGACCCGCTGCTTGCTTGGCCTGTTGCTGATTGTCAGTTTGGGATGTCGAACCAAGTATCGCGAAGACCTTGACTACTCTTACGACGTTCAGCAAACGTGGCCGTTGGAGGATTTGAATCATGGCGAGATCGTCCAGTTCGAATCAGTGTTTTGGGAGCCCGACGATACGATTTCACTGCGCAAGTTGATCGTCGACGATTCGATTGCGGCTGGGCGCGACGTGCTGGAGATCGGCACCGGCACGGGAGTGTTGTCGATCCTGTGTCTCCAGAACGATGCGCAGCGTGTGGTCGCGACCGACATCAATGAAGCAGCCGTCGCGAACGCCAAATACAACGCGGCAATGTTGGTTCCGGATCAACCGTTGGACGTTCGGCAGGTTTCGAAACAAGCACCGCAGGCCTTCGCGGTGATTGCGGAATCGGAACGTTTCGACCTGATCCTCTCCAATCCGCCCTGGGAGGATGGTGTCGTCGCGCGCCCGGCCGATCATGCTTTTTATGATCCGGGGTTTGAGTTGATGACGTCGTTACTGGACGGTTTGCCAACGCATCTCAAGCCTGGTGGGCGATGCTTGCTTGCCTACGGTCATGCTCCGGCGGTCAAGCGGTTGCGGACCGAGTGCGAGCGTCGCGGCTACGAATTCAAGATTCTTGATGAACGTGACGTTGAGACGTTGGAGAGAGACTTTCTTCCCGGGATGCTGGTGGAAGTTCGGCCCCCGCTGAGTATCAAACGCGTGGGCGCAGGCGACGTCGTCGCGGAGCCATCGAGCGATGAAGGCACCACGGCTGGGTCGCAACCGTAGCCTCGCCTCGACGTCGATCGAAAACCTGGGCGAAATCATGAATCGGTTGCGTTCGTCATGGAATGCCGACCGAATGCTTTCGACCGTGATCAAAATAGGCGACCGCTTTGGTCTGCGCAAGGATGGGCTGCTTGTCAAGTCCGTCGCAGATCGAGACAAAAACTACGGGGTATTTGCCTTGCGAACGCTGTGTTCTCGTCACTAACATGAAGATATCTCACGACGACTTATCTTTCATGATCGTTAATCAAACGAGCATTGTGCTCGGCACGCCGTGAGAACTACTCACTGTCAGGCACTCTTGATGATCCACTACACTTGCGATCGTTGTAAGCGCCAGATCAATATCGCTGACCAAACCCGCTACATCGTCCAGATCGATATCCAAACGGCGTCCGATCTTCCTGTCGAAGAATTGGAAGACGACGTCGATCATCTGGCGGAGTTGCACCAGATCTTGGAGGGAATCGCCGATTCGGAAATCGAGGGTGAAGCCTGTGAGTCCAGTCATCATGGACGATACGATCTTTGTCCTGAGTGTCATCGTCAGTTTTTGAAGAACCCGCTCGGTCGCGATGCCATGCTCGCCCTCGGTTTCAGCAACAACTGATCCCCAGGCTTTCTAGCTGTACGTTAGGCTTTCTGCTGTACGTTAGGCTTTCTAGCCTGACAAGAACCAAGATTGTCAGCCTGGAAAGGCTAACGTACGATCAGGTCAGCCTGGAAAGGCTAGCGTACGGCGGCGCGATTGATTCTTAGGGCGCGGTGGCGACGGATCGCTGGTTCTCCGCGATCGCTTCGATTGCCGCGACTGGAGGTTGTGCTTCCATCGTCAGGAACGCGTTGCGATGATCGACGTAGTCAAGAACCGCGATGCGAATCGGCATCGGCAACTTGCTGATCTGTTTGTCCAGGTGCGGGTCGGCCCCATTGGTCAGCAGTCGTTGCAACCAGTCTTGCTGAGGACGCTCGTCCGATTCGAAGTCAAGTTTGTTGGCGACATGGCGGAGCATCGATGGTAGTGAATGGGAATCGATTTCCGTGACGCGATGTTTCGCGGCCAGGATTCGCAGAGCGTACTCGGACTCTGCCAAGGACCGCGCGATCGTCTCGGCTTCCGTGTCATGATCTTTGAAAAGGGCAACCACAAAGTTCGCGGAGCCGAGCGTCTTGATTTCGCGATCCCATCCGAAAGACTTTCGCTCGCCCTGAGCGATCACGGAAACGTCCATCAGGCTACCCCGCCATTCGCTTGGGACGCGCAGGGATAGTCGAAACGTCTTTTCCCCTTCCAGAATCTGCTGCGCGGTCCAGCGGAGTTTGAAATAGACGCCTCGGCCAAAATTGATCGTTCCCGATGCTGTGACGGCTTGAACCGGAGCGACGCGATCGAATTGGACGGAGTTGGTGAGCTTCTTGGAACGGTCCGCCGCGGCGTTGATTCTGGCGAGATGCCCGTACGATCCATCCATGCTGATCCCCGTCGCACTACCTTTCTCCGAAATGTTTTTGATTTGAATGGGAGTCGCGACATCGCTGCCTGTTTCAGTGCGAGGTGCATAGTCGACGATGGAGATGGATCGGTCGCGTGGTTGGCATCGAACGATCCATTGGTCGATCGGAGGTGACTCAGGCGAGGCGATCATGGATGAGAGTCGAATCTCGACCGTCACCACGTTCAAGTCGTCACTCAATGCGACGGCGGCTGCGACCGGAGGAAGGTCGAACTGGACCGCCGCGTTGGGGCTCATGCCGGCCAGTGCCGAGATGCCTGCTTCGGCGGCGACAGCGGACGCGATCGATGAGCTAGCGAGGGTCGTTCCAACCAGCACGACAAGACTACAAACTCGACGATTCATTTCGAACTCCTTTCCAAGTGATCCAGTGATCACCTTCGGTACCGATGTGTTCATCTGGCCGGATCATCCGACGTACAAATCAACGAGGATTTGACGCCCTTTTCATCCTGGAAAGGGGTCGATCGAAGGTAACGGCGGACAGCCATCACCGTGATGCCGCTGCGGCTCGAGCATTCTTGCAAAAGGACACGCACGCTTGAGAAGGAAGCGTCAGGCTAGAAAGCCTGACGTACGTCGGCCTTTCCAGGCTGACCCCTCATCGGAGAACAATGCTGCGTCCATCTTGAAAATGCTCAAGCAGGAGTGGCGTCGGTTCGATGCGACGAAAGGAACGATAGTCGGGCTCGAGCGGACGGCAACGGCTCCGGGTGCATCGGTTTCTCGGCGTGCCGGCGTCCCCGATCGGGCGAAGCGGATGTGAAACATGCTTCGATACCGCGGGCATCCTAACGATCAGCCGTGAAACAATTCGTCAGCTGTGCATGCGGGGCAGCGGCGACCCTTCGGCGATGATCTCAGCTTCCTTCGCGGACAGTTGGTCAAGCCGTTTGCGAACCAGGTCGCGACTTTGAAATCGTTCGGCGAGTTGCACATAGGTGGTGTGGTGTCGGGCTTCGCTTTCGAACAGGCCCGCATAGAAGTCGGCCAGTTCGGCGTCCCGGGCGCGGATGTGTTCGCTGAGCAAGCGAAAACGCTCGCAGCTCCTGGCCTCAATCAACGAGGCAACCAGCAGTCGGTCAACGGCTCGCTGCGGTTCGCGAGGGTGGACCAGGGCAACCAGGCTTCGTCCGTACGGCCCTGTCGCTAGCCGACGGAACGGGATCCCCCTTCGCTCGAGCAGGCAAAGCACCATGTCGAAGTGTTCGAGTTCTTCTTCCACAATGGTGGTCATCTCGCGACAGAGTTCGCGGTCCTCGGTGTACGAGTTCATCAGGTTCATCGCGGTCGATGCGGCCTTTCGCTCGCAGTGCGCGTGATCCACCAGAATCTCATCGAGATGCTGATCGACCTGAGCAAGCCAACGCGACGTCGATTCGGACTGGAGGTGCAGCATCGAGGAGGCTCACTGGGAGAAAAGCGCTTTGGCGAATGCCGCCGCGTCGAATTCGGCAATGTCGTCGATCCCTTCCCCCAAGCCGACAAACTTGACCGGCAATTGAAATTGTTCGCGAATCGGCAGGATGACGCCACCTTTGGCGGACCCGTCAAGTTTCGCCAGAACGATTCCGGTGCAGCCGGCGGCTTCGCTGAATCCGCGGGCCTGGCTGATCGCGTTCTGGCCGGCGGTTGCGTCGAGCACGAGCAGTACTTCGTGAGGGGCACCTTCGACCTTCTTGCTGACGACCCGGCGAATCTTTTCCAACTGCTGCATCAAGTTGATTTGCGTTTGCAGGCGACCAGCGGTATCGATGATCGCGATGTCGGCCCCCGAATCGATTGCCGTCTCGACGGTTTGGTAGGCGACACTGGCCGGATCGGCTTCCGGTTTGCCGGTCACGATTTCGCATCCGATTCGTCCAGCCCAGATGGTCAGCTGTTCCACCGCGGCGGCACGAAACGTATCCCCCGCACCCAACACGACGCGCCGCCCGCTGCGATGCAGGTAATTGGCAAGTTTGCCGATCGACGTGGTCTTGCCGCTGCCGTTGACTCCAACGACTAGGATGACCGTGGGGGGCGCCTCGGCGAAGTGGATGCCGGAGGACTCTTGGGCGAGCATGCTTTTGGTTTGCTCGGTGATGGTTTCGAGCACCTCATCCATGTGCACCACGCGAGCCCGCAATCGGGTGCCGACGTCGTCCCGAATGGCCTCCGCCGGGCCGACACCCATGTCGGTTCGAATCAGCCGAGCGAACAGTTCACCGAGGAACTCATCGTCAACCAAGCGGCCTTCGCTCTTGAACAGGTCACGGATGTCGGTGTTGAGCGTTTGGCGGGTCTTGCTCAACGCCCCACGCATTTTGGCGAACAGGCCCCCCGAAGCCGGTTTGGCCGGTTCCCCCTTGGCCACCTTCGCAGCGGGAGCAGGACTTGGAGGCGGCGTGGTTGGCGGCGGGCTGGTTTCCTTCGCGGGGGACGCCTCGTTGGGCGGCGGGGCGTCGGAGGCCGTCTCGAGAGGTTGGTTTTCGGTTGTTTTCTTGGAACGCCAAAACGCCATCAGCTCTACACATCGTTGGTAGGTAGGGAGTCAGAATTCGCACGGGGGGCCGCCGAAGTACGCCGAATTCTTACGGATGTTGCCGTCAACGGATAGGGCGACACGGGCGTGACCGGACTCGATCGCAGTCGAAAAAGTTGGACTGGTTGGCCGCGTTTCGCTGACCGTCACGGTTTGCCCATCTTCATCAATCGGACGAGCAGGAAAATCGAGTACTTACGGAAATCCTTTGCCGATAGGTCTTCCTGGGCTAATAGGCAGGCTCTTCGTCATGCTCATCGGTCCACCTCGGTTTTCAGGATTTGCTCGTAGTCCGGTCAAAAACCAAGTCGTTCGGTAAAGACCGCTCCGATACAAAGCCCTGATAACTAAGCGGAGCTCGGGAGAAATAGCTGATTCCTCGCGAATCACTTGATCTCAGTCATCCAATCGCAGGAAGTGCTTTCTGCGGTTCCATTCGTCATTGAAGGCGATTGGGAGTACCGCGAGTGCAAATGCACAATCACCCGAAACGGAAACAGGGGAGTTAATAAGCAAAATGAAGCTAAGCAAACTGGCGCTGGTCGCTGCGATTGCCTGCGGTACCTACGCGGGCAACGTCTTCGCAGACCAGCCAAACGAAATTCGACTTGTGTCTTGTGATTGTGGTGAACCGGTTTGCGGATGCGAATCGGCTTGCGACACCGACGCCTGCTGCGACAGCGGCTGCGACTCGGGCTGTGACTCCTGCGGCTGCGACAGCGGCTGCGGTCTGGGTGACTGCCTTGGTGGGCTGGACTGCCTGGGATGTCTGAGCGGCGATTGCTGCCTGGGCGACCCCTACACATTGTTCGGTGAACATTGTGGGTGGTCGGCCGGCGGTTGGCTGCAACTCGGCTACCACAACAAGAATCTTCCTGCCTTCAACAACCTTAGGAATAATCTGCAAGCTGCAGCAAGCTTGGTTGTGGGCTGAGAAGGCGATCGACACCTCCAATGGTTTTGATCTCGGTGGACGCATCGATTACCTGTACGGTACTGACGCTCAAAACACTCAAGCGTTCGGAACCGGACAAGTTGGCTGGGACAACCCATGGGACAACGGTGGCCCCAACGGTTACGGTCACGCGATTCCGCAGTTGTATGTCGAAGCGGGTTACGGGGATTTGTCGGTCAAAGCTGGTCACTTCTTCACCATCATTGGTTATGAAGTGGTTCCCGCGACCGGCAACTTCTTCTACAGCCATGCTTACACGATGAACTTCAGCGAGCCGTTTACCCATACCGGCGTGCTGGCGACCTACGCACCGAGCGATGACGTCACCATCTGGGGCGGATATAGCTTCGGTTGGGACAGCGGTTTCGACGACAACGGTGACGCCTTCTTGGGCGGGATCTCGTTGGGTCTGACCGACGATCTGACGTTGACCTACTGCACCATCGGTGGACGCTTCGTCGAGCCGTGGTCGGGCGTGACCGATCCAGTCAACTTGGCGGTCACCGGCTATGAGCACTCCATCGTGGCTTCCTACTCGGTTAGCGACAGCCTGACCTACATTTTCCAAAGCGACCTGCTGGAAACCGACTTTGTTAACGGTGCCAACGCCCGAGACACCATCGGCATCAACCAGTACCTGCTCAAATCGTTCAACGATTGCTGGGGAGCTGGAGCTCGATTCGAGTGGTGGCAAAATAAGTTCGTCGACCAGCCGACCGATGACATCTTCGCTCTGACCCTGGGTGTCAACTATCGTCCTCATGCCAACTTGATCTTCCGTCCGGAAATCCGGTGGGACTGGGACGATAACGGCCAATTCCTCCAGAATGGCAACACGAAGCAGACCACCTTCGGTGTCGATGCGATCATGACGTTCTAAGGCACAAGGCGGATCCGTACGGGGGGTTGCCGAGCGATTCTCCCCGACGTTCTCGACCGCCGATTGTGCGGATTCAAGGCCAACCGAGCCCGGTCACTCTCACGAGTGACCGGGCTTTTTTCGTTTGCATGGACGTCGTTCCTCCGATCGAAAGTGGTGTCGCCGCTTCCCAGCTGTAGACGCTGTCGATGATTCGATGGTGCGATGATTCGATGGGGCAAACGGTTGCTACCTCTTTCGGGCTAGGCACCGCTCGCTGAATCTGCTGGTGGTCTCTGCACGCATTTCGCGCGTTGACCAGGATCATGCCTCTCGATTATGCATTCAAAACTGCCTGCACTCAGTCATGAGTAATGCGAAGGAAAATTCTATTTTTCCTAAAGCATTTGCCAGTAGGTGTTTGTGTTTCCCAGTTTGCGACCCCCTCCGCCTTTTGGCTTGCTGGTTGCTAGGAGGAGGTCCGTCAGCGAGCGGACGCCTCAGACTTCATCACCGCACTCGACTCAACGAGCGATCAATGCATGGCCCGGGCAGGAGTTGATGGTGAGAAACCCGTGGCACTCGCCCTTTGAGAGAGTTGGCGCACCGGACGAATTTGGTGCCGCTCCAGCAGGTTTTTCACAACGAAAGAGGAATTGAAATGAAAAGGTGGTTACGAGCACCGTTATTGACGTGCTTGGTGTTTGCCGGCGTGGCCGGCTTGTCCCTGATTGGGATTACAGAAGTCTCGGCTCAAGATGCGGTGGACGCAGCAGATGTAGCAGCCGAAGTTGTCGCGGAAGAGGCGGCGGAGGAGAGTGCGGGAGTTGGCTACGCTCTCGACAATCTGACCCTGTTCCTGTGTGCCGTTTTGGTGTTGTTCATGCAGGCCGGCTTTGCGATGGTCGAAGCAGGTTTGAATTCTGCGAAGAACACGATCAACATTCTTGCCAAGAACCTGATGGATTTGTCCGTTGGGGCACTGCTCTTCTTCTTCGTCGGATTCGGATTGATGTATCCGGGCTCGTATGGTGGAGAGGACCTGAATCCTTACTTCGCGTTTGGCGGTTCGGGTATCTACGAACCGAGCGAAGGTCAAACTTTCTCGCCACAAGTCGACTGGTTCTTCCAAGCAGTCTTCGCGGCGACCGCGGCAACCATCGTTTCGGGTGCCGTCGCTGGCCGGATGAAGTTCAACGCATACCTGGTCTACAGTGCGGTGCTGACCGGCTTGATTTATCCAATCAGCGGTTACTGGAAGTGGGGCGGCGGCTGGTTGACTCAGTTCTCCGGCGACATGGCGTTCCAGGACTTTGCTGGTTCGGCAGTGGTCCATGCAGTGGGTGGTTTCGCCGGTCTGGCTGGAGCGATCATTCTCGGCCCGCGGCTTGGACGATTCACGGCTGACGGCAAGAGCATTCCGCTTCCCGGTCACAACATCACCTTCGCCGCCCTTGGCGTCTTCATCCTGTGGGTCGGTTGGTACGGCTTCAACCCGGGCAGCCAGTTGGCGTTCCAATCGCCTGGCGACATTGACGCCACCGTTTTGATTGCCGTGAACACGACATTGGCAGCCGCCGCCGGTGTTTGTGCGGCGACCTTGTTCGGTTGGGCGTTGTTCGGCAAGCCAGACCTGACGATGGGCCTCAACGGTGCCTTGGGCGGACTGGTTGGCATCACGGCTTGCTGTGATGCATTCTCGAATCATTGGTCGATCGTGGTCGGTGCCGTCGCCGGAGCCCTGGTGGTGGCCGGTGTCGTCTTGCTCGACAAGTTGAAGATTGACGATCCGGTCGGTGCTTTCCCGGTACACGGCATCTGTGGGATCTGGGGCTGCATGGCCCTGGGAATCCTACCCAATACACATCTTGAGAGTGGAGCAACCAGCTTCATGATACAGCTGATCGGCACCGCGTCGATCTGTGCTTGGTCATTCGTGACCATGCTGGCGCTGTTCACCGCTCTCAAGGCGATTGGCATGCTGCGGGTTTCGCCGGAGCACGAGCAAGCGGGCTTGGATATTTCCGAGCACGGCATGCACGCTTACCCCTCCGATGCGGTTGCTGGGGGAGCGATTGCTTAACCAAGTTGGTGATCTACCTACCGATGCCCCGTCACCGACAACTTTCGAGTTGCCCGGTGACGGGGTGCCCGGTCGGGAAAGCCAACGCGGACTACCAAATCAGGTGAAGACTTCTTGGCTCTTGCCTGGGCCAGAAGCTCCCAGTCACCCGGGCAAGCGTCCGCCTCGCTTGCCCGGGCCTGGGTTTTTCTAGTCGGGACTTGGGTTGGGATGTTTCATCGCGACCGGGGCCAGAATCTTCGTTGAGAGCCGATTCCTTTCGGGGATCGGCTCTTTTCGTTCCAGAGGGATCGGGTACCGTAGACGGCTCGGAAAGACGCTCATCATCTCAGTTCCAGCGGAGTGACGTTGGCAGCTGAGCCGTTCCTCTGAACCACGCGGAAAGATTCAATCTTGAAACTGATCATTGCCATCATCCAGCCCGGAAAATTGGAAGCGGTCAAAGAGGCGTTGACGGAGGTCGAGGTGTTTCGTTTGACCGTCATGGACTGCCAGGGATTTGGACGTCAAAAAGGTCAAACCGGCGTCTATCGCGGGCACGAGTTCAGCGTCAACCTGCTGCGGAAAGTCCAGTTACAGATCGCCGTCAACGAAGAGTTCGTCAAACCCACGATCCAGGCGATCTTGAAGGGGGGGCGAAGTGGCGAAAGTGGTGACATTGGCGACGGAAAGATCTTTGTGCTCCCCATGGATGACTGCATTCGCATCCGCACGGGAGAAACAGGAAGCGAAGCCATCTAGGCTGCGAGTCTGCCAGGCGCCTTCGTACGTTAGGCTTTCCAGCCTGACCTGCTCGCCCCCCAAAAAACACTGCGGCGCAGCCAGGAAAGTGCCAAGCCAGGAAAGTGCCAGGGCAGCGGTGGTCCCCTTCCAATCCAGGCCCAGACGCCGCCCGTTGCTGGTGGTGAAGTTCTGGTTCGGTTCGAAGTCTGCAGAAGTCCATGAAAGTCTGCGGAGGATCCATGGTTTGGCGTATAATCGGTGAATATTCACGAAATGAAGGTGGGTCGCCTCACAAGATTTCGGCCCGCTCGATGAGACGAAGCGATGATCACATCCGACACAGGCCCGTTGCTAGCTGATCCGGATGGCGGAACGAACGAACTCGCGCGACAGGAAAGCGACCACTGCCAGGCGAGCCAAACCAGAGCCACGTTCCTGATCCAGGACTCCGGTCAGATCGATCGCCTGATTCGATCTCTGGAGTCGTTTGGTTTGCAGATCGATCCGCAGCCGTCGGTCGATATCATCGATCGCTACTTCGATACCCCGGATTGGCAGGTTCGCCAATCGGGTTGGGAGTTCCGCTGGCGAGACACTTCCGGCAAGTGCGAGATCGGCTTGAAATCGATTGCCATCGATGGGGAGCCGACACAACGACCAGAGGATGTTCAACAGTCGGTGGAGAGCCTTCCCCGCAGCGTCCGTCGCATCCCGGAGGGTCAGGTGATTGACTCGCTCCGCGAAATCGACACGGCCAAGCTCAAGGAACTGTTTCGCGTTGAGATTCAGCGTCATCCTTTTTGCCTTCGTGCGCCCGGCGGGGCACTGATCGAATTGGTGCTCGACCACGTCACGGTCACGGTAGCGACGAAACACCCCAAGAAGCGTGCCGCTGCCCGCCTGGAATTTGATGAGCTTGGGCTGGAATGGAAAGCAGGCTCCGAGTTCTCGTGGACCCAACTGATCGCGGCGATCCAGACGAAATTCGGGCTGCTGCCGTCGCGTTTGAGTACGTTCCAACGCGGCTTGCAGTGCGCTGGGCTGGCGCCTCCACGACACGCCCGATCCGCAACTCGGAACCTGGAGCAAGTCAGCTGCCTGCGTCAGTTGCATGGGCGACGGCTAACAAAACGCGAGCCCATCGAGAAACTCGCGTATCGTTACCTACTCGAGCAATTCGAGCAGATGCTCTGCCAGGAGCCGCGAGCCTGGGAAGGACTCGATCCCGAAGGTGTTCACCGAATGCGCGTGGCGACTCGCCGTAGCCGCGCGGCGCTACGAGCCTTCCAGGTCGTTTTTCCCCAACAGGTGATCCGACCATTGGGGCGAGAGCTGAAGTGGATCGCCGGTGTCTTGGGGGATGTCCGCGATTTGGATGTTTATCTGAGCAACTTCCCAGATGCGGAGGCCCAACTCCCCGCGGAGGATGCCGGCAACCTGGATGCATACGAACGACACCTCATTGAGCAGCGAGACGTCGCGCGGAGGCAGATGATTGAGTGCCTCAGTGGGCGACGGTACGGTCAGCTCAAGGAAAGTTACCTTCAGTTGTTGCGAGATGGTGCCTGCCAATTGGCGTGCCAATCCGCTCCGTCCCAGTCGATCAGAAGTGTAGCGATACGATCAATCGGCAAGCAGTACAAGAAACTGCTCCACGATGGACGAGCCATTGATGATCAGTCGCCGGATGAGGCACTTCACGCGCTGCGGATCGACTGTAAACGGATGCGATACCTGCTGGAGTTCTTTCAACCAACTTACGGCAAGGCGCTCAAGCCATGCATTGAGAAGTTCGCAGGACTGCAAGACTTGCTCGGTGAGTTTCAGGATGCATGCGTCGCCACAAAGCGGCTCCGCCAGTACGCCGAAGGAGTCCCCATGCAGTTGCAAAACCGTGGTGAGTTGATTGCGTTGGGACAGTTGATCAGTATCCAGCAGCGTCGGGGAAGCGAGCACCGTGACGATTTTAGGAATGTCTGGAAGCAGTTCGATCAGCCGGGCCGGCGGAAGAAGCTTCTCGCCGCTTTAGAGTGAGCCAGATTCTATGTCGTAGCAGTGGCTGGGTCGTCCGAATACAAGCACGACGCGCCAGCGAGTGTGTCGGGTGGCGCACGGGAGACACTCGCTTGCGCGTTTTGGTGTTGCGCATTTGATATAGGGGCAACGCCCCGTCCGTTTGTTGCTTTGATTCGCAAATGGCCGGACCTTCGGCCCTCAAGAGCAATCTCGCCACAACACCCAGCCCGATGGGCTTGTCATTACCCATATTTGAATTCCATCATCGAGTGGAACTCGCGTGAATTGACCGCGCAGCGGTCGCAGATGGTAGCCGTGGGTCGCGCAGCAGCACCTACGGAAACTTGTGGAATTTCAATCCCAAGGGACCCCGAAGGCGGTCGCAGATCCGTCTGCGACCGCCTTCGGGGTCGGTTTCTGTTGCGAATTCACCATTCCGTAGGTGCGCTGCGCGACCTACGGCTACCCTCCGTGATACCTTCGGCATCAAGAGAATGTGGGTAAAGCCCAGCCCGATGGGCTCATCGTACCACACAAGTTTTTGCGCAAAAAAATTTATGATTCTGGTCCGAAGGCGGTCCATGCGGTGGACATGTCGTGCACTCGCTGAAGTCCGATCCAAAGAGTTTGCGTTCCAGGGTTCGTTGACTTGCGAATCACATAGCCGCCAAGCGATGCGATCAATCGGATCATTTCGTTCAACGTAGGAGGTGTTGGCGGGGGATCCTTCCGTTTGATCGTCATGTAGACCGACTTCCATTCGCTGGGTTCAAACACGACTTCGCAACTTAGCTCCGGACACTCACGGCCAAGCCGGCAAAGGTACATGATCCGCCAGGCGATAATTGAATACAGAGCCAGGCAATTCTCGATCCGTCGTAGTTCTTCGAACTGACGTGATTCAATCCGGCATCCCGATTTGAGCGTGCGGAAGAATATCTCTATTTGCCAACGAATGCAGTACGCCTGGACAACCAACTTGACCTGTTCGAGACCATCGATGGGCAACGTTGTGACAAGCAGCCATTGGATTGGCTCACATCCCTGGGGTGGATTCACTTCTTCCACCAGCACGATGTTGACGGTGACTTCCGGGAGTTTGCGATCGCAGCGGTACGGCGGACGAAGTGTGAGGGTGGTGGCACGAACTTCTACTTCGGCAAGTCTCGCATCGCGACACAGCACACGCTTACCTTGCTTATCGGGAGCGATATTGCTCCTTCGTCGACTGACATTCACCGTACATCGGTACAAACAAGTCGTGTCCCGAGTCTTTGCTAACCAGTTGGTCTGATCGGTCGTTGCTCGGGTCTGGCAAGCCCGAACTAAGAGCTGCACTTCAACTCCTTGGCAATCGCGTGGTTCGGAAAACAACTCGTAAATGTCACCCTCGCTGTCTGCGACGCAAACGCAGCAAGTTTGTGGGCATGCGGCAGCAACTTCCCGCGCGGCGCGAAGGCCTTCCACCCAACGGACACTTTCTTTCTGCTCGATAGGTTTCTGCTTGCGCTTCTGCCTCTTTTCATCTTTGGTCAGCGAAGTCTCGATCTCATCACGAGCCCAACACTTGTGCCATGCGATCCCTAACGGCAAGCCGTCGGAATCAAATGCCTTGAGTGGATGAAAGAACGCACCGCGACGAGCCTCCGAATCCATCGGCCCTGCTCCTTTGACTTGTTGGTCCGGTCGTGTCAGATCGATTTCGGTCGTGTCTTGAACCAACAACACGAGATCCGATTGCGAAATCCTTCTACGCGTCGCTTCGACATGAGGCTCTAGGATCTTTTCCGGTGAAACTTTATCGTTGTCGAAAAACCGATAGGCAGCCTCCATCTCCACCCGGGCTTTGGTCGCACCAGGAATGCTCAAACTGGGATTGGAACCGAGTTCATCAATGACCTTCGCGACTCACTTATTCAACCGCTTGTCACCGAACTCAGCATCGCGAACTTCATCAAGCAGCGAGACGACCATCGCCAGACCTCCGTGAAACGCATGAGTGAAACACTCTTCACACATTCCCTCGAAGACTGACGATCCCTTGAATAGAAAAGCGAACTATCATTCGCGGATAGCTGCCGAAAATCCAGCCCGCAAAAAAACGACCGCGACCCCACCCACGCAAGCCAGAAGAGACTTGTGTGGTACGATGAGCCCAACGGGCTGGGCTAGGTAAATTGCTGGGCCTTCGGCCCGAAATCAAGCAAACAGCGCAACATCAAAACTTGCGCGTCGTGCCTGGATCGAACGCCCAACACGAGCTAGTTGCGAACGGCGTTTGGCTGGCTGATTTCGATCGATTGAACGGGAACCACGCCCAAGCCTTGCGACTCGGTGGACTGATAGCCCATGGCCGTTTGCCACGCTTCGGGCAGTGCCACTGGCGCGTTGGAGGCAGCCGCGTCACAGCCGCCGTCACAGCCGGCATCGCAGCAGCCGCTGTCGCAACCCGTCGCCGACTCGTCGGCCGACCAGGTGTACTCGCACTCGGGGCACTTGTACTTTTTGGTCTTCAGTACTTTGACGGTGCGAAGGAAGGCACCGTTGTTGACGCAATTCGTACAGCTACTGCAGCCTCGGCCATCGCATGAGTCGCACGAATCGCAGTTGCTCTTCTTGCCCCATTTGCCGAATGGGAAGCAGCCGTTTCCGGTTTGCCAGGGGAAGACAACTTTGGGAACGCAGATCGTTTTGCATTCCACTTCGAAACAGGATTTTTCAACTTCGACCTCTTCGGCGGTGAGCTTGCAGCGGCAATCCGGGCAGCTAAAGCAGCCCATCCCGCAGCCCGCATCAGCGGTTCGAGGGTTGGCGGATGAAAGCACGCAGATCGACATGGCGATCGATGCGGCCAGGATAATCGAACGGTTCATGATTCAGTCTCTTCTATGATTGGTTGTATTGAGTTCTGATAACGGAGTCTGGATTGACCAGAACTCGTTAGAAATCGATCATCCAGCGAGTGCCGAAGATGTTGTAATCGCCACTGACGATTCCGGCAGAATCGGTTTCGCGATCGGTGATCGAGCCATTGATGTAGTTGAACTGCATACGGGCGTTGGGGTTCCACCACCAGTTGAGGCCAAACGTGAACGCTTCGCCGATGCCGCCGAAGATGTTGTCGTCGTTGTAGTCAGCCCTGGAGTAGCGGCCTGCGATTTGCCATGCACCCCAGCCACCTTCGTGACAGCCGTTGCAGAGGTTGACGAGCCAGAAGTTTTGAAATGGCGTGGTCCGACCAATGGTGCCCGAATCCCGCTCCCATGGCGTGAACTCACCGGTCAACCAATAGGCGACGTAGACGTAGCCCCCGTTGAAGGTCGCGTTGGGCAGACCTGCGTCCCGATCGACCTCAACCGTCTGATACTCACCGACCACCGACAAGGCCCCGACGTTGACCACGCCCTCCAAGCCGAGCAAGTATTGACCACTGGCGTTGGCAATTCGTCCCGTATTGATCCAACGCTCTTCCGTCCGGGCTTCCGGCCGCGTACGGTATCTCGCTTCGTTGCCATTTTGAGCCACTGGATCGGGTTCCCCATAGCTACCCGAAACCGCCCAGTGGGCATATCCGCGGCCTCCACTGATTTCGTCATACCAGATCGTATTGGCCAAACGACCGGCGATCTCGCCCTGAAAATGGTCGTCGATGTAATTGCCAAGTCCCTGAACATTGCGTTGGTTGAAGACACCATAACGCCAGTTCCATCGTTCATTTTCGGAAACGCCGTACGAGCACAAGCCGAGACGACGAGCGTCTTGGTTATTGGCTTCGATGACGAAGGGCCGTTCCATGAAGACGTTGTATCGCGAGCTATTCAGGTGGTCCAAGCCGTACGGACGTTTCTGATTACCCAGCAAGAGTGTTTCCAGGATCGGCAGGTCGGTCCAGCCAAGGTAGGCGTCGCGAAACTCGGTACTGTTTCCGCCTGCGAACTCCATTTCGATCTTGTACAGCATGTTGTCCCTGACATTGCCGGCCACACCGAAGCGGAGACGACGAAAGCCGAAACGGTTCTGCGGATCGAGCGGATCGCCATCCTCCTCATTGATGTTGTTGATCGTGTCGTCTAAGGAATCGATGTTCCAGCTGTCCAAGTGGATACGACCGGAAACCTTCATCGTCGATTTACTCGATCCGCTGACCACGATCGACTTGTTGCCAGCCACCTCGGCGACTTCGTCAATGGATTCTTCCAGATCGGAAAGCTTCGCCTCGAACTCGTTGAATCGTTCTTCCAGCGTGGGCTCTTCCTCGCCTTCACCCTCCTCGTCATCGCCCTCCTCCACTTCCGATTCGGCTGCGTCTTCGGCAACGGCGCGATAGGGCATCGGGGCGGGCATGGTGTTGTAGGCGTAGTGATTCACCGACGGTTCGGTTGGTGGCAACCGAAGCGCCTGGATCGGCAGCGGTTGGTCGGCAAGTGCGATGGATATTGCTCCGTTCGACACGGTCGCGACCGCCATGCCAATCGCGATGAGCAGGGCGTTTCG
Organism: Pirellulaceae bacterium; assembly: GCA_963697195.1. Classification (GTDB taxonomy): domain Bacteria; phylum Planctomycetota; class Planctomycetia; order Pirellulales; family Pirellulaceae; genus Rubripirellula. Next base: position 358,123 of record CAVOND010000009.1, read on the forward strand.
CGCCCGCTGGCGTGGTGAATTCATGAGATTTGTCTTCCATGACTGTGATGATCAGCCCACGAGTCCATGCGGGCTGAGAAAGGCTCAATGTGGCTCGACGTGTCCGGATAATCCACTCCTCTCGTGAGAAACGGCACTCAACGAACAAGGCTCGCTCCAACCAGGTTGAAGCGGTCTCGTCCTGCGTGAGGAGGCGGCTTATCACCGTCCATCGCGCTATCCGCGATAATCGCGCCTATCAACTGGAATCTCGGCCAAAAATCTGCATGCAAAGCATTAAGATCAGATTGAGCGTGCTATATTGAGCCAACTCGATTGGCACCAACGATAAAATCGTTGCAGTCGGCACATTGGGGTACTTCGGCCTGCCGAATCTGGTTGGTAGAACGGGAGAATCGAGTTAACCGGTCTATTCGCAGCAACTGCTACAGCTTCACGCTTAGAGATGCGTCCGCTATCTGTCGGAAGGACCGGTTCTTCTTCCCACTGTCTTGAGGAGCACGTATGCAGCGGCGAACCCGGCTTTGCGTCACGGTGGGGCGTGAGTATCTCGACGCAGACCGGCTTGCGAGCCTCGTGGATCTCGGCGCCGACGCTTTCCTGATCTCGCTTGATTCGGGTGACGAGCGATGGCTGCCGGAGTTGGTGGGCAGGATACGCGATGCGGAGCATTTATGCGGGCGACCGTTGGCGGTCATCGTCGACCTGCCGGAGAGTGTCGAGGGATCAGATCCGATCACGAGGATCATCAAAAGCGAACTGCTGGGAAACGTTGATTTCCTTGCGGTTTCCGGTCGTCGCGGAAGTTCCGAGATGGATCGTTTGCACGAGTTCCTTCGTGACCACCAAGGCGACATCCATCTGATCGCCAAGTTCGATCGGGCAGAAGATTTTCAGGATGTCGAAGGGCTGGTGGGATCGGCCCACGGCGTGATGATCACCGAAGCGGGACTCCGGTCACTGACCCCCAGTGAGGCTCCGATCGCCCAGAAGACGATCTCACGCCAGTGCCAAGTCGCGGCAAAACCTTGCCTCGTCGCGCGGAGCGTGCTGAAAGGAACGACGATCCGGCAGTTCAAACGAACTCGCCGAGGTGTTTGACCTCGCCAATCTCGCGTTCGATCATGTGGACTGCGTTGTTCTGAGCCAGACGCACGTAGGACCTGAGCAGATGGTGGACATTCTGGAAGCGGCGGACAGCATCCTGGTCGCGGCCGAAAGCTATCTGGAACTCATCGATCGACCCGTCCGAGTCGGTTTTGGACAGCCCCCCAACACCGCCGCTCTTGCCTACGCCATCCGCCATATCTTGAAGATGCAGGAGATCGCCGCCGTTGCCGTCTATTCGATCACCGGTTCCACATCGCGAGTGATCGCAAAGAACTGGATCGACTGCCCGGTTCTGGCTTTCTCGTCGCGTGCCCAAACCGCGAGAATGATGTGCCTGTACCACGGCGTCATTTCAAGACATGTTGAAGAGCAGCTTGACGCGAGTAGCCTACTCAACACGGCGGGTACGCTGGCCAAGGAATTGGAAATTGCGCTTCCGGGTGACCGTATCATTGTCGTCTCCGGACATCCCAATCAAACCCAGGATCAGGCGAACGGCTTCATCGTGGAAACGATTACTTAGTAAGTAGGTTAGGCTCCGGCTAACGATCCACTGGCTGGCACGCGGAGCGTGCCCTATCTGGGCGCCCTCGCGGGTTGAGCCGTCCCTACAAGCACGACGCGCCAGCGCATGTGTTGCGCTGTTTGCCATCGAAACGACGTTTCGTCCAACAAAATACAAGCACGACACGCCAGCGTCGTGCTTGTATGCACAGGAGGACAGAGCTACTTCAGGGATCAAGACGCGCTCGATCGCTCGACATAAATCCGCGTGCCCTAACTGAAGTGGCCGCTGATGTAATCTTTCGTGTGCTGCTCTCGCGGGTCTTGGAAAATCTGCTGCGTTTCTCCATACTCGACGAGGTAACCAGTTCGTCCCCCCTCGCTCGTATCCACGTACAAGAACGCTGTTCGGTCGGCGACTGCGCTGGGCTTGCTGCATGTTGTGAGTCACGATCGCGATCGTGTATTTCTTCTTGAGTTCTGTCATCAACTCTTCCACCTTGCGCGTGGCGATTGGGTCGAGGGCCGAGCAGGGCTCGTCCATCAGCAACACTTCTGGCTCCACCGCGATGGCTCGCGCAATGCAAAGACGTTGTTGCTGGCCACCGGAAAGGGACAGTCCGCTTTGTCGAAGCTTGTCCTTGACCTCATCCCACAGAGCCGCACCACGCAACGCCTTCTCAACGACTTCGTCATAGTTGCCGCGAAAGCCGTTGATGCGCAGACCGTACGTGATGTTCTTGTAGATGCTCATCGCGAACGGGTTGGGCTGCTGAAAAACCATGCCGATGTAACGCCGGACCGCGACGGGGTCCACGCCGGGATGGTAGATGTCACGACCACGGAATTGGACGTGGCCCTCGAATCGAAACCCTCGAATCAAATCATTCATTCGATTCAAACAGCGAAGGACCGTGCTCTTTCCGCAGCCGGATGGACCAATGAAGGCGGTGACCTCGCCCTTCTTGATCGGAATCCGAGTGTCGCGAACGGCTTTGAAGGCACCGTAATACAGTTCCTTCAAGTCGCAGTCGATCACGTACTGGCCATTCGAACCGATCGTCGGCTCTGCTGCTGCCTTGATCATGATTTGAGTCTCTTAATGTTGAGTTGTGCGTGGTGAGAAACTTTTGCCGATCAGGTTGATCACGAGAACCATCAAAACCAAGACGAGCGATGCTGACCAACAAAGCTGCACCTGGTTCTCGAAAGGGACTCCTGAAAAGTTGTAAATCAGCACAGCCAAGGAAGCCGTGGGCTGGGCCAAGTCGAGCTGGTGATTGGTCACAATCCAGTAATTGCTGAACAGGGCGGTGAACAGCAGCGGCGCGGTTTCGCCCGCCGCTCTGGCAACGGCCAACATGACACCGGTCAGAATTCCTGGCATCGCTGTCGGAAGAAGAATTCGCAAGACCGTTTGCGTCTGGGTGGCGCCCATCCCGATCGATGCCTCTCGCATCTTCGACGGCACCATCCGAATGGCTTCTTCAGCGGTCAGCATCACAATGGGCAGCATCAGGATCGACAAGGCGACCCCGCCCGCCCAAGCCGAGAATCCACCGGTCATCAGGACCACGGCGCCATACGCGAACACGCCGGCCAGGATCGAGGGAAAGCCACTCAGTACCTTGGCGCAAAAACGTACGACGCTGGAGGTGCGACTGTCCGGACCTAGTTCCGCGAGAAACACAGCGGCCAAGATTCCAAAAGGAACGCTGATCAGCCCCGCGATCGCGACCATCACAAGTGTCCCGACCAGTGCGTTGCCGAAGCCACCTCCCTCCTCGAACGGCGCCGGAGGCAGCGACCAGAAGTTCGAAGCGGTGAGATTCGATCCACCGCGGTAAAACAGCATGATGATCACCGAGAACAGCGGCACCAAAGCCAGCAGCGTCAGGACCGTGACCACACCACTCAAAAAGACGCTGAAAAGTGTTCGCGGCTTTCGAAGTGATTTCTCAAGATCTCCCAGGCTGCCGGCATCGAGATCAATCCGCGGAGGACTCTCGGATTGTTCACTCTGATCGTGATTCAATGTTGATGCCATTAACTCAAACCCTTCAGACCTGCTGTGGACCGCTGAAGAATCAAAGCACCAAACATGTTGACGATCAACGTGATCGCCATCAGGACCAGCCCGGCATACATCAGCACGGCGACCTTGTTCTCATCGCCACCGGCTTCCGCAAAATTATTGGCGAGCAACGACGCCAGCGTGTTACCGGGTGAAAAAAGCGAAATGCTGATGCGATTCGCATTGCCAACCAGCATCGCCAACGCCATGGTTTCGCCGAGCGCCCGGCCGAACGCCAAAACGACGGCTCCAAAGATACCGCCGGCTGCCGTTGGCAAGATGACCGCAAGCAGCGTTTCCCATCGTGTGGCTCCCAAGCCATACGAGGCTTCTCGCAGCTTTGGTGGAACGGCCACCAACGCGTCCCGGCTGATCGCGGCGATCGTTGGTAGGATCATGATCGCAAGCACTAACGAAGCAGGAAATATTCCCGGTCCGCTCAGCGGGGTGCTGAAGGGAGGGAACCAACCCATGTTTTCATGCAACCAATTGCAGCCATCCCGGATCAGCGGGATGACCACAAAGATGCCCCACAGTCCGTACACCACACTGGGGATGGCCGCCAACAATTCCACAAGATTCTTCAGCAGGTTTTCCACCGCCGACGGAAGTCTTCCCCAGACTGGATGAAGATGGGCTCGAAACGGCTTCAGCAACTGATACGTTGCTCCACTGAGGTAGCCTTCAGTCAGGAAGATCGCAACGGCGACACCAAACAGCGTGCCGATCATCAGCGCCAACAGCGAACTGTAGAGCGTCCCCCAGATCTCCGGCAGTATTCCGTACTCTTCGCGTGTTCGGATCCCAGGTCCGCCCCGTCAGAAAGCCGAAGCCATAACGCTTCATCGCCGGGACTGATTCGCCACCGATTTCCCAAACGATGTACAGGACAACCAGGATCGTCGCCCAAGCGAACAGAAAGCTGACCGCTCGAAACAGGCGATCACTCACCCGCTGGAACGCCGAGGGCGGGCGAGAGATCTCGGAGGCTGTTTCTAGATCCATGGAAATCGGCGAGACGCCACCAGGTACCGAACGTCCGAATAATCAAGCGGCCTTGGCGGGCGCCGAAGAGCCGAGGCTCTCAAGAGCCGCCTTAACCTTTTCGACCACGGATGCCGGAAGCGGAATGTAGCCGAGCTCCTCACTGGAGTTCTGTCCTTCGGTCAGACAATAGGTGAGCACATCCTTCAGCACCTTGACCTTCTTCGGATCGTCGTAGGTCTTGTAGCAAATGATCCAGGTGTAGGTCACAATCGGATACGAATCGGCTCCTTGCGGGTCCGGCATCCATGCGATCAAGTCGGCAGGCATTTCAACCGCCGCGAGAGCAGCTTGAGCCGATTCGATCGATGGTTTGATGTAGGCACCGGAAGCGTTCTCCAGCGAGGCCATCGGCAGTTTCGCTCCCTTCGCGTAACCGTACTCGATGTATCCGATCGAACCAGGCGTGGTCGTGATACTCGCCGTGACACCTTCATTCCCTTTGGACTTCGTTCCAGACGGGCCAGTTCGGTGCTTTCTCGACACCGACCTGCGTGGCGAAGTCTGAGTTGATTTCTGCCAGATGCTTGGTGAACACGTACGTGGTGCCGCTACTGTCCGATCGAACGACGACGTTGATCGGCTGGTCCGGAAGTGAGACGCCCTCATTGGTTGCCGCGATCGCCGGATCATTCCACTTCGTAATCTTGCCCAAGAAGATGCCGACGTAGGCCTCACGAGAAAGCTTGAGTTCGTTGACACCCTCGAGGTTGTACGCCAACACGATGCTGCCCGCTGTCATCGGCAGCAACTGAACACCACCGGTCACTTGCTCCATCTCTTCAGGCTTCATCGCTGCATCGCTCGCACCGAAGTCGACGGTGCGATCGATGACCGACTTGACTCCCTGTCCGCTGCCGACCGACTGATAATCAATTTGGACATCACTGTGGGCGGTCGAATATGCCTTGAACCACTTGTTGTAAAGCGGCGCCGGGAAACTCGCTCCGGCGCCCTGAAGCTTGACAAACTCACTGCTACCACCCGAGCCGCCACCACATCCGACAGTTAGCAAGCAGCTCAACACGCCGAAGCACGCCAGGTACAGGTAACGCTTACTCATCCGATCATTCCTGTGTCCGAAAAGGTTCTGAACCGACCAATCTAAGAAAATCGTCGATGCGGTCGGCACTCCACAGAGACAAACTTACGGTGAACAGCACGCTGACGTATCGGCGGCTTCGCGGGACGCCCGAAACGCGAAACGAACCCCGAACTTTGTTCTATGTCCAAGGTCGGAGTTGTTCAATGCCTGCCGGTCAGGCATCACCAAATCTTCACATAGGTCGACAGCCACCGCCGCCGATCCATACGAGGAGCGACGAGACTCCTGGTTCTTATTGCCAGCACTACCGCACGCCCAACTGGATTCCAGTCGATTGCGACCGGAGTTCGCGATCCGCCTTGCGCTCAAGATGCGTCTGCAACAACAGGCGATGAATCCACAGTGGCTCAAAGCGGTATCGCTGTGCAACAGGTAGTGCTGGATCCAACGTCACGATTCCGGATCGATTGAGCAGTTGAGAAGCGCGGACCGAAACGGTTTCACCGTGATGCTGGATCTCCACTCGGTCGTCGTCGAAGACTTCAAAGTAGCCGTAACGATCCACACGATCTTCGTCGATGTATTTGGCCGCCACTGCCTCCAAGAGTCCGAGATAAACTTCCAGGTGTTCGTCCTGAATACGACTCGGCCGATTGTCTGTTGCCGTGTCACGTTCGAGCCACCGTGCGAAGAACTCGCGCATGAACTCTCGCTCGTTGAAGGTCTTGTTGGCGTCTAAGTTGGAATCGACGATCTCTCGCAAGATCGAATTGCCGGCGAGATTCGGGAAGACTGCCATGACCACTCGATCTTGCTTGACCATGCGTTGGAGTGCATCTCGCCGGTCGGGTCGCCCACAGCAATTCTCTTTGAAACGCACATCGGCGAATTCGCCGGTCGTCGGAAAGTTCTGCCTGCTCCAATGCTCATAATCGGCAAAGGACATTGGACGTGATGCTCCATCCGATCCAACTCGACATAGTCCATATTTGAAACAGTCATAATTCCAATTCGAAACGCATAGATCGCCAGTCGTTCGGAACTCGGGCGGATTGAGCACGAAGCCACGAAGCCCATACGGAAGCCCGCCGTTTCGACGCTCCCGCCAGTATTCTCGGAATGCGAACGGTCGTCCGAAGACAACGACATGGATGAATTGCCGATCGCTTTGAAGTGCGAATCGCTCCAGTTCGTCCAGTACGAATGAGTAGTCGTCGGGATGGATCTCATCGAGCGAATCAGCGACCGCGAAGGCTGGCGATTTCGACTCAAGCAGTCGTGAAAACTCCTCCCGTCCCTGCGGGCGTCAGGGCAAGCAGGCGGTTGATCACTTGATCCTGATAGACGACGTCGGGCTTCCACTCAGCCAGACCCCGATCGGCAAATTCGCCGAACAGTTCGCGGAGGTCGAATTTCCAGACCTGATCGTCGGGGACCTCACCGCCGTAGACGCCCCGTTTCACGAACGTCTTGCCAATGCCAGCTGAGCCAGCCACGACGGTCATGGCTCGGAATGGCGTCGGTTTCCCGGACGTAAATGCCCGCACCGCTTCGTCAAGCTCGTACTTGAGCGCCCGGTTTGCTTCCCAGTAATAGTCGCTCAGCGACTCATTGCGGGCCACGCCATCAACCAACGGCAGCGGGAGAACGCGATCCTCAATTTGCTCCAGCAGCTTGATGCCAGGCGACTGCACGATCGCAGACGGTTGGTCGAACTTCTGCCTGCTGAAGTCCAGCTCCTCGCCGCCAGACCTTTGGCAAGGGAGCAGGAACCCAACAAGAATCAATAGTGAGGAGTTGCGGCAGGGCAAAGACGACGTGGCCATTGCATGATTGGCATTCCGGAAATTGACTAGCGTTAACAAACGGAGGCCGAAACATAATCGAGTCGGCTTTGACCGCCCACGGCTAACAACGAGTCTTCACGGGATCTTCATCGATCGTTCACGGAAGCTTTTGAATGGGCAACAACTTCGCGAATCGGGCAGCACTTGCCCAATGCCACTTGCTTTGAAGGTACCTGTGAACCTCAGGCGCTAGCCGTGGGCCTTGAAGGTACCTGTGAACCTCAGGCGCTAGCCGTGGGCCTTGAAGGTACCTGTGAACCTCAGGCGCTAGCCGTGGGCCTTGAAGGTACCTGTGAACCTCAGGCGCTAGCCGTGGGCCTTGGGTGGACCGCAACAGCATCCCTGGGGTCCACGGCGAAGCGTCTGAGGGTCAAAAGAAATGGCATCGAACCGCTGCGATGCAGGCTCACAACAAGCTTAGTGAGGTCCGGGCTGGACTCGCTTCAAGGGGCTGCCATCGACTGCGGTTGCTTCCGCTGTCTCGAGCTTCTTGATGTCTTCTTCGGTCATCTTGGGCCGGTCCACCTTGATCGTCAGCTTGTTGAGGCTGCCGGTGAAGGTGAACGGTGGCTGGTAATCCGCATCGTTGACTCCCGTCAGCGTGTCCGAACCGATGTCGAAGCTTTCGTCCCATTGCAGAATCATGGGCAAGGTTCGCTCCATTTTCTGCAGTCGCAACCACTTTGCCGTCGACTTTGAGCGTGCCGGTGCCGCTGCGACCGAGGCCACTCATGTTGTTGAACAGCAGCGTGCCGACGCCGAGGCCGTCGTACTGGAAATCAAACTCAACCGTATGCTTGCCGGGGGCGAGCACCTCGGGACCTTCCCACTTGATGCGTTTCAGATCGATCAGGTTCCAAAGAAACACTGGCTTGCCTTTGAGCAGGTAGAAACCGTAGCCCGCAAAACGGCCACCGGAGGTCAGGATCATCCCTTCGGCACCCCCTTCGGGCACGGTGATGTCCGCGGTGATGGTGTAGGAACTGTTGAGCAGGAACGGAGAATCCCCTTGCGGCAGACCGGTCATCGGCAGGGTGTACACGAACTCGGTGCGACCGGCGGTGATGTTGGGACGCGGCGCCACGATCCGGGCTGCAACCGAGGCGTCCATCGGAAAGACCTGGTACTTATTCGCCTCGGCAATGAACATCGTCTTCATCTCCTTCAGCTTGTCCGGATTCTGATCGGCGATGTTCTTGGATTGGCTGAAGTCCGTGTTCAGGTCATAGAGTTCGAGAATCTGGTTGTTGAGCGGGTCGGGGTTGGCAGCGCCGAAAGCCTCCCACGGTGCGCGGTTGACCTTTGTGCTCAGTAGCCAGCCATCGTGATACAGAGCCCACTGGCCCATCATCTCGAAGTACTGGGTCTTGTGTTGCGACGGCGCCTTGGCGTTTGCGGCGTCGAATGTGTAGGCGAAACTCGTTCCCTCGATGGGTGCTTGGGGGATGCCGTCGACGGTGTCGGGGGCGGGGATCCCAGCGACTTCGAGAATGGTGGGCACGACATCGATGATGTGGCAGAACTGCTCGCGCAGGCCTCCCTTGTCCTTGATCCGCGCCGGCCAGGAATCGCACATGTTCTTGCCGATGCCGCCCAAGCTTGGAGGCATTCTGCTTGAACCAGGTAAAGGGCGTATCAAAAGCCCAAGACCAACCGGCCGACATGTGGTTGTACGTCTCCTCGGTGCCCCACACGTCGTACCATTTCATCTGCTCTTCGACCGGCATCATGTTGATGCCGTTGAAGAACGCGACCTCGTTGGGTGTGCCGAGCGGGCCACCCTCGGCGCTGGTGCCGTTGTCGCCATTGATGTAGATGATCAGCGTGTTATCGAGCTTGCCCATGTCCTCGACTGCTTGAATGACGCGACCGATTTCGTGATCGTTGTAGGCCGCGTAGGCAGCGAAAACTTCGACTTGACGAATGAACAGCTTCTTGCTCCTCCGGCGTGCACTGATCCCAGTTCTTGAGAACGTCCGTAGGCCAAGGTTCCAGCTGGGTGTCTGGTGGGATGACACCGAGCTTTTTCTGGTTCTCGAAGATCTTCTCTCGAAGCTTGTTCCAGCCGTCATCGAAGAGATGCATGGCGCGGATCTTTTCCACCCATTCCTTGGTCGGATGATGCGGCGCGTGCGTTGCCCCGGGGGCGTACTTGACGAAGAACGGCTTGGCTGGGATCGATCTGGTCGATCCGGTTCAGGTATTCGATGGCGTCGTCGGCCATGCCGGTGGTCAGGTTCCATTCCGGCTTGCCATCGAAGGGATAGATCTGTGTCGTGTTGCGGAAGAGATTCGGTTGCCATTGATTGGCGTCGCCGCCGACAAAGCCGTAGAAATATTCGAAGCCCATGCCGGTCGGCCATTGATCAAACGGGTCCAACCTGGCTGGCGGCAAAGGCCGGCGTGTTGTGATCCTTGCCGAACCAGCTCGTGGCGTAGCCGTTGTCGAGCAGAATGCGGCCAATCGTGGCCTTGTCTTCGGCGATGATGCTGTTGTAGCCAGGGAATCCGGTGGATTGCTCCGAAATCACGCCGAAACCCACCGAATGATGATTCCGTCCGGTGATCAGCGCGGCCCGCGTCGGCGAGCAAAGTGCGGTCGAGTGAATGTTGTTGTAACGCAGGCCGGCGTTGGCAACTCGGTCCATCGCGGGGGTTGGGATCACACCGCCGAAGGTGCTGGGAACGCCGAAGCCGGCGTCATCCGTGATGATCAGCAGAACGTTGGGCGCCTTCTTGGGCGGCACGATGCGCGGTGCCCACCATGGTTTCGATTGCAAGGCAGTCTTGCTTGATCACACCGCCAAACTTCGGATCGGGGGCGGGAAGTTGCTTGCCGTCGATTGTCGTCGTCGCATCCGGAGATCCGGACGGAACTGTCGGTTGCGCCGGCTTGCTGCGCAAATCCGTCGACAGCACTGGCTAACCACACCGCCATCGACAGGACCGCCAATCGCACCACGGCCGATTGGCCCATCGTCAGGATTTTAGCGCAATTGTCATCATAAAGATTCTCACTTGTTAATTACTCGCGTTACTGGGTTGTTTGATGCGCACCAGAAGCCACTGCTCGGTGCGTTCTTGACCGAAATGAATCAAGCAGGGGGCTTCGTCTTTGGTCAGGTTGTATAGCCCGGTTTCGATAACGTCTTGCTTCTTGTCGCCGATCGTGAAAGCGACTCGCTGCGTCTGCTTGTCGACCGATCCTTGAATGACTTGATTGTCGTTGGTCGAGGTGTCGGTATAGTTGCCGCGAATGATGCCCTGCTTGTCGACCGCAAGTTGCACACTCAGATCCGATCGAGACTGATCAGGTTTGGTCAACGCGAACACGCCCAGGGGCAGCCACTGAGCGTCACTGCTCGGTTCGGCCTGCACACCAGTCTGCGCGAGGTTGGCGGCTTGATCGTAATACTGCTGCGTCGTCCCCATGTCGTTGCCGTTCATGTAAACGTTGCCGCCATCGTAGGTCACGTTGCCGCCGTAGTTGTAGTAAACGGGCGACGCCTGGGCGTAGCCGCAGTAGGATGCTGCTGCGTTCCAAGTGCAGGCGGTCCAAGCGGCACCCGCACCCCAGCCAACCGCATGCCATGCGTTGGGATAGCGCCCGTACCAGTCGCGGTCATACATGTTCCAGTGATCGTATCCCGTGCGCACCGAAGTCGCGGTCCGATATCGGGTCGAGGCGGAAACGGGTGCGAGCCCACCAACGCCGACTCCAGGTCGCCCCGACACCGACGCCCGGACGGCCCACGCCACCGACTCCCACACCAGGTCGCCCGACGCCGCCGACTCCCTCGCCGGGTCGCCCGATTCCGCCGACACCCTCTCCGGGTCGTCCAGCTCCAGCTCCGGCACCTAGCTGACCAACGCCGCCCGCGCCAGCTCCGGGTCTGCCGGCACCACCTTCGCCCATTCCGGGGCGGCGACCGCCGAG
>CAVOND010000010.1:0-289401 GCA_963697195.1 Pirellulaceae bacterium
TATGATGCGTGGTGTTGTGGGCAACTTGCTTACGCCTCGCTCGACCAGGATAGCGGGTAACCATCGCGTGCACCCGAGCACGCGAGTCGGCTATTTTGAAATTGAGAATCTTTCGCGCGTGCCGGGTGACGCGTGTCGTTCCCCGACCATGGCTCGCAGTGCTCTATCGTTAGACGTTTATGAAGAAACGTATCCTTCTTCTCTCAGCGACCGCATTTGCCATCTGGTTCTTCTACGGTGCCTACCGAGGACTCACCGATATTGAGACTGGCGAGTCGCTGGAGACCGTTGACTGGCTCCCAGAAGAAGCAACCAACGTCTCGTTTTACCGCTCATACATGAACACGGCCTACGAGTTTGATATAAGCGAACAAGGATTCCGCGATTGGTCGCGTTGGGAACTGGAAGAGATTACGGAACCCGTACAGATTCCTCGATATTTGGCCTATTCGACTCCACTCCCAAAAGAACCGACCGATCCAACACGCGAGGAGATTGAGGAACTAGCTTTGGAATACTCGAAACGTGGTGTGACAATCAAAAACGGTCTATACTACGGCTACCTGCAAAACAATGGTGGTGGTGTTTGGGTTGGCTACGATCGCGGAGCGGGTCGCACATCTATAAATCGGCACCAAGATGAAAATCAGCTACCAGCTTGGCGGGGAACAATCCAATGCACCCGAGCGGCGAAGTCGGGCGTTTTCAAATGGACAGTCTCTCGTCGCCGCCGGGTGATTGGTGACGTTCTGTCAATGAATTGATCCCTACGCTGGTGAAAATTGATCCGCGAAGAAGTCGGTTTTGCATTGCAGCGATCGCACTCGTAGCGGTCACGCTTGCAATTGCGTACTTTGCTTTGCGTCCCGGTCCGAATATTCCGCTTGGCACCGGTTGGACCGTTCGCACCGCATTTTGGAACGCCTATAGGACGCCACCTATTGAATGGAAGGCCGCGCGGCCTGGGTGGGCTTACTACAGGCCAACGCCAGACATGGATGCAATCGTTGCACTTGGCGATTCTGCAGTGCCGGTACTTGTCGCGAATCTGCACAACGACGACAAAAACATGCGGCTCAAATGTATTGCAATGCTGTCCATGCTCGATGCCGAAGACGCTGTTCCAGCAATGGTAGACGCATTACGATACGATGATGATACAGATGATTGGTTTCTTGTCGCCAAGCTTGCGGAGATCACGGATCACCCGGACGGAGACAAGTACTACCGGTTTTGGTTTTCCCCAGACATTCAGCAAGAGGCAACGATAGCCTACCGCAACTGGACACCGGGAGACTGACAGAACCATGGGTTGGACGCGGAGGACTCGAAAACGCGTTTGGGCAGTGGTTGCCTATCCGCTCGTCCCCGGTCAACCCTGCCGTTACTGCCACCGACCCGTGATTTGCGGAACTCGTGCGCGGCTTCCAACCGAGCGGCGACTTCCCAGCAGAGGCTGCCAAAGCGGTCACCGAACAATCCAGGCCGACGTCGCCTAACGCGGGTCGTCTCGGTACGATGGTGGCACTAACCATTCGGTCCACCCGAGCCCTCAAGTAGACGTTGGGTAATGGTTGCCCGTTCGTTCGGCCCGGTGACCGTCAACGTTCTGGCATTGAGATCGTACTCGTACTCAGGCGCAGCCCGGTACGAGTACTCGTACTCGTAATCGAATGGGGCCCTGACAACCGAACCAATTTTCGATCACGATCGACTCGACGTTTATCGTCTCTCAATTGATTACGTCGCCGAGTCTTTTACCAACGCCAATCAACTCAGCGGCACTCATCGTCCCGCTCGCGATCAGTGGCTTCGCGCAGCTCAATCCATTCCGCTTAACATCGCGGAGGGCAACGGAAAACGCAGCCTCAAGGATCGATGCCGATTCTTGGATATCGCGCGTGGCTCGGCACTGGAGTGCGCTGCGATTCAGGATGCGCTGGTTGCGATCAACGGATTGGATGCTGATCGCCATCTTGAATGGAAGCGCACACTTCATCGAATCGTCACAATGTTGACTCACCTGATTTCACGTCTCAACGTCGTCGCTGAACCGGAAACCAGCTACAATACCGCAATCGATTACGAGTACGAGTACCGCGATGCTGAGTACGAGTACGATGAGGGCCGGAAGCCAGAACCAAGCCGTGCACCTGAGGACGGCTTGCAGGGTTTGACAAATGGAAAATCAATCGTCCGTCCCAGGTGACGGCCACCGTTAGGTGGCAGGAGTCCGAGGCATGTCCAAGCGTGGCATCTCCGACAAACAGCGTGCGTGGCTCGTTAGTCAGCTCGATGACTGGCAGTCGCACGGCTTGCTGTCCGCCGATCAGACGGCTCCGATCCTCGATCTCTACGAGACGCAAACCGAACTGGCCGAGCACGAAACGCTCCACAGCACTGCTGACGCTAATGGGTGTTGCAGCCTTTCTGGTTGGTTTGGGAGGCCTGTTGTTGGTTGGCTACAACTGGGAAGCCATACCCGATGTGCTGAAGCTGTTTATCATCTTCACCGTTGTCTTCGGAACGCAAACCGTGGGCTTCCTTTTGCGTTTCAGGCGTCACGCGATGTTGTTGTCGGAGGTGGTATTCTTCTTGGGTTGCCTTTTTTACGGCGCCGGTATTTTTCTGGTGGCTCAAATTTTTCATCTCAACGCTCACTACCCTGCCGGCGTCTGGTGGTGGTCTCTGGGAGTTCTACCCTTTGCACTTTGCCTCGATACTCTGTTGCTTCACGCATTGCTAGTCTCCCTGCTGGCGATCTGGTGCGGAATGGAGATCATCGGTTTCGGTGATGCCGGATTGTGGTTCTTTGGACGTTGGGGTTTTATCGCAAACGGCGCATACTCGCTTCCGCTGTTGGCGCTGCCCGGCCTAATGTGGGCCTATCGTAAGGGATCCGTCGCCACGGTCGCCCTGTACGTCCCGCTTTTGGCTTGGTGGGTCATTCTGCAACCCATTGCCTGGGAATTGGAGGAGGAGACGGTCTATTTCATTGGTGCTGTCGGCGGCCTGATGCTTGTCATTGCCGAAAGCCACCCCACAGGCAGTCGATTTGCCATTCCTTATCGCCTTTTCGGAGTTCTGCTGGCGGCTGGCGTGCTACTGGCCATGAGTTTCTATGAATTCAGCGAAGAGATTCTGCGTTCTAGATTTGAAGCAAGGAGTCTAGTTCAGGCACTGGTTATATTGATCCTCTCGGCAGCGACCATCTATTTGGCTGCAGTGCTCAAGCGCCGTGAATCGCCCGCGTCGCTCTCAGTTCCACAGCAGATTCAACAGATTCTGCGCCGGCAATGCCTGCCGATCGGTCTAGTAGTGGTCATGGTCATCCTGCTCGTTTGGCACTTGATCATCGGCGAGCCACTACTTCCGACCATCGTAGCGAACGTCGCCATGATCTTCCTCGCTTTCTGGTTGATGGGCGTCGGACTTCGAGAAGACCGAGGCCAGCCTTTTGCGGCCGGTGTGGTGTATTTTTTGCTCTGGGCCGTGGTGCGATACGTCGACCTTTTCGGTGATTTTGGCGGCATGCTGGCGCAGCGTTGATGTTTTTCCTCTGTGGTGGGGCTCTGTTTGGGGTGGCATTGTATTGGCGGAACCGAAAGCAAAAGTAACATGATTAATAATACCGCTGAACCAAGCAACGCGAAGTTGGCTGGGGTCGCGTGGCTAGACCGCGGACTTGAGTGGATCAAGAACCGGGAACGAGCCATACTGATCGTCGGTATTGGTTTTCAACTCGTTGTCCTCATCGCGATGATCGTGACGCCATTCACGACGCTGATCACCGGCGATTCGATCTTACTGCACGTCGTGCCGGTAGATCCGCGCGATCTGTTCCGAGGCGATTATGTCATCCTCAGCTATGAATTCAGTCGTGTCCCGCCGCAAGGCATTCCAGGGCTTCAATCCACCGATCACCAAGGCCAAACCGTGTACGTGACGATAGTGCCAGAAGAAGATGGCAAACATTGGCGAGCGAGCCAGTTTAGTCTTCAAAAACCGTCCACCGGAAAATTCCTTCGGGGCCAAATCAAGGGTTGGAATCGAATTGAATTTGGCATCGAGTCGTATTTTGTTCAGGAAGGCGAGGGATTGAAATACGAGCGCGCAGTTCGTAGCCGAAATCTCTCGGCTGAGGTCGCCCTGGATCGGAACGGCAACGCCGTTTTGAAACGGCTCGTGATCAAATAACGCAACGTCTGCCAGCTAACCATGGCGTGAACCGGAGCGGCGAATCCGGCGGAATCTGAAATCAATGCGTACCGTCGCCGCCCGGTTACGCCCGTCGTTACTGCCACCGACCCGTGACTGCTGGGACTCGTGCGCGGCTTCCAACCGGGCGGCGACTTCCCAGCTGACGCTGCCAGAGCGGTCTTCGAATAGTTCCCGCCGACGTCGCCTTCCACGGGTCGTCTCGGTACGATGGTGGCACGAACCATTCGGTGCACCCGAGCCCTCAAGCTGATCTTGGACAATGGTTGCCCGTTCGTTCGGGCCCGGTGACCGTACACGTTACCGCCACCGACCCATGATTGGTGGAACTCGCGGGCGGCTTCCAAGCGAGCGGCGACTTTCCAGCTGACGCTGCCAAAGCGGTCACCGAACAATCCATGCCGACGTCGCCTAACGCAGGTCGTCTCGGTACGATGGTGGCACTAACCATTCGGTCCACCCGAGCCCTCAAGTAGACGTTGGGTAATGGTTGCCCGTTCGTTCGGGCCCGGTGACCGTCAACGTTACCGCCACCGACCCATGATTGGTGGAATTCGTGCGCGGCTTCCAACCGAGCGGCGACTTCCCAGCAGAGGCTGCCAAAGCGGTCACCGAACAATCCAGGCCGACGTCGCCTAACGCGGGTCGTCTCGGTACGATGGTGGCACTAACCATTCGGTGCACCCGAGCCCTCAAGCTGATCTTGGACAATGGTTGCCCGTTCGTTCGGGCCCGGTGACCGTCAACGTTACCGCCACCGACCCATGTTTGGTGGAACTCGTGCGCGGCTTCCAACCGAGCGGCGACTTTCCAGCAGAGGCTGCCAAAGCGGTCACCGAACAATCCAGGCCGACGTCGCCTAACGCGGGTCGTCTCGGTACGATGGTGGCACGAACCATTCGGTGCACCCGAGCCCTCAAGCTGATCTTGGACAATGGTTGCCCGTTCGTTCGGGCCCGGTGACCGTACACGTTACTGCCACCGACCCGTGACTGCTGGGACTCGTGCGCGGCTTCCAACCGGGCGGCGACTTCCCAGCTGACGCTGCCAGAGCGGTCTTCGAATAGTTCCCGCCGACGTCGCCTTCCACGGGTCGTCTCGGTACGATGGTGGCACGAACCATTCGGTGCACCCGAGCCCTCAAGCTGATCTTGGACAATGGTTGCCCGTTCGTTCGGGCCCGGTGACCGTCCACGTTACTGCCACCGACCCGTGATTTGCTGGAACTCGTGCGCGGCTTCCAACCGAGCGGCGACTTCCCAGCTGACGCTGCCAGAGCGGTCTTCGAATAGTTCCCGCCGACGTCGCCTTCCACGGGTCGTCTCGGTACGATGGTGGCACGAACCATTCGGTGCACCCGAGCCCTCAAGCTGATCTTGGACAATGGTTGCCCGTTCGTTCGGGCCCGGTGACCGTACACGTTACTGCCACCGACCCGTGACTGCTGGGACTCGTGCGCGGCTTCCAACCGGGCGGCGACTTCCCAGCTGACGCTGCCAGAGCGGTCTTCGAATAGTTCCCGCCGACGTCGCCTAACGCGGGTCGTCTCGGTACGATGGTGGCACTAACCATTCGGTCCACCCGAGCCCTCAAGTAGACGTTGGGTAATGGTTGCCCGTTCGTTCGGGCCCGGTGACCGTCAACGTTCGCCGACTGAGCATCACTCAATGTTGCGCCCATATCGATACGCATGGCAGTTCAATACGCGAAAACATACATCGACCGCGCATTTGTGGGGCAAGACCTGCCTTCGCTTTACAATGTGATTTGTGCGCTCGAACCTGAACGAGATCTCCCGGAACCACTCACTTTATTTCTTCGGCTCTGGGAATGGATTGGATCGACGCGTTCCGGCGTCTGGCAGTACTACGAGAATATTCGGATGGCGGACTTCAACGAGATTTCGTCGATGATGGACCGCAACGAACTAACGCAAATTGCATCGCGTTACCGTGCGGGAATGGATTGCTGGGACGAGCCGCGTTATTGTGATGACTTGGACTCCTGGATCGACACCAACGAGACAATGCTCGAAGAGGCTGCATTTCGTTTGATCGAGCCGCATCGTGAGTCCCTTTACCCGAACAAAACCTGACTGACCAAGGGCGGCGAACCATGGGATGCAACGGAGTGGCGGTAGTGCGGTTTTTCGTGAGATCAGAGTCAACTCCCGCCACCCGCTGATCCCGGTCGTTACTGCCACCGACCCGTGACTGCTGGAACTCGTGCGCGGCTTCCAACCGAGCGGCGACTTCCCAGCTGACGCTGCCAGAGCGGTCTTCGAATAGTTCCCGCCGACGTCGCCTAACGCGGGTCGTCTCGGTACGATGGTGGCACTAACCATTCGGTCCACCCGAGCCCTCAAGTAGACGTTGGGTAATGGTTGCCCGTTCGTTCGGGCCCGGTGACCGTACACGTTACTGCCACCGACCCGTGACTGCTGGGACTCGTGCGCGGCTTCCAACCGGGCGGCGACTTCCCAGCTGACGCTGCCAGAGCGGTCTTCGAATAGTTCCCGCCGACGTCGCCTTCCACGGGTCGTCTCGGTACGATGGTGGCACGAACCATTCGGTGCACCCGAGCCCTCAAGCTGATCTTGGACAATGGTTGCCCGTTCGTTCGGGCCCGGTGACCGTACACGTTATCGCACTCAGATACGTTCCAAAATGCTTACCGCGTGATTACCGTAATGCCAATTCATAGTGCAAATCCACTCGGTAGTGATGATGCCTCGTTCGAGTATGGAGTCTGTTTCTGTGTGCTTCGGAAACGCGTCCGTTACTGGGCGGAAACGTTGATCGATCTTGACGCGACGGAGACAAATTTTCTTGGAGCCCTTGTGGCCTTACGAGCACTTTGCGACCTAGCACCTCGATCTACTAAGCGGCACTTGGTGAAGGAAGAGATCGACGAGTGGCAAACCCGTTTCAATTCGTGGGTTGATCGGTGCGAGAAGAAAATCAAAAAACGGAAGGTCGATCCAGAAGAACTAAAACGACTGGCTGCTGATGAATTTGCTGTGCTTCATCAAGCAGGCGTGAGTATGCCGCGGCAGATGTGGCTGGGAGATGTCAAGAAGGATCTTGCATCAAACGAGAGTGGACGCCTTTAGTAAGTCGACTTGGCCAACGCTGTAGCGACAATGCGATAACAACCCAATGCACCCGAGCGGCGAAGTCGGGCGTTTTGAAATGGACAATCTCTCGTCGCCGCCGGGTGATTGGTGACGTTCGTCTCGCTTACCGCCAACCAATGGCAACTTGCGAATGGTGGCCGTACATGATGATTGGTGGGTGCAAGCGTTTGTTCGCGCGTGATTCCGCTTCTGCCAGCGCGGTATGATTGGAATCCTGCTGGTGATGGCGTTCGTGCCATTCGCGTTATTCGTGGCTACAAATGGATACCGGATTCCCATCTTGAATTTGGGGGCATTTCAACGAAGCAATTCGTTTGCGCCGCATCCAACGCTTGATGGAGACCGGGAGCCCGATGAACACGCGATACGAACCAAACGATGCACCCGAGCCCGCAAGCTGTGTTTACATTTTTGTCGATCCCTTGGACTTGCGGGCCGGGTGATCGTCAACGTTCGGCCATGTAATCGATGCTTTCGTCATGAACAAAAACGGATTTCTGATCGACCTATCCGAGAGCGACCGGACTGACTTCGGTCGGGTAGACTTTGCGAATCAATCCGACGCGCAAAAGACGTTCTCTGCCATTTGGGAACTTGAAAGCCAGGTCAATAATGGCGGCTTCGACCAATATTTTCGCAATTCGGATTCGGACATCATCGCCCACGCCCCCAAAGCACTTCGCGAGATTGGAGCCACTGCATGCGCTGCGATCGTTGAATCTGCAATTCAGGTGATTGCCCCGATTCCCAACGACAGCGACGCGCGATGTGACGCACTCGACGCTGCTGGGGAAGATGGTGAGGCACTGCTCGAAGAATTCGATTCCAAATTCTATGCGTACCCCGACAACCTCACTGAATTACTGTTCGCGTTTGTCGCAAGAAACCCAAACGAATTCGGGGCGGTAACCACGTAATCGCTGGCCGAACCATCGATGCACGGGAGCGGCGGTGGCCAGCGGATTTTGAAACCAACGTCAACTTCCGCCGCCCCGTGATGCGGGTCGTTACTGCCACCGACCCGTGATTTGCGGAACTCGTGCGGCGACTTCCAACCGTGCGGCGACTTCGCAGCTGACGCTGCCAGAGCGGTCTTCGAATAGTTCCCGCCGACGTCGCCTTCCACCGGTCGTCTCGGTACGATGGTGGCACGAACCATTCGGTGCATCCGAGCCCTCAAGCTGATCTTGGACAATGGTTGCCAGTTCGTTCGGGCCCGGTGACCGTCCACGTTACTGCCACCGACCCGTGACTGCTGGGACTCGTGCGAGGCTTCCAACCGGGCGGCGACTTCCCAGCTGACGCTGCCAGAGCGGTCTTCGAATAGTTCCCGCCGACGTCGCCTAACGCGGGTCGTCTCGGTACGATGGTGGCACTAACCATTCGGTCCACCCGAGCCCTCAAGTAGACGTTGGGTAATGGTTGCCTGCTCGTTCGGGCCCGGTGACCGTCAACGTTCGCCGACTGAGCATCACTCAATGTTGCGCCCATATCGATACGCATGGCAGTTCAATACGCGAAAACATACATCGACCGCGCATTTGTGGGGCAAGACCTGCCTTCGCTTTACAATGTGATTTGTGCGCTCGAACCTGAACGAGATCTCCCGGAACCACTCACTTTATTTCTTCGGCTCTGGGAATGGATTGGATCGACGCGTTCCGGCGTCTGGCAGTACTACGAGAATATTCGGATGGCGGACTTCAACGAGATTTCGTCGATGATGGACCGCAACGAACTAACGCAAATTGCATCGCGTTACCGTGCGGGAATGGATTGCTGGGACGAGCCGCGTTATTGTGATGACTTGGACTCCTGGATCGACACCAACGAGACAATGCTCGAAGAGGCTGCATTTCGTTTGATCGAGCCGCATCGTGAGTCCCTTTACCCGAACAAAACCTGACTGACCAAGGGCGGCGAACCATGGGATGCAACGGAGTGGCGGTAGTGCGGTTTTTCGTGAGATCAGAGTCAACTCCCGCCACCCGCTGATCCGGTCGTTACTGCCACCGACCCGTGACTGCTGGAACTCGTGCGCGGCTTCCAACCGGGCGGCGACTTCCCAGCTGACGCTGCCAGAGCGGTCTTCGAATAGTTCCCGCCGACGTCGCCTTCCACGGGTCGTCTCGGTACGATGGTGGCACTGAACCATTCGGTGCACGCCGAGCCCTCAAGCTGATCTTGGACAATGGTTGCCCGTTGCGTTCGGGCCCGGTGACCGTCACGTATTGAAGAAATTGAACGTCGCGAGATGAATTCGATCACGATCGACAATCGAGCTGAAGAAGGAATCAAATGAGACAGACACCGTCGCAATTTTTCCGAGCTTGCCCCATCTTGGCCGCTGTCGTCATCTGCTGTTTGGTAATCGGCTACGGTTTTTGGCCCCAACGAAATGCGAATGCTCGACGGCATGTGCGCGCGGTACTGTTGAAAACCGCCGCATCGACGGATGAGCAAATCACCAACCTGGAACGATTCGTTCGAATCGGTGACCATATTGATGATGTTCGCCACCGACTATCACCAGACCCGGAAAGTGAGCCGAAGGGCGTCAAGCGTCCAACAGAATGGTCACTCGGTTTACAGGGTGTCAATCTCGAACTCGCGATTGAATCTGACGGTCGGGTTGTTGGTATTGGCAGGCACATTTACGGAACAGACGACGGACCGTTTTGGTATGTGTCTCCTCGATGGTATCATCTCGTATCGGGCGTGAATTAAACCCCCAACTGGCATAACTTGCGGATGAACGGGAGACCTCGGCG
Source organism: Pirellulaceae bacterium (assembly GCA_963697195.1). Classification (GTDB taxonomy): domain Bacteria; phylum Planctomycetota; class Planctomycetia; order Pirellulales; family Pirellulaceae; genus Rubripirellula. Next base: position 10,126 of record CAVOND010000010.1, read on the forward strand.
CAGTCGATTCTGAATGGTAGTTCTATTTCTCGGTCCCCGTTATCCTTGGCGTTCGCCGACCGAAGTGGTTCATTTCTATGGTTTTCACGCGTCATCGAGCGAATCTGGATCACTTGACTGTGGCGCTGTAAAATAGACGGACCCCAAATTTACTGGTGATCCATGACTGTAGAGCAAGCCATTTCTGATATCGTATCCCTCCCGATCGACGATCAGCTGCGCGTTGTGCAAGCAATCTGGGATCGTATGCCGCAAGACGCCGGCACGGCCCTGACTGATCGTCAACGGGCCGAACTTGACCGACGTTTGGCGGATTACCGCGCCAATCCCGATTCCGCGCTAACGGGATCGCAATTGCGCAAACAGATCGGTGATGCTCGCACGTGATGGATGTCCGCTACGCCAAAGAAGTCCACGACGATCTTCTTTCGTCAATGGCATGGTTTGATGAGCGTCGTAATGGACTTGGCGACGATTTGGAAGCGGAGTTCTTTGCTGCGGTATCTGTCGTCCAAGATCGCCCATTGTCGTTTGCTGCCGACCACACGGGATACCGTGCCTGCCGCCTTCGTCGTTTCACCGCCGTCCTGTACTACCGCATTGAATCAGAGGCCATTGTCGTAATGGGATTGTTCGTTGGTGGTCGTGACGAATCTCGATTAGAGGATCGCGGCGAACCAGACGATGCACGTGAGTCGCCGAGTTGAGTTTTTTGAAGTGGTCAGTCGTTCGCGGCGACCACGTGATCGTTACCGTTCGCCCGTAAAACCACATGCCCATACCTGATGCCCACCGAGCCGTAGTGGAGGACGTGAAGGTGCGCGACTATCTTCTCAATTTGTCGCATCCTGACGGTGGTTCAAAGGCGATCTGGTTCCACTCGCTCGGTTATCACCGCGACAAATGGCAGGATCTGGTCGACGATTTACTCACCATCGCTCAAAACTGCACGACATTTGATACCGAAGTCACTCGCTTTGGCGTAAAATACAAAGCGTTGGGTACTGTCGGGCGTTACGAACACCGTCCAGGCGTGGTTGTGACGGTCTGGATCGTCGAAGACGATGATCCCCCACGGCTGGTAACTGCGTATCCGGAATGACTGCCATGATTGCTGAACATTCGCTCGTTGTCCTTGACGCCGAACCGCCCCACGAAAAACTCACTCGGGGTGATGTGGGTACCGTCGTACACGTCTATAAGGGCGGCAAGGGATACGAGGTGGAATTCGTCGATGGTGGTGGCCAAACAATCGCGTTGGTCACCGTTGGTCCCGACGATGTACGCCCCATCGGGGCTGGTGAGTTACTCCACACCCGCAAGACTGCGTAGGGGCGAACCATGGGTTGCAACGGAGGCCGCGAGCTGACGTTTTCGAAGTGGTGAGTCGCTCGCGCGGCCCCGCTGAACCCTACCGTTACTGCCACCGACCCGTGACTGCTGGGACTCGTGCGCGGCTTCCAACCGGGCGGCGACTTCCCAGCTGACGCTGCCAGAGCGGTCTTCGAATAGTTCCCGCCGACGTCGCCTTCCACGGGTCGTCTCGGTACGATGGTGGCACGAACCATTCGGTGCACCCGAGCCCTCAAGCTGATCTTGGACAATGGTTGCCCGTTCGTTCGGGCCCGGTGACCGTACACGTTCTGGCATTGAAGAATTCGTACTCGTACTCAGGCGCAGCCGGTACTCGTACTCGTACTCGATTGGGGCACTGATGACGGAACCAATCTTCGATCACGATCGACTCGACGTTTATCGACTTTCGATCGACTACGTCGCCCAATCGTTCGCCATCGCCAAGCAACTCAATGGGCTCCATCGTCATGCCCGCGACCAATGGCTTCGCGCGGCGCAGTCGATTCCGCTCAACATCGCCGAGGGCAACGGGAAACGTAGCCTCAAGGATCGCAATCGATTTCTCGACATTGCACGTGGTTCGGCGATGGAATGTGCTTCTATCCAGGATGTACTTGCCGCAACTGGTGGCATCGATGATGAATCCCACGGCGACTTGAAACGAATGCTGCGACGTGTCGTATCCATGTTGACGCGTTTGATCGGACGTGTAGCTGTCGTCTCTGAGTCCAACGAGGAGTACAATGCTGTCGGCGAGTACGAGTACCGCGATGCTGAGTACGAGTACGAAGAACAGCCAGAACCATGGATTGAACCGGAGGTCGCCATGGCGCGTTTACAAATGGATCACCTTGGGGGCGACCCCGGTTAACCCCGACGTTCTGGCATTGAGATCGTACTCGTACTCAGGGCGCAGCCCGGTACTCGTACTCGTACTCGTAATCTAATGGGGCCATGACAACCGAACCAATTTTCGATCACGATCGACTCGACGTTTATCGTCTCTCAATTGATTACGTCGCCGAGTCTTTTACCAACGCCAATCAACTCAGCGGCACTCATCGTCCCGCTCGCGATCAACGGCTTCGAGCAGCTCAATCCATTCCGCTTAACATCGCGGAGGGCAACGGAAAACGCAGCCTCAAGGATCGATGCAGATTCTTGGATATCGCGCGTGGCTCGGCACTGGAGTGCGCTGCGATTCAGGATGTGCTGGTTGCGATCAACGGATTGGATGCTGATCGCCATCTTGAATTGAAGCGCACACTTCATCGAATCGTCGCAATGTTGACTCAGCTGATTTCACGTCTCAACGTCGTCGCTGAACCGGAAACCAGCTACAATACCGCAATCGATTACGAGTACGAGTACCGCGATGCTGAGTACGAGTACGATGAGGGCCGAAAGCCAGAACCAAGTCGTGCACCTGAGGACGGCTTGCGCGGTTTGACAAATGGAAAATCAATCGTCCCTCCCAGGTGACGGCCACCGTTCGCCGACTGAGCATCACTCAATGTTGCGCCCATATCGATACGCATGGCAGTTCAATACGCGAAAACATACATCGACCGCGCATTTGTGGGGCAAGACCTGCCTTCGCTTTACAATGTGATTTGTGCGCTCGAACCTGAACGAGATCTCCCGGAACCACTCACTTTATTTCTTCGGCTCTGGGAATGGATTGGATCGACGCGTTCCGGCGTCTGGCAGTACTACGAGAATATTCGGATGGCGGACTTCAACGAGATTTCGTCGATGATGGACCGCAACGAACTAACGCAAATTGCATCGCGTTACCGTGCGGGAATGGATTGCTGGGACGAGCCGCGTTATTGTGATGACTTGGACTCCTGGATCGACACCAACGAGACAATGCTCGAAGAGGCTGCATTTCGTTTGATCGAGCCGCATCGTGAGTCCCTTTACCCGAACAAAACCTGACTGACCAAGGGCGGCGAACCATGGGATGCAACGGAGTGGCGGTAGTGCGGTTTTTCGTGAGATCAGAGTCAACTCCCGCCACCCGCTGATCCCGGTCGTTACGCGACTGATCGACAAATGATGGACGCTACTCGAATCATCGACTTGCTCGCTCGACTGCGCGCTTCGGATGTGGCCTATAGCGTCTTCGGTTCTGAGACACACCACTACCAACTCAATCCTGTCGCAACCAAACAGATGGTCCAGGAGTTTGAATTGCGGCATTCTATCACTCTGCCACCAGAGTATCGCGATTTCATAATGAACGTCGGCAACGGTGGTGCCGGGCCGTTTTACGGGCTTCTCTCGCTGGGTGAATTCGACCAATTCGACGTCGGTTCGCTCGCAGAGCCGTTTCCGTACTCGCATCATTGGAACGCAGATGACGATTGGTTTGATGAATTGAAACGCCTCTCTGAGGCCGAAATCAAGCGTGCAGACCGCCCGCTCAAGGAACTGATGGCGGAACCTCCGTCCGAAGATAATCCCACGAAGAAACGCATGAAAATGCAGAGCTGGTATTTCGATTCATGCCACATCAACGGCACCATTCCGCTCTGCCATGAAGGCTGCAATTACTATGATTTATTGGTCGTATCGGGCCCGATGCGCGGTACAGTCTGGATCGATGGTCGTACGAGCGACGGTGGAATAGCACCGGTCCTCCAGCCTGATGGAGGACCGTACACGTTCGCCACTTGGTACAATGATTGGCTGATAGCCTCGGTTGCTGAGGTTAGGGCCGCAGCGTCGTAGCCCAATCTCGCGTAACCATGGGTTCCAACGGAGCGGCGGTGGTGCGGTTTTTCGTGAGATCAATGTCAACACCCGCCGCCAGCTGATCCCAAACGTTACTGCCACCGACCTGTGACTGCTGGGACTCGTGCGCGGCTTCCAACCGGGCGGCGACTTCCCAGCTGACGCTGCCAGAGCGGTCTTCGAATAGTTCCCGCCGACGTCGCCTTCCACGGGTCGTCTCGGTACGATGGCGGCATGAACCATTCGGTGCACCCGAGCCCTCAAGCTGATCTTGGATAGAGGTTGCCCGTTCGTTCGGGCCCGGTGACCGTCCACGTTATCCGACATGAGGCGCACTGCACATGAGATCTCCAAAGCATCCCTTTGACATCGCTGCGGAACAGATGGAGATAGCGGCGGACGCTCCGGTTCGCGACCAAAGTGCGTCAACTGCGTTCTGGGAACTTCGCTCTGCAGCGGATGTCGACGTTGTTGGTGACTATCCCCAGACAGAACCGTGTGACGAGGAGATTCCGTTGAAATGGGGCGATAGCGAGGGGCTCGGCGCAGACGGTTTTCCGGTCGTTCCATTTCCGGATCAAAAGCTGCGGTCCTCAGCCTTGAGAACCGACGTAATGAAGGCAGGGATTCCCGCCGCATGGTCAATTGGTCAGATTTTCAACGACAAAGCCCTCTCTGTCTTTAAGCGATTCGACCTTGGAACTTTCAAGGAGTATCGAGCCAAGGTCATCGATGGCGGTGGTAATCCTCAATCGATGACCTATCTGCACATTCGCAACGTGATTGATCCGTCTGCAATCGATTTTTGCCGATCCGTCTTTCTGGTTGTCGACATGATTGGCATGCCTCTCGGAACGGTGGATGTTGACTCGTTTGATGACTGGGTTAGGAAAACGCAGTTGGCGCAACAGGGCAAGCTCGCGGGTGGCGAGGAATTCAGCATGCTTGATTTCAAGACGCTTCGCTTACTTCCGGGGCGCGATCCAACCGCCGACTACTTCACACTCGCAAGGCTTGGTACGTCCATTTATGTTTCTGGATGCCTCAAGGACGCAATCGAGCAATCCGGCCTTTCCGGTCTTGAGATCAAATCCAACAAACGATTGTTCGCATCATATGAAGTCGGATAACCAGCCGTTGCACACGGAGCCGCGGACCGCGCGGATTCGAAATGGATAGTCGTTCGCCGCGGCCCGGTGAACGGTGACGTTATCCGACTTAGCGTCATCTTTATCGACTGCCGCTGTATTCCGGCGATTCTGACCAGCTAATGTCCGAATCCAATTCTTCATCATCGCTTACGCACAACTCCTGTCGTCCCGCTTGTACTCGAGCGCGACATCGTCATCGAAAATGCCATTCCACAAACCTACGGCCATGAATTTTGCTGTGAAACCCGCGGTACGCCGCGCCGACTGGCATCCGCCGATAGCTGCGATTCCCAGGCAAATCACCGGGATTATTGATCTTCGCATAACTTTCTCCTATGGGTTCACCTTTTCGCATAGCACATCACCTCGATGCCCCACAACATCAAAACAAAGGGACGCTAGAAACATAGAAACACGGTCGATGAATTCTGGTCGGTAAGCTCATGATCGCGTATGCTGTCGACTGCCGCGCGTTTGATTCGTTGATCCTTCGCCGCATCGCTCAAGCCGGCGGATAACCATGCCATTCACGCGAAGGACGGCATGGCGTGTTTACAAAATGAAACCATAACGGCCGTCCTCGGTGATGGCCGCCGTTCGCAGGCAAATATGAATTCCGACAAGTCCTACACTCTCGACACAGTACGTGAGGCCATCCGTCGTGGCGACGCTGAATATGTTCAGAAGGCAATCGACTCTGGCTTCGATCCCAACACACAAGATTCAAAACGATGCACTCCATTGATCTTTGCAGCCGAGTTTCAGCAACCCGCAATCGTAAAACTATTACTCACCCACGGCGTTGATCCCTTGCACAAAGAATCGAATGGATACGACGCATCGGAAGTGGCCGAATGGCATGGAGAATGGAGGATGGGCGCGTACACCGCCGAATCAGTAGAGATAAGGTCCATCTTGAAGGCGCACGTTGAACCACCGAATCTCCGCCTATTTGCTTGGCTGAAACGTATATTTCTGAGGTAAGACTCGCGGGGCGATGTCAACTCGCGAGAAGCCAGCGAACCATCGATGCACGGGAGCGGCGGCGGCCAGCGGATTTTGAAACCAACATTAACTCGCGCCGCCCCGTGATGCGGGTCGTTCTGGCATTCACGATTGACAGTGTAGTCTTGTCACTGAGAACCCCTTTTCATTGAGGCTGGTGTAAGAATGGCAATCATCGCGAAACTCGTTCTCTTACCAGCAACCGTGTTCTTGGTGTCATGTTCTTTCTGCGATCTCTGTCATAGCCAGGAACAAGATCCTGCGACACGCACGGCAAGCGAACTCCTTCGCCAGCTTGATTCGCGAGAATGGGGCGACGTTCCTTCTCGCATCGACTATGTCGCCCGATATCTTCAAGATGGCGCTCCCGCTGTTGCAACTTGTCGACTGGAATGGCATCCGTCGCTTGGGCTAGCTCTTTGGCGTCTCGATCGAATCGATCCCTCCGAGAACGGACTAACACATGTTTACGCGCGTAACCCAGAATGCGCTTTTCATCTTGTTCGCACACCCAACAGCAATTCGTGGCAACTCAAGGAGTTTCGTTCGCCAGGTAAAGAGCTTTGGTGTAGCGTTCCCGAAGCATGTGTGCAACGTGATCCGGGCGAGTGCATTGACAACGAGTACGAAATGCTGACGCGTCTTCCTTTCTCGCCGATGCCCGGAAAGTCATTTCAATGGCTGGGTGAAAACTTTGATGTTTCCTTCAGAAGGGATGCTGATGGGCTGCGTGCAATTTCCGGCAAACTAAGGCCCAATCAGGTCGCGAGTCGAGGAGTGAAGTCGTTTGAGGTTGTGGTCGATCCCAAAACTGATTGGATTGTTCGCTGCGAGATCGTCGGTGAAAAGTTTCACGCAAAGGGCGTTTGTCGCAATTCTGCGAAAGATCGTATTGGTGATATCGATGGGTTTCATTGGCAGCGTACGACGACGAACGATGGCACTCGTTCCTTTAATACCGAGGTGATAGTGACTGCGGTTTCAGAGGGTGAAAGGCCCGATGATCTGTCGGTCTTCGATCTCTCGGTGTGTGGGCTCTCTGCGCCGACGATCGAGACGACGCCGGGCGGTGGCCAAGGCATTGATTGATCAGTTGCGGCAAGTGCGGTACGCCAATCTATCGTCGTTGCCATTTAATATGACGTTTGCGCAATACGCCAGAACCATCGATGCCCTCGGAGCGGCGGTGGTGCAATTGGTGTAAGTGGATACTGTTTCCCTTCAATTCAAAGGAACACTTCGGTCACATCGAGAGATCGAAATGACCATACAGACGATTTTCAACGCTCGAAGTTGCGCGGTCGATCCACTGCTGGGACGTCGATACGCCGGCGACGGGAATCACTTGGGCAATGTCGAACGTCGCAAAATGGTTGCGCGGTCGATGATTCACTGGTATGCTGATCTCTGTTGCAAGAGGTTCGGTTTGGCGGAGTCGGTTCCCGCTACACAGCAGCCAGAACAACGACATGCACGGGAGGACGGCTTGCGGCGTTTGCTCCAGTGGACGATGAATCGTCCGTCCCCCGTGATGTCCGCCGTTATCGCACTCAGATACGTTCCAAAATGCTTACCGCGTGATTACCGTAATGCCAATTCATAGTGCAAATCCACTCGGTAGTGATGATGCCTCGTTCGAGTATGGAGTCTGTTTCTGTGTGCTTCGGAAACGCGTCCGTTACTGGGCGGAAACGTTGATCGATCTTGACGCGACGGAGACAAATTTTCTTGGAGCCCTTGTGGCCTTACGAGCACTTTGCGACCTAGCACCTCGATCTACTAAGCGGCACTTGGTGAAGGAAGAGATCGACGAGTGGCAAACCCGTTTCAATTCGTGGGTTGATCGGTGCGAGAAGAAAATCAAAAAACGGAAGGTCGATCCAGAAGAACTAAAACGACTGGCTGCTGATGAATTTGCTGTGCTTCATCAAGCAGGCGTGAGTATGCCGCGGCAGATGTGGCTGGGAGATGTCAAGAAGGATCTTGCATCAAACGAGAGTGGACGCCTTTAGTAAGTCGACTTGGCCAACGCTGTAGCGACAATGCGATAACAACCCAATGCACCCGAGCGGCGAAGTCGGGCGTTTTGAAATGGACAATCTCTCGTCGCCGCCGGGTGATTGGTGACGTTCGTCTCGCTTACCGCCAACCAATGGCAACTTGCGAATGGTGGCCGTACATGATGATTGGTGGGTGCAAGCGTTTGTTCAGCGCGTGATTCCGCTTCTGCCAGCGCGGTATGATTGGAATCCTGCTGGTGATGGCGTTCGTGCCATTCGCGTTATTCGTGGCTACAAATGGATACCGGATTCCCATCATGGAATTGGGGGCATTTCAACGAAGCAATTCGTTTGCGCCGCATCCAACTGCTTGATGGAGACCGGGAGCCCGATGAACACGCGATACGAACCAAACGATGCACCCGAGCCCGCAAGCTGTGTTCACATTTTTGTCGATCCCTTGGACTTGCGGGCCGGGTGATCGTCAACGTTCGGCCATGTAATCGATGCTTTCGTCATGAACAAAAACGGATTTCTGATCGACCTATCCGAGAGCGACCGGACTGACTTCGGTCGGGTAGACTTTGCGAATCAATCCGACGCGCAAAAGACGTTCTCTGCCATTTGGGAACTTGAAAGCCAGGTCAATAATGGCGGCTTCGACCAATATTTTCGCAATTCGGATTCGGACATCATCGCCCACGCCCCCAAAGCGCTTCGCGAGATTGGAGCCACTGCATGCGCTGCGATCGTTGAATCTGCAATTCAGGTGATTGCCCCGATTCCCAACGACAGCGACGCGCGACGTGACGCACTCGACGCTGCTGGGGAAGATGGTGAGGCACTGCTCGAAGAATTCGATTCCAAATTCTATGCGTACCCCGACAACCTCACTGAATTACTGTTCGCGTTTGTCGCAAGAAACCCAAACGAATTCGGGGCGGTAACCACGTAATCGCTGGCCGAACCATCGATGCACGGGAGCGGCGGTGGCCAGCGGATTTTGAAACCAACGTCAACTTCCGCCGCCCCGTGATGCGGGTCGTTACTGCCACCGACCCGTGATTTGCGGAACTCGTGCGGCGACTTCCAACCGTGCGGCGACTTCCCAGCTGACGCTGCCAGAGCGGTCTTCGAATAGTTCCCGCCGACGTCGCCTTCCACGGGTCGTCTCGGTACGATGGTGGCACGAACCATTCGGTGCACCCGAGCCCTCAAGCTGATCTTGGACAATGGTTGCCCGTTCGTTCGGGCCCGGTGACCGTCCACGTTCGCCGATTGGAATCACAGCTGCTTGACATTGACAATCTCGACCGACATCTCATCCACGTCGATCGTGAAGAACCCGCGTAGAGGCTCGCGGTCAATGAAATACAAGCCCTCACTCAAGTGCTCGCCGAATGCGGCGGGATCAGAACGCAGCGCCTCTTGTATTTGCTTCGATGCGTTAACCACTTCCGATTTTGAGCCGCTTGCCATGGTGATACGCAATACGTCCTCCACTGCATCCATTGACAACACGACATTGTAGTTCACAACGCCTCAACCTTGGTTATCAGCTCATCGACCGTGACCTTCGGTCCCTTACTGCCCACCCGCGACTTTGCGTATTCGATCTCGTCTTCGGTTGGTGACCGACGCACTACTCCGACTCGATTGCCTTGGTCATCGACCAATTCAATTTGACCGTCGGAATGGCGAATCTGGTCCGCAACATCGCCTTGAACTACTATTCGGATCATATTCGGTCTCCTTCTCTTCGTAATGGTATTGTACCATCAAGCCGGGAGTGATCCAGCCGCAAATGTGGCGAACCAAGTCGTGAACCGGAGCGACCGGCGGCGCGTTTACACATGGAAAGTCTTGGGCGGTCGCCCGGTTACGACCGCCGTTCGCCCACCAAGACTGGCTTTAGGGAACTTTTGCACTGTTTCCTCCGTCAAACGCTGCTCTGAAACGCCACCGCAAACTCCAGGATGGGTTCCCAATGAGACTACCTCAATTTGCCTCTGCCTCCTATTCCTTGGCTGCAACCTATCGCTCGCTCAGAATACGCCCAACGACGCGAAATTCACTGGGCCAACGAAAGATGTGACCTTCCATGTGCTTTGGTTGATCGAATCCGACGATGAGAACCGCATCGCTTACGGCGGACCTGCCCGCGAGGGCCTAACTGCTGCAGGCTATGGACGCTTAGTTCCGGCTGGTTCCGCCGCTAGCATGGTTAGTATCGGGCAGCGTGCGAATGTTGCTGGATCATCTCGCGACGGGCAAATGTCGGTGGTCTTATCACTTCTAAATACCGACGAGCAAGATGAACTGCAAGTCAAGATCGACCTTAAGTCGAGCAATCGCTCACCGATGTCGATCGATACTACTGCTAGAGCCCCACTTGGACGCTGGTTTCTTGTAGGCGCTGCTGATTCTCGCGTTGGACTGCCCCTACACGCGGATGACGGTAAACGTGCCGTTGCAATAATGAAAATCGACACTGGTGTCTCGCTCCTCGACTGACAGCGAAACTATTAGCGTGTTGGGCGAACCATGGGTTCCTGAAAGAGTTGAGTAGAAGTTGAGGGTTTTGCATCGAGTTTCTGTCCTGTTGGTAAGTAGTCATCGCTCACACCTGTAGGTGCGTTTTTTGTTCGCGAGCGGCGTCGTTTTGATGAATGACTTTGGCTGTGTCGGTTGGACGTTTTTCGGGCTGTTGCGATCGTTCTTTTCGTCTGCGATCACACCCCAGACATTCCTTCGTGGGTCCCATCGACGCGGGTGAGCATCGACGCTTCGGCAGGTTGCCGAACACTACGTTTCGGTTACGGTCCGCTCACCACACTCCAAGGCTCCTAATCAATGCAACGTGCGACTATCAGGCTGTGGTTAGACAACGAGGACGGATCGACTCATGGTTACGGGCGAATTGGAGTGAGTGAGCAACGCGGCGGTGCAAGACGCGAAAGATCGCGCGGCACGAGGCCGAGTTGGTGCCATCACAGTTCAAAGGTGCATGAAGCGGAATCTCCAGTATGTGGAAGTGTGTTCGTCTAGGCGGCTGAGCGTTTGCTTGCCTGCTTCTTACGGCGGGCGATCATGGCATCGCGACATGTCGCGTAGTCTTGCTTCTCGATCAGCATGTTGCGGATGATCACGGCCATCCTTCGCATGACGGCAGTCCGCGCGATACCGCTTCCCCGGCGGTTTCGGATCGGCTTGTACCACTTGCGCATCACCGGATCACGCCGCAGCACATGAAAGACAACCTGAGCCAACAGCCATCTGGCCATCGAGCAGCCCATCTTGGTGATTCGACCCCGGCGTCCTTTGGTGTCGCCACTGTCACGGACTCCCGGAGTTAAACCCCAGTAGTGAGCCAGGCTCTTGCCGCGTGGGAAACGGCTGGCGTCTCCGATTCGACACGCCAGAGCCAATGCCATGTAATATCCACAGCCGGGAATCGAGCGCAGCAGTTCGACCTCTTCGATTCCCCGACCGCGTGAGGTGATCGTTTCTTCCAGTGAGTGCATTCGGGCGGTCAACCGTTCAAACTCTTCGAGATGATAGTCCATTTCAGCCCGATCCCAGGTTGGCAACTTCACGACCTTCAACCAGGCCAGTGCCTTGACGGTTGGAAACGTCTTGGTGGGCAGTTGCCACTGCAGGTTGTGTCTGCGAAGGATGTGTCGGATCTGATTGGTGGTGCGCGTTCGTTGTCGGCCAACTTGCTGCCGAATCATCGTGATGCGTTGGTTCTCGGCATCGCTCTTGGAGGGAACCACCACTCTGCGGACACCCCGAATCGGCTGACCGGCAGCAATCCGATCACGGTTGATCCAGAGCAGTTCGCTCAAGGAGTTGGCATCGCGTCGGTCCGTCTTGACCTTCGGCCGTTTCTTGGGCTGAATGAGAACGACATCGCAGCATCCGTACTTGGGCAGGGCCTCCAGCAGCCAGTCATTGAAACCACAGACTTCAATGACGGCCAGAAATCCTCGCTCTGCCGCCCGGTCGCGGAGTTCCGAGAAGAACTCGTCGAAGCGTTTTGGATCGGTGCTGACCTGGCGTGAAAGAGTGACATCTCCCTCGTGATTTCGCAGGGAAAGGGTGAGTTGTTTTGCGTGCTGATCGATTCCGAGGTAGAACATGACTTGCGGTTCTCCGAGTGGGACATTGAAACTTTGGGCTTCGTAGCTTTGCCACGAATCACCCGGTTCCCAAATTCTCGGAGAACCGCGTTTTCAAATGCCTAACTCTTTCATCGAAATCGATGCAACGGAGCGGCGGTGGTGCGGTTTTTGTTGAGATCAATGCCAACTTCCGCCGCCCACTGATCCCGGACGTTCTCCCGCTTGAGCTTGAAAGCCTATGCGTAAACGCTTGCTGGCAATTCTCGGCATTCTTGTTGTTGCTGGAATGGCATTCGGTGCTGGTCTCGTTTCGCAACGATATTACCAGCTTCTGGCGATTGCCGAGTCCGTCAATGTGATCGTCGGATCTGCCGAGCAACCGCCTGAATTGGAAACGTTTGCATTTCCCAACTCAGAATTGCGATCCAAGAGTTCTTCTGGCGGAGTCTCGAATCAACAGGGGATCATCATTCATAACCCACAGGTCGGAATGTGGACGACAGCCGATTCTTTCGAAGACGTACTCGTCCATTACGCCCGCACGATGGGTTTTGAAAAAGAAACTAACATCGAGAAACGACAGTCAATGACCAACACGGTTAGCTTCTTGGACATTGGCGGGTCGGACGCGTCATCGAAGGCACTGATTCGAGACAACTCAAAACCAGAATTAAGTGGATACCCGCCCCCGATGCGATTGGTCCGAATCGAATGCCTGATTAAAAGAACAAGAACCTACCATGTAAACGTCATACTGTCGCGGGCGGATGACGATGAATTGACTCACATAATTGTCTTGTTTGATCCGCTGTTTTGATGCTCTAAATTTCCGGAAGTTCACTTCGGTTCAGAATGCGGGAGAACCATCGCGTGCACCCGAGTACGCGAGCCGGGCGGTCTTGAACTTGTGAATCTTTCGCGCGTACCGGGTGACGCGTAACGTTCGGCAGTAAGCTCATGAACATTTTACAACCTCCGAACGCTGTGTTCTTCATTGGGCTCGTCGTCCAATTCATGATTCGCCACCACTTTATCCAGCGAACGAAATCCGAGAAGAAGACAGTTCGTCAGGTTGACCGAATCGAAAAGATTTTGCTCGCCGCCGTGGTGCCGGCTGCACTTCTGTTGCCGACGCTCTACTGCTTCACGCCGCTGTTTTCATTTGCTGACTATGATCTGGCCTCATCGATCCGTTGGGCCGGTTCAGCAATCATGATTGCATCGCTCTGGCTGTTTTGGCGATCGCACGTTGATCTGGGACAAAATTGGTCCGTCAGCCTTGAACTGCGACAAGACCATCAACTGGTCTCGCACGGCGTTTATCGTTGGGTTCGGCACCCCATGTACGCATCGATCTGGTTGTGGGGAATCGCTCAAGGCATGATGCTTTCGAATTGGTTTGCCGGGTGGACGGTGGTGCTAGCGTTTGCGGCGATGTACTTTATTCGCACTCCTCGCGAAGAGCGGTTGATGTGCGAAGAGTTCGGAGACGGCTACCGCGAATATGCTCGACGCACAGGCCGTCTCTTTCCCCGCCCCACAAAAACTGCCGAACTATCGGATACACGGGAGACCTCGGCGCAGTCGGACTTGAAATCACAATCAACTTCTCGGTCCCCGTGATCCGGGGCGTTACCGCCACCGACCCATGTTTGGTGGAACTCGTGCGCGGCTTCCAACCGAGCGGCGACTTTCCAGCAGAGGCTGCCAAAGCGGTCACCGAACAATCCAGGCCGACGTCGCCTAACGCGGGTCGTCTCGGTACGATGGTGGCACGAACCATTCGGTGCACCCGAGCCCTCAAGCTGATCTTGGACAATGGTTGCCCGTTCGTTCGGGCCCGGTGACCGTCCACGTTACTGCCACCGGACCCATGATTGCGGAACTCGTGCGCAGGCTTCCAACCGAGCGGCGACTTCCCAGCTGACGCTGCCAGAGCGGTCTTCGAATAGTTCCCGCCGACGTCGCCTCCATCGGGGCTGGTGAGTTACTCCACACCGGCAAGACTGCGTAGGGGCGAACCATGGGTTGCAACGGAGGCCGCGAGCTGACGTTTTCGAAGTGGTGAGTCGCTCGTTCGGCCCCGCTGAACCCTACCGTTATCCGAATCAAATGAAGAACGCGGCGATCAATCATTCGGAACACCTTGCGATTCGCCATCTTCTTTGGATCACCTCTTGCATTGCTTTCGCATTTTTTGTCAGTCGTGGTCTTGTCGTTCTTCGATTTCCAATCGATGCTCACTACCGTGGTTTGACGTCGATTCCCCCCGCCGGTCCATTTGACTTGCTCGTTGCCGTAGCTTACGGGTGTGCGTTAGCATTGTTTTCGATTGCTGCTCGAAGCAGGAAGTTTTGGGATAGCCCGGGAAAAACGCTTTCGCTGATCATCGCGTGCATGTGCCTGTTGGATTGGGCGCTCACATTATTCGCAACGCTCGTCGTCCGCACGCGCCTTTCCGATGAGCTCCCGGCCGGCGTTGCGGATTCGCGGGGCACGATACTTGGGGTTTGGCACCGTGATGTTCCCGCAGATATCGGATACGTTGTCAGTCTTCCAATTCTGGCGTTCGTGATATACAAAACACGAAGGCAAGGAATTGCCTGGCGCATCACTTGGCTAGGCTTCGCGCTAGCAGCGCGATATGTATTGCGACTGAAATTCACTTTGATCTCTCGGCCTATATCCCTCGATTTATCCTCTATCATTCATACCCAATTTTTTGGGGGATTCCAACATTCGCGACACTAATTGCGGTCTCTGTCGATCTCACGCGTCGGCGTCCTGTAGACTGGTGGACTCGATATGGTGCTGCGACGGTCTTGATCGTTTGGATGGCCATGGCAGCACCGTCATTTGGGGTGTGAGAGCTATAGCAGCACCTTCGTGTTGTTGCTTTTTCGAATAACAATCGGATGCACGACGAGTCGCCGAGTCGTGGTTTTTGAAATAGAGGATCGCTCGCGGCGACCGCGTGATCCGCGACGTTCTGTCGCTAAATCAAACGTGAGGCGAGCTAGTCGATTCAATTGCAACGATGACGTGGGCACTATCTCAACTTCTGTCGTATCCCGTTCATTCATGGGTGCTCTTTGTTTTGATCACAATCGCCGCTGCATACATCGGTCACGGTGGGGGCATTGTTGCCGGGCACATCATGATCGCGTTTGCGGTTCTCTGGTTCGACGTGCGTTGGATTCAAGCCGAGATGAACGCACCCGGATGGGATGGCGTCCCTGACGTGGACGTCATCTTCCAATTCGGGGTTCTACTGCGGGTCGTGTTGATAGACACCGTCTTGCTGCCACTTGCATTGTTCGCTCGTTGGATGTCGCGTCGGCGTATCAAAACGGCAATGCAGCCGGTCGCCTAACTTCTTAGGATTTGTCGTTCAGCGAGGTACGAGTCTGACGCCAAATCCATGTTCATGGTTTTGCCGCAAGGCCGCTGCGGAGGCGTTCCTTCGTTGTTAGCGAGGGCTGGTATCATGTGATCTGTCATTGTGCCAACGTGTTTCGCTGTGCATGGGACGGCATCTGCAGAACCTGCAGCTTCCGACAGATGTTGCGGCGAGCGTTCAGTGGCCGTAATATGAAGGGATGCCCACCGTATTCCGAAGCGGCCCTTACCGATTGTTCTTCTACGCTGGCGATCGCGACGAGCCGCCTCATGTTCATGTTGAACGCGACGATTGTGAGGCGAAGTTTTGGCTTGACCCGGTACGTATCGCTCGCAGTCAGGGGTTCTCAGCAAAGGAGATCAACCAGATTGCGAAACTGGTCGTCGAGCATCAACAAATATTGCTGGATAGTTGGAATGAATTCTTCAACGGTTGAAACAAAGTTCCCAACGGCAACTAACGCACAAGTTAGCGAAGATACCCTGTCGGTTGATCTTTCCGACGGGCGTTCGATTTCCGTGCCAATTGCTTGGTATCCTCGCCTATCGCATGGAACACCTGACGAAAAAAGCAATTGGCGAATGATTGGAAATGGTCGCGGGATCCACTGGCCTGATCTCGACGAAGATATAAGCGTGGAAAACCTTTTGACGGGTCAACCGTCAGGCGAAAGCCTAACGTCGTTCAAGCGTTGGCTTGGTCAGCGACCTACGGTCGATCGCCCAAACACGACAGAACCTTCGGATGCAGCGGAGCCGTAATACGCGGGACGATTACTTGCTTGTCACCTGACGGCCCGCTGATCCGTGACGTTATGCCTTTCACGGTGACTCGAATCTGCAATGACCATGACAGCTGAAATGTGGACATGTTCCAAGTGCGGAGAAGCAATTGAGCCCCAGTTTGATGCCTGCTGGAATTGCGC
Source organism: Pirellulaceae bacterium (assembly GCA_963697195.1). Lineage (GTDB taxonomy): Bacteria > Planctomycetota > Planctomycetia > Pirellulales > Pirellulaceae > Rubripirellula. Next base: position 26,826 of record CAVOND010000010.1, read on the forward strand.
AACCTTTAGAGATGGTGTCGCCGAGGAAATGGCCAAAAACCCTGAGTCACAGGACGAAGACGTCGCCCCCGAGACGAAGCTGGATCAGATTCTTCAGCTTCAAAGGAAACAGAACGAAGCCTTGGATGAAATCCGATCGAGGGTCGGTTGTTTGTATGTATACATGATTGTCGCAATTCTGCTGGGCCTGCTCGCAGGGCTACTGTCTTTTGCCGACTGAAATTCTAATGGCACAACAATTCAAGGCATCGGAGTTCGCCATTGCCAATCCGTCCGCACATCGGCGGGCAGTGGGAATGCGAAAGCGTGCGAAAAACTCCACTCACGCCCATCAAGCAGGGACGATCCAGGGAAACGCCGGTTGCGTCAGCCGGCTGGCAGTCCGCCCAAAAGTGGCATAACCACGCGACGATACGGAGCGGCGGTGGTTGCTTCAATTCCATTTGCTGCCCAACTCACGCCGCCCGCATATCGCGGACGTTCGTCAGTCAGAAAGTCAGAGACAATCTTCGTGAACTCGACCTAAGAAAAATGCGTCTCGCCCGTTCAAATGGCAGCACAACCCGCCTATCCTCGTAATGGAGACTCAGATGTTGCGCACGATTTCTTTTCTCTTTCTTGTGTTCGTTCTGACGGCTTCGGTTGCTTTGGGCATGGGATCTGACCACAAACTCGGAGATCTACCGCAACACGATGGTTGGCCGAGTGGCGTCTACGAGGTGGTGAACCAACCCAATCGGGTTCACGGGTACTGGGTGAATTCTTCCGATACGCTTTTCTATCGCGGCACCCATTCAGACCTTAACAAGATGATCAAGGCACTCACGGCTATCTCAGCCGCGAACGTCGAGATTGTGCTCCATACTGGACTGGGAATCGCAAAATCCCCATGGGCCAAGAAACCTGTTGGGCTTGCTGACTGGTCAATCAAGATTGGCAAAGGTGGCGTAACGCCGAAGCAAGATGAGATCACAATTGACATCTGGATTGGTGGTGGCCTATCTCTAGCCGAACTCGAAATACCTTCTTCGCTTACGGTAACATCCGGTGGCGAGATCGAGGCATTTATCCGCAATCACGAACTTCCCAAATCCAGAGACTGACGAACCAATCGGTGAACGGGAGGGCTCGGCGCAGTCCGGCTTGAACGCCACGTCCTCTCCTCGCCCCCCGTTACCTTTACGTTCTGGCCTTCAAAACAAACCGTACTCGTACTCAGGGCGCAGCCCGGTACTCGTACTCCTACTCGCAACGAATCTGGATACCGCGCAACCACTCGATCCGAAACGGACTTCCACGCTGTCAGCCATGCTCGTGATCGCGCGGTCGATCGAGTACGAGTACCGTTTCACTGAGTACCGTTTCACTGAGTACCGTTTCACTGAGTACCGTTTCACTGAGTACCGTTTCACTGAGTACGAGCACGACGGCAGTGCGGGATTGGAGAATCGTTGATTTGATCTGACAACCACGTCGCCTCTGTCAATGCATTGGACAAATGCGCGGACGCTGCAGATGCTCGATATGCGCGATTTGGCTTGCCACAGATGAACACCGATGCACACAGATCTAGCTCCTCTGAATTCCTATCTGTGTTCATCTGCGTCGATCTGTGGCCGTTTATTCTGCGCACGACTACCGGCGTGGTCGATGAACCTTTGGTATCCAAAATGGTGATCGTACCGACTCGGATCGGAGAAGTCGGTACCCGCCACAAGCAGCCAGAACAAAACGGTGCACCCGAGCCCTCAAGTGTGCCTTGGGAAATGGTTGCCCGTTCGTTCGGGCCGGGTGATCGCCGCCGTTCGTCGACTGATATACTTGCACGATGGACACTGTTTACATCGAAACGTCGGTCATCAGCTATCTTCGCCAACGGCCGAGTTCGCAGGTGGTGATGGCAGCTCACCAATTGCTGACGCGTAAATGGTGGGACACCGAACGAACCAACTACGAATTGGTCGTGTCCCAATATGTGCTCGACGAAGCATCTGGCGGCGATGCCACGCTTGCCGCAGAGCGTTTGCAATTGCTGAAGGGGATTCCCTTGCTCCCTGATGCCCCTGAAATCACCCAAATTGCCGACGAGATCATGTCACGAGCGATTCTGCCAGCGAAAGCGCAGGTTGACGCATTGCACATCGCCACGGTTGCCCATCATCGAATACAATACTTGCTGACTTGGAACTGCAAGCATATCGCTAACGCCAAGATTTTGCCGCGTATCTATCAACTTCTAACCGACGCTGGGGTGCCGATTCGGCTGCACACCAGAGGAGTTGCTCGGAGATGATTCAGAAACCGAAGACTGAGGACCCGATCGAAGAAATTCATCGCATACGTCGCGAAATATCTGACCGATTTGGTGGTGACATCGCCGCCATTGCGGCGGACGCGGCTCGCCGTGCTCGTGAATCCGGCCGACCGATGTGGCAACCAAAGACGACGAACCATCCGATGCAACGGAGTGGCGGTGGCGACGTTTCTTCTGATGGTGAGTCAGCTCCCGCCGCCCGCTGATCGGCACCGTTCTGGCATTGAAGAATTCGTACTCGTACTCAGGCGCAGCCGGTACTCGTACTCGTACTCGATTGGGGCACTGATGACGGAACCAATCTTCGATCACGATCGACTCGACGTTTATCGACTTTCGATCGATTACGTCGCCCAATCGTTCGCCATCGCCAAGCAACTCAATGGGCTCCATCGTCATGCCCGCGACCAATGGCTTCGCGCGGCGCAGTCGATTCCGCTCAACATCGCCGAGGGCAACGGGAAACGTAGCCTCAAGGATCGCAATCGATTTCTCGACATTGCACGTGGTTCGGCGATGGAATGTGCTTCTATCCAGGATGTACTTGCCGCAACTGGTGGCATCGATGATGAATCCCACGGCGACTTGAAACGAATGCTGCGACGTGTCGTATCCATGTTGACGCGTTTGATCGGACGCGTAGATGTCGTCTCTGAGTCCAACGAGGAGTACAATGCTGTCGGCGAGTACGAGTACCGCGATGCTGAGTACGAGTACGAAGAACAGCCAGAACCATGGATTGAACCGGAGGTCGCAATGACGCGTTTACATATGGATCACCTTGGGGGCGACCCCGGTTAACCCCGACGTTACGTGAGGAAGAATTATGCCTGATCCACCAAAACTCAGGATGAAAACGCCGGAGGAGCTTGAGGAAGCACGCCGTAGATCCTCGGCCCAACAGGATGCGCGTGAGGCAATTCGTGCAGTAGGTGAGCAACTTCCGAGAGACCGCAAAGAATACATCTTAAAATTTCTTCAAGAATTCAAAACAGACTTTCTGGCAGACTCTAATGATCCATTAGAACTGCATTTTTTTGCTACCAAGTGGAATCGGGGCTACGGGGTCGAACCGTTGCTTGATGTTGCAGGACACTCGGCCTGCGACGCCGGAACCGCCCTCTGGCTGTACTGGGAAAATGACCCTTACTTCTACCTCCGTTTTCGAGATCTCCAAGACGCAGAGGACGATGAAGAGCGAACAATGCTCGAAATGTCGCGGTTGATCGAAAGCCGCATTACCTCAAAAAACTTTTCCACGTATACAATTGCTTTTGATCCGAAGCATTGGATTGACAACAAATACGCAAATGCAACTTGGGCAGTTCACAAATTGCCTGAGGAAATGTCTCGTTCGATAAGCGTCTCCGGGAAACTCACGTAACAACGCGATGAACACCGAGCCGCCGACCCAATGTTTTCAATATGGATAATCAACTCCGGCGGCTGGGTTATCGCGGACGTCGTGTGAGGTGACTCAACTACGTAACGGTATGTTCCTACGCAGCCTTTTCCTGTCGCTGAATCCGCGTCACGTGCAACAAGTACAAATGCTCGGTGTCTCGCCGCCATCGGTCGTGACGTAGAGCCAATGCTTCGTCAGCAGTGCTGTCGCTGGATGCTTGACCGTAACATGGGTTCCATCACTCATGATCACGGTGAACGGAATAAATGGCTTCGTGGACAACATCTTCTTCAATTCTGCTTGCATGATGGACTTTGCCGCTTGTGAATATCCAACGTGAAGAAATAGGGCACTCGGCAACTGCATCTGTGACGCCTTCGATTATATCATCGATCGGATTCGATCGTCCACGCTTTGGAATCGAGTCGTTGGATCATGGATTCCCGATCTGGACGCGACTCCTACGCTACAATACGACGAACCAACGTTCCTGAAAGAGTTTAGGCGTTTAGTTTGATTTTCCATTCTTTTGGGTCTCAGTGGTTTAGGAGATGGCGAACCGTTAGCGGTCACACCTTGAGGGTGTGTTTTAGTGAGTCGATTTAGCAATTGAGCGGTTTGCTTTTCGCGGCGACGGATGGACTTTGCTCGGGCTGTCGTGATCGTTCTTTTCACTGCGATCACACCCCAGACATTCCTTCGTGGTTCCCACCGCTGCTGACGCTGGCGATGCCTTGGCACACTGGCCAAGCACTATATTTCGGTACGGTCCGCCCACCACACTCCAAGGCTCCTAATCAATGCATCGTGCGACTATCAGGCCGTGACCAGAGTCACAGCGAGGTCGGATCCACCGATGGTTACGGGCGAATTGGAGTGAGTGAGCAGCTCGGGTTGGCAAGACTTCGCACGCATGGTGCCAAGCAGCTGAAGCCGAGCCGATGCCATCACAGTTCAAAGCTGCATGAAGCGTTGTCCTATCGGTTGTTGGAACACCGTGGTTGTTTTTGGATTGTTAGTTCACAGTGGTGTTTGGTCGGTTTGTATTGAGTTGTTTTCGCCGCCGCGCGATCATTGCGTCGCGACATTCCGTGTAACTCTGTTTCTCGACAAGCATGTTGCGGATGATCACGGCCATACGACGCATCACGGCGGTGCGCGCGATTCCGCTACCGCGTCTCGCACGAATCGGTTTGTACCATTGCCTCATCACCGAGTCTCGGCGTAATACATGGTGTACGACCTGCGCAAGTAGCCAGCGAGCCATCGTACTTCCCATCTTGGTGATTCGGCCGCGTCTTCCCTTCGCATCGCCGCTATCACGAACCGCAGGTGTCAGTCCCCAGTAGTTGGCCAGGCTCTTGCCCTTGCTGAAACGACTTGCGTCGCCGATTCGACATGCCAGCGCCAATCCCATGTAGTATCCACATCCGGGAATCGTGCGCAGCAGTTCTACATCTTCGACACCCCGAGCACGCGAAACAATTGTTTCTTCGAGTGACTTCATACGGCTGGTCAGCCGCTCGAATTCTTCGAGGTGGTAATCCATTTCTTCGCGATCCCAATTCGGCAGCGAAACCGTTTTCAACCAAGCGATCGCCTTGACGGTTGGAAACGTCTTGGTCGGCAGCGACCATTGAAGGTTGTGTCGACGCAGGATGTGTTTGATTTGGTTGGTCGTTCTCGTGCGTGCACGTCCGGACTGCTGGCGGATCATCGTGATCCGCTGGTTTTCAATATGAATTGGGTCGGGAACAACCACGCCGCGCACGCCGCGAATGGAAACGCCTTGCTTGATGCGATCACGATTGATCCACAGCAGCTCGCTAAGTGAGTTCGCATCGCGGCGATCGGTCTTGACTTTGGGTCGTTTCTTGGGCTGGATCAGCACCACATCGACGGCACCATACTTTGGCAGCGCAAGCAGTAGCCAGTCGTTGAAGCCGCAGACTTCGATGACGGCAATGAAGCCGACCTCACCTGCCTGCTGCTTGAGATGAGTAAAGAACTCATCCAAACGCCTTGGTTCCGTGCTGACTTGCCGATTGAGAATGACATTTCCGTCGTCGCAACGCAGCGAGAGAGTGAGTTGTTTTGCATGCTGATCGATTCCAAGGTACAACATGGTTGGTTCTCCGAGAGGGACATAGATTCAATGGGTCCGCGGCTACACCCGCGTTCACCCGGTTCCCACATTCTCGGAGAACCATTTTTTTGAATCACCAACTCTTTCATCGAAATCGATGCACGCCGAGTCCTCGAGTGTCTCTTGGGCAATGGTTGCTCAACTCCTCGGACCGGGTGATCCCGGACGTTCGCTGGCTGTGTCGATCGGACCCTCCATTGGAGACTTGCATGAAGGAATCACAACCCACCCTTCCGATGCTCTGTTTCCTTGCCGTAGTGCTTGCACTGCCAGCAGGTCGCGGATATGCGCAAACAGACAATTCGATTCAGACTCCAAATGACGGCTCTGTACTCCCCTTTCCTCCGACGCCATTGCGCGAAAGCGTGATCAAGCCCCGCCTGCAGGACTCGAGCATGAAGTGGCCGGCGGCACCGAGGCGGCTTCCGGCGGGCGCGCCAACATCCTAGTTGTCCTGATCGATGATGTTGGCTTTGGCGTTGCCGATACCTTCGGCGGGGAAGTCCACACGCCGACGCTGAGCAAACTTGCGAATGAGGGATTGCGTTACAATGCTTTCCACACCACCTCGATTTGCTCACCCACGCGTGCCAGCTTGCTCACTGGACGCAATCACACCCGCGTCGGATCCGGAACCATTGCCGAGCGCGCCGTCGCCTTCGACGGCTTCACCGGCATTATCCCCAAGGAGGCGGCGACCGTTGCCGAGGTGCTGAAAAACTACGGTTACCATACTTCGGCCTTTGGCAAGTGGCACAACACGCCCGCAACCGAGACCACCTCCATCGGCCCCAAGGATCGCTGGCCGAACGGTTACGGCTTCGAATACTTTTACGGCTTCCTCGCCGGTGAGACTTCACAATGGGAACCTCGGCTCGTGCGCAACTATGACGCCATCGAGCCGCCTCAAGACCCGTATTATCATCTTACGGAGGACATGACGAAGCAGGCGCTCGCTTGGATCGACCAGATGCAGTCCTTCTCTCCGGACAAGCCATTCTTTATGTATTGGGCGCCGGGTGCCGCGCACGGGCCGCATCACATTTGGCCAGAGTGGGCGGATAAATACAAAGGCAACTTCGACGACGGCTGGGACGCCTACCGCGAGCGCGTCTACCATCGCCAGATCGAGATGGGCATCATCCCACCCGGAACAAAGCTCACGCCCCGTCCCGAGTTGATGCAGGCCTGGTCGGAGATTCCCGAGGAGCAGCATGCTTTCCAGCGCCGGGGAATGGAGATCTTCGCAGGCTTCGTCGAACACACCGACCGGGAGGTCGGCAAGCTCATTGCGGGACTCGAGGAACGCGGCCTCCGCGAGAATACACTCATCTTCTATATCTTCGGCGACAATGGATCGTCCGCAGAAGGACAATTCGGATCGATCAGCGAGCTGCTGGCGCAGAACAACATCCCGAATACCGTCGATCAGCAGCTTGACGCCCTTGAGAAGCTCGGTGGGTTGAACGCGCTCGGTTCGCACAAGACGGACAACATGTATCACGCCGGCTGGGCTTGGGCCGGCTCAACCCCGTTCCAAGCGACCAAGCTTGTCGCCGCCTACTTCGGCGGCACGCGCAATCCGTTGGTCATTTCATGGCCCAAAGGCATTCAGCCTGACAAGCATATACGCTCCCACTTCCACCACGTCATCGACATCGCGCCGACCATCTACGAAATACTCGGCATCAAGCCGCCTAAGGTAGTCAATGGTCACGAGCAGATGCCGATTGATGGTGTCAGCATGGCATACACCTTCCGGGAGAAGGACGCCGAATCCCACCGAACCGTGCAATTCTTTGACAACAACGGCAGCCGCGCGCTCTACAAAGACGGTTGGATGGCTTCCGCTTTCGGCCCCTTCGTCCCGTGGAATACCCCGGCCTCCGTGCCGCGTATCGCCAATTGGGATTCCGCCACCGACCAGTGGGCGCTGTACAACTTGAACGAGGACTTTTCCCAGGCAACGGACGTCGCTGCCCAGCACCCGGATATTCTGGCCGCGATGAAACAGGAGTTCCTTGAGATTGCCGCGGATAACAAGGACCTCCCGATCGGTGCCGGGAATTGGCTGCGCCTGCGACCCCAGGATCGAGTATCGACGCCCTACCGTTCTTGGGCGTTCTCGGCGGACACTCGCCGCATGCCAGAGTTCACCGCCCCCGGTCTTGGCCGCGAGAGCAATACCGTCGAGATCGACGTCAACGTGCCCGCAGACGCTAACGGCGTTCTCTACGCGCTTGGCGGCAGCGGTGGCGGACTCGTTCTTTACATGCAGGATGGCCACCTCGTCTATCTCTACAACATGATGATCATCGAACAATACAGTGCCCGCAGCGCCGCGCCGATTCCCGCTGGTGAGCATCAGATCAAGGTCATCACAGAGATTGTTGGCCCAGCCCAGCCTGGCAATGTCACCATCCTGCTCGACGGCAAAAAGGTCGCCGCAGCAGAACTGGCACGCACCGTCCCTGCCGCCTTCACGGCTAGCGAAAGCTTTGACGTAGGTATGGACCTGGGCTCCGTCGTCGCTGAGGATTATTACGAAAGTCGTCCATTCCCATTCAGTGGTAAGATCAACACAGTCAAAGTACAGCTCCACTAAAGGCTCAGCGGCGTCAGCAGAAGTGACCAGCTGACCAATAAGCCTTTGACATCGCGAGGCACGAGCCGATGTTCAAGGGCTCTGTTCAACGATCGGATGCAACGGACCGGTGGTCGGTTCTTCACGAATGGATGCTCAATTCTCGGTCCCCGCTGATCCGGGTCGTTCGTCGGACTATAATGGGAAATACCTTTACACGAAGTCCGGCAATGTCTGACACCGCAACACAACTGCTAGCAACATTCGAGTCACTGCCCGAGAAGGAGCAGCACGAATTGCTGATCGCCATGCTCCGAAGGAGCGGCGAATTACCTGATACAATGCTTTCGGACGACCAACTCGTGGTGATCGCCGACGAGCTTTTCCAATCGCTGGATGCTGAGGAATCGAATGGCAACGATGCCGACCCGGGCTGACGTGTGGCTTGTTGATCTCGGAATGGTTGCCAAGGTTCGTCCCTGTTTGGTTCTCAGCGTACCTGCTGATGACGACAACGATCGCGTATTGACCACGATCTTGCCGCACACCTCAAGCACACGAGATTCACGATTCGAGGTCCGCTCGAGTGTCCGATTTCTCAAGCCGGGTGCGTTTGACGCGCAAAACATCGTTACGATACCAACCGTCAAGCTGATTCGCCGACTCGGCACCTTGCCCCAGGATCAGATGACGGATGTTGAGGGCGCGGTTAAACTTTGGCTTGGGTTTGAAACCGCTTCATAGAAAACGCGGACGAACCATGGGTTGCAACGGAGGCCTCGAACGACTCTTGAGCAGTGGTTGCTCAACCGCTCGGACCGGGTGATCCTGGCCGTTACGTGGCATAGCCAACACCAGACTCCAAATAGTAAGGACTTTATCGATGGTCAAAAATCCAATCGTCTCAGGAGTCGTCGTGGGCGTGGCTTGCTTTCTCACGAGTTCCATCATCAGCTTACTGACACGAGGTAGCCTCAATCTTGATTCAGCGCTATTAGATGGCCTTGCCTTAGCCGTCGTAATTAGTGCACTCGTCGAATGGCAGAACAAAAAGAACTCGAAAAGGGGTTCGGACGGCACACAGAGAAACTCAAGTGCGAACGAATGTTGAAGAGGGGTACGGGATAGTAAGCGATTCGAAACAGATCCCACTAATCAGTTGACCAGACGAATGATCTAGCGGCAAACCGGCTCGAAAACGTTGCTCGGTCAGTGAGCAGTCAAATACAATCGGCGGGAGCGTGGATCGCTTGATTGGTACGCGCCGGAAGCATGCACGTAACCATCGGCTGCACCGGAGGCCCGTTGGTTCGGTTTCACGAACGGATACTCAACTCACGGGCCCCGGTGGTCCGTGACGTTACTGCCACCGACCCGTGATTCGTGGAACTCGTGCGCGGCTTCCAACCGAGCGGCGACTTCCCAGCTGACGCTGCCAGAGCGGTGACCGAACAATTCACGCCGACGTCGCCTTCCACGGGTCGTCTCGGTAGGATGGTGGCACGAACCATTCGGTGCACCCGCGCCCTCAAGCTGATCTTGGACAATGGTTGCCCGTTCGTTCGGGCCCGGTGAACGTCCACGTTCGTCGATCTAGCGAGGATAAATCGTGCGACGAGGGACTCGATTCCTACTCCGCTCACTATTGCTGCTCGCAATTCTCTAGATCGCAGGCCTGAGCGGCGCGGCCGTACGCCAGCGAAATGCCGTTGCAGTGATACGTAGCACTGGAGCAACGGTCTATTACGATTGGATGTTGCAGCCCGTTGACGATGCCAATGGAAGCATTTCCCATTTTATCATCAATGATCCAAGAACAATTGTTGCGTCTACTTGGTTGCGCAAACTGGTTGGTGATGACTATTTCCAACGCGTTGCCAGAGTCGTAGATCTCCCTCCAAACGCCGTGGACGAAGACATCGTCACGGCACTTGGAAACCTTTCCGGAATTGAATATGTCATCCTACGGCATGATCGGCAGTACAATAGCTTGACGAGCGCGGAGATCCGAAATCTTTGCTCGCGGATTCAGCGAGTGTGCGACGCAGAGGTTTACTGAACATGCAACACGAGGCAAGATTCGACGAGCCACAAATTCCAGCGGAGATCGCGAGTGGAGTTGGTTGGTCGTTAGCGAAGTCTCCGCGCGATCCCGGTGAATTCAAACGTTCGCGGACAATGATGCATAACGAGAATCCATACAAACCGGCAGTTTCTCACGGGCCCTTGAATGCGAGCTTTCGTTTCACGCTTGCACTTTGGTGGGTGATCTTCCTCCATCCTGCAATTGCTCTTTCGCTAGTCTACGCTTGCTGGGCGCTAACGGCGGTTTCGTTGGGACGTCCGCCGGGCTTCGGCGAGCACCCAGAAAGCGAACTCGCGCACAGTTTGGTTCATGCAATCGATACCCCCGCTGCCTTTCTGATTCTTTCGACCCCGTTACTAATTCCGACTGCTTTGGCCTGGGGATTTGCGCAGCCATTCGGGATGTCGCGTCCAGTAGACTCGATGGTTAGGCCCCGGATTGCTTGCCTCACTGCATACACTTCGATGCTGGTGCTCGTTGCTTGGGTGTGCTATTCGGATCCCTTCGGCGTCGTCTACTGGTTTTTCGACTAAATGACGGGGCGAACCAAGCAATGCATCCGAGTCGCGAAGTCGTGCGTTTTCGCAGTGGACAATCACTCGTCGCGGCCGAGTGATTGCAAACGTTATGCGTGAGGAACGAATGCCGGATCGGCCTGAACTTCAGCAAGACGAAGATGCCTATTGGCGGTCAGGCCGGGATTTTGTCCGACTGCTCATTGCAGAGCTCAATCGCTCTCTCAAAGAAAAGCGCATTGCGCTTAAGAAACGAAAACAAATCTGTGCAGCATTCACATTTAGTGTGTGCAACTTTCTGGACCAGCAATGGATGAAGCCATCTGGCCGGACGCAATACCCACTTCTGTGTTTCACAAAGACATACTTCGACATCGATGTGCCGCTCGACTTGTCGCAGATCAACTTTCCGCACAAGTCCGTCGAACTCCACGCGATGGTCGCGGATGAAATTCACTGGTTCTTTAATGAGCAACAAGAGGACAGTTCGGCAATCACGATCGGTGATGTTGGCACGGAAACTCCGGACGTGGAGATTGATGACTCCGTTAATCTACTTGCTCAGCCTTGTCCGACTTGCAACGGCACTGGCCACTGCTTTTGCATTCGCAAGGGTGGTGGTGATTCCACGAACTGCGCACGCTGTGGCGGCAGCGGCCATTGTAAGCATTGCGATGGTTCCGGAGAATGGAAGCACGCATAACTATGGCATGAACGCGGCGCCGCCGACAGCGCGTTTCACAATGGTGCATCAATCGCGGTGGCCCGGTTATGCCAAACGTTATCCGACCTGGAAATGCAACATGACGCCGACTCGCGACGAGTGCCATAAGGATGCTTGCTCAAGCCTCGATCAGCAGTTCTCCCGGATTCTTCGACGCTGGTCAGCGGAGCCATTTGGAGAGTTTGATGATGATTGCAGTAATCATCAAAAACTGCGGAAAGCGATGGAATTCTTCATCTGCCCAATCATCAAACTGCGCACCAAAGGCTGGCCTTCATGAGTTTTGGTGCGATGGTCTGGATTTTGTAGTGTGGTCGCGTGCCGAACATTCGTGCTTTTTCGGCGGGGCGTGCATTTACTCTGACCGTCACTGCAATTCGGAATGGCTTGCTCCGTTTGAGTTGCGTATCGAATACGATGAACAGGATTTTGATTGCCCATCATCCGTTGATTTGAGGCTAGGTCACGCTGACCAAAGTGACCAAATCTCAAAGCGATATCCTTCAGGTCGACGCTATCGACTCTATGCAATGGCCCATTGTCTGTATGGAAGTCGCCCGGATTCGCTCAGCGATTGGGCTATTCATGTCAATCTATCACCCTTCAGAATCGGATAACCATGTCGTGCGCCGGAGCGACCGACAGCGGGTTTACAAATTGAATGTCCTGGGCGGTCGCCCGGTTACGACCGACGTTCTACCAATCGAAACGTGATGCCAATGTTTCGCCACACACTATTATGGCTATTGGGCATGGGTTGGTCATTTGGATCGCCCGCAGTCGGGCAGGAGCCTCGGACGATCCAGGTTGATCGTGACGAAGCTGCACTCTTGCTTGTCGTAGATGGCTGGGCGTTTTGGCGAACGTCACAATTGATTGAAAGCACTCGCAATAGCCGTGGGCAAGTTTTTGAGCACCGGATTTTTCGACAGCCTATTTCGAAACCTACTGCCACGCTGGTTCTGGAAAGCACTTCCGGGCCAGGTTTCAATCCTTGCCAGACTGCGACTGCCGACGGAACGCTGATTTGTCTATCGCTCGCTCGGGATCGAGTTCAATGGATTCACCCTGATGGTACGGTGAAAGAAAGTCAGGAAATCGACACCAGTGAGCAATTCGTCAACAGTCAGCGAGTCGAGCGTGACTTCGAGATTGAACAGGCATTTCAGGATGGCGTTCTCATCCGATGGACCCGCACAACTTACATTTCGGGAACGTTTACGCAGACGCAAAAGATGTGGCACACGTTTGCTCCCTATCAAGGCAACCGAATTGACCTGACCAGACAAGTAACGATTCGACCTGAAACTCAAACCCTGTACCAGTTTCGAGGTTCAGAACCGTTTCGTGCTGGTGAAAAGCTCGTCTGGTGCTCAAATGGAGAGCTTCACATCGTCGATTTGAAGACCGGTATTCGGTCACAGATCCCCCTGGACCGCCGTTTGGGGACCGAATTCGATCTTCAAAACACTTACGCCTCGGGGTTCGACGGCGATCTCGTGATGCTCGGTGGTATTGTCATGGTCGACATTGCCAATGGAAATCGGATCGCCACGAATTGGGTTGACGAACGAATCAACTACATGGTGATGACGCATGACCGGATCGGCTATCGAATACTTGATGGCAATTTGGAGGCAGTTGAGCTTGCGAATCCTGACCGGAAACCAGTGTTCTTATCCAAATGCTCGCAGCTACCGGTCGCAAAAACCAAGTCGGGTATTCTGGTATGGATTGATGGAATGTGGAAAACTGTTCCGTGGTATGCTCCCGAAGTGGACACATCTGGAAGAACAACGCGATGAACCGAAGTCGCGGATTCGGGCGGCCAAATCAACACCCGCGACTCGGTTATCGCAAACGTTATTTGGCTTGACCCATGAATCCACTCGTTGACAAGGCGGAGTACGATCCCGCATCATTCGATGAATGGGCGTGGCTGACCGGGTCGCAAGGGATCGCGCTGGCACTGACCGTGTTTGGTGACTGGATCTACAGCCACAACAACGCGATATACATGTTTTCCCCGACCTCCGCCGAAAGCTTCGAAATTGCCACTGTTGCCGAAGAAATAGAATGGGCACTCGATAATGTACGCGAACGTGCTCCGTGGCTACATCCTGACTTGCTCGCTGAACTGGACGCCGCTTCTGTCTCCCGCGATGATGGCAAGATATTTCATTTTGTTACACCGTTGTTTCTGGGCGGCACAATCGCAACGACCAACATCCAGCAACTCGCGATCGTCGACTACTTTGATGGGATGCAAAAACTGCTTCGTCAAACAGCAACGTGAAATAGCCATGCGGTGAACGGGAACCGCCGATGACGTGGGTTTTGAAATCATAGGTTCTTCGCGGCGGCCCCGTTACCGCCGACGTTATCGGACTGAAATGAAACATACTTCCATTATCGCCACGATCGTTTCGTGCCTCCTGTTTTCACGAGTGTTGCTCGCACAAGAGGTGCAATTGCATACACTTGGCGAATCGGTCGATCTCGACGCTCGGGCGCCTCGCGTGGATGTTACACCGGCGATTCCTCGACCGGGGTATGAATCAATTCTTTGCCGCTTCAGTATTTCTCCCGGAGATAGTTCGCCGACATCATACCTCCTAAGCGGCAAGGTCGTCTCCGATAACACCGGTGTCGGTGTTGAGAGGGTTGCGTTGTTTATCGGACCTGATGGCATAGCACCGTCCCTGGCTGCCATGACCAACGCTGATGGTGAATTTAAGTTTCGACTTTGGATCGCAGATGATGACCGTCCTTCGAAGCTGTCACTGCCGAAATTTGCTGGATTTTTGTACGTTGGCGGTGACCCATCGAAGACCTATCGGAATCGCCAGCGGCTAATGAGTGGCTATTCGATTCGTTACGAACTCAAGGATTTAGCCGACGCCATTGATGCCAATGTCGAAAATGTTGCGGAAAAACGGGAATCCGCACCTGCATTCGAGGACGACGCGGTAGGACAACCGATCTTTCTGCATATCTATTCAAACCTCCGCGGCATCACTTACGATCCGGATCGGCAAAACCGCAGAAGGACTCGATCGACTGAGTCGGAGTGGGTGCGTGTAGTCACGCTGTTGATCAGTCCCGAGAATCCGGTCTTCAACCGTCTACCCGGTGGGCGCGATCCGGATATTACCGTCAGTGGCAGCGTTAATCGGCTCGGAAGCAAAGGCCTGCATGCATCGCTGAACGTCGCGTGGGATGATTCTTACATCACCGAGCAGCATGAATTGTCTGGGGAGATTGCGATCGGCGAGCGTCATCCATCATCAACCATTCACTGCCTTTACGTCTTCTCCCAATCCAAAGACCCCTATGACTCGCTTGACCAAGTTCTTGCTGAAACCGACAAATAGTATTGCCGATCGCCAAAGCATGCGATTCGTCATTTGGGCGTTTATCGCACTCAAGATCTGATGACACAACAAACTGTTTGGTTTTCCACGTCGGTTCGGCTTCTGATCATGGCCATCTTGCTTGGATGCCGCGATGCGTCACCGCCACGCCCGCAATCAATCGACCAACCATCGAACTCTACAGTTGGCGATCTTCCGGCATGGTTGCAAACGCGACCGGACGGTTGGTCCGACGATAATTGGTACGAGTACCAGACATCACTAATTGACTTACGGGATCCGATCCTTCGATACGAAAACTACGCGGCTGATGAACTTGCGACCGCAACGGCAGAGGTCGAACATTTTCCAGGTGATTATGAAGACCATATTCTGCAGGAATGGCAGGACAAATGGGCTGGCCGTCTGAGCTCGTATGAGCGGACTGGTGGGTGCGGATGCTGCAATGAGGTGTACACCGTCACTGGTCCGAAAGCTGCGATTGAAGAATTTCCGGTCCATCGCGGTCGTCGTGAATATTTCCCGCGATATCAGGACGTGAAGCCAAGCGGATAACCATTAAGCCTTTGACATCGCGAGGTACGAGCCGATGTTCAAGGGCTCTGTTCAAACATGCCGTGCACGCGAAGCCGCCGATCGCAGGGTTTACCAATGGATGACTTACTCCGGCGGCCCGGTGACCGTCCACGTTCGTCGCTGACTTTAGAGTCAATGAACTGCGCGACTTGGCGGTTACAGCGGCTGGATTGGCTATCAGCTTGGCGAAGCTTCGGTATTGCAAGTATCGCATGATGCAATGGATGGAAGGCGATTGGCGGAGCTTGCCACGAATCGCACCAATGGGCACGAATGATTCGATGACTTCCGTCGTTCTCTTCGTGGCCGTTCGTGACATTCGTGGCCAGTTCGCCTCTGAGATTCCGTCGGAATGTTTCGCTGGATAGCCCTTGCTAATTGAATGAGCCACCGATGTTCTTCTGAAGTGTTTTCATGTTCCCATGCCGGTAGCCTTCGGTATACTGCGACGAACCAATCGGTGCACCCGAGCCCTCAAGTTGATCTTGGCCAATCGTTGCCTGTTCGTTCGGGCACGGTTACGGCAGACGTTCGGCAGAACAATGTCAGGGCTTCCCTGCAGTGAAAGCTGAATCACGTGAGAGAGAATATGTTGAGGCCTCTTTTACTCCTGCTACTTTTCACAGGAACGTCGACCACAACCGGACTCGCGATGGACTTCATCCATCCAGGAGGGATCAATTCAAGGGCTGAGCTTGACTTCGTCAAAGGGCGGATCAAGGCAGGTGCACAACCTTGGAAAGGCGAGTTTGATCAACTCAGGAACTCGGGCTATGCAACTCGAGAGGCGCATGGACTGCCGAGCATCAACTCGGACAGCAAGGATGCCGAACTCTCACGAGATGACGCCATTGCCGCGTATGCTCAGGCGCTCCTTTGGTATTTCACCGATGAGGATGTATACGCGAAGCGTTCTATCTCAATCCTGAACTCGTGGTCGAATCTTCAACGATTCACGGCTGGTTCCGATCAGGATCGATTGCAAGCTGGCTGGATCGGCGCAGTGTTTGCGTCCGCGGCGGAGATCATGCGGGGATATCCCGACTGGACGACTCATGAGATCGAGATGCTTCAAGCGATGTTCCGAAGGGCGTTCTATCCTCAGCTAAAGACTCCGAGCTCCTGGAACGGAAACGTCGATTTGACCCAAATCGACGCACTAATTTCGATTGCTGTCTTTAACGAGGATCAGGTGGCGTTTAGAGAGGCACTCGATCGGTTGCAGATCCGCAGTCCTGCATACTTCTACCTGACATCTGACGGCGCTCGGCCGAAACCAATCGCAGGCGACGGCGGCAATCCACAGGCATTTTGGTCCAATCCCCAAAAGTGGGTCGACGGGCTGACTCAGGAAACCTGCCGAGATAACGGACATCATTCTCAGTTTGGCCTTGGTTCGGCACTCCATGCCGCCGAGATTGCCTGGCATCAAAACGTCGACGTTTATAGTGAGAATCAGGAGCGATACACAGCGGCGATGGAACTGTTAGCGTCGCAGTTTCTTTCCGCTTCAATGCAGGGAATCAGCCAGAACGATACGCCTTCCGCCGATCGGTACGACGCTTGGGAGGTGGGCTACAATCACTACCATAATCGTGGCGGCATCGATTTGCCTCTTACGAGGCGGTTGATCGCGGAACAGATTCGGCCGAAGGCGCCGAGGGCGGTCTGCAATCTGGTGTTTGATATGCTGACCCACGCCGATCTGCCGACAAAAGCCGTGAACCGGAGCACTCAAGCACGCGGTAACTGAAATCATAGTCTTCCGTTCGTGCCCGGTTACGGCGGTCGTTCGGCTCCAGACAAATGAATCGACCAACAAACAAGATTGCGGTGTTGGCGATTTGCCTTTTGTGTTGCGTCTCTTGTTGGGCCGGCAGCATACTGATGATGCCCCTTTTCGGCTGGATCATCTGGTCATCGGTGTTCTACCCAGCAGTGATGATTGCCCGTTGGATTCAGCCCATCGGCACACCGGCGTCGCTCGGATTTACCATTGGCTTCATCCAAGCCTGCCTTATGGCGTTTGTGATTTGGGCAGGGTATTTGACTGTGTACCATAATAGGAAAAGATGATGATGACGCACGATGCGATGTACCGGAGTGGCGGTGGCCAGCGTTTCCTGAAGACAAACTCAACTCCCGTCACCCGGTGACGCAGAATCTTTCGGCGAAGGAAGACACACAATGCGAATCTCATTGCCAGCTGTCGCGAAAATGTTGGCCGCGATTGTGATCTTCGCGGGGGCGAAGTCAATCGCCGACGAGCCGATTACGCCCCTGATCGAATTCCAGTCCGGGCCGCTGACCCCCGCTTTGGTACTTGACGACGTTTCCCGACCCATCCATCAGATTCGACTAGTTGTCGACGCGAAGCTGGCCCGCGGAATCTTGATTCTGGATGGCAACTCCCCACAATTCGACGAGTTTGGTGACCTTGTAGGTGGCCTTCAAACGCCTCACGTTCGCGGCACAGGGGACCCCAAACTGATTTCGGAACTTGGTTGCACCATTGACTTGCTCAAGGAAGGATCAGGCAAATGGCGCGTTTACCAGATTCAATCTTCCGAGACAGGCAAGACGCTTCGCCTCGCAACCAGAGGCCCCCTCGCAGACGGCGGTTCTGCTCGTATCTTGTTGCTTAGGTCAGATGAAAAGATTTCCGCTGTGATCCAATGCACTCCATACGGCTTAGTGGTTCCTTAGTGTTCACGATCCAATTGCCGAACCATCGCATGAACGGGAGCGGCGGTGGCGACCGGATTGAGAAATAGACATCAACTCCCGCCGCCCCGTGATGCGGGCCGTTCGTCGCTGACTTCAGAGTCAATGAACTGCGCGACTTGGCGGTTACAGCGGCTGGATTGGCTATCAGCTTGGCGAAGCTTCGGTATTGCAAGTATCGCATGATGCAATGGATGGAAGGCGATTGGCGGAGCTTGCCACGAATCGCACCAATGGGCACGATTGATTGCGAGATAGGCATGGATCCCTTCGTGTTTGTTCGTGATATTCGTGGCGGTCTTGCTTCCGACTCTTGCGTCCGATTGCTTCGCAGGATTTTCATGGGCGAAGGAACGAGCTACCGATGGCCTTTTGGAGGTTTTTCACGTGCCTTAGCCGATGGCGTTCGGTACACTGCGACGAACCAACGGATGCACACCGCGTCCTCGAGTTATCGTTTGGCGATGGTTGCTCAACCGCTCGAACCGCGTGATCCTGGGCGTTATGCCCTTGAGGGTTTGTCGAATGAGAATGCAGACATTGGCACTCCTTGTCCTTGGTTTGTTGTCATGGAGTGTGTCTTGCTTCGCGCAAGAACTCTATTTTCCTGCCGGCGACAAAGAATGGGAGAAGACGCCCCCAGAATCGCTGGGGTGGGAGGTCAACGCGCTCGAAGAGGTTTTCGAGTACGTCAAGGAGTCTAATGGTAAATCGTTTCTCATCTTGAAGGACGGAAAGATTGTTGTTGAGCGCTATTGGACGCCGGATAGTGCCAATCATTCGCAATACATTATGTCCTCTGGCAAGAGCATCACCGCTTTCCTCGTCGGAATCGCCCTTGAGCAAGGAAAAGTGAAACTCGACCAGCCTGTTTCGGATGTCCTCGGGTCAGGATGGTCGAGAGCTTCCAAAGCTCAAGAAAAGGCCATTCGGATTGAGCATGTGCTTCAAATGACAAGCGGTTTGAATGCCAATTTGGAATACGAAGGTCCTCCAGGCACGACTTGGAAATACAACACCGAAGTCTACCAGCAACTCCATCCGCTATTGGAAAAGGCCGTCGGATCCACGATGCAGGAGTTCTCCAAGAAAGTGCTCTTCGAGCCAATGGGGATGAGAAATTCGAAGTTCCGCTATCACAGCTTCGTGATGAATGCACGAGACATGGGCCGCTTTGGACTAATGGTTCTCGCCAAGGGAAACTGGAACGGCCAACCGATCATGAAAGATCGTACGTATTTTGATTCGATGCTCGATTCGTCGCAGCAACTCAACGAATCTTATGGCTATCTCTGGTGGTTAAATGGCAAAGAGTCGTTTCGCACGGTTGGACGACAACGCCAAGCCCTACGCGGCCCACTAGTCCCTGACGCTCCCAACGACTTGGTCTGTGCAAATGGAAAGGGAGGGCAGCGGATCTACGTCGTTCCAAGTTTGGGCCTTGTTGTGGTCCGCCTTGGCGATAATCCGGTGGATGTTCGTGGGGCCCTCCGACGTCTTAATTCCGACGGAACGCAATCCAAGTTCGACAATCAACTTTGGGGTAAGCTCATGCTCGCTCTGCCAAGAAGTGATAAGACCAAGAATGGCATAGCCGAGCGGTGAACCGGACCCGCCGATCACGCTGGTTTTGATAACACAGTCTCTTGTCGGCGGCCCGGTTACCGCCGTCGCTATGCGATGGAAATGGAGTCACGGAATCGATGCCACGCATTTCTCTGTTCTACGGAATCTCCATTTACATGTATTACGGCGATCATGTTCCGCCGCACTTGCACGCGATCTACGCAGAACATGAATCGAGTGTCGACATTCGTACTGGGACGATTATTTCTGGTCATTTGCCCCGGCGTGCTGCTAAACTGGTGGAGGAGTGGTGCGCGGCCCACACGGACGAATTGATGGACAATTGGCAGCGCGCCGAAAACGGGCAACCTCTTATCCCGATTGATCCACTTGAATGATACTGCACATTGAACACGTCTCGGTTCCCGAACCTTACCATTTGACGCTACGCTTTGATGACGGTGAGGAACGCACGGTGGATGTTAAACCGCTGTTGCAGGGTCCGGTATTCGAACCACTGCGAAACCCCGACTACTTTGCATTAGCATCGATTGACCCGGTATGCAGAACGGTGACTTGGCCCAACGGTGCCGATTTCGCGCCGGAAGCACTACGGTCATTGCCGGCCGTGACAATGCCGGACGCATAACCATGCCATTCACCGGAGGACGGCATCAGGCGTTTACAAGTTGAGACCACATTGGCCATGCCCCGTGATGCGGGCCGATTTGTCGCACTAACGAATTAGGGATCCTTGACGCTCAAGCAACAGAAAGGAAACTCCATGACTCCAGACAGTAGACGACAATCGGTGAAGGCCGCATTGATCTGGGAACTTTGCTGGATACCCGTCGAAATGGTCTGTGTCGGGATTGGCCTCTGGATGTCGCTCATGCTCCAATGGGTGACGGTCGGGAGTCTGTGTCTGGTGGCCTTTTTGATGGTCGATTCAATCGGACGCTTCCAGCATTACTCGAAGGTCGCGCCGAGAATCCATGGTAAGGAGCTTGCATCGTAGTTGTCGCAAAGCAGCGAGCACAAGCATGCTTTCGATAACAGAAGACAAGCGTACATTGCGTCAATACTTTAGGTCTAATCCATGCTATGAAAACACCAACACAACTGTGACAAACAAGCGGTGCACCGGAATGGCGGTGACCAGCGTTTTCCGAAATCAAAGTCAGCTCCGGCCACCCGGTGATGGCGGTCCCCGACTTTTTCGTTGCTGCCCAACTGCATCTCCGATCTCTGCTTGCTCATGAAGTTCAACCACATCGGAATTCCTACCACAAAAACGTTTGATGGTGAAATCGAACTTCCGCATTTGAAAATGACTGTTAGTGATCACCGAAACAATCCGTTCGGGATCCAGTGGCAACGATTCCACGCTGATGCACCTTACCCAGAAATTGTAAAGACCGTGCCGCATGTCGCCTTCGAGGTGGACTGCTTGGCGGATGCGCTCCGCGGACATACCGTGCTAATCGAACCAAACTCTCCGATCGACGGAGTTGTTGTGGCGTTCATACTTGTAAACGATGCACCGGTCGAACTTATGCAAGTCGATCGTTCCGTCTGTGGCGAAGCGGTTTAGACTGGAAAACTGATCGGCGTCGCAGCGATTGGGCCGCGTGCGGATAATCCCGTGCACCGGGGCTGGTCTTGCGGTTTTGATTGAAATGGCAAATCAAACTTCCCGGCCCCGTGATGGCCACCGTTCGCCAACTGATCGCTATGGTATTCGGCGGATCCGCCCGACATCAACGCGGTTGGCTTCCGGGTTGATTGAGTAAATCGCTCGTAGTGGCGGACGGTCAATTTAAAAGATTTCTTCACTCAGAAGCGTGCCGTTTCCGATTGGATCTAACTCCAACGCTCGATCGATTTGGTGCGTCGCATCGAGGATTGCGATCTTGTCTGTTCCGTTAACGAATTCCACTGCGACTTCTTGCGTCGCGTTCTCTTCCCATACGACTTTGTATTTCACGATTGGTCCAGCGAGCAGAGAAGTGACACAACTTCCTCCGTTGTGTAACGTTTGCCGTCGCCCGCATTGCGACCTTTGGCGATCCGCATGTCTTCATCACTTGGGGAACGCAGGACCGTCCCCAGTCGTTTGCCGTTCGCATCGACGATCTCCACGCAATCAGTCGACTCGGCGAGCACTTTGGCTTGGTCGGCCGTTGCTACTACCTGTACCATGGTTAACCTCCTGGATTTTTGCTTGACACGCCATTTTACCACGCCAACTTCGTTCGGCAATCAAGCCGTTTTCTCTACCGCTGACCTGAGACCGCGGCGAACCATCGGATGCAACGTAGGACCGTTGGTCAGTTCTCACGAATGGATGCTCATCTCCCGGGCCCCGCTGATCCGGGTCGTTCGTCGCTGACTTTAGAGTCAATGAACTTCGCGACTTGGCGGTTACAGCGACTGGATTGGCTATCAGCTTGGTGAAGCTTCGGTATTGCAAGTATCGCATGATGCAATGGATGGAAGGCGATTGGCGGAGCTTTGCCACGAATCGCACCAATGGGCACGAATCATTCGATGACTTCCGTCGTTCTCTTCGTGTCCATTCGTCGCCATTCGTGGCCATTGGTGACATTCGTGGCCAGTTCGCCTCTGAGATTCCGTCGGAATGTTTCGCTGGATTGCCCTTGCCAATTGAATGAGCCACCAATGTTCTTCTGAAGTGTTTTCACGTGCCCATGCCGGTAGCCTTCGGTATACTGCGACGAACCAATCGGTGCACCCGAGCCCTCAAG
Source organism: Pirellulaceae bacterium (assembly GCA_963697195.1). GTDB lineage: Bacteria > Planctomycetota > Planctomycetia > Pirellulales > Pirellulaceae > Rubripirellula. The sequence continues at coordinate 49,608 of CAVOND010000010.1, forward strand.
TTGAACTTGGCCAATCGTTGCCTGTTCGTTCAGGCCCGGCGACCGCCGACGTTATGCGGTTCCTTCGGAATTGTCAGCATGTTGTACATCGATCACGCACAAATGCTGCCTGCCGCGATACCTGTCATCGCGTTTCTGATTGGCATGAGCGGAGCGGCGGCCTGTGCTAATGAAACCGGAGTGCAATCCGGATTCGAGGAGCACCTCGTCGAATTCCACAACCACGATGTGAAGCTGGCCGGAAGTCTGCTTTTGCCAAAGAGCGAGAAACCGCTTCCAGCCGTAATTTTTGTTCATGGTGCTGGCCCACAGACTCGGGAGCAGTATCGCAAGCAGGGTGAATATTTCGCGAGCCAAGGTATTGCCGCGTTGATCTACGACAAGCGCGGAACGGGCGAATCCGGCGGTGCCTACGAGAGTCGTAAACCTTATGACAATCTTGTCAATGACGCGCTTGCCGGCGTCGCCCTCCTGAAGCAGCGCCGTGAGATCGCACCTTCGCAGATCGGCATGTGGGGACTCAGTCAAGGCGGCTCCATCTGCGCCGCTGCAGCATCCCGGTCGAAAGACATTCAATTCATCGTGGCCGTGGGGTCTGAGGTGGCTGACGGCATGCTGTTCTATTATCGTGACAACCTGTTCCGCAGATATGGTCTGTCGGCCACATTGCGTGACGTGGCTGAGAAAGCACAGCTCGGCGCGGAGACTTTGTTCTTCAATTTGCGAGACGAATCCCTTCTCTCGACGTTTGCTCCGAGATCCTATCCCCCGCCAGACCAATACGTGCAACCCGCGTGGAGTCGGGTTAGCCAGCCGGTATTGGTGATGTGGGGACAATTGGATCAACACCAACCGGTCGGCGAGAGCATCCTGGGTTTAAAGAATTCTCTGGCTCAGGCGAATAATCAGAAATGGACCATCATCATTCTCCCGCAGGCAAATCACGATCTAAAAGCTTCCGAAACGGGCGAGCTTCACCGCCCATCGCGCGGCTATGCGCCGGGGGCCTTGAAAACGATGACGGACTGGGTCCACGGAGTGATTGATGATCCAGCGCACGTCGCCACCATGAAACAAGAAGGCTCCGCCCAACCAACAGGCGTGCTTTCAAAGCTCATGCGCTACGAAAAACTGCGATGGTTTGGCAATGGAACCGTCCAAGTTGCACTTCTCGTTCTCTTCCTGTTCAGCTTTCTTGCCAACACGATTGCGGGTCTTCGGTGCGGTTTGGTCCGCCTGTTCCACCGTCAGAAAAACGCGGCTTTGCAGGCATCTAACAAGCTTCTAAACTTCAAGCGTGCCGTCTGTGCCCTTAACCTGCTCATCCTGGCCGCGATGCAGGTCGTCGTGCTATTGGTGATGGACCAAATTCACCCGAGTTGCCCGACCGTCCTGTTGTTCCTTCCGCTACTCGGAACTGTCTCCACGCTCGCGACGGTCGCCCTGCTGATTGTTCTCGCCAGGAGTCGCCGTGACGACGGCTGCACGGTAGCGCGAAGAATACGAAGCTCACTCGATGTTCTTTGCTTGGTTCTTTTTGTCCCCTACATGTTCTACTGGAACCTGATCGGCTATCACTTTTGATGCACGGGAACGATGCTGAGCATCAAACGTCGCGTAACCATCCCATCCACCGGAGCACGGCATCGGCTGATTTGCCATTGGTTACTTGATCCGCCGCGGCCCGGTGAACGGTGGCGTTCGCTGAATTAGGTCAGCATCCTACAATCGTGCGACTCGCACCACCTCCACCAAGCGATCATCCTCGCTCACAGTGAAGACAATACGTAGCGGAGGGATGTTCAGGGACCTCAAATCTTCCGCGAGATTGTCGCCCTTTAGGCTTGCATCCAAACCCAGTTCCTGATCGATAGCGGCGTCGCCGCGGTGACGTCGTTTCGATCGTTAGCGGCCAACCAGATTTCTGCCAATTCGTCTTCAACGCTTTGAACCCATACAACCGTGTATCGGATCATTCCTGCTCCAGTGACTTCAGGCGGTCGATTACCTGTTGGGTCGTACGTCTGGGTTCATCGGACGCCGCCCGCTGCCGAGCGATTGCAATGTCATCCACACCAAACGGACGCGCAAAGAAACCAAGACGATTACCGGCCGCGTCGACAAATTCGACCCCTTCTCTTGCTGCGGCGATCGCTTTCGCTTGATCTTCGGTGACAACAACTTTGACCATCTGCAATTCCTGTTTGCTTGTGGTGCGGCTTGCCTGCTATCATAATGCAATCCGGTTGAGAGCCAAAATACGACTCAACAAGACCAGCGAACCATGCGATCATACGGAGCGGCGGTGGTGCGTTTTGATTCAGCGGATCGTGAACACTCGCCGCCCGGCTATCGCCGCCGTTCGCTGGCAGAAGAGATGAACCCTTACCTTCCAGCTCGTTTTGATTGCGACACGATTGCATCACCAGCGTGTAGGACGTCGCGAACATACTTGAAGGCGACTCTTATCGGTTTGGGAATGTCATTGATCGAGCCTTTGGTATGCTTGCAAGTCTTTCGCCCGTCCCCGTTGATGCGTCCACTTATCCGGCTGAGCTAGATCTTTCGGGGCTGCACGATGAAAACGTCCATTCGCACTTTGCTCTTGTTGATTGCCATTATCGCAATTGGACTCGCCAGTTACCGCTTTGGCGTCAACCACACGAAAGAGCAGCAATTTAGCCAATTAGCCGCTGGCACGCTCGCCTCAAATGGCGTGCGTGCGCGGATTCGAATCATCGCTTCTGATACGCTTGAGCCTGTTGCCGGAGCGTCATTCCAAACGATATTGATTGGCCCAGACGGCGGCGACGGCGGCTACCATGAGTACACGACTGACGGAAATGGCAGTCTGGTAACCACGAAATACCTGCACCCTGGCCGATATCAGATTTACATCAAGCCACCGACCGGATCCCGATACGCGGTTACCCAGTTTCATGAACCCGAAACCTACCTGGTCGTTCGTGATGACGGGACATATTCTCCCAAAGAATTCAAACTGGCCGTAATTGGAAATCCCGAGTGATACGACCCAAACATCGTCTAACCATTAAGCCTCGCAGACGGAGCACGACTTGTGCGTTTTAGCGAATGGAACGTCGTCTATCCGTGCCCTGTCAACGTCAACACACTGTCACCTGGAGATCGAACCTGCGACAACGAGATTCCTACTCCCGACTACAAGTTGCCAATTGAGACGCGCCTAGTGAAATGCCTGCGTGCGTGGCGTGATGACCCAAACGCGCTCATCGGCGATCATCGAACTGTTGAGCAAGAGATTTGCGGTCTGCTCGAATGGTACATCTGCGAATGCATCGAGTATGGGCCGGACAGTCTCGGCGGTTGGTGGTCCGATGGCGTGATCTACCTCCAAATTGAGCAGCCTTCGACTGATACATTCAAACTGCTTGGGGTCACGTGGATTGATTGCAAAGGCTTATCACCATTCGACATTGATGTTGTGCTGGACCCAAATCGTGACGACCATTTCGCCAAATGCATCTTCCGAATCGGTATGCTTGACGACAAAGGACAACCGTTCCTATGTGACCGCGACCGCTCGCCACACCGAGTGCTGGACAAGCGGCCGCGATATAATCGGGGCTGGGCAATGGCGGTCGAACTGGCCCCGCCCAACGAATCGTGACAGAACAATGCTGTGAATCGGAGTGGCGAACAACGCGGGTTTTCACTCGGCGGTCAATCGTCGCCACCCGTTCACGGCTGACGTTTCCTGACTGATAGCCCCTGCAATCTTTCTTGAACACTGACATGGACGACAATCCATACAAGCCTCCGACGACACCGTTGGACGGCGAGCAAGCTCCACCATCATCAAACGCCGATGAGGATGCGCTTACTGAACCCGTTCTTGCCTATACCGCAAATGGCAACCTGGAAGCGCATTCCGTGGTGACATGGCTCGAATCGCATGGCGTGCGTTCCTATGCGGTCGAGGATAACTCTGGGCTCAGCCTATTCGCCTTCGGCACCATTAGCCAATTCCACAAGCCACAGGTCTTCGTCAATAAGACTGATCTTCATCGGGCTGGCGAACTCCTGCGCCAATTTGAGAGCCAGCGAGACCAACGCCGCGCAGACCTTCATGACGCTCCACCGATCACTTCGGAATGCGAGGAATGTGGTACCTCCAGTGAGTTTCCCGCATCCCAAGATGGGACAACGCAAAACTGTCCAAAATGCCATGCGTTCATGGATGTGGGATCTTTCGACTGGCCAGATGAGTTTGAGTTTGGCGATGCGGAATGTGAGCCGGAAGCGCCCGATAACGTGGACGACGCAGTTGATACCGCATCCAAACTCGACAAAAATGGTGATTGGGATGCTGCGATTGCCGCCTATCGCGACCTTGCACGTCGCTGGCCCGAACACGCGACTTATGCTGCAAACTGTATCGCCGAGGTGCAACGTAAGCTCGATGCAACACAATAGAATCGCGGGGAACCGGCTCGTGCGACGGCTCGTGCACTGAAGCACGGCATCGGGCGTTTGCAGATGGCCAATCCAACCGACGCGGCCCGGTGAATGCGGCTGTTCTGTTCTAAAGTCTTGCCATGAAGACGCGATCGCTTCGGATTTCGATGCCGCTACTGGTTACCGTCATTGCAGCGTGTATCCTCACGCTTCTCTCTTTGTCCAAACTGGGCAAACCGATCATTGCGACGAACGCCGTGCCGGCGAAGTTCGTTGGAACATGGACGGTAACTGGCCTGGACGGCCAGCCGCGAGGCACAATGATGCTTACTGCGGATGGCCGCTACGATGATGGCGACTTTCGCGGCACATGGGCATTTGAAAGCGGTCTGATCGAGTTGCGGACTTGGGAAAAGACATCGCGTCGTTGGATTCGATATATCTTCCCCAGTGTTTCCCAGATAACGCTGACGCCAGGCAGGGAGGGCGACAGTGAAGTCACGACGCTGAAGAGCACGTCGGCCATCGGTGTGCGGCAATCCCCCTGAATTTGAGAGCAGAACAACCGAATGAACCGATTGGCGCGATTGGCGTTTCGCTTGGTGGCGCGGCGGCTCTCCTGGCGTCACCATTGGACATCGACGCTCTCGTGCTCGAATCGGTTTACCCTGACATTCACGACGCCATTCACAATCGCGTCGCCGCTAAACTTGGCCCGCTTTCACCGATTCCTGCGTCGCTGCTACTCATCCAACTCCAACCTCGCCTTGGTATTTCGCCAACAGAGCTTCGCCCAATCGACCACTTACCAGAAATAGCTTGTCCGGTTTGCATTGCGTCCGGAACTGTAGACCAACACACTGCGGAGCGCGAAACGCGGGCGATGTTTTCTGCCGCGCGAGAACCGAAATTGCTTTGGTTGGTCGAGGACGCTGCACACGTCGACTTGCTGCGTCATGATCGGATAGGATACCGGCAGCAGATTCTCGGTTTCCTGGACCGTCACCTTGGCGATGCTGATGATGGGTAATGGTTGCTCGTTCGTTCGGGACAGGTGAGCGCTGACGTTCGTTGAACAGCCGTATTCGTGGAAGATTCTGAATCGCTTTTACGATTTGCGCCCGGAACTCTTCGAAAAGCTGCCTAAAGTGTAAATGATTTCTCGGACTTAACAGCCTGCATTCGTTGCCAGGTCTCGGCATAGGTGCTTACGGCACGAAAGGCGCAAGATGATCCCGAGCAACTCGTTGAGTGACTCACATTCCCAAGACCAACCACCTCCAGAGCCAACGCAGGGATCAGATCTTGGCAAGTTTCATCGGTTTTGGCAGTGTTTTTGGCTGACGTTCCTTGTGGTGTCTCTTGGTTATGCCTGGTACTGCTTCTACGTGCCCTCCAACCTTGTTGTATGGGCCGACGACTACGCCATGGCGCAGCGACAGGCTGTCCAATCTGACAAGCCGATCATCCTCTTCTTCACTGGAGAATGGTGCGTTCCTTGCCGGATCATGAAACGTAATGTCTGGGCGGATGATCTGGTCACGGCTACGGTGAATGACCAGTTCGTCCCCGTGATGATAGACGTGGATGATCCCAGCGCGGCTGACACGTTGAGACGATACAATGTTGGCAGCACGCCAAAGACAATCATTGTTGATCCAGTTGGAAATGTTCTGCGACAGAAAGAGGGAGGCATGAGTAAAGCGGAATTCCTAGGACTACTTCAACCAGTGAATTCCTCTGACTCAAACGATCTTTCACACACGAACGATTCTGAACGTTGAAACACAACCATGTCGGCGAACCATGCGATAAACCGAAGTCGCGGAGTCGGCGTTTTTGACAATGGAATATCAATCATCGCGACTCGGTTATCGTCCACGTTCATCGACTAAGGAATGAAGCGGCAACGTGATAGAGACCGCCCAAGTGATTACTCAAAAACGAATTGACGAGGTCGCTTGGCCGCGGCTGGCCCGGTAAGATGGTGGCAGTAACCAATCGGTGCATCCGAGCACTCATGTAGACCTTCGGCAATGCTTGCCCGTTCGTTCGTACCGCGGTGACTGTCCCCGTTAACTGGCGAAACAGGAACCACGCGTGAATCGATCCATCCCTCTCGGCGGTGTTGCCGGCGTCATCTTGTGTACATGGATCGGAAACGTTTCACTTGCTCAGGAACTTGCGTCGTGGAACGACGGGCCTGCGAAGACAGCCATCACGCGATTCGTTGCGCGCGTGACCAAAACCGACAGTCGTGACTTCGTTCCGTCTGATCAACGCATCGCGGTCTTTGACAACGACGGTACGCTTTGGGGCGAGAAGCCGCTCTATTTCCAACTGGCATTTGCCCTGGATCGCGTCAAGAAGCTTGCCGCAGAGCATCCGGAAACTGGTCGTCACTACACGGAGATGGTCTATCAGCCGATGCTAGAATTGCTGGCCTACCTGCGGAGTCAACGATTCAAGACCTGGATCGTTTCTGGTGGCGGCATTGAGTTTATGCGGCCATGGTCGCAACGCGTCAACGGTATTCCAGCGGAACAGGTCGTCGGGTCCAGCATCAAAGTCAAGTTTGAGCTGCGTGATGGCACGCCGACTCTCGTGCGACTGCCCGAACTGGATTTCATCGATGACAAAGCGGGCAAACCGGTCGGAATCCGCAAGTTCATTGGTCGTCGCCCGATCGCCGCCTTTGGTAATTCCAACGGCAACCTGCAAATGATCCAATGGACGACATCCGGCGAAGGGGCGAGGTTTGGCTTGTATGTGCACGACACCGATACCGAACGCGAATTCGCCTACGACAAGAACTCGTCTGTTGGTCGACTCGACAAGGGTCTGACCGAAGCGGCCGCAAAAGGCTGGACCGTGGTCGACAGGAAACAAGATTGGAAGGTCATCTATCCGCCGGAGACGAAAAGGCAGATCCGAAGCGACACAGAACGCCAGCTAACGAAAGCGTGAACCAGAGCGGCGTATCCCAGTGGGAAACTGAAATCAGCACGGAACCTCGCTGCCCGGTTACGCTGGACGTCATCTGGCAATCAACACAATCTTACGCCTATGGAGACAAGAAATGCGGCGTCGTCAAAAACCCTTTCTCCTCATACTTTTAGCTCTATGTGCCGCGATTACCATTACATACGCTCAAGATCCGTGGCGCAGCACCAAAGGGAACTCGTACTACCTCTACACCAACGCACTGACAATGACTGATGCGGGCGTTGTGGCGGTTCCATCTCGATTCAAATGGAGCATTGAAACGAGCTGGAGTGGGATCGACGTTGATGGTAAAGACTTGCCTGACACACGCGTCATGATGCGCCTCTATGACCCCGATCACAACTTCACCGCTTTCACGGCACAAATGGATCTGGAAACCGCCGAAGAGCTTCAGCAAGAACTTGCCAAGCTCATCGCAAGGAAGCGTGAAAACCCAGACTATCAAGATCGTCCACAACTCTGGGATTCCAGCTTGATCCCCGTAAGTGAAATCAAGGGACTTGAAAAGGATGATGAATTGATCATCGAGCTTCACCCTAGAAATGCCAAATAGCCAAGCAATGTAGCCGAGCCGCGCAGTCGGGCGTTTTCAAATGGCGAATCTCGCGTCGCGGCCGGGTGAACCGCCAACGTTATCCGACTTGAATTCCTTGCATATGCACACGGAACAGATATGGAATCTCCCCTGTCTCACAATGCTTACTCAAATTCGCAAAAACACCATTGGGATGCGACTGGCTGGTTCACCGGAGCTCTGGCGCATCCTGCTGGCTAGCAGGCAGCGCATTTGCCCTCGCTTGGCAAGGGCATTTCGCTCTTGCCGCCATATCTTGCGCCTCGTGGATGGTCGCAATTGGGGGCTCCGTTTGGCTGTGGCGTCGGCGCGACCGCATAGGAGTTTTCCAGGCACGAATTGCCTTCTTTGCTGTGCTCTCTGTCGTGATGCCACTCGTTTGGTACACGTCATGGGACATGCCGACTGACAACGTCATGCCGTCCCTCTACTGGCTTCGGAGCATTCGCGGGATCGCCGCTACTTCTATTTTTCCTTTTGTCATCGCCTGTTTGCTCATTAGCGCATGCTTTCCCTCCACCAAGCCCTTGGAAAATCATGGATAACAGAATATCCGAAAAGGGGTCTGACCCTCTCCGGCGAGGACAAGAAGGCAATCGAATTGCCTCGCCTCCAAAGGGTCAGACCCGTTTTCGGATAGTTTCCTCACCATCCGTTGCGCCGGAGGTAGCGAGCCGGCGGTGCTCAAGTGGAGAATCAACTTCACGGCCCCGCTGAACCGCAACGTTATGCCTGCTGATACGGTGCAGCAATCTACAAAAGACTTGAGACAACGGTTGTCGCCTTGAAGAGCTTACCAAAGGAGAGCTGCATGGCCACGGAAACGTTTGATAACAGCGATTTCAACCCGGAGGCGATGGGAGAACTGGACGCGCTGCCCGACGGGCAGCCATTCGCAGTCATCAACCTGCTTCGCTATAAGGAATGGGCCAAGTATCCACCTGGGACGGTCACTGAGAAACTGACTGGTAAACAGGCCTACCAACACTACTCGGAGCTTTCTATCCCGTTCGTGAATGAGGTGGGTGGAGTTCCAATGTGGCGCGGCACTGTTGGCGTGAACCTTATTGGCCCAGCAGATGAACGTTGGGATGAGGTACTCATCATGCAGTATCCAAGCCGCAGCGCATTTCAAAGCATGATCACGAATCGGGACTATTTGGCTATCGTCTTCCACCGGACTGCCGGTGTTCAGGATTCTCGACTGTATGGCGCAACTTCGCCTGAATCGATAGGGCCCATGAAGTGGAAACTATTCAATCTTTCGAAAAAGCTGCGTGGCGACTGAAGGGACGACAAACGATGTAACCGTCGCCCTAAATGACGCGGGCATGGCATGAACACGGAGTCGCCGATCGTGTTTGTTGGTAGTTAGAAACCGGATTGCGGCGCCCCGGTTATGCCTACCGTTCGCCTGGAGAAACCGGAGAGTTGAATGGGTACGTGGGGACCAGGACTGTACGCCAACGATCTCGCCAAGGACTTGAAGTCGACTATCGCGTCTGTGATGAAATTGCCTCTGGAGCCAACTGACTTGGTAAGTCTGCTCGAGGAATCGTTTCCCGATGAAAGTAGTCAGGACGGCGACGAAGACTACACGTCATTTTGGCTGGTGGTAGCAGACCATTTTCATAAGTGCGGAGTCAACGAGCCAAGTTTGTTTGAGCGTGCCAAAAACATTGTCGATTCGGGCATGGACTTGGAGTATCCGGAGCGACGGGAAATGTCAGAGTCAGATCGACGGAAACGAGAAAAGGTGCTCGCCGAACTTCGCGAACGACTCACGAAGCCACCTCCGAACAAGAAACGCAAGACACTCAGTAAGCCACAGCCTCTTGTGTTGAGTGCGGGTGATCTTGTCATTTACCCAGTGTTTGACTATGGCCAATGCGTCAACCCATACTCTTCGCGGTGGAATCGCGAGCAGAAGGCATGGGGTGCTGCCTATATCGTCAGGAGTGGCCATGTCTTTCAGTATCTGGCGTATTACTACCCGTTGGTTCTCGCGTCGCGTTTTGAATTGGCACACAAACCGTCTACGACTGATTTACTGTCTATTGGCAAACGAGAGTCGGAACGTCCGCCTCTTTTAACGCGGCGTCTTGAGCCTGAGTTGCTGTCTACTGTCAAATGGGAGTTGAAACGCCCTGGAACGTGCTCGAAGCTCCACTTCCGGCGTATGCAACTCGACATCCTCGATCACCTTCCTGTTGATGAGAAGACACTTGTCGGCAATTTTCCTAGGATGCGTGATGGTAGATATCAAGCGGTTAACGACATTTCCATATCCAACTCACTGGGAGCGTCCCCGGAAGCCGACGGGACGCTTGACTGCCTCGAAAATATTTCAAAATGAAGGCAAACCAACGGATGCACGCGAGGCGCGCTTGCGTGCGGATTCAGATGGACGATCACGCGTCCCGCCCGCGTGATCCGCGACGTTATGCCATACGAGACCAACATTTCACGGAGCGCTAAGTGTCAATTCGCTTTCTCATTGCAATCCTCTTGCTAGTCGCTCCCTGCTTGCCGGCGGAGACGTTACTTGCGCAGGAGACATACGACCTTGTCATCGCTTCAGGACGTGTCATTGATCCGGAAACGAACCTTGATGCGGTTCGCAACATCGGAATCAATGGGGGAACGATCGTTTCCGTTTCGGAAGAACCACTCGCCGGCAGAGCGGTGCTTGATGCCAAGGGCGCTATCGTCGCTCCCGGATTTATTGACTTTCACGCACACGGGCAAAATATCCCGGCTGATAGGATGCAGGCCTTTGACGGAGTGACAACAGCTCTCGAGCTGGAATCCGGAATCCTTCCGGTTGGACCTTGGTACGACATTCAAAAACAAACGGGACGCGTGATCAACTATGGTGTCGCGGCGGCTTGGACGTACGCACGCGTTTCCGCGCTTGAAGGACTCAAGCCAGAGCCGAATTTGAAGTGGTTTCAGGACGCCTACGCATTAACCAGATGGGTGAACGATGTCGCCACGGACGAGCAGACGAAAGAAATTCTCGATCTAGTCGAACAAGGCATCCATGATGGCAGCATTGGCATTGGGCTGAACTCTGGCTACGCACCGGGTTACGGGTACAAGGAAGTTCTCGCGGTGCATCAATTGGCGGCGGAGCACAATGTACCGACGTTTACGCACATCCGTAATCTCAGCCGTGTTGATCCAAATAGCTCGATTCAGGCTTATGGTGAGCTGATCTCTTTCGCCACCGGTGCTGGTTCGCACGTTCACATATGCCATTTGAACAGCACTAGCTTGACCGATATATCGCTCGCGGTTCGGATCATTCGGGATGCTCAGCAGCGCGGAGCAAAAATCACGGTCGAGGGGTATCCCTACGGTGCCGGTAGCGGCGCTGTAAACGCGGCCATGTTTCAGCCAGCGAACATGAAACGGATGAACGCCAAGGCCGAGGATATTGAGTATCTCGGGAAACCGCTGACTGAGAAAGAACTGCGACAGATGCAAAAAGATTCTCCTGGGGAAATCATCGTTTGGCATTACTACCGCCTGCCGAGAGACCAACACCTGCTCGATCTGGCCGTGTTGTATCCCGATGGAATCATCGCTTCTGATGCGATGCCGTGGATCGACAAGACGAACGGAAAAATTATTGACGCAGATATTTGGCCCTTGCCGAAAGATGCCTTTGCCCACCCTCGTACCGCGGCCACCTATGTGAAATTCCTCATTGACTACGTCCGCGATCGACAAGCCGAGACTTTGATCCAGGCAGTTGCACGTGCCTCATTCCGCCCTGCTCAAATCCTCGGCGAATATGTTTCACAAATGAAAAAGAAGGGACGTATTCAGGTGGGGATGGACGCCGATATTGTCGTCTTTGACATGGACAACCTCGAAGTGCGAGCCACCTATACTGATCCGAACCAACACACGCGAGGAATGCGTCACGTCATTGTCAACGGCACGCCACTAATCAGAGACGGCGTTCTCGACACAAATGCGTTTCCCGGACAAGCTGTTAGGAGACCCGTTCGATAATCGGCATAACCAAACCATTAAGCCTTTGACATCGCGAGGTACGAGCCGATGTTCGAGGGATCTGTTCAAGGGATCTGTTCAAGGGCTCTGTTCAAGATGCCCGGCTGATGCTGGGACGCCGTCTTGGGTAACGCTTCTTTGCTTCTTCGTCAGGTGTGGCGTGGCGATGGGTCTTGCGCTTGTGGCGACCGAGTGAAATGACCAGCCGATCCAGCGTTCGTGATTCGATTGCCTTGAACAAGTGGTTGATTCGAGTGGAACCGACCACCGATTTGGAGGTTGAGGCGCAGTTTGATCGCCCGCCTACTCGGTGACGATTCGACTTTGACAGCTTTGCGCAATCTGATGACGGTCAACCGCGTTGTCTGTTTAGCCAGCCAGGCATAGGTCTTCTCTTTACCGCACGCGGGGCAGTGGCGGTTGCCGCAGGAACGGCCGACCCAGTGTTCTCGGCCACAGCCGTCGCAGTGATAGAGAACACCACCAAGGGATCCCGTTCTACAGCGGGTGATCGAAGCGATGACCTTGCGATGACCCATCGGTACGGCGTCGCCAAAGCGTCGTAGGTATGCCGGTGCGTGCTGCCTCAAGGCATCCGCAACCGAGGGCATCGATTACTTGCGCCGAAACAACTTCTCGATCGCCTTGCGGGCATCGACTGCAGCCGAATCGGTCAAGTGCAGGTAGACCATTGTGGTTTGGAGACTACTGTGCCCCATATACTGCTGGATCGCTCGTAAAGACACGCCTGCTTCGAGAAGATGCGTCCCGTAAGAATGTCGCAGCGTGTGGATCGAAACCTTCTTGCCTAAGTTGATCCGGCGAGTGATCTTCTTCATCGCACTCTGGACAGTGCTGGTTCGCATGGTCGTCTTGGCCAAAGGTGATTCATGGTGATCGTTGGCTTCGGCGGGGAACAGAAGCCGGGGTTGTCGATGGGTCGCCCAGTATCGTCTGAGCCGGTGCAGGGCCGAAGTTGGCAGTGGCACGTATCGGTCCTTGGCCCCTTTACCACGGTGGACATGAACCATGCCTCGGGCCGCGTCAATATCGCCAACTTGGAGATTGAGTCCTTCTTGCATGCGAAGCCCAAGGGAGTAAACGGTCCGGAAGTAAAGGGCGACACGATCAGCGGTGCAGGCATCGATGATTGCGTGAACCTGTCCGACCGCCAGGACTTCCGGTAACGTTCTGGCGTTCTGCAGCTTCCTCGAAGCCAGTGCTTCCAAAGACCGCTTGCAAGTTCGTGTGTAGAAGAACTTGATACCGGAGAACATGACACGCATCGAGCGTAGGCGTAGTGCTTTTCATTCTTCAAATGCAGGAAGTAGCGGCGAAGCTGAGTCTCACTGTTCTTATCGGGCGTCGTCCTACAGTGGTCGGCCAGATGCCTAACAGCTCTCAGGTAAGCCTTGTGAGTGTTCTCCCCCATGCCAGCCAGATGCAGATCATCTGACATACTCTGATAGAGCTCGGCTGGAAAGAATCGCGATCGTTTGGGAGGGTTCGGATTGGGATGGGCCATGGAGGTCTTTTTGCTGAGAGAAAGTGTCAACAAGAAAACATTCCCGACAGAATTGGCTGGCAGCCAAGCAACCCGCTACACTGAACCCAACCGATCCAACCCGCCGCGCCAGCGACTTACTTGAACAAGCCGTTGCATACCGAGCCGCGGGCCGCCCGCTTTCTCAAAAAGTTCTCGTTCGCCACGGCAAGGTGAACGGCGTCACCATTCATCACAATCATCATGCAAGAATTTCTTCGAAGCACAGACCTGATTGATTGTGGCGATCCGGAGATTCAGGCACTTGCCAGATCTCTGACCGTGGTCAAAGACCCGCTCAGAACGGCATCTCGCTGCTTCCATTGGGTGCGAGACGAGATTTCGCACAGTTTTGACGTGAATGCTCAGTGCGTTTCTTGCAGCGCCTCCGAAACACTGAAGAATCGCACCGGAATCTGTTACGCCAAATCGCACCTGCTGGCAGCCTTACTTCGCGCAAACGGAATCCCTGCCGCCTTCGGGTATCAGAGACTTTCGCTAGACGATGCTGCGACAGGTTTCTGCCTGCATGGATTCAATTTTGTGCACCTCGATGACCATGGTTGGTACGCCGTTGATCCTCGTGGCAATCGTGACGGAATCAATACGCAATTCGCCCCGCCGAAGGTCTCACTGGCATTCAACACACGCCTGCCGGGCGAGGAGACTTTCACGACAATATTCGCTGAACCGCTCCGTTGTGTCGTGGAGTGTTTACGCACCAATCCAACCGTGTCGGCATTGCGAGACGCGTTGCCAGACATCGATACATAACGATTGATCTCAACGGAGACTGCGAGCTGATGGTGTTCAAGTGGTTGATCAACGTCGCGGCCCCGCTAAACCGCCACATTCGTCAGCCACACTCCAACAACGGAGGATTGATCTATGCAACCTTCATCGCGAACTCCCGAAGGCGACGACAACATATGCCACGTGTGTGGTCATGCAGTTCGCATCCAACCATCCATGTCGCCCAGTGACGCGCCCTGCCCACACTGCGGAGCCTTGCTGTGGTTTGTAGGCGACGCGATTGACTCGATGGACGCTCGACGAGCTGCCCTTCTGTGGCAGCGTGCGAACGCCGCGATCGAAGCCGATGATTTGCGGGTTGCGAAACAACGGCTGCAACGTGCGATTGCCCTCGATCCCGGCAATACCGTGTTTAAAGCGAGGCTCGACTACGTAGAATCTCGGATTTTGGATACAGGTCCACGTAAACGCCGCCGGCGTGAGCGGCGACAGCCGAGCTGAGATGCCTGCCGTTGGCGGTGTGCGAAGACGTTACGCCGGACGGAAAGCGTCGTTACGATGGGTAATGACAAACGAGATGCTGTAGTCACTCCGGCCGAATAGAATGACGAACCAAGCAATGAACTCGGAGCAGCCGTCAGAGCGTTTGCAATCGAAGAGAAACTGTGGCGGCCCGGTTATCGCAATCGTTATGTGCAAGTGGTCACGAATCGTTTCGCTGATGCTTCATTTGTCAGTCCAGCCGCGCACAGGACTCCTTTGAACGTAAACCTAACGACAATCCTGAACATCCCTGCGAGGGTCGCGTGGGAGGCACTCCAGCGAAGGGACACCTTTCTGTTCGTTACTCGTGGGGCTGTTCGATACAGTGGAACAGAAGCGTGGCCAGATAGACTGATGACAACAGGAGTAGAGATCGCCACAGAGGTGCATCCGCTTGGAATTCTACCTGGAACCCCTCATACCTTTCGTATCGTGCAGGTCGATGAAGACGAGTTGGAAATCCAGACGGAGGAGCACGGAGCTTTTGTTCAACGCTGGAATCACACAATGAAGATCGAACCGATCGCCGCTGGCAAGTGCCGTTACAGCGATCATGTCAAACTCGAGGCCGGATTGCTTACTCTGTTCGTCTGGCTGTTGGCAAATATCTTCTATCGCTACCGCCAATTTCGGTGGCGCTTCCTTGCATCCAAACTAGTACACGATGCATAACGATCGCTTGCACCTTCAATGCGGACCAACCCGTGCAACGTCCGGTTGCTGTCGAACTTGGACCAAAGGCTTACCGCGACGGTGACATCGTTCAAATCATTGGCGTTACTTCAACGCCTGACCGACTCGAACAAGGCGACACCGTGACGGTAACTGGACGAGTGCGACTCGACACCGCGGACGAGGCAAAACGATGCTTTTACTTGACGCAAACAAAGGGCGACGGACGCGAACAGACCGACGCAACTCAAGAGGTAGCAGTCAGACGCGGACTTTCCGCTTTTGAACTGACAACGACGATCAAACACCAGGGTGTTCTTCACCTGACCCTGTACCGAACGACAACCAAGAAGCCTTTCGGCGGTGTCTATTTCGGCACAGCTGACCAATTGCAATCACCTTCTGAATCAAGTGTCCGGCACGAATAGCACGGGCTTTGAGCCTCGGGCGCTAGCCGTGGGCGAAGAAAACGTCGTTAGGATGCGGCGAAGGCCCACGGCTAGCGCCCGAGGTTCACTGCGACAACCTAAGTTCGTGCCATTCGTGTCCGGCACTATTTGACGGACTAAGAAACGCGGCCCATAGCTATGTGATCTAGCGGTGGGCCGGTGGTCCGTCTCCTCGTCTGATTGCATGTCGTTCGCCTGTCCCCGATGATCACTGTCCCCGATGATCACTGTCCCCGATGATCACTGTCCCCGATGATCACTGCTGTTCTGCCATTCAGTGTGCTAGCTCTTACGCAACACGGAGCGCAAGACAAAAATGCAATGACAAACCACACTCGGAAGTCTGGACGTTGGGGCCTGCGTTTCGGTATCCGATCGCTGTGGTGTATCCCCGTCGTGATTGCAATCTATCTTGCGTTGGGTGCGCCAACGAAAACGCTGGGCGTGCGGGACGTTGGCGAAAGATTGACACGCGAAAACGGCGACAATCAAGTGATCCCGACTTACAAGGCATCGCTGCTACTAGGATTCGCAGTGATACATGTTTCGGCTCAACCCGGTCGACTGGATCAGCTTGTCACCAATCGCTCCTACTACTACTATTTTTCGGGCTGACTGCAGAACTACCATTCGCGAACGAACCGAGACGAGATCTACCGCTGCCCGACGCATCTGGTGGTATCATGGTTTCATCGTCTTAGCATATTGGCTCATCAAAGCTGGTTCGGCAGCTTTCAACACACCTTCAGCCAGCGAAAGTGAGGCGGAACCAACGGATGCGTGCCGAGTCTTCGAGTGTCCCTTGGGAAACGCAATCAACAAGGCCATCGCCCACAATGACTGACTCTGCATTTTCAGCTCGAAGACACAGCAATCGTGGTAGTCGATCCGTACATCGCATTTATGTCTGCCAGAGGGAAACTTTGGCCGCTGCTACGCAAGGTATCCAAGCGGGTAAACGCTATCGAGAACCTGCAATGAATCGTTCCGTCTTCAAGGTCCTTGTTCAACCGTGACAAATCCTTACGAACCATCACACCAGACTGAAAACACCGAAAAGATCCAATCGTCGGCGACCGCTTTGCCCGCAGGACTTCTTGTTCTGCTACTGATTCCCACGTTGCTATACGACGCATGGTTTGCGACATACGTGCTCGCCGCGGATTTGGTGAACGCGTCGAAGTCAATTGGATGGTCGTTCGCAATGGTCGGTGACTGGGGATTTCTCATCAAGGTTTTCGTGGTGTTTTCCGCACACTTACTGATTCTCGTTGGGGCAACCCAGATGTGGCGCAATCGATCTTATGGGCTCGCGGTCACGGCATGCGTGGTATCCTTGATACCCGTCCTGACACCCGCATTGATTCTCGGGATTCCTGTCGGCCTTTGGGGCTTGATCGTACTACGACGTGGTGACGTGCGGTCCGCGTTTGCCGCAAACAAGGCGTAGTCAAGTCGCAAACTGGAACGACCGACAGCGCGTCCATGCCGGTAACCTGTACTTTTGGTGGCTTGACCACAAGAATGAGATGGACACATTTCCGCTCCTCGACGAATGGCTGCAGCGAGACGTCACCAAGAACCTAACGATGGCAGCGTCCGGCGAAATGAATAACAATCCAAACATCGATTCAATGGGAGTCGCGGGCCGCGCAGGATTCTGAAATCCGAGTCGGTTGGCCGTGGATGGTAAATAGTGAATCTAGCCGACCGAAATCACGTGTGATTCAAGCAGCGAGAAGCTCCTCATGAAGAAACGACTTGCAATCCTATTCACAGTCTTTTTCGTTGTGTTCTCGTTGTACGCCGTGACACGCTACGCGATGAATATTCCAACTGATAGACGAGGCTATGACGCGATGGACTATGTCTCGCTTCATGGGAATATCCAATTCGAGAATGCCTCGGGTAGTTCGGCGCGTCCAACCGATGTAACCGGAGTGTATCTCGTTGAAGGATCCGCCAACGCGACGATGATTGGCCTTCTTCAGCACCTTCCCAACTTGCATCACATCACGATCGGGCCCGATTTCAGGCTCATGCCGATCGGGACAAAGGCTGAAGACATGCCCCGCATGACCGACGCTGCAAAAGCGGAACTTGCTAAGATGCAGGCCGCTTTTCCCGATTTACAGGTACGACTAGCCGAACCAACCTTCCCAACTGACGGATAGCTAGGAAGGATTTGTTTTCATGAGGCGCCTCCATAGGATTGAGCGTTCTGACATGCGTACCATGCTCGCGATGCATACGATTCTTCTGCTGCTGGCTTCGACGAGCTTCACGATCGTCACTGCGTTACTTGGCAAAGCCTCGCTGCAATGGTGCTACTTCAAATATGCTTCCAGCAGTGGTTGGGGAGTGAGGTATGTCTCGGACTACAGTGCTCCGGAGATCGTGACCTACCTTCTTGCATTCACGGTCGGCGCTATTGGATTCTTCGTTGCTGCGAAGAGTGGACGCCCTGCGGTGGGTATCGTGGGCGTGGCTCCATCACTCATTGGAATTCTTTCGTTTGCCATGGAAGGCTCGCACTGGATCATTGATCACAATCGATCATGGCTGGCATTCTCGCCTGCCGTCATGTTTATACTGGTCTTCTTGGCATTGCTTCCCAAGCGATTTGCAGACGAATTGAATACCGAACCGGCAACGGCATCTGGGGTCGACACAAAACCGATGTGATCAATCGCGACGTACCAGGCATCACGCTCGCGCCGTGCAGTGGGTCGATTTGACGATGGATCGCTTTTGGTCGCGGCCGAGTGATCGTCGCCGACTTTCGACTGAGTTTCCGCCTCCAGCTCTTGCACAAGGATCGGCTCGAATGAAGAACCATGTTTTACGCTACATGCAATTCGCTTTAGGAATCCTCTCCATCGTCGCGATCAACGCGGCGTACGCTGACGACACGCCGGACGGCAAAAACGGGAGGTTCAGATGATTGGAAGATCGAGTAGCGTGATGCGGTCGAACAGGGTAAGGGGTGCGCTCTGGCTGTTAGCGGCATTGCCAATGATCGTCGTGCCAGCATTCACCGATGGCAATAAGGGTATTTGCGTCATTGGGCTGATGTTCCTGATCTTTGGGATCGTTGCTCTACGACAGAAGTAGACGTTGCCAGCGATTGAGCGATATCTGCCGATGGACGCCTTTGCAGTCCAATGCAAGACGATGACGATGGTGACAGGAAAGCGACGTTCGTTGATCGAATCGGGACAAAATGGCTCATTCAGATTAGGATTCAAGCGTTGGCTTCGTGGGGAAAGGAGCGAGGTGATGACTATGCTGCGATTGCAACTCGCTTTTCGGGCGGAACGCCGCACGGGGTGCCCAACTGAATGGCGAGCTCTCGTTCTTCTGGCTGTGGCATTCTGCACAGCAACAGCACTTCGGGCGAACGAGCCTCCGAAGGTTGCTTCAACTTGGAAGAGCGGAACGCACACGCTGACGGTGAACCAACGCGAGAGGAAGTTCATCCTCGAAGTCCCGAGCGACCTTCGACCCGGCGCACCACTCGTGATGGTTTTCCATGGAACTGGAGGCTCGGCGGCAGGCGCCCAGCGTGACTGCGGGTTCAGCTCACTCGTCGATACGCACGGTTTCGTTGCCGTCTACCCGGAAGGCACCCGTGACACCAACCCCGACCATGTGCCTCAATTCCAGGTCGACTACGTGTTCCAGCGCGACAGCGTGGTGGACGACGTGGACTTCGCCCGAAAGCTCTGCAAACGTCTGGTCGGAGATCTTAAACTTGATGAACGCTCTGTGTTCGCTACTGGCATGTCGAACGGAGGCGACATGAGCTATTTCCTGGCCAGCCAACCGGAGCCATTCGTCACAGCGATTGCCCCGGTCGCCGGTACGATGATGGTTTCATGGGGACAAGGTCTCAAGCCGAGAGGTCGGACATCGGTCCTAGCCGTCCACAGCCGCGACGACGATGTTACCTTGTGGGACGGCGATCTCACCAATCGAGACGGCTGGGGCGCCTACTACGGAACGGAGGCGGTGTTGGACCTGTGGGTCAAGGGGCTTGCCCTGGAACCGGTCACGACCAATGTCTCAGCAAAAGGGCGCCCGCTCCGCAAAGACCTGCTGCTACGGGAGTGGCGAACGAGCAAGGACAATACGGAAGTGAGACTTTATGAATTCAAAGATCGAGGGCACACCTGGCCGCCGCACCTCGGCGACAGGGACGTCAGCACCGCGGAGGAGATTTGGCGCTTCTTTGACGCTCATCGCCCAAAGACAAATTGATCAGCCAGAATTGCGTTCCGTGTCCACTCCCAGATAACCGGTAGTTTGCAGTTCGCGGGTGTGCGGAAGACAAGGAGTTGGCAATCGGCGGCAGATCAGAGCCATTGCTGTGTTTTGCTTTGGCTCCTGCCCCTCACGCGCATACGGTGTTGCCTGGGCGATGACAAGAAGAAACGAGCACGGGCGACATCGCCACCCGCGCTCGTTCGAAACCTCGATTCTTCAGCTTACTGATCCGTGATCACTAGCTGTGGTACACGTAGGAGACCGCGTCACCGGCGTCGCTGTCGACGTCCAACAAGTAGCTCATCGGGATGTAGTAGTACGACGTCGGATTGATCCGCTTCATGTGCTGCACGAAGCTGTCGGATCCTGTTCCGCCATCCAACCAGTCGTAGTTGGCGATATCGAAACCGCCATCCAGATCGTCATTGCCGGCCTGTCCATACAGATGGTCCGCTCCGGTGCCACCATTCAAATTGTCGTCGTGGTTTCCGCCGTACAGGTAGTCGTTTCCGTCATCGCCGTACATGTTGTCATTGCCGTCGACACCCCACATGCGGTCATTCCCGTTGCCGCCGCGGATGTAGTCATTGCCGGAGTTGCCAACGAGTTGATCATCCCCGTTGTCGCCGTAGACCGAGTCGGCTCCATCCTGCCCCCACATTTGGTCGTTGCCATCACCGCCTCGCATGTAGTCATTGCCTGACTCGCCGAGCATGTAGTCATTGCCGTCGTCGCCCCACATGTAGTCACGATCAGCACCGCCATACAACCGGTCATTGTCGTCGCCACCGAACAGCCAATCGATGCCAGCTTCGCCGTAGAGATAGTCGACACCGGCGGCACCATAGATGGTGTCGTTTCCATCGCCGCCACGAAGTGCATCGTTGCCGTCCTGACCGTAGAGGCGATCATTGCCTGCATCGCCGAACAACGAATCGTTCCCGGAGCCTCCGTTGACCGTGTCGTTACCGTCGTTGCCGTGCAGCGTGTCGTTATCCGCGTCGCCGAAGAGACTGTCAGCGTCGTTTCCGCCGTTGAGATTATCGTTGCCAGCTCCGCCGTAGATCGAATCGTTACCGTCGCGACCGTACAGTTGGTCATTGCCGTCGCCACCTCGCAGCACGTCATTGCCAGCCTCGCCGTCCAGGTAGTCGAAACCGTCGTTGCCGATCAGCTCATCATTTCCCACCCCGCCAAAGAGATTGTCAGCCGCTGTGCCACCGATCAGAGTGTCGTTGCCAGCCCCACCGTAGGCATTCATGTTGATCGAGGTGTTGTTCACGACCGTGTCGTCACCGTCTTTGGCGTCGACCGTGATCCAGTTCACGTCCTCCACGTCAAAATCGCGATCCTTCTCGATGTCTCCATCGGCGTCGCGGATGACCACGAGCACTTCGTCGATCACGCCATCGTCGTACTTGTATGAAATCTCGATGGAATCATTGTCGTTGGTGCCTTGGATCTCCAGGATTCCGTCATTCAGATCAATGTCGGCGGCCATCAGGCGACGAGCCCCAAGCTGCTCGACTCTCAATCGGCGGTGAGTGGAAGGTCTCATGGTTTCATTCCCTGTCTGCGTGCGTGGTGTAGAAATGGCAGGTGTTTGCCGTGATGCCTACCAAGCGAAAAGCCACGCAACTTGTTACCGATTGGAGATGGAGCGCCGCTCGGCCCACGCCGTGGGCGGCACGACGACACTTGCCACTGACGCGTGCGGTCCAGACAAGAGCCACGTCCAGAAAAGGGTCACGTGGAGAAGAGGGCCACGCGCAGAAACAGGTCACGCGCAGGCGAGGATTCGAGGGGACGCCGAAAGACTGTCAATCGCGACCCTGGGTGAGAGTCACCGGTAGTGTGGGTCAAGTTGCGCACATTTGATTTTCCATCCCTGACTCTGGAAATCTTTTCTTTGCCCGCGCGGTCAAAGAACAGATTTT
This sequence comes from Pirellulaceae bacterium, assembly GCA_963697195.1. GTDB lineage: Bacteria > Planctomycetota > Planctomycetia > Pirellulales > Pirellulaceae > Rubripirellula. Next base: position 71,811 of record CAVOND010000010.1, read on the forward strand.
CGCGGTCGTTAGTCGGTGGCCTCCTCCACCACGTGCAAGCGATCCATGTCCAGGTAACGACGCGCGCCCCATTTGCTGCCGGCGATGTGACGCAGCCGGGCAGCGACGAGCATCAAGGCGCTATCGTTTCGCCGATAACGCATGGACGGGTGAGATCCGGAGCCGGATCGACGATATCGAGGTCGGACGAGTCAATGCGATTCCCTCATCCGAAGCATGGTGTCACTGAGCGCCCAATGACAATGGAAGATAATTGATGACAAAATCGAATTTCCGGATCGAGTTTCACGCCGAAGCAAGCAACGCTTGACGAATGTAGGACTTTCGATGAACGCCGATTTTCTCTACGATCCCCTGTTAAGAACGGAGGCATGGTTCGCTTCCGATGGGCGTATCGGATTGGTGCAGGATGCGAGACTGGAGCGTTGGAATAACAATGAAGAGTTGTCTGCCCTGGTGTCTATTGAGCTTCGTATGCATGGTTCTGGGGTGTCGCTCCACTGCGAAGTTCAAACCGGACATTTCTTCTGAGCTGGCAACCTCCTATGCCGCAACCTCCGAAGCCACCGCAGCTCCATGGAAATCCCTCACGTTTGTCGACAAGCCTGAGCTTCAAACCGGAACGGGGCCAATGGATGCGGATGGCGCGCCGGAGTTCTCGGCGACCGATTCAGGGCTGAGATATCGGATTTTGCGAAGTTCCGATGGCAAGAAACCGACGGCCGACAGCACGGTGACGGTCAATTACCGCGGCTGGCTCAATAATGGAAAAGTGTTCGACAGCTCATATGAGCGAGGTGAACCGACAACCTTTCCCTTGCGAAATGTCATTGACGGTTGGACGGAAGGAATGCAACTCGTTGGTGAGGGTGGAATGATCGAACTGTGGGTGCCTTCAGAGCTCGGCTACGGCGAACGCGGTTCGCCAGGCTCCATTCCCGCGCACTCGAACCTTCACTTCATCGTCGAACTCGTGGATGTCACTTAGGTGTGGAAGACAAGAAGGGGACGCACCTCAATCTCTGACTGTCCATCGAATTGCTAGAGTTGGAGCTTTCGAGCGATGCCGAGTCGAGCCCGTATCTGTCCGGCTGGAATTTACTTCCACGTCCTCAACCGAGCGGTGGCCCGACTCCAACTAGCACACGCCCTGCGTCCCCGAAAGAATCGCTAGAACATTAAGGTGCGTCCCCTGGTATGTCCCCCAGGCATGGAATGCTTCGGGGGACAGAGCAAGTTGCGGTGCTTCGGGGGACAGTGCTTCGGGGGACAGAGCAAGTTGCTGGAGTTGCGAGCAAGCCGGATGATGATTCGCTTGGACTTCCGCGGAGAGAATTCTTCAACGCACCAACTCAAGGTGCTGTGTCCCCATGGTTTTGTCAGCTCGCTAAAATGTCGGTGGCTCACGTCCCATTCGTCCGCTATCCAACACGTGTACGGAGAATCTGCCATGTCGACCGAACGCGATGAAGCCCCCAATCCCTATCAGGCTCCTCAAACCACAAGCAGTGCGCCCGTTCCAACTTCTGAGTCGCAATTGGCTTCGCGGGTGAATCGGCTGGGCGCCGCGATTGTCGATTCGATCATCGCTATGGTGGTCACAATTCCTTTGATTTTCTTTACCGGTTACTTCCAGCGCACCATGCAGAACAACGTGACCATAGGCGAAACGCTCGTCTACACCATCATTGGATTTGTGTTGTTTTTAGGCATCCACGGCTACTTCCTGGCGACACGGGGACAAACCGTCGGCAAGATCGCTGCGAAAATCAGGATCGTCGACTACCGGACCAGCGAACTGCTGCCGATCGGCAAACTGATCGGATTGAGGTATCTGCCGTTGTGGATTGTCAACCTTTTTCCATTCGGCAACTTCCTCGCCTTGATCAACGTCCTGTTCATTTTTGGCTCGGAACGGAGGTGCATTCACGACTACATCGCGGGCACCAAGGTCGTGAATGTCTCGCCGTAACGGCACAAGCAAACTGCTTTGAAGCACGCTGCATGGGGACAGAGCAACGCTGCACGGGGACAGAGCAAGCACGCTGCACCGGGACAGAGCACGGGCCTCGGTCGTTCTTGGAACGTCGCAAGCATGACTCTCACGGAGGCACGGAGGGGCAATCACCTCTGTGGCTCAGGGTCTCCGTGAGACAGCCCTGCGTGCGGGAAGTCGAAGAGGCTATTCGGAAGAGTTGGAGGGGGACGGAGCACGGGCATCACGGATGCGTTTCCTGCTTTGAGACGTCATGGAGAGTTGGCTTGTGATTGGGTTCAAAGACGCGAATCGGAAGCCTCGCTTCCCAACTACGATAGACTCCTTCCGGGCTCAAGCCTTCACCCAACAACGTCATACCATCTCGCGACAGATCCTTGACGGCGTGCAGTTCCCAACCTGCGGCGATCACACTCTCCCGCGCGAGAAGCTCTGCCACGGATCGCATCCCATGTTGACGATCCCAAACGAAAGCGATGTCGGCTGAGTCTTGTTCTCCGCGATGGAAGGAGTATCCGGCAATGAGTCGGCCATCACCCGATATCGCCGTCGCTTCGCTGTGCTCGCAGCCCGGCATGACACCCAATAATGTCACTTGTCCCGACTCCCAGAGAAATGCGGCGTGGCGACGGCTTTCGGGATTGTCAGCGTCCTTGCCCGCCATCCGAACGCCGACAATCCTGCTTCCATCGTCCGACATGGAGTAAGCCCACCATTTATGGCTCGTATCGAATCCTTGCAGACGCTGCAGACCGTCACGTGTCCAGAGCACCGGTTCAGCGCTGGTGGAGTGCGACCGGGTACGTGTTCTGGCGATTTCTGGGGCGGTGTTATAAACCCTCCCTAATATTACATCACACGTTGGAGAAATCGCCGCTGCTTCGGCGTGATGATGATCTGGCGACCCAGGCAGATAAGTCGTCTCGCCATCGTCCCAGCGGAAAGCGTGCCAATGTTCTCCGTCCCACGATTTGCCGACGACGGTCTTGCCGTCGGGGGAAACATCGGTGGCGCCGGAAAATGCAGGATCAATCCCTCGCGATGCGCCGGAATCCGTCCAGATTTGCGCGACCTTCTCGCTCCCGCAGATCACTCGCCCGTCATCGGAGACACCCCTCACCGCTGCGTAACGGAAGCGAAACGGCAAGTAGCGAACCCCGCCGTTTCGGGACCAAAGGTAGGCCGAACTGATGTTTTTGGATAAGACTGTACCGACGGCGTACGAGCCGTCAGACGAAAGACGCTCGGCGTGCTCTTCATCCCATCTGTGGGTAAATCCAATCAGTGGGCGGAAATGGGGAGTGTCCGACGTATCAAGTTCATCCTGCGGGTCGACCAGCCACTCATCGGATTGAGCTGCGGGAGAAGCGTCGTAGACCATGATCCCAGATGGTTCACCCAATACCGCCAATCGTAGGCCATCAGAATCGATAGCAATCTTCTGAATTGAGGCCTTTTCCGTTTTCCATGCTCCCAATGGTTGGCCATTCGCCGCATGCCAAAACTTGATCACACCGTCTTCACCGACCGTGAGAATCGTCTTGCCATCGTGCGAATAGCAGACCCTTCTGGCTCGGTCGTGATGGGCGGCAACGGAGTACTCTGGCTTGCCGGAGCCGACACGCCAAACCTTTAGCAGGCGGTCATGGCCAACCGTCGCCACAAATTGGCTGCTGGGATCGAATGCCGAGAACGAATGGGGACAGGCCAAGTATCCTAAACGAGCAATACCTTCATGATTGGTGCGTCAACCTCGGACGCACTCCTTGAAAGAGGCAATGCAGGCGATTCCCATCAGGGGACTCTCTCATCGGGATCTTGGCCCGTCCCCTTATGACTGCGGTCCCCTTTTGACTTGCGATGTGTCGGCCCTTCGGGCCTAACGACACTGGCTTGGTATCGGCATCCGGGGCTTCACAGCCCCGGCAGTACTTGTGTCGGCCCTCCGGGCCTAAACAGCAATACTTGTGTCGGCCCTACGGGCCTAAACAGCAATACTTGTGTCGGCCCTTCGGGCCTAAACAGCAATACTTGTGTCGGCCCTTCGGGCCTAAAAGGCAATACTTGTGTCGGCCCTTCGGGCCTGGAACGCTGGCATTAGGAAGGCAGGGCCGGAGGCCCGATACATTCTCTGCCGGGGTCGTCAGGCCCCGGGATGCATGCCGATAAAATACCCTAGCCCCGGAGGGGCGACACAAGGAGAAGAAAAAGGGGGCCTCTTGTTTGGCGGATGACTAAAAAAAGAGGCCCCTTTTCTTCTTCCCGACCGTATTGATTCGCCTGCGCCGACCCACCATTTGAATCGCCGAACGGCCTTGCCGCCATGTTGGGTCGGCGCCGGCCTGGTCATTACGTACGGCCAGATCTTTTCCATTGGATCATCAAAACGCAGGTAACGCGTGCTCTACTTGCGGCCGGCTTGACCCAACCTACAAAGAGTAGGGTGGGTCAAGCTGGCATGTGCAACCATCCGTGGTCGATTCGGTGTTGGTTCATTCGAAAGATGTCGTTGCCCAACGGTGTGATTCGCCTGCGCCGACCCACCATTTGAATCGCCGAACCATTCGCAGCGACAACGGTCCTGAATTCGTGGCCAAGACAATCCAAGACTGGCTGGCCCCCTTGGAGGTCGACACGTTGTACATCGAGCCGGGCAGCCCTTGGCAGAACGGATATGCCGAGAGCTTTCACAGTCGGCTACGAGACGAGCTACTGAACTTGGAAGAGCTTGACAGCGTGCGTCACGCCCGTGCCGACGCTTCGGCATGGCGAGAGGACTACAACGGCTATCGGCCGCACAGTTCACTCGGTGGCCTACCCCCGGATGAGTTCGCGCGTCGCTGTGCTGCTTCCGTTCCGGCTGCGCCTCCGCTCCATCAGCACAGCGAAACCAAACCTGTTACCCAACCCGTACTCCCATAACACCTGGATCAAAAACGGGGGCATTCCACTCTCGTAATTCACTTGCGTAGGCAATATCTTCTGCCTTGTAGCGTCGCAGAGCGTCGGCGCACACTACACAAGATCTGGTGAGCACGGCATTCCGGACTACTGCAGTTTTTCTATCCTGGCGCCAGCCACCACTCGCGATGGACAGAACTTAAAACAGCCGCTGGCACCTAATCTCTACGTCCTAGCTCGCCGGCTTCAGATAACCATGCATTCCGAGCCAACGCACATAGGCATCGAACCAGCCGGTGCTGGTAGTGGTTTTCTGGTACATGCCAAAGCCGTGCCCACCCTGTTCGTAGTAATGCAATTCAACAGGGCGATTTGCTTTACGCCAGCTCTCAATCAGACCAAAACCAACAGGAAAAAGTGGGTCATCGGCTGCAATAGCAACGAAGAGGGGCGGTGCGTCGGCGGGAACTTCAACCGCATTCAGGCCGCCATAGATGCTGGCGATGAACGCGGGTTTGCCTTCCCCTCCGCTCAGCGTTGTGGTCATGGTGAGCATCGCGCCAGCAGAGAAGCCGATCATGCCGATGCGGTCTGGATCCACGTGCCATTTCTCGGAATTCTCGCGGATAATCGCGAAAGCGGCGTTCGCGTCGGCAACTTGCGGTGCAATACGAGCGGTCATCTCTGCCGGTGTAGGACGCCCCGAACGCGGCCTTGTCCCGGGCCGGGGTCCAGTAGGATTTGCGAACTCATTGAGATCCGCCGGAGTCTGATTAAGACGATACTTGAGCACAAAAGCCGCCACGCCTTTGGCGGCGAGCGCCTCGGCGACCTGCCAACCTTCATTTTCCATTGACAACGTTCTGAAACCTCCCCCTGGTGCAACAATCACAGCCGCGCCGGTCGCATTCGCAGGATCAGGTAGAAAGGGAGTCAACGTGGCCACAGTAACGTTGCGCGCGAACTTGCTTCCGTATTGCCTGTGCCAGGACTCGGGCGTTTCGGCGGCGGGCAGTGGACCAGTTCCCAGCTCTATGGCGTTGGGCTGTGCGGGGGTTTCAATCGACGTCATGGCGTCTCTTGGAGCGCTCTGGTTCGGTGCGTTTGGACTTGCCGCTTCCTGAGCTATTGTTGGCGTAAGCATCGAGAGAAAGCACGCTGACGATAACGACACACAATACAACGTTGTCTTGACCTCTCCAAACAAGCGAGAGACTACTTTTCTTGTATTTCTATTTTTCACAGATGACTCCAGTACAAAATGGCTTATTCGAGCGAATGCCAATTTCGGATCTAGGACCGCACAATTAGATCATGGAGTATATGATGCGTCGATCGGTCTAGCAGTGTGATGAAAAACTCGCATTTCCATGAGATGGTTGCATCACGGAAGGAGCTTGGAATGCGAGGCGACAAAGACGGACAAGATTGTTTGTTTTTTACGATCGATGTGGAATCGAGGATCCGGAAGGATCATCCTCTGCGAGCGATCAAGTCGCTGGGAGATTCGGTTGTTAAAGAGTTGGATGATCAGTTCGGACAAATCAAAGGTGTCCGACACCTTTTTGGCGGGCTGGGTAAGCATGCACGTCCGTACGATCTTTGTTAGCCAAGTAGTGGTCGGTCTATCTCTAAGTGTCATGCGATCACGCAGCCCATGCAAAGGGCCCGTGGCCTCACGGCCAGCGGCTCACGATCGGGCCGTGAGGCGTGAGCGGCCGGGCTTACCAGGATGACATTTTCAGGTAGACACACCAGTAGGTCATGCTCCGCATTACAGTCCGAGCTCCGTAGGTCCTGCTCCGCACGACAGCGCACCGGCAACGCCACGAACGTCACCAATCATCAAGAAAGTCGTCGATTTAAGCTCTCCCCGATTCGTGCGTTTTCGTGCAATTCGTGGCAAGACCCACAATGCGGCCTGGGTGCGGCCTGGGGACAGAGCAAGTTGCTGGTGGGTACTAAGACGGGGACAGGCAGCGATCTCACGGTAACCCGATGCTGTCAACCCATTTCCGGCGGAGAAGAAAAAGGGGTCAGCCTCTTTTTTGGCGGATGACTAAAAATGAGGCCTGACAGTGCTTTTCTTCTTCCGAAGCGAACTCCCTTGGTTTCGTTGTGAAACAGAAATCACACCAAGAGCCGTTTGGTTTCCGCTTCGGAACAAGCTCGCTAAGATCAGAGCTCACCGCTGCCTCGTTGATGCAAATTGGGGCTGTCAATTAAATCGTTCGCTCGCAATAGCCATTCTCTGGAGCTGAAGATCAAACCTATGAAGTCTGACGGAAACCCATCGAACGCATTGCCTCCCAGAGATGCGCACAAGCGAGGATTGCACCGGACCATGACCCTTGGCGGGGCATATGCAACCCGTAACCACACCGTCAAGCACCTTCAAGACTTGAAAGGAAAAACCGTCCTAACCGAGACGATGCCCTTTACGCCCCGCGAGGCTGCGGCGGCTGAAGAGGCCGGAATCGATACGCTCAAAGTCAAGTTTGATCCAGGGGATCCGGCCAGTGCAATCGCGATTCGAAACGCAGCGCCAAATACTTTCATGACATTCTGTATCGGGTTGACAAAGATTGCTACCGCGGCGGAAGCAGTCCGAGCCGGTTATGACGCAATGGAATTGGGCGCAGATGGAATCATGTGCCAATGGGGACCAGAATTCATTCGAGCTGTGTCCGATGCTGGAATTCCTGTTGAAGCTCACGCTGGCCTCGTGCCCCGCTTGAGCACCTGGACAGGAGGCCTCAGGGCGGTCGGCAAAACCATTGAAGAGGCAATATGGGTATTCAAGCAGATTCAATCCTTTGAAGAAGCCGGAGCCTGGGCGGTTGAAGTTGAAGTCGTACCGGCCGAGTTGCTTGCACAAATCTCCAGACGCACCCGTCTGGTGACCTCGTCAATTGGCGCAGGCAGTGGCGGTGACATTCAATTCATGTTTGCCGAAGATATCTTAGGGAATCACGCTCCTCCCTATCCACGACATACCAAACAATATCGAAACCTGTTCAAGATGGAGCAGGCAATGCAAGTCGAACGAGTAGAAGGTTTTCGCGACTATATCGACGATGTCAAAAGCGGAAGGTTTCCAGGACCCGAACATATCGTCCGTGCACCTGAAGGATTGATCGATCAGTTTCTTGCCACAATTGACGGCGACCATCGCGAGTAAAGGACGTCTTCTGGTACAAATCATGCCGGAAGAAACCCTTACACCTATGCCGGTTCATTCGCTGATTCTTCTTGTAAGAAAATGACTCGATCAAATCCGGACGAATTTCGGCCACGTCCGTTACTTGAGGTCAGTGCCGGATGAGCGATTGGCTTGATGCACTTCAGCGGGTGATTTCGCTCCCTCTTGGTCGGAAAGCTCAGTTGAGATCGAGGATTCATGCCTACAAATAGAATGCGTGTCGCGGCTTTTGGAGTGGGACGCATGGGCGCGTCCACGTCGAGAACCTCGTGCGACTTGCGATTGACGATGCGATCGAGTTCGTTGCCATCGGAGACCGGCATCCGGCAGCGATCGAAGTGACGCAGGCGATGGTTGAACGCCTTGCCGAGCGTGACTTGACGGCGAAGATCGAAACATTCGATTGCGCCAAAGCAATGGCAGAAGAGGCACAACCAGATGCTGTCGTCGTCGCATCGCGAATCGCCGACCATTTTGAAGACATTCAGGCTTTCACTGGGAAGGGCATCCCGGTGCTGGTCGAAAAACCGATGCTCGAGTCTGTCTGTCAAGCAGCAGAGTTGGCCAGGATTCTGGGATCGAACCAAAACAGGCTTGTGCAAGTTGGCTTCCAACGCCACTACGATCCGGCAGCGATCGCAGCCACGGAATGGTTCGGCAAGGGTCTTGTCGGCGATCTGCAGCAATCTCACCACGTGATTCAGGACAAGAACCCGACTCCCCCTGGTTACCAAAGTGGCGGAATCACGGCGGACATGGCCGTTCACTTAGTCTTCGAGTCGATGAGTTTCCACGGCTTCGAACTGCCGAGATTTGTGCAAGCGCTTCGATTCTCTGCTCCGCACTACGAAGATCGAGCCAAAGAGGGGGCAAATATTGTGCATTGCTTTTGTACATGGGCGGATGGATCGGTGGCTCATCTGTGGGGCTCGCGGTTGAATGCGACGGGCTACGACAATGGATTTAAACTGATTGGGACCGCCGGTCGCATTGATGTCGGTGAGTTTGTCGGAGACTTCGGGAACATCCAGGCGAAACTTTGGACGGGAACTGGCGAGGATCCGAACGCTCGAGGCAAGTTGACCGATACGCGTGAATTTCCCATGACACCGTCCCGCCCCGATCATCCCGATTTCTATGCGCGGTATGCGATAGCATTCGAGCACGAGCTCGCTGATTTCTTACAACACGTTCGCACCAATTCAGCTTTCGAACTTGGGCCTGAGGTTGGTTGGAAGACCCTGCTCGTCGCGAATCTGGCAGACTTGAGTGCTCGCAATCAGGGTCAGCGTTTCGAGCTTGTCGTTGATGGGAGAGCGATTGAAACGATTGAGAACGCCAAGGACTTTGTGACAGCGATTGGCTTGGAGTGAGCCGGTCCAGTCGCCGTCGTCGGCGTCCTTGGCTTGCTGGACACCGTGATGCTGCGTCTTGTGTGAATCGGGCCGGTACATCCATTCGTCGCCAGAGCGATCGATAGTGTGCGATCGTTCGTGCCGCTTGGGTCCATCAAGTGGATGCTCGCGATTCCAATAAAACGTTGGAATGCGTTGTCTAGATGCAATGTTTGATTTCGCTTCACCCAGCGCGGTATGACTGGGGAACGAATCACAATGGGAGCTAAATCAACAGCTCCAAATCGCTCCGACGAACGCCCAGTGCGGCAAAGGGGACGTGACGATTCTTGTTCAACGCCTGATTTCGCCTCATCCAGCGCAGGATGATTGGAGTCCGCTTCTGGATGGGAACAACTTCGGCAGTTCCCGATTGTGGAGAACAATGGCGAGCGGACTTCCAATGTGGCATTTGTTGTATCGAAACGATCGATGCCGTATACTCGCATCGATATGCTTGATGGATACCGGGCTCGCGATTCAACGAGACTTCACGAACCATAGAATGCACCGGAGATCGCGAGCGGCCGTTGGATGATGGTCAGTCCATGGCGCGATCGCGGTGATTTTCAACGTCAGCTGGCTGCGGCCGAATTTGGGGTCAAGCTTGACCCCATACTCCAAGCTTGACCCCATACTCCGCAACATTGACAGGCTCGCGGAAAAGGCGATGGTCTATCCGAGGTCATTACGATTGTTGGGTTCGTTGCTCTGACTGGACTGGCCAGTGCACGTGAAGCAAGTCTAACGCGATTTCCAATGACTCCTGCGGTTCTCTCATCATCGCTTATCGAGACCTGGCCCCGATTACGGTGTTACCGATTACGGTGTTACCGATTACGGTGTTACCGATTACGGTGTTACTGATTACTATGAAGCCACATGCTTTCGTTCTCACGCAACTTCTGTTGTCTATTCTGTTGACAGGGTTGGTTCATGCCGCTCCAGCGCATCCCAACGTGCTGTTCATCGCGATTGATGATCTCAACGACTGGGTCGGCTGTTTTGGCGGCAACCCACAGGTGCAGACGCCGAACCTTGACAGGTTTGCCGCCGAGGGCGGGATGGTGATGATGAATGCGCATGCGCCGGCCACGGTTTGTTGCCCGTCGCGATCGGCGCTGCTGACGGGAGTGCATGCACACAAGACAGGTGTCTACGGAAACACGAACAACCTGAAGAATGCCCCCAAGGCAAAGGATCTGTTGACGTTGCCGGAGTACTTCAGCCGCCACGGATACCACTCACTGTCGATGGGAAAGATCTTCCATCGGCACCCGCTTCCTGGAGACACAGGGAACAACAAGTCCGACGCGGGCCAGTGGGCGTTCGACGAGTACCACGAGACACTTGGCGGCATCGGCCCCGCGAGCAAGGAACGGCCCGTCAATGGGCTGCCCAATCTGCCAAACGAGAAGCCCTCGTACCACTACCACGCGTTCGACTGGGGACCGACGGCCCTGAATGACGAAACCGAGTTGCTGGACTACAAGACGGCCAGTTGGGCCGCGGAACAATTGAAAACGCGTGACTTCGAGGGAAAGCCGTTCTTCATGGCCATCGGGATCAGCAAGCCGCACCTGACCTGGTATGTGCCGCAGAAGTACTTCGACATGTATCCATTGGACAAGATCGTGTTGCCCAAGACATTGGCGACGGATCTGGATGACGTTTTGGACCGCAATGGGAGACGTGTCTATTCCCCGACCGCTTCCTGGCTGCGGGCGGAGAAATACGGCAGGCACAACGAGGCCGTGCAGGCGTACCTGGCAACGATCACTTTTGTCGATGACTGCATCGGGGTGCTGCTGGACGGATTAGCGGAGAGCAAGTATGCGGACAACACGATCGTGATGTTGTGGGGCGACCATGGCTGGTTCCTGAGCGAAAAACAGCGATACGGCAAGACCCAACTCTGGCAGGAGTCCTGCCGCGTACCGCTGATGGTCAAAGTGCCGGGAGTCACTCCCAAAAGCAAGCAGTGCAGCGGAGTTGTGAACCTGATCGACATGTATCCGACACTCGTCGAGCTCTGCGGTCTGCCCGAGAACCCGGTGCTCGACGGTCGTAGTTTCGCCCCGCTGCTTCGCGACCCGGACATCCAGTGGAACCACCCGACCTTGACCAACGGTTGCAGCCCCGGTTTTTACCGTGTCTACGACGGTCGCTACAGCTACATCAGCAATCGGCAGCGAGGCGCCGAGGAACTCTACGACCACCTCCAGGACCCGATGGAGTGGACTAATCTCGCCGGCAAAGCGGAATATGGTGGGATCAAGACGCGACTAAAGGCTCTCGTCCCCAGAACCGAGGAGCCAAAAGCACCGGAGAATCCTGAGCCCAACAAACAAGAGGATACCATCACAAACCCCAACCAGAGAAATCCGTGATGAAACGCTTGCTGCTGCATTGCGTTCTGTTGAGTTACGTGTGGTTTGGGACGAGCGACGCCTCGGTTTCTGGCGCGGACCAAGGACTGGGTATATCGAGTTGGGCCGGTTGGCGACCGGGGCAAGTATCGCGTGCCGATTGCCCGGAACTGCGCAGCGTACCGCTGATACTCAACTGGGATCGACTGGAACCGAAGCCGAACGAATACGAATTCGACACGTATGTCGGCGAGCCAATGCGCGCCGCGGCGGACGACGATCTCCACGTGACGTTGATGATCTGGGTTCGGCCGGGCACCCCGAAGTGGTTATTCGATCTGGGCGTGCCCAAGGTTTATACGGATCGCCAAGTCGACCCGCTCGGACGGAAGATGAGCAAGGAAGAAAATCTTCATCCGTACTACTTGCATCCGGAATACAAGAGACGTTTCTTCTCGTTAATCGATGCTTTCGGCGCCTATGTGAATGGGCTGCCCGGCGATCTGCGAAAGCGGATTTTATTCGTCCAGAGCGCTGAAGGCTCCACGGGAGACGGTCAGCCGTACAAGGGTAATCCACTCGAAACCCGATACGTCATTCCGAAGGACGTGTGGAACGACTACCGTAAAGAAACCTGGAGCCGCTATCGGAAGGCGTTCCTGGAGATTCCCATCCTCGTGAATTCTGACGCGAATTCGCCGGAAGAGACCTCCTGGCTTTTCGACAACATGGATGTCATCGCACTCAAGCACGGCATGTTCAGCCATGGCTATCATGTCAGCGACAACAACGAACGGCTCGAGAGGTTTGATGCGATCCGTTCCGCCGCCAGCGAGCGAGGCGTTGCCGTCTTGACCCGAGGAGAGATGGATGGCGAAATGTTCGTTTACGGCTGGTCGGCGCGGAACATTCCGCAATCTCTCTACTGGTCCGGATTGTTCGCGACGCATTGTCGACTCGACGTGTGGAACATCCCCAGCGAAGCGTTGAAGGATGAGGCGAATTGGACGGCATTGAGCTTCTTCAACAATTATGCCGGCCTTCAAGATCCGGCCGCCTCGCCGCGTGCTTTCTGCGCGCTACGCGACGGATTGGACGCATCGGATTTCGACCGTTTTCCCGCTGCAGAATTCGGAGGCAAGGTCGGAAGAAAACGTGATGTGGAGCGTTATGTTCGAATCGCAAAGGCTTTTTCAAAACGCGGGGCTCGGATGGACGACGCTCAGAAAGCCATCGGTGGCGGCATGGTCAACCGCAAACGCAACGGATCGAACGACGTCGGCTGGGGGATCCTGCCGGGAAACTACTCCCGTTTTTTGACGCAGCTTGATCCCGGATCGGGCGATGTTGGTTTCTGGAATATCGACGAATCGATCTACGGTCGCTTCGCCCGGGGCTTTGACTACAAGTCCGGCAAGACACGGATGCAGTTCGAACTCGACAAGGCTTTCCAGGCAGGCACCATCGTGATCAATGTCACTTACCTGGACCGAGGCCGAGGCGCCTGGTCACTTGGCGTTCTTGGTTCGCCCGAAAAAGAACTCTTTCGCAACGGCGACAGCGGCCAGTGGAAAACGGTGAAGGTGACGATGCCCAGAAAGCCTCTGCACGACTGCGCAACTGCTGCTCAATTACGAAGGAGGGGACGACACGATCTTTCACTTGATCGAGATCAGACGAATCTGATCATCAGCAAATTTTCCTCGTTCAGCAGACTCCGCTGGCAGTCAAAGAACGGAGCAAGGAATGAACTACAAGGTTCTGCTGAGGTCCGTCGCCCTTTAGCCCCAGGGCACCAGCACAGTGAGCACGCATTGCCGTCGGAACAGCCTTGAATAATGGCGTTCTGTCCTCCGTAACGAGTCGCCGCTCACTCGCTCGCAACTTGCAGCGGTTGGCCCAACGAATGGAGTTGGCATTTGAACCCGGGGCTTCACAGCCCCGGCAGGTCTTGTGCCGGCCCTTCGGGCCTGAAGTCAGTGGCAAGATTCTCGGGTCTGCAGGACCAATGGGGTTTCAGGGCCGGAGGCCCGATACATTCTCTGCCGGGGTCGTCAGGCCCCGGGATGCATGCCAAAGAGATCGGATAGCCCCGAAGGGGCGACACAGGATGCACCAACCTTTGGGGACTGGCAGGATCGAATGGAAGGCAGTTGTTCAGTCGCGGAGCGCAGGAACTTGGGGTCAAGCTTTGTTTTTTGTTTCCGTCGGTTGCAAGCAATCCGTGAAGAGGAGCAACGGCCAAGCTGCTGGACGGAACGTTTCTGCGGGCTAGCGAACGTCGGGGTTAACCGGGGTCGCCCCCAAGGTGATCCATATGTAAACGCGCCATGGCGACCTCCGGTTCAATCCATGGTTCTGGTTGTTCTTCGTACTCGTACTCAGCATCGCGGTACTCGTACTCGCCGACAGCATTGTACTCCTCGTTGGACTCAGAGACGACATCTACGCGTCCGATCAAACGCGTCAACATGGATACGACACGTCGCAGCATTCGTTTCAAGTCGCCGTGGGATTCATCATCAATGCCACCAGTTGCGGCAAGTACATCCTGGATAGAAGCACATTCCATCGCCGAACCACGTGCAATGTCGAGAAATCGATTGCGATCCTTGAGGCTACGTTTCCCGTTGCCCTCGGCGATGTTGAGCGGAATCGACTGCGCCGCGCGAAGCCATTGGTCGCGGGCATGACGATGGAGCCCATTGAGTTGCTTGGCGATGGCGAACGATTGGGCGACGTAGTCGATCGAAAGTCGATAAACGTCGAGTCGATCGTGATCGAAGATTGGTTCCGTCATCAGTGCCCCAATCGAGTACGAGTACGAGTACCGGCTGCGCCTGAGTACGAGTACGAATTCTTCAATGCCAGAACAAAGTCATTGGCGCTATCTTTGTGTATGGGTAACTCGAAAGTGGGGCCATCTTCTTGGCAGTCAAGAGAAAGGAACAAGGAGAATCTCGCTGACAGCAATAGGTACGCAGCACCGTTGGGGACATTCCCAACCTTTTCCGTTCGACGTCAAGAGAACAGGGAAACGGCACTCCTTTGAGGATTGCTTGCAAGCATCACTAGGTGTGGTCTCGCGACAGACGGAAACAAAAAACAAAGCTTGACCCCATACTCCGCATACTTGGGTTTGTTCGTTGAGCACGTCTTGGATACTTGTTTCGGTGAGAATGTCTGAAAATGGAAGACCCTCGTTGCGTGCAAAGCGGGCGCGCACCGCATCCAATCCTGTCATCGGCATCGCCTTCGGGTCGAAAAAGGTGTCGGACACGAATGGCACGAACTTAGGTTGTCTTAGTGAACCTCGGGCGGCTAGCCGTGGGCCTTCGCCGCATCCTAACGACGTTTTCTTCGCCCACGGCTAGCGCCCGAGGTTCAAAGTTCGTGCCATTCGTGTCGGACACTTTTTCCTGACCCGACGCGCAGCGTGAAGCCAGCGAAGCGTTCAAGTTCGCGTGGGGACGATAAATTGGAACGCACATTTCGGCCGGCAAAATCCAAAGTTGCGTGCGCAGATGGAACCCAATTTTCGGTCGAAAATGACTCTATACAGAGCGGCGCAGGAGTCTATCAATCGAAAAAGGGAACGCTTCGGGGCGACGTTGCCATCTCCGTTGCGGCTATATTCTTGTGGTCTAGTAATACTCGTTACCGGACCCGACAAGAATGGCGATTTGCGCCCCGCGTCGAGTCTCGTTCCATTTCGCAACATTTGGATCAAATCATTCGATCCGTAGAAAATGGCTACTGAATTCTCTCGCCCATTGGTTGAGCGGTTGGCCCAACTTGAGACGTGGAAATGAATCGGCAAATTTGAACCCCGAGACCCTCGATCACTATCTGTTTTTTTACTTCATATGAACACTTACTACAAAATTGCCTTGATCTCTGTAAGCTGCTGCTGGTTCAGCGTGGCCCACGGTCAGGACGCCGATTGGCCGGTTTATCTCGGGGGAAAGGAGCGCGATCTCTATTCGTCGCTCGACCAGATCAATCGCGGCAACGTCTCGCAACTGAAAGTCGCCTGGACCTATGAGACCGGGAATGCGGCCGAGTATCAGGCGAACAACTTGATTGTGAGCGGCGTGCTCTACACGCCGACCGCGACGCGAAAGGTGATCGCGCTCGACGCGGCCACGGGCGAAGAACTCTGGCAATGGGATCCTGCGAACGAACACACTGGCGCCGGTAGCCCGCGGCAGCGAGGGCTGGTTTATTGGGCAAACGAAACCGGTGGGGAGCAGCGCTTGTTCACTGGGGTAAACGGCTTCCTTTTCGCTATTGATCCGAAGACCGGCGAGACCATCCGAGAATTTGGCGAGAATGGCTCGATCAATCTTGGCTCGGGCCTGAACACGCCAGGCGTTACCTATCAAGACCTGTTGATTGTTGGCGGACTTGGTGGCAAGGGATCCGTTCGGGCTTTCGATGTCAGAACTGGCGAGCAGCGTTGGATCTTTCATTTGATTCCCCGGCCTGGCGAGGTGGGCTACGACACCTGGCCGGAGGACGCCTATAAAACCGCGACCGGTTTGATGCCCTGGTGCGGCCAGTCGCTGGATGAAAAACGTGGCATCGTTTACGTCGCGACCAAGACGGCTGAGCCGGATTTCTATGGAGGTGAACGACATGGAAAGAACTTGTTCGCCAACAGCATCCTCGCGCTCAACGCCGCCACCGGAGAACGGATCTGGCATTTTCAAATCGTGCATCACGATCTACTGGACAAGGACTTGCCCTGTGCGCCGGTTCTGCTCACCGTGAATCACGACGGCAAGCAGATCGATGCGGTCGCGCAAGGGACCAAACACGGGTTGCTGTTTGTGTTCGACCGCGTCACAGGTGAACCACTCTGGCCGATCGAGGAGCGACCGGTTCCTCAATCCGATTTGGTCGGCGAGCAGGCTTGGCCGACTCAGCCGTTCCCTACCAAGCCACCGCCGCTGATGCGGCAGGCCTACACTGAAGAGGATGCATCGAACATTTCGCCTGAGACACATCAGATGACTTTGGATCGGATTCGTGCCGCACCAAACTTCGGGCCTTTCCCGGCGCCGAGCCTGAATGAGACGGTGATGTTTCCAGGATTCGACGGCGGGATGGAGTGGGGTGGCGGAGCTGCTGATCCCGAGGGGATCTACTACGTCAACGTGAACGAGATGCCGTGGCTGCTGCAAATGATCGAGACCCGTCATGCGGATGGCTCCGAAGCTGATACCGGGCGAACGCGATTACATGCTCTATTGCGGCGTGTGCCATGGCCTGGATCTCAAGGGCAATCTTGAACTGAAGTTCCCGCCGCTGCTCGACATTGACAAACGAAAGACGCGTGCCGAGATCGAGCAGATGACGCGGCAAGGTCGTGGACGCATGCCCGCTTACGACGACGATGCCGGAGGCCAAAGCGCGCCGCAATTCTCGATTACGTGCTCAGTAAAGGCGTGCCGCCCAGCGAGGCTCGCGACGAGGCAAAGCACGCCAGAGCCGGCCGCTGTTGATGCTGACGACGAACGACCAGCCTATGCCTTTGGAGGATTCCGTCGCTGGCTGGACGATGAAGGTTATCCTGCGATCAAGCCACCGTGGGGCACCTTGAATGCTGTTGATCTCAACACGGGCGAAATCAAGTGGAAAGTTGTATTAGGCGAGTATCCCGAACTGACTGCCCGAGGAATCCCACCGACTGGCACGGAGAACTACGGCGGCCCGCTGGTGACGGCCGGAGGTCTGATCTTCATCGGAGCGACCGCAGACGAAACCTTTCGCGCCTTCGACAAGGAGACCGGCGAGATTCTATGGAAAGCGAAGCTGCCGTTCGGCGGTAACGCCAGTCCGAGCACCTACATGGTGAGCGGACGACAATATGTCGTCATTTCGGCTGGCGGAGGCAAAAGCGGCCGACCGCGTGGCGGAACTCTCGTGGCCTTTGCTTTGCCGGAATGAAGACGAGCCGAACAAGCCGATGTGATCGCTTGACCTTGGGTTATGTGATTCGGATCGAGAGCGCCTCGGCGACCTGGTACGTCGGTTGGTTGGGGAGCAATCCAGTCTCGGCGTATTCCGCCAGCAGCGAGTGATACCGCCCGAGACTCTCGGGAGAACCATACTTGCCGAGATAGAAATCCTGGTTCGCGATGGACACGCGAGCCTGTCCCGAGACGTGGTAACGATAGTTCGCGACCGTCGAACGTGGACGTGCCATCTGTGCCAACTTCCATTTTCGGTAGTCGGACTACCGCGAATGATCCAAACGAAGGTCGCACGCCAACAATGGCGGTGATGGCTAAGTGCCAACTCGACAAAGACTTAGAACGAGTGGAGCTGATGAGATTCGAACTCACGACCTCTGCATTGCGAACGCAGCGCTCTCCCAGCTGAGCTACAACCCCGTTTGAACGCAACAAGCAAGATGCTCATCACAACCTTTATGTTATCAATTCGGCAGCCAGGGCTGCAAGGAGAGGGTCGATGCTGGAACCAAAACGATTTCGCTTGGGTTTGGCGACGCGACTCATCCGATGTGGGTCCCGATTCCATCGAAGAAGAAAGGATCGTCGGTCATCGCGGCATCAACCAATTGGGCTGTAACGGTGTCGCTACCCCGAATCACACGCACGGAACCATCGCCAAAGCAGACATTCATCCCTCCCGCATGGTTGCTACTGAAACGAACCTCTGTGGAGCCCCCGTCGTTGGACAGATCGCCGGCTCCAAGAGTCGCCGTATCGCCCGCCATCATCTGTCGCGTTTCAAGGGATTGCAGCATGAGTCGGCGACGCATAGCAGGTCGAGTGTGTGACATGGTCTTGTTCCGATACGTAGATGACGTAGATGACGTAGCCAGGCCCAGTGGCCGCTAACGACATGTCCCCGTAAGAACGGTACCCGGCCCGCCAAGGACCAATCGATTTTATTCAGTTCTCCAATCCATACGGCTGTATTCACGTCGGTCGCTCCCGTCCAAGCAAACCGTACCATCAGGTGTGTGTTTCGCCGAAATGCCCGACACACTCGCTTGCGCAGTTTTGATGTTGCACAACTTGCCATCGAAACGACGTTTTGTCCAACAAGATCCAAGCACGACGCGCCAGTGAGTCTGTTTCCGGTTTTCAACCGTTTGGCGGACGTGAGATTGCGCAGATTCCTGGGACTCACTCGCTGGCGCGTCGTGCTTGTATGAATTGGCGCAACATCAAAGTCTGCGCGTCGTGCTTGGATGGACGGCGATTCTCAGCTAGTGTGCCGCCTGCTTGCCACTTCCCAGGTCGCTGTCGAGTGAGTCGGCGGCGATCCATCCGCTCATCAAGACCATCGGCATGCCGGGACCTGGATGGGCAGCTCCGCCGGCCAGGTACAGTCCTCGCAAATCCTTGCGACGATTGGCTGGCTTGAAGGCGCCGACGAATTTGCCGTGACTCGCCAAACCGTAAATCGCTCCGTCGAGAACACGATATCGATTGTGAATCCCCTCCGGCGTCAGCGAAGCCTCGTAGCGAATCGCACCGCGAAGTCCCTCCATGCCCGCCGTCCGCTCGAGCTTGTCCAGAATCACTTCGCGGTACTTGGGCAACATCTCCTTCCAATTGTGATGGGGGCGCAGGTAAGGCGTGTGCACCAAAATGTACAAGCGCCTCGCAGCCATCCGGTGCGACTTCCGGTTCGCTGATCGCCGGAGCACACACGTAAGCACTCGGGTCGGGCGCCGGGTCACCCTTGCGATAGATCCAATCGAACTCTTCCTCGGGATCTCGAGAGAACACAAAGTTGTGATGCAGCAATTGCTCGTAGCGGCGATCGAGACCCAGGTAAAGCACCACACCACTGCACGCGGGCTGATGCCGATTTCGTTTCATGAAATTGTTCGACTGCGGCGTTCCTTTGAGCAACTCGCGATAGGTCCGCACCGCGTCGCAGTTGCTGACCACGGCGTCGCATGCGATCTCGTTGCCGTCGGCGGTGACCACACCGCGAACCTGATCGCCGTCCGTGGCGATCTGCATCACATCGGTACCGACGCGAATCTCAACACCCAATTCGCCAGCCAGTTTTCCCAGCGCTTCGGGCACGGCTCGGGTGCCCCCGATCGGATACCAGATGCCTTCGTCGGTCTGCATGTGGGCGATCCCGCACAAGACAGCCGGCGAGGCATAGGGTGACGATCCCACATACTGGGTGAAGTGATCCATCATCTGGGCGACCCGATGATCCGAGACATACGATCGCACAACCGAGGCAACGCTTCGCCCCATCTTCAGCGACAGCACATCTTTCAGGACCGCCGCCGAAAAGGCGCCGCCGACCTCCATCGTGTCGGACAAGCCACCGACCGAGCGCCAAAAGAAGAAGCGATCCGACACGCCGTGCAGCTGCTTGCTCATTTGGATGAATCGCTCGTACCCCTCACCGCTGCTTTGTCTTCGAAGAGAACTCATCGAGGTTCTGCTTCATGGCTTCGACATTGGCGACCAGATCGAGCACGGTGTTGTCACTGCCATCGCTCCGTTCACCTTCGAAGAAGCAACGCCACTGCGGATCGAGCGGAATCATCGGCAGATAATCGTCCAAGCTTCCGATCCGCCTCAGCAAAGACTCGGCGCAGCACGCTCGGCAGCGTCAAGATGGTCGGCCCCATGTCGAATCGATAACCATCGGCCGCATGCACTGCCGCCTTGCCTCCGATCCAATCGTTCTTCTCCAGCAGCGTGACACGGTGTCCACGTGCGGCCAACACGCACGCCGAAGAGAGTCCAGCCAGGCCTCCGCCAATGACCACCACGTGAAGCGGTCGAGATTCCGTTGCAATCATGTTTCCATTCAGGTTCGCGAGGTGGGTGAGTCAGCAGTCACGTCGAATCGATCCGTTCACTCGGAATCGTTCGACCGAGCGTCCTCCGCATCGTGTGATCGCCGAGCTGCCAAGATCTGTTTGAGCCCCGACCAACGCTCGGTCAGGGAGCGTGCGTGTAGTAGTTGTAGCGCACCGAGCAGAGTTTGTGCATCGGACGGTTGCCGCGGCATCAGGTGAGGCATCGAATCGGCCCGCGTCGCACGCCCGTCACCACCGGCACCGTCATGGCGAGCAGTCCCTCGCCCCCCCGAGTCACCCCAAACCCGCTGTTGCCCCGACCACCAAAGGGAACCCGCGGGTCGGCCGTCGGTACGATCAGGTCATTGACCGCAATCGAGCCGACTTGCAGCTGGCCAGCAACCGCCTCCGCTTCACGTCTCGGACCAAAAACGCTGGCCGCCAACCGATAGGGACAGGCATTGACGATGCCGATCGCCTCGCCGATGTCGTCGACTCGGATGATCGAAAGCACCGGAGCGAACAGGTCAGCCGAGGCGATCTCATCGCCCGGTTTGACATGATCGAGCAGTAGCGGCGTCATCGTTCCGTCGAGTCGCAGCCGATTCGCAGTCAAAACGGTCGAAGCAGTCGACCGCCCCCGCAGCGATCGCTCGTTCGATGACCTGCGCGACGGACTCGCGGGCAGCCGGATGCACCTGCACCGCCGGGCTCGATGCCAGTCGCTCGGCGAACCTTCTCAAGCGTTCGTTCGGCAGCGGCCGAGGCGACGATCAATCGGCGCGGTCCAATGCAGGTCGCACCGCTGTTGAAATTCAAGGCAAACGAAATCGCTTCGGCTGCCCGATCCAAGTCGGCAGCGGGCAAGACGACGACCGCGTCACACCCGCTGAGCTCCATGATGGTGGGTGTCAACGTTTCTGCGCGCGCGGCGAAGCACGGCGCGACCGGTTGATGCCGCCCCCGTCAAGACGATCAGGTCAACACCGGCATCGATCGCGCCGGTTGCCGCCTCGGTCGATGAATCCAAGACGCGTCAGCGACGGTTCCGGAACGCCACGCGCATGAAACGCCTTGGCCAACTGATCGCTGATCGCTTCGCATCCGATCGCCGGTTTCAGCCACACATCGTTGCCGCCGGCGAGTGCCTGAGCGACCTGCACGCCAACAAGAAACAGCGGATAGTTCCAGGTTCCCAGCACCAAGACTTTGCCATGCGGATCACGGCGAATCTCACTGCGCACCCCCCACAGCCAAGCCGGGCGACCTGCGCCAACCCAGACGGCGCGTGCGCAATAGCTTCGGTCCCTCGCTGCCGATGAACTTCAGTGCAGCACAGAGAGGAAGTAACTCCGCGGTGATGGTCTCGACCGGATCGACTCGCTGGGCACTCTGGCACAGCCGAGTCCACGTCGTCCCCTGCATGCGCGATTTCTGAAGCAACCGAAGCGATGATTTTGCAGCGCAGATCGATCGACACCTTCGACCAATTTCCGCGCTCGCTATACTTCTGCATCCGTCCGCTCGCACTCAAGGCCTTGGAGGAATGAATGTCGACCAATCCCGTTGAGCGACCAGTATTGGATGCAATCGCCGATCGTTGGAGCCCCTATCGGTTCTTACCCGAGGAGATTGAGGATGAAAAATTGCTGCGGTGCTTCGAAGCGGCACGCTGGGCAGCCAGTAGTTTCAACGACCAGCCCTGGTTCTGGATCATCGCAAGACGGCAAGACGAAGGACCATTTCAACGTATGATCGGCTGCCTGATGGAGGCCAATCGTGCCTGGGCGGCCAATGCGGGCGCGATCATCCTCACGGTCACGCGGTCCACTTTCGAATACAACGGCAAACCGAACCGCGTCGCCTTGCATGATCTTGGTCAGGCTGCCGCTCACCTGGCTCTGCAGGCCGCGACCCTGGGCCTGCAGGCCCATCAGATGGCGGGCGTCAATCTCAGCTTGATTCGCCAGGAGTACGGGATTCCGGAGGGCTTCGACCCCCAAACCGCCATCGCGATCGGTTATCCCGACACCAGTCCGCCGGTTAGCGACGAGTCACGGGAATTGGAGCAAGAGGGAAAGCGGACCCCGCCGCCGAAAGACGCTGACTCAGCAAGTATTTGTCGGAAAATGGGGTAGCCCGGCGGAGTTTGCGTCCTGAGCTGGGTCTTGTCGCCGAAATCGTCGGCCGTGGAACCACGTGGAATCGCTCGTGCGAGCGGCCTGTCCAAGTCGGATTCGCCATTTCGCCGCTCGGACGCGCCTAGGTACGTCAATCGCAGACCCATACAATGCGGACGCGCGTCGAATTTTACGCTTTCAGTTTGATGGAGCCGTTTATCCAGCGACGAACTCTAACTGAGAGCGATTCCGTTGATTGACGCGTTTTCCCCCCTCCCTAAATACCTCGAGACAGTTGTCGGTGACAGACGATTGGGATTCTGGAATCGTGTTCGCCGAGTTGAGCGACATCGGTATGCGCCGCGCGAACAACCAGGATTCCTTTACCTGCGTGCCGGCCAAGAGCCGCGAGCGTTTCAGCAGTCACGGTCATCTGTTCGTCGTGGCCGACGGGATGGGTGCGCATGCCGCCGGTGAACTGGCGAGCAAGATGGCGACCGAAAAGATTGCGATGCATTACTTTCGGTCGAACAACCCGAAGCCCGAGGAGGCTCTCCGCGCCGCGGTCGCCGAGGCCAATACGGAGATTCATCAGCGTGGACAGAACAATCCTGAGTTCCACAACATGGGGACAACGGCAAGCTCACTGGCCATTCTGCCGACCGGCGCCGTGGTCGCGCATGTGGGTGACTCGCGCGTCTATCGGTTGCGAAACGGTGTCCTGGAACAGTTGACGTTTGATCACTCGCTCGTCTGGGAAATGGAAGCCAGCGGTCATGGCGATAGCGGGGTTTGGGGACCAACGATTCCCAAGAATGTGATCACGCGATCGTTGGGACCAAATGCTTCGGTGGAAGTCGACGTGGAAGGCCCTTTTCCGGTCGAGCCCGACGACCGCTTTCTGATCTGCAGCGACGGTCTGACCGGCTTGGTGAAGGATGAGGAGATCGGCACGTTGATGGATTGCCTGTCCGAAGAGCAGGCGGTCGCGTCCTGGTCGATTTGGCCAACCTTCGCGGCGGCTCCGATAACATCACGGTCTTGATCATCCATGCCCGTGATGGATCGACCGACGAGCAGCTGCGCCAGCGAAGCACCAGGAGCGTGACCAGCGCCCCCTCGTTTCTCCTCTGCTGCTGGGAGGAACCATTCTCTGCTTCTTGATCGCCGCGGTACTCGGTGGTCTGGCACTGGGCGGCCGACCGCAGACCGTCGGCGCCATGATCGTGATGCTGATTCTGGGAGCGATCGCTGCAGGCTTCGCGGCCGCCCAGTATTCGCAGCAATCGGAAGAAAGCTCGTGCTGCGACCGACGGCTGGCGGGAGGCAAAGGACCCTACCGAAGCTACGACGCCAAGCCAACCAGCGAACTCTACGATCGGCTCGGCGCGACGGTCCAGGCCCTTCGCGATGCGGCCACCGAGCGAAGCTGGAAGATGAACTGGAAGAAGGTAGATCAGTTCCAGCAAAAGGGCGGTGACGCGCTTGAAGCCAAGAGATGCCAAGGGAGCGATCCGCTACCAGGCCGAAGCGATTATCGAAACCATGAACCAGTTGCGCGAACAGCACAACCGAGCCGCCAGCGAAACCGCGATCGATTATTGAGAGTCGTCCCAACATCCTCTGGTACTGCACCGACCAACAGCGTTTCGACACGATCGGCGCGCTTGGCAATCCGCATGTGGTCACGCCCACCATCGATTCACTGGTGCGCCAGGGCGTCGCCTTCACGCACGCTTATTGCCAGAGTCCGATTTGCACGCCGAGCCGATCGAGCTTCATGACCGGCATGTACCCGTCGCGGGTCCACAACACGCGCAACGGCAACGACACCTTTCCTTCGTTTCCCCCGGTGATCACCCGGCTGATCGCCGACGCCGGCTACGACTGCGGGCTGATCGGTAAGTTTCATCTGCAGAGCGCGGGATACCGAACCGAGCCGCGGATCGACGATGGCTTTTCTTACTGGCGATTCAGTCATGCACCGCGCGACGATTGGCAGCAGGGCCATGACTATGCCGATTGGGTACGCGAGCTCGGCGGAGACCTCGATGCGCTCCGTAAGAGCGAGCGACGGCGTGCCGCCCGAACTGCACCAGACCACCTGGGCTTCCGAGCGGGCGATCGAGTTCATCACCGATCGGGCCCGCAGCGATCAGCCTTGGCTGTTGAACATCAACATTTACGATCCTCATCCACCGTTCGTCCCCCCCAAGCCTACGCAGATCGGTTTGACGCCGCGACGATGCCCGGCCCCCACTTTCGTCCATCCGATCTGGAGCATCAGCGAGAAACTCGCCTCGCTCGATTTTCAGGACGAAATACGGACTCCCGAGGAACATGATGCATGGAACGTCCAGGCCCGCTACTACGCGATGATCGCCCAGATCGACGACCAGCTCGCGAGAATCCTGGCATCGGCTCGACGAACTGGGCCAGCGAGAGAACACGGTGATCCTGTTCACGAGCGATCACGGCGAGGCACTCGGGGATCACGGGCTGATGTTCAAAGGATGCCGATTCTACGAAGGCTTGGTCCGAGTCCCGTTGATCTTCTCCTGGCCGACACAGTTCGCCAGCGGGGTTCGCAGCGATGGCTTGGTGGAACTTCTCGACATGACCGCGACCCTTCTGGATCTTTCGGGCGTCGCGATTCCCGAGTATCTCCAGGGCTGCAGTTTGCTGCCGATCCTGCGCGGTGAGGCTGACCCGTCGACCTGGCGAGAATTCGTGCGGAGCGAGTACTTCGACGCGCTCGATCCCCACTTTACCGGCGGCAGCGGCACTTTCGGGACCATGTTTCGCACCCAATCTCACAAGCTATGCCTGTACCACGACCATCATCTCGGCGAGCTGTACGATCTGACAAGCGATCCGTGGGAATTCACCGATCTGTGGGACTCGCCCGACCACCAGGCGATCAAACACGAGCTGATTCGCCGGGCCTTTGACGCCCACGTCGTGTTGACCACCGACATGGGATCCCCCCGCATTGCCCCGATGTAGGCGGCGGAAAGCGAGAGGCGAGAGGCGAGTGGCGAGTGTGTCGCGGAGTGCAGCGGCGAGTGGCGAGTTTCGTGCGAGTCTTGAGCTGCGTGTCGTGCGAAGGTCGAGGACGACTGCGCCTCGATGATGCCGTTATTAAATTGCAGTGGCGGGCAAAACGCTTACACTGTCTCGGTTACGGGGTCGCTGACGGGAGGCGACCGAGAGCGCCGTTGTGTCGTTGTTCACCTGTTTTCGAGGAAATGTCGGATGCGTCGTACACTTTCAGGCTCAGTGGTAGCCATCGCGTTGTCTCTAGTTCATGGAATCTCGGAGATCAACGCGTTCAGGCGGCGGAGTTGTTCGGATTGACACCGGGAACGGTCGAACTTCAATCGGCTGGCCCGCTCTCGTTTGGTCCCTCCGGCGTTCTCTTCGTCGGTGACGCCAAGGCGGCCAAGATCTACGCCATCAACACCGAAGACGAAAAGAGCGGCTCGGGTAGCTTCGAAATCGAGAATCTCAACGAGCGACTCTCCGCGGCACTGGGTAGCGACGACGTGACGGTCAACGATCTGGCGGTCAATCCCGGAAACGGGCAACGCTTTCTTGTCGGTCACCGCCGGCGGGAAAGCTGCGATTGCCAGGGTGTCACCCGATGGTTCGATCAGCCCTTTGAATCTTGACAAGATCGCGCACGCGTCGGTCGACGCTGCCGAACGCACCGGAAGACAAAGTGGTTTCGAGCGGTCGCCGCAGCAGCAATCCTCGCGAGAGCTCGATCACGGACATCGCTTACACAGCGGGTCGCGTACTGGTCGCGGGACTCGCCGCTGGCGAATCTCCCAGTTCGGTTCGCGAGTTTGACTTTCCCGTTCAATGAATCCGCCAGCGGCATTCGGGTTGAGATCTATCACGCAGCTCACGGCCAAAGCGAAGACTACTGCCCCCATTCAGACGTTCGTCCCGTTCAACATCGGCGGCGAACCGAGCCTGCTGGCCGGTTACACATGCACGCCACTGGTGAAGATTCCTGTCGCCAAGTTTGACAATCAAGCGACCGTCAAGGGAACCACCGTCGCCGAACTGGGCAATCGCAATCGTCCGCTGGACATGATCGTTTACGAGCAGAATGGCAAGGACTACTTGTTGATGGCCAACAGCGCACGTGGTGTGATGAAGATCAGCACGGAAAACCTCGACCAGAACGCTGGCTTGACCGAACCGGTCCGAGGCGGTGGTGTCGCCGGCCAACCGTACGAGACCATCGAATCGCTCCAGGGCGTGGTGCAACTGGACAAGCTTGACGACAAGCACGCGCTGGTCGTGATCCAACAGGAAAACGCACCGATGTCGTTGCGATCGGTCGAACTTCCGTAAGGTCGGATGACTCATCAGCCGCAAAGCCGTCGAGAGCGTCCAGCTCTCGACGTCGCGTTTTGCAGCGGCTTGATTAAGAATCGAATCACGTCCTCCCGGCAATGCAGGCACGAAGTGCCGACAGATGAATTGCCGGGTGCGTCAGCACCCGGTTCAATGCCCCTTCCAATCTCTTCCACCACCTCGACGTGTCGGCTTCGCTGACGCATCGAGGTGGTGGAAACCTGTTAGGCAACAACCACACCCGTGGGGTGACACCACGGCAATTCTGAGGACGCCACTTCGTGGCTGAAGAGCCTTCCTTGACGAAAAGAAATCCGCTACGGCGTTGTCGGCCGCGAGGTTGATCGTGTTCGCAAACGGAAACCTCCCCGCTCGCTCCGTCTACTTGTTCTTCTGTTTTTCATGTTCCAGGAAATCGTCTCTATGATCCGTCGCGTCCTCGCCCCCATCGGCCTATTGCTCTTGCTCGCCACCATGGTGGTCGCGGCCGATCGTCCCAACATTGTCTGGATCGTGTCGGAGGACAATTCGATTCACTACCTCGCCCACTTTTTTGACGGCGGGGCTGCGGCGCCACAGATCGAATCCTTAGCGGCTCACGGACTGACTTTCGACCATGCCTATTCCAACGCGCCGGTTTGCTCGGTAGCCCGGACAACACTTGGCCACCGGTTGTTATGGGCCGCGGATCGGAACCCAGTTCCATCGTCGCTACGTACTGGCCGCGATGCCCGAAGGCCTGCGGATGTTCCCAGCACTGCTTCGTGAAGCGGGATACTACACGACCAACAACAGCAAGAAGGACTACAACGCGATCGAAGGCGAAGGGGTCTGGGACGAATCGTCGAACACGGCGTCATGGCGTAATCGCGAGTGACAAATCACAGCCGTTCTTTCACATGCAGTCACACGCGGAATCGCATGAGAGCTCGCTGCACTTCGATCAAGCGACTTTTGAAAACGAAAAGACGATCACCGATCCGGAGACGGTCAAGTTAGCCGGACTACCATCCCGATACGCCGCTGTTTCGCTACACGCACGCTCGCTACCTCGATCGCATGGGAGTGATTGACAAGATCGTCGGGCAAACGGTTGCCCAACTGGAAGAGGATGGATTGCTGGAAGACACCTTCGTCTTCTATTTCGGTGATCACGGTGGCGTGTTGCCTCGAAGCAAGGGTTATCTCTATGACACCGGGCTTCACGTTCCGCTGGTTGTTCGTGTCCCCGAGAACTTCAACAACTTGGTCGACGGCAAATTCGGTGATCGCGTCAGCGGCTTTGTCAGCTTCATCGACTTCGGCCCAACGGCGCTGCAATTGGCCGGCGTCGCTGTACCCCAGCAGATGGACGGAAAGCCATTTCTCGGGAAAGGGATTTCGATGAAGGAAGTGGATTCCCGCGACGAGGTATTCAGCTACGCCGATCGTTTCGACGAAAAGTACGACCTGATTCGTTCGCTTCACAAAGGAAGGTTTCAGTATTTGAGGAATTACCAACCCTACTTGCCGGACGGCTTGAACAACAATTATCGCTACAAGAATCTCGCCTACGCGCAGTGGCGAGACCTGTTTTATGCGGGCGAATTGAACGGCGCGACCGAAGCAATTCTTTGAGCCCAAACGAGTCGAACATCTGTACGACTGCGAAAAGGATCCGCATCAGGTCAACAACCTCGCGGGCGATCCACAGTACAAGTCGGTGCTGCTGGAAATGCGTGGCCTGCTGCAAGCGAAGGTCAAGTCGCTTCCCGATTTGAGTTTCTATCCCGAGAGCTATCTGACGGAACACGCCATGGACAATCCGGTCGCGTTCGGTCAGGAGCACAAGCAAGAGATCGGAGAATTGGTCGACATCGCTGACCTGGCACTGCAGCCCTTTGATGATGCGAAGACGAAGATCGAGGCTGCACTCAAGTCCGACGATCCGATGAAGCGATACTGGGGCGCCATGGTTTGCGCTTCGTTCGGACTACCTGCCGCAGAGCTTGCACCGGCTGCTACGCCATTGCTGCATGACGCATCGATGCCGGTGCGGATTCGCGCCGCGGAGTTTCTTGGGCAGGTCGGCGCGATCAATCCGCAGGAAGTTTTGATCGAGGTGGTCAACACCACCAAGAACCCGGTCGAGGCGACGGAAGCACTGAATGCCGTGGTCTGGTTCAAGGACTTTTTCCAGGATCGCTACCCGGTAAGTCGCTCGGACTTTCATCCGATCAGCGAGGGCGCGGATGTCGGCGACCGCCTGAATTACATCAACGGAACCCCCTATCCAAAAGATTCACAAGCGAAGGGCCGCAAGGCAAAGAAGAAAGCGAAGTAGCGCCAGTCGCATCGCATCTCCAATCAAACGACGGACTTGCTATGTCGTTTCCGTCGGCGCACTGTGCCGCCTACGGCTACCCTCCGTGATACCTTCGGCATCAAGATATGTGGGTCATGACAAGCTTCCAAACCCAACGTACAGACATTGAGCCGAGACCCGCTTGAGGAACCATGAATTCCACGCTCGTCGACCGCTTGAACCAAATCGCCTCGCTCCTGGTCGATCAACACCGGGCGAGTGTGATCGTGCGCGCCGCAGCGTGCCGAGCCTGGTTTCTGGTTCGGTGGCGGGAACATGGTTCAGGATGAGAACGGCTCGTTATGGTTAGTCGGACGCTACCGCAATCACGGCGATTCTCGCACCGGACTGGGTGCTGGCCAGCGCGGCTTGGAACTCGCTATCTTCCGCTCGGACGACCGTGGCCAGTCGTTTGAAAAGGCGATTCAGTTCAGCAAGTCGGATCTGAATATCGGCGAACGGGAAGTGCTTTCGATCGAGGGGTCTGCGTTGCGTTTAACAAACGACAGCGTCGAACTCTATGTCTCGACCGAAAAGTCGGGGATCGGCTATCCAGCGGGCCTCGAGTCGTTTCTCAAACCGGGAACGGGAGTCTGGACGATCGACCGCCTGATGGCTGACTCGTTTGCTGGGTTGGCCGATGCGAACATTGAAACGGTACTCGAAACGCAAGATCCGCGGTTCATCCACATCAAGGATCCGTTTCTCGGCACGCACTGTGGACAGTCATGCTTGATGTTCTGTTCGCATCCCTTCTGCTGGACGAGTTCCAACACTGGATATGTGCCACTCGACGGACGTCCACTTTCGGCTGATCGAGCGGTCTTTGACTTTTTCCCTCGGGGGTTCACCTGGGACGTCGCGATAACACGTGGGACGGCGATGTTGAGATTGCCGCGTGTGGGCGTTCTTTCTGATCGCAACGTTGACCTGTTGTTCTACGATGGTGGCGAATGCGTCCGCAACCTGGACGAACACGACGCCGCCGTCAAACGACCGCGAGGTTATTCGTGCGAGGAACTGGGCGGTGTCGCCTATTGCCTCGACGGCGACCTTACTCAACTCCATCGTTTGTCGGTGACCGCCCCGGCCTTCGTGAGTCCCCACGGAACAGGGTGCAGCCGTTATGTCGACGTGATGTTCGACGGCGAGCATTATTTGGTGACCTGGCAACAAGCACAGCAGGACGGCTCGCAGCCCCTGGTCATGAATCGGGTACCCAAAGGTGATGTCGAGGCCTTGCTACGGTAAGAGCGTCGCAAAGATCTCGGTAAATACGAACTGGGTCCCGAGCCCGGTTAGCAGTGCGAGCTCTAACAGCACCCACCTCTGACCGGGCGCGTACCGCATCATCAGGCCACCGATTGCCAGCACCATGATCGCAGTGGCAACCGCAAAGGGAACCACGCCCATGCTCAATGCGATCACATAAGTGCAAAGGACGATCAGGCAAGCGAGCGCGAGCCCAGGCCGCTGCTTGTAACTCTCTTTCTGATCACGCATCACGTCTGGCTCAAACCTTCCACGGTCACGCAGACTCTCGATCACGACCCAACCCAAGAGCAACACCACGATGGATCCGACATACATTGGGAATGCCGGTAGGGAGGCAGGTTTTTCGGCAGTGACTGCTTCGAAACTTTCAACGGTTTTTTGCAGTCGTTGCTGAAACGAGGGGCCGCTGTCAAAGGTCGGGTCCATTCGCAACCGGCTCAGCTCGGCGCGGACGGTTGCGTTCCCCATGGCCGCTTCCAATACGCTGGAGAGTTTTCGCAGCACCTGCGACGGCGTCCCTTTCGGCGCCCACCAGTAGTTGGCGTTGCTGAGCACGACCGGCACTCCGAGCTCTGTCGCCGTCGGTACGTCGGGGATGGAATCGTGCCGCTGCTCGCTCAAAACCGCGATGGCGCGAATGTCTTGCTGTGGCGGCGTTCCCACAACGCCTCGAAAATCGAGATACTCGGACAGCGAGAAGATTCCCGCCTCCAAATGGCCACCGATGATTTTCGAATAGCGGTCGGCGCCGCCTCCCGAGGAAACGACGCTGAACTCGGCACCGGGAACCGCCTTTTCCAGCTGCAGCGCCGTGAAGTAGGCGGGAGCCCCTTTGTTGGCACCAAAGCGAATCGCCTTGGGAGATGCTTTGGCTTGTTGCAGCAGGTCCATCACATTTTGAAACGGTGCGTCGGCACGAACGAGAATCACCATCGACATTTCGCCGGTCATCGCGATCGGCTCAAACGCTTCGGGCCCATAGGGAACGGTCCCGGCAAGCTTGGCCGTGATGATCGCGTTGTGGTGACAAAGGATCTTGTAGCCATCCGGCTCGGCGTTCTTGACCTCACGACTTCCGATGGTGCCGATCCCGCCCGCCTGATTGACGATCACAAGTGGCTGCGAGAGCAAGCGTTCTTCCGCG
Source organism: Pirellulaceae bacterium (assembly GCA_963697195.1). Taxonomy (GTDB): domain Bacteria; phylum Planctomycetota; class Planctomycetia; order Pirellulales; family Pirellulaceae; genus Rubripirellula. The sequence goes on from CAVOND010000010.1 coordinate 103,739, forward strand.
ATGCCTTGCTGGACAATCCTGCACGAAAGTGTCACTGCCACCGCCGGCAGCGTAGGGCACGACCACCTGGATCGGCCGTGCGGGATAGACGTTGCCGTCACCGGTCGCTTCGTTGTGATCGCGCCACCACCACGCCAGCAGCGCGATGATCGTGACGACGGCAAAGACGTGCCAGATTCGTAATGCTGCACTCACTGCATCGCTCCGATCTTTCTATTTCGGAAGCGTCCTAAGACTGGCGTGAACAACATGCCAAGCGCGACCGCAATGAACAGCAGGGAGATCGGTCGCGTCACGATGGGCCAAAGACTGCCATCGGATGCCTGCAGCCCCAGACTAAGGTTCTTCTCTGCGATCGGCCCGAGCACAAACCCAATGATGAAAGGTGCAAGAGGAATACGATAGGACTCCAAGAGAAAGCCAAGGACACCGAATCCAAGCATGACCCATACGTCAAACGTACGACTGGAAAGTGCAAAGGACCCAATCACGCAAAAGCAAAGAATCACCGGTAACAAGTAGGGCCTCGGCACCATCACGACACGGGCGAGCCATCGCATCGACACGAGCATCATCGCTCCCATCACGAGATTTGCCATCAGCATCGCGCCCATGATCGTATAAACCATCGACGGGCTCTCAGCAAACAGACGAGGCCCAGGTTGCAGCCCATGAATGACCAGTGCGCCGAGAAGCACCGCTTCCACAACACTTCCGGGCAATCCCATCGCGATCAATGGAATCAGTGCACCGCCGATCGTCGCGTTGTTGGCCGCCTCCGATGCGACCACCCCCTCTTCGCATCCGGTTCCAAATCGTTCTGGTTCTTTGGACATGCTCTTGGCAACGCTGTAGGCCGCGACCGAACCAATGTTGGCGCCAATCCCTGGCAAGATCCCGATCCAGGTACCGATGACGGAGGAGCGAATCAGATTGACCGCGTGATGCGCAAGGTCGCGAGGACGTAGCAGCAGGCTCTGATCGCCCAGGGCAATCGGCTCGCCCTTTTCTTCGATGTTGACCATGTCGCGAAGGATTTGATTGACCGCGAACAAACCGATCAGTACGGGCAGGAGTTGAAACCCGTCGTTCATCTCCGTGATTCCAAACGTCAACCGTGCATGCCCGGTCGCGGCATTGATGCCCGGCATTGCAAGAAAGATCCCAAGGAAGCCCGAGAACAACGAACGAGAAAGGGAGGCACCACCGATGGTCGCAATCAGCACTAACGCCATCATCACTAAGGAAAAGTACTCGAAGAAACCAAACTGAGAAGACAGCCTGGCGATGGGACTGGTCAGCAAGACCAGAAACAACCAGGAAACCGCTCCGCCGAATACCGACGCCATGACCCCCAGGCCCAGCGCGCGACCCGGTCGCCCTTTTCGGGCCATGGGGTAACCATCGAGCGTGGTGATGATCGACGCCGGTGTCCCCGGCATCCTCAGTAGCGTTGCCGTGATCATGCCACCGCTGACGGCACCCACATAGATGCTGATCAACAACGCCATCGACAACAACGGGTCCGCTCCGTACGTCAACGGCAACACCAGTGCGATCAGCATCGTTCCCGTCAAGCCAGGAACCGCACCAACGAAGATCCCCAGCGCGGTACCGAGCAAGACGACGGCAATTCCAGCCGGACTGCAAAGTCGCGGTGATCGCCTCTTCAAGACCGAGCATGAACCGCCCTCCCGCTACCGATTCTGGATAATGCATCACGCGAACGAAGCGCGTTCACATTGGATTGAGGGTAGGCCGATATCCAAACGGTCACGACCACATTCATGGCTCACTTTCGTCTCAAACCCTGGCCTTCACGACGCCTGCGGTTGAGGCGAGTTGCTGATCGCGATCTTCGATCAACTTTGCGACTGCTTCGATCGACGGGTTGTCCAAGGTACGGCTGCCAGCGACGACGGTCTGTTCGATCTGCTGAGCACTGCGGGATCCGACGATCGCAGCGGTCACCTCGGGCCGGCGAAGCACCCAGGCAATCGCTAGCTCGGGAACGGTCCAACCGAGTTGTGCGGCAAGTCGGCCGAGTCCGGCGACAAACTGCAAATTGATTTCGAGCTGGGGCGATTGAAACCGAGGATCTCGGCTGCGATGGTCCTTCTCCGAAAGGTTCTTGGCTCGCTCTTCGGTGAAGCTCCCAGTCAACAAGCCTTTCCCCATCGGGCTGTAACAGATCACGCCGATTCCATTCTGTTGGCAGAAAGGAAGCACCTCAGACTCGGCGTCGCGGGCAATCATGCTGTAGGGCGGCTGAGAGGAGTTGATCGGAGCGATCGCCTGCAGCCTCGCCATCTGGGCAGCGTTATGGTTGGAGACGCCGATGCAGCGAACCTTGCCTTGCTTCTGCAACTCGATCAAGGTTTGCCAGCCCTCTTCGATCTGTTCGTCGGGTTCAGGCCAATGCATTTGGTAGAGATCAATGCAATCCACTCCCAAGCGTTGCAGACTCGCTTCGCATTCCGCGATCACACTGTCGCGCTGCAACGATTTGCCAATCTTGCCGTCACCGAGGTTGGTACGTCCGCACTTGGTCGCGACGATCGGACGTTGTGACGCGGGAATCGCTTTGAGCGCCTTTCCGACCAGCGATTCGCTCTTGCCGAAACCATACACGGCGGCTGTATCGATCCAGTTCACCCCCAACTCGACCGCCCTGACAATCGATGCGATCGCGTCGTTCTCGTCCTGGTCACCCCAACCGAAGGGCCAATCGCCTCCTCCCATCGCCCAGGTACCGAGGCCAATGACGCTGAGTTCGAGACCGTGATTGCCTAACTTGCGAGTCTGCATCGATTCAATTCTTTCCCTTCTTCGTCAGGCAACGCGAGCGGTTGCTTCGGGTCGACCACGTGTGAACACCGGATTCCAAGTCGACCGATATCTTAGAGGACCCGACAGCGACCGTCACCCGTTGGTATTCCTTAGGGACCGACTACCGCGAATGGCAGCTTGATGATCTCTAAAAGACCAAGCGTTCCCACTGCAGCCCGGCCTGCCTACCAAAGTTCACAAGCAATCCGACCCTGCAGCCAGTTGCCTTCAAGTAGTTCAGCACTTGAGCTCGGTGATCATGATTGAGGTCGCTGATTCCTTTGATTTCCAGGATGATCTTCCCGAAACAGAGGAAGTCCGGGATGTAAATCGATTCTAGCAGGTGATGCTTGTAACTCAGCCGCAACTGACGTCTCGGCACCGCCACAATTCCACGATCCGCAAACTCGATTCCTAGACATTCCTGATAGACGGCTTCCAAGAATCCAGCCCCCATCACACGGTGAACCTCATAACAGGCACCAATCACTCGATAACTTTCGTCCTTGTAAAGAATCTCCACCATTGTTTTGCCCCTTCAACGTGGTGTTCTGAAAAAGTTATGGGTAATGATAACGCCACGAACTGCACGAATGCCACGGACGGGAATGGGAATGGGAATGGGAATGAGTCGATTTCAAGACGATTGCATTCGTGAATCTTGGTGTCATTCGTGGCCAGCACTCCGGACCTTTGCTTCTTGCGAATGGATCTCAGCCAACGCGATGCATAGTGGACAATCATGCGACGCTGCGTCTCCGCGCCGATAGCCAGCAAGCAATTCTTTTGACCGTGCCGCAAGCATGCGTCGAACCTCCCGGCGTTTTCCTTTAACGCGCGGGATCGCCATCGAATCGTAGGCGGTGGTTTGATGACGCATCCAAGCGATGACGGCTGCTTCAGCTCGCTGCTCGACCGGAATCCGCTTGGTGCGTGCAACGGTTCCACTTCCGACCGGGGTGGCGTGTCGGGTCACGACTTCGGCCAACTGCCTCGCCAATCGATCATGGCTGTCATGGAAATTCAGAAATGCGATCACTGCTTCGGCGAAGTCCCCGACGTATTGGTCTTGGATCTTCTCGCGACGCCGAGTATCCGCGGCGCGCCGCTTCGCGTACGCGTCCGTTGCTCGCTCCGCATCGAGCTCGGCCCGAATTCGTTCCATCGTCTTCACCGGCGCCCAGACGCCCTTGGAGAAAACTCGGCGCCCCACTTTTTCCTGTACCACCCAGTGCTCGCCGGCAGCCTTGACGCGTCGCGTGAACGCAGCATCGCCGGGCGGCAATAGCTCCCAGTCTTCGGGAACCTGTCGAACTTCGCCGGATGCATCGCGAACAGTATGCGACGAAGGCCCAGGCGCGTACGAATTGCCACTCATGCCTGACGGAAATCCCTTTGAACGCGTCACGTGAAGATTAGGACCATCGACTGAGACGCAATTATTCTGGGAAACACCGTGAGGGGATAGGGATGGCGAAAAGGGGTCAGACACGAATAGCACGGGCTTTGAACCTCGGGCGCTAGCCGTGGGCGAAGAAAACGTCGTTAGGATGCGGCGAAGGCCCACGGCTAGCGCCCGAGGTTCACTGAGATAACCTAAGTTCGTGCCATTCGTGTCTGACCCCTTTTCGCCGATCGACGATGTCGGTGACGATCTGCTCAGGAAGCAGGCACGAATGCCATGAATTGCCGCACTGGGGTCTCCTTAGCGGTCGATTGCACGGCGAACCGCAGGAATCCGCCGGCGAAGGGCAAATTCGATGCCGGTGTGATCAGAAAAACCGTCAAGAACGCTAGTCAGCGTTGGCATCACGGCCACAAACGACGTTCACCACGGCCCTCCAAACGCCTCCAAGCGACGTGCCGACCCGTCTCAATGCGCTCAACCGCTCACTTATTGCGCACCAGCGGACGAATCGACCTGCTCGCTGTTTTGCGCCACTGATGCGGGATAGGTCGGTTCACGTGCCATTCGGAAGCTGGTTGGCGTGACTAACCGCCATTGCCATGAAGTCTCGGACTGAGACACCATCATGAATGCATCTTGGCCCAATTTATGCTCTCTTAAATAGCGCCCCTTTGAACTAAGCCAGGAGGAAGCGATGAAAATCCGAGAAGAACTTGGACACGAGCTGGTTGGATCGCTGCCGCTTCGCGATGCGATCATGATCGAACCGTATACGGTTGTGCGTGCCGCGATCGCGATCATGCGGACGAAATCGCTCGGTTGTGCGATCATCGTCACGCCAGGACGAGTCCCATGTGGAATCTTTAGCGAACGATCCGTACTCGATGCATTGGTGCAGGGGGCTTCGTTGGACGAGCATCCCGTCTGTGAGTTCGCAGACAGCAGCTTTGTGTGCGTCTCGGAGACGGAACCGATCTCATCCGTTTGGGATGCAATCCAGATCAAAGGGGCCCGATTCGTTTGCGTGACGGGTCGGGATGGAAGGGTGAGGGGCCTGACCGGCCAGCGTGGGGTCGCAGAGTACGTCGCGGATTGTTTCGCCAAACAGATCACGGTTCAACGACTCGGCGAGACGCCGTGGATGTGCGAACGAGAGGGAGCCTGAGATGAAAGAGCATTCAAGATTGGATCCCACCCATTTCGAAGATCCACTGTCGGATTACGAGCCGGTCAAATACGCCAGTGAGCTTGAAAGAGCGCTGGCTGAAGAGACCGTTGACCAAATTCAGACACGGCCTTTCGCGCGGGTAACGCCGACGACCACGGTTCGCGAAGCGGTTGAGCTACTGCATAGCGAGCAAGTCGCCAGCGTCTTGGTGGTCGACGAAGCAGGAACCTTGGTTGGACTATTCACGGAGCGCGACGTGCTGGAGCGTGTGGCCGAGCGTTATGATCGGGTTGCGTCGTCTCCTGTCACGGCCGTGATGACGAGCAATCCAACCGTGGTCTACGAAACCGATCCTGCTGCCGCCGCCATTGCAGCGATCGCCGTCGCGGGTCACCGACACGTGCCGGTCCTAGGCGTTGACGGCAGCGTCATGGGACTCATCAGCCCGCGACGTGCATTCGATTTTATCGAGAAGCATGAAGACTGATCGCAGATGGCGAAAAGGGGTTAGACACCAAAAACCGGAACGGCCCGAAGGGGTGCTTCGCATTTTTGCTGCCTGACCCCTTTTCGCCGATCGACGTCACCCCCATTTTTAGATTGGACGATGCACTAGCTGCACAGCGCCACTTTGCTGTGGGTCGGTCTCTCCGAGACCGACATTCAACGCGGCTTTGCCGCGAAAATCGGAGCCTCCGCGAGGCTCGGCTACAGGCAAGCGTTCCATCCCCTTCTGTCGGTCCCCACAATGCGTCACGGCTCGAAGATCGATCCGCCCAATCGATTCGAGACTCATCATCGCGAAGTCGATCTGGAACATTTGGAGTGGGATCAGGAATACCTGCACCAACTCGACCATCGTGCCATCGAATACGTTGAGGATTCCTCCAAGAGCATCGTCGTCGAAAACTCGTCGCCCGACATCCCTTTTCGCTACAGCGTCAACCCCTACCGCGGTTGCATACATGGCTGTGCCTACTGCTACGCCCGCCCCGGGCATGAATACCTTGGCTTCAATGCGGGCTTGGACTTTGAAACCAAGATCGTCGTCAAGCATCAGGCACCCAAGCTGTTTCGAGACTTTCTGGCAAGGCGATCGTGGCGGCCGGAACCGATCGTTTTCTCCGGTGTCACTGATTGCTACCAACCGGCGGAGCGAAAATTTCGCTTAACGCGACAATGTCTCGAGATCGCTGCAGAGTTTCGTCAGCCGATCGGCTTGATCACCAAAAACGCGTTGGTAGTACGCGACCTCAACGTACTGCGACAGTTGGCCAGTGACAACTTGGTTCACGTCTTCGTTTCCATCACGACCCTCGATCCGGCGCTGGCCCGAGAGATGGAGCCGCGAACGAGCATCCCGGTCGCCCGACTGCGTGCCGTCAAACTACTGGCCGACGCAGGCGTTCCAGTCGGCGTGATGGTTGCCCCAATCATTCCCGGCCTGAACGAAACAGAGATCTCACAGATCCTCGAAGCAGCCAAAGCAGCTGGCGCTCGAACCGCAAACTACATCATGATTCGATTACCACTGACCGTCGAACCAGTCTTCAAGGAATGGCTCGAGCGGACGCAGCCGATGAAAGCCGACCTGGTTCTAGGGCGCATCCAAGCCGTGCGCGGCGGCAAGATGAACGATGCAACTTGGGGACAGCGCCAAGTTGGAACGGGTGAAATCGCCGATCAAATCAGATCCATGTTTCAGCTCTTTCGCAAGAAGCATGGGCTGGACGGCGACATGCCGCGTTTGAACGTGGATGGATTTCGCTGCCCCGAGGACGCGTCAGGACAGATGCGGTTGTTTTAGGGGAGGGGCGAGGGAGCGGGCAGTAGGGCAGTAGGGCAGTAGGGCAGTAGGGCAGTGGAGGGAGAATGTCGAACTCCGAAGTTCGGTCTTTCTACGTCGACACTCGATATTCCCCTCGCTACTCGCTACTCGCTACTCGCTACTCGCTACTCGCTACTCGCTGACTCGCAACTCGCAACTCGCAACTCGCTACTCACCCCTCGCTACTCTTTAGCTGTTGTTGGATGCGGTGGAGTCGTTGTTGCAACTCCTTTTCGAAGCCTCGGTCGACTGGCTGGTAGTAGCTGCGGTCGACGCCGAGGTAGTCTTGCGCGGCGACCCCGTCGGCTGCATCGTGGGCGTACTGGTATCCGTCGCCGTGACCAAGTTTCTTGGCGCCCTGGTAATGGCCGTCCCTTAAGTGCTTGGGAACTGGCAGCAATTGATTCTCTCGCACATCTTTCAATGCGGCACCGATTGCCAGGGTTGATGCGTTGCTCTTGGGAGCCAACGCCAAATACGCCACCGTCTGGCTCAAAGTCAATTGGCACTCCGGCAGACCGACGAACTCACAGGCCTGCATGGCGGAGACGGCAAGGACCAACGCCTGCGGATCCGCATTGCCAACGTCTTCGCTCGCCAGAATCACCAGGCGACGACAGAGAAAGCGAATGTCCTCGCCACCTTCCAACATCCTGGCCAACCAATACAAGGCAGCATCGACGTCACTGCCACGAATGCTCTTGATCAGCGCGCTGGACAAGTCGTAGTGGTCGTCGCCGGTGCCGTCGTAGCCACCCATGCGGCTGCCGAGCGACTCGGCAGCGATCTCGCGGGTCACGCTCGATCCATCCGACTGGCAACTGAGCACGGCAATTTCCAGCGCCGACAAGGCGCGTCGCGCGTCCCCCTCACAAGTCTCCGCAAGGTAGTCGATCGCCATCTGGTCGACCGAAACGCCGAACTGACCCAAGCCACGGTCACGATCGGTGACGGCGCGCTGCAGGAGTTGACTGATGTCGCTTGGCAAAAGCGATTGCAACTGAAACAACTGGCTACGACTCAGCAACGCTCCGTTGACGGCGAAGTACGGATTGCTCGTTGTGGCTCCAATCAGAGAGACGACGCCAGCTTCCACGTCCGGCAACAGCGCGTCTTGCTGACTCTTGCTGAAACGATGAATCTCGTCAATGAACAGCAGCGGCCGGGGGCCACCCGAGGCGATCACGTCGGTCGCCCAGGCCAATACTTCGCGGACATCCTTGACGCCGCTGGAAACGGCGCTCAGAGTCCGCAGTTCCGATCCAGTCTCGCTCGCCAACAGATGGGCGAGCGTCGTTTTGCCCGTTCCGGGCGGACCAGACAGAATGATCGAGCCGAGCCGTTTGGCATCGATCATCCGCCGTAACATTTTTCCGGGGCCGAGAATCTGCTCCTGGCCGATGAATTCGGCCAGACTGCGAGGCCTCATTCGTGCAGCCAGGGGTTGGGCGCGATCGAGGTTTTCCTCTTCGGCCGCTGCGAACAGCGAAAGGGATTGATCCACCATCTTCTCCTGCAGGGATCTGTGGCCACGGTCAACAGGTCGCCCGCTGACAAGCCAAGCGTTTATCAAGTCGCTCGGCCATTGGAACCACTTGGATCGAGAACCGTCAACAACCGGCTCGCTCCGAAGCGAAGATCGAATCAGCCGTTTGCCGGCTTCGGCGGGAGGCCGGTGCGGTCGCTGGCCGCTCCCTCGCCGGCTTGCTTGCGGATCAGACAGCGGATGAGCCAGGGAAGTGGATTGCTGGCGACAGGCGGCGGGGCGGGAACAGTTTGGGAAACCTCTTGAGGTGTCCCGTTGATTGGTTGGTTTTCGTTCATCTCCGCACCCCCGTGCGTCAACATAAACCCGTGGTTCAAGAGCAAGACACATTCGTCTGATCGTGAATCGTTCACCCCCTATTCCATCACGCGTCAGCGTGTCCTCGACTCCGCAGTCCCGTCACCTGATAATCCATTCGGATTCGCGGACTCACGCTCGGAGACCGCCGCGGAGATTGCCCACATCGTGTATTCTTTCCCAAATGAACCAGCAGCAAATCTATCGGCTGCCCCAGCTCTCGGTGATTGACGTCTCCGGGGCCGATGCGGCAACGATTGTTCACAACGTCACGACAAATGAAGTTCGCTCGCTAGCGGATGGGCAAGGGAGCGAGTGCTTTGTCACCGATGTTCGCGGGAAGATGCTCGGGCACGTTGAAGTGTATCGAGTCGACAAGTTGTTTCGATTGATTGGTGCCGGCGGCCAATCCGAGCGGATTGCTCAGCATCTTGACCGATACACCATTCGGGAGGATGCAACACCGGCGATCCGAGATTCCGAATACGTTGGCGTGGTGCTTTCACCGGGGCTGGCTGCGTTGCTGGCGACCAACCTGGTTGAGTCGAATTTGCTCCGATGCGTCCGCTTGTCCATCGCTGGCCATGCAGTTGATCTTTACGGCTGCCGATGGCTAGGCGAGGGGAGCGGTTTGCTGCTGGTAAACGTCAACGATCAGGAAAGCATCCTCCGGGAACTTGGTGAGCGACTAGCTGCCGTGGTTGCCGACGAAGCGAGCTTTCATGCGGCTCGCGTCGTGGCGCAGTTCCCGTGGTATGGAATCGACTTGAACGACACGAATCTTCCCCAAGAAGCGGATCGTGACGCGGTGGCAATCTCGTTCACCAAGGGCTGTTATTTGGGGCAGGAAACGGTGGCACGATTGGATGCCTTGGGTCAGGTACAAAAGAAGCTGGTGGCCTGGTCGATCGACGGCGGCGTCCCGGAGCCAGGTACCGCCTTGCTTTCCGCGGACAAGACCGTGGGGCGACTGACGAGCGTCGCTCGCCGCGAGGACGGGAGCGCCCTTGCCATCGGACCGGCGCGGCGGAGTCACTTTGAACCCGGCAGCGTCGCCAAGGGAACGATCGAAGCGGAAACCAGCGGGGCGGAGCCGATCGAATTGACGGCGACCGTGCTTTAAAGACTTGATCGATGCGGGCAACTCGGACTCCAGTGGCCCGCCATCGGCAAACCGTTCCGGTCAGGTGCCGCGTTCCCCTGCTCTCAACAATCCGTCATCATTAGCAACATGGATGCTGATGAAGATCTATCGACGGACCCGTTCGGCGATTTACTGAAGCGAGTTCGTGACGGCGACGACCAAGCGATCACGAGGCTTTGGGAAGACTACTACCAACAGCTCGTTCGCGTTGCCGCCGGTCGACTGCCGAGTCACTTGAAGCGGACGGGTGATGAAGAAGACATCGCGCTGTCGGCTTTTCATAGCTTCATTGCCGGCATCCGGCTCGACCAGTTTCCTGACCTACGAGGCCCCGACAACCTCTGGGGTTTGTTGATCACCCTGACCAGCCGCAAGGTGCACGCTCACCTGCGTCACCAGACCCGCAAGAAACGCGGCGGTGGTTCCGTGCGCGGCGAATCGGTCTTTCTCGATCGCAGCGGTCAGCAAATGGGCGCAGGCATTGGTGGAGTCACTGGAGAAATGCCGCCCGCCGACCTGAACGCTGAGTTGACGGAAGCCTGCGACGTGTTGCTGAAACAACTGCCCGACGAACAGCTCCGGCAGATCGCCATCATGAGGATGGACGGGTTTCTGGTCGATGAAATTGCCCAAAGGCTTCAATTGAGTAAGCGGGCGGTCGAGCGACGACTGCAGCTGATTCGCCGCACTTGGTCCGAACAGGCCGATCAAGAGACTGCGGAGTAAGGACCAGCGTCCTGGTTCGCTGAAGCCCGCGCCGTTCGGATCAGCCCCCTTTTCGGACAGGTTCTCAGTTAGGATGACGGGTCCTTTGTCGGAATGAACCTTTACAATACGGCCGGCCAGGACTGCAACCGGGCACCGTCGCCTCGTTCGAAGTCGTCCGCGATCCGATGAGTGATCCATCCCCATGAGCCTTTCTGATTTGCCGGCGAGCGAACTTGCGAGGATCGACGCAGTTTGTCTCGAATACGAATCGAAGCTGCGGTTGGGAGAAAACCCGTCGATTGCCGATTTGATTGCCCGACATGGAGGCACCAACCACGAGATTCTGAAACGCGAGCTGGAATTGGTCCAGGAAGAGCTCTCTCGTGAGTCTCGGTCGCCTTTTGGTGGGATCGCCGATTCCGGGAGAAGTGAGTCTGCGGAGGGGGAGGAAACGATTGCCGGCGGTCCGCCGGTCGCAGCACCTTTGCCTTTGACCGGTGAGTTACCGTCGCCCGGCACTCGGATCGGCCCTTACGTGATCTCGCGCGAATTGGGACGCGGTGGCATGGGCGTCGTCTTCGCCGCCGTCGACACGCGGCTCGATCGGCGGGTCGCCATCAAGGTATTGTCGGTAGAGATTTCCAAGCGACGGGATTTGACCGAGCGGTTCGAGCGCGAGGCGCGAGCCGTGGCGGCGATCAGCCATCCCAACATCGTCGAATTGTTCGACGTCGGCGTGTTCAACGGACTCCCTTACGCTGTCATGGAATTCCTCGACGGTGAACCGCTCGACGAAAAACTGGCTCGCGGTCCCATGCAGCCGCAGGAGGTTCGTCGCATTGGCGCCCAGATCGCCGAGGCGCTCGCCACGGCGCACGAAGCGAAAGTCATTCATCGAGACTTGAAACCTCAGAATGTCATGTTGGTCCCGCGGCATGCCAGTGAGATCAACCCAGACGCAGGGGAGGATGGTTCCCACGCCGAGGCCGACACCAAGATTGTCAAACTGTTTGACTTCGGATTATCGCGAGCACCCGATTTCGCTCTCTCGGCGGAAGAAACCGGCACGGGCCTGATCATGGGGACACCCGGGTACATGTCTCCGGAACAGGTTCGCGGTGAACGCGTCACGCCGGCTGCCGACATCTTTTCACTTGGCTGCATCCTGTATGAAGCGTTGTACGGCACTCGCGCCTTTGACGGCCGCACGAACTCGGCTCGGTTCACTGCGACACTCCATCACGACCCCCAGCCTGATCCGATCCGTCGGCGGGAGGATGTCGCCGTTAGCCGATTTGATCGAGTCGTGTCTTTGCAAGGACTTGTCGCAGCGTCCGCAATCGGCTGCACAAATCGCCAAGCGTCTGCGATCCGGCTCGGCAAACTTGAACCAACGCGGCGAAGCTGCCGCGTGTTGAGCATCGGACACATCCGGTTACCCGACGACGCCTGTTTTCGATGGCAGCGGGAGGAGTCTCCGGTGGCTTGATCGGGGCGATCTTGGCGCGAGGCAACTACAGCGACCTGAGACGGATCGACTCGCTGGCGGTGCTGGCCTTTATCGATAAGTCGGCCGACAGCGTGGCTCCGACGAATTCGCCGTCGCCGGTGGGTGACCGCGATCTGGAACGAGGTGAGCAACTCGCTGCACTGCTGGTTCACGAATTGACACGGCTATCCGAAGTCACCGTTCCACGCTTCCGCCCGATGACTGGCGGAGACACCTCGAGAGTTTCGCGAAATCGGCAAACTGCTCGAGGTCGATGCATTGGTGACAGGAAGCATGAGGACAGTTCCACAGGGAGCCAAGAGTTTTTTGGAACTCGACATCCAGATCATCTCATCCAAGACCGGTGGGCAAATGTGGGGCAAGACATTGCACGTCGAGTCTGCCGACAACCTGTTGGAATTGAGTTCGGTTGCCACGGAGGTTGCGTCGGTGATCGGGCATCGCTTGACCTCCTCGGCCGATGAGGCCGCGCCTCCGAGCGTTGAATCGTTCAACTGTCTCGTCAGCGGTCGAACACGTTCCGATCCCGACAGCCCACGCGGCCTGGAGATGGCACTGAGCTGTTTCCAGAAAGCCCACCATGCCGATCGTACCTTTGCCGCCCCGTTGGCCGGGATCGCGTTGACTTCGATCACGCTGGCGGCTCAATCCGACAAGACCAAGAGTGTCGAACTGATTCGTCAGGCCAGGAACAGCGCCGAAGAAGCATTGGCGTTGGACCCCAACTCGCTGGACGCGCAACTGGCGATCGCCATGCTCGACTGGCAAACGCTCGGTCGCTATCGACAAGCCGAGCGGACGTTCCAAGAGCTGGTCATGGTCAATCCCAATCATTGGCAGGTACGGCATCAGTACGGCCTGTTGTTGTTGGCGACCGGCCGATGGAGCGAAGCGATGTTGTCGCTGCGTGAGGCCTGGCAACTGCATCCGCTTTCGATGTCCGTCAAAGTCGATCATGCGCGAGCGTTCTGGTACGTTGGCAACGAACAACGGGCGATCCAAGATGCGACCCGGCTGAGAGACCGTTACGATGATTCGATCCTGCGCGCGGATTGTTGGTTGACATTTTCGAGCAGCAAGGAAGATACGATCTGGCGGCGAGCATTGACGGCCAGCTCGGTTTGAAAGCAGAAATTTCGGCCGCCAGCTATTTCCAAGCTCGCCGTCAACGACTGCTGGCCCTGCCCTATGGGCCGTTCGGCACCGCGCTCAATGCAGCGATTCTGAAGGCTCGTACGCCGGCTGGCCTGGACGACCTGGCCCTCGCCGACTTGACCGATCCGATCAGTCCCATGCTGCCCCTGTTGCTGAGCGTTCACCCAAGTTTTTCCGCGGCGAGACTGCTGCCCCGTGCCAAAGAAATTCTGCCACCGGCCCTCACATAGGCTTCGTATTTTTTCCGTTCTCGTTTTTGGCCGGCTACCGGTTAAACGAAGAAGCCCAAGAGGAGCCAATTTGGAACGGTACACACACGCTCACTCGGTGATCGCTGCGAACACTCGCTTACCATGACGTCCGATCCATAAGGTCACCGGACGATCGCCGCACCGGCGATAGCGTTTGACCAGCACTGATGGGTCATGATCCGTGCCACGTACTTTGATGGTTTCTGGAAAGACGCCCCTGGCACGAAACTCCTTGCGCAACTTGCGGTCATCACAGGATCCCCACCATTGCACCGTGCCCACCACAGCCAAGCATCCAATGGAGTCGTGGTGTCGCGTCACATCCATGTTGCCAGCCAAGAAGCCCGCCGGCCCGCTTAACAGCCCGAGCTCGTGGTGATTGGCAAAGGCTTCGGTCAAACCAGCGGCGCGAATCGCGGCGTTGGGATCGACCAACACGGCCGGAGGGTCTTCGCACTCCAAGGGAATTGAACACTCGCCCCCCATTTCCGCTGCAAACCAAGCAAAGCTTTCATCGGAGCGCAACACCAAGGCCGATCGTTCACCGCGCCGTTGCCCCGCTCGGTCGATGACCGATCCCCACAGGAGCGTCTGCTCACGCACCGATCCCGACAAAGAAATCCAGCATCGATGAAACTCCGATGCCGGAAGGCCTCCCTCGGGGATCTCGCTGACCGGAGCCAACTTGACGATAGCAGCAGCTGACCCCCTGACTACTTGGGAGACCTGCTGCCAGGACGGCTGAAACGCACTGGGATCGCTCCTTCGTTGTTGATCCACTCGTCGATCGGGATCGAGATGAATCGATCGATGCTTCGGCAGATCGAGCGCCGTGACATCGGCGCAGATCACACTTGCTGCGAGCGCGGAAAACCCGCGAGATCGAGGTTCGCCCCGGCCATCGCCGCTGTCACCGGGTCGAGATCCACCGCCGTCAACTCGCCTCGCGCCGCAAGCTGGATGGAATCACCGCCGATTCCACAGCACAGGTCATGGACCGGAGCGTCGTCAAACCAGGTCGCTTTCATCCTCGCCACCTGCCAGGGCGTCGCTTGCTGCAGTGATTTGTCGCCCACCCACCAGATTCGGTACGGGGAATCGGGCGGGGCAAGCTTTGCTCGAGCTCGGTGTTGCAATTCGCCGGCCACCGAAACGATTCTGGCAAGCCCTTCGCCGACCCGCACACGCAGCCTCTCAAGTGCTCGCGTCCCCTCGACCTGACCGGATTGAGCCAACAGTTCGATGACTTCCTCGCACTCGGCGCGGTGAGCCGCCAGTGTTCGTTCCATTCCGATTAGTTGCCCTGTCATTGTTCCGACGATTGTACGCGATCACGCGGTGCTACCAACCAAGGCGTCCCAACGCAGTCCAGGAAACATGGAAGTCGCCAATGGTCGATAAGACAGATACCGTAGCCGAGTCTCTCCCAGACTCGGAATCAGGCGTCGTCGCAACACCCTCCGTCTCGGAGAGACGGAGCTACGGTATTCCTCCTCCACCAAAATCCATCATCCATACGATGTATTCTCAATTACGCACCGCTGCCTTGGTGACCGCTGTCGCCGGCACCCCCTACGTTGCCACACAGACGGAGTGGGGCCGCGAGACCGTAGCAAGCGTGAGCGAGTCGGTGCAATCAGCGTACGTGGACTCCGACACTTCCGGAGCCGGCAATGCGCACCACGAAGTTGAAAAGCTCATCAGTGCGACCTCGAGCCAATACCGGTACGATGGCGAGCTGGTCCAGAACCTGGGCCAGAGACCCGTCGACACCGAGACGGGCCCGAGCATTGTCGGAGCCCCGCTGACCGACCTGCGTGAAGTGATGCGATTTGACATTTCGCCGGACTGGGTGATTCAACGCTTCTCACGCGTCTCCACCGTACTCTCAGACGTCAAGCTCCAGGCGATGCGCGTACCGATTGTCACCGGCACGCGAGTCGACGACTTGGCCGGAACGTTGACCTATTACTTCGATGGAAGCGGTAAGCTTCAACGCGTCTCCCTGCACGCGTTCACCGGTGACCCAAATCGCCTGGTCGGTGCCATGACGCAACACTACGGGCTGACCCGTGAGGCATCCTTGGAAGCGGGCGTCTTCACCAAACGTTGGAACGGGATTCCGATTCACTTCCTGCGTTTGACTCACACCTCGGTCATTCATGCCGATGCGTTGCACCAGAAGTACACGGTTTTCCTTGAGCTGAATCAGCCGAATCTGCCGTTCGGATTGAGCGCCGAAGCGAAGCGGATTGTCGACTCCGACCGCATGAGTGGTCGCTGGTAGCCCTGCCGAGGGGCCCTGTCTCGAATGTTGGTGAATCTACCCGTGAATTGATGGCATTGGCTGTCATCAGCACGTTAGACTATTTTGGCTTCACTACTCACAATGCGGAGAATTCGGCTTGTCGCGAACGCTCCGAAACGACGACCATGAACGGCGGCTGTGAGTCGTGAGACGCATGAGCTCACGCTCGAAGATCCAACACGCCCATCTGGCTTTTCGAGCGATGGATTCCCTAACACGAATCGTCAATCAGGCGGGAGTGTGTGATGTCAGCGGGATGGTACTACATGGCAAGCGGTTGGCTTCGCAAAGCTCGTCGTGTAGGCCCAATCAGCGAAGCTGATTTGCTCGATCGCATCGCACAAGGAAAGATTTCTCCGCAAACGCTTTTGCAGAGCAGCAAGACCAAGGGCAAATGGGTTCCAATGAACAGCATTGGTCCGGCAATGAAGCGATGGCAGGAGCTGCACCCGGAGGAACAGTCTTAGTCAGCGATTGAAACGGGCATCGATTGAAACGGGCATCGATTGAAACAGACAAAGACGGCCGCTGACTACGCCGCGATTGCGGTGGCCCCACTGTTGATCTTCTTGATGATCAGCAGCCTCGCCAACTTTTTGACGCTGACACTCTATCGTGGTGGTTTTCCCGGACGGATCTCCTGGATCCTGATGATGTTCACCTTGGGCGTGGTAGGGATCGCCCGAATTGCAATCGAGCGCGACCGCGCTTACTCGCTGGGCTACGCCGGGATTCTTGGGCTGGTCACGTTTGTCTCGATGCTGCGATTCGTCGACTCGCCCTTGTTCGTTGTGTTGATCTTGGGATTGATCGCCTACTTGGCCGACATCATCGTGCGCGACTGCACGCTGATTGATGAGACGGTCGATGCCAGCGGAGAAGGGTTGATTGATGCCGGTCGCCTGTTCGTCAAGAAACAGATCGAACTGAATCCATCGTCGGACAGTGGTGACGATGGCGATGGAACGGGAAAGAAACGTGTCAAGCCGCATCAACCAGGGCGTACCGTTTTGTATCTCGCTCTGGCAGCGCTGCCACTGTTCGGACTCGGACAGTTTTTTCTCCGCAACGACGCCGACACATGGCACCGCGCTCAGCGACTGCTCGCGTTCTATCTGTTTGCCAGCCTATCGCTGTTGGTGACCACCAGCCTTCTCGGCCTGCGGCGCTACTTGCGACAACGAAATGTCGACATGCCAGTCGATGTTTCCATCGCCTGGCTCTTCGGAGGCCTGGTGATGATCGCCTCGGTGTTGCTGGTTGCCTACATGGCTCCCATGCCGGGACGAGCGCTCGCGACCTTTGAGTTGCCAATCCAACTGAACTCGCCGGGCAACACACAAGCGAGTCGATTCGGGTGGGGACGAGAGGGAGCCGACAAGGCCAACCCGAACGCGCCGCGCACCGTCGACCCAAGCGAAGGGAAAGAAGAAGCTGGCCAGACTTATCAAAAAGGTGCTCCGCAAGGCGACGTCGGCGAGGGAAGTCGGCAACAAGGACCCACCGGAAATCAGAGCGGCGGCAAACAGCAGGGATCACCATCCTCTCAGCCGTCCGAGCAAATCGGGAGGGCAATCCTCGTCGAAGCAATCGTCACAAGGACAAGTCATCACAAGGCAAGTCGTCACAAGGCAAGTCGTCACAAGGAAAGTCGTCACAAGGAAAACCGCAAGGCGAGTCATCGAAAGGAAGGGAATCATCGAAAGGCGAGTCATCGAAGGAAGAATCGTCCGGAGACCAATCGTCCCAAGACGCACCCAATTCAAACGGGAAGCAACGCCCAGTTCAGGATCGTCAAGCGGAAGCCCAATCTTCGTCCGCGGAGAATGGTGATCAAACCGACGACTCGAACGAGAAGAACGCAGGTCCCGATGAAGAGTCCAACCGGCCCCAAGCGTCGGACGAATCACGAAAACGCCGACCGCCAACACGCCGAACACGACTCAATCCGAAAGCAGGTCACAGTCTACGAGCACATCGCAGTCGATCTCCAACCCAATCCCGATGATCACAGGAATGATCAAGTTCCTGGTATTCCTTGCACTGGCGGCGGTTGTCATGACCTTCCTGTGGGTCAACCGCGAGTTGATTCGGCAGTGGTGGGAATCGCTGCTGTCACGGGGAAAGGTAGCCGAGGAGGAATCCACCGGACGAGTTCCTGAGCGCGATCACCCAAGTACCACCACGTGCGTTTGCCTCGTTTCGCAATCCGATCGGTCGAGAGTCCGATCTGCGGCGCGTCGTCGTGATCACCTTCCAAGCGTTTGAGGCATGGGCCCGCGAACATGGCGCGGAGCGGAGCAAGGATGAAACGCCAACCGAGTTCCTTCGTCGCGCGGTGCAGATGGCGCCACAAGCTGCCGCACCGGCCGGGCAAATTGTCGACGCCTACAATCGCATCGTGTACGGTCGCGGAAAGCCGACACCAAAGGATCTGCAAGCCGCCGAGCAAGTGTGGCGCGTGATGCAGGCGTCGTAGTCGTTGTGGCAGTCCAGCCAGCCACGCCGACCCACGGCTACCCTCCGTGATACCTTCGGCATCAAAAGAGTGTGGGGAAAGACATGCTCCTGGACCCACCCTACCAGACCTATGCGACACGCTCACCTACGTCGCCAACGATCTTCTGCAGTGCTGACTCGAGCGCGTCCTGATTCGAATCGATCGTCAACTCAATCAACAATGCTCTCAGCGGCTTTCCGCCTAGTCGATCGGTGCGCAGCTTGACAAGGTCCTTGTGCGTGCAGATCACCTGCTCGATGCGACTGCCCATCGATTCAATCCAGTGACGGATCTCCTGGACCGTCTCTGGCCCGTAGGGATCGTGATCAGGAAGCCGGCGTGATTCGACGACTTCGGCACCGCATGCCTTGACCGTTTGTTCAAACGCCTCGCGGGTTTCCGATCGCCGAAACGACGGCCACTCGACTGCCCTGCAACGAATCGATGGAGATTTCGTGAGCAGGTTGCTCCAGCAAACAAGCTGGCTGATGTCGACATCGGATCAGGGGAACGTTCGGATTGACGCTGCGGATCGTTTGTTCGATCCTTGCCACGTCTTCTTCCTGCACCAGCCCGCAGCGGGTCAGCATGATCAGGTCGGCACGTAGCAGGCCCTTGAGCGGCTCTCGCAACAACCCCCGCGGCAAGAGATACCCATAGCCAAAGGGGCAGGTGGCATCGACCACCACGATGTCCAGATCGCGGTGCAAGCGTCGGTGTTGAAATCCATCGTCCATCAGGATGACTTCCGAGTCGAGCTCTTCGACGGCGATGCGGGCTGCTTCCACACGATCGGGATCCTGAATGTGAGGCACATCGGGAAGACGATCATGCAACTCCATCGCTTCATCGTTGGCGTCGGCTTCGCCCCGCCCGTAGCCCCGAGAGACAATGGCGACACGCAGGCCTTGGCTGTGTCCTTGGCTGCGCAACCACTTCGCCAGAAAGCAAACGATCGGTGTCTTTCCAGTGCCTCCGGTGGTCAGGTTGCCGACGCTGATCACAGGAACGGCACTCCGCTGCACCTCTTTCGAGCCGGAATCGTAACGGTGATTTCGCATCGCGACCGCAAGCCCATACGCGCCGCTGGCGATCCACAGCCCACCACGGATGACGATCGCGAGCGGATCTTTCCGCCGTCCGCTCATGATCGATCGATAATCCCAGGGCATGCTTCGATGACTCGCCGCTTGAAGAACTTGCTCGCCTACTGCTATTGATTCCTTCGCCCGGGCTGGATCAAGTCGTCGACTTCGCTTCCTGGCTGAACCAGGACTTCGTCGGTGCTCTCGGGATCGATTGCCCGACAGGATTCCGTCAGCTTGTCGGCCAGTTCATCGAGCGGATCCTCCCACGTTTCAACCGTCGACTCAATCGGTGGCACGTTGGCCATCTCGTCGAGCAGCAGAATCATCCGCAGGCAATGCCGAAACAGGATCCCTTCTTCTTTCTGCAACTTTCGGGCGGTGACATACTTGTTGAACTGTCCGCCAAATTCCATCAACTCTCCCACGATCCAGACCGGCTGGACGTTCACCTCATGGACGCGGGGGTATTCATTGCGAAACAGACGCAGGATCTTTTCGCCGATCGTCAACGGCCAGACCCTCGGCTCTTGGAACATGACTCGACCGAAGCCGCGATCCACAATCGGTTCGTCTTCCGTTTGATCGGGCCGAGCGCCGAGTTCCTCGGCTGTTGCCAGTCCCAGTTGCAGCAGCTGTGGGTCGAGTCGTGTCGTCGCAAGTGTTCCCGCCGGCATGTCGTCGAGCGAGGGAACGCGAGCCAGCCGTGCGACCGTTGCCGGAACTTCCAGCACACTTTCCAGAGCCGCGATTCTTTCTGACGGATCGGCAATGGCCAGTTGATCGGCCAGGTAGACGCCAAACAACGGATTGATGCTGCGAAGATGAACCAGTCGTTCGAGTCGCTCGGTCGGCGTGGCCGTTTCGGGTCGATAATCATCCACCTCGTAACCGCGACTCTCGATCAAGGACGGATCGGCGTTCTCGGGATCGTCCGTTTCGCCATCGGTTGCGTGGCGCTCGCATCTGATCGAGAATGGCGCCGAAAAGACCTTCCGTCGCGCGTTGGTGTCGGCGTCCTTTTCACCGCGATTCGCATGGCTTGGTCAACGTTCGCAGGCCGCGGCTTCGGGTCGAGCTCGATGTAGCCCGCCGACCAGAGTGTGATCAACATGCGATTGAGATCGCGCTGGGCTTCTTCGATTCCTTTGGACGTCAACAATCGCCGCCCCACCATGTCGCGAATCGGCTGCACGCGCGGGTCGCGTGCCGAACAGGTAAGCCAACAGACGCCAGGGCAATCGACCGCGGCTGACAAGATTGGCCGATTCGGCTTGCTGCAATTGCTCAAACTGTTGTTCGCTCCAGTACGATCTCGCCGCTGCGTCGCTTGGGCATCTTCTTCTTGAGCTGCTTCTTTGCCTTCAGCAGCCCGGGGTCTTTTGTGTCCTCGGGAATCGAATCATACTTCTCGCGCCAGCGAGCAATCTTGACGTCGTCTTCATGTGCCAGCGCGAAGACGTAACCGCGATCGTCGTACTGAGGCCGACCGGCTCGTCCGAAGATCTGCTGAGCCGAAGCGGTTTCGATCAGCTTCCTTTTGTCGCGTGGCCCCTTCAACAAACTGGGAAGGACCACACTGCGGGCTGGCAGATTGATGCCGGCGGCGAGCGTTTCGGTGCAAACGCAGAACGCCAACAGTTTTCGCTGAAACAGCGTCTCGACCATTCTGCGGTAGCGGGGCAAGCACCCCGGCATGATGGACGCCCACGCCTCGCATCAGCAACTGCTTGAGCTTCGGACCGGCACCCTCGGACATTTCCGCGGCGTTCAGATAGTCGGCCAGCTCGCTTTGCCGAACCTTGTCGATCAGCTTCTTTCCTTTGAGCAACTCTGCGTTGGTCCAGCACTGCGATCGGCTGAAGCAAAACAGCAGGGCCGGAGTTCGCCTGGCGACTTCGTCACCCGCGGCGATCTTCTCCGCGAAGTCGGCCAGCAGCTCATCACCAATCCATTCGTATTGCAGAGGCACCTTGCGTTCGGTGCCGACGACCAGTTGAAGACGTCGATTGTGGGCACGGGCGAGCCACGACGTGAACTCGACCGCGTTGCCGACGGTGGCACTGAGCAACATCGTGCGGACATGCGCGGGAAGTAGAGCCAGGGTCAGCTCCCAAACGATCCCCCGTTCCTTGTCGTTGAACGTATGAAACTCATCCATCACGACCGAACTGACGTCTTCGAAGCGAAACGCCTCGGGATTGAGCAGTCGATTGAGCAGAATCTCGGCGACCACCACCAGCACGGGGGCGTCGGCATTGACACGACGGTTCCCGGTCACCAGACCGATTTGATCAGGAGAAAATCCCCAGCGCACGGCCGAAGCGCGAAGCTCGTCCAGCTTTTGGTCCGTCAGCGCGATCAGCGGTGTCGTGTAATACATCCGCTTGCCGGTACGCAGCGCCTCGTAGACCGCGGCTTCGGCGATCAAGGTTTTTCCGGTGCCGGTCGGTGCGCAGACCAATACCCCTTGATCGCCGGTGAAATACGCCAACAGCGATTCTTCCTGGACCGGATAAGGCTCGAATGGCAGAAGCTCAAAGTACTCCGTGGCCAATTCGTCACGATCGGGCGTCTCGGTTGGTCGATTCATCACCGCAACTTATAACAGTCATCGCCCTGCTGCGGGCAGACATGATCTTTTGACTTGCTTTGCCACTTTCCCGTTGCCTGTCCCACTGACGCTGACCCCACAAGGATCGACGGATGACCTCTCTACGATGCGACGCGACGACGATCTGGTATGCCGGCGTCGACGCCGTTCGTGCCAAACCATTGGTGCGGCGGACCGTGCGCGTCGAAGGGGATCAGCTGCAGATTGGCGAACTGGCGTGGTCGAGACGCGACTTTGACCGCGTTGATCGTGGTTGGTGCCGGGAAAGCGGGGACCGCCATGGCCGCGGGGCTGCTGGAATCGATTGACGGCTGGCTGCCGATCTCGGGCTGGATCAACGTTCCCGAAGGCACCGAGGCGTCACTTCCGGTGTTCACGTCCATCCGGCGCGTCCGGCAGGCGTCAACGAGCCGACCGAAGCAGGGGCGACCGGCGCGAGTGAAATCATGAAGACTCGTCCGCAGCGCAGGGCGAACGAGACCTCTGCATCGCTCTGATTTCGGGAGGTGGCAGCGCGCTGCTTCCAGCGCCGAAGGAGGGAATCACGCTGCAGGACAAACTCGACGTGACGACGGTTTCTGAGTGCCGCGGGGGCGGACATTACCGAACTCAACACCGTCCGCAAACATCTCAGCCAAATCAAAGGGGGCGGACTGCTACGGGCCTGTCGAGCCGGCATGCTGGTGACGCTGGTGTTGTCGGACGTACTGGGCGACCCGCTTGACCTGATCGCATCGGGTCCCACCTTTCCCGATGACATCCTCGCCAAAACAGGCGCTCGAGGTGCTGCGTCGATACGATCCCGATCGGAAGTTGTCGAATCGCATCTACCGCGTCTTAGAAAACGAAGACTTCAACGCGGCGTCTACCGCCGGCAACGGGCAATGGATCGAACCGCGCAGGTCAACTGTCGCCACGCGACTCTGGTGATCGGCAACAATGCGCTGGCAGTCGATGAAGCGGGCATCCGAGCGGAACAACTCGGTTACAACCATGTCATGCAGTCGTCACGAAGTTGCGAAGGTGCGGCCGAAGCAGTCGGACGGCATCTGGCCGAGATGACACTGACGATGCTCCGTGCCGACCCCAAATCGCATCGCAACAACTGCCTGATCACCGGCGGCGAACCAACCGTCAAGCTCGCGCCGGCAGAGATTCGAGGGCAAGGTGGACGCAATCAGCAACTCGTGCTTGCCGCCTACGAGCGATTGCTTCAGCGAGGGGATCGATCGATCGACTTTGGTCGAAGCTCTGCATCCTCTCGGGGGGCACTGACGGGGAAGATGGGCCGACCGACGCCGCCGGGGCAATTCTGGATGAACAGGTTCATCTGGAGGCACTGCGACAATCTCTTGACCCCAAAGTGTTCCTGCGGCGCAACGACGCCTACAACTTCTTTGTCCAGGCGGGGGGCCTACTTCGGACTGGACCAACTGGCACGAATGTGTGTGATTTGCGAGTTGCCATCATTTCGCGTGAGCCGTAGTTTCGTTGGAAACTTTCGTGGACGGCCCTCAACCGTGATCTAGAATCGATCAGTGAGTTCAATTTCTTCACGGGGGTTTAGAATGTTCAGCGTTAGGTGCCCAAGCTGCGGGCGAGTGGCGTATCGACGGCATCGACGGTGGTACGAGCGAGTATTGCTGGTCAAGGAAGCTTACCAGTGCTATCGCTGCCAGCGTCGGCGATACCGAACCCACTTTCTCAAGCTTCATGTTCTAAAACCGTCTCACGGTTGGCGTGGCGGGTTCAGAAAATGGTGTCGTCGACATCAATCTGCCCGCCTTCATTCCGCCAAATGGTCGCCACTGCGATATTCAATCGGCACCAGGGCAGTCGAGAAAGCAGGACTCTGATCTACGCCGATCGGTCGTATGGCGGTAAACTACGATGATTGCTCGGCTGGCGCTGAGCTTGCTCGCGTGGGAGCTGAGCCTGCTCCGGATGGACGTGCCAGCGAACCAAGACGATCATCGCAGGGAGAATTCCGTGTCATTGTCCATTCGCGCACTTTCAGTGCTGGCCCTGGCGGGTGCCCTTTTTGCCCTTCTCTTTACGAAGAGCTCGGCGGAGCCTCCGGATCCAGAGCTTCAGCAGGCATTTGAAAGGGCGGCCATCGGTGAATTCGAGCCGACTGGTACCGGAGACGGGATCGCCGATGACGTGATCGACATCATGCGTCAGCGCGGTTCGATCGCCGATCGCTTGTCAACCGATCCATGGCTGGACGAGGAAAAGCCGAGAATGGCGAGTTCCGACGATGCCGCGAGCATCTCGCGAAAGGCGTCCGCAGCCGAACAAATGCTGCGGGCCGCCCGTCTACTGGAGAAGGTGGGCGACGATGAGCCGGACCGGTCGGCGCTGATCAAGCGTATGCGGTCCGAGGCAAGGAAGTTGCTAACCGAGTAAACTCACAGCGTTTCGCACCACGGTCCTCCACTCCGACGTAATCAATTGTCTGTATTTTCGCGCATTCCGCTCACTCGCACGACGCTGATCGCCGGCGTGTTGATGCTACTACTCGTTGGCGGAGTGCTGGCAGATTACTGGTCGGCCCGACCGCCGGGGATCGAGGCGACGTATGTGGGCCGGGCCTCCTGCGTCGACTGTCATCGCGCCGAAGCAGAAGCCTACAAGGGCTCGCACCACGATTTGGCGATGGACCTTGCGACCGAAGAAACCGTGCTCGGTGATTTCGACAACGCGACGATCGAGCATGATGGCATCGACCAGCCGCATGTATCGCGACGGTGATCGCTACATGGTCCACACCGAGGGCGAAGATGGAAAGATGCAGGACTTCCATGTCCAGTACGTGTTCGGCGTCACGCCGTTGCAGCAGTACATGGTCGAATTCGACCGCACACCGGACATGCCGCTCGACCAGATCGCTCGTGTCCAGGTCTTGCGGATCAGCTGGGACACCAAAGCCAAGCGTTGGTTTTACCTGAGACCGCCGGACGTCGATGACAAACTCGCACCGAACGATCCGCTGCACTGGACCGGCATCGCTCAACGCTGGCAAACGATGTGCGCGGATTGCCATTCCACCAACCTGAAACGGAACTTCGACCCGAAGACGAATCGCTATCACACGACGTTCTCGGAGATCGACGTCAGCTGCGAAGCCTGCCACGGCCCGGGCAGTCTGCACGTCGAGTTGGCCAACGACAAGTCGCTGTTCTGGGATCGACGTTATGGCTACGGACTAGCGAAATTGAAGGGAGAGGATCCGGAACCGCAGCTGCAAACCTGCGCCCCCTGCCATAGTCGTCGAGGAATTCTTGACGCGGACTTCCGCGCCGGCGATCCGTATTGCGATCACTTCCAGCTGGAACTGCTACGAGACGACACGTACTTCGCCGATGGCCAGATCAAAGATGAAGTTTACGTGTACGGTTCGTTCATCCAGAGCCGGATGTACCACAAGGGGATTCGCTGCACCGATTGCCATGATCCGCATTCGTTGAAACTGAAGCACCCCGGCAATGAAACCTGCACGTCGTGTCACCAGCATGCTGCGGGCAAATACGACGTACCATCGCACCACCACCATGCGGTGGGAAGCGAGGGAGCACAGTGCGTCAACTGCCACATGCCGCATCGCACCTACATGGATGTTGATCCGCGTCGTGACCACAGCTTGCGTGTGCCGCGCCCCGATCTGTCGGTGCGACTGGGAACTCCGAACGCTTGCAGCAGCTGTCACGTGACCGATCAGCTGGCATCGATCGACGAAGCCAAACGCAGCCAACTGGCCGAGTATTCGGATTGGCTCGAAGCGGCACAGAGCGGGGATGAGCAAGTTGTCGAGGCGGTCCGCAAGACCGACCAGTGGTGTGACGACGCGTGCGTGAAGTGGTACGGGGCAGATCGCAAGACACCGCCTCAGTTTGGCGAGACAATCACGGCGTTTCGCCGAGGCGAAGAGGGCGCGGTCGAAGCGATGCTGCGTCTGGCGACACAGAGTGAGGAAAACGCGCCGGCAATTGCGCGGGCCTCGGCGCTGAGCGAATTGGCGATGGGAGGGGTCGCCAGCGTCTATCCAGACGGCTGCCGAAATCCTGAAGAATCCCGACGAGCACCCCATTGTTCGCGCCGCAGCGATCAACCTGTTCATGTCGGCGCCTCCCAGTGCGACGCGGAAGGCATTGATGCCGTTGATCCGCGACGAGTCACGCCTGGTTCGAACCGAAGCAACTCGAGTGCTGGTGGCTTCCGGCGCCTATCAAACGCTTTCGGAAACCGAGCGATCTCGAGTCAGCCTTGGCGCTACGCGAGGTGGAGGACGCCCTGATGTCCGCCTCCGATCGAGCTGGATCGCACCTGGGATGGGCCATGCTTTGTGAAGGCCAGCAGCGATACGGCGAAGCGATCGAGGCTTACGAGACCGCGATTCGCGTTGAACCTGAGATGACCGGTGCGAGGTCGAACCTCGCTGGACTCCTGGAAGGACTCGCCAGCCAACAGCAGGGACCTCAGGCAGCCCAATTGTTTCAGCGATCGGCCGAACTGCGCGCCGAAGAACTGCCGCTGCTTGAACGCGATGCCGAACCTGGCCCCCGACAACGCCAGCATTCAATATCGATATGGCTTGGCCCTTTACCTTGCCGGTCAAATGGACGAAGCGATGAAACGGTTGGAGAAAGCCGTGGAGCTATCGCCGGACGCCGCTGAGCTTCGTCAGGCCCGTGATCTGCTGCGTGAAAAGCTGCAGCAGTCACAGTGACCCGATCACACCATCAAGCTGGACGTACACAACATGCTTCACGCAGTGATTATGGCAGGCGGCAGCGGCACTCGATTTTGGCCCGCCAGCCGCACGATGGTCCCCAAGCAACTGCTCGCCCTGGCGGGCGAACGAACGATGCTGCAATCGACCGTGGATCGGCTGGGAACGCTGGTGCCGCCGCAGCGTCAGCTGGTGCTGACCAATCAGGTGTTGTCGGCTGCGGTGCGTGAGCAGCTGCCGGAGTTGCCGGCGGCGAACATTGTCGGCGAGCCCTGCAAGCGCGACACAGCGCCCTGCATCGGCTTGGCTGCGGCCCTGATCGAGCGGATCGATCCAGACGGGACGATGGCGGTGATGCCATCGGACCACGTGATCGCCTCGCACGAGCAGTTTCAGAATGGCGATCGCGGCCGGCAACGACTTGATCGACGACGACCCGACGCGCATCGTCACGTTCGGCATCCGACCAACCTATGCCGGCGGAATCGTTCGGCTACATCCAGCGCGGCGAGCGTATCGATTCGGCGAAAACCGTTGATGCCTATCAGGTCAAAACGTTTCGTGAAAAGCCGGACCGCAGTACGGCCGAACAGTATTTGGCAGCGGGCACGTTCTATTGGAACAGTGGCATCTTTGTGTGGCGTGCTTCGACAATCCTGAAGGCGTTGGAAAAGAACGTGCCTCAAATGTATCAACGCATTCAAGCCATCGCTGCGACGATGGGAACCGATGCGTACGAATCGACTCTGCAAAGAGAGTTCGCAGCGATCGAAGGAAAATCGATCGACTACGCGGTGATGGAAGGCTACGACAATGTCGTGATGATCGAGGCTCCCTTTTCCTGGGACGACGTCGGCAGCTGGCAAGCCCTCTCAAGGCTGCGTCAGCCCGATGCGAATCAGAACACGGTGGTCGGATCGCATGTCGGAATCGACACCCGCGGCTCGATCGTGATGACGCGACCGGGCCACACGGTTGTTACCATCGACGTCGAAGACCTGATCATCGTGCAAACCGACGACGCCACACTGATCGCACCTAAGAGTGCCGAGGAACGCGTCCGAGAAGTCGTCAAGCGTTTGGAGCAAGAGCAGCGAAACGATCTGCTCTAGCGTCGGAAGAAGGGGTCAGACAACAAAAGTGCAAAGCACCCGAAGGGCCGTTCCGGCTTTTGGCGTCAGACCCCTTTTCGCCATCTGCGAAGGTCGAGTCTACTCCGAGATCGAGCATTCCACGTCGGCTTTGGGTCCGACGCGAAAATGCCGCAGCCCGGAAGAGGCTCGGCTACAGGTAGGCGAGGTCGGGCCCGGCTACCGGCTTACGAAAACTCCAGTGAAGTTCAGTCGGGCTGACGGATCCAAAACCTCTGGGGTTCAACCTCTTGCTCGCGCTGGCAGTGTTTCCAACTGACTCCCGGACGAGGCGTATGCCGAGGCATCCGCCGCAAAGGTACTGGCCAATCGGCCCGAGGCGCGCGATTGTGTCTGAGTCTCCGCAGGGGCGATCGATTTGGCGACACTGATCAACTCTTGCTGTTGGGCGAGCGGCAGTGACTCCATCGGCGGCATCACCAGCCCCGCGATCCGATCCTGTTCCAGCCTCTTTTGCTGAACGGTGGCGGTGGCGCTAAAGCGATCCATCACCGGCTTGGGCTGATCAAGCGGCACGGCCAGGTCATCGTAGGTCAAAGGGATATCGATCTGTCGCCGCGTCGCGGGTGCCTGACCCGAAGCAAATCCATACGGATCGACTTGCGGGCGCAGATCGCGGAGCGAATCGATGTCGGCTAGCGACGGAATCTGCTTGGCGTTGGAGTCGGCATCGTCGCAGACGACGAGCGTAGCGCCGACTGGGACGGTCCGGTAACCTGGGTTGGGACAACGGATGCGTCTGGTAATGTGTGAAACCGTCGAAACGGCAGCGCCGCGAGGGTGCCACCGCAGACAATCAAGAGACCAAGGGAGAGAGTTCTCAAGGGACCGGCTCGGAGCTGGAAGGAGCGAAAAATCGCCGCCACCGAGCGGATTGAGCTGGGCTTTGGCGTGGCTACCAGCTTCGTCCATGAAAGCTATAAACGAATTGCTTCGTGCAAAGTGTATTGATCGGTCACCACGTCCACCAATCTTCAGCCGAAACCCAAGAAAAACCAGAAACCCCCAGACGCCCACCCACGCTGCTCCCTGCTCCACCCCCACTGCCCCACTGCCCCACTGCCCCACTGCCCCACTGCCCCACTGCCCCACTGCCTCCCACTCGCCCCCCTCTGCCTCTCGCCTCTCGCCTCTCGCCTCTCGCCTCTCGCCTCTCGCCTCTCGCCTCTCGCCTCTCGCCTCTCCGCTCCCTAGCCCCTTCGGTCCAGCGACCCGGGCTGATACGATCTCAGGCAACTTCACTGTCCCGGGACTCGAATCAGGTTGCCATGGAAGCCGGAATCGTTGGCTTGCCGAATGTCGGCAAGAGCACACTCTTCAACGCTTTGACTAGCTCTCAGGCTGCGCAGAGCGAGAATTATCCGTTTTGTACGATCGAGCCGAACGAGGGAATCGTGAACGTCCCGGACGAGCGTCTCGGTCGGATCACGAAATACATCGGGACGAAGAAGGTCATACCTGCGGCGCTGAAACTGGTCGACATCGCGGGGATCGTCAAAGGGGCGGCCGAGGGCGAAGGTCTGGGCAACAAGTTCCTCAGTCATATTCGTCAGGTCGATGCGATTGTCCAAGTCGTCCGTTGCTTCGAGGATCCCGATGTCACCCATGTCGCCGGGGCGGTCAACCCGCTGTCGGACATGGAAACGATCGAAACCGAGCTGATGCTTGCCGACATCCAGACCTTGGACAATGCCCTCGCCAAGGCTCAGCGGACCGCGCGTAGCGGTGACAAGGAGGCGAAGCTGCGGGTCGAAGTGATCGAAAAGTGCAATCAGCATCTCTCTGGGGACCAGCCGCTGCGCACGCTCACGCTGACGCCAGCCGAATCGGCGGCGATCTCCAGTTACGGACTGATGACCGCGAAGCCGGTGCTTGTATGTCGCCAACGTCGGTGAAGATGATCTGCAGGGCCTGAATCCTCTGGTGGGGCAGGTTCGCCAGTACGCGGAGCAGTCGGGCGCCGGAGTGGTTTGTGTGTGTGCCAAGCTGGAGGCGGAAATTGCGGAGTTGGACGAGGCCGATCGGGCCGAAATGTTGGCCGAAGCAGGACTCGAATTCCCTGCCCTGAGTCAAATCGCGCGGGAAGCCTATCGAACGCTTGGTCTGCAGAGCTATTTCACGGCGGGCGAGAAAGAGGTGCGGGCTTGGACGATTCCGATCGGAGCCACGGCACCTCAGGCCGCTGGAGTGATCCATACTGACTTCGAGCGGGGTTTCATCCGTGCGGAGGTTTACACGCTCGCGGACCTCGAACAGTACCACAGCGAAAAAGAGATTCGCCAAGCCGGTAAACTTCGAGTCGAGGGCAAGAGCTATGTGATGCAGGATGGCGACATCTGCCACTTTTTATTCAACGTATAAACAGGTATCCGGAGCAGTCTTTATGAAATGGTTGGCAATCGCATGTGCGTTGGGTGTCGCTGTGTGCTGGGGCTTGTACGGCCCGACCCTCACCAAAGCTCGAGCACCCGGGGGTGAGTGGGGCCCGTTCAAACCCTACGTTTTCATCGGAGTTGCCTACCTGGTCATCGCGATCATGGGTGGAATGATGATGATGAAACTCGCCTTCAACGACAACTTTGATTACACGGGCGACTACGCCCCGGCGATGAAGTGGGGGTTCCTTGCCGGATGTCTCGGGGCACTGGGGGCTTTGTCTCTGACCTTTGCCTTGACCAAGGCGGGAGGCAAACCTTCCTACGTGATGCCAATCGTGTTTGGTGGCGCAGTGACCGTCAACGCGATCGTCGCCTACATGAATCTGCATCAAGGTGACGTGGTCAATCCCTTGATGTGGGTGGGAATGCTGCTGGTGGTTGTGGGCATCTGCCTGACCGCTGGTTACACGCCTCATGGTCATGCGCCGGCGAAGCCCGCGGCTGCCGCTCCAGCGTTGGAGGCCGAGGCGGCTGCCAACCCAGGGTCCGCCGATCAACCAACAGGCTGATGTCCGACGATCCTGCTGACCTGAACAGTCGTGTGCGGGCGATCGATACCGAGGTTGCCCATGTGTGGATGATCCGCACGTTCCTGAAGCATGCCGACGAATCCGAAGATGACCAGGACCTGCGCGATATTGTGCGGGATCTTTACGATTTCATCCTGGCAGTGGGGCCCGTTGACGAAGTCGAAGATCCCGCCGTGTATCTGAAGATGGCCAAGAAGAAACTGGGGAAACTCAGGCGGGCGACCGAGTTGTACGAGGAGATTCAGCCAGAAGTGAGTGGGCATACGAACTTCGTGATGGCAGCCCGCTCGCTCCGAACCGCCGTCGACCGAATCACGGCAATCGTCCGAGCAGCGTGAGTTTCACGCGGCAGTGGGGGAGAAGGGCAGTAGGGCAGTAGGGCAGTAGGGCAGCAGTGGCAGTAGGGCAGTAGGCAGTAGGCAGTAGGCAGTAGGCAGTAGGCAGTAGGCAGTAGGCAGTAGGCAGTAGGCAGTAGGCAGTAGGGCGTATCCGGGAGAATGCCGAAGAAGGAGTACGGAATGTCAAATAGGAAATTCAAAACTCGACATTCCTGTTCGGTATTCACTACTGCCCCACTGCCCCACTGCCCCACTGCCTCTCCCCCAAATTCCGCTCTAGCGAGCGGCGCGCGATGCGTGCTAGGAGAAGACTCCGGAATCTCTTCTCACTTCCTCGACGTTGTTGATCTCGATGCCGCCATCGCCACGACTACGACTGCTCGCTCTCACCCTCTTGCCCCTGTTGATGACCGGGTGTGTGCGGCGACGGATGACGGTTCGCACCAGTCCGCCCGGTGCGACGGTTTCGGTCGACAATCAGGTCATCGGAACGACCCCCGCGGCGAGTAGTTTCGTTTACTATGGGACGCGTGAGTTCCGCATCGAGAAAGATGGATACCGGACGGAGACGATTCGCAAAAAATTCAAACCGCCTTGGTATCAGTTTCCCGGGCTTGATTTCGTCTCCGAAACCCTGTGGCCGGGGGAGATCCGTGACGAGCGGATCATTGACGTGGAACTGGTTCCCAAGGTGCTCGAGCCAGCGACCGACGTCGTCGGGCGAGCCGATTCGCTTCGTACGCAATCGCGAACGGGCATCGTGACTGCCCCTAAGTAAACCAACATCATGCGACACGCCCGAGCAAGCGTCCTGGTCGCGCCGCTTGCGATCCTGGTGTTACTGGGCTCGACGCTGGTTGGTACTGACCGGCTTGGCTTTCGGGATGTCAGCCACTTCTACACGCCGCTCTACGAGTACGTGGCCCAGCGTCAGTCCAAGCAATGGGTTCCGCTCTGGAATCCACTGGACCACACCGGAATCCCACTTGCTGGCGAGACCACGACCGCCGTCTTCTATCCGGTTCGCTTTCTCGTGTTCTCGTTGCCGATCGATGCCGAGGTTGCGATCGCCTGGTACGTCGCGTTGCACTTGATCCTCGCATCATTCGCGGCCTGGACGGCGGCGCGATGGTCGGGCGTCTCGGCAATCGGTGCATCCATCGGCGCAGTCGCTTATGCGATGTCGGGTTCGGTTCTGTTTCTGTACTCCAATCCACCCTTTCTGGTCGGTGCCGCCTGGTTGCCCTTCGTCCTTGGTTCGCTGCTGTGCAACACAGGTCCGAGTCAAACGATTCGGATCATGATCGCCTCAAGCACCTTGGCCATGATGGTCCTGGGAGGCGATCCGCAGACGGCCTTTCATGGGATGATCATGGTCGCGGCGGTATGGTTGGTTCGTCGTTTACGGAGGGAGCCATCACCGCTGCGTTTCCGCGGGATGATGATCGCACCGCTGGCTGCCGCGATCTTGGCGGCGCCGCAGATTGCAGCCTCGCTTGATTGGAGCCGACAAAGCGATCGAGTTGGCCAAAACCAGCGGGATGATTCCTGGTTTGCTCCACCCGTCGTTGGCAGCCGACGATACCAGGCCTTTGAATACTCGTTGCCTCCTTGGCATACGATCGAAATGGTGACCCCGAATGCTTTTGGCCGACTGTTCCCAACGAACCAACGCTTGAGCAAGCTAATACCAGGTGACGGGCGGATGTGGACCCCGTCGATCTACATGGGAATGCTTGTCGCGATGGCATGCGTGTTACAACTTTGGCGATGGCGAACCGATGGCATCGACGTCTGGGTGGGCATCGCCATGCTTTCGATTTCGCTGGCGATGGGACACTTCGGCATTGTCTGGTGGCTACAGGCATCGACCGGCTGGCTCGCTTCGCTGGACAGCGCGGTCGGAGGCCCCTACTGGTTTGCCTATCATTTCGTTCCGGGCTACGATTCGTTTCGCTATCCCGCCAAGTGGTTATCCGTATTCTCACTCTCGGCGGCGATGATCACAGCACGTTTCCTTGACCAGGAAGCTTGCCGCGAGAGGCTGCGGCGATTCACCTTGCCGACACTCATTACCATGGGGATCGCGGCCATCTCGATCTGGCTTGGTTTATCGGTTTACATGCTGATCCATGAGGGCCCAGCCAGTTCTCTGGTGGCGGACGAGTTCTGGGGGCCGCTGCAGCCCGAATCCGCGCTGGCTCGAATCGCGCTCGCGCTCGTTCATTCCTGCATCGTGGTGGGCATCCTGGCATGGCTACTTTGGCGAGCAAGATCTGCTAGCTGGTCGAGTCAAAAACTGATGGGCGCAATCTTGTTTCTGCTCGTGCTTGACACCACGATCGCTGCGCGCGACATGATCTTGCGTGTCCCGCGCGTGACGGAACGCAAACTGATCGGTGACTACGATTCCATGACCGACTTGCAAGTCCAGCGCTGGATGCGGACACATTCGGGCGGTGGTTGGCCACTGGTCTGGGTAAACACCAGCAGTGACCAGCGTGCACTTGAAGTCGAAGCGAGCGGACAGGTTGCCTGGTTCGCACGCTGGCATCTCTCGGATCATCAGGCGATGCTCAACAGCATGGTCTCGATTCGCAGTCACGACGTCGCCTTGTTTTGGGAGGCAACCCGAGCGTTGACCAAGACCATGACGCCCACGGAGCAGCGTGAGTACTGGAACTCGATGCGAACCTGGCTCGGCGTTCAAGGAATCGTGCACACCAGTGACCGATCGCGAGATGTTTCACTCGATCAGCAACGCTTTCACCTCGTTGACCGACAGGCACGCGTCGATCGCCACGGTGAATCACTGCAAGTCCATCAGCAGTGGAAGCTAATGAAATCCGCCACCCCCGATCTGTCGATGATGCAAGCGAGGCTGCTTGAAATTGCCTCAGCGGACGGCGATCCAATCCCAGTCATTCAAATTCAGTCAAGTTCGAGCGAGCCGACGCCCTTGCCGTCGACCTCTCCGACAACAGAGCCCAACGCGATCACGGCGGGACTGCAAAGCGAAGAGGTCGGCGTCTTCGACGTCGAACTTGGATCCTCCGCTCTCCTGACACGTCGGGTCTACCAAGACGGCAACTGGACGGCGCGCTATCAACCTCAAGGATCCGAAACATGGATCCCAGTCGACGTGTACCAGGTCGACTATTTGACTCAGGGGGTTGTGCTGCCGGAGGGAAAGCATCGCCTACAGTTCCGCTATCACCCCTGGTGGCTCACGGCCACTCTCAGCATCGCGCTGGTCGGTTGGCTCGGCATCGTCGTCTACTTACCGATGCAAAAACGGCTGAACACGCGGTCAAGGATATCGTCGGTGTAGACCGTCCCGGTCACCTCACCCAGACATTGCGCCACGGTGCGCAGTTCAGTCGCGACGAACTCATGCCCTTCACTATTCACCGTCAGCTCGATCGCTGCGGCGACCGCCTCGCGGGCACGGCGGAGTGAATCGCTACAGCGCGCAGCGGTTCCGACGACCGAACCTGTCTCCTCGGCATCTCGGCGTGACAGGGCACCGTCGATGGCTTGCCGTAATTGGTCGATTCCAGCACCGGTCACGGCGCTGCACGGGATCCACTCCTGCCCCAATGGGCTGTTCTGTTCGATACTCTGTTTGGGCAGCACGTCAGCCAGACCAGGTTCGGTTGCGAGATCGAGTTTGGTGGCGACCCAAAGATCGATCACGCGACCACTTTGTTCCTGTGACGCGACGGTTCGAAGCACGGAGACCGCCTCGTCAAAATCGGGACGCGATCGATCGACGCACCACAGACGAACGGCCGCCTGTTGGCTGGCCCGACGTGCCTGGCGCTGAGAATGTCGATCGACATCGGTGTTGCCGTCTTCAATCCCAGCGGTGTCGACCAGGGTTACCGTGCGTCCGGCGACGAGCGCTTCGGTCGTCACCACGTCGCGGGTCGTACCGGGTAAATCGGCCACGATCGCTGCCTGTTCTGCGGCCAAACAGTTCAGCAGGCAACTCTTGCCGGCGTTGGGCTCTCCACGTAAAGCGATCACTGGCCGCGCGGAGCCGCCGCCGCGTTGCTGCATCACCCCCCACGTCGATTCGAGCTGGTCGCCAATCACACCGAGACGCTGAACAAGAGCCTGATCGCTGATGAACTCGATGTCCTCGTCGACAAAATCGAGTCCCGCCTCGACATCCGCGAGCAAGTCCAGCACATCGGACCTGAGTGCTTCCAGCGGCCGAGAGAGGTTTCCCGCGAGTTGTCGCAGCGCGTGGTCGAGCGAACCTCGCTGCTCTGCCTCGATCACGCCCAGGACCGCTTCGGCTTGCGTCAAATCGAGTCGCCCAGCCAGGAACGCTCGCATCGTGAATTCACCCGGCCTGGCGGGCCGCGCGCCGTTGGAAACAGCCGCCTCGACGAGCGCGGTCAAGATCGGCAACGAACCGAAGGTATGGAATTCGGCCGACGGCTGCCCCGTGTAACTCCTCTTGGTCGGCCACCACAGGACGCTCAAAGGGACCTTCCCGATCGGCAGCCCAACGTCGACCTCCGAATCAAAGCGTCTGGGCCGAGTTGGCTTGCCGGAGCCGAGACCAATACCGGTATCGATCCCCAAGCGGTTCAAGATCAACTCGACATCGTCGCCGGACAATCGGACCACACCACGAATCGCCGGTGAGGTCGGGGACGCGATGGCAACGATTGTCTCTTGAGCATCCACCAACGACATCATGGAGGTCGTCAAGGGGATGCCGAGGCAATCGAAACGTTGCCCTTGCCGGTTGTCGACGAAGTACTTCCGACACTGGCACCCGCCTCGCGGAGTGCCTCAACGACTGCATCTTGAGTGATGATGTCTCGAAGAATGATTGGCTCATCAGGCCGACTGCCCGGATAGATCGCAAGCAACGGGATCGAACGGCTGTTCAACTCTTCCAGCTTGCTCTTGATCTCTAAGTTGTAATCGGTCCAATCGGCGTAGAGCGCGACTGCGTTCAACTCATCGATAACTTGCCGTGTCTCCGACGTGTTGATCGCCACCTCATAGTTGTAGATACACGTTCCACACCACTTGGCCCCAAAGTCAACCATCACGGTGCGACCTTCATTCTGCAACTGCTGCAATCGCGGCTCGCTGTAATCTTCCCATGCGAGCGTGTAATCAGGCTTGAGGTACGAGAACGCCCAAACGCTGATCAACGTCGCCGCGGCGATCCCACCGGTCCAAGCCAGCAATCGCTTTTGAAACTCGGCCCAATTGGGAACCTGGCCAATGATCCAGCAGCCGAACCAGACCCCGATCAACGAAACAAACACCGGAACCTTCTGGGTTTCGCTGAACTGCGCGAAAAAGAACGCGACGGTTCCCAAAAACAAAAACGCCATCAGTTGCTTGACCGTTTCCATCCATGGTCCTGGCTTGGGAAGCCAAGTCACGAGGCTCGGACGCAGCCCGATGATCACGTACGGCAGCGACATCCCCAGCCCAACGGTGAGAAAGATGGCGATCGTGTGGGCCGGAGACAAATTCAACGTCAGACCGAGGATGTAACCCAACAGCGGGCCGCTGCATGGGGTCGCCAGAATCGTGGCAAAGACCCCTTTGCTAAAGGCCCCTGGGAGCCCTTCCCGATTCTGCAATTCCTGCGATGCTTTGCCGCCCGCCATGCCTGGTGCCGGGATCTCCCAAACACCCAAGTAGCTCAGTGCCAGTGCAAAGAGCGCCAAGGTCAACCCAAGTCGAACCGGAAAGAACGTGAACTGTTCGCCCCATCCAAACTTGGAGACCGCCGCCACCACCGCAAACACAGCGAAGACCGACATGATCCCCAAGACGTAAACCAGATTGAGCGTCAAGATCCGGCTACGATCCTCACCCGCCTGTTTGACAAAACCCATGATCTTCAAGCCAACGACCGGCAACACGCAGGGCATCACGTTGAGAATCAAGCCACCGAGAAACGCCAGCCCGAGGATGACTGGAAACGAAGTGGCAGTTGCGGGCGGACCGGCCGCGGATCCATTTTCGTCGTCGCTGCCAGGCGAAACTGGCGGAGTCGCGGAGGCCTGGTCGTCAACAGGTGCCCCCGAGCGCGTTCCCGCAGCACCGGGCTCCAGCTTGATCGGATCGACCCACTTGGTCATCGCCGCCGCGTCGAGCGCGTCGGCGCGTTTGGCCGTCACCAATTCCACGCCGTTGGCCTGACTGCCCGACGCATCGGCAACGTTCACTTTCGCCGTGAACTTCAATGCCACCGGCTGGTGACAGCTGGTATCGGTGCAAGCCTGGTAGCCGATCATCCCCTCGATCGTCTTGTCGCCCGTCGCAGTTCCCTCAGGGATCTTGACCGGAATTTGCCAGGTGACTTGGCCCTGGTAGTAACTGACCTTGAGATCGGCGAGCAGAGCATGTGTCTCGAACGGCTTGTCGGCAACCGGCTCACCAACCTGCAATCCACTCTTTTCCGTCACGACGAAGTTGGTGGAGGAATCGGCATCATCAACGGCCGACTTGTAAACGTGAAAGGTCGGATCGGGCTTCGCGGTAAAGCGAAGCACACCGGTTTGCCCGGGCGCCAGGCTCGATGGCGTGAACGTGGCAACCCACTCGACCACGTAATCGCCATCGCGAAACGGCTTGCC
Organism: Pirellulaceae bacterium; assembly: GCA_963697195.1. Classification (GTDB taxonomy): domain Bacteria; phylum Planctomycetota; class Planctomycetia; order Pirellulales; family Pirellulaceae; genus Rubripirellula. The sequence continues at coordinate 141,902 of CAVOND010000010.1, forward strand.
GGTGGTTGCGCTGGCCGCGGACGGCGTTGTCTCAGCAACCTTACCGGTTTGCTGCGCAGCAACACTTGAGTCCGCAGCGCGTTGTCCGGCAAACGTCGCTGTCAATTCTTCTTGCACCGGCATGCACCGGTTGTCGCCACCCGATTTACAAACCAGTCCTTTGACCGAAACCGTGATCGGCTGATCAAATCCTACCGGAACCGCGATCGGCGCCGACCAAATCACGTTTCCACCGTGCTCTTCCACGGTCAACCCGTCATAGATCGACGAGACGCTCTTGGCCGGTTCGGCATCCGGCGTGAACGCACCGGTCTCTTTGACCGTCGATGGCTTGGCAACGCGGAGGCTGGTTCGAGTCGGACCGCCGGGCTTCTGCGTCGTCGAATAGATATGCCAGGTCGGGGCCAGCGCCGCTTCGACCTCGACACGTCCGACGCCGCCGGCATCAGCGTAATACCGCGCTGACCAGCGCACCGGTTCATCATCCGATGTTTCCCCGAAGCCTCCCAAGGAGAAGTTCGGAAACAGATCAGCCCCAAAATCATCCTGAGCGCAAACGCCACCCGGTCCATGGAACAGGCCGATCGAGGCGACCAAAACAATCCATCGAGCGAAGGCGAAACGGCCTGTGTTCGCAGTTGGTTTCATTGATTTCACGGTAGGGGTCAAGAAACAGCGGCCCATAAGGATTTTAGTTGTTTTGCGAATTGCCAGTCAACGTTCACGTCGTTTGCCTAAACATCCTGGAGTACCAATCGGCGAAGCTCTTCGATCCGGGCCGCAATCAATTGGGGTGCCGCGTCAAACGTGCGCTGCTCAATGAGCAGCCAGACAAGCCAATTCGCCAACCCGATCCAATTTGTGGCAAAACAGAGATCCTTGGCCAAATGCAGGCCAAACTCCATCTCCGGGCCTTGATTTAATGCGTGTTTGCGGCAAAAGCCCGCCATCGCAGCATCCCAAACATGATCGGAATCGTGGAGTCCGCCGAGGAAGCCGCCGGTCCAACGGGCCAGATCGGTCCAGGGGGTATCGATCCGTACGGCGTCGAAATCGATCAGACCGCTCGGTCGCCCGTCAAGGAACAACGCGTTTTCTCGATGAATATCACGCAACACAAACTGGGTGGTCAGCGGCTCGGAGGCATACATGCTGAGAGATCGGGTGATCTTTGCGGCGACTTCATCCCATTTCCAGATCACCAGTTGCCGCGCCTGAAAAACGGCAGCTGCCGCTTGGGGATCGATCACCGGGAGCAGAGCGTCAGGCCCCATCGCCATGATCTGGGCAACCAACGGGGTCAGCTCTCGGGCTCTGCGAAGTCGCGTGCTGACCGCCAGCGCCGGCTGGCTGGTCAGCCCAAGATCGGCGACGCTCGCGTGAAAACGGGCGATCGCCGCGGCGCCCTGCTCGATCAAACCCAAATCACAATCGGCCGACAATGGCTCGCCCGGCATCCACTCCATCATTTGCCAACAGGCGTCCTGGTCAAGGCAACACGTTTCACCACTGGGCCCGATCGCAAACAGCCTTGGTGTCAACTCGCAACCATTTTCTCGGGAATGCGTCACCACCCGGTCGACCTCCGCGACCCGTTCTGGCAGTGTGCCCGGCGGCCACTGCTTCAGTAACCGCAATTGCCCCGATGGAAGCTGACAACGAAAAACCTTCGCGCCACTCATGCCGGGAGGCAGTGGCTCCGCGGAGGTCACCCCCATCGGCACAAGCACGCGTCGGTTGATTTCCGCTGGAATCGAGCGTTCATTCATGACATGGTCCTGAGGGCGAGGGGAGGGTTCTCGCAACGAGGTTGCTCCGAGGCTTGCGACTTGATCGCAGTCGATAGTAGAACGTGTGAAAGACTTCCAATCAGCTGGCTGAGAATTGCATGACTGACCAACCGCCTCCCTATGATTCCTTCCTGCTCGTTTCCTTTGGTGGCCCGGAGGGCCCCGAGGACGTGATGCCCTTCCTGGAAAACGTGCTTCGCGGCAAGCATGTTCCGCGGGAACGGATGTTGGAAGTCGCCGAGCATTATCAGCACTTCGGTGGTGTCAGTCCGATCAATCAGCAAAACCGCGAATTGCTCGAGGCGATTGCATCCGAGTTCAAACAGGCTGGAATCGATCTGCCGATCTACTGGGGCAATCGTAATTGGCATCCTCTGCTGCCGGACACGCTGCGACAGATGCGAGACGACGGGCGGAAGCGTGCCCTGGCGTTCTTCACTAGCATGTTCAGTTGCTACAGCGGATGTCGGCAGTACCGCGAAAACATTGCCGCAGCACAAGAAGAGGTGGGGCCGGGCGCCCCGATCGTCGAGAAGGTGCGGATGGGATTCAATCATCCCGGATTCATCGAGACGATGTCCGCCTCCTTAGCCGCGTCCATGGAAACCTTGCAGGAGTCGCCCGCGGACATCTATGTGCTGTTCACGGCCCACAGCATTCCGACGTCGATGTCGGATAACTGTGACTACGTCAAACAGCTCAGCGAATCGTGCCGACTGGTCGCCGAGGCCTGTGGCGTCACACGTTGGCAATTGGTTTATCAGAGTCGAAGTGGTCCGCCCCAGCAGCCCTGGTTGGAACCTGACGTTTGCGACGTGATCAACGAGCTCGGAAAATCGAATCGGCCGAAGGGGTTGATCGTTGCGCCGATTGGATTCATCAGCGATCACATGGAAGTCATGTTTGATCTGGACGAACAGGCCGCTACCGCTTGTCGCGAAAACCAGATCCCCTTTGCCCGCGCGGCAACCGCGGGCACCCATCCGAAGTTCGTGCAAATGGTTTGTGAGCTCGTACAGGAACGCTTGAGCGGCTCGAACCAACGTCGCGCGATCGGCGAACTAGGTGCCTGGCACGACGTCTGCCCACAGGACTGTTGTCTGTACACGCCAAGGCGACCCGCGTAGCGATTCGAAAAGACACAGCAAAATACAAGCACGACGCGCCAGCGAGTGTGTCCCGTGCCCCTTGTCCCGTGCCCCTTGACCGACACACTCGCTGGCGCGTTTTGATGTCGCGCTGTTTGCTTGCTTTCGGGCCGAAGGCCCAGCAATTTACATAGCCCAGCCCATCAGGCTGGGTCTTATGGCGAGCTTGTTCTTGAGGGCCGAAGGTCCGGCCATTTGTGAATCGAAGCAACAAACGGACGGGGCGTTGCCCCGAAATCAAAAATCGCAACATCAAAACTGGCGCGGCGTGCTTGTCTTCGTTGCTTGAAAACCCGCCATGGACCTCCGCCATGGCGTCGCTCAAGACGCGCGTTCGGCTTTCTGATGCCGATAGGGGTTGAACAGCAGGTAGTTCAAGTGACGGTAGAGGTCGCTGTTGGCCAACAGGTCGGCGTGCTTTCCTTCGCCAACCAGTCTCGGTCCGTTGAACAGGACGACGCGATCCGCCTGACGTAACGTCTGCAGTCGGCGTGGCAGAACGATCACCAGGCTGCCGGCGGCGGCCAGTTTTCCGAATGCCTTCAAGCAGGGGTCTTCCGCCAAATGCTCAGCCGGCGGCGGCGGCTCCAGCGCCAGTACGATCGGTGGCTTGTGCAACAGAGCGCGGGCCACTGCCATGGCGAAGGTCGCCTCTTCGTTTAGCATCGAATCGCCAGGAGAAACAATCGTATTGAGACCATCGGGGAGACGCTGCAATTGCTCATACACGCCAACCTCCTCGAGCACCTCGACGACGTCACGCGTATTGATCGACGCGTCGCGTCCGACGAGGTTTTCCTGAATCGTCCCTTCCCAAATCGGCCCATTGGGTTCCACCCACATCACGTTTCGGGCCAGGGCCTTTGGATGGATCTCTCGTAGCGGAATGCCCATCGATCGTCACTCGACCTTCCGACGGCATCCCGAATCCCATCAGCAACTCGGTCAGCGCTCGCGTCGAAACGGGATCGGTCCCAAGGATCGCGACCAACGAGCCAGGCTTCAGCTTCAGACTCAAATGGCTCAGGATCGGTTTGCCCGTGGAATCGCCGAGCGAGACCCCTTGGATTTCCACCGCATCGCGCAGCCCGGCCAGTCCGACACGTTGTTCGCTTGGGGCGATTTCACTGCTGCGTTCCAAATAGTGATAGACCGCGTCACTGGACTCGCCGGTGCGATTGAGCGCCGAAGCCAACGTCAGCAATCGTCCCACCGAAGCGACGGCTCCACCCAGAGCCAAGCCCAGCACCAGTGCGGCTGGCAGGCTGAGCCCGTTATCGGCGTCAAACAGGTTCACGCCGAGTCCTAGGATCATGACCGCCACGGCGGCTGCGATCGCCAGGAACAAGACGGGCCAGACGCGTCCCATGCGCCCGTCCTCATCGCGCAGTCGTCGATAAAGCGAATCGAGCTCCGCGCTAAACGATTGTTCCGCCAGCCCCTGAGTTTGCAGTCGCGCCAGCAGTGGAGCCTGGCCCACCAATTCCGCCATCCGCCGACGAGCCCGTGGGACTTCCCAGTGCACCAGATTGGCTTCGTCTTCATGACGCAACGTGCAAAAAAGTCGCCAAAGCAACACGCCACTGATCACAGCCATCAGAGCAAGCCAAACGTTGACCAACAGTGCCAAGGCAACGCAACCGACCAGCGACAACACGCTGCGCGGAATGTTGCGATACCACAAGGACAATCCTTCCTGCAAATTCGGCAGTTGCTCCCCAATCAAATGCTCGGCTCGAAAACGCTGGGCAGCGGCACCTTCCAATTCGGCACGTCGCAGGCTTTGACCAAGCATCCGGGCATGAAGTGACTTGACGATCCGTCTCGCTCGACCATCGGCGGCCAGGCGATTCAGCCAGACGGCCAACGAAAAGATCGTGGCGAACACGAAGCCAACCACCACCAAGACGGTCAACTGCGTCAAGCGGAGCCTGCAGCGGTGAGCGACTCGGGAATCGGTACCCAGAGGAATCGCCCCAACTGCACAGACTCGGACCGTTCAGACCGCCTGAATTGAGCAGCTCGGCGATCATCCCGATGAGCACCACGAGCACGGGCAACAGCAACCCGGCGGTCATCGACCACAACAGCGAAAACGGGGAGCCACCAGCCTCTTTTTCCCGCCTCGGCTGGGCAAGCGTATTGAATCGAAGCAACCTCGTCGGCTCCTCTTGTGAACGACAGCTTACGATCCGTCACAGTAAACCGAGACGACGCGGGAACCGATTCCCAGATCCGTCGGATAACCCCAGTTCGTCAGGCCAAATCCCGATCCTCAAATAGCAACATCGCGAGCATCCAAACGGCGATCGCGAAACAAACAAGATAATTGAAAGCTCCCGCCAAGTAGATCAAAGGAATCGGATTTCCCGCATCAACGGCCGATTGAACGTTGAAAACGTTCAAATTCGGGACCACCACGGCGATCAATTTCCCTACAAACCCGACCAACTCGTTGTTTCCCTCGGTCGACGCCACCAGGGGGGAGGTCAGGTTGCCGATCACATAGACCACGAAACAGGTGATGAAATTGGCCAGCAACGGCAAACGCGTCGCCAGCGCCACGGCCACCGCCCCAATCGCCATCGTCTCCATGAAATACAACCCGAGGACCGGCACGGTTGTCATGATCTCGTCGAGGCCTTCCTGCCACGTCGTGACGGCGCGCGTGGTTTCGCGAGCGTCGTAGATCGGCTTGTAGCTGATCACCACCAACAGCACCGCACCAATGATCACGAACAACACCAGCACCGCCAACATGATCCCGGCATACTTGCCCAGGATGAACGAGCGGCGACTGACCGGCTTGCTCAACACCGTCAATGCGGTGCGGCCCTTCGATCTCCTCACTCACGCTGGTCCCCGCACTCCAGACGGCTTGCAGCATGCCGAGCACCATGATCAACGTCACACCGCTGTCCTTGAGCAAGCGGATGTCATCGCCGAGCGTGTTGAACGGGTAAATCCCAAACAGCAGGACACCAAAGATCCCGATCGCCAACAGCAACAAGTACAGCGGCTGAGCCATTTCGTTCTTGGCCGTCGACAATGCCAGCGCCCAAACTCGCGGCGCGGCCTGGCGAAAGGCGACGATGCCGGTGATCAACAGAAAGAACATGATCGCGATGCCGACGATCGTCGAAGCCTCGGGAACCTTCGGGATGTATTGAAACGTGAACACGACCGTCGCCGGATCGATCTCGCGGTTCTGGATGTGTAGACGGGTCGGGTCACCAGGAATCGGAGGCATATCGCGATTCTCGTAGCGGAAAACCAGTCGCTCGTTCGCATTCACGCGAGTCGGAGATCGCGAGAAACTGATCGGATCGTTCGAATCGGCCAGGTAGACGGTCTTGTCGCTTTCGATCGTCAAACTGGACGCACTGCGCAGATCGTAAGAAATGTTCTGCAGGCGTGAATGGCAACTGCTCCGGGGGCACGTCGGCCGACGAACCGGGAATCGACCACCGGGATCCGCTCCGTCCCGTCACCGATCAGGTTCACCTGCGCGATGGAATCAATGAACTCCATCGGACGAGCCACCATCGGAGTCGTGGCCACGCCAATCAACGCGTAAACCCCCGCCACGGCAAGCAGGTAGGGCACAACGCCTTCGCCTAGGATCTGACCCCACTCGACCCGTGTACGATGCCAAACTCCGTAGACCGTTCCAAATCCGACCAACAAGCCGATGCAAATCAGCGGCAAGTAGAGCGACTCCGAATAGACTTCCGCGCGGGGCACGAACATGGCGCAGAGGACTGCGGCGATCGACCGCTCCGAGCAGCAGCGACGCCACCACTCCGCGACGAGGCGAATCGGCCAACGTCCCCAAACCGGGGATGAACGACAGAAGAATCAATGCGCCGTAAATAGATCAGCGCGGCGAGCGCCCCCAGGGCCAGGCCGACAGCGATGACCCAGATCGGCGTCAGCCAGGTCGGAAGCCACTGCATCGCCTGACCCACGATCAAGCCGGAATCCAGCAGTCCGACCGGCCCGGCAAGGCCGCTGCCGGAACCAAAGAATCCTTCGGAGAATCCCGAAAACTGAGCGAGGCATGACATCATTTCAAGCCGTCCGGCATCGAAGTGCAAAGGGCGAGAGGAGCCGCGGGCGTCCGAGCCGCCCATCATCGAATCAAGCCGTGGCTTGGATGTGAAAATCGTCTCGGAACTGCTTTGGGCGGGTAAACGTTGGAGCTAGTACGCAGCGGCGTCAAAAAAGGTTTGACATCATTGGTGCTGGTTCAAAAGCTCGCGGATCGACTCGGGAATCGGGGTCTTTTCCAATCTCGGCTCTGGCTCTGAGCCCCCCGCAGAGGGCGGGTGGATCAACCGGCAGCAGACTGCGGTCATCTTCCCGTCAGCGATCAGGCACTCGCCGCGAGTGAATCGGACGTGGTACTCCACGCTCGTGGTTCCGATCCTGGCGACGCGAACCGTGATGGTCAGCAGATCTTCGAATCTGCGCCGCTGACGCATAATTGCAGCTGGCCGAAACGCGGGGCCAAGTCACCGCTGGGACCCCCGATTCGCCCGTATCCTTGGGGAGCACGGAGAGTCCGAGGGACCGCAGCATTTCGTGCTCGGCCGCCTCCATCATCGGAAAAAAGGCTGAAAAGTGAACAATTCCCGCCGCGTCGGTGTCTCGAAACTCAACCCGTCGCGTCGTCGAAAAGCTCATTGCAATTCCAAGGGGTACCGTGGCTCGCTACCGTAGACCAGCCTCGGGACTGTGAAGATATTGGACTTCCTACTGTAGGTCCGCCTTTCCAAGGCGGACACCCGCAGCTTTGCTGCGTTTCGTGAGAGTCTCGGAGAGACTCGCCTACAGTAATACGCCTCGGTTCAATTTATTCCCCAGCCTCGGAGAGGCTGGGCTACGGCAAAGATCGTCCCTCCCATGACATCCCAACCGTGAATCGCCGGACTACTCACCCACGTAGGGAAGCAGTCCCATGAAGCGGGCTCGCTTGATGGCAGCCGTCACCGCGTGCTGGCTGGCGGCAGTACAGCCACTCTTGCGGCGGCCGACGATACGACCTTGGCGATTGACCATCTTCTTGAGCAACTCGACGTCCTTGTAATCAACGTACATCGGTCGCGGACGATGGCCATCGACGAAGATCGGGTCTTTTTTGCGTGTGCGTGAACGAACTCGCGATCGCTTCCGGGCGCGACTGCGAGTGCTCATGGGGCGAGGAGGCATAGGAATCTCGGAGGGAAAGGCGAACGGTCTGAACGGTCGGCCACCTGACAACGTGGTCGACTCGCCAACAAGAAAATTGCGGGGCCCAGGCGATTTTTTCGCGAGCCAAAGCAACTCAAGGCAAAGTATGTCGCTGAAGAAAGTTACCCGCAAGGGGAAGTTGGACCGGGATTTGCCCTTTCGCGAAAGGAAAACCTTTGCCATATTTCCCAGACGTTCCGTTGGGTGGGAAAACGGTCAGTTTTCTCCGCTCTGCGGGCGATGAGAGATGCCCCTGGCCGCTTGGCAATCAAAGCATTCGGCTCGAACCGCGACGGCAGGGAAGGGGCGTCAGGCGGATGATGACAGGCGGGCCATTGGCCGGGCGTTGGATCGGGGCGGTCATCCGAGCCAATCAGGCTGGTGCCCCACAACCTTTGATTTGTAATCGACGTATCAAATTCCACAAACACTTTGCGTTCAACGCAGAGAACGAACGACTGAGCTTGTCATTGCCAACCACCGGGTGATCCATCTTTTGACGCGACTTGTAACCCGCGTCCCCGGAAATGCCGCAACGACAGGCACTGTTTAGGTGAAAGCTATGAGTCTGGAGAAACTGAGAAACATCGGGATTAGCGCGCACATCGACTCGGGAAAAACGACGTTGAGCGAGCGGGTCCTTTTTTACACCGGACGTATTCACAAGATCGAAGAGGTGCGCGGTGACGGTGACGGCGCGACCATGGACCATATGGAACTGGAACGCGAGCGGGGGATCACGATCACCAGCGCCGCGACCAGCGTGAAATACAAGGGCTATGACATCAACCTGATCGACACTCCAGGCCACGTCGACTTCACTGTCGAAGTGGAGCGAAGCCTGCGCGTGCTCGATGGCGCCGTGCTGGTGCTCTGCAGCGTCGGTGGCGTGCAAAGCCAATCGATCACCGTCGACCGTCAAATGAAGCGCTACCAGGTGCCTCGAATCGCCTTCATCAACAAGATGGACCGTACCGGCGCGAACCCTTATCGCGTTGTCGAGCAACTACGTAGCAAACTGGGCGCCGAAGCCTTCCTGATGCAGATCCCAATCGGTGCAGAGGATAACTTCAAGGGTGTGGTCGACTTGATCGAAATGGTCTCTCTGACCCACGCCGGCACCGAGGGAGAAGAAGTGATCACGGGCCCGATCCCGGATGACCTCGTCGACGAAGCGGAAGCCAAGCGAGCTGAAATGCTCGAAGCGCTGTCGATGTACAGTGACGAAATGATGGAACTGCTGCTGAGTGAAGAAGAGGTTCCAAAGGTACTGATCTACAAAGTCGCCCGCGATGCCGTTCTGGGTGGTGCAACGCCGGTCTACATGGGCAGTGCGTTCAAGAACAAAGGTGTTCAGCCCATGCTGGACGCGGTGACTCGTTTCCTGCCGAGCCCACTGGACCGCGAGATTCGCGGAAAGGATCCGGCCGACGAGAGCAACCGCATCTTGCTCAAGCCTGATCCGACCGCCCCCTTTGTTGGCATGGCGTTCAAGATCGTCGACGATCCATTCGGCCAATTGACCTTCATGCGGATCTACCAGGGCAAGATTGCCAAGGGTGAGACCTACGTCAATCAACGTACCGGCCGCAAAGAAAGGTTCAGCCGCATCGTGCGAATGCACAGCGACAAACGAGAGGAAATTGACGAAGCCTCGGCTGGGGACATCATTGCGGTGATGGGGATCGACTCGGCCAGCGGTGACACGTACTCAGTGGAGCGTGATTTCTGTACGCTCGAGTCGATGTTTGTGCCTGATCCCGTGATCAAGATCGCGGTCAGCCCCAAGAGCCGCGGCGATGGGGACAAGATGGGCAAAGCCCTGCAGCGATTCCGTAAAGAGGACCCCACGTTCCGCGTCTTTACCGACGAGGAAACCAATGAGATCCTGATCAGCGGGATGGGTGAGTTGCACCTGGACGTCTACATCGAACGTATCCGACGCGAATACGGTGTCGAGTTGATCGTCGGCGCACCGAAGGTGAGCTATCGAGAAAGCCCGACTCGTTCGGTCGAATTCGATTACAAGCACAAGAAGCAGTCGGGTGGTTCCGGTCAATTCGCTCACATCAAGGGTCGATTGAGCCCAATCGAATCCGACAGCGAAGACAGCTTCGAGTTCGAAGAACACATCGTCGGTGGACGTATTCCGAAGCAGTATATCGCGCCCATTGAAAAGGGTTTTCGCGACAGCCTCGGGAAGGGACCGGTCGCCGAATTCCCGGTGGTCGGAACTCGTATCGACCTCGACGACGGCAGCTTCCACGAAGTGGACTCGTCGGAAAAGGCCTTCTACATCTGTGCACAAGGCTGTTTCCGTGAGTACTTCAAGCAGGCCGCGCCCAAGTTGCTCGAGCCGATCATGAACGTCGAAATCGAATGCCCGGAAGGTTTCCAGGGGACCGTTGTGGGTGACGTCATCCGCCGCCGTGGAATCATGACCAGCAACGATATTCTCGATGGCGTTAGCATCATCAAGGCCGAAGTGCCGCTGGCCGAAACGTTCGGTTACGCCACCGACCTGCGAAGTTTGACCCAGGGCCAAGGGACGTTCACGATGGAATTGGCTGCCTATCGCCAAACACCATCGAACATCCAAGAAGAGATCATCGAAGCCAAGAAGAAGCAACAGCTCGTCGGAGCGAAGTAGTCACGCTTCGACTTGATCACTGAATCCCCCCCAGAGCGGCGACGTGTCATCACGTTGCCGTTCTTTTTTGCACAGGTCAGACAGTCGTTAAGTGCAGTCTCGAAGAAGCCGACGATCATGAATCACCCCTGCCGGACAACGCTCTCGAGGATTCTTGAGAGGCAAAACGCTGTGCTAGTCAGGCACGAAGTGCCGAGACAAGAACTGCCGGGTGCGTCAGCACCCGGTTCAAAGCCCCCTCGAATCCGTTCCGCCGCGTCGAATCGTCGGCTTCGCCAACGATTCGACGCGGCGGAAGCCGTGCAGGGGAGACCGATACCCGTGGGTTGACACCCAATGCAGTTCTTGTGTCGGCACTTCGTGCCTGCTCATTCGCTCAGGTCAGGCTGGAAAGCCTAACGTACGTCGGCCTTTCCAGGCTGACACAGCAACTCAGGTCAGGCTGGAAAGCCTAACGTACGTGAGCCTAGCCCTGGAACAATTGCGGCAATTGCGCGTTGAACTGGCCGTTCGTCATGACCTTGGCGATGCCTGACTCTCTTGCGGCGCTGAGTCGATCGACGTGAACATGTGGCCCGTAGGCGATCAGCGTCGCCTGCGGACAACGTTCCGCGCAGAGCCCAGCGATCGAGCTGATCAAACCGCTTCGCGTGGACAGATCCAACACGACGAAGCGGACGCTCCCAAGATCCGCGTCGGGCAGCGAGCCGCCGAAGTGAAAGGCGAGTCCGGCGGATTGAGCCGCCGCCCGGACTCGTGACGCGAACATCAGATCGCCCGACAGCATCACCACACTGCCGCCACCGGAATCCTCACTCGAATCCCCGCGGCCGCTTTCCGGATTGGTGCTGTGACTCATCATGATCGCTTGGCGATCTCGCCCTTCATGAACTTCAGACCATTGGTCGCCAAAGTGATCTCGTCACTGAACATGCGACGCCAGATCTTGGTCGCGGCAGCGATCTCGGGGAGGGCCAAACCAAAGGCCTCAATCACCAGCCATCCGTCGTAACCACTGCTGGTGATCGCATCAAAATTCTCGTCCCAGCGAATGGCTCCTTCGCCGGGCGTACTTCGATCGTTCTCACTGATGTGGATATGAAACAGCTTGTCGCCTCCCGCCTTGACCGCTTCGGTCACTGACTTCTCTTCGATGTTGGCGTGGAAGGTGTCGTACATGATGCCACAGGCCGGATGATCCACCTCGCGTACGAACCGTGCCGAATCGCCGTGCGTGTTCAACAGGTAGCACTCGAATCGATTGAGCGCCTCGACCCCGAGCCGCACACCGACCGACCCCGCGTACTCGGCGACTTGCCGCATGCTGTCAACGCCCCACTTCCATTCATCCGCCGTGGGGCCGGCGCCGCTGAAATAGCCCAGCGCCGAGTGATAGGGCCCGACGAGCGTTTCCACGCCGGCAGCGGCGCAACAGTCCAGCGTCTTCTTGGTCAGCTCAACACCCTTGGCGCGGACCGCGGCGTCCGGCGAAATCGGATTGTCCTCTTCACCCCGAATCGTCACCGCCGTGCGTGCCAGTCCCATCGAGTCAAGTTGTTTGCCAAGTGCGGCGTAGTCGAGGTCGAGATTGAACATCGGCAACTCCACGCCGTCGTACCCCACATCCTTGAGCTGTTGGCAAACCGGCAACATCTGGTCAGTGACTTCGCCGGTCCACAGGAGGAGATTCATTCCGTACTTCATCGCAGACAGTTTCTCTTTTACGAGCTCGGGAAAAGGGGAAAGGGATAGTCGTCATCCGGTGCATGCAACAGCCGTCGACGCCGCGATTCTACCATCTTCTTGGCCTCGGGAAGCCAATCGCGCACCTCCCCAGGCAGCGGCATCAACCCGACTCGGTTCAGCACCTGGTTCAGTCGCACCAAGAGTTTGTCGTGGTCGAGGTAGTCGTACAAGAACCGGGCGTCGACAAATCGCTCGATCACGACGGAAAGGCGATCCGTCGGCTTGCCGGTGATCGTGTTCACACATCGCTCGATCGTCTTCGAATCCAACCGCTTCGATTGCCTCGTAATAGCGTTCCGCGTTGTCACGGTCATCGCGAATCCAAAAGGAGTCCAGCAACATCTCAATCAGGATGTGCGCGACGAACGTGGGCCGGAAACCGGCGTCGCCCGGCAGCAACTCGCGAAGCTCAATCGCTAATCGCATGTTGGTGTCGACAAAGGCCTCGGTTCCATGAAACCAGCGATCATCCTCGATGTGACGCACGATCCCCTGAGCCACCAGGCTCAGCTCCGGATCCGCGCTGTCGAGAAAGGTTTGGGCCATTCGCCCCCGCGCGCGGATCTTGCGATCCACCACGCTCAGCCAGTCCGGGATCCCGGTCGAAACGGCCAGCAACGGGCGATCGAGATAAGGCAGGGCATGAGACAGAAAATTCATCTCGCCAGCGTAGCGGTTCAAGTCGCAAGCGGCCAGGGAACCGGTTGGGCGGAGGGGCGAGGGGCGAGTGGGCAGTGGGAGGGGCGAGTGGGCGAGTGGGCGAGGGCAGTGGCAGGGGCGAGTAGGGCGAGTGGCGAGTGGCAGTAGGGCAGTAGGGCAGTGGGGCAGTGGGGCAGTAGGGCAGTGGCCAGTGGGGCAGTGGGCCAGTCGGGCAGTCGGCTCTCGCCTCTCGCCTCTCGCCTGCTCGCCAGCTGCGGACATCAAACTGCCAGCCGGTGTTGCCGCCTTCGCTGGATCTCCGACCAGGCATCCAGAGACCACTGGCGAACGGTGGGGCTTGCGACCGCAGTGATCCCGACGAACAACATCGCCGTTGCGGGGCCTGCCAACAACGTGCCTGGCAGCAGCGAGAGGAAAATCATGCTGGTGTCGATCGGGAAACCATGACGCGCCATCGCAGCCCACAGACCTACCAACATCACCGCGTTGGCCAGCATCGTTGCGACCACCGCGCCGTGAAGGCCCCAAAGCGGCAGCAACAGCGAATTCAAGGCAATGTTGACAAGCAAGGCGATCCCGATTGCCAAGGCGACCCATTTGCCACGCTCGGCGACCCACAGGTATTCCTGTCCGACCGTCGCCAGCGCAAACCAAATGGAAATCACGAAGGCCATCGGCATCAATTCCAAACCTTCGCTGTAACGGCCCTCCAAGAATTCTGCAAACAACCAGGGTGCGATCCACAACGCGACGGCCGCCCCGGCGGTGAACGACGCCGCGATCGCGAACAGGATCTGCTGCATGCGCTCGCGCACTCGCTGCTGACGGCCGGCCTCCCAGTCCGCAGTCAGGTAGGGCATCAGCACACCACTGATCATCGTCGCCAAACTCATCAATAGCCCTGGGATGATCCGGCCGCTGTGGTACTGGCCAACCGCCGCCTGGCCACCCCCATCACCACCGGGTAACAGGTGCAGGATCATGTAACGGTCGGACAAAAAGAACAGGTTGATCAGCAGGTTCATCGCCCACAGCGCGGCGGCGTACGGCAACAGTCGTCGCCACATCGAAGGTGCGTCAAACGGTTCATCGGACTGCGGCAGCCCCTCCCATCCCGAACGTAAAGAAATCACGCCGGGGATCATCGCGATCAGCGTTGCCACGGCGAAGGTGCCGATCAGACCGGCGACGCCCCCGCCAGTCAACAGCCAGCTGACCCCCAGAATCGTGAAGACGACCCCCTGGGCAAACTGCATCAGCGAAACGACGCGAACCTGGCGCAGCGCCGCGACGAGCTGATTGACAAAGCTGAACGCAACCACCGCGACCACGCAAAGCCCCACGCTGTACGCGAGAGAGGCGTTGGTCGGCTCCGAAAAAACCAACCAGCCGAACCACTCTGGCAGTGCAAGCAACAGCACGAAGAAGATCGATCCGAGGACGACCGTCCCGATCAACAATCGCCGCACCAAGCCTCGCAAGTGACCGCGAGCTCGATAATGCTCGACATAACGTGGCAGCGAACCGGGAAGCCCAAGCAGCATGATCGGCGTGACCATCACCGCAAAGTCGTAAGCCATCGACCACTGGCCGAGCAGGGCATCATCCAGAAGGCGACAGAACCAGATCCCCCGCAGGAACCCCACGGCACGCTGAACCACCGTCATGACGAGCATGACCAGCATGCCGGTCGCCAACGAATCGGCAACGAAACTACGCTTCGTGGAGGGAATGCTGTCGCTCAAAGGAAAACCGGGTTCTGGCGGGAGGGGATCGCTGAAATCTTGCTCAGACAGCGATCCGCCTCAAGCGGGATTTGTTCGCCTCCCGAACAATTCGCCGGTCACCCGAACAGCGATCAGGTCGTAACGGTTTTTCGAGTCGAAGGAAGAAGGAGCCGAGCCCAAACCAATTCGACACCGGTGCGACAGGGGATGTCGTCAAACGATCGGAGCAACTGGCTAAACTGTAGGCTCACGCCCGATGCCACTTACGTTGAACCTCGGGCATAGCCGTGGGCTCCGAGCATGCCTTTGCGATCCACGAAGGCCCACGGCTAGCGCCTGAGGTTCACGACTACAGCCAAGGTAAGTGGCATTGCGCTCATGCCGAGAGCCTTGACGACCTGACCCCCCTTTTCACTCATTCCGATATGCCGATCCAAATTCGCTGCCAGTGCGGCAAGGCCTTGAAAATCCCTGACAACGCAGCCGGCAAGGCGGTGAAATGCCCTGGTTGCGGCAAGACGATGAAGGTCCCAGCAGCGGGCGGCGCCGGACGAGGCCCAGCGGCCGGTCCAGCTGCGAGTCCTGCGCAAGGCGCCACCGTCGGCGCCCGGGTTGTCCTCTGCGAGTCCCGGCCGCATGGACGACCTGTTTGACGAGGAGGGTTTCAGCAGTACCGTCGAGGCGCTCTGTCCGGTTTGTCGCGCCGAGATGAAAGCGTCCGCCGTGCTATGCACCAAGTGCGGTTACCACAAAGAAACGGGAACGCAGTTCCAGGCCCACAAGACGGTCGGCGTTGACATTGACCATGGCACGATCGCTTTGCAAAAAGCGGCCCAGGACATGATCAAGGCCAAGGAGATGCAGGACAAACTGATCGCCGGCGGGGGCATGCCGTGGTGGGCCTTGGCCCTGGTGCTGTTCATGCTCGCCAGCGCGCTGACGATCGCGGTGCTCGTGGTCAATTCGTCTCGTCGCGTCGATAACTCCGCGCCGGCCAATCCGGTCGCGCTGTTCCTGGTACTCGCAGGGTTCGCCTTCTATGCGGTTGCCCAAGGTGCATTCATCATGATCGTCGTCCACGCCTTCAAGCAAAGTATCGGCAAGGGACTGATGACGTTGCTCATTCCCTTTTATGCGATCTACCACTGCGCCAAGAACTGGAAGGAAACCTGGAAGTACTTGGCTGCCGCGATCGCCCTGGGAGCGATCGGAGGCGGATTGTTCGCGGCCGCAACCGCCCAGGGCGGAATCTAGTCGGGCAGGCTCCGCTTCGTCAGGCGGAGCCTGACCTCGAGTGACGAGCTACGAGTGACGAGCTACGGGCGAAGCGGATCTTACCTTTGCAGCGGCAGCTCTGCGCTGGCCGGCAGGATCGTGGGACGAACCGGTCGAGTCGGTCGTTTGGTCATTTCGAGATCAAACGAACGTGTTCCGTTTTGACCGGCAATCAGCTGACTGCTGGGCAAGCGGGATGGAATCGTGATCCCTGGGTCCATTCCAGCCGGATCTGGTTGTCGACGTCGGATCGTCGTGGTGGTCAAACCAGTTGTCGGTGTCGATGCCGAACGGGTCGCGGCAAGATACTCCTGGTATTGCGGAGAAAACTTTGCGACGTCGTGCGCTGGTTTGCAAATTGGTATCCTTGCCAGGCAACAGCAAGGTCGCCGGAACGCCTTGAATGGCGTCCCCTTGCGCAGGGCTGAAAGGACGTCACGAGCGAAATCTTTTTCTGGTCGCCACCAACGGCATCCCAGGGAATCCAGACACTGTAGGACGCGCCCAGATCCGTTTGACCAAAGTGGCGAGTGAATTGCTCTGGGGTGAACACGAATTTCTTCATGCCGCTCTTCAAGATCGGCCGCGGAATCGTCGAAACCATGAACCGTGAGAGTTCCTTCCACGGGAACCGGGCGTGACCTTTCGTCATAGAAGAAGACACGGCCACCAAAACCACGAGTTGGTGTGCGACCGGTTTGAATCAATGTGTCGGGCGTCCAGGTTGCTGCGATCTTGACCGGGTTGGGATAGGGTTCTGTTGGCCCGTCCTTTTTCTTCTTCCCGATCAGTGGCAACCGCTCCAACAGCGTCGGCTCTTTCTTGCTAACGTTACTCTGCAACAGGGATCGATCCGGGGTCGTGATGCAACCGAACTGGGCGCATGCCAACAGCGAAGCGGCGGTGGCGGCAAAGTGTCTTCTGGTAACTCGCATGAGAACATCCATCAGCGACTGAAAGGGAATGTGAGTGGGTCATCCGATTGATCTTCCGTGAATCAATCGCTGGTAATTGCCTAGTTGCCGGAGCCGAGCCGAGTCGGCTTGGCTGCGTGCGGTGTCGCGTAAGACGGCGCTGCGGTAACGCCCCCCGACGCGGGCTTCTGGCCAGCGGGAATGCCGATGGCCTCGTTCCAACTTGCCAGCTCAGCGGTCTGCCCCGGCGCCGCGGTCACGTTACCGCGGGGCGGGACCATCATTCCACTGGACAGATCGAGTGCATCCTGCGGAACCAAGTTGGATGGGTTTTCGTCCGTATTGATCGGTGTCGCAGGCTGCACCGCTGGAGAACCTTGGGGCGTCGGATATGTCCGGAGCTGCTGGTATTGTTGCGGCAGGTAGGGCTGCGGCGGCGCGGGGACAGGCGGCGCGGGGACAGGGTTCACCTGCATCGGGCTCACCGGTACCGAACCGTCGGACGGCAGCATTTCGTTTTCGTACAGGATGCCGTCCTCGGACGGGAACTGCAGTTGCCCTGGATAGGGAACTCGCGGGGGCAGCGGATTGCCATAGGCGTCCACCGTACGCGGTGGAAACGTGCCAGGCTTGAAGACCGGAGCCTCGGGAACTGGCGTCTTTCGAATATCCTCCACCGTCGGCTGCAAGTCGGGATAGATCGTGGCACCGATCGCCGGTCCCCACAAACCATAGCCTCCGCTCATGCCGACATCACCGTGGGCTTCGACCACGTCGGCCAGGCACCAGCTCATGCGGCTCGACTCGACTTGCTTGACGTAATCCAAGTCTTCTTCGCCGGTGACCAGCATCGGGGTCAGGAAGACGAGCAACTCTCTACGTTCCTCCAGTTCTTGATCGTACCTGAAGAAGTACCCAAGGATCGGGATGTCCGCGATGAAGGGGACTCTGCGACTGGTATTCACCCGAGACTTTTGAATCAATCCACCGAAGATGACCGTCTGGCCACTGTAGGCCGCGACCACGCTCTGGGCTGTGGTTCGCAGAATGTCGTTGATGAAGACCGTTTGCCCGCCAATTCCTGTCGGGACAAAAGTTCCATTGTTGTCGTCACGGTCCGATCGAGTCGCATCGACGTCCATGACGATCAGGCCATCGGATCCCACGCGAGGACGCACGTTCATGATTAAACCGACTTCGACGTCTTCGGTGACAACCTGCGTTCCGGCCACACCGTTGTTGATCACATCGGTGACACGTGCGATCAAACGGCCGACCTGCACGAAGCCCTCGGTATTGTCCATGGTCATGATCTGCGGCCGGCTCAGAATCTGCACTCGATTCGCATCCTGAAGCGTTCTCAATAGCAAGCTGATCGAATCGCTAGCGGCACTCAGCACGAAACCCCCGTAACCGAGATTGCTGTTGATCTGGCCGACACCGAAGCTGGAGACACCGCGGGGTGCCAGGTTCCCTTGCCCAAAGGAGTTCCCGAGTGGAAGCCCAGTGGTGGGGTCAAATTGCTGAAGTCCATTGCCGTTGAAGTTGAAACCGGGATCGCTTGGTTGCGTCGCACCTGGAAAGGCACCGGCCGCAATGCCACGGTCATACAGCAGCGAGTCCTGCAAACCGACTTCACCACCAATTTCAAACTGGTCCTCCAATAGAACTTCGGCGAGCATGACCTTGATCAGCACCATCGGCGGACGACGGTCCAGTTGATCGATCATCCGTCGCACGTCTTCGTACATTCGGGGTGAGACGCTCAGCAGGATGCTATTGCTGACCGGTTCGGCGACCACGATCAGGTCACGATCGGGAAGGTCGAACGCTCCCAGCCCTTGCTGGAATTGTCGAATCTGATTGACCGTCTGGGTACGCTGTTGCACGTACGTTTGAATCGCGGTCGCAACGTCCGGTGCCGCCTGATGGCGGAGCCAGATTACTTCCGTGATCCGCTCGGCAAAGCCGGAGCTATCAAGACGCAACAAGATACTCTCCACCACATCCAAATCGTCGGCACCACCGCTGGCCACGATGCTGTTGGTGCGTACATCGGTACTGAATCGAAGTGGCACAAGCGAGCTTTCGGCGGCGGCCGTGGACGAAGGCAGATTGGCGGCCCCGACGCTGGTTCCCTGTGTACCGGCATCCTCACCAAAGAGTGCTTGCAGGGCCGTGGTCAACTGAGTCGCGTCGCCATTCTCGATCGTGAAGACCTTGACGAGCGAATCGATCCCGGGAGCCTTGTCCAATTGGCGAATCAACTCACCAATCAGCGGCATACTCGTGGCCGGTGCCCGAACCACAATCGCGTTGGCACCTGCGTCAGCGGTGACCACCGCACCGGCGAGGATGCCGGAATCGATGACCTGGTTGCTGTCCGCGTCGACCGAGACGATCGAAAGTGTCGTCGAGGGATTCGTGATGTTGTCGTTGGTTGCCCCTTCCCCTTCACCATTGATGGCTTCCTGGAGAACCGGAGCCAAGTCTTCGGCAACGGCATGATTCAGCGGAAAGATCTTGATCTGGGCCTGAGTCGTGATCTGCTCCACATCGAGATCGTTGATCAGCCGTGTCACTTCGATCATGTCACGTGGCGCGGCACTGACGATCAACGAGTTGGTGCGATAGTCGGCCAGCACGCGGACCCGGGGCCCCACGGCCGGTCGCAGATCGTCGCCCGTTCCCGGTCGGTCGGTGAAGAAGTCTCGAAGGGTCGTTTCCGCGTCGACCGCCGAAGCGTTTCGCAAGCGGAACACACGCAGTCGGCTCGATTCGGCAACCGGCTGGTCGATCTTTTCAATCAGCTCACGCAAACCGTTGATCGCTTCGGTACGACCGATCAGCAGCAAGGCATTGGGTGAATCAAGCGACGTGATGCTGACCTCACCTTGGCGAGCCGACAGAACGTCTTCGTAGAGTTGTTCGAGCAGGGTCGCGACGGCGTTGGAATCGGCGTGCTTGAGCTCGACCACTTCGACGTCCGGCTTGGTGATCTCGCTCTGCTCTTCGATCTGCTTGATCACCTCCATCACCCGTTCAACGTCACGCTTGGCACCGCGAATGATGATCGTTCCTAACTCGGGAACAAACTGGATTTGCGTGTCGCCGATCACTCCGGCGCCCCCTTCATCGCCCTCGGCACCATCGAGAGGCATGTCGGGAGTCGGTGGGATCACCTGAGCGCCGGCATCGCCCTGAGGCTGTTGAAAGACAGCGTTTCGAAACGGCGAATTGACGCCAACCGGTCTCGCGGCGACTTCGCCCCCAGCCTTGTTCTCCAGTTCCTTCAGTAATCGCAAAGCGCGCTGGATCGGTGCGGGCTCGGCATTTTGTAGTCGGAACAGTTCCATCACTTCGTCGCTACCACCCGGGACCTGGTCCAGCGTGGAAATCAGCTTCTCCCAGCCACTGGTGGCTGGACGCGGCGCAATCACCGTGACCGTGTTGTTGCGGCGGTCAACCTCGACCGTCGTCCCCTGCATCGGGGTCGCGGTCAGCTGAAATGCCGCGCGCTCGCCATTGCGACTGGTTGTGATCGGCAGTGGACCACCAGCGAGACGCTGCAAGTCGTCCTCGAATTCTCGCCAGGTGATGTAGGTCAGCCCATGCGTCAGCGGCGCGCGATTCTTCTCAGCAGCCTGCTGATGCGATGCCAGCATCGCCGACACTTCCTGGGCAATCGTTTGCTGGGCCTCTTCAGGCGCCATCACCAACAGTTGCTGGTTCTTGGTATCCGACGCAATCTGTATCTCGGGCACGTCGCGGTACTGCATGCTCAAGGCCGTGGCAATCGTCTTGGCCTGAGCTGCCGGCACCGATAGCTTCCGTAGGCTCGGTCCGCTCTTTTCTTGAGCATGAACGATGCCGCAAGCAAGAAGTGCTGCGATCGGAATCAGTTTCAGCTTGAAGAAGCGGCGCATGTGCGACCACCTTGTTGGGTCTTGGGAGAATTTACGGTCTTCTAGCGGATCTCCATGTACGCTCACCCGCTCAAATCGAATCATCGACGGATTCGACACAGCCACTACAGCCAAATCATTCGCGCAAACCCCTACAGGCCGCCCTATTCCAATGTGCTAGCAATAAACTGTGCCGGCCTGGCTTTCTGGTCTTTCGAGAATTTCCCAGTTTTTGCTAAAGCTCGACTGACATTTATCCGCCGCATCAGGCCAACCTTCCTCGCACCCATCCGAGGCAGTCGTGTCTGATCAAACCTCGTCAGGTGCCGGACATGCGAAAGCATTATCCAATCACATCACTGATCACCGTGATTACGCTGCTTTTGAGCGGTTGCCATCAGACCTCGGCTACCACCGGTGCTCCATCGCTTTCCCCCGTTGGCGCGGGGCAGGCACCGACGCTCAATCCGTTTGGAGGCCAGACGAAAGTGTCGCCGCCGCCAACCGGTTCGTATTCATCGCCGAACAGTTACATGGGGACGCCGGTTCCAGCCGGGGCCGTGGCTCCGGGCCAAATCAGCCCCATGCCCAACGGCCCCTACCCGGTCCAGAGCAACAATGCGGTCGGGTCGGGCGTGCAACCGGGCGGATGGACCTCGAGCAACCCCTCCGTGGCGACAGTCGCTCCCAACAACTCTGGCTTCGCTAGTTCAGGTGTCGCCCCTGTTTCCACGTTCGGCGTGGAATCGGCGAATGATCCGCGTGCCGGCGGCATGCAAGTGATCGATTTGACCGGCGCACCACCGCCACCGGGTTATCGGCCCGAAAATTCAAGCATGAACATTTCGGTTCCCCCACCGCAGACACCGCCCGGTGGTTGGGGTGGGCAACCCAATCCATCGGTTCAGGCGCCGAGCTATCCGACACCGAGCTATCCGACACCGACTTACCCAACTGCGACCTCTCCAGCGCCGACCTCTCCAGCGCCGACCTATCCAGCGCCGACCTATCAAGCGCCGAACAGTCCGCCGCCGACGTATCCGGCTTCGGCTTATCCCAACACCAACATGCAAAACGTCTCGTCACCGTATCCAACGAATCCGAGTGCCGAGATTGCCAGCCGGCTGACACCACTGCCACCAACGAATAACGCCATTCCGATGAACCAGCCTACGGTTCAGTCGGCGGGGACTCAGTCGTTCGGTCCGTCGACCGAACCGATCACTCCCAACAACAGTGGTGACCCGAGTCTGATGTGGCGAACACCCGGCAGCCAGTTCTAACCGTAGGATGGGTCAAGCCGGCGAACTGAAATACGCGTAAAGCGCCAGCGGATACGTTTCCAACCCGAACGATCGCCGTGCGTGGGAAACTCACCGGCGCCGACCCATCGATCCGCAACCCATCGATCCTGCCGAACCCTCGGCGGACCGATCCGCAACCCATCGATCCGCACCCACGATCCGCAACCCATCGATCCGCAACCCATCGATCCGCAACCCATCGATCCGCAACCCATCGATCCGCAACCCATCGATCCGCAACCCATCGATCCGCAACCCATCGATCGACGCGAACCATCGATCCGCGATTGGTGGGTCGGCGCCGGCGATTCCCTCGACAACTTAACCGACTCTCGATCGCCTTCCCAACTCGCAAAACAGAACGGTCCTCGTCAACGCCGGCTGGACCCACCCTACTTGCTGGACCCACCCTACTTGCTACTTGATTACACCAGTTCGCGAATCACTTCGGCTTCGAACGGGGCAACGCGAACGGGCCGCCCGTCGGCCGTGTGAAGCTCCAATTTGGGATCGATTCCGAGCAGCGTGTAAATCGTAGCTGCCAGGTCCGATGGAGTGACCGGTCGGTCCTTGGGGCCTTCCCCCACCGAGTCGCTGCTGCCGACGACCTGACCGCCCCGGATGCCGCCGCCAGCCATGGCAACGCTGAAGACACGGGGCCAATGATCACGGCCGCCGGCCGTATTCAGTTTGGGCGTGCGACCAAACTCGCCCATCACCACAACCAGCGTTTCCTCCAACATGCCGCGCTGATCCAAATCGCCAACCAACGCCGAGAACGCTTGATCGAGCGATGGCACCAATCCAACTGGCGTTGCGGCCCCGGTGTAGCCTTCTTTCAGACGCGTGTACAGACTCTCGTGCGTGTCCCAGCCGCGGTCGTTCACCGTCACGAAGGGAACCCCGCGTTCCACCAACCGTCGCGCCATCAGGCAACATTGCCCAATCGACTTGAATCCGTATCGCTGTCGCACCGCCTGCGGCTCGTCGGCCAATGCAAACGCCCGCTTTGCCTCTTCCGAAGCAATCAAATCGTAAGCTCGCTGCAGATCGGGATCGGTGGTCGGAAGTGGAGACTTGTCTTGCTGGCGGCTGAAGCCATCCAGCGCGGCGACGAACTCGCGACGGCGATCCAGTCGCGTCAGGTCGAGACCTTGATAGAAATCGAGATCTCGAACCTGGAAATCTTTCTTACTCGGATCGCCCCCAACTGAAAACGGTTGATTCCGCGCCGGTAGGTAGCCACCGCCCGAGAACTTCGATCCACCCACTGCAAACGAGGGGACCGCGACGTACGGAGGCAGCACACCTTGACTCCGGCGAACATGCGACAGCACGGCACCGTAGGTCGGATACTCCAGCACCGGAGTCGGCTTGTAACCGGTCATCAGGTAATGCGTTCCGAAGTTATGCTCACCCAGCGGCGAGGTCATCGAGCGGATGATCGCCACGCGATCGAGCATCGCGGCCGTTTGTGGAAGGCACTCGTTGATGCGCACACCAGGCAGTGAGGTCGCAATCGTCGACATCGGACCACGCACCTCGGACGGCGCATCCGGCTTGGGATCAAACGTTTCCAAATGACTCGGACCACCATCGAGCCAAATCAGGATGCACGCCTTCGCCTTCGCTGTGGGCGTTGCATGAGATTCGGCCGCGGCAACTCGCTGCATGCGAAGAAAATCACCCAGCCCCAATCCCAGAGCCGTCAGCCCACCCACACGCATCAAGTCTCGGCGCAGGAAGCCGTCACAACGTGAGCTGTCGTGTGACATGAACCAATCCTCTCAGTCTGGGGTCAATGATTCGTGATGAACTCGTTGCAGGTCAACAAGCTCCAAACAAAGTCTTCCAACACTTCGGTTTGCTCGACCGGATCACCCGGTCGAGCGTCACCCAACTGCGATTTCCAAAAAGCAAGCTCCGCTTCTCGAGGATGTCGCTGCAGCGCCACCATGTAAAACTCGTCGACGATCTGCATCGGAGTTTTTTCAACCTCGAGCAGCCTTGCCAGCCGACTGTCGGGGGCTCCGAGGCGACGATTCAAAAGCTCACCGTTGAACAAGTGAAGTTTCAGTGGTAGCCCACCACCGGATGAGCTCTCCGAAGTCTCGCACGTCTCCTCACGGTTGCAACGGCCGAGAATATCAAGCGAACGCGATTCCGTCTTTGGATCCACGAGCGAGACAGCGCGAGTGCCCGGCGGCTGCTCTCCGTAGGATTCCGGCAATTCCAACACATCGGAGATCGCGTCGGCAAGAACTTCCGGCTGCATCGGCTTGCGCAGGAAGTGGGAGCAGAATCGGGTATCGTTTTCGTTGCCCTCGATCGCGTCGGGGCTGCGAGCATATGCGTCACTCTGAGCGATCAAGCGAAGCGTGTGTCGCAGGTCATAATCGTGGTCAACAAAATCATCGGCAAGCTCATCGAGGAGTGCGGGATGCGTCGCCGGGTTGGTCGCCCGCAGGTCGTCAGCCGGCTCCACCAAGCCGCGTCCCATCATCGCCTTCCACAAGCGGTTGACAATCGCTTTGGCAAAGTACGGATTGTCGCGATCGGTCAGCCAATCTGCGAACGTCACTCTTGCGTCCTCGGGAGAATCGCCCAACGGGTCAAGAAACCGTTCGCCGGGGATCCTCGGAGCGGCGTTCTCACCAGTCTTGGGATGAATCACGACACCGCTTGCATCCAGCGACACGACCTTGCCCGAACGCACACCGGCAAAGATGGCGGCCAAACCGTGATAGTCATCCTGAGTCCAGCGGTCCAGCGGATGGTTGTGGCAATTGGCACAGCGCAGCCGATTGCCCATGAAGACTTCACTGGTCAGTTCAGCTTGCTCGCGCGGGCCGGCGACGGTCCGATAGAAATTCGCCGGTCCGAACTCGTGACTATCCCCGAGCGCCGTCAGAACGTCTCTCGCCAACCGGTCATAACCGACGTGCTCAGCGAGTTGCTGACGCAGCCAGCGATGATAGGCATTCGCCCCCTGATCATCCTGCGGCTGAGCATGAACCCGCAACAAGTTGGCCAGTTGCAACGTCCAGTACTCATTGAATTCGTCGGACTCCAGCAGTTGATCGATCAATCGCTGACGACGATTCGGAGCCTCGCCCGATGCAAAAGCCTGGGTTGCTTCCAGGCTGGGGAGCCGACCGGTCAAGTCGAGCGTCACTCGGCGCAGAAATGTGGCATCGTCGGCTACCGGAGATGGGGGAATCCGCAGCGTGTTGAGCAACTGCGCGATGTGACGATCGATCAATCCATCGGTCGTTTGCTGAACAGTTACGATCGATTCATCGGCAAGCGGCAGGATGATTTCGATGGGGACGACTTCGCTCAAGTAACGAGCGACCACGATGTGCCGCCCCCGTCGGGCAATCGTCGCCTCTCCGGTCGCCTCGTCGATCGCGACCGCCGACGGGTCCTCCGGCGAGAACACCGTCCACTTGGTGACGTCACGTTTGGAGCCATCCGAAAAATGTGCCGCCGCCTGGAAGCGAACCGCTCGATCGTCGGAGGAGACAATGATCCGCTGCGGCGAAACGGTAAGCCGAACGAATTGACTCGATGCCAGATCCTCACCGCCCTCAATGGAATTCCAACCCGCTCCCTGCTCGATCCAGTCCACCAGACGCTGTGCCCCCTCGCCGTTGGAATCGAGTCGCTGACCGCCACCATGCTCGATCGTTTCGGTCGGCTTCAACACCAGCAGGCTTTGTTCGGGATCGGCGGGGTTGATGCGGCGCCCCTCTAACTCGCGCACAATCGAACGATAGTCCGATCTTGCATCGCCACCATAAAGCGAGAGTCGGAACCCACCACGCCCGACTGCTGCGCCGTGACAGGCGCCGGTGTTGCATCCCGCCTTGGTCAACACCGGGATGATGTCGTTTTGAAAATCGATTGCCGATGCCTGGGTCGTCGAGATGACGGCCAGCAGCAATGCCAAAGCTCGCACGGCCTACACCTCGTCTTTGTCGTCATCAGGTGACGAAGGGGGAGTCGATTCTTGGCCGCCATCGTTCGCACCGGACTCGTCTTTTTCGTCAGCCAATTGGTCGAGCCACTTTCTCAGAATCTGCTGCGCGGTCGCCGTCCCGTAGTTCTCAATCTTTCCGGAGTTGACGACCGTGTTGACGATCCGCTTTAACTCCATGCGTGCCGACTGGTTCTCGGCGATGTAGGCCTCGACCTTCGCCGCAGCCTCTTTCACCGCTTCATCACTGGCCTGTTTGTTGATCACTGCACGCAACATCGAACCCAATCGCGGATCGGACTGACCACGACCGCCCTGCTGCGCCATTTCGCGGCCGGCGTCACCGCGCTGCATGTTCATCCGCGCAGCGTAGCGACTATCGAGTTCATCGACCGAGGGAATCTCGCCTCCACCGGTAACCGCAGCGATCGCGTTCAAGATGGCTGGTCCATCCGCACTTAGTTGCGGCTGCACGAGCGCGAAGTTCGCCGTGACCTTGCCCTCGTTTCCTACCAGAATCGTAAGCGTGACATTTCGATTCAGACCGTAGGCACCCGGCCCCTCCTTGCCGTCAGGCGAAACGCCGTAGGTCACCTTGTCCGAAAACATGCGTTGAACATTCCCTGCCCATTTGGTCGTCTCGGTCGCGTCATCGGTTAGGAACACCACACCGACCTTCAACCCCTGCGCCGTGCGTTCACCGGCGAAGTTGGTGACCGCACGCATCAAACCGAAACCGGGACGGGTCAACTCGTGAAAGAAGACGATCATGATCGGTCCGCCGTCTGCCTCTTTGAGCAGGTCAATCGGCTTGCCTTCCTGCTCAGCAAAAAAGCCCAGCATCGGAAACGAAGGCAGCTGCTCTCCAACCTGCGGGCCGGAGAAAACCGGATCCTCGCCATGCAGATTTGGTGACGTCGGCAGCAAGACGATCAAGGCAAGCGACAGAACTCGGAACATCGGATCTCCTTTCGGGGTGGGGACTCCATTGTGACAGAGGCTCAAACAAATCGCGACGAGACGCGTCGGCGAAAAGGGGTCAGACACTAAAAATGCGAAGCACCCTTTGGGCCGTCCCGGTTTTCGGAGTCTGACCCCTTTTCGCCATCAACCCCCAAAAATCAATGCTGATGCTGCCCAGAGCATTCATCTTAGGCGGTGCAGCCCAGGGGAGGGGTGTTTGTCGTTCGGTTTTGCCCAGAGTCTCAGCGAACGGGACCAGGTTACAAAACGTTACCGGATTCTGATTCGTAAATCGGTTCCACACCTGCCATAGTAGGGGGAGGGCAGGCCATGATGAAGTCGCCCCGGGGACCACTTTCCGTATCCATCAGCCGCTCGGTCGGCTGCCCGCCGCGCCGCCATATTCCTGCCACGCCGCCATATTACCGTAGGCGAGTCTCTCTCCGAGACTCACCAAACACGCAGCTCTCTGCTGTGTCAGTCTCGGAGAGACTGAGCTACGGTACGATCAAGGATCCATTTAAAACGCAGAGACATTCGATCATGTGGATCAAGCTAGCCATGCTCGCCGCCGGGCTGATTGCCGTCGCAGCCGGAGCCCTGCCTTTCATTTCTTCCTCGATGTCTGGTGATGAGAACGCGTCGGTCATGACGCAGACCGTGCGGAAAGGTGACCTGGTGGTGACGGTCACCGAAAACGGCATGCTGGAGAGTTCCAACAACGAGGAAATCAAATGCATGGTCAAGGGAGGGAGCACCGTTCTGTGGGTCATCGAGACCGGTACGTTCGTCAAACCAGGTGATGAACTGGTTCGGCTCGATACCTCGCTCATTGAAGACAACATCACGCAACAGCAAATCAATTACGAGCGAGCCGTCGCCAATCAGATCATTGCGCAAAGCGAAGTCGATGTCGCGGAGACCAACATCGAGGAGTATGTCAACGGGACCTACCTGGAAGAACGCAACACCATCGAGAAACAGATTTTTGATGCGGAAGAGCTCGTCAACAGGGCCCAACTCTCGTACGAATCGGCAACTCGCATGGCATCCAAAGGCATGTTTCGAACGCTGCAGTTGGAAGGTGAGAAGTTTGCCGTCGACTCGGCTCGCAAGGACCTGGAGCTGAAGAAGAAGCAGCTTGAAACGCTGGACATCTACAAGAAGAAGAAGACCCTGCAGGGCCTTTCAAAGCACGCTTGCGGCGGCCAAAGCTCGTTTGGCCGCAGAGGATGCATCGCTGAAGCTGGAGCGAGATCGACTCAATCGTGACAAAGAGCAACTGGAAAACTGCGTGATCCTGCGCCAAGTCCGAGGGGATGGTGATCTTTCCCTCGGCCGCGGAATGGAAAGAGACCCCCGATATCGAAGAGGGCGCGGTCGTTCGCGAACAACAAACGCTGCTAATGATTCCCGATTTGACCAAGATGCAAGTCAAGGTCGGCGTGCACGAATCCAAGGTCGGCCGACTTCGTCTGGGGATGCGTGCCAAAGTCGAACTCCAAGACAGCACCCTGTCCGGTGAGGTCGACGAGATCGCCGAAGTGACCCGACCTGCCGGTTGGTGGACGGGCAACATGGTCAAATACGACACCATCATTCGGTTGGAACCACAACCGGGGCTGAAGCCCGGAATGAGCGCGATTGTCGACATCGTGCTTGCAGAACACCGAGACGTGTTGAAGATTCCTGTCGCTGCCATCATTCAGTCGCCCGATGGCTACCTATGCTGGGTCAAGACAGCCCAGAAAATTGAAAAGCGCGTGATCGAGGTCGGGGATACGAATGATGAGTTCTTGATTGTCAACACCGGAATAGCAGAGGGCGATGAAGTCGTGCTCAACCCATCGGCTTACCTGGACGAAGCCCAGATGGAAGCGATGAGGCCGATCAAGGAATCAGCCGAGCCTGACATGGCGGGTGTCGATGCGGCGTCGGGCGATCCATTGTCCGGCGGCGCAGATGAGATGGGCTCACCGGCCAAGGACGCTGCAGCGAAGCCAGCTTCGAAACAGAGCGCCGGTGCAAAGATTCTCGCCGCCGGTGACAAGGATGGCGACGGTGCGCTGAGCATCGACGAGTTCGACGAAAAAGATCGTGACAGCTTCTCGCAAGTCGACAGCAATGGCGACGGCAGAGTCTCAGCCAGCGAAATCGACGCCGCTCTCCAAGCCGCGGGAGCCAAATGAGCGGCGCAATGCTCCAAACCTTCCGGCTCGGGCTCAAGAGCCTGTTGTTGCAGAAGATGCGCTCGGCGCTGGCGGCGCTCGGCATCTTCATTGGGACCACGACCGTGATCTGGTTGGTGGCCATGGGAGAAGGTGTCAGCTACAACGCCCAACAACAGATCATGGAGCTGGGCGCCACCAACATCATTGTCCGCAGCATCGAACCCCAGTCGGCCGAAGGCAAATCGGATCGGGTCAAGACGTACGGCCTGTTGCGTGCCGACTACCGTCGCATGCTCTCCAACATTCCCGCGATCACGCGAGCCGTCCCGATTCGGGAGGTCCCTCGCGAGTTTCTGGTCAACGGTCGGACCGCCGACGTCAATCTGGTCGGCAGCAGCATCGACTATCTGGAACTGAACCGGCTGGAGATTGCTCGAGGACGTTGGATCACCGAGCAAGATGGTCGCGAAAACGTGATCGTCCTGGCCGACCAAACCGCCAAGCGGCTGTTTCCGTTTGAAAACCCAATTGGCCAGAAGGTCGGTGTCGAGAGCGATGTCTACACCGTGATTGGTCAAACCAAACCGCGTGCAGCATCGGCGGCCATCGGCGGAAGCCTGGCCGCGCGCGACTATGCTTACGACGCCTACATTCCGCTGGAGACCTTTCGTCACCGCGTCGGCGACCAGATCATGGTCCGCGTCGGAGAAGGCCGTGGTTTTGATTTCACCGGCGAGATTGTCGAGCTGACCCAGATCACGTTGACCGTCGATTCCCTTGAGGAGGTCGATGAAACTGCCGCGATCGTCGAGAATCTCTTGAAGCGGTATCACGACAAGGAAGACTACGCCGTCGTGGTCCCCAAGGAACTGCTGCGTCAAGCCGAGCGAACGCGTGCCATGTTCAACGTGTTGCTCGTCGTGATCGCCGGGATCTCGCTGCTGGTCGGCGGGATCGGGATCATGAACATCATGCTGGCGACGGTCACCGAGCGCACTCGCGAAATCGGAATTCGTCGAGCGCTGGGCGCCAAACGCCGGGACATCATCTACCAGTTCTTGACCGAAACCTTGGTGCTGACCGGCAGCGGCGGATTGCTGGGAGTCGGATTCGGATTGATGTGCGGTCCGCTCTTTCGCGCCGTGCGCGCGACGGTCACGGCATTCAATCCAGATCTGCTGCCGCCGATCATCTACAACCTGGAGCCGCGAATCGCGCCCTGGTCGGTGATCTTGTCGCTGGTCATTTCGCTGGGCGTCGGGCTCGTCTTCGGCGTTTACCCGGCAAGGCGTGCCGCCTACATGAACCCAATCGACGCGTTGCGACACGAATAGATACAGGCCGCTCGGGAGGATTCGCCCGCCGGGCAACGCCGTCGCGCCAATGCCGGAAGTGCGATACGAATGAACGGCACAGGATGCTCGCTCCAGCAGAGTGTCACGAGCTGCCCCAGTGAATTTGAGTGACGCCAACCGCTGAACTGGTGAAAACAGGGACACACTCGCGGCCGGCGTGCTCGTACAGAAAGGCATTTTCGATGGGTCGCGGTCCGCTGCTGACAACAAGATAAATCGAGTCACAATCCTCCTGTCCAAAGAAGCAATCTCGATACGGTGGCGTTAGCCGAGCTAGAATGGAGCGAGAAGCAAACGCGAATCTAACCACTCAGCGGCACGCAAACAGAAAATTTGGACCGATCGGATCAACCTAGTGATGCACAATAACAGACGGGGACTTGTACTTGGTTGGTTGTTCTCACTTGCAGCTTTCCTCGCCGTCGAAACCTCTCTCGCCCAGGAAGTCTCGACACGACCTCCGCTGCAGCCAGCCGATACGTCAAGTTTTCAGGCGACCCTGAACAGCTTTCTCGATGCCAGCAACGAACTCTATACGCTAGCCGAAACGGATCAAACAGCCGAAAACTTTCGCGATCGTGTGCTGCCGGCTGCCGAACGAATGAAGGACTGCCTTGATTTAAATGACCTGCTCGAGCGAGTTGCGAGATACGGTCGGTGTCGAGTCGGGTGTCTATTTGAAGGAGGTGCTCGACCGCATCGAGCTACCCGCCGCCGATCAGATTCCAGGCGGCACTGCAACCGACGAAGAAGCGGTTGTTCGATGGCGCATTCCGGGAACCCGCATCACCCTCACGAAAGTCCTGCAAGGGCCGGACGAGGGATCGTATCTTGTTCACTTCCGATACCGTGCGTCAGGCTGCCAAAATGTATGGGGTGGCGAAACAGTTGCCCTACCGGACCGATGGCCCGGAAGTTTCTCCGGGTTTTCATGATCGATATGTCGCGTTGACCAAACGCCAACCGACGCTGACGGCCGACACAACGAGTCCGCGTGGAACCTTCACGCTGTTTCTGTCGAAGACCAATGAAATCAACGACATCCTTCGGTCCAAGAAGTACGTCGATCGAAATGATCCCGACCAACCTTCCCTTGGTCAACTGCGATTCTCCGCTGCCTGGATCTCTCTTCGCTTCCAGAGTATTCCCGAGACTACTATGCGACCGAGGCTGCCGTTTGCCTGAAGGAAATTCTTGATCGTGTCGCAGTACTTCCCACTGCCGAACAGATCCCAGGTCCCGAAGACGTGAAGTCGACCGAAGGTGGTGAACCACTCGCAGCCTGGCAAATCCCCAACACAAAGCTCACCATTGCACGCATCACCGAGGGACCACAGCGTGGTGAATATCAGTTTTCTTCTGGGACCGTTGAAAAAGCGGTTGAGCTGTACGAGGAAGTCAAGAAACAGCCCTATCGCAGTGGAGGGCCCGCGGTGTCAGCGGGCTTGCACGATTGGTACATGTCAACGCCTGGGGACCCAAGCGTCGCGGTTTGGGTCGACTCCTTGCCAGAAGTGTTTCGCACGCGACCATTCGGTTTGGCCATCTGGCAGTGGCTCGGCCTCCTGCTAGGCGCGACCGCCTCGATTGCCCTGATGTTGCTCGCCTATCGAATTGGAGGGATTCGCGACGAAGCGATTCGCGACAAGGAGTTTGGTTCGCTACTGGGGAAGCCTGCTGTTTCCGATCGTCGCCATGCTGGTGCCGTTGGTGTTCAAGCACGTCGCCTGGCAATACCTAACGCTTCGCGGAACCTCGCTGTATGTCACCGAGTTTATCGCCAACGTCATTTTTCTGATTGCGTTGATCGTTGTGATCTTGGGTCTTGGCAGCCGCTTGGCCGATTCGGTGGTCGCGTTTCCCAAGACGCGGTCTCGTGAGGTAGACCGGACTCTGATACGCATCCTCTTTCGATTGCTGGCGATCGTGGCCGCCACGATCGTGTTCTTGGAAGGAGGCCGGTATCTGGGCTTTCCGATCACGACACTGCTTGCCAGTGCTGGGATCGGCGGCCTGGCGATCGCCTTTTCGGCCCAAGGGATGATCCGAGGGCTCTTCGGCACCGTGACCATTCTGCTGGACCGACCGTTCCGCGTGGGCGACCGCATCATCGCCAAGGGCCAGGACGGATTCGTGGAAGAGGTCGGACTGAGGTCCACGAAGATCCGCGAGTTTCAAACCGGCCACCTGATCTCGATTCCGAACGACCAGATGGCGGACGCCGAGATCGAGAACATTGGCAGGCGAAAGCACATCAATCGAATGACCGATCTGCATATCCCGATTGATACGTCCCGAGACAAGGTCGAGAAGGCGATCACCGCCATACGCAAAGTGCTTGGAGAACCACGAAGGGATGGATCCAGAGTATCCTCCACGCGTCTACTTCAACGAGTTCAATCCCGATTCGTTCAACATCCGAGTGATCTACTGGTACTCGCCACCCGACCTGTGGAAATACTATGCGATGAGCGAAGAAGGTGAACCTGGAGATCTTTCGCGCGTTCGACGAAAACGGCGTCCAGTTTTCACTGCCGGTTCGCCACAGCTTCTGGAAGCACGACGACCAGCAAGGCCCGCTGGATGTTCGCATGCTGGCAGGCGACCAAGAGGGAACGGGTCAGGAACAATTGCCAACGAGTCGGCTCGGCATCGCGCCACCAACCGGTGGCTGACTCGACTATCCTTTCGAGGTAAAACGTACGTCGGGCTTTCCAGCCTGACTTCCCGCCAACCCTTTCACTTGTCAGCCTGGAAAGGCTAACGTACGTCGGGCTTTCCAGCCTGACATCCCACCATCTTCTGAACTGAAGAATCCAAACAATGAAATTGAATCGAATGATGGTTGCAAGCCTTGCTCGAGCGATCTGCGTACGCCCTATGGTCGCAACAATGCATCTGTGCTTCTCCCGTCGACGCCCAGGCGAAGAAGAGCCTGGCCTGGGTCACGGGACCGCCGATACCACGATGGGTGTGGGATGCGGACGGCAGTCCTTCAATCAGCAGACGATCTACCTGCGTAAAGACTTCTCGCTGGCATCTCCGATCAAGTCAGCCAAGCTGTACACCACTTGCGACAACAAGATGACGCTGTGGATCAACGGCAAGGAAGCTGGCACCAGCCCAGATTGGCCGCAGCCGATCACAAATGAGGTAACCGAACAACTGGTCGTAGGGAATAACACCATTGCCGTTCGCGCTCAGAACGAAGGCGGGGTCGCCGCATTTGTCTTCAAGCTGGTCGGTGGATCATGGTGATGGCAAACAAACCACGGTGATGTCGGATACTTCCTGGAAGATGTCTCGTGAGCAGCCGGCGGAGAATTGGGTCGCCGGAGAACTCGACGGCGGCCAATGGACCGGAAAGCTGAAACAACTCAATCGACTGGCGCGAGTCCGTGGGGAATTCCGGGGGACAACTCAGGGCCGGCGCCAGGTAGCGTGACATCGCCTGAAGATATCAACGTACCCAACGGCTTTGTGGTGGACCTGGTTCATGCGGTCGATGCCGGTGAGCATGGATCCTGGGTTTCGCTGACCACCATGCCCGATGGTCGCTTGATCGCTTGCGACCAGGGCGACAAGGGAGCCTGTTTCATTCGCATTGTGGAAACCGATGAAGGCCCCAAAGCGGAGATCGAGCCGATCGACGTCCAAAGCCCCGGTAGTTCACAACGACTCAGCGGCGCGCAAGGATTGCTATGGGCCTTCGATTCACTCTGGTTCCACAAGAATGGTGGAAACCTGTTTCGCATCCGAGACACCAACGGAGACGGCAAACTCGACACCGCGGAAGAGATTCCCAGTCAACGCGGTGGTGGCGAACACGGCAACCACGCTGTGATTCTGACTGAAGACGGGACTGGCATTTACATGGATGGCGGCAACCATGCTCCGCTTGCCGAGCTCGCGTCCTCACGTGTGATCACGTGGGACGAAGATCAATTGCTGCCTCGGATGTGGGACGCCAATGGCCATGCTCGCGGCATCCTTGCACCTGGCGGATGGGTTACCCGACTCGATCCCAAGACACTTGCAGCAGGAATTGCTGTGCATTGGATTCCGAAATGAATACGACATCGCGCTGAATCGATACGGTGACCTGTTTACCTACGACGCGGACATGGAATGGGATTTGGGCTCACCTTGGTATCGACCCACTCGGATCTGCGAGGTGGTCAGCGGCGGCGACTATGGTTGGCGCAGCGGCACGGGCAAGTTTCCGACCTATTACGAAGACAGCCTGCCCCCAATCGTGGAGATCGGCCCCGGCTCACCAACCGGTGTCGCCGCCGGGATCGGCGCGAAATTCCCAGCCAGGTACCAGGATGCGATCTTTGGCTTGGATTGGACATTCGGCACGATCTACGCGATTCACCTGCAACCACAGGGCGCCGGTTACCGCGGACAAAGTGAGCCGTTCGTGACCGGCTCGCCGCTGCCGGTGACCGATGCGATCGTGGGCAAGGACGGCGCGTTGTATTTCACGATCGGCGGGCGGGGAACCCAGTCCGCTCTGTATCGTGTTCGCTACGAAGGCGACGAATCGACCGAACTGGTCTCGACCCAGCCGTTGCCAGCCGACGTCCGTCAGGCTCGTGAAGCGAAGAAGCAACTCGAAGCATTCCACGGCAAACGACTCTCGGGCGACGAAGCAAAGGCCGCGATCCAGACCGCTTGGCCACACCTGAGTAGCGACGATCGCTTCCTGCGCAGCGGCCCGCGTTGCGATCGAATCACAACCGACCGAAGTGTGGGCCGAGCGAGTTTTTAGCGAGTCGTCCCCGCAAGCACGCATCACGGCCGCGGTGGCGTTAGCGCGCGTCGGCAAGCCAGAGCATCGGGCGCCACTCCTCGCCAGCTTGTTGCAACTGGATCCCGCGTCGCTATCGAAAAGCCAGTTGCTCGGGCTATTGCGAGCCTACGCGCTGACATGCATCCGCCTTGGCAAGCCTGACCAGGACGAACGAGAGCAAATGATCGCCCGCCTTGATCCGTTGTTGCCGAGTCAGGACGGCGATGTCAATACGGAACTCGTTCGAATGTTGGTCTACCTCAACGCCCCGACGGTCGTGGAGAAGACACTCGCCTTGATCACCGGTCGTGGTGAGCCAGAAATCCCTGATTGGTCGGAACTGGCCAGCCGCAACCCGGGCTACGGTCGCACCGTACAGGCAGTGCTTGACAATCATCCACCGAGCCGTGAGATCGGTTACGCATTGATGCTTCGAAATCTGCGCGACGGTTGGACGCTGGAACAACGCCGAGCCTATTTCGAGTTTCTCAACGCAGCGGCGAAGAGTTCCGGCGGTGCGAGCTTTCCCGGCTTCCTGCGCAACATTCGCGAAGAGGCACTGGGCCATTGCTCCGACGAACAACGCCTCGCGCTCCAAGACATCACGGGCGAAGATTTCAATCCGGTTCCCGATTTTGAGATCAAACCGATCCAGGGACCAGGTCGAACTTGGACGTTTGACGCAGCGCGTGGGAATACCAATTTCCGACAGGCCGACTTTGAGAGCGGTCGCAGCCTCTATTTTGCGGCCAACTGCGGCAAGTGCCATCGCTTCGCCGGGCTTGGCGGTAACGTGGGGCCGGACCTGACAAGCATTCGCAACAAGTTCGATGTCAATTATGTCATCGAACATGTCATCGATCCGAGCAAAGTGATTTCGGATCAGTATCAATCATCACTGGTGCTGACCACCGACGGCAGATCGCTGACCGGGTTGGTCTCGGAAGCCGATGGCAAAGTCGTTGTCTTCACCGCCGACGTGAATGCCGAACCGATCACGCTCAACTCGGACGACATCGAAGAGATCAAACCATCACCGGTATCTCAGATGCCAAAGGGTCTGCTTGACGGACTGAGTCCGGCGGAGTTGCGAGACCTTTTGGCTTACCTGATGAGCGGCGGCGACCCGAACGATCGACGGACCTACGGCCGCTAACGCATCGCATGCGATGGGCTTCCAAGCCACTTCCATCTTCCCTGCGACGGGCTTCCAATCCCGTCGCAGCGCCGGTTCTGTCTCGACGGGCTTGGAAGCCCATCGTACAGTTGTTAAGCGTCGTCCTTCTTTTTCTTCTTTCCGGTGCTCTTGTTGGCACCTTCCTTACGCACGTGGAAGCCGATGTCATTCAAGGCCTTGACCACAGCAGCACCATCAAAGTCGCCTTCCACCACGAACGCTCGCTTGTTCGGTTCCAAAGTATCCGCTTTCACGCCGTCGACTTTGGCGATGGCATCCTTCGCGGCCTTGCAACATCCCGCACAGCAGTTGTGAATCCCAACCAGGCTGAGCCGTGAAACCTTGCCTGCTTCCACGCCGCTGTTATCACGGAAGGCGAGTTTCTCTTTGTCAGTCTTGCCGTGAAAACCGGCCCGGGCCAGCTGCGCCAATTGCCTGACGAGCGACCTTGCCATCGGTGGCCTCGAACGTGAAGTCACTTTCCTTCGGCTTCGCGGTGCATTCCGAGACGCCGTCGATTTTTCCAAGCGTGTCCTGGATCAGCTTGCAGCACGCGCCGCAACAGTTGTGGACGCCAGTTACTTTGATTTCTTCAGCTTGAACATTGGTCGGAACCAAGGCAAACGCCAACAACGCGACGGACGCGAATTTCAAGAGTCTCATTTCAACACCTAAATCGATTTGGGAGGGAATGGATGGCGATGATCGCAACGATGCCACCACAACGATTGGGAATCTATCACCCCGCCGCCGCCGTATCAACGAATTTCAGCCTGGAATTCAACCGCCGAGACCTTCGACCTCATTGGGGAAGCCATGATGCAATGGATTCGGTCAGAAAGAGATCGCCACGAATGACACGAAACACACGAATGGTTTTGCCAGAATGATGCTGGGCAGAACGGTACTGGGCAGAACAATGACGATCCAATGGAGAAATGTCGGAAGTTTAAGAAGAAGGCCTTTCGCCCATCATTCTGCCCAACATCATTCTGCCCAATGTTATTCCGCCAGGTACAACGGCAAGTTTGCCTTGGTCTCGCGCAAGATCGCCAGGATATCGGCGCGTGTCGCTGCGCTGAGGTGCTCGTACTGGTCCGATTGATTTTCGCCAGAAAGCACCTCGTCGAGTTGACGAAGAATCTCCTCGCGAAGCGACGACTGCAGCGCATCGAACGTGGGTGAGTAGATCAGATAGCTGAGCGGGTACTTGAACAGCCGCGTTTTCAAATCGAAGTCCCGGAGCGAACGCCCTTGGGAATCCTTCGGCCCCCGCTCGGCAAATTGCTGAGCAAACACGACCGAGCCTTTGATCTCGCTGGCAAGTGACGCTTCGTCGCAAAACAGCATCCGCTCAACCACGTCTTTCGCGATAAGGCGCAACTGGGCCCGCGATTCCTGCTCCGACTCCTCCGTCTGAGCGATGTCGGCTGCGTCATGCTGCAACTGACGAACAAAGAAATCGGCGCGGGTTAGCGAGTTATGAAGTTGCGTCTGATGCTCCAGCACCATCAGCGCCACGATGTCACTGTAGGGCGACAAGTAATTGGACGTATCGAATTCGTCTCGCAGATTCATTCGATTGCCATTGTCTCGCGTGTCCAGCGTCCCACTCCGCAGAAACGCGTTGCCCATGTGCTGCATCTCGCCATGCAGTCCCGTCACATACCAGCCGCCCCAGCGCTGCGAAAACGGGCTACGGTCGTCGGTGACGAACGATTCATCCTGAGCATCGACGCTGCCGTCAATCATCGGCATCACGCTGCGAATGGTATGGCCCGGCACTCCCTGCGTCATCGACGTCGCGTGACAACCGAGACAATCGTAGTAGGCCTGCTCAATCTTTGCCCGCCACGGCATCATGTCGACGGTATAGAACGCCGTCCCCAGTTTTGGATCGGCCGTCGAGATCTCCATCAACGAACTGCCGTTGACCCAGCCGACATAAGTGTCGTCGTTGAAATAGATGGCTCGGGGATTGCGACGCGAGATGTATCGCACTTGCATGCTTGTCTTGGAAAAAACCAGGACCTGCGACGATTGGGGAATCTCCAACGCCTCGAGTAGCGATCGCAGGTAACCATGTTCGCGCGAATACTCCAGCTTGATCTCTTTGGCTTGGAGCTTGTCAATCAAGCGGCTGACGCGATTGTCATCCTCCGTCTCCGAATACTGGAACGGAGCCTTTTCAATGTTGATGTCGAGATCAATGCGGAATGAATCGGTACCGATCCGACTGGCGCTGTCGTCCGCCAACGCAGCGGCCTGCGCAACAACCAACATCACCAACCCAGCCGCGATGCGAATAATTCGTCTCATACCGCGTTGCGTCTCCAGTGACAAACAGACATCTTTCAATTCTGCATAATATGGTATAGAATTAGAAACAGCCGGTCAAGACCCACGAACAAGGCCTCTCACACCCAGGCGTCGCAGCGATGCTTTCCAAGACCGCGGAATACGCCCTACGAGCCGTCGCCTGCTTGGGAAGCCAAGTGGGCGTGCCCGCTTCGGCCGATCATCTGGCCGATCAAACGCAGGTGCCGCGTCGCTACCTGACGCGTGTGCTGCAGGACCTGGCTGCCGCTGGCCTGGTTCAATCCCGACCGGGTCCCGGGGGCGGATATGAATTGTGCAAGGCGATCGATCGAGTAACGATCCTGGATGTGGTCAACACGGTCGATCCGATCGAGCGCATCCGTCGTTGTCCGTTGGGGCTCAAGTCACACACCGCTCTGTGTCCGCTGCATGCCGAGCTGGACAAAGCCTACGCCGCGACCGAGGCGGCGTTTGGGCGCGTCACGATCAAGGACCTCGTCGCCTCAACCAGTTCGATCATTCCGCTGTGCGAGGGCCGGTGAGCCAACGACAATGCAACTTATGAAATTGGCCATGATTGCCTTTTTGCTTTTTGCCGTGGCTTCACTGATGCGGACTATGACTGCAGGAGCGGAGGAAGCTTCACGAGAGACTGAATCGAAGCCGATCGATCCACCCTCGACGGTCGCTGAAGTGCGTGCGCGAGCGCTTCTGCTTCACGAAGTGGTTCACGGAGCGCTACAGGTTGTCCATCGAGATTTCTTTGATGAAGAAAACATGCATGCCATTCCTTCGGCATCGCTCGAGGATGTCTTCAAGGAGATGTCATCAAGCTATGGCGTTGAGGTAAAATGGTTGAACGTGAACACCGACCTGGTCAACGTTGACCATCAACCCGATAATCAATTTGAGAAAGAAGCGGCCAAGGGGCTTGCCGCCGGCAAGCCATACGTGGAGTCTACCGACGCGAATCAATATCGGTTCGCTGGCCCGATTCGGTTAGCCTCGCAGTGTCTCAAGTGCCACTTAAAACATCGCACAAGCACCGCGGACCGGACCGCTGGTTTAGTAATTTCGATGCCCTATTTCGGGGATCGATCACATCGCCCGTAATCGGTGTCTCCGGGATCGTGAGGGTGGCCGTCAGCAGTAACTGCTTGACGCTGCCATCTCCGGTCGGTCACACTGGCGACCTGATTGATTGAGCGCGAAGTCCCCGTGGCACAATTGGATAGCGCGTCGGCCTCCGAAGCCGAAGGTTGCAGGTTCGAACCCTGCCGGGGACGCTTGATTTGCGACGTTTCGCTTCGTCGCTGGTACGGAAATCTGTACAGAATCCCGACCAGCCACCTTTTCCCCCTTGGATGTCCGGGCAAGTCAGCCCATTCTTGTGAAGTCAGCCTTGCGAGACGCGTTGATCAGGAGCTGGCTGCTGTCCATTTTACATGGAGGCAAGTATTCGACTTTCCTCCGGTGCATCCGACGGTCGTTGGATCTCGAGTCGCCTGTATGATCCATCTGTAGCATCCATTTGAAGCCAGGCCATGTCGAAGAGTCATCAACGTCAGCGGGTACGCACTCGTCTTGGCCGGAAATTACGTCGTTCGCTGATGGAATCGCTAGAGCCCCGGATGTTGCTCGCGGGCGACCATGGGGAACCGGGCCAATCTCCCGTTGATCTGAAAGCCGAGCTTGGGTTCGGACCGTCGGCGCGACCGTCTTCTCTCGCCGTTCCCTTGTCGAGTCCGTTCGAATCGTCCGATCGCCATCTCGACGATTTCGGGCAAGCTCGCTCGGCGCAAATCCGCCCCGGAGCAGAATCGGGCGAAACGACCCAGATCGTTTTTGTGGATGAAGGCATTCACGGATACGAGATTCTTGTCGACGCCATTGCTGCGCGAACGGGCGGAGCGAGGCTGGAGGTGGTCCCCTTGGACGCCAACCAGGACGGGATTGGACAGATTAGCCAAGAGTTATCGGTGCGAAGCGGCATTGGCGCGATCCATATTCTGTCGCATGGTTCACAAGGCATGCTGCAACTGGGTAATGCCCAACTGAACCAGCAGGCCTTGCTTCCCTATTCCAATCAGCTTGCCGCCTGGCGCGAGTCGCTGACTGCCGATGCTGACATTTTGTTGTACGGCTGCAATGTTGCGGATGGCCGCAGCGGTATTGAATTTGTCGATCAGCTCGCGATCCTGACCGGTGCCGACGTGGCCGCGTCGGTTGATGTGACCGCTTCGCCTTCGACCGATAGCGACTGGGAGCTCGAATATACGCGAGGTGACGTCCAGTTTGCTTCGCTGTTTCGCGATGGAGGCGCGTCGTCGTTCCATGGATCGCTGCTGGTCGTGAACGGGACCGTGCAACAAGACATCTTCCGTTCGTCCAATGGTCAGCTTAGCGCAACTTCCAATGGTGCGCTGCTAAGGGTTGATGTTCCAGGCGGCAACGATAATTGGGCCTACCTGAATCACGCCAACGAGACGCTGCAGGTGAAGGCTGCGGCTGCGGACGACACGTTCCAAATCACGACACCCATCAACAATGGTATCAGCGTCGCGAATGGGTCCTACCTGGATGGCGGAGCGGGCGACAACGACACCGCGGACTTCAGTCAGATTGGGCAAGCCCTAACGTTCGACGTGTACGACTCACACGGCGACCCGACACTGCTTGAAGGCATTGAGGTAAAAGCCACCGACGGCGGTCTCATGGTAGCGCCGCCGATCTTCAATACGGAGCGATTGATCGGCGGAACGGGCATCAATAGCTATGACTTCGATGACCTCTGGAACCATTCAATCGTCGTCGATAATTCGAATGGAAATGCCGCAGGTGTTCTTAGTTTCGATTCGGTCGACAGACCTCTTACTTTCGCGTTGAACAACAATCAACTTTCGGTCTTTTATCTGGTCAATCAGAACCAGGGGCCGACCGTCACGACGGGAAGTCTGGCAACAATTCAGACGGTGTTTGGCAGTACCGCATTGAATGCCATGAACAAGCTGGATCTGAGTGGGATCAACGTCGCCGTGACCATCACGATCTTAGCGGTGGACAAACTCGAAGTTTCCTTTCCCGTCAACGGTGGAAATCCTCAAGTCATCACGTTTGTCAATGTCGACGAACTGGTGCTTGCCCCGGGGCTGAACAAGTTGTTCGTCCGAGATCTTCAAACAAAGATTCCAGCGATCACCAACACGAACGGCGCGACGGTTGAATTGGACTACCGGGACTATGGTGCCGCCGCTACGGTCAATATCGGGAACGCGATTGATCTACGAACGACAACAAACGATCGCGCCGACGGGCGCAACACAGCGTTCCAGGCAACCAACAGCGTGGCGACGGCACAGTGGGCGACTGCGACCTGGGAAATGTCCGCCGTGGATAACGCCGGATTCGTCGTTTTGAGCTTGGGAGAGGAAAGGAGCCAGGCCGGAATCAATCTCGGTATCCCCGACCAGGTCAGTGCACAGATCCAAGTCGCGCTCAGGACGTTGCCTGGGATTGCAGCCTCGCCGGATCTGCCCGTCAAGGACGATGCCTCGTCGAGCTGGACAATACCGATCAAGAGCACGGTGACCGACGGCGTGATGCCAATGCTTAGTTCGCCCAACAGCGTTGCCACGTTCGCAACCGGAACGGACGTTAACAACAACGCACAATTGACGCTGTCCAGTAACGCCACGTCGGGCACGTTCACCATCGCATTCACGAGCAATGGCGATCGAACCTCCCAAGCGATTGACCTGCAGGCCGCTCGGTTCGATCCCACCGAGATCCAAGCAGCGATCAACAACGTGGTCCCACTTGCGGCAACGGCGATCACGGGTCATGGAACCGATCTTGACCCGTGGGTCATTACCATGGCAGGCGACGCGACGTTTCAAGCCAATCCCATCGATGTCGGCAATCTTGTCGGAGCCGCCAGGGTCACGCTGCGACGCACGGTTGCTCCGCAGGCGGAGGTGCTTCCCGCCTGGAACCTTGACAACAATGCCAAGGGCGGGACCTTCAAGCTCAAGTTTCGCACAACAACTGGCGCGTTCGACACTGTTCGGGAGTATACGACGCGAGCGATTCCCTTCGATGCGCCGCCCGAACTGATCCGCCGTGAGCTGCAAACGCACACCACCAACAACGTTGACCCAAATCTGATCGTGGACGTCGTCCGTCGTGATCTTGGTGCAAACGTACCGAATGCCTGGGTCATCACGATCGCGGACAATCGCTCTACGACCGCGCAACTGCGGACCTCAACCCTCGAGGTGATCGA
This sequence comes from Pirellulaceae bacterium, assembly GCA_963697195.1. GTDB lineage: Bacteria > Planctomycetota > Planctomycetia > Pirellulales > Pirellulaceae > Rubripirellula. Next base: position 185,294 of record CAVOND010000010.1, read on the forward strand.
TCCGACCCAAATTGCTGCCAATACCGCCAGCGGCTTCGAGGATGGGTCGGGGATCGAGAATGTCAACGTGACCAAGATCAGGGGATCGCGGCACACGGGTGACCAGTCCTACGTTTCGTCGGGGAACGTCGCCATCGAGATGGCATCGGGCAATCGAGACAATTCCGGTGTTGGCACCGGCGCAGCGGACACGTTTCGAGGCGGCACCGGCAAGGAAACGATTTCGGCGGGACTGGGGAATGACCGACTAATCGGCGGGTCGGACAAGGACGTTCTATTTGGCGGAGGAGGGACGGACACCCTGGAAGGCGGAAGCGAGCGGGATTGGCTGTTCGGCGGGGCAGGCGATGACAAAGACGATAACGACGCGACGATCGGCTTGTTTGGTGGCTCCAGCGAAGACTATCTCCATGGCGGTGACGGTTCCGATCGACTGGACGGAGGGCTTGCCGATGATGTGCTCGAGGGCGGAGACGACAACTCGAGTGACACACTCATCGGTGGTGGAGGAGAGGACTTTCTTAGCGGACAAGGTGGTGACGATTCGCTCGATGGCGGTACCGACGGCGATCAGCTCGATGGCGGATTGGGCAATGACTCACTGACTGCGGGTGCGAACAACGACACCTACATCTTCAAGGACGCCGGTTGGGGGCGAGACAAGGTCATCGAGCAAGCAGGCGGCGGAACCGACAACGTCAACTTCTCGCAAGCGGCCGTCGACTTGCAGTTCGATATCGTCGCGGCTCAAGGAGACCCATCCAGTCGATTCACGGTCAAGCCGGTCGGACAGGTCAACAATACCCACCTGGTCGGCTCCGATTTTCTGGACGCCCAAAACAATTCTGCGGTACCCGTTCGATACGTGGAGAAGATCGTGGGTGGTCCGCAACGGAACCAGTATGTGGTTGCAAATACCTGGACCGGGATGCTTGATATCGACGACACCGCCAACGGAATCAATGGGGTATTGGATCTCTCGGCCGTCAACTTTTCGGTGACGGTTACTTTAGGCGAAGACAACCCGAACCAGATCGTGGTGACGCGTACCGATGGTGCAGGCGATGGCACGATCACGGCAACCGGGATCGACTTTTTGATGCTTGGGACAGGTGTCACGACGATCGTCCCCCACGCGGGAGCCGTTTTGCCGGGCGGCGTGCTGCCACCGAACAATGATGTGAACAACAATCATTCGGTGATCGTCGACGTCAGCCAACGTCAGGACGAGAAGTTCAATTTTGGGCCGGACATCAATTTTGCCTTGACCAATCAAGCGGCGATCAGCAATGCGATCGTCTTTCAGGATCCTGGCAATCCCAATGCCGTGCATCCGTCGGTTGCTGCTCAGGATGCAGTCTGGCGAATGGTTGTCCCCATGCAAAACGGACAGCCTGTTTATCGGCAACCATTCACGCTGTCCTTTGGGGATGCAACGACCGGTCGCTCCAACACGACGACTATCGATCTCAGCAACTTGCCGACGCCGAATGGCCGGGTGAACGCCATCGAAACGGCGCTCAAATCGGTGCACGCCGTGGATCCGATGCACGTTGGCGTGGTGGAAAATTCGAATGGCGACTGGACGATTACCATTCGGTCACGAACGGGCTCCGTACCTGTGCTTGCGGCCGCCAAGTATGCGATTTCGTCGCTGCGAACGGAAAACAACAAGACGTTGCTCTCGCTCTTTACCGATGCGAGCGGAACGCAGATGGCGAGTTTTCTTCTGGTAGACCCGACCAACTTCATCCAGGGGAATCTTGTCTTCGATTATCTGAACGCTCGCACCAACATCGGCTATTTGGTGAATCAGATTAATGGCGTAATCGGGGCCAACGGCCCCATGATCACTGCCAATGACATCCAAGGCAGCGGTACTCACAACGATCCTTGGGTCATCCGGATGCCGGGCACTTGGACCATCCGAGAACCGAACTTGGGCATGATGAGTCTTTCGTCTTTCGGCGCCGTGCATCTTTGGAAAACGACCACCGGTGTCGCGCCGAACAGCGGAAAGTACAGCCTTCATCTGCGAGGTCCGTCAGCTGCAGCCAATGCCAATGCGGCCAATGAGCCTCAAGGAGGCAGATTTCAGCTGACGGTTGATCGTGACAACGGGGCGGCGACTGCGATGGCGACGTTTGATGCGACCACCAGCGGCGAAGCAATCGAACGCTGGATTCGCGAACTCCCTCTGTTTGAGCAAGCGGGTCAATCTGTTTCCGTCACGGGAAGCGGACGTGCGGGGGACCCCTGGTTGATTGGAATCGAAGGTAAGTTCGACGCGGCTCTCGGCGCCAGCGGCGACTATCACCAGTTCACGCTTGCGGCCGCGACCGTCCAAGACGACGCCATTTCTTTCCGTCTTCCGATCGCAGGATTGGATCGAGTGAAGGTGACTGAATTTCGACTCGGTGAGAATCCAACCCTGGTTTACCCGGATGCCGGTGTGAACGGAAGCACGATCGCCCCGATCCTTTTGCCCAATGCGCAGGATTCGGAAAATTATGTGTACGCGGGTTTCGGCGATAACACGGTCAATGGCAACCGGGGCATCGACCACATCTCCGGTGGCGTCGGCAATGATACGCTTCGTGGCGCCGGCGGTGACGACTTTGTATTCGGAGGTGTTGGAAACGACACGCTTGATGGCGACGGCGGAGCGGACCATCTCGATGGAGGTGACGGTCAGGATACGTTGCACGGCGGCGGTAATAACGACTGGCTGTTTGGTGGTGCCTCAGCCGACACGCTGAACGGTGACGACGGGAATGATTTTCTCAACGGCGGCAGCGGAGCCGATACGCTGGACGGTGGCATCGGCAACGACACCTATCAATTCGGGAGCGACTGGGGATATGACGTCGTCATCGAACCGCTCACAGAAAAGAGAAATGAGGACGAACTTGATTTCAGTGGCGTCGACGATCCACTGACTCACATTTTCACCGGCGGCACGCTCGTATCGGGAACCGGCAACTATCAGCTCGCTATCCCACAAGATTCTTTGAAAGGTTTCACTCCTTCAAGTGGAACGATCGAGCTGTCCAACGTACTCGGCTTCAAGAACCAGATCGAAGCGGTGACGGGAAGCCCCGTGACGTTGACCGGCGATCAGGCCGTTGATTTGGACGCTTTAAAGGCGTCAGGGCAAAGCGTAACGCTTCGCCTGTTGATCGATTTCGGCGATGGAGTCAAACAGATCTTCACGGCGAGTGCGGACCCGAACGCCGTGGCCATCAACACGGTGGCTCATCTCGCCATGCAGCTTCAAAACGCTCTGGGCAATCCCAGCATCACCGTGACGTCGAACAACAACGATCAACTGATCGTCCGAGTCACGGCGAACCCTGCGCGGATGGCTTCTGCCCAAGTGCTCGCCTTTGACGACTCGGTCTATGTGGGGCTTGCCGACACGACGGTACTTGGGGTGAGTACGAAATCGAGCATGCTGCAGCGCATCGAGACGATCGTCGCGGCCAACGCGGACAATACGTTTCTATTTGGTGACAATTGGGGCGAAACCGACGTTTTTCGAGCGTCGAATAGCGAGACGTTGACCAGTCTGGATCCGGATTTGCTGACGGCCTTCGCAAACTTCTATCGAAACCGCGAACTCGAAATCGAAACAGACGAAACCACGGCGAGCGGACATCGGCTCGTCCTCGACTTCCGTCAGGTGACGCATGACCTCGGATTCGTGTTCAAGCAGGGGGCAAATGGAAAGATCATCCTGGAGGTAGAACGCGAAGAAACGTATTCGTTTCCTTTCCTGAAGTTTCCCGTCGAGTGGCCGAACTTTCGGTTCAACAGCATTGTGTTTTCCAATATCGACGAGAACACGGTCATCTACACCGGGCGCAAGGAAAACAAGATTCGCGTTGCACCGGGCATCGACATCAAATCGACGATCATCGGCAGCAGTGGGATCGCGCCGGCCAAGAGCTTCTTGAACTTCAGCGACGTCGTTATCGAGCCGTTTTTGACGCTTCAACTTCCCCCCTATTCCGCATCGAACCTGCTCGATTACTCGTCGTTTTCCTTGGGACGATTGACATCCAGCGATTTGGGTGGCGGTACGCTGCACACGGGGAACGCCTGGTTGACGGGTGCAGAGTTGTTCGCCAACGCATTGCTGCCGATCCCTCAGCACTACATCGACGGTGTCGGTCTGCGCCCGGGCAATACCGATGCGGATGTGACGAATGTCAACAACATCGATGCAAATCTCGTCAACCTGTTCTCGGTTCGCAATGCGGGTTTTGGCTTTTCCGTGGCGGCAGGCACGCAGATTCAGCCCTGGACCGTGTTGAAGCAGGCGGGCAACGTCGTCACGTCGGTCGGAAGTACGATCAAGTCGTTGTTTACACGTTCTGAACTTCCTGGCATTACGTCGGCGGTTTCGCCGGATGATTACGTCAACCGCCTGCCCGATGAATTCCGAGGCTTCGTAGCGTCTTCGGAGTCACTCGGAAAAAACCAGCTCTATTTAGGTGCAGGCAATCTGCTGAAACAGTTTTATGATTCGGTATCCAAGTCGTTGAGTGATCATAAGACGACCATCGCACCGCTCTATGGCGCCTTCCCTACCGAGTTAGGGATCATGATGGGACTGACCGGGGCCGACACGTACAACTTCGCCGGGTTATGGGGGCTTGGCCTGGTGCTTGATCCACCTGACATCGCCTTTGGGAATCAGGGGCAGAACCAGTTCCCGCACACGATTGATACGCTGAACTTCAGCAAGGTCAAGTCAAATCTACACGTCACGCTGCTGAAGGCGCCCTTGCTTGCTGGCCAATCCGACGAGTGGTTTGTCGGATATGACGCGCCGGTCGCAATCGTGACAAGTTTCGATCCATCGGAGATCGACTGGGCGAGTCTCCCTCGCGGCGATGCTGGCGAGTTCTTGAATTCGCTTCAAGCCTTGGTTGAACAAGACAGGACACGATTCGACGACGTTTTGCATCAGCAGCCGGCGTCCGCCTTGTTTGCGGCTGATAAAGCCGCGGCGATTGACGGCGGCATCGTGTTTGCGGTCGGAATCGAGAGCATTGTCGGCAGCACCGGTACCACGACCATTCATTTTTCGGATGCCTGGGGAGACGTGCCAACGCTCGGCGGCCGCGTCGTGGGCGAAGATGTGGTACTCGATTACAGCGGCATCGATCCCGACAAGTTACCAGCCGCGTTGCAGGGTGGAGTGAGCCACCAAGAGTCGTTTGAGTACTTCTTCGACTTCCTTGGCTTGGAAGAGGGCGGAATTTCCGGCGTCTTCAGCCCGACGGCCTCCGCCAAGGCGCGCGCCGCGAATCCGGAAATCGCGAAGTTCATCGCCAGCTTTGACGCATCGTTTGGCTCCGCGAGCCTGATCTCGGGCGATCGCGAGTTGAATGTGGCGGCGTTCTTCCAGGCATTTGGTGGTCAGATTCCCGATTACCTGGGAGCCGTGCTTGGTGGTGGTGGTCAGTTGATTGGCGTCTCCAATCTGAAAGACTTCTACGGCACGCGTGGAAGCGACAATGCGGACGGGAATTATGGTGCAAACACGTTCGTCAGTTTTGGAGGGAATGATACCTTCGACGGAGGTCGCGGGATCGATACGTTCACCTATCTTCCGCTCGAAGGCATGTCCGTCACGGCCGCCAATGACTTGCCAACCGATTCGCTGACGTTCATCCTGGATGATGCTCCGCACTATTGGGCTGACGCCGGAAGGGACGAATTTGAATCGCAATTCGCCAATACGACTTTCACCAGTTCGGCGATGGCCGCCTCGGATCTTGCAGGTTACGACCCCTTTGGAAACACCGTCACCTCGGGGAATCTGACCAACATTGAGATCTATGCCGGAGGCACGGGCGACGACATCTTTCTGGCACCGCCCGAAAATTTCGAGAGTGATGTCACCATTCAGACGCCAGGCGATGCAACGCATGCGGAGGTCGCGCAGCTTGTTGTGAGTGGCTCGTCGCGGTTTGCGCTGATCTACGACGGTTCGTCGACCGAATTCCTTGGCAGTGATGCGACGGCGCAGGAGATCGAGGATGCGCTCAATGGGCTTGTAGCCGACGATGGGACGCCGCTGTTTGAAACCGGCGACGGAGTCAGCGTCGTGTCCAACGGGGTCGGCGACTGGACGGTGACTTTCAACCAGGTCGGCGAGCGTTCCCTGCTTCGACTACGAAGCAACGCCTCGCACACGTATCTGTTCCAAGACGGCTGGGGGCGTGATTTGATCATCGATCAAGGTGGCACCAACCATCTTGATCTGTCCCGCGTTGACGGACCGGTTACGGGTGTTCAACTGGCATCGCTTTATGATGCGAACCGTGGCCAGGCTGGATCGATCAGCGTCACGACCGCCAACCAGAACGTCAAGCAGACGCTTCATGTCACCGCAACCGAAGGCGATTTTTTGCTTCGGCTTGGCGACCAGGTGGTTGGTCGGTTCTCGATCCCGACAACGCTTTCCGATCTTCAGTCCGAGGTGGAAAACGCTCTTGAAATGTTGACGATCGGCCCAACCAACGTGAGCGTCGACGTCAGCTGCGCGAGCGGATCCTGTTCGATCACATTTACCGGCGACTCCGCCAGTCAAGCCGTTCCCGACATCGGCGTGACCTACTACGACGATGCGTGGATGTTCCTGAGCGATGGCGACGGTCAAAACCAGTTGACACTCGTCGGCGATTTCACCTGGGAGGCGTCGAACCCGATTCAGTTCTTGCAGCCTGCATCAGTCGAATTGTCGAAACGCGGCGCTGCGAGTCCCGCCCCTGCGACGGTGTCGTTGGCCGACGCCGTTTTGTTGGTGGAGCCTGCTGCCGCCGACACCGTCTCGGACCAGGAATTGATCGAGGAAGGCTTGAATGCATTCTCTTCATGGATTTCCAATGCCGGCGGCATGATCGAGAACCTGTTCGCGGACGTCCCCGACCTACCGTTTGTGGATCTCTCGCTCGAGGAGATTCTTGGATTGGATGGACTCAGTGATTCGTTTCAAAGCACGGCGGATGAACTTGCATCCAAGATTCTCTCGATCGTGAACGATGTGAACGGCATCTTCGACGCAAATGGCGTTGTGACAACCGACTTGATCGTAAGCAACCTCGAAAAGATTCAGTCAACGAATTCGACGAACTTGAAGGAGTTCCATGCGACGGTACCGCTGGCTTCCTACATGGATCGAGTCAGTTTGCATTTCGGTGACAGCGACCTGGGCGGCTTTGGACTGACGGCAAAATCGTCAGAGATCGATCTCGTCGCGGAGCTCGACCTCGATTTCGTTTTCGGGATCGACGCCAATTCAAAGTTCTACATCGCCGATCCGACCATCTTCGGACGATTGTCGCTGGACCATGACGAACCGCTGGATGTCACGATCGCACTCGGACCGCTTGGACTGGGAATCGAGGATGGAACCTTACAGTTTGACGTTGGTGTGGGGATTGGTACCGCCGGACGACTCGACGTCGATGAACTCACAAGCGATACCCGGGGCAGCTTGCTTGGTGCTCCGACGCTTGATTCGGAAGCCACTTACAACCTCTATCTGCCGATCAGCCTGCAGGGAGCATTGGCTGGACTGCAAGCCGATCCCATCATCGTCGCCGCGAAATTTGATGAGGAACCAGGAAAAGATGCGACGTTGGGCGGCTTCTTCACTTCGATTGCGACCACGCTGGCGACGGCGAACTTCGCCGACTTCACGAGCTTTCAAGGACTGTCGTTGGATGTCGTCCTCGATGGGTTGATCGCAGGGCTGAACACCCTGGTCGGGATGACGTCGGTCGACGATTCGTTGTCGTTTGAGGTAGGAGGTGATGTTACGCCCGTGGATGCGGGAACCTTCACGGTGCAAACTCAACAGCCCGGCGGAGATGCCGATGTCCAACAGCAAGTGCTGTTTCATGAGGCAGGTTCTGGCACCTTTCAGCTCCGTTTTGTTGACCAGCTGACACCGGTTTTTGACGTCACGATGGTTTCAGCAAGCGACATCGAAGCAGCGCTCGATAGCCTGACGAACATCAGTGGCTATCCGGATGGCATTTCCGTGACCGTCGTCGGATCGGGAACGCCGCAAGATCCGTGGGTCGTTCAGTTTGTTGACCCGAACAGTCTTGCGTTCACGGAGATTCCAATCGCGAAGGAGAGTCTGGCCGAGATGCTCGGCTCGGGATCGGTCGACGTGATCACGCAGATCAAGAACAGCCTGATCACGGTCCGCGACGATCTTGATGACATTCAATCCTTTGAAATCGACGTCAACTTTGCAATCGATGACGCGTTTGGGGTTTCGAACAAGAAGCTTGGCGTCAAGTCGGTATTGAAGGCCGCCGTTGAACTGCTGCGAGGGGTCGCGCCGTCGTTGCACAGTGATTCCACCGTGGCTGAGATGGCGTTGGCGCTGGCACAGTCGAAGACGATCGATGGATATCAAGATCGGCTCGATGACCTGCTGCTGCTGGCGGCCGAGAGTCGATTGGCTGCGCTGGGGCTAAGCGGGAATTCCACGGATTTTGGTATCGCCGATGCGCTGGCTCGAGTCGCCGATCCGACCGGGTATGCCCAACTGCTGAGTGAACGTGACGCGTTACGTTCGAATCCTGATTTTGTCGACGCGATGACAACGCTAACGCAGAACGGCGTTGACCGACACACAGACCCGCTAGCTGTCGTTGATGCCTTGCAAACTCAGTCGATTGATCAGGCGATCTTCATTAACGGGCGACTTGCCCAGGCTCAAACGGCCGACCTCTCTGTCCAGGTTCAACTGCAAGCGGTTCTCGTTGACCTGGGTGTCTTGTCCGAGAATTGGACGCGGGCCGACGGTTTGCCAGACGAAAACGATCCGCTCGTCTCAGGACTTGATTCCGACGATCAGACGGCTGCAATCCTTGCGTTGGAGCTACTGAATGCCAGTTATCGGCTCACCGATGCGGGGCTTAGTGGCAAATCGATTGATGAAGATATCGAGGCGCAATATGCGGGCGATGATGCGGCGATCGCTCAGGCGAAGTCCGATCGCGATTCTCTGACTGCGATTGTCGAGTCCGTCGACCAGGAGTTGGATTTGGAAAAGCGAACACTCGAGCAATATGGATTGCCGAGTGACGGCACCGCATCGGAATCAGAAATTACAACCGCGATTACCAATGCGACACAGTCGCTGGTCGATGATCTGACCAATGCGTTGAGCATCGCGTCGAGCAATTCGTCACTGTTCTCCGCCTATGATGCCCTTGCCGATCTCGGTTTGACAGCGGATTCGCAGGACAAGTCATTTGCCTTGCCTTTCGTAGATTCCGACGCCTATTCATCGCTGCAAACCGATCGTGATCGTGTTCAGAAAGCGCCGTCAACGACAGCCGAGGCAAGAAGCCGTTTGACCGATCTTGGGGTTGACCTGACCAACCCTGAGCAGGTTGGCGATGAAGACCTTGCAACGGCTTTCGTCAGTGTCGATCTACTCGGCGCGTTGGGTGAGGCCCAGCGAACCCTCGCGGACAGTGATGAGATCGATTTTTCGATCTCGCAGGATCCGGCCATTCAAGACGCTGATGCGCTGTTCACGTCGTTAGGACTGACCATGACGCGCGGGTCTGCCACCCTGCAGTGGCTTCCACCAGCGACCGATCCGGGTCAGGTGTTCGAGTTGTCGCGCGATGGCGCGTTCGGCTCGTTCAAGTTACTAGCAACCGGCGACTCCGGAACGCAAATTTTGGAAATCCCGTTTGACGCCACGCCGATTGAACTCGAGGCTTTGCTGGAATCGCTCGATGCATTCACGGATGTTCGCGTGACGCTGCTCGCGGGCGGAACCGGTTGGACCGTGACACTGATCCAGCCGAATGAATTTGCACAGTCTGACCTTGCCATCGTCGCCAATCATCTACTCTCCGGCGATGCGGCGAATTCGGATGTCGCGGCGGCCGCGCTCGCGGCCGATCCTGCGAATGCGGACCAACGTGTGCTCGATGCCGTCGCGCGGATGCAACTGAGGGGGCTAACCACCGACTCGAGTGTCGACGAACTCGAGATGGCAACCCGATTCGAATCGATCTTTGCCGACATGCAACAGGCCGGCGTGACGCTTGCGGACTACAACGCAAATCGACTCGTTTCGCTGACCTATGATAACTCCCAATTGTTTGTCGGATTCAAATTCAGCACGTCGGGCGGAACCGATTTTGATCTGGGGGTCATCGATGAGTTTTTGCACGGCGATACCATCAATCTTCCCAGTGATGTGACGGTGGATGCCGGTGGATCGATCGGCCTGCGAGGTGGATTGTCGGCGGACTTCGCCATCGGGATCGATCTGGGCGAGTTAGAGGAAGGGATTTCGTTTGACGACCTGTTCCTGCAGTTGAACGATGTAACACTGCACGGTGAATTCATCACACCCGATCTGAGTCTCTCGCTTGGGTACGGTCCCCTTGTCGGATCGGTCAACAACGCCCAGATCGACGCGACCGCTACCATTGACATTGCATTTGACAATGGCGGCAGCAGCGTTGCCTCGCTTGCCGACTTGCGTGACCTTGGGTTCTCACTCATTCAGATCACACCGACGGCATCGACCCTGACGGCCGACCTGCCGCTATCGGTAGCTCTGGATGGTGTCACCGCCGCGCAAACGGAACTGAAATTCCACACCGATGATCTGTTCGGTGATCTTGAGGATCTGGTTTCTCAGCTTCCCAGCCTGAATGACATTGCCCAGCTGAACATCGATCAGATCCTGGCGGGGATCCGCACGGCCGTCGATTTTATTGAACAGCAAGCGCTCGCCCATCCCGATACGCTTGCGAAGATGCCGTTGCTGAACGACTACCTGGATGACGCGCTGGCGGGCGTCAAAGCGGGACTAGCGTTTGTCGACGAACTTGAGTCGGCCCAAAGTCAGGTCTTTTGGCACAACGCGGCTGGCGGCTCGCTGGTGATGATGCTGGAGGGCGGAAGTCAAACGTTCACGTTGAGCTTCGATGATCCCAACGCACCGGTTGATGCGACAGTATTGCAGGACGCGATCGACATGGTCGCCGATTCGTCGTTCGAAGTCGCAGTCGAAGGCGAAGGGACGGTCGACCATCCCTTCCAGATCACGTTCCAACAGAACGGCAGTTTCGTCGACGTTCCGAATCTCGTGGTGGTCGATGCGAGCCAGTTGGTAGGCGCCGGAGGCGGGGCGGCCATCGTAACGGTCGTATCACCGGACGCAACGCTGGTTTGGACCGACGGGGTTAGCGGAACGTTGAACTTGATGTTTGACGGCGAAGCCGATGCAGCATCGTTCGATCTCGACCAAAGCGGCCCGATGACGGCGGCGGCGTTCCAGTCGGCGCTAGCCGGCCTGTCGGCAATCAGCTCGCGTCCTGCCGTGGTTGTGACGGTCAGCGGCGATGGCACCGAGCTGTCACCGTTCCAGGTCACGTTTACAGAAAACGGGGAGCCAGCCTCCGACGTTCCCGATCTGGTCGTATCGCCCGTCGGAAACCAACTTGCCAATTCGGAAGGCGATGTGGCGACCGTCAAGATTTCGTCACCATCGTCCAGCAACATTGCAAAGGAATTGGGAGTCGCGGAAGCCTTTCTGGAACGGGTGCTGGAGATTGACGAAACCACGCATCTGGAAATCACGCACAATTCGGAGGCGGGCTCGGTGAGCTTGCTGGCAGACGGTTCGCCCGACACCATCGATCTCGATTTCCCGCTCACCGCGGATTCGCTTGTTGCGACCCTTCAAGGTTCGACCGCGTTCAATCCTGATGGAAGCTTGATGGTGACGGTGTCAGGGGACGGGACCCTTGACAGTCCTTGGGTTGTGCGTGCGACGCGTGGTGGTCAGGCGGCCGACGTACCGACGCTGTCGATCCAGACCAATGCGCTCGAAGACGAAATCGGCAAACCGGCCGAGATCACGATCCGTGTCGAACGGGATGAACATGTCGATCTGCTGCTCGATGGATCCGCCGTCATCCTGGATCTCGGCAAAAACTTCGCGTTCAACGCCACTGATCTAACGTTTCAATTTGACTTGAAACACTTATCCGACCAACTACCCGACGGCCCCATCAAAGATGCATTGGAAGCGGCATCGAGTCTTGTCAACGCAACCGCGAGTGGCGACATCACGCTTGATATTCGTGATGGTCGAATCGATTTCCGTGTTGGCTTTGATCCCACGCAGCAGACGCTCGGTTCGACGATCTTCGTAGCGGATGATTCTCAGGTAGCGATGGACGTCTTGCTCGATGCCAAGGATCTGAATCTCGGTTTGAATCTCAACGTCGACGAAGGGCTTCAGGATCTTGACGACCTGCTTGGCAACAGCACACTTAGCAATGAACTCAAGCGAGTGCTTACCGAGGATGGGTCACCGCTGAAAACTGTCGGAATCAATGTCGTGGGCGGAATGATCGGCATCAACTCGGGGTACGACGAAAACGGCAATCCGTTACACGCCGGATTTCATATTGGGTTCAAACCGGACTCGCTTGTGATCGATAACGTCGAGGGATCGGGCGATGGACGCTATGTCCTGCTGACCGGTCCCAACGAGAACGGTGTCGATACGATCGCGCGAAACATCGCTACCGAGAACTCGGGCGAACTCGTCATTGACCTGCCTCTCGACTTCCCGGTTGTGGGCGCACCAATGGGAGGAACGGGGGACGATCGCGATGGCGACGGGATTGGCGACAACCATCTCTACGTGCAGGTCACGGATTTCAACGACGTTGAGGGCAGCCTCGAAGTTGCAACTCCGCACTTCAAGAACTCCATCGGTCTCTATTCGATCCTTCAGAATCTCGATATTGTCACGGTCATCGCGGGGAAGGCCGACGCCAATCTGGATGATCCGTTCGAGGCTGGCTTGCTTGGGACGATCGAGGATTTACTCGGCGGCCAGGTTCTCGGAATTCATATTCCCTTCATCGGCGACAAGCTGAGAACCGAAGCGAACTTCATCGAGAAATTCCGAACGCAGATTCGCAACGCCCTGGAAGCGATCGCCAAGGAGCCGGGCCAAACCCCAGACGGTAAGACTTCAACCGTCGACGTGATCCGCGGTGGCTTGTTCAAGGTTTTCCACGACCTGCTGCGCGTGCTCCAGGACAGCAACGACGATGGCGTCGTCGACGTCAACGATGTGATCATCACGGGCAGCAATAACCAGGTGCAGTTCGACGTTCATATCATGGGTGACTTGGCCAAGGTCGAGGTGCCGCTCGATTTTGATATATCGGTTCCCGGATTGGGGCTGAGTTTCGACGATGCCGCCATCGAGTTGGACATCAGTTACGACTTCACCTTCGGGATCGGGATCAACCTAACCGACGGGTTGTACCTGGACACGTCCTCCAACGGCGAGGCGGAGTTGTTGGTGGATGCTTCGTTGGAAAAAGGATTTCAGGCGAAGGCAAAACTGTTTGGTCTTGAAGTGGATCTGACGGACCTGGGGGCGAAGGACTTTGCGGGCAACGATGTGGGAAGCGGAGTCTTCGGCCGTTTCTATATCGATCTGACGGATCAAGGACGCAGCAATCCCAACGACAAACTGACACTCTCGGAAATCTTTGAATCCAGTGGCAGCAGTGATCGCGGCAGTCTGATTCAAGCGGGTTTTCAGGGAAAGGCCGACGCACAATTCGACTTCTCGTTGGGGATTGAAAGCTCGAAAGCACTCCCCCGTATCGACACGCAGTTCGTCTTTCAACAGATGTTCGGATTGGGAGCATCGAAGCCGGCTGATCCGCAGGGCGAACAATCGAAGTTTGGATCGGCGCCCGACATCGAGTTCCGCAACGTGTCGTTGGATGTCGGTAGCTTCCTGCAGGGGATTACCGGAGGCGCTTTGGATCGGATCAAGAAACTGCTTGATCCCGTGATGCCGATCTTGCATATCTTGTCGGAGCCAATTCCGGTCATCAAGGATCTTGCAAACGACAACTCAATTTCCTTCTTAACGTTGGCCGAGGCTTTTGGCGGTGCAAACACGAAGCCGTTCTTCCGGGCGGTGGATTTGATCGTGTCGGCCGCCGAAACGCTGGACAAACTCAATGATGCCAAGATTGGATTTGGCGACTTTCAGGTGGGTGGCAAGAACGTCGACGTTCGCGATCCGAACGCCAAGCTTTCCGATGCGGCGGAGACGCCTGGACATTTAGAAGGAACGGCGGCCGGATTTAACGAATCGATGTTCAACCAGTCGGTGGTGCGTCACGATCAGAGTTCGGGATCGGGGATCGGCGGTCTGATCGAAAAATTCAAGAACTCTGGCATCAAGCTTCCATTCCTGACCAGCCCCTCGTCGATTTTCAAGCTGATCAATGGTGATCTGTCGGACATCACGTTCTTCGAATGGGACATGCCCGCGCTGGACCTGAACTTTGATTTACGGGAATCTTATCCCGTTTTTCCGGGGCTGAACGCATTCTTTGAGGGTGCGCTCGACGTGATCGTCGATTTCACGTTCGGCTACGATTCGTCGGGAATCGAGACGTTCATTGCCAGCGGAAACACCGATTTCGGTTCGCTGCTGGAGGGATTCTTCATCAGCGATTTCGACTCGCAAGGCATCGACAATGACGAACTTTCCTTCGTCTTGACCATTGGAGCCGGCGCGTCCGTCGGTATCAGCGGATTGGTCGAGGCAGGGGTCGAGGGCGGGATTCAAGGAATCCTGAACCTGAATTTGCACAACTTCACATCCGACCCAACAGCGCCCGGTTACGGCATCCTGAGGCCCGATCAGTTGTTGGACATCATTGAATCGCATCCCGAATGTCTGTTCGATGCGCATGGTGAGTTGGACGCGTTCCTACGGGCGTTCTTGTGGGTCGGGGTCAATCTCGGTTTCCTGGGCAAGGTCACAATCTTTGACAAGAGTATCGACTTCGTTCGCGCGAAGCTGGCCAGTTTCGACTACAGCTGCTCCGCGGTGCTTGCCGGCATCGACCTGCAGGCCGCTGAGCATCCCCAGCCGCCGGTCCTGGCCCGGTTGCAGGGCGGAGTGCTGACTCTTGGGATGGGTCCCAACAGCAACCTGCGTCAAAACCTTGATGAGAAGGCCAACGTCATCGATGAAATGTTCTCGGTCACCAGCATGACGGTGGATGGCAAGCCCAAGGTAAGAGTACAAGCCTTCGGTGCGACCGAGGATTTTGATGCGGATCAGGTTTCCCAAATCGTTGCAAATGGCGGAACCGGGATCGACACGATTTTAATTGGTGAGGGGATCACACAGCGATTGGTTTTGACCGGCGACGAGGGCGCGGACAAGATCTCCGTGGCCGGCGGCGGCACGGTCAACATCGACGGAGGAAGCGACAGCGATACGATCACCGTGACCGATGCCAGCGGTCCGGTGACCATCACACTCGGATTGGGTGACGACCAGGTCACGGTGGACTCTTCGTCGAGTCATGTCACGATCCATGGCGATCAAGGCGCCGATCAAATCAGTATCAAGAACGGTCAACAAGTTCTGATCGATAGCGGTGAAGACAACGACCTCATTGGCATTGCGGCGGCTGCGGGGGCCGTGATCACGTTGGGAGCTGGGAACGACCGGTTGCTTGTGACATCCGTTTCCGGAGATCTGGTCATCAGCGGAAACGAGGATTCTGATCAAATCACGGTTGAATCGGCCAATGCGAACGTGAGCGTGGATGGTGGAGAGGATGACGACACGATTCTGGTCAAGTCGGCCATCGGTTCGGTTTCCGCGATCGGCGGCGACGGCAGTGACGCGATTCAGGTTGACTCCGGCAGCAGTGTTCTGATTCGTGGGGATGCCGGTAACGATGACCTGCAAGGAACGAATGGCAACGACCTGATCTTCGGTGGTCAGGGCGACGATATCATTCGCGGCGGTGATGGCGAGAACATTATTTTCGGCGACCGGGTTGAGGATTCATCGGGTGCGGAGATTCTTAGTCTTGCCGCTCTGCAGGCGCTGTCGTTCGACTTCGGCACGGCCACAGCGACGATCGTTCAACTGGTGAATGATCACAAGCTCGTTGCCTTGGGAAACAACGCCGGTGGTCAGGATCAGATCACAGGAGGGTCGGGACGCGACATCCTGTTCGGGGGCGACGAGGTGCCGCGCCTCACGAACCCGACAACAGGTGTCTATTCAGGCGGTGACATCATCCTTGGTTACGGTGGCGACGACCTGATCTATGGAGGCGCCGGTGTCGATGTGATTCGTGGTGATGCGCCGCGATTGGAGGACGACCGCGATGACAGCTCCGTACTCGGCAACGACGTCATCTATGCAGGCGCCGACAACGACCGAGTTTTCGGTGGTCCCGGAGCCGACCAAATCTTTGGCGGCGACGGCGATGACAATCTCTTCGGCGACTCCGGCGACGACCAAGTCGTGGGTGGAGCGGGCAGCGACATTCTTCATTGGCGCCGTACCAACAATGATGGTGCCGATACGCTGTTAGATGCGGGAAGCAATGACGGCGATGCGATTGTTGTCTCCGGCAACGATGACGCCGAAGTGTACGAGGTTTCGACGCCGAGTTCCGGCAAGCTGGTGATTCAGTGGGGAATCGGTACGAATCCACCGCGCGTCGAGGCACTGGGAGTCAAGTCGTTTTCGATCGACGCAGGTGGCGGCGGCGATCTTGTCACGATGGCACCCAACCTGCTCGGAATCTCCGATGTCACGATCGACTTGGGCGAAAGTGGAACCACGGTAGAGCGGCGTGATGTCACCGAAAGCGTCCGCAATCTAAAACCGATTGGTGGGTTGTTCGATAGTTTCGTTGGCTTGACCCGTTCGGGAAGCAAACTGGTCGACATCACCGTCGATCCGTTTGATCCGAACTCGCCCAATGTTCGTTCGTTCCGCCACGACGCCGATTCCGGGATCTTCTCGATTGCGTTAGCGGGCCGTACCACTTCGCCTTTGCCGTACAACGCGACGCGTGACCAGGTCGAGTCGGCGATCGAATCGCTGAACCTGGTGAATTCGGCAGGGGATCCGATCAACGTCGACGTGACGGTGGAACTCAACAGCGTCCAGGATTGGAAGGTGACGTTCGAGACTCCGTCCGACGATCTGTTGGCTGTCATTCCCGGGCTTGGCGTTGGAACGGGGATGATCGATTCCGATGCTTTTGCTGGTCTGGAAATGAACGACGGAAGCGCGGCTGCGATCGCTGTCTCCACGGTCGGCCAAGCGGCCCGGGTTTCCCACCAGGGCACTCGTGGATCCTTCACGCTGAGCTACAACGGCTTGCAGACCGGCCTGATCCCGCATGACGCGACACCAAGCCAAGTGGAGGCAGCCCTTGACGCGCTCGGCACCGACGATTTCTCGGTCACGGGGTTCGGGACCTCGGCAAATCCCTGGGCCGTGACCTTCACACTGCCGACGGGGATTGCCCCGGCTCTCACGGCGGATCCAACGCACACTTCCGGACTGGGTAGTTACGCACTGAGCGACGGAAACGGATTGGCCAACGTCGTGATCCTGACGACCCAATCGTCCGGCGATGCAAAGAATCAGATTCTGGAAATCGATCATGCCGCCACCGCAGGAAGTTTTACTTTCACGCGCCTCGTCGGTGGACAAACGATCCATTCAAGTCCCATCCCGTTCGATGCCGACGCAGACGCAGTCGGACAGGCGCTCGAGGTTCTGCTGGGCGAGCCCGTCGAGGTTTCAGGATCGGGAACGGCCGATGATCCGTGGATCGTCGAGCTGTTGAGATCGGGAGCCCGTCCCGTCACCGACCTGACGGCGAGTCCAATCGCCATGATCTTAGGTGACGGTAGCGCCGCGACCGTGTCCATCGTGGAAACCGTCGCCGCTGGCTCAGATAGCAACGCGATCCAAGTGGTCTCGCACGATGGGGCGACCGCAGGCTTCTTTGCTCTTACGTACACAGCTGCGAACGGAACCGTGCAAGTCACGCCGCCGCTTGCCTTTGATGCGACCGCCGAATCGATGCAGGAGGCAATTGACACGATCAAAGGTGTCAACGCGCTGGTGACGATTCCTGTCGACAGCAACCAAAATCCAATTCCCAACACCTGGCAGATTGAATTTCTGGGAACGGCTAACGACGCAGGTGCGCTCGTGAACCTGCTGACCGCTGACGTCCCGACGTTGACGTCCGCATCGGGAACGGCAACGACAACCGTCTCGAGTTTGCAGCAGGCAACGATTGGCCAAAACGAGATCATTGCGATCACACACAACGCGACGGCCGGCAGCATCACGCTGCAGTACGAATCCGAGGCCGTGTTTGTCGAGTCGGACGCGGATCAGGCGACGCTGGAAGCCGCGATGAAGCAACTGACCGGCTTGGATGTAACGGTCGAGATTGATACGAGCAGTGACACGGTATGGACCATTGAGTTCCTGGAATCTGGCGGGACCGGCGATGTAACGCTCGGCTTTGAAAACCAGGGAGAGATTCTGCCAAGCGGGCCCGCCCAACTCGTCGTCACCACCATCCAAGATGGAGTTTTGGGAGAGGTCCAAATCCTTTCGAGTGACGCTACCGACGGATCCTTTGAGCTTTCACTTGAGTTCAACGGCGTGACGACGACGACCAATGCGTTCGCGTTCAACGAGCCAGCGATTCACCTCCAAAACGCGTTAGAGTCGATCGTTGGAGATGCGAATGTGCATGTTTCCGGTGCGGGAACGTCGCAATCTCCATGGCGTGTGGAATTCATCGGCGATCTTGCAGGGACGGACATCAATTTGTTGGCGAGTACTGCGTCAACCCTGACCAGCGACAACGGTGCCACTGATCTGTCGATTACGCGACTGGTTACCGGGTCGCAGGCGCCGATCAACGAGATCGTTGAAATCCATCACAACGGTGACGGCGGATCGTTTGAGTTGGCGGTGGAAGGCGAGCGGACGGATGCGATCGCTCACGATGCGACGGCGAGCGACGTGCAAGCCGCATTGCAGGCGCTCGGCATCATCGAATCAGGCGGTGTGACGGTGACCTGCGGGACCGGAAACGATCCAACCTGTGGCGGAGGCTCGGCTGCCAATCCGTGGCGTGTTACCTTCACCAAACCCATCACCCGAGTGATTGGGCACGAGAATGTGACGGTGGCAAAGAACCCCGGCGTCGCGGGCGACGATCAAGGCGACCGAATTGTGATCCAGGGAAGTGACGTGGTGAATGACTCGTTCGTCGTCACGACGATCCCAGACGATACCGATGCCACGAAGATCGATGTGAAGATTGAACAATCCGTTGTCGGTTTCAATGCAACGGTTACCTACGTTCTGAAAAACACGAGTCGCTCTACTTCACTTGGATCATCCGAAGACCGTCTCCAGATCCATGGTCTTGGTGGCGACGACGTGATCGACGGAAGCCACGACACGAACCTTCACGATGCGATCGCACTGGAGTTCTACGGCGGGGACGGTGGGGACACGCTGCGCGGCACGCACTTCGACGATTACCTGGACGGCGGTTTGGGTGATGATACCATCAGCGGCTTTGCCGGAATCGATGTGTTCGCGGACGCTGGTGGGTACGACACGCTTGTCGAAGCGCAGGATGCCGACATTTCCTTGTTCAATAACTACCTGATCGTCGGCAAGAACAATGGACTGACGAAACAAAGCGGCTTTGCCGATGCAACGGCACTCGATGCGCCTCCCGTCACTCTGGCACCAGGATTCCAATCCAACACGACGTCGCCGAGCGGCCTAATCATGCAATCGCCGACGGGCAGCTACTCGCTTCGCTACGACAGCGATGGCGTGCTCCGTCTGTACCGCCAAGATATTGCGATTTGGGAAAGCCCTAATCGAAACGTTGGAACAAGCATCGTGTTCCAGGGGGATGGCAACCTGGTGATCTACGGCCCGAGCGGACCGGTTTGGGCATCCGATACCGCTAACGACGAAGTCGGTGGGAACGGCGGAAGGACGCTGAAACTGTCGCCCAACGGCAATCTTTCGATCGAAAACGCATTTGGCAATGTGATCTGGCAGACGAACACAGGCATGGATGGACCGCAGATCCTTTCATTGCTACAGAACGAGCGAGGCGATCTTTATGCGGGAAGCTACATCGACCGAGCTGTCAGCGCGTCGCGTCCGACTCAGGTCGAATCCTTGCATGGCATCTTCGAGAACGCCAGCTTGATGGGTGGCTTTCACAACAACGTGTTCACGGTTGGTGATGAGGATGGCATCGTGACCGTCGGCACGTCGGCATTGGCCGTCGAGGACTGGACCGGCCATGTCACGCTGGATACCGCCCTCAATACAGAAGATTCGCTCAACGAGTATTACCTGATCACGATGAAGGGCAATACCGGCATGTCAATCGACATTGCCGAAACGGGATCCTATCAAGGTTATGACGAAGTCTATGTCTTCGGCAGCAGTGGATCCGAAGCCATTCATTTGAATTCGGCAAATGTGGTCGAAGAGAATATCAACATCAAGAAAGGTTTGGTCTTTTCGGGGCAGGAGTATCTTGCCGTTCCCAAGACCAATGAAGCTGGCGCATCGCTTTATAACGTGCAGAAGACCGAGAACGGTCTACCGTTATTCGAGTTCGCTCCCAACGGAGAAAGGGTTCCCGTCTTTGAACGGCGGCAAGTCAATGGGACCGACTTTGTTCTTAGCCAGCTTCCCCGAGCGCTGGAAACAACCAGCGATGCCTTCGATACCACCATCTTCAAATCTCATGTGTTGGTGCCGATTTACTCGGGGAACCAACAAAAGACCGATGCCAGCGGCGAAAAACTGTATCACATTCAAGAACTGCGCAACGAGAAGGTGGAGTTCTATCTTGACGCGGCGACCTCCGGCAGTTTTGACGTGATCTTTGAAGGGAAATCGATCAACATCGACTTAAGCGAACTGATCAACGGGCAATCCGCAGCAGATGCCTTGCAGACGGCCCTGGCGAAACATCCGAATCTCGACGCGAGCGATCTGATTGTCACGGGAAGCGGTGTGGAGGCTGACCCTTGGACTGTCGAGTTCACGGGCAGTTTCCGGAACCTGGATCTCGCAGAGTTCACTGTCGTTTCCAATCTTGTCAATCAAGCTGGGAAAGCTGCCTCGGCGTTCCTTCAACAAGTGCGAACCGGCGGACTGGTGACCGAAAATGGATTCGCAAAGTTCGAGCAAGAGCGACTCAATGGCGAGCCAGTATTCGATTTCCTTTATGGCTACCAAGAAGTAACGCTCAAGACCTACAGCGGCGACACGAGCCTGCTATGGCCCGTCGTCGAAAACATTGACAATCCTATTCATGAACGAGTCGAGTTCACGGGGGTGGATCGACTCCAGGTACACACGTTCGCGGGGAACGACAGTGTGCTTTCCGACGACACTGCCGTTCCCACTCTCGTCGACTTGGGCGACGGGGATGATTCAATGACGGTTGGCACCGTTCCCGTGATCTTCGATACATCGATAACGACTCCCGAATTTCCGCATGGCATCCCGACTGCGGACACCAGTCAGATGACGCCGGGTGCCTCGGCGTTGCTGGTCGTTCATGGACGTGATGACAATGATCGCTTCGAGATCAACCACAATACCGCCGAGGTCTATCTGTTCGGCGACGATGGTGATGACTCGTTTGTGGTGAACACTTTCCTTCAGGTCGACTACAACGGTAGCCCTCGCGATGGCGACCCGACGATTGCCCAGGTTCCGAATCTGCGTCCGCGAAATCAAATCAGCGTTGCGACCGGTGACGGGGATGATAAGGTCTCGTACGTCCAGAACGCACCCCTTTCGATCGATGGTGGAACGGGCGTTGATACCGTTGTGATCAAGGGTACGGCGGCGAGTGATCAGTTTGTGATAACTGAGAATTTGATTCTTGGCGCCGGCATCATCACGACCTTTCTGAATATTGAACGGATGGAGGTTGACGGAGGTGCCGGCAACGACCAAATCTACGTGCTGGGAACCTCGTCGAGCGTTATCGAGACCGTTCTCAACGGCGGTTCGGGCGACGATCAATTCCATCTCGGCGGACAACCGCCGGCTCTTTACTTCGATCGCCCATCCTATACCTACTTCCCACCTCCGTACCTGGTTCGTGACACCGCCACGCCTGAGGTTAGCGATCCGCTACAGCAGCAGATCACCGAACCCGTGACCATCACGCCGGATCCCATTGTGATTGATCCGCCGCCGTTCCTGTTTCTTGCCGACGCAGTCTATGACGTCAGCAGTTTCTCGGGGCGTTTGACGATCATCGGCGATGAAGCGTACGAAGTGAATGGTGATGGCAACAAGGTTGCTGGTGACCAACTGACGATTCACACTCAATCGTCGGCGGCCATGGGGCTCGCCTTTGACCGCCGCACCGGTTCCAGCGGAGATATTTATGGGATTCGCGGACTGATCAACACAGGAATGGGGAAAGATCCAGCACTCGATTACTTTGGCGTTGAGTACGCGCAGTTGGAACATCTCGAGCTCCGACTCGGTGACCAAGGGGATCAGGTCTCCTTGGATACAACGCCACCCGACACCGCGATCGAACTGGTGCTCGGCGGAGGCGACGACACGGTGGCGGTCAATTCGCTTGGAGGCGGCACGACGATTCTCGGTGGTGCGGGAGCAGATACGGTTCGATCCAGTTCCGATCTGATCTCGGCCGTAGCAAATGGAACGGGATTCTCCTTTCAAGGCGATGCCCATCGGCAAGAAGAGATTCGTACCCGTCAGGCATCCGATCCGGCGTTTGACCTGTCTGCCGTCCTCGCGAATCCATCGCTGGTCTACGTCCATTCAGCCAACGAGGCCTCGAATCCTGATTCCGTGCAGTGGCCAACCGATTTCGGACTGATAGCCGCGACCATTGACTCCGGCAACGCGAACGAGCAGCAGCGGATCGGACACAACGCTACCGGTGGAACGTTTCGCTTGTCACTCGGTAACTCATCCACCAATGCGATCCCCTTCAACGCCGCGGCGAGTACGATTCGGTCGGCACTTCAAACGCTTTCCGGCATTGGAAATGGCAATGTGAAGGTAACCGAGGCGACAAGCCCGACGGACGCGTACAGTTGGACCGTGGAGTTCATCGGCACGCTGGCGGGCAAGGATGTTGCCATGTTGTCCGGCGATTTCTCCTCGCTCACGGTGGATGCCGGCGTCTCACCTAGTACGATCACACCGTCGATTATCCCGGTCTTCGATGTGGCTAGCGCAACGGGATACGTTTTCGCGCCGAACAGCAAGACAAATTGCTTTACACGGTTGGCAACGACGTCTGGGTCAATAGCGCCGTGATCGATTCGGGAGGCCACATCTCGCGGGACCTGGTCCAGGAACGTGGCGTCGTTCAACTTGGGGTCATCAAAACGATCAACGGTGTCACCCAATATTGGCAGTCCAACGGTGACCAGAATTCGAACGTAACCGATGCGCCGGTGTACCAGACCGACATGGCGAACGGAGTACCGTTGTACTTGCGGGAATGGAAGCTCGACAACGACACGTCGATCATGATCACCACGGCGGATCCCAACAAGGCGAAGCGGGCGAGCCTTCCCAATGCGTCGCTCGACCTGTTTGGTCAAAGCGCACAGTTTAGTCTCCGCGCGTCCAATGGACTGTTTGTCACCGGAGTGGGCCAGACTCAGAACACCATTGTTGCGAATGCGTCCACCATTGCCTCCGATCAGACGTACACGGTTGCAGCGCACGGCGGTCCCAATCGCGTGTCACTTCGGGTCCTTACGTCGGCTGGGGATCGGTTCGTTTCCGCGGAGCAGGGAGGCGGCGGTGCCGTTCATGCGAATCGTGCCGCTGCATCGATTTGGGAAACGTTTGAAGTCATCAGTCTGGGCAACAACCAGGCCGCGCTGCGAACCTTTGATGGCGTGCACTACCTTGGTGTGACATCCGACGGCACGATCACGGCGGCTTCGACGTCAATTGGGGCGGCGCAAATCTTCGAACTTGTGAACGTTTCGTCCGACGCACTCGTCAATGTCGCACTTGGCAAATCGGTTACGCAGTCAACAAATCAAGCCAACTTTGATGGAACTCTCGCGGTGGACGGCGTGTTGACAGGAAACAGCATCTCCCACACCGCTGCTGGCGATTTTTCTCCCTATTTTGAAGTCGACCTCGGGCAGGAATATCCGATCGAGCGGATCGAGGATTACACTCGAGAAAACTGCTGTACGCCGACTCAGCCCGAACGTGATTACAACATTCGCTTCGAGATCCTCGATTCGAATCACACCGTTGTCTATACGAGCCATGAATTCAACTCATGGGATGGAACCAACGGCTCGGCCACAGATCTTGGCAATGGAGCCGTCTTGGAACTTGATCTGCTCAGCGAGCAGGGCCACAGCGTGACGGGGCGCTACGTGCGAGTCACCAAAGATGCTTTCGCAGGCAGCGAATTCCTGAGCATTGCCGAGCTTCGCGTGATTCCATCGCGAATCGGTCAGTATTCCCCCGTCGTCGCCGAGTACGGAACGGTAACGGGACTGACCGATGCAACGCAGACGATCGTTTTGGATAACGTATTCGCCAATCCGGTCGTGATTGCAGGACCGGTCTCGACTTCGGGTAGCGAGCCCCCGGCCATCCGTATCTCAAACGTGAAGACGGTTCATGATGCTCTGACGAACGAAGCGGTCACCAGTTTTGACATCAGGCTTCAGGAGCCCATCGGGTATGACAATACTCATGCGGCTGAAGCCGTCAGCTACATCGTGGTTGAGTCGGGCCGACATGTACTTCCCGATGGAACCGTGATGGAAGCGGGCAACACGTTGCTTGGTGGAGTCGGCACCTGGTCCGATGGCGTGATCGAAGGAAACTTTACGGACATAGCCTTTGATCAGGAATACGACCAGACGCCGCTTGTCTTCGCACAAACCCAGACGTACTACGAGCAATCGGCGAGCGGTCGCTATACGCATACGGTGCAGGCGCCGATACGGTCCGATGCGACAATCGCGACGCCGACATCAAGTGCCTCCGGTGTCCGTCTGGCGCTGGAACGCGAAGAGGGTCAGAACGGAGAACTGCTCATTGATGCATCGCAGTTCACGTTAAATGGTTCCGCATCGGTCAACTCCTCGCTGTTCAACTCGATTCAACTAACTCCCTCGCAGACGGTAGCCAGTGGCTCGGCGTGGATCGGTCAACCGATTTCCGCCGAGAACGGCTACTCATTCGCTGCGACCATGTTGATCGACGTGAGCAACCCGGGAGGAATCTCCGATGAGGATGGCCCTGGTGGCGACGGGATGGCATTCGTACTTCAGTCGGGCGGGCTAAACGTTCTTGGAGATTCGGGAGGGACCCTAGGCTTGCCCCCGAGTTCAACGCCGTTTGTCGCGATCGAGTTCGATAGCTTTCAAGGTGGTGCCTACGACGGCGGCGCCTCGGGTTCGCATATTGGGATCGACACGAGCCTTCAGGGGAATGTTGCCCGCGCGAACGTGCCACGTTTCAACGGCAATTCGCCACTGATTGACGTTCGAAATGTTTGGATTGAGTACGACGGCGTCAACGATCGAATGGACGTTTACTTTCGTAACAGCAACGTTCGTCCTTCGGCTCCCACCTTGAGCGCCTCAGTCGATCTAGAATCGATCTTTGGGAATTCTGCAAGTGCCTTGTCGGTTGGTTGGACGGCATCCACCGGATTGGCGAGCAACGTCCATAGTGTTCTCCAATGGGGATTTCGCGCGAGTGAAACGGTTGGATGGCTCGCCGTTGATCCAGGTCCATCTCAGGCCATTGCCAGACCGACGGGCGAGGTGACAACGGATTTCCTGCTATCGGTCCTCTTCGATTTGAAAGACCCCGATCAGACCGACCAGCCGCCGAGCTTCATCGGATCGATCATCGGGAACCAAGATGTCGATACGCCCATCCTGAGGTACCGCAACCCGGTTCTAACCAGCGATGGAAGCAGCGAACAGTATTCCGTCGACCTCCATGTCCAAGAGGAAAACTCGTTTGATGCGGAGACCTCATCAACAGGGGGTGCCCAGGTCAATCTGTGGGCATTGCCAGGGGCTCGCGGGACGATCGGCGGCATCCCGCTGCGGTCGTACGTCCCGTCGGACGATCCGATCAATCAGCCCGGGCAACTTCTCTGGCGCGATGCGGAGAACCAGATCATCGCGGTCGCGGACGGGGCCTATCCTAGCTTCGGATATGGTGTCGACAATGGCCATCCAGTGGTTCTCGCGCCACCGCAGCCATCGCTGGTTCAGGTGACCCGCTCGGTGTCGAAGCCGTTGGTTTATTCCGTCGATGTGGACGTTGTTTCAACCAATGGACGCGACACGATTGTGATCGATGGAAGCGACTCGGATGTGAACCTGATTGGCTCCTTCACAGCTGGACTCCTGACGCTTCGATCAACGGATGCGGATGCGGAATCTTTCGGGACGCAAGGTCGCATCGATGGCGTCGACTCGGTTTCGATCACGCTCGGAGCGGGTGATGATTACTTCGTTGTTGGCGAGGATGTAAAAGTTCCGGTTCATTTGAATGGTCGCGGCGGCGACGATGTGCTGGTCGGCGGATCGGCGGGCGATCACCTGATCGGAGGCCTGGGTGATGACACACTGATCGGTGGTCTCGGCAACGACACGATCCAAGGTGGACTGGGGAACGACCGGATTGCCGGTGACATCGCATTCACGACCGATCTGGTGACGACAGCTTTGAAATGGACGTTCGATGATGGGACGTTGTTCGACACAACCAGCCAGAACGCATTCACGGCGGTTGGGGGTACAGCCTTTGGTGGTCAACCCATCCCCTACGCCGGAAACAACGTCGATGCGGTCAACCCGCTTGGCGGTGGCGAGTTCCTGGTGCGATCGGACTTCCTCTTTGATAGTGAGGTGGTAACGAAGCCGGGAGACTCGCCGCAGGGAACGCTGCAATCCCAGAGTTTCGTGGTCGGACCCGGCGGGATGATCACAATGCAGGCCGCGGGCAACGGCGGACGCGTCGAGCTGGTCAGTGTGGCGACTGGCGCGGTCCTGGAATCGCTATCTCCGGGCCTGCAGTCGGTGACGTTGGCCGAGTACTCGATGGATGTTTCAAAACATGCAGGACGTTTGGTCGCGATTCGCATTGTCGATGATCAATCGGGTGGCTGGGGGCACATCGCCGTCGACAACATCACCTACACATCGAGCTTCACATCGACCTCGCGTTATCGCCAACTCGCTGGAACCGCGATCTATGATCCAACCACAGGCGTGCCGGCGCTGACGAATGATCTCCAGGCCGGGCCGGCTGGCGCGTCGCCTTTGGATTTGGTCGTGTCCGATCCCAATCATTTTCTTGATGTGGCTGCGGGCGGCGACGACATCCTTTATGGCGGTCTCGGTCAAGACATCCTGCTTGGGCAATGGGGTGACGACCAGATCTGGGGAGATGATGACACAACGCAATCGGTGATCGCGTTTGACTTCGGTACCAATGCATCACCGGTCGCATCTGGCTTTGTTGGAATCGGATCCGATTCCGTTTATCGCGAGGACGTCGGATACGGATGGGATGCGACCGTCCAGCCAATCGACGACGGTGCAAGCCTGGGCGACGACCTGGAGCGAGACCTGCACGCGTGGGGCGCGGCGCGCACCTTCATGGTGGACTTGGACAGTGGCGTCTACGATATCACGCTGTACCTGGGAGAAAAGAACGCGAATGCGTTGCACGAAGACGTTGGGATCACGCTGGAAGGCAAACTCGTGGAAACGGTCTCCAGTCCGGCAGGAGAAGTGGTCCGTCGCACGTACGAGAGAGTTGCCGTGGTGGATGGTCAACTCAGTTTGATGCTCGATGCACCAACGGCTTGGGCGATCAATGGTTTCGAGATCTGGAATTCATCGCTGGGGGACGACGATTACATTGAGGGCAACGGCGGAAACGATCTGATCGTTGGCGGGGCTGGCCAGGACGACCTGATCGGCGGATCATCCGAGTTGTTTGGTTTGACTAACCTTGCGGCACGACCTGACGGGGCGGACACGATCTACGGCGCTCAGCCGACTCAGGCGGCACCTAACGATCTTGGCGATCTGAGTTCCTCAGGACATGCGCGCGACGCGGATACGGTGCTCGGCGACAATGGCAACATCTATCGCCTGGTCAACCAAGAGGCAACGCTGGTCCCTGTCTCTTACTTGCCCTTCGATGATCCTGGATCGCTCGCAATCGATCGTGGCTCGTTCGGAAACGATGGCGTCGTCGCCGCTGCGCTTCACAGCAGTGATGCGATGCTTGGTCAAGGCTCGCTGCTGCTGGACGGGGGCGGCCTGATTCAGATACCTGGGAGCGGTTTGGACTATTCATCTTTGGAAGATAATTTCAGCGGGTTTACGATTGCAGCGTGGGTCAATGCCGACAGCTTCGATGGTGATTCAAGGCAACAGATCTTCGGCGCGGATCTCGATGGTGGTACGCAGAACGGATCCGGCTGGGGCGTCGGTTTCGATTCCAATGGCGGGCTCTTCGCAACCGCATATGGCGTGAACGATTTCCTCGCAGGCAATCAAGCGATCGTCACCGCGGGAGATTGGCATCATCTTGCGTTCGTATTCAATCCGGGGCCGGCCGACCAAGCTGAATCGGGTTCGGTCGATTTCTATCTCGATGGAACACTGTTGGCCTCCATCACGGGGAATGCCGACGTGATGAAGTCGGCTGTCTCGGACGGATTTGCCGTTGGCGGGCTGAACGGCAGCAATGAGAACGCGAGGTTCTTCAGCGGTCGGATTGACGATCTACGGGTGTACGACGTGCCACTGGATCATGCCCAGGTGGCCGGATTGCTTCGCGGCGGCTACATCGACTTTGCATACGACGATCCGTATGGCATGCAGGTGATTCCGCGCCGTCGATTTACGGCCTGCCAAATCGGCGGATTCAGTCTGGGATGCAACGCTTACGACCAGCGACCCGTTGCACTGGTATCGCTTCAACGAGTCATCGACGGTGGTGTTGGACCATGGCAGTGGTGGTCTGCATGCGACGCTCCAAAATGGCGTGGGATCGGCAGTGGGGCAAGTCGATGGTGCCGCGTCGTTCGATGGCGTCGACGACCAAGCGTTCATCGGCGGAACCGATCTGGACGGCCCATGGACGGCCGAGTTTGTGTTGGCGAAACGTGACCTGGAACACAATGTTCTGCTGCGGAGTTCCGACCTTGCATTGAAGTTGAATCAGTATCAGACATCAGGAGAAGTCGGATTCACCGCGTTCGGTGTCGCCGATTACGTCTTCAATCCGACCTACGTCGGGCCGTTGGACGAATTTGTCCATCTTGTTTACGTTGGCAAGCCCGCGTCGGGGATCACGCTTTGGGCAAATGGTCAGCTCGTCGGGTCAAGCGCTAACTACATCATGCTGCCTCGTGACACGATCTCCGGTGGCGAACATGCAAATATGTTGCTTGACGAAATGGTGCTTTATGATCGCGCGCTCTCTCCGTCCGAGATCGTCTCGCATTGGGAGGCGAGCTTTGCGGATATTGCCAGAGGCGATCTGATTTACGCCGGTGACGGTGATGATGTCGTCTACGGCAGTGAGGGCAACGATGTCATCTTCGGTGAAGGACAAGACGATGACCTGATTGGTGGCGACGGGAACGACCGGATTTACGGTGGAACCGGCGTCGATGGAATTGCGGGTGACAACGGGCGTTTTGCAACGAGTCGTAACGGGATGGCCGAGCCACTCTTCGGCCTCTCGGAGGCGAGCGTCACCGAAACGGTGGAATTGGTTGGATACAACACCGGTGCGGTGGAGTCCATCGCAGGCCGGTTAACCAAGGCGTTCCAATCCGACTCCTTTGGCGAAGGTTCCAACGATGTCCTGTACGGCGGATTGGGAGACGACTTCATTCATGGCGGCGCAGGAAACGATGCGATTTCAGGTGCCGAGGCGATCTCCAGTTATTACAACGCCGATCCACAATCTGCTTTTGAGCTTACGAGCAAGCCCGACCCACTCGAGTTCGATCGACTGCTTGAGTTCGATGCTGCGGCGGATGGTGACGGTGATGCCGTTTGGCAGAATCTCGGTGGCGTGACGGGTTTCGATTGGACGCTGGATTCAGGCGTCCAGCGTGTGGCCGTTACCGACAGCAACTACGATTTTTCGTATGCCTATCAGTTCAATCGAAATGGTGCGAGTAGCGGATCGCCGACCGATTTGGATGGCGACATCACGGCACGTCCCGTTTCCTTTGAGTTTTGGATTCGCCCATCGGACCTAACCAGCCAGGAGCTGATTTTCGACGCGGGGGGCAGCAACTATGGTACCTCTCTCGCAATCGATCATGGGATGCTGTTCTTCACGGTAACGAGTGATTCTGCAGATACCACGCGGCAACTTGTCAGTCGCTTGACGTCGACCAACGAGTTTGTCCACATCGTCGGTGTGATTGATCCTACGGGAACCGTCAATGGTGATAACACGATTCCGGATGTCTTCTTGTATGTCGACGGCAGCAAGGTCGATGAGGCGGAGATTCCGGGGTACACACGTTGGGCTGGTCAAGGAACACTTGGACTTGCTGAACAGCAGAATACGATTGGTGGCAACACAACAGGCCAGTTGACAGGTTTCCAATCATTCGCAGGCGAGATCGCCGCAGTGACGGTTTTCGACGGCGCGCTTTCGAGTGATCAGGTCAAGACGGCTTTCCTTTCGCGAGCCGGTGGTTTCGCGGATCTGGATCGCGTCCGACCGCTGGCAAAAATCGATGACTTTCTGCTGAACTTCGACGCGACAGATGTCGACCTCGGGTCGGAGGCTGTCCAACTCGGCACCGGCGACGTCCAGGCGACGATTCTCGACGGAGCGCGTGGCGACATCGTGATCGATCTCAATCAGCCGATCATGTTGCCTGCGGGAACCTACACTGCCAGCGATTTCAGCTACGAATGGAACGTGAATGGACCTCACGGATTCGGGACTGTCCAGCCGTTGTTGGTGACTGGTAGCGGAACGTCCTACAGCCCGCTGGCGATCGGCGCGGAGCAATCGAATGATACGACGCTGACCGGCTTTGTGACGACCGACTTTGGTGGATTGAACCGATTCGTCCTGGCGGAACCGACGACAGTTTACGCCGCCTTTGCGTGGGATGGCCAACCGAACATCGCCTATGCATCGACTTCCGGGCCCGGGATCTACCAGATCTGGAATGGCTTCAGCGCGGTGAATCTTGGTGGGGTTCTCGGCGGCACGAATTCGGGCAACTTGGCGCGCACGTACGACTTCAGTGTGTCGGTTCAGCCAGCGGTGATCGAAGATGGCAAGGATCGTCTCTTTGGTGACGACGGCGACGACTGGATCGTTGGGGGAACCGGCGATGACCGAATGTTTGGGGGTGCGGGCAACGACCTGCTGAATGCTGACGACAACTTGCAGACCAATCAGGGGGCCAACGACACACTGGAGGATGATCGTTTCGCACACGCTGATTTTGCGTTTGGGGGATCCGGGCAGGATATTCTGATCGCGAATACGGCTGCGGATCGGTTGATCGACTGGCGTAGCGACTTCAACGCGTACGTCGCTCCCTTCCAGGCAATCGTGCCGACGGTGATCCAAGATTACGATGCAGAAATCGGTCAGTTCGTGAGCGATTTGGGACGTACCAGTGGTGCCGACCTGTCGCTGACCGAACCAGCCGGTGAACTAGGATTGGTCACTGATTCCGACGGAGCGCTTTGGGATCAACAGTCGGGTCACGCTCTACTGATGCCCGGCAACCCAATCCTTGCACCGGATGCGAATGGAGGACTGGAGGATGATCGCGCGGTCCCGCTTGATCACGCGGGCAGCTCCATCGGCGACGTCAGCTTTACCATCCTCTCGGGCAACGTCATCAATTCGCCACTGTACGGCTCCAACATCTGGCTCGATCTGAACAGCAACGGCCTCCTTGATCCGAATGAGCCGCAAGCAACAACGAATATCGAAGGCGGCTACGAACTGCGGATACCGGTTGGGATCGATCCAAGCAGTGCTTTGATCCTGGTGCGAGGGGGAATCGACGTTGGTACTGCAACGACTCTGATGAACACATTGGCGTCCGGTGGGTTGGACACCAAGAACGTGACGCCGGTCACCACCCTCATCCGATACCTGGAACAGGCGGGGATTGGTGCGACAGCGATCGAGCTCTTGATCCGGGACTTGATTGGCCATGACGAGCCGATCGACTTGAATGACTTCGATCATTTTGAAGAGGCAAGGCTGGGGAATCCGACCGCCGCCAAGATCCTGGTTGCCGTAACATCACTCCAGAATCTGTCCGTCAAGCTGCATCATTTCTTCAGCGGCATCGCGGACCGTCCGGTGGACCAAGGGGTCTTTGTGGCAGCGCTCAGCCAGGCAATTCACGGCGCGATGGCAAGCCAATTGGTGGAGCGAAAATTTGATCCGGTGGATGAGCAGGACATCAAGGAGGTGATTCGAGAGGCGGGACTGCGAATCGAGTATTTTGCGAGTCAGCACGGACTGGTTGTCGAGATCGATCCGTCGCGTGTGGAGCCATTGATCAACGGATTGTCACAGATTCTCGCTGTGGGAGCCACGCGAATTCGTGCGTTGGTAGCCCAGGCGACCAGCGGCCACGAGCTGGTCACCTTCATCAACCAGATCAAGCGGGTTGCCCAGAATGAAGAGGCTCAGGACCTTTATCGAGTCGGCCATGGTGAACTGACAATCGACGAAGTGATTCAGCGATATGTTAGGCAGGAAGCAGAGGCGTTGCAGCAAATTCGCGACACCAAGTTGCCGCCACACATGAGTCACATTCCAAATGTGGTGATGGATGTGGACGACTTTCGGCTGGTCGTTCCCGTTACGGTATTTGATTTCGAAACGCCATTGAAATCGGTCACGTTAACGGCGACCTCCGATAATCCGGCGCTAATCCCGAACGACGCCATCACGATCCAGGCGGGGACTACCTCCGAAGATCGATTGATATTGTTGCAGCCGACGCCCGACTTATCGGGAATAGCCAACTTGGAGGTCACCGTCAGAGACAGCGATGGCTTCGAGCTCACCCAGGTCTTCACGGTGTCGGTGCTTCCTGTGATGAATGCATCGCGATTCGACGTGAATGGAGATGGGGTCACCTCGGCGCTCGATGCGTTGGTCACAATCAACTACATGGGTCGCCATGGGAATCCCGCGCCGTACAGCGAAGCAGCGAGCCGGTACGACGTTAATCGCAATGGTTGGGTCACGGCGATTGATGTTTTGCTAGTCATCAATCGATTGCCAGGTCGCTTCGGCTCATCACTTCAAGCCGAGGGCGAATCATTGCGAGACCTTGCCTTGCTCGATCACACTTCCGATAAAGAATCGGCCGAAAATGCCGACGTCGTAGCCGTTTTGCCTTCCGTTCGACCGTCGGGGCTCGATGCAATCGAAACGACGGTCGAGATGGGCGGCGATTTCATCTCAAAGGTGACACTGCAGCAAGGTTCGAGTCCCGACGACCGATTGCTACCGTCGGTGGATGCGATCGACCTTGCGGCTGGAGGACTCGAGGAAACCTTGAATGAAATCGCCGCGGACATTGACACGGAGTTGAATCGTATGAAGACGGGGATGATCGGTTTCGACTGGCTCAACTAACTGAACCGTGCCAGTCGGTTTCGATTTTGATCAAGGTGGTAACCGAAGTGTGAGCGAGCGACGCTTCGGGCAACTCTTCGACTCGCAGACGAAACCATCGGGCAACGAGCGTTCAACAACCATTCGATTTCGAGGAAACTCTGCTCAGTTCCCCAATCCGATCTCATCGATCTGACAGGATTCACGTGCGATGACCGTTCGACCGAATTGTTCCACTTGTTGAGAAGGATGACTCTTGCTGGCTGAGCTCATTTGTCAGTTGGAACGAATGCAAGCGTCAAGGCGACGCTAGGAGCGTCGCGGTCACAGATCAGGCCCACTTTGCGACGTCTTCGACACTCCTGACGGTTCGCGAACCCCGGTTCCCCTGTCGTGAGTCCCTGGAGGCCGCGGCAAAAAAAGGAAAATGACTCATCGACATATCGCCAGGTTACGATATATTGTGGATATTGAAGCTTGGAGATGTCATGGTTGCTGCCAGCAAACCGAAGAAGCACAACGAACCGTCGGGTCGCGACGGAGACTTGGCCGA
Source organism: Pirellulaceae bacterium (assembly GCA_963697195.1). GTDB lineage: Bacteria > Planctomycetota > Planctomycetia > Pirellulales > Pirellulaceae > Rubripirellula. The sequence goes on from CAVOND010000010.1 coordinate 219,481, forward strand.
TGCGGCGGAATGCAAGGAAAAGCTGGCTCGCTCGGGCCGACTGCGGAGCGGTAACGCGAATTTGGCGAGGCAAATCACGCCTCCTTTTTTGAGCAAACCTATCGCCACCTAACGACATGACGATACTGCGACACGATGTCGCAACCACGCGGGAGAGTTGGATGCAAACGATTGATGTGAAACGACCGATCGGTGCCGGTTTGATGTTTGCCGGAGCGACTGGATATTGCCCCATGGCATCGACGATCGCCGGCATGCCTTGGAATCAGTGCGAAGGCGGAGGCACATGTTCGGCCTAGCCATCCTGTTCGGCATGCATCGTCGGCTTTGCACTGGGTCTGACCGGTGGGGGTGGCGGCATCTTCGCGGTACCACTGCTCGTCTACGGTCTGGCTGTTGCGCCTCGCGAGGCAGTTGGCATCTCGCTGGCTGCCGTCGGTGGCACTGCTTTGTTTGGTGCGGTGCCGCGAATGATTCGAGGCGAAGTCGAGATGCGTACAGGTCTTTTGTTCGCAGTGGCCGGCATGTTGGGCGCTCCGCTTGGCTCCTATCTGTCAACACTGGTTCCCGAGAACGTGTTGTTGGTGATGTTCGCGGTGCTGATGTTTGTCGTGGCACAACGGATGTGGTCCAAGGCAGTCAATCCAGTTTTGCCAAGCGGTGTTTGCGCAGCGAAATCGAACCGGCCAGACTGCGAAATCGCTCCGGGGCCAGACCGAAGCGCTTGCCAACGCGACGCCGATGGCAAGCTTCGACTGACGTCCCGATGTGTGCGACTGTTGGTGTCGGTCGGGCTGATGACGGGTGTGCTGTCGGGCATGTTCGGCGTCGGCGGCGGATTCGTGATCGTTCCGGCACTCGTGATCTTCAGCGGAATGGCGATTCACCAGGCCGTTGGTACGTCGTTGTTTGTGATCGTGTTGGTCAGCATCAGCGGCGTAGCGTCACATATCGCTCAGCGGAAACGAACTGTCCTTAGAAACGACCCTTCAGTTCATGCTGGGCGGTTTCGCAGGCATGTGGCTTGGCGGCATCGTTGCCAAGCGACTGAAAGGCCCCACACTTCAAAAAGTATTTTCGATCGCGGTTGTGTTGGTCGCGATCTTTGTGATTTTCAAATCAGTGGTGTTGTGAGCAACACCGCTGCTCCTATCGCGATATCGAACTATGTTGCTCAAATACTTCTATGACGAAAAACTTGCTCACGCCTCCTACATGGTTGGATGCCAGCGCGCCAAAGAAGCGGTCATCGTTGATCCAGGTCGCGATATCGAACAGTACATCGCGATGGCTGCAAAGGAAGACGTCAAGATCGTCGCGGTCGCGGAGACTCATATCCACGCCGACTACGTTTCGGGTGCTCGCGAGTTGGCCGATCGAGTGAACGCAAAGCTGTATGTTTCCGACGAAGGACCGGCCGAGTGGAAGTATCTGTACTTGGATGGATACGACAGCATGCCGGTCCACGATGGCGATCACTTCATGATCGGCAAGATTCGATTCGATGTCCTGCACACGCCGGGGCATACGCCCGAGAGCATTTCGTTCCTGTTGACCGACCAAGGCGGTGGCGCGAACAAGCCGATGGGAATCTTTACGGGCGACTTTGTGTTCGTCGGTTCGATCGGTCGGCCGGACCTGTTGGAAGAAGCCGCCGGTTTGATGGGGACTGCGGAACCGGGTGCTCGTGATCTGTTCAAATCGGCCGAGCGATTCAAGTCACTGCCCGACTACTTGCAGGTCTGGCCGGCTCACGGTGCCGGCAGCGCTTGCGGGAAGGGACTTGGTGCGATTCCATCATCAACAGTGGGTTACGAAAAACTCTTCAATCCGGCGCTGCAGTTCACCGACGAAGACGAGTTTGTTCGCTACATCTTGGCTGACCAACCGGAAGCACCGAAGTACTTCGCGGTGATGAAGCGAGTGAACAAGGAGGGACCACGCATTCTCGGCGCGGGACATCACCACAAGATGCTGGATGTTGCCGGATTGGCGGACGCCGTTGATGCGGGAACGGTCGTCGACCTGACGCCATCTCCCGAATACGCCAGAGGTCACGTACCAGGCACGATCAACATTCCATTGTCGATGCTGGCGGCATGGGCGGGATGGTTAGTGGACTACGATCGGCCGACTTACCTGATCTGCGAACCGAATCAGCTCGAGGAAGCGGCACGTATCTTGCACAAGATCGGCGTGGAGGAAATTGTCGGGCGCCTTTGACACGAACGAAGTCCGATCGCACAGCTTGGCAACCGAAGTGTACTCAACTGGCACACCAGCGGACTTGTTGCACAGTATCGAAGCGGGCGAGGTAAAGCTGCTCGACGTTCGCTCTGACGAAGAATGGAAAGAAGGTCACATCGAACAAGCCGAGCACCGGTTCCTTGGTCGTTTGCCAAAGTATCTCGACGAGCTTCCGCGAGATGAAAAACTGGTCGTTCAGTGCCGCAGCGGTGCTCGATCGGCGATCGGCGCGAGCGTCCTGCAAGCCGCCGGGTTCAAGAATGTCGTCAATCTGACCGGTGGCTACGTCGCTTGGAAAAGTGCAGGACTGCCAAGTGTGAAATCGCAGCCTGCGATGAGCAGCTGAATCGGTCCCCATGCTTCGGCGAATCCGCGTTCATACGACAAGGATTACCATCAACTGTCCGTTCACAACGAAAGAAACGAGCATCAATCATGACCAAGACACAGACGATCGCAAACCTACAACGCGCACTGTCGATGGAACTCACGGCTATGCACCAATACCAGTTACACGCTTGCGTATTGGATGATTGGGGCATGGGCCTGTTGGCAACCAAGATGCGGGAGGAGCTGCAGGAGGAACTCGGACATTCGGAAGAATATTTGGTGCGAATCTTGTTCTTGAAGGGCGATCCGAAGCTGGCTTTAGAGAAAACGCCAGTTCGAGCGACTTCGCTGAAGCAGATGTTTGCAACCGACCTCGCGGACGAAAAGGAAGCGATCGAGTTCTATACGACGGCATCCATTCAAGCGAGCGAAGATCGCGACATTGGCACTCGGCAACTCTTTGAGCGAATCGCCGTCGACGAAGAAGGTCACGCGAGTTGGCTGGAGTTGCAACTTGACCTGCTCGATCGTATGGGCGAACCCGCTTACATCGCCAAACACATGTCCACCGATTCGGCGGAGTAGGTGATCGCAGCAGATTCGCCAAAGCCAAGTCAACATTAAATTTTTCAACCTTCCCAAAGGAGTCCACTCATGGGCCGCACCATTGCTTTGTTTACCGTTGTGCTTTTTTGCGTACTCGCCGTTACGCCAGCATCCGCGCAAGATCAACCTGGACAACGACGGGGGATGGGCTTTGGTGGTGGCCGGGGGTTTGGTTTTGGACAAGGTAGACGGATGAGAAACCATGCCGTTGCCAACGAGAAGGCTGACAAGTCGCATGAGGTCACTTATCCCGTCATTGCAAATCACGGTGGTGTTGTTCAATTGCCCAATGCCGCTCAGCAACCACGTGCGGGGACGAAGTTGCTAGTCGACCTGACAAGTGGCGGCGATGCGGAACAAGCTGAATTCGGGTCTCGAAAAGGTCGCCAAGTACATGAACATCTATGCCGGTGGCTGGCGCCGAACCAGCTGACGTGAAGATCGCTGTTGTCTTTCACGGCGATGCAACGTTGGCGGTGTTGAGCCAGGAAGCTTACGCTGCCAAGTTCAAGACGGACGGCAATCCAAACTTGCAACTCCTGCAACAACTGCACGAGTCGGGTGTCGAGCTCTATGTTTGTGGCCAGTCGCTGATTTCCAAAGGTTCCGACTCCCGAAGACGTCGCGGATGTTCGTCGATACCGCGGTGTCGGCACTGACTGCAGTCGTGAATCTTCAAGCCGACGGTTACGCCTACTTACCCATCGTCTCAGGCAGCACCAACCGCCGAGCCGGAGCCGCACGCGATGGCTGCAAAGGACGCCGGCAACTCCAACGACGAAGACCACACCCACGGACCGATGCCAGGCGGCGGAATGGGACGCGGAATGGGACGCGGTCCAGGTGCAATGCAAGGTATGCAAGGCGACATGACGACCTTGCACGCAATGTTCGCCGATCGTGACAAGATCAAACGCACCGTCACGAACCTGCCGGATGGAGCCGAGGCGGTCACCGAATCGGATGACGAAGCGATCGCGGACATGCTCAAGGAGCATGTGCCAGCCATGGAAGACCGAGTGCTCGGGAACAAACCGTTGCCACCGATGACATTTCATCCGATCTTCGTCGAGCTAATCAAGCATGCCGACGATTACACACTGACCTACGAAGAAACGGACAAAGGGATGAAGGTCAAGTACCAGTCCGATGATCCCTACGTGGTGATGTTAGTTCAGGAGCACGCAAAACTGGTCAGTCGATTCATCAAGAACGGCATGGAAGAAATTCACACGCCGTATACGTTGCCCGAAATCCCCCAAGAGAGGTCGACGCCGGATGAACGTTAAGATTGCTGCGAAGCCGACATGCCAAAGTTGTTGTCGTGACCAGGCGCGTCTATCGAGCGCAGATTGGCAGGAACGATATGACTTGGAAAGACCGGTTGGGATCGCGGCGAGCCGAATCCAATGCTTGCGCATTGGTTGCACTCTGGCGAGTTGCAACCTTGCCAGGTTCTCGTTCCCGGCTGTGGCCGCGGTCACGAGGTGATCGCGTTGGCTGAAGCGGATTCGACGTGACGGCGATTGATTTCGCCGACACGGCGGTGCAGTCGCTGACCGCTGAGCTAAAACGTCGGAACCTGAAAGCCAATGTGATTCAATCGGACATCTTTGCGTTCTGTCCGTCGCAAAGTTTCGATGCTGTCTATGAGCAGACGAGTTTGTGTGCGATTCACCCAAGTCAATGGCAAACGTATCAGCAACTGCTAGCCTGCTGGCTTCGATCCGAAGGAAAGTTGTTTGCGATGTTCTTACAAAGCAACTCACCAGACGGCCCTCCCTTTTCATGTGAGATGAGCGCGATGCGAGAATTATTTTCGACGCCAACCTGGCATTGGACGAACGGTTCCACTCGCGTGGACCACCCGACGGGCATGCACGAAATCGCGTGTGTACTTACTCGAAAGGAAATCAGCGAATGAATCTTTGCAACATGACGCCGATCGGCTTGAGCCTGTCTGCTTGTTTTGTCGTAATGACGTCCGGCTGTTTCTCGAACACCAATACCGAATCGCGAAAGCCGACTGCGGAAAGTGCAACGGTTTCGATCGTGGAAGGCCAAATGCCAAGCGACGCATCGAAAGAGGCGATGCTGGAAGCCAAAGACGTGTTGTTTACGAAGTTGTCTGGACGTTTGACGGAGGCGATCGCCAGCCAAGGGCTCGCTTCCGCGATCGCAGTTTGCCAAAAAGAAGCACCATCAATTGCTAAGGTTGTTGGTGATGAACATGGCCTACAAATCGGACGGACTGGCGTCCGTTTGCGAAACACCAACAACATCGCGCCGTCCTGGGCAGAACCGTTGGTGCGAGACAAGACCGAGACACCGACGTTTGTCACACTCAGCAATGGGCATGCAGCGGCTTTACTCCCAATCAAGTTGCAAGTCCAATGCTTGATGTGTCACGGAACCAAAGAGCAAATTGCTCCTGAGATCCAAGATCAACTCATGAAACTCTATCCAAACGATCAAGCCACAGGTTTCCGAGAAGGGGAATTGCGTGGTTGGTTTTGGATCGATTTACCCAACGGCTAGCTCAACCTCGACATACCGCTCACCGACTCTCAGTAATTTGTCATGGCTCATGCAAACAGGAAGCATTCTCTCCATCGTCGCGTTCGTGCTGTTGGCTTGCTTTAAACATTTTGTTCACGAATACCAAACTGACGCACACAAGTGGCGGAATGTCAGTCACAACCCGAGAGAAAGTTATGTCCAACAGCACGAGCGAAATGATCGTCCGCAAGGTGCGTCGGTCACTTGAGAAGCTTGGATTCGGCGATTGCAGTATCCGTGAATTTCAAGATGGTCGGCTTTCGTTGCATTGTCCGAGCGCGACACGAGACGATCAAACGCTCATCCAAGTCGCGATGCGCCTCATCGCGGGCGTCACCTCTGTTGTCTTTGAAAGCACGACGAGCGGTTAGATGTCGAAGAATCGCGAGCGCCTCGTCCCGGCACTCAAAGCATTGCTGAAGTTTGGGGTTCTCGCAACGGCGATCGCTGGCGGTGCGTACTGGTTGCGATTTGCGCCCGTTGCCGTTTCATCGCACAGTGTTACCAACGGTGATCTCGTCGCTGAAGTGATGGGCACGGGGACACTAGAAGCTCGTGTGTCGGCGACGATCTCACCGAAGATACCGGGACGCATCGGAAAGTTGATGGCGGACCAAGGTGATACGGTGAAGGAAGGTGACTTGCTGGTTCAACTCGATGACGCGGAACTACAACAGCAAGTGGAGATTGCCGAGGCGAACGTCAACGCGGCCTCGGCAGCCCTCACCCGACTGAACAGCGATAAGAAGCGGGCGGAAGCTGTTTACGTACAAGCCGAGAAGAGTTACACGCGGTTGCAGACACTGAGTCGCCAGAATGCTGCTAGTCCTGAAGAAGCGGATAAGGCGACCGAGGGCTTAGCGGTTGCCGAAGCCGGGATCGCGAGTGCAGAAGCAGCGATCGCCGAAGGCCAAAAGCAACTTGTAGCCGCCGAGAAGACGTTTCAATACCACCGTGCTCGCTTGCAAGACACGAAGATCGCCGCTCCGTTCGATGGTCTGGTCGTTCGCCGCAATCGAGAACCGGGGGATGTCGCGGTTCCTGGAAGTTCCATCTTGACGCTGATCTCCACCGATGAAGTATGGGTCAGTGCTTGGGTTGATGAAACGGAAATGGCACGTCTGCAAACCGGCCAGCCTGCGAGAATCATTTTCAGGTCACAACCCGATGAGTCGTTCCCCGGCAGTGTCGCCAGACTCGGCCGTGAAGCAGATCGTGAGACGCGCGAGTTCATCGTTGATGTGCGAGTTTTGGAGTTGCCGACAAACTGGGCGGTCGGACAACGTGCCGAAGCGTTCATCAAGGTCGAGCATGCGAAGGACACCGTCACTTTGCCGGCAGGCCTGGTGCAACGTCGGGAGGGAGTCGAAGGTGTGTTCGTTCTCTCTGACGATCATGCGAAATGGCAGCCGATCGAACTGGGACTGCGAAATCGCGACTCAGTCCAAGTCATCGGCGGACTCGGCGCGGGCGATGTGGTGGTCACAGCCGGTCAAGCCCGGTGCCGTCTTGCGAGACAACCAGCCCGTTGCAGTTCAACGGGAGACTGCCCCATTGGGGGCGGGGCCATGAACCTTGCCGTCAAAGACATTCGACAAAACATCGGTCGATTCGTGTTGACTGCGGTCGGCATTGGCATGTTGCTGATGGTCGTGATGGGGATGGGTGGGATCTATCGCGGTGTGGTCGAGGACGCGACGTTGTTGATTGAACGTGTCGACGCGGATTTGTGGATCGTGCAACGAAGCACGCGAGGACCGTTTGCTGAATTGTCGCGAGTGCCGTCGAACCTGGTCTATCGCGCCGCCGCGGTTCCCGGAGTGGAGTCGTCACGTGAATTCGTTTACCACACGATTCAGCGCGAGCGAGACGGCAAGCCGATTCGCATCGCTGTTCTTGGACTGAGTTGGCCGTTGGACAAGGGCGACTGGGTGGAACTCACGGCTGGCCGCGCACTCCGCCAAGCTCACTTTGAAATGATCGCTGACCAAACGCTGGGCCTGAGACGTCGGAGAACAAATCAAGCTTGGCAAGGAAACGTACACGGTCGTGGGAACCACCAGCAACATGATCAGCTCCAGTGGCGACGGCATCGCGATGTTCACGATCAGCGACGCTCAAGCGATTCAGTTCGACACGCCGGGTGAAGCCGTGCGTTTAGAACGAGCAGCACGAGAAGGCCGCGGCGAGGAGTTTGAGCTGGGAATTCAACAGCCCATGATTTTGGAGAACGCCGCCCGGCCCTCGTCGCAATTGCCCGCCGTTGCTCGTCCGCAAGATTAGCGCCGTGATGGTCACGTTGTCACCCGGTGCTGACCGTGACCGAGCGATGGAAACGATCTCCGCTTGGGGCGACGTGTCTGTTTTCACCAAAGAGGGAGAACGAGAGCTGTTGCTTAAAGGGAGCGTCGAACGAGTGCGGCGGCAAATCGGTTTGTTCCGTGTTCTGCTGACCGTCATCGCGGCAATCATCATGGCGCTCATTCTGTACACACTGACGCTCGACAAGATTCATTCGATCGCGTTGTTGAAATTGATCGGTGCTCCCAACACCGTGATCCTCGGCTTGATCCTGCAACAGGCGTTGATACTTGGGATCGTCGGATTTGGCATCGCGTACCTCGTGGGGCAACAACTCTTTCCGCTCTTTCCACGACGCGTCATCTTGGCCGATGCTGACCTGATTCAACTGGCAGCCATCGTGATCGGAATCTCGGTGGTATCCAGCCTGCTAGGGATTTGGAAGGCAATGAAAGTCTCGCCGAATGAGGCGCTGGCATGACGAACACACTCAAAACCATCGCGATTCAAGCTGACGGGCTGACGAAAATCTACGGCAGCGGCAACACCGAAGTCGTCGCGATGCGTGACGCGTCGATGCAAGTGTCACAAGGCGAAGTCGTTGCCTTGTTGGGGCCAAGCGGAAGCGGCAAGTCGACGTTCCTGACCGCCGTCGGCTTGATCAATCCGCCAACATCGGGACAGATCACGATCGGTGGCAAGGTCGTGCTCGACGGACCACAAGCTCATGCCAACCTGCGATCTTTCCGTCGTCGACACATCGGATTCATTTTTCAAAAATCGAACCTGATACCGTTTTTGTCGGCAGTGGAAAACGTCCAAATCGCGATGCAACTCAATGGACAATCCAAACGTGCGTCGTATCGCCGTGCGATGGAGTTGCTCGACTATCTCGGCGTGGCCGATCGAGCGGCCAACTACCCGTCCATGCTTTCCGGCGGCCAACAACAACGAATCGCTGTTGCACGATCGCTCGCCAACCGTCCCAGCGTGATCCTGGCCGACGAACCAACGGCGGCGCTCGACGGACAGCGAGGCCGCCAGGTGATGGAACTGTTCGCCAAAGTCGCCCACGAACAAGGTGCGGGCGTGATTGTGGTCACGCACGATCATCGGTCATTGGACGTCTTTGATACAACCTACGAAATGGAAGATGGCATTCTTACCAGGCTCGAAACCCAAGCATGGAACTCTCAAAATGAGGATTGTCACAGCAGCAATCCTTTGCGTTCTCACCATCGCAATTGGTTCAACCGCATGGTGTCAAGAAGCGATCCCGCAATCACAAGGGAGATGTTTATGAAGGGGGCCTTCGGGTTCCCTTCATCGCCTCGTGGCCTGACGTTTTGCCAGAAGGTGTCACGTACGGAAAGCCTGTCATCTCGTTCGACATATCCGGCACGGCGCTGGCGGTGGCCTCCGTTGAACCGTCCGCTGAGGACGAAGGCGTGAACCTGATCCCATTCCTCACGGGAGGCAACAGTGAGGCTCCTCACCAGGCATTGTTCTTTCGCAAGGATGATGGCGTGGAGTGGTCGGCACGCTCGGACCGCTGGAAACTCGTCGCTAAAGAACGAGGCGAACGACGAGAACTCTACGACCTGCAGGCCGACATCGGTGAATCGCAGAACGTCATTGGCAAGTATCGCGACGTCGCCGATCGCCTGGCGCAAAGTACGAAGCCTGGAACGCAGAAAACGAAACACCGCGGTTCCCTGGATACCGAGAGTACCACGAGCTGAAGAACGAATTCTACATGCAGATGAAGTTCCAGCCTTCGACCGTCGTCAAACCCAAGTGATCGAGCACATTAAGTTGGATCGAAATGGGCCTGGACGATGTGCGATCTGGTGCGCTGCGCAGTAGGTTATTCGCCGGTACCGCGTGAGAACCGTGAGGGAATCTCTTTAGGCGGCCATTGAGGACTCCGTTTTAAAATGGATGACGAACCCGAATGCACTCCCCCGGCGGGTTACGCCGTGGCGGAGTAATACAAGCACGACGCGCCAGCGAGTGAGTCTCCGGTTTTCAACCCTTTGGCAGACCTAAGATTGCGCAGATTCCTGGGACTCACTCGCTGGCGCGTTGTGCTTGTATGAATTTGCGCAACATCAAGACTGGCGCTTCGTGATTGTAGTCGTTCGCGAAAACACCCTACAGCGTCGTCCGGCGAGCGGGAGATCGATGCATCGCTTGGAGACCGCTGCAACCTGAAACTCAAGACGCTATGTCAACGCACAACCGCGCACCGTCAATACTGCATCTCTTGGCATAGCACTTGCACCTCGATCACGTGTCCGTGGTTGGCCTGCCAACAAGGTGTTGGCAGCGACATTCTACTGCCACTTCGCAGTCAGCACGGTAACAATGTGTTTGTGGTTTAGCTTGAAAGGACCCAACCGATGACACCTGCAAAATGGAATCCGTTTCGCGAGTTAGAAGACTTATTGGATGCCTATGGTCGACCGGTGGCCCGCCGCGGTCGCCAAGGAGGGGATGGTCATGAAATCATCACGACGGCTGACTGGGCTCCCGTGGTCGACATTCGCGAAACAGAAGGGGAGTACGTGATCAAGGCGGAACTCCCGGAAGTGAAAAAGGAAGACGTGAAAGTCTCGCTCAATGAAGGCGTGTTGTTGATTCAGGGAGAACGTTCGATGGAGAAAGGAAGAGGGCGAACCCAAAGGTAAGTACCATCGAATCGAACGAGCGTACGGTAGCTTTGCCCGCAGCTTTTCACTTCCCGAAGACGTGGAAGCCGAGAAGATTTCCGCCGAGCACAAGGAAGGGATGCTGTACGTCCACCTTCCCAAGCACGCAGTCCCACCGGCCAAGTCGGTCGAAGTGAAGGTCAAGTAACGATCGCGGTCTGACATTGCTTGGCTCGAACGGGTCGAAGAGCCTCCGCGATGCCACCGGGCCTCGAAGATGGCGGGATCGAACAGACGAGGCCTGTTCGAAGCCGCACGGCTCGACCCGTCCAAAAAATTCAACCGTTCCAGAAGACATCAAGGGAATGGGTGCGCCCGGTTCACGCCCGAATTCCGACTGGTGGCAAGTCCGCGTCGCCAGATCGATCGCCTCGATCATGCTGGTGACCTCGGCTTTGCCCTGCCAGGCGATGTCGAGCGCCGTGCCGTGATCGACCGACGTGCGGATGATCGGTAGTCCCAGCGTGATGTTCACGGCGAGATCGAACGCCAAGGCTTTGAGTGGGATGTGCCCTTGATCGTGGTACATGCAAACGAAACAGTCGGTCTCTTTTCGTCGCTTTGGCAGGAACGCCGTATCGGGCGGCAGCGGGCCCTCGATTTCGATCCCTTCCTCGCGGGCCTGCTCGATCGCGGGGATGATGAGTCGTTCTTCTTCCTGACCGCCGAACAGACCGTTTTCGCCCGCATGCGGATTCAAGCCGCAAACGACGAGCTTGGGTGTTCGCTCGCGCAGTCGAGACATCGCGTCATGGCTCAATCGAATCACTTCGTAGATCCGCTGTTGGCTGAGCAGTCCCGGTACGTCGCGGTAGCCGACGTGTGTGGTGACAAAGCTGCACGTTAGTTCATCGGAGGTCAGCATCATGCAGGCGCGGTCTGCCCCGGTCTTGGCTGCGTAGATCTCGGTGTGACCGGGATAGGGGACGCCCGCCGCCCGAATCGCTTCCTTATGAATCGGCCCCGTCGTCACCGCATCAACCTGACCCGAAAGTGCCGCGTCGATGGACGCATTGATGTAGGCGTAAGCGGCTTGCCCCGTCGCTGCGTTGACGGTTCCCGGGACAAGCGATGTCGGCGGCGATTGCATCCAGATCCAGCACGCAGGGGCCGTCGATCTGGTGGCAGGTGGCGGTCCATTCGCTCGGACTGACGATCTGGTATGGCGTCGGGTCGGACGCTCGCCCCAATTGAGAGGCGACACGCTGCAGAATGCCGGCGATCGCCAAACACGATCGGCACACATCGTTGCAGCAACGCTTGATCGCACAGTACCTGCAAGCAGAGCTCCGGTCCAATTCCGGCCGGATCGCCCATCGTGATTGCTATTCGGGGTCGAGAAGTCATCAAAATTGCCAAGTTAGGGTTTCTGGGATCCCACCCATTCTGCTCGAAAATCAGCGTTTGCCTTAACTGGTTCACGTCACTTTGGAAGAGATTCGTCGTCAATCGTCGACTCGCCGTAGCTACCGTCGCGTTCGCGGTGGTCGTGCCGGGGATTCCACGCTCTGGCGAGCGTAGCTACCCGCAACTGGCTCTGTCCAGATAGGGCACGCACAATCCGGCTGGGTCATCTAGAATGAGGGGACAGTCATCATGTCATCGGCGGTGATCTGGTCGTCGTTGCTGATCGCGTTCCCCTGTTGGAGAGGCCCCTTGAGCTTACGTATCGCCTCGAACCTATCGCACCTGCCCTGCCCTGCAGACGATTTCCAGCACTTGGTGGACTCGGTCACTGCTGCTGTTGACGTTGGCGGTCACGATCTCGCCCGCGATGGTTCATGCCGAAACTCCCGCATCCGAATCGTCCGAAAGTGAAGTGCTGTTTGCCCGTCGCATTTCCAATCTTGCTGATTGAAAAGTGCGTGGGCTGTCACGGTGCCGATCCCGAGGACATCAACGGCGGATTGGACCTGCGTACATCTGGACGGCGCGATCGCCGGCGGAGACACGGAAGAGCCGTCCATCGTCGTCGGAAACGCCGAAGAGAGTCCGCTCTACCTGGCCGCCACTCGCGACAGCGATGATTGGTCGGCGATGCCACCCAAGGATGCCGAGGCTCTGACGGCGGAGCAGCTTCAGTGGCTCAAGCAGTGGATTGACGGAGGAGCGAGTTGGCCGGACGAGGCACGGATCGAGCAGATTGCTGAACAGTACAACGACCAGTGGTCGGTCGAAGACGGTGTGACGGTCGCAGACCTCTGGCGGCTTGGCGGATACCTGGACCAATCGCCGCTATGACCCGCGCGGTTTGTGGGCCTATCAGCCGGTCAAGCGACCAACCTTCGATCAAGACGAAGGGTCGCTGCATCCGATCGATGCGTTGCTCGGAAGAAATCGCCCCGAGGAGCAGGACAAGGATGGCATCTCAGAGCACGATTGCAAGTCGCTCCCCTCGCATCAAGAGATGAATTGATTCGCCGCGCGACCTTTGACCTGATCGGATTGCCGCCGACGCCGAGGAGGTCGATGCGTTCGTCAACGACGCCCGAGACGATGCAGGTAGCGTTTGACGATGTGGTCGAACGCCTGCTCGCTTCGCCACATTACGGCGAACGAATGGCGCAACACTGGCTCGACGTGGTTCGCTATGCCGACTCGTCTGGGTTCGCCAACGACTACGAACGGGGCAATGCCTGGCGATATCGCGATTACGTGATCCGCTCATTCAACGAAGACAAGCCCTTCGACCAGTTCGTGCGTGAGCAGATCGCCGGTGATGAAATCGATCCGAACAATCCCGAAGCCGTCATCGCGACCGGATTCCTGCGGATGGGTCCCTGGGAATTGACAGGGATGGAAGTGGCCAAAGTGGCTCGGCAACGGTTCCTCGACGACGTCACCAACAGTGTCGGCGAGACCTTCTTGGGGCATTCGCTGCAATGCGCTCGCTGCCACGACCACAAGTTTGATCCAGTGCCAACCCGCGACTACTACTCGATTCAGGCGGTGTTCGCGACGACTCAGCTAGCGGAACGGGAATCGCCGCTTCTTGGATTCGGAGAACACGTCGCGGTTCGACGAGCAGCGATATCTGCAGCAGCGTCAGGCGGAATACCAGCGGACGCTCGATTCGTTGAACGAGGTCATGCTGGCCAACGCCTTGCAATGGTACGCCGATCGTGAACGTCCCGCCGGATCAGTGGCTCGAGGCAATTGCGTTTGTCGCGAAGCACAATTCCGGCGACGTCGATTTCAAGGCCGTTCGTAACCGAATGGATAAGATGGGCGTTGCCGAGGAGGACTATCCACCGAAGCTGGTTGGATTCACACCCGAGCAGTTTGGACGGGAGCGTGTGTCGCGCAAAGGAATCGAGCGACTGCGTTGGCAGTTTGATCGCTATCGTCCGTTCGCGTTGGCTGTCTACAACGGGCGAACGCCGCAGGTCACGTCGGTCTACGCCCCGGTGCGAGTGCCCGCGAAATCGGATGAGCGAGGGTGAGATGGAACAGACTTGCGTGCTTGCCGGCGGCGATCCGTTCTCGCCATCGCTGCCGGTCCAGCCCGCAGGCCTGAGCGTTCTAGCGTCCCAGCTCGATCCGCAATTCGTCGACGCAGTCGAGGGCAGACGCACTGCCTTGGCTACTTGGATTGCCAATCCGAAGAACCCGCTCACCAGTCGCGTGATCGCCAATCGGATCTGGCAATGGCACTTCGGCAAGGCGATCGCCGGCAATCCCAACAACTTCGGTTCGACCGGGAAACGGCCGACGCAACCGGAATTGCTCGACTGGTTGGCAGCAAGCTTGCTGGAGAAAGACTGGTCGCTCAAAGCAATGCATCGCATCATCATGACCTCGCACGCTTATCGGCAAAGCACCGCGTCATCCGGATCCGGAACAGCTGGCCAGACTCGACCCGCTAGGCGAATCGTACAGCGTCTTCCAACGCCGGCGGCTGACGGCGGAGGAACTGCGGGACGCGATGTTGGCTGCCAGCGGCGAATTGAATCGCGAGCTCGGCGGCATTCCCTGTCGTCCGATTATCAATCAAGAGGCGGCGCTGCAGCCGCGGATGGTGATGGGAACGTTTGCGGCCGCCTGGCAACCCAACCCGTTGCCCGAAGACCGAAATCGCCGCTCGATCTACACGCTCAAACTGCGAGGATTGGCCGATCCCTTGTTGGAAGTGTTCAACTCACCATCTCCAGATTTTTCCTGCGAACGTCGCGAGGCTTCCACGGTCACGCCGCAAGTCTTCGCGTTGTTCAACGGACAGAACTCTCAGATCAGAGCCCTCTCGCTTGCTTTGGCGGTAATCGATTCGACCGCCGATGACCGGGCCGCGATCACCGAGTGTTTTCGTCGGCTTTACGGTCGAATTCCATCGGCCGAAGAATTGCAACTCTGCCAACAGCACTGGCGGCAGCTTGAATCGATACTCGACGAGCAGGCTCCGGTCGTCGAGATGCCCAACGAAGGTTCTGCGGGAAGCAGTGGAAGAGAACACCGGCGAGCATTTCTCGTTCGAAGAGACCCTGTACTCCAACGCGCGACTTCGTACCCGATCACGATCCGTCCAAGACCACGCGTCATGCCCGCGCGCTGGCCGATATTTGTCTCACTCTGATCAATTCCAATGAATTCGTCTATGTCGATTGATCTCCAACACAATGCTTCCCGTTCACTTGCCATGAACTCGAATCGCCGGTCGTTCCTGTACGGCATGGGAGCGTCGCTGGGCAGTATCGCGTTCACAGCGATGTTGGCCGAGGAATCCCGGGGATCGGACCCGGGCGATGGTCCGATGTCGCCCAAGCCAGGCCACGTTCCCGGCCAAGGCAAAGAACTGCATCTTCCTGATGATGGAAGGTGGCCCGTCGCACATCGACACGTTCGATCCCAAGCCAATGCTGGAGAAAATGCACCTCAAAGAGTTCACTCGCGAGGGAGAGCAGAAGTCGGCGATGGAAAGCGGCAAACGTTACTACGTGAAGAGCCCGTTTCAATTCGGCAAGCACGGCGAGAGCGGCGCCGACATGTCCGACAACTGGCAGCATCTTGCGACCGTTGCCGACGAACTCTGTTTTTATCGCGGTTGCCAGGTCGACAGCGTCAATCATCCCACCGCGATGTATCAGATGAATTGCGGCAATCGCTTCGGTGGCGATCCGGCGATCGGTGCATGGGTCACCTATGGGCTCGGCTCGGAGAACCAGGACTTGCCTGGGTTCCTGGTTCTGCCCGAGATTTCTTATCCGCAGGGCGGTGCGGCGAACTGGAGCAACGGTTACCTGCCAGCCTATTTTCAGGGCACGCCGCTGCGTCCCAAGGGTTCGCCGATTCTTGATTTGCAACCGCCTCCCGATGTCACCTCCCAGCGGCAGCGAATGAACCTGGATCTGCTTTCCAAGCTGAACCAGCGCCACGCGGTCGATCAACCGGATCAGGAGGAATTGGCTGCCCGAATGGCCAGCTACGAATTGGCGTTTCGCATGCAAACGCAAGTTCCCGATGCGATTGACCTGTCAGGCGAGGATGCCAAGACGTTGGACATGTATGGCATTGGTGCTGCCGATACGGACTCCTTTGGTCGCAAGTGCTTGCTCGCGCGCAAGATGATCGAAAAGGGCGTGCGGTTCATTCAACTCTACAACGGGACCTGGGACAGCCATGATTACATCGAGCGTGCTCATGGAAATCTGATTCGCGGTGTCGACCAACCGATCGCCGCCTTGATTGCCGACCTGAAACGACGCGGGCTGCTGGAAAGCACGCTGGTGGTCTGGTGTGGAGAGTTCGGTCGAACTCCGGACAACGGGGTCCGTGGCGGCGTGGCTTACGGGCGCGATCACAATCCCAATGCGATGACCATTTGGATGGCCGGCGGCGGCTGTCAACGCCGGTCACACGATTGGCGCGACCGACGAATTGGGGATGACCGCGGTGGAAGAGGTTCATCACGTCCGCGACTTGCACGTGACGTTACTGAGGCTACTCGGGCTGGACGACAACAAGTTGACCTTCTATCACGCCGGGCGATTCAAACAATTGAGTCAATTTGGCGGACAAGTGATCGACAAGCTGATCGGGTAATCAGGGGCGAGTTGCGAGTTGCGAGTTGCGAGGGGCGAGGGCGAGTTGCGAGGGGCGAGGGGCGAGTGTTGAAATTGCCGAAACATACACGCACGACTTGCAAGCGAGTGAGTCCTGTCCCTGCATCCGACACACTCGCATGCGCGTTTTGATGTTGCGCCATCATCCTCCTCCCGCTTGCGAATTCTTCGAATCACAGCGAAAAGCAAGGCGGCCCACGGCTAGCGCCTGAGGTTCACTGTGAACCTCAGGCGCTAGCCGTGGGACCGGAAACTGGCCGTCAAAAACAACAAGTTCCCGATCTGGGCGAGACGCTTTCCGCCACTCCGAGACTGTGAACAAATTGAACCGCAACGCATTACTGTAGGCGTGTCTCTCCGAGACTCGCAAAAAACGCAGCAAAGCTGCGGGCGTCCGCCTTGGAAAGGCGGACCTACAGTAGAAAGCCCACTATCTTCACAACCTCTCCGTGGCAAATGGCGCAAGATCAAAACATGCGCGTCGCAATCGTGCTCGTTACTTGAAACCCGGCTAATTGGCGAGAATCGTTCCGGTGGCCATCGACTGGGCTCTGCGAAACGCCCGGTGGCCGCGGTTTGATGTCACCGTGTACATGACTCGGGCAACGAATCGGCAAAACCGCGGATGCCTCGACCGGTTGCAGGCACACTCCATGTCTCGCAGGTATCGGCGATCACATGCAGCTCGGTTCGCGCCGGGTTTGTCGTAGCAGGCGTCATGGCGACCGCATGCCGGTCGAAAGTCGGCCCCCATGACTCCCTGCGGAATCAAGAATCGCAGCGGACCCTGCATTGCTTCCGGGCCGCAAGGACGGGCGGCCTCGGCGGTCGAAAGATCCAAGCCGGAGAAAATGACCGCGGTGGCGACGAGCAAAAGCAAACGGTGGCGCAACATCCAAAATCCCCGAACCATCATGAAACCCGCATCAGCACCGCGGCGGCGCGGATACGCCAAGCCTGGCTGGTCCCCGCACATGATGCTCGCCGTCCTTCGAACCATAGCTGGCGATTCGTGGTCTGGCGGAGCCAAATTCTTGAACGGGAGGAAAAGGGGGCCCATGTGTTGTCCAAGTCGGTCGTCCGCCTCCAAGCACGACGCACCAGTTTTGATGTTGCGCGATCATCACCCTCCCGCTTGCGGATTCTTTGAATCACACTGACAAATAATGCGGCCCAGGGCTAGCGTCTGAGGTTCACAGTGAACCTCAGGCGCTAGCCCTGGGCCCCCGAAACTGGCCGACAAAATCAACGAACTCCCGACCTGGGCGAGACGCTTCCCGCCACTCCGTGGTAAAGCTGCGCAACATCAAAACTCGCAAGCGAGTGTGTTTCCCGCGGGAAAGGTCGACAGACTGCGAAAGTGATTTTTCCAGAGAACGGAAAAGGTCTTTCCACGGCTGGCGTGCGTTCGATCCGCTGCTGGCTGAAAGTCGGCCGTTGAATAAGAAATGGAGCTTTTGGTCCGCGACGTGCTGAGATTGGAACGAGCGTCCGGGTTGGGATTGTTGGTTGACTCTGACATGTGCGACGCGTTCACAATGCCCTTGGTGGGAACTCAAGCCTTGCAACGCATCCTTTCGGTCTCATTCTCGCGGAATTTGGCCACTTGCCTCCTCTGTCTCGGTGTTTCGTCTCAGCTTGTCGGCGCAGAATTCGATCCGATGGATTGGCCAAACTGGCGAGGGCCGTCGCAGGACAGTCGCTCCGCTGAGATTGGTCTGATCGATCAGTTTGATCCCGACGGCGGGCCGGGCAGCAACGTGCTTTGGAAGAGCGAGGCGGCCGGCGGAATCTCCACACCCGTCGTGATGAATGGTCGTCTGTTCACGATCGCACGCGATTCACCCGGCACACCCAAGGACGCCGAGAAAGTGATCTGCCTTGACGCAGTCACCGGCGAAGTCCTGTGGGAGAACATTTACAACGTATTCCTATCCGATTTGCCGGCGGAGCGGGTTGGCTGGTGCCATGTCTGTGCCGACCCCGACACAAATCGTGTCTATGTACTGGGTGCCTGCTGCTATTTTCAATGCATTGATGCCGAAACCGGCAAGACCCTCTGGTCCCGGTCGCTCAGTGAAGAGTTCGGGATGCTCAGCACCTACGGTGGTCGAACCAACACGCCGGTGATGTTTGAAGACCTGGTGATCATCAGTGGCGTGACCACCGGTTGGGATACGACCGCGCGACCCGCGCACCGTTTCCTCGCCTTTCAGAAGGATCGCGGCGACCTGGTTTGGATCACCAGCACTCGCCCGTTGCCCGAGGACACCACCTACAGCACGCCGGTCATTCGCGTGATCGCCGGACAACAGGTGATGGTCGCGGGGTCGGGTGACGGCGACGTCTACGGGATCCAACCGCGAACGGGAAAGATTCTCTGGAAGCAAGCGCTGTCACGCCGCGGCATCAATACCAGCGTCGCCATCGACGACGTAGGAAACGTTTACGCAACCCACGGAGAAGAGAATCCGGAAGGGACGGCAATGGGAGCGGTGGTCCGCATCGATGCGCCCGTTGCATCGCTCGACTCGGCTTCGGCTGAACGTTGGCGAACCGAAGACATCATGGTGGGCAAGAGCTCGCCTCTTTGCATTGGCAAGCGTCTGTATGTGGTCGAGGATTCCTCGCGACTTCACGTGCTGGATACCGAGACCGGCGAACCGATCGGCAAGCCGCTGAAGTTGGGGACGGCGATGCGAGGCAGCCTGCTATCCGCTGACGGAAAAATCTACGCTTGCACCTCCAGTGGCATCTTTCATGTGCTTCGTCCCACCGACGATGGAGTCGAATCCGTTTTCAAGGTTCGACTGCCGAGCCATCATGAGGTCGGCGGATCACCGATCGTTTCGCACGGTCGCCTTTACCTGCCGACAACCGCCGGGCTCTACTGTCTGGGTAGCGAAGGCACTGAGCCGAAACTTGGCGTCTGGGAGAGTCTTCCCACGGAGCGAAGTGCTGGGGACGACCAAGTTGTCGCCCAGCTTCAATTGGTTCCCGCCGAAGCGATCGTCGCAGCCGGCGCGACGCAGGCCATGCAGGTGCACGCCTTCAATGCCATGGGACAACGAATCGAAAACGCTCCGGTGAATATCAAGTATGCGGTCAGCGGAGGCGGCAGCATTGATTCCGATGGCATCTTCCATGCGGACGACTCGGCCGTTCATCATGCCGTGATCGTGACGGCAAGCCTGGGAGAGATTCACGCCAACTGCGCGTCTGCGTGTGATTCCGCCGCTCCCCTGGAACTTTGATTTTTCACAGGGCGGCGTCCCCATCACCTGGATCGGTGCGGCCTATCGACATGAGCCTCGTGTGATCGATGGAGACCCGGCGATCGTCAAGATCTCGACGATCCCCAAAGGAACACGCAGCCAATCGTGGTTTGGACCAACGGACCTGCATGACTACACCATCGTCGCTGACGTCAAAGCGGCTGGCGGCTACGGTGAAATTGCCTGACATGGGTCGTGATTGCCCAGCGATACACGTTGGACCTGATGGGCGAGTCGCAGCAACTGCAAATCCGCACTTGGGCCGCACAGTTACGCATGGCCCGCAGTGTTGAATTTCCCTGGAAGGCCGACCAGTGGTATCGATTGAAGTTTCGCGCTTCCAACGAGAACGGCATCGCAATGCTTCGCGGCAAAGCATGGCCTCGCGATGAACAAGAACCATCCGAATGGACCGTCACGGCGACCGACGAATCGCCCAACACCCAAGGTAGCCCCGGCTTGTTCGGCAACGCGACCAACGCAGAAGTGTTCATCGACAACGTCAGCGTGACCCCCAATGAATGATCCAGGAAAGGAACCGGATGCTCTCCTGAAGGAACACACAAGTTGATGATGCCGACTTTCCTGATAGCGTTTGGACTGCTCGCCTTGGTATTGGGCGGGGAGCTGTTGGTGCGTGGAGCGTCGACGATGGCGGCGAGGCTGCGAATTCCGCCGCTGATCATTGGCTTGACGGTTGTCGCGTTCGGTACCAGTGCGCCGGAGTTGGGCGTCAGTCTTCAGGCGGCCATGTCCGGGGCATCCGACGTTGCAGTTGGCAATGTCGTGGGCAGCAACATCTTCAATGTGCTGTTGATCTTGGGCGTTTCCGCGCTGATCACGCCGCTGGTTGTGTCCAGCCAGCTGATTCGATTCGACGTGCCGCTGATGATCGGCACATCCGTGCTGGCCTGGGTTTTGGCGATGGACGGCGTTCTCACCCGACGTGATGGCGCGATTCTTTTCACCATCGTTGTCGTCTATACCATCGTGTCGATTCTTGCGGCCCGCCGTGAAAGCAAGGCGGTGAAGGATGAATTCGCCGCGGAGTACTCGCTGCCGGACGAACTTGGCGAACAAGCATCCTCCGGCTGGATGGTTCAAGGCTTGCTCATGGCCGCTGGTCTGGTCTTCCTGGGAGCGGGATCGAGTTGGTTGGTCACTGGCGCGGTGTCCGTCGCTTCCTCGTTGGGAGTCAGCCAATTGATCATCGGGATCACGATCGTCGCCGCAGGAACTTCACTCCCGGAGGTCATGACATCGATCGTGGCAAGCCTTCGGGGCGAGCGAGACATCGCAGTGGGCAACGTGATCGGCAGCAATATATTCAATCTGAGTTGCGTGCTCGGGCTGTCGTCGTTGGTGGCTCCCCAAGGGATCTCGGTCTCGCCCGTGGTCGTGCGGTTCGACATCCCCGTGATGATCGCGGTGGCCGCCCTCTGCTTGCCCGTGTTCTTTACCGGACAGCAAATCACACGCTGGGAAGGCGGACTATTCCTAGCCCTTTACCTGATCTACACGATCTACCTGATCTTGACAGCTTCGAGTTCACTCGCAGCGAGCTAGATGTCGTGAGTGGGGCCGTTCGGGCAGGCTTTAGGTCGAGACCATCAGATTGAGCAGGTCACCGATCTTTCGGTGGGATTCGATGGGATGACGAAGTGCCTGCTTGGGTAGGACTTCGTACTCATTTCTGCGTCCGACCTTGTGCCTGCGAATGAAGCCTTCTTCTTCGAGCTCCTGAACGATCCGCTGGACGGCACGCTCCGTGATGCCAACGCGGGCCGCGACTTCTCGGAGGACAAGGTCGGGTTGGCCGTGCAGCAAGACCAGGACGTGGGCATGATTGGTCAGGAAGGTCCACGGCTTGCTGTGCTCGGTGGCCGCCTTGGTAGTAGCGCCCCCCCGTGAACTGGAGGCAGCAGCTCGCTTCGTCGTGCCGGCAGCGGCTCGCGTCTTGGTTTTTGCCTTCGTTGCCAACTTGCTGGTCACGGCCATGCGAGGGGTTCCCGGGGGGAATCAATGGACAGAGGAATCGATGGACAGAGGAATCGATCGGCTCGACCGCACGTGGGTGTACCCCGCGGGTTCGCCTGAAACGCTCACCCCACCGGCCGGCGAGCCTGGCCACGTAGCGTGATCGTCACGCTGTCGCACGCCAGTCTACCAAAAAATACAAGAAACTCCATTCACGAAAATCATTTCGTGTTAAAAAAGGCGTATTTCCAGAGAGAGCGGGGATGGCCTCCTTCAAAAGCTGGACTTGCGAAGTACAATTGACGACATATATTTCGTGTTTTCGATTTCGCCCTGCGTTCCCGTGCAGGTGCCGCCAACCTTCCACCCGACCCCATTCCGGTTTGCCATGCCGACAACAGAAGCGACGATCGATCCATCGCGACAGGAGGTCGACTTCTTGGGAAAGGTGCTCGGGGAGGTGATCCGCGATTTCGAGGGAGAGGAAGCCTTCCAAGTCGTTGAACAATTGCGCATCGCCTCGCGCGAACGCCGCAGTGGACGCGAGCCGGCCGCTCAGACGATCGGGAAACTGATCGCGGGGCTCGATGCCAAGCAGATGCGAATCGCGATTCGCGCCTTCAGTGTCCTGCTTGACCTCATGAACGTCGTGGAAGATCGGCGACGCGTTCGTGTCCTGGCCGAACGGGCGCGATCGCGTCTATCCCAAGCCTCGCAAGGAATCGATTCGCGACGCGATCGCAACCCTTCATCGCGGCGGAATGGATGGCGAGCAGATTCAGAAACTGATCGACGAACTGCAGATCGAGCTGGTCTTCACCGCTCACCCAACCGAGGCCAAACGCAGATCGGTGCGAAGCAAGTTACGGACGATCCGGCACCTGATGACCGAGCTCGACCATGATCCATGGCCGGAGCAACGCTACACTTGCGAGCGGAGGTTGCGTGGTGAAATCGTCAAACTGTGGCAGACCGATTTCATCCGCCCCTGGCGACCATCGGTGATGCAGGAAGTGGGGCGAGGCCTGTCGGTCAAGCCTGTCCTGTGGAATGAAGTGCCGAGGATTGCCGAGGAGCTGCAGATCGCCCTGAACGAAAATGGTGGCAAGGGTTTGATTGCCAAGCGTCATTGCGTCACGTTCGGTTCGTGGATCGGCGGAGATCGCGACGGGCATCCTGGTGTCACGGCCGACGTCACCCGAGAAACCTTTCAGTGGCTTCGACGCGAAGCGATCGCATTTCACCTCAAGACCTGTGATTCCCTCTTCGACTCGCTGAGCCTTTCGCGGCGACAGATCGAGCTCGGAGCGCAACTGGACGCGTCGATTCAACAGGCGCATCGGCCGCTGGCCTGAGTTGGAGCAGCGGCTGGCAGTCCTGCCACCCGGCGAGTTGTGTCGTCGATGGTTGTCGATCATCCGTTGGCGGCTCGTGCAGACTCAGCATCGCAAGTTGAGCTCCACAGGCGATTCAGATACGTCAGGTCAATCGGCCCATCGAACCGACGGAGATTCAGCGAGCTATGCGTCGGCCGAACAACTGGCTGCCGACGTCGAGGTCTTGCACGACGTGATTTCCAACCTGCCGGGGAGCCAGAGCTATGCGCAGGAAGCTCGAATCCTGGCAAACACAGATTGAGACCTTTGGTTTGCATTTGGCACGATTGGATGTTCGCCAGAACGCAAAGATCTACGCGGAAGTCATCAACGAAATCATGACGAAGCTCGGGCTCCATTCATCGCCCGGCTCGCTCGACGAGAGCCTCGCGGTGTCGCTTGCTGAGCGAATCGATTGGTCAGCCTCTTGCCCTGGCCGACCATGAGTTTTCGGCTCAAACGGAAGAAGCGATCCGCCTGTTCACCACACTTCACCAGGTGGTCGCGCGCGTACTCGCTTGATGCGATTGGCGCACACGTGATCAGCATGACGTCATCGGTCAGCGATGTGCTGACGGTGCTGTGGCTCTGGACGCAGACCGCGCGGCCACAATCCGAGGGTGCTCGAGACCAAGCGGAGACCAGTCGGAACCAAGGGATCCCAATCGCCCCGCTCTTGGAAACGATTCACGACCTCGAGCAGGGAACAGCGATTCTTGAGGGCATGTTGTCGTCGCCCTTGTACCGTGAGTACTTGCGCAAACAGGGAGATCGCCAGATCGTGATGCTGGGGTACTCCGACAGCACCAAGGACGGCGGCTATTTGCCGGCCTGCTGGTCGCTTTACGAAGCCCAAAAGTCGCTGACCGCGGTCGCCGAGTCCCATGGTGTTGGCCTGACTTTCTTTCACGGTCGCGGGGGTTCCCTGGGCCGTGGAGGCGGGCCGGCCGCGCGCAGCATTCTTTCGTTACCCTCAGGCACCTTTCACGGACATCTTCGCTTGACCGAGCAGGGGGAGGTGTTGGCCGATCGCTACGATGATCCCGACATCGCTCACCGACATCTCGAACAGGTGGTCGGATCGTCCTTGCTGGCGGCCGGCAATCCGAGTCCGCCCCCCGCGGACGGTTGGGAGCAGCTGATGCAGCAGATGTCGAGTCAAGCGCTGCGGCACTATCGCGACCTCGTGGAACAGCCCGGGTTCGTTGAATTCTTTCGAACCGTGACTCCGATCTCGGAGATCGAGCAGTTGCCGATCGGCTCTCGACCATCGCGACGCAAGCCGGGTGGGGGACTGGCCGACTTGCGTGCCATCCCTTGGGTCTTTTCCTGGACGCAATCTCGCTGCCTGATTCCGGCTTGGTATGGACTGGGCACGGCGATGCAGGCCGACCGTCGCGGGACGCCGCGATGCTGGAGCAGCTGCGGGCGATGTACGGACAATGGCCGTTCTTTCGCGCGATGGTCGACAATGCGGAGCTTGCGTTGGCCAAGTCGGATTTGGTAATTGCCGAACAGTACGCTGCGTTGGCCACCGACGACCCGTCCCATGACCCGATCGCTGCAATGATTGCCAAGGAGTTTCGGCTATCGGTCGAAGTCGTCTGTGCACTGACGGAGCGTGAGGGGCTGCTCGATGGGACGCCGTGGCTGAAAGAATCGATTCGTGTTCGCAATCGGTTTATCGATCCCTTGAATCTGATCCAGGTCGAATTGATGCGACGCGGACGGCACGGCTCGGAAACGGGGCCGAGGAAGGAGAAGAAGAAGAAGAGCTACGTCACTTGATGCGGCTCTCGATCAACGGAATCGCCTCCGGAATGCGGACGAGCGGCTAGCCCGTGACAGCCAGTGCGTCAAGGCAACCCTGCAAGCCGAGCTGTCGATCATCACAGCACGTCGCTTACCCAGCGAACTCAGTTCCAACACCACGTTCGTGTGCGCATGACGACCGCTGAGAATCCCTCATTCGAGCAGGACTTGCCTGGCAGCGAAGAAGCGGTCTACGCAACGATTGCGCGACTCTGTGCTGCATTGGATGTCTGGATCGACCGTAGTCAATTGGTGTTGGCTGATCTGCCTCACGACCGGTCAGATCGGGTTTCCTTGTTGATCGCCGCCGGAAGACACGTGGGCGTTGCGATCAAGGAATTCGAATTGCAAGGGGTCGACGAAGCCTGGGATCTGGTCAGCGAAGACTTTCCAGTGGTCCTGATCACGGACAACGACAACTACGTGGTGGAGCAACGAACGGGAAACAAGGTTCAGATGAGCCGAATTTCCAACGCAACCGGTGCGACCTCGGTCGAAATGCTTTCGCGTCGCAGTTTGGGAAGCATGATCGCTCAGATCATTCCCGCTCGAACCTTCGTCGCCAAGGCGGAACTGGAATGCAGCCAATTTGTCGCGATTCGATTCCCACTCGCTGCAGGATCATGACCACGAGCAGGATGGCCATGATCACGCGCATCCGACGCCACTGCGTCGCTTCCTGGGACTGCTGAAACTGGAACGCCGTGACATGTTCACCGTGTTTCTGTTCGCGCTGGTCAGCGGCATCCTCTCCTTGGCCACGCCGCTGGCGGTCGAATCGCTTGTCAACGTGGTCAGCTGGGGAACGTATTGGCAACCACTGTTGGTGTTGGCAATGATGCTGCTTGTCTGTCTTGGGCTCTCTGGCGTGCTGAAAGTGATTCAGACTTTCCTGGTGGAAATCATTCAACGCCGACAATTGGTGAGAATTGTTGGCGATCTGTCTCATCGATTTCCACGTGCCCGACAGCAAGCGATCGAAGCGGAGTATCCGCGGGAATTGGCCAATCGGCTGTTCGACATCATGACGATCCAGAAAGCGACCGCAACGTTGTTGCTCGATGGCGTCTCGCTTGTGCTGGCAACGACGCTCGGCATGCTGCTGCTCTCGTTCTACCATCCGTTCCTGCTCGGTTACGTCGCGATCATGCTGTTCCTGATGCTCTCGCTGACCTGGATCCTCGGTCGCGGCGGCGTTCGTACTGCGATCGACGAGTCAAGGACCAAGTACGCGATCGTCCACTGGTTGCAAGACGTGTTGGCTTCTCCTTCGGCGTTCAAGGTCAACGGCGGCGAGTCGCTCGCCATCGATCGAGCCAACCGATTGGTGAGCGAGTACTTGCGGGCCCGCAAGAGCCAGTTCAACGTGATCATTCGCCAGGTGACGTTTGCCGTCGGGATGCAGGTGGTGGCCTCGACCATCTTGCTTGGACTGGGCGGCTGGCTGGTGATTCGCGGGCAGCTGACGCTCGGTCAATTGGTGGCCAGTGAATTGGTGGTGACAGTGGTGGTCGGATCCTTTGCCAAATTGGGAAAGTCGCTCGAGAAGTTTTACGACCTGATGGCTGGCGTCGACAAAGTTGGCCACCTACTGGATGTCCAGGTCGATCCACGTCGTGAACTGGAGGAATCGTCCGAGCGACAGGGAGAGGTCGCCTGGGACGATCTGGAAATCGAATATCCTGCTGGGTCAGTTCGCGTCCCATCGTTGCGGATCCAATCGGGATCGCGAGTGGCGATCGTGGGCGAAGACCGCTACGCCAACTCGATGCTGCTGCGTACGCTGGCCGGCCTGACACGGCCCACCAAGGGTCTGGCGGAAATTGCCGGTGTTGACGCTCGCCAGGCGGGGCTCGCGGCATCCGGCCGAATCGTGGGATACGCTGGCCCGCTGGAAATCTTTCGCGCTTCGCTCGTCGAGAACGTGAGCCTTGGACGGCTGGGCGTGGGCAGAAATCGAGTGCGGGAAACGCTTCAGCAACTCGGAATGTGGAACGAGGTGCTGCGGCTGCCCGATGGAGCCGGCACGATGCTGCAAACCGGAGGTTACCCTTTGACGCCATCGCAATTGGGGATGCTGATGATCGCCCGAGCGATCGCAGCCAATCCAGTCGTCGTACTGATTGATGGACTGCTGGACGATTTACCAGATGACAAGCTGGATCAGGTTTGGGACGCGATCGCTGGTCCCGACGCACCTTGGACGCTGTTCGTGGCAACCAACAACGACCGCATCATTCGCCTTGCCGGCGATCGCGTCACAGTGCGGACCGCTTGACCAGAAACGGACCGATCAGAGAACGAATTATCTTGAACCGAGCACAAATTCGATATCAGTGAATCATGGCACTCAGTAAAGACTTACAGCACGAATTCCCCGCGTTGGAACTCGTTCGAACGACGCGTATGATCCGCCTGATCGGCAAGCTGACGTTCCTTGCCTTGGTCGTGGCGATGGTGGCGATGGTGTTCGTTCCCTGGCGGCAAACGGCGAAAGGAACCGGATCGGTGGTCGCGCTCGATCCGCAGGACCGTCCGCAGGAAGTCCTCAGCCCGTCCAAGGGGGTGATCAGCTATGTCAAACCGGGCCTGCGTGAAGGCAGCTTCATCGAGAAGGATGAAATCGTTCTTCGCATGACGCCATTTGCCGCCCAAGGTGTCGCGCAGATCGATACGCAAATCCTGGCGATCGAATCGAAAGAGGAGGCGGCCAGGTCGATTCTTGCGGTTGCCGAACAGGCAGCCGTGCTACAGGAAAGCTCCGGCCGCAGCATGACCGAATCTCTCAAGCAGGATTATCTGGCCGCCAAGGAAAAGTGGCAGCAATCCAAGAACGAGGTGCTCGCGATGCAGGCTGATCTGGAAGACAAACGCAATCAGTTGCGGATCGCCGAGGAAGTCGCGACCCGCGGCCTGGTCTCACGAGAGGAGTTGTTTTCCAAGCAACGTTCCGTGGAATCCCAGCTAGCCAAGAAGCTCAAAGCGGAAAGCGCTGTGGACGAGGCCTACGCGACGTTGTTGTCGAAAGAAGAGGAAATCGAATCCAAGATGCAGGAGATCGACATCAAGAATCGTTCGGCCAGCCAGAAGGTGCTGGAAGAACTCCAGAAGATGAAGACGATCGAAAAGGAGTTGATTGACCTGAGGAACAAACGTGGAGAGCTCGATCGCCTCGAAGTTCGCGCACCCCGTTCGGGATTTGTCCAGCAGTGGTATGGCTTGGAAGGAAGCGACACCGTCAAAGAGGGGGATCAACTCTTTATCATCGTCCCGCGAACTGATGAGCTCGCCGTCGAAATGAAAGTCAGCGGCAATGATATGCCTCTGGTCGCGGAAGGCGATCGCGTTCGACTTCAATTCGAAGGCTGGCCCGCCGTTCAGTTTGTCGGATGGCCCTCGGTTGCCGTTGGAACCTTTGGTGGCCGGGTCAATCGCGTATCTCCGACCGACGACGGCATGGGCTATTTTCGAATTGTCGTCACCCCGGACGATCAAAGTAAGGATGCCTGGCCCGATCAGCGCTACTTGCGACAAGGCGTTCGCGCCAATGGCTGGGTGTTGCTCCGTCAGGTTCCGCTCGGATACGAGATCTGGCGTCAGCTGAACGGCTTCCCACCAACGGTCGCCAAGGATCAGCCCGCCAAAGTCGGGAAAGAATCGAAGGTCAAGCTCCCCAAATCGTAACTCGGCCAAGTCGTCACCCAAGCGTCGTGGAACATTCGAGGTGAATAGAATCCCGAAACTTGCCGATAAAGTTTACGGTGCGCGGGGTGAGCGCGATTCCGATGGACGATAGGTCATGGATGCAGGTCATGAAGACGAGCGTGAACGCGAAAAACCCCGGGTCTTTCCCGGTGATTGCGGCCTGCCTCGCGTCGCTCGCCATTTGCTTGCAATTCGGGTTCTCACAGGAGCCCGTCCAGCCCGGACCGATTGAACCCATTGACATTCCGACCACCGTCGAGCCGATTCGGGCTGACGCCGGGCTGATCGAAATTGTTGTGGACGATCCTTTGAGGTCGCCGCCGGAGGGAACGGAGGCCGGGCTGGCTGCTCCAGGCGTCTCGCAGGCGCTGACACCGGCCGATGTAATTGCCAGCGTCTATCGTTGGTATCCCGAGATCAATCAAGCCAGGCAGCAGGCCCGCCTGGCACAAGGCGAGCAGATCGAAGCGCAGGGCGCCTATGACGTCAAGCTCAAAGCCTTCACCATCTCGGAGCCGACGGGATTCTACGAAAACTACCGGCATGGGATCGGAGTCGCCAGGCAGACCTGGTGGGGAACGCAACTGGCTGCCGGCTATCGAATCGGGCGGGGTCAGTTTCAGCCTTGGTATCGCGAACGTGAAACCGAAAAGGGAGGCGAGTTCAAAGTCGGATTGATCCAGCCGCTGCTTCAGGGACGAGCGATTGATGAGCAGCGTGTCGCCGTGTTTCGAGCATCCTTGGCGCGACAAGCAGCCGACCCGATCCTGCAGGAGGCGATCCTGCGTACTTCGCGCGATGCGATGGTCGCCTATTGGTACTGGGTTGCCTGGAGCGCGACCCTTCAAGCGCAGCGTGAACTGTTGGAGATCGCCGAAGAGCGCGGATCGCAGTTCGAAGCCGGCGTCGCAGCTGGTAAGTTCGCCGAGATCGACTTGATTGTGAACCAGCAAGTGATTGCAGAACGTCGCGGCAAGGTCCTGGAAACGGAACGCAAATTCAGGGAAGCGTCGATCAAATTATCGTTGTACTTGCGAGACGAATTGGGGAATCCGATGTTGCCGCCCGATGATTGGATTCCTAAGTCCTTTCCAACCATCGAAGACTTGCCGCCGGATGGACTCGCCGCCGCGATTTCCCTTGCCATCAGCCTGCGTCCGGAGCCTCGACGGCTGCAGCTCGAGATTCGCCAGGTCGATTTGGAGCGCAGCTTAGCTCGGAATCAGACGCTGCCCCGCCTGGATTTGATTGCCGAAGGTTCGCAAGACGTCGGCGATCCCGCTTCTTCCTCGGATGACAAGGGCCCCTTCGAATTGGTGATCGGCGCCGTCGGGGAAGTCCCGATCCAGCGGCGAAAGGCGCTGGGCAAGCTGCAGTCCACTTCGGCAAAGATTGCGCAGATGCAAGAAAAGCTGCGTCTACAAAGCGACAAAATCGCGACGGAGGTGCGCGCGGCCTACAACAACCTGCTGCTCTCTGCACAAGTGGTGGAGCAATCGGACATTTCGCTTCGGGCGGCAGTGGAATCGCTGGAGCGTTACCGATTCGCCTTCGAACGGGGCAAGGTCGATCTGATCTACTTGAACCTGTTTGAGACCAAGGCCAACGAGACGGAAATCAAGCTAATCGATGCCCAGCAGAATTGGTTCATCGCGTTGGCGGAGTTCCAAGCTGCCTCAGGACTCGATCCCTTGGACCAGGCGGCCCTGGTTACCGAGCTACCCACCTCGGACCGACCCGGTCCGGGCAGGCTACCAAACGTACCACCGCCGCAACCAGCAGAATTTGATCTCGACTGGCAGCGTCGCACGGGTAACCCTGAACAGCCGTAATTGATCGTAGGCGAGTCGCTCCGAGACTCGCGAAACCACGGAGTGTTCTGCGGTGTCAGTCTCGGAGAGACTGACCTACAATAGGAGCCGACGGCCTTTCACGCCAGCGAATTGCGTGTCGTTCGCCTGCTGCCGGCGTCGCTCCGGTCCAGTCATTGACGTTGGCGTTCTCTGCGTTTTCGAGCAACCTTTGTCTTCTTTCTCATTGCCTTTCTCTTCGGAACCATCCCTTTCCAATGCTGCGGTGGTGGCGAGGTTGCTGCGTTTGGCGTGGCGTTATCGCGGCTGGTGCCTGTTGATGCTCGTCTTGCAGGCGATTCTGATGGGGCTCGCGGTTTTGTTGGTTCAGCTCGGTGGCGCGACAATTGACGTGATCCGCTTTCATGCGGGAGGGACCCAATCGCTGCCACCTTTGCCGCTCGGCTATTCGTTCCCGGTGGACTGGTCGCCGATGACGCAGGTGATCGTGTTGTCTGTCGTGATGATGGGATCGTCGGTCGTTCGCGCGTTGCTTGAACTTTGCTTACGCAATGGTTTCGGGAACGCTCGTGCACCACAAAATTGTGGTCGACCTTCGCACAGAGGTCTATGCAAAGCTGCAGAGGCTGAGCATCCGCTTTTATAGCGACCAGCCGGCCGGGACGATCATCAACCGTGTGACGGGCGATGTCCAGGCGACGCGGATGTTCATCGACGGCGTCTTGATTCAGTGTTCGATCCTGGCCATGTCGCTGGTCGTCTACTTGACCTTCATGATTCGAATCAACGTTGTCTTGACCGTGGCCTGCCTGATCACGACACCATTTTTGTGGTGGATCAGTATTCGATTCTCGCGGGTCGTTCGCCCGATGTACGATCAAACTCGCCAGCTGATGGATGCACTCGTACTGCGTATTGCGGAGACGGTCGATGGAATGGCCGTGATCAAATCCCTGGGGCGACAGTCGATCGAGATCAAGCGGTTTGATGAGGCGAACGATGCAGTCCAACAGCAGCAGCAAGAGGTCTTTCGACGAGTCAGCCGTTTTGGGCCGACGATCCAATTCCTGACGCAGATCAATCTGGTCGTCTTGCTGATTTACGGTGGCTATCTGACTTCGATCGACCGTCTGCCGCTGGGAACCGGGTTGATTGTGTTCGCTGGACTGCTTCAACAATTCAGCAATCAGGTTGGCAACTTGTCGGGGCTGGCGGGAACGATCCAACAATCTCTGACCGGGGCCAGGCGAGTCTTTGAGGTGTTGGATACCGAGGAGGAGGTGGCCGCACCGGCCAATCCATGGCGCCCGGATGCGGTTCATGGCAATATCGCCATTCGAAACGTTTGGTTTGAATACACACCAGGACAACTGGTGCTTCGCGATGTGGACCTGAACGTCAGAGCCGGCGAGCGAATCGCCATTCTGGGTGCTGTTGGGCAAGGGAAGACGACACTCTTGAATCTGATCCCGCGGTTCTATGACCCTCAGTGCGGAAGTGTCGAAATCGATGGTGTGGATGTGCGGCAATGGGACCTGAGCGTGTTGCGGCGAAGCGTGGGGCTGGTGCTCCAGGAGCCGCTGCTGCTGAGCAATACGATTGCTGCCAACATCGCTTTTGGGTGTCCTGACGCGAGTCGCGAGCGGA
Source organism: Pirellulaceae bacterium (assembly GCA_963697195.1). Classification (GTDB taxonomy): domain Bacteria; phylum Planctomycetota; class Planctomycetia; order Pirellulales; family Pirellulaceae; genus Rubripirellula. The sequence goes on from CAVOND010000010.1 coordinate 251,894, forward strand.
TCCGGATGGCCGCCCGGTTGGCAGCGGCCCATGAATTCATCGAGGAATTGCCAGACGGTTATGACACGATGCTTGGCGAATATGGGATGTCGCTCTCGGGCGGGCAGCGCCAACGCCTGGCGCTGGCCCGCGCACTGCTGACGGATCCCGCCATCTTGCTGCTAGATGATCCCGTTTCGGCCGTGGACCCCGAAACCGAACATGAGATTTTGAAGGCTTTCCAGGATGCATCGCGAGGTCGCACCACGTTGATTGTCGCTCACCGCTTGAGCACCTTGCGTGGCGCGGACTGCGTCGTCGTGCTCGATCAAGGTCAAATCGTTCAGCAGGGGACGCACCAACAATTGATGTCGCAGAGCGGCCCCTATCGTTTGGTCGCCGAGAGTCAGGGCATCGTGATGGAGCCTCCGCCGGCGTTGGAATCCAGGGAGGACGAGCCATGACGAAGCTGGCAGCAATCGAACCGATGGTCCGCGTGACTCGCGACCCTAACTTGGAACCGCAGCGACGGCCACTTTCGTTTGCGATCGTCTTGCGACTGTGGGATCTGATGAGGCCCTACGCCCACAAGCGCAATTGGCTGGTCGCGTTGGTCCTGCTACGAGCGATGCAACTTCCGGCCCTGGCCTGGTCAATCGGTGCCGTGATCAACGGACCGATTACTCAGGGCAGGTCGGTCGTCGACATCACGACCGCGTCACTGGGCGTACTGCTGCTGGCCGCCTGGACACAGTGGACGCTGGTGTATCGGCAGCGTCTGGCCCTGGAGCTTGGCGAAGCGGTGATCCATGATTTGCGATCGCGCGTCTACTCGCATCTTCAACGCATGCCGATGAGCTTTTACGCGAAGACCAAAACGGGCAGAGTGATCAGCCGGATCACGAGTGACTGCGATGCCGTGCGAACTGGAGTTCAAGATGTTCTGTTTGTAAGTTTGGTCCAAGGGGGACAAATGCTCGGGGCGGGAATCGTGATGGCCTGGTATGACTTGCCATTGTTCCTGGTCGTCCTGGCAATCAGTCCGTTCCTGTGGTGGATCGGCCGCGCCATGCGAGGACGACTGAGCCAGGCGTATCGAGAAGTCCAGGAAAGCTTTAGCCGCGTCACCGCGACGATTGCCGAATCGGTCGCTGTGATCCGCGTCACACAAGCGTTGGCTCGCGAAGAAACCAACGCCGACTTGTTTCGCTTACTGACGGCCGATCACGCCCGCTACAACATGAACAGCGCGCGGCAGGGCGCGATCATGATGCCGTTGCTCGAGTTGACGGGCCAGATTGCGTTGGGTCTGGTGCTGATCGTCGGAGGCTATCGCGCGATGGTTGCCGACGCCCCCATGCCGATCGGCGATCTGATCCAGTTTTGGTTTCTGGCAGGCCTGTTCTTCAGCCCGATTCAGGCGTTGGGGAGTCAATACAACCAGGCGTTGACCGCGATGGCTGGGGCAGAACGAGTGTTCGATTTACTCGATCAGGAGCCCGAGTGGAGCGACCTTCCCGAAGCCACTGATCTCCCCTTGCCAGCGCGCGGAGACCTGCAAATCGATGACGTTTCGTTCGCCTACGATCCGGGTCGAGACGTCCTGACCCATGTGTCGCTCGAGGCCAAAGCGGGGACCATGCTGGCGCTGGTGGGAGAAACAGGTAGCGGGAAATCAACGCTCGCCGGTTTGGTTGCACGCTACTTTTTGCCGGCCCAGGGCGTGATCCGCTTGGATGGCATCGACACGCGAACCGTTACCAGTCAATCGTTGACCCGGGCCGTCTCGGTCGTGCCTCAGCAAAACTTTCTGTTCAGTGGCACGGTCCTGGACAACATCCTGGCCGGCCGACCCGGGGCAGATGAACAGGACGCCATCGATGCGCTCGAGTCGCTCGATTGCCTCTGGCTCGTTGACGACCTGCCAGATGGCCTGCAAACACAGGTCGGGGCGAGAGGAAGCCGAGTGTCGCTGGGACAACGCCAACTCATCTGCTTTGCCCGCGCCTTGGTCGTTGATCCTGCCGTGCTGATTCTCGACGAAGCCACGAGCGCTGTCGACTCGATCACCGAATTACGCATCCAGCACTCCCTGGCGCGACTGCTCAGCAATCGCACCAGTATCGTGATCGCTCACCGGCTGAGCACGATCCGGTCCGCGGACCAGATCCTTGTGCTCGAAAAAGGTCGCATCGTGCAGCGCGGCCGTCACGACAAACTGGTTGCCGAAGACGGCCCCTATCGCCAGCTTCACGACCGCTTCGTCGCACAGCTCTCGTAGGATGGGTCAGCGTGCGATCGCGACGCCGACCCACCGTACTTTCAGCGGGTGCCCGAAACTAGCTCTTCGCGTAAGCCGAAACCGATTTCATCAGCATGTTGACAGCTGGTTCAAGAATCGCCTTCACCCCAGGAATTTGGGAGGCGGTTTCAATCGCAGCTTGCAGCTTTTCAATCAACGGCTGCATGATGCCTTGAAGGACAGAGTTCGCCTCTTGCGGCATCTTGTCGAAGCCAAAAGTTCCAATCTGCTTGGTAAGTTCTTCAATCTGTGGCACCGCAAGCCTCGCTGAGGCGTCATCGGTAATGCCTGAGATCGACTTGGTCAGCGTCCCAAAATTGGCGCCGAGCTCTTTGGAGATGGCATCGAAATCAACGCCCGGGACGGCTGGCTTGTTCAAGGTGATTCGGTCGGCAGCGTCACCCACCTTATCGGCGGCGTCTGCGATGACGTTCTCGGTCGCTTGCACGGCCGTGTCAGCCGCCTCAATCGTTTTCTCCGCAACCTGCTTGGCCGGTGATGCCATCTTCCAAACGAGAAAACCAAGGCCGGCCAAGATGGCGAGAGGAACGAGTACCTTCAACAGCCCGGCACCCGATTCAGCTGTCTCCTTGGCCGCACGTGATGCCTGCTGCGTCCCGGCTTGAACGGCCTTGGAGCCTTCATCGAGCAGGTTCGCAATCCCGAGCGTTTTGCTGAACTCTGACGGCAGGTTCTTGGAAACCACCGACTTCTGGCCCATGATCAGATCGGTCAAGCCACTCAAGTTGAGGCCGCCCGACTTCACTTGCTTGGCAATCGTCCCCAGCAACAGTGGAGCAATCATCGTCAACAACGACTTCGACGAGCCTTGGCCAATTCCTGCGAGCTTCGCAATCATGCCAATGATGGAGTCTTGGTTCGATCCAAGCAAACTGGAGAGCAACTTGCCTCCGAGCGATGTCAACGCGGACGAATTTTCCTTCGATCCACCACCGGTCAAGACCTGGGTGATGTTGTCAAACGTGCTGGTATCAAATCGGCTGACCTCTTCGAAAACATCTTTCGAGCCCTGCGGGTTTGACATCTTCTTGATCAGACCGCCGAGAATTGCAGAGCCTGCAATGTCGAACGCTGACTTGGTCTTCTCTTCGCTTTCTCCCAGTGACCCGGCAATTTTACCGAAAGCACCAGAACCCAAGGCAACCTTGGCTAGATCTAATAGGTTTGTTGACATCTTTGACTCCAAAAAACAGATTCCGAGGGCAATATCGTAAGCAGCACGATGTGCATGAACGCACGATGTGCAACTTTTCACACTGATTCATTCGCCTGAGAGGCGACCAACTATCGCATTTTGCGGACCAGTCAAGTTGTCTCGACAGATGTCCAGCAATCACGCCCGAGAAGAAAAGAACGACAAACAAGTTCACAAGCACGGACTTTCCATTGAAAGAACTTCCGGCAAGCCAACGTGTAAACGAATAGCGTCTTATCCTCTAGCTCTCCCGTGCAGCGGTCAAGCCTCTCGGCGGACTTTGACATGGGTTTTGTCCGAAACCGACAATGCGTTCTCGGTGGTTTCTTGCACAGAGCGATTTGAATGCCAAACGACAACCGCTCGATGGACAATGCGAAATTTTCGCCTCGTCGAAGATCGTCCGTGAACTTGGATACAAAGTCAGCCGCGATGGATCGCCAACCCAGCTTTCGCCTTCTCTGGCTACTCGTAGGACTGCCTGGTCCGTCTGTTTCGTCTGTTTCGCAATCCCGTCGCGCGGAACTGCGCAGCCCTGCGAAACTCTGCGGCGATCAGCTTGCGATATTCACGACGCGGCTCCAGAGAACGCTACTCACTCTGATATAGGGCGGTTGACGTCTTGAGATGCCAAGCGGGCGGTCATGCATCCGAGCCGCACAAGCAACTTAGCCCACACGGAGATTTCCTGATCAAATCCATTCCCTGAACCGATTCCCGCTAGGTGTCGCCTGCACCCATACAAGCACGACGCACAAGTTTTGATATTGCGCGGTTTGCTTCCTTTCGGGCCGAAGGCCAGGCAATCTACCTAGCCCAGCCCATCGAGCTGGATGTTTTGGCGAGATTGCTCTTGAGGGCCGAAGGTCCTGCAATTCGCGGCTTCGCTGGACAGCGCCGGTTTCGATCTTTCGCCTGGTGAATGCAGGCGAAGTCTGGGATGGAACGCCTACCTGTAGCCGAGCCTCTCCGAGGCTGTGAACAAATTGAAACGCAGCGCATTACTGTAGGCGTGTCTCTCCGAGACTCGCACAATACGCAGCAAAGCTGCGGGTGTCCGCCTTGGAAAGGCGGACCTACAGTAGCAAGCTCTATCACTTCACAACGTCTTCGAGGCTCGGATTTTCGCGGCAAAGCCGAGTGGAATGTCGATCTCGGAGAGACCGACCTACAGTAAACCAAAGCCCGTTGGGCTGGGCCAGGTAAACGGACGGGGCGTTGCCCCTAAATCAAAAAGCGCAACATCAAAACTGGCGCGTCGTGCTTGTATCTGTTCTTAGATGTGCTCTAGGCGTTGACCGTCGCATCCGTGGGAGCGTTTTCGTGATAAACGTGGATGTCGCGCTGCGGGAAGGGAATCGAGATGCCTTGGCGATCGAATTCTTGCTTGACCGCCTTTGTGATCTCCCAGTAGACCTTCCAGTAGTCACTATTTTGGGTCCAAGGGCGGCAAATGAAGTTCACCGAGGAATCTCCCAACTCGTTGAGTTCGATCACGGGCGCTGGATCATCCAGTACGAGAGGATGGTCGGCAACGATCTTGCCCAGAATGCTCTTCGCCTTGTCGATATCGTCCGAATAGCCAATGCCGAAGACCATGTCGACGCGCCGCGTCTTGCTGGCCGAAGCATTCGTGATCGTTCCTCCCCAAATGTCATTGTTGGGAACGATCATCACCTTGTTGTCGAAGGTGCGAATGTGGGTGGAGACGAGTGACACCGAATCGACAATCCCCGAAACGCCTCCTGCGTCGATCACATCACCAACGTCGAACGGTCGATAGAACAAGATCAACAGGCCGCTGGCAAAGTTGCTGAGCGTACCCTGGAGCGCCAAGCCGATTACGAAACCGGCTGCCCCCACGGCGGCCAGCAGCGGGCCGATGTTCACTTCCAGCGCCGCCAAAGCAACGATGAAGCCAATCACCATCAGGAGCTGCTTGACGAAGCTGCCGGCAAAGTTGACCAACAGCTGCGACGACCCTTTGACCCGCGCGACAGCATGACGAGTCAAGTTGGCGATGACACTGGCACCAAAATAGAAGGCTAACAGGATCAGCAGAAACTTGATGATGTTCCAAAGCCAGCGAAGGCCGCCCTGCTCGGACTTCAACCAGCCGACAATCAACGCCCAAGTGGTGGAGGCATCGTTTGCGTTCAGATCGATCCCGGTGACTGCGCTGATGTAGCTACGGTAGCCCGCCACATCGCCACCCTTCTTTTCCAAGGCGTCAATCACGGCATTGTTGCGGTCGACCAGATGGGTGCGCTGCTCTTGCAGGTCCACCAAGCTGTCTGTCGCTTCTTCGGTGGCTACCTCGCCCGCCCCTTCACTCGTGTCGACTGCCTTCGCTTGGTCGGTTGTCGCCGCTTTCGCCGAATCTTCTTCGCTGGCCTTCTCTTTCTCCTTCAGTAATGCGATTTGCATTTGACTGATCTCGACCAACTTCGATCGCAGCAGGCCGCGCCATCCATCGGCTTCGACGACGAGTTCTTCCTGCGTCAACGGCTTGAGCATCAGCTGCAATTGATCGACAGGAATCTCTGGGTTGGCCGTCGTCATCGGTGCCGGCGGCTCTTTCGCAGCGGCCTCCGCCTTTTCGGCATCCTGCGCATACCCAGCGCTGCTCAACAGCAGGTGAGAGACAACAAGCCAGCCCGCTATCGCCAGTCGACGGGTCGGCAAGGACGCAAAAAAGGTAAATACCGACCGCGCGGGCATCTCGAGCTCCTTGCTGGAAGTGATCGTTTTGAAGACGGATCGTCATGCTACCAATATTCAGTGGACATGATAGGGCTGGGGACAAGGCCTCGGATGATCAACGCCCACGGCTTCTTGAGTTGCTATGCTGCTAAGGAAGTTGAGGGTAGCGTTCTCGGGGGAATTGTGCGGCATGACGAGCCATTCGTTCGAAACCAGGTCCATGACGATTCGCCGCTTGCTGATCCACTGCGGGATCGCCGCCGTCCTCTCAGCACCTTTCGCGGCCTATCTACAGGCTGGCCCCGGCGATGAAACCGAGCCCGAAACTGCCAGAGCCGATGCCAGTACGCTCGCTGGGAAAGTCATGTGCGGCTACCAGGGATGGTTCAACTGTGAGGGAGACGGTTCAGGGCTCGGGTGGACACACTGGGCACGCGACCAGCGCAAACCTGTCGGTCCCGGCAATGTCTCCTTTGACCTTTGGCCGGACGTATCGGAATTGAGTGAGAGCGAGCAATTCCCGACCGAATTTCGACATGCCGATGGCCGCGTTGCCAATGTCTTTAGCAGTGCGAACGATGCGACCGTGGCCAGGCACTTCCGCTGGATGCGTGAGTATGGAATCGATGGCGTGTTTCTGCAGCGATTTGCCAATGGTTTGGACGGTGCGCGGCTGCAGCGACACAAAGACAGAGTGCTCGATGCCGTCAGACGCAGTTCTGAACAGGAGGGCCGGGTCTATGCGGTGATGTACGACCTGAGTGGGCTGCGCTCCGGGAAGGTCGATCGTGTTCGACAAGACTGGCAACAACTCATGGAGCGGGAGAAGATCACCGAGGACCCAACTTATCTGCATCACGAAGGCAAGCCGGTCGTCGCCGTTTGGGGAGTCGGGTTCAGTGACGGCCGCAACTATTCGCTGAAGGAATGCATGGATCTGGTTCAATCCTTGCGGGCTGCCGGATGTGCCGTGATGCTTGGCGTGCCGTCGTGGTGGCGTGAGGGAAAGCGTGACGCGACCAATGATCCCCTGCTCCGCGAGATCGTTGAACTGGCGGACATTGTCAGTCCCTGGAGTGTGGGGCGATACCGAACGCCGGAGGAAGCAGTCCGACACGGAAGCACGGTCTGGGATCTCGATCAAGCCTGGTGTCGCAAACGTGACATTGATTTCTTACCCGTCGCGTTTCCAGGATTCAGTTGGCACAACCTGCACGGCGACGATTTCAATTTGATTCCCAGACGCAAAGGGGCGTTCTTTTGGTCGCAAGTGATTGCCGCGAAGCGATCGCGCGGCAACATGCTGTACGTGGCGATGTTTGACGAGGTGGATGAAGGAACTGCGATCTTCAAGTGCACCAGCGACCCGCCCGTGGGCGAAGGCGCTCGCTTTCTCGACCAGGAAGGACTGCCCAGCGATTACTACCTGCGGCTCACTGGACTCGCGGGCAAATTGCTGCGAGATGAGATTCCCGTGACGCGCGAGTTACCCGCTCGTTAGCCATCGCCCTACATGAGTTCTCGGTAACTCGGAGAGCGAACCCACAGCGGGACTCCGATGACGAGGGCGGAAATTGCACACAGCATCGCCATCGATAGTGAATAGCCCAACCGCACTTGGAGCTGGCCAAACAGGGTGGTGGACCAGGCCTCGCAGGCATTGGTCGCCGCCATGAAAAGCGTGAATTGAGTTGCTGCCAGCGACTTGTCTGTGAGGTTCATCAGCCACGCGTACATGGCGACCGTCAGCATCCCGATCGTTAACGCAATCAGTGTCAACATCGCCAGCAACTTGACGCCACCGCTTCCGCCTGTCGTCCAGTCAACAACGGCAAGGCCACCAATCGCTGCAAGGTTCACGAGCAAGGTGGTGGCCAAGAACCGCCGCATCAAGAATCGATGGGCAAGTCCGCCGGCAAGGAGCGAGCCCACAATCATGGCTCCGATCATGAAGGTCGCGGTAAAACTACCCACCGCCATTTCATCGTAACCGCGATCGATCAGGAAAGGCCCGATCACTGCCTCCAGAGACTTGAAGGCTGCTGGGGCCAACAGGGCAAACGCCAATCCCATCCAGACAACCGATGTTCGAGTTGATCGAATCAACTGGCGAAACAAATCATGGCAACGTCGGACCATCGATCCGCTTGGGCCACGCTCTTCCTCCTGCGAAGGCTCCCTGGCCATCCAAACCAATGTCAGCGAGAGGCCGATGACCATCATCAGCACACCGACGACCGCGCGAAAACCAATCCACGCCTCCAAGACCAGCGAGCCACCACCCATCATCGCTCGTCCGGTCAACATCCCACACTGCATCCATCCATTGAGTGACGGGCGCTCCCGCGGCTCGGAGGACTGGATGCAAAGTGCGTCGATCGCAACGTCTTGTGTCGACGCGGCAAATGCGTGGAGCATCAACCAGTTGGAAACCGTCTGAAAATCATTGACCAGGTCGAGCCATAGCAAGGGCACCAGCGACGCGATCATGATGCTCTGCGTCGCGACCACCCAGTGCCGAAGGCCCCAATGCGGCCCGCGAAACGCATCGACCAGCGGTGCCCAAAGGAACTTGAAGGTCCAGGGGATGATCAAGAGGGCAAGCAGCCAAGTGATTTGGTCGAGGGGCAGTTCACTGGCCCGCATCCGCGTGGGAAGGCCTAGCCAAATGAACCCGATCGGTGCTCCTTCGGAAAGATAAAGCAGCCCGAACAGGACGCGACGCCGGTTTGCGGTGGAAAGCAGGTTCACGTCAGTCGTTCTTCGGGTTTTGTGTCACCTGGTCGCTTTCTGCTTTGATGCCAGTGGACCAGCCAATTTCCTCGCAGACGATCCAAGCCGCGTTTCCGTCGGCCCACGCTGCGTTCCAGGATCGGAAGGGAAAAATCGATGGAGCGATCGTCCGCGAACTTTCCCAGCAGTTCCCGGTGACAGGTTATCATTGCGTTGTCAATTTGTCCGACGTCCTTGACTCGAATTCACTCGCTTGACGTCGGGCGCCCGCCATTTCGCTCGCCCGCTCAGAACCAGCTGACTTCCGCATATTGAACCAAGTGATGAGTACGACCCAAGAAGTTGAACTTGGCAACAGTGGTGTTCCCGTTTTTTCGCCGACTCGCCGAGGGACGGGCTTCCTCGCCTCCCGGATTCTTGTTGAAGCGATTGCTCTTTGCCTTGCGGTTTTGTTGGTTGACGCGGATTCGTTCGCCCAAGATGTTTCACCGGTTGCTCATTGGGGATTCGGTTCCGAAGACGCCGCGCCGCTGAATCTTCACGGCGATGTGCAGCGTGACCAGGCGGGACCGCGGCCGCCGGAGTTCCCCGACTTTCCCGATGACAATACCGCGTACCGATTCAGTGGAAACGGGTTTGTCGTGGTCGACGATCCGGGGGACAACAGTCCCTTCGATTTTGACAACGGTGACGAGATCACACTCGAGAGCTGGGTCAACGTCGAGCAGGCTCGCCAGGGCCAGTTGATGTACATCGTCGGCAAAGGACGCAGCGACTCACCTTCGTTTTCGCGCGACAACCAGAACTGGGCGTTGCGGATTGCTCCTAGCGGAGGCGCCGCACAGATCAGTTTCCTGTTTGCCACTTCCTCGGGATCAGGGAACGCACACTGGCATCGCTGGACATCCACCTCAGCGTTTGGTGTCGAAACCGGCTGGCATCACATCGCGGTGGCCTATCGGTTTGGGGAGCCCGACTCGATTCGCGGTTGGATCGACGGACGTCCTACCGATGGCGTTTGGGACATGGGTGGCGCGACGACCGATCCGCCTGTCGTCGACAACGATTCCGTTTGGATCGGCTCGTCTCGCGGAGGCAGCGCGTCCAATAGCTTTCACGGACTGCTTGACGAAGTCGCGATTCATCGCGCGCTCCTTGATGATCAAACGATCGCCTCGCGATTCAATCGCACCGGCGGGGTTGTGAGTTGGGGGCCGCAACCGGAGGTGATGCCGGAAATCGATGATCTTCCGCCCGGTCGGGTGCTGGTCACGTTCGCCGAAGGATGGCCGAATTACACACGATGGCTCAACGAAGGGGAATCGTGGCCGGAGGAAACATCGCGATGGCTCGGCGATGAGTTTTTGCTGCCTCGGCTGCCAGCTCGATTCGATGACTGGGGAATCCGGACGAGTTGGAATGCGCCGCTGGTTCTTCGGATGGCAGCCGACGTAGTGGTGCCGCCGGGTGAGCATCGCTTCCTGTTACGAGCTCGAGGTCTGGGGCGTCTCTGGATCGATGGCGAGATTGTCGCGCGGACGACATCCAAACACCGAAAACAAACCAACCTGGAACCGATTGAGCCGGTCGCCGAACCGCCCGCGCCTGGTGCGAGGCGACATGGCTTCGCACAACAAGAGGTGTTTGGCATCAAGCGATTCGTCGCAACCGAAGCGGAATCACCTTGCATCGTTCGAGTGGTACTGGAACTGATCGTGGGCGGACCGAAGCTACGTACCGAGACGTCGGAAATCTGCGTTGCCGTTCAACACGAACAGAGTGGCGCCTTTGTCGTCCTGACGCCTGCGTCAACCTCCGCCGTGCCCTCTTCGGAGCCAGCGAACGATTCGCTTGCCGCTGATCCGATCGACGTAACTCGCGAACTTCGTTTGCAGGATGCATCGATTGAGCCAGTACTGGAGCGAATCGAACGCTCACTGATTCTCTACGAAGACGACCAGCGTCGTACGGCATCGGCAACGCTTGATGACTTCTGGCGGCACCGCCACGCCATCGCTCGCGATGCGGTCTCGTCCGACAGACAGTTGGACGCAGCCGCCTCGATCGACAAGTGGATCGCGAACAAGATTCAGCGCTCATTACTCCAATCCACAGAGCACGACGCCGAAACGACGTCACATTTTCATGATCGAGTGCTGCCGATTCTTCGTGAAAATTGTTTTCGATGCCATGGCGATAAGCAGCAAGGCGGACTTCGGCTCGATTCACGCGAACATGCGCTGGCAAGCGGCGAGTCCGAGATCCCAGCAGTCGTCCCGGGCGATGCGGAGGCGAGCGAGTTGGTTCAGCGGATTCGCTCGGGCGACATGCCTCCGACAGACGACGGGCTCACACAGGCCCAGATCGCAACGCTCGAACGATGGGTAGACGATGGTGCGTCGTGGCCAGCCCCTCCCATCGCCGAAGCGTCCATTGCCAAGGTACCGATCGTCGAGGATGCCTCGTTCATGCGACGGGCCTACCTGGATGTGATCGGTCTTCCGCCGAACGAATCGGAAGCGAGAGCTTTCCTCGCCGATCCATCACCAGCGAAGCGACGAGAGCTGATCGACCGATTGCTGGATGACGATCGATATGCCGATCAATGGGTCAGCTTCTGGATGGATCTGCTTGCGGAGAATCCAACGCTGCTCAATGCGTCGCTCAACAGCACGGGCCCCTTTCGCTGGTTCTTGCACGATGCGCTTCGCGATGACAAACCGCTCGATCGGATGCTATCCGAATTGATCCTGATGCGAGGCAGCACGCATGACGGCGGCAGCGCGGGATTCGGTTTAGCGGGCGAGAACGATTCGCCGATGGCCGAAAAGGGACACATCCTCGCCTCGTCGCTGCTAGGAATCGAGTTGCAATGCGCTCGGTGCCACGACTCGCCTTATCACAGCACGACCCAACAGGATCTATTTTCTCTCGCCGCGATGCTGGAGCGAAAACCGACGACACCTCCAAAGACCAGTCGCGTGCCCGACGAGTTCTTTCGAGCAGAAGACGCGCGAGTCCTTGATCCGCGTCTCGCTTCCACTTGGCCAGGCCGTAACACCAACGTGGCCATTCGCGGAGGCAACCGGTGTGGAGGACGGACCGCAGATCGATCGATTGATGACCAATCCGGATGATTCGCGAGAACGACTGGCGGCATTGATTACCAGTCCGGAGAACGTGCGTTTCCCCAGAGTCATGGTCAATCATCTGTGGAAACGTTTGATCGGTGCCGGAATCGTCGAACCGGTCCATGACTGGGAGGGACGCCAGGCCAGTCATCCTGAAATGCTCGATTGGTTGGCGGCAGAACTGATCACGCACCAGTACGATGCCAAGCACGTGCTGCGTCTGATCATGAACTCGGAGTTGTATCAGCGGCAGGCGATCGGACGGAATCTGGATGCGTCGCCTGACCAGCGATTCTTTAACGCTCCGGAGCAACGGCGTTTGTCCGCAGAGCAAATCGTCGATTCGCTATTCGCCGCTTGCGGCGCAAAGATGGACGTGGAGGAACTGACCTTCGTACATGATGGCGTGCATCCCATGGACAAACGATTGACATTGGGCAAGCCAAGCCGAGCCTGGATGTTGGCGAGTTTGAACAACGAACGCGACCGGCCGAGCCTGTCACTGCCCCGAGCCCAGCCAATTGCCGATGTCCTGCAAGCATTCGGCTGGACCGGATCGAGACAGAAACCGATACCCGAGCGAGACTTGTCACCAAACGTGTTGCAGCCCGGCATCCTGGCCAATGGAACCTTGACGATGTCGTTAGTCCCGTGCGTCGCGCGGTAGCATGCTGGCGGAGTTAGCCGTTGCGGCCGAGTCACCGGAATCACTACTCGACACGCTGTTCCTTCGCTTCCTGGCGCGATTTCCGTCCGCCGAAGACCGCGCCAGTCTGATTCCGGCGCTGCGCAGTGGATTCGTCGATCGCCTGCTGCAGGTCGATCCCGATATCGACAATCTGGTGGACGAGCCCCTTCCGCAAGTGACGTGGACCAACCATTTGGTGCCGGAAGCCAATGAGATTCAACTCGAAATCCAACGCCGTGTGCTGGCCGGTCCTCCACCCGATCCGCGACTGCGTCACCGAGTGGCGCGAAGTCTACGAGGATATCGTGTGGAGCCTGATCAATCACCGAGAATTTGTGTGGGTACCGTAGGTCCGTCTCTCCGAGACGGATCAACCGTCCCGAACGTCCGATCTCTCCGAGATGCATCACGGTCTCGGGCGTCCGCCTTGGAGACGGATCACCGTCCCGTACGTCCGTCTCTCCGAGCCGGATCACTTGCGAGCCTCGGAGAGGCTCGACTACAATACACATTCCCATCGCCTTTCCTGACAGAACAGATGAACATGGTTGGATCCTTCTCACGTCGACAAGCTTTGACGACCGCGCTTGCCGCAACGGGCGCCCAGTTGTTACCGACATCTGTCCAGGCTTCCCAGTCTCCTCTGCGTGGCGGCGCCGAGCACGTGATCTCGATCTGGCTGGGCGGTGGGATGGGTCAAATCGATACCTTCGATCCCAAGCCCAAGGGAGACCCGCAGGCAAAGAAAGCGGGCGGCTACTATGACCCGATCGAAACGTCCGTCCCCGGCGTCATGGTCTGTGAACATCTGCCGAAGCTTGCCGAGCGAATGGAACGTGTGACCGCCGTTCGCAGCGTGCATCACGAAGTCATCGATGAACATGCGGCAGCGACCAATCGCATGCATACCGGTCGACCGATCAGCGGTACCGTCACCTATCCCTCGCTGGGATCGTTGATCGCGCACGAGCGAGGCGCCGCTGGCGACGGTGTTCCACCCTATGTCGTGATCGGATATCCGAATGTCACGCGGGGCCCCGGTTTCCTGGGTGCACAACACGGTTACCTGTACTTGACCGATACCAGTCGTGGTCCGATGGGTTTATCGCGAGCCGACGGCATCACGACCGAGCGACAAGTCGCGCCGTGAGGCGTTCCTGACGGCGCTGCATCAACAGGGCGGGGAACACGTGGATGCTCGCGTGCAGCAGTATGAGGCGGCGATCGATCAGAGCTTGAAGCTCAGCGGACCGGAGTTCAACTCGAGTCTTTCAGCTCGACAAGGAACCGGACGAACTCCGCAATCGCTACGGAGGCGAATTTGGACAACGATGCCTGCTGAGCCGAAGGTTGATTGAGCGAGGTGTGCGTTTCATCGAAGTGGCTCACAACCTGAACTTCCTCAACGGCGCCGGTTGGGATGTGCATAACTCAGGCATCGTCGATCAGCACAAACTGATTGCCGAACTCGACTCGGCGGTCTCGGCGCTGATGGATGACCTGGAATCAAAGCGACTGCTCGACAAGACACTGATCGTGATCACGACGGAATTCGGTCGTCCGCCCGAGTTTGACAGTGGGGGCGGACGCGGCCATCAGGGCTCAGCCTTTTCTTGCGTGCTGGCCGGCGGTGGCTTGAAGCATCAAGGGGCGTGGGGCGAAACGGATGAGTTTGCCAAGAAGATCGTTGCCAATCCGGTCAGCGTCCCCGATTTCTTTGCGACGGTTTGTGCAGCGGTCGGCGTGGACTACCGAAAGAATCTCTACGACGGAGATCGCCCTGTGCCGATCACCGATCGCGGCGAACCAATCGCAGCGCTGTTCACTTCATGAACACGCCCACTCTCGCAGGGAGCGCCATCATACAAGCACGGCAGCGGTGAGCCTTCATACAAGCACGACGAGCGAGTGAGTCTACCTGGAAAAAACCCGACACACTCGTTGCGCGTCGTGCTCCAATGATTCATTCCGTGATTGGATCAAGAACGATCCACAATCCTGATGAACTCACCTTCGTCAAAGACCTGCATCGTCCGCGTTCGCACGTTGCCCAACTGGTTGAGCGTCAGTAGCAAGGACGCCCCGGTCTCCGCATCGGGTGCTTCAAACAGGATGCAACCGTCGAATTCTCCGGTCGACCAATACATGCCGATTACATTTCCGCCAGCCTTCTTGACTTGCTCGCGAGAACTGATTCGCTCGCTGCGGAGACTCCTTGATCGCCGCCAGCCCTTTTTCGGTGTAGGAAATCAAACTCAAGTAACGCACCATCTTGCTTCTCCAGTTCGAGTGGTTAACAAAGTTCCGAAGCGGGAACCGGGGCGCGTTGGCGCTGCTGCAACGGCTCCCCTTCTCACGAGTTTCGCAATCTATTGCTGCGATAATCGGATGTCAATGTCCAGTATTGTCGCACGCGCTGCGCGAATGGCCTATCCGACGGCGAAGAGAAGAAGCGAGTGTCAGGCTGTTTTTGTTCGCATTGAGGGACCACGAACTCGCGGCGGTTGGCTGGAGCAGCAAGCGGGGAAGCTCGTTCGCTGAGGAGAACTGGGTCGAGTCGACCGCCCGCCGCCCTGAACTCGAGACTGCCGTGCGGCCCCGCGGTCGCCACAGCAAGCAGAAACGCAGCGGAAAAGGCGAAAAAGAGTCCTGACACCTTGTCCGGTCCCTGCTCGCCGAACTGCTTCCTATCGCGTCGCTCAATGCTTTGGGTGCAGTCCCGGCCACGCAGTCCCGGCCACGCATCGACGCACAAGAATACGCACACTACAGACCGCGATCGAGCTAGAGAACCCTCCATTCTTGTGTGAAACTTGATTCATCGCTGAGCGAGCTGAGTTCTGTCTTGGGATCTTGAGTTCCCGGTCCAATGTCGAACCATGAATGACTCTCCAACAATTCGTGTCGGCCTGATACGCGACTTTCTCAACACGGCCGGCGAGCCTGTGTTTGGCGACATCGGGCTCGACGAACTGCCGTCGTGAATCGAGAGGTCATCGAGCGGCCAGAGATGCAGAAGAAACTCGCGTCATACAACGTGGGGTTGGCTTCCGGCTTGCCAAGCCGCCGGTTTCGCAAGCTGGAAGCATTCGCCATTTATCAACGCATCGTTTGCAATATCAAAGGTAGAAGATGAAATTCCAACGTTTGATGCAATCGGTTCTCACATCGATTGCACTGTTGTGTTTTTCAAGTGTCGCTCATTCCGCACAGCTCGCGTTTCCAAGCGCGGAAGGGCACGGCAAATACACGGTAGGCGGTCGCGGTGGCGAAGTCTACGAAGTGACGAACCTGAACGATTCCGGTGAAGGCAGCCTGCGTGCTGCGGTCGAAGGCAAAGGACCAAGAACGGTTGTCTTCCGAGTTTCGGGGACGATAACACTGGCAAGTACGCACCGGGGAAACACGGCACCGAATCTTATGCTTGCAAGGAATCGCTTCGTCGAATGCCATGTCCCCGGTCGTATATTATTCGAAGTCAAAAATTGGACTGAGGTGATCTTCGAAGTATTTCCATAGGACCTTTGGAATGAAGAAGCCTTTCGGGGACACGGCACCGAATCTTATGCTTGCAAGGATTCGCTTCTTCGAATGCCATGTCCCCGGTCGTCTTTCCCCCTTCGTCGAATGCCATGTCCCCGGTCGTTTTTTTCCCCGGTCGTCTGTCTTTGTTTCGAGCGAGTAACTCTCCTGATGCCGACATTTCGAATTTGTGAGACGGTGGTCGCGTTTGTACTCGTGGTTTCATTGTTGACCTCGACCGTATGTTCGCAGATTCCGAAGCCCACCGACGCACCGAAGCCGCTCACGCCGGAGCAAAGTGCAGCGGCATTTCAACTGCCGCGCGGGTTCCGTATGGAAGTCGTTGCCAGTGAGCCGCTGATCGCTTCCCCATCCGCGGTTTGCTGGGACGGGGGTGGCAGAATGTTCGTGTGTGAATTGCACGGTTACAACCTCGAGGGTCAACTCGATATCGAGGAGCTCAACAAGACCGGGAAGCTCGACACTCAGGTTCGCCGAGTTCAGGCGGATGAGAAATTCAAAGAAGCTGCGAAGAGTGGAACCTACGGTGTCGTGAAGTTGTTGACTGACGTCGACGGCGATGGGCGAATGGACAAGGCGGACGTGTGGGCCAAGGACTTGCCTCCGGCCTACGGGCTCGTACCCTCGAATGGCGGCGTGATTGTTGCTTGTGCGCCCGATATCGTTTTTCTCGCTGACCGCGATGCCGATGGGGTCGCGGAGGTCCGCGAGACATTGTTCACTGGCTTTCGGACCGGCGCGCTGGAACGTGGCATCAACGCACCACAGTGGTCCGTCGACGGTTGGATCTATTTTGGCCGAGGCTGGGGCGGCGGCCACATTACAGGACCGCAACTCGAAAAGTCGGTGGATCTCTCGGACTCTGACTTTCGCATTCGTGCCGATGGCTCAGCGATCGAGCCGATTACCGGAGGCACGCATACTTTTGGATTTGCGATGACCGAGAGTGGCGATCGATTTGTCGTCAACACAACCGCTCCGGCAATCTACATCGCTCCATTGCCATGGCGATATCTGGTTAGGAATCCCGACTCGGCCGTATCAGGGCTTGAATCGATTACCGGTGATCGTCGTGCATGGTCACTCGCACCACCTCATCCTTGGCGACAGCGACGCGCCGACGATCCTGAGTACTTCAAGTACTACAACTCTCGTTACGGCGCAGCGGAGAGTGAAGCGGACGGCTGGTTCACAGCCGCTTGCGGGCCGCTCATCTACCAAGACCACGCGCTACCCGGTTTGCATGGCCAGTACTTCGTTTGCGAGCCGGCCGGAAACCTGATCCATCGTGCGAGCATCACAGAAAATGGCGCGGTGCTTGACGTGCATCGTGTTCCCGGCGAAGAAAAATCGGAGTTCGCAGCCTCGCGTGATCCTTGGTGCCACCCCATGAATCTTACGCACGGTCCGGACGGTGCGATCTGGATCGTGGATTACTACCGCGAGGTCATTGAAGACTATTCGGCGATTCCTCGCCACTTGCAACAGCAGTACGGCGTCTATCAGGGCCACGATTGTGGACGCATCTACCGACTGACACATGATGCCCTGGTGAATGACGGAACGGATGACCTCAGTTCGCTGGCGGATTCAGAACTGGCGGAGGAACTAGCAAGCCCAACGTACTGGCGTCGTCAAACAGCGAATCGGCTATTGATCGAGCGAGAGGCGAACGGTGTGGCGTCCCAACTGCGCCAGTTCCTTTCAGCAATTGCTTCTTCGCCGTCGACACGGATCGCGTCGCTGCGCACCTTGGACGGGCTCGGCATGCTCACACCCAGCGATGTCGTTCCGTTGCTCAACCACGCGGATGCCGCGGTGCGCATCCACAGTTGGCAATTGGCAGATCGTTGGTTTTCGAGTGCCGCTGACAACTTCGACGCGGAGGCACTCGACGCAGCGCTGTTGGCAGCGGAACGCGAAGACAACTCGCGCGTCCTCTTGCAGGTCGCGATGAGCATTGGGGAATCGAATGACTCACGTGCGTTTGCAGTACTCGTCCGACTTGCCAGAGAACGAATGGATATCCGCTGGATGGATGCCGCGCTGATGTCATCGCTACACGCCCGGGGTGCTCAGATGCTGGCCGCTCTGTTGCCTGCTCCTGGCAAGTCCGAGCCGCTCCTGGTGATGCTGGCAAAGTCGATCGCCGCACGCGGTGATGACTCGGAACGAGTGCTTGCGTTGTCCGTTACAGCATCGGCTCCAGATCACTTGAAACAGGACTTGCTTCGTGCATTGAGTGAGGTTCATGAGCAGCCCGTTGACAACGAAGCAATGAAAACGGAAATCCAAGCGGTTCGAAAGGCAACTGCCGAAATGGAAATCAGTGATGCAACGTTCCGCGAATACACCGCAGCACTAGGTGGTCCTCGCGACTTGAATCGTGGTCACCAAGTGTTCATAGACAAGTGCGCTGCCTGTCATCAGATAGGTAAGGAAGGGCACGTTGTCGGACCCGATCTTTTGGGTGAACTCGGCGTTGCCGAGGAGACGCTCGTACGACACCTGTTGTTGCCCAACGAGCGTATCCGTCCCGGATTCGAAACGATCTTATTGATGTTGCATGACGAGCGAATCGCGACGGGCCTTCTGAAGGATGAGAGCGCAACGAGCTTGACGCTTTTGAGACCCGATGGCATCGAGCAGGTTGTCCTCCGAAAGGATATCTCACTGCTACGTCGGCTTCCTACGTCGCTGATGCCATCGTTTGCGTCAGTCCTTTCGCCGGCAGACACAGCGAGTCTACTCGCCTGGTTGCGAACTCAACTTCGCGACAACGGGCCGACGTCGCCGCGCTAGCCGCTGTCCAAGGATTTTCAAGACGCCTGTGTCGCTGGCTACCTTGACGCTCGGATAGAATCAATCGAAAACAAGGTGATTCGTTGAATCCCTTTCCACGGGGTCCGTGCTTACTTTGATTGACGACGGACTCTATCATCGGATCCTTCATCAGTAACGGCCACACCACCAAGAACGGATTCTCCATGTCGAACAGTGTTCTCTTCGAGTCATTCGATCTTCACGACCTCAAGCTGCCGAACCGGATTGTCCTGGCGCCGATGACTCGCTCACGGGCCGGGACCGAGCGGATTCCGAACCGACTGATGGCGGAATACTATGCCCAGCGCAGTGAAGCAGGCTTGCTCATCACCGAGGCAACCACCATCTCCGAAGAGGCGAACGGCTGGAACGAATCGCCAGGGATCTACACAGATGAGATGACCGAGGGCTGGAAGCACACCGTCAACGCCGTGCATGAAAAGGGCGGCGTGATCTTCCTTCAGCTCTGGCATCTCGGTCGTGCTTCGCACAGCGGCTTCCATGATGGGAAGCCAGCGGTTGCACCATCGGCCATCAAGATCAACGAACCATACATCCACACGCCTACGGGCAAGCAGCCCTACGAAGTGCCCCGAGCACTCGAAACCGAAGAGATTCCAAGGGTCGTGGCCGACTACCGACGAGCTGCTGAGCGCGCGAAGGAGGCGGGCTTCGATGGCGTCGAGGTCCACGCTGCCAACGGATATCTGATTGACACGTTCCTGCAATCAAAGACGAACCACCGGACGGACGAGTACGGGGGAAGTGTCGCGAATCGCTATCGCTTTTTGAAAGAAGTCGTCGAACAAGTCACCTCAGTCTGGCCTGCCAATCGAGTCGGAGTGCGCCTTTCCCCCAACGGGGTCTTCAACGACATGGGATCACCCGACTACCGAGAGCAGTTCACGTTCGTTGCCAGCCAGCTTGACCAATTTGGGCTGGCGTATCTGCACGTCATGGATGGATTGGCCTTTGGTTTTCACGAACTCGGCCAACCCATGACCTTGGCCGAGTTTCGCAAGTTGTTTCATGGTCCGCTGATGGGCAACTGCGGATACACGCAAGAGATGGCCGAGAAGGCCATTGCGGAAGGAAACGCCGACCTGATTTCCTTTGCTCGGCCATTCATCAGCAACCCTGACCTGGTGCAGCGATTCAAGAACGGCTGGCCATTGGCCGAGCCAGCCGAGATGTCCGACTGGTATTCGCCCATCGGTGAAAAGGGATACACGGACTTCCCGACCTACGCACAGTAGCGGGCATTCGGGACCAGGATCATCTGGAAATGCAAACCGGTTTGTCAGACGACGTTAACTGGAACACATCTTCCCTAGGGAGTCAGCGCCATCTCGCGAGTGTGTTTTGCACGTCGGTCATCCGCATACAAGCACGACGCGCAAGCGAGTGTGTCCGATGCGCGCACGGTTCGCACTCCCTTGCGCGTCGTGCCTGTATATCCTGAAGTCGTGATGCCCGCTCAGAACAAGCCGGCAGCGCTTCTCAGAATGTCGACAACCCACTACTCAGTCAGTTGCTTCTTCAGCTTCAAGACAGCGATCTCTTTGGCCTTGGCTTCGACCTCGACGGTCAATTTCAGATCACGCCAACATTCAGGAAAGTCGGCTGGATCGATGAAGTCGTGATGGCGATTTGGCTTGGGACCGTTCCAGCCTTCGATGGGACTGGAGATGTGAAACAGCGGCTCCCGATTCCATGTGGCGATTGCCTTCTCGGTCGCTTCCTCGATTGAAAGATTGTCTTGCTTGCAGCGATGGTGATGAACGTCGTAGACCAGTGGAATGCCGGATTCTCGACACATCGGTAACAAGTCGGCAGGCGTGTAGGTTGTATCGTCGTTCTCGACCGTGAGTCGACGTCGGACCCGACGTGACAAACGATTGAGATTCCGAGCGAAATCCGCCAGTGCCTTCTCCTTATCGCCATATGCCCCACCGCCATGGACATTGACAACATCGGCCCCGACCCACTCCGCAACCTCGCATTGGTACTCTAACTCCTCGATCGATTTGGCCAGCACGTCGGGCCGCGGTGAATTCAGCACGACGAATTGATCAGGATGGAAGCAGGTTCGCAGCTTGTGCTTCTTCGCAAACTTGCCGCACGCCTTGAACCGCCGCACAATCTCATCGCCATCGGGAAGATCCTCGACCGAGTACCCGCATTCGGGGTGCGTCTTGAGAGGAAGAATCTGGCTGTTGATACGAAAGCAATCGATTCCGTTGTCGGCGCAGAACTGAAGGGATGCCGACAGAGCCTCGGCGTTCGCCATGCACAGCTCGGATAGCTTCCGCAGCGCATCGGCCCGTCTCAACTTGCTATTGGCGGTCACCGTCGTCGTACGGAACTTGATTGGCTGGTCCCGAAATATGCAGCACAGTCCAAGACGAATCATGTTGTCCAATTCATCGATTTCATGAGATTTGCTCCTCCTTCAAGAGACGCTCCCTCGACCAATTCACCCCAAAGAGACCACGAGTACCTTGCGGGAACTCGTCCCTGCACATGCCTTCAATTTCCTCGAGACTGAACTCGCTTTCCGCTTCGCCGAGCAGCGGGCGCGATCTTTGCTCGAACCATTTCGGATCGAATGGTTCAGTCTCCCGTACGATTTTCAGAACATCGCGAAGGAGCTGGATCGGGAGATTGTAGTGCTCTTGGCAACAGAAGCCGAAAACTCTGCCTGGAAGTCAGCGTCAGTCTCGGCGGCTTCGAGGAGGTTGAAGAACTTACAAGAGTACCGTCCGGCCATCGAACTCCCGTGATTGGTTGGCAAACTTGACTGCAACGCGGTTCAACCAAGGATCTCGGATACCCAACGCAGGTCGATCTCCCTGGATCCGCGGGCTCTCGACCATTGAGGCAATTGCGTAGCGGCAGGAACGCCGCAGAGGGAGAAAGAATAGAAATTGAGGATTTTCGCCGCACGCCTGTCGGCTCTAGGCGTCGCGATCGCCAGCTGGGATAATGATCGTTCGTTGCCATGCTTCCCCCATTTGATTGTTTGCGTTGCGAGTGCCAAGGAGTTCATCGGACATGTCCCAACTTTCTCGTCGATCCTTCCTCAAGAAGTCTTCTGTCGGTGGCCTGATCCTTGGCATGTCAGCCAGGAGCTATCGCTCGACGTTTGGGGCGGAGCCTCCTAGTGAACGAGTCCGCATCGGCATGATCGGCGTCGGCAATCAGGGCGGGCCGAAGAACAACATGAAGTACTTTCTCAACAACATCGTGGCACTGTGCGACTTGGATAAGAACTACCTGGCCGAAGCCGACGCCTTCTTGCGCAAAGAGGCCAACGCCACGGCCATGCAAAGCGACGACTACCGCAGGTTGCTCGATGCGAAGGACATCGATGCCGTGGTTGTAACGGTCCCGGACCATTGGCATGCCACGATGACCATTGATGCATGCAGGGCAGGCAAGGACGTCTATTGCGAGAAGCCGTTGACACTTGTCGTCAATGAAGGGCGTCCCATGATCGAGGCGGCCCGCGACAATGGCCGTGTGGTTCAAACCGGCACGATGCAGCGCAGCGGAGAAGAGTTCAAGCTGGCTGTCGATCTTGTACAGAAGGGCATCGTTGGCAAGGTCTCGGCGGTCAACGTCACCCTGCCTAGTCCCAACTGGATCGCGCGAGCCGGCAAGCCGGTACCAGACAGCGCTCCGCCGGAAGGCTTTGACTTCAATCGCTGGCTTGGTCCCGCCCCGATGCGACCCTACAACAAGAATCGCGTCCACTACCTGTTCCGTTTCTTCTGGGATTACAGTGGCGGCCAACAAACCAATTTCGGCGCGCACCATCTGGACATTGCCCAGTGGGGACTCGGCATGGACGAAAGTGGTCCTGTCAGCGTTGAGGGCACCGGCGTCTACAACGCCGACGGCTGGTACGAGACGCCCGACACGACCGAGATCAAGTACACCTATGGCAACGGCGTTGTCATGACATGCCGCCAGAAGTTCGACACCCAAAATTCCGATCAAGGGACCGAGTTTGTCGGAGACAAAGGGAGCCTGTTTGTCTATCGCGGTGGGATCATCACGAACCCGCCCGAGTTGCTGAAAGGTATCGAGGTGCCGAAGATCGTCAATTCTCAGGCGAACACCCGCCACGTCAACAACTTCTTTGACTGCGTGAAGTCCCGCAAGACTCCGGCTGCCGACATCAGTATCGGACATCGCTCGGCGACTGTCTGTCACCTGGGCAACATCGCCGTTCGTAGCAACAAGAAGATCAACTGGGATCCCAAAACGGAAACAATCGTTGGCGATGCCGAAGCATCCAAGTGGCTCACGAAGGAGTACCGCGAGCCCTGGCATCTGGGTTGATAGACAGGTTGCAAGATCAGTTGGACTACTTTCTTGGCACGAGACGATGAACGACCGGACTCGAATTTGGCATCACGTCGCATCGTCCGTAGTCTCGGTCTGCTGTTTCTGTGTGGGTCTTGCCTGGACCATGACGGGTTCCGCGCAAGCCGTCCCGATAGAGACGCCACATTCGAATCAGCAGGCCACAGGGCTCTCGGTTGATCAAGTGCCGGCTCGAATCGATTCAACGCACCTTCCAAACCTGATCCAAGTGCAGTCGAACTTGTTCTCAGGCGGACAGCCCGAAGGAGAAGCTGCGTTCGAAGAATTGGCAGAGCGAGGCGTGAAGACCATCATCAGCGTGGACGGTGCGACTCCGAATGTTGCCATGGCAAAGCGATTTGGGATGCGCTATGTCCATCTGCCACATGGATACGACGGCATCGGATCGGATCGCACGATGGAATTGGCCAAAGCCGTGCTTGAGCTGGATGGTCCGATTTATCTTCACTGTCATCACGGCAAGCATCGAAGTCCCGCAGCGGCCGCGGTCGCCTGTGTCACGGCTGGTATGATGACTCCAGCTGACGCGATGCATGTCTTGGAATTAGCCGGGACCAACCCCAGGTACCGAGGCTTATTCCGATCCGTCAATCAAGCGACACCTGTTGATTCGGCTAGGCTAAATGCGCTGAAAGTGGAGTATCGTGAAGTCGCTGAGGTCACCCCCATGGCGACCGCGATGCTGGCGATCGAGCGCAGCATGGATCGCCTGGTCCAGCACGACTCGACCGAACGCACCGGCCAACCCAGTCACTCCCAAGCCAGCGAGCGGCACGGTCATGATCGTCACGAGGACGCGTTATTACTCCGCGAGCATTTCACGGAACTCATCCGATTGGACGCCCCAGCTCAACGTCCGGATGACTTCGTGAACTGGCTAAGAGACTCGGAGCAGGCGGCTGCACGCCTGACGGAATCACTCGACGAACAACCCAACATTGGGGCCCTGAGCGATACGTCGCGCGAACTGTTGAATCGGATCCAGGTGAATTGCAGCGAGTGCCATGCAGCCTACCGAGACGCACCCGCACGCTGAGTCGCTGGGCTCGAGTGCAGCGTCAGTTTTGATCTTTCGCCTGGTGAATGCAGGCGAAAGATCGGATGGAACGCCTACCTGTAGCCGAGCCTCTCCGAGGCTGTGAACAAATTCAACCGCGGCGCACTACTGTAGGCGTGTCTCTCCGAGACTGTGAACAAATTGAACCGCGGCGCATTACTGTAGGCGAGTCTCTCCGAGACTCGCAAAAAACGCAGCAAAGCTGCGGGCGTCCGCCTTGGAAAGGCGGACCTACAGTAGAAAGCCCAATATCTTCACAGCCTCTCCGAGACTCGCACGAAACGCAGCAAAGCTGCGGGTGTCCGCCTTGGAAAGGCGGACCTACAGTAGCAAGCACAATCTCTTCACAACCTCTCCGAGGCTGTGAACAAATTCAACCGCGGCGCACTACTGTAGGCGTGTCTCTCCGAGACTCGCACGAAACGCAGCAAAGCTGCGGGTGTCCGCCTTGGAAAGGCGGACCTACAGTAGCAAGCACAATCTCTTCACAACCTCTCCGAGGCTCGGATTTTCGCGGCAAAGCCGCGTGGAATGTCGATCTCGGAGAGACCGACCTACAGCAAAGTATCGCTGTCCAGCCAGAGCATGTTTTGAAACAGCTTAGCTTCTCGCAAGCAAGGAAAAGGCGTCCCTCGCGACCACACTCAGTAGTTGGGGTTCAGATTCGTTGCCTGTGCCTGCAGGTCAATGGCGGGCATTCCGAGCTTCTCACGGAGTGGATCGAGCATGTCCTTGGTGCGGC
Source organism: Pirellulaceae bacterium (assembly GCA_963697195.1). Lineage (GTDB taxonomy): Bacteria > Planctomycetota > Planctomycetia > Pirellulales > Pirellulaceae > Rubripirellula. The sequence continues at coordinate 277,203 of CAVOND010000010.1, forward strand.
TGGCCCCACAGCGAGAGACGCCAAGTTCGCGCACGGCGATCAAGGCCTCCAGATCGCGGACGCCGCCCGCGGCCTTGACCTGAACGTGATCGGCCGAGTGTGCTCGCATCAGCTTGAGATCATCGTGGGTCGCACCGCCAGTGCCATAGCCGGTCGACGTCTTGACCCAGTCTGCATCGAGCTCGCTGCAAATCTCGCACAACTTGATTTTCTGATCGTTGTTGAGATAGCAGTTCTCAAAGATCACCTTGACCTTTTGGCCAGCATCATGGGCGACGCCAATCACCCGCTTGATGTCTTTGCGGACATAGTCCCAGTCACCGCTCAACACTTGGCTGATATTGACCACCATGTCGAGCTCCTGGCAGCCGTCGGCGATCGCCTTCTTCGCTTCAGCCCGTTTGATCTTGGTCGTGTGACCGCCATGGGGAAATCCGATCGTCGTCGACGCTTTGACGTCGGTCCCCGACAGCAACTTTGCACACCGCTTGAGGTAATACGGCATGATGCAGACACTCGCCACGTCATAGGCGATCGCCAGCTGAATGCCCGCTTCCAAGTCATCCACGGACATCGTGGGATTGAGAAGCGAGTGATCAATCATCTTTGCCAGGTCGTGGTAGCTGTATTCCATGATGGGATTTCCAGAAAGGAGCGAATGTTCTGCACGTTGTAAGAAAATGCGCCGACTATCGCAACGATCCATATGCAGAAGTAGCCGATTGGATGAGGCCAAGCCGAGAGAGATCTTTGCGGGGCCGGAGGAAGAATCGAGTCGAAGCCAGTCGATCACGGTATGTTTTCCGTCCCGTAATCAGGGCTCAATCACCGCGTCACAGGCTCGTCGCAAGAATTCTTCATAATCCCAAGCGCCGCTGCCTCCTGTTTGACGGGCGATCACAAGATCCAAACTGGGGACAAACGCCAGGAGCTGACCTCCGGAGCCAGGTTTATAGCGGGCGTCGGCCGGGATGCCGTCGATCTGCTTGCCGCTGCTCGGGTCGTGACGCGCCGGCAGTTCCCAGCCGTGTGAGAAGACCGCCGGATTGAGTTGCCAACGCATCTCCGGTGTATGGACGCCGTGTGTTGGCGCCGCTGTCTCCCGTACAAACCACGAGGGAATCACCTGTTGGTCCGCCCAGCGTCCATCGCGCAACATGCAGTAACCGATTCGCGCGAGGTCGCGTGCCGGCATCCCAATACCATGCGAGGGATGTCGGCCAATTCCATCGCCACCCTCATAGGACTGGAACCACCACTTCTCGATGCCCAGTGGTCGAAACAAAGCCTGAACCGCAAACTCATCGTAAGGCATTCCGGTTACGGTTTCGCAAACGAGTGACGCGTGCGCCAGTGCATGGGTCGAATACCCGCAAGCCGTACCGGGAGCGAATGCGAGCGAGGCCGTCCTGGGATCGCCGCTGAGGCCTAGAACGTATTCCCAATTACCATCGTTGGGCGCTCCGACTGCTTCCGGGCAAATCCCGGACGTGTGGTTAAGCAATTGCTTGACCGTAATCGCTCCCTTTCGCGGATCACTCAGGGGATGAGCCCAAGGGATGAACTGGAAAGCCAGATCGTCAAAGCTCATCTTGTGAGGCGTCAAACCTTGGCGACTCTTTTCCGATGCGATCGCGAGCACGGTTGCACACACCGCTTTGGAGACGGAAGCAACACGGCGCGCGTCGTGGATGGCGCTGTTGCCACGTTCCACCTGAAGTACGATCGCTCCATGACGAATCACAACCGCCGCGAATGGTCGGTCGTCCGACTGTAGAAGCCAGCGGCGGAGCCCGTCCATCTTCTTGGCGTCCATTCCGCCGATCGACTCGATTTCGCTCTCCTTTTCGACCATTCGCCAGCCCCCCTGTGACTCGGGTGGCGGAAAGTAAACGGATGTCGCTGCGTCTTTGCTTGCCGCTGCCGATACAGCGTCCGGTGATGTGATCTTCCGCAATGCGGAATAGAACAGGGGATCATCCGCCGCGCCATGGAATTCAAACGGGAACGATTGGTTATGCTCTTTCAGCATCAGGCCGTATCCAGCGCCGCTTTCCACGGTGGCCTTCATCGCTGCGACTGCCAATTCCCCTGTCTTGTCGTCTTCGTTGCAGGCAATCGGTTTTCCATATTTCTTCAGGGCTGCCACGCGATCCGGAATCTCATCGACCTTGGTTCCGTTCCAATGCGGAGTCAGAAAATCACTGGCTTGCGCGACTGAATCGTCGAGCTTGCCATCACCGTATCCACTCGCCGTCACCAGTAGGTCCGGACTGGTCTGTTTGGCCAGCCGAATGAGCGAGGCCATGCCTTCGGGATCACGAATCAGCGGATGAACGAAACCGCGATGGGGATACTCGTTGGCGATCTCGAGCAACACGTTACCGAAGCCCCGCTTGGCGATCCACCGGACCACGTTCGTCACGCCGGCTCGCACTGCCTTTTCGTCGGCCAGGATCTTGGATTGGCGTTGATAGTAGATCCCCAGAATGACCACCATCTGTTGCCGGTCGCAGGCGCGGATGACTCGTTCGACGCGCTGCATCGTGGAATCACGCAACGAACCATCCGAATCAATCGCCGAATTGACCGCGCCTTCGTAGCCCGGCATGCCCCCTTGCAGGCAGACCGTGATCGCGTTGACACCGTGTGCCGCGTAGTCGGGAAGTGCGGCGATCACTTCGTTGGTGTTCTGCTCGGCGTCAAAATCGTCTCGGTTGCGATCTTCAAAGGTCGCGTTGACCATGCGAACGTTCATCAGCAATCCCTCGGCCGCGGAACCGGGATTGGTCAGATGTCCGTCCATCAACCACCGAGTCCCCTCGATCGCAACCTCGGTCGCGCTCGCTGGCAAAGCGAACGAACAGATGAGCATGAAGAATGCCGCGAATTGATTGCCCATGGATCATCTCCCAACGACAACATACAAGCACGACGCGCAAGCGAGTGTGCTTCCCATTTCCACCTGTTCAACGGTCGGCATGACTCAAATTCCCAGGAATTCACTCGCTTGCGCGTCATGCTTGTATTGAAATGCGCAACATCAAACCGTGCCGCCGGCTGATTGGGGACGAATTCCGTGCCATTCGTACCTGCCCCCTTTTTGGACGCGATGCCGAGCCATCAGGGAGCTTGTCTTGCACGTCGCTCTTGCCAGCTGTCGAATCAAAACAAGTAATTCAGCCAACTCTTGGCACGGATCAGGAACATGACGGGGATCCCAGCGATTTGTAAGTCGTCGGTATAAACGGCGGCCTGGCCTTGGGCTCCACCCGGAAGCCGCAGCGTCGCATCGTCCAGCTTGATGCGAACCGCAAAGAAGGTCGGCTTGCCATCGATCAGCGTGGTCGGCAACATGCCGGAGGCGGGAAGTTGTCCCTTACCGGTTACATCAATGGTCGTCTCGACGCGACCAGTCAAGATAGCGCCGGGATAGCAGTCCATCGCGACTTCGGCGTATTGCCCGGGCTGGATCCGCAAGTAGTTCTTCTCTGGAAAGGTAGCAACGACGACGCCATCGCTATTGGGTGAATCACGAACAAAGCTCATGACTGCCCCGGAACCGCCTCCCACAAACGCCCCGGTCCGCAATTGCAGGTTGGTGACATAGCCTTCCGCTGGCGCGTAGACGGTGGTTTGTTCGAGATCGTACTTCGCATCATCCAGTTGTGACGCGGCCTGCGCCTCCTGGGCTTTCGCGACGTCCACGGCGAGCTTCGATTGCTCGACATTTTGCTCAGCCTGAGTGAGTTCCGCCTCGGACTGCTTGAAACGAGTGATGGCGCGTTCCAACTCGTCCTGGCTTGCCCCGCCGGACTGCCGAAGAGTCTGCTGCCGATCTCGATCACTCGTTGCATATTTCAATTCAGCGTCGGAACGTTCCCGAGAGACTTCTGCAAGACGCACGGACGTTTCCGCGAGCCGAATGTTCTGCTTCGCTTGTTCAAACGCTGCCTGAGCGCGCTTCAGTGCATACTCGTACGGCGCCGGATCGACTTTGAAGAGCACGTCACCGGACGCGACCTTGCGATTCGGCTCGACCAGGACTTCGGTGACTCGACCAGGCCGGGACAGCAAAGGCACAATCGGATCGACCTGCTCCATGACGATGGCAGTCGGCGTGTACGGATGAAGATATTGCGCAGAAAAGCAGAACGAGAATGAGCGACGGTCCGACCGAGGCGAGCAGGATCGCCAGCGGCAGAGACAATCGCAATAATTTCAACTTGGCAAAGACCAGCCAAACCAGACCGCAGTAGATCGCACCAAGAATCCAGCTCATTGTTCACGACCCTCCGCAGCGGATTTGGTGAGTCGCTCGATCCGATCGCTCAGCTCATCAATACGACTGACCAGGGAATCCCGATCCGACGCCGGCTCGTTCCCGGAGGCCGACTCGACATCGGGGGCGTTCAAGGTGCGGTACAGATAGAGCACGAAGACACAACTGAGAATGGCGGGAATCATTGCTGGCTCCCTGAACGCTGCGTTTCCAAGAGTGCAACGGCGGCCTCCAGTCTTTTCAGCTGCGCCTCCAGTTCGCTTCGGTTCTCGGTTTCCAGCGGAGCCGAATCCGAATTGGGATCGACCACATAAGCCCACACCATGGCGAGGACCCAGAGAACGCCCGTGGGCAGCCCGAACCAGCCGCCGATGTTGACCGCGGCGGCCTGCGGGTGATTTCTCCTGCGGGCGACCCAGCCAGGAAGTGCCGCGATCCCAACAATCACCGCAACCGTGGCAAGCACGAATACGAACAGGAACAACAGCGAAACAATTTCGAGCGTTGGCCCCAGCGATTCAAATTGATAGTCCATGCGCTGATCCGAACAAGAATTCTCGGTCCGATTTCAGCCCCGTCCCAGCGCGACGCACTCGGGTGAGCTCAACTCGCTGGCATTGTAGTGCGCCGGCATGCCGTTCGTGTAGGTGCCCTGAGCCAGCGGGCGCTGTGCGTACCGGTCATCACAGTCAGTCGTGGATCGTCCAGCCGTCAACGTCATGCAATCTTGCCGTGCTCAGCGCAGCGGTGCTCGTGCTCAGGGCGCAGGCCGGTACTCCTAATCGATGACGCGCACCGCTGCGCTGAGCTGAGCTGAGCTGAGCACGAGCACGAGCACGATTTTGACTCCATTGACTCAGCCTGACAGTTATCGATGGACAGGGCCCCGTAGGGCACGCTGTGCGTGCCGGACGCTGTCTACAGTGTGTGTCAGGCGGCGTCTAACTTACGGCGTGTCGGCACTGCGCATCGCTTCGAGGTCTTTCTTGAGACCGGCCAGGTACCTCATGCCAAAATGATTATCGGGCCGCAGACGCACGTAGTTGCGTTTGTTCGTCGATTGCCTTTTCCATGGCCACACACGCCTCGTCAACGTGCCCGAATCTGACGAAGCGTTTCCGCCTGTTCCTTGTAGGCATGGACTAAAAAGAACTGGTAGACGGGGATGTCGGGAAAGTCCAGTACCAACGAGTGCAGGATGCTGATCGACTCCTCGAAGAGCTGATCTGCCTCGACCGGCTGCTTCTCGTATTGGCTGTCCGCGAGCTCCGTCAAGCCGCGTGCCAAGACCGCCTGGTAACGAGGGATCGAAGGGTGAGATTCGGTCAGACCTCGCGCCAACAAGACCGCTCGATCGAGCTCTGCTACGTTGCCCTTGTATCTTCTCGAGCGTGAACTTGTGGTGATCAGCATTTCGCTGAGCTCACATCGATAGTCGGGCACGTTGGGATACTGCCGCACCAGCTCTTCGAGGATCGAAACGCCGGCGGCACGAATCGCTTCTCGCTCATCTTGGCCGCCATCGCGATTGTCGTTCCGGCGCGATCCGATCAGCCAGTACTGACTTCGATAGGCGCGTGCCAATTCAAGCTGATAGTTCGCGTCCTCCGGATACTCTGTGCACCAGGCCCTCAAGAATATCAACGGCGCGTGCGCTGGCTCTGCGTGGCTTCTTCCCGGCGAGACATCAGAGACAAACATTGCGCCAGGTTGGTTCCAATCTTTGCTTCTTGGGCTCGCCCCTCAGACAGCGAGCCTAGTGGAGACGCTCTCAAGCAAGTGCAAGGCGCGTCGGAACTCGTGCTCGGCATCTTCAAAACGGCTCGCCGAATACATGGAAAAGCCAAGCTGGTTGAGCGTTTCGGCACGTTCCAGGTCGAGCGACGAATCGCCCGCAATCTGTTGGGCGTTCAAGAACCGGAGCGAGCGTTCATAGGCTTCTTCGGCTCTGGCGTGTTGACCGAGTCGCTGGTAGATGTCGGCAACGCGTCGATGAACCTTGGCGGTGTCCCGATACAGTTGAGGATTGGTTGGGTTCTGCTGCGCAAAACGGTCATAGAAGTCCAGGGCGTCCTGCAGCACCTCCGCGCTGTGGTCCGAGACTGCCATCTGCAACTCGAGTCCCCCAGCTCCGAGTTCATTACCGTCCCCTTCGCTAGCGATCGGATGAGCCATCCAGCTGGAGGTGAAACGCTCAAGAATTTGGTCGAGCGATTCCAAGGCGAGCGTGAGATTCACTTCCGCTCGCCGGTTCTCTGCCACCGCCACTTTCCATTTCGCTCCGACCACGAAGAACGACGTGATCGCGGTGAGCAGGAGAGCCAAGCAGAGCGACGCCACGGTTGGATTTCGCGCGGTCCAGCGCCACAGCTGAAGGGGCAGGCTCAGCGGGCGCGCGGCGACCGGACGCCCCTGAACAAAGCGCCGCAGATCACTGGCAAGATCGGCAGCACGGTCATAGCGGTCTTCGGTGTCTCGGGCCATCGCTCGCATCACGATCGCCTCGAGATCCTTGGGAACATCCGGGCAAATCTCGCTGGGAGGGACGACGCTGCCCTTCATGATCTTCGAGAGCATGATCGTACGACTGGGATCATCGAACGCCGGCTTCAGCGTGATCAACTCGTAGAGCGTCAAACCGAGGCTGTAGATGTCGCTGCGAGCATCCTGCGTTCCGCTGATGTGCTCAGGTGCCATGAAACGCAGCGTGCCCGGCCACCTCTTCGGGATGAGCTCGTTGCTCCGACTCCAGCGCGGTCGCCAATCCGAAATCGGTCACCCACACCGTGCCCTGATGATCCAGCAACAGATTGCTCGGCTTGATGTCTCGATGCACCACGCCTTGAACATGGGCGTAATCCAGCGCGTCGGCAACTTGCAGCCCGACATTGGCAATCGCATTCCACAACGGTTGGCCGGAACGCTCCGAGAGCAGCATCCACTGCTCACAACTCGATGGCACCTGATGCAGCAGTTCGCCGGGTGAAAAGAAACGTCCCGATGGCAGCCGCAGCGACGGGTTGGAATCTTGCCGGTACAGGCGTTGAGCCTTGCGATCGCTTGATCGATGGCTCGGTCTTGTTCGCTGCGGTCGGTATCGTTTCGAAGACGAGGCTCGTCCACCGCCTTGCCCCGCGTCGTCGGGTCGCTGTTGCCGCCTGCACTGGTGGATGACGTCGTCAAGTGAGATTCCGTCGATCCGCTGCATGACGTAATAGTGCAGATCATCCTGTTGGCCGACGCCGAACACGGGCACGATGTTGGTGTGATGCAAACGAGCCGCGGTCTTGGCCTCCCGGTGAAAACGATCCAAATGCTTCGAGTCGGGCAGGGCCTGCCGGGGAAAGACCTTGACAGCGACCCGGCGCTGCAGCGACTGCTGCTCCGCTTCGTAGACGACTCCCATGCCACCGCGACCGATTTCGCAGACGATTCGAAAGTCGCCGAGTTGTTCGAGCGGCTCAATGTGTAGATGGACCGGCCGCGCGGAGGCCGATGCGGAAAGCCGGCTCGATTTGCAGTTCTCCAGCGCCAGCATGGCTGGAAACAGCCGACGAATCTTGTCCGAATAGCTCCGGGTGGGACGTCGGCGAACTCGCTCACCGAGAGCGTCTCACCGCGACGGCGACGATCGAGAAACTCCTCGCTGAGGACTTCAATCGGGTTTCGGTCTTCGGTGTTCCTTCGGCATGCGATTTCATTCGACTCGTCAATTCGACCCGTCGTTCATTCGTTTCATCAGCTCGACTCTGGCCCATCAAAAAAACCGGGAACCTGCTCGAGCGCATCGCGCAGTCGCGTCAAGGCTCGCACATATCGGTTACTGGCCGCCGCCTCTTTCAATCCCAAGATCTCCGCCACTTCATGGTTGCGAAGTTCCTCAAAATGCCGCAACGCGAGGACTTCACGGTCGATCGGATCCATCTGTTCGAGCGCCATTTCCACCAACGCGATCATCTCGGCTCGCATCACCAACTGGCTCGGCGATGCCAACCGCGCGACCAAAAGACTTGCCATCGAAGCCGAAGTGGCGCCCGCCGCGAAGCGGTTGATCGAGACCTCCTGCTTGACGTCTCGCATCTCCGCCTTCAGGTGACGTCGATGAATGTCGATCAGTCGCTGCGTCGTGACTTGTCGCAACCAAACGTAAAAGGAAAGCTCCGGTTTCTTGAGGTAATGGTGTAGTCGCTGGTGAGCGTCAATGTAGACCTCCTGCAAAACGTCCGAGGCGTCCTCACGCCCACGCAGCCGAGGGTCCATCCGAAACTGAAGAAGCTGTTTCAACCGACCGCGATAGCGCGCGAACAATTCCACGAAGGCATCGTCGTCCCCGGCCTGAACCCGGGCGAGAAGTTGCTCGTTCAGAACGGAGTCGGACATCGATCAATCAATTAAACGGGCTGCGATTGGGACTTACACAAGGCCGGCGAGAATGCCCGCAGAAAGTTGACTTTGGCTCGCCACCAACCAATCATTCTAACCGAAAGCGGCCAGACACAGACTCCCGGCCAGACTCCCAGACGGCGAATGCCGACGGGGACAGGCTCCCCGAAACGCTCGACGGGGACAAGACTCCCGACGGGAGGTGCAGACCCTCCACGTTGCTGGGCGACAGGAAGGTCCCGTACCAGAACCCGAAAATGGTTAAGGATCAAGGATTTCTTTCGCACCACGATTTCTTTGACGAATTCAGTGTAAGCCCCCGATTCTGTCCGTTTATATGGGAACAGGGGAAAGGAGCAGCGATTGCGTGGGATGCGAGGGTATCGCAACCCCGCCGAGCAGTTCCTGGACTTCCCAGACCTGTCGCTCCTGCTCATTTGTATCACCGCGAAAAATCTTCATGATTGCTCCTCTTCCCACTTCACGAATCGGACGACCACGACGCCCAATTGATGGCTCGTGTCGCTGACGGTGAGGTCGAGCTCTTCGATGAGCTCGTCGAGCGGAACCAGGCGTCGAGTCCGAGGCTTGGTGACTCATATGAAGGGACCAAGTGTCAGACGCCGACGACTTGACCCAACAGGTCTTTCTGCAGGCCTATCGGGCTCGCAAGTCGTACAGCCCCTCGGCAAAATTCACGACGTGGTTGTTTGTGATCACACGCAATGTCGTACTCAATGCTCAGCGAACCGCGGCCCGTCGACGCGAAACCGAACTGCTCTCCCCTCACCTGGTGGTGTCCCCGCAACGTGGCCATGCTCGCTTCTCGACGTGGTATCATCCGGTCAGCGAAGTGATCCGCGAAGAGACCCAGCAGGTGGTCGCCGATGCGATTGAGCGACTGCCGGATCGACAGCGGGAAGCCATTGAGCTGGTCGGTCTCGGCGGATACCGTTACAAGGTTGCCGCTCAGCAGATGAAGGTTACCGAAAAGGCGATCAAGTCACTGGTTCATCGAGCCAAGTTGAATCTGCGAGACGATGCTGGAACCTGAGAATCCAGTCTGGGTCGGCTGGTTGAATGCCGCTTCATTCAACCCCCAAGTCCTCGAACCAACAACGAGCCAATCCATGTCCTTTACACGCCGTCTGACGCATCGACTCTCGTCCAGGGCCTTCAGGGACGCAGGGGCTTCCTGCGAAACGCGTCGGCTGGCGCGGCCGCGTTGACGACTGCGATGTTTTTTGACACTCCCGGGTTGTTCGCCGAAGAACTGTGTTGACGCCACCGCAAACCGAGGGCCCGTTCTATCCGGTCGACCTGCCGCTCGATACCGACAACGATTTGCTGATCATCAACGACCAGATCACACCTGGTGTCGGCGAAATCACGCACCTCTCGGGGCGTGTTCTCGACGCCAACGGCCAGCCGATCCGTAACGCGCTGGTGGAAATCTGGCAGGTCGACAATCACGGTGCGTACCTGCACAAGGGAAGTGCAAACCGAGACAAGTGGGATACGAACTTTCAAGGCTTCGGTCGCTTCTTGACCGGCTCAACGGGTGAGTATTATTTCCGCACCATCAAACCGGTTCCCTATCCCGGCCGCACTCCTCATATCCACTTTGCGATCAAACGTTCGGGCCAAGAAAAGTTCACCACCCAGTGCTACATCAAAGGTCATCCCGGCAATCCGCAGGACGGGATTTGGAAGGGCCTCAAAGATTCGCAGGCGCGCGATGCGGTGACCGTCGATTTCGCACCCGTGCCGGAATCGCGAATCGGCGAGTTGGCCGCCCGCTTCGACGTCGTACTGGGGCAACACCCGCCCGACCGGCTAGCGTTAGGGCACGCTCCGCGTGCCGAGTCAGGGCACGCTCCGCGTGACGGTAGGGCACGCTCCGCGTGCCGATCGCATGACGGACGGTGTCAGGCGGAGACTGACCTACGAAGAAGATTGCCCGGTTGACGGAGTCTGTCAGGCTAGAAAGCCTAACGTACGTTCGCCTTTCCAGGCTGACATGCTGTTCTCCGCTTTCGTCGGGCTTAGAAAAGCCCCTCGACGCCTGCCATTCGCATCACTTCGATCCTTGGCTACACTGTGTTCGCGAAACTCCCCTCCTAAGAATCCCACCTCGATTTCTCACCTATCTGGAGATGACTTATGCCGCGGCGTCTGCTTCGTTTCACCATGGGCTTGTGGTTACTGGCCGGCTTGCCACTCGCCGCTCGTTCTGCTGAAGGGGATTGGCCAACGTTTCGTGGCGCATCGCGAACGGCGGTCGCCCCGGATACCGGATTGCTGAGCAACTGGCCGAGCGATGGCCCGGAGCTGCTTTGGGAAACCGACGGGATGGGGCGAGGTTACTCGAGCCTGGCGGTCGCCGACGGCAGGATCTACACGATGGGGGATGGACTTTCGATCGCCCCGGACAAAGATGAGTACCTGGTCTGTGTCAACCAAGCCGACGGCAAGGTGCTTTGGTTCAGCAAGACCGGTCCGGCATGGAGTTCGGGTCAGGAATCGTGGCAGAGCTCGCGAAGCACTCCCACGGTCGATGGCGATCATGTCTATGTGCTGACGCGCGCAGGGCGTGTTGATCAAGTTCTCGATCGACGGACCGGAAGTGTGGCGGAAGGATCTCAAGCAAGAGTTCGCCGGCAAGAAGGCGGATGGCTGGGGATACAGCGAGTCGGTGTTGGTCGACGGTGACCTGTTGGTCTGCACGCCCGGCGGTCCCGAAAACACGATGGTCGCGTTGAACAAGGATTCCGGCAGCGTCGTTTGGACCTGTTCACGTCCGGACGATCGAGGAGCCGGACACGCGTCGATCGTGATTTCGAACGTCGGCGGAACCAAGGTCTACGTACAGACGACTGGATCCGGCGGAATGGGTGTGCGAGCCAGCGACGGCAAACTGCTGTGGGATTACGAAGTCCCGAAGACGACGGCGGTGATTCCAACTCCGATTGTCAGAGATGATCTCGTGTTCTTCACCTTCGGATACAATACAGGCGGTGCCTTGGTTCGACAGGTTCCGACGACTGACGGCGTCAATATCGAAGAGATCTATCCGCTGAATACCAAGCTGCAGAACAAGCATGGTGGTGTGGTACTCGTCGGCGATTACATCTACGGCGACTCAGGTGACAGCGGAAGTCCCTTCTGTGCCGAGCTGATGACGGGCGAAATCCGATGGAAAACGCGAGAGGGCTCCGGCAAGAAATCAGCCAGTGTCGCTGCCGCCGACGGACACCTCTACTTCCGCTACCAAGACGGTACGATGACGCTGGTCGAGGCCAATCCGGAAGAGTTTCGTGAAGTCGGAAGTTTCAAGATTCCCGGCAGCGGCGACCGACCGAGCTGGTCGCATCCAGTGATCGCCGACGGAAAGCTTTACCTGCGAGAAGGCGACAAGCTGTTCTGTTACCGACTGAAGTAGCCACCGTGGCCGAGCCTCTCCGAGTCTGTGAGTAAATTGGACCGCGTCGCTGTACCGTAGCCGAGTCTCTCCGAGACTCGGGTTTCGGATAG
>CAVOND010000011.1:0-926386 GCA_963697195.1 Pirellulaceae bacterium
GCTTGATCGGACGCCATCTTTTATTCTCGAGTGATAAGTAGTACGTGATGGACTGGCAAACTGCTTGATTGCGAACTCGAACGCTGAAAATTCGTTGATTCTGTTCCCAGTGAACATTCAACAGTCAACTTCGACCTCGTCGCCTTTTCCAACGCGCAGGCTTACCCCCCGCCTATTCTATTAGCAGTGGCCGCGTGAATGTAAAATTCGAGTGTCTTGTCTCAACTAAATCGATATGCAAAAAGCGCAACCGATGGCTCGTGACGGCTCAAAATCAGTCCGACCTACTCGCCACCGAAACGCGGCAGTTTACCGACGTCAGCGAAATGACCGAGGCTTACCGGGGCCGGGCTGACGTTCGATTCATCCAAACGGCACGTGGCAGCGTCACGGCGAAGTCCCGACTGACGTCAATCGGCCCGTTGCAAATTCAACAGTTTAGCTGGACCGGCAAGCTGATCACCGAGGCTGCAAACGCATCGAATCGGACCACCCTGTTCATTCCCGAACCGCAGGAACGTCCCGCGTTCATATCTGGCGAACATCTCAACGACGCACAAGTCATGCTGTACGGCCCGCACAGCGAGCATTTCAGCGATATGTCAGGTCGTAGTCGAGCCACGCAATTGTTTTTGCCCGAGGGTATGCTTGAGCAAGCGATCGCGGCGCGTCTGCAAAACGATCCGATGAACCTGGCATCCAAACGCCGACTTCTGATTCCAGGGCGTGTCGCGATGCATTCCCTGCGACAACTGATCGTCGAGCTGACTCAAATCATTGATAACGACGAGGATGCAGGAGTCGAACCAGTCTGCACTTCGTCGCTGATAAAAAATCTAGTCGATCGCATTGCCGAGTCTCTCTGTCGAGATTCATCGCTGGCATCGACGGCGCATGATCAGCTTCACGCAAGCGGTTGTCTCTTGTCCAGAGTGAGGGACATTTTCGAAGCGTCTGGACGAGAGTCGATTCAGCTCTACGAGTTGTGCAAAGAGCTTGGCGTCAGTGCACGAACGCTGCAAATCGCTTTCAAGCAGGCCTACGGTATTTCACCGATGCGATACCTGAAACTTCGCCGACTCCACGCGGTGCGTCAGCGTCTGATCACATCATGTGTGGATGACGTCAGTATCAAAAGAGCAGCCCTGGAAGGCGGCTTCTTTGACCGAAGCCGTTTTGCAGAAGACTTCAGGAAACTATTTGGTCATCTGCCTTCGCAGACCCCAAGAGCCTGACACGACAGCAGAGTCTACCATCACGTTCTCCACGCGTAGATCTTCGGCGTGAACGATCCACCAGTCCCATTGGTGTCGTTTCACCGCTGACTTGAACCCCGAGACGTTTATGGCCTCAGTTGCATCGGCATAAGGCACATTGCATCTTGGCTAAGTTGCAACCGTCAGTTCAGTACAGAGACACCGTAGCCGCTCAAAGCCCAAGACAAATCGCTATCGAATGCAGTCAAAGTGACACATTCGCAAATTTGCCAACTCACCCAGAAGGGCGTGTCCTGAGCATGCAACCAAGCGGCTCCCAATCTGCTCCGATCCCACACTTCCGACGCACCGACGCGAGTTCTAGCGTTCCCAAACTCGCTGAAGACCGGGTGGCCCCGGGTCGTTACCTCCCCGGGGCTCCCACAGACCCGTACGTGCCCGCATGAAGGCATACGGTTCCTCAAATCATGGTTTCGCTGCGTGCCGGAGCACCGAGTGGATGGCGCGAGGACGGGCAAGAGGATGACATCGCAGTAAGGCACGGAACTTTTCCCACTTCATCGTGCGAATCCGGTTGCGGCGATTGAGCCACTTACGCCAGCGTCGCTCGACTTCGCGGTGGAACCGCGACAGCGCTGCGGAGTTCCCTGTGACCCCGTAATACGCATCATGTCCACGTAGTTTCTGGTTCAGCTTCTGTTGTTGTTCCCGAAGAGACAGATGCCGATGGTCTCGGCACCAGTGGTCCATGCTTCGCACGGCTCGGCTGAAACGATCCTTGGCGGTCTTCACTTTGACAACCCAGTGACCTTTCAAGGAGACCGCCCAGTAATGGGTGAATCCAAGAAGATCGAATGTGCAAGGGATCCTCGGGCCCGCAGCCGCCCTGCGCCTTGGAAGACGGAGGACGAAAACGAACGAGTTTCGTCTTGGTCGGATGGACTGTCAGGCCATACTTGCCGAAACGCTTCGGGATGACTTCCATGACTCGCTGGGCATCGCGCTGGTCGCGGAACCCAATCACGAAGTCGTCCGCAAAGCAGATCAGGTGGGCATAGCGTTGAAGGCGTGGCTTCACTTCCTGCTCGAACCAAAGATCAAGCACTTAGTGCAAGAACACATTCGAAAGCATGGGTGAAATCACACCGCCTTGGGGTGATCCGGTATCCGGATAACTCACGTTACCATCTTCCATCACACCGGCCTTCAGCCACTTGTCGATCAGACGCAACAACACGCCATCACGCACCCTGAGTCGAAGAAACTGCCGGAGATGTCCGTGATCCAAGTTATCGAAAAACTTGCGGATATCTACCTCAAGCACCCAGCCGCCTTTGGGCCGATAGCTCATCATCTGGTCGCGGAAAGACTCGAGCGCCTGGTGTGCCGATCGTCTAGGTCGGAAGCCGTACGAACAGTCCAAGAAGTCCTGTTCGTAGATAGGTTCCAACAACATCACGACCGCCCTTTGGAGGAGCTTGTCCTCCAGGGTGGGAATTCCGAGCGGGCGGGTCTCAGTAGTGGAGCCGCCTTTGGGAATGTGCACACGTCGTACAGGTGGCGCCTTGTACGTGCCGGACTTCGCGCGGTCGAGCAGGCTTTGAAGGTTGCCCTCCAAGTCCTGTTCGTAGTCTTCCGCAGTCACTCCGTCTACGCCAAGGCCATGCCGAAGGTAGAGGGGGAAGCGATGCGGCGAAAAATCGAAGGTAATCGGGCTGGCGGTCAGAAGTCAAAGCGTGGTTCGGCAACCAAAAGCACCGCAAGAAACGAGAACAACAAGTTGGTGGCAAAAGTGCCACCAACTTATTCCGTAGAGGCTGATCTTTCCGTCGCAAAGCCCGAGAAGAAGTCGAGAGAGCCAACGGCACGCGATGTTGTCGCCAAAGCAGTTGGCGTCTCTCGAAGGAATATCCAAAAGGCCAAGGTTGTTGTTGAGGGCGGCAGCAAGGACCTGGTCGCCTTTGTGGAGAGCGGCAGCATTCTGAAGCTCTTGGTCATGGGCGTCGATTCCAGCACGTCTAGAAAATCCTCGGCAGATTGCAGAACTTCGATTTCCCTATCATTCAAGTCGCCCATGGATCGAAGAAATCTGGTCCAGGAACCATGAGTCTTTCGGACCGACCTCGGGTTGTATCCGGAATGATACAGTTCCACTGCTGTGGGACGATTGCCGTGACGCTGTCGAAAGTCATCGTAAAATGCCAGGATTGCGTCGTCCGCTGGCCGAATCTTTAGCTTGCACAGCCCCAGAATGTCTCCCCCATATATTTCCCCTGCTTTGCCGTGCGCTGAACCATCTGACTTCCGCAACTCGGACACGAAGGAACGGACTTGGTCGTCGTTGCGCTGGCCGTTGGGACCGAGTGTTCGCGATCGGATCGCGTTGACTCATAGTGCTACCCGTTAGACCGTTCGCCAGACAAACGATTTGAACCGAAATGTCGTGTTGCTTCCAGGGGCTGAATTCCGGTCTGCGCGAAGATCAATCCAAGGTCACAAAAGTCAGTAAGTCCGCTTGCATGAGTTTGCAGGACAGCGAAGAACCGCCGATGTTGACCTGCTTAACGCGTGTCCCAGTTGGGCTCCGCATCGGTCGTTGAAACCGCATCATTTTCGTACGCGTTTGGCATGAGCATGATTTGGTGGGTGTTAAGCTTTTCGGATATTCTCGTTAAGCAGGGGTCAGTCATGCCCCGAACAATGAATCCCGCTGTGCGATCATGCTGGGTGGATCCGCCGCGGCGCTATCGCCAGTCTGATGTACTCGCCATCGCTGTAGTGAATAGACGAGGCAAGCCCTCCATTGATGTCGGTTGCGGGAAGACAACCTCGGTTCTTGGGTGGCTTGCCCTGGGTTTCGTACGAAAGAATGTTCACCAGCAAACATCGAGCTACTGTGTCTTGGCCCAGAATGGACGCCAAATCCGCCAACAGGCGGTCAAGGGTACGGCCCTGCCTTTGAAAACAGTTGGGCCGGTGGGATTCGAACCCACGACACCCGGCTCCTGAAGCATGTACTCCGAATCGGCAGTCGATCGTGTGCACTTCCTACTTCTTTTTTTCTTCGTAGCCCTTCGCATTTGTTTCCAAAGCGAGCGGCCGCTGTCCGGGTCGAGCCGGACGAGTTGTTGCTGTCGTGTGTCGAAAGCGATCAGTTCGCCTTTGGGGCGTTTCGCGTAGACAAACGGCAAGCAAACGGCGACGATTTTGTGCGGTTCGCCAGCTGCACCCGGCAGGTAGCGAGTCCGAACAGGTTCGTCGATTGGTAGTGAGATGCTCGAGCAGCTCCACAGGAATGATGGGAGTTCGATGATCTCGCTGAGTATGGTGACAAAGTCACCTTTGGCGATGTCTTCGCCAGCGATCCTGGCCGCGACGGTCGTCACGGTTTTGGATCGGCTTTCGGTTGTGGTTTTCATGTTTCCGCAATCGGTGAAAGAATGAATTGTGCATGTGTGTTCTCTGTTGGGAAGCGAGTTTGGATTACTCGCGGCCGGTCGAAATGGCGAAACAGGAATGTAAAACACGCATAGTTCGATCTCTCGAATGATTGTGGAAAGCGATTGACGAAGTTGTTTATCAGACACTTCGATGCTCTCCCAACTGAGCTACAAAGCGGACATAAGGTTCGCTTTGGTGGACCTCGAACCCACGACCGTCGCATGATGTAGTCCGATTTGGCAGTCAACCGTGTACTGGTGGCGACGAAGTTTTGGTCAGACGTTTTTACTGAGCTACTCGCGAACACTCGTCCGCCGGCGGGGCTCGAACCCGCGACCTCGCCGCATCGCGACGCGCTCTCACCATGTAGTCCGTACCGGCAGTCGCCGTGATTTGATTGAAGACGGATCGACGAGGTAGTAGCTCAGATGGGACACATTGTGAAGATGTAATCCAAGCCTGCAGTCGACTCGTCAGAAACGCTGGTGGGAGTCGAACCCACTTCGACCGGGTTGCAGCCGGTTGCCTGGCCATCTGGCTCCAGCGTTTTATGGCTCGCGGCATTGCCGCGAGCGTGTCGCATTCAGTCATCATCCCTAAAAGTAGTCGTCGCGATTGACGCCATCACAGACGCCCCGATCGGAGGCAACAACGTTTGAATCGCTGACCGCTGCCACATGGGCACAGGTCCTTGCGGCCGAGTTTTTCCTCGAGTTGCTTGTCTTGGATGATTCGGACCCCGCGTTTGACCTTTGTTTCTGACGGGTAGCCTTTACGACGTTTGCTCATCGGCTCGAAAGTATTGAGCGTTGTCGTCGTCATGTTGGTCTTCGTATCGCATTGGTCTGCTCCGGTTTGAGTGGTTGACGTTCATTGGTAGCAAGTGCTCTCGCCAGGAATCGAACCTGGTCTACGACCTTCGCAGAGTCGCGTGCTATTCCGGCACACTCCGAGAACAGGATTGGCTCGGCAATACGGCAAAGCCGAGTAACCCGTCCAGGAATCGAACCTGGTCCGACAGTTTCGAAGACTGTCATGCTGTCCAGCACACCCACGAGTCATGATGGTTGGTTACATAGTCACAAGAGCCGACGACTGGGTTCGCACCAGCATGATCTGCTTTACAAGAGCAGCGCCTTTCTATGTCGAGCCACGTCGGCTGGCTTTGTTCGTATCAGCAGCCCGACCAGGAATCGAACCCGGAACTTCTGGTTAGAATCCAGAGATGATGTCCGTTTCACCATCGAGCCAGGAATAGGCGGTAGGGGTATAGGCCGTAGGCTGTTAGAAAGAAGAGAGACACAACTGTCTTTCACCTAAATTGCTACAGCCTAAACCGCTTAACACCTTTTCAAGCGGAAGGCATGGGATTTGAACCCACATGACTCAGGAAGTCGCACGGTTTAGCAAACCGGCCCGGCAAGCCGTATCCGGCTACCTTCCGTTCTATTCAATCAATTCTTCAAAGAAATCACGAGGCACTTGGTACGCCCAGGTTCCATCGGCAAACTTGATATCAACGCAACTCTCATCTGCTTCTGAGATCCGGAGTTGCACTTCGGCGATATCACCTCCACCAAATTCGACAACCGGAGGGTTCATCTGATCCATTGGTCCGATCTTGATGAAGTGACATGTTTCTCCTGGTTCTCCAACGAATCGGATCCGGAGAGATTTCAATTTGCTTTTCCTTCTCTGCGTAATTGAGTGGACCGCAAGGGAATCGAACCCTTCTCACTGATCTTGCAAGGATCTGTCGCCCCCTTGGAACATGCCAGCCCATTTCAGAGGTCCGTCCGGGAATTGAACCCGGTCTTCGTCCGTACCACAGACGCGTGCTGCCGCAACACTTACAGACCTTGTCGTTTCAAAAGTGACCGCGGATGGAATCGAACCATCGTTCTCCTGCATGTCACGCAGGCGTCTTCGCCGCTGGACCACGCGATCATTTTTTGTCAGTGACCGAGGTGGGGGTCGAACCCACAAAATCGCCACGCCCTCAACGTGACCGCTTTGCCAGTTTGCGTACCCGGCCGAATGAAAGTAGCGGATCCGGGGGTCGCACCCGGCGGTCCTGGCTTATGAGGCCTGGCTGAGCACTGGCCCATCCGCGGAATTAGGTTGTTAGGCTGTAGGGTTTTAGGCTGTAGGTAAAAGGGGCATTACCATGCGGGATCACACGAAACTACGCGCGTTTGAGTTGGCGGATCAGGTTGCGTTACTGACGTATCAATTCAGTGCTAACTTTCCCAAGACGGAACAATTCGGTCTCACTTCGCAGATGCGTCGTGCAGCTGTCTCTGTGCCATCGAACATCGTCGAAGGCTGTGCTCGCGATTTTTCTGCTGACTACCTCCGATTCCTCGACATCGCGTTTGGCTCGCTTCGTGAATTGGACTACCAGCTTTCGCTTGCAACCCGACTTGGATTTGTTTCATCAGAGACGGACTTGCACGCCAAGGTTCACGAAACATCAAAAGTTCTCGGAGCATTGATCCGCTCGCGTCGCAAACCTACGGCCTAAACACCTACAGCCTAGAACGCTTCTTGAGTTGCAGGTCTCGGTATCGAGCCGAGCAGACCGACCTTATGAAAGTTGGTTGGACACCTGTCGCACCTGCATTGAAGTAGCCAAGGCGAGGAACTGGCGCCGCCCCCAGAAAACAATGAACACAATGCACGACATTCTGAGTGTCGTGTGTCTACCGGTTCCACCTCTTGGCTGTTTGAATCGAAGTACTGCGGGAGGGAGTCGAACCCTCAAACACGAACGTTTGAAATTCGCCGCTTTGCCGGTTTGCGTACCACAGCAGGTTGATTGAGTACTGAGGGCGGGAGTCGAACCCGCAAGCACTTGTTCCTAAGACAAGCGGCTCGCCGTTGGCCTACCTCAGCGTTTGCGTAAAGTGGAGCACCGGGGAATCGAACCCCGATCTTCTGCTTGCAAAACAGACGTCTTCCCGTTGGACGAGCGCCCCATGTTGTTCATTCGTTGTCAGTGCCCAGAGCAGGAGTCGAACCTGCAAACACTCGGGTTTAAGTCGAGCCGCTCGGCCGATTGGCGTATCTAGGCGTTCTTGATTCAGTAGTCCCGGATGGAATCGAACCATCGTTTCCTGCGTGTAAAACAGGTGTCGTAGCCGTTGGACCACAGGACTGGATGAAGTTTGTAGGGTGAAGTTCGAAGTTTGAAACACGGCTGCCTGTTCACACTTCACACTTCACCACTTCGCAGTTCGAACTTCCAAGCACGTCCCCAAGGATTTGAACCCTGACTAACTGGTTTGGAATCAGCAGTGCTACCGTTACACCAGAGACGTGAATGAAGTGGGAACGCAAGGAATCGCACCTCTCGCCGGCTACCACACAATTAAAGGCAGAAGGGTTACAACCTCCCGTGTGGAAACGCTCCCATGTATCAATCGAACAGGCGGAAGCCGTGGGACTCGAACCCACAACGGTGATTAGCCGCAGCTGTTTTCAAGACAGTGTCCTCATCCGGCCGGGTGACTTCCGTAACGCGTTCAATAACGCAGTGACGTGAGCGGGAATCGAACCCGCGGACTCCTGGATGAAAACCAGACGATTCTGCCATCAGAATCTACCACGCCGCTTTTTTGGTTGGCCAGCTTGGTCGCTAACCGAGTACCGCATAGGAGTTTCGATCTCCTTCCTGCTGCCTGAGAAGCAGCCGACCTAGCCAGTAGTCGAATGCGGCGAAATGAAAGCGATGGCAACGGGAGTCGAACCCGCAGCGACTTGATAGACAATCAAGCTTCCTTCCCAGAGGAACTTGCCACCGAAAATGTTCGCGAGGGTGACCGATCGGAATTGAACCGACATGGACTTCGTTCACAGCGAAGTTCCTGAAACCAATACAGGACGGCCACAGCACCGGAGACTGGAATCGAACCAATGAACTCCTCGTTCAGAGCGAGGTGCAGCGACCAGCAACTGCTACTCCGGCGTTTTAAATCAAATCATCAACAGCACTCCGTCCGGGAATTGAACCCGATCTGCGAGCTTCAAAGGCTCACGTCGCGACTACGCGCCGGAGAGAGTTTTCCCAATGAAAGAGTGTCCTGCGGGAGTCGAACCCGCCTATCTGAGTTGGAAGCCCAGCACCTTTGCCGCTCGGCCAAGGACACGATGGATGCGGAAGTTTGAAGGGCGAAGTGTGAAACGAAGCGAGCTATTCTCACACTTCTCGCTTCACCCTTCAAACTTCGCGAAGCTCCGGCGGAAGGACTCGAACCTTCACTCGTCTCCTTAACAGGGAGCCGCCTTACCATTGGGCCACACCGGATTGTTGTCCCATCAAGTCAGGATGGCTGGATTTGAACCAGCGGTCTCGTGCGCCCGAGGCACGCGGATTTCCAAACTTTCCCACACCCTGATTTGCAAGCGCCCAGCGAGAATCGAACTCGCATTTTCTGCATGGCAAGCAGATGGGTTACCACTACACCATGGGCGCAAAATGCATCGCTACCAAATTGTCAAAGATCAATAATCAAGAGCACCGAGCCGGAATCGAACCCGCATCACCTCGTTACGACGGAGGAACCTTGCCGTTAGACCATCAGTGCTTGTACTTCAGTGGGACCGGTGAGAATCGAACTCACATCGTTCGGATTAAGAGTCCGATGCATTACCTTGTCTGCCACAATCCCATGTGTGTCGTCGTTGTTTCGTTTCAATCGGCGTGGCGGGATTCGAACCCGCGACCGACGCCTTATAAGGACGCCGCTCTCACCCCTGAGCTACACGCCGATGCGTAGCCAATGGGGCCGAAGGGAGTTGAACCCTCACCGAACGGATTAAAAGTCCGTCATGCTGCCTGTTACACCGCAGCCCCGATGTTCAGTCGCGGCTATGCGTTTCAATCGCAGTGCAGGAAGCATGTCGGTTTCTCTTTCGTGTTGTTGTCGTAAGTGGTAGCCCCGAGGATCGAACTCAGCGCGACCCGCGTATAAGACGGGTATGGGCGACCAGCCCTCGACTACCTTTGTTGTCGTCGGTGCGGCCGATTCCGTCGGCGCATATCTTCCTTGTCAGTGGGCCGGGAGGCGCTCGAATCCTCGTCTGCGGTTCTTCAGACCGCCGCTAGACCGTCTCAGCTACCAGCCCATGTTGGGTTTGTCTTGGTTGCCGCCCGTTCAATGCAGGCACGAAAAAAGGCCCGATGTCGCTTGTGACATCGGGCCTTGATGAAAGGCGCTTCGAGAGAAGCAGACGTCACATGCGCAAACGATACGCGGCGGCATCGGTATTCGACGGCCAGCCACCATTGGACAGGGCGCCGAAGAAATTGCCTTCGTGTATCTGTTCGAGTCGACTGGATTGGAATCTCGATAACATTGAACTTTCTGCTCTCGCTTGTGAGGCGGTGAATTGTGGGGTTCAGAGTGTTAGACGCGGAAATGCTGAACGGGTTCGCGACTTTCTGTTGCGTCCCACACCAATACAATGCGCGAACGTGGCAACTTATTTCAGTCCGTGAAGATCTTTTATGGATGTCACTATTTGAGTCCACGCCTCAGGGATTGAGCACGTGATCGTGCCGCCTGAGCTACAGAATAAATTGCTCAAAGAGAAACGTGGCGGCTTACCAGTACAGGACGGTGGGTCCAAACGAGACCCCGGTTTATTGTCGTTTGCCGGATTCTCCGCAAGCACGCATACCCGCCTGATCCGGAAGCCCATGCAATGTATCAGGTGCTGGAGCAGCGGAGGTGCAGTGCGATGGCTGGGCGTGAACGGAAGCTGATTCAGGGCCACCACCAAAGAACGAAAATGATCCCGCGATCGGCGCCCGGGGATGCGGAACGCGGCCATGCCCCGGTCTCTAAATCAATACTCATCAGCGGTAGAACCGGAACGGTAGCTCAGCTTTTCTAGGGAGCTCGCGAAACCTGTCTACCTTCCGAGTAACCCCCGACTAGCCTGACTTCATTGAACAATTCGTCAACACGGTCAAGCCACATTGTCGTAGGGCTAGTCCGAGCCAACTTGTAGTGGGGTTTAAGAGTAGTGAAGTTCTTAGAGCAAAGCATTTCCCAGCGACTTCTCGCGGCGATGGAGTCGAACGAATTTCTTTCTTTCGTTCGCGCCCAAGTTGACGAATGGATTGACTGGTTCGAGGGCGAACACACTCGTCTGGAGGGACTCTCACGTGAGTACGAACGCATCCACGAACACCTTGCCGGTCGAGGCGGACTCGTCTTGCCAAATGATTTCTCCGTGGATTCTGACAAAGAGCATGCCAAACTGGATCGACTCCAATCGGAAATCGCCACCATCGAGGAAAGCCCCGATTATCAACTCACGAGCGACGGCCGAGTCGCCGAACGTGACTTGAAGGCCTGCTGTGCGACCCTAGCCATTTATCTCTGCACACAGGGGGACCGGCGACTACTGCCAGCAAAGTTCGGACGTTTGTCCGGTGATGTGCCGGAAGAACAGCTGACTTCATTCTTCTGGCTCCAACTGGCCACCATGCCTGATCCGACGCGGCTGAACTTTGTCGGAGAGTCGGAACGATTCGCCAACATTGAATCGGTTGTAAATCGTGTCCTTTCCGAAGCCCCAACAAGTGCCAACTCTGGGCCGGTGAATGAGATAGCTCCCTATACGTGGAGCGATGAATACGAGCACGATCAATGGATTTACGACAACATCCACCTCCACAACTTCGAAGACCTGTCAGTGAAGCATCAATCTATCGGGAAAAAAAAGGGCTGGTGGGCCCCGTTTTCTCGGAACCAATATAAGGCTAGAGCCCGCCGTTTTGCCGATCATCATGGACTCCCGCATCGTCAATTCAGCTCGCGTAGGAGAAAGCGGCAGGGTGTCAGTGACACCTAATTGACACTTCACATTCCGAGTGACCCTTGTAGTTTTTGGACGTCTGACATGCCCACCGCTTGTCAACGACGGTACCTATTCCCGAACTACAGGAGCCACCATGACCGCCCCGAAGGGATCTTCTTCATCCGGCGACGCTCCCCCGCGAGCGATGATGAGCGTCAACGATGTCGCTCGTGAAGTTGGATGCTCGACTCGACACGTCCGGCGTCTCGCTGATTCCGGCAAAATGCCTGCCCCCACAAGGTTGGGATCTCTCATTCGATGGCCGCGACAGGCGATTGAAGCCTGGATCGCCGAGGGCTGCCCTTGTTGTCGTCGGGGAGCCAAGTAATGGATTTCCAGACTATCAGGAAAGAAGCTGCGGGACGCTGCGGTGAGATCATCGCCGCACTTTCCCTGCTTCCTCCCGCCGTGGTTGGCAAGGGACCGCAAGATCACCCGTGCACTGTGTGCGGCCGAGAATCGCTTGTCTGGCCCGGCGACCCACATGAATCCGCAGCAAGCAGCAGCTTCCGAAGCTGCGAACAACGCGGTGATTCAGACCAATCGCGTTCCGTCAGTTTCGGTCGTCGCATGGACTCGTGGGAGATGCGTTTCGCTTCGCCCCTGAAAATACAGCCAAGCGTCCCCGCGAATGAAATGGATCCACGTCAGCGGGAGGTACTCGATGCGTAGTCAACTCCCACAAGATACCGATCTTGGACATCTGGTTGAGGAAATTACAAGCGCCGTCGGAGACGCGGTTCGGTCAATCGCGACGGAATTGCAACAGCCGCATGTAGTCGGACGCGATCGTATGGCCGAACTGCTGGGGGTTGGCATCGCGACCCTCGATAGGTTGGTCAGCGCGAATGAGATTCCGAGCATTTTGGTCGGAAATCGACGCAAATTCGAGCCGAGACGTGTCCTCGATGCTCTGGCCGCCAAGACCGAAAAGGAGGGCGTCGAATGATCCAGTCATTCAGAGCATCGCCAATGGAAACCGGCATCGTTGAGGCGCGGCCTCCATCGAAGGAGCCGTGCCCCGTCCCGACACTCGCGATGCAACTGCTTCCGGGGCTGCACAGCGAATTCAAATTCACTCGATGCGGGGAGTGTGGTGCGGAGCTGCTCTTTGAGTGTGTCCGTGAAGCAATGTGCCATGACTGCGGCGCAGATGAATCACATCCCTGCGATTGCCGATTCTGTGACGCACAGGACCGAGGCTAGTCGAACATCAAACAGCATTGAACGGTAGTCACCATCAATGCCATTCCTGAACACTTAGCCATCGCAGCGACTTTTGGTCATGCGACCGAACTGCTGGTGGCGGTGCTGCTCATTTCGCATTTAAGGAGATTACTATGCGTGTTGCGCAATACTTTGCTGGAGCCTACTTCAAGGCGTCGGACTTGCCGAGCCCCCGGATACTTGCGATCCGAGATGTAACGCAAGACACCATGCGTGATGGTGAAGTCAAGTTGGTGATGAGCTTTGTCGGCGAATCGCAGAGTCTTGTACTTAACAAGACGAATGCATTCGTGTGCATCGATCATTTCGGGGACGAAACAGCTTCGTGGAAAGCGAAGCTGGTTGAACTCTACTCCACCAAAACCGACTTTGGAGGGAGGCTTGTTCCCTGTATCCGAATACGGATCCCTGACTCGCAGGACATTGTCGCTGCGGGAGCACGGCCATCTCTGCCACCTCCGGTGATCGATTACCCGGTGGATGCGTAATTCTTTGAGTTAGACCCAAGGCGGCCCCAGCCATGTTTCGAGCATGTGTCGCTGGGGCCGCCTCACGCGGCATGTTAACGGATTGTAATGATGGACTATCTAAAAGTCGCCAGTGAATATGTCCGGAACGGGTACAACCTCGTCCCGCTGCAGCTGGATGGCAGCAAGCAACCAGTCGGAAAGTGGCGACACCTCCAGGATCGAGCCGTTTCACGCCATGAGTGCCAGGAGTGGTTCTCTGACGGCAGATGCGGGATCGGTGTGATCACGGGTGGTATCAGCGGTAATCTCCACGTGATCGATTTTGACATCGACGCGGAGCAGCACCTTGATCGGTTCAAGTCTGACGTCTTGCAGCGTGCTCCTGGCATTTGGGAAAAGCTGGCGGTCGTTCGAACGCCACGACCTGGCTACCAGGTTTGGTTTCGCCAGGAGTCGGTTCCCCCGAAAAGCCGGCGGCTTGCGCTGAGCGAGCCTAGAGCGACAGGTGACTTTGATGAAGACGGAAACCCAGTATGTTTGCCGCAGGTGCTGATTGAGACTCGAGGTAGTGGTGCCTATGTCTGTGCCGTCGGGTCGCCGGCTGAAACACATCGGAATCGAGAGCAATACCGACTCATCCACGGATCACTAGACTCCTTGCCGAAGTTGGCGGACGCGGAGGCAGCCACGTTACTTGAGATCTGTTGCGGCTATAACCGATACACACCAAAGCACGTGGGACCGATGCCGGGCGAACCATACGCCGGGATGCCGCGACCGGGCGATATCTTTAACAGGCACGCCGATCTCCGGCAGCTGTTACTGGATGCCGGATGGACGATTCACCACAGCGATGAGGATGTCGACTACCTGACACGGCCAGGGAAACGCGTGGACGACGGCTACAGCGCGACACTAGGTTACGTGCGCAGCGATGAGGGCAGGCCACTCTTGATGGTATTCACCTCAGCCGCGCCACCATTCGAGAATGACTGCTGCTATGACGCCTTCGCATGCTATTCGCTGCTGCAACATGGCGGCAATTTCAGTCGAGCGGCGGCAGCTGCCAGAGTTCTATACGAGGGGCAGCTTTCCACCGCCCAGAGATCGTATTGCGCGAGCACTTCGGCACCGTCGCCGGCGGCGGATACCTACAAGCCGCTGCCGGTCAATCTCTTTCCTGAGGTCGTGCAGGCATACATTAGCGAGCACGCAGATGCTATTGGAATCGATCGAGCGTATGTGGCCGTGCCAATGCTGTCCGTACTGGCAGGGCTGATAGGAAAGTCCCGGGGGCTGTTCTTGAAGCGATCATGGATGCTTCCGTCAATCATTTGGACGGTAACCGTCGGTGATGTCAGCAGTGGAAAGACGCCGGGCTGGGAAGCTGCGATCGCACCGGCTGAGCGAATAGAAGCGTCGTTGCACGCCGCGATGACGCAACGTGACGCGGAGTACCAGCGGCTTGTCAAAGCTTACGAGCAGGCAAAGGCATCGGGAGACCGCTCGGCCGCCAAGCCAATCAAGGAGAAGCATTCGGAACAGTTGACGATCAACGACGCCACGATGGAGGTACTGGTCGAGATTCACAGGCACAATGCCAAGTTGATTCTGGCATGCGACGAGCTCGCAGCGTGGCTTCGGGGCATGGACCAGTACCGCGGAGGAAAGGGACGTGACGTCGAGAACTGGCTGAGCATCTACAACGGCGGCAGCATGCAGGTAAATCGAAAGCTGGAAGATTACCGTGTTTACCTGCCAACAACGAGCATCAGCGTGTGTGGCACGATTCAGCCAGGCGTCGCCGCAGAAACTCTGTATACGAACCGGTTCATCGAGAATGGCTTCGCCTCACGCATACTCTCCGCCCAACCACCTAGCAAGGTCGTTCGCTGGTCAGACCGTGAGGTAACCGAGGAAGTGGATGATGCCATGTTCCGCTTGGCACGCCAACTCTATGCGTTGCCTTTGGAGCCGCACGGTTCTGGGCATCGGACTTTTCAATTGTCATGCAGTGAGAACGCATTGAAAGAGTTCATTACCTGGACCAACGACGCCGCGGATCATGCGGAAGCAATGGAGGGAGCACTAAAAGCAAGCTGGTTGAAGCTCCGGCCCACGGCAGGCCGTTTTGCTCTCGTTTTTGCGATCATCAGGCAGCTACAGCATTGTCCCGATGGTCAGGCCACGCAGCCGGTTGACCTGGAGAGCATGAGGGCAGGTATCCAGTTGGCAATGTGGTTTGGCCACGAACTGGAGCGGAACTGCCATGTAAGCGTTAAAGCCGATATCCAAAAACACTTGGAATGGATTCTCTCTCACCATCCGTCGGGCGTCGACGCTCGCACCCTGTTGACCGGGCGACGAAGCATCAAGTCCGCGGACGCAGCGCGCGATGTACTGCGAAACCTATCGGAATCCGGCTACGGCAAATTGCAAGGATCGCTGTTTGTCCCACATTCGAACGAAGCACTGTAGGGACTTCGGACCGCTCGCATGCAGACGTGCAGACGTGCAGACGTGCAGACGTGCAGACGTGCAGACGTGCAGACGGTGCGTCAAACCCCGAAATATGCCCATTGAGTCGTCACAAGAAAGAAATTCGATGTCACATGCCCTGCAGCCCTTCGAAACAGCGACGGCGATTCGTTCGGGGTCCGTGCAACTCGGATTGAATTTCTACCCCTGGGAAACCTGGAATGGTCAGCAACTCGGCCGGAAGATCGCGATCGACACCGAAACAACCCTGATCGACCGTGTCGAAGTCCCCAAGCTGTGCATGGTCAGCATCAGTGACGGCAGTCGGCACTACGTCGCAAAGCCGAGTCAGTTGGCCCAGTTCTTGACCCAGCACCTGTCCTTGGGACATGAGCTGGCCATGCACAATGTCGCCTTCGATTTTTGGGTAATGGACCGCTATCTCACTGAATCCGCTGAGATCGAAGCACGCAGCTGGCTTTGGACCGCGGTTGATCAGCATCGTATCCACGACACGATGCTATTGTCCGCATTGATCACACTTGCGAGAGCCGATGATGACAGGATGCTGAGCCTCGCCGATGCAGTGAAGCGGTGGTGTGGTTTCGAACTGGACAAAGACGGCTATCGGGTTCGGTACGGTGAGATCGTCTCGAGTGACTGGAAGTCGATTGATGACGGGTTCTTTCGATACGCGGTGTGCGATGCGATCGCGACCTGGCATCTGTTTGCCAAGCTGCTAGGCGAAGCGACTAGCATTGTCCAACAACATCAACTGCCCGTGAAATTTGGGCTGCTAACTGAGGCGATCCAGGTAAAAGCTGCGGTGAGCCTGGCTGCAATCAGTCGCCATGGTCTCCACGTTGATCTCGAAAGAGTTACCACATTGCGGCATCGGATCGATACCGAGATTCGGCACCACATTCGCGTGATGCAGGACCTCGATCCCAACCTCTGGCATCGCTACAAGAAATCAGGAGAGCTGAAGACGACGAAGGCGACAGGGCTGCCTCGCCTGAATAGAGGGACGTTGATCAATCACTTCGAGCGAATTGCCGCGAAACATCTTCTCGAAATACCAAAGACTCCAACCGGCAAGATGAGCACTTCGGTGAATCATTGCTGGCTTCCGTTTCGGAAACTTGAGCCGTTGGTGGATGCATACTGCGGGTACACCGAATCGACAAAGCTGAGAACTTTCTTTGATGGTCTTCGAGAGCCCCGGATCCACCCCAAGTACCGAACGATGGTACGAAGCGGAAGAACCAGTTGTTACGGTCCGAACATTCAGCAGCTACCTAGCAGTAGCCCCGTGAGGGAGGCGATTACTGCACGCCCCGGCCACCGCCTGTTCATTATCGACTACAACAGCCTCGAGCTTCGAACACTCGCAACCGTTTGCCACCAACAATTCGGATTCAGCAGATTGCGAGATGTACTCGTCGAGGGAATCGATCCTCATAGTTACACCGCGGCGATGTTCGCTGGTGTGGGTCTCGAGGCGTTCAATGTGATGCCCGAGAAGAAGCAACTTCGGCAGCGGGCGAAGGTCTTTAACTTTGGCCTGCCAGCTGGCTTCGGAGCGGCTGCTTTGGTTGATCATGCGAAGTTCAGCTATGGGGTCGATCTGTCCCTGGCCGAGGCAGAGGAGTTTATCAGGCTGTTGACGCAGCGTGTTTATCCCGAGCTCGGGCTATTTTTAAGTGACGATTCCACGACCAGGCTTGCAAAAAAACTCCAAGCGGATTCCGTGCAAGTGCGAGCGACCTGGCCGCATCCGTATTCGATGGGCATGCTCCGCAAAATCCTTGAGGGCGCTCCGGTCAAGTCAGATGGGACACCGTATCAGCCGATCACCATTGAACGGATGTGGCTCCAGCTCGAGAGCCTATGTAGCGATCCGGAGCTCATGCCTCATATCCTTGCCCGAAATACGACCGCCTACTCGCCGCTCAGAAAGCTGCTGCACGAAAGCGTCAGCACGTTGACCGGGCGCGTGCGTGGCGATGTGTCGTTCACGGCATCGAAGAACACGCCGTTCCAGGGGCTCGCAGCCGATGGATGCAAGCAGGCGATGTGGGATTTGACGAAGGCAGGCTATCGAATTGTGGCTTTCATCCACGATGAGTTTATCATCGAGCTGAATGAATCGGTCGATTTTGATCACGCTGCGGCAGAAATCAGTCGCATTTGCAGCGAGTCCATGCAGCCATTTGTTCCCGGGATCCCGGTACCATGTGAGTTTGCGTTGTGTGAGCGATGGCACAAAGGAGCAGAAGCCGTGTACGACGAAAACGACCGGCTGCAGGTATGGTTGCCCCCAGGCGAAACCCACTAACTTTTGGCAGGCCAGCAGCGATTGGCCCAGCTTGCTTGTTCGAAATCTTTGTGACTTTGTAGTGCTGTGTCAGTGACTAGGCGAGCCCTGGCACGATGCTTTTTCCTTGATGTACCCACGTGTGATTTTTATGGCATCGTTAGAACATTTTTCCAAAGACGGTCGAGATAGCTACCGGCTTCGGTTTCTCATTGACAAACGTAGGCAAAGCGTCGGCCTCGGCAATTTCGATCTTGCTGCTGCGATTGTCGCGAAAGCTCATATCGAGCACTTGATTGGGCAACATCGCCGCAATCGACCACCATTGGAGAAAACCTACCAGTGGCTCGAAGCAGTTCCGTCAGAGATTCATGATCGACTCGCCGCGATCGGACTGGTCGAAGCCAGGAAGCGATGTGAATTACCGCGGACGGTGATTGCTTACATGCGCGCCTATATCGAGAGTCGAACGGACTGGAAGAAGCCGGAGAACTATCGACAATCAGCCAACCATCTAGAGAAGTTCCTGAGGGGCGATGTCCCGCTTGTTTCGCTAACAGAAGGCGAGGCGGAAAGATGGCACCGGTGGCTCATGGATTCCAAGAACGGACCGAAGCTTTCCGCAAACACTGCTGGCCAGCATGTGAAAAGATGTCGCCAGTTCATGCGACAAGCGATCAAGGATGGTTTGCTCAACGACAATCCATTTGCCGACGTGAAGATTGACCTTCGAGCGGACCCGTCAAAGAACTACGAAGTTACCGCAAGCGATGCTGCGGCGATTCTCGAGGCCTGTCCCGACCAGGAGTGGCGTACGATCTTCGCGCTCTGCCGCTTCGGTGGGCTCCGCTGTCCATCGGAAGTTCTGAAAATGCGGTGGGCGGACATCGCATGGGACCGGGGCCGAATGAAGGTGCACGCGCCCAAGACACAGCGGTACGGAAAGGGTGAACGGATCGTGCCGCTGTTTCCGGAGGTGAGGAGCGAGCTGGAGGCGATGCTGGAACTTTCCGAAGCGACACGAACGGGTGGCAGGATCGACCAGTACGTCATTCGCAGGTATCGGGACTCCGAGACGAATCTGCGCGGTAACTTTCACAAGATCCTTGATCGTGCCGGCGTGGCGAGATTTGCCAAGCCCTTCATGAACTGCCGCACGACCCGCCGCAATGAGCTCGATCGGCAGGGGGTACGCAACGCGGCATTGAACGCCTGGTTCGGCCACAGCAAGGAGACGGCCGAGCGTCACTACGACCGGGTGACCGAGGATGACTTTGCCGATGCGCTCGAATCCTTGGATCGTCAAAAAGGGGTCGCCGTAGGGCAACTCGTAGGGCAATCACTAGGGGGCCGGGAGGACCACAGCAGAATCACGGATTGCAAAAACCCAATAAAAAACCCACCTTTGATGCTTGCCAAGGGCAGCAGAGGCGGGCTTGAGTACACCCCAGAGGATTCGAACCTCTAACCTTCGGTTCCGTAGACCGATGCTCTATCCAATTGAGCTAGGGGTGCGGGGAGACTGGGGGTGGCGTTGTCGTTGCCCGCTGCGGACATGCTTTCCCAATCATCGTCCGGGATTTTACGTGCCGTCGGGCTTGTTGCCAAGTGACGGTGTTTTCCACCGCCTATTCACGACTCGATGTGACCAGATTCCCTTGGGGAGCGACCGGTTTGTCGCTCAGGCGGCGGCCGTCTGCGTGTCCGCCTCCTCTTCCAGGATTGCTTGCAGTGAGCTGCAGATCCCTGAAATGGCCTCGTCTCGCTTCGCTACCTCACGCCGCGCCCAGGCTCGATTGAGCCAAACTTCCACCCCCAGGTAGTTCTCGCCCGCGAATTGCTGACGGAGCGATGGAATCAGACCATTCGCCGTGCCGCGACGCGGATAGTTCCGACGGACCCGCAGCATCGGTACCCGCCACCACATCTCGTTGATCCAGTCGACACACAGATCGACCTCATCATCCCGCGAAGGATCGTATAACAGACCAACATCGGTACGGCGAATCTTTCCTTGGCTTCGTAGATTGAAACTGCGCACGGAAAGATGAATTGCGAAACCATGTGCTGAGAACAATGCTTGGATCGCGGTCTCCACTCGGTCGCGATACGGACGATACACCAGGTCCACCAGCTTCTGCCGATCTTCTTGGGAGCAGCCGCGCGTGAGTTTCGGAAATAGCTGCCGGTTTTGCAGCGAGCGTGTCAGGTCGATCAACTCGCAGGAGTATTCATTCAGAATCAATTGCGAACCGAGTTGTGCGGCCATGCTCGACGCGGCGTAGCGAGCCGGTTGATCCGCCGCCGCAGCAATCCGGCGCATTCCTGGTTCAGGAATCCCCGGGCTTCGATTGGCCTCCTGCCGGCCACTCCGAGCGCCGGCGGAAGCATTGTCAACAGAAGGGGCGACAGGCCCGAGCCCTGTTTGTGTATGGAACCAAGCGGGAATCGTCGCGCCGCCCGTCTCACAGGTAATCAAAAGACACATAAAGCCTTCCAGGGGTGTCATCTCGTCCGTTCCAATCATCGATTCTAGGGGGCCGATCTCACGAGGGTAAATGTTGATCCCTGCGGATTTCTGCCTGAGGATTGCTAGTGCAGCGTCAGCATTGAGTTGAAGGGTTGATGGCGAAAAGGGGTCAGACACCAAGAACCGGAATGGCCCGAGGGGCGCTTCACATTTTTGGTGTCTGGCCCGAATGGCACGAACTTAGGTTGTCTGAGTGAACCTCGGGCGCTAGCCGTGGGCCTTCGCCGTATCCTAACGACGTTTTCTTCGCCCACAGCTAGCGCCCGAGGTTCAAAGCCCGTGCTATTCGTGTCTGGCCCCTTTTCGCCGATAGAACTCGCTGTGCGGAGCTTCCATTAGTCTTTCCAGACTGAAAACAGGGAAATCAGGAGCTGCGAGGGAGTAGTCCGGTCAACCTGGATGGGCCGACGTGCGGGCTGGGAAACGTTGCGTGAAACCGACTGACCGTTGATTCCTCTTGTGCTTTGGGGCGTCGGTTGTCTATCGAGCAGTTGCACAACTTGTTGCCCTACCGCTCCAGATGAGAGGATGCAGTCGCGATGCGATCCTTGCGAAGTCTTGAATCAATCCTAACCGTTGCCTTGGTCGTCGCTGTCAGCTGCGCGCGGCCTTCGGTTGGCCTGTCCCAGGATGACTTGACGTTCGAACCCTACTCGGTCTTTGTCGCCGAAGAGGAATCGTTCGCTTACTGTGGTCCTGCCGAAGACTACTATCGCACCGATCCCTTGAGGTATGGTCAGGCCCTGGAGGTCTACGCTGAGACCGAAGACGGCTGGCTGGGCATCCGGCCGCCAGAAGATAGTTTCTGCTGGATTCCGGCAGAGACCGTGGAGCTCGACCCGTCCGAAGAGGCTGGCACGATCGTGGAGGACCGCACGGTTGCTTGGATCGGTACGCATCTGGGGCGCGCACGAACGTATCGTTGGCAGGTCCAACTGGCCAAAGGAGAGCCCGTCACGGTGATCGGACGGAGTGAGCGTGAAGGTCCGGATGGTCCACAGCTCTGGTATCGAATCGTTCCTCCCTCGGGTGAATACCGTTGGGTTCATCGCGATTCTGTGGTGATGAGCAGCGAAGAGCTCGTGGAGTCGGTACGGCAACGAGCAACCGGTTCAGCGGCTCAAGTCATTGCAACTCAATCGGCGACACCATCCGCATCGCCTCGAAACGGCACAACCGAAGCCGAGTCCGTTGCCTCAAGCGGTGCGTCGATCTTAAGCCGTGATCATGCGATTGGCAGTGGACTGAGCGAAGAATATCGGGCGACACAGGATGTCTCTGCCAATGACGTTGTCCAAACCGCTGCGATCGAAGAGCCTCAGTCGGCAGTCGATGCGTTCAAGCAAGGCGGACTATTGGCGTCGCTCAGAATTCCTGACGCGTCCGCGCATTCAGGAGATCGGTAGCCAGCCACAAACGGCGCCAAGTGTGACGGAGGTCGCAGCGGATTCTAATTGGGTTGTCGGAGCAACGCGTCCTCAAGGACATCCAGCCCGGCGTCAGCAACGCTTCGCTTGGTGCACCACTCACATCGCCGACTGCTCGGCCGGGCAACCAGGGCGAGTTCGCACAGGTATCCGGGCAAACATCCGGATGGAATCAAACACAGGGCCAAGCCGTCGCTCAGGCTGCGCATTCATTCAATGTCATTCCGGCCGAACGCATTTCGCAGATTGAAGCAGAAGTCAGCCAGGCCGATTTGGATCGCTTGAATCTGATCCTGTCGCGGCTGATGGCGTCGCAAGCGAGTTCGGCGGAAACGGAACCGGTGGAGCGCGCGGCACAACATCTGGCCAGCACCTCCACCGATCCAGTCGCCGTGGGGCGAGCGAGAATGTTGGCGGAAACAGCGGAGCGATACCGTCGCATCGCCACACGCCGAGACGGGCATTCGGTGATTCAAACCAATGCGACGGTCCCAGTTGGTTCCACCGGTTCGGACTTTGTCGATCGCGCAAGCGATGCCGTCGCAACCCGTGGCGCCACTGCAGCCGCTTGCCGCGGTCGCAGCCGTCACCGCACCGTCGACTTCGATGCAAGCCGGCATCGATCATGGCAATGGCGTGATGGAGCAGAGCGGGTATCTGGTGCAAGTCTACTCGGCACGTTCCAACAGTCCGCCCTTTGCGCTGACCGATCACGCGGGGCGCACCGTCGCGTACGTCACGCCCGCCCCGGGCGTGAACCTGCGCACGCACTTGAACAGCCGGATCAGCGTGGTTGGCAGCCGAGGCTACCTGACCGGTCTGAACACTCCTCATATCATGGTCACGCAGGCGGTCCGAACGCCGGAGTAAGGGCGTCACCCCGGAGAGCGAAAAACGCTGAGCGAAAAAGGGGTCAGACACCAAAAACCGGAACTGCCCGGAGGCTGCTTCGTATTTTTGGTTTCTGACCCCCTTTTCGCCGATCGACGTCACCCCCATTTTTGATTTGAGGATGCAGAGGGGGCATGGAAGAGACCCCGCCTTGGCGTTACCATCTCGGCATGAGCAGCGAAGAACTAGCCCGCCGTCGTAAACACCTTCGAAACCTGATGGTCATGGCTTTCGCCGATGGCTCGTTGGGCGAGCGAGAGGTGAATTTGGTTGCCGACCGATGCGCCGAATTGGGTCTGGACGAGTACGACTTGCAGAAGGCTGTGGAGTTTGGGCTTGGCGACGAGGCCGCGCTGGAGATGCCCGAATCCGTGGCCGAGCGTGAAGCGTTGATTCGGGACTTGATCCGCATGATGGCAGCGGATGGTCATTTAGACGAGAGCGAGAAGCGTTTGTTCGCATTGGCTGCCGCCAAGATGTCGATTTCAGCCGCGGATGTCGAGCGGTTGATTGACGACACGATCGGTCGGTGAATCGATTGTGGCGCGCATCTTGATCACCTCTGGACCGACTCGGCAATATCTTGACCCGGTGCGTTACTTGACCAATGC
This sequence comes from Pirellulaceae bacterium, assembly GCA_963697195.1. Classification (GTDB taxonomy): domain Bacteria; phylum Planctomycetota; class Planctomycetia; order Pirellulales; family Pirellulaceae; genus Rubripirellula. The sequence continues at coordinate 23,480 of CAVOND010000011.1, forward strand.
ATCGAGCGGGCGAATGGGCGCGGCCCTTGCCGCCGCCGCCTTGGACCTGGGACATGAGGTCGTGATCGTCAGTGGGCCCGTCCCGACGAGCTATCCGCCAGAAGCCGAGGTCCATGACGTCGTCACGACGGACGAGATGCTGCAAGTCGCCATCGAGCTCTTTGGCGACGTGCGACGGGGCGATCGGGGCTGCGGCGCCTTGTGATTACATGCCGCGAGCCGTCCACACACAGAAGATCTCGAAGACCGGACATCCATTGACGGTCGAGTTGATCGAAACCGCTGACGTCGTGGCAACGCTTGGACAGAACAAGCGTCCCGATCAATGGGTTGTCGGTTTCGCTTTGGAAACGGAAGACCAGCGATTCCGAGCCATCGTCAAGCTGGAGCGAAAGCACTGTGATTTGATGGTCAGCAATGGCCCGAGCGCGATTGATGCCGACCAAAACGACGTGGAACTACTCGACCCGGACGGAACGGTATTAGCGAGTATCCAAGGAAGCAAGTTGAAGGTCGCCCAGCGACTGTTATCCGAAATCGATCAGCGGTTGATCAACAAACATTCCGTAGCACCTGACTCCGGACCCCCAGGTATCCTTCCTTCCGATCGAACACTCCTCATGGATCTTTCTGTTTCACTCGGCCGATTGACATCTCAAGAACCCGATCATGGTTGCCTCGGGAACGTTCGGCTACGCGAGGGAAATGCAGGGGATCGTCGACGTCGCCAGGCTTGGCGCGGTCGTGCCCAAAACCATTACGGCTGAACCGCGGATCGGTAACAAACCATGGAGGACCGTGGAAACGGCCGCCGGACTCTTGAACGCCATCGGCTTGGACAACGATGGTGTCGACGCGTTCCTTGAGCATCACTTGGCTTATTTGAGGCAAATCGGTACGTCGGTCATCGTCAGCGTCGCGGGTCGCACCGAGGAAGACTTCGTATCGCTGGCCGAGCGTGTCGGGGCGGAGCCAGGCGTTGCGGCCATCGAGTTGAACCTGTCATGCCCCAACGTCAGCGGTGGCATCGATTTCGGCACCAATGCCGAGTCATGCCGAAAGGTCGTCGATGCGACTCGCCGACGCACCAACGTCCCCGTGTTGGCAAAGCTCACGCCCAACGTGACGCGGATCGACGAGATCGCCAAAGGTGCGGCCGATGGTGGTGCCGACGCCGTCTGTCTGATCAACACGGTGCTGGGAATCGTGGTCGATTGGCGCCGCAAGAAACCGATGTTGGGCAACGGCATGGGTGGCCTGAGCGGACCAGCCATCAAGCCGATTGCACTGCGCTGCGTCCATCAGGTGGCTCGGGCAGTCGATATCCCGATCATCGGCATCGGCGGGATCGCGACGATCGATGATGTGATGCAGTTCCTGGTCACCGGAGCCAGTGCCGTGCAGATCGGAACCGCGAACTATTACGACCCGCATGTCTCGACAAGGCTTGTGGATCAGCTGCCTGATGCGCTTGCCGAGATTGGCGCCGACAGCGTTGCCGATTGTGTGCGCACGCTCGACGTAAAGTAGGTCAGTCTCTGCTGAGAATGTAACCGCAGCAAATGGCGCGTCTCTTGCCGAGTCTCGGAGAGACTCGTCGACGGTAACGTCCTACCGCAGCGCCATCAGCAGGTCTCGAATCTGTTCGTGCACGTCCGTCGTTGCTCGGACCACCAGCACGCGGCGCATCGCAAAGTACTGAATGGTGCCCGACCCGCCCTGGACATCCCAAAGGTCGGGAGCGACGACACGTTGGATCAATTCAACCAGCTGCCATGGATCGGCCGAGCGGGCCGCCTGCCAATCCGCTCGGCACACGGTCGCCCGTTGTTCGTCCGACGAAAGACTGTCCTGGCTCAGCGAGCGACGCCGCGATCGCCTGATCCACCGCCGCCGACAGCCCGGCTGGCTTGGCAATTCCGGCTCGTCGCAGTTGGTTCTCTCGACGAGTGGCGATGCTGAGCAGACGTCGGCGAACTTTCGCGGCATCACCGCGCAACATGTCGCTGGTGGGGTAACGGGGGTCACTGCGAAGAATCACATACAAATCGCAGAGCGACGAGATCGCCGCGTCCTTGGCCTGTGAGTCGTCATCGAGCGTTGCTTCCTCCTTGAGAAGCTCGCGTGTCTCGTAACGAAGTGTCGTTAAGTGAGGTTTCCGCGACAGCGGGAGCACTGATCAGGGCAGCGAAGAGGGCAGCCAAGGCAAATCTGGCCCCGCATGATAGACTAGGGATCAAGCTGTTCCCGTTGCGAAGGTATCCGAACATGAACTCCTCCTGTCCTGCTCAGGCGAGCAGTACTCCGGTCGCGTACAACTCAGCCGGGTTTGGAATGTGCGCAAGCCCGGCCACTGCGCTCATCGCCACCTATGTCGCAGCAGCTGCGAAGCACGGTGGCAGCCATCTTTTTCGTCTCACTGAGTTTAGCATGGCTGGTGCCGTCGAGTATGGCCCAGGACGCCGGCACGCCGAAGTTCGGCCCAGAGATTGTCGCCAAGGCCGAGACGATTCTCGGCAACGCAGGGCTTCGTCAGATCGGGAAAAAGCATTCAAGCGACCGGGACCTCCGAAGTTAGTCGCGCCATCTCGGGATTGACGCGGGCGAAGCGGGAGCTGCGTCTGATTCAGAAGGATTGGAAGGAGGTTGCCGATCGGATCAGCAAGATTCGCAACGAACTGCAGCGACTCAACAGCCAGTACGGCGAGCTCAATCTGCAGCTTGCCCGAGTGGCCGGGGTCAATGTTGCGGCGAACAATCGCATCGTCGGCCTGTTGAATGCGACCGATGCACAAATGAAGGCGTTGATCGACGAACGAGACAAGTTGAAAGAGGAGGTCGTCGAAACGTCGTGCCGCGCTGAATGATGCGGAAACCGCGTACGCCGAAACGGTGCTGGCGATCCGCAAAGAATACACGAGCGTGAGAGACAAGTTGGCGGCGGCTCTCGAGGACGACGACGTCAAGATCGCGCTGAAGGTGATGAGCACGAATTTTGAAACGCCTGAGTCGATTTCTGCGGATCAGATCCTTGTCACGCTCGACAAACGCATCGAGCGAATCGAGCAGGAAATCTTCAGCGAAACGATCCCGTTGGTCGTGGAACAACGATCGATGTATGTCGATGTGGTTGTCGGCAGGAAATCGACGAGGATGGTGGTGGACAGCGGGGCAACGATGATCTGTCTGCCTCAAAAGAACGGCAGCTGAGTTGGAGGTGGTCGTCCCAGCGGATGCTCGCGAGATGCAACTGGTGCTTGCCGATGGCCGGACGATTCCCGCGAAAGGCGTGACGCTGCGCTCGAGTGCGCGTCGGTGAGTTCGAAGCCGAGAACGTCGACGCCGCGGTGCTCGATGCGTCCGCCGTCGATGCCGAGCCCTTGCTGGGGATGAGCTTTCTCGGGAATTTCAAGTTCGAACTCGACCCCGCCGAGCGGACACTGAAAATGCTGCGCGTTAGTTCGGAGTGAGTTGAGAACGCCTGGCATGGCTAGCTCAATACCACCGAGAGCCTTCACTGGAAGGAAGATAGGCCAGGGGACGAATGAGTCAGGCTGGAAAGCCTAACGTACGTCGGCCTTTCCAGGCTGACACGTCTTTCCAAACGATCGTGCGTCGATCTTGAGGTTACTCGAGCGTCCGATTGTCCATTGAGCGAAACTTTGGAAAGGAGGAGGCCCACGGCTAGCGCCTGAGGTTGACGGGAGGGCGACTGCGTCAATCAAGAATGGGCTTAGAAGAAATCACGCAGCGAGGTGACCGCTAGCGGTTCTTTGGTCGCGAACGGTTCTCCGTAGAGCCGATCGATCAACCTGCCCCAGTAGGCCCCGTCGTCCCGAATGCGGTCGAGGATCGTCGGGCGACTGTTCGGGACGCCCAGCGATGAACTGGCTGTGGTAGGCACGGACCGAATCGATTTTCCGCTCCCAGTGTTCACTGATGTCGACAATCCAGCTCGGCTGTACTGCCAGACGGAGATGAATGCAGAAGTAGTAATAGATTCGCTGCGGATGATGGCGATCGCCCGGCATATCGGTCTTGCTCAACTTGGACCAGAAGCGGGCTGCTTCAATCAAACTGGTCGCTTCGACATGATCGGGATGCGCGTCCTGCCAATAGGGCGAAAAGACCCAGCGCGGCTTGAGCACTCGGAAGTAACTTGCGATCAGCTTGCGCGCTTCAAGCGTATGCTGCAACGATCGGTTCGGCAGTCCTGCGTTGCCGCGCCAGGCAACGCCCAAGGCATCGGTCGCGGCCTCGGTTTCGGCGCGACGAATCGATTCGCTTCCGTGTGGAGTGGGTTCCCCGCTGGTCAAATCCAAGATTCCCACCCGCCATCCGGCATCGACCATTTTGGCAATCGTTCCGCCCATGCCGAGTTCCGCATCATCGGGATGAGGAGCGACCACCAAGAAAGTCGAGCGGCTGCAGTATCCGGGAAGCTGGCCGGGGATTCCGTATGAATGTGAACGCAGATCCAACGCCGAGCCCGGGGTGATCGCATGTTCGGGTGAGAACCGCTAGCTAGCACGTTTGGCTAGGGCTTCGAGCGGAATGGGAATCCCACGCAGGGTTCCTTCCAGCACCAACGTTCTCGCCGACGATGCCCTGAAACGCCGCGACGATCATCCGGCCGCGACGGGCTTTGACCATTTTGACCAGCAAGATCAGCCGGTCGCCTGGCGACACGACGCCACGGAAGCGAACATCATCCAGGCCACCAAAGCCGACCATTTCCGCACCGAGAAGATCGTGCTTCTGGGTGAAGTAACTCGACAACTGGGCCACCGCTTCGAGCATCACCACACCGGGCATCAACGGCATGCCCGGCATGTGGCCTCGAACCCAGAACTCGTCTTCGGTGACTTCCTTCAGCGCGGCACAGCAGAAATTCTCGCGGTCCTCGTAAAGGATCGCGGTCAATTGTTCCATTTCGAATCGCTGCGGATTCAATCGCCGAATGTCTTCGATATCGGCGATCGGCTTGTCGGGATCAATCAGCGACAGATCGATGAGGGTTTCACTGCTCACGGAGGAGTCGCCTCTGTTTAGGTCTTGACCTTCCTGCGTTTCGCCTTCCGCGCCTTGGCGTTGGCGGGGCGTCGTCCGTGATTGGCTTTCTTCAGTTTGTGATGTGGCTTGGCCATGGAATCAATGATAATTAGGAGTGATTCCCCGGATCGGGAGCGAGCCTTCGCGAAAGGCAAAGGCAACGAATCCGGCGGAAGAATGGACTGATCATTTCCCCGAGATCATCGCGGCGGACCGTTCACCGCTGGGACCGGTCATCGCGAGGACCACGGCGGCCGACGAGGCAACCGGAGCGTCCAGCGCTGATGGGGAACGGGGAAAAATAGCAGGTTTTCTTTCGCGGTGGTAGCCTCACCTCATGAATTGTCCCGCCGCCCCGGCGTCGCCGCCAGCCCATTGGACCGGGGTCCCGGCACGAGACATCTCCTGCTCTGGTTGTGGATGGGCCGATTGATAGGATGCCGCTGTTGCGAACCGACGGGGGGACCATCGGCGTGACCGGCTTGGTCAGCTTGGCCATTTGCCGGCCCACGCGGACTTTGCGACTCCGCCTCCAGGCGTTTTCGTCACGTACCATCCGTCGCGCTGCCGTGCTGGCGAGACTGTCGTGCGCCGCTGCTTCCGGCATCACGGCAGGAGGCAGCCGGGACGGGCTGGCATCGGTTGAGTTGGTCGAGCCGGGACGAGGACCTTCCAGGGCCAATTGTCTTGTTGCCGGTCCCATCAGACGCCAGATCGGTCGAGGCAGGCGTTGGCAGGACGGTGGCGGAGAGGCCGCCGGAGCCTGTGGCCATTGCGAGCCGGCGCCGGGTAGCGGGATGCGATCGGGTTGGCATCGGTTGCCCGGCTGCCGCACTGCGGTCAAGCTTGGCAAACTTCTCCACGGGCCCGCCGCCCTGTGAGACCCAAGCCAGCCAGTAGTCCTGGAGCTCCTTCAGCGAATCGTATCCGTAGTAACGCTTGACATTGTCGGTCCAGGAGGGATGCTTCATGTACTCCCCGAGGAACTCAATGAAGGTCCGCGGTCCTTTTTGGTCGATCAGGAAGCGGCAGACCGAGTAGCCCTGGGCGTACATGGGCAACACGTCGGCCGGATACTCTTTCATCAAGAACAACTGGTTCATGGCGATGCCGCGACGTGAGCGAAGAAACTCGCGGAGCTTGACTTCGTGCTTGCTTCGCTCGGAAACGTGCTCGACGGTCGTGCAAATCCCTTCATCGGCCCAGCGTGGGCAGCGGCCGCCCAAAATAGGTGGCCAGGATCGTATGGGTCACCTCATGCGGCAGCACACTGTCCAAGATGCGTTCGGGTGTGCCAATGACTTCCATTTGGAAGTCTCGTACGGGTGCCGGGTTGTAGGTCGTGACACCTTGAGCCGGCCAGGTTGTCCCCAGCGACGACTCGAATGGGACAGGGGGTGGGCCAGGGGGCGAGTGGGCCACCGAGCCAATGGATCGCCAAATCGCGGCGGTATTTCTCAGCCGCCTCGGCGACAGCCTGTGCAAGCTGGGGGGTTGGGGCGGTGATCAGGAAGTTCTGCGTTCTTTGGCTGGCCGCAAAACTTGGCGTGCTCAAGGCAAGCACCAGCAATCCTGCGATCGCCAGTCTGCACCAACGACGCAGGCGGGACTCGGCTTCCATGCCGCTTCACTCCAGAGATAAGCGAATGAGGGCCCAAAACCAGCGATCCATCGCTGAGATCGGGGATGAACGCTACCGTGTGGCCTCGACGGACAGGGGCCTGTCCGCGTCGAATACCACACCGAGGCGACCGAGCGGGGAGTCTACGAAAGGGAGCATCGCCGGCGAAAGGCGAATAATCGGCCACTGCCAATCTGGAGCAGATCGAAGACCGATGAGAGCTCCGCGTGAGAACCGAAGCGATCTCCTAACTCCATACGAGCAATCGACTTTCACTCAGCTTGTTGCGAATGGCACAGGGGTTGCTGTGTCTGGCGAGCAATCGCAGAGTCCTGCCAAATGCGCAGATGGTTCGCCCGGGTCGAAACGGATTCGGGGAGCCATCCAGGGCGTTTTCGATAGAGTCAAAGTCAAGCATCCTTCCCGTCAAGAGAGAAAGGTAACACGGAGATGGCAACAGCCACGAAGAAGAACACCAAGATTCGTCTGCAACCGATGGGCGAGCGAATCGTCGTGAAGCGAGTCGAGAGCGAGGAAACCACCGCCGGCGGCATCGTCCTTCCTGATTCGGCTCGCGAAAAGCCGGCTCGCGGAACGGTGGTTGCCATTGGCAGCGGCAGGCTTTTGGATGACGGATCACGATCCCCAAGCCAGCTGAAGCAGGGCGATCTCGTTTTGTTCAGCAGTTATGCCGGCGAAACGGTGGAAATCGATGACGTTGAGTACCTGCTGATGCGTGAGGACGACGTCCTGGCGGTGATCGAGTAAGCGATCGGTCGATTCAGCTTTCAACTCATTTTCTCAGAAACTCAAGCAACACACTTAAAACTCTCATGGCAAAAATCATCGCATTCGACCAAGAGGCCCGTGAGGCGATTCGCCGCGGCGTTTCCAAACTGGCTCGGACGGTCAAGGTCACCCTCGGTCCCAAGGGCCGCAACGTCATTCTTCAGAAGAGCTTCGGCAGCCCCACGGTCACCAAGGACGGCGTCACCGTCGCCAAGGAGATCGAGTTGGAAGACGTCTATGAAAACATGGGCGCCCGGATGGTTCGCGAAGTGGCCAGCAAGACCAGCGACGTCGCCGGCGACGGCACCACCACCGCGACCGTGATGGCCGAAGCCATCTTCAACGAAGGGCTCAAGGCGGTTGTGGCCGGCGTGAACCCGATTCAGATGAAGAGCGGGATCGAGGCAGCCGTGGCCGACATCACCGAAAAGTTGCACAAGATGGCAACGAAGGTGAAGGACAAGGAGGCGATGGCCAACGTCGCAACCATCGCCAGCAACAACGATCGAGAAATCGGCAATCTGCTCGCCGACGCGATGAGCAAGGTTGGCAAGGACGGTGTGATCACCGTCGACGAAGGCAAGAGCCTTCAGACCGAGCAAGAGTGGGTTGAGGGGATGCAATTTGATCGCGGCTACCTCTCGCCGTACTTCGTCACCGATCCAGCGTCGATGGAAGCGGTTCTCGAAGACGCTTACATTTTGGTCTTCGAAAAGAAGATCAGCAGCATCAAGGACATGGTGCCACTGCTTGGAGAAGGTTGTCCAGCAGGGCAAGCCGCTGTTGATCATTGCTGAGGATGTCGACGGTGAAGCGTTGGCAACCCTGGTGATCAACCGACTTCGCGGCACGTTCTCCGTTGCCGCCGTCAAGGCACCCGGTTACGGCGACCGCCGCAAAGCGATGATGGAAGACATCGCGATCCTGACCGGCGGCCATGCCATCTTCGAAGCCCTGGGCATCAAGCTCGAAAGCGTCGACCTGCCGCAGCTCGGCCGTGCCAAGAAGATCATCATCGACAAGGACAACACGACGATCATCGAAGGTGCTGGCAAGACGAGCGACATCAAGGCTCGAATTGACCAGATCCGCCGCGAGATCGAGAACAGCACCAGCGATTACGATCGTGAAAAGCTGGAAGAGCGTCTTGCGAAGCTCGCCGGTGGCGTTGCCAAGGTGAACGTTGGTGCCGCGACCGAAAGCGAAATGAAGGAGAAGAAGGCTCGCGTTGAAGACGCCCTGCATGCGACCCGCGCTGCGGTCGAAGAAGGAATTCTTCCCGGCGGTGGTGTCGCCCTGTTGCGAGCGGCTACCTCGGTCAAGCCTGCCGATACGCTCACCGAGGATCAAGTTGTCGGTTACAACATCGTGCTCCGTTCTTGCCGCGCACCGTTGACCATGATTGCGGAAAACGCCGGACAGGACGGCGGAATTGTTTGCGAACGCGTCGCCGGCATGAAGGGCAACGAAGGTTACAACGCCCTGACCGATAACTACGAAGACCTGGTCAAGTCGGGCGTGATCGACCCCACCAAGGTGACTCGAACCGCTCTCAGCAACGCGGCCAGCGTGGCCACCTTGTTGCTGACCAGCGACGCGTTGGTTGCGGAAAAGCCGAAGGACAGGCAAGAAGAAGGGCACCGGCGGCGACCACGACATGTATTAAGCCGTCGATCCTGACTGAAACGATCGACAAACGGCCGACCTCGTGTCGGCCGTTTTTTCGTTTGCCGCCGTCGCCGTCGACCGATGGGCTGGGCAGCCGTCGTAGCGGGCTTACTGGCCACCGAGAATCAAGCGGGCGATGTTGATGTAGATCACGATCCCGAGAATATCGACGATTCCTGCCACGAATGGATTGCTCATCATCGCCGGGTCGAGTCCGAGCCGTTTGAAAATCATCGGCAACGCTCCCCCACAAAAACAACCGCAAAAGATCACCAGCAGCAGCGTCAGTGGAATGACCAGTGCGTCGAAATGCGATGGGGCCAGGAAGAAGGCAACGCCATAGCCGATCAGCGCTAGAAAACCACCAAGCATCAGCGACACGATCACTTCCCGCTTCATCACACGCGGCCAATCTCGGAAGTGCACCTCGCCACTGGTCATCGCAGTGATCACCAGGGTCGCAGATTGGCTTCCGGAGTTTCCGCCAGAACTGATGATCAGCGGAATGAACCAGACCAACCATTCGTATTTCGCCAGTTCCTGGTCGTAGTGGAACAAGTGCGAAGGCCGTCAGCAGAGCCGCGAAAAACAGAATGGTCAGCCACAAGCCTCGTTTCCATGAGAGCGTCAGCAGGTCGATCGTCAGGTAGGCTTCCTCCAGCGGGGCGACGGCCGCAATCCGCTGGGCATCTTCGGCAAGTTCTTCGCGGACAACATCGATGACGTCATCATGCGTGATGATTCCCAGCAGTTGGCGGCCACTGTCGACGACAGGGATCGCGAGCAGGTTGTACTTTTCAACTTTCTGCGCGACGTCTTCCTGGTGGTCGGTAACCAACGCGGCCACCACGTCGGATTCCATCATTTCGCCCAGCGTCTTGGTCGGTTTGCCAAGCGACGAGACGAGTTGGCGAGTCGACACGATCCCCAGCAGCAAGCCGGTTTTCGTCGACGACGTACAGGTAGTAAATCGTTTCCAGTTCGCTGGCTTGTCGCCCGAGTTCCTCCAACGCCTGGCGGGCCGTCAGGTTGGGCGTGAGCATGGCGACCTCGGTGGTCATCAACGCACCAGCCGTTCCATCCGGGTAGGACTGCAACCGCTGGATGTCGCGACGGGCCTCGATCGGCAAGAAGCGGGAGAATCTCGTCGACCCGCTCGTCCGGACAGGCCCTGAATCAAGTCGACTCGGTCGTCCGCCGGAATCTCATCGAGCAGACTCGGCCACTTGGCCGGACTCTTCGTGATGGAGCATCGATAGCTGGCGACTCTCGGGGAAGTAGTCGAAGATCTCCGCGCGACGCTCGGGCGCGGCGTACTGCAACACCTGCCATGCTTCGCTATCGGTCAGACCTTCCATGAATTCCGCTGTGCGACCGGGATTCAGCGCGACGCAGAATTCTTCCAGTTCGGCACGGTTTTCACTGGCCAACATCTCTCGTAGTTCTGGCAGGAAGAGCGTGTTGACCATGAAATGACCCGGACTTGAATGGGACCCGACTAGTTGACCTACATCAAATTCACCAAATTTTGGCGCTCACGAAAGAGTGTCCATCAGTCGACCAAATCGAACGCGACCGCTGGCGCTTGCCTTGCAGAGTTACTGGGGAAATCAGAAGCCTGTGACGAAGCAGTGCAGTTGGGGTAAAGGGATCGGCGAAAAGGGGGCGGACACCAAAAATGCGAAGCACCCTTCGGGTCGTTCCGGTTTTTGGTGTCTGACCCGAATGGAGCGAACTTAAGTTGTCTCTTTGAACCTCGGGCGCTAGCCGTGGGCCTTCGCCGCATCTTAACGACGTTTTCGTGGCCCACGGCTATGCCCGAGGTTCACACCCCCTTTGCGGCAAACCCAATTCGTCGTGTTGAGCAAGCCCTAGTTGCTGACGCGTTCAACATATTCGCCGGTTCGCGTGTCGATCTTGATGCGATTTCCGATCTTGATGAAACCCGGAACCGTGAACTCGGCGTCGGTCTCGACCTTGGCCGGTTTGGTCACGTTGGTCGCGGTGTCGCCCTTGGCGCCCGGGACGCAGTCAACCACCTCTAGTTCCACCATATTCGGCGGCTCGACGATGATCGCGTTGCCGTTGTAGAGGGTCATGGTACAGACCATGCCGTCTTTCAGGTACTTCCAGATGTCTCCTGCGACTTCGCTGCTGACCTCGTACTGCTCGAAGCTCGTCTGATGCATGAAGACGTAGTTTTCGCCCTGGCGGTACAGGAACGAGACGTCTGTGGTTTCGACGTCGGCGGACTCGAGCGAATCCCCCCCTTTGTATGTCCTGTCCAGGGTGGTGCCACGAATCAGGTTCTTCATCCTGCACTTATAGAGTGCGTTGCCTTTGCCAGGCTTGACGAATTGCATGTCGGTCATCAGGTAAGGTTCGCCGTCAATCTGAACCTTCAGTCCTTTTCGGAAGTCGCTTGTGCTATAAGTAGCCATGTAGGGGATGGCTCCGTCGTAAGAGTCAGTTTGTGTAATCTGTCTGGGATGACCGTCGATTCGAATGACGCGCTGCGAGACGACCAACCAATCGGACGAGATTCTAGCGACAAGGTCGGACTTTGTCCCGACGGCTTTGGACGGCTCTGGGACGGAAAATCTTGGCTCGCTCGTGGACTGGCAGACTGCAATGAAACGGGCGATTCGCTGCAGTCTCCAGCTTCGTCGGGAGCTCGGGCTTGCCGTCGACAGCAGCGAGGTAGGTTCGACGATCCACGCGGAAAACTCCTTTCCCACGTTCGTGCCGCGAGAGTTCTTGGCCAGAATCCGCCCGGGCGATCCAGGCGATCCGTTGTTGCGACAGGTGCTTCCCGTCCGCAGTGAAGACGTGGAAACGGTTGGCTTCTCTGCCGACCCCGTTGGTGAGCTCACTTCGATCGCCGCCCAAGGTGTGCTGCACAAGTACGACGGACGGGCCTTGCTGATCACTACCGGCGCTTGCGGTGTCCACTGCCGTTACTGCTTTCGTCGTGAGTTTCCCTATTCCTCAAGCGGGTCACGCACTGCATCGTGGAAGCCGTCACTCGACTATCTGCGTAATCACGATGACATCGACTGAAGTCCTGCTCAGCGGCGGAGACCCGCTGACTCTGACCGACCAAAAATTGTCCGACCTGGTCACGGAGATCGAGTCCATCCGACACGTACGGCGACTTCGAATTCACTCCCGAATGCCAATCGTGATCCCACAGCGCGTCACGGCCACTCTGATTGACCGACTGTCATCAAGCCGGCTGGCGGTGTGGTTCGTGATCCATGCAAACCACCCCAATGAACTCGATGAAGCGGTGATGGCACGGATTGGAGCGTTGGTGGACGCCGGTATCCCCGTGCTGAATCAGGCCGTGTTGCTCCGAGGGGTCAACGATGATCCAGACGTCTTGAGCGAGCTGTGTCTGAAACTGGTGGATCATCGGATCCAACCCTATTACTTGCACCAGCTCGATCGTGTCCGCGGGGCTGCCCACTTCGAAGTACCCCTCGCTGAGGGAAAACGGATCATTGAGCAGTTGCGCGCCAGGCTACCTGGCTACGCCGTTCCAACTTATGTGACCGAACAGCCGGGTGTCGCATCGAAGACGCCGCTTTCCTAGTACCGCAAGCACCGAGAACCATTCGGGTCCGAGATGTACGTTTTTGAGAATCCCGTGCTGCAGCGCGAGCTGCTGGTCAATCTGAGGACCAATCGCGCCTTTCTGCTTGTTGGCGGTCTACCAGATTCTGCTGGCGGCGGTCGTACTGTTGGCCTGGCCGACCGACCAGCGGTTGGATCTGACGAGCAACCCGCGTTCGGCTCAGAACCTGGTCAATCTGTTCTTCCTGGGGCAGTATGTGATCGCGTCGCTGATGGCACCGAGTTTTGCGGCAGGTGCGATCACCGGCGAGAAGGAGCGTCATACGTATGAGATGCTGCTTGGCCAGTCCGCTACGTCCCGGCGCGATCGTGCTGGGCAAGATGGTCGCCTCACTGACGCATCTCGGCATGCTGATTGTGGCCTCGCTTCCGATCATCGTGCTCTGCCTGCCGCTTGGTGGGATCAGCCTTTACGAAGTGCTGGCCGCCTATTTGGGGCTGATCGTTTCCGTCGTGTTGTTCGGAGCGATCGGCGTATTTTGCAGCAGCTACTTTTCTCGTACCAGTAGCTCCTTGGTGGTGAGCTATTTGGTGATCTTGCCGTTGGTGATTCTAGCGGTGATGTTCTGGAGTGCTTTGGAGGGTCAAGGGGCACTTCGTCTGAAGGTTGCATCGCTGGTGGTTCCTGCGTTCGTCCTTTCGGCGGTGATCCTGATGTGCGCGGCCGCTGCCGGACGGATGCTCTACCCGCCGGATGTTGGTAGCGAAGGCAAGGACGTCATCGACCTCGAGCGTGAAGCGGAGGAGGCGGTGGGACTGGTGATCCAGCCAGACCAGTTCCCCGATCGACTCTTTGCGCCGCCGAAGAAACAGGAACTGATGCCGGATGGCCGAAATCCTGTTTACGACAAGGAGCTGCACAGCGAGATCTTCAGCCAGGGAACGTTGATGCTGCGGTTGGTGATCCAAATCAGCATGCTGTTGGCGATCCCGTTGATGGGCGTCTTTCTTGTTCTGGCAGATTGATCGCTGCGCGTGGTTTTCGGTTTACGTGATCGTTTTCAATATGTTGGTCGGTCCGGTGTTCTTGGCCGGCAGCATGACCAGCGAGCGGGAGCGAGAAACGCTCGATTTGCTTTTGACGACCACGCTGACGCCCTGGCAGATTCTGTCCGGCAAGTTCATTGTCGGCTTTCGAATCTCAGCCGTTCTGACCTCCTTTTTGCTTTGGCCGCTGCTACTTGGCACGGCTTTGAATATGAGCTTCTGGAGCAATTGGAGAGCGGTGGTCTGCATGTTTGCGATCGTGTTGATGGTTTGCCTGGTCAACGCCGTCATCGCACTCGTTTGCTCGCTGTTCGCTCGGAAAACGTCAATCGCCCTGCTGAGTACCTACACCACGCTGCTGATTCTTTACGTGGTGCCTCCCGCGATCGTCGCCTTGATGCAGATCATTGGACTTCCCGCCGGAAAAGATTGCGGTGGCTCAGTGGAGCGGCATCACCAGTCCCTTTTCTGCGCTCTTTTCGATTCCACTTGATGAGAATCTCAATCGCTCGCTGGAAGGACCGGCCAACGAGGGGAATATCCTGGTCGTGATCGGCTATTTCGTTTTCAGTCTGTTGCTGATTGCAGTCTCGAGCGTCGCCATGTTCGTCAGACTACGATCCCGGCGTGGATTGTCAGAGTGAGCGGTTGGCATCGAACGTACGTCGGCCTTTTCAGGCTGGCCCCGATTCTCGCATACAAGCACGACGCGCAAGTTTTGATGTTGCGCGTTTGACCACGGAGTGGCGGGAAGCGTCTCGCGCAGGTCGGGAGTTTGTTGTATTTGTCGGCCAGTTTCGTGGCCCACGGCTAGCGCCTGAGGTTCACAGTCAAGTTTCGTGGCCCACGGCTAGCACTGAGGTTCACAGTCAAGTTTCGTGGCCCACGGCTAGCGCTGAGGTTCACAGTCAAGTTTCGTGGCCCACGGCTAGCACTGAGGTTCACTGTGAACCTCAGGCGCTAGCCGTGGGCCGCTTTGCTTTAGCGGGAGGGTGCGGATGGCGCAACATAAACCTGCGCGTTGTGCTTGTATTGACGGCTCGACCTGCCAAGGTGGCTTTGTCCAGCAAGAAGCAGCGGCTTTCTTCCGACACTCCTTACTACTCACGCGAAGCCAAAACGAACATGCTCTTAAGGTGATTCACCCGGCGCATCGGCGTCCGATTCGGGAGCCTGATCACCGGTCGGCTCGTCGGTGCTCGGCTCGTCGGTGGCCGGTTGTTCCGTTGCAGGCTTCTCCGCAGTTGGTTCGGAGGGCTCGGTCGCGGGTGGCGCTTCCTCGGCGGGCGCCGGCGAATCAGCGTTCGGTTCGTTGTCGCTTGCTGCGTCGTTGGGCTTCTTCGCGTCTTCGGGAGCCGGCGTTTCCGCCGCCTGAGGTTCCTCGGCGGGTTGGTCCGTCTTGGCAGCTTCCGGGGTTTGCTCCTCCGCATTTTCCGGTGGCTGCAGCGACGTCGACTCCTTCATCACCGCTTCGCTCAACTCACCGATGGTGGGCAAGGCGTTGTCACTGGCTTGGGCGTCGGCGAGCTTCGCCTTCGGGAAGATTCTTTGGCTTTGATCAGGTCTTCGCGATTGAGCGAAAGCTTGTCATAGCTCTCACCAGGAATCACGTAGTACCACAAGGCGAAACGGCGGTTGAGCTCATCTGATTTCTTCTCACCATCTTTGAGCTTTTGCTGATACTCTTCGGTACGCTGCCAGCTGCGACGGGATAGGCGGCCTTGGCAGCGGCGAGTTCATCGCGCAGACGTTGCAGTTTTTGTGCGTCGGTTTCTTCGGCGCTTCGTTCAGCGTCGCCGTCTTCGGCGGATTTGTCGGATTCGGTTGCGTCGGCCTCGTCCGCGTCCGATGGAGTCTCTTCCCCGTTGGCTTCGGCCTGCTTGACCTTTTCCTCGAGCGCCTTCAGTTCCTCGGATTCCTGCGGCTCAACCGGTTCGGTCGAGCGCCTCACCCAGCAGGGAAGGATCGAAATTGACTCGCACGAAGACATAACGCCCTGGCTTTCCGGTCGCTTCAGGATCTGTCTTTCTCGGCGTCGGCCTCGACGCTTTGTCTCCCTCGGACTCCTTGTCGCCTTGCTTCGTTTGATTTCGGCATCGCTTCTTGTCCGCTTCATCGTCGGCATTCAAGCCAATCTCAAGCTCTTGGTCGGAGCCGGTGAAGACCCGGCCAAAGTAGAGTCGATAGAGCAGCCCGTCATCGGTACCGACAAACATCTCGCCTTCGCGTGCGATCAGTTCCAGCAGGTTCTTGTCGTCGGGATTGGGCTGCAGCAGGAACCCACGAGCGAGCAGGTCATTGGTCAGTCGATCGGCGTCGCGTTGCGACGTCGAGCGCGTTGCGGTCGATGCGAAGATCGGCCGTCAAGCCAGGTTGCTTCGGACGAACGCCAGCGATTTCAAGGTTGGTCAGCGTGTCCAGGGTTTCTCGAACCGCATCTTCGTTGACCTCTTCCGTTGCGGCATTGATTCCGGCGAGCTTCCAGTCGTCGCTGGAGGAATCGCGGGACAATACCGACTGGATGTTCCCGGTGACCGTACCGCGAATTTCGTCGAACGAGTAATCGTTGAGTTCAATTCGACGAACATCGGTGGCTGGCGATATCGAGCAGGTCGGTGTTGACCCAGTCGCGGAAACGCGTCGTCAGGTTGATGTCCAAATCGGCGATGTAGGTTTCGTCCTCGCCTGGGTGCCGGACGTAGTACCGATTTCCTTCCCCTTCGACTTTCTTACCGACGATGTAGCTGGCCAGCACGGTGCCGTCTTTGCCTGCCAGCGTGATCCGCTTGCCGATCCCTTCCAGTTCATCGATGCCGACCGAATCGGTTTGAGGGTCGACGACTCCGTAGCGCGCGTGATCCGAAGCCCATCGAGTGACCATGGCTCCACGCTTGATCCCGATCACGCTGCTGGCGGTCTTGGCGAGTTGGTCGGCCGCGTCGGCCGGATAGTTGTGGTGTGAGGGAATCACCCATTGGCCGTTTTCGGCTTGCTTGACGCTGAACTCGAGCGGCTTGATCTCTTCCGGATCGATGACGGAGACGGTCAGCGAGGTGGCGATCGTGGGATCGGTAAAGTCAGGATAGAACTCCTGGCCGACCTTGCCGTATTCCGCGATCGCCGCCGGTCGGCTGAACCATTCGAACAGCCCGGTGATCAGCAAGCATCCAATCGCGGCAATCACGAACGCCCACGTTCGAGTCGCCTGTTTGGCCGATTCGGATTGCCCGGAGCGATTCTGAGTGTTGGATGACGCCGAAGTCTGAGGTTTCGTTGACATCTCGATCTTCCTGGGAAAACTATTTGTGCGAACTTGATTTGTCAGTGGAGAAACGGGATGCCCGCGGCGTCAGCGATCGTTGGGCTGACGCCGCGAGGCATTCAAGGCACGCGCTTCAATCGCGACGCCGCTTGTTGCTCACGTGGGTCTTTTCGTCGACCCATCTTCGTGCGAAGACGATCATGCCAACGGCCAGGGCCGGCAGGGCCGGAAGCCAAACCGCCCACAATCGGATGAAGGATTCCAACGACCGGATCTGGTTGTTGGTGTTGGCTCGAATCTTGCGAATGTCGTCGTTCTTTGTCTGCTCAATCTTCGCCTCCTCCAGATTCAGTCGTTGCTGTTCGGCTTCCTGAGCCTGCCGCAACATCTGGTTCTTGGCGATCGGATCAAGGCTTTCGTTCTCTTCGATTTCCTTGACCCGCTTGCTGAGTTGTTCGCGGCGAATTTCCAGCTCTTCATCGGCTGCTTTGTCCGCTTCTAGCTCGGCCTCGTTGGCCGCTTCCAAGAACTCTCGCTTCTGTTTCTCAACGCGTTCGAGCGTCCGATGCTTGGGGCGACGACTTCGCAGCTGGATGAACGATTCATCGCCGGCCAATGAATCCACGGCATTCAAGACGAAGGTCACGTTATCGAACGAGATATTCAGATTGCCGAGATTACGTTCTTCGAAGAAGAAATCAGAGATCATGTCGATGTCGGCAACAAAGATCGCGTTGACCTTGCTGCCACCCGACTCGTTCTTGACCCGAGCCGCCAACGTGTGGGATTCGGATCGATCTGGCGGAATGGGTCTCGACGCGGGTTGGCGGTCGCTTGCATCGAGAAGAAGTTGAGCCCGCCTTCGTCGACGAAATCCTGCCATTGCAGCACACCGGACTCGAATCCGGTTTGCAGCAACGGTGTGAAGTCACAGTTGCTGGTGGGATCCTTTTCGACGCTGCCGGAGTACAGCATGATCATCTCTTGAAGACCCGAGGTGATTTCGCTCTCGAGCGCTGAAGGCGTCCTCGTTGCTTCCTCCACGCGTGATGAACACGTACTCGGCGGGCAACAATGCGAATTCGGGATGCGGATTGCTGACGTCGAAGACCGCCTGGTCATAGACCCATTCGATTCCCAAGCGCCTTCATCAATGCCGTTGCACGTCCACCGTCGGCTTTCTGCTCCGGCGGCGGGCTGCCACCACCGAACATGCCTCCGCCGGCCGAAGGCTTTGGTTGCCGTGGAGCACCGGTCACACCGAAGCCGGTGTTGAACGAAAGTGGGAAGGGGTCATCGAACACCAGCAACGGGCCTCCCGTCTGAGCATAGGCAACCAGGTTCGCCATTTCAGGATCGGTCAACGACGATGGCATCGCTGCGAGCAGCACATCAAATTTATCTGCATCGATCGGATCGGCCGCGGAAACGCTCTCGACGTTGTATTGCTTCTTCAATTCCGTCACGATCCGCCATTCCCGCGATCCCATCAGGTCAGCGTCGGTCTGCAGAACCCCCACCGTGTAACGCACGTCATCGGCGACGGTTTGAACCGATCGAGTCAATTCGTATTCGATGGGAAGCCCCTTTCCGAAGAAAGGCACGACCACCTTGTCAAAACTGCTGATGATCACGGCTCCGAGGTAAACCTCCTCTTCCCCGCGGCGACCGTCCCGCTCGGTAGCGACGCGCACCGGAAGAATGCCAAATCGCTCTGCCTCGTCCGCCTCAGGGCTGAACTGCTCCACGTCGACATAACGAACCTCCAGGTTCTTGCCGCCGATTTCGTCGAACTGCCGTAGCAAACCGACCAATCGCTTTCGCGTTTCGACGTATTCAGCCGGAATCGATTTTTGTGGTGACAAGAAAGCCTGGATCTCAATTGGTCGTTCCGATTCCAACCCGCGAAGGATCTCCTGAGTCGAACTCGACAGGGTGAACAGCCTTTCGCTGGTCATGTCAAAGCGTCGACCGGTGTAGCCTGCCCATGCCGTGGCACACATGGCGACCACCCCAAGGCAGAGAGCGCGGATTCCATACTGGCTCGCCACACTCCGCCGCGAATCGCTTTTCCAGTGTCGGCGCGACATCAGCACGAGGTTCAAGTAGAGCATCAACAGCGTGAAGCCGACGAAGTAGACCAGGCCGGTCAGCGGCACGATGCCCATTCCCAGATCGCGGAACTGCTCCTGCAGGCCAAACGATTCCAGCGAGTCGCCCAGGCCGACGAGGCGTCCGATCTGGCCAATGAAAACCGGAATCGCGCAAATCACCATCCCCAGCACAAACGCGACCGTCATGTTGTTGGTCAACTGCGATGCCAACATGCCCGGCGCTCAGCAGGGCCGCACCGGCGATCCAGTAACCGAAGTAGGTGGCTGCCAAGAGTCCCCAGTCTGGATTGCCCAAAAAGGTCAGCACCAGGACATGCGTCATGGAGAAGAGGAGGGCGACGGAATAGACCGCCAGCACCGCCAGATACTTTCCGATCAGAATCTCGACGTCTGTGGCCGGCAGTGTGAAGAGCAGCTCATCCGTTCCGGTTTTGCGTTCATCAGCCCACACGCTCATCGTGATCGCGGGAATGAAGAACAGCATCAGCATCGGATAGTAGATCGACAGCTGATCCAGGTTGGGCTCGTTGGCTGTGAAGAACTTCGGATCGAATGCGTACCAACCGCAGGCAACCACGAAAACGATGATGAACAGATATCCCAACATCCCGGAGAAATACGCCGAGAAATTGCGTCGGAAGATCGCACCGATAACCTGTCGTCGTAGCTTCATTGTTGAATTGGCTGTATTGAACAGAGGAAATCAGGGAAGAACGGAACAGTCAAATGCAGAGAGACGAACGCGTGGACGTCGACGCGTTGAGCAGCTTAGCTTGCCGAGGACATGGTCAACGCTCGGAATTTTTCTTCCATCGCGCGTGCTCTCGGTTCCCAGATCGCTGGTTGGCCCATCGAACACCAGGCGGCCTTCGTTGACCAAGACAACCCGGCCGCACACCGCGTGCACTTCTTGCAAGATGTGAGTCGAAAGGAGCACCGTCTTGGTCTTGCCCAAGTTGACGATCAATTCACGAAGGCCATGCACCTGGTTCGGATCGAGTCCGCTGGTCGGCTCATCGAGAATCAGCACCTTCGGGTCATGCAGAAGGGCCTGGGCCATGCCGACGCGTTGACGATAACCGCGGGATAGTTTCCCGATCGCCTTGCCCCAGACATCCCCCAGCGCACAGTGGTCGCAGACGTATTCCATCCGCTCGGCCAACCGGCTCCTGGGCATCATGCGGGTCTGGCCCACGTAGCGCAAAAACGTCTGCGGCGTCATTTCTGTATAGAGCGGCCCGTTCTCGGGCAGGTAGCCGAGCAACTCCGCCGCCTGCAATCGCTCGGTCTGGGTGTCGAAACCGCCGATGCGAGCGAGCCCCGACGACGGGGACAGATACCCTGTCAACATCTTCATGGTCGTCGATTTACCGGCCCCATTGGGACCCAGAAATGCACAGACCTGACCCGCCGGAACCGAAAAGGTGATGTTTTGAACCGCAGCGAAGTCACCGTAGAACTTGCTGAGACCGTCGGACTCAACCATTGCCGATTTGTGCCCAACTGAACCATCACTCATCGAGTTGTCTCCTTGGAAATTGAACTAGCCCACCACCTCTGCCCGAGTCACGCTCGCTCGGATACCCGAGCTTCGCTCGCCCGAGAATCCGACTGCGACTGCAACCATCGCGGGGCGGCCACCGAATAAATCGGGCTCGCGACAGGGGTGCAGGACCTGGCGCTGGCCTCACTTACGGGAGCTTGCTCGTCCCAAACTTCCGCAACGGTTGTACGATCGTAGCGGCCAAAGGTTTGGCAAGGCGTTTCGATCAAATCGATTTTCCGACATCTTTGCCCGCGGTCCCGGGTTCGTCCAGTGGTGGGACCTGCCCGCCCGGCGGCAGGCGTCCCCCTGCATTTTCCCAAGATTGGCCGCGACCGCAGGGGGCGAACCGGCGGGCGAACCTGGAGTCGGATCGACGCGTACCGACTCGGTTGGCCTTCGCGGCCGCAGGAACAACCGTGTCGCGTTCCTGACCATGGAAGGAGCCGGCGATGACGAAGATTCCAGCAGTGAGCCGCCAAATGCTGTCGCACCACACTCCGTATCTGGTGCTCGACGAGACGGAGCCCAACGGCGAAGGCGGCCTGATTGAGACGACCACGGTATTCTTGACAGCATCGCCCTGTCCGATCGGGTGCCGGATGTGCGACTTGCATCGCCACACGCTGCCTGGTCCGACTCCGGCGGGGGCGATCGCGGCGCAGATCGACGCCGCATTGGCCACGCGGCCGCGTCGGGGCTGGCTCAAGCTCTACAACAACGGCAACTTTTTCGATCCGCAGAGTATCCCGACGAGTGACTACGAGGCGATTGCCTTGCGATGCGAGGGGTTTTCGCGGTTGGTGGTTGAGAATCACCCTCGATTTGGTGCGGGGCGACTGCGACGGTTTCGTGATCGACTTCCTGTTCGGCTCGAAGTGGCGGTCGGGTTGGAAACGGTTCAGCCTCGCTGGCTCGATCGACTTGCCAAACAGATGACGCGCGACGAGTTCGATCGCTATGCGCGGTGGCTCGCCGATGAGGAGATCGACTTGCGTGTCTTTCTGATCCTCGGCGTACCGGGGGTAACCGCCAGGGAGGCGATGCGTTGGGCTCGGCTATCGGTAAGGCACGCACTTGCCGCTTCGGCGAGGCACATCAGCCTGATTCCAGCACGCGTCGGAGAGGGATGGAGTGGCTTGGGTGATCAGCTTCCTTCGCTATCGATTGAACTGCTTGCCGAGATTCAGCGAACCGTCCTGCGTGATGCCGACGGTCGCGCTGCGGTGACGATCGACCTCTGGGATCTTGATCGTGCCGAGCCCGGGTTCGAAGATCTGTATCGCAGGAATCTGACTCAACAGTCCGACTAAGAATCTTTCCAAGAAGGGGGCTGACCCTTTGGAGTTTGCTCGCCGGAGAGTGTCAGACCCCTTTTTCCAATAGGTTCGAAGCCAACCCATGCCACACCGTGTTGACGTTGCCATCATCGGTTCAGGCTTCGCCGGATCGATTCTTGCCTGGATCCTCGCAGGGCAAGGTGTGCGCGTCGCTTTGATCGATCGTGCGAGCCATCCTCGGTTTGCAATCGGAGAATCGTCGACCCCGATCGCCGACACAATTCTCCGACGCCTGGGGGAAACCTATGCGCTTCCCGATTTGCAGTCCCTTTCCGCATGGGGAAGCTGGCAACGTTCTCACTCCGCTCTGCCGTGCGGTCGCAAGCGAGGTTTCAGCTACTTGGTGCATCACGAAGGGCAGCCATTCCAGGAAACTCGATTGGGGGAGAGCAGTTTGCTGGTTGCGGCCAGCCCGAGTGATGAGGTGGCGGACACGCATTGGTATCGCCCCGAAGTCGATCGTTACTTTTGGAGTCAAGCGGTTTCCGCAGGGGCCATCGACTTGACTGCTCACGAAGTGGTCGGCATGGAAGAACAAGCCGCGGGGGTGTTTCGCGTTCAGTGTCAAGGCATCGAGTCGACGCCGGTCACCTGTCAGTGGGTCATCGACGCTTCCGGCCAATCTGGAGTACTCGCCAGGCAGGCAAGCAGCGAGAATCTGGCCGATCGCCTGCTCACGCGTACCCATTCGACCTTTGCTCACTACCGTGGTGTCGCCGGCTGGAGTACCGTCGCGGCACAACAACAGCTCGAAACGAGTCTTGATCCGTTTGATGCCGACGACGCCGCGCAGCATCATCTGCTGGATCGCGGCTGGGTGTGGATGCTGCGGTTCAACAACGGGATCACCAGCGTCGGTTACACCGCCAAACTCGACCAGCCCCTGATGCCGCTTGAACGAATCGGTCTCGCGTATCCTTCGCTTGGCGAGCTGATGAAGGAAGCAATTCTCGTCGCCCCAGGCGGCGGACCGGCCCGAAGTGGACGGCTGCAGCGTTGGTTCGACCCGGTGATTGATTCGCGCCGCATCATGCTGCCGACCGCTGCCGTCACACTCGACCCGCTGCACAGCACGGGGATCGCTCATGCGCTTGCCGGAGTCGAGCGGGTGTGCCGCATCATCACCTGTGATCACGAAGTGCTGCGGCGCGACCTGATCGAACAGTACCGCAGATCGTTGATGGAAGAAACCAGCTTTCTGGACCGACTGGTCAGCACTGCCTACGAAACGCTCGCTGATTTCGAACGATTTACCACTGCCTGCATGTTGTACTTTGCCGGGGCGATTCGCTGCGAAGAACGCTATCAGCGAGGCGAGTCGCCGACGCACCTTTGGAATGCCGACGACGTCGACTTCGTTGGCACCGTCGAGCGGTCGTGTGATCGGCTACTCCGAATGGAAAGCGGCGATGTGGACACCATTCGCCGGGAAATCGAACCGTGGAACTCGGCGGGATTGATGAACGCCGATGGTGGGAATCGCTACGCCTACACGGCTACCAAGAAAAGGGCGTAGATGAGTCGCCCCGAAGAATTGCAGCCCAGAAAAAGTGCATGGGGTGAGTTTGCCAGAATGATGAAGGGCAGAATGATGACATTCCAGTGGTCATCGGGCGAACGGGGGTGGCAAGACGCCTTTCCGCAAGCATTTTGTGCTTCATCATGCTGCCAAGAACAAACCGACGGGAGACGCAACAACGGGGCTCGTTTCGGCCAGGTGTCGGCTGGAGTCGAGCCTCTCGGAGGCTCGGATGAAGGCGGCGAAGCCGATTGGAATGACGGTCTCGGAGAGATCGCCCTACCGCAAAGTGGCGCGGTCGAGCCATTTGGGCCGACAACTTCTCTTTTCCTCGGGTAGGGGAATCTGCTACTGAGACTTCGTGTAGGCCCTAACCTTGAAACCGACATACCTCCTACGGAAGTCACGATGATTGCCGTTTTCCCCAAGCGTGCCCTGCTCGCATTGACTGCCCTCGCTCTGTTCTGCGGAGTCGCCTCGGCCGACAAGCCGAGCCTGCTCAGGATGTTCGGTCGAGATGCATCGCCGGAGCAAAAATCCAATCAGTCGATCGAATTGAGCGAGGAAGAAGGCCCCTGGATGATCTTGGCCTCCACCTTCGTCGGTGAGGGCTCGCAAAAGCGTGCCGAGCGATTGGCAAGTGAGATCAGCCAGGATTTGAAATTGCCCGCCTACATCTACCGTGAGAAATTTGACTTCACGGGAACCATCAATCGCGATCCAACTACTTCCAAGCGACTGCGATACGCCAATCGATATGAATACGAAGCCTACGCGGTGCTGGTTGGCGAGTACGACACCGTCGAACACCCCAGCATCGAGCGAGATCTCAAGCGGATTCGTACGGCCAAGCCGGCGGTGTTTCAGGACCCCAATGAAGTTGCGGCCGAAACGAATCGGAGCAATCCAGTGACGACGGTCAAGTCGATTACGAACAAGATCTTTAGCCAAGCCGGCAGGGACGGCCAGGCATCGCCAGGTCCGATGAGTCAGGCCTTTGTGACCCGCAACCCGATGCTGCCCGAGGAGTACTTTACCGCGCCTCAAGTCGATTCGTTCGTTCACCAAATGAACGACGGGCTCCACCACAGTCTGCTGGACTGCAAAGGCCGGTATACCGTCGTCGTCAAGACCTTTGAGGGCTTGGGTACGATTGTGGATGGCAAACGAGACAAGGATTTTCAACCGAGTCAGTCGCGTTTGAATAAGTACGCCGAGGACGCAGAAAAAATGACCAACGAGTTGCGAGCCAAGGGGGTCGAGGCTTATCAATTTCACGACCGCTTCCGATCGCTTGTCACGATTGGTAGTTTTGAGGAATTGGGACGCGAACTTCCAGACGGCCGATTCGAGTACGCCCCCGAGATTCGCGCGGTGATGAAGCAGTACAGCGCTTTCAACGTCGATCCGGAACTTGCCCGTCAGGTACCTGCTGGGGCTCGCGGTATTGCCGGCAACGGCGTGGCGCTGATTCCGTTTGATGTTCAGCCGACTCCGATCGCGGTTCCCAAAGTGTCCAAACGAAGTCTTTACGGCGCTGCCCTCGGAATGCGGTAACTCATGTTTGATCTGGTCCTCGGTACGAACAACGCAAAGAAACTGATTGAACTGCGATTGTTGCTGCCCGAGGATCGAATCGGACTGACGTCCCTCGCTGAAATCCCCAGTGCCATCGATGTGGAAGAGACGGGTGACACGTTCCGCGCCAACGCCGCGCTGAAAGCCACCGAGCAGGCCAAGCATCTCGGTCGCTGGGTGTTGGCGGAAGACAGCGGATTGACGGTCGATGCGCTCGGCGGTCGGCCCGGCGTTCTATCGGCTCGGTTCGCGGGAAAACACGGGGAAGACGAAGCCAATAACGACAAGCTGCTGAGTGAACTGGAGGGCGTTCCGGAAGACAAACGGAATGCTCAGTTCAACTGCTTTCTGTGCTTGTCCGACCCACAGGGCAAGGTCGTTCTGGAAGAGCATGGTGTCTGTTGCGGCCGAATCGCGGAATCGCGCAGCGGCAAAGGGGGCTTCGGCTACGATCCGTTGTTCATCATTCGCGAGTACCATCGCACGTTCGGCGAATTGGACCTGACTGTCAAACGCGCGATCAGCCATCGCTCCCGAGCCCTTCGGCAACTGATTCCAAAACTTCTCGCTGTTGCCGACAGCGTCTAAACGCGTTCGCACATTGGTGAACCTCAGACGCGAGCCGTTTCATTTTTGCGCGGCTCCTCGCCATACAAGCACGACGCGCCAGCGAGTGTGTTTGCGGTTTTCAACCGTTTGGCGGACGTGAGACTGCGCAGATTCCTGGGACATACTCGCTTGCGCGTCGTGCTTGTATTGAACCGGATGCGACTTCATCGATGCAACTGCGTTACGAAAACCAGCCTGGTCTGGGGAATCCCCAGCTTTCCGCCAACGCGTCGGCCGCCTCCTCCGGGTCACTGAACTCGCCCCAGACTCCATTGCGCAGGTAGGCATGCGCCAGTTCGTGCGCGATCACGTACAAGCCGAACGGTTCGGAACACTCAGCCAGTCGCTGTTTGAGAACGACGCAGCGACTGCCACGACCGTCAGCTGCCGGTAGTGCCAGCAGCGTGCCATGCTCACTCGGCGTCTGTCGACTTAACCGGCTGATGCGAAACCTTGGATCGCTGAGGAAATCATGCTGGACTTCCTGGGGTAGAGCCGACAGCACCTTCACCACACGATGGCCTAGCGGTTCGTGTTCGCCGAACGCTTCCAGCAAGGACGCAAACGCTTTCCACTCACCGCTCATGCGATCTCACGCGAAGTAGGTACATCCGAATCTTGCGTGATTTTGTCAGCCGATGACGGAAGACGAACCGTTGCTGCGGCTGCCTGTTCCTGTCTTGTGATGATTTGCGTTTCATCTTTGCGAAACCGACCATCATCAAGACAGCGAACACGATGCAAACCAAAGTCATCACCGCAATCAAGCGGAGCGAGTAGCGGTCGATTTCCGTGCCACCATTGGATAACGCTACCAACTCGATACCCCGACCAGAAGGCCCCGATCACCGCACCAGTGACCGCGATCGTCGAGGCGACCAACATGGAAAGCCGCCGTCGATGGGGATTGAGGGCAACCACACCGCAAAACAGGATCGGGATGCCCAGCATCATCGGATAGAACTGCGTCGGCGTTTTGGCAGGTGTCCCCACCAAACCAGCGAACGTGATTCCACAGAGGATCAAACCAAAGACGATTCCAGCTCTTGCCATTCAAAGGCGCTCAAACGCGTGGGAGGTCCCCGATGGGGAACAGCGGGAGTAAGAGATTAACGAGCCAAGTCGCGGCCTGCGAGGGGGAAATCAGCACGGAAACACCTGTCTCCTTCCATCATCGTTGCAGTTTCAAGACAGGCAACCTCCCGCGGTTTTCGATTTCCACTCGAATGGCTTCCGGGGTCAGGTCGGCCGGGACCGGGCGATCGGCCGGAAGTGGTACGGGGGGCGAGTACAGGCTGCCCTGCTGGGTTCCTCGACGGCCGAACTCCGTTTCGATGGCTCGCCGCAACGACGACTTCTCGAGGCACCACTTTGGCTCGATCAGGTAATTGGGCGGGGCATCGCCGCTGACCCGTTCGATCACGACTTCGGGCGGGACTCGTTCCAGAAAATCGACGACCGTCCGGACGTAGTCGTCGTAGGCCATCATCGAGACCTCGCCTGCCAGGACCTGCTCACCCAAGGGGGTCCCACGGACCGCGTACAGATTGTGCAGCTTGATCGCGTCAAACCCGAGCTGACCGATCGCTTCGGCACTCTGCATCATCATCGCGTGGGTTTCGCCAGGGATTCCGAGAATCACGTGGGCACAGATTTCAAACCCGCGACCACGGCTGCGATCGATTGCATTGATCATGTCGGCGTGGCGATGGGCCCGATTCATCCAATCCAGTGACGAGTCGTGAATCGATTGCATGCCGTATTCCAGCGACACGTAGGTTTGGCCGGCAAGTCGCTCAATCAGCGCCAATACCGATTCCGGCACGCAATCGGGGCGAGTTCCGATGGCCAGCCCAACCACTTCCTCGTTGATCGACAGGGCCAGCTCAAAAACCTCGGCCAATTGATCCACCGGTGCATAGGTGTTGGTGGCCGGTTGAAAATAGGCGATGAATCCGGCGACCTTGTCGTACCGAACCCGTACCGACTCGATTCCCGAGCGAAGCTGCTGCAGCAACCTTCTGCAGGCGAACCCGTCGGGATGGGCTAAAGGACCGATTATCGCAAAAATTGCACCCACCCCGAGCCACCGCCCCATCCACGTTGGGGCAGGTGAAGCCGGCGTCCAGGCTGACCCGCTGAATCCGGCCCCCAAACCGCCGCCGCAGGAACGCGCCGAACGAATTCAGACACAAACCTTCGCGCTGCCAGGCGAGACGTTCGTCAAAATCTGGGTCGGATCGCAAGTGAACTGTTGCCAAACGGGGGATCGAAGCGAGAATAAAGGGGAGCACGGAGACTGGCCATCAGTCTAACTGCCGGGGGAGGATTGTTGACGCCCCCAACTGACCTCGAAGCCCAACTCACCTCGAAGATCGAGAAATCATCGTGAGCGACGAACATGCCGAGTATGCCGGGCCCTACGGACAACTGACTCCATGCGGCGGCGGCGACCCGATACCGTTGACCAAGAAACGGCTGCTGATCGGCCGACGTGGTGAAGCAGACATTCAGTTGAAGTTCAACAATGTTTCCACCCAGCACTGTCGCTTGACGGTTGAGTATGGCTATTGGTTTGTCCGGGATCTGAACAGCCGCAACGGCACCAAAGTCGACGACCGAACCGTGATGCGAAAACGCTTGGATCCGGGAAACAAGCTCTCCATCGCCCGTCACGAGTACATTATCGAGTATGAGCCTCAGGAACTCGGTGCCTACGGGCCGCCGCCGGCCGACGACGATTACATGGACGAATTGATGCGTCACTCGCTGATGGACCGGGCTGGTCTGAAGAAGCGGGACCAATCCTTGAAGACCAATCGACGCTCACTCGAAGACGAGATGGACTGAGCTGGAACTTTGCAACCTGTGCAAAAAAGGGGCGGACCCGATTGTCACGGGTTTCGTCTCTTAGACGCCGCTACGCGTTAGCGTCAGGTTCTCCAGCGTGGGGAAGACCGGGTGCCAACGCTCGGGTGCCAACGCTCGGGCGGCTGATCACAACCAACGTCGCTCTTTCCTCGCGACCGTGCATTGGGGCGAACGAATACTTGCCGGGCCGTCGGTCGCCGAGTAGTCACCCCTGCTGAACCGCTGCCCCTATACTGATGCCCTCCGCTCAGTATTTACAAAGGTGCGTCATGTTGCTTCGGTTCCTGCGGTGCTTCCCCTTCCTGCTCTTGCCGATTCTGGCGGCCGCAGAAGATCGGCCCAACATCGTTTTTCTGTTGGCGGACGACCAATGCACCTACTCGATGGGGTGCTATGGGACTCCAGGCGTCCAGACGCCCCATCTCGATCGGCTCGCTCAAGCAGGCCTCGTTTTCGACAGCCACTACGACACGACGGCCATCTGCATGGCGAGTCGCGCGAGCATCATGACCGGTATGTACGAGTACAAGACCGGATGCAACTTCGAGCATGGCGCACTGCTGATCGATCATTGGCAACGATCGTATCCAGTCCTGCTTCGTGACGCCGGTTACCAGACTGCGTTCGCCGGAAAGTTTGGCTTTGAAGTGGCCCAGCGGCCGAAGGGCAAAGGCGATCTGCCCGAACACGACTTTGATCGCTGGGGCGGCGGTCCAGGGCAAACGTCCTACGAGACCAAGAAGAACCCCTCGATGGCCAAGTATGCCGATCAGTATCCCCACTCCACCCTCTCCTACGGCGCATTTGGTCGCGATTTCGTGCTGGAAGCCGCGCAATCCGAGCAGCCGTTTTGCCTTTCGATCAGCTTCAAAGCGCCGCACCATCCGACCACACCCGATCCATCATTCGACGACGTGTACCGCGGCAAGACCTTCACCAAGCCTGCGAACTTTGGCCGGGAGTATGGCGAGCACTTTTCGCTACAAAGCCGACAGGGCCGTCAGTACGAGCGTTTTCATAGCTGGCATTACAGTGACGATTACGATCGTGTGATGGCGACTTACTACCAGCAGATTTACGGCATCGATGTCGCAGTCGGGATGATTCTGGACGCCATCGCCGAAGCGGGCGTGCGAGACAAAACGGTCATCATCTACACCTCCGACAATGGGTTTCTCTGTGGATCGCACGGCTACGGCTCGAAAGTTCTCCCTTACGAAGAGGCGTCGCGAGTGCCGCTGATCGTGTTTGATCCGAGAGTCAAGCAGCAAGATTCCCAGTCGCCAGATTCCCCGCCAGATTCCCCGTCGAAAAGTTCATGGAGGCGATGCGAGGCGCTGACCGGCAACGTCGACATTGCGCCAACGATCTTGAGTCTGGCGGGGTTGGCGACGCCCGACAACATGGACGGTCGTAACTTGATGACGCTTTACCAATCGCCCGATGCCACGATCCATGACTCGTTGCCCCTGATCAATGTTTGGGGGCCGAAAGCCGCTCATAGCCTTGCCGTGGTCACGAAAGACTGGAAGTACATCTACTGGCCCTACGAGAACGGATCGATGAAACCGACCGAGGAGCTGTACGACACGCAGCATGATCCGCTGGAACTGACGAATCTGGCAACCTTGGACTCGGCCGCCGGGGATCTGATTCGCATGCGCTCCCTCTATGATCGAGCCCTGAACGCATTGGAAAGACCACGCCGTTCCCTACCACGACTACCAACCGTACGGCAGCGTTTTCGAGCGACGCTAGGACTCACCATATTCTGCCACACGACGATCCATCCGCACGCAATGGCGAAGAGCATTTTCATCTTTGACGTAGGCAATTCCAAAAAAGGGGTCAGTTCCAAAAAAGGGGTCAGGTACTAATGGTGCGAAGTACGCGAAGGGCCGCTGGCGGCGATTGGTAACGGCCCCCTTTTTTGTCGGACAAATGATTGTTGAAAATGCTCGAGGAGCCCTCGGGCAGCCAAGTTCTCCTGCACCGATGTGACGCGAGACCTACTTCTGTACAGAACCTGAGTGGTCTGTCCGTCGAGAAGTGTCAGGCTCTTCCGTCCTGCTCAGCACAGCGGTGCTAGTGATCAGGCCGTAGGCCGGTGCTCCTAATCGATTACGAGCACCGCTGCGCTAAGCACGATCTGGACTCAAGCGACTCAGCCTGACAACTATCGGTGGACGGACCAATAGGGCATGCTTCGCAGGCCGGAATGTGTATCCCATTCACGTGAGGATTGCGTCACGCGGAGCGTGACCTGCGCTCGCTGAGGTGGAACTAGCGTTGCAGGCGACAAACCGACACGCAACTGCGCGGCGGCAATTGAAGGCAACATCCATCGTATCTTTGCCAGCCTACCAAAAAGGTGTCAGACACCTTTTCCTAACTCGCCGGCGCTGACCGATCATGAGTGGCGTGAACGTTCAACAACGCGATGGTGGGTTGTGCGGGCGGTTGCAAGCTCGAACAGCATCGTCAGCCATGGAGTAACAATCGCTGGGCCAAGCAGGCTAGAATATCCTCCCGCTTGACCCACCCTTCTGAAAAACTGCTGATGCAATCGACTGTGATCCAATTGAAACAACTTCTTCCACCATTCCTACTGCTTATACTGGTATCTGCTGCGTTCGCCGGGCAACCCAATGTGATCGTGATCTACACCGATGACCAAGGATACGGCGACGCCAGTTGCCTGAATCCCGATTCAAAGTTTCAGACGGCGAACCTCGATCGCCTCGCCCGCGAGGGAATGACGTTCACCGACTGCGCACTGTAGCGACACCGTTTGTACGCCAAGTCGTTACGGGCTGTTAACCGGGCGTTATAGCTGGCGGTCCGAATTGAAACGGGGTGTATTCGGCGCGGAAAGGCCATGTTTGATCGAAGATGGCCGAACGACACTTGCTTCGTTCCTTCGTGATCATGGCTATGCGACCGGGATGGTTGGCAAATGGCATCTTGGCATGGATTTCCCGGGGCGACGCGGCGATCGCGACTGGTCCCAGCCGGTTCTGGACATGCCTCTAGACAAAGGCTTCGACTACTTTTGGGGAATTCCCGCCTCGATGAACTACGGCATCTTAGCCTGGTTCGACGGACGTCACGCTGCGGTTCCTCCGACCCAGTACACCCAGAAGAAACCAAATCAGATCGCCATCAGCGACTATCGCATCATGCCTCCGTATGAAAGCATGCCGGATGAACTCGGCGAGCCCGACCGATGGGGTAATGTCAAGGGAAAGATCGAAGTGGCGCCGGACTTCGTTGATTCGGAGTGCCTGACGCGTTTCACCGACAAGACTCTGGCGTGGATTGAGTCCAAGGCAAGTGATTCAAAAAGTGGTAAGCCATTCTTCGCGTATCTTGCTCTGACTTCGCCCCATAAACCTGTGATCCCGATTGAATCATTCCGCGGGAAGAGCGGGGCCGGCGCTTACGGCGACTTCCTGCTGGAAACGGATTGGCACATTGGCAGAGTACTCGATCTGCTCGATCGACTTGAATTGACCGATGACACCCTCGTGATCGTGTCTAGCGATAACGGTCCGGAAAACACCTGGCCTGAGCGTTTACGACGATACGGACACCGCAGCAACGGCATTTACAGGGAAGGAAAGCGATCGATCTATGAAGGGGGACATCGAGTTCCCTTTTTCGTTCGTTGGCCGGCCAAGGTAATGCCGGGCTCGATCTGCGATGGACCAATCTGCCAGACCGATTTACTTGCCACGCTGGCCGAGATGCTGGGGCAGCCACTGCCGGATCGTGCTGGCGAAGATAGCATCAGCTTTTATTCCACCTTGCTCGATCCCGCCAAGCCAACGACGCGTCTCCCGATCATTCACCATAGTGCTCAAGGCCGTTTTGCGATTCGTGATGGCAACTGGAAACTGGTCATGGAGCACGGCAAGCAATCACGAGAACTGTATGACCTTGCCGCCGATCCCAGCGAGACAAAAAACGTCCTGGACGAGCATGCTGATGTGGCGACTCGATTGACCGATCGTATCACGCAAATTGTCCAACGCGGACGTACCAGCGACGGGCCCGATCAGGCGAACGATCAGCCTTGGTGGGACGATCTGACTTGGATTTCACCGCAGTAAACGGTTGGCGACAAGCACCGAACGCGAGATGCCTTACGTGATTTTCCCGCCCAGCGTTTCTCCCAACTTCGCATCATCGGCCGCTGCAACCCAACGCAGGTCGACGCAAACGTCGTCGCCATCGACAGTGGTGATGACTGCCGGCAATTCCTCGATCAGCTCGCGATTCCATTCGTCCGCCGAGAGTGTCGCATGCCGCAATCGCACTTGCCGCGAAGGGAGCCGCCATCTTCCTTGCGCCGACAATCTCGCGTCTTCTGCTGTCACCTGACAGCTCTTGATTCGATCGCTTCCGCTCAAGCGTGTGGCAAGCCGCTCAGCTCTCGCTCGCAGGTTCTCCTCGCCGGTGCTCAGCAATGCTCGCACGGGTATTTGATCTGCATTGGACGAGGTAAGTTCGAGTGTGACCAAGATCATGGCTTGCTCTGCATCGCTCGCCTTCAAAGAATCCCACGCGTTGGAATCCTGAATGTGTCGTAGTTCGGCTTCCGGTCCAATGATGATCCCGCAGGGGGGACCGCCACAAATTCCGTTACCCGGCATGATGACAAAGTCCGCACCGGCAGTGAGCATTGCCTCGGCTGATGGAATGTCGCCATGCGGGCTGGCCGACAAGGTTGCGACGGGCAACACGATTGCTTGGAAGGCATCTCGTGAACCAAAGTCCAACGGCTCGACAGCCCGCTTGCCATCGTCTGCCAGGATCACGCAAAAATCTTCGAGTGAGTCGAAATCACTGATCTGTACTCCGTCGATGCCGCCAACCTCTTGGATCACCGGCAACAGCGTTCCAAATGCTTCGGGCAGAGGTCGCCCGTTGGGAAGTCGCACCGCGTGCGCACGATGAACCACTAACTGCTTCTCGCGAACCAACAACGAAAACGCGGTGAGTGCTGACGAGAAGTTGGATGTAATCGCAATTGCATGCCCACCGCCGGCAGGCAGCAATCGTTGCAGTCGACGCTCGATCCGTTCCTTGACCATTTCGGCGCCGATCGTATCGCCAACCATGAACTCACGTCCGACCTCGAGCACCTGTTCCGCCACGGGCACGCCGGTGCCAGATTCGCTCAGCAGGACACCCGTGGCGTTCAAAATCGGTACCGCCAGTGCTGTGTGTTTTCGCGACCATCGCTCGACGGACTTTTTGCCCGCCTCTGCCCCACGCATCACGGCGTCGATTCCGCGAGCGGCGGTTTGCGGAAGATCTTGCAGCATCTCCGTTGCCTGAGTTTTGATCTTCTCCAATGTCGCCGGCTCGCTGGCTTTTCTCGCCACATCACTGAGCCCACGTCGCAAAAGTTCGATCGTCCAAGGAGGAATCGCCATTTGTGAAGTCCACTTGCTGTGACTGGTGCCGAAATGCCAATTCGGAAAACGCCCCGTTTTGCTTGTTTGCTGCTTCGATCATCGCTGGTCCATCCGACCACGACAAGCAGATTTCCGCGATCCAATGGCGAGGAACTTGGTAGTGCGGCTATCATAGGGAATATATCGTCGGGCCAAGTGTCGCCCCTGGAACGAGTCACCCCCTCGTACGGGACGCCCCCTTTGACAACCCGGCCAATGCCTCCACTCCGCCTTCCCCGTCTCTCCAGCACCCCGTCTCTCCAGCACCCCAGCCTCCAGCACCCCAGTCGGAATGATTCCTCTTCGCTTGACTGCCGCGTTTGTCATCCTGCTGCTCTCGGCCTGTGATCGTCCCGGCCTGTTGAGAGGAGATGAGACCAAGATTGATTTTGGACGTGACGTTCGCCCGATCCTGAACGAGCACTGCCTGGCCTGTCATGGTGGGGTCAAGCAAGCCGCAGATGTCTCGTTCATCCATCGCGATGCGGCACTCGCTGTGATCGAACCTGGGAATCCTGAAGATTCGATTTTGATCGAACGTGTCCGTTCCGAAGACGAGTCCGAGGTGATGCCGCCGCCCGAACATGGGCTGCCTTTAAACAGCGAACAGATTGCCCTCCTCGAGCAGTGGATTCAACAGGGCGCCCACTGGATGCAACCATGGGCTTATGAGAAGCCGATCGCTCCCGCTATCCCGGACGTCGAAGGCGATCGGTGGGCTTCGCTCCCAATCGATCGTTTCGTACTAGCACGGCTTCAGCAGGAATCCATCGTTCCGTCGCCTGCGGCACCACCGCAACAATGGCTTCGTCGAGTTTGGTTCGACCTGGTGGGATTGCCGCCCCGTCCGGAAGAACATGATGCCTTTCAGCGGGACGTGCAGGCAGTCGGGGAGCTGGCCTATCGTCGTGCGGTCGATCGTCTGCTTGCCTCGCCCGAATTCGGTGAACGTTGGGCTTCGGTCTGGCTTGACCAGATTCGCTACGCCGATTCACGTGGCTTGGGCTTGGATGGTCGTCGCGAGATCTGGAAGTATCGCGACTGGGTGATCGACGCAATCAACCAAGACTTGTCGTTTGATGAGTTTACGATCAAGCAAATCGCCGGAGACTTGCTGCCCGACCCAACCATTGGC
Organism: Pirellulaceae bacterium; assembly: GCA_963697195.1. GTDB lineage: Bacteria > Planctomycetota > Planctomycetia > Pirellulales > Pirellulaceae > Rubripirellula. Next base: position 58,666 of record CAVOND010000011.1, read on the forward strand.
GACCTGGTGGCAAGCGCGGCGAATCGTTTGACACAAACCAACGAAGAAGGTGGAACCGACGACGAAGAGTTTCGCGTCGACGCGGTGTTGGATCGAGTCAGCACGGTGTGGCAAACCTGGCAGGGGATCACGTTCGGCTGCGTGCAGTGTCATTCCCATCCTTACGATCCAATCCAACACGAAGAGTTTTATCAGTTCGCTGCGTTCTTCAATAACATGGCTGACTGTGATCTGAGTGAAGAGTTGCCACTGCTGAATGTGCCGCTTGATCCTGCCGACGAACCGCTCGCTACGGAACTTGATCACGAAATCCGCTCGCTGGAGGAATCGATTTGGCAGCGTCGAGTCGCAGGCTTTGCGGAATGATTTTGCGCGCTGGCAAGAAATCAGCGAGCTGACCGCGACCGCCGACAAAGAAACGAAGGTTGACGTTGAGCGACGCGACGGACGCACTGAGTTTTTCACGATCGACACCCTTTCGTCGAATACAGAAATCACGCTCACTGCCGAATTGCCCGACCGAATTGCAAACGCTAGCCGCGGTACGGCTGACGATTGCTCCAAGGCACGTGGAACAGGCCCGGAGTGATTCCGAATGGGGTTTCGTTCTCTCTCACGTCGAGGCAACGCTCGTCAGCGGCGACGGCGAGCCGCAAACGCTCCGCTTTTCCCGTGTCATTGGCGACGAGCCCCATCCGTTCAAGGATCCGAACGACAGCCTGAATCCAAAGACCAATGACGGGTTTTCGGCCTACAGTCGGATTCACTTTCCTCGCCAAGCTGTCTTCGTTTTGGACTCGCCGGTCGATCTGAAGGCCGATGCAAAACTGGTGATTCGTTTGGAAAACCGAGTCACGCTGCTCGGTGCGTTCCCTTTGGTTGCACGTCGAGGTAGCGTTGCCGTGTCGGATCAGGAACCGATTGCGAAGTTGCTCTCCGGTGATCAGCTTCAACAGGACCGAGCGAGACTGGAGTCCTTGCGCGATCGCAGGAAAATGATTCCCTCCAGCCCGACGCCGATCACACAAGATCGCCCGAGCCATTTGAGGCGACCCACACATGTCTTCGTGCGCGGCTTGTTTTTGACCAAGGACAAGGAAGTCCAGCCGTCGGTGCCTGCGGCCTTTGCACCGCTTCCCGAGGGTGTGGCGGCCGACCGTCTGGCTTTGGCGAGGTGGATGGTCAGCGACGAGAACCCGTTGACCGCGCGAGTCATGGTCAATCGTGTTTGGGCTCGACTGTTCGGAATCGGCATTGTCGCAACCGAAGAGGATTTTGGCACCAGCGGCGAGGGGCCTTCCCACCCGGAATTGCTTGACTACCTGGCAACCTCGTTTCAGGGTCGGCAGCACTGGAGTTTGAAGAGTCTGTTACGTTCCATTGTCCTTTCGAGCACCTACCGCCAAGACGCAGCCATTCGTCCCGAGCTCCTAGATCGCGATCCTCAGAATCGTTTGTTGGCACGAGGACCTCGGTTTCGTTTGCCGGCTGAAATGGTTCGCGATAATGCGTTGGCGGTCTCCGGGCTGTTGTCGCCTGTGATGCATGGGAAGCCGGTTCATCCACCCATCCCAGATGGAATCTGGAATCCATTCCAAGGCGGTGACCGATGGGACACGCCGCCGGTCGATAGCGGCGACCGTTACCGGCGCTCGATTTACACCTATACCAAACGCAGCATTCCCTATCCGATGTTCGCGGCTTTTGACGCGCCATCGCGAGAGTTTTGTACCCCTCGACGCTTGCGTTCCAATACGCCGCTCCAGGCGTTGATGACGCTCAACGACACAACCTTCGTGGAATGTAGCAAAGCGTTCGCGGATCGAATGATGGTTTCCACGGATGGGGTCGCCGCCCAAATCCGATACGGTTTCCTCGCGGTGGTCTCTCGTGAACCCAGCGCCGAGGAGTCTCGAGCGTTGATCGATTTGTATCAAACCTGCCTCCACGAAGGAGCTTCGCCACGGGACGCAATGACGGCGGTGGCAAGCGTGCTCCTCAACTTGGACGAAATCACAAGCAAGTAACATGAAGCGAGAAACACTCAGGCAACGTCTGGTTAGCGATCAGCTCGAACACGCGACGCGCCGGCAGTTTCTGCAAAACAGCGGCGTTGGATTGGGCGCGATTTGGATGGCGATGCAAAACGCGTCGGCCCAGGCAAACTTTTCACCCAAACACTCGCCAACCGATCCGCTGAGCCCCCTTGTGCCTCCGCAGCCAGCCAAGGTGAAACGCGTGATCCATCTGCACATGGTTGGCGCGCCGAGCCAGTTGGAGCTATTCGATTACAAGCCCGATTTGAATGCACTGGACGGTCAAGATTGTCCGGCCTCCTTTCTGGAAGGCAAGCGATTCGCATTCATCAATGGCACCCCAAAGATGCTCGGGCATCAGTACACATTTGAGCAGCACGGGGAATGCGGTGCCTGGGTTTCGGAGCAACTCCCTCACCTCGCCCAAGAAGTCGATGAGCTCTGCTTCATCAAGACGATGCAGACCGACCAATTCAATCACGGTCCCGCCCAACTGCTCGTCCACACCGGCGCGACGCAAATGGGCTCGCCATCGATCGGATCCTGGGTCACTTGGGGATTGGGAACCGAGAATTCGGACTTACCCGGGTTCATCGTGTTGCTTTCCGGTGGACGCCTGCCTCGCGTTGGCAAGGCGTTGTGGAGTGCTGGTTTTCTGCCCTCGGTCTACCAGGGCGTTCAGTGCCGATCGCAAGGCGATCCGGTGCTCAATGTTTCCAATCCCGAAGGGGTTTCACGCCAGCGTCGACGTGCCGTCCTCGATACGCTCGAGAAGCTCAATCGGGAATCCTATCGCCAATTTGGCGACCCCGAAACGTTGACTCGTATCGCCCAGTACGAAATGGCATTTCGGATGCAAACGGCAGCGCCGGAAGCGATGGACTTGAATCAGGAAACGGCGGAGACCTTGGAAGCGTATGGGGCCGAGCCTGGGAAAGAATCGTTTGCCAACAACTGCTTGCTCGCACGACGACTCGTGGAACAAGGTGTCCGTTACGTGCAACTTTTTGATTGGGGTTGGGACACCCACGGGTCGAACAAGGGCGAGTCGCTGAACCACGGATTTCGCGACAAGTGCAAACAAACCGATAAGCCAATCGCGGCACTGCTGCGGGACCTTCGGCAACGTGGTTTGTTGGAAGACACACTGGTGATCTGGGGCGGTGAGTTTGGGCGGACTCCGATGCGAGAAAACCGCATGGGTGCAACGATGGCGTACATGGGACGTGACCACAGCCCGGATGCCTTCACGATCTGGATGGCCGGTGCAGGTGTGAAAGCAGGTTTCACGTACGGAGAGACCGATCCGGTTGGCTACACGCCCGCAATCAATCCAGTGCAGCTTCGCGATCTACATGCGACCTTGCTTCACTTGTTGGGATTTGATCACCACCAACTTGCCTATGCGTTCAAGGGTCTCGATCAGAAACTGACTGGCGTGAAGCAAAGCCGAGTGATCGACGAGATCCTGGCGTAAAGACCGCCTCACCGATTGGCAAGGGCGTAGTCACCATGCCGTTCAATTCTCGTTGGACTGGTAGCCGGAGACGTCGCGCATCAGCGAATCGATCGCGAAAACGCTTGCACCGCTGGATACGCGTTCAACGAAGATTCCCGAGACGAGCCAATGTTGAACGGCATAGAGACCAGGTCGTTGCCATTCACTGATGCCCCCTCTTTTTCCCAACCGATCAGTCATGCGCGGCGGTTCGCGGGGAACCGGGTTGCCCGTGAACAGGCTGCAAACGAATTCAGTGGTCGCCTTCGGGAGGCGACTCGGGCACGTGCGTCGATGCCAGGCGTTCTCGGTTCGCCAAGGCCAGAAAATCGGTCATCTCTTGGATGGTTGAGCGAATCTTCTCGAGCTGGGCATCTTGCACCGCTGTTTCGCAATCGAGTGCCAGTTTCGAAAGCCTTGTGTAACCCGACTGTTCCACCCGTGCCTTTGATCCAGTGTGCTTTCTGAGCCACCGCTTCCAGGTCGCCACCATCGCACGCGGAGAGCATTTGCGGAATTTCATCCGTAACGCGGTCGATCAATTCGCAAGCGAATCCACGAAGCCAGTTGGTCGGAAGAATGGATGCGTCTCCCGTCGAGATTCCGTCGCTGCGGAGGTCGCTCTCCTCGTCAGGTCCCTCTGTATTCATGTGAGATTCAGCGCTTCCATGGGCTGTCCGAACCCGCGTCCGAGGAAGGCATCGTGGCGACGTCTGAGACGCGTTCGACGCAAGTGGAGGCCTCTGCCCAGTGGCGAACCAGCTCCAGCAGGCGATCGAGATTGATCGGCTTGGAGAGGTAGTCAGAACATCCCGATTCCCTGCACCGCGCATCGTCACCGACCATGGCGTTGGCAGTCATCGCAATCACGGGGCGAGCGAAACCCTTGGCCCTCAGTTCTCTTGCTGCTGTGTAACCGTCCATGACAGGCATTTGCATGTCCATCAGAACCACATCAACAAACTGATTCTGGTCGGTCAGCAGCTGAACCGCTTCCAGTCCATTGGCGGCAGAGATCACCTCGGCTCCGGCGTCGTTGAGCAACAGTGTCAACAAGTCACGATTGGTATCGCCGTCGTCGACGACCAAGACTCGAATGCCGCACAGATCTACTTTCTTGAATTCATCGGGGCGTGTTCGCGACACGTACGACATCGCTTCTTGAGGCGACAGGATTCGCGAAGAATCCGGAAGCTGAATCGCGAGTCGGAGGACGACGCGCGTTCCCTGGCCGAATTCACTATTGACGGCTAAGGAGCCATTGAGTGCTTCGGCAAGTCGCTTGCTGATGGAAAGCCCTAGTCCCGTACCACCATACTTCCGAGTGGTCGATGTGTCGGCTTGGGTAAAGGGTTCAAAGATGCGCGACATCTGCTCAGGCGTCATTCCGATCCCGCTGTCTTCGATCGTCACCTCGAGCTCGCTTGGATCGACGGGATCACCAATCGATCCAAGGATCACTTTCACGCCGCCCTGATCGGTGAACTTGATCGCGTTACCAACGAGGTTGGTGATGATCTGACGTAATCGAGTTGGATCGCTGAGAATCGTCTCCGGAATCGGTCCCGGAGATCTCCATGCCAAGGTCAATGTCCTTCTGAATCGCTTTGGACTGCAGCGAAGCCACGATGTCTCCAACCAATCGAGCGGGAATGCAAGGAACGCTTTCCATTTCGATGCGATCGGCCTCGATCTTCGACAGATCGAGAATATCGTTGAGGAGATTCAGCAGATGCGTGCCGTTGGAGTGAATCGTTTGAAGGTGGCGTGCCCGATCTTCCTCACGCGTGATCACGCCGCGAAGAAGCAATTCCGTGAATCCGAGAACGGCGGTGATGGGTGTGCGGATTTCGTGACTCATTCTCGCTAGGAATTCACTCTTGGCGTCGTTGGCTGCTTCGGCAGCTTCTTTGGCCTGTTGCAGCTTCTCTTGAGCCGCACGCAATTCGTTTGCGGTTTGCTCAAGTTCCTTGGAGCGTTCGACCACGGCAGCGGTTCGATCTTGGACGGTCTTTTCCAGATTCAGGTTCAAGTCTTGCAGCTTCTGGAATCCGTCCGCCTTTTCCAGCGCTGCCCCAGCTGCCGAGGTGATGTAGTCGGCAATTCGAACTTCGTCGTCCCCGAACAAGCCCGAGAATCGGGTGTTGGCGAGATAGAGAAACGCGACTGCTTGGCCGCCGACGTCGATGGGGCTGCACAGGAACGTTCCCTCGCGCTCGGTGGAAACACCACGATCGGTCGAGCATTCTTTGTCGCTCACCACGGTCGAACGCACCAAGGCGGGTTTGTTCGACGATTTGACGATCGAATGCCTGGCCGTCGGGAATCGTCAAGAACTTTTCGCTATTCCCCTCCGGGAGGACGAGAAACACCTGCTCGCCACGAAGAATTCGCTGCGCGGCGGCACAGGCTTCTGAGTAGATTTCATGCGGCAGGACGCTCGTCGAGATTCTTCGCCCCGCTTCCAAAAGTGAATCAAATCGATCCAGTAACGAGATGGAACTGTTCTCGTTGACGCTTCCCACCGCCAGACGGGCTCGAGACAACAGGTCGCTCGCTCGATCCAGTTCCTCACGATCAACCGTCCACCCGAGTTCGCTCGCAAACTCTCCCTGCAGCACCACTGTCCTGGCCAGCTCAAGAGATGCTTCTTGACGCCTTGCTTCCTCGATGCTTCGGCGAAAGTACTTTTTTGCGGCGGAAGGTCGACCGGTGATCGCACAGGCCGCTGCATACTCGCGAAGGGCATGGGGAAGTTCATTGGTGAATCGGGATCCGATCGCAACAGCCCGCTTGGCGGCTCGTCGCAATTGTCGTTCCGCTCTTCGTCGTGCACCCTTGGTTCGGTTGGGAGCGATCTCGAACTGTCTGCGAAGCACTGTGCAAAGCCAAGCATAGCAGGGGCTGACGTAGGTGTTGCTTACCCCGGCGTCCTCCGTCAGATCGATCGCTTCCTGTAACGTCTGCGCCGCATCGGCGTACCGACCTTGATAGAATTCCTTGACTCCCTTGGCGAGTTTGACCTGACAGTGCGCTGCGGATCAAAGACATCGCGTTCAAGTTCGGCTTGCACGATCTCGATCGGAATCTCGCCCATCGACGCGCGCGCCCAGACGTCAAGAATATTGCCGGTGCCCTGGTAATCTCCCCGGTCAATCGCTGACTGATAGTTCACCCGTGCATGGTGTACGGCTTCTTCCAAATTGCCGAGACGGTAGAGTGACGCAGCCAACTGATACCGTGCGATGTGCACTTCCCAGTAGTCTCCGGTTCGTTCCAGGATGGCTACCGCCTGGCGTGCCTGTGATACGCAGTCCTCGAACCTCGAGAAGGAGTAGAGCAAGATGCTCAAGAAGTTTCGCGATTGCCCTTGCCCCCAAACATCGTCGAGTGCCTTGCGAATCTCTAGTGATCGTTTTGCGTACTTGACTCCGCGCGACTGCCAACGAAGGAGAGTCATTCCCGGAGCATGCTCGGAATAGGATTGTCGCCAAGAAAGAAGTCGGCTGATAACGCTCGGCTAGATTCATGCCTCGGAGGTGGGCCCAAAGCGTGCAGTACTTGTCGCGTGTGTACCAATAGGCGTGCGAGATCCTGCTGTACAGCGACAAGATCATTCGGTCAGCGTCGCTCGGACGAATTCCATGCCTGCCGCAGAACGAAGGAAAGAGCGAGTTGCGTGTCTGTCGCAGCAACTCAACCGAAAGGTTCCACCACAATCGCATTGAATTGCTGAAGACGGGCTGGCCGAGACGTTTGAGTGACGCTTCGTAGTATTCGACGGCTTTGTCCTTGTTCCCGCGTTTGAAGAACAGTTCGCCTCGTTTGAGAGCGACTTTCGCCTCGTCCGTATCCGAGGCGGCGCTCTTTTCGGCACAGTCCAGCCACTCACTGCAGTTGTCGTATTCACCTTGGAGCATCAACACGTCGCTCATCATCATCTCGACGTGATGCCTGACGTCGCGCGGAGCATGGTCGAATGCGCGCGTCGCGATTAGCAGTTGGGCTTCTGCACTGGCGAGCGAAAAGCTATTCCTGGCTACCTCTGCTGCCTTGAGTGCATAGGGCAGCGCATGGCTGTGCATTTCGGCCGCATCGAAATGATAGGCAAGGTCGAAAACACGTTGCGGTTCCGTCGCCTCCAGTCGGTGACCGATTTGGCCATGCATCGACCGGATCACTTCTTCGGAGAGTCCCGCGAGGACGGTCTCGCGGATCTTGTCGTGTACGAATGAAACGATGCTGTCAGGTCGACTCCAGACAAGTCTTTGGCGACGAACCAGTTTGATGGCGGCGGCGGCATCGGCGGTTGTCATACCTGCCAGATCGGCTGCTGCATCGACATTAAAGTCCTTGCCAATCACTGCAGCAGCAGCAAGCAGTTTCCTTGCCTCGTCGGGCAGTTGAGACAGACGCCCTACGAGAATCTCGCCGGCATCCTCGGCAGCCTGGAACGTTGAAAGTTTTTCATTGTCAACTTGCCACTGTTTTCCCTCGACAGTTAAAACGCCCGATTCGGCCATCCCTCGCAAGACCGCTGTTGCCATGAATGGGCTGCCGTCAGCATACTCTTGGACCACTCGAGTGGCCGCGGCCGGCAACTGTCCAGCCATCGACTCGGCGAGTTGTCGAACCGCATCGATACTGATCGGTCCCAGCGAGATCTTTGTCGCTGTCTTCAATTCCTTCTTCAGGTCGTTGCTGACCCCTTCGTTCGGACGGGCCACTCCAAACAGGAACAGGTGTTTGGCATCGCTCTCGCAAATCACCGACAAGACTCGCAGTGACTGATCATCCATCCATTGGCAATCGTCCAGTGTGAGCATGACGCTTCGTTGCGGCGAACCGATCCCGGTCAGCAGCGTTCGAAAGGCCGAAATCACACGACCTTGCCCCAATTCGTCGGGACCGGCCAATCGCCGACCTTTCCAGCCAAACACCTTGGCAAGGTTCGGCATCGCCGTCGTCACTTCCTCGCGATAGTCCTCCATGCGGGCAGCGGTTTCGAGACGGAACTGATCATCGTTCGACAGCAACTTCGCGAACTGATCAATCATCTGCAGCCAAGGCGCGTTTGGCTCTTGAGCGGCATGATGTGAGGAACGGCCGTGCAGGATCAAGAAGCCTTTGCGCACCGCGACCCGAGAGATCTCGTTCAGTAGTCGGGTTTTTCCCATCCCAGACTGGCTGAACATCATGATGTGCTTTTGACCGCCGGCCAGCGCCTGATCCAGCCCCTGCTCAAGCGTCTCCAACTGATCGTCTCGTCCGACAAAAGCGGGATCGATCAGCTCCGTTCGCTTGTCGGCACTCCCAATGACGAACTCGGGATTCGAGGATGGACGGTCAAGGAATTTCAAGATTTGACGCACGTCAAACAACGCGGCGCTGGCGGTTTGATATCGTTCCCGTGGCTCTTTCTGCGTCAGTTTCTCGATGAATTGAATGACGATGTTCGGCGTATCACTCGGGTACTGACCCGAATCGGGATCGGCCGTCATGTGCTTGTAGAGAATCTCGCTCACTTCGCCGTCGAACGCCGGACCGCCTGTTAGGGCTGCATTCAGAACATATCCGAGAGAATAGAGATCCGAGGATTCTCCGATGTCGTGATCGATGACGCCGGATAGCTCAGGCGACGTATACGAGGCGCACTCTCGTCCCAATCGATTGTCGTGGCCAAACACGTCGGGTCGCCACAAGGGAACGTAACCGCAGAGAATGGCCCGGCCATCTTCTCGAACGATGATGTTGGAGGGCCGGATATCTCGGTGAACGCAACCGATCTCATGCACGCATTTCAGTGCCGACAGAAGATCTCGAGCAACCAGCATCGCTTCGCGGGGTGAGAGCGGGTGGCGACGAAAACGCGATGCCAAGGATTCGCCCGCGACATACTCATAAATGACTCGTAGGTATCGTTCGCGGACATCAAACTCGCGTGGGTTCGAATAGGTCTCGCAACGAATCCCTGAGGTCAACCGAGCTTCGTTTTCGAAGCGAGCGAATCCGCTGCCTTGAAAAAAGCTCTTGGGGACTTCGCGCACGATCACCCGCTCGCCGTTGCTCTGATCCTCGGCGAGGTAGCAAAAGACGATGGACGCGTTCGATAGTTCCTTGAGGATCTTGAATCGACCCGCGCGTTGGCGTTCAGCTATAGCGGATTGCTCTTGGGTCAAGAACGTGCTCTCGGTGACGGGTGTGTCCTCGCTGCCGATGGGCAGCCCTTGTCCTGATCTTCCCGCAAAGTTTTCAAGCGCTTCGCGTCTTCAAGCGATCTGCGCTCGGAGCTGTCGCACTCATGTCCCACGGGTTGAACTAAGAACCCATCCGAAAAGGTGGCTGCCCTCTCAAGCGAGGACAACAACGCCATGAAGATTGACTTGCATCGAAAGCGTTAGACCCCTATTCGGATGGGTTCGTCTTAGGTCTATCGGAAGCCTACGTTGCCAATTCTTGCCTGACCGTAATTATCTACATCCGTTTTCAACTATTTGCTTGACAGTTTGCGAATTGCTTTCTAGCGTCGTGCTCACCATTGGTACAACTCGCGTCACGGGCAATCTTCTAGGGGCAAACAAGCGTGTTGGGGGTAATCGTATGATCGTCTCAAGACTGATCGGGCAGTCGATTTCGTGGCAGGAGGACTACAGCAACCGAATCAATCCAAGTTTGATGACGCGCTTGCTACACGACGCCATTCCCGTTCTGAAATCGGTTGATTGGCGGGTTACGGAGATCACGGAAGGGGGGTGTGTTTCCGAGTTGCCCCTCTGCTATGAATCGACGAATCAACACGGTACCCATCAGGCGGCTTTGATTTCGCTTTCTGCGGATTACACCGGAGGTATCGCCTTGGCGACACTGCTGCGCGGGGTCCCCTTTGCGGGGGTCCACCCGTGCAATGAGGAAAACTCGGCATCGCTGTGGCTCGCTGCTATGGATGTTCGCTACCGCAACCCCAGCACCGAAAACCTGTTTGCGACGTGTCGCGTCCCAGCAGACATGTTCGCGATGATTCGGCAACGCTATTTTTCCGGGAAGCGGGTGCTGGTCACACTGCCAGTTCGCTTTACCACGCCCAGCGATGAAATCGTGGCCGAAGCACAGATGAAATACTTTGTGCAGCCTTCAATTCAGCTCAAGCCGACAAAAGAGAACCCGGCAATATCGCCGATTTTCAAGCACAAGCTGAAAGCCTCGGCCCGGATGATCGCCGGTCTGCGGGCGACGTCCAATAGCGAGTTCGTGCGTCTCGATAATGCCCACGAACGCCACGCCGCGGGCCCTCATGGTGAGCTGCTGGCAAGACGCCTGCACGGCATCCTGCCACAGCTCCAAGATGTGGTTGTTGCCCGCACCAGGCACATCGACGAGATCCTCAGTAACATCCCAGGATTGATGCAGGTCGTGTTGTTGGGAGTCGGCTTGGACATGCGGCCTTTCCGAATTTCTCACTCGCTCGGTCGACCCATGTTCTTCGAGACTAGATCTTCCGGAAATGCTCGAGGAACGATCACGCGTGATCGCTTTGATGAAGGATCGCCCAATCGTTCGTCGCCGCATGGTTGCCACCGACTTCAAGCGTGATCACGTTGGGGAACTGCTGCTGAAGCATCCCGATTTTGATCCCCGAGTGCCGACCGCAGTCGTTTATGAAGGCTGCTCGATGTACTTTGCCGAGGAAGAAAACAAGGAAGTCTTGAGAGCCATTTCGCAGGTGCTGGAGCATCCCGACAGCCGTCTTTGGTGCGACATGGTCAAGACCAGCGTCGTCAATGGCACCACGAACATCGAGGAGATCGCGAAATTCGTTGCTGGCATGGATCAGCTGGGCGAGAGCTTTATTTTCGGATCGGATTCTCCCGCTGCCTTCCTCGCCGATTGTGGTTACTCGACGACGCGAGTCACTTTAGCCCAAGACTATTTGGGGTCCCCAGATCCAAGCTTTTCGACCTACCAGTTTGTCGTCGCGAAGGTCTAGCTGCACGGCGCCACGTTTACGGTTGAGCGGTCCATACAAGCACGACGCGCAAGTTTTGATGTTGCGCTTTTTGATTGAGGGGCAACGCCCCGTCCGTTGACCTGGCCAAGCCCGATGGGCTGGGCTATATAAATTGCTGGGCCTTCAGCCCGAAATCAAGCAAACAGCGCAACGTCAAAACTGGCGCGTCGTGCTTGTGTGGATGGAGATGGGGACACACTCGCTGACGCGTCGTGCTTGTATGGGCGTGTATACGAACGAACGGCTCGCACATCATTTTCGAAAATGCTCTTGGCACGCTCGCTCACCCCGTTGGGATACTTCTACCGATCTCATCGATAGAACTAATTTTTTCGTTTCCATCGGACGATAGACGAATACAACGGTTGTATCGAAGGGGGATACCAATGCGCAAATTGCAGCTATTTGTTCTGGCGTTGCTGCCAATCCTAGCGTTTGGTGTCACGGCACCTCACAAGTGTCACGGCCAAGGTGCGATCGTCTCGGCCGGCGGTCCGGTTCATCGAGGCATGGGTGGAGCCTCCACCGCTGCCCCAACGAGCGCCATTTCCGCGATGTACTGGAACCCTGCAACCATCAGCGGTCTGGAATACTCGGAACTCGAAGTCGGTCTCGACTTTCTGTTTACCGACCATCAGGTCGCTTCCACCGTTCCGACCCAGAACGGTCCGTTCAGCGGCGAGACAGAAGCGGATCCGGGAACCTTTCTCGTTCCAAACGTGGGATGGACCTACCGACTGCAGCACCATCCGGCTCTGACCTTTGGAATCGGAATCAATTCCATCGCGGGGTTCAAGACGAATGTGCCAGCCGATCCAACCAACCCGGTGCTTGCTCCACCACCGTTTGGCCTTGGCAGGATTTCATCGGAAGCCACCTTTGTCAACATCACGCCGGTCCTGTCCTACGCGATCGCGGATCGTCTTTCCCTCGCGATTGGACCGGTGATCACGACGGGGCAAGTTGGCCTTGAACCATTCATTTTTGATGCCGCCAATGCAAACGGAACCTATTCGCCGGGACGTGCGACTCGTTACCACTGGGGTGGCGGTGTGCAAGCTGGGGTTTACTACATCCATGATTGCAATTGGCATTTCGGCGCTTCGATCAAGAGTCCATCGTGGATGGAGACGTTCGAGTTCTTTGGCTCTGATCGAGAACGGACTGCCTCGACTACTGCACGCGGACATCGACTTGCCGATGATCGTTTCGCTCGGCGTCGCCTACAATGGATTCGAAGATTGGTTGCTGGCACTTGACGCCCGCTACATCGATTACAAGAACACCGACGGCTTCGGTGACACCGCTTCGTATGATGCTACGGGGGCGTTGGGTGGCCTGGATTGGAGCAGCGTGATGGCCGTCGCCATGGGCGTGCAAAAGAAATTCGGCGAAAAGCTCTATCTGCGCGCGGGTACACCTATAACCAGAGCCCGATCCGCAATAGCGAATCGTTCTTCAACACGGCTTCGGTCCTTTTCTATGAGCACATGCTCAGCTGTGGCATGTCCTATCAATTGCAGGAGAAAGTGGCAGTCAATGTCGGCTACTCCCACTACTTCGAGAATTCACGGACGGGCCCGATCGTACTACCCGGCATTGGGGCCGTGCCGGGATCCTCGATCACCAACACGGTCACCGCCGACTTCTTGAGCATTGGCGTCGTCATGCGAATGTAGCCCTCGTCGGGGTCCTCCCGAGATGTCGCGACTGGCGCACGATCCGACGGGCAATCGCTCAGTCAGGCGAATGACACAGTCAGGCGAATGGCTCAGTCAGGCGAATGGCTCAGTCAGGCGAAGTGCGGCGGAATTGATGGACGACCGTGACCTCGCCGCCAAGTTCCTGCTATTCTGTGGATCGGTCGAGGGGCTTCGCGACCAGCGATTCGCATGCGTGCGGCGTGACCGCGCTGGTACTCGCTGGCTTCGAGTCGCCCGCTGTCGTTTCCCTTCGTGCTCCGCAGAAAATGATCACGAGTCCGCAAGTATCTGTTGCCCTGCCTTGTCTTGCTTCTGGTCCCATCGAGTCTTTGGGCGGAGGACGTCGTCGAGTTTCTGAGCGGTGCCAAGATGAGCGGGACCGTCATCGAGATCCGCAAGGAGTGCCAAGGAGTTTGACTTCGAAGCGTCGATCGGATCCCGCACGGTTTCACGAACCTATCCTTTTGACAAGGTGCATGCAGTCACCTATCGAGGTAATCGCTTTGTCTTGACACCGATGCCGGACGATGCATCCGGAGAGCTCGATGCGTCTGGCGATGTCAAACGCTCCGCTGCAGAAATCAATCGAATCGTTGAACAGGTCGGCTCGACGATGCCGGATTGGTTCGATTCGACGGAACTGAATTATCCACCCACTCTCGATCTGTCCTGGCCGATCAAACCCGAAGGCAACTGGAACAACCAGAAGAACATGGGACAGTTCATCTGGGACGTCATCAACCCCAATCCTTCTCGGTGGCAGAGTGGAATCAAGTTGGTGCATCACTGCTTGACGCTACATGAGGGACAGCCTGCGCTTCGTCAAGCGGGACCAACAAACGTTAGGCCGTATGTACTTTGATTTGCTCCAGGACTACCCGCGTGCCGCGTACTGGCTTCGGCAAGCCGGCGTGGAAAAGGGGCAGGGACCGGCCGTGATGCTTGCCGAGTGCTATTGGCGACTCGGCAATCGACAGATGGCGACTCCTTATTTGGTGTCACGTACCTACAACGCGGGTGCTGCGGCCAGCGCCATCAAGTTGTATGGCAACATGGGCATCTTTGACGAGGCATTGAAACTGACCCAGCGACTTGCAGATTCGCAGGCATCTTACGAGGGCTTCATTGCGGCGGGGGATGCCATGCGGCAAGCCGGCCGATTTGAGCAGGCCATCGAGTTCTACAATCGCGTTTTGAATGACAAGAACTTTCGCAATCAAGACTACGAAAAACGCTTCAAGGCGCGAGCCCGAGAGAGCATCGATGCGATCGAGATGTACGAGAAGGCGGACGTCCGCAGCCTCGCCGACGGGGCCTACCATGGCGAAAGCACCGGCTACAACGGACCGATTGAGGTCGAAGTGAAGGTTGCTTCGGGCAAGATCGAGTCGGTCAAGGTCACCAAACATCGGGAGAAGCAGTTCTACTCGGCGCTCACCGACACAGAAAACTCGATTCTTAAGTTGCAGACCGTGCGAGGCGTTGACGGTACCAGCGGCGCAACGATCACTTCGCGGGCCATTGTCAATGCGACTGCCAAAGCGCTGGCTGGTACACCAAAGTGAAACGCGCGCTTCTCGATCACAATCATCGGCTTGGCGCTGCTCTGCATCGGCCTACTGATGTCGCGACGGGCACAGTCTAGCGGACCCGAACCTTGGACTCTTGGCTTGGACGGGATCATTGCTACTCCTTGCCGTGGGAGCGATCTCGCTACTAAGCACGTACGACCGGCGATCGAGGGCAATGCTGCGACTCGACTGGTTCCTTCCCGAATTGAGGCGGGTTCGAGCCGGTCAGGAGGCTAAGGGACGATTGCTCGGGCGTTTGGCCAGGTCATGGCTCCCGGAGACTTGGTTGTCGAGGCATCAGACGAAGCAACGAGGAAAGATTCGTCGTTTCCTTCGCCGGCTTGGAAACAGTTGGCTCGCCTCACCGATCCGCCGTGTCGTCCAAGCCATTTGTCTCGTTGTGTTCTTGGCGAGTTTCTTTCTTGTCTGCTGGCCCTATCGCACGCGGCCCTCTGAGCCGGGACGGGTGTCCGCGGGTTGGCAATGTGTCGGCGTCGATCAACAAAGCGGTCAGTTTCGCTTCCGCAGCACGGATCCCCGATGGCTGGATTGACGCCGCCGACCAGGTTTATTTGCGACACGATGAGTCTTCCAAGCCGGTTGCGATGACCGTTGCCCGGACGGACGGAGAGTCGATCGAGCTGTCACCACCGTCCGATCTCTCCGAGGGACTCTTCGATGCGTTGCTTTTAGAGGACCGGCCTTGGTCCTTTTACGAACGCGAGCCGGATGCCTGGCCCACACACTACGCCGATGACTTGGCGACGAGAGAATGGCTGCCAGCCGATTTGTTTCTGGTCATCGACCCTCTGCTCAGCCTTTCCACGGCAATCGCATCGCGCAGCTGGGTCTGGTCGCTGGTTTGTGCGGCGATCATCCTGCTGGTTTGTCTGCTCGTTCCAAGAGGCTTCTGTGGATACATTTGCCCGTTGGGAACGACGATCGATCTTTTCGACTGGGCTGTCGGATCTCGCACCGAGCGATTTCGCGTTGCCGACGAAGGTTGGTGGGTGCACATCAAGTACTACCTGTTGGCCGCCACGCTGATCGCTGCAGTGATGGGCGTCCTGCTATCGGGATTCGTATCGGCGATTCCAGTCATCACACGAGCACTACTTTTCATCGGAGAACCGATTCAGAGTGGCACGATGCGCGGTTGGCACCTGGTTCCCTCTCAAAACGTTGGGCACTTCGTGTCGATCGCACTGTTCATCGGCGTGCTTTGTCTGGGATTCTTGCGGCCGAGATTCTGGTGCAAGTATGTCTGTCCGAGTGGTGCGGTGTTCTCGCTCGGCAACCTGTTTCGCATCACGGAGCGAAAAGTCGAATCCTCGTGCATTCACTGCAACAAGTGCGTGGAGGTCTGTCCTTTCGACGCGATCAAGCCAGACTTTACGACACGGGAAACCGACTGCACCCTGTGCCAGACGTGTGGTGGCGTTTGCCCGACGCACGCGATCAAGTTTGTAGAACGGTGGAACGTTGTTGAGCTGAAGGTTGAAAACGATCCGCCCACACAAGAAACCTCCATCGGACGACGAGGTTTTCTATCCCTGGCGGGAGGCAGTGCGGCTGCGGTGGTCGGCGGCGTGGCAGGCGCTGCGTCGGTCAAAGCGTTTGGCGCCCATTTGGATGACGCGTCCGCATGGTTACCAGTCCGTCCGCCGGGCAGTGTTCCGGAGGAGC
Source organism: Pirellulaceae bacterium (assembly GCA_963697195.1). GTDB lineage: Bacteria > Planctomycetota > Planctomycetia > Pirellulales > Pirellulaceae > Rubripirellula. Next base: position 75,165 of record CAVOND010000011.1, read on the forward strand.
AGTTTCTGCAAATGTGTATCCGTTGCGGCGAATGCTTCAAAGTCTGTCCGAACAATGTGCTACAGCCAGAAGGGTTCGAGCAGGGTTTGGAGGGACTCTGGACGCCGAGGGTAGAAGCGAATTGGGCTGGATGTGAATCGAGCTGCAACGCATGCGGCCAGGTGTGCCCTACTGGCGCTATTCGCGCGCTGCCCATGGAAGAAAAGCGGGTCGCTCGAATGGGCCTGGCTATCGTCAACGAAACGACTTGCTTGCCGATGGCCGGCAAGGAGGACTGTGATCTATGCGTCCAGGAGTGCAACGCAGCAGGTTACCATGCGATCGAGTACATCCAGGTTGGGACCGAGGTCGACGAAAATGGCCTGCCAATCGAAGGGAGTGGAAGACTTGCTCCAGTCGTTCTCGATGACAAATGTGTTGGCTGTGGTCTCTGCCAGACCCGATGCTACGGCATCAACGTGAAAGATCGCGGCGTCCTGCAAAGGTCCGCAATCATCGTTGAGGCTGGATTGGGAAGGGAAGATCGACTGATGCACGGCTCTTATCGCGAGCTTCGACGTCAAGAAGCCGAGCAGTCACAGCCGACCGACGGACAACGTCCGACGTCGAATCGGCTTCCACCGTCCACGACTGAGCCAGGTTCGGGGACCCCCGCGGTTTCCGAAAAGCAAGAACTCGAAACCGACAATCCCTTTGGTCTGTAGCTGGACGACATCACTCCGGCGGCGAGTGCCATGCGATTCATCATCGTGCCGGCGCTGAAAGCAACGGTGAAGACACTTGCCCCGTCCCAATCGACTTGCCCAGTTTGATTCTCGGGCGCGAGTAAACGCTAGTGAATCTTTAGAACCGAGACCGACTTCGACGGTACCGTTACCGTCACCGTTTGATCTCGCAGTGAAATGGAATTGAGACTTGCAGGAGTGACGACTTCGGGCGAGCCAAAGTCATTCCGCGAATCCATTGCCGTCCCTGATAACACACGGCCTGTTACGGTTTTCGCATTCATGCCCTTCAACTCAAAAGAGAGTTCGGCCTCCCGCTGCGGATCCGTATTGGCAATCGAGACGTGAACCTCGCCCTGTTCATTGATGGATGCTGTCAGGCTGACTGCGGGAACCTGCTCATCACCCAAGACATAAGACGGGGCGGCTAGCTTCAGAGGAAGATGCTTGGCTCCCTGGTGCACGTTGTACATCTCAAAGACATGATAGGTCGGTGTCAGGACCATGTCTTTGTCGTCAGTGAGGATCATGGCTTGCAGGACATTGACGACTTGCGCAATGTTTGACATGCGAATGCGGTCGGAATGCTCATGAAAAATGTTCAGGCAGATCGCAGCCGATACCGCGTCACGGATCGTGTTCTGTTGGAACAAGGCCGATTTTGAATCGGGTGCAGCGTCATACCAGGTTCCCCATTCGTCGACATAAAGTGCGAGCTTCTTGTCGGCATCGACTTCGTCCAGAATCGCCTCGTACTCGTTGATCAGATCCTCCATTGCAAAACTACGGCGAACCACAGAAAACCACTCAGACTCTTGGAAACCGGTCGCTGCCCCCTTTTTGCTCCAATCCCCTGTGGGCAAGACGTAGTAATGCATGCTGATTGCATGCATGTGATCCTGCACTTCCCGAATCACGGTATCCATCCACGGCACATCACGTCCGCTTGGTCCACAAGCAATCTTTACAATTCGATTTCCACTGAAATTGCGAACATACGTCGCATATCGACGGTACAGATCGGCGTAGTATTCCGCGGTCATGTTGCCGCCGCATCCCCAGTTTTCATTGCCGATTCCGAAATAGCGGACACGCCATGGCTTGTCCCGTCCGTTGGCCCGACGCAATTCCGCCATGGTGCTATTCGAGTCGGACGTCATGTATTCGACCCACTGACGCATTTCTTCAACGCTACCAGATCCAACATTACCAGCGACGTAGGCTTCGCATTCGAGCAGTTCGCATAGATTCAAGAACTCATGGGTGCCGAACGAATTGTCGTCTTCGACGTTACCCCAGTAGATATTGATGGTTCGCGGACGCTTGTTCTTCGGCCCAATCCCATCGCGCCAGTGATAGTCATCGGCAAAACATCCTCCGGGCCAGCGCAGCACGGGAACCCGCAGCTTCTTGAGTGCTGACAAGACGTCACGACGATAGCCTTGCTGATTCGGAATGTCGGAGTCTTCCCCAACCCAGAGCCCTCCGTAAACGCACCCTCCGAGGTGCTCGGCGAACTGGCCGTAGATCTCCGGTGCGATCGTCGCCCCTGTTCTGTTGATATCGATCGCAGCAGAGGCGATTGCTTTGTCCTGCCCTGATCGCGCGTAACGGCGACAACAGTGGGAGCAGAGCCAACAGTCCCACAACGAGCTTGAGGGTTATAGGAGGCAGTATCCCACGTTCAGATTGCTCTGCAAAAACTGTCATGGCTCGATTCGTTTCCAAAAAGACAAGTTGCAAGAAGTTCGCTTCTCAGAGTGATCATCAGGAAACACGATCCTGACGACGATCCTAAAGACGACGGTTCATTCTGAAGCGTCGTCGATATCGGCGCTGTTGCTCACGAAGGCAATTCGCTTGCCGTCGGGTGACCAGGAGGGGACATTGATCGTGCCCTGGCCGCCGTACAGGTAAGCAACGACTTTTGGTTTGCCACCAGCGACTGGCATCGTCCGCAGGTACACATGCTTGTAGAACGGATGATCACTGGGGTCGACTGACTCGCTGAACGACAGCATGACGATGCTCTGGCCATCTGGCGACACGTGCGGGAACCAGTTGTTGTAGCGGTCATCGGTCAACTGCTCAGGATCCGAGCCATCTGAGTTCATTCTCCAGACTTGCATCAAGCCACTCCGAGCCGAATTGAAGTAGATCTTGCTTCCGTCCGGTGAATACTCCGGTCCATCATCCAAGCCTTTCGAATTGGTTAGATTGACCTCGGCGCCGCCGGAAGACGGGATTTTGTAGATGTCGTAATCACCACTGCCCCGCTCTGCGGTGTAGATCAAATGATTGCCATCCGGCGACCATCCGTGCAAATAGCTAGGTCCCACGTTGGTCACTTGAATCGGCGTTCCGCCACCAACAGGCATCGTGTAAATCAAGGAACGGCCATTGGCGTCCTGGCTCTGATCGCTGATCCCGATCATTGTTCCATCGAAGCTCAAGACGTGGTCATTGTTGTTTCGCGTCGCAAAGCCGGAGGGAATCTGCGAGATGGCTCGGGAAGCCAAATCAAATCGATAAAGCAAGCCGTTTCGATTGAAGATCAGCGATTTGCCATCATGCGTCCAATTTGGTGCCTGCAACGAATCTTTGACCGAATGAAGGACCTTTCGGTGCCCCGATTCGATGTCCATGACTTCAAGACGGCTGCCGATGTAGTCGCGGTACGGCCGAAAGTCGTCCGCGGCCGGAACAACCACCCGCACATTTTCGAATTCGCCACGTTCCAGTACATCGGCGTTGTGGGAACAGATGAACAGGCCAACGTAAACCTCATCGCCAAGCTCGACACCGTCGAGTTGCTTGGACTCGAAGGGGTCTCCCCATTTCGCAACCGACATGGTGTACCGGCCGTCGTGACGTTCCAGCTGGATGACATCTGGCATCTCCATGTCGGCTTCGACCTGTTCGGTATCGGCTCCCTTCGCTCGCCTGAATTGCATCGAGGTCAGGCCGTCGCCATGGACCGCGACGTCGACATACGGCGAATCGGTTTCCAACGACGAACGAATCATCCATCCGAGCTTGCGGTGCGGATCCACTCCGTCGCCCAACAAGTGGGCGCGACAGCGAAGCACAAAATCACCCGATAGCTTCTTCCAAACGAAGTGGAATTGATCCTCGGCAAACCACATGTTCGTCCCTGATCCGGACAGCTGATACGTCTGCTCGGCCGAGTCATACTGAACGGACCCAGCGTGCTTGACGGCACCGACATCACTATGGTCCGTAAACACGCCGAGCTCATTGACTTGGGCGATCGCAAAGGTGCCGGTCAACAGCAAAATGAGCAACGAGGAAACTCGCGTGAGGAACAACATTGGTTCAACCTTTGTTCGAACGAAAACTCAGAAAATGACTAGGCCGTAAACTGCTCCCGAATCCGCTCCAAGAGAGCTTTCGTTTTTCGGATTCCATCCATCGAATCACCACGTCCTTCAAATTCGATCCCAACATAGCCAGTGAAGTTGAATTGCGGATCGCAGACGATTCCCATGATCCGCTCATAATCGATCGTCGTTTCATTACCCTCGTCATCGAATTGATAAGTCTTCGCGCTGACGCCCTTGGCGTAAGGCATGAGCTCATACACCCCGAGATATTGATCGTAATCGAGTGGCCCGGAAACAGGTCTGGTTGAGGCTTCCGATCCGCGTCTTGAGCGCCCTCCGCCGCTGACGACGCCACGGAAATTCCCGAAGTCCGGCAGCGTGCCGCATCGAGGGTGGTCCACTGTCTCCATGACTTCTCGCAACCATCGGCCATGGCTCGACAAGCCGCCATGGTTTTCGACGATCACGTTTAGATCGTAGGTGTCACCGATCTCGCTGAGTCGGCGAAGCCCGTCGGCCGCCAACTCGGCCTGCTCCGCATAACTCAGCTTTGCATCGGACCGCGCGTTAACGCGAATGGAATGGCACCCAAGGATTTGCGCCCATTCGAGCCACTTGATGTGGTTGCGAACTGACGTGAGCCGGCGTCGCTTGTCAGGATCACCAAGATCGCCCTCGCCGTCGCACATGATCAACACGTTGGCGACTCCCTCGTCGTCCGCCTTCTTCTTCATTTCCTGTACATAGCCAGGATTCTTGACCGCTTCGGTGTAGAATTGATTCACGTACTCCACGGCATCAATCCCGAACTCCCGTTTTGCGATGGAGGCAAAGTCCTGGGGATCGAGTTTCTGAATATTCCCTCCTCGAGGATTTCCAAGAAAACTGAAGAACTGTTGATTCAGGGACCACTGTGCGAGCGAGATTTCGTAAAGCTTCTTTGCTTCCGCTTCTTGTGCGAAGCCGACGCGATCAAGTGTCAGCGCGGCAGCGCCGACGGTTGTCATTCCAAGGAAGCCACGGCGATCGATTGAGGGTGTCATGGATGGAGTCTCCTACGACAGCGATTACTTGATGATGGGAAAAGGGGAGTTGGAGCCGAGTTCCTTGCAAGCCAGTCGGAAGCGCAAGGCCCGCTACGGCGACCATGAGTGTAATCGATCAAGCTTGCTGCAACCTGACCGACGGTCCGATCGGGCTATGAATCTTTCTGCAGCGTTTCTAAACGGAAACGATCGTCGACATACACGTCGATGCCATAAAATGGAATCAGTTGGATACTCCTGCGGGCCCCATCAGCAATGCTGGGCGGGTGGTTTCCGATTGATGATTTCGAAGCGAGCAGACTCCCCCATGCCAGGCTACCTGAACGACCAAGCCGTGCCAGACTCCGATGGGCCGACACCGGCTGCGAACCAGGTGCTAAGCTCGCTGCGCACCGTGGCCTTGTTGTTCGCTTTGTCGATTGGCGGCTCTGGGTTGACCGTCTACTGTGTCGCGTCGGAGCCTTTCCAAATTCAAATTGTTGATCGTGAGAACCAATGGCCGGTGCCAGGCGTGGAGTTGAGGACCACGCACAACGTGCGGTTCGTATCGGACAATGCTGGTCTGATCGCATTTGATCTACCGGAGTTGATGCATGTGCGCACCTGGTTGCATCTGCAGGGGCATGGGTATTCGGTCCCGAAAGACGGTTTCGGGTACGTCGGCATTCGCGTCGTTCCTCGGCCTGGCGAATCGGTCACGATTGAAGTCAACCGCGAACTTCCGGCAAAGAGACTCGGCCGCATCACCGGCGGCGGACTGTTCGCGGAAAGCCAGAAACTTGGGAAGGAATCCGAGTGGACCGAGCAGGGGATTCTTGGCTGCGACAGCGTTCAAAATGTTGTGCATGATGGAAAGCTGTTTTGGGGCTGGGGTGACACCATCCTTCCCGGCTACCCACTCGGCCGCTTTCACATGATTGGCGCGACCACGGCGCTTCGACCGCTTGAATCGTTTCAGCCGCCGATTCGTCTGCGTTACGATTACTTCGTTGATGCGGACGAGGTCCCTCGAAATATCGCAAAAATGCCGGGGCCAGGCCCGACTTGGCTATCCGGATTCGCCAGTCTCCCAGACGAAGAAGGGAAGAGTCACCTGGTCGCGACTTATTCCAAGATCAAGCCGCCGCTCAGCGAATACGAACGTGGGCTCTGCGTTTGGAATGAGGTTGAATCAAGTTTCGAACCCTATCGAGTGCTCTGGACTCGTTCTGAAAACGCAAGTCGGCCCATGCCCGCACCGACGGGACATGCGGTCTTCACGGTTGATGAAAACGGGGACCGCTGGGCACTGTTTGGCGACCCCTTTCCTGCGTTACGCTGCCGAGCGACATTCGAAGCATGGTCCAATCCAGATAGCTGGGAGGTGCTCGAGCCGCAAGAATCTGTCCCCACTGCTGATGCTGATTCCTCAATCAAGCCGCATCGTGGCGCGATCGCTTGGAGTCCTTACCGAAGCAAGTGGGTTTGCATCTTTACCGAAAGCTTCGGCAAGCCGTCAGCGCTCGGCGAACTGTGGTACGCCGAGGCAGACGATCCGAGCGGTCCCTGGGGCGGGGCGATCAAGGTGGTCACCCATCACCAGTACACGTTTTACAATCCGCAGTTGCATCGGGAGTTCGCGGAGCCTGACTCGCCGATTCTCTTGTTCGAAGCAACGTACACGCATACATTCTCCGCGAGCAAAGATCCGACGCCTCGACACGACTACAACCAGGTGCTGTATCGACTGGATCTGGATCAGTTGCCGTAGCCGAGACCCTCCCAGGCTCAGTCGAAACGCAGCAAAGATGTCGGTATCCGCCTCGGAAATGCCGACCTATGGTGCTTGACCGAAAGGCTGCTTGCGCCCGGCCGACAGCGAACCTGACACGACCGAGTCAGCGGTTGCCCGCACCCAATTTGGCGTCCTGAAGAACCCTTGCGATCCAATCACGAAGGACCTGGCGAGGAGGAATGTCACGCAAGACCCATTGGTCGGTGTGGTTGCGAAAGCCGATCGGCTGAAAAAGAAAATTTCCATCCGGACACACTTGTTCAAGATACGTCTTCGTCGCATCGACCGATTGCTCGTGACTGATGAACTGGGGACGACCTCGAAGGCGCTTCAGGCGAACGGCTGCGGAAGGCCTGTCGCTGCCAGGATAGTTCCAGCTTCGCACCCCGTCGTAGTGACTATGGCACACAAACGCTAACCAAAGACTTGCGATCTCATCATCGTGAAGCCCGATGTAATTGCAGGCGATCGAGCCGCGTGAAAACCCCGCCAGAATCACTTTGCCGCGGTCACCACCGTAGTCTTGGCACACGAGCGATACGGCCTGCTTGCAGTAGTCAACGGTCGCCTCCACATCACCCCACCACTGAAGTTGATTGTGCGTATGATCTTCGCTGATGTAGGGAAGACACAACCATATGAAGTCGCGACCACCTCCGATTCCATAACCGAGATTGCAGTCTTCCACCTTCCCGCTGCATGTATCGCCGATCGCATTGCGAAATGGGCCATTCCCTGCATACTCGACAATGACTGGGTATCGTCCGTCCGGTGTCCATTCGGCTGGAAGATAGAGACTGTGGTACACATCGCTTTCACGATATTCCGCTAGCGTCATTCGGACTCGTTGTCCCGGCGCAGGCTGAGCCACTTGCATCGAAGGGGGCGTCAAGTCAGTTGGAACGGACGTGATGTCTGGCCATTCGCTCAAAACCTCTGGCGTCCAGGTAACCACGAACGCGGCCATCAAGAAGACTTGGTAAGGGCGGACAATGATCGATTTCATTTTAGGTCCAACGCGATGACTGCGATTCGGATAACTGCGATTCGGATGACTGCGATTCGGATGACTGCGATTCGGATGACTGCGATTCGGATGACTGCTACGGTTGGTCACCTTCGATACATGAGCCTAGCAAATTTGGCTCTCACGTGAACGAACATGATTGCAAACACTCGATACCCCCGTCACGTTACCAGGAGGCTCCCAGCGATGGAAACAGCACGCAGCGAGAGTGGCTCCGAAAGCCGCCAACGCCAAGTCCTTTTGGGGATCCCAGATGTCGCCCTGCTGGCCGTTGTAGGCCTCCGCTTGCGCCGGAGATAGGAATACGGCGATCTGCCACTCGAGGATCTCGTAGGCCGCACCAAGTGAAACCACTACAGAAATTGCCAAGACAGCTGCGCTCTTCGGTCTCATTCCGGCAACTCGCTGAAGCATTTCGGATGCCACCGGGACACCGAGTATCCCCGATCCGAAATGCACAAATCGATCGTAATGGTTTCGTTGCCATCCAAATGGTTCCGAAAGGGTGCTGCCAGTCAGTGACTTTGCCCAATCGTCGTACGGCACAAAGGAGTAGATCCAGCGTGCTCCCAGGGCATGGATCCACAAAAACGCGACCATGCAGGTGAAGGCAAGCGGAGAAACCGAGATCCGCAGCGTCAATGCCGTCAAGGCAAAGACCGCCAGCACCGTTGGAACGTGTTGCAGCACGAGTTCCTCTGGATAGGGCGCTCCGACGAACGACAAAGGGATCCATGATGCGGTCAACCCGATGATCGTCAAGCGAACGGCCGATGCAGTGGTTGCCCATCCAAAACGATCAGAGACTAGGTCAGTGGGACTTGCCATCTTTCGCCCAAACACCGCACGCAGGACCGTTACCTCCTGGCGCAACGCTTGCACGCGGATGGGGAGGCCAACTAGAAGGGAAGACGATCTTCCGATCCGTTGGGATTGCAATCTCAGGAAAGTTTTTTGAGTGCGGACGCCTCGTAGCTCGCAAGGGACTCCAGCCAGGGAAACGGCTGACGAGAGAAGGCTGGCTCTACGATCTTGCTCGCGCTCCCTGCTCGTCGCGGTCTTGCGGAGGGGATCCCGCGATCAGCGGCCGCAAACAGTCTGCACAGTCACGTCGAAACCGATAATAGCCAACGGCAATGGTGAACAAGCAGAAGATCGCAATGACGAAGGGTTGCGACCCGGCGGCCAAGAGTCGTGGTGTATCCAGTTGCGGATCAGCCGAGATCCATGCCGCCGCCAAGTAGCTGCCGTTGGCAAGTAGACAAAAATCAGCGATGAACCACGCCCATTGCCGCCGCACAACGCAAGCAACCAGGAAAGGAAAGACAGTTCCCACGAGCGGTCCGGCCCATAGGGTGACGAGCGGATGCGGATCAGGCTGGTGGAGACTGATACGGCAGTCGCCAAGGCGCAAGATCGAAATCAATCAGGGTGGCCCCACTCAGCCAACCGCCCAATAGATGTCCGATTTCATGAGTCGTGATCATCACGACCCATGATGCGACCAATAAACCGATAAGCTTGATCACTCGAGCATTCAATTCGCGAAGCCTGACGGGTGATCAGGAATCGGTCGGACAGGATCATGCAACGAAGGGTCAGCATGCTAGGTCACGGCTAACATACGCTCGAGCGCGATCAGGCTCCATTTGCTGGTTTCTTCATCCACCTCGATCTGATTGACGATCGCCCCGTCTCTCAGGTTTTCGAGGGTCCAGCAGAGATGGGGCAAGTCGATGCGATACATGGTGGCGCACATGCAGATCACCGGGCTGAGAAAATGAATCTCCTGCTCGGGATGCTCTGCCTTGAGTCGATTGACAAGATGGAGTTCCGTGCCAATCGCCCACTTCGTCCCCGGCGGACTCGCCTCCACTGTCTTGATGATCTTTCCAGTGCTGCCCGAAACATCCGCCAGATCGTTGACTTCACGGGGACATTCCGGGTGGACCAGGATCTTGATGTCGGGATCACGTTGACGAAACCCTGCGACGTGCTCAGCGCGAAACATCTGATGGACGCTGCAGTGACCCTTCCAAAGGATCACCCGGCTCTGCTCGATCGCCTGATCCGAGTTGCCACCAAGCTCCAAGGCATAAGGATCCCAGACCGGCATTTGCGATTCTTCCATTCCCATGGTCAGCGCCGTGTTTCGCCCGAGGTGTTGGTCGGGAAAGAAAAAGACTCGCTCGCCGCGCTCAAATGCCCACTGGATTACCGCGCGCGCGTTGCTGCTCGTGCACACGATCCCGCCATGCTTCCCACAAAACGCTTTCAAGCTTGCGGCGCTGTTGATGTAGGTCACCGGAATGACTTTTTCGGTATCGATGACGTCCGACATGTCTTGCCAGGCGGCTTCGACTTGGGCGATGGCGGCCATGTCGGCCATCGAACAACCAGCCGCCATGTCGGGAAGAATCACCGTCACGCGGCGATCGTTTCGCTCACGGAGTTTCTCGGGGCGATTCGCAAGAATGTCGGCGGTCTCTGCCATGAAGTGGACGCCGCAAAAAACAATCGTTTTGCAGGTTTCACTAGCGGCGGCCATCTGGCTCAATTGGTAGCTGTCGCCTCGCAGATCGGCATGCTCGATCACCTCATCCTGCTGATAGTGATGGCCGAGAATCAAAAGGGAATCGCCCAGCTGATTGCGAACCTTCTCGATTCGAGCGTTCAACTCGGCGCGATCCAGAGACTTGTAGGGAGCCAGTGGGTGAACCGCGGTGGGATCAGCCGAAACGGTGACCAGATTGTCGGTGCTCAAGAGACAAGACCTTCTTCAACGTATCCTGGGGCGAGGCAAATCAGCAAGAATTATAGCCCCTTTCCCGATTTTGTCAGACCGATCAAGCGTCCCGATCGACAGCGGAAAGGAAGGAAACTTGCCAGGGACAATCGCTTAACGACGAACGTGCTGCCACGGTGTCGAGGGCAAAGACTCGGACATCCTCGCGATCGATCGACCCGAGATCAATGCTACGCCGACTTCTCCACTCCCGTTCCCGGCCCCAATCGTAGGTTGTTCCCTGCGGATGAAAGCGGAATTGATCCTCTTCCGGCAGTCTGGCCCGGTCGCTCTTCTTCCCGTAAATCACTGGCTGGACACCTTGTTTCTGGGCCGACGAGGTCCGGATTGCCACGCCATAAGGCTCGTAGTCCCAGCGTCCCAAGTGAGGCCGAAAGCAGCGGCTTTCAAGAAGACGCTGCAGCGATAACGCGGAGAAGCAGACGACGGGATAGCCATGGTTGGATGCCCTGGCGCCCGCCACGATTCGGCCAGATCGCACGATGCGAGTGAGTGCATCGAGTGGACCCCGCTGGGCACTTGAGGCGGTACCGAGCAGCATCGAATCACGATATTGTCGTTCGGTCTCATCAGGCCATCGTCCGACTCGGCCTCGCGTGCAATGAATCAGCCATTGCGCTTCGCTGTGACCCCAGCGATTTTCGGGACGATCGTCAACCACGACTCTCTTGTTTGACGCCAGCGAATCCGATCGCACCGCCTCTGCGCCCGGTAACTCCAACGTTCAGCCAGCCGACGGCCCCTTCGCAAATCAATTCGCGGGCCGCGCATGTGCTTGTCAGTGTCAACGCGACACGAACGGATGCTTCGAAATCCGTTTTCAACCGTTGCCGAAGACACGTTGCGATCAGCCCTCCTCGGCGTGCGTACACGGCGTCGACTCGATCGGCCAGGGCGATCAGGGCAGCATCGACGGAGATCGGTGTGGAATCACGGCTACTGACGATGAGGTGAGCCGCCTGTTGAGGCGATGAGACAACAAGTTTTCGGCAAGGCACGGCAAACAACTCAGCCGCCCGTTCAGCCCAAGGTTCGATTGCCGACCCCGAGGCAACCAGCAGCTCGCTGCCGCGCCGCTGGCAGTCGATCAGCGATCGACAGAGAAATTGACAAACGTGTCGATGTAGGCGAGCGTCGCTACCCAGGCGGCTGCTCGTGACCGCGACAAAAGGAGTGTCCGATTCAAGGCCCGGCCCGCTGACCTGTGCCGCTCCGCAGATCTCCTTCAAACGTGCCAATCGGCGACGCCAAACCGTCGTGACATCACTCATCGTCTGCCCCTAAGACACGAGATGATCACAATTACTCGGTGATTTTCCGTCAAGATACCGCATCCACGCACTCCGGGTTGCCACAACCAGGAGGGAAGGAAGAGAATGACACCCCAGTGCCACCGATCCTTGTAGCGCTCTCGACGAATCCAACAGGCCTACGATGAACCGACGGATTGCCATCATTTTCCTGGTCGCTTTACTGAACGCGCAGGCTTTCGCCGAGGGGAAGCCTGACGCGGTGATCTCGATTTGGCCTCAATCACCTCCTGAGTGGAATGCTCCCGATCAACCGGAACGCGACACGACCGGCCCCGATGGCCGTACGGTCGCAGGGAAGCGAGTGGTTCGGTTCGGCTTCGTTTCCCATCCGGAGCTTCACGTCTATCGTGCACCGGGTTCGAGCGGCGATACTGCCGTCTTGATCTGCCCGGGTGGTGGCTACAACATTTTAGCGTGGGACCTGGAAGGAACGGAGATCGCGGAGTGGCTGCAAAGCATTGGGGTCACGGCCGTCGTCGTCAAATATCGCGTGCCGACGAGCGGAAGCGAAAGCAAGTGGCTCGCTCCCGTTCAAGATATCCAACGCAGTTTGAGTCTGGTGCGCAGTGGCGCGATTGAGGGACTCGCTCCGAAACGTATCGGCGTCCTTGGCTTTTCCGCCGGCGGCAATGCGGCCGCTCGCACCGCGATGGCGTCGAAACGCTATTACGATGGGATCGACGAGCACGACCAGGCCATGTGCTCGGCTGACTTCGCAGTGCTGATCTATCCCGCGTGGCTGGTGAAATCGGAGAACGAGTCTCAGCTGATCGACGAATTGAAGGTCACAGAAAAGACGCCACCGATGTTTTTCGCCCACGCTTTTGATGACCGCGTCACTTGCATGAGCAGTGTCACTCTATTCAGTGAGCTCAAACGCAACGGCGTTGCTTCGTCCCTGCACGTTTTTTCCTCGGGTGGACATGGATTTGGTGGTCGACAGGCTGGCCAGCCGACCGACGCTTGGCCAAGCTTGTGTGAGTCATGGATGAAGCAACAAGGCTGGCTGGAATGACGACGATCGAAAAGCCCTCTGGGGAGAAAAACACGCTCGCCGCTCCGTCTGGTGGCGCCGAGACGCAGGTTGTCATTCACGAGGCTCCTGTACAGCCGGACCAGGAATGGGCCAATGCGCTAACGCACGGTATCGGTGCCTTGGGCTCGGTTGTGCTAGGCGTTTACTTGGTGATGGCAGCGTTGCCAAAGGAACCGGGGCTTGCCACAGCTTGCGTTGCCTATTCGGCATCGGTCTTCGGGACATTCTTTTTTTCTACCATGTCCCATGTGGTCAGGCGGCAACCCCTGCTCAATACGATGCGTTCCTACGATCAGGCGATGATCTACATGATGATCTCGGGGACCTACACGCCGATCATTTTTCAGGTTTGCGAGCGAATCACATCGAAATCCCTTGTTGTGGGCGATCTGGATTGCTGCCTGGATGGGCTTCCTGAAGAAGGTTGCTTTTCGCTATCGAATCAACTCGATTGGCACGTACACCTATCTCTTGCTGGGGTGGTTACCCGCGATTCCACTGGCTTCGCAGGTTCCTGCTGAGCTTGTCCGATGGATGTTTGCTCGGCGGCGTGCTCTATACGATCGGTGTGTTGTTCTTGATGAACGACCGAAAATATCCCTATCTGCACGCGGCCTGGCATCTCTGTGTGATCATCGCAGCAGCCTGTCATTACTACGCGATCTTGCGATACGTCGTGGAGTGAGGGGCAGCCGCGTTACGAAAGCCGGTGCGTCGGAATGCATCGCGGGGCTTATGCTCCCGCAGGACCACTGCTGACCACGACCTGGCTCGGACGGATCACGCGGTCGTGCATGCGAAAACCACTCTGAGCAACATGCATGACGGTGCCCGACGGATGCTCTTCGCTGGGCATCTGCGAAATGGCTTCGTGCGAATTCGGGTCAAAGACCTCGCCCAACGCAGGAATCTCTTCGATCGAGTATTTTGCTAATGCGTCGTCTAGCTGCTTGGCGACCATTGCAACCCCTTCTTGAAGGCCGGCGGAATCGGGGGCATTCTCTGCGGCAGCCAATGCGCGAAGCAGGTTGTCCCGAACCCCGAGAATATCGCTGACCAAAGGCAGCGAAGCGAAACGCAACTGTTCCTCAACGTCACGCCTCATCCGTTTGCGGAAATTCTCCGCCTCGGCCTGCGCCATCAACACTCGTTTCTCTGCCTGCTCGGCCGTGGCACGCAAACGCTCCATCTCTTCATCACGCGTTTCCATGATTTCTGGAGCATCGTTCGCGGAGGACTCTTGAGCTTCCGGCGAATCATCGGGCTGGAATTCTCTTTTTGTTTCTTTGCTCATCAAACCACTTACGATTCTTGCGGCTGTGTATCAGGATCAAAAAAATTGCGCAATTTTTCCAAGAACGTCTTTCGGTGAGGCAGGACGGACTCATGCTCGACGTCTGCCAATTCTCGTAACAAACGCTCCTGTTCGGGGCTGACTTTTTTAGGCACCTCAATGAAGACCTGGACCAGCAGATCACCGGTTCGGCCAGCCCGCGGATCAACGACTCCCTGTCCTTTGAGCGTGAACACTTCTCCATTCTGGGTTCCCCGATCGATCCGTAGCGAATGCGGCCCATTGAGCGTTGGGACGTCGATTTCCGCACCCAACGCAGCCTGGCTGTAGGAGATTGGCAATTGAAGGATCAGATGCGAACCGTCACGTTTGAACAAATCATGAGGAAGCACCGTGATGAAGACATAGCAATCGCCGACGGGACCGTTGTCGGGACTTGCTTCACCCTCACCCTGGACGCGAACACGCATCCCGTCATCGACTCCGGCTGGGATCGTGACGGTCAATTCTGCCTTTTGGTTACGCAGGCCTGAACCACGACAATCGCTACAAGGGTTGCTGATCTGCTGACCCGTACCGGAACAGTTCGGGCAAGCCGTCTGCACTCGTAGGATCCCAGCCGACTGAATCACCTGGCCTCGTCCGCCGCAGGTGTTGCAGGTGACCGGCTGGCTGCCCGGAGCTGCTCCACTTCCCGAGCAGGTGTCACAGCGAACACGGCGACGAAACGAGATGTCTTTGTCGACGCCTCGAGCGGCCTCTTCCAACGTGAGTGTCACGTTGCAACGGATATCGGCACCGCGGCGGACGCGACGCCTGCGACCACCGCCACCGCGACCTCCGAACAAGTCGCCGAACATTCCGCCGCCAAACAGATCACCAAAGGCCTCGAAGATGTCTTCGACATCGTTGAATTGATGGACACCGTTGACGCCAGCATGGCCGAAGCGGTCGTAACGCTCACGTTTCTCAGAATCGCTTAGGACTTCGTAAGCCTCAGTTGCTTCCTTGAACTTTTCGACCGCCGATTCATCGTCTCGGTTGCTATCGGGATGGTACTTGATCGCCAGCTTTCGATAGGCACGATCGATCTCCACTTTCGAAGCGGTCCGTTGAACCTGGAGCACTTCGTAGTAGCAGATTTTTTCGGCCATCATTGTTCGCCTTGTACTCAGCACCGTTTCGCGAAGTTGTGATGCGGTGCGAAATTTAAGTCAAACGGGCCGCATGCCCGAATCAGTCGGCACGCGACCCGCTGTGATTTTTAGATCATTCCAAGCTCGGAACCCCGCTGTTGCCGATGCTCCGAGCTGTCTTGCCTGTTCCCGAAGTGGGTTAGGAAACCACACCTTCAACTTGACGACGCTCTTTATCTTCGGCGTCAAAGTTGGTTACCAAGGCTTCGGTTGTCAACAATAGTCCTGCAATGCTTCCGGCGTTCGCCAGAGCAGTTCGAACGACTTTGACCGGGTCGATGACGCCGGCCTTGAACATGTCGACATACTCGCCAGTGTTGGCGTTGTAGCCAATGTTAACGCCTTTCTGGCGAACTTCGTCCACCACCACGCTGCCATCGATTCCGCCGTTGTCGGCGATCTGCCGCATCGGAGAATCCAAAGCAGCGAGCACGATGTCAACACCAATTCGTTCGTCACCTTTGGCAGCAGCAACGATTGTCGTTCCATCGCGATCTTTCAACGGCGATGACTTGATCGATTCGACTGCTTCGCGACATCGGACCAGGGCCACGCCGCCTCCAGGCAGAATGCCTTCCTCGACGGCCGCCCGCGTGGCGTGCAGCGCGTCTTCGAGTCGTGCCTTGGTTTGCTTCATCTCGGCTTCGGTTTCGGCGCCGACGCTGATCACAGCAACACCACCGGCCAGCTTGGCGAGGCGCTCCTGAAACTTCTCCTTGTCGTACTCGCTATCGGTCTGTTCGATCTGGGCACGAATCTGGGCAACCCGCTTGTCGATGTCAGCTCGCTTGCCGCTGCCTTCGACGATGGTCGTGTTGCTCTTGTCGACGGTTACCTTCTTCGCGCGACCGAGTTGCTCGAGCGTCACGTTCTCAAGCTGGATACCCAGGTCTTCGCTGATCAGCGTGCCGCCGGTCAGGGTGGCGATGTCACCGAGCATCGCTTTTCGGCGGTCGCCGAATCCGGGTGCCTTGACTGCACAGACATTGAGCGTGCCTCGTAGCTTGTTGACCACCAGCAGCGTCAATGCTTCGGCATCCACGTCTTCGGAAATGATCAGCAAGGGCTGGCCCGATTGAGCCGTCTTCTCCAAGAGCGGAACGAGATCCCGAATGTTGCTGATCTTCTTCTCGTACAGCAGCACCAAAGCGTTCTCAAGGTTCGCTTCCATCGTGCTCGGGTCGGTAATGAAGTAGGGCGAAATGTAGCCCTTGTCGAACTGCATGCCGTCGACATACTCGACTTCGGTGCCTCGGCTCTTGCCTTCCTCGACCGTGATCACGCCGTCCTTGCCAACCCGCTCCAGGGCGTCCGCCAATAGATTGCCGATCGAGGCGTCATTGTTGGCAGAGATCGCGCCGACGTGCGCCACTTCTTGCTTGTCCTTGACCGGTCGGCCCATTTGCACCAGGCACTCGCTTGCCGCAGCAACGGCCTTGTCGATTCCACGTCGAATCGCCGTCGGATTGCTGCCGGCGACAATGTTGCGAAGCCCTTCCTTGAAAATGGCTCGTGCCAACACCGTCGCGGTCGTCGTGCCATCGCCTGCCAGATCGCTGGTCTTCTGAGCGACCTCGATGACGAGCTTGGCTCCCATGTTTTCGAACCGATCTTCCAGTTCGATTTCCTTGGCAACGGTGACCCCGTCTTTGGTGACCGTGGGGCCACCAAACGATTTGTCGATGATCACATTGCGACCAGTTGGCCCCATCGTGACCGCGACTGCATCGGCCAATTTGTTGACGCCCGCCATCATTCGCGATCGGGCGTGATCTTCAAAAAGAAGTTGTTTTGCCACGAGACTTATCCTCTAAGAGTTTTGTTTGCTATGGATGTGCCGAAAAAACCTTCTCAGCCCTAGAGGACCTTTGCGAGAATGTCACTTTCTCGAAGGATCTTCATTTCCTGGCCATTCACTTCGATGTCACTTCCGCCGTACTTTCCGTAGATCACCGTGTCGCCAACCGCGACGCTCATCTCGCCGCGGCTACCGCTATCGAGCAGCTTGCCCGGGCCGACAGCCACGATCGTTCCACGCTGCGGTTTTTCCTTCGCAGAGTCGGGGAGCACGATCCCGCCGGCGGTGGTTTCCTCGGCTTCACTCGGTTGAACAACGACACGATCATCAAGGGGACGCAAATTCAGTTTTGCCATGATTTGTTACTTCTATTGAAAATGAATGTTGGATGGATCTTTGAATCTTCGAATGAGCTTTCTGAAAAGGATTGCGGCATTACATCATGCCGCCCATGCCTCCCATACCACCCATGCCTCCCATGTCCATGCCACCGCCCATGCCGTGGTCATGATGATGGTCGCCACCATCAGCCTCTTCCTCCGACCGGGATTTCCGCGACCAACGACTCAGTGGTCAAGCAGCAGCGACGCAACGCTCGCCGCATTGGTCAGTGAGGCTCGAACCACTTTGGCGGGATCGACGATGCCGGCGGCAACGAGATCGCAATACTTTTCGGCGTTGGCGTCGTAGCCCTCGGTCTTGCCCTTCATCTGCAGCACTCGATTGACCACCACCGCTCCATCGAGCCCGGCGTTGTTGGCGATCGCCTTCAGCGGATTGTCGAGCACGTTTCGAATGATTCGAACGCCAAGCTTCTCGTCACCTTCGATCGTCTTTTCCAGTTTCAGGACGGCATCTCGACAACGCAGAAGCGCGGTTCCACCGCCAGGAACGATGCCCTCTTCCAGCGCTGCTTGCGTGGCCGCACGAGCGTCATCGATGAGCGCCTTGCGCTCCTTCATTTCCGTCTCGGTTGCCGCACCCACGTTGATCTGAGCCACACCACCGGCGAGCTTGGCGAGTCGCTCTTGCAGCTTTTCGCGATCGTAATCGCTATCGGTCTGATCAATCTCGCGGCGAATCTGTTCCACTCGACCGTCAATGTCAGCCTTCTTGCCGGCACCACCGACGATCGTCGTCGCCTCACTGGTGATTCGGACCTTCTTCGCTCGGCCGAGATCGGAGAGCTTGACACTTTCCAGGTCGATGCCGAGGTCCTTGAAGATCGCTTTGCCGCCAGTCAGAACGGCGATGTCACCCAGAATCGCTTTGCGGCGATCACCATAGCCCGGTGCCTTGACGGCACAGGCCGAAATGATGCCTCGCATCTTGTTGACCACCAGCGTCGCCAAGCGCTTCGCCTTCGACATCTTCGGCGATGATCAGCAGCGGCTTCTTGGCCTTGCTGATCGCTTCCAGCAACGGAATCAGTTTCTTGTTGCTGCTGATCTTTTCCTCGAACAACAGCATATGACAATCTTCCAATTCAACACTGACGTCATCCTGATTGGTGACGAAGTGCGGGGAGAGAAAGCCACGGTCGAATTGCATACCTTCGACGACGTCGACCGTCGTTTCGTTGGAGCGGCCTTCCTCGACGGTGATCACACCGTTCTTGCCAACCTTGGTGAAGGCGTCTGCCAAGCACGTTGCCGATTTCGGGATCATTGTTTCCGGCGATCGTCGCGACCTGACGAATCTCTGCCTTGTTCTTCTCGTGGATCGGCGTGGACAGCTTCTTGATGTGAGCAACCGCCACATCGACGGCTTTGCTGATCCCCCGAGACAATGCCATCGGGTCGGCCCCGGTGGCGACCATCTTCAAGCCCTCGCGAAAAATGGCTTCGCTGAGAATCGTGGCGGTCGTCGTGCCGTCGCCAGCGACATCGTTGGTCTTGCTCGCGGCCTCTTTGACCAACTGAGCACCGAGATTTTCAAACGGATCATCGAGTTCGATATCCTCGGCGACCGTCACGCCGTCCTTGGTCACCTTTGGCGAACCCCAGCCCTTGTCCAAGACGGCGTTTCGACCACGCGGACCTAGAGTGCTGCGGACGGCTCGCGCCAACTTGCTGACGCCGGCCAACAGCGGGCCGCGTGCGTCGTCGTCGAAAACGATTTGCTTTGCCACGACGTGAATCTCCTGTAGTTTCGTCAATGAATCCCTAGAAGCCGGCGGTCAAGCCGGGTGAACTGGGGAATTGGGGAAGGGCAGTATTCGTAATGAACGGAACGCGCATCCCTGAGGACGCGTCCCGGTGAAACGCTTTGGATGTACCGGTGGCAGTGACCACCGATGGCCTCTCCCTCCCAGCAAGCCGTGTGCCGATCCTGAAAAGTCAGCTCGCAAGATATTGCCAACAATGGACTTACTGTCATCGCTCGCATGTCTCGCGTGGGGCTCAGTCGCCTCCCTGTTGCCACGTTGGCAGTGGCGTTGCCACTCCACGTCGGATCCGGCAGTGCGGCTCTGCCGCCGGCCCAGCTCGAGGGCCCCGCCGAACGACTCGGATCGCGTCGTCTGTTCCCCGGTTCGGAGGGACCGAGGCAGGGCGAATCGATCGGCCGATGGGCGACGACGCAAGAATTCGCTGCGACCACTACTTTCGGCCAATTGACCCCGGAAAAGATTCACAATCCTACAAACTTGATTCAGGAAAGATTGACCAAACGGCTGCAGAGTCGTCCACTTGCCTCGGACGCTGCGCGGTCACTTCCGCGTCTGTGTTCTTCAGGCTTTCTGAAATCCTCCAGCACGGGAAATGTGGATGCGACTCTCGGTCATCCATACTCGCCAGCCTCCTGGTCATCGCGACCTCCGTTTCGGCCAACGCCGACGGTCTTTGTGGCCAGAGCCCGACGTATGCCGCTGGATACGCGCCCAGCGGATACGTGACTCTACGGCACGGGGGTCGCGCCGACATTCGATTGCAGGTCCATCCTATGTCTCGGGCTACGCTCCGCCGGCTTTGACCTACGTCGACCCGAGCGCGGTGGCGCCACTGAGCAGCAACGGCACCTACCAGGCCCAGCGTCCCGCCTATTTTGATAACCCTTCGGTTTATACCGGGGCCCCAACTTATCCCGGTGTCCAGGCCGCCGGGTATCAAGCAGCCTATCAGTCGTTTAGCGCACCAATCACCGGAACATTGCGGGGTAACGCCGCTCCCACAGCGTTCGTCGAAACCTATCCATCGACTTACGCGAGTGCGTACGACGGTTCGATTCCTGGCCAGCCAATGACCGTGACAACGCCTATGGGAGCTCCCGCAACGGCGATTCCTGTGACACCGGTGGCGCCAATCTATGCACCCGCACCACCGTCGAAGGGATGTTGTCTGAGTCGCTGTTTCAGCAAGCTGTTCGGTACCAGTTATTCGACCAGCTACTACCGAGCTCCGATCACCTACTATCGACCCGTCACCTCGGCTGACGCCTTGACCGGTGCTCCCGTGGTGGTCCAGCAGCCGTGTGATTCCTACGTCCAGCAGGTGCAGCGCACGCCGTACAACACGCTGCAATTCGGCCAACAACCTGCCGTTACCGGGCCACGTTGCGTGCCCGACCGCGTGTCCAACGAATCAGCCGAGCTGCGGTCCCTCCGCCGTACGAGCTACGGCGCAACGACGATCAATTCGCCGAACAACTACGACCAATTCGGTGCAGTCGGCCAGGTTGGCGCCGTAGGTGGCATGGGTGCGGTCACGAACATTCCTTCCACCGCGCCCATTTCACCGCAAACCATGCAGCCTTCCTTTTCGCCCACACAGCCGGGCATGGTTCCCAATACCGCCCCGCTGACCGGTACCCCTACGATTGCTCCGCCATCCGGCAGCGGTGACCTCGCACCAGTCGGGCAACCGAGTCTCAATAGCGGTTCAATCCCTGCGGTTGCCTCAAAACCAAACCATCCAACCACCGAGTCAGTCGTCGCCTACTCATTGGCAACTGCAGAACCCGGAGGATTCGACGGCTCTGATACGTCCAAAGTCCTCCGAGCCACGCGGGGACACGACAGGCAGCGCTCCTGCGACGACGACCCAGCAGATCCTCGAGAACGAGAACTTCACGCAGCGCCGAACCAATTGAGGCGCCGGCGGATTACGTCGCTCCCTATCGCCGGCATACGTTTCAGGCACCGCGGACCATGCCGGTGAATGTCCAGGACTATGGGACGGTCGGGCAGCCTCACTCCAATCGGACCTACGATGCATCTGACTTGACCAGCGTCTCGACTCGCATGCCCAGCACGGCTTCGAGTTCGAGCAGCCGGTCGCAACGTCTCGGTTGATCGACAGCCGCTTCAAAAGCCTCGTGATACGACCTGGACACCAGTTCGTCCGTAAGAACGAAGGACCGAGCACTTCGCAACTCGGCATTCATCTGAGAAACTCGGATCATCTTGAATCTTGATCACTCAGGCCGAGGTCAATCCTGTGGACAATGCGGAGATCGCGGACGTCTTTGACGAGATGGCGGAATTGCTCGAGTTCCATGGCGAGAACCCGTTCCGCATACGTGCCTATCGAAATGGTGCGCGGGCGATCCGCGAATTGGACGAGCCTGTCGAATCGATCTTGGCCGATCCGACTCGCGACTTGGCCGATGTTCCCGGGATCGGCAAGACGCTGCTCGACAAGACTCAAACGCTCGTCTCGACGGGCGAGCTTCCGCAGTTGCTCAAGCTGCGAAAGAATACGCCCGAGGTCTTGATCGCAATGGCCCGCATTCCGGGGCTCGGCGCGAAGAAAGCGGCCAAGTTGCAGCAGGAGTTGAACCTGCAAACACTCGACGATCTGCGTGAGGCGTGCCAAGAGAATCGCGTCGGTAAATTGAAGGGCTTTGGAGCGAAGACCCAGCAAGCGATCCTGGACGGACTCGTGATCGCCGAGGCTGCAGCGGAGCGGATCTACTGGGCCGAAGGGGATCTGCTGGCTCAATCGATCGAAGCGCACATGAAGCAGTGCGAAGCGATCGAGAAGATGCAGTGGGCGGGAAGTTATCGGCGCGGTCGGGAGACGATCGGCGACTTGGATCTGCTTGTGGTGGCATCCGATCGTGACGCCGCGATGAATCACTTCGAGGCCTTTCCCGATCGTACGCAAACGATTGCCCGTGGAGACACGAAGGTATCGATTCGCGTCCGCAATGCATTCCAGGTTGACTGCGGATCGTCGAAGCAGATCAATTCGGTGCAGCCCTGCAGTACTTTACCGGCTCTCAGGCCCACAACATTCACGCGCGAAGAATTGCCAAGGACCGTGGGCTAAAGATCAACGAGTATGGCGTGTTCCGCGTCGAGGATGATGTTCGAGTGGCGGGCGCAAGCGAGGAGGAGGTCTACGCTTCGATTGGTCTGCCTTGGATCCCGCCTGAACTGCGGGAAGATCGTCAGGAGTTTGATTGGGCGCAATCTGATCAGCTTCCTCAGCTCGTGGAGCTTTCGCAAATCCGCGGTGACTTGCACATGCATACGAGCGAAACCGACGGTGAGGCGACGATCCGCGAGATGGCAGATGCCGCGATTGCCCGAGGGCTGTCCTACATTGCCATCACGGACCACAGCAAGCGCGTCGCCATGGCGATGGGCCTCGATGCGAAGCGACTCCGCCAACAGTGGGCCCTGATCGATGAGATTCGTGACGAGTACGCTGGCCGGCTGGAAATTCTAAAAGGGATCGAGTGCGACATTTTGGAAAAGGGCGGCATGGATCTGCCCGATGATTGCCTGGCTGATGCAGACTGGGTCCTTGCGAGTATCCATTACGGTCAAAAGCAATCCCGTGAGCAGATTACCGACCGAATCCTCGGGGCGATTGAGAATGAGCATGTCGACTGCATCGCCCATCCAACGGGCCGTCTGATCAATCGACGGCCCCCCTATGACGTCGACATGGAGGCAGTCATGCAAGCGTCAAAGGAACACGGGACCTTGCTTGAGCTGAATGCGAACCCGGCCCGACTCGACTTGAATGACGTGCATCTCGCCGCGGCCAAGCGACTCGCAGATCCCGATTGTCATCAACACCGATGCGCACTCGATCGATGGACTGGACGTGATGCGTTGTGGCATCATTCAAGCTCGCCGCGGCGGACTCACCGCAGAAGATGTCGCCAACACGCTGCCCTGGAGTAAGCTCAAGCAGCGGCTACTCGGATAACGGAATCGGTCGGGTGAACCTGTCCGAGCCATGAGCCGATTCTTAGGCCTTGGCACCGCGACGCGCGAGCCGTCCGGTCGCCCAAGCCATCAGCAGACAACCAAAGCCGATCGCGAGGATCATCCCCATATGCTCCGGTGACGCGATGTAGTGGGTGGGGCCGACTTCGCCGTGTCCCGGATGAGCCTGAGTCACCGTTGCAAACGAGCAGGTCAGACCAGCAATCAGAGCAATTCGCGATAGGATTTTCACTTGGCTCACCGAAGCACCATGGATGGAAATGAACTTGTTCGAATAGCTTAGCGACGCGATTGGCTCCTTGGAATGGAGGCAACGGTGGTTCAGGAACAGAAGTCAGCGCTGCTCGACCACCACGCCGTCTTCAATGGAATCGCCGGGATGAGTGATCACTCGATCGCCTTCACGGATACCGGCAACCACTTGAGCGAAGCGACCGTTGTTCTTGCCCACCTCTACCGGCGTTAATCGCGCGGCCGAGCCGTCGACGACGAAGACGCGCCACGCGTCATCCATGCGGAAACAGCGCACTGGTCGGGACCTGCAGCACGTCGTCGGCCTCCCAGACGATGACTTCACAATCGACGCGGAAGCCATCTCCGAGCTGCTCTCGTTTTTCCGGCGGATCGATCAGGTCGATGATCACATTCACACGTTGCTCTTCGACCCCCAAGGCAGACAGCTTGGTGAAACCGGAGGGTTCGACAAGACGGACTCGACCTGCCAAAGGTGCGTCCCCACCCCAATGGTTCAGTCGAACTTGATTGCCTGGGGAGATTTGGACTGCGTCTCGTGAAAGTACGTCTGCAACGACTTCCAGATCGGTTGGATCACCAATCTCCATCAGTGGCGAGCCAGCTTCCAGCACCGCCGTGCTTTCTTGGTAGATTCTCAGAATACGTCCATCGATCGGGGCCTTGATCAGCAGTTCCATCTCACCGATCATCGCGTTGATCGGGATCGGTAAGCAGCAGCGCGGCGCGTTCCAGTTCCAGCTCATACTCTGCGATGTCGACGGCAAAGCCAGCCGACCGCACCTCTTCGGTTCGTTGGCGAAACTCAAGCTCACGCTCTGAGAATTCGCGGTCGGACGCGGCATTCCTGGCGACCAATTGACGAACGCGACCCATTTCCTTTTCGGCGAACTGCAGCATGGATTCGATCCGAGACAGGTCCGCCTTGGCAGACTGCAATTTGCGTTCGGCGGCGCCCACGCGGCTTTTCGCTTGAGCCACACGCGCGAGGATCCAGCAGCGTCGGATCGGTCGCCTCCATCGTCGCCAGGACCGTTTGATCCGCGACGACTCGGTCTCCAACGTCGAAAGTCACACGCAACAGCCGGCCGGTAAGCGGCGTCGAAACGATATAGCGTTCGCGAATGCGCGTCTGCCCATCTTCCTCGACGTCCACCTGCATCGGACCACGTTGCACCACCGCGACATCAACGAGGACCGGTCGAGGCCGCAGAGCGAGAAACGCGACGAGGCCAACCAGGGCAAGCACGATGCTCCAAACGAGCACGCGGACAATCTTGTAGCGAATCGGAGTCTCTCCTCATTCCCCAGCCAGATCCAAGTTGCGAATCACTCGCGACTCTTGAGCACATCCACCAGATTGAGGTGGTCCAGACGGTTTCGTACCAACAGCCCGCTGGCCACCGCCGCAATGATGGTGACGATTGCCGCTCGAGCATAGCTTGCGGGATGAATCACCAGCGGAATGCGATAAAGCTCCGATTCGAAACCAATCACCATCGCAGCACAAAAACCAAAGCCAATGCAACAACCAATTGGAATTGCCACCAGGGTCAGGATACCCAACTCGCCCAATAGAATCGCAGACACTTCCCCGCGTGTGAACCCGATCACTCGTAGTGTTGCCAATTCACGGCTCCGCTCGTCCAGGGAGATGCGGGCCGTATTGTACACCACGCCGACGGCGATCACGGCGGCAAAGAAGACTGTAAACGATTGCATCGTCAGTTGATTCGCAGCAATCGTATCGCGAAACTGCTGGATCATTGCCGACTTGATCGATACCGATGCGACCTGAGGTGTTTGTTTGAGCTGCAGGTACAGCTCAGGACGCTGCATCGGATCTACAGCCAGAAACGCTCCCGACAAGACATCCGTTTCTTTCATCAATCGATTCAGCTGGTGACGGTCCATGTAGGCGTTCGTTCCGGAATACTCGGTTGCGACGCCCGCCACCTCGACCTTCCGCACCAATTCCTCGCCCTCCAGCACCTCAACGGTTAGCTCGTTCCCCGGAACGACATGTAGCATGTCGGCGAGCTTGTCACTCAGGACGAGTCCAGAGGCGGGCAAGCGAATCGGCTTTGCGTCGGTATTCAGCAGACGATAGAGCCGGCGACTCGAGTCCAATCCAAGGATGCTCGTGCGATATTCCAGGTGACCGTTGCGCAGATTCACGGCTACCGCACGAAATGGCTCGACTTCATAGACACCCGGCAGGTTGCGTAGGTCATGCCGAACGCGCGGGGACGTTGATCTCGCGGAAGACGACTTGGACGTCATGGCGCTGCGCGACAGAAAACTGAAAGTCGATCAAATACTCGATCGCGTCAGACGAGAATCCCGTCATCACCATCACGGCGACTGAGAATGCGATGCCGATTGAGGAGAGGGCAGCTCCGACCGGCCGCCGTTGCAATCCGCGGAAGACCATTCGACGCCGTCATCGGCATCCATCTGTCGATTCCCAATCGCTCCATCCACGAGCGACGATAGAGCGGAGGCGCAGCCGGTTGCATCGCTTCGGCGGGCGGTAGTTTCGCCGCAGAGCGAACCGCGCGGAGGGAACCGAGGACCGCTGCGATCAAACTGATCGCGACGGCCGCAAGAATCACACGAAAATCGGGCCGATAGACGAACGACGGAAAGCGATAGAACTCGCTGTAGAGTCGTCGCCAATCCGCTCCCCATCCAGAACCCGCCGACCACGCCCGACAAGGCGCCTGCCGTGGCGACGATCAGGGTCGACAGCATGTAGTGCCAGCCGATCTCCAGATTCGTGTACCCGAAAGCCTTCAGCGTGGCGATGATGGATCGATGCGCGCTGATTCGTCGCGAGAGCACGATGTTCAACAGGAAAGCGGCGACGCCGAGGAATACGGTCGGTGCCACCAGGCCGGTTGCACGCAGTTGCTTGATCTCGTCGGCAAGAAATCGAGCGGAAATATGATGATCTCGACCGATCGCTCCGATGGAACCGTACGGCTTCAGAATGGCGTCCAGCCGATCGATCACCTCTTGTTCGTTGGCACCCTTTAGCAGTCTCAGCGAGACATCGTTGAAGGCGCCCTCCATGTTGAACGCCGCCTCCATCTGTCTGCGCGGCATCCAGAAAATTCCGAACCTCTTTTCGTCGGGCAGCAAATCACCGCCACGAATCTGAATCACGTATTCCGGCGACAATGCAACGCCCACCAACGTGAGTGTTTGAAGCCGACCGTTCAAGACGGCCTCGATTTGGTCGCCAAGTGCGAGTGAGTTCGCTTCGAAGAACGCATCACTGACGAGGACTTCGCCG
Organism: Pirellulaceae bacterium; assembly: GCA_963697195.1. Taxonomy (GTDB): domain Bacteria; phylum Planctomycetota; class Planctomycetia; order Pirellulales; family Pirellulaceae; genus Rubripirellula. The sequence goes on from CAVOND010000011.1 coordinate 102,255, forward strand.
GCACGATCGGACTCCGGCTTCCGGCCGCGACGCAAATGGACACGGTTGAGCCCCGGCTGGTCGTCACGCGGCAGCGAGATCAGCCTCCCGACGGCTGGTTCCTCGAGGCCCGGCACGTCCAGTGTCACATCGGAAACGATGCGGCAATCCACTTCCGCGACTCCCGAGATCCCTGCCAGCCTTTCCTGGACCGCAAGGGGGCGCGGCGAACCGAGGCAAAAAGATGGCCGAAGCGATAACGGTCGTAGTAGGCGTCACGGGTTTCGCGAAGAAAGCCGAGCGTGTTGATCGACATCACGAAGACGGCAACACCCGATGCAATCACCATGGCGATCGCAAGGGACTGCGCCTTGGATTGCCCGAGCTCGCGAAGCAGTTTTCGGTCGAGGGCTCGCATCATCACCAACGCAGTTCGTGCAAGCGGCGCTTTGATGCGATTGTGGACATCCTCGACGATCCGGCCGTCTCGCATCGTCACCACTCGGTCAGCGATTTGACCGATCGTCGCATTGTGCGTGATCACAGCGGTGGTCGTGCCGAGTTCAAGATTGATTCGACTGATCGCTTCCAGAACAGTGATCCCCGTGGCAGCGTCGAGCGCACCGGTCGGCTCATCGCAAAGGAGCACGTCCGGACGTTTTGCGATCGCCCTGGCGATCGCCACCCGCTGCTGCTGACCTCCCGACAACTGTGACGGAAAGTGGTTCTTGCGATCCTCCAGGCCGACGAGCTCGAGCGCTTCCAGTGGGTTCATTGGATTCGGGCTCACGTCGGTGACCAGGCTGACGTTCTCCAACGCCGTCAAGCTTGGAATCAGATTGTAAAACTGAAAGACAAAACCGACTTGCTCACGACGGAAGTATGTCAGTTGTCGTTGGCTGGCTCGGGTCAATTCCATGTCTCGATAGAAGACCTCGCCGGATGTGGGAACGTCCAAGCCACCGAGAATGTTTAGCAGCGTCGATTTTCCGCTGCCACTCGGGCCAAGAAGAACCGTGAACTCACCAGCAAACAACTCCAGGTCCACCCCGCGCAGCGCATGCACGTCGACCTCACCCATCGGGTAGATCTTCGTGATTCCGCGGACTCGAAAGACTGGCTCGGACAGAGCAAATTCCTTGCAGACGGCAGAAGGCTGTCTCAAGCCTGCTGGGGGACATCCAACTTATTGTAGACTCGCCGATCTGGGCAGGCGCGTCGGGCCGCTTCCTGCGCCACTTGCTTTAGAAAGTAGGTAGGCACGGTTCCCGTCAGTACGATGCGATCATTTTCAACATGAACGGAGACATCGCCCAATCCACAGTGTCCCCGTTCCGCCAATCCTTGGCAGACCGCGGTCCTGATTTGGTCGTTGAGCGTTTCGGATGCAGATGGATCCGGAGGCTCCATTTCATTCGACATTTCGCGATTCCGATGAATGCTGTTGGTCGCGGATTGAAACACAGCTCCTATCCTTTCCCGGCACGCCAAAAAGGACAAGCCAGAAGAATCGCTTCCTTGCGGCTGATACCAATAAATCGACAGTGCAACTTGTTGCCGTGACCACGCGAGCCGTCCGGTCCGCAGCTGACAACGAAAGGCTCAGAGATCGGAGGGCTCGCGCCCTGCCGCTCGAGTCTGTGCTCGATTTAGCGGATTTTACCCTGCGGCTGTTCGCTACGAATCTTCCGGCTAGACGATGCTGCATCGCTGAGTTCGAACGAGTGTCAAATTCTGGCATTTTACCAATTCGACACGGCGATGGTGCGGCAGTTGCTCGTCCTCCAGCCCAACCGGAGGATTGTTGTGGCGACCGGTTGTCGCCTAGAATCCAGCGGCTATGAAGGATCATGTCCCATGAACGACTTCGTGTCACCCTATTCTGACGAAAAGCTCTTCCACTCGGTCATCGAAGCATCCCCTGCTGGAATGCTGATTGTTGACGAGGAGGGACGGATAATCTTGGCGAATCGAGCGGCTGGAGAGCAGTTTGGGTTCCCACCGGCTGAGCTGATCAACAAGCCGATTGAATGCTTGATTCCCGAGTCGTCTCGTCGGGCACACGAGACACATCGAGCGCGCTATATGGCTCAGCCTCTCGCTCGGTCCATGGCGGCGGGTCGAAACCTCTTTGCTCGCCGCAGGGATGGAACGGAGTTTCCGGTCGACATCAGCCTTCACCCGATCGAGGTTCAGAAGCGTCACATGGTGTTGGCCAATGTGCTCGACGCAACCGACCGACGGCGGGCAGAACAGGAGCGAGAACAACGCCAGGCGATCGAGCGACTTGCATTGATGGGCCAGCTAGCTGGTGGCGTGGCTCATGAGATCCGCACACCACTTTGTGTGATCCGCAACGATGCCTACTTTCTCAAAATGATGGCTAGATAAGCTTGGTAGCGAAGGAATCGAATGCATCGACGAAATCAATGAGGCAGTAACCAAGGCCGAACGAATCGTCAGTGAACTTCTCGATTTCACGCGTGATCCGCAGAGTGAGCCGAGCCAAACCAGAATCGACAGTATGATCGACACAGCCATTCGATCGGCGGGCATCGCCTCGACTATCATGCTGATTCGAAACGTCGAAGATGAGAGCTCGCGGGTCCGTGTTGATGCAGAACAGATTGAACGAATTCTGATCAACCTCCTTCGGAACGCGGCGCAGGCAGCTGGAGCAAAGGGACGCATCGAAATTCGAACATCCGTCCGGGGAAACATGTTGACGGTCGAGATCGCCGACAATGGACCGGGCATTGATCGCGAGAACCTGGAACGAGTTTTTGAGCCTTTGTTTACGACGAAGCCGAAGGGAATTGGCCTCGGTTTGGCTGTCTCACGGCAATACGCCGAACGCAACGGAGGAACCTTGACTGCCCACAACAACATTGAACGACCCGGGGCCTGCTTTCGACTGACACTGCCTCTAGCAGTTTCGACTCCGACACCATAGAGCTCGCAGATGTGCGGTACGACTGAAAACGAAAAGCGAATCTTAGTAGTTGACGATGACGATGGAATTCGGGCATCCCTTACGAGGATCTTGCGCTCATTCGGACATCAGGTAGCCGTGGCCAGCAACGGTTTGGATGCGATCGACGTGGCAAGAGAGTTTCGTCCCGACCTGGTCTTGATCGACATACGGATGCCGGGGATCGATGGGATCGAAACGTTTCAACGACTTCGTGCGGAGTTTCCCTCGTTGGCTGCCATCTTCATGACGGCCTATTCGAGCTGCGACGAGAGCAAAGAAGCGGAAGAACATGGTGCCATCCGGGTGCTGGGCAAACCGCTTGATCCTTCCCACCTCATGAAACTCGTTGACGCTTCGTTGAACACGGCGCCGGTGTTGATTGCGGATGACGATCCGGCGTTGTTGAAATCGATCGCCCGAGCGATCGAGGCGAACGGCGTCCGTGTGGAAACCGTTTCCTCGCTCCGAGAGGCGACGCGAGCTCTGCGGCAGCGTCCCAGTCGCGTCGTCGTCGCAGACGTCTTTCTTCAGGATGGATTCGGTTATGAGTTATTGAAAGAAACGCAAGGTACTGGGGAAACTTCACCCTTCATACTGATCACAGGCCAGTCGGATTGGCTGACGAGTGACGTTGCACGTCAGATTCAGGGGAAGGTGATCTTCCTGAGCAAGCCGATCGACATCGATAAACTGATGGAGCAGGTCAATCGATAATGAACGATGCGACTTTGAACCCACGTTCGAGACTGTCTGTCCTGATCGTTGACGATGACGAGGCGATGCGGCGCAGTGTGCGCCGCGTCTTGATGCTCGACGGCTATTCCGTTGAAGTCGCCGGCAGTGGTCGCGAAATGCTGGGCCGCGAGGGTCTCGATCAGTTCTTTGCCATCCTGCTCGATCGCAAGTTACCTGATGGTGATGCAGGAAAACTGATCGATCAGGTGCGCAAACTCACGCCTCATTCGGCCATTTTGATCGTGACCGGTCACGCCGACATGGACAGCACGCTGGCGGCGATTCGTCAGGGCGTCGACGATTACTTGATCAAGCCGGTCGAACCGGAAACGCTACGCTCGCGACTCGCCTCGCTCGCGGAATTGTACCGTGTCCGACAGGAGCTGCGCGAAAGTGAAAGTCGCATGCGATTCCTGGTCGAGAACCTGCCGGCCGGTGCAGTGTTCGTCGATCACGATGACCTCTTCATCAACCGCGCCGTCGAGCGACTGACCGGTTACGCGGCCAATGAAATTGGCACGGTCCATGACTGGTTTCGAGTCCTCTGTGCAGATCGCTTCGACGAGTGCTTGCAGAAGTACCGCATGATGCAAGCAGCTGATTTTAAGGATGCCTGTTTGCTGCCGGTTGTTCGCAAGGATGGGGTGCGTCGAGAATTGAACATCGCCGCGCATCGATATGACCATCACGAAGTATGGTTGGTCACCGATGTGACCGAACTTCAGGATGCCGAGCGACGCCTTGTTCAATCCGAGCGATTGGCGGCGATCGGACAAATGGTGACAGGACTTGCGCACGAGAGTCGCAATGCATTGCAGCGTGCGCGAGGATGCTTGGACCTGCTGGAACTCGATCTCGAAGGCCAGCCCGAACAGTTGAACCTGATCGCTCGCATTCGCCGCGCACTCGGTGACCTGCAGCGGAATTACGAAGAAGTCAAGCAGTATGCGGCGCCCATCACACTCGAACGAACAAACGTGGATCTTGCTGAGATTATCCAATCCACGTTTGACGACCTCTGTGCGGAGTTTGACTCCAAGAGTGCGACCCTGTCGATTCGCCGAGAAGGATATCGATCGGTGAAGGTCGATACCCACAGGATGGGACAGCTCTTTCGGAACGTCCTCGAGAACGCCATTGCCGCCACGTGCGCACCGGCTGGGATCGAGCCACTTTGAAGACCTGTTACGTCGACGGGACGCCAATGCTCGAATGCGTGATCTCCGATCATGGGGAAGGAATGAGTCAAGAAACGCTAACACGAGTGTTCGAGCCGTTTTATACGACCAAGCAGTCCGGAACCGGTTTGGGAATGGCAATCTGCAAGCGGATTATCGATGCCCACGAGGGCACCATTCAGGCGACCAGCGTTCCCAATCAAGGCACTTCGATTACGATAAGGTTACCGGTTTAGTCAAATCCGAGTCAGGAGTCATCGCCGCACAGGTGTGCGGAGATGGACCGCTTGGCGCTGCCGTCCACGACGTGCAGCTTGGATGAACGTCGACCGGCACGGTCGCACGCCCGCCGTGGGCGGTGGGATGTCGCAGGCGGGATGTTCGGCGCGCAACATGCTCTCTGATCTCCCTGGTTTCAGGCTCCCCGTCTGTAGGACCCCAATTCCATCAGTCCCCAACTTCACAAACTCGTATGAATTTTGTCGCCAGCAAGAGCCGATCGAGCGCCATGTTGAGGGGTTTGTCCGCGATCTTTTCGCTGTCTTTCGCCTCGATGTGCGCTGCCCAGTCGGCCGACTTTGACCGGGCGCCGATTCATTACCAGACCGCTGAGGCGAACGACCCGGTTGCCAAGCTCAAGCTTGCGCTGGAGTCAGCGCAAAGGCAGCTCAAATGGGATGATCGGCATGGTTACCTACCGGACATCCTCGATGCCCTCCAGGTACCAGTCAGCTCCCAAACGTTGGTGTTTTCCAAGACCAGTTTGCAGCTGCATCGGATCTCGCCCCGTCGACCCCGCGCGGTCTACTTCAATGACGATGTTTACGTGGGCTGGTGTCAAAGCGGAGACGTGATTGAACTAGCGGCGACCGATCCTGAGCAGGGAGCCATCTTCTACACGCTCGCCCAGGACCAGAGACTCGCCACCTAAAGTGGTCCGCGATCGGGGGCAGTGCATGACGTGCCACGCCTCGAGTCGCACGCAGGATGTTCCCGGCTATCTGGTTCGCAGCGTGTTCTCGGATTCGTCTGGCTATCCGATGTTCGGCAGCGGCACCTTTTTGACGGACCACACCAGCGACTTTCGCGAGAGATGGGGTGGCTGGTATGTCACGGGAACCCACGGTGAGATGCGTCACATGGGGAACCAGGTTTGCGATCAAGATGGTGGTGGGCAGGTGCAGCTCGATCTCGAAGCCGGCGCCAATCTGACATCGCTGGAGGGTAAGTTTCAGACCGAACGGTATCTCTCGCCGCACAGCGACATTGTCGCTCTGATGGTGATGGAGCATCAGTCGCAGATGCACAATGCCATCACGGCGGCAAACTTCGAGACCCGTCGGGCCATCTTTCAATCTCAAGAGATGAACGTTCTGCTTGAGCGACCTGCGGACTATCTCAGCGAGAGCGCCATTCGTCGCATTCAGAGCGCGGCGGACAACGTCGTGGAGCATCTGTTGTTTTGTGATGAATTTGCGTTGACGTCGCCAGTTGTGGGAACGAGCGACTTCGTTGAGCAGTTCCAAGGCAGGGGGCCGCGTGATTCCAAGGGCCGCTCGCTTCGCGATTTTGACCTGCAAACGCGCATCTTTCGATATCCTTGTAGCTACCTGATTTATAGCGAAGCGTTCGATGCGCTCCCGGATCAGGTGCGATCTCGAGTCATTGATAGGGTGATCAGCGTGCTGGATGGAAGTGATACTTCGGAGAAGTTTTCACATCTGGATGCACAGACGCGCCGGCAGTTACTCGAGATCCTGAGCGAAACCAAGCCGGAGTTCGCCAAGGCAAGGTCTTGATCAAAGCTCTGTGACTTGAGTTGGCCATGCTGTCTTCTCATTGCGGTTCACGCACCTCCAACCGCAGAGTCGGAGCCAGCATACCGATAGCCACATCACACCGGAAATCACCGCTGCGCCCAATAACGCGGTCCCCGTGAAATACAGGAGGTTGTCGGTGATGCTTGTCCCAGCCAAATTCCATCACGGCAAAGAAGCCACACAGTCAGCGACGCCATCGCGATGGAAGCAACGAGCGCCAACACGGCGGAAATCAGATTGCGGCGATCTTCTCGCAGAAAAGCAATCAGTACCGTAATCACCGCCAATGACGAAACGGCTCCCATCGCGGCGAAGAACAGGATCCCCTGCCAAATCTCGCCCATTCCCTCAGTCATGAAGACGGCGCAGCCAATGGCGGCGACGCCGGTCAGTTCCAAGATCGCCAGGGTCCCCAATGGAGGCAGCGGCGTCTGTTGATCGCGTTGATGTGTCAACGTCCAGGGACTCCACATTTGGACGACCAGCGCCACGGTGCCCGCGACAAGAAACTGCGTGAACATCACTCCGGATAGCTGAAACCAAAAATCATCGGGTGCTCCGTTGTCGATCAACAGGAACAACGTGTAGAAGGCGACGCAGCCAGGGACCACCATCAAAAAACCCGTTGCGAACCTCAGTAAGACCGAGCCGTACCAGAACATCGGGGTCACGGTCGCGAACGAGAAACTGATGATGGGGGGAAAAATGATCGTCTGGACATACGCCAGCATCATGAAGAAACCGTTACTCCGGGAAACCATGTCCTCCGTGTAATAAATCGCGATGGGACTCAAGGACGCGAAGATCACGAGGATCACATTGAGACCCGCGAGGCCAAGCACGAAACTCACCGACGGCGTCAGGTCCAGATCAAGTAGGCCGTCGCGCCAACCGCTCGCTGCATACCAACGTCGAGGCGATCCCTTCCGGCGGCGACTTGCTTCTTGATAGGCTTCCGACGCGAAATACTCGTTGACCGCCTGCTGGTCTTCCGTGAGCGTTGACTCGAATGATGGTGGCGCATTGTCCATTGAGTTCGGCTCCGTTTCCAAAAATGGGGTCAGGTACGAATGGCACGAACTTAGGTTGTCTCAGTGAACCTCGGGCGCTAGCCGTGGGCCTTCGCCGCATCCTAACGACGTTTTCTTCGCCCACGGCTAGCGCCCGAGGTTCAAAGCCCGTGCCATTCGGGTCAGGTACCTATCGGCTTTGTCGAGACAGCCCAACATTGCCATGATCAAATTCAACTACTCAGCCATCCTTTGCGCCATATGAACAGAATTTGACCGAACGCCACCGACGCCATCAGGAACAAGATGACCGGATAGCCGTATGGCCAATTCAGTTCCGGCATGTTACCAGGAACACTGGTGTTGAAGTTCATCCCATACATGCTGGCCACGAAGCTGAGCGGGATGAAAATGGTGGAAACAATGGTCAAAATCTTCATGATCTCATTCATGCGATAGTTGATCGCCGTCATGTAGTAGTCCCGCAAGCTCCCGCATGTTTCGCGATAGGTATCCAGGAGTTCGATCAACTGAATCGTGTGATCGAAACAGTCCCGCAGGTAGAATTGAGTGTCATTGCTGATGAGGGAGTGGGGGTCGGGCATCAGGCCAACAAGCGAATCACGAAGCGGCTGGATCAGACGTCGTAGCGCCATCAGGTTTGCGCGAATATTGTGGATTTCCTCCGTCAAATTCTCGGCTTTACCAGTTGAGATCTGTTCATCGAGTCGTTCCAGGCGTTCGGCATACCCGTCGACTGCCGGAAAGTACGCGTCAATGACTGCGTCGACGATGCTGTAAGTAAGAAAATCGGCCCCCAGGGACCGGATCCGCCCCCGCCCCTTTCGAAGTCGCTCACGAACGGGCTCCAGGCAGTCCGTTTCTCCTCGTTGCAGCGTTAGGAGGAAGTCTCGGCCCAGAAACATGCTGAGCTGGTCGCTCTCGATATGGTCGGTCGCGGTAACCATTTGGAGCACGATGAAGAGATGGTCATCATAGACTTCCACCTTGGCTCGCTGATGTGTGTTGACGGAGTCCTCCATCGCCAATCCATGCAGGCCGAAGGACTCTCCCAGTTCTTTCAACGCCCCGACATCTCCGTATCCCTTGACTTGAATCCAAGTCACAACGCCCGGTTCAATCTCCTGGGCAAGTCCTGACAGACTCTCGTGCACCACCTCTTCGAAGCGATCGCTACAAAACTTCGTCACTGTGGCGATCGGCTTGGAGGCGTCGCCTGCCACCTCCAGTGTTGCGGGCGGAGCGCCCGGCGGAGAGAGTCGTTGAATCCTTGGCGGTTTGCGATGATGATGTGAATTCTTGCGACGTGACTTGCGCATGAGCAGCCTATTGGTTTACGTTTCCCGCTTTGGTCGTCTCGGAAAGTGGCTTCCCCTGTGGAGTGGCAAAGCCGGTTGAGTCAGACCGCAGCGTCGAATCGCTGAAGTGCTTCTTCGCGAATCACTTTGGATTGGATTCGTTTTTCAATCGCTTGCCGCGGTTCCTCGGCAATGCGACGCAAGCATTGTATCAGGGCCAATGCGAGTTCATCATCGGAAGCTCGGATTGCACGGACGAGATGCTCACAGACCTGAGGTTCGAGTGACGCGAAGTCTGTGCCCTGTTTGCCGACGACCTCAAGTAACGAGAAGGAATCCTGGGCGAACAGGTCGAGTAACTTGGAGATGAGCGGGCGATGCCCTTTCAGCGGAATTCCAACCGCTTGAGCGGACAACATTGCCGCCAGCGCAGTGGGAGGATGTCCGTCAAACATCAACTCCGTGATCCGCTGGCGTACCGCAGGTTTGAACTCGCGTCCACGGCCAAGCAGTTGGGTGGCGATGGGGACTAGATCCCTGTCACTCGAACGGCTCGCGAGGACAGCGGATTCGATTACTTGATCGGAAAGTTCATCACGTTTGCACAGAGCATAGGCTGCCGCCAGGGCGAAGGAGGGATCGTCGCCCGACAGCCAATCGGCAAGCTGCTTCTGGTCGCTGGATGAGGAGGGGATCCGTTCGGCGTCAAACAGCAGTGGACGCCCTCGTCGCTGTTGTTCCGCGAAATACCGGCAGGCCTGCTTCGTCGTCACTCTTGAATCGAGTCGCAACCTGCTGAGCCATGCCGGGTCGTCGTCGCGTCGAAAACGACTGAGTAGTGACATCGCGTAGCCGATTTCCGCCGCTGTGTAATAACCCGATCGAGAGATCGACCAGCCCGAATATCCGGCCTGGGACCATTGCTGGTCGTACAGACACGCGTCACTGGCAAGGATTCCGAGTCCGCAACAGATCGGCAACAGGTTCGTTGTCCGCGGATCACGATCAAGGGGTGCGGGATGTTCGACTTGATGCCAGTAATGAGTCGCGTATTGATAGGCCAGCTCCATGACCGTTCGCAGCGGATCGGCTAAGACCTCCTTTGCGATCTGGATGCTTGCCTCGTTTCCATTGCCGGCGGCTTGGTAGGTGGCTGGATAGCCAAGGTCCTCGCCATTGCGCGCGAAGCATTCCGCCGGCGGATGCATGGTCGGAAGTCGATCCTGCAAAGCCGTCGTCGCGGATTGCAGGAGTCGCTGTGGACTGGATCGGTCCAACGCCAACTCATCCAGCTCGGACACGATCTGGGATCGCCGCACACGGTCGGCCCCGATCATCTCGATTGTACGACGCATCAACAACTCGATGTCGACACGTTGGAAGGTCGTTAGCGGAGGGCGAAGTCGTCGAAACCAGAACATCCAGTCAATCCGCAGACCTGGGGATCGCCAGCCCGAGTTTTCGGGCAAAGAAGCGCCGAGATTGATTCTCAGCGATGGCGGGAATTGATACAACCAGCGATGAACGAACGGGCCCTGCGATCCGCGTCGACACGGTGTAGGATTGTGGATCCGCAGGCCGAAGTGGCCTCGCGACCATCCTCACCGACGTGGCGGTGCTCCGGTCGCCTCGATCGCAAACTCCCATTCCGACTGATTGCTGATGAATTCCGAGATATTCCGAGGCTGTATCCCTGCCTTGATGACGCCTTGCCGGCCGGACCGAACGCCAAACTTTGATGCTTTGGTCAAGAAGGGCCGAGAGTTATCGGAGGCCGGTATGAATGCAGTGGTTTACTGCGGCTCGATGGGCGATTGGCCTCTTTTGACCGAAAGTCAGCGTCAGGAGGGGGTCAAGCGGTTAGTCGATGCGGGAGTACGCGTGATCGTCGGAACGGGGGCACAGAACTCGACTCTGGCCTGTCAACATGCCGCCCACGCGCAACAGGTCGGCGCGCATGGCTTGATGGTGATCCCCAGGGTGCTGTCACGAGGCACGTCGCCCACCGCGCAGCGTCATCACTTTGCATCGATCCTCGCGTCCGCACCCGAGCTGCCCGCCGTCATCTACAACAGCCCCTATTACGGGTTCGAAACAAAAGCAGATCTGTTCTTTCAGCTGCGGGAGGCGCATCGGAACCTTGTCGGATTCAAGGAGTTTGGCGGGGCGGAGGCTCTGAGCTACGCGTGTGAGCACATCACCAACACGGACGATCGACTGGTGCTGATGGTCGGTGTCGACACGCAGGTCTATCACGGTTTCTTGCACTGCGGTGCGTTGGGCGCCATCACCGGGATTGGCAACTGCCTTCCGAGCCAAGTGTTAAAACTTGTGTCATTGTGCCAGCTTGCCACAACGGGCGACGTGGAGGCACGCCGTCTTGCTCAAGAGCTAGACGAAGCTCTCTGTGTTCTGTCAAACTACGACGAGGGCCCCGACTTAGTGCTTTACTACAAGTACCTCTTGCTCCTGCTTGGTGATCCGGATTACGAGTACCACTTCAACGAATCGGATTGCTTGAGTCCCAGTCAGCGGCGGTTCGTGGAAGGTCAGTTGAGACTTTTTCTGAGTTGGTGGGATCATTGGCCTGGAAAATCATACGGTTCGTAGATCGGTCTCTGTCATGACGCATGAAATCCAAGTCATCGACTCGCACACGGCTGGGGAACCGACGAGGGTCGTGACGTCCGGTGGTCCGACTTTGGGAGACGGTCCGCTCGACGAGCGATTGCACCGCTTTCGAAACGAGTTTGATTCCTTTCGTACCGCGACCGTTACCGAACCGCGCGGATCCGATGTACTGGTTGGCGCCTTGCTTTGCGAACCGGTTGACCCCAGCTGTTCGACCGGCGTGATTTTCTTTAACAACGTCGGTTATCTGGGGATGTGCGGCCACGGCATGATTGGCGTCGTCGAAACGCTGAAGCATTGTGGACGAATCGGGGCCGGCAATTGTCGAATTGAAACGCCGGTTGGCGTCGTCACCGCAGAAATACATGAAGACGGCCGCATCTCTGTTGGCAATGTCCAAAGCTATCGTGTTGCCAGTGACGTCAAGATCGACGCCGACGGGGTCGGCACGGTCGTCGGAGACGTCGCCTGGGGCGGCAATTGGTTCTTCCTGGTGCGTGAGCCGCGGCAGATTCTTACCGTCAAACGCGTCCCCGAACTGATGCGAATCGCCATTTCCATTCGCGAGACGGTTAACGCCGAGGGCTATCCCAAGGTGGACCATGTTGAGTTGTATGGGGAGGCCCTTCATCCGGACGCGGACTCGAAGAACTTTGTCCTTTGTCCTGGGCTTCAGTACGACCGATCTCCTTGTGGCACCGGGACCAGTGCGAAGCTTGCTTGTTTGGCCGCTGACGGCAAGCTGATGCCAGGAGAGGCCTGGATCCAAGAAGGAATCCTGGGCACGTCCTTCGCCGGGAGATACCAATGGGCCGATTCACGTCACGAAAAGATCCAGCCGGTGATCACGGGACGCGCCCACATCACCGGTGAGGCTCGCCTGCTTTTGCAGAACGACGATCCGTTTTGCTGGGGCATTCGCAGCTTGGAGTCTTGATGCTCCGGTTCCGCGGGGCTGTAACCATTCACTGAGTTGAAAAAAGTTGTCCAAGCGAATCGTGATCCTAGGTGGCGGAGTCATCGGCCTGGCCACGGCTTGGCACTGCGTCAGCCGCGGCCATCAAGTCACCTTGATTGACCGTCGAAGCCAGACTCGCGATGGGTGTTCCTTTGGAAATGCCGGCATGGTCGTACCGAGTCACTTCATTCCGCTGGCGGCTCCGGGAATGATTCGACTCGGCCTGAAATGGATGTGGAATCCCGAGTCGCCGTTCTACATTCGGCCCAGGCTTTCCTGGGAGCTGATGGCTTGGCTCTGGGAGTTCCAGCGGTCCTGTACGCGGCAGCACGTCGATCGCGCTGCGCCGCTGCTTCGAGATCTGAACCTCGCCGGTCGGCAATGCTTTGTCGAGCTCGAGTCGCAGCTGCCCGGCGGTTTCGGTCTGGTCCGCAATGGCTTGTTGATGCTCTGCAAGACCGAGGAGGCACTTCGAGAAGAAACTGAGGTGGCGGAAAAGGCTGAGCAACTTGGGGTCGAGGCCCGCATTCTGAATTCGACCGAGGCGGCGGAGCTCGATCCTGGGATTGAACTGAATATCCTCGGGGCGGTTTACTTCCCACTCGACTGCCACCTTTCCCCCAATCGTTTGATGGCGTCGATCGAGTCGGCACTGACAACTCGCGACTGCACCTTCCTTTGGGACACGAACTGTCTCGGTTTCGACGCGCGCGGTGGCCAGATCCACTCCCTGAAAACATCACAGGGCGACGTTCAAGGGGACGAGTTCGTGATCTGTGGTGGGGCCTGGTCAAACCAGATTGCCGGCAAGCTCGGGCTCACGCTCCCTCTGCAAGCCGGTAAGGGTTACAGCTTCACGCTCGATCACCCTCGTCAACAACCGAGTATCTGTTCGATTCTGAAGGAAGCGAGGATTGCCGTTACCCCAATGGGATCTTCACTTCGATTCGGAGGCACGATGGAAATCGCAGGCACGAATGAGTCGATTAGCCCGTCGCGACTGCGGGGAATCATTCGATCCATTCCCGAGTATTTCCCGCGGTTCCAAGGGGAGGATTTCGAGGGATGTCGCCCCTGGGTAGGGCTTCGCCCTTGTTCGCCCGATGGCTTGCCTTATCTGGGGCGGACCTCGAAATGGTCCAACCTTTCCATCTGCACCGGTCACGGCATGATGGGAATCAGCCTTTCGATGATCAGCGGAAAGATCATCGCCGAAATGATGGATGGGGTGCCGCACGAGTTGGAGGGACTGGAGCAGCTCTCACCAGACCGGTATGGCCGATAACGGAAACCGTCGCGGCGACACGGCTGTTTCGGGTTATCATTCATGTTTCCCATTACCTCGACGGATGGAAGCGATCATGCCTCGTATCGAGTTCACTTCTCAACTTGCTCAGCACGTGGAATGCCCGCCGGGTCAGCATGTCGAGGCTCCAACGCTTGATCAGGCGCTGGAAAAACTGTTTGCCGAGTATCCTCGGCTGCGCGGATACGTGATGGACGACCAGGGCGCAATCCGACAGCACATTGCCGTCTTTATCGACGGGGAAATGCTGCGACAGCGGGACCTTCTCAATCTCCCGTTGACCAGCAGTAGCGAAGTCTTTGTGATGCAAGCCCTCTCGGGCGGCTAAGTGCCTTGGTCCAATTCGGATTGGGAGCACTCCCGAGCCGAGCTAACGCATTCGCAGGCTGTCGGTTTCGTGCCGCACTTCGACAAACCCCTACGCATTCCGGTAATTGGAAAGTAGGATCTCTGTAGTGAAGTTTTGATCGAGAAGACGTCGGCGGCTCAAGAAGCCGTCAAAACGCATGCGGAGCCTAGCACTAGATACATGACGGCCTCCAGGTCATCCCTTCGAGTTGGATCGCGGCTGGGTAAGTATCGGCTGGAGCGACGTATCGGCAGCGGCGGCTTCGCCACCGTCTACGCGGCTACCGACACGTTGTTGGGCATCAAGGTGGCGCTCAAGATTCCGCTACCCGCATACGTTTCGCCAGAACTGCTCGATGAATTCCGTCGCGAAGTTCGCTTGACGATGAAGCTGGACCACCCGAACATCCTGCCGATTCGGGACGCCACGTTCATTGACGGCTTTTTCGTGATCGTCACGCCGCTTGCAGAAAAGACGCTCGATGATCGATTGAAGAAGCGGTTCGCGTTTGAAACGGCGTTCAATATCATCGAGCAGTTACTGGACGCCGTTTCGCACGCCCATGACCGCGGCGTCATTCATTGTGATATCAAGCCAGAAAACATCTTGATGTTCTATGGCAATCACATTCGGCTTGCGGACTTTGGCATTGCCAAGGCTGCCCAGGCGACGATCAGTGGTTCTGGAACTGGGACAGTTGGTTACATGGCACCCGAGCAAGCGATGGGAAAGCCGTCGGCAAAATCAGACGTTTTTTCGATTGGCTTGATCGCTTATCGAATGTTATCGGGCAAGTGGCCTGAGTACCCCTTCCGCTGGCCTTTTCCCGGTGCCGCCCAGTTGCGTCATCGCGCTCATCCCGATTTAATCGCGATAATCCGCAAATCGCTTTCCATTGACCCCCAGCAAAGATTCCGTGATGCCACTCAGATGCATCAACACTGGAAGAAATCTCGTTTGAAAGCAATTCGCTACGCAAGACGTCATCGTGCGGAAAGCTAGAATGGAGTTGTCGATGCTTCGGGGGGATCCCACAACGGGTAAATAAAATGTCAACGACCACAGCTCCAGCAAAACGCGAGCTTTACGTTGAAAGTGACATGGAGTCACCTCAATTGTTGTCGTTTGGTGGTGGAAACGTCGCCGCGCTTTGCCGACGTTGTCCCGATAAGATTGAACCAAACGATGACAGCGCCGCGGTCGTCGAGACTTCATCGGGGGCCATCGTGCTGGTGGTTGCCGATGGCGTTGGTGGATGCCCGCTCGGACACAAAGCGTCGGCGATTGCTGTCCAGGCGGTCTCGGAAAGCGTCCTCGCTTCGGTTCCCACCGGCGATTTGCGTCCCGCGATCCTGGATGGGATCGAGCATGCCAATCGCGAGATTCTGGACTTGGGGGTCGGCGCCGCGACGACTTTGGCGGTCGTGGAAATCCAAGACTCCCACGCTCGGGCCTACCAGGTAGGCGACTCGATGACGCTGATTATCGGTCAGCGAGGGGCCTTGAAATGGAAATCAACGCCGCATTCGCCGGTCGGTTATGCGGTTGAATCGGGGATGTTGGATGAGGTCGACGCGATGCATCACGATGAGCGTCACATCGTGTCCAATCTGGTTGGCACGCGGAACATGCACATCGAGATTGGCCCCAGTCGTCCCCTGGCGGCCCGCGACTCGGTGATCGTTGGCAGCGATGGTCTGTTTGACAACCTTCACCTCGAAGAGGTCATCAAGTACGGCAAGAGCGGCAAGCTGCTTCAACGAGTGAAGGTCCTGGCGGCCGAGGCCACCGCCCGGATGTCTCGCAGATGAGTCAAACGTTCCGGGCAAGCCGGACGATTTGACGATTCTGATCTACGCCCGTTAAAGCGGTTGAGACCGCTGGCTCCGCGGGTGCGCCAGTCGGACATCCGGCTCAGCGGACAGTCATGTAATTCGGCTCGGTCAGCTGATGCCGCTTGAACGACCTGGCGAGACTTCTTCAATCCTTCCGATGCCACTTCCACCGCATCCCGCTCCCAGTAGCTCGGATTGAACAGCTCGAGTGAGAACGTTCCCTGGAAGCCGTTGTCGATTAGCTGCCGAATGATCTTTGGCAGCGGGCAGACGCCATCGCCGGGAAAGACACGATCCTTATCGGCGATCGTTTCCCGCGGTGGATCGGCCGGGTAATCGTTGATGTGGAAGCAGTGGATTCTCGATGCCTCAATCATTCCCAGCGATTCAAAGTCATTGCCGCCTTTGTAGATGTGATAAAAGTCGGGCAACACACAGGCATCGGGATGCGCGGCCCCGGTTGCCACATAAGCTAGTTCGCTCAACTTGCTAAGCGTCGGCGAGAACCCCCAAAGCTCAAGTTGGGGTACGACTCCGATTTCGGCACCCACTTCCAGCAGGGCTCGATATCGCTCGGCAATCACAGGCAGCGGCGGTGACGTGCTATCACCTCGGTGAGCACCGACTGGCGGAGCCGCAACGCGAGACCCACCGATGGCCTTGACGAGTGACATTTCTTGCCGCGCTGTTTCCAGTCCAGCCGCCCTCTCGGCGTCGTCATCGACAATCCAATTCGCAAAACCAATGGCGCTGTCGACGGTCATCCCGGCGTCTTGAATTCGCTTCTTCAAATCGTCTAGCGAGCCACCTTCGTCGGCGTAAACCTGCAGATCACGAATCCAGGGCTCGACGCCGTCGTAACCGGCTTTGGCTGCGACGTCAATTTGCTCAGTGATGGAGAGTTTCTGGCCTCGAATCGTGCTCATGTTCAATGCGAATCGAACGGGCAAGCGATCGCTGAAGACTCAGCGGCCTGTGTCTGTTTGGCGGGAAGCGAGGCGGCTGCGGTCATGGCAGTGGCTGCAAGCAGGAGGTCACGACGTTGGATCATTGCGAGATGAATCTTTCCAAACGAAATATGAAGTGAATGCAAGAACAGACGGTTGCTGGAAATGGTGCCAGGTACCAATCGTGCGAGGTACCCTCTGGCTGGCAAAGGGGCAGCTGGAAAGGGGCGCTGGAAAGGGTCGGTACTCGTGAGACCGCCCCAGGCCGTTCCGGCGATTGGTGCCTGATTTTCGAGCCAAGACAGCGTACCAAGAACCAATGGCAAAGTGGCGTCTCGGGCGCCAAAGAATTCGCGATCGAGGCCGAGGGGACTACGGTCGCTGGGCCAGACGCAACGACTGCTCGGCCGCGACGCCGAACACTCGTCTGAATTCAACGACGGCCAGATCCTTCAGTCGCCCGTCCAAGACGCCGATCGCCATTTGATAGGTGACAAATGACTCGGACGTTTTGCCTTCGCGGTACTGTTGTCGAGCGTAACGAACCAATGCCTTGCCTTCCTCAACCGGATCCATGGCTCGTGGCCGCTTGGAGCTGGCCGTTGCGAGCAAACTCTTGCGGCGACGCGCCAAGAATTTGCCGATCCATCTCGTTCAGGTCGATGATGGTTGCCGAAACCGCGGCCTGTGCATTCGACCCGCTCAGCCCGAATGAGCGGCTCAGCGGCCGCCGCTGAGAACTCATCGCCGAGGAGCGAACGCCACCCAGCGAGGTGGTCCCGCCATCTGGCACGACGACCGTCCCCGAATAGGAGAACGTCTGAAAAGAAGGAAGCTGAACCACCGACGGCAACTGCCCGCAGGCCTCATCGCGGCCGATCACCGCAACGACTACCAACAGCAACAATGCCGAACGAACGACGGTTCATCGCTACTCTCCCGGCTTCTTGATCTTGTCTCCGAACTCGCGATTGAACTTCCGCACCTTGTTACGCACCACTGCCTGACAGTAGCCGTAGTTCGGATTCCGTCGGAAGAAATCCTGGTGGTATTCTTCGGCCGGATAAAACTTCGTCGGCCTTTTCCAGCGTTGTCACAATCGGCGAGTCGAACTCTCCGGATTCGTTCAGCTTCTTGATGTAGTTTTCCGCTGCGGTTTTCTGTGTCTCATCGTGAAAGAAAATGGCGCTACGGTATTGAGGGCCCTCGTCGGCGCCCTGTTTGTTCAACGTGGTGGGATCATGCGTCTTGAAAAAGACTTCCAACAATTCCTCGTACGTCGTCTTGCTTGGATCATAGATGATCTCGACCGCTTCGGCGTGGCCAGTCTTCTTACCGCACACCTGCTCGTACGTCGGATTGGGAACGCTCCCGCCGATGTATCCGGAAACAACGTCCTTGACACCGGTCATCCGTTCGAAGACCGCTTCGGTGCACCAGAAGCAACCTCCGGCTAGGGTGGCAACGGCCTCTTTCGCGTTCTCCGCCATCAGACTGACTGGTACCCGACAAGGTTTGTTCTCCCGGATTGGCGGCAACAGCGGTGGAGACCAGCATCATGGCCGCCGCAATGGATCGTAGCAAGTTCGAACAGCTTCATCGAGCTGGCAGGCTGAGTGAACGGTACGCATGGGAACGAATCAATCCTTACTGCGAGTTGGAGAGAGTCGATCGGTACGATGGACCATCCATTGCCTGTCGAGCGCCGACGGTCTGTCGAAAATCCATGGGCCAGGAAGCCCATCGACCTGTTGAGACGCCATCATTCTTGTTTCAACCATTCTACGCGACAGAGTCACATCGTCAGCGTTACACCGATCACCGCTCCTGTGGAACCTCCGCGATCAGCCCGGTTTTGAGACGATACCCCCCAGGATCGAACCTACGTCGCCTTCCTTTCTGCCGATAATCCTCGCATGAAGCCCTTTTTCGACCTTCGCCATACGGTGACCCCGGATGAAATCGATGCCCAGGGACACGTTCACAATTTGCGTTATTTGCAGTGGACTCTTTGGGCCGCGGGCGAGCACAGCAAAGTGGCCGGTTGGGACGCGGCCGACGGCACTGCGAAGTGGTTTTGGCTGGGTCGTGCGGAGCCACGACGTGACCTACCGGGCTGCAGCGATGGCGGGTGACGAACTCACGATCCGGACCTGGGTCAGTGACATCGCCCGATTCGCCTCGCGTCGAAAGTATGTGATCTGTCGTCCAGTCGACCAGGCGATCCTGGCACGCGTCGAGACACGTTGGGTCTATGTCGACCTCACGCGAGCACCGAGTGGTCGCCATTCCCGATCATGTCGTTTCCCAGATCGCGGTGTGCGATCCCGCCCCCGGTCTTCCCTGGGAGTCGAACCATGGCGAACAGTGATGGCGAGTCAGCGTGTTCCGAACGAACGCCAAGCCTGTTGTCCTGATCGTGTTTCTCCGCCTGGTCGGTGGCGTCAGCTTGCTGGCGTTTGCGGCGGCGGTCATGCCCGAGAAGTGGATGATTGAGATTTCGGAGTTTCTTGGCTTCGATCCGTTTCCCTATTCGCCTCTGACCTTTTATCTCGCCCGCAACCTTTCGCTGCTGTACGGATTTGTGGGAGCCACGTTGCTTGGTCGTTTCAACGGATCTGCCTCGCTACTTTCCGCTGGTTCGATACGCGGCGATCGGAACCATTCTCTTTGGCGTGCTTCAATGGATCGTCGATTCGCAAGCAGGCCTTCCCCTGTGGTGGACCCTTGGCGAATCGCTCTCGACCCTATTCGGAGGCGTTGTTGCTGTACTGGATCCAGCACAAGGCCTCGGTCAAAGATCGAGACGCCCTGATCAACGACTGATGTGTTTCGAATCACGGCCAGAGAAGAACGTGTTTCGGCATCGGTTCGAAGCGGTGGAATTCTCTGCAAGTAATCTTCCGGCAACGCTCGTTGCTGAAGAAATCGCTCCGTGCATTCTCGCTTCGCGATCGCGAAACCGCTCCGCCTGCTGATAAGACGGCTGACCAAGAATCGCGTCGGCAACCTGAGCAGCCAACGAGTACCAGCGTCGAATCTCGGTCTCAGTCGCGTCGATTTGCAGGCAGCTTGCCATGCTGGCATCGAAACGCTTCGATCATCCCCTGTCTCCACGAGAACTCAGCCTCCGGCCGACTCGCCGCTTCGATCTCGTCTTCGATCGCCTCAACCACCTGACAAAAAACAGCGTCGACGGTCGCTTCGAAGATGGCAGCGGGCGGTGGAGGCGGTTGATCCTCAAGGAACAAGGAAGTGGCTACCTGTTCGAGCAACCAGATCCGTTGTTCCACATCCCATTGATCAAACCAGTCGACGCCATAGACTTCTTGGCACACGTTGGTGATCCATTTCATCGATCAGACAGTTCAGCATCTCGCCAATCGCGCGACGCACCAGTTCCGCTTCTTGTCCTCGCAACACACGTAGCCCATCGATGGTCGGCCACATCACAAGCCCGTCCGCTCGGGTTTGTGCAAGGCTGCCGCGGCAAGCATGGCGATCGCAGGAATCGCCGGTGCACGCATCCGCATGTTGCTCCAGTAGACGGCGTGAACCAGCGTCAGCGTCAGCACCAGGGTCGGGATCGGCCACCAGACCGATCGCCGCCAATCCTTGCCCAGTCGCTTGAGCCCAACGAAAGCGGCCAGGTACAGCAGTGAATAGTAACACGCCAATGCCAAGCACCTTCCCGATCGATCGCTCTTCGGTAGCATGTGGGAAAGGGTGTCCACAGGTTGTAAGCGCGAACGAGGCAGGACGCTAGAAACATCGTTCGATCTCGATCGGATCGTGGCCTTGGCTGCCTGATACGTCAGTTGATCATCGTCGTGTTCGGTCAGAGCTGGCGGACAATTCCGGCTGAACGCGCACCGGATCGCTCCAGTTCCGAAACCAGTATTCCTCGGTCAGTGGGATCTGCCTCATAGCGGTGCGCGTAGGCGACGAGAAACGCTTGTGGGTCCCAGCGACGAAGCGGACCATGCTCTCGAAAGTGGCGATAGATCAGAGGATTGTTTCCCAACAACAATGTATAGCCGCCGTGACTGGTCGCCCAAATGGGATGTCCGAGGACAGAGGCGTTTCGAACCGTCCAAAGCGAGATCACGACCAAGACCACCAGACCGGTCACCCCAGCGGCCAAGAAACGACGGACGCGACTGCACCTCCGTCGGTACGTTCGACAGCCCGAGACAAACCACAAGCATGGCCGCCCACACAACAAATGTGGGTCGACAGAGGTAAGCCAGCGCCAGCCACCCCCCCAGCACAGCCGCTGATCCGATCGTGAGCCGATCGCGAAAGGTGACACATCCACCACCAGATCACGATGCTGACGAGCGCCGTGGCCAGCGTCTCGGTCATCACCAATGTCGATTGTTGAATCAGTATCGGATCGACGATCACCAGCAGGGCTGCAAGAATGCCTCGCAATCGACCGCGATCCGGCCCCAGCCACGCCGCACTGGCAAGGTAGGTAAAGCCGGCGGTGAGTCCTCCCAAGATCGAATGCAAAATCGCAATCCAAAGATTGTTCAAGCTTCCATCGCTCGCTGCCCAGGAAAGCAGATAGGGATACAGCGGCGGACGAAACGCGGTGGGCACGACCTCGCCGGCCGGGGTGGTCAAACCAAAAACTCCATTCTGAGCCCAAGGTTTCCGCAATCGCTCGATAGGCATCCGGATCGGCCTCCAACTGATCGCAAGCTGACAAAGCCCACTGCTCCACGAACGAGAACCGCCAGACACACAATCCAGACGACAAGTGAGTCACCGACAACGGAAGCACGATTCGCAAGGGGCACCCGCGGAACGGGGCAAAGTCCAACCAGGAATCGGAAGACGCGAAAACAAGGTCACCCCTGCGTGGACGTGGGTAGAACGCAAGACGAGGAATCGATCGCCAACAAGATGATAGATGATCCAGCAGAATGGTAGATGATACTGTGCAGAGTGATTGGACGTGTGCGGCGGCGGTGCAAATCGTTCGCTGGCGATTCCTGCTTGCGCTGCTGGGCTTGATCATCCTCGGATGCAGCTACCCGATCTCGCGACGATTGGAGTTCGACCGCCGCATCGAGTCGTTGTTCGCTCCCGACGATCCGGACCTGGTTGCTTATCGCGAGTTGAAGGTGGCGTTCGGTGGAAACGCGGTCGTGTTGCTCGTTTACCAGGACCAGGACCTAACGAGTGAGGCGGGGATCGGTCGCAACCGCGAGATCACGGACCAGATCAAGGGGCTTGCGGGAGTCACCGATGTCCTTTCCACGGCGCGCCTGAGTGATGCGATCCAACGATTTCGCCCAGGCTTTTCCCTTTCGTTGACGCCCAACTCGTCAACGCCGAATCTGTTTCGAAAAGACGATCCGGTTGCCAAGGGCTTCGATGAGATCTTTGCCGGCTACACCCATTCGGCCAACCATGAACGAGCCGCTGTCGTGGCACTTCTGTCGCCCGATCATCCTGCGGAAACGATTGATCGTCTGAAAGAAATTGCGGCAGAGCTGCCCTCCCGATTTGCCTCGGGCACTGAGTCACAAGCGATTGTTGGCAATGCCGTGATAGTCGGCGAGCCGGTGTTGGTGCACGACGGTCTCTCGCTGATCGAACGTGATGGAGCCAAACTTGCCACGATCACGATCACGCTGTTATCGATTGTGGTGGTGATCTCGCTCGCCGATTTTCGTTTTGTGATCCTGACGGCGGTCAGTATTGTCTGGAGCGTGGTCGTGACGCGAGCTGTGATGGTTGCCATCGATGTGCAGCTTTCGCTCGTCTCTTCGGTGCTTGACCGCGATCGTCACGGTGGTTGCGGTCACGGCCGTGCTTCACCTGGGAATTCGCTATCGATCGGAAAGATGGCGAGGAAGGACGCAACGAGGCGGCGACGGTCTCATCGTTGCGGCGATTGTTGCGGCCGATCTTCTGGACATGTGCGACCGATGCTGCCGGCTTTTTAGCTCTGTATGCTTCTCGAATCGCGCCGATCCGTCAGTTTGGATTGATGATCTCAGTGGCCGCCGTTGCCGTTTTCATCGCCATC
This sequence comes from Pirellulaceae bacterium, assembly GCA_963697195.1. Classification (GTDB taxonomy): domain Bacteria; phylum Planctomycetota; class Planctomycetia; order Pirellulales; family Pirellulaceae; genus Rubripirellula. The sequence continues at coordinate 125,339 of CAVOND010000011.1, forward strand.
GTTCTTTTTTCCGGCTGCCGCCATGATGCTGCCCGGGCTGGGCAGTGGGCTGGCGGGCGCATCGCGTCAGCACCGCTTCACTCGCGGGATTCGACGCGTTTGCCTGGCGGTCGCGAGTCGATCGATCGCCCATCCAAGTTGGTCCTTGATCGCTGCGGTGGCGGCTGGAGCACTGGCCTGTGTGGGCCTCGGTCGCATCGAGACGGACACCAGCTTTTTGAACAACTTTCGTAGCCGTAGCCCAATTGCAGGCGCTTACCGCGAGGTCGAAACGAATTTCGGCGGGGCGGGTGTCTGGGATATCGTGCTCGACGCGCCCAAGGAAGTCACGCCGCAGTTTCTGGACGAGGTGCGGGAACTCGAACGGACGACTGCGCGACATCGACATCGATGGAGCCGGGCTGACGAAAGTATTGAGTCTTGCCGACGCAGAAACGGTGGTGGCGCAATCACGATTCGCCAAGTTGCTTCCCCCTTCGTCGCGATTGTCGGCCATGTATGCGGCCTGCCAGGCTTTTTTAATGCCTTGCTCAGCAGTCCGCAGGGCGAGTCTCGAAAACTAAGGATCATGCTGACGGAGCCGCGAGCAATTGGAATCGCACCAAAAGGACGCCTTGATCGCGGAAGTCGAACGGGTCGTCCGAGAACAAACCTCGACCGATTCGTGGGTCGCCGCCGTAGGCTTTGCTCGAGAGGGCCGCGTGACCGGCTACCATGTCCTGATGGCGAGATTGATTGGGCAATTGATCGGAGACCAGTGGCGATGCTTTGCAGCTTCGGCGGCTCTCGTCTGGCTTCTGCTCGCGTTCGCAACGCGTTCCATTCGACTCGCTTTCGCGGCGCTGCTACCGAATCTTTTGCCGGTCTTCGTCGTCTTGGCCATTGTGGGTTTGGTTGGAGGTCGAATCAACATGGGCGCGGCGATGATCGCGGCGGTCTCCATCGGCATTTCGATTGACGGCTCGGTTCACCTGTTGTTGAACTATCTCTTGAATCGAACGCATGGGCACTCTGTGAAACGGGCGATGATGATGGCGGCGGGCAACATCGGCGTTCCGGTTCTGTTGGCAACGTGCGCGCTGATTCTTGGCTTTGGAGTGCTGGCGACCAGCGAATTCGTGCCGACCGCAACCTTTGGGTTGCTGGTCGCGGTCACGCTGGCTTTGGGCACGCTGGTGAACCTGACTCTGCTGCCGGCGTTCGTCATCCTTGCCGAGCGGGCGCCGCCTCACGAGTTTCTGGTTCAGCAGTCGCCGCATCAGGAATCACCGACGACGGCCCAGTCATGTGATTGAATGTGGCCGCACTTGGTGCATTTGATTGGCATTCCCAAGGACGCCGGTGGGATGCGGATCCGCCGTCCGCAACCCTCGCACACGACGCGAAAAATACGCGGCTGGGCGAGGAGTTCCTTGATTCGGGCTTGTGAAATCCCCGGCATGCTGATGTCATCGGCCGTCAAGCTGGTCAGCAATGACTCGCTCAACTGCGTGACTTCGGCGATTCGATCGGCCAGACGACGAACACTGTCTTCGAACGCGTTCCGCGCCAAGCGGCCGTTGCCGAAATGGCGATCGCGACTTTCGTAGAGATGTTGAAATCCAACCAGCACCCGATGTCGAGCGGCGGCCGGGCAATTGGTACTGGTTCTGCTCGCACAGGCTCTGAAAGATCATGGCGAGTTGAGTTGGTGAGTAGTCCTCGAATTCAATCTTCGTGTTGATTCTTGAGGAGAGGCCAGGGTTCGACCGAATCAGCCCGTCCATCTCGTTACTGTATCCGGCCAGGATCACGGCCATCGAGCCACGATCGTCTTCCATCCGCTTCAGCAAGTGTCTGGATCGCTTCGCGTCCGTACGCATCGTCGCCGGATGAATCGATCAGGCTGTAGGCTTCGTCGATGAACAGCACACCGCCGATGGCAGAATCACAAAGCTTGTTCGTTTTCGGGGCTGTCTGGCCGGCATATTCCGCGACCAGTCCACTGCGATCGGTTTCGACGACGTGCCCACTTTGGAGCGTTCCCAGCGCCCCCAGTATCTGACCGATGATTCGTGCGACGGTCGTTTTTCCTGTCCCGGGATTGCCCACGAACGCCATGTGCAGGCTGATCGGCATCGTGCTCAGTCCTGCCTTGCGTCGCTGCTGCTGGAGGCGAAGGAAATTCGTGTAGCTCTTCACTCGCTCCTTGACGACATCGAGCCCGATCAGTGAATCGAGTTCAGCCAGTGCTGATTTGAGTCGTCGCTCACGTTCGACTTCGCTGGTCGGCTCGGTTCGGTCCCTCGGTCGAACCCGACTGCTGGCTGCTGCTGCTGATGACAGCTGGGCCTGGGCCGAAGAACCAGAGACGCCTGGATGCCAGCGGCGCCAGGATGGACTGCGGATCGGCCGGATGCAGGGCCATGTCGATTTCGCGCTGCAGCGTATGCAGGGCAACCGCCTCTTCCGGCATGGTTTGACCGTCACACTTGGCGACCAGGTTTGCCAACCGCATCACGATGGTTTCAACCTGCGCCTTGCTGTCGGCCAACGGGACCATAGCGGACAAAGGGGGCGACGAGTGATTCCCAGCTGAGCATGTCCGCTTGCTTGAACAAGCCGGTCGCTGCTTCGCGCAACTCCGCGCCGTGGAGCTCTTCGCCCCCAGAGGTGTTCGATCATCGCCGCTGCGACCCGCTTTTCCTGAGCCGTCCAGCGATCGTCGGCACGAACGATCGTCACATAGACCTTGATCAACAGGCCGCGGTGCAGATCATCCATCAGTTCCACGAATCCGTCCGCCCGGCCCTCCAAGAGGGTCGGATATCGCCGGACCATCCAGGTACCACAGTGACGGTACAGCTTGCCACAATCACGCAGGACCCGGCGCAACATGCCGATCAAGCGAGAATCGTCCAGGTCGTTCATGCGGTCGGGAAAAAGTCGAGAGCTGAGCCGAAAATCACTGACGCCAGTTTAACGGCTACAAGACTCAGCGGGCGAGGCGCTCCCGAACTCAGAGAACGCCAAACGCCGGAGATTTCGTCCGAGGAGCTCATCGCCCGCTGGGAACCGAGACCGACTGCGGCCGCCTCGCGCAATTGGGACGCGATGGCGGCCGCAGGGGCTGGCAACCATGCACGGTCGTCCATGCTTGGCTGCCAACTCGATCATCCATCGAGGTCTCAGTGAACCCCTCGCATTGAAGGGCTCTTCCATCGTGGTCGCCGCATGCATTCCGAGTCGCTGCAGGACAGTCCGCTTGCGAATCCTTTCGACCTGTTCCAGGATTCGATACTCTCCGAAACGGATCATGGCATCGGCACACGAATTGGCACCGAACGCTTCAAGTAGTCGTGATCGTTCGCTCTCAACCGTCCGTTGCGAGACATCGATTCTGGTCGCAATCAACTTGTTCGGCATGCCTGTCGCGGAAAGCTCCAGAACCTTTTGTTGCCGCTCGGTCAGGCTATCAAGGATTTGCCGAAAGGCCAGCAGCTTGCAGCTTCAGCTTGCGTCGTTCTTGATGTTGCGTTTCTGCAGTACTTCAGGTATTGCGACATCAACTCCGGGATCCAAGGTCTCGGTAGCAGTGCGATCGCTCCAAGCCCAAGGCTTTCGATCGCTTCGTCGCTGTGCCAATCGTCCGTGGTCAAAATGACCGACGGCGGCACGTCGTTCTGCAACAAATCACGCTGAAGCGAGATCGCGTTGCCGGGATCCGCTTCGAGATCAAGCACCAGGGCCATGATCCGGTTGATCGACACGTCTTCCCGTAATTCAGTCGTCGATGTGAAGAACCGAAGACGTAGTCCAAGTCCTTCCACGATGCTCCGGTAAATCGGGAGCAGGTCGCTATCTCGATCCACCGCGCAAACCAGCGGGATCGACGTTTCTTGCGCCGGTATCGACATCTTAGCTCTGCCAAAATCGGTGAGAGTGGGGGGGCGAAGTTGCCTCACTCAGTTACACGAGAAGCGCTGCCGGGATCCGCAGAAAAATCTACGGATTTCCGCAACGGGCCGTTCGTAGCCCCAAGATCTGTCCGCGACCGAAGTTGAAAGATGCGGCGGTGCCAAAACATGCGGTGCTGCCCGGCCTCGTCAATGAAACGCCGGACATCCGAATCCTGATGTTTTCATGCCTTCAGGCGGGCTCCCATCCCCAACGGTGGCGTCGCGAAATGCGAACCGCACAAGTCGAGTAGCTACTTCACGCCGTGCATCATCTTCTTCAAGATTGGCGAGAGCGCAAAAATCACAAACCCAGCAACGATTGGAAAGATCACCAGCATCAAGTAGAAGCCGGGGAGGCCCTCCAGGATAAAGGAGGCCTCGGGAGGTTCACCATTTTCACCCGGTTTGAACTTCGTCGAAAAAGCTGCCATCAGACCTCCCAAGAGATTTGCCAGCGAGAACGAGAAGAACCATGCCCCCATCATCAGCGATTGCAACTTAGCTGGAGCAAGCTTCGTGACCACCGACAATCCAACCGGTGAAAGACAGAGTTCTGCCCAGGTGTAGATCACGTAGGTGATCAGCAACCATTGCGGGCCAGCCAGCTTTCCGCCTTGCGCATCCAAGGCTCCGAGCACCATCGCGATGAACGACAGCCCGAGTAACCAGAGTCCGATCGCGAACTTGACCGGCGTGGATGGATTGGCATTCCGCTTTCCCAACCAAACCCAGAGCAACGAGAAAAACGGGGCGCAGATCACAATCGTCAGTGCATTGACTGACTGGTACCAAGTCGCCGGGAACTCGTAACCAAAGATGGTCCGATCGGTATTTTGATCCGCAAAGACATTCATCGAACTGCCGGCCTGCTCGAAGGCGGCCCAGAAGAAGATGTTGCCGACAAACGCCAGGATCAGGATGACAAGAATTCGCTGTATGTCGACCGAATTGAGCGGCCGGAGCAGTTCGGCTTGATCGACTTTGGATTCAATCAGTCCGCCATTTGCCCGTTCCCGCTCGATCTCTCGCGGCGACAATCCGACTCCCGCCAGGTACTTGGGACGATAGATCTGGTAGAAGATCAAACCGCAAATCATGCCGACAGCGGCCGATCCAAAGCCCCAATGCCAACCGACTTTCTCGCCCAGGGTGCCAGCGATAATCGGCGATAAGAACGCGCCAAGATTGATCCCCATGTAGAAGATGGTGAACCCGGAATCACGACGTTGATCATCTTTTCCATAGAGTTGTCCCACCATGACGCTAACACAAGGCTTGAAAAAGCCAGTGCCGATGATGATCAACCCGAGCCCTGTCACGAACGTGATCAGTGCACCGGGGCTTGTCTGCAAGGAGACCGCTTCGCCGGCGGTGATTCCGAATAACTCGGTTCCAGCCAGCGTGATATGCCCCATCGCGATGATCCATCCACCCAGCAACATCGATCGATGCGTGCCGAGGAATTTATCCGCCAGCCAACCACCGAAGATCGGCGTCAGGTACACAGCCCAGGTGTAGATCGCGTACAGAATCGCGGCGTTTGCTTCGCTCCAACCGAAACCAGGATTGAAATTGGCGACCATTTCGCCATCGGAATTCTCGATCTGAGGTTGCGTTGATGCGATCAGGTAAAGCACCAACAGAGCGCGCATCCCGTAGTAACTGAACCGCTCCCACATCTCGGTGATGAACAGCACCCACAATCCCGGCGGTTGACGGGTTTCTATTTCGCCTGGAGGGACGCCCGCACCCGGCTCCCGGTCGAATTCGACATCCGACATGTGCATCGGATTCGATTCTGGGTGCGTGCCGTTTCCGCCCGCTGGGGTGTCACCGCTCATGTCTTCTTAGGCTCCGGCTGCTGGGGTTGTCTCAGAGAGTGCGGATACAGATTCAGGCTGCGGATGCAGATTCTAGGGGTAAGCGACGGATCGTGGTACTTCGATTTCCTCGGGAGGCAACATTGCCTGCCCCAAACTCGAGCATTTTCAAGAATGACGTAGCATCCGGATGAATACAAGCACGGTGCCAGCGAGTGTGTTTCCGGTTTTCAACCGTTTGGCGGACGTGAGCTTGTGCAGATTCCCGGGATCGACACTCGCTTGCGCGTCGTGCTTGTATGGCGATAGCTATACCAAACATGAAACAGCTCTAGCTATGCGCTACCTCCGGGGCCCCGACCAGCGTTGGACCACGTCCGTCGTGATAGTAGACACGATTGCGACCGATGTTCTTGGCGGCATACAGCGCTTCATCGGCTCGTCTCAGGATCGGACTGACCACCAAATCGTCTCGCGGTTCGCTGAGTCCGGCGCTGATCGTCAGCCCCAATTGCGACGAACCGGCTTCCATCTCGCTGCTTCTCGATTGCCTTGCGGACTTCATTGAGCTTTTCCGCGGCGATACGCAGGGGACCATCCATGATCACAGCAAACTCCTCGCCGCCGAATCTGGCCACCATGATGGAACGATCGAGCAGCATCCGCAGCGCCGACGCAACCTGCTGCAGTACCTGGTCGCCGGTCTGGTGGCCGAACGAGTCGTTGATGGCCTTGAAGCGATCGATGTCGATCAAAACGACGACGAATGACCTGCCACCGTTTCGATAGGCCACGAGCATCTCCTCCAACTTTTGGTCGAAGGCGCGACGATTGAACAAGCCGGTCAATCCGTCGGTGCGGGCTTCGGTCAGGTAGCACTGAATCTGTTGAGTCTGTTTTTCCAGTTGACGCTCGGCCGCATCAAGCCGCGTCTGAAGCTGTGCGTTGCTCTGCATGATTCTGCCGAAGCAACGTCATCACGCGATTCTCACCGGCATGTCGATTTTGCGCTCGCTTGCTACCTCATCGCTCAATTGGCCCAGCATGTCTTGGTAATCGGAAACGTTGCCCGAATACTCACTGGTCCAGGCACCGAGTTCCTGCAGCAGCTTCAGGACTCGTTCACGATCGTTCTGGCTCATCGATTCGTCGTGACTCCCTCTTCGGCGGCGCGCGTATCGCACGCCCAAGCCCATCCCAGCGAGCAACAGCAGCACCGCCATGGTGACGCCGATCGCCATCGCCCCGCTATTGCCGTACAACATGAGTCTGTCTTGGGTCGGTTCGGCCCACGTCTGGTTACTGGGAAAACGGCGTGCTGTTGTCGTCACGATTTCCGAACTGCGAAAACGTACCAGGCAAACCTTCGGAGAGCTCTTCGCCTCGTGCGATCACCACCAACCCACCGCTGGTGACCGTCAAGCCACGAGCCGCATCCGCTGCGGGATCATAGCCGATTTCTGTTTCCGGTGGGATACGAACTCCCTTGTCGACGATCACCCGTCGCAGCCGGCAGCGACGCCCCACTTCCACTCCATCAAACAGGATGCTGTCCTCAATATGGGAGTAGCTGTTGATTCGAACATTCGGCGCCAAGGATGCTGCGAGCCACCGACCCACCGCTGACGATCGCGCCCTGGCACACGATGGAATCGAGCGCCTCGCCGCGACGCGATGAATCGCCTTCACTGCCAAACACAAACTTCGGCGGCGGCAACATCGGCTGATAGGCGCGAATCGGCCACAGGCGGTCATAAAGATTCAGCAGGGGATCGACGCCAATCAAATCCATCGAGGCCTCGTAGTAGGCCTCGATCGTTCCGACATCCCGCCAGTAAGCGTCACTCTTGCGATTCTCATCCAGAAACGGAAACGCACAGACGTTGTAGTTCTCGATCGCCTTGGGAATGATGTTCTTCCCGAAGTCATGGTCGCTCTCGTCGGAGGTCGCGTCGTCACACAGCTGTTCGTAAAGAAAACGAGCATTGAAGACGTAGATGCCCATCGACGCCAAACAGACCTCCGGGTCCTCCGGAATCCCGATCGGGTCACTCGGCTTTTCCTGAAAACCGGTCACGCGATGGTTCCAGTCGGTTTGCATCACGCCGAACTGGCGAGCCTGATCGCGGCTGACCCGCAAGGCGCCGATGGTGATGTCCGCCTCCATCTCGCGATGAAAATCGACCATCGGCTGGTAGTTCATCTTGTAAATGTGATCACCCGCCAAAATGACCACGTATCGGGGCTGCTCCCGCTCGATGGAGAAAATGTTCTGATAGACGGCGTCCGCAGTCCCCTGGTACCAATTGTCGGCGAAACGCTGTTGAGGCGGGACGACGTCGATGAATTCGCCCAGCTCACGGCAGAAATAACTCCGCCAAGCCAAATTGATATGACGGTCCAGCGACTGGGCCTTGTACTGCGTCAGCAGCAACAGTCGCCGCATGCCGCTGTTGAGACAATTGCTGAGCACAAAGTCGACGATTCGGTAGAGCCCGCCGAAGGGGACCGCCGGCTTGGCCCGATCCCGGGTCAGCGGCTCCAGGCGCGACCCACGTCCACCTGCCAGAATCACTGTCAATGTATCTCTCATTCGATCCCTGCTCCGAGCGACACCAATTACCCGCTGTTAACCTACCAAACTCTTTGAGAATGGTGTGGTCGACAGCGCCTTCGAATCATGGCCCGATCTTTGCTAAACCGCCACCCGATGTCGTCCTCCGGCTCACCACGCCTCCGAAGGGCGATTTGCCTCTAAATTCACGGGGAAAGTGAGTCCGCACCGTTGGCGGTTGCAATAATTACAAATTGTCGTCCAAAATTTCCAGAGATTGAAAACGACCCAACCAAGTTGCTTTCGTACAGCGTGACATCGTAACGCCCCCTGAACCTCACTTTCGGGGGGACGTCGGTCGCCGAGAGAGCCACCACGATCACGATCCACCGGAACAGGATTTTTTCCCAGCGGGAGAGTTCAACATGCAAGATCTATGGAAGAACGTCAGTTTCGCGTTGAGCGCCATGATTGTCGGGGCACTGGTCACCGGCGCGGCAATGAGCCTCCCAAGAGCAGCTCACAACGACGCGTTGGCTCAAGACGCACGTGTCCCGGTCGCACGCCGACGGTGAACCAGCGAAACCTTTCCGAAGCGGAAAGTCTGTCGAGCGCTTTTCGCAACGTAGCCGAAGCGATTCGGCCAAGTGTCGTCAGCATCAGCACCAAGCAAATGTCGGAGCGTCGTCAGCTTCCCCGGTTTCCAGCGTCCTCGAAGACCTGTTCGGCGGCCGAAGTGGTTCTGAAGAAGAAACCGGGCATGGGTAGCGGGGTCATTGTTCGCCCCGACGGCTACATCCTGACCAACAACCACGTCGTCGAGGGTGCGGACAAACTGGAGGTGGAGCTCTCCGATGGTCGCATCGTCGAAGGAACGATCGTGGGGACGGATCCGCAAACCGACTTGGCCGTGGTCAAGATCGACCTGCCCGGCCTGCGAGCCGCGCCGCTGGGCAACTCGGACGATATCCGAGTCGGCGATTGGGTGTTGGCGATCGGCAGCCCCTTTGGTTTGGATCAAACGGTGACGGCCGGAATCATCAGCGGCAAGCATCGCCAACAGAGGATCATTGCCGACGGAAACGGCGTGGAAGACTTTCTGCAGACCGACGCAGCCATCAATCCGGGAAACTCCGGCGGGCCGCTGGTCAATCTGCGAGGCGAATTGATCGGTATCAACACGGCGATCCTTTCACGAAGCGGTGCCAGCGCCGGCATCGGTTTCGCCATCCCCGTGGGCCTTGCCGAACCGGTTCTGGAATCGATTATCGAAACCGGCGAAGTGCGACGCGGTTTCCTGGGTGCTCAAGTTGTCGATGTGACGCCGACGGCGGTGGAGAATTATGACCTGAAGGTCGCCAAGGGTGCATTGATCGGTGGTGTGCTCGAGAATCAGCCTGCTGATAAAGCGGGACTGCAACCTGGTGATGTCGTCACCAAGTTTGACGGAAAGCCCTGTACGGGCGGCACGCAGTTGGTCAACTACATCGCGAACCGTCGCCCCGGAACGTCGATTGATCTCGAGGTGAACCGAGCGGGCAAAACGCTAAATGTTCGCGTCGACCTGCAGGAGCGAACCGACGCGGCGATGGCTCTGTTCAAAGCCGGCGATCTGTTTGGCGCCGAGTTGGTTCCCGTGACGCCACAAACCGCGCAGCAATACGGCTACGCCGGGCTGCGCAGCGGATTGATCGTGACCGCAGTGCAGGATGGCAGCATCGCCGCCGAGGCCGAACTTCAAGTCGGCGATGTGATCGAGTCGGCAGCCGGCGTGCAATTGAAATCGGTCGATGAGCTCAAGGGGATTGTGTCGGAAGCCCAGCGGATCAGGCAGCCCATTCGGATCGTGGTGCGACGCGGAAACACCCGCATGCTGCTGTTGCTTCGCTGATCGGCCAGCAACGAACTCTGAGAACACCCCATTTTTGGCGGCTTGCATCCACAGCCTGGTAAAAGTGGGGCGTTCACAGCGAGTTGCCTGCGATCACCGCACGTAGAAATTCGACTTTGCACCGATCTCCGCGGTTGTCGCCCGGGTTCAGGCCGGTACATTCGACGGTCATGACAGCAACCGCAAAAAAACTCCCCAGTATCCGACAGCTTCCGCCCAACTTGATCAATCAGATTGCGGCGGGCGAGGTCATCGAACGCCCCGCCTCGGTGGTCAAGGAACTGCTCGAAAACAGCATCGATGCCGGTGCGAGCCGAATCGAAGTGACCGTTGTTGGCGGCGGTAGTGAACTGATTCGCATCAGCGACAATGGTTGCGGCATGACGTCGGAGCAACTGCCGCTGGCGGTGGCCAGTCACGCGACGAGCAAGCTGCCCGATGAGGATTCTCTCTTTCATGTCAGCACGCTCGGTTTTCGTGGCGAAGCCCTGGCATCGGTCGGAAGCGTTTCCCATCTGACGATTCGCAGTCGGACCGAGTCGGATGAGTGCGGCTCGGAAATCAATGTTCGCGGTGGCGTGGTCGAGCCCCCTGCGCCGTGCGGGTGCCCGGTCGGTACCGTGATCGAAGTTCGCAACCTGTTCTTCAATACGCCGGTGCGTCATCGCTTCCTGAAGACCGCACAAACGGAAAAGGGTCACATCCTGGAGGCGTTCACTCGCCTCGCACTGGCGAATCCCGACGTCCACTTTGTGCTGACGCACAATGACAAGTTGGTGCACGACCTTCCTGCGACCACTCGTTGGACCCAGCGGATCCACGAGTTCTTTGGCGCAGAGATCTCCGAGGCGTTGATTCCGATCAGCAGTGATGATGGTCAGATCCGCATCAGCGGTCACGTCTGCGATCCATCGGTCAGCCGCGGAAACAATCGGATGCAGTACCTGTTTCTCAACGGGCGGCACATCCGCGATCGTGCCCTTCAGCACGCGCTCGAGCGAAGCCTATCGCGGACTACTGATGGTCGGTCGCCATCCCGTTTGTTTCCTGCGGATGGACATGCCGGCCGACATGATCGACGTGAACGTGCATCCGACCAAACTGGAGGTTCGTTTCACCGACTCTGGACGAGCCTACAGCCGCCTGCTGCAATCGCTTCGGCACCAATTCCTGACCACGAATCTGACTCAGCGGGTTGGGCCACCGGTTCCCACCGAGGATCCGGCCGAGTTGCGTACACCGGCGAACCAAGATGTCGGCTTGCCGGAACAGGTCCAGCAGCAACAACGACAAGCGGTGATCGATTGGGCGCGCACGGGACAGTCGAGCAGGACGCTCGACGCTGGGTCTGCAACATCGATTCCCTCGTTTCAGCCCTTTCCGGAGCGTCACGGCTTTCAACGTCCAAAGGTAGAGGTGCGTTCCTCAGCAATCCGCCGAGGGGCCGGTCGCGACGGAGGGAAACCACGACACTCGTCAACAAGTCGATGCCACGGACGACACGGCGCCCTGGGAGGTGGAACCGACGTCCGCACCGGCCACCGAGGCGCCATCGCCGAGCGTTTGTTATCTCGGATTCCAGGTTCACAACCGATACCTGGTCACGCAAGACGAATCGGGCATGGTGGTGATTGACCAACATGCGTTGCATGAACGAGTCCTTTACGAGCGGGTGACGGCCAAAGTGCTCGACGAAGGTAGCTCGCTCGAATCGCAGCGACTGCTCGTTCCCGAGCCCGTCTCGCTGACGCCGGCCGAGCGGACCGCGGCGCTCGATGCCAAGGAAACGCTCGCCAAAATCGGAATTGAGATCGACGATTTTGGCGGCGAGACCATCTTGATTCAGTCCTACCCGGCCATGCTCGGAAGGACTCGACCCGGCGACATGTTGCGAACGCTGCTCGAATCCGTGATGTCAGCCGGCAAGGCACCCGATCCCAAGGACTTGCTCAATCATCTGCTGTCGACCATCGCCTGCAAGGCTGCGGTCAAAGCTGGCGATCGATTGACACCCGAAGAGATCACCAGCCTGTTGGAACAGAAGGATCTCTACCACGATACGCATCACTGTCCCCACGGTCGTCCCACGGCACTCTTCTTCAGCCGCGACGAACTCGATCGCATGTTTGGTCGCTTGGGTCCGCGTGGTCGTTCTTAGGACCATCGCTGCGATCTCTCCGCTGGGCCGCCTATCGTAGCCGAGCCTCTCCGAGGCTCGGATTCCGCGGCGTCGGCGCTCGGAATGACGGTCTCGGAGAGACCGCCCTACAGTAATGTGACGCTGTCCTGCTAAGATGTGCCGTTTTCGATCTGGCAATCTGAACTTCGAGTATTGAACGTGAGCACCTCTGATCCTGACGTCATGACTGACGAAATCGTCACCGATCAACAAACCGAGACGCCGCGCGGCTGGCGCAGCGAAGATTGGCTCGCGGTGATTCTTGGATTGACGATTCTGATCTCTGCGTTTCTTTGCGCCTGGTCGACCGTCGAGCCCTCGGAGAGCCATCCCTGGAAGTCATGGGTTGGAAAGCCTGGCTCCTGGGAATCGAATCCGTTCCGCTCACTTTCGTCCGAAGGCAAGGTTCTCGATAAATGGAAGGGGCTGATCGGGCCGCTGCTTGTCTCGCTGTGCGGATTTGGCTTGGCCCGCAAGCTCCAGGGAGAATCCTTGGGACGATTTCTGATGGCCTTTCCCGTCGTCTTTTTGCTGGGCCTGTTTGCCTACGTGCTTGCCGGCCAAGTCACGATCAAGCATTTCAATCTCGAATACGCACTCTGGGCCTTGGCCGTCGGCTTGTTGATAAGCAACACGATCGGTGTGCCGGACTGGCTCCGCCCCGCCGTACTGACGGAGCTTTATATCAAGACGGGCCTCGTACTTCTGGGGGCCGAAGTTCTTTGGAACCGTCTGTTGGCGTTGGGATTGCCAGGTATCTTTGTCGCGTGGGTCGTGACTCCGATTGTGCTGATCACGACCTACTGGTTTGGCACCAAGATCCTGCGGATTCCCAGCCGCTCGCTGACCATGGTCATCAGCGCGGACATGTCGGTATGCGGCGTGTCGGCTGCGATTGCAACGGCAGCGAGTTGCCGCGCGAAGAAAGAAGAGCTGTCCTTCGCGATTTCGATGTCGCTCGCCTTCACGGTTGTGATGATGGTGGTGATGCCGATCGTCATCCGGGCCATCGGTATGGACGAGATCGTCGGTGGAGCTTGGATGGGTGGAACGATTGATTCCACAGGGGCTGTCGTCGCGGCCGGTTCGGCCCTCGGTCCCATTGCCGAGCAAACGGCAGCGACAGTCAAGATGATTCAAAACATTTTGATTGGCGTCTCGGCTTTCGGTGTCGCGGTCTACTGGGTGATGTCGGTCGATCGTGACCACACCAGCGGTGTCAAACCAGATGCTCGCGAGATCTGGCGTCGCTTTCCCAAGTTCGTCTTGGGCTTTTTGTTCGCATCGATCCTGTTCACGCTGCTCAGCGTTGAATTGGAAGGTGGAAAATCGCTGGTTGACTTGACCGTGAAGGAGGCGACCAAGGACCTGCGTGGTTGGTTCTTCTGCCTGGCCTTTGTCAGTATCGGATTGGATTCCCGATTCCAGGACTTGCGACAACAGATGCATGGAGGCAAGCCGCTCATCCTGTATGTCTGCGGCCAAAGCCTGAATTTGGTGCTGACCTTGCTGATGGCCTACTTGATGTTCGGCGTGATCTTTGCCGACTACATCAAGGAGATGCTGACGAAATGACGTCGCCCAGCAATCAACGGAAGCTGCTCGTTGCCAGCTTGACCGTAGCGGTGATTTGGCTTGTCATCCTGCCCCGGGTTTCTCGGTGGGGACCGATTCGGACCATGATCCAGTCGCACCAGGCGGCGGGGATTGACCCGAGTGCGATGTTCTACTCCGACGTTGAGCACCTCGCCTACCGGGATGGAATGCTTCGCCGCGATCCGTAATCGCATCGTCGCCGATCGCTACTTGATCTCTGCCATCATCTCGAGCAGTTGCTCGGTAATTCGCTCGGACGCATCGAGCTGAACGCGATTGGTTCCCATCCACGTCTCGTAACCGCCGAGCTCATGTTGTCGCGGGGTCGGCAAGTAGCCGCGACTGTCGTTGGCAAGTTCGATGGTGAAGGTGTCGGCAAGCGGAGACTTGTCTTTTAGCTCCAATCCGATCTCCACGAAGACCTCGAAGGGGATTCCCAATATCGCCAACTCCCCGATGCCAATGCACTGCAGCGGAATTTCGATTTGATCTGGGCCGTTCTGCAGGTCTCGGACACGCCCCGCGTAGATCCGCTCGTAACGATGATGGGTTGGCTCTTCCTCGCTCTTGGATTCGATTTTCGTGATGTACTCTTGCAGAGCTCCGTCGGGCTTTCGCATCTGGAGCGTCAATTCGCGACGTACGGAACGAAGCGGTACCCAATCCTTGTAAACCATCTGGTCACAGGCTTGCTGGACGCGGCGAGCCACCAGATCGGCGACCGACTGCATCTTCTCATATTCGGCCCAGCGTCGACCGTCGTTGCCGCGAAAATCGATGTTGTTGATGTCGCCGCTGGTTCCGTTGCTGAGCATTCCCACCATCGGCGGATGAGTCGAATCCTTGCCAAGCAGTTCGACGATGCGATTGGAAAACACACCGAAATAGTCGGCGGAGATTTCGCCTTTCTTGACCCCGCCAACGTAATGCAAGGAATAGTTGGCTAGGACTGCAAGTGGCGTCCCATCGACCGCCTGAACACTGAGCACGGAAATCTCGGGATCGATGGGGCCGGCCGGCTCGATCAGGGACCGGCTTCCCCTCGGCGGATTCATTCGAACTTGGTCGATACCACCAAAGGGATTGTGCTTCAGCTCAGGATCGCTGACGTACCAACGCCGATTGAATACTTCCGAAGGCTCTTCAACTCCTCCCCATCCGATTCTCGCCGGCTCCAGATTCTTAACCGCCGAGTGAACCGCGTCGGCAATCCCGCGAGCCAGCACCGGTCGATACTTGTCGCTTTGAGCTCGTGTGGCTGAATGCGTATGCGTGGCAGCCATCAAGATGTTCTCGACAGGTATTTCCGTTTCTTGATTGATCAGCTCGCAAGCCAGTTCGTATTCATCGCGTCCAATGCCCAGGCTGTCGCAGATCACGATGGCGATGCGAGTCTTGCCGTCGTCAAGTGCAAGGCACCGCGCATGCAGCGGGTCATGCACGCGATCGGCTGGAAACGGCACGAACCCGCCAACAATCGTTTCCCCAAGCGGCGGAGTGATCTCGGCGATCGCAGCTCCGGCGCGGAATGCAACTTCGCCGGTAGGCTGGGCCTCGGACGGCGAAACAACCAAGCCCAAACAAAAGACAATGCTGAGTTTGAGCAAACAAGAGCCACGATGCACGAATTGCGTCACGAAACGCTGCCTCAAAACAAAAGTGGAGAGTGGATGGAATGGACCGAAACGTCCTGTCACGGTGCCTCGGTAGTCGAAAGCTTCAACGTTGGCTCGCCCTGGATCCAGCCGAGACGCGCCAGAAACCGATCGGCTGCGCGAACCGTTTCTCCGTACCATTTGTTTTCATCGCGACCGTGATTGAAAAAACCATGTCCCTGTCCATCGTAGACATGCAGCTCACTGTCAACGCCCAGGGCCAATGAATCGTCTCGGAACTTCTCGGCGGTCTTGACCGGTATCAACTTGTCTTCGCTCCCCAGAAACACGATCGATGGGGGATCATCTTTGCTCAGATTGTGAGCCGGCGAGAATTCTTGGTAGCGGTCTCCAACGCGTGCGGTGCCCCAACCGCCGGGGCCATTGTCATAGACAGGATTGAACAGCAACATTGCGTTGCTCTTGGCCGACACACTGGTATCATCCGTCGCCGCGTCACCACCATCGACCGTTCCCAAAAAGGCGGCAAGATGGCCGCCTGCTGAGCCGCCTCCTGAGGCGATTCGGTTCGGGTCGATGCCAAATTCTGCAGCTCGCGATCGCACCCAGCGCATCGCCGACTTTGCATCCTCAACACAGGTGGTTGGCGGATCGTTGGGCTTCTTGTCGAGCAATCGATACTGGACCTGAAAACAGACGATCCCGCGCGTGGCAAAGTACTTGCTGTGCTCGGTGAATTGTCCAGGTGCACCGCCTGTCCAACCGCCGCCGTGAAAAAAGACGATCGCTGGGCGAGTGTCACTGGCTTTCCAGTCCGCCGGTTTGGTCACGTAGATCGACAGCTCTCGATCACCAACGGTCTTGTACGTGTAACGCTCCCCGTCGGGCGGCGCCGCGGTCGCCAACGTGGACCCGAGGACGGCGATCAGTGCGAGCGAGTGCGAGGTACGAATGGCGGAAGCGATTAGCATGACTTCGGTCTTTGCCTTGCAACGGATAGGAGTGGACAGGAAAACGCTGTGAGCAGCGAACTACTTCTCTTTCTTTTTCGCGGACTTTGTGCCGACAGGACGCCGCAGGTTCTCCGGCGCTGTTTCGACAGTTTCGGCGACATGATGCCAAAGTGACTCGAATTCGCGAACTTGATCGGGATTCGCTTTGGCGAGGTCATGCAGCTCACTGCGATCTTTGGAGAGGTCGTAAAGCTCCCAGGGACCGCCTTGCGCCGAGACAAGTTTCCGATCGCCAACTCGAATCGCGCGGTTGTTGGAAAACTGAAAGTACAGCCAGGGATGGGGATCCCGTTGTTGGCCAGCGAAGATCGGCAACATCGACCGACCTTGAACGGGCGTGACCGGTGCACCCCCGCGAGTCGACGGATACTCTCCGCCGGCCAAATCGACCAGCGTCGCCATCACGTCAATCAAGTGTGCCGGTTGATCCGTCACGGCACCCGGCGCGGTTCGTAATCCCGGCCAGGAGACAATCATCGGGGAAGCAATCCCGCCTTCATGTTGGTTCTGCTTGTAAAGTCGAAACGGCGTATTCCCGACGTGCGCCCAGCCCTTGTCGTACGTCCAATACGACTTCGGATCCCAGGGGCGAAATTCCTTGCCGCGAGTCCGCTCAAATGGACATGCTCCATTGTCACTGCAAAACAGGATGATCGTGTTGTCGATCAGTGCATGCTCCGTCAGGTAAGCGACCAGGCGCCCAATGTTTTGGTCCAAACAATCCACCATGCCAGCGAAGGCCGACATTCTCTCCGATTCCCATTTTTTCTGTTCGTCGCTCAGAGAGTCCCAGGCCGCAACGTCATCGGGGCGTGGCGAGAGTTCGACGCCAGTCGGCAGAATTCCCAGTTCGCGCTGTTTCGCATAACGGTGACGCCGGATCTCGTCCCAACCCGCGTCGTAACGCCCCTCGTACTTCTCGAAGTCCGCCTGCTTGACATGGAGTGGGTAATGTGGCGCGTTGTATGCCATGTAGAGCAGGAACGGCTTGTTCAATTGCCTCGCTTCATCAAGAAACGTAATGGCATGATCCGTGTTGGCGTCGGTTGTATAAAAACCCTCTTGGGGGACTTCAAACTTCTCGCCGTTCAAGCGAAACGAGTCGTCGCCAAGGAAGAAGTTCGTGGCGCCACTGAGGTGTCCGAAATAGCGCTGGAAGCCTCGGTCTGTCGGTTCGTCTTGCAGATGCCACTTACCCGCCATCATCGTGTGGTAGCCGGCCGGTCCAAGCGCCTCAGCGATCGTGACGCCCCGGTCCATCTTCTCGTTCCCGGCCTGGAACATGTAGAGCCCCGTCAACAAGCAGATGCGAGAAGAGTGGCACTTCGCCGTGTTGTAGAACTGGTTGAATCGCAATCCGCCCTGCGCCAGGCGATCCAGATTAGGCGTCTCGATCTCCGATCCATAACAACCAAGATCGGCGAAGCCAAGATCGTCGGCCATGATCAGAACAATATTGGGGCGGTCCGCCGCCCAAGCCGCTCCGATCGTCAAAAGGATGATCAACGGTAGACATAGAACTCGAGATTTGCTCATCGTGATCGCTTACAATAGGACAAAAATATCTGCCTCAACGATTAGCCCGCTGTATCCTAGCCCGCTGTATCCGTCGGCAGACGACATTGTAGCCTCTGCCCAGTCGCCGATGACACGATGTCCGAACGGAATCGAAATTCAGCCTCCTCATACCGCACCGCCATATGATGCCTCCGCGAACCTTCTGTTTCATGGCCTCTCTCTTCGCCGGTTTGCTGACGGCTTCGTTTACTTACGGCCAGGAAGCCACCACGAACACGGAAAAACGACAAGGACTTGAGGTAGCCGCCAATGCCTTCGTCAAGCAACTGGCTGAGGGTGACTTCGAGGGAGCCACCAAGAATTTCGATGAGACCATGTCCGGGGCCCTCAAGCCAGCGCAGCTGAAGACAATCTGGGAGAGCATCACGAAATCGGCCGGGGCATTTGAGAGGTCGACGCACGTGCATCACCAATCGGTGGACGTCTATGACATTGTCTTCGTCACGTGCAAATTTGCCAATGCTTCGCTTGATACGAAGGTCGTGTTCGATCAACGCGGGCGCATCACCGGCCTGTTCTTCGTCCCCGCAACGGCGAGAGACGAATACAGCGCACCGGACTATGTGGATCCGAAAGCGTTCACGGAAAAGGAGGTCATGTTTGGTGCGGAACCTTGGACGCTTCCTGGAACGCTATCGCTCCCCAACGGCGATGCACCAGTGCCCGCGGTCATTCTCGTGCATGGGTCGGGGCCAAACGATCGCGATGAAACGGTCGGCGCTAACAAGCCTTTCAAGGATTTGGCTGGCGGTCTTGCATCCAATGGAATCGCGGTTCTGCGTTACGAGAAGCGAACCAAGGTCCACGGCGCGAAAATGCCAAAGGATTTGACGGTGAAGGAGGAAACGATTGACGATGTCATCGCCGCTGCGAATTGGCTTACTCAGCAGCCATCGATTGACGCAAAGCGAATTTTTGTTCTAGGTCATTCGCTCGGCGGTAATTTGGTGCCGCGGATCGCGAAGGCAGATGTCGAAGGTCGAATCGCTGGATTCGTCATCATGGCGGGCAACACGCGTCCCCTGGAGGACCTCATCCAAGAACAAACTGCGTACATCCTTGGACTCGACGGCGAGATCTCCGAATCGGACAAGGAAGCACTGAACGAGATCGAGCAAAATGTCCAGCAGGTCAAGACGCTTGCTTCGAAACCTGTGCCAGCCCCCGTGTTCGGCGTGGAGGCAAACTATTGGTTAGATCTCGAGGGATACTCGCCGCACAACGAAGCAAAGGCAATTACGAAACCGTTGCTGATCCTACAGGGCGAGCGAGATTATCAGGTCACGATGCAGGATTTCGCGAACTGGAAATCGGCACTGGCCGATCACGCGAATGTACGGCTGAAAAGCTATCCCGAACTGAACCACTTGATGATCGCCGGCTCCGGGCCAAGTAAGCCCGCCGAGTACCAGGTCGCCGGGCACGTTTCCAGCGAAGTCATCCAGGATCTAGTGGATTGGATCAATCAGAACTGACAATGGGCGATCCATCACGCCGCGGCCGCTACAATCTGTTACCAACTTTGGAATACATGGACTGGCCATGTCGTGTATTTTGCTCTCGACCGTTCCCTTTTGTTTCTAATCGTGCCATCTCTTTACTTTCCTCTTATCAGTGATGTTTTCATGAAGACGACTGCCCTTCTCACTCTTTTCTTGTTGACTTGTCAAACCGTCGTTTGTGTTGCACAAGATTCGACCACCGTCTCTAGCGTGAAGAGTAAGGCGAATCCCGCGGGAACCTGGCGATTGGAATACGACTGGTCGGGTTACCAGGTCAAGGATGCGTTTCGGCTCAAGCGGGGTAAGGACAATCAGCTGCTGGGCACGCTATACCGCAACGATACCAAGCTCGACATCCAGGACGGAAAGATCGAAGGGGATTCCATCTCCTTTACCGTTACCGCCGAGTACGAAGGAACGGAGTGGGTGACGAAGTACGCGGGGAAGATCGACGGGGATGCGTTAGAGGGAACCGCCGTGGTTACCGGAAACGGGCAATCGTTGGAATTGCCGTGGACGCCAAAGCGAAGTGTTGAAATGGAGGATGTCGTTGGCAGCTGGCAGTTGCACATCGAGGCCCCGGATGGCAACACGTTCGACCCGATCTTGAAGATCACCAAGGAGGGCGATAAGTACGCAAGTCAGTACGGTCTCGGCGAAGGGACTGGTGAATTGGACGTCCAGAAATTGAGGGTCGAAGACAACGAACTTCGTTTTTCGCTCGACACCGAGTACAACGGCGCACCGCTCAAGCTCGATTATCGAGGGCGACCCTATGGCGATGAAATCAACGGCACGATCGCATACGACACGG
This sequence comes from Pirellulaceae bacterium, assembly GCA_963697195.1. GTDB lineage: Bacteria > Planctomycetota > Planctomycetia > Pirellulales > Pirellulaceae > Rubripirellula. Next base: position 145,840 of record CAVOND010000011.1, read on the forward strand.
AGGGCAACACAGGGGAATTCCCCTTCACTGCCAAGCGGAAGCCATCGGCGGCGTCAGGCAACTGATAAGCGCATGATGGTCGAGCGTTATCGCTCGCTTCGCAGTCGGATCGTGCAGCCGTCAAGTTGATGGTTTGCATCAAGTTACATCACCCTCGCGCCGGGCCAAGCCGTGCCGATTTTCTATCGGCACATATAAGCACGACGCGCGAGTGAGTGTGTTGGATGCGCGTAGGGGACACACTCGCTTGCGCGTTTTGATGTTGCGCTCTTTGATTTCGGGGCAACGCCCCGTCCGTTTACCTAGCCCAGTGTCTGTCCGGAAATGACTGGAGTTTAGGATTTCGTGGCTGGGATACGATCGCCAAACGCCGAAGATGTACGCGCACAGCTGTACGGGTCGCACGTTTCGGCGTGTTTGCAGGTTGGATTTCTCCTCGAGCGCGTACCTTCATTATCAAACCCTTCGTTCGCGACCATTCCGATTCTGGTGTGAACCCGACGTGGTCAGGCGGCGAGCCGCTTGCTTCGGCCAGCTGCAGATTCGCCTTCGCAGCGCGCGATCAACAGTTTGCCGAGCACGTGCAAGTTGCGACCAAGGATTGCCAACCCGATGTATCGCTCCATTCCAAGTTCACTGCGATCGCGGCAACGCTTTAGCCCAGTGCCGCGTTGCAGTGCGCCGATCGCCGATTCGACTCCTGAGTGACGCATCCGAGCACGACGGAACTCTATCGAGCAATTGGCCATCCGATCGGCGTATTGATTCCGATGCCGTGGTGGAAGACAAGGATGTTCAACGATGGTCGATAACTGCTCTTCATTTTCTGGTGTGTAAAAGCCGCGATCCAGTGAAGCACTTTCGATCTCGCCGCAGTGCAGCTTTTGAGCTTGTCGCATCTGTTCGACAATCACATCAGGATCTTGAGCGTCACGATCCATGAAGTGGTAATGGCTGATAAATCCTGCTCCGTCTTCGACTACCAAGAGCTGACGTCCAAACTGATTTGGCGTCATCGCTTTACCACGACGGTAAAGCTGAGTGTGTGGCTCGAACAAGCTGAAAAGCTTCTCGCTACTGGGAACCTTTTCTTTCAGCAGTACTCGTCGATGCGCCGTATCACAAACCAGCAATGTCAACTCGATCCAGTGCTTTAAGGCCGCTGCCCGAGCGCCCGTGCCTGCCGGATCGCCAGCGGTTTCGGCAAAACTTTGCAGGGTTTTTGCACGCTCGATCAGCAACACCACGCGATCAAGAAGGTTCGCGTAAGCCTGGGGCAAACCGGCTTTTGTCCGCGGACTCTTGCTGGCGACGATCTGTGAGATCACCCGAACTCGTTTCTTGATCGCTCGAGTCAAATGCTTACTCTGCCGCCAACCGGGTTGATCTAATTCTTCGGCCAGCAAGGCGCATAGCGGCACAATTTTACGAACACCATCAAAGATCAAAGTGCTCTCGCTGGGGTGATGAATGTTGGTTTCGACCACGAACGAGTCAGCACGAACATGCTGTCGGGCTTGTCCGTCAATGTCTTGTCCGCTGCTGGCGATCGTGTGGTTGATTCTATGAAGCGTCTCTGGTTTCAATCGGCACAGCGTGTCGTGAATGCGGCGGAAGCTAAAGCTGGTCGAATCGTCCCAATCGCCAACACCGAGCACGCATCGAACAGCGCGATGGTTCTCCGCAAGATCTTGCAGCTTGTCGTAATCGAGATTGCAGCCCAAACGAACTGCAGCCAGTACAATCACTTGCCAATCGTCGAGCCCGTTCCGCCCGACATCACGCCGCGTCTCGTGATTGAGATCGCCTGCGACCAGTTTGGTAATCTTTGTTCGCAGTTGCTTATCGAGATAGACGTATTGAAGAGCGGCGAGAATTGGTATGATTTGATCGCGACATTCGAAGTTGAGCGAGAGCTCGCTGATGGGGCTACCATCGAAGCGTTGTTGCCTTGCATAGGGTTTTCGCATCTCGAACACTCCTTGAAGATTTGCGTTTGAAAATGTTTTTAGTCAGCAAATTCAACGCGCGAACCGATCCAATGGTTCGATCTTCAAGGAGCTTTTTTCGTTTTTATCCCAAGGAAAACGCACTAATCCGATTAACGGACAGACACTGGGCCAGCCCGATGGGCTGGGTTCCCATTGACACCGCAAATTGCAGGGCCAACGGCCCGGCCGTTTGCTGCTTCGATTCACAAATGGCCGGACCTTCGGCACTACAGAACCATCTCGCCAAAACACCCAGCTAGGTAAATCGCTGGGCCTTCGGCACGAAATCAAGCAAACAGCGCAACATCAAAACTGCGCGTCGTGCTTGTATTTGGTGGATTGATTGTGAATCAGAAGAATCCGCTAGTGCCTCGTCGAATCGAAAATTGGGGGTGACGTCGATCGGCGAAAAGGGGTCAGACACCACAAGTACAAAGCACCCCTTCGGTCCGTTCCGGTTTTTGGTGTCTGACCCGAATGGCACGGGCTTTGAACCTCGGGCGCTAGCCGTGGGCGAAGAAAACGTCGTTAGGATGCGGCGAAGGCCCACGGCTAGCGCCCGAGGTTCACTGAGACAACCTAAGTTCGTGCCATTCGTGTCTGACCCCTTTTCGCCAGCAACCCTAAGACGAAATGCTGACGCTGCACTAGGGCGTTGCCCTCCGGCAGTTTCGGTCGGGGAGGGGATTGTGCCGGTTGTATTGATCTTGAGGGACGTCGCGTTTACGGAATCTGGTTGTAGGCATTTTGCGTCCGACTTCCCAAGCGGAATCGGCATAGGGTTTCAGCAGGAGGACCGCCCTCGATGGGGCGGTTTGTCGCACGGTGGGGGACTGTGACGCTGCTCGCAGTGAGTCACGTTTGATCATCCCACGAAACCCAGATTGTCCCATGTGCGACAACCCAGAGCTCATCGAACGCGTTCAACAATCGCTCAGCCGACTCGGTTACACGCATATCGTGGCGGAACACTTGGGCGGGGGACGAGTGCGTCTGTCCGGCAAGATTCGTTCATTCGACGAGCGAGCCATCATGGTCGCCGCCGTGCGAACCGTCTCGGGAGTGACCTCGGTGACGCTCAGGCTGAGTGCGTGATCCAACGCGCCGACTGAATCGCGTTCATCGGTGTTCGACTCAGTCGCGGACCTCGACGCCTAAGATGGAAACATCGTCTTTCGGGCCGTTCTTGGCCGACCAGCGTTGAACGGACTCACGCAGCAGGCGGACACTTTCGCCGATGGTTTGATGTTGGCCCAAGTTCGATGATTTCCATCATTTGTCGCATCGTGAACTCGTTCAGATCCGCGTCCATCGCTTCGGGGACACCGTCAGAATAGACATAAAGTCGATCTCCCGGCTTGAGATCAATCTTTCCCTCTTCGTACTCCATCTCTTCGACCCATCCGATTGCCATGTTGTTGACTTCCACCATTCTGGGGACACCATCATCTGATACGAGTACCACAGGATCATGGCCGGCCGAAACAAATCGAAACTCCAAGGTGCTTCTCTGTAGCACGCCGTAGAGCATGGTGAAGAAGAGCTCGTTCTGCTCTTCCATCTGGAAGCGGCGATTCAGCTCGTACGCGACCTGCGCTGGAGCAATGATCTTCCTGCCTCCCTGTCCATCGTCTTGCACCAATAGAGACGACGACGAAACAAGCGGCGTCATCAGTCGACCGATGGTCACCGACAACAACGATGAGGCAACCCCATGACCGCTGACGTCGACCACATAGAGTGCGATGTGATCTTCGTCGAGTGGAAAGAAGTTGAGAAAGTCACCGGCGAGCTCGTCGCACGGCAGATACTCCCAGGCAAAGTCAAAGCCTGGAAACTCACGTCCAGCGGAAGGCAGTAGCGACTGCTGTACCTTGGCGGCGGCATCCAGATCGCGAGTCATGCGGTGGTTGGCCTGCTCCAGCTGAGTATTGAGCGATTCGAGCTGATAATTCCACTGAGTCAACTTCTCTTTTGCGACGGTCAGCTCTTCGTTGGTACGAGCCAACTCCTGGTTCTTTTCGACAGCACCCTCGAACGTCGAAACCAGCAGGTTTAGGACCTGTTGGCGACCGGCCTTGACCGAGTACTGTGTGCCGCCCAAGGTCACGGAAAGCTGTTGTTCGTCCTCTCCATCGTCGAGCGGCGTCTCCAGTAGGGAGGCGACGCGAGAAATCAGGAAACGCTGGATCGTACGGTTTGGTTACGTAATTGTCGGCGCCGCAGTGCAGACCCTTGATGATGTCCTGCGCGTCGGAAAGAGTCGAAAGGAGAATAAAAGGGATCGAACGCAACTCGGGGTCGTTCTTGACCTGTCGGCACAATTCGTATCCGGTCATTTCCGGCATCTCGATGTCGGAGATGACGAGCGTCGGACGTCGCTTTCGAATGCTCTCCAAGCCAATGCGGCCGTTCTCAGCGGTCTCGACTTCATAACCTGCCTGCAGCAGCTTATTCGCCAGAATCTTGGATTGAATCCGGCTGTCTTCGACGACCAGGATCAACGCTGGATTGGTCGGTTGGGCACTCATCAGGCTCTCGCTATTGGAAACTTATCGAAACGTTACCCGCAGACGCGTAGATCGGTTCACATCGTGCGGTTGCTTCGCTTGACATGCCGCATCACGGCGGGGGCGACTTTGCTGAGGGTGAGCGTTCGATCGGCTAATCCGTTCTCGATGATCGCCTTCGGCATCCCGTAGACAACGCAGTCCGACTGATCCTGGGCAAAGACGTAACCACCGGCTTGCTTCAGCTCCCGGCATCCTTCCAACCCATCACGTCCCATTCCGGTCAAGATAACAGCCAACGCGCAGCCCCCGACCGCCTCGACCGTCGATCGCAGCAGGTAATCGACCGATGGTCGCAAGCCGACGTCGGATGGATCGTCTGTTAGCCGCAAGACCAGGTCTCCGTTGACGCGGACCATCTTCAGTTGCTTTCCGCCAGCTGCCAAGATGATCTGGCCCGGACTGGCAATCATCCCATCGCTCGCCTCGGCGACATGACACTCGCAGAATTCGTTCAGTCGAGCCGCCAACGAATTGGTGTATTTTGCCGGCATGTGCTGGACGACCAACACCGGCACCGGCGTGGTTGCCGGAAACTTCGGCAACACCAACTTCAAGGCAGCGGGGCCTCCGGTCGATGTGCCCAAAATGACGACTCGACACGCTTCGCTCGGTGCGGGAACTGTCTCCTCCACCGAGATGGTCCGCTTGGCGATCACTCCATGAGGTTGCCGGAATGCTGAGATCTTCTCGTCGAGCGAATCGCGGAGTCGTTGCCGATTCGCCTCCAAGTCGCTGCCCGAGGGCTTGAGTATGAAATCGAATGCGCCCTCCATTAGAGCGTCCGTCGTGACTTGAGCGCCCTCGGTGGTATAACCGCTGACCATGATCGCTTTGGACCGTAAACCACGGGTCTTGATCTCACGTAACACAGAAATGCCGTCCATATCCGGCATCTGCACGTCGAGTGTGAGGAGATCCGGGTCAAGCTGCTCCAATTTGGTCAAGGCTTCGATGCCGTTCTTGGCTGTTCCGACAACGACGGTGTCGGCAATTTCGCGCATCACATTGACGATCGACTGGCGATAAAGCGCGGAGTCGTCGACAACTAAGACCGTTGTTGCTTTGCCAGTCAATGCAGATTTCCTACCTACGCTCATTGTCACGCGTCCAGGGCCTTCTCGAAGAACCGAATCAGAGTTGCCTTGTCAAACGGTTTGACAATGAAGTCGATCGCGCCTGCCTGGATACATTCAGCAAGCTTTTCTTTCTGGTTGACTGCCGTCACCATGACGACCCGGGCCTCGGGATCCCGCGCACGAATTTCCTTGAGCGATTCAACGCCATCCATCTCGGGCATCACGATATCCAACGTGACCAGGTCTGGGCGCTGGGAAAAGTACATCTCGATCGCTTGTTTGCCATCGGAAGCCTCGCCAGCAATCTCCCACCCACTTTGTTTTGCGATTTCAATGATTCGTTGCCGGATGATCAGCGCATCGTCGACAACCAGGACTCGTTTTGCATTCATGGTTCGTCCCTCGATCCGCATCCCATTACAGTTCGATCGCGCTTTGTCCTACGATTTCAATCCAAACTCGCCCGCTCGCCGTGTCGAGTCGCATTCGACGCCCCTGCTCGCCACCACAATGACGCGCTAAGATCGGAATCCGAAACTCCCTTAGCCACCTCTCGCAGGACTCAACGTTTTGCATGCCGATGTTGACCGAAGCGGGCATCGAAAACATGCTGGCGCCCCCGGCAATTCTCGCGCTCAATCGGAGTGGTTCACGGACCAGTGACTCCATCTGTTGCACCAGAGCTGGGATGGCTGTGTCCACGAACTTACCCGGCTTTTCCGGTGTGCCGCGTGCCTGCGGCAAGACGATATGTGCAAGTCCCCCCACGCGTAAACGCCGATCGTACAAGGCGACACCGACGCATGAACCTAACAAAGTGTGCAGTACCCCCCCCTCTGCATGCACCGCCATCTCTCCCATTCGAATCGACGCTTCCTTCCCGCCGCGTGTCAAACCTTCCACAGGTGGGATGCTCCTTTCATTCCGCGTCGGGGTTATCGGACGCCGTTGATTTGTCGTCGCGCGGCACACCAAGCAGCGCGGGTAAACGAGTCATGGAGTCCGCATCTGGAATGAATAGCAGATTCCACTGCAGCGGATTATTTTGGGCCATGAATCGCGTCTGCGCCACAATTACCTGGTCAAACTCGATTGCCTGACCCATTAACGCAAACTCGAGCAGGCACTGCGGAAAGTCACGACGGAAACTCGGCGGCGAGGGGATCAATGTGACGACCCGGCCCGAACCGGAAAGCCTTTCCGATAACGAATTCAAGTAGGCACAGCCGAGGATGTTGGTGGTTTCCAGCACAGCTGAGGTTGCAAGTTCCGTCCACTCCGAAGTGGTCCCAACTTGGTTGCCCAGCACCATATCAGCGAGTGCGAATCCGCTGGCGTCGTCGAGCACAAGGATGATCTCGCCGGCGAGCTCGCCCTGAATTTCCATCGCGGAAAAACAAACGGGGTCATCCTCCGAGGAAAGCAGCTCCGTCGCTTCCGACAGTGGCATCGGTCGGACCGATTCAATCTCAACCAGCGATGGCATCTCGATCCATTTCGTCAGTTGTTCGGACGCGTGCGATGATCCTTGAGCAAGCGCTGCATTCAACGCTGCTAGCTGGTAAGCATCAAGAACCGGCCCCGCTGCACCACTCAATGGACTTTCCCCCCGATCTCAGCCGCCGCCCGATGCATGGCTGAGTAAAACAATGTGCCCACATCGAGCATCAGGCAAACGCTTCCGTCACCTAGAATACTGGCTCCGGAAAGACCGCGGATGTCGATAAAGTTCTCGGACAACGATTTAATCACCATGTCTTGGCTGCCGAGCAATTCGTCTACCTTCAAACCCATCGTTCTGCCTGACGCTTGCAAGACGACGACATCCACGGCCGAATCCTGATTCGAACCGCCGTTTGAACGTCCATCAAGCGGGGGTTCCAAGATGTCGTTCCAGTGAAAGACGTCGTGAATGCTGACGAGCGGAATGAACTCATTGCGAACATCGAACGTCTCCTTTCCTTGAACGTGAATGATGTCTTTGGGTCGGACCGACACGATCTCGCGAACCGCTTCGATCGGCATTGAGAAAACGATGCCGCGGAGTCGAATGAGCAAGCAATTGATGATTGCCAGCGTCAGCGGCAAGCGGAGCGTGAAGTGAGTTCCCCGCTGCGGTTCCGAGACGACCTCAATGCTTCCGCTGAGTTGGCGAATTCGGTTCTGAACGACATCCATCCCGACGCCGCGTCCGGAAACATCCGTCACTTCGCTTGCGGTGCTGAAACCGGGATGCCAGATGTAGTCCAACGCTTGCTCGTCCGACAACTGATTCGCAACGGCTTCGGCGAGCAATCCCTTCTTGATGATCGTCGCCCGGACTTTCTCGACATTGATCCCAGCACCATCATCTCTCACATGAATCGAAACATTGTTGCCGCTGTGCGTTGCCTCCAGCGAAATGGTACCCGTTTCAGGCTTTCCTTGCTGGGCGCGGACCTCGGGTGACTCCATCCCATGGTCAATGGAGTTGCGAATCAGGTGCATCAGGGGGTCGCCCAATTCATCAATCATCCTCTTGTCCAGTTCCGTCTTTTCACCATTGATTTCCAGGCGAACCTGCTTGCCTCGTTCGAGCGACAGATCTCTCACGACGCGCTTGAATCGATTGAATAATGGACCAACCGGCACCATGCGAGCATCGAGCACACCTTTTTGAAGACGATGAGACACCAACGTCAGCTGATCGATTGCCTCGTTCATCTTCTCCGAATAGCGGCGATCCCGATCCCAGGTCTGCACATGCTCGTCCATCAGTTCCAATCCGGAACGCAACTGTCGGACCAGATTCGATTCACTCGAAAAGCTCTGAGTGCCCTGTTCAACTTTCTTGAGCGTATCCCGCAACGCATCGCAGAACTCCCGGATTCTGTTTGTCATCGTGACGCTACCAAAGGCAGGGCCGATCTGCGACGTGATCTGGACGAGTCGAGCGCGATTGACAACCAGTTCGCCAGTCAGATTCATCAGATTGTCCAAGCGTTCGATGTCGACTCGCATCGTCTCGCTGACCGCACTGGTCCCTCGCTCCTGAGTCGCAGGAGCGGATGGGACTGCGTCAGGAATCTCGGCAGCAGGCGGCGCGATGTCGAGCGGCACAGGCTCTGGCGGCGCAGGGTCTGGCGGCGCGATGTCGACCGGCACAGGTTCTTGCGGCGCAGGGTCTGGCAACGCGGAATCGCCACCTGTGTCGAGCGATGCCGCTTGCACGGGCGTGGGATCGGAAACCAACTCGACGCGCGGGCTCTCGACGGTTGCGAGCGGATCGGGCGACAACTCCTCATCGGTCGTCTCCGCGTCGAGATTCTGCTCGGCTGGCGAGCCTGTGAACTCGATCGATTCGACGCCGTCCACATCGGCGGCGGCGCGCAGTTGATCCAGGGAACGAGTCGATTGCAGGAGAATCTCGAACGCTTCGAGTTCATTCAACTCCGACAGAGATGCCAGATCGGGATCACTGGAGAGGAGTTCCCCCAATGCGCTTAACCTTGTCGCAATGAGCCGCGCCTTGAGATCGGCGAGTTGCAACCCGGCCCGGAAGCGAACTCGCATGCGAATGCTTCCAGCCTCATCCGGCTGCTCCGTTTCTGGTTCGTCGCTCGACCCCAGATCCGAGGGAATGGCGGACGTGTCGTCAGCTTCGGAGGTCGAATCGGTGGCGGCCACGACGTCGGACCCCGATGTCGGCGTGGAAGAGGCGTGGGGTCGCTCCGAGCTCGCACTCGCACGCTCCAATCGGCCGAGTTCCTCCAACAGCTCGGCCGAACTTCCCAGTCGCTCCCCTTCTCGGAGACGCTGACTGCATTCCCGAAGAAAATCGATGCATCGCAACACCAAATTCATGGTGGGCTCATCGATCTTCTCCGTCCCGGAGCGAAAACGCTCAAAGCGATCCTCGAGATGATGGGTCAAAGCGGTGATGCTATCCAGGCCCATCATTCCCGCGGAGCCCTTGATGGAGTGGATCAGTCGAAACGCTTCGTTCAGGTCGTCCTGGTTGTCCGACGCTTTCTCGATCGACAACATGGTTTCGACCAGATCTTCCAGTTGCTCATCGGTCTCGTCCAGAAACGTTTGAAGGTACTCCGCCATCTCGCGATCAAAATCGCTCGCATCGCTCATGATCGGGTCGCTCCCAGGTTTGACGCGGAAACCGAGGATGCTTTGTCCAGCTTCTGATAGATCAACGGTGTGACTCGGTGCAAAGGACGTAGCAGTTCAAAGATGCCTTCGGACGGCCCCACGACAAGGTGGCCTCCGTCCTTCAGGGCGTTCAGCAGGTGCTGGACCACCGTGCGCTTGGAATCTTCATCGAAATAGATCAAGACATTTCGAATGAAGATGCAGTCGAATGGACCTTCGCGCATCGGGTCGATCAGATTGTGTCGATCGAAATGCACCAAGTCGCGGATTTGCTTTTGCAATTGCCAATCATCGCTCGATGCATTGTGACGGAAAAAGCGACGTCGTTGCGACTCAGTCACCTCTTCGATGGCCTTTGGTTTGAAGGAACCTGATCGTGCCAGCTCCAACACTGCCTGGCTAATGTCCGTTCCCAGTACTTCCAGCTTCCATCCCTTCAAGCGGTACATGTTCTCGGCCAAGCAGATCGCGATCGAATAAGGTTCGGCGCCGCTGGAGCAACCCGCTGACCAGATTTTGATGGATGAGTCTCGATCGCCGGCCCGCTGCTGTCGAACGATCTCGCCCAACCATTCATCGGAGAGCCAGGCGAATTGCTTGGGCGTCCGAAAGAAGAAGGTTTCATTCGTCGTGATTGCATCCAGAAAGTCGCCAAGTTCACTGCTTCCCTGCGGCGACGTCAGAAAGCGAAAGTACTCGTCAAAGCCCTGAAACCCACCGGCCTTCAGACGACGTCGCACGCGGTTACTGAGGAGCGTCACTTTCTTGCTGTCGATGCGAATGCCGCAGCGATCGTAGATAAACTCGCCGAACTTTTCGACCTGCTGGGCGTTGAGACGTTCGAGTTCCACGGGTTCCAGATCCTTGGCCTGTCTGATGGTGCTGGGGCGCTGATCAAAACGTACTCGAGTTCGCGAACTTCGGCGATGCCGTGTCGAGAGTTCCATCGTTTCGGGAAAAGGGGTCAGACACAAAAAGTGCGAAGCACCCGAAGGGCCGTGCCGGCTTTTGGTTGGGAAAAGGGGTCAGACACCAAAAGTGCGAAGCACCCGAAGGGCCGTGCCGGCTTTTGGTGTCTGACCCCTTTTCCCCAGGTCTAGAGTTCAATCTTTTGTACAAGGTCCTGCAGCGACTGCGATTGGGCGCCCAATTCTTCCGCACTAGCCGCCAGTTCTTCGGAGCTGGCGGCGTTGGATTCGGTCGTTTCCGAAACGGTTCGAATCGCGGCGCGGACCTGCTCCGCACTCACCGACTGCGTTTCGGTCTGTTCGGCGATCTGATTGATACCGGCGGCAGTCCTTTGGACCGCTACGACGATTGCCGACAGTGAGTCCCCTACCTTCTCAGAAAGCTCAGCCCCCTCGGCCACACGCCGAGACGACTCCTTGATCAATTGTGCGATCTCCTTCGCGGCCTGGCTCGAACGCTCGGCCAGCTTCCGAACCTCATCTGCTACCACGGCGAAGCCAAGTCCGTGCTCGCCGGCCCTGGCCGCCTCGATCGCAGCATTCAAGGCTAACAAGTTCGTTTGACTGGCGATGTCGCCGATGACTTGAATGATGTCGGTGATCTGCTCACTCGACTTTTCGATCAAGCGCATTGCATCCACCGCGGCGTTGCGCAGCGTGCCCGCTTCGCCCGCAAGTTCAGCCGTTCGATTTGCCTCGAGTCGCGATTCCCCAGACCTTTCGGTGATGACTTGAATCGCCGTGGTCAATTCCTCCACCGCGGCATTCATTTCCTCTACCGAAGCCGCCTGATTCTGGGCCCCGTCACTCAGATTCGCACTGCTTTCCGCAATCACACGGGCGCCTTCGGCGAATTGACTTGCACTCTCGATCACCTCCTGGGTCAGTGCCCTCATGACCGCGCACCGTCCGGAGGCTTGTCGCTCCAGGACCACACGCTGTGTCACATCCGTTGCATACTTGATAACTTTGCAGGGACGGCCGTTGAGATCAGCGATCGGATTGTAAGAGCCGTGGATCCAGACTTCGCGTCCCCCCTTGCCGATTCGCTTGTATTCCGCCTGAAGATAATCGCCACGATTCAGTTGGGCCCAGAACTCCTGGTACTCCACACTGTCTCGCTCGCTCGGATCAACAAAGATCCGATGATGGTGACCTTTGATCTCCTGTAGCGTGTAGCCCATCAGATCGAGAAAGATATCGTTGGCATCGACGATCGTGCCGTCCATCTCGAACTCGATCACCGCATGCGACTTGCGAATCGCTTTGATTTGCGCTTCAAAGTTGGCGCGTGCGAGCTTCTCTTCTGTGATAACGAACGCGAACTTCACCACTTTGAATGGTTTGCCATCGAGATTGAAAATCGGATTGTAGGATCCCCGGATCCATACGTCCTCGCCATTTTTCGCAATCCTCTTGAACTCTCCCTTGGCGTACTCTCCTTCGGCGAGCTTCTCCCAGAACGTCCGGTACTCGGCGCTGTCTCGGTACTGCGGCGATACGAACATGCTGTGACGCTTGCCCTGCACCTCCTGCAGCGTGTAACCCAAAGCCTGCAAGAAAATGTCGTTCGCGGTAATGATCGTTCCGTCAAGCTCAAACTCGATGACCGCCAAAGAGCGATTGACAGCCGTGACCTGTCCGGCGACCTCTTGCTCCAGGTAGCGGTTTCTTTCTTGTAATTGTTCGATCTCCGCTCGGAGGCGTTGCGTTGAGCTGGGTGTGCGCGTGCGAGTTGACGCTTTGGCCATGGAGCAATTCTCAGAGGTGATGGATAGTTATCGAAGATTATTCGTTCAGGATCGTGGTGATGGCGCAGGCAATCAAGCGAATCAGCTCGGAGCCTTTGGCTCCCATCTCAGACGTTCGGGACGCAACAGTTCATCCACATTCAAGAGGATGACCAACGCATCTCCAAGCTTCGCAAAACCGGCGATGCCATTCTCGCCGTTGCCGGTCAACGCCTCGGGTGCCGGCTGGATGCTGTCGTTGGCGATGCGAATCACTTGCGAGACAGCGTCGACGGTGCACCCCATCGTCCGCTCACCGACATTGATGACAATCGTCCGCGTGTCGGCATCCGCCGGCTTGGATGGCAGGCCCAACAGCATCCGAAGATTGATGATCGGGATGATTTCGCCACGCAGATTGCTCACCCCCTCAACGTGCCCAGCCACCTGGGGCGTCGGCGTGATCTGATCCAAAATCACGATTTCTTGGATCTGCTCGATGCGAACCGCGTACTGCTGTCCGTCGATCTCGAATCCCACGAATTGCGACGTGTTCTTCGATTTGGCACGGTCTTCCGATGACGAATTCGCTGCCGAGGGGCGTGCCATCAGACCGGTGACCAGTGGAGTGGGTGAAGGGCCTCGAAACGAAAGCCAGTTGCGGATCACCACAGTCTATTTAGCGAGGTCCATGGATTCAAATGCATTCGCGGCGTGAATCACGGCCATTTCTCGGCTTGGGCACCGATTTTTGCCGAGCCTGTCCCGGGCTGGGGGGTCGCGGCGTAGCCGTCAGAAAGAACGATTTCGGGATGAAAGCGGTCAACGAACGGAAGCTGTCCTGCCACGTTCTCGTCGCTCCGGGTCCAGCCGAGGCCGTGATCCGGAGGGCGGCCGGATCAGTTCTTTTCTTCTTCCTTCTTTCCTGGGCCGCCCGCTGTCGCAGCTCGGTGCGACGCTCGTCGAACTGTTGCGGAGTCAGCACTCCGACTTCGTTCGCCCAGCGATCCCACAGCCGCTTCAGCTCAAGGGCCTTTTCTGGCTGCTGCTGGGAAAGGTCATGTTGCTCCGCGCGATCGTTGGCGATGTGATAAAGCTCCCAATCCTGTTGCGCGAGCCGACTAGCTTCCAGTCGCCGTCGCGTACCGCTCGGTTCCCCTCGTGCTCCCAAAACAGTCGGCGTGGAAGACTCTTCGGAATCGAACGTGGGAACCAGGCTGCGTCCCTGCATCGGTGTGACTTCGTGACCGGCAAACTGACTCGGATAGTCTGCGCCCGCGACTTCGACGAAGGTTGGCATCAGGTCAATCAGATGGGCTGGCTGGTGACGAATCTCGCCGGAAGCTTTGATCCGTGCAGGCCAGTGAATCACGCAGGTGCGCTGATCCCCCCTTCGTGATTCTCTCGCTTGTATCTTCGAAACGGTGTATTGCTGAGGTTGGCCCAGCCTTGACCATAGCTGCTCGTCCAACCACCGACCCGGCCCAGTCGTCGTAGTTGGCCACCGTGTTCGCCTCTCCCTTGATGCCGAACAAGCCGGTCTCTTTCGTGCCGCCGTTATCGGAGACGAATACGATCAGCGTGTTTTCGAGCTCGCCCATCTCTTTGAGGTGCTCGATCACGCGGCCAATGTTCTGGTCGAGACGATCCACGATCGCGGCGAACAGCGACATCTTGAAATCCATGTCATCGCGCTGCTGATCAGTCAACGATTCCCATTCGGGGACATCGAGCTCCGATAACTCGGTACCCGGATCCAGCACGCCGAGTTCCACCAGTTGCCTGTGTCGCTGAATCCGAAATTGCTTCCATCCCTCTTTGTAGCGCCCTCGATACTTGGCAACATCTTCCGGGTGCGCGTGCAGCGGAAAATGGGGAGCGTTGTAAGCGAGGTAAAGAAAGAACGGCTTGTCATCTTGCTTGCGGACCTCATCCATGAAGTGAATGGCGTAATCGGTGTACACATCGGTGGTGTACCAAAGTTGCTCCGGCTTCAGGTGGTTGACCGGCGTTTCGCCAACTGGCAAGACCATGGCGTCATTCAGATAGACCTCAGTGCGCGGAACGATCGTAAAGTAGCTGTCGACATATCCTCGAGTGCCGTAGAAATGCTGGAAGCCGCGAGCCGTAGGACTTCCTTCATCCGCCCAACCGAGGTGCCATTTGCCTGTCATGATCGTGTGATAACCAGCTTGCCCTAACACTTCTGCTAGCGTCACGGCGCTGCGGCTAAGCCGATCTCGGTAGCCCGGCAACTCGAGGTCGGTCAGCATGTGCCCAACGTCGGCTTGATGCGGGTAAAGTCCCGTCATGATCGATGCTCGAGAAGGGCAGCAACGACCGGTGTTGTAGAAATGCGAGTACCGCAGGCCACCCTCGGCTAGCCGATCGATGTTGGGCGTCTCGATTTCGCTGCCAAAACATCCGACATCGGAAAACCCCATGTCGTCGGCAAACAGCACGACAATGTTGGGGCGGTCTGCTGCATGCGTCGTGCAAACAGTCAACAAGAGGATCGCAATGGCGTTGCAGATTGTGGCATGCATGCTGGGTAGAATGATGGGTGGGCAGAATGATGGTGGGCCATTATCGTAGCACGCAGATTTGGCGATCACATGCGAAAAAGTCTTCATCATTTTGCCAGCCATCATTCTGACAAGCACGGATTCCACCATGTTTCGAACGGCATTGCTGAGTGTAGTTGCTCTTGCCATTTTCCCCGCCATGCTTCTCGGTCAGGATCGTCCGAACATTGTGACCGTCTTCATCGACGACATGGGCTGGTCGGATCTGTCGTGCTTTCATGGCGATCGGGTTCAAACCGAGCACATCGATGCGCTGGCTGCGGAAGGCATTCGCTTTACCAACTTCTACGTCAATTCACCGATTTGTTCGCCGTCACGCGTCGCGTTATCGACCGGGCAGTATCCTCATCGTTGGCGGATCACTTCGTACCTGGCGGCTCGCAAGCTGAATCGCTCGCGAGGTGTGGCGCAGTGGCTTGATCCGAAGGCGCCGATGCTGGCTCGTCAATTGAAGGCGGCGGGATACGCGACCGGGCACTTTGGCAAGTGGCACATGGGTGGACAGCGCGACGTCGGCGAGGCACCGTTGATTTCGGAATACGGGTTCGATCAGAAGCTTGACCAACTTCGAAGGCTTAGGGCCTCGCGTGTTACCGTTGAAAGATGCCTATGACGGTCAGCCTCCGCAAAAGCATGACTTGGGCTCAGGGAATCTCGGACGCGGCCCGATTCGTTGGGAGGATCGCTCGGTGATCACCGCTGCGTTCGTGAAAGACGCGGTCGCCTTCATCGATCAGGCCCAGGCGGATGGAAAACCGTTCTTCGTCAACGTCTGGCCCGATGATGTGCACTCCCCTTTCTTTCCGCCGAAGGTGCTTCGCGATCAGACCGACGAAAGCAAGCGGGCTCTTTACTACGCCGTGCTCGATGCCATGGATGAGCAGCTTGAAACGCTTTTCAAGCGGATACGCGACGACGAGCAGCTTCGCGACAACACCTTGATCCTGGTGATGTCGGATAACGGCCATGAAGAGGGTGCCGGTTCTTCCGATCCACTTCGTGGCGCGAAAACGTGGCTTTACGAAGGGGGCATCCGTTCGCCGCTGATCGTTTGGGGGCCGGGCTTGATTTCAGACGACGCCAAAGGGACCACCAACGAAACGTCGATTCTGTGTGCCCTGGATGTGAATCGTTCGCTGTACTCGTTGACCGGAGCGAGTTTACCGGCGGATGCGACGCTCGACGGCGAAGACCTTGCATCCACCTTGCTCGGCAAACAACAGCACTCGCGCGAAGCGCCGATCTTCTGGCGACGCCCACCGGATCGACCTGGCACCGATCAACAGGACAATCCCGACTTGGCCGTTCGCGATGGCAAGTGGAAGTACCTGGTCAACTACGACGGCAGCGACCCACAACTTTATGATCTGGATGCAGACCCCTCCGAATCCGTGAATCTGGCCAGCGCTCAAAACGAAGTTGTCAGCCGGTTGCACGCCGCACTGATGACTTGGAATGCCTCCATGCCGGTCGACGCGGGAGACCCCGCGTTCCGTTCGGATCAATAGGGAGAGGCTTTCACTTCTGGGGGTGACACCGGTAAGTGGGGCCATATAAATAAGGTCACAGGAAGAAGGTCACGGGAAGAAAAAGTTAGCGCAGAGGCGGGGAGTCGCTGAGACGCAGGGGTAGGAATTGACAGATTTCCCTCGTCGTCTCGGCGACTCCCCGCCTTAGGGTCAGGTTTTCTTGAAGAGAATCCGTTACCAGGGAATGACAGCAGAAAAGCATTGCCTGTCCCCAATTCCGTCCTCCTGTCCCCAATTCCGTCCTGCGATCAAAAATGGGCTGGAGCGGTTCATACTTTATCCATGCCGATAAGCTCCGTTGCCTCTTTTCGCAGAAGCTCCAACGTCAGTTTTCGAGTCCAGGTGACGCCTTGCTGCTCAAGTTCACGATCCATCGCGTCGATAGCGCGCTGCAGCCATTCTTTGGCGTCGGAGGCTTGTTCCAGGCGTTGATGCGTCATGGCCCGAAAGAACATGCTATACGCCAAGGATGTTTTGGTATCTGGCTTCTCGGCGGACAGTGCGTTGGACTCCTCGAACATCTCCAAAGCGTCATCGAAGTCACCGGCTCGGAACAAGACAGTTCCAAGGTCGGCATGACTTGAAATGGAGTTTCTTAGGCTTTGTCTTTGCCGTGCGAGCTGGATGACGGAACGATAATCTTCAATCGCGTTGGGGGCCAACACACATGCCTTGATCAAATAGAATCGGTCTTCCGGAGATGAGCTATCGGCGAGTTGCCCAAGCATCTCTGAGCAGACCTCGCGATAGCGTTGTCCTTTCTGCTGCGTTAGGCAAACCAGAGCACGCAGGTAACCGAATTCCAAGAGTTTTTCTAGCTGGGCAGCTTCAACCAGATCTGCCGAAGCCTCGCCCCACTTTCCCATTTCGGCATAGTTATTGGCTCGTTCTTGCAAAAAGAACCAACGAGTTCTCCTATCGGATACTTCGAGTGCGTGTGTTAAGTCCGCCTCGCCCGCTCGTAGCTATCACGTTTCTGATATGCCAACGCCCGTCTATGAATTGCGGATTGATCGTCTGGAAACGCTTGCAGGTACCGGGTAAAAGAATCGATGGATTCCTCGTAAACGTTCTGAGCAGACTGGAGGCCACCGAGCGATTTCGTTAACTGCAGATTTTCGGGTTTCAGTTTGAGCATTCGCTTTAGGCAATCTTCCGCCGCTTCATATTGCTTCGCGTCGCTTGCTTGGCGGTACGCAGTCAGCAAGCATTCGTACTCGAATTCCTCGCTTTGGGCCTTCTCGTAACCGCGACTCGCGTCCCAGCGGACAATTCGACCCATCGCGTCTTTCCCGACCAACGATCGACCGCCTTGGCACCACTCCAATTCCATGATCATGTCCTCCGGCAAGTGCAGCGTCAGCAGCTCCGCCAGAGTGTGCGCGTCAAGCACCTTTACCTCACGATTGGTTCCAGATGCTGCGATCCGATCTCCGTCGGGCGACCACGCGAGACTCACCACCTCTGATTGAAACACTTGGTGGGCGTCAAGACGTTCGCCAGTCTCTGTTCTCCAACACATCACTACGCCCGTCTCATCCGCAGTTGCAACCTTCGATCCGTCGGGATGCCAGCAGACGCACGTGCTCTCCAGACTCCCCGGAAGAAAGTAGTCGTTTCGCTGAATGACCGTTCCGTGTTCAGCATCAATCAAAACGAGAATGACCTTGGCATGACGTTCGCGTCCCGTGTAAGCGAGCATTCGACTATCCGCAGACCATGCCAGATCACGAATCGATAAGAGCGGGCCATCGACCTGCAGCAGGCGTTCATCGGGCACATCCCAGACCTGCACGCAGTTCCCGATTCCCTCGATATCGCCTTGGATCGCGACCTTCGATCGATCGGGAGACCAGTAGACCGAAGCGGTGGGGCCGGAGCGAGGAGCCCCGCCTAAGATCTCAGAAAACTCTTGTTCGCTCGGAAGTTCGACGACACCTTGTTCCAGTTCGCGTCGTGCCAACGAAGCGATCTTACTGGCATCTAGCTTCTGGGGAACCAACCGCAGATCAAACACGCTGCGAGGTTTGCGAAGATAGGGCTCGCGACCAATTTCCAATGGAACGATCTTGGCGTCAGCAAATCCCTGCAAATAGGCGAGTGAATTTGAATCCGGCACTTGCTTGAGTTGATCGGGTCTCCAGTCCCACTTGTTCCAGTTGCGGCCCTTCGGGTCGGCGGTGTGGATGGTCGCAAAGTCACCTTGGCGTTTGAGATCCCAAATCTTGACGGCTGCACCCGCATCGGAGGAAGCCAGGAGACTGCGAGTGGGATTCCAGTCGACGGAATGTACCCCGCTGGAATGTCCTCGCCATGTTCGGATCAGTTGGCCATCCTTCAAATCCCACAGTCGCAGTATCCCGTCCATGCCACCTGTTACAAATCGTTCGTCATCGACGACGTCAATACACGAGCACATCCCTGAGTGTGCGGAAAGAAAGCGGACAATCTCCAGACTCTTCGCAGAGTACTGAACAATGTTTCCATGTGCGTCGCCCGCAATGATGTGTTGATCGTCGAGCGTGTAGGTGACACACTCCAGCTCTGGAAAACCATCTGCTTCCTGTCGTTTCGTTTCACCTGTCACTGGATCCCAGGAAATCAGCGCGGACCAAGCCGCGATGCACAGTCTCTCGCCGCTTGAATTCCAGGAAACAGCGCGGGGTGAGCCGACTTTGAGAGTATCAATGCACTCAAGGCGGTCGACCTCCCACACCTGACACGCGTCGCCATCGCCGACCGACGCGAGTTGTCGCCCATCTGGGCTCCACGCCAGGTCCAGGAGACCACCGTCACTCTGCAGAACGCGGATTTGGTCCGTCTTGCTGTGCCAAACACGAATGGTTCCATGGGCATCACCCCAGGCGAACGAGTCACCATCCGGACTCCACGCGGCTCCTCGTATGACCACGAATCCTTCCTTTAGCTGACGGTACGGTTTCCAGGTTTTTAAATCCCAAATGACCACGAATCCCTCGTCTTCGCCAACGGTAGCCAACCAACGGCCATCGGGGCTCCATGCCAGGTCGGAAACCGCACGCAGATGTCCAAGCAGCGTACGCTCGCTCTGGTCACTTGCAGCGAGCAAATAGTGCCACTCCCATCGCCGCAAATCATCTTGGCGAGCGATGGGAACATAGGCTGCAAGTGTTTCTTGAAGCCTCGGAATGTTTTCATTTGCTAGATCAAATGAGGACAGTCGCATATCCGCCAAGTAAAGGCTGCGAACCGCCTCGTTTCGCTGCGACTCGGCTTGGAGCTGTAGGCGTTCGGCTTCACTTCGTTGCCTCCCAGCTTCTCGACTTTGCTCTTCCGCCCTGTTCCTTTGCCGTTCTGACTCCTCACGTTGGCCCTGTTCTGCAGCGCGAGCTGCGTCGGCTGCAACTCGTTGTGCCGCGACCATCGAATTGCTGATTGCGAGACCGATGATAGCCAGCAACATCATGATCATGGCAGCGGTGACCAAACCTTGGTTGCGTCGCGTGAACTTGCGCAAACGATCAACCGCATTGGGCGGTTTTGCCATGATCGGTTGACAGGCCCGAAATGCCCGAAGGTCGTCGGCTAGTTCCTGGGCAGACGCATACCTTTCGTCGGGACTCTTCGCCATCGCCTTGTGGACAATCGTTTCCAGGTCACGCGGGATCGACGGATCGACCTGGGTTAGCTTGCGAGGTTCTTCGAAGGCGATCTGCTTCAGCATCGCCGCCCGATTCTCACCGTCGAAGGCGGGCTGCGTCGTCAGGAGCTCATAGAGCGACACGCCAAGTGAATAGATATCGGTGCGATAATCGACCACGACCCGCTTACCCATCGCCTGCTCCGGCGACATGTAACGCAGCGTCCCGATCAAGTCGCCCGTCATTGTCATCCCCACCCCTTCTTCGATATGCGCAAGGCCGAAGTCGGTGATGTAGAGCTGCGAAAATGCATCGATCATCAGGTTGGCGGGCTTGATGTCGCGATGGGTCACGCCACGCTCGTGGGCATGCTCCAGCGCCTCGGCAGCCTGGATGGCCAGGTCAGCAATCGCTTCGTAATAGTCGGAACGTTTCGTGTTTCCCTTCGTGCTGATCAGTGCTTGCGGCTGTGCCGCCGTTTCGCTCTCCCCTGCCCTAGCCTTTTTTCCCGACTTCCCAATTGCTTCCCCACTCCAGGCTTCGGTGGGATCGGTGTTACCGGAAGAAGGGGCCGGGATCGAGGGGGAAGAAATGGCTTCCTTGACCGACACGGCACTCAGTGGAGTGTGTCGTCGTAGCTCGGCCAACTCTTGAATCAGTCGTCCCATGCTCTGTCCACGGATCAAACGCATGGCGTAGAAGTGGACGCCGCGGTCCTGCCCCACCGAATAGACCGAGACGATGTTGGGATGATCAAGCGATGCCGCAGCGCGGACTTCGTTGTGGAATCGCTGCAGGTGTCGCGGGTCGGCCATGGCAGCGAAGGGCAACACCTTTAAGGCAACCCGCCGGCCTCCCATCGAAATCTGTTCCGCTTCGTAAACGACCCCCATTCCACCGCGACCGAGTTCCTGCAGGATACGAAAGTCACCGAGTTGCTTTTCTGTTCCGACGACGGACGAGGAATCACCGCCCGACGTGCCGGAGAAACCCCGAGTCTTTCCATCAGCGACCGACTCGCCCACCACCTGCAGCGCCGTCAGAGCCTGGCGAATCATCGCGGCGAGCTGCGGATGACGAGCCGTGTAGTCTTCGATTCGCGGCGATTCGCCGTTGGAGATTCGTGCGAAGAATTCCGTGGCAATCTCGCCCAGCAAGCGGTCGACTTCTTCTTGCGAAGCATCCTGGAGTCGGGAACCAATGGTTGGATCGATCACTTTTCTACTCACTTCCCAATTCATTCATCTTGGTGGCCAGTCGCCTCACGGCGCGGCCGTAACGTTTGCTCGCCGTATCGGGATCGATGTCAAGAATCTCGGCGACCTCATGGTTACTGAGTTCTTCCACATGTCGCAGCAGGATCACCTCGCGGTCGAGCTCTCCGAGTTCCTCGATCGCCCCCCGCACCCGGTTGACCATTTCGCGTCGCTCCAGCGATCGATTGGGCAATCCTGCCATGAAGCCACGGGCAACCGCCATCGACGAGGCATCGGAGAGTTTCAGTTCGCGGCGGACTGAACGTTTGTCCGCCAAATGTTTCCGCCGGACCTCGATCAAGCGTTCGATCGCCTTGCGACGAACCCACAGTCGAAACGAAGTCGGCTGGCGCACGATAAAGTCATCCACACGGCGGCTGATCACGATCAGGGTCTCCTGAACCACATCGGATGGATCGACCCGGCCTCGCAGTTCATTCTCCATCCTCAGATCAACGAGCCGACGCAGGTAGTCACGCTGCGTTTCCAGCAGTTTTTGCAGGGCATCGTTGTCACCATCGTGGACCCGGCGAAGGAGTTCCCGAGTGACATCTGAGTCGTTGGCAGCTGGCAAGGCATGAGTCTCCTACTAACCGACCCCGCAGAAAGACCGGGGAGCGGACCGGTCGAGCCAAAGAATTATCAGAATATCGCCGGAAAGCTTGTCGGTGCGTCGTCGTACGGCGGTTTCAGCGATTGGCAACGCTCGCCGCCAGGCAACCTTTCAAAGGCCGGGACAGCAAATATTCGAAATGAGTTGCAAATGGGCTGTCCGCTGGAGTGCTTCGCTGCGGGGTCTGTCTGTAGGGAAGGAAGTTGAAGACCCTCTTCAGTAACCTCAGCTACCACTTGGGAGATTCACCTGTGAACGACTACCTGCCATTAAGGTCCACTCTCATTGGACTCGCGATTTCAATTGCGATTCTGGTTGCAAATCCGGCAGCCGCACAAAAAGGGAAAGGAAAACCCGGCGGCGGTGGAGGTAGCCCCACGGTTTACTATCGAGTCATTCCGATTGTAAATTCAGAGCCCGATTCAACGTACTTCGTGTTCGACCTCAGCAATTCTGGTGAAGCGGTTGGGTACATTAGCGCAGCAGAAGAGAGGATTCCGTTCGTTTGGACCGCTGAAGACGGATTGTGTCGGTTGCAGTCACTGCTCTCGGAGGAGGATGCCGCTCTATGGCACCTTGAATTAGCCTGCGCCATCAATGATATGGGACAGATCGTCGGCTTCGCATCTATGCAGGGAGGAGATCGAAACTCTTGGGCCGCGTTTCGACTGAACCTGCACGAGGAGGATGCTCCATTCACCATTCTGGAAGAAGGGCTAAGGAACGGGAACACCACCATTCAAATCAGCAATGGTGGGGACATTGTCGTGAGACGGGAAGAAACCATCTTGTACTATCCGCCAGACTTTCCTGTAACAGAAAAGACGGATCTGGCGTATGACGGCTATCCGATGGGTTTGAATCGACACGGGGAAATCATTGCTCAATACGGTGGGCAGGATGTGCGACTGACCCCTGAGTCAAATGGAGGTTACAGCAAACTGTATTTTCCGATTGGAAACAGGCTATATGGAATCAACGATTTGGGCATGATTGCGGGAAGACGCGACATCGACAATGAAATCTATTCATTTCGCTATACTGATCTAACAGGTGAAGTCATTCTGAAGGATGGGAAAAGAACGATTCCGGGTTGGCTGGCTAACAGCGAATATAATTCGACGATGAACGATGAAGGCGACATTGTGCTTGCCGGACCAAGTATCCATACCGTTGAAGGCCGATATTTGAAACTGTTTGACTTGATCGATCCTGTTGACGCGGCTCGTTTTAGTCTTCCCAAGGTGATGTACGCGCGCGCGATCGCCGCACGGAGCCCATCATCGGGACTCCCGCCTGTAATCGTCTGCACCCATCTCGGGTTCAATACTCTTCAAGAGCACTTTCTCCTTTACCCAGAGTAGTCGGGCAATTGAGACGAGGCGCTCTTAGTCGAGAGCGAATGTTGGGTGGTTCCAGCGGGCGAATTCACGTAACGGGATTGCAGCCGAGACAAGCATCCAGGGGAGTGTGATCGCAGGGCTACCGATCACTTAGCTGCAAAACGCACCAATACCGCCAACTGGAATTGGCACCAAGAAAAAGGCCTGATCGATTCTGACTCTCTTTGTCGCATGAATGAATGGCGAGGAAATTTTACCCAGCGGCTCTTGCACCGCGACGGAATTCAGGAGAGCGAACGGCTCCGCTCGCCAACACACGCAATCACCGGGGCGCAACGACAACTCTCGAGGGACAATCCAATGTTGAAGCGAAACCATGAATTGAGCACGTCTCATCGTTCGTGGGTACATCTGTCCAGTCATGAAGCCGGACGATTGGGTGACGCGATGGAGAGGCCGAACCACGTTCGAACTCAATTTCGAGGATGGAAGTGGCTAGCGGCACTGTGCACCTGTTTGGTGCTGATGCAATTCGGACTTGCCCGTCCTGCCAGTGGCAAAGGGAAACCCGGCGGCGGCGGTGGAAGTAGCCCCGCGGTGGTTTACCGAGTGATCCCGATTGAGAGCACGGTGCCAGGGCCGACCAATGCCTTATGGGGAATCAACAGCGCTGGACAAGCAGTGGGATGGATTACCGGTGCGGGAGAGAGATTCCCTTATGTTTGGACCGTCGGCTCCGGAATGGTCCCGTTGCAATCGCTGATCTCGGACGAAGGCTGGCATTTGGAAACGGTGGGCGCCATCAACGAATTGGGCCAGATCGTGGGCTTCGCTTCGGAGCAAACCAACCCGACCGCATGGGCGGCGTATCGACTTGATCTAGCCGATGGTGCTCGCCTGACCATTCTTGAATCGGGGCTAATCAACGGCTACGCAACCAAACCTGGTGGATTCCATACAGAAATCCATATCAACGATTGTGGCGACGTTGTGCTCGGTGCGAATGGCACGATTTACTTGTATCCCGCCAATTACCCCATCGAGGACAAAATCGATCTTCAATACCGAGGATATACGCTCGGGATCAACTGTTTCCGCGAGATCATTGTCTCCGCATACGACGATGAAACCGGTATTGCCCGTGGCAATGCGCGTTTAACGCTTCATGCTGATGGCGGACTCTCTGAATTGCTCTTTCCGCAGCCGTATTCCCTGAACTCCATGAACGAGCTGGGAACCATGGTCGGCATGTATCGCACGAATAAACCCAGTGTGCTCTATACGTTTCGCTACGACGACGGTGACGGGGAGTACATTTTGAAGGACGGTCGCAAGACAATTACGAGTGGAGCAGGTTCAGTCTCCAATACGGGAATCAATAATCATGGCGACATCGGATTGGCGAGCCCAATTGCAATCTACACCGCGGAAAACCAGTACTTGGACCTTCGTAACTTGATTCATCCTGACGATGCATTGCCCAGCGGAAGCCTACGTTTGATGGGGATTGCGGAGAGAAACGATTCCGACTTGCCGCCAGCAATCATGACTGCCTGGCAAGGTTCCACCGAGGACGGCGCGATTATTAAGCTTGGATACTACCTCCTTCCGGAGGCGACCGGTAATTGATCGACCGATC
Organism: Pirellulaceae bacterium; assembly: GCA_963697195.1. GTDB lineage: Bacteria > Planctomycetota > Planctomycetia > Pirellulales > Pirellulaceae > Rubripirellula. The sequence goes on from CAVOND010000011.1 coordinate 170,906, forward strand.
GATGATTAGCAAGGGAAACGTCCCCCACGAACCGTTGATGGTGTTTAGGCACGAAGTGCCGATACACGAATTGCCGTGCGTGTGAACCCACGGGTTTGCTTCCTCCCAAGCAGCTTCCCACCCCGTCGACTCTTCGGCGAAGCCGAAGAGTCGACGGGATGGGAGGGTTTGCAGGGATCTCTGAACCGGGTGCTGACGCACCCGGCAATTCTTGTGTCGGCACTTCGTGCCTGGTCTGCTTCGTTGTGTCGCCTCTAACAGACCGCTACGGCGTTGCCCAAGGGGAGAGTAAACGTAGGGTGAAACTGGCGAGTGCGATCAGGGGACTCGATTGAGTGGGCAGGGAAACGACAGCGGCACGTTGCCATCCGTATTGACTCGCCTGCGCCGACCCACCAATGCTGCGGTTGCGGATCAGGCCTCGTGATAGGTCGGCACCGGCGGGGTCTGACTCACGTGGCCCGTTCGGTTTACCTGGTTTGAATCGAGCCTTGAAACCTTGCTGATCTTGCCATCGCCGGCTGGACCCATCGGACGTCGTTCTATCTGAGCAACGACGTAGTTGGTTTTTGAAGCAACTGGCGTCTCTCTTCAGCCACGAAGTGGCGACACAAGAATTGCATTGGGTGTCAACCCACGGGCTTGCTTGCTCCCAAGCAGCTTCCCACCCCTCGACTCTTCGGCGAAGCCGAAGAGTCGAGGGGTGGGAGGGGTTTGAAGGGATCTTGAACCGGGTGCTGACGCACCCGGCAATTCTTGTGTCGGCACTTCGTGCCTGATCAGCATCGTTGTTTCGCCTTTAAAAAACTGCTACTGCGTTGCCCGAGGGGTGAGTGATTTCGCTTGCTTCAGCCTATGCAGAACGGAATCTTCCGAGCTGGGGGACGTCGAAATCCCTGGGAAAACGCACGATGCTGCTAAAATCGTGGAAAGTGGTTGTTAACCTTTTTCCAGATACCGGCATCTATAGGTATGGAACCCGCCCCTCTCGAGCACGACGACTCTGCCTTTGTGGCACAACTGACCGAGTGTCAAATGCCTCTCGGTCTGTACGTACGCAGCTTGATGCCGGGTGATCGGGCCGCTGGCGATGTCGTTCAGCAGGCCAACGCCAAGATCTGGGAGAAACGTGCTGATTTTCAGCCGGGGACCAATTTCAAAGCGTGGGCGATGTCGATCGCTCGATTCGAAGTGCTGAATTATCGGAAACAACAAGCACGCGATGCTCGGCTGACCTTTTCGGATGAACTCGAAGTCACCATCGCCTCCGAGATGGCGGAGATGGACGACGATTTCGCGGAACGTCATGAGGCGCTGAAACAATGCCTGCAGGGCCTCAAGGCGGACAGCCGAGAGCTGTTGATGTGGCGATATGGTTCGAGCGAGACCCTCACTGAGTTCTCGGATCGTGTTGGTAGATCGGTGGGGTCGCTCAAGGTGACGCTGCATCGACTGCGCAACTCTCTGGCAGCTTGCATCGAACGCCGTCTTGTGTTGGGAGGTGGTTCCAATGACGCCTGAGGAACGCTCACAACTGCTTGACGACGTGTTGGATGGTGACATTAGCGAAGCCGATTTCCTCCGCATTGAAGCCGAGCTCAGCATCGACCCTGAATTTCGCAAGCAGTATTACCAACGGATTCAACTCGATTGGCTGCTCGAACGTGAGGCGACGTTGGCAGAGCCGCCGCTACACTTACCTGCTCAGCCCAATACCAACCGCTGGATCCTTTCGGGTCCGCTCTGGGCAGGCCTGTTGCTTGGCGTTGCCGCCAGTCTTGTCTCCGCGGTCGCGATTTATACTTGGCGAAACGACTCGCGGGAGATTGCCCGGCTTGGTGACGAATCGGAATCATCAGAACCCTCGGCAACCGGCTTCGCAGTGTTGAGTGGTCAATCCGACGCGGTCTGGGCGGGTGACACCGACGCGACGCAGTCAATCAGCGTCGGGAGCCTGCTGCCGCAAGGTGAGCTGCATCTTGAGTCTGGTTTGATTCATCTCGAACTCTTCAGTGGCGTTCAGATGGTGGTACAGGGCGACGCGGTGTTTACGATCGACTCGCCGATGCAAGTCAGCCTGCAAAGCAGGTCGCGCCAGAGCTTTCGTGCCCGAGCCTGCGCAAGGATTTCGCATCAAGACAGCGTCGGGTGAAGTCGTCGACTTGGGAACGGAGTTCACGATTGACGTCGAGAAGTCCGGCTCCAGCATCCAAGTCGTTGACGGCGAAGTCGAGTTGCACTCGCAAGACGCCGACGTGCTGCGAATCGACAAGGGGAAAGCCTGGCAGTGGTCGGTCAATGGCGATGTCGATGAAACAAGCGAAAGCATCGACCTGATCGGTCCCACCGCATTCCAACAGAGAATCGCTCAGCGGCAAAGCGGTCGCATCGAGCTGTGGAAAGCATCTCGAGAACAACTACGCAGTGATCCGCGGTTAGTCGCGCTTTATCAGGTCGACCCCGACAACGATTGGTCACGTCGTCTGGAAAACCAGGCCCAGCGGAACGATGAAACGGCGAGTGCCGGGGCCGTGGTTGCAGCAGGCCGCTCCGAAGATCGATGGGGCCGAGAACATGGAGCGTTGGACTTCAGCCAGATGGGCAGCCGCGTCCGTGTCACCGTACCGGGCGAGCATCACGGATTGACGCTCCTGTGCTGGGTCAAAATCAACAGTCTCGATCGGTTGTACAATTCGCTGTTTCTGACCGATGGCCATCAGGAACGAGAGCCGCACTGGCAAATCATGGAGGACGGCCGACTCTTTTTCTCGGTCAAGTTGCCGACCGGTGTACGACCGGAATTGGAATCGCGGCAACATGTGTTCTACTCCCCACCGTTCTGGAATACGTCACTCAGTGGCAGGTGGCTGATGCTCTGCACGACCTACGATGTCGATGCCGGAAAGGTCACGCACTATGTCAATGGCGAGCCAATCAGTACGGAAGCGATTTCCGAGGAGTGGCTTGTCGATTCGATCAAAATTGGCGCTGCATCGATTTGCAATTGGAGCGAACCGATGTACCGCACCGACCCCAACTTTGTCGTTCGCAATCTCAATGGCAGCATGGACGAGTTTGCATTGTTTTCCGGCGCGCTGTCCGCTACGGAAGTCCTTGACCTGTTCGAAACTGGAAATCCGAATGAGCCCTAACAAGATGTCGCAAGCTTTCTTGGCAATCCTGTTGCTGTTGCTTGGCGTTGTCAAGGCGAATGCCAACGAGAGTCGATCTGATGAAATGGCTGCGCGCGAATTCGCCCTGAAGGTGCTTCCGCTGCTGAAGGACAAGTGCCTCGGTTGTCACGGCGGCGATGAGGACGACATCAAAGGTGAGTTCAGCGTGCTGACTCTCCAGGATCTGCTTCGTGGCGGTGAATCGGAGGAACCCGCTGTGGTTCCCGGGAAACCTGACGAAGGAACGCTGATCGATGCAGTCACCTGGGCTGGTTTGGAGATGCCGCCAAAGGAAAACGATCGACTCAGTGACGACCAGGTGCAAATGCTTCGACGCTGGATCGAGAACGGTGCGCCGTGGCCCGATGTGCAAACTCAACAGCGTTACGTTGACGAGGAATCCCGTCGAATGGTGACCGAAGAAGGGGTGATCGTTGCAACCAGCGGCGGGACGTCCGACCAATGGACCAGTCGTCGCTATCAACCAGATGACCTCTGGGCGATCGCAAAGGTGAAGCCGAAGAGTGAGCTACTGCCAACGGAGGTCCCCGCAGAACAGGCGGTTGATCACTTCATTGACGCAAAGCTGGATGCTTCGGGGCTGAAGCCGGCGCCCAAAGCCTCGCCGCGCGACCTGATTCGACGCGCGACCTTTGATCTGACCGGTCTGCCGCCAACACCGGAAGAGGTCGCTACGTTCGACGCGGCCTGCAGCGAAGATGCGAAAGCGGCATGGGCTGCGTTGATCGATCGATTGCTCGACAGTCCAAGGTACGGCGAACACTGGGGCCGGCACTGGTTGGACGTCACTCGTTATGCCGACACCGGAGGCATGTCAAACGACTATGAGCGTTCCAACATGTGGCGGTACCGCGATTACGTGATTCGGGCGTTCAATGACGACAAGCCTTACAACGAGTTCGTGATCGAACAAGTTGCCGGTGACGAGCTTGCGGACCAGTCGGTACGTCAGCGCAAGGGAGACGACTTGGCAATCGTTCACCAGACGCAGCTTGACGGTGACTACACCGACCAGGAATCCGAGTGGATTGTCGCGACCGGCTTTCTCCGTTTAGGGCCGTGGGACAACGCCATGGTCGAAGAAGACGAAGCGCGACAGATGTACCTGGACGATCTGGTCAACATCACTGGGCAGACGTTTTTGTCGACGACGATGCGATGCTGCAAGTGCCACGATCACAAGTTTGATCCCATTCCGACGCGAGATTACTACCGACTGTATGCCGCGTTCGCCACAACCCACATGGCGGAGCGTCCGGCACCCTTGCTGCCCACCGAGAGTCGTGAAGGATTCGAGGAGGGAAAACAGCATGTTCAGCGGATGCTCGATTTTGCCGTCACCGAAAAGAATAGACTGGTCGACAAACGCGAAGCGGCGGCGAGGGCCTGGTTCGAAGAACATGGCCTTCCCTACAAGACTGAGAACGAACGCAAAGATTTGCCAGACGAAGAAAAGCCAGAGCGTCACGTCGGGCTGGACTATGTGGAGCAGGGGCAACTGAAAGTTCGCGAACAGGACGAGTGGATCTGGAATCGTCGGCTGGAACGCTATCAGCCGATGGCGCAGAGTGTTTTCAACACCGAAGCGTTTAACCTGGCTTGGAATGGGGCTCGCAAGCTGCGCATCGACCGAAAAGCCAAGAAGCAGCAACCGCTAGAGAACCACATCCTGCTCGGAGGTGCGTTGACGGCACTCGGCGAACAGGTACTTCCAGGTGTGCTCAGTGCGGTTTCGCTTGCCGTCAGCCCATCGGCGACTGACCCCTACCTGCTGCCCGATAAAGTGGAGGGACGGCGTCTCGCCTTGGCCCGGTGGATCGCGCATCCCGATAACTCGCTGGCCACACGCTCGATCGTCAATCGGATTTGGCAGTACCACTTTGGCGTGGGGCTGGCTGCCAACGCGAATAACTTTGGGGCAAAGGGGGCCAAGCCGTTGCATCCCGAGTTGCTCGATTACCTGGCCGCCGACTTCGTTGACAATGGCTGGCAGATCAAACGCATGCATCGGATGATCATGCTCTCGGATGCCTATCAGCGGTCGACCATTCCGGTCAACGCGGAACGCGCGGCAGAAGTCGATCCCAATGATTCCCTGCTGGCACATTTTCCTCGTAGGCGACTCAGCGCCGAGGAACTTCGGGATGCGATGCTTTGTATCACCGGAGAGATGAATCACTGTGATGGTGGTCTTCCGGTCATGCCCGAGATCAACATGGAAGTGGCGCTGCAGCCGCGCATGATCCAGTTCTCGCTAGCTCCCGCCTACCAGCCCTCCCGGACTCCGCAGCTGCGCAATCGTCGATCGGTCTACGCGTATCAAGTGCGTGGGCAGGCGGATCCATTCACCGAACTGTTCAATCAGCCCAATCCAAATGAATCGTGTGAGCTTCGTGAATCCGCCGCGGTCACGCCTCAGGTTTTCACGTTGCTCAACAGCGACATGATCACTGATCGCTCAATCGCGTTGGCGAAGCGTCTCGAGAGCGAGGCGGACAATCTTGCAAGTCAGATTGACCTGGCGTATCGGTTGACCGTTGGGCGAACGCCTTCGGCCGACGAAAAGCAGAAGCTCCAGCAATATGTTCAGGACATGAGCGATTATCACGCCTCGGCGGAACCGTCTCCTGTGACCTATCCGGCCACGATCACACGTTCGCTGGTCGAAGAGTTTAGCGGGCAACCGTTTGAGTACGAGGAAATCCTTCCTGGCTTCGAGGCGTACCAGCCCGACACCAAGCCAAACGAAGTCAGCGCGGGCACGCGGGCCTTGGCCGATCTGTGTTTGTTGCTGTTCAACACCAATGAATTCATGTACGTCGAATAGCTGGAAAGCGTCAATTTGCTGTAGGACGGTCTCTCCGAGACCGTCATTCCACGCGGCTTTGCCGCGTTCATCCGAGCCTCGGAGAGGCTCGGCTACGGTAATGCGTCCCAGCTTAGAATTCGCTGTGATTGTAAGCCCTCCGTTTTTTAAGCAGTAATCGCATGTTATCTCCCAACCGACGATCCTTTCTCTATGGGCTGGGCGCATCCCTTGGCTCGGTCGCTTTGACTGATCTTCTTGCCGGCGAAGCGGAATCGACAGCAGGGCCGCTCGCGGTCAAGAAGCCCATGCATCCCGCCAAAGCCAAGAACGTCATCATGCTGTTCATGGAGGGTGGCCCAGGGCAAATGGATACGTTTGATCCCAAGCCCGAATTGACGCGGCTGCACAAGCAGGAATCGAAGTTAACCGCAGGCCAGGAGAAAGGCTTCAAGTTCTTTGTTGGCAGCCCATTCGGCTTCAACAGAGTCGGTGATACCGGAATCGAAATGTGCGATCAGTGGAAATACCTGGCCGACCCGTTCGTCGCAAACGAACTCTGCAACTATCGCGGCTGCCAGGCAGAGTCGCTCAATCACCCTGAAGCACTCTTCCACATGAACACCGGCAGTCGTTTGGGCGGCGACCCCGCCGTGGGTGCCTGGGCGACATATGGCTTGGGGACGGAGAATCAGAACCTTCCCGGTTACGTGGTGATGACCGAGTTGGCGTTACCGCAAGGAGGACCGACGAACTGGAGCAACGGCTTTCTGCCGCCGTATTATCAGGGAACGCGCTTGCGACCAACGGGGTCGCCGATCCTCGATCTGGTTCCTCAACAGTACAAGACGCGCGACCATCAGCGACGCGCGCTCGACGAACTCGCGCGACTCAATGCACAGCATTTGGAAACGCTCGGCGTCGAGGATCAGAAACTGCAAGCGCGAATGGAGAGTTACGAGCTAGCCTTTCGCATGCAATCCGAAGTCCCCGGCGTGGTCGATTTGTCCAAGGAGACACAGCAAACGCTCGACATGTACGGGCTAGACGAACCGGAAACTGACGTCTTTGGACGTCAGTGCTTGATGGCCCGTCGATTGGTCGAGAGCGGAGTTCGATTTGTCCAGATCTTCAGTGGCGGTTGGGACAGTCACGATTATCTCGAACGGGGGCATACAGCGCGGATCAAGAGTGTTGACAAGCCGATCGCTGCGCTCGATTCGCGACCTCAAACAGCGAAACCTGCTGGACGAGACGCTCGTGATTTGGACCGGTGAATTTGGCCGCACGCCTGACAACAACAAGCGGGGCGGTGTTTACTCACTCGGACGTGGCCACAACAACAAAGCGATGACGATGTTGATGGCGGGTGGTGGCGTCAAGCCGGGTGTGGTTGGCGGAACCGACGAGCTTGGCTCTTCGGCCGTCGAATGTGTGCACCCCATCCGAGACCTGCATGTCACGTTGCTGCATCTTCTTGGCCTTGATGACAATAAGCTCACCTACTTCCATGGTGGACGCTACAAGCAATTGAGTCAGTTCGGAGGCGAAGTGATCCAGGATCTGATTGCGTGATGAGCTGATCAAGCTTCTGCGAGCGTCCATGTTCAGCGTCGTCATCCGCTGACAGGCGTACAGCGAATGACGGGCTTCCTCTTCAGCCACGAAGTGGCGATACAAGAATTGCCGTGGGTGTAAACCCACGGATACCTTTCTGCCCTACAAGGTTTCCGTCGCGTCGAATCGACGGCGAAGTCGACGATTCGACGATTCGACGATTCGAGGCGGCGGAAGGGATTCCAGGCGGCTTTGAACCGGGTGCTGACGCACCCGGCAATTCTTGTATCGGCACTCCGTGCCTGACTAGCAACGGTGTTTCGCCTCTCAACAATCCACTATGCCATTCATGCTAACTCGCGTCGGCTGCTAGGATGCGAGCGGGGGACTGTCAAAGATCTGACCGTCCAAATCGGACGACGATCGGATAGAATGAGTGCTGGCTGTCTCCCAGTTCATCGGAAACCTTCAATGCCCAATCAGATCTTTCGCGCGGTGAGTCGTCGACGTTGCCTGGCGGCAGCGGGTGCAAGCCTTGCCTTGCCGATGCTCGAATCATTTGGCAAGGATACTCATGGGCAAGACGACGAGGCAACGAAGACCGCTTCGACCGCCAGACGTCTGGTATGCATGGGAGTCTCTCTCAGCATGTATCCGGAAGAATGGAATCCGGTCGAGGAAGGCACGAACTATGCCGCACCAGAGTTGATCAAGCCTCTCGATCATCTGCGTCAACACTTCACGTTGATTTCCAACGCCGATCATCCGGGGGTGACCGGTGGCCATAAGGGAACGCCCGCGTTTTTGTCGGGTGTCTACCAGCCAGAACAAGTTGGCCAGTCCATCGTGATTCGCAACCAGATCACGCTTGATCAATTGGTCGCACAGGAGATTGGGCGATCAGACACGCTTTGCTTCGCTTCAACTAGGTACCGCGGAGGTCGGCCCGGGTGATTCGCTTTCCTGGAGCGAGAAGGGAGTACCACTTCCCTGTTTGGCCGATCCACTTGCGGTCTACCAGCGCCTGTTTGTGGATGATCCTCATCCGGAGCAGACCGCTCAGTCGATGAAGCTAGGGCGCAGCGTACTGGATCTCGTGAATGAAGACGCCCGAAGATTCAATCAAGAGCTTTCCAAATCCGATCGCGCAAGGATGGACCAGTACATGACGTCCATCCGCGATGTCGAAAAGAAGATCGCTCGACAGCTGGAGTGGCTGGCAACCCCAAAGCCTCATGTTGCGCCGTTGACTGCGCGACCCACGAACTATCACGAAAATCTTGATCTTCTTCTCGAGCTGACTGCGTTGGCACTGGAAACGGACTCCACTCGCGTGGTTTCGGTCGCGCTGCCGGGCAAGGGGCTGCCGATCGAAGTCAACAATCGTCGAATCAATGACTACCATGGCCAATCGCATCACGGTAAGGATCCCAAGATCGTCAAGGAGCTTGTCGAGATCGAGAGGATGCACACCCAGTCGCTTGCCAAGTTTCTTGAAAGGTTGATTTCCATTCCGACTGAGTCTGGCAGCCTGCTGGACAGCACTCAAGTTTTGTTCGGCAGCGGGCTGGGTAACGGCAGCTCGCACTCCAATCGGGATTTGCCAGTATTGCTGGCCGGTGGTGGCTGGAAGCATGGCCAGCACATCCGACTTCGCGAAGGAACGCCTCTGTGCAATCTGTTCGTCACGATGCTGCAGGGCATGGGAATCGAAACAGACGCGTTCGCTGGAAGCGATGGAAACGTGAATGAATTCATTGGAGCCTAAAGCGTGACTCAGATTGCATCGGCTCGGACGCGATTTGCCCACAGTGCAATGGTATGGGTATGGCTTGGTGGTGTGCCGGTGGCAGCACACGGAGATGCTTTCGAGAAGACCGTTAACCGATTCACATCCAAGCATTGCGTTGCCTGTCATGATGCTCGTGAGGAGAAAGGTGATTTCCGCATCGACACGCTCTCGCGTGACCTCAGCGATCCATCGATCACGGTGATCTGGCAAGACGTCGTCGATCTGGTCACGCTCGGCGAGATGCCACCGGAAGAAATGCCGAGGCCTGAGAAAGCCGAATTGCTCGAGTTTGTTTCCGCGGTGCAGTCAGCGATCAGACACAACGCCCAACATGCGACAAAGCAAGATTCATTGGAGCTGCGCCGACTCAGTCACACCGCGCTGGACAATACGGCTGGCGACTTACTCGGATCCAAGCTGAAAATATCCGATGGCTTGCCGGCCGACCCCGAGCTTGCTGGCTTCGACAACATGTCAGCCACAATGGGGCAGTCGAGCGAATTCATGGCGGTCCTGCAGCGCAATGCGCGGCGACTTGCCGAGGCGACGATCGTCGAAGGTCCGGATCCTCGTGTGGATGAAACCCTTACCGCCGATGACATTCAGCCGGGGGCGAGAGTCGAGCGTGTGGGAGAGCATTGGGTGCTTTGGGGCAGCAAGAATCGATCCAATACGGTCTGGCCAAGAGACTTCGCCGCGCCTCGCACCGGGGTCTATCGGATTTCACTCGAAGCCTACCAGACCGACAACCGCTACGCCTTGGACGAGCGGGGAGCGAATTACGACGACGTTACCAGTTGGCAGAATCAGAACGGTGTCTCCACGAGAAAGGTTGACCCGAGCCTGCCGAAAGAACGATCAAGACAAGTCGCCATCATGGCGCTCGCAGCACCTATCGAGAACGCGCTTGGCGAGTCCACCGGTGGACGTCGCGTGGCAACGATCGAAATTGCGGACGAATTGTCCATCCATGAATTGGAGTGTGAACTCGAAGCTGGCGAGAGCTTCTTCGTTTATGCGGTCGATTGTCCTCGATTGCAGCGTCCGCCCATGGCAATGATCGACGGCGAGGAAGGCTTGCTCGGCGAACAGTTTCATCTTCGTAGCCTGCGCATTGAAGGCCCTCTTGTTGCATCATGGCCACCTCCTCCACAACAATCGCTGCTGGTTGGGAGTCAATTGTCGCAATCTGGTCTGCGACACTTGCTGACGCGTGCCTTCCGTGGTGAGGTCAGCGAGGAAACGGTTGCCCTTTACCAAAAAATCTTTGCGTCAACGATAGCTCAAGGACTCTCGGCCACGGCGGCGGCCCGTGTTGTCGTTGAATCAGTCCTCTGTTCACCTCGTTTTCTCTATCATCGAACGCCGCAATCAGCCGGCGACGGCTATGTGCTCGCCAGCCGCCTGTCGTATTTCCTTTGGAACACGATGCCAGATGATGAATTGCTGGGTCTTGCTGCATCGGGTGAGCTCTTGAGGCGGGACGTTCTGGCGGCTCAAGTGAAGCGAATGATTGCTGATGAGAAGTCGGAAGGGTTTGTCGTTGATTTCACAGGTCAATGGCTGGGACTTCGACGTGTCGGAGCGATGTTGCCCGATCCGGCTCTCTATCCGCAATACGATGCGGCGCTGGAGGTGTCGATGCGTGCGGAAAGTGAGTCACTGTTCCGCGAGATCCTCCGCCGCAATCGTCCCGTCACCGATTTTCTCGCGCCGGGCTACGCGATGTTGAACGAGCGACTTGCCAGGCACTATGGGATCCCCGGCGTGCAAGGTCCCGAGATCCGGCGGGTGTCGCTACCAGCCGACAGTCCACGAGGGGGCTTGCTGGGTCATGCCAGCATGTTGACGATCACCTCCAATGGGACACGTACCTCACCGGTGGTACGAGGTGTTTGGGTGCTCGAAAATCTTCTCGACTCGCCACCCGCGCCTCCGCCGCCCGATGTGGAGCCGATCGAGCCTGACATTCGTGGTGCCACGACGATTCGTGAGATGCTGGACAAACATCGCGATCTTGCCACCTGTAATGAATGCCATCGCCGCATTGACCCTTGGGGATTCGGGCTTGAGAACTTCAATGCGATCGGTGCATGGCGTGAACGTTATGGCATCGGCGAGGAAGGCAAGCCGGTCGATGCGAGTGGGCGTGTTACGGGCGGTCATCGATTTGACGGTGCCGTCGAAATGCGAGATGTTTTGATCGGCCAATCCGAGCGATTCACCCAGGCCTTAGCCGCAAAGCTGCTCGCTCATGCAGTCGGGCATCCGACGACCGTTCAAGAACGAGTGATGATTGGAGACATCGTCGCGCGTCATCAGCGTTCCAGCGGAGGACTGCAAGATTTGATGACGGAAATCTGCATGAGTCCGGTCTTCCGAGAGTAGGGCAGTTTCGCGAATCTTTGCGTTAAAGCCGATGTACGTTAGGCTTTCCAGCCTGACCCTCTTTTCAAGTTGATGGCTTTTCTAAAACTGCTCCAACTGAACTTCTTGACGCTCGAACCTACCAGGGATAGCGCTGGCGTTTTGAGAATTTTCGATTTGAGGGTTTGGGCGGCGCCGATTCCAGCTTGTTGGGTTGGGCACGCACGGCGTAAGCCTCCCACGCTCGACGCTTGAGAGCATATTGAGCTTGCGAATCGGTAAAGCCAAGTGCAACCGGCCACTTCAATGGACAATCGTCGGCGGCAACGACAAAGTAACGGCCCTCCTCGTGGGCTTCGATCTTGCGAATCTCGCAGTGGACGCCCATCTGAAGGGCAAACTCTTCCAACCGATGTGTTGAAGCGTCAGAATAGATGCGCATAACTTCTTCTCGCCGAACGAGATTCTAGCCTTTTCTCAAATCGAGTTGAGAACACCTCATTATACCGCGCGGTGTCTTGAGTTTGACGATCATTCTCTGGCTCAGCGTCGATAAGAAACCCTTCGCAATGTTATTCGCTGTTTATCCACCAGCGCCCGTCTCTCTGGTGACGGTTTTGACTACGGCATCTACAGCCAAAACGGTGCGCACGACAAAGAGCGCCACAACGAATGCGGTATTGGCGCGATCGTGCCCTGGGCGGGCAAGCTTTGGATGGTCAATTAGAAGCCCGTCCAAATCACGTTGCCGATCGATATCGATGGAAATGGTCGCTGGTTCGACTATGAAACGTTTGCGATCCAGCCGGGCGTTACCGGCACGCGTGAGTTCCCGGCTGCATTCTCGGCTTGTTGGATTCGTGCGGTCGCCGACCACGATACCAATGCAACCGGTTGGCTAAGATCTTGTTAGCCGATGGTCATCCGTGCGTATGTGGGAACGGTTCGAGGTGGACGAGCACGTCTCGAAGGCTCGTGAACCTTTCCAGAAGTTGGTCTTTGACATGATGACCGATGCGATGTCCCTCAGCGACCGACAGGTGCTGGTCGACCTCGATGTGAATATCGGCGAAGTACTCGAGGCCTGATTTGCGCACCCAGAGCGTTTCCACATCTTCGACGCCGGCAACCGACAACGCGGCCGCTCGAATTTGATCGACGAATTCAGAATCGGCCTGCACGTCCATCAGTTCGCTCGCGCTAGAGCGAAACAACTTGATACCGGACCACACGATCGCGACCACGATTACCAGCGAAGCCGCTTCATCGGCCCAAGCAAAGCGAGGCCCGCCAATCCGAACGATTGCCAATCCGATCAGCACTGCCAGAGCGCACAACGCATCGCTGCGATGGTCCCACGCATTGGCAATGATCGCGGCAGATCCCGTCCGTTTGCCAACCCGCATTTTGTACTGATACAGTCCTTCCTTGATCACGATGTTGGCTCCGGCGATCCAGAGAGTCCAGACGGGAGGAATCCCGTGCCCCGTGTTGAACCGTTCAATGGCCTCGCGACCGACAAGGAGAGCTGAGATGATGACGATCAGAGCGACATTGGTTGCTGCGATTCCCTCGGCTCGCGTGTGCCCGTAGGGATGCTCGTCATCAGCAGGCAACTGGGCTACACGCAGCGCGAACAGTACCACCACCGTCGTGACGACATCGCCAATCGAATTGACCGCATCCGCAATTAGTGCGAACGAATGCCCAATGATCCCACCGACAAGTTTGACGATCCCCAGCAATAGATTGACTACGAGCCCGAGCCAAGCAGCCTGGGTGACTTCACGATAGAGCGACGAGACGGAAGTTGGTTCGGACAAGGTGCCGCTGCTTCCTTGCGCTCAGAGGCTCAGTGGTGGGCGAAAAAAGCAAACCGTTTGCGTCAATGTGTTCGAGAAGACCGATCGGGATCATAACAAAAAAGGACGCAAAATCATCGCTGTCGCCCAGGAAATCTTGTCGTTCGCATTCTTCGGATCTGCGGTTGGTCAATCAGACTCGACGTCGGATCGGTGTCTCCTAATGCATTATGCAATCGAAATCGCGGCAGTCACGATGCTTGCGGCAAGCACGATTGCCAGCAGGATCACGCCGCTGCAACCAGTTGCCTGCGAGACCGAGCCGGGTTGCTCGACTTCGAGCTCTTGCATCAATTTCTCGATAAATTCCTTCGATTCCTTCAACGACAAGCCACTGTTCGTCATGTAAACCTTGACCGCGTTGAGCTTCTTACCCGCTTGAATGAGATCGAGGATTTCGTCCATCTCCGCCCCATCCGACTCGCTGTGAATATCAGCCGTCGGAATGTCCCTGCCTGCCGCCAAAGCCTCCACATCATTTTTCGCCCTGAGCAGCGAGCATCCGGCATGTTTGCGATACAACTTGATCGCAGCAATCTTGCCGCCAGCATGGAACTCGTTCAGGACCTGCTGAATCTGGTCTTCGGTTAAGCGATTGGCCACGCAACGTCTCCTCTGAGTTACCCCTGATCTCGACGAGCATTGTAGTCATTTGAGTTACCCGCAGGAGCGTCGTGATCGGCCCGAGCTCGGCGGCGTGACTGTCGGCGTATTCGTCCTCAAGAGTCGCGCACAGCCACTGGCAGCGAGATCGCTCCTGGAAATCGCTGGCGTGATTGGTACCGACGCCCTGGACTCTTCTCGCGTATCGAACTTATCGAGAAAGAAGCCTTGGCGGCACTGCCGATGTAGGGAACGCTAAGAAGCGTTCCGGCCGAAAAAAAGATGTTGTCGACTTGGTGTCGAAGGGGTGGCTGATGGGACTTGAACCCACAACCCTCGGAACCACAATCCGATGCGCTAACCAATTGCGCCACAGCCACCGTATGGATTCGACGTGTTTTAGCCGGTTCCTGAAAACGTTGCAATCCGTCAGTCGCAGGCGATTACGGCCGGAACCAGCCGCTACCGGCTACCAGCGAGCTCGATATCGCCGTTCCCTACTCTCCCCTCGTCCTCGGGGCATCCAGAAAGCCGGGCTTTCGGCCCATCCTGGATTGGGGGATGCAGGTCGTCGTGGATCGGAACAGCCCTCGCATCAGCCGGGCTTGTGCCGCGCGAGTGATTCCCTCGATCAGTGCCGCTGTCCTCATGTCGATGCCAGATTCCTGCGATCGCCCGGTGGAAGGCCTCGCCCAAAATCCGCTACGGAGGCTAGTTCGCTTCTACCAAGGACGAGAATCAGTTCGCGTATCCTGAAACCCACTCCATGTACGACACCGCCATGCCTGGTGGGTTCGTACGACCTCAGGCCACATCGGGGACGAGCCGTTTTCCGATAACAACGGCCGGGACGGAATCACCCACCTGCTGGCGATACGTGTCCATGATCCATGCCATCACCCGTATGGGAATCGAACACAAAATATTGGCAGATCGAGGAACGCACGTGAACTACAAGCACTCATGTCAGCGAGTGCGGTTACGTTCCAGCTACTCGAGGTGAGCGGCTTTTTGCTGCAACAGGCCTTAAGAATCCAACAAGAATGACCAGTTAGATCGCGTATTGAGATCGGCTGGGGAGTTCGTTCCATGCCACTTTCTTTGCGTCTGGATCAGCCGCCATGCGTTAGCGTCCGATTCTCCTGTGCGGCAATGACCGGGTGCTAACCTATGACGGCTGATTGCTGTAGGCGCGGTGAGTAAAGACCGCTCCGTTTGTCAAGCTAGGAAGGTGATTTCGTCGGACACGGGCGAATTGGTGACTCTGTTATGATCCCGATTGCGTACAATAGAGGCGAGACTCAGTCAAAACTTGATTAGGTTCACTGTGTTAGGTTCATTGCCGGGCGAGACACTGAAAGTCTGTTTGTTCCTGAACCCACGTATCATCCAGTCGGAGGACCGTCATGGATTCGGTTGTGGCTGATACGGGCGAGCCAACCATCGCGGCACGCATCACCCAAAGCGTGCTTGAACACGCGGTCGGAATTGCTGATGCCTGTCAGGCACAGGCGGTGTTGGTTTATGCCGACGCACTTCCAAAGAGTTTCAGTACGATCGCAGATACGCTAGGAAGCCGACTCATCCGAGTGGTTAAATCGGCATCAGAAGCGGAGGATCAATGTCTTGCCGACACCGTGTGTGTTCGGGTCCCTCGAGTTGCCTTGACCCGGATAGGGCAGGTCAAGATTGCCCTCTTTCATGCCATGACGCGAGGCTTGATCAAGGATGGTGATGTCGTCGTTTGCCTCGCCGGTGCGCATGCGAGCGGCGCGCTCGACAACCTCAGCGTGGTGCGCGTCGGACTCGATTCAGAGATATTGACGGTACATCCTTCCGGCGTACTTCCGGCTGCGGTCGACTCCGACGTGGTGGACCGCGTGGTGGAAATTGCATGCGAGCTGGGATGTGCGGGACGTGAGGGCAAATCGGTAGGCGCGGTGTTCGTTGTTGGGGACTCCGAGAATGTGATGCGACATTCTCGGCAGTTGATCCTTAACCCCTTCCGCGGCTACAGCGAGCAGGAACGGAATCTGCTTCATGCGAATCTGGACGAAACGGTCAAGGAACTGGCAACGGTCGACGGCGCGTTCATCATTCGCGGCGACGGAGTCATCGAGGCCTGCGCGGTACATCTTCGCGCCGGAGTCCCCCGTTCCTGCGAGCTTCCCAAGGGACTCGGCACACGGCACCATGCCGCCGCAGACATCACCTCGGTCACGGATTCAATTGCCGTTACGGTGAGTGAATCGGCTGGTTCGGTGACAATTTTTCGCGCCGGCAAGATCGTGACCGTGATCAAAAAGCCGAGGTTGGCTACGTAATCAGGACTTTCCAATTCGTGGCATGCCATTTGGCTCTCGGCCCGATTATCCTGCTGGTTTCCGATTCCCTGAGATCGCATGAACCACAAGAAATCGAGAGCGAAAAACGAGTGGGAGCTCGAATCCAACGCAGGACTCGGGCCAGGCGTTCTGCCGCGTCCGAAACTTCGGCGAGCAACCATTTCACGGTGGACGCAAACTCGCCGTCCGATGCCTTGCCCTCGGCCGGCATCAGGACGTGGCTTTCGATTTGGGTCTGCTTTCATCTCGTTGCTCTGTTTCTCTCGTTCACCAGCGTGGTGGAGCCTTCGACGCTGCACGCCAGACTGTCGGAGCTGGTGCATCCCTACCTGATGGTGGGGCACTTTGCCGCCGATGATCGCCCGGTTTACCTGGCCCACGGGTCGGAATCGGAGCAGCCGCACCGACTTCAAATCACAGTCGATGATCTGACAGAGATCGACGACGTCGAAACCTGCCAGTGGCAAGCGGTGGGTGCGGGCGACTATGACGCCGCTGATGCGTCGCCTGGACTCGACGTGTCCGATCGGGTCGCACGTTGGCTGGCGACTGCGGCGACATTGTCCGAGAACGATCAACCCGGGGTCGTTGCTGATTTGTTGCTCCCGATCGCTCAGCATTTTCCAGACGCCAAGGCGATCCGCATCGTCCGCTTTCCGACCGACCTGAGCGATGTCAACGCGACCTCGGAGTCACCTTACGTGGCCCGTATCGTTCGGTCGGACGACTTGGTCTCGTTGATTCAGCTCAACCCAAAACGATTGAGCTCGCAGGCCGTTGCAAACGCGAAGGAGTCGGCGGAATGAGCGATGCTCTCGATCGTGGTGCGACCGAACTGGGTGGATGGGACCGCTTTTGGTTTTCTCCCGCATCGATAGCCTGGAGTGCGATGATCCGCGGGATACTTTGCCTGGCCACCGCGGTCTATTTTCTGGGGGCGTGGAGTGACGCAGCATTTTGGTATGCCGGCGGTGGACCGTTTTCGCCGGCACGGGTTGCGACCTTTCTTCAAACATCTGGGCTGGAGGATGCGGCAAAGTGGATTGTCTCGCCGCTGTTCTTGGCAAAGTCGGCTTGGCTTTACCATCTTTATCTGGTGCTCGGGGTTTTGGTTGCCTTGATGGTGGCGGTGGGGCGTGGAGGCAGGTTCGCGGCTTGGGCACTTTGGTTGTTGCTGATCGGTTGGGCGAACCGGGCGATCATCCTGTCTGGACTGACCGAGACGCTCTTGAGTCTCGGTCTGTTTGCCTCGGCGATGGCTCCACCGGGGCCCATCTCCGCCGTCTTGTCAAAGCAAGATCGTACGCGTTCCGACTGGCTTGCCGGGTTTTCGCAACGGCTGATCGCAACCCAAGTCACAATCGTGTTGATCGCGACATTCACAACCATGCTCGCCGGACGCGTGTGGTTCAATGGGCTTGGTGCTTACGCGCTCGCGGCACCCGCAAGAGATCGCACAATTGATTGGACCAATTCGGTGCTTGTCAACGGCATCGTCCATGAGAGCCTAACGCACTTGATCGTCTTGGCTATACCGGTTGGATTGCTAATGGCTTGGCTCGGCAAGACACATCGAATCGGACAACTGATTCTTGTGCTCTGGTGTTTAGCCGTTGCTTTGCTTGGCTCGCTTTGGCTTTACGGACTGACCATCGCGACGATGGTGATGGCCATCCGTCCAATCGCGCCAAATCGCAAGACGTCCTAACTGGACAGAGCGCCACTTAGCTGTCGATCGGTCTCTCCGAGACCGTCATTCAACGCGGCTTTGCCGCGAAAATCCGAGCGTGGGAGAGACTCGGCTACAGGCAAGCGTTCCATCCGAAATTTTCGCCGTGATTGACGAGGCGAAAGATCAAAACCGACGCTGTCCAGTTAATGCACACGCCATCGCACCGCTGTCCTGGAGTGGACGGTCGCTCCAGAACCCTGATCGTGCGACTTCGCTGCCCCACTTACCAGTTGGAGCCGTTACCCGTTGGTGGTGCCACGGCTCCCTGGTTCCAGAGCTGGACGGCCTCCTCCTTCAGGGTACTCATTCCGCCGTTCTCTTGGTCATGCTCATGAAGGAGCTCGCGACCACGGTCAATTGCCTTGCGCGCATCCTGGCGGATCTCGCCACGATTGATTTCGATGGTCGTGCGATCGCCGTCACGATTCACCTTGAACCAGCCCGCCATGAAGGCCCCCAGTAAGATCACGGCGATGATGAACAAGTTACGCATAGAAATGGATCCGTTTCGATGGCTGATGTTGGGGTACTTTCGCTAAGTGACCCAGAGACTCCAGAGCGAATCGTCTTGTAGTCGATGCTAAGTTTTGCCGCGATACGAAATCTGACGTCCCGCCGCGGCTCTTGTTTGCTTGCAAATTCCTCGGGAGGGACGCTAGCAGGAGCCGTCTGAACGGGGTCCGCTGAGATCGGCGAAAAGGGGGGCAGACACCAAAAATGCGAAGCACCCGCTGGGCCGTCCCGGTTTTTGGTGTCTGACCCCTTTTCGGTCGCAACCTGGAAGCGAAATGCTGACAAACCACTGGCGTTAAACGAAGATTTCAACGGGATTGCGTCCAAGAGTTGCCCGACACGCCGCTCAATTGTGTCCCGAGGTCGCAGGAACTATCTTGAAGTCACCAGAATGCCATCAAACTAACTCGAACCCGATTTTGGCTTGCGTGACCCGTCGGTTAGGGATTGCCGTTTTCTTGATCGCCGTGCTGATGCGGCATTCGGCAGCAGATGAGATTGCTGGTATGGCTGAGGCTGCGGAACGGATCCGCGATGAATTCGCCCGTCTGGATACCAACGACGACCTGCAGATTGACGCGGATGAATTCCAATCGATGGTGGGCGATCCATTGGTTCGGCAGCGAGATTTCCGGCTATTCGATTTCGACGCCAATGGGCGGCTTTCCCGAGCGGAGTTTTCCTGTGTGCCGGGACTGGTCGAGCCCCACTTGCGGGGCACCATGCCCGATCCGCTGGACGGTTTGATCGATGACGCGGTGGTGGCTTTGGATGAGTCCTACGATCGTTGGGATCAGCGACCGGAGGAATTGGTCAGCGCCCATACGTTCGTCAGCAATTTCTTGGAGTCAATCTCACCGGAGAGAAAGCGATTCGTCACCGGGCGGATCATTGACAAGGCCGACCGAGATGTCGATGGCAAGATCAGCCGCTCCGAAGCCAAGCACTTTCTGGAGCAGCAGTTGGGTAGGAGACTTGCCGGGTGGGCCACCGCTGCGAGAGCCTACTGGTCGGCTCGTTCGCTATGACTGCTTTCTTGCGATGGACGCGAATCGTGACGGCGCGATCAGTCGCCAAGAGTTCGTCGACGGCTGGTGGAAGCGATCGTCGGCGCAGGAGGTTTTTGCTTCGATCGACCGCGATCAAAATGGAAGAGCGAGCTACGAAGAGTACTCGCATCCACTTTCGCCGACCTTTTTCGATCCCATTGAATGGTTTCGAGACTGCAGATACAGATCTGGATGCCAGGCTCAATGACGATGAACTGAACGCGGCAGTCGAATCAGGTCGACAGCATTTAGTCGTTTCGACAATGCGTTCGTTTGACGATGACAACGACAGAGAGCTTTCGCTTAGCGAGTATCGTTCGTCGATGCTCGGAAACTACAACTATCCATGGGATCATCGCCCACTGGACCAGGACCGCGACGGCAGGCTTTCCTACGTTGAGTTTGTGTTTGACGAGGTTGACCTCTTTCAACTTCAGCGATGGTACTATTTTCATCGTTTGGATCTGGATCGAGACGGTGGGCTGTCGCTCGACGAGTTTGATTTTCGACCTCTTGCTCCGCTTTCGATTCGGGCCTACTCGACCGACAGCGACGAGTCGAAACTCATTTATCAAGACGATGCCATATCCCGATTGCGGTTGGCCCAGCGTTTCACCCGATGGGACACAGGTGCTGCTGCAAGCAGTGTCCGCCAGGGTGGTCAATCGGAAGGTCGGATCGTCTCGGTTTCGCTCGAAGACAATCACGCCCGAACCATCTGTCGCGGGATTCAGCCGTCCTGGTCGGCAGATGGTGATTCCTTCGTCTGCGAGCGTCGATCGGAAGGCGCAGGAATCTGGATTCTTGATGCAGGCGGACTGCGGGGACGTCGAGTGGCGGCGGGGCATGGTCCGAAGTGGTCACCAGATGGAAAGTCGATCGCGTTCCTGCAGGATAACGGCGTGTCGATCTTCGATGTCCAAACCGGGGAGATCCGCCCGATTCTGCTGCGGGAAGATCACCCCTACCAAGACTTGGGAAGCGACATCGCCTGGTCTCCTGACAGTCGCCGGCTGGCGGTGCTGGGGAATTTTGCTGCGACTAGCCAGCTCTTGATCTTGCCGGTTACCCGCCCTGACGAAACGGGTAAAATTCGCATCCGATATTCATTCAACGTTGGCTGCCGAGGCAATCTGAATTGGACGCGTCGCGACGGGATCACGGTCGGTATCCGTGACGCGGACACCCGCGAGACTCGAATTGATTCGTTGATTCCCGATTCGGATCAAGAGCCGAAGCGGGTGACCGATTTCGCGGGATTGTCGGCGTTCGCTCGGCTTGCCTTACCCCGGACGGCAAATGGTATATCACGGTGCCCTGGAGGAGTGAGTCTCGAGCGGAGTGATGCCTCGAGGGGGTGCCTCGACGTTTTTTGGGATGGCTGCCGCACGATTGGCCGTCCGCGAGTCGGAATGCTCGGTTTGTGTCTTTCGTCGAAGTTCAGCCTTTTGATACGAATCAATCGCAAGGCAGCCTGGTGACTTGCTCAGGCCGTCACTCCCTTCCGCGTTTCACAGCAAGTGTTTCATGCTGGGCGAATACAAAGTCGGCCGATGTACGCGTCAATGCCATGCGCAGCAACGACCACTCCGTGAGGGAGAATGGTACTACTCGGTCGTGATCGAATCGGATGACGAGTATGTTCGACATGACTATTCGGCCGAGAGTTGGACCGGGCCACCGCCGGAGGCCGTCGGATGGTGGAAGAATCGAATGCCCAAAGCGGATGAAAAGAAGACCGTCTTGGCGCCGCCTGAGGTGCTGGTTGATTTGCTCCGTCAGATGGAGCAGTCACCGGCAAAAGCAAAGAGTCGGTACCTGTTGGCTTTGATGTTGATGCGAAGAAAGATCCTTCGTCCCGCGACGCCATCGTCCGTGGCTCGAGATGGGATGGATTACCTGCGGGTGGAAGTTCCAGCGACGGGAGACTTGCTGGAGGTGCCTGTCTGCACGATTAGCCGAAGTGAGTCGGATACATTGCGTGATGAGTTGAACGAACTGCTCTACTGCGAAGCGGAAGAGGATGAATCGGTCGAGGAACTGGGCGAGTAAGGATTGACGCACGGATGCGAATACTGGGTTGGTTCGGGATCTTATCGCTGCTGTTTGTCTCCGGCGGGGCGACCTGTTCGAGGCGTCAGCCACCGATGCCGTTTCCACCTCCTCCGGTGGTCTTTCAGGCCGCGCCGTCGCTGGAAGACTTGACCGCCGTTGTCAATCGTACGCAAAACATCCGTCAACTCAGCAGCAATTCAGCACGGTAGAGATGCTGAGCATGCCGAACCTGCCGCGGCTGGGCGCTACGATCAACCTGGAGCGCGAGCGACGATTCCGCTTGCGAGCCAGCTTGCCGATCGTCTTTGCCGGTCTGGACATGGGAAGCAACGATGAGATGTTTTGGTTTGAGGTGCCCGAGGGGATGTCCAAGACGCTTTATTACGCCCGTCATGATCAATATCAACAGCAGTTGACTCGAGCCATCTTGCCAGTCGATCCGACTTGGGTCATGGATGCCTTGGGGCTGGTTCAGCTGGATGCCTCGGCCGTGGTGGCGGGGCCGATTACGCGAACGGACGGGAAGCTGGAGACGCGGAGCACGATGCCGATGCCGGATGGCATCTATCAACGCGTTTGCTTCATTGATCCCAATGCGGGCTACGTGACGGACCAGTTTCTCTACGCCCCCGCTGGAAACCTGATCGCCAAGTGCGCCGCATCTCAGCACCGTTACTATCCCGAGGAGCAGTGCGCGACTGCCACATCGCGTGGAGCTGCATCTCTATCCAGCGGTGGGCCCGCCCCTCTCGATGCGGATCGACGTCTCTTCCTACGCGATCAATCAACTGCTCAGCGGAGATCCGCAGTTGTTCACGATGCCGACGTCGGCGTCTCAGTCAGTGGATCTGACGACGCTGGGCAGTGGAGGTCCATCCTTGGTTCCCGCCCCGACAGTCACCGGGCCGATCAACTACAGTGCAAGTGCCGAAACATCGCCACCGCTACGCGGAATGATGCGGTAGAGAGTACCGTAGCCGAGTCTCTCCGAGACTCGGACGAAACGCATCAAAGCTGCTGGTTTCTGCCTTGGAAAGGCGTACCTACGATAGGACCGCCAATCAACTTACAGCCTCTCCGAGGCTCGAAGACTTGGTCGCAGGCGACTTGTCAGGACCGAAATTGATTCGATCGTCGCCGATCGTAGCGTGTGCCTGCAATCCGATTGTCGCCGATTGCTCCTCGGCATACTGAGCTACTGAATGCGAGCCCCGGAGGCGGCTGGAATTCGGCCTTCCGCCGACGGACTATTCTGCCGGCGATTCAGCTGGCGACAAGGCATCCGCCTTTTCGCGATGCAGTCGGCTCAACTCCGGTTCGCCGATATTTTCGTAGCAAACCGCGAGCGACTTGTGCGACGTTGGTAGCGAGCGACGCAACGGGCAATGCGCGCTCGAGATCGGGGATTGCATCGAGGTACCGCCCGAGACGAAACAGGATTTGCCCTCGTGTTTCGTAGTAGTAGGGCGTGGGGCTAGCGGTCTGGTTGATCGCAGAGTCAGAAATCTTGAGTGCCTGTTCCAAGTCAGCGTCGTCGCGGGCCGCGAGTGCGACGGCCAAGATTATTGAGGATCGCGCTGCTATGGGGCATGTGTTCCGCAGCGAGCTTCAAGGAAGTCGTGGCGGACGCAAGATCATCCCGAAGCAGAGCCGCGGTACCGCGGATAAAATGGGCGATGCCTACCGAGGAGCCATTGATCAAGGCCTCACGGACCGCCACGACCTGTTCATCGTCTTCGTCCATGGCGGCCAGGACTTGATCGGCCACGAGCGTCAAGACTCGAGGGTTATTTGGGGCATATTCCAGGGCGGACTGAAGCATACGCAGGATTCGCAAACGCTCATTGAGTCCGCCGGCCGAGGGCTCTTGCAGTGAATTGACCCAAGCGACAATCGAGTCGCCGATCGCCTGCTTCAGTCGTTCGCGTTCCTCGTCGGATTTTGCGCGGCTCGCGGCTCGCTCAAGCGTCTCGACCGCTTCGGGATATCGTCTTCAGGAAGAGCTGGTTTTGCGCGACGGCGAGCGCAAGATTCGAATTGGTCGGATCTTCCTCCGACATCCTCGCGACCGTTTCAAGCGTTCGTTCAGCCAATCGGTTCGCTGCGATGTCGTTTCCGAGCTTACGGGAGATGGCGGCTGCTTGAAGTCCCCTCATCGGTTGAACTGGAATCAACGCCGTCAAGACTGGGATCGCCTGGGGAAACTTCTCCGACGGCGATCAGATAGTCCGCGTAGAGTTGCTGAATCGGCACGTCGTCTGGCTTGTCCTTGTAGAGGACCTCCAAGATTCTACCGAATTCGTCGCGTTGCGCATCGTCCAACGCCGGCCAGTCCTTCCCCAGGAACTCCTTTTCCAGCAGCCAGCGTGACGCGGGAGCATCCGACTTGACGATCGAAAGCTGTCGCATCAAGTCGGCTGCCCTCTTCTGTGTCGCCTTTGGCATCGAGCACGAGTGCCAGACGATGCAAGACCTGAGCGTCGTCCGCTCGTCGCCGAAGTTGACGCATCAAGAACGAGTTCAGCGGTCTCGTAGTTTTCCTGATCGAGAGCAACCTGCAACTGGTTGTTGAGAAGCTCCGAACGCCAATTGGAGGTATCGCTCCAAGCGATAACGCTGGTAACGACCAGCACGATCATCAAGATGATCGCGGGAATGGCCTTCGGGGCATCACGCCACGGGATCGCCATACACCAGGCATAAAAAAACTGGCTGATCCAGCGAGACCAAACAAGCGGATTGACGTACTTCAACATCGACTAACCCTCCTGTTCGCATTGAGCCGGCTGAGGCGGAGATGCTGCTACGTCGGCTTCCGTGTTGTCAGGATTGCGTTGCTTGGACGCCCTGCTGGATGATCGATCGCATCTCCACGAAATCGGACGCAAATTCTCGAAGCGATTCTGCTTCAAGCTTCTCGTCGGACACGATGAACATCTGCATCATCATGACGTTTGACGTGCTGGTCTGTTCCGCATTGCCGAAGTAGTCCGTGAAGCGATTGCCAAGGCGTCCGGGACGAGGCGGCGGTGATACCAAGTTGCCCTGAGCGTCGATCGCGGAGTAAATCAAGTAGGCGAAGCGTCCATCGGCGTTCTTGAAGCGTGCGAACGCATAGGGAATTGTGCCCGTCTCGTCGTCGGGTGAGTCGGCGGATGCGTCACCTCGAATCTCACGATTGAGCAGAATCCACGCGTTGATCTCGTAGCAGATGCACAACTCGTGCCACCCGGCATACGGCTGGCTCAGAACAACTTGGATCTCGGCCGTGGTTTGTTGTGGAACGCAGGTCCAGATGTCGGCGTTTTCACCCAGACGCGGGTTGGATCCACCGTGGGCCTGTTCGTGTTGGCGGACTTCGATCGATGGGAAGGGACGATCGAATACATCGGCATTGGGTTGATAGACGATTTCGGTCGGGCTGATAAAAATGGGCACAGGTCGTTGCAAGTTGACCGCCTGTGCGATCGCCGAGACGACCAAGAATCGAGAGCACGCCGACCAGGATGCGTCGCGACCACAGAGATTCCCAAAGCATGGCGCCGAGACCTGAGCCCGCCTCGAGCGCCGAAACCGGTTCTGAAACGCTGGCTGTCCTGTCGTGATGGTCGTCCCCGACGATGAAATTCCATGCAGTGATTAGCGGATTATTCTCCCCGTCGACCACCGGATCGACCGGATGCAGCAGGGTTGTTACCAGGTGATCGAAGGAAAGCAGGAACAGGGTCGCGATACAAAGAGCCGAGTAGCCAACCAGTTCGTGTTGCCAGCCATCGGCAAGATCAATCGATAGCCAGACATCGCCTACGGCCACGACGGTGACTCGCAGCACGTTGGCAGCGATCGCAAGCAGTGCCGCAATTACCAGATAGAGAGGGGCCAACCAGATCGGGCGCCGATAGATCGAAACCAGGAGCGTCGCTAGGAACATCAGCGTGAATACCGACTGGATTCCGCTACAGGCCTCGGCGACGAACAGTTCCCGAGTGGTCAGCTGAATCACGTTGTTGGCAACCGCGTGTGGGATCGCCAGGACGTCGAGCATCACGCTGGAGAGCCCCGTCGTTATCTGCTGGAGTCGAATGGTCAGCAGTTGGTCGTACCCAAGCGGCAGGTTGATCAGCATCACCAGTGGCAACGCCAAGCCGATCAAGGATCTTCCCTCTTTGTCGGTTGCCGCGAAATAGAACGTCGCCGCAAATGAAACAAAGGCCACTGCGCAAATCCATGGCGAGGCGATCGCGATGCCGAACGCCGTCAAGGCGACTCCGACGCCAATCGCAATCCAACTCAGCATTCCGCGTGGGGCACGGAATTGACGATCCCAGCGATGGTATGTCAGCCAGCCGACCGCGAGCAAGCAGAACGGGAAAGAAACGATAAGGCTCGCGCGACCAAAGATTGGTGAAGTATGGCAGCATCATGGGGGCCGACTGCCAAAAACAGCAGCAACCAAAAGTACCGCCATGGATGCGTGGCGGTGCTATCGGCTTGTCGATACTTTGAGTCGGTTGAGATCGTCGCCGTGGACATTGAAACGCAAGAACGATGGAAACGGAATGAAATCAGCGGTGAAGCACCTTCACGTAATTCTGGTTTTGATCGATCGTCGATTGGGCGAGTGAAGTTGCGACCGAGATCGTCGATCGACTTCGGCAGCATCTTCTTTTTCGCCGAAATTGTTTGGGCTTTACGCAGTGGGGCGACGCCACGTCCCGAGACTAGGATCGGCGAATGCTCTCGCTTTCCGCTGCCGTCACCCGATTCGCTTCCGCGCGTTCCACGTCCGTAATAGCGATTGGTGTATCGTCCGTATCGATAGTAGCCGTAGCCCCGATAGCCATCACTCGACCGAGGCTTCATCCGAGTTGTTGATCACAACACCAAGGACTCTCGCTCCGATCGCACCCAAGAATGTTGATCGACTCTCTCGCGTTGGGCTTGCTCTTGCGACGAATACGAAGCGCCAGTACCACGCCATCGACCATGCTCGCCGTGATGCTCGGGTCGGTGACAACCAACAGCGGCGGCGTGTCTACGATGATGTAGTCGTACTCGTCGCGAAGCATTTGGAGCAGATCGTTCATTTCCGGCAGCGTCAATGCCTCGGCTGGATTCGCGGGAATGGGACCGCTGGGCATCATGAACAGGTTTGGAATCGGCGTTGCATGGCTTGCTTCGTGCGGGTCACAGTCGCCGTTGAGCACATTGGTCAGTCCCAGTTCGTTGGCAAATGCAAAGTTGTCGGTCAATTGCGGGCGACGAAGGTCGCAGTCGATCGCTAAAACTCGCTTGCCGCTCTGAGCAATCGAGCAGGCCAGGTTGCCCGCGATCGTGCTCTTGCCGTCGCCCGGAAGCGGGCTAGTCACTTGAATGATCTTTCCGCCTGCGCCCGCCGTCTCAAAGAAGACGGACGTTCGGCATGACCGAATCGCCTCGGCTGCAACCGACGCGGGCATGTGGACTACCGCCAAGTACGGATCGAGTCGATCGAACGGATCCTCTTCGCCTTTCTTCAGTGTCTTGTTGGATCGCCCCTTGAAGTAGGGGACGTGCGTGAGAACCGGAACACCCAGGATCTCCGCGATTTCGTCGGGGTCGCGGAAAGTGTTGGCGTTCTTTTCGAGGAGCAATGCCAAGCCCGACGCCCAGTGCCAATCCAAGTACGTCCCGAGACCAAGGCAGCGGAGCAGACTTGGCGCGACTTTGTAGGGAGGACTCGGTGCGGTCAGTTCCACCACCGTCGTGCCACCGTCTTCTTCGGTGAGCTTGACGCGAGCCATCTGTTCTTCGAGCTGTTCGAGCAAGTCGCGAGTGCGCTCGATTTCGCGTAGCTGCGCTTCGTTCTCTTGTTCAACTTGGGCAAGCTTCGGCGGCTCTTGTCTTCTCGTCATCAATCTGGATGTCGACTTCGTGCGATTTGTCTGGTCAAGCAAACCAACTTGTGTTTCTGCCGCTAGCACGACCGCGTCGACCGCCTCCCTGCGCACGGGTCGTCGGATCAACGGAATCCTGATTGGTCGACGACATCAGCTCGACGATTCGGCTTGTCTCTCGTTCAACCAAAGACTTGAGTTCGTTCTTCATCGTCTCCAGTTCGGCATCGAGTGCTTTGACGGTCGGATGATTCGGGCCAAACTCGGCCTCGTACTTGTTCCGCTCAATCATCAGCGGAACGAGCTTTTGATCTAGGGCAATCTGTTGAAGCTGGTTGTCGCCCTGCCGCAGGTCCTCTTGAATCTCTCGGACTGGATGGTAAGACGAAGGTCTTGTTGAGCAGTTGGCCGATGATATTGAGAGCCAGTAGCGGGTCGCATCGGCGAATCCTCGGAGATCGCTTTGATGTAGGCAAGCTCGCTCTCGGCTTGTCGCTTTTTTTCAATCAGCTCGCTGCGGCGCTCGACAAGGAATAGCTGACGCTCACGATGAGGATTGATGGCATGACCGTTGGAATCCCAGGCGAGCGGTGCATCTCGACGAAATTCACGGTATCGATCTTCCAAGTCTGCAAGCTTGGGAAGAATCTGTTTGGTCGCGGTTTCAATTAGCTCGCCAAGTTCTTTTCGACTGGACTTTTGTCGGTCTTGGTAATACTCCTCCAGAGCGCGTCGCTGTAGGCCTTCACCGCAGCGACACAAAGCTCCGGGTTGTGATCCTCGAAGTGCAGCAGTGCGACGAGCGACTGGGTAGACCTGACATCGGTGATTTCCGACTCCAGCACGAGCGCCTCTTGGGCGTGCAAGTAAACGACTTTGGCGTCGCTATTGAAGTTCGGGTAGAACGGTTGTAAGAGTGGGTTGTCGAAGGCGGTTTTCGCCGACCTTGTCACTGAATAGCTGAGATTCAACAATCTCGATCGCTGGGACGCCTCCGAGGACATCTCCGGTCATGGAGTCGAACATGGCCGTATGATCGGACTCAATCATCAGCCGCGTTGTGCTGCGATATGTCTCCGGCGTCTGTAGATAGACAAGGAATCCGAGTACTGCACCGACAATCGCCGGCAGAATGACGGCCCAGCGATACCGCCACATCGCCACCAACATGTCCGGCGACGAATGATGCGGCGACGACTGTCCGGAGGCAATCGGTCGACGCGTGGCCGTCGTCGTGATTTCTCGGTCAGATGAGATGTTCATGGATGTTCTTAGCAGTGAAGCCAATAGAGATCAAACGAAAACAGGCGGAATGGACACTAATTGCTGCCGCGAATCCGCAGAACGAGATTCATCGCAATGTTGCGTGCGAGGAGATGAGAGAACTGCACGCAGAGTGACAAGAATTCCGCCCGTTGCAGTCCAAGTGACGTCGGGGATCAATACGTGACATCCAGACATCACCTCGGACACTCTTTAGTTTATAGCTCTCTACAGGATTGGGCAGGACGAAACGGTCCACATCGGTTTTAACCGATCTCGTCAATCCGTCGTAATCCGGACGGCCGGCATCATCAGTTGTGGCGATAATGGAGTTCATCGGTCCACCCGGCGGGGTGCCTCGGAGCCTCGCCCGCTGGATCTGATTGAGGTTGACCCCAGCTGTCGTTTCAAAACACGCAAACTGGGCTACCAGCACTGGCCCGCCGACTGGAACGCTCGAGCTTCAGAAAGGCCATGACGGTCCACTTGGACGAAATGGCGGAAGCCAATTCGAGGGGTTGTTCCCGTTGGGAATGATGAGTCCCGCCACGAACTCTCGAAAAGACAGGCTTTCATTTGGTTTGAACGCAGGTCTCAAGTGCAGTCTCCGGCTCCGACGCGGTACGTTTCCGAAGATGCTCTGGAAAGCCATCGCGGTGGCGGTCGATCACGCAATGCCCAAAACGAGCGCGTCCATATCGGTGCGCAGGAAGCAGGAGATCGCTTCCGCGGGAGTTCGTACGACCGGCTCATTTTCGTTCAGCGACGTGTTCAGGACGATCGGAACCCCCGTCTTTCGTAAAATCGGGTGATCAGTGCGTGATAGAGAGGGTTGGTCTTCTTGGATACGGTTTGCAGGCGACCACTTCCGTCGACGTGAGTGACGGCCGGGATTTCATCACGTCTCTCCGGATCGAATCGGAAATACCTTTTCCATGTAGGGAGTCGGCTCATCGATCTCAAACCATTCCGACAACATGTTCTTCCAGAATGCTTGGAGCGAACGGCCGAAATTTCTCTCGGAACTTGATTCGTAGGTTGATGATATCTCGCATGTCGGTTCGTCTTGGATCGGCGATCAGCGATCGATTTCCCAGTGCTCGTGCACCAAATTCCATTCTGCCCTGAAACCAACCGACGACTTTTCCGTCGAGCATTAGCGACGTGGTTTCCTCGACTAGTTCTTCCGGACTGCATTGGATGAATGGGAGTCCAGCTGTGCGGATGGCGGACAAGCATTCCTCGTCATCGCTTTCGCATCCCAGGTAGGCGTGGTCTTGAACAAAAGTGCGCGGTTTGCCAAGCAATGTATTCCAGACATAGAACGCTGCACCGAAGGCGGTTCCGTTGTCGGCAGCGCCGGCTGGAATGTAGACCTGTTTGAATGGCGTTTGCGACGTGATCTTGCCGTTTGCGACGGAGTTCATCGCGACTCCGCCGGTCATGCAAATGTTGTCACTTTTGGTCTTCTCATGTAGTCGATTGAGCAGATGCAGGATGATTTCCTCAGTGACGACTTGCAGACTCTTCGCAATGTTGTCGTGGCGTGAAGTCATCTCCTCGTCCTTGCGTCTCATGGGGCCGAGTTCGTTGATGAGCTTCTGGCTGTGAAACGGCTGAACGATTGGCGCACCATCATTCCACTTCATCTGCACTCCGCGCTTATGATGAGTGAAATAGTCGAGATTCAGTTCGAACGTGTCGCCAACCGGCCGAATCATCTTGCGAATCACGTCTGCGAATTCAGGTTCGCCGTAGGGTGCCAGACCCATCACTTTGTACTCGTCCCCGTAGTACGGGAAACCGAGGTACATGGTGATCGTGCTATAGAGAAAGCCAATGGAATGCGGAAAGAAGACGCGATCGAGTTCTTTCCATTGATTTCCACGGCCGTGAGCGGTCAGCGTGCTAGTAAAGTCGCCCATTCCGTCGATCGACAGGACGGCAGCTTCCTCAAACGGCGAGATCAAGAAGCCAGCGGCGACGTGGCTGCTGTGGTGTTCGACGCGATGAAACTTAGCACGAATCTTGCCGTCGGTCAACTCCGAGCCCTGTCGCGAGTTGATCTTCCAGGCCAAGTGTCTTTCCCTGACGTTTCAGTCGATCCAGAATCGCCCGCGCACTGGGTCGATGCGACGCGACAAAGGCAAGTCGTCGGCCGAAGTTCGCACGCGGGTCAAACGAGATCGCGACATGGTCGACGTCTTCGATCGTCAGTCCCGCATGTTCCAGGCAGTAGCGAATGGATTGCGATGGGAAACCCAGCCCAGTGCTTGATTCGATTGAAGCGTTCTTCCTCCACCGCGGCAACCAGTTGACCATCGACGACCAGCGCCGCCGATGCGTCGCCGTGATAGGCGTTGATTCCAATGATATTCATGAAGACTAGTCGGTCGACTTCGGTTGCTTTCTGACTCGGTTCCGACGTTCCCGGTCTGACTGCTCGCGCAGGCCGCGATCGAGCAGATCACAAGAGAAAGCACGTTCGGCGTACGATCTTTGTAGGGTGTAGAAAATGCCACGCCAGCCATCAAGGATGAGTCCTTTGGCGAACAAACAATAGAAGAGTGTCAGGACCGGCGCGATCGACGATTCTCGTGCGAATGCGATCTTTCCAGTTCAGACTCAGCCGGTGGCTGGAAAGGAGCTTGTCGGCTTCTAGTGGCTGGCGTATCTCGTCTGGGAGCTCGAGCCACGAGTCGAAAGCGGCTTCCAGTCGTCGTGCAGAATCGTGCGAATCGAAGTTCACCAATCTCGCCGATGGACCACGCGGTGCGCATGACCGTCCGTTCGTATCCAGGCGGGTCACGCCGATAGAGCACGGTCCGAGGAGGATAAAGCGTGCTCGCAGAGGGCTGACCATAAATACCATAGCGAAAACGCACCGATAACCAGCGCAGTAGGATCGAGGCTTCTCAATTCATTCGCAAACTGTTGGTCGCACTTATAGTCCGCGTCGAGCGACAAAACCCACTTGTTTCGATGTGCGCGAGCCCGAAGTTGCACTGCTCGGCAAAGTGATCAAATGGTCGCTGGATCACACGAACGCGGGCAAACTCGGCCGCAATTCTCAGTGTCGCGTCGGTACTAAAACTATCGACCACCAAGATGGTTGATGCCCAAGTCAGTCCATCGAGCGTTGTACGTAGATTGGCCTCCTCGTTGTGCGTCAATATCATCGGTGTGATTTCCGACAGGTTCATAGCCAACTCGCTATTTCTGCAGTCAAACGACAAACTCGGGCGTTGAACCGCCATGGCGGAGCCATTCATAGAACTGGCTCATCCGACTTGCGATCGCATCCCACTGGAATTCCGACCGAACCCACTGGCTGCCTCGCGTGCCCATCTCTGCAGTTCCTGTCGTGGCATACTGACCGCGAGACGAAGAGCTTCGCGATCGCGTCTACGGTCGGTTCAACCCACCAGCCGAGTTCCGTTCCTTCAGTCCTGACCAGGGAGTCCCGGTGGTGGTGATCACCGGCACGCCTGCGGCGAGTGACTCGGCAACGACAATTCCAAAGTTCTCGGAGAATGATGGTAGGGCGAACAGCTCGGCGGATCGATACAGTCTCCACTTTTCGGCGTCACTAATGGGGCCACGAATCGGGACGGACTTGGCTAGACCAAGCTGATTCGCTCAACTTGCGACTTCTGTTGATAGGCTCCATGCCGGTCCAGCCATCACCAGTATCCACTGATTGGGGCGCCGTACGGTGCTACGCATGCACGTGGCTAAAGACGTCCTTTCTCGGATCAAAACGCGAAAGGAATAGGCTACGGCGTGATCGGACACGTCGCGTGAATCGAGGATTGCTTAGGGAACGCGATGCCATTCGGTATGATGGCGATCGGTTGATTGAGTCCCTGCTCCGTATTTCGGAGCTTCCGCCTCCACTCGTCGCGTGGAATGCCGAAGCGGAGGTCAGATCGCGTCGCTGTCGAATCCACCAAGAACACTCTTTCTTCGTCCTTCGGTTACTCATCGCCCAGGGTGACAACATGCCTCGCGGTGATACCACTCGAAGGAGTTGGTTTGCTTCGTCGCAGCAATCGAGTGATTGGACGGTAACCACAACCCGTGGTCGTGGATCATCGCGATGTCTGCGCCATCTCCTACCAACGAATCGAGTTCCCGCTGAAAGACCTTGCCAGTCAGCCATCGACCAGTCAGAGGCGATTCCTCAACCCAGTGAATCTGGACAGGCTTGCTTGGATGATTTGACTTGACCGACCTGTCCGCGGAAAGTCCCGCCACAAGATGGACCTCATAACCGAGTTGCGTCAGATGCTCACACAAGCTCGGAACACTACGTGAGGTACCGCCGTGAGCTTGCCGAAGTCCTGCGATCGTTTGAATTATTCGCATCGCAAATCCATTCTAAACATGCACGACTCGCCCTGATGGAGATAGTGACAAATCAATTCAGCGATCTACCGAGAATATTACGATATAGTTGCAGGTACTCATGAGCAATCGTGTCTGGGTCGAATCGCTTCGCATTCTCGAAACCTGAAGTGATCAAGTTCTCACGGTAGTTATCGTCATCGATCACTCTTTGGAATCCGGAACGTATGCTATCGATATCTAAAGGGTCGACGAAGCAGGCTGCCGTGCCGGCAACTTCAGGCATCGAACTGCAATTGCTCGTCACGACGGGACGCCCAACCCGCTGGCCCTCGATAATTGGCATCCCGAAGCCCTCGAAAGTGGAAGCGAACGCAACGATGTCGCATTGCTCGTATTCGCGGACATCTCTTCTTGCGACAGATTGATCTTGTTGTCGAAGTCAATTTGACTGGATTGCAAATTTCCACTTGTGACTCGGAGAGCTCCCGATGATTGTTAATTGACAATTCATTCCAGCAGGGCGGCCGCGAGGTTGTGGATGTTCTTGTTGGGCTTGGTGCCTACCTGCAGAATCCGAGGACACGTTTGTTGAACGTCTTGAGGTGCGGCTGAAAGCGTCGGATACCGCCACGCCGATGACTGTGATCTTTTCCGCGGGGCAGTCCGTTAGCGCGATGATGTCATTCTTCGAGGTCTCTGATATGGTCATGATGTGGGCGGCCTTTCGCACGGGTAGGTCGAACCAAAAGAGCTTCAGTATGATACGACGCCAGTCGCTTCGATTGAGCAAATCGCTGCAGTCCAAAATGGTCAACACAGTGCCGCTCGCGACTCCGCAGGAGGACGGCAAAGTTAATGTCACCCGTGACGTGCATGGCCTCTCGGCGGTGACGCCAGGCGTCGAGCATGATTCGTATTCGACGCAAGATGCCATTACTGAAGCAAGGGGCAATTCTGACGGTGACGTTGAGTTCGTCTTCGAGCCTCGCACGCACGTCTTGGAGAATCGATTCCAGGCTGTAATTTGCCGGTCGTGGGCGGCGCTGGTAATGCGTGACTTTTGGGAGTGTCACGATCTCACTCTTGACAGAAATGTGCAATATTGACGACGGCACAAGGCAATCAACGACTCAGGACCTTTTCTATCAGTTTGCCGCTCGCTAAGAACTGTAATAGCCAGAACGCAAGCAGAGATGTTGTAACGCCGCCAACGATTTTGATGTTCGACGTTTCAAGCATGATCGCATAGAACAATAGAATCGTGGTGCTTATTGCAAAACCTACGAGATAGTAGGGATTCTTCCACACGAAGTACCGATAGATCCATCCAAAAAAGCAGCCCAGCAAGAAGATTGGCACCGGCATCAGCCACTTGCCAAAGTCGATATAGCTTTCGCCGATGTAGCCGATGCTGATGGCCGTCCCTTGTCGCCTCCCGGATACACGAAGGCCGGTAAAATAAGCAGTCGCGCAGACTCATCCAGTTCCGCCTTGCGGGGGAATAGGATGCGAGGCATGAAAACGTGCTTCACAGCCCCAAGCCAAAGGCCACCATGCTGATGCGGTATGCTCTTTGGCACGTTGCGAATCGAATGTGCAAAGTAGTGAATGTACCCGATTCGTTTGACACCTTCACCAATTCCCGCGACGATCTTTTCCGGGGTGACCCCCGTTGCCGCCTTGGCAAGGAATTTCATCCGCTGGTCGAAGGAGACCAGCACTACCTGCTGGCCCGTTCCCTGGTTCAGAAACCTCCTGTAGTCCAGCTTGACGGCCTGCCAAAACACGACCAGCAAGAGCGTGATCAAAGTCACGACTGTCAGTTCAAGTTTTGGCAGTTTTGGGCGATCCGATGCAGTCCCCGCCGTCACGATGAGGAGAAGAAACAACACGCTCTTGAAGGAACTGAAGAACCCGGAGAATCCAATGATGATTTCAATTCCAACCGCGATCGCCATCCATTTTTTTTGTTTTTGGCATTGAAGCGTAGACCAGCAAAGCAGAAAGATTGGGACCCATCTAATGGAGGATAAGGCCAGCAACGGCTGTCGAAGGCCGCCGACGTGCATGGAAAGCCAGATGAGTCCTAGGCTGATCGCGAGAGAAAACAGATAGGCGAAGAACAATCGCCTTGATGACAGCTCGCCCGATAGCTTCCTGACCTGGTGATGATCGACGAGTCCCGCCCCACGCAAACTGGTAGCCATCCCGATTCCTAGGACAACCACGGATAGCAGCGACAACCACGCGGCTTGCTCTTCGAATTTTCCATAGGGTTGGTCTGAAATGTGTCTCCATTCAAAGTCCATCGCCAAAACCGGACTCGCGGCTTGAAGCCACTGAAACGCCGCAGCGAACGCAAGTATTGGCGGCTCACCGGGCGCCAAAGTAACCAAAATAAGAAGGGCGGGGTCAGCATTGCCGCGGCAGTCAGCCACGGATTCGGCGTGAAGAGGCTTAGGCAAGCAAGCACGCCGAACAGACCCCACATTCCAGCCTTCAGCCGAGCAGTCTCTTCGATCGCGATTCCCGGATCGAATTCCGAATCGATATGTCTAGATAACATCATGCGAAGGCCGCTCATTTTGCGAATTGACGAGCAAACTCCCCAATCGCTTTCGCTTGGGCAGCAATCGACCAATCCTGAATTCTTTGATGTGAGTGACGGCCCATTTCCGCAAGCCCGCTTCTGCCGTGGCAGAGTGCGTTCCCGACCTGCTGATTCAACGAGTCCTGATCGTTCGCACGACAGAGCCATCCGTTGACGTCCTGTTCAATGAGATCTACGGCGCCACCAACTCGATCACTTGCCAAAACGGCGCAGCCCGCCGCCATCGCTTCGTTTAGGGCGAGCCCCCAAGTTTCTCCAGGGCCTCTGGACGGAAGTCGCCATCAAGTCCGCGGCTCCATAAATCGCTGGCATTTGTGATTGGTTCTGGAAGCCAAGAAAGTGGACGTTGCCGACTTCGTCAGCTTGCAGACTGCGTTCCATTTCTCCACTGCCCACAAACACAAGATGTCCCTTCTTTGCCGGGGTGCTCGAGAAGGCGCTCAGTAGCTGATCAGGGGCCTTCTTGCGTTCAAGCTTACCTGCGAATAGGAGCATTACTTCATCATCTTCGATTCCGATCTCGCGTCTGATGTTCTGTGCTTTAACGCGATCGAACGACTCGAATCTACCGTTGTCCACCGCGTGCGGTGCGAAGACAAGCTGATCATTGCTGAGTCCATGCATGAGAAAATATGCACGATTGTTGGAGCCCACATAGAAAGCTACATCAACGTGACTGTAAATCCAACGCAACATGCCGCGACGCAGCAAGCGACGAATGCCAGGTTGCTCATCGAGAAGCGTCGAGTCGCCACGGAAGAGTACGGGTAGCTTCCCCTTCATTCTTCGCATGATCCGCAAATGCGCTTGTAGCACCATCCATACACCATTACCGACGTGGGCTTCCAGCGAAGCAAACGCTGTTCAAGCTCGGGGAGATCGATCCCGAAGAAGTGGTGCGTTCCGGGATCCGACGAAGTGTTGGGAACGAACTCAAAATCGTAGCCATCAAGTAAAGGGATATCCCACTTGACTCGCTGACCAAAGCCATGATCAAAGGCTTCTGCAGTCGCTCCTTGCCATCCGAAAAAGACGCGTGTCTGCAGTCCATCGATTTGAGCTAGCTTGCGAAAGACTGGCACGTTGTATTGGATCGGATGCGTGCAGACGATTGCTAGACGAGAGGGCATTGACATCGCTTCGCGGAATTCGTCACGAGGTTGTCGAAATACTGGCACAGCGTCTTTGCTTGACCACGATCGGTATAGGGTTCGATTGCCGCGTCGTTCCACGGAACGGTGGCTTGGCACGAATTGGATCGAAGCCAGTGGGTTCGAATCCCTTTCGCAATGTCATCCGGAGAGTATTCGTCGTTGAACTCGACGAGTGTCGAACCGCCAACCTTCTTGAGTAAAGAAGCAGCGGGCGAATCCATGTGAAATATGGCGAGCAATGGCTTGCGGGCCATCAAGTAGGGCATCAATTTGGATGCATTGTAGGTTGCATCGTTGGAGCCAATTGCTAGCAGTGCGTCCGCATCATTTAGGCAGGCGAGCGCCTCCGAATATGGGATTCGGTCGGTTTGTTCCTCGACAAGATCCCCAACGCCATAGCGGCTCGCAAGCGGCTTTACGAAGGGTGTACCGGAACCAGCCGGTGCGTACGAGGTTCCAATGAAATGGAAGCGAAGACGATTGATCTGGTCCGGGCATGACTTCCGCTCCTTGGCGACGGCGCGGAAAAACGCCTCGAGCGTGTGCGACATGATCGGACCGGATACTCCTACACAGACCCAATGGGTCATTCCGTCATCGGCATCAAAGATGTTTTGTGCGATCCCGTCGGTCTTAACTCGGTCAAAATCACGTTGGGATCCCGGAAAGGGAATGGTAAGGCCGCAGAGGTGGGAGGCAGAGGGATATCTTGCCTGCAGTTGTTCAAGGTAGGCGTTCGAAACCATCGTAATACCGGCACAGTCACGAATCACCGCCGGTTCGTTGCGGCGGGCAAGAGAGTCGACGATCGCATACTTCAATCGTCCTCCTGGCGGACTGGTCTCGGGATGATTTCGATAGTAGTCGGTAATCCAAGGGTCTTGGTAATCAAGTAAAAATGGAACTCCAAATCTACGCTTCCAATAGGGCCCCAGGACAAAAAGAGAGAACACCGTGGTGGAGAAGTAGATGAGATCAAAGTGTCTCTCGCGAAGTAAGCCGGTTCCATCTCGCTTCATTGCGCCGCGAGCTCTCAAGTCCAGGTTTCCCAAACCGGGAACAACTGACCAAGCCTTGGACCAGGCAGTAGAGCGGTGAATCGGGATGTCATCGGGGATTCCCCGTAGCAGCCAAGCATCCTTCGGTACCGACAACTGATCGGGGTCGACAGCAAGGAATTCGGGTTGCCACCCAAATTCACCGAGGAAAGGCGCTAGCATCCGAACTCGATGAGAATCGGCTCCGTTGGCCGGTGGCATGTGCGGCGAAACGATCAAGACGCGACGGGCGTTCAAAATTCCATCACCTTGTCGATGGATTCATTGGGCGCCGCGAATAGGTTTTGATTTGAAGCAACATGAAGCATGGGCTTTCCGTGTACGTCAAGTTGAAACACTCGATAATCGGCTGCATTGAGTTCCGCGAGGACCACGGTGTCAACCTCTCCGTCAAGTGACTCGAACATGATCAATTGCGGGCGGTCATTCCGCAACATCTGACGGGCGCCTCGAAAAACAGAGGCCTCGTTTCCTTCAACATCGATCTTCAAAAGTCCGATCTGCTTACCCTTCAATCTTTCCCGGTAGTAGTCGAGACAGCGAAGAATCACATCTGCAGTTCTCTGCTCCGCTGGCGCACCTTCTGATACTTGCCGATTCATGGTGCCGGGATGCGAGAGATCTGGAAACGTCACGCTACCGTTATGATCGCCAATTGCGACTTGGTTTAGGCCATCAAGTGGAAATCCATTGATCGACCAATTCTCACAAAGCCGACTGAACGTGATAGGAGTTGGCTCAAACTCCAGAAGGTTCTCTGGTGCGACAATATCGCTCAGCAGCAAACCAATATGACCGACATTCGCTCCTATGTCGATCACAACGTCTGATGGCTCGAGAACGCTCCGAACAAAACTGATCTCGTGAAACTCCGGCACTCTCGAGTAGATCAACGACGACGAAACCACACAGTCCGGATGGGCCATGAATTTACGACCGTTCGGCAAGTTCAACATGCGTGGCTTCGCTACCAATCGCTTCCAGGCCTGCCAGCCGACCGCATAGGCGGTGCGACGCAACTTCTGGCCACGATTGCCTGGGTTCTTCCAGATCGATTGTGCGATAATACGAATGCCCATGTTAGGTCGCGTTATCCAGTAGACAGGTTCGCTGGGATTGTTTCGTGTGCATATTTTTGTGCAACGATATGGCAGACTTCCGGTTCGGAGTGACCGTCGGGGGCAGCACCGCTTTCCAACGTTCGAACCCGATAATTCAATGACTCCAGAAAGGAGACAACTTGTTGCGCCAGGTCGCGAAGAGTGCGCCTCAATGAATAGGGTTGGACCGAATTCCGAAAGGATTCGTTTTGCACCACGGAGCACCAGCACTTCCGCCCCCTCGACATCAATCTTCATGATATCCGGATAGGCGACACCGTTCTTCTGGCACCAGCGATCGAGCGAGACGACGTCGACAGTTATGGATTCACTTGCTGTGATGTCATTCTGAAACGGGCTGTTAGCCAGTTTCCCCATACTGGTCGCATCCATGACGGTGAACGTCGCCTTTCCAGGCAATTCCCCCACAGCGGCCTGGACTAATTCAATGGGTAAGGACGGGTTCAATGTAATGAGTCGTCGGATTCGCTCGCAGTTGCTTGGCAGCGGCTCAAAGATCACGACTTTGGAGGCACCTTGACTCGCCATGGCGCCCCCGCAATAGCCGCGCCAGCCTCCCACATCGAAGCAGGTTGTTCCGGGCCTGGTTGCTTTCGTCAATGCATTGACGAAAGCGAGCTCGTAGGTGCCCGTCCACACACCTTTGTCGTCAGGAAGTACCACCGGAAAGGTCAAGCCGCGAGCGGGCCCTGCATCAATCTCGTGTACAAATTCGCGACCCTCTAGGAACCGCGACAGGATCAATCTTTGGGACGCCGCGACAAACGGGATCCGTTTGATTGCCATTCGCGCCGGCCACGGAACGATCCGTACACTATTCTGTAAGACGCGTTGAATCATGTGTTTCGATTTCCAATTCTTGGATGATTTGGAGCCCGCGGGCATGGTTATCGGGCTCAACTTTGACTACCCGCGTTGGTCTTCAAGCTTCCATGGTACGGCCTTCGACCGACGTCGCTGCAGTTGCTGGAGTAGCGGGGCAGCGGCTGACGAAAAGTCCCGCATCACGTGTTCGCGGTTTCCCTCTGATAACGCAAATCGACGCGCATTGCTGGAAAGCTGCTGGAGCTTCGATTGATCCCGGTAGAGCATCAGAATTTGCTCCGTGAGGCTCTTGATGTCTCCGGGGTGGTACAGCAGTCCGCCGCCAGATGATTGAACGATATCACGCAGCGCCGGTAGATCACTGGCGATTACCGCAAGGCCAGCCATGTGGTAATCAAAAATCTTGTTGGAGACGGTCAGCTCATGGTTGCGGATGCCAGCCCTCTCCAGGCACAGCCCCACATGAAAACGAGATGCTTCGATGACTGCGTCTTCCGGTCGATAGGGTGGATGGATGGTGACGCGATTAGCGATACCCAGACTTTTCGCCAGCTGGGCAACCGCGGCGCCACCGTCCATCGCAGGACGTCCCTGCAGATGAAGCCTGACATCATCGGGCAGGTCCGTCATTGCTCGCATTATGTCTCCGAGGCCTCTTTGGCCTAAGCCAATCGTGGAGTTGCGCCAATAGATGCTGAAATGATCTTGCTTCCGATCGGAAAGCCGCTGCACGACCGAAGGCGTATTGTAGAGAGCGACTAGATTTTCAACTCGGTAGGCCGCTCTTAATGCAGCGGACACACGTGGACCGCTTGTGGTGATCAGTGAGCACTTAGGTAGAGATAGCGATTCGATTTGTTGAATCAGCCTTTGTGTGACCGAATCCTGTCCGTCACCCATATCAGAGTGAAATTCCATGGAATCAAATAAAAGCATTGCCTGGCAGATCTGCGCTGCGCGATGGGCCGGCAAGAGCGTGTCAATGTTGTGTGCCATGATGACATCAGGGCGAGCAGCGACAATCATCGCTTCCAGCCAGCGAAGATTCGCGTTGAGAGCATCGTTGTTGGTAGTTCCCAGCATGTCATATGCGGTTCTCGCGATGCGATTCCGGATCTTGCTGAGACCCCAGCGAGGCCACGACTGACCGCGGACAGCAAAGCGGAGCGTTTGCCAATTGACTGGAATCTCGTCAAGCAACCGTACCGGCTGCCGCGGATGGCCTTCGGGAGCGGCATCGATAAAGGTTAAGTCGACGCAGCCACAGTCATAGAGGGCACGTGCATGACGAGGTCCACGAGGCTCACGATCTGCTGCGTATGAGGTGCACACACAGACACGCAGGAGAGTCGATTCAGAGAAATTCGAGCTTTCAATCTGCTCGCCAGGAATGGGGGGCATCACGTGCAATTCAGTCATTCCGTTTAAGTCGTCCAGACAAGAACCGTGGAATTGATCAAGATGAGGATTGCTTGGGAACGGCAAGCAACGTCGGGGTCCAGCATCCAGAAACGATCTTGGTGGAGTAGCCAAATCGTTCAAGAAATTCCGTTATGTCCCCCACGCTCGACCCATTGCGATGTTGCAGTGATTCTTCCGCCTCGACTACCAACGTCGGGCGGAATTGATCGAGGACGCCCTCAGCACCACGCAAAACCTCAAGCTCAAATCCTTCAACATCAATCTTCATTGCTGTGATGTTGTCGACCGAGTGTTCTTTACACCATACGTCAAGCGTGGTCATTGGTACGCGGATACCTTCTATCCCGTCTCCACAGTAACTGTTGCCACATTCACGCTCTTTCACCAGATTCGTAGTTCCAACCGAGCCCCCCACTGCGATCGGATGGATATGCAGTTGATCAATCGAGTAGCGATTTTTTGTCTTATTCAAACATCGCAGCGATCGTTCATCAATTTCGAAAGCATCGACTCGACCGCTTGCACCGAGGACATCCAGTGCGAGCATGCTGTAGTAGCCGGTATTGGCGCCCAGGTCTAGGAATCGAGCACCTTCATTTAGTGCTGGTGCGATTGCTTGAAAGACTGCTGGATCAAACTCACCCTTGACATAGATTCCTTGTCCGACTCGGGAACGAAGGTCGACGTAAATCCGACGACCGTTCGTCAGTTTGGCTAAGACGGGCCATGGCCATCGGCTTCCGATTTGCTTCCCGATTCGCTTAAGCATTCGTTTCATCGTTTTGGTGGTCTTGTCGTGTTTTGGGTCATGATTGTGGGAAGGGCACGGGGCATCTTGGGGACCCCAACGCCAGATTCATGAATGCGAGTTCATTCGAGGCCAAGCCACAGCAACCGGGCGATCTGGCGGCGCTGGCAAGTAGCCAACTAGACTCCTCAATGGGGCTGGGAAAACAACCCTTAGGCAGAACACGTATAGGAGTAGGAACGTTGTGCCCCACAATGCGGCAGGGAGAAATTCCGTTCCGTGAAATGCCTTTGAAGAAAGCATCGCTGTCGCAATCAAGGTCGCAATCGTACAACTGATCGCAGGTGGGCCAATGGTGTTCCACATGCCACGCTTGGTCATCGCAGCGAACTGCAGTAGAAAGAGGCTAAGCATGCACAAGGTCACTGCGTACGTTACGGTTAGCCCTGCAAAGTAGGCGTTGATTCCTTTCGGCAGGAGTAGAAACAAACAGCCCACCGTCCCGATCAGCACACTGATATCGCCCCAAAGGCAAAGCTTCGCTTGCTGCCTCGCAAGGAGAAGGGCATAGGCAACT
This sequence comes from Pirellulaceae bacterium, assembly GCA_963697195.1. Classification (GTDB taxonomy): domain Bacteria; phylum Planctomycetota; class Planctomycetia; order Pirellulales; family Pirellulaceae; genus Rubripirellula. The sequence goes on from CAVOND010000011.1 coordinate 213,786, forward strand.
TGCATCAACGCCATCATGACCGTCCATGCTAATGGCCAGCCAATGATGTTGGCAGCTTCGTGCCACTGAGACCCATAAACCGTAGCGATTGCAGGCAGCGCAAGCACGCCTGTCGCACAGGCTAATGGAAATGTGGCCCAGGAAATCGATTGCATCAATAAGTCGCCGGCCAATGCGGCTTTACCGGTACTCGACTCGAGACGCGTGAGAATAGGATAGATTGCCTGAACAATCTGGCTTGCAATCCGCCCGCAAGTGAGCTGAGAAAGCCCGACTGCGCGATTCACCATCCCCAGTGAAGTAAACCCTAGAGAGGACGCAAAGACAGAGCTTTCCAAGAGTTGTCTTCCTGCCGTCGAGCCTCCCGCACCGAGACGCGTCACCCCAAATCGAAAAGCATTTTGGTAGTTCTTCCATGACCATTGCCATGTGGGACGAAATCTTGCAGATCCAAACAAGTCGACGATGAATGGAATGGGTACCAGCATTCCTGGAATGACGAGGGCGTAGACACCCATACCTGCCAGGGCCAGAGCGATCGCGACGCAGAGACTTAGCATGATACCAACGGCATTAAGCAGGCGTCGCCGTTTCCAGTCGTGACTTCTTTCCAGCATTCTGAAACGAATCTCTGTCGGCCAATCGATCAGAAACTTCAGTGACATGACATGGATCGGTAAGGCCAACGCTTGACAATCCGGCAGCCAGTGAAGTCCGATTGCGAGAAGATTCGCGGCTGAGAAGGCGGCCGACCTGAAAAACCAGGCCGCTCGTAAAGTGGTCCTGAAAGTGAACGTCGCAATCTTGTTTGACCTGGAGTGTGTACGTCGAGAAGTTCTTCAGGGTGAAGATCGAAATGAAGCCGATACAACTCGTTGCAAAGGCAAATTGTCCGTACGCTTCCGGAGAGATCAGGCGGGCGAGAATCACCGCTTGCACCAACTGGGCGATGTCCCAGAAAATGTAAAATGCAACATTCCAAATCAGCGAGTTCCTGGCAATTAGCGCTGTAGGCGTTGATGACGGCTCGTCACGATGCGTTCATTCGTGAAGCTGTCACGCGCAGTGGGCTGTCTTTCTGGACTGGAGAATCCTCGTGACGGTTCTAATGGAACTCCTGGTTGGTTTGATGGCGATATTTGATTCATCGAGCCATCATTCGCGGGAAGTCAGTTCCTGGAGATCCATCTCGGCGAGTTCGTCGATATATGCTTGGAAGGCCCCGTGTTGCGGTAATAGCTGTCGTCCCAGTTGTGCTTCGCGTCTGGCGTCCTGGTTTCGTGCACGCTCGATTAGACGACGAATCAGTTTCAATCGCACATTTGCGTCCGCAGGGGTCCGCTCGATCGCAGATCGGTAGCTCGCGAAGGCATCGTCGAATCGTCCCAGTTTGAATTGAATGTCACCGGCCAACTGTTCGCATTCCGCCCGCTCGCTCAGTCGTTTGCATGATTCGCAATCGATTCCCGCCAACGCTTCACTCAGAAACTCGTCGTTCTCGATTCCTTTGGCAAGCACGTACTTGGCTGCGGCGCGAAGATTCTTGGCTTCATGGGGAATGACGTCTCGGAATTCGAAGTCGCCTCGCTTCTGGGCCTGCTCAATGGCTTGGCCCGTGTAGGCCGGTTCCTGAAGCAACGCCGATCGCCACATTTCGACGGCTGCTTCGGTCTCGCCGCTGTCGGCCGCGAACACACCCAGTCGCATCAGCATGGCGGGATTGTTTCGATAGATCTGTCGAAGCTGTTGCAGTGCAAGACTTGTTAATTCGGAATCTTGATGAATGAAATCAAGATAGACATACTTCGTTCGCGAGACGCTATCCAAAGGCAACGCCAAGAGCGTTTGGCCAGCGGTTTCCAAGGAACGACGATAGAGCTGCGTCGACTCCTTGTCTAGCGTCGAATTCGATACAAGCTGCACGCCGTTTTCCGCGGCTCTTGTCGCCAACGAAGGCGTCGGGCGACGGCACCGGTGTTTTCGTAGATCTCGCTCATCTCCTCATCGGTCTCGGGTTGCGCCTCCATCACTTCCGTCACGCGGGCGATCCGATAATCGATTTCGGACAGCAGCGTCGATACTTCCGGGGGCATCTTGGGACCGGCGAAATCGTTGAGTTCTTCTGCGGCTTGTTGCAGCTTCGCAGGATCGGTCTTGATCACCTCGAAACGGGCTTGAACGCTTCGCACAGCCGACTCGACTTCGGCATCACGTCGAAGAATGGGAAGCGAGAGCAGCACGGCAGCTACCGAGATGGCTGCCCCGGCATACACGGCAACCTCATGCCGCCGCGTGCGGAGAGGGACTTTCCGAGACTCGCTTCGACAAGCCGGAACGCGAATCGCTGCATCGCGAGCGAAGATGGCTGCCATCAACGTCACGGCCACGAGCAGGTTGGCTGGGATGATCAAGCCGAAATCAAACGACTGGGATACCAAGAATCGCGCCCAACGCATACCATCCGGTCGTCCTCAGGCCCTGATCCAACGGATCGGTCGACAGTCCGAGTTGATTGAGCGATTGAACGACGAAAGAAGACGATGAGCAGAGCGAGGCCGATGCCGACCACCCCTTGCTCCACCAATAATTCCAGCCAGAGGTTGTCGGCATGATGGTACCAGGCGAAAGGACCGGTTTGCTTGAAAGGGAGATGGGCATAGGCATAGGTTGACAAGTCCTGATCCGGCAGGAAGATGGGCGATGCCAGCCTCCATGCCGTCGCGCCAGTGTTTCCAGCGCCCATCCCGCAGAATCGTCGAGGTATCCGCTTCCGCGGATAGCTTCAAAACGTTGAAGGCTCGTCAGATCGAGATTGAAGGGAACGACCAGGCAGGCGACCGCAATCGCGATCACGGCCCCCACGACCGGCAAGCTGATGAAGCCGCGTCGTTGCCGGACCCAGCCGAACGCGAGTAGTCCACCGGCAAGTGCCGAAACGATGCCGCCTCGAGAACCACATACCAATAGTCCCGTTAAGCAGACGGCGGCACCAGCCACGCCCACCGCTGATTCGCGATCGTTGATCAAGGAAAACAGATCATTGAATTCGAACGACGGATCGTCGACCTCCAGGCCGGTCATTGCTGTCAGTCTCCAGGACAGCAAGCCAAGGCTGGCGGCGAGACCGAAATTCAAGAACAAGGCGGCATTGTTGCGATTCACGAAGGAACCAAACGTGTTGCCAACCGTTTCGGGCATTGCCGACCAGGCAAGCGAATCGGGAACGACAAGTCTCCAGAGCCCGATCAACGCTTGAATCGTGGCACCGATCGAGATCAGGCAGAGCAGCCAGCCGATGCGAGAACGCGAGTTGAATACTTGTGCGGCAGACCAGGTGATTCCCATCAGGACCATCAGCATTGCGAAGACGTGCCAGGAATCGAATGGGGCAACGGAGATCGGAAACGATTGGGGACGTTGCTGAGGCTCGAGGTAGGGAGCGATCCAGTCGGTGTACGCCTGTGCCGATCCTGGACTCAACATTGCAACCGCTGACGCGGGAAGCGGAACGGTTTGAAACCATGCGTAGGCCGTCCACAGCAGAAGCGGAATCAACAGACGGTGTCGAAGCCATCCGTTGGGACCGCCCACCTCGGTCAGCGACGGTAACGCGAAGACAGTTGCCACCAAAGCGGCCAACGCGATCAGGTAATGCGTCCATCGCAAGACTCCGCCATAGTCCAGTGCCACGGCAATGGGGAGTAGCCGCCAAGATGGCGGCGGAGATCCACGTGGCATGTCGACCGAAGAAGTTGAGATGCGCGGAAACATGTTCAAGGAGTTAGACGACTGCAAAATGGAAGCAAATCGAATGGGGCAGTCCATCATCGAGTCAAGCTCGGAGTCTCGGCTTTCATGTTTTGGATGTCACTGCGAACCATCAATTCTGCGAGTTCGGGCAGTTGGACGTTGGCCTCCCAGCCCAAGTCGTCCCGGGCCTTCGCAGGCGTCTCCCACCAGGCGACTGACTTCCGAGGGCCGACGATAGCGATCATCTTGTTTGACGTATTGATGCCAGTCGAGTTCCACCGCCGCAAAGGCTGCGTCCAGAAATTCTTCGACGCTGTGCGACGTGGCCGGTCGCGATCACATAATCATCGGCTTCGGGCTGCTGCAGCATTCTCCACATGGCATCGACGTATTCGGGGGCGTAACCCCAGTCACGTCTGCCGTCCAAAGCTCCCAATTTCAGCTCGTCTTGCAAGCCAAGCGAAATCGCCGCCGCCGCCCGCGAGATCTTTCGGGTCACGAAGGATTCGCCACGACGCGGCGACTCATGGTTGTAACAGATGGCGTTGCACGCGAATAAATCAAACGAGTCGCGATAGAGTGCGACCATTTGTGTCGCGAATGTCTTCGCGATTCCGTAGGGCGTGACCGGACGCATCGGCGTCAATTCCGTCTGAGGCGATTCCTGCGGACGACCAAAGATCTCACTGCTGCTGATGTGCAGGACGCGAGGCGGCGCAGGAAGATCGCGAACGATTTCCAGCAATTTGAGCGTGCCCATCGCGGTGAACTGACAGGTCGTCTCCGGGATTTCGAAACTTGCCCCCACATGGCTTTGGCCAGCCAAATGGTAAAGTTCGTCGGGATTGCAGCGGACAAGGATGCGGCGGATCGTGGTCACATCGTCCAAGTCGGCGTAGTGAAGAAACAGTCGCCGATCGTACACTTCCTTGTCATGAAAAAGTCTGTCCAAGCGGGTTCGTACCGTCGAACTGCTGCGGCGTACGATTCCGTGAACCTCATATCCCTTGCTCAGCAACAGTTCGGTGAGGTAGGAACCGTCTTGACCGGAAATGCCAGTGATCAGTGCGGTAGGCAAGGACTGTTCTCCTGGACGCATGTCGCGACAAGCGTCACGACGATCATCTTGCGATCGACAAGGGGCTTCGATGACAGAGCAAACATCCTGTTTCTAGATTGCCTGCAGATGAGCGACATTATCACGTTGATCGGTCCCATGGGAACCGGAATGTTCGTTCAGGATGTTTAGGAGCAAGTCCTTGAACTGATGAAGCACGACCGGGCGATCGAAATGTCGACAGGCGAGTGCGCGAGCGTTCTTGCCCGCAACTGCAAGCGCAGCAGCGTTGTCAGCGGCGATCGCAACGGCTTTGGCAATTCCTTCGGCATCTCCCGGCCGGCAGCACCACCCGAGTTCATGCTTGGCGACCGTTTGACAGAGGTCGGTAGCTTCCGCTGCGATCGCCAGGATCGGTCTACCCGCGGCAAGGATCCCGTAGAGTTTGCTCGGACAGAGGCAGCCGGTGATTCGCTCGTGCATCGAGACCACGTGCAGATCAGCGGCCGACAAGCTGGTCGCCAGCTCGCTGCGCGGTTGATAGGGGAGAAAGCGAACGTGCTGGCATCGATCTCTTGTGCGCTTGTGCCTGCAGTTGCACGCGAGCCGCGCCGTCCCCAACCAGCAGTAGCAGCGCATTGCTCGGCCAGTGCAGCTGACCTGGTTGCTTCCACCAGTGTCTCCAGTCGCTGTGTCAGTCCCATGTTGCCACTGTGCATCACAACGAAGCTGTCGCCGAGCCCTTCGCGTTGACGGAGTTCGTTGTCATCGGCTGTTCTGAGGTCGAATTGACTGGCAATCGGCCCAGTTCGGAATGACGGTCATCTTGCTTGAGTCCAACGACCAAGGCGCGGCTTGCAAGCGATCCCGCATGCAGCTGCCGAGTACGACGATCCGGTCCGCCGCGAGATAGGCCGTTTCGAAGTCGCTGTCGAATCTGGCTGGTCAGCCAGCCGGAGCGGACTTTGCCGATCGCTTCGGCGACGTCCGGATAAATGTCCTGAAGATAACAAACCAATTTCGCGTCGACCCGTTGCGAATGTTTTGCCGCAACCAATGGCAGAAGAAACGGATCGGTTTCGCTGATGACGATGTTCGCGTCCAGCTTTGTGCGGCGAAGGTAGCTTCCGGCGGCAGCTGAGAAGGAGAGCAGGTTGATCAATCGCCCCGCCGGAACACGCTTGGCAAAGCGAGTGTGTCGCAGCCGATGAATGGCGACGCCGTTTCTCGTCTCGACTCCGTCTCTCGACAAAGCGAGTCGGTGGTCGGCGAATTTGGCTGACCGCAGATCACATGGACATCGAAAGCGTCCACCAGGCTTTCGCAGAGGTCGGTCAATAGCTGCCCGGTGGCCTCGGAATCGGGCCAGTAACAGCGATTGAGAAAGATCAGTCGTGGCTTTGGATCAGACAACGAATCAAAGGGATCGAAAGGCGATCCGAGAATCGAGAGAAAGGGACATGCTTGACCGGTCGTCGTCAACTTGTCGATGACAGGAAAAGCTACTGATGGCGGGCCGTAACAACGAGGACGACTCGCGAACTAGCCGATCAATTCAAGTTGACAATCTTCTAATTTGACGCTGACGCCCTGCTCCATGAACTTGACCGACACCAGCAGGCGGGTTTCCTGTTCGCGGCGCAGAATGACGCCTTCGTAACCCATGAAGGCACCGCTGCGCACACGCACACGCTGACCCGCTTCGAGTCTGCTTTCCAGGGTCAGCGGCACGCCCATGTTGATCAGGTCGCGAATCTGACGCAGATCGGTGACAAATCCTTCGACATCGGTGATGGGTGTCGCCTTCTGAACGCAACCGGTACAGACCGCTTGATATCGGGCTTCGTCATCGCCACAAAGAAAGACATAGTTGTTGAACAGCGGTGCATACGTCGTTCGAATGCGTCCCAGCCGGTGAACGCCGTCGGTGCGCGATCTGCGGTGCGATAGTGCATCACGTCCAGCTGGCGCAAGTGCCGCATCAGCTGCTTTTCTTGACGACTCTTCGTGTACAGCAGCCACCACGAGCATTTCAGGCAATCATCGCGATCGAGTAGGTCAGGAGGATGGCAGTCGGGCTCGGGCGGAAGAATCGGCATCGCAATCGATCAGTCAGGTGGGATGCAGTCAGTGCGCGGACTTCGTCCACGTGGGTGACAATACCCATTCTCGCGAAAACTTGTCGACGTGATCAAAGGGGGGCGGTTGCGTGACAAGAGAGGGGCAAGCAGCCCCCACAGATAGCCCTAGCGATAAACACACCCCGTGCCTCGCAACCACTGCTTTCAAAATGCCACTCACAACAGGTGCCGACAAGGACTAGCAGGCCCATTTGCAGCCCGAAATCTGGACCCCGATCACCCAGAAGCGCAGACCCACAGGACAGGTTATTGTGAGAAAAGATTGGAGTTCGCATCGCGTTTTGTCCGAGAGCGGACCGCGATCTTGGAGCGTCCTCAAGCGTGAGAGAGTCACCTACGGGCAATCAGGTTGTCCCTGACAAGCCAGCCGGCAACGTGAAACCGCTAAAGCTTTGAATAAGGCCGATGCCGGAGTCGGAAATCGAATGATCGGAATCCATCGGCAGCTTGCTGCTGAATCCACTGCAGGGCGTGCGAGGGAGCGTTTTGAGGCTTCGGATGGAATCCTAGCCTGCTTGCTCTTCCTGGCTATTTCCAGACGCTCCACGACTCGATCGATTTCTGGTGCCAGGTCGTGAAGGTGGTCACTCAGATCGCCAATTCGACTGTAGACATCAGGATCGTCCGTCGAGCCGACCACCTCCAAGCGTCCGATCGGTACGCGGGATCCGTCCGATGGTCGATGTGCAAAGAGCGGGACGCTGATCTGAAGCTGCAATGGCTTTTCCGGAAGCCGGACACTTTGCCAAGTCGCATGGTAGCCCTCGTGCAACCACGCCAGGTTCAGATCGATTTTGACTTGGACCAGGCGATGCCCCTTCGCGAATTCCACCAGCGGCTCCCAGATCGTGTCCCACTTTTCCTCCCCCTGCAAAGCGACACGGCTGTGATGGTTCTCTGATTCGCTCGTGGCCGGAGTGATTGCGAAGGATTGTGACGAAATGGACGGTGCGTCCAATCAGCAGTTTCGCCTCAGCGTGGCCGAATGATCGGGTCAGAATCAACATCGCCGTGACCATGACCACCCCCAAGCCTGCCAGCCAAGGTTGATTGAAAACGACGGACAATACCGCTAGCGATGTCGTGGTGATGCAAAGTCCGGCCACGACTAGCAGCATGCGGACAGGCCCGAGCTTCTCCTGAAGCAGATGATGCAAGTGAGCGCGATCCGTGGTGTAAATGCTGCGGCCGGTCAGCCAACGTCTGAGGATGGCTGCCGTGGAATCGAAGAGGGGAATCGCCAAAATCGCAACCGGTGCTGATGCCAAGATCGTCGATTCCTTGACGCTACTCCAGACTGCCAGGACCCCAATGAAAAGTCCAATCGTCATGCTGCCGGCGTCTCCGAGGTAAATCGAAGCCGGGGGCCGGTTGAACACCAGGAAGGTCAGTAACGCAGCCGCCAGCGAGAATGCGATCACCGCTGTAAGGAACGATCCGCTGCAAAGACCGATAATCCCAAGGCCGGTGCTGATGATGCAGCCGGCGGTCGTGGCCATGCCATCTGCTCCGTCGATTAGGTTCAGCGCGTTGACGGCCAACAGCAGCCAGGCCACCGTGATTGGAAAAGCAAGAACCCCAAGCTCAACGTCGACCCCAAAGATGTTGATTTGCTTGATCAGTGTTCCGCCACCCACCAACGCGGAAAGGATCAAGCATTGCAGAAGCAGCTTCTGCCTGCCTCGCAAAGCCCATCCATCGTCGATCAGGCCTACGAGTAGCAGACAAGCTGGCGGCGCCGAATAGCGTGTAATAGTGGCTCGAAACGTACCCGAGCTCACCGGCCTCTGCTTGCTCGAACGCCTCCGTGGGCTCGCTCGTCTCCACAAGCTCGACAGTCTCAGTCGTGTCGACGGTCTCGGTGACAAAGAAAGCCCGATCAATCCAGATCATCGAGACAAAGGTGATGACCAGCGTGAGATAGATGGCAAGTCCGCCGCCGAGTGCAACCGGTTCCGAATGCAGCTTCCGCTCACTGTCCGGACGGTCAACGATCCCCAGCCTGCGAGCGCAAGAACGCACCAGCGGCACCAAGAGCAAGTGAAGCCGACAATCGAGATCGCGATGCAGATCGCGACTAACCAGGCCATCGTAGACGCCTATGGGAACGAACGAAACACAAAAGGATTCGCCATTCCTGGAGTCCAACCTCGGATCATCACTTCAGCAGCTGGCCAAAGAAACGATTAGGCAATTTGGGGGACTTATGCAGGAACGCTTTCCAGACTAGTTAGTGAATAGTAGTTCATCAGTATAGAAATCGCGGTTCCAACAAGTAATGGAGTCGGAAGAATTTGCGAGTTCTTTCCTGTTCGGCAGGGGGCCCCCACTCACTTCCCGGTTTGGAGCCGATTCGCGACCCGTATCGAAAGGCTAATCGGCACAGTCAGCCGAAGTGGAGCGACCGCTACAGATGTCGTTTCCGGAACTTTTGCTTAATTCGCAAAGGCAAATGCGGCGATAAGAAGGCCAAGGCGGACTGCATTACCCGCATGATCCGCACATTTTCTGTGACTGAACTACCGAATGCCGTTGCTGCCAAGGGGGCCCAAATGGCGATTCGTCCGAAAACTCAAAAACACAACACCAGCGCCGATGCGGCTGCGACGGACGTTGCCCCAGGGCTTCGAGCCAGGTCGCGTCGCGGTTGGATTACCTGCTGCTTGGGGGTTCTGACCCTCGGTTCGGTGGGGTGTGGGTCCGTGACACGCGGTGTCAACCTGATGATCAAAGACGTCCATGAATGCGTCGACGAATCGATGGTGGACTACCGAAATCGCGCAATGGCCGAGAAAGCCTGGATCCGCGTCCGGCACAGCTATTTGCATCATCAGTATCATCGCGATTTGAAGGAAGGCTTCGTTGCCGGTTACATGGACGTGGCCGCAGGTAGCAACGGCTGTACTCCGGCAATGGCGCCGTCGGAGTACTGGGGCTGGAGGTATCAGTCCTCCGCCGGGCAAGCGGCGATCAACGCTTGGTTTCAGGGTTACCCGTATGGGGCGAAAGCCGCTGAGCAGGATGGCATCGCGAATTATCAGAACATCCGTATGAACCTGGGAGCGCCTGCCGAACTCAACATTCCGGGGTCGGGCTACAACGTCATTCCAGGTCCCGCTAACGCATCCTTTCCCGATGGGGAAATCCTACCGGTGCCGCAGGCGGAACCTCGGTTTATGGAGCCGAATTTTGATGAGTCCCCCTCAGATAGAGCCTTTGATCTCGACAACGAAGTCGAGATCAACGAAGTCGAGATCGTCGATCCCGAGTCGGTCTTTCATCAGCCATCGGTGAACGAGCCGTGGATGGATGGGGGCGACGAATCTGGCATCATCGCTGACCTGGAGGTTGCCACGCGACCCAACTCCATGCAGGCTGCCGAGCAAGTCGTCCCGGACAATGGCTCGCAAGAGTATTCCGATGAGTTCGTCAATGACCTGTTCGGACCACCGGCAAGCAGTGAGGCTGCACCGGACTCGGACGAACTGCCATTTAGCTTCGAATAATGACTCTGTTGGCGTCGCCGCAGATCTTGCAAATCAATATTGGGCATTAGGAAGAGAGTTCAGGGATGAGAACGAAGCTTTCCGCCGACCAGCGTGCGTCGCGTTTATTGCGTGCCACAACTGGTGCACTGACCGCGTGTTTGTTGGCCTCGACCTTCAGCGGTTGCACCGCATTGACGCAACCGATCGATGGTGTTCCCGCCAAGCGGCTGCCGCCGGAGTTCTTTCCGGAGCCAAAGAGCGATCTGGTTCCCGTCGACATTTCGATTCTGTCGATCGCACCGCCTCGAGATTACCAGATTGCCGCGGGCGACATTCTGGGCGTCTACATCGAAGGGGTGTTGCCGTTCAACCCGCCGAACCAGCCACCTGCGCCTCCACCGGTGAACTTTCCGGATGCCGAAAGCACGTTGCCTCCGTCGATCGGGTATCCGATTGCCGTGCAAGACGACGGCACTCTGTCACTGCCACTGGTTGAGCCGCTCAATGTCGATGGTTTGACCCTCGATCAGGTTCGCGACGCGATTCGCGACACCTATATCGAGGAAGACATTCTGCGTGCGGAGAAAGCGCGTCCGATCGTGACGTTGATCCGCGAGCGAACCTACGACGTGATCGTGGTTCGCGAGGATGCCTCTCAGATTGGCGGTGGTGGCGGTGGCAACATCCGCGGCGGCAGCGACTTCAGCGCCAGCGGCGGATTGGTGAAGCTGCCAGCCTACCAAAACGACATCCTGCACGCTTTGGTCCAGACGGGGGGACTTCCTGGCCTCAACGCCAAGAATGAAGTCAAGGTGTTGCGTGCCAGCCAGGCTGATCAAAGAAAGCGGGCGCAGTTCATTCGCGACTTCAATGTCGCAGCGGCAAGCTGCCATGCTGGATCCTTGTGCCTGCCCACCGAAACTTCCGGACGATCCGTCGATCCTGAGAATTCCGTTGCGCGTCAAGCCAGGTGTGATTCCGGATGTCACCGAAGACGACGTTCGACTCGAAGATGGAGACATCGTCTACATCGAGTCTCGTGAGACCGAAGTCTTCTACACCGGTGGTCTGCTCAACGGTGGCGAGTTCCCGCTGCCGCGTGACTACGACCTTGACGTGCTCGGTGCGATGGCGATCACCGGCGGTACGGTTGCCGGCAGTGCCAGGCAGTATGGCGGGGGCGGCGGTGGCGGCGGCGGTCAACAGCTTGGTCTCAACGGAGTCCCCCCGGGATGTTGTACATGCTTAGAAAGACACCGTGCAACGGCCAGATTGCCATCGAAGTCGATCTTGGCGGAAGCGCTCAACAATCCTCGCGCTCGACCATTGGTCCAGCCCGGTGACACGCTGATCCTGCAGTACAAGTGTGAGGAACAGCTGATCAACTTCGGATTGGGAACCTTCTTCACCTACGGGATCGCACAATTGTTCCGCGGTAACCGCTAGGACGATCGAAAGCTACGAAAACCTGACGAACCCGCGCTTCGAGAAGATCGAAGTGCGGGTTCTTTTTTTGAATCCGAGAACGCAGTCTCACAGTTGATCGTAGCCGGACCGCGATCCAAGATAGTGACAGTACTTGCCAGGCCGTCGATCCGATCGCGCCTCATCAGTCGCTCACGATCGACAAGAGATCACTAGCGTGCCGCGAGCGCATAAAAAAACGAGAGATCCCGGCCACGTCGATCCGCAAATGGGTTTACAGATCGATCACGAATCTCTCGTTGTGCAATTTGTAAAGACTCTTGCGGTTCCGTCAAGCCCGAGATTTGACACGAGGCGTTTGCTTCGGTTACGAAACCGAAACCGTGACGGCATCCTTGGAATGTTCACGAACCAAAAGTGATCCGCTGGTGATGGTCTCTTGTGCGTTGCCCGCACCAGTGATGAAGATGTGATTGATCGATCATGACAACACTCCAGCCAGAACCGAATCACCACTATCACTTCGTCACCGGCCGCCTTGCAGAATCGGCAGTGCGCGAGACGGTACGTTCGTTAGCGTCGAAGTATGGGTTCGCCTATTCGATCGGCGTGATGCCAATTACGGTTGCCGCATTGATGACGCCCCGGTGGCTTCGTCGACATCTGGAGGTGCCAATTGAGGCAACGCATTTGATCCTTCCGGGGTACTGCGAGACGGGTCTCGAGTGAACTGGCCGATCACACTAAAAATCCCCGTAATTCTCGGGCCAAAAGACTGTCGTGCGATGTCCGAGTTGTTTGGCCAAGCGGCGTCCAAAGCCGAGCTTGGGGCTTATGACATCGAGATCATTGCCGAGATCAATCATGCTCCGCGGAAGTCGATCGATGAAGTCGTTCAGGCTGCCAATCGATGGATCGAACAGGGCGCCGATCGCATCGACATCGGCTGCGATCCGTCGCAGCGATGCACTCGAATTGGCGATTACGTTGCCGCGCTGGTTGATCTTGGGATCAGTGTCTCGATTGACACCTTTGATGACTGGGAAGCATCCGAGGCGTGTCGGCGAGGTGCGTCGCTGGTCCTCTCCGTCCACTCCGAAAATGCACTCGCAGCGGTCGATTGGGGGTGCGAAGTCGTTGTGATTCCCGATGCTCCGGGCGATCAAAAAAGTTTCGAAAAAACAATCGACATTTTGACAACTCATCGGATCCCGATGCGGTTGGATCCCATTTTGGAACCGATCGGTGCGGGGCTGATGGACAGTCTGCTGCGCTATGCTGCGGTGCGGAAGCAGTATCCTGATCACGCCATGATGATGGGGATTGGCAATCTGACGGAATTGAGCGATGTCGATTCAGCCGGGATCAACCTGATGCTGCTTGGAATTTGTCAGGAGTTGCGTATCGAAAGCGTGCTCACCACCGAAGTCATCAATTGGGCAAGAACTTCGGTCCGAGAGTGCGATATCGCCCGTCGCCTGGTCCACTATAGTCTCAAGCATGGAATCCCGCCGAAACGTCTGTCGACCGAATTGTTACTGCTTCGCGATCCAAGACTGCTCGTGCACAGCGAGGAGACAATGCAGCAATTGGCCGAGTCGATCAAAGACAACAACTACCGATTGTTCGCGCAGGACGACCTGATTCATCTGCTAGCAGCTGATGTGCGGTTGTCGGATCGCGATCCGTTCCGCTTGTTCGAGCAATTGATGGAGCTGGATGCCTCCGACAACGTTGATCCAGGCCACGCTTTCTATCTCGGGTTCGAAATGGCCAAAGCTTCGTTGGCACTGTTGCTGGGCAAGCAATACGAGCAGGATCAACCGCTGCGGTGGGGGTTCTTGACGCCAGAGGAGAACCACCACCGACTCAAAAGGGTGACCAAACGCGGGCGAGATAGCCGCTAGTTACTTGGTAGTACGTTAGGCTTTCCAGCCTGTAACACGTGTAATGTTGGTCAGCCTGGAAAGGCTAACGTACATATCGGGCCTGACACGTGTAAAGTTAATCCTGGAAAGGCTAACGTACGTCTCGGGCCTGATACGGGGACCGTTCGTCAGCCTGGAAAGCCTAACGCTCGTCGCTTCGCGGTATGCTAAGACGTAGCTGTACGCGCACTCGATTCCCATTGGAAGCCTCATGCGTTTTCGTCTAATTCTGATCATGACGATGTTCTGCGCTCATCAGACGGTTTGGCTTGGCGGAGATTGCTGCCCAAGAGGCGAAGGAGCCGCCCGCTTCGACGTCGGCAAGCGACGAGTCTCACGAATCGGAAGGCTCATCCCGGTTTCAGAATCGGCTTGCGAAGGAATCGAGTCCCTACCTGTTGCAACACGCGCACAACCCGGTCGACTGGTATCCATGGGGGGACGAAGCGTTCGCGAAGGCCAAACGGGAGGACAAGATGATCTTCCTGAGTGTTGGTTACGCCGCCTGTCATTGGTGTCACGTGATGGAACGTGAGTCGTTCACTGATCCGGAGATCGCAGCCAAGCTGAACGAGAAGTTTGTGTGCGTCAAAGTGGATCGCGAAGAGCGACCGGATGTCGATCAGATTTACATGACGGCCGTCCAGTTGATCAGCGGGAATGGCGGCTGGCCGATGTCAGTGTTCCTGCTTCCCGATGCACGGCCCTTTTGGGGTGGCACCTATTTTCCAGCCCGTGACGGTGACAGGGGAGCGACGACCGGGTTGCTCACGATTATCGGTCAAATCGATTCCGCATGGACGATGCAGCGTGACAAGGTCACCGAGCAGGCTGACGCGCTCACGCGGGCAGTCGCGGCGAATCAAGCGGCCGATCCAGTTGAGGTCAAAGCTCGCGCGTTTGATTCGTCGGTGGTTGACGAGGTCGTCGACTCGCTGCTTGATCAGTACGATCCGGTACATGGTGGATTCGGCTCGCAAACAAGCGGACCTAAGTTTCCCGAACCTTCCAATCTGGTCTTCCTGCTTGGATCGTTGGCAAAGGCAATCGGTCAATGAGGCTCAGCGTGAGTCCGCCAAACGCATGCTGCTCAAATCGCTTGACGGAATGATCAGCGGCGGGATGTACGACCACCTTGGTGGAGGCTTTCACCGCTACAGCGTCGATGAGCGATGGCAGATTCCTCACTTTGAGAAAATGCTTTACGACAATGGGCAACTTGTCACGGTTTATGCCGAGGCCTACGAGCGGACCGGCATCGAGGAGTATCGCTATCTCGTTGAAACGACTTGCGACTTCGTGTTGAGGGAGCTCAAGGCGCCCGGCGGGGCCTTCTACAGCTCGTTGGATGCCGACAGCGAGGGCGAGGAGGGCAAGTTTTATCGCTGGACCGCGGAGGAATTGACTGAGTTTCAGGATATGGAAGGATTCGCAGAGTTTGCATCCGTCTATCGAATGGACGGAAAGCCAAATTTTGATGGCGAATACTATGTGCCCGATCCCGGTTCGACATTGACGGCGATTGCGGAGCGGAACTCGGAGAGCTTTCCCGTGCTGCTTGAAAAGCTTGCCGGTGCGCGGCAATCGATGTTGACCGCCCGTGAGAAACGCACTCGGCCGATGACAGATACCAAGATACTGACGGCATGGAACGGATTGATGATTCAAGGGCTGGCCGACGCCGGTAGGGTTCTCAAGAGAAAGGACTACACCTCTGCAGCGGTCGATGCCACAGGCTTCTTGATGAAGCATGCTCGCACCAGCGATGGTCGGCTGCTGCGTAGCCATGCGAAAGGCGAAGCCAAGCTGAATGCCTACTTGGACGACTACGCTTTTTTGGTGAGCGGTCTGATTGCCTTGCATCGCTCGCTGGGCGACGCGCGACTGCTTGCCCTCGCAGCACAGATCACGGACAAGCAGATCGAATTGTTTTGGGACGATCAGGCCGGCGGGTTCTTCTTTACCTCGAGGGATCATCCGGAATTGATCGTGCGCGTCAAGGATCCGGTCGATAGCGCCGTTCCCTCCGGTGTCTCCATGACCGCACAAAACCTTCTGTATCTCTCTCAGCATGGCGTCGATCGAGGATACAGCGAGCGATTACAAGCCACGCTCCAGTCGATCACGCCATTGATGCGTCGGGCCCCTGCCGCGGCACCAAGGGCAGCGGCTGTGATGGCAGAATTCTTGGATTCGCAATCGAATCCCTAAGCCGCCGATCGAAGCAGCTGTATCCGTTCGCATGGCAGCCAGCAATTCCGTCTGGAACGCCCGACGTACCGTCTTCGACGACGCACCTAGAACTGATGCCCTCGGCGAGGGCCGTGCTGAGTCAGGGTCAGGATTTCAGGTCCCGATTCCGTCATCAGAATGGAGTGTTCGAACTGAGCTGAGGGCGAGCCATCCTTGGTACGCACCGTCCATCCATCACTCTTGTCGCTTTGGGTGTAACGCGCTCCACCGTTGATCATCGGTTCGACAGTGAAACACATCCCCGGATAGAGGCGATCGATCCGACTTTGCCGATTCGGGAAATGGGGAATCGAGGGGTCAAGGTGAAATTGTCTCCCCAAACCATGCCCGACGTATTCGCGACACCACGGTGAACCCGCGGCGATGGGCTTCGGGGACGACCGTCTCTCCAATCGTGCTGACGCGACATCCCGGCGTCAGGGCATCGATGGCGAGGTACAGGCAATCAAACGCACACTGGGTGACCGCTCGTCGCTGTTCGGAGACCTCGCCGATCAGGAACGTCTCGCTTTGGTCGCCATGCCAGCCATCGACGATCGTGGTGATGTCGACGTTGACAATGTCCCCTTCCTTCAGCTCGTAGTCGTCTGGAATCCCGTGACAGATCACGTCATTGATGCTGGTGCAGCAGCTTTTCGGGTAGTTCTGATAGCCGAGCGTGGCCGGTTTGTGCCCGTGGTCCATCGTCCACTGGTGGACCAACGTGTCGATGGCCCCCGTCGTTATCCCCGCTTGCACATGAGGCCGGAGGTAATCCATCAGTTGGCCATTGACCCGCCCAGCCCGCCGCATCGCGTCCTGCTGCTCCTCGGTCAGAATCAGTTTCTTCTGCTTTTTCAGCATGGGTCTCAGGCTTCCAATCGGTCGTTCGTTGGGGGGTAATTCGGTGATGATCCTCGGGGAATCGGCCCTGCTGTCTGTCGGGGTACGGCGCATTGCCTGTCGGGACAGGGCGCCGATTGCACGCGACTCGAGCCGGGGCGGGAACGACGCAAGAGGTTCTCGCGCTCCGCGACCATGGAATTCTAGCAGAACGGTCAGGGCTGGCCGACGGGCAAAACGATTGGGACGTGATCGATTCCCAAATCGGTCGGCAAGGGATGGCGAAAAGGGGTCAGGCACGAATGGCACGGGCTTTGAACCTCGGGCGCTATCCGTGGGCGAAGAAAACGTCATTAGGATGCGGCGAAGGCCCACGGCTAGCCGCCGAGGTTCACTGAGACAACCTAAGTTCGTGCCATTCGGGTCAGGCACCAAAAACGGGCACCAACAAACGGGAACGGCCCGAAGGGTGCTTCGCATTTTTGGTGTCTGACCCGTTTTCGCCGATCTAGGCCTATCAGGCGAAATGCTGGCGTCCCGTCGGGACACCGATTGCCTCCTCGAAAAGTCAGCAAACAGGGCAGAACTCGAGCCGCGAAAAGGGGTTAGAAGCAGTGTACGGGCTTGGTTTGCGACAAAGATTTCCTGATCCAGCTTTCTCACAGGTCGGAATCGGGTTCGCAACTACCATAGGAATCCGAGTACGTATTTCTTTTCCGTCCCGGTTGTTCAGATATGAATTCAAATCGATCACGCTCTTCTGTACTCGTGGGGTTGTTCGTATGCCTCACCGCTGGTCTCGCCTCTGCGCAAGGACCCGTCGACCAGGGCGGTGCTCACGGAGGCCAATCAGGACGCCGTGGCGGCAGCCGCTCCCGCCAGCGTGACCATCGGGTTCGCTTGGGCAGGGCGGTGACCTCCGCTTCAATTTTTCTGGAACCAGCTGGCAGGCGGTGCTGGAGTGGTTCGCCGAGCAGGCCGATTTGGCGCTGCAGGTCGATCAACCTCCCGCGGGAAGCTTCACTTTTGCTGATCCGACTCGCTCCTACAGCGTTTCCGAGGCGTTGGATGTCATCAATCTCGCCTTGATGAAACGGGGTTACGCCCTGGTGCGGCGCGGACGCATGCTCCAGGTGATCGATCTGGAGCTAGAGAACGCGGACAAATTGATCAGCGAGATCGCTGAACTGGTTCGTCCTGAACAGTTAGAAGAACGTGGCAACAGTGACGTCGTCAGCTGCGTCTTTCCTCTGGGCAGCATGACTCCCGACGCGGCGAAGGAAGAATTGGCCTTGATGATCGGTCCATGGGGTCGCGTTGTGGTGCTTGATAGCGCTCGCCAAGTCAAAGTCACCGAGACCGCGAGCAAATTGATCGCGATTCGCGACCTGCTGCGATCAACGGCCATGGCGGACACCGACGTCGTCGAAATTGTCTTGAAGAATCGTGGTGCGGAAGAATTGCTGGAGCTCGCCCGCCCTCTGCTGGGCCTGGAGCCAGGTGAAAATGCTAGCGACGACATTCGCATCTCGGTCGGGCTATTCGGTGATCGGATTTACGCGGCAGGACTCCCAGGGAAAACGGGTCTGTTGTCGTCCATCATTCAAAAGGCCGATCAACCGCTGGCGACGCCTGATTCCGGCGAAGGAGTGGAGATGGCCACCCCCGTCTTCCGCACGCACGTGGTCAACAGTGCCGATAGCGCCACCGTCTTTGATGTGTTGCAGACGTTGCTCGCCGGTACACCCGATGCCCGCATCGCCATCGATCCGAAGACCAATGCGATTGTCGCATGGGCTCGACCAGAGACGCACGAAACCATTGCCAAGACGATCGGTGAAATGGAAGGCTCGGGATCAACTTTCAAGGTGCTGGATCTGCGACGTCTTGATCCGGCTCAAGCCTTGCTGACGATCAATAAGTTCTTCGGGGTGACTGCAGAAGGTGGCGACGGCCCTGTGGTCGATGGGGACCCCGCCACCGGCAAACTCTGGGTTCGCGGCACAGCGGAGCAGATTGAATTGGTTGAAAAGCTACTCCAGGAACTCGAGGGTGCGTGATGCGTTTGGGGCACTTGGCGACAAGGTGCGGATCTTGCCCTTCACGGGTCGCGCCGCCGAGCAGGCGTTGCAGCAGATCGAAGGTTTGTGGCCCGTTACAGGCCGCAACAATCGCATTCGAACTTTGACCCCAGCACGTGGTGGCGCGGGCTCTGGGGGAGTTGGGATTCCCGAACGTCGCGTGATTCGCGAACCGGAACCATCCCGCGAGCCTGCCGCTCGCAGCAATGATTCCACCGAGGCCCGTCACGCAGCCGTCTGGGCAATACCGATTCGTCAGCGAACCGGCTGATGAGCCCATCATCCACGGCGAACGGTGCAAGCGGCGCTCAGGACGCGGTCGCACTAGCGGATACCAACGATTCGGTTCCCCAAACGACTTTGAATGTGGGTGGGGCGGATATCGTGGTTCAATTCACACCCGCAGGCATGATCATTGCGTCGGAGGATCTCGAAGCTCTCGACGCCTTTCAATCGTTGATGGAGTCACTTGCCGCGCCTTCTTCGCTGCAGTCGGAACTGCCCACGATCGTCTGGCTGAAATACATCGAGGCGGATGTGGCTGCGGAATTGATTTCCAGTGTCCTGGGTGGCAGCGAGGGGACGATTTCATCCGCGGTCGACTCGGTGGCCGGTGGTATCGGTGGCGGTATGCTTGGCCTGTTGGGGATGGGCGGCGGAGGCAGCAGTAACGCTCCCACATCGAAATCGGTGCTGACAGCGTCCGGGTCGGTCAACATCGTGCCCGACGCGCGATTGAACGCCTTGATCATTCACGCCAGTCCGGTGGACATGCAGATGATCGAGCTGATCCTCGAAAAAATTGACCGTCAGGAAAGCCCGGAAGACATTGAGACGGTGTCCAAGCCGATGCTGATTCCGGTCATCTATCAAAGTGCCAAGGACGTGGCAGAAGTGGTCAAGTCGGTATTCGGCGACCGGATTGCCGGCGCACAAGCAGCGGCTCGAGTGGCCGGGGTGGCGGTGGTGGTGCACCTGGCGGGCAACCGTCGCCGCAGGACTTCTTCAATGCACTGCGTGGTGGTGGTGGCGGCGGTCGCGGTGGCAATAACAACGCCGCCAAGAGCGAACGATCCAAAATCAGCGTGGCCGTCGATAACAAGAGCAACTCACTGGTCGTGATCGCAACGCCGCAGGACTTCGCGGAAGTGCAAGCGTTGGTTCAGGCCCTCGACCAAAGCAGCATGATCACCGAGGAAACGATCGTGACCTATGCCCCCAACGGCAACGTCAATCCCGACGTGCTCAAGACTGCCCTGGAATCGATCCTGGGAACGCAGACCAAATCGACGAGCGACTCATCCAGCAGCTCGTCCTCTGCATCCAATTCACCATCGTCCAGCAGCGACGCCCCGAGCCCTGCTGACATTCAGCAGCGGATTGAAGCCTTTCGCGCACGAATGGGGGCCAGCGGCGGACCCGGTACTCCCGGAGGCGGTTTTCGCGGTTTCGGCGGCGGTGGACCCGGTGGCGGAACCGGCGGCGGTTTCCGCGGTTTCGGCGGCGGTGCCCCCAGCGGTGGCGGCGGTCGACCTGGCGGAGGAGGCGGACGTCCCGGCGGCGGCCGCTAAGACTTCATAACAGACGGACCGATCGTTAGTGGTACAATCATGATCATGCATGCCGGTGAAATCCTAAAACGTCGAGGCTTGCTCAGCGAGGAGCAGCTCAAACAGAGTCGTAGTAGCGACGCGACGAGCGTCGTTCAGGCGGCCATTTCGCTCGGGTACGTGGAGGAACGTGATGCGCTGCAGGCCCTGGCCGAAGAGGTCGGGTTGGAGTACGTCGATCTGCGGGAAACCGACGTCGATCTGGCGGCGCTGGAAGGCTTTCCGCAAAAGCTGATCTACCGACAATCGCTGTTCCCAATCGGTTTCCAGGGCGATTCGATTGTGGTCGCGACCTCGGATCCGCTCGATCTCTATCCGCTGGACGAAGCCAGTGCCGCGACCGGAAAGAACATCATCCCGGTCGTCGCGGAACGGGCTGAAATCGCTCGGCTGATGAATCGACACCTCGGTGTCGGTAGCGAAACGGTCGAAGGACTGATGGCGGCCAAGAGCGAAGAGGAAGTCGAACTGCTCGAGAAGATCGAGACCGACGGCAGCGAACTGAGTGAAATGGCTCAGGAAGCTTCGGTGGTCCGCCTTGTCAACGAAATCCTGTTGGAAGCGATTCAGTCGCGCGCCAGCGACGTGCACCTCGAGACGCAGTCAAACGGCCTGGTGATTCGCTATCGTATCGACGGGATTCTGCACCCCCAGCCGACGCCACCAGAGATCAATCGTTTCCAGGCTGCGATCATCAGCCGCCTGAAGATCATGGGTCGCTTGAACATCGCCGAGAAGCGACTGCCTCAAGACGGCCGCATCAAGCTCCGCGTCCATGGACGTGAGGTCGACATCCGACTCAGCGTGATCCCCATGATCCATGGCGAAGGCATGGTCATGCGTATCCTCGACAAGTCGGCCATGGTGTTCGACTTGAAGGGGCTTGGAATGTCCCAGGCGATCTACGAAAAGTTCAGCGAGATCATCGAGTATCCGCACGGAATCATTTTGGTGACCGGCCCGACCGGTTCCGGTAAAACGACGACGCTCTACAGCAGCCTGCTGCAGATCCGCAGTCCGGAAACCAAGATCATCACCACCGAGGACCCCGTCGAGTATCAGCTCGATGGCATCAATCAAATTCAGGTCCATGCCAAGATCGGTTTGACCTTCGCGCACTCGCTGCGAAGCATTTTGCGACATGACCCGGACATCGTGCTGGTCGGCGAAATCCGCGACTTGGAAACCGCCGAGAACGCGATTCAGGCTTCGCTCACCGGTCACCTTGTGTTCAGCACGCTGCACACCAACGATGCCGCCGGCGCGTTCACGCGTATGAGTGACATGGGGGTCGAACCGTTCTTGGTTGCCGGCACCGTGGAAGCCGTGATGGCTCAACGCCTGATTCGACGGCTGTGCAAGCACTGCAAGCAGGCGTATCAGCCGGCCAAGACTGACGTGCCTCCCGATTTCCCTTGGGACGCCCTCGGCGACGGCAAGATCTATCGAAGTGTTGGCTGTCGCGAATGCCGCAACGTCGGCTACACCGGTCGAATGGGTATCTACGAATTGCTGGTGGCCAACGACGAGATTCGCCAATTGGCACTGGAGCGGACCAGCAGCTGGGAAATTCGCAAAACCGCTGTCAAGTTCGGGATGCGGACGTTGCGGATGGATGCCTGGGACAAGGTGGTCGCGGGAAGCTCTTCCGTGGACGAAGTGCTTCGCGTAACCAAGGGCGAGGCGATCTAGGATGCCAACGTTTGCCTACACTGCCCGAGACATGACGGGCAAGCAAGTCAACGGCACCGTGGAGGCGGCCGGTGAACGCGAGGTCGCGACGATTCTTTCCGAGCGGTCGCTGTTCCCCGTCAACGTCAAGGGCGTTGGCAGTAGCCCGACGCAAAGCATTTTCGGCCGCCGCAAGCGGGTCAAAGGCCAGACGATGGCTGTCTTCTATTCCCAGCTGGCCTCGTTGCTTCGCGCCGGCGTTCCCATGATTCGCTCACTCAACGTGTTGGCAGAGCAGTCATCGGATGTGGTCTTGAAGGAAGTGGTCACGGAGATTCGAAACCGGGTGGAAGAAGGCGAGCCAATCGGTGATTCGATGGCACGTTTTCCGTTTGTCTTCAGTGACATGGCTTGCAA
This sequence comes from Pirellulaceae bacterium, assembly GCA_963697195.1. Lineage (GTDB taxonomy): Bacteria > Planctomycetota > Planctomycetia > Pirellulales > Pirellulaceae > Rubripirellula. Next base: position 236,429 of record CAVOND010000011.1, read on the forward strand.
CATGGTTCGCGCCGGAACCGAGGGCGGATTCCTCGAAGACGCCCTCGATCGCGTCGGCGAGTTCACGGAGCTGCAAGAGGATTTGAAGGGCCGGACGGTCAGCGCGCTGGCCTACCCGATCTTTCTTTTCTCCGTCGGGACCGTGGTGTTGTCCGCGCTGCTGGTGTTCTTTGTTCCCAAGTTCGACATGCTTTTCGAGCGTCTGAGAAAGACGGGGCAAATGCCCTATGCAACCGAAATGCTGTTGGCGTTCAGTAACTTTCTGCAGAACTACGGGTGGATCTTGCTCGTGGTGATCGCGGTGGGTCTGATCGTCCTCCGCATGAAGCTGCAGGGCGATGCCGGCAAAGCGATGGCCGATCGTCTGAAGCTAAAGATTCCGGTGCTCGGTGGCATCCTGATGAATCTTGCTGTCGCCCGGTTCTGTCGGGTGCTGGGCACATTGCTGGGAAATGGGGTGCCGATTCTCAAAAGTCTTGAAATCAGCGGCACCGCGGCCGGCAATCGTCTCCTTCGCGATTCGGTTACCGATGCGACCGAAAATATCCGGAGTGGTGAGAGCCTCGCTTCGCCGCTGAGAGCTTCCGGTCACTTCCCCCCTTCGGTGGTCGAAATGATCAGCGTTGGCGAAGAGAGTAACTCGCTCGACACGGTGCTGCCCGACATCGCCGACTCGCTTGAGAAAACGACGTTCCGCCGGCTCGACCTGTTTGTCCGGTTGCTTGAACCGATCATGTTGCTGGTCATGGCGATCCTCGTTCTCGGTGTCGTTCTCGCCCTGCTCGTACCGGTGCTCAAGAGCAGCACGACGCTGTAGCCGATGCGAACGTACGTCGGCCCTTCCAGGCTGACCCTTCCTCCCAGCCGATCGCACAGCAGGCTTGAAAATAGACCTATTGCAGCGTCAGCATTCAGCTTTAGGTTGCTGGCGAAAAGGGGTCAGACACCAAAAACCGGAACGGCCCGAAGGGTGCTTCGCATTTTTGGTGTCTGACCCCTTTTCGCCGATGGGTTACCCCCCTCTTTCGATTTGACGATGCATTACTCTTCTTCGCGAAGTTTCGCCAAGACGGAGTAGTCTTCCAGCGTCGAGGTATCACCGACCACTTCGTGACCAGCGGCGATGTCTCGCAAGAGCCGCCGCATGATCTTGCCACTTCGGGTCTTCGGCAGCGACGCGGCGAAGCGAAGGTCGTCCGGTTGAGCCAGCGCCCCGATTTGGGTGCGGACATGCTGCCGCAATTCTTGCCGAAGTTCCTCGGTCGGTTCGCCTCCGCGAATGGTGACAAAGGCGGAAATCGCTTGACCCTTGAGGTCATCGGGGCGTCCCACCACGGCGGCCTCACAGACCAATTCATGGCTGACCAAGGCGCTTTCGACCTCGATCGTGCTCAAGCGATGGCCGGACACGTTGATCACATCGTCGATTCGACCCATGATCCAGTAGTAGCCGTCCTCGTCCTGTCGGGCGTTGTCACCGGTCAGGTACATGCCGGGCACCTTTGACCAGTACTGTTCGACGTAGCGTTCATGGTCGCCCCAGATACCTCGTAGCATGCCTGGCCAGGGCTCCGCTGATGCAGAGCATGCCGCCATGGTTCGGTTCGACGGGTTGCCCCGCTTCGTCAACGATCTTCGGCACCACGCCCGGCAGCGGACGCGTGCAGGAACCCGGTTTGGTGGCAGTGATCCCTGGCAACGGGCTCATCATGATGCCCCCTGTCTCGGTTTGCCACCATGTATCGACGATCGGACAACGCTCGTTGCCGATTTTTCGGTGATACCACATCCAGGCTTCCGGGTTGATCCCTTCGCCGACGCTGCCAAGCAGGCGGAGGCTCGACAAATCGTGCTTGTCCACGTGCTCGTCGCCCCACTTGATGAAGGCGCGAATCGCAGTCGGCGCCGTGTAGAGCACCGTGACCTTGTACTTTTCGACCAACTCCCAAAAGCGATCTTCGGCCGGATGGTTCGGGGCGCCCTCGTACATCAGGCAGGTCGCGCCGGCCGACAGAGGTCCGTACACGATGTAACTGTGACCCGTGATCCAACCGCAGTCTGCCGTGCACCAGTAGATATCGTCGTCGCGATGGTCAAAGACCCACTGGAACGTTCGCTTGGCCCACAGGTTGTAACCGGCGGTGGTGTGGCGAATCCCTTTCGGTTTTCCGGTACTGCCTGAGGTGTAAAGAATGAACAAGGTCGTTTCGCTATCAAGCGGGACCGCCGGCAGATCATCGCGTTGCTTGTCGACGATGTCATGCCACCAGACGTCTCGTCCCTCGGTCATGGGCACGCCGTCCTGCCCGACTCGCCGCAGCACGAGGCATTTTTCCACGGTGGGCGACTTGGCCAGCGCTTCGTCGACGGTTTCTTTGAGAGGCAGAACCTTGCCGCGGCGATAAAGGCCGTCGGCGGTCACCATGACTTTCGCCCCCGCATCGTGATTTCGGTCGGCGATCGATTCGGCACTGAACCCGGCGAAGATCACCGAGTGAACGGCACCGATTCTCGCGCAGGCCAGCATCGTGATGGCCAACTCGGGGGTCATCGGCATGTAGACGCTGACGACGTCGCCAACCCCCACACCCAACTCTTTCAGCGCAGCGGCACACTTGCACACTTCGCTGCGAAGCTCGCTGTAGGACAGCGTTCGGGTGTCACCCGGTTCTCCTTCCCAGAGAATGGCGGTGCGATCGCCGTTTCCCGCTTCGATATGTCGATCGAGGCAGTTGTAGCTGGCGTTGGTCTTGCCGCCGATGAACCACTCGGCATCGGGGGCTTGCCACCGACACACCTCGCTAAACGGCTCGAACCAGTGCAGGTGCTCAAGAGCCTCCTCTCGCCAAAAGGCGTCGCGGTCTTCCAAGACGCGGCGATACATTTCTTCGTACTGGCTCATCGTCGAGAAGACAGCCTTGGCAGCGAATTCGGCGGGGGGCGGAAACGTTCGGTTCTCGGAGAGGACGTGGTCAATTTGTCCGGTGGGTTCGGTCATGTGTGCGAATCCGTTTTCGCGAGGAAGCAAGGCGGCAAGCTGGGAGCGAGAATACGATCAGGCAGATAGTTTAATGATTTTCGCCTGCGATGGGTCAGATGGACCCAAGAGTCTGCCGAAGCGCAGAAACGAATTCGTCCCGCGAAGCATTGGCGACCGCATCCAGCGCGATCCCTGGGGCGGAAAGCATACCGAGGAGCAACGACGTCGCCCCGGCGTCTCACCCCCCACGACGAGCGTCTCGCTACTCGCTACTCGCTACTCGCTACTCGCGACCGCCATCGCGACCGCCATCGCGACCGCTATCGCTACCGCTACTCGGTTCCGTCTCGCGTCCGGTCTCGCTACTCGCGTCTCGCGTCTCGCCCGCCCTATGCTGCGCGACGGTCGCGGTGAATCCGTCGACTTGATTGCTCGATCCGCTCACGGACTTGGGCATGGGGACCGATTTCGGACGTCTTGGCGTTGGCGTACCAGGCCCGCTCGTCAATCGCTTCCAGGATCCGTTGGGCGATATCGACCGCTCGGGCGCCAGAGACTCCGTCGACCGTGGGAGCGATTCCGGTTTGAATGCTGATCACGAAGTCGTGCAGCTCATCCAGGATCGCGTTCCGAGGTTGCAGTTCGAGCGTTTCACAGTGCGAGTCGTTCGCTGAACAACGTCGTCGCGTAGCCGAGTGGATTATCGGTCTCGTCGAAAAGATTGAAGGCGCGATTGACAACGGTTTCACAGGGACGGACGACCGATAGCGATGGGGCGCCAAAATCAATGTCGGCGAATCCGTTGGAACTGAACAGCTGCATGCGACGAGCCGGCGAAGGGCTGATTCGGGATGCCTTCAAATTCGCCACCAGACCGCACTCGAACTCGATCCGTGTCTCGGCAATGTCTTCGTAGCTCGTTACCACCGACAAGCCGCTTGCCGAAACGGACTTGATCGGGGCATCGGTCATCGACAACACCAAATCCAAGTCGTGAATCATCAGATCCATGACGACGCCGACATCCAGACAGCGACCGGGGAAGCTGGACGCTCGCACGGCTTCAACGTACTTGACATCCACGCGGAGGTTTTCCAAAGCAGTGAATGCTGGGTTGAATCGTTCGACATGTCCGACTTGAAGGGTCAACTTCTTCGCGGCGGCGAGCGCAGCGAGCTGACTTGCGTCAACGCGATCGATCGTCAATGGCTTTTCCACGAACACATGCTTGCCCGCTTTGAGCATGTCACGAGCAATCTTCGCATGGGAATCGGTTGGTGACGCGATCACCACGGCGTCGATGTTGGGAATCAATTCCCGATAATCCTCCACGGTCGGAACACGATACAGGTTCTCTGCGTTGAGGCGAGCGGATTCGATGGGGTCACTGATTCCGGCCAGCGCCGCACCATCGACGCTACCGAGTAGCTTGGCGTGAATGCGTCCCAGATGCCCCGCTCCGATGACGGCGATGCGTAATTGGGTCATGCTGCGTTCCTTCTTCGATCGCGGCCGCGACCATTTCGCCCGCCAATCGTATGGTCAATGAAATCGAATAAATGCTTGATCACTGGTCGGTACGGACCACTGCTCATCAATTCCTGGCGAGCGGTTTCAATGCCGACGCGGGAGCGATAGAGCAATTTGTAAGCATGAGACAGCGCTTGGACGTCTTCCTGCGGATAATCGTGTCGCTTGAGGCCGACGACGTTCGCCGATCGCGGCCGGGCTGGATTGCCATCAGCGATCATGAACGGGGGGATGTCCTGCAGAATGCGGCTCATTCCACCGACGAAACTGAGTTGACCGACGGAGGCAAAGTGATGCACGGCGACGCCGCCGGAGATTGTCACGTCATTGCCGACGTGCACGTGTCCGCCAAGCAGGCAGTTGTTCGCGATCACGATGCGATCACCCAGGACGCAATCGTGAGCGATGTGCGTCCCGATCATGAAAAAATTGTTGTCCCCAATTCTCGTCAGCCCGATTTCTTTCTCCGTGCCACGATTGACGGTGCAGTGCTCACGAAAGGTGTTGCCGTGGCCAATTTCGACACGCGTCGGTGCGTCGTTGTAGCTCGTGTCTTGAGGAGCAGAGCCGATCACGCAACCGGGAAAGATGTGATTGTCTTCACCAATTGAAGTGATGCCAGTGAGAACCACGTGATCCTCGACGAGCGTGTTGTCACCAATGATGACGTCGGGACCAATGACACAGAAGTGTCCGATGCGGACGTTTTTGCCGAGTTTCGCTCGAGGGTCAACAACGGCGGTCTGAGCGATCGTGATGCTCATGGTTTCTCCGTGTCATGTCGGTGACATTGGATGTGGGCGGTGAAGGAAGTCATTGCTGTTATCCCGCCTTGCGGCCGCGCAATGACGAAAGTTGGGAAGGAAGTCCACGTGAGGTTTGTTGAAACGCCATTTCGGCAAGCCGCTGGGCAACTTTGCCGTTCAAGCTGTGTCCGCCTCGAAAGGAAGTGACTCTTCCGACAAATTCCACACCCGAGAGCGCCAGGTCCCCGATCAGGTCCAGCGTCTTGTGGCGTGCACATTCGTTTTGAAATCGGAACTCGTTTTCGATGGGCCCTTGCTCACCGATTACCAACAGATCCTGGTTGGTCACATGGGAGGCAACCCCGGAAGCGCGAATCGCCGCCGCCTGAGACGCCGTGACAAACGTACGCGCCGGCGCGACTTCACGAAGGAAGCGATCTGGCGTCAGTTCGATCCCGAACGCTTGCGGGGCGATCGGCGTGTCGTCGTCGAAGCTGAGTTGGTATTCGTAGTAAGTTTCACCATGCTGAGCCGGTGTCAGCTCGATCCAGCCATCCAGATTGCCAATCCGATAGCGATCACGGATCACCAAGCGTCGACGTGGTGCGGCTTGAACGATCAAGCCCGCTCTGGATAGCGGTTCGACGTAACCAAAGCTGCTGCCGTCGAGGGCCGGAAACTCTTCGGCGTCGATCTCGACAATGCAGTTGTCAATCTCCAAGGCCGCCAACGCGGCCATCAGATGCTCGACCATTTGGAACTTTGCCTCGCCGTTGGCAAGGTTCGTTCGCAGGCTGGCTTCCTCTCGATACCGAACCGTGGCCTGACAGGCGTTCGGTTGGGCGTCGAGATCGACTCGAACCAGTCGAACTCCCGTGGCCAGCGGTGCCGGGTGAATCACGACGCACACGGCTTGCCCGCTCCAGTAGCCGCGGCCACGGACCTCGCAAGATGCGGCAATCGTGTGTTGATTGCGTGAAGGATTCACCCTAATCGGCCTCCCTGCCCGATGGCTCACACGTCCTTGTGCGAGCCGAATCCGTGTTCAAACAGATTGCACACGATCGATCGTCGTAGCAGTCGCTAGGCCAGGACTCCACCTGGTTGAACGGTTGCCCGGTTTCCTTCTGGCCACCATTTCCTGCTGACGACGATCCATCCTCGTGCTGGCTTTGATGATTAACGCTTGTCGGCGCCGGTGCCGCTGTTCGCTGTCTTCATCGTCTGGTCGAGGTACTGCATGACGCCCTTGGTCATGTCGAGTGAGTCGTCGTGGTAAACGATGGTCTTCATCACACTTCGAATCACAGTGTCACTTTGATCAGGATCCATGGCCTCGCTGTTGTAGCGAAGCACCAAGTTGATCTTGTAGTGATTGGCCAGGAACTTAACGCCGTTAGCAATCAGCTGATAGTTCTCGTAGTAGATGCGAGCCTCGGCATCTGCCAGTTCTTTACGCTTGCGAGCCATGTCGAGACGCAGCTTCGATTCCATCGAAGCAACACGCTCTTCCTGAGCAGCATATTCGGCTGAGCCAACCTTGAATGACTTCAACTGCTCAGCAGCCTGCTTCAGTTCTTCACGCTTGGCTTGCAGTTCGGCGTCGTAGGCTTTCAGATCGGCTTCGACCTTCTCAACCTGTGCCTTGATGCCCTCGTGGTTCTTGAAGATGTAGGCCACGTCGATCACCGCGATGCGATGTCCTGTCGACTCCTGGGCCCACGCGAATCCAGGCGCCATCGGGCACAGAGAAACCATGGCCAAGAGGATGGCTGTCTTTCCAATAAATCGCACGTCCGCTCTCCTTGCGTTATGGGTGCGCGTTGAATCCCGATGCCGAGGCATCTGGTCGGTTTGTTAAGGCGTCCATCGCCTTGACCGAGACTCTCGCGTCGATCCACCGAGTTTTCGGCGGGCTCGATTCGCTCGGGATTGTGTCACCACTGTTCCTAGGCGTAAAGATGAATACTGCCCGTTCTGGCCCCCCCGGGGCAAAAATTTTTGTTCTTCAACAGCGAGCCAGAAAAAGCGCTTACAAATCGGGGCCTCCGCGTCCACCAACCTCCGCTCAATTGGGACGTTGGGTCAACTCAATCGGAAACTCGATTTGCTTGCCCCCGCGCGTGACCACCGCCTTGGCTCGGTCACCCGGCGATCGAGCACGAACCCATTCGATCACTTCGTACGCACTGCGCACAATTTGATCGCCTAGCTTCACGATTCGATCTCCTGGCTTGATGCCCCCCTGCTCTGCCGGCCCGCCAGCAACCACGCCGCTGATCGTGACATGATCTTCGCGGTCGAGCAGACTCACACCCAAAAATGCCGTTAATTGGCGGCGGATTTGAACGCGTTTGTCTGTCTGTGCATATTCGGGACGTTCGCTACGGACTGCCAGTTCGCAAGCGACATCAGAAACTATATCGGTTATGCGACTCAAACCACCAAAATCGATTTTGTCGAAATCATCACTTGGTCGGTGATAATCGTTGTGCAGTCCAGTGAAGAAGAACAAAACCGGCACTCCAGACTCGTAAAACGACTGGTGATCGCTCGGTCCATAGCCCGACGGAACTTTGAATATCCGAAAAGGCTCCGTTTGCTTGTCGTTGACCTGCTCGATCAATCCATCGAACGTCGCTGACGAACCGGTTCCGTAAACGGTTAACTCGTTGTCCCGCAGTCTCCCCACCATGTCCAAATTCACCATTGCGATGGTCGAGTCGAGAGGAAAGCGGGGATTGCGGACATAATGCTTGCTTCCTAGCAGTCCTCGTTCCTCACCCGAGAATGCCATGAACACCACGCGGCGGTGAGATGATTTGCCAGCAAGCCGGGCTTCGATCTGAGCCGCCGAGCCTAGCATCGCGGCCGTTCCGCTAGCATTGTCATCCGCGCCGTTGTGCACAGCGATCGTTCCCGGTGCGAGTGACCCCTCGCCCCCCATTCCCACGTGGTCGTAGTGTGCGCCGACCACGATCGTCTGGTCGGCCAATGCCCCCTTACCGGGCAAGACGCCGATGACGTTGCTCGTTTCGGCCGTGAGTGGTTCGAGCTCCATCATCAGCGATGCGGTGACGTTGGCCAGAGCCATGCTGTTCGGCGATCCGCTGTCGTCGATCTGTTGTTCAATGACTTCGAGTGGCTTTCCCGCGAATTGTTGAAGCCAGGTATCGGCGATGTCACGGGCGACGGTCACGACTGGAATGGACGGGCTCGATTCGTCCCGTCGTCCCGCTTCGGAAACTCCCAGAACGCCGCGGCTGGCTTCTTCGAGCTCCAGTTCGAACGCGACCAGGGAGTCATCGATTCGTTCCATCGATTCTTTTAGCTTTGCCCGGCTGTTCTCCGCTTCCTCGGGCAGCGTAGCGAGTTGTTGTTCGATGTTCTCGCGTCGCTGTTTTTCACGAAAGATTTTGCTCTTCACGTTTTGAACCGCCTGCATGACGCTATCGGGGTCATTGACCAGAATGACGGCGGAGGCTCCGTGCTTGATCGCGTTCTCGATCTTGGTCGAGAAGAATGCATGTTGCGTGTTGCGTGTTCCTTGGAACCGGCTGTTCGGATTATTGGCTTGGGGTTCCTTGCGCAGGATCACGACGATCGCGCCACCCGCGTCGATCTGATCGTAATCGTCGTAGTTCAGTTTGGGGGCTGTGATGCCGTAGCCTGCAAACACAAGTGGACCGCTTACTTTTCCGATGGAGCTGCCGACCGCCATCGGGCTAAAGCCGTCTCCTAACGAAATGGAAATCGGTTTCGAATCCTCGTTGGCTCGCCTGACCGTCAAGCGATTCGTCGCAGCTGCGGCGGGGCGAGCGCCAAGAACGACGTCGAACGGTTGCAGGGGCGAACCTGAGAACGAATCGGTTTCGAGTCCGATTGCCGACATTCTTTGAGAGATGTATCGAGCCGCCTGGTTGATCGATTCGTCACCTACGCCGCGCCCACGCAGTTCGTCGCTGGCGAGGTATTCGATGTCCGCACGAAGTTGCTCGGTTTGTTCGGCGACTTGCGGCTGGATTTCGGCCGATCCGACGGTGTCCTCAGCGGAGACCGGCGGGCTCAACGTCTCCTGAGCTGGCGCATGCTCCGGATGAACCGAGGCGAACGCTAAGAGAAAAAGCAACGAGAGCAGCAAAAGGCTTTTCATCAAGTGCCACCGAGCCCTTGTGCATGGATTTAGCTTGAGACCTTCCGGCGCATCTTCAGGTCATTGGTGTTTTTCGAAACGCCGGAACGGTGGTTTGTTGAAACCTGCTCCCTTGGTCTTACCTAGGCGGTTTTCGGACGATCGCCTCGCTCGATCAGCCAAAGCAGGATCGGGCTGGCAATGAAAATCGAGCTGTACGTACCGACGATCACTCCGATCACCAGGGCGAACGCGAATGCGTGAATGCCCTCGCCGCCAAACCAGTACAGCAAGATGACCACGATCAAAGTCGTCAACGACGTCAGCAATGTACGGCTAAGCGTTTGGTTGATACTCGCGTTGATCATGTCACCGGTCAGCCGCGGAGCCTTGCCCTTGGTTTCACGGATACGGTCGAAGACGACGATCGTGTCGTTCAACGAGTAACCGATGATCGTCAGAATCGCCGCAACCACGGTCAAGCTGATCTTGAACGGATCGATCAGCAGGAAACCAAGTGCATCGGCCAGCCAATAGCTGATCGCGATCGCGCCAAGCGTAATCAGCACGTCGTGCACCAACGCTGCGACTGCGGCAAACCCGTACAGGACGCGTTGGAACCGGAACCAAATGTAGCCAATGATGCAAAGCAGGCTGGCAAACAAAGCCCCGAGAGCGCGACCGATCATATCGCCGGCCACTCGAGACCCAACGCTGCTACTGCTCACCCAGACCGGATCTTGATTCATCTTTTCCTGCATGCGGGCCATGACCTGATCGGCCTGGTTGGCGGCGAGCGGTACGTCAACCTTCCACTTGTTGAACTGCAACTGTGAGCCAGAGCTCCACTCGCTTGTGTTTTCGCCGATCGGTGTGACATTGATGACCCGCTCGGTCAACGGCACGCCGACTTCGTTGGCGACGGCGACGAGAACTTCCTTCAGGGTCGCTTCACTGATCGCGGCTCCCCGGGTTTCGCCATTTTCAACACTTGGAGTTTCACCCTCGATCCCCAATTGAATCACGGCACTACTGACCACGGGGCCAAGGTTGGATGGAACGCTGGGAGCATCTTCAGGAGCAACCGGCTGGCCGGCGGTAGTTGCGGGCGGCGTCTGGGCATCACTCGAATCGGCGGCCGCCGGAGCTTCTCCCTCGGCCACGGCCTCCTCTTGCGGATAGGCGGCCGCCAGCATCACGCCGTTGGCACTGGGAGCGAAAAAGGATTGATTATTCTTGTCGGCGGGCGTGATGGTGATGTTGTAGGTCACCAGTCCGACTGAATTATCATCAGCAAATGCTTTGACGATCGCGGACTTCAAGTCATCGACTCGAGCAAAGGACGAATCGACCTTGTAGATCGTTCCCGGCTCGGATCCTTCCATGCTCACGCCATTGACGGTGTAGGGCAGTTCTTCGATGACCTGTTGTGCCTGGGTGACGTCGTCCGAGGAGACATTTCCGAGCTTGACCAGCATCTCGCTCAGGTCGATCCCTTCGAGGTTCGCGGCATTGGTGGCTTCGGCAAGCTGGTCACTGGTGAGCTTGTTCTGTTCGAGCAAGATTTCGGTGAAGGGTTTGACCATCGTCGGTTTGACGATCCGCCGAACCTCATCGGTTGGCGTGGCGCGGTCGAGTCGAAACTGCACCGAGGAGCCCCCAGCAAAATCAATGTCCAGAATGCCGCGCCCGCGGGCATACAACGAAGCGAGACCGACCAGCATCAGGATTCCGGAAATCGCCAGAGAGAATCGCCCCATTCCCATGAAGTCCATCCCTTTGTCGCCAGCGATCATGCTTCGGATCGTGTTGACGCCGTCGGTCATGCTGAGCGACAGGAAACCGTGACGCTCGGCCAAGTCGAACAGTGTTCGAGACACGTAAATCGCGGTGAACATCGAAAACAGGATGCCCAGGATCAACGTTACAGCGAAACCGCGAATCTGGTCGGTTCCGATCGCGTACAAAACGATCGCCGTGATCAGCGTCGTCAAGTTTGCATCGATAATGGTGACGGTTGCTTTGGCGAAGCCGTTGCGAATCGCCATCCGGGCGGCCGCCCCTTTCTTCAACTCTTCTCGAATTCGCTCGAAGATCAAGACGTTGGCATCCACCGACATACCGACCGTCAACACCAAACCGGCCAAACCAGGCAGTGTCAGTGGCTGATTGATCAAAACCATCGTCGCCAGAATCATGGCCAAGTTCATGATCAAGGCGATGCAGGCGATGATGCCGGGGAACCGGTAGTAGAAGAGGATGAATACCAGCACCAACAGCAACGAAACGCCAATCGCGATCACGCCCTTGCGAATCGTGTCCTTGCCCAGCGTCGCGTCAATTTGATTCTCGGCGATCGGTTGCTTGGTCAATGCGGCAGGAAGCTGGCCAGCTTTGAGAATCTGAACCAGTTGATCGACTTCCTCTCGCGTGAATCGGCCGGTGATGCGGCCTTCCTTGCGAATCGGCTGCAAAATGTTCGGAGCGGAGAGCAGGTCATCGTCGAGCACGATGCCCAGTTGTCGTTGATGCGACCCCACCGGCGCGTTGTTCGTCGTGAGGGCAAAGAACTTGCCCGAGCCCTTGTCGGTCAGCGTGAACGAGACCGCCGGAGCGCCGTTTTGATCGAAGACGCTTGCCGCAAAAGCGAGGTCTTCACCACGCACCTCAGGAGTGTACGGATCAAGCACCATCAGGGTCTCGATCCCTTTCATGCCTTGCGAGTCAATCCACTGAGCGATGCGAGTTTCGGCGTTGTCCCCGCGAGCAGAAGCAGGAATCTGGAGAATCTCTCCCGTTTCCGGATTACGTACCAAGGCGTCGGCCACATTGACCCGAACGGGGCCAGGAATCTTCTTGCCGTTGGGGCCGTCCACCAACTCGCGGTCGACGTTCGCCCAGAAACCGACGATCTGGCCTTCGCTGTTGCGGACCGACTCACTGGTTCGTACGCCGCTGTTCTCTGACTCGGCTTGCTCAATCGCGAAGTTGATGTACGGCTGATGGTCGACCTGATTGGCCAGGATGGCGAAGCGAAGAATCCCGGCTTCTTCCACCAAGCCCTTGATTCGGTCGACTTCCTGCTGCTGGACTTCCGGGACGATGATTTCGATTTGCGACTGACCGTAGGGGCGAATCTGAATCTCTTGCGTGCCGCTGGGGTTGATACGGCGGGTCAGCGGTTCAACGAGATCTTCCGAGGTGATGTTCGAGCCGCCCTCGGACTCCGACTCCCCGACTTTGTCCGAGTCGATCTCGTAGACCAGGATCGTTCCACCGCGAAGGTCCACACCCAATCCGGGCAGTCGATTGATCAGGACCACAAGACTGGCGGTGATCGCCAGCAGGACCCAGCCGAAACGGGTCCCGTAATTCGGCATCCTGAGCGTTCGAGCCAAGAAGTTGCCAACGACAAAGGGCAGGATCAGCACAGCCATCGCGACAGCGACCGCCAAGTACTGTTCCCACGAGATGCCGCGTCCGACCGTTCCCGCACCGGTTTGTGCCTGTGCCAGGAAGAGAGTCGTCAAGTTCGTCAAAAAAGAGCAGTCCATCGTTGTCTTCTGAATCGTGGATTCGTGTCGATTTCGGTCTGGTCGTCGATAATCGCGGGGTCACCATCGAATGGGATCCACACGGTCATCGGCGACCGAAAAGTTCGGCCACAGCTTCGTTGCTGGGTTAAATGTCTTTCGTGTCGGAAACGGTTTCCTTGTCTCTCCCGTCCTGGCTTTCCTTCTCGGAAACAATCGTGGCAATGGCTGAGCGATTGATCTTCATCCGAGTCGTGCCGTTTTCATCAATCCGAATCGTGACGACGTTGCTGTCGGCAGGGGCCGCCACCACCGTTCCGTGGATGCCACCGATCGTGATGATCCGATCATTCTTTTTCAGCGTTGACTTCATCGCCGCGTCTTCGCGCTTCCGTCGGCGCTCCGGAGCAAGAACAATGAAGTAATACAGAAAAAAGAGACCCACGATCGGTAGTAGGGGATTGCCCAGGATCTGTTGGATCGGAGTCAGCTCGGGCGCAGCCGCATCCTGGGCCAACAGGGCCAATCGTGACGTCGCAAGAATGATTGAATCGAGAGTCAACAACCGAAGGCCTTCCGCTTTTCAGGCGGGTTGGTATGGCAGACGCACCGCTGGCTGTTTCGCTCGATTGGTACACAACCTCCGCGTCCCGTTCGACCGGGAATACGAGGAGGTTCCAACCCAACGAATCAACTTTGACAGAAATTCGCAGCTCTGTCGAACAGGCCGATACTGGATCTGACGCGCCCACCCTGGGGTCCAATTTGCAAGTGGAGCATGATATGGAAGGGAAAAAAACGTCACAAGCCCAGCAGAATCTTGGACTTGCCGCGCCGACCCGTATCATGCAGGTCGATTCCCTGCCCTCCCAGCGCATCCCGCCCCACCAGCCAGACCCCGCCGGTCCGGCCGGGCAATTCGCAGCCGCGTCATTCGCAACCCCGATCGGATCATGACCTTTCACTGCCCCACTTGGCCGCCCGATTGGCCTGAGATCGACGCCGCGGTTGAGCGAGTCATCCGCTCGGGTGATTGGGGCCGTTACCATTCCACGACCTGCCGCGAGCTGCAGGCAAGAATCGTCGCGCTCAGCGGTGTTTTCCAAGCGCGGCTGTGCTGTAGTGGGACCGCCGCCCTGGAGATCGCACTGCGGGCCGCCCAGGTCGGTCCCGGTGACGAGGTCGCACTGGCAGCCTACGATTTTCCGGGGAATTTTCGCACGATCGAGCTTCTTGGCGCCCGGCCCGTCCTGTTGGACATTGCTCCCGATTCGCTCGCCATCGACCCAGACCAGCTCGAAATTTTGGCCGCGGATCCCCAATCAAGCGGCGTCCGTGCCGTGGTCGCGTCGCACCTTTATGGGCGTGCTGCCGACGTCCATCGCTTGAGTCAGATCTGCGAATCCCGAGGTTGGCTCTTGATCGAAGATGCCTGTCAGGCGGCCGGAATGAAGATCGGCGAAGAAATGGCGGGACGATTCGGGCATCTTGCCACGCTCAGTTTTGGGGGAAGCAAGCCCGTTTCGGCCGGCGGCGGTGGTGCCGTGTTGGTCAATTCGTCGCGGTTGGCGGCAAGGCTGGGTGGACTGATGGACCGCCCGGGTGAGGTTTTTCCTCTTTCTCCACTTCAGGCGGCGGTGATTGGGCCGCAGCTCGACCGGCTGGAGGAGCTTGGACGCGTTCGCCTAGAGACGGTCGAATTTCTGCAGACACAGGTCAACGAGCAACTTCGACCGTGGGTTTGGCAAAGCGAGATCGAAACGGACGTGGTGCCCACCTATTACAAGGTTGCCTGGCTCGCCCCCTCGGCGGAGCATCGCGATCGGGTGATCGCCGCAGCGCAGCACGAGAACCTCCCGATGGGTTCGGGATTCCGTTCGATGTCTCGCTGCAGTGATCGGCGCTGCGGCAAGCCGTATCCGACCCCGCGGTCCGATCTGCTCGGCGAACGATTGTTTGTGCTGGATCATCGCGCGCTGATGTTAGATCGCCACGTCGGAAGCCACTGCCGCAGCCGCTCTGGCGCGAAAGCATGCTGCAGCGTCATCGCGAGCTCGCGACGTGCGAGCCCGGATGCGGATCCACGCCGATCGGTCGGCGAAGCCGCCGAGATCGGCTGGTGATTCGTGCAACCAGGCCAGCGGTCGAAGGCTCTCCGCTCAGCCGGGCGATGCAAAGCCTGGGGCTCGCCGGACTTTCGATAAGACGAGCCGCGCGGACCTGCCCTCGCTAACCGGCGAGTTTTGAAATCCGGTTATGCGGCTGAGCCAACTCTTCGGCGCTGGGCTGATAGCGATACTGCATCAGGTAGGCGTCCTCGACGGTATCGTCGTAGAAATCACGAAGCACCGAAATCGCGCGGAAGCCAATCGATTTGAAGAACAACTGGGCAATCAGGTTGGTTTCGCGTACTTCCAGCATGATGCGGTTGCGACGCTCATGAGACAGTTTGCCAAGCAACTTGTTGATCATCGCGCGACCAATCCCACTGCGTCGGTGCGACGGATGCACCGCGAAGTTGAGAATATGCAAACGGTTCTTGTGGAGCTCATAAATCATGAACCCAACAACCTGGTCGTCCTCTTCGGCGACCATCCCGATGCAATTGCGTTGGCGAAGACAGCGAATGAAGTCGTCTTCATTCCAGGCAAATTCGAAACATGCGTTTTCGATGCCGATGACCGACGGCATGTCACGCCGGATCATCCAGCGAATATGGACGCATACAGAGGTAGGCTTGGTTTCCACGTTGGACTCCTTTCCAGCGAAACACCACTCATCGGAAGACACGGGGGACTTCCATGCCGCCAGCGAGATCTTTTGGCAAGCGGAGCGGAGGTTAGCAGATGCCAGACACTGGACCAAGGTGAAAAAAGGCCCGGAAATCGTCGCGAGTCTCATGTCTCTGGCACTCCGTTGGTTTTGACGACACATGCGCTCATGCAGGTGTCAAGCGTCGTCCCTCGGTCGCGGTTTCGCTCGCACAATCTGCGCCGATCGCTTGATGCAAGCAATAGCAATTCCCGTTGCCTTTCCCAAGATGTTGGTCTGGGTAATCAGGGATCGCTTTTTGCCCCCTTTTCAAGGGGATCATCATCCCAGGCATCTGTCATCGCATTCACTCGGCGCCTTAAAATGAGACAAACGAGCTATCGATCCAAACCTGAATGACTCATGGTTGCCTATTTGTCGGTCCGCACCGGTCCGGAGAAAGGGAAGCAATTCCCACTCGACCCAGAACGCCCTTCGCACATTGGACGCGGCGCGAGCTGTGAAATCATGCTGACCGATCCGGTCAGCTCGCGATTCCATGCCGTGGTCTATTTTGAAGAAGGCGATTGGCATTTGCGCGATACCAGCAGCCGGAACGGCACCCATGTCAACGGTCAAAAGACCGACCACGCGCGCTTGATGCACAAGTCGATCGTCACCGTTGGCAGCACCGACATGCAATTGATCGAAGCGGACAACGATGCGGCCGGGGAGTCGTCCAGCAGTGCGACGGTGGTCCAGGAACTCCCCAAGGAGCGCAGCAATTGGCGCAGCGAGTTGGAGGATCCGATCGCCAGTGTGGCCAAGGCGGGGCATCTGATTGATCTCTACTCGCTCACGCTTCATCTGCTCAGGAGCGACAACGCGGACCACGTCATCGAGACGGTGATCGAGTTATTGAAAGATCGTACCGGAGCTGATGTGGTCGGATTGTCGTATGATACTGGCGATGGACGTCTCAAGCCGCTGCGTGTCATACCGGAGGATAAAGCCGAGACGATCTCGATCGGCAAGGGATTGATTCGCCGCGTGGTCCGCGACGGCGAGGCGGTTTGGTTGAACGATGAATCCCAGTCGCATCCACAAGTCGGTCGTCATGAAGAGCAATGGTCGGACGTGATTTACGTTCCCCTTGATTGCGGCAAGAACAATTTGGGCGTCTTGCATCTCTATCGGCATCGGCCCAGCTTCAATGACACGCATTTCGAGTTGGCGGTCGCGGCCGGGCGTTTGCTGGCGGCCGGACTTACTCGCACGCTGCAAAATGACTCGCTGCGAGCCGAGCGGCAGCGGATCGCTGATCGCAACGCGGACTCGGATGAGCTGATTGGCGACAGTGCCATCATGACCAAGCTGAAGGCAAAGATCGTCCGTGTCGGCAAGGCCAGCGGATCGGTTCTGATTCGTGGTGAAAGTGGCACCGGCAAAGAACTCGTTGCCCGAGCCGTGCATCAAGCCAGTTCCCGAGCGCGCCGTCCAATGTTGACCGTAAACTGCGCAGCAATCCCGCGTGACTTGATCGAGAGTCAGCTGTTTGGCCACAAAAAGGGATCGTTTACCGGCGCCGACAAGGATCACATCGGTTGGTTCCAACAATCCCATACCGGGACGTTGTTTCTCGACGAGATTGGCGAATTAACGCTCGAGGGCCAGGCGAAACTGCTGCGAATTCTTGAGGGGCATCCGTTCTTGCCGGTTGGGGCGACCGAAGAAGTACTGGTCGATGTCCGCGTGATCGCGGCGACCAACCGTGATCTCTCGGAGTTCGTCAGGGAGCGGAAGTTCCGTGAAGATCTGTTTTATCGACTCAGCGTGTTTGAGTTGTTCGTGCCACCCCTTCGAGAGCGCGAGGAAGACATCTCTCGATTGATCGATCACTTTCTCGATCACTTTCGCCGTCAACATGGGCGCAGCGAATTGGACATCTCCGACGCGGCGCGGGCAAGGCTGCAGGAGTACCCTTGGCCGGGGAATGTGCGCCAGTTGCGAAACGTGATCGATAGCGCCGTGGTCATGGCCGATGATCCGCGGATCGAAGTCGATGACCTTGGTCTTCGGGATACGGGCTTGAGCCGACTTGAAACGCTGCGCATCGACGAGTGGGAGCAGCGTTTGATTCGCAAGGCCTTGAGTCGGACTGGCGGTAGCGTGCCGGATGCCGCGAGACTGCTTGGGATCAGTCGGGCAACCGCCTATCGGAAGATCACCGAATACGAAATCGAGCGATAGCCTTGCGCGCGATTCTTTCCGCACCCGGCTCACGTGGCGATGTCAATCCGATGATTGCCATCGGTCGGCATCTTCGTCAGCTTGGTCATGAGGTCGTCATCTCGCTGGCCGAGCCCTACGCAAAGCTTGCCGAAGACGCAGGCTTAACGGCGGAACCGGTGATTAGTCACGAGAAGTTCGCCGAGGCGATCGGGAACGCGGCGGTTTGGAATCCGATTCGCGGCCCGCTGCAGGTATTTCACGTCATGGTTCGAGACTTCTTGGAACGTCATGAAGAGGTCATTCGTCGATACCATGTAGCCGGTGAGACGGTGCTGGTCGCACATCCGCTCGATGTGGCTTCGAGAATCGTTCGCGACGCGGATCCCTCTACTCCGATGGTCGGTGTCCACTTGCAGCCAGTGATTCTGCGCACCGTCGCGGATCCCCCGCGTCTTTCCCCATGGTGGTTCGAGATCTCCCGCCCGGCATGGGCTGTGCGTGCTGGCTACGCAACGATCGATCACCTCCTCATCGACCCGGTGCTTCGTGGTCCCATCAACCGCATGCGCAAAAGACACGGGCTGCCGCCGGTGCGTCGGGTCATGGATCGCTGGTGGTTGTCGCCGGATGGAACCATGGCGATGTATCCCGATTGGTTTGCCCCCGCGACGGTCGGTTATCACGAGCGTTTCTTCCACTGTGGATTCCCCCTGGACGACGTCGACGGAGGCGAATTTCAACTGCCTGACGACAACCCGATCGTGTTCACATCGGGAACAGCGCATCGTCATTGTCGTCAGTTTTTTCAGCGAGCGGTTGCTGCCTGCCAACAACTGAATCGGCCTGGCTTGTTGCTCTCGTCCTTCCCGGAGAACTTTCCTGAGTCGTTGCCTGAAAGCGTGCGATCACTTTCCTACGTCTCCTTGCATCGCTTGCTACCGAACTGCGCTGCGATCGTCCACCATGGCGGCATCGGAACCACGTCCCAAGCATTGGCGTCGGGGATCCCTCAGCTGATTCGCCCACTGGCTTTCGACCAATTTGATAACGCGACCCGCCTCGAGAGGCTACGATGTGGACGTTGGCTGCGCAAGCTGTCCCGCCTCACCGAAGCATTGGCTGAGGTTCTGGATGAACAGGGCCCGGTCGATCGTGGGTCCCTGGCGAACGTGGCAGCGCGGCTGACGGGAACTAGCGGAGCGGTGATTGCCGCACAACAGATCGATCAGATCGCAAAGACCCATTCCAATTAAGAGAACAAAACCATGCGATTGGCTTCTGCCTTGATGCTCGCCCTTTGCCTCGCCTTGTCGATCTCGGCGCAGGAAGGTCGCCCGAACGTCGTTTTGATTTTGGTTGATGACATGGGATTGCATGACTTGTCGGGGGAAGGGAGCACGTTCTATCGCAGCCCCAACATCGACAAGTTGGCGCGCGACGGCATGCGATTTACCCAAGGCTACGCGACCTGTCGTGTCTGCAGTCCGTCGCGGGCAAGCATCCAGACCGGCAAGTTCACGGCACGTCATGGCATCACCAATTGGATTGGCGCCAAGTCGGGGATGGACTGGCAGCGCGACGATCCGCTGCTTCCGGCCGAGTACCTGCACGCCCTGCCTCATGACGATATCTCACTTGCCGAAGCGATGCGGGAAGCCGGTTATCGCACCTTCTTTGCCGGTAAGTGGCATCTCGGTGGTGAGGGCTCGCTGCCGACCGATCACGGTTACGACATCAATGTCGGCGGACACGATCGAGGCAGTCCTCCCGGAGGCTTCTTTGTTCCTTTCAACAACCCCTACATGGAAGATGGTCCGCCAGGCGAATCGTTGACGCTACGACTCGGTAACGAGACCGCGAAATTTATCACGGAGCATCGTGATCAGCCTTTCTTTGCGATGTTGTCCTTTTACGCCGTTCACGCGCCGGTGCAAACGACCAGAACGCTGTGGGACAAATATCGAAAGCTCGCACCACCACTTGCACCCGGCGGCTCGCGATTCAAAGTCGATCGGACGTTGCCAGTTCGCCAGGTACAGGATCATCCCGTCTACGCGGGCATGGTGGAAACGACCGATGCTGCTGTTGGGAGAGTCCTCGATACACTAAAGACGCTCGGGCTAGACGAGAAGACAATCGTGATGTTCACAAGCGACAACGGTGGCGTCTCCTCCGGCGATGCCTACTCCACCAGCAATCTGCCGCTTCGCGGTGGAAAGGGACGCCAGTGGGAAGGTGGCATTCGCGAACCCTATTACATTCGCTACCCGGCTTTGATCCAAGCCGGATCGACCTGCAACGTGCCGGTGACCGGTGCCGATTTCTATCCCACCGTGCTTGAGTTGTGTGGCCTCGCGCCCCGGCCTGACCAACACGTCGACGGGGTGTCGCTCGTGCCACTGTTGAAAGGCGAATCGATTGCGCCCCGGCCTCTCTATTGGCACTATCCCCATTACGACAATCAAGGTGGCGAACCCAGTTCCCTGTTCCGTGATGGCGACTGGAAACTGATTCACTACTACGAGGATGGCCGCAACGAACTCTACGACTTGGCCGTCGATCCAACCGAGGAAAGTGATCTGTCTCGATCGTATCCCGTTCGCACAGAGCGCATGTGGAAACAGTTGGAAGATTGGTTGTTATCGGTCGGGGCCAAGTTCCCATCGCCCGATCCGCGTTACGATCCGGCGAGAACGGAAGCCAAGTTCCAAAGGATCCAAACCAACCTGTTGCAGCAGCTCGAAAAGAATCACGCTGAAATGCTCCAGCCCGATTGGCAGCCCAATCCCAATTGGTGGGGCAGTACGGTTGATTAGGAAATAGGGACGAGGGAAGAGGGACGAGGGAAGAGGGAAGAGGGAAGAAAAATTTGGCGGGAACGGGCCCCCTCATTGTTGTCTGGAACTTTTTTGCTTGGCGTTTGTGGTGAGAAAATTTATGAGATCTCTGGTTGTCGTCTTTGTCTCGCTCGCCGCCTCTGTGGCGAGTTCCGGTGTGTCCATTGCATCGGACAAGCCCAACTTTCTGTTCATCATTGCCGATGATTGCACCTTTCGAGACATCGGGTGCTATGGCGGACAGGCTCATACGCCCAACATTGACCGTCTGGCCGGCGAAGGGATGAGGTTCACCCACTGCTTTCAGGCCGCTCCGATGTGTTCGCCGACCCGACACAATATTTACACCGGCCAGTATCCGATCAAAACGGGTGCCTACCCGAACCACACCGAAACCTTCTCGAACATCAAGAACATCACGCATTTCCTCAAACCGCTTGGTTACCGCGTTGCCCTTTCCGGTAAGACGCACATCGGCCCTCGCGATCTGTTCACTTTCGAATACAGCGGGAAAGGAAACAATCCGGACATCGAAGCGGTCGATGAATTGTTTGCCGAGTGCGCAAAGTCCGAGACTCCGTTTTGCCTGTTCGCCTGTAGCAACGAACCGCACACGCCTTGGAACAAAGGAGATGCCTCGACGTATCCACCGGCGGAAGTCAAGTTGCCTCCCTACCTGCCCGATACGCCAGCGATGCGTGATGGTTTTAGCCGCTATCTCGCCGAGATTACCTACTACGACTCGCAGGTCGGGCAGCTGCTCGATTCACTGCAAGCCAATGGCCTGGCCGACAACACATTGGTGATGGTCGTTTCCGAGCAAGGCAATTCGATGCCGTTTGCCAAGTGGACGTGTTATGACAACGGGCTTCAATCGGCGATGATCGTGCGCTGGCCGGGCAAGGTTGAGGCCGGTTCGGTCTCGGATGCGATGGTCGAATATGTCGACGTCACGCCGACCTTCGTCGATCTTGCCGGGGGAAAGCCCGATGCGGATCTGGATGGTCGCAGCATGGCCGATGTGCTGCTTGGGAAAGCAACGGAACACAAGCAGTTTGTCTTTGGTGAAATGACCACGCACGGGATCATCAACGGCAATGACTGTTATCCAATCCGCTCCGTTCGATCACGTACCCACAAGCTGATTGTGAACCTCCAGAACGACCAATTGTTTACGAACGCGTGTACGAAGAGCCCTGAGTTTCTTTCTCTGGTCGCGGCGGCCGAAGCAGGCGATCAAGACGCGCGCGCGGCGGTGGACCGCTACCAACGTCGACCGGCGGTGGAACTCTATGACGTGATCAACGATCCGCTCGAAATGAACAATCTCGCGGATGACCCGCAGTATGCCGAGACGATCGGAAGTCTGCGAAAGGAGTTGGAGTCTTGGATGGATTCGCAGGGCGACAAGGGAATCCAAACCGAGTTGGTTGCCAACGACCACAAGAAAGCCAATTCAGCGAAATCCGGCCGCGCGAAAAAGCGAAAAGCGACCGACTAGCCGAGCAAGCTTAGCGGTATCGGCGATTTTTTTGGGCAGTGGGGCAGTGGGGCAGTGGGCAGTTGGCAGTGGGGCAGTGGGGCAGTGGGGCAGTGGGCAGTGGGCAGTGGGCAGTGGGCAGTGGGCAGTGGCAGTGGCAGTGGGCAGTGGGCAGTTGGCAGTGGGCAGTGGGCAGTGGGCAGTGGGCAGTGGGGCAGTGACTTGTTGTGCTCGACAGAAGTCGCAGGATTGACTGAAGGAACAGGATCAAGAGATTTTCGGATTTCGGGAGCATCACGCCATGATTCCACATCCTGTTGATCGAGTTCATCCTGTCAGCGAAACTCCGTGCCCGAGCGGTCGGTACGAACGCTTGTCTGCGTGCGGCGACGAAACTGGGTGGGCGTTTGACCGGTGGCTTGCTTGAACGCCACGCTCAAGTACTCGCTGTGCTCGAATCCGGTGCGGCTTGAAATTTCGCGAAGCGAAAGGTCGGTCTCGCTCAGCAATTGTTGGACGCGACCGATTCGTTGGCGGACGATCTCTTCATGTGGCGAGCGGCCGAGGATCTTGCGAAACCTGCTTTCCAGAACCCGTCGCGAAAGTGGCACCTCCTTGAGCACGTCGCCGACGTTGATTCCGGAGTTGGCGTGACGCCGAATGAAACGAAGCGCCTCGGCGATGTCTGCGTCCTCAATCGCCAGCGTGTCCGTCGATTGCCGGGTTTCGATCCCGAGAGGTCGGACCAAGACCGCGTCACTATCGACTTTCTGGCCCGACATCATTTGATCGAGTAATCGAGCGGCCTCGTAACCGGCTCGCTTGGAATTGGGAATCACGCTCGACAAAGGTGGGTCAGAAAGATTGCACAGCAGTTGGTCGTTATCGGCACCGATCACCGCCACCTGCTCCGGGACTGCAAGATCCAATGCGCGACACACGTCGAGCACCTGCTGCGCCTTGATGTCGTAGCAAGCCATGATGCCGACCGGTTTCGGAAGCCTGTCAAGCCATTTGGAGAGTTGACGGTATTCGGTGTTCCACGAGTAGCGAGCTTCTAGCCTCGAGATCGACTGGTGAGAATCGTATCGGCAGCCATGCTCCTGCACGATTCTGGCAAAGTGTTGCTCGCGCCACAGCGACCAATTGAAGCCTGGATCGCCGACAAAGGCGAGGTTGCGAAAGCCACGTTCGAGCAGATGATCGGCGGCAAGCCGCGAGATCTCCGCGTCGTCCGTTTCTACCCAGGGAATGTTGGGAACGTGTCGTGCCGCACTGACATCGACGGTTGGCAGTTTCTTTCGCGATACCAACTCCGCGGCTTCTTCGGTTTCGATGCGCGCGATGATGCCGTCGCCGCGCCATTTCCCAAGCCATGCCGGAGGTCAGCGCCGTCCGCTGCTGCTCCGGCAAGTAGATGGACCAGGAGTCGTGGCTCTGCATGTAACCGATCACCCCCTCTAGCAGTCCCCTCGCGTAAGCGTTTGAGGTCTCGATCAACAGGGCGACGGAGCGGCGTCGTTTCATCGGGGGGGCAAATATTTCAGGCGCAGGGAGGTCGCGAACACGATATGCTCGGTAAAAACCCAATTAATTGCAAGAAACTGTCGGTGAAATATCACAAATACTTTGCGCACAATCTCATGGACGCGGGCTTCGCGACCGTCACAATGAAGCACCTCAAGGATCAGCTCTGAAGGCTGGTGCCGTTGGAGTTCCCGAGTCGTTTGCTTGGGCCTTCCCCTCCCCCATTCGCTTCTTCCCCGCGGAACAACACGATGAGCAAGACCGTCAATGTGGCGATGGTCGGACTTGGCTTTGGTGCTGAGTTCATCCCGATCTACAACGCCCATCCCAACACCAACGTGCTGGCGATTTGCCGCCGCAATGAGGCGGAACTGAATCGGGTTGGCGATCAGTTTTCGATCGACCGACGCTACACGAAGTTCGACCAGGTGCTGGCCGATCCCGACGTGGACTACGTGCATATCAACAGCCCGATTCCTGATCACGCCTGGATGTCGCTGCAGGCTCTCGACGCCGGCAAGCACGTGATGTGCACGGTCCCGATGGCGACCACCATCGACGAGTGCCGACAGATCGTCGAAAAAGTCAAGCAGACCGGGCTGAAGTACATGATGGCCGAAACCGTCGTCTACAGCCGCGAGTTCCTGTTCATCAAGGAAATGTACGAGAAAGGCGAACTCGGCAAGATCCAGCATCTGGCCGCTTCGCATCCGCAGGACATGGACGGCTGGCCTGAGTACTGGGAACGAATGATCCCGATGCATTACGCGACGCACGTCGTCAGCCCCTGTCTTGGTCTGGTCGACGGCTTGGCGGAGTACGTCAGCTGTTTCGGTAGCGGTACGGTTCGCGATGACATCGCCAAGAAATCGGGCAACAAGTTTGCGGTCGAATCTTGCCACATCAAGATCAAGGACAGGGACCTGACCGCTCATATCTGGCGATTCCTCTACGACGTCGCTCGGCAGTATCGCGAGAGCTTCGACGTCTACGGCACGAAGAAGAGCTTCGAGTGGACGCTGATCGAACACGAGCCTCACGTGATTCACACGGCCAAGAAGCCGGAACCGGAGATTCCCGAGAAGGTCGAGGTGCCCGACTTCGCGCACCTGCTTCCCGCCGAGATTCGCAAGTTCACGCTTCCGCAGGAGATTCACGACACCGAACACCTGTCGTTCATCCAGGGCGGCGGACACGGCGGCTCGCATCCGCATCTGGTCAACGAGTTCGTCAGCGCATTGATCGAAGATCGCGATCCGTGGCCCAATGCGGTGACCAGTGCGAACTGGACCTGCGTGGGGATTTGTGCTCACGAGTCGGCGCTCAAAGGTGGCGAGCGTGTCGACCTACCCGAATTCACGTTGGCTTAGAACCTATCCGAAAAGGGGCTGCCTCTGCGCAAGTTTTGACCGAGATACGTGGGAAGATCGCGTATCCTGAATTGATCACGGTGGTTGGCGTGTCCGACCCATCGTGGACCCCTTCCCCCCTTCATCATCTCTGGACGGAAACATGTCACGAAACGCTTGCGGACGCCTGCGTTCTATCACCCGGGTGACGGGTCTTTACGCGTTTGCCTGGTTGCTCGTCTCGTCGGTCACTTGCCTTGCGGCCGACGAGAAGACCGAGGAACGACTGAAACTCGTGTTCCTGGGCGACAATGGCCACCATCAGCCGGCGCGCCGAGCTGCCGAGTTGCTTCCGGTCTTGGCTGAGCGGGGCATCGATGTTCGCTACAGCGACAACGTCGACGAAGTTCTGTCGGCTGACAATCTGAAACAGCTCGATGGATCTGATCGTGTACGCGAACATCGATGCGATCAGCGATTCTCAAGCGAAAGCGCTGCTTGACTTTGTGCAGTCAGGGGGCGGTTTCATTCCGCTGCACTGTGCTTCGTATTGTTTCCGCAATCAATCCCGAGGTGGTGGCGTTGATTGGCGCGCAGTTCCAACGCCACGGCACTGGAGTGTTTACGGTCCGCCCGACCGATGCAGCCGCAACGCATCCGCTGATGAAGGGATACAACAGTTTCGAGAGCTGGGACGAAACCTACGTGCACACGCTTCACAACGAACGCGATCGCACGGTCCTGGAGTATCGTCAGGAAGGTGACCAGCGCGAGCCGTGGACCTGGGTTCGTACCCAAGGTGACGGTCGCGTGTTTTACACGGCATGGGGACATGATGAGCGAACCTTCGGCAATCCGGGATTTCAAAACCTGGTGGAGCGTGGCATTCGCTGGGCCTGTGGTCAGGACCCTTCGGTCGTCCCTGAGTTTGCCGGTGTCGAGCGAGAAGCCGCTGGCTGATATGAAGATGACGGAGCTGCGCAAGGACGTACGCCCCATTGAATATGTCGACGTCGGTCCAAAGATTCCGAATTATGTCCGCAGCACAAAGTGGGGCGAGCAGGAATCACCACGCAACATGATGCCGTTGCCGCTGGAGCCGGCGGAGTCGATGAAGCACTACGTGGTACCCGAAGGATTCCAGCTGGAACTGTTTGCGTCAGAGCCTGAGATCGGTGGCAAGCCGATCTGCATGAACTGGGACGATCGCGGACGTTTGTGGGTGGCCGAGACGTATGACTATCCCAACGAAAAGCAGCCGGAAGGCAAGGGACGCGACCGGATTCGCATCTGTGAGGATACCGATGGTGACGGCAAAGCAGACAAGTTTGTGGTCTTCGCTGAGAACCTAAGCATTCCCACCAGCATGGCGTTTTCTCATGGTGGCGTGATCGTTCATCAGGCTCCCGATACGTTGTTCTTCAAGGATACCGATGGCGATGACGTTGCCGATGTGCGCGAGGTCCTGTTCACTGGATGGAGCACCAATGATACGCACGCCGGTCCCAGCAATCTGAATTATGGCCACGACAATTGGTTCTACGGGATCGTCGGTTACGCCGGCTTCCAAGGCCAGATCGCGGGTGAGACTCGCTCGTTCCGCACTGGGTTCTACCGCTTCCGTGTCGAAGAAATCGATGGCAAGGTGGAAGTCACCGATTTTGAATTCCTCAGAAATACGAACAACAACTCGTGGGGTGTTGGAATCAGCGAGGAAGGTTTGCTATTCGGATCGACCGCCAATCGCAACCCTAGCGAATTCATGCCCGTCGCCAACCGATATTACGAGCGTGTTCGCGGCTGGACTTCCTCGGCGCTGCAGGGCATTGCCGACACTCACTTGTTCAATCCGATTACGGACAAGGTCCGTCAGGTCGATCACCATGGTGGTTACACTGCCGCCGCCGGGCATGCGCTCTACACGGCTCGCCGTTACCCATCTGGATTCTGGAACCGCACGGCCTTCGTGGCTGGACCCACCGGTCATCTTGTCGGCACCTTTGTGCTCCAGCCCGATGGTGCTGGATTTCATTCCACGAGTCCGATGAATCTGGTTGCCAGTGACGACGAGTGGGCCGCGCCGATCATGGCCGAAGTCGGCCCTGATGGGAACGTTTGGGTTATCGACTGGTACAACTACATCGTCCAGCACAACCCCACGCCGATCGGTTTCGAGACGGGACCAGGCAACGCGTACATGACGGACCTGCGAGACAAGAAGCATGGTCGAATCTATCGAGTGGTTTACGGCGAAGATTCCACGCCGACGTCCCTGGGTGATGCAACTTCCGAGCAATTGGTCGAGGCATTGACCAACCCGAACATGTTTTGGCGCCGGCACGCACAGCGATTGCTGGTCGAGCGTGGCGACACTTCGGTCGTTCCTGCGCTTCGCGATTTGTTGGACGCTAACGATCTGGACGAGATCGGATTGGACGTCGGAGCGATACATGCGTTACGAACCCTGGACGGGTTGGGACAACTTTCATCGTCAGATGGACGCAAGATCCTGGCTCAGGCGCTGCAGCATCCATCGGCCGGCGTCGTCAGGACAGCCGTCGAAGTGTTGCCACGCGACGCGGAGGGGCGGGAAATGCTGCTGGAAGCCAACGTCCTCTCTGCGGCGAATCCTCAGGTTCGACTGTCGACACTGCTCGCATTGGCCGATATGCCGGCATCCCAGGGATCCGCGTCGGCGGCGCTGCAACGCACTGGTTCGATCCGAAGATCAGAAAGACCGCTGGATGCTCGACGCTGCCACCAGTGCGGCAGCCAACAATGGGGGCGCGTTCCTGGCCCTCGCCTGTCGTCAGTCCGAATCGCCAGCAGTCGCTTCGCGATGCCGTCTTGATTGTGTCGGAACATGTCGCGCGCTCGGCCGATGTGCTCGCTGTGAGCAAGGTGCTCGAAGTGCTTGGCGATGCGCCCGCCGAAATTCGCGCCTCGGTGATCGAGGGCTGGTCGAAAGGATGGCCGAAGCAAAAGCAGATTGAACTTGCAGCGGATGCCGACGAGAGATTGCTCTCAATTTTTGATCGCCTCGATGCAGGTTCCAAGGGCCAGTTCATTCGGCTGGCCAGTGCTTGGGGAAGCCAGCGGCTGGCGAAAAATGCGAAGATGATTGCCGATTCGCTCCTCCAAATCGCTGCCGATGAAGCGGCATCTGGAACGGATCGCATCGACGCCGCGTCGGAACTGATCGGCTTGATGTCGGAGGATGAGGACGTCGCAGCCAAGTTGCTAGACAGCGTTACGCCTCGCACCGATCAAGCGACAGCGATTGGCATGGTCAACGCACTGCAGCGCAGTCGTGCCGAAGGCGTCGGTGACTTGATGGTGGAGCAGATGACAAACATGACGCCGGGGACTCGTTCGGCGGCGATTCGCGTGATGCTGGCACGTCCGGAAACCACCGCGAATCTGCTCGATGCGTTAGCCAATCGCAGGCTCGATCGTGGCGATCTCTCGCTCGACCAGCAACAGGCCTTGCTGGCCCACCCGAGCCGCGAGATTCGCCAACAAGCCGAGAAAGTGCTTTCCGGTGCGGGAGGACTGCCTAGCCCTGACCGGGCGGCGGTGCTTGAATCGCTGATGAAAGTCACGGCGCAGCAAGGCGACGTCGCTCAGGGCAAGGCGGTTTACCTGAAGAACTGCGCCAATTGCCATACGCATCGTGGAGAAGGAAACAAGGTAGGTCCTGACCTGACTGGTATGGCAGTCCATCCCAAGGAGGAATTGTTGACCCACATTCTCGATCCGAGCCGGAGTGTGGAAGGTAACTATCGAAGCTATTCGGTGCTCACCGTCGATGGCATCGTCATCAGTGGCATGTTGGCTTCGGAGACTCAAACCGCGATCGAGATCTTCGATGCACAAGGGAAGAAGCAGGTCGTGTTGCGTGAGGATATCGAGCAACTCGCCGGCTCAAAGAAATCGGTGATGCCCGAAGGCTTTGAAAAGCAAATCGATCCTCAAGGTTTTGTCGACTTGCTGGAGTTTCTGACGGCCAAAGGAAAGTACTTGCCCTTGCCGCTCGATAAGGTAGCCACTGCGGTCAGCACGAAAGGATTGTTTCACGATGGAGACGAAGGGCCGGATCGGCTCGTCTTCGCCGATTGGACTCCCAAAATGGTTGGCGAGATTCCTTTTCAATTGATTGACCCGCAGGGAAAGCGAGTTCCCAATATCGTGCTCCTCAATGGACCTCGAGGAACGCTGCCACCAAGCATGCCCAAGTCGGTTGCCATCCCGTGCAATACCGCGGCTGGAGCCATTCATCTGCTCAGCGGCATCAGTGGATGGGGCTATCCCGCACACCAAGAGAAATCGGTGTCGATGACGGTCCGGTTGCACCTCGCTGACGGATCGATCGAAGATCATCCGCTGGTCAACGCGGTTGATTTCGCGGATTACATTCGACGCGTGGATGTGCCAGGTTCGGAGTTCGCCATGTTGGCGGGAGGACAGCAGTTGCGTCATATCGTTCTGAAGCCGAAGTCGGATCAGACGATCGAGACAATTGAGCTGCTCAAAGGGGATGACCCCACTGCACCCATCGTGGTCGCCGTGACCATTGAGCCGAAGCAAGTCGATCCAACGCATTAGAATTTCAGTACGTTAGGCCTTCCAGCCTGACATCATCGATGGAGAGTCAGCCTGGAAAGGCCGATGTACTTACACTGTGTCTAACTTGCCTCGCTACGACTGGACGAAGAGCTATCGTTGGAACTACGAACACGCGCCTGATCCGACCGGTCAGGGCACGGAGTCGTCGGTTCCTGCTCCCGTCCCTGGGAAATGGGATTTTCTGGGAATGCCCGTCGCGTCACCGCTTGGCGTGGCCGCGGGCCCGTTGCTAAACGGCGCTTGGTGTCTTTACTACGCACACTTGGGATTCGATGTGCTGACGTACAAGACGGTGCGAAGTGGTCATCGCGAGTGTTATCCTCTGCCGAATCTGCAACCGGTCTCCTGCGATCGCATGACGGGAGTCGAAGCACGGGTCCAACCTGTCAAAACGATGAGCGGTTCTTGGGCGGTTTCTTTCGGGATGCCGTCGAGTGAACCTGAGCAATGGCGGCGCGACGTTGAACAGACTCGCGAGAAATTGCCGGCGGAAAAGGTCCTCTCGGTTTCTGTTGTCGGCACGGTTCAGCCGGGATGGGACCTTGAGCAGCTTGCCAACGACTATGCCACGTGCGCTCGCTGGGCCGTGGAGGCCGGAGCGGACTGCGTGGAAGCCAACTTCTCCTGTCCCAATGTCTCGACTTGTGATGGCCAACTCTATCAGGATCCCGTTCAATCCCGCTTGGTCGCTTCGATGATCCGCGGCGCGATTGGTAAGACACCTTTGATCATCAAGATTGGCTTTGTCCCTCCTGAACTTTCCCCCGAACCTCTTGTGCAAGCGTTCGCTGGCGTTGTCGATGCGTTATCAATGACCAACAGCATTGCGGCAACGGTGGGGACGAGCGACCAGGAACTGATGTTTGATCGTCAGCAACGTGGAATCTGCGGCGATGCGATTCGCGAAAGTTCGGTCGATCAGGTCCAGCGTTTCGCACAGGCGATTTCACGGAACGATTTAGGACTCAAACTGATCGGCGTCGGTGGCATTCATTCGAGCGACCATGTCAAGGACTACTTGAAGGCTGGCGCCCACGCTTGCCATCTCGCGACAGCGGTGATGATTGACCCCGCAATCGGATTGACGATTCGCCAAGACCTCTCGTAGCCAAGACTAGTCGAGACTCGGATTCGTGCCTTCACCGCGGTCGCAGATCGATTGCGAAAGGTGTCTGCGACCGCCTTCGGGGTCGATTGGGATTGAGATTCTGCGAGTTTCCGTAGGTGCGCTGCGCGACCCACGGCTACCCTCCGTGATACCTCCGGCATCAAATGGATGTTGTTGCTGACAAGCAATTGCTTCCCAGGCTTTCACATTCAGTGTCTTCGGGACTCCAAAGCGCAACTTCAAGACTTACGCTTCGGGTTGTGAACTGCAATCAACGTGGCGCAATCCCGTTAGGATCCCCAGAAATCCGCTTGCAGTTCGCGGATGGTTTCCGGCGTCAGCGAGCCATCATGGATCACTAGTCGATATCGAAGGACCGTTGGCTCGGTCGTCGAAATCGTGACGGCATCTCGACCGGGAAACACTGCGTTTTGCATGCTGCGACTGCGGCGAAGGATCCAATTCGCATTCTGCTCGGTCACTTGTGGATTGTCGCGATGAACCAGAATCGCGGTCCCGCTGTTTTCTCGCGTGATGTTGACCCAAGTCCCCGCGGTGATCGCCATCGTGGTCGGTTCGAGACTGCCTGATTCCGAAACAAACCGCTCGTTGCCGTTCATGCGGATGCGAGGCGAGAATCCGCTGTAGCCCTTTTCGTCCTCGCTTCCGCCGATGCGAACTTCGTCAACCAGTGCCAGAAGCGACAATCGAAAATCGATCAAACGATAATGAGTTTGCCTTGCGTGGACGACGATCTGAGCCTGTTCCTGCACCACCGCGATCGGCTCGTTGGTCAAGTCAACCAGTGCCGGTGACTTCCAATGAGTGATGGCGGTGATCGAAACGGGATCGCCAGGCGTGTTCGCGGCAACCGATTGCACGTCCCATTGAAAATCCTTGCACATCCAGGCGTCGCCCATCCGTTTGTCGCCAACCCAGACCTGATGCCAGGCCCAGAAAATTCCGCGATGATGTCGGTGATCGTCCGGGAAGTCCTCGGTGATCACTTCGCCGCTCAGATCATAGAGCGGGTGAACATAATCGGCTCGCAGCCAGCCCCCGTCATGCGATCGCGGCATGGACTGGTACGACAAAACCGGCAACTGCCCTTCAAAAACCGTGGCTCCCTCTTCCTGGAATGAAACGGACAGGTGGGGCTCGTCAGACAGGGCCTGCGGGAAATACGACAGAGCGATCAGGGACGCGAGCAGCCAGCGAGAGTGAGTCCAACGTTTCATGGCAGCTCTTTTCCATAGCCTGTGGCGACTTACAACGAACACTCAAACGGTAACCATCATATCTGAACAGCTATCCGACCGTAGAGCAGCCTCTGCGAGGCTCGGATTCTGTGGTGCAACGACGTGAGCTTTCGCAAGAAGCGTGTTGGTCACTATCAGCCGCAGAACGTTCACTCAATGCCGTCTACTTTCCAGCGGTGCGGCGCGAGCCGTCCGGTCTGGAGCACAGGATCACACTCAATAGACCGGAGGGCTCGAGCCCTTCCGCTAACGAAAGCCACCCGATTGGTCGCAAAGTCGATGGCATTGAGAGTTGGCTCCCCATTTTTCCACATGCCAGCATCCCGGACGCTAACTCGTCCGCGACTGATCCTCGTCCGCGACTGATCCTCGTCCGCGACTGATCCTCGTCCGCGACTGATCCTCGTCCGCGACTGATCGGCGGCGAAGCCCCTTCCCTTCGTCGCCGGCACACAGCCTATTCCAGATTCTCAAGAATCTCTTTCAAACGGCGTCACGATTGTAGATCTTGGACTGGGCTTGGCGTAGTCTAGCGTTCATTAGCGACGCCCTTCGGAGACAATCCCCATGACACCCTTTCGTTTGTTCTATCGAACCGCGGTCGGATCCTTGCTGCTTGCATTGATTCTCTACGAGGGCATTCAAGCGGAGACATGGACGGACCGAACGGGGCAATACAACATTGAAGCTGAGTACGTCGGAGTTGACGGAACCAGCGTGGTGTTACGGAAGTCCGATGGCACAACCGTCAAGGTTCCGATTGATCGTTTGAGCGATGAGAGTCGCGAGCGCGCCAAGCAATTGTATCAAGCCGCCAAAACCAAGAGCCCAAGCTCTTCATCGACTCCCACCCCACCGGCGGCGTCGAGTTTGGGAGGAACCGTTGAGCCCTCGTCAACCATCAATCCGGTTGCCGGCTCAACCGTTGGGTCAAATTTCAGACCGCCTGTACCGCCCGCGGTTCCTCCGATGCCACCGTTCCCGGAAGATGCTTCGCTGCAGGATACCGTCGATTTCATGCGGGTACAGATGTTATCGGGGCATCCCGAAGTGATCTGGTATGCCATGCCCGAACGTTTGCGCTCGGTGCTCGACAGCTCCGAGTACCGGTCTGGCGTCGCGTCACTTCGGCAGCAGTCCACGACCAACGAAGCCGTGATGACGATGTTGATGAAGGCGGTCGAGGTCTTGGTGACAAAGAAAGAATTTGTGCTCAACTCGCAGTTGATGTCTCAGGTCCCGCCTCCCTTTCAACAATTGGCGCGGCAAGCCTACGATCCCGCGGTGGGAACGATGTATGAGTTTGCGATGTTGACTCTCGCGCTCGATGAATTGGAGTCGAAAACCATGACGCAGTTTTTTGACGATCGTGGTTCAAGACTTGGCGGACATCTGCAAGCCTTGGTCAAGGTGTTGCCGCCCGGGCTGCTCGATCAATACGTTTCGCAACTAACAGTCCAGCAAGACGATCCGACACACGGAGTGCTCACGCTTCCCAAGCCCGACGGTGGTGTGGAAACGATGCGAATGATGAAGGTCGATCGACGCTGGCTGCCGGAAGAGTTGGCGATGAAATGGCAGGATTCTGGCGATGAATTCGAGGAGGTCATGAGGACCGAAATGGAAAAGTACAAGGCATTGCAAGAGCAGAATGCGGATCAGGTGCAGCAGGCAGATGCCTTGATGCAAACCACGATGATGATGGTCAACGGTTTGCTCGAGCCGATGTTGAAGGCCAGCACCCAACAAGAATTTGACCAGGCACTCACGCAGGTCCAAGCGATGGCCCAAATGTTCTCGGGGATGGCGCCAGGCGGGCCCGGTGCCCCTGGTGGGCCCGGTCCTCACGGTGCGTTCGGGCCTCCTGGTGCGTTCGGGCCTCCCGGTGTGCCGCGTACGGTTCCGGCTGAAGCGTTTCCGTAGTTGAGTGGAGAATTGAGACTGATGACAAGACAATTGATCAAGGGTTTGTCGGTCGCAGCGGCCTTCCTCGCGTCTGCGACTGCTTCGCTTTCCGCCCAAGACCTTTCCTACCAGTGGGAAGCGGGGCAGAAGTTTTCGTATGACGTGGAAGTTGTTGTCGACTCCGAGGACGAGACGATCACTTACAAGGGAGTCATTCACTACGTGGTCGGTAATGTCAACGCCGAGCAGGCAACGGTGACCTACCGCGGTGGCTTAGCAGAATCAAAAGCGGCCAAGCAACGGTCCGCTGGCCGCGTCGGTCCTCGCGGTTTCGGTCCCGGAGGCTTTCGGCCTCCGTCTATTCCCAGTCCGTTTTCACGTCCTGCGTTTGCAGGGAAGA
Organism: Pirellulaceae bacterium; assembly: GCA_963697195.1. Taxonomy (GTDB): domain Bacteria; phylum Planctomycetota; class Planctomycetia; order Pirellulales; family Pirellulaceae; genus Rubripirellula. The sequence continues at coordinate 270,824 of CAVOND010000011.1, forward strand.
CTCAAACCACGAACAAGCTGGTGATCGATCGGCGTGGACACGTCGTCGCAATGGAAGGCGATTCGCAACTGCCTTACTTGTTGGGAAACGTGTCGATCATGCCGTTTGAAACGCTGCCGGATGGCAACCCAAGGCAGTGGAAGTCCGACGATGGCGTGTCGATTACCGAAGAAGGCGACGACCGCCGCGGACCGTTTGGCCGCTTCGGACCGATGAGCCCCTTTGGCAACAATGAACCCAAGAGTGTCCAGGCGGGAAGTGAAGTTTCTACGTACTCCATCCAACAGACCAAAGGTAACTTGGTCACCATCAAGAAAGATTATCGCCTGAACTCGCCAGCGACGGCCGAGAGTGAGGGGTTCGAAATGGTGGGGACAGGGACCTGGAGCTTTGATCAGGCCGAACATGTCCCGCAGGCATACAGGATGCAGATCAGCCTGAAAGTTCAATCGGCGAACACGGTGACCACCATTCCGATCAAGATTCAATACGATCGACTCTCGCAAGAAAAGCTTGCAGAAATGGAAGCTGCGGCCAAGCAGCGAGCGGATGAACTCGCCAAGGCTGCCGCCGAGAAGAAGGCGATGTCCGAGACGCCGCTCACGGATCAGGAGACTTCAGAAATCCTCGCCACTTTGGCGTCGAGCAATACGGGTGCCATTACCGATGCGCTCAATCGGCTCGCTGAGAAATCGCTCACAGATCCTGATCCGAGGATTGCTCAGGCAATTGCGAGGCATCTCGAGAGTCGAAACTCGTCGATCGCTTCGGCAGCGGGAAAGGCGATGGCCAAGTGGTCCCCGGATTACGCACTCAAAAAGCGATTGGAAAAGGATTACCAGGGACCAGGCGTTCTCAAGTCGACCGATCTTTATGTGGAATCAACGACACCGTTGTTCGTCGGGCAGATCGTCCAAGCGCAACAGCCTCGCTACGGTTCGTTTTGGCGGGCTGCGAAAGTCAAACGTCTGATGCCTGATGGCCAGGTTGAGCTTGCGTTCTTGACGTGGGGAAAAGAACGTGACGTTTCTGTGGTCGGTCGGCGGAACATCCAACTGGCGCCGCCAGAACTGGACCAGCCTGACCAGCCAAAGGGGATGTCCGGCCAAGCCACCGCGGCTGGGAGTGTTGGCACCGAGAACGTTCGCACCTGGACCGACAAGACCGGCCAGTTCAAGGTCGAGGCGACATTTCTCGGAGTCGAGGGAACGACGGTAAGACTGCAACGGTCCGACGGTCGTTCGATGAGCATTCCACTGGACAGGCTCAGCGCGCAGGACCAAGCCCATGTCCGACAACTTCAACAAGCTGAAAACCCATTTCAACTTGACTGAACGTCTACTTTTCGCCCGATTTGCTGACCACCTTATCGATCAGCCCATAGTGACAAGCTTCTTCGGCTGACATGAATCGGTCGCGATCGGTGTCTTTCTCGATCTTTTCGAGCGAGTGACCGGTGTGCTCGATCATGATCTCGTTCATTCGCTTCTTGATGCGCCGCAGTTCCTCCACATGAATTTCAACTTCGCGTGCGGTGCCCTGCATGCCGGCCAACGGTTGATGGATCATGATCCGGGCATTGGGTAGTGCAAATCGCTTTCCCTTCGCACCGGCGGTCAATAGCACGGCACCCATCGAGGCAGCCTGACCGATGCAGTAGGTGGCGACATCACATGAAACGAACTGCATGGTGTCGTAAATGGCCATCCCAGCGGTGATGCTTCCGCCCGGGCTGTTGATGTACAAATGAATGTCTGCTTTTGGATCGTCGGATTGCAGAAACAACATCTGCGCGACCAAGGCATTGGAGATATGGTCGTCGACTTGCTGTCCCAAAAAGATGATTCGATCTTTGAGCAGTCGGCTGTAGATATCGTAGACACGCTCTTCGCGTCCGCTCTTTTCAACGACGTAAGGGATCATGGGCATGGTGGGATAATGCTCTTCTGAATTGGTTGCTGTGGCTTGGTCAAAAACGATTGGAAGAGAGGCGTGATTACTTCTCTTCGTCTTCGCCTTCAGATGATTGCTTGGTCAGAATGTCATCGACCAGACCATATTCCTTCGCCTCTCCGGCACTGAGGAAGAAGTCTCGGTCGGTGTCAGCCGCAATTTTCTCCACCGACTGACCTGAGTGTTTGCTGATGATGTCGTTGAGCACGTCGCGATAGCGGAACATTTCGGCCGCTTGGATCTCGATGTCGCTGACCTGTCCACCGACTCCGCCCATCGGTTGGTGAAGCATGACCCGACTGTTGGGCAGGCAGTATCGCTTGCCCTTGGTGCCACCCACGAGCAATACCGCGGCTCCGCTGCAGGCTTCTCCGACACAATAGGTTGCAACGGGGCAGGACAGGATTTGCATCGTGTCGTAGATCGCCAACGTCGCCGTGACGCTTCCACCGGGAGAATTGAGGTAGAAATGGATGTCTTTTCGACGGTTTTCGCTTTGCAGATATAGCAACTTCATCACGACGTCGTTGGCGTTGGCATAGTGGATCTCGCCTTGGAGAAACACGATGCGGTTTTCGAGCAACAGGTCGCCGAGTGTCAGCTGGCGCTGACGTTGATAACTCTGGTAAGAATGACTGTTGGAAATCTCGTTCGCCACGAGGTCACGAGGCAATGGAAAATTCATGCGGTATCTTTCGAACGGGTGGAGGGTCACCAGCTACGGGGAATTCTTCGTCAAGGCTTTCGAATCTATCCGAAAAGGGGTCTGACCCTCTCCGTCTGCAAAGGGTCAGACCCCTTTTCGGACAGGTTCTTAGTGTTCGCGATTGGCCAGGAAATGACAAGGCCGGAACAGGACGGCGGATTTGGTGGCTGATTGGCAGGCCTGCCTCAGAATCGCCGAAAACCCCCATTCGCTCGGTTCGCCCGTTCGGCAGGTCGAAAGCGGCCATTGGACACCTTTTTCCCGACCGCCTACATCAAAAGCAAGAATGCTCTAGTGCATCGTCAAATCTAAAAATGGGGGTGACGTCGATCGGCGAAAAGGGGTCAGGCACCAAAAATGCGAAGCACCCTTCGGGCCATTCCGGTTTTTGGTGTCTGACCCCTTTTCGCTATCACGCTTGCCTGTGGCCGAGCCTCACCGAGGTTGTGAGTAAATTGGACCGCGTCGCTGTACCGTAGCCGAGTCTCTCCGAGACTCGGATTTTCACGGCAAAGCGGCGTTGAATGACGGTCGAGGGCTGTGCATGGGCTACTGATCCGCCTCTCCAAGGCGGACGCCGCAGCTTTGCTGCGTTTTCAGCCTCGGGCTCGCCTCAGTCAATCCGCGGTATTTGCCGGTCGGAGACCACGTGTTTCCCGGTAACGGACTGCCCGATGAGGACCCGCCGCCAAAAAGATGCCCGGCGTCGGGAGCCGCGCCGGGCATCGGATGTTGGCGAGAGAGGCCTCTGGAAAGAGTCAGCCTCGGGAAGGAGGACCGGGAAGGAGGACAGGGCTAGAAAGCCCAACGGACGTCGGTCCTTGGGCTCACTGCTGGCTGACGTAGACCTTCAACGAGTGGTGGGGCATCTTGATCACTCGGCCGCTGGGTGGCATCGGGCCGTCGACTTCCGGGTAGATGTCTTCTGGGCTATCAGCCGCGGTGTCGATGAACAGGTTCCATCGCATGCCTCGACCGAATTCCGGCATGTGAAAGTCGCGAACTTGTCCCGTGCTGTTGAACATCATGATCAGATCACGTCCAAGTCCTTTGGGGTCATCTTTTCGGCTTGGAGCCGCAATGTAGGCCACCATTGCCAGGTCGTGTTGACTCCACTCCAGATGGGATCCGTCGGGAGCGAACCAGGCGACGTCCGGGATTCTTCGCCCGTCAACTGGTAACCCAGTGAGAAAGGTCTTGCGGCGTACAGTCGGCTGCGCCAGGCGGAACTTGGTCAGGCCTTGTAAGAAGCGGAGCGTATCCGGGTGCTTGTCGACCAATCGCCAATCGAACCAACTTGTTTCGTTGTCTTGGCAATAAGCGTTGTTGTTCCCCTTTTGCGTGCGTCGAATCTCATCTCCGCTGACCAGCATGGGAACGCCTTGGCTGAGCAGCAGTGTCGCCAGCATGTTCTTGACCTGGCGGCTCCGAATCATGTTGATGGCTTTTTTGCGGGTCGGTCCTTCCGCACCGTAATTGTCGCTGATGTTGTGATTGTCCCCGTCGCAATTGTTTTCACCATTGGCATCGTTGTGCTTTTCCTTGTACGACACCAGGTCGTTCATGGTGAAGCCATCGTGGCTGGTGATGAAATTGATGCTGCAGAACGGCGGCCGCCCGTCATGTTCATACAGGTCACTGCTGCCGGCCAAGCGGGTGGCCAACGCACCGAGTGTTCCGCCATCACCGCGCCAAAAGCCTCGCACATCGTCTCGGTATCGGCCGTTCCATTCAGCCCATCGGTGGTTACCGAACGATCCCACTTGATAGGCCCCGGCTGCATCCCAGGCTTCTGCGATGATCTTGGTGTCGGCAAGCAGCGGATCCTCGGCGATCAATTCCACCATCGGTGGATTGGGCACCAAATTTCCGTTTCGGTCACGACTGAGGATGCTCGCCAGGTCAAAACGGAATCCATCGATATGGTAGTTGTGTACCCAATGGCGCAGGCAGTGGAAGATCATCTCGCGAACGACCGGATGATTTCCGTTGAGCGTGTTGCCGCAGCCGCTGTAGTTACAGTAGTGTTTGCCTTCGCTCAAAATGTAATAGACTTGGTTTTCCAGGCCCTTGAACGACAGCGTCGGGCCGCGCTCGTTGCCTTCGCAGGTGTGGTTGAAGACGACATCCAGAATCACTTCGATTCCAGCGTGATGCAGCGCCTTGACCATCTCCTTGAATTCACGAACTTGTGCGCCCGGTGTCCTGTCGTGGGCATAGCCGCGATGCGGCGAGAAGAAGGCCATCGGGTCGTAACCCCAGTAATTGGGGCGGTCCATCTTGTTGCCGTAGATGTCCTTGATCGGAAATTCATTGACCGGCATCAATTCGACAGCGGTGATGCCGAGCGATTTCAGATAGGGGATCTTTTCAATCACGCCCAGGTAGGTTCCGGGTGCCTTGACGTGTGCAGTCCGGCTCTTGGTGAAGCCGCGGACGTGCATCTCATAGATCACTGACTCACTGATATCGCGACGAATGTGTCGGTCGCCGTCCCAGTCAAAGTCATCATCCACGATGACGCACTTCGGGGGGCGAATCAAACCGTCTTTGCTTTTCTGAAACTCGCCTGCAAGCGCGTGAGCATACGGGTCGATCAGTCGAGCCGAGGAATCAAAGCGATGCCCTCGATCGGGATCCCATGGTCCGGAGGCCTGAAAGTGATAAAGCTGACCGGCGTCGATACCTGGCACATGCAGGCTCCAGACGTCACCCCAGCGATCGGAATCTCGATCGAATTCAATGATCTCCGCTGGTTCGCGATCCGAAACCTTGTTGTAAAGAAGCAGCCGCATTGCGGTCGCCGAGCGGCTGAAGACCGAAAATTGCACGCCCGTCTCCTGCAGCGTCGCGCCGAAGGGCGGCTGGTAGGCAAACTGCAAAGTTGGGCACGGCTGGCGCATTAGCATGTTCTAGGCTTCTCCTCTTGTTGGGCCATTCGACGTCGCAAGCAGCCATCGTCATTCGGTAGACGATTGATCGCGGTGTGATCACAGTACGAACACCAAGTCTGCCGGGCGGCACTGGTGGTGGCGATCGCTGCTGAATGAACACTACCACGGGCATCGTCGCGTGCCTGATCTGACCATCTGCTGCAATCAAAATCTGCGGTATGCGATGGATCAGACGACGGTTGGCGATTCCGTAGCGGAGAAACCTCCCGGTAGGGTGAGCGAAACATTGCGGGATAGGGAAGGCACACGTCTTGTACACCTGTCCCTTCGTCCCGTCGAGCATACTCAATCGTCAATCGTCGCTGAACGGGAGGTTTCATCGGCTGAAAAAACGCCGTTTGGCCACGCCTTTTTTGCTACGGGAAGATCGCGACCCCTAAATGCCCTTAGGAGGAAGATCGCGACCTTCTGGTGCTCGGCGGTGATGATCGACAATCTTTTTTTCCTTCGATTTCCGGCAAAACAAAGGGGCGATGCGACGATTCCCCGCCATGCGCCAAGCAGGACAACATGGTTCCACGTCGAGCCCTTAGGCGACGAACAATCGACGTCGCAACATTGCAAGCGTCGCTTGCTTGCGGCGATCGAATGTGATGTGCTCGCCCGCTTTGCGAACTGCCTCGTCGAATTGGCTCACGCCCAAGAACATCGTTGCCGGCTGCTCGAGCTCCGCTTCGTCGGCAATCATTTCCAGCAAGACCCGTCCGCCGGCGCTCAAGCGATGAACCTTGCAAAGTTCATGCAGCAGTCCATCCGGCGTATTGACGATCGCCGGCGGTCGGTTGCCGATGGAATGGATGACCAAGGCAATGCCTGTCGCTACGAACGGGATCAGAAGGTACCACCATCCCGATATGCCATTCGAGGCAACTTCTTCGCGATACTGCAGACTAACCTCCGCCATGCGAGTCTCGGCAATCAGAAACACGGCAGCAAGATTCAGCATGATCGCATCTCCCAATCCGTCGAGGGCATGGGAACTGTGCATCGTTGACGCTGCTGGATCGCCACGATCGCAGTGTCGCGCGCCGGGCACTCGGGCAATTCAGTCATCTCATCGAGCAGTCGTAGCGTTTCCTCGCTCGTGGCTTCTGACAATGCCTCCGCCGCACGCATCCTCGCCTCCTGATGATCTTCTCGAGTGATATGGGCAAATGAATCGTAAAGCAGATCCACCACACCCATCGCATCCGCCATCGCAATCGCTTCCAATCGCTTCGTCAGGACCGGATGGCGCAGCGCGTCGCGGACGCGATCAATGGCATCCGGGTCAATCTTCATCACGACTTGTCCTAGTCGTCGGCGGCTGCGAGGTCGTAACGACTGGAACTGTGGTAGCATCTCATTGGCGTGCAGCGACGCCAATGCGGTTCGAAGGCTGCGATTCAGGCCCGGATCGGGATGGTCCAGAAGGCGGATCAATCGACGGAGCAAGCGCGAGGTTTCGTCGCCGTTGGAAACGTCGTCGTCATTGGCAAGATGAAGTGCCGCGCGCATCCATGAGTGGGCATTCGGAACTTCGCAATTCGCCAAGGCGGTGATCGCCGAGGTCAAGCAGTCTCGCGTCCCTCGTTCAGCGGTCGCAGCGATCAGATGGAGCGTCTCGACGTAGTCTGGGTTGCACGCCTGATAGACGTGGACCAACGAAGCGCGACAGTCCGCCGGCAGTTCCTCCAAGATCGACTCACCTCCCTGGCAGCATTCTGGCATCCCCATTTCTCGCAGGTTCTTCAATACAACCTGCGTCGGCTCCACGCCGATGGCTCGCAGCAATACCGCTCGAAACAAGTCGTCGGAACGATTTCTCATCGTTTCCAGCATTCGTTCGTGAACGTTCCGCCGCTTCAGGTGCCCGGCGAGCAATTCGAGAATGCTTTCGCGTTTCGATTCGGAGAGCTGTCGATAGATCAAGTCGGATTCCGGACCGTTTGCTGCGATGATGTGACGCAGGTCGCCATCGCTCCAGGCGGAACAGACCAGGAAGGCCTCGACCAGTTGTTCGTTTCGATGCATCGAGAATCGTCTCACCGAGTCAGCCAGCCGGGCAATCACGGGGCCGCGGACAGAGATTTGATCTCGGTCGTTTCTGGCTTCGCTCCCCAGTGGTGCGACGATCGTCAAGACCGCCTCGCTCGCCCGCTGCCGAACCGTGCGCGAAGCCCCTGACTCCGCCAGCAGGATCAGTGTCGGTAGGACCGCGGTCAGGCCCAACGCCTCGGTTGCCTCGATCGCCTCCAGGGAAGCTTGTCCGAGAGCTTGCTCGACGGCCGCGTTGATCCACCCCTTTCGACCTCGCAGGACCTCAATGTCTTCCTCGCCGAGTTTGGACCACCGCGAAAGCAACAACTCGGGGGCGCGCCGCTCGCTGCGGGAAACCAGGGCCTTCAGCGCGCGTTGTCGATGGCCGGGATCGGAATCATCCAAGGCCGCGATGAGCACATCGATGGCCGCCTCATTACGGGACTTGCCCAGGGTTTCAAAAGTGAGGTCCAAGCCTTGCATCGTTGATTGGAGCAGCAGATGAGGAGCGTGAAGCGTGGCGAAATGCAGTTGGGAAGCTCCGAGATCGCCGAGTCGCTGAAATCGCTGAACCTCCGTAAAGAGAGTAGCTTTCGCCGAGATGACCGCAGCGGCGATCCGTCATTAATCAGCCCGCACGGGCGACCCAAATCGCTAAATCCGTCAAAGACTCCCCAGGTCGTCCGTTCCCTCCCCGATCGTGTGGGGGCTGGCGGTCTGCGACGGCAATCCGCGGTCCCGGCCGACTCTTTTCCGCTCATTCGATCTATAATGAACGCTTCGTTTAATTGACCACGAAGACGGGTTTGCTGAGATGCAAAGTGCTAATCGGATCTTGGATGATTCTTTCTTAGAGGTTCGCGCCAAGCTGTTGGAGGTCGCCGCGACGCTTGATCGCGTGGATCGATCCGCCGATGAGCACTCGCCCCTGAGCGCGGATGCCAGGCCCCGGCGGGCCAAGCTGGACGAGGCGATTCGAATCTTGCTGAGCGAAGGTCCGGATCGGGCGGAGCGTCTTCAACGACTTTTTTCGCGCGAGTACGAGGTGGACTGGCGCGCTCACATGCAGGTGTGATGCGGGATCGCTCGCGAATCAACGGTTTCAATTTTCCCGACAGGACTGGCTGACTGAAACATGGACTACATCGACCCCCATATCCATATGGTTTCTCGGACCACCGACGACTATGCGACGCTCGCCAGAATGGGCTGCGTCGCGATGAGCGAACCGGCGTTCTGGGCCGGGTTCGATCGGGGCAGCGTGGATGGTTTCCGAGATTACTTCCGACAGTTGACGGACGTGGAGCCGAAGCGAGCGGCGCAATATGGAATCCAGCACTTCACGTGGTTGTGCATCAATGCAAAAGAAGCCGAGAACGTTTCGTTGTCACGTGATGTCATTGCCATGATTCCCGAATTCCTCGACCGGCCCAACGTGCTGGGTATCGGTGAGATCGGGCTCAACAAAAATACCAAGAACGAAGCGACTGTTTTTCTGGAGCATCTTGACCTGGCCGTCAAGCATGATCAGCAGATTCTGATTCACACGCCGCACCTGGAAGACAAATACCAGGGCACGCGCATGATTCTTGACATGCTCTGCGGCGACTCACGAATTGATCCGTCCCGCGTTCTGGTCGATCACGTTGAAGAGCACACCATTGCGGAAGTCTTGGATCGCGGGTTCTGGGCGGGGATGACGCTCTATCCGGTGACCAAATGCACGCCCCAACGCGCCGCCGACATGATTGAGCGATTTGGTGGCGAACGGTTGCTTGTCAATTCCGCCGGGGACTGGGGGCCAAGCAAGCCGACCGCGGTCCCGGATTTGATCTTTGAACTGCGACGTCGCGGACACAGTGAGTCACTGATTCGGCGCGTTGTTTATGACAATCCGATCGAGTTCTTCTCGCAAAGCCAACGGTTCCACTTCACGCCGCGCGATGCGGGGTTGGAGCCCGCTAGCTAAACGCAGTCTCCGTGGTACATGGTTCAAGCCGGTTCTCATCGCTTGAGCGGTCCGCGGTGCGATCCGGTTACGGCTGCAAGCGACAGAAGCAGGAGCGATCGATGCTGACATCACACCGCTGCGTCGCGCTGGTGAACTGCTTTCGCACGTCGTCGGCCGCCTCGAGCTTACCTTGCCGGCGCAAGCTCTCGGCCAACCCATGTAGCGACCATGGATTCTTTGGGTGGCGTTTCAAGTCTGCTCGGTACACCTGCTCGCTCTCAGCGAGACGGCCTTGCTCCAGAAGCAGGGCACCCAGTGCGTGACGGGTCGGCTGCATCCAGCCCCACGGTTCGTCGTAGTTCAGTCCGTCGTCCCGTACCACGGCTTCGCGAAGGTGCTCAAACGCTTTGTCGAAATCACCTTCTCGATACGCGATCTCGCCCTCGATCATGGCCTCGGCGACGCCGAGAATATCCTGGGACGCATTCTGGAATAGGAAGCTGGTCTCGGGGACTTGGGCTCTGGTCTCTCGAAACGATGCCAGTTCGACTTTGGCGTCATCGACTCTTCCCGTCGCGGCGAATGCGAGTGCACGGGCGTAGTGCCGAATCGATCGTGACATCGGCAGATAATCGGCGGGCTCCGCTTCCTCCAAAATGTCTTCCCAGCGTCCAAATCGGACCAGCACATGCAACGCAGTGGGAACGAACGCATCCAGAAAATCGGTCTGCGATTGGAGCATGTCTTCCGGGATCTGCTGGACGAGATCCCGAGCGGACTGCAATGCCAATTCACTCTGGCCGTCAAACATGGCGCCGTACACCAGGAAGTGATAGTTGTGAATTCGATATAGCGTGTAGAAGTTGTGTCGCCCCTCACGCTGCGCGAACGCGGTATCGGCGGCGATCGCTTTTTGGTTGATGGCGATCACCTTGTCGTAGTTCCCCAACAGCACATCGATGTGGGAGGGCATGTGGACGAGGTGTCCTTGCCCCGGCATCGAGGCGCCCAACGCCGCGCCCGGGGCGAGCGCTTTTGCCGGGGTGGGCGATGCTTCCATCACGTGGATGTACAGGTGACAGAGACCGGGATGAGTTGGCCAACGCTGGAGTGCGTCTTCGAGTACTGTGACGATTTCCTCCGTGAACAGAGCCGGTTCTCCCGCGGGGCTCCAATGCTTCCAGGGCTGCAGATTCATCAGGGATTCCGCAAACAGCATGGCGACCAAGGGTTCGTCTGGATGATCTTTGTGTAACTCCCGCATGGACTCGGCATAAGCGCGATTCAACGGTTCCCGATCTTCCGGTACGACTGCCGCGTAACGTCGTCCAAGCGATTCGATCAGGTCACGTTCCAGCTGTGTGCAAGAACCAGATTGCAGACTGGCAAGCTGAATCATCAGGTCGGCCTGAGTGATCTGGTGGGCCTCGATTTCCATGTTGTTGATGTTTGGCCCCCAGGCGTAAGCAATTCCCCAATAGGCCATGGCGAGCGACGGGTCGGCGACCAGTGCTTGTTGGAAGCAGCGAACAGCTTCTTCGTGATTGAAGCCGATACACATCGCTAAGCCGCGGTCAAACCACTGCTGCGCAGCATCTGAATCGGTTGAAACCTGATAATGAAAGCCGCCCAAGTCGTAATAGGCTTGGCCAGGTCGAGATGGCTCTGGAACCTTTGGATTCTCTTGGCCGTTGGCGACACCACACGTCAAAAACGCAAATAGCAGCGTGACGAAAATGGGACCGATGGTTTTGGGGGGGCGTTGCATCAGCTCGATCCTCGATTCGTGTCAGTCGCGACTTGTGCAATGGCTCGCAACTTAGTTTATCATCTTACGGCCTCGGATAACCGTTCCGCCTCAACTCTTCACCGTGCCCCAAGTCGTAGGTCTTGCTATGAGATGCGTTGGCTCCTTGAGTCGCTTCAGTGGACTGCTGATTGCCTTGATCGCTGGAGACTACGCGGTGCATGGGCAAGAAGTGGTGTCCAAGGGTGCACGCGTTGAGGCGGTGGGTCGCGTCGCCTTTACCGAAGGCCCGGTCTGGCATCCCGACGGGAGCGTCTACTTCAGCGACATCGAGAACAATCGCATCATGCGCGTCGATCCCGAGGGAACGCTGGGCGTGTTTCGAACTCCGTCGGGGAAAGCCAACGGTCTACTATTCGACCAGCAAGGCCGCCTGGTTGCCTGTGAAGGTGGAAATCGGCGGATCACGCGGACCGAGTCGGATGGGTCGGTCACGGTGCTGGCCGATCAGTTCGACGGAAAGCCATTCAATTCGCCGAATGACATCACGATGGACTCGAACGGGAATCTGTACTTTACGGATCCTCGATACGGCAATCGTGATACCGTAGAAATGTTTGATGCGGACGGTAAGTCGATCGAAGGGGTCTATCGGATTGCGGCCGACGGGAAAGTCACGAGAGTCCTCACACAGGAGGTCACGCGACCCAACGGCATCGCGGTTTCACCGGACGACAAGCACTTGTTTGTCGCAGAGAACGCGAATGACGCGGAAGGAAGCTCACGTAAGCTTTGGCGGTTCGATTTGTCGGCCAGCGGTTCCGTCGTACCGGGAAGCGGAAAGATCTTGTTCGACTGGGGGAGTGATCGCGGTCCCGATGGCATGGCGATTGATCGGGCCGGGCGCCTGTACGTCACCGCAGGTCTGAACTACGCAGCTCCGCCGCACGAGACCGCCGGTAAATACAAAGCTGGTGTTTACGTTATCTCATCGGAAGGTGGACTGGTTGACTTCATTCCAGTGCCGATGGACATGGTCACGAACTGTGCGTTTGGCGGGGCGGACCGCAAGCAGTTGTACATCACGGCCGGTCACACACTATGGACCATTGGGGTAGAACAGCCAGGCTACACGCCCTGGCCCCGAGATTGAGGGCCCCGGAGATTGAGGGCCCCGAGATTGAGGGCCCCGAGATTGAGTCTGGAAAAAGGGGCAGGTACCAATGGCCGGAACGACCCATGGGATGCTTCGCACGATTGGTAACTGACCCGCTTGCCGGTACGTCAAGACTGACAGAACACTGAGAGGAAAAGTGACATGATCATTCGTTTTGCATTGACGTTTGTCGCCTCGATCTTGCTGTGCAACAGCTCGCAAGCACAGTTCGCGCCAGCACAACTCGATCGTTGGCTGGAGCGATTTCCTCAAGCGGATGCCAACGGTGATGGCAAGCTGACGATCGACGAAGCGACGGCCTATCGCAACAAAATGCAGCGCGGTCGCGATGGCGGCGGCGGAGTACCGAGGGAATTCGCCGTCGATCCCCGTTGGGAAGCGGGCAAGTTTCCTCCTGACGCGGTCGCCTACAAGTCACCCGCTGAGATCGCCGAGATCTTTGCGAAGACGCAAGAGGGAAGACAGAGACCGGTGGTTTCCTATCCGGTCCCCAACGATCAGTCGTTACGAATCGTCGGCACCGGGCACAGCTTCATGGCACCGGGATACAAGTCGTTTCCCTTGATCGCTCGGGCCGCCGGCCTGAAGCAGCCTGATCTGCTGACCCACGTTGGCGGGGGGATCACGGGAAGTGCCCGCTACAAATGGGAGCAGGAGAACGGCATTTTTCAATTTGATGGTCGCCCTGTTCCGAAGTTGCTCTCGTCGATTTCCAATGCCCAGTGGGATGCGATGGTTTGGGGCCCCTACTACAACGATCGACCCGAGTACTACCTGTGTTGGATGGACTTTTGCCTGAAGTACAACCCACAGATGAAGTTCTATCTTTCGGATGCGTGGCCACAACTGGAACAGCTGCCCAAGTTGCCTTCGAGTGAATCGGAATTGACTCCGGAGACCTTTGTTCAACTTGGTCGTCAGCGTTACGAGATGAACGCAGAGCTAGTCGACAAATTGAACGAGAAGCATCCCCGTAAGGTTTACGTGCTGCCAACGTGCGAGGCGATGGTGTTGGCCGTGGAGCATTACCATCGAGGTGAACTCCCAGGAGTGGAAGGTATTCACACGGCGGTAGGAAACAAAGAGAGATCCCTGTGGAGAGACCATCTCGGACACCTCGGGCCCGGGTTTGGGAACCTCGAGGGTTACGTTTTCTACGCGACGATCTACGGCCGCTCACCGGAGTTGATCGACGAGGAGATCCGTTTCGAGGAAGGCGATTATCCGAGTCGCGAATTGGATCGCATGTTTCGAAAGATCGCCTGGCAAGCCGTCTTGAACAACCCGCTGTCTGGTGTTCAAGACGAGAATCATGATGGCGTCGACGACGCAGCGAACTAACGGAAGCCAGCCTTTGCAGGCTGACTCTCGCTTCCGCATGTCAGGCTGGAAAGCCTAACGTACGTCGGCCTTTCCGGGCTGACCTTTCCGATCAATGGGTACGCTGTCGCTGGCACTGTCGGCGCTAGTGGGAGGCCTCGGCCATGACATCCTCATCCGATTTGCGGTGAGATCCATTATCACTCACGCCGCCCCTGAAGGGGTCGAGCCGAGCGACCTGAACGGTCTCGAGTGCGTAGGTCAAGCGATGCTCCGGTTGTACCTCGCGACTCAAGTAATCGGTCAGCAATTCGCAGACATCCTTCGGAGCGATCACTTCGATCCGCACTTTCGCTCTTGGTTCGGCATCGCCAAAAACAGCGTCATGACGTCCGACGCCGACGCAGGGGATTGACGTGAACCCGCTCGCACCGAGTTTCAGGAAGCGGCTTTCGAGCATCCGTTCGATGCCGGGGTCGACCACGACGGTCAAACGCTGAACCAGGCACAAGCCTTTTCGTCGAGCTGCTTGGGCGTGGTCGGCAAACGGTCGGTGGGCGTCGAGCCCGACGACGCGGAAGCTTAAGCCCTGTTGCTCGAAATCGCTCTCCATTTCATGCAACTTGTCCATCACACTGTGATCGACCAGTTCGGTTTCCGACAAATCGAGTTCGACATTCTTGCGTTCCAGCAGACCTACGCGTTCGATCTGACGTCGGATGGGGATCCAGTTGCTAAACACCGCGGACTTGAAGGCAACCATGCGAACCGTGTTGCCGTCATCTTCGGTGACCTGGATGTCGGGCTTGAACAGTGATCGCAGCGGCACTCCGTTGTACAAGTGGATGACGACTTTGGTCAGAATCCCGATCGCGATACCAATCAACAAGTCGGTCGAAAGCACAGCGACGAGAGTCACTGCAAAGATGACGAGTTGTTCGCGTCCAATCTTGAGCACGTTCATGAACTCGTTGGGGTGCGCCAAGCGAAACCCGGTGTAGATTAGCATCGCGGCCAAGGCGGCCATGGGGATACGGTGAAGCACCATTGGAATCAGCGCAACACAGATGAGCAGGAACATTCCGTGCCAGAGATCGGCAAATCGCGTTCTCGCGCCGTTGTCGATGTTCGCTTTGCTACGAACGATCTCGGAAATCATGGGCAAGCCGCCGACCAAGCCACAGCACAGGTTGCCCACGCCGACGGCGACAATGTCACGGTCCATGTTGCTCTTGCGCTTCCAGGGGTCAATCAAATCGACGGCTTTGGCACTCAGTACCGACTCCAGGCTTCCGATCGCAAAGAACATGAAGACCCAGACCCAAGCTTTGGGCTGCTTGAGCGCAGTGAAATCGGGCATCGTCAGCTGATCGAACATGCCAAAGGCGCGATCCGGCATGGCCACCAGGTACTGTTCGCCAAGCTGGTATTGGTGATTCTGAAGTTGATAGGAATGCTCATGCATCAAGTCAAAGAACATGCCCATGGGGATTGCCACCAGGAGCACGATCATCGGACCGGGCAGGATTTTTGCCCAGGAGAATCGAGACCGGACCAGCGGCCATAGAAACATGATCAGCACACTCGTCACACCGATCGCGGCGATCGCTGGATTGGCTTCCGAAATGAATGTCGGGATCTCACGCAACAATTCCAGTGGTTCCCCCTTGGCACTGACACCCAGGGCGACAGGGATTTGCTTGGCGATGATGATCACACCGATGGCCGCGAGCATCCCGTGGACCGCCGAGATGGGAAAGAACTCACCAAGAATCCCCGCACGGAAGATTCCAAAAAAGATTTGCAGAACGGCCGCGGCAACGCCAACGGCCAAAGCGGCCTGGTAGGCGGCGGTATCGATCTCCGTCCAGCCGCCGGTCATGCCGTCGCCACCGAAGGCTTCGATACAACCGATCGCGATCACGATCAGGCCCGCAGCGGGACCCTTGATCGTCAACTCCGAGTTGCTGATGATCGTCGCGATCACCGATCCGATGATGGCGGTAAAGATGCCGGCGATCGGTGGGTAACCGCTGGCGATCGAGATGCCCAAGCACAACGGCAAGGCAATCAAGAAGACAAGCAGTCCCGAAACGAAATCGTACCTGAAGTACTTGACGAAGCCCTCTGCGTTTCCGCGTGGGATTTCTTTCTCGGCTGGCGTGGAAGTGTTCATGTTCTCTTTGTGAGATCGGTAAAAGGGTGCGTGAGTTGAGCTCGCGAAAGCTCATTTCGTTGGGGGCGTTTCGGATGGAAATACCATCTTGGCGATGGTCGTGAACGACAACAGGCCAGCTTCCGCATGGTCTTCTGTGATGGAATTGCTCTGCCTCTGGCGGGAGAGTTCCATGGCTGCGTGATATCGTGATGCAATCCCTGGCTGCGGATACAATCCACCACCAAGGATCAAAACACTCAGAATGAGCACGGCAACTTTTTCCGACGTTCGTGCTCGCAAGGGAATCAATACCCGGTTGTGACGTCCGGTGAAGATGGCGAAATAGGCCATCAGCACCGCGATGCCACACAGCGCCGATGCAATCACGACCATCGTGCCGACTAACGGATACACATCAACAGCTCCTTCGATCAGCAATTCCATGCCAACGAAGCCGACGGTTGCAGGGAAGCCAATCGATGCCAATCCAGTGAGCAAGAAGAATCCGCCGAGCATCGGCATTTGACTGTAAAGTCCATGGAAATCGGCCAGGGACACTCGGGAGATTCTCGCCTCGATGCAGCGAAGCGTGATGCCAAAGCCCGTCAGTGACATCCCGACGGACAACCATAGGCAGAGCGCTCCGGTCAAGCCGATCGGGGTGACCAATTCCAAGCCGACCAAAACCAAAGAGGATTGGCTGAGCAGCAAGTAAGCGAAAAGCCTGCGAGCTTCACGTTGCACCAAGGCCATGCCTCCCGCATAGACCGCGGTGATCAAGGACAGGACCGCGATGCTTTGCAAGGCCCAGACTGGGGCGATCGGCAACACCAGACGCATGACGGCATAGGCGCCGACCAAGGGCGTCGTGAATAGGATGGCGGTCCCAAAGGTTCCTTTTTCGAACAGGTCAGCCATCCACAGGTGAAACGGAACGATTCCACTGCGAAGCAAGGCTGCCCCGGTCAGCAACGCCCCCGGAATCAAGACGGCCGATGAGTTCACGTCCGTCGCTGACAACCAGGCGTATCCACTCAGCAACAGACCCACAAAAACGGACATGTGCAATGCATAAATCCGCGTGCAACGTCCCCGTTTGCGTAGTTCCAAGTAAGGGGGAATCGTCGCGATCGCCAGCAACAGAACCAGCGTCCAGGAAGCCCGACAGCTGAAGGTTGCCAGCAGGATCGCCTCGGAAACGAGTGTCAATTCAAGCGAGAACCGCGGAGCTTTGGTCCGCAACGTCGACATCACCGTGACCAGGAAGATCAAGGCGCCCAATGGCAGTAGAAACGCGCTCAGCTCGTCGACGACGAAGATCTCTTGATTGAACAGTGCGTGAAAGAACGGCCAATGCTCATGCGCTTCGAAAGTGCCTAGCATCAGAAAGTCGAGCAGTTCCCCGCAAGTCAAGCCAAAGGTCACGGCGCAGATCGCGACTGCGTGACGCAGCGCCTTGTCGGTGTCGCTGAGCATTTGCACCCATATCGCACCGGCCAAGGGAAGCAGGACGGAAACCTCCATCCAAGGAAATCGTAGTTCAGGCATCAAGCTGCCCTCCCAGTTGTCTCGGGATGCAACTCAATTTCATCGGACTCTCGCGAAGGCTCGCGCGACAGACGGTCGGTGGTTGCGTGTTCCAAACGATCAAACCAGCGAAACAACGCCAACACAGGTCGTGCGATCCACTGATCCAAGGCAATGTCCGTGAAGGCTCGATCAAAGCCGAATCGGTAACACCATTCCTGAATCCCGGCGGGAAGGTACTTTTCGCCAAGCCACTTCTCTTGTGGCAGTCGTTCACCCATCTTGTTTTCCATTTCGCTGTAGTCTCGCAGCAAAGTCGGTGCTCGCAGCAATTGCATGGTTCGCAAGCAAGCGTGCCCAATGATGTGGATAAGCGCTAAGAATCGAAGTCCCAGGGCGATTTCGACCACGATGATTCCAACTTGTGTCAACGACGCGTAGGCCAGTGAGACCTTGATGTCGCTCTGGACACGCGACATCACCGAACCAGCCGCAGCCGACACCAAGCCTAAAGTCAGGACGATGATTTGTAGCGGTCGCGACGCGTCCAACAGTGGGCTGACACGAAGCAACAGATAGGCTCCCAGGTGAACAGAAAGGGCACCGTAGAAAATAGCACTCGACGGAGTCGGTCCTTCCATGGCGCGAGGTAACCAGCCAGAGAACGGAAACAACGCCGATTTTCCCGCTGCTGCGATCAGCAACAGCATGCCGACGAAGAAGGCCTGGTTCGACGTGACCGCGGCGGTTCCTTCCGGCCAAATCGGTGAGGTCATCAATCCGCCAAAGTCCCCCTCGCCGGTCAAGTGGTGCATCGTGATCGCCGCAATCAGGAATGCAGCGTCCGAGAGGCGATAGATCGACCAGACTCGCAAACCGTTGCGAACCGGATTCTCGCGATCGTGGAAATAGGCCACCAGCAATGCGGACGAAAGACCAACCATTTCCCAGCCGACGAACAGCGTTTCGATGGTGCCGCCGAGCGACGAAAGGACCATCCCGCAGAAGAACAAGGCGTAGAGCAAAAAGAAACGCCCATACCCCTCCTCGCGGTGAAGGTAGCGCCGTGTGAACGCGCCGACGACACCGCATAGCACGCAGGAAAGGATCAAGAACGGAATGCTCAGCCGGTCAAAGACGAACTTCAGGTGAAAGTGAAATTCTTCTTGCGGGATCGCCACCCAGTCGCCCAATTCGATGGGCACATAGTGAGAACCGATGGACAGCATCAGGATGAGGATCGCGACAGCCGGCACGAGCGTCATCAGCACACCGAGCTGCGTCCATACCGAGATGGCCGACTCACTTAGCGGTCGCCCGAACAGGGCGGAAAAACCGAGAACCGCCAGCAAGGCGATCGGGCTGACCACCACCGTGGTCCCCAGCACGTTGAAGATGGTATCGACGAGTGTCATACGTTGCTTTCGCCGCGTGCGGCTGGCTCCTGTTGGACTGCGGCGGTAACGTTGGGTGCTCGTTCCGCAATGGATGCAAAGGCAAGGTGATCACGTTGACCGCGATACCAGTCGATCGAAGAGGCGACCTCTGGCAACGCGCTGGTCGCTGGCGTGTAGGGCTCAAATTTTCCGTTGACGTAACGTCGAATGATCGATGCGTCGGGATCAATCACGGCCAACTGAACCCAATTGCCACACACCAGGGCGGCGATACCCGGGTTCGAGTTGATAATGGCATGCATCTTCTCCTCCGTCGTTTCGACGACGAACAGGATGCGCATTGCCTCGTGAATCTCAACCATCTGCTGAGACAAGCCTGGTCGCAGGTCGCTTGCCGCCCCGGTCATCACGCCGATCATCGAGGCGACGTTGTGCGGCAGTTTCGATCCACATCCATAGCCCTCGTTGTCGACGGTTGAGAAATAGTATTCGAGGCTGATGCCGGCACAGACGGGAATGGCTGCCTGCAAAATCCGTGTCAGGATCGAGGACTTTTCGTCATCAATTCTGGGATCGTAGGACGTCACGAACGCACGTCGATCCAGAAACAATCCTCGCGTCCACTCGCGGCGTCCCACCATCACCAGGGCGTTGGTGGCGTGGTTGTACTCAGGTCGCGCTTGCGACAGATCCTCGGCTCGCTGCTCGACATGCTCGAGCGCCGCCTGGGGTGTTAAATCTAATGGCGCCGATTCAAATCGCCTGGCACGTTCGTGGGCGTTGCGAGCTCGTGCCTCCTTGATGCTGTGTTCGATTCGTCGGAACAGAGTCCGATGCGTGCGAGGCAGCAAGTCCAAATCGTAGTACTCGACAAAGTCACTGCACGTGTTGTGATAGCCTCCGACAAAACGGACGTCTTCGGGGAGTTCGACTCCACTTTGAGCCATCAACTTACGAACGCGTGGATCGTTCGCCATCATCGCGAACGCCCGAGCGTTGGGGCCACCACGGCCGCCGCTGCAAGCCCCGCAATTGTAAGCCGATTCATGCGGATTGTTCAGACTGCTCGAACCGTGCCCAAACATCATCACGATTGGCGGGAAGTTCTCGACCAAGCCGATGTCCTGCAAGATTCGAATCACGATCTTGGACATTTCGTCCAAGCTGTAACCCAACGACTCGGCATCGGGCCCAGGCTCGGGTGCCTCACGCTCCACGTGCAATTCTGTTGCCGGTGGCCGCACAAAGGTTCCCATCGATTGGCGGATCTGTGAGGTCAACCGAGGCGCGAGAATACGTGCAACCATGGGAAACGTAGCCACGGCACCGAAGACACCGGTCACCCAACCACCAATCATGGTCCGGGAACCCGAATGAACGTGATGCGTGAACAATCCGATTCGGCGTCGTCGCTCGGCACGCCGTTCACTCGCGTCCACCGCTGAGAACATCGGTTCCTCGCGGACGTAGTGCTTGGGTGTGATGATGTTGGGGCAAAGCGGGCGATAGTCAGCGTGATCGGCGCCCTGGTAGTACATCGCGACGGCGAAAAAGCCCGCCGCAGAGGCCGTTTCGCATTCCGGGTCCACCTCTTCGAGGTGCCGACGAAACGACTCCTCGCGGTCGTCGATGCAAAAGACCGCCACGTACGCTGGTTTGTCGCGGGCATCGCGGCCCAATTGCCGACGACGCTGACAGTGGATCGAGACGGCATCTAGGGCGGCGACGGAATAGTGTCGCTCGTAAGCGGCGTGATAGATGCGACGACGCTCGAGCGAGGAGAACGATTCGATTTCCTGTACCAGGCACGCCCACTGCGGATCCGACATGTCGAACAATTGCTCAGGTGTCCATCCTCCAGCCTGTGCCAATTGAAAGATGGCGAAGGTGCGCTGATTCGTCGACGGCCTGCGGTCATCATGCAACTTTCGTTCGGCAAGCGATCGAAGGCCACGATAGTCCGTGGTCTCAAATCGGCGACGCCCGATGTCAGCAAGTGCGTAGCGTTCCAGCAGCAAACGAATCGCCAGATACTGCTGCAGCGTCCCTGCCGGAACCGGGCACGGCAGGAATGGCGTGGCAGATTCCATTTGCCAAATCATGCCCGCCCAACCCCGCAGCGCGAGGAGCGAGGCTGCGATCGTCTCGTCGACATCCTCATCACGCACCCCCATTTCAGAGAGTGACTCCGAGATGGAGGCGATTGGATCGAAGGTAACTGAAAGCACCGACTTCAATTCCTTTTCAATGCCTCGCATCCACATCGGAAGGACGGACATCGGACGCGAATAGAGACTCGCAAAGGCCCGGGCGAATCCTTGATCGCGATTGGGCAACTTCCAGTCGGCAAGCCCCTGGTCAAGAAATGCTCCGCAGAAACGAATCAAGACTTCGTTCACGGTTCGATCCGTATCGTCGCCCGTGACGTCGAACAGAAGATCTCGCAGTCGAGTCGGCGAAGGCTCTTGCGGCGCCGGGATGTTGGCTGAGTGAACGCCGTCACGACAGACACGCCAAAGCAACCGCAAGACGAAAAACTCCCATTGGTCGTCGCTCCATTTCTCGGTGCGATTCTCGGGAGATTCATCGATGACCTGTTTGACAACGGTTTGAAATTTGTACTCCCGACCGGTCGCCTGTTCGGTCGTCAGTGGCCCGTCACAATGGCGCAGCACCCAATTGCGAGTCTGCTGGATCGTTTGGTCGCGGCGTTGCTGTGAAAACTCGGTTCGAAAGCGTCGCAACAGATCGGTCTCGGCCATCAGCCAATGCAACTCGGCATCAGTCGCATATTCCAGCGTCATCTGCAGCATGGCCAAACGGAGCGTGTATCGGGTGCCGAAACTGGCAATGAGTTTGTCCGCGCCGTCCCCGAGATCATCCATCAGGACCTGACGCAGATCGTCAACTGAGATCCTGCCCTTCTGTAGCTCCCGACGATAGCGTTCCTCCAACAGGTACGGCTCGCAATCGTAGCGCCGCATGCCCTCGATCACCGCCTTGTCGAACGGTAAGTCCTCAAAGGGATGCAGGGTGTTGTGATGAACGAATATCGAAATCGGGCCCTGCGACGGTAAAAAGTGCAAGGCGTGAGTGATGGCTGTTCGAACGTTTTCCAGTGGGTCGGCGGATGAGTTGTCCAATGCATGGGCCGGTCCGTTCTCGGAGAGAGCGACGCCCGAAGAGGCCTGATGCATGGACCGGATCCTGGTAGGTGGGAAAGAAAGCCAACGAGCAATTCGTCATCCCGATTCCTAAGAGCAAGCGTCGTACCAAGCTCGGCAAATGTTCCCGGGTCTTGCCGAAGTCCCGCTTCCCTGCCGGAAAAAACACTTAAGGGGACTCGCAAGCGCCTTGGCACTCAATCGAGCCACAAGCCTCGAAAGCAACGGAGAGGGACCAGCGATGCAAATGCTTGCACTTGTTCTGCATTTGCTTGCAGCCACGAACGCAACGCGGCGAACAAAACTGGGCCTTTTCTGCCGAACCGGTGGCAGCGAGTACAACCGTTTGCGGGTGAACGACAGTCCCGAGATGGGGGGTGTGCTTCGAAGTTACCGGCCCGACGGCGGTTCCTCTAGAATGTGGGGTATCTAAAGGTCTGTCTTGACGGGCGGTGAGTGCATCTTCTTGCAGAGGCCATGCAAGCTGCTGCACGGCAGACGATTTCTTGAAAGGACGTGACGGCGATGCAGAAACTCGTTCATGGAATTCATCAGTTTCAGCGTCAGGCCTTTAGCAGGGACCAGAAGCTGTTCGAAACGCTGGTGGAAGGGCAGTACCCGCTGGCACTGTTCATCACCTGTTCCGACTCCCGGATCGATCCCAATCGGCTGACGCAAACCAGGCCGGGGGAATTGTTCATCCAACGCACGGCCGGCAACATCATTCCTCCCTACGGTGCCGTACACGGGGGTGAAGCCGCGACGATCGAGTATGCGGTCGCCGCACTCAAGGTGAAAGACATCATCGTCTGCGGTCACTCGCACTGTGGAGCCATGGCGGGACTCTTGGACCCGGAGAGCATTGCCAAGATGCCTTCGGTGCGAGCCTACCTGGACCATGCCGAAGCAACACGGCGAATCGTTGAGGAAAACTACAGCCACCTGACCGATCCAGACAAGCGTTTGACTTTGACCGTGGAAGAAAACGTGCTCGTGCAGTTGGAGAACCTGCGCACCCATCCCTCGGTTGCCGCCGCGCTGGGACGCGACCAGCTGAAACTGCATGGCTGGGTTTATAAGTTCGAGACGGGCGACGTGTTCGCGTTCGATCCGGACAAATTCGAGTTTGCACCGATTGAGGACATTTCGCCACCGGCCTCGCTTCCCGACCGAGTCCTGCCGCCGATCTAGGCAGTCGCTTCAGCGCTGATGCCCTGGCCCCGTCGGGCCAGCCCGGTTTTCATGGCAACTTCGGCGACGGCACGCGACACGGCTGTGCTGACGCGGCGGTCAAAGACACTGGGGACGATGTAATCGGCGTGCAGGTCATTGTCCGTGATGATTTCTGCGATGGCGGTAGCGGCGGCAACCTTCATTTCTTCGTTGACGCCGCTGGAACGGACGTCCAACAACCCGCGGAAGAATCCTGGGAAGCACAACACGTTGTTGATCTGGTTCGGATAATCACTCCGTCCGGTTGCCATCACCCGAGCGTAGTCTCCAGCTTCCTCGGGCGTGATTTCCGGGTCGGGATTCGCTAAAGCAAAGACAATTGCATCTGGTGCCATTCGTTTGACATCGCTCACGTTCAACGCGCCGCGCGAGGAGACACCGATGAATACGTCGGCGCCCGGTAGCACATCCGACAGGCTGCCCATGAGACGTTCCTGATTGGTATGGTTGGCGATCACCCGTTTGAGTGGATTCAAGTTGGCGCGATCACGATGAATCGCACCGCCGCGATCACAGACGATCAGCTCATTGATGCCGATCGCCGGTAACAGGCGTGCGATCGCGGCGCCTGCGGCACCCGCGCCATTGATGACGACGCGCACCTCATCAGCAGGCTTTCCGACAACTTTCAGGGCGTTGGTCAGGGCCGCGAGCACGACGATCGCGGTGCCATGCTGGTCATCATGAAAAACGGGGATGTCCAATTCTTCAGCGAGCCTTTGTTCGATTTCAACGCACCGGGGGGCGGAGATGTCTTCCAGGTTGATACCGCCAAAGTTGGGAGCAATCGCTTTGACAATGGCGACGATCTCAGCGGGGTCTTGCGTATCAAGACAGATGGGAAACGCGTCGACTCCGGCGAACTCTTTGAATAGCACCGCCTTGCCCTCCATCACGGGCAGTGCCGCTCGGGCGCCCAGGTTGCCCATGCCGAGCACGGCCGATCCATCGCTGACAACCGCCACCGTGTTTCGACGAATCGTCAGCGCGAAGGCTGCCTCGGGATCATCGAAAATCGCTTTGCAGACCCGAGCCACCCCTGGCGTGTAAGCCATGGACAGGTCATCGCGAGTTTTGATCGGTACTTTCGAGTTGACCTGCAGTTTGCCCCCCAGGTGCATCAGGAAAACGCGGTCGGACACATTGATCACTTCGACCTCGGGAACCTCCCGCAGCGCCGCCACGATCCGTTCGCCGTGCTCGTCGTTGTAAGCGCTGATCGTGATGTCGCGGGTGATCCCGTTGCCTCGCGCATCGACCACGTCCACGGCGCCAATGTGTCCGTCCGCATGCCCAATGACAGACGTGATCCTTCCCAAAGACCCGGGGATATCCGCGTAACGAAGGCGAACGGTGATACTGTAACCCGGGCTTTTGTGACTCATGTCGTGGATGCCTGACGAGGAAGGACAGTGGATCGAGGCGAGGTCATCCCCACAAGATTGCCGATTTTGGCTGCCTCGTCTACAACAGTCGACGTCGAACGCTTGCTTGGTGGACCGTCGCAACATTCGAAGGTTGGGTGGTTGCTGGACGGATCACGTCGGGGCCGTCAAACCGAATCCCTTCACGATGGGGACGGGTGCGATTTCGGGACAACTCGAAGACCTTGCCGACCGGACTCAGCAAGAACGCAGGCAAGACGATCAGGTCCCCAACCAGGGCGGCGGCCAAGAGGGCGACCATCATCCAGGCAAATCGGGCGGTCGGCACGAAGTCGCTCAATGCAAAAATCGCTAACCCCGAACCGCAGATCAACGTGGTTTGAATCATCGCTCGTCCACACTCCGCATAGGCGGAGCGAACGGCCTCAACCCGAGATTCACCGCGATCGAGTTGGCGTCGGAAGACGGAGAGAAAATGAAGCGTATCGTCGACGGCAATTCCCATCGCGACGCTCGCCGTCATGATCGAACCGATGTCAATGGAGGCTCCTCGCCAGCCCAGGATCCCAAACAGCGTGAAGATTGGAAACACATTCGGGATCATGGAAACCAATCCTGCCAGCATCCCCGCTTCAGCGATCGTCATCACCATCGCGATCAATAGAAACGCAGTCATGAAGCTTGCGAACAAATCATGTAGCAGTTGAGACTGGATCCCGTGGACCAAGGGCATCAAACCCGACACTTCCAAGCTCGCTTCGGAGTCGTGTCGCTGCAGGAGTGCTTCCTCAGACAGCGATTGCTTCAGGTCTGTGAGCAGATCGCCGTAATGAATCGCCTCGACCGCACTGAGATGCGCGGTTAGTCGCCAGTGTTCCCCCGAATCGTCTTGCGAAAAGTAGTCAACCCGCTGTAGCCATGGCTTGAGCTGATCCAGAATGATCGGCGCTGTTGATTCGTCCAGTGACTCGATTTCGATCGGTAGAAAACCGAGGCATGACGTGACCGCATGTACCGAAGGCGTGACGTTCAGGCGACGCTCCAGATTGCGTAGGATCGTGATCCGATCGATCGCGCCCAATTGGCATCCCGGCTCAAAATGGACGACGGTTTCGATCGGGACCAGCGCGCCGACGTGCTGCTCAATCCATCGATAGTCCTCAATCAATCGATTCTCGCTGGCGAACAGGGTTTCGATTCGGACGGAAGCTTTCAGCCGCATCGTTCCCAAGCCGAGGCCGATCATCATCATGACTGCGGCCAAGCCAATTGCGGTCCCGAATCGTTGCTGAACATGTGTGAGAACGTCCCAGCCCCATCCCTTGCTGGATCCGCTAACGGCCGGCCTCGCCGTTGACCGAGGGTGGTCCGGCTTCGCCGGTTGCGCTGTTTTTCGCGAGGTCCATCGATGGGGCAATGCCAACAAGCCTGGTAGAAGCGCCAGCAGCAAGACCACGTTAGCGATCACGCCAATCGCTGCGTAAACACCAAATTCTCGGACCGCGGACAACCCACTGACTGCCAGTGATCCAAGTCCGATCGCTGTCGTTGCTGCGGACAAGGCACAGGGGACGGCCCCCAATCGCAGTGCCTCTCCAATGCCGCCGACTGTCCCATGCTTCACCGAAGCGGTTCGATAGTAGTTCACGAAATGAACACCACTGGAGATCGCCAGGACCTGCACGAGCGGGGGAATCACGATCAGCAGTGCGGTCATCGATCCACCACTGTGATAGATCACCGACAAGGCAACGGCCTGACCAAGACTCGCCAGTCCAAATACCAACATCGCCGTGTAAAAGCCCTCCAAGCATAAGATGCAGGCGCAGAAGGCAATGATGGAAGAAAGCGGTGCAAATCGCTGCATTGACAATTGACTGGATTGATCGACGGCGTAGCCATCCATGATCGGTCCGGCCAAGTGTTGAGTCTTGTACTCGGCTTTGCCAAATCGCTCGGCGGCTGCACGAATCAACGGGACAAGCCGAGATCGTTGTTGTAAACCATTTGCATTGAAGAACACGACCACGCACGTGGTTCGCGCATCGGGTCCAATCAGCGTTCCCGAAAGCCGCTTCAAGGCCTCCTCTGGATGCATGTTGATCGGCGGACTGGTCAGCGAAAGGTAGGCTTCACGCCCGGAAAGAACGCGGCGAAAGAGCCACTCGCCATCCTGATAGAAGCCAGGAGACTTTTCGAGCGAGTGCGCGAAGTCATCGACAGCGGTTTCATCGATACGACATCCGGGCCAACTGATGACGACCGTATCACCGGCGCCAAATCGCTCGCAGAAACGATCGTAATCGCGGCGCGGCGGAAAGCTTGAATCGACCCAGTCCAGCGGCGAATTGACGGTCGGTTGCAACGCTCCCACCACACCCATCGCAACCCACGGCGCAAGCAGCAGAGCGTACAACATGACCAGGCGGAATCGCCGGTCTTGCCGTCGAGAGCTGCCGTCCGTGTTGGCGTTGCCCTGGTCTTGAAGGCTCACGCGACCGTCCGTGTCATCGTGGTGTCCGGCATCGGTTCCGACCCAAGTCTCACATTCTCTGGTGGAACGACCTCGGGCCTACGGCGTCCCAAGGGACCGGCAAAGACGAGTGGGAAGCCGGGAACCCGTCGTTGGTAATCGATGTAGGCCTTCCCGACGAAGAACTCTAGTCGTCGGTCTTTCAGCACGCTGCCGTAGAAGATGTAGGCCGTCCAAACAAAGGTCAGCGCGGCATGGTCCAGCGTCATCCGCGGCGTGAACCAGATCAACCCAAGAAAACTCATGTAGACCGGGTGCCGAATCAGTTTGTACGCGCCCAGCGGTCGAAACTCGCGTCTCGGCGCCTGCTCCCGTCGAAGCCAATAGTAAAACGGAGTCCAGCCGTTCTGGTATCCCAGTCCAGTCAGGGCCAGCGAGTAAAGCAAGGCCACCCAACTGATGTAAAACAGAAACCGGATACACGACGCCAGCCAGCCGCCGGCTGCCCAGATCACTGTCTGGCTCTGCGTCCAACAGAAAAACAATGTCATGAGACTGACACAAGTCACGACACAGAACGTGCTGTCGTAAAACGGCGCTGGAATCAGACGCGTCAACACGCGCCGTGACTTGGGCACCAGCATCACGCTATGCGAGAACGCGAACAGCAGCGCCAAACCGCAGTCGCGTAATAACCAGCCGTCCGACTTCAGCAGAGTCGACTGGCCGACGATGGCCCCGTCTCGCAGAAACCAGAACAGATACCAGACAGTAAACAGAAACAGGATCTGGTTGCCAAATCCGTAACAGATCCCTAGCGTTCGCTGGGCTGCCGAGCGGAAGGGCCGGGAAGGAAGTGAAGCATCCATGCAACGAGCTCTCTTGTATTAACCTTTCTTCGCGACGATCGCGCCATACTGCATGGCTCCGCTTCGATAAGCGTTGAGCAGCACATCGAATCCATCAAGGAACGCGACCTGTTCTTGATCAAGGAATCTTGCCAAATGACGAACGCCACTTCGTTGTACGCGGCGTTTGCAGATCTCCCATGTCTTCAGCACTCGCGCTGTCCAATCGACGTTTTGGGTGACGTGCAAGCCGCTGGATTCGATCCATCGAGCGTAGTCTTGCCGCGTCGCAAGTGACGGACAGACAAACCGTGTGCATACTTCTTCCACCATCTGCCGCTGCTCGGGACTGGTTGCCTCGTCTCCCTCAAACCAGACGGTGATCACCAGGCGACCGCCTGGGCGAAGCCAACTTGAGGCGCGACGAAAGAACTCCGGTTTGTCAAACAGGTGTTCGGTGCATTCCACGCTCCAAATCACGTCGAACGACTCCGGATCAAACTGAACGGTCTCGGCATCCGCCGCTAGAAACCTCGTCCGAGACCTCGCCCCCCGAACCGCGGCCGAAGCCGCCGCCCAGTGACGCTGAATCGGGCTCAATGTGATTCCGGTGACCTCTCCCTTGCGTTTCAGGGCCAGACGAATCGACGATCCTCCCATCCCACAGCCGACATCGAGCACCTTGTCACCCGAACCAATCTCGCCCATCTCAGCCAAGGTATCGGTCAGCTGGCACTGAGCCACCGCTGCAGATTCATCGGCGGTCCAAAGTCCATGATGAATGTGGGGGCCCCACAGCAGACGATAGAACACCGTTCCAAGTTGATAGTGACTGCGGATCGTCGATTTCTTGACACCGTCAACGGCGATCATCTGCAGGCTCGTCTTAAAGGGGGAATCATGGCTGTTCGGACGGGATCGTTTGGACTGTTTCGCTCGTGGTTTGTCCTAGCCAAGAACTAGGGTCACCTCGATCGGCGAAAAGGTGTCAGACACCAAAAACCGGAACGGCCCGGAGGGTGCTTCGCATTTTTGGTGTCTGACACCTTTTCGCTCGTGACACGAAAACCAAATTTTGAAAAACCACTGGCGGACTACTTGTGCTCCGGGATGTTTTCCATGGCAACCAGTTCGGTCGGCGCGATCCAGAGATCGCCATGGATCACCAACTTGTCGGCGACGCCAATCGCTCCCAATGCGGTGCTGTAAGGCTTGATTCCGAAAGCGGTTTGTTGAATCGAAAAATGGCCTCGCACATGAAGCCATCCGCGCGCCTGTTCGACTTCCACCGGGATGCGGATCGATCGCGAGTTGCCATGAAGATCGAAGCTGCCCTGTAACTCGTAAATCGGCCGGCCTGATGTCGATGTCTCCCCCCTGGCGGTGGCGGAATCAATCGTAAAGGTAGCTGTTGGATAGCGACCCACGTTCAGGATGTCGGCGCTCTTCATGTTGTTCGTCACCTTGCTTCGGGTCGATGCATCGGTTGAACCGCTCAACCCGAGGTACTTGCGAGCTGCCTCGGTGTCGGCATCGAATGATACCATGTCAAATACCAGCGTTCCGGCCGATTCAACTGCTCCCAATCTCAGCTGACCGGAGGCGAGCTTCCCCTCGACCGCGTGCTGGTGACCGAAACCGGTCTTGTCGACGAAGGTATAAACGCGGCTCACTTCGAGGTTGACGTCTCCCGGCTGGACTGTCGTCGCGGAGGTCGCTTCGCTGCGACTGGCGACTTCTTGCCCCGTGGCCTGAACGAGGACGAACGCGAGTAAGCAAAACGGGAGAGCAATCCGAGCTATCATGATTCGAGTCCTTTCCATATGCCGGCGGGACAGGCGTCCCCAGGCCTGCGCGGGAGCATGGAGTACCGTCGCACTCTGCATACCGCGTGCTATCTTCAGAGATTGAAAACGACAAGTACATACCAAAATCCATCCCCCGGCGGGCACGCCTTCGCGGAGTCGACCCAGCGAAAATGCAGGGAATTGCTGGCACGACGCGAAAGCGAGTCAGTCTCATGCGACCATCCGACACACTCGCCTACGCGTTTTGATGTTGCCCAAATTGATACAAGCACGACGCGCCAGCGAGTGAGTCCCAGGAATCTGCGCAAGCTCACGTCCGCCAAGCGGTTGAAAACCGGAAACACACTCGCTGGCGCGTCGTGCTTGTATTCGTCACTAAAGATCCGCTAGGGTGTTGCCCTTCCAAGGGAGGGTAAACCAAGACTTGCGGGCAGCCATGTTCAGCGCGAGCCTGATTCGCCGAGAGCCCGTCCCCATCGATCGATCTGCGATCTGAGGGGATCGCGAAGGGGACGGCGAGACTGACCGACGAGAAACGGCAAGACGGCTTGTCGTGCACCGGACGAGCGTGTGGGATAACGGTCCTAGCTGGTGCGCATCAAAGCTTGAATGCGATCACTGCCTGCCTTCTATAACGAACCGACTGCGTTGCCATGTTCCCGATCCCCCATCACGAAACCAGCCCGCCGCCTCGTGCGGTGATCATCGGCCTGGTGATGCTCAGTCTGGCGGCACTCGCGGTCACCGTTTGGACGATGTTTGACTTCCTGCATGAGCAAGAGATCGTTCAGAAATTGATCATCATGCTTCCTGACGACGCACAGCCGGCGGCCGAGGAGTTGGCGGAGGAGTTGGCGGGTGAACTCCGCTGGCAGTTCCGTCTGACCATCCTGGTCGTCTTGAACCTGGTTGTGACGGGGTTTGCTCTGGTCCTACTGTGGCGTGCCTACGGCTCTTCGCAGGAGTCACTTCGAGACGTCAAGGCGTTGGCCGCTGACATTCTCAGTAGCATTGACCAGTCGGTGATCACCACCGATAGCGACGGTGAGGTGACCAGCATCAATCGCAGTGGCGTTGAACTATTCGGCCTCACGGGAGAGATTTTCGGCCGTTCGCTTGGGGATCTGTCGAGCGAGATGGATTTGGAGTCGTTTCGACAGGAGGCCAATGCGAAGTCATTGGCCCACCTCACACGTGACTATACATTGCAGCGCGGAGGCGTCACGGCGACATTCAGAGCGTTTTGTCAGCCGCTTTTCAACCGGCAAGACGAAGTGGTCGGCAACGTTGTCCAAGTTCGCGATGTGACCGAACCGGTGTTGATTGAGCAGCGGATGCGGCGCATGGAGCGTTACATGGGGCTGGGGTCGTTGGCCGCGGGGCTTCATCATGAAATCAAGAACCCGCTTGCCGCGCTATCGCTGCACGTCCAACTGCTCGAAGAGGAACTGGAGCTTTCCGATCCTACCCCCACGGTGCAAGAGATGCTCGGGGTGATTCAGGCTGAGGTCACGCGCGTTGGAGGTGTGCTGGAGGGGTTTCGCGACTTCGCGTCTCTTGGGCAACTCAATCGATCTCAGGTGGACTTGGCGCGCCTTGTCCAAAGGCAGATTCGGCTGGTGACCCCCAGGGCTGAGCAACAACATGTCAAAGCGCACCTGGTCATGCCGGAGGAGCCGCTGCCGATGATCCGCGCGGACCGGGTGCGGCTGGAGCAGGTCCTGGTGAATCTGCTGGTCAATGCGGTCGAGGCGATGCCCGATGGTGGCGACCTGACCGTTCAGGTCTCGGCCAACCTCCAGACCCATCCCGCTGTCCTCAAGGTTTCCGTGGAAGATACGGGGCCTGGGATTCCCGAATCGCTGCGGGATCGCGTGTTTGATCCCTACTTTACGACCAAACGCGACGGAACTGGCATGGGACTTGCCCTCTGCGACAAGATCATCAGCCAGCACAATGGGAATCTGGAGTATCAACGTGTCGCGGGCCGCACCACCTTTGAGTTCAAGTTACCTGTTGAGTGACCGCGTGCGGCGTTTGCCGGAAAGCCTCATGAGTATCGGATTCCGCATCCTGATTGTCGACGACGAGCCCAACATTCGTTCGGGGTTGGCCAAGGGATTAGCAAAGCTGGTCGACCAGGTCGAAACGGCGGGAGATATCGACGAGGCATTGCAGAAATTCGACGAGGGTGACTTCCCGATCGTGATTGCGGATGTTCGCTTGCCCGGTGATCGCAGTGGGCTCGATCTGGTCACGCTCCTGTTGGAACGCAAGCCGAGTACCACCGTGATTGTGATCACGGCTCACGGCACCGTGGAAACGGCGGTGGACGCGATGCGTCGCGGCGCATTTGACTTTATCTCCAAACCGGTCGACTTGAATTTGATTCGCCAACAGGTTCAAAAGGCGATCGACCATCATCGGCTACAGGCAGAGAACCGCGAGTTGCGCGACCGACTCGCAGACGCCGGAGAGATTTCCGGCATCATTGGGACCTGTTCGGCGATGCGAGATGTGTTTCGCCAGATCCGGCAGGTGGCCGATACCGACGCGACGGTGTGGATCCAAGGCGAAAGCGGAACGGGAAAGGAATTGATTGCCAGGGCGCTGCATGAACTGAGCAATCGCAGCGGCGGTT
Organism: Pirellulaceae bacterium; assembly: GCA_963697195.1. Taxonomy (GTDB): domain Bacteria; phylum Planctomycetota; class Planctomycetia; order Pirellulales; family Pirellulaceae; genus Rubripirellula. The sequence goes on from CAVOND010000011.1 coordinate 303,285, forward strand.
CGTTTGTGGCGGTGAACGTGGGCGCCCTGCCAGAATCTCTGCTGGAAAGCGAGCTTTTCGGGCATGAAAAGGGATCCTTTACCGGGGCGGTCCGCCAGAAGCCGGGCTGCTTTGAACGGGCCCGCGGGGGAACCCTGTTCCTTGATGAGATCACTGAAATCCCTGCCAAGAGCCAAGTGGACTTGCTTCGCGTTTTGGAGTCGGGACAGTTCAATCGAGTCGGCGGCGAGGAGCTTTTGACTTCTGATGCACGCATCGTGTCGGCGACCAACAAAGAGGTTTCTCAGCTGCTTTCCGATGGGTCGTTCCGAGAAGACTTGTACTATCGGCTCAATATCATCCCCATTCATGTGCCTCCACTTCGTCAACGGCGCGACGACATTCCGCTCTTGATCGAGCATTTTCTGCATCACTTTTGCCAGCGTCACAGTCGTGTCGGCAAGCAGGTCTCCGACGAGGCGATGCGGATCCTGTGTTCGGCCAATTGGCCGGGAAACGTCCGCCAACTGCGAAACGTGATTGAGCGATTGGTTGTGACGACGAGCGACGATTGGATCGGTCCGGACCACATTCCGGCCGACCTGCTCCCGATGAAACAGGCGGACTCCGGCGAGGTCCGACCGCTGGCCGATGTCACCGAGGAAGCGGAGCGGAAGGCGATTCAAACAGCCCTGGCCGCATCCGACTTTCATCGCGAAAACACCGCGCGGGCTCTGGCAATCAGCGTGCGTACGTTGCACTACAAGATGAGTCGCTATGGCTTGCACTGAACGTCGGTTGGCGAGGTTTACTGCAATGCTTTGCAGGGTGAATGCAAGAAAATGCACACGCGACACCCGTTGGCGGCATCCAAACGGTGGGCCATTGCGACTACGATAACGATTCTTTCCTGGCGGAGTTGGCGGTGCGTTCGGGGGAGGACGATCACCTGACTGCTGCCGGCAACCGATGGGCGGGAATTTGATGACGATCACCGAGCGACTGCAGGGAGCGGGCTTGTCCTGTTTGTTCGTGGTCTTGTGCGTTGTGGTTGGGCGATCGATGATTCGTGAGACGCGGGCGGGGACGGCGGCGACCGCGGGCCAATCCGTGATGGCGAGACCGGGGAACATCGATCAGGCTATGCCCGCGACCGGTTCCCTTCGCCCTGGATCGGTAAGCTCCGTCGGAGCGAGCGTGAAATTCGACGACACCCCACCGACGCAACGCGATTGACCGGTCCGCAGGAATCTTGAGTATCTTCCGTCGCTTCTTCACGGCCTTTGAATTCCATTCTTCAAGCAAATGGATTCCGCTCGCGTCACTCGTTGGCGCTGTGGCTGGGGGCGTCGCGATTGTCTTTGAATTGCTCGGGCAACTGGTCACACGCTACACGCTCGGCGAATTTGCGGGTTACACGCCTCCGTTGGCTGTCGGTGAGCATTCGATGTTGGATCCGGCGACGACGCCCTTTTCGCCCTGGATGATCCTCGTGGTGATCATCGCCGGCGGACTCGTCTCGGGAGTGCTGGTACATACTTTTGCGCCGGAAGCTGCCGGTGCCGGAACGGATGCGGCGATTGAAGCCTTTCACCGAAACCGCGGCGTGATTCGCCGTCGCGTGGTGGTTGTCAAAACCATTGCTTCGGCGATTACCTTGGGGACAGGCGGATCGGGTGGGCGCGAGGGGCCGATTGCTCAGATTGGTGCGGGCATCGGTTCGTGGATCGGGAAAAGACTGAAACTGTCGCATCGTGATCGCCGGATCATGCTTGCGGCGGGCATGGGGGCAGGCGTGGGAGCGATCTTCCGCGCGCCGCTTGCCGGAGCCGTGTTCGCGGCCGAGATCCTGTACAGCGAGGCTGACCTCGAGGCTGACGTGATCATGCCAGCTGCCACCGCGTCGATTGTGGCGTACGTCATCTTCTCGCAGATCCTGCCGTATGACACTCGGTTCTTGCCTCTGTTCGGCGGCGATTTGGATCATCGTGGGGCATCGCCAGTGGAGTTCATTCCTTACCTGTTGTTAGGGGTCGTCGTGACCCTGGTCGGCATTTTGTATGTGCGAATGTTTCATGGTTCGCAGACGCTGTTTTATCGGCTCCCTGTCAAACGCCAGTTTTGTCCGGCGATTGGTGCCGCCGTCGCGGGCCTCATTGGGATCGCGCTGTTGTATGCTTCGGGTTCGGACACTCGCACCTTGGCGGTCTTGGGGACAGGTTATGGAACGCTGCAGTTGGCGCTGACCGACGCGTCGGCCATCGGTATCCCGCTGTTGTTGACGATCGCATTCGCAAAGATTGCCACCACGGCGGCTTCGATTGGGTCGGGAGGTTCGGGTGGTGTGTTCGGTCCGTCGATGGTGATTGGCGGATGCTTGGGCGCATCGGTGGGCTTGGCGATCAACTCGGTTTGGCCTCAGGGATGTAGTCAACCCGAAGCCTTCGCGGTGGTCGGGATGGCAGGGTTCTTTGCAGGCGTCGCCCGAGCTCCGATTTCGACCATCATCATGGTTCGCGCGCTGACCGGCGACTTCGGGCTGCTCGTCCCAACCATGTTGGTCACGACCTTGTCGTTCGTTGGCAGCCACAAATGGGGGATTTATCGCCAACAGGTGCCGACGCGCATGGATTCCAAGGCGCACCGTGGTGACTTCATCGTCGACGTATTGGAAGGTTTGAAGGTCGCGGATGTCTACCAGCACGATCCGCGGATCATTTTGATACCTGAGTCGATGACGCTCGACGAAATCGTTCACCGTCTGGCTACCAACCATCAGCACTATTTTCCTGTCGTGGACGCCGAGGGTCATGTCGTCGGCATCTTTACCGACGACGATGTCCGCTCCTACCTCTACGACGATGTCTTGTGGGACTTGGTTGTGGCTCGAGATATCATGGTGACCAACATCGTCAGTGTGGTCCCAGACGATGACTTGAATACCGCCATGAAAGCCTTCACCTCGTTGAACCTCGATGAATTGCCAGTCGTTGACAAGGAAGATTCCGGGCATCTGTTGGGTATGTTGCGTCGAAAAGAATCGATCGCCGCTTACAACCAACGCGTGATGGAGCACAAGCAGGCAAGGGAAGAGTAGCCGACGCCGCGTTATGCTTAGGTTCGTGTCGTTCGGATCAGGTACCAATCGTGCGAAGCAGCGTTCGGGTCATTTGGCTATTGGTACCTGACCGCTTTTTCGACCCAAAATGGCGGATACCCCTGTGAACCCGTACTCTCCACCTCGCGAACAGCCACCCCAAGCGCGGACACAACGGCGACAAAGCAACCGGCGCGTCCGCAATCTGCTACGCGAAATTGCTCAAGCGTTTTTTACGATCTTCGGAATCATGGTAGGGTGGATGTTGATTGGATATGGTGAGATTCGATTGACCAACCTTTCCACGCTACTTGGGATTCTCGTGATCGGTTTGGCCTGCCTGCGGGCACTTGGCATCCGCATCCGCCGACCGGGATCACGCGGCAGCCGTAAGTGATCCATGGCGATCGTGCTGAGATTTGACATGAAGTGGCGAAAGGCGTGATTTGACATGGTGACACCTTTTGAGAGAAACCGATCCGGTCCCCCGTCTCGGATCAAAGTCATCCGAGCCGACATCACTCAATTAGAGGTTGAGGCCGTGGTCAATGCCGCCAATGAATCACTGCTCGGCGGCGGGGGAGTCGACGGGGCGATCCACCGGGCGGCTGGTCCCGGTCTCCTCGAAGAATGCAGAAGACTTCGTGGATGCAAGACTGGGAAAGCCAAGATCACGGGCGGTCACAATCTGAAGGCTCGATACGTCATCCACACGGTTGGTCCCGTCTATCATCGTGGCGGAGATGGTGAGGCGGAGCTGCTTCGTTCCTGTTACCTTGAATCGCTACGGTTGGCATTCGAGAATGAGCTGCAATCGGTTGCCTTTCCCTGCATCTCAACGGGGATCTACGGCTACCCGTCCGACGAGGCATGCGTGATCGCGACATCGGCGGTGTCGCAGTGGCTGGAAGAGCATTCGCTGCCCACGCAAGTTGTCTTTTGCTGCTTCTCATCGGACGATGAGCAGCGATACCGCGCAATGCTCGAGCAAACGCAACCATGAAAACGCTTACGGAGTGAACTGCGATGTCTCATCCGTTCAAGGTACGATCGCCGATCAAAACATCGTTGCTGTCGCTGCTGTTTTGCTGTGTGAGTCACGTTCTTGCGGCGCAGGAACGCCAGACTCACCCGCCTTCGCTTGTTGCCGATGGGCCTCCGCGCTGGTTGAAGGATTACGATTTCAAGACGGACGAGTTCACTTTCGTACGTTTGAAATACGATCAGCCTCCTGGACGCTGGGCGACGGACTATCCCGACGCAGACATCAACTTCTCCAGTCGTCTGCAGCAATGGACCTCGCTCGACGTGTCGTCGAAAGGCATTGTGCTTGAGGCCAACGATGAGCGCCTTCTTGAATATCCATTCGCATATTTATCGGCGAATGGGATCTGGGAGCTGAATACCGAGCAGGTGGCCATGCTGCGAACCTACCTCGACGGTGGAGGTTTTCTGATGATTGACGACCTCTGGGGCGAAGCTGAGTGGGACAACACCGTCAAGCAGATGGCGCAGGTTCTTCCCGGCCGAAAACCAATCGAGATTCCGTTGGAGCACCCAATCTTCCACTCTGCTTTCGATTTGCAGGAGAAGCCTCAGGTGTGCGGTATCTACTATGCGATTCAGGGGCGAACGGCAGGTGTCACCTGGGAACGCGCGGACGCAAAAGATGTTGGTTACTACAGCATCAACAACGACCAGGGACGTCTAGCCGTTCTGATTTGCCGCAACACGGATTTGGCAGACGGATGGGAACGGGTTGGCCAAGATGCGTGGTATGCTCAAGAGTTCTCAGAGAAACGAGCGTTCCCAATGGGCATCAACATCGTCTTTTATGTCCTGGCCGCATCTCATTAGCTGGACAGCGCCACGTCGGCGGCTAATGGCAACCCGAGGCGTAAACGAGGAAACAGGTTGCGCCGAATTCGCCTTGCTTACGCTTCGGGTTAGGATATTTGGAGAATTCGACAAGAGTGGCGCTGTCGAGTTGGAGCAATTGTAAAATCGGTGTAGGTCATTACGGACGAGGAATGCCAGAGGCGATTCTGGCAAAATAGTGGGGTCAGAATGATGGCTGTCGATTGGCTGACACTTACTCTTGGGAGACTATCAAATGCGTCGATCCATTTCATGCTTGGTGATACTGATAACCGTGCTGTTGTCATCAACATCGCTTTCTGCTGAAGAGAATGGTTCGCAGGAATCTGATTTCGCGACCGTTAAGTTCTATTTCGTGAACATGTTTCTTCCCGATACGCAAGCTGACGATCGAGCCGGCAATGGAGGCGGTGGGCTGGGGGCGGGTGCCATGCGATTCGAGACTGCCGATTTGTTTCTGGACGATAAACTGGTCAGCAACATCATGTTTCGACACGTTGATGTGACGCCCACGCTCAATCTGCCCTCCGGTGACCACGCGTTTCGGATTGAATGCGAGGGTTATCGAAAGTTCGAGAGAACGCTGACAGTATTGGGCAACGGCAGTGTGCAGTGGCTTGTGGTGCGGCTTGAACGAGAGCCCAAGTCCTCGACGCCAGTCAATCGGGAATCGGCCAAACGCTGATGCGTCGGAGGAGGCGACTGAAACGCTTACGAATTGGTCCCCGTCCCAGCGGAAGAATGGTCCCAGCAGAAGAATGGTCCCAGCAGAAGAATGGTCCCCGCAGAAAACGGGTCCCCGCAGAATACTCACGCTTCGCCCCAGGGAATGTTTGATGTTCCGGTTTACCGTTTGGTTTTCGATCAGCTTTCTTGCGTGCATCTCGAACATCTGTGCTCAGGTGCCGCAGCAAACGCCACTGATCGCCGACATCACGAAAGAGACCTTGTGGCGCAACCGTGATGGGAACGGAAAAACATGGTTTCATCCTCGGGCTTGCGTTGTGCCTGGCGATCAAGGCGAGCCCAATGTGCTGATGACGCTGCAGGTGATTGGAGGGTCTGACTATTTTGGACCGGTGCACTGGTCGGTATCCAAGGACCAGGGCAAGACGTGGAGCGAACCGCAGCCGATTGCTGGTTTGGGGCGTGACCCGGTTCCCGGCAGAAATGACGGATTGACGGCGGGCGTGTGTGATGTCACGCCCCAATTCCATCCGCAAACGCAGACGGTGCTCGCGCTGGGGCATGTGGTCTTTTACAAGGGCGAGTACTTCGCTCGCGATGAACAGCTCGCGCGTTATCCCGTCTACGTCACTCGCTCACAGGACGGTACCTGGTCGCCGCGAAGCATCTTGCAGTGGGATGATTCTCGCGGCAGCCATATCTATTCAAACAACTGTGGGCAACGTGTTGTCATGTCGAACGGTGATGTTCAGATGTCATTCACATTTGGTCCGCAAGAGACCAATCGAATGGTCGCGGGTGTCCATGCGAGCTTCGATGGCAAGTCCCTCAGCATTCGAGAAGTTGGGCCTCCTCTGGAAAACAACCAGGGACGCGGACTCCTGGAACCGAGTGTGACTCGGTTTGACGATCAATACTGGATCACGATTCGTGCCGAAGACGATCGAGGGTACGTGAGCCGTAGTCAAGACGGATTGCGCTGGGAAGAGAAACACGCTTGGTGTTGGGAAGATGGAACACCACTTGATATGTCGACGACGCAGCAGCACTGGCTGACCCACAGCGATGGGCTGTTCTTGGTCTACACGCGAAAAGATAAGACCAATGCCAACGTCATCCGGTGGCGTTCACCGCTGTGGGTTGCTCAAGTCGATCCCAAGAAAATGTGTCTGATCCAGTCAACCGAACAAGTCGTGCTTCCGCTGGTCGGTGACGGAGTGAATGATCCGGACCGAGTTGCGCTGATGGGAAACTTTGATGTCACCAACGTCAGCCCGGAAGAGTCATGGGTGACCGTCGGAGAATGGATGCCTCGTGATGGATATCGAGGCGACGTGTTGCTCGCCAGAATCCGCTGGTCAAAACCGAATCGCTTGCCGCTGTGGTGAAGTCCGTCCGTCAGGGGCTCGCCATGCCTGAAGGTCGTTGGCTGGAAGCACGCTTCAGTAACCAACGACCTACTTACGGCTCGACTCTCTTTGCGGGAGAGTGATCCTGCCTAGCCTGGGTATTCCGCGACGTAGATGGCCTTGACCTGCGTGTAATCGGTGAACGTCTCTTCGCAATTGACGCCGGCTCCCGGGCCGCCGGAGATGCCTTGGCCTCCGTACGGCAAACCATAGGCGATCGAATTGTGACAGTTCACCTGGCAGGTCCCATCGCGGAACTGTTTCGCGAGGGCCACGCCGCGGTCGATGTCCTTGGTCCAAACACTTGCACCGAGTCCATAGGGCGAGCGGTTGGCCAGCATGAGGGCCTCTTCGCTGCTGGAGACGGGACAGATGGTGGCAAAGGCATGAAAGACTTCGGCGGGATTGCAGTCGATCCCGGGCGTCGTTCGGTACAGCGCCGGCTTGATGTAATGCCCGCGGCGCCCTTTCACTTCGGCCACGCCGCCTGACAAAATCGGCTGGCCACCGCGAGTCGCGGCCTCTCGCTGAGCTGCCAGGATCCGTGATTCCTGCGTCGCATTGATGACCGCGCCGAGCTGAGTTCCCTCGTCGGCCTGGTAGCCGATCTTGAGTCCTTCAAAGAATTCGCGCTGGGCATCGATGAAGTCTTCAGCAATCTTGCTTGTGCACATAGACACGGTGAATCGTGCAACAAGTTTGCCCGAAGTGCTGGTTGGTATAACGGCCGATCATGCGGGCGACGACCTGCGGATCGGCATCGTCGAGAACAATGGCAGAACCGTTCCCGCCCATCTCGCGTTTCATGCGCGTGCCATGACGATCGCAGGTTCGCAAAATGTGCTGTCCAACGCCCGGTGATCCGGTAAAGGAAATGAATCGCACTCCGGGATGTTCGGCGATGAACTGTCCTGTCAACTCGCCGCGTCCCGGAAGGACGTTGATCACGCCCGGAGGAAAGCCCGCTTCTTCGGCAAGTTTGCCAATGTAGAGCGCCGACAACGGGGTATCTTCGGCAGGCTTGATCAACACGCAGTTGCCCGACAGCAGGGCCGGAAAGATGAACCAAGACGTCAGGACAATCGGATAGTTCCAGGGGATGATCCCGGCAACCACGCCCCAAGGCTCCCGATAGGTGTAGCCTTGGACTCCCGGCGCCGCTTCCATCGCCGGGCTATCACCCATGGGGATGCGCTGCGCGACGCGGCAGAAATACTCGGCACAAGCACGGATCTGATCGAAATCGCCCTCCGCCAATTCCGATACTTTTCCGCCATCAAGGATTTCGCAGGCGAGCAGCACATCGCGATCACGCTCGCACAACTCAACCAGCTTCATCACCAATTCCACTCGTTCTTCAACGGGAAAATCTCGCCATCCGCTGACACCATTGCCCAGGAAAGCACGCTGCGCCGACTGGACGGCGGCATCGACCTCCGCGGCGCCCATCTCACACACAGTCGCCAATACCTCCATCGATCCCGGGTCGACCGTCTGAAAGGTTGCGTTCAGTGTCCCAGCAACGGATTTACCATCAACGATCCCACCGAGAGGCCGGCCTCCATTGCGACAAAACTCTGTGAACTTCGCCGGAGCCTGAAATTGGGCAGCGGTCAGCGATTGAATTTCGGTATGTGCGACGGACATGTTTCAACCTGAACGAGTTCGAGGGGAAAGAACAACAGTGCGTTTAGGATACCGAATTCCAGCGAACAGCGTGCAGCCGGTGCTATGCCGGATCGTCGCGTTGCGGGTTGGCAGAATGATGTAGGGCAGAATGATGTAGGGCAGAATGATGTAGGGCAGAATGATGTAGGGCAGAATGATGTAGGGCAGAATGATGTAGGGCATCACGCGTGCGAAACCTTCATCCGCTTACTCGGGGAGCGCCTCGGCGGGAATTTTGCCTCGAAACGATTGCAGCCGTTCCTGGTGCGCCGGCTCCTTCGACAGATTCGTCCATTCATTCGGATCGTTCTGGAGATCATAGAGCTCCTCGGAGCCGTCGTCATAGCGAATGTATCGCCAGCGATCGGATCGCAGCGTCACGTTGCCCGGGTCGAACGATGTCACGACCACTCGGTCAGTCTTCGATCCAGGGTCATGCAACAGTCCGACAAGGCTCTGGCCGTCCAGTGATGCCGGAGGCTGCACGTCACAGAGTTCGCACAGCGTCGGATAAAGATCGATCAGGCCAACGGGCTCGCTGCAGGCTTGTCCTCGAGAATGGAATGCTGTGCTCGAACGCATTGGTGGCACGATGATCAATGGGACGCGAGTTGACCGTTCCCATCCGGTCCACTTGCCCCAGTGTTCCTTTTCACCGAGATGCCAACCGTGATCGCTCCACAATACGATCACGGTGTTGTCGGCGTAGGGACTTTCATCGAGGGCGTCGAGCAGTCTGCCGACTTGCGCGTCCACGAATGTCGTGCACGCCAGGTAGGCTTTGACTGCTTCCCCCCATTGATTGTGGCTGACGACGTTCGAGTGCAGTCCCGCGGTCACCGCTTCCAATGCCCATCGTCGGCCTGTGGCGCCGAGATCGTCCAAGTCACTTTTGGAATTTGGGGGTAGCTGGATCTCTTGGCCTTCCAAGCGATCGAAGTATTGTTTGGGAGCCCACAACGGGATGTGCGGTCGATAAAAGCCAACGCCCAGGAAGAACGGTTTGTCATGCGATGAGGTCAGCTTCTCAATGGCCCAGTCCGCGCTCTGCGTGTCGCCCATCGCTGAATCGGGAACGTTCATCGGTCCCCAATCGAACGACTCGCCTTCCGCCTTGTCGGGATTACGGTCCGAGGGCATGCCGTTGAGAGGAAGGACGACGGGGGCGAAACCGTCGGCCGTGACCAGGTGTTTCGGCTTCTCGGTTCCCTTGGATGGCAATTCTTCATCCGTGTAGGCAACCGCCTCGCGGGTCAGGGGGCTCCATCGTTGCTCGACATTGAAGTGCTCGTCGAACATGACTCGATTGTCGGAACCGCTGGAGTGCATCAGTTTCCCGGTTCCTAGCGTGAGATAGCCGGCTTTGCTGAATGCCCGCGGAAGCACCTGAATATCCGGGTGCTGTGCAAAGAGCTTCTTGCTCTCGTTGGACCAAACGCCCGTTTTCCAGGGCATCGTTCCACTGAACACCGCAGCTCGAGAAGGATTGCAGGCCGGCGAAGCGCAGTGAGCATTTGCGAACGTGATCCCGCGTTGGGCCAATCGGTCCATGTTTGGAGTGAGCGCTTGAGGATGGCCTTTCAACGGACCCACCCAATCATTCAAGTCGTCAATCGCAATGAACAGGACGTTGAGGCGATCGGAATGCTCGTCGGCTTGCAACGCGCCCGTTGCTGCGAAGGCAATCAGGCAGGAAAGGAACACGCATCGTTTCATTTCAATGCTCGCGACTCAGTCGGGGTGCGGAATAGCCTTGATCTCGAACCTTGCGAATCATCTGCTGAAGTTCTTCCACCATTGCCGGATGCTCTCCGGCAACGTTGTGCCGTTGCCCAAGATCGATGGCAAGATTGTATAGTTCGACGGCGCCATCGTCGTCCGCCGGATAGTCGTGACGACTTAGCCAGGAGCGTTCCACCTTGCTGACGTATCCCGATTTGTCATCGATTAGAAGCCAGTCACCAAAGCGAATCGCGTAACTGTCTGCTTTGGTATTGTGAATGTGGTGCTCGCGGATCGTGTCCGCGTTGCCATGAAGCAAGGGGAGCATGTCATGCGAGTCCTGGGCCGCATCGTTTGGAAGTTGATAATCGACGACCGAAGCAAACGTCGCCATCAGATCCACTTGCGAGACCAAAGCCTTGTTCACCCCACCGGCCTCGATCACTCCCGGCCAACGCATGATGAATGGAACGTGGTGCCCACCTTCATAGATGTCGCGTTTGAGTCCTCGTAGCGGCGCGGAGGACCAATGGCCGAACTTCTCGTCTCGGGCATACGCGTAGCGTTCCGGGCCATTGTCCGCGGTGAACACAACGATCGTGTTGTCAGCCAGGCCAGCCTTGTCGAGTGCGGCGAGCAGTTGCCCGACCACATGATCGGTCTCGACAACAAAGTCGCCGAAAGGACCGGCCTTGCTCGTGCCGTCGAATTCATCATTGGGAATGATCGGTGCATGCGGACAAGGAAAGGCAAAGTACAAAAAGAACGGCTCGCCACTGTCTTGCTGGGCTTCAATGTACTCGACTCCTTTTCGGGCCAGCGTTGGCAGGACCTGATAGGGATCCCAGCCGCTCACCATCGGCCCGGGGCGGCATTCCCAGTTCCCTTCCTTGATCGTCTTCCAGACGCTCGTGTCCATGACGGTATCCGGGGGATCGACCAACTTGTCATCCTCGATCCACGCGTAGGGAGGAAAATTGATAACCGTGTCACCGAAGTAATGGTCGAAGCCGTGCGCCAGCGGGCCATCCGGGATCGGCCGCGACCAGTCGAAATCACCAGGCAGATAGCTTTTCTTTGCCTCGGACGTTCGAATCGCGTCCCAGTCCCAGCCGAGGTGCCATTTACCGATGCATGCCGTTCGATAGCCCTTGCTCCGCAGCATCTCAGGCATCGTCAATTGTCCGGGCTTGAAAGCCGACTTGCCGAATGCATTGACGATTCCATGAAAGTCGCGCCAGTGATGACGGCCGGTCAGCAGCGCGTAGCGACTCGGGGAGCAGATGCCTGAAGACGAATGACCGTCGGTAAAACGCATGCCCTGCCCAGCAAGGCGATCCAGGTTGGGTGTCGGAATCTTCGAATCTGGATTCTGGCAGCTCAAGTCACCGAAACCGAGGTCATCTGCGTACAGCACAAGGATGTTCGGGTGCGACGCTTCCGCCGCCGCTGCGTGGAGTCCTGATAGAATCGAACCAGGGATACTCAAAACCAAAACAACGGACAGCAGCACGAGGCGATGCATCGGATTTCTTTCTGGTGCTTGTTGAATCGAGCCTGAAGAAGCTGCGAAAACCCAAGTCGCGGTTTTGGGCGATTATTGGGACAGCAGGACAGTGTAACGAGGAATGGGAGGCACCTGTGGGGTAGTCGCTCTCTCGATGCAGCGAATTCAATCCTTGCGACTTCGTTCCCAATCGTGGCTTTGTTGTTTGCGAAAACCGGTCAGTCGGATCGTGCCATCGGGCTCGAGGTCCATCAGCGAGTAACCATTGTTTTCGCTGCCCGATCCTTCCACCATCGCAACCAGCGTGCAGTAGTGAATGCCACCGATTTCGCTGAGGTCGTTCTGGTGGCTATGGCCCTGGAAAACCGCCAAGACTTTGCCAGATGATTCCAGCACTTTCCGGACTTCGGCGTTGTTCTTGACACTGTGACTTTTGGTCATGTCGAGTCGCTGATGGGCCAACACGATCACCGGCTTGTCGGTCGCCTCCAAGTCGGCACCGAGCCATTCCAGTTCAGCGGCGGGAAGGTTCGCGTCCGTCCACTGCGAGTTCTTGCGACCATACGGCTCCCCATCGCTGCGGAAGCAGGCATCGAGGACGACGAAGTGAAAGCCGCCACGGTCGAAGGAATAGTAGGACTTGGCCTGTTGAACGCCGTCGAGAAACTCTTGCTTCGTCAGTGTATCGACGCAGTGGTTTCCCAAGACGTAATGACGATCATTGCAGATTGCCGAAAACTCTCGGTTGATCGTCTGTAAATAGCTCTGTTCCAAGTCGACAGAGTCCGCTGCATCGATCAGGTCACCCAGTTCAACGAGAAAGGTCGGAGCATCTTGCTCAAACTGCCTGGCCGCTTCTTCCAATTTTCCTAAGGTCTCACGGTAGTGGCGTGTTCCGGCCGGCGGCTTGTCCGCATAGTGAAGGTCGGTGATAAGACCTACACGTAACCGCGAGGTTTCCTCGGCTGCGAGCAATCTACTTGTGCCGACCGCGGGAGCCGCTAACAGCAGGCTGCCGTTTTGAAGGAACGCCCGACGGCCTAATCGAACGCAGTTCGTGTCAGTGTTCATTCCCCGTCTCTCTCTTTTTCGATGTTCAAGGACGTGACGATCGCATCGCATTGCTCGCCGAGTCGCTAGCCGCGTCCGCCCTCGCAGCATGTTTCGCAGATTGTGTGGCAGCGGGAGCATTGTAGCTTTGCTCGAATTTCGACCAGGTGCCCACCACAGACGGGGCACGCCGGCCTTCGTGGTTCTTCCTCCGATCGCGGCTCGACTCTCTTCGGATTCGGTTGATTCGTCGGCGGTTTCTTGTCGCTCATGGTCGCAAGGGGCGAGTGAAGGCGAAAAAGCAAGACATGGCGAAAAGAGTAGTCTTCCAGCGTCTCGGTGCCGCTATTGTAGGCCAAATGGTCCCAGTGGTCGCTCCGTCGGCTCCATCCTAGCCACAACGGCTTGAGCTGACCAATCAGCGTCGACATTGAACCGATCGTGCTCAACGTGGCGTTTCGAAATTTCAGATTAGCCGACGGGATCAAGCGTTTTCAGAATCGGCCAGATTCGCACCGGAAAATCGCGGAGAAGATTTTGGCAGAATGACGATGGGCAGAATGATGACCTTCGAATGGCAATGGGTCGAATTTGCCAGTCGGATGGCGAAAAGGGGTTCGGATACCAAAAACCGGAACAGGCCCGAACGGTGCTTCGCATTTTTGGTGTCTGACCCGAATGGCACGAACTTAGGTTGTCTCAGTGAACCTCGGGCGCTAGCCGTGGGCCTTCGCCGCATCCTAACGACGTTTTCTTCGCCCACGGCTAGCGCCCGAGGTTCAAAGCCCGTGCTATTCGTGTCTGACCCCTTTTCGCGGATCGACGTCACCCCATTTTTAGATTTGTGCATGCACTAGAACAAGCGACCACTTTCGAAGCCGTTCCTCTCCAGTTCACCGAAACGACTGAAGATGGAATCGAAACGGTCGAAGCCGGGGCCGCCGTCGAAGTCAGCCGATCCGCCGATGCGCGACACCAGGATCGACAAGCGATCACGACCACCACCAAGATTGACCTCTGCATCGTTGGCCACCTTGGACCGAAGCAGGGATACAGAGTCAGAGTTCTCGCCGGTGTCGATCAAGAGCGCGCCGAAGTCGCTGCCAATCAGCCGGACGGTGTCACGACCACCGCCTCCGAGGATCGACATGATCCCGTCAACTTCCACACTGTGGACGCTCGCCGTGTTGCGACGTCCATCACCGAGATCGATCGTGAGGTTGCCAGGAAGTGAGACGCGATTGACTCGCACGGTGTCTTGACCCGCACCGGTTTCAATCACCAGGTTCTGAATATCGGCGGCGAGAAACTCCGCAGACCGATTGCCGTTGATGGTGGTCCGTCCTCGTCCAACACTACCCGAGAGTCGGATGAACTCCTCTCTCAATTTCGCCGTGGATGCATCGATCTGAGCCGCGCCGACATCTGCCCCGGCCAGATTGTCATTCCCCAGTGCGCTGGCCAGCTCCGGCGAAACGAGTAGGTCCGCGTCGGCGATCGTTAATCCGCCGCCGGGCAGCTCGACGGTTCCGGGTGTCCCAACGTCAAATAGGATGCCGAGTCCCGCGACCGTATCCTCCACGAAGAATCCACTGGCACCATTCACGGCTCGTGTCGCGTCGAATCCGATCGAGAAGTTTCCCACGACGATCGGGGCGGCGGTGTCTTCGTTGAACCCAACCGTTCCCCGATGTTCGATTCTGCCACCGAGCGGGACGAATCCCTCGCCCTGGTCAAAGCTGAAGTCACTGTCGTGGAGAATCTTGAACGCGACTTGGAAGTCACCTGGTGCGGGCCGTGCCGTCCCATTCGCACTGGTCAACTTCAAACCTGCGGCAGACTCTAACAACGCGACGTCCAGCTCCACGCTGGTCTTGCCACCGTCGACGCGGCGCTGCTGGACTTCCACTGTCATCGCGTCGATCTGCGCATCGCCAGCGTCAGCACCCGTGAGCGCGGAATTGCCAAGCAACGCCGCGAACTCGGGCGATACAAGGAGGTCTGCATCGGCGACCGACAACGTGGATTCACCGACTTCCAACAAACCGGGCGCGCCAACATCAAACAAGATTCCGAGACCCGAAAAGGTATCGGCAACAAAGAATCCGCTCGCCTTGTCGCTCGCTCGGGCGGCATCGAACCCGATCGTGAAATCACCTACCGTCACCGTCGCGTCGGACGCAAGAAACCCGAGCACGACCGTTCCTTCGTGTTCGATCGATCCACCCAGCGGAGATAACCCGCCATCGGTGGTGAATTCGAAATCCGTCGCCTCGGTGATGGCAAACCCTACTTGGAAGGGGCCGTCAGCTGGTTGCACCGTATTCGCGGCGCCTTCGATTTCCAGTCCTGCAACTGCCAAGACGATCGGATCCAAGAAGACGCTGGTGACACCGCCTGAGACGCGAGTGGAGTCTTGCTTGACCCGCTCGATGGTGTCGATTCGAACTGAGTTATCAGCATTGTCGCCACTGACGAAGAGTGTGCCGTCGGTCACTTCGGCGATCAAGTCACCGGCTAACAGCCGCCGAGATTCCAGCTGTTGGACAGCCAGGCGTTTTGTTCGTCGATGGGCATCGTTCTTGGATGACTTTCGACGTGGACGGCCGGAGCTTTCCCCATTGGTTGCAAAGGCACTGAGTTGGAACATGGATGGATTCCTGCGGTCAGTGGAAAAGAATCAGAAAAGGACGAAATTGCTAAAGGATAGGGTTTGGGCAAGGGGGAGGAATCGACCCGACGGAGTCGTACAAACGACAGTGGCACGCCCCAGCAATCCAAGCGGTGTCATCGATTACTTCGGCCGTGCGGGAATCGAATCCCCCGACGACCGGTCAGCCTGCTGTGCGAGGCCGTGATCGATCGACCTGCGACTGATCGAGTCGAACCGAATGGGAGTAAGATGATCGTCTGCGCCGCTTGCGGATGCGTCTTGCGTCGGCGCTAGAGCGGGACGAAGGTCTGGGAGCAGGTGAAGAGATTGCTCAGAAGCTTGCAGGAAGAAACGATGCAACACCCAGCGTGGCTATTGATCGTGGTTGGTTTGGCGGTCGCCGTGATCGGCGCTGTCTGGTTGTTGCGCCTGCTGTCCCATGGCTGGGAAAGCTACCGGGAGATATCTCCGTGGAGCGGGGAAATCTCCGCATCTACTTTCCAATCGTGACCTGCGTCGTGATCAGCCTGGTGTTGACCGGCATCATTTGGATGATCCGATTCTTTTCCCGGTAAGCGAGGCGTCGCGCCGCATCCAATCGTCCTTGCGCTGAATTGGCAAAAAAGCCCGAGCCCATCAAGTTGAAAGATGGGCCGGGCTCGTTGTGATGTGATCCCATCCTTCCTGCTTGAAGGTGGGAAATCGAATTGGGCGAGGCTCAGTCGTGTTGCTGTTGCGGGTCAACCTGATCTGAACATCGGATGGGCCGATCAGTCGACCAGTTCAAGAATCTTACGTCGGATGCGTGGCGGCATGATGTAGCGTGGATTACCCGCTTCATCGTTCCCGGCATCGTCGGCCGGTTTCAAGAAGCGAACATCGAGACGATTCTCAAGCTTCGCAAAAATTGCTTTCGTCGAACGCATCTTGTTTCGCGGCAAGCCGAGCGCCTCGTCGATCTCTTGAAGCGACCGTGGCGTTTCGTCCAAACGCGCGATGCCGACCAGGAATCGCCAAACGCCGCGTTGTTTGACTCGCATCAACTTCTGCTTCAGCGGTGTCTTGTCGGCCTGGCCAGCGCCCTGCCCCATCTTCGGGCCACAGCCCCCATGTTCGCCCTGGTGGCCATGTCGTCGAAGTCGACGGCGAAGTTGCCACATCGATCGCTGCATGTCACTCACATCATCCAAATTCACTAGCAAGAAAGGCATTTCAAATCCTCGTGTCAAAGTAACCGGAGCCAGTTGCTCCGGCGGCATTCTAGCAGTTACGCGCTGCGTACGCAATGCGTACGCAGCGCTTAAGTGTGGAAATTTCCGAGAGCCGGGGAGGCGTCTTGGTTTCGGCGAGCGGTTTCGCTGGACTGCTTGGCTGAGAGCGCGGGGCGATCGCTTGCCTTGAGATCGCACCGGGACGATGATTTGTCGGGCGGGATGTTCAGAATGCGACCTTTCCCGTCTCTGCGATCATTCCGCCCTGACTTCGCAGGTTGCCAGGCTGAAAAAGAGCGAACCATGGTTGATATGAACGCCGAGATGTACCGTTGCTGCGGGCACACGGTGGAAATCTCAGGTTTCAGCGTCGACCTAGGCGATGGGCAAGTGGGCCACCGAATCCATTGCGAATTGTGTCAAGATTCCTTCACGGTGCCGGGTGATTTTGCCAGCGCCAGGGAGGCGGTCCCCGTCCACTTTCTCGAGAAACATCAGTTGAAAGGGAAGCTGGACGATTGGTACCCGTGACCGCTAGTTGGATAGCGTCTTTGTCGTCCTGGATATCGTTGTGAGTGCAATCCGAACGTTACTTCCGGTTCAGCGCACAGGTGGGTTCATCAAGCACGTTGTCCGCATCCAAGCACGTTGTCCGCATCCAAGCACGACGCGCCAGCGAGTGTGTTTCCGGTTTTCAACCGTTTGGCGGACGTGAGCTTGCGCAGATTCCTGGGACTCACTCGCTGGCGCGTCGTGCTTGTAGGAATTTGCGCAACATCAAAACTGGCGCATCGTGTTTGTATTGTCGGCGCTCTCCGCCGGTGTGACGCTGTCCGGCTAGAGCCGTTCGGTTCGCCACCGAACCGAAGCCCATAGCACTTGCAAGAGTGCGCGCTAGTCCACCGCCATCGTTTGTTTGAGTGCTTCGGTGGCGTGGTTTTCTGCGAGCAGGTCGTCTTTGCAGCGGCGGCAGTAGACGGCGACCAAGTCAAAGTGGTTGCTCTTGAGGGCAAGGTTGAGCAGATCTTCGGCTGAGAGCGTTTGGCGACCTGCCCGACGTGTTAACTGGAATTCGATACCACCGATTCCTGAGAAGCCGCGGTAGACGACTTCGGTGCAGACAAGCCGGTCGCTGCGCGTGAAGTCAAAGTCGAAGTCGTAGGGTTTGCCAACGTGCGTGCGGGCCCGCCGCAGTCCTTCCTGGATCAGGGCGTCATCGAGTCTGGGGCGAATCAGGGCGACCGCGTCGTTACCGAACGGCGACTGGAGCGTTCGCTCGCGGACGCCGTCCTTGAGCGATTCGATCACTTGATCGTTGCCGGCGTACAGCGCGGCGTGAGGCCAAAAGCCGGGCAAAAAGTAATTCGTCACCGCCCCTTCTTTTCGCGTGACGAAGACATCCCCGGGCCGCAGGATGCCGTGCAGCCGTTTCGCGATCTCCTCGGGCAGTTGGGGGACGTGCCCCGGCATCGTCGTCAGCGAACTGACGGCCCGCGAACCCCACTGCTGGAACGCGTACAGTGCCCGCAACAAACCGCCCTGCATGACCGCGTCGTTGAACTGGTATCGGCGCTCATCGAAACGCACTTTCACGTAGCGACTGGTTCCCACGCGAACGGCGCCGATGCGTGTGTCGATGACAGGGATCAGCCGTTGCAGTCCCGGTGTCGCCTGTGCCTCCTCGCGGATCCTCTCAAAATACTCGTCATGGAATTGAGTCGCTTCGCGAATCTTGATCGCATTGAATGGGTCGGTCAACGACATCTGAATTTCGTCGAAGCTTCCCTCTTGGATGCCAAAGTTCAGGTGAGACTCATTGAGCTTCCGACGAACCACCTCGTCTTTACCGAACGCGTCTCGCAGGAATCGGGCGGCATCGATGAGCAGCAGCGCGGCCGCGAAGGCTACGGTAAATTCCGAGATGACGTGGTCAGCAGGCTCGCCGGCCGCCTTTCGAATCGAATCGATCACCTCCAGTAGCGCATTGCGCGACTTGTGATAAGAGACCCATAAGGCCAGTGCCAGTTCATCTTCGCTGGGATTGAAATAGCCTCTTGATCGGGCGTCCAAGGAATCTTGCAACTCAACGGCACGCTCGCGCAGGCGATCCATGTGATCGGCCAGATCAGCCACCGTCGAGGCGGTTTGTTCCAGATCGATTACGTCAGTCATGTGAACAGTCCCCTGCAGTCGCGATGGATGAGTCGTTGATCGAAAATTGCTCACGAACCAGTCCAGGATAGCGAATTCCGTTTCGGCAGACGTGACTGTTGGCGGTTCTATCATAGGTCCGACTTTCCAAGGCGGACACCAGCCGCTTTGCGGCGATTCGTCCGAGTCTCGGAGAGACTCGGCTACGGTACAAGAGCCTCTCCGAGGCCGACGTGTATGGGGCTCGGCGAGATTTCACCACTGGTTGGTGGGCCGACGAGAAGTCCCAGGGCCGGCAGCAACATCATGACCAAGAAGACGGCGATGAGCGTCCACGAAAGCCAACGATTGTTGGGATGATTGACCCAGTAACAAAGCACCAGCGACAGCAGCAACGACTGCATCAGGACTTCCGTCATCCCAATCAATTGCAGCTTGATCGGAAAGTTCGTGTAGATCATCCCCTCGATCGAACCGGGCGACGGTCCAAACGTCGACAGGATGCCGACGATGACCAGCATTCCCCACATCGCCAGCCATCCCCCCTTCTTCCCGAAAAGCACCGAGCGCAGCGGGAAGAAGGCAATCGCAAAGAGTAGGCCGCGAATCGGTTGAAACAGGGGCCCGGCCATCACGATCGCCTCGTCCGTCTGCCGCATGTACCCACGCACCTCCGGCTCGGCAAAGGCACGCTCATAGTCGAGCAGCAGGTACGCAAACACACCGCATACAAAGTACGTCACCGTATGGACGACGATCGTCTTCAGTGCCAGGCTGATGAATGAAGGGGATGGATCGCTCATGGTGATGGCTCCGGAATATCGTAGGGTGGGTCAAGCGGCGACAGCGACGCCGACGCAACACTTATGGCGATGGCTTCGCAATATCATAGCGACGCTGACCCAACACGCGAGACACGCGTTCTCCGAATACAACTGGAATCGCGCTATCTTACAATCAGGCCGAATCTTGCTGTCCGCTTGTCGCTCTTCTTTGACGACGAGCCGCTCGCAGCGAGATCACGTCCGTCGCGGGCTCGGTGAGGGTGGCCGTAATCGCGGTATTCTCCAAGTTGGCGATGAAAACGCTGAGGGCGGCAATCCTTAGTGGCCAGACCGACCAATCCAAAAACAGTGAGATCGTAGCCAGCCCCGTAAGCAACCAGGAAGTCTTGGCGCTGCGCGTGTGATAGCTGGGCAGACTTCCAAATTTGATCAGGGCTGCTGTACAGGCGACCACGAACATGACCGCGCCGGGGACCAGCCAGAGCACTTCACGGGCAAAGACCTCACCACGAAGCCATACCAATGCGAACAGCAACATCGCATACATGGAGACGTCGGCGAGGCTGTCGAGCTTGGGGCCAATCTGCGATCGTTGGTCGAACCAACGCGCGACTTTTCCGTCGATCCAATCGGTAAAGGCTAAAGCCAAATAGAGCGAGAGCACCACATAGGGACGACCGGCGATCGCGGCTGGAATGAGTGTCAAGGATCCAAACAGGCGAATCAGGCAAAGCGCATTGGGGATCGTCAGCCAGCGGTCGTCGATGGTCTCATTCGTCGATTCATTCATGACGACAATCGCTGAACGTAAACGTAGTAGAAAATGGGAGCGGTGAACGTCAGGCTGTCGATGCGGTCCAGCAGTCCACCATGGCCCGGAAGCCAGTTGCCACTGTCTTTCACTTCCGCGTCCCTCTTGACCGCTGACATATTCAAGTCACCGAACAGGCCTGCCGTAGCCAGGATGATGGCGTAAAAGACGGACTCAATCCAGCTACACGAAAGAAGAACGTGCCCCAGGATGATCGAAAGGAGCATGGTCACCACCATTCCGCCAACGAATCCTTCCCAAGTCTTGTTGGGGGAAACGACTGGTGAAAGCTTGTGCTTGCCGACGCGGCGGCCGACCAGCGCTTGCGTGATGTCATCGAGTTCCGTGAGGGCGATGACGTACAGGAAGCAAGCCGCCGCATCAAGTCTGGACCCGTCCGCAGCCGAATCCCGGAACAAGAGCACCACATGGCTGAGCAGATAGGTGGTGAACATCAGGCCCAGGTAGGCATGGCCCAACCGCGAAACGTATCCGCTCGCCTGCCCCGCGAGTACCAGCATGATGGAACCCGCGATCAGCGAGGCAACCGGCAGGAGGGAAACGATGAGCACCGTCTGGTTGAGCCAGAGACAAGCGTAATGCGCCAGGATGAACAGTGACCCCATGGTGACGAGACAGCGATCCGAGGCCGCACCAGAGGAGGGCGTCAACTCGCTGACCATGTCATGGTCGGTCGCCGCGACTCGCTTCAATCGCATGAACTCAAGAAAGGCGAACAGGCTGATCGCTCCAAACACGACAATTGCGGCAGTGCGGCCGAAGACCGCGACGCCAACGACTGTCACCACCACGCCCCACCATGTCTTCAAGCTGTTTCGACGAGCCTTCGCCTTCTCGTCGGTCCTTCCCCTGAGTGCCATCAATCGCACGATCGTGCCGAGGGCAAGCGTTCCGAAGGGGATCGCGACGAGCCAAAAGAGTTCGGATTTGAAAAGCAATTCGTTCATGGACGAGACATCCTTTTCAAGGATTGCTCATGCGCTGTCGAATTCGAGTCGTCGTCAGGCTGCCCTACATGCAGGACGGCCTTCGACGGCCGCAAGCGAAGTGCAAGCTGTCGCGCTGCGATCGGAATCAAGACAGCGGCGCGACATGGCGGCGATCACACGCAAGTCAATCAAGCTCCAAACGCCGGCTGTCGAATACGCCCTGAAGCGTTGGCAGTTGTGAACCGGCCAGAACGAAAGCAAAGTTGCCTGGCAACATGCCGACAAGCGTCGTCCAAGCGAATGTTCTGGTCGAAATACCAGTCGCTCCCAACGCATAATTGAGCGGCGAGTAGGGCACGTGAAGCAGTCGCAGAATCACCAGGTAAATCGGCCCCTGCCGCTCGAATGACTGATCGATTCGCCGCACAATGAAGGCGAACTTGCGACGCGCAAACTCCTGAAACAGGTGGCGTGACAACAGAAACCCGAAAGTCCCTGCGATCGTCAGCGAGAGGCTGACAATGGCCAGTCCCGGCCACAGTCCGAACAGCCAACCAAACAAGATTGCCTTGCCCGTCAGGCCGGGAATGCAGGAGACGACCGTGTAGACGGTGAAGCCGATGCAGAACGACGCGAGCGGACGATGCACAATGAATTGTCGAACCGACTGTTCGTGTTCCAGTAAACGCTCGGAAGAAAAAATGTCGCCCTGATAGATTCGAATCAGGATCAGTGTCGTGAGGACCAGAAGCAGAGCGAAGATCCATCGCCGCTTGCCGCGCAAAGCAATCGCCAACCGGTCCAGGGGAAAGCCCGCGAACTTTCGATTGGTGGTGCGCGAATCTGCGGGGATGGTCTTGTTCATTTCAAGAAGTCATTCTTGGTATTCTCGATATTGGGTATGCGATGTGCAGCCTCTATGCTCGAGAAGCTCGAAGAAGCTTGCGTCTTGAAGTGTCTTTGACCGGTCGCTGGTGATCGTGCCGGTGCTGGACACTCGCCCCAAGATCCAAATGACTCCCTGATTTGTGCAAATCACATACCGCAAAGAGAAGGAAATGAAGCTCCTTCATCTCTCTGACTTGCATTTTGGTCCCCCCTTCATGCCCGAGGTCGCCGAGTCGGTGATCAAGATCGCTCCCCATCTGTGTCCAGACGCGATTGTGGTCAGCGGCGATTTCACACAGCGCGCAAACCGAAACAGTTTGCCGCTGCTGCGCAATTCCTCAGCCGTCTTCCGGACTGTCCCAAAATGGTCGTGCCGGGGAATCACGACGTGCCGCTCTACCGGGTCCGCGAGCGATGGACCGATCCGCTTGGGCTCTACAAGCAATACATCTCACCGGAGCTCGATTCCGTGCTCCGATTGGACGAAGCCGTACTGGTGGGATTGGACTCGACTTCGCCTCGATCGGCGATCAGCAACGGCCGGATCAAGCCGGGCCAACTTGATTTCTGCGAGCAAGCCTTCGCCAATGTTCCCGATGGCTTGGCACGCATCGTGGTGGCCCACCACCACTTCGCTCCCGCTCCGGATTACGAACGCGATCAAACGATGCCGAAAGCCAAGCGGGCGATCAATCGTTTTGTCGACCTGGGAGTCGAGTTACTGTTGGGCGGCCACTTGCATCGAGCTTACATCGGTAACTCACTCGATTTCTATCCAGGCAACCACCGCGACCATGGGATCGTGATCGTGCAATGTGGCACGACGACATCTCGACGAGGCCGTGGACGGGAACGCGAGAAGAACTCCTTCAACGAAATCTCGATCACGTCGCGAGATGCTGGAAATCACGCATCATGTCTATTTTCATGAATGCGAAGCGTTCTTGCCGCTCAGTCGTCACCAATTTCCTCGCTTGGGCCAACATCTCGTCGACGTGCAGTCAGGCCACGGGATTCGGTCGATGGGTGATCAAAACGAATTCGAGTGAATCGGCGCCGACTCAGTATCGAATCCGATCTTCTTTCTGGAGCCACGCTTGAAAAGCTTGGCAAGCTTCGTCACGAAGGGCTTGCCGCATCGGGATGGAGCGTTCGTCCGCTGGCTTGACGAGCTCGCGATAAAAATGCTGGTCATCGAAACCAGCGGCTGTCGCATCGTTCGAGGTTGCGCCGAAGTAGATGTGGCCTAAACGCGACCAATGAATGGCGGACAAGCACATCGGGCACGGTTCGCAGCTGCAGTAGATTTCACAATCCTCCAATGAATGTGATTTCAAGTGTGAGCAGGCGTCACGGATCGCAACGATCTCAGCATGGGCAGTGGGATCGTTAGTCGACGTAACCTGATTCCATCCGCGGCCGATGATTTCGCCATGTCGCACGATCACCGCTCCGAATGGGCCACCCTCATTCCCCAACATTTTTTCGATCGAAAGTCGGATCGCCTCACGGAGAAATTCTGGGTTCATGCTACTCGTTCGATTTCCGCTCGAATCTGACCAGAATGATGTCACTGCCGGGTGTCGAAACAAAGTCGCCGGGCCGCTGCTTTCCTGGAGGAGCAAAGCACATCTTTCGCGCCTTGTCGCCGAGTTGATAGATTCCGAGAAAGTGACTTCCTTTGCCTTCGCCTTCGGTCTGCGTGAAATCGATCGTCTTGGGCTTTTGCGTCGGGTCGAACTGGCTGGTCCCCCTGCCGATCTCCTTCCCCTCGGAGAAGAGTGTCCAGGTCCCGTCGGATCCGTTGACCACCGTCAGTTTCTTGACATCCTCGTCTTTTGCCTTGGTGCCGTTGATTTCAAGCCCAACAATCTGCCAAGTCCCTTTGATCTGTTGGCGGTCCTGCTTGATCGCTTCGTCCTTTGCGTCATCGGCGGAAGCAACCGCTGCCATCGTCGTGATCGAGATCACAAGAGCCAGTAAACAAAGAGGCGAACGTAGCATGATTTCCTCCCGCCAGGAATCAAACGCTGAACTTAGTTGAGCCGCAAACCTCCATGATGCGCGTTCACTGGGAGCGTGTCCATCGTCGCGAAGCCGATTTCGCGTTGAAGAATCCAGACAATCGCGCGTTGCACGCGAGAGATCGGCTTTGTTTTGTTGGTTGCTTCGAGGCTGACACGCCAGACATTTACGCGAGTGCGCGAGCCTGTTCGTGCCTGGTCACCGTCGTCGATCCGTGGCTCAAGGCGTCGGCGCAGCCGTCAGGTTGACCGCTGCCGAAGCCATTTCTGGTGCGCGAAGAGAAGACAGGAAAGCAATCACTAAGGTTTGCTCCGGCTCCGATAGGTCGGCAAATCTTTGGCGGGAGGAGCTTGCTTCCCCGCCATGCCAGAGAATTGCTTCTTCGAGCGTCGCAGCGCGACCGTCATGTAGATAAGGCGCGGTATCGGCAACGCCCCACAGCGGTGGCGTCTTCCACTCGCGTTGAAACGCGTCCCAGGTCAGATCGAAGCCTGGAACCTCACCCGTCGCGGACGCATCGCCACGTGGAAAGCGGGGCTCCTCGGGACGTGCCAGTGGGTATGGGATGGGAAGTCCTTGAGATGGCGTGCCTGAACCGTAGTAGGCTGGAGCAGACGAAAGACTCGCGTTGGTCCCACCAGGGCCGAACACTTTGAAGACAGGTGGGGTAAACCGTTGGATTGGCTGAGCGACTTCGCCAACGGGTGCTGGATCTGGTGACTGTAGTTCCGCTCCCATGTCGTGAACGAGTAAATCGCTGAAGATTCCCGAGACATGGCTCAAGTCGGGGGCATGACAACTGGCGCATCCTATCGAGCCAAAGATTTGTTCGCCCTGGATGACGTCATCGTGATCGTAATCGCCGGACGGGTATTCGGAAGGACGTGGTAGCGACGAAACGAAACCCACGAGTTCTCTCATTTCGTTGTGATCGATATCGGCTCCGAGGTTCGCATACGAAAAGTCGGCTGGATCTCCTGCTTGCGAAGGTAACCCCGTGACGATCGGAGCAGCACCACGAGGGTCACGAACATTCGAGATCTGGTTGAGTCCGAGTTCGCCGGCGCAGGCTTGCGAGACAAATTCCGAAAGCGAATTGATCTGGCCGCGCCAGCCAAATTTGCCAACGAATCGGCCGGTGATCTCGCCATTCGACTTGGCCGCTTGCTGCTTGGCGAAATGACGAATGCGATGGTCATTCATTCTGTCGATGACGCCGAGTCCAAACAGGGCGGGTGAATTGCGTTGACTGAGATAAAAATCGACGGTCCCGTGCCGGCCGGCAACCACCGGCGTTTTCGCAATCGCAGCGCTTTCGCGTTTGGCGGGAGTGAACCATGCATCCTCCACGCCGCCAGGCACATAGTTCACCAATTGGTTTCGGATTTCGGCATAGCCGTCGCGCGTTGAGTGGTCATGAACCACCATGCTGAAGTTCAGTGCGCCCCTTGGTCCCAACAGGCCGGGAAACAATTCCAGCAAGTCGGTGTTGCCTTCGCTGAGGTTTTTCAAGGCCGGGGACCTCGGGTCCACCGTGATCATGGTTACGTTGTGTTCGATACCCGAACTGCCACCGGCGACATGGCACTGGGCACAGGAGGTGGCGTTGTGCAACGGACCAAGGCCGTCACCAAAAATACCGTTGCCAAGATTGGCGACGTTCGGATCTCGACTCCGAACCCGCCTGGTTGCCACTGAATTCGTCGGCATGGGCTTGGGTTCGACCCATTTCCACTCGTGCTCGAACAACTGCTGGCCCGTGAACCCTTGGCGGGACTTGTGTGCGCTTAACTGGGCGCTGGCAGAGGTAGGCATCAGCAGCACAGCCGAAGCAACGCCCAAAAACGATAGAACCGACGATTGATTCACATGCCGCATCGATAAGTCTCCCGGTCGTTGCCTGCTGGATTCCCCCTGTTATCACGCATTTTCAAATGTGGTTCAAGCTTTTCCCACCCGCGGCAGTCATCGTGGCAAATCGAGCTCGCGAAGGCGGGCGGTATCGGGGGAAAATTGGGGACAGGAATTTGGGGGCGGGCAGGAAAAATGAGAGCCGACGAGCTGGCGAGAAGCGGTGTCGGCCAAGCGGCGTGTGTATGATCATGATCGGCTGCAGTGGCGGCATTTGGCTGGTTCTCGTCCTCTGATTGGATTGGCTCATGTGGTTTTTCTCGAAGCGAATTGCATCGATGCGCTTGATCAGCGTGGATTTGCTAGCGGCCGCCGCATTGGTCGCGGCTACATTTGCGGCGATGCAGCCGGTCGCTTGTTCTGCGGCAGATGCAAAACCAAACGTGGTGTTGATTCTGGCCGACGATCTCGGTTGGAGTGACACGACGCTGTTTGGCACGACCAAGTTCTATCGCACGCCGAACCTGGAACGACTCGCCGCGCGTGGAATGACCTTCACGCATGCCTATTCGGCGAGCCCGCTGTGTTCTCCTACGCGAGCCAGCGTGATGACAGGTCTCAGCCCGGCGCGGATCGGGATCACCTCCCCGAATTGTCACTTACCGGTCGTCACGCTGAAGGCAACGGTCGCGCCGAGCGGATCGCCGAACCAGAAAGCGACGATTCCGAGTTCCGTGTCGCGGCTCAACACCGACTACTACACGCTCGCCGAAATGTTCAGGGACAACGGTTACGCCACCGGCCACTTCGGAAAATGGCATCTCGGGCCGGAGCCCTATTCGCCGCTGGAACATGGATTCGACGTCGATGTTCCTCATCACGCCGGTCCAGGGCCTGCTGGCAGCTACGTGGCACCTTGGAAGTTCAAAGATTTTGATCCGGACCCCGACGTCCCCGATCAACACCTGGAAGATCGGATGGCCAAGGAAGCCGTCGCCTTTCTGGAGCAGCACCAACGCGAGCCGTTCTTCTTGAACTACTGGATGTTCAGTGTTCATGCTCCGTTCGATGCCAAGCGGGCGCTGATCGATGAATATCGGGAACGCGTTGATTCCGACGATCCGCAGCGCAGTCCCACCTACGCGGCGATGATCGAAAGTATGGATGATGCGGTTGGCACTCTACTCGACACGATGGATCGATTGGGGATCGCGGACAACACGATCATCATCTTTGCGTCCGACAATGGCGGTAACATGTACAACGAAGTCGATGGCACGTCCGCGACAAGCAATGCACCGCTGCGAGGTGGAAAGGCGACGATGTACGAAGGTGGCGTGCGCGGACCAGCGATTGTCGCTTACCCCGGCAAAGTACAGGCTGGCTCGCGCAGCGATGAGATCATACAGAGCAGCGACTACTATCCGACGTTGCTGGAGCTACTCGATATCAAGCCGCAACCCGACCAGTTCTTTGACGGAATCAGCATCGTTCCGGCGCTTCAAGGCAAGACGCTCGATCGCGACGGAATCTTCACCTACTTTCCGCATGCACCAGGCGTTCCCGATTGGTTGCCGCCGTCGGTTAGCGTTCATGCTGGCGACTGGAAACTGATCCGCATTTTCTACGGCGGCGACGAGGGCAAACACCGTTACAAGCTGTTTCATCTCGCGGAAGATTTAGGCGAGCAAAACGATCTGGCTTCGACTTTGCCAGATCGAGTGCAGGAACTGGATGCGAAGATCGAACAATTCTTGATCGCGACCGATGCAGTGGTTCCCCTGCCAAACCAGAATTTCGACCCTGCCAAATACCGCCCGGAGCTGGAGGGAAAGGCGAATCTCAAAGGAAGTAGTCAGGCAACTCCGCCGAAGCGTAAACAGCCCGCAAGCCCCGTCGCAGGCTGGCAACCAGCGGGTACGTGTACGCTCGCGATCGATGGAGATGCGATCGTTGTTTCAAGTCAGGGCGGAGATCCGCATGTCAGTTACACGCTGCCGGAACCTGTCTCCGGCAAATCAATGGTGCTGAACTTCACGATGACTTCCAATTCCAAAGGGAGCGGACAGGTTTTCTGGCAGGAGCAAGGCGTTGCCCCCGCTTTCTTTCGCGGTCGAAGCAAAGCGTTTGACGTCCAGCACGATGGCAAACCTCATCCGTATCGCGTCGAATGGTCCCCCGAGAATCCTGTCGCTGCGATCCGCATCGATCCGTCCACGGGCGCGGGCCAACTACGGATCTCCAACGTGACGTTGACGACCGGTGGCGGACAGGTGCTGCATCGGTGGGAGTTTTGAATCGGAGAGGGAACATACCAGGCGGTCAGGGGATAAAGGGGTCAGGAGTCAATTGCCACCAGCGGCCCGAAGGGTGCTTCGCACAATTGACTCCTGACCCCTTTATCCCGGCCGCCTTAGTAGGTCCAGCCGACCAGCAGCCAATTGAAAGAGGAACGGGTGTTGTACTGGCCTTCGTAGGCGATCGAGAGGTCACCGTTGAGTACCGTTCCTAAGTCCACTTGAACACGTGCGAAGCCCCAGTCCCGGCCGGCCGAGACGCCTTGGTCGACAAGCGGTCCGACTGGCGTGCTGTTAACCGGAATTTGAGAGACAAAGGTTTCCGATTCATCCAGGTACTCATGCAACCAGCCAAATCGCAATCGCGTGGTTGCCGGGCCGCATGACGTGCATCCCGATTTCTGATAGGCGACGCCGAGGATTCCGCGTAGTGAGTCACCGACGCCGCCGTTGTTACGCAAGGCATAATACGGGTCGCCCGATTCGGTGATCGAATCCAATTCGACTTGCGTGTAATGCATGGCCATGTAAGGCGAAAACGTCTTCGCATACGCGATCTCACCGTATCCGAAGCGGGTCGATCCATCGAACGAGCTGCTCGCCTGGCTGGAGCCCTCGAAGGCGCTGAGTGAGCGGCGTACGTCGTAGTTCTGTACGCCCCCGCCGCCGGCGGCAAGCACGTAAACATTGTCAAACACGTAGGCCAGCGATCCGCCAAGTCGATACGAATTGATGTTTGCCTTTTGGTCGACGCCCCGGGTCTTCAGTTGACCGAAAGCCAGGTGCGAGAAGATCTGAGCGTGCAGTCCGTAGGTGCTGCCAACGCCACATCCCAGTTCAATGCCTCCGACCTCGTGCCGATATCCCACCGTCTGGCATTGGTCCGCATCGACTTCGCCGCTGATGCCGTACCCACGGATCCAGGGAACCAGTCCGACACGGCAGGAGAGAATCTGCCGCACCATCATGTTGCGAGCCGATTCCACGCCCATTTGCACGTGGTTGATCTCGGCTCCGATCAGCGATGGATAGATGGAACCTGAAAGCTGATTGACAGCCAACAGCACATCGTTCGTCGTACCGTTTCGCAAAGCCAGGACCGACGTCGGAGGCGTTGCGCTGGCATGCAATTGGTCTAGCAGTCCTGCGGCCGAAGTCTGGTTACACCCCGACACGACTGACGTGAAAGGCAGGCCGTTGTCCATGATCAGGAAACCGAAATCGTCGTCGCTCAAAGAGGTGTCCTGAACGGCTTCCAAAAACGGATTGTTCGGGAGTTGGAAAGCGTCGGCCTGATTCGCGAAGCTACCGACAATTGGATTCGTCGAGTCCAAGACGAGGAATTGCTGGCCGATTTCGAACTGATCGCCGACGAAACTTGGTACCAACGTCGCGTCGGTCACTGTCGCAATCCCGTCAACGACAATCAAGTCGCTGGACGGTGAACCACCGTTGGTGGAGAGGTCCACTTGGACCTCCGCCGATGAGACATCCAGGTTTCCCGTCACGTCAAACGTACCAACGTTACCGGCTGCTGGACTGGCTCCCGGCGATAAGGCTCCAGCGATCTCCAGGTTGCCACTGACGGCGCCCGAGCCGAACACCGTGGTCGCTGCCGAAGCAACAATATCGGCATCTGGCGACGGACTACCCGATGTGTTGATGACCAGAATGATTGGATTGGCTTGAGAGCCGGTGAAGCTCAACGGCCCGAAACCGTTGCGATCGATCGTCACGTCGATCGCATTCTGGTTCGCAAACGAAATGTCGGTAGAAACCGGTGGCAGGTCGCTCAGCAATGGGATCGTGGGCGTCCCGGGTATGTTGAAGACAATGCGGTCGCCAGATTGCGCTTGGGTAAGGGCTTGCCGCAACGAGCCGGCACCAGAGTCGGCCGTTGTGGTCACGGGAATGTCAGCCGCACGTGCATCCGCCGCCAACAAGCCGGCCAAGAACGCAACCATAACTGCTTGCCGGCAACCACGAGCAATCGGCGTGATGGTAAATCGGATCATAGCGATGCCTGAAGGAGAGATACAAATTCAGCATCGGCCCCCCGTCGCTACGATCCGCGCACCAAATCCACGTGTTACAGGAGTCAGTTCACTCAGGACAGTTGCATTCATCAAGATCGGCAAAGATTAACAGCCGCAGCGGCGCGAACCGGACGGCAATCGTTCGTTTTACGGGTTTCACGGAAGAGAGTGGCGAGGGGCAGTGGGGCAGTGGGGCAGTGGGGCAGTGGCAGTGGCGAGTGGCGAGTGGCGAGTGGCGAGTGGCGAGGGCCGAGGGGCGAGGGGCGAGTGGCGAGGGGCGAGGGGCGAGGGGCGAGGGGCGAGGGGCGAGGGGCGAGGGGCGAGGGGCGAGGGGCGAATCTCTCGCTTCTCGCGCCTCGCTTCTCGCAACTTTCCCTAATTGATGCCGTTTTGAGGGCCGGAGTTTGGACAAAGTTTCGCCCGAGAATTGCGGCCAAATCTTCTCATTTCGCAGATTCAGGGATGGCAATCTTTGGCGAAATGCCGTAGCCTCTTCTTCATGCGGTTGGGCTCAGGTAAACCGCATTTGAGAGGGTGGGATGAAACGAGCGACGCGAATTTCAGGCGTTGTCCCACCAGAAGGACGGGAAATTCGAGACGGCTCTCGATTTGTCCGATCGATCTGAGGAGGCATTTTCGCCTCAGTTTGCTGCCACCCATCGGTCGCGTTGATCGCTCTGGAACGCCGCACTGCGTTCTTGCAAAACGCATCGAATTCTGCGGTTTCTTGTTTGTCCAGAGTTCTACCCGGGTCGGGTCGCACCGTGACGTTTGCCTCTTTCCGCTCGCCTCGAGCCAGGATTGGGCCGACGCACATTCGCCCCAACGCGCCATCTCAGAGGGTGGATCGAATCGCAGAAATCGCTTCTTAGGAATGTAATTGAAGACACCTGGCTGTCCGAAATTTTTGGAGGATCAACCATCGCAAAGAACCAAAATACTATCGCCAAACGACGTCGCGAAATGGAAAAGCGTGAAAAGGCTGTGCTGAAGCGTGAGCGTCGCGAGCAACGCAAGCAAGCTGGCCCTGCCACAGTTTCCAGGTCCCTCCCAGCAGGCGGACGTGGCTGAAACAGAATCCGAGCCTGATCCTTCGGTCGATGGCGAATCGAGCTGACTCGAATTGTCGAGCCCGGAATACAACACAACTTAACGACTCACTCAAACATACATGCAAGCTCGGTACCGCGCGAGCGTTTCACGCGGTCCCGACTGCAATACTTGGTATTGAAAAGACTGATTGGAGAAAAAGATGGAAGGCACGATCAAACGAATCACGGACAAGGGATTTGGTTTCATCAGCGACGGATCGAGCAAGGATATGTTCTTTCACAGCTCGGCTGTCGAAGGCGTGAGTTTCGAACAACTTCGTGAGGGACAGCGGGTCAGCTACAACGTCGGCAAGGGCCCCAAAGGACCACGCGCTGAGAACGTTCAGCTCCTCGATAACTAGCGAATCTTGACGATGCGCGTGCTCTCGATTCGAAAGCGTCGAGAGCTTCCATTGCCGTCCAACGGCGGCTTGCCCTAGCTGGACGGCGAAGAGTTTTTTGAGCCGATCGTCGGCAGGCACGAGGATCAGAAATGGCAAACGGAATCGAATTCGACGACGCATCCATGCATGCGTGTCAGAGCCTCGAAACGGAGCTGATTGATGATCTTCGATGTCTGCTTGGTCGGCCGTCGACCGCGCAAACGCGGCAAACCCTCTTGATGATCCTGGATCAATTGCTCGTCAGTCTGCCGCGGCATTTGGAGCTCGCGTGTCGAGAGGGTTACCTGGCGGAAGTCCTTCGGATTCGTCCGACGTGGCATCGCCAAATCGAATCGCTTCACGGTGCGAACATTTGGTGCTACTCGGCGCTTCAGGAGTTGCACGATCACGTGAAGCGGGAATCGCCCTCCGCAACGATTGAAACGAAAGACAGTGGTGATATCGACATCTGGGTTCGGTCACTCCTGGCGATTCGTGGACACGAGACGCGATTGTTACAACGAGCGTTCACGCTCGATATTGGCGGCGAGGCATGAATCGGATCGAATCGAAATCTACTACGGGTACCCCCATGAGTGAGAAGAAGCCGGAACCGATTCTAATTCCAAAGGAAAACAAGACCTGCCCTGTCTGCAAGAAGCAGTCTTACTCGCGTGAGGGAATTCATCCTCAGTGCGCGACCATTCAGGCGGACGCTGCTCGCATTGAAGAAATGGCTAGTGCAAAGAAGCTTGTAGCCAGCGAGGCGAGCCCATCGTCATGGAACAAAAAAGAGTGCCCGAAGTGTCATGTGACGTTACATGTACGGCAAAAGTGCTGTGAATGTGGCCACGCTTTTTTTTGATCCATTCGCTATCATGGTTTGAGCTTGAGTCAAACCATCTACCAGTCATGACGTGGAAACGAACATGCGGCCGATTCTTGTGGCGCAATCATGGATGTTGGGCCTGGTCATGTTGCTGCTCCGTGTGACCTGCCGTGTTACGGTTCATAACGATCCCAGAGCTCGTCTGAAGGCTGATTCCGAACCGTACGTCTATTCGATTCTCCACGCGCATCAGCTTTCGGCTGGCATCAAACGAGAGCCGGGCACCGCTGCGATGGTGTCGCAATCCGGCGATGGTCAGTTGCTGATCCCGGGATTCTGGATGTTGGGTATCAAGCCGATTCGTGGTTCGAGCCGAACTCAACGCGACGACAAGGGCGGTCGATCGGCGCTCAACGAACTGATCTCGCACGTCCGTAGTGGTTCGCCTGCTCTTTTAGCTGTCGATGGACCGAGGGGACCGCGCGGTCGCATTCGTAAGGGCATCGCCGTGCTGTCAATGGAATCGGGCGCAGCGGTGCTCAACGTGGTTGCTGTCCCGTCCCGTCGCTGGATTCTTCGAGGCACATGGGACCGCATGCAGATCCCTCAGCCGTTCTGTCGAATTCAGGCCTATTTCGACGAACCGCTCCGACCACGCGAATCGGAATCGGTAGAAGAGTTCCGCCGCCGCATTGAGTCCTCCCTGAAGACACTGGAAGAGACTCATGACCCGGTTGAGACGGCGCGAATTCTTGATTTAGGAAAGACATGAGCCGTACCTGTCGCCCCATCGGCTGGCGAAAAGGGGTCAGGCGCCAAGAATGCGATTGGCGAAAAGGGGTCAGACACCAAAAACCGGAACGGCCCGAAGGGTGCTTCGCATTTTTGGTGTCTGACCCCTTTTCGCCGATCGACGGCACCCCCATTCTTAGATTTGACGATGCACTCGTTTCTTCCCTTCGGGGCCCGTGATAGTCTACGCTGCCGGTTCCATCGGTCTCTCGGTTTGACTGTTCGAAGGCACACGATTTACGGTAGAAACCTAGTTCATGCTCACGCAAGCGAATTTGTTCGTCCCATCGCTCGGCGCGTGTCGATACGAGACACCACTCGACTTTGATTCGCCAAGTCATCCGGGAGACGCGCACTTTCTTGCCGATGAGCAGCGGATTCGCATGGACCTTCGCGTTGGCGAGGATTCTGCCAGCCAATCCGGCGAGTTGGTTTTGGAGGAAGCGGGGCCACGACGACGGATTTTTTTCGCTCCGCCTCAAACGACGGCAGCCTTGGTCACGTGCGGCGGCTTATCGCCGGGGCTCAACAACGTGATTCGATCGGTCTACGAGGAACTAACAGGAGAATTACGGAGTTCGGCGGGTATTGGGAATCCGGAATGGTTATCTCGGCTTGAATCCAACGTCCGGGCTGCATCCGATCGAAATGACGCCTGAGTTCGTGGAATCGATCGACAAACTGGGAGGCACCGTGCTGGGGAGTTCGCGTGGTCCCCAATCCCCGCAGGTGATGGCTGACTTCTTGAAGTCCCAGAACATTGACATCCTGTTCTGCGTCGGCGGTGATGGAACGCAGCGCGGTGCGAACGATTTGCATGAAGAGCTAGCTCGCCGCAAGACGCCGACTGCGATCGTGGGCATTCCCAAAACCATTGACAATGACATTCCTTTTGTCGGCCAGTCCTTCGGTTACGCGACCGCTTTGGAAAAGGCTGCGGAAATCATTCGCTGTGCGCACGTGGAAGCACGCGACGCGGTCAACGGCATTGGCTTGGTCAAGCTGATGGGGCGGTATTCCGGTTCCATTGCTGCGGGCGCGTCGGTGGTCAGCCAAGAGGTTGACTTCACGCTGATCCCGGAGATTCCCTTTCCGCTCGAGGGTGATGGTGGGTTCTTGGCCGCCTTGGAGCGACGAATGCGAAGACGGTCCCATGCTGTGATCGTCGTTGCCGAGGGTGCCGGCCAGCATCTCTTCGACCGCTCGGAAGAATGCCTCGACGCCTCCGGGAACCGAATGCTCCAGGACATCGGCGAGTTCTTACAACATCGAATCAAGGCTTACTTTGCCGAGCGTTCGCTGCCTGTGGCACTCAAGTATTTTGATCCGAGCTACTTCATTCGTAGCGTCCCAGCGAACGTCTTCGACCGTGTGCTTTGCAACCAAATGGGGCGACTCGCCGTGCACGCCGCGATGGCAGGAAAGACAGGCATGATGGTCGGGATGCTGCACGGCAGCTTCGTCAACGTCCCGATCCCCTGCGTTGTTCGCGAGAGGAAAAACGTTGATGTTTGCGGCGCCCTCTGGCGAGCCGTACTCGAATCGACAAGGCAACCGCTCTGGTAGCGACCTGGCTTGCCTCGTCTTGGGCTTCACCGTCGAGCCGCTAGGCGGAGACGCAGCGAATGAGCGAAACGATTACAAAACGCTTGCGTCTTGAGCTACTGCTTCAACCACAATGGAAGGGTCTTGAGGCGAGAGCCAGATAAGCACAAGCACGACGCGCCAGTTTTGAGGTTGCGCTGTTTGCTTGATTTCGGGCCGAAGGCCCAGCCATTTACCTAACCCAGCCCTTTGGGCTGAGTGTTTTGGCGAGATTGCTCCTTGAGGGCCGAAGGTCCGGCCATTTGCGAATCGAAGCAACAAACGGCCGGGCCGTTGGCCCTGCAATTCGCGGTGGAAAAGGGTACCCAGCCCGTTGGGCTTGTCTTTACCCACATTCTTTTGATGCCGAAGGTATCACGGAGGGTAGCCGTGGGTCGCGCTAGCAGCACCCACGGAATGCTGAATTCGCAACAGAAACCGACCCCGAAGGCGGTCGCAGACGGATCTGCGACCGCCTTCGGGGTCGCTTGGAATTGAAATTCCACAAGTTTCCGTAGGTGCTGCTAGCGCGACCTACGGCTTACCATCTGCGACCGCTTCGCGGTCAATTCACGCGAGTTCCACTCGATGATGGAATTCAAACGTGGGTAAAGACAAGCCCGTTGGGCTGGGCTAGGCAAACGGACGGGGCGTTGCCCCGAAATCAAGAAGCGCAACATCAAAACGCGCAGGCGAGTGTGTCCCTGATCTCTCGCACTCCCCTACTCCCCTACTCCCCTACTCCCCTACTCACCTACTCACTTACTCACTTACTCACTTACTCACTCGCTTACTCACTCGCTTACTCACTCGCTTGCGCGTCGTGCTTGTATGGGCGTCTCCGGCGACTGCCGAGGTTGTCGCTTTCCAGCTAAGGCAGTTCCAGCCAGCCTTCGCGCTGCCGATCGCCGTATTTATTTGCGAAGCGCAGCGGAATTCCATTGCGCATTGGATTGGCAACCCGCAGGGCAAAGCGTGTCGCTGAAGGCGGCAGGTGGTCTTTGGCGATTTGGACCGTCCAAATACGGGGATCGTCATCGGGAAGGAGCCCCGACACGGTCCAGTCGACTGGAATGGCGTGGAGCAATTCCTGGCGGTCGATCGCAACCAATTCAACCTTCCAATCGTGATAGAACGGAGCGACTCCGGTATTGCGGACCTGCACCGTGATGGTCACCTCTCCGGTATCGGAGGTCTTCGTTTCCCAAGAAGCGATGTGGAATTCGTAACCCATTTTCTGGACTTGCTTGATCGCATTCTCGATACGAGACTTCGATTGCTTCTTCTGGAACATGCCGGTGTCCATCAGCCAGGTGACATGCGTTTGGCGGACACATTCGGCAAAGTCTTGCGCCATCGCATGTTCAGGTTGTTCGTCGAAGATCTGTCCCCAAAGTTCCGGACGGATTTCCCCGCCAATCGGACTGGTTTTCCACTTGCTCAGGGCCAGGGGCCCGGCCGCTTTCAAAGCTGGCACAAAGAACCAACTGTCCTCGCTTCGGCCGGTGTCCAGCGTCGCCCACGCGAACGAATCGTCGTGGTACCCCAGTCGCCGCCGATGATTCGGCGCGTGGGCCCAGGCACTGTCGCCGGCTGGATATCGCAGCAGTACAGGCGTCTTGCGAAACGCCTTTTCAAATGCGTCCATGACCTCGACCTGGACCTGCTTGCTGGCCATGAGTTCGTCTTTCGGATAAGTGTGCCATTCACCCCATGTGCCGAGCAGGCCAGCGGTGATGTATCCGATACGAGGATCGCCGTCATACTTTCTACCGAGCTCTGCGATGAAGGTCTCCAGGGCGGCTCGCAGTCGCGGGTCTTCGTAATCGGGCGTACGGACTTTCGTGGGTGGAAACGGGGCGGTGTTCGTGTTCAGCCACTCGGTGACCTTGACTCCGGCATCTTCGAGAAACTTTGGGATTCCATCGCGGTGTCCCGGATACTCCATCCAGATTCGAAATACGGTCTGATGCCGTCGCGATCCGATGTCGTTGAGCAGGTTTTCCATCGGCTGCCAGTCAAACGTCTCCGGCCCTTTCATCAAATCGCTCAGCGGCAGGTAATCGAATTCCATGCTGTGGGGAAAGCGATTGGGTGTCGGTCTCGCATAGGGAACCAAACCCTTGAGCGGGTTGTCTGGCGGAGCCGGGACATACGGCAATGTGGTTTGAGCGAGAGAGGTCGACGCTGTGAACAACAGCGCTGTGAAGACGATAAATTTCATAGTGGAATCAAACAACTTCAAGTGTCTCCGAGCAATGTCGTTTTGCGCCAGGATGAGATCATAGAATGAGCTTAGTCGTCGGCCTGCTTGACTCGCCGTACGATCAGGCCAACCGCCTGATCCACAGCTTGACGACGTTCCGCAGTCAACGACTCCGATCCAAAATCGTTGTGGCCAAACGGGAAGGAAGCGAAGTCGCCGACGTTTTGCAGCCGAGCCGACTTGAGCGAGACAACGCCATCGCCAAATCCATACGTCCACTCATCGGTCGCGACCAGCTGTCGCAGTGGGGCCATCGCCTTCTGCTGTTCCGGATTGCTCCCAAGCAGCAGATCCGAAACCAACAGAGGCAGCTCGATCCACTCACGATGTATGGGCCCGCCAGTACCAGCGATGATCGTATATTCAACGCCTGCGGCGCGTGGGCGAACGTTCAGTTTCGTAAGCAACGCGGAACCAGGTTGCAATGACACTTTCGCATCGCCGATGAAACCGTGGACCGCCTCATTGATGATGCTCAGGTCAACCCGTTGGCCACCAAGGGCTTCGATGCAGTCGCTAAATTCCGACGCGTTCAGATTGGCTAATGCCGTGCCCTGATTTGGTGGTGCGATCATGATCAACCGTCGGACGCCGCGGCGTGAATCGGCGTCCGACTCGATTGCCGTCCGGGCGAGAATGCCCCCGAGCGAATGCGTGACCAAGCAGATCGATCGTTGCGGCTGGTCTCGCTGCAGTCGATCGAGGATCTGCGTCAAGCTATTTGCGACTTGTTCCATCGGTAATTGATCGGCGTAGCGAAAGGTCGCCGTGGCAATCTGGTTCCGACTCAATTCGTTGCGAATATGCAGCATCGAGTCATCGCTGGCAAACAATCCTGGAACGAGGATCACGGACGACGCGGATGCATCGGGGGCGTTCCAAAGATCCTGTGGTATCAGTTCGCCGACGGTCTCACCGCTCCTGCCGATCAGTTCATCCCGAAGGACCGCCGACAGTTCTTTCGCGGCGACTTCCGGCCTCAGTAAGAATTCCGCCGACGGTTCGTCCGCGCAAGTGACGCCTGCCACCAACAGGCACAGTGTCCATACTTGGAGTCGTCTAAACATTCGTCAATCACACCTATGCAGGCTTGGTTCGCTCGAGACCGTCTTCATCCAGATGAATCGTAGGGCAAGGAGGTGCTGTGGGACAGTCTGCTGGCGAAAATGCCGGTCTACGACGTCACGAGCGTGTCCCGGCATCGGTTATCCTAACGACAAGTCGGGAATCGGAAATGCCGCGCCGGCCTTGCTCGGCTACATCTCCGCCAGCTCGGTGGGGCTGCCGATCCGAGCTCCATGCCAATCGAGTCCTCTCTGTTTGGAAAGTTGAATGATGATGCGCCGAAGTCTGATTGCCTTGATGCTGATTGTTTCATCGATCTTGACCGCCAACGCCCGTGATCGCTGGACCGAGCAGCAAGCCAGCCAGTGGCACAAGAGGACCGGCTGGCTCGTGGGCTGTAACTTCAATCCCAGCAGTGCGATCAATCAATTGGAGATGTGGCAGGCCGAGACGTTTGACCCCGAGACGATCGATCGCGAGCTTGGCTGGGCGAAGGAGCTCGGACTCAATTCCATGCGTGTTTATTTGCACAATCTGCCTTGGGAGCAAGACCAAGAGGGTTTTCTCAAACGCATGGATCAGTACTTGACGATTTCCGACAAGCACGGCATCGGTACCATCTTTGTCCTGTTGGACGGAGTCTGGCATCCGTATCCGAAGTTGGGAACGCAGCCTGCGCCTCGACCTCACGTTCACAACTCTGGCTGGGTCCAGGCTCCTGGGCGAGAGATTCTCGAGGATCCGCAACGACACGATGAGCTGAAGCCCTACATCCAAGGTGTGATTGGACGGTTCAAGGCGGATCCGCGTGTGCATGCATGGGATGTCTTCAACGAGCCGGACAACCCCAACGCAAACTCCTACGGCGAAAACGGATCGAACGAGGAGTTGTCACCACAGAAGAAGGCAGAGATGGCCATGCTGCTGACGAAAAAGGTGTTTCAGTGGGCACGCGACGCCGATCCGAGCCAGCCACTGACCGCGGCTCCTTGGCGTTTCGACTGGAGTGAAGACAAGATCGGTCCGTTCAACAAAATGTTATTCGACCAGTCGGACGTGATCAGCTTTCACACCTACGATGACCTGAACGCTGCGAAAGATCGGATCGCACAATTGGCTCGGTTCAATCGTCCCAAGATCTGTACCGAGTACATGGCGCGGCCCAACGGCAGCACCTTCGATCCGATCCTCGGCTATTTCAAAGAGCAGGACGTGTCGGCTTTCAACTGGGGTTTCGTCGCCGGAAAAACGCAAACGAATTATCCCTGGGACAGTTGGCAGAAGACTTACACGGACGAGCCACCGGTTTGGTTCCACGAAATCCTACGCATCGATGGCACGCCCTACCGCGAAGAAGAGGTTGGCTACATCAAGAGTTTGACGAAGTAGGATTCGACTCGCCCATGGGAGAGTGATTCATGTTCTTGGAGCCCCTCCAAGTCTTCATCGAAAACATACACGAACCTCTCAAGCAGAACACGGCTTCAGGCTGCCTCAACCGACGAGACGACTCATGAAAATTGTCCGGCTTCTGATTGGCGTCACCTCGCTGTTGCTGCCCTTCGCGAGACCAGCGTTTGCGGCTGAATCCGCACGTGATCGTCCGCCTAATGTGTTGATGATCTGCATCGATGATCTCAACGATTGGGTCGGTTATCTAGGAGGTCATCCGCAAGCAAGGACGCCAAACATTGATGCGCTCGCAGCCCGGGGGCGGGCATTTACCAATGCCCATTGTGTGGTCCCGGTCTGCTCGCCGTCGCGAATTAGCGTGATTTCCGGGCTGCACGCGACGACTCACGGAAGTTACGAGCTCGGTCCCGAATACACCACGATCGAGCGACTGAACCATGTTCCAACCATGCACGGCTACTTCAAGAGCCACGGTTACACGACGTTGACCGGTGGCAAAGTGTTGCATCACGACTTCGTCGGTCGCCTGGCCAACGACATTGATCGTGTGCTCAGCAAGGGTCGTGGGGGCCCCAAGCCAAGAAAGCCGATGCACTGGACGCCTCCGGTTTGGGATTATGGTGCGTTCCCGGAAAGCGACGACGAGATGTTTGACTTTCAGCTGGCGGAAGTTGCGGCCGAGACCTTGCAACAAACATTCGACAAGCCTTTCTTTCTATCCGTCGGCTTCTACCGTCCTCACGTGCCGATGTACGTTCCGCCGAAGTGGTTCGAGTTGTTCGATAAGGAATCGATCATTCTTCCACCGGCACCGCCATACGATTTGGATGACGTTCCTAACAATTTCAAATCGATGCCGCAGGTGGCGCCGACTCACCAACAGATCGTTGCTGCCGGGCAGTGGGCCGGCTTTGTGCAAGCGTATCTGGCATCCACAAGCTTCGTCGATCATTGCGTTGGAACGGTGATGGCAGGTTTGGATCGCAGTCCCAATCGGGACAACACGATCATCGTGCTGTGGAGTGACCACGGGTTTCACCTGGGAGAGAAGCAGCACTGGGCCAAACGAACGCTTTGGGAGGAATCGACGAGGGTTCCGCTGATCATGGCGGGGCCAGGAATCGTTGCCGGAAATCGCTGTGCCGAAGCAGTCAGCCTGCTCGATATCTATCCAACGTTGGTCGAGGTCTGCGGATTGCCGACCAATGAACAGCTGGATGGGACGACCCTGGTCCCGCAGCTTGCGGACCCTGCGGCCAAACGGGAGACGCCAGTGATCACGTCGAGTTACGAGGGGAATCATGCGGTGCGCTCACGCGATTGGCGATACATTCGTTACGCCGACGGTGCAGAAGAATTGTATGATCATCGCAGTGACCAGGCCGAGCGTACGAATCTTGCCCGGGATCCCAAGTTCGCATCCGTCAAGTCGCAGCTCGCTGGTTTCATTCCCAAAGACGCTGCGGCTGAAGTGATCCCACTGGGAAACCGAGAGTCGCGTGATGCATCGCTCCGTGAAAGGCAGTTGCAGAATCGGCCGGTGGACGGAAGCTGACGCTGACCGGTTTTGGCAGGATGATGTTGGGCAGGATGATGTTGGGCAGGATGATGTTGGGCAGGATGTTCGCGTTGGATTGCTGGCTGTTGTCTCATTGGCTTTCTCTTATCATTTTGCCCTACATCATTCTGCCAAATCCTTCCGCCAAGCCTGTTCATCCTGTTAAAATTCGATCGCTTATTCGGTCGAAATCAACGCCACTCGGTTGTGATTCGCAACGGACGGAATCGATTGGGCCCAAGTGGAACGCACGGTTAGAGGATGAACGCCAATCATGTCGAAATCTCAAATTGTTGGTTGGGTACTCAGCGGACTGTTGGCAGCGTTTCTGATTCTGGGAAGCGGCCTGGGCAAGTTTCGCGAGTTTGAAGGGAAGGCGGAGATGTTTGACCATCTTGGCTATACCGCTGACGTGATCGAAAAGATTGGTGTGGTCGAGATCGTGATCACGCTTGCGTTTCTAATCCCCCGAACCAGTTTTATCGGAGCAGTCTTGCTGACCGCGTATCTCGGCGGCGCGACCGCGACGCATGTTCGTGTTGGTGATTCGTTCATTGTGCCGATCATCATCGGGGTCGTGGTCTGGATCGCGCTCGGGCTGCGACGACCAGAGATTTTTCGATTGGCGTTTGGAGTTCCTGGAAAGGTCGTCACCGAGAAATCCGTAGACGCAGCTTAACCTGAGTCTGCGGGGTTGAGATCGGGAAGAACCGTTTTTCGGCGGGCAAGGCTTCGTTGGTTGATCTGACCCCGCTGGCGGACACGACTCAATGCGCTCCAAAGTGGTAGGCCGTTCCAGTTCTTGTCGCGGCCGATCACGGTGCGCTGAAGTTGATCGAGCTGATGTTTTAGTTCCGCGTCATGAACCTGTCGTGAAAACGACTCCAACGTATTCGCTTGATCAGAAGGTGAGGTTCGATCGATCCATGCCATGATCGCGTTGAATGCTGCAGACGCTTCGTTGGCGAGGCAAGCCTGTCCAACGCGTTCGAAATACGCTCTCTCACTTTCGGCTTGACGCCGGTTGCGCGCTTCAAGCCAGGCTACCATCGGTTCTCGAAAACGCCACGTTGCGACTGCGATTGCAATCACAAGCGACCCGAACAAGATGGTTTGCCCGCGACGAACCACTGTTTTTTGGGTTCCCGCCATCGAGTTGCTACCCGTGTCGTCGCTTAGCTCGCCAGGAACAGTCGCTTGGAGTAAAGCGGCACTCGAACCAAGAGCGTGGTTTGATCATCCTCGCTCTCGACATGGTTGCCGGGATCGCTGTCGCGGTCGGCTTGTTGATGGGCGATGACTTCGATTGGGACACGCTTGGTACCACGCGTCTCGGCGCGGGCGGTGATCGTCAGTTGGACCGTTTCTCCAGGTGCAAGGTTTCCGATTGTCCACAGGCCCGCGACAAAGGTACCTCGTCCAGGCTGCGCCGAAATGAAACGTAATCCATTGGGAAGGATCACGTTGGCACGGACTCCTGTGGCAACATCCGGGCCGTCGTTTGTGACGAGGAACTTCATCTGAACCACTTCGCCCAGACTCGGCTCTTCCTTATCCACCGAAGCGGATACGGAGATGTCGATCACCTTGGGCGTCACCGTCACATCCGCGATGTCGTCCTCGTTCGGATTCTGATTGTTGGGTGTGCTGTCCGGGTCAAACTGGTCCGACGCGATGATCTCGGCTTCGTTGGTGATCGGGACCTTTGATTTCAAGACCGCAACCACCTGCAACGACTGTTGCGAACCGTTTGTCACCGTGGGGATGGTCCAGACGCCGGTGACTGGGTTGTAGCTGCCGCTGGTCAACGATGAACGGACAAACTCGAGACCGTTTGGCAGATTATCTTGTACCACTACATTGGTCGCGTTATTCGGTCCTTTGTTGGAAACGACCATCGTGAACAGCAGCTCGTCATCTTGATTGGGTGAAGTGATGTTCACGGACTTGGTCAATTCCAAATCGGCAAATCGTGGTGTGATCGTGGCCTGTCCAAAATCATCTTCATTGGGATCGCCGTTGTCCGGCGTCGAATCGGCATCAGGCTGACGAACGGAGGTCACTTCGGCAGTATTCGTCAGTGGGTTCGGGGTATCGACCCTGACGTCGATATCCAAGCGAGGATTGTCGCCAACGGGAACCGATCCGACGTTCCAGATGCCGGAGGCCGGGTCGTAGACACCTTGCGTTGCATTGATTCCCACGACCGTCAATCCTGCGGGAAGCTTGTCGGTCACTTCCACCTCGGTTGCCGTCGACGGTCCGGCGTTGTCCATGACAATGGAAAAGCGAACGGTGTCGCCGACATCGGGTGACGGGTCGTCAACGAGTTTGGCGAGTGCCAGGTCAACCAGTTCCGGAATGAACGTGACGCTGTCCTGATCGTCTTCGCTCTCGACGTTGTTGCCGGGCGTGCTGTCGGGATCAAACTGGCTGGATTCAACGATTTCTGCGGTATTGGTTCGTTCGCCGACGAGGTTGACTCG
The DNA here is from genome assembly GCA_963697195.1 of Pirellulaceae bacterium. Lineage (GTDB taxonomy): Bacteria > Planctomycetota > Planctomycetia > Pirellulales > Pirellulaceae > Rubripirellula. The sequence goes on from CAVOND010000011.1 coordinate 347,407, forward strand.
GGCCACGATCTCGAGCTTTTCAATTTTGCCGACGACCATCGTTGGAATGGTCCATCGCTCCGTCGCGGCGTTGTAACTGCCGACGGTGGCGGTGGAGGACACGAAGGTCATGCCAGGCGGGAGCTGATCCTTGACGACGACATTTTTGGCATCATCGGGGCCGGAGTTCGCGACTTGGATGGTGAAGGTGACGTTCGATCCGACACCGGGACGGTCGTTGTCGATCGACTTAGCCAGCGACAGGTCAGAGCTGGCGGTGATCACGGTGACCGCAGCCTGATCATCTTCGTCGTTGCCATTTCCGTCGATGCCGTCATCGTTCCCCGGGGTGCTGTCGGAATCGAATTGATCAGCAGCAAACACCTGCGCTCGGTTTTCCGGTTCGCCCGGCTCATCGACCGTGGTACGCAGCGTCAACGTCGCCGAACTTTCAGCGGCTAGCGAGGCGACACTCCAATTTCCAGTCAATGGATCGAACTGGCCCACCGATGGCGTTGCACTGACAAACGTCACTCCATCGGGCAGTGTATCTTGGACCACGATCCCACTGGCTCGGTCCGGGCCGTCGTTGCGCAGCAGGAGCACGTAGGTCAGTTGGCCGCCAACGCTGGGGCGAAGCGGGTCGGCTGCTTTGGCAAGTGACAGGTCGATGACCGGCGGATCAATGGTCGTGGAATCCTGGTCGTCTTCGCTCGGGATGTTGTTGTTCGGCGCCGAGTCGGGATCGGCCTGGTCGACCGCGATCACTTCGGCAGTGTTGGTGATCTTGCCGATGCGGTCCACCATCGCAACGATTTGCAGGCTCGCGTTGGCTCGATCGGCCAGGCTATTGATCGTCCAGATTCCGGATTGGGGGTCGTAGGTGCCGGTGCTTGGGATGGCGGCGAGAAAGGAAACGCCATCGGGCAACTGATCGAAGATGCGAATGTTGGTCGCGGGGTCCGGTCCATCGTTGCGCAGATCAATCGTGAACGTGACTTCCTTGCCGACGTTGGGGCGATCATTGCTGGCGGTCTTCGTCAGCGACAAGTCGGAAACGAGTGTGATCACATTCACGGAATCCTGGTCGTCTTCCGAAGCGATCCCATTGTCAGGAGTGGAATCGATATCGGGCTGATCGGCCGCGATCACCTCTGCAATGTTCTCAACCGAGAGGATTTCGTCGACGACTGCAAACAAATCGAGCGAAGCGAAGCCGTCGGCGCCGATGGCACCGATGTTCCAGATGCCATCGGTTGCGTTGTAGCCGCCCTGGCTGGCGCTACTGGATTGGAAGTTCAGTCCACTGGGAAGCAGGTCACGCACCGAGATGCCGGTGGCGTTTGACGGGCCCTGATTGTCAACTCGAATCGTGAAGCGGATTTCGTCACCGACGTTGGGGCGTTCGTTGTCGACGCTCTTGGTCAGTTCCAAATCGATGAGTTGACCTTCCACGATCACGCTGTCCTGATCGTCTTCGTCGGGTTCGTTGTTGCCGGGAGCCGAATCGGGATCGAGTTGATCCGAGGTGCGCACCTGGGCTGTGTTCGACACCACCTCTGGCGTGGTCGACGTAGCCACCAGCGTCAACGTTGCGGTGTCATTGACGGCAAGGTTGCCGAGGTTCCAGACACCTGTATTGCGATCGTAACTGCCGACCTCTGGCGAAGACGAAACGAAGTCGAGTCCCTGTGGCAACTGATCGAGGATCGTCACATTGGTTGCTGGGTCGGGGCCAGCGTTGGAGACCACGATGGTGAAGGTAACGTTCTGGCCAACGTTGGGTGTGTCGTTGTCGACATTCTTCGTCAGCGACAGGTCGGCCACTGCGGGTGTGAAGGTCACCGAGTCATCGTCGTCTTCGTTCGTCGAGCCGTTGCCTGGGGTGCTATCGGGATCGAATTGATCGGCCGCAAACACTTCGGCATCATTCGCCGTCGGCACCGTGGCGGTGACGTTGGCGTCAATGAACAGCGTGACCGAAGAATTGGCTGGAATGGCGCCAATGGTCCAGCGACCCGTCGATGGGTTGTAATTGCCGTTGTTGGTCGATGACGAAACATAGGTCACGCCGTCTGGCAGCTCGTCGGCGACGACCACGCCGGTCGCGCTACTTGGGCCGTCGTTGTTGACGGTGACGGTGTAGCGAATCGTCTGGCCCACGATCGGTCGTTCGACGTCGATTTGTTTGTCAAGCGACAGGTCGGCAACCGGAGGTGTGATCACGACCGAGTCCTGGTCATCCTCGGCTTCAATGTTGTTGCCCGGAGTGCTGTCGGGATCGAATTGATCGGACGCGCTGACCTGGGCCGTGTTGGTCTTCGCGCCCGAGTTTTCGATTCGGCCGACGATCTGCAGGCTGGCTTGCCCGAAACTCGAAACCGTCCCGACGGTCCAAATTCCGCTGGTCGCGTCGTAGGTTCCCTGTGACGGGACCGAGGAGACAAAGGTAATGCCGCTGGGTAGTTGGTCGCGCACGGCGACACCCGTGGCCGAATCAGGGCCGGCGTTTTGCAGCGTGAGATTGAACGTGACGTTTTCGCCGACATTGGTCGCTTCGTTGTCAGCGGTCTTGGTGAGCGAAAGGTCGGCGACGAGTGGCGCGATGACGATGCTGTCCTGGTCGTCTTCGTCGGGATTGTTGTTACCAGGTGTACTGTCGACGTCGATCGGCGTGGCGGCGATCACTTCCGCCGTGTTCGTCACCGTCGCGCTGTTATCGACACGCGCGCGAATCGCCAAGTTTTGGCTGGAAGCCGGTGCGATGGTCCCAACCGACCATTGGCCAGTCGATGAGTTGTATCCACCAACCGATGCGCTCGACGAGACAAAGGTCAAGCCGCTGGGGAGTAGATCCTGAACCACCACGCCAGTCGCAGGGCTTGGTCCAGCATTGGAAACCGTGATCACAAACTCGATCGTGTCCCCGACATTGGGTCGATTGTCGTCGACGTCCTTGACCAGAGAAAGGTCGATCTGTTGGGGACCGATCATCACCGAATCTTGATCGTCTTCGTTGGGGTCATTGTTGTCCGGCGTCGAATCGGCATCCGGCTGATCGGCCGCGATGACCTCGGCCGTGTTGGTCACCATTTGGGTTGACGTGGGCGTGACGGTGATCGTCAACGTGGCGTTGCCCGCCGCCGGGATGCTACCGATGTCCCAAATGCCGAGACTCGCGTTATAAAACCCGCTGACGGTTGCGGCGGAAACAAACTGCAAGCCGTTCGGGATCACATCGCGAACGCGCACGCCGGTTGCGTTATCTGGTCCAGCATTGGCAACCGTCACCGTGAAGGTGATGTTCTCGCCAACATCGGGTGTCGCATTGTCGACGGTCTTGGTCAGCGACAGGTCGATCTGCGGTGCGGCGATGGTGACCGAATCTTGATCGTCTTCGTCAGGGTTGTTGTTGCCTGGTGTGCTGTCGATGTCGGGCTGATCCGCAGCGCTGACCTGGGCCGTGTTCGTCTTGCTGCCCGGCAACGTCCACGCGGCCAACAATCGAAAGCGTGGGAGCGGCGCCAGCGGTTACGGTGCCAACGGTCCAAAGTCCGGTTTGTGCGCTATAGCTGCCTTGGCTCGCCGTTGAATTGACGAAGCTGATCCCGGCTGGCAAGCACGTCCTGAACGACGACACCGGTTGCGTCACTTGGACCCGCGTTAGCCAGGTTCAGCGTGAACGTCACGTTCTGTCCGACCACAACCGTCGTGGGAACGGCCCCCTTGGTCAATGATAGATCGATTTGTGGTGCGGCGATGGTGACCGAGTCTTGGTCATCTTCCTCGGGATTGTTGTTGCCCGGTGTGCTGTCGATGTCGGGCTGGTCGGCCGCGGCGACTTCCGCTGTGTTGGTCTTGTTGCCCGCGACATCGACGCGACCAACCAAGGTCAGCCGCGGCGCAACTCCCGTGGCAACGCTTCCCACCGTCCAGATCCCAGTGCCGTGTGTCGTAGCTTCCCTGGCTGGCCGTTGCGCTGACAAAACTGACGCCGCTGGGAAGCTGATCACGTACCGTCACGCCGGTGGCCGTGCTGGGGCCAGCGTTGGCCAGATTGATCGTGAAGGTTACGTTCTGGCCGACGACAACGGTGGTTGGCGAGGCGGTCTTGGTAACCGAGAGATCGATTTGCGGTGCTTCGATCGTGACCGAGTCCTGGTCGTCTTCGCTCGGAACATTGTTGCCCGGCGTGCTGTCGATGTCCGGCTGGTCGGCAGCAGAAACTTGTGCCGTGTTTGTCTTTGGGCCCGGCACGTCGACGCGTCCGACGAGCGTCAACGTTGGCGAGGCGCCCGACGCCACCGAGCCGACGTCCCAGAGTGAGGTCTGTGGCGTTGTAGCTTCCCTGGCTGGCCGAAGAATTGACGAACGAGATCCCGGAAGGCAACTGGTCCTGCACCACCACGCCGGTCGCGGTGCTCGGCCCAGCGTTGGAAAGGGTCAGCGTGAACGTCACGTTGCTGCCGACAACGACGGTTGAGGGAACCGCGGTCTTGGTCAGCGACAGGTCGATCGACTCGGTGACAATCGCGACCGCCGCCTGGTCGTCTTCCTCTGGATTGTTGTTGTCCGGCGTGCTGTCAGGATCGAATTGGTCCGATGCGCTGACTTGCGCAGAGTTCGTTCGCGTACCGGCCGAATCGATACGCCCAACCAACGACAGCGTCGCGCTCGATCCGCTGGCAACCGAACCGACCGACCAGATGCCGGTTGCTGCTACTGTAGGTCCCTTGGGAGGGCGTTGATGAAACGAACGAAACACCCGCCGGCAACTGATCTCGAACCGCAACATTGGTGGCCGTATCGGGGCCGTCGTTGTTCAGCGTGATCGTGAACGTGACGTTCTGGCCGATGTTCGGTGTCGCATTGTTCACCGTTTTGTTCAGCCGCAAATCGGCCGAAGCGAAGTTGGCGAAGTCCTGGACAAAGACCGTCTCCCCGACCGTCCCGACCAACTCCGCCGATCCGTTGACGTTCTGCCGTACCGGTGATCTCAAGTTCGATCGCACCGATGTTGTTCAGGTCGGCGCCGCCGCCGGAGGTGGCGGTGAACTGAGAGAACGGAATGAACTCGGCAAAGAATGGAACCGTTCCACCCGTTTGCGGAATCGGCAACGTTGCCGTGCTGAATCGGTTCGCCGTACCACCGTTGCCGTCGTCGCTGTAAACGCGAACCACGGCGTTGCCGCCCGGCAAGTCGGCACCGATTTGTAGTTGAATCCCGAGCGCTTCGGCATTGCTGGTCAGGTCGACTTCGCCAAGACCGGTATCGTCAACGACGATTGCATCCCCGTCGGGACCATCCCAGGTAACACGCCGATCGCCATTGCCGGTCGCGGCCGAATCAAAGATCAACAAGTTCGGTAGCAGCGGATCGTCAACGCTCAAGTTGACGGCGCCGTTGACGCTCGTCTTGTTGACGTACAGGTCGCGTTCGCCACCAATCGCCTCGGGGGCCGCAATCGACGACGTTACGGGGACGCCGTCGTTGGTGGTGTCACTGACCGCCTGTTGCGTCTCATCAAAATTGTCGATCACCAACACGATGCGGCCTTCCACCGCCGTCGTATCGATCGAGATCAGGGTAGACACAATCCGCCCGAGCGTGCTGCCATCGACCGTTTGGGCGTCCTGCAGGACAAAGTAATTGCCCGAAGTCAGTCGTGAGAACGTGTATCGTCCATCCGCTCCGCTCGTCGTCGTCTGCACCTGCGTGTCGGACGACTGCGAGAAGATTCCGTCTCCGTTGTCGCGATACAGCACCAGTGCCGCGCCGGCCACTTCCTCGCCGGCCTCGTATCCGTTGCCCGAAAAGTCGTCGAAAACAAGACCTGAGATGGCGGCCAAGTCGGTCGCCGCCAACAGCCGCCGGCCTTCGAGTGCCTCCAGAAAAAGTCGTCGTCGCATTCCGCGTCGACTTACCAAATTCTGCTTTCTCCGCATGGCTCATCCTACTCGTCACCGGTCGATTCAGTATTCAACAAGCCATGTGTTGACACAGTTGGAGCGTCAAAACAAGTGGCCTAGGGGGCGCAGTGCGGTTGCAGAAGGAATTAGGAATCGTGGGGCTTGGTGGATTTGGGGGTGATGGATCGTTTTGCGGAAGACCGCACGGCTCTGTGGGGGGGAGGGCAGTTGGGCAGTGGGGCAGTGGGGCGAGTGGCGAGTGGGCGAGTGGCGAGTGGGCGAGTGGCGAGTGGGCGAGTGGGCGAGTGGGCGAGTGGGGCGAGTGGGGCGAGTGGCGAGTGGCGAGTGGGCGAGTGGGCGAGGGGCGAGTGGCGAGGGGCGAGGGGCGAGGGGCGAGGGGCGAGGGGCGAGGGGCGAGGGGCGAGGGGCGAGGGGCGGTTGGTGTAGAGGATTGTTGGCTTGGCTTCTACATTGGCCTGTCTTGGTGTTTGAAGTCCTTTGCCGGTTAGGCTGCCCATGAATTCTCAGCTGTTGACCGAGCTCTCTGGTTTGTTCGTTTTGGTGCACTGGTCGATCGTGATCGGGCTGGGGCTGCGAGTGATCATGAATCGGCCGGCAACGGGGGTCGCCCTGGCTTGGTTGCTGTTGATTGCCGCCGTTCCGTTGGGCGGCGCCATCGTTTACTTACTGATTGGGGAACGCCGCATTCGGTCGCACGCGGATGGAGGGCCTCCAGCGGTTGCGCGCTGACTTTGGCGAGATTTCAGATGCGGTCATCAAGGATGGGCTGACCGTCGTCGATTGGTCGGAGCATACCCGCGGCCGCGGTCGGCATGAACAGGCTGGGAGAGAAGATCGTCCACAGTCCGACCGTCTGCGGCAGCGACTTGCACATGTATTCAGACACGCAGGAAATGCTCGCCGCGATTGCCAAGGATATCGACTCGGCAACCAAGAGTGTCTTGATGGAGTTCTACATCTGGCACGAAGGGGGATCGGCCGATGAGGTTTTGGAGGCGGTGATTCGAGCCGCCCAGCGGGGAGTCAAATGTTGTCTGCTGATCGATGCTTTGGGCGCCCGGCCATGGTGGAAGGGGGATCAGCCGAGACGACTTCGTGAGGCTGGCGTCTCGCTACGTGAGGCATTGCCGGTCGGTCCGTTTCGGTCGTTGGTTGGACGCGCCGATCTGCGACTGCACCGGAAGATCGTGGTCGTTGACGGCGAAGTCGCCTGGACAGGCAGCATGAACCTGGTCGATCCGCGATTCTTCAAACAGGACTCAGGCGTCGGCCAATGGGTCGATGCGATGGTCCGAACGCAAGGCAACGTCGTCTTGCCGCTGGCCGCCACGATGATCGGTGACTGGATTCTGGAGACCGAACAGTCGGTAGCCGAAGTCATCTCGGAGGCTCAGCTGGGAATGGTCAAGCCGCACGGGGCCGGCGGAAGTTCAGGTGATTCCGTCCGGCCCCGGAGAATCGGGCGACTGTTTGCTGCTGATGATCCTGGCGCTGATCAATTCCGCGCATCGAGAGTTGGTGATGACCACTCCCTACCTGGTTCCAGATGATTCGCTGCTGCGGGCCATCCGAGGCGCGGCGGGGCGCGGCGTGAGCGTGAAGTTGATCGTCCCGGAGAAAGTCGACTCGTTCATGACTCGTTACGCCAGCCGATCCTATTTTGATGAACTGCTCGACGCGGGGGTGGAAATCTACATGTATCGAGCGGGGCTGTTGCACACCAAGTCGATCATGGCCGATGGAGCCATCTCGATGTTCGGCACGGTCAATCTGGACATGCGCAGCTTCTGGCTGAACTACGAGGTCGCCTTGTTCGTCTACGACCGGCCATTCGCCGACGAATTGAGGCAACTCCAGCAGTCCTACATCGACCAATCCGACCGACTTGATTCCGAAAGTTGGAATCAGCGATCATTCAAGAACCGATTGCTCGAGAATACACTGCGTTTGGTCAGTCCATTGCTGTAGCCGGACGGCTGCTTTCGCTGAACAGCGCACACGTGCAGGCGGGTTGATTGGCGCACTCAATACAAGCACGACGCGCGAGCGAGTGTGTTCCCGGTCTGTGAACCGTTCGTCGGACGTTGAGATTGTATCAGATTCGCTGGCAACGTCGACTGTGGCGTCGTGTGTGCTTGCCACAGAGAATCACTGCGACGACACAGAGATCACTTGCGGGTCGTGCCTTTATGCGATCGGAGGGCCTGAAATGCACTGGATGCTTGGTCCATCCTTGATTGACCAATTCGAGATACAATGTTTCGGTCTGAGCTGCTATGTGTTGTCGGCATTCCAGTGAGAATTCAAAGGGTTTGGAGAAGCAAAATGAAGCGAGCCAGCATCGTGATCGCGACGATTTCGTCGGCGACGATCGCCTTGGTGTTCAGCGTATGGCCGTCAACAGCAGCCGAGCGGGAAGATTTGCGGGCCCAGTTTCGCCGATATGACTCCGACGAAAACGGACAGGTGACTGCCGCTGAACTGACCGATCCCCAAGTGTTCGCCCTGTTGGATGGCGATGGCGACGGTGCGATCACCATCGAGGAGGCAAAGTCGGCCGTCGCAGCGGGGCGACTGCGAGGCGTCAAGCTGCCTGCACCGGTTCCTGCGAGTAAGCTTTCGGATAGCAAGTTGCGAACGGATCGAGCCTTGGACGAGGCTGAGGATCGCGGTACGAACGACGAGGTTCGCCAAGCTCCCAAGCCGATCAAGGCGACTGAGTATCGCGTGGGGCGATTGATTGATGATCTGGAATTTACCGATGTTGAGGGGACGTCGCATCGCTTGAGTGATTTCGGCAAGTCCAAGGCGTTGGTGATCGCCATGACTGGGACGGGATGTCCGTTATGTCTGAAGTACGCACCGACTTTAGCGGCGCTGGAAGATCGCTACCGTGATCGTGGTGTCGCTTTTGTGTTCGTCAACCCAAACGAGTCTGAGAGTCTGGATCGACTTCGTGAGGCGATCGAGACACAAGGCTTTGATGGTCCGTACGTTCGCGATGTTGAGGAACGGATCACTCGATTGTTGGATGTTCAGACGACGACGGAGGTCTTCGTCCTCGATTCGGCTCGCACGTTGTGCTATCGCGGTGCGGTGGATGATCGATACGGGTTCGGCTACGCGCTCGACACGCCACGGCAAAACTATTTGATCGATGCTTTGGACGCGGTAATCCGAGGTGAACAACCGACTGTGGCAGCGACGACAGCGCCGGGTTGTGAGATGTTTTACAGCGACGATAAGGCGACTGCCGAACCGAGACGCATCGCTGACCTATCACAATCGCGTTTCGCGAATTCTGTTGGACAACTGTGTGGGGTGTCATCGTGAGGGTGGTTCCGCGCCGTTCGCGCTCGAGACATACGACAGCGTGCGCGACTATGCCGAGATGATCGGCAGTGTTGTGCGCCGAGCGAATCATGCCACCGTGGTTTGCCGCTCTCCCCGAGTCGACCGACGCGGGGCTCGCGATTCATTGGGCCAACGATCGCTCCCTGGCAGACGAGGACCGTCAAGACTTGTTGAGTTGGATCGATGGTGGGATCCCCGAGGGGAACCCCGCCGACGCTCCGCTGCCGAGGCAGTACCCGGCAGAATGGGAGATCGGCGAGCCCGATCTGGAGCTGCAGATTCCCAAGTCATTTGCGGTCAAGGCCGATGGACGGATGCCTTACCAGCACGCACGCGTGGAGACGGGATTGACTGAGGATCGCTGGATCCAGGCGGTTGAGATTCGGCCAACGAATCCTGCGGTTGTCCATCATGTGTTGGTGTTCGTCCTCAATGCCGAGGCAGAGAGCGAGCGAGAGATCGATGAGGAAGCCGGCTTCTTCGCTGCCTACGTGCCGGGCAATACATTTCAGGTTTACCCAGAGGGTTTTGCCAAGAAGTTGCCGGCCGGTTCGCGACTGGTGTTCCAATTGCATTACACACCCAATGGGACCGCGACGAGCGATCAGACTCGGCTTGGCATCGTCTTCTCGGACAAGCCGCCGAAACACATGATTCGAAACGCGGGGATCTCAAACCATCGCATCGCGATTCCGCCTGGGGCGAGCAACCATCAAGAGACGGCGTCACTGAATGTTCCCGCCGATGTGCGTTTGTTGGCGTTCATGCCTCACATGCATTTGCGGGGCAAGGCGTTTCGGTACGACCTGGTGCTTCCCGACGGACAACGCGAGCTGCTGCTTGACGTGCCCCGTTACGATTTCAATTGGCAATTGGAGTACCGATTGTCCGAGCCGCTGGACGTATCTCAAGGGAGCCGTATTGAATTAGCTGGCTGGTACGACAACAGCGATCAGAACCCCGCCAATCCGGATCCAAGCACCACCGTACGCTGGGGGCCGCAAACGGACGACGAGATGATGCTGGGCTATGTTGAATACGTGCTCCGCAATGAAACGCTCGATTGATACACGCGTGTGTGTGTTTTACGTCGCTCGCCCGCATCCAAGCACGATGCGCAAGTTTTGATGTTGCGCGTTTGACCACGGAGTGGCGGGAAGCGTCTGGCCCAGGTCGGGAGTTTTTTGATTTTGTCGGCCAGTTTCGGGGCCCACGGCTAGCGCCTGAGGTTCACTGTGAACCTCAGGCGCTAGCCGTGGGCCGCTTTGCTTGTCGGTGTGATTCGAAGAATCCTCAAGCGGCAAAAGATTGTCGCCGATCGCTCCGCCGATCGTAGCGTCACCGCGCGCTACGATCGGCGACTATTTCATTTTTGAAAATGTACTAGTACGACCACTGGAGCTGCGTGTGGAACCCGACGCCCTGGTTATCCAGCAGCGCTGGTGACTTGTATTCGGTATCGCGGTAGGCGATCTCGAACCCCACTCGGAACGTCTGATTCACGTCCCACAGGAAGTTCGTGTAATAGGTTTGGTTCTTGGTTCGACCGAACGACGCAGCCGCATCGGGAACGTCTTCGTTGCGTGGATCGTCGATCCCGTATCCGAGATGCGTATGCAGTCGCGGCGTCAGGTAAGCGTAGCCCTCTACGAATCCACCACTCGTACGGATCCCGTCCAGTGTCACAGAATTGACATTCTGCAGAATGCCGCCGTTGTAGGTGCCGATTGCTTTTCCGGTGAAGACTTCGCCGAGCACGCCAAAACCTGGGGCGACGGCCCAGCGGAGATCGATCGCACCGCCCCAAACGTCGGTGACCACTCGTCTTCCAGCTCCCACGTCCGTGTTTCGGAGTTCACCGACAAGCCCAGAGACGCCCAGTTCAAAAGGTCGCAAGCCCAAGGGACCGGATCGGTCGCCCAATCCCAACGCGAGACGACCTTCGATGTTTGGCCAACCATTGTCCTCGAGTAATCGGAAGGTCGGGTCCACCGTCGTTGAAATCGGCTCACTGAGTGCCATTTGAGCGGTCCACTGGACGTCGTTCGCCATGACGAAATAGCGTTCAAGTCGTAGTTGTCCGCGGAAACTGTTGCCGACGTTCCCCGAAGCAGCCAATGCGGAAAACGGAAGGACAGTTGGAATGCCAGGGGCGAAGACGTCGAACTGCAAACCGGCGGCAAATCGCCAGCGGTCGTTCTTCAATTCTCCGAAGGCCTGCAAGGGAAGGAATCCATACGTGTCTTGAATCACACTGTCGTTGAATAACATCGCGATCACCTGGCCGCCCGATTGGAAGCCACCAAACTCTGGACCGGTGAAGGCGGCGCCGAGTGTGCTCTGGCGAGCATGAAAGCTAACGGTGTCGTCATTGAAGCCGAACGGCGAGGATGGCGTGAGAAAGAAGGGGACGCCCGGAGAAACGGCGCGCGCTGAATTCATCAGCATGTCGAGCTTCAGGGCACCGAACAGCCGGATATTGAAGTACGGATTCAGCGTGGTGACCCGCGGACAATCAATGCAAGGAGCGGGGCAAATCGGACGTACACAGCCGTGGCACAGGCATCCGCAGAGACCGCCAAATGTGTCACAGCCCGACATCCGACATGCGTCACATGCATCGCAAGCGTTCTCGCAGCCTCCATCGCATGCACCATTGCAACCATTCTCGCATGAACCATCGCAACCGACTGGGTCACAGCCAACATCACATTGAGAGGTTCGGAACGATGCCAACTGATGCAGCGTGTTCTCGCGGGACGTCCGCTCGACTTCTTTGTGACGAAGGTACTGCAGTTCCGACTGAATTTGCGTGAGCTGAGAGATTGGAACCTCAACCACGCTCTCAACTTCTTCGCCCTGGGCCAATGTCGTGATCGTTGCCGCGAGCAACAGGATGGTCCTGGAAACCAGCCAGCGCCACGAATCAATTGAATGGGTTTTGCGGAACACGACTTTACTCCTCGCAAGTCCGTGAGATCGGTACAATCGTCTATGCCAAAGGCCTTTCCGGCAGCATCGCTATCACGACTACCTGCAAATCATTCGGCACAGTGGGTGCAATCGATCCGCTCGTACCCCGATGGTGAGGGATCGATGAAGAAGTCCGGTTATTCCGGCTGCGGATTCGGCAGAGCCGTCAAAGTTTTCCTGGCCGCATCAAAAGCACACATGCTCTAGCGAAAGGGCCCACGGCTAGCGCCTGAGGTTCACGGGAAGCGTCTGAGGCCCACGGCACCTAGGTTCACGGGAGCCTGAGGCCCACGGCTAGCGCCTGAGGTTCACGGGAAGCGGCCTGAGGCCCACGGCTAGCGCCTGAGGTTCACGGGAAGCGTCTGAGGCCCACGGCTAGCGCCTGAGGCCCACGGGAAGCGGCGCTGGGTGCCTCCGTGGATATTGTGTGAGGTCAACGTTCGGTGCAACCGCGCGGGAGGTGTTAGGCGTAGAATTCCGTTCACCGGCAAATCACCCTCACCATACGGAGCAATCGGATGAGCCAATTCTTGAAAAGGTGTCGCTTGTGTTTGCCCGTGATGATCCTCGTGACCTGTAGTCTCGGATGCATGCCGGAGTCCAAGCCGCCTGTGGTCGATGGACCGCTCGACAGCACAACAGCATCGCAGTTGCAAGGGCAAATTCGAACGAAATACGGCAACAAGTATTCGGTCACTCACCAGTACGACGGTCAGGACTTTGACGCGAACTGGGAGTTGGGCAATGCTCTGAAAAAGTCTGCTCAGCTGCAGCTCAAGCCGCCCGCCGATTGGGGACGCGGGGATCTCTACACGGCGTTGCAGGTGGTGCTCGATGCGCACGAGAGCAAGCCGTGGTATGGCAAGATCGACGATACGGTTTTGCGATTGATGCGAGAGGCCCTGGACGATGATGACGGACGGGCGACGGACGTGGCACCCGAGACACCCTACGACGTTGCGGTCACCGTCAAACAACACAGCACCGAGTGGTTTCTGGAAGTGAAGGTCCAGATCCTCGACGAGAACGGCATGGCCCTCGGCTTCTGATTCGCCTCGCCCCTCGCCCCTCGCTCTCCTCCTCGCTCCTCGCTCCTCGCCCCTCGCCCCTCGCTCCTCGCCACTGCCCCACTGCCCCACTGCCCTTTCTCCCTTCTATCCCCGATCGATCCAACGCTGCAGCAGCCCTTGGTAGGCATCAATGCGGCGATCCCTCAGGAACGGCCAATGCGTGCGGACGACGTCGATTTCGTCGAGTGCACAATCTGCTGTGATCAGGCACTCCGAGCTGTGGTCTCCCTTGGCGACCAATTCTCCTCGCGGTGAGGCGACGAAGGAAGCTCCCCAGAATTCGAGTCTTCCTTCGATACCGACACGGTTGGCCGCGCCCAGCCACAATCCGTTGGCAATCGCATGAGCCCGCATGGAGGTTTGCCAAGCTTCGTGTTGGGCACTGCCGAACTCTTCTTTCTCTTCATCGATCCATCCGATCGCGGTGGGATAAAGCAGAATCTCGGCACCCGCCAGCGCGAACAACCGGGCTGCTTCGGGAAACCATTGATCCCAGCAAATGCCGACACCGAGGGTGGCATAGCGCGTGCGAATGGGAGTGAATCCGAGGTCGCCCGGAGTGAAGTAAAACTTCTCGTAGAACAATGGGTCATCCGGGATGTGCATTTTTCGGTAGATGCCCGCTAGGCTTCCGTCGGCATCGATGACCGCTACCGTGTTGTGATAGACGCCAGGGGCGCGCCGCTCGAACAGCGGCACCACGACCACCACTTCACGTTGCTTGGCCACCTTCGCGATGGCCTCGACGGACGGGCCTGGGATGGGCTCGGCGTAATCGAAGTTGCGATGATCTTCGCTCTGACAGGGATAGGGGCCGGCAATCAATTCTTGCAAACAGACGATTTGGGCGCCGTCATCCGCCGCCTTTTCAATCCATGCCGACGCAGCCTCGATGCAGCGGACCGGAGATCCGGCATCTCGCATTTGGACCAACGATAAGCGTACATTGCGTGCCACAGGAAAGATCCTCTGTCAAAGAACTGCGATTGGGAAAGACCAGACGTGACACATCGTAAACTTGTGAAGCTGTTTTTTGCAGGGACCGACACCGACGTTGGCAAAACGTACACCGCGGCGCTGGTTGCCCGCCGGCTGCGGGACGCCGGCAGACGCGTGGGCGTTTACAAGCCCGTGGCCAGCGGTTGCATTGCCCGCGGAGGAAAACTCGTTGCCGAAGACGCCGTCGCCCTCTGGGAAGCGGCTGGTTCTCCGCGGACGCTTGAAGAGGTCTGTCCGCAGCGTTTCATCCAACCGCTCGCCCCACCGGAAGCGGCTGCTGCGGAAGGCAAGTTGGTCGATCCTGGGCTCCTGCGATCGGGAGCACTGGTTTGGGAACAGGAATGCGACGTCTTGATCATCGAAGGGGCTGGCGGATTGTTCAGTCCATTGGCCGACGGTGTGTTGAACATTGATTTGGCCAGGCAGCTCGATGCGGCGGTCGTGCTCGTGGCCGCCAACCGGCTCGGCGTGATTCATCAGGTGCTGGCCACCTGCGGCGCGGCCCAGCACGCCGGACTTCGGCCTCTTGGTATCTTTCTCAGCCGCCCCAACGACCGAGACGACGGGTCGCAGTCGAGCAATCCGAAACAGGTGGCACGTTACTGCGACGTGCCAATCCTGGGAGTGGTGCCGTACGGGGGCAACCAGGAAGACGTCGCCGGGATTGATTCGATCCTGTCGTTTTAGGTTTCGACAAAAGCACGACGCGCAAGTTTTGATGTTGCGCTGTTGGATTTCGGTGCAACGCCCCGTCCGTGTTTACCTCGACAAGCCCGATGGGTTGGGCTAGGTAAATGGCTGGTCCTTCGGCCCGAAATCAAGCAAACAGCGCAACGTCAAAACGCGCCAGCGAGTGTGTTCAGTGGGGCGTCGGGACTCACTCGCTGGCGCGTCGTGCTTGTATTTTGGCGCGTCTTCGCTGCTCCGAAACTTGACTGACTAACCGTTTTCGGCGGATGAGTAGGAAGGGGCCACCGCACCGGTTTCCCCCTCTCCCACGCTGGGACGGACTCGTTTGAGTCCCATCCGCAAATTGAGGAATTCAACCAGGAGTGAGAATGCCATTGCAAAGTAGACATACCCTTTGCTGATCGGTGTGCCGACGCCGTCGCTGACCAGGACGACTCCGATCAGCATCAGGAAGGACAGGGCCAGCATCTTGACGGTCGGATGGGCTTGCACAAAGTCGCTGATCTGGTTCGCAAAGACGATCATCACAATGACGGAGATGATGACAGCGAGGATCATGATTTGAATGTGTTCGGCCATCCCGACGGCGGTGATCACCGAATCGAGTGAGAAGATGACATCCATGAAGGCGATTCGAAACAGCACGCCACCAAGAGCCGTCGATGAACGCGAGGCAGTGACGGGAGTGATGCCATCGGCGGCGCCTCCTTGATCCCCCGGCAAGTTGCCCAGCTTCCGACTCTTCTTCACCCCCTTCGATTTTATGGTGAATCTCGCGGACGGCGGTGTAGAGCAGAAACAGTCCACCAAACAGCAAGATCAGGTCGCGCCCGGAGATCTCGTTGATTTCCGGATCCTCGGCAAAGTGTTCTGCCAGAGCCGCGGTGGGAGCGTAGTCCGAGAGCGCGATCAAGGGTGCTTCCAAACTCATCAGCCAACCGATGCAGAGCAGAAGCGCGATCCGCATTCCCATCGCTAACATCAGCCCGGCGCGGCGTGCCAGCGAACGCTGCGACTCCGGAAGCCGACCGGTGATGATCGCGATGAACACAATGTTGTCGATGCCGAGCACGATTTCCATCGCCGTCAGCGCCAGCAGCGCGGTGAGCGAGTCGACGGAAAGAAGCGAACCATCGAGCGACAATTCCAGACCGGAAGCGAGCATCATGATTGGTGTCGGAAACGTGGAAAGCGAGTTCAAAGTGCCGAAGCGACCGCAAGTATAGCGGGCTGTCCACGATGACAATCAGGCGGCGGTTGACAATCAGGCGCCGGTTGACTCACCTGCATACCGCGGGTCGGTCTCGCGGATGATCTCGCTGATTCCCGTTTGGTTGAATCCTTTGTAGCCGTCGTCACGCTGCAGGATCTCCAGGTGCGAACCGATCGCGCCATGCTCGCGAAACCGCTCCGCTTGCGCTTCCGTAATGGCTCCGCGCCGCAATGCGGCTTCGATGCGCTCGTCAGCAACCTGCCAGACCTCGCCTTCGGTGAATGCCTGTTTCAAGAATGCAAAGTCCGTGAACTTGGGCATGGTGACGATCCCCTCGTCGGCCAATTGGGATCGTGCAGCGTCGAAGTCGAACTGGCACTCCAGGTGGTGCAGCCCGGCCTGCAGCATCGCTTCACCGTGCAGCGCGCACCACAGCCCGACGGTCCCCAACTCCTTGCGCGGTGCCAGGCCCTGATGTGCGAAGTCTCCCGTCACTTCCTGAGGCGAAAGATCGACATCGGCAAAGATCACGATGCCCGCGGCCGATTGTTCCATCACTTGGGCGCCCCAGCCTGCTTCGGCGCCACCGTAGAAACGCTCGCGAGGACGAAACCCCATTCGCTCCAGCAGGGCAATCAGGCCGGCAAAGTGTTCACGACTGCTGCGGTACGTATGGTGATCGTGGTTGGCCCATCCGAGTCCGAGTCGATCCTGGCGTGCTTTTTGAACCTTGGCCGCCCGATTGCGGCTTTGCCAATGAGCCCGTTCTGCAGCAAAGAACAGATCGCAGGCCCAATCGACGCCGAGTTCGGCGGAGGCTTGATCAAACAATTGGGCAGCATGATCAAATCCATCCTGCTCGTGCTCGAAGCTGCGTGATCGCATGCGAAATCGCTCGGCATGTAGCATCGATGCGACCAGCCCGTCCGCAGCCACCGGTTGGGGAACAAACTCGCGGCTGCCGTGGCGTTCGAGGACTACGAGTCGACCAGCCGGCGTCGCCGCAACGGTTGCCATCCTGAAAGGGCTGTTTGGCTGCCCTTCGATGTCCGCTTGCACCTGGTGGACGGACAGGAAATCACTCACCGATTCCACCGCGATGGAGAGCACCGGTCCGCCGTGATCCGTTGTCAGAATCCCGGGGAACATGCCTCCGGGATGCCGCCAGAGACTCGCCGCAGCAACCGCACCCACAGGCACGTCATCGGCGTAGAGTTCAAACTGAGCGTCGCTAAGTTCGTGGTCGGTCACTTGAGAACGGGGCAGGACCAGATGGTCAATCCAGTCGATCAGCCGTGTTCCGGTTTGCTGATGCATCTGCGACTGGAGATTGCCCAGCCAGGGAATCCCGGCAACCAATTCGTCGACGCAGCGGCCGACCAGTTGTGCAGCTTGGGGATGACAATGCCACTGAAACGCAGGATCGATGCCCATGAGGGCGACTCCAATTTTCACGCGGACCACGAAACACTTCGCCACCGGCGCATTGTATCCGCGTGCGCCCAAAGTGAATGGGCCTGCCGCTATGGAGACGCGGCGAAACAGGTGCGTCGGCCCGCCTGAAAGCCGCCGCTCTGGTCGAAATCCCTCTCAATACAAGCACGACGCGCCAGCGAGTGTGTTTCCGGTTTTCAACCGTTTGGCGGACGTGAGATTGCGCCGATTCCTGGGACTCACTCGCTGGCGCGTCGTGCTTGTCTGCGTGAGCTGTCCAGCCGGGACACCTAGTCTCTTGTTGTCGCGACTCGATCGACCGGTCCGTTGGGTAGCTCGATTGGATTGATTCCAAAATCCTGAAGATAGTGATTAGCCAGATGGACCTGATCGCTTTCGAGGTTCGAGGCGATCCGAGCCCAATAGGACCGATCGTTGACCAGCAACTTGGCAAGCGTTGCCGGAGTATCGTCAACCATCGGCCGCAATCGTGTCAGAATCATGCGCATGCGTTCTCGCTGTTCCGTATCGATGTCGCCGTCGATCATTTCATGCAGCAATGGAATCACCGGCGTCCCCCATGCCAACAGCTGTCGCTCGGCTTCGATCCGTGTCGCTCGACGCGCGGCCCGCAGTTGCTCCACACAGGATCGGATCTGTTCGCTGTCCAAGGACGAGCCGGTTTCTAGCTCACGCAGCATCACCCGTTCCGTTGCATCGCTAAGCGATCGAAGAGACTGGCCTTGTAGCAATCGCTGAATCAGTACGCCAAAGTGCTGATCGAACGTCGCGGGATTGGTATGGCGAAGATGCAGCAGGTTGGTGCCCTCGTATTCATCCTCAGGTCACCGCGGGCATGCACCCAGGTCACCTTGCCAAACCCAGGCTGCTCCAGCACCGATCGTTCGTCGGTGAGGGGAAACCACGATTCAATCCGCATTGCGTTGGCTTGTTGAACGCTCAACGTGAGGTGATGCTGATCGGTCTGGCAGACGTAGTGCAACGAGGGAATTCCCCGTTCGGCCGTGACCGTGATGCTCTCGTAGACACCGTCTTCGTCGCAATTCTGTGATCCCTTGCGATGCCTTGGGCAATCGAGACAGAGACGTCCCTGGATCAATTGAAACCGGACGACGCCGGTCGAAGCAAAAAACCCAGCGTCGTCTGAGGCCGATCGGGCCGCGGAAAGACGCTCACCCTCGGGCGGTCCTTGAGCAAAGGACGCCACGTCCGAAATGGACAAGCCGAATACGGCTACCAGCAAGCTCCACCTCATCCCTGAACCCTCTCCTTTCCCGATTCTTTCGGGATTTCATCGCTGGGCGACGAAATTGGGGTGATCTCGGTAACGGTGGACGCCTCGGCCGTCCCTCATCGGGCAGGCCGACGAGTCCAAAACGGACTATCGTCGAAAATCGAGCTGCGTGTGAAGAGAAGATTTGAAAACGATGAGCGGTGTGGGGAATCGATGCCCTTGGTCACCGCGCTAGTGCGCCGATAGATCACTTTGACATCGCCATCAATTTGTTCGATCGACATCAGGCGAAACCGCGGTGATTCCGCCAAATTCGTGATTCCCGGGCCTCCGATCGGCCCCGGCGCCGTGTTTCCCCCGAAAATGCGCGGTCCCAAGTAAACGTGGCACTCGTCGATCTGACCGGCGGAAAAAAAACTAGCTAGCAATTCCCCGCCCCCTTCGACGATCAGATTCGTCAGTGCCCGATTACCGAGCTCGTCGAGCGCCAAATTGACCATTGCGGAGGGATCCTCGGTGTCGATGGGGATCACTTCCGCACCGAGCGATTGCAGTTGTTCAAGCTGCCGTGCATCGACGGCGGGACCGACGATCAACAGCAGTGGGATCTCGCGAGCGGTGGCCACCAACTGACAATCAGCCGAGGGAAGACGATTCCGGCAAAACACGACGCGGCTAGCGATGCGTTGGGCCGAGCCCTCGGATTGGTCGAGCCGCGAATTGAGCATCGGGTTATCCGCGACGACAGTCCCCATGCCGACGGCGATTGCATCCACTCGGCTTCTCAAGCGATGGACATCGAGGCGTGCCGCTTCGCCGGTGATCCACTGGCTTTCGCCGGCGACGGTGGCGATTCGTCCATCGATCGTCATCGCCCATTTCGCGATCACCCACGGTTTGCCGGTGCGCAGGCGTTTGAGGTAGGGCGCGCACAGTGCCGTCGCTTCCTCTTCCAGGACCCCGGCGGTCACTTCGATTCCGGCATCACGAAGCTGATTGAGCCCGCGGCCGGAGACTCTCGGATAGGGATCACCCATGGCAACGACGACGCGAGCGACGCCGGCTGTGATCAACGCATCGGTGCACGGCGGAGTCTTGCCGTGATGGCAGCAGGGTTCGAGCGATACATAAGCGGTCGCTCCCGTGGCATCGCCGGCGGCCAGGGAGCGAATCGCCTCGACTTCCGCGTGCGGGCCACCGAAGGCGCGGTGATAGCCTTGACCGATGACTGCGCCGTCGCGAACCAACACACAGCCGACCATCGGGTTCGGCTCGACCGCGCCCTGCCCTTGACGAGCCAGTTCGATCGCCCGACGCATGAAATGTTCGTCGGTGCACGGATCGTACGGTGGATTCGACTTTGCCATGTCAATCCATGCCGGGAATCCAAAGCTTGCTACCGCCTTCCTGAGCAGGCTGTGCTGGTTGGTCGGGAGTCCACAATTCGCTGGCCGGCGCTCCCTGTGCCATGGCGGGCGAAGGTGACGCGGTACGGGGCGAACCATCCGGGCCGATCAGACCGTAGGCCATCAGCATCTGCTGTAGACGTGCCATCACTTCCGGCTCACGACCGTAGCGTGTGGAGATGGCTTCGATCGCATTTTGGAATCCGGCGGCATCACCGACCGACAATCGCAAGCTGACCTCGGTCAACAACAGGTTGGCGGTTGGCAGCTTGTTGGACTCGGCAAACGCCTTGGCTTCTTCTAGCTTTTCGAGCGCCTCGTCATTTCGATCGGCGGCGTTGATCAGCGTCATGTAGGCGAGCAACTTGGCTGGGACTTGGTCTTCGTTCAAATCCATCTGGATCAGCCGCGTCGCAAACCGTCGCATCGCGGGTGTTGCAGAAACTTGCTGAGACCGCTGTAGCAAATAGATCAACGACTCGGCGTCGAGTTTCGAGCCATCGACGCGATTGAGATCATCGTTGGCAATCGATTCGACATCGCCATTGTCCGGATGGATCATTGGCAGTGGCTCCAGTTTTGCCAGAGCGTAAACCTGTTGGAGGATGCCATCACCTTTGGAGACGATCGCGTCGTATTGCTCAATCAACCGGAGCGCGACCAAACGCTCAAATTTGATCGAGTCGTCATCCGCAGCGGACTTCAATGACTTACCACCGAGCAACGGGATTTCGGTCGATGCGATTGCCTCAGCCATGCGCGCGGACATCAGCTCTGCTTGCAGCTTTTCGGCGTCCGCCGGCTTGGCTTTGTAGTGAATCATCGCGATTTGCGGTTGGCAGGCGGCCAATAGCGGCAGCGCATCACCGGGAGTTTCTTGGAGCTGCAGGTTTGGGATCAGCGACTCCAGCTTGGTGCGAACTTCGGCGACGTTCGAACTCTTCACGTCGTGCACTTCGAGTCGAGCCGCACGATCGGTTTGTTTTCCGTAAAGGAAGGCGAGGGCGATCGCTTCGGGGACTTGATCAATCGGCGGCAATTCATCGACCGATTCTGGCTTGTCACGATCAATGATCTGAAAACCGCTGCGCGGCGGTACATCCTCGTCTGTCATTCGCATGGAGGCGAGCAGGTTGGAGGGGAGCGCGACACAACGGGCATCGGCCATCAGGCTCAGTTCGGCCTCTTCGGTGTTCTCCAGTTCGCCTTCCAAGGTCATGACCGGGATCGAGATCTCCGGTGATTCGGGATCCACCAGCGCCGACATGACGCGAAAACGAATGCGTTCTTCCTGGTCGAGCGACTGGCAAGTCGAGAGTTTCTTCAGCAGTTCCGATTGAGCATTGGTATCGCCACGCCAGATCGCACAGGTCAGCAGCCCGGAAAGGACAGCTGGTTCCGGCGGGCAAGGTTCGCCGAAGCGACTGGAACTTCGATTCAGCCAGGTCGATCTTGTTGTTGCGCAGCAACGTGGCGGCTTCGTCATAACGCTCGCCCCACTCCGCATCCAACGGCCGTTCGATCAGATTCGGAGTCGCCTTCATCAGCTGGTTGATCGTCGGCGACGTGTTCAGTTGACGAAGTACCGACACGGCGCCCTGACCGCCCTCGTATCCGGAGGCCATCATCGCCAGTGACGCGTAGACTCGCGCCGTCAGGAAGACGCCGCGCTGCGCCAGGGAATAAGCCAACACCGACGACACGTCGAGCACAAACGAATCGACATCTCGCCCGCTTTCGGTCAGCGCCGCGAGCATGGACTCGGTCGCCTGTTCGACTTCACCGTGGAAAAGCTTTGCCGCCGCCCGTTGTGTCAGGGCAAGCGGGTTGCTGGGCTGCAAGCGAATGAAACGATCGGCGTTCTCGCTCAGCGAATCGTATTCGCGCAAATCGAGCAGCAAGCGACCTCGAATCGCCAAGGCCCAAGCCGCGTCGGGGTGTTCCTGGAGAACGGTCGCGAGTTGATCGAGGGCCGGAACAATCTGGCCACCCTCAATCATCTTGATCACACGGTCAAGCTGAGACACCGACTCCCTGCACTTGCAAAACTTAATCTTCTTGCCACTTCCGCATGGGCAAACCGCGTATTTATCGACAGACATCAGGTCGTTTCGCCAAAAGGTGTGAGTGGTTCAGGGGGGGGTCAGCGTCGGATCCGACCGGTCCGAGCAAAGAGAACTTTACCACGTCCGGCCGCTCACACCCATACCCCTCGTGCGTCCGCGGCCCAGCGGCGAAAAGGCGTCAGTCGAAAGGGGTCAGACACCGAAAATGCGAAGCACCCTCCGGGCCGTTCCGGATTTTCGTGTCTGAACCTTTTTCGCTCGCAACCCTCATGTCAAACGCTGACAACCCACTAGCGTACGTCGGTCGCCGAGGGCATTTCCCGCAACCAGTTCGTAGAGCGGTGAGTCCTCGGCTCAACGGGGCCCCGCCGTGGGAGGTCGCCTGGTCGAGTTCCTGGTAGCGGATCCCGATCAGCTCAAGCACCTCCTGCTGCATGCCCTGCAAATGCTCGTCGACCAAGCGGCGAGCCAGCTGCTGATTGACTGATCTCTTCCGTGGCAAGTCGATGGCGAATCACAATCGGCTCGTTGCAGCAATTCCTCAAACCTCGCCTTCATGCGTGGGTCGGTCGAAAGGCGAATGTGATCGAATTCATGTAGCACCAGGGGATTGGACCAGAAGTCTTTGGTTTCGGGACGATCACGAAACCAGACGGTGTGGGAGGGTTGCCACCCGAAACGACGCAGCTTTGCCGTGATTCGAAGCTTCCTTTCGGCGGTGCAATGATCCGCCAGCTGATCTGCGCGTCGTAGTCAAACCGAATGCGATAGTGAGTCTCGGCAGCAAATCGTTCGGCTGGTCGTTGGCTCGATTATTGGTTCCGGGATGCGACGCACGGATCGGTTTCCTCCTTGGCTCGTGCCGAATTGGAACGTCACGCTTCCCGCTTCGATCAATCGTTTCAGTTCCGCCGGTGGAGCCGGAAGGTCGTCGAGCGGAATCGCGGTCTGTGCGCAAGCATGCGCCGGCGCAAGACTCGATGACAACAGGCTGATGCCCAGGCACGCGTCAATCGCCAAGTCTGCATTGGCGACACGCGTTGTTCGCGAGAACAAAAATTGGCCTTTCCTCGGTGCAGAACGATTTGGTAAGACCTGATTGCTCGATAGGCTTCGTCGCCCGGCGAGCCCGCGATCGGGCCATGTGCATCCTCACAACCTGGAAGGAACCGGGGCATGGCGTCATGGTTAGCTATCCTACTGGTCGCTGTCACACCAGGGTCGAACCGCAATGCGGCGGCGACCGTCAAGCAACGTGTCGATTTGATCGAGTTGAACCACTTTGTCGACGAAGATGGTCGCGAAGTGTTTCAGCAAGTCATTTTCTATGACTGGTCGCGGATGCATCGACGGTTTCATGTCCGTGCCTGGCGATTGGTCAAACACGAGAGCCAGATTCCGACCCGCCATTGGAATCCGGCGCGGTACGAGTGTACGTGGCACGACGACGGAGTGCTACGAGAAGTCTGGGCACCGCAGCTGCGCGAAACCTGGAGTCAGACCGATCCGGAACGAGTCAATCGCGCACTCCTTCCCGAAGACCAGCGGATTCCGTTGGCGGTTCCCAAGGCGGAGTTGAAGTCAGCGAAGAGCAAGCGGCAAGCGCCATAGCTCGCTCCGTGCTTGAGCGCGCGTGACTCGGTGCTCGCCACCGTAGGCGTGTCGTGTCCAGCGACTCGACGATCCGCCGGAAGCTGACTGGCCACGATCGATGCTGCGTCACCGCTTGCCGACCGGTCCGAGCGTGCGGTCAATGAAGTCGCGTGTGTGGTCGAGCAGCTGATCGTACGAGATCGTTTCCACATCTTCGCCAATCAGTTCGACTTCGAGCGGGCCTTGGTAGTCATGATCACTGAGTGTTCCAAGGATCGTGTGCAGGGGGACCGATCCGTGACCAAGCAGGCAGCGATTCATCTCACCTAGTGGCGAATGGCGGGCATCCCCGAGCTGTACCAGATGCAAATGCGGAATGATCTCGGGAAGCCAGCGAACCACTTCTTCGTCCATTCCCAAGTGATAGGTGTCGAGCACGATACCCAGCTGTGGGCTGGCAACCACATCGATGATGTCAAGTGTCGAGCGAAGGTCGTTGACGAACGACCATTCATCACCGCAGCCGGGGTGGATCGGTTCGATCGACAGACGTACACCGAAATCCTCGGCAACGGCGGAGATCTCGATCAAGGCATCGCAAAGCGTGCGGCGAGCGTGATTGCGAATGTGATTGTTGCGGCCTCCCGCAAGTACGACGAGCGTTTCTGCTTGCAGGTTGGCGGCATCGCGCACGGCAAGGATGGCATCCTGAACCGCCTCTTCAAAAGCGCGGCCATCACTCCCGGTGAATCCGCCCACCCATGACAACGAGGTGACGGACAATTCGCACTCGGCCAACAAATCAATCGCCCGGTCGATCCCGAAATCTTCGAGCTTGGGGCGGTAGATACCAATGCCGTTGAAGCCGCGCGCCCGATAGGCCTGGGCGTCTTGCTCGAAGCTCCAGCGTAGTGTCGAGAGCTGATTGATGGAAACCGTGTTCATCCGTGCGTTTCGGCTCGTCAAAGTGAACGTCGTGTAGCGAAGAGGCGGCAGTATGTTTTCCGCCGGTCGACTTGTAAAGATTCCGCCACAAAATATCTGCTGCCGGCAGCAAGAACAAAGATCACTTCATGTGAGGAAGCCGGCGCCCCTGACGGCGCGCTTTGGCAAGTTGTTCGCTCAAATCGTCAACGGATAACGGCACAATCGCAATCGTCATCAAGGATTGCGGATCGATCTCGCTACTGTTGCGACGTTTTGCTAGCTCTTCGACTTCCTCTTCCAGGGCGTCGAGCCAGGCTGGCACATCGAGTCCGACTCCGGTCGGATGCCGCGTCAGCAATTCCGCTTCCTGTTCCAACAACTCAAAGGCGTGGCTTTCGCGGTTCGCTTCGGCATCCCGCATCGCCGGCCCGACCAGGGCTCGCATGCGATCGATCGTCATCGGCTGCACAAACCGTTCCAGAATGCGATCGGCGACCGTCGGCATCCGCATCGCGTAATTGGTTTGCAGCTCGCGCAATCGCTTGACGTAGATCTCCGCTTCGGTACCGATGCGTTCGCTCAAGCTGCGCCGCCACATCATCGCAGCTTTCTCCAGTCCGCTTCGCACCAGCACCTCGTGCGCCCACATCACCGGTTTCAGGTTCCAAGCGATTCGTTCGTAGCGAACGCGAAGTCGGAGGAAATCGAGGAACATGTAGACCAGGTCGCCGCGGTCGCTTTGCGTGGTGGTGCTGTTGTAGTCAAGGTACTCGGCGTGATGATCGATCAGGGATTCATAGACGAGCGTCATCCAGCGTTCAGCCTCCGCGACTTGCAGCGCACCGCTTTCAAGGTCTTCAAACAATCGCGTATCACAAAGGTGGTCGTCGCCATCCTCCATCGCTCGTTGCAGCCACGGCGCGACTCCCTGGTGAAGGATTGCGCGGACGTTGCCCAGTTGCAGGAACATCTGGGTGAAGATTGGGTCGCCATACTTCTTGATGAATTGAACGAGCTGTTCCCACTTCTTTGGATCGGTCACCATTTCCAGCGGGGACAAACGCAGAGTCTGACTGTGCGCCAGCCAGCTGCCGAGCATGGTTTCGGTCAACCGTTCGAGCATCGGGATCAGCGTGTCGGCAATCACCTTCTCATCCAGTTCCTCTGCGTCGCCACAGCGAAGAGTGTCGTGTTGATTCCACCAGCGAAGCGACCAGGGATCGGAAGCCGGCTCGGAACAGGCCATCGAATTCGGTCACGGCGCCGATGCCGATCTGGTTGCTCTGCTCCATCTCCCGAGCGGTCTCAATCAGCCGACAGGTCTCCGAGATCAGACCGCGTCGGGGCAACCAATGCATCAAGTGTCGCAGCACGCGCTGCCGCAGGCGGGCCAGGTAAATCTTGACCGGATCACCGCCGCGCGAAAGCGGGATGTACAACAGGTTCTTGTCTGGCAAGCACTTCCAGGAACGGAGGAAACAACTCGCGAACCCGATCGAGATCACTGGCGATCAGCGCGCCGATACATGCGAACGGCGTGCGAGTCATCCTCGGCAAGTTCTTCATCGGCGAGCGAATCGGTCCGCGTCATCCGAGAGGGCCAGCAGGGCGCCGTTGATCAGTCGCCGTGAGTCGGACATTTCGACCGCGGTACCGATGATGCGTTCCATCAAGGAATCGCGCAGCACGCGGCGGCGATCATAGCTCCGCATGGAATCCTTGTCGCTGCCGGCTGGTGCGATTGCGTATTCGCGTACCGAGTCGAGCAATTCCAGCAGGCCGATCCGGTTCTCCTTGGCGCGGCGCGCCCAGGCTTCCAGCGATTGGCGTCGATCGGCAAGATCGTCGGCATTCCGATCGGCGACCGCGACATCGGCCGCGACCGCCCACATTCGAGCCAGCGACTGCATGAAGTTGAGATGTTCGATCAACCGCTTTGATTCGGTTTCCATCTCATCCTGGCCGGCAGTCATCACCGAACTCAAAGGTGCTCCCCTCGTTTCCGTCGTCGGTGGTATCGCGATAGGTGACGTCTTCGTAAAGGACGTCGTAGAGACCGGACTGTTCATCCGCTTCGGTCAGTTCTCGATCCCAGTCACGAGGTTTCGACTTGGATTTTCCCAAGACGAACTGTGGTGCCGACCAGAACTCTTCCGCGTTGGCTTCGAAGTAATCAAACAATCGCCGAACCAACGGCCAAGCGTCACGCGTGTCTTGCTGGCTGACCTGATCGATCGAAGGTTCGCCGTAATGTTGCTCGCCCTGTTCCGTTGATATCGCGCAGCCGCAGCAGCCAACGCTCCGAGAGCCTGGGCAGTGAGTTGCCGCCGAGCCGAAGTCCGACGCGGTCGGCATTGCTCAGCCAGTGAACCAGCAGCGCCATCGCCGGAACAAAGTCTTCGCGTTCCAGCAACGCCGAGATGACAAGCGAATAGGCACGGGGGGAGTCAAACAGATCAGCGTGCGGCGCCCAGAAGGCAACGTCACCTGCCTCGGCTCCGCCGCGATGCCAGAGCTTGAGCGCACGGGCGACCAGTTTTGCAGACTCGTAGGACTCCAGTGGGTCGGCCGCTTCGATCGATTCCACCGTATGTGCGGCGAAGCCTCGCCACCACTCGGCCATCTCGCGATAGCACGCTTCCATTTCGTCGTAAGCAGCCTGGTCGTTCTGCGCCGCTGCCTCGCTCCAGACCCGCGCTGTGTAACCGAACAGTTGCTCGATCAAATACAGAATGTCGTCGACTCGCGAGTCGTGGACACCGCTTTCCGGCCCGGGATAAAGGTTGAAATTGCCGCCGAAGCCGAGGATGTCCCAGGGATCGATCAGCGCGCCGCACTCAATCGCCCGTTTGAGCAGATCGAACGCGATCGAAGGGACGTCGATCGCCCCTTTCAAGTTGCCGGCGCGGATGGAACGCAGCCCAAGCGTCATCAGGCAATCGATTCGACACATCATTCGTGCCGACGCTGCGGCGACCGTGTCGGTTTGTCGCTTTGCCGCGTCGGGGTAGCCCATCCGCGCGTAGAGCCGCGCCAATTGGACATGTTGAAGCTGGGCAGCCCGTCGTTCGGCCAGTGCCGCATTGAGGTGCTGGCGGGCCGCGCCAAACGGTTGGCGACGCAACTGCTGTTCGTTCGTCAATCGCTCGCCGTGTTGACCACCGATCCGTGCCAGGCGGTCTTCGTAATAGGCGTCGCGATAGGAAGCGATCGGTTTCATCAAGGAACCAAGCGTGATCTCGCTGGTATGCCAACCAGGTCCCCAGCCGCTGATTCCCGAGGCCATCAAGATCGTTCCGGCCAGCACCGAAGCGGCCTCGATCAGCTGTTCCTGCGGATCCAAGTCGGGTTCGTCGCGCAAGCGGCTCAACAGCGCGTCCATCGTGACCTGACGGACGATGAATCGATCGTAATAACCATCCTCGGTGATGGATCGTTCGTCCCAACCGCCAAAGTGATAGTTGGGTCGCCGATTGACGGGATGATCGAAATCGTAGGCGCGTGGATCCATCGCGAGTTCCGCGACGCGATCCGGATCAAACGATGCCGCGCGAAGAATCGCCTCGTCGGTTTCTCGCAAGGCGTCGATGGCCATTGCGATCAGTTCCCGATATGGACCCGCCGAGACTCCCGCACCGCGCACATACAGGGGGACCGGGCGTACGAATTCGTGACGATAGGGTTGGCACTGACGATTCTCGAGCATGGCCACCGGACGATACCCGACAAAATCATCCAGTCGGTCGATCGCCGCTTGAACGACTGTCTCGTCCTCGCCATCAAGTCCGCCGACCAAAAGTGCATCGGCGGCGCGGGCCATGAAGAAACCATTGAAGATCAGTTCCGGCGCCTGGTGAAACAGCAGGTCGCGATGGAAGTCGAGATACGCTGGTAGCAACTCGCTCCACAACAGCCGGATCGCGCGCGTCGCCTGCTGGCAATCTCGAAACGCCGGTTGTTCCTCCTGCAAGGTTTGCAGAGACTTCGCAAAGCCAGTCCTTGACCACGAGCCAGGCCGGCGGCCCGGTCATCGGGTCATCCATGACGGCAGCGCTATAGACGTCGTTCCATGCCGAAAGCGTCGTGGGGTCGCTGGCGCCGGACGAAAAATTCAAATAGCCGGCCAGCCGACGGAGCGTTTCGCTCAGGGATTCGGGAGGCGGGATATTAGACATCAGGCAGAACGCTGATAGGTGGGGAAGGAAAACCGGCCGGTGTGATCCCGGCGTTGGCCGCCGTGCCGCGCACGGAAGCTTTGCAACGGCTGGTGAGCTACTTCTTCTTCTTGCCCGTAGCAGACTTCTTCTTGGCCTTTTTGCTAGCTACCGGCTTCTTCTTGGTGGCCTTCTTGGCCGAAGCTTTCGCCTTCGTCATTTTGGGAGAGGACTTTTTGGAGGCGGTCTTCTTGGCGGACTTGGCCTTCGTCTTGGTCAACGTGGCAGTCGTCGTTTTCGATTTCTTCGCGGGTTTCTTCACGCTCGACTTCTTGGACGCCTTCACACTGCTTTTGGTCTTTTCTTTTTTCGCTGATTTGCCGAACGCCGTGGCCCAGCCGTTGGCGTACTTTTCGCTGGCTCCTACACGTAAAATCGTCATGATCTACTCCTGAAACGGAATCGGGGAAATTGCAAGTTCAAACGGTAGGCGCCGAACTGTGTCCGGTCTTGCGGCAGCCAATCACGGGTTTTGACCATCCGTTACCCGGCATGGATGCTCTTGTAGCGCGAGCGTCGAAGGCTGCTTTCGTCGTCGGGATCCTCACCGAGTCGCTCGCGCAGATTGCGTTCGTAGGTGTCGAAGTTTCCTTCGCACCAGGTCAGCTTGCCATCGCCTTCGAATGCCAGGATATGCGTAGCGAGCCGATCGAGGAACCAGCGGTCGTGACTGGTCACCACCACGCAGCCGGCAAAATTGGCGATCGCTTCTTCCAAGGCGCGGAGCGTGTCGACGTCCAAGTCGTTGGTCGGTTCGTCCAGCAGCAGCACATTGCAGCCGCGACGGAGCAGTTTGGCCAAGTGAACTCGGTTGCGTTCGCCCCCCGATAATTTTCCGACCTTCTTTTCTTGATCGGGACCTCGGAAATTGAATCGCGACACGTAGGCGCGCGAGGCGATGCTTCGACCACCCATCACGATCGTTTCGGTGCCGCCGCTGATCTCTTCGAACACCGTCTTGTCGTTGTCGAGCGAATCGCGGCTCTGGTCGACATAGCCGAGGTCCACCGTATCGCCAACGCGAATCGTACCGGAATCGGGTTGTTCCTGGCCGGTCATCATGCGGAACAGCGTGGTCTTGCCCGCGCCGTTGGGGCCGATCACACCAACGATTCCACCCGCCGGCAAGCGAAAGGAAAGATCGTCGATCAGCACCCGATCGCCGAATCCTTTGTGCAGATTCTTGGCTTCGATCACCAGTTCGCCGAGGTGACGCCCGGATGGGATTTGAATTTCCAACTCGTCGGGGCGATCCTCGAACTTCTGTGCGGACATCTGTTCGTAGGACTTGATGCGGGCCTTGCTCTTGGCCTGACGAGCCTTGGGACTCATGCGAATCCATTCCAATTCGCGAGACAACGTCCGTTCGCGAGCCTTTTGTTGACGCTGCTCGATCTCCATTCGCTTCTGCCTCGCTTCGAGCCAGGCTGTGTAATTTCCTTCGAGCGGAATCCCCTTGCCGCGATCGATTTCCAGGATCCATTTCGCCACGTTGTCCAGGAAGTAGCGATCGTGCGTCACGGCGACGACCGTACCGGGATAGCGATCGAGGTGTTGCTCGAGCCAGGAAACACTTTCCGCATCGAGGTGGTTGGTTGGTTCGTCCAGCAGCAACAGGTCGGGCTGGCGAATCAACAATTGACAGAGTGCCACTCGACGTTTCTCACCACCGGAAAGCTTGGAGACTAACGCATCGCCAGGCGGCAGGTTCATCACGCTCATCGAGACTTCGACTTGGCGATCGAGTTCCCAAAGATTGGCTGCATCGATCGTGTCCTGCAGCTTCGCCATTTCGTCGCAAAGTTTCTGCATCTGATCGTCGTCGGTGACTTCGCCCAGCAGCACGCTGATCTCGTTGTAGCGATCCAGGATTGCTTGACGTTCGGCAACCGCGATCTGAACGTTCTCGAAAACCGTTTTGGTTTCGTCCAGCGGCGGTTCCTGGGGCAGGTAGCCAACGGTAAAGCCGTTGCTCAATCGAGCGGTGCCGTCGAACTCGGTGTCTTGGCCCGCCATGATTCGCAGCAGCGTCGATTTCCCGGCGCCGTTCGGACCGAGCACGCCGATCTTGGCACCGGGATAGAAAGCTAGCCAAATGTCATCGAGCACGATTTTTTGGCCGTGCTTTTTGGTCAGGTTCTCAACTTGATAAATGTATTGTCTTGACATGCAATGGTTTTTGAAGAAGTGGTGACTACTCCCATTCGATCGTCGCAGGAGGCTTGCTACTGATGTCGTAGCAGACGCGGTTGACGCCTTTGACCTCGTTGATAATCCGCGAGCTCATCTTGGCAAGTAGTTCGTAAGGGAGCCGACTCCAATCGGCCGTCATGAAATCGTTGGTGTTCACACTGCGAATGGCGATCGCGTTGTCGTAGGTTCGTGCGTCTCCCATCACGCCGACGCTTTGCACCGGCAGCAGGACCGCAAAGGCTTGGCTGGTTTCGCGATAGAGTCCGGCTTTTTGGATTTCCTCGACGACGATCGCATCGGCCTCGCGAAGTACGTTCAGTCGCTCTCGCGTGACTTCACCCAGACAGCGGACGGCGAGCCCCGGTCCGGGGAAGGGATGACGCCAAACGAGTGATTCGGGCAAGCCCAAGTTCCAAGCCCAGTCGCCGCACTTCGTCCTTGAACAGGTCACGCAGCGGTTCGATCAATTCGAAACCCAAGTTCGTCGGGCAAGCCACCGACGTTGTGATGCAGCTTGATCGTCGCGGCCGGGCCATCGGGGTCGGCACCACTTTCAATCACGTCCGGATAGAGCGTGCCCTGGGCCAGAAAGTGGGCGTCGCGAATCTTCAACGCTTCTTCTTTGAAGCAGTCGATGAAGGCGTGACCAATCCGGCGGCGTTTCTCTTGCGGTTCGGTGATCCCCGCGAGCGTTTCCAGGAAGCGTTCTTCGGCCTGCACCACGTGCAGGTCGGTCTTGAAGTGTTCGGTGAATTCGCGAATCACCATGCCTCTGCTCGTCTTTGCGAAGCAGGCCGTTGTCGATCAGGATGCAGGAGAGTTGCGGACCGATGGCCTTGTACAGCAGCGCGGCGACAACGCTCGAATCGACGCCACCACTGAGTCCGCAGATCACGCGGCGATCACCGACCCGGCTGCGCACCTCCTGGATCGTGGCTTCGGCAAAGTCGCCGAGGTGCCAGGTCGGCTCGCAACCGCAGACGCCGATCACAAAGTTCTTGAGCAGTTGGCCCCCCAGTGGCGTGTGCGTCACTTCCGGATGGAACTGAATCCCAAAGACGGGCAAGCGTCGATGGCGGATCGCGGCAAACGGACAGGTGCCGGTCTTGGCCAGCGGTTCAAACTCGTCACTGACCGAGGAAATCTGGTCACCGTGGCTCATCCAGACGTCGATCTCGGCGGGCAGGCCTTCGAACAGTTCGTTCGTCTTGCTGATCTGGCAGGTCGCCGGCCCATATTCGCGACTGGGCGTGTTGTCGACTTTCCCACCGAGCGCCTCGCAGGTCAATTGCATGCCGTAGCAAATGCCCAGCACCGGGATGCCCAACTGAAAGATTTCGGAGTCGCATCGGGGCGCCCCGGCTTCGTAAACGCTGGCCGGGCCTCCCGACAGGATGATGCCTTTGGGAGCGAGTTCAGCCAATCGCTCGGCAGAAATGTCGTGCCGCAGAATCTGGCAGTAAACGTTCTGTTCGCGGACGCGCCGGGCGATCAGCTGCGCGTACTGGGAACCGAAGTCCAGCACGACGATTCGTTGTTGAGTCAGCTCCTGCGCAGGGACTGCGTCCGCGGCGGAAGCCAACGCGACTTGGGAATGGTTTGGGTCGTTCATGCAATCGGCACCGCATCAGAGGTGTCGCGGGAAAGAATCACGAAGTGTAGAAAATGACAGTTCGATTCCCAAGGGGACGATTCCTTCATCGTTCCGCGGGGCAGGCGATCCCGGCGTGGGTTCGCCCATCTCTCCATCAGCAAAGGCAGGTTCGTGCGAATCCTCTTGACCAATGATGACGGCGTCTATGCCCCCGGATTGGCGGCGATGGAACAGCAACTTCGACACCTGGGCGAGGTGGTGGTGGTGGCGCCGTCGACCGAACAGAGCGGCGTCGGCCACTCGATTACCTTTTTGACGCCGCTGATCTGTAAATCGATTCACCGCGAAGGTCGGCACTGGGCGTGGGCGGTCGACGGATCGCCGGCGGACTGCGTGAAGTTGGCGATCGGCGAATTGTTCCGCGATCAGCCGATTGATCTGGTCGTCAGCGGCATCAACAGCGGCCTGAACGCTGGGATCAACGTGCTTTACAGCGGGACGGTGGCGGCAGCGATCGAAGGCGCGTTCTTCGGCGTGACCAGCGTCGCGGTCTCGCTGGAGTACGACGAGGACGCTGATTTCCAGACTGCCGCGGTGATCGCCAGGAACGTGATCGGCGGAATCGCCCGGCAACCCGAGGCCCGAGGCCGCTTGTTCAATCTGAACATCCCCACCGCGGCCACCGAGTCGCCGAAAGACGTGCTGGTGGTGCCGATGGGGCTCGAGCAATACGGTCGGCGGTACGAAAAGCGGCAAGATCCCGGGGGCCGCGACTATTACTGGGCAATCTGGTCCGAGCTCGATCATCCACCGCCCGAATCGGCCGACGTGACGCAATTGCGGCGTGGGAACGTGACGCTGACCCCCCTGCACTTCGACCTGACGCAGCGGGATTTGCTCGAGTCGATGGGGCACTGGCAACTCAAGGGATGACGCGATCGCGGCCGATCCGTCGGGCTGCCCCCCTCCCGAATTGCGGTGATCACCATTACGATTTTGCCATCGCTGAGGCTTCCTATATCCGATCCTTTTCTGAACGAGTAATCACGCTGATGAGTGTTGCATCGACCGACATCGAAAACCTTGCCGTCGACACCATTCGCACGCTCAGCATGGACGCCGTCCAGACGGCCAACAGCGGTCATCCGGGCACGCCGATGGCCTTGGCTCCGATCGCGTACCAGCTGTTCAATCACACGATGAATTACGATCCGGCGCAGCCGAGATGGCCGTCGCGTGACCGGTTCGTGTTGTCGTGCGGCCACGCTTCGATGCTGCTCTACAGCGTGCTGCATCTGGCGGGCGTCCAGGGGGTCGATCATGACGGCAACCCCACCGGTGAACCTTCGATCACGCTCGACAACATCAAGCACTTTCGCCAGATCGGCAGTCCCTGTGCCGGGCATCCCGAATTCGGCGAGGCGGCGGGGATCGAAACCACCACCGGG
Source organism: Pirellulaceae bacterium (assembly GCA_963697195.1). Classification (GTDB taxonomy): domain Bacteria; phylum Planctomycetota; class Planctomycetia; order Pirellulales; family Pirellulaceae; genus Rubripirellula. The sequence goes on from CAVOND010000011.1 coordinate 381,746, forward strand.
CCGTTGGGAGCCGGAGTCAGCAATTCGGTCGGAATGGCGATGGCCCAAAAATGGCTTGCCGCCAATTACAACACGTCCAAGCACGATTTGTTTGACTACAACGTCTATGCGTTGTGCAGTGACGGCGACTTGATGGAAGGGGTCGCCTGCGAGGCAGCCAGCATCGCCGGTCACTTCAAGCTCGACAATCTTTGCTGGATCTATGATGACAATCACATCACGATCGAAGGCGATACGAAACTTGCCTTTAGCGAGAATGTCGGCGAGCGATTCCAGGGGCTCGGCTGGAATGTCGCTCACGTGGCGGATGCGAATGACCTCAAGGCGCTGCGTGCCGCCCTCGATTCCTTCCATGCCTGCAGCGACAAGCCGACGATCATCATCGTCCGCAGCGTGATCGGCTGGGGCGCACCGAACAAGCAAAACACGCACGGGGCGCACGGAGCACCCCTGGGTTGGGATGAAGTCGCCCTGGCAAAAGAAAACTATGGCTTCCCAGCCGATGAAAAATTCTATGTGCCCGATGGCGTGCGAGAACATTTTCAGAGCAATCTGGGGCAGCGTGGCGCCGAGGCCTATCAGGCGTGGGCAGCGACCTGGGCCGACTACCAGAAAGCCCACCCGGAAAAGGCCGCTGAGCTCAATGCGATGTTCGCCGGTCGGCTGCCCGAGGGCTGGGATCGCGACATTCCCACCTTCCCGGCGAGCGAAAAAGGTGATGCGACGCGGAACAGCAGCGGCAAGGTCCTCAACGCGATCGCCAAGAACGTTCCGTTCATGATCGGAGGCTCAGCCGACTTGGCCCCGAGCAACAAGTCCGATTTGACCTTCGAAGGGGCCGGCGAGTTTTTGCCTGGCCAATACAAGGGCCGCAACCTGCATTTCGGGATTCGCGAACATGCGATGGCCGGGATCGTCAACGGTCTTTCGCTCTCCGGTTTGCGTGCCTATGGCGCGACGTTCTTCGTCTTCACCGATTACATGCGCGGCGGCATGCGTTTGGCATCGCATCATGCATCAGCCGGTGCTTTACATTCTGACGCACGATTCGATCGGCGTCGGCGAGGACGGACCGACGCATCAACCGGTCGAGCATTTGTCGGCCTGTCGCGCGATTCCCGGACTTTACGTCTTCCGTCCGGGAGATGCCAACGAAGTGGCCGAGTGCTATCGGACGGCGATGCAGATCGACCACCATCCTTCGGCGTTCGTGCTGTCACGACAGAACATGGAAACGCTCGATCGGACCGTTTACGCGCCGGCCAGCCTGTGTGCCAAAGGTGGCTACGTCGTGGCCGATTGCGAGGGAACTCCCGACGTGATTCTGATGGGCAGCGGTAGCGAATTGGGACTCTGCACCGACGCGGCGAAGAAGTTGACGGCCGAAGGCAAAAAGGTTCGCGTGGTCAGCATGCCCTGCATGGAATTGTTTGCCGACCAGAGCCAAGCCTACCGCGACGAAGTGTTGCCACCGTCGGTCACCAACCGAGTTGCCGTCGAGGCTGGGATTCGAATGAGTTGGGATCGTTGGATCGGCTCATCCGGAAAATTCGTCGGCATGAGCGGCTACGGAGCCAGCGGCCCGTACGACCAAGTCTACAAGCACTTCGGAATCACCGTCGACGCGGTTGTGGAAGCGGCGAAAGCGTAAGAAAGGCAGTAGGGCAGTAGGGCAGTAGGGCAGTTGGGCAGTAGGGCAGTTGGGCAGTTGGGCAGTGGTGGGCAGTTGGGCAGTAGGGCAGTCGGGCAGTTGGGCAGTCGGGCAGTTGGGCAGTTGGGCAGTTGGGCAGTTGGGCATTCAGTAGTTGGGCAGTCGGGCAGTTTCGTTGGGCAGTTGGGCAGTTGGGCAGTTGGGCAGTTGGGCAGTTGGTAATGCGACTTCTAAATACGGAGCAATAAGCTCCCCTGCTTACCCACTGCCGTTTTTACCTACTGCCCCACTGCCCTACTGCCCCACTCCCCTCTCCCCCACTGCCTTCTCCAAAAACGTCGGCAAGTACTCCCTCCATACGGGCCAACTGTGGTTGCCTTGGGTTTCGATGTAGGTGTGCGGCACGTTGTACTTGTTGAGCTGTTCGTTGAACTGACGGTTGCGCTCCAGCAGAAAATCTTCTTTACCGCAGGCGATCCAGAACAGCGCTCGGTCGGCTTGCTTGGGATTCTCGGCGGCCAGCCATGAGGGATGATCCTTGGCCAAATCGCCCGCAGGAGTCGCCGAGCTGAAGGCGCCGATCGATCCGAATAGCTCCGGATGCGACAAACCGATGATGATGGCATGTCCGCCTCCCATCGATAGCCCGGCGATCGCGCGTTGACTCGCCTTGCTGGTGACGTGGTACTGCCGGTCAATGAGCGGTAGCAGAACTTTCACCACATCGTCGTCCAAGTAGACCGGGTTTTTCTGATCATTGTCCCCCTTACTTAGCTCGCTGATGGGAATGGGGTGCCCGTTGGGCATCACGATTACGAGCGGCTCGATGCGACCGGCGGCAATCAGGTTGTCGACGATCAGATGAGCGCGTCCGACTTCGGTCCAGGCCGTTTCATCGTCACCGTAACCATGGCAGAGTACGAGGACCGGATACGGTTCGGATCGATCCGCGGAATAGCCTGGCGGCGTGTAGACCAGCGCCGCTCGCTGCGAGCCGGTGACGTCCGAGTGATAAAGGTGGTGATGCACGGTGCCGTGTTCCACCTCTTGGCACTGCGTCAACGGAGCCGGTTCGCCTGGAATCTCGAGCAGGCTGGCACACTCGAGCCATTTCTTGACCCAACGGTTGTGCGGGTCCGTGATTCGGGCACCGTCGACGCGAAACGTGTACTCGTGAATTCCCGGCTCGAGAGGTTCCGTTTGCAAAGACCAGGTGCCGCTGGCATCAGGCGACATATCGTGCGAGGTTCCATCGACCTGGACGCTGACGTTGGCCGCCAGCGCGCCATTAAAACGAAACGTAACTCGCTGGTCGGCTCCAATTTCAGGAGAGACGACCGAGCCTGGCGTTGCTCGCGGCGGTTCGGTTTGCTGGCTCACCAACTGCTCAATGGCGGGGAAGTCGATCTCGCTCGGCGACGTGGGAAACGGCCGAGGGAGCAGCCACCATTCCTCCGTAAAGCTGGCGCGCTGGCCGGGACTGAGGTTTTCGGCCGGACCGATTGGCTCCAATTCCACCATGTCCTTTTGCGGGTACCAGACCGAGATCGTGAGACCTGCGAATTCATTGTAGGCACGATCGGGATAGGTGCGAAAACGCTTGACGAACAGTTGGTCCGAGGGAGCAGCGTAGGCCAGCCATCCCGCATGGGAATCAAATCCGAGTTTGGGAAACTGTGGGGCGGCTGATACGACGACGGCCTCGTCGGTGACCGCGATGTTCGGGTCCTCAGGCTGAAGAAAGATCTCTCCCTTGGATCCGTACATGGTGTAGCCGTTGGGAAAACGGCCGCGAGGTGATCGTGGAACCACGGCGACGCCGCCGCCGACGGCAAACGTGCGGCTCCAATGACAAAGGCTGACCGGAGCATCGGACTCGTTGATGATGGTTTGCGTGAAAACAAGACGAGAGCCGGACGGCGCCAGTTCAAAGTCACGAATCAGTCTCGCACCCGACACGGGATCAAAATCGCTGGTCATCCGTGCCGATCGATCACCAGTGACCTCGCCGGTCCATGCACCCATCCACAACACTTGTCCACGGCGAACCACCTTCTCGGGGCCGATGTCGCAGCGACCGGCATTCATCGGACCTTGCCGCGACACGCCATCCCATTTCCAGCCTTCATCACCCGGCGGCAGGTAGAGGACGTTCACGCCGTCGAGTGCGTATTCCAGTACCCGGCCACCGGCGGCCGGGCAAAGGACGACGGAAACGACTTCGTTGCTCAAGCGAATGCAGTCGTCGTAGCCGTAATAGGAAACCACTTCGGCACCGTCGGCCGCATGGCACGGACGGGCGGCGAGTCCGAAGAGGCCAATCACAAAACAGACGACGATCGCCGCGAACATACCGGGGCGATCCAGAGGATTGATGAGCACGCTGCCACTCCAAGTCGGGATTTGTCGGGGCTCGATCGATGCGATCGCCCGATCCATCAGTGTAAGTGCCCCGACGCGACCGTTGTGTAGGGTGGCGTCAAGCAGTCGGCGACAGGGACCGGTCTGTTTTGGGATGCGGGCTCGGCGTAGAAAAGATGGTTGGAATCAGCGTTGTTTCGACTGCGCCGACCCACCGTTTGTTGACGCGACCCACCGTTTGTTGACGCGATGCCCGTCATGGTGGGTCGGCACAGGTGATTCGAGAGCCGCTTCAAGATCGGAACGGATGGCGACAGTGCTCTGATGCAACGTGGAGACGGAAATCACCTGTTTGACCTTGTCTTTACCCACATTCTTTTGATGCCGAAGGTATCACGGCTAGCATCTGCGACCGCTTCGCGGTCAATTCACGCGAGTTCCACTCGATGATGGAATTCAAATGTGGTTAACGACAAGCTGCTTGACCGACCCTACGTCGACTGTCGATATCCGTCTAAAAACGTCGATCGACGCTGAATCGGGCGATCGCTGCTAACGAGGCTTTGGCTTCGCTGGCCTCCAGTAACTCGAGAGCATCCAGCGCTTTCCGTTCAAACGCTTTCGCGGTCTCCATCGTGTAGCGTGCCGCGTCACTTCGATCGAGCAGCGGACGAATCGCCTGCAACCGTTGATCCGTGGGGCCTTGCAAGATCCGAACGATTTCGTGCCGCTCCGATTCCGTCGCCGTTTCCAACAAGCGGATCAGTGGAAGCGTCATCTTCCCCTGGCCGATATCAGTACCCAGCGTTTTGCCGACGGTCTCGTCATTTCCCCAAAAATCAAGGAAGTCATCGGCAATCTGAAACGCGATCCCAACGGAATCGCCATACGATCCCATCGCTTCAAACACCGCGTCATCGCAGCCGGAGTACCTGGCACCGAGTTGGCAGGCCACGCGGCACAGCTCTCCTGTTTTACCACCGATCATGTCGAGGTAGGTCGCTTCGTCCAAGTCGAGCACATCACGATCGAGGACCTGACGAAGCTCCCCCTCACAGACGACTCGGGCCGCCTCGCCGATCATCCGGCAGGCTTCGGTCGAGGAAAGGGTGGCGGCCAGCCGAAAGCTTTGGGCGAAAAGATAGTCGCCGAGCAGAATACTGGTGTGTTCACTCCAACGCGCGTTGATCGTCGCGACATGGCGACGGGTTTCCGCCTCATCGAGCACGTCGTCGTGAACAAGCGTGGCGGTGTGAACCATCTCAATCACTGTCCCAAGGACCACGTGATCGGGCGAAAGCTTGCCCACCGCAGCACCACTCAGCAGCAGCATGGCCGGACGCAAACGCTTGCCGCCTAACTGCGTTCCATGGCTGAGGACGGGCGCGAGTGACTCATATGGGCTCTGCAGCTCGCCACCGAGCTTTCGCTCCACTTCACGAAGCGGTTCGAGGATCGGGCCATAGAGTCGATTCAGCAGGCTAGAACTACCCCCACCGGAGCCCGCCGGATGCGAGGTTCGCACGCCATCGCTTCGCGAGGATGCCGATGAATCGTCCGTTCGTGGGCAAACTGTTGAAGGCAAATCCATCTCAAAGTGGCTCGCGCGATAGCGTGGATCGTACGTGAGGCTTTCCAGCCTGACCAAAATTACCAAGTCAGCCTGGAAAGGCCGACGTACGTGAGGCTTTCCAGCCTGACCAATTTCCGAGTCATCCTGGAACGGCCGTCCGTAAGTGAGGCTGAGGTTCGTCAACGCAGAATTACAGCGAATAAACCGCTGATCGCCAGCCCCCAATAACGCGTCAAAGCTCAGAGCGACGAAAATCGCCTGATTTTCCGCCCGATTTTGCCACCAGTTGGATCGGGCCAATCGAGATTTCTCGGTCCACTGACTTGACCATGTCGTAAACGGTCAGGCACGCGATGCTGGTTCCCGTCATCGCTTCCATCTCGACCCCCGTCTTTGCGGAGGTCCGCACGGTGACCAGGCAGCGCAACGTGGCCCTGTCGTCATTGGCGGTCCCAGAAAGCCATTCGAAATCGACGCCGACCGCCTCGATCGGAATCGAGTGACAGAGCGGGATCAGCTGTTGGGTCAGCTTGGTGGCTTGGATCGCGGCCAGGCGGGCCACGCCGAGCACGTCCCCTTTCTTGGCCCCCCCGCTGCGGATCATCTCCGCGGTTTGCCCCTGCATCACCACCTCACCCCGCGCCGTCGCCTCGCGAACGGTGACCTCCTTCGCCGAGACGTCGACCATGTGCGCGTTGCCGGCGGAATCGAAGTGGGACGACTGGGTCACAGGATGCCTTTGGGAGTGGTGAAAACGAAAGCTCAAACGTACTCACGGGGCAACACACTGGAAAGCCTGTCTCCCAAAACCCAAGCGACTCATCATTCTGCCCCACATCAATCTGCCAACACCTCTTCCCGCCAGGACTGCCTCTCCCTGCCCATCGCGCCCCCAAAACCAAACTGTTAAAAAATTCGCAATTGGGAATTGTTTCCCGGATGGGGGTCTGTTATTTTTTTCACACTTGCGTGGGGTGGGGCGGGTTATCAGCAGGAGAGTTTGCCGTGCGTTCGGACCTGAGTCGTCGAGAGCGACAGATTCTGGAAGAGCTTTACCGCCGCGGCGAAGCGACGGCCAGCGAGATCCAAGCGTCGGTCGCGGATGACTTGGCCAATGCCACGATCCGGACACAGCTTCGCATTCTCGAGGAGAAGGGAGCGGTGACGCATCGTCGCGACGGCAAGCGGTTTGTCTACCGGCCCGCCCAGTCGCGACGTCAGCGGCCGAGACGGCGCTTCGCAAGCTGTTGGATGTCTTCTTCGGGGGATCGGTGGAGGAGGCTTTGTCGACACATCTGGCTGACCCCAAGACCCGACTCAGTCCCGACGAGATTCGACGATTGCGTCGGCTTCTTGATCAGCACCAAAAACGGGGTGACGAATCATGACTGAATGGAGTTTCCGAGCTGCGGGTTCGTGCTTGAGTTGGATGGCCAATCATCCAACGGCCGGCATGTGGATGATCGTGGTCATTCAGATCCTCGTTCTTGCGTTGGTGGCCGAGTGGGCTGCGCGAAGCTTACTTGAAGGGCCAGGCCGTCCAGGTTCATCGGCTATGGCTGATGGCCGTCACGCTTGTCTTACTGCTGCTGCCAATTCATCTGTTTGCTCGGGGGTTGGCCGATACGAGTCGCAACCTTGCAGGAAGAAGTCATCGCCGCCGAAGCACAGGCCAGAGACGAAACCAAAACGTTAGCCCAATCACGCCAAGCCGAGCGTTCGCTTGTGTTGCGTCCGACCAACGAAGTCGATCGGTTCGCTCCAGGCGACGGATCGGTCGCAGGACGATGTGGGGTCGCCTGATCGTGGAATGGCGGCAAATGGGCTGGCGAGACCACGAAGATGGAAGCGGACCTTCGTTGTCAGTCCGCGCGCGATCAGCAACGCGCATGCAGTACGTTTACTGATCCGGAGGTTTCTTCGCTGCCCGCAGCCTCGGTCGCTCGCCGATTCTCCACGGGCATTGCTTTGCTCATTGCTGTTCTCTATTCGCTCGGTCTCGCGGTTTGCCTGTTGCGATTTGTACGCGGGTTATTTTTGGATGCGATCTTGCTGCGAACACGGGCAAGCATTGCCCGAAAGTTTGGATCGCATTGCCGAACAGGTTTCCGACTCGATTGGTCTTCGAAGTGTGCCACCGGTTCGAATCGTCGCAGGGATTACGATGCCCATGGTCACCGGGGTCCTTCGTCCAAAGGTGCTGGTGCCGGAAGATTTTGCTGCGTGGTCGCCGACGGAGCAGAAGGCACGTGTTATGGCACGAGTTAATGCACATTCAGTCGCCGAGACATCGTCGGGCACGCGATGGCAAAGCTGACGCGAGCCATCTTTTGGTTTCACCCAGCGACCTGGTTGCTCGATCGAAGGTTGATGGAGTCACGCGAGTGGGCGACCGACCAGCAGGTGGTCCGGCTGGCCCGCGACGTTCGTGGCGGCTTGAATCCGGAACAGTACGCCGAGTGTTTGTTGAACATCGTCGCGCGGCTCGGTTCGAAACCGACACCTCCGCAGTTGAGTCACGGGTCGGCGATCGCGATGTCGGCGTTTGGCGACATGGAACGTCGGCTGAAGAACATTCTTGAGAAAGGGAACGGTCGGTCCGCGCGCATCGGCATGCTCGCCTACGCTTCCTGCTTTCTGTTACTTCTGGTTGCCTTGTTGACGACCGCGCGGATCGAATCAGCCTCCGCGTCGGAGCCGCCGAAACGGGCAGGCGAAGCGAACCGAGACGACGCGACCCAACGACCCAAGACGAAGATGCCCGAGACTGGGCAAGGCAACGTCGAGCGAGCAAGCAACTCGAGCGAGCAAGCAACGTCGAGCGAGCAAGCAACGTCGAGCGAGCAAGAATCGATCACCGATGAAACCGAATCGCCGATGATCGAACCGATCACGGAGGGAGATCGCGATCTCGTTCAACGGATTCAAGATTGCAAGACCCTGACGGTAGACGGAGACGATTTCGCTTCGATCCTAACGGTGGCTGGCCGAGTCGTTTCCGCCGATGGCAGCCCCGTCGGCGATGCGACGGTGGTGCTTCGCGAATCGAGCAATGCGCGGGCCGGAGCAGAGAGCGGCACGTACTTCGATCATGCATCAGAAGGCATCGACTTCGCGTTCCGGATGTCCTTGCCAAGACGGTCACCGACGGGGAGGGCCGATTCCGTTTTACCGACGTGAAGTCGCCGCCGTTCCCCAAGGGTCGATCGGTGCGTTGGCGTGGCAATGTGGTGGCCGCCCACCCGAGTCTCGGCGTTGGCTGGCGCGCCGTGCCCGGACCGGGCGAGGAAGTGACGACGCGTGGTGCCAGGCATGAGATCAATGAACTGGTCGTCACCCTTCAGCCCACTGCGAGCGTTAGCGGACGATTCGTGTCAGCCGATGGGACGCCGATTCGTGACGCGACGGTAAGCATGACGCGGCTGAAGCGACCGTCGCGCTATTCTCGGGGGGATGATGAGTTGGATTGTTGGCTCAGTCAGCTGTCGCCTCGAGTTTTGACCGACGAGAACGGCCAATTTGAGTTTCTCGGGCTGCCCCAAGGTTTCGGCGCGTTCATTGGCGTGACCCATCCCAGCTCGGTGGAGATGTATGCCGCGATCGCGACCAGCGCCGACGTACCGCTGGGCAAACGGGAAGACAGCGGGGGCATGTTTCGGGACTACCCGATCCTGGCCTCGCCGGCTCGGATCACAGCTGATCCAGGTCTGAACCTGACGGGTCGGGTCTTCGGCCCCGACCACGAACCGATCGCCAGCGCCAGGGTTGCCTTGGATGCCATGTTCGACCGTGAGATCACGGACGATGAAGGGCGGTTCACTCTTCGGATTTCGAACCACACGATTCAGATGCAACGCAGCAGGGATCGAATATCCACGACCCTTCACGTCTTCACGGAGCCAAAATCGGGCTATCTTTCCAACCGTATTGAGGTCTCGCTGGATGACATCGAGGCGGAAGAGCCGCTGACCGTGGAACTCCAGCGTGGCGTGCTCGTCAGTGGACGGGTTGTGACGAATGACGGCCAGCCCGCCGAGCAAGTGATTCTGAGTTGCGTCGGACAAGAATCATCCGTAGCAACTTCCAAATCGGACGGACGCTTTGAGATGTTGGTTGCACCGCAACGACACATACTGGTCGTCGGCACGGCGGAACCGGGTTACGCACTTCCCACACGAATCGAATTGTTGCGAGTCAAGAGCGAGAGTGACTACGGTAACTGGCCGCACTTGGAGATTGACGTGTCGGATGGAGTCGATCTTGAACTACCTGATTTCGTTGTTACACGCGTGAAGCCATTCCTAGTCGTCGTGTCGCTGCCGGACGGAAAGCCGGCCGTCGGTGCGGAAGTGATTTTGAAAGACGAGCGACTGGAGACGCCACCTCCTGGTGCAAACTTTGCAATGCCTCCAACCATCGTCGAGAAGTCCGCTGCGGTTGCGACGGACGCTGAGGGTCGCGCGACAATTGCTCCTGAAGGTGTCACGAGCGACCGAGGCTATTTGCAAGTCAAGTTGACCGATGGCGACAAAGGATACGATGCCCGGATTCCAAGTTCGGAGATCGACGGTGATCTCGTCGAAGTCACACTGCGTCCGGCATGGATTGTGGAGGGACGCGTGTTGGTCGATGGTCAGGGAGTCGAGGGGGCCGTTGTTTCGGTGAGCGAATCGGAACCCTTCACGCGGACAAACAACGGAGTCGGTTTCTCTGGCTTGACGATCACCAATACACTGCGAGCGCGCACCGATTCGAACGGCTGGTACCGTGTGGTGGTTCGCCCGGAGCACGAGTACATGGTTTCCCTTCAACGTCTCGCCGAGGAGCCTCTTAGTCCCGGAATCGGCTACCGGGCCGTTCCAAACGTTGATGGCCGTCTGAGCGTGCAGGACTTTCGAATGCCGGCACGGCGATCAAGCTATCGAAGGGACGGTGGTCGATCCGGCGGGAAACCCGATCGAGGCTGCAAGCGTCATGATCAGCAGACGCGACGGCGAAACACATCCGGGGTTTTGGATCGGCCATCAAAGTGAAAGTCAGTACGAAACCGATGCGGAGGGTCGATTCGTGCTCGCCAACGTGCCGTCGGGGACGTATCAACTCGATGTTCGGCCACCCCGAGTGCCAGGCGAGTTCTCCTCGTTTGTGACGCAGGTCAGTGCCACGGCCGGAGATCACGACGTGAAAGTCGTCCTGGCAACGGGCCTGCCCCAACCGACGCCGCGCCTGCAGCCACGGCGTATCCAAAAGTTGGCGCCTGCGACGCCCTGAACCATCTCGTCCAATTCGTTCGCTATGAGGAGACCAAAGATGATGCGACTGGCCAGCCTGTTAGTTGGTTTGCTGTGGATCACGGCAACTTCGGGGACGGAACTGACCGGACGAATTACGGATACACAGGGCGCTCCGATCAAGAATGCCATCGTCGCGATCAGCACGGCCAAGCCGCGCGTCGGTCCCGCCACGACCTGCCCATCGTGCTATGTCGATTGTCGCCGACGGACGCTCACCGATGACGAAGGTCGGTTTCAAATCGAAGGTCTCTCCTCCAAACTGCTGTTTCGACTTGCCGTCGGCGGATCGGGTTATCAAGGATTGCTGACCGACCATTTCGATCCGCTTGAGAATCCATCCGTCGATCTGCAACTGGAGACGCTGCCAGTGTTGCCGGGAATCACGCGGACTTGGGGATCGGTGGTCGACTTGGATGGCAAACCGATTCCGCGAGCCGAAGTCCGTAGTCAGGTGATACAGCGGGGTAACACATTTACGAGTCTTCCCGATCCAACCGTCACCCCGCTGACGTTGACCGACGACGAGGGTCGATTCGAATTCACGGCCGGCAAGGGGATCGATTCGATCGAGTTTCGCGTGGTCGCCCCCGGGTTTGCGCCTGCCCAACTGTTCTGGTCGCCAGCGGACGACGACGAGCCCAGAGCCGAGCTCGGAAGCGGCGCCAGCTTTCGCGGTCGATTGATGTTGGACGGACAACCGCTTTCGCATGTGGTGTTGGGACTGGTTCAAAAGAATCGGTTTGTCCCCAACCTCGTGACCCCCGCCGAGATCAGCACCGATTCGGATGGCTCGTTCCGCTTCGACAACCTTCCGCCCGATCGGGATTACGCCCTTTACACCCATACCGGCCAGAACGCCAAGGGAGTGCTGCCGGTCAGTGTCGTGATGGCGCCGGACCACGGTGAACAGGCCGACTTGGGTGACATTCAAGCGCAATCACCGGCTCGCTTGTCGATCACCGTGTCGAGCGAGGACGGCGGGCCGCTGCCAGACAAGAGCCGAGTCTACATTGGGCGTCGGGATGCTTGGTGGGGATCCGACTTTGACCTGAGTCATCAATCATCGAAAGAGGTGTCGATCGACGACGCAAGCCGAGAATTGTTTCAAGTCTCAGTTCGAGTGCCCGGTTACGATGTGATTGAAACGCAGCCGTTCATGAATGCCGACATGAATGGTTCCTACATAGTGGACGTCGGCGACAACACGGAAGTCAGCTTCGTGCTTCGAAAGCAAGGGGCGGAGCCGCCCAAACCGGGCAAGAGCTGATGGTTTCGCCGTTTAGCTTGCGACACACGTCACGAGCGCGGTGAGCGCGAAGATGGAGGCGGCCACGAATGGCACGAATGGCACGAATTAGGAATTCAGAATTCAGAAAAAGCAGGGGGATAAGGAATAGAGAATATGGAACGTAGGGCAGCGAGGACGCTCAACAGTCCTGTGTCACGACAGCCGAACAATTCATCAGCTAGCTCATTCTCTCTTCTCTCATTCTTAATTCGTGCCATTCGTGCGATTCGTGGCACACCCTCTTCTCGATCACTGGTTCCGGATTCGTGGCAGACGACACACCGCGGACCAACGAAAAAAGGCGTCTTCCACCTGCGGGGATGGAAGACGCCTATTGACGAGGCATTCAGGATCTTGTTCGTACTTTGGCTGATTCCATTCAGCCTGGTCCGAAACTAGACCAATTCTTTCTTCGTACCGACCAAGGTTCGCAGTCTTTCGGCCAACAGGTGGGCGTCGAACGGCTTCTTGAACGTTTCGTTGATACTGCTTCGGTCGAAGCTCATCGGTTGACCATCGTCGGGCAACAATGCAATCAGGATGATATCGGTGAAGTCGATGTTCTTGCGCAAGTTCTGGCAGATTTGCACTGCTTCGATCTTGCCGATCGAGAAGTCAACGATGATACAATCCGGGTTGAAGCTTTCGGCTTGAATACCGGCCTCGAAACCGCTGGCGGCGACTGCCACTTTGAACGATTTCTCGGGCGGAAGTTCACGCTTCAAGTTTTCAATCAGCACCTGGTCTTGGGCGACGATCAGGCATTTAGCCATTGCTTCGTCTTCCAAGTCGCCCAGGGGCATACCGTGCTCTTTGAGAAACTTGATCAAGTATTCTCGCGGAATACGGCGGTCCTGTGATCCAGGAATGCGGTAGCCTTTCAAACGCCCCGAATCGAACCATTTTGACACGGTTCGCGGAGCCACTTTACAGATCTTGGCGACCTGTCCAGTTGTGAAGACCTTCATACTAGGTTCTCCATAACGCCTCGTTTAATATTCCCTCGAACAATGGTGCGTCGGTAACCATTGTTCTCGCAGCCCTTCGTGGTCGATCCTCAAAACAAACATCCGGTCCTGATCGGTTGTCTCCGTTCGCCGCGGTGGGTCGCTGCAAACAGACAGGTGTTCTGAGTTTCTACGCTGGGTCGGGGCCACCCGGTTTGCATCTTGCGACGCTCGCCCTGCGGGATCCTCGCGGTTTTGGTTGTCAAAACGAAACATGATCACGGTTGCCCGTGGTCACCCACATGACTGTGGTTGTGGGGTAGAAGCTGCGAAGCTACGGCGATCAATGCCCAGCGCCTCCACATCCACTCGGATCACTCCGAGTGGTTAGGAACGTTCGGCTATGGTCGCCGAGTCGCTTCCGCGCCCCTGGTCCATCACGCAGAGGTGATCAACCAGTTAGACGACGGTTGCATTTCCCAGATTCCCCCCTGGGTTGGATTTCACGACGTTTCACCTGCCACTGACTGGGTCGACGGAATGCCTTGCGGCGTCTTCTTCCCAATCCAGGTCAAAAGTGCTTCTTCCGAGACTTAGTTTCGAGAAAAACCGGGCTAACTCTTTAGCGTGTTTGATTGCGATCGTGCACTATCGATGCTTTCGTTGGTTCTCCGCGTCGCCCCGGATATCCCTGATTTGGCACGCTTCGTTAATATTCTTCGTGAATCCCACATGTTTTTGCCCGTCGGCGGGTTTCCCGCCGATCGGAAGGGCAGTCGATTGGACAGCGAAACTTTTTTTGAAAGTTTTGGTTGTCGGCACCCCGCCAATCGTTCCCATAGGTTGTTGGCGGCATTGATCGTCAGGCCGCACGCGATTTGGTAGAACCGTCAACGTCGCGCCAATCGGTTCCAATCGCTGCCGATCGCGACGGCCTCCGAGACGACATCCGCACACCCGTTGGGAACGACTTGCATGGACGACGCGCCGTTTGACTTTCTTCCGCTCGGCAATCGAGACGCCCAGCCCCTCCGGATTTGAAGCGCCGATACAAGCGCTGGTCCGGAATTACATCGAGCCGTTTGCGGAGAACGTTCACGTCGATGTCCATGGCAACCTGATCGGGTCCGCAGGGGATCCGTCGGGCCCGCGGCTGATGTACGCCGGTCACTGCGACCAGATTGGAATGCTGGTTTCATACATCGACGACTTGGGCTTTCTTTACGCGCAAACGATCGGCGGTTGGGATCCGCAGCAATTGATTGGACAGGCGATGACCGTTTGGACCGATGCAGGCCCCGTGGCGGCCGTGATCAGTCGCAAGCCGATCCACCTGTTGACGACGGAAGAACGCCAAAAGGTCGTCGACTTGGATGAGCTTTGGTTGGACATCGGTGCCAAGAACAAGGAACAGGCTGAGAAGCTGGTGAACATTGGTGATCCAATCACGCTCGATTTGCGGTTTCGTCGCTTGCAGGGCCAGCTCGTCAGCGGCCCGGGCATGGACAACAAGTCGGGGATGTGGAGTGTGATTGAGGCATTGCGACGAGCCGTTGACCAGCCATTGCGTTGCCACCTGCACAGCGTGGCGACGGTCCAGGAGGAGATCGGACTTCGCGGTGCCAAGACGGCGGCCGGCAGCATTGACCCGGCCGTCGCGATTGCGGTCGACGTGACGCATGCCTCCGATTGCCCGACGATCAACAAGCAGAAACAGGGGGACATTGCGGTCGGATCGGGACCGGTCATTTTTCGAGGCCCCAATATCAACCCGAAGGTCGCCGATCGATTGGTGGAACTGAGTCAATCGCACAAGCTGCCGTATCAGCTAGCGGCGATTGGACGCGCCACCCCAAACGATGCCAACGTGTTGCAGATTCACGGCGGCGGCGTCGCCACAGGGCTCGTGGCCATTCCCAATCGATACATGCACTCGGCGGTGGAGGTGATTTCGCTTGACGACATCGACGCGGCCGCCCAACTGCTCGCGTTGTTCGCCCAATCGCTCTGTGGTGACGACGATTTCACCCCATCGGTTCGACGGTAAGGGGAATCTCCGGCACTGGTGTCCGGGGACCGGTCGGGCGAACTTCCGTCCCATGGAAGTCAATGTTGGAAGTGCGAGAGGGCTTTTCACCGGCAAACGTGGTACGATAGAAGCCTCTCCAAAGATTGGCGTCGCGTTGTTACCCAAAGTGCAATTGCGATGTTCGTTCGCAGCCGGGGAGGCGGTTTATTGGCCCATCAGATCAACGCAGCTCCTTGAATGAAAGTCATCCCCTATGGCGAAAGTCTTGCTCGTTGAAGACAGTCCGACCCAGGCTGTCGAAATCCGAATGCTGCTGGAAGAGGGTGCCCACCAGGTGATGCACGTTGCCAATGGTCGGTTGGCGCTCGACGTGTTGGAACGGGAGCCGATCGAATTGGTCGTGACCGACTTGGAGATGCCGGAAATGAACGGCTTGGAGTTGGTCGAGGCGATGCGACTCGATTTCGAACACATTCCCGCCGTGTTGGTCACCGCTCGCGGCTCCGAGGAGTTGGCGTCCAAAGCACTGCAGCGCGGAGCCGCCGGGTACGTCCCCAAGAATCACCTGCAAGCACTTCTGAACGACACGATCGTCGATGTCCTGGGGGTGATTCGAAGTGACGCCAGCTTTGCAAAATTGATCAAGACGCTGCAAAAGAACGTCTTTGTGTTTGATCTACCCAACGACTCCACGCTGATTTCGCCCCTGATCGGCTTGCTGATGCAGGTGATCGCGGGGATGGACTTGATCAGTGGCATCGAGTTGACGCGGATGGGAGTGGCGGTCGAACACGCCCTGGTCAACGCGATGTACCGCGGGAATCTGGCGCTCGGGCCGTCGGTCACACCGGCCCATCGGGCGATCGTGTACGACGATGCGACGACCAACTTGATCGAGAATCGCAAGAACAGCGAACCCTACAAAGATCGCGTGGTTCATGTCGAAGCGACGGCTGCCAAGGACGAGATTCGGATTCTGATTCGCGACCAGGGCAAGGGATTCAAAACGTCGGATATCCCGGTGGCAGGCGATCCGAAGGTGCTCGACAGCGAGTCGGGACGAGGCCTGGTCTTGATGGCGAGTTTTACCGATGAGCTGATCTTCAACGAAACGGGAAATGAAGTCACGCTGGTCAAGAAGTGCCGTCAGTGCTGATCCCACGGGCGACACGCTTTCTCCAATGCTGCAGAACGTGCAAAAGATGTCCTGATGTCCGAACCGCTGAATTCAAGTAGCGGAAACTCGAGTTTGGAGTTTGCGCATTCGCGAGCGGCGTACGAATCGCTGGTCAACAGCTTGCCCTTGAGTGTTCTGATCAAGGATATCGAGGGCAGACGGCTGTTTGCGAATCGCGCCTACCTGGAGACTCGCGGTTTCAAACTCGAGGACCTGATTGGCAAACGGGATGAGGAGTTGTTTCCCCCCGAGATTGCTAAAAAGTACTCCGAGGACGATCAGAGGGTCATCAAGAGTGGCAAGTCGCTGCATAACATCGAGCGGACCGTCAATCGACAGGGAGAGCCAAGTTGGATTGAGCGAGTGAAGAGCCCGATCGTCAATCCCGATGGCGAAGTGGTTGGGGTTCAGTTGATGTTTTGGGATGTCACCGACAAGGTGACCGGCGGAGGAACAGCTCAAGGAAGAGCGGGATCTTTTTGAACCATCTGCTACGTCACATTCCCGACAGCATCTACTTCAAGGACCGAGACAGCCGATTCTTGCGAATCAGCGAGGCAATGGCCAAGAAGTTTGGGTTGCCCAGTGCTGACGCCGCCAAAGGCAAGACGGATGCGGACATCTTCAGCGAGGAACATGCCAAGGCAGCCCGTGCCGATGAGATTCGGGTCATGGAGACATGCCAGCCACTGGTCGACCGAAGAGAAAAGGAGACATGGCGTGACCGGGAAGACACTTGGTGCCAGTCCACCAAGATGCCTTTCATCGACGATGACGGCAAGGTGATTGGCACCTTCGGGATTTCTCGCGATATCACGGAGCTCAAGAAATCTGAAGAGGACCTCCTGCAGGCACGCGATGCGGCGGATCGAGCCAACCGAGCCAAAAGCGACTTTCTGGCGAACATGAGCCATGAGATTCGCACGCCGATGAACGCCATCATCGGGATGTCGGAGCTCCTCTCGCAAACTCGACTCAGCGACGAACAACGCGATTACGTGCAGCTGGTTCGAGACTCTGCCGATTCGCTGCTTCGCTTGCTCAACGATATCCTTGACTTCTCCAAGATCGAAGCGAGAAAACTCGAGCTCGAAGCGATCCCTTTTTCAATACGCGATCTCGTCGAAAAGACAGGGCGGACCCTTTCACTCCGTGCCGCCGAAAAGGGGCTCGAACTTGCTTGTCGCGTGGCTCCGGATGTTCCGGAGCGGCTCGTTGGAGACCCCGGACGTCTTCGCCAAGTGATGATCAACTTGATCGGCAATAGCCTCAAGTTCACCGACGAGGGCGAGGTCGTCGTCGATGTTTCGATCGGACAGCCGCATGACGACTTTCCAAAAGACGCCATGCCGATTTGCGTCAGCGTTCGGGACACCGGGATCGGCGTGCCCCAAGACAAACAGGCTGCCATCCTCGAAGCGTTTACTCAGGCGGATACGTCCACCACGCGGCGGTTCGGTGGCACTGGGCTGGGACTGGCCATTTCCCGTGAGTTGGTCGAATTGATGCATGGCAAGCTGGAGGTGGAAAGCCGGGTCGGATATGGGACGACGTTCTATTTCACCGCGGCGTTTCCACCAGCACCACACGTCGCCGAGGATCCAGCACATCGCCTTTCCGAGTTGGGACATATGCCGGTGTTGGTCGTTGACGACAATCCAACCAATCGACGGATTCTCAAAGAGATCCTGACCACCTGGCAATTTGATCCGGAATTGGCGGAAAGTGGTCAGTCGGCTTTAGCGGCGATCGACGCAGCAGAGCGAAATGGGAAAACGTTCCCATTGGCGATTCTCGATTGCATGATGCCCGAGATGGATGGGTTCGAGCTGGCCGGGAGGATTCGCGAACGCTTTACTGACAAGCAAACCAAGCTGATCATTCTCTCCTCGACCAACCATGGCGACGACTTCCAACGCTGCAAAGAGATCGGCGTCACGCGTTACCTGACCAAGCCGGTGGTTCAGTCGGAATTGCTCGAGAGCGTGCTTCAAGTGATGGGAATCGAGCATGAGGTCAAGGAGCACGACCCGGACAAGTTGCCTGAGTGTCCACCTCTTCGTGTGCTGGTTGCCGAAGATGGTATCGCGAACCAGCACGTCGCCCTTGGCATCCTTCGCGCCGCGGGGCACCAGGCGGTGATCGCTGGCGATGGACGTGAAACGATCTCTTACTGGCAGCGGGAACCGTTCGATGTGATTCTGATGGACATGCACATGCCGGTGATGGATGGGATCGCGGCAACCGAACACATTCGCGCGGCGGAGGCAGCCACGGGGGATCACATTCCGATCATCGCGCTGACGGCGGCCGCCCTCAAGGAGGATGCCGATGCCTGCGAACGGGCTGGAATGGATGACTACCTCGCCAAGCCGATCCACCCGCGCAAGCTGCAGGAGATTCCTCGCTCGATTCGCACCCAAGCCGGGAGCGAGAACGCCGTTTGCAAATTCAAGCAGGAACGTCGGTGACAACGGTGGGGATCCGACCGATGCGAATGACGTCGGCAAATCGATGGTTCAGGCAAAGCGACTCTCGCAACTGCTGGAGCGCAGCGATACCCCGGAGACGAAGGATGTGGTTGATTTCGCAGCCGCGGCCAGCCGCGTCCCCGGAGGATTGAAAGGGGTCAGGCGGCTCGCCGAGGTCTTCGTGATGGAATGTGAATCACTGATGGACATCATGCGGGCGGAGATACCAGCCGGCGATGCGTCGCTCGTTCAGCGAAGCGCCCATACTTTAAAAGGTTCCGCAAATCTGTTCTGTGCCAAACGCGTTCATGACGCGGCGCTCGAAGATCGAATTCCAAGTCCGCGACAAGGGCTTGGAGGAACATCGAGCCGGATTTTCAGCAGCTGAAGGGAGATGTCGATACGCTCTTGCATACCATTCGAGACTTCGTGGACGTGACCTCCGGAATGATGGTGGGCAGAATGCTGGTGGCTTGGAAGTGTCTGGCGAAAAGTCTTGCTCTGATCATTCTGCCCCCACATGATTCTGCCAACCGACATTCCCTGCATTTCCTAGCCGGCGACCTCGATTGCTGGGGTGAGCGTCTTTCTCCCATATAATGAAGGGGAGGCCGACAAGCGATCGGCTTCGTAGGGATATCCGGAGAGAGAGACAGCCATGAACCAGAACGCCCTTCAGCAAGGCCCTTCGTCGCGACGGACAACCGCCAACCAGTCGATCGGCGGATACTTGATCCAGCGGCTGCGCGACTATGGGATCAACGATCTCTTCGGGATTCCGGGTGACTATGTCCTGTCGTTTTACAGCGAGCTAGAAAAGAGTCCGATCAATGTCGTGGGGTGTACCCGCGAGGATTGTGCCGGGTTCGCTGCGGATGCCTACTCACGGCTCAAGGGGATGGGGGCGCTTTGCGTGACCTATTGCGTCGGCGGATTGAGCGTCTGTAACTCGATCGCCGGAGCGTACGCCGAAAAATCTCCGGTCGTCGTGATCTCGGGGGCTCCCGGGCTAAAGGAGAGAAAAGGTGGGGCACTCCTGCATCACATGGTTCGAGATTTTCGAACCCAGATCGAAGTGTTCGAAAAATTCACGATCGCAGGGGCCGAATTAAGCGATCCGTTGACGGCGTTTTCCGAGATCGATCGCGTCCTCGATGCATGCGATCGGTTCAAACGACCGGTCTATCTCGAACTGCCGCGAGACATGGTGCACGTGGTGCCGCCGGTAGCTCATGGTTACGCAGGCGTCACGCATCAAAATGACCTGGAGGCGACCGCCGAAGCGATCCGCGAGACGCGGCAGCGGTTAGCGGCAGCCGAACGCCCCGTCATCGTCGCGGGGGTCGAGATTCATCGTTTCGGGCTGAAAGACGAAATGTTGCGTTTGGCGGAGTCGGCCCAGATCCCGATCGCGACCACGATGCTTGGAAAGAGTGTTGTCAGCGAGCGGCACCCATTGTTCGTGGGGCTTGTACGAAGGGGCGATCGGCGATCAGGAAGTCACCGAGTTCGTCGAGCAGAGCGATCTGGTGCTGTTGCTCGGTGCGTTTCTCAGCGATATCAACCTGGGAATCTACACTGCCAAACTTGATCCGAATCGATGTGTCTACGCGACCAGTGAGCAGCTGCGAATTTCCCACCATCATTATCACAACGTTGACTTACGTGAGTTCCTGGTGGGACTGAATCAATCTGGAGTCGTCACCGCCAATCGCGAGATTCCAGAAGCACTCAAACAGTCGGACGCCAAACGGGAGGTTGTTGAGTTGGAAGGCGAGCAGCCGCTGCGAACCAGTCGCATGGTGCGATACTTGAACCAGCTGATCGATACCGAGACGATCGTGATTGCGGACGTTGGTGACTCGTTGTTCGCGGCGACAGAATTGACGATTCATGACTGCGGCGAGTTTCTCAGCCCCGCCTATTACACGTCGATGGGCTTCAGCATTCCCGCCGCGTTGGGGGCAGCAACCGCGCGGCCCGACCATCGGATCGTGGTCTTGGTTGGCGATGGCGCCTTTCAAATGACCGGACAAGAACTCAGTACGTTACTGGCACGCGGTCACAATCCGATCGTGATTGTCTTGGACAACCACGGATACGGGACCGAGCGTTACCTGCACCACGGCGACTGGAAGTACAACGAGATTCCTCGCTGGGATTACTGTCAGCTGATGAAAGTTTACGGACGAGGGGTCAGCCACTTCGTTGAGACCGAGTCGGCCTTCCGAAAGGCACTTCATGCTGCCTGGGACGACCGCACCCAGGCGCACTTGATACAGGCCAAGTTGATGGAGAACGATGCCAGCGACACGCTCAAGAAAATCGCTGCCCGAATGAGTGAGCGGGTGGGATAGGCGAGAGGCGAGAGGCGAGAGGCGAGAAGTGAGAGGCGAGAGGCGAGATGGCGAGAGCGAGTGCGAGAGGCGAGTGCGAGGGCGAGAGGCGAGTGGCGAGATGCGAGTGCGAGTGGCGAGTGGCGAGTGGCGAGTGGCGAGTGGCGAGTGGCGAGTGGCGAGTGGCGAGTGCATGCGAGTCTCGGTCTTTCTTCGTCTCGCTGCTCGCCACTCGCTTCTCGCATCTGGTTTTCAAGTCTTTCGAATCTTTTCTCGGTTCTCGGTAACGTTGGCCGTGGCGTTGCGTGTGTCGATGACCAGTGGGGCGTGCTTGACGATCATGTCGTAATCGAACGCCGAATGGTCGGTCGCGATCAAGACCGCGTCGAGTGACTGTAGGAACGCTGGCGTCAGTTCCTGGCTGGTCATTTCCGGCAGATGGAAATGTCGCATCTTGGGAAGCCGCGGGACGTGCGGGTCGCTGAAGGTCAATTCGGCGCCGCGTCGCAGCAGCAGTTCCATCAGTTCAAAGGACGGGCTCTCGCGCGGGTCGTCGACGTCCTTCTTGTAGGCCACTCCAGCCAGGCAGATCTTGCTCCCTTTGACCGGCTTGCAGAAATCATTGAGGAATTCGGAAGTGCGCGAGATGACGTACTCGGGCATCGCACGATTGACTTCGCCGGCCAGTTCGATGAAGCGGGCATTGAGCCCCTGCTTTCGGGCCAGCCATGAGAGATAAAACGGATCGATTGGAATGCAGTGCCCGCCCAGTCCTGGACCTGGATAAAAGGCCTGGAAGCCGAACGGTTTGGTTTTGGCGGCGTTGATCACTTCCCAGACATCAATGCCCATCGAATCGAACAGGGTTTTCAGTTCATTGACCAGGGCAATGTTGACGGCGCGATAGATGTTCTCCAAGACTTTTGCCGCTTCCGCCACTTCGCAGTTGCTGACCGGTACGATGCCCGCCACCGCGGACTTGTACAATTCGCCGGCGCACTGCAGGCTGTCCTCGTTGATCGCCCCGACCACCTTGGGAATGCCGGCGGCGGAGAAATTCGGGTTGCCCGGGTCTTCACGTTCCGGACTGTAGGCAACAAAAAAGTCTTCACCCGCTTTCAGGCCGCCGCGCTCGAGTATCGGGATCATCACGTCACGCGTCGTGGTCGGATAAGTCGTGCTTTCCAAGACCACCAACTGGCCCGCACGCAGCGACTTGGCGATCTCGTCGCAGGTGCCAACGACATACTGCAAATCGGGATCGCGAGCATCGTCCAGAGGTGTCGGGACGCAGATCAATAGTGCGTCGGGTTCACCCAGACGCGACATGTCGGCGGTGGCGTCAAACAACTCTTTTTGAAGCCAGCCCGCGATTTTCTCGTTGGCGATGTGCTTGATGTAACTCCGTCCCTGTTTCAACGCCTGGACCTTTTCGGGATCCACGTCAAATCCCAGGCAGCGGAAACCGGCATTGGTGAAGGCGTCGATCAATGGCAGGCCGACGTAGCCCAAGCCGATGATGCCAACCAGGCACTCGCGGTTTTGAATCGATGCAACCAAAGACTGAGAACGGCTCGATACCATGGGATTCTGTCTGACTAGCCCGGCGGCTGGAGATGGGAGGATGGAAAGCACGAATGGGGTGGAGACGCGATGTCGTGGTGTTGCCCAAACGCTCGGCTTGCCGACCAAAGACGCCCGCTGAGGTCGCACCGAAGACCAACAGTCTAGCCAGCTCCGGAGGAAAGCAAAGACGTTGGGAAAGTCATTCCAGGTCGCGCCACGGCGATCAAGTGTGATAAGACGGATTGATGGATTGCAACGATTGTCCGCAGCGACGATGGTTCCTTGGGAAGGCTAATCGCCGCGTTAGCGCATCGCATTTTGTCCTTGCGATCAAGGGCCGGCAGATTCAGTAGCGTCGCACCCGTAGGATCAGGATCGTGCCGATCATTGCCAGGATTCCGTTGCCCAACCAAACGCCGTACGGCGGTACCGTTCCGTCTTTGGCCTGCTCCAGTCCAAAGATAAACAGCGGGTAATAGACAATCAGAGTAGGCAGAAAACACAGTCCAAAGGTCGACCAATAATCGCTGGTCTTGGCGATCATCGCCAACGGAGCTCCCACCAGCACAAAAAAGAAACAGCTGAATCCCCAAGCCCAACGCCGCCATGGTTCGGTCTGGAGTCGAATCAGCCGTCGTCGTCCGGAATGGAGAAAGGACTCGTAGGAACGCCCTGCTGGACCCGAGATGTTCTCGTTACGAGAGGTCAGGATCGAGAAACCGGTGTTGGCTGCCATCTGGCCCACGATCGCATGCGTACGCCCGTCTTGCCGGAGTCGCTCACTGCTGAGCAAGCGAAGTGGCAACTCGCTCGGACTCTGGGTGCTGATGTCCTTTTCCTTCGCCATCGCGTTGGACAACGGGATCTTGAATACGGTTTCCCCCGGAACGATGCTCTGAAAGACGTGGCCTCCTTCGACCTGGCTATCGACCACTCGTAACAGCAGCATCTGCGTATCCGGATCGAGCTTCAGCTCGCCTTCCTTGGCCGAAAGCTTCATCGGTCCGTTCTTGCCCCCGTTGTGAACCGTGACGGTGGGACGCACCAATGTCCGCCCGTTGACTTCGCGAACGTGAATCGAGAAACCTTGATCGGAGGTATAGGTCTGTTCCGACCGCAAGACCCGGTAGGCGATGTCCTCAATCGACATCAACACCACGCGATTGACGCCCGGACGCCCCCAAGAAACCGCCAGATCGGAGATGTAAACCGCGGCGGGGCTGAGCAGCGCGGAAAAAACGATGGCCGGTTGCAGCAGTTTCAGCGGCGAGATCCCCGACGCCTTGACCGTCGCCACCTCGCCGTCGGCTGCCATCCGCCCGTAAACGCAGCAAACCGAAAACAACGCCGTGGCCGGAAAAGCAAACTGAAGTGAAATCGGCAGCACGAATGGCAGCAACTGAATCACCGCCACCAGTCCCAGGCCGCGCCGCAGCAATTCCCGACCGACGCCGATCAACAGGATCAACAGCGTCAGCGCAATCAGCGAGACGACGAAGATCTTGAGAATCTCCAGCAGGACATAGCGCGTCAGACGACTTGGCATGAATCCGGCGGCGGGGGCGATTTCGGGCGAGACGGAGGAGACAAGGACAATGGTTCTCTCTAGCAAACCGGGGATTGCGGGGGGTAGAGGAAATCGGTCCTTTTGACAGCAGTCACACACTGCTAAACTTCGGCTGGATTCTTCGTCCTGTTCGAACCAAGTAGAGTTGTCATGACCCAGCGCAAGGGCTCCGATTTCGCCGGAATGTCGGTTGCTATCATTACTCCGTTCCAGGATGGCGAGGTCGATTACGACCGCTTGCGTGAGCAGGTCGAGTTTCAGATTGCCGCCGGAACCACCTGTCTGGTGCCGATCGGGACCACCGGTGAGTCGCCGACCCTCTCGCACGACGAGCACGATCGGGTGATCACCGAAGTGATCCAGTCGGTCGCCGGTCGCGCCAAGGTGATGGCGGGAACGGGCAGCAACAGCACGGCCGAGGCGCTCCGCTTGACCCGCCGGGCGGCACGCGAGGGTGCCGACGCCACGCTGCAGGTCGCCCCGTATTACAACAAGCCAACCCAGGAAGGTTTTTACCAGCACTTCAAGGCGATTGCCGAGGACGTCGAGATTCCGGTGTGCGTCTACAACATTCCCGGCCGGACCGGCAAAGAGATCGAAGTCAGCACGATTCAGCGGTTGGCAGAGATCCCGGGAATCACCATGGTCAAGGAGGCGACCGGGAAGCTGGACCAATGTTCGGCAATTGTGGGGACCACCGACCTGACGGTGCTCAGCGGCGACGATTCATTGACCCTGCCGATGATGAGTGTGGGAGCCGAGGGGGTGATCTCGGTCGTTGGCAATCTTGTCCCCGGTCCGATGATTGAGCTGGTGCAGGCGGCCGCGGCGGGAGACTTTGAGACGGCGCGAAAGCTGCACCATCGCTTGTTTGCCCTCTGTTCCAACATGTTGGGGATCGCCACCAATCCGATTCCGATCAAGGCCGCGATGCAGATGGTCGGGCGAGACACCGGCGAGTTGAGGCTGCCGATGACGCCATTGGAAGAGTCCCAGGCCAGGCAGCTGCGCGAGACACTCTTTGCCTTCGGAATCGAAGCCGCCAGCCTCGTCTGAGCTACCGTAGCCGAGCTCTCCGTGCCGCATGGGTCGGGAACGTGATCCGCGTGGCGGGAATGTGGCGTCTCGGAATTCGATTGGACCCACCTACGGTAAGCCATCGTTTACACTGTGTTTTAGCAGCTGTGCCCACAGTTTGCCCCGCCTCTGCATCGCCGCCCGGCGATGAAGATCTCGCGCACCGTGTACCCCCTATCGACGGAAGCGACGTATGAAGAGCTTGCCGATTTGTTTGCTAGTTGTTGCGCTCGCCGGTCTGGTGGCGTTTCCTGTCGAGGTCGACGCCGATTGGTCGACCTACCTGGGAGGAAACGAACGGACAGGCTACGCGTCGACGACACTTGAGTTTCCGCTGGAATTGGCCTGGACCTACAAGACACCGGCAAAGCCAGAAAAGGCGTGGGATGGCCCGCGCAGTGCGCCAATCGAAGGCCACGAGATGCGACATCGAGTCGACTTCGATGACGCCATGCAGGTTGCGATGGCGCGAGGGCGTGCCTACTTCGGCAGTACGGTCGATAACACGCTTTACTGTGTCGATGCCGAGAGCGGAAAAACGGTGTGGAGCTTCTACACCGACGGCCCGATTCGACTGGCGCCGACACTGGCGCACGGCAACGTCTACTTCGGATCCGACGATGGATTGGTTTACTGTTTGCGTGCCGACGACGGATCGATGGTTTGGAAGATGCGGGTGGGGCCGAAAGATGATCGACTGCTGTCACGAGGCGAGATGATCTCCCGTTGGCCGGTACGGACTGGCGTGCTGGTCGATGGCGATGTCGCCTATTTCGGCGCCGGCGTCTTTCCGCACGAGATGATCTATCTGTGCGCGGCCAACGCAAAGGACGGGAGCGTGCTTTGGCGTCGTGATACGATCAGCGAAGAAGATGCGGGTCGCAACGACCTGTCGCCGCAAGGTTACCTGCTTGCCAACGCGACGACGCTGTTTGTTCCCTCCGGCCGCTCGCTGCCGGTGGGCGTCTCCAAGAGTGACGGCGACATTCTCTTTCAACGAAAGTATTCCTGGCGGACCGATGCCGGCGGTGTGGTCGGTGGCACCAAAGCCTTGCTCGGTGACGGCCAGATTTTCGCTGGCGGCCCCCATCACTTCCTTGCCATGGATCAGACCAGCGGCAAGCTTGGGTGAGGCTTACATCACGGGGCGGCAGATGGTGTTGGCTGACGACGTCGCTTACATCTTGACCGGCGAAAACTTGATCTGCGTCAACCGGGCGGAGCACGCCAAGGCGAGTCAGGAAAAACAAAAATGGTTCTTGCGAGCTCGCGAGGTGAGCGGCGATCGGGAAAAGCTCGAGGAAGCCAAGCGAATGATGAAGGAGTTTGCTGAGCAAGGAATCCTCTGGCAGTACCCGACCGATTTCGACGATGTGTTGGTGGCGACAGGCAACCTGGTCGTGGCCGGTGGCGACGATCGGCTGGTCGCCTTGGATCGGGCTTCCGGTCAAGAAATCTGGAGCCAGGATGTCGATGGAAATGTGCGGGGCATCGCGATCGACGATGGCATGATGATCGTCAGCACCGACGAGGGCAATCTCTATGCGTTTGCTCACGCCGGAGATCAACCGAGAGTTGTCCAGCACTGGCCGCCTCCCTATACGCAGCCGTTCCCGCAGGATGAGCTGAGTGACTTTTACCAACGCGCTGCCGCAGAGATCCTGGAAGAAAGTGGACAGCGATCTGGATACTGTTTGGTGCTCGGTAGCGAGCAGGGGCGGCTGGCTTATGAACTGGCAAAGCAAAGCAGTTTGAATGTGATTGGCGTGGAGCCCGATCCGGCCAAGGCGATCGCATCACGAAACGCCTTGCAGCGCGCCGGCGTTACATGGGATACGCGTCACGATTTTGAATCTGCCTCTCGATGCGATGCCCCTTTCCAACTACTTCGCCAACTTGATGGTCTCCGATTCGCTGATGCTCACCGGAAGCATGCCGTGTGATGCCGAAGCGGTCGCCCGGCACCTCAAGCCATGCGGCGGCACACTCATCCTGGGCAGCCCGCGATCGGTGGCGAATCGGCCGACTCAAATCAACGAGACGGCGATCGTGCAGTGGTTGACCAATTTGTATCACCAGGACGAGGGTGAACTGATCACCGATGCACCGTGGCATCTGTTGAAGCGGGGCAAGCTTCCGGGGGCTGGTCAGTGGTCGCATCAGTACGGAAACGTCGCCAACACCTCCTTCACCAACGATCAACGGATCCGCGAGGGCTTGGGGGTATTGTGGTACGGAGATCCTGGCCCGAGTTCGATGATCAATCGCCACGAGGCGGCGGGCGCTCCGTTGTCGACCAACGGGCGGATGTTCATCCAAGGCACCGATTCGATCATGGCTTATGACGCCTACAACGGGACGCTGCTTTGGGAGCACCGAAACCCGGGCGCGATTCGGACGGGAGTCTTCAACAATCGGGAAACCCACAACCTGGCGGCCAGCGACGATCGTCTCTATGCCGCCGTTGAAAACAAATGCACCGTGCTCGACGCGGCGGACGGCCGAGTGATCGCCGAGTACACGACGCCCGAGACCGCGGATGGGATTCCTCGCGCGTGGGCCTATCTCGCCTACGACCAAGGTCAGCTATTTGGGACCAGTACCATTCGAGAGGAATTGGAAGCGAGGCTGCGTCGCCGTGGTTTGACCGTCAAGAGCCAAACGGATGCCGTGTTCGCGGTGAATGCGGAAACCGGCGAGCAGATGTGGGAGTATCGCGGCTCGAATATCCTGCACACCACGATCGCCATCGGTCCCGATCGCGTCTATTTCATCGACAGCTCGATCAGCCCGGCGGAACGTCAGGAGTTGTATCTTCGCGACAAGGGGGACTTGAAGGCGTTGACCGGCGAGGCGGCGCTACAAGCGGAAGCCGAAATGAAGAAGCTCGATCTCCGACTTGCCGTGGCGCTGGATCGCGTGACGGGCGAAAAGATCTGGGAAAAGCCGGTGGATGTCACCGATACGACCGACGTCAGTGCCGGCGGCGGAAGTTTGACGTTGATGTATGCCGACGGCCATGTGGTGCTGTGCGGTGCGAACGCCAATGGACACTACTGGAAACAGTTTCTGGCCGGCGAATTCGACAAGCGTAAGCTCATCGTTCTCGACGCGAATGACGGCTCCCAACTGTGGGCAAAGAACGCCAACTACATGAATCGTCCCGCTGTGATCAACAGCGAGATTTATGCCGAGCCCTGGGCGTTCGATCTGCACAGTGGCGAGCCCAAGAAGCGGCCGCATCCTTTGACCGGTGAGGATTCCGAATGGCGGTTCAGCCGTCCCGGGCCATCACTGCGGCGTGATCACCGCGACTCCGAACATGATGTTCTTTCGTTCTGGATTCATCGGCTATTACGATCTTTACAACGACAGTGGCACGCGTCACTTCGCGGGACAGCGACTCGGTTGTTGGATCAACGCGATTCCCGGCAACGGCCTGGTGATGATCCCCGAGGCGAGTGCCGGTTGCGTTTGCCAGTTTTCGATCGCGTCGACGGTGGTGATGGAGCCAAAAACCCAGAACAAGTCATGGGGAATCTTCAGTGCCGTCGGCGCCAACACGCCCGTCAAGCGGATGGGCGTCAACTTTGGGGCGCCGGGTGATCGCAAAGATTCCAGCGGCCGGGAATGGTTCGGTTATCCGCGTCCGCTCACCGTCGGCCGACTGGAATTTGTGTTCGATCTGAAGCACGAGCTCGCCTCCGGTGGTGGTTGGTACAGCCGTAACGCGGAGTCCGTGACGGTTGCCGATACCGAGACGCCGTGGCTGTTCACCAGCGGCGTTCGAGGTCTGTCCAAGATCGAGTTGCCGCTGCTCGGTGAGGCCGACGCGCCGGCAAACTATCTGGTCAAGCTCTCCTTCGCGGAGTTGGAAACCGACCCGTGCGGTCCCTTCCAAATCCGACTGCAGGGCAAGGACGTCGGCAGCGTCGTCGATGTGCAAGCCCAGGCGGGAAGCCATCGCGCCCTCACGCTGGAGTTTCCCGGCATCGTCGTGCAGCGCGATCTCGCAGGTGGAACTGGTTGCAACCGATGGGGAGAAGCCAGCGACGCTCGCTGCGATCGAAGTCATTCGCGAAGACGAATGATTGCCTTCGTACGTTAGGCTTTCCAGCCTGACCCCTTTTCGATGCCTCTCCGCGAACAGGTGGTGCGTCAATGATAAAAGCCGCTACTTCGGCAAGAAGTTTCGCAAGAAGGTGTGGCTTTGCCTGAGCGCCAACTTGCGATCTTCGAGCGAACCTTCGTAAGCCCGGTCCTCCACTTCCACGCAGACCGGGCCGCGGTAGCCCGTGTCGGTCAGGATCGAGAAGAACTTGCCCCAGTTGACTTCGCCCATGCCGGGAAGCTTGGGGAAGTGATAATCGTTGGGGTGCGCCAGGATGCCGAGATCGTCGAGCAGGTGCTGGTCAACCCGCACGTCTTTGGCATGCACGTGAAACAGCTTGTCTGAAAACTCACGCATCGGCTTGAGGTAATCCATGTGTTGGAACACCAAGTGCGAAGGATCGTAATTCAGACCGAAATGGTCGCTCGGAATGTCATTGAACATCCGCCGCCAGATCGCGGGACTGCCTGCGAGGTTTTTTCCGCCCGGCCATTCATCCGCGGTGAACAGCATCGGACAATTCTCGATGCCGACCTTGACCCCCTGTTCTTCGGCATGACGGATGATCGGACGCCACGTCTCCAAGAACCGCGGCCAATTGTCGTCGACGCTCTTGGTCCAGTCGCGACCGATGAAGGTGTTCATGCGGGTCAGCCCCAACTTGGCCGTCGCCGTGATCACCGCTTTGATGTGCGCGGCCGCTTGTTCGGCTTCGCTCGCAAGTCGGGAGACAAGGCATTGGGATAATACCCCAGCCCACTGATGCCCACGCCGTACTTGGCGGTCAGTTCCGCGATCTGCCCAATCCCTGCTTCGTCCAGTTCTGCCACGTCGATATGGGTGATACCTGCATAACGACGTGTCGCCTTGCCCTTGGGCCAGCACATGACTTCGACGCACTGGTAGCCGATTTCGGATGCGGTTTGAAGGACTTCCTCAAACGACAAATCAGGAAGGATTGCACTGACATAACCGAGTTGCATCATAACTAGTTGTCTCCAATTTCCACCCAGCTTTGTCGCTGGTGACTGTTAAGAATCGCTTCGCAAACAAGGATCTCGTGATGGCCGTCTTGGAACGTCGGGTAGCTTGGCCGTGCCCTGTACTCGCCGGATTCGATGGCTCCGTAGAAATCAAGAAAGAGTTGCTTGAAGGTATCCCCGAATCCCTCGTTGTGCCCTCCAGGATAGCTGGTTGCCGCGGCGGCGCGGGGGTCCATCAACGCAGGATCTCGCAACAGCGTCTCGTTGGCGGTGTCACGATGACCGATCTCGATCTGGTTCGGTGACTCGCTATTCCACGTCAGGGACTGTCGGGAACCGGCGATTTCAAATCGCAAGCAGTTCTTGCGGCCGGCGGTTACCTGCGAGACCCACATCACGCCTTTGGCCCCGCTTTGGAAACGCAGCATCACACATCCGTAATCCTCCGTGGTCACGTCGATCGATTCGGTTGCCGCCTGAGTCGTGACTTTGCCGCTAAACGTTTCCACGCCACCGAGCGGTCGCTCGCGCTGCGGGTAAACGGTCGCAAGGTCAGCGCACACCGCGCGGACCGGTTGGTTGACAATGAATTGAATCAAGTCAAGCCAATGGGTTCCGATATCGGCCACAGCCCGAAGTTGACCACCCTCCTCGGCGACCACGCGCCAATTGAAATCGGTAGGGTGAAACAGCCAGTCCTGTACGTAGCTGCCGGCAACGTGAAACAAATCTCCTAGCTTGCCCGCACGCACTCGTTGTGACGCCTCAAGGCAAAGCGGATAGTAGCGAATGTTGTAGTTCACACCCGGCTGCGACGCCTGCTTGCTCGGCAAGCTTGACCAAGCTGGCGCGATTCCTGAGCGTTCATCGCCAATGGTTTTTCGCAGAGCACATGTTTGCCAGCCGCAATCACACGGCTGGCCTGATCGAAATGAAAACGGTTGGGCGAAGTGATGTGCACGACATCCACCTCGTCGTCCGCCAGCAATTCGTCCAGCGTGGCATACGCCTTGGCAAGTCCCCAACGCTCTGCGGCAGCTTTCGATTTCTCGACCGTCGAACCCAAGATACCGGTTACTGCGATCCCAGCACGGCGAAGTCCTTCGACGTGAACGGGACCAATGAACCCCGTCCCAACAACAGCAGCAGATAGATTTTTCATTTTCCGGTTTTAAGTCGATTTCGCGCGTAATCGTTGGATATCTCCCTCGACCGAGACACGCTGCTTCTTCAAGTCACCCAAGCTTTCTCGTTCCCGCTGCACCACGTCTTCGGGGGCGCGCGAGACAAAGTTATCGTTGTTGAGCTTCTGCTCTTTTCCGGTGATCTGCTTGACCAATTGCGCGAGCAGCTTTTCCAGTCGCGACAATTCGGCATCGATGTCGATGAACTTCTCCAAGTCGACGTGGACTTCGATATCGAGCGCAGGAATCGCCAGCGGCGCATCGGTCTCAAAGGCGGCCGCGTCTGGCCCGATCGCCGTGATTTCGGCTTGAGCCAGGCCACGGAAGTAGTCCGCCATCGGTTCCAGAAGTTGTTTGGAAGAGTCGCTGCAGCGGATCGAGACCGGAACCGTTTCCCGGGGTGCGATGTTCTGACTTGCTCGGATCCGGCGAATCGCTCCGATCACCTCTTGGAACTCGGCAAACTGACGTTCGATCGAGTCGTCGTGATGATCGGCTTGAGATTGAGGCCAAGGCGCGAGCATCGTGAACCTCGATGCCTGCGTCGGTTCGGGCAGTCCACGTTCGGGCGCGACTTGATTCAAGTACTCCCAGATGGCTTCGGTCACAAACGGCATGGTGGGATGCAGCAATCGCAGCAGGTTGTCCAACCCGTGCGCCATGACCGATTGCGTGATCGCCCGTTTGTCGACATCGGCCAGTCGAGGCTTGGCGATTTCGACGTAGAAGCTACAGAATTCGTCCCAGGCAAAGTCGTAAAGAACTCGCGACGCCTCGGCATAACGATAATGTTGGAGCCCGTCGGTTACCTGCTGAGTCACCGTCGACAAACGACTCAGCAGCCAGCGATCCTCCAGTGGAAGATCTTCGATCGTAATCGACTGTGGCTTGTAGCCTTCCATGTTCATCAGCACGAATCTTGCCGCATTCCACAACTTGTTGACAAAGTTGCGGGCGGTTTCGAAGCGTTCGCTGACGACGGCACCTTTGGGCAACGCCTTGTCTGCTTCGCTTTCGGCCCACTGGGTCGAGAACCGCTCCTTGCAGGCCGGGCACTGAATGGTGGGGAGCGACCGATTCTTTTTGGTTTGGTCGATCAGCTTTTCGCAGTGCGGGCATTCGTACTGGACGGGCATCCGCACGTCCTGCGTGTCCGTTGCCAATCGCGCTAGACCGAAGCGAAGTGCATCAGGGCCAAACTTGTCGATCACATCGATCGGATCGACTCCGTTGCCCTTGCTCTTGCTCATCGTTTCGCCTTGTCCATCCAGGATCTTGGGATGGATGAAGACTTCACGAAACGGGACTTCGCCGACGTTGTTCAATCCCATCAACACCATCCGCGCGACCCAAAGCGTGATGATGTCACGAGAGGTGATCAGGGTGCTGGTCGGATAGAAGTACTTGAGTTCTGCGGTGGAGTTGGGCCAACCAAGCGTGCTATGAGGCCACAATGCCGAGGAGAACCACGTGTCGAGCACGTCGGGATCTCGATTCAGTCCGAGTGCCTCCAGATCGGACTCTCGACGGTCGCCCTCCTTTCGCAAACAGACGAACACGCCCTGCGTACCGTCTTCCGCGGAATCGACGCGATAGCTCAGGTCGGCTTCGGAACCACGTGCGATCACATCAATCTTGCTGCAAAGCGCTTCGGCTTCATCGCTGGTTAAGCCGGCTTTGGACCAGACCGGGATGCGATGGCCCCACCACAGTTGGCGGCTGACCGGCCAGTCTCTCTTTTCGCTGAGCCAATCGAGGTAGCCTTTGCGATAACGCTCGGGAAAGATTTTGACCCGCTCATCGGAAACGGCATCCATGGCCGACTGGGCCAGTTGGTCCATGGCAACGAACCACTGATCGGCAAGGTAGGGCTCGATCGGCGTCTTGCTGCGGTCACTCAGTGGCAACTCGATGTCGCGATCTTCCACGTCACCGAGCAGCCCCAGTTCGTCCAGGTCTGCAACCACACGTTTGCGTGCCTCGAGGATGCTGCAACCCTCATAGGCATGGCCTTCGGAATTGATGGTCCCGTCGGGGTTCAGAATGTTGATCATCGGCAGCCCAAGTCTTTGGCCGACCTCATAATCGTTGGGGTCGTGGGCGGGGGTGATCTTTACACATCCGCTACCGAGTTCCGGTTTTGCCCAGACGTCAACGACGAGGGGGATCTCGCGATCGAGCAGCGGCAGCATCAGCTGGCGGCCGTCGACCGCCATGTCGCGCAACTGGATCAGCTGAGGCAACATCTTTTTGCGGCGTTTTTGCAGATTCGAGAGTTGCTGCTTCGATCTCACGTTTCTCGCTCTCGCCCGCTTCGGTTTGCTTTTCGCGAAGGCCTGCTTCGATGGCATCGAGTGCGGCCTCGGGATCCGGATGAACCGCGACGGCGGTATCGCCGAGCATGGTTTCGGGGCGCGTTGTAGCAATCTCAACCCGGCTCGGCTCGCCCGGTTTCGGATCGATCACGGGATACGAAATGTGCCAGAAGTGTCCCTTTTGAGTCACGTTCTTGACTTCATCGTTACTGACGGCGGTCTGCAGAAACGTGTCCCAGTTGACCAGTCGCTTGCCACGATAGATCTGCTTTTTGGCAAACAGATCGAAAAACGTTGCGCGGACTGCCGCGGCGCATTGATCGTCGAGTGTGAATCGGGTGCGGTCCCAGTCGCAGCTGCAGCCCATCCGTTTGAGCTGGCCGAGGATTCGTTTCTCGTACTGATCTTTCCACTTCCAGATTCGGTCGACCAGGCCCTCGCGCCCGATGTCATGACGTGACAGGTTTTCTTGTTCCTTGAGTCGACGTTCGACCACGGCTTGCGTAGCAATTCCGGCATGATCGGTACCGGGCATCCATAGCGTTTCGTAGCCCATCATTCGATGCATTCGAATGACGATGTCTTGAAGCGTGTTGTTCAAGCCGTGACCGAGGTGCAGCGCGCCGGTCACGTTCGGGGGAGGAATCACGATCGAGTAGGGCTGGCGATCCGGGTTGACCTCGGCGTGGGCGCACTTGGCCTCGTCCCAAGCTTTTGAAATTCGCTTGGCATCGGCAGCATGATCGAATCGATCCGGCAGTTCGTTCATCGGTCGTGAGCCATCATCTAAACAGGGAATGAAGGAAGAAAGCCAGTCGCCGCTACTTTCCACCGAGCGGCATTTCTTCTTTGTGCAGTTTGTATTCGACGGCGTCGACCAAGGCACGCCAACTGGCCGCGATGATGTTCTCGCTGACGCCGATCGTGCCCCAGTTTTCCTTGGCGTCGCCACTTTCGATATTGACGCGAATCGATGCGGCGGTGCCTGCGCCGGAGTCGACGACTCGGACCTTGTAGTCAAGCAATCGCATTTCACCGAGGCATGGATAGGTGCCGAGCAGCGCCTTGCGTAGTGCGGCGTCCAGCGCGTTGACAGGGCCGTGTCCTTCCGCCGCGTCGAACCAAAGCGTGTCACCGACTTTGAGTTTGATGATCGCTTCGGCGAATTCTCGATGGCTGGCACTATCGCGATCGCCGGCGACGATGCGGTACTTGATGGTCTGAAAATGGGGTTCGAACGTTCCGGCAACGCGTTTGACGAGCAGATCAAACGATGCCCCCGCGCTCTCGAACTGGTAGCCTTGGTTTTCCAGTCGGACGACCTCCGACAGGATCTGGTCCATCAGTTCGCGGTCATCTTCGATGTTGTGCCTGGTCGCGACCGCGACGATGTTGCTCCGTCCGGACAATTCGCTGACCAGAATCCGACGTTCGTTTCCAACCAACTTCGGGTCGATGTGCTCGTAGGTATTGGCAGCCTTGTTGATCGCATGAACGTGCATACCGCCTTTGTGCGCGAAGGCACTTTGCCCGACGAAGGGTTGGCCGTTTCGCCACTGGAGGTTCGCCGTTTCGTAGACATAGCGGCTCAATTCAGTCAGGTGCGTCAGGGGCCGTCCACCGAGAACGCTGTAGCCCTTTTTCTTCAGCGCCAAGTTTGCCATCACGGAGATCAGATCTGCATTGCCGCATCGCTCGCCGATGCCGTTGATCGTCCCCTGTACCTGCGATGCTCCGGCGTCGACCGCGGCCAACGAGTTGGCAACCGCAAGATCTCCGTCGTTGTGCGTGTGAATCCCGACTTGCACGTCGTAGTCGCCCAGCGCGGCGATTGCTGCGGCGGTTACCTCGGCGACCCGTTCCGGGAGCGTGCCACCGTTGGTGTCGCACAACACCAGCCAGCGGGCACCGCCGGCGGCAGCGGACCTCAACGTCTTCAGGGCGTACTCGGGGTTGGCGGTATAGCCATCGAAAAAGTGCTCGGCATCGTAAATCAGCTCGGAGTGCCCGCTCAGGAACGCCGCGCTCTCGCCGATCATGTCCAGGTTTTCTTCGAGCGAAACACGCAGCACTTCGGTGGCGTGATAGTCCCAGGTCTTGCCGACGAGGGTGATGCAAGGCGTTTGAGCCTGCACCAACGCCTTCATTCCGGGATCGTCTTCCGCCTTCATCGATTTCCGACGAGTCATTCCAAACGCACAGACCTTGGTGGAGCCCAGGTCGTGCTTGCGAATGTCACGAAAAAAGGCGACGTCCTTCTCATTGGAAAGTGGGTAACCGCCCTCGATGAAGTCGATCCCGATCTCCGCCAGCCGAACCGCGATGTTCAGCTTGTCTTGCAGTGAAAAACTGACGCCCTCGCCCTGCGAACCGTCGCGCAAGGTGGTGTCATAGATCAGGATCGGTTTGACGTTCATTTTGGATCTTGGTCTGTCGAAAGCCCTTGCCGCCGTCCCCAGACTTGGCGGGGCGACCGCATGGGCGTAAGGATACGAAAAAACCCCCGAACCTAAGGAGGCCTCGGGGGTGAAATGTCAGTCAGAAATCACTGATTCGACCCGGCCGAAGCGTCTCGGCTTCGGCGGATAGCTTTCACCCGCGTCAGACCCGGCTCACAATGCCGATGACGCGGACAATAATCGAAATCAGGGCTGGATGGTTCACGAACGGATCATGTTTTTAGGGTTGTAGGGCAATAGGATGACCTTCCGGTCCCCGCCTGTCAATCGCGGCTTCCCCCCTGCTTCCAACCCAGGACACCGAGGTTCCCTGACAAGTTCGGGGGCACGCAAGTTCGGTGTCACTTCCTCGGGTCCCAGCTACTTTTGGCTGAGCAATACGACGCCCGCCAGGATTACGGCAATGCAGGGGGCCTTGGCTTTCCAGTTCCGCTCCTTGAGATTCACGATTCCAAACAGGAACGCGATCACCAACGAAGCCCGACGCAGTGGTGAGATCACCGAGATCAGTGCGCTGGGATCGGAAAGGGCCGTGAAGTAGGTAAAGTCGGCCACCAACAGGAAGAGCGCGATCAACGGGATCGACCAGCGCCACTGGAACGGGTTCTCCGCTCGCTCCAACCGCCACCAGCGAATCGCCAGTGGGATCATCACTGGGACGAGGTAGAGCGAGAACCAAGCCTGGACGACGATGGGGCTGAGCCCTGCGGTTTGCAGCAGGTACTTGTCATACAGTGCACTGGCGGAGCCGAGTAACGTGGCGACGATCATTAGCGTAACGGCTCGGTCGCGATGAAAGTGAATGCCCTCTTTCGCGCCGATCCGCGAGAATGCGAAGAATGCCATCAGGACCACGGTGATCCCCAACCACTGCGTGAGCCCCGGTCGTTCACCCATCGCCACGACGGCGAACAGGATGGTCCACAGCGGACTGGTGGCACGAATCGGAGTTGCGATCGAAATCGGCAAGTGTTTCAACGCGAAAAAAGCGCAGGTCCACGACGCGCCCACCAGCACCGATTTCAGCAGCAGCATGACGTGTCCGGACCAGCTGACCTGGGACAATGGCGCTATCCAGCTTTCGGTTGTATGCGAACCGAATGAGGCGGCAACGACGGGAACCGTCCAGATCACCGCCGCGGTCAACACGTTCAGCAATAGCACCGGAGGGACCGCGTTGTCTCGGACCGCCGCCTTCTTGGCGATGTCGTAGAGACCAAGGAATAGCGCCGAAACCAGGCTGAGTGAATATCCAGGCGACCAACGGACGGTTGTCTCGGGGTTGGAGTGAAAGCCATGGGAGTGCTTGGGAAGAATAGCGAAAGCTTGGCCAAGCCAACAGGGACGACGATCAGGAAAGAAATCAGGGCTGCTGTTTAACGCTAAGCGTTGAAATTCGTTTTGTAGCGAGTGGTCCGATCAATCTGCCGGAGAGGATTTCTCTAGCGGCGATGCGCCGCGTGAAACCGTTGCATCCGGCATGCTCGTCAATCTCGCCACGGCAGTGTTGCGTTTCGGCAACGAAACACGTTGCCTTTTTGCATCATCGTCACGACACGCGTGGTAGGGTTCCGTGGACAAAGTCCGTCCAGATCGAATCCCTTCCCAAATCGATCAAGCTTCCTCAAGCATGATTGATTGCCATCGAGAATCCATGTTTCATCCGGCAGCCACAAGCGTTCCGTCGCGAATTGCGATGCGATTGCCAGCGCGACCAATGATGGTTGTCTTGGTCGCTGCGCTGCTTCTCGTCTGGTGGCTGCAGTCGGCTGCGGCTGCCAGCGATCGATTCGACCGGGTCTTGCCTGTGCGCCCCCAAGCCACTCACGACAACCCTTGCCCTTCCCGGCATGAATGATGACGGTTGTGGCATCCTGAATCACCTCCACCATGCCGGCGAAAAGCTGCATGGTCATGTGCACGGACTCGGGCATCACGGGCCGAAGCATTCGTTTCCAGAGCCCGCGTTTGTCGAACCGCCAACGGCTCCCCCATGTCCCTCGCCCGCACCACCGGCATCGGTCAATAACGAACCATGCGTTCCCAGCGCTCCGTGCAACGGTTCCTGCCAAGAGGGTCCACCTGCGGTGCTCTTTGGGAGCGACTGCGCCCTCAAAAAGCATCATTTGCCGGATCGGGGTAATCGCGGCTGCATCCTGCTTTCGCCCACCAAGATCGTTGCCCCCGTCGGCGGCGAGGTGGTGTTGCTCTCCGGCATTTGCGGTTCGGACGGTTACCTGCAGATGAACCAGAAACTGGAGTGGATGCTGACCCCGGACAGCGTCGGGACGTTCATTCAAGTCGGTGACGATGATCCGGGAATCCTGACCCGAATGGTCGGGTCCAAGACCAGGCCGACCAAGCATGATCCCTCCTATGCACTGGGAATCACCAGCACCAAGCGGATGCTGATCACGCGTGGCAATAACGACACACGCGACGACGTTCAGTTAGAAAAGGGTCAGACGTGGATCACGATCAGCAGTCCCAGCGAAGGGACCAGTCGGGTCACCGTGCTGGCTCCAGAAAGCGAGTGCTGGGACCAACGCAAGGCGACCGCGACGATCTATTGGGTCGACGCCCGCTGGCAATTCCCCGGACCGCAAATCGTTCCGGCCGGACAGCCGGTTGAATTGACGACGCGCGTGACCCGCTCCGAGGGCGCATTGCCGGCCCGTGGCTGGAAGGTGCGTTATGAGATCCTGCAACCCGAACTCGCAACCTTCGCCGGCACGGGCGCGTCGGTGGTCGAAGCCAACGTCGATGACTCTGGCAATGCATCGGTCCAACTCGTTCCCAACCGCGGTACCAGTGGCACCACTGCCATCGATATCCGCGTGATCCGACCCGGGGGCGAGTCGGACAACATTCCTTCCCTGACGCTCGGCCGCGGTCAAACGTTTGTCACCTGGAGTGCGCCAAAACTTGCGTTACGGGTTGGCGGACCACAGATTGCCTCGTTCGATGCACCGTTCCAGGTGGTCGCCAACGTTTCCAATCCGGGTGACCAGGCCGCCACGAATGTGCGGGTTGATGTTCAGTTGCCGCCGGGCACCCGCGTGATCAGCGCCGACTCGTTCGCCCGCGTCCTGCCCAACGCGGTCAGCTGGGAAATCGGGACCATCCCGCCGCAGCAACAACTTGATCTGTTTCTTGATCTCGCCGCGCAGTCACCGGTCGACCTGGTGTTCCAGGCTCGTGCTGACGGATTGATCGCCGAAGACCAGGTTCGCATTGACATCTTCCGACCGTCGTTGTCGGTTCGTGTCCAACCGGTGCAAACCAGGGTGGAGACGGGGCAGAGCGTCGCCTTCGACATTGACGTCACCAACACCGGCACGCGGCCGCTACAAAACGTTTCGGTCTTGGCGACCGGCGACCAAGGCATGATGCACCAAGGGGGCACCCCCACGGTCACCAATTCGAAGGACGACGGGCCGCTTCAGCCAGGAGAAACCTGGGGCGCGCAGATCGTCTTCGTACCCACCGAGTCAGGGCAGCACTGCGTCTCCGTTCAAGCCACGGCCGACGGTGGCCAACGCGCGAGCCAACAAGGTTGTGTAACCGTCATCAACCCGGTGCCCCGCAATCCCGCATTGGCGGCAACGCTCGAGGGCAAGAATCGAATGGCGACACTTCAATCGACACTGGTTCGCGCTCGCGTCGTCAACAAAGGGCTCGGTGCGGCTCGAAATGTTCGCGTCACGCTGTCCTATCCCCAGCAGTTGTTGTTGCTGCAGGCGACCGAGGGTGCCGACCAGTCTCGCGTGGCCCAAGGGGCGGTTTCCTGGGTGATTCCATCGATTCAACCAGGGCAGGAAACGATTCTCGAGGGACAGTTTGAGGCCAAGGCGGCCAATCCCCGCGGACAAATCGCGGTCACCGCAGAGAGTGCCGAAGGCGCGACCGCCGACAACAGCTATGTCGTCGAGATCATCGCCGTCAACCCACCGCCACCGGTGGAAACGCCTCCGTCGCTGCCTCCGGCCCTGGCACCACCGGTGGTGCCAAGTGGTCCGGCTGCCCCGCTGCAAGGCGCGCCGCCGGCGACCATCGCCCCGCCCGTGCAGCCAGCTCCGACCGCTCCGCCAAGGTCGGAGCGGCTCCAAGTCTCGCTACTCGGACGCGATAACCCCGCGAGAGTCGGTGCCCCAATCCGATACACGCTCAGTGTCGTGAATGATTCAGTCGAACGCGACGGTCAGGTCGGGATCCAATTCCGACTTCCCAACGGCGTGGAATTGGTTCGCGTCAGTCCCTACACCAATCCGGAACTGAGCGAGTACCGAGTTGATGCCGGCGTGGTCTCGCTTGCCTACATTCGATCGATGGAACCGGGCGAGCGGGTCGACTACGAATTGGTGCTCCGCAGCAATCAGCCGCAGACTTTCGAATTTTCGGTACAGATCCGAAGTCTGCGAATGGTCACTGGATTTGTTGAATCGGCCACCACCTCGGTGGTTCCCTGAGCCAAATGACTTCCAAGGTCGAGCATCGGGAAGGCCGGATGATCGCTAATTCAACAGCTCGACGATCTCAGTGAAACCCTTGTTCTGAGCATGATCGGATGCCGATTCCTGGTCGTCATCTAGCAACGTTTTGTCGGCATGGTGCTCCAAAAGCACTTTGACCACCTCGGGTTCGCCCAGCCCGGCTGCCATCATCAGCGGCGTGAATCCCTCGGTCGCTTCGCGGGCATTCACGTCGGCTCCCGCCTCGATCAGTGCTTCGACCGATTTGGCGTAGGGCCCGGTGCAGGCGTGAATCAGTGGCGTTTTTCCTTCCGCATCACGACAGTCCACGGTCGCTCCGTGTTCGATCAAATACTTCACTGTTTCGGTATGACCGTTGTAGGCCGCCATGTGCAGCGCCGTAGTGCTGCTCGGAGTCGACACCCTCGACATCCATTCCCGATTCGACCGCAGAGCGGACCAGATCGAGACGTCCGTTCAGAGCCGCGTCGCGAAAGGCGTCGGCGCTGATTTTGGGGGTCGTTTGACTTTTTGGCGGCCTTTTCGCGGTCTTGTTAACGGAATCTGGCTTCGAATCGGCGCAACCGCAGGCGACAAGGCAGGCCGCGGCGGTCATCAGAAAACCGAAGCGGAAAGTTGGCGAAATCGTCATGAACAGCCTTCAGTGATGGGGTCGACCAAGAATTCGCGTCAAGGCGCCAAAGTGATCTCGATGGAGTCATCCTTCCAGCTGGCACGAACGCCTGCCTGTTGG
Organism: Pirellulaceae bacterium; assembly: GCA_963697195.1. Taxonomy (GTDB): domain Bacteria; phylum Planctomycetota; class Planctomycetia; order Pirellulales; family Pirellulaceae; genus Rubripirellula. Next base: position 423,361 of record CAVOND010000011.1, read on the forward strand.
GCAGCCATCTCGATCAGTTGGCGGATGGTGACCTCGCTTCCCTCGATTGAGATCATCGTCTTGACATGCCTCGACCGCTTCGGCCTTGATGATACAAGTTTTGCGTGCCATCTGAGCCAGCTGTTTGAGTGCATTTTCAGCGGACGTCGTCATCTTCTTTAATTGGAAGGTGTCGGCGTCGGGATCGGGACCGGCTGAATCGCCAGCCTGGTCAAGCATTGCGATCGTCGCCGACCGATGAGCCGCGATGGTTCCTCTTGCAACGATCCAGTCACCAGCAACTCGCACTTGGCTTGATGGATCCGCCGCTCGCATGACCTGTCGAATCACTGGCAGCGTGACAATGCCCTGTGAATACCTGCGCGTGAAGGATTGCGTCGGATCCAACTGGGATTTCCCGTCGTCCGCGCGGGAGTCGAACTGAGCGAAGATCAAGGCGATGGCGACCGCTCGCTCGATGCCTTGCCACTGCACGGCCGGCCAAAGGTCGTGCGGGAGAGCGTTTTGCCTCCCGCTCACCCCGCTGGCGACCCCATCCCCGGTCACACTCTCGAGCGCCTCCTCGGGGGTGGTCAGATCGTTCCAGCTGACGTTGATCAGTCCACCGCGACTGGCGGGGGGAATGGAAAGAATCGCTGCAGCCGTCTGCTGAACCCAGTTTTCACGTCCCACCAAGACGACGCCGGCGACCGGCATCACGGCACAGTCTTGAGATTCAGCCAGTTTCTCGATGGCCGCAAAGACGGTTGGACCGACCGGTCCGAGTTCGATCAAGACACTCGGATCGACCTGCCTGTCGAGCCAGAGGTTCAGGCCCGTTTGGGAAGCGATGCGTTCCAGGCCGCTGCGAAACGGCTTGCCGTCAAGCACCGACGTCATCGGTGCGGTGAGCAGTTTGAAAAAGCGAGTGTCGCTGGAAAAATCATCACCCCAGGCGAGACTGCCAGCGCCGACGAACCACAACATCAAGCAGATCAAGCCATGGGAGAAACTGCGCCGAGGCAAGATTCGGATCAACTCGAGGTGGTTTTGAGGGCGCGGAGGCTCCCCGCTCGCGGTCACCTCTGGAACCGCCAATAGCCGGCCAATCGGTGCCTCCGGCCCACGTTTGGCGTCACGGAGCCTGTTGTAGCACCGTGGCAGTGGACGGCTAGGAAAAGACCACAGGGGGTGTGTCATGGACCGATTCTGGAGGTGTGACCGGACTCAAAGGAGGCCTGCTAGCTGCCTGCATGAATTGTAGGACAGATCGAGGTGTCCGTTTCGCAGCGAGGCATCTGATGGGGCTCCTACGCATACCATCGCTTGTCGAGCCCATTCCGCGTGACTAGACTCGCCCAGTATACCAGGGGCTGCAAAAAACGAGTTCGGGGACCGATTGGCGGGGCGGGGACCGGCTTGATCGTGGCAGAGCATCCCTGGGATCCTGGCCTGTCAACTTGGTTCGCCGGGTACTTGCCCGGAGAGGCCCGGTGAATAGGATGCTCGCGCGGGAAATCATGAAGGCACGAGTTGATCTCAACGCGCTGGAGAAGAAGTGACGACACCATTGGTCCGGACGACACGTTTAGCGGCGGCCTATCGTCGCTATCTCTCGTCGACAGACTCTCCTCGCTACGCCGCTGACGTCAACGATTTTTATAGCGTCTCGACCCTGACGATGTTGTTGACTCGAGGCGATGTGGAACTGCGTCGGGCTTCCGCGCTGGCATTGGGAATGCTTGGCGATCATGTCTCGATTGAGCCGCTCGGTCGCGCTCTTTCGGATCCGGATCGTGGCGTTCGTCTAGCCTCGGACGATTCCTTTCGTGCCCTGTTGATTCGAGACGCTGCTCCCCTGCATCACCAACAGTTGTTGAAGGTCATGCATCTCAACGATGGTGGGGAGTACGCCGGCGCCTTGGCTCCGAGCATGATTCTTGTCGATCACGCGCCCCTGTACGCTGAGGCACATCATCAGCTCGCGATCTGTTGGCACGGGCTGGACAATTTCAGCCAGGCCGAGGCGGCCTACATCGCCTGTTTGTGGCATTGTCGTTATCACTACCCGGCATGGCAGGGCTTGGCTCGATGTCGTCTGATGCTCGGCGACAGCGAGGGAGCGATTGAGGCACTGAAACGCTGTTGCCAAATCTGCCCCGACATGGAAAGTGCTCGATTACAGATTCGGGCGATTGAGCGAAGGTTACGGCGAGCCAGCGATTCGTAACCGATTCGAGGGCCGCCCCCAAGAAGAGGAACTGGCAAATTGAGATACGATGAACCCCTGGTAGGGTCCCTTGCGATCATCGTTGCGATTGTCGCTGGCGCGATCGCGGTTGGGCCTTGGACGCAGCCTTACCGGTTGAGATCGTTTTCAGCGATTTGCCGCCGCTTCGGCAAGCCGGTGGCTCGCGGTATCTGGGTTGCCATTGCTGTCGCATTGCTCACCTCTGGCTGCGCCATCCTGAGCGGTCTCCGGCCAGGTTACGCGGTTCCCTCGCATCGGGCTGACCTCGATCAGCAGTAGCAGGATAGTCGGGTAGAGCACGCTCTGCGTGCCAGCCGTTGAGCCACGACGGTAGGTCCGCCACTCCGAGGCGGACACCAGCAACTTTGCTGCGTTTCGACCGAGTCTCGGAGAGACTCGGCTACGGTACAGCGACGCGGTCCAATTTACTCAAAGTCTCGGAGAGCCTCGCTTGCGGTCATGCCATGCCGTTGATCAGGTGCCTGGATTGGCGTCCTTGACCGCCTTGTCCATGACTTCGATCGCCGCCTTGGTGTACCGCTCGTACTGATTGTAGAAGTGGTTCATCGAGGCTTCGTCGGCGAAGAAGAACATGCGATTGTAGATCGGATCTTTCAGGCCCCATTCACGTTTGCCGGGCACGATACGACGCTCTTCGAAGAACACCACCGCATCGATTTCATTCAGGACCGGTGTGTAGGGGACCGGGTCGTTCAGGAAGGTTTGCATGTTCTCTTCGCTCGTGAAGAGGTAGAGTTTGCCCAGGTGGATGACGCCGAATTCAGGTTTTCCTTCGACCCATTTGTCGTCGCGAATCACCGTCACTGGGCAGAATCCCTGCATGGCAAGTTCTGGTTGCTTTTGCGAGATCGGGCGAGTGGTCGATCCGACGCTGGTCGGTTCGGACGTCGGCGCGCTCGGGCTGTCGGTGACACTGCTGTCGGTGACACTGCTCACCGTCGTCGACTTGGCCAACAGATCGGCTGCGCCCGCGGCGGGTGCGTTTGACGCCGGAGTCGCCGGCGGATCCAGGGCAGGCATCTCCAGCGACAGTCCTCCCCGCGATCCAGCCAATTGGGCTTCGGTCCCGCCGAAGGCACTCGATGGAAGCGCGAAACCTGGGCCGACTTGTCCCGCGGCCACTGAGTTGGCTTGGGGAGATTCGATCGACGCGGTCGCTGTGGGCCGAGGTGCCGCCGAAGCCGCGTAACCTGGGACCGGATAGGAATCAGTGGCCAGGTTTTCGGCCGCTGCCGGAGTCTGGGCCTGAGCGATGGCGGGCTGGGTTTCTGGCAGCGCCGGTGCGGTGGCGACCTCGGTGACCGTCGGAGCCGAAGGGCCACCGGCAATTCCCGACCTGGAAGACTTCAGCATGGAAACATACCGGTCCGGGCTCTGGGGGCTGACGGTATGTGCCAGCGTCTTGCCGTCGGTGGTCACGATCACATCGGTGGGAAACTTCGTGACCTTGAACATCTCGGCAAGTTTGGGGCTCGCGTTGGCATGCACCTTGACTGGCACGAAGCTCTCGCTGATGGCTTGGCCGACGAGAGGCTCCTGAAAGGCGCCTTTTTCGAGTTTTTCGCACCAGGAGCAATTATCACTGTAAAAGTGCAGCAGGAGCAATTTGCCCTCACTTTGGGCCTGGGCATGGGCGGTCCGCAGGTTGGTTTGCCAGGCAATCTCGGCGTAGGCGTCCGAGCTGGCGACCATGGCGATCGCGAACGTCATCAATAGGGAGGGGGCTGCCTTGCGCATCAAACCTGTTTCCTGTCGTCGGATTGCGTAAGAATTGGGCTGGGCCGAACGAAAATGCGCTTCCTGCGCTCCATCCTTTTCGGCCAAGCCGATTATGCATCTTCAACCGAACCTACAAATTAGGAGGACTTTGACGCTAGCGCGATCTTTGCTGGCTAGCTCCTCCGGGTGGGTGAGATTGCAAGATCACCCTTGACAAGCCGACGCGGGCATTTATATTTCAGGCGAAGCATGAAGGTGACTTGGTGGAAATCTGGTCACCTCTCCTTGGACGGCTTGATCGCGTCCCTCTTCACCGATGATCACGCTCAACGCGACCATCGGGTTCCTCCAAGGGTTCTGATCCCGGAATTCTTGGGCAGGAACGGATTTTGAGTTGGCGATCGAGCCCGGATGGCGTGAGGTCTTCTCGGCATTCGCCGGACCGCATCGCCACCAACGATTCGCACTATCCACTGATTTGGCGGCGAAAGCCGAGAAAAGGATTTTCGGGCCTGTTGAGCGACTCCTCAGGCTCGCACCACACAAATTCGCAGAGCGATTCTGGCGATCGCATTCCACCCCGCGCGTGAGAACTGGAAGTCCGGGGCAAAATCTTTCATCAATCAGAGTTCACTTTCTAATCCTGCAAGAGCTCTTACCGCAGCTCTTTGGACCAGGGTTTCCTTTCCTTCGACATGGCGCGGTATTTCTTCAATCTCGCTGATTACAGGCTGGAATGACCCGGTGACAATGCCGGACGAGAGGAAGAGCGAAGTCCACGCTCGAAATCCCTTTTGATTGGGTTCCTCTCGCTTGAATCTGCCAGCCTGCTCAGCCTTCTGGACGACAAATGGCGAAAAAGAAACGGACGAATCGAGGTCGGAGCTCTTCTGGCTCGAATGGAGCGGTATCCGCTCATGGTGGTGGAAACGGTAAGCCCAGAGCGCGCCGACGCCGTCGTGGCGGTGGGGGCGGAGGCGGAGGCGCCGGAGGCAATTCGGCTTCGCCGTCGAATATGGATCGCGAGCCCGCAGATATCCCTAGCGATGCCCCGCTCGAGGAAGGCTTTGGGATTCTCGAACTCCACCCCAATGGCTACGGATTCCTGCGTGGCACCGACAATAACTACGCCCGCGAACGCAGCGATCCCTTTGTGCCCGGCACGATGATCGAGCGATTTGGCTTGCGTCAGGGGGTCTTCATCAAGGCCATGGTCCAAGAGGCCCGACGTCAGCAGGGGCCGCGCGTCCGCGAAATCCTGGACGTCGACGGCATCAAGCCCGAGGACTACCCGGAGGTCAAGAGTTTCGACACGCTGACCCCGATCAACCCCGAAGAGTGGTTGCGTTTGGAATGTGGCCGAAAGCCGTTGACCAATCGCGTGATCGATTTGCTCGCACCCATGGGGAAAGGCCAGAGAGCCCTGATCGTCGCCCCACCGCGGAGTGGCAAGACGATCATGCTTCAGGACATCGCTCACGGCATCTCGACGAACCATCCGGACGTCAAGCTGATCGTGCTGTTGATCGACGAGCGGCCCGAAGAAGTCACCGACATGCGACGTAATGTGCACGGCGGTGAAGTGGTTGCCAGCAGTCTCGATATGGACGTGGAAAGTCACGTGCGATTGAGTCAGTTGGTCGTCGATCGGGCTCGTCGCTTGGCGGAAATGGGCCAAGACGTGTTCCTGATGCTTGATTCGATCACCCGTCTGGCGCGGGCGTTCAACAAGTGGGTTGGTCGCTCAGGCCGCGGCGGCGCGACAATGACGGGGGGTCTCGACATCAAAGCGATGGACATCCCGAAGAAGTTGTTTGCAACCGCGCGTGCCTTCGCCGAAGGAGGCTCGCTGACCGTGGTTGGCACCGCGCTGGTGGATACCAACAGCCGGATGGACGAGGCGATCTTCCAGGAGTTCAAGGGAACGGGCAACATGGAACTCGTCCTCGATCGTCGCTTGGCTGATCGACGCGTTTGGCCCTCGATCGACATTTCGCAAAGCGGTACTCGACGCGAAGAATTGCTCCATGATGAAGAGACCTACGAGGCGGTCACCATGTTGCGGCGTACGCTAAGCAGCATGCATCCTTGTGATGCGATGGAACAGTTGACCAAGCAACTGGGCCGCTTTGAAACCAACGATGAATTCATCAAATTGATCAGCGGTGCCAAGACCTCGCTGTAGTCTGCTCGATGAATCTCAAACAGCCTGAGTTGCCGAAAATTGGCAGCCCAGGCTACGACGCATTGCACAGCAGCCAAGCCCTGACAAGAATGTGCGTCCCGGTTCGGAGGGTAAGCGAATTGGTGAGCGGCTTCACTGGAACTGAAGTACCCCGAAAGGGGCTGCGGGTTCGAGTCCCGTGCCCTCCGCTGAAAAGCTGAGAGGCGAGTTGCGAGTGGCGAGAAATGAGATCATCGACTCTCGCTACTCGCAGCTCGCTACTCGCAGCTCGCTACTCGCAGCTCGCTATTCGCAGCTCGCTACTCGCCTCTCAAAAAAAAACCGGCCGACGACCTTCGAAAAGGTTGTCGACCGGTTATATCGAATGCTTTGGTCTGTCGGCGGCAAAATGGAGCCGCTGGGAGAAACGCGAAAGTCTCAGCGTGCTACTGCACAAGCCTTTAAGTGACTTTGGCGAACCCTATAAATGATCCCTCTGCCGAAAATAAGAAGACCAAAGCAAGTGCGGGCATATTCAATCCCACACTTTGATTTTAGACTCGCCTGGGCGGTCAGCAAGGTGGATCGGCAGCAGAATGTATCGATGTTCAGTTCTTTTTCCAAAACTCCCCGCATCCCCCGCTCAATGCGGCAATTCACGGATGAAAAGATTTTTGAAATAGAGCTCACTTCCATGGTGCTGCAATTCGATTTGGTCTGATCGGACTAACGGCTCGCGGCCTGTTTTGTCCCAGTAATTTTCAAGCTTGACCCGGTCAACGATCAGTTTTCCGTTGAGCCAGATCGTGACCTTGTCACCCACCATCCGAATCAGGAAGGTATTCCATTCACCAGGTGGACGATCGGCTAGCGTCAGTGGGCTGTTGCGCCATCGTTTGTTGTTCCAAAGACCGCCGGAACCAAGGTTGCGTCCGTTGGCGTATGCCTTGACCCACTGCTCGGAGCTTTCCGGCAGTGTCCCATTGCTTCGGGTGTCCCACGGATCCCAGATTTGAACCTGAGGCGTCCCACGCAGATAGATTCCGGAGTCGGCGCCGGGTGGGATCTTCCAGTCGACATAAAACTCGAAATCGCCATAGTCTTTCGCCGTGCACAGGCTTTGCCCTTGGCCGTCGTAAGTCAGCACGCCATCATCGACGCGCCAATGCTCTCGCATCACGCTGTCGGCGGTCTGCTGTGCCTCTGCCAACGCTTCGCCGGCTAAGGCTCGTCGCTCGTTGGCGTTCTTGTGGGCAAGCCCTTTCCAACCGGTCAGGTCCGTCCCATTGAACAGCTTGCCGAAGCCTTTCGGCGGCGTGTTGTCCGATTCCGTGGTGGGGATCGCAGGCGACGCCGAGTAGTCGGCAATTCTTAGATTGCGAAATTCGACACGGTCGTTGTGGCCTGCCAGTACCAGGTGCCCGCTCGGGTTGTTCATGCCCTCGCGAGGAGTCCCGTCCAAGGGGGTGGCCATCTCCAAAAAGGTGTCCACGATCACCGCTCCGTTGAGGATCACCATCACGTGGTCTTCGATGGCAATGATGGTCTGCTCATTCCACTCGCCGATCGGTTTGAGATACCCGATCTTGGCCGGAGTGATGCCATAGATCGATCCATGGTATTGCCAAGGTTTGAGCCATGACATCTTGCGTGAGGTACCATTCTCAAGCTCGGCAGTACCCGTATAGCGGCTGCCGTGGTGGTCGAGAATTTGAATTTCCATGCCGCTCGATGCGGGATGTCCCCCCGCCGGAACGCGGATCCCGATGCCGTTGTTGCCACTCTCTTCCAGCTTGAATTCAAACTGGAAGGCAAAGTCAGAAAACGTTTGCTCCGTGAAGAGATTCTTCGCCCCCTTTCGACAAACGAGTGCGCCATCCTCCGCGACGTAACCGTCCAAGTCGCCGGTCCATCCCTCCAAATCGCGACCGTTGAAAAGGTTGGTCCAGGTGGTGACGTCCGCGAGGATCGAGAGGGGCCGGCTGGCAGCTTCCCGGTTTGGATCCGGCTTTGCCGATTCCTGGCTGAACAGATGCGGGCTAGTGATCAACCACCAGCTGAAGCAGGCGGCGAACAGTCGGAGTCGGCGTGGGAGCATGAGAAAGCGCCAAGTAGAGGGGGATGCCAAGCAGCGAAACGTTAAAGCTTCGACACATCTTAGCAAAAGCCAATCTTGGGCAGGAGAAACCGGCTAGTGCATCGTCAATTCTAGAAATGGGGGTGACCCCTTTTCGCCAGCAACCCCAAAAACTAGATGCTGACGTGTACTAGGCGGCTCGACGAGTTGACTCTTGAGAGCCGAGCGATTGAGCATCCGGATTCGGGAGTTTCAGGATACTCGGGCCCCGGTTTCCAGTAACGGCCCCGTGATCGTCTTCGATCTGGCTTCCCGTGAGAATGCAGAGCAAATCACCGTTGTTCTGATAGATCTTCAGCTGATCTTCCTCAATGAACCAAACCGCGTAGTGGTTGGCGGTGTAGAACCGTCGACCGCAAAAGAACTCTCCGCGAATTAAGATGGATTCACGCAAAATTGACGAGCCAACGTTGCTTTCTGCGCCACTCTCGGTCGATGGATCGTCCCCGGAGTCGCCTGGCTCCTGGTCGGCAATCCATTGGAGCAAACGGGCACGAACCTTCGCCAATCGCTGGGAATTCGTCATACGATGGGTCAACGCGAAATGCGATATGATGTTGCGGGTGTTGGTGTTCCCAAGGCATCGCAAACCGATTCGGGTTGCGGGTTGCGAGCCAAAAGCAAGGAACGCCGGGTGAAGTCACTGGTTGTTTCCAGCCCTTCGGCGAGGGATTTCCCCCGTGGTGTATTTCGGTTCATTTGGGGCTGCGCTTTCGCTACGCTTCGGATTGTTGATACGTTGTCCCTAAATCTCCCAAATTGACGGATCCGCAGGCCTGCTTGTCAGGGCCAACGCTTGCCTCGGCGGAGTTTTTTTCACCTGGATTGATCATGCGGGTACTTCTCAGCGAGTCGGAATTGATCGACGGAGTCGAGCGTTTGGCTCGCGAGATTGACGCCTATTACGGCAGCCGACCGCTGACCGTGATCGCGATCATGACCGGAAGCCTGGTTTTATTCGCCGACTTGATTCGTCGACTTTCGATGCCGCAGCGAGTTGGGGTCATTCGGGCTTCGAGTTATCGTGGCGGTACCAAATCGGGTGAACTGAAGGTTGATGCAGAGATGATGATCGATGTTGCTGATCGAGACGTGCTGTTGGTAGACGACATTTTCGATACCGGCAAGACACTCGATCGGATCAGCGAATTGATGCACCAATTTGGTGCGGCGACGGTACGAACGGCGGTGCTGTTACACAAACGCCGCGATCACTCGGTCGAGTTAAGGCCCGATTTTGTCGCGTTTGAGATCCCGGACGAGTTCGTCGTTGGCTACGGACTGGACTACTTGGACATGTATCGCAATCTTCCCTATCTCGCCGTGCTGGAGCCTGAGGAAATCGAGGCGACGGCGGCCCAGGCAAAGACGTGATCCGTTCTCCCCGCGTATTGATGATCGGTCGGCATTACTGGCCGCATGGCTCGATCGATTCGGCCGGCGTTCTGATGCAGACCGCGTGCGCGCTGCATCGCCGTGGCGTGCATGTCGAGGTCTTGGCTCCGCGGTTCGCTTCGTCGTGGCCCGAGACCATCGTGGTTCGCGAGATTCCGGTGCACCGCGTCGCTGCTGCCCCACGCAGTGACTGGTTGATGGGACGCTACGTTCGAACTTTGACTGCCTGGTTGCACCATCACGGCGAGTCATTTGATGTCGTGTATGTGGATTCGATTCGCGAGGAGGCTCTGGCGGCACTCGAAGCTGCGAAGCAGTCGGGTGTGAAAGTGATCTTGCGTTGTCGAGGTTGGGGGCAATGCAGTGACGTCGCCTGGTGGGAAACAGGACGATCGGCAAGGCGTTGTGCGGTCGCGGCGCGATCGGCTGATGCCGTCATCGCAAACAGTGCCGTTTGCGAACGATCGCTTGTGATCCATGGTTTCGATCCGGCGCGGATCGAAAGGATCTTGCCAGGTTACGCGGCGATGCCAGCTCGAACCGCCGAACGTCGTTGGCAGGCGCGATGCGCATTAGCCTTGGTAAACAGCGACCTTCAAGCAGAACCTGACGCGCCGGTGGTGCTCTGCAACGCGCGGATGATTCGAGACGGGGGCGTGGATTTGCTCGCACGTGCCGCGCACCCGTTGATCAGCCGTTATCCGAACTTGCGTCTTTGGTTCATCGGTGACGGACCGTATCGCGATTCGCTGTACCAACAGCTTCGGGCCGACGGGGTTCGAGCTTCGATTGCCATGCCGGGCTCGTTTTGTGATTCGGAAGATCTTTTTGCCGCAGCGGATCTCTTCCTGCAGAGCGATGAGGATGGATTGGAGTACTTTTTGCCAATGGCGATCTCCTCCGAGTTGCCGGTCGTTGCCGTGGACAATGCCTCGATTCGTGCCCTGATCGATGCCAGTTCCCCTCAAGATTTGGCTCGTCGGTACGACGAATCATGGGAGGAAAGCCAATCGGCGACTTCGCTGGACCGACCCCATGAGTTGATTGAGTGGTGCGCAAGCGCCACGCCGAAAGGTGTGCGCGTGGGCGTGTCCAACGTACTGGATGACTTGGGGGCATTTCGCCAGCGAGCTGGAAAGCTGCGGCGAATACTGCTGCGTTCGCGGCCGCATAGCGAAACGACCGACGGGTACTTGGGGTTGATCGGGCGACTGGCACCACAGACACCGCCGAAACAAAGGAATCATGAGACTGAGGCAGTTTCATGACCAAGCGTATTGCGCTGATCATTCCCTCGATGGATTGGGGGGGCGCAGAGAAACAACTCTGTTTGCTGGCGGAGAACCTTCCCCGCGACTTGTTCGACGTGCACGTGATGCTGCTGACCCGCGACGGCCCGCGGAGCGAGCAACTGCAACAGGCAGGTATTCCGGTCACGTTGATCGGCAAGCGATTCAAGGCGGATCCGTCTGCATTTTTTCGCTTGCGACGTGAGCTGGCGCGGTTGAAACCGGACATCGTGCACACCTGGCTTTTTGCTGCGAACAGTTTTGGACGCGCGGCGGCTCGCATCGCGAAGGTGCCACGGATTCTTGCCAGCGAGCGTTGCATTGATCCTTGGAAAACGGAGGCTCATTTCTGGATCGACCGACGTTTGGCTCGCGTGACGGATGCGATCACCACGAACAGTACGGGAGTTCGTGATTTCTATGCGGCCCACGGAATCGATGCTGATTTGTTTCGGATCATTTCCAATGGCATTGAGCCACGTGATGTACCGGACATCGATCGAGACGAAGCTCGACGGCGGCTGGAGGTACCAGGGAATCACAAGTTGATCCTGGCGGTCGGCAGGCTGTGGCCACAAAAGCGTTATCGAGACTTGATTTGGACTGCTGAACTGCTGGCAACGCTTCGAGAGGATCTCACCTTGGTGATCATTGGTGATGGTCCGCAGCGAGGTGAATTGTTGCGCTACCGCGATGCGGTCACACGGCCCGACCGAGTTCGCTTGGCCGGCAACCGAGCCGATGTTGGCCAGTTGTTGCCGCATGCTGACCTGTTTTGGATCGGCAGCGAATACGAGGGTCAAAGCAACTCCGTGATTGAGGCGATGCAAGCTGGTCTGGCGGTGGTTGCCAGCGATATTCCCGGCAATCGTGATCTGGTCGTGCCGGGCGAGACGGGGCGTTTGGTCACGCTCGGAGACGCCGCCGATTTTGCTCGGCAATCGAATTTCTTGCTCGACCATCCGCAAGAATGCCGCCGCTTGGGAGACGCGGCCAGAGATCGGATCGCCCGCGAGTTCACAGTCGAGGCAATGGTTCAAAAACACGTTGCCCTGTACCAGGAAATCTGAGCGGGAATCAGGGCAAGCGTGGTTCGTTGCAGCGGGTCGCAGCGGAGTGCTCGAAGGGCGTGAATTGTTACGATTGTCCCGCAATTTACGGGGCCGCGATGCGCTGGCGGATGAGTCCAAAGCAGTCATATCCGCGTGAAAACTGATAAAACGTTCCGCTCGTAACGGTCAGGTCATGGACGGCGTTCTGAATTTCGTCGCAAACGCTCGTTTTCGCTCAAAACCAAGTTGAGTGAAATGCCAGGACGGATACGATCGGAGTCGTGAAGGCACTGAGGTGGCCCATTGGTGTCAGCCGCCCCTTCCGCCCTGATGAACCTCCGCATCCTGCCTGAGGCTAGCGAACATGGACATGAGCGAGACCAGCCGACGAGCCGTCGATGAAGTCGACCTGCTTTTGGCCAACGCGCGCTTGAGAGACGAACTGGAACCTTATCGAGACGAATCGATCGATGATCCATCGGTGTCTCGTATGCCGCTGCGAACTGAGAACGAGTATCTCGCCTCGATGCTCGCTTGGGAGCGAGCTCCGGCCCTGCCGATCGCCAGCTGGTTCACGCCCGTTCTCGAGATTCCCTCCCCGGATTCACTGAGCGAAGAAGCGATTTCGGTGGTCTTGTGGGAGACGATTCATCGGCTCTATTCTCAAAACGTGGTCCTTCGCTTTACCGATCATCTCTCCGATCGAGAACTGTACAAGATCATCTACCGCGACATCCTGCCCTGCTGCGAAAAGAAAGTAGAGATCCAAGGCAAGCACCTTGAGTGGCGCTGCATTGAAGACAACGACACTTGGCTGCGCTACTATGCCGACGCCATTGAGCGACGTCGCTTTCAGGAAGAGCATGACGTGGACATCCCGAAAAGCGAAACGCCTGAATTCAAGCGAGAGCTTCCCGGCTAGAAGTACCTTAGGCTTTCCAGCCTGACAGGGGCGTGCAGCATGTCAGCCTGGAAAGGCTAACGTACGAAGAAGTACCTTAGGCTTTCTAGCCTGACTGGGACCGTACAGCATGTAGCCTGGAAAGGCTGACTTACGGGGACTACCACCTTAGTCCGAAACGTTCCCCACCGGCGTCGCGATTGTTGCCGCCTTTGAGCGGACCGGAATGAGTCGCCTTGACGGCAACCTCCCTCGGCGGCTCAGGTGTTTCTTCTTCCTTGACGTTGGCACTCGCATCCACAGCCGACTGCTGAGCCGCCTTGATCGATAACCCGATCTTTTGCGCATCCCGATCAAAACTCAATACTTTGACCTCGACCTCGTTTCCTTCTTGCACGAAGGCATCGACTTTGGAAACGCGATGGTGGGCCAGTTCGCTGACGTGCACCAAGCCTTCAACTCCCGCGGCAAGCTTGACGAAGCAGCCGAAATTGGCCACCCGCGTGACGGTGCCCCGATGCACGCTGCCAATCGCAAATTCCTGTTCGGCGGTGTCCCATGGGTTTTCCAGTAGGTCGCGATAGGACAGCGAAATCTTTGCGGTGTCCTTGTCAATCTTGTCGACCTTGACTTTCACCTTTTGGCCGACTTCAAGCACTTCGCTTGGATGTTTCACACGTTCCCAGCTCAGCTTGCTGATGTGAATCAGCCCGTCTAGCCCGCCGAGATCGACGAAGGCGCCAAAGTCTTTGACCGAGCGGACCGTACCTTCCAGTAAGTCGCCCGCTTCAATCTTCTCTAACTGCTCTTTGCGCTTCTCTTCACGCTCACGCTCCAGGATCGCGCGGTGACTCAAGACCAGGTTGCCGCGTCGGGCATTTGACTCGGTGACAACACAGAGGAGCTTCTGATTGAGGAACTCGCTCGTGTCTTCCACACGGACATCACTGATCTGGCTGATCGGAATGAAGCCCGCCGCACCACCGACCTTGCATTCCAATCCGCCGCTGTTGCTTCCAGTGACGGTCGCTTCGACAACCGAACCCTCTTCAAGATCTTCCCAGTCACTGACTTCGATCGCACCACCGGGTAGGCTCAGGGCGAACAGTCCGTCTTCACGGCTCATCCCGCGGACGATGACTTCGATGGAATCGCCAAGGGAAGGTTCCTGCTTGAATTGCTCAAACGGTACGACACCTTCATCGGGACCGCCCAGGGCCACAAACACATTGTCCTCATGAATCTTCAAAACCAGACCATGAACCCGCGCTCCTTCGACAAGCGGTTCTTTGCGAACTGCCGCGCCAGCCGAACTGGCCAGCATCGCGTCGACGTCCTCGCTCGCAAACGCTGCGTCGAGTTCGGCTTGAATGTCATCGGGAAGCGAGTGTCGGATGTTCGGCACGGCGATCTTGCCCGCGCGGCCAGGCCCGGGCTCGTTGCTGCGTGGGGACGCGGATGACGAGGCGTCCTTGGTCCGATCGCCAGAGTTTTCGCCGGCAAGTCGCGGTCGTGGCGCTTTCTTCTTTTTCTTGGGCTTGGGGCGGTCCTCGGTCGCTGTGCTGCCACTACCCAGCGCGCTGGGGTCAACCGCAGGAGAGGCTGGCCTGGCCACCCCGAGTCCGCGTGCCGCTAACGGACCGGCGCCCGCGCAAGCTTGGAAAGTGGCCCCGGCCCGGATGGTGCCTGGGGTGAAACGTTCGGATCGGGAGGGGAGTCGCCCGAAATCGTGGCTGCTTGCCCGGAGGGAGTCACCGGATCGGACGGCTCTTCGGCCGAGGGGGACGTTGTCGCCCCATTGGCGGCCGACAGCGCGGAAGGGGTGTTCTCATCTGCCGGCTTGGCCGAATCGTCGCCAGTACTCATCGGAATTCGTCGAAATAAACGGGGCGCGGAACTCTCATAGCGATCCAAGCCGCATTCTTCAGGCGGCTCAATGATCAGGGTCGTGTAGTCTAGCAATCAGGTCTGGCGATCGGTAGCCTTCGATATCGATTGCCTCGCGACATGGAGCCCAAAGACATGCCTCAACTCGATTCCTTTGCCGCCGATTCGCTGGAACGGCTGCCTTCGCCGATTCGTGATGCGGTCGTTGCCGCGGAGTTACCAGGTTTGGCTGCCGATCCACACTGCCCAGAACTTGCGAAATTGCTCGCCGATGCGCATGGCGTGGACTGGTCGTCCCCAATCGAACCCGCGCGGAAGTCGCTGTGCCTAAGCGGACTGTGGATGCTGGCCGGAGATTTGGATCGGAGTCACACCATCAGCCAAGACATTGGCTCGTCCGATGGCAGTTTCTGGCACGGCATCATGCATCGCCGCGAGGGTGACTTTGGAAACGCCAAGTACTGGTTCCGTCGGGTCGGCGGCCACCCGCTGCTGGATCGATTGCCGAAACTGAGCGAGGGCGATTACGTCGACCCGTTCGAATTCGTCGACGACTGCAGCCGAGCGGTGAGGAAGGGAGGCGAGGACTACCAGCGATGCCAACGGGTGCAGTGGATCGAATGGCAGGCGCTGATGGCGCACTGCCTTCGTGACTAGCCGAAAATCGACAAGTGTATCGGCGCGGGGGTTTGCGACTGTTTTCCACGAGCTTCGCGAAACCTTTCGACAGACTTGGTGAGCTGGTCGATGTCGGACCGCTGTTGGTGAGCGGTTTGGTTACGTTCGTTCATGAAGAGCACGATCGTGTCGCGCGGCCCGGCTTCCTGCAGTGCCCACTCCAGGGCTCGTTGCCGGTCGGCGACCAAACGAAAGGCAGCGCAGTGTTGCACGCCATCAAGCACATGATGCGAGGCAGCCAAGAAACGTTGCTTGCTTGGCAGCGTCGAAGTCACAATGGCCGAGTCGGTCAATCGCTCCATCGTCGATCCAATCTGGGCGAGATGCTCGGTTGGCGATTCGTGGTCGATCGCGTTGATGCACCAAAGCCTTCCACCTGATTTCATCGATCGATGCGTTCGCAAGGCGGTGGCGATCCGTTCCGGCGAACCTCCCGACTCCAATACGACCGTCGCATGGCCATGAGATTCAAGTCGTTGTCCACGGCCAGGGATCACGCGCAACTGGCTGAGCTTTTCGACCGCTTCCTGTAGCGGTTGAGCGAGCAACAGTCCGACCAGCGTCGCTGCGGCATGGTTGGCGGCCATGGCAGGCCCACAGAGCGCGGTTTCCATGACGGCGGTTGTGTCGCGATGCGAAACCAGCAGCGTTGTCATTCCGCCCGATTGATCAATGATCTTTGCCGAGACATCCGCCGCTTTGCGAACGCCGTAGGTGACCAGACGCGCGCCCGTTTCGCGAACCACTCGCATCGCTTTGCTGTCGTCGACCGGCGCGACGACAACTCCGTCTCGCGTCAGGCGATCCAAAACGCATTGCAATCCTGAAGGTCCAAAGTCGCCATTGCAGGTCGCGGAACCGGTCACCACAACGATGTCGAATTCAATCGCATCGTAGTGTCCATGTCGCGCTTTTTCTTCCGAGATCTCGATGATGCTCGCCTTGCACTGACTATCAACCGCTTCGCCAAGCCAGCTGACAAGCTCGGAGCCCGTCGGTAGCGGTTGCGACGACGTTGATTGAACGACGCCGTCACACTCGCCCAAGTCGCTTTGATAGGCAGTTCGAATCCCCGTCGTTCTTAGCAGCGAAGCAATCAGCAACGTCGTCGACGTTTTTCCGGCGGATCCGACGACCGCGACATTCAACAGCGCGCGGTCAGGCCGATTCCGCTGATGGGCCGCAATTCGGGCCAGCGCGAGTTCGATGTCACCGACGATGCACTGCGGCAGCGGACAGGGAAGCACTTGTTCGGTCAGAATGCCAGCGGCACCGCGCGCCATCGCATCGGCGACCAGTTGCGCAGGACAGTCTTTTCCGATCCGGTAAACCACCAACTGGCCTTGCTCGGCCGTCGCTGCGGAGTCGGCGATCGAACGAAACACCAGGTCGTCGGAGGTGAGAAACCGACAGGCTGAGAGAATGTTGCGCAGAGAATGCTCGCCAGCACTCCCGTCGACATCGGATCGAGACCCCGCGTCACGAGCGACAAAGAAATCGGTTCCCGTGACAACCGCATCGGTTGGATCAGTCCCTTCACGCATGATGGCCTCCATGCACATCGCAAGTGGGATTGTTTCACGGCAGTTCCACCGCCGTAATCGGAAGCACTCATTGCCTCCATGGACGTCCGATTGTTCCCATCAACGAAAAACCGTCAATAGGAAAATCTGGGATTCGAGAGTCCAAAAAGTTTGTCAGCAAACCGCGCACACACCGACGATTCCGCAAACCATTGCATTCGAGCCCTCCTTTTGCCAATGGCAGCGTCTCTAAACTTTCGAACGATTCTCCGTAGCAGGACACTTTGGAACGCCCCACGGGTAACGCTGCCGCGAACGACCGAGTCCCCAGATAAGCACGGGGCGCCAGCGAGTGTGTCGACAATGGGGAAACGAGGGGGGACGGGACTCACTCGCTGGCGAGTTTTCCCCTTCCCGCTTGCGGATTCTTCGAATCACACGGACAAGCAAAGCGGCCCACGGCTAGCGCCTGAGGTTCACTGTGAACCTCAGGCGCTAGCCGTGGGCCCCGAAACTGCCCGACAAAAACAACAACCTCCCGACCAGGGCGAGACGCTTCCCGCCACTCCGTGGTAAAACGCAACACCAGAACTTGCGCGTCGTGTTTGTCTTGTGCGAAAACTTCGATGCTTCGAAATCCGCTGTGGCCTAACGCCTACGGCTCAGTACTGAATGTTCGCGTCGCGCAGCATGATTTGCAGGTCTTCCCAGGCGGCCTTTTTGGCCGATGGGTTGCGCAGCAGGTAGGCGGGGTGGTAGGTCACCAATACTTTGCTTTCAAAGTGGCGATGCAATTTGCCTCGCAATCGACCCACCGAAAGTTTGCTCTGAAGTAATTCCTGGGCACTGACCGCGCCAAGGCAAACGATGTACTCCGGCCGCAGTATCGAGAGTTGCTGTTGGTAGTACTCGCGGCAGTTGTTGATTTCGTCCGGTTCCGGATTGCGGTTTCCGGGCGGTCGGCATTTCACCGTATTGAAAATGTAGACATCGGAACGCTCGAGTTTGCAGGCTTCGATCATTTTCGTCAGCAACTGTCCCGCTTTCCCCACGAAGGGCCGTCCGGTGCGATCTTCGTCGGCACCGGGGCCTTCCCCGAAAAAGGCGAAGCGAGGTGTCACGCTTCCTTCTCCGAAGACGGTCTGTTTTCGGCAACTCGCCAGGACTTCGCATCGCCTGCATACCGAGACGGTTTGCTGAAGCCGATCCATTTCAAGTTGTCGTTCGGCGGCAGGCAAGCGTTACCCCTGGGTAGGCACCTTCGAGTGACATGACGGCTTCGACAGGTTGCAAGCGTGGTGGTGCACCTGCGTGCGGCCTGGGCTGTGACGGTGCTGCGTCATGTGGCCGCTGCGTCTTGTGGTGCGTCGCTCGAAGGCAGTTGGGATGAGCGACCAGGCTCCGTGGGACGGCCTGCCCCAGTCTCGCGGTCCAGCACGACATCGGTTGATAACGATGAGTCGCCACTGCCAATCGGTGCCATCCGCTGCTGCAGCGATGCAACGTGTTCCGGATCTGCTTGTGGCAGCCAATGAACGCCCACGCGTTGCAGATGCTCCGCGAGAGCCGCGATTTGTGCCTCGATCGCGGTGCGGTCGAGGTTCTTCCCTTGGTCGACAGATCCAGACATGGTTTGCGATTAATGGTTCTTGAAGCTGGCGGATGCTCGAAAACGGGGTGCGCAGGCCCAATGCCACTTGGTTTCTAGCGGTACGGCGCGAGCCGTCCGGTCTCGACCACAAAATCACACCGAAAAAATCGGAGGGCCCGCGCCCTTCCGCTAACAAGAGCCACCCGATCGGTCGCAAAGTACGTGGCATTGAGCGCAGGCCGAAGGACCCGGCTCGCGTCCAGGATTGTACTGTGTCGCGAGCGATCCGCGTCAGCCTCGTGGTAATCGGTTGCGGAGCGGGGGGACGACGGTCAATGGGCCTATCCCGCCGGCCCACATCCGCATAGGATCAGGACTTGGAAAATCGAACCAATTCTCTTTCTCTGACGTGATCCCCGTCGCTTGACACGCACCGCTGGCGTGTTGAGAAATCTGAGCCCCGATATGCCTGTTCCTCAAGTCGCCATCGTCGGTCGCCCTAATGTCGGCAAGAGTAGTCTGTTCAATTGGCTGGCCAGGCGACGTCTGGCGATTGTCGATGATCACGCCGGTGTGACACGTGACCGGATGACCACCCTGATCGAGTCGAACGATCGTTTTTTTGAGTTGATCGACACCGGTGGGATGGGAATCGTCGACGAAGACAACTTGACCGAAGACGTCCGCCGTCAGATCGAGTTGGCGATCAATTCGGCCGACGTGATCCTGTTGGTCGTCGATGTTCAGACGGGAATGATGCCTTTGGATGAAGAGGTTGCCGAGAGACTCCGAGGCGTGGAGCGTCCCGTTATTTTGGTTGCCAATAAAGCCGATCAGCCCCACCAGGACGTGCTGTCCCAGGAATTTCATCGACTCGGACGGGGACATCTGGTCTGTGTCAGCACGACGCAGAACCGAAATCGGGAGAAGTTGCTCGAACTGATCGAAGACCGATTGCCGGAGGCGGTCGGACGAATCGGTTGAGGCCCCGCGGATGAAGCTCGCGATCGTGGGTCGCCGCAACGTCGGCAAGAGTACGTTCGTCAACACGTTGGCCGAGACGGACCGGATGATTGTCAGCGAGGTGCCGGGAACGACTCGGGACAGTGTTGACGTCTTGTTTCAGTTAGACGGTCAGACGTTCATTGCCATCGATACGCCGGGACTTAGGAAGCGAAAGAGCCAGCGCACCGACCTGGAGTTTTACGGGATGCATCGCGCTCAGCGAAGCGTCCGTCGCGCCGATGTCGTGCTGATGTTTTTTGACGCGGCCGAAACGATCAGCAAGGTTGACAAGCAGCTGA
This sequence comes from Pirellulaceae bacterium, assembly GCA_963697195.1. Classification (GTDB taxonomy): domain Bacteria; phylum Planctomycetota; class Planctomycetia; order Pirellulales; family Pirellulaceae; genus Rubripirellula. Next base: position 443,252 of record CAVOND010000011.1, read on the forward strand.
TGGGATATGTGATGGAGAATCACAAGCCCTGTATCTTTGTGATCAACAAGTGGGACAAGCTTCACGGCACGGTGACGACGGACCGCTGGGTGCACTACTTGCGTAGCCAGTTTCCCACACTCGAATTACGCGCCGATCGCGTTCATCACTGGACAAACCGGCAAGAACGTGAAGACGCTTTTGAACCACGCGACGATGTTGTTCAAGCAGGCACGAGAGAGGGTTTCCACCGGTGTCTTGAATCGGCTCATTCAGGCAGCAATCGAGGCGCATCAGCCACCTCTTTACCAGAATCGTCGTCCCAAAATCTACTTTGCGACGCAGGTCGCTGCGGAGCCGCCGACGATCGTGTTGATGTGTAGCGATCCGAAGGCTTTCGGCAACGACTATCACCGCTACCTGCTCGGGGTGCTACGTGACCATCTGCCCTTTGGAGAGGTGCCGATCAAGCTCTACCTGCAGAAACGGACGCGGGGTGACGAGGAAGGCTGATGCAAGTGGGAGCACGCTCCCAACGGGCAGCCTCGCAGCGGACTTACGAGTCACAAATACAAGCACAACGCGCCAGCGAGTGTGTCCCAGGAATCTGTGCAATCTCGCGTCCGCCAAACGGTTGAAAACCGGAAACACACACGCTGGCGCGTCGTGCTTGTATTTTATTGGACAAGAAGATCGGCCTGTCTCACCAAGCCACAGGCCAATCGATTCCTGGAGACCGCTTCGTTTGAGCCTTTAGAGCTGGTCGACGCTGGTCACGGGGCGAACGCTCACTTCTCCGAACTGCTCCAGCGGTGCGCAGGCCTTGGCAAGTTCCTCTTGGTCATGCGCCTCGACGACGGCGTAGGCGATGTGGTCTTGAGTCGCGACCCAGGCGCTGTTCAGCGTCACTTTTCCGTCGTAACCGATGGTGCCGTGCTTTAGAAAGTAGCGAAGCGCTTTGTCTCGCTGTTCGCGGGGATATCGCAGTTCGACCATGTAGAGCATGCTTGGATTCTCCTTGGATCGGGAGCGGGCTTCGCCGACTGATTGATCAGGCCAGGCGATTAGGCCGAATCTCCGCGAAACCCAAGGACCACAAGCAGGCAAGGCCCACCCGCGACCACCATTAAACCAGCCTCCGTCGCTTGGTCAATCGCAGCGGCCGATTCTGCTCCGGGCTGCATCCATAAATTGTGAACACCGGCAGCAATCGCATCCTTAACCAGTATTTCGGTGACCGCAGGTGGCGTGATGATTGCCAGGCTCTCAATCGTGGGAGCCGACTGCAAATCGGGATACGCCCTCAGTCCCTCAATCTCAGCCTCATGGGGGTTGATCGGGATGGGTGCGTAACCAGCTCGCATCAGTGCGCGGAGCACCATGTTGCCATACTTGGATCGATCTCGCGAAGCTCCGGCAACCGCGAAGCTGGACCCCGCCAGAAAGGCCTCGATCTCGTTCATGACAATTTCAGCCCTTGCTCCGTGATTTCAAAGGGGACGATCGACTCATCGCATGCGCTGCCGCGGTGCTTGGCCACATGAAGGGCACGCCCCATCTTGCTGCCTTCCCTCGTCTTGCCCATCAGGATGATCGTGTTGGCATTGGACAGCAGGTCACCGCTTTGGATGGGGCGAGTGATCAGGTCGTCAAGCATCACTTCGTGACTGGTGTACAACAGCAGGCAACCTACGTCGTTGTGGTCGTATTGGTGCTGCTGCACCTTTTCCGCGTTGCTACGGAACCCGATTCGGAACAAGTCACGGGCCACCCAGTCGTGTTCCTTGTGGAGGATCTGGTGATAAATGTACTCAAACATCTCCAGCTGAATCGAATCGGAGGCCCGGTCCGTTGGTTCGATCCCATCGATCACGCAGCGTCGTACGCCGTGAACAAAATTGCCGTAGAAGAACGCGATCGTTTGATCCAGCTTCTTCGCCTGTTCGTACTTCCATTCGCGCCATTGGTCCGCATCCATATCGCTGGCGGTGACCCGCCGACCACGATGCTGAAAGATATGGAACGAGTCTCTTCTCGTTGCATCACGTTCCCAGACTCGCTCGGGATGAACCTGCAACCCGGCGGGCTGCTGACGCAGTTGCCAGTCGCACAGCCGTGAGGCGTAGTCCTGATGGTTTTGCGAATCACCCCGGGCCGTTAAATCAAACAGAATGCCGGGCTCGCCTTCCTGATGCCGGCCATGATTGGCAAAGCTCAGGCCAAGTTGGGTCTTTCCAATCCCGGTCGCCCCCATCACGACTGTGAGAGATCCGGGCAACAACCCGCCGCCAAGCAATTGATCGAGACGAGAAATGCCGGTTTCGAGTCGAGTCATGTTCAAATGGTGTTACAGGGCCGGTTCGGCGTTCAGGCAATGACGATTGGCCATGCTGATTCCGCTGACGATCGCGCCGACGATGCCAACGAATCCTTGATCCGTTCCGCACAAGAACAGATTGGGAAGATGGGTCGTTCCGTCAAGTTGTTTGTCTGGCGCGCCATAGACTGCCCCGTTGTCATGCCAGGTGAAGCGGCGAATCGTCTTGGGGGTGAACACGTCGGTGTCAATTACATAACGTCGAAAGTCAGGCATGAAACGAACTGCCGACGCGACGGCGTCGTCGTACTCGCCAATCTTCGCCGCTTGGTACTTTTCTTCCGCAAGTCCACACCAACGATCGTGATTGGCGAGTGTCGTGATCCGAATGATTCCGTCGGGAAGTTCCCCGTCCTCCGGATCGTAAATGTAATTGTTCGGTGAGCAAATCACGCCAGTGCGAGCATCGCAAAGCGCGTCGTCGGGGCGTTGCCAGTGAAACGTCTCGCTATCGTTGTAGAAGACGATCGTCCGGTCAAAACCGAAATCGAGCGGCTTGCGATCGAGAATCGAAATCGATTCGATGAACGAGAGTTTTCCAGCCTTGGCAACTTCGACATTGGTGATGTCGTCGCATAGCCGCAGCGTTTCGACGTTCCCTGCCGAGGAGAGAATCCGCTTGCCCTGGATCTCGGTCCCATCATCCAGCACGACTCCGGCCGCCTGCCCATTCTCAACATGGATTCTCGAGACGCCGCTGCGTAGTCTCAGTTCGCCGCCAAGCCCGCGGAATCGACGTACCAAGTTCTTCAGGATCACACGGACCCCTTTGAACGGACGCCCAAAGCCTTCCAGGTAGCAGGCGCGAAACATGATGCAGAACTGACCGAAATCCATGTCGTTCTCTCGAGCATTGCCATACCACATCAATGGGCAAATCAGCATCTCGATCAGCAGTGGATCGGTGATGTGCTGCGCAATCACTTCGCGTGCCGAGCTCATGAATTTGGGGTCGCCACCATCCATGTCGCTGTAGTCCAGTAGCGAGCCGCACAACGAGCGGAAACCATCAATCTGCGATGGGAATTTCTTCGCGATGTCAGACTCCAACAAGCTGAATGTCGTTGTTGAAATCGAGCGACACCTCCGGAAAGCGAATGGAGGAACCCATTTGCTCGGCCAGCTTGAAGTCCTCCCAACTGAATCGAAGCTGGCGGATCAGTTTGGCTAGCGGACCTTTCTTGGAGCCCTTCCTGGCAAAATTGGTCATCGCGTGGAGACCGACGTCGTAGTCGCGACCCCCCATTCGATAGAACGAATTCAAGCCGCCAATCGTGTAGTGACGCTCGAGAATGCAGACGCGTTGGTCAAAATGTGCCAGCCGTATCCCAGCCGCCAATCCGCTCATTCCAGCGCCGATGATGATGGTGTCGTACTGAGAGCTCATACCAGTGGCGAAGCGCCGCGGTGGGTGTGGGTGAAAGGGGAAGGATGAAACGGAGAGATCGCTTTCAGCCCAGAATACGTCGAGGCTGCCATGTCGACAACGCACCGCTTGGCTTTCCGTGAGCTTCCCCCCTTTTTGGGAAGACACATCTTTGTTGAAAACGCACTAATCGATGCGATAGACCGCGTTGTCGGTTCGCAGGATCAAGGCGTTGTCGACCACCGCTGGCGAGGCCATGATCTTTCCGTCGATCTGGTTCTCCGCGATGACTTCCCCTTCGTCACCAGGCTTGATGACCGTGACCAAACCATCGTGGGAGCCAAAATAGATCAGCCCACTGACAAGAATCGGGGAGGCAGAATAGTCACCGCCGATTCGTTGTTTCCAAATCTGCGATCCGTCGTTCGCCGCGAAGCAACTGGCAACGCCGTTGTCGGCCACGACGTAGATCCTGCCTTCGTAGAGCAATGGTGATGACTTGGCAGGAATTCCTTGCAGCGATGTCCACTCGACGTGCGATGTCGAGACGTCACCCGATCCATCGACCCGGACGGCCCAAAGCTGGGGCTTTCCAAAGCCGGTGCAAAAGTAGACCACGCCGTCCCCGTAGACCGGACGTGGCACGACTGAAAACCCTTTGCCGTGGTGAACTCGCCAGATTTCGTCGCCGCTCTTGGGATCGTATGCGACCATCCACTGCGATCCCATGCAAATCAATTGGGCTCGTCCCTGCTCGTCACGAATCGCGATCGGAGTGCAGAACGATTTCTTTTGGTCGCCGCTTGGTGCTTCCATCTCCGGGCGCTCCCGTTCCCAGGTCGTTTTTCCGGTCGTCTTGTCCAAGGCCGTCACGTACTGACGTTCCATGCCGTCCTGGATCAGAATCAGCATGTCCTCGTAAACGAACGGAGAACTCCCCGGACCGACCGAGTGATCAAGTGGCAACCGACGCTGCCAAACCATCGTGCCAGAATCCCGATCGATGCAAAAAGTCCCGTACGTTCCAAAATGGCAGTAGATCCTGTCGCCATCAATGACCGGCGTGGGTGACGCGTAACTGTTCACAGAATGAATCGGGTCCGGCTTGCCAATCGATGCCAAGTCGATCGTGCGCAGGATCGAACCGGACTGAAAATCGACCGCGATTAGTTTCAGGTCGATCGATTTTGCAATCGCCAACTCCTTGAACTTCTTCTCCGGAATTCCCCCTTCGCGAAGCATTGCCAAACGATCCTCTTCGCTGGGAATGCGCTCGATCGCGGTGGTTACCCAAATCACGTTGTCGGCAATCACCGGCGACGACCAGCCACGCCCGGGAATCTCCGTCTTCCAGCTGACGTGATCGGTTTCACTGAAACGGACCGGAGCCGACTGGTCGAGGACGACCCCGTTTCCCAGCGGGCCACGAAATTGTGGCCACCGATCAGCTCCAAAAACTGGAAGGGTCGCGAAACCAAGCAGCAAAACGAAGATCTTGCGATGCGTCATGAGCGAGCGGTGGGGCAGTGGGGCAGTGGGGCAGTGGGTGAGTGGGGCAGTGGGTGAGTGGGTGAGTGGGTGAGTGGGTGAGTGAGTGAGTGGGTGAGTGAGTGAGTGAGTGAGTGAGTGAGTGGGTGAGTGAGTGGGTGAGTGAGTGGGTGAGTGAGTGAGTGAGTGAGTGGGTGAGTGAGTGAGTGAGTGAGTGAGTGGGCAGTGAGTGAGTGGGGGGCGAGTGAGTGGGCAGGTCGCGAACTGCCGGGTGGTTGCTACGGCTGATCGGTATAGCGAACGATGCCGGTGCCGGGGGCAATTTGACCGACGGGAACACACGGCAAGCCAAGATCGCAAATCTGCGAACAGATGCTCGGCGCGTAAAACTCGCTGACCACCATCGCCATGCCGACCCCCATATTGAACACGCGGCGCATCTCGGCGGTTTCGACAGCACCGACCTGCTGAAGCCAGCGGAAGATCGGCGGGACCTCCCAAGCGGCTGGGTCAATCAGGGCATCCACCTGCTTGGGAAGGATTCGATCGAGGTTCTCTTCAAACCCGCCCCCGGTGATGTGAGCCAAACCGTGTACAACCTGCTTGACGTGATAATGGGATTGGACGGCGCGGATCACCTTGGTGTAAATCCGAGTCGGTTCCAGGCAGGCATCGGCGAGCGATTTGCCGTCGAGACCATCTGGCGTATCGTTCCAATCGAATCCCGCGTCACCAATGATTTTGCGAACCAGTGAGAATCCGTTGCTGTGCAAGCCACTGGAGGCAATCCCCAGCACCACGTCACCCTTGCCGATCTGCTTGCCATTGACCAGCTTCTTCTTTTCCACCACACCCACTGCGAAGCCGGCCAGGTCGTAGTCGTCGGTTCCGTACATGTCGGGCATGATCGCGGTTTCGCCCCCCAGCAACGCCATGTCACCGAGGACGCATCCGTCACTGATCCCCTGAACGATCTGCTCTAGCCGTGCTGGGTCGTCACGTCCCATCGCAACGTAATCGAGAAAGAACAGGGGCTCGGCACCGGTGCAGAGCAGATCGTTGACACACATGGCGACGAGGTCGATGCCGACCGTGTCATGGCGACCGGTTTGTTGGGCGATCTTGAGCTTGGTGCCGACGCCGTCGGTCCCGCTGACCAACACCGGGTCAACGTAATTCCGGGCGAAGAGCTTGCCGTCGAAGTCGAGACGAAAGAGGCCCGCAAACCCACCATCGCTGGGGATCACACGTGGACTGAAGGTGCGATGCATCAACCGGGGCAAGCGGCTCATCGATTCAGCGTAAACGTCAAGGTCGACGCCCGCGTCTTTGTAGGTAGCAGCCATCTGCAGCGTTGTCAGATCATGCGAGTGATGGGGGGAATTCCGGCGGCCTGGTTCAGGTGAGGCACCGCCGGCACCGCGAGCCCCAATGGGGAAGGCCCGTCGGCTCAGTCAATCGATCCCCATCATGACGTGACTTGGCCCGATGGTATAGACGACCTACCCTAAGCATCCATTCGAATCCGACGCTCATTCAAGAACACGGCAATTCCATGCTTCCACAATCAACACTCGGTAAAACTGGCTTGCAGGTGACTCAGCTCGGCTACGGCAGCATGGGGCTGCGCGGTCCTCGCACCTGGGGCGTTCGCGTGGTCGACGAGCCGTCCGCCGAGCGGTTTCTGCATCGCGTCCTCGATGCGGGCATCAACTTCATCGACACCTCCCCGGACTACGGGATCAGCGAGGAGCGAATCGGACGGTATCTCAGCTCTCGACGGGAAGAGTTCTACCTTGCCACCAAGTGCGGCTGCGTTTACACCCAACACGAGGACCATCTCGAGATCGATCATCAGTGGAACCGCGATGTGATTGAGCGGAATCTGGCGACCAGTCTCGAGCGGCTTCGGACCGACCACGTCGATCTGCTGCAATTTCACGGCGGGGATGCCGAGACCCTGCAGCGAGCCGGATTGATCGAGCTGCTGGAGGACTTCCGATCCCAGGGGCTCGTTCGCTTCCTCGGAGTCTCGAGCAAATTGCCGGAACTTGCGGGGCTGATTGAACTCGGCGTCTTCGATACCTTCCAAATCCCGTATTCCTGCTTGGCACCTGAGCATCACGATTGGATCACCAGAGCCGCCGAAACCGGCGCCGGGATCATCATTCGCGGCGGGATCGCACAGGGAGGTCCCGAGGCGGAGATTCAACGGCCTGCGCTGAATGATGTTTGGCAGCGGGCTGGGCTCGACGAGATGTTGCCGGCCGGTGTCTCGAAGGCGGAGCTGATCCTGCGCTACACGCTGTCCCATCCCCATTGTCACACCACGATCGTCGGCACCTGCAACGCGAAGCACCTGGAGGAGAATTTGGCCGCGACGATCGCTGGGCCACTCCCCCAAGATCTCTATCGGGAAATCACTCAGCGCGTGGCGGACCTACTGTAGCCGAGCCTCTCCGAGGCTGGGATTCTTCATAGTCGCCGATCGCTCCGCCGATCGTAGCGTCGGATTTGCGCAACGTTCGACGGGGCGATCGACAACAATCTTTGAGACATTCGCTTGGGAATGCAGTGCCTGTTGAATAACTCGCAGCCTCTCCGAGGTTCAGGAATCTCGGTCTCGGAGAGACCGAGCTACGGCAGACTCTAGGTCGGATCGCTGCCGTTGCCTTTGTCGGAAGCAGAGAATGACCGTTCCATTTCCTGGTAGGTCTGCAGCATGGTCTGAAGCTGAGCGTTCAGCCGTTCCAAGTCGCGACCATTATCCAAAGACTCGCTGAGGATCGGGCGCATCCACTCCTGCATCAAGTGGAACTGTCCTTTGACCAGGTCGGCCAGGACGCGCGGCACCTTGTGCTGAACCAGAATCTTTTGCTCCGGTGGCTCGAGCGCCTGTTGCTGCGTAATCTTTTCCAGTTCCCTGGTCGTGTGTTGAAGGGACTCGGTGAGTTGAGCCGCGGACGACGTCAGGCTCTGGCGGATCAGGTCAATCCGGGCGTCCATGCGTTCCTCGGTCCCGTCGCCCGAAACGGAGATGGCCCGTGAGATCACCTGACGAATGGACTCGAGGCCGTCCCGCATCGAAGCGAGTTGTCGCATCAGTTGCCCGGCCTGGTCTTCGCTGTCCATGCCCGACATGCGGACGCTCTCGACGTAGGCGTACTTGATGGCATCCCAACGCTCTTTTTCCTCGGCGCTGAGAATCCCCATGATTTCTTTGAACTTCAGCACGTTGGCTTCGTTGTCGGTCGTCAACGTTTGGGCGTCCTGCTCGTAGTTGCTGACGATCAGCGATTGCAATTCCGCCTCGTTCATGACGGCAGCGACCCGCTCCGCGATACGGTTCATGTTGCGGTAACTTCCCTGCAGCTTGAACGGCGGTTCGGTGCGGTAGGCGTCGGCCTGGGCGGCGCTGCGGATATAGGCGCGGTTGACACGAAGCACGACGTCGCGGACACGCAGTAACTTTCGCATGACTTCGAACATCTCGCGGACCTGGTCCATCGAGAACTTGCCCTGCAGTTCAACGCCTTCCAGCGAGTCGCGTGCTGCAGCCTGAATGATCGCCCGTGCATCTTCCGGCGATGCCGCACCCAGAGGCGCCAGTGCACGGTTGCTGGTCAGGCAGTTTTCCAGATAGCTCATCTCGAAAGCTTCGGCCGAATCGCCGATGATCTCGCCCAGGTTGTAGACGTCGGCCCGGTTGGAAAGCATGTCGGGAACCTGAAAACGTTCGCCGCTCTCGGTGTAGGGGTTGCCCGCCATCACGACCGCAACACGGCGTCCGCGCAGATCGTAGGTTCGCGTGCGGCCATTTCGAACCCCTTCGATTTTGCGGGTGGCATCGCAGAGCGAAATGAACTTCTGAAGGAATTCCGGATTCGTGTGCTGGATGTCATCGACATAGAGCATCACGTTGTCGCCCATCTCGAGGGCAAGATTCAATCGCTCAATCTCCTCGCGTGCTGCCGCGTTCGGCGCCTCGGCTGGATCGAGCGACGTCACGGCATGGCCGATCGCCGGTCCGTTGATCTTCATGAACACGATCCCCAGGCGATTGGCGATGTATTCCATCAACGTCGTCTTGCCATAGCCTGGCGGGGAGATCAGTAGCAACAGTCCCATGCGGTCGGTCCGCTTGTTTTCGCCTGCCGCTCCCATCTGCTTGGCCAGGTTGTCGCCGATCATCGGCAGGTAGACTTCGTCGAGCAGGCGATTGCGGACAAAACTGGTGAGCACGCGAGGCTTGAATTCTTCCAGTCGCATGTCTTCGCGGGCCGCATCGACAATTTGCGTCTTGGTGCTGTGCAGGCGCCGATAACGGGGGACCACTTCCGCTTGATAGCGACGCACACGACGAAGGATCTCGTGATAATTCAGCGGCATTTCGCCGCGTGAGATCCTCGGGTGATTCCCGGCCATCGAGGTCAATCGGCGCGCCACTTCCGCTTCGCCCAGCTTCATCGACGCAGGCCCGCCCGAGAAGACAATCCAGGCCAGTTCGTCCCGATAGCTGGCGGCCGGGTCGATCTCATCGTGGGTCGTATGTGTCTTCAGGAATGCGTCCACCCAGTTGCGGGCCAAAATATAGGCTCGAACAGGATCGGACTCGCCTTTGAGGACATGGGCCAACAGCTTCTCGCGATCGGCATCTGGGACCGCCGCGCTGAACTCGGAGTACAGATTCGCGGCTCGGCTACTGACGATCGGCTTCTTGGGTGCGTGAGTCAACTCGTCGAAGAGATAGTCAGCGACTCTCGCTGGGGAGATGTCGCTGTCAAACAGCGGCGCCCAGAGAGGGCTATCGGCCTCCGCGAGTTCGGCGAGTCGCGCACGGAATTCGACTGCCGGTTTCGCGTTCGGATAGGCTTGAGCAAGTTTGGCAAAGCCACCAATCCAATCGGTCATCGCCTTGCGATTTTTCGGATCCAACAGCTTGCTGAACCACAACTGTGCCGCGGCGCGAATCGTCGGCGCGTGCTGCAGCAGACCGATCGATCGGTGAATGTTCATCAGCGTGCTGAGAATCTGGGCGGCGTCGACGTCATGGACGCCCTTGGCGTATCCTTCTTCGAAACGTCCGCCCATCTGAGTTTGGATCCAGGCCGCGTCAATCTTGTCGGTGGCTAACGTGGGTTCCGGTGCGGTGAGCTGCTCGAATAGGTCGACGGCCAGGTACTCGCCTCGGTACACGCGGGCGTTTTCACTGACCTGCTCCTGGGACCAGAGATCGCGTGAGGCGACGAGCTCTTCGTGCCGAAGCGGTTCGAAGAACTGGGTGCCGGTCAGATGCAGACACATTTCTCCGTCGCGGAGTACCGTGGTCAGATCGAGTGGCTGCGTGTTCACGGCGAATCGCTGGGTCCCCAGCCGAATCAGATCGCCGCCATCTTCGTACAGATCTTGGCGGTCCTTGAGTTGGCGAGTGGCATCTTCGCGGATCGTCTTGAGTCGGCTCTGCAGGTCCTCGACTCGTACCGCATCCTGCAAGTCTTCCAATTGCTCGATGATGTCGCGAACCTTTTCGACCATCAGGTCGCCGGCGAAGTAGGCGGCGATTTCATCGGTCGATGACATCTTGTTGACGCGGGAATCGATCCCTTTGAGGATGCGATCCGCCGCAGCCGAGAGCGATTCGGCTCGCCGGTTGCGCTTCTCGATCAACGCGACCTTACGAGACTCGAACGCGGCATAGACGTCTTCACGACGCTGGGCGAGCTGGACGACGAAGTCATCAAACTCGGCGAATCGACCTTCCAGTTCTTCCAGCTGTACCATGACCTTGGTCAGGTACTCATCGCATCGCTGCGGGGAGTCGCAAACATCCAGATAGCCGGAGGTCGTTTGCTCCAAGAGCTTCAGTTGCGAGGCAAACTCCGCCTTGCCTTCGACGCTAACCAGCTCGCTGACGCGCGCCTTGAGCGCACTGCGCACTCGGTTGAGAGACGCAAAGACGTTGCCGATCGAGTCGATGATCTCGGTGCGTTTGGTGGCATCATCGATGCGCAGATTACTGACTGTCTCGGTGAGCAGTTCCAACTGTGAGCTGCTGGCGTCAATTTCTTCTTCCAGCTTTTTTGCTTCGGCAACCGTCGTCACGGTTTCGACCCGCTTACCCGCCTCTTGCACCCGCGTATTGTAGGGATCGAGCGATCCGGGGGTCAGCAAGAAGTCGACGCACCGCCGGCTGAGCCGTTGCGAGCGTTCTGCGGTAATCTCCTCGAGTTGCTCGACGATCGCTTCATCAACGTAGCGAAGCTCTTTGAGCCCCAACGCATGTCCGCGCTGCTCACGAAGTTTGGCCAGAAGATTGACGAAATCGTCGATCGACTCAAATCGACTTCGCTCGATCGTCTTGACCAATGCCTCGATCGCGTTCTGGACTTCGCGCGTGCGCTGTTCCGTGTCGCGTCGAACGCGAAGCACCTTTTCGAACTCTTCGACTGCGGCATTGGACGCATCGCGGATTCGTAACAGCGGTTCGGAAAGCTTTTCCGTTTCTGGCTTGTCGATCCAGAAGTAGCTGTCCACCACATCGGAGGCTTTTTTGACCAGGTCGACGTACAGTCCTTCGTAACTGTCGTCCTTTTCGATCAGTTGCAGGATCTCGCTGCACTCGGCCATACCGCGAACGATTTCCTTGTTGCCGATCTTGAATAACAGCGAATCCGTTTGGTTTTCCTGGACGAAACTGCCGCCGGTAAAGGGCGTCTGCCAGATCTGAATCGCATGGTGCTTTTGTGGCTCGTCTTGAGCCCGAAAGCAAACCATTTCGCCCCCTTCAAACAACGTTTGGCCGTTGCAGACCAGCGGGGTGTCAACGGTTTGACGGATCAGGTTGTAGCGAAGTTGGACGTAGGTTCCCGAATCCGGATTGTAGAACAGATACAGGTAATCTTCGCCGTTGGGGGCAGCAATCGTGCGCTGGTAGCGCATGTTGCTCAGCCCGTGATCAAACCGCTTGAACTCGCCGGTTTGCAGGTAATAGCCTCCGGGAAAGATCAGCCCTTGATCGCTCGGCAGCATCACGCATGCGTTTTCGATCTCGTCCAGTCGCATCGCTTTCTGGATCTTGCCGTTGAACAGCAGGTAGCGGTATTCCTGTTCCTGGTAGGGACGGATCTTCATCAGCACCAGGTTGCCGACGATTGCGTAGAAGATTTCCGCGTCATCGAGTTTTTGGTCGGCATTGTCGACCGGTTCGGCATAGATACCTTCACCGGACTCGGTGTTGTTTTCAACCTTGATGGTCAGGTCACCGCCGACCGTTTCGACAAAGACGCGGTCCTCGATGGAAATGTGCGGATGCGCACCGTAGTGATGTTGATCGCGTGTGGTCTTGATCCAGCGAAATTCATGCTGCGGTGGACTGCGAACTTCGTGGTCACTGCGATTGTCGAGGTACTCAATCGAATCGGGGGTCACTCGCCACTTGAATGACTTGATGTCGCGAGCTGTCTTGCCGACCTGAAAGACCATGTGCAGCATCGGCCCGTTGCGAAAGAACCTTGCAAATCGAGTGTCCTTGTAGAAGCGATACAACTCGTTGAAAGTCGTTTTCGAATCTCGGATCGCGAATCACGTCAAGGGATTGCGCCTGGAACTGATGGTTGGCGAATCGATAGGCGGCGAACACATCGGCCAAGGCGATCTCGGTCTTCAGGCCAAATTGCACGTTGTATCCGAACAAGAACTGATCGCCGATCGAGACCAGGTCTCGTGGGACGCAGTTGTGTTCGGTGGTCACGCGTTCGGTCGAGACGAGAACCGTTTCGATGTTGCCAAAGACTTCCGCTCTGGCTTCGTTCAACCGCGCAAGTCGTGACCGCAGGTCCGACGCAGCGTCGCGAAGACGATTGCGCAGGACCTCGTAGGTTCCGGCCGCAAGTTGTTGGGACTCAGTCATGCTTGGATTCCCGGAGGTTCGGGCGAACCATTAGCTCTGCTTGCCATTGCTGCGTACCGCTGCGCTTTGTGTCAGCAGTCGACCTGCTTTCTGGTCGGCGATGTTGGCGGTACCGGCAATGCTCAGCAGGCTGGTCAGTTGGCTACGCACGTCGTCGGTGCTGGCCAATCCGAGCATTTTGGCGATCAAGGCAGCGATCGACAAATCCTTGACCCCATCGGTGTCGAGGTTGAACTGCTTGATCAGGTCTGACAGCTGATCCTTGAAGTATTCGGCATTGCCGTCAAAGAACGTGTCCTTGATATCGGTTGCGACCTTGCTGTTGTAGACGAATCGGTCGATTGCTTTGCCGCCCTTGACGGCCGATGTGATCTGATCGAAGAACTCGCCGTCGCCGCCGACGATGTCGATGCGAGCCGACCGGAGGGCGTCTCCGACCACGCCTGCCTGGCTTTCGGCAATTCCGCGTTGCGCGTCGATCGCCGCGATCTCGACATCCTTTTCCTTCTCCAGTCGCAGCTTGAACTCTTCGTGGTCCTTGCCGACGCTGTCGAGTTGCTTCATCGCCTCGGCCTTTTCGGTGATGCCGGTTGCCTCGCTGTGGTACTTCTCGCGTGACACGTTGGCTTCGGCCAGGCCCTGCTTCTCGATCGCTTCGGCTTTGGCTTCGATTCCCTTCGCTTCGGCGATGGCTTTCTTCTGCAACACGGAGGCTTCGGCGGAGCCTTCCTTTTCGAGACTGACGGCCTTAGCTTCTTGGACCGTTGCTTCGGCCAGGCCTTTGGCAGCGGCGGTTGCCGCTTCTGCTTCGGCCAGCATTTTCGTCGCGGCGGTTTCTTTCTCCGCGGCATCTCGTTTGGCTTCCGCTTCGATGCGAATCTTTTCGGCCAGCAATTCGCTCGCTTCCTTTTCCGCTTGCGCGAGCTTGGTTTGCCGGATCAGTTCCTCTTCGGCCTTCATTTGGGCGGCGGTCACCTGGACTTTCTTGAGTCGATCGGCCGCGGCAAATTCTTCGGTGTCCTTGATCCGTTCCTGTTCTTCGACGACAGCCCGTTCGACGGCGACTCGTTCGCGGATCACTTCCTGGATGTTGCGTTTCTCGACCTCGATCGCCTTTTCTTTTTCGACCTCGGCGACACCGACCACGCGCAAACGCTCGGTCATTTCCAAGTCGCGATCGCGATTGACCCGTTCCAGTTCGACGGCGTCGGTCTTTTCCTTGTTCCGCTGGGCGACCAGGACCTGACGCAACTTGTTTTCTTCGGCGACTCCGAGCTCCTCTTCGGTTGCAATGCGTGCACGCTCTGATTCGAGTCGTTGTTCCTCTTGAACCTTTTTGGCGGCAGCCGTTTCGCGGGCCGTGATCTCGGCGATTTCACGCCGCTGCTTCTCAACCGCCTCGACCCGTTGTCGTTCCAAGGCCAGGATCGTTTCCTCTGCTTCGACGTCCTGTTTCTTGAGCGTTTTTTCCTTGTCGCGTGTGAATTGGTTCTCCTTGACCTTCTCTCCAGCGGTCAGCTCGGTGATCTTCTTGATCCCTTCGGCGTCCAGAATATTGTTGGGGCTGAGCATTTCCAGCGGCGTTTGCTCCAGGTAGTCAATCGCCGCGTCGTCGAGTCGATATCCGTTGAGGTCGGTGCCGATGACTTTCAGGATCTCTCCCTTGAATTTTTCCCGCTGGTCGTACAGATCAACGAAGTCGAACTGCTTCCCCACGGTCTTCAACGCTTCGCTGAATTTGGCATCGAAGAGTTCCCGTAATGTCTCGAGCTCGCTACATCGCCTGGCTCCGATCGATTGTGCCACCTCTTTCATCTCTTCCTGCGTGTTGTCCACGCGGATAAAGAAGGCGACCTTGATGTCGGCCCGAATGTTGTCTTTGCAGATCAACCCTTCGCTTCCCTCTCGGCTGATCTCGAAGCTCTTGAGTGTCAGATCCATGAACTCGTAGCGGTGGAACAGCGGCACGATGAATTTGCCACCGGCCGTTGTCACGTCCAGACCGCCGAGACCTGATTTGACGATCGCGCGGTCCGGCCCGACCACGATGTAGTACTTCTTGAACGTCATCAGGGCCGACAAGGACCGCAAACAGAAAGATGTAGAGCCCAATCATCCAACCGGAGGTCCAGTTGAATTGCGCGAGAGATAGCGTGAGGGTCACGGTTGAGTCTCCGATGGAAGATGAGTGACTTTGTAGATGCGTTTTTGTTTGTCAAAACCGATGATTCGGACTTCCGTTCCCTTTGGAATATGTGGTCCGTCGGTGCGCACGTTCAGCAAAAGTGGCGCCGCATTGGTGCGAAACTTCGCCTGACCGAATTCGCTGGTCGCTTCCAACGTGCAGATTTCACAGGTCGCGCCGAGCAGTTTTCGATAGTCGTAGGACGGTGGATCGACGAAATAGCCCAACAATGGCTGGGTGACCAATTTGGTGATCCCCGTCGCGATCACGACGTTGCGGATCGTCAGCAGGATGCTCGGTAGCCAAGTCGGATCGTGACTCTTGGAGTCAAACGTATGCCAAAGGCCGTACGAGACGCTCCAAAATGCGACTGCGAACAAACCGCCCCAGAGGACGATCGGAACGCGCCCGAAGTTGGTCCAGCGCACCGTCGCGGCGCCCAGCCCATGCAGGAAATCGACATCCACGTGCGCCCCGTCGGGCAACTCGACATCCGGTAACTCCAGCGAGACGTCCACGTCCAGACCCGGATCGAGGTCCACATCGGGCACGTCAAATCCAAAATCAGCCAAGCCGATCAGACCCAGGATCGTGTAGAGCACCAACAAACAAACCAGCACGGAGGCCGGCCATACGGGGCCCACGAACATCCGTTCGGCAAGTTGAATGATGGATTCTGGCACTGAGGGGAACCCGCGTTGAGGGAAAAATCGCTACTGCTAGATAGCACGCAGCTTACTACCTGGGCGGGGGTTCCTGGCAAATTGGGCGCACCGACTTCCGGGTTTTTTCGGATTTCTCGCCCCGTTCTCGTAATGCGGGTTGAGGGCGTCGCGGCGATCAACGCCAGTCACGCGCTGTCGGTCCGATCCGGGCGATCGCCTCGAGACAGGCTTCGGGGTGCAGCCTTTCTTGCTCGATATTCTCCGTCTCAAGTGGCAAATGCCGAATATCGACAAGCGAACTTCGAAGCTGCGGTCGCCTACTTTGCGTCCCACCACCAACGCTGAATCACGATCGGTTGGGTCTTCGACGGATGCGTCATCGAGCTCAGCGAGGGGTAATCAGCAACCTGCGATGCGAGCGTGTGGCGAGAATCAACACTGACGCCCCCGCTGACCAACAACACATGGTGTCGCTTCCGTCCATGTCGCACCGTGTGCAGCGTGGCGATGGATTCAACTTGACGTGGTGTTGCAAGCAGGTAGTCGGATTGGCTTTCTGTGCCGGCCAACCGTGCCGCCAGCTGGCGGCTTTGGGGCGACTCCCCGAAACGTCGAATCAGCTCCGCAATGGAAGCTGTCTGATAGATCGATTCGAGTGCCCCATAGATCGGATACTGGGACCGAATCGCATGCCAATTCTTGTTGAAGTCGTCGACGAACGCTTCGGTGCGAACATCTTGTGTCACGTTTCCTCGCTGCCCGCTCGCCATCGCCCGTTCGTTCTGACCACTGAGGCGAATCGGCGTACCGGCCAATTCGAAGACTTTGCGGTCCCCGTCGGCTCTGACGGCGCGAGGTGCGGACGTGAACCAGAGACGGAGGAGCAACTCGTTCGGTGGGCCCTGATCGATCGTTGCATCGATGACGTCAAGGTAGTTCACCGCTCCTCGCGGCATCGGATGAATGCCCAAGGCAAGTTGCTTCATGTGTCGATCGGCTTCCACCATGACGTAGCCAATCGGTGTATCGCCCGCGGTTCCAAACACTTCGACCCGCTGCATTCCAAGTGCCTTGACCATTTCCTCAGCGGCTTTGCCGATGGGGATCTCGTCTTTCTGAACCGCGACGCCCACAGCAGCTGCTTGCTGCAAACCTTCTTGTGTGGGGTCGATGGTACAGCCGAAAGGCTGATTCTGAAGCGACGAACCGAGACAGGTGCGGAGAAAGTCCAGTCGCAACGGATTGAGACCCGATCCGGCGGTCCCGATACCATCCCTGAACCTGTTCGATGCCGCCCACCGGGCCGGCAATCACGATATCGTCGTCTTCCAAGATCAGGTATTGGACTTGCGAGATGCCTGCCATCTGCATCATGGCGTCCGAGGGTGCCAGGCCATTCACTTGCAAACGCGTCCACTGGTCCATCAAGCGGCGAATCGAAACGCACCGTAGTGCCGATGGTTGCCGCCAAGCCAAGGGCTGATCCGCTTCGCCGACACGATCCGATCGAGCAAGCAGCGATTTCAGATCCTCAACCCCATCGGTCGCCGCGAATGTCTCGCAATCACGAATCGTTCCCGTCGCATCGACATAGACTCCCTGGGGATAGGGGGCCATCGTGCTGGGGCCACCGAGGGCTTCCCAAGTATCGGGAACAACCGTGGTCTGGATCAAATCAATGAGCGACTGAAAATCGGCGAAGGAGCCTCCTCCCCGCCCGGCCCCCTGCATCCCCTCTCCAAGATTCGACGGCGACTGGATGCCTTGCAGGGTTGACCCGGCCGCAACTGTTTCGCCGGAACTGCTTTGAGCCGATGCAATTTGCGCCAACACGCGGTCGCGTCCCTGAGCGGGAATTTGCTCGACCGCTTTGATCGCCGCAGCAAACTCACCGGCCGCGAGATGCTCCTGGGCATCCTGCGTGGATCCGATGTTGGCGAAAACGCTGAGTACGAGCCAACACGCAAGCAGAACCCGACGAGAGACGATCATGGCAATCAGATCCAACATCCTGAGGGTCGAAAAGTGCTGACAGCGCCCATCAAGGTAGCGGCAAACAGCGTCCAACGACAACCGAAGCAAATCGCGGTCCACCGCCATTGTACTCTTCTGTCTGCCGCGAATCGGGGCGATCCGCGGGGGAACGTCGCCTTCTGGCGGCAACTTGGCGAGCGAGCCTGCCGCAAATTGCTACACACGAGGTGGAGCATTTCGCGGCACCACGGCTTCGCCGTCCAGCGAAGCCGATTCGGCGAAGTCGACCCATTTGCCTTCGATCAGCCTTTGCTGCGGAGCAAACCGCGCCTTGTAATTGAGATGCTGATTCGCAGCCACGTACATTCCGAGATAGACGTATTGCCGGTCCGTTTGCTCGGCCCACTGGATCTGTTTCAGGATCGCGAAGGTACCAAGGCTGTAGCGGTGCTCTGCCGGATCAAAGAAGGTGTAGACCGCTGATGTGCTTCGCCGGCCCACGTCAATGATTGACGCGGCGATCAGCTTTTCGTCACGATACATGGTCAGCTCCATCGTGTTGCAACAGGTGTCGGTCAAGAATGATCGATAGGAGTCCGCATCGATGCCGCCGCTTCCCTGTCCCAGGTTTCGAGCCTCGCGATGCTGGTTGAATAGAGCGACTCTGCGGGCGTCCACGCGCGGTTGTCCCCAATGCATGCGCAAATCGCGCTCTCCTCGCTTGAGGACACGGCGCATCGATCCAGTCATTTGGAACGCACGCACATCGACTCGCGTTGGCCTGCATTCTTGACACCCAGGGCACTGGGTTCGATAGAGAAAGTCACCGCTGCGACGATAACCCAACGCCAGGATTTGGTCGGTGATTTCTGGAGTCACCGCGCCGACGGGCAATTGGAGCGGCATTCGCGCGGTCAAGCCATCCAGGTAAGGACAGGGGGTCAACTGGTCTTGAACCACCACCAATCTGCAAAGACCTCCGTCCAATCGCAGAGGATTGCGAGGCTGGCTCATCAGAACTCCGAACCACGTGAGGAGGAAAGCATTTTGGATTGAGCGAGAATTATAGAGGCTGCGGTGGCCTGGATGCCAACAAAAAGAACCTCGCGATTCCAAGTCGAACGACTCCCCCGGTGTGCCCCTGCTCGGAAGGCAACCATTGGAACAAGGCGGTGTTGCAGATGCGTGACGGTAACGAGGGAGAGACGCAAAAAGTCGCCCCGGGGTCACACTGTGGCGACACCGGGGCAGTCGGTTCGTTCGCTTGGGAGCAGCCGGGAAACTAGTCCCACCACCACTGACCTTCCGCCAAATTGGACGGACCAGCGGATTGCTTGACCTGATTGTTGGCTCCCGTCGCATCGACTTCGACGCGGTCCTGTTGCAGAGCGATGCGAGGTTCGACATGGACGCCTCCACCAAGGGGCGTCATCAGCGTGTTGCCACGCCAGATTGCGTTGACCGCGGTTTCGACCTGCTCCGGAGCGGTGTAGGTTTCAACGGTTAGCAGCGATTCGTCAAGCAATACGGGCATGTCCCAGCCAGCCTGGCCGTAGAAATCCTGTTGTTGAATGTAGGCCGCGGCGATCGCGACATCGATCAGTTGGCGAAGCTCTGCATAGATGCGAACTCGCTGTTCGATCTGCGGGAACTTCTCGGTGAACTCCATGCAGAACGCCTGGCTGGCCTTGTTGACCCGCCCGCTGGCAGTTCGTCCGACCACCGGCCACTCGTTCATTTTCCCCGACCAATTGAACGCCTCGCTCTTTGATCTTCATGGCGTTGCCGTCCTCGCTGACCGCGACCCCGTCATAGTTGGGCTGGAAGTACCATCGTTCCATCGCGTTGGATGAGATCGCACTCGGGCTGGCACGGTCGACATAGCTCTTCAACGGTACGGGCAATCGCTCCAGGCCAATCCCGATCAGCTTCATCCGATAGTCGGCTTCCACCAAGACGCGGGCGAAGTGAGTTGAATTTGGAATGCCCTTGAACGTGACGGTTTGCAATCCCAGGTTCTCTTTCATTCCCTGAGCAATTCGGGCTGCGTCACTCGGCCGAGCCTGACGGCGAGCCATCTGCATGAATTCATTCATGCGCTGCAGGCCTTCCGGGGTCGGGTCGATCGACACACTGATGAGAGAGGTTGGTTTTTGGTTGGGGGCATAGGCACGCAGGGCAATCACCAGGTCTTCCAGCAGCACGCTGGGGCGACCACTGTTCATGCCGATCAATCGATCGGTCGGATCGGCGAAGAAGCCTTCGGCTGGTCCCGCGATCACGATGTCGTTGGTGTCCGGGTAAAAGAAAACGTACTGAACCGATGTCAAACCGGCCAACGCCTTCATTTCATTGCTCAGCCCTTGGCCCGCCGACAACTGTTCCTGGATGGCTGCCTCGAGTCGATTGAGCGAGACCTTACGTAGTTCGCTCGGCCGCATCACATTGGAGTCGCCCTGGGCTCGGGCAGCGGCGAGACGCTGTTGAGCAAGACGAGGATCAAATTGTTTGACGCGAAGGACGCCGGTCGCGTCGACGTCGATCCCAGCGATCGGCTGACCGATCAGAATCGTATCTTGACCGTTGCCTTGACCGAATACGTCGGGCGACAGCCGTGAAGACGAGTGCGAAACAGGCAACCAATGCACAGAGGCGATGCAACATGTTCATAAACTGGCCGAGTGTGGCTTGAACTGGTGGAGACAAGGAGTCGCGCGGGATCTCCGCAGCATTTCCCTTGACAATAATCGCTCCACGCCGCTCATTCAATAAACTAGTTGGCCCTGTTTCCCAGGCATTCCTCAAATCTGCCAGATCGGTCGGATCCTGCGGGCTGGTTGCAATGTACCGGCCCCAGGGGGGATTCGGCCGCAACTGCAATCCCCTGGACGGCTTGGGATTCGAGCAGGGGCCTGATCTGCCCCCTGCCTCCCTGTGTCCAGGGAGCCTAGAATCCGAGTCCGAATCGTGAACCTCCTGACACCTCGAAAGCTTGGAAAGTATAGATGAGCGGCGATTGTGATTTCGGTCTGATTGGTTTGGCGGTGATGGGCGAGAATTTGGCCCTCAACGTGGAAAGCCGCGGCTACAAGGTGGCGGTCTTCAACCGCACCACTGAGAAGGTCGATGAACTGATCGCCGGCCGCGCCGCGGGTAAGAATTTCGTCGGAACCCACTCGATCGAGGACTTCGTCAAAGCGGTCAAGCGGCCCAGGAAGTTGATGATGCTGGTCAAAGCGGGGCCCGCCGTCGATGCCCTGATCGAGTCGTTGATCCCGCTCTGCGAACCGGGCGACATCATCATCGACGGCGGCAATACCCACTACGCCGACACCGAACGCCGCACCAAGTTGGTCGAGGACGCGGGTCTGCTCTTCGTCGGATGTGGTGTCTCCGGGGGTGAAGAAGGGGCGTTGAAGGGGCCCAGTCTGATGCCCGGTGGGAGCAAAGCGGCCTGGCCTCACATCAAGGAAATGTTCCAAGCAATTGCGGCCAAGGTTGGTCCCAACGACGACATTCCCTGTTGCGAGTGGGTCGGGCCGCGCGGGGCGGGTCACTACGTCAAAATGGTCCACAACGGGATCGAGTACGGTGACATGCAGCTGATTTGCGAAGCCTACCAGTTGCTGCATGAGGTCGGCGGACTGGATAACGATGAACTTTACGAAGTCTTCGAGACTTGGAACCAGGGCGACCTGCAGAGCTATCTGATTGAAATCAGCCGTGACATCTTCAGCGTCAAGGACGATCAGGGGGGCGACGGCTTCCTCGTAGACAAGATTCTGGATGTGGCAGGAGCCAAAGGCACGGGGAAGTGGATGAGCCAGTTGGCGCTCGACCTTGGCGTGCCCAGCACGTTGGTCACCACCGCCGTGTTTGCCCGCGGCTTGTCCGCGCAAAAGGAAGCTCGCGTTCGGGCCAGTGAGAAACTGCATGGTCCGGCTGCCGGCTCGAACCCTGCCATGACGGCCGCTGCCAAGGCCATGGTGGGTGACCGCGCAGGCTTCGTCGAGGCGGTCCGCCAAGCTCTTTATGCTTCGAAGATCGTCAGTTACGCGCAAGGTTTTGTGCAGCTGCAGGCGGCCTCGGCCGAACACGATTGGGGACTCGACTATGGGAACGCGGCGCTGCTGTGGCGCGGCGGCTGCATCATCCGAGCGCAGTTCCTCGATCGCATCAAGGAAGCCTTCGAAGCCGATCCGAACTTGGAGAATCTGCTGCTGGATCCCTTCTTTGACCAGGCCGTCGAGAAAGCTCAGGAATCGTGGCGAGCCGTGATCGCCGCGGCCTCGATCTTGGGAATTCCAGTTCCGGCATTCAGCACGGCGCTCTGTTACTACGATGGTTATCGCTTGGCTCGACTGCCCGCCAATCTGCTGCAGGCGCAGCGCGACTACTTCGGCGCCCATACCTATCAGCGAACCGACATGCCGGGGACGTTCCACACCGAATGGCTCCGCCTACGGAAAGCACCGCTCGATCGTAGCAGGGTTGCGCGTCACGAGAGCACACCGTTAACCTGCCGAGTGCGGTAGGACGAGAGGTTTTCAAATTTCGCAGAGGCGGCTGGATGATCTGCGCGGATCGTTCGCGTTCGACAGCCTTTCCAAAGCGGACACGTTCGACAGCGATACGTTTCGACGGAGTCATCGGCGACTATGTGACTCGTAGAAATGCGGTTCGAGGAGTTCACAGGCTCGGCGATGCTTGTATGAAAGTCCGCGAGGGCGTTGCTCTTCGGGAGGGTGAAGGCTCTAGGCCTCCGACAACACGCTCAGGTAGCGTAAGAACGCATCGCCGCTGCGCGGATCATGGTTGGCATTGGCGGTCGACAGCAGTTGCTGTAGAGCTTCACGAAAGGCTCGGATCGAGACACCCGGCATTGCGGGGATTTCATTCAGTTTCTCTGCCAGTCGCTTTGCGTCGTCGCCGCTCGGGACGGTCGCGCGAAGCGAGCTCTTGATCGCGGCAATCAACATCGCGTCCCTGGCATCGCTGCGATTGGCTGCAACGTGCTCAAGGATCGCACGAACAATCAGCTCGGCAACATCGACCCGACTGGTGCTTGCGGGGCTCGCGACGACCGGTCGGGGTTGCGTGTCAACTTGCCGGCGCTGGCGCCGGCGATCGGCCGCCTTTAGTTTCTGTTTGAGTGCCTCTCGCTTTGGCATGATTGCTCTCACTCTGGACAAGGGGGAATCTGAGTGTAGCAGTTGGCAAAGCGAGACGCACCGATCACGCTGGAATTCTCGCGATTAGCGGACTATTTCCGCTTGAGCATTTCAGCGATCTCTTCGTCCAGTTCCGCGGCCCGGACGTTGTGGCGAACGACCTTGCCGCTGGGGTCGATCAACAACATCGTTGGCAAGGTCTGAACGCCGAGCGCCTTGGCCAGATTGCTAGATTCCAGCCCGCCCGGTTCGAACAGTTGGGTCCAGGGCAAACCGTTTTCCTGAAGAAATTGCTCAGCCTGTTCTTTGGTGATGTCGACATTGACCCCGACGATTTGCAGGCCCGCACGCTGATAGCCCGCTTGCAACCTCCGCAGCAGCTTCATGTCTTGCTTGCAGGGCTCGCACCAAGTTGCCCAGTAATGAACCACAATCGGTCGGCCCCGCAGGCTGGACAGCTTGAACGGCTTTCCGTCGAGCGTCTGCCCATTCAAGTCGATCGTCTGCCCGACCGATTCGAGTCGTCGAGCGGCACCGGCCGCCTTTTCACCGGCATCGGTTCCAGGGAAGGCGCTAGCCACACGTTTGTAATAGGTAAGCGCTTCTGCCTCTTTGTCTTCGAACTCCTTGCTCAGTGCCAACTGCATCCAAGCCTGCGCCGCCTCTGGTGTGCGTGGATATTGCTCAACGAAACGGCTGAGAGAATCGAGGTACCATTTCTGAACTTCGGCGAAGTCGGCGTCCGGTGTTTGTCGGACGACATACTCCGTGCTAATCGCTTGGAAGTCGGCATAGGCCTTCAGGCTGTCGTCGGAGCCGGCGAAGTTGCGTGAGACGGCTGCAAGACGCTTCAGCGCTTCCGGGTAAGCGCCCGTCTGAGCACCCACGCTGAGCAAGTCCACCAGTTGGCGAACCCAGGTATCACGCTCGATCCGATTCTCCGATCCGGCGATCAGCTTCTCGACCAGATCGCTGCGGCGCTGGTGCAGCATCGCGATCTCGGATGGCTGTTTGGCAACCGCCAGTTTGCTGTCGATCGACTCCAATTCGGAGACAAGCTGTTGGGTCTCCCGGGTAATCGCGGTCGTCGCGGCAGCTGATTCTGCGGCATTGCCGCCCGGGGTGAAGAAGTTGCCGGTCGTTTGGGCGACCGTTTCTCCATCGCCGACCGAGGGGAGTTCGACCAATCGCCAGGCGTCGTTGACTTGGATCAAGGTTCCCACCATCAATTGGCCGCTTTGTTGGTCCTGCTCGAACATCGCCACCGCGTTTTCATAGACCACAACATCTTTGGTTGATCCGTCGGTGCCGCTAGGGACGACGCCAGGTGACGAGGCGGCGAACTGCACCCATCTCGCTTCCGGGCCGACCGACTTTTGGCGTGAGGCCAGCCCCTGGAAATCCTGTGCGGCGCGGTTCGCCTTGACGCTGATCTGTTCTCGTTTTTCCTTGGAAAGTCCGAGCGATTTGACTTCGGATTCGGAGATCAGCAGTCGTGAGAATCGAGCCGCATCCCGGTCGCGTAGCGCGGCGACGACCTCGGCGGTGACCTCCTCGGCGGAGATGTTCTTCCAGCGGTCGATGCGGCCGTCCTCGTCGTCATCCAGGCCCCAACGTGTCCCGCCGGTGCGGAGCCAACGGTACTGATCCGCCTTCCCATTGAAGTTCTCGTCGATATCCCGATAGACCTCGACTCCGTAGTTGAAGTAGCACCACAGGTCGACCTTCTTGTCGTCATTGGTGTCGGCAAAGCGTCGCAGCAACGATCCGTCAGGTGCGACAACTTCCCATCCGAACCAACCTTCGACCTCGAGGTCCTTCACCTTGCAATTGGGAACGGATTCGGCCGGCACGATTTCGTAGTCGACGTCCGCCTGGACGGGCTTGAGCGACAACGCCGCCTGCGGACTCGGAGGGGCAGCCAAGGCGGGGTTTGCACCGAAAATCGCTGCCGCAGCCAACGTAGCAAGGGCTAAAGCAGTGAGCGGCAAAGCAGTGAAGATCTGGGGGAGGCGTCGATCGATCATGGTGCGATTTGTTTGGAGTTGGAAAAGGAAACGGGAACCAGCGAACGAAGGCCCCGCGTATTCTTACCAACCACTGTTTGAGGGGGAAACGCCGATTTTTGCCTTCGGGCGCGAATCCTGGTTGATTTGCACTGTGAATCTTGCCACCTGCGCCACCACGAATCGGCACCGTTTAGGCAGGCGCGTTGAACCGCGAGCCTGCTCGTCCGACTGCGTCTTGGCTGTGCCGGCATCTTGGAAGGCAATTCGGGCCTCCCCAGATTTTTGTTGAATCGTCGCCAGAAGCGACTGTTTCAGGCTGGGTTTGCCGCGGCGACGTGGGCCCGCGAACCAACTGCATTCAAGCCGTCTCTAAGAAATGTCGATCCATTCGGAATCAGGTGGGTTGTTCCCTTTGACAGGCAAACGACATTCCGTACACTTTCCCCCTTCCAAGCTTCTTCGGACTCCGCTTGATTGCTCAGAACGCCTCGGCGTGCAGTGCAGCGGGCCGGAGCGGAAGCGGGCGTGTAGCTCAGTTGGTTAGAGCGCGTCGCTGATAACGACGAGGTCCCAGATTCGAGTTCTGGCACGCCCACTTGAGGAAGTTGGAAGGGTGAAGTTTGAAGGGTGAAGTTTGAGCTGATTTCAAACTTCACCCTTCAACTTCACACTTCCCCGGGGGTGTAGCTCAGTTGGGAGAGCATCTGCTTTGCAAGCAGAGGGTCGTCGGTTCAAGTCCGTCCACCTCCACTTTTTGGCCGCGGGGTTTGGTTCCTGCTGACGCGTGAAGGATTGTGCCCGAATCAGTTAGTCGGGGCGATTGGCTCGCGTGCCAAAAGGGTCAAAAGTTTTCGCGGAATGGTTGCTTTCCCTCCTTGCAGGGAAGCGGCGAAGATGCGAAAAACGAGACTTACGCGAGCCAAAAACGGTTTTGAAGAAATTCTGAAAAACTTGTTCAGGTTCGGTTGACGAGAGATTTCGACGCCGTTATCTTTCGCCCCTCGCTCGCGAGTAACCGCCTGCCTCTCCTTGATTTTGGAGGGTCATGCGGCTGCTCACCAGCAGCGTCCCCCGGCCGCCGAGGCAATGCCTCAAGCTGGGGAATTGATGTTTGACAATTTGGTTGTTTGGTAGTTGGCATCTGAATAGAGCACCACGCTCAGCAGGTGTTGCGATCTTGTGCAAGTGAAAGCTTGTCAGGGAAGCGACGATTCTGTTGGGCTGGACTCAATAAGTTCAAAGAGCGTTGTCAGCGACAGATATCTGCGGATCCCGGCTTCGGTCGGTATCCACGGTGCTGGAAGCTGACATGTGAATTCTGAATAGGATTCTGTGCAATCGACTACGAACGAAGCGGAGTCTGTTTTCTTTCGGGAAGACGGTCGAAGCAGTAGCTCGTAGTCACCATGTGATATCGTTAAAGTAGATAACTTTCGAGATTCAGATTTCGGTTGCGGTTTGGTTGACCAGTCGGTTCGCGCAAGTGAGTGGACGGGTTGATTGAATTGGTTCCGAGTTCGGGATTTTGGCGGCCAATCTACGAAGGGCGCATGGGGGATGCCTTGGCGTTAAGAGATAGAAGGGCGTGGAAGTCTGCGAAAAGCCTGGGGGAGTTGACAAACAAGTAATGATCCCGGGATTCCCAACTGCGACCAGCTGAATCCATAGGCTGGTTCGTAACAACCTGGCGAACTGAAACATCTAAGTAACCAGAGGAAGAGAAAGAAAAATCGATTCCGTCAGTAGCGGCGAGCGAAATCGGAATAGCCCAAACCGTGGGGGTTTCCCCTGCGGGGTTGTAGGACTCCAATATTGGATTGTGTGTAGCTAGTGGAAGATTTTGGAAAGAATCGCCACAGAGGGTGACAGCCCCGTACACGAAAGCATACATGCACCATAGGAGCACCTGAGTAGGCCCAGTCACGTGAAACCTGGGCTGAATCTACGGGGACCATCCCGTAAGGCTAAATACTCCTTAACGACCGATAGTGCACCAGTAGCGTGAGTGAAGGGTGAGAAGAACCCCTGCTAGGGGAGGAATGTGAACCTGAAACCATGTGCCTACAAGCGGTCGGAGCCCTATGTCGAAGCTTGCTTCGAAACGGGTGACGGCGTGCCTTTTGCATAATGATCCGGCGAGTTGTGGTAAACGGCTTGGTTAAGTCCTTCCGGGACGAAGCCCAAGGGAAACCGAGTCTTAATAGGGCGAATTGTCGTTTGCTGCAGACGCGAAACCTGAGTGATCTACCCATGAGCAGGTTGAAGCGCGGGTTAAACTGCGTGGAGGACCGAACCCACTTGGGTTGAAAACCGAGGGGATGACTTGTGGGGAGGACTGAAAGTGTAATCAAACCAGGAGATAGCTCGTTCTCTCCGAAATATCTTGAGGGATAGCCTCGAGGCAACTACTTTACGGGGGTAGAGATACTGAATCGGATGGGGGCCCTTCCCAGGGTACCTCACCGAACCAAACTCCGAATACCGTAAAGACTATCTCGGGAGTCAGTCCCTGGGGGATAAGCTCCAGGGTCGAGAGGGAAACAACCCAGATCGCCTGCTAAGGTCCCGAAGACATACTTAGTCACTAAGGAAGTTGAAGTGCCGTGACAGCTGGGATGTTGGCTTAGAAGCAGCCACCATTTAAAAAGTGCGTAACAGCTTACCAGTCGAGCATTTCTGCGCCGATAATGAACGGGAGTAAGTATGGCACCGAAGCAGCGGGTTCTAGCTTTGCTAGAGCGGTAGGAGAGCGCCGATGATCAGATACGAGCCGTACGGTAACGAGCGGTGGTGGGGTCATCGGGTGATTATGCCGGAATGAGTAACGATAAAACAGGTGAGAATCCTGTTCGCCGAAAGCCTAAGGTTTCCTGGGGAAGGTAATTCCGCCCAGGGTTAGCCGGTCCCTTAGTCGAGGCCGAAGGGCGTAGACGATGGAGAGCAGGTCAATATTCCTGCGCCGGCTGTGTATCCGATGTGGGGACGGCGTCCGAAAAGTGAGCGGTACGAATAGAAATGTCCGTAGCGAACGCCAAGGTGGCCAGGGTTAAAATACTGGCTATAGCCAAGGCATAGCTCGAGAGCGTTTAAGTTCTCGAAGTCATTGGAAGGACGTCCAAGAAAAGCCACTAGGTTAAGCAGCTGACCGTACTAAAACTGACACAGGTAGGCGAGATGAGAATTCTAAGGCGCTCGGGAGAACGGTGGTTAAGGAACTCTGCAAAATGGCCCCGTAAGTTCGCGATAAGGGGCGCCTCCGATGGTTTATAGCTTTTGGAGGCCACAGAAAATCGGCTCTAACGACTGTTTATCAAAAACACAGGTCTCTGCTAACACGCAAGTGGATGTATAGAGACTGACGCCTGCCCGGTGCTGGTAGGTTAAGGAAGAGGGTTAGCGTAAGCGAAGCTCGCGACCGAAGCCCCAGTAAACGGCGGCCCTAACTATGAGGGTCCTAAGGTAGATTAGCTGCCTCCCTGGAAAGTAATTTTCAGGTAAACTCTCGGCTGTATGCGGGAACACCCTTAGAGCCCAACCTACGTTTCCATCGGTTCGTCCGGTGGCGTAAAAATGGTTGGGATTGGGCAATCCGCAGGAAACTCGATTTAGCGATCGAGGATCCTCAGAGACTACACGCCGAGTATCCAACGTAGGTGTTTTTGTGGAACTGTCCCCAGATTGGGTTGTCGGTTTTGTTGACGGTGAAGGCTGCTTTCATGTGAGCCTGAATCGTCACGAAGAGATGACCGTAGGTTATCAAGTGCTGCCTGAGTTTGTCGTCGTTCAACATGAATCTGACGTGCAAATTCTCTACGCACTCAAACGGTTCTTCGGAGCCGGAGTGGTTCGTAAGAACCATGGTGACCGTCAATGTCTGAGGATTCGAAAGATGGATGCTTTGTTGAAGGTGTGTGAGTTTTTTATGGCTCACCCGCTCAAGACGAAGAAGAACATCGATTTCGTTAAGTTTCGTAAGATCATCCAGATCATGTCTTGTGGACGTCATCTTGAAATTGGCGGTCTGCTTGAGATTGTTGATCTCGCTTCGGCGATGAATACGACTCAGCGACCCGTTCTTGATGAGATCCGTGAGCATTTGGTTGGATAAAGATATAGTCCACGCTGGCATGAAAGTGTCAGGTACTTCGTGAGCGAAGTTCCTTGTCGGGTAAGTTCCGACCTGCATGAAAGGCGTAACGATTTGAGCACTGTCTCAACCACCGACCCGGTGAAATTGTAGTTGTGGTGAAGATGCCACATACCCGCGGTTAGACGGAAAGACCCCGTGAACCTTTACTGTAGGCTGATATTGGGTTGAGGTATGTCTTGTGTAGGATAGCTGGGAGGCTTTGAGGCCGGCACGCTAGTGTCGGCGGAGCCGTCGTTGAAATACCAGCCTGGTCATGCTTTAATTCTAACGTTGATCCCATGAAACTGGGCAACGGACAGTGTCAGTCGGGCAGTTTGACTGGGGCGGTCTCCTCCCAAAGAGTAACGGAGGAGTGCAATGGTACACTCAGCCTGGTCGGCAATCAGGCGAAGAGCGTAAAGGTAAAAGTGTGCTTGACTGCGAGACCCATAAGTCGAGCAGGTACGAAAGTAGGCCTTAGTGATCCGGTAATCCCGAATGGAAGGGTTATCGCTCATCAGATAAAAGGTACTCCGGGGATAACAGGCTTATCGCATCCGAGCGTCCACAGCGGCGATGCGGTTTGGCACCTCGATGTCGGCTCATCACATCCTGGGGGTGTAGAAGCTCCCAAGGGTTTGGCTGTTCGCCAATGAAAGTGGTACGTGAGCTGGGTTCAGACCGTCGTGAGACAGGTCGGTCCCTATCTGCCGTGGGCGTTCGAATCTTGAGGAGATTCAACTTTAGTACGAGAGGATTTAGTTGGACGTAGCTCTGGTGTACCAGTTGTCGCGCTAGCGGCACGGCTGGATAGCTAACTACGGAAAGGATAAACGCTGAAAGCATCTAAGCGTGAAGCCCGCTCCGAGATTAGGATTCGTTGTCAATAGACGAAAGCCCCCTGGAAGACTACCAGGTTGATAGGCTGGGCGTGTAAGCGCGGTAACGTGTTAAGCTAACCAGTACTAACGGGCGAAGGATTGGCCGTCGATATCCCGCACTCGAATTTCCTGTACGGAATTCACGGCGAAAACGTCTCCGACGTTTTCTTCAAACGCTGTTTGAACCGCTCTTTCCAGACTGATCAACTACCAAACAATCCGGCCCGCCGGCGGCGAAATACCCGTCGGCGTGTCTTTCCGGCAACGATATCGGAAAGGTCCTACCTGTTCCCATCCCGAACACAGAAGTCAAGCTTTTCGAGCCGATGATAGTGCATACCAGCGTGAAAGTAGGTATTGCCGGATTTTTAAAAACCCTTTGTTGCTTCGGTGACAGAGGGTTTTTTTATGCGCGCTCCGGAGGTAGTCAGCAAAGCGGACTTCTGACGGGAGGAACACAATTGACAGACTAAAAGCCGAAGGCGTGTTGGCCTACTGGGCGGCACAGGGCTGTTGATCCAGCCCAGCTTGCCAATCCCATTTGGCACCACGAATCGACGGCGAAGATTGGTCTGCCTCGCCGCCCCATTCACTAAAGTACTTATGGAAACCGCTTAGGTTGAGAAGCTAGAATGGGATCGATTCCAATTTTCGCCTGTCCTGGTTTTGGCCGGTGATGTTCGCCTTTCGATTCCCGCGGTCCCCAATGGATGGGTCTTTTCTCTGTGAAGCCCTTGGCAATTGCTCGTTACCTGCTTCGTCCACGCCCGTTCGGTCGGCGTCGATTCCCCCACCATCAAGCGGATGGTCATCGATGCGGCGCCCGACGTCTTTCGATCCAAGCTTTAGAGCGACGCGATTTGTTGACGGCACAACTAGGTCCCTCGGAGCATTTTTTTAGTCCCGCTCCCACGGTCCTTCCGGCGTTCTCGCCTGCGAATGCGATTGCCTTGACCACCCCCGCGGCGGACTACCTTGCTGAAGAGGCTGAGGATCGATATCCCGAGTCGAGCGACCCGCTGCTCGATTTGGCGGTCGCCGCATCCCCGCTGACCAACGACGACACCTTTAAACTCCATAGTCACCCCGGCTCCAACTACACGATCTATCTCGACTTTGACGGTGGCATTACCGAGGGTACGAGCTGGAACACGAGTACCGGGATTGAGACCCTGGTTGACATCGCCTACGACCGAAACGGCGATCCCGCCTCGTTTTCCACCAGTGAGCTCAGCGAGATTCGCAACATTTGGAAGTTGGTGGCTGAGGATTTCGCACCCTTTGACGTCGACGTGACCACGGAGGACCCAGGACTCGATGCACTGACCAAGTCGGGCAGCTCCGATACAACCTGGGGCGTTCGCTCCCTGCACACTACCAACACCAATGGTGTCTGCAACGGATGCGGCGGCATCGCCTACATCGGCTCATTCAGTTCGGCTCTGGATCTACCGATTTATGCCTTCAACAAGGGGGTCGTCGCGGGCGGCAATACACTCAGCCACGAAGTGGGGCACTCGATTCGGCTCGGTCATGACGGGATCTCCGGCGGCGCCACTTACTACAGCGGGCATGGCAGCGGAGCGACCGCCTGGGGGCCGATCATGGGCGGAACCAGCGCCAAAACGCTCAAGACCTGGTCCAACGGCGACTATTACAACGCCAGCAACCAGCAAGACGATTTGGATGTGATCACGACGCAAAACGGCTTTTCCTACCGCGCGGATGATCATGGCAACGCGTTTGCCACGGCATCGCCGCTGGAGATCTCGTCAGCGAACCAATTGAGTGGATTTGGCGTGATCGAACAGAGCAATGACATTGATCTGTTTTCGTTTTGGACCGACGCCGGAAACGTTTCGTTTGTCGTCGATCCGTATCTCGATCATCCCAATCTTGACCTGTGGGCTGGTATCTACGATTCCAGCGGCGCTTTGGTCGCGGAATCAAATCCTCCGGACCAAGTATCGGCGTCTTTCAGCGACTTGACGCTTGCATCGGGCAAGTATTACCTCCGCGTGGAAGGAGTCGGGTCGCACGGTGTTTACAACCCGGCTCTCGATAAGGTGTTCGATCCGGGCGAGCCAGGCTATACAGGCCCCGAAGATGAGCCACCTTGGTCAGTCCAGAATCCAATTGGTTACTCCGATTATGCAAGTGTCGGGCAATACTGGATCACCGGGACGCGTGCGGTAGCGACAAGCGAGTTGATTTCGATTCAGGCCGTTGATAGTCAGAAATTCGAGGGCGACACGGGAATCAGTTCGTTTACCTTTGAGGTTTCCCGCAGTGGTGCCGTCGAGCCCGAGTTGCAGGTTGCCTATGCCGTGCTCCCGATGATTCCGGATGCCGACAGCACGCGTTCCCTGCCGACGATTGACGCCAGCGATTTTGCCGCTGGCAGCATTCCGACCGGTTGGATCACGATTCCAGCGGAACAAGATTCCTCCAGCCTGGTGATCGAGGTCGCTGGCGATACGGCATTTGAGCGGGACGAATCCTTCCGCGTCGTGATTTTCGATCCGCCGGCGGGATGGATGATCGCAAACTCCACCGCCGACGGAGTGATTCTGAGTGACGAGACCGCGGTCGGGATCGCAACGGTCAACACCGCGATGTCGGTGCAGCCGGAGGGCGATCTCAATTCCGGCGCGACCTATTCCTTCCAGCTCCAACGTCTCGGCGATTTGGGCGTCTCGACCACAGCTCAATGGGAAGTCCAATACTCCGGTCTTGAGAATCCAGCGAGCGATCTTGATTTTGCTGGTGGGGTCCGGCCAAGTGGTCAGGTCGTATTTGATCCAGGAATTGCTGAGATCGAAATTTCGATTGAATTGGCCGGAGATTTGGACGTCGAATTGGACGAGAATTTTTTGGTAGTTGTGACCGCGGTCAGTGGTGAAAACATCACGCTCATCGATCCCGCCTCGGCATCGCGTCGAGCGATCATCCAGGAAGACGAATCGCCGGTGACGGTTTTGAGCCAGGTTCAATTCCGCTGGAGACAAATCCGAAACGGCGATGGCGACCGCGATGCTTGGGCGATTGACAATGTGTCACTCAGCACCAGCATGTTCCAGGACGATTTCGATCCGGATATCGATTCCCCGCAGTGGGAGTCGATCTCCAATGGGTCGGTCAACTCGGACGGTTCGATCTTTCCGGGCAGTAACGGCCAAGAGTTGTTGATGCGCGGCACTGGCGATCGGATTGCGACTTCCATGCCGCTGCAGCCTGGCCCCGGGGCAACTCTGAGTTTCGATCTGATCATTGGCAACGGTACCGGTACCAGCGGCAATGGTGCCGACAACGCCGAGGCAGGCAAGGATGTGTGGCTAGAGTTCAGCGTTGATGGGCAGCACTGGGATGTGCTGAAAAAAATGGATACCGATAGCTACGAAACGTGGAAATCGGTGGTCGTCGACTTGCCAGAGCGTGCCTTCGTGACTCCTGCAGCGATCAGCGAAGGAGATAGTGGCACCAACTCGATGGCGTTCAGCATCGTCCGGTCCGGTAATCTCGAAAAGACTGCAAGCGTGGACTGGCAAGTCGTTCCAGCGGGGAGTTTCGCGATCGATGTGAGCGATTTGGATCTTGCGACATTCCCCAGCGGAACGGTCTCCTTTGCGGTTGACGACGATGTGGAAACCGTTGCGATTCCGATTCTCGGCGATCCGAACTTGGAGGCAGATGAAACGTTTGACCTGATCGTGACTTTTTCCAATGCGGGGCCGGTCACTGGCGGTGCTCGAACAGGTGTCATCTTGAACGACGATGAGCCCGGCGTGGAATCCGTCATCGTCAACGATGGTTCGATTCAGCGATCGGCAATTCGCAAGGTCGAAGTCCACTTCGATGGCTTGGTGGAGGTATCGCCCGATGCCTTCTCGCTGACGAATCTGGGCACCGATGCCTCACCGACCAGCATTCCTGTCGACAACTTGATCGTGAACATGGAGGATCAGGGAGCGTTCACAAAGGTCACGCTGTCACTTCCCAATGGGGAATCCTTGAGCGACGGAAACTATCGTCTTGATATCGATTCGGCAAAAATTACGGCGAGGTTTGGTGGATGGGCCATGAGTAATGACTACTCGTTTGGTGACCAAGCCGTTGACAATTTCTATCGCAAATATGGGGACGTCAACGGAAATCGAAGCGTGGACCTGTTGGATTTTGCTGAGTTTCGCCGTGCCTTTGGACTCTCCGATGGTCAGCCCAATTATCTCGATGCGCTTGATTCGGACGAGGACGGTACGATTGGCTTGCTCGATTTCGCCAAGTTCCGCAGTAACTTTGGAACCTAGCAAGCCCCCTTTTTCGATTCGGCTTGAGTATCGGTAAACTGTACCAGCGTTTTACCCCGACTCGTTACGAGATCAAGAACCATGAATCGAAAGCATTTCGGCATCTGTATCTTTCTGCTGTTCTCATTTCCAGGACTTACCTTGGGTCAGGAACCCGTGTCCGGCGAGAGCCAACTCAAGGCCGGTCCGGAAGATTCAAAGGAAAAGGACAAACCCGGTTCCATCGACAAGGATGCATCGGAGGAATTCAAGACCACCGAGTCAGGACTGAAGTATCGCGTGCTGCGCAACAGCGATAAACCGAAGCCCAGCGCACAGGACTCGGTACAAGTGCACTACAAGGGCTGGCTTGACGACAAGACGATTTTTGACAGCTCGTATCGACGCGGTCAGAAGATCTCGTTTCCTCTTGGAAACGTCATCCCGGGCTGGACGGAAGGGATGCAGTTGATCGGAGAAGGTGGCATGATCGAATTGGAGATTCCGTCCAAGCTGGGATACGGAATTCGAGGTGTTCCAGGCGTCATCCCGCCCAATGCCAAGCTGCACTTCGTCGTTGAGCTCTTCGAGATTCAATAGGCCGTCGAAGCTGGCGGGATCTTGCTGACGAGCAACGATCGAGAGAGTTTGGAAGAGGCTCCGACTCGATGGAGCAGGCTTCGTGAGCCTCCGGTTAGGATCTGATGATTGAGACATGAATCTTCTGGCCGTTGGGGAGATTTCGCCTCCCCCAGAAGGATCGTGTCGTTAACGTAATCAGAGTTCAGGTTCTATCCGGCTCGGCGGGGCAAAGGTGCTCTTGTGTCAAAGCTCGATCGACAGCTTGATGATTTTTTTGGCGAGCGACGCGTCGAAATTCATTGGCCGAGTGCCGAGGAAGTCGATGTTGACCTGCTGCGATTGCACCTGATCAGCGAGATTGATTCACACTCACGGCGGATTCCGCTTGACCTACGTGGCGTCAACGGTGCGCCCGAGGAATTGGTGGACCTGCTGCTGGATATGCAGCGATACGCCATGGCGCAGTCAAAGGTGCTGTCCATCAGTGCGTCGCTGCCGCCGATGCAGGAAGCTTTGAATCCGCGACGCCGTCGAAAGGCGCGACGACCTCAGCAAGCGATCGACGAAGACGGTGCGCGAGACGCAAGCGAGGTAGCCCGTTCAGCCATCCAATCGCAAGCTAGCTCCGAGCCGAGCGCGTTACTGGCGTACCAGGCCGAGGTCGTTGCCGAACGACGCGTCCGCTCTCGAACGAGGGTCCGACGAACGACGAAGCATTACGTCCGCCTGATGACCGCCATTCTTTTGATTCTCGCCGCGATCCTGACGTTTCTTTGGTTCTTTTCGTTCGAAACCAAGCCAGTCATCTACGATAACCTGAAGAGTTTCGAAAGCGGTGAGTAGCCAGATCACCGAGGGTGACCAAGTTTCGAGAGTCGTTCTCAATGACCTGCCCGCTCAACTTTGCCGACGCGACCTGGCTCGTATCGTCGATTTGAATTTCTTGTATTGCCAAACTTTGAGGGCCGACCAAGCGAGGGCGAAGGCACCGGCAAAGGCAGCGGCTGTCAGGAAAACCGGCCGCAGGTAACGATCGGACACGTGACCGGCAACGTTTCCGCCAGCTTCGATCGCACGATCGGCGAGACCGCCTTTTCGAACCACGATTGGGTTGCCTTCGGCATCAAACACAACTTCATCGCCGCCGAGAATTCGTTCCGGTTCAGCGAGAATCACGGCAGTCGTGGCCGCGGTAAAGAGTGTTTTTCCCGGATTGGCTTCGACAAATCGACCGACAAATCCAATCATCTTTTCGGTGTCATTGCGAAGCATCGCCAGGACGCCCTGCCGCTGTGCTGCGGTGAGCTTGGCAAGATCCTCGGCGTGACGTCCGATCGCGATCGCCTGGTCGGGATTGAGACGTGAGGCGAGATCGGCCCCTTCGTCCCCCAGGCTACGAACGAGAATCAGGCCGACGCCGGGATGCTTCAGTTCACTGCGCAAGGCCACACTACCGAGACGGGTTGTCACTTCGGCCAGTTCACGGCCGGCCGCACCGGCCGACAGTCGCGCCAACGCGATTTTCGCTTGAGCCTCAGGCAATTCGTCAACCGCTCGGATGATCGGCAAGATCGCAGGCGAATTGTCGAGCGCCGCCAGCGCTTCGGGCCCATACTTGCTTGCCATGGCGGCCACCTGCTCGACCGCTTCGTCGCCTCCCTGTTTCACCGCCGAGGAGGTAACACGCTCGACCAGCTCCTGGCCTCCCTTCTTGGAAAGATACTCGGTCGCCTCTTGGGCCCCTTCCCTGCCAAAGTATTTGACCAGAGCTTTGGTTACGGACGAGGCCACGGCCGGAACGGGAACGATGAAAGCGGTCGCCGGTCGCGCGACAAAAGCGGACGCAATCAGCAGCGAAGTAGTCAGGGCATGTCGAACGATCGCGCTCATTGAGATGTCTCCAAATAGACGATTTGATTCTCGAAATCGTTGTTGATAGGCTTCTTGAAGTCGATCACAGACGATCGGCAAGGCGTCCCCGATGCCACCCACCTGATGCTCTGTGGACGAAGTCGTTCGAGACGAGGATGGTGACGCCGATCCGTGAAGAATCGATTGCTCGAGCGAGTCCACGTAGCCGTGCATCTTCTCGCTCAATTCATCCTCGAACCTTTCGGTCATCCACCAGTCGATCGCGATTCCGATCACCAGTCCGACGCCGAGTCCAACTGCTGTTCCGACTGGACCCCCGAGACTACCACTTCCGGCGCCCGCGGCGGACGCACCCGCCGTGGCTCCGCCGGCTGCCGCCGCCGTCGTTGCCGCAGCTGCCCCGAATCGAGCAAGCAGCCCGGAGGCAAGGGTGATCGCGGCATAGCTGCCCGCTTCGCTCATGACCAACACGGTCAGTGCGTTTTGAACGCTCGATGCGCCCTGCTGTGATGAATAGTCCTGCAACTGATCGGCGACCGAAGCAAGAAAGCTGTCGTAGTCTCCGATCGCGACCTCGGGTAAGTCCGCGGTGTCGAGAGAAGCACGGATGCTGATCAGCATCCGTTTTTGATTCGCGTCGACCTCCGTGCGAAACGCATCCAAGATGTCGCCCACGTCGCGGGTCAGCGAGGTTTTGGAGAAGAGATGACGCTCGAATTTTTCTTGGACATAGGATTCAACTCGTCCGTCCTGTTTCCACCAATCAGTAGGCATTCGCCGCACGATGCCGAGCCGAGTCGAAATGCTGGTCAGATCTTCGACGAACGGATCGATACCGCGACGATACTGGTCCATCAATCGCGTCAATCGGTCCTTGCAGCGCGAGGCGGCTTCTCGGTTGAGTCGATCGGTCTCGGCGATTCGTGGCTGGACTTCCCGATCAAAGAACTCGCTTCGAAGGGCCTCGCGACTAGGCTCCACTGTCACTGCTTCGGACGAGACTACCGCCGCAGTGACAGGTGCTGGAAGTTCGTCTGGCTGCGAGGTCACCGCAAGGGTCGCCAAGGCCACCAACGCAGCGACCAACGTGCATGCCGCAAGCGGGTGCTCAAGGCCACGGGCTGATCGAGGTTCGTGATGGGCGAAAGGTGATTCCATCAAAATGACGTGTTGTGCGAGCGACAGGCGTCCTTCAGCAAGTATATCGCACCCTTGCCGATGCGATCTCTCGAATCGATAGGCACAAGACGGGTCACTTCGGGGCGCATCAAGCGGCGATCGAGATGATCGGATAGGCTATTTCTTGAGTTTTCTCGATTGATCGGGTGTCATGGGACGGTTGGGTAATGGGAGCGGGGTGTGGCAGATTGGGATGTGATCGTGTTGGGGCTCGGTGGGGTTGGCAGTGCCGCGATTCGACACTTGGCATCCCGCGGTCAGCGTGTCCTCGGGATCGAACAATACGCACCGGCTCATGATCATGGGAGTTCCCATGGCAAGACGCGTATCATTCGACAGGCCTACTTTGAGCATCCGTCATATGTGCCGCTGCTGCGCCGTGCCTATGAATTGTGGGATCAGCTCGAGCGGGAATCGGGCCAGCGCCTGTTTGTGCGTTGCGGACTGGTCGAAATGGGGCCAGCCGATGGCGTGGTGATTCCAGGTGTGATCCAGAGCGCGACCAACTACGGTTTACCGATCGAGCGATTGACGCCTCAGCAAGTCGCGGAGCGTTGGCCGGGCATCGGCGGTGATGCAGAGTGGCAAGCCGTCGTTGAAACCAACGCAGGCTTTCTTCGCGTCGAGGACTCGGTGCTCGCCCATTTGCAAATGGCTCAGCGAGCGGGAGCGGATTGTCGATTCGGAGTCATTGCGAAAGCTTGGAACGTCGAAGGTAGCGGGGTCACCGTGTCGACAACCGACGGGATTCATCGAGCGGCGCATCTCGTCCTGGCCGGCGGTCCCTGGAGCGGTCAGCTCTTGGGCTCACTTGGGATTCCGTTGCAGGTTCTTCGCAAGCACATGTACTGGTTTGAAACCGATGACATTCGCTTCTCTGTCGACGCACACATTCCCATGCTTCTTTCATGAGACAGCCAACGGATTCTTCTATGGCTTTCCATCGCTCGACTCGCTGGGAGTCAAGGTCGCAAGACACAGTGGTGGTCAAGCGATTGAGCAACCCGATGTGTCGCCGACGACGGTTGAGTTGGACGTCAGCGATTGCAGACTCGTTCAAGACTACGTGCGGCGTTACCTGCCCGGCGTCAGTTCGCAAGTTTCTGCGCGGGCTGGTTGTTACTACACGACGACACCTGATGAGCATTTTGTCGTCGATCGACATCCCGAGCACTCGCAAGTCACGCTGATTGCCGGGCTTTCCGGGCACGGCTTTAAGTTCACCTCTGCGCTCGGCGAGGTCGCGTGCAATCTCGCCCTCGGTGAGGAACCGGTGGCAGATCTTTCTCTGTTCCGCATCGATCGCTTTGGTCCGCCGAAACCTCAGTCGGCAAATTCCAGCTAGTGGTTTGTCAGCATCTCGTTTTAGGGTTGCGATCGAAAAGGGGTCAGACACCAAAAACCGGAACGGCCCGGAGGGTGCTTCGCATTTTTGGTGTCTGACCCCTTTTCGCCGATCGAAGTCACCCTAATTCTTGGCTCTGACAAACCACGAGAGCATTTTCAAAAATGACATCGTCGCCTCCCTGAAATGTGAAAATGCTCTTCTAACGCCTGACGTTCACTGTGAGCCTCAGACGCTAGCCGTGGGCCCCGACTGGCCGACAAGAACAACAAACTCCGGACCTGGGCGAGACGCTTCCCGCCCCTCCGTGGTCAATCACGCAGTTCACTCGCTTGCGCGTTTTGATGTTGCGCCAATTCATACAAGCACGACGCGCCAGCGAGTGTGTCTCCGGTTTTCAACCGTTTGGCGGAAGTGAGATTGCGCAGATTCCTGGGACACACTCGCTGGCGCGTTGTGCTTGTATGGCTGTCCAGCAAGCGGATATGCGGTTGCTCGTGGACAGACGGAGGACGGTTAAAACCAGTCGGAGTAGATTCGGTGAACGACCCAAGCGACAACGGTCGTGGGAACGATGATCCCCGCGGTGATCGCGAACCATCGAAGAATCTGCTGCAGCAACGTTCTAGACTGACTGATCTCTGTCAATCTCATCGTGATTTGAGAAGTGAATACTTCGGCATCAATAGCAGAATGGTTCGCTCGAGGCGAGACCTTCGAGCGAGACGTCATCGCTGAAGAGGCTGAGGTGGCTTTCGATTGCGTCGTCGGACGCGATTCATTAGAGCTTTGTGACGGCTCTGCTTCCGGGTGCAATGAAACGTCATCATCTACCTTTGGCGAGGGAATCGGACTGGCGATTGCCGAATGATCTGCTGGGTGTTCAACGTATGTCATCTCGTCAATCTCTTGCTGTTCAGCATGCACAAAGGTGTCGTTCTCAAGACGGTGGGTCCCGTCAATGTTGTCGCGCTGTTCGTTAGGTGCCGGCGGTGCTGTCTCGTGCTCAATCTCCTCATTAATCTGATCCGAATCAGTTGACTCGGAAATGCCGCCAACGGGGGCGTCTTGCCTTCCGCTAAGGGGCGGATTTTCGGACTCGATTTGGGACGTAGGCTCTTGTTCGGAAAAGTCCTCCTCGCACTCCGTGTCATCAAAACCGATACGCCGAAGGCCGGAGTCGGCCTCGGAGTCGCAATGCAGCCACTCGTCCAATGCCAAATCGTTCAGGATCCGGGCATCGTCCTCTGTTTCCCGATGCAGCCCATCACCGCTTTCCACGGATTGTTCAATGGGCTCGCTGACTGTTTCACTGACTGCTTCACTGACTGCTTCACTGACTGCTTCACTGACTGCTTCACTGACTGCTTCACTGACTGCTTCGCCCACTGTTTCACTGACTGTTTCACTGACTGTTTCGCCCACTGGGCCTGAGCCAGGTAGTGGGGCCGCTGCATTCAGCTGACTCCCTTCACCCCGATCAATCAGCATCGGTGGATCGTGGTCTGACAGCGAAACATCGCTGCTTTGGTAAGGATCAAGATTGACGCCTTCCTGGTCCAAGTCCAAGCTGTGGATGTTCGCATCATCGGCGTCGACATCGATGATTGATCGATCCGTGTCGGCGCCGGCTTGGGAGGCGGAGGCGCCGCGGGGGGCATCGGGCTTTGACGGGGCGGCACTGTCAACCGAATCCGATTCATGGACGGCGGCATCGACAAGTCCGAGTGCGGTGTCGACCAGACTCAACGCCGCTTCGGTCGAGCTTTCATCGTGTGTTTTTGGGGCAGTGAACTCCCGACCTGGGCTGGACGGTCGGGGCACGCCATGTTTCGCACCATCGAAGCGGTGGATCTTTGCGTCCGACACATCCGACAATTCGTCCCCGGGATCGACCTTCGGGGAACCAACCAATTCGTCGAAGTCATTCTCGCCGATGGATCGAGTTCGTCGGAGCTTCCCTTCGCTCAAGCACAACGCGGGATCTTCGTCGTCGGCGAGATCGCTTGCTTCTCGGTTTCCCGAGGATGCATCGTCATCGGTCGAGCCATCGCTGAGAGAGTGCGATTTGGGCGGTTCCTGATGGGGGCTCGAGTTCGCCTTCGGATTGGCGGAGATAAACGAAGCAGACGGATCGGGATCCAACGAGTGAATCCCACTCGCCATTACCGACATTCCCGATCGCACCTCGTCGGAGTGGATGTCGTCATCGGAGTGAATATCTGAATCGGAGTGAATGTCGCTGTCCGAATCCTTGATACCGATTCCAATTCCGCTGTCGTCTTCTTCGCTGTCGACTTGGACAGCGAGTGCCTTTGCGGAGACGAGTTCAAGCGTTGCATCCCCGATCTCGAGTCGATCGCCCGGATGATGGAATCGTCGAACCCGTTCGGTTCGCTGCATCCGCTTGGCCGAAAGATCGACCAACCAAAGCGATTGATCCTGGACCACCGCGGCGTACTGACAACAGCCCATTCCCCGGCCGTGAAGCCGAAGCACGCTGGGGTGGTCATCGCCGATGATGGTGACCGGGCGGCGAAACGTCTTGGGGAACTCTTCGCCCTGGCCAGAGACCCGTGTCTCGATTTCCGAGTCGGCCAAAAAAGGGAGGCTTTCGTTGCTCCCGGGACGGACACCGGCGGGGTGAAACGTCAAGCTGCAAGGCCCGACCACGACTTGCAGATCGGACCGAATGGCGCCCCAACGGGGAAACGCGATCGCGGCGATCGGCCAGATTTCCACCCGGTCTCGCAAGCAGCAGGCGAAATAGGCCACGTCCGGAATATGGGCACCACGGATTCTCAGCGTGCAGCAGTCATGGGACCCGATCAGTGCATAGGGTCGTTTGAGGTCGATCCAGGTCACCCGACTACCATCGTCCACGCGAACCCTGCACGGCGGGGATGACCAGTACCTTCCGCTGTCGTCATCGGGCCGCATCTGCGAAGCGTCGCGATTTCCGGAGGATTCTGACATCGTTTTTCGCTGAAGATCGTTCGTTACGGGACGTTGACCGACTTGCTGGATGAGGTGCCCGCCGCACCCTTGGGTGCGTCGAGCGCTGCGACAAATCCGAGGCTACCCAAGCAGCAAACGAATGCGTTTTGGGCGGTCGCTCGGCCATCCTTCGTATGGGTGGATAGGTCGCCCATTCATTGTGGTAAGTCAGAGACGTTTCGAAAAGGTTTTTTTCCTCTAGGCAAGGAACAAGGTATCAAATTAGGCACGATTTTACGCTCGGACGAGGATTCCACCGGGCGTTTCACTGACTCATCCGCAGCATGAAGACAAAATCGATCAAATTCCGCAAACTGTGGCAGTGAGCGGTGTAATGCAGTCTCGGTCGCAATTGGTCGGTCAGAGCCCGGCCACCGATCAACAGGGCAACGTTGGAACCGATCTGCTCGGCAAGCCGGATCTCCTCCCGGACGAACGCTTCCGGATCCGAAATGCTTGAGACGCTCAGCCAGACCAGTTTCGGCCGATAGTCCAGCACCGCCTTCAAGAAAGCTCTCGGTGGGAAGGTTGCTTCCCAGGCTGATGGCATTCCACCCAGCTTCCCGCATCGCGAGCTCGATCAGGGCGGTGGGAAGTTGATACGGATCCCCGGAAAACGTGCCACCCAACGCGATCGGAGCGGATTTCGGCAGGTCCGGAAGCTCATTTCTCAGTTCATTCAGGAGTCGAATGCAGATGTCGCAGCCGCGACGCTCCTGATAGGCGTCGAGTTTGTTGCAGTCCCATGCTTCCCCGATACCGTGCATCGCATCGGTGATGAGGAAGTCGGCCGCCTCGCTCTTGCTCTCACTACGCCCGACAAGAGCCCGCAGAATGCGTCGACAGGAGGCCTCATCCCCCGCCGCCAAAGCAGATCGGAACTGCCTCTGGTCTGAATCCTCCCCTCCGGGAATTTGCTCGCCAGCGGCAATTGTCGTCGGCGAGAGCCCCAATGCCTCTGGGGCCGCCAAGCCACGATCGGAGGTTCGCAGAAAGTGCTGAAGGGCATCGAGCGTGATCCTGCGGTGCCCCCCCACGGTGCGAATGGTCGAGATCGCGCCCTGGTCGCACCAACGTTTGACGGACGATTCGCTCGCTTGAAGTGCCGAAGCGACCTGTTTGGGTGAAAATTGAGGCTGTTGGGCTGCCATGCGGCGATCTCGCGAAGTGGACGATATGAACGATTTAAATCGGACAATGAATGGTTTGCAAGTGTCAAGGCAGGTTGCCACTTCGAATCGAGAATTCTGGTTTTTCTTAAAAAATCGAAGATTGTCGCAACGAATCCATTGCACCCCGGCCCAAACACCGATATACCTTAGTGGACGTTTTGAATGTTTAAATCGTTCAAAATGAACGATTCGGCAATTTGCCCGATCGGCCTCCCTAACCATGCACAGGAATAGCGGGATCAATGGCTACTCAACTCAAAAGCTCGGTCGATGTTTCCTCAGTCCAGAAGTCGAAGACCAAGGCGGAGAAGCAGCGGCCCTCCTCGCGGATGCCGAGCTGGCTGAAGGCATCGGAGCTCACGGCCGCGATGGAGGCGACCGAGGTCCAATTCCAAGCTCGTGTGCAGCCAATCCTGAATGCATCGTCCGATGAGCTGGAAGTCTTGACGCGACGACGCCTCCAAAAAGAGCTGTCGTACATTTCCAACCCCGAGTTCGACAAGCGTCGGGCGGCCGAGCAGATTTTCGGAGAAGAGTTGGAGCTTGAGTCGCAGTCAGTCGGCGGCGGGTCGAAGGCGGTCCGCGGCAGTGCGGTGGACCTTCCCGTGCACTCTGGGCCGCATGTGCGAGGCAGCCCTGTTGAAGCCGCACCAG
Source organism: Pirellulaceae bacterium (assembly GCA_963697195.1). GTDB lineage: Bacteria > Planctomycetota > Planctomycetia > Pirellulales > Pirellulaceae > Rubripirellula. The sequence goes on from CAVOND010000011.1 coordinate 487,472, forward strand.
GAAGCCGCGCTCTTCCGCCGTATGAACTTCCTGCTGCACCAGGCTTCGGTTCAGATCAGCATGCTCAATTCGCGACGACCATCGAAAGCCCGCTTGCAGTTAGTCGAACGACTGGTCCTGCTTGCGGAATGGCATCGAGACCGCCTCGTCGAGGCCAATGTCCGGCTCGTGATCTCAATCGTCAAGAAGTTTGTCAATACAAACAACTCCTTCGATGAGCTATTGAGCGAGGGGATCGTCGGCCTGATGCGAGCGGTCGAGAAGTTCGACTTTGATCGGGGTTTCCGCTTCAGCACGTACGCGACGCAGGTGGTGCGTCGAAATTCCTACCGCACCGTGGTGACCAACCAACAAGAGCGTCAGAAGGTGACCAGCGGTCTGCAGGACATGGAGATTGACATCAGTGATGAAGGACGGGTTTCGGCGATTGGTGAGAAGCGTTGGCACGAGTTGCGAGCTCGGCTGGCCGAGATGCTCAATGACCTGGATCGTCGCGAGAAGTTGATCATCCGAGCACGGTTTTCTCTGGGCTCCCATCGACGGGTGCACACGCTTCAATCGTTGGCAGATCGGCTGGGGATTAGCAAGGAACGAGTTCGCCAACTTGAGCGACGAGCGATGGATAAGTTGCGAACGATGGCTGGTGATGCCTCCTTGCCCGGCATCGACATCTCTTGATTGGACAACGGTTGGTTCGGGCGACTCCAGGCCCGCTTCCGCAGCCAGTTCATCGACTCGACTGGTATTTCAAGCGGAAGCGGATGGGAATCGAACCCACCAAGCGCCCTTTCGGACACCTCACCAGTTTTGAAGACTGGGGCGGTCACCAGACCAACAAACGCTTCCGAAAAGATCGCCTTTCAACAAGAATCTCGTCGAACTCAGCCTAGTTCGGCTCAGGCGCGTTTGACAACCGGGCTCCCGATCACGAGGATTCAAAGACTTCCGCTTCTGAATCTTGCCTGATTCCTCGAGTTTGACGGAGTTTGATGATGAGAGTTCCCTGGTTGTTCGGCGGATTGCTGCTGGCGTCTTCTGTCGTCGCGTTTGGACAGGAGGTCGTCCTCGATAAGCCGGCTCCCGACTTCACCATGACGGGAATCGACGGCAAGGATGTCACGCTATCCCAGTTGACCGCTGAGGGCAAGAACGTCGTATTGATGTTCAGCCGTGCTCATTGGTGACCATTCTGCATGGCTCAGCTGGTCGAGCTGAACGGGCATGCGTCGGATTTTAAAGATCTCAACGCGGAATTGGTTTTCGTCTTTCGAGAGGAAGCCGAGGGGGTCGAAGGTCTGAAGAAGATCAAGGAAAAGCACGATCCCCCTTACCGATTGGTACTTGATTTGGACAAGAAATCCTCCAAGGCTTACAGTCCCCAAAAAATGACGTTCGATAATTATGTGATCGACTCAAAGGGGAAGGTGCGGGGCATCGTCGACGGAACGCTGCGCGAGCGGGCGACAGCCGACGAGTTGATGAAGTTGCTCAAGCAGATTCAAGCAGATCCTTGACGGTTGCCGAGCTGCCGATGAACGAACCTGTTGTAGCGCGGAGAGGAATCGGAGATTGGCTGGGGTTGATCCGCTTCAGCCACACGATCTTCGCGCTGCCATTCGCAGCACTGGCGACGGTGATGGCCTTGACGACGCCCCTCGCGTCGGGCGGTCATCCGGCATTTCGGCTCCGCGACGTGATCGGGATCTTGCTCTGCATGGTCTTCGCTCGAAGTGCCGCGATGGCCTTCAACCGCCTGGTCGACGCCCGAATCGACGCAGCGAATCCGCGAACGGCTGGGCGTCATCTTCCGGCGGGGAGATTGTCTCGCGGTCAGGTTTGGGGATTCACGCTCCTGTGTGCCGTTGGCTTCGTCGCCAGCACGCTGCTGTTCCTGCCGAACCTTCTGCCGCTGTGGTTGTCCGTGCCGGTGCTGTTGTTCCTGTGCGGATACAGCCTGGCGAAGCGATTCACCTCGGCGGCCCATCTGTGGTTGGGGGCGGCGCTGAGTCTCTCTCCGCTCTGCGCTTGGGTTGCGATTCGGGGCGAGGCATCGGTGTTGGATCCTGTGGATCTGATTGCCCCCGCTTTGCTGGCCGCCGCCATTGCGGCCTGGGTGACGGGCTTCGACATCATTTATGCGTGTCAGGACGCGGATTACGACGCCGCGGCAGGGCTGCATAGCATTCCGGCCCGGTTCGGCGTCGCCGGGGCGCTGAAGATCGCGATGGCCAGCCATGGGTTGATGTTGTTGTTGCTGGCGGTGCTTCCGTTGGCTGCGCCGGAGGTCGGCTTGGGATGGCTGTTTTGGAGCGCTCTGATAGTCGTCGCCGGCCTGGTTCTGCGCCAGCACTGGCTGGTTCGCCCCGATGATCTGGAGCGGGTCAATCAAGCCTTCTTCGACACCAACGCAGCAATTAGTGTGGTCTTGTTGGTCGTTGGCACCATCGACATTTTGTGGGTGTGAAGAATTCCCCGGTGGTGCCGCTGAGTCGGCTTACACTTTTCGCGATCACTTCGTAAGTTGTCTTGCTGCCAGGCCCTCCGGTTAAGCCTGTGGTGCAGGATCCCTTTGAGATGAATCAGGCAAGATCGAGATGAACGCCGCCGAAAGAAACTCCCGATTTCGCGAGATCCGAGACAAAGTCGAGGCCGATCAGCGGCTTTCGCTCGATGACGGGATCTTCCTCTACGATCCGCAGGTTCCGATGCAGGCCATTGGCGAGCTGGCGAATCTTGTCCGCGAGCGGAAGAACGGGAACGTCGCCTACTTCAACATCAACACGCATCTCAACCCGACCAACGTTTGCGTCTATCGATGCCGCTTCTGTGCGTTTCGAAGCGATCTCCGTGATCCAAAAGGCTACGTCATGAGCGACGAGCAAATATTGGATCGCGGGCGTGAGGCCACCGAAAACGGATGTACCGAAATGCACATCGTTGGCGGTTTGCACCACCAGCGTCCCTATCAGTGGTATCGGCATCTGATTGAATCATTGCATGAGCACTACCCTCAGATCCATCTCAAGGCGTGGACTGCCGTGGAGATCAATTGGTTTGAGTTTCAGACCAAAAAGTCGGTCGAGTGGGTGCTCGAAGACATGCGTGATGCCGGCCTGGGAAGCATGCCGGGCGGAGGAGCCGAAATCTTCCACCCGGAGGTTCGCGACCAGCTCTGCGAGCACAAAGCGAATACCCACGCCTGGCTGGATATCCATCGCACGGCGCACCGCATCGGATTGAAGACAAACTGCACGATGCTTTATGGGCACGTCGAAAATGCGTTTCACCGCATCGATCACTTGTTACGGCTTCGTGAGTTGCAGGATGAAACGGGCGGATTCCAGGTATTCATTCCGCTCGCATTTCATCCGGAGAACACGAAGTTATCCGACATCAAGAAGCCCTCGGCCTTGATGGATCTGCGTACGATGGCGATCAGTCGCTTGATGTTGGATAACGTTCAACACATCAAGGCGTATTGGATCATGTTAGGGATCGCAACCGCCCAAACAGCGCTCGCCTATGGTGCAGACGATCTTGATGGCACGGTTCGCCACGAGTTGATCTATCACGACGCCGGTGCGACGACCCCTCAATGCTTGTCCGTCGACAAGATTCGCGAGTTGATTGTCGAAGCCGGCCGCGAGCCGATTGAGCGGGATACGATCTACCAGGAAGTTCATCGCGATCCAAGTGACTTCACCAAGTGGTATTCCGGAGCGCCGTTGACTGCCGCCACGTCGTGATCGCATCCATGGGCTCCATTCGCAACACGGAGTCGCTTCGGAAGAACGGCCAGGCTTGAAAACCGAGCGTACGTCGGCCTTTCCAGGCTGACTTTTCCTGTCGAACCATGGCACTTCCTTGTGGAAAATGCGCTCGTTCCGCAGCGACGCTCGCTCACCAGACAAACTCGCTGTCGGCCGCACGGTCGGTCAGCACATGCTGAATGCGACTGGCCTGCTCGACGGGTAGGTGCTTGATCTGGGGGCCTCCGCCCGTATTCGATTGTCCCGCGATGTCGATGGATAGCGTTGCCAAGCCCAAGCGTCGATCAAAAGGGCTCTGGACGACGGACACGTTTTGAATGTTGCGGACGGGCAGGCAGACCGTTGAACGATTGATCCAGCCGCTCCGCCAGAGAAAATAATCGTCGCTCAGCCAGTAACCAGAGTTGCGATACCACTGATAGTTCAGCAGATAGACGAGCGGAAAGGCGGGAATCCAGGCCAGGCAAAGCCAGCTTGCCGTTAGAAATGTCTGAACGATTGCCAGGACGACCAACAGCCAGCCTTTCTTGCTGCCGCGCAGGACTGCGAGCCGCGAGATCCGATGCCAAGAAGGATTGATCTCCAGCAAACCCGGAATCGCTTGACGGGTGACCTCGTGAGCCTGCTCTTTCGCAGCAACCGGAAGCAGCACGTCTCGATTCTTTTTTTCGTCGACTTGATTGCGATCACCCGCACTGTCGACACGCACCGCAGCCAGGCCGAGCCAACGTCGGAGCAGCCCTTCTTCTAATTTCAGTGCCTGAATCCGGTCGCGTGCCAGGCTCCCGTGCCGAAGCGTCAGCAATCCATGCGACGTACTCAGCATGTCGCCGCTGCGCTCCAAGCGAAAATGGAAATAGCGAATCACGTAAGTCGCAACGGTAAAGATCAAACCCGCGAACGCCAGAAGGATGCTCTTTGCCATCGTCTCATCAAGCCACAGGTCGGTCAGAAAGGCGAACGGGCCCAAGTCAGGCAGCTGATTCTCGATCCGCTTGACCACCTCCTCCGCAACGGGAATCGGTCCTTTGTTGCGCATCCCCTGCTCGACTTGCTTTGCCACCGGGTTGAACCAGTTGCCGCCGACCCGGACAAACACTTGGAAGTACACGACCGCGCTGATGATGGCGCCAAACGTTGCGATGACCTTGGACGTAAGTCCTCCGAGCAGCAGCGTCTTGAAATCGATTTCGCACGTGTAGTCTGGCACCGCTGATTCGGCCGAATCGTTTGGTCTGTTTGTCGAGCTGGCGGCGTGTTGATCCGCTGTAATCGCTGACTTCAATTTCTCTGCGTCACTTCGTGTGAGCACATTGAGGGCCGCTTCCTGCGGGTCCTTACCGGCCGTCGACAGGTCGACCTTGGCCAGCCCCAGTAGTCGATGCAGAATTCCCTGATGCACTTCAACTTCCTGGACACGGTCAAAGGGGATTCGCCGTTCGCGTCGAAACAGGACGCCCGACCGAATGACCAGTTCGCCATTGCCGATTCGGTAGGTCAGCGTGAAGTACCGAATGGCATGGAAGACGGCCGTTGGCAGGAAGATAAAGCAGCCGGCAAACCAAAGGAGTGCGAACGGTCCGACAAACAGGCTGGCGATGACCGCGGGGACCAGCATTCCGATCAACGTCTCGGCCGCCGGTAACCAGAGCGTTGCCAGGTGAAGTCGGTGTTCGACAACGGTATCAGGCAGGGGTTGAAGCATGCTTCCCTCGTCCGCCACGATTGGCCGCGTCGATCAATCGGTCTCGCAACGACTGCGCGACATCGAAATCGAGGCCCGGAATCGTCTGTGAAGCCTCTTTCGTTCCCGCCGTGTGGATCTGCAACGATGCCAACCCACGATGGCGTTCCAGTGGACCACGATGAAGGTCAACATGCTGCAATCGCGACAGCGGAATCGATACCGATACGTGCCAGAGAATTCCGTGACGCAGCTCGAATACTTTCTGGCCGATGCGATAGGACCAATGTTTGTAAACCCATCGCGGCCACCAGATCACTCGGAACAGGCCGACCGTTGCAATTATCAACCAGGCTGCGATCACGATCCACGGAAAAGGGAATGACGCGACCAACAGAAAGACCAGCCCAGTGATCAACGCGACGAATCCCAGTCCACCCCAAGTCGCCGCTTCCACCGCCCTGGTCAAGCCGATCCAGCGACGATCGAGCTGCTGCCACGGCTGTTGGTCGTGATCTTGGATCGGTCGTGCCTCCGACGCGGTCAACGACGAGTCCGGTTGGCCAGGATCGCGAAGATCGGCCCCGATCGACTCGCTCGGCTTCAATTCGATCGGCCCAGCGTCGAGATCCTCACGATTTCCTGCATCGCCCGCCGGAGTCTCGCCCGCTGGAGTCTCGCCCGCTGGAGTCTCGCCCGCTGGAAAATCGCCCGCTGGAAAATCGCCCGCTGGAAAATCGCCCGCTGGAATATCGCTGGGGTCATTCGATCGATTGGGTACCGAGTCGTTCAAGATTGCTCCGAAAAGAACCAGGGGCGGCGGCGGACGGTAACCGGTGGTTGATTCGCACTGGAGAGTCGAATCTTGGCATTCAGATGGCCTGGAGGCGGTCTACTCAGCCGGCCGTTGTGCCAGGGCCAGCTTTCGTGCCGCTTCAAACTCGTCACCTGGATTCCAGGCAGGCATCTTGGGCGATTGGGCGATCCGGAGACCGACGTGGAACAACAGCCGCGCGTCTTCGATCGCGCCTGACAAGTCCCAGCTCTCGAGGTACTCATCGCTTGGTTGATGATAGATCTTTTCGACCCAGAGTTCGAGTTGTTCCTTGCCCCATCCGTCTGGCTTGCCGATCACGTTGATGCCAGAGTGCAGGTAAACGCCGGGGACCCCAATCTTGGCAAGGCTGAATTGATCCGAGCGGTAGTAGTAGCCGCGGTCCGGGAAATGATCGGGAGTGACAACACGTCCTTGCGACTTGGCGACCGCCTCGACGATCGCATCGAGATTCGATTTGCCGTGGCCGATCACGTTCACATCGTGGGTGCGGCCAATGATATTGGTTCCATCGATGTTGATCACCGCAGCCATGTTACCTGGCAAGATGGGCGGATCGGCGGCAAACCGTTCCGATCCAAGCAAGCCTTGTTCCTCGGCACCGACAGCTGCGAATAAGATCGATCGATCCGGCCGTCGTTCGAGTTCGCAAAAGGCCTTTGCCATGGCGAGCAGCGTGGCCGTTCCGGAAGCATTGTCGACGGCGCCGTTGTAGATATTGTCTCCCTTGATGTCTCGCTGCGCGCCGATTCCAAGATGATCGTGGTGTGCCATGAACACGACCACCTCGCGACGCAGCTTTGGGTCGCTTCCTTCCAGCATGCCAAGCACGTTGGCCGTGTCTTGTTCGCGAACGTCGGCAGTGAGTTGGATCGACAAACTCGTCTTCAGGGGAACGGGCTGAAACGATCGCGACTCAGCCGCAGCGCGCAGCGCGTCGAGATCGTGCCCACTCAATGCGACCAGTCGACGAGTGGCCTCTTCGGTGGCCCACGCTTTGAGTTCCATACGAGGGCTGTCATCGCCTCGGAGCTCAAACTCCTCGCCGCTCCAGGATGTCTGGACAACTTGCCAGGGATATCCAGCCGACGGCGTGGTGTGAATGATGATCGCTCCGGCGGCCCCTTTGCTGGCGGCGATTGCGTACTTGTAATCCCAGCGTCCGTAGTAAAGACGTCGCCGACCTTCGAACAGGTTTGGATCATCAGCGGGATCGTTGTTCATCATCAACAAGATCTTGCCACGCAGGTCGACGTCCTTGAAGTCGTTCCATTGATACTCGGGGGCTTCGATTCCGTAGCCGACAAAGACAACCTCGGCATCGTCGATCTGGGCGCTGGCTACCGGCCTGCCGATGTTCGAAATGAATTCCTCCATCGAACGAAGCGAAAGGGATTCGTCGCCATGTCGGAAGGTCACGCTGGCCGGCGCGCGAGTGGTGACGCCGACGAGCGGGACGCTTTGAGTCCACTGATTTCCGCCTGCTGCGGGGCGAAGGCCAAGCGTTTGAAACTGGGTTTGCAGGTAAAGCTGAGTCAGCCGATCGCCGCGCGACCCCGGACCGCGGCCTTCCAACAGGTCATCGGCCAGAAAACGGATGTGCCCACGAAGGGTCGTCTCGTCGATCGATTCAGCAGCTCTCTCCGCATCCGTCTTGGACCTCAGCACGTTCTGCTGCGATTGCGCCGACGAGTGAGAGGATCGACAGGCTGAAACAAGCGACAAGTGCCAGGCGACTCATGACAGTGGGTTTCCTTTCGGTGTCGGGGATGAATCGAAATGCGTCGGGCGGGTCAAACGGCGTCAGCCTCGCCGACCCATCATTTCCCGCCAATTGACGCGATCTTACGTGTTGGGGCCGCGTCGCTGTCGCTCTTCGAGCCAACCACACGACAAAGTCAAAGTTTACCGATTACGTCGACTCTGACAATTTTTCCGGTTTTTCTGATTTTGAGTCGATGATCGGCAAGGATCTCGACGATATCCCTGGTGAATCGGAAGGTCAAAGCCGACAGCGGCACGACCAGACCGGTTCGATTTCCGGGGGGAATAACACGACTTCGGTGATGTTTCACGACATCTACCATCCCAGCTTTCCATTGGTGAAGCCAGTGCGTACGTTCCTCCCCCTTTGCATTTCGTTTGTTCTTGCAGCCTTGGTGGCCACCGAGTCCCAAGCGCAGATTACTCCTCGCAGTCGTAGCGTACGGCAGAGTGAGCAGACTGCCCGAGCAAGTTGGCAGCCGACACGGTCGCAGCCAACCGCGGCCCCGCAGCAAGAGCCACCAAACAGTTTGAGAGTTGCCTCGGCACCGCGCAGCGGTTCGGTTCGAACCGTCCAAGCGGTCCGCGAAAATGTACCGTTGCCTCCGCCGGACGAATCGATTTCGATCGTCGAAGAGCAAGGCTCTCGCATCCTGTCCGAGACTGAGATGTATGACGGTCAGATCCTCGACGGCCAAATCCAACTGGCTCCCGTTTACGGCGGCGGCGCCTGTGACGCCTTGCCAATGGGTTCCTGTGGCTGCGGCGACGCCTTCTGCACCGGTTGCGATGGCACATTGGCCTGCGACGCATGCGGCGATTTCTGCGGCGGCAGCTGCTGCGGCGAACTTTGCAGCACGGATGCCTGGAGGCCCTGCATCACGCTGTGCCTGCCCCAGGACGGATGGGTTTCGTATGAATTCCTGGGCTGGTATCAGGACGGCATGCCGACTCCCGCGTTGATTACTACGAGTGTCGATCCGAACGTGACGCGTGACCAAGCTGGGGTGCTCACCAATCCAACCACTCGCATCCTGTTTGGTGATAGCAACCTGCTGACCGACGCGATCGATGGCAGTCGGCTTCGCTTTGGCGTCTGGCTCGATCGCTGCCACACTTGGGGTGTCGGTGCTGAGTTCCTGGGCATGAACACTCAGTACGAATCGTACAGTGCCACCAGCCAAGGGCGTCCGGTCTTGGCACGACCGTTCTTCAACACACAAACGGGTGTCGAAGATAGCGAACTGGTTGCCTTTCCAAATGTCGTCTCGGGAACGGTTTCGGCGGCGGCCAGCAGTCAGTTCCAAGGGGCCGGCTTCCATGTTCGTCGCTTGCGTCGCACCGAGGAAGGCTGCAAGAAGTGGCTCTTCTGTGGTTGCCCGGAACACTTTTGTAGTCGCACCGAGCTGTTGGTGGGTTACCGCTACCTGCAGCTAGAGGAAGGGATCGCAGTCAGCGAGAGCCTGGTCAGCACCGACCCAAGCAATCCCGGCGCGTTTGAGATCGTCGACGGGTTCAACACCAAGAATCAGTTCAACGGCATCGACTTGGGTTGGATGTACCGCCACACCCGAGGCTACTGGACGCTTGATGGTGCGGTGCGTCTGGCAGTCGGGAACACGCGTCAAACCGTGAGGATTGCCGGTGCAACTCAAATCAATGACCCTTCCGAGACGCCAAACCTGCAGACTTATCCGGGTGGCTTGCTCGCTCTCAGCTCGAACATCGGCTCGTACTCTCAAAATGAGTTCTCGGTGGTGCCAGAGTTTGGGATCACCTGCGGCTACCAGATGACCGATCACATCCGGCTGACTCTCGGATATACGGGAATCTACTGGTCCAACGTCGTGCGTCCTGGTCAGCAGATCTCCCCAGACGTCAATCCGAACTTGCTTCCGCCAGTGGCCGATCCGTTCTCCGGAGCCAATCGTCCCGCGTTTGCCTTCGACACCACCGACTACTGGATCCAGGGCATCAATCTGGGCGGTGAATACCGATGGTAACGGTTGTAGGGACGGCCGGATCTGAATCACCATCCGCCGTCAAGCTGATTGGGCAATCTGTCCGATAGAGAGAAAGAGGACGAGTCCGGCAGTTCATCCGGCTCGCCTTTGGAGACTCACCTCCGCCATGCGTGCCCCGATCGTCGGGACAGCATTCCGGAGGGCACGGCCATTCCCTGCTCGCCCGCTCAATCCGCGAGCAGCATTCTGGCCACATCAAGGCACCCGTGCGGGCTTGGCTCCACACGATTGCCCAACCCAAATAACGAAACAGAACGGAATTTGATGATGGTCTGGAACAGAATCTTGGCTCATTTTCGAGCTTCCAGTCGTCGCTCGGCACGAAAACACAAGCAGCGGGTCTTGCGGCTCGAGCGAATGGAACGTCGAGAAGTATTGGCCAGCGACATCGGCGCCATCGCTGGCTTGGCTTTCATTGACCAGGCGGGTGACGGATCCTCGATCGGCGACCCACCGGTGCTCGTCGATGGCAGTGGCGATCTGGTGGCTCCGGGGACTCCGGGAGCGCAAGGGATTCAGATCCAATTGTTCGAAGACAGCAACGCCAACGATCAACTCGACGGTGGCGACCTCTTGGTGGGGACGGATATCACTGCGTTGGATGGCAGTTACCGTTTCGACAACCTTGCACCAGGTTCGTATTTCGTTCAGCAACAGAGCGTGCCGCAGCTCAACACGCCTGCTCCGACGTTGGTCACGGTCAACAATGATGCGGGAGTACAAACGGTACTGATCGACGACTATTCGCTGACGACGCAAAGCGTGACGGCGACCTCGATCGCAACCGGATCGGATTCCGCAACCGCCAGCGAAGCGATCGGAGACGCGCGGGATATTTTTGTCGTCAACAACGCGGCGACGGGTCAATTGACCGTGTTTGTCGATGATGTTTCCGACACGTTGTCGGTTGGATCCCTTGGTGACGCCGTGGGAACCGCCCTGATTCAATATGACGGGCCGGACGGAACGGTGGCCCTCGACGCGACCGGTCTCGATGGCGTTTCGCTCGCCGGCGGTGTGGCTGGGGTTGCAGCGGAAACCAACTCGGGATTGATCGTGGTATCGCGGGCTGAGAATGCCGGTGATTCCCTCGTCGTCACGGTCTACACGGATGATGCAAACTCATCGACCGCCACGATTCCGCTTCCCGAGGATACCGTCAACTTCATCGAGACCTTTGTCCGTTTCAGCGATTTCAACGTCGCAACGGGCACCGGTGCCGACTTCAACAATGTGGGCGCTATCGAAGCCTCGATTGGTTTGTCTGCCAACAACGACGCGTTCGTTTCGATTGTCGAAGCGCGACGACCGGACGTGGTTGAGGTGAACCTGGCCAACATCCTGCCTGTCACCCTCGGCGGCCAGCTGTTCCTCGACAATTCCAGCACCGGCCAGAACGATGGAATTCGCCAAGGTGATGAACCGGGAATCGTTGGCGTCACGGTCGAACTGTACCAGCTTGACGGACCCGACGATGTCGTCGATCCAAGCAGTGACCTGCTCCTGGCGTCGATGACCACCGGTACCGGTGGAACCTATAACTTTTCCGATCTGGACCCGGGGAACTACGCCGTCGTCGTGCCGGCAAACCAGTTCCAGTTGGGGGCACCGCTGTACGGTTTCGCCAACAGCACCGGAAATGATCCGCCGAGCGATCCGAACGACAACATCGACGATGAGGACAAAGGCACCACGATTCCCGGCGGCGCGGTGATCAGCGGGACGATCACGTTGGTCTCCAATTCGGAACCGACCGATGACGGCGATACCGACAGCAACACCAATACCACGCTCGATTTCGGATTCTTTCCCCAGATCGACCTGGCCCTGACCAAGTCGCTCAATGTGGCGGGTTCCGCCCTGCAACCTGGGGGAACCGTCGTCTTTGACTTCGTGGTTCAGAACCTCGGGCCATTGGACGCAACCGAGGTGACGGTCCAGGACGTGTTCCCCGCAGGTTTGACCTTCACCGGGATTCAAAACGCTTCCGGCTCGTTCACGACGGACGTGAACGGTTCGGTTGTCGACATCACGATCGGCAATGTCTCGGTCGGTGCGAGTGCAACCTTCCAGTTGACCGCTGAGATCGCGTCCGATCAGACGACGGACCTGACCAATTCCGCAACGGTCACCGGGGCCGAGGTCGATATTGACGATACGAACAGTGCCGACGATGTGGTCGTCGACCTGCCGACGGCGGATCTGCAAATCGTCAAGATTGACTTGGTCGATCCGGCCACCGCCGGGACTCAGCTGACGTACGAAATCCAAGTGACCAACGCTGGTCCGGACGATGCCGATGGTGTGGTCGTTACCGATCAGCTTCCCGCGGACGTCACGTTCGTCTCCGGCGATGTTGAGGGCGACAGCAACCTGGTCACCGACAACGGCAATGGACAAATCACGGCGACGATCGGGCCGATGGCGGCCAATTCGACCGCGACCGTCACCATCGTCGTCGCGATTGCCGCCGACGCGATTGGGCCCCTGACCAATATGGCCAGCGTAACGTCAACGCCTGACATCGACCCCGATCCAACCAACAACACCACGAGCGAACAGACCGAGATCAATCGACTGGTTGACGTCGGAGTCACCAAAACGGCGACGGGAACACCTGTTGCCGGCGATGCAATCACCTACCGAATCGATGTGACCAATGACGGTCCCAGCCAGGCGCGAGGCGTCACCGTGGCCGATGTGCTGGCTGCTGAGTTGACGCTGGTTCCCAACAGCTTTGATCCGGGTACCTCGGGAGTCATGCTGACCGCGAATGGCCAGGACCTCACCTTCGACGTGGGAATTCTGGATCCCGGCCAAATGGAATCGTTCTCGTTTGACGTGATGATCGCGGCGTCCGCTCAGGGCAACCTCACCAATACGGCCGTGATCTCGTCGACGGATCCAGACAGTGATCCAAGCAACGACAGCGGACCCGTCACGGTGGTCGTACAACAGCAGGTTGACCTGGTGCTGACCAAGACTGTCGAACCTGGCACGGCCGTCCCGGGTGAGGACCAGGTGGTGTATACGTTCGTCATTAGCCACGCCGATGACAGTTTGAGTGACGCCACCGGTGTGATGGTCACCGACATGATTCCGGCTGGCCTGATCGGGACAGTCATCGATGCACCGACCGCCGATTCGACCGACTTTACCGGTGGTGTCGTCACGGTCGGCTACAACTCGATTCCTGTTGGCGAAACGCGCACGTTCACGATCACCGCGGACGTGGACGAAGCCGCAGTGGGAATGATCACCAACAGCGGTTCGGTAGCGTCCGCAGGAACGGAACTCGACCCGAGTGACAATACCGATAGCGCCACGATCAACCTGACACCCGACTTTGATGTGGTCGTGACCAAGAGCGTCAACGATCCGACGCCCGGGCCAACCGATACGGTGACCTACACGGTTGCCTTGAACAATGAAGGACCGAGCACCGCCCCAACGGTTGTGCTCAGTGACACGATTCCAGCCGGATTGACGTTTGTCTCCGGCACTTTGGAGGGCCTGACCGCGACGAGTAACGGGACGACGGTCACCTTCCCTGCCATTTCCATTGATGCCGACACCACCGTCAACGCGACTTTGGTCTTCACCGTCAATGCCGCTGCCAGTGGAGTGATCACCAATACCGCGAGCATCCCCGATCTGTCCGGCGATGGCGAACGAGACGTGACCAACAACTCCGACTCGGTTGAGATCGATGTGATCGCCCAGGCGGATCTCAGTGTCACCAAGACGGTCTCGCTTGCCGATGCCATTGTGGGAAGCAATCTGGTCTATTCCATCATGGTCAGCAATGCCGGTCCGTCGCCTGCAACGAACGTCGAAGTCGTCGACACGCTCCCAGCCGGTGTCACCTTCGTCAGCGGCACTGGTCCCAACGGAGAAGCCCTCTCGGCAGTGGGAGGAGTCGTGACGGTTGACGGAGGAGACCTCGCCAACGGTGGCTCCTTCGAGATCACGATCAATGCGACCGTTGCCAGCGGAGCGAGCGGAAACCAGCTCAACACGGTCACGGTCAGCTCGGACACCGAAGAGATCGATCCCACCGACAACACGGCTACTGCATCGACTTCGATTGATCCATCCAGCTCGACCTTCTCGGGTTTGGTCTTCCTCGACCGAAACAACAACGGGATTCAGGACGACGGCGAGCTCGGGATTCCCGATGTCATGCTGACGATGACCGGCAGTGATTTCCTCGGCAATGCGGTCAGCTTCACGATCACCACCGACGCCAGTGGCGAGTACCAGTTCAGCAATCTGGCCGAGGGGATCTATGAGGTCACGGAAACCCAACCCGAAGACTTCCGCAGTGGGATGGCGATCCTTGGTACCGGGGCAAACGCCGTGGCCGTTGACAATATGTTCAGCGAAATCGAGCTGGGCCGCGACGTTGATGCGATCGACTTTAACTTCAGCGAACGACCCCTGCCCCTTTCAAAGAGACGTTTCTTGGCATCGTCCTAACAGGGACCAATGGCGGATCGATTCGACCCGCTCCCAATCGGGAGCCGGTGAGTTGACGACGAGCGAGTCGATCGTTCCGCCAAGTCAGGAAATGGAAACGCTCGGCTTCCGGGGGGAGGCCGAGCGTTTCTTCTTTTCATCGGGCTGCGTTTCGAATCGGTTTACTTCTCGATCCGGCCAAACATGTGGCCGCCCACCGCATCGTGCTGCCACGTCCCCGCGTACCGACCGGAATGAATCAGCACTCGTGCCCCGAACGTCCCCATCCCGGGAATCCAAAAGGAATCGAGCGTGATCACCGGGGTGCTTCCGGACCAAAGAATCTTGATGTCGAGCGGAACCTCGCTGTCGACTTCGCCGTACTTGATCCGCGCCGTCAAGCGGTACATGTCGGGTTCGGGAAGCTTTTCACACTTGCTGATGGTATATTGCTCCGTCTTCGGCAATGAATCTTCTTTGCCATCGATCGTAAACTTACCAGCGAAGGTCGCACCACTTAGATAATCGGCCAGTTTCTGCTCTCGGTCCCCGTCCGCGGTGCCTGCTTGAGATGCCTCGGCGCCGGTTCCCTCGGCGGGTTTCTCCTTGGATGCACCCGGATCGGATTGGCTCGCTGCTTTGGCTGCATCGCTACTCTCCTGTGCGTGAACACGCGCTGGGACCAATGCGGGCGAGGTGACAATCAGAATTCCTAGAATGAATCGGATCCGATGCATGGCGGTTCTCCAAGAAACGGTTATTTGAGGTGATGGAACGGGGAAACAGACAAACACGAACCCATGATAAAAACCTACTGCCCCTTGATGGTTCTGTTTTTGCTCGTTGCCAGTGGCTGTGGTGACGGCGGAGCTGCTGTCTTGAAACGTCGAAGTGATCTGGAACGCCTGGCCAGTGGCTATCGGGATTATCATAAGCTTCATCAGCAATCCCCGGCGGACGCCGCGCAACTTTTCGAGTTCATGAGCGAGGCCGATGATCAGGGCAAGGAGGCGGTTTCTGCCGCAACCGCTCTGCAGGAAGGCGATATCCTGATGATTTGGAATGGAGACCTGGATGCCTGTCCCGAGCCTGGCAAGGTCGTGCTTGGCTTCGAAGCGGGGGTCCCAGCTCACGGCGGCTACGTCGTCATGGCCGATGGAACGGTGCAAGTGATCAAGCGAGGCGAGTTCCAGTCCGCGTCGATGCTACCTGCAGGCGAATAGTAACCGCGTCAAAAGATGCAGGCAGGAGGACATTCTCTTGCCCTCCTGTGGGCCGACGCCCGACTGCGAGGGTGGCTCTGCATGCCTCCGTTAACAGGTCGTTGTTTGCTTACCTGTCCCTCGTTCACATGCGTGTTCACCTGCCTCCGTGTCTCCGTGTCTCCGTGAGATCAGTTTCCCCTGACAAGCAAGGCTCGATACGGTGACACGATAGTGATCCGATGCTTGTAAAGAGCAAGTGCTGTATCCCCGTGGGGTTCCTTTACCCAGTCTGCCAAAAAGGTGTCGGACACCTTTTTCTCCTCCATCGCATTGCTTGGCGGCGAGACAGCACTCGGTCGCCGTGTCGCTTCTGGGGGCGGAGCTGGTTGTTCGGCGTCTCCTTCAGGAGAAGGCACCACTGAGGCTCGACTTGCTCATGATTCAGGTCGTCATGAACGTTGACATCGCGCTGAAATCGCGCACTGACAGATTCCGGATCAGGGCCTCGCCTTCTCGGAAAAATCGACCCGTTTACGCTGGCGTCCTCGACCGATCATGGCAAAATCCCATTCCGATTGCATCGTTTCGTCGGAATTGGCGAACTCGCGAATCAGCCATCCGCGTTTTGCCGCCGGTGAGCTTGGCGGCGGTGATCGTCGTCGACGTTCAATTTGGTCGGCGTCGACCAGTCGCAACTCCGGGCGACTGGTCATCAGCTGATAGAAATAACCGTCGGGTGACAATTCGTGGTATCGCAAATCGATCTTTTTCCGATCGGACCAGCCGGCTTGGTTGCCAAGTTGATCGATCATCCAACGTTTTGTCAGCCAATCAATTCGACCGATCGCCCGATTGACATGCTTGGCATCCTGACGAAACGCCGTCGCCGCATGGAGCAGTTCCTGCCAGCGGGCCAGAACCAAGGGGGCTTCGCCCCGCATGTTGGCCGGCGTGGTGTTGACGAAGCCTTCCGCAGCACGAAGAAAGGCTTGTTGAAGTTCGGTTGCCGACATCTCGCCGCGGTCAGTGGGGACGCGCGCGATGAGATTCCAGTCGCTGGCCAGGCGATGCAATGAATGCAGCGGTCGCCTGATCGTTGGGAGACCGCTCGTCTCGCCCGATTCGATCATGTCAAGCAATAGCGACGTCGATCCGAACTTCACGTACTCGGCCAGGTCCGCGAGGTTGGAGTCGGAAAGCCCGATCTGCAATCGCTGCCGAGCTTTGAACATCTGGCGCGTCGAAGCCAGCGACATGAACGACTTGGCACAGAATTGACCAAGCCAATGTCCGTAGACGAAGATCGGACGCTCGCCACGGAACCCACCGATGTCGGCAATCGAGTCAATCGCCATCGCCTTGGCGCTCATCTGATAGCAGCCATCGTGATCCAGGTTGCCAGTTCCACAGAGCGCGACGCGGGAAATCAGGAAACCGGTCAGGTAACGTCTTTGTTGGCGAAAGGCGACATGCTTCGCCACGAATCGAAGCACAATCACCGTGGGTAAATGAACAATCCTCAGCGCCGTGATCAGTGCCCTGGAAATCCATGCCGGGACAAGCTCAAAGAGTTCATGCGGTTCCTGAATCATCTCACCGTCGCGCCGCAACCATTTGCAAACCGAGAGCACGGCGAGGATCACGCCCATCACCGGCAGTGAAACGAGCAGAGACACAATCTGCATGAACCAAAGCAGCAGGATGAATCCTCGATAGATCCAAAGTCCCAATCCAGTGGCAACGACTGCTTCGTAGTTTTCCTGGCACCCATAAACGTGGCCCAGGGCATCGCTGCTATTCTTCAAGACGCGCAGGTCGAAGCTCGTTTCGGACTCCGAAGCAGCCTCGGCGGCCAACGCGTCCAATGATCTTTGGCAGGCCAGCAGCTCATCGGGGCTACGAACCTCCGGAGTCGCAAATTCGATCAATCCTCCAGGGGACGAATGCATCGACGGATGTGACTCAAAGGTTACCGCACCGCCACTGGCCAGGAACATCTGCTCACTGTCGAACAACCCTGCGACGGTCGGCTGATCGCGTCGAATCGCTTCGCAGATCTGGACATAGACCATGTGCGATGGTGGCAAGTCTTCGCGATCAAGATTCTGTGGGTCGGCAACCAAGGTTGCATACTCGGTTTCCAAGCCAATCAGTCTTTTGAGCAGTGGCTCGCTCGGCATCCGACGCATGATCATGCGCGGACCGCAGTCCGCTCGGATCGAATCCGTTCGCGTGGCTCCGACCATCTCGTCAGACCGGTTGGATCGACCCTGCCCCATCAAGGAGGTCTCAAGAATTCATCGGGAGAAACAAAACACAGATCGCTAGTGTAACGACGTTTCGAAAATTGCCTCAGCTTTTCAGGCAAAATATGAAAGATCGGGCGGGTCGACGCCCCCTACAGCGTTTGGAGCTTGGGCCCGAGACGAAGCAACTCGAGCACCGCTTCGGCTGCTTCGTGACCCTTGTTCCCCACGCTACCCCCACTCCGATTGATCGCCTGTTCCAGGGTGTTGCACGTCAGCAGTCCGAAGGCGATGGGGAGACAGGTGTCCACGCCCATTTGCATCAGCGACAGGCTGACGGCGCGATTGATGTGTTCATCGTGAGTCGTCTCACCCTTGATCACGCAACCAAGTGCAATCACGGCGATCACGTTTTCCGCATCAATCACCTGACGGACCACGCCAGGCAGTTCCCACGCGCCGGGCACGCGAACCACGACAAGCTGTTCGGAGGCGTAGCCGGCAGCCGACAAGGTTTCCAGTGCACCTTCGACCAAGGCATTGCAGATCCCAGCGTTGTATCGGCTAGCGACAATTGCGATCTTGCCGTCGGGCAGTTCACCATCGATCCCGGTAATCTCAGTCGACATTCTTCAAGCTCATTAAGAATTCGGCGTTGTTCTGGGTCTTGCGCATTTGCGTGACGAGGTTCTGCATGGCGTCCGCAGGCGAAAGTTCCGCCAGGACGCGTCGCAAGCTCGAGATGCGGCGATGCTCTTCCGGGTCCATCAGCATTTCTTCGCGGCGCGTCCCGCTGCGGCTGATGTCGATCGCCGGCCAAATGCGACGATCAACCAGTGCGCGGTCCAAGACGATCTCGAGATTGCCGGTCCCTTTGAACTCCTCGAAAATCACGTCGTCCATGCGGCTACCGGTGTCCACAAGGGCTGTGGCAAGAATCGTCAGCGAGCCTCCCTCTTCGACCTTGCGTGCCGATCCGAACAGCGCCTTCGGCCTTTGCAGTGCTCCAGCGTCGAGTCCGCCGCTGAGCAACTTGCCGGTCGACTCTCCATCACTGTTATGAGCCCGCGCCAATCGTGTGATCGAATCCAGGAAGATGACCACGTCCGTTCCCGACTCGACCATACGCTTGGCTTTTTCGATCACCATCTGTGCAACTTGAATGTGTCGCTGAGCTGGCTCGTCAAAGGTGCTGCTGATCACTTCGCATTGTGGGCCGCGGACCTCACGTTCCATGTCGGTCACTTCCTCCGGGCGCTCGTCAATCAGCAAGATGAAGACGTAAGCGTCGGGATAGTTAGCCAGTACGGCCCGTGCCATCTGCTGCATCAGAATGGTCTTACCGGCCCGCGGGGGACTGACGATCAAGCCACGCTGACCGAAACCGATCGGGGTCAAGATGTCGACCACGCGCGTGCTCAGCTCGCTGCTCTTATGCTCCATGATGATTCGAGAATCAGGATGGAGAGGTGTCAGCTCGTCAAAGGGAACGACTTGCTGACGCTGCATCGGATCGTGTCGGTTGATCGCTTCGATGCGGAGCAGTGCAAAGTAACGTTCGTTTTCCTTGGGAGGGCGAATTTGCCCAGCGACATGGCTGCCGGTTTGCAGGCCAAATCTTCGGATTTGACTTGGTGAGACATAAATGTCATCGGGGCAGGAAAGGTAGTGATAATCTGGACTGCGGAGGAAGCCAAATCCATCGGGCAGAATCTCCAACGTGCCCTCACCGTACATCAGGCCGTTGGCCTTCATCCGATGCTTGAGGATCTGAAAGATCAAATCCTGCTTGGCAACGCCCGCGAAATCCTCCAGCCCTTCCGCTTCGGCAAGCTGCAGAAGCAACTCGTGTGTGCTCTTCTGTAGATCCGCGATGTTGAGTTGTGGCTGATCGTTGCTGACGGTCAGGGGAATTCCGACGCGCTGGCCCGCTTTGTTGGCTTCGCTGACGATCTCTTCAGGCAGTGAGAGCGGGTCACGCTCGGCATCCAACTCGCGGATTCGTTGATCCACTTCTTTGTCGGGATGCCTGGGACGGTTCTGACTCTGGCGATAATCGCGGTACTCGCGTGGTCCGTTCTTGCGCTTTGGACCGGCATTATCCCGCGAATGGGGCCGATTAGGAGACATGGTTCGAAAGGAGGTGAAAAGAGAAAGGAAAGGAGGAAAAGGAGGGAGGGTGTTTTGGAGGGAGGAAACGACGGGAAGCCAAGTCAGTCAACTCGCTAGCGTTCTGCGCTCGCTTCAGGCGTCCTGGTCGTAGCAGTGGGAATCGGAGATGAGATTCTCGTGTCGCTCAAGGAGTGAACGCCACATCTGGTCAATGGTTTCGTGAAGTTGATCCAGCGATCCGTTGTTCATGATAACCGATGTGCTGAGTCGTTTCTTTTGCTCGATGTCAAGCTGATTCGCTTCGCGAACCCGAAGCTGGTGTTCATCCCAGTTTCGAGATCGAGCACGCTGGAGACGCAACTCGGGGTCGGCGTCGACACACCAAATTTCATCGCAGCACCGATCCCAACCGGTTTCAAACATCAGTGGCACATCCAAAACGACAACCGATTTCCCGGCACGATGGGCCGCGATCAGTTGGGCCATGGATGAGCCGGCGAGTCCGCGGGTGAATCAAGCTCTCTAAATATGTTAGTGCGAGCCGCTTGGAATCGTCATCCCCGAATACCCGGGAAGCGAGCCTGGCGCGGTCGATTCGCCCGTCTCTACCGGCGATTTCCGAGCCAAAGTGGCTCAGCAGCTCCCGCTGGACATCGTCCTGCTCCAGCACACCGCGAGCGATTTCGTCGGCGTTGAGCCAGGTCGCACCCAGGTCCTGTAGGTGCCTCGCAACGGTGGATTTACCGCCCGCCGGCGAACCGACGATCCCAAGCACAATCATCGCTCACACCTGCTCAGCCTCGGGGGCATCGATTCTCACCGTGAGTTCTCCACAGAATAAGGGCAGCCGCTGAACCACAGATTTCGTGAAAAAAGTTTTTTGAATCCGGCCCGCTCACGCGACAATTGGTTACCGAACCTGCCGATCTTCGGGAAAATAGAGGAAGGCGTTGCAGTTTGGGCATCGGATCAGCATCGACATCCTCAGTCGATCGATCAATTGCGTGGTCAGCGTTTGGTAACATCCGCCGCACGAATCGCTCTCGACTGGCGCCAGGGCATCTTCGCCTCGCGCGTCGGTCAGTCGCTTGTAATCGACGATCGCGGACGCCGGAATTTCTTTCTCCGATTCCTCCAGTTCACTCTCGACCCGGCTGAGCTCGCCTTGCAGTTGCGTTAGTTTGGCCTCGACTTCCGTCACCCGCGCCGTCTGGTCCGCACGCTGTTTGGCGAGCTCTTGGTCGGCTTGCTTGATCTGTTCCCCAAGCAAGTCGAGTTGTTCGAGTGCCTCCAGGATCTCGTCGCTCAACACGCTGTTGGCTTGTTTGTCGGCAGCGATTTGTTCTTTCAGCAGGGAAAACTCGCGGTTGCTGGCGGCCGTGTTGAGCTTTGCCTTCGAGATCAACAATTCGCATTTCACGCGATTTGAGTTGCAGCTGCTTTATCGTCGCAGGCGATTGTGGCTCGTTTCAGCTTTTCTCGCAGCTCGTTCCCTTCGGCCTCCGCCTTCGCGATCAATACCTCGCCCGCTTTGATCTGTCGCGGGCAGCGTTCGATTTGTCCCTTCAGGTCAGCTCGTTGGCGATGGATACGGTGCAACGTCCGGAGTAGCGTTGGGCTGATTTCGATCTTGACGTTGCTGGACATAGGAACGCGGGCCGTGGGGAACAGGGAAAGCTGGATCGATCCAGCCCAAGGCAATCGCCGAGAGAAGGACACCGATACTGTAAAGCATATTTGTCCGCTCGGCATCACCGCGATTGCCACCGGCAGGTCCCGGTCCTGAGATCAATCAATGGTATTGAGATCAGGCCCAGTGTCTCCAAGCCAAGCGGGCCTTCAAGCCAAGTGCCTTCAGGTCCAGCGGGCCGACACAAGAATTGCCGGGACTGTAAAGCCCCGGACGCAGTGCAACACTCACGCCGACCAGGCCGGGAGGGCCGACGCATTGGCGCCGCGCTTGAACATCTGCAGTGTGATGAAGTCCTGCCAGTCCCCCAGCTTTTGCGCCGCTTGTGTCGCCCTTTCGAGACTAGCAGTTCTCTTTGGCATGCACACCGGGGCTGCACACAGCCCCGGATCGAAAGGTAGCGAGCCTCCGGCCCTGAAACATGGGCCTTCAACCTGACAAAGTCGCCCGCCGGTCTAAGCAGCGGTCTTCAAGAAGGCGGTGAGGCGATCGGCCCTCGATGGACTCTGCAATTTGGCGACCGCCTTGGCTTCGATTTGGCGAACCCGTTCGCGAGTCACCTTGAAGATTCGCCCGCACTCTTCCAGCGTGTAGCTGTAGCCGTCGACCAATCCGTATCGCAAGCGAATGATTTCCCGCTCGCGGTAGGTCAGCGTCTTGAGCAACTCGTCGATCTTTTGACGGAGTATGCTGCCGGCGGCGTTGCGAATCGGGTTGTGGCTGTCGCCGTCTTCAATGAACTCGCCAAAGCTGCTGTCTTCCCCTTCGCCGACTGGACGGTCGAGGCTGACCGGATGGCGTCCGATGTCCATCACGCGACGCACTTCTTCCAGGGGCACCTCGGTGGCCAGCGCGATCTCGTCGTAGGTGGGTTCTCGCTTCAAATCCTGAGTCAGTCGCTTTTGTGCTTGTCGCAGTTTGCTAAGCACATCGATCATGTGAACCGGAATCCGAATGGTGCGAGCCTGATCGGCGATGGCTCGCGTGATCGCCTGGCGAATCCACCAGGTTGCGTAGGTGCTGAACTTGAACCCGCGGCGGTATTCGTACTTGTCGACCGCACGCATCAAGCCGGTGTTGCCTTCCTGGATCAGGTCGAGAAACGACATGCCACGGTTTCGGTACTTCTTCGCGATCGAAACGACCAGTCGAAGGTTGCCGCTGCTGAGTTGCCGCTTGGTTTGCTTCGTACTCTTCGAAGTGACGACGCGCTTTGACCATGCGATTGTGCAAGCTGGCGGGGCTCTCCTGGGTGATCAGCATCAGTTCGCGTAATTCCTGACGCAGGTCTGCCGCCTCGTCACGACTGACCGCGTCGTGACCGAGTTGTGCCAGTCGGTCGCGGATGAAGTTCATCCGGCGCGAGATTTCTTCTAGCTGTTTGAGCAGTGGCGTGACACGACGGCTTCGCAGGCTCAGTTCTTCAACGAGGTGCAGGGCCTTGCGGCGATTGCGAATGAATCGGCGACGAACTTCCGCCTTCAGCCGCGGCGAAGTGCTCTTGCGAACCAGGAGTTCAAAGTCGGCTTTGTTTTGTTGAATCAGCACGTCAAGCGTTCGCAAGTTATGCGGCATGCGAGCGCTGATCTGCTCCTTCGTCAATCGTTCGGTCAGCGAGACCTTGATGGTACGATCGAAGGGGAGCTCGCCACTGTGGACGCGGTGCAGGGTTGCGACCGTTGCGCGTAAAGCGTAATCGCTTTCCAGCAGGGCGCGACGAAACTGTTTTCGCGTGATCTCAATCTTCTTGGCCAGCGAGATCTCTTCTTCACGCGTCAGCAAGGGAATCTCAGCCATCTGGCTCAGATACATGCGGACGGGGTCATCGCTCGGCTTGGAGGTGTCGCCCGAGACGATCCGCGGCGTTTCGGCATCGTCTGCGTCGGCGAGGTCGGGGCAGGTACCCCGCATTTCAGGAAGATTCGGCTCTGGGGATCGAGCCCGTTGTGCGCCGCCGATGGGAGAATCAACCAGCTTGATGCCGTGGTGTTCCAAAGCCAACAGCAAGCGATCTAGTTTTTCAGGGTTGACGTCTTCGTCGGGGAGGTAGGCGTTGACTTCTTCGTACGTCAGGAATCCTTCCTGGAGTCCACGGGTGATCAGCGCCGACAAGTCTTGATCCATCAATTGCATAATCGAAAACCTCATGTTTTGCGTGCCATCATGGCACGTGGGTCAAATGGAAATCCGTTTCAGGCGATTGGGCGGTGCGGGTTCCTCCGTTTCACGCTTGTTCAAGGATTGAGTGATTGATTGAGTGAGTGAGTCACGACGATGATGGAATGATCGCGAGTTGAAAAGGGGGCGGTAAAATTCTTTGTCAACTCGACGCGTTGGGCTTGATCCCGTGCCTGGTTCTTTCTTCCTCGATCATTGCCTTCAGCATCGCCACTTCTTCGTCTTCGGCCAGTTCGGCGGAAGCAAGTTGTTCGATTCGTTTCGTTTTGTCGGCGGAGAATGCGAGCTCACGATATCGGATCATGATCGCTGCATATCTCTCATTGGGTCCTTGTGGAAGTTGACCACTTCGCCGACTGATCCGCTCCTGAAGCGTCACGATTTGATTCTTCAATTGCTCGTTCTCAACGAGCAGCAATACCGAATCGACGTCCAAGCTATGGCCGGCCAGGTCGAGATCTTGATAGGCCGACAGGAGCATCTTTGCGGTCGCCGTCTCGAACCAATCGGGATCGATGGCTTCCACCGCGGTCGCCGCCAATTCGGGATTCTCAATCAGTGTTTCAAACAGATCACGCTCGAGTCCGGCCAGTGGCCGCAGGTTCCTCGGTGCTGAACCGGGTGACGTTGAATCGCGAGCCGCCGAAGCCTGTGTTCTCCCTGGCGAGCCTGAGCGAGGGTAATCACCTTCGGATTCTGCTGACTCGGCCAGCGCCGCGTTGGGATCGAACATCGGCCCATCGAAACGTCGTCGCGGGGGTTCGGATGTCGATGGCTGATTGGGCCCGCCGTAAAAAGGACGTTTCAGTTCTTGACGGCGACTCTCTTCGCCACGGAGAAACTCCAATCGCTGTTCCAGGCGTTCGCGTTTGAAATCGAAGCGTCGCGACATTCGCAGCAACAACTGGTCGCTCTTGAGCCCGTCGGGAGCCTGCGCGACGATCTTCAACATCGTGTCGACGGCATGGGTGACCGAGTGCGTGTCATGCGCCAGGTCGACTCCCTCGGTCAGTCTTGCCAGCTTGTGGTCGAGCGCGTCGGGAGCTTGCTGGACGAGTTGCTCAAACGAATCGCGTCCATTTTCGGCCACAAAGTCGGCCGGGTCCTGTCCCTGCGGCAGCGTCAGGACTCGAAGATCGACGTCGGCACGCACAAAAAGCTCCAGCACTTCGTCCGCTCGGTTTTGTCCTGCTTCGTCGCCATCGAGCACCAGCACGACTCGCTGGGCCAGTCGCTTGAGGATCCGCACGTGCTGCTCGCCCAGTGCGGTCCCGAGTACGGCGACGACCGGCTCGATCCCCGCCTGACGCGACAGGACGACATCGGTGTAGCCCTCCATCACCAACGCTTCGCCACCGCGTCGGATGGCTTCTCGGGCGACTTCCAATCCGTAGAGCTGATGCGATTTGCGGAACAACAACGTTTCGCGTCCGTTGATGTACTTGCCACCCGGGCGATCGCCCTGTCGCTCCGCAATCGCAGGAATCAATCGGCCCCCGAGCGCGATTGGGCGACGCTGCAAATCGTGGATTGGAAACATCAACCGGCCACGAAACATGTCGACGTAACCGCTTCCCGATCGCTTGGCCGAGGCGATCCCGGCCGCATGTGCGACCTCGCCGCTGAAGTGGTGCTTCTGCAGCAGGTCAACGGCAAAGCTCCATGAGTCCGGAGCGAATCCGATGCGATAACGGTCTCGGCTCTCGTCGCTGATCCCGCGCTCCGCCATGTACTCGCGGGCTAGCTTCGCGTCATCGCTGGTGCCCCGCTGGAGCTCCTCATAGTAGGCGTCGCTGACCAGTTGCATGGCGGACAGCAGCGTTGCTTTGTCTTCGGGCGAGCCTGGCTGAGTTTTTTTGCCGGTGCGGTATTCCTCCACCGGGATGCCCGCCAGATCCGCGAGCGTGCGGACGGCCGAGGGAAAGTCGACGCCGTCTCGCTGCATCACAAAAGAGAAGATGTCGCCGCCAATGTCGCACGGCCAGCATTTCCAGGTTTGACGTTCCTGGTTCACGGTCATCGATGGACGACGATCATCGTGCCAAGGGCACCGCGCCACGAAATGGCGGCCCTGGGGGCGAAGCTCGGTCGTTGCGCCGATGACATCCACGATGTCGACGGCGGCACGTACCCGCTCTTTCAGGTCGAAGTCCGATGGCAGGGACAAACGCCTACTCCGTTGAACGTGTCAAACTATTAGTTCGCAACAATCACAGAGCATACCGCCTTGGAGTCGAATCCAGGGCGCGCGAGCCAAAGCCCGCTCGATTCCTCCATGATTGTTCCGCCCATTCAAGCTGACGAAACTTTTCCAATCGGTCCACCCGCCGCACGATTGCGGAATCCGGCATCCGCCGGAATTCAAGTAAATTTCGATTGATCGCATTCCATTGCCACGCGGCAAATCTGACTGGTTGTTTTCGCGCTGAAAACCCGGTCGAGCATTTTGCCACGAGCGACCGAGGATTCTGAGGATCGGGGTTGCCGAGGTCAAGATCAATCCTGGGCGGTCTTTTGGTGGGGTGAACCGATCGATTCAGCGCAAGCAAGGAATTGGACGTAGAGACTTAGGAGACGGGGAGTCGCAGCGGGGGGAACGCTGGGAAATCCGGAAATCATCCCAGTCGCTGAAAACTCCCAATCCATCGCCGCCAGGGGGGGTGCTGCAGAGTCGCATCGCCCGAGTCAGGCTAGAGCCGTTTCATTTTTGGTGTAGCTTGTTGCCATACGAGCACGACGCGCAAGCGAGCGTGTACCCGATTTCTCGCACTCGCTCACTCGCTTGCGCGTTTTGATGTTGCGCAGATTCGTACAAGCACGACGCGCCAGCGAGTGAGTTCCAGAAATCTACGCAATCTCACGTCCGCCAAAGGGTTGAAAACCGGAAACACACTCGCCGGCGCGTCGTGCTTGTAGTTGTCCGGATTCGAAGTCACTTACAATGAACGGCATGCAAAAGAAGAACCTGATCATCGCGGCAGGCGCTCTCCTGTTGGCTGTCTTTTTATTGCTCGCTTTGCGAGACCGCTCGGGTAACGATGAGGACGTCGCGAATCAGCTTGCGCGGCAGGAGCAGCAAGTCACGGCGGTGCCAAAGGAGGAGGTGGTTGTGACAGGCGTCGAAATCACTCCCGATTCGTTTCAGTTGACGCGACGATTGATGGCCGAACGTGACGTCGAGCGGAATTCCTGGTTCGTCACCGCCCGCGAAACTTCGTCGTTCATGGAATTGCCCTTCGTCCCGCCCACGAGTGGCTCCGTCGTTGACGATATCGAGCTGAAAGTGGCCGACGACGGGGCGAATCCCGGATTCTTGGGCGCGGATGCATGTCGCGAATGCCATCAGGAAAAGCACTCGGGATTCATCCACACAGCCCATCACAACACCAGCGGCGTGGTGGGAACGGCCGCGATGCACGGGCATTTTTCGGGGCCGGCGAGCACGATGCGCACGTCGGATCCCATGCTCTCGTTCACGATGTTTCAGCAAGGCGACAAGTATATCCAGCAGGCGAGTTTTGCTGACTACAAGCTTGATTTTCCGCTCAACGTGTTCACCGGTTCGGCAAAGACCGGCCAGACGTTTCTCTATTGGCATCAGGACGAATTGTTCCAGGCGTTTGTCTCGTACCTCACGGCACTCGATGAGTGGATTCCCAGTCCTGGCTACACCGACAGGACGGTGGACTACTCGCGTCGTATCAAGACGGAGTGCTTGGAGTGTCACGTTACCTACATCGAACAGAAACGACCTCCCAACCTGTACAAGCCCGAGACCGCGGTTTGGGGGATTTCCTGCGAACGCTGTCACGGGCCCGGGCGAGATCATGTCGAGTACCATCGTGCCCATCCGGACGAAAAGACGGCCAGCCACATCATGGAACCCTCCGATCTGCCGCGCGCGCGACAGCTTGATATCTGCGGGCAGTGCCACTCCGGAGCATTCGAATTTGTCAGCAAAGCCTTCGAGTTTCGTCCTGGTGATGAGCTTGCGAGTTTTCATCGCATCAACAATCCCAATGCAAAGGGAGTGGGTGGGATTCACACGAGCAATCAGCTGACACGGTTGTCCATGAGCAAGTGCTTCAGCGAATCCCAAATGACCTGCACGTCCTGCCACAATCCGCACGTCAATCAGCGGGGAACAAGGGAACCCTTCACGGCCAGCTGTCTGATCTGTCACGAGGTCGATCACTGTGGCATGGCCGAGAAGCTTGGGCCATCGGTGGCAGACAATTGCGTCGATTGTCACATGCCCGTCGGGGACAATGAAAACATGACGTTACGTGTTGCCGGTGGAAGCTTCACGGTGCGGATGATCGACCACTACATTCGCGTCGACGAAAAAGCAACGACTGATTACTTGTCCAAGTAGCAGCAGTCGAACCCATACAAGCACGACGCGCCAGCGAGTGTGTCCCAGGAATCTGCGCAATCTTACGTCCGCCAAACGATTGAAAACCGGCGACACACTCGCTTGCGCGTCGTGCTTGTATGGGTGTCGCGGAGGTCGTTTCCGCTAGGGCTGCTCTCGCGCGACGACGCGGTGAAAGTGCAAATAGACTTCCCGGGCGACCACGCGGCGAACCCCTTCGACCAGGCAGGCCGGTTCGTTCTCCGCTTCGCCTTGAGCGATGATCTTTTCCAGCGACGTCCCGGGGGCGACCGAGAAGGTGCGCTGATTGATCGTTTGGTTGCCAGCGTCCAACTCTGGAATGATGAAGTGGCAGGTGGCGCCGTAGGTCAGCATCCGGGCGTTGAACGCATTGTGGTAGGGTCGAAAACCGGGGAACCCGGGAAGCAAGCCGTGGTGAAGGTTGATGATTCGCCCGCCGGCGAACTGCCAACAGGTCTGGGCAGGCAGGATCCGCATGTAGCGAGCCAGTACGACGTAGTCGACATCGAATTCATCCAGAACCCGAATCATGTCATCGTCACGCGCCGTGCCGCTTGAATCGCCGATCATACGGAACGGAACGCCAAACTCCTCGGCGAGTTTGGCAAGCTTCTTGCGATTGGAGATCACGACCGCGACTTCACCCCGAATCAGCCCCGAACGGACCGCCTCGAGCACGGCACGGGGCGTGTGCTCCACGAACGTGCAGCAGACGGCGAGCCGGGGACAATCAGCGTGGCGTTCGCTGCTCCAGACGCGGATTGCCAGATCGCGTGTGTTCGCCGATCTGCCGCATCGCGTCGACCAGCGGCTCAAATTCGGACGCTTCGATGTCGAGCCGGCAAAGCATCGCAAAGATCTGCTCTTCGTCGTGATCGTACATCTGGATTTCGGCGATCCGTGCTCCACGCCCGGTCACATGGTGAATGATCGGGTCGGCGAGACCGACGTTGTCGGGGCCGAGGGCGGTAATAACGACTTCCACTAAGCTGCTCCGAGGAACGGTTCCCTGTTGCTGGCCCATCCAGCTGCGCACGATCGAATCTGCCGCGGCCTCTTCAGTCCTGGTACTGTAGGTCAGTCTCTCCGAGACTGACACCGCAGAAAATGGTCTGTGTGGGTGAGTCTCGGAGAGATTCGCCTGGGTTAAATGCCGCGCTCGGCACGAAACCGAAAGCCCGGTCGCCCAAGCCCGACGCACATTGTTCCTCGACGGGCCCGTTTTGCCGACCCCCTAGCGGCCTTGGATTTTGGCGTCGGATTCTGCTGATGCCCGTGGTTTGATAGAGTCTTCGGTTTTCCTCTCGTGTCCTCTCTGCTCAGGTCATTGGCCGTGTCTGCCTTAGCCCCTCCTACCAAACGACGACGCAGCGAATTCCCAGAAGACGCCAATCTGTGCGAACACTGCACCGCCAAGTGTTGTCACTACTTTGCCCTGGCGATTGACGAGCCAGTCGAACGTCGCGACTTCGATTTCCTTCGCTGGTACCTGCTGCACGATCGTGCGACGGTGTTCGTCGAGGGAGAGGATTGGTACCTGTTGGTCCATACGACCTGCAAGCATCTGCGCGACGACCATCGCTGCGGCATTTACGAGACGCGGCCCCAGATCTGCCGAGACTACACGACGGACGAATGCGAATTCGAGGACGATTGGTGTTATGAAAAGTACTTCGAGTCACCCGAGCAGATTGACGAATACGCCGATGCCCTGTTCGGACCGCAATTTCCAGAGCCCAATCGTGACAAGCGGCATGGCTTGAGAAGTCGCAAGCCGACAGGATTGCCGATCGTGTGACGACGACCCGCCGGTTGCGTCACGCCCCCTTTTTGCTCCACGCCCTAACTTTGCCAGCCATGTCCTTGATCCAGCCACGCACCCTGAAGGGCTTTCGCGATTACCTCCCGGCGATGATGATTCCGCGCGAGCAGATGATGCACACCGCTCGCGAAGTTTTTCGCAGCTACGGATTCGCGCCGATCGATACGCCGGTCCTGGAGTACCTCGAGATTCTGACAGGCAAGGGAAGCGAGGAGACCGATCGCCAGATCTATCGCTTTGAGGACAATGGTGGGCGTGATGTCGGCATGCGTTTCGAT
Source organism: Pirellulaceae bacterium (assembly GCA_963697195.1). Lineage (GTDB taxonomy): Bacteria > Planctomycetota > Planctomycetia > Pirellulales > Pirellulaceae > Rubripirellula. Next base: position 517,934 of record CAVOND010000011.1, read on the forward strand.
TTGACTGTGCCACTTGCCCGGTTTGCGGCCCAGCACGTCGGCAAGCTTGGAACACCTTTCAAACGCTATCACATCGCTCCGGTGTGGCGCGGCGAAAACCCGCAGGCCGGGCGCTATCGCGAATTCGTTCAATGCGACTTCGATACGATCGGAACTGAATCCGTCTTAGCGGACATCGAAGCGGTTGCCGTGATCAATCGTTTGCTGGAGGCAATCGGATTCGAACGGTTTACGATCAGCGTCAACAATCGGGTCATCCTGAGTGGGCTGCTCGAACACTTGGGGCTGGCCGACCGAACGGTTCCCGTGCTGAGAAGCCTCGATAAGCTGGCCAAGATTGGTCGCGAGAAGACGGCAGAGGAAATGTGTCGAGCGGCCGAGATTGATGCCTCACAAGCGGATGCCGTGCTGCGATTGGCAGAATGCGATGGAGACGCCGATGCGGTCTTTGCGAGCCTGCCTGAGATCACGGGAGGGAATGCCAAAGCGGCGGCCGGGATCGAACGGTTGCAACAGATCTACCAGGGAGCCATCGCGTCGGGCGTGCCGAAGTCCCGGATCAAGATCGATGTCGCCATTGCACGCGGATTGGACTATTACACCGGCGTCATTTTCGAAACAACTCTCAATGATTTGCCGGAGATTGGCAGCGTTTGCAGTGGCGGACGCTATGACAATCTTGCCGAACTCTACACCAAGCAACATCTGCCCGGCATCGGTGCATCCCTGGGGCTCGACCGACTATTGGCAGCGATGGAGCAGTTGGAATTGCTGCCGACCGCATCGACGCCCGCGCCGGTGCTGGTTGCCTTTTTCGAAGAGGGATATCGTGACGATTACCTTCGTCTGGCCGCCAACCTTCGCGCTGCCGGGATCGGTACCGAAGTCTATCCAGATCCGAAGAAGCTCGGCGCTCAACTGAAGTATGCTGACCAGCGTGGCTTCGAGGTTGCCATCATCGCAGGCGGAAACGAATGGTCACAGTCGCGATGTCAGGTCAAGACGCTCGCCAAGAAAGAAAACACCGAAGTGCATTACACGCACGATGACCCAACCGCTCTGATCGAGAAGGTCCGTGACATCCTTAGCGATCGTTCGCGATGAAGCTTCGAACCGTTTCGGCCATTTCATTCATCGCTTCGGGAGGCAGTGGCCCAATGTGTCCCAGGCCATCGATTTCAATCCAGTGCTTGCGTTCGCATCGAGCGGAATCGTAAAGACGTCGCCCGTGCTCGATCGGGATCAGCTCGTCAGCGGTTCCGTGAATCGAGATCAGCGGCCCCTGATAGATCGTTAGCTTTGCGATCGAGTCATATCGATTTCGCATCACCCAGCGAACCGGGATGAATGGGTATCGTCCCGCGGCGACATCGATCATCCGATCGAACGTCCGATCCAGGATCAGCACTTTCGCTCCGCTATTAGACGCCACCGCGACGGCACAACCGCCCCCAAGTGACTCGCCATACAGGATCAGGTCTACGGGTTTGACCTGGTAGCGATCGCAAAGGTAGTCGCGAGCGGCGATGCAGTCGGCGAGCACGCCCTTTTCGGTCGGTTCTGCATCATCTTCGAAGCCCCGGTATTCGGCAGCCATCACGTTCGCATCCAGATGTTCGGACAACTCGTGAATCCAATCGTCAAGCCATGCCGCCTTGATTCCGTTGCCATGGAAATACAGAACGATCTCCTTACCGGCGCCGCGCTCGAGCAGTCGCCCACTGAGGGTCACGCCATCGGTCGATTCGTACCGAACCGTTTCGATTTGCGGGTCGGCACTCTGACCGGAACTCTGGTGAGCCAGATTCACATCGACCCGCGAACTTGGAACGATGGAGGCATGGAATCCGGTGGTCGGCCGGGTCTCCTGCATGAAGGCGCCTGGATAGACGAGTCGCGTCTCCATCCCGATCAGGACCAGCAGGACGGTTGCATAGGCAATCAGCGAGAATTGAATCAAGCCGACTACGATCCGCCGCTGCGGGCTACGATAACGCGTCCTTTTTGACTTGGGACGCTTCGCAGCGTGGTCCTTCAATTGGTTGGGGTTTTTCGGTTTGGCATCATCAATCGACATGACGAAGATCCCTGGGGTAAACCGCTAGGTTCTGATCGCGGCTGGTCCATTCTACCGGTTCATGCCGCGATCAGTGAAACCCCATTCTCGGTCAGCTCCTTCGATTGGCTGGGAATGTCCATTCGAAGTGGCATCATGGCAAGGATCGGCTGATCGTCCGCGTCCCCCTCCCAACTGCCCGTGGCGGCCACGGGTAGGACCAGCTGGGGCATCGTCCGATCCCCGCCATGTCTCCAGGGCTTCGGTATCACCACTTGGCTTGTCGTGCTCTTGGTGATCAGCGAGACGGAGCCGCGGTAACCGAGACGCACTGAAATCAAAGACAACGCACGGAGTACGCGAGGGTGACGTGTCGTTTCAAGCGACGCCGCCTGAACGACGCTACAAGCCATTTCAACCTGTCGATTCTTGGGAGGGCAATCGACTTGTTTGCCGGAACTCGAAACCGTTGCAGCCGACCGCTCGGATTGCGTCAGCGTCGCCGGCTTGGCTGGCCGGAGTGCTGTCAGCCAACGCTCCAAAGGCGGGAAGATCGGCATCACCAGGTCCGTTCCCCCGGTGTCGCTGCGGAGTTTGTCCATGTTGGCCATCGCGTCGACGGCACGAGCGAAACCGGCATCCGAACCCTTGGCATTGGTTGGCGGGGCGACGAGGATTCTTGAGGCGAGTTCGACCCTCTGCTCTTGGACCGACGCAAACACCGAGTTGACGTTCAGCACACGGGCGAGCCCGCCCCGCAGCGTCGAGAAAGCATAGACCCGCTCGTGATAGTCTGCGTCATGTCGGATGCAACCGGTGGCCGAGTTGATGTGCGGAACCAATGAGATCGATTCATCATGAGACGTTTGGGTAGCCGTACCTGCCTGCATCGGCATGATCCCCGTTGCCACCATGAACGACGAAGACTCATGTGAAATCGTTTCGCCGACAACCAGGGCGTTCACAAACGCTGGCGTGGGCGTCGCCATCACGATTTGACTACCGCCAGAGGACGGTTTCGCGGTGTCAACGTCAAGTGTATCGAGGCAGCAGCATCCAAGATGGAGGAGATTGTCTTGGAGTGCTGTGGAGGCTGCTGCGATACTTGAAAACGTCAACGAATCGGTATTCGGTGCCTTGGACACTTCGTCGTTCACGTCACGCCCGTTGACGCCACGGACATGGGCATCGACTGGGCGTGACGTGAGGGAGGGTGGCGACGAAGGCGCTGGCATGACGTTCATGGTTGCCATCGCCCGCAGCGATTCCTGGAAGGTGAGTCGTCCGCGTCGGTGGCCGCGGGTATCGACGTAGTAATTGACCAAGAGCTGTCGGATCTCAAGTCGTCCGGGGGAATCCAGTTGAGATCGTCTTGATCTTTCGTGCTGCCGTCTTCGGCTGTTTACACGCATTGACATCATGTCCTTACGGCCGAAAGTTGGCCCAATGCGAGGGAGGAGTAACCATGTGATTCTGGTATCAGCCCTCAGGCCTTCTCCAGGCCACAAGGATTGACTGAGAATCTGTGCCTGAGAGGGAATCCCTGGCGGCGGTATCGACTCTGCGGATCAATCAAGCCTGATTAGTGGTGAGGGGTGCGAGAAGCGAGTAAACTTCCAGGCAGGTTAACGATGATCATCCTCCTCGAGACGAGCCTCCTTTTATGTGTTTCCGATTGTCGATTTCCTCGCTCGCCTTGGCCATGCTCTTTTTCCAGCTGCAGGCGAGCGTCGTATCGGCGCAGGGTGCTCGCGATCCGATTCGTTTGACCCATGGGCCCATGTTGGGCATGGTCACGAGCGACTCGGTACGAGTTTGGGGACGGACATCCGATCAAGGGGAATTCGAGGTTCACTACGGAACGCAGCCTGATCAACTCGACCAGATCGAGTCAGCCGGGCGCAACCTCGATCGAGCATGACAACACCGGCGTGGTCAAATTGTCGGGGCTGAAGGCCGATACGCGTTACTACTACCAGATCTTCGTCAACGGTCGACCGCACGGTTTGCCCGGCACGTTTCGAACGCTGCCGAGCAAAGAAGAATCGTTCAACGCGGATTACAACCCCAAGGGTCTGTTCAACTTTCGCTTCGAGATCGGTTCCTGCGCCAATCAAAACCCGTTGCACGGCGGCGGTCATCGTGAAACCGTCTACGAACATCTGAATCACGACTGGGCCGAAAAAGTCCACTTTCACGTGATGAACGGTGACTGGCTGTACGAAGAGCTTCGCGATTATCCGGCCGAAGCTTGGCGTTTGGTTCAGGGGCTCGAAGTGAATCCGCTTCCCGTCCAGATCATGCCGACCGTGGTGGGCGTGTGGGAGAACTACAAGCTGTATCTCAGTCGCGGCGTCGATCTGGCGAAATGGCATCGCAACGTTCCCAGCTACTTTACCTTTGACGATCACGAACTGGTCAATGACATCTGGGGATCCTCGGAAGCCGGCAAGCGACATCGACGCACTGTCTTTCGCGATATCGGAACCTATGCCTGGCATGACTATCTCGGCTGGGCCAATCCGATGGAGCATGATCACGCCATCCACTTTGGCAAGGGAGCGATGAAGGCAGGCAGCGACCTGCTGGTCGATCAGAACGCCGACTTCACCGCATTGCCTCTCGACGAAATGCTGAACCTGCACGTTCACTGGGGTACCGCAGAGGCGGGAGTCAATGACATGTTGTTCGACAACGATGAAGGCAACAAGAACTCTTACGTTTATGACATCGTCGAAGTGGTCGATCCGCATACGTTACGGTTGCACATGGCTGCCAAAGTCGATGATGACAACCTGAGTTATTCGATTGGCCGTCGCAGCTATGGCAAATTTCGAGTGGCGAACTGCGAGTTCTATCTGATCGATACGCGTGGCGATCGCGACATGCATGACGTTTCCCAACGCGACAAGCCTGGCGTGTCGATGATCGGCAAGCCACAACGGGACTGGTTGTTGCGGTCGATGGCCGAAAGTGACGCCGACTTCTTCTTCGTGATCTCAACCGTGCCCTTCATGATCCCGCACAGCGGCGCCGGCGGCTTCGAGGCCGACGCGGCCAACAAGGAAGAAGCCTGGACTGGCTTTTTCGACGAGCGGGAAATGTTGATCGAGAATTGGGACAAGCTCGGCAAGAAGGTCTTCGTGATGACCGGTGACCTCCACAACAGTTTCGCCATCAAGGTCACCGACAACGTCTGGGAGTTCTGCTGCGGACCGCACAACAGCGTCAATCATGTGCCGCGAGACGACGAAAGCGATCGACCGGCAACCGGCAAGTGGACGTTCGGACCACGCGAGTGCGACATTCGCTGGAGCAGCTACATCCTGCCCGACCTGCCGCGACTGGAACGCCTCTACCCGCATTTCTGCGTGGTTCAGGTCAATAACGTGTTCAACATGCCTCAGAAACTGGGAGGAAAGCGACTCGTCGCCTATCCTCACCCGCAAGTGATCTTTCAGTACTTCGATGGTCGAACCGGTGAATTAGCGTACGCGGAGGCGATTTCCGTGGACCACTAGTGCATTTTGGCGGAGGGGTCGTTTGATGAAGTTCTTCACTGTCCAGCCTGCATTCACGGTGGACATTCCCGTGCCCACGGACGAACTGATGTTGCGCATCCGCAATTCGGTCAAGGAAATGGGGCTCAAGGAACTGGTGGGCTCCGCCGGTTCCTGCGTTGACCTGAAGGTCGCGCCGGACCAGCGCAGGTTCTGGTCGCCCCACCTGAATGTTCAGGCGAGCGATGTCGAGGATGGCTCGCAGTTGTTCTGCCGGTTCTCGCCCCGGCCCGAAGTCTGGACGATGTTCATGGCAATCTACCTGGTGACGGCCTGTCTGATCTTCGCCGCGAGCATCTGGGGCTACGTTCAGTGGTTTCTCGGCGATACCCCCTGGGCCCTGTTGTTCATTCCCATTGGGTTGGTCGGAATCGTGGTCCTGCACGTTGCTAGCCTGATCGGGCAAAGTCTCAGCGCCGACCAGATGGAGCAGTTACGCGCACGGCTGGATGAGTTGATTGCGCAAGCGACCGGGAAGCTAGCAAACACGTCGGCATTTCCAGGCTGACCGTGGCTGGGAAGTCAGGCTAGAAAGCCTAACGTACGTCGGCCTTTCCAGGCTGACATGTGCCAAGAGGTCAGGCTAGAAAGCCTAACGTACGGTTACTTCGCCCAGCGGTTTGCTCTTCACATTGGGCTGGGTGATTTGCTAACGAGACAATCAGCCACTGAAATTGGCCGACTTTTTCGCAAAGGAATGCGACCCATGAAATCGTTTGGCGTTCGACTCGGCGCAGGTGCCGTAACCATCTTGTTCGGGGCCTACGCGGCTGCACTCGCCCAAAAAGACCGACAGGACGAATCCGATTCGTGGACGGCGGAAACGCCCTCGCTTGCCGCGCCGGCGTCGCCGATCGCGGACATCGGTGACGATTCGTGGCTCCACCAGCCTGCCACCGAACTAGAACAGGGTGCGGCTGCCGATCATTCCCTGGACGCGACGTTCCAGCCCGCCGGTTCCGTGCAATTGGTTCAGCACACCGAGCCGGTGGCGGAGAATGAATCGCCACAGATGCCGTCATTTGGTGGGCCGTTGCCTGCGACGCTTGGCGTACCAGCAGAGTCGTTCGACGAGGACGTTGCCGCTGACGATGGACCGCCGAACGCCGACTGGCTGATGCCGGATCCCGGCCAGGCCCCGGCTGTCGCTGCAGCCGCGCCGGCGATGTCCATGACGTTTCCCGGTGCCGAGTCGGTGCATTCCGGCAACCATCTGGACCTGGAGTCAGGTCCTTCCGCTCAACTTAACGGTGATGCTCCCGCGGAACTGACCGTGGCGGACGTGCCTTCGATGGAGTTCTATCCCGCCGAACAGGTCCACACGGACGCGGAACCATTGGAAGCTGCCAATCAGGAACACACTTTCAAAGCCGGGCCGGCCATCGTTGGCACTGGTGCCGCGATTGGTGCGGCAGCAGCTGTTGCCGCTTCGTCGGGCGGCTCCGACGTTCCCACCAACTTGCTGCGTGGTGCGCCCGAAGGCGTCAACGAACTGCGGCTGGAAGAGGACGCACCCCCGATGGACGCACCCCCGATGGACGCACCCCCGATGGACGCAGAGCTCGCGTACGACTCGAAAGCCGATGGCGATTCCGTGTTGTTTGCCGAGGCGCCTCAGGCGGCTGCGCCGCCGATGAACTTTGCGGAACCGCCAGGTGGATCGCCAGCTCCCAAGGGCTTTGCTCCCGCTAGTAGTGTTGGTCAGCCCACAGGCTATGGCGACCCCGCCGGATATGGCCAAGCGACCGGATATGGCCAGCCAAACCTGGCCGCAGCTCCGGACCGGATGGCGAGTCTTCCTCAAGACCCGCAAAGATCGATCGACGGATTGCCAATCGGTTACCAGCCCGCCGCCATGGCACAGCCTGGTGCGGCCGTCGCGATTGATCCGTCCAGCACGTTGGACTCGCCGGGCGAACGCCGTCTGGAAGGGGTGCAAACGCCTAGCATCGTGATTCAAAAGCGGGCACCGGCGGAGGTGAAAGTTGGCAAGCCAGCGTCCTTCGTGGTGCACGTGCAAAATGTTGGTTCGGTCGAAGCTCTGAATGTGGAAGTCCACGATCGGGTTCCCGCCGGCATGCGATTGGTGGATGCCTCGCCGAGCCCGATTCAGCAAGGAACCATGTTGATGTGGGAGCTTGGTGCGATGCCCGCCGGTGACGAACGCACCATCACGATGCAGTTGATCCCAGAACAAGAAGGGGAACTTGGAAGTGTGGCGCGCGTCAGCTTCGAAGCGGCTGCCTCGGTGCGAACGATCAGCACGCGACCAGAATTGAAAATCGTTCAGCGGATTCCCGAGCAGGGCGTGCTGATCGGGCAGCAACTCGAAATCGAATTGGAAGTTTCCAATCCTGGTAGTGGGGCCGCGACGGGTGTGACTCTGCAAGAGGACGTGCCGGAAGGGCTGGAGCATCCCAAGGGGCGTCAACTCGACAACGCACTCGGAACGCTTGCACCGGGAGAAGTTCGCAATCAGGTCTTGCGGTTGCGCGCGGTCGCGCCGGGGATCATTCAAAACACGATTCGGCTTGCCGGTGACGATGGCCTGACGGCGGAGCACACCGTCACGGTCCACGTGGTTGCACCGGAATTGCAGGTCGAACTGAGTGGTCCGTCAAAACGATTCCTCGAACGCCAAGCCACCTATCAATTGAACGTTGCCAACAATGGCACGGCGGACGCCACCAACGTGGAGATTGCGGTCCAACTCGATCGCGGCTTCACGTTTGTGAGCACCGACTACGAAGGGCAGTACGATCCAACGCGGCACGCCGTGTACTGGTCCTTGGCGCAGTTGCCAGCCGGTGCAAAGGGATCGGTGCCCCTGACGCTCCTGCCGGTCGAGGCTGGTGAGCAAGCGATCAAGATTGAGGCTCGAGCCGATTTGGGAGTGACTGCCAAGAGCGAGCGCACGATGTCGGTCGAGGGCTTTGCAGAACTCAGCTTTGCGATTAGCAATGCGGGCGGCCCGATCGAAGTCGGAGCGGAAACGACCTACGAAATCGTTGTGAACAACAGCGGTTCCAAGGCCGACAGCAACGTCAGCGTCCAATTGCAATTGCCTCAGGGATTGGAATTGGTCAGCACCGATGGCCAGGCCGGGACCGATGGACGTGGACTGGTTGCCTTTCAACCCAAAGCTCAGCTCGCACCGGGTGAGGAGCTGAAATACAGCCTGCGAGTCCGTGGCGTATCACCGGGAACCCACATCGTTCGTGCCATTGTCGTCAGCGAGCAAAGCACCGTGCCGGTGACCAAAGAAGACAGCACACGCGTCTATGCAGATCAGTAAGGTAGGTCCGTCTCTCCCAGGCTGTGAACGAAACTGAAACCGCGGTGCATTACTGTAGGCGAGTCTCTCCGAGGCTCGCCAGAAAAACGCAGCAAAGCTGCGGGTGTCCGCCTTGGAAAGGCGAACCTACAGTAGTGAGCCCAATATCTGTCACAGTCTCTCCGAGACGGACACGCGCGTCACGAATGAGTCCGACTGGATCAAGCTGACGTAAGGTCAGCCGCATACAAGCACGCACGCTGCAAGCCGAGTGTGTCGGGCTCTTCCGGGGAAGAACTCACTCGCTTGCGCGTCGTGCTTGTATGCGGCTGGCCTACGGTCGTTGACCAAGGCAACTGCTCACCGCACGCGTCGCATGTAATCGACGAAATCCTTGTCGATCTCGACCAGCGTCTTCTTCATCGCCTTTTCGAACATGTCGATCCGCTCCCGTTGCGTCCGCTCGGCGAGCGGCTTTCCTTGGCTGAGCGACTTGAGATAGTCGACGTACTCAGGACGTCGGGTCTTGATCAAGAAGTACGTCAGGGCCCAACCCTCGGCGTATGCGTCGGAGGTCGAAGCTGTATTTCGGTACCGCGTGTCATCAGCCAGCAGCGTGGCCAGTGATTCAGCCGGGCGGTTGCCGATATAGCGTCGCCAACGCATCAGGTTGACCTGGTTGACTCGTCCGATGCTTCGCCATCTTCCCGGGTTGCGCGTGTCGGGCGATTCAAAAAAGGTGGCGAGTCCCTCACTGACCCACATCGGGTTGTCTGCAAAGCGTTTCTGCAGACCGCAGTTGTAAGCCAGCTGATGGGTCGCCTCGTGGATGATCGTCGCGACATTGCGTTCCCAGTTGGGCACGTTGAATGTCGTCATCCGATTGGTTGAGAGGTGGTAATAGCCGATCACACTGTCAGCCATGTCACCGATTTCGGCGCGGGAATGCTGGAGGAAGGTGTCATGATCACGCAACACCACGGCGACCAGAGGAAACCTGGGCTCAGGCAGCTCCCAACGCTGGTTTTTCCAGAAGGCAAAGAAGCCGCGATACAGTTGCTCGAACAACGCGCCGACTTGTTTTGCATACTCTTCGTTGCAGTTGTAAGCGATCACGTAGTGCTGTGTGCGATAGATGGCGAACCCGTCTTTCAACTCATCGAGCAATCGCTGCTCCATCTGGTCGCAGTCGAGCGGAACGAACGCTTTGTCGTTGCTCTGCCGATCGATCACCTGTTCAGGCTGAATCATCCAAATCTGACCGTCGTCGGCCTGCAGCATCACACCGCCGTCTTGAGCTTCCACCAAGATTTCTCCGACGACGTCGTGTTTGACCTTGTCATCGTCCTGGAAGCTGATCGACTCGACCCCCATCACGGGGCGAGCGATCAGGGCTAGAAGCATCAGCAGAGCGGAGTCGAACACCAGCCTTGGCATGAACTTTTTATTATTGACGAGGGCGGAGGCAGAGGGGGCTCTCACTTCAGTATACGCCCCGCAGTGTGCTGCCGGAGCAAGAACAGCGAGATCGCAGTGATCACGGCGACGTACCAGATGGCCAGGGCGGCTTCCTGATAACGAGCACCGCTGTGCAGCAGTCCAAACAATCGGGTTCCAACCGTGGTGACGCCCGGCGGAATCACCGGTAGGGTTGCTGGCACGTCCCCCGACGCGACAATCGCCGTGGCCATGAATGCCGTCACAAGATTCCGCTTCAGCAATGGACGATCGATCGACCACATTCGTTTCAGCCATGACATTTCCATCGCCGCAGAGTCCAGGACGCTTCGTTCCATCCCGCGATAGGCCGCCCGCAACACCCAGTAGGCGACCGGAATGCCACGGGCCAGCAGGGCGAGGACCGTCGGTACGATCGTCTGCTGATAGAGCAGCCGAAAGCCCGGGACGTTGCATTGAAAGACGCTAACCACCGTCATCGCCACGACCGGTCCAGGGAGGATCACCATTGCAATCGTGCCGATGTCGAGCGCTTTCTCCCAACTTGGACGCGTGCGGGCCAGGCTCGTTAGCGGCCAAGCGATCAGCAATGCCGCGCTGGCGGTGGCGACCGCAATCACGGCGGTCCAGCGGTATTCGTCTGCGAAGATGTGTGGCGCTTGCAAGATACGATCGAAGCAGGCGGCCGCCGACCAACTCGCTAGAACACGATCATCCTGCACCACGACTTCGTGCCCGACTTTCACCACCAGTCCGACCATCGGTACGACCACCAGCGTCAAGGCTACCGACGCGGCGGCAAGCAAGGCGACGATGCGCCACGCTGCGGCTGGTCGGTCCCCCGGACGACTGACTGTTTCTCGTGGTGACAGCGAAGCAGTGATCCTTCGCCGCGAGATCGACCACCAGACCAACGCTGAGCAAATCATCGTCAGGGGGAGGATGCAGGTCATCAGCACCGATGCAATCGACGGGTCCGCAGCGTAGAGCAGGTAGAACTCGTCGGCGATTGTGCGATACCCATAGAGATCAACCACCGTCATTTCTGTTGCGGCGAGCATCGCGGTGGCGACCAGAGCGGAGATCCACCAACGGGCCGCGATGGGAAGTCGCACTCGCCACCACTGGCCGAGCGGAGAAAAGTCGAGACGACTCTGGTCGATCACCGCCGACGCCACATTTCCCGTTCCGTACCAACACGCCAGGGCGACCAGCGCGCCACCGACCAACCCGTGGATCCAGCCGCATGCGACCAGGCCGCTGAAGAACCCATACGGAGACGAGCCGTCGGCGCGGGCACCGGTTTGCGTCATGATCATCCAGCCAAACTTGCCCGCGGTCGCTTCCCACGCGGCGGCGTGCAAGATCATCGGGATCGCGATGGTCAGCACCATGGCGGCCAAGAAACAACGGCTCGCCAGCCGTCCAAAGCGGCCGCTGGATTCCAGCATCGACGCGCCCCAAGCCCCTACAATCCCTACCAACGCAGCGATCAAAACCGCAACGGCCATCAACTGCAGGGTCAATAGTAGGGGTTGAATCCACACCGGCCTAAAAGAACTCCCAGGAAAGATCGAGCGCATCGGCACGAATCTTTCTGTGCCAATCACAATAGACCAAGTCCGAGCTGTTTCCTTCTCTCGTCCCGGCCGTCATGAAAATCACCGCGATCCCACAACTTTACCGCAATCTCAAGCGGTGGCGTGAGATCCTCGCAGTGCTTCGCCGCTACGGGTTGGCCGACTGGCTGACCCAATTTCGGTTGCCATTCCGCGACGCGTTGAAGGATCGTGGCGGCGTCCCGCTCTCACAATACACGCGCGAGGAGCGAGTGCGGATGGCCCTGACCGATTTGGGCCCGACCTTCATCAAACTGGGACAAGTTTTGGCGGCGCGACCCGACCTGGTGGGGCCAAAACTCGGTGAGGAGCTCAAACGGCTGCGTGCCGACGTTCGTCCCGATGACATCGAGCAAGTCAGAGCGACCCTGCGCCGCGAACTCGGTCCCAACTACGAACGCCATTTTCGCTCGATCGATCCCAGTCCCCTGGCGACCGCATCGATCGGCCAGGTTCATCGCGCGGTGCTCCAGGACGGATCGCGCGTTGTCATCAAGGTCCAGCGAGCCGACATCGAGAAGACAATGCGGCAAGACATGGAGGTGCTGGCTGGTTTGGCCCAACTTGCCGAACGTGTCGAAGCCTTGGCCGTCTGGCGACCGGCGGACATGGTCCGTCAATTGGCACCCATGATCACTCGCGAATTGGATTTCAGTCGGGAACGCCAAAACCTCGAGCACTTCGTGGAAGTCTTTGGCCACAAACGCTTGGACATCGTGATTCCCAATCCGATCAATTCGCTTTGCACCAGGCGAGTCTTGGTGATGGACGAACTGGTCGGACAAACGCTTCCGGCGTTTCTAAGCGAAGTGGATGCGCAGAAGAGAAAGACAGATCTGGAAACCGGAGCCATTGATGGCCCGGCCGCCAAGGAGCTGTCGATTCCGTCCCACTCGCGTCCGGCGGATGAAGGGTTACTCACCAGAGAGCAGATCAAAGCAAAGCTTTCCGAAACGCTCGCTGACGCCTATTTGACGATGCTCTTTGATGAGGCCCTTTTCCATGCCGATCCACATCCCGGCAATTTGATCGTGATGGACAATGGGCGGCTTGGGATTCTCGATTTCGGGATGATTGGCCGAATCGACGAAAACCTGCGTGAGACGCTCGAGGAAATGTTGGTTGCGATTTCGGCTGGGGATCAACATCGCTTGACTGCGACTGATCAAGCGGATCGGTGACGCGCCGCCGACGCTCGATGAATCCTCGCTGGCAATCGATGTCGCCGAATTCATTGGGACTTACGGCCGCCAAAGGCTTGGCGAATTCGATATGACCGGCGCGCTCAACGACTTGAGCGATATGTTGCATCGGCATGCGATCACGTTGCCCAATCAATCGGCGCTGTTGTTGAAGATGTTGATCTCGCTCGAGGGGACGCTGCGCGAACTCGGTGCCAGCTTTGATTCGCTGGAGATTGTTCGCAGCTTCATGCGCCGCGCGATGGTGCGTCGGCTCAGCCCCCAGCGCAGGCTCCGACAAGCCAGGCGGATCTATCTGGAGGCGGAAAATTTTCTGGAAGCGGCGCCTGATGAGCTGATTTCGCTGCTTCGCCAGGCTCGTCGGGGCGAGGTAAGGATGGTTTTGGAACACCAGCGAATTGGCCCCACGGTCAACCGTCTCGTGCTCGGGTTGATGGCCAGCGCCGTGTTCCTTGGGTCGTCGCTATTGATGGCGATGAAGGTGCCACCGTTGCTTTTTCACCAAAGAATTGTGATGGGGATGCAGGACATCAGCCTGATCGGACTGGTGGGAATCGTGGGAAGCATGACCGTGATGATGTGGCTACTGATCGCGATCAACCGCAGCGGGCACCTGACCCGAGGCAACGAAGACTAGCGCATTTGTACGTTAGGCTTTCTAGCCTGACTCTTCTTTCCAAGCCCGATGTAGGGTGGGTCAAGCAGGAATGAAACTGGCGACACGTTGCCTTAAGAGCGAGTAGGACAAACGCGTGTGTTGGGCAGCGAGATTGAACTTCCTGCGTCGATCCACCACCTCCCCGTCGACCATTCTTTGCATCGAGCGCGGCATGGTGGGTCGGCGTCGGCAGCTCTTTCGGTGCGGCGAATCGATCCCTTTGGAGAAGTCACACTTCGTCCCTCACGAGATTTCGCATTGCCGACTTGACACACCCTACGGCAACTTGAATTGACCCGGCGCTAAGACCCGAAATTCTTGCGGAATGCGGCGAAGTCGAGCAGGTCGATCGATCCATTGCCGTCGGAATCGAAACCATCCAGGTATCCTGCGTCGCCGGACCTCTTACCAAAGGTGCCTCGGAACGCAGCGAAGTCGAGCAGGTCGACCGCACCGTTGCCACTGTGGTCACCGTACTTGCGGAAGAAACCATCGACCGCGTTGAACGTGCGATCGCCTCCGGGCGTCCCGTTGCCGTCCCCGTCCAGCGAGACACCGAATGCGGAAACCCCGTTGGCATGCACCACCAATTCGTAGTTACCGTCGACCAGCGAGCCATTACTCATGACCGACAAGTCCGCCGGATCAAACATAATGTCGACGATCGTTCTGCCGCTCGTATGGTCGATGTTCATGACCTTCGTCAGAATCTCCCCGGTACCGCTGTTGCGAAGCGTAAACGGATCGCCGGTCACCGTGGCTAGATCAACGACGCGATCGAAAACGACACGTATCTGGTCAACCGAAGATCGTTGGGCATCGCCACCGTTGACAAGAATCTGTTCAACTCTCGGCGCCGATGCGATCCTGACCAGATAGTCTTCGACCTCCCCATCAACGGCGGGGCCGGTCGGATTCACGACGCTGGCAGCGTGACTACTGAATCGGAACCTCGCATAGGTTTCTCCCTCGACCGCGCCGGCAGGTATCGGCACACTGATTTGCTGCAAACCGGCTGAGCCAATCGCGAACTCGCTTCGTTCGGTCGCGTTATCGAAGCTACCGTCGCTGTTGGAATCAATCCAAACAGCGAGCGAACCAGCGATCGATACGTTCACTTCAAAGGTGTGGTTCAAACCTGGGACAAGCGAGCCGTTGATTGACACGCCGTCATCGTCGACGTGCCCGTTGGCTGCGGCACTGTTGGTTTCGCCCGTCACTGAGGCACCCAGGCGGACGCCAGGATCGACGTTGTGCCGGGGGCCGTCGTTCGCGAGCGTCGTGCCGTAGGATTCGGGTGCGTCGCCGAAATCCATGTGGATCTGGCTGCCGAAGTCCTGGTTTGCTGAGGGCTGTCCGGCTGTCACCACGATCGATCTTGCCCCGCCTTCCGGAGCGAGGTTTTGCAGGTCGATTGCGTAGAGACCCCCTTCGCTTGGAGTTGCGGAGGTCAGGTTCGTGGCGACGGAGTTGAACGTTACCGTTGATCCGTCGCCCGAAATCCTGGCCCAATCACTCCGGCCATTGGCACTCCGGCCATTGGCACTCCGGCCATTGGCACTCCCGCCATTGGCACTCCCGCCATTCAATGCCCCACCACCGTCGGCCACGCTGAGCAAGGTAAGGCCGCCGTTGCGGACATCGTAGACGAAAACATCGGCCGATCCATTGGTGTCGCCCTCTACCAGATCGGCGGCGAAGGAGTGGAAGACGATCCAATGCCCATCGCCGCTGATCGACGGCCAGACCGAGCCAACGTTGCCCGCTGATCCATCAGCTGTCTTGCTGATCAAAGTTGTCTGGCCCGTTAGTCGATCCTTCATGTAGACCTGGTTGAAGGTGTTTCCCGGGCCGGAGACCAGATTGCTGGCTTGGCTATAGAAGACGACGTAGCGACCATCATCAGAGATCGACGACTGAAAGCTTTCACCGTCGCTCTGCTCGCCGGTTGACGAGGTACTGACACGCTCGGTTGTTCCCAGCAGTCGGTCCAGGACGAAGACATCCGCCATGCCGTTGGTGTCGTTGTCGACAAGATTGGTTGCGCGGCTCCAAAAGACAACAAACCGACCATCTTTGCTTAGCTCGCTTTCGTGTGTATGGCCTCCGACGGCCTGTTGTCCCGAAGGCGATCGGTTGATTCGCTCGGTCGTTGCCTGTGTGACGTCGTGCAAGAACAGATCGAATACGCCGTTGGTATCGCCGGGAACCAAATCCGTGGATGCGGACCAATACGTGATGAACAGTCCATCGCCGCTGATGGATGGGTTGTAGCTCCAACTGTTCCCTGTCGCCGATCCGGTGCCGAGCGACGGGTCGACGCCACTGATCAGCGTGGTTGTCCCATTGAGTCGGTCCCGAACAAAGATATCTGGATTGCTGTTCGAATCGTCGCTCACGAGGTTCGAACCGTGGGATCGAAAAACGACAAAACGACCGTCGTCGCTGATTGCCGGATTGAAGTTGGCGCCGTTTGCAATGTTCTCATCGCTATCGACCGAGGCGAGTTCGAGAATTCCGCTGTCTCGATCGATCACGTAGAGATCATTGTGGGGATTGGTATCCTGAGGAAGCAACGATTTCGTCGTGGTAAAAGCGATGAATCGTCCATCGTTGCTGGATGCTGAGTCGAAATAGGGATTGGTGCCTGTGTTTTGGCCGGCGACGTAGCCGGTGAGCCAGACCGATTCGACGTCAAATTTGTCGGGTCCCGGAGTCGTCTGTCGCCAGCCGAGTGGCAAGACTTGTGCCACGGTGTGTGGCCCGGCGATCACGTCGTCGAACAAGTAAATGCCAGCCTCGTTGAACTCGGTGGTCGAGGGATCGTCAGCGGACGTGGTTACGAAACGCTCTGACTCGTCGAGAATTCGATTGTTGTTTTCGTCCAGGAAGACGGTTCGACCGACAAGTCGCTCTTCGCCCGCATCGAACGTGCCGTTGCCATCGACATCATTCCAAAGCAAGCCGCTGATGCTGGACGGATCCTGGTGCACTGCAAATTCGATGTTCACGACGGTGGTGCCGGCGGCCAAGACGGCGGCGACGTTGGCCGGCGATGTGCTGTTGTAACCAGCTTTCGGGAGGATGACGAATCGATAATCGCCAAACGGTAGTTCGGGAAAGGCGAACATTCCCGCCTCATCAACAGCGTTTGTCTGCGGATCGTCCGCAAGCGTCGTTGTGATCGGTTCACCGAAATCGAAGAACCCGTTCTCGTTCTCGTCGACAAACACGTTCCAGCCGCTCAAGCCAGCTTCGCCGACTTCGCGTGTGCCATTGGAATCAAGGTCGTTGAAGACGACGCCGCTGATCGAACCCGAAGTGATCCCAATCCCAAAGTCCTTGTCGACCGTGTTGGTGTCGGCAGGAAGACTCACCTGATGAGACGAAATCAATCGCTCGACTTCAACAATCGCAATGCCATGCTCGGCAATGGGATCGCCACTGGTGACGTTGGAGGACGTGGTGGTGAACGCGATCGTGGTGCCGTCGGCGCTGATCACAGCATTGTTGCTAAACCCGCGTCCGGTGAAACCATCATTCCCCGCACTGACAAGGTGCAATGAATCGTTGAGTCGATCGTAGAGATAAATGTCGAGCCGCTGATTGGTGTCTCCCGCAACAAGATAACCATCCGATTCAAATACGATGAAGCGTCCGTCCGCACTCATCTCGGGGCGGCGACTGTCGCCGGTATAGACGTTTGGGATCTCCGGCAGGCTGATCCGCTTTGTGATCCCGGTAACCATGTCCTTCAAGTAGACCTCCGACGATTCCCCGGGACCGGCATGCGGATCGTTTGTCAGGTTCGAAGCGTACGAGTCGAAGGCAACCCAGCGTCCATCGTCGCTGACGGTGCGTTTGTCACTCGAGAAATTGCCTTGAGTCCCGTCCGTGGCCGTTGAAACCAAGCGAGTTTCGCCGGTGACCAGGTCGCGCCAGAAAACGTCCAAATACCCGTTGGTGTCGCTGGCCAGAATCTGATCGGAAATCGACGCGAACACGATGTAGCGGCCATCTGACGACGTGTCGGCGCCCCAAGAGTTGCCGTCGGTCACCTGCCCGCCCAACTCGTTCACGCTGGCTCGCTCAAACTCGCCGCTCGACCGGTCGAGCACGAAGGTGTCATACAAGCCATTGGTGTCGCCGGCAATCAGGTTGCTGCCGAGCGAGTAGAAGCTGACTCGTTGGCCGTCGGGACTGATCAATCCGTCGGCGGTATGGCCGCCCGCCGGTCCACCGTTTGTTCCTTTGGTCAGCAGCGCCGTGGTTCCAAGCTGACGGTCACGAATGTAAAGGTCGTGGCTGCCTCCGGTATCGGCTGGATCGAGGTTGGTCGAGCCTGAGCGGAAGATCACGAAGCGTCCGTCGGCGCTGACATCGGGTTCAAAATGATTGGCGTTTCCGAGAGCACCGGCCGTGTTGACCGAGATCAGCTCAATCGCCTGGGTCTCGCGATCGACCAGGTAGATATCCCGCCGTTGGTTCGTGTCGGCCGGGACCATCTGCTTGCCGGTTGCGAACACGAGATACCGGCCGTCGGCGCTGATTCGAATGTCGTCATCGGGATGGTGCTGGAAGCCGTTGTAAACGAAGTCGGTCAACGTTCGTTCGGCAACGTTCAAGGCAACCACAACATCGGGTGCGGTTTGCTCATAGCCACCGGGGATGATTTGCCGAACGATGTAGTCGCCGGGTAGCAGGTTGTCGAAGAGGTACTGGCCCGTTTCATCAATCGTTGTCGTACCGGAATCGTCGGTGAGACTCGTGGTTGAGATCTCGGATTCGTCCAGAATGCCATTGTCGTTTTGATCCAGATAGACCGTGACACCGGAAACGCCCAATTCACCGGGGTCGCGTACTCCGTCCAAGTCGTCGTCCATCCAGACAACGCCGGCGATCGATGAGGGTAGAGGACGCGAGCCAAAATTTTGCGTCGTGGTGTTTCCCGGGGCGACGGTCACAATCGCGGTACCGCCAGGAACGGTCGGCACCCATCCGGCTGGTAATCGTGCACTGACTTTGTAATCAGCTGGTTCGAGATCCGAAAAACTGTATTGACCGAGTCCGTCCGAGATCGTGAACGGCTCATCGACCTGGTGAAAGCCATCGTCATTCAAGTCGAAGAATACCGTGCGGTTGGCGAGCCGATCTTCGCTGGCGTCGATGATTCCATCCGAGTTGGCGTCGCTCCAGAGTACGCCTTCGATCACTCCAGGCTGGATCATGCTGCCGAAATCGAGATCGGTTCGCGACCACTCGTCATAGCGGACGACGATGTCGTCAAACTGAAAGAAAGGGTCGCCACTTTGAGGTTGAAGTGTCAAGGAATGGATGTCTTCGAAGCCAACCGGAAGCACAGTACCCCCTGCAAACGTCGTGAGCGTTTGAGACACAGGGTCTCCGAATCGTCTCCAGCCGATCAGAGTGACGTCAAAGCCTCGTGTATTGTTGCCGTGGCCAATGGTGATCGAGTCGACGTCGAACGACTCTCCGTCCTTCCTGGTCAGATAGACGAGCGCATTCGAATCGAGAGCGACGAGCGTTTGGTTGTTCGATCCCGATACCGACCACTTCAGCGATGACGGTGCGTCGGTTCCAAAGACAAACGCGCCGCTTTCGTAGTCATCGATGGTTGCACCGCTGGTCAATTCTTCGAAATCGATCGTGTGGTTCAGGTCGAGACCAAGATTCGTGGGCGTGTTCGTTCCAACAAGCGGACTTGTCTGCATCCAATCAAGGGGCAACACCTCAATGGATTCATAGATGCCAGCGGGAAGTCCGGTGAACTCGTATCTTCCCTCCGCGTCACTCGTCGTCAGCAGGTCAGGAGAATCAAACACTCCATTTTGATTCACATCCAAGAAGACATCGCGTCCGACGATGGGCGGTTCATTGGCTTGGCGAATGCCGTCCCGGTTGGTGTCTTGCCAAAGGCTGCCGGCGATGGTTCCAGTGGAATTCCAGTTGCCGAAGTCAATGTTGGTGGAGGATTGATTGATTGCTGCCGTCAATCGATAGCGGAACGGCGTGAACGAGTTGCTCAATTCCGCGACAAAGACATCGTCAGCGGCGTTCAGGTCGTAAGGCACAAGTTGCGTCGCAGCCGAGTCAAATGCGACCACGGTTCCGTCGCCGCTGATCGCCACCGCGTTGGAATCTTGGTCGCCGGCGAAGCCATCCGAATTGGCCGATACGAGTTCCATCGTCTCGTTTGTCAGATCGTAAACGAATACGTCTCGACGGAAGTTCGTATCGCCTGCGACCAGATCGCCTAGAGGTGGATGCGAAGGTGATGAAGCGGCCATCGTCGCTGATGTCCGCTCTGGGGAAAATCGTCGATGCCGGAGGACCGTCTTGCAGGCTGTCGTAAACAAGATAGTTTCGTTTGCCGACGACGGCGTACCAATACAGGTCCTGAGTATTGACGGTATCGCCCGAGACGATGTTTGACGACGCGGACCAGTACGTGATGATCCGTCCGTCGCCGCTGATCTCCGGCGCTCCAGAGTGAGAGTTGCCCGGAGTCGAACCGTTGGTGGTCGGTGAGGAAACGTAAAGCGTCGACTTGTTCGCGCGATCGCGGATCATCACCTGCGGACCGGAGGTGTTGCTGATGGAACCCAGGTTCGTCGCGTTGGTGAGGAACGCAACGTAACGACCATTGTCGCTGATCGACGGGTTGGTGGAGGGGCCATTTCCTGGTTGTGGGAAGGCTGCAGTTCGAGACCGATACGATCTCAATCGTTCCTTGCTGTCGATCGAGAAGGAAGACATCGACGTTGTTGTTGTCGTCGTTCGCGACAAGGTTGGAGGCACCCGAGCTGAATGCGACGAAGCGACCATCGGCACTGATGTCCGGGCGAGAATTCGAATGCTCGTTCCCGCCGGTCCCGTCCGCCGCTTCGCTCAATCGCTCCGTGATGCCAGTGGCCAGTTCGTGCAGGAAGACATCTTCCTTGTTGTTCGTGTCATCTTCGACGAGATTGCTGGCCGCCGAGACAAAGACAACGTATTGTCCGTTGGCACTGAGCACCGGATCGTAAGAATTGCCGTTCGCCGGTCCACCATCGAAGGCGTCCGTGATCAGGGTCGTGACACCGGTTTGGCGATTGCGCACGAAGATGTTTTGCGAGCCACCCGATCCAGTGACCAGATCGGTGCTGGTCGAGAGAAAGGCAACCAGGTTTCCGTCACCGCTGAGCGACGGTGTGGAAGCACCTTGAGCGGCGTCGCCACCATTTTCGGCCTCACTCACACGTAGGAGGTCGCGCCCACCGCGGCCAGGCAACGTCTGCTGCCATCCGTCTTGAAACACCTCGGCAACGTCATAGCTGCCCGAATAGAGATCGGTAAAGGCGTAGCTGCCATCCGCAGCGGTGACCTGGCTAGGCTCTCCCGTATCGAGCAACCCGTTGTCATTCTGGTCGAGGAAGATGGTCCAGCCTGGTAATCCCGGTTCGCCAGTGTCCTGAACGCCGTTGCCATTGACATCATCGAACTTGACACCAGCGATGCTGACGGTGGGTCCCCGTTCGATCAGGTAAACCGTTTGACTTGGTTCAGCAGTGGAGAATCCATCGATCGCCAGTGGATTGCCGGCGATATCGGTGATGTCATGGTCCGGTCGAAGCTGCAAGTGAATCTCGCCACTGCCGGTTCCCGTTGCGACTTGCAAGTTGATGACTGAGAATCCAGAAACCGTCGAAATGGTCACGCCGGTCAACCCGGGCGCGAGGATATCGAAATCGCTGGCATCCACATTGACGACGGTTTCGCTGAACTGAATCGAATAGTCCACCAGCGTGTAGGCCGACTTTTCTGGATCAAGTCGCTTGATCGATTGGATGATCGGTGACGTCCGCTCAACCATAATCGTTTCGCTCGGATAGGACAGTGGGTCAATCGCGGCCGGCCCGCCGAGTGGATCTCCTGAGTTGTCGATGATCGTGTTGTCGTCGGCGATGCGCAAGGTCAGTTGGGCCTTCGGTGAGGCCATTGTCGATCGTTCCCGTGTTCACGGTTACCGTGTACTCGGTCCCCATCCCCGAAACACTTTGCACCGAAGCACCGGTCAGACCCAACACATTCAGGACGAAGTCCGACGTGTCGACGCCAGTGACCGGTTCACTGAAGGTGACGACGAGGTCGGCCGTCGCTAGCGATTCGCGATTCCGTACGGCTGCAGCGATGTCCACCACCGCTGGGGGAAGATCGTGGAACCCAAAGTCAGCGCCCGAATAGACGACGCCTGGCATACCCCGAAGGTCGTACGTGTCGGCAACACGCAAGCCGGACGAATGGCGGTAAAGGTTGATGAAAGGAGAGCTGCGAGCGGACAGGAATACAGACTTGCCATCGCTCGTTTCGACGATTCCGTTTCCACCACCGTGATAGGGATACTCGTAGCGAGAGGAGGCTTCCAGGATCGACGCGAAACCGGTGACGGGATCAATGTCGAACAGGGCGAGTGTCGCATCGTAGAATCCCGATACGTACAGAATGGTGCCGTCATGGCTCAGTTCGAGCGACATGGGGCGGTTGAGCGCACCATGGATGATGTCGGAGTTATCGACGCGCTGAGCCTCGCTAAGCATCCCTGTCGTCGGATCACGTTGGTAGACCAACAATGCGTTGAGGTCCTCGGAGACCGAATAGAGAAAGCGATCGTCGTTTGACAGCGCAATCGAATGATCCCCTTGCTGCGGGTAGATGCCACAGCACCAGGCGACGGTCTCGATCAACGCGGGAACGCCGGTCGCCGTGTCGATCTGATAGACGTTCAGGGCGACACCGTTTCGGGCAACGTACAGGAAGTTTCCGTCGCTGCTGAACTCCGCTTCACGGAACGCGATCGTCGAGCGGTCACCGATGATGGTTTGGTAGGTCAGTAGGCCGGTTACTGGATCCCGCGCGAACACACCGATCGTGTCACTCCCTGCATAGACATACTTGCCGTCGGGGCTGACGATCACCATCGTCGGTTCATAGACGCCGGCAACGCCACCAACACTGCTTGCGAGAACTTGCTGGAAGGTCAGCAAGCCGGTCGCCGCATCGCGGCTGAAGACACCAACATGATCGCCGTCGTAGCCGACGGTGTAGAGTTGGTTTTCGTCAGGAGAAAGAGCGAGCGAGCGGGGATCAAAGATTCCGTTGACGCCGTCGACCCCCTGACGGAGTACTTGGACAAGCAGTTGTTCGGACTGATCCGCCGAGATTTCGTAGACGCTCAGCGTTTCGTCGTCGGTGTCGATGACGTATAGGAAGCGGTCATCGCTCGACATCAACATGATCCGTTCGTCGTAGCCGAGGTTGGTATTGGCGCCGAAGTATTCTTCATAGAACAAACGTCCTTTCGCGGGATCGGTTTGTTGCACATCGGCGTCGTTATTGATCACGCGGACCGTGTAGGTTGCATTGAAGCCAAGCCCCGTGAAGCCGTAAGTTCCCGCCTCGTTGTCGCCCGTGAGCAAGTCGTCAGGGGCCGTTAACTGAAAGGGTTCGGTCGACGAATCAAGCAGGCCGTTCCCGTCGAGGTCAAGATAGACGGTGGCACCGACAATCCTGGGTTCGCCGTCGTCGAGGAGGGAGTCTCCGTCGAGGTCATCCCAGACCGTGCCATAGATTTCCGTGTCGCGGTCAATCTGGACCAGTTCGCTGGAGAAGTCCCCATTGCCGATCCCAACGCCACCAACCACACGGCCCACGTCGTCGGTCACGGTGTCGTCATCGTTGAACTTCAGCCCGATCGTGGAGGTCAATTCGGGGCCAAAGCGAACCTCAACGAAATAGCGTCCGGGAATTGTCGACGAAGCGTTCACGCTCCACACGCCTGCTTGCGTTGCGGTGCCGATCAACGTGAATTGTTCCTTCACCACGCCGGTCACCGGCTCGTTGAAGTCGACGATGAAATCGATGTAGTAGTCCGAAATTGGGCCGGCGACCGTTGGGACGATCGAGATCACCTCCGGGTCCTTGCGATCAACGTCAAGCGGACCGAGTGAGACGGCCGAGCCGGAAAGGGGTTGCCCTTCGCCATCGGTGATCGAGCCGTCATTGTTGAGCGTGACCACGAGCGTGCCTTGGTCATCCGGAATCGCGACCGTCGCCGTGTAAGAGTCTCCACCGCCGTCCAGGTTCGTGATCGATGCGCCGCTGAGCGTGCCGCCGAGAGCCAGGTCGTTGATGTCGAATCCGATCACCGGCTCGCTGAAGGTGATGACCACATCGATCGAGGTCGTTTCGATCGGCCTGGGGCCAAGGTACCGGACCGACTCGATCGTCGGGATATCGTTGACACCAGTGAAGGCGCCGAGCGTTGTCGTGCCAATGGCGATGCTGGCGTGAACCGTTGACGGACTGAGCGGTCCAACGTCCCGGTCAAAGACAACCAACGCATCGTCATAGGCCCCCACGACATACAGGAATCGATTGTCGCGTGAGTATTCCGCGTCCCAGGCTCCGTTGAGTCCATCGATCCCTCCAAAACCGTCTCGATGGGTTTCGTTCAGTGTCAATTGCCCATTGGATGGATTGCGATCGTAGACGGCAATCGCATCGTAGACCTCGAACATCACGACAACTTGATGGCCGTCGGGGCTAACCACGATTGAGATGGGATAAGGATTGGAGACGGTGAAGGGATCGGGAATGAATTGGTTGAACGCTAACTCGCCAGTGACAAGGTCTCGATCCAAGACTGCGACGCCTTGGCTGGCGTAGCCGGCGACATACAGGTTCTTGCCATCTGGACTCATGGAGATCCCAGACGCGGCGTTCAGCCCGCTCACACCTGCGTCGGATTCACGTATCGTCTGCCTCAGGGCAAGCAGACCGGTCAAAAGATCTCGGTCGTAAACCGTGATCGCATGCGAATTAAACGCGGACGCATAAACGTGTCGCTGGTCCGGGCTCAATTCGACCGCGAACGCGCCCAACGTGTTCGTGGTCAGTTTCTGTGCAAACGACAAGAGGCCCGTCGAGGCATCTCGCGTGAATACCGCGAGAGAGCTATCTGTGATTGCCGCGACATACACTTGGCCACCGTCGGCGCTGATCTGAATGGAGACCGCTTCATTCAGCCCGTCGACGCCATTGAGCCCATCTTTCAAGTGTCCCAGGTACGTTAGCTGACCGCTGGCGATGTCCCGCTCAAATATCACGAGTGCGTCATCGAGGGCTGAAGCGACGTAGAGATGTTTGCCGTCCTCGGAAATTGCGATCGACTGCGCACCGAGCAAACCGGCGACGCCGTCGACGCCATTGACCACCTGCTGCACGAGCGTGAGTTGTCCGCTGACGGCGTCACGCGCAAAGACAGTCACGGAATCGTCGTTATAGGACGCGACATACAGGAAATTGCTGTCGGGGCTTTCGGTCACCCCCGCGGCTTCGTCCAAGTAGTTGGTGCCGTTGGTACCGTCCTTGAAGACTTCCACCAGCGTCAGGTCGCCACTGGCCGCTGCACGCGAAGCTGGATTCGTGAGTGTCCAGCCGGGCGGAGGCAGCACAACGATCGCGTAGTCTCCCGGGATGATACCGGAAATGAAATAGTTTCCCGATTCGTCGATCGTCGTCGTTGCCGGATCGTCCACGACGGAAATCGCCTGTGGCTCGCCATCGTCCAACATGCCGTTTTCGTTGGTGTCGACAAACACCGTTGCTCCCGGGACTCCCGGTTCACCGAGATCCGCGTAGCCATCGAGATCGAAGTCCTCGACGAATCGACCGGCGATCCTTCCGGTGAAGGCGACGTCAAAAAGTTCGGAAACGAAATCGCCGTTGCCAGCGCCGACGCCACCAAGTGGGAAGAGAACGCTGTCGAGAATCGAGTCGTCATCGATCAGCGACACACCGACGGTTCCCTCGCCGCTGGTATAGGTCAGCGTCACCGTATAAAGGCGATCGTTGACGCCGGGAGTGGTCAACTCCACATTCGTGATCGCAGCGCCAACAATGCCGGACCCCGTTGGCACATGCGGCTGAAAGTCGGTCAAGTCGACACCGCTGACGGTCTCGGAAAACTCCGCAGAGAATGTCAACGTGGTGGCCTGCGTGATCGGATTGCCAATCGGAGTGATCGACACGACGCTGGGCGGCAGCAGATCGACATCGACGACCGCACTTTGTGCGACGGTACCCGCATTGCCGGGACCGTAAAGCGGATCGGAGGTTGTATCGACGATCGTGCCATTGTCGATCAAAAACAATTGCAGGGTTCCCTGTCCGGGCCCTGGATCGACCGTCACCGTGTAATCGACCGGTCCGCCGCTCATGTTCGCGACCGCCGGGCCAGTCAGCGTGGTCGCGGCAAATTGAAAGTCGGTGGCGTCGAGACCGGACACGGCCTCGGTGAAGGAAAGTTGAAAGTCGATCGATGATGAATTGCTTGGGCTGGTTTCGGTTGTTGTCAGCGAAACGACCTTGGGATAATCGATCGTCAGACCGAAGTTGACGGACGCCGTCTGTTGGTAAGTGGTCGTGACGGCATGCGGCGTGGCCATGCCAGGCGACGTCAACCTGGCGAACGTTGTCAACGCATCGTCGTTCTGAGCGCCGACCAACACATGACGTCCATCGGGAGTCACGGTCACGTTCCAGGCACCGCCGAGCAGATCATGCGGCGCGACATCGCTGAGCGTCTGGACTTCGGTCAATGAGCCGGTCGACGGGTCGCGATCAAACGCCTTGACCGCGCCGCTCGTTTCGTCGGCGACGTAGAGTGAACGACCGTCGGGGCTGATTGCGACCTCCGCTAATCGCGTGACTCCGGTGCTAATCGCCGGCAATCGCGTCCAGGCACCCGAGATTGCCTCTCGAGAAAAGACTTCCAGCTCCGTCGAGTATCGCTCCGCCAGGTAGACAAAACGACCATCCGGCGAAACGGTCGAGTGATAGCCGTATACCACGCTGCCGATTGTTTCGCGGAGCGATAGCAGACCAGTCCCCGGGTCCACGTCAAAGATTGTCAGGGAACTATCAGAGACGGCTGAAACGACGACCTGGAGCCCATCCGGCGTGACCAGCAAGGATTGAGGTGAAGTCATGGCCGTCACCCCGTGAACACCCTTGTAGAACGTTTGCCGAGGACTCAGCAGTCCGGTGGCCACGTCAATCGAGTAGGTCGTCAGGGCATGCGAATTGGACGCGATCACGTACAACGTTTGACCGTCTGGCGATACCTCGACCGCCGCGGGGTTGTCCAATCCAGTGAATTCTCCGACGCCATTTTCGAAGTGCGCCAGATATGAAAGTTGGCCCGTGATGGGATCTCGCGAAAAGGCGAACAGCAAGTCATTGTTCGCGGCGGTGAGGTAGCCAAACCTGCCATCCGGCGTGATCGCAAAGTCCGTCGGCGTGTACATGTTTGAGAGATTCGCCATCCCCGCGCGCAGCTCTTGGGTCTTGGTGAACGTCCCGTTTGTCGCATTCCGCTCAAACAGGGTCAGCTGGTGATAATTCAGCGACGTTGTGTAGATGTGGTTGCCGTCGGCGCCGACCAGGATGCTACCGACTCGGTCGAGACTTCGGTCGGGAGTCACCCCCGCTGACAGCGAATTGAGATAGGTCAGCGAGGAATCGTCTTGCGGATACGATCGCGGGAACGTCTGCTCCCAACCGGTCATCACGTCGGTGCGGATCTTGTAGTCCGTATTGGGCGTCAGGCCGTCGATCACGTAGTCGCCGGTTTCATCGACTCCGACCGTTCCTGGATCGTCGGCCAGGGTGGACGTTGATGGTTCGCCATCGTCGAACGCTCCATTGTCATTCAAATCGGCGTAGACGATCTGGCCGGCTACACCGGCTTCACCGGGATCGCGCAGCCCATCACCGTCATCGTCGTACCAGATCGTTCCGCTCAACTGGGGCGGCGCGAAGTGATAAGGATCGCCGACAAAGCTGCCGTCCGCAGCGCCGCCTGTTCCCGTCCCAGCGAGCGGATTGCCAGCCAAATCGGTGATCGAATCGTCGTCAACGAGATTCAGGGCAGTGGTGCCGTCGCCACCAGCCAGGTCGACGGTGACTCGGTACGTGCGCCCGCTTCCGCTGACAGCACTCACCACGCTGGTTGTCGTGCCTCCGTCGGTGGTGGAAAAGTCCGATGGGTCAACACCCGTGACTGCTTCCGAAAAAGAGACATAGAACTCAATGCTGGTCGACCCGGCCGGCACGATGGGTTGTGGGACGATGGCCGCGACCACCGGATCGATGGAGTCGACGAGAATCGTTTCCGATCGCACCACGATGGCGCCGGTACCGACATCACCAATGGGTACAGCGCCGGTGTCGGTGGCGTCGCGAATGCCATCCTGGTCAGCATCGATAAAGACTGAACCTGCGATGCCTCCCGTCAGGACTTTGCGTGTTTCCAGCGACTCAAATAGAAGTCGACGATGCGATTGTTTGTCGTTGCGAATCCATCGTCGCTTCTTGCGCCGCATCAGGTCGCTCGGGGAGGGGAGAAGACTGCAGACTCAGAGGGTGAATTCGCATGCTAGCTGCCCAGTCTGCGCCGATCAAATGGACGCCATCCGGCTGTGATTTGCACCCCCCCTAAGTGGTTCGCCGTGGATGCGAGCGACGCAGCAGGCCGCGATGCCGTACCACCTCGATTGGGCGAATCGGGTGGATGCCTCGATCCGCCGCAAAGCATTCGCACTCGGTTTCTATACTGCAACTGCGACCGCCACGCTGGCTATTGACGCTAAATGCATGGTATTTCTATACTTCCGGCTTTCCCTCGAGCCTTTCCCCCCCTCATTCTGCTCATGAACAGCGAACGACGTCACGAACTTCAGCAAAACGACCTGGCGGTCTACCTGAACAAGATCAACAAGGCGATTGAGCCCTATTCGAAACTCATCGCGATCGCTGTCGGCCTTCTGATTGTGGGAGCGATTATCTACGGCTTTTATCGCTCTGAGCAGATGGGCCAACGCAGCGAGGCGACACTGCAGCTGATTCAGGCTTCGCAGACTCAAGATGCCGAAGTCTTGATGACCGTCAGCAACAGCTATCCCGATACCGTTGCGGGCGATTGGGCTCGTCTCTACCAAGGCCAGCTATTGCTGTCTCAGGGGATCCAGCGACTGTACAGCGACCGTGAAGAAGCCGAGCAATTGCTGGGCGATGCCAAGCAGGCGCTGCTTTCCGCGATTACGGGGAGCAAAGACCGTCTCTTGAAGTCGCGTGGCCAGTACGGCATTGCCCTTGCCTCGGAAGCATTGGGCAACCTCGATGAAGCGATTGCGGAGTACGAAAAGGTTATTCAAATCGATGAATCCGAGGCGATGAGAAAGAAGGCCCAGGAAAGAATCGAGGTGCTTTCCAAGCCCGAAACGAAAGCGTTCGTCAGCTGGTTTGCTGACCAGGATTTCTCACCAGCCGATCCTTCGTTGCCGCCCAAGCTCCCCGGTAGCGATGCCTTGCCGGGACTGCCTGACTTTAGTCTTCCACCGCTGAATCTCGGCACCGAACCGGGAGGCGCACCACGCGATCTGGAAGGGGGAATCGGACTTCCTGAGGATGGTGTCGCGCCGACGACGACGACTGAAGAGGCGACGACTGAAGAGGCGACGACCGAAGGGGCGACGACCGAAGGGGCGACCGAAATCGTCTTGCCCGAGAATGTCGATCCGGCCGCTCCTTCCAAAGCCGAGTCCACGCCGAGTGAGGAGCCGCCGGCCGCGGCTGAGCCTTCGGCAGAAGCCCCCGAGGAGCCAACGACCGATCCCGGCGCCGACGAGGATCGTGTTGAGCAGTAGTCTCGGCTTTGTCAAAGGTAACTGCTATCGCAAACGACCTGAGTGATGTCGAGCCGGACGACCTGGATTCGGATGATTTGGTCTCTGACGACCCGGAGTTCATTCCGGGCGAAGAGGTCTATCGTGATTTTGTGGTGCCCGAGTCAGCGGACAACCTGCGCATCGATTTATTTCTGACGCAGAGCTGTGACGGTTACAGCCGAACTCAGATTCGCAACGCCGTTCAAAACGATGGTGCCGAAGTCAATGGTCGGATCGTACGACCAAGTTTCAAATTGCAGGCTGGCCAACGGGTCCGCTTTCGGGTGCCTCCGCTGCCATCCGACGAAACGATTCCTGAGAACATCCCACTCGATATTCTCTACGAGGATGATGGGTTGGTCGTGGTCAACAAGCCTGCGGGAATGGTGGTCCATCCGGCCCGTGGCAATTGGACGGGAACCCTGACCAGTGCGCTGGCGTTCCGGTTTCAGTCTCTGTCCGATATCGGCGGACCGACGCGACCTGGGATTGTGCATCGCCTTGATCGAGACACCAGTGGCGTGATCGTGATCGCCAAGACCAATGCAGTCCACATTCGACTGGGGCAACAGTTCCACGACCGTGAAGTGCAGAAGGAATACTTTGCCATCGCTGCGGGACGCATCGATCGTGATCGAGACGTGATCGAGGCACCGATTGGCCGTCACCCGTATCAACGGGACAAGATGGCAATTCGTGATGGCCACGTCACCAGTCGGCCGGCATCGACTTTCTTCGAAGTGATCGCCCGGCACGGTCGCTTCACCCAATTGCGTTTGCGACCCAAGACCGGACGCACTCATCAGATCCGCGTGCATCTGGCTCACATCGGCTGTCCGATTCTATGCGACCGACTCTACGCCGGTCATAGCGAGATCACTGAGTCGGTGTTACGAGGCCAATCGCGGCGCGACGGCGACCCTGCCTGGCTCGATCGCCAGGCACTTCACGCCCGTGCGTTGACGTTCGTCAATCCGCAGACCGGTCGCGAAATGACATTCGAGGCACCCATTCCACCCGACCTGCAAAGAGTGATTCAGGTCTTGGAGGAGGTGCGTTAGCCTTTTCCCATCAAGTCCACTTGCTTGTGAACCTCAGGCGCTAGCCGTGGGCATTGCAAATGCACCTGCGATCCACCGTTGGCCCACGGCTAGCGCCTGAGGTTCACAAAAACGGCCAAGGTGATTGTTACTGGGCTCATTGCCCTTTCACGAAGAGAACCTCAGGCGCTAGCCGTGGGCATTGCAAATGCACCTGCGATCCACCGATGGCCCACGGCTAGCGCCTGAGGTTCACAAAAACGGCCAAGGTGATTGTTACTGGGCTCATTGCCCTTTCACGAAGTGAATCAGGTCTCGGAGCTCGTCGGCGGACAGCAGTTCACCCATGTTGCTGGGCATCAGCGACCGACCGGCCTCGCGTCGCTGTTCGATCTCCTCCACATTCAACGTGACCGGTTTGCCAGTCGGTTCGACGACGATGATCTCGGCGGCGGACTC
Source organism: Pirellulaceae bacterium (assembly GCA_963697195.1). Classification (GTDB taxonomy): domain Bacteria; phylum Planctomycetota; class Planctomycetia; order Pirellulales; family Pirellulaceae; genus Rubripirellula. The sequence continues at coordinate 549,048 of CAVOND010000011.1, forward strand.
GGCGGTGATCAATCCTGACACCACGCGGCCGTCATCCATTAAAAAGCTTGTGGTGCGAAAGGCGTGATCGACATTGCGGTCGGGGGTCACGACGTCTTCCAGCAAGCGTTCGATACTGCGTGTTGCCGCGCCATCGAGTTGCGGACCCACCACGGCCCCTTGGCCACGTAGCTGATGACAGTTTGCACAGTGCTTGGTGTATAACGCTTGCCCGTGCGCCGTGTCCGCACCGTCGCGCGTGATCGAGGCTTGAAGTTGCTCGAGCAGCTGGATCTGCTTCGCATCGACGTTCAGGTCAGCTGTCAAGGAACGCAACAGCTCTTGTTGGGAATCCGAAAGTCGTGGCTCGATCGCCTGCGCCGCGTCGCCGCTGATAAGGACACTCGGACTGAGCCATCCCCATTGCGTGAGGTTGAGCAGCATGCCGATGTCCGCGCCGCTCTTGGCCCATTCGGTGGCAAGTTGCACCTGCTCGTTGAGCGAGAGTCGCTTGCAGAGCACTTTGGTCGGTTCCAGGAGCGCTTCGGGATCGTCTCCAAGGGTTGCGTCAATCGCCGCGTCGACCAGATCCTTGGGAGCTCCGGAACTTTGGCAGAAACGCAGTAGCAGTTCAGCCGATTTTTGGTTTCGCAGGTCGGCGATGGTCTGGGCAACTTGCAGACGGAGGCTCTGCGCGAGCTGTCCTTCGTCGAGGAGGCCACGTAAGCCCCGTTCCTTTTCTTTTAGACCCAATCGTCGGATCAGACTCAGCGCATCGGTCAGTGACTCGGCGCGATCCGATTCATCCAGCCAGTTGGGTTCGAAGCCACCGAGCGCAAGCCAGGCGTAGGATCCAGCTTGATCGCCGTCAATGCATTCGATGCGGACCGCCGCACCTTGCAGCGATTCGGTATTCCATCGGACTCGGCGTGCTGTGTCATTGCGAGGCGGCGTGGCCTCCTGCAAGATCTCGCCGTCAGCCACACGAACCAGTCGCACGCGGTTCTTGCCATGATCGGGTTGGCCGGGAAGACCGTTGTGGCCGGCTAACCAAAACGAAATCTGTTTCGGAGCCGGGAATGGATCACTGATGCGGCGCCCCGTGTACGATTCGCCTCGACCAAAGCTGCTGACCAGCAACGCCGAAGCTCCCGATCGCAATTGCCTGGATTCTGGGGGCCAGTCGCCTCCATCGAGCGTTGCCCAGCCCAACACTTGCTCGCCATCGTCGATCGCAGAGAGTTTTTGATCGACCAGTTCCAGTGCCCAAGTTCGCAGTGACGACGCCACCCGATCGGGTCGCGTGTTTTGCGATTCAATCAGCACGTTGATCAGTTCCAATTGCTTTGCCGCGTCCCCGGCGGTGATGGTTCGTGCGACGCGGACACAATCATCAATCGAACCAGATGCGGAGTGCCTTGCGGCATGGGCCAGCAGCTCATCGCGATCGGGTGCCGACGGATGGCTGGAAAGATAAGTCAGTAGCATGCTGGAGATTTCGGGGCGTTTCAATCCAAGTAAGATCGATGCCAATTGAGCATCAGCAGCCGTGGACCAGATCGCGTCGTCGCTCGACGCCTCCTGCAGCAGGTTGCGAATCGCGATCCGAAAAGTCTGTCGCAGCACCGGGTCGGAATCGGGGACGGTCGCGAGTCGGTGAAGCAGGCCGCTGACATCATCGCTGTTGCCGTGTTGTCCGAGAAGTTCGGCGGATGCTTGCACACAATGAGGATTCACGTCATCGAGACCACGACGGGCCGCGTCAATCAGCGACTCTGATTGATCGACTTTGCGTCCAACCGCTTCGCTGGCGAGTCTCATCGCGGCAACGCGAACGTGGTCGGAGCCATCCGAGGTTAAAGTGAGCAGTGCGTTGGCGTCGATTGAATTCGAGACGAACCCGCGGTGTAACGCTTCAAGACGCCGACGTTCGTTGACGCTCGGATCGAAGACATTCACCTGATTGTCGCCCACCGAGTCAACGGTTGCGACATTGTCGGTTCCTTGCGGGCTGCGATAGCGGATCTGCCAAATGCGCCCGCTGGTTCGGTCACGTTCCGGATGGTTGAGCGGCACTTCGTAGTGCCCGATGATTTTGTTGTAAAAGTCGGCGACATACAGATGGCCATCGGGACCAAGTCGCAGATCGACCGGGCGAAACCAGGGGTCGTCACTGGTCATGAAATCCGAAAGCTCGATTCCCTTTGCGGTGGCCCCTTCGTAAACGACACGATTGCGATTCAATCGCGAGGTCATCACGTTGCCACTGATCATCTGCCCGCGCAGCGGCACGACATCGCTGTCGTTGGGGTAATAGAGAATGCCGCAAATCGCTGTGCTTCCATGAAGATGTTCGACCATCGGTGGTAGGAAGCCGAGTCCATCGTCCGGCCGTCCGAAACTTGGATAGCAGGCACCAAAAATGAGCTGCGTGATCGGCTTGCTATGACAATCGGCCGAGTAACGATAGCCCCAATCGTCCTCCGTCATGCCGAACGGATTGACCTGTCCTTGGGTTACCTGTTCGATCCGGCTGCCGTCGGGGCGAAAGCGAAACGTATTGCCTGAATGCATGGTCACGACGTGTCCGTCGCTACCGGCAACCTGGCTCTGGTTGTTGAAGCCGTGGCATGCATAGATCCAGCCATCTCCGCCGTCACGCAGTGAGTTGATCATGCCGTGCGTGTCGCGGGTCGTGTCGAACGGACCGAGTATCACCTCTCGCTTGTCACACTTGCCGTCGCCGTCGGTGTCACGCAAGTACAGCAGGTTGGGAATGCTGAAACAGATGCAACCGTCCCCGTAGGGAATCACACCGATCGGAATGTTCAGCTCATCGGCAAAGGTCGTCACGTTGTCGGCAGAGCCATCGCCGTCGGTATCTTCCAGAATGACGACCGCATCGCGTGGCGTCGTTCCCTCCTTGGCCGGGTAGGGATACTCGAAGCTTTGGGTGGCCCACATTCGCCCCATCTTGTCGAAGGCCAGATTCAGCGGCTTGGCGATCTGCGGTTCCGAGACGAACAGGCGCGCTTCGAATCCAGGGGGCAGGTGAAAGCCTGACAATTCATCTTGGGGCGACAGCCAGGGCGTGTCCCGAACCCCTTGTCCGTAGATCTCGGCGCGCGTCACAGGCTCGACCGCTCCAGGCGATTCACGTTCGAGGTCCGCCGCGCTGCCGCAGCGATGAACCAGGAGGAGACAAGTAGCAGCGAAGAGAAAGTGGGCGAATCGCGGCATGATGATCGGCGGGAGAGGGGAGGGAAAAGTACGTTAGGCTTTCCAGCCTGACATAGGGAATCGGCAGGTCAGCCTGGAAAGGCCGACGTACGTTAGGCTTTCCAGCCTGACATAGCGGAATCGGCAGGTCAGCCTGGAAAGGCCGACGTACTTTACCGCATCGTCAGCTTCGGGGCGACGACTTCCTGCGGCGGACCGTCGATGATCTCGCAATCGGTCGGGGTCGCGATCGCCATCAGCTTGACGTACGCGAGATCCCACAGCCGAATCATCCCGTCGTCACATCCAGCCACCAGCCAGTTGGAGCCGGACGCGATGGCGATCGAATCAATCGATGCGGTGTTAGTCATCAGCATCACAGCCCCCTTTCCATCTTTGGCGCGAGTGTCCCAAAGCCAGGCAGAGCCATCGGTGGTTCCGACGGCGACCCAACGACCGTCTGGCGAGACATCCACGCAGCTGATCGAACTTCCACAAAAGCCACGGCGTTTGTGCTCACTCGACGCGCCGTATTTCCACCACAGCACCGAACTGTCCGAGGCTCCCGCAACGATGACATCGTCTTCGTCGGTCGAGACAACACGCAACGCTTCAATGTGGTTCTGGGCGTTGAAAACATCTGGCTCCAATCGCTCGATCAAGTTGTCCTTCTCACCGATCGAATAGATGGCGACTGATCCGCCAATTTCACCCGCGACCAGCCTCGGCTCGCTTGGACGTGACAGGAAGCTGATGTGTTTGGCATTGGTCGCGCCGAGACGGATCGGCACCGGTGCTCCTTCGGCATTCCACAGTTCCTGCCAACGGAAGGCGACCACATCCGGTTTCGGTGACAGGGGATCGTCGCCGAGGGTTGTGGCCGCGATCCAGGTGTCGGACGGGTCGCACGCCAGGGACCTCAGTCTTTCGCCGATTTGAATTCGCTTCTCTCGCTTGATCGGACCAACCGACTTGTCACTCTTCGCCGCGCCGATTTCCCAAAGTCCGATTTCCCAGAGGCCCGGCTGCGAGCTGGAGGCGGCGGTCACCGCGTTCGGTTTGGACGGGCTCCAGGCGACGGCGTCCACTTCTCCGTCATGTCCACTCAGTAACAGCGGAGCGGTGGCCACGTCTTTCGCATCGAGATTCCAAACCCTGGCATCGGCATCGAAGCCTCCGGTCAGCAGCAGTCGCCCGCTGGAGTCAATTGCCATGGCATTGAGCAGTGTGTCGTGACCTTTCAGCGAAACGGGGGCTGTCTTTGGATTGGTCAAGTCATGCAACGTCGGCGCGGGACCGTCGGCCATCGACACCAGCCACTTTCCATCTGGGGTCACCCGCATTTGCATGACCGGTCCATCTTGGCCTGGGAACTGATGCGTCTCTGCGTGTAGGTTTGGATTCTCGGTCAGTGCCTGTTGAAACAGCGACTTTGCCGATTCAGCATCAGTATCGACGAGCGTGATTGCTTCGGCGAGCAACTGGTCCGCCGTTTTGATCACCGGCGGCGTGGTCACGAGGTCGACGTTGCCGATTGAGCCAGAGCCGGCATTGATGACAGGAGAGTTGTCACCGGGACCCCGCGTGCCAATCACTGCGATCGTTAACAACGACAGAGTGGCGAGAGCGATCCCGGCCGCCGTTTTTGGGTGCTGCTTGATCCGCTCGACCAGCGTGTCAGACGAGCCAGGCAACGCTGCGGGCGCGGGTGCTTCGTCGAGAGCCGGAAGCGTGGCATTGACGAAGGCTTCTCCTCCCTGCGTTGACTCATGTGCCCCGACAAAGGGTGTCGTCGTATGAAGAGAGGCGTCGGTCGACAGTTCGGCCGTCAGCAGGTCGGTCGTCGCCTCCACGTCTCGTCTTGACTTGGACGGTCGATCCGTCGGCGACACTTGGAGGAGGGGCCGAGCGAAAGTGGCAGGAAGCTTGGCCGCGTCTCGCCTTCCGATCGCAAGGCCTCACGCAGCGCTTCGACGAATTCAACGTTGGTGTCGAAGCGGTTTTCCCAGTTCAGGTCGGTCGCCTTGCGCAGGACCATCTGTTCGGGTTCGGGAACGAGTCCCAGTTTCAGCTTTCCTTGTCGATGCGCGTCGAGCACTTCCCACAACGATCCGTCGTTGACCGGCAGCGAACCGGTGCGGAGGTGATAGTAGGTCACGGCCAGTGAGTATTGATCGCTGGTGCGACAAGGTTTACCCGAGATGGCTTCGGGGGCCATGTAGGCAGGCGTGCCCGCCGCGCTGGTCGCAGTCACCTGGTTGCGGGTTCAGGATTCGCGCCAAACCGAAGTCGCAGACCACCGCCGAGGAGCCGATCAAGACGATGTTCGCGGGCTTGATATCGGAGTGTTGGATCGCGATCGGCCCTTCGCCCAAGTCGTGCTGCGGCATGTTCAGAAAATCGATGCCTTTGGCCGACTCGTCCATGTACGAGATCAACTCTTTGGGCGGAATTCCTTGAAGACCCTCGGTGACACATTCACGCAGCCGATGTTGCAGGCTTTTGCCTCCCAGCAGCATCGCGACCACGAGCCAACTCGGTTCGATCTCGGGATGGTAAACCGCCGATTGGCCTGGGGCTTCAACGACCGACAGGTCAATCGTTTCGATCGCCTCGTCAGGTGCCTCCTCGATCACTTGACCCTGTGCGTCGAGCAGCCAAATGGCGGTGATCGGCATCAGGTTGGCGTGACGGATCTGTTTGACGCGGCGGATCGCATCATATTCCTTCTGGCCCTGACCATCGGAAAGATCGATAAATTTCACAGCTGTCGCAGCGCCGCCCGGCGCGCTGGCTCGCCAGACCTGGCCGAACTGTCCCCGACCCAGGAATTCCTGCAATCGATAGCCCGGTGCGAATTGAAAACCACGTTTAAGCATTGAATCTCTGCATGTTTTGCGAACACACTCCCTGCACCGCACCGCTAATTGTACGTCAAGGATGTGGTTTGCAGGCACCCGAGTTGTCGCGTTGAGCCGTCGCGAAGGGTGGCCTGGCATCGATCAATTGAGCGGCGGAGTGTACCCTCTTGGGACAATTGTCCTGGTCGCGGGCCGCTTGGTCCTCACACTGCAGTTTGACCCCGCCAGTGGCTGTCAAAGGCAGGCCTTTTCCGCAATCGTTCTCATCACCACCCATGAAGTTTTTCGAACGCCTTGATCGACTTGGTTCGCCCGATCGCGATCCCGAACTTGACGGTGGTGATCATCGTCGGCCAAGTCCTGCTGTTCATTTTTGGTTCAGCGGATCGACGGCTTCTCGAGCGAGCCACGTTGGTTTGGGACCGGGTTCTCGAAGGCGAGGTCTGGCGGCTGATCACATTCATGATCGTGCCGCCAACGATGAGCCCGATCTTCCTGTTGTTTGCGTTGTATCTGTTTCACCTGATGGGAACGGCGCTGGAACAGATCTGGGGCAACGTTCGCTACAACGTCTTCTTTTACCTCGGGTATCTATTCACCCTGGCTGCTGCTGCGATTGCTCATGATCAATCCTTCGTTGGTGGGTTTTTGCAGGGCTCCGTCTTTCTGGCCTTTGCGACCTACAACCCGAGGTTCGAACTGCGACTGTTCTTCGTCTTGCCGGTACAGATCCGGTGGTTGGCGTATCTGCAGGTGTTTGGCTACGCGGTGGCGTTCGTCGGTGGAAGCCTGGCGACGCGACTGATGGTGCTGGCATCGATCGGCAACTACTTGATCTTCTTCGGTCCGATGCTGTTCGATCGAATCAAGAGTTTTCGACGCCGCGTCGATTGGAGTTCTCGGCAATACAAACCGGGCAATGCACCGCGACACACCTGCGCAGTCTGCGGCGTGAACAGCAACACCAATCCCGAGATGGACTTTCGATACTGTTCCAAGTGCAACGGCGAACTCGCGTACTGTGAAGAGCACCTGAGGAATCACGAGCACGTCACGGATTGATCGCGAGGATATTGCTCTCCATCCACCTCGTGAACTGTGTCGCCGCTCTCGGGGCTAGAAGAGCTTGGCTGTAGCCGAGCCTCTCCGAGGCTCGGATTTTCGCGGCAAAGCCGCGTGGAATGACGGTCTCGGAGAGACCGACCTACAGTAACGTGGCGCTATCCACCTAATGAATGGGTTGGATCGCAAACCGGTCTGTGTCGCCCCGGATCATTGCAATTTCGCCAATTGACGATGGTGAATACGGATCGCCTCGGGGAGGGCTTCACATTCTTGCTCGAAGACTCGTGCGGCAAGAGTATCGGCGTTGTCATCGTCCCGGACTTCGCAGCTGCGCTGCAGGATGATTGGTCCGTTGTCGTAGTGATTGTCAACGTAGTGGACCGTGCAGCCGCTGATCTTCACGCCGCGATCGAGCACCGCTTGATGAACGTGATGACCGTACATCCCCGGGCCACCAAAGCTGGGCAACAGCGAAGGGTGAATGTTGATCACACGTCCTTCAAAGTCGGGCGGGATCAGGACATGCTTCAGGAATCCGGCCATCACGACCAGCTCGACTCCCGCTTCGCGACACGGCCCGAACATCGCTTCGGTATAGAGATCGGCCTTGGGAAAATCCTTCTTTCGCACCACACGCGTCTCGATTCCCGCCCCGCGCGCGATTTCGACTCCTCGAACCGTCGCACTGCTGCTGATCACGATTCGAATGTCGATGGGCAGGTCGTGTTGATCGCGATGCTCAATCAAATTTGCGAGCGAGCGTCCGCCGCCGCTGATGAACACGCCGATGGCGAGTCTGGAATCGTCCGCCATCAGCTTTGCACCTTCTTCACGAACACCTGGCCGTATTCGGTATCGACCGGATCAACCTGGTCGATCGCAGTATGCACGAGTCGTTCCGCCAGGGTTTCCCCACAAATCATCTCGCGGTGAGCATCGAGCGTGGAAACAACCTCGGGATCGTCGCTCACGATGCCGACTTCGATTCGATCGGTGTATTCGCAAGCAATCTCTTTTCGCTGGCTCTGAATCGTGCGGATCAAGTCCTTGGCAATCCCCTCGCGGCGCAGTTCATCGGTGACCTCGGTGTTGAGCACCACCACGCAACTCGTTCCCTGGGCCGCCGCCCAGCCTTCGCGAGCCTGCAGACGCACTTCGATCTCTTCGCTGGTCAGCATCAACGGTCCATCGGCAAGCGCCAGTGTGACGACGCCGTCGGATTGCAGCGCCTGCAACAGTTCGTTGCCGTCGGCTTCCTGCAGGGCCTTTTTTACGGCAGGCACTCGTTTGCCAACCTTCGGGCCGAGCAGTTTGAAGTTCGGTACCACGGTGTATTGAACGTATTGGTCGCCATCGGTCGTGTATTCCACGCTTTTGACATTCAGCTCTTCGCGAACCAGTTCATCGTGATGCTTCAGCCAGGCAATTTGCGAGTCGTCCTTGAGCACCACTTCGACGCGTGACAGCGGCAAACGTACCTTGAGCTTTGCTTCGGCGCGCGCAGCACGACCAAGCGAGGCGATCTCGCGCAGCAGCTTCATCGACTGGGACAAACCATCGTCGATGCGTTCTGCGATCGGTGTGGGATAATCGCAAAGATGAACGCTCTTCAAGACGCGATCGGAGAACGGATCCGACAGGTGACGCCACAGCGTTTCGGCCAGGAAGGGAACGAAGGGTGCGATCAGCTTCGTGACCTGCACGAGCGTTTCGTACAGCGTCCAATACGCATCGTCTTTATCCTGCTTGTTTTCGGCCGCATCGGCGCTAGCCCAGAACCGATCGCGACTGCGGCGGACATACCAATTGCTCAGGCCATCGACCAAGGCGGTGATCGCCTGGCAAGCATTGAAGTTGTCCAGCGCCGTCCATCCGCTGCGTGACCGTTTCGATCGTGCGATTGAGTTCCGAGAGAATCCAACGATCGATTTCACTACGTTGCGACGCGTCACGGTAGGTTGGCGCCGTGGCCAGGCTCGCGGGGCTGAGTTGTTGGTCCGCACCGGTCGCCGTGGTTGGATCAAATCCATCGATCTCGGCGTAGATCGTGAAGAAGCTGGCGACATTCCAAAGCCGAAGCAGGAATTCCGGGATCGATTCCTTGATCGACTGCTCCCGATAGCGGATCGCCGTCCAGGGAGCTTGTCCCGAGAAGAAGAACCATCGCAACGCGTCGGCGCCGTACTTGTCAAAGATTTCACGCGGCTCGCGATAATTTCGCTCGCTCTTGCTCATCTTGTTGCCGTCTTCGCCCAACATCAATCCGAGGACGATGCAGTTGCGGAACGGATGCGGGTAGGGCTGGCCGGGATCGCCGGCGACGTCTTGCGGTCCACTGCTCCCCTCTTCCTGAATCGAGGCCCCTTCGCCGAACAACATCGTGCTGATCGCCAGTTGGCTGTAGAACCAGCCGCGGGTCTGGTCGAGTGCTTCGCTGATGAAGTCCGCTGGAAATTGGTCGCGGAAGCGATCGTCGTTCTGATGAGGCCAACCCCACTGGGCGAATGGCATCGCACCACTGTCGTACCAGCAGTCGATGACCTCGGTGACGCGCTTCATGCGAGCACCAGGGGCAAACGGCGAGTCGTAGGTGACCGCGTCGATGTACGGCTTGTGCACACGCAGGTCATCCGCCAGATCGGGCTTGGCGGCTTTGGCAGCCTCCCAAACCTGCGTCCCATCGATTCCTGGTTTGGCCAGCAGTTCGTCGTAGCTGCTGACCGCTTCCATCCGGCCCGTTTCCTGGCAGACCCAGATCGGCAGCGGCGTTCCCCAATAACGCTCACGCGACAGCGCCCAGTCCACGTTGGATTCGAGAAAGTTGCCGAAGCGGCCATCGCGAATGTGCTCGGGAAGCCATCCGATCTGTGAATTGTTGCGGAGCATCAGCTCACGGAAACGCGTCGTTCGAATGAACCAACTGCGCCGCGGGTACTGGATCAGCGGATCCTCTTTGGCACGCCAACAGAATGGATACTCGTGCAGGTACTGTTCTTGATGGAGCAGCCGGCCGGTTTCCCGCAAGGCTCGAATCAGCGGCTTGTCAGCATCCTTGACCCACACGCCTTGGAAGCGATGCCCATGAAACTCGGCAAATTCATCGGTGAACTTGCCATCCGGCCCGACGGAGCAGAGCAGTTCCGGACGATCTCCTTCGACAAACCGAAGCTGTTGCTCAACCAGAACATCGTGGTCGACTTCGCCGAACGCGGGTGCTTGATGAACGATGCCGCTTCCCGAATCGGTGGTCACGAAATCGGCGGCCACGATCCGCCAATACTTGTGCTCGCTACCTCCGGCAACCAATTGACCGACGGGGTCCGCGGTGGACTGGCGGTAATGATCCATCGGCGGCTCATAACGCAAGCCGATCAACGAGCTGGCTGGGACGTCGTCGACAAATTCAAGTTCACGCTTCAGCTTGGCGGCAATCGATTCGACCAGCGCTTTGGCCAACACCAATTCGCCACCCGTCTCGGGGTCGCGGACAACGCAGTATTCGATGTTGGTGGGATGGACCGCGGCGTACATGTTGCTCGGCAGGGTCCACGGTGTCGTGGTCCAAACGACGAGCGAACGCCCTGGATGATCGACCAGAGGGAAGAGGACGTAAACGCTGGGATCGGCGACCTCGCGATATCCCTGGCCAACCTCGCCGGAGGACAACGCCGTGCCGCCTTGGGCCCACCACCAGACGATTTTGTGGCCTTGGTAAAGCAGTCCCCGGTCGAACAGGTTCTTGAGGCTCCACCAGACACTTTCGATGTAGCTTTGCTGGTAGGTGACATAGGCTTCTTCGAGGTCCACCCAAAAGCCGAGTCGTCGGGTTAGCTCCTGCCACTGCTGCATGTAGCGCCACACGCTCTGTTGGCATTTTTGGATGAACGGTTCTTCGCCGAACGCTTCGATTTCTTCTTTGCTGTGGATTCCCAGCTCTTTGCCGACTTCCACTTCAACCGGCAAGCCGTGGGTGTCCCAGCCCGCTTTACGCTCGCAGCGATAGCCTCGCATCGTCTTGTAGCGGGGGAAGACATCTTTGATGCTGCGGGTCAGGCAGTGGCCGGGATGGGGCAGCCCGTTGGCGGTGGGTGGACCCTCGTAAAAGACGAACGACGGGGCGTCGGCACGGCGGCGAAGCGACTCATGGTAGATGTCATGGTCATCCCAGAATCGCAGGATTTCTTGCTCTAGCTCGGGAAAGCGGGGGCTGCCGGCGAGGGCGCGAAGCGGGCTGACGGAGGCGGACATGGGCAGATCGAAAAGTGGGGAATTCAGGCGTTTCGAAGTTCAGGACAGTGCTGATCGCCGGCTGGGTTTGCACCAGCCGATCGAATCTGGAGGCTGATTGTACGTTCCCAAGCCAAAAGCGCCCGCGCCGGGTAGGGATCTTTCCACGATCGCTCGTAAGTGGTCGGGGGCCGGTATGCATGGCCCGGGCTTTGAACCGCCCGGGCTGTGAACCTCAATCGCTTGCCGTGGGACTCGAAAACGTCGCCATGCCAACTGGTTGTCCAGCACGGATTTGTGCAGGTATCGTTGGTCGGCGGCTTTGCACGCAGCCCGAGTCGCGTGATGATGTTTCCGCAGGAAGCCGGATCCGGTTGATGTCGAGGCCAGCTTGATGAGTGCATGGAAAAGCGAAGTGAGCAATCCTTTTCGGACTCTGTTGTGGATTGCCGACGCCCCAATCGTGGCCATCGTCGGAATCTGCACCACGGTGGTGGTCGCGGCTGTCGTGACGCTGCTGGGCGCCCCTCCCCTCGCGGTGCTGGCGGGTGTGACGGTGACCTCGGCCGTGACAGCCTTGCTCACTCAACGCGCCGCGGCGGGTCAGCGACGACGGCTCGAGCGGCTGAGGCTCGAACAGCGTCAGGAGTTGGAGGTTTGGCAGGATCGCTGGCAGGCCCTTCAACGCGAAACCCAGGAGGCGACCTCGGCGCTGGCCCGGATGCGTGACGGGGTGATCATGCTTTCTGGCGATGCCAAGATCCTGCTGATCAATCCGGCGGCCCGTCGCCTGCTGAGCTTGCGTGAGGAGCAGGATGTGAGTTTTCGTCCCCTTTCGGAGGTGGTGCGAATTCCCGAGCTGAACCGCGCGATCGCAGCCGCCAACGCCGGGGATGGCATTCAAAAGCTGTTGATTGAGATTCCCAGCGACGGATCGATTCGGCCTGTCAAGATTCGAGTCGACCGATTCAACACGACCGGTAACAACAACCTGCTGGTCACGCTGCGTGACGAGACCGAGTCGCATCGCGTGGACGAAATGCGGCGCGAGTTCATTGCCAATATTTCGCACGAACTCAAGACACCTCTGGCGGCGATCAAGGGCTACGCCGAGACGGTGGAATTAGCGATCAAGGATGATCCTGACGCCGCGGTGCATTTCATGACCCAGATTCACACGCAGTGTTTGCGGCTGGAAAGGTTGATCGCCGACATGATGCAGCTTGCCAGAGCGCAGGCGGGGCGAAGCAACCTCAACATCACATCGATCTCCATGGCCGACGCCATTCAAGAATCGATGAAATCGTATCGCCCCATTGCCGAGGCCAAGAACATTGACCTGCAATACGTGTCTCCCGAGCGGAGCCCCAAGGTTTGGTCGGATTCGGAGGCGATGCTGACGATCACGAACAATCTCGTCGGAAATGCGATCCGCTACACACCCGAGGGAGGCTCGGTCTTGATCAGCTGCCGCGATGCCAGCACCTATTGGGCGCTGGTCGTGGAGGATACCGGGGTGGGAATCGCCGAGAGCGACCAGAAGCGAATCTTCGAGACGGTTCTATCGAGTTGGGAAGAGCCGTGGATCCGGGGACGGCGGAACCGGGATCGGCCTGTCGATCGTCAAAAACTTGACCCTGACCCTCGGCGGCGAAGTGCGGGTGAGCAGCCGGCCTGGTGAGGGGGCCAGATTCGAGGTCCTGCTGCCCAAATCGGATTCCCCACCAAAAGGTGCCGGCATGGTGAATCACCCCGAGGGGTCTGGAGAGCGAAAAGGTGTCTGACACCTTTTTGGCATTCTGGGGGCTTTTCGAGGGGGAAAAGGTGTCGGACACCTTTTCGCCGAGCGACGGCGGCCTGATTCTTGACTCTGCAAAACCAGCGGGGAAGATCTCCTGTCACAGCTTGGCTTGGCTATAAATTCACGGAACTTTAACAGCGGGAAGGGCCGTTGACGGGGTGCATTTTTCTGGATCTTTGCAACCATGATGCAGCGCCAGGGAAGGTTCCTTCTGAAACCAAAAAGTAATCTGCATGTCAAAGACGAAAGTACTAGTCGTCGAGGACTACAAGCCGCTCGCCGAAACGCTCGAGTACCAGCTTCAGCGAGCCGGTTATGAAGTCTCTCGTGCCGCCGACGGTCGCGAGGCCTTGCAGCAGGCGAAACTGATTCCTGCCGGATGTTGTCTTTTTGGATGTCGACCTGCCCGTGCTCAACGGGATCGAAGTCTGCAAACAACTGCGGGCCGACACTGCCACCAAAGACACACTGATTCTGATGCTCAGCGCATTGGGCGAGGAATCGGATCAGGTCGTTGGTTTTGCCATCGGCGCCGACGATTACGTGGTCAAGCCCGTCGAGAGCTACAAGGTGCTGCTGCAGCGTCTCAAGGCGCTGCTGCGGCGACGTGAACCGACAGTCCAGGATGGGGATCAGTTTTCACATCATGGCGTGATGGTCGATCGACGGCGTTTCGTCGCCTCCGTTCAAGATGATCCCCTCAGGCTGACCAAGAGTGAATTCAAGTTGCTCGAAACGCTGATTCGCCAACCGGGGCGAGCGTTTGGTCGCACGGAACTTGTGGACGCCGCTCTGGGTGAAGACACGATGGTGCTCGACCGCACCATCGACGTGCACGTGCGAGCACTCCGTAAGAAGATGGGCGACGCGGCGGACTTGATCGAAACCGTTCGCGGTGTCGGCTACCGCTTTCGCGAGTAAGCCCTTCCAAACACGACGCGCCAGCGAGTGTGGCGGCCGTTTCCTGGGAAAACACACTCCCTGCTTCTCAAAAATACACTCGCTTGCGGATCCTTCGAATCACACCGACAAGCAAAGCGGCCCACGGCTAGTCGCCTGAGGTTCACGGTGAACCTCAGACGCTAGCCGTGGGCCACCCCCAAACTGGCCGACAAAAATAACAAACTAACGACCTGGTTGAGATGCCTCCCGCCACTCCGTGGTATATCGCAACCTCAAAACTTGTGCGTCGTGCTTGTATCCGAACGACCCCATGAAAAACGGCCTCGCATCTTCTCAAATGCGAGGCCGTCGGCGATGTTTTAACGAGCGTGATCGCATTTAGTTCAGGATCTTCTGCAGGTCGCTCAGCACCGAGTCAACGTTGACGTCGTCGCGCTGGCGAACGCATGGCTGGCCTTCACACCGAGATCGCTGGCCAGGGTGATGGTGACTTCGGCCTTGGCGTTGATGCCGTAGTTGTCCGGGCCGTTTTCGAATTCGTTAGGAACGACGAAAGGCACGTTCTTGGCATGCGTCTTGGCGGCCAACTGCTTGGCTTGCTTCTGCAGGTCTTCCTTGTCTTCACCCAACAGGTTCACGAAGACGCAAAGCTTGGAAGACTCGTTGTCGGCAACCGCTTTGTCCAGCTTCGATACCAACTCGGCAACCTTTTCGTCGGACGATCGAGTAAAGATGATCACCTGAGGCTTGCGGCCGTTGCGGCAGCGATAGCAGAGGTTTTCTTCCAAATCGACGCCGTCATTTTCTGCGCCGGCGATCTTGGTGACGTAGAAAGCACCGAGGCTGTCACCCGTTTGAGGGCCGCTCTTTACCGCATCGTCGGCCGTGGCAGCTCCGCCAACAGCCATCGCGACGACGAGACCGAGACTGAGAACAAAGAGATTCTTCACGGGATGTCCTTTTAACAAGGGAGGATCAAAAGCGAGGCCACACCGTGTGGCAGGATCGCAGATTGTAGTACAAGGGAAAGCGGTTTTGGGTAGCGATTCCGCTCCTGGACCTCGTGGTATGCTACGACCAGATGACCGGAACGGGAACGGGTCCGCCGCGGGATTGTTCGGCGAAGTGGACCGTTCTGTGCCAGAATTGCATCGATGCCCGCCGAAAGATGATGACAAGACACTTCGCTTTCTCCCCGATTTGGCTCCCCGCAATCGGACTGCTGGCAATGCTAGCAGTCGCCTCCCCGCTGATCGGGACCGAACGTGCCGGCTCCAGCGCGAACTCAGCGACCGAGCAACCTTCGGGCGACGCCCAGCAGCCGATTTCAGCCGACACCGATCGCTCTCCGGTCGATCTGGCAATCACTCCGGACGGTCGCTGGCTCGTCACGGCCAACCAGATCTCCAATTCCGTGTCCCTGATCCGGCTCGCCGATCAAACGGTCGTCGACGAGCGGCGATGTGGTGAGTATCCCGTCGATATCGAAGTACTCTCCGACGGCCGAGTGCTGGTCACGGCGCAGTGGTCGGGTGAGCTCCGCGTGCTGAGGATCGATGACGACGTCGCTGGTTGAGGAAGCGGTGATCGATCTTGGCTCCGAGCCGCATGGCATCGCCCTGTCTCCCGAATGAGCAGAAAGCTTACGTGGGGCTGGTGGCGACCGGCGCAGGTGGCGGAGATCGATCTGCTGGCCAACCAGGTTCTCCGTCGGTTTGACGTCGGGAACTGGCCGCGTTACTTGACGGTCTCTTCCGATGGCAGCCGACTAGCGGTGGGAAACGGCGGCGATGCCAACATCATGGTGCTCGACACCGCGAGCGGAGAGCAGCTCTATGAGGAGCCTTTGGCAAACGGCACCAACCTCGGTCAGATGCGAACCTCCGCCGACGGGCAATACGCTTACTTCACTTGGATGGTCTATCGCACCAATCCGATCAACATTGGCAACATCCGCCGTGGCTGGATCCTTGCTAGCCGGATTGGACGCGTTCGACTGGATGGTCCGTCCTATCGCGAAGCGATCTCGCTAGACGTTCCCGGAAAGGCGGTCTCGGATCCGCATGATTTGGAGATCAGCGACGATCAGCAAACGTTGGTGGCTTCGGCATCGGGTACCCATGAATTGTTGGTCTATCGGTTATCCGATTTGCCCTTCGTCGCTCAGGGCGGACCGGGCGACTTGATCGAACGCTCGCTACAAAACGATTCGGACCGATTCCACCGGATCGAAGTAGGCGGTCGTCCGATGGGAATTCGCATCGCCCCGGATAACCGCACCGTGTTCGTGGCCAACTACCTACGTAATTCTGTTCAGGTCGTGGATCTCGAGTCACGTCAGTTGATCAAAGAGATTCCATTGGGTGGGCCGGCGGAGAAGACGTTGGCTCGCAGCGGAATGGAGATCTTTTATGATGGCCGGCGAAGTCTGGACCAATGGTACAGTTGTCACTCCTGTCACCAGGACGGAGGAATCAACGCTCGGCCGATGGACACGATGAACGACGGCACCGAGATGACGCTCAAGACGGTGTTGCCCCTTTATCATGTGACCGAAACCTTTCCTTGGACCTGGCACGGTTGGCAAACCAACTTGACCGAGGCGATGGAGAAGTCGATCACCTCGACGATGCAGGGCACTTCGCCGAGTGACGAGGACAAGCGTGCCTTGATCGCTTTCCTGGCGACACTCAAGTCGCCCCCCAATCCGTTCCGACAGCCCGACGGCTCACTCAGCGAGGCGGCCGAGCGAGGTAAGAAGGTTTTCTTTAGCCGAAAAGCGGCCTGTGCCGATTGCCACAATGGTCAGCACTACAGCGATGGCAAGATCCACGATGTCGGCTTGGGATCCGAGTCGGACTTCTACAAGGGTTACAACACGCCATCGCTGGTCGGGGTTTATCGCAAGGTTCGATTGCTTCACAGCGGTCGAGCCCGCGATCTGCAGCGGGTCGTCAACGATCTGCATCGTCCCGAGCTTGTTAACGGTGAGGGCGAATTGACCGAACAAGAATCGGCCGACCTGATCGAATTCCTGAAGTCGTTGTAGTGATCCCGGAGAGCCTGTGGCTACGCTCTCAAGGTCGTAATGGATTCCGTCAACGGGTTCAGAAGATCTCCGTCAGCCAGGGGTCGGGACCGGCGAAGATCTGATTGGCCAAACGGATTTGTTGGTCGTTCTTGCCTTCGATCACGCCGAAGCGAACCAACGTCTCGGCGGAATAGAAGCTCGAATAGATCGGTGCGAGCGAACGAATGTCCATGACGAGGTGACCTTCACCGCCCCGCACGGCTTCGCCTTTTCCGCCTTCGACCCGCAGGATCCAGCGACCACGGTTCTCGGGTAAGAGGTCGTCTCGAATCTCCAGGTGCAGCTCCCCATTCACTCCTGGGTCGTAACCTCGTTGGGAAAGGGCGCAGGGAAGATCGACAATCCGAAGCAACCAACGCATGATCGCTTTGACCTTGACGAATTGTTCCTTGGCAAAGAATGCCAACAGATCGTTCGGCGGCCCGAACCATTCAAACGAATCGCACATGGAGCGGTGATCGCGAACGAGGGTGAGTAACCGCCTCGCTGCCGCCCCGGTCAAGGCGGCCACGTCGGTGCTGATCAAGGATTGGGGCACGCCGCGATCGCGGGAACCGGGACGGAAGACTGCATACCCCTGCGGCGAGTCAAGCTCTCCGATTATGTAGCTGATCGTGCCGTCGCAGTCATAGGGTTCGAGCAATCGCTGCCAAAGTCCATCGGTGCGTTGCAAGTTGCCATTGCTAACGGCTGCACGCGCCTCGGCAACGCTTTTCAAGGGTTCAAGCGGAGGCGAGACGAAGCGATGTACCGGCAATGATCGATCGCTGCAGTGAATCGAGCCAATCGGCATCGAATAGTTGGTTTGTGTTCCCGCTTGCTCAAATCCGACGGTGCGATACAGGTATTGTGTCGAGGCGTAGAGCGAGGCAATTGGGACTCCTTCGGAATGAAGTTCCCGCAGCACCGATGCGAGCAGTTCGGCGCAGGCACCGGTTCCTCGATCGGTCGGACTGATCGCGACCGCCGAGAAGCCTGCACACGGAATCGGCTTGCCACCGAACCACTGTCCCATGCGGTAAAAGGCTAGCCCGCCAGCAACGCGATGTCCCTTGCGAACAATTCGAATGTTCTCCAGACCGATTCGCTCGACGTACAGCTGCCACGTACGCGGCGTATGAGCCAGCAGCGCTTCCCCAGCAATGGAGAGATACGCTTGCAGTGAATCTTCCACCGCGCCGACCTGATAGGAGTGATGGGGCATGGACTTGATCGCCTATTGGCTTGTAGGGACGGAGTCGGGAAATAGGGGTCAGACACCAGGCGGGAAAAAGGGGTCAGACACCAAAAGCCGGAACGGCCCTTCGGGTGCTTCGCACTTTTGGTGTCTGACCCCTTTTTTCCGACCGGCGAAATTTTTGGATT
Organism: Pirellulaceae bacterium; assembly: GCA_963697195.1. Lineage (GTDB taxonomy): Bacteria > Planctomycetota > Planctomycetia > Pirellulales > Pirellulaceae > Rubripirellula. The sequence continues at coordinate 567,559 of CAVOND010000011.1, forward strand.
TTCGCGGCAAAGCCGCGTTGAATGACGGTCTCGGAGAGACCGACCGAGTGCAACTTGGCGCTGCCCAGCTAGAGGCATGAACGTGGCGAAGGTTCGCTGGCAATTCGAGTCGTTGTCCCATCAGTCGTTGCTTCCAGGCCTGTACGATGGGCTCGGCAGTCCATCGTACGGTTATGATTGGCCGCCGTGAGAACTTCGCCTCCACTTTTGAGAGATCGCATGGAGAACTGGTACGACCATCCGCAGTACTTCGACATGGTGTTTCGCAATGAAACGGCGGCTGAAGTCGCGTTCTTTGACCAAGCCTTTCGTCGCTTCGCCGATCTGCCTGTCCGTCGTCTGCTCGAGCCCGGTTGTGGCAGTGGTCGTCTGGTCGCCGAGATGGCAGCTCGCGGTTACCAGGTCACGGGGCTGGATCTCAGCCAGCCGATGCTCGATTACCTTGCCCGACGGCTGAAACGACGCGGTTTGAGCGCCGAGTTGGTGTTGGGTGACATGACGGAAATGGAGTTTTGCTGAGAAGTTTGACTCTGCCTTTTGCACGTTCAACACGTTTCGCCATCTGATCGACGAACAAGATGCGGTGAGTCACCTGCGAAGCGTCGCCGACAATCTGCGCCGCGGAGGAATCTACCTGCTCGGATTCCACCTCATCCCCATGGACGCTGATCCGGAGTGCACCGAACGCTGGAAGGCGTCGCATGGCGGTACGAACGTCAGCGTGACGCTACGCGTGATCGATTTCAATCGCCGGACCCGCCAGGAGAAGCTTGCGGGTCTCGATCAAGGCCCAAAAACGATCGGGAAAGATTGAGCGAATCCAAAGCGAGTTTCCGCTGCGAATCTACACGCCTGCTCAAGCGAAGCAGTTGCTCAAGAAGGTCGATGACGTGTTCGAGATTTGCAGCATCCACGATTTTGACTACGACATCGATGAGTCCCGCGAATTCGACAACGACCTGACCGATGCGCTGTTCGTGCTCAAACGACGCTAGTACCCGTTTCATTTTTGATGTGGCTTGCTAGTTGACGGCTCAACCGGAGGCGTAGGCGAGCGATTTCCAGCTGAGTACGTCGGGCTTTCCAGCCTGACATGCGCGAGGACAAGTCAGCCTGGAAAGGCTGACGTACGTCGGGCTTTCGAGCCTGACATGCGCGAAGAAAGTCAGCCTGGAAAGGCTAACGTACGTCGGGCTACTCGTAGTCGCTCATCGGCGCGCAGCTGCAGACCAGGTGGCGGTCACCGTAGGTGTTGTCGATGCGGCCAACCGAAGGCCAGAACTTGGCGTCACGCAGCCAAGGTTTGGGCCAGGCGGCAAGTTCCCGGGAGTAGGGATGGTTCCACTGGTCGCTGCCGATCTCGGACATCGTGTGCGGCGCATTCTTGAGCGGATTGTCCTCGCGATCCAGTTCGCCGCGTTCGATCGCGAGGATCTCTTGGCGGATGGAGATCAAGGCTTCACAGAATCGATCCAGTTCCGCCTTCGATTCACTCTCGGTCGGCTCGATCATCAACGTGCCGGGAACGGGCCACGACATGGTCGGGGCGTGGAATCCGTAGTCCATCAGTCGCTTGGCGATGTCGTCGACCTTCACCCCCGAGGATTTCTCGAAGCTGCGGCAGTCGATGATGAACTCATGTGCCACCAGTCCGCCCTGGTCGGTGTAGAGAATCTCAAAATGTTCGCTGAGCCGCTTTGCCATGTAGTTGGCGTTGAGGATCGCGACCTGAGTTGCTTTCTTCAGTCCGGCGGCCCCCATCATGCTGATGTACAGGTAGCTGATGGTCAGGATGCTGGGGCTGCCGTAGGGTGCTGCGGAAACGGGACCAATTGCAAATTCTCCGGCGGTGTCGGGACGCTCGACCGGATGAGCCGGCAGGAACGGTGCCAGTTGCGGAGCGACGCCAATCGGTCCCATCCCAGGGCCGCCGCCGCCGTGCGGAATGCAGAACGTCTTGTGCAGATTCAGGTGACAGACGTCGGCGCCACATTTGGCCGGGCTGGTCAAGCCGACCTGGGCGTTCATGTTCGCACCGTCCATGTAGACCTGACCGCCAAATTGGTGGATCACGTCACAGACTTCGCGAATCGTCTCTTCGAACACGCCGTGTGTCGACGGATAGGTGACCATCAAGGCGGACAGTCGATCGCCGTGCTCGGCCGCCTTGCTTCGCAGGTCCTGCATGTCGATATCGCCGCGGTCATCGCACTTGATCGGAACGACTCGCATACCGGCCATCACGGCCGAGGCGGGATTGGTGCCGTGCGCCGAGGTTGGAATCAGGCAGACATCGCGAACGTTGGCCCGACCTTCTTTGGCAGCCATGTGCTCATGATAGGCGCGGATCACCAGCAGTCCCGCGTACTCGCCCTGGGCACCGGCGTTGGGTTGCAGGCTGACGGCCGCAAAGCCGGTGACCTCGCACAGCCAGGCTTCCAGTTGGCGAAACATCTGCGTGTAACCTCGCCACTGCGTGTCGGGGGCAAAGGGATGGATGTTGGCGAACTGCGGCCAGGTGACGGGGATCATCTCGGTGGTCCCGTTGAGCTTCATCGTGCAGGATCCGAGCGGGATCATCGAATTGGCCAGCGACAGATCGCGACCCATCAACTTGAAGATGTAACGCAGCAGCTCCGTTTCACTGCGATATCGGTGAAAGACCTCATGAGTCATGTAGCTTGAGGTGCGTGCGAAGCGATCGAGTTCCAGCATGCCGTTGCCGGTCGCCTCTTCGAGCAGTTCGTCGATGTCGAAGCCGGTGTAATGACCGAAATTGAAGGCAGCCAACAAATCGGCAACCAGCCCGCGATCGGCTGTTTCGTCGAGCGTGACTCCGAGCGTGCCGTCACTGTACTCACGGAGATTGATCCCCCGCTCGCGTGCCGCATCGGAAACCTGTCTGGCCGCGTGCGTTCGACCCTTTGCCCAGTCGAATCCGAATGGTGTCAAAGACCGGACCGCTACCGAGCGTGTGATGACCAAGCCGTGTCAGTCCGATCGCCAACGCACACGTGTAGGCTTGCGTTCGAAGTGCGATTCGTCTGAGCCCGTCCGGTCCGTGATAGACGCCGTAGAACGAGTTGATGATCGCGAGCAGTGCTTGCGCCGTGCAAATGTTGCTCGTCGCCTTGTCACGACGAATGTGTTGTTCGCGAGTTTGAATCGCCATTCGCAAGGCGGGTTTTCCATGCGCGTCTTTGGAAACGCCGATGATTCGTCCCGGCAACTTGCGAGCGTGCTCTTCGTGGGTCGCAATGAACGCCGCGTGCGGCCCACCGAGGCCCATGGGGCAGCCAAAACGCTGCGCACTGCCGACGCAGATGTCGGCGCCCCACTCACCGGGAGGCGTCAGGATCGTCAGGGCGAGCGGATCCGCGGCCGCGACGACCAGGCAACCTCGCTGCTTGGCTTGCTCGACGATCGGTCCAAAGTTTTCGATGCGGCCATCGGTGGTCGGGATATTGCACGAGCAATCCGCAGAGGCCGCCCTGGCCATGATCAAAGTCGATTTCGGAGATCGGCCCAACTTTCAGATCGATACCGAGTCCGTCGGCACGCGTCTTGAGCAGCGCCAAGCGTTTGCGGGTGGCAATCATCGCTGGCGTAGAATCCACTTTTCTTGTGAGACGCGATCGCCCCGCACATCGCCATCGCTTCGGCGGCGGCCGTCGCTTCGTCCAACAGGCTCGCGCCGGCCAGCGGCAATCCGGTCAGATCCGAGATCATCGTCTGGAAGTTCAACAGCGCTTCGAGTCGACCTTGCGCGATCTCTGCTTGATACGGCGTGTACTGGGTGTACCAACCCGGATTCTCCAGCACGTTACGCAGGATCACCGGGGGCGTGATCGTATCGGTGTATCCCATGCCGATGCACGATCGATAGACCTTGTTCTTGTCGGCGATCGACTTGAGGGCCAGCAGCGCATCGTGTTCACCACGCGGACCGGCGATGTCGAGTGGCTGGTCCAAACGAATGTCCGCGGGAATCGTCGCATTGCTGAGACCATCGAGCGAGTCAAACCCGAGCGTTTGCAGCATGCCTGCGATGTCATCGTCCGACGGTCCAACGTGTCGCCGCGTAAAGCCGTCGGCGAAATCAAGAATCGAATCGTCTGCGAGTTGGTTCTGTGGCATGCCGGTACGGCCCGCGGTCGGAGCAACACTCATGGGAAAGGCTTCATGCGAAAGGAGAAGAGGATAGGGCCGCCGACCCGCCGCTTCGCTGGACGGGCAACCGCATCGACATCATCGATTCGTCATCGTAAAGCAGCATCCCAGGCATGTCATTGGGCCGCCGCCAGCAATTCTCGGGATCGTTTTCACCGGGAATCCAGGCTCAGCAGCAGTGTGCTCACTGCGAGCCGCCAGCTTGAGAAGGGAAATCCCAGGTCCTCAACGGTGCACGGTGATCTGCTCCGCCACTACAATGGTCACTCGCGACCATGTCCCATCGGTACCTTCCCCGCTCGCCGCAACACTCCCGCCCATCATGACTGCTTGGCTCTCGCTTTCTCACTCCCATGCGATTCGGCTTCACCCGTGTTGTGGCTGGTGATCTTGATGGTGTGGTCTGGCAATCGGGGAGGAGTCTCGGCGATCACGTCGACTTTGCTCGCCAGATCCTGCCGATCCTGTCGGACAAATGTTTTGTTTGTCATGGGCCGGACGCCCACCAGGAGACCGACCTGCGACTCGATTCCTTTGACGCCGCGACTGCGGACCGAGGCGGCTATCGAGCGATCAACCCGGAGCGAACCGCTGCAGAGCGAGATCCTGACGCGAATCCACTCGGCCGACGATCCGATGCCTCCGCGCGACGCGGAGAAGCCATTGAGCGAAGCGGAGCGCGAACTGCTTTCGACGTGGATCAAGCAGGGGGGCGAGTATGCCCTTCACTGGGCGCTGGTGCCACCGCAGTAAGTCCCGTTCATTTGACACGGTCAGCGAAGCAATCGACGGACTGATTGCCGAGCCAATCCACAGTCGCGGTCTCGACTTCGCCGCCGAGGCCGAGCGGTCGACCTTGGCTCGGCGCGTTGCCCTGGTGTTAACGGGACTGCCGCCGGAGCCGGAGCAGCTCGACGCATTTCTTGGCCGATGAGTCGCCTGAATCCTACGAGCGCCTGGTCGATCAACTGCTGGCCAGTCCGCGCTTCGGGGAACATCAGGCTCGTTATTGGTTGGACGCCGTTCGGTACGGCGATACGCATGGATTGCACTTGGACAATCGTCGCGGCATTTACCCGTATCGCGATTGGGTCGTGCGGGCCTTCAACGAGAATTTGCCGCTGAGCGATTTCATTCAATGGCAGGTCGCCGGTGACTTGCTGCCCGACGCGACGCTCGATCAACGACTGGCGACCGGATTCGTGCGACTGAATCCCAGCACCGGCGAAGGAGGCGCGATCCCGGAAGAGTTTCAGATGAAGAACAACTTCGATCGTGTGGAAACGCTCGGGACCGTTTTTCTGGGCTTGTCGCTGACCTGCGCACGCTGCCACACGCACAAGTACGACCCGATCGAGCAAACCGAGTACTATCGATTGCTCGCTTTCTTCAACAGCACGGCCGAGCCGTCGATGGATGGCAATTCCTACACCTATGGTCCGGTGGTCCGCGTGCCTGCCGACCAGCCCGCGTGGCAGCGATGGCGGCAGCTGAACGAGGCGGCCGACGCACTGCTGAATCGCTGGCAATCGCAAGCGCCGCTGGATACTGATGCGGCGGCTGACTATGCCCAGCGATGCTCGATCATGGACGATGAAGGATTGGCGTGCATGCAAGCCGCTTGCCAGTGGCGAGGCGGATTCGCACCACAGTCGATTCGGAGTCGCGTGAGTGGTCGGCGGTCAAGGGGTTTCCCGGTTCGATTTCGGGCAGAGACGCAAAAGGTCGGATTCCAGGTGAGGGCCAACTCGTTTGGGTTTCCGGTGCAAGTGACGGTGCCCGAGCATCAGTCGCTGGATGTTGCCTTCGGCGGTGCCGCCCGATCTCGGCTTCACGTGGACGGCGGCGAACGTGCCCTCGATCGAAAAATCCGACGATTCGGGAGTCGCCACTGGCGTGATTGATTTGTCGCCGGGCACGCACGAATTGCGATTTGCCATCGTCGGCCATTCCGATCTGAGCAGTCTGACGATCCGGATCTCCAACCGCTGGGACAGCCTCGCCTCGACAGAAGACGTGGGACTCGTGCACCGCTTCTCAGAACAGCTGCGGATGTTGGCCGATCCGCGGGGACCGCTGTATCAAGAGCCAAGCCGGCATCGACAAAGCAGGAACTTGCCAGCGGAAGCCAATCGATTGGCCGAGGCAATGGCTTCCGAAGAGGCACAGTTCACGACCAGCCTGGTTGCTGAAGAACTTGCAGCCGCGCGTCCGACTTATCTGTTGCGGCGCGGTGAATACGACTTGCCGATCGGCGATCCACTTGAACCGGGGACGCCGAAGGTTTTGGGAGCATGGTCGGCCGATGCACCGCGGAATCGTTTGGGCCTGGCCCAGTGGCTGACCGCTCGCGAGCATCCGCTGGTGGCACGCGTGCTGGTCAATCGAATCTGGCAGGTAGTCTTTGGGCAACGCCCTGGTGAGGACGCCCGAGGACTTTGGCTTGCAAGGACAACAGCCAACGCATCCGGAATTGCTGGATTGGTTGGCGGTCGAGTTGCACGACAGCGGATGGAACTTGAAGCAGTTGATTCGATCGATGGTGCTCAGCCGTACTTTCCGGCAATCGTCACAGTGGCGAAGCGACGTGGATGATCCCGAAAACCGATTGTTTGCTCGGGCGGCCAGTTATCGATTCGATGCCGAGGTGCTACGAGACATTGGCTTATGGGCCAGCGGTTTGCTCGATCCGCATATGGGAGGCGAAGGGGTCAAGCCCTATCAACCCGACGGGATGTGGGCCGCCTTGGCCCATCCGGCCAGCAATACAAAAAAGTACGAGCGCGACCGCGGCGACGCTTTTGTATCGGCGAAGTCTTGTACGTCTATTGGAAACGGACCAGTCCGCATCCGATGATGACGCTTTTTGATGCGCCCGATCGCGAGTCGAGTTGTGTTCGTCGTTCGAGAACCAACACGCCGCTGCAGTCGCTGGGCATGTTGAACGAAACCCAGCGAATTGAGATCGGCCGTGCTTTGGCAATTCGCTTGCTTCGCGATGAGGGTCACGACGATGCCCGAATCGATCGGATGTTTCGGATGCTGGCCTGTCGCGATGCCGCCGATGAGGAACGAAGTGCCTGCCAAAGCTTGCTGGAATCGTTGCGGCAGCGCTACCGCGAGATGCCGGAGGATGCGTCGGCACTGCTGCAGATCGGTGACGCAGCCGACGGACGCTTCGATCGAAAGCGAAGAACTCGCCGCGTGGTCTCAACTCGCCACCACGGTCCTGGCGAGCGACCTGGCGATCATGATGTATTGATCGAGATGGAAGAGTGAAGGTTATTGGGGGATGTCTTGCCGTAGGTCGGTCTCTCCGAGACCGACATTCTTTGCTGCCTCGCCGCGAAATCCATGGACCGCGGTTCCATTTATTCACCGCCTCGGAGAGGCACGGCTACGATAGCCACGCGGAGCTTGACCTACGGTATTACCCGACGGGAAACGGTGGCGATTGACCGGCGGTCAGATCCAGCACTGCGATCGGCTGGCGTCCGGATTGTCGCCGCGCCCATTGCTTCAGCTCAAAACCGGCACACCAGGCGGCATGACGAAGTTGCGGCAAGAATGTGGGTGCAACCGCACGCATCTGTATCAATCGTCGTGATTCGGTGGCGTAACGCTTTTTGTACTCTTCATCTCCTCGCATGTAATCGATCCCGGAGAGAGACTGACGATAGAGATGGCGGAGCGTGTCAACGCTCAAGACTCGGCCCGGTTCCAACTCGGCATGCCTGGTATCGTATCCCGCGCTGTACACGTACATGATTCCGTTGCCACCAATGAAACTCAATTCCGCGGCGACGATCTGCTCCGCATGTTCGAGAGCGGTAACGTAGAGCTGCCCGCGATACAGGAAACGCCGCGCTGCTTCGCGAATGAAGCTGCGGAACGTCGGGCTTGCAAAACTGCCCGCCTCGCCGACTTCGTTCCAACGCTGCTGATGCATCGCGATCAAGACATCGATGATCGCCATGGCTTCCTCGTCGGATTGGGCGAAGCGCTGTCGAAAGGGAGCGGTGTCGCCGATCTTTTCGCTCCAGCGACGCATCTTTCGCCGCTGCGTTTTGCCATAATGTTTCAGGTGGTCTTCCCAGTTCGCATCGGTGGGTTTGAACCAGACACTCATCCGCGAGCTGGCATGGAGCGAGGCCCCACCGGACGTCGAGACCCCGAGCCAGCGCGGTCATGCCGGGGTCTCCTTCCACCACGCCGTCGATGTCGAGCATGTCCCAGCCCCACTGGGGACAATTCGTGGTCGAGGCAAGGTGCCGGCCGATTTCATACGCGATCTGGCTGAGTTCCGGCTCCTGGGCAAGGACCGAGACATGATCGGAGCAGGCATCGCCATCACCCATGATGGCCAGAATTCGGCCGCTGGAGCCCCCATCGCGTCGATACAGGGGGAGCAAGCCGCGGACGTTGCCTGCGTCGTCGCGGGCGACGACCACGTAGGCCTCGGCACCCTCGCCAAAGTGGCTCCACCAAGGAGCAATCCAGGAGGTTTCGCGAAACGGAACTCCCCGGGACAGTCCGTCCCACTGTGAAGAATTGGCCAGCAGTGAGGCGGCGTCCGACGTGATTTCGATCGTGAGCATTTCGCGGTTCGTCGAGGAGGCGAGCAGGAGTCCCGAGAAAAACTTACGCCGCGGGTCGGCAGGGATTAGGGACGCTCACCGTTTCCCATTACAATGCTCCCGTCGATCAACTTGGGAATCGACATACTCGCTTTAATCGCACCTTCGCCCCGGTCCCCACGTCATGTCTAAGACCAAGATTGCATCCATGAATGTTTTTCGATTGTCGTTCGCCCTGCCTATCCTGGTTCTGTCGGGAATCTTCACTCCGAGTCTGTTGGCTCAATCAACCGGCGGCTGGAGCCGGTTTCATGGCGAGGACGGACGCGGTGATGCGGGAAGTGGGGTCCTTGCCTCGCAATGGACCGAGGCGGACTACAGCTGGCGACGGAAGCTGGGATCGCGTGATGTCGGTTCGCCGATCATTGTCGACGGCAAGGTTTACTACCTCGTGTCGAAGCCACAGACGCGTCAGCTTGCCCTCGAATCACTTGACCTGGCGACGGGCAACCTGCGTTGGACGAAGGAGTTTCCACAAAGCGATTATCACCTTCATAGTCGCAATACGTATGCGTCCAGCACGCCGACAGCGGACAGCAATCACGTGTTTGTGACCTACGCCGATCCTCAGCACACGTACCTGAAGTGCCTTGACCATGACGGTAACGAGATTTGGTCGCGTGACTTTGGCACTTGGCAGTCTCAGCACGGCTATGGAACCTCGCCGCGAATCTTTGGCGATCTCGTCCTGTTGCTGGACTCGCAACAGGCAGAGCAATTGGATCCCGGTCAAAAGCCTGGTTCCAGTCGCTTGATCGCCGTCAATCGTGCCAGCGGAGATACGGTTTGGGAGACGCCCCTGACGACAACCCGCTCTTGCTACGGAGTGCCTGCTGTCTTTCAGCAGAACGGGATGACTCAAATCATCGATGCCAACACCGGCGACGGAATGTTTGGCTTGGATCCAAAAAGTGGCAAGATGCTTTGGAACTTGAAAGTCTTCGAAATGCGAGTGTGCAGCACGCCGTTGATTGCGGGCGACATAGCGATCGGCTCGGCGGGCAGCGGCGGCGGCGGAAACCATTTGGTCGCGGTACGGATTCCAACCAAAGCGGGGCAGAAGCCGGAGCAAGTCTATCGCATCGACCGCGGTGCGCCGTATGTACCGACACCCGTACTCCGCGGCAACCGTTTGTTCATGGTCGACGACAAAGGGATGGCCTCCTGCGTCGACGTTCAAACCGGGGAAGCATTGTGGCTGGAGCGAGTCGGCGGGCGCGGCGGTTATGGTGCCTCACCGATCGTGGTCGGCGATAAGATGTTGGTGATCAGTCTTGCGGGTGAAGCGGCGGTACTGCGTGCCGGCGACCAATTTGAAAAACTGGGCGAGATCGATTTGGGCGGGCCCGTGGGAGCAACCCCCGCCTTCGCCGAAGGTTGCCTGCTGTTGCGGGTCGATGACGAACTGCGTTGTCTTGGCGGCAAGGCGATCTAGTACGATAGGCTTTCCAGCCTGTCACACGAAGCTCGGTACGATAGCTTTCCAGCCTGTCACACGAAGCTCGGTACGATAGGCTTTCCAGCCTGTCACCCTCACACACGGCCGTGCTGGAGAGCTTGAACCGATGGGCTAGGAAGCCCATCGAACGGTTGTGTGTGTTTTCACCCAACTTCTTTCCTGGAGGCTCGCGAGGCAATGCATCGGCTTCTTTTGGCCTGCTCGTTTCTAATCGCTTCGATCCTCGCATCACTCGATGCCCGGTCCGACGAGCCACTTCCCGGCACCCGCTCTTTGACCGAGACCAGGCCGTTGGACGAAGTCATGGTCGCGGGGATCGATCGATTTGCTCTGCGCGAGATCGACGAAGCTGCCCAACGAAGGCAATCGCTTTGGAAACTGGATTACTCCACGCGGGAGGCTTTCGAGACGAGTCTCCAACCGTATCGTGATCGATTTGCCGAGCGGATCGGAGTGGTGGACGCACGCGTGGAGGCTCAGGGCATTGAGTTGCTCGCGACCGTTGAGCAATCGTCGCTCGTTACCGAGAACGATCAATTCGAGATCCACAGCGTCCGTTGGCCTGCGCTCGATGGCATCGACGCAGAAGGTCTGTACTTGCGTCCCAAGGGGACCGCAATCGCTCGCGTCGTCGCCCTTCCCGATGCCGACTGGACACCGGAAATGATCTCCGGTTTGGCGGATGGGCCGACACGATTTGCGGCCGATCTCGCCTCGATGGGATGTGAGGTGTTGGTGCCGACCCTCGTCAATCGCGATCATCGTTTCAGCGGCAATCGGTCCATTGACCGGGCCACCAACTTGACCCACCGTGAGTTCATCTATCGGCAGGCTTTCGAGCTGGGCCGACATGTGATCGGCTACGAGGTGCAGAAGGTCTTGGCCGCCGTCGACCAATTGGAACGCCGCAACCTCGCTGACCAGGACCTGCCAATCGCTGTGCTCGGGGTCAGCGAAGGAGGTCTGCTGGCGCTCTACAGCGGGGCCATCGATCCTCGCATTGATGGAGTGGCGGTCAGTGGATACTTCGATCGCCGCGAGCAGGTCTGGAAGGAGCCGATCTACCGAAATGTCTGGGGTCTGCTGAGTGAATTTGGTGACGCTGAGCTTGCCGGCATGATTGCGCCCCGGTTCCTTTACGTGGAGCATGGCGTTGAGATTCCGGAAGTCCTTGGGCCTCCGAAAGCAGATCGGAACATCGCCGCACCAGGTGAAATTCGTCGAGCTGATTCAACGTCGGTTGCGTTGGAGACCCAGCGTGCCAGTTCGCATTGGTCCAAGATGAGCCATTGGGACGACCGGGGGTTGGGTGGCTTTCACCATTCGGACCCAGACCAATCGGGAGGGGCTCCGCTTGATGCTGACACGGTTAGCCGTTTCGTCGGACACCTGACCGGATCCGCAGTGGCGATTGTCTCGCCCGCTGAAATCGGCCCTGATCGTCGCGGCAGTCCCAACTTGGACCTGCGTCAACGTCGCCAGGTCGAACAGATGACTGGCTTTACGCAGCGATTGCTGCAATTGAGTCATCGACAGCGTGACTCGCTCTGGGGGCGGATCGATCGATCATCGGTCGAGACTTGGACTCGCGATGCCGCTGCGATGCGCGAAGCGATGCATCGTGAACTGATCGGCAAGCTTCCCGATCCGACCATGGATCCGAATCCGCGGACGCGAAAGATCCTGCAAGACCCTGCTTATACCGGATACGACGTCGTCCTCGATGTTTATCCCGATGTGATCGCCAGTGGCATCCTGCTCTTGCCGTCCGATTTGAAGGCGAACGAGCGGCGACCGGTCGTGGTTTGCCAACATGGCTTGGAGGGGACGCCGATGGACACCATCGCCGGTCCCGAGTCCAGCGGCTACCGAGCCTACAAGTCGTTCAGCGCGGAGTTGGTGAAGCAGGGCTACATCGTCTACGCACCACAGAATCCCTACCGCGGACAAGATGCTTTCCGCACACTTCAGCGCAAGTCCAATCCGCTCGGTCGATCACTTTTCAGTTACATCATTCCTCAGCACCTGGTGACCCTCCGCTGGCTTGCCACACTTCCGCACGTGGATGCCGAGCGAATTGGTTTCTACGGGCTCTCATACGGCGGCAAGACAGCGATGCGAGTTCCTCCCCTGCTGCCACCGACCGACAGCGAACCCGGGTACGCACTTTCCATCTGCAGCGCCGACTTCAATGAATGGGTTGCCAAGAACGCGTCCATCGACGCGCCATTCAGCTACGTCTGGACGCCGGAGTATGAGATCTTTGAGTGGAACATGGGGCAACTTGCCAACTATGCCGAATTGGCGACCCTGATGACGCCGCGTCCGTTCATGGTCGAGCGAGGGCATGACGATGGCGTTGGCATCGACGAGTGGGTGGCCTGGGAATTCGCCAAGGTGCGCCGCCACTACGACAAGCTTGGATTGTCGGACCGGACCGAGATCGAATTCTTTGACGGACCACACACCATCCACGGTGTGGGGACGTATCGATTCCTGCGACACCACCTGCAATGGCCGCAATAGCGATCGGGCTTGGAAGATCGAAGGTTCTTGTGATGGAGCGCTACTTGTCGTAGACGTCCACGCCCAACGACTCGAGTTCTGCGATCTGTTCGCGACTTCTTCTTCTCGTCGATTGGGTTTTCACCCAGGTAGACTTCGAGATACGGAGCAAAGCGGCGATCGCCCTCGGCATCCTTGCGACACATGTCGACCAGTGGCGTCAAGTCGGTGATCTTGTTCTTGGACATCAGCAGCATGTCGAGATCGCGCAGCGTGGTGATGGCTTGCAGTGATTCGACCTGGTTGCCCGTGATGTCCAGCGTGGTCAGCCACTTGAATTTTCCCAACGGTTCAAGATTGGCGACCTGGTTTCCAGCGACGTCGAGGTACCAGATCTCCGTCAGTTCGGAGATCGGGGTCAGATCGGAAACTTTGTTGTTGGCAATCCAAAGATCACGAAGTTTTCGCATCTTCTTGAGCGAATCGAGTTTCTCGACCTGATTTCGCGAGAGGTCGAGCAACTGCAGACCTGCGAGGTTTTCCAGCGGCGAGATGTCTTGGATTTGGTTGCCTGCGAAGGAAACCGACTGCAATCGAGTCAGTTCGGCAATCGGCTTCAGATCGCTGATCTCGTTGTCTTCCAGGTCAATCTTCATCAATGCCTTGCAGTGCTGAAGACCCTCCAGGCTCTTGATCCCTTTGCCGCGACCGACGACGTGAGGAATGTTTGCCACGTCTTCCTTGGTGATCGGTTCTTGATTGAATCGCTTTTCGAAGACAACGGCGCGGACAGCTTCTTCGAGAGCCTTGTCGGGAAACGCGGAGACGGGCTTGGGAGGTTCTTCCTTTTTTTCCTCCTCCTTCTTCATCTCCTCCTTTTTCTCAGTCGCTTCCTTGTCCTCCGCTTTCTTCTCGCTGGCTGCCTTTTCCGCGGCTGCCTTTTCCGCGGCTGCCTTCTTCTTTTTCTTTCCCTTCGCTGCGGGTTTCTTTTCCTCAGGCTTGTCTTGCGGCTTCTCGGCAGCAGGCTGCTGGGCAACCTCGTCCTTCTTCGCCGGCTCCGCGGGCGGCTTTTCGGCTGAATCTGCCGCCGGCGGTTTGTCCTTCGGCGGGTCGTCGCCCAGGACCCTTGCGGGGGCCAAAAGTGTCAGGGAGCAAGTGATCAACAGAAGCAGCGAAGCGAGGCGGGTGGCGGGCATGCGAAGTCTCGGACGCGGCGAGGAGGGGGGGAAGAACGATTCACGGCCTCCGATTTTACTTCGTTTGGGCCTCGCAAACCATTGTGGGCGCCAGGTTCCCTCCCCTGCTACCGCCATGAAGTCGCTGGGCGGCCAGTTCGGCGCAGCAGGCCCGCCAAAAACGAAGCCCGCCGCGGAGGCCGCAAGCCAAGCCCCGGGATCGAGTCCCTGCCATTGCAGACCCGGGATCGAGCCGCTGCGATCGCGTTCCCGGGATGGAGGCGTCTCGACTCTAGAGTTCTCGCTCACGCGGGTCGGTCAGGCCATCGGCCAGCCGTCGCAGTGCTTCGGTTTCGATCTGTCGCACCCGTTCTCGGGTCAATCCAAGCTCGGCACCGATCTCCTTGAGCGTTTTCGGCTCGTCACCGCCGAGGCCAAATCGCAGTTTCAGCACCGTTGCCTCTCGATCTTCCAAGTCGCCGAGCAGTTCCATCGCGTGACGGAGGATGTCGTGATCGAGCATCTCCTCATCGGGGGCTTTGAGCCGCTCGTCCATCACCATTTCGCCCAGCGACCAACCGGAGTCGCTTTGATCGCTTTGCGGCGTGCTGTTGCTGATGCGAATCGCTTTGCGAATGATCGGCAACTTCTTCTTGGGCAGGCCGAGTACGCGGGCGACCTCCTCGTTGGTGGGCGTGCGACCGAGTTCTTCGCTCAATCGTGCGGTCGCCCGACGCCACTTGCTCAGCAGTTCCACCATGTAGGCCGGAATTCGAATGGTCTTGGCGCTGTTGATCAGTGCTCGCTTGATCGATTGCTTGATCCAGTAGCTGGCGTACGTGCTGAATCGCGTGCCCACGGTGGGGTCAAATCCCTCCACCGCGCGGAGCAAGCCAAGGTTGCCCTCCTCGATCAGATCCTGCAGCCCCAGCCCTTTGCCGGTGTAGCCGCGAGCGATGTTGACCACGAGCCGAAGATTGGCGCGAACCATTCGGTCGCGGGCCAGCACGTCTCCGTTGCCAATTCGCTCTGCCAACTCAAGTTCTTCCTTGGCCGACAGCAGAGCGGTTTCGTTGATCTCGCGGAGATAGGTTTCCAGCGGCGACTGCGCCGAGCGAGCGGCGCGGACCGGAGTGCGAGCCTTCGTCTTCGCTTTCGCCTTGGTCGCCGCTTCTCGCAGCTCCATGTCGTCGGCATCGGCAGTGTCGGCAGTATCGAAATGGGACATAGGATTACTACGCAAGTGCTGGTCGCTGTCGCGCCGACACATCCGATTGGGCCCCTGGGATTGCAACACGAGTGGGAAGGTCTCGTGTGATCGCCGAAAGGATCGCTGTGCCGGTTCGATTGCGAAACGGAAGTGGATTAGGGAACAGTGGGTCCATCGGCAAGCGGTCGACGACAGCTGCAAAAACTGTGAAAACAAGAGCTTTGTGCTGGGCGAAACGAATCTGTGGGAGTTTCCGGTCATGGAACGTGATCCGGTTGTGATCCCGCCCGCTGCCGACCACGATCTCACACCGCACGCCTCGCGAGACTGCGGTTCGGGAGAATTGATCATTCCTCAGCAACCGGATAAGTTGCCGATGTCGGCAGCCCCGTTGCGAATTCTCTGTGCCCCTCTCTACCGAACAACTTGTGGAATCGAATGCTGATCGATAGCCATCACCATCTGTGGAAGTACTCGGCGGAGGACTATGGCTGGATCAGCGAGTCGATGCAGGTCCTCAGGCAAGATTTTCTACTGGCCGAGCTTCGCGGCATCGCTCGCGACAGCGGCGTCGACGGATTCGTTTCGGTGCAGGCACGGCAATCGATTTCCGAAACCGAGGATCTGCTCCGCATGGCGGCTGAAGAACCGCTGATTCGTGGTGTGGTCGGCTGGGTCCCGCTGGCCGATCCGGACGTTGCCGAGGTGCTCGATCGCTTGACCGATCAAGTCAAACTCAAAGGGGTTCGACACGTGGTTCAGGACGAGCCGGACGACCGATTCATCCTCGGCGCCGACTTCAATCGCGGCATTGCCCAATTGAAAGGTCGCGGTTTGGTCTATGACATCTTGATCTTCGCCCGACAATTACCGGCAAGTATTGAATTCGTCGACCACCATTCCGATTTGGAGATGGTGCTTGATCACATTGCCAAGCCGACGATTCGGGACGCACAGTTCGACGCCAAGTGGGCAACCGACATTCGTGAGCTCGCCAAGCGGGACAACGTGACCTGTAAATTCTCCGGCGTGGTCACCGAGGTCCGCGATGAATCCTGGTCGATCGATACGATTCGTCCGTACTGGGACGTCGCACTGGAAGCATTCACGCCAAAACGATTGATGTTCGGAAGCGACTGGCCTGTGTGCCTGCTGCGAACCGGGCATCGGCAATGGGTCGAGAGCTGTCCGACAGCTGGCGAGCGAATTGTCTCCGTCGGAGCAAGCAGACCTTTTTGCCAAGACGGCGATCAGCGCCTACCACCTTTCCGCATCGACCTAACGAAACAACCCCAAGCCAGATCATGCAAGCCATTCAGATCTCGGAAATCAAGACACTCAAGAAAATCGACATCGACCAGCCCGGGGATCCGGGACGCGGTCAAGCGGTCGTCAAGACACATCGCATGGGTGTTTGCGGAACGGACATCAGTTGTTATCTCGGCAAATTTCCCTTCTTTGATTTTCCGCGAATTCCTGGCCATGAGTTGGGGGTCGAAGTGTTGGCGGTCGGTCCCGATGTCGACCATCTCAAGGTCGGGCGATCGATGCAGCATCGAACCGTACATGAACTGCGGGACCTGCTACGCGTGTCGACGCGGTGCGATCAATTGTTGCCAGAACCTCAAGGTGATCGGCGTCATGATGGACGGCGGACTTTGTGAGTCGTTCCTGGTGCGAGCTGACAAGTTGCATGTCTCTGCCAAGCTGAACTACGATCAACTCGCGTTGGTGGAAACATTGGCGATCGGCTGTCACGCCAATGATCGCGGCGCCCCAGAGGGTGGCGATCACGCCCTGATCATCGGGATGGGACCCATTGGTTTGGCGACACTCGAATTCGCGCGTTTGACCGATGCGACGATCAGCGTGATGGACATGAATCCCGCACGGCTCGAGTTCGTCAGGCAGAACTATGGAATCGAGAACACCATTCTGTTCCGAGGCGACGGCAGCGAGGTCGAGCGAATGAAAGAGCTGACCGGTGGGGACATGTATCAGGTGATCACCGACGCGACGGGAAACCGGCATTCGATGTCGGGAGCGCTGGCGTATCTCGCCCCGACCGGACGGCTCGTCTACGTCGGCATCACCACCGAGGAAGTCAGCTTTCGTCATCCGGTCCTGCATCGACCCGAGGCGTCGATTCTCGCCTCTCGAAACGCGTTGCCTCCGGACTTTCGTCGCATCATCGGGCTGATCGAGGATGGGACGATCAATACCGATCCCGTGGATCACGCATCGCACCAGTTTCGAGGGGGTGCTGAACGATTTCGAGGCCTTCACGAAACCGGAAACCGGGGTCATCAAGGCGATCATCGAGGTGGCGTGAGCGTTCACCCCTTGAAACGCTGCTCGGAATCAGTATCCTAGTTGATAACCGTTCTCATTAGCAAGAGTACGGTGGCCCAGCAA
This sequence comes from Pirellulaceae bacterium, assembly GCA_963697195.1. Classification (GTDB taxonomy): domain Bacteria; phylum Planctomycetota; class Planctomycetia; order Pirellulales; family Pirellulaceae; genus Rubripirellula. Next base: position 585,130 of record CAVOND010000011.1, read on the forward strand.
GCCAGTGCGGCGGTCCGTTTCTCGGTCGCCAGCCAGCCAGCCACGCCTCTGCTCCGACCGCGCTCGCGTCGAGCGCTTTGAACTTCGGTCGGCGGCTGTGTTCCCTGGTTCCATTTTCTTACATGGCTTGCAAATGTTTCTCAGCAATCGACGTCGTTCCCTTTCCACGCGCGGATTCACGCTGGTGGAGTTGTTGGTGGTGATTGCGATCATCGGCATCTTGGTTTCACTCTTGTTGCCCGCGGTCCAAGCAGCGCGCGGGGCCGCCCGCCGGATGAGTTGCCAAAACAATCTGCATCAGGTGATTTTGGCGGTTCACAACTATGAGTCCGCAATGAAGCGATTGCCCCCTGCCTGGACCAAGCCGAGCATGACGGGTGATGGTTGGTCCCTGCAGTCACGCATCCTTGCCTACATTGAGGCGCTCGGGCTTGCCAGTGACGTGGATTTCGCAGCCGGATATGGCGCGGCGACCATCACTGTCGACGGCGAGCGGACCAAGGTTTCGAGTTTCCGAGTGCCGACCTATCTCTGTCCGAGCGAGATCAATGATCGTCAGCGAACCAGTGGCATGCGCCGAACCCGAGCACTATCCACTGAGTTACGCCTACAACGCAGGTCCTTGGTTTGTTTACAACCCGAACGACTTAACCGTGGGTGAGGGGGCCTTTACCGCGGGACACCAGACTAGATTTCGCGATGTACTGGACGGGCTTGCCAATACGTTGGCCTTTTCCGAGGTGAAGGGATGGAACCCCTATTACCGCGATCTGGGCCAGCTTGGCTCGATGGCGATGCCGACGGAGCCTTCGGAAATCTGCTCGCTGGGCGGGTCGTTCAAGATCGACACCGGACACACCGAATGGGTCGACGGTCGCGTTCACCAGACCGGCTTCACAACGACGTTTCCTCCCAACCGCAAAGTGATCTGCACGGTCAACGGCGTCGATTACGACCTGGACTTCACCAACATGCGAGAAGGAAAAACGTCCGAGGCATCGACCTACGCGGCGGTCACTTCACGTAGTTATCACGAAGCCGGCGTCAACACAGCGTTGTTGGATGGTTCCGTGCGATTCATCAGCGACTTCATCGACCTGCAACTGTGGCAGGATCTCTCGACACGCGCGGGCCGCGAGTATGTCGAGGTACCGGAGTAGTAGCCGCCTCGCAGGATTCCGATCTCGTCGATGCGGGACGACCGAACGTTGCTGGGGGCTGCCCGTTCAGCCTCCGCGGCGGATTTCTGATCCGGCAAAACGAATGATGAACCGGTAGACCTTTTTCTGGAAATGTTCGATTTCGCCGGTTTGCAGGTCGAACCGATGGGGAATGTCGTGCCGGCGAATGTCGATCGTGGCGTGATAGCCGCGTTCGGAAAAGACGTCGATCAACATGGCCAGGGCATCGTTGTCCTCCCACAAAGGATCTTCTGAGTTGATGTTGGCATATCCGGAAATGGCGTGGCGAACCACAATCGGCATCATTTTCTCTTCAATGCACCGAACCACCTGGTGAAACAGTTCGGACTGTTCGATCTCGTACTGGTCGAGTCGTGTGACCAGTTCTCGGCGAGCGTGGCTGACAATCTCGCTTGCCAGCGGAATGGACTGCAGTGACTGGAACGTGCGCGGATCAAGCTCCAGTGAGCTCTGATATTCGAGCTCATGCAGAATGTTGTCCTGGACAACATTCAGCGGTGCTTGGGCATTGATGAAGTGGTAGTGAAAGATCTGCTTCAGGGAGACCAATGCGTTGTAGGTCTGTTCTTTGAAGACGCGGTAACGGTTTTTGGCCAGGTCTTCGTTGAAGTCGGTGGGGCGTTCCTCCCAGAGTTCCCCCACGCCGGTGCGCTGGACCTCTTCGTTGTGTGCGATCGTCTGGCGGCCCCGCTTCAACTGCCGAGCGACGCTCTCCGCCTCGTCCACGAACAGCACCATGATGTGAAAAGTGGGCTGCTTGAAATGAACCGCTTCGGGCGTGTTGGCGAACTCTCGCCGCAGCGTGATCATTCGGTCGAAGAGCATCTTCAGGCACTCGACCTGCACCGTGGTCCGGGGAAACCCGTCGAGGATCGCCCCACCTTGGAACTCAGGTTCGAGCAGTTTTCGAAAGACGATCCCGATCACGTCGCGATCGCCAACCATACCTCCCTGGGCCTTGGTCTCCCGAGCCTCGGGCGAATTGAGCAATTCGCTGACCACGATTGGAGGTTCGGAGATGTCGCGAACTTCTCGAATGAAATCGGTATTGGTTCCCTTGCCAGCGCCCGGAGCACCGCCGAGCAGAATCAATTCTCGCGGGAATCGCAGGTTGACCTTGCCATAATCGGCCTCCAGCTCCTTCCAGACGCCTTCGAAGATCAACTGCACGTCCTTCACTTCAAGGTCCAGCGGCGGTCGAGACTGCTTGGCCGTTTCAGAGCTGTTCACGTCGAATCCGAGGAAAGTGAGGCAAGAAGGACGGTTGATTGGCAAGATGCAATTCGGCCAGGCGCGAAACCAGCCACGCCATTTTTAAGACGCGGCCCCGCGACCGATCGCCGACATTCTAAGTCTTTTGCTCGGCGCTGCCATTGACCTGATGGCCTGACGGCCTGCGACATCGCGCATCAACCACCGCGCCGAGTCTTGTTGCACTCCTTTCCCCACGAGAGGACACTGTGGGTCGGGAACATGGCGACGGGCAGGCTCCTAAATCACGGCTCCTCTATTTTTCAGCACACGAGGGCATGGCGAACGAAACCAATCAACCGGACGAAGCTTCGTCGCACGATGCGGCGGATCAGTTACGTTTTCCGGTCCGCGAGATCACGTTCGAGCACAGCGCCCAGTTTGTTCCCCTGCTCGAGCACCTCGGTTGCTCGCTTCTGGTTTCGACTTACGCCGCGGGCAAACTGGTTTCGATTGGCGTCTCAGGGCATCAACTGAGTCTTGGCTTCAGCAACTTTCAACAAGCGATGGGAGTCGCGATCGGTCCCCCGGGTTTGGCTGTGGGGGGACCCAATCTGATTTGGCTGCTGCGCGATGCCCAGTCGTTGTCCGCGAAGATTGATCCGCCGGGGAGTTATGACCGAGGCTTTCTGGCACGAGAGTCCTTCGTGACGGGGAACATTCACGTTCATGAGCTGGCCTGGGGTGCGGACGGGGAGCTTTGGCTGGTCAACACGCTCTTCTCCTGTTTGTGCACGCTGCATGAAGACTTCAACTTTGTTCCCCGCTGGCAGCCGCCATTCGTTACGCAGTTGGCACCGCAGGATCGTTGCCACCTCAATGGGCTGGCGATGGACTGCGGTCGGCCGCAGTTTGTGACAGCGCTCGGTACCAGCGATGAGCCGCGTGGCTGGCGCGGTTCGAAAGCCGATGGTGGCGTGGTGATCGATGTCGACGATGGTCGAACGATTGCCGACGGGTTCTGCATGCCGCATTCCCCCCGGGTTCATGAGGGACAGCTTTATCTACTCGACAGCGGCCGTGGGCGGCTCGTGCGAGTCGACCGCAAGAGCGGCGACGTTGAGGAAATCGCAAGCTATCCCGGTTATGGTCGCGGCCTGAGTTTTTGCGGCCAATTTGCCTTCATCGGGATGAGCAAAGCACGGGAGTCCTCGGTCTTTGGTGGGGTGCCGATCTGCCAGGATCGCGATGCCGATGCGCTGTGGAATTGTCGCGGTCGATCTGGTTGCCCGACGTGCCGTGGCCTATTTGGAGTTCAAGACGGGGGTCGAAGAACTGTTTGATGTGCAAGTGCTACCCGAGGCCCACCGTGCGGTGATTTGCGGTCCCTATCCGGCTCATGACCAGCAGGCCCCTGTTTGGGTTGTGCCACCCCCCGGCCTTGTTCCGGAACTCGTAAATCAATCGAATCTTGGAACGGTTTCGCGCCGACATCGGTCAAAGACGTTACTAGACTAGTGCAGCGTCAGCATTTAGTTTTAGGGTTGCTTGCGAAGAGGGGTCAGACACCAAAAACCGGAACGGCCCGAAGGCTGCTTCGCATTTTTGGTGTCTGACCCCTTTTCGCCCTGGTGTTCGATTTACGGCACCAGAATTCCGTTTTGCCCGGCGAGGACGCGCCGCTTCTCCCATCTCTTCCTTCTCTTTGCTTCTTCCGAGATCAAGCACCATGTCATTGTTGCGCTCGATGGTCCAGGGTGACCAGGGAAAAATCGCGTGGATTGCGACGTCGCGGCCGAGGGTCTCGACCGCAAACGAGCCCGGCGCCTCGCCCCCGCCTTGCAGGTCCTTGAACCGCGGCACTTGTTGGCATTCTCGACCGAGTTGTTCGCGGATATCAACCAGTTTGGTGTTTCGTCGATCCCCGATTCGTTCGTTGAGTTCAACAACGAAGTGTTCTTCGTTGCCAACGACGGTCGCACGGGAAGCGAATTGTGGAAGAGCGATGGGACAAGCGGTGGAACCGTTCTGGTTGCGGACATCAATCCTGGACCAAGCGGATCGTTGCCGGCGAACTTGACCGTCTTCGGCAATGATTTGTACTTCACGGCACTGGATGCGGATGACGAATTCGACATTTGGAAGACGGATGGGACGACCAGTGGTACGGTTCGAGTTTTTGACGCCGATGCTGCCGGTGTTTACGAAATCTCGCAGTTGACCGCGTCGGGATCGCGATTGTTCTTCACCGCCTACCAATCTTCGTCCGGTTATGAACTGTGGGCGATCGACGGCACCTCCGGGGGAACCGCTCTGGTCCGAGACATCAATCTGGATCAGACCGTTTCCGAGGGGCCGCGCGAATTGACCGACGTCAATGGAAAGCTCTTCTTCACCAGCTACACCAACGGCTACGACAACCGCGAGTTGTTTGAAAGCGATGGGACGTTGACGGGTACCCTGCTGGTCGCGAACGTGGACGGGGATCCTCTGGATAGTTCTTCACCACACAACCTGACCAACGTCGGTGGAACGCTCTATTTTGCGGCCGATGATCCGGTGACGGGTGTCGAGCTTTACAAGAGCACCGGTGCTGCTGGGTCCACCATACGCATTGCGGATCTCAACGTCGGCAGCGGATCGTCCTATCCGGAAAGTCTGACCGAGTTCAACGGCCAGCTATTCTTCACCGCCAACGATGGCTCGACCGGTCGCCAGTTGTTCAAGTCCGATGGCAGTACGGTGACATTGGTCGCCAACACGACGCCTGGAGCTACCGGGTCATCGGCGCCGGCGGAGTTGACCGTGGTCGGTAACCGAGTTGTTCTTCGTTGCCAACGGTGGTGCGGTACCGGGCCCGGTGACCGCGACGGCAGCCAGCTTTTTCGTCGGCGAACTCCTTCCGCGTCGGCAGCACGAACTTCGCGGGGTTGGTCGCGGTCAAGACCAGCGCCTATCAGGGCATCGTGACCGCGGCGACCACCAACGGCAGCTTCACGTTGACGCAACAGACCGGCACCACTTCGGATGGTCCCGGTTGGGTCGCCAACGGGGCTCGTATCGGTGATCTGGGCGTCGGGCTTTCGGGAATCGAAGTCGGTGACTTCATCATCCAAGACATGGATTTGGGAAGCGATGTTTCCGACGCGACCTGGGAATGGACGATTCAGGATGCGGTGGGGCTGAGCGACATCGATTTCTCTGGCTTCGTTTCCGGGAATCGAATTCATCACGTCGGATGAAGCGATCCTGTTTGAGTTGTTCCTCAACGGCTCCACAACGAGAACAAGTTTTCTGGAGGTTTCCGGTGCAGCTTTGGACAACTGGTTCGCCGATCGCGACGCCAACAATCTGTCGCTCTCGCAATCCCGGTGGATCCACGATCACGTCGGCCACGGTGCGGATGACGTTTCGACCTGATGGCGGCGTCGAAAAGTCTCCCAACGACTGGCAACGAAGCAATCGTGATTCGGGCCGCCCTGACTGCGACGGGCCAGTCTTCGGGGCTAGCAGGTCGTGAGCTTCACAAGACCGATGGGACATCGACCACGTTGGTCAAGGACATCGTTTCGCCAGGATCCTCCGAACCGGTTGAATTGACGGAAGTGGGTGGGAAGCTGTTCTTCTCGGCGAACGACCCGGTTGCTTCGGGACGCGAGTTGTGGATCAGTGATGGCACGTCGGATGGAACGATGCTGGTGAAGGACATTCGCAGCGGATTCGATCTCTACGGGGCTCCCCTCAGCGGTGACCCGCGGGACTTGACCAACATCAACGGAACGCTGTTCTTTTCAGCCGTCGATGACGCGAACGACCGCGAGGTGTGGACCAGCAATGGGATGTCAGTCGGGGACCAATTTGCTGAAGAACATCAACATCGGTACACAGGATGCCGACATTCAGCAGGTGGTCGAAGTCGGTTCGAAGTTGTTCTTCGTGGCCAACGATGGAATCAATGGCGAGGCGGTTTGGGTCGCTGATCTCAACCTTGGTACGGTGGCCATCGCCGCCGATGTGACTGCTTCGGCCAACGACCGCATCAATGGTCTGGCCAAGTTCGGCAATGGCGTGATTTTTCATAATGATTCGCTCGGCGTTTACACGACCGACGGAACCACGACGACCGCGTTGATCGCGGCAACTCCGATCGCGTTCAACGACCGCGGTGACCTGTTTATCGAAGCTGGATCGTTTGCCTACTTTGTCCGTAGTACCGCCGCACGACGGCGAGGAACTTTGGAAGACCAATGGGACGTCGGGAGGAACGTCGATTGTTGCTGACATCTACGATGGAAGCACCGGCAGCCAACCGCGCGATCTGGTCGCGTATCAGAACCAAGTCTTTTTCGGTGCCGACTACTTGAGTGCGTCAAGACGGCTCTAGCAGACGGTCGTGAGTTGATGCGTTCGGATGGGACTGCCAGGCGGCACGCAGTTGGTCGCGGACATCAATTTCGACCCCGATCCAAATCAGCCTGGGGCCCGATCACCCTCTCGTCGGATCCGCAGAACCTGACGCTCATTGGTTCGAAGCTGTACTTTTCAGCGGACAGCGGCGTCACCAACGGAAATACGGGGCGTGAACTGTGGGTCACCGACTTATCCGTCGGCGGCGTGACGTTGGTCAGTAACATTCGCAGTGGTACGCAAGGTTCCGATCCGGAAAACCTGACGAACGTCAACGGTGTGTTGTACTTCTCGGCTAACGACGGCAACGGTTTTGAGCCCTTCCGAAGCGAGGGAACTGACGCGACGACAACTCAGGTTGCCAATATCAATGGTGGGAATTCATCCTCGAATCCACATGGCTTCATGCAGGCCGGTTCGCTTGTCTACTTTGCGGCGTTTGAATCGAACTCGGGCGTCGAACTTGTATGTGACCGACGGAACTCCAGCTGGCACCTCTCCCGTCAGCGACTTGCAGCCGGGCGTACCGTCGAGCAACCCGATGCCTCTGGCTGCGATCAGCGGTGATCGTTTGCTCGTCGCTGCGACCGAATTCGGGACACTCGATCGAGAGCTTTGGATCACCGGTGGCCCGCTTACCGGGCTGGTGCAGGTTCTCGATATGAATCCCGGTGAATTCTTTGGAAGCCATCCAAGCGACCTGATTCCCAATGGCACTGGTTACGTCTTTGTCGGGAATGATGGTCTCAGCGGCCGAGAGCTGTATCGCCTGCAAGAGATCGCAGCCATCGTCGAGACGGAAGTGATTGATGATGGAACGGCGCAGCGATCGTCGATTGAACAATTCCAGGTGACGTTCAACACCGAGGTCGACCTCACAGGTGATCCATTTGAATTCGTGAATCGAAGTACCGGCCAGGCGGTGGTTGATGTTCCGGTGGTCACGGTCGAAGGTGGCAAGACCGTGGTCACGTTCACCTTCCTGCCCGGTGACTCGGTCAACGCGGCTGGACTGTTGCAGAATGGAGACTATCAGTTGACGATCCGAGCATCGCAGGTCAGCTCGCTCGGTTTGTCACTGGACGGTGACGGCGATGGAACGGTTGGTGATGATTACGTGTTTGGCGCGTTGGAGGTCGACAAGTTCTATCGCAAGTTTGGCGATGGAAACGGCAATGGCACGGTTGACCTGCTGGACTTCGCCGAGTTTCGCCGCACCTTCGGCGCGACTCCCGCCGATTCCAGTTGGAACCGAGCGTATGATTACGAAGGTGATAACAACGTCGGATTGCTGGACTTCGCCGAGTTCCGGCGCAACTTCGGTACCTAGCCGCTCAAATGGGGCGGTCCAGGATGGCGTCCCAGCCACTTACTTTGGGCTGTGGGGCTCGATCGATTGATCCGCCGCCACGCGTTCGCGTCCGGTTTTCGCCGTGCTGGGGAACCGGACGCGAACGCGTGGCGGCTGAGTTGTGCGCACGATCCGAATGATCGTTGCTTCGATCCAGGATTGAGCTGCTCGAAATCGGTTTTTCGCGGCCAGTCCCTTTCTTGGGTGTAATCGTTAGGAAGGTGACCGCTCGTTTGTGCGTCCCGCGTGACGGTTTGGTCGATGATTCCCAATCGTTCAACTTTGATGGATTCAGCCATCTCGTTCGCGAAAGTTGTCTCGTCCGGTTCAGGTGTCAATCATGTTTCGAATGGATGCGGTTCGTGATCCGATTTGCGGAGCAGATCGTCTGAAGCGTTGGCGTTACGGTCGCATCGTGATGCGAGCCGGCCGATTGGTCGAGATTCAACGACGATTGACCTGCGGCAGTGTTTCGGTGGCGCAGGTTTGGTGGCAGGCCAGTTACGGTCGCAACGACGACGATATCTGTTGGCTTGACTACCATCAGCCCTTCGGCATGCCCGGCTTCCTGACACTTGATTACGTTCGCTCCGGCACACTGGCGGGTTACAAGTCGTTGGTCGGTGCCTGTTATGTGCTCGAAGAAATCGCCCGCCTACGAAATGCGACCGCAATCGTGGCGCATGTGACCAATGGCAACATCAGCGACCGCTTGTTGCAGCGTCTCGGATGGCAGCGTCACATGGAAAACTGGAAAGGCCGGCACTGGATTCGCCGTTTCTACGAAGGCTATCCGCAATCGAGTTTGAGTCGATATCTACCCGCTTAGTGCAGGTAGTTGACCTGGACGATGGCTTCGTAGTCGAACTGCTCGTCAAGACCATCGCGAAGCGGAATGGACATCGCCGGCGTCACAACGAGATTGTTGCCCACCAGCAGATGGAATCCGGCGGTCGCGTTCGACGACGTTGAAGTAGCGCTGAAGATTGGTGTAGGTCAGTCCGTTACTGGTGACGAAATCCGATTCCTGTAGCGACCCGGAGTAGTGGAGTTCGGCATTGGCGATCACTCCTCGAAGCAGGCTGCGGTTACGCGAGCGGTGGAGCACGTGATTGATCGCAAAGTCCAGATTCATCAAGCGTTGAATCGGTGAACACGCCAAGCTTGGGTAGTGGACCGCCGGCCAGGTTGCCATACAGGGGATCACCATTGGCGGCGACATCGAGTTGCATGTAGGCCTGAAGGAACGTGTCTCGACTGGCTCGAAGCAGCAACGCGGTAAAGGGAAGAAGGTGAACGGTCTTGTTCTTGATCACCAGGATATCCTCGCCACCACGGCGAATCCGCGTGTCGTCGGCAGCTCGGAATCGTGAACCCAAGGCCGGCACTCCAGATGAAGTGATCGTTTCGAAGCAAGACTCCCTTGCCGATAAACGCGGCGTTACCGAGTTCGAAGCTGCGCGATTCGGGATTCTCAAGGACTTGCGTGCTTCCATATGTTCCCGCCATCAATAGCCTCGCCTCAACCGAGACGAGCTTATCGACCAGGACGCGTTCGAGCTCCGAGCGTGTAGCGGCTGACATCGCCCAGTCCGCCGTAGGCATCATTGAAGAAGTTGTAGGACGCAAAGCATCGATCCCTCACTTCCGGACTGAAGTTTTCCGACAGTTTGATGCGTCGTACGGAGACTCCGGGCGTTGGCACGGGGCGCCCGCCTTGGTCGGGGCTCAGCAGTGTCTGGGTGTAGCTGTACTGCAGATACCAGGTGCTTCCATTGACGTATTGACCTGGTTGGGGTGTGGTGGCGCCACCAACGTTGCTGGTATAGACCGCCGTTCCCCCGTCAAACGTGAAGCCCGGTCCAGGCGATGTCGGGGCATCGCTTGGTGGCAGGGGCTCGGCGAGTTGAAACGTGTCGGCGAACCCGTCGTTACCGGCCAGGTCCAATCCCGTTCCCGGCGGTGAACACATCGTCCGGTACGATATCGCTGCCGAACTCGAAGACCAGTTGCGAGTTTGCCTGACCTGGACCGCCGGAAAGAATCGTCCCGGACGAGTAGCCCGAGAAAGGCACCGTCTGGAATCCGCCAAATGATGACAGGCCGCCACCAAACAGGTCGCCGATCATCGTCGGGGCAGCGGAGAAGGTGCCGGCCGTCGCGCCAAGTCCAGCCTGTCGTCGTGATGCGATGTTGGCAGAGCGGCGGAGGTGGGGTGAGTGGCGGCGCCGGCGGGACCAATTCACTGATGTCCGCGTTGGGATTGGCATTCAGTGCTGGTGGCAAATTCTGAATCGATCCGGTCGGCGGGGCAACGTTCTGGTTGAAAACGTCTTGCTCGGGAAACTCGCGAACCGGAGCCTGGAGTTCCTGGCCGCGCGTCGGAGTGCCGCTGATGCTCGGCTGCACGCTCGGTGACCGGTGTTTGGGCCTGAGCCTTGTGAACCTGAGGACCACCCGCTACCGACGGAAGAACGCTCAGGCTCAATTGGCCCGGTTGGGATATCGATCACTTCCGCCACTGCCGACGAGGTGCCGCAGATCAACGAGGCAAGCAAGGCGCGTCGCGCAAAACTCGCGAGCTTACGTGAAACCTTGGTAGACATTCTCGGCTTCCTGCCCCTAACGCGTGCAACAACTACAAGTCCGCTTTCCGTCATAATCGGTGCGACGCCCCCCTCGCCTGAAGCTACAAACGGCGTTTGTAGCTTAGTTTCCCCAAACCGTCTGGTTTGACATCAGGAGGTTGCGGTCGTTGGCGCCCAGTTTCACGGGCTTGCAGGTTGCACCCGGCTGGTCAGACTCAAAGGGCGGTCCGATTCTGCTCGGTGAGTCAAAGGCAGATCCAACGTTTGCAGCAGGTACGCGGGACTGGCCGTGGGATGCTGTGAGAAATCGACTTGAGCCGACTCTTCGGCGACGCGCCGGCTGACGTATTGAATGACTTCGTTGAGAGAGACGGTGGTCGGGTCGGCGTCGGTTTCGGAGGCGGCACCCTTGAGCGCATCGGATAGCGCAGCGGTGAATCGGCCCAATCCTTTTTCTCGTTGCTCGGCGGCCTCTTCATCCCCCTCGCTCGCGGTCAGCGTCAGGACCATGTCGTCCTGCAAGAATCGAAGCGCACTCTTGAGGTCATCTCGGCGCATCAACGGCTGCACGGCACCGCTGTGGCAAGAATCGAGAATCGCGAGTTTTCGACACGGAAGTTGGGCGAGGGCGGCGAGATCGCTGAAGGCAATGCAGTCAGCGTATTGATCGCTCATCAGGTCACTGAACCTCGCGTCGGCAGTGACAAAATACCATTGGTTGGTGCGGCGATCGCGAAGTCCGTGACCACAGAGGTACATGATCACCAAGTCATCCGGAGAGACAGTTGACGAGAGTTCCTCGGCCGCGGTTTGAGCAAACACTCGCCACAGCGGGCGCGTCGCATCTTCGTCGATCAATTGGTTCGCCGTCGTGCGATAGATCGGCTGTGAATAGTTCTTGGAAAAGCTTGACGACTTCATCGGCTGCTTTCGCCGCGAAGTCGAGCGACTGAATTTGCGGGTCTTGATAACGGCTGACCCCGATCGCGATCACATGTAGCCGTGGCTTGGATATCGGCTTTGCCTCCTGCTTGTGATCCAAGTTGACCAAGACTCGATCAAGAGACTCCGATTCGGTAGCAGCGAGGATTTCCAGTTGCAGCACCGGATCGCTGGGCAAACGAAACGTCCAGCGAAACCTCGTGGTGTTCGAGTCGGCTGGCGTAGCGCCGGCGATCGGTTCCATGTCGACCGCAGGAACACCGCTGACGAAGGCCTTGGGTGCGACGAGTGTCGCACCCAACGGGACTTCGATGTCGGCTTCCACGACGAGGGTGTCGCCCTCAATCGTATCGCCTGGGGCGGGCGTTCGTAGCCGGATCGTCGGTTTGCTTTCGATCTGGTTCACGATGGCGCTTTCGGCCGGGGAGGGGCCGATCTGCGAGACCGTTTGCTGCATCGCTGCCGTCAAACTTCCGGCGGCAAGCAGACGTCGCATGATATCCGGACGCTCGAGTGCCTTTCGAAACTGAGCCGCTCGATAATACTCAACCTGTCGATCGACATAGCGGTGATTGATCTGCCATCCAAACCGTTGGTGTCCGTTGAACGACGCGTCGTAGTAACCCGCGGGCGTCCAAAAAGCCCATTCCCGTTCCTGGTCGATGAACAAAGTTGCCAGCGGTCGCCAGGCAGGATAGCTCTGGAAATCGGGACCTGGGCGGCCCCGACGCGTGAAGACCAGGTGTGGCATGATGTCAAAGGGAAGATCCAAAAGACGTTGCTGCATCTTCTCGGGTGCCGACTCGTCGAAACTTTGAGCTTGGTAGTCGGTCCATTCGAGTTGCTGGAGCACGTCCCCCTCTCGGACGCCGCGAAAATAGAGTGGCCCATCTTCCCGGACATTCCTGGCAATCAGTTGTCCCCCGTCGATTTCGAAATCGGCGCCCCAGCGATTGACCGATTTGGAAGCGGTGAAGAGGTCCTGCAGGTTCCAAACCGAGATCGTGGTGTCGTCCGAACCGCTGACCAAATACTTGCCATCGGCGGAGCTCGAGAGGGAAGTTATCCGCCCGGAGTGGTCGCGAAATTGACGCAGCAATTCGGGCGGGTTGGATTCATCCGCCCGGTAGACATAGATATTGGACCGCCCCCGTGTGCCGATGATCACGGCGCCGGTCGCCGGCTTCTCACCAGGTTCCTGCGTGCCCGTCGGTGGCTTGGGCAGCGTACTGATCGCGGAGGGACGACCGTGTCGATCGTCCTGGAGTGGTAGTACGCCGCGAGCGTCTTCCCCCTCGTACAACTGGGAACTGGCATTGGACGTCACGATCTGCCAACGTTCGCCGGTTCGTTGCGACGGGAGGTAGTCTTCCGGATCGATCGGGGCTCGACCGAGTAGCTTGCTTTCGGACAGATCGAAGACCGCTTCCAGCAAAGCCGTTCCCTCGGCATCTTGATTCCAGCCAATGGCGATCTTGTAATCACCTTCCTGCTTGCTGAAAGCGACTTTCCGAATGGGCTTGGCCGGAACCGTCAATCGCTTTGGATCCTGAAGTTGGCCTTCGGCATTGTAGGGATAGATGTGAACGTCGTTACCTTGCGTGACGATGGCTTCGAGATGCTCCGCATCGAGTACCCCGGCGCGGGCAATTTGGGACGTCATCCGTTCGGAAAGCAGTGTGGGTTCTGCCGTCGTGATGTCCCAGATCTGTATTCTCGCAGACTTGTCATCAATCGCCTCGGTGCCAACCAGCAGTCGCTCGCCCTTGGCATCCAGGTCCACAAAAATTGGCGGACACTTCGGCTTGAATGTCTTCGCCGAGACCAGCTTTCCGTCTGCGGCGAAAAACCAGACTCCAATCGTGCCGCCCGATTCGTCACCGCGATCACACGACGCCAAGACGCGACCATCCTCGGTCGCCGAGAGCGATCGGACATGCGTGACATGTTCCTTGTTGGTCAACAGAACCGATTTCGCCGGATTTTGTAAATCGATGCGGTGCAAATGCCAATTGACGAAACCGGGTGGATCGGTCTTTTCGGTCAAGCCCACGTAACGAGGCACGACGACATAATGGGGGCCCAGGAAGGTGACCGGCACGAACGTTCGACGCTCGCCTGTTTGCATGGCGGCGGCCGTTTCGGCACCGTATGTTGCGCGCGTCGACCTTGACCCAGGTGGTCGGTCGCCACAGGCCGGTTGTTGGATTGGCCGCCCACAGATTCAGTTGCCCGTCCATATCGATCGAAGCCAGTCGTGGTGTCTCTTCTGGCGACCAGGCCAACGATGTGACAACTTGGCGATGACCCTCTCGCTCGTCCGCGAGGACTTGCAGCAATTCGTTGCTGGCAGCATTGACGATTCGGATTTCACCGTTGAATCCGAACGCCCCGTGGCCGGCAAACGCTACGAGGTCCTCCTTCAAGCGTGCGGCGTAGATTCTTCCACGAGGGCCGCGGGTGACGGGCCATCGGATCGTGCGAAGGTGCATCCAACCGCTGGCGCCAATCTCCGTGCGCCGCCAAACGTGAACATCCTTGTCCTCACCGGCGGTGATCAAAGTTCGGCCGCCATCGCTAAGATCCAGCGTAAGAATCACCCCGGTGTGCCCATCGAACGCAAGTCGAAGGATTGGTGGCGAAGTACCAAGCGGGGTTGGTTGCTTCCTCGTCGGAAACTTGTTGCGGAACGACAGGAAGCACTTGACCGGGAAGCTGGTCTTCACCGGGTAATGTCGCGGACGCGTCCATCTCTTGCCCAGGCAGCGCGTTCTCGCCCGGAAGCTGTGCAGGATCGATATCGGTGCCGGGCAACTGCGCTTCACTGGGCAGGGCTGCGGGAGTCTGTCCGGCCGCCGACTGCACGAACCAACGCCTGCCAACCCATGGATAGCCAGGATCATGCAAACGATCCGTCGCTTGCCATGATCAATCGGTTCTTCCAAATGTTGTGTCCGCCAATGAAAGGATTGGGTCAGGAAGCGAATGATTGATCTCCCTTTTTCCATCGATTGCCTCGGCAGCACACGCTAAATGTTTTCAAAGGGCGGACGCGACGATTCTCTCGCAGCCACCGGTGTTTCCTTGGCAGCCGCCGTGTATCTTATGGTATCTTACAACGTTCGGCGTTGCTTCTCCGTGTTTGATTCGAGGTTGTGCGAATGCGTCACTTCTTGACGGTCCTGCTGATGGTGTTCATTGCCCTTCCGGCCGCACTTGCGCAACCGACCGAAGCCGCCAAGCAAGCTGCGGGAAAAGCGGTGACCACCGAAGCGCCCGGTTGCCGCGGCGATGACGACGATCTTTTCTCCCGCTCGGGCCCCGCAGCAAAAGACGATGGGCTTGCTGCAACGCAGCTTCCTCGACCTTGCCGATCAGGGTGACCAGGAATTGGAGTTGGCGATCGTCGTCGATGGAACGGACAGCATGGCCGCGGAGCTTGCGGGCGTGCGCGAGTCGATCGGTCAGATGCTGGATGACTTGCGGCGTTATCGAAACAACGAGGTCCGCGTTGCCCTGGTCGTTTATCGCGATTCCGGATCACCCTCTGGCGATGTGGTGATTCCGCTCGGAAAGTTCACGAGCGACAAAGAATCGATTTCCAAGGCGGTTGAATCGTTGCAGCCCGAAACGGGGGCCCCCTATTTCCACGAGTTGCCCGATCTCGGACTCCATCGGGCCCTGACCGAGTTGCCCTGGAGCGCCGACAACCAGGTCACCAAGTGGATTTTGATGTTCGGTGACGCGCCGCCCTACGCCGAATCCTATCAGGATGCGAAAACACCCCAGGCCTATCGACGCTTTGCCACGCCGATTCTGGTGGCGATCGCAAAACAAAAGAACATTCGCATCAATTGCGTGCTTTGCACCAGCGGTGACAACGTGGCGGAACCTTATCGCCAGGCGGTTGAGGAAACGCGGGCTTTCATGAGTGCGATTGCCGGCGGCACCGACGGGCTGATGCTCGACTTGTCTTACGATGACATCCGTACCGCGATGATCGATGCGGGACGAAGGCCAGAGGTCGGTTTGGCAAAGTTGCAACCGATCTCCGAAATCGACCTGGCAGCAGTGCGGCGTGATCGAGCGGGCTCCGAGGCTTCCGCGAAGACGGTGAAGCTGGCGGTGATTCCCCACATGCCACTGAATCAGATCAGCTTTGATCCCGCAGCAACCGGCGGTCCAGTTTGCCACGGCCATCCGCTCCACGCTTGCCAAGGTTCCAGGGGTTCAGGTGGCAAGTCCTCGAGACATCAAAGAGCAACTCCGACGATTGCGAGCTCAGGGCATGGAGGATCGACAGGCGATGCGAGGTTTGGCGGCCATGCTCGGAGTCGATTACGTGGTTTGGGGATCGATGGCGCCCGATCGCGCCACCGTGCAAACGGCCGCCTATCGAAGCAACGACGGCCAGCAGATCATTCCGGTTCGACTGTCTCGGAATTCTCCCGATGCCGCCTATGCCTTGATCCAGGCTTCCTCCAGCAGTGCACCGGATGACCAGGCAATCACGCAGCTCCTGGCCAACATGAATCATCTTCAAGCGGCACTGACCGCTCCCCTTGCGCAAAGTCCGGCGACCCACGACGAACTGATGACGGCGATTGAATCACTCGATCAGGCGCTGGCGTACGAGGCGGGTGACGACGAATCCAATGCCTTGTTGGCGAAGGCCGACACGGCCAGTCGCAACGCGCTGACTGCCGAGCCACGCAATGCGCTGGCGCATTGGTTGCAGTCCAACGTGGCCTACAACCTCGCCCTGCGAGAGTTTCGCAAAGGGAATCCGGCTGAGGCCGAAAAGCATTTGGCAGCCATGAAGAAGTCGCTGGCCGAGGCGGTCGAGAATCGGGAAACGATCGCCGTCCCCAGCCTGGTCACTGAAATCGAGGCCGATTACTACCTGATGGTTCGGCGTGAACCCGAAAAGGCCGCTGAGCGATACCTGCAGATGACCAAAACCGATCAGCCTCTGCAGTCGCAATTGCGCGGGCACTGGATGCTGGCAGGCATCTATGCGGGCGATTGGGGAATGGCACAGAATCCAATCGTCGACGCCGAGAAATCACGTTTCCATCTTGTTGAGATTCTGGCCAATTGGCCGGAAAGTCCCGAAGCAAAACTTCTCAAACAGTGGTTGCGATGGGATGAAACCAAGCGGGAAACCGAGTTCAACTACTTGCCCACCATCCACGTGATCGAAACGTGATCCGCGTTACGGCTCCAGCTTGGAGTTCGTCCGGCGTTTCGCTTCTGGGGTGAACGGGAGTGACATCAACCTCGCTCCGGGCAATGTAAGAGCCGATTCTTCCGAGACGAAACGTTGACGCGGTGGAGGGTCATCGCAGACCTTCGGGCTTGCAAAATTGTCTTGGCGGGATGGCGTAGAATGTTGGCGTCTCGGATGCTTTTACGTGTTCCCAGTCGGTTGGCTCGGTGACATTGGCTAAGGGACGTCGATCTCCCCTGAGGAAAAGAAGTGCGCGTCGTCGATTTGTTTTGCGGAATTGGTGGAGTGGCGGAGGCGTGCCGAGATTTGGCGGACGCGGTCTCTGTCGCGACGCCTCTGAACGTTCTCCCCAGGGTTTGGCCACAGGTCGTGGCGGCGATCGATATCGACCGTCGTATCGTGCCGGTTTACCAGACGAATCATCTGATTGAGCCGACTGTTCAGACAATTGAATCGCTTCGCCAGATTCCAAGCGGCGACCTCTGGTGGCTTTCACCGCCCTGTCAGCCCTACACCCAGCGGGGAAAGGGAAATGCCGAACGCGATCCGCGAAGCCTCGCCCTGGCTCGGGTGATTGAACTGATCGGCCAGGATCGTCCCAAAGGCATCATCCTGGAAAACGTTCCCGAGTTCTTGGATTCCGCACATCATCAGGCTTTGGAGCAAACACTTCGTCAGGCGGGTTACTCGCTGCGCGTCGATGAGCTATGCCCGACGCAGTGGAAGGTTCCCATGCGCCGCAAACGTTTTTATTTGCGGGCGCGACGGGATGGGGCAGAAATCGTCCCGGTTGAAATCGAGCCGTTGGGACGACCGCTTCCGGAATGTGTGGAAGAGTCGTGTTGGGAAGACCCCTCGTTGCTGGTTTCCGAGATCACATCGATCGAGCTATCAGCAAGCGATGAATATCGTGGATGCAAGCGATCCGACCGCAATTGTTGCCTGCTTTACCTCCGCTTACGGAAAGAGTCCCGTTCAGGCCGGTTCTTACTTGCAATCGTCGTGTCGTGATTCCCTTCGTCGGTTTTCGCCCCAAGAGATTGGGCGATTGATGGGTTATCGCGAAGGATTTTGGTGGCCGCCGGAGTTGGATCAGCGTGCCCGGTATCAATTGCTGGGCAATGCTCTTTCAGTAACCGTGGTGCGCGCGTTGTTGGCGACGATGATCTCCATACCGGTCTAGCAGGACTGCGCCAAGCTCGCAGGTTGAACCATCCATACAAGCACGACGCGCCAGCGAGTGTGTCGGGCTCTTCCGAGTGAAACACACTCGCTTGCGCGTCGTGCTTGTATGCGGACGACCGGCGTGAAAGACAGACGTGTGCGAGAACCTCTGCCATTTCCAAGCATGAGCTAAGCGCCCGCTTGGACGACTGGTTGGGTGTGCCGATCACTACACAACACGACGAGCAGGTTGGACACGAGTGCTGCCCGCTGATTTGCATCGAGATCGACGATTTGATCTCGCTGCAGATGCTCCAAGGCCATTTCCACCATGCCCACGGCACCGTCGACAATCTTGGTACGTGCAGCCACGATCGCTCCCGCTTGTTGACGCTGAAGCATCGCAGCAGCGATTTCGGAGGCGTAGGCCAGATGGCTGATGCGGGCTTCCAACACGGTCACGCCGGCGTCGGATAGTCGTTCCTGGATATCTTCGCGAAGCTTGTCACAAATCTCGTTCGTGCTTCCGCGCAATGAAAATTCATGATCCTCACTGTCGTACGGATATCGCGTCGCGAGGCTTCGCAGTGCTGCTTCGCTTTGCACCGCAACGAAGTCTTCGTAGTCATCGACTTCAAACAAAGCTTCCGCCGTATCGGTCACCTTCCAGACGACGACCGCGGAGATCTCAATTGGGTTGCCATCTCGATCATTGACCTTGGACGGTCGGCTGGTGGACCGGCTTCTTTGTTTGATGACTTGTCCCTGCGCGTTCTTTTCCTCCGGAGACGTGTGAGATCCGGTTTCGAAGTTCCGAACCCGCAGACTCACCTTCCTTTTGGAATAGAACGGATTGACCCAGAAGAATCCGGATTCCGTGACGGTTCCCCGGTAATCGCCAAACAGTAGCAGGACACGCGAGTCATTCGGTGCAATGGCCATCAATCCAAACAGACCGATCAGCGCTAGAGGAATCATCAAGATCCCCACAAAAAGAAGCAAAATCCCCGGGCCGCCTATCGCGGCGCCAGTGGGAATCAACACGATCGCTCCCAGAAACATCGCCAAGCAGGTAAAGAGTGCCTGCCAACCTGTGTTTGGGACGACTCGCTTTTCTCGCACGATGCTTCGCTCTTGCACGATCGATTTCCTTCAATACCGTCATTCTGTCTGTATGCCAGGAATGTCCCTGACTCACCTACCTATTCCAGGCAGAAGAAGGTAGCGAATCGAGGCGCAAAAAGAAGAACATATTCGGTCGTCGTCGATTCTTTGCTGCGCAGCATGGTCGCAAGAGGCTGTCCAGTCGCACAAGTGACCTGATTAGCGATCGCCATTTAGAACCTATCCGAAAAGGGGGCTGACCCTTTGGAGTCGCCGGCGAGGGTCAGCCCCCCTTTTCGGATAGGTTTTTAGCCCAGCCCAGGGGAGGATCGGGCCGTTAACTTGGATTCCACAAACAGGCGAATCAGTTCGGCTAAGGATTCGGTACCAGTTTTTTCGAAGATCCGCTGACGTCGGTTTTCCACCGTGCGCACACTCACTTCCATCCTGCGGGCAATGACCTTGTTGGCCAAGCCTTCGATCATCAAGTCGAGAACCTGTCGTTCCTGCGGCGAAAGTGACGCAACTTTTTGCAGAAACGCCTGATGCTCTGCCGCCTCGCGCGCATGGTCGAATCTTTTGACAAGGCGTCTCGTATCGCATCGTAAAGCTCATAGTCACGACACGGTTTCTCCAGTACCGTGACTGCTCCCGACTTGACTGCTCGCACAGTCAACGGAGTTTCGGCATGAGCCGTGATGATGATCACCGGCAACATGATCCCATCGGCGGCAAGCTTTTCTTGTAACTCAATCCCGCTCATCCCCAGCATGCGTACGTCGGTCACCAGGCATCCGCGAGCGTCAGGATCCAAAACCTCAAGAAAGGCTTCCGCCGATTCAAAGGTCTCGACCTGAATCCCCATGGAACGGACGAGTGCACGAACGGAGGTGCGCACCCCTCATCGTCATCAACGACGAAAACGGTTGGTTCGTTCGTAAGCATTCCCACGACCTTCCTCGTTTGGCGTGACTACCTCCTGCCCCGCAACGACTTGGGTGATTTCGTTGTGATACGACTCCCCGCGCTCCCGCGGGCTAGTAGTACCCTATCACATGCAGTCAAGCACCATCGACCACTTGGCCCCGACTTTCGGAAAATCTGATCGCGTCGGGCACGATCCAGCTGTCCAGGGAGCCGTTTCCAAGACCGCACGACAATCTTGGAAGGCCATCCTACGGTATTGGCGATGGCGGGCCCGCCTCGCCGAGGCTTGACTGAATTTGCGGACGCTGTGGCCAAGTGGTTATCGCGATCTCGAGCAACAACAGAAGGAGTGCCGGAGCGAGAAACCACTGGTAACGCGCTTCCAAGCGATTAATCTTCGCGGTTTCGAATTCCGTTTGCTCCACATTGGCAACGTAACCGTGATAAACATCCGCCATGTTGACCTGCTTGGTTCCGGCGGGAATGTAGGCGCCATTTGTGATCTGCGCGATCTCGGTCAGGACTTTGCCGTCGAGCTTCGACCAAACCTGCTGGCCGTCGTGCTGTAGATAATTTCTTCGACCATCGGTTTGAACCGGAACGCGAGCCCCCTGGCTGATGTCACCCAAGCCAATCGTGAAGATGCGAATTCCTTTCTGGTTTTGAATTTGATGCGCCGCCAGCAGCGGTTGACTTTCCTGGTCTTCACCGTCGGTCAAAATGATCATTGCCTGATGATCGTTGGTCTGGCTGAGAAAGCCTTCGGCGGCGATCGCGATCGCGTCACCGAGTCTTGAGCCGCCCCGCGCCAGATCGGCCGGGCTCACCTCGTCGAGGGTTTGTTTGAAGTCGTCATAATGATTGGTCATTGGGATTCGCTGGCGAACTTCGCCCGCAAAGATTGCCAGGCCAACTCGGTCACCATGCATTTCGTCGATCACGTCCTTGATCATCTGCTTGGCCCGTTCGAGGCGGTTCGGGCTGACGTCTTCGGCCAGCATGCTCCGCGAAACGTCGAGCACGAACATGACTTCGATCCCTTTCTGAGGAATCTCTCGCTCGACTTGTCCCCAGCGAATATCGACGAGACAGGCGACCAAAAGGGCCATGGCGCCGAGGCAGGCCACACTCCCCAACATTGCTTGCCAACGACGGCGACGGGGCAGGATCCGAGCCAGCATCTCATGCGATGCGAACACAAGCGCCGCACGTCGCGACCAGGCAACACTCCCTAGCATCACCAGTGCAACGCACAGAATCAGCCAGCCCCAATTCAGGCTCCGCAAGTTTCCGAATTCGAATTCGTTCATGAAGTCACGATCCGGCGATGATGGATCAACAAGGTCAGCCAAGCTTTCGGAAAACGGTGTGATTCAGGATGATGCGAGCGGCCAGCAAGCAGAGTGCGATGAGAAGCAGCGGTGGTAGCTGATAGCCGTCAAGTCTCGACGATTGGATCGCCAAATCCTTGTAGTCCACGAACTGTTGGGTCTCGACTTTCGTCTTTTCTAACTGATCGATTTCTTCGTAGATCGATTCCAGTGAGCTTGTATCGGTGGCACGGAAGTATTGACCGCCCGTCGCATCTGAAATCGCCCTCAGTGTCTTTTCGTCGATGTTAACAAACTCATATTGGACGATGATTTGCCCCGATGCAGATCTGCGAACCGGGAATGGTGCGCGGCCTTTGGTGCCGACGCCAATCGTATAGATCTTGATGCCCATAGTTGCCGCAAGTTCGGCGGCCTGAACGGGATCGATTTCGCCTGCGGTGTTCTCGCCGTCGGTTAGCAAAATCATGATCTTGCTCTTGATCGTGCTTTCCTGCCGCTTTTCCAGCGTGCTCAGCTTGTCGACCGCGAGGCTGATTGCGTCGCCGATCGCAGTTCCATCTTCGTCTCGACGCGAGACAATCTGGGTTCTCTTGAGCTGGTCAATCAGGAAGCCATGGTCCAAGGTCAGGGGCGTCACCGCATCGGCGTACCCGGCAAATGTGATCAGCCCAATCAGATCGCTGATACGACCAGGTAACGTTCCATCTTTGGTCTCTTCGTCCCCCAAGACAAATTTCGAAGCAACGTTCTTGATGGCCGCCAGACGATCGACGTGATTCCCGTCGATTTGAAAGTCAAGAGCTCGCATGCTTCCTGAGCGGTCGACAACTAATTCAATCGCGATTCCTTCGGAGTAGACGACAGTCTTGTCCCGTCCAACACGAGGGCGAGCCAAGGAAACGATCATCAACGTCGCCGTCATCAGCGTCAGTGCGGAGGGAACCCACGCCAATCGTTGCCGCCAACTTGGACTCACATCCCAATCCGATGCGGCCGAACTGTAGGATACACTCGTCTGCTTCCTTGCAGCCCAGAGTCGCCATCCGATCACGGGAACCAGGGCCAACAACATTAGAAACCAAGGGTGATGAAACATGCTTGATCACTCCTCCTGGTCGTTGGCAAGGGACATCTGATGGACTTGTTGGACGATTTCGCGGACGCAAGCCGCGGGCGAATCTGTCAGCGACAGGTGCGGTCGCGAACGACCGGAAAACTTGACCTCGTCCGCTTCGGAGAGGAACTGCGTCAATCGTGCGATCGTCGGCGCCGGACAAGCTCTCGTGCTGAGTTCCTCACTGAGTTCGGCGCTCGACATGGCAGTAGCCGGAAAGCCGAGTTCTTGCTCGAGAAACCGGCGCAGCACATTGGATAGATCCGCATAGGCATCGCTCAGCGGGATCGCACTGGCGGCCAGCCCGGTTTCGATGTTGTCGACTTCCCCGCAGGCCCACTCGAAGGGAATCCGCGTCCGGTCTCGTCGCCACCACCAGTACCCGCCGAGCGACGCCACTGTACAGAGGCCGATGCCCAGTGCGATCCACTTGTTGAAGTTGCCGGGTGGCTTCGATCTGGGGTGTTTGAATCGCCGCTTTGATGTCACGAAATGCTTTGGGATCCTGATCCTCGCCTAACAGACTGGTGACCTCGATGGCGAATGGCTTGCTGCGGACGGATCGCTGTGCGGATCGAGAAGTTGAAAAATCCTCGGGCAAGCGATAGAGCATTTCCATCGGTGGTACGGTGAATTGGCCGCTTTCGATGGATTCGAGTTTCAAGAGCAACGTCCATCGCCGACGCTTTGGGTCGCCATCGATTGGCAGCGCCTGGATCCATTGTCGGTCGACCACCTCGAGTTGGCCGAGCGCGGAGCCGATGATCGGCGGCGTCACCTGCGATCCCTCGGGAGCATCGACATCGAGACGTATTTGAATCGGCTCTGCGACGCGCACGGTGAGAGGATTGGATTCCAGCCGCATTTCGATCAAGCCGTCGCGCTGGACTTGTGGCATCTCAGTTGGAGACGTGGAGGCGGCTGGAGCCAACGCAGCGGTCTCGCCTGTTTGTTGGACTCCGGTTGCCTCGGAAACAATGACCAGCGTCAGCATGACCAGGATCGTCGCCAGTCCGATTCGGTCTGCTTTCACCGTTGTCGCTCCCGCCGATGAAAAAAACGCTGCAACGGCTCGACGTAATCGTCGCCGGTACGAAGCAGAATCGGTTGCAGGCCGAGCCGCCGAAACAGATCGTCTCGCTGTTGAACCTTGCGATGCATGCGTTCGCGGAATGCGTGACGGTGTCGTCGGCTCGACGTATCGATCGAAATCGTTCTTCCAGACTCCGGATCTCGCAGGCTCAGCAGTCCAACATTGGGAAGTTCCACCTCGCGACGATCGCTGACCACCATCGGGATCACGTCATGTTTCTTGCGCGTGACACGTAGCGTCTTCTCGAAACCAGTATCTTGAAAGTCGCTGATCAGAAAGACGACCGTCCGTCGCGAGGCCGTTCGATTCAAATGCTCCAGGGCCGCACGTAACTTGGTCTCCCTTCCTGACGGCTGGCAATAGAGCAACTCACGGATGAGTCTTAGTACGTAACGCGTTCCTTTGCGAGGCGGCAGCGATTTTTCAATTTGGTCGGTGAACAGAGTCAGCCCGACCCTGTCGTTGTTCTTGATCGCGCTGAAGGCGAGCGTCGCACCGAGCTCCGTGACCAATTCGCGCTTGGTTTGATGGTGCGTCCCGAAGTCCTGTGACGCGCTCAAGTCGACCAACAGCATCACCGAAAGCTCGCGTTCCTCACGGAATAGCTTGACGAAGGGCTCACCGGCCCGCGCCGTCACGTTCCAATCAATCGTGCGCACGTCGTCGCCAACCTGGTAGGGCCGCACTTCCTCGAATTCGATGCCTCGTCCTTTGAACGCGGAATGCCAGCCGCCGGCCAACAGGTCGTCAACGATGTGAGAGGTGTGGATCTGAATGCGGCGAATCTTCCGCATCATCTCGCGTGGAATCATGTTCGGTTCCGATTTCGGTCAACAGCGGTCGGTCGAATGCATCACGGCACGGGAATCGCGCGCAAGACCTCTTCTACTAAATCCTCCGCCGTCCTTTCCTCCGCCTCGGCCTCGTAAGTCAGAATGATGCGGTGACGCAGCACGTCCATGGCGATGGCTTTGACGTCTTGTGGAGTGACGTAGGCGCGACCCTCCAGAAATGCATTGGCTTTCGCCGCAATCGTCAGGTTGATCGTCGCCCGAGGTGAGGCGCCGAACTGAATCAATTCAACCAGAGGCAAGTTATAGGCAGCCGGATTGCGCGTGGCCATCACGATATCGACGATGTATTCCTGAACACGGCGGTCGACCACGATCTGATCAACCAGTTCGCGTGCCGCCATGATCTCCTCCGGACTGGTCACGGCGTTGACCTCGAGCGACGGTCGTGTCTTGGCCATCCGCTGCAGGATCTCGAGTTCCTCGTCGCGACTGGGATAACCGACCACCACTTTGAGCATGAACCGGTCGACCTGAGCTTCCGGTAACGGATAGGTGCCTTCCTGTTCCACCGGGTTTTGGGTTGCCATCACCAGAAAAGGTTCGTCGAGCTGAAACGTCTCCGATCCGATCGTGACCTGACGCTCCTGCATGGCTTCTAGCAACGCGCTCTGCACCTTGGCCGGCGCTCGATTGATTTCGTCCGCAAGAATCAGATTGGCAAAGATCGGACCTTTCTGGACGACGAATTCCTGTGTCTGCGGACGGTAAACCTGCGTGCCAATCAGATCCGCCGGCAACAGATCGGGCGTGAACTGCAACCGCTGAAAATCGGTCCGGATCGCCTTCGCCAGGCACGCGACCGCCGTGGTTTTGGCCAATCCCGGCACACCCTCGATCAGCAAATGACCGCCGCCGAGCAAGCCAATGAGCATCCGATGGATCAAGCCCTTCTGGCCGACGATGATTCGCCCCACCTCGGCAACCAGCCGCCGCAGCGGCTCGCTCTTGGTCTGAATCTGGGCCGATAGCTCGGCGATGGAATCGCCGGAGGAGTGGGGCAGGTCGTTCATCACGTTCCTATCAGGGAGGTTTCCCAGGGCGGGAGAAAGTCCCATTTTTGGGGAGTTCAGTTGAATGCTTGCAAAACGCTGAGTCGAATCCGCCGTTGACCTTGAGACCGCCGGCTTGTTAATCGCTGATTTTCCGCTGCCGAATTCCCGCTGGCGGGACGTTTTGGAACCCGAGTCGAGCCACGGCCTACGGTGAATTGTTACTCCCATCGCCGAATGCTGAGCCAAGTGCTGCTTGCACCGCTGGTCATCGCTGCGCTGATCGGATGCCGTGGTCGCGCGCAACGCGACCTCTACGAAGCCAAGATGGCTCACGAAATCCGGGTCCTGGAGGATCAACTCTACGAGGCCGATTATCACAATCGCGTCCTCATCGACAAGTTGGAGCAAGTCCGACTGAAAAGCGAGCCGGCTCCGAAATCCAAGTCAAGCGGATCCCGATCTTACGAAAGCAGTCCGGCTCGAGTTCCCTCGGGGGCGACTTCCGGCGAACGCATTCCCGAACCGATTCGTGATCCTGTTCCCAATGCGACGCCCGGGCTGACGCCGCCGGAATTACCGGACCTCGATTTTGGCGAGGCCGGCGCCGCGCCGGGAACCTCCGCGAATGCCGAGGATGCCAGCGGAATCGGCGCGATCGTCGACGAAGGTCAACCAGTTGACCCCGCGGAAATTGCGGTCCCGTCGGCTCAGGATCCGTTCAAGGACGATGCAAACCAGGGGCAAAATGCGGACGGCGGTAAGTCGCAGCCAGCCGAGACGGACGAATCGGGCGGATTGCTGCCGGCGCCGGGAGGACCCGAGCCGCCGAGCAAACGGGACACCGAGATTCCGCCCGTACTTCCCGGTGAAATCCTTCCCCCCTCGATTCTCGACGGAGAACAAGACAAGCCACCGGGACAAATCCTGCTGCCTGATTCCGTCCAGGACGGAGAGGGCGTCCCCGATCAACTTCGACTTCATCCAAGTCTCTCCGGCGGCCATCGTGTTGACGGCAAACTGGAGAACATGGTGATTGTCGTCAACGTGCTTGACGCGAGAGGTCGACCGCTCGAATTGACTGAGTTCGACGTGGATGCTGAGTTGTCGGTGGTGATGTTTGAAATCGACCAGGACGAAACGGACGAGGCTCGCATTGGGCGATGGGATTTCTCGGCGGAGCAGGTGCAAGAGATGGTCAAGTCGGAACCAATCAGTGGCCTTCATATTCCGATTCGCTGGCAAGGCCGCCAGCCGCAGGGCGACGAGGTCGTCATCCACGTGCGTTTGAGAGCTGAGGAAGACGAAATGCGCTGTGACGGCCGACTGAAAGTGGAGCGGGCCAACGCGGTTGCCGAGTGGACGCCGCGAGGCGAGCTGCTCAAATAGGCGGCGATCCACTTTCCTTCTCGCATGCATGGCTGACTCGATGGCTGACGTTTGTTTTCTCGGGGGCACTGCTGTCCTCCCGGACCGATTGCTCGAGGATGCGGTCGTGATCTGCAGGGCAGGTGCGATCTGCTACGTCGGCACCGCCAAAAGCAAAGTCCCCAAGAGCATGGCCGTCGTGGATGCCAAAGGGGGATACGTTTGTCCCGGGTTCGTCGATATCCATATCCATGGAGGTGGCGGAGCGGATTTCATGGATGGCACCATCGATGCGGTGCGAATGGTTTGTCAATCGCATGCTCGTCACGGCACGACCACCCTGTTTCCGACGACCAGCACGGGAAGCGAGACGCAGATCCACGCCATGCTTGACGCCTGCGTTGCTTCACGCGACTCATGGAGCATCGATTCCGGGGCAAAGATTGGCGGTGTCCATCTATACGGACCCTATTTCGCAAAAGAAAAAGTCGGATGTCACAATCCGTCTGAGTGCCGAGCTCCGATCGAGAAAGAATTCCGTGGCTACTTCAAGAGCGGCATCGTTCGGGTTGCAACCTGCGCCGCGGAGCTTGAAGGGGCCGACGCGTTCTATCGCGATGCGCACAAACGAGGTTGTCTGGTGACGTGCGGTCACTCCAATGCCTCGTGGTCCGAGATGGCGTCTGCTTACAAACACGGCATGCGACATGTCGATCATTTCTGGTGCGCGATGAGCAGCGTCCCCTCGATTCGTGGTCGCTTTGGATTTCCGATGCAAGGGAGCATGATGGAATTCGTTCTTGGCCATACCGAGATGAGCACCGAGGTCATCGCTGACGGCAAGCACTTGGCCCCCGAGCTCCTTCACTTCGCCTGGCAGATGAAGACAGCCGAGCGACTATGCCTGGTCACCGATTGCAATCGTGCGCTCGATCTGCCGCCGGGACGCTATCGATTTGGACCACAGTCGGACGGCTCTTGGTTCGAGAGCGATGGCGAGGTCGGTTGGGCGTCTCCCGAGTCGCTCGCCAGCTCCGTCAAAGGGATGGATCACATGGTCCAGACGATGCATCGCGCCGCCAAGGTCCCGCTTCATGACGCGGTCCGCATGGCATCGCTGACACCCGCCGAGAGGACCGGTTTCGGGGATCGTGTCGGAAGCCTGGAAGTCGGCAAGTCGGCCGACGTCGTGGTCATGAACCGGCGGTTGCAGGTCAAGCAGGTCTACATCGAGGGAGAACGATTCGTACCGTAGGTCAGTCTCTCCGAGACTGTGAACAAATTGAACCGCGGCGAATTACTGTAGGCGAGTCTCTCCGAGACTCGCACGAAACGCAGCAAAGCTGCGGGTGTCCGCCTTGGAAAGGCGGACCTACAGTAGCAACCCCAATATCTTCACAGCCTCTCCGAGAGTGACAGCGCAGGCACTGGCGTGTGCTCCACTCTTTGCGCTTAATCTACTCCTTGCCCTTGATCTGTTCCAAGTCGCCAGCGATCGCGTCGACGGTCGACCGAAGGTCGGCTCGGTCGACGACATTGATGTTCTCGTCGGGGTCGACACGATGGTCGTACAGCATTCGACCGGTCAGCTTGCCGGCACCTTTGTCGTCGCGGTACTCGCTATAGCGGAGATGTTCGGTGCGGATCGTGTCGCCGAGTTGAAACCGTCCCACGGCGGCGGCTTTGCCCGCCTGATCGGGATTGCGAAGGACCGGGACAAGACTGGTTCCTTCGACATGATCGGGGATCGGAATCTGGGCCAACTCGCAGAGCGAAGGGTAGATGTCGATGAACTCCGTCAGCGCAGCCGTTCTCGCGCCTTGGACGATCCCGGGAGCGGAAACGAAGAGGGGCGTGTGCATCGAGGTTTCAAAGCAAGAATGCTTGTTCCACATGGCGTGTTCACCCAGTTGCCAGCCATGATCGCCCCACAGCACGATGATCGTGTTGTCCGCCAGCCCGTTTTCGTCGAGTGACGCCAGCAATCGCCCGAGCTGTGCATCGATGAAACTAACGCACGCGTAGTAACCGTGAATCAGATGCCGAGCTGTTTCTCGATCGACCGCGCCGCTGGGAGGAATGGAGGCGTAGGCGCGTAGCTCGCCCGATGTATGAACGGCACCCTCGGGAGCGTCTTGTGGGGGATAATCGTTTTCTGGCAAATCGATCGTATCGTAGTCGTAGAGATCCCAGAAACGTTTCGGCGCACAAAAAGGGAGATGTGGTTTGAAGAACCCGACGGCCAAGAAGAACGGTTCTTTCGATTGGCCAAACTCCTTCAAATGCTCCATGGCTTTGGATGCGGTTTGATAATCCCGGTAGGCTTCATCGGCAGCGTCCGCTGACTCAAAGGGCATGCCGCGAACGTTCTTGCGGTCGGGATACTTTGCACGATGCTCTGCGATGGCGGCCCGTTCCGCTTGCTGGTTCTGATAATCGTTACCGCTCGGTCGCCAAGGCTTCTCAGACCAACCGGCCTGATTGTCGTCGGGAAAATGAAAGACCTTGCCCAGGCTGATCGTGGTGTAGCCGTTTTGCTTGAACACCGTGTTCAGAGTGATCGCTTGCGGGGCTTCCTTGTCGGCACGTGCCGTGTAGCTAACGAAACGTCGTGGGTTTGGTCTCAGGCTGGTCATCAACGACGCGCGGCTGGCTCCGCAAGTTGGGACCATGCAGTAGGCCCGTTCGAACAGGACGCTGCGTCTGGCCAAGGCGTCGAAGTTGGGCGTTTGCATGAAGGACTTGCCGTAGCATGACAACTGTGGGCGCAGGTCATCGACGGCGATGAATAAAACGTTGGGCCGAGTTGATTCGGCTCGTCCCGCGGCACCAACCAACACGCTCAGCAACACGCTCAGCAACACGGGGGCCAGAAAAAACAGGACCGTTCGGCGCGGTAAGGTCATCGAGTTTGCCCCAAAAAGGGAGATGGTTGGAACCGTTGGCGGGCGATTCCAATCGGAATTTGACGGCTTGGAAGCCCATCGTACCGACTCAGGTGGGGCGTTTTGAGTGAGAGGCGTCCCCTTTCTGGCGGATTTTCCCTCGTCGTACCGCACCCGGATGGGGCGGCCGGAGTCGGGTGGAACGTCGGCGGAGCGTATTCCGTCCGGGATGTACCGGTGATTCGGCCTGCGACGAGCCGCCGGGAGTTCGGAATCTTCCGCTGCCGGGTCGAGTTCCTGCTTCTCCACGAATCTTTACGCTTGGATCCGCCGAATCAGGTGAGTATCATATTGGAGAACGGAAGTCTGCGTGACTCCTGGGGAAACGGTCTTTGATTGGGCCGTTGGCAGTCGCGTGGAAACGCCTCATCCGTTTTGTCGTTCGCCCGCGACCAATTTTGGTCGGGCACGGGCGTTTCCCATTCAACAGAGTTAGCCGCGCCGACTCATCACTGCGGCTAACGAGGCGAACATTACTCTGAGGAACGATTACGTGATTACTTCTCGTCGATTTGCGTTGTCTGTGGCTGCTTTGGCGGCACTTGCACTTCTCGCTGTCCCCTGCAGTGTGCGTGCCGAGGGTGGCAAAGCCGAGGTCGAGACAATCAGTGCCGGCCTGTTTGAAGCGATGGATGCCGGACAGGTGGATGTCAAAATCATCCCGCAGGATGCGACCAAGGCGAACGTCTTGATCAAGAATCTTACCGACAAGCCACTCGAGCTTCGTCTCCCGACTGCGTTTGCCAGCGTACCCGTCCTTGCCCAGGGCATGATGGGTGGCGGCATGGGTGGCATGGGTGGCGGCGGCATGGGCGGCATGGGTGGCGGCGGCATGGGCGGCGGCGGCGGCCAAGCTGGTGGTGGCGGCATGGGCGGTATGGGCGGCGGCATGGGTGGTGGCGGCATGGGCGGCGGCGGCATGGGCGGCGGCATGGGAATGATGCGAGTCGCGCCGGAACGCACGCACAAGCTCGACGTCGTCACCGTTTGTCTGGAACATGGCAAGCCTGATCCCAATCCCAAGATGGCCTACAAAATGGTGCCGCTTGAACAGTTCACGAACGATCCAAAGATTCGTGTGCTCTGCGAAGCGATCGGCTATGGCCAGGTGACACAAAACACCGCACAGGCAGCTGCCTGGAACATCATGGATAACCTGTCATGGCAGGAACTGGCCGCGAAGAATCGAGTCGAGAGCAAGTATGTCGGCAACATCCGATGGTTCTCGCCGATCGAATTGCGGACGGCAGTCGCGGTTGTTTCTGAGTGCACTCGAATTGCCGAAGAGCGACAAACGAGTGAGTCGGGCGACTCGACTTCCAGCGACTATCGGAGAGCGACTCCGAGGGTTGATCTCGGTCGTCGATCCAATCAAACGCGCGACCCAGGGCGAACTCCATCGCCCTGGGTTTTTTCATTCGCTCAGTGGAGTTCGTTCCCTTTCATGCCCCTCCGCCCTTCCTCGCTACAGTCCCTTCGCCGCGTTTTTCGGCATAGCTTCTCAGCTTACGATATCACCGAATTGCTGATCTCCTGTGAGCGAGATGCCGACGCAACAGCGACGCGCACGTTCATGGAATCCCGCAAGCTCGAGGTGGCTGGCGTGGTTCATGAGGGACAGGTAATCGGCTACATCCAACGAGAAGACCTCAATGCGGGAAGTTGCGGTGATTACCTGCGGCACTTCGGCGAATCCCAGGTGATTCTTGATTCGACGTCGCTGGCCGACACCATCCTGTTGCTTGACCAGTTCCCGCGACTGTTCGTTTCGGTATTTGGAGGCATCGGCGGAATCGTCACGCGAACCGATCTGCAAAAGCCGCCAGTGCGGATGTGGCTATTCGGCATGATCACGCTGATCGAAATGCAAATGACCCGTCGCATCGAGGACGAGATTCCCGGTCTTCAGTGGCGAAAGTACCTGTCGGAGGGACGACTCCACAAAGCGGAGGCGTTGGTCGCAGAACGAGCTCGGAGACTTCAGCAGGCCAGGTTGATCGACTGTCTGCAATTCTCCGACAAATCTCAGATCATCGCTCGCTGTGAAACCTTGCGAAAGGCTACCGGTATTGAGTCAAAGAAGCAGTTTGAAAAGACGGTCAAACGCATCGAGCGATTGCGTGACAACCTCGCGCACTCGCAGGAGTTCGTGACGACGGACTGGCAGGCACTCGTTTCACTTGCCAACTACCTGGACGATCTGATCGATGATCATGAAAACAAGTGAGCCGTCGACGCGATCGCTGTCTATGGAGAATCCATTCCTCCCATTCCGTACTCCTCGGCGCCTCCATAGCCTGAGCCCATTCCCCCGCTCATCCCCAATCCTATTCCCGGGCCATTGCCGCTGAGGTCTCCGAGCTGCAGCAGGCCCTCGGCGGCGAGTTGAACGGATTGCATTTGGACTTCGATGACGCGGTCCTTCGCCGAACGCGCGTCGCTTCAAATCGCTCTCTAACTTGGCGACGCTCAGCTTCAGCTTTTCAACCTCCTGTTGTCGGTCGGCGATCATCTTCAAGTAACGGTTCTCTAAAGCCTGGCGAACATATTGACGCAGTGTCGCCTTCTCAGGTTCCGATTTCGCGTTTCCGAGGGCGAGGATTGCTCGTTGCAGGCCCCGGCGAAATTTGTCTTCCGCACTCATCCCCATTTCCATCCCATTCCCATTCCCATATCCATTCCCATTTCGCCACCCATCATCATCATCCCTTCGTAACCACCCGAACCCTCTGCCCCGCCGCCCGTCATCATTCCCATCTCTCCCATGGACGCCATGCCCTGTGATCCGTTCTCAGGGGTCTCGAAAGGATTGGGGATCGGGTTCACCGGTATCGTCGCCTGCACGCCACCCGTCGACTGGCTGTTCGTGCCAGCGTTGTCGGAATTCAAGTTGGGTTGTTGAGCGCCGGCGATAGCGCTGGTGAACATGAGCAAGGGGAAGAGCAGACGATTCATGGTGAGACCTCGACCGAGGAAAGAAGAGAGGGGCGTGATGTTGAATCAGTTTTGTTGAAGGGTGCGGAAGCGATCCAGCTGCGTTTCAACGTGACTCGTTTGTTCCTTCCATCGCTCGTCTCCTAGAGAAAGTGACGGAGCTACCAAAGAGTCGCCAGTGGTTGACATGTCATTGGCACGGCGCTGCAAGATCGCGATCTGCTTCTTGAGTCCCTCCATGTCGGTGGTCAGGGCCGAGTCGATCGCATCCGTCGCCCGCGAGACGTAGGGATTGGCAACCGCCTCAACGTCCGAGTTTGCCTGCCATGGATCACTGGCTGCATCCGCTGCGAAAAGTGTTGGGGTCTCGGAAATGCGGAGCGGATGGATTTCATTGGGCTTTCGCATCCAAAGCCAAGCAGAGGTCATGCAGGCGATCAAGATCACCGTCATGCCGGCGGCAAGCCGGACGGACGAACGGGGGACCGAAGCCACACGGCCTTTCTCAAGTTCCTCGCCCCCAGCCTTTAGCATTTCAATCACGGCCTCACAATCTTGTGGGCGCCGATCGACGCGGCGTTCCAGCAATCGATGCACGAGGGCTACGTAGCTCGGAGGCAAATCGTTTCGTCGGACTGCTAACGACTCGGGCTTGCTGGAAACGATCTTGTGTAGGACCGCCAACGTGTTGTCGGCGTCGAACGGAGGCGAACCCGACGCAAGAAAATAGAGGACGCAGCCGAGGCTAAAAAGATCGCTGCGGTGATCAATTGCTTCGCCGCGCGCCTGCTCCGGGCTCATGAAGTGTGGCGTGCCGGCGATCACGCCCGTTCGTGTCAGTGTCACACTGTCCGCTGCGCGGGCGAGTCCAAAGTCGGTGATCCAGACGCGATCGATGTTCTCGCCTACCAAGATGTTCCCCGGTTTGATGTCGCGATGGACGAGTCCACGTCGATGCGCGGCCGCCAGTCCATCGGCCAATTGTCCGGCGACACGGAGCACGGTGGCCGTGTCGGGAGCCCCATACGTTTTGATCCAACGTTCCAGAGTCATCCCCGGGACATAAGCCATCACCAGGTATGGCAGGGGAGCTTCGGCTTCGACGTTGAAAATGGGCACAACGTTTTCGTGCGCAACGCTGGCGGCCGCCTGTGCTTCGCGGGCAAAGCGACGCCTGGCTTGGACGGAGGCTGCCCACTCCGGTGCGAGTACTTTGATGGCGACGGTGCGATGCAAGTCGGCGTCGTAGCCACGAAGGACAACGCCCATGCCGCCTCGACCCAAGAGTCCCTCCACCTCGTAACGCCCGATCCGACCCAATGTCTCGGGATGGGACGGTGGATCGAGAAAGCTCAAGTCCACGATCGGAAGCGGCGCGTTGTCA
The DNA here is from genome assembly GCA_963697195.1 of Pirellulaceae bacterium. GTDB lineage: Bacteria > Planctomycetota > Planctomycetia > Pirellulales > Pirellulaceae > Rubripirellula. The sequence goes on from CAVOND010000011.1 coordinate 619,251, forward strand.
TCGGTTGCCTCGCGACCAACCGTTGGCTTTTCAGCATTCGGCAGGTATTCCGATGCCTCGCGCCACCACGAAGCGTCACCGCCAAGCTCGGCTAACTCCTGGCGACAGCGGGGACACGATTCGATGTGTCGGGCGATCGAATCCATCGCGTCATCTGGTTCGCGATCCTGTTCGACAAGCGTCCAGAGCAGAGAGCGGTCGCAGCGCATCACTCGTCTCCTTCCCGTTGTCGTAACCAAGATTCAACGGCTTTGCGCAGCCGACTCATCACACGGCTGCGGGCAACGTAGACCATGCCTTCACGCAACTCGAGTTCCTTGGCAACATTGGCCACCGATTCGTCGAGCACCGAGGTTCGATAAAATGCTTGCCAGGTCCGTTCGGTCACGGCAGGCCGCACCGCATCGGCGGCCCACTGAAATACCTGCCGCTTTTCGTGCCAGTCCCAGATGCTCTCGGGCGAGTCGTCACTCACCTGCTCGTTGAGCCATCGTTGGACATCGGTGTCGCCGCTTCCCTGCTCGCGCGTCGCACGCAGACTCAGGTGATCGGCCAGCTTGTGACGGGTGATGCTTGCGAGCCAACCGCGAAACGCCTTGCCATGGTCACGGGGTTGGTAGGATGAGATCGAATGCAACCACCGCCACCAGTGTTTCCTGAACGACTTCGCGCGCGTCCGCATCCTGCAGTCCCCAGCGTGAGGCGAGTTGCATCAGCATCGGTTCGTAAATCTCGAGAAACTCGCCCCACGACGCGTTGTCAGCCGGGTCGGCCAACCGCAGGATCAAGCTTGCTCGTGTTTCTGGATTCGTCATGCAGCACCTGCCTCCGAAGTACCAATCCTAGCGGAGTCACAGATCTTGCACGAAAAGTCGAGAAAATTACGCGAGTTACCGCAGTGGAGGGGTTGCGAGCTCGCCCGGCGCTGGCAAGTCGAGAACAATGGAAGGCGAACAACCCCAAGAAGCGGATTGCTTCCTACCGGGGACTGAGTTTGTCGAAGCCAATCAACCTTGCAGGGAACATCGGTGGACCATTTCCAACCCGTCTGCCGTCTCGATGAACTTACCGAGGGACAAGGACGCACGTTTGTCGTCAACGATCAAGTCATCGGCCTGTTTCGGATTGGAAACGAGGTCTACGCGCTGGATGACCGTTGCCCCCACGCGGGAGCCTCGCTATCGCGCGGCTATCTCGAAGGGGACGTGATCCGCTGTCGGATTCACCACTGGGGATTTCGATTGAGCGATGGTGTCTACGTCGATGAAGACAAGCCGAGCTGCAACGCAAGATCGATCCCGGTCCGAGTCGTTGACGGTGGGGTCGAAGTCAACTTGGGACGCTAGTCTTCCGCGCTGTTGCCGATCGCGGCCCACGGCTAGCGCCTGAGGTTCACGGGCCATGTGACGATCGCGGCCCACGGCTAGCGCCTGAGGTTCACGGGCCATGTGACGATCGCGGCCCACGGCTAGCGCCTGAGGTTCACGGGCCATGTGACGATCGCGGCCCACGGCTAGCGCCTGAGGTTCACGGGCCATGTGACGATCGCGGCCCACGGCTAGCGCCTGAGGTTCACGGGCCATGTGAACCTCAGGCGCTAGCCGTGGGCCTCTGACCTGACCGCGATCATCTTTGCTAACAAATGCCCGGCCCCAACAAGTGGCGCGGCGTGCCCAGCATGGCTGGGTGGTGTACATGTGTGCATTTATGCGTGTATGCTACGCGCTCCGCGGTTGCTGGTGCTGAAGCAACGAGGGCCCACGGCTAGCGCCTGAGGTTCACGAGGAGACATTGCAATGGATTGGTGGACGTACTTGCTCACCTGGAACACGTACGGCGCATGGTTACCGGGTGATGATAGGGGCTGGAGAAAGCGACACGCGGGGCAAAAGACGGCGCGCCCGCTGCTGTCAGCTTGGTGCAAAGATCGGATGCGTTATCCGGAGGTCCTGTTATCCAGGGTCGACCGTAATACGGTCGAAGCAGCCATCCGACGGCACTGTGAGAGTCGAGGTTGGAGCTTGCTGGCAGTCAACGCTCGCTCAAATCATGTCCATGTGGTCGTCGCAGCCAATGCGGGCCCGAAGACGGTTCGAGATCAGCTCAAGGCGAACTGTACGCGAGAACTTCGCGAGCAAGAAATCCCGCTCAACGTGCCGGTAACCTGGTCGAAGGGTGGGGACATCGAGATACTCGACACCGAAGAGCAAGCCGCCCAAGCCGTCATCTATGTGCTTGAAGGGCAAGATCGGTGAGAAGAGTGAATGGGGCAACTGGAGCGAGGCCGGCCGAGGTTCACGGCCATGTGACGGCAGCGCCTGAGGTTCACGGGCCATGTGACGAGAGGGGCCCACGGCTAGCGCCTGAGGTTCACGGGCCATGTGACGAGGGGCCCACGGCTAGCGCCTGAGGTTCACGGGCCATGTGACGAGGGGGGCCCACGGCTAGCGCCTGAGGTTCACGGGCCATGTGCCGATCGCGGCCCACGGCTAGCGCCTGAGGTTCACGAGACTGGTGAACCTCAGGCGCTAGCCGTGGGCTTTTGTTGTCCAACTGCTGCTCAGCTATTGGCCAACTCAAACGGCTGATTGCTGAATGTGAATTCGTCTCCGTTGAAGTCGACGTAGACCGTCGAACCTTCCTCGTAGGCATTTTTCAGCAGCGACGTGGCCAGTGGATTCTGAAGCTCGCGTTGGATCACACGTTTCAGAGGACGAGCCCCGTACGTTGGGTCGTAACCGACCGACGCAATCTCGTCGATTGCCGCATCACTGACCGACAGCTGCAAACCGGTTTCGCTAAGCCGTTTCGCCAAATGCTCGATCTGTAGTTCGACGATCGTGCGAATCTCGTCCTTCTGCAAAGGATGAAAGATCACGATGTCGTCGATACGGTTCAGGAATTCAGGCAGGAAGCGTACTTTGAGCGCCGCGTTCACCGCGTCCCTCATTTCTTCTTCGTCGCCACCTTCCTCGGTCACCTGCTGGATGACCTGGCTGCCGGCGTTGCTGGTCATGACCACCACGGTATTGGTAAAGTCGACGGTGCGACCGTGGCCGTCGGTAAGACGCCCGTCGTCCAAGAACTTGTAACAGGATATTGAAGACGTCTGGGTGGGCCTTCTCGATTTCGTCCAGCAGCAGCACGGCGTAAGGTCGCCTGCGAACCGCCTCGGTCAGCTTCCCTCCCTCCTCGTAGCCGACATATCCGGGAGGAGCCCCGATCAATCGGGCGACGCTGTGCCGCTCCATGAACTCGCTCATGTCGATGCGAACCATCGCTGATTCATCATCGAACATGACCTCGGCGAGTGCCTTGCAGAGTTCCGTCTTGCCGACGCCGGTCGGACCGAGGAACAAGAACGATCCGATCGGGCGATTGGGGTCTTGCAGACCGCTGCGACTGCGGCGAACCGCGTCCGCCACCGCGGTGACCGCTTCGCTTTGGCCAACGACTCGGCGATGCAGACGCTCTTCCATCACCAAGAGCTTGGCACGTTCGGTTTCCATCATGCGGGCCAGCGGCACGCCAGTCCATGCACTGACCACCTCGGCGATCTCTTCTTCGGTGACGTCGCGGCGCAGCAATCGGCGTTTGTCTTCTGACGATTCCGCCTGTTCCGCCTTTGCCTTCTGTTCGAGTGCCTCGAATTCCTCCAGCCGCTTTTCCAGTTCGCTTTGTCGAGAGCGGATATCGAGCATTTGGCGATAAACGTCTTCGGGGCTTTCGCCGCGCAATTGCTTTTGCTTGGCCTCTGCGTCGAGCGTTACGAAGTCGATGTTGCAATTCGCTCGGCCTCGCGCCGGATCGATTGAACGTCATCGAGCCCCATCTTTTCCGCTTCCCACTGTTCGCGCAGGCTGGCAAGTTCGCTGCCCGAGGGACTCCATTTCGGCTTCGATCTCCTCTCGCTTGTCGACGGCGGAGTCTTCCTTCTCGTCGACGAGCTGTCGATGAGCAAGTTCCAGCTGTCGAAGACGCCGTTGAATGCGGTCAATTGGCTCGGGAACGCTTTCCTTCTCCATCGCCAATCGACTGGCTGCTTCATCGACCAGGTCGATCGCCTTATCCGGCAGAAAACGGTCAGCGATGTAGCGATTGGAGAGGTTGGCGGCGGCAACGATCGCGCTGTCGGTAATTCGCACACCGTGATGGGACTCGTACTTTGATTTGAGGCCCCGCAGAATCGCGATCGTATCTTCAACCGACGGCTCACCAACGTACACCGGCTGAAAGCGACGCTCCAAGGCAGCGTCCTTTTCGATGTGCTGTCGGTATTCGTCTAGCGTTGTCGCACCAATGCAGCGCAAGCTCCCTCGAGCCAATTCAGGCTTGAGTAGGTTGGCGGCGTCCGCCGAGCCCTCGGCCTTTCCGGCGCCGACAACCAGGTGCAATTCGTCGATGAACAGAATCACTCGGCCGTTGGAGTCTTTGACTTCGCGCAACACGGCTTTCAAACGCTCTTCAAAATCGCCACGGAACTTCGCGCCCGCCACCAGCGCACCCATGTCCAGCGAGATCACGCGTTTGTCCTTCAGGCTTTGCGGAATGTCTCCTTCGAAGATTCGCAGTGCCAATCCTTCGGCGATCGCGGTCTTGCCGACACCGGGCTGGCCGATCAGGACCGGGTTGTTCTTGGTCCGACGTGAAAGCACTTGGACGACGCGTCGAATTTCGTTGTCGCGACCGATGACCGGGTCAAGCTTGCCCTCGGCTGCCAATTTGGTCAGGTCGATGCCGAATTTCTCGAGGGCTTGATAGGTGTCCTCGGCATTCTGATCGGTGACCCGCGCCGAACCGCGCACCTGGCTCATCGCTTTCGAGCACGTCGTTCTCGTCGACGCCAAGCATCTTGAGCAGGTTCTTGACTTTGCCGTCGACACGCGCCAGCCCGAGTAGCAGGTGTTCGGTGCTGACGTATTCGTCTTTCAAGCTTTCGGCGGCGGTGGCAGCGGATTCAAAGACTTGTTGCAGCGATGGCGATACGCCCGCCTGACGCCCGCCCGATGCAGCGGGTAAACGACCGAGTTCACTGACGACGAGTTCCTTCAATCGACCGGCATCGACTTTCATCTTCTCCAGCAGCGGGCGGGTGATCCCGTCCGACTCATCTAGCATCGCCGCCATCAGATGCAGCGGACTGATTTCGGGATTGCCCTTGGAAGTCGCTTGGGCTTGTGCTTCAGCGACCAGGGATTGTGCTTTGGTCGTGAGTTTATCAAATCGAAATGGCATGGCAGGTTGCTCCTTTACTGAACGCACCTATGCAACTAGCGCGCCGGGCAGGGCAAGGGTATCAGGTTACGATCAAAAAAAGGCGGGTGCAAAACACCCGCCTTTCTTCATTCACAGAAGTGCAGACCAGTGTCAGTCTTTCACTTCGAAGTCTGCATCAATCGCGTCATCATCGGTGTCCGCGGCGGCGCACTCGCTCCGGTCGCTTCGGCGCCGGCCGGGCCAGCGCTTTCGGCTTTCTCGTACAAGACCTTGCTGAACGCTTGGGCCGCGGAATCCAACTCATCGGAGGCCTGTTTGATGGCGGCTGTATCGGTTCCTTCCGCCGCCTTCTTGACCTTCTCGATCGCTTTGTTCATCGGCTCTTTGTCAGCATCGGTCAGCTTGTCGGCATGTTCCTTCATCTGCTTCTCGAGCTGATACACCTGCTGGCTGGCCCGGTTCCTCGCCTCGACCAATTCGAACTGCTTGCGGTCCTCGTCGGCGTGTGACTCGGCATCCCGTCGCATCTTCTCGACGTCGTCCTCACTGAGCGCTCCGGCTTCCTTGATGGTGACGGACGCTTCCTTGCCGGTTTTGAGTTCTTTTGCCGAGACCGACACGATACCGTTCTGGTCGATGTCAAACTTGACTTCGATCTGCGGAACTCCACGCGGTTGCGGCGGGATTCCCTCGAGGTTGAATTCGCCGAGCAGTCGGTTACTGGACGCCATCTTGCGCTCGCCCTGGAACACCCGCACCGTGACGGCGGTTTGATTGTCGGCAGCAGTGCTGAAGACGTTCTTCTTCTCCGCCGGGATCGTGGTGTTTCGTTCGACCAAGGCCGTCATCACGCCCCCTTCGGTTTCAATGCCGAGGGTCAGCGGGGTGACATCGAGCAGCAACACGTCGGTGCGGTCGCCAGCAAGCACACTCCCTTGAATCGCAGCGCCGACGGCAACCACTTCGTCTGGGTTGACGCCCTGATGCGGCTCTTTGCCGAAGATTGACTTGACCAGTTCACGCACCTTGGGAACGCGGGTCGATCCACCGACCAGAACGACTTCGTCGATCTCGCCCGGCTTGAATCCAGCGTCTTGCAATGCCGTCAGGACCGGCTTACGACAGCGTTCGACCAGATCATCGATCAACTCTTCGAACTTGGACCGAGTGATCTTCATCGTCAGATGCTTGGGGACATTGTTCGCCACCGTGATGAACGGCAGGTTGATGTCGGTTTCCGGTAACGTGCTCAATTCCTTCTTGGCCTTTTCGCAGGCTTCCTGCAGACGTTGGAGTGCCATCGGATCGTCGCGAAGGTTCATCCCGTTTTCCTTCTTGAACTCGTCGGCGACATAGTGGATGAGCGCTTCGTCAAAGTCATCACCGCCAAGGTGCCCGTCGCCCGAGGTGCTGATCACTTGAAACACGCGACTCTCTTGGTCGCCGTCTCCGGAGTCAGCAACTTCCAGCACGGAAACGTCAAAGGTACCGCCACCAAGGTCGAAGACGATGATCTTCTCGTCCTTCTTCTTGTCCAAACCGTAAGCCAGCGCCGCTGCGGTCGGCTCGTTGATGATTCGCGCGACTTCCAGACCTGCAATTTGCCCGGCGTCTTTGGTCGCCTGCCGCTGAGCGTCGTTGAAGTAAGCGGGAACCGTGATCACCGCCTTGTTGACCTTGTGGCCGAGGTAGGATTCCGCCGACTCTTTCAGCTTGCGAAGCACCTTGGCCGAGATTTCCTGCGGGGTGTAGGTCTTGTCGCCAATCTTGATCTTGACGTATTCATCGGCGGCACCCTCCACGCCGTAGGGAACCATCTTTTCCTCGGTTTCCACTTCATGATGGCGTCGGCCCATGAAACGCTTGACGGAGTAAACCGTCCGCTTCGGATTGGTGACCGCTTGACGCCGTGCAGGTTCTCCGACGATGGTGTCGTCCTTATCGGTGAAGGCAACGACGCTGGGGGTCAGCCGGTTTCCTTCCGCGTTGGGGATCACCTTCGGCTCGCTCCCTTCCATCACGGCGACCACACTGTTGGTCGTACCCAGGTCGATGCCAATGATTTTTTCGCCTTGTGCCATCTGCTAATCTCTCCTTGCCGACAATAGGCCGGCCGATTTGTGTATGCCCGTTAGGATGCGGGGATGCCTGTTCGGACTTAGGTCGTGTTTCTTGTGGTGGTTCCGTGAGGTGGTCGTCCAGTGACGCGTGATGATCGACGTTCGTTCTACGGCTGTCGATTTCGTCACACAACTCAGTTGGTTCAAAGGCTAGGCAAAGACCGTGCCAGTCCCCCAGATTCTTGATTTCGTGGCCCGAATTGGTTCGCGCCGATCGCGTCGCTTCCGAGATTTCAAAGTGTTCGCGAGGCGAAGCGATTCAAATTTCGGATTTTTTGGCAGGCCTCCAAAATCGCCTGGATTGCCATGGAAATTGAAGGTGTCAAATTGACAGGCGGGATGGCCTTAACCAAACCTAGCGATCGTCGCCACAATATGACTCGCCCCTTTCCCAAAACGAGCGTCCGAAACCGCCCCCACGGCTCGGTGTCCCTTCCGTCTTCGTCCCATCAAGTTTGCACTCCATGAACCAGCCCAGTTTGTCCAATTCGGAGGAGGTCCAAGTCGCGATCGATGCACTGGATCGGCGGATCCTTGAACTCCTCTCGCAGCGCCGACAATTGGTTCACCAGCTGTGTGAGATCGATGGCCAAGGTCTGGTCGGACGCGTCGCGCGGGCCTCGGCACACATCGATGCGGTCGTCGCTGGGGAGAGGCCAGTCGATGAGGGGATTCCGGTTGACAGCCAGGCTGCGGTGTTGCGTCATGTTGCCAGCGTCTGTCTGCAGTCGATCCATCAAATGCGGGCCGCCTACTTGGGGCCGATGCACAGTTACAGTCATCTCGCCGCGATCAAGTACTTTGGCGATGCGGCGGCCCTGACGCCGGTGGCTTCGATTCCAGCGGTCTTCGATGCCGTTTCACGTGGGGATGTCGCAGCGGGGATCGTGCCGATCGAAAACAGTACCGACGGCCGAGTGGTTGACACCCTGGGGATGTTCATCCGTCGGGAGATGCAGATCTGCGGTGAGGTCTTGCTGCCTATCCATCACAATCTGTTGTCGCGAACTCCGCGTGCCCAAATCGTGGAGGTCTACAGCAAGCCGCAGGCACTGTCGCAGTGTCGTGGCTGGTTGGCCAGTCAGTTACCCGGGGCCCGCCTGGTAGAAATCAGCAGCACCGCTGCGGCCGCAAAACTCGCCGCAGAAAAGCATGGTGTTGCGGCGGTAGCCAGTATCGAAGCAGGAAGGCAATACGATCTGGATGTGATCGACGCAAACATTGAGGACAATCCACACAACGTCACACGATTTGCCGTGTTGGGGAAAGAGCTTCCGCCTCCCAGCGGCGACGATAAAACGGCGATCCTCTTTCAGGTCAATCACCGCCCCGGCGCGCTGGCCGATGCGATGACGGTCTTCAAGCAGCATGCCCTGAACCTGACCTGGATCGAATCGTTCCCGACGCCCGGATCGCCAAACGAGTACATGTTCTTCGTCGAGCTGACAGGACACCGCGACGATCCAAGTGTTCATCAGGCTGTCGAAGAACTCGGCAAGACGGCGCAGCGTCTAACCATTCTGGGGTCGTATCGTCGAGCGGTTTGAAGTTGCGAGTTGCGAGTTGCGAGTTGCGAGTTGCGAGTTGCGAGTTGCGAGTGGCGAGTGGCGAGTGGCGAGTGGCGAGTGGCGAGTGGCGAGTGGCGAGTGGCGAGTGGCGAGTGGCGAGTGGCGAGTGGCTGGGAATCAGCCCGCGTCGGCGTAACGACCGGCACAATCGTCAGATTTGTTGACTTCAACGACGCCAAGTTGGATTGGGCCTGAGCGCATTCGAGTCGTTGCCGACCCGGGCGTGCTACACTGCGATCTTGTTTCCTCGGCGATTCCTGTTTTGCTTCGGCGGTTCCCGTGCATCTCTATTTGTTCCTTTTGGTGGTCGTCTCGTTGTCGTGCGGTTCGTTACCGGCGACGGAGGTTCCGTTGCTACGGGCCGTCGCTGCGACCGCCGGCATGGTGATTGCCTGGGGGTTGCTTTGCCACATCGGTGCCCGATTGTGTGCTCGGCAGGTTCGCACCGAAGCGATGGATCCTCTGTTTGGCGCCGAGCTTCTCGAGAAACAGTTGGCCGCGTTTCGCTGGTTGGGTTTGGGAGTCGTGGTGCTTTGCCTGGGCGGTTTCGGGCTCGCACGCGGCCTCGATTCGATTCCCCACGTCGCCGATTCGATCTTCTTGCAGTCACTCGTCCTGCTTTCGCCGGGCCTGCTGATCACGGCACTGACGTGGTCGGCGGAGCATCGCTACGGCGTGCTCTTGGGTTACACCGACGCCGGACCGGTCAATCACCTTCGCTCGCTTTGGAAATCATTTCGTGGCGAAGTCGCTTGGCTGGTCGTGCCGGTGTTGTTGTTGCTGGGATTGTCGGACGCGATTTCGTTGCTTCCCGTGGAACGTGAGGTTGCTGGATGGATCACCGCCTGCATGGTGCTGTTGTTGGTACCACTCGGCCTCCCTTGGATGATCCGGCATCTGTTCAAGACGAGTCGCCTTGATGAGTCGGCGGAGCAGTGGATTGCAGAGCTGATTGATGCAGCCGGTCTCGGGCGTACCAAGACAGCCCGGTGGGATACCGAGCGAAGGACATTCAACGCGATGGTCGTCGGCTTCGTCCCGCCGCTGCGAACCTTGCTTGTTTCTGATCGGCTCCTGGATGAACTCCCCAGGTCACAGGTTGCAATGGTGGTGTTGCATGAGGCCGCGCACCTGAAGCGACGACACGTCCCGATTCGCATGCTCGCGATTCTGCCAGCCTGGGGCGCTGGAGCTCTTGTGTCTCGATACGCTGGCGAGAATGATTGGGCGATGATCGGGGGAAGCGCAGTGGGCATCGTGTTGACCATGTTGATTCTGCGCGTCGTTGCCTATCGCACCGAGTACGACGCGGATGTCGAGGCTTGTCGAATCGCCGCGCGAATCGCGCAGCGAGTCGATCATGTGCCGCCGACTTACGAACAAGCGTGTGAGGCGCTGTCGGCCGCCTTGATGCGAGTGACCTTCGATCAGCCGTCCTGTCGCAAGCCGACTTGGCTTCATCCTGGCGTGGCCGATCGCGTCGCTTGCATGCGCCGCCATCGTACGCCACCGATGACCAGCAACAGCAGTCCAGGAACGGTCGCCAATCCCGCATAGCCGTGGACCGACATCCAGCGTTCCATCTGTTCGGTCGATAGCAGCGGCATCATGCAAAGCAGCACGCTGGTGATCGCGACCAGTGCCCCGACGATTAGCAACCAGAATCCTAGCCGTTGCAGCCCGGTGGAGCGTGTCGGTGAAATCGCACGCCCGAGGAACAGGATTCCAAACAGTGGCATCGCGAACACCAGGGTACCGCCCGCCATCATGTGGATCATCAACCGCTGACCTTCCATGTGTTCTTCAAAGAACGTCGGCAGCGAGGTCAGCGTGAGCGTGGCAACCACCACCGAGATCACGATCAACAGGATTCGATTAAGCCAATCAATCATCGGATATTTCCGCCTCAAGCATTTTCAGTTTGCGCCCATCGACCTTCGTAAGTCATCATTCTGCCAGAATCGCCGCTGCAATTCCTACCTCTAGTGGTTTGTCAGCATCTCGTTTTAGGGTTGCGCGCGAAAAGGGGATCAGACACCAAAAACCGGAACGGCCCGGAGGGTGCTTCGCATTTTTGGTGTCTGACCCGAATAGCACGGGCTTTGAACCTCGGGCGCTAGCCGTGGGCGAAGAAGACGTCGTTAGGATGCGGCGAAGGCCCACGGCTAGCGCCCGAGGTTCACTGAGACAACCTAAGTTCGTGCCATTCGTGTCTGACCCCTTTTTGCCGATCGACGTCACCCTAATTCTTGGCTCTGACAAACCACCAGGCCGATTTTGATCGTAACCCGAAACGTCAGCGAGGCTTGTTGCGTGACTCATTGCCTCGCGGACGCTTCGGGTTACGTTTGGTCGCAAAGTGTCTCGATACAACTAAGCCGTCCGGCCAACCAGCCGTGAGGCAAATGCACCGATGCCAACGCAAACGGTCATCAACAACAGAGCGATCGATCCGGCAACGAGGAATTTGAAAATGGACCGAGATTGAAACATCTCGTTCCAACTCAATTGTTGATCGAGGTCGACGCCTTGCAGTTGTGCCATCGACATCGGCTCGCCCTGATCCGGTCCTGGGCCGACTGCCGCGACGGTCGAGGTAAAGATCCTGCCCGACTCGCTGTGGCAATCGACGCACCCTCCCGAACCGAGCGCCCAGCCAGCTGGTCGGACGTTGTGCGCCATCGGCCAGCGGATCATGGCGGTCGCTTTGGGATCGTCGACCTCTAACGGTTTGAGCGTTCCCTCCTCTTCGCCGCGGGCGTAGACGCGTCCACTGGAGACAAAGACGGCCGATTCAACTTTCAGTTCGGATTCGATGGCCTGAAGAGCTGCGTCGACCTTTTCGTTGAAATTGGTTCGTCCTTGCTCGTCCTGGGCGGCATCCACTTTGGCCTTCTCTTCCACGCTCCAGGCATCGGGATCCGAGGCACGCTCGTCCCCCAAGAGTTCCTTGAGTTGGCTGCTGGAAACCTTCGGCTTGAGAATCTCTTCCAGGAAACTGGATCGTACGCGGAGGGCACGGCGCGTTATGTCGTAGACCTGATTCGGTGGTACCGGGATGACCTTGCCATTGTCCAGGTATCCCCAGAAAGCCGGCCACATCGCGCGGTTGGGATAAACGTGACCGTCTTCTGCTTTGGCAAACACGGGGGCGACCATGGCAGGCAATTCCAGCCCGGTGCGATGCCCCTTCTCCCCCAATCCATGCGCCAGCGACGTCATGATTCGTCGTGCCTGTTGATCCGGAATCGGGCCGCTGTGACAGGCCGTGCAGGAAAGTTTCTCAAAGTGCAATGGAGGCAGTCCGGCGTGAGCCGGCATCGGAGATCCCAATCGGCCGCCCCGCGCAGCAATCTCGGGCACCGATTCATCCAGGCCGTGTGATTCGCCGAGATGGCATCCCGCGCACGACAAGGTTTCCACCGGGATGCCGCTGGGGTTTGCTTCGCCCTCGAACCCGCGAACGATGTGATGGTCAATGCCGTTGCGATGGCAGTCGGCGCAGACCATCCCGGCCCGTATGTGGACGTCGTCGTCGTGAACCCAGCGCGGCTCGATCCCGTGGTCGCCCACGGTTCGGTTGCTGTGGCACTGAAAACAAGCGTTGCTCGATGGCTCGCGGATCAAATCCATAAAGACCGAGCCGTCCTGACCAAATCGAGAAGCGTCGTAGGTCACCGTCGGCATCTTCTCTTGGATCGCCTCGTCGCTCGGGTCGGAGCCATCTTTGATCGTCGCGACCCGTCCTTGGATGGTGCCGAGACGAATCGCGGCAGTCGGCGCCCAGGCAAAGTTCTCTTCGCTGATCTGTCGCCGACGTTCACCGAAGTCGTAGGCACCACTGACGGCGTGACAGATCAGGCAGTCGATTTCCAGGTTCCCGCTCAACTGCCATCGCGACGAAGCTGACTCGTCAGCAGCTGGCTCGTCGGATGCGGTCACCTGCGATGCATCATCGCTAGCAGACGTCGCGTTTTCCCCGGCGTCTGCCGATCCCATGTTGCCGCCGGGAATTCGATCGCCAAACTTGAGTGTCATCTCCCAGTTGGAAATCCCGACCGCCTCCGGTTGGTAAGTAGCGGCCCAATCCCGGTAGGAAAGGGGCAACTGAGTGCCGGTCTTTTCGTCGGTCCAAATCCATGGCTCGCCTTGCCGGCCGTCAACGGAATCGGGTGCAAAGGCGTTGAAGTGCCAGCCGTGGGAAATGGTCTCGTAGTCGTGGCAGCGTCCGCACGTGTTGACGGCTGAATAGGGACGAGTCGATTCCGGTGTGATCTTGCGATTGTCGATGTCGTACAGAGCGATGTGGTGCACGTATCGGGCATCGCTGTCGCTGTGATAGCGTTCGTCCGCCGCCTCCAGCGAAGTGGCGAGCGTAATGAGCCCGCACAAGCAGAGAGCGACTCGACAAGCGGGCCCGCCGGGGAGAGGTCCGACGAGCCGGATGCTGTGCCGAAGAAATGGACTGGGATGCAGATGCTTCATGGGTCAAAACCAGATCGAGCCCCATTCACTGGATCGAAGAACAAGACCATAATTTGACCCAATTGCACGTCGGCTGGAAGTTCTCCTTGCCGATTTCGCGGCACGAATCCGAATTTTAACTCGTCCGACTTCACTGGAGACGCATTTCATGGGACGCTCAGGAATCATTACGTTCAAGGGAAATCCGATGACGCTCGAAGGTGACGATCTCGCTGTCGGTTCGTCGGCCCCGCCGTTTCAACTGCACTACGCGCAGGCCGGTATCCAGACGTTGACCCTCGATGATTTGAAGGGCAAGCCGTCCATCATCAGTGTTGTGCCAAGTCTCGATACGCCTGTCTGCGCCGTACAAACGAAGAAGTTCAACCAGGAATTGGCTTCGCTTGGAGATAAAGTCAACGCGGTCACTGTCAGCCGAGACCTGCCGTTTGCCCAGGCCAGATTCTGCGGTGCCGAGGGCATCAACATGCGTACTGCCAGCGACTATCAAACGCATCAGTTCGGAACCGATTTTGGACTGACTATCGACGAACTCAAGCTGCTGACCCGCGCCGTGATTGTGTTGGATGCCAAAGGAACGGTGGCATACAAAGAGATTGTTCCCGAGGTCACCCAAGAGCCCGACTACGCTGCCGCGATGGCGGCACTGCGAATGTTGGTGTAGTGCAGTCCTGATGAGTCAGATCGTCGTTGCCGCGCTGTATCGTTTCGTCCCGCTCGAAGACTATCTCGAGCTGAAGCAGTCGATCCAGGACGAGATGCAGGCGGCCCAGGTTCGTGGCACGCTGCTGTTGGCTCGCGAGGGGATCAACGGCACGGTCGCGGGTGATCGTGCTGGCATCGACCGCTTGCTGGCGTATCTGCGACGCGATCCACGGTTGGAGGCTTTGGATGTCAAAGAGTCCTTCTGCGACTCCATCCCCTTCAGGCGATCACGCGTGCGATTGAAGAAGGAGATCGTGACCTTGGGGGTGGAGGGCATCGATCCGCTGGAGGCGGTCGGCACCTACGTCGAACCCCAGCATTGGAATGAACTGATCAGCGATCCGGACGTGATCCTGGTCGATACGCGGAATGACTACGAGGTTGCGATTGGAACCTTCAAGGGGGCTACCAATCCAAACACCCGAAGCTTTCGCCAGTTCCCCAAGTTTGTTGAGGAAAACCTCGATCCGGAGAAGCATCCCAAGATCGCTATGTTTTGCACTGGCGGGATCCGCTGCGAGAAATCAACGGCCTTGCTCAAGCAACGAGGCTTCAAGGAGGTTTACCACTTGCGCGGTGGGATCTTGAAATACCTGGAAGAAGTGGATGAGGATCAGTCGCTCTGGGAAGGGGAATGCTTCGTCTTCGACGGTCGCGTTTCGGTCGGGCATGGCCTTCGCGAAAGTGACCATGTGATGTGTTTCGGCTGCGGGTGGCCAGTCACCCGTGAACAGCAACAACAACCCGAATACGTGCCTGGTGTCCAGTGCCCCCACTGTGCCGGAACCATTACAGAGGACCAGCGTCAACGCTTTGCCGAGCGCCAGCGGCAGCATGAGCAGTTTGAGTAGCGAAGTTGTCATGGTTTGACCGCCTACTTGCTAGCGTTACGGCGCGAGCCGTCCGGTCTCGACCACAAAATCACACCCGATTGGTCGCAAAGCACGCGGCGGAAAGGGATTCGGGGGGACTTGGAACCGGGTGCTGACGCTCTCGGCAATTCTTGTGTCGGCACTTCGTGCCTGATCGGCAACCGCGTTTCGCCTCTGAAAAGTCCGCTACGTCGTTGCTCGGAGGGAGCGTGATTCGTGATCACCGAAGCATCAAGAATGGGAAAACTGCTCCGTTTGAGCAGAAGCAGGGCGAGGCTTCACGGTTTTTCTGCTGGTCCTTCTGTGATTGCCATTTGGTCTCTATGATCAGTGTTTACCTTGTTGTCGGGATTTGATTGAAGGATTCGTTATGGCGTCAGTGGAATCGACAGGCGTGTTTGAGCTGCGCGTGGCCCCTGGGGACCTGGACTCCAGTGGATTCGCAAGCATTTGGAACATTGCCTCGGCAACGAGTGATGGGGACTTGGAGTCGACTCGAGCACTGGCGGCAAAGCTGCTCTGTTTCTTGTGCCATCGGAATTGTGATTTCGTCGTGGTCAGCACGACCGATGCCGAGTATCTCGATGCATGGTTTGAACGAGATAACAAGCTGCTTTACGACTGGAAGCCCGAAAGCGAAAAAGTCGATGTGCTCAGCCAGCATGCTGAAGTGCCGTTCGAGGCACTGGTTAGCTTCTTGGCGAACAACAAGTTCAACCCCACGGGTAACTACAGTCCCAAGCGGTCCCAGCGGGTGGAATGGTTCAGCAGCGCGTGGAACCTCGGCTAGGGCATTCTTGCTTTGGATGCCGGTGACGGCCCTGCAAGCACGACGCGCCAGTTTTGATGTTGCGCTTCTTGATTTCGGGGCAACGCCCGTTGGGCTGGGCTAGTTAAATTGCTGGGCCTTCGTCCCGAAATCATGCAAACAGCGCAACATCAAAACGCGCCAGCGAGTGTGTCGGGCTCCTTGAAGGGCACACACTTGCTGTGGCATCGTGCTTGTATTGATCCGGATGCGACGTCTTGGTCGCGTTGATCGAAGTTTAGGCGATTCGATTCTTTCGACGTCGATCGCTCTCCTTGAGCAGGATCTTGCGGAGGCGAATGCTCTGCGGGGTGACCTCGACCACTTCGTCTTCTTCGATGTATTCGAGTGCCGCCTCAAGAGACAGGTCACGTGGTGGTTTCAGGATGACATTCTCGTCGCTACCGGCGGCGCGGATGTTGGTCAGTTTCTTTTCGCGACAGGGATTGACCGTCATGTCGTTGTCGCGTGCGTTCTCGCCCACGATCATTCCTTCGTACACTTCCGTGCCGGCGGGAACCAGAAGCTCGCTGCGGTCCTGTAGCCCGAACATGGCAAACGGCATCGTTTTGCCCGATACCATCGAGATCAACACGCCATTGGCGCGGCGCGGCAATTCACCCTCGGCCGGTCGGTAGCTTTCGAAGCGATGATGAATGATTGCAGTGCCTTTGGTGGCGTTGAGTAGCCTGGTACGCAAGCCGATCAGTCCACGCGAGGGAATCAAGAACTTCAGCAAGCTGTAATCGCCGCGCTGTGCCATTTCCTCGAGTTGTCCGCGACGCAGGCCGACCAGTTCCATCACCGGACCCATGTTGCTGCTGGGTACCTCGACTCTCAAGGTCTCGAATGGTTCGTGCTTCTTGCCGTCGATGGTCTTGAAGATGACGCGCGGCTTGCCCACGCTCAGCTCAAATCCCTCTCGACGCATCGTCTCGATCAGAATCGCCAGGTGGAGCACGCCTCGTCCTTTGACGGCATAGGCTTCCGCTCCGTCGACCATCTCGACGCGGAGCGCGA
Source organism: Pirellulaceae bacterium (assembly GCA_963697195.1). Lineage (GTDB taxonomy): Bacteria > Planctomycetota > Planctomycetia > Pirellulales > Pirellulaceae > Rubripirellula. The sequence continues at coordinate 636,046 of CAVOND010000011.1, forward strand.
CGTTTCGCTCGAGCTCCTTCTCCAGTCTGGCCTTGAGCTGACGTGTCGTGACATACTTGCCTTCGCGGCCGACCATGGGTGACGAGTTGACGCTGAAGACCATCTCCAGCGTCGGTTCGTCGACGGTCAATCGCGGTAGCGCGTTGTCGGCGTCGACTGCGCCGATCGTGTCGCCGATTTCAACGTCCTGCAGTCCCTCGATCGCCACGATATCGCCGGCACTGGCCGATGTGGCGGCCAGCGCGTCCCAGTTTGTCAAACACGAACAGGCCAGCGATCTTTTGCTTGTGCACGCCGTCGCGTTGATGCAAGTCAATCGTCTGTCCCAATTCCACCGTCCCAGCCTGGATGCGACCGACCGCGATGCGGCCGACGTACTCGCTCCAGTCCAGGGTGGTGACCATCATCTGCAGGGGCGCATCGAGATCGACCTCCGGGCCGGGAAGGGCGTCGACGAGCAAGTCCAGCAACGGCCGCATGTCCGTCGTCGGCTTCGATGGGTCCGTCGTCGCGTAGCCCTCTTTTGCACTGGTGAAGACATAAGCCGCGTTATCGAGTTGCTCGTGGCCACCGAGTTCGGCCAACAATTCCAGCCCCTCGTCGAGCGCTTCATGCGGACGGCCATCGGGGCGATCAACCTTGTTGACCACGACGATCGGACGAACGCCCGCTTGCAACGCCTTCTCCAAAACGAATCGCGTCTGCGGCATCGGTCCCTCCGCCGCATCCACCAGCAGCAGGCAACCGTCGGCCATCTTGACCACCCGCTCGACTTCGCCGCCAAAGTCCGCGTGCCCAGGCGTATCGATCAAGTTGATCTTCACGCCGCGATAGTGAATGGCGATGTTCTTCGAGAGGATCGTGATGCCACGCTCACGTTCCAGATCGTTGGAATCAAGAATCCGTTCCCCCTTCAGTTCCGCTTCGCGGTATTGACCACTTTGCCGAAGCAGGCAGTCGACGAGGGTGGTTTTGCCATGATCGACATGAGCGATGATGACAACGTTGCGAATGTCGTTACGACGCACGTGAAGGAAATCCTATGTGATGAAAGAAAGGAAGCCCCATGGCAGTGCTCATGGGGCCTATCTGCTGAATGGTTGGGACGGTCATGCTACGCCGCCCCGTGACGGCCGCAGCAACTAGTGTGCGTGATGCTCGAACTTGCCCGTCAATTCGCGGTCTTCGTACGCAATGACCAACTTGATGTCGACCCCTTCGCCCATCTTAGCGGCCGTCGCGAGCTCGGGGTCGGTCAGACTCGAAAGATCGCGCTGGTGAAGGTCTTCGTCTTCTCGAACGGATAAGTCTTTTCTGTCCCGTCGATCGTCGTGATCATCTCGACCTTCGTCACGTTGTCGGGGTCATCGGCCCACACGGTGAACATGTCCAAGTCATCGGCGAGCATGACTTCCACCTTGGAGCCGTCGCTCAGTTCGATCATATGGCCCCCTCGTGTGCCGTGCTCTGGATGATCGTGATCTCCATGTTCGTCGTGCCCATCGGCCGCTTGCTGGCCAGGAGCTGGCGGCGGGGTCACCGAGGGAGGCAGGGCAGGTGTCTTGTCTCCACAGCCCGACAACGTCAGGCCAGAGAGGCAGACAAGAGACAGCGTGAACAGGAAGCGAAGGGTCTGAGTCATGGGATTGTTACTCTGTGCAAAACGAGAAATCGAGATGGGTTAGGGACAGGTCGCGTGGCTTGGCAAGGTCGGGTCGCGAACTTCGTGCCGGGTAGTTACTCACCACCCCTGCCGATGGCCGATCGCGTCGATCCTTTCCGCAGGCTGGATGCCATGCCGGTACGCTTCGCAGCGCCCATGCGCCTCAGCGGTCGGCATGCTGGATCTCCGATCGAAGCGGTCTCCGGCCGACCGCACCAAACCACGAATTATGCGCTTGTTACGAACCGACGCCAGTCGTTGATCGGTTCTCTTCTATTTGACGCGGAAAAAGCAGTTTGCCACACCCCAAATTCTCCACCCTTCCCGGCGTTTAATGGCAGGGCAATACGCCTTAGTCTCGCCCCCGTTCAAAATCCCATTTGCCCATTTCAGTGGCGTTGCCTCTGGAGCGAGGCTGTGGCATATTCTCCGCTCGTACGAGCCCGCCCGCGATGGTTGCCAAAGGAGCCCGATGATCGGTTACTCCCTGGAACGGCCCACGAGGGTCGCCGGCGACAACCGTGGCACGATCACCGACAATCCGTCTCCAGACTGGTAAGCTCCGCTCGGATCGGTTTCCACCAAAGCCGGTCGCCTCGAAGCCGAGTGTCCCCAGTTCTATGATTCGGATGCCCTTGTAGCCCGCGAGATGCGGGCTTTGAGCACGATTTACTTTGTGAAATTTATCACAAAGTCGTCGCGGATGACTCGCGCCGATGGGGGGGCTTGCGGCCGGATAACAATCCATGCGCTGGTGATTGTGAGCATAAAGTAGAGCAATGACGACCATCAAACAGGGCCTAGATGTTCCTATTCTCGGGAGTCCCGAGCAGCATAGTCGAGGTCGCTCCTGCGGTGACCCGTGTTGGCTTGATCGGTGATGACTACATCGGCATGAAGCCGACGATGCTGGTTGCGCCCGGCGATCGCGTGAAGCTCGGCCAGCCGTTGTTTGAGGACAAGAAGAACCCCGGCGTGCTCTACACGTCGCCCGCCTCAGGAGAGGTGGTTGCAGTCAATCGGGGGGCCAAGCGTCGTTTCGATTCGATTGAGATCTCTGTTGAGGGAGACGAGCGCGTCGAATTCGAAAAGGCCCGAGGAGTCGATCCTGTCGCTTTGGGTCGCGAGGGTGTCAGCGAGCAATTGTTGCAGAGTGGCTTGTGGACAGCACTGAGGACGCGTCCTTTCGGAAAGGTTGCGGTACCCGGCACTTCACCTCATTCCATTTTCGTCCAGGCGATCGATACCAATCCGCTGGCCGCTGATCCGGCAGTTGCGATGGGGCAGCGAAAGAGTCAGTTCACGTTGGGCTTGCAAGCGTTGACTCGGTTGACCGACGGCAAGGTATTTGTTTGCAAGGCTGAGCAGTCGGAGATTCCCGGCGCGGGGATCAACGGTGTGCAGGTTGAATCCTTTTCAGGTCCTCATCCGGCTGGTTTGGTTGGGACTCACATTCATTTTCTCGATCCGGTTGGTCCGAACAAAACGGTTTGGTACATCGGCTATCAAGACGTATGTGCCATCGGGGCTTTGTTCCAGACAGGCACCCTCGACCCGGTTCGAGTGGTTTCTTTGGCGGGACCCGTGGTCTCGAAGCCGCGATTACTGGAGACCCGCCTCGGTGCCTCGGTCACCGAATTGATCGAAGGCGAGTACGAAGACGGTGATCAAAGTTCGTCCGATTTCCGGCTCGGTGCTGTGTGGGCGAACGGCCGAGGCACCTTTTGATTACCTGGGTCGATACCACACGCAGATATCGATCATTGAGGAAGGTGACGAGCGAGAGTTTCTCGGGTGGCAGAAGCCTGGCATTGACAAGTATTCGGTCACGCGCGTGTTTGCCTCGGCTGCTTTTCCGGACAAGAAATTCGCATTCACGAGCAGCACGCATGGCAGCGAGCGGGCGATGGTGCCGCTGGGGACTTACGAGAAAGTGATGCCGCTGGACATTCTGCCGACGCAGTTGCTGCGGTCGTTGATCTATCGCGATACCGACGAAGCTCAGATGTTGGGCGTCTTGGAGCTCGAGGAAGAGGATCTGGCGCTTTGCACGTTTGTCTGTCCTGGAAAATATGAATACGGTTCGTTGTTACGCTCCAGCTTGACGACGATCGAACGAGAAGGTTGATCGTCCTCCGAGATTCGTCGTCTGACTGACGGGAATTGAAAATTATGAAAGCACTCCGTGACGTCCTTGATAAAGTTCACCCCTGGTTCGCCAAGGGTGGTCCTTTGGAAGTGGCGTATCCGATGTTCGAAGCGCTCGACACCTTCCTCTACACGCCGGGGGAAGTTGCCAAGGGAAGCACGCATATTCGCGACGGGATTGACCTGAAGCGAATGATGATCACCGTGGTCATGGCGCTGGTGCCGGTAACGATTTTCGGGATGTGGAATGTTGGCTACCAAGCCAACACCGCGATCACCGCGATGGAGGCTGCTGGTCAGAAGTACTCGCTGGACTGGCACTACACGATTCACGAGGCGCTCGGTTTCACCGAGCATGATCCGACCAATCATGCTGACAATTTTATCCTCGGTGCCATCCACTTCTTGCCGATCTACATCGTCTGCATGTTTGTCGGTGGACACATCGAGTTGATCTTCAGTGTGCTTCGCGGCCACGAGATCAACGAGGGTTTTCTGGTCACCGGACTGTTGTTCCCCTTGACGCTGCCGCCGACGATCCCGCTGTGGCAGGTGGCGCTTGGGATTTCCTTCGGTGTCGTGGTGGCCAAGGAGGTCTTTGGCGGAACCGGCCGCAACTTCTTGAACGTCGCGTTGACCAGTCGGGCCTTTTTGTATTTCGCGTACGCCGCGCAGATCAGCGGCGACAAGGTTTGGACGGCCGTTGATGGATACAGCAGTGCCACAGCACTTGGTCGGATGGCGAGTGCGGTTCCGACGCCCGAGGTGGCCGGTGACAACCCCGCGCTTGCAGTCCCTGGTTGCGGTCCAGAGCGTTGCGGACAAAGCCGATTTGACTGCAGTGGGACGTCTGGCTGAACTCGTTCCTCGGTTTCATTCCCGGCAGCATCGGAGAGACCAGCACGCTGCTTTGCATCGTGGGTGCTGCGATTTTGATTGCCACGGGAATTGGTTCTTGGAAGATCATGGCCGCGGTGGTTGGCGGAGTGGTGGCGACGTCGCTGTTGCTCAACGGTGTCGATCAGGGGACCAATCCGATGTTTGCGGTTCCCTTCTACTGGCATCTGGTTGTCGGAGGCTTGGCGTTCGGTCTGGTCTACATGGCGACCGACCCAGTCAGTGCGTCGATGACGGAAAAAGGAAAATGGATTTACGGCGGGCTGATTGGGTTCATGACCGTCTTGATTCGCGTGATCAACCCCGCGTTTCCTGAAGGAATCATGTTGGCGATTCTGTTCGGGAATGTGTTTGCACCTTTGATCGACTATTTCGTGGTCCAGGCCAACGTACGCAGGAGGATCGCACGCTATGCAACAACGTGATTCACTCTTCAACACCTTGATGGTTGCGACCGTGCTCTGCGTCGTCTGCTCGTTGGCGGTGAGCAGCGCGGCGGTCGTTCTGCGCCCGAGGCAAGAAGCCAATGAGCAATTGGACCAGCAAAAGAACATTCTGGACGCGACTGGATTGGCCATTGGCGAATATGGCGTCCAGGCGTCGGAGTTGAGCCGCGATCAAATCGCTGAACTCAACGGTTGGATCAGCGCAAAGCTCGTCAACTTGGAGACCGGTGAGTACACCGACGAGGTCGACATCAACCGTTACAGCATGGTGGAAGCCGCGGCGAACCCGAAGGAGAGCGTGGCCATCGTCGATCCGGAATACAACATCGGCGAGCCACGTCGACCCAAGATCATGAAGGTCTATTTCGTCAAGCAGCCTGGTTCGGAAAAGATCCAGCAGGTCGTGTTGCCGGTTTTCGGCAAGGGCCTGTGGGGAACGCTCTACGGCTACTTGGCGGTCCGAAAGTGACTTGGAAACGATCCAGGGCATCACGTTTTATCAACACAAAGAAACGCCCGGGCTAGGTGGTGAGGTCGACAATCCGCTGTGGAAGCGTCAGTGGGAAGGCCGCAAGTTGTATGACGAGGACGGCAAGCCGGCATCGCTGGTCTTCAAGGGGCCGGCTCCTTCGGACAATCCCTACGCGGTTGACGGACTTTCGGGTGCAACGATCACCAGTCGGGGCGTCACCAAACTCATTCGCTACTGGGCCAGCGACGACGGATATGGCCCTTATCTTCGCAAGCTGGCTGACGAACTTGGCGTCGCCCAGCCGGGAGCATAAGTAACATGTCGAGCAAAGCAACCGATGTGCTGGTTGATCCGCTGATCAACAACAATCCGATCGCGCTGCAGATCCTCGGGATTTGCTCTGCGTTGGCGGTGACAACCAAGATGGAAACGTCGCTGGTGATGAGCGTTGCTGTGATCGCAGTGACCGCGTTCAGCAATTTGGCGGTCAGTGCGATTCGTCATTTCATTCCCAGCAGCATCCGCATCATCGTGCAGATGGTCGTGATCGCGTCGCTGGTGATCGTGGTCGACCAGATTCTCAAGGCCTATCTGTTTGACATCAGCAAGCAGCTATCGGTGTTCGTCGGCTTGATCATCACCAACTGCATCGTGATGGGCCGCGCCGAAGGCTTTGCCATGAAGAATGGTGCATGGCTCAGCTTTCTGGACGGAATCGGCAACGGGTTGGGTTACGGCTTGGTGCTGATGTTCGTGGCGTTTTTCCGCGAATTGTTTGGAAGCGGATCACTGTTCGGCATCGAAATCTTTCCGTTGGATCGCAACGGTGGTTGGTACAACCCCAACAACCTGATGCTGTTGCCGCCCAGTGCGTTCTTCATCATCGGCATGATGATCTGGGCAATTCGGGCTTGGAAGCCAGAGCAGATCGAAGAGGCTTGAGGCGTCTGAAACGGCCACAATCATTATCCCGGAATTTTTCTCCCGGAATCGAAATCATGGAACATTACATCAGCATTTTTCTGACGTCGGTTTTCATCGAGAATCTGGCGCTGGCCTTCTTCCTGGGCATGTGCACGTTCTTGGCGATCAGCAAGAACGTCAAGACAGCGCTTGGGCTTGGGCTGGCGGTGATCGTGATTGAGGCGATCACGATTCCAGCGAACCAGTTCATCTACGCAACGCTGCTCAAGAAAGGGGCGATGACTTGGGCCAATGCCTTCATCCCCACCGGCACCATCGATTTTTCGACGCGTGGATCTCTCGTTTTTGAGCTTCATCAGCTACATCGGCGTGATTGCGGCGATGGTGCAGATTCTTGAGATGTTCCTCGATAAGTTCTTTCCCCCGCTTTACAACGCGCTGGGCATCTTCCTACCGCTGATCACGGTGAACTGCGCGATCATGGGCGGATCGCTGTTCATGCAGGAACGAAACTACAACTTTCCGGAGTCGGTGGTTTACGGGATCGGGTGCGGATTGGGTTGGGCGCTGGCGATCGCCGCACTGGCGGGAATTCGAGAGAAACTCAAGTACAGTGACGTACCGCCTCCGCTTCGCGGTTTAGGAATTACCTTCATCACCGTTGGATTGATGGCACTTGCCTTCATGTCCTTCGGCGGTATTCAGCTGTAGTTCGACACGGTCATTCACGAACACAATTAGAGCTAACTCGCTGACGAGCTTGTAACGATGGACATTGTAGTACTCGGCGTCGTGATGTTTACGGCGGTCGTGATCGCATTGGTGCTGATCATTCTTGGCCGCGAAACGCCAACTGGTCGCTTCTGGACCGGTCAAGATCATGATCAACGACCAGAAAACGATCGAAGTTCCCGCAGGCGGAAAGCTGCTCGGTGCGCTGGCCGATGCCGGCGTGTTTGTCAGCAGTGCCTGTGGCGGCGGCGGTACGTGTGCTCAGTGCAAGGTCAAGGTGTACGAAGGTGGCGGCGAAATTCTGGCCACCGAAAAGGGACACATCAACAAGAAAGGAAGCTGCGGAAGGCGAACGTCTGAGTTGCCAGGTCGCTGTCAAGAGCGACATGAAGGTGGAAGTTCCCGCGGAGGCGTTCGAAACCAAGAAGTGGAAATGCAAGGTTCGTAGCAATCACAACGTCGCAACCTTCATCAAGGAATTCGTGCTCGAATTGCCCGAGGGTGAAGAGGTCGATTTTCGTGCCGGTGGCTACATCCAGATCGAGTGCCCGCCCCACGTTGTCCACTACAAGGACTTTGTTATCGAAGAAAAGTTTCGTGAAGACTGGGACAAGTACGACATTTGGCGTTACGTCTCGAAGGTCGACGAACCGGTGGTGCGAGCCTACTCGATGGCGAACTATCCCGGCGAAAAAGGGATCATCATGCTGAACATTCGCGTCGCCTCACCGCCGCCGCGAATGCCCGACGTGCCCCCGGGAAAGATGAGTAGCTGGATTTTCAGTCTCAAGCCGGGTGATGCGGCGACGATCAGTGGACCGTACGGCGAGTTCTTCATCAAAGACACTGAAGCGGAAATGGTCTACATCGGTGGTGGTGCCGGAATGGCTCCCCTGCGAAGCCACATCTTCGAGTTGTTCAAACGTCAGAAGACAAACCGTAAAGTTTCGTACTGGTACGGTGGTCGAAGTCTGAAGGAGTTGTTCTACGTCGATCACTTCCGGGCGATTGAGAAGGACTTCCCCAACTTCCAGTTCAACATCGCGCTTTCGGAGCCGCAGCCCGAAGACAATTGGAGCGGCTACGTCGGCTTCATCCATCAGGTGCTGTTGGAGAACTATCTCAGCAAGCACCCGGCTCCCGAGGACATCGAGTATTACATTTGTGGGCCGCCTATGATGAATCAGGCGGTCTTCAAGATGCTCGACGATCTCGGCGTCGAGCCCGAGAACATCGCTTACGACGATTTCGGGGGTTAGTCACGGCGAAGTCTCGGCTGGAACGCATACCTGTAGCCGAGCCTCTCCGAGGCTCCGATTTCGCGGCAAAGCCGCGTGGAATGACGGTCTCGGAGAGACCGCCCTACAGTAAAGTGTCGCTGTCCAGCTAGACGGTTCGCAGGGCCGCGCGGTTGTGGATCGCTCCAACGAAGGAGCCCGACCGACACTGCGCGTGTTGAATCCATGTCAACCTGCGTCCGCCAACCCTTGGACATCTCATGTATCGACTTCCTCCCGCCGCGATCCTTTTGGTCGCGATCCTGCTGGTTGGGCAATTTGCGTTTCCCGTCTCAGCGATTCATGCGCAGGCCCCGATGATGGAGTTGTCCGGGCCGACGATGGGGACTCGGTACACGATCAAGATTTTTGACCCGCAGCTTCCGAAAGATGAAGTGCGATTGGATGTGGACGCCCTGCTGCGCCACATCAACGATCTGATGTCGACGTACATCGAGTCTTCCGAACTCTCTCGATTCAACCGTTCCGAATCAACCGACTGGTTCGACGTCAGTCTCGAGACGGCGACGGTGGTGGCCTTTGCCCAAACGGTTGCGAACAAGTCCCATGGCGCGTTTGATGTGACGGTCGGCCCGCTCGTCAATGCCTGGAGCTTCGGGCCCGATCCGAGAACCCAGACGGTTCCCGATGCCGAGACGCTGCAGAAGCTGCGAAGTGTCGTGGGCTTTGAAAAGTTGTCGGTGCGGATGGACCCGCCTGCGCTTCGTAAAGCGATTTCGGGGCTGCAGGTTGATTTATCGGCTGTCGCCAAAGGCTACGCAGTCGATCGCGTGGTCGAGCTTTTGAACGAAGAGGGTGCCCCAAATGTCTTCGTGGAAATCGGCGGCGAAGTCCGGACCAGCGGCAGCAAGGCCGGGCAGTGGTGGAAGGTCGGAATCCAGGTCCCTGACGTGGTTCAGGATGCTGTGATGATTGCACACTCGCTCAACACGGGTTCTGGCGACGATCAGTCGATGGCGACTTCGGGCGACTATCGCAACTTCTTCGAAATCGATGGCGTTCGATATTCACACACCATCGATCCTCGCACGGGCCGCCCAATCGATCACTCGCTTGCGTCCGTTTCGGTGGTCGCCGGGAGTTGCATGGCGGCGGACGCTTGGGCCACGGCGCTCAACGTGCTGGGTCCCAACGAAGGGCGGCAGATCGCCGAAGCCGAAGGGCTCTCAGCGCTGCTGATTGGTCGTCAAGGCGATTCATTCGAACTCGTCGGCACCGGTGCCCTTGCGCAGTACAGTTCTGCGGCGGGAATCGATCGATCGTCCGACGAAGCGAGCGCCGAAGCGTCAGGTTCGATTCCATCTCTGGTACTCCCACTACTCACGGCTTGTGCGTTTGGATTGATTCTCAGTGCGATGGCGATCGGCGTCATGTTCGGACGTCGTTCGATCAGCGGATCCTGTGGCGGGCTCGCCAATGCGAAGAATGAAGATGGTAGCGTGAGCTGTTCGCTCTGTAGCAATCCGGCCGACGCCTGCAAAGAACTCCGCAATCGGATGCAGCAAGGAAACCGTAGCGAAGAGGAGTCCGTGCGTGGTGTCTGAGTTGAACACGGGACACGATCGAGGCCTTGAGACGGAGTCCGGACCCGAGGCCGAGCGTTCCGAGTCGGCGGCACCGGTCAAACGCAAGCGACGCTTTTTGCGAATTCTGGTTGCGTTGATCGTTGGTACGACCGCGATTGCCCTGGCGCAATCATTCGCACCTGGTAGCGATCATCAGATTGCCAATATTCAGAGTGCGGTGGCCGGTTTGTTGACGCTTCTTTACGTCGGCTATCAATTGCATCGGATCGCCAAGCAACGTGGGGCCAGGTACCTCGTGCCTGCATCGGCGTTTGTAATTGGGATGCTCTTGTCGGCGCTGTTTCGATTTGATGGATTCAGCGGCGAGATGTTCCCCCAGTTCAAGCTGCGATTCGCCTCGAGTCGGCCGGAGATGCGGTCGCTGACAGATACGGAAAGCGCATCGGAAGAGGTTGCTTCCTCGTCGCCCGCCGCAAAGGCATTGGCCGATTCACTTGGCTTCTTGGGCAATCAGAGGACGGGTGTCATTGATGAGCGATTGTTCGCGGTGCCACGTTCTGAGTCCGAGATCGAGTTGCTGTGGAATCAAGGGATCGGAGCAGGCTGGTCGTCTTTCTCCGTTGTCGGCGATCGCGCGATCACGCTCGAGCAACGCGATGCGATGGAATGCCTGACTTGCTATCGGCTGATCGACGGACGATTGGAATGGTTAGTGGAGCATGAAGCGATCCACCAGAATTCACTCGGCGGCGTCGGCCCTCGCAGCACGCCGACGATCGAGGGAGATCTGGTTTACGCGCAAGGAGCGATCGGCACATTGTGGTGCGTGAACTGGAAGACGGGCCAGACCAAGTGGTCGGTTGATCTCTTGGAGATGGCGGGCTGGGACCAGGTGGCTTCGGAAGCCGCGATCTCATGGGGACGCGCTGGTTCACCGCTGTTGGTCGACGGGCTCTGCGTGGTTCCCTTTGGTGGCCCAGCTTCGAATGAATCCACGGGGCGCAGTTTGATCGCATTCGATGCCATTTCGGGCGAAACTCGCTGGATCGCTGGTCAGGACCAGATCAGCTACGCGTCGCCTGGGCTGCTGACGTTGGCCGGCATCCGCCAGATTGTTTCGGTCAACGAACAGTCAATCACGGGGCACCGAATCGAAGATGGCAGTGTGCTCTGGGATTTCGAGTGGATCGGTCAATCCAACGGTGGGGCGAGTTGTGCGATGGTTGTTCCGGCGGGTGAGAATCGATTCCTGATCGGGAAAGGCTACGGCGGCGGCAGCGCACTGGTCGAAATCAGCGGTGGCGAAAACGGCTCGATGACCGCCAGTGCCGTTTGGGACTCGAATCAGGTTCTCAAGACGAAGTTCACCCACGCCTGTGTCGACGGCGAGGTCGCCTATGCGATCAGTAACGGTTCGCTGGAAGCCGTTTCGATACCCGATGGTGAGCAGTTGTGGGTACAGCCCCGCCGGGTTCGTCTCGGCCAAGGCCAGCTGTTGCTGGTCGAAGACACGCTGGTTGGCCAAGCGGAAACGGGTGAAGTCGTGTTCGTCGCCGCCGACCCAACCGAGTACAAGGAATTGTTTCGATTGCCCGCCATGGAGTCGAAAACTTGGAACATTCCCACGGTCGCCGGACGTCATCTGCTGGTCCGCAACGATCGCCAAGCGTTTTGTTTCTTGCTGCCGCCACGGTAGAGCGCTTTCACTTTTGCGTGGCTCGCAGCCATACAAGCACGACGTCGCCAGCGAGTGTGTCCCGTCTCCCGTGCTGGAAAAGGGGGCTGGTTTGCTCATGTCACGCTGGAAAGCCTAACGTACGGAACTAGAGCTGGATGATTTTGCCGGTGCTTGCGGAATCGTAGATGGCTCGGATCACTTCGACGCTGCGACGGCCCTGATGGCCATCGACCGTCGGGGCTCGACCTTCGTTGATCGCGGCGATGAATTCGTCAAAGACCATCGTATGGCCGTGATGGCTGATGGCGGATGGGTCGGCCGCTCCACCTCCCGATTTGGTGCGACCTTCCATTCGTTTTCGGATGTCGGCGTCTTCGTCGGTTTCATCGGCGAACTGCCACATCTTGATGTCCTCTTCCTCGAGGATGGCGGTGCCATGACTGCCGCTGACTTCGATTCGCTTCAAGGCGCCAGGGTAGGCCGTGGTCGTCGCTTCGATCACGCCGAGCGCACCAGAAGCAAACTTCAAATTGGCCACTGCGACATCTTCCACTTCGATTCGTTCGTGGGTCAGTGTGGCGGTCATGGCGCTGATTTCCGCGACATCACCCATCAGCCAAACCAACAGGTCGACGGAGTGAATGGCCTGGTTCATGAGCGCTCCGCCACCGTCAAGCTGCCACGTGCCGCGCCAGGCGCCGCTGTCGTAATAGGCTTGGCTTCGATACCACTTGACGTAGGCATCGCCCATGGTGACCTTTCCGAAACGCCCCCCATCGATCGCTTGCTTCATCAGCAGACTGGATTCGTGGAAGCGGCTCTGGAAGGTCACCGCCAAACGTACGCCGGCCTTCTCGCAGGCTTCGATGATCTGATCGCAGCGCTCGGTGGTGATTTCCAGCGGCTTTTCGATCAACACGTGTTTTCCGGCTGCCGCCGCGGCCAAGGCCGGGTCGAGGTGCGCGCCGCTGGGTGAGCAAATGGAGATGGCATCGATTTCGGGATCGGCCAGCATTTGTTCGAGCGATTCAAATGCGCGACAGCCGTTGTTTTCGGCGAATTTGACGGCGTATTCGGGAAGCCGATCGGCGCACCCGGCCAAGTGGGCCCCCTTCGCGTCGGCGATCGCCTTGGCATGAAAGTTGGCGATCATCCCACACCCAACGATTCCGATACCGACGCTCATTAGCTTTCTCTGCGGAGTCTGGAAGAATTCTCTCTGTTTGTCAGACGGTGAGTTTAGAAGTGTCCATGGTCTCCAGCAACCTGACATGCGCCACACCGCCTGCCGGTGTTCCCTTCGGCCTTGATTCTCGATACGTTTGAGCGTGTCCACCAACCGCGGGGCCATCTTCGCTTGGCAAGCACCGCCTCCACGACCGTAGGGAAACTCGTCGATGTGCCTCGTCTGCTGGACGAGAGCACGGGTGTCGCCGCGCGCGTGGCGAGTCTGCGTGCCGGTGAGCAGCTGGCGTTTTCCGGAGTTTGGGGAAGCGTCCGCGCGGTGTTCGCCGCGGCCCTTGCCAGGCGGGTGCCGCACATTTTGATGTTGCTGCCGGAGGCGGCCGATGCGGACACGGTCGCTGGTGATGCGATCGCCTTTGGCCTGGTCAACTCGCTCTCGCTGCCCCTTTCCTCGGGCAGCGTTTCTGCGTCGTCGATTCGTGACGAAGACTACGCCGAGCGTCTGCAGGTGTTGCAGCAACTGCTGCGTCGCGATGCTGACTTGGACGAGCCGCTGTTGGTCACCGCCTACGTCGGTGGCGCGATGCAGTTGGTGCCGACGCCTGAGAAATTGGAGGCATCGACTCGCAAGCTCGAAGTCGGTCAATCGGTTGATTCGGAGGAGATTCGTCGCTGGCTTGCCGAGGCGGGATTCGCCGCCACATCGGCGGTGCAATTGCCAGGCGAATTCGCTGCCCGCGGCGGCCTGTTGGACATCTATTCTGCCGATCAGCCGCAGCCGATCCGCATTGAGTGGTTCGGCGATGAAATTGAATCGATTCGCCGATTCGATCCGGCCAGCCAACGGAGCATCGAGTCGCTCGAGCATGTTGAGATCGCCGCCGTAGGCGTTGGCGATGCGTCGCAACCAGGCGATCCCTACGAATCACCCGCCGGTGGATCGTCGCAGGCAAGAGGCTCGCAAGCGACTCCGGTCGAAACCAGCCGACAAGGCTTGGGACCGATCACCGACTACCTTCCCGACGATACGGTTGTCGTCTGTGGTCGATCCCCAGGATGCCAGGAAGTCCGGCGACGATCTCTTTGCTCGGACCGCTGATCACTCGAACCTGGTTTCGTTCGACGAGTTGATGGAATCGCTGGCAGGATATCGGTTGGTCACGGCGACCACGTTAGCCGAGGGACCGTCCGACGAGATCCACGACCTGAAGACGAGCACGGCTGACGCGTTCGCAATGTCGCTCGACGAGACTCGGGCGCGGATCGACTCGGTCGCTGCGGGTCATGAGGTGATTCTGGTTGGTGACACGCCCGCCGACGGCGAACGCTTGACGGAATTGCTTCGCGATACCGATGCCGCTCGGCAAGGTCGATTGCACATGGCGGTTGCCGAGATCAGCGGCGGTTTTCGCCTGGTCGATGCGAATGTCTTGGTGCTGACCGGGGCGGAGCTGTTCCATCGAAGCCCGGTGCGACGTGGCCGCTCGCGTGCGCGGAGCAAGCCGATCGGGAGCCTGATGCAGCTTGATCCGGGTGACCTGGTCGTCCATCTGTCCCATGGGATCGGCTTGTATCGTGGACTGAAGCACATCGAAAAGAACGGGCAGCACATCGAGCACCTGACGATTGAGTACGACGGGGGTGCCAAGATCTATGTTCCCGCCTCACGGATCGGTCTGGTACAGCGATACGTTGGCGGCACCAAGACACAGCCGCGATTGGCCAAGATTGGCGGTCAAGCCTGGTCGCGACAAAAGAAGGCGGCCGAGTCGGCGGTCACCGACATGGCGGTTGAGTTGTTGGAGATGCAGGCCGAGCGTACGGCACGACGCGGCATCACCTTCGATCCCGACAACGCCTGGCAACGACAGTTTGATGCGAGTTTTCCTTATGTCGAAACGCCCGACCAAGTCAAAGCGATCGATGACAGCAAGCGCGACATGGAGTCGTACAAGCCGATGGACCGGCTGATCTGCGGAGACGTCGGTTTCGGAAAGACCGAGGTCGCCATGCGGGCCGCGTTCAAGGCGGTGGTCAACGGGTTCCAGGTCGCAGTGCTTGGTTCCGACCACGGTCCTGGCCGAACAACATTTTCATAACTTCAAGACTCGAATGGCGGAGTTTCCGGTTGAGATCGCCAAGCTCAGCCGCTTTTGCAGCGCCGCGCAGCAGCGAGAAACCGTCAAGGATTTGCGCCGTGGGAAAGTCGACATCGTCGTCGGAACACACCGATTGGCCAGCGAAGACGTTGATTTCAGCAATCTCGGTCTGGTGATCGTTGACGAGGAACAACGGTTTGGCGTGGCGGTCAAGGAACGGCTCAAGACACTTCACAGTAACGTGGATGTCATGACGTTGTCGGCAACGCCGATTCCGCGGACGCTGCACATGGCGTTGGTCGGGGTGCGTGACATCAGCAACTTGGAAACGCCGCCGGCGGAACGACGCAGTGTTGAAACGAATGTCGCTCGCTGGGACGATCAACTGATCCGTAACGCCGTGATCCGCGAATTGAATCGAGGCGGACAAATCTTTTTCGTTCACAATCGCATCGGCGACATGCATGCCGTCGTCGACAAACTCAAACGAATCGTTCCGGAAGTTCGTATCCAGGTCGGTCACGGGCAGATGAACGAAGGTGAACTCGAACAGGTCATGGTTGACTTTATCGAGCACAAGTTCGACTTGCTGCTTGCCACGACGATTGTCGAAAGTGGGCTGGACATCCCCAACGCCAATACCATCTTCATCGATGACGCCGATCGCTATGGACTGAGTGATCTGCACCAATTGCGTGGTCGTGTCGGTCGATACAAGCACCAGGCTCACTGCTACCTGTTGGTCGCCCAGCACAAACATCTCTCCCCGGAGGCGACGAAGCGACTCAGAGCCATCGAAGAGTTCAGTCAAATGGGGGCCGGCTTTGCAATCTCGATGCGAGACTTGGAGATTCGCGGAGCCGGGAACCTGTTGGGAAGCCAGCAGAGCGGACACATCGCGGCGATTGGATACGAAATGTATTGTCAGTTGCTGGAGGATGCCGTTCGTCAGGTCCAGAACCTGCCGCCAAAATTGTCGGCCGATGTGGACATCGATCTTCCGGTCGAAGCGTACTTGCCGGAGGACTACGTTCCCGATCTGCGCCACAAGATCGACCTCTACCGGCGGATCGCAAAAATCAATGATGCGGCGGAGATCCGCGACATCAAGGAAGAGCTTCGTGATCGTTTCGGAGCGTTACCCGACGCCGCCAAGCGAATGTTGGAACTTGCCGAGTTGAGGCTCGATGCGGCAGCCTGGCAGATCTCCGCGATCACATCCGATGCTCGTTTCATTGTCTTGCATTACAGCAACCGTCGACAGATGGAGCAGTTGGCCAAGACGAGCCGTGTTTCGATCCGCATCGTGGATCGTCGGCGGGCCTACATTCCGACGAAGGATTTCGACATGAACGCCGATCCTGCTGGAACGAGTTGGCTGCAACTTGCCAGGGCCGCGCTGCATCTCGGATAACGCGCGTTCCGAATGCGCGCCCTTGCGATGCTTCCTCTCGTGCGGCAACTCTTCTACTTTCCTGCCCAGTTGTCGGGCTCATCTGAATGGGACGGTTGTACTGGCTGCCTGCCAATCACCGCACGCTTTCTCTTCGTCGATTCTTCGATCCTTCGTCGATTGTCACAAACTGGGATCTAGATTCCCTCAGCGTGGTCACGCAAAGCACAAATCTTTAACGGGGGTGAAAAGGGGTCAGGATACAATCGTGCGAAGCGCCCTCGGACGCTGGCGGCCATTGGTTCCTGACCCCTTTTTCGCGCCGATTCAACACACCGTGGAACCAATGGAATTTCGAACCATGAGACTAGCCGCCGCATTCGCACTTGTTGCCGCCGTCCTTGTCAGCACTGCCGCTGCCGATAACACAGCACCGTCGATCTTGACGCAAGAGTATTCATCGCCATCCGACCAGATCATCTATTCGACTCCGATGGTGACTTCGTCGGGACAAGTTGTACCAAGCCAACCAGTACCCCACGTCACAGCAATACTCGGCTCAACCGCAAACCTTCTTTGGTCGCTGGATGGAACTTGAGCGTCGCAAGAATGCCTGGATCCGTGCTCGTCTGTTCGGCCGATAGGTCAAACGGATTCGAGTTGATCAACAATCTGTTCTGCGATCGCGATCGACGCGGTCGCAGCGGGGGAAGGGGCGTTCAGCACGTGAATCGCCCGCTCGCTTCGTTCGATCAGGAAATCGTCAAACAGGTTTCCGTCGGGCGTGACCGCCTGAGCTCGAACGCCCGCTCGTCCCGGGATCAGATCCTCGGACTTGATGCTGGGGATCAGCTTCTGCAGGGCGGCGACGAATGCGTTCTTGCTCAACGATCGATGCATCTCGCCGATCCCCATTCGCCAGTGCTTGGCCGCTAAGCTGCGGAAACCCTTGAAGCCGAGTGCATCGATCAGATCACGTGGACTGACATCGCGCCAGCGATAGCCCCGTCGCGAGAGAGCCAGCACGGCGTTGGGACCACATTCCACGCCCCCGTCAATCATCCTCGTGAAATGAACTCCCAGAAATGGAAACGAAGGATCGGGGACGGGGTAAATCAGATTTCGGCATAGCGATTCACTCCCGCTTGCCAATTCGTAGTACTCGCCCCGAAAAGGCACCACGCGCAGGTCGGTATGGCCACCCGCCATGCGACAGACGCGATCGCTTTGTAGGCCGGCGCAGTTGATCATGCGATCGCAAGAGATCGTGTCGCCGTTCCGACTGGTGAGTTCAAGCGACGCGGCGCTGGCTCGGATCTGCGTGACTTCGAACTCCAATCGAATGTTGCTTCCCCCAGTTTCAACGAGCGAGCCATCTCCTGACAAACCCGGCGATAATTCACGATCCCTGTCTCGGGGACGTGGAGGGCCGCGATTCCCGCGGCAGCCGGTTCCAACTCGCGTAGTTGGTCCGTATTGATCCGCTCGAACTCGACACCGTTGGCCTCGGCTCGCTCGGCGATTCGATCGAGCCGCGGGAGTTCTTCTTCGCTCGTTGCGACGACCACCTTGCCGCACCGGTCCCAGGGAATCGAGTGCTCGGTACAGAACTGCTCCATCAGCTTCTTGCCGCGACGACAGTTGATGGCCTTGTCAGAGCCCGGCTTGTAATAGATCCCGGAATGGAGCACTCCGGAATTGTGTCCCGTTTGGTGGGCTGCCACCCGTTTCTCGGTTTCGACGACCGTCACACGGAGGTCGCTGTACCGTTTTCGGAGCGTCATCGCCGTGGCAATGCCAACGATTCCTCCGCCGATCACGACCAAATCCGACTTCTTCATGCGTGCGAAAACTCCGAGGACTTGGCGGCTGGTGGGGTTCAGAATCGGCTGCAAATGTTTCTATCTCGATTGGCCGGCTGCGCGTAGGTGTGACCTTCGGTCACCTGAGCTTGCGCTCGCACGACGGAGAGTCGCTGCCCAGTGATCCTGTTTGCGAGCTGGTTCCCGGTTATATTTGGCGGCGTCATGAGGTCGCCGCTGACCGAAGGCCTTCGCTGACCGCCATCGCTGAGAGAGATTCATGCCCTCCTTATTTCGTTGGACCGACCAGCTTCGCATGGTGAGCTTGTTCATCACCGGGGGCTCTGGTACGGAGCTTGCCTCGGCAAGGGTCCGCGCGGCCCTCCGCGCGGGCCTGTCGTCCTGGTCGTCGCCGTCTTGGCGGTCTGCCAATCACGCCCGTGAAATGCATGCGGCGGAACGACCCAACATCATCTATGTGATGACGGACGACTTGGGATATGGAGATCTTGGTTGCTATGGCCAGAAAACCGTTCAGACGCCGAATCTCGATCAGATGGCGACCGAGGGGATGCGGTTCACGGATCATTACGCCGGACACACCGTTTGTCGCCCGTCCCGTTTGGTACTCTGGACTGGCCAGCACGTGGGCCATACTGGTTTGACGGGCAATCGGCCGCGGAGTTTGACCGGAATGGAACGCACCGTTGCCAAACGACTTCAGCAGGCTGGCTACGCGACAGGCGGCGTTGGAAAGTGGGCGCTCGGTAACGTGGAAGATCCGAGCGAGATCGATAACGACGGACACCCCAACAAGAACGGGTTCGACTATTGGTTTGGCTACTTGAACCAAAGCAACGCGCACAACTACTACCCGACATTTCTCTGGGAGAATGCCACACAGGTCACGTTGCCGGGGAATGTAATCGGAGACTTTCCCAACGGCCGTGGTCGCGTTTCATCCAAGCGAGTGACCTATTCGCATGACCGGATGACCGACGCAGCCTTCCAGTTCATACGCGATCATCAGGCTGAGCCGTTCTTGCTACACATTCACTGGACGATACCTCACGCCAACAACGAGGGCGGACGCGTGAGCGGAGACGGCATGGAGGTGCCGAGTTACGGCCAGTATGAGAGTCGGGATTGGCCCAATCCGGAGAAGGGATTCGCTGCCATGGTCTCACTGATGGATCGAGACATGGGTCGTTTGATGGAGTTGCTCAAGGAGTTGCAAATCGACGAGAAGACGATCGTATTCTTCACATCCGATAACGGGCCGCACAATGAAGGTGGGCACGATCACACGTACTTCGACTCCAATGGTCCACTGAAAGGTTTCAAGCGTTCCATGCATGACGGAGGGATTCGTGTACCGATGTTGGTACGCTGGCCCGGCAAGATCGAGGCTGGTTCGGTGAGCGATCATCCCTCCGCGTTTTGGGACTATCTTCCCACGGCTTGCGAGCTCGCCGGTGCACCGGCCCCCGCACGTTTCGGCTCTGGAGTGAACCATTCGAACGAAACGGACGGAATTTCCTACCTGCCCACCTTGTTGGGACGTCCCCAGGATCAAGGCAAGCACGAGTATCTCTACTGGGCGAGCCTGGAGGGAGAAACGTCGGTTGGCGTGCGAGCAGGAAAGTGGAAACTGGTGCAGTACCGCGAGAAGAAACAGGGACGTGCTGCAGCGACCGAGCAGAGTGATTCTGACGATTGGCGTTTGTATGATCTGACGGTCGATCTCGGCGAAGAGAACGATCTGGCCAGTCAGCATCCACAAGTCGTCGAGCAGATTTTGGAGATGCTCAAGCGTGACGGCTGACGTTCCTTCCGTATCGGGATGGCTTCAACGAGGGTTTCATCGTTTCCTGCGTTCTTTTCTCAAGCGACACTTTCATGCGATTGGGATTGAGCGTGACTCTCGGTGTGAGGCAGCGATCGATCCGGATCAGCCCTTGATTGTCTACGGGAACCATCCTGTCGTGGTGGGATCCGTTGATGGCGCACTTTCTGAATCGGACGCTCTTTCCCCGGCGACAATTCTTTGCCCCGATCGATGCGGACGCCTTGGAGCAGTACAAGGTTTTCGCAAAGCTCGGCTTTTACGGCGTTCGCATGCACACAACCAGTGGCGCGGCAGCCTTTTTGCGACAAAGTCTGGCGATCCTGCATGCGGGCGATACCGCCATTTGGATGACGCCGGAAGGCCGGTTCGCCGATGTCCGTGATCGCACCGCGAAGCTGATGCCGGGCCTCGCCCACCTCTGCACTCGATTGGAATCAGGCTGTGCGGTCCCCATCGCACTTGAATATGTATTTTGGGAAGAACGACTGCCGGTTTGTCTGATCGCGTTGGGGCGACCGCAATTCATTTCGCAGTATCAAGGTCTGACCAAGCCTCAATGGAGTGAGATGTTGGAATCTGAGTTGCGGGCAGCTCAAGATCGGTTGATGCAGTTGGCGATTGCCCGCCGCAGTCAGCCCTTTGAGAACCTGATCCATGGCAACGCGGGAGCAGGTGCGATGTACGATTTCTTTCGTCGGCTCCGCGTTGGGCGACACGGCGGAAAAGGCCGCTTCCATCACGGAGACCAATTCGAATGATGCTCACCCTCGCGATCGCCGGGGTGTTGCTCGCCGCCCTACCAGCCGTGATGTTCTTCGCCAACCTGCCACTCTTTGTGCTTCGCGCGGACGACTCCGAAGGCAAGGAATCGACTCCCTAACCAAATCTCGGTCTTGATACCAGCCAGAGATGAACAGGAGGGGATCGAAGCATGCATTCGGTCCGCCCTGGCAAGCGAACATGCGGACATGGAAGTGGTGGTCTTGGACGATCATTCCACGGACCGAACCGGCGAGATCGTTCGGTCCATCGCTGCCGACGATGCTCGTGTGCGCTATCTGCCGGGGCAAACGCTGCCGTCGGGTTGGAATGGAAAACAGTTCGCCTGCTTTCAACTTGCCGCGGCAGCCTCCAAGGATCGTTTGGCGTTCCTCGACGCCGATGTCCGCTTGCAACCATCGCGGGCTACGACGCCTGGTTGATTACCAGCAGTCATCGCAAGTCGCCCTGTTGAGCGCGTTTCCACATCAGGAAACAGGTACCGTTTTGGAGAAGTGGTTGGTACCCATGATGCACGTGATTCTGCTTGGATACCTGCCGCTGCGACGAATGAGAGAGAACGACGACGCGGCCTTCGCAGCGGGCTGCGGACAATTGTTCATGACGACGCGCGAGGCCTACCATGCCGCGGGGACGCACGAGGCCATCAAGCAATCTCGCCACGACGGATTGAAGCTGCCCCGTGCCTATCGAATGGCAGGACTGAAGACTGACGTCGTCGACGGCACCGACCTCGCCTCTTGTCGGATGTACGACTCGGCTCGCCAGGTCATTCAGGGCCTGTTGAAGAATGCACACGAGGGAATCGCCAACGCCCGCCTGATTGTCCCTTTTTCCGTGTTGCTACTCGGTGCGGCCGTGCTGCCCCTGATCACGCTTATCGCCTCGATTCGCAGCGGCAGCCTGCTTTGTGGATTGCTGTCCTTGATAGGGGTCGTCCTCGGACACTTGCCGCGGGCGGTCGGTGCGGTGAAGTTTCGCCAGAGTTTTTTAGGGGTCCTGTTTCACAGCGTCGCCACGTCGATCTTTGTCGCGCTCCAGTGGGTGGCGCTGTGGATGCAGGCCACCGGGCGTTCGGTAGCCTGGCGGGGGCGGAGGGGATAGGGGAAGCGAGTGGCGAGTGGCGAGTGGGGCAGTGGGGCAGTGGGGCAGTGGGGCAGTGGGGCAGTGGGCAGTGGGCAGTGGGCAGTGGGCAGTGGGCAGTGGGCAGTGGGCAGTGGGCAGTGGGCAGTGGGCAGTGGGCAGTGGGGTGAGTGGGGTGAGTGGGGTGAGTGGGGTGAGTGGGGTGAGTGGGGGTGGCTTGCTGCTTTTCGGTGTTGGCTCGAGGTGAGTCGCATCGCCTTCCCGTCAGGCAAATTTTGACGCAGGAAAAATGCAGCAAAATACGAGCACGACGCGCCAGCGAGTGTGTCCCATGTGCGCAACCGACACGCTCGCTTGCGCGTTTTGATGTGGCGCTGTTTGCATGATTTCGGGCCGAAGGCCCAGCCATTTACCTAGCCCAGCCCGTTGGGCTTGTCTTTACCCACATTCTTTTGATGCCGAAGGTATCACGGATGGTAGCCGTGGGTCGCGCTAGCAGCACCCACGGAATGGTGAATTCGCAACAGAAATCGACCCCGAAGGCGGTCGCAGATCCGTCTGCGACCGCCTTCGGGGTCGCTTGGGATTGAAATTCCACAAGTTTCCGTAGGTGCTGCTAGCGCGACCTACGGCCATCTGCGACCGCTGCGCGGTCAATTCACGCGAGTTCCACTCGATGAAGGAATTCAAATGTGGGTAAGGACAAGCCCGTTGGGCTGGGCTAGGTAAACCGACGGGGCGTTGCCCCGAAATCAAGAATCGCAACATCAAAACTGGCACGTCGTGACAGCGAGTGTGTCCCAGGAATCACGACGTCCCAGGAATCAGCGCAATCTCACGTCCGGCAAACGGTTGAGAACCGGAAACACACTCGCTGGCGCGTCGTGCTTGTATGTATCGATCGAATATCCGCCACGGCGTGGCCCCGCGGGAGGGTGATTCATGCCCGTAGAACGGAGACTCAAGAGCGGAACGATCTCCGAGTGGGGCTGTGGGATGGGGGGTGTGGGTTGCTAGCTTGGAATTCGGGTGGATTGTGGATTCGGAGTTCGCTACAAGACAGCACGTGGATGGAAGCGAGCGCGTCGCGGACCTTTGGGCCCTTGCGCGTCAGCGGATCCTCGGAAGCAACCTTGGCCTCGTCACGGATGACTGGCAGCTGATGAAAAACTTTGGCCGCGTACTGAAAATTGCCGCGCGAAAACGCTGGTCGCTGGCTGGCATTCTCTTGACCTCGCTGTTGATTGCCGTGTTATGGGGGGCCAACATTGGAACGCTCTATCCCCTCGTCGAAGTCGTGTTCAAGGGGGACAGCGTCCCTCAGTATGCGGCCAAGAAGATTGCCGAATCGGAAACCGCGATTGCGGAAGTTGATCGCGAACTGAACGACCTGCAGGGACGCTTTCCTTTGGCTGAGGGGGCGGACAAACGGCAGATTGAATTGGGGATCGAAGCGGCTGAGGCCCGACGCCGCGTGATTGGCGACTCGGTTTACTACTTAAAGAAGTTCAAGCCCGCGATCGATCAGTACGCTCCGGCGGGTCCTTACTCGACCTTGATGATGATCGTTGCGATTCTGACCGGCGGCACGGCGCTGAAGCTGTTGGCGCTGACAGTGAACCTGATGTTGGTTCAATACGTGGCCGAGAAGTCATCGCTGGAGCTGCGCGCGATCTTTTTCCGCAAAGCGCTTCGTCTGGACCTCGACTCGTTTGGCGAAAACGGTTCAGCCGATTTGACATCGCGATTAACCAATGACATTGCTCACGTTTCGGCAGGGCTTACGGTTCTGCTAGGCCGATTGATTCGTGAGCCGCTCAAGATGATTGTCTGTTTGAGTGGTGCACTGTTTGTGTGTCCAAGGCTGTTGTTGTTGGTCATGGTGGTCACGCCGTTACTGGGATTCGTGATGACTCAGCTGAGCCGGGCCATCCGCCGGGCCAGTCGTCGCGCGATGGAAGAGATGAGCCAACTTTACGGCATGCTGAATGATGCGTTTGCCGGGATTCGTGTGGTCAAGGCGTTCAGCACGCAGGCGTCGGAGCGGGCCAAGTTTCAGCGTGGTGCTCAGGCCTTCTATCGCAAATCGATGAAGGTGGCGTTCTACAACACACTTGCCCGCAGCAGTAGTGAAATGCTCGGCATCGCGACGGTCGGGTTGGCGATCCTGGCTGGTGGTTACCTGGTCGTCAACAAGGAAACGCACCTGCTGGGTATGAAGATGAGTAATCAGCCACTGAATGTCGGTCAGGTTCTGATGTTCTTTGGTTTTCTGATTGGTGCATCGGATCCGGCAAAGAAGCTGTCCGAGGTGTGGAGTGGTTTGCAGCGAGGCATTGCGGCAACGACTCGCGTCTTTGAGGTGATCGACCAACCGGTCCGCGTGAATGATCCTGTCAATCCGAAAACCCCGCCGCGGCCTCATCGCGAGATCACGTTCAACGATGTTGGCTACCAGTATCCATCTGGACCGGTCGTACTGCGGGGAATCGATCTGCAAATCAAGCAGGGCGAAACGGTCGCCATCGTCGGCCCCAACGGCAGCGGCAAGAGCACGATCGTGAGCCTGTTGTGCCGGTTCGATGACCCACAGTCTGGCTCCGTGTGCTTGGACGACGTGCCGATCAATGAGATGAGAATGCGTGATCTTCGAAGACGGATCGCGCTGGTCACTCAACGAACCGTGCTGTTTGACGACTCCATCGAGAACAACATTCGTTACGGGACGCCGGGTGCAGATTCGGATGCGGTGATCCGCGCTGCCAAGCTCGCGTTCGCGGATGAGTTCATCCGTCGCAAGACTCCGAACGGATACAAGACCATGTTGGGGACCGGCGCGATGCGGTTATCGGGCGGCCAGATGCAACGAATCGCGTTGGCCCGAGCCTTTCTGCGCAATCCCGACATCCTGATTCTCGACGAAGCGACCAGTCAGATTGATCTCGAGAGTGAGCAGCTGATTCATCAAGCGCTGTCGAAATTCCTGGTCAATCGAACGGGAGTCATGATCACGCATCGACCCTCGAGCCTGGTTATGGCTGACCGAATCATCGTGATTGAAAGTGGTCGCGTCGCCGATAGTGGTGCCCACGCCGACCTGGTCCAACGAAATCGCTTCTACCAAAGTCTTTGCGGCGGAGACTTGCGCAAAGCGCCTGAGTGATCCCAATTTACCCACCACAAGCTTGACGAGATTTCAAATGGGAAAAGAAGACAGGCCTGCAGCTTGGGGACGGCTGATCACTTCGTATCCTGCCCGACTGGCTGCCTACGGACTGATCACGTTGGTGGCGTTTGAAGTCGTCTATTGGTCGCTTCAGGACCGGGGTGCTGCTTGGTTGTCAGCGGAAAACGGTCCTCTTGAACTCTCACAAGTTGCCTGTTTGTTGATCGCCGTTGCCGGGATCACCGTTGCCATCAGGTGGGCACCAATCGGTCGGGCCGCTCTGATCGCAACGGGTGCCGTCACACTCTACGCCGCAGCGCGCGAATCGGATGAATGGATTGAGGCAATGCTATTTGACGACGCCTACAAGAGTTTGGTAGGGATTCCCGCAGTCGTTTCTGTGTTGGTGGTCGCCTACTGGGAGCGTGACAAGCTCGTCGAAGAAACGTTGTGCATCGCACAAAGGCCGGGCGCAACCCTGTTCGCGATTGGCGGCATCTGCCTTTGTTTCGTCTGCCAAATGTTAGACCGTCCTCTTTTCTGGTCGGAGAGCGGATTGCAGGGGAGTATTGGGATTCAGAAATCGATGGTGGAGGAAAGCGCGGAGTTATTCGCCTACTTGCTGATCGCTTTTTCTGGGTTCGAGGTCATGATCTCTGCATGGCAGGATCGAGCGGCCCTGAACCGTCACGTTGAAATCTCAACGAATTCCCAGGCGCATTCGACAATCTCCGTGGGTGGGTCGGCGGCGCTGTCGCTCCTGGATCCGCCCCATGAAGATTATCGCTCTCGACGAATTTGCTGAAGCTGCTCGCCGAGTTCTTGCATGGCCCTGCGAAGATCATTGATTTGATCCTGCAGTTGGCCAAAATCCGGCCCCCTTTCCTCGTGATGGGGCGGACGGTCGATTTCCCGCTCGAGCTCGTGGAGTTGTTCCATCACGCGGTCCGACAGCTCCCCCAAGCCGGCGTGCCGAAGATGAACCGCGGCCTGATGAAGATGTTCCAGGCGTTCCATCTGGGCTTGACGCCGCTCTTGCTGTTCCCGCTCTTCCCGCTCGCGCATCTCACGCTCACGCTCTTCCCGCTCGCGCATTTCCTGTTCATGCATCTCGCGTTCATGCATCTCGCGTTCTCGCATCTCGCGTTCTCGCATCTCGCGTTCATGCATCTCGCGTTCATGCATCTCGCGTTCTCGCATCTCGCGTTCTCGCATCTCGCGTTCTCGCATCTGCGCCGTTCGTCAGCCGGAGGACGGCCGGGACCACGGTTCGGTCCCATCTGGCTCATCATCTGGTCCATTCGACGCTCGCCATCGTGGAACGCTCGCTCGACTTGCTCAATCAGTTCGGGCTCGGCAC
Source organism: Pirellulaceae bacterium (assembly GCA_963697195.1). Taxonomy (GTDB): domain Bacteria; phylum Planctomycetota; class Planctomycetia; order Pirellulales; family Pirellulaceae; genus Rubripirellula. The sequence continues at coordinate 662,547 of CAVOND010000011.1, forward strand.
CTTCAGCCCGGAGTTGGTGAAGGAGCCCTTGAACCCTGGCCAGAAGTTGGCGTTGTCTTTCGATCGCCTGGGCATGGCGTTCTGGGTTTTCAGGACCCATATTCCCGCGAGGACCCTCCCCGCGAGGACCCTCCCCACGAGGACCGAGAGGGCCGCGTGGAGGGTCGAAGTTGCGGGGGCCGCGTAGTCCTTCGCCATCACGCGGACCACGTGGTCCTTCGCCATCACGGGGACCGCGTAGTCCTTCGCCATCACGGGGACCGCGTGGTCCTTCGCCATCACGGGGACCTCTGGGGCCAGGCTCTCCAGCCCGCGGTCGTTCCGGTTCGTCTTGAGCGACGGCGAGGCTGGCTGCCGAGACAATCAGGAGTGACAGAAGAAGCGATCCAAGTGTTCGAAGCATAGGAAGGTGCTCGATAGGAGGGGGGAGCAAGTGAGCATGACGTCTCGAAGCGACGCGACTCGAACAAGCCGACGGCCGTTGATCTTTGAGATGCCGCTCCATGGGACTGGCTGGGGAGCCTATCTTACACGATCTGACAGAGGGCTTCAGCAAGACTTTCTGTCGTTGGCCCCTCCGGAATTCGACTCAGGACCCGTCGCATGCCCCCTCGCCCGATCGATCCGAAGCATCATCCAGAGCTGATCGGCAAACGTGTTTTCCTGGCCGAGAACGCCACAGTGCTTGGCCGGGTGAGAGTTGGAGACGACTCGAGCATTTGGTTCGGCGCTGTGGTGCGCGGTGACACGGAGGCCGTTGAGATTGGTCAACGCTCGAACATTCAGGACCTGGCGGTGCTCCATGCCGATCCGGGATGCCCCTGCCGAATCGGCGATGGGGTGACCGTTGGGCATGCGGCGATCGTGCATGGTGCGACGGTGCACGATGGGGCGCTGATCGGCATGCGAGCGGTCGTACTCAACGGCGCCGTGGTCGGTGCCGGGGCGATCGTCGGTGCCGGAGCAGTGGTTTCGGAAGGACGTGAGATTCCTCCGCGACATCTGGCCGTCGGCGTTCCAGCACGCGTCATCCGCGAGCTCTCCGATGAGGATCTACAGCGACTCGGTCAGGCGGCGGAACACTACGTCGAGGCGTCGGCGGTGTATCGCGACGCATGCAACGATCAGCCCTGATTGGAAAGGATCAGTTCCCACCCGCAACTTCGTCACGACGTCGCGTGGCACCCCTGGGCGAGCCCGCACTGGCTGCAACCGCCGCTACCGCAGCCAGCCGATGCTTCGCTGCCGCAGCCTGGCCCACAGCCGTCGGCGAGTAGTTTTGCGAAATGGCGCGAGCGGACCACCGACTCATATTGCTCGACAATCCGCTCGGTCACTGTCTGAGCAAGGTCGTCGATGTGACCGAGAAAATGCATCACGAGCGTTCCGCCGTCAAAGATCTGGTCGACGTCCAGCAAGGTGGATTTCGAACCCGAGTCCCGGAGCGCGGTCCGGCAAGCCTCCACCGCCTGACGCTTGTGGCGTTCCAGTCGTCGCAGCAGCAATTCGTCCTGGTCCGTCGTGGGGCGTAGTACCCGCACCGTTGTCCGACGCGCTGCCCGATCGCGGAGCGGCGCGGCAATCCAGCCAAGTTCCACCCCGCGGGCTGTGCGCACGATCACGCGGCGACCTGGCGAAAGGGAGGGTTCGCCGTCGGCGACCTGAATTTCAGCGAGTGATCCGATTCGAACGTAGTATCGCTGCATGGTTCACGTGATGAGTTCAGCCGCCGCGGGCTTGCTGCCGCTCACCAACGACTGGTAGACGACTTGCCGATTCTAGCCGGCATGCTCACCATGGTGGCTCAAGTCGGCCGAGGTTGCAAACCGAATTGGCCGTATCGTTCCCGGGATCCCCTGTGAGACTGAGTTGCCACGATGACGTTGAATCTCGAATCCGTTCCCATTGATCGAGTTGCCGCCGACCGGTACCAGAGCCTCGCCGATGAGGTTCTGGCGGGAAACCCGATCAGCCGCGACGACGCGCTCGCGATCCTGCGTGCCCCCGACGTCGACGTCTTATCGATCCTGGCCGCTGGATACCGGATTCGTCATCGGCACTTCGGCAACACCGTGCAGTTGTACTTCTTGATGAACGCCAAGAGTGGTCTCTGTCCCGAAGATTGTCATTACTGCAGCCAGTCCAAGGTCTCGACCGCCCCGGTTCCGAAATACAACATCCTGAAGCGAGATGAACTGCTCGAAGGAGCCCGTTTGGCCTCAGAGCGGGGTGCGAAAACCTACTGCCTGGTGATCTCCGCCCGCGGCCCCAACGAGCGGGAAATGAACGCCGTCGAGCAGATTGTGCCGGAGATCAAGGAAAAATACGGATTGGACATCTGTGCCTGTCTGGGGCTACTTGATCGCAATCAGGCCGATCGCTTGAAGGCATGCGGCGTCGATCGCGTCAATCACAACCTCAACACCAGCGAAGAGTACTACGCCGAAATCTGTTCGACGCATACCTACGCAGATCGAGTCCAGACCTTGCGTCATGTGCGCGATGCCGGCATGGAGATGTGCAGCGGCGGCATCATTGGCATGGGGGAAAAGCCGGACGACATCGTTTCCATGGCGTTCGATCTGCGTGAACTCGGTGTGCAATCGATTCCGCTAAACTTCTTGAACTCGATCGAGGGCACACCGCTGCAGAGAACCGAAAACCTGACCGCCAATGACTGTCTGCGGGCGCTGGCAATGTTTCGCTTCGTCAACCCGGACCGCGAGCTGCGGATTTCGGGCGGCCGGGAAATCCATTTGCGTTCGCTACAGCCGCTCGGATTGTACGTCGCCAATAGTCTCTTCGTGGGTGATTACCTGACCACCAAGGGCCAAGCCCCGCAAGCCGATTACGAGATGATTCGAGACATGGGTTTCGAAGTCACGCATTCAGCCTGCGGCGGCTAGAGATAGTCGCCGATCGCTCCGCCGATCGCTCCGCCGATCGTAGCGTCTGATCGCGCGACGTTCGACGGAGCCAGCCGTGACGATGGCATTCTTGCGAATGCTTGAAGAAATTGGTGGGTCGGCGTCGCTGTCGCTCCTTGACACCACCCTACAAAGCCTGACGAACTGCTATTTGACGACGCCTTCGGTGACTCCGGTCCATTGGTCGGTGCGGAAGGGGGTCATCGGCAATCCGTCGGCGCTCTGCACGTTGCAGATCGGGTTGTTTGCCCAGGCGTAGCGGACCGCGACCGGTGCGGAGACTTCATCGCTCCAGACTTCGATGGTGTCCTTGCCGACAATGGTCGCACTGGCGTTGACAAACTTCTTGTCTTCCCCGGCAATCGCGAAGCCAATCGGCTCCTTGACGTCAAAGGTATCCAGCCCGCTGCCAATATGGTCAAACTTGACGATGGCCTTGCCATCCTTGAATTCAACGGATTGATAGGTCGGACTGCGGAATGGAACGTCGTAACCATACTCGTTCGCCAGCGCCCATCGGGCCAGTCGCTTGGCCACGTCCTGCTTGTTCCTCGGATGGATGTCGGCCGCTTCGCCCAGATCGGTGATGACCGCTTCGCCTGTGTTGGCAAGCTTGCTCATGGTCATCGTTTGCGCTTCACGAAGCTCGGCCCAGGTGCTGTCGCCAGGCTCGTCAACCTCGCTCATGAAGTCGGCCAGCTGAACCCAATAGAAGGGGAACTCGTCCTGTCCCCAGCGGTCGCGCCAAGTCTGGATCATCAAAGCAAACAGGTCGCGATACTGATAGGCTCGGCCCGCATTGGATTCTCCCTGGTACCAGATGACTCCGCGGATCGTGTAGCCAAGGACTGGGTTCAGCACGCCATTGAAAAGATTTGCAGGGCGATGGTTGCTACCGGCTTGGTCGCGCGGCTGCGGAGGACGATTGCCCTTCTTGTCTTCTTGCCACTTGGCGAATCGTTCACGCCACTTCGCCATCGCTGCTTCATGGTCGTAATTGGCGACCGTCTCGTCCCACTGCTGCAGCAACTCGGAGTATTGACCGGCTTTCTCCAGGTCACCGCGCTCGATCCAAGCTTCGGCAGCCGATCCACCCCAAGCGTTGTCGATCAAGCCAACCGGCACATCGAGCGTCTGATGAAGCTGGCGACCAAAGAAGTAACCGACCGCCGAAAACGATTTGACCGTTTCCGGCGTGCAGGCTTCCCACTTGCCGTCAAAGTCGTTGAGGGGCTCTTGCGAGGCAACTTGTGGAACCGAGATCAGACGGAGGTTCGGGAAATTGGCCGACAGCGATTCGAGATCGGGGTCGTTCGCGCTGGCGACGGGCCAGGCCATGTTCGATTGGCCGGAGCAGATCCAAACTTCGCCGACCAGAACGTCTGAGAACGTTTTGGTTTCATCGGCTGCGATCGTCATGGTGTGAGGACCACCCGCCGGCAGCGCATCGAGCATGACGTCGAACCTGCCGCTGCTGTCGGATTTTGCGGTCCCCTCATGGCCGGCTAGTTCCACACGAACTTGGGTATCGGCGGCGGTCCAGCCCCAAACGTGGATCGGCTTATCGCGCTGGACCACCATCGAATCGCCGAACACCGGCGAGAGTTTGAGCTCAGCCTGACAAATCTGCGGCGCGATCAGCAGCAGGGACAAAGATAGAACAGAGAGGCGAATCATCGATGCGGCTCGCTTTCGAGAGGGAGGGAAAGGTAGCGGGGGGATCTTCAAGGAGACTCCCTGCAGATGATAACTCGGAGCCGGGGGCCAGTGTTTTTGTCGTCGCCCGAATTTATCGCGAGGAAGTACAAAGCGGCTGGCAACTACCGTAGGCCAGTCTCTCCGAGACTGGCACCGTGGGAAACCGTCGCGACGTTCATGTCAGTCTCGGAGAGACTGACCTACGGTACGAAGAGCGTAAGATTTTCCGTCAGTCTCGGAGAGACTGACCTACGGTGAAAGCGAAGAAAGAGCGTAAGATTTTCCGTCAGTCTCGGAGAGACTGACCTACGGTACGAAGAGTGTAAGATTTTCCGTCAGTCTCGGAGAGACTGACCTACGGTACGAAGAGTGTAAGATGTTCCTGTCAGTCTCGGAGAGACTGACCTACGGTACGAAGAGTGTAAGATGGTGCTCGGGCCTATCAACACACATCCCGTGCTCTCCTGCCGGGAAGCCCCGCCAACACCCGAATACGAAATCCGCATGCATCTTCGAATCGCTCTGACGCTCGCCTGTCTCGCCTTGACGGCAACACAAGTCCTGGCCGCTCGGCCAAATATCCTGATTGCGATTGCGGACGATCAATCGTACCCGCACGCGTCGGCTTACGCAGATCCGGCGATTCAGACGCCGGGCTTCGACCGGGTTGCCAGAAACGGCGTGTTGTTTCGCTCCGCCTTCACGCCGGCTCCGGGATGCAGTCCGATGCGGGCCGCCTTCTTGACGGGACGTGAAATTTGGCAGCTGCGCGAGGCAGGAACCCATGCCAGCGACTTTCCCCGCGACCTTCCCGTTTTCACAGCGCAACTAGCCGATGCGGGTTACCACGTTGGCATGACCGGCAAGGGCTGGGGCCCCGGCAAGGCAGGCGACTGGCCCCACAATCCTGCCGGCAAGGCCTATTCCAGCATCAAGCAGGAATCACCGCAGGGAATTTCCAGTATCGACTACGCCGCCAACTTCGATGAGTTCCTCGGCGAGCGAAACGACGAACAACCGTTTTGTTTTTGGTATGGCGGTCAGGAACCGCATCGCGCCTACTCGCCTGGCATTGGCAAAGCGAATGGTGTCGATCCCGAGAAGGTTCAGGTTCCTGCCTTTCTGCCCGATAGCCCCGAGGTGCGATCGGATCTCGCCGACTACATGTACGAGATCGAGTGGTTCGATTCGCATCTGGTTCGCATGCTCGATCGATTGGAAGCACTGGGCGAACTCGACAACACGTTGGTGATCGTGACCAGTGACAACGGGATGCCGTTTCCCCGGGCCAAAGCAAACCTCTACGAGTACGGCATCCACATGCCGCTGGCGATCAGTTGGCCAGCGCGATGGCCGGCTGGACAGGACACCAGTGACCTGGTCAGTTTGATCGACGTGACCAAAACGATCTTTGCTGCTGCGGAAGTGGAGCCGAAGCAGGCGGACCAGATGCCGGGATACAGTTTGCTTTCGCGTTATGCCTCCGAGCAGGCAAGCCAGCCAAGTTTGCGTGACGCGGTGTTTAGCGGACGCGAACGTCACTCGTCATCGCGTTTCAATTCACTCAGTTATCCGTGCCGCTGCGTGCGCACGCCGACGCATCTGTACATTCGCAATTTCACTCCTGAACGCTGGCCGGCGGGAACGCCGCAGAAATACGCATCGGCTCTTTATGATGCGTCGGGTGCCCTGGTCAGCGGAAAGTTGGGACCGGAGCACGGTGGTTATCATGACATTGATGACGGACCCACCTTGCAATGGATGATCAAGCATCGTGAGGAGCCGGGGGTCGGCGAACTGTTGTCCGCCGCGGTGGATTTGCGTCCTCGCGAAGAGCTCTACGACATACAAGCCGATTCGGCGTGTTTGAACAATCTTGCGGACGATCCCGATGCGCAACAGGTCAAGCAACAGCTATCGGAAATGCTCACCGAATATTTGACGCGAACCGGTGACCTTCGCCAAACCGATCCCGAAGCGGCGCACGTTTGGGAGAGCTACCAACGGCACAGCTCGCTGCGCTGGTTCCCCGAGCCGGTGTGGTGGTCAAAGCACCCGGTGCCCTCGCAGGAGTGGCTCGAAAAGCGTCGACCTCGTGCCGACAACGAAGCGAAGTAGCTGGCCAACTTGTGCGGTCTCCTCCGCCACCTCGAAGTGGCGTCGGAGGAATTGTCGTGGGTTTCAACCCCTCGTTGCGATACACAAGTCAAGCTTCGGAGATTTTCAGGCCAGAAGGGTCGGCACATCCTATGTCGGTGGTGTAAACCACCGGATGATTGAACTGTTTCACTTCCTTTCCGGGAGCGATCGGCGGCGAAGCCGCCGATCGCTGCTGGGAACTGCGTTACTGGGGAATCCAACCCGGTGCCTGACGACACCGGCAAGGGGTGTACCAGCCCTTCGGGCTTGGCAAATCGACTTGTGTATCGCAATGAGGCGTCGACGCACCCGGCAATTTTTATGTCGGCAGCTCGTGCCTGATCATCGTCGATTCTTGCCGCCAAATAGTCCGCTACGGTATTGCGCTCCGGAAGGTTGCAACAACTCGCAGCGCACGTAGGTGACGCACCGCGTCACGTCCCGATCTGCTGATCGCTGGCATGCGGAGCATGCCCTGCCTCTACGCATAGGAGGAATCGTCGGCGGTCAGTTTGTCGGCAAGCCAGGCGCGAGCGTATCGCCAACTGCGGCCTGCTGTTGCCGTTGAAATCCCGAGGGCATCTGCAGCCTCGCTCACCGAGAGTCCCGCGAAGTATCGCAACTTCACGAGTGCCGCCTTGTCCGGTTGCAACGACTCCAATTCACAAAGTGCCTCATCGAGCGCTTCGATGTCAACATTAGGCTCAGCAATCGGACTCTCGATCGAATCGACATCCACCCGCTGCCAATCACCGCCACGCTTGAGCCTGTTACGGCTGCGCGCCCGCTCCACCAAGATTCGCCGCATCGCTTCGGCGGCTGCCGCGAAGAAATGGCCTCGTGTATCCCATGCACATGCGTCGCCATCGCCAACCAACCGCAAATACGCTTCATGGACCAGCGCTGTCGTCTGTAAAGTTTGACCCGGCCGATCCTTGGCCAGCTTAGACGCCGCGATCCGCTTCAGTTCGTCATAGACCAGCGGTAATAGCTGCTCGGTAGCCAGCTGATCGCCGCTTTCGATGGCATTCAGTAGTCGAGTTACGTCCGTCACCGGATTCTCCTCCGCCATTTGGTCCCTTGCAGCCCCAAGAGCCAAACGGTGGCGTCTCGAATCCTGAGGCAATGCAACTATTTTGCGCGAAAACTAGGGCGATCCGACACGCCATGGTAGCGCTTTGGAGAGATAATCCCAAAACAATGATCGTTCCATCCGTCCGTTGTCGCATGAAGTAGATAGGGGCTGCGCGGTTGCCATCCGTACACCGATTCGTCTTCATCCTTTGTGATTGAAATCAGTCATGCAATTGCACGAAGAGACATTGTTCCAAGAGGCGATGGAGATCGCCAAGGCGGAAGACCGCGACAGGTTCCTCGACAAGGCCTGCCAGGGAAATGACGAGCTTCGGCGGCGCGTCGAGCGGTTGATTGCCGTTTACCCGAAAGGAATCGTTCTCGAACCCGTCGACGAAACGGCAGCGGAGATGGGATTGGGCGATTCGGTGCGTGAACGCGTCGGCGACACGATCGGACCTTACAAGCTGCTCGAGCGATTGGGCGAGGGCGGGATGGGCGTCGTTTACATGGCTGAGCAGGCGAAACCGGTGCGCCGCCAGGTGGCGCTCAAGATCATCAAAGTCGGCATGGACACCGCCCAGGTCGTTGCCCGATTCGAGGCCGAACGGCAGGCCCTGGCCCTGATGAACCACCCCCACATCGCCAAGATTCTTGACGCCGGCGAGACGGAATCTGGTCGACCCTATTTTGTGATGGAACTGGTACGGGGCATCCCCATTACCGAGTTTTGCGATCAACAGAAACTCGATCTACGCCAGCGTCTCGAATTGTTCAGCGATGTCTGCAAAGCGGTCCAGCATGCGCATCAGAAGGGAGTCATCCACCGCGACATCAAGCCTAGCAATCTGCTCGTCGAGTTGCACGACGTCAAAGGCGTCCCGAAGGTGATCGACTTTGGAATCGCCAAGGCGACCAATCAACGACTCACCGAGCGAACGCTATTCACACAGTTCTCGCAGATGGTTGGCACGCCCATGTACATGAGCCCCGAGCAGGCTCATCTGAGCGGCCTGGACATCGACACGCGGACCGACATCTATTCGCTGGGCGTGTTGCTGTACGAGTTGCTGACGGGCACCACCCCGGTCACTCGCGAGGCATTGAGCAAAGTTGGCTACGACGAACTGCGGCGGATGATTCAAGAGGACGAGCCGCCGCTGGCGAGCGCGCGCATCAGTACGCTCAAGGCGGAGGCAATCAGCACTCTGGTGACCAATCGGCGGGCGTCGGCGCACAACATTGCGAGCCAATTGCGAGGTGATCTCGACTGGGTCGTGGTCAAGGCACTGGAAAAGGACCGGACGCGACGATACCAATCGGCGCTCGATTTCGCCGACGACATTCAGCGATATCTCGTCGGCGAACCAGTCGAAGCCCACCCGCCATCGCTTGCTTACAGGACCAGCAAGCTCGTGCGGCGGTACAAGACACCGCTTGCCGTCGCGGCAGCGGTCATGCTTCTGATGATCGCCACCACAGCCGTTTCGATACGCTTTGCAATCGCTGCCGATTCAGCCCGACAACAGGCCGAGGATCGTCGCATCGAGGCAGACAACGAGCGACAGATCGCAAGACAGGAGCGAACCGAAGCTGAGATCCAGCGAAATCGGGCAATCGAAGCGGAGGAGCGAGCAAGGCGTGAAGCGGCCAACACGAAAGCACTCAACGACTTCTTGGTTGATGATCTGTTGGGGCAAGCTGCACCACGTACGAATCCCAACGGAGTCGGCCAGACGGTGGAAGAACTGCTCGACATTGCCGCCTCCGCGGCTGAGGAGAAGCTTGCGGACCAGCCGGAGGTGCACGCTCAAGTTCAGTACGTCGTCGGGGAAGCCTATTTTTCGATGGGTAGACGAGATAAGGCGACCAAGCATCTGGAGAGAGCGGTTGAAATTCAGCGGGAACTGCGGGGTTCCAACGATATGTTCACAAGAATGTTCGCGAACGAACTAGCGATGGTCTATCTCTCCAACGATCGTGCAGGTGATGCCGTAGAAATTCTCAGCGAGAATCTGCAGGCGCTCCGAGACATGGAAGATGGTGAGGCCGATTCACGTACGTTAGCCACGATGAACAATCTCGTCTGGGCCTACACCAATCTTGGTAGGTACCAGGAGGCGGTCGACCTTGAAGAACAAGTTCTTGAGTTGTCCGAACGGGTCAACGGTTTCGAAGATTCGAGGACGTTGCAATATGCGATGGTGCTCGCCGACCGCTATCTACTACCGCCAATAGCGAGAGTCAAGGATGCCCAGGTGCTCCTTGAGAGGGTGATAAGGGTTTATCAACAAACGCCGGGGCACGAGGAAGAGGCTTTCAGTACCTCCGCAACTCTTCATGAGATTTCGGGCCGACTGGCAGAAGCTGAGGCGGACTATGAAGAACTGATTGTCCTTCTGAAGGAGCGGTTGGGTGCCGACCATCGCACTACTACCCAAACACAAATGAAGCTTGCTGATTTGCTCAGTAGGCAAAAGAAGTACAAAGAGGCAGCTGATCTCTATCAGCAAGTTTTTGACGTGGAGCAACGATGGCTCGGAGAAGCCAACCCGATCACATTGCAAACTGCGTTAGGTTTAGCGAACACGCTGAGTCTACTGAAAGAGTACGCGAGAACGCGGGATCTACTGGCACGGATGCTTGAGTTGAGCACGACATCGCTGGGCGAGGATCATGGACTCACGGTCGCCTTTCAGGCAGGTCTTGCAAATGTCTCGCTTGACATGAAGGAATACGACGAGGCCGAATCTCACATGCGAACGTACAGGGACAAGGCCATCCGCTATTTCGGTGAAGAAAGCGAGATGACCCTAAGAGCAGTGCAGGGCTGCGCTCGCGTGCAAACAGAAAAAGGGGAGTTTGAGAAAGCGCGGCAGGCTTACGAACAGGCGCTTACGCTCGCGAAAAAGCTCTATTCGTTTCCCTATATTGAGTTCTTTGACTATGCCGTGCTCTGTCTCGCCGCCGATCAACTGGAACGCTATCGAATGACTTGCCAAGAGATGGTTGACGCGTTCCAGGACGTCAACGCACACGGTTCGCATCTGGTCGGATGGACCTGTGTCTTGGCACCCGACGCCCTCGACGACCTGTCAAGCGTGATTGAGATTTCTCGGAAGGCGAATGACGATTATCCAGGCGTTCGACTTGGGCTCACCGGATTGGGTGCGTTGCTCTACCGAGCCGGGCAGTACGAAGAGTCGATTGAGAAGTTGCGAGCCTCGTTAGCGCTGGAAGCTCCGCCAGGCGACGATTTCCCGTCAGCCAGCGCGATGTACTTTTTAGCCATGGCCGAAATGCAGACTGGAAACACGACCGCGGGAGAAAAAGCTTTGTCGCAAGCGAACGCGATGGTCCAGGAAGAGATTCGCGACACAGGCTCGAGCTGGCAACGAAGAGTGTATTTCGAAAGCTTTCGAAAAGAGGCAGAAGAACTTCTCGCGAAGGCAGATTCGCCAAGCCAGTAGGGGCGCGCCCCGCCGTCTTCCGCGATCCGGCACGAAGTGCCTATCCAAGAATTGCCGGGTGCGTGAGCACCTCGTTGTGATACACCAGTCGATTTGCCAAGCCCGAAGGGCTGGTACATCGCCTGCCGGTGCCGTCAGGCACCGGATTGGATTCCCCTTGAAGCAATTCCCCGGTCCGATCGGCGGCTTCGCCGCCGATCGGACCGGGGAAGGAAGTAAAGAGCCAATCATCTGGTGTTTAACACCTTAGGTTTACCCTCATTGTTTTGATACCGAAGGTATCACGGAGGGTAGCCGTAGGTCGCGCAGCGCACCTACGGAAGCGTCCGGAGATCCAGTCCCGAGCGACCCCGAAGGCGGTCGCAGATCGAATGCGCAATGAGTCTGCGACCGCCTGCGGGGTCGGCTTTTGTTGCGCATTCACAATTCCGTAGGTGCGCTAGCGCGACCACGCTACCATCTGCGACCGCTGCGCGGTCAATTCACGGGTTTTCAACGGATGATGCGATTCAAATGTAGGCAAACCTATTGTTTACACCACCGGCATCGGCTGCGTCGACCCTTCGGGCCTGAAAAGTACTTACGCTCTTTTGTGTATTGAAAAAGGGCGTCAGTACCCGCTTCAAAGCCCCCTCTAATCCCTTCCGCCTCCTGGGTGAGAATCACAACCGTGTGGTTGGCACCCACGGCAATTCTTGTGTCGCCACTTCGTGGCTGAAGAGGAGGCCCGCTGTTCACTGGCGATTGGGCCGCTAAGGAATTGACCATGCGCTGATGAACTAACGGGGCGTGGGCGTCGATTGTCCATGCAGCGCGTCAGCAGCTTTCCCGCTTCGGCCAATCCTCGACAAAATGCCTGATCGATTCTGACTCCGTTTGTCGCATGAATGGATGGCGAGGGAACTTTGCCGTGCGGCTCCTTCGCCGCGGCTGAATTGTTGGGAGCAAGCGGTTCCGATCACCAGCACGCGAGATTTCCGGGGCGATACGAACACTCTCAGGGAACAATCCAATGTTGAAGCGAAACCCCTCCTCGAATCATGTCCGAATTCAATCTCGAGGATGGAAGTGGCTAGCGGCACTGTGTGCCTGTTTGGTGCTGATGCAGTTCGGACTTGCCATCCCATCCAACGGCAAAGGAAAACCCGGCGGCGGTGGAAGCAGCCCCGCGGTGGTTTACCGGGTGACTGTGATCGAGAACCCATTGCCTGATTCACCGTTGTACGTGTTGGATCTTAGCGGTACAGGCGAAGCGGTTGGGTTCATTCGCGGCCCAGAGGAACGGATCCCCTTCGTTTGGACGACCGACACCGGACTCGTTCCCCTGCAGATCCTGCTTTCCGAACAGGATCAACAGCTGTGGCACCTTGAAACAGCGGAAGAGATCAATGATTCCGGTCGAATTGTTGGCTTCGCGTCAGTTCAAGGAGAAGATGCGAACGAGAACTGGGCAGCCTTTCGACTGGATTGGCATGATGGACGGCACAATTGTACCACGATTCTGAAAGAGGCCTAAAAAATGGTGGGGACACGATTCAAATCAGCAACTTCGGGGATGTTGTCTCGGAGATTAAGGCGAACGCACCTTTACTACTATCCGTCGGACTTTTCATCGCAAGCAAGAATCGTACTTGGAAGTCCCCCAGCGGTTACAATGTGGGGAATCAATAGCTTTGGCGAAATCATTGCTACAACTGGTGCAAGGATACTGGCACGTCTGACTCTCAATTCAAATGGCGGCTAGCCGAGCGAGTATGTCTTCCCTGCGGGATATCAACTTATCGCGATCAACGACTCTGGGATGATTGTCGGACAATTCAAGTGACGGCAAGTTTTTAGTTACCATACCTGTTTCGATATACCGATCGGATGGAGAAGTCCGTTCTGAAGGACGGGAAAAAGACAGTTTCGCTGATCGTACGAATTCGGTTCCATTCGCCGTAATGAATGAGCAGGGGGACATTGGACTTACGGGACCAGCGATTCATACAGCGGAGGGTAAGTACTTGATGCTAAATGATCTCATTCATCCTGATGACGCAGTTGGTTATCAGGGCTATTATGTGAATGGGATTTCATCGAGAAATAATGAAACGGGGCTCCCGTCGGTCGTCGTTTCAGGTCGTAATGGTTCGACGAACGGGTTTACGCTCTACGATAACTATCTGCTCACCCCTGAGCTATCGAGTAATCGAACGCTCGGCGAAACGAAGTTTGGACGTGTACACAGGGAAGCAAACGTCCCGTGACGCCCCGATCTGCTGGATCGGCAGCATGCGGAGCGTGCCCTAGAAATGGCACGCACCCGTCTGAGCATCCATCTGCGTCGTCGAAGTCAACGTGGCTGTCGTCCGCCCGGTGGTCGCAGCTTCTACGAGCATCTTTATCAATATTGCTTCCGTTATCGCGGATCAACTCCAATCCGTTCTTTGGCTTCCTTTCGAAGAGCTTGGCAATACAACCAAACATTTGCCCACGGGGACAACCAATTCTTCGCGAGTTCTTCAGCCTCTTCGAACATAAGAACGGCTTGTTTGTGATTCCCGGCCATTTGATGAGCAATCGCCAAGCAGTAACGTGGCCAAGGGCTTTGCTTGTCTTCTGCTGCCCAGCCTTCGTTCCAATCAATCGAACGTCGATAGTCACCAACCCGAGATTGGGCAAACGCGATGTGGCCGGAACTCCAGTCCGGGCCTTCCGCGACTGAACGCTTGGCTAAACGCATCAGCATGCTGGGGTCGTCTGGCTCGGTGGGATCGAGCGTGCATAGTTCCGCCGCATGCCCCAGATCGGTGCCTTCCCACTCCTGCCACCGCTCCATCAATCGCTGGCAAAGCTGGTGATATTCATCTCGTTTGTCGGCAAGCAAGAACAATGTGGCTAGGTTACAGAGGTTCGCCGGCTGATCATCTGCATACTGCGCCGCAAGTCGAGCTTCGTGCTCGGCTCCATGCCAATCGCACACGCGGTAATGCGCGATAGCGAAACGAGCCCAGATCTCGTAGCTGGGTTCACTCGCCTTGTTCTTCGCCTGTTCGCGAGCGAGCTCTAATCCGGTTTCCAAGCATCTGGCTAACGTTCGGTTGACCCCGTTTGGCTCATCTTTTGTCATTGAGCGGGCCTCGCAAAGAACCGGGATTGGTTGAGTCAACGGAACAAGAATCTCCAGTAGCATCGGGTCATCCTTCACTTCCTCCAGAATCACATCTGCCTGTCGGCAATGAGTGCTCGATTCACCAGTTTCGCTGTGTGTGCCGTGAAGACCCGCGAGTCGCAGGTGAAGGTCCAGCTGAAGAATTCGTATCAGGTTCGCCTGCTGTGAAAGATTCTCCCAAAACTTGAGCTGTTCACTCAGAATCTTGTACTGGTTGTCATCGCTTTGGGATGACTCAAAGGAATTGACAAGAAATGTGAATTGCTTCTGCATTTCCCCGCGAGCACGTTGAGCGTCGTATGGCGAGCCTGTTTCCAATACCCCTGACCCTGCGAGGAAGGCAATCGCGCCCGAGGCCACTTTCATTGCGTCCGAGGGCCGCCCTGTCTCCGTCAGCCAATCTTGGAACGGTTGACACTTTTGCGACAGCGAGAGGACTGCTTCGAAATCGTCGGCTCCTTCTTTCCGACCGCGCGTCTCTAGCGCTTCGAGAACTGATCCCGTTGCTCGCTCCAATAACCCCAGTTCCTTTTGGGCCTCGCCGAGGCAGAAGAGGTATTCGGCTAGTTGAACCTGGTGCGATTTGGACTCTCGCAAGGTGGACACGGACTTTTCCAATGTGGCAACGGCATTCTCGTGTTGTTCGAGACCGAGCTGCGCACGTCCCAACGCGCCGTACACCAGCGCCAGACCGATTCGAAGGTTGGCGTCGTCTGGATGACCAGTCGCCCATGACTCAAGGATTTCAAGCTGCGATTGTCGCACTTCCAGTGCCTGGTGCCACATGCGACGAGGTTCGTAGTATTCAGCAAGCTTTTGTAGCGTGTCGCTAAGACGGGTCTTGAATAGAACGACTGACGGATTCTCTTGTACCAGTTTTTCGAGAACGTTGATCGCTTTTTCAAGTAAATCGAGTCTTTGACATCCGGTAACCACATAAACGTTGACGTAGGCTTCTGACAGCTCCTTCTGAAAGCCTAAGTCGTCACTACGATTTTGAACGAGCGTTTCGAGAATGCTCAATGCTTCTTCACCTTTCGTCGGGTCCATCGTATAGATTCTCGCAAGCAAGAATTGGTGTTCGGGGACGTCTGGATACAAACGAACAAGTTCTTCCATGATCTGTTCCGCTTGCTTCCAATCATTCTTCGCCTTTGAACGGTCAGTAATAATGCCCTGATGGTAAGCGTTGTGGTGAAGCGCTCCGAGGCTCAGGTAGTGTTCCGCAAGCGTCTTCCGATGCTCGGGGCTTCCAAGAGGCTCTAATGCAGAAACGCATTCACGCGAAAGCGATTCGGCTTCGTCCATGGTATGCGTTACTGAACGAAAAAGGCCGTCACAGCTCACTCCCAAGTCATAACGAAGCTTCTCGTCAAAGGGCCTTGCTTGAAATAGTCTCCTGCGGATTTCCAGGGCCTTCTTGTGAGCTTCCGCGGCAAGCGTCCTGTCACCGAGAAAAGCTCCGATATTTCCGATTTGGTAGTGGGCTCTGGCGTACTCAGCTTCCAGCTTGGGATCATACGAGTGCTTCTCAAGGATCTGCTCGTAATATTCAAGTGCGAGTTCCAAAAATCGCGTACGAAGCGGCTGCATGGAGGGTGTGTTCAGCTGAACATCTTCGCTGACTAACTTCAGATAGGTATCGACGGTCTCCCTTGCTATTTGCAGGTTTTCTTCGGCCTCGCTTCGACGCTGTTCTGCCTCTCGGCGTTGGAAGGCGACCCTCGCATTGCTCGTGGCAAGGCCGATCGTCGTCAGCGCGAGGACAATCATTGTCGTTGCAACCAGGCCCTGGTTTCGCCGAGTGTATTTTCGAAACCGATCGATGACACTTGGTGGTCTGGCCATGATCGGTTGACAGGCACGAAATGCCCGAAGGTCGTCGGCTAGTTCCTGGGCAGACGCATACCTTTCGTCGGGACTCTTCGCCATCGCCTTGTGAACAATCGTTTCCAGGTCACGCGGGATCGACGGATCGACCTGGGTTAGCTTGCGAGGTTCTTCGAAGGCGATCTGCTTCAGCATCGCCGCCCGATTCTCACCGTCGAAGGCGGGCTGCGTCGTCAGGAGCTCATAGAGCGACACGCCAAGTGAATAGATATCGGTGCGATAATCGACCACGACCCGCTTACCCATCGCCTGCTCCGGCGACATGTAACGCAGCGTCCCGATCAAGTCGCCCGTCATTGTCATCCCCACCCCTTCTTCGATATGCGCAAGGCCGAAGTCGGTGATGTAGAGCTGCGAAAATGCATCGATCATTAGGTTGGCGGGCTTGATGTCGCGATGGGTCACGCCACGCTCGTGGGCGTGCTCCAGCGCCTCGGCAGCCTGGATGGCCAGGTCAGCAATCGCTTCGTAATAGTCGGAACGTTTCGTGTTTCCCTTCGTGCTGATCAGTGCTTGCGGCTGTGCCGCCGTTTCACTCTCCCCTGCCCTAGCCTTTTTTCCCGACTTCCCAATTGCTTCCCCACTCCAGGCTTCGGTGGGATCGGTGTTACCGGAAGAAGGGGCCGGGATCGAGGGGGAAGAAATGGCTTCCTTGACCGACACGGCACTCAGTGGAGTGTGTCGTCGTAGCTCGGCCAACTCTTGAATCAGTCGTCCCATGCTCTGTCCACGGATCAAACGCATGGCGTAGAAGTGGACGCCGCGGTCCTGGCCTACCGAATAGACCGAGACGATGTTGGGATGATCAAGCGATGCGGCGGCGCGGACTTCGTTGTGGAATCGCTGTAGGTGTCGCGGGTCGGCCATGGCAGCGAAGGGCAACACCTTTAAGGCAACCCGCCGGCCTCCCATCGAAATCTGTTCCGCTTCGTAAACGACCCCCATTCCACCGCGACCGAGTTCCTGCAGGATACGAAAGTCACCGAGTTGCTTTTCTGTTCCGACGACGGACGAGGAATCACCGCCCGACGTGCCCGAGAAACTCCGAGTCTTTCCATCAGCGACCGATTCGCCCACCACCTGCAGCACCGTCAGAGCCTGGCGAATCATCGCGGCGAGCTGCGGATGACGAGCCGTGTAGTCTTCGATTCGCGGCGATTCGCCGTTGGTGATTCGTGCGAAGAATTCCGTGGCAATCTCGCCCAGCAAGCGGTCGACTTCTTCTTGCGAAGCATCCTGGAGTCGGGAACCGTTGGTTGGATCGATCATTTTGTCTACTCACTTAACAATTCATTCATCTTGGTGGCCAGTCGCCTCACGGCGCGGCCGTAACGTTTGCTCGCCGTATCGGGATCGATGTCAAGAATCTCGGCGACTTCATGGTTACTGAGTTCTTCCACATGTCGCAGCAAGATCACCTCGCGGTCGAGCTCTCCGAGTTCCTCGATCGCCCCCCGCACCCGGTTGACCATTTCGCGTCGCTCCAGCGATCGATTGGGCAATCCTGCCATGAAGCCACGGGCAACCGCCATCGACGAGGCATCGGAGAGTTTCAGTTCGCGGCGGACTGAACGTTTGTCCGCCAAATGTTTCCGCCGGACCTCGATCAAGCGTTCGATCGCCTTGCGACGAACCCACAGTCGAAACGAAGTCGGCTGGCGAACGATAAAGTCATCCACACGGCGGCTGATCACGATCAGGGTCTCCTGAACCACATCGGATGGATCGACCCGGCCTCGCAGTTCATTCTCCATCCTCAGATCAACGAGCCGACGCAGGTAGTCACGCTGCGTTTCCAGCAGTTCTTGCAGGGCGTCGTTGTCACCATTGTGGATCCGGCGAAGGAGTTCCCGAGTGACATCTGAGTCGTTGGTAGCTGGCAAGGCATGAGTCTCCTACAACCGACCCCGCAGAAAGACCGGTGAGCGGACCGGTCGAGCCAAAGAATTATCAGAATATCGCCGGAAGGCTTGTCGGTGCGTCGTCGTACGGCGGTTTCAGCGATTGGTAACGCTCGCCGCCAGGCAACCTTTCAAAGGCCGGGACAGCAAATATTCGAAAAGAAATGCAAATGGGCTGTCCGCTGGAGTGCTTCGCTGCGGGGTCTGTCTGTAGGGAAGGAAGTTGAAGACCCTCTTCAGTAACCTCAGCTACCACTTGGGAGATTCACCTGTGAACGACTACCTGCCATTAAGGTCCACTCTCATTGGACTCGCGATTTCAATTGCGATTCTGGTTGCAAATCCGGCGGCCGCACAAAAGGGTAAGGGCGGCGGTGGAAGCAGCCCCGCGGTGCTTTACCGCGTGATTCCGATTGTAAATCCAATGCCCGGTTCAACCCACTTCGTGTTGGACCTCAGCAATGCTGGCGAAGCCGTTGGGTACATTCGAGCACCAGAAGAGAAGATTGCGTTCGTTTGGACGGCTGCAACCGGAGTTTACCCGCTGCAGTTACTGCTCCCGCCGGAGGTTCAGCAGCAATGGCACGTGGAAATACCCTTCGCCATCAATGATGATTCGGGACAGATTGTTGGCTACGCCTCTCGGCAGGGAGGAGATCCGGACTCTTGGGCCGCGTTTCGACTGGACCTGCATGATGGTGCTCGATTCACCATTCTGGAAGAAGGGTTCAGGAACGGGGAAACCACCATTCAAATCAGCAATGGTGGGGATGTTGTGGTGTCACGATATCCTGAGTCCATCCTGTACTTTCCGCCAGACTTTCCTGAGACGGGGAGGAAGACGGAACTGACATACAGTGGATTTCCGATGGGAATGAATCGGCACGGTGAAATCATCGTTGATACTTCGTTGGGAGCTGTGCGATTGACCCTGGATTCAGATGGAGGCTACAGCGAACAGTTTTTTCCGACCGGACACGATCTAAGAGCAATCAATGACTTGGGAATGATCGCAGGTAATCACAAATTAGGCAAAAGCCAATATCTATTTCGTTACACCGATAATTCAGGTGAAGAAATTCTAAAGGATGGAAGGAAGACGATTTACTCGTTGCTAGTAGGCGAATCGAATTCGCAGATGAACGACCAAGGCGACATTGTGCTTAACGGACCAAGCATCTACACCGCGGATGGCCAATATTTGAAGCTGAGTGAATTGATCCATCCTGATGACACGGATAGTTTTGCGGGCGCTCCTTATGCGAGCGCGATCGCCGCGCGAACCGCAACGGGGCTCCCGCCGGTAATCGTCCATTCCTATGGAGGATTCAATCCCCTCAGAGAGCACTTTCTCCTCTATCCAGAGCCGTCGGGCAACTGAAACGATACGCTCGCGCTCGCGAGCGAGTGTTGGGCGGGTCCAGCGGGTGAATTCACGTA
Organism: Pirellulaceae bacterium; assembly: GCA_963697195.1. Taxonomy (GTDB): domain Bacteria; phylum Planctomycetota; class Planctomycetia; order Pirellulales; family Pirellulaceae; genus Rubripirellula. The sequence continues at coordinate 682,240 of CAVOND010000011.1, forward strand.
ACGGGGTTGCAGGCGAGACAAGCGTCCAGCGAATGTGATCGCGGGGCTACCGATCAATTAGCTGCAAGACCCGCCTCTGCGTCACCTTTATCTCGACGAGAATCCGCCACCTGGAATTTGGCAGCAAGACCAAAAGCCTGATCGATTCTGACTCCGTTTGTCGCATGAATGGATGGCGAAGGAATTTTCCCCTGCGGCTCGTGCACCGCGAAGGAATTCAGGAGAGCGAACGGCTCCGCTCGCCAACACACGCAATCACCGGGGCGCTACGACAACTCTCGAGGGACATCCAATGTTGAAGCGAAACCTTTCATCGAGCACGTCGCGGGCGTCTCATCGTTCGTGGGTACATCTATCCCGCCATGAAACCGAAAGATTGAGTGCCGCGATTCAGAGGCCGAACCACGTTCGAACTCAATTTCGAGGATTAAAGTGGCTAGCGGTACTGTGCACCTGTTTGGTGCTGATGCAATTCGGACTTGCCTGTCCTGCCAGTGGCAAAGGGAAACCCGGCGGCGGCGGTGGAAGTAGCCCCGCGGTGGTTTACCGGGTGATCCCGATTGAGAGCACGGTGCCAGGGCCGACCAATGCCTTATGGGGAATCAACAGCGCTGGACAAGCAGTGGGATGGATTACCGGTGCGGGGGAGAGATTCCCCTATGTTTGGACCGTCGGCTCCGGAATGGTCCTGTTGCAATCGCTGATCTCGGACGAAGGCTGGCATTTGGAAACGGTGGGCGCCATCAACGAATTGGGCCAGATCGTGGGCTTCGCTTCGGAGCAAACCAACCCTACCGCATGGGCGGCGTATCGACTTGATCTAGCCGATGGTGCTCGCCTCACCATTCTTGAAACCGGGTTAATCAACGGCTACGCAACCAAACCTGGTGGATTCCATACAGAAATCCATATCAACGATTGTGGCGACGTTGTGCTCGGTGCGAATGGCACGATTTACTTGTATCCCGCCAATTACCCCATCGAGGACAAAATCGATCTTCAATACCGAGGATATACGCTCGGGATCAACTGTTTCCGCGAGATCATTGTCTCCGCATACGACGATGAAACCGGTATTGCCCGTGGCGATGCGCGTTTAACGCTTCATGCTGATGGCGGACTCTCTGAATTGCTCTTTCCGCAGCCGTATTCCCTGAACTCCATGAACGAGCTGGGAACCATGGTCGGAATGTATCGCACGAATAAACCCAGTGTGCTCTATACGTTTCGCTACGACGACGGTGACGGGGAGTACATTTTGAAGGACGGTCGCAAGACAATTACGAGTGGAGCAGGTTCAGTCTCCAATACGGGAATCAATAATCATGGCGACATCGGATTGGCGAGCCCAATTGCAATCTACACCGCGGAAAACCAGTACTTGGACCTTCGTAACTTGATTCATCCTGACGATGCATTGCCCAGCGGAAGCCTACGTTTGATGGGGATTGCGGAGAGAAACGATTCCGACTTGCCGCCGGCAATCATGACTGCCTGGCAAGGTTCCACCGAGGACGGTGCGCTCATCAAGTTAGGATACTACCTCCTTCCGGAGGCTACCGGTAATTGATCGACCGATCGATGATAAGCAAGGGAAACGTCCCTCACGAACCGTTGATGGTGTTTCGGCACGAAGTGGCGACACAAGAATTGCCGTGCGTGTGAACCCACGGGTTTGCTTCCTCCCAAGCAGCTTCCCACCCCGTCGACTCTTCGGCGAAGCCGAAGAGTCGACGGGATGGGAGGGTTTGCAGGGATCTTGAACCGGGTGCTGACGCACCCGGCAATTCTTGTGTCGGCACTTCGTGCCTGGTCTGCTTCGTTGTGTCGCCTCTAACAGACCGCTACGGCGTTGCCCAAGGGGAGAGTAAACGTAGGGTGAAACTGGCGAGTGCGATCAGGGGATTCGATTGAGTGGGCAGGGAAACGACAGCGGCACGTTGCCATCCGTATTGACTCGCCTGCGCCGACCCACCAATGCTGCGGTCTCGGATCAGGTCCCTTGATGGGTCGGCACCGGCGGGCCTGCACACACGTCCCGTTCGGTGTACTTGGTTGAATCTAGACTTGATTCTTTGCTGACCTTGTCATCGCCGGTTGGACCCATCTTGCGTCGCTCGATCTGAGCAACGAAGTATTGTTTGTTTTTTGAAGCGACTGGCGTCTCTCTTCAGCCACGAAGTGGCGACACAAGAATTGCCGTGGGTGTGAACCCACGGGTTTGCTTCCTCCCAAGCAGCTTCCCATCCCGTCGACTCTTCGGCGAAGCCGAAGAGTCGACGGGATGGGAGGGTTTGCGGGGATCTTGAACCGGGTGCTGACGCACCCGGCAATTCTTGTGTCGGCACTTCGTGCCTGGTCGGCTTCGTTGTGTCGCCACTAAAGGACCGCTACGGCGTTGCCCAAGGGGAGAGTAAACGTAGGGTGAAACTGGCGAGTGCGATCAGCAGACTCGATTGTGTGGGTTTGGAAACGACAGCGGCACGTTGCCGACCGTATTGATTCGCCTGCGCCGACCTACCAATGCTGCGGTCTCGGATCAGGTCCCTTGATGGGTCGGCACCGGCGGGCCTGCACACACGTCCCGCTCGTTGTACTTGGTTGAATCTAGCACTTGATTCTTTGCTGACCTTGTCATCGCCGGTTGGAACCATCCTACGTCTGGGCGTGACATCGAAAGTTGGCGCCCCGAAAGATAACGGGAAGAGTAAGTTAGAGCAGCGTAGGCGATGCTTCGCGGCACGTGCTGATCGGCTGCATTCATACCTGCGACCGTGGTTCCGTACCGTAGGCGAGTCTCTCCGAGACTCGTAAGAAACGTTCCGTACCGTAGGCGAGTCTCTCCGAGACTCGTAAGAAATGCAGCGAAGCTGCAGGTCTCCGCATTGGAAATGTGGACCTACAGTAAGAAGTGTCAGGCTGGAAAGTCTAACGTACGATGCAGTACAGGTGCTCGACGCCTCGGATGAAGAACTCGCCGTCGGAGACTGCCATCGATGCCAGACATTTCTCTTCGAGATCGTTTCTGGCGATCTCTTCGTACTTGTCGCCGGGCAGGAGGACAAGCGTCACTCCGTCTTCGGATAAGACGTAGATTCGTCCGTCGGCAAATACCGGTGATGCGGAGTGGTTGCCCTCGAGTCGGTTCAGCCAGACGATTTCGCCGGTCGCTTCCGCAATGCAGTGGAGAATGTTTTCGCGCGAGATCGTGTAGAGGTAAGGCGACACGAGCAACGGGGAGGGCAACGCGGGAACGCCGCGCTTCTGTTCCCAGACAATGTGGGTGTCGGTGACATCTCCTTCGCCGCCCAGTCGGATCGCTCGAATCGTCGGTTCTTCAAAGCCTGATGACGTGAAGATCATTCCATCTCCGATCACCGGCGACGGTGTGACTCCTTCCCCTTGACTGTAAATCGACCAAACTTGTCGTCCAGACTTTGCATCAAAGCCCTGCACCCGATCACCGCCTGCACTGATGATTTGCTCGCCTTCGTCAACCACGATCGGCGTGACATGACCGACCCTCGATTGGCCGCGTACTCCTTTCCATCGAACCTTGCCCGTCAACTTGTCATAGGCCATCACCACCGCTTGGTCCCAAGGCTGTTTCCAGCCCAACGTCGTTTCCTCTCGACTACTTCCATCGAAGGGCATCACGAGCACGTCGCCCACTAGCACGGGGGAAGCGCCGAGGCCGTGAAGGCTATGAAAGTCAACCTCGGTATTTTTCCAAATCAGTGATCCGGAGAAATCAACCGCCACGACAGCACCGTCCGAAAAGACCGCATAGACCCGCTCGCCGTCGGTAACGGGAGTGGGCGTCGCGTAGGAATTCTGTGCTCGCTTTGCCCCGAGTTTCTGTCGGTGTACCTCGACGTCCCAGAGTACCTCGCCCTGCTCCCGATCGATGGCGATCACATGGCACGACTCGCCGCCGTCGGTGGCAGTGGTCACAAACAGTCGGTCGTCAAACACGATCGGCGACGACCAGCCCTCACCTGGGATCGCCGTTTTCCAGCGGATGTTGTCTGTCTTGGACCACGTGACCGGCAGATTGGTCTCGGTGGAAACCCCTTGGCCATTGTCACCGCGAAACCTGGTCCAATTTTCTGCCGGCGCCGCGCGAGCAACCAAGAACAGCAGAATCAAAGTGATAGGAGTAGCGACTGAATTCATGACTCGCATCCACCGAAGCCCCGAAGAAAGCAGTGATCGGATTCCCCATCGTCGTCGCAGCTTCCCGGCGTTGCGAATCATTGTGGCGATTGCACGTGCCCAAGCCGACGCGATGCTCGTTGGCCATAGTCTAACACGAGAGTCTGCCCCGAAAGTCAGCCGCCACGCGTTCGCGTCCAGTTCGATAGATTGACCGACACACCGTGCTCTCGCTGCTCAAACTGAGCGGTATTGGCGACCACGAAGTGGTCCAAGAGGGTAGCCGTCGGTGGCGCAGCCAAACCGACGGTAGCGGAATCGACCGTATTTCATCGACCCCGCAGGCGGTCGCAGATCTGCGACCACCTGCGGGGTCGATGAAGATAGAGCTCTCGCTATCCGTGGGAGCACTGCGCGTCCCACGGCTACCCTCTTTCACCACTTCGCGGTGTATTTCGGTAAGCAATGCGAACGCGTCGCGGCTGTGATAAGACTCTGCATGGATTTGGTTTACGGGATAGAGCGTCGGGCGTGGGGAAGTTCGGATGGTCCTTGACTCTTCGGCTTGCCGAATGATTACATCCGAACTGATCGAGTCGCGGCTGCGTAGCTCCGACGGGCGGGCGAAGGCGTGCTGGGGTAGTCCGCGCCGGTGTGCCTGGAGTAACATCCGCACGGGAACGGCAGTTTCGGTGACGCTGAGCCGTTCGAAAACTTTTCTCGCGGATTGAGGCAAGGTACTTGGCAGACCTTTCGAATTGGATCGGTTGGTTGATCGGGGCGACCGTGATTCCGCCGGCGCTGGTTTGCCTGGTCAGCCTGTATCCGATTCGCCGACATGCGGTACGACTGGGATTGCTTGCTCCGCAGGGTGGCCACAGTACCCATGTTCGCGAGACGCCTCTCGGCGGCGGCATCGGCATCTGGCTGGGAATCGTCGTCACCTTTGCGGTTGGAACTGCCGTGGTGGCTTGGCTTCGCCAGTCGCCGGATTCCTTGGCAAAGTTACCCGCCGACGCTGCGCCCTATTTGGAAGGTGCCTGGTCACGACTAGGTCAGATCTGGGGATTGCTTGGCGCGGCGACGGTCTTGTTCGGGCTCGGACTGACCGATGATCGCCGTGGTTGCAGTCCCCTGCTCCGGCTGCTGATCGAGTTCGCCGTTGCCGGGTTTGTCGTGTATGTGCTTGAGTTTCGCTTGACCGCTTACATCGGCGTGCCTTGGCTGACCGGAATCCTATCGATGGTCTGGATCGTCGGCGTGATCAACTCGTTCAACATGCTCGACAACATGGACGGACTCAGCGGAGGTGTTGCGGCGATCATTGCCGCCGTGATGGCCACGGTGATGTTGACGACGCCCGATCCGGGAACGGCTCGACCCCAGTTGTTCGTAGCCGTCTTGTTGCTGATCGTCTTTGGGGCGTTGCTCGGTTTTCTTTGGCACAATCGTCCTCCAGCCAAGATCTTCATGGGGGACGCCGGCAGTTATCTCGTGGGATTCTTGATTGCGGTGGCAATGTTGATGGCGACGTACGCAGGGACAGAGGATCGCCCACATGCGATGCTTGCCCCGCTGTGCGCGATGGCGGTCCCGCTCTACGACATGACCACCGTGCTTTGGATACGAGTTCGCGAAGGTCGGAGTTTATTCGTGGGTGATCGCAGTCACTTCTCGCACCGACTGGTTGAGCTTGGTTTGAGCCGCACGCAGGCGGTGCTGACGATCTACCTGGTCACTGCAACCTGCGGTTTGGCCGCGATCTTGTTGACGCATGTTTCGATCGCCCAAGCCGCGATGGTGCTGGGCATTGTGGCTTGCATGTTGTTGCTCGTCGTCATATTGGAATCGACCGGATGGCGAAAAGACGGCGGCTGAACAAGTCCACGCGAAGCGATCTTGGTGAACCGCCAGTAGCAACGGGCTCGCCACTGGTCTCGGGTGTTGGCGGATTGAATCCGTCGGCGATTGCGATCGGGATGCTTGGCCGGCGCGGTCGTCTACGTGAGTTACTATCCGAGCGACAGCGTTGCGGTGGAAAAGGGAGACGCGCTTTGGTTGGCGGTGCTGGCGGTGATCATCGCCACGATCGCTTGCGCCGCGCGAAGTTGGCAACAGGCGGAGACTCCTGTTGTCAACGCGACCGACCCCGACGCGACGAGTGCCCAGTCGGACCGCGGGCAACTGGTCGAGGATGGCGACGTGGGGACTCAACGCGATTCCCTGGTTGTTGGCTGGCTGGATGATGCTGGCTGCATTCTTCACTTCGCCGCCGGGAAACCTCAGGTTGGCGACCAATGAAGCCTGGTTTTGGGTGACGGCGGCCTGTCTGTTGACCGCGGCACGGATCTTGTTGGTCTCCCTTTCGGTGCGGCAGAGCATCCTGGGCTTGCTGCTGGTCTGCGGGTGCGGACTCTCGGTGCACGGCATGCATCAGTACCTGGTCAGCTTGCCAGAGAACCGAGCGGAGTACATTCGCGATCCCGAGGCCGTCTTGCAGAAGGCGATGCTCGATGCCCCGCCGGGGTCGGCCGAGCGAATGGTGTTCGAGAATCGGTTGATGGATGGTGGGCCGACCGCAACGTTTGCACTTGCGAACTCGCTTGCCGCGGTGTTGTTGTTTTCGATCGTGGTGGCTTCCGGAGTGTTGCTGCTTCGGTTGGCGCGATCTTCATCCGGCGAAGCGTGTTGGTTGGGTGCTGGTGGTCTTGCTGTGCGCTGCCTGTTTGATGGCCGCGCGAAGTCGGTCGGCGACGTTGGCGATGCTGATTGCCTGGGGGTTGCTGTTGATCGTCGCGAGTCGGATTCTGGATCGACAACGAAAGATGCTGGGATGGGGGCTGCTCGGATTGCTCGTGGTCGGTGGGGCGGGCGCAGTGTTCTTGGCGTTGTTCGGCAATCGCGAATGGTTCGAAGAGGCCCCCGCGTCGCTGGCGTTCCGGTTTCAGTATTGGCGATCCACGTGGCAGATGGTTTTGGATCATCCGCTGTTCGGTGCCGGGCCCGGGAACTTTCAGGCGATCTACGAGCGGTATCGAGAAGCATCGGCGACGGAGCAGATCGCGGAGCCTCACAACTTTTTGATGGAGACCCTTGCCGCGGGTGGATTCATCGGGCTTGGTTTGTTGATCTTGGGCGGTTTCTGTGCGTTGGTCATCGCATGGTTTCGGGAGGAGGGCGACTGCCGCAGCCGAGTCTCTCCGAGACTCGGAGTTCACGGCGAAGCCGAAGGGAATGTCGGTCTCGGAGTTCACGGCGTGGCCGAAGGGAATGTTGGTCTCGGAGTTCACGGCGTGGCCGAGAGGAATGTCGGTCTCGGAGAGACCGACCTACGGGTAGGTGTTGCTTCGGATCAGGTGAGCATGGACGCGTCCCTGGCACGCTGGGTTTGGCTGGGGGCCGTTGTTTCTTTTGGAATGATTTGGATGTTGGGCTGGATCAGTCGTCAGCCTCCCGACCTCGACGCCAGTCTGTACGTCGTTCCCGCGGTGATTTTGATTGGTTGGTTGGTCGTCACCTCGGTCGACAAGGTTGCCAGCCGCGACCTCGATATCTTGCTTGGCATTGCGATGATGGCCATCGCGATCCATTTGATGATCTCGGGCGGTTGGACGGTGCCGGGTGTCGCGATCGTCATTTGGTTGAGTGTCGGGATGTTGGTCGCGATTTTCCGACGGCGAGTCGACCGGTCGAAGCAGATTCCGCCATCCAACGCGAACCATGGCGGTGGTGGCGATCGGTCTGGGGCTGTTGTTCGCACTTTGGGCGTTTTCGCTGCGACCGGTTGAGCAACAGCGGATTTGGATGGCGCGAGCCGCTGACGCACAGGCTCGCGGCCGGCTGGAAAACTCGCGGGAGGCTTTGCTGCGGGCAGTCGAGTCGGATCCGTGGTCGCCCGACGCGATACTTGTGGCTGGCCGACTTTTATCGTTGGCGTCTGGTGCTCGATGGGGACACGCCGGAAGTCCGGCGGCGATGGGAGGCGGCCCTCGAGGAAGTCAAGCAGCGCGCGGGGGAGGATCCGGCGATCTATCGGATGGTCGGGGCACAACGGCTGCACGTTTTCCAGAAGCGGGGCGAGCCGCGTGATCTGGAAGCGGCGGCCGAATCGTTCGACGCGGCGTGGAGCTGGAGTCCTGCCAATCAATGGCTGTTCGCTCAAATGGCCGTGATCGAGCGAGCGCGAGGAAACAATGAGGCTGCGGCACGCGATGCCGAGATGGCGGACCGCTTGAGCCGCCTGGGGGGAAACATTGAGCGAGCCCTTTCTCGGCAAATGGTTTATATTCCCAGGCGACTTGGAGCACCCGCCGACAGGGGCCCGGTTCGGGGCGCCGCCGACAGCTTGTTGGGCGAACCGAATGATCGGCCGCCTCGTAACAGCGCTGATTAGCCGCTTCGATGCCCTCCCGGAGGGCAACGCTGCAACCGATTTACCAAACGCGAAAGCCGACCTTTCCAGCGGACGGGCGCGAGCCCAACGGACTCAAGCCCGGACGCGACACACCGGAGGGCTTGCGCCCATTCGCTAGAATGTTGCAAAAACATTATTGATCCCCCTGAAACGACACACTGACGGTCATGAAGAAATTCTGGATCTGCATGCTGATTTCGACGTTCCTAGGTTTTGGAACCGCATGGGCCATCAACTATCAGAAATTTGGCCATCGGGTCGCCTTGTTTGGTCCGTTCGGCACCAACAATGATTTGACCCCGGAAGGCCTTACCGCGTATCTCGAAAAGCAGCTGCCCGCCGGGCGACCGATCGTCGAGATGGTCGGTGATTCGGATTACGATTTTGGCATGATGGCCCCCAATACCGAGGGTGAGCATACCTTCGTCATCAAGAATGTCGGCAATGACGACCTGCGACTTCGGCTTGGTGCCAGCACGTGCAAGTGCACCTTTGGGGATCTGCAGCGCGAGGTCTTGGCCCCGGGGGAACAGACGGAGATCAAGCTGAACTGGTTTGTCAGATCGGGCTCTGATGATTTTTCCCAGTCCGCCGAGGTCCTCACGAACGATCCCAAACGGGTTGCGATCCGTTTCGGAATCACCGGCAAGATTATCCGAGATGTCGATATCGTGCCGGAAACCTGGACCTTTGGTGAAGTGGCGACGGGTGAGCCCATGGAAGTCAAGGGAACGGTTTACAGTTTCCTCGATAACGACATCGTTCCCACGGAGATGAAATTCAGCAATGACGAAATGACCGCGTTGAGCGAGTTTGAGGTCGAAGCCTTCAAGCCGACCGAAGAGAACGATGGGATTCGCTCCGCAGCTCGACAAGGATTCCGCGTCACGGCGAAAATCAAACCGGGAATGCGTCAGGGAGCGGTATCTCAGAACTTTTTGTTTGGCTTCAAACGCCTCGACGAAAATGGCGAGCCGTTGAAGACGGAGGCAACCGCCAATGCCAAAGGTCAGAACGAGTACATTGTTGCCCCGACCAAGGGTGCCATCGTTGGTCCGCTCAGCATGATTCTCAGTTCGCGGTTGCAGGGACGAGAGGGCGGCGGTTACCTGTACGACTTTGGCCGGATTGAAAAAGGCGGGTCGCTCGTCGCCAAAGCACTGGTGGTCTTGAAGGGGTCTGAGCGGGACAACACCGAGCTGAGGATTGGCGAAACGGTTCCGGAAGGCGTTGTCAAGGCGACCCTGGGTGAGCCGAAAGGACAAGGCTCGATGAAAATCTATCCGCTCGAGATCGAGTTGATTCCCGGGTCAGAGCCGGTCGAAAGGCTGGGCAAGGACTCCGACGATTACGGATCGGTGTGGATCGAGTCCGATAATCCGAAAGTCACCAAAATGCGGATCGGTCTGAAGTTTGCCATCGAAGCACAATAATCGCTGACGCCTGATCTCGTCGGGACACACCGCTCCCGATATGATCCCGATACAACTCAACGGCCCGAACTGATCGAGGGAGCGTGCAATGAATGGAACACGGACGCCGCAACGGAGCGGAAGAGAAGTTTTCGCGTCGGTGGTCTGCGGTTTATCGGGGATCTTCATGCTGCTGGGACTCGGCGGCTGTTCTCCACCGGCGCCCTCGTCCTCCGCGGTCGATCTCGCCGTCGAAATGCCTGGTGAAAAGGTGACGGGCCCGGTCAATGCCCCCATCGATCCGCCTTACTTGAGCGATCTGGCCGATGGCCGGTCCGAGGAGAGCATCCAGCTGGTGCAGAAGTCGGGGAGCGGGCCAGAGGTTGTGCCCACGCCGGTTCCCGACGGAAGTGCCGCCAAGAAAGCCGAGACGATTCCGACGCCCGCCGGTGCGCCCGACACTTCCGAATCCGCCCAGTCCGAATCCGGTGACGGGTTTCCTCGCGCCGAAGAAGGCCCCGATCAATGGCGGGACTGGCCGACACCGAACGTCGTTCTGGTCGTGACCGGCCAGCAGAATGGTTACATCGAACCGTGTGGATGCACCGGACTTGATCGACAAAAAGGTGGCATCGCCAGGCGTTACACCTTCATGAAGCAACTCCGTGAAAAGGGCTGGCCGCTGTTGGCCATTGATGCTGGAAACCAGGTGAGACGGTTCGGTCGACAAGCCGAGGTGAAACTTCAGCAGACCGTCAAGGCGCTGAAGATGATGGACTACAAGGCGATTGGCTTTGGCCCCGATGATCTTCGTTTGGGGGTCGGCGAACTGTTGGCGGTTGCTGCCGGCGATTCCCCCGATGACACCATGTTTTCGTCGGGGAACGTTGTCTTGATTGACCCTTCTCTGATGCCACAAGTCAAATTCGTCACGGTCAATGGAACGAAAGTTGGCATCGCCAGCATTCTTGATCCTGCTGCGTTGGAAAGCGAACCCAGCGATGACATCACCGTGGCTCCCAAAGAGGAGTCCGCGATGAATGCACTGACGATGATCAAGGATGGAAAGCCTGACTTCCGGGTGCTGATGTTCTACGGCAAGGAGGAGGTCGGAAAGAAGCTCGCGCAGGACGTCCAGGGCTACGATCTACTCGTGGTCGCCGGTGGCTACGGTGAACCAACCTATCAGCCGGAGCAGATCGAAGGCTCCAACACGCGAATGATCGTCACCGGCTACAAGGGCATGTATGCGGGACTGGTGGGTCTCTACAAGGATGGTCCTCTCCGCTACGCACGCGTTCCGCTGACGCACGAGTTTGAAGACGCTCCCGAAATGCGTCAGATCATGAAAGAGTATCAGGATCAGTTGCGGGATATCGGGCTGCAGGGACTCGGTTTGCTGCCGCCCATTCCCCATGCGTCGGGCCAAAAGTTTGTCGGCACCGCGAAATGCGCTGAGTGTCACACGAGCGCTTACGACGTTTGGCAGGGGACTCCGCACGCGCTGGCGACCGATCACATCGTCGAGCCGCCGAAAGAGCGGGGTGACATTGCACGGCATTTCGATCCCGAATGTCTGAGCTGTCACGTCACCGGTTGGAATCCCCAAGAATACTATCCGTATCTTTCGGGATATCTCTCGCTGGAAGAGTCTGGGCACCTGACCGGCAGCGGCTGTGAGAATTGCCATGGTCCGGGATCCGATCACTCGGCCGCGGAGCTGGAAGGGGCCGATGTCAGTACCGAGCGTCGCGATCAACTGCGCGACGCCATGAAGTTGCCGCTCGACAAGGCGCGCGAAAAGTGCATGACCTGTCATGACTTGGACAACAGCCCAGATTTCCACGAAGACGGTGCCTTCGAAGACGTGTACTGGCCAGAGGTCGAACACTACGGCAAGGATTGAACCGAGGCAGAGGTCCGATCGCCAACGAAAAAAGGCGAGGCCGACCCCGAAGGATCGACCCCGCCTCGCACGGGGGGACGCTTATTATCTTGGTGTTAATCTCGTTGTCGTTCGCGTCCCCTTACAAGAGCAACCTTAGTCCGATTCCTTCCCCTTTCGCTGCTCCGATTTGAGTCAAACTCACAAATAGCTGCGGCGACCCGACCGATTCGATGGGGATGTAACGATTGATCGGCGAAAAGGGTTCAGACACCAAGAATGCGAAGCACCCTTCGGGCCGTTCCGGTTGTTGGTGTCTGACCCCTTTTCGCCATCAACCCCTAAAATCAATGCTGACGACGCACCAGGAAAAGCGGTCTCGATAACGTCGCGCGAGGAAAAGGACTGTCAGTTACCAATCTTGCGAACCACCCTTCGGGCTATATGGCTATAGGCACGGAGCCCTTTTCCGATCACAGTCGACTGATGCCAAATCTCCAAGGCTGCATCGCATGAGTGACGCTGAGAACTTGCCGCCCCCCCTGGACGTGATTGCGGTGGGGGCCCATCCGGATGATGTTGAAATCGCCTGTGGTGGGACCCTGGCGAAGTTGTGCCGCCAAGGTTATCGCGTCGGCATCATCGATTTGACCGACGGAGAGCCGACGCCCAATTCGCCGGGGCCTGCGGTGCGGTTGGAAGAAGCTCGCGCCGCAGCCCAAGTCCTGGGCGTGCAGGAGCGAATTCAGTTGAATCTGCCCAACCGCCGATTGTTCGATTGCTTTGAGCACCGGGTGGCGCTGGCCACCGAGTTTCGTCGCTGGAGGCCCGGCTTGGTGATTGGGTTTGGCGACAAGACGCCGATGGCATCACCTGATCATTGGCAGGCGATGCAGATCACCGATGCGGCATTGTTCTACAGTCGTCTCTCGAAATGGGACGAGTACTTTTCAGGGCTGCCGGTCCACATCGTGCCCCGTCATCTCTATTTCCGTTTAGCGGTGGAGCCGGATGCCATCCCCGGCAATTCCCATCATCTGATCGTCGACATAACCGATACGATCGAGCAGAAGATGGAATCGATCCTCTGTTACCAGACGCAGTTTGCTCATAAACCGAACATTGCGATGCGAGTTCGAGCCGCCGCCACCGTGACCGGTGCCGCAGCCGGAAAAGGTGCTGGCGAGTCGTTTGCCGCGGCCAAGCCATTCGCGGTCGACGATTTGTTCGCCACCGTGATGGGAAACGGTGAGACCAGGATCGTCTGACGCGAAGAACGCCATCGCGGGTTTCGTTTCACCGAAAGTCCAAGCGAATACAAGCACGACGTGCCAGCGAGTGAGTCACGAAGTGGCAGAAGCCTTGCAGAGAAGAGCCATCCCCGTGGCTTGACACCCAATGTCTACCCCCATCGTCTTGATGCCGAGGGTATCACCTGCGACCGCTGCGCGGTCAGTTCTTCGCCACTTCGTACCTGATTAGTGTCGACGCTCTGCTCAAGGACAATCCCGAACAACCCGCTCCATGACGTGGCATTGCTGAGTCTGTGGGCTGGAAAGACACGACATCTCTTCACGGCGCCCCAATTCGTAAGCCATCCTTCCTATTGGGCTTCCCAGTTGTTCGGAGCAGCCCGTTCTTTTTCGTTCAGCAGCTCGTGGATGGCGGATATTGAGATGTCGAACGTCCAGCACACGGTTTCACTCGGGGAGCCGAATCCGGTTTGCGGCTCGGCTCACGTCGGCATCATCAAGCGTGCTTTGGTACAGGTGTACCCGCTTGATTTGCATCGCGATCCGATCATCCTGACCACCAGTCGATTAACGATTGGTCGAGACGTCACCAGTGATCTGGTCGTCGCCGATCAATCGGTCTCACGACAGCACGCCGAGATTCGTCTGACCGATCAAGGTGCCGTGCTGCTGGATCTCGAGAGCACCAACGGCGTCTCCGTCAACGGTGTCCGCACGGATGCTCAAGTCCTGGTCAATGGAGATCACGTTCAAGTCGGTACGTTCTTGTTTCGCTACTTGGCCACCGCCGACGACCTTGAGCCGCTCTACTTGTCGACGGTTTATTCCATGATGACGCGAGACGGACTGACGCGGGTCTTCAACCGACGCTATTTGACCGAGACGCTCCGTCGTGAGGTCGCGCGCTGCAAACGATACTCGCGTCCGATCTCCGTGGTCACGATCAACATCGACCAGTTCGCTGCAATCAACGAACGCTTCGGGACCCTGATCGGTGATCGAGTCCTTCGACTGGTGGCCACACGATTGGAGAACGTTTTGCGCGAGGAAGACGTCCTGGCTCGGATCGGCGGTGACACGTTCGCCCTGGCGATGGTCGAGGCCGGTCTCGAAGAAGCCGCCGAGATCGCCGAACGATGCCGAGTCGCCGTCGCTTCGGAGCCAATCGTGACTCCGGTCGGACCGATCCGCGTGACGATCAGCCTGGGGATCGCCGCCCGCCCAGCTCGGGGACTCGAGCCAGGAGCGCCAGGATCAGAAACCTCGCCACCGCAAAAGCGCCGCGAAAGTTGGGGCAGTGACGAGGAGCTGATCGCCGAGGCCCTGGACCGTCTTCGAGAGGCCAAGCGGGCCGGCCGAAACCGAACGGTCTGTTAACGCCAAAAAAAACGGTCGAGACATGCTCGACCGTGATGAATCCCTGGGTGCGGGGGCTGGCTCGAACATCACCGGGAGAAACCCGGGACGTGAGCTCCCATGGTCACGAGGTTAGCGACGGGTCTTTTTGACCTTCGCACCCCCCTGGCGCACCTTGAACTTGGGGTTGCTCTTGCAAATCACGTAAATGCGGCCACGCCGTCGAACGACCTGGCAATCGGGGTGGCGGTATTTCAACGCGCCGATGCTGCTGACAACTTTCATCGGATCGATCTCGTCGGACGTATCGTATAGGTTGTGTTTCTTCTGGAATCGAAGGGCGGAGTATAGCGCAATGACTCGATTCCTTCAACGCCTAGAGCATTTGTACTTTTGATGGAGGCGGTCGGGAAAAAGGGGTCAGACACCAACAGTGCAAAGCACCCGATGGGCCGTTCCCGCTTTTGGTGTCTGACCCGAATGTCACGGGCTTTGAACCTCGGGCGCTAGCCGTGGGCGAAGAAAACGTCGTTAGGATGCGGCGAAGGCCCACGGCTAGCGCCGAGGTTCACTGAGACAACCTAAGTTCGTGCCATTCGTGTCTGACCCCTTTTTCCCGACCCACGTTCATTCGAAACCTGCTCTAGCGACACATCAAACCAGTACTTGGAAACCAAGCCTATGGCCAAAATTGCCTACTTTGACTGCATCAGTGGAATCAGTGGGGACATGACGCTGGGGGCCCTGGTCGACCTGGGGGTCGAAGTAGGGGAGATCGAGGCCGCGGTTCGCAGCATGGGGCTGCCTGAATTGTCCATTCACAGCGAACCGGTTAAGAAATGCGGGTTTCGGGCAGTCAAGATCGACATCCAGCACCCCCCCGAGCATGCCCATCGTCACCTCCACCACATCACAGCGATGATCGATGGTGCCACGGAGATCGAAGCGGAGGCGAAAGCGCTGGCGCATCGAATTTTTCATCATCTGGCTGAGGCGGAGGCCAAGGTGCACGGCAGCACGATCGAAAAGGTTCACTTTCACGAGGTGGGGGCGATCGATTCGATTGCCGACATCGTCGGTACCGCCGTGGCGCTCCGTTCCCTCGGGATCGACCAGATCATCGCCTCGCCGGTTCCCACCGGCACCGGGACGATCACGATCGCCCACGGAAAGGTTTCGATTCCCGCTCCGGCAACCGCGGAACTGTTGTGCGGCATCCCCATCGCCGGCTCCGATGTGCAGGCGGAACTGACCACTCCCACCGGCGCCGCGATTCTCAAGGCGTGTGCCGAGAGATTTGGGGCGCTCCCATCGATGACGGTCCAGGCGGTCGGTTACGGGGCGGGGACCAAGGACCTTGACGGTCAAGCCAACGTGCTTCGCATCGTGATGGGGCAATCCGACCAGCAGGCAAGCCCGATGGACGCCTCGATCGAATCGGATCAAGCGATCGTGTTGGAAACCAACATCGACGACTCGACACCGGAGCAACTCGCTGACTGTGTCGATCGACTGTTGGCCGCCGGCGCGCTCGATGTTTTTCAAACACCTTGCATGATGAAGAAAGGCCGGGTCGGTGTCGTGCTGACGGCGATCGTCCCCTCCGCTCGTGTGCCGCTGCTAGAGCAAATCCTGTTCGAGCACTCCACGTCGATCGGGATCCGACGGTACAAGGTCGATCGACACAAGTTGGTCCGCGCCGCCAAGCTTGTTGAGACCAAGTTTGGACCAGTGCGAGGAAAGGTGATCGCGTTACCGAGCGGCCAAACTCGGTTCACAGTCGAAGATGATGACGCTCGCGCGATCGCGAGGCAAAATCAAACGAGCGCCGACGCGGTGCGGCGAGAAGCAATCGGTGTCTTCGAAAGGGAATTACACCAATGACGAGGCTATTGGTTGGTTTGTGGATCGGCGTCGCAATCACTTGCCCACAGCTCTTGGGAGAGAACTGGCCACAGTGGCGCGGTCCCGAAAACAGTGGCTCCTCGCTGATCGCCGATCCTCCGGTTCATTGGGGCCTGGATCGCAACCTGCGCTGGAAGGTAGAGATTCCCGGAAAAGGTTCCTCGACGCCCATTGTCTGGGAAGATCGTGTCTTCATCCTGACCGCGATTCCGACCGAACGCGAGCAGGAAGAGCCGGATAGTCAAGCCAACGGCGATGCGAACGCGAACTTGCAATTTGGAACCGGTCCGAAGCCAACCAACTACTTCCAATACGTGGTGCTTTGTTATGACCGGGCCAGCGGTGCGGAGAAGTGGCGACGCGTGGCCATCGAAGCGGTTCCGCATGAAGCGGGGCATCTGACCAACACCTATGCCTCGTCGTCTCCGGTGACCGATGGTCGACGTTTGTTTGTCTCTTTCGGTTCTCGCGGCATCTATTGTTTCGATCTCGACGGAAACCAGCTTTGGCAACAGAACCTCGGCCAAATGGAAACGCGGCGCGAATTCGGTGAGGCCGCCTCACCAGCACTTCACGGAGAGACGCTGGTGGTGCCATGGGATCATGAAGGACAATCGTTCATCGCGGCGCTCGATGCCAACACCGGCCAGATTCTTTGGAAGACCGATCGGGACGAGCCCTCGACGTGGGCGACTCCCTTGATCGTCGAGCACGAAGGTCGACAGCAAGTGATTACCAATGGAACCATCGTCCGCAGTTACGATCTGCAAACCGGCGAGCTGATTTGGTCCTGTGGTGGCCAGGTCTCCAACCCCATTCCCTGTCCGATGCGACAAGATGGGGTCGTGTACTGCATGACGGGCTACCGCGGCAACGCGGTGTACGCGATTTCGCTCGATGCAAAAGGTGATGTCACCGACACCGATCGCGTGGTCTGGTCCCGAGAGGATGCAGCTCCCTACGTTTCGTCCGCGGCGCTGTACCAGGGGCGTATCTATCTGACGAAATCTCGAAGCGGCATTCTCTCGATCCTGGATGCCAAAACGGGACAGGCGATTGTCGACCAGCATCGCTTGAATGGACTGGACACGCTCTATGCATCACCTGGTGGCTGCAGCGGGACGCGTTTACCTGAGCAGTCGCGAAGGAACGACCGTCGTCCTGCGCGCCGCGGACAAGGTCGACGTCATCGCGACCAACGAGTTGGGCGAGACGATCGACGCTTCGCCAGCGATCGTCGACAACCAGATGTTCATCCGTGGGGCCAAGCATCTCTTCTGCATCGAAGAATCGGCGCGCTGAACACCGCCTTTTTCGGGGCCCACGGCTAGCGCCTGAGGTTCACAGTGAACCTCAGGCGCTAGCCGTGGGCCCCGAACTTGTCTGTGAACCTCAGGCGCTAGCCGTGGGCCGCTTTGCTTGTCTTGTGACTCGAACATCCGCAAACGGGCGGGTGATGATGGCGCAACACCAAAACGCGCCAGCGAGTGTGTCTCCTCGCCGCACCCAATCCGACACGCTCGCTTGCGCGTCGTGCTTGGATGATGCTCCATTAGCGGTGAGCCGACGCTGGAAATCAGCGAGGGGCCGCGCAGTAATGGCCTCATTCCCTGTAGTAACTGCGAATATCTGCGACTTTTTTGATTCGCCCTCGCGTGTCGTTCTGCAGTACCGGTCGGCGCCGAGCAACATCGGCGTCAATAGCGCCGGGGACACGAAAAGCGGCCGGTAAAATAGGGGCCGCGATGAGATCCGGGCATGCGAATGGGGGCACTCAAGTGCTCGAAGATCGCATCGCGTGGACCACGGAGGGTAGCGGGGGGCCTTGGGCAAGGATCTCCCGTGATCCTGTTCGCTCGCGGGCTTCCTTCTCTGCTTCGAAGCCCGCCGAGAACGATCGGAGTCTGACCAGGGATTGGTCAGGGAGGAGCGAGATCAGGGGTGTCTGAATGGGGCACTCGGCACCTCTGATTCTCGCGACTCCTCCATCCGTGGCTTCCGCATACCTTGCTGGCGTTGTGCGAATTCATACAAGCACGACGCGCAAGCGAGTGTGTCCCAGGAATCTGCGCAATCTCACGTCCGCCAAACGGTTGAAAATCGGAAACACACTCGCTGGCGCGTTTTGATGTTGCGCTTTTTGATTTTGGGGCAACGCCCCGTCCGTTTATCTAGCCCGATGGGCCGGGCTAGGTAAATGGCTGGGCCTTCGGCCCGAAAGGAAGCAAACAGCGCAACCTCAGAACTGGTGCGTCATGCTTGTAGGCGGAAGCCCGAATCGTTGGTCCGACAATCGCGTGTCAGCTGCGAATCGCTCGAATCGAGTCGAAGTCACGCGCAGTAATTGATGGCGGCCAGCGCAGTAATCATCAATATCAACAATTTTTTTGCTCGTCTTTCTCCCGCGTGAGCGCAGTATCACGAATACCGCGCGGCGACATAAATACTTCAGCAGGAACCTTTTCGATCGCTCGATAAAATGTCCAGGGTGACGAGATCGGGGGTGTGTGATCGGGGCACTCACACACCCCCGATTCTCATCTCTTATCGGCCCAGCGTGATCGTCTTTGTCGGATCGCGCAGACTTCGGTGCAATGCCATCCGGTCCTCGTCTACCGTCTAAACGAAGACTGCTCGAGACCAGCAATCTTGGAACGGTCTTGGCAGCTGGACAGCGCCATTTTGCTGTAGGTCGGTCTCTCCGAGACTGTGAACAAATTGAACCGCGGCGCATTACTGTAGGCGAGTCTCTCCGAGACTCGCAAAAAACGCAGCAAAGCTGCGGGCGTCCGCCTTGGAAAGGCGGACCTACAGTAGAAAGCCCAATATCTTCACAGCCTCTCCGAGACCGTCATTCAACGCGGCTTTGCCGCGACAATCCGAGCCTCGGAGAGGCTCGGCTACGGGCAGCTTTCCATCCGGAAATTTCGCCGATCCGAGGTAAGAGTGCCTATGCATCGCTCGTTCGCCAGTTGCGGTGGTTCGCCATCTTCTCTCGGCTTGCTCTCGGCGGCCGCACCTGAGCATGACCCAGGTGAATAGGAGGACTGTACTTGCGTACACTCTGTGGCGGCGCCGGTTCCGACGCGCAAAAATGCTCGTTCTATGGTTCGTTCACACATGACGCGGGACAAACAGGGACATGAGCACTTCTTCAGTCGACCATCTGGAACTTACCTATCCCGATAAGCCGGACGCCAACGGCTATGCGAAGAAGTATTTCAAGCGTCGCGCGTTCTACTTCGGAGCGCACAACAGTCCCGAGAGTTTTGTGCTGTTTGGAGAGTGGAAGCGCCGTCTGATCGAAACGGGTGCCGCCACGGAAGTGAAGACGATTCGAAAGGAGCTCGCACAGCAATCGATTGCCGGGCCCCACATGCATCTTGGCGGTCCCGCAGAGCGAAAGCCGCTGCAACTCGCTGTGATCACGACAGTAGCTTCCGTCATCCTATTCGGAGCAGTTCTCGCAAGCGCCAAAATTCTCTCAACTACGATGGGCCCAACAGTCGATGGAATCACACTGACGAATGAGGAAATCGACTTTGTTCGAGGAATTCGTCTCCATCAGAAGTGACTTCATAGAAATCGGCGAAGATCGTCCGGAGCACGAATTGCGGAGCTAACGATGCGACTCATGGAAGAGGGGCCAGATCGTGCGAAGTATCACCTTTCACAAACGGGTTTTAGACTCATTGCTTGTTTCGTTGTTGCTTGGAGCATTGTTCCTATGGTCTCGTTTGCTACTCCGAGAGCTGATCAGGTAGCGATGAGATGGCACATACTTGCATCTTTCCAGCAAGTGCAGCCCGATGCCCAGTCA
The DNA here is from genome assembly GCA_963697195.1 of Pirellulaceae bacterium. Taxonomy (GTDB): domain Bacteria; phylum Planctomycetota; class Planctomycetia; order Pirellulales; family Pirellulaceae; genus Rubripirellula. Next base: position 702,440 of record CAVOND010000011.1, read on the forward strand.
ACTGTTCGCATAGAAGCAGCTGCCTATGCAGCTGCTGTTATTACACTCAACGATGCACAGCGGGCTGCCAACGAGGCTTATCGTCGTTGGTATCAGTGCGAGTATCAGGGCAAGGACGTGCAGCCAACGGTCGACGTGCCTTCGGCCGATCTGTCGGTCCTTGTGCGGGATTGAGCTCGAAATTCTTGTTGGCGTCGCGTGAGCCGACATGTGCGGCCCACTCAATTGGTGATTGTTGCACGGCGCTCCGCGTGCCGCTTGCACGGCATCATCAGGCCGAGCCTGACCGACGCGCGTTTGAAATGCGCGCTAACCTTGTCCTAAAGAGCCAGCCGTACAAATGTTCATGGGCTGACACTTTCCAGCAGCCCTCGAGCATTTGGGCCTCCCTTCGGAAGCCGGCGCCCGTTCGCGGCGCAAATTTGCTCTTGGACCATCCGGACGATACGATCGGAAATATCGCAACGGCGAAATTCCGAATCATTCAACTCCGGAGGCACGGTGTCATGGGATCATCAGGTTCGATTGGGCGTCATGCCTCAGGTCAGCTTAGAACTCGATTCATGTTTGTCAGCATTGCCCTCGCGACATTGCTGTTGCCCTCTGGTTGCGACCGCATCGGGGAGCAAGATCTTGCCAGCCGCGATTTCGAAAAGGGAACCGCACCGCTGCGGACGGGGGCAGCGGACGGTGCGGGGAGTTTCGACTCGTCGTCGGGTTTGGATGACACCGCGACGGTTCCCAGCTTGCCTAAGGATCAGACGGAGCCGAAACCTGAGTTGAAACCGCCTCCGGTCAAACTGGGCATCGGTGACGCCAATCCCGGGCTGCACCTTGCCAAGTGGGTCAAGGGCGATCCGGTGGACGAAACGTTGACGGGCGACAAAGTGCACGTCGTCGAATTCTGGGCGACCTGGTGCGGTCCCTGTCGTGTTGGCATGCCTCACATTAGCGAGCTGCAACATGAATACGCAGACGAGGTCGCGTTCATTGGTGTCACGAGCGAGACGGAGTCGAAGGTTGCATCGTTCCTCAAGGCCGCATCGCCGGATGGCAGACCTTGGGAGGACGTGATTCAGTATCGACTCGCCATCGATGATGGCGGTTGGACCAACAGCGCTTACATGCGGGCTGCCGGTCAAAACGGGATTCCGTGTGCGTTTGTGGTGGGCCGGGATGGGGTCGTGGAATGGATTGGACATCCTGGTCGCATCGATGAGCCACTGAAACAAATTGTTGAGGGCAGTTGGGATCGCGAAGCAGCGATCGAGGAATTCAAGCAGCAGGAACGCCTGAAAGAGATTTCTGTGAAGATTGCTCAGTTTGCGCGATCGGGTGACTGGAACGGTGCCCTGGAGATGCTCGAGCAAGTCGAAGCTGAAACAGGAAAGTCGACGGGACTGCTGAAGTATCGTCTCAAGCTGCTCGAGAGCGCCGGGCGCGATGAGGAAGCGTCGGCGGTACGCGCGGAGTTGGTCGAAGATGCCTGGAATGACGCACAGGCCCTGAACGAAATTGCCTGGACAACGGCAACGAGTGGTAAATCCGCGGATCTAGAGCTGGCACTCAAGGCCGCTACAAGAGCTTCCGAGATTCGTGACGACAAGGACGCGATGATCTTGGATACCCTCGCTCGTTGCCATTACGAACTGGGCGATCTCGATGAAGCAATCAAGTGGCAACGCTTGGCGGTTGAGCACAACCAGGGCCTCCGTGAAATCGACGCGGCCTTGCAGCGTTATCTCAACGAGCAGGCCGCAGCCGAAAAGACCGAGACGGAAGCGGCGGCGACGGATGAGAATGTCTCCGACGATGCATCGACGTCCGCGACCGATAAGTCGGACGACGAAGCATCCTCCGAATAGCTTGAGCGACGGGCGATGCCGTCGCCTCAACCGTTGGGTCGATTGGGAGACAAGGCCTCCATGTCGGTCGTGATCGCTTGTGCCAGCGCGGCGCGGGGGTCAAGATCGGGATACCGGCTGGCCGCCTCGCTGATCCATTCTCGGCTACGCCGAACGGGGCCAAAGGTGAAGATGATCCGATCGAGTTGGGGAGATTCGTGCGTCAAGTCATGATCGCGGCTGACCGGCATCGTGCAACCATCGATGTTGCCTAGCAATAGATGATCGAACAGGTGAAGATAGCCCTGGACCTGTTCGATCGCCTTGCGTGTCGACGGGTCGTCGAGGCGGGTGCGGGTTCCAGCGGGAAAGAGCGCGAAGACCCAGCCCTGGTCGCGGAGGCCGGCGACGGCGCGCTCGGCCGCCACATTCACCAACCTGCCCTGACGCAACTCCTCATCGCTTCGATCGTCGGTGAACCAAGTGCTCGGTGATACCACGACGCGGTTGACACTCTGTACCAGCACACTCGTCATACCGACGTCTTCTTCGAGCTTACGGCCGGCAATCCAGATGATTCGATCAAACAGTTGCGGATCGGACTGATCCTCTAGCAACGTAAAGAGTGTCGGTGCATCGAGCGTCGAGCGATGATTGAGGCACAGCAGGCATGACTCTCCCGCAGCGGCTAGTTCGACGAGCGCCCGCAGGTGCGTCGGCGCCTCGCAGCTCGCTGCCAGGCAAGAGCAGTCGCCGGCAAATTGCGGCCACGTGAGGCATTCTCGCACGATCCGCCCAGCGTAAGACGCTTTCGGGAGTGACGGGCGGCGCAGGCGTCGCCAATTCCAAACGCCCAAGCTCCGCCAACTGCTGCGCAAATACGACGCTGCCGTCATGGTGTGGAAGCGGTGTCTGGTTTTCCTCATACATGGCTGGAATGCTGACGCTGCACTAGTAACGCCAGCCCGCTGTCAGCAAGAATCCGGTTCCGAGATCGAGCTCTGTGTCATCGTTAGCGTATTCAAGTCGGCGCGCGAACGCAAAACCGGTCTCCGCGAGCCAGCCGCCACCGCCGTCGACGAGCTTTTCGATTCCCCACATCAACCTGAAGTCACGTAACGAAAGTTGATCGGGTAAGTTTGATTCTCTCGTGACAGCCCATGTGTTCCCGCCAATACCGGCGGTCAGATAGGTCCACTTCTCGCTGCGTCCCCCGTCCTTCGCCAATCGGTACGAAAGCTTGGAGCTGGGAAAGCGAAGTTCAAGTTTGGAGGCGCGGTTCGGCGTCCAAGTCAGCCCGACCACTGGCAAAACGGGAATGCCAGACCAACCTAGGTACACAGCGCCGCCTGACACGGTCAGTCGATCGGGTTTCCACTCCCAATTGCATAGCGCCAACGCAAACATGCGAAATGCATGGTCGCTGGTGGTCAGATCACTTCGAATCGAGGGGCTAACGATTCCGATCGCGGTCAATCGATCGCTGAACACACGTCGATAGAGCAATTGAAGCTCGAACTCGTAGAGCTCACTGGGAATATCAATGGTCGGTTTGGCATCAATCCAGTCGATTCGAAATCTGGGTTTCACGCCGAGAAGGTTGTCCAGACTCCCCAGCGGGATTCCGGTCCCGATCGATGTGTCCAAGTAGCTACCACTCAATCCACCGTCGCCAATATCTGCCATCCAACCAGCAGAAACACCGACGCTTTGCAGCGCCTGGTTCTTGAACAGCGCCAGCTCTAATTCTGCTTCGTCAATGTCGCAACACCCAACCGTTTCCGTGAACGATTGGTCGTCGGCTGTGTCGAGGAGCGGTTGTTCTGCAGCACAGTTCGATGCTGCGAGAATAATCGATAGAATGAAGCCGAGACGCATCCGAATCCTTTCAACTGCACTTACGACGGCTTTTGGCAGGTTACCTGGAAGTGGGCCCCTATTGCTATCCCGATTGGATTGTCTGCAACCGTCAAGCCGTTGCCAGTGCAGCGTTGAATCTAAAAATGGGGGTGACGTCGATCGTCGATATGGGGTCAGATCGGCGAAAAGGGGTCAGACACCAAGAATGCGAAGCACCCTTCGGCCCGTTCCGGTTTTTGGTGTCTGACCCGAATGGCACGAACTTAGGTTGTCTCAGTGAACCTCGGGCGCTAGCCGTGGGCCTTCGCCGCATCCTAACGACGTTTTCTTCGCCCACGGCTAGCGCCCGAGGTTCAAAGCCCGTGACATTCGTGTCTGACCCCTTTTCGTCATCCGATTCCGCGTGAAACTCGCAAGTGCCGAATCGACTAGACTACAGTGTGTCTTGATCAACGTTCGCTCGGCGGGTCTGACTTACAAAGTAGCTGTTTATGTGGGTGCGCACCTCTTGCTCGCTCGAATTCGAAATTTCAGTCGCGACACCGTTCTTGTTGATGTTGCGTCCTCGAAGCGGCATGCAGCAATGGGTCGCTCGTGAACAGTACATGCTGGTCCCCAGCGTGCCAGCGGTTGAGTTCACCGACCCGTTTGGAAACCTGTGTCAGCGTCTGGTGGCGCCAGTTGGTCCGTTTTCGATTCGTACTTCCGCTGACATTCAAGCGGCCGATTCCGCCGATTCGGCCCCCGGTGCTCCATTCGTGGAGGTCCAGCAATTACCGACCGATACGCTTCCGTTTTTGCTTCCGAGTCGATACTGCGAATCCGATCGGTTCACGGAGATGGCCGCGTCGATTGTCGAGGGATGCAGGCCTGGCTACGACCAGTGTGCGACGATCGTTCGCTATGTGCGCGGAGCCTTGCGATACGTGCCAGGAAGCGGTCAGGAGATCATCAGTGCGACGGAAGTCAATGAACACTCCGAAGCCGTGTGCCGAGACATGGCGCATTTGGGCATCGCTCTCTGTCGCGCATTGGCCATCCCGGCTCGCATGGTGGTGGGGTACTTAGAGAAGCTCGAGCCCATGGATCTTCATGCCTGGTTCGAGGCCTATGTCGGTGGCCGGTGGTACACGTTTGACCCCACGCAAAGCAACTTACATGGCGCTCGTGTGTCGATCGCTTACGGTCGCGACGCCGCCGATGTGGCTCTCTACACGCAGTTTGGCGACCCCGTGGAACTGTTGAAGTTGGTCGTCAGCGTTGAGCCGCTTGATACCCCGCCTTCCTAAAAGATCGTACAGCTTTGACGCGGTTGCATTACAATGGTCATTGAATGCAAAATCACTCTCTCTGGAAAGTCGAACCTGAACGCACTGCCATTCAGAATTGTCTCGTCTTGGGCTTCTGCGTTTCACTTGTAGCCGTAGTCGCGGGCGGTTGCTTGCTGGTTGTTTCGGCGGCTGTCGTTATTAACGCCGTGGATATTTCCAACTTCAGAACATCGTAGCGCTTTGAAGAAATCCGAGAAGAAGAAGCTTATCGCGATCAATGCCGCGATCTGGGCGGCGGCGATGCTTGCGTCTTTTGTACTGCCGTTGATTGCGGAAAGCATAACGGAAGGTCGCGGAGCGTTCCTGAAGATGATGGCGCATCTTTTTCCCTTGATTTTCGCAATGGGTGCCTCAACAAGTGTCATCAGCAAAGCCATTGGCGATCCCACGGACTGACCTCGACAACTGCAGGGATTGGCGGTCGAGCATTGAAGGGAAACCGGACGGCACCGTGGCATAGCAGAAGTTGTCTCTCGATCGCCGGCCACTTACACTCAAGCCATGTCAAGTCAGGGAAAACGTCGATTCTTCCGGTTTAGCCTGCGGTCGCTATTGATCGTGTCGACGGTGTTGTACATTTCGCTCGGATGGCTCGCTTGGCGAGTCAATCGGGCACGCCGGCAGGAAACCGCGATCAATTTGTTGAAGGCCGATGGAACCCTTCTGTATCGAGATCAGTTTGATATGTTCGCGGTCGCTATGGCGCGATGGACTGGTCGTTGGAATTACGGTGACGTCCGTGAACTGGTCCTGGCCCACGACTTGTACAAGCCGTTGCCGATCACATTCAGTCCGCAAGAGATCGATTTGCTAAGGGACTTTCCTTGTCTCAAGGATCTCGAGATCCACTCGGCGCAGTGCGAAGAGACCATCGTTCGTCTCGCGGAGGTCGACAGTCTCGAATTCGTCGCGCTGCGCATGAATTCTGCGAATGATCCGGGCGTGTCGAAACTGGAGGCACTGCGTCCGGATCTCGAGGTTGTTACAAAGTGACGGCGGCGGTGCCTCGAAATTCAAGGCCGAATCATTGGAGGGCGATTCATCGCCGTCTTCGTTTAAGATCCGCGTTTCGTATTGTTGAGGAAATTCAGTGAGACATCTGTTCCGATCGAGGTTGTGGGCTGTGCTGCTTGTGGTGATCGCGGCGTCGTCCGCAAGTGCCGAAGGCATGCGCCCCAATATCCTCTGGATCGTTGGTGAAAACTTCTCTAACGATCTTGGGTGCTACGGTCAGCAGAACGTCGCGACCCCGCATCTGGACGCGCTTGCGGCAGACGGGATTCGATACACCAATGCCTTTTCAACGTCGCCCGTTTGCGCACCAAGTCGATCCTGCTTCATGTTGGGCATGTATCAGACGACGACTGACACACACAACATGCGGTCACATCGCGACGATGATTTCAAATTGCCACCCGGCATTCGACCGCTCACGCATCGGCTGAAAGATGTCGGTTACTTCAGTGCCAACATCAAGTATCTGGGACAAGAAGTGATGGGCACCGGAAAGCTCGATCTCAATTTCGTGAACGAAGGTGAGCTCTTCGACACAGGGCAGTGGGACGACCTGAAGTCACATCAACCGTTCTTTGCTCAGATCAATCTTCCCGAGGCGGAGTATGACATTTACGACCGCAAATCGGCGGAAAAGGAGCGTGTGCCCTGGGTCGGTGAAGAGTGGCATCCGCAAATCGCCACCGAAGACAACGTCACGCCACCGCCTTACTACCCGGACCACCCAATCGTTCGGCAGGAGTGGGCTCGCTATTTGAATTCCGTTAGCGGAGCCGACGTACGTGTCGGCAAGATTCTGGCGAGACTCAAAGCCGACGGTCTGGATGACGACACGATCGTCATCTTCTTCTCCGACAATGGGCGGCTGACAGCCCGCGGAATTCATTGGCCTTTCGATCAAGGCCTACGCGTTCCCATCATTGTTCGTGATGCGAAAAACTTTCCGAGACTGGCTGAGCATGAACGGCCTGGCACGGTAAGCGATCGTGTGGTCAGTCTGCTTGATCTGACGGCGACAACACTGGCAATGGCCGGTATCGAACGACCGCTGGGGATGCAAAGCCGCGTCTTCTTAGGAAAGGAAGCCGATCCACCTCGCCACTTTGCGTTCGCCGCGCGCGACCGGATTGATGAAACCGTGGTGAGGATGCGATCGGTTCACGATGACCGTTACCACTACGTCAGGAACTATACGCCGGGTGCCGGGTTTGAGACCCTCAACCGCTACAAGGAGAAGTGCTTTCTGGTGAAACCGCTGATGCGGAAGCTAAAAGCCGAAGGAAAGCTCAGCGGGCCGGCATTGGAATTGATGCAGCCCTTTCCCGATGAAATGCTTTTTGACACGCAAAGCGATCCGCACGAGATTCAGAATCTTGCCGGTTCTACAAGAGCGGAGCATCAGGTAGCACTCATTCGACTCCGTTCCGCGCTCGACACCTGGATCGTTGAATCAGGTGACCGCGGTCACATCCTCGAGCCACTCGACGTCGTTGCCCCCTTCGTGAAGGAAATGGATGACTGGTTTGGGACGCCGGATTGGGCAAAGTAGACCCGGCAATGAACGCTCCGTTTGTCCTGTCGCAGCGCAGGTGGAGCGATCGGCGACGATGATTTCCTGAGAATACTCTCGTTGGGAAGAGCTGATTTTCGTTGACATCGGGGCTCCGTCGCCGGATCATGAAGTTGACGCGCGACATGGTCGGTTCCAACCGGTGCAGGAGGTTCAACTCAAATGTCTCAATCAACTGAAGATGACGCCAAGCGGAGAGAGTCAGCGATTCTCGACGAGATCGAAAGCATTGGTGTTCAAGCGGAAACCGAAGGACGCGAGCTCAGCAGCGACGAGGTAGCGCGAATTGAAATGTTGAGCAAGCAGTTTGATGCTTGCGAAGAGAGTCTTGGTCACGTAGCGCCCGGACGATAGCGTGCTTGCCGGGGTCGGGAAAAAGGGGTCCGACACCAAAAGTGCAAAGCACCCGAAGGGCCGTTCCGGCTTTTGGTGTCGGACCCCTTTTTGCCGACCCAAGTCTGACGGACCATTGCTCGGGAAGAAGGGTCAGCCTGGAAAGGCCGACGTACGTTGGCTGTCTAGCCGGACGCTACTTCTTGAGACTCCATTTCTCCCGGTTGCTTTGGTTTTCGTGTGCCGAATACCAACATGGCGGGAAACAGCACCAGGTCTCCCACCAATGCCGCGACCAGGATCGCCGCGCTGAGAATCGAGAACAGACGAATGCTCGGCAGAGGACTTGTCGACAGCGCCACGAATCCTCCCAGCAAGATGAGGGTCGTGACCACCAGCGCCGGGCCTACTTGGGAGAGGGCTTGCTCCATCGCCCGTAGCGGATTGGGTTCGTGCACCTGCACCGCACGAAAGCGCATCAGCACATGGATGGTGTCGTCGACAGCGAGCCCAAGGCAAAGCGAAAACGTCACTGCCGCGGTGATTTGAAGTGGAAGGCCGAGTAAATGCAGGCTCGATGCAGCGACGAGCAGCGGGAGAACGTTTGGAATGACACTCAGGCAGCCGATGGTCAGCGACCGAAAGGCGATCGTCAACACCACGAAGATCAGCGCGGCTGCGATTGCGAGACTCCGCGCCAGGTCAACAATGATGGCGTTCATGTTCTTGGAAGCCGCAACCACGGTTCCTGTCAGCGTGAACTCGAATCCGGGAAATTGATCGGCCAGGTCATCGAGTCGCCTCTCGACGAATCGCAGACGCTGGTTCAACGCGAACGCCCCATCATTGGGCACTCTGGCACTGACAAGCAGCGATCGATTCTTTGTTCGGAGCACCCGGTCCAGCTTGTTCGTAGACGCCTGGTTGATGATGCGGTACTTCTCATGTATCCCTTGTCCAGGTGCAACAGCCAGCAGGTTCAAAATCGAAAACTCGGCATTGAACTCTGGTGAATCTCGCAGTATCGCCTGCGTCTGCGCCGCGGCAGCCAAGATCGACTGACTGGGAAATGACTCGTCTTCGGGCCAAGTGATCATCACGTACGCAGCCAATGCACCACCGATACTCGTCGTCGGCCTGTTGCATTGCGACCACCGATGACGAGTCATCCGGTATCGCCTCGGTCCAGATGATGTCGGGCTGTTGGGCGAGCGCAGGATAGAGCAAGAGCAGCGTGAGGCAAACCGCGACCGCCGTGGTCAGCCCTGGCCGACGCAGAGTTGGTGAAACCAATCGCGTCACCAAAGAACGCAGGCGATCGTGCTGGGTGTGTCGATCCTTCATCCACTCGACGGGCACGCCGAGCAGAATAATTGGCAGCGTAAAGACGACGGCGAACAAGGCCAGTGTGGTGCCGACCGCTGCCCAGAATCCAAACTGTTGAACACTTGCAGTCTTGGAGAGTGCAAGGGAACCAAAGCCGATAAACGTTGTCAGCGACGTGAGAAAACAGGCCGGCCCCACGTCAAGCAGTGACTGAACAACCGATCCACGTTGAGTCTTGCCCATTCGCAATTGACGCTGATATTCCAAGACAACATGTACTGCATCGGTTAAGCCCACGACGAAAACAAGGTTGGGGAGCGCCGTTAGCAGACCACCGACGTCTGCCCCGGCCCAGGCAATCAATCCAAACGTCCAGATGCAACCAATTGCCGGTGCGGATACTGCGACTAAGACAGGGGCCAATCGCTGAAACAGCATCAGCGCAACCAAGAAGGAGACGATGACCGCCGCCGTGCAGCCGATCAGCATCGCTTGCTGTAGAGTGACCAACACATCCGCGCGAATTGCCGGGTGACCTGCCATGCGTACCTGCGACGACGTCGCGATCTCGAATTCACGCGACTGCTGACGGATCTTCTCGAGGACACTCGCAATGGAGGCGACAGACTAAGGATTCGCCTCGCATTCGCACTAACATGACCACGACGCTGCCGTCCTTGGAAACCATCTGGTTGGAGGCAAGCGGATGGTTTGTCAGATCGCGGAGGAGTTGAGCAGAAGTAAACGAGTCGGCGACGTATCTCGGGATCAACGGAGTGATTCGGCCGGGCTTGTTCAAGTCGAGAATGCTCGAAACGGACTCAACCTGCGGGATGGCACGCACTTGATCCCGAAGCGTGCGCATCGCCGTCAAGGACGCTGGTTCCAAAAGGGACTCGCCGGTGAGCATGACCACGATGTCGTTGTCGTCAGGCCCGAAGGTGGCATGTAGACGGTCCAGGTCTCTTGACACCTGGTTGTCCGAGACAAAGGTCGCGTTGGGGCTCGTATCGAAACGTAGACCCGGTAGCCAGGCCGACATCAGCAGCGTCAGCAGGATCGCAACCAGCAGGCAGGTTCCTTGGTGCTGTTCCAAAAGCTTCGCCCAATAGACGATCGCGCCACTGCGTTCACGCGCGTCGCCAGGGTCGGGCGGTTCGAATTGCGACGGATGAGCCTGGGGCATTCGCTCTGGTAATCTGAATGAACGGGACAGCGGCGGATCAATCCATCAAGCGAAACAGTCCAACGGAAGTGGCATTGTGCTGGCATCCAGCATAGTCGAAGCAAGCGACGACCGATCGGCGCCCAAGGCAACCTATTGGTGAACCTCAGCAGCTAGCCCTAGGCCTTCTTTCGGTGAACCTCAGGCGCTAGCCGTGGGTCTCTTCCTCAAGGCTCGACCCTCTGGGACGGCCTAGCCGTGGGCCTTCTCTTGGTGAACCTCAGGCGCTAGCCGTGGGCCTTCGCGGAGCTTAAGGGCATCTTTCGAGCCCACGGCTAAGCCCTGAGGTCCACGAATCCAGCCACTAGAACGCGAACATTGTCTCCCGTGTACACTGACCCGTTGGAAAGTGGCTCAAAGACCTTTTGAACGTTCGAGAGGAGCCGAATTGAAATCCGGAACGGCAAGAGTGATGCAAACACAAGTTATCAACGAAGAAGCTCGTCGACCGAGCTACGTCGCTCCGCCAACCGAACGAATGCAGTGCATGGAGGTCTGGGGCGGCAACCAGAAAGCCAATCGTCATCTTGAGATGCCTGGCCTGGAAGCTTGGATCTTCAGTGAACCGCATCAACGAGCTCGTGGCGGTGGCGATGTCTATTACGTGTCCTCCTGCGCATCGGGCAGGATCACTCGACTGCTTTTGGCGGACGTCAGTGGACACGGTGCCGATGCTTCGAAGTCGGCGATCGGACTTCGCGAATTGATGCGGCGCAATGTGAACATTATTCAGCAAACAAAGTTTGTGCGGGCCATGAACCAGCAATTCGCGGAATCGGAAAAGGACCATCGTTTTGCAACTGCCCTGGTCTGTTCCTACTTTTCGCCAACCGGTCGACTTACCCTCTGCAACGCCGGTCATCCAGATCCGTTGTACTTGCAGCGGGATGGCCAATGGGCGGCACTTTCTCAACAAACGGCAACTCGACGTGCAGGCGACTTTCCGCTCGGTGTGATCGACGATGCCGACTACAGTCAGATCGATCTTGCATTGGCACCCAGGCGAATTGTTGCTGCTGTTCAGTGACGCGTTCAGCGAATCGCTCAGACCAGATGGAAGCTTGCTCGGAACCGCTGGCCTTCTGTCGCTCGTTGAGACGCTGGATTCGTCCGATCCGGCGACGCTGATTCCACAGCTGATTGCAGCGGTTCAAAACGAGGACGCCAGTAATCTTTCCGATGATGACGCGACAGTTGTCGTGATCCGTTCGACTGGTTCGAATCCGTCACTCAAGGACAGCCTGCTCGCCCCGACTTCGCCTGTTCGGGGCGGTCCAGGACCGCACGACGCTGGGGTGAGTGGCGAGTTGCGAGTTGCGAGTTGCGAGTTGCGAGTTGCGAGTTGCGAGTTGCGAGTTGCGAGTGGCGAGTTGCGAGTGGCGAGTGGGTGCGAGTGGCGAGTGGCGAGTGGCGAGTGGCGAGTGGCGAGTGGCGAGTGGTGAGTGGTGAGTGGTGAGTGGTGAGTGGATCGGGTTGCCTTTGACGTGTGGTCGGTGCCTTCGATAAAACTTGCACCTGCTGCTCGTTCCTCCACGAATTTCTGGCCCGCGATGCGTTGTTTGTGCCTTGGCTTGATCCTGTTCCTGGTCCCCTCCGGTCGCTTGGTTCTGGGAGCCGGTGGTTCCCTCACCGTGACGGCTCGGGATGAATCGGAGGGTGAGCCAACGATCACTCGCTTTGAGCTGTTTCGGGCCGATGCTCCGACGCGTATCGTGCCGGTCCGCAAGGCGGTTCCGGCTGGAATTGGCGTGGTGCTCGATGGGGACTTGGAGCTGTCACTGCCGGAGGCCGCCTATCAGTTTCGTATGATTCGTGGGCCGGAGTATCGCATCATCAGCGGCTCGTTCGCGCTGGAGCGTACCAGTCTTGATGCCCACAAGGTCGACTTGCCGCGTATGATTGACATGTTGGAAAAGGGGTGGATCAGCGGCGATTGCTGTGTCGCCCCTTCGTCGGCCAGCTTGCCGCTTCGCATGGCGTCGGAGGACCTGCACGTCGCCGCAGGGCTCGGCCATATCGAGGCGAAGCCCATCCCGGGACGCGACGCCAAGCATCCGATTGGGCATGATCCGATCTGGATTCGCGAAGATGCGTTTCATTCAGACGGATTGATCGTCTACGGCATCGACGAGGCACTCGATCAGCAGAGCGTGCGGAAGCTACCGGTCGAGTGGTTGGTTGCCAGTGATCAAGTCGAGGGCTCACGCGTCGCGGTGGAGAATCCGTTTGCCTGGCCGCTGCCCGTTTGGCTGGCAAGCGAGCGGGTCGATGGCATCTTCATTCTGGGCGACTGGTTGCGACTGGATCGAAAGGTGGCTTCGGTCCGCGATGGCCGGGGACCACAGGGGCCGACGGTTGGCGACGGAAAGGTCTTGGGTCGCTGGGCCGAGCGGATCTACTGGAACATGTTGGAGGCCGGACTGCGGATTCCACCACTTGCCGGAAGCGGACATGAGTCCGGCGACACGCCCGTCGGTTACAACCGGCTTTACGTCGCCGCATCCTCGACGCGAGACGATTCCGATTCCCCGCTGGATGTCGCGCCGGTCGCCTCCGTCGGAGGCGTGGTGGGAGGCCGCCTGGCAAGGGCAAAGCATCGCCACCAACGGTCCGCTGCTCTGTCCCAAGCTGGCCGGCGAGATTCCTGGTCATGTCTTTCAAGGTGGCGATCAAGAAGTGCTGGTGCTGCAGCCGGAGTTGAATCTTGGCCGTGCGTGATCCGGTCGATTACCTCGAGGTGATCCACAACAATCGCGTGCACTACAGCGCGCGGCTGGACGAATTTGCCAAGGCGGGCGGCGTGATCCCGCCGATTCACGCCAAGGAGAGTGGATGGGTCACGATCCGCGTGGTGACGCTGTACGAAGATCACTTTCGCGCGGCGATGAGTGCCCCGTGGTACATCGAATTCCCTTCCGGCCCGCGTGTCACCCAGGCAAGCGTCGAATTCTTTCAAGGCTGGCTGAGCGAGTACGAGGAACGTCTCAAGAAGCTGCCGCCGGCCGAGTTGCAGCGTCATGTCCCCTATGTGCGAGCCGCCCGCGATTTCTGGCAGGAGCGGGCCGAGATCGCAACCCGCTGACCCGATTCGCGGCGAATTCTCGCTGAGCATTTGTGCTTTTGATGTAGGCGGTCGGACCCCTTTTTCCCGACCCACGTCGATTCGAAAAGCGCTCGAGTCGCAAATGCAAGCAATTGCACGGGGTTGGACTTTGTGCTTGGGAAGCTTTGCCGGTTCTGACGGATGGTTCGCCGCGGGATGGTTCGCAACGAAGATCCTGGTTGGGTTTAGCAGTGATCGTTGAGGCGATGGTCCGATTTGTAGGACGTAGACCCATCGTTACGGACCCGCGGATGCGGAAACGAAAGCGTGAGCATGCTTGATTCAATTGCTACAAAACGACCGTCGCGTCGGTGCTCGCTGTGGCTTGCTTCGCTGATCACGGCAGCGCCCTTGGCGTCACCATTGAGTGCGGAACAGCCGTGGGGACAAGCCGAACGCGCCGTCGTCACTCAAACGCTGGTCCCCAAACGACTCCCGTCGGTCACCTGGCGCGCTGGAGCGACCCGGACAGAGGGTGTCAAGACCGACCGCCACCGCGCCGCAGGTACAACCGTGTTCGGCCGAGTTCGATCAGCTGGTCGAGTCATGGTTCACCGACCCGGAGGCGAAGACAAAGGACGACATGGCTCCGGCTCGCTGGCTACGTTCCACGTCGTCTTCGGCGGCCGCGGAGGTGGCCCGGCGATTGGTGGGACAGGCGACTCGCGAATTCGAGGTTGGGGCTTGGCTGTCCGCTGAAACCTCCGCCTGGAATGCCGTGCGGTGGGCTGCCGAGTCGGTCGATCTTGCGGCGCGTGAGCGTGGTGAAACGGTCGCGGCGACGTCACTGCGAGACCTGCAAGCCGCACGCGATGCGATTCGCGAAGCTCGAGACTTCTCCGGGGTTTACGGTCCCGTGGATGGGGAGGCCATTCAACGGATGGCGATGTCGCATCAGACCGACGTTTTGGATGATGAGTCGCTGGTAGGCCTGACGGCAACCGATGCGTCGGACCGTTATTTGGATCATGCCCGAGTTCTGTTGGCACCGATCGCTCGGCAGAGTTTCGAAGCAGCCCAGGGAATGGATCTATTGGCCGCAATCCAACTTGGTCGAGCGGATGCGAAGACACTTCCAAGCGCCACGGCGCTCTGTCTGCGCCGAGCCGCATTGCAAGGACAGCCTGGCAACGCGAGTCTTGCCTCACGACTCGGGATGCATCTGGCCGACCTCGGATTGCTTGCCGAAGCACGCTGGGCGCTGGAGCACTCGCTTGCGATCGAGAACGATCCGACGACCGCCAGTGCATTGGCTCAGGTTCTGCGACGCTCAGGTCAGCACGACCAGGCTGCACAACTGCTGGCCCAAATTGAAAGTCAACTCAGCGGTCCCTCACGACTCGCGGCAGGTCAATCCGGTGCGCCGGGGCGTGTTGGCGAAGTCGATGCGACAGCACCGGCAGCCGGCTCAGAGATTCAAGTTCCCGAGATCGTCGAACTTTCGCCATCAGGAGTTCGCGGCAATCTCGCAATCGGTCATTCCGATTGAGAAGAACGATGGATCCATTCAGGCCAGGCCCGTCAGTACGACGATTGCGGCCAAGGGCGTCAAAGCTGCGGAGCAAGATTCTGTCGCATCCATCCAAGCATCGGACGACAACCAAGCAGAACAGCCCGGCATGATTCGACGATTCTTCCGTTCACTCAAGCGGGTCTGGTAATGGGATATCGATCGACCAGTCAGCCTTGGCAACGCGTTGAACGCGCGAGACACGATTCCTTCGGAACCAAGAGCATGAGATTCGCAACGACCTCTCGACTTGTCACGGCCTTGGCCTGCATCGCATGGATGCACTTATGCATGACGGCGATCGTGCGGGCTCAAGAGGCATTGCCTGACCAGACCGAGGCAACCACGGCAGCCGATTGTGCCTGTCGGAATATTCCGGGAGGCTATCCCTGCCTCGGCGCGTGTCAGCCGTGCATGATGGGAGTCGACTGTTCCTGTGGCTGGCGGCGAATCTCGTTGGAGCGACATCAAGCCGATGCCCTTCAACGCCTATGGGCCCGGTGGTTATGCCGGTCCCGCTCGCTTTGCTCACCTCAGTGAATATCGATTGCGACCCGGGGACGTGATGCGGGTGATCTATCTGATCACGCGTCGACAGAAAGAGGGTGCTTATCGTTTGACACCCGGTGACGAAGTCATGATCGAATCCTTGGCCGATCCAGACATCGCCCGCGGGACACTGGAAAACGGTCTGACGATTCAGCCTGACGGTACGATCACGGTTCGGCTGCTCGGTGAGGTCCATGCCGCCGGTTTGACCGTTGCGCAGCTGCGCGAAGTGCTCGACGACGCTCTACTCCAAGTTCTACGAAGAACCGGCGATCGATGTGACACCGATCAAGACCAACACGTTGGCGGATGACATTCGCAATGCGGTCGGTGGACAAAGCGGCTTGAATCCTCAGGCGATCGAGGTCCGGGTGATGCCCGACGGCAAGATTCGCTTGCCAGGGATCGGTGAGATCTGCGTGCAGGGAATGACTTTGAATCAGCTCAAACGCGAGGTCAATCTCCATTACGACGAAATCGTCGTAGGACTCGTCACCGAACCGACGTTGACCCAGCAGGCACCTCATTACGTGCACGTCCTCGGACAAGTCAACAATCCCAATCGCATCGAACTCGCAGGGACCGACGACGGTCCTCGGTGCAATTGCCTCGGCCGGTGGACACCTGCCCGAAGGCAACATGCGTCAAGTCGTCGTGCTGCGACGAGCCGAAGACTGGCGTTTGATTTCGACGATGCTCGATCTGCAGGGCGCGGTCTATGGAAAGCGACCGACGCCGACCGACGAGATCTGGGTTCGCGACGGCGATGTCATCATCGTGCCCGACAAACCGATCACACGTCTGGACAATTGGCTCCGCCAGGTCTTCACCGACGGGCTCTATCGATTGCTGCCGATCCAGTTCAACCGAGGGAATTTTTAGGGCAGTTGGGCAGTTGGGCAGTAGGGCAGTTGGGCAGTTGGGCAGTTGGGCAGTTGGGCAGTTGGGCAGTTGGGCAGTTGGGCAGTTGGGCAGTTGGGCAGAAAGTTAGTGGTCGAATCAGGGCGCTCAGCGCCATGCCTTCCTAACCTACTGCCCTACTGCCCTCAAAACCCACTGCCTCTCTACGGGCTTCCGATGCGGAGTTGATTGTCGATTTCGCGGACACCCGGCTCTAACCGCAGAAGCATTTCACTCATGCGTTGGTGCCGCTCCGATTCGACCACGCCGGTGAGCGATTGCCTTGCGACCGTCCATCGTGACCTGGACACCTCGCAGTCGCCAGTTGAGGCGAAGTTTGAAATCGCTGACCGGCCCATCTGCTGCGACCCGTTCTGGCGGGTGCGGCTCGTAGAGGACGGCAGAGCGAAGACGGGTTCGAATCGCCGGCTTGGTTCCCTGTTGCTGGGTGTTGAGACCGCCGAACAGGCTACTCAGGCCTCCTAGTCCTCCAAGACCACCTCCACCTAAACCTCGTGTGCCTCCCAGTCCACCGAGGCCTCCCCCGGCACCACCACCCTGGTTGGCCGCGCTCAATTCACTGAAGCCGGTTCCCGTGTTGCCGGTGGAGCCAACCGTAGGCACCTCGTTCGACGGCGGAAAATGCAGCTTCGGCTGTCATCGCTCCGCCAGCACCGGTCGCTGTCGGGGCACCAATCGTGCTGCCTCCGGCCGCCGACCCGGTCCCGCCGGTCCCACCAGTTCCGCCGGTGCCGCCAGTTCCACCAGTACCGGTCTGTTGGGCCTGGAGCGAGAGCGAGGAAACCAGGATGCAGAGTGAGAAGACAAACAGGCGAGTGGGGGAAACAAACATCATCAGCCGCCGGAATTGAGTTTTGTTTGGAATGAGGGGTCGGTTGAGCACGCCTCTCTACTAGTTTAACTGAAGAAAGCGGAAGACGTTCCGCCTTTTTCCTGGGACCCAGCCAAGACTTGCCGACTCGGTTCGAATAAAAAGGAGGCATCCCTCGAGATCCCCTCCTACCTTGAGCCAATGATGAGACAGTCTGTTGCCGGTTTTGCGCTTCATGGTCTGCGGTTCGCGTTGATTGTCAGTTTTCTGGTTATGCCTGCGGTCGCCGAGGAAGTGGAGGTCCCCGGAGCCCCTCACTTGCTTCCCGAAGACACGCTGGCCTACATCCGCCTGGATGATGCCGACCAGATGCGTGAAGACATGGCCAACTCGTCGGTTGGCAAGATGCTGGCTGATCCAGCGATGAGGCCGCTTGCCAGCGACGTTTACCAGACGATGGCCGAGCTGTTCGAGCAGTTTGGAGCCGCTGCCGGGATCACGCTCGACGAACTGCTGGCGATTCCCAGTGGTCAGGTTGCTGCGGCGGCGATGCCGGGAAACATCTCCGAACGCGAAGAGGAGATGCTTCTGCAAGAGAACGAAGACGAAGACGAGGACTCACCCGAGGCGATCCGTCGCCGCATCGAGCAGAAGCGACGTCAGCAGAACGCGATCGCGGGCGTGTTCATCATTGACGCCGGCGACAATGTGGATGATCTACTCGGGCTGGTGGAGAAACTCGAGAGTCGGGTGATCAACGGCGGCTATGTGCGCCGCACGACCAAGATTGAGGACACCACGCTGGTGAAACTGCTGCCTCCTCGGCAAGGTCGACCGGAGATCGAGTATTTCGAGCGGACCGATACTGTTGTGCTCGGGATTGGCCACGATACGGCATCCATGGTGCTGGACAAGTGGCTGGATCGAGGCGACGAGCGATCACTAGCGGACCGTACCGATTTTGCATCGGTCATGTCCCGATGCGTCGGCGCGGAGGACACGCGACCTCAAATGACCATCTTCGTCGATCCCTATCACTTCGTCGAGCGACTGGTCAAGCGAGGCGGGGCGGCGGCCCTCGTGTGGCCTATCATCGAAGAGCTTGGGATATCGAAGATTCGTGGGATTGGTGGAAGCTCGTTTACCGGTGGCGAGGTTTTCGAAGGCATCATGCATGTCCATGTCTTGATCGATCCACCTCGTGACGGATTCTTTGGCGTCATTCGGCCTGAGCGAGGCGAATCGATGCCGCCAAAGTGGATTCCCGCGGACGTGTCAGCGTACACGTCGATCAATTGGGACTTCGAAACCACCTACGACAATCTGGATAAGGTGCTTGAGAAGTTTCAAGGTGCCGAGCCTCTGAAGCGACTGCTCGAGGAACCATTGCAACAACGACTAGGCATTTCGGTACGCGATGAACTGCTGGCGAATCTCACTGGCCGCTATGTCAGCTGTGGATGGATTGAACCACCGGTCAAGATCAACAGCCAGGCTCAAGCCTATGCGTTGGAGTTGAAGGATCCACTGCAAGCGAAGAATGTGATCGCCAAGTTACGTGAGCGGCGACCCAACGACCTGCAGGTGGAAACGATCGGCGGGACGGTGGTCTACCGTCCGAAGCGACCGCAACGACAAAACATGCCGCAAGGTCTGCGGACGCCGGAGCCGGGGCTGATGGTCCTGGACGACTGGATCATCTTCAGTGACAGCCGTGAGCTGCTGACTCGATTCACCCGGGCCAACAGCGATGCCATGCCTCGACTGTTGAACGTGGCGGAGTACGAACTGGTCAGTAGCGAGCTTGGAGGGAAACTGGACGGCGAAAAGCCATTCCTGGTTTCGTTCATGCGGGGTGCCGACTACATGCGGCAGATGTATGAACTGGCCAAGTCGCCCGACACGCGACGGTTCCTCAGGCAGGCGGGGGAAAACAATCCGGTCGCAGCCAAGATCGTGGCGATGCTCGATCGTAACGAGATGCCCGACTTCGAGAAGTTTGAGAAATTCTTCGCCCCCACCGGCTCGTTCGCTTACGACGAGCCTTCGGGAATTCACTTCGGATCGTTCACGCTCCGAGCCGACGAAGAGTAGCCAGGATGGCCTTTCCAGTTAGCGACCCAAGCACGACGGCGCCAGCGAGTGTGTCTTGCCTGTTTGGGATATGGCTACGAAGTCAAAGATCAAATGCTCTGACGCGTGGCGGCGGATGAAGGCACCACCAGCTATTCATGCTGGAACAACACGCAGATTGGGGCCGGCGCAAAAACATTGCTGCGGTTGTAAGTCAACTCTCCCGTCCCCGAATCGACGTCGAAGCAGGCGAGCGTGTTGGAATCTTGGCCGGCCGCCACGAGCCAATGTCCGGATGGATCGAGGTTGAAGTTTCTTGGCGTGGCACCACGAACGTTTTCCAGTTCGATGACGGCGAGTTCACCGGTCTCTTGATTGACTCGAAAGGCGGTGATGGTGTCATGGCCGCGGTTGCCCGAATAGACGAACCGGCCGGTCGGATGTACACGAATCTCCGAGGCGCTCGTGAATTGTTCCTTCGCCAACAACGTCTTGGGAACCGTCGGAATGGTTTGTTTCGGGGTCATCGCCGCGGTTTCGGCGTTGTAGTCAAAGACGGTGACGCTGAGAGACAACTCATTGAGGACGTAGACCCATTTTCCCGAGGTATGAAACTTCATGTGTCGCGGCCCGCCGCCGGCCGGCACGCGAGCGCTTCCGTGTGCCGTGATCGTCGAGGTTTCGGGATCATGCTTGTAGATCACCACTTTGTCCAATCCCAGATCGGGGACAAACGCAAAACGATTGTCTGGTGAGAAGCCAACCCAGTGGGCGTGGGACGCGTCTTGTCGTCCAGGCACCACGCCGGAACCGCCTTCGTGATCGATCAACGCGGTGCGTTCCTTCAACGAACCATCGGGGTTGAGCCGGAACGCGGCAACTGAACCGCCGCCATATTGCGCGGTCAAAACGGTGGAACCTGTCTCGTCAACCGCCACGTGGGCAGCCCCGCCGTCACCAATCGCCAGAGCATTGTCCAGCACCAACGTGACCCGATCCCCATTTTTCTCCAGCTTGTAGGCGACAACCGACGGCTCACCTTCCAAAGTGCCGACGGCGTACAGATGGTGGCCTTGGGGATGGATGGCCAGGAATCCGGGTCCAGAGATTTCGGCGGCCAAGGTCGAATCGGTGAGTTGACCCTTCTCCGTGTTCAATTGGCAATGATAGATCCCTTTGCTGAGTTTGGCGTTCCCCGTCCCAATCCAAACGTCGATCATGTCGGCCGCGATCGCTTGCGAGTTCGCCAGGTCATTTATGCCAGCCATGGTCAACAGGATCCAAATGAGTAGGAGTCGGGGGGAGTTGATCGACATCAAGAAGCTCCGATGCGGTGCAATGGGGTCGTATGATCGCTGAGGCGACGCCAAGATCATCGTCGATCCGACGAGCAGATTGCAAGGTTTGAAGACAAGCAAGATGAGAAAACTCGCAAACATCATCCGGCAAATGCTGAGCCAGCGGAAGACGAATGCCGGGCTCGCGCTACAAGACTTCGGCCTCGACCGAATCAAGTGTCGATGACTCTTGTTCCGCGCCGCGATGCAAGATCTGGATCGATCCATTGCTCGTGTGGAGTGACAGCGTAGCCTGCGCAGCGTCCGAAGCATCTGCGGAATCGTTCGCGAGACCGAGCGTCACGGCTTCACCCTTCTTCAGCGTTTGCCCATCGGCCGTAATCGAGCCATTGGACGTCGTCGCCGTCACGGTGACAGGAGTCCCGGCCAATTCGACCTGGATCGATCCGTTGCTGGTATGAACCTCATGAGATCCAGGCACCAAGCGTCCCTTCAGTTGAACGTTTCCATTGCTGGTTCGAGCGCGAACGTTGGCCAGTGACTCACTCTCGAGAACGATCTGTCCATTGGAAGTCTTGACGTCGACTGTCCCAATGCAATCGATGACCCGCGCGTTTCCGTTGCTGGTGTCGCACTTCACATCTCCCGAGACTCCAGTGACTTCGATCGTCCCGTTGCTCGAATCCAGGTTCAAAGCCAATTCGAACGGAACGGTCACGCTAAACGAGACGCCTCCGGAGACACCGCGTGGGACATTCGCGACAATTTCCGCGGCGTCCTCGGTTTCCGTCCGGTCGATCGAGATTTGCTCCAACTGAGCTTCGGCTTGCTCGACCGTCATCGCGCGGGCGGTGATCTCCGCCTTCACTTCGATTTCGGACACTGCCCCGGCCACGCAGCGAATGTTGCCGTTTTTGGATCGAATCAAGCACTTACCAGATGCAGGAATTGGGACGGTAAACTCCAAGGTCCTGGTCGCCTTTTCCTTTCCAATGAAATTCCCAAGGGAGCAACCACCAAGCGTCATCACAGCGGCGACGCAGGCAATCAGCATGGCAAATTTGTGGCTTCGATGCATAGCAAAATCCAGTGGGACCGTCGTGAGTTCTTCCAATACCGATTATCTCGTCTGTCGCCCGCCAGTATTGGCAAACACCTGGGAAAAGTGACTGGAAAGATCAGCTTTTGGATTGCAACCCGGGCAGCGACTTGCCATCGATTCCCCGTCATGCGAGTGTTTTGCACGGTGGTTGATATTCTGACGCGGTGGTAGTAATATCTGACACAATGTCAGTTCGCAAGCAAGCTCAGACACGTCGCGGGAACGATCCCAGCCAAGTCTCGGCGCTGCGCAAGTCCGAAAGAACGCGGCAAGCGATTCTCGATCGTGCGTTGAAGTTCCTGTGGACACACCCCTTCCGAGACTTGACCGTGGGCGAATTGATGTTGGGTAGTGGCGCGAGTCGGTCTGCGTTCTACCAGTACTTTGCCGATCTTCATGAGCTGATGGAGGCACTGCTCGGCGGGATCGAAGACGAGATCTTTACGGTGGCCGCGCCATGGCTTGAGTCAGAGCGGGACCCGATTCCGCGGCTCGAAGAATCAGTGGGCGGTTTGGTGAGTGTTTGTTACCGGCAGGGACCGATTCTGCGAGCCGTTTCTGACGCTGCCCCCATGGACGAGCGGTTGGAGAAGGCGTGGACGGGGTTTCTCAATGACTTTGACGATGCCGTCACGAATCGGATTGAACAACATCAGGCGGTTGGTTTGATCAAGCCTTTTGAGCCACGTCCGGTGGCGATCGCTCTCAATCGCATGGACGCGGCCCTGATGATCCACCACTTTGGGCGACGCCCTCGCGGGAACCCGAAACTGGTTCTGGAGGCGACCCTTCGAATATGGACCTCAACACTCTACGGTGAAGAAGCATCGTCAGGATCTAGAAATAGAAAGCGGGTTTGAATTGCGCCAAGAACTCAATGAACTGGCCGGCAAAAATCCCATGCCTACGTCAGAGATGAAAATGCTCGACGGCCCGTTGCAGCCCTGGTTCGCGAAGACCTGGCGGCCGGGAGACCCCGAGTTGGTGAAATCGACGGTCATTGGTTGAATCATTCCACGGAAGCAGGGGCATTCCTGCGCACGCAGTATCACAGTCAGTTCAGATCATATGAGGAGAAGAGTATGAGAACACGGATTTCATGGGCCTTGTCACTTTTGACGCTGGTCTTCACCAGCGTGGCAATGACAGACGTAACCGCTCAAGTGAAGCAAGAAGTCGATCGCACGGAACTGCCTCTCAAGGGACCTTGGTATCCGCCGATCACGACACTTGATGCCCGGGACGCCAAGTCACCTCCTGTGTTCGAGGTCAAGGCGCCGGAGGGTGCGCCAAACGTGGTGGTCATCCTGATCGATGATCTCGGCTTTGGCGGCACCAGCGCCTTTGGTGGCGTGATCCCAACGCCGAATTTCGACGAACTGGCGCGAAATGGCCTGCGTTATAACCAGTTTCATACGACCGCCCTTTGCTCGCCGACGCGACAGGCGCTGAAGACAGGTCGCAACCATCACTCTTGCAATCAAGCCAAGATTACCGAGGTAGCGACGTCGTTTCCCGGCGCCACCGGTATGCTGCCGGGCGACATCGCCAGCATCGGCGAAATGCTGCGGCTCAATGGCTACAGCACGTCCGCGTTCGGCAAGTGGCATGAGACGGCGGTGTGGGAAATCAGTCCCTCCGGCCCCTTCGACCGTTGGCCGAACCTGCAGGGCTTCGACGAATTCTACGGGTTCCTGGGTGGCGAAACGAATCAGTGGGCTCCTGCGGTCTACCACAACCAGAACCGCGTCGAGACACCTGATGAACCCGACTATCACTTCATGAACGACATGGCCACGCAAGCGATCAAATGGATCCGTTTCCAGCAGGCCCTTACTCCTGACAAGCCGTTCTTTACCTACTTTGCGCCCGGTGCGGTGCATGCGCCGCACCATGTCCCAGAGTCATACATCAAGAAGTACAAGGGCCGTTTTGATGAAGGCTGGGACGTGATTCGCCAGCGAATCTTCGAACAGCAAAAGAAGCTGGGTGTCATTCCCCAGGACACGAAGCTTGCCAAGAAGCCAGACGACATCAAGGACTGGGCCGACCTCTCGGATAAAGAAAAGAAACTCTACGCTCGTCAGGCCGAAGTATTCGCTGCTTACCTCGATATGACGGACCATGAAACGGGTCGAGTGATCCAGGCGATTGAGGATCTGGGTGAACTCGATAACACACTCATCTTCTACATCGCCGGAGACAATGGCACCAGCGCCGAAGGCGGGATGACCGGACTCTACAACGAGATGACGTACTTCAATGCCGAACCGCAGGGCTCGGACATCGACTTCATGTTGAAGTACTACGACAACTGGGGCGATCCTTCCACCTATCCGCACATGGCGGCAGGTTGGGCGGTCGCCTTCGACTCGCCATTCACCTGGACCAAGCAGGTCGCCTCGAACTACGGCGGCACACGGAACGGGTTGGTCGTCCATTGGCCTAACCGCATCAAAGCGAAGAACGGCCTCCGCTCGCAGTGGCATCACGTGATCGACGTTGTGCCGACTATTCTCGAGGCCGCCGGGTTGCCGCAACCACGAATCGTCAACGGCGTGCCACAGCGGCCGATCGAAGGTACGAGTATGGTCTACACCTGGGACTATCCCAACGCACCGAGTCAGCACACGACGCAGTACTTTGAGATGTTTGGCAATCGGGGAATCTACTTCGACGGCTGGTTCGCCGGAACATTGCACGTCAAACCATGGGCAAATCCTGAGAATCGATTTCCCGACGACATCTGGGAATTGTACCACGTCGAAGAAGACTTCAGCATGTCGACGGATCTTGCCAAGCAACACCCGGAGATCCTGGCCAAACTGCAGCAGGTCTTTCTTGCTGAAGCGGTCAAGTACAAGGTGCTGCCGCTGGACGACCGACGACAGGAACTGTTCAACCCGAAATTGGCAGGTCGCCCCGACCTGATGTTCGGACGAAAGAGTCTGACCTTGTTTGAAGGCATGGACGGATTGCTGGAAAACGACTTTATCAATGTCAAGAACGCGTCGTTTGAAATCGTGGCTGACGTCACCAGTGGAGACCAGGCGGCCAACGGTGTCATCGTGGCGCAGGGCGGACGTTTTGGTGGATGGGCGCTGCACGTGAAGGACGGGATCCCGATGTACACGTACAACTACCTTGGGCTCACGCGTTCGGTAGCCGTCGGCAAGTCCAAACTGCCCAGCGGCAAGTCGACGGTGAAGATGGACTTTGTCTACGAAGGGGGCAAGAATCCTGGCGCAGGAGGCACAGCGACTCTCTACGTGAACGGCAAGTCCGTCGGTTCCGCGAAGATTCCAAAGACGGAATTCGCGGTTTTCTCAGCCGACGAGACGGCCGGCATCGGCATCGACATGGAGACAACCGTCTCCGACGAGTACGACCGGGCAAGCAGCAAATTCACCGGTAGCATCGACAAGGTAACCATCACGCTGAAGTGATCGTCGATAACGCCGGAAAAGGTCGCGTGGCCGGGACAATCGGGCCCGAGCCACGTGATGCTTCGCTGAGGTAACGCGGAAGCTCATCGTCGCGGCAGCGGGTGGATGGCAAGTTTCCGGAGCATCGGAAGGAGCGAATTTGCCTGGCGAAGTGGCGGCAATAAAAAACCCGTTTGCCGAGACCAAGGTCATCTCGACAAACGGGGCTGTTTGCTCGCCATCGTTTCGATGGGCGAGTGGGGTGGCCATGCCGAAGCATCGGCCCGCCGACGTGCTACGGGTTACCACCCCGTTGGCTAGTACAGCTTAAATCCACTTGCTCACCTCCTTTCAAAATCATGGTTTGACGACCTCCGTCCCGGGTGCCAACCAGAAAGGGATAGAGATCGTTCGGAAAGGGTCAATCGCGACGCGTTATCGCGAACCGACTCACCCATTATTCTTGCCCGAGAAGTGGCGGGCAAGAGAAAAAATGGGGCTGCCGACTGAGACCCCAAGCAAGGCCAGCTGGTTCGCACCACAAATCACGTACGTTAGCCTTTCCAGGCTGACTTTCTTTCCTGGTGTCACTAACGGACGGGTCAGGCTGGAAAGCCTAACGTACGGGTCATAACGGACGGTGCGATCTGGGCTCAGCTTGGTGGCAGGTCGATTTCGTAGAGCACGATCATCAGGATGTGGCTGGCGGCAAACGAGTTCATGGCGCCGGTACTTGACGGTGCTTGTGTCGCCAGATTTCCAGTGATCGACAAGACACGGGCTCCACTCTTTCGCATCCAGCGGTTGATCTGCCTCTCCATCTCGGGGATTTCCGTATCGACGCTCTTGAAGATTTTGACTTGCTGCATGGTGTTGATCGGCAATCTGGGCTCGCGAAAGGGGCTGGGACGCTGCCTCCGATTATTGCCCGTCGATCAGCGCTTTGTCGACTCGTCGGTCCCGATTTCAGCAATTGGGCTCAGCACCGGTCGAGCGACCGAATCGGGTTGCCAGATACGAAGTTGCACGTCGTCGATCGTTGCTTCGCCGGCACCGATCAGTTCGAACATCACATGAACTTCCGTTTCGTTCTCGGTTTGTCGGTAGAGCCGAACCGGCGTCCAATCTGGTCGGCCGCGAACGAGCACACCCATCTCCTGGCCGCCGATCGTGTCGTAAACGAGCAGTCCTTGGTGTGGCCCGCCAAAACCAATCGTCTTGACGACGGTGTCGATGCGAATGGCCGTTCCCGGATCGATCCGTACCGAGGGGCTGCGGATCTGTACCACCGTTCCTTCGTAGCCCCCCAGCAATGGATCATCGGCGATCGGGACCACACTGGCACGAAGCGCCCCGGGGCCTTGGTACGTGTCTCGCGTGATATGCTCGACGCGGCTTTCGGCCTGACTGGCCATTCTGCGGCCGATGCTCCAGCGTTGCGGGTCGATGAGATCGGGGCTGTCGAGCGAGCCGCTCGTCAACCGATTGATTCCCCAACCTTGATCGTCCATCAGCGGACGCCAAATCGATTGCAGATCAGCCGCGCCCAGATCCATCGGTGGGCAACTGGTCGGCTGAGGCCAATCTGGCATCAGGGCTTCGGCTAATTGCCATTCGCTGCGGAGGGCCCACGCATCGGCGCGTCGAGCCATGCGCAAGCTTGCGTCGATGTCGCCGGCCCGGTACATCGGTTCCGCTTGGGCGAGTGTTCGTGCGGCAACCTCGACCAGATTCGAAGGTGTCTCTTGACTGGAGGCTCGCGTCGACGTCGCCATGATCCAATTGGCGCGGGTCCTCTGAACCAGATCGCTGGCCAATTGCCATCGATCGAGACCTGCCTGGCGGGCGAAACGTTGGGCCGATGTGGCGAGGCTGCCGCCGACGCTTGGGTCGCTGCTCAACACAATCAATTCGGCCGCGTCCGGTGAAACGATCTGTAGTCGTGCTCCGGTCGGCGTGACCTCCGGAGAAATTCGCTCCGCCGAGAAATGCGTCAATCGCCAAACGGTCTTGGCTGCATCGGAAGGAGTCAGCTGGATTTCGATCGTTTCGCCATCGCCGGCAAGCACTTCGGATCCTCGTGTGGCGATGGAAGTCAGAATCAACAATTCCGTTGTGCCGCCCGTTAGTCTCGTGCATCGATACGGAGCGCCGACGATGCTCGGTGGCGCAGCCGGTGTCGACGAGGCGACCCAGGGCGCGATCATCGCGATCATGCGGTTGACATAGCTCAGCGCCATGGCACGCTGGCTATCGATCGGTTGACCCGATGAGAGGGGACGCGTCGAACGAAACAGCATCGCTGACGGAGTCGACTCGAGCGATCGCATGGCTTGTAGCCACATCGAATGCCAACGAAACGCCTCTGGCCTCGGCGCACCGATCGCATCGGCGATCGATTCCGTTTGGCGCACCATCGCTTCGGCCGGCATGCTCACGATCCCAACGCCGCCCGCGACACGATCCCCGAGGCGATGACGGGTCTGCATCATCTGTGCGACTTCTTCGTTGCCGCCGAGACCGCGATTGCGTGGAGGAAGATCGTTGATCACGCCGTCCAGTAGGTGCGCGTAAGCAGGCCAAGACTCCGAAGGGGCTCCCACCAGCGGCCGCTGCCATCGGCTGGGCCACGATCGCAGGCTTCGGCAAGTCAGCTCCGTCTGCTTGACTTGCCGGTTGTCGAGCACCTCACCCGCACCCACGTACCAGGCGACGACCGGTTCCAGGAGCGATTGAATCGCGGGATCGGGCGCTGAAGGTGGTGGCGCATAGACCAGCATTCTGGCGCGAATTGCCTCACCAAGTATTTCGGCATCGGGCGGAGTCGCGAGAAGCACCGCGTCAAAACCGAGGGATCGAACCCAAGCCAAAGGTTCGCCATTGTGTTGCAGGATGCGCGTGACCTTGCCCAGAGGAAACGGCGTGGAGGAGGGACCGACGATAATCGAGTCATCGGCAATTCGAAGTGATTCGGTCCGTTCCGTGGAACGCAGCGTGCCGCGACCGTTGACACCTGTGTCACCGATCGGGATCAGCCCATCGACGTGAAGTTCGTCCATGCGCAATGCCGTCGTGCCTGGGCCGCTGTAGGCATTGATCACGACCGCGTCGACATAAGCGTCACTGAGATCAGCGTCGCTTCCGTATTCACGCCGCAAAGCGATCCCCTTCATCCGCAAGGGGCGTTCAATCATGCCGAGGCCGATCTTGGCAAACTGTCCGGGCGACTGATAGCTGGCGCCATAAACGATGACCGCCTCCGGGCGTCGCGATTCCGGGATTTCGAATGTACGGGTATCGAACTCGAAATCCGATTCTTGCTCCGGCCTTGGCGCTCATCACCGCGACGTTCGCTGTCAGATCATCCAGTGGGAGTACCGGTTCGATCGCATACACCAATCTCACCTCGGTGCCGTGTGCGGCAGAAAAGGTGACCGTTTCGCAGGCACCGCCGCCAACACCGCCGTCTGCCAGGTGTCCATGGGCGGTCATTCGTGCATCACAATCCGATCCATCCAAATGCCAACGCGGTGGATGGGTGTCGAGCGCGTCGTAGAGCTGGGCCATCGCTGACGAAGCAAGCAACAAATTCGCTGCTGCCATCAAGCACAAGGCAATGCGCAGCCTTTGCCAGGTCCATACATCCGACGCCGGTTTTCGTTTTGCAACTGTTTGGATGATCATTGGTTGTTGACCGCTGAGGTCGACCGCGAAACAATCGCCAGCACTGCCTTGGGAGCCGCTGTCGGCGATGCCCTGTCCAGACAGCTGGACAGGAAGGTCCAGGTGACTGGACTGGGGGTGTTGGGGAAACGCGACGTGTTGTTGTCAAAAACCCACGTCGATTCGCCGATCCCGGTCGCTGGCCTAAAGTCTTTCCATACCAAGATTTAGGTTGTCGAGCCAAGTCGAAACCGCGTTGAAAATTTGCAACGTTGCATTTTGACAACGGCTGCCCGCCAATCACGCTAAGTCCTTGCATAGAAAGAGTTTGTTAGCGATTCTTAGTGCTTCGGCCCGGAGGTCGGCACCGCAGATGCAATGGATGGCATACAACAATCAGCATCTCGCAGCACCTTCGGAGCAATCCTGTATGCCGAACACAATCGGATCCGCCAACAAACTCGACGAGACTCCCATCGAATTGCAAGAAATGGCCAAGGCGATCGATGCCCTACCAGCTCGCTATCGCGATGCCGTTGCTCCCGCTTTGAATCGGGTGATCGAGTGCAGCACGCGTCGACGACGCATTTTGAATCTGGTTCAAGAAGCCCTCTCGCAGCTTCGCCTTGATATGAAGTATCTGATCTTCGATCTGGAAGCGACGCGGCGCGAACGCGACGAGTTCAAAGAACTTCTGGAAAAGGATGGTCGTCTCTAACCGAGGGTCGTCATTACAAGCACGACGCGCAAGCGAGTGTGTCCGGCGTCACAAGCACGAGGCGCAAACGAGTTTGCCGGGCGTTTCCAACCAAACACACTTGCTCGCGCAGGCGTGCTTGTAATCGGCTTAGGCTTGTAATCCGATCGAGGAGCGACTCTAGAACGGATGAAGAAGAGACGTGTGCTTCTGGTCGTTCTCACTCTCGTGGCTTGCGGACTGATGAGCATCTTTTCGCGGCTGGAGAACTGGAAGCGGGATCTGACCACCAATTACGCGCAGGCTCGACGCCTCGTCATCGGACCCGTCGCTTCGACCACTCACGCTGTCTCAACCGGTGGACAAGGTTGCCGATCGAGTGGAGCAGTGGGCAGCCACGAGACCAAATTGGTCCTTCGAATCTCGCGAGCAAAGCGGGGATGAAGTGCATGTGCATCTGACTCATCGCACGGCCGTGCTACGCTTCGTCGACGACATTCACGTCCGCCTGACCGAGGAAGACGGGGGGACTCGTGTCGATGCGGAAAGCCGATCACGATTTGGCAAGGGAGACCTCGGCCAGAATCCACGCAACCTGCGCGAGCTGCGGAAGGGATTGCAGGACTAGTGGTTTTTCACGGCCAAGAATTAGCGTGACGTCGATCGCCTCCAAAGGGTCAGCCCCGAATGGCACGGGCTTTGAACCTCGGGCGCTAGCCGTGGGCGAAGAAAACGTCGTTAGGATGCGGCGAAGGCCCACGGCTAGCGCCCGAGGTTCACTGAGACAACCTAAGTGCGTGCCATTCGGGTCAGACACCAAAAATGCTAGGCAACCTCCGGGCCGTTCGTGTCCGACGCCTTTTTGCGCGCAACCCGAAAACTGAATACTGACCAACCACTGGTAACAGCGAGAGAAGTGAAGTGATGACTAAGCCGACCGATGTACGCATCGCATCCGTTTCCTTCTGCTTGTTGCCGGTGGAAATGAGGATGCCCCTGAAATTTGGCGCCGAATCGGTTTCTTCCGTTAACTGTATCCGTGTGGCGATCACGGTCGAAGGTAGCGATGGTCGCCAGGCCGTGGGCTGGGGCGAGACGCCGCTGAGTGTCACATGGGCCTGGCCAAGCGCCACGATGACTTATGCAGCCAGGTACGACGCGATGGTGGCGTTTTGTCACCAGCTCGCCCAGGGATGGGCGGACACCGCGACGACCGGGCATCCGCTTGAAATCGGACATGGGTTTCTAACTGAGACGATGCCGAGCCTGTTGGAGGGATTCAATGCCTCGAGGGCTGACGAACCGGTGCCGCATCTCGCCGCGCTGATTGCGGCCAGCGCGTTCGATTTAGCGGTACACGATGCGTTCGGTGTGCTGCACAACGTCGACATCTACGAGACTTACAGCGCGGAATATTTCAGCGCGGATCTAGCAGCTTATCTGACCCCGCAGGATGATGCGGTTCGTTTCGACGGCAAGTATCCGGCTGACTTCCTGGTGAGTGATCCGGCGACGTTGATTCCGGTGTGGCATCTGGTCGGTGGTTTGGACCCGCTCGAGACTGCCGATTGCAGCGGGAAGGAACCGCATGACGGTTACCCGGTGACGCTCCGAGAATGGATTGAGCGTGACGGACTGAAGTGTCTCAAGATCAAGTTGCGCGGAAACGATGCGGACTGGGACTACCAGCGTCTGGTGGCGGTCGGTGACATGTCGATCCAGCTCGGCGTCGAGCATCTCTCCGCGGATTTCAACTGCACGGTCACCGATCCTGAATATGTCAACGCGATTCTCGACCGCCTGAAGTCACAGCGGAGCGAACTGTTTGACTTGCTTCTGTATGTGGAGCAACCGTTTCCCTATGACTTGGAAGCGAATCAGATCGACGTTACCAGTGTCTCGAGTCGGAAGCCGCTTTTTCTCGACGAAAGTGCTCATGATTGGAAATTCGTGGCACTCGGCCGCAAGCTCGGCTGGACCGGTGTTGCGCTGAAGACCTGCAAGACGCAAACCGGTGCACTGCTGAGTCTCTGTTGGGCCAAGGCGCATGGCATGCCGCTGATGGTCCAGGATCTAACCAATCCGATGCTCGCACAGATTCCTCACGTACGATTGGCGGCGCATGCTGGAACGATCATGGGTGTCGAATCGAATGGGATGCAGTTCTATCCTGCCGCTTCGGCGCCCGAGGAGGCCGTGCATCCGGGAATCTATCGGCGCCGCCAAGGAATGCTCGATTTATCCACGCTTGCTGGTCCGGGATTCGGATACCGGTTGGCAGAGATTCACCGGCAGCTACCGGAGCTGGTGACATACCAGCGAAGCCAGCGCGATTAACGTACGTCGGCCTTTCCAGGCTGCCTTGTTTTTCGCTCTTGTCAGGCTGGAAAGCCTAACGTACGTCGGCCTTTCCAGGCTGACTTGCTTTCGCGTGTGTCAGGCTGGAAAGCCTAACGTACGGTGTGCCTTGGTTGCGTTAGCGGTCGAAGGTGGATTTCGTGCGAAGGATGTGATGATAGTGCTGGGCGAAGCGGTGCGATTCGTCTCGTACGTATTGCAACAGTCGCAGCGCATAGGCCCCGCGGCTGAGCACAATCGGTTCGGATTGCCCGGGACGGTAGATCTCCTCCTCTCGCTTTGCCAGCGAGATCACCGTTGGCGGCTCAATCTCCTGGTCACGAAACGCAGCCATCGCCGCATTGAGTTGTCCCTTGCCACCATCGATCAACAAGATATCGGGAAACGCCTCCTGATCATCACTCAGCCGACGAAAACGTCTTGAGATGACTTCGTAGATGCTGCGGAAGTCATCGATTCCATCGACGCCGGTGATCCGAAAGCGACGATATCCCGGCTTGAACGGCAGTCCGTCGATGAACTGCACCAACGAGGCGACCGTTTCGCCTCCGCCCAGGTGGGCGATGTCGACCCCTTCAATGACCCGCGGTGTCTGCTTGAGCTCGAGCACTTTACGCAGACCCGCCAACCCTTTCTTGGGATCGATGTAGAACACCTCCGGTTGTGCGTGCGTGTCGAGTTCGCCTCGCTCCTCGAGCCGTTCCAACATTTGGATCTCGTCGCGGAGCACGGCGGCACGTTCAAACTGCAGCGACTTGCTGCATGACTGCATCTCCTCGCGCATCTCGTCAAGCAATCGCTTCTTGCCTCCCTCGAGAAACGTCTGCAGCCGTCGGATGTCCCGTCGGTAATCCTCTTTGCTAATCCGAAAGTTGCACGGCGCCGAACATTGCTGAATGCTCGCCAGTAAACAGGGTCGAAACCATTTCCACCGCTCGTCCGATTCGCTGATGTCGAGCGTGCAGGTGCGAAACTTGAAGATTCGCTGCATCACTTGAATCGCACCGCGCAAGGCTCCCGCGCTGGCGAACGGCCCATACAGCTTGACTCCCTTCGACTTGGGCTCTCGAGTCAATTCGACGCGCGGAAATTCCTCGCGTGTGGTGATCATCAGGTAGGGAAAGCTCTTGTCGTCTTTCAGGTCCTTGTTGAATTTCGGCTGAATGTCCTTGATCAGCCGCGACTCCATCAGCAACGCATCGACCTCGCTTTCGCAATCGAGGAAGTCAATGTCGGCGATCTCACCCACCCAGTTCGCCGTCCGCTGGTCTTCCGCCGCCGCTTTGAGGAAGTAGCTTCCGGCCCGGCTACGAAGATTCTTGGCCTTGCCGACGTAGATCACGCGGCCGGCCGAATCCTTCATCAGGTAAACGCCCGGCGTCTGAGGAAACTCTTTGACCTTGCCGGCAGCATGCGTGAAGCCAAGTGGAAGAGCGGCCGACACGGAATCACTGGCAGGCAAAGCCGAACCATCGTCCGGAACGTTTTGACCCTCGTCATCAGGATGGTTCGTAACGCTCACGACTCTCAGCTGCTTCCATCGGGAAATGCAATGTCAGGGTCGATCTTTTTCTAGCTCGATCAGTCGTTGCTGAAGACGACTTATCTCGTCTCTCAAAGCTTGGATGATTTGATCCTTTTCATCGCCGGCCTTCGAGTCGCCTGTTGCATCCGAGGTTTCCGATCCCGAAGGAACCAATGGATTGGGCATTGGTTGGGCGACAGGCGGAGTCAATTCTTCAACCGAAGGGGGGTCAGTTTGTAAAGGCTTCACGTCCGACTTGATCTCTTCCTCGAATCCGACACGCTGAATCGACTCTCCGTCGCCCAAGTCCATCGTATCCTCCTCAGCATCCTTGACGCTGGCCGCTGCACTTTTTGCGTCAGCCGAGCCTTTGAACAAGCCGCCAAGGACCGAGCCAAGCCCCCCGAGCACCGAACCTCCCTGCCCTGATGAATCAGGCTCCGAAGAACCTGGGGCCTCAGCATTTGGGGCCTGAGCATTTGGGGCCTGAGCATCGTTTTGCGCGACCGCATCGGTGCCCGCCGCCGAACGGGATCGCAAAACGACATCGTAAGTGGTGAGCGTCTCATCGCGTACCGCATTGATCGAGAGCTCGTCGCCCGGAGCATGACGAGTGAATTCCCGCTGGAAAGTGGGCTCGTCCAGCATCAGCCGGCCATTGACCGAGACAATGCGATCGCCAACACGCAGCCCCGCTGCAGCGGCCGATGAACCGGGAAGCACGCTCGAAATGACCACGCCCCGTTTTCCGGGAGAGCCTTCCACTGCCGCCCCAAAATCAATCGGACTGACCGCTCCGTCGACAGCGACGGGACCACCCGCGCCCCGTGTCGCTGGCCGCCGCAATGGCTCAGCAGCGCCGGCGACGGCCGAGTCCGCGTTCGAACTGCGCCGCGGCTTCGGCAAGTTGCGCCGAATCCAGCAACGGAATCATCACCGCAGCGGCTGTTTCCCCACGCACCACCGTTGCGCGAAGTGTGTCACCGACTTTGCGCTGCCGAAGGATGTCGGCCACCGCTTCAATGGTGGGGGTCGCCGTGCCATCGATGGCCACGATCAAGTCGTCCTTTTGAAGACCCGCCTCACCTGCTCGCGAGCCTGGGCGAATCCCGGCAACTTTCAAACCAGGAGTCCCTTCGGTTGCCGCCACCACCTGGATGCCCATCGAAGGTTTGGATGCCGCATTGGGTTGCACCTTGCTTTCCGCCGGTTTCTCCCCGATCGCCCTGGAAAGAATGGATCCGCCAAACCGTGAGCCAGGCTGGGGTGCCGAGCCGCTCGTACCACGCGACGTTCCGCTGCCTTGCGGCTGATTCGGATCGATTGGCGACAATCGCTGGGCGGCCGGACCGCCGGCGTCGGGGCGAGCCGATTGCGCGGGTGGGGCCGTCGGCGCCAGGGATTCCACGCGCGACTGGACGCGATTTTGCAGTCGACGAAACAGGCCCTGAGCATCCGCCGAGTTCACATCGACGACGCCCGCCAATCCGCAAGCGAATGTCACGATCACGAGGCGACGGCACGGCAGCTTCCACATGAGATGATTCCGGGCAATTGGGAAGGAGGGGCGTTTGGGTTGCGTGGGTAGTTCTGGCGACCCGGCGACAAGATGCGATTCCCGAGGGCGATGACGGGGCATCGAGTCCTATGATAAGGTCTGGCCTGCAGAAGACAAACGGGCAATGATCCGCCCTGCCGGAGGGCAACGCGGTAGCGGATTTCGACCGATCGAAGAATCTGCAATACAAGCGCGACGCGCAAACGAGTGTGTCCCGTCCCCCTCCGACTCACTCGCTTGCGCGATTTGATGTTGCGCATTTTTCATCGAAACTGCGTTTTGACCAACAAAATACAAGCACGACGCGCCAGCGAGTGTGTCTCCGGTTTTCAACCGTTTGGCGGACGTGAGATTGCGCCGATTCCTGGGACTCACTCGCTGGCGCGTCGTGCTTGTATGAATTTGCGCAACATCAAAACTTGCGCGTCGTGCTCGTATTCGTAACTCCGAAATCCGCGACGGCTTTGCGTTGTCGGAAGCTGTCAAGATAGGTTGTATCGGTGGCTGGAAGATTTCAATCGCGTCTAGAGCCACTTCACGCGCTCGCCGACTTGCTTCCCGCGCTGTGCGAGAACTTGAGTTTGGCCCGAGCCCAAATCTCTCTTGATCAGGTTCGTGGTATCTTGCGGTCGGGGGATACGGATCGCGTGGTGTTTGTCAGCGCCGGCGACTTTGCCAACTCCAATCTGCCATTGGCAGCCGCCCTTGTGATTCACCCGGCGGCGGCAAACGGTGCTGAATCGGCTCTCGACTCGGCCACGCTCGTTCATGCCGGGGCGCTGCGGCCGCTGGAAGATCAGGAGAAGATCGAACTCGCTCAAATCATTGCGCAACGGATTGATCGCCAATTGCGTGATCGCGGCGTTGAGTTTGTGCAATGGTCCACCGATGACATTGCATCAGCGTCAAGTGCATCGGTGACAACGTGGTGCAGCGGCCTCGGGTTTCAACCTTTGGCCACGCTCGACTATCTCAGTGGCATGATCGACGTTGAATTGCCCGGTTCTGATTCGAAGCTCGACGGAAAACTTCGATTTGAAGCGATGGATTGGGAACGTCATGAGGAGTTTGATGCATTTGCCCTGCTTGTCGATCAAACCTACGTGCAAACACATGATTGTCCGATGTTGGCGGAGTATCGCACGGCAATTCAGGCACTTCGCGGCTATCAATCTTCGGTCGCTTTTGCACCGTCATGGTGGTTTCGTCTTGTCGATCCCGAGCAGAGCGAAAGCCTTGGCTGTCTGATCTTGGGGCATCACCGAGGCGACGATGGCATCAAGTTTGGTGGAGATGTCGTTGAACTCGTCTACATGGGCCTGGTCCCCTCCGCTCGGGGACGAGGTCTCGGATTGGAGCTGGTGCGAAGTGCCAGAGAGTTTGGGCATCGCGCGGGTTGTTCCCGCATCATCTTGGCCGTCGATCAGCGCAATCATCCGGCAAGATCGATTTATGATCGCGCAGGACTGCAATCGGTGCTCAGCGAAACGGTCTGGGTCAAGTCGCTTCCGTCAGCGTCCTGATCGCAACGAATGATTGAAGGAAGCGAGTGGTTGGCAATGCGAATGCAAGTTTTGTTTTCTCGGCTGGGAGTTCGAGACTCGAGTCAAAACAACAAATTCGCCAACGTTCGACGTTAACTGTCGCCTATACCGCGTGTTACGACCGGTGTGGAAACAAGATTTGGAAAACCGCGAGTCGATGCCGACAGATTATCCACCAACGGTTACAATCTCTCGACGCAACGTCGGTGCCGGGAGACCGAGGCGAATCAGCCGTAAAATCGGGTTTTTCGCGTCAGTTTCCAAGCATGGCGTGAGACCGACGATGAAACTTTTCGTTCCGCTCGCTTCGGCATTTGACTTGGTTGCTAGCATGCCTAGAATCTGGCCTCTCGCTCGGTTGAAAGCTGATCAATTGCTGCGAGTCGGTGGGTATGGGGAGGCGGTATTGCCGCCCGGCGGAGCTAGGTTGGCGAGCATTCGTTGCCAACGCTTTGGACGTCCTTTTCACGCCCGACCTTGGCCCGATTCGCGAGCGCGTTTCGACTTTCGCCAAGGGGATCGTTGTACCGCGACACATCCATGATGGAGGATTGCGCTACCAGTATGTCAGCACCGCAAGGTTGCAACGACGACACGGGAGTTGTCGAATCTTTCAAGGAGGCGTTGAAAGGACGCGTAGGAGCGGACCGGTACCGGATGTGGTTCACACACGGTGTGGGCTTCGCAGTTCGCGCGAATCTCGATCGGAATCTGGTTGATTGCACCGGTGCGGATTCACGCGCGCCTTCGCGGTTAGCCTGTGCCGACCGAGGGAGCGAGCAACCGATGCTGATCGTTTCGGTGCGCGGACAATTTGCGCTCGACCGCTTGAGGAAGAACTTTCTCAGCGAGATTCGGGGTGCTGCGATGCAGGCCTGCGGTTCCAGGATGGACGTGCAACTTTGTCTCGACGAACCAGCGGCACAGCAGGTTCCGTTGCCGCTGATGGACAAGGATGCAAGTGGTCAGGATGTTGAGGCAAGTGATCAGGATCAAGAGTCCCAGGCGTCGACTGCAGCCAGGCAATCGAAAACACAACCGCGCAGCAAGCCGGGTCCGTCTTCGCGTAGCGGAGGTCGCGGCGCAGGATCGAATCGTCGCGGATCCACCAAGTCTTTCTCTCAATTGATGGTTGACGGTTCGGACAATGTCGGTCGCCCAGTCGGTCGCCCAGCGCGTCGGTCATCGGCAAGGTCGGCGGCGGACGACCGATCTTGCGAGTCGCCAGCGCTGTCGCAACCGTCGTTGCCGGAGATCGATTCGGAATCGACATCCGAGTCGAACCGCGGTCAAGGCGTCGCGGGATCACGTGCTGGTTCGGGTAATCAGTCGGTCGATGATTCGGACCGGGGATCGGAGGTTGTCGATTCCAGCAAATCCAAGATGACTTCCGCCAATTTCATCCCGGGCCAGTGCAATCGCTTGGCGCACACGGCGATGGTGATGGCTTGCCAGGACCCAGCGTCGGCCTCTCCGCTATTCCTCTGCGGTCCGACGGGAACGGGAAAGACTCATTTGCTTGCGGCAATCGCCGAACAGTTGCGTCGACGACATCGGATGAAACGTGTGATCCACTTGTCGGCCGAGCAATTCACAAACGACTTCATCAGCTCCGTTGGAAACAGCGGGATCACCGCGTTTCGGCGGCGTTATCGGGAAGTCGATGCGCTGTTGATCGACGATGTGCAGTTTCTCGGCTCGAAGAAAGCGACGCTCCGAGAGATGCTCTACACGGTCGAAACGTTGGCGGGCGCGGGCCGGCCGCTGGTCTTTTCCGGATCACATTCACCAACGGAGATTGACGGGCTGACACGCGAATTAGCCGGCCGGATGGCAGCCGGATTGGTTTGCTCCATTCAACCTCTCGACGGTGCGACGCGTGAGACACTGTTGCAACGATGGATTGCCGAGCGATGCCAACTGCAGGTTCCCGATTCTTTGATTGAAGCGATCAACCCGATGCTTGCCGGCGATGGCCGCGTGATCAGCGGAATCGTGAACGTCATCAACACGCTGCAAAGGATGTTTGGTCGAACGCCGACGCTGGACGAATTGCGTCAATACGCCGGTCAGTTGTTGAGGGCGGCCAAGCCCGTGACGACACTCAGCGTCATCGAGTCAGCGGTCTGCGAAGCGTTTCAGCTCCCTTCCGATTCGCTTCGCGGAAAGTCGCAAACGCGCGCGGTGACCGGTCCGAGAATGTTGGCCATGTACTTGTCGCGACAATTGACGTCTGCTGCCTATGCGGAGATCGCGCGACACTTTGGCGGACGATCCCACAGCACCGCGATTTCCGCCGAGCAAAACGTCAAGGCGTGGCTTGCCGAAGGGGGGGACGTG
Organism: Pirellulaceae bacterium; assembly: GCA_963697195.1. Lineage (GTDB taxonomy): Bacteria > Planctomycetota > Planctomycetia > Pirellulales > Pirellulaceae > Rubripirellula. The sequence goes on from CAVOND010000011.1 coordinate 741,420, forward strand.
GGGCGAGGCCGCGCGGCGATGTCCGCCCGTGAAGCAATCGACCGAGTCGAAACACTGCTAAGGAGCGGTTGAATCGGGGGCAGACACCAAGGCCACTTCCCGTGTGACCCCAGGCGTTAGCCGTGGGCCTTGAAAAATGCCGTTGCCAGCCGCAGAAGGCCCACCAGCCGCAGAAGGCCCACCAGCCGCAGAAGGCCCACGGCTAGCGCCCGAGGTTCACCAACACAGCCAAAGTCCACATTGACTTGCGTTCCCGGGATCACAGCGCCACACTGACTTAGACATCCACCCTTTCCACGGAGCGGAACCATGATCTCGGACGAATCCACTTTTCGACGCAAGAAGCGAGAGGTCAGTGCGGCAGAGATTCTGCAGCGACAACCGCCGGTGGATATCGACGCCGAAATGGGTGTGCTGGGCAGCATTCTGTTGTTGCCCGAGGTCTGTGACGACATCGCCTCGCTCCGCGCTGACGATTTCTCGGACGACGCCAATCGCAAGATCTACGAGAACTTGCGGGACATGCATGACTCCGGCGACAAGATCGATATCACGCTGTTGGTGTCGCGACTGCGGACCGCGGGGGAGTACGAAAAGGTGGGTGGCGCCGCCTACCTGGCCAAACTCTCTGCATCGGTTCCCAATGCCGCACACGCCGTCTACTACGCGGACATCGTGGCCGAAAAGGCGGTGTATCGAAAGCTGATCAGCTCCAGCACCGAGATTCTTCGCAACGCATACGAACAATCATCGACGGCCAAAGAGCTGTGCGCCCAAGCGGAACAAAAAATCTTCGCCATCATGGATGGCCGCACGTCTCAGTCGGTCCAAAGCATCAACGACGTTCTGCATGAAGCCATGGATCGGATGGAAGCCCGACTTCGTGACGACTATGTGCATGGCGGAGCCGAAACGGGTTTCGGCCGTTTCGACGAGATGACCGGCGGACTGCACAACGGAGAATTGATCATCCTGGCGGCTCGTCCCTCGATGGGCAAAACCGCGCTGGCGATGAACATCGGTGAGTACGTGGCGATCAATCAAAACTTGCCCGTACTCTTTGTCTCGTTGGAAATGTCAGGGATCGAGCTGGCCGACCGAATGCTTTGTTCGCTGGCCCGCGTCAACGGCCACCGGTTGAGAAACGGCACGATCTCTTCGGACGATCGCGAGCGACTGATTCGCAAAGCCAACGAAATCAGCCAGGCACCGCTTTTCGTGGATGACTCGCCGAGTCGAACCGTCAGCGAGATTGCCGCCGGGGCACGCCGCATCAAACGCCGCCAAGGCGCGTTGGGGATGATCATCATCGACTACTTGCAGCTGATCGAGCCGGACAATTCCAAGGACCCGCGTCAGGAACAAGTGGCAAAGATCGCACGTCGCTTGAAAGGGAATCGCCCGAGAACTGAATGTCCCGCTGCTCTGTCTGTCGCAGTTGAATCGACAGGCCGAGGACAGCAAGGATCACCGTCCCAAGCTGAGCCACCTGCGGGAATCGGGGGCCATCGAGCAGGACGCCGACGTGGTGATGTTTGTCCACCGCGAGGAATACTATCACCGTGGCGACGATCGCGCTCAGTACGCCGGTCAGGCGGAGATCATCATCTCCAAACAGAGAAACGGCCCGATCGGTGACGTGGAACTGACCTGGGAGGCGGACTTCACCCGCTTCAGCGACCGGGCAGCCGAACGGCATAGCGAGTTCGACGATTACGCGGAGTTCACCAGCCCGGGTGGTTTCTAGCGGGGCAACATCATTCTGCCAGGATCTCCCCTGCAATTCTTAGCGGGTACGGACTTGCGACGACGCGGCAGACGCCCTGTCTTGCCTTGTTTGCTTATTTCTCCAGAAGTCGCGGTTCCACCGAGGGTCGCCAGCCTGTCGCAAATTGCCTGACAGTCAAGATCGGGCTCAGGTTCTGGCGCGATTGTGCCGATCAAACGGTTTGTATCGACCTGCGTGTGGTGGTTTTCCTACAACCGCCGGTCTCCGCTTCCTCCTAAGTGGCAACACAACGATGCAACCGAGCGATTTGAACTACCACCTTCCACCGTTCCCAGCCTTTCCCAGCACCAGTCGTTACGTGCCGTTGGGATCGGTTGACGACGCGTTCGCAAGAATTTGCCGCAGTATCGACGCCAGCGAGGCGATTTCGTTGGTGATCGGTCCGCCCGGGACTGGTAAGTCGCTGCTTTGCGGATTGATTGCCCAGCGTTATCGCGGCTCGCACGACGTGGTGGTCCTTGGCGAGACTCGGTTGGAGGATCGAAACGCCTTTTTGCGACACTTGCTGCACCATCTGCAAGTGGACATGAGTCGTGTTCGCGACGGCGACCTGCAACTCGCGGTGATTGACCGCGTTTGTGGTGACGAATCGGCAGAGGGAGGTCTGTTGATCGTCGTGGACGAAGCCCAGTCGCTGTCGTTGGAGGTGCTGGAAGCCATTCGCATGGTGACCAACATCATGCGTCACGGCGTGCCCCGCGTCAGCGCGGTCGTTTGCGGTGGTGTGAAGCTCGACGATTTGCTTGTCGAAGCATCGATGGAAGCCTTCACTCAGCGAGTGGCCACCCGTTGTTATCTTCATCCGTTGAACGGTGAGGAAACGAAGCAATACATTGTCGAGACGATCCGCCAGTGCGGTGCCGATCCGAGCGCAACCATCAATGACGCGGCGATTGCAACGATTCATCATGCCTGCAGTGGCGTTCCCCGTCTGATCAACCAGTTGATGACTCAGGCGATCGACTGTGCCGAGGAAGTGGACCAGGCGATGATCAGCGAACGCGTGATCGATATCGCGTGGTCACAGCTTCAGCAACTACCAAGCCCGATGGTCGAAGAGCCTCGTATGGTGCGAGAATCGACCAGCGTCGAGTTCGGCGAGTTGGACGAATCGGAATCATTCCTTGACTTGCCGGAGATGGACCGAGAGCGGCTCGCGTCCCAGAAGTCTGGCCAGGAGTTCGCGGATTTGGACGACATCGTGGTGGAAGGGGCGAGCGAACTTTGGCTCGACGAACAGGAGGAAGAATTTCATCCTGAAGCCGACGCCATCGACCTGGAATCGTCCAACGAGATCGACAACCTGTCGAGCGATGAATCGGTCTTCGATGACATGTCGACCAAAGGTTCGGTCTTCGGTGATTTTGAAATCGAGGAAGAGATTGCGGTCGGTACCGGGTTACGCTCGTCCGCAGGCTAGGGCGGCCGAACCTCCGGCCAACCTCGAACAGGCTCTGCATCAAGAAATCGTTGGCCTCAACAACTACATGGCCGAACTATTCGATCGGCCGATGGAAACGGGTTCGCTCGTCGAGGCCGAAGAATCGCTTGACGTTACGGTTTTCGAGGCGAGCGAGCCGGAAGAGGTCAGCGAAGAATTCGTGAACGTGGTTGACGAAGAGCCACCGGTTCAGGAGCGTCAGCCGCAGCAGCAGGCAGCGTCGTTCGAAGAGCCTCCAATCTTTGGTATTGAAAATCCCGACGAAAGCGAGCCACTCGAAGAGGCGAAGCCTCCACATTCGATTTATTGGGTGGTGAGGTGAAGAGTCGAGCTCCGAGGCGGACTCGGCAACGATCGGCCGTGACGACAGTGATCTTCTCGTGATCGAAGACGAGATCGAAGTACGGCGCGTCGACGCAGCGAAGCGATACGATTCACTCGATCAAACGATCTCCGTCGACTTTCAGGCGATGTTGTCGCGCATGCGGAGCAGTTCGAATAGCTAACTGGACAGCGCCACTCTTGTCGAATTCTCTGAGTATCCTGACCCGAAGCGTAAGCGAGGCGAATTCAGCGCAACCTGTTTCCTCGCTCACGCTTCGAGCTACTCTTGGCCGCCAAAGTGGCGCTGTCCAAGCCATCCCCGGAATCGATCATGACACCACTGCAACCGATCGCGCGAGAGATCTTGCGTTTGAGTGAAGAGCGGGCGTTGACGCCGGTGATCGTCACACCCAAGTACCTGTCACTGCGACCCGTTTTCCTGGATGAGCTATCGAAGGCGTTGGCTGCCCAAACCGACCGGACGGTCCGCATCGACTGGTGTCGCCGTGTCCCCAGCGCATGGAGTTTGATCACCGATCATCTAGCCCGCCTTCAAGCACGGACGATCAACCGACGACTGCGCCAATCCTCGAGAAGCCGAGGCAGCGAGGCGACGCTTCAAATCACCGCTTCGATCGCGCGCCCCGGCGGCGCCCATCGTCAGCTGGTGATCGGTTGGTGCAGTGAAGATTTTCCGCTGCCCTCATGGACCGTGCCGATTCGCCTTTCCGGCGAACCATCCTCTCGACAGACTGTCGAGCCTCGTATTCCTAGGTCGGCCGACGTCCAAACGTCGCCACGCTTGCCTTGAAATGCTTTAGAATCTGGCTCAGTGCTTCCTGTCCCGATCCATGTCCGACCTGGAGGAATCAGAGTCAACGTGTCCACAGCAATTCAAGCAATCACCCCGGAGAATACTCGTATCGGCTGGATTGGCACGGGCGTCATGGGACGCAGCATGTGCGGGCACTTGATCGACGCTGGTTATCGGGCCACCGTTTTCAATCGCACGCCTGGCAAGGCGGATGCATTGGTTGCCAAGGGTGCGACACTTGCTAGTTCCCCGAGCGAAGTTGCCCAGGCCAGCGACGTCGTCTTCACCATCGTTGGTTTTCCGGATGATGTGGAGAGCGTTATTCTTGGTGAGCAGGGCGTTCTGTCCGGTGCATCGGCGGGCATGACGATTGTCGACATGACGACCAGCCGTCCGTCGCTCGCCGAGAAGATCGCGGCGAAAGCGGCCGAGCAAGGCGTCGCTTCGATCGATGCGCCGGTCAGTGGCGGAGACACCGGAGCAAAGAACGCCGCCCTGTCGATCATGATTGGCGGCGATGCCGCGGCCATTGCTCGGATCGACCCGTTGTTTCGGCTGATGGGTAAGACGATTGTTCATCAGGGCGGTCCGGGTCGAGGTCAGCACACCAAGATGGTCAATCAAACCCTGATCGCCTCGGGAATGATCGCCGTCTGCGAGGCGTTGCTGTACGCGTCGAAGGTTGGCCTCGATCTACCGACGGTGCTGCAAAGCGTCAGCTCGGGCGCGGCCGGAAGCTGGTCGCTGAGCAATCTGTCGCCGCGCATGATCGCAGGCGATTTTGATCCCGGATTCTTCGTCGAACATTTCATCAAGGACATGCGGATCGCTCTGGAGGAGGCCGCCGCGATGAACCTGGCGCTGCCTGGCTTGGCCCTGGCGCACCAGCTCTATCAAGCGGTCGCCGCACAAGGTCATGCCAAAGACGGCACGCAGGCACTGATCCTTGCGCTGGCGACAACTGAACAACATTGATTGGCCGAAGTCGAAATCATGAACATTTACCGCATGCGGTTCGCGCCGCGGACGTGGAAGCCGAGCCTGAGTCCCGACACTGGTCAGATTGCTTCGTCCTTTTCGTCTGCGACAGCAGCAGACGGGTCGTCAACATCGAAACGATTGACGTCCAAGGCGCAGAGCATCGTCCGCGATGCGCTCGACAGCGGCGATGGCGTGATGATCATGCCGAATCATTCCAGCCATGCCGATCCCTACGTCATCTACGCGGCTGCCGATGAGATTGGCAGTCCGATTTACATCATGGCGACCTGGCACGTCTTTCAAGAAAGAACGAGGATCGGACAGTGGATCCTGCGAAAACATGGTTGTTTCAGCGTCGACCGGGAAGCGAATGACATCGGCGCGTTTCGACTGTGCCACCGAGTTGTTGCAAGACAAGCCACATCCATTGGTGATTTTTCCCGAGGGTGAAATCTATCATTGCAACCAGCGGGTGACGCCGTTTCGCGACGGCGCCGCGGCGATCGCCGTGGCGGCCGCACGCAAAGCAAAACGAACCATTCGTTGCGTGCCTTGCGCTATCTACTATCGTTTCGAAGAGGATCCCACACCGGCTCTCGAAGAAACGATGGGACAGCTTGAGGAGGCGATTTTCTGGCGCCGACGTCCACATCTTCCGCTCGACAAGCGAATCTATGACTTTGCCGAAGTGTTGCTCGTCGTGAAAGAAATGGAGTACTTTCACGAGCCGCGACGTGGACGTCTGCCGGAACGCATCGAATCGCTTCGCAACCTCATTCTCGAGCAGGTCGAGCAGCGTCACGAGTTGACCGACACCAGCAAAGGCATTCCCGAGCGGGTCAAGGCGGCGCGGCGCACGATCATCGAAAAACTTTCGGCCGAGAATGTCTCGGACAGTCGAAAAGAAGCGTCTCGTTCATGATCTGGAAGACCTGTTTCTGGTCGTGCAATCGTTCAGCTACCCGGGCGATTACGTGGTCGACAAGCCGACGATCGAACGGATGGCGGAAACGATCGACAAGTTTGAAGAAGATGTGCTCCGCAAACCGACCGCTTCGATTCGCGCCAAGCGACGCGTCGCGGTCCGCTTTGGCGAGCCGATTACCGTCAGCGGGGATCGAAAAGCCAAAGGCCAGACCGCCACGCTTTCGGCTCGAGTGGAAAAATCAGTCCAGGACATGCTGGACCAGATGTAGTTCTCGTACGTCGGCCTTTCCAGGCTGACCCTGTTTCCCGAAGACGATACGTCCTCTCAAGGCTGGTCCATCAGTTCGGCGATCCGCTGCTCGATCTTCTCGGGCGGATCATGAATCGCAAAGACCTTTCGGCGGCTGGTGTGACCGCGGATCAGTTCGATTTGCGCTGGCCTCAGCCCCAACGCTTGGGAGAGTGCCTTGGCAATCGCTTCGTTCGCGCGACCTTGATCGGCCGGGGCGCTGACTCTCACTCGCAAGGCACCGTCGTGAGCTCCTCCGACCGAGTTTCGCCGTGCTCCGGGAGTGGCATGGATGGTCAGTTGCAACGATCAGTCCCCGTCGATGATCCCTTCGAATAATCGCGAGCCGATTCGCACCATGGTGGAACCGGCCGCGATGGCCTCACGGAAATCTCCGCTCATCCCCATCGACAACTCCGCAAGTTCGATCTGAAAACGCTGTTGCCACTGGTCGCGCAGCTGCCGCGTCAAGTGCAAACTGGCGTTCTGCTTCGTCAGCGCCGGTTCCCCATCCGGCCATCGCCATCAGACCGACGATCTCCACGCCCGAGTCGGGCAATCGCTCGAGCAGTCTGTTCCGCCGCTTCGGGCGTCAGTCCTGTCTTGGACGGATCCCCACTGATGTTCACTTCGAGCAAGACCTGCGTCGTCAGTCCCTGCGCGACAGACTCTTGCACGATGCAGTCCAGCAATCGCTGGCTGTCGACAGAATGAATGATCGGTTGATGGCGTAACAGTCGCCGAACTTTGTTGGTCTGCAGGTGGCCAATCATGTGCCACTTCACGCCGTGATCGAGTCCCGGCGACGACGGCTTTCTGCCAAAGCGATTGCGGTCGACTCTCGCCCAGCTGAGTGCATCCGGCTTCCAGCAACGCCCGCGTGCAGTCCGCGTCGACGTACTTGGAGACGCCAATGATCTTGACCTCTGACGGATCACGACCGCTGGCCACAGCCGCATCGGCAACTTCCCGCACGACGCGTTCCAATTCGCGGAGAGTCGCTGGCGAGTCAGCTCATCCATCATCACTCGATTCGCTGTCGTCGACGGTGATCAACTCTTCGTGGCTACCGTCGCCGGGATCAAATCTGGAACAGTAAAAGTCCGCGATCAAATGCTTGCCGAGCACCGTACGGCCACGAATGGTCGGCCAGCGATCGATACACCATCCATTGTTCCGGTCCCACCTGGATGCGATACCCAACCGCCTGGTCAGTTCCAACAATTCGCAACTGATCCGCGATCGTCAACTGTCGCCACGTTCGCTTTCGCTTGAGCCGCCTTGGTTGGAGATCGAACCAGAGCGGCGCATACAGACGGTCTCTTCCCTGAATCGTGATGGCAAGATGCTGATCCTCGGTTGCCGAGAGGGTACACGTGGTGGCACCGACCCGCCATTCACTGGCTGCCAGCGGCAAAACCATGGATGCGTCTGCGTCCCGTGGAGAGCAGGATTTCCGTGGTTTCCTCTTCTGGATCGGCTTGGACGCGTCGCCCCGAGCGGAATCCGGCTCGTATAACGAATCGATCCGACGCCGGCCCGCTGCAGAGTCCTCCAATCCAGGCTGTGCTGCCTCCGCCTCGGTCGTTTCGCAGCGGGGCAACACGGCATCGGCAAACAGCACGCAACGATCGTCGCGGATCAACATGATTTGGCGTTGCAACAACAATCCGCCCGTCCAGCTCTGCTCGATCTCCAGATAGTGCACATCATCGTCGGTGTACTCGCAGACTTCTTGCCACGGCGCCCGACGGTTGTTGTGACTGGCCCTCGATTTCGATCGACGTTTCCCATCGACCAGACAGGACTGGAAAACGACCGGCAAATAACTCGATGCGCGGTTCCGTCTGGGAGTAGTCGACGTGAGTTCGACCGCTTCGCACATCCCACTCCGGGAACATGACGGCGAACTTCGCATCGGGATCATGGTGCATCGACTCCGGCAGACTGACTTGCCAGGCCAAACGACCGCCGCTCGGCGTGGCCCCCAATGCGGCCGCGATCGCCGGCTTCAGTGATTCGGTGTCAAACTTCGCCGCATGATCCATCAACCCATCCGGTCCGAAAGTCATCAGCGACCGCACGCTTGGAGGCATCGCTCAGTGCGCTGACAACCTCCGTGAGTGGTCATCGCGGCAACCCAGGTCGCCAGAGAGTGTCCCATCTCTTTCCAGGCCTGTTTGTCGAACGCGTTTGGCTCCCCCGGCCGAGATCAATCGCTTGCAGCGGATCAACGAAGCGAGCACCAATCGCGTTTCAACACCCGATGAGACGGCTGCCGAAACCGACTCAGCATCGGCCAGGCACCAGGACTCGAATCGCGCGGAGTGACCCGTCTTTCACCAACCCGCACGCCGGTATCTCATGCAACCCAAACGCGAGCGTCAATCCCATCTCGCCGCCCAGCATCAAGTGCAGTGGTGAACCCGGTTCGTTTTGCTGAAGAACGGATTGATGAAGCTCCAGCAACGATCCCAGCAAGCTCTGCCAGTCTTCCCGGTCGAGATGATAGAGCAGCGACGGCAGCGAGGCGGCCCAGAGAACTGCCAGTGCGCCATCGATGGGACGAAGCGGGTCCGCCTGGTTGATGCGCTCTTGCCAATCACGAACCGATTGACTCCAAACGAGCGACTTCAGCCACTTCTTGGAGAGCTTTGCTCCGCAGGCAATCCGTGACAGAACCTCGACGAGATCGTCACAGGGGGAGCCAGTCGATACGGCAACTCCCCAGCGATAGACTGATCCGTCTTTGGCGGCCGGGCCAAACACATCGGTCGCATTCCACTGGATGTGGCGAGCGCGAACAAGACTGACGATCGATTCCCAGTCTTCCCCGCGAGCGAGCGTGTTACCGGCAACCTCCGCGTTTTGGGATAGCGGGTCGGACTCGCGGCGGTCGCTGGTATCGATCGACATGGCTCTTCACAAATAGACAAGGACTTCAAAACGATACCTTACCCTCAAATTCCCGATCTGCCAGGGCACCGCAAGGAGCCCGGAGTATTGGGCGGCCGCCGTGCGTTTGCTAACCGTCGGTCCGTCTCTCCGAGAAGGACACTGCAGAAAACTCGATGTTTCTACGAGTCTCGGAGAGACTCGGCTACGGTAGCATTGAGCCGTCCGATAGTCCGTCTTGCCCCAAGCGTCTAAACTGAAGGTCTCGCAATCAGAGGTGCCGAGCATCCGATTGCATCGAATCCGTCTACTCCCCACAGGGTCGTCGCCATGGCCATTCCGTCGTTCCTTTTCAAGCTGCGACTCCTGAGCATCTCGGGAACCTGTTTGCTTGGGCTGACGCTTGGCAGCGGAGGTGCCGCGGCTCAAACAGACTCACTCTCCAAGCCTCGCTCGCTCAGCGATCCGCTGACGGACGAAGAGAAGGTGACGCCGGTCGATGCCTACGTATCGCCGGAACAGCTTGTCCGTGAGGCATTCGAGGCACCGCCCGGCGCGAAGTCTCTTAGCAAACGCAACGTCTGGGTCGACCGAGACCAACAACGTGTCTACGTCGACGGTTACGTCGCCATGCGAGAAGGACCGCTGGAAATGTTCGCTTGTCCAATGGGCACCAAGGAGCATGAATCGATCGTCGGTTCGCTCGCCCGCTCGAGCGAAGTGCATGCCGCATTGCTCGCGATCGGCGCCAAGTCCGGGACTCCGGTTCAATACCTTCCCAACTTCATTCCGGCGACCGGCCAGCGGATTCGTGTCTGGGTTTGTTATCGCAGCAGTGACGGCAAGTTTCATGCGTTGGACGGACGACGATGGGTCCGCAAGGCAGGGACCGACATGCAAATGGAGACCGACTGGGTGTTTGCAGGAAGCGGCTTCTGGAAGGATCCGCAGGATGGACGCGAGTTCTATCAAGCCGACGGCGGCGACATGATTTGTGTTTCCAACTTCAGCACCGCGATGCTGGACGTGCCGATCGCCAGCAGCGCCGAGGCGGATGACCTGCAGTTCACTCCCTTCACCGAGCGAATCCCCGAGCGGGGCACTCCTGTTCGTCTCGTTCTGATTCCGATTCCGATTCCCTCGGACACGCCGCGAGATCCCAGCAGCCCCGAGAAACCGAAAGCGATCGATCCCGACGTCGCGCCTGTCGAAACGATGTTGCCGGTGAAATCGTCCTCTAAGGTCACCGGTGACGTTGCCAATGAAGTCAGCGGTGAGGTTCCGAAGAAATGAGGCCGTCGTCGTCTACTTGCTGTCCATCACCCAGACGGGATCGACGTGTTCTTCGCGACGGGTCAAGGCATTGACGACGCGACCGAGCAACACGACGCTGGGATTGTCATCGGGATGATCATGCACCAGCGTCGCCAACACGCGAGCTGCGGCAGTCAAGTTGCTGGAATCGAACGAGTCCAAAGCTGATTCGTACCGCTGCGCCATGTCTCGCCACTTGGCGTTGGCGTCGCACTTCAATTCGTGCAGGCCCACGGTTTCGGCGAAGCCAAGTGGTTTGACAACGGCCAGCCGTCGATGATCAAAGTCGCGTCCGATCGCCGCGACCGTCGAACTTGTAATCAATGCCTCCACACCAAGCTTCTTGGTGATGCCCTGAACGCGGCTGGCAAGATTGACTGTGTTTCCCAGCGGACCGTACTTGAACTTGATTTTCGAGCCGGTGTTTCCAACCCGTGCCATGCCAGTATTGATACCGATCCCGACACCGAAACGATCGGGCGTGATCTCTTTCCATCTCTCGCGCAGCGGATCAATCCGCCTGAGCATTTCGACCGCCGAGGTGCAGGCTCGGATCGCATGATCGGGTTGCTCCGCCGGCGCACCCCACATCGCCATCAACTCATCGCCGACGTAGTCAACCAACACGCCATCGGTATTGGTCACGCACAGGCTCAGCTCGGTCAAGACATCGTTGATCCACTCGATCGTTCGTTTGGCACCCACGCGTTCAGCGATCGCGCTAAACCCGCGAATGTCACAGAACATGACGGTGACCTCCGCGTCACGACCTGCCAGCAGGTCTTCGTCATGTTCGAGTCGAGCAGCGATCTCATGCGAAAAGAACTGCGTCAGATTCGAGCGAATCGCCTCCTGGCGTTGCCGCGCGATTCCGGACGAAACCGCACCCGCCATGACTTCCAACAGCGCCGCTTCCAAGTCGCCAATCGGTGAGTCCCCGCCTTCGGAGCCAAACTTTCGGTCCCCGTAAATCGCCCCGATCACGGCACGGTTCTCATCAAAGATCGGCGCTGCGACCGCGCGATCGAGCACCATCATCGAGGAGTCGGCGGTATGCATGTAGTTGGCGGGATCGTAAATCACCGTCTTGCCAAAACGAAGCACACGATCGGTGAGTCCCCGGCTGAAAGTTTGCGATTTTGGATCGTTACCACTTTCGGTCAAGCCAGACTTTGAAACGAAGGATGAGCGGATCGTCCATTGATCACCCTCACGCAATAGTACCAACGCCCTGTCCAGGTCAATCATCGTCGCGACCGCGCTGACCGCCGAATCAAAGAACTCGTTGGAACCCGCCGCTTTCTGGACCACGGTCAGGGCAGATCGGACCAGGTCAACGGCAACACGCCCCTGGTCTTCTTTGGTGGCGCCGCCAAACAACTCGTTGAGCCTTACCGGCGCCACATTCTCCATCGTCGATTCGATCTGCGCTCCGACCGTGCGAAAATGCGACTCGCCAACGCTGGAAGACGACACCAAGCTGTTCGGATCGGTCCTGGTGATTCGAATCGTGCGGTTTTCCGGTAGCGATACGAGCAACTCATCGGTTGCCGTGAAGAATTCGCCGGGTCCCAACGGTCGCGCATCGCCCCCCACATAAAAGGCAAGTCGCGGATGAATGTTGGTCACACGCAAGGAACCATCGTCGGACGACTCGACGCGCAAGGCTTGTCGGGGAATTGCCCGCGCCGAAACAGGAGCGATCACCAGACGTTGACTCGATGACCAGGTCCTGGAGCTCCAGCGGTGACGCATCCCCGTCTTGCTGCCGACCAATCTCAAGTGGGGTCCGTGAGATGCCATTCCACAGTTCGGTGCTTCCTTCGAAGACGCTGACTTCAACCTTGTCCGTCACGCTGGCTTTCCATCTTGCTAGAACGCTCTCCCATCCAACACCCATGCCCACCCGGGCAAACCATCAGGCGGCACTGCCCTGCTTTGCACCCTCAAGATACCAGGGGCGAGTGTGAACTAGAACCAGAAGCTCAATGCATTGGGAAAACGACGCGGATAGAGTCACGAGCAGAGCATTTTCACAGTTCTCGTAGGCGGCAAACGATTGTCGCCGATCGCTCCGCCGATCGTAGCGTCACCGCGCACTACAATCGGCGGAGCGATCGGCGGCGATGTCATTTTTGAAATTGCACCGGCTGGACAGCGTCACTTTGTTGTAGGTCGGTCTCTCCGAGATCGACATTCCACGCGGCTTTGCCGCGAAAATCCGAGCCTCGGAGAGGCTCGGCTACAGGTAGGCGTTCCATCCGAGAATTCGCCTGCATTCACGATCGGCGAAAAGGGGGCAGACACCAAAAATGCGAAGCACCCTTCGGGCCGTTCCGGTTTTTGGTGTCTGACCCCTTTTCGCCATCAACCCCTAAAATAAATGCTGACGCTGCCCTAGATCAGCCCGACCGCCTTGCGCCAAATCCAAAACGCTCCCAGCAACAGCACGAGCAGTGCTCCGCACAGTGGATGACTCCAGAGCTGCAGCCTCCGAACCGTTGGCGGTGGCAGGGGCAGTTCGGCAAGCATTTGAATCACTTCGTCAATTTGATGAGGCTGCAGCGCCTGCCCGCGTGAGACCAGGGACAGTTCCTGCAGTACGTCAGGACGAGCCGGCTTTCCAACCTGTTCGCGGATTTGGCCCTGCACAAAGAAGCTGGTCTCGAGAACGCTTGAAGTTTGTTGACAGAGAAGTGTGACGTGATGGGTCCCGGGCTCGCGCGGGGTGAACCTGCCTTGAAACACGCCCCAGCGATCGCCCTCGGCCAACATTCGAACCGCTTCCGATGCACCGCTGGGAGCCACGATCCTGGCGACGACGTCTCCCTGTTGCAGAGGCTCGCCACCGGTATCCATGACATGGGCGCTGAAGCTCATCGTCTGTCGAATGCGCGGCTGGTCGGGGGTGTAAAACAGCCGCATCGTCTCCCCCTTGGCCATGTTGCGTTGGTAAGCCATCCAGCGGACGACTTGGCCCCAAAAACGGTAGTGATACTTGTCCTCGACCCCTTTGCGCCAACGCCACGCTCCGTCGGTGCCCATGAACAACACCTTGCCCGCGCCGAAAGTCCGAGTCACCAACAGGGGTAAACGGCCATACTGGTTGGACATGTCATGATGCACCGCGAGCACTTCACTGCCGGCCTTGGAACGAACGACGGGGGCATACCACTGGAATCCCGGAAGGTCTTCCCAGACCTCGATGTTTTCGTTCTGCGAATCCGCGAGCTTCGTCAGGAGGCTTGATCGACCGCGCTCGGTCAATTCGAAGTGACCCGCGATTCGTGATCCCCATCCGTTCGGCTGCGCTGCATCCATGACAACGGGAAACAGCTCACCTAGTTCCGTGTCGAGCAGCGTGAACTGCCGTCCTTGCAGTCCCGGGATGAAAACCAATCCACTCGCCTGATGTTCCACCAGCCCCTTGAGCAGTTCGCACTGAGTCTCCGTCAATTGACCGTCATCCAAACCGACATCGCCGAGGAACACGACGTCGAACTTTGACAGGTCTTCGATCTCCTCCGGGAAGACTTTGATGTAGTCCTGCGATCCGCCGCCGACCTTTTCCAAGCCCGGATGAAAGAGCAGACAGGAAACCTCGACGCCGGGATCACGCGACAGCGCATTGCGCAGGTACCGGTACTCCCATCGCGGGTACGACTCAACGATCAACACCTTCAGCTGTTCCTGGCGAATCGCGATGGGAGCTGTCTGACTGTTGTTGGTCGCAATCGTTTCGTCGGCATGCAGTGGGATCGCGATCTCCAGCGAATAGTCGCCGGTGCCTTCCGGTTTCCAAGTGATCGATTCAAACGTTCGCGACATCGGTGCGACACGAATGTCCTTGCTGATGGTTTCGTTGTCCGAAACTCGCATGGTGATCGTCGTCAGGTACTCGCGAGGCAGGGAACTCTCGATCGTGATCGGAATTCGGACGACTTTGCCGGCGGCCCCGAATGTTGGCACATCCGCACTCACCAGTTCCACATCAGGAAGTCGTGTTGGACTGCCGGCGGCGACCGTGAAGATTGGCACGCCACGAGTGCGCAGCCGAGAAGCCGCATCGACCGGGGGCGGCCCTTCGTTCCAGTCCCCATCGGAAATCAGCACCACACCGAGCAACTGCTCGACGTTCTCGGCGACGTCCATCAGCGGCTTGGAAAGATTGGTTCGCGCCGATTTCTCGGGTCGATCGATCTCGTCCGACTCGCTGGTTCCCCGCTTATCCGTTCCCTGGTCGCTGGCCACCTGGTCGCTGGCCACCTGGTCGCTCGCCGCAATGGGCTCGACCACGACGTCGAGTCGATCGGCCAAGCCCGTCCATGCGGACGGATCGACCAGCGGCGCGATCGCTTCGGCACGCGAGATCGCTTGCTTGGATTCACTGCCTTCGGGAACCACGTCGACCGTATCCATGCTCTGCGAATCGTCAAACAGGACGGCAATGGTCGGCCGGACGTCGGGGCGGTATTGCTCGGTCCATTCCGGCTGGTTCAGCAGCAATGTCACCAGAGCGACGATCGCCAGCCGCATCAACTCAAGCATCCCAATCGATTTCGCATAGCCGCTGCGGCGCCACGCGTAGTAGCCGAGCAGTCCGGTTGCAAGTACCACGATCACCGACAACGCGATCGAGAACGGGGTTGCTGAAAAGTTCAAGTGCTGAGCGATCTTCATGCCGTCGCTCCACCCAGTGACACGTTCCCCTTCTTGGCGACGCGACGCGGCAGACAAAGTACCGCTTCGAGCAGCAGAGCGATCAACATCATCACCAGGAACAGACGCCATACTTCTTGGATCAATGTTCGATCATTGCCAACCTGACCGTCCACGCGCGAGAAGTCCAGCTCGCCAAACAAAGCGGCGACGCGTCCATCGGGAACGATGACCTCAAGGTCTTCGGCTTCACTTCGATTGATCGCGAACAGGCGATCGGGCAACTGATAGACCCCCGCGTGCAGCGCATACTCGCTGGAAATCGCATCGCGCGGCCCCGCCAATTGACGCCACTGGCCGTTGTTCTCCAGCGGAACGGCACCCGCGATAAATTGCTGAGCATTTCCCAGCGATCGAGCGCCGGCGTCGATCGCACGATGAAGCATGGCGTACAGAACAACACCACCGGACGCCAACGATGAATCGGCCGGACTCGCGGTGGTGCCACAAAAATAGACGTTCCCGCCGGCGGTCATCGCCCGAACCAAGAACGGTTGCCCATCGTTGAGGGTGGCCAGCGCCGTGAACTCGCCCTGCACGAGACAGTTGCGAAAGACCTGCAGATCGCCCAATGGCAACGCTTCGCCGCTGCGTGTGTTGGCCAGCAGGTCTCGATCGCCGACCCAAGTCGTGACCTGCGATTCCTGCGAGTCGGACCATTGCAACCAGCGCACGCCCGCAAACGAAGCAGCAGTCGGCATCGCGGTAGGTAGAAACAGAATCCTGCCGCCGCGATTGGCAAACTCCTGCAACATGTCGGCGGCGGGGTCGGGCTCAGCTGGAATCGGGGCATGCCACACCAACAGCGCGACCTCGTCCAATTCACCCGCGATCACCTGATCGGGAGGCACCACTTCCACCGAACAGACGACGTCTGGATCGGGCGACACGCCCGCAGCAAACTCGATCGGTCGCACCGCTTCGCCCTGGTCGCTGACAATCAACGTTCGTCGCACGACTTCTTTGTCGTAGACAAAGAAAAACTCGTTGTCCGCCGGACTGGCAGTCCGAAGGAATCGAGAGCCGACCCCAACCCGACTCTTTGCCAACGTCGATCGGCACCGCGTGATCGCGGACCTCCAAGACACTTCCCGATAGCTCCACCGTGAATTCGGATCGCCCACCATCGATCTCGAGTTGAATGGGAACGGTGACCGGTCCGTCGCTCGATTGCGTTTGCTCAACCCGAAACGAGATCAACAGTCTGGCAGCGTCTTCGCCTGTCAACGCGACGAACACGTGTTGCCCGGATCGATCGATTCTGAGGAGCGAGTTGCGGATAAGCGAGCAGGTGATAGCGGACCATTTGCGGCAGCTCCAACAGGGCCTCCCGAATCGCATCCCAGCGACCGCTATCGTCCTTCCAATCAGCTCGCCGCACGTCGCTGCAGATCCACATCTCACATCGACTGGGACGATTCGCTCGAATGTATTCCGCCGCCACTTCCAACATCGCTGGAAGGTCCGCGGTTTCACTGACCGCTTCGGTCTCCGGCATCTCCAACATCATCGCGGGGGACGAAAGCTCGATCGGCTCACGGCGACCGCTTTCGATCAACACGTACCGGTTCGATTGGAGTCGGTCGAGACTATCGGCGAGTCGTCGCAACCCGGACTGCAATTTGGATTCCCCACCCGGTCCGAGTTGACTCATGCTCGCCGAGCGGTCCAGTAGGATGATCGTGGTGTCGACCCGCCCACCTCCAGCCAATCCCAGCCATCCGCTCGACAGGGGCCGGCTGAGCGCAAAGATCAGTCCGGCGACCGCCAGCGTTCGCGCCGCCAGGATCAACCACTGGCGCAGCCTCGCGTAACCCCGCGACATTCGATTGGCCGCCAGCAGGAAGTGCATCGCTGCCCAATGCACCGTCTGAAACCGGCGCTGATTGATCAGGTGAATCACGATCGGCAAGGCGATCACCGGCAGGGCCAGCAGTATCGCCGGCTGCAGAAAGCTCATCGCACTCCCCGCGACTTGGAACGACGAGCCAGGAAGCGGAACAACGCCTTTTCATAGTCCTCGTCGATCGTGATCTGGTGATAGTCGACAGCCGACTCCAACACGATCGTCTTCAAGTCGTTCAGGTAGTTGGCAACCGCCGTTGTGATATCGATCCACGATTTCGCTGGGATCGGCAAAGACCGTGACATCCCCTTCTAAATCCACGAATCTCGTTGGGCGTCGAAAGTCAAAACTGATTTCCTGGGAGTCCAGCAAGTGGAACACGGCGACGTCGTGCTTGCGAAAACGCAGATGGTCCAGCGCTCCTCGAAGCTCCGTCAAATCGACGAACAGATCTGACAGGATCACCACCAGGGCACGCTGCCGGGTGGTCTCGGCAAACTCGTGCAAGCCGTCAATCAGCCGAGTCTCGCCAGCGGACTCGGCGTGCTCCAACACATCGTTGATGCCACGCAGGTGGGACGGCGTTCGACGGGGCGGTATGGTGCGAACGATCTCTTTGCCCATGCACGTCAGCCCGACCGCATCCCCTTGTTGTATCGCCAGGTAGGCTAGCGAGCCGGCGAGCCGTCTGGCGTATTCCAGTTTGCTGACACCCGCAGAGCCAAATCCCATCGATCCGCTGGTATCCAGGACGAGACACAAACGCAAGTTCGTGTCCGCCTCAAATTCCTTCACGTAATAGCGATCGGTTCGACCAAACGCTCGCCAATCGAGTCGTCTTAGATCGTCCCCTGGGATGTATCGGCGATACTCAGCGAACTCGACGCTCGCCCCCCGATGGGGACTGGCGTGCATGCCCGAGACGCTGCCCACCATCGGACGACGGGCGAAGATCGGCAGCGCAGCGAGCCGCGCGAGCGCATGAGGATCCAAAAATCGGCGGTTTCCACGGTCGCCTAGCACAATGCCTCGCCAGTCTCTCGGTCAGGGAACACGGTTGAACATCAGTATAGATAGCCAAAAGGGCAGAAGAAGCATGGTGCTCGTCTGTTCAGCATGCCAGCCCAAGATAATGATTTCGTCGCGGTCATTGTGTCTGACTTACGCGTGTTTTAAAGAACGTCGTGAACGACGTGAAAACCATTTGGGAAAGCACGCGTATTGACGGGCGAACCGCCCAGTGATGAGAACCACTGATTTTTCACCCCACGAAGGAAGCCGGCTGATGGATGACAAAGTTAGCACGATGGATCTGGCGATCGAATCACAGGAACAAATCGAAACGGTTGATAGTGCGTCGACCACGCTTGATCGCCCGACGCTTGACTTGATCGTTGAGCTGATCTGTCGCGATGCACGTCGTGACTCGTTGCAATTCGCTCTGAGAAGCGATGTCGGACTCGACGGCGAATAGGCCGTCGTCGCTCCACGATCACTCAGCTCGACTCCAACGAACGACATCGTCGTAGCGGACGCCTGTCCCCCCGAATAGGTCGAGCGCACTCCCAACGGTCACGTCGACGCGGCCGTGACTGGCGTCTTTGACTCGTTCCACGTCGGCGAGTGTGGCGACACCGCCGGCGTAGGTCATGGGAATTTGCCCCCAGCTGCCCATCTGCTCCACCAACTCCTCATCAATGCCCTGACACAAGCCTTCGACGTCGGCGGCATGGATCAGGAATTCGCTGGCGGAATCAGCTAGCATCTCGAGATTGGCCCGCGTGACTTCGATCTCGGTGAGAGTTTGCCAGCGGTTCATGGCAACCCGCCACCCGATGCGTCCGTTGGCATCCACACAGCGGCGGCAACTCAAGTCCAAGACGATTCGCTCCTTGCCGACGCGCTGAACCAGCTCGCTCAGTCGCTCGGTAAGCAAACGACCACCGGAATCGAAGAGCCACGAGGTCACGATCACGTGACTGGCCCCAGCTTCAATCCAGGAAACCGCATTGTCGGAGGTGATACCGCCGCCGATCTGCAACCCACCTGGATAGGCCGCCAGGGCTTCGCGAGCGGCTTGGTCGTTGCCGGGGCCCAGTTTGATGACGTGGCCCCCTTCCAAACGATCCCGCTTGTACTTGGCGGCGAACCAACCGGCCGAGTTCGAGGAAACGTAGTTCTCTCGCGGCCCAGGGCCTTGATCGCGAAGGGTACCGCCGACAATTTGTTTGACCTTTCCCTCATGCAGGTCAATACAAGGTCGGAATTTGG
Source organism: Pirellulaceae bacterium (assembly GCA_963697195.1). Taxonomy (GTDB): domain Bacteria; phylum Planctomycetota; class Planctomycetia; order Pirellulales; family Pirellulaceae; genus Rubripirellula. The sequence goes on from CAVOND010000011.1 coordinate 761,030, forward strand.
TCATCGCAGTGGGGAGATCGTCGGGGACGAACAGCAGGGGGAAGCGGGAAAGACGAAGAACCGATCGGAAAACGGGGCTGACACGAATGGAGCGAACTTAAGTTGTCTCTGTGAACCTCGGGCGCTAGCCGTGGGCCTTTGTCTCTGTGAACCTCGGGCGCTAGCCGTGGGCCATTGTCTCTGTGAACCTCGGGTGCTAGCCGTGGGCCATTGTCTCTGTGAACCTCGGCTAGCCGTGGGCCATTGTCTCTGTGAACCTCGGGCTAGCCGTGGGCCATTGTCTCTGTGAACCTCGGGCGCTAGCCGTGGGCCATTGTCTCTGTGAACCTCGGGCGTTAGCCGTGGGCCATTGTCTCTGTGAACCTCGGGCGCTAGCCGTGGGCCTTCGCCGCATCTTAACGACGTTTTCGTGGCCCACGGCTAGCGGCCGAGGTCAAAGCCCGTGCCATTCGGGTCTGACCCTTCTGTTCTCGCCGGAGCGGGTCAGACCCCTTTTCGGATAGGTTCTAACACCTGGGTTCTCTGGTATAAATGGAATTCAATGGTGAGCAAAGCCCACACAGGTCCGCATTTCGGGCCGCGTTCGCGTCGACGTGCCCGCGTCAACGTTGTTTGGGCCGAGCTCCTGGACGCTCGTGACGATGCAGTTTGTTGGCCGTGCCCCGGAAGGCGCCTCGCGTATGACGAAACCCGGTTATCTCGATCCACGCCTCACCTCGCTGCTTCAATCGTTACGACAGCGAATTCGGCGTTACGTGGTTTGGGATTCGTTGTTGGCCGTCGCGGCGGTGGTGTTGTCCGCCTTTTGGCTCGGCTTGGCACTCGACTATTTGCCAGTCCAGCTCGGCGGCACGGAGATGCCCCGTTTAGCCCGCACACTCTTGCTACTGGTTGTGGCCGCTGCGGTGGTGGCCATTCTGCTGCGAATGCTGGTCGGACGACTTTCACGGCCGCTACCCGACGATAGTCTGGCGCTGTTGGTCGAGCGGCATCATCCGAAGCTTGGCGGGCGTCTGGTGACTGCCGTTCAATTGAATGAACCGGGGCGGGAAGGCGACTCGCACTCGCCGGCGTTGCTTCAAGAAGTGCACGACCAGGCCGCCGCGGCGATCGACGAGGTCGATCCCAATCGCGTCTTTCGCAAAGAACCATTGGTGCGAAAAGCGATGATCGCGGGACCTTTGGCGCTTTGTGCACTCGCTTTCCTTGTGATCAGTCCCCAAGCCTTTGGCCGTGCGGCATCGCGTTTGACCTTGCTTTCGGACGAGCCTTGGCCGCGACGCGCCCAACTGGAAATGGTCGGTGTGGAGCTGCCGGTGATCTCCGCGTCGGATGAGCTATCCAGTGCGCCGGAGTTGATTGAATTTGACGACAAAGTGATTCGGCTGCCCCAAGGCAGCAGCGGCACGTCTGCGGATTCGCGCCAAAGCGGAGGGCTCTGAACTTCCCGTCCTTTGCACCGTGTACTATCGCACCGATTCGGGAACGCGCGGTCAGTCCAACATGCGACGTGTCGGCCGGATCGTCGATGGCTACCAATCGTTTGTCCTCGATGGCCCGCCGCTGAGCGGATTGAGCGAATCGTTCTCCCTGGATGTACGGGGACTGGACGATCGTCTTGACGACTATCGCGTCGAAGCCGTGGCACCACCGGCGTTGACCGAAATGACGGTCTCGGTTCGGTATCCCGACTATCTGCGGACCGCGGGCAGCGGAGACGTTGACTGGAGTAGCAGCTATCAAGCCGGGTTGCGTTTGCGCGAAGGTAGCGAAGTCACTCTTGCGGCAAGCAGCAGTGTTCCGATGGGTGATTCGGACGTGATGGTCAAGACAGATGCCGGCGAGTTGGCCGACGTTCCATTGCAATACTCGGACGATCGGATGACGGTTGCCTTGAAGCTGGACGACATCAGGTCGGCGACCACGATCAGTCTGGTGCCGAGTGACACCAGTGGGATTTCCGCGCAGGCCCCGTATCGCTACTTCCTCGGCGTGGTTCTCGACGAACCACCCAAGTTGGACATGCGGCTCAAAGGGATTGGAACCGCCGTCACGCCGATCGCCCGGATCCCGATTGAAGCCATCGCGACCGACGATTACGGAGTCAACGACCTGGTTGTCTCGGCAACGCCGTCAGCTGAAGGGGAAGCGGTCGAAACGAAATCGGCTAGCCTTTCACTCTCGCTCTCTCGAGATGGAGAGGCCAAGACTCAATTGGATCTTCGTGACATGGTTGCCGATGGCAAGCTCTCGGTCATCGCGCCCGGAGGAGCCATCAGCGTGATCGGTGAGGCAAGCGACCGCTACGATCTCGGTACGCCCCACATCACGCGCAGTGAAGTCTATCGGTTACAGGTGGTCACCCCGGAAGAGCTACTGGCGTTGATGGAACGACGCGAACTGGCCCTTCGCGCGCGGCTCGAACAGACCATCGACGAGACCCGAAACTTGAGAGACGCATTGGACCTGATTCGCCGCCAAGGCTTCGAGGCATCGGAAGATGGGACCGAGGGCGATGACTTGGAGATCACTCGCCAGCAGCAGGTACGAAGGCTGAGAATTCAGCAGAGCGGCCTGCAGGCGAGCAAGACGGCACAGGAATTGTCGGGCATCGCCGCCTCTTTGGATGACATCCTCCAGGAAATGGTCAACAACCGAGTCGATTCGGTCGATCGGCAAGAACGGATCGGCAGCGGCGTGCGCGACCCATTGAAACAAATTGTCGAGGAACCTTTGCAGCGTCTCCAAGATCAAATCGTCGAGATGGAGCGGTCGGTCACCGAGCCCGAAATCGCTTCGCAAGCCGCAGCGCAGGCCGTCGAAACCGCCGAGGACGTGCTGCTCCAGTTGACCGCCGTGCTCGAAAAAATGCTTGATCTGGAAAGCTACAACGAAATCCTAGATATGGTCCGCGAGTTAATCGACGACCAACAACGATTGCTCGAAGACACCAAAGACGAACGCAAGAAACGCGTACTTGACCTGTTTGAGTAATCCACAACGTTCCTGAGGACAGGTTCAACGCCTGACAAGACGTGATCCCAACCATCATCAAACGGACTTGCGCACTCCTGCTGCTCTGCTCGCTCGCCACGGCGTTTGCTGCTCGGCGGTGCCGCCCCCGCGCAGGACGACGTGACGCTGAGCATGCGACAATCAGGCGTGGCCCAGCGATATCAGAAACTCGAAGAGCTTCTGCTGCGGTTGGCGGACGTGGAAGCAGATGAAAACCCGGAACGCTCCGCGCTGCTGCGGCGTGCCGCACGACAGTCTCGTGATCAGTTCGTCCTGGAAAAGCTGCGCACCGCCTCACAGTCACTGGAAACCCAAGAATTCCAAAAGGCAGTCGATAACCAGGAAGCCGCGGAAAAGGAACTTGCCGCCATCTTGAAATTGCTGCTCAGTGAAGATCGCTCGAAACGAATCCGCGACGAAAAGGAACGCTATCAGAATCTGATCAAGGACCTCAAACGCAACCTGAATAACCAACGCAGCGCCCGCGCCAGGACCGAGAATGGCGCCGACTTGGAAGAGGTTCAGAAAGAGCAGAAAGCGGTCACCAAACGCAGCCAGGAATTGAAGGAAGAATTGTCGCAAGACAATCAACGAAGCACAGAATCCAAGCGACTCTCAGGATTCGAATCAGTCGGAACAGGAGAGCCAATCCGACAGCCAAAGCCCACCAGATGGGTCGAAACCAACCGAGTCGGAACAGCAAGACAAGCAGCAGCCAGCCGACGGCGAGTCCGAGAAGAACTCGCCCGATGAGAAACCGTCCGCGGAAGACAAGCAGTCGCCTGGTGACAAGCAGTCGGAGAGCGAGTCGCCAGCCAAAGCGAGTCCCAGCAGAGCAAGTCCCAACAGAGCGAGTCCCAGCAGAGCGAGTCCCAGCAGAGCGAGTCCCAACAGAGCGAGTCCCAGCAGAGCGAGTCCCAGCAGAGCGAGTCCCAGCCGAGCGAGTCGCAGCAGAGCGAGTCGCAGCAGAGCGAGTCGCAGCAGAGCCAGTCGCAGCAGAGCCAGTCGCAAGACGACTCTCAGCCAAGGCTTCTCAGCCCCAGACTCCGGAGCAGGAGGTCGAGCAGCAGTTGCAGGAAGCGATCAAGAAGATGCAGGAAGCCGAGCGCGAGCTCGAACGGGCCAAGCGTGACGAGGCGACCGAGCAGCAGCGGCAAGCCGAAGAGAACCTGCGAGCCGCGATCGATCGCTTGGAACGCATTCTTCGCCAGCTACGCGAAGAAGAGATGTTGCGTGAACTGGCAAAGCTCGAGGCCCGACTGCGAAAGATGGCGTCGATGCAGACCGAGGTGCTCGACGACACGATCGCTCTCTCGGCCACCCCCATGTCTCAACGCAATCGCCAAACCGATTTGAAGGCGGGTGATCTGGCGTTCGAGGAGAAGAAGATCACGATGGAAGCGGATCGGGCGATGTTGCTGCTGCGCGAAGAAGGCTCAAGTGTCGCGTTCCCGGAAGTCGTTTCGCAAATTCGTTCGGACACCGTCCGAGTGGCTGATTTGCTGGGCCAAACCAAGATCGATGCGATCGCTCAAGGGATCCAGCAGGACATCTTGGCGGCCCTGGAGGAGATGATTGGCGCCCTTCAGAAGGCTCAGCGCGATCTGGAGCAACAGCGCCAACAGCAGCAGCAGGGCCAGCCACCCCCGCCGGGACAACAGGAACAGCCGTTGGTTGAGGCAATCGCTGAGCTAAAATTGATTCGAACCATGGAAGTTCGAATCAAATCGACGACAGATCGGTATTCCGCCCTGCTAGAATCGGGTGATTCGACGTGCCCACGAGATGTTGCCGCTGCTTCAGGACTTGTCGGAGCGGCAAGATCGCATAGACCGAATTACGCGTGATCTGGTATTAAAGAGAAACCAATAGCTGCGAGGTGATCGTGGATCAAGCGAAAGCGTCACCGTTTCGGTGGGCCGGATTCGTACGAACCAGCTTCCGAGCGTCGGCCCAGCCGATGTGTTTCGGTCTTCTGGTTGTCCTCGCCTCCTCGCTCAGTGCTTCGCGGTCGATGCACTTGCTCAAAAAGCCAGTTGGCAGCCTTACGACGCGGCGCAAATGGCTCAAATGCTTCGCCAGTCACTCGATGAGCTCGGCGTTCTGCCCGGTGAGATGGACGCGATCACGGAGCGATTCTTGTCGGCGATCGAGAAAGAGGACGCCGATCCGCTCGATGCCTACGTCGACGCAACGCGAACGCTCGTCCCCGTCATTGATCAGATTGGTCATCCAGTCTAGTCGGAACGTTACCTCCGCCGGTTCGACCATTGATCCCAACTCACCGGCTTACGGAGAGCTGGAGTCGCTTCCCAAGTCGATGCGAATGACCGTCCGCACCTGGTTGGGTCGCGAGCTGGTTCGCGGCAGATACTTTGACGAGGCGCTGCCGGCGATTGCCGAGGTCGATCCGATCGAATCGATCGATCCAGCGGCCACCCTGTTCTATCGGGGCGCGTGTTACCACGCTTTGTTGATGAAAGAGGAAGCTCTTGCCGATCTGCGTCGGTTGCTGGAGAACGAAAAGCAGTGTCCGGTTCGCTACAGTCGAACCGCGCAGATGATGATCGCCGACATCAAACCGCTCAAGGAAGATTCCCTTGATGAGATTTCCCGAATCATGACCGATGTGACGCGACGACTTGGATCTTGGACGCACCGATGAGGACGTCAAGAGCCAAGAGCAGAAGATCATCGACAAGCTCAACAAGCTGATCGAGAAACTCGAAGAGCAGCAACAGCAGCAACAGCAACAACAACAGTCCGCCGGTGGCCAGGGTGGCGGCAACCAGGGAGGGCAGAGCTCTCCGATGGACGACAGCCGGATCGCCGGCGGCAGCGGTAACGGCGACGTCGATCGCAAGAAGATCGAGCAGCGGGAGGGATGGGGAAACCTGCCTCCGGCAGAGCGACAGCAAGCGCTCCAGCAGATCGGACGCGATCTGCCGACCCATTATCGTGAGGCGATCGAGGCCTACTTCCGCAAGCTCGCCACCGAAAAGAACTGAGCCGCTTCTCGGCGTACGTCGGCCTTTCCAGGCTGAAAATCCTGTCATACAAGCACGACGCGCCATGCGCTGTGTTTCCGGTTTTCAGTCGCTTGCCGCGTGTCGAGATTGCGCAGATTCCGGGGCAAACTCACTGGTCGACGTCGGGCGCGAGGAATTTGCGCAACATCAAAACTGGCAGCGTGCGTCTTGTATTTTTCGGTTTTTTCGATTGGTCGATGACGTCCGCTAGGCCTACTGGCTGGGGGCCTTCGGCAGCCTTCACGAAATCTTCATCGATTGCAGTCGGTTCTCCGACTCGCCAATCTTTTGGTCGGCTGTTAGGGTGACGGCGTCGTCGATCAAGGCGATCGCATGCGACCCCCTCCCCAGCATTCGAAAGAGAATCGACAAGATGAAACGGACAATCGCCCTGCTCGCAGTTGCCTTGACGCTGGTCCTCGGCGACCTCGCGTCCAGCCACGGTCAAAGCAGTAGCCTGCTCGGCACGATTGAGATCGACGGCAGCAGCACCGTGTATCCGATCAGCGAGGCGGCCGCGAGCGGATTCAACAAGAAGTATCCCAACGTGAAGGTCAACGTCGGCGTCTCGGGAACCGGTGGCGGTTTCAAGCGGTTTACCAAAGGCGAGACGGACATTTCGGACGCCTCGCGACCGATCAAGGACAGCGAATTTGCCGCCACCAAGGAAAGTGGCGTTCGCTTTTTTGAGATCCCGGTTGCCTACGACGGGCTGACGCTCGTCGTCCACAAGTCCAACACTTGGGTCGATCATCTGACGCTCGACGAAATCAAGAAGATTTTTACGACCGAAGGTGGCGCCAAGACCTGGTCGCAGGTCCGTTCCGGATGGCCGAACCAGCCGATTCAGATTTTTGCTCCGGGGACCGATTCAGGAACTTTTGATTACTTCAAGGAAGTCGTGGTCGGCAGCGGCGAAGGTTCGCTCCGCAGCGACATGAGCACCAGCGAGGACGACAACGTCCTGGTCACCGGGGTTTCTGGTTCGCCCAACGCGATCGGCTTTTTCGGTGTCGCCTACTACGAGGAGAACAAGGACAAGCTGAAGAGCGTTGCCGTGGTCAATCCCGCGACGGATGAACCGGTTTCTCCGACCTCGGCGACGATCGAAGACGGCTCCTACGCGCCGTTCAGCCGCCCGCTGTTCATCTATGTCAACGAGAAATCGTTTCACCGCCCTGAGGTACGAGCAGTTCGTCGGTTATTACCTCCAGAACGCTCCGTCGCTGGCCAAAACGACTGGCTATGTTGCGTTGCCGCAATCCGTCTACGCGGCAGGCGATGGCTCATTGCCGCATGCATGAGCAAGGGGACCGGAACACACTACCTGACCGGTGACCTGGAGAAGCGCTCGGGCTCGATTACCGAGCTGTACAAGGCTGAGAACCTGGTCAACTGAGCGTCGGAGAATCGTTCGATTTTCATTGAAATCAAGGTCGTGCGTCGCAAGGGGAAGGCGGTGAGGGCTTGCAAACCCGTCCATTCTGGCGCACGACCGATTCGGCTTGGTTTTGCCCCGATGGACCCTTGGCATTCTCGCCCGGACTCCGCAAGATAGGGGTGGTGACTGAGCATTCGTCGGCCTCCGCCAGAGAGAATGCGGATTTCCTCTGTCCCAGGCCGTTATGAGTCAAGCCACAGCCGAGAGCCGACCGACCATCGGCGACGCACTGGAAGAGCGTGCCGAGTCGATTCTGGGGCGTAAGCGAAGAAGTCTCGTGACCACTCGGATTCGAGAGGCGGGGATTTATTTTGGCCTGATCTGCTGTGGCCTGTTTTCCCTGTTGATCACGGTTTCGATCGTCTTCGTGTTGCTCGTCGAGACGATTCAGTTTTTTAAGTCCGACGAAGTCACGATCGGTAACTTCATCGGTTCGGCGCAGTGGACTCCGCTGCTTGGGGCAACCAAGAGTTTCGGGATCTGGGGATTGGTCAGCGGCACGCTGCTTGGTGACGGCGATTGCCATGGCATTTGCGATCCCGTTCGGTTTGATCACGGCGATTTACCTGAGCGAGTATGCACCGCGACGCGTGCGGAGCGTGCTCAAGCCGATCTTGGAGGTGTTGGCCGGAATTCCGACGGTTGTTTACGGATTCTTTGCGCTCACGACGATCACGCCGTTTCTGCAGTGGGTGCACGATGGCTTCAATGTCTACAACGCGATGAGCGCGGGATTGCCGTCGGTATTCTCTGTTTCCCAACGGTTTGCTCACTGGCCGAAGACGCGTTGCAGGCGGTGCCCAATACGCTGCGTGACGGTGCGTTGGGCTTGGGGGGAACACGATTTGATGCCACGGTGAAGGTGATTCTGCCGGCGGCTCTGAGCGGTATCGTCAGTGCTTTCCTGCTGGCGATCGCGCGAGCGATCGGTGAAACGATGATCGTGGCGCTTGCCGCGGGCAGCCGTCCCCAAGCGACGATCGATCCGCGAAACGAAATCCAGACGATGACTGGATTCATGGTCCAGATGGCGGGCGGTGACGTTTCGAATTTTGGAACCGAATACTTCTCGATGTACGCCGTCGCGTTCACTCTCTTCATCATGACCTTGTCGCTGACGATGATCGGCAATCTGGTTCGCAAGCGATTCCGCGAGACTTACGAATGAGTGGCATCGGCGCATCGAGCGGACCTCCAAGCGAATCGTCCGACGACCTCCGAGAGGATCTGGTCGAAAGGGCGTTGCAGCAAAAGCGACTCGTACGTTCGAACAAGCGAATCCGGACCGATCGTTGGTTTCGTCGACTTTGCGTGATCACGGCCACCCTCTGCGTGCTGCTCCTTGGCTTCCTGTTGCTCTCGATCATTGGCCAGGGGATTCCCGCGTTGTCGGCGACGCTGGTCCGCGGGACCCCGGAGCCGGATCCGAGTCAGGCTGGTATGTGGCCGGCGATCATGGGAACGATCTGGGTTTGCTCGATTTGTGCGTTGCTCACGCTGCCGCTTGGGATTGGTACGGCGGTGCTGATCGAGGAATTCAAGCCGCGTAGCAAGATCGCTTCCTGGATCTACAGCGTGATCCAGCTGAACATCAGCAATCTCGCCGGCGTGCCCAGCGTGGTTTATGGCATTCTTGGACTGACGGCGTTCGTTTCGATGTTCGGGTTGTTCAGCGGCGAAAGCGGTTCGAGTGCTCGCAGCTTCGAAATCGGCGCGACCTACTATGACCAGTTCACCAATCTGGCGAGCGATCCGTTCATGAGCATGGGCATCGAGGACGCGCGGGAGCGTTACTTTCTCGTGCCGGTCGGCCATCGCGACGATCCCCCGACGGTGCCGACAACGGGAATGACGGCGTTCGAGAACACCGAAGATGGCTTGGTGCCGGTGAACGTCACGGTGGTGGATCCGTTCGGAGACGTGCCCACCGACCCCGAGGCACTCAGTTTGGCGATCGACGCCAATGCGGTTCCTGGCCGCATCAGTGAGAATGCCTGGTACTATTTCCGCCTCCCCTTCGGACGCGGCGTGTTGGCGGGGGCCCTCACGCTGATGCTGGTCATTTTGCCGGTCATCATCATCAGCGCTCAGGAAGCCCTGCGATCGGTTCCAAGTTCGCTTCGCGACGGGGCGCTGGGACTTGGGGCGACGCCGTGGCAAGTGGTTTGGAACGTGACGCTGCCCGCGGCGATGCCCGGCATCATGACCGGCTCGATTCTGGCGATGAGTCGGGCGATTGGGGAAACGGCCCCGATTCTGATCATTGCAGGGATCGTCTATATCCGAAATGCGCCCCAAAACCTGATGGATAGCTACACGGTGATGCCGCTGCAGATTTATAATTGGACCAGTCGTCCCCAGCAGGAATTCCACGCCATCGCAGCAGCAGGAATCATTCTTTTGTTGATCATTTTGCTTTCGTTCAATGCGGTTGCCGTGTCTGATACGCCATCGAATGCAAAACCAATCACGATTAGAGAGAGCCATGTCCTCCCCCGTTTCGCTGCATGAGCGGAAAACGACAGCCGATGAATGAAACCGCATCCCAGCCGCAGATCGCCGGTGGGCCCCGCATCGGGCCCGCCGGAGATCGCGATCAGGATTGAGGATTTGAATTCCTGGTACGGTGACTTTCAGGCATTGCAATCGATCTCGCTTCATATTCCTAGAAACAAAGTCACGGCATTCATTGGACCGAGCGGTTGCGGCAAGAGCACGCTGCTGCGTTGGTTCAACCGGATGAACGACACGATTCTCTCGGCCCGTGCCACCGGAGAATTGTTTCTGGGGGATACCGACGTGCTGGATCCCACCACCGATGTCGTCGATCTTCGTCGCCGAGTCGGCATCGTCTTTCAAAAGCCGAATCCCTTTCCCGAAGAGTATCTTCGAGAATGTTGCCTTCGGCCCCCGGCTTCACATGCGTCTGAGCAAGAGCGAGCTGGTGGACTTGGTGGAATGGGCCCTGCGCAAGGCCGCGGTTTGGGAAGAGGTCAAGGATCGCCTGCACGCTCCGGCGCTGGGCCTCTCCGGCGGCCAGCAGCAGCGGCTTTGTATCGCGCGAGCGATTGCGGTCGGCCCGGAAGTGCTGCTGATGGATGAACCTTGTAGCGCACTGGATCCCTCCAGCACGTTGGCGATCGAAGACTTGATGGATGAGCTTCGCACCCAATACACGATTGTCATTGTGACGCATAACATGCAACAGGCGTCGCGATGCAGTGACAAGACCGCCTTCTTTTTCGAGGGCCGCGTCATCGAGTATGGTGATACGGAAAAGATCTTCACCAAGCCGAAGAACTCTCAAACGGAAGACTATGTCCGAGGACGATTCGGATAATCGCAATCTGCGTAATCGGACAGAAACATGACGAAACATCTTGACCGTGAGCTTCAACGGTTACGCGGGGAACTGGTAGACCAATTCGGGGTGGTCGAGCAAATGATCCTGCTGGCGGTGCGTTCGCTGGTCGAACGCCGCACCGACCTGGCGGATCGAGTGATCGACGGAGACGAGGCCGTCGATATCAACGACATTCGCATCGAAGAAGAGTGTCTCAAGTTGCTCGCGCTGCATCAGCCCGTCGCCACGGACATGCGATGGCTGGTGACGGTGGTCAAGGCGAACAGCGACCTGGAGCGAATGGCCGATTTGGCCTGCAACATTGCCGAACGTGCCAAATCGCTCGATCTGTACCCTCTGTTCCCGGTGCCCGACGAAATCGTGCAAATGGTGACGATCTGTACGAGAATGGTTCGCGACGCCCTCGATTCCTTTGTCGAACATGACTCGAAGAAGGCCACCGACGTCATTCGCCAAGACGACATGATGGATGAACTGAATCGGATTGTGATCGACCAACTTCATGAGACGATGAAGGAGTCGTCCGACAACATTGAACCGGCCGTTCATTGCTTCAGCGCCTCACGCCACCTGGAACGCATTGCCGATCTGGCCGAGAACATCGCCGAAGACGTGATCTACCTTGTCGAAGGGGATATCGTGCGGCACAAGCACGAAATCCTTTAGAGCCCTTGGCTCTACCCACATTTGAATTCCAATATCGAGTGGAATCTGCGTCAATTGACCGCGCAGCGGTCAAAGAGGGTAGCCAGGGGTCAGCGCAGCGCCACCCCTGGTTCGTCGTCACACAAATACGTCGCCCGCTCGCGTCCCGGCTTTCGCCGGGACGCGAGCGGGCGATCCTTGTTTTCTGGTCAGCACCCCCGGGTGCGCTGCGCGACCCGGGGCTAACCTCTGTGATACCTTCGGCATCAAATAGATGTGGGTAAAGGCAAGGCTAGCGTCCGAGGTGCACAACAACAACCTGAGTTCGTGCGATTCGGGACCGCGTCTTGAAGGCTGTTAGCCAGAGGGCGGCGATTCGGTATACGGATCGGCGAATGCCCCAAAGGCCCCTAGGCCTCCATCGACTTCCAAATCGGTGGCGGTAATGAAGGAGGCATCGTCACTGGCAAGCCACATCACGGCGGCGGCAACTTCTTCGGGTCGACCGATCCGCCCGAGCGGGTGGCGGTTGGCCAATGCTTCGCCGCCCCCTTGCGCCTGCAGCGACGCCCGCACCAGCGGCGTATCGATCGCCCCCGGCGAAACCGACACCACCCGCAGACCTGATCGAGCGTACTCGACGCCCCATTGCCTCGCCTGCATCACGTTGGCGCTCTTGATCGGCCCGTAGACCCCGACCTGCCGCGCCGTGCGGTGCGCCTGACCACTGGCAACATTGATGATCACCCCGCTCCGTTGTTGAGCATCGTCGGGACCACCAACTGGGCCATCCGCAGGTAGCCGCGAAAGTTGATCGCGAGCATCCGGTCGATGGTCTGATCGGACAGTTCGTGGATCGGCCGGTACGATTCCGCCGGTTGGATCGCGGCGTTGTTGACCAGGACGTCGATCGCGGAAAACCGTTGCAGCGTCCACTCGATCGCGGCGCGGCAATCCTCTTCCGACGAGGTATCACAGGAGCGATACCAGATCCCCTCCGTTTCCGAATCGGGTGACTGAATGTCCAGGCAGACCACCGAGGCACCCGACCTGGCAAACGCCTTGCTGATCGCGCGACCGATGCCGCCCGCCCCACCGGTCACCATCACCACTCGATTCGAGTTGTCATAACGCACCCGCCCAGGCGGTCGAGAATCAGACATCAACATCACTCCTCGGTTGAGCAACGCAGGAGACGACCCACAAGAACCCGCAAATCATCGCGAACCGGGATTCCCGCGTCAAAACTTCTGAGCCAGAAAAACGATCACTATAGGACGCCTCCCGAACGAAGTTGACATAAGCTTGAAAGACGGCGGGGTTTTCTCAACCCGTTCTATCCCGGTCAACCGAATCATGAATTCGTTCATAACCCGTCGCCAACCAAGGCGTCGTAGCGGGAAACGCCGCGGTGTCGCGACCGTCGAGCTCGCCCTGATCGCACCGGCGCTGATCGCCCTCACAATCGGCACGATTGATGTCTGCTCCGTGATGTTCCTGAAGGAGTCGGCTGTCTTGGCTGCCTACGAAGGAGCCCGACGGGGAGTCGCACGTGATCGGACCAATGCGGACGTTACCGCTCGCGTGATGGAATTCCTTGACGAGCGCGGAGTGGACTACAGCACGGGCAACGTCGTCGTGTTCAGCTCACCTGGTTTCGATGATGCGGCGACACTGGAAAACGTCACGGTGACGGTGAATGTCCCCACAACGGGCAACCTGCTGATTCCCTCACAGCTGCTCGGCGACCTGACCGTCAGTGCAAGCGTCACGATGCGAAAAGAGTTTCAGAATCTGGCCCGATAGTCCAGGCTTCTCGTCAAGGTATTCCCAATGAGACTTCAGCGCCATTACCGCCCGAATCGGAGGGATCCATCGGCGGATCTCAAAGGTCGGCTTCGTCGCCAGGGGATGAAACGGCTGGGCGTCGCGGCCGTTGAGTTCGCGATCATTGCCAATGTCTTCTTCATCATGTTGCTGGCCTGCATGGAGTTCGCACGACTGAATATGGTTCGCAACCTGTCGCAAGACGCGGCCTATTATGCGGCTCGCCAGGCGATCGTGCCGGGTGCGACGTCGGATGAGGCACATGCCGAGGCGGATCGCATCATGTCTGCACTGCTGAATCATGGCTATACGGTCGACGTTTCGGAGGTGAACAAGGAGGCGATGGACGTCTCGGTCACCGTTTCGGTCGACTTGCACAAAGTCGCTTTGTTTACGCCCCTTTTTCTTCCGGACACCACGATGCGAACAACTGCTCGCATTCGGACTGAACGTTACGACGGTTTCTTCGCGCAGTGATCGCGTCGCTCGACCAACCAATTCACGGGTTTTTGGGTTTTCCCCGACGCTAAAAACTTGAGGCTTCATCATGATTCGCAACCAACACGCTCAAAAGAATCGATCGACGGTTCGCAAGCAGCGGCACCACGCACGACAGGGGAGCGTGCTGGGACTGATGGCAGTCCTCTTACCCGTCTTGGCGATTCTTGCCGCCTTTTGTATCAACGCGGCACAGATGCAGTTGACCCGGACCGAGTTGATGGTCGCCACCGACGCGGCAGCCAAAGCAGGAGGCCGTGCATTTAGCGAAGTCCAAACAGTGTCGGCCGCAAAGTCCGCGGCAGCCATCACCGCAGCTCTCAATACGGTTCAAGGTCAGCCGTTGTTGTTGGACACAGCCGATGGCGCTGGTGAGATCCAATTTGGTAAGACCAGTCAACCCGACGGTGTGCGGGGACGCTACTACTTCGAACAGATTGACACGTCGAAGGTAGAAAGCGGCCAAGAAATCGCCAGTGCGGTCCGAGTCGTTGGTCGCCGTGAGAGCGGTTCGCTCTCCGGGCGTGTCCCTCTGGTCATTCCCGGGCTGCTCAGCATCAATGAGTTCTCGACAGTTCAGGACGCGGTGGCCATGCAGGTTGATCGTGACATCTCGTTGGTACTCGACCGCTCGGGATCGATGGACGACATCACGTTTGACTGGCCTGCTGGGCAAAATCCATTCAGCACAAGTACCAAGGACGCCGGTGTCGCCAACGGACTTCTGACCACGCGGCGCGGCAACTATTACTACGCCAGCGGTGTCGACGCGACCAGTTACCAACAATGGGTTTGGGAAGAGCATTACGGCAACGGACCAGCCCCGACGATGCCATGGCAAGACCTGGTCGTCGCCGTCAACGCGTTCCTCGACGTCCTTGAGGCAACGAGCCAGGAAGAGCAGGTGTCGGTAGCGAGTTACTCTAGCAATGCAACGCTTGACACGTTGCTGGAAAAGGACTTTCAGATCATTCGGGATAAGGTCGACTCATTGACGACCGGCGGAAATACCGCGATCGGTCGCGGGATGCAGGAAGGGATCCAGGCATTGCTCGATTCGGCCGCCAGACCATTCGCCGCCAAGACGATGGTGGTGATGACCGACGGTATTCATAACACCGGCGTTTACCCCGATGTGGTTGCGCAACAATTGATGGCCTCCTACAACCTGACCATTCACACGGTGACCTTCGGCGAGAACGCCGACCAGAATCTGATGAAGACCGTCGCCGACATCGGCGGTGGCAAGCATTACCACGCCGCGACCGGCGCGGAACTGGTCGCGATCTTCGAAGAGATCGCCAACAACCTGCCAACCATCTTGACCGAGTAACCAAACGGTCGTGAACAGTTCAGCCCGGCCGCTTGGCCGTGGCGTTTGACGTGAGGAACACACTCCACCACCAGGGATTCGTCCGTGTCGATTCGATCTACTTCTCCACAAGCAATCGCGAAGCAATCCAAAACCACAAGGAATTGGGTTGCACTCTCCTTCATCTTTTCGATGGCATTGATCGGCTGGGCGTTCGCTGTGGGACGTCGCGCGCCCGACCAATCGCTGGTGTCGTCCTCTGCGGTGACGCAAAGCCTCGCCCAACTCGACCTGCCGGAAGAGTTCGTGATTGGTGGAGACACCGCCGAGGAGATTCGAGATGCCATGCTGGCGGCCGATCATGAGTTGATGCGGTCACTGGCAAAGCGGCGGGCGGCTGAACAACGTGATCTTCCGGGGCTCGAACAGACCAAGATCAAGTGGCAACAGCGATTCCAGCGCGTGCAACGCGAGGCCAGTCAATTCGCACAAGCGGAAGAGGGCTCCGTTGAGTGGGCCTACCGACAGGAACTGATTGAATCGTTGAAGGACGGTCCTCCTGCCTTCTAGCGGTACGGCGTGAGCCGTCCGGTCTCGACGGCAGAATCACACTGAAAAACCAGAGGGCTCGCACTCTTCCGCTAACAAGAGTCAGCCGATTGGTCGCAATGTAGGTGGCAATGGCCGGACGGCACCGGCAAGGGGTGTACCAGCCCTTCGCGTTTGGCCAAAAAGGCCGGGTGGTTGGCCGCCGGCATGATCGTCTCAACCATCCCCAACACGCCCTGAGTGGGCTAGTGATCGGGAACAATCGTTCGGATCATGCGTTGAGGCGTCTGCGGAAGGTTCCCGCCCGGGTCGGACCAATTATGATGAAATGGAAATACCCCGGCCAACCGTCCTCCCTCGACAAGACTTTTCCTGATGACGTCGCACCACCGCTTCGCCCTGTTGGCCTGCCTTGTCCTGATTTCCGGCTCGGCTGCGGCCCAGGATGATCTCTTTGCCGATGCTCCGGGGCTGTTTGATGCACCAGCCGCCGCCGAGTCCGCAGACGGCCGAGATCGAAGAGGTCGACGATCCGTTGGACCGACAGCTCATGGAGAATGCTGCGCGCGGCGACCTTCAGCTGGCTGATGCGATTGCCTCGCTTGTTCGCCTGGAACGATGGCCTGATGTCGATCGGCTGCTTTCCAGAACTGCGGGAAAGAATATCGACGACACGATGCTGGCGGAGATGTTTGGTCGGATCGGCCCGACACTCTATCTGCGAGTGAAACAGCGATCAGATCTCAGTGGCCCTGCTCAAGCCGGCATGGACAAGCTACGTGTGGCTGCCAGCAAGTATGCCGAATCGGAGGTTCGGCTCAATCGTGCAATTGAACAACTCGGCAGCGACTCGACGGACGCCCAACTCGAAGGGACGCGCACGCTGTTATCCGGTGGCGACGCTGCGGTCGAAGCGTTGGTCGCTGCGGCTGTGCTGGATCAGCCCGCAGCCAAGCGAGACAACATCTTGCGGACCCTGTTGGCACTTGGTGGTGGTGGAGTCGACGCGCTGGGCCAATTGGCGCTGTATGGAACGCCCGAGGTGCGAGCCGGTGCCCTCGCGTCACTGGCACGCATCAGCAGGCGAGACCACATGGTGGAGCTGGTCACGGCACTGCATGCGGCAGATGCGAGTCCGGCGGAACGCGAGGTCGCCAGCACACAACTTCAGCGGATCAACGGACTACCGAGTCGCCAAGCCACACTCGAAGCCTTGGCGTTTGATCTTCGAGCCAAACACGAAGTCGCGAGACAAATCGAGAATGACGGCCAGATCACGACACTTTGGAGTGTGAACACAGATCGAAACGGCGCCACTCACCAGCCCGCGTTGACACTTCACGCTGTCTATCGTGAACTTTACGACGCGGCGGCGAGGCTACAGCGCGTCGGTGGTCTCTCGCCAGACTTGCGAGTCGCGACGCTTGCCGCGGCCATGGGCTATCAGTTGTTGATCGACCCCGACTGGGGCGACGCAGCACAGATACAGCCAATCCGTGATCAGTATGGCGACCTCACGACGGGGTCGGCGCTTTCCAAAGTCATCGACTACGTCTTGGCGAGCGACGACCACGCTGCGACGATCGGACTGATCCGATTGATTGATCCCGCGAACATCTCGGACGTGGACCGTCATGCATTGCTTGACGGGAGCGCCGGCGTCGCCGCCCCGCTGGTGCGAGCGGCACTGTCGCCCGAGCCTCGGGTGCGATACGAAGCAGCGCTCAAAGTTGCTGCGCTGGCTGGTGATCAAAGCTACGCTGGACGCAGTCAGGTGATGCGGACCTTGAGCGAAATGGTTTCTCTCTCTGATCGGCCGACCGTGATCCTGGTGGAAACCCGCTCTGACGTGATCATCCCCATCGAAACGTTTCTCAGCGGTCTCGGCCTGCACGTCGAAGTTGCGACCTCCGTCGGCGAATTGCAACGGATGGTGGCCCGCGGTGGCGACCTGCGTTTGGTGATCGCCAAGAGCGACCTGGCCGACTTGGCACCGATCGAAATGATCGATTCCGTCCGCCGCATGAATCGCGGACGCCAGCTACCGATTGCCGTGTATGGAGACCGGGTACCGTACTTGGGCGAGTCCCGCTGGTCCGCGCCGACGACTTGGATCGAGGGATCCGTGTCGTTGAGCTCACTCGACGAGTTGTTCGACCTCGTCAAACGCAGCCGGCGGATGCCACCGTTGACGATCATTGACCGGCAAAGCTACCGCGAATCAGCCGCGGCGATTTTCGGCCGCTAGGGCAGCGTCAGCAGTGATTTTAGGGGTTGCTGGCGAAAAGGGGTCAGACACGAATGGCACGGGCTTTGAACCTCGGGCGCTAGCCGTGGGCCAAGAAAACGTCGTTAGGATGCGGCGAAGGCCCACGGCTAGCGCCCGAGGTTCACTGAGACAACCTAAGTTCGTGCCATTCGGGTCAGACACCAAAAACCCAGACACCAAAAACCGGAACGGCCCGCAGGGTGCTTCGCATTTTTGGTGTCTGACCCCTTTTCGCCGATCAACGTCACCCCCATTTTTAGATTTGACGATGCACCAGGGCGTCTTGGTAGATCAAGACGACTTTGCCGGTCCCTAGGGTGCCTGATCCTCGCCTTGCAACCGCTCTTTGACCGGTCGTGCCTACCGCCAGCGAGCGTTTCACGCTATCGTCAGGAGCGGCCTGCGAGGCGGAATGCCGACGTCGAATCGAAAGCGCGTTGCCTCGTTCAGGAGCAAATGAATCATCTTCACTGCGAAGGCAGCGATCGGGCCGAGCGCGGGCAATTTTCGACACTCCAACGTTTTCCATGGCGATCCTTGGCATTTCCTCTAGCGGGCCGGGCGGCCCCCCGATCCCTGGCATCATCGGCAATTCGCCCGCGATGCAGGAAGTCTATCGCGTTACCCGGCGCGTGGCGGGAAGCAATGCGTCGGTACTGATCTTGGGTGAAACCGGTGTTGGCAAGGAATTGATCGCCAGCGCGATTCATCGTTTGAGCCATCGCAGCGGCGGCCCCTTTGTCCGGGTCAACTGCGGCGCCCTCAGCGAGAGCCTGCTGGAAAGCGAGTTGTTCGGGCACGTCCGAGGCGCTTTCACTGGTGCCGTCGCCAATCGCACCGGTCGCTTTGAGGCGGCCAATGGCGGGACGGTCTTCCTGGACGAGATCAACAGCACATCGCTAACGCTGCAGGTCAAACTCCTCCGCGTGTTGCAGGAGCGGGAGTTCGAGCGTGTCGGAGATACCAGTACGCTCAGTACCGACGCGCGAATCGTGGCAGCAAGCAACCGAGACTTGATGCAACAAGTCCGCGAAGAACGGTTTCGTGAAGACCTCTACTGGCGACTGAATGTCGTTCCCATTGAAATTCCACCGCTGCGGCGACGGCGAGAAGACATTCCCGCCCTCGTTTCGTTCTTCCTCGAACACTACAACGAAGTCAACGACCGCTACGTGGTCCACATCGGCCCCGGCACGATGGAAGCCCTGCAAGACTATCATTGGCCGGGCAACGTTCGCGAATTGCAGAACTACATCGAACGCGCCGTTGTGATGGCGGAAACCGATGAATTGACCATGGAATTGTTGCCAAGCTGCGTCGTCTCGCGCGACCTTCCCGAGGGTGTCTCGTTACCTCATGGAGACTTCGATTCATTGACGAGAGAAGTCGTCATGCGAGGCTTGAGCGAAGCGAGTGCCGTTCCCGGCGCGATTCATTCGGTGATCGTCGAGCAAATCGAAAAGGAGCTGATCAGCCAGGTCCTCGCAGCGTGCGGCGGCGTGCAGACCAAAGCGGCTACCCGGCTCGGCATCAATCGCAACACGCTGCACAAGAAGATCAAGGACTACAAACTCGACGACTCAGCCAACGGGGCGGAGGAAGAAAGCTAAGAGGCGAGAGGCGAGTGGCGAGTGGCGAGAGGCGAGTGGCGAGTGGCGAGTGGCGAGAGGCGAGTGGCGAGTGGCGAGTGGCGAGTGGCGAGTGGCGAGTGGCGAGACGTTGCCAGGGTATTCGATTTCTTTCTCGCTCCTCGCTCCTCGCTACTCGCCACTACTTCTTCCCCTATCTCGTTCCGCTGACGGCGGGGGTCGCGATGTTCAATCTTTCGATGACCGCGTTCTCAACCTTCATCGTTTCCGGGCGTATTGACATCGTTCGCACGGCGCCTTCGGGCCCCGGTGAACCATCGGGACGCGTCTGTCGGAAGATCGCGGCACGGTTGGGTGCACCTTCCACGGTAAACAGATCCTTCGTTGAGGAGTAAGCTGCTCGCGAGGCAGTACCCTCCAGCAAACCACTGTCGTTCCGGGTGCGGAAAACAACTCCGCTGGTCGCTTCCATTTCCCATGGGGTTGGCATCCCTGCAATCCGCCGTCCGTTGTTGTAGCCCGGCTCAACATTGAATCGCAAGCGATCGCAATCGAGCGTTGACTCGCCAAGCGAGATGGCGTCCATGGCGCGCGCATCGAAGACTTCTTCCCAGGAGCTCACGCTGCGTACTCCGACCCGTACGCCGCGAAGGAAGTCGAGATTGCGGGCGAACATGTCGCCCTGCATGGAATCATTGAAGACCAAGTGGATGCCGGTCATCGCGCTGATTCGGATCACGCTGGTTCGGATCGCGCTGGTTCGAATCACGCTGGTTCGAATCACGTTGGCCAAACATACCCCCGGCTGCCTTCGGGAATCATCCAACCGCGGTACCATCCGGGGCCTTCGCCGATCAGTCGTCCGCCATTTTCCGGAGTGAGCGTCATCTTGACCGCGTGCACCATGTGCCTTGCTTCGAGCACGCCATCGCCGCCGCGACGCGTCGCTTGGACCAGTACCGGACGATCCGCCGCCTGCATCAGCGAGACGCTCTGTACCGTCGCGCTCCTGCATCGTCTGCATGTCTCGGACTTGGACACCCTCGACCAGGTCGACCTGAAGCCGATCACCGGTCATGTGCAGATTCCAGGTCTCCTTTTGATTCAATAGTGCGGCGGTGATTTCGACGCCATCGGACAATACCGCCGTCCGACCGTCGAAGATCATTTCTCCCTGCCATCGACAATGTGGAGGCTTGGACCATCGGAAGCTGTTCTCGGACTGTCCCGCCAATCCCGTGGGAAGCGCTGCGGTCGGCATCTGAAATTCCCCCGCAGCATTCATCCAAATCAGATTGTCGCTGGGGCGAACTTGAATTTGAGGTCCGATGAAGAAACCATCTCCCAGTTCGAAACGAGCCGGCGCATCGGGTCCGCTGGTCAGCTGCAGAATGTCTTCGCCGCCACCATCGATCAGTTCCAATTGATCGCCCATGAGTCGCGCAGGCAGCGATTGGTCGCCGGCGTTCAGGTGATGCACCACCTCGACCGAACCCATCACGGAAAGTTTCTTGGCGCTGAGTTGAGAGTCACGAAGACTCAGCTGGGCACGAATCGAATCACCGCGAATGACAGGACGCGGCCTGGCGATCGGATCAACCATCTCGCCTGGCTTCCTTGGCTGGACGACCCACTGACGAAGCGGTGAGGCATCCGCTGGTGAGTCCCCGCCGACCGACTTTGGCTGGGGATCCTCGTCGTCCACAAAGAACAACAGCAATCGCTGCGTTTCAGCGGCAATTGCCGTCGTATCGATCCGAACGTCTCCGGCGATTTCGAAGCGATCCGGAGTCATCGTCTTTTTCGTTGACGAACCTGGCACAGCGACCGGCTTCAAACGGCCCGCGATGGAGTTCGCGCGAAACTCGCCACCGTCGCTCATCCAGGCGTGGACTTCACCGTCCACCCACAGGTCCACATCGGTATCGAGGTCATCGGCGGTCGTCCGTCCGACCGGTTGCAGCTTGACGCCATCGCGCCATTGAGCCTTGCGAAGTGGCAGCGTGGGGTCGTTGATGTGGACAATCCCGGCGCCTGGAGCGTCGATCACACCAATCGCTTTGGGCTGACGCGGATCAAACTGGTAGACCAGTCGGGCAAGCCGCGCCGTGATTCCACCGCGCCGGATCTGGATTCCCTTGCTGCCCTGTGCGCGGATCAAACCGGACGTCACGTTGAGCTCGATCCGTTCGGCGGCAAGTTCCGCTTCGAAGCTGGGCAACTTGGCAACCGCCGGATCACCCGAGGCAATGATCTCCGACAGCCAATCCATCGGCGACTTGCGCTCAATCGAATCATTGGTGGGATCATTCAGGGTCAGTTCCAGCGAATCACAATCGAATCGATCCGCCAACCGCCCGGGTACATGATGCACCAGCGAGACCGATTCACGCAACGACAACTGATCCAAGGCGAAGTCGTATTCGACACGCCCACCGCAGGCGAGCGAGATCATCGCCGTGCCCTCGGCTGGAGCCTGAGACGTTTCGACAGTTGGATCCCATAGGCCACCGTCTTCCAGCGGCATCACCAATTCGTCCAGGTAGATCAGTTCCATCCGATCCAGCACCGTGGTGGCCTGGCCATTTCTTCCGCCGGCAGTGGTCGGACCGGAGACATGAATCGTTAAGTCCCGTCCCACCATGTGGGCCCGTCCGACATTCATTTCAATCTCTTCGGTGGTCCAGATCTTGCGACTGTCGATCCCGACATTGGCTGTTCGAATGTCAATCTGGTCATTCTCGCCAGGGTTGCCGCGTCGATAGATGTGCACGGCGCCGATCATCCGGCCACGATGAATCGGCGGAGCACCGCCGCTCATCACGTCAAGCGATTCGGTGAACTTGATTTCCGCCCCCTCGACGGAATCGAGGATCACCGGGGCTTCCGTCTTTGCCGACGACATCCCGCGACCGATCACGACGGTCACCGGCCAAAGCTTCCACTGGTCATCATCGGTTTGCTGCCAGTTTTGAAACAGCAACATTCCCTCGGCCGTCTGCAACTGCTTGCATGGACCTCGTTGCCAGGCTCCATCGGCAAAGACGTCCTTGAGCGAATCGTCCACCTGCAGAATCGGATCCTCCGCCATCCGGATCGCCTCCACCTGTGGCGGACGGACCAACGGTGTGATCGTGGCGTTGTAGATCGCCGCAAACGCCGATAGAAACGCAAGGGCGGTCAGGTAGTGACGAAGACGCTGCAACATGTCGGATTGACATCAGCGCGAACGCAAATGCTCCTCCCATCGTTGCTTGGCTCGAAGCAGTCGTTCGATCAACTCACGCACTGCGCCGTCGCCACCTTCGGACCTGAGAATCCAATGCGCCACATGTTGGACATCGACCGCCGCATCGGCCGGCGCCACCACCAAGCCGACCTGCTGCATCACCGGGATGTCAGCCAGGTCGTCGCCGATGTAGCAAACCTGTTGTGGCTCCACTCCCATCGCAGCGATCATCGCTTCGGCTGCCGGCCGTTTTTGCTCCTTGCCCTGGGCGACATGTTGAATCCCAAGTTCAGCGGCTCGTCGGGCAACGACTGGGCTTTCTCGGGCAGTGAGAATCCCAAAATGAAAGCCGCTCTTCATCCACAATTTGATTCCCAAGCCGTCACGGACGTGGAATTGCTTGGTTTCCACCCCGGCACTGTCGTAAATGATGCGGCCATCCGTCATCACTCCATCTACATCCGACAAGATGCAGGTGATCGGCGCGGCAACGTCAAAATCGGTCTGCAGTCGTGGCGGCATCGAGATGAACGGGGAAGGTGGTCGTGTCAGGCGGGTCAACAGGTGGTCAAGGTCTTGGCAACGGCAATAGCCATGCGGTGTCCCCGGAATCACTCCCGGAATCACTCAGCGACAACCAAGTCGGTAAGGTCCAGCAGTCCTATCGGACGACGCTCTTGGTCAATCACGGGCAACTCACTGATGCGACGATGTGACATCACCGCCATCGCCTCGGTCAGCAGCGAGCCCTGCCGAGCGGTGGTGGGATGAGTCGTCATGCGTGTGGCAATCGGATGGTCGAGTGCCGTATCGTCACGAGTCTCCAAGAGTCTCGCCAAGTCGCTATCGGTAAACAAACCGGCCAGACGGCCATCGTCGTCAACCAGCATCACCGCGCCGGTGCGACGCGGAGATCGCGACGCAGTGACCATCGCGTCACGCACGCTTGCATGGGTGGAGGCAACGCGGCACACTTCCAAAGGCCGCATGATCTGGTCAACCAGAGCCAATTTCCTGCCCAACGCGCCACCGGGGTGGAAGCGGGCAAAGTCTTGAGGCGTGAACGAGCGGAGTCGGCTGGCCAACATCGCGATCCCGTCGCCAACGGCCATCATCACCGCCGTACTCGACGTCGGGGCCAATCCGTTGGGACAGGCCTCGGCGTGCTTGCCAATCGGGACGACACAGTCGGCCGCCGCCGCCAGCGGGTTGTCTTCGTTTGCCGTGATCGCGATCAGTCCGCCACTGTTCTCACGCAAATATGGGGCGATGCGGACGACCTCTTCGCTACGCCCCGAATTGCTGATCGCCCAGACCAGGTCGCTCTCGCGGACTCGGCCTAAGTCCCCATGAACTGCTTCGGCGGGATGTAGAAAATGGGATGGCGTGCCGGTGCTGGCCAACGTCGCTACTAACTTTTGTCCCACCAGCCCCGCTTTGCCGACACCGGTGACCAACACGCAGCCACCGCAAGCCGCCGTCATCTCGGCTGCCCGTACCGCCTGGTCCGATAGCGAAGCAGCGCTCTGCAGAATCGCATTGCCCTCAGCGGCAACACAATCCCGCAACATCCGCAGGCGCTGCAAGAGGGTCGACGGATAGGGAGATTCAACAGATGTGCGATGGGCTTCGGCAGTCAAAGCGAGACCTTCCTTGGTACTTCGCAGCGGTGACGATCGGGATGCGCGGCAATCCTAACCAGAACTGCCGTCACGCCACAACGTTAGCTCTGTGTGACCCGAGACGATTCTGGGTGTGAAACCGGGAAGAAAAGCGAGCGCAGAGGCGGCGAGGCGCTGAGGTAAGAATTGATAGCTTTTTTCCGTGCCTGCTGAAGGTAAAACCGTGGGCAGAATGATGTGGGGCAAAATGATGCAGCAATGTTAGCCAGCATTTCGGGTCCGTCTCCAATCATCATTCTCCCCTCCATCATTCTGCCAACAGTCTTCTTCATACTGCGGAATTCTGGGGAACTGAGCTGTTCACGGCGTCGTGATTGCCTCATCGGTGTTCATCAGGGCTCGGGCCACTAACATCCAACGATCTTCTCCCGCGGGAAGTGCCTGATAGAAATCTACGATTGCCGCCACCTCCTTGGCGGTCGCCTCCCGAACCAGCAGCCGGCGGAACATTCGCTCGACGACCTCGGCAGCCGTCGCCTCGGGCCCCACGTCACGAAGTGTCTGCTCAGCAAGACCGCGGGCGATTTCGAGATACATCTCATCGTTCGAGCAGGGCCAGGGCCTGCAGCGGTGTGGTGCTGCGGTCACGCCGGGCCAGGCAGACCTCGCCGGTCGGACCGTCGAACGTGGTGTAGGCGGCGAACGGTGCGGTCCGCTTGCTGAAGGTATAGATCGAGCGGCGATAGCGATCGGCCCCCTGCGATGTCTCCCAAGCAGGATTGCCATAGGCCATCTGCATCACGCTGTCCGGCTGCGGCGGATAGACGCTGGGCCCGCCGACGCGGTAGGCCAGCAAGCCGGCGGCGGACAAGAACGTGTCACGAATCTGTTCCGCACTGAAGCGATGCTGCGGAAATACGGACAGCAGTCGGTTCTCGGGATCGGCCGACGGCGGAGCGGCAATCGACTGGCGATAGGTCGCCGATCGGACGATGCTCCGATGCAATCGTTTGAGCGACCAACCGTGATCGACGAATTCCAGGGCCAAGTGATCCAATAGCTCAGGATGAGACGGCGGCCGGCTCTGGGTGCCAAAGTCGCCTGCCGTGTCAACGATGCCGACACCGAAAAACTCTCGCCAGGCTCGATTGACCGTGACCCGTCCGACCAACGGATTCTCGCGACTGACCAACCACTGGGCCATTTCCAACCGATCGCGAACCGGTGTCTCTGCGGCGCGAACAAACATCGCAGGCACACCCGGCTCGACCTGTTCCTTGGCTTGCAGGTATTCGCCGCGATGATGGCGATACGTCGGACGATAGTCCTCTGGATGCCGCTGCTGCATGCCAAGGGTACGGATCTCTTCCGGAATGGAAGCCTTCAGCTTTTCAATCTGCTTGCGTTCTTTGGAGAAGACTTCCGAGTGAAGCACGAACTGCTTTTGAAGCTGATCGTATTGCTCGTCCGTGACGCTGTCGGCAGTCATGTCGAGAAGCCACGATTCCCATTGGATGGGAAGAGCTGATGCCATCACGGGAGAGTTCCCGGTGGTCAACGACAGTCGGAAGCGGCCGAGCGGGGCGGCGAAGTGACGCTCAAACAGGAGTTCAACCTCGAGTTCTCCTCGCTCCGAGAGCGGCTCGGCGAAATTGACCACCAATTGATTGGCTTCCCCTTCGGCGCCGGACGTGGACCATCCGGTGGACCCTTCGCCGTCGATCACGTTGGCGGCGTCGGCGCTCCCGGAACCGACGCTGATTTTGCCGAAGCTATGCGATGCGTCTTTCAATTCGATCGGTTCACCATCGATCCGGATCGTGAGCTCACTCAGAAAAAAATCGCCACGGCGCCCTTCGTAAAACGCCATCCCCGGACCGCCAGCGGGCAAGGACTCATGTGGCAGGACTTCCAGCCGTAAGGCCGTCGCGCCAAGGTGCTGTGGATCGATCGGAATCGTCAATTGATAGACGTCGCGTTTCGTGACGTCACCACTGGCAAGGATCGAATCATCATCGAGCAGCGTCAGCTTGGGCATCGTGGAGGTCATGTCGGTGGGCCGTAGCGATTCGCCAATGTCGCGCCTGGTCGGCTTGGGTTTGAAACCATTCCTTGAATGCGATCGCTGCTTCGCCTTCTCCGATCTTTCCCCGGCGAAGCTGCTCGAGTGTCGGCAAGTGCTTGGCGATCAATTCTTGGGCAGCCTGATCGATTTGGCGTTCCACGTCACGGACAAGTTGTTCATGAACCTCGTCCTTGACCACCACATCGGGTTCGTCCGCGTGGTTCAACAGTGCCATCAACGAGTAGTAGTCGTTCTGCGTGATCGGATCGTATTTGTGCGTGTGGCACTGCGCACATCCCACGGTCATGCCCATCCAGACGGTTCCCGTGGTGGCGACACGATCAACCAGCGCGTAAAAGCGATACTCCTGGGGATCGATGCCACCTTCTTCGTTGAGCATCGTGTTGCGATGAAAGCCGGTGGCGATTCGATTCGGCAGATCCGCATCAGGCAGCATGTCGCCGGCCAATTGTTCGATCGAAAACTGGTCGAACGGCATGTCCTTGCATCAGCGCCTCGATCACCCAATCTCGATAGGGCCAGATGGATCTCGGACGATCCTTTTCGTAGCCGTTGGTATCGCTGTATCGGGCCAGGTCCAACCAACTGCGAGCAAACCTCTCGCCGTACTCGGGCGAAGCCAGCAAGCGATCGATCAGTTTGCGTTCAGCCGCCGGATGCGTGTCGGCGACGAAGCGTTCGACTTCCTCGGGCGTCGGCGTGGTGCCAGTCAGATCCAGGTACAGCCGACGAATCAAGACGTTCGCGGCTCGTTGCCGGGGCCGGCTTCAGGCCAGCCGCCTCCATCTTGCGCAAGGCATGAATCGATCGATCGCTCCACGGCACCATGCGGGCGAATCCACATCGGGAATTGGCGGCGGTGTCGGCGGCACGAACGCCCAATGTGTTTCGTAACGACCTCCCGCTTCGATCCAATCTCGCAGCACTTGGATTTCCGTCTCGCTCAAAGGCGGTCCCGACTCGACCGGGGGCATGCGCAAATCGCGATCGTCACTGGTCACGCGCACGATCACTTCGCTCTGATCCGGTTCGCCAGGAACGATCGCCGCGTAGCCACCCAGGTCGGCGATCGCGGCTTCTTGTTGGTCCAGCCGCAGTCCCGCTTCACGCGTGTTGGGATCGGGGCCGTGACACTTGAAGCAATGCTTTGCCAGGATCGGCCGAACATCACGGCCAAAAACAACGGAATCGGCTGCCGCCTGCGATCGCGGGGGCACAACGCAAGCCGCGATCAGCAACATCACGACGAGATGAACGAACATTCGCATGGGGCGAGAATCGTGCGGGAAGGGGGAAAGGCGGGATTCAGCGATTCGAGCCGATTCGGCTCCGGCAACCACCTCTGTCCAGTGTAGCCTCAACGGCGCGCCCTGCGAGCCTCGACGGCGCCGCCGTAGATCTCGTGTGCCACGAGCGTCAGCATCCCGAACAGGAGCGGCAGGAAGTAATACAGCACTCGGAAGATCAGCACCGAGGCCAGCACCGAGTCACCCACCGATTCTTTCAGCAGGGTTAGCAGGATGACCTCCAGCACGCCGAGCCCACCCGGTACCTGGGTCATCAACGATACCGCGATGGCGACCAGGTAGGCGGCCAGCACCGTGGCAAATGGAACGACCGCATCCCCGGGCAACACCAGGTAGAGTGCGGTCGCAGAAATCAGCAAGTCAACCGCGGCGACCGAAGCCTGTACCGCCATCAAGCCCGGCTCGGGCGGGCGCAAGTGCAATTCGCCAATCGGCCAAGGCTTTCGCCAGACCGAACAAACAATCAGATAGCCGATGGCCAGCGAAAGCAGAATCACCCCGAGTGTCCGCGTGCCGAAGGGCAGATGGACCTGCGGCGGCAATTCGACGGGAACTGCCACCAGCACCGTTCCGCCGAGAAACCAAACACCGCTCCAAAAAGTCAGACCCAGAATCGAGATCAGCACCACGATCTGACTGGGGGACAATCCCCAACGCGAATAAAAGCGAAATCGAATCGGCGTGGCGGCCAGCAAGGTGCCAAGATTGTTGCCCAGGCTGTAGCCAAGAAACGACACCAAGGCGACGCGTCGCAGCGGCAAGGAACGACACAAATACCGCAGCGCCAACAGGTCGTAACTGATCAGCAAGCCATAATTCAACGCGATCAACAAAGCAGCAAAGAAGAGGTACAGCGGGGGCACGCCGGTCAGCCCTGCCATGAACTCATCCCACGTGATGCTCCGCGCCTCGTGGATCAGCAAGCGGATCGCCAGCACGAATAGCACGGCTGCGAGCACAGGCCCGGCGATGGCACGTAGTTTTCGTTTGTGGCAACGTGATCGCCGTCTGTGGGGAAAGGGAGGAAAGCTGGAAGGGATGGACACCCGCCCTATTGTCGAAGTACCGGCCGCGGTCGCAAGCCCCGCCGAAGTAAGCCCCCAAACAAAACTCTGAGCTGCCCGACAGCCGCCGTTCTGCCCGTCTGGACACCGCGCAGCAGACGTGTTGCAATCATCCGGTCAAGCACCCCCCTAAAAAGATAGACGAGATGAGCAAGGTCAAACACGAGTTGGTGGTACTGGGTGGTGGCCCAGCCGGTTACGTCGCAGCCATCCGAGCGGCCCAACTCGGGATCGACGCTGCTTGCATCGACGAAAACCCTCGATTCGGTGGAACCTGCCTGCGGGTGGGCTGCATCCCTAGCAAGGCCTTGCTTGAATCGAGCCACCTTTACGAAGAAGCCAAACATCGATTAGGTGAGCATGGCATCACCGTTGGCGGCGTTCAGCTTGATCTCGACGTGTTGATGGCTCGCAAAGACAAGATCGTCGATACGCTTAACCGGCGGCATCGACATGTTGTTCAAGAAACGTGGCGTCACGCCCTATCGTGGTCGCGGCAAGTTTCTCGACGTCAATACGATCCAGGTCGATGGAGACGAGCCGACCACGATCGAGGCCGATCAAGTGCTGATTTGCACCGGCAGCCGCCCGGCGCGACTTCGCGGTGTCGAAGAAGATGACGATCGCATCGGCAACAGCACCACCGCGCTTTCGTTTCCTGACGTCCCGCAGCGGCTGGTGGTGATTGGCGGCGGGTACATTGGCTTGGAACTCGGCAGCGTTTGGAATCGACTCGGTAGCGAAGTGATCGTCTTGGAAGCTTTTGACCGGATTCTGCCCGGACTCGATGCCGAGATTGGTTCGCTCGCCCACCGCGCGTTCAAAAAGCAAGGCATTGAATTCCACACCGGAGCCTTTGTTGAATCGGCCACACGTGACGGTGACAAGTGTGTGGTCAAGGTCAAAGACGCTGAGCCCATCGTTTGCGACCGAGTCCTGCTGGCAACGGGTCGTGTTCCCGCAACCGACGAGCTGGGGCTGGAGTCGATCAATCTGGAAACGGACAAACGCGGATTCCTGGCGGTCAATCAAGACTTTGAAACGTCCGTCGAAGGAGTCTACGCGTGCGGCGACTGCATTGGTGGGGCGATGCTCGCGCACAAAGCGATGGAGGAAGGGATCGTGTGCGTGGAGCGGATGGCGGGCATCAAGAGCCACCTCAACTACGACGCGATTCCCGCGATCGTTTACACCCATCCTGAAATTGCAACGGTCGGAGCCACCGAAGAACAGCTACGCGAATCGGGGATCAAGTACAACAAGGGTGTTTGTCCCTACGGAGCCAACGGTCGAGCCCGAACGCTGGGGGAAACCGAAGGACGCGTCAAGATTCTGGCCGATGCGGAAACCGACCGTGTGCTTGGGGTCCATATCATCGGCGCTCGAGCGGGCGACATGATTGCCGAAGCAGCCACCGCGATGGAGTTCGGCGCGAGCAGCGAAGACATCGCGCGCACCTGTCATGCGCACCCAACACTTTCCGAGACGGTCCATGAAGCGGCGCTCGATGTCGAGAAGCGTGCCATTCACACCATGTGATCGTGATTCCGAGTCGCAATCATGACTTCGCGTTTGCCACCGGGCGGTCCCGCTACGCGGCGCACGTCGAACCCAGCTTCGGCGAAACTCTCTCGAACCTGACGACTCACGCAATACGTCACCAGGCGACCGTTGACGTCGAGTGCCGCATGCATCGTTCGCAAGAAAGATGTCTCCCACAACTTTGGATTTTCTGACGGCGCGAACGGATCAAAGTAGATCGCATCCACTCGGTCGTCGTCGGGCAAGCCCGCGGCCATCGTCTCGACGGCATCGCCGCAGATGAGCCAGACCTGCTGGTCGTCTCGCGGTTGCCAGAGGTATCGGCCTGGTTTCACCACCGCGCCGAGCGAGTCCCGAAAATCAAGGAAGGACTCCAGCAAGCCGGGCTGCTCGAGATGTTGGTGCAATTGCAATCCCGTGAGGACATCTCGACCGAGCAAGTGTCGCTCCAGCGAGTGATATCGGAGTGGTGTTCCCGCGGCGATGGCGACATCGAGCGTCATCAGCATCGCCAGTCCGGTGCCCAGGCCAACCTCCAGGACGGATGTGGAATTGCCCCCCCTCAAACGTGCTACCACACCGCTGTTGTCCAGGTAAACGTGTTGGGTCTCGGCGGCAGCACCCGAGGCGCTGTGATAGGCGACCGGGGAATCGCGAAAAACCAAGGTGCGACTCGCGTCGTCGGTAACTTGAATCATCAACTCATGACCGGGAATCGGGATCGTCTCGCGAGCGGGTGGCATGGCAGGCAGGGATTGACCGGAATAAATGATGATGTAGCAGGACCGCACGCCTTTGACGGCAAATCGTAAGCCGACACGTCCGCGAGGCAATCGGCCTTGGTTAGAGAATTCCTCGCTGACGTGTCGTGCGATTTAAGTCGCAATTGGACAAAGTGACGCGGCCTGGTTAGCGAAGCATGAAGATTCTGCAAACGGATGGAAAAAGGGGTCGTGAAATCCTTAGTCGTTTGCTTCCCGGCGTCTCGGGAGCCTAAAATCGGCAGGCTCTCAGCCGTTGCCTCCCAGCCCTGGACTACTGCCTTGTTGAATCGCGACACCGACCATGATGGTATCACGTCCGCGAGCTCCGTACGGGGCCTACCACCGAGTCGACATCCTGCGGAAGCGACCGTTTCCGAGCGGCACGCCGCAGAGCGGTTATTGGAAGGGATTCGTTCTGTTCGTGAGCAATTGCAGCGAGTCATCCGCGGTAAGGCGGATGTGATTGACTCCGTGTTGACGGCGATGCTTGCTGAAGGCAGCGTTTTGTTGGAGGATGTGCCAGGGGTTGGCAAGACGACCCTGGCCAAGTCGATCGCCGCGTTGATTGATTTGAAGTTTCAGCGTGTCCAGTGCACGCCTGACTTGTTGCCGGCCGATATCCTTGGCAGCTCGATCTTTCAGCCTAGTAGAGGAGTCTTTGAGTTTCGTCCCGGTCCGATCTTTTGCGACTTGTTGATCGCGGACGAAATCAACCGGGCCTCGCCACGCACCCAAAGCGCCCTGTTGGAAGCGATGGCGGAGGGCCAGGTGACGGTGGACGGCGAACGCCACGATTTGAAGCAGCCGTTCATCGTGATTGCCACACAGAACCCCAGCGGCTACGAGGGGACCTTCCCACTTCCCGAGAGTCAGCTCGACCGTTTCCTGCTGCGACTCTCGATGGAGTACCCCGACGTCGATAGCGAAATCGAGATGTTGCTCAATCAACCGACCGACGATCCGGACTTTCGCCTCGAGCCGGTCATGCACCGAGACGACCTGGTCCATCTTCAGAGGCTCGTTCGTCAGGTGACGGTTGATCGAAAGGTGGCGTCCTATGTTGTGGAACTGGTCGGGGCGACGCGACGCGACAGCCGCTTGCGGATAGGCTGCAGTCCACGAGGATCCAAGATGTTGCTTCGCGCGGCACAGGCCCGCGCGGTCTTGCAAGGACGTCAATTCGTCGTCCCTGATGACGTCCAGGCACTTGCGGCCGCCGTGATCAGTCATCGGATCGCTCTTCGCAATGCATCCGCGTCGGCATTGGAGTCGACAAAGATCATCGAGGAGTTGATCGGACAGGTCGAGGTACCGGTGTGAGCGGCACTGCATTCGTCCCGCAAGTCGCGACCGAGCCCGCCCCCACTGGCGTGATCGCGACCCTTCGCAACTTGGCTCGCATGCTCTGGGGCATCATTGCCAGCCCGTTTCGGCTGTTTCTTTCGGTTCGTCGATCGATGACCGCGGCCTCGGTGACCTTGCTGGTGATCAGCATCGTCACTTTGAACATCATCTGGGGTTATCCCTGGGTTGGCATGTTTTCAGTCTGTCTCTCGTTGTTGGTTGTCGGTTGGGTTGTCAATCGGATCATGCGTCCGAACCTCAGCTTCAATTTCACACTTCCGCGCTCGGCGCCCGCGGGTCATCCGATTTCGATTGTGGTACATGGCAGGAACCAGGGAAGACTGCCGGCCATGGATCTGAACATCGCGTTTTCGCCAATCGCTGGGCAACTCTCGAAAAGAAGGTCATCGCAATTGACCAGCGGGCCAACTTACCGAGTTCTCTCTCCGCC
Source organism: Pirellulaceae bacterium (assembly GCA_963697195.1). Taxonomy (GTDB): domain Bacteria; phylum Planctomycetota; class Planctomycetia; order Pirellulales; family Pirellulaceae; genus Rubripirellula. The sequence goes on from CAVOND010000011.1 coordinate 793,977, forward strand.
CCATGCGCTGACGATGATTGAACCTGGGCAACGGGTCGACCTGCCGACGTCCGTGGCGATCGATCGGCGCGGTATTCAGGTGTTGCCCGATGTGTCGGTGACGAGTTTCTTTCCATTCCAGTTGTTTCGCTCCTTTCGTCGACATCCGAGTCAGACACAGATAGCGATCACACCTCGCCCCTTGGATGGCGACGAGGATGATGTAGCCAGAGGATTGCTGGATGCATTCGGCGGCTGGTCTCACAAACTCCTTTCCGGGGATGCGCTCGATTACACCGGCAGCCGTGAGTATCAGGTTGGGATGCCGGTACGTCGCTGGGACTTTACCTCTTGGGCCCGTTTGGGTCGGCCGATTGTTCGCGAATTCCAGTCACCGACGATTCAACTGGTGAGCCTGATCGTCGACACTTCCCGCGACACCAACGAAGCAATCGACGACGACTCGGACGATCCGTTGCTCGAGCGAGTTCTTTCGCTTGCAGCGACGGCGGTGCTGTCGCTGACCCAGCGTTTGGTGAGGGTCCGGCTCTGTGTCACCAGCGAGGCAACAATGGACCAGTCATCCGGAATGCCGATGCTGACAACCTCGGATTGCGAATCGATGCTGATTCGACTCGCCGCCGCCTCCTCCGTCCCCCGCGACCTTGCCGACAGTCGCCTGGCGGAAGTGATCGAACAGATTGGTCGTACGCCAACGCTGATTCTGACGACTCGCCGCGATGTTTCCCTTCCCCGCGGCATGCCAGCTGGGGTCACGGTGTTGCGCATCGACGGTCCCCATCTCGGTGGCTTGATGGGAAATCGACATGAGGCTTAACGCAAGAGCAATCCTTGGCCTGCTGATTTGGGCGCAGTCGCTGTTTCTTGCGTCGACGTTTCGTTCTTGGTTCGTGATCGTATCCTTTGTGACGCTGGCAAGTCTTCTCGTCATCGCCCGGGAGTCGTCGGCTAGTCGCAATCGTTCGTCACGGGCGGTGGCACCGCGCTGGCTCCGCTGGATCGTGTTCTTCCTGTTGTTCGCCATCGCAGCCTTTGTCATCGCCTTGTGGCGAATCGGAAACCAAGTCGGTGACGACATCAACCCGGTCTATCTGGGAGCCGACATCCTCGCCCACTCGTCGATGGTCTTCATGTTGATCATCTGGGTGACGTCTCCGCGGCGGGGCCATATCGCGATGCTACCTCTCGGTTTGCTGGTGTTGCTGCTATCGGTCGCGGCCGGTGGTGCGAGTACCTCCTTGGCCGCGCAAACGACCGTGGCCCTGGCTTCGTGTCTGGGCTTTTCGATCGGTTCACAGATCATTCTGGGGTCGGAACAAAGCACGCAAGGATTGCTGTTCGATCGCAGCCGAGCTTCGGAACGCTCGGCGTGGTTGGCACCGGCATTTTCGCTGTTGGCCCTGTCGCTGTTGATGATGGGAACCAGCGCCATCGCCAACGCCACCAATTCTGTTCTCCCCACCATCCAGAATCGACTGCAGGAACAGCTGAAGTCGACGCTCGATTCGGTGGGCGAGCAGTCGATCGTCGGCGGCACGCGCTACGTGCGGGGCGGCCGGCTCGGATCGATTCGTCGACACATGCTAGGAAATCCACGGGAGGTCGCGTTGCAGGTCTATTGCCAGGTTCCCCCGGGCTATCTGCGAGGTAGTGTCTTTGATCTGTATCGAGACGGTCGATGGATGGATACCGCCGGTGTCGAGTTCTCCCGAATCCGAGAGATAACCGGCGCACGTGACCGCGACATCTTGCCAGTGGGGCCTGGGAGCGTCGCCTTGCAACAAGACATCACGCAGCCGTTGCAAAGGTTTCCTCTGGTTGATCCGTCGACATTCGCAGACCGTGCACCTGGAGATTCATAACGATCCGTTGAAGGGGCCGATGGTTTTCCTGCCCTTGGCGACGCAGTGGTTGGAAGCGCGAAGTCGCCAGATTTCGGTGAGCAATCACGGTATCGTCCGTCTTGGTGTCGACGTCTCACGACCTTACGTCGCTGGCGTGGGAATGACGTTACCCCGAGAAGAGCTCGCGGACACCAAACGTCGATATTGCGATGGAGCGTTTCGCCCGCCGTCCGTCCGCTCGTCACGACGACCGCCCGAAGGGTTTGTGGATCCGCATCCTCGGCCCCAGCCAAGGCGGCGGCGATCAGCAAGTACTTCCAGAGTCAGTACCTCTATAGCCTGCGCAGTGTCGAAGTCCCGCTCGGAGCGGATCCGATCGTTCACTTTCTGCAGACGGAGCATGAGGCTCACTGCGAATTCTTTGCCTCCGCCACCGCCTTGATGCTGCGTTCGGTCGGGGTGCCGGCACGCTATGTCACCGGCTACGTCGCCGACGAACCGAGTGAAGACCAGAGCGGTCTCTGGCTGGCGAGAAACCAGGATGCACACGCCTGGGTGGAAGCCTTTGACGACCAGACCGGTCGCTGGTTTCCGGTGGAATCGACGCCGGGTCGCAGCTACCGAACGGTCGAGCCGGAGCAACAAGCTGAGGTCGCCAGCAGTCTATTTTCCGGCCTGCTCGACTCGGGCGACGATGAAAATGACACTTGGCTCGGTCGCATCATCGCCTGGTTGGCTTCGACGCGGGTGACCGACCCGCTCTTGGCGCTGTTCCGGTTCACTCAGTTGCCCCTGTTCTTGATCCTGGTCTATGTGCTCTGGAGTCGCTATCTGAAGCCGTCTCAGAGCCTGGGTGATCCCGCCGATGTGCAAAGCCGGAAAATGCTTCGCCACGTGGATCGACGGCTGAGAAAGTTTTCGCTGGTGCGACGCCCCAGCGAAACGCTCTACCAATTCGCCGATCGCATCGATCGAGTCGCCTCCGATGGCTCGCTGCACCCGCGATGATCAGGCAGCGGAGCGACTTTCTCGGGCGGCCAGTTGGTACCGGGCCTTTGCCGATGACCGCTACCAGGGACGCCTGCCCCAGCCGATCCAATAACGCGGCCGATCCGGTAGAAGATTCGTGTTGCGTTAAATTGGCAATGTGGGAACAATTCGCAAGTCAGGTTCGCAGGGCGATCTGCGAAACCCGTTTGAAAGCATTTTCATAGCCAATCAAATTCGATCGGCTGGTTGTAACCACACCAGGATTGGCTGCACCGAGGAAGGGAGTTTTAGGTCATGAGTCGATTTTGGTTGGTCGCGTTCTTGGTCAGTTTGTTTGCGGGTCCCGGCTCGATTTCGGTGATCGCACAGTCTGAGCAGTTGGACGGCGAAATGAAGCGATTGCAGGGCAATTGGCGCGTGGTGGAATTGGTCGAAAACGGACAGAGCATCCCCCAAGACCAAATGAATTCTCTGTTACCGGGTGGCGGCCTGGTGGAAATCGTCGATGCGACCATGCTTTTCAAGTCGCCGGTGGACGGCCACAAGAGCACGAAGAGTTTCCGCATTGATTCGAGCAGCTATCCCAAAAAGATTGCAATCTTTGACCTCGACCGCATGACCGGTCAGGGGATCTTTGAACACGATAGTGGCAAGCTGGTGATTTGCGTCTCCCATCCACCGGCCGCCGTCCCGACCGACTTGAGCGCCCCGGCTGGCTCGAGTCGGACCATGCTTGTCTTGGTTCGCTATAACGAATCGAGCCCGGAAATTCAAAAGCTCAACCTGGGCGCACCCCCAGCGCCGCGCGTTACGCCTCGGCGACTCCCTCGCTTCCCAATCCGACGCCCCAACAGGTTCCCGTTCCCCAGGTCACGCCGCAGCCACTCCCCGTTCCCGTCCCCAATCAATCCGCCGCCGGTCGTATTCTCACCGACGACGAGGTCAAGGCCATGCTGTCGGACCGTGGGGGCAAATGGCGATTCAATGACGGTTCCGGGTTGATCGACATCACCATTGACCCGCGCGGCGTGTTTAGCACCTATCGCCACGCACAGGAGATTCAAACGTTTCATCAGGTGTTCGTCGCGACCCCGGTTTCCTCGGGGACGTGGACCGTTAAGTCCGGTCAACTGTTCCTCAACGTGACGTCATCGTGGCGTGCCGATCTGGTCAACAGCACGATCGTATTGGCCGTCCGCTCGATCTCGCCGACCGATGCGATCATCGTCGACAACCTTGGCCGTGTTTCCAGGGCGGAACGACTACCATGATCGGGGTGGGCAGCTTCTAGCTGGACAGCGCCACTTTGCGGCCAAACGTAACCCGACGCGTAAGCGAGGAAATGAGTGACGCAACGAGCCTCGCTCACGCTTTTTGAAGTTGCGCTCTTTCATAACCCGACGCGTAAGCGAGGAAATATCAATATTGACATCGACTCGCTTACGCGTCGGGTTATGAAAATCCTCGTGCGGCAGCCAAAAGCGCAACTTCAAAACTCACGCTTCGGGTTGCGATCGAAATCGCTACATCAAAAGCACAAGTGCTCTAAGCCTGCAGAGCTCGCAGGATCGCGTCGACGTTCTTCTTGGCATCGCCGAACAGCATGAAGGTGTTGTCTTTGTAGAACAAAGGATTGTCGACGCCGGCGTAGCCGGTCGCCATGCCGCGTTTCATGACAACGCAAGTCTTGCCGGTCCAGACCTCGATGACGGGCATGCCGGCGATCGGGCTGTTGGGGTCCTCCAGCGCCGCGGGATTGACGATGTCGTTTGCCCCGATGACGAGAATCGCGTCGGTGTTGGACATGTCTTCGTTGATTTCATCCATTTCCAAGACGATGTCGTACGGGACGTTGGCTTCGGCCAGCAGGACGTTCATGTGGCCGGGCAAGCGACCTGCCACCGGATGGATCGCAAAACGGACCGTCTTGCCACGCTTGAGCAAGATCTTGACGACTTCGGCCAGTGAATGCTGAGCCTGGGCAACGGCCATTCCGTAACCCGGGACAATCACAATGCTCTCCGCTTCGTCGAGCAGTTCCACGGTATCGGCAACGCTGAATTCCTTCACCGTCCCTTCCACTTCCGCAGCAGCGCCGCCTCCGCCATTGCCGAAGCCGCCCAGAATGACGCTGATGAAACTTCGGTTCATGGCGGTGCACATGATGTAGGACAGGATCGCCCCCGAGCTTCCCACCAAGGCGCCGGTCACGATCAGCAGGTGGTTCTTCAGCATGAATCCTGCGGCCGATGCAGCCCAGCCGGAGTAGGAATTCAACATCGAAACCACCACCGGCATATCGGCTCCGCCGATCGCCATGACCATGTGCACGCCGAACAGGCGAAGCGATTCCCGTCATCAACAACAGCGGCGTTAGCCCCTCCACGGAGTCAACGCGGCAATACCAAACGCCCAGTCCAACGGATGCCAACACAAGGACGACGTTCAGCAGGTGGCGTCCGGGAATCATCAAGGGCCGTCCCGAAAGGGTCCCCCGCAGCTTCAAGAAAGCGATGATGGAGCCGGTGAAGGTAATGGCACCGATGAAGACGCCTACAAAAATCTCGATCTGGTGGATTCTCAATTCTTCCATGGGCACGTCGACACCGGGCCGCAGATGGCTCGAGATCCCGACCAACACGGCGGCCAGACCGACAAAGCTGTGCAACATCGCGACCAACTCTGGCATTCCCGTCATCGGCACGCGTGCAGCAAGCACCGCTCCAATCACCGCGGCGGGAATGACTGCCGCCGTCATTGCCCCATAACCGCCGACCATCACTCCAAAAATGGTGGCGATGATCGCCAACACCATTCCGAAGATGCCCAAGCCGTTGCCCCGACGAGCAGTGGTCTGATGAGACAAACCGGCGAGGCTGAGGATGAACAGAATCGCGGCCACGATGTACGCGACGGTCGCCATGGACTGGCTCAGCGGCATCGGCTCGCTTGCCAAAGGGAACGCGTCGAAGATTCGCGGCGATAGCTTGGAGATGCCGGTAATCACAGAAGAAAGCTCAGTTTCCAACAAAGGGATGGACATGGTTTGCAACGTCAAAGCGGCCTACCTTCGAAACATCTTCAACATGCGATGCGTGACCAGAAAACCGCCCGCGATATTGATGGTCGCAAAGAAAATCGCGATCGCCCCAAGGATCGCGGCTGGCCCGTGGTCAACACCCACCTGCAGCATTCCGCCCACGATGATGATCCCGCTAATGGCGTTGGTAACACTCATCAACGGGGTGTGCAGCGACGCGGTCACGTTCCAAATCACCTGCCATCCGATGATGCATGCCAGGATGAACACGGTAAAGTCGGTGATGAAGTCGCGATCTCGAGTCATCGCAATGCCCACCAGGAGGGCACAGGCAATCACGATCAACGCGAGATCGATGAATCCCAGCTTCTTCGCGACGATCTCGGTCGGCCGAACCGATTCGGCCGGCTGCGTTACCGGCGCGAGCGAAACCGGTACCGGTGGTGGCGGCCACGTGATCTCACCATCCTTGACCACGGTCGTGCCGCGAATCACGACGTCCTCCATGTCAAAATGGAAGCCCTCGGCTCCACCCATTTCGTCGAGTAGGTGAAAGAGGTTGGTACCGTAGAGTTGACTGGAGGTATGGGCCAAGCGACTCGCCAAATCGGCGTATCCGACGATGAAGACCCCGTTGTGCTTGATCACCTCGTTGGGCACGGTGACCTCACAGTTTCCCCCCTGCTCGGCTGCTAAATCGACCACGACGCTTCCTGGACGCATCGATTCGACCATCTCACGCGTGATCAGTTTCGGTGCAGGCTTCCCTGGAATCAGTGCCGTGGTGACGATGATGTCGACATCCTTCGCTTGCGCGGCAAACAACGCCATTTCCGCATCGATGAACTCCTTGCTCATCGTCTTGGCGTAGCCTCCCGACGTTCCGCCCTCTTCGCTCGACTTGAATTCGAGCATCAGAAACTCGGCCCCCATGCTCTTGACCTGATCAGCCACCTCGGGACGCACGTCGAAGGCACGCACGATCGCTCCGAGTCCGCGTGCTGTTCCAATCGCAGCCAGTCCGGCGACACCCGCACCAATCACAAGAACCTTGGCTGGTGGCACTTTTCCGGCTGCCGTGATCTGGCCGGTGAAGAACCGACCGAACAAGCCGGCAGCCTCGACAATCGCGCGATAGCCGGCAATGTTGGCCATCGAACTGAGCGCATCGAGTTTCTGCGCTCGACTGATTCGTGGCACCGCCTCCATCGCGATCGCGGAAGCTTTCTGGGCGGCGATCTTCTTCAGAAGTTCTTCGTTCTGGGCCGGCGCCAAAAACGCGATTAGCGTCTGACCCGCCCGCATCTGCTCGATCTCGCCACTCTCGGGACTGCGAACCTTGAGCACGATATCGGCCCCGTGCCAAATGCCCGCAGCGCCGTCGACCACCGTGCACCCGGCATCTCGATATCGATCGTCATCAAAACTGGCTGCTTCTCCCGCCCCGGTCTCAATCAGGACCTCAAAGCCCAACTTTTCGATCAACCGGCGAGCCGTCTCTGGGGTCGCCGCAACACGGCACTCGCCTGGGTAAATCTCCTTGGTAATGCCAACTTTCATTTGCGACCGCGGGCCTCCGTCGACGTGGTGGAAGCGAAGATCGTACGCGAACAGCACGACTTGATCTACCTACCGTGATCTACCTACCGGGGCTTCGTAAGCATGAAATGCGCCAACGTTGCACCAGAAACCCCAAAACAGCTTTCCAGCGGCCGAAATCGATCGCGGACTGTTCGGAATCCCGTTATTCTGGCAAGCAAAGATCTTGCCTCGATGATCCAATCCGAGGTGATTTTCCTCCGGATCGAACCGACGATGGCGTACGACGAAGGACTGGCTCAGATCATGCGCGACGCATTGTCGCGCATGGAGGGTGTGACCGAGAAGAAAATGTTCGGCGGACTCTGTTTCCTGCTCAACGGAAACATGCTGTGTGGAGTCCACGGCAAAGGTGGCATGGCGCGTGTGGGCAAAGACAACGAGCCGCTTGCCCTGCAAATCCACGGGGTCACCCCACTTGCATTCACGGGTCGACCGATGGGGGGCTTTGTCGACCTGGACGCGGACGTCGTGGCCGACGACGAAAAACGCAATCGCGTCTTTGAGCTTGCCTTGGAATTCGTCGCGAGCTTGCCGGCGAAATAGTCGGCCGCGGCGAGGCTCCGTTTTCGCGCGGGCCGATCGTTCGGGCAGTGTAGGGTCAGCCTGGAAAGGCCGACGTACGATCTAAAACGGTGCCTCGTCTTCTCCCGCCTCGGCGAACGCGTCGTTCGGTGAACTGACCCGCTCGGTCATCGTGTCTTCGCCGCTCTTGAGCAGCTTGAAAGACATCCCCTCGGCGCTGAGGAAATACTTCACCTCGCTCGATTCATCGCGTTGCCAGCGCCGTCCGCTTAACCGATACGACACCTCGACCTCATCCCCCACGCTCAAATCATCGACCGCATCACAAGAGTCTCGAACGAATTCGATCGGAACGTAGTTGGTAAAGCTTCCCAGTTCCTGCTCCAAAACGACCAGACGTTTGCGAAAACCTTTGTTGCCAAACGTTTTCGTCTCCTCGATTAGATGAACTACTCCGCTTACTTTCGCGTCACTCATTCCAAATCTCTTCTCGTCGGATCGGCAGAACTCGGTTGGGCGCCGGCGCCCAGAAAGCCACCTTGATTGTACCGGTTTCAGGCAATCTGAAACCCACCCCTCTTCCCTTTTTGCCCGATCACGACCACTTGGACGCCAGCAGGAAATGCTTGCCAAACTCAAGATGCTGCGTGAGTACGTGAACGGCCTCGGCTGCGCAAGCGAGACGAAGCCATCCTGTTCGAGTCGTTTCAGAGCCGCATTGATTGGCGTTTTGCTCATCCCCCGCACCGAGGAGAAACTTCGCTCCGCCACGAAGGACCCGGGCGGCAGGGCCGATTCCTGGATTTGCCGCTTGATTTCGTCGTACGTCTGGTCCTTGAGCAGTGAGCGCCGCGACTTCGTCACCGATTGGACCATGGTCGAGTCCCCTGGCGTTGAGTCCCGATGCGTTGAACGTTGGTGGCCTGCTGGCGGCCCGAGCATGACTGAGATCTCAGTGTTTCACAAACTCACCCCGCATTCCGGGCCCCGCCTCTCCGGAGCGCGTCCCGGCCACACTTGGGCTGCCGAGTCCTTCGCCTTTGCCGCGAGGCTCGGTACATTCTTGGCACTTTCATCCCTGCAGCAACGCTTACCAGGATCAACACACCGATGCGTATTGTGATCTGCTACCCGGCCGAGCCAAGGCATCTCGCCCAGCTCCAGGAGGCTGCGCCGGGCGCGGAAATTGTGGATGCGGGTCAGGAACGGGTCGACGAGTTGTTGCCGACTGCCGACATCTTCATCGGGCATGCGAAGGTTCCGGTGGATTGGGATCGCGTTCTCCGAGCCGGTAAGCTTCGTTGGATTCAATCCTCCGCCGCCGGTTTGGATCACTGCCTGGTTCCTGGCGTGATGGATTCGGACATTCTGGTCTGCAGTGCATCGGGTTTGTTCGCGGCTCAGGTTGCCGAACAGACCTTTGCCCTCTTGTTTGGACTGCTGCGACAACTGCCGCTGTTCTTCCGCGCTGAGGCGAAGCGTGAATTCATCCGGTTACCGACCGACGACTTGCGCGGCAAGACGGTGGGGATTGTCGGCATGGGTGGCAACGGGCGCATGTTGGCAAAGATGCTCGGACCGTGGGACGTGCGGATGGTGGCGACCGACTACTATCCGGTCGATCCACCGCAGGAAATCGAAAATTTGATGCCGGCCGACCGACTGGATGATCTGCTCGCGATCAGCGACATCGTGATCTTGACGCTCCCACTGAATGCGGAAACCCTCGGTCTGTTTGATGCGGACCGATTTGCCAAAATGCGCCGGGTAGCTACCTGGTCAATGTGGCGCGCGGCGCGGTGGTCAAGGAATCTGCGCTGGTCGATGCGCTGGCGTCGGGCCAGCTTGCCGGTGCGGGACTCGATGTGACGGAGGTCGAACCGTTGGCGCCGACGAGCCTGCTTTGGGATGATCCGAAGGTGATCATCACGCCTCATGTTGGTGCCCAATCAGCGCGAAGAATCGACGACACCACGAATTTAGCTTGTTACAACCTGAGGCGGTATTTGGCGGGCGAAGCTCCGATGAATCGAGTGGACAAGAAGCTTGGCTTCCCCCATCCTTCGGTGATTTGGCGACGTCCTTCCTAATTCACGTTGGGATCGTCCGTGAACCGAGGCAAGCCGTGACAGAGGGAAGAAGCAGCAGCAATCGCGTAGCTGGAATCAGCGATGCGGTGCTTTGGAAGGACGATCGGCGGTCGGGCCGATGCGGCTCCCCGAAAGCCGGGCGGAAGACTTCGTTGCTGATTTCAATCGCATTTATCGGGGCATCGGCATCGCCTTGCATGCGATCGATTCGACCACTGCGGCAACCACAAAAAAAATCCCCGGCAACACGATGGTTGCCGGGGATTCGATTTTGGATGACTAGGTCCAGCGAATCGGCTTGTTGAGAGGAAGGAGAGGGAGGGCTGGCGAAGTTACGATGTTCGCCGAGTTCCCGAGTGGTTGGTTCCACTTTCCTTTCATCACGGTCAGCCGATTGGGGCTGGCTAGTACCAGGTTGTATCCGGGTGGATTACATGCCGCAGCCGCAGCTGGGCTCGCAACCGCAGGTCGGTTCGCAGGCAGCTTCGCAACCGCAAGCTGGTTCGCAAGCAGCTTCGCAGCCGCAAGCTGGCTCGCAGCCGCTGTCGCAACCGCAGCTGTGCTTCTTGAACAGCCGAGAGAACAGACCCTTGATTCCGGCGCAGCCAGTGCGCTTGCCGCAGCAAGGATCAGCGACTTCGCAGCCGCAGGTCGGTGCACAAGCAGCTTCGCATCCGCAAGCTGGCTCGCAAGCAGCTTCGCAGCCGCAAGCGGGTTCGCAAGCAGCTTCGCAGCCACATGCAGGCTCGCAGCATCCGGTGTCACAGCCACCACGATGCTTCGAGAACAAGCGGCTCAGAAGTCCGCACTTCGGTTTTGCACAAGGATCGCAGCACGAGTCGACGACTTCGCAGCCGCATGCCGGAGCACAAGGTGCTTCGCATCCGCAGGCTGGCTCGACGTCACAACAGGTGTCACAACCACCCTTATTACACAACTTGTCAAACAGGCCAAACGCGCTAGCGTTTGCCGAGCTCGCTGCAACCATTGCGACTGCCAACAGAGCTGGAACGATTACACGACGCATCGTGAGATCTCCATGGATTTAGGTTTATGGGAAGGTTCATGCCACGCCTGAGCCGCAACACGTCCGAGCGGCCAAAGACCAGCTCCAAGCCGTGGCTCGATTCGATCACAAGCGATGCCTAGATGGATTCGCAGGTCGACCGGCGTGTGGCGGCGCGAGCGGCACAGCACCCGAAAGTCAGGTGTTCACAAACAGCTATCGTCGAGGCGACCTTTCCGAATGCGGAGTTCCCATGAAATTTGCCGCGCAACCTTGCCGCCGTCGTAGATCTTGACGTCTGTACCGTCGACAACGATCGATTCGATTTCACCGGGCATAAATGGTCGCGATCTTGTCCACGTTCGCTGATCCACCGCTCGACCGCGAGAATTGACTCCCCCATTCGGCGTCGGCTTGGGATCGTTCGCCCCGCACGACTCGGCGGAATTCTCATTGCCCGTGCGTGCAAGGCTGGGAACATTGAGGCACAATGCTCGTAATGCCATGCCGTTGACTGCGAATCCATCCATCTCTGGGATTCCCCACCCAAGCCATTCCGAGGATCATCTGTGATGTCCAAGCCTTCGATTCTTTGTGGAATCGACTTTACGTCTGCATGCGAAGAGGCATTGCGGGTCGCGGTCGACGAAACCAAACGTCGCGATGGGATTCTGGATCTGATCCATGTTTGGTATCCGATCGATCCGATTCCCGTTGACATGTCCGGTGTCGGCTTGCCGATCTACGACGCCGAGTTGCCGGCCGAACTGAGAAATCAGCTGGACCGGGTCGAAGTCGATTTGCCGCCGGATCGGGTCCGCCGACATCTTGAGTTTGGACCTGCCGCCGATCAGATCGTGCGGAAAGCGGAAGAGCTCCACAGTGAACTGCTCGTCGTCGGAACCCATTCGCGCGGCCCGATCATGCGATGGTTTGTGGGAAGTGTCGCCACCGACCTGTTGAGAATGGCTCCCTGCCCCATCCTGGTCTGCCGGACACCCCATCCGGCAGAAGCGGATTCGGGCAAGGAGTCCGAGGCAAGCGATCCCGGCGGCACGCCTGGCTGAGACGAACATGAATCCGGATTCTGCGAATCCCTACGCTCCGCCTGGTCCGGTTGCCGCACAGGAGGAGGTGCGCCAGAGCGTTGCGGAATCCCTTCGGAAGCTGGGTTCGATCCCGTTTTCGGGGCACGTTGGCGACCAAGAGCTTGACGAGTACCTTCGCGCCGACGGGCATGTCGGATGGGCGAGGTTAACGCTTCTTGCGTTGGGATTCGGCGGAATCTTCGCTGCGCTTCCTCTGCTCGGCGCCCCCTTCATCGCGATCTCGGCTGGCGCCATGGGAATCCTTCTCATCGTCCTGACCGTCTCGACCCCTCTCTACCGCCGCATGATGTTCAAGACCGCGAATCCCGACTGGGATGAAATGATTCGCGGATCACTCGAGCCCGAGGGCGTCCGCCTGAACCGCGAGCAGAACTCGACCTTCTATCGCTGGAACTGGTTCGGGGAGCCTGTGACGAGTCGAAACTTGGTGGCGTTGATGCCGGCAACACAAACTGCTGCCCCCCTGTTGATCACTCGTGAAATGATTGCGAACGTCGACGACTGGGATTTGCTGCGTCAAGTCACCGAGGAAATCGGAACGATCGCCAGTCAGCAGGAAACAGAAGATCTTCGTAGGGACCAGAATCTCCGCATCCTGAAAGATCAACAGCGCGGTTGGACCTTCACACCTCCGCCCGATGCGATTGCGTTCGAAGGCATCGTCTGGAGTGACGACTATGCGCTGTTGCCACGTCAGTACCAAACTCGGATCCGACCGCTGCGAACGTATCTGGTGATTTATGGCTTGGTCGCTTTCGTCGGCCTGATTCTGGCAGGCTGCTCAGGTCTGTTGTTCGAGCAAATCGCGATCATTCCCGTCCTTGTCACCATTTACTTCGTGGCGGCGATCGCAATCGGACGACGACGACGACGCGGAACCAGTGGCGACGTGATCTTCTATTTGCGAGGTTACGCGTTGCAATCCTCGATTGTCACCGACTTCGGCCTCGCCGTCAGCGAAACGGTCTGGCCAGGCCTAGCCATGGTGGTGAATCAAGAGCAACACGTTGTTCTGCGACGCTGCGGCATCAACAACTTCGTGGTGATTCGAAACGACATGTTTGCCGACGAGGACGATTGGGGTCGGTTTCGGCGTCTGGTCCGCGAGAAGCTGGCAGGCACCGAGGATTCACCGTGACCGCGAGTCACTGTCCGCGCAAAACGCGATGGTTCTCTGAATCGGCAACAAAGAACCCACGCCGCTCTGAGAAGGCTATCCCATGGGGCCGTTTCAAGACAATCGGATGGATCGATGAAGCCTCACCAAGCACCGTCTCTACCGACTTTGCCGTGAGATCGATCCGTCGGACGGCATGGTTCTCAGTATCGACGACCAACAGCCGGCCCTGCGTGTCCAGCACCAAGCCCTTGGGACCATTGAAAGTCGCGTCCAAAGGTGCTCCCCCGTCGCCCTCATATCCTTTGCCACCAGTTCCGGCCACATGGTGAATGGTGTTTGTGTCGCGATCGATTCGCCAGATGCTGTTTCCTTCGCGCAGGGCAATCCAGATGGAATTGGCGTCGACGGCAAGCGATCGCGGGCCAAACAGCGGCGCGGAGGCAGCATCGGCTCCATCGGCCGGAAGTTTTCTCTCACCGGTCCCGCTGATCGTCGCGACCACTCCGGTTTCCAGGTCGATCCGGCGCAAGCGATGATTGACCGTATCGGCCACCAACAGTCCGCCGGCTCCGTCCAGGACAACACTGTGAGGCTGCCGAAACTTCACGTCACGCCCCTTGCCTCCGTCACCGGCAAATCCTTCTGTCCCATCGCCCGCGATCGTGGTCACCACTCGCGTGATCGCGTCGATCTTGCGAATCACATGATTGCGAGTGTCGGCGACATAGAGATTTCCCTCTGGATCCGCGCGGACTTCGTGAGGCCAATTGAAGGTCGCGTCCAGCGCCAAGCCGTCGTCCCCGCTGTAGCCGATCACGCCACTACCGGCGACACGAGTCAATTCGCCGCCGTCAATCGTGCCTTGATAGATGCAGTGATCATCAACCGAGGTGATCCAAATCTGGTCGCCCTGGATCTCGATTCCAAATGGATTGCCAAGATCAACCCGTGTTGGCTCGCCGTGAGGTTCGTGGTCTGGGTAGGGCACCGAACGCTTCGACGGCTGACCGGTTCCGGCAAACGTCAACTCGGACACCTGCGGTGATTGAGCGACGCAGATCGTGCCGGACATGACCCCCATCGATGCGCAGAAAAGGATCGGTGCGCACAAAAGCATCCTGACCACCAGACGACTCCTAACGGGCTGTGGACAATGTTCAAGTCACGACACCAAAGTTTGAGCGGAGCCAGTACGAAACTCAATCCCCGAATGCCGGTTACCTGGCGGCGGACAGTCTAAAAAGTTCGCGTTCCAGCGGCAGGACTGGGGCCGGACGGCTCGCCCCCATCACCTTGGACACACGACTAGTCGCGGCACGAACGGCTTCGATGGTGGATCGGGGCGATGGTCGTCCCGCGTCGCGTAGCTCACCAGGATGTCGGGACTGGCGAGCAGGGCATCGACCACATCAGACGCCCATTGCTTTCCACTTCCTTCGCGAAAGATCTCGATGACTCTCTCCAGGGGCATCCCTTTTCGATAGGGACGGTCGCTCGTCATCGCGTCAAACGCGTCGGCCACCGCCAGGACTTGAGCATCTCGCGGAATCATCTCTCGCATCAGCCCATCGGGATACCCGGTTCCATCCCACGCTTCGTGATGATGACGCACCGCAGGCAAGATCTTTCGAAACGGCCGGATCCCGCTGAGAATCTCATATCCAAGAACGGGGTGCTGCTTGATCTGCTCGAATTCGACTTCTGTCAGCTTTCCGGGCTTACGAAGGACCGAGTCGTCGACGCCGATCTTTCCGATGTCATGCAGAATGCCTGCCATTCGAATTCGATTGATCCCCTCTTCGTCAAAACCAAGACGACACGCCAACTCGACGGCAAGGTCGGCCACGCGGGAACTGTGGCCGCAAGTGTACGCATCCTTGGCATCCAAGGCAGAGACCAACGACTGGGTCGTGCCCTCGAACATCTGCTGGATTTCGTGGTATTGCCGCTGATTGATCAGGTGTGCTCCGAGCATCATCGCGGCCGACTTGATCAGGTCCGCTTCGATGGTGCCGAATTCCTCCTCACCAAGAGGACGGATGGCGATGATGCGTCCAAGACACTTTGCGTGTCGCTGAATCGGCACCACCACGGCGCGAACCGCCTCTGGCGCCCGTTCGCTGGGGTGATTGCAGATCGCGGCCCGTTGCCCTGTCTCGCTTGCGCCATGCGATTGCGCGGCCATGTCGATGGTGTGGATCGCGATCCGGCGAAGCCGCTCTGGCTCCATCCGTTGCTCTGCCCGGAAGAACCTACCTTCGAACTGAAAGTCGTCGTCCGGATCAAGTTCGATCGCGACCATCTCCGCACGAACACAGATCTCCAGTTCCTCCAACAACCACTGGCATATCTGATCCGAATCCGCACCAAGCTTGAGCCGGTCGCTCAACTGATGAATGAGCGACAATTCTTCGAACTTACTTGCCAGGGCGAACGTCAGCCGTTCCACCTCGTCTTCGGAAGACATCTCCTCAACCGGTTCACCCCCTGCCCCGCCGTTCGTCAGAGAAGCAATGATCGGCGAAACGAAATCGATTGACATTTCGGCACCCTGTTCGCTCGAGCCTTGGCTCACCGCCGACTCTGCCGGTGCATGGGAAATGCTTTCGCTGGGAACCATGAAATCGCACTAGAAGCGAGAAGATTGGACGTGAAGAAGTCGTGCAGCGTCAGCATTCCGTTTGAGGGTTGTTGGCGAAAAGGGGTCAGACACCAAAAACCGGAACGGCCCGAAGGGTGCTTCGCATTTTTGGCGACTGACCCCTTTTCGCCGATCCTGACCCCTTGTCGCCGATCGACGTCACCCCCATTTTTGGATTTGACGATGCACTCGTGAAGAAACCCTAGTTTGTTCCAGCGGCGCCGGTCTCACGCCATCCGCTTGGAAGCAAGGAAGTCGAGCCGTTTCTGACCGTCCATCGCTTTCTGAGCATTGTGACGATTGTCAGTCGAGCGGTCTCCGGCAGGAACCGAATCGACTTGCCGAGCGGCCCACCACCCAGTTGAAAGCTACCCGTCTCCCTCGCTCGGTGACTGCGTTCTATCATGAGTCCTGCTTTCAACTCGGATCGCCGGCCGGCGGCATCCGTCCCTCCCCAACGCACATCACACCACCAGATTCGATGACAGAAATGCGAACCGAACGGGACTCGATGGGTAACGTCGAAGTCCCCTCCGAAGCCTACTACGGGGCCCAGACTCAGCGTGCGGTCGAGAACTTTCCGATCAGTGGATGGCGCCTGCCGGCGAGCATGATTTCTGCCATGGGCTTGGTGAAGTACGCCTGTGGGATTGCCAATCGTGACCTCGGCAAGCTGACTGGTTCCGGGAAGAACCCCCTCAGCGACAGTCAGGTCGATACGATGCTCCGGGCCGCGATGGAAGTCGCCGAGGGGGCCATGGCGGATCAGTTCCCCGTGGACGTCTTTCAGACCGGCAGCGGCACCAGCAGCAACATGAACGTCAACGAGGTGATTAGCAATCGCGCGACGGAGTTGGCCGGTGGCGATCGTCTGTCGGACGTCAAGCTGATCCACCCCAATGACCATGTGAACATGGGGCAAAGCACCAACGATACGTTTCCGACGGCGATTCACGTTGCCACCGCGGTCGAAATCGAACAATCGCTGATCCCGTCCCTGCGTCGTCTGCACGAAGAGCTGGCGCAAAAATCAAAGGACTGGGACAAGATCATCAAGATTGGTCGGACCCACCTGATGGATGCGACACCCTTGCGACTTGGACAAGAGTTCGGTGGATTCGCTCGCCAGGTCGAATTATCGATCTTGCGTGCGCAAGCAGCACGCGATGCGGTACTTGAACTACCGGTCGGTGGAACGGCCGTCGGCAGCGGGATCAACACGCATCCCGAGTTTGGCGCCCGAGTGGCGAAGGTGCTGGCCGACAAAACGGGGATCGCGTTCATCGATGCGGTCAACCATTTTGAGGCCAACGCCCAACGCGACGCTCTGGTCCAGTCGCACGGTGAATTGAAATGCGTCGCTCAAACGCTGTTCAATGTCGCTAACAACATCCGTTGGCTGGGAAGCGGACCACGCTGCGGTTTCTTTGAAGTTTCGCTACCGAGTCGGCAACCGGGCAGTTCCATCATGCCTGGCAAGGTCAATCCCGTGATGTGTGAATCGATGATGCAATTGACCGCACGCGTGATGGGCAACGATACCTGCATGACCATCAGCGGTGCGGCAGGCGGCAATTTTCAGCTGAACATCATGATGCCGGTGATGGCCCACACGATCCTCGAATCGATTCACCTGTTGAGTAAAGGGATCGACTGCCTTCGTTGAATTCTGTATCGACGGAATGGAGGCCAACGAGGACGTTTGCGAGGCGTCGGTCGAAAAGAGTCTTTCGATGTGCACCAGCCTGAATCCTTTGATCGGCTATGAGATGGCCGCGAAACTGGCGAAAGAAGCGTTTGCAAGCGGCCAAACGATCCGTGAACTATGCCGTGAAAAAGGGGTGCTACCGGAAGCGACCTTGAGCGAAGCGCTCGATCCTTGGAGCATGACCGAACCACACGAGTAAAAGCGGAAGCCCCTCCCCGTGACGCGATCAAGTTAAGCCTTGGCTCCCTCCAGCACACCGCAGTGAACCAGGGTCGGGACCACGGGCCGGGCTCGAGTCCGGCCATGGTGAGCCATTGCCGATACTCCGCTGCGCTGTACGCGCGGCCCTCGGTCAGTGTGAATAACGCTGCCGAATAGAGTGCGATCGGACAGAGGCCCGTCCAGATCGTCGTTCAAGAAGACGTCGTGGATCAACAAGCGTCCGCCAGATTGCATCGAATCGGTGCATCGTTTCACCAAGGTCTGGCATTCGGGTACGTCCCAGTCGTGAAGAATATTGGACAGCAAGACGACGTCGGCTCCACTTGGCAGTGGATCGGCAAACATGTCCCCCGGAACCATCGTGACACGATCGCGAACCCCGTACCGGCGTGACATTTCGTCGGCAACACTCAACACCTCAGGTCGGTCAAAAATGATCGCCCTCGTGGATCTGTGCTTCTGCAACATTGCATAGGAATAGATCCCCGTTCCCCCACCCACGTCCAGAATCAAACCGCCCTCGGGAAGGGAAACCGCCTTCGCGAGTGCCGGCGCGACATTCTGGGCCCTTCCCGCCAACGCCAACGTCAGATGACGCGCCGTTTCGGCTTCCTCCATCGCCGACTTGAAGCCGTCCCGATAGATGAAGGCCGTACCCGAACCCCCACCATCCAGCGGACGATTGCTCTTGAGCAGATCCACCATCTGCATCACTCCCGGCGCCGAGGCAGCCAACCCGATGTAGTTGCCGACGTCGAATTCAGCGCCGGGCACCAGGTGATCCACGGCGAGTTTCGAGGCAAACAGTTTGCCCTCCCTGGAATCAATCAGGCCCATCGCGCGAAGTGCCGTGATCAACACGACTGCCGGGCGATGATCGATACCAAGTGCCGAGGCCAAATCGTCGAGCGACTGCGGATGGTCACACAGACTCGTAAATAGGTCGAAATGGGCGACCGCAGCGGTCAGCAATTCCGTCCCGTAACTACCACGAAAGTACTCGAAGATCGGTGTTGGGTCCGACGGCGGAGGAGTGATTGCGGAAAGAACCATCGATTGCCTGTACCATTTTTGGAATCTTGATTTTCTTGTCTCGCCGGAGCGGGTCAGACCCGTTTTCGGATAGAATCTCCGGCTGCGTTGGTTGTAAGCCCCTCCTCGGTTGCATTGAAGTAGTCGTGTCATCGTTCGGCTTCCATTCAACCATTCCTGTTGGGCCTTCGCCTCAGTACCGTTCACAATTGTCTCGTCCTTGGCTTCTTCGTTCATTCTTTCGTCGGAGTCGAAAGTTTTTTTGCTGTGGTTCGTACATTCGCGACGCCTCCGACTACCGGTGAAACGAGAATGGAACGGTTTTGGCCTAATTCTGCTCAACAACTGGACGGATATCGGATGAGTGAAGTGATCGAGATGAGTCTGGTTCGTTGTGACGGCTCGCCTTCCGGACGCTCCGAAATGGTGCGGATCGCCGTTGATCGGTCGGTGATCGACGAACGACTGATCTCCTGCACGGAGGAAGTCCTGGAACCTGGTCGAGCACGCGGATTGCATCTGGCTGCGGATCAAGATGCTTACGGCGCCGTGACCTACCTGCAGAATATTACCGCAGGAAGTTTCTTCGTTTATGTTGGGAATCCGGACTGCCTGGAGGAGCACGTCTTCGGCCCGGGTGACTGGGTAGGATTCAACGACAATCGTGGACTCGGGCATGCATCCAAAGTGGGACCGGAAGGATGCACTCGAATGTTCCATCTACTTCGAGGGCAGCTGAGCTAACACGCCCGACGTCCGTTTCACTGAACCCGCACCGGTGACCTTCATGACAATTTGTCGTTCTTTCCTGCAGCACGGTTTGGTCGTTCCGTTCCTGGTTGTGCTGTCGATTGTTGCCGATTTCCACCACGCGAGTTCCTGGGCGCAGGACCCGAACACCCGCGTGCCGAATATTTTGTGGATCACCGCCGAGGATATGAGCGCGACCCTGGGTTGCTATGGCGACCACTTTGCGACCACGCCCAACATTGATCGACTGGCCGAGCAGAGTTGCCGTTACACGCACGCCTTCGCCACCGCACCGGTCTGCTCCCCGTCGCGATCTTGTTTGATCAACGGTTGCATCGCGACTCATACGGGAACGCATCCAATGCGTTCCCTCTTTCCACTGCCTGAAACGATGAAGGGCTTTCCGTCTCTCTTACGACAGGCTGGATATTTCACAACGAACAACGTCAAAACGGACTACAACACGTCCTCTGAACCGAGCATCATCACGGCCTCCTGGGACGTCAATGGTTCGAGTGCAAGTTGGAACCTGCGATCCGATCAGCAGCCCTTCTTTGCCGTCCACAACCTGATGACGAGCCATCAATCGCGCACCATGGTTTGGCCCTACCAGCAATTCAAGGACGAGGTGCAGAGCCGGCTTTCCAAAGACGAGATCCATGATCCGGCAACCGTCCCGCTGCCACCCTATTACCCAGATACGAAGCTCGTTCGCGAAACGGTGGCGAGGTACTACGATTGCGTGACGGTGATGGACAAGGAGGTCGGCGAAATCTTGGATCGCCTGGAAGCAGACGGGTTGGCGGACGAGACGATCGTCTTTTTCTATTCCGATCACGGTAGCGGAATGCCTCGTCATAAACGCGTCTTGTTCGATTCCGGGACGCATGTTCCGCTGCTGATTCGCTTCCCGCCTCAGTACCGACATTTGGCACCATGCGACCCCGGCAGCACCACCGATCGACTGGTCAGCTTCGAAGACTTTGGGCCAACGGTGCTGAGCCTTGCTGAGATTGCGAAGCTCCCAGCCTACATGCGGGGAAAGCCGTTTCTGGGCAAGTTGGCGACGTCACCTCGACAGTACGTCCATTGTCATCGTGACCGAGTGGACGAAATCGTGGACATGGCACGCAGCACTCGTTCACGGAACTACCTGTACATTCGCAATTACATGCCTCACCGCGGTTATCACCAGCCCAGTGCTTGGGTCGACCAGGGCGACGTCATGAACGACTTTTACGCACTTGCCGACAGCGGAAAGGGAAATACGGCCCAAGCTCAATTCATGAACGTGACGCGGTCGCGCGAAGCGCTCTTCGATTGTGAAACCGACCCGCTGAACCTCCAAAACCTTGTCGATTCGCCCGATCACCAGGCTGTGCTTGCGGAAATGAGAGAAACGCTGAGAGACGAATTACTCGCCTCGCGTGATTTGGGATTGGTGCCGGAGATCGAACTTCGCCGCCAGACCGAGGGTTCCACCCCGCTGCAAGCTTCGCGATCGGGCAAGTTTGATTTGCCACGACTCCTGACCGCAGCGGAGTTGGTTGGCGGCGATGACTTCGAGTCGATCGGCAAGGCACTGGTGGATCCCGATCCATGCGTACGTTATTGGGGCGCGGTCGCGTGCACTGCCGCCGACTCCTTACCTCAAGCGTGTCGCCGACCAACTTCGACAAGCCTTTCGAGATCCCTCGAATGCGGTCCGGATTGAGGCAGCGGGAGCGATCGCCAAACACACCGGCGAAGCAGCTGCCTACCAGACACTTTTGGAGGTCACTGCGGGCAGCGACGAAACCACCATCTTGCATGCGGCAAGAACGCTGGAACTGTTAGCGAATCCGCGGGTACATGGGGAGATCCAGGCACTTGCCGACCGCTTTGCCGAGGCACCGGGCGACCTCGCCTGGTGCATTCGCTTCACAACGTCGGCCTATCTCAAGCGAGTGGCCGCACCGTCTCTGTGAGAGTGAGATCGGTATCGACCACGCATCGTTTCGCGCTCGTGGGCGAGAGACACGCGCTCGAGTGTGATTGGAGGGTGCTGGGAATCTGAGGTTGACGTCTGGACCTGTCCTCCTTGTGGCGCGGTCTCGGGCACGAGCACGAGCTAACGTGGCGGCGGCGGAGGATGGGACTCAGGCCGACCTTACAGTCCGAGATCGCCGAACAGGGGCGTGCTGAGGTAACGCTCGCCGAGACTGCACATGATCGTGACAATCCGCTTGCCTTTCATCTCGGGACGGGCCGCTACCTGCGCGGCCGCCCACATGTTGGCGCCACTGCTGATCCCAGCCACGATGCCTTCCTCTTTGGCTAGCCGACGGCCCCATTCAAACGCGTCCTCGTCGTCGACCTGAACCACGTCGTCGATCACGGAGGTGTCGAGATTCTTGGGGATGAAGCCGGCACCGATGCCTTGAATGCGGTGCTTGCCGGGATCGCCGCCGCTGATCACCGGGGAGTGTTTCGGCTCGACAGCAATGGCCTTGAAGTTCGGATTGTGCTTCTTCATGAAGCGAGTGACACCGGTGATCGTTCCGCCGGTTCCCACACCGGCGACAATCGCATCGATGTTGTGACCGCTGTCTTCCCAGATCTCTGGTCCGGTGGTGGCTTCGTGAATGGCAGGATTCGCTGGATTTTCGAATTGCTGGGGCATGAAGGCGTTCGGGCGTGCTCTCGACCAATTCACTGGCGCGATTGATCGCACCTTTCATTCCTTCACCGGCGGGTGTCAGGACCAGGTTGGCTCCCATGGCACGCAGCAGGGCCCGTCGCTCGACCGACATCGACTCGGGCATGGTGAGGGTCAACTTGTAACCCTTCGCGGCACAGACGAACGCCAGGGCGATCCCGGTATTGCCGCTGGTCGGCTCAATGATGTGAGTGCTCTTGTTGATCTTGCCGTCGCGTTCGCCGGCCTCAATCATCGCCACGCCGATTCGGTCCTTGACGCTGTTGAGCGGTTGAAAGAACTCACACTTGGCAAAGATCGTTGCTCCGCCCTCCGGCCCCAAGCGATTGATCTGGATCATGGGGGTATCGCCGATGGCTTGCGATGCGTCACGGTAGGTTCGTTCGCGGGGCATGAGGATCCTCGGTATCAGGGAGTCTTCGTAGGGGGTAATCGTGGTCACCAATGAACGATCAAGATCAATTGGTCGCACAGCCAATTCGTTGCCACTCGCCCAATTTCCCCGATACGGCTCCACGAAATCAAGCCGACTTTGCTCGCAGGTCGGGTCTAGGTCGGTGAACCAACCTGCCAGGTGTCACCGGAACGGAAGAGTTTATCGAGATTGCCTTCTCCCTTCATCTCCTTGGCTCGCTGCTACCTGAGCATTGATCTGGTCGTCGTAAGTCGAGACTCCCGTGACTGCCCGCAAGACGCCAATCGGTTCGGGCATGGTCGGATAGGCCATCCGCGCGAGCATCATGTGAATCGATGGGTTGGGATCCGTTTCATCGTGGATCAACAGGTCATCCACCGGAACCTCGTCGGTACTGACAATTTCAAGGTGCGTCCCGATCAGGCGAATCCCCTTGGTGCCGTTGGCGAACACCAGCGGCTTGCCATGCTCGAGCTCGACCACGTTGTCAGCCCGCTGCTTCTTTTCCTGCGCGTAGGCCATGGCGCCGTCGTTGAAGACGTTGCAATTCTGGTACACCTCGACCAGCGACGCTCCCTTGTGCTCCGCGGCCCGCTGAAGTGTCTCACCAAGATGCTTGACGTGCGCGTCGATGCTTCGTGCCACAAAGGTCGCCTCGGCCGCCAAGGCAACCGAGAGCGGGTTGAGTGGATGGTCAATCGAGCCCATCGGGGTGCTCTTGGTGACCTGACCTTCCACGCTCGTCGGGCTGTATTGTCCCTTCGTCAAGCCGTAGATGCGGTTGTTGAACAGCACGATGTTGATGTCCAGGTTTCGGCGCAGAGCATGAATGAAGTGATTGCCGCCAATCGACAATGCGTCGCCGTCACCGGTGATGACCCAAACCATCAGGTCGGGGCGAGTTGACTTGAGACCGGTCGCAAACGCCGGTGCACGGCCATGAATGCTGTGCATGCCGTAGGTGTTCATGTAGTACGGGAAAGCGACTGCTGCAACCGATCCCGCTGATGAACACGATCTTCTCGCGGGGCACGCCCAGTTCGGGCAGCACCTTCTTCATTTGCGCGAGAATGGAGTAGTCCCCGCAACCGGGACACCAACGCACATCTTGATCAGAGCCGAAATCAGCGGCGGTCAATACAGGTAAAGACATCTCTCTATTCAATTCGCAGTGGTCGTTGGACAAGTTCGAGGATCAAAGTTCGTTGCGCGGTGCCTCGCATTCGTCCGCGCGTCAGGTTCTCTCCCGGCGATACTTGCCAAGGGGAGAACGATTGTTGGATTAGCCGGCTTTGCTGGTTTGACGAACGGCTGCCTTTTCGACAGGCAATTCCTTTTCGATCGCTTCGGTCAACTCGGAAATGGTGAACGGCTTGCCTTGAACCTTGTTGATGCCCTTGCAATCGACCAGGTAAGCGGCACGAAGCAGCATGCGAAGCTGGCCCGTGTTCAACTCGGCCACGATGACCTTTTCGAATCCTCGCATCAACTCGCCCAAATTGGCTGGCAACGGATTCAGGTAGCGAATGTGGGCGTGGCTGACTTTGTGGCCCGCTTCCTGGCAACGGCGAACGGCCGTGTGACAGGCACCATAGGTGCCACCCCAGGAAACGACCAGCACATCACCGACCGCTTCGCCGCAAAGGTCCTGTGGAGGAATCCGCTCGGCAATCTTCGCGACTTTCGCAGCCCTCGTGTCGGTCATGCGTTGATGGTTGGCGGGATCGTAGCTGACATTTCCAGTCCCGTATTCTTTTTCCAATCCGCCAACGCGATGCATCAGGCCTGGCGTCCCCGGAATCGCCCAAGGACGAGCCAGGTACTCGTCTCGCGCGTAGGGCAAGAAGGGCTCACTGGGATCGGTTCCGTCGGGATGCTTGATCTCGATCCTGGGAATTGCATCGAGATCGGCGATTCGCCAAGGCTCGCTGCCATTGGCGATGTATCCATCGGACAAGATGATCACCGGCACCATGCACTCGGTCGCAATCCGCCAGGCCTCGATCGCAATGTCGAAGCAATCCGCAGGAGAGCGCGGCGCCAAGATCGGAAGTGGCGACTCCCCGTTGCGACCAAACATCCCCTGCAGCAGGTCGCTCTGCTCGGTCTTGGTGGGAAGACCAGTGCTGGGGCCACCACGTTGAACGTTGATCACGATCATGGGCAACTCGAGAATCATCCCCAAGCCCATGCCTTCGGCTTTCAACGCGATTCCCGGACCACTGCTGGCCGTGACCCCCATGCTACCGCCAAAGGCGGCACCAATCGTTGAGCAGACCGCAGCGATCTCGTCCTCGGCCTGAAACGTCCTGACCCCGAAGTTCTTGTACTTGGTTAGCTCGTGCAGAATGTCACTGGCCGGCGTGATTGGATACGTCCCGTAGAACAAATCCTTTCCACTCAACTTCGATGCCGCGATCAATCCCCAGGCCAGCGCCTGATTGCCCATGATGTTGCGATAGGTCCCGGGCTCGAGTTCCGCCGCGGTTACCTGGTAGCTCTCGCCGAACGCTTCGGTCGTCTCACCAAACGCCCAGCCTGCTCGCAACGCAGCCTCGTTCGCAGCCGCTACCTCCGGCTTCTTGCCGAACTTATCGCGAATGAATCGCAACGTCGGGTCCAGCGAACGGCCGAACAGCCAATACACCAAACCCATCGCGAAAAAGTTCTTGCAGCGATCGGCAATCTTGACGCCCAGTCCAAACTCAGCCACCGCGTCACGCGTCAACTGAGTCATCGGCACCTTGATGATCCGGTAGGAATCTTGAACGACGGTGGCTTCCAACGGGTTGGACATCAACCTTGGCGAGCTTGAACTCCTTGTCGTCGAAACCGTCTTCGTTGGCGATCAGGATGCCGCCCTTGCGAAGGTCGCCGAGGTTGGTGACCATCGCGGCCGGATTCATCACGACCAAGGCGTCGAGCGTGTCGCCCGGCGTGAAGATCTCTTCGCTAGCAAACTGGACCTGGAACCCCGAAACGCCCGCTCGCGTGCCTCGAGGAGCCCGAATTTCGGCTGGGAAATCCGGAAAGGTTGCCACGTCGTTGCCGGCCAAGGCACTGGTGTTGGTCAGCTGAGTTCCCAGCAGCTGCATCCCGTCTCCCGAGTCTCCTGCGAGTCGGACGGTGATGCCGGTAACAGAGCGAACGGCTTTCGAAGTTGATGGAGAAACCATGAAGAAAACAACTCAAGACGTCGTCACGACGTCTTCGTGTGCGTAAATGGGTGGATCTGTGAGGGTTGTATCGATCCTTCTGGATCGGAAGGTTACAGAAATTCTATAAATCGATTCATGAATCGTAACTGCCACATCGCCCCCAAAATCAGTAAATAGCGACGAAAATTTTTCCCAAGCGGTGTTTAGTCGGCGGTCAGGACACCTTCGCCCCACAGGCTGGGGTCGTCCATCACCGGGTATTCGGGACCAAGAGCGAGCGTTTGCCATCCAAGTTCACGATCAATGACTGCGTAATAGATGCCGATTCGAGGTTGCTGGCCCGGTTCGTAGCCGGTCATCGCGGCGGCTGGCACGAACCCCGACAACTCGTAACCGTCATGTCGCGGGAAGGCAGCGATCTTCAACTGATCGGGGGACACCGGTCGAGGGTGGCTGCGGGCGCGATTGATGGGAATCATCGCTGCGACGGGGCGTTCCCGCTTGGGCCCACCTCCGGCAGGCATCCACAGGAATCGGTGGCAAAACTGCGTCGCCCGGTGAATCCCAGGACTGCATCGCGTGTCAATCCAAAGATGGAACCCGTCGCTGTCGTCGAGCCGTGAATCACGACACCAAGGAAGCTGTCGCTTCCCGTTGACCAGCAAATGGATGCCAACGCCGTCGCGGTTCCATGCCATCCGCACATCGGCAAACACCGGGCGATCGGCCAACGCGCCAAAGGAGGGAAGCCGACAAGAAGTCGGCAGCTTCAGGCCTCGCGCGGTCCATTCGCAGGCATCGTTTTGAAGTTGGAGCTCGAACCGAAACAAAAAAGTCGGGTCGATCAAATTCGCGGACATCCGGTTCACTCGAAGCCAAGCCTGGCACAAACAGTTGGAGTTCAAAATGTAGTCCTGGCGGGCCTCGGCCACAACCTGCTTCGGACGAGCCCTCCGGCAATGATCAAGGCTCCAGATCACGCGGATGATTGCTTTCGGATCCGGTCCCGGTGCTGCGGTGGGCTCAAACAGGAAGTCCACCTTCTCCGCCCAATCCGCGAGCGGTTCAAGATCCAGCGTGCGGCGATATGGATCGGGCTGCAGGCAACCATCGATGATCGCGCGAAGCTCATCGCTTGTCGTCAAAGCGGGCCAGTCCTCGCCAGGCACCTTGGCTCGCTTGAGCTCGAAAATGTCAATCCAGTTACCGGGGGTAAACAGAATTCGGGCAGTCAACATTTCGCAGATCAGACAGCCCAGGGCATACCAGTCACACTCGGGGCCAACGCGATCGGTTCGGAACTGCTCCGGCGGCATGTAGGATGGCGTCCCCACCGCTTTGCCTCCGGGGATCTCGGATTCCAACAGTTTGCTGAGCCCGAAATCGGTCAGCTTGACCTGCCCGTCGCGATCGACCAGCACATTGCCCGGCTTGAGGTCGCGATGGATCACGCCCGACTGGTGAGCATAGAGCAATCCCCGGGCAATCTGGCCCAGGACCGCTCGAACCGTCGATTCATCCAGCGGACCACGGGCACGAAGCACTTGGAACAAATCCGCGCCGTCACATAAGTCCAACACCAAGAAGCGAGTGCGGTAGGCGAGAAAGTTTTCGCGGAGCGAGATGATGTTGGGATGACGGAGGTTGGCCAGCAATCGAGCCTCCTGATCGAACCGTCGCTGCATCTGGTCGTCGTAGATGAAGCGATGCCGAAGCATCTTGAGCGCGACCCATTCGCCGCTTTCCAGATTTTGAGCTTCGTAAACAACACCCATGCCACCGCGGTTGATGCAACGCCGCAGCAGATAGCCGCCAATGGTTTTTCCGCACAAGGCATCACGTCGCCTGCCGCCCAGCCGATCACTGACCAATTGGCTCAGCGCGATCTCCAACTCGGGATGCGGCGACTTCAATGCTTGATAGGCCTCGGTCGAAAGCACCAGCGCTTCGACGTCGCTGGTGGCGATCACATCGGCGGAGCACGGCTGGTCCATCAACAACGACATTTCGCCCAGCACCGAACCAGCGCCATCGCAGTCAATCCGTTCGCCCGTCTCGGTATCGACGATGTCGACACAGCCACGGAGGATCAAGTGCAGACCTTGGGCCTGCTGTCCCTGGCGAAGAATCTGCGTCCCACTTGGAAACGAAACCCGTTCGAATCTCTGCTGCAATGCGTCGCGAACCGCTGACGAGAGCCCCTGGAACGTCTCGCATTCAGCCACCGCACCCCCGCCGGTGATCGCCTGCAAATCCGCGTTCGAATCAGGGCACGAGCCTGACCCGAGCACCGCGTCGCCGGAGAGCACATGGGTTTCAATCGAATCGACGCTGAGTTCGCTTCGGCGACGATTGAGCTCAGCCTCCAATCGTGGACGAACCGGTTCCGGGACCTGGATCAGCCAGGCATCCGAGCCCGTCGAACGTTTCGCCCGCACGCAAGGCCTCCTCGAAACGCCGACAGATGATCGCGATCTGCTCTGTCCACTCGATGATTGTTTCGGCGTCGGACATCGTCTGCGTATCTGAGAATCCTCTCCAGCAAGCCAGCGATGGCAATGCAAGTCCCTCATGATACGCGGGCCGTTCGACCCATCGATACCCCCCGGGGGGTCAAGCGGCATTGGCCAGGCCGCCTTGTACGCCACCCGGCAAAGAATTTACCTGGACATCTGAAACGTTCCGCGATCGTTTCCGCTTTGAAAGTAGGCGTGAAAGTGATGCGGGGTCACCGAGGCGTTCATCTGGTAGGTACCGATCAGAGGCAGTCGCTGAGTGGATTGGTAGCGGTCGCAAGTCCCAGGTACACGATCCAGCCGGGCGGGATAGGCAAAGGGAACGACGCCGAAGAAACGGCCGACAAAGATCGCCCGGTAGGAATCGCTGTCGACCTGACGAATGTGGGCTTTCAGCGGACCGCGATGGCCCGTCGACTGACTGGTCCAAACGCCTCGCCAGCGGCCGACCGGGGAGGCAGCGATCGCGTTCCCAGGGCTGACCGAACTAGCGAGCGTGATGGCGGTCAAAAGAACCAAGGTGGGTGCACGAAACATGACGAGTTTCCCTGTGTTGCTCGTGAATGCATGAGAAGCGTGAATTGCCAGGCAAGAGAGGCCCAGGACTTCGCAAACATAGGTTTCCGTCGCAACCAAACGAAAAAAGCCGGCCCGATTCCATCACGGAATCAGGCCGGCCTGTAAGGATCGCTTCAATCAGAAAGACCACGACGTGCTAGTGATGGCCATGATGACCGCCATGCCCGCGGTGACCGTTGGGATAGTAGTCATAGTGCCCGGGAATCATATGGAAATGGTTGCCGTGCGGAACGATCTCTTGCGGGTGATAGTCGTAATGACCGCGAGAATAGTACGAGCGGTAGGGGCTGGCATAGCCATGCCCGTACACCGATCGATACGTCGGCGCGTAGAGTGAACGATAGCCGGGATAGCCACCACCAATGCTGATGCTAATGCCGCGACCGGCAAAAATCCCAAAATCTGCTTTGGCCTGGTTCGTATCTGTCGCGGCCATCGTCCCAAGCACCATGGCGGGGGCGAGGATCCATTTCTTGAAGAACAACATGTTGGGGTACTCCTTTATCGGGAAAGGCGTGGAGTCGGGAGGACGGCACGGAGTCAAGCTTTCTCGCGCCGAGCGGGTCCTTCACTAGCAAAGCGAACGACATGCCAACACTTACCGGGACGCAATGATGGGGAGCCTTTGAACGGACCCACAGCCGATTTGCCCGCGTTTTCTCGATCAACCCCTGTATCTGGGCCCGTCGATTTGCCCGTCCGCCGACGCATCCCTGGCCAATCGGAGACCTACCGTGACGTCAGAATGAACGCAGTCTTGTTTCAATTTGACGTCGCCCGGGTCGGTCGGGAAAAAGGTCTGACCCGAATAGCACGGGCTTTGAACCTCGGGCGACTAGCCGTGGGCGAAGAAGACGTCGTTAGGATGCGGCGAAGGCCCACGGCTAGCGCCCGAGGTTCACTGCGACAACCTAAGTTCGTGCCATTCGTGTCTGACCCCTTTTTTCCGACCGCCTACATCAAAAGCAAAAACGCTCGAGAGACGGAGACGTCGGGGCCTGCTACGACTTGACGATGTCCCTCATCTTGGGCTCGAGATAGCTGACGGTCGAGCTCATGCTGGCCAGGTTGCTGTATTCCTCTTCCGGGATCTGCACGCGGTGACGTTTCCGCAGCTCCATGACGATGTCCAGGAAGTCCATGCTGTCCAGTTCCAACTGATCGCGAAACGCTTTGTCGTCATCGAGGCCATCGAGATCCTCGTCGGGTGAAATGTCCTCCAGGATGTCGAGGATCTCGTCGCGGATTTCTGCGGGCGTCATCGATTCGGTCTCTCCAATTCGTTCTTTTCTGAGGTGGGTTGGTTGGCAGGAGCATCAAGCTCGTCGGCTAACGTGGCGTTCACATCGTTCGCCATCGACAGGCCTAGACTCGACCGATGATGACGACCGAGTTAATCCCTAACATGCCAAAAGAATTGTTCAGGACATAGTCCACGCGAGTTGCCTCTTGGGGCTCGTTGAGTACTAACCCAGGCATCTCGCATTCCGGGTCAAGCTCATCGACGTTGATGGTCGGATGGATCACACGATCGCGGAACGACGAGAGGTTCCCGGCCAATTCCAGCGAGCCGGCCGCGCCCATCGCATGTCCGATGTAGCTCTTGGTGTTGTTGATTCGGGTATTGGTCGTCTCGCCAAAGACGGCACGCAGCGCCGTGCACTCCTGCGCGTCGCCGCTGCTGGTTCCCGTCGCGTGCGTGCTGACCACATCGATTTGGTTTGGCTCCAACCCAGCGCGTTTGAGCGCCATGCGAACGCACTCCGCTTGGCGTTGTGGATTGGGCAACACGAAATCGGTGGCATCGGTGTTCATCGCGTATCCAACGAGTTCGCCGTAAATCTCGGCTCCGCGGGCCTTGGCATCCCGAAGGCGTTCAAGCACGTACAGGCATCCACCCTCGGCGACCACGATTCCATTGCGCTTCATATCGAACGGTCGCGAAGCCTGGGTCGGATCCTGATGCGAGGCCAACGCATTCTGGCTGTTGAAACTTGCAAAGATCCCGAAGGTGTGAATGCTCTCACTCGTACCGCCGGCGATCGCGACGTCGCATTCATCCAGACGCAGCATTTGTGCCCCCTGGATGATCCCCGCGTTGCCGGCTGCGCAAGCCGCCCCGATCGTGTAGTGCGGCCCGGTAATCCCCATGTTCAGGGCGATCTCGCCGGCAGGATTGTTGGCCACCGTTCTGGGATTGTGATGATGCGACCAACAACTGGTGTCGTAATCAAATCCCTTGATCACATAAATCTCGTTCTCGGTTTCGACGTTTCCGTGTTCGGTCACTCCGACGTAAACGCCAACTCGTGACTTGTCGACGTTGTCCCAATCGATCCCCGAGTGCTTGACCGCTTCGTTGGCGCAGTAAACGCCGACACTGCCCGCGCGCGTTCCGCGTCGAACATCTTTCTTGGTCTGGTAGCGCGTCAAATCAAAATCGCAGATTCCCGCCAACGTCTTGCCAAAGTAACGAATCTCGTACGGCTGAACGCCGCTACGCTTTTCCAGCAGAGCCTGCCGGAACGAAGCCCAATCGTTGCCATTGGGCGCAGTGAGCCCGATGCCAGTGATGACGATCCGCTGATCATCTGACAACAACGAGGCGCGATTTGGAGCGATCACAGTATTCGACAATCTTCGATCGAGAACGCCCGATCCGTTGATCCGCCGGGCAAGAACCTGTCCACCTGTCAGGCTTCCAACCCGAACAAAGTAACCGGGAAAAGGCTACCAACGCGAAGCAAAACTGACAACGCCCAGCCTTTTTTTCGCGTGCCCCATCCGATCCTCTGCCGACTATCGGCTTAGCCCCCAGGCGAGGCCGTTGGCCGACTCGGGTGGGAGGACGTTGTGGGAAGAGGGCTTGGACGCGATGCCCAGGCCTCACGCAAGCGCTGCAGCCCCTGCTGCATGGAAATCCGCACCCGATAACCAAGCCGCTGCCGGGCAGCGCTGATGTCAAAATAGTGGTCTCGGGCAAGTTGTGCGGCGACGAATCGGGTCATCGGCGGCTCCTCCGATCGACCCATCGCACGGTAGGCCGTTTCCATCAGGGCCCCAATTGCGTAGGCGGTTGGATAGGAAACTCGCCGACGGGGCGGCGCGACCCCACCGATCTCACAAATCTCCTTGATCCAATCCCAGCATCCCACCGGCTCGTCCTGGGTAATGAAATAGGCCCTGCCTCCGGCCCCCTCCGGGTTCTGCCTGAGCGCATCCAGGGCGTCCAGGTGCGCCGCGGCAGCATTGATCACATGCACGGTGTCGACGCGGTTTCGCCCATCTCCGACGATCGCTAACCGTCCGCTTGCCGCACGCTGCAACAAACGTGGCAGGATATGAGGATCGTCCTCTCCCCAAATCAGATGAGGGCGCAGCGCCACGGTGCTGAGTTGACCCGGCACATGGCAGGACAGCACGTGTTGTTCGGCGAGTGCTTTGGTGTGCGGGTAATGGCAGAGCCACTTCCTTGGATAGGGTTCCCGTTCGTCGACGCCCCGCTGATGCGCCCCACCAAACGTCACACTGGGACTGCTGGTGAAGACGAGCTCTCGAATCTGGTGGTCCCGACAGGCGGCGACGACCAAGTCGGTTGCCAATTTGTTGTTGCGATAAAAGTGATCCCAGGAGCCCCAGACCCCGGCGACGGCCGCGGTGTGGATCACCGCATCGGCATCGACCAGCGCCTGTGAAACGAACGCGGGGTCCGTCAAGTCCCCACGTCGATGCTCCATGCCGAGAGCAACGAGCCCGGGATATTCACGCCGCGACACGCCGATGACGCGATCGTCACGGCGAAGTAACTGCCGCACCACTTCGCTTCCCAGAAACCCGCCACAACCGGTCACCAATACTCGCAACGCCATTTGCTCCTGGGCCTGGGTCTTGAATCCCTCTCGTTGGATCGGTGTACCATATCCGGTCGGTGCCGGAAATCACCATCCGGTCGGTGCCGGAAATCACCATCCGGTCGGTGCCGGAAATCAACGTCCGGTCGGTGCCGGAAATCAACGTCCTCGCCAATCAGATCGAAGCCCCATGCTGAACATCGCAAACGAGCATCGTATCCCCACGTCAGCGCCGTTCCACCTGAGCTCGCACAAGACGGACGAGAGCCGGCCCTTCAAGACCAAGGAAGAGGCCGAGGTCTTTACGGCTGAGATGACCCTCAAGATTCGCGAGTTGCAGTATCGGATGTTTGTCGAGCGACAACAGTCGCTGTTGATCGTCTTGCAGGCTCCCGATGCCGCCGGAAAAGATGGCCTGATTCGACGAGTCCTCGGTCGGATGAACCCGCAGGGCTGTCGAACCTATCCCTTCAAGGCTCCGACCGAGGAGGAGCTGGCACACGACTTTCTTTGGCGGATTCACAAGTGCACACCGGCCAAGGGCATGGTTTCCATTTTCAATCGGTCACACTACGAAGATGTGCTCATCGCACGAGTCAAGAAGCTGGTTCCCAAGAAGATCTGGAGCCAAGCGTTTCGACATCATCAATAGCTTCGAAGAAAATCTCGTCCTCTCCGGCACGAAGATCTTGAAGTTCTATTTGCACGTCAGCCCGGAAGAACAGCTGGAACGATTCGCCAAACGGCTGGAAAATCGCGAGAAGCATTGGAAGCTCAACCTCGCTGACTACGCCGCCCGCGAGGACTGGGATGCCTACAACGAAGCCTACGAGGATGTGTTTAGCCGCTGTAACCCAAAGCATGCGCCCTGGTTTGTCATCCCCGCCGATCGCAAATGGTATCGCGACGCGGCAGTGGCCGCGATTGTGCATCAGGCGATGCACGAGATGGACCCAAAACTGCCCTCGGTGGAGATCGATATGGACGAGGTCCGCGCCCTGTACGAGCGGGAGCTTGCCGAGTTGAATAGGAAGAAGCGAAAGGCCTAACCCCACGATTCAAGTGGATGCAATTCCAAGGTAGATGTGATGTCGATCCGACGCGTAACCTGTCCCGGCTGTGGAGCCGCCGCGAATGTGCCGGCAACGATGGCCAGCGTCAAATGTCCGGCCTGCGGCGCGGTTTGGAACGTGAACAGCGCGAGCCAGGCGGCGTCCACGACGTCGGCGAAGAGCCCCGCCGGCGGTCCCGCGGGTGTGGACATCGCCGCGGGATCCAAACGCACCGAACCAGAAATCGCGTTGCCAGAGGAGAATGATTCCTCGGCAACCGCCGCGCTGGTGGCGGTATTCGTTGGCGCCGGGATGATGTTGGTGGCCATGACTGGCCTGGTTGTCTTTCTTCTCAATCGCCCGCCCGACCCCTCGCAGGTATCGGTCGTCGAGGTGGAAGAAACGATCAAGCCTGCCACGCCGGAGCCTTATCGCGAGATCAGATCTCCCTGAGGACACACGCCGTCGCATCTACAACGACTATCGACAGGTCGCCCGCACGACGGTGGAAACACCATTGATCCTGCCACAGGGAACCAAGGCGAGGGCCAGCCTCGAGGACATGCTGCAAAAGACTTACGATCGAGAACTCATGCATTTCGCCGCGTTGCACGACATCACCGTCGACGATGTGAAAGAGGTGATCAAGGAAGGGGACGCCAAGGTTTGGGATGACAGCCCACGGAGCAACGCGGTTCGCGACGGCAAACGGGTCTATACAAAAGAGATGAGTGAAGGCTGGCAGCGGAATCCGAATCGCAAGTAGTCAATCGTATCCACCGTCAGAATGGAATGATCAAGCAGTGGAAAATTGACCAGAGACGTCAAGCGATTGACTTTCGTTTCCGACCTGCACCTGTTCAGCAATCGCTGCAATGCAGCGGAACATGCCGAGTTGATCACGCGTTCAATCGATGACTCCGATCTCTGCGTTTGGGGCGGCGATCTGTTTGATTTTCGTTGGAGCCGGATGCGGTCGGAGAGTCGCGTCTGTCTCGCGGGCGGTCGATTGGCTGGACGAATGGTACTCCCGCTTTCCAACCAAACGGTTCATCTATCTCGATGGCAACCATGACGCCCACGCGCCGTTCAAGCGAGCCTTAGCGGATTGGGCCAGGAAACGTGATCGGTTTGATTGTGGAATGGATTGCGTTCGAGTCGATAACACGCTGCTGTTGCACGGTGACGTGATCGAGGGCAATGGCAGTCTCGACGCATTTGTCGATTATCGAGGTCGCTGGGAAAACAAGCCGATCGCGTCCAATGTCGCCAGCAGCGTCTACGACATGGCCGTCGCGGCCCGTGTTCACAAGGCAGCAGCGATGGCGGCCCATCGCCGGCGAGCGACCTGCATTCGTTTGCTGCGATGGATGCATCAGCAACCCACCGAAGCGACCGCAGGGATCAGCCGCATCGTGTTCGGGCACACGCACCGCCGTATCGATGGCTACCGCGTGGACGGCATCGAGTTCTACAACGGCGGAGCGACCATTCGGCACGTCCCCTTTCACCCGGTGATGCTCAATCTCGATCATCCCGCTCGTTAGGCTTTCCCCGTACGTTAGGCTTTCCAGCCTGACCTGTCTCACTCGTACGTTAGGCTTTCCAGCCTGACCTGTCTCACTCGTGTCAGGCTGGAAAGCCTAACGTACTTTGGTTCAGGATCCGCCGCATCCAGGCCATGCCTGCCTTACCGATCCGCGGCTGCAGCACCTCCGGATGGCCTCCCATGGAAGACTTCGTCACCATGACTTCACCGTCGGGTCGCATCACGACCAGCCGCACATCGCAGGCACCCATCGGTTTCTCGGAGTCTCGCTCGAGTTGAGGATACTCGTCGATCAGCAAACACCAATCAGCGTCGAACCTTGTTTTGGCACGCCGCAGTGCTTCCTCTTCCGAGTCGCAATCGAACAACCTCAGCAAGTCCTGGACGTTGCCGAGCGAAACGCCACCACGGTAGGCGGGCGTGTGGCCCAGCGACGCGAACCAATCCCCCAGCGGCGCCGCGTACCCCAACTCGATCACCGTCAACGATTCGGCTCGGCGGCGAAGATCGCGGTCGATCGCGTGATACTGTTCAAAGTCTTCGCCATCTCCGAAATAGAACTCGGGGACTCGCTGTAGGATTTCCTCCTTGGTTTGGCGAATCATCGCGTCGCAGGCTTCGTTGGAATTCCCGGTTGCGGTGATGCGAAGTGAAATCGTCGCCGTGCTCACGGTAATGCCGACCCGAGGCTCGCGATCGCGTGAGATCATCTCGCCGAGCCGTTGTTCCATATCGCTTTCGCCAGTCCCGAAGAACTTCATCACGAGATGTCGGATGCAGTTCGACCCGCCGGAAAGGCCGAGCAGCCGCGGTGCGACCGTGTCGTCAAACATCCGCTTCATTTCCGCCGGCACTCCGGGAAGCGCGAAAACACGGCTGGGCGCCGTCCCCTCTCGTGGCACGACGATGTCGATTCCCGGCGCGGTCCCCTGCGGGTTAAAGACTTGCTCGCTGCCACGAGGAAACATGGCTTGCACCTCGTTTCGCTCCGGCATTTCGCGTTTGCGTTTCGAAAACAACGCGACGATGTGGTCCATTGCGTCCTGACGTAACTCCAACGCCTGGCCAGTCAAGATCGCCAGGGCTTCACGCGTCAGATCGTCGCGTGTCGGCCCCAAGCCGCCGGTGGCGACGACGATGTCGGCGCGTGAGCAGGCGATTCGAAACACGTCGACGTTGTGCTGCAGCGTGTCACCGACCGTGCTTTGAAAAGCGACCGCGATCCCCAATTCGCCCAAACGCCGGCTGAGCCACTGCGAGTTCGTATCAAGCCGCGCACCACTGGTCATCTCGTCGCCAATCGAGATGACTTCAGCGACCAGTTTGCGGGGTGGAGTCGGGCTCATCATTGCCGGCCTGATTCAAGAATGCTTTTGGACGCTGCATTGTAAGGACCAGCGTTCGTTTGGGTACTCCGCCCAGGACGACCACGCGGTTGGCTTGATTCTGCTCCTTTTCGAACAGGACGCGCTGTTCGATCCAAGTCGGTGGCTGCTTGTCACCAGGCTCGATCTCGAAGTACCACCAAACATGACCTCGTTCCTCATCCCGCCCGATCCATCGATAGGTGGTGGGATCGACGCCGTTTTCCTCGGGTGGTGCGGCGATCCGGCATCGGCTCTTGAGGTAGGCGAGTTCCCATTGACCTTCGCTTTGACGGTCTTGTGGGACCCGCTTGCGCAACCACTGCTCGTCGAGCGCGTCGAGTCGCAGTGCCACCTCGAGACGGCCGGTTTCTGGATTCCATTCGATTTCTGCAACCGTTTCGTGGACGGGATGCATCAACAAGGCGGCAAGAAAGAAACCTAGCATGGTTCGGTCGCTCGGAGGAAAAGTGAGACGTTCGCTGGCGAAGACATCATGAACCGCTATCGGATCCGTTCCCCGCTTCCGCTTTCTTTTTGTCGGTCGCCTCGCTGGGATCGATCTCCTTTGGCTTGGCTTTGCCATCGTCCCCGTCCCGATCGGCTGCCTGCTCCTTGGCCTCGATTGCCTTGAGTTTCTGCATGTCGTTGGTGGACTTCTTGTCCTTGAACAATTGGAAGCGACTCGGGACGAGTTTGGGCGGCCAATGGTTATTGGAGGTTTCGGTATCGGCGGTTTCGCGTTGGGGGTCGAGTTCTAGCCTGACGATCTCTTTGTCGGAGATGAACAACTTGTCGACCTGCTCGCCGTTCGCTCTCCAGATGTCCGCGGGAATCCTCACCAACGAGTTGGTATTGTCGCCGTAGTGGACTCGAACAATGATCGGCATCACCAGTCCACCGACGTTTTTGAAGCGAACGACGTAGAAGTTCGTGGACCGCTGCAGCAACGCACGCTCTTTATCGTCAAGCGATTCGAGCATCTTTTGAAATGCCTTGCGGGCCGATTCTTCGACCGCGAACTCGTCGTAGTCGGGGCTATTGTAGAAATCCTTCAGCCCGGGTTGCCATTCGGTTCGCTTTGGGAGTTCAGCATTACGCTGTTTCGAGAGCGTCGGCTCCTCGTCGGCACGTTCCTTTCGTTTGCGTTCGGCTTGCTCATCCGGATCGCCGCTATCGATCTGATAGAGTCGGACACTATCGATGGCAATGTCGACGTGGTCGGTGCTATAGAACCAGCCTCGCCAAAACCAATCGAGGTCCACACCCGACGCGTCCTCCATCGTGCGGAAAAAGTCAGACGGCGTTGGCCGCTTGAACTTCCATCGCCTGGCGTATTCGCGGAAGGCGAAATCAAACAGCTCGCGCCCGAGGATGGTCTCGCGAAGAATGTTCAGCGCTGTCGCCGGCTTGGCATAAGCATTCGGACCAAACTGAAGGATCTCTTCACTGCCAGTCATGATTGGGCGCTGGTAGTCACCCCGCATGTACGGCACGATCTTTTCCGGATCCCCTCGACGCGAGGGATACTCGTCCTCCCACTCCTGTTCGGCCAGGTATTGCAGGAACGTATTGAGCCCCTCATCCATCCAAGTCCATTGTCGCTCGTCACTGTTGACGATCATCGGAAAGAAATTGTGGCCGACCTCATGGATGACCACGGAGATCAAGCCGTACTTCGTCGCTTTGCTGTAGGTGCCGTCCGACTCCGGTCTTGGGCCGTTGAAGCAGATCATCGGGTATTCCATCCCGTAGACCGGCCCGTTGACACTGATCGCCACCGGATAGGGATACTCGAATGAGTAGCGTCCGTAGACTTCCAAGGTGTGGGCAACCGCCTCGGTCGAATACTGACTCCACAGCGGCTCGGCCTCGTTGGGATAGTACGACATCGCCATCACCGTTTGGTCGCCCACTTCGACTCCTCTGGCATCCCAGATGAACTTGCGACTGGCGGCGAAAGCAAAATCACGCACGTTCTCAGCCTCGTAGACCCATGTCTTGGTTTGCGAGGTTGCCTTCTCGTCCGCGGATTCGGTCTTCTTCGCCTCCTCGGGAGTCACAATGAACATCGGTCGCCGGGCATCTTTGGCCTTGGCCAGCCGGTCCTTCCAGTCAGGCTTCAAGACGTCGTCCTGATTGGTTAGCTGGCCAGTTGCCGCAACGACCATGTCGGCTGGGACCGTGATTCGAACCAGATAGTCCCCCAGCTCGAGCGTGAACTCGCCACGACCCAGGAACTGCTTGTGTTGCCAGCCGGTGTAGTCGGTGTAAGAGACAACGCGAGGAAACCACTGAGCGATTTCATAGATGTAGTTGCCGTCTTTCTCGAAGAACTCGTAGCCGGCGCGAGCCCTCAAGAGATCGGTGTTGACGATGTTGTAGGAGTAATCGATGTTGATCAATGTGGACTCGCCCGGACTCAACGGTTGGTCCAGATCCAGTCGCATCATCGTTCCAACGACGGTGTAGCGGATCGGCTTGCCTTGCGGGCCGGTTACCGAATCAATCTTGTAGCCGCCATCAAACGTCATCCGTGCCAGCAACGACCCGAGATGATCAAATGACATTCGTGGTGCTATGCTGGGAGCAGACGTCGCCATTGCCGAATCAGAATCAGGACGAAAACGGTTCTGGTCGAGCTGGACCCACACATATTGAAGAACGTGTGGTGATTCATTTCGATAGGTGATCTTCGCAGCCCCGGTGATCCGTTGGTTCTGATCATCCAGAGTGACATCGATCTCGTAATCGGCTCGCTGCTGCCAGTACTCCGGCCCTGGCGCCCCCGAGGCGGTGCGTTGATCGTTTGGCGTAGGGAGCCAACTCTCAATCTGATAGAAACGGTCGACAGAATCGGAGTGCTTTGCGTTGGGAAGCAGCTGTGCCAAGCCGAAATCAACCCAAAGCACCGCGGCGATGGCCACTAAAGAGAGTCGAAACATGAATGTCGATGCCCGTTGTTTGCTGAAAGAAGCCCGTCTGATTCTAGTTGGGTCGCCCTTGGGCGTGATGACTTCGTAAAATGTTGATCGCACTTCCTTGTTCCCGAAAGCCCCCGGAAGACGCCCTGTGACGAATTTGACACTCCAGAACGCGACAATTGGGTATTGCACCAACGTCCACGCCGGGACCGACCTGGCATCGATCCGCGAGAACCTTGACCGCTACGCGGTGGCGGCGAGAGATTCCTGCGGGCTCAATGAACTGGGCGTGGGACTGTGGCTACCGGCCCAGGCCGCGGCGGAGTTGGCCAAGGACACCGGTTCCATGGCGGATTTTCTTGCCGAACGTCGATTGCGTCCCTTCACAATCAACGGCTTTCCCTACGACAACTTTCACCAAGCCGTCGTCAAGCATCGGGTCTATGTACCGACCTGGGCCCAGACCGAGCGGCTCGATTACACCTGCCAACTAGCTGACGTGCTGGCCTCGTTGTTGAGTCAGCAGTCCGCAGACGTGGTCGGTTCGGTCAGCACCCTTCCGCTCGGCTGGCCGAGCGAACTGGACTCGCCGGAACTTCTGTCACGCGCGGGGCAGAATCTCCGTGCTCTGGCAGATCATCTCGAACGGTTGGAATCCCGCACGGGCCGCCGCATCGTGGTTGCGATCGAGCCAGAGCCGGGATGCCAGCTCGACACCACAGCCGACGTGATTGACTGGTTCTCTCAGCAGCTGCCAGAAACCAAGCATCGGCGTTACCTCACGGTGTGTCACGATATTTGTCATTCCGCGGTCATGATGGAGCCTCAAAGAGAAGTGCTTAGCCGATTGGCTGAGGCCGGAATCTCGATTGGTAAGGTTCAAGTCAGCAACGCAATTTTGGCTGATTGGCAATCGATGGCCAAAGGTCGTCGGCTAGAAGCGATCGAGCAATTGCGAGAGTTCGCCGAAGATCGGTACCTGCATCAAACCGGTCGGCTGCTTGCGTCAGGCGAGTTCGAGCTCGCCGAGGATCTTCCCAGCCTGCTCGCTAATGCTGCGGACAAAGAGTTGCCGATGGGAGATGACCGGCGCTGGGTTGTTCACTTTCACGTGCCAATCTTCCTTGAACGGTTCGGGCATTTGGCGACCAGCCAAAACGAAGTGTTGGAATGTCTACGATATCTCAGTGATCCGAACTGTAAGACTGATTTTACCGGCCACTTGGAAGTGGAGACCTATGCTTGGACGGTCCTGCCCGAGTCGATGCGACGACGAGGTCTTGCCGAAGATATTGCTCGAGAAATCGACTGGCTGCACAAAGCCTTCGTCCTTTGAAGCGTTCCACTCTAACCTAAAAGTGCGCGAGTCTCCGAAAGTCCTCCCTGTCTCGGCCTTTCTCCACGTCCCTCCCGCCTTTCTTTTTCATGTCGTTCGTGGCATTCGTCGCGAATCTGTCCGTCAATCCATTTTGAAAGCAGACCGTAGCTCCGCGATCACTTCATCTGGCATGCTCGATACTGGTCCGAGCGAACGTGCATTGATCACCGCTTCTGCTGTGGCCTCCAGCACCTCGAGACGATCGAATGCATCGAGCACGCTGGTCCCGGTTACAACAACACCGTCGTTCTCCAAGATGGCTGCCGGCGTGAGCGGTGATACATAGTCCGCAATTCGACCATCGCTTCCATACTGAATCCCGTAGGGAACGCGTTGCACATCGCGCAAGAACAGGTAGCTTTCTGGGATCGTTCGTGCGTCGAAGTAGGAATCGGTGATGCTGAACGCCGTCGCGTTGACTGGATGGGCAAAGACAATCGCTTTGATCGCCGGATGCCTTCGATACAGCGCCTGATGAGCAGCGCTGGCACGGCTCGGCTGCTTGCCAGCCTCCGCCTCGCCATCTCGAATCAAAACAAAATCGTCAATGTCGATCGACTCGCGATCCTGTTGGGAAGGCGTGATCAGAAAGTCGTCCCCTGAACATCGGGCCGAAAAGCTTCCTTCGGTGCTGATCAACAGTCGCTGTCGGCAGCCTCGGCGGAGGAAGTCTCGTAATTGGGCTCGCAGTTCTTTTTCCTGCGATGACGCGGGTGGAGGCGTGAATGAATCGAGATCAATGTGGCGGCTCTGAGCCTGGGCGAGCTGTTTGTGCGAAAGGTAACGAATCTCACCTGGGTCCGACGAACACAAGTGCTTGGCCTTGATCACCGTTTTCGCCGCAAATTCGAATGCCTCAAAACGTTGGAACGCTTGAGAAAGCGACTTGCCGCCAACCACCACCCCGTGATTCTCCAGGATCACGCTGTCGTTTCCCTCGGCAAACGTATTGGCAATGCTCTTGGCAAGGGCCGCGCTTCCAGGCAGCGCATAGGGGGCGAAACCGACATCGCCGCAGACAAAATGCGCCTGGTGGAAAATACGGGTGTCGGGGATGTTGCGACCGATACTGAAGGCGACCAGCGCGACCGGATGAGCGTGCACAATCGCGCGGACATCTTCCCTTGCTGCGTAGATTGCCTGATGAAACGGAAACTCCGACGAAGGCGGATGCAGTCCATCCACCTCGTTGCCGGCTCGGACGCAGACAATATCGTTCCGCGTCAAATTCCCCTTGTCGATACGCGCAGGCGAGATCCAGATATCACCGTTGTCATCGCGAATCGATAGGTTGCCTCCGGAGGTCGTCGTCATGCGGTATCGATAGATTCGTTCCATCGTCCGAGTAATCTCATCACGTGGATGAACAACTGGTCGCCACTGGGCTTGATGCATTGTGGTCCTACAAAAGGCTGCGAAAGGAAGGATGTCGGAACTGTTCGTGGCAATGAATGGATTTCGAATCCAATCAACTGCTTGCTCACAGACGCGCTGGATTGAAAGGGGTTGTGGGCACGCGTCCGCTGGCGTGCTGTCGAAGTTGTTTTCGCAATCGCTCGATCACTTGCACAGCGGCGGGATCGGGATTGACGGCGAGATTATGAAACTCCATCGGATCGGACTGATGGTCATAGAGTTCAATGCCTTGGCTTCCCTCGGCCCATTCGGTCAGTCGCCATCGC
Organism: Pirellulaceae bacterium; assembly: GCA_963697195.1. Classification (GTDB taxonomy): domain Bacteria; phylum Planctomycetota; class Planctomycetia; order Pirellulales; family Pirellulaceae; genus Rubripirellula. The sequence continues at coordinate 836,819 of CAVOND010000011.1, forward strand.
TCGGTGCGAATACTACAACCCATCACGGGATTGGCGAGCCGATCATCGGCGGGCCGCAACACCTGCGTGACCGCGAACCCATCCCACTTTCCAATCGGGTCATTGAGCAGTGGCGAGAGGTCACGACCAGCCAACCCAGTCGGCGCAGTCACGCCAGCTTGCGCCGCCAGCGTGGGATAGAGATCGACAAACTCGACGACCCTCGGACACGCTTGTCCGCGTCCCAAGGTGCCGGGGGATCGGATGATCAACGGAGCACGAGCCGCCTGCTCGAATAGCGTTCGCTTCTGCCAGATGCCATCGTGCTCGCCCAGGTGATAACCATGGTCGCTCCACAGAACAACGATCGTTTTCTCAGACTGTCCCAGCCGATCGAGCGCATCAAGCAGTCGGCCGACCTGCGCATCGACGAACGAGACGCATGCGTAGTAGGCCTGGGTCGCCGCCACCAGTTTGTCATGACTCAGGTTGTAATTGGGAATGGGACAGTTGTGAGCGAATGCCGCAACCGGGATGTCATCGCGATCGCCCGGCGGTGAAAAGGGCAATCGCATCTGTTCGATCGGATAGAGGTCGAAGTAATGCTTCGGTGCAACATAGGGTGTGTGAGGCCGAAAGAATCCAACTGCAAGGAACAATGGTTGGCTTCTTGCCTCCTCCATGATGCGGATCGCTTCGGTCGCGATCATCCCGTCGGTTTGTTCCGTGTCCGCGCCGTCTGCGGCCAGCCAGCTGAGCGCAGCACTGATTTGTCGATGTGGTTCAGCGTTGATCACTTGGGCTTCATCGGTCTTGTCGCGTCCCTTGGGGTTCACGGTTTGATTCCAAGAGGGCGGATCGTCGAATCCGTCGGTTCCGATCGCGGCGGGAACGTTGTAGTGATAGATCTTGCCGACGCGTGCCGCAAAGTAACCGGCTTGTTGAAAGGCCTGCGGCAAAGTCACCACGTCGGGAACCTCGTCGCGAAAATGGCGATCCAGGTCATAGACTTTGATCTGGTCGGGACGCAGCCCCGTCATCAGCGATGCCCGCGTCGGATTGCAGAGCGGCAATTGATTGTAAGCTCGATCGAATCGCACGCCGCTGGCAGCGAGCCGATCCAGGTTCGGCGTCTCAGCCAGCAAATCGCCGTAACAGCCAAGCGTGCATGCCAGGTCGTCGACAGCAATGAACAGCACATTTGGTGCATCTTCCGCCGCTGAGCCGACATCGACCAACGAGAGCAGGAATAGGCACGCGATCAGATTCCTGAATCGAATCACGCTTCCAGCCCCCAGCCATCACGATAGGTTTCATGAATGATCGAATCGGCATCCGGTACCCCAGCGGCCTTCATCGCGGCCGGATCCCAGCGGATGACTTCACCGGTGCGAAGGGCGACGAGTCCAAGCAAAACGATTTCCGTCAGTTTGGCGCCGTACTCGAAATTGCTGCTCGCCGGTGGTCCGCCCTTGATCGCGTCGATCCAATCCCGGTGGTGGCCCGAGGAACGAGGAATCGTGGGTTCGGGTGTCTTCGTTGCTTCACGAAGATCTTGCGGAAAGATCTGATAGTCACTTCCCGCAGCGCCGCACAACATGATCCCTTTGCTACCGACAAAGATCGCGCCGCGACCGGGCAGTGCTTTGCCAGCGGGCAGCAGCTCTGGACTGGGTGGCTTGATCCCACCGCTATACCAGACGACACGTAGCGGCTTTCCCCCATTCTTTCGCGTGAAATCGAAGTAGCCAATTTCACCATAAGGGGCCATGCCCTTGTCCGAGTCACCAGCCGGACGCATCTCGATCCGATCTGGGTGATCCAATTCAAATGCCCAAACGGTTGAATCCAAGTCGTGGCAACCCATGTCGCCAAGCGCACCGCAACCAAATTGCCAAAAGTCGCGCCAGGAAACCGGAGCGTAGGCGGAGTGAAACGGCGTTGGCGTTCGCGGTCCGCACCACAAATCCCAATTCAATCCCTTGGGCATTGCTTGAGCTTCGGTCGGCGGATGCTGCAGCGCTGCGTTCCAACGTGACGTCTGGACCCAGGCGTGCACCTCGCTGACATCGCCGATCGCGCCGCTGCGAAGCAACTCGACTGTTTCGCGAATGGAGTCCTTGGAGTGCCCCTGGTTGCCCATCTGCGTCGCGACACCGGTTTCCTTTGCGACTTTGGCCACCAACCTTGCTTCGGCGATGTTGTGGGTCAAAGGCTTTTCGCAATAGATGTGTTTCCCTGCCCTCATCGAAGAGAGCGAAACGTGTGCGTGCAAGTGATCAGGAGTCGCGCACAACACCGCGTCAAATTGATTGGACGCGGAATCCAACATCTCTCGATAGTCAGCAAACTGCTGGCACTGGAAGCCACCCTCGGTCGCCTGATAGTGCTTTTCAATTTCGGCACAGGCAGGACCTCGCCCGGCGACGCCGCGGTAGTAATAGTTGCTCAGGTCCCAGAGTTCGGCGGGGTCCGCCACCGCGGTGATTCGAACGTCGGGAAGCAGCATCAATTCTCGGGCGTTTTGCAGTCCACGCCCGCCGGATCCCACCAGTGCCACGTTCACCCGGTCGCTCGGAGCCACGTGGCCTGGGCCGCCCAGCACGTGACGTGGCACGATCGTGACCGCCGCCAATCCGAGCGACGAACGCTTCAGAAAATCGCGACGCGAGGCTGTACCCTTCCGCGATGGGTCATCGTCTGGACAATGAGTCTTGCCATGGATCGTGATTTGTCTGGCCATGATCTGTTTCCGAAACGAAAAAAGGGGCAGTGTGGTCAAAAACCTGTCCGTGGCGGATGGAAGCCCGGACGCTGGTGACGCTTTGATTAGTGTAGTGGATCCGGATTCGTCCGAGTCGCATCCTGACCAAACGACAAAGGAGAATCGTCATTGTGTCGGAACGCATTTTATTTGAATCGCACTCTCATACACCACTGTGCAAGCACGCCTTTGGCGAACCGAGCGAATACGCCGAAGTCGCCCTGAGACGCGGACTCAAGGGATTGATCGTCACCTGTCACAACCCGATGCCAAATGGTTTCTCGGCGGGGGTTCGCATGGCGGAAGACCAGTTCGAGCAATACGTCGACCTGGTTGCTGCCACCACCGACCTGTTCCGCGATCGTGTCGATGTTCGCTTGGGCCTGGAAGCCGACTACTTTGAGGGGATGGAGTCGTACCTGGAAAAGCAACTTGGCTCAGCCGACTTTCACTTCGTGCTCGGCTCCGTCCATCCGCAAATCGATGAGTTTCGCCAGCGTTATTGGCAGGATGATTTGCTCGAGGTCCAGCGAACCTACTTTCGGTTGCTCGCGAAATCGGCGGAGACAGGCTTGTTCGATTCGATCTCGCATCCGGATCTGATCAAGAACTTTACCGCGGAGGCTTGGCAACCCGAGCGGATGATGGATGAGATCTGCCGTACGCTCGATCGAATCGCGGATTGTGGCGTCGCCATGGAACTCAACACGTCGGGAGTCAACAAGACTATCTCGGAAATGAACCCGATGCCGGCCATGTTGCGTGAAATGGCAGCGCGTCAAATTCCAATCACGCTAGGCTCCGATGCTCACGTCCCCGAAAGAGTCGCCGACGGTTACGAAACGGCACTGGAAACGTTGAAGGAATGCGGGTTCACGCACATCAACTATTTTCTCGAGCGCCGTCGTCATCCGGTTCCCATCGATGCGGCGCTAGGAAGCCTGGTGGTCGGCCAGACCTGATCGCCTTCGCTCGAGGATCTGTGTCGCTGCGCCTCGGCCCAGCGTCCAGAACAGCGCAGGTCGCACGAAGAACTCGGCAACGGTGCTGGTGAGAAGCCCGCCGATGATCACCGTCGCAATTGGGTAGAGCAGTTCTTTCCCCGGCTCGCCAGCCGACATGGCGAGCGGCAGTAGTCCAATCCCGCTTGTCAGCGCCGTCATCAACACTGGGGCAAGCCGCTCCTGGCCGGCACGTGACACCATCTCGCGCGACAACTCCTGTCCCTCGTGCTCCATCAGATAGAGGTAGTGATTGAGCAGCAGGATGCCGTTGCGACTGGCGATTCCGCAGAGCGAGATGAATCCGACCGTCGCCGCGACTGTCATGAATTGCCCGGTCAGATACAGCGCCGCAACACCGCCAACCAAGGCCGCCGGAATCGCCACCATCACCTGCAGAGAAAAGTTTGCGTTGCCGAACAGGGAAAACAGGACACAGAAGATCCCCAGCAAAGCGATCGCCGACAACAACAGCAGACGCCGATTGGCGGATTGTTCACTCTCGAATTGGCCTCCGTACTCCAAGAAATACCCCGACGGCAGCTCGATCGCTTTGAGCCGTTGCTGGACTTCCTGGACCACGTCGACGATGCCGCGACCGCTCACGTTCGCCTGCAAGACAATCCGCCGCCGCACCTGTTCGCGATTGATCGTGTTCGGACCAACGCTTTCGTAAATCTTGGCGACACTCTCAAGTGGCACGATTCCACCGCCCGGCAGCGTGATCGCGAGCCGACGAAGCTTGGTTTCATCCTCACGAAATCGATCATCCAATCGCACCACCAGATCAAAGGTCCGCTGCCCGAGCAGGATATTGCTGACCACCTTTCCGTTCATCGCCGTCTCAACCAACTCCATCACGTCGGCGGGACGAAGTCCATGGAGGGTCAGCGCATCACGGTTCAATTCGATTCGCAGCTGCGGGATGTCGGTCTGCTGTTCGATCTGCAACTCTTCCAAGCCTTCGATGTCAGCAATCGCACTTTCCAGCTCGCGAGCCGTGCGTCGCAACACACTCAAGTCGTCTCCGTACAGCTTGATACCGATATCCGCTTTGACTCCCGAAAGCATGTGACTGATCAAGTGCTGAATCGGCTGTTCGGTGTTGGTGATCACGCCGGGCACTTCGCTAACGGCCTCCCGCACCTGCTCAATGGTCTCATCGCGATCGGCTTGGGGTTCAACTCCAGAATCATTTCGCTGACATTCACCCCGGCGGCATGCTCATCGAGCTCCGCCCGACCGGTTCGACGGACCACCGTCTTGACTGCGTCGAGCTCCAACAAGCGACGCTCAATCGACATCCCGATTCGGTTACTCGTGGCCAAGGATGTTCCAGGCGCCAACAGGGCGTTGACTTGAATCGAGCCCTCATTGAATGGCGGCAGAAACCCTCGTTCGAGCTGAACCAGCGCCACCACGGCGATCAGCACGACCGCCGCGCTGATCGCTAACACCACCACGGGAATCCGCGTGCTGGTAGCGATCGCAATCGAAGCGGCCCCCTTCAGCGAGCGAAGCAACAAACCATCCTCTTCCTCACCGGAGAAACGTCGATCCATGGCGAGGATGACCAACCAGATCACCGGCGTCATGGCGATCGTCCAGAGCAGCGGACCACCCGGCCACCAGGCATGGATTTCCGAGACGGGGAATGACCCAGAAAAAGAGCAAAGCCACTGACGGCCAGCGACAAGATCGGCGCCGCGATGCTCCACGCTTGCCGGCCAACCAGCAACAACGAAGACAGTGCCGGGGTCACCGTCAAGGAAACCAGCAGCGAGGCGAGCAACGACACGACGTAGGCAGTCGCCAGCGGGATAAAGACCCGTCCGGCCATCCCCTCCAGTGCGAACAACGGGATGAATACCAGAACGACGATCGCCGTTCCAAAAACGATGGAGCTGCGAATCTCCACACTGGCTTCCCAGATCACGCGAAGCGGAGGCTTGAGATTTCCACTGCAATCGGTTCTCACGCAGTCGACGAAAGATGTTCTCAACATCGACAATCGCGTCATCGACCAATTCTCCGATGGCAACCGCCAGGCCGCCGAGCGTCATCGTGTTGATCGACAGACCAAAGAAAGCGAACACGCAGGCAGTGGCCACAATCGATAGCGGAATCGCCGTCAACGTGACGAACGTCGTGCGGAAATTCAACAGGAACAGGAACAGGATCACGACCACCAGCGCCCCGCCGTCGGCGAGGGCTTCGATCACATTGTCAATCGCTCGATCAATGAATGCTCGTTGCGAGTAAACATTGGCGATGCGAATGTCGTCGGGCAACGAAGGTCGCAGATCCTGCATGGCCTGGGCGATCGCGGCATCCACCATCCGCGTGTCGGCACCAGGCTGCTTGTTGATCGTCAGCACGACCGACTCGCCCCCTTCGATCGCGCCCGAATCGGTGCGTACGAAGGAGGATGCGTCGCCCCGCTTGACTTGCGGAGCCTCGACGATGTTGGCAATCTGGGCCAGTGTGACCGCGCGACCGTCTCGAAAAGCAACGGAGACCTTTTGCAGATCCTCGAGAGTGGTCGCCCGACCAATGCCGCGGACGAGCAACTCGTTGGCGCCGCGCTGGTCCAGGTAACCACCGGTCGCGTTCATGTTGGATGCTTGGACCGCTTCGTGAACCTGATGCACCGAAATGCCGAACTCACGGAGCGCATCGGGATCGACCAACACCTGGAACTGCTTGCGACCTCCCCCCATCGTGAACACTTGCGAGACGCCAGGAATCGCCAGCAGTCGCTGACGAACGACCCAGTCGGCCAGCGTGCGAAGCTCCATCGATGACGTTCGGCCACCCTCACTCCACATTCCGTACATGGAGATCTGCCCCATGATCGAGGAAACCGGAGCCAGCGTCGGTTTGATTCCCTCCGGAAGATTTCCTGAGGCAAGCTGCAATCGCTCGTTGACCACTTGGCGGTCGTTGTAGATGTCGGTGTTCCAGTCGAACTCGACATAGACGACCGAGATCCCGCTGCCGCTGCTGCTGCGCACTGCGAGCACACCGCCGGCGCCGTTGAGTGCCGTCTCCAGCGGAAACGTGATCAACGATTCCACTTCCTCCGGTGCCATTCCCGGAGCTTCGGTAATCACCACCACGCGGGGGCGATTCAAATCTGGAAAGACATCGATCGGCAAACGAGACATTTGCCAGCTGCCGACCAGCCAACAACAGCAGTGCCAGCGTGAGCACCACCAGGCGGTTGTGGAGAGAAAACAGAATGATCCGATCAAGCATGGCGTTCCTTGCCACTCCTTCCGTGTCAACAAGCTTATGCAGCAATCCCGGACGACTGACGAGTCAATGCGTGTGCCCGGCATGTGGATCGACCGGTCCGCTTGCCGCCTGCTTGAATGCCATTTGCAACTGATGCGCCCCGCTCGTTGCGATTCTTTCTCCCTCCTCGATCGACCCATCGATGGCAAGCGCGTAGGAGATCGAGTCTTGCGACAGGACATGAACGGGCCGACGTTCGAAGTGGTCGCCGTGATCGACAAACACGTAGCGTTCCACGCCGTCCTCTGCCACGGCGTCCTTGGGCACGACAAAGGTATGATCCAACGCGGAGTAGGGAACTCGGATCTGCAGTCGCTGGCCCGGCTTGAAAAGCCAACTCAGGTATCGTCGATTGCCACGCTCTTCACTTCGCTCGACCTTGTTTTCGAGCGGAACATAGAAGGGAAGCGAACGCGAGTTCAACTCCACCTCATTTCCGATGTACGTCAGGTAAAGTCCATCGATCATCTCAGGCCGGCGATTGTTTGATTGCAGCACGGCTTGAAGTGGCAGACGCAGGTTGGCGGCGACTCGAAGCAAGGTCGCGTCGTTCTGAAACGCGTGACCTTCGATCAGCAGTTGCGAGTAGTCCGACAGTCGCCCCAAGGATTGACCAGCTTCGATCGATTGGCCGCGACTCACGTTCAATTCCGTGACCAGGAATTCGGCTTGACGATCGTGAGCCCCGACCGTGTCGACATGGTCATGATCGTGATCGTGTGTCAGCGTGTCGGAGCCGTGCACCTCGCCAGGCACGCCGCTTGGGACGCCTTGGCTTGGCCCAGTACCGATAGAGTGCCCATGGTTCTGATCGATCTCCGACTCGTGGTGAATCGAATCGTCACCGTGCAGGGTGGGGGCGTAGATCGTGATTTCACGGACCAGCTTTCGATTACTCTCGATGCCTGCGATTTGCGATTCGGACAGCCCGTGTAAGAGCATGGCCTGACGCTCGGCTTGGATCTCGGCCAGCAAGATGTCGTGATCGTACTCATGCTGGATCAACGTCTTGCCGGCGATCGCGCCACTCTGCGCGAGCGAATTGAGCCGGCGGATTTCTCGCTGCTCGACATCCAGCCTCCCGAGCGCCGACAAAAAATCGGACTGAGTCTTGACCAAGTCTTGATGAGTCAGCCGCATGGAGAACAGACGTTGCCCGCTGCGAATCACTTCTCCCGGCGTGATGTAGATCGCACCGACGACCCCGGTCATGGGGGCGGTCACGGCGAGATGGGTCCGCCCCGGCCAATCGATGATCGTCGCCGGCATCGACTGGTAATGAACGAATTTGGATGGGGTCAACACATCAATCTTTAAGTCCAGGCTGGCCCGCGCCTGAGGTGTCAACTCAATGAAATCCTCTTCGGTACTCACATGTTCGGAATGGCCATGATCGTGTCCAGCGTGGTCGTGCTCGTGCCCGTCGTCGTTCGGCGCATGATCGTCAACCTGCCCATGCGCGTGGTCGTGCTCATCGGCATGCGCGTGGTCGTGCTCATCGGCATGCGCGTGGTCGTGCTCATCGGCATGCGCGTGGTCGTGCAGATGGGCCGGCTTGGGCTGGCTCTTTGCTTGCGCGACCACCGGCGAAACGGCGATCGAAGCTTGATCGTCAATCGCCGGTGACTGGCCTGAACCGGCGTACCAGCCTCGCAGATGTGACATGCTCGAGGCGGCCGCCGTGACGGCGATCCCGCAGGCAATGAGAACCCAAGCGAGCCGACGAATGATCGAAGGAGAATGACTGCTGGAATCCATAGAATTTGGCTCGCGTGGGCGGGCCGCATGAGAATCTTAATGATGGCAAAAGGAAAATCCGTCTGAACCTTCACCCATGGTCAAGGTAACGGATCGGACATCCGGCGACGATGCGAATCGCCGGTTTGCCGGAAATACCCTCGCTACTGTCCCATTTCGAGGCGACTGAACGCTAGATTGATGGTCAGGATTCCGTCGGGACGCCGGGGGGCTGAGGGGCAGCCTCCCAATTGGCGTAGCAGGGAGCTACCGTTGGCCATCATCAGGGCTTTCAAAAAGTCTGTTGATGCGACGCTTCGTTCCGCTGCGAACCCGGTTTCTTTTGCACCGAGGGGCAAACGGTGAACGAGAAAAGACGAAAGCGGTTGGAGGCGGTCCTGCATCCACTGACCCGCCTGGATGATTTCTCGGCTGATCAAGCCAAGCAATCCTGTGTGACGGCGACGGGACGCTACGTCTCGCAGATGCTGGGACAGTTGGTTCGTGAGGGATTGCTGCAAAAACGGACCGTGGGAAGCGAACATCGCTATCGATGGACCGCGATGCCAGGCGATGCATTCTCTGCGCGATCAATGGATCGATCAGCAAATCCATGGCAATCAAGTCCGGGAGTCCCCGCTCTCAAGCCGGCCGCGCGAACGGCTACTTCGAAACGGTGCGGCTGCGCTCAGCGAAGCCGATCTGCTCGCAATTTTGATTCGCGTCGGCGTCCCCAAGGAATCCGCTGTTACCGGTGGCCAGCGGATCGCCAATCGGTTTGCGGACCGAATCGAAGCGTTGGCCGATTGCAGCCAGGTGGAACTGAGGCAAATCAGTCCCGCGGCGACCCAAGCTAGCTATGCACAGATCATGGCGGGCATTGAACTGGGGCGGCGAATTGCGACGATCGAATCGACTCGCCGGGCAACCTCGACGCGGATTACCAGCACCCGCGAGGCGATCGATTACTGTCGGCATCGATTCGCTCGGCTAGCCAGTGACGGTCGCCAAGAGCAGTTTCACATCGTGACGCTCGACACGAAGCACAAGCCGATTCAAAACCATTGCATCACGGTCGGCACGCTCGACGCAAGCTTGGTTCACCCCCGAGAAGTGTTTCGACCGGCGATTCGTGATGCGGCGTCGGCGATCTTGCTGGTTCACAATCATCCCAGCGGCGACCCAACGCCCAGTCGCGAAGACCATCGCGTCACCGAGCAGTTGACCGAGGCAGGCCATTTGTTGGGGATCGAAGTGCTCGATCACATTGTGGTAGCCAGAGAGGATTGCCTAAGCATTCGCGAATGTTGCTAGCGGCGGAGGTCAATCCGCGCGACGCTGGATTCAACGCGCATGACCGAGAGCTTCAGCTTGGAGATGTCTTGCTTCAGCGGACTGACGGATCGTTCGAGGTTCGCTAACTTGGACGAGAGGGACTGCACCTCCTGCTTCAACTTGCTGAGGTCGGCGGTTAGTTGCTGGCTCGGCGCTTGTCGGATCGGTTCCACCAATTTCGGCACGGAAGAATCGTTGGTTTGAACAGCCTCCAGTGCCTGAAGTCGCTCGCTGATGCCTCGCAATTCCCGATCATGCGTGTGAAGACTGATAAGTTCTTCGAGCGCTTCGACTCGAGCCAGTAGGCTTTGGTCGACCGGCGTCTTCTCTTCCTCCGCCTTGAGAGACGGATCCCAGACCAAACACATGATGGCAGTGACGCCCCCAAGTAACCCAAGGATGATGACTGCGTTTCGCATCAAACCGTCTCCGATCAAGAGATTGCACCCGGTATCAACCGTCTCAAAAAGTGGCCGTCCCGTATTGGGTCAGTATAGGCGACCCGCTGCGGGCGCGATTCAAACCGTACGTTAGGCTTTCGAGCCTGACATCGGGAAAGCCAGGTCAGCCTGGAAAGGCCGACGTACGTTAGGCTTTCGAGCCTGACATCGGACGTCGCTCACACGTCATTTTCTCCAAAAAACGGTATACCGAGCGGCCCGGCTAGCCAAAAGTGGCGCTGTCTCCGGCGGCGGAATCGGCCATAATCTGCTTGCGGTGGCGGGAGGTAGTCCGCCGCGCGTCGTCAACGCTGCACATTGACTTCGGCATTCAGGGACGGTCCGCATGGACGCAATACTGCAAGACTCGCCGCAGCTTGGCTTCGGATCGGATTCGCTCAATCCGCATGAACCACGCCCACTGGATGCAATTGGGGCCACCTCGACGGATGATCTTCGGCGTCGGGTGCTGCAATCGTGTCCACGTGTTCCCGGCGTCTACGGGATGCTTGATCGCAAAGGCAAGCTGATTTACGTCGGCAAGAGCAAGTCGTTGCGATCGCGATTGACGAGCTACTTCTCCGCATCCAACGCCGAGGAGAAAGGTGGCCGAATCATCGAAAACGCGAGGGCGATTCTTTGGGAGACGCAGCCGAGCGAATTCGCTGCCCTGGTGAGAGAACAACAATTGATCAGGCGTTACTCGCCGCGTTGGAACGTGCAAGGCGTGCCCAAGCGACAGCGGCCTGTCTACCTTTGCCTGGGACGAAGCCCTGCCTATTTCTTTCTGGCCGCGATTCCTCCAGCTGAATGCGTTGCGGTCGAAGGCCCCTTTCACGGCGCCGGCAGGATGAGCCGGGCCGTCGACTCGTTAAACAAAGTCTTCAAGCTGCGAGACTGCAGCCAGAAACAAGTTTTTCATTTTGCTGAGCAGTTGCAATTGTTCGACCTCGAACATCGCCCCGGCTGTCTGCGTTACGAAGTCGGCACATGCGCTGGTCCCTGCGCCGCAGGATGTACGCGTCAGCAATACGATGCTCACGTCCATGCAGCGGAGAGTTTCCTTGACGGCTTCAACCACGAACCATTGTTGGTCGTCAGGGAGCAACTGCAGCGGGCCGTCGAGACTCGGCAATACGAATTGGCTGGATACGCACACGAAACACTCAAGTCGTTGGAATACGTTGACCGGAAACTAGCCATGCTGGCAAGCGCCCGAAGACGCTTTACCTTCATTTATGCTGTTCCCGGTTACGACGGTTGCGGAACCTGGTACTTGATCCACAGTGGAGAAATTGCCGATGCGGTGGCCGCCCCGCGTCGAGGCGAACCGTCTCCAGCGCTGGTCGAAAAACTGCAACAGTGGGCGGCGATCACCCAGGGGAGCCTGCCACGTGGCCATGGGCTGTACCCGCACACGCTTCAACTCGTGGCCTCCTGGTTTCGCAAGAATCGCCAAGAGCTCGACCGGACCTTTTCGATCTCCGAGGCAGCGGAAGGAGTTCGAGGCAAGCGGATGATCGCCTAGCTCGACCGCGCACGCTCGCGGGTTGAGCCCTCCATACAAGCACGACGCGCCAGCGAGTGAGTCCCAGGAATCTGGGCAATCTCACGTCCGCCAAACGGTGGAAAACCGGAAATCCACTCGCTGGCGCGTCGTGCTTGCATCTTCTTGGACAAAACGTCGTTTCGATGGCATTTTGCGCAACATCAACACTTTCGCGGCGTGGTTGGATGCGGATGACCGACGTGAATCGCACACGCGTCGGCTCTTGACGCTCCGCTACTATCTGCGAAAACGTTTTCGACGACACGGAGCCCCTTCAATGCGATTGCTGCGACCCCTCATTTGCCTTGGCCTGACCGTCTGGACCCTGACACTTTCGATCGGATTCAGTCAGGTGCGGGCGGCGGATTGGAACCAGTGGCGTGGCCCCAGTCGTGATGGAGTCACCGCCGAAACCGAATGGCCGGGATCCTTTCAAGGACGACTGAATCTTGTTTGGGAGCAGCCTCTTTCGCCCAGCTACAGCGGTCCGGTCGTTCACGACGGGCTCGTGATCACGACGGAGACCGTCGACAAGACGTTTGGAGCGCGTTTCGGCCTATGACTTGGCCAGTGGCGACCTTGCCTGGAGCGTGCAGTGGCCCGGAGCGATGGCCGTTCCCTTCTTTGCGGCATCGAACGGGGATTGGATTCGATCGACACCTGTCTGTGCCGAGGGTCGGCTGGTCGTGCTGGGCATGCGAGACTTGATGGTCTGCCTGAATCCGAAGGATGGAAGTGAGTTCTGGAGAGTTGACTTCCCGGCGGAGCTCGGCACCCCACTGCCATCGTTTGGCGGCGTCTGTTCACCGTTGGTCGATGATTCGGCTATCTATGTGCAAACCGGGGGAGCTCTGGTCAAGGTTGCTTTGAAGGATGGCAGCGTGATTTGGAAAACGCTTGAGAATGCCGAGGGGATGATGTCCAGCGGAGCCTTCTCCAGCCCCGTGATCGCTACGCTCTGCGGTCAACGCCAACTCGTTGTGCAAACGCGCGAGGAACTGTGCGGGGTCGATCTGGCGACGGGCGAGGTCCTCTGGCGACAGCCCATCGAAACCTTTCGCGGCATGAATATCCTCACTCCGCTGATCATCGGCGACCAGGTGTTCACGTCCGCCTACAACGGTCGCTCGCAGATGTTTCGCGTTTCCCACTCCGACGGCAATGGATGGGCGATCGAAGAGGTTTGGGAGCAGAAATCACAGGCCTACATGTCGTCGCCGATCGTGATTGGATGATCAGATCTACCTTCATCTGAAGAACGAACGATTCACTAACATCACGGCTGAGGACGGCAAGGTGAATTGGACCAGTTCGCCGATGGGCAAGTACTGGAGTTTGATCACCAACGGCAAGCAAATCCTGTCACTCAACGATCGTGGCGAGTTGCGACTGATCCGACCATCGCAAGACGAACTGGAGGTGATCGACGAGATCAAGGTCGCGGACGATTCCTGGGCTCACTTGGCCATACAAGACAACCTGGTGATCGTCAGGGATCTCAATGCTCTGAAGGTCTATCGCTGGGAGTAACACGGTTCTCGCGCGGTCGTGCATCGCTCGTGAGTTTGGTACGACCGACTCGATTTCACCCTCATTCAATCGGGTTCGAATCGTATCGCCCGGCTTCACATCGCTCGCGCGGCAAATCGCATTTCCTTCGGCATCCAGCGTGACACTGTAGCCTCGTGTCAGGACATTGAGGGGGGACAGTGCCGAGAGCGAGGCTGCCGCCGTCGCCATGTTGGCGCGACCCAGGCAAGCTTCGCGAACATCGCGCGACGACCTCGCGCGTCCAATTCGTCCAGCAAGCGATATCGATCATGAATCATTTCATGAGGCTTGCGAAGCACCGTCCTTGAGCCGAGTGCCTTCCAGCCGATTACGTCGCGATTCGAGCATCATCAACGCACATGCGTTGCAGACGCTGGCGGAGGTTCAAGACGGACCGGTCTAGCAGGGCGGCATCCGGCAGGACACGGGTCGCACCGTCGGTTGGTGTCAAAGCCCGCAGGTCGGCCGCAAGATCGCAAAGCGTGACGTCGATCTCGTGACCCACCGCAGAGACGGTCGGAATCTTCGACGCGGCGACGGCCCGGACCACCACTTCTTCGTTGAAGCACCACAGGTCCTCCAGGCTGCCACCGCCACGCGAGATCACCAGCGCATCAAATCGAGGGCGAACACGGTGGGCCGCTTCGATGGCGGCGACAATCGAACGGGCCGCCCCAGAGCCTTGGACGAGCGCCGGAATCACGACGATTTCGATTCCTTTCCAGCGGTTTGCCGCCGCTTCCAGGAAATCGCGGATTGCCGCTCCGCTGGGACTCGTCACCAGTGCAATCCGCCGCGGAAACGCGAGGCAACGGACGCTTACGAGCCGCATCGAACAGACCCTCCGCATTCAGCTTTGCTTGAAGCTTTTGGAAGGCAAGCTGAAGCGCACCGAGGCCCTGAGATTGAACCTTTCTGACGACCAGTTGATAGGTTCCACGCGGCGCATAGACCTCAACGTCTCCGAAGCACAACACACTTTGCCCCTCTTCAATCGGCTCTCGCATGCGAGCGGCAGTGCTCCGCCAAATCACGCCACGAATCTGGGCCTGATCATCTTTCAGCGTGAAGTACAGATGTCCGCTGCGCGGTCGGGTGAGATCCGAGATTTCGCCGGCAACCCAGATCGAAGGGAACGTTCCCTCCAGGATCGCTTTGATGTGACCGGTCAACTCACTGACCGAGACGGCATGCGTTTCTGCCTGACTCAAATCATCCTCTCCATCGGAAAATTGAATTACGTCGTCGCGGCATCACGACACGGCGTCAGGATCAAGATGGCCACTCGCCCTGAAACACTTCGACAGCACCACCGGTCATCCTGACATGATCGCTCGAGGCGTCCCAGTCCAGAACCAGGTCGCCGCCGAGCAGGTGATTGAGAATTCGTCGCTCGGTTCGGCCGGTCAGCACACCGGCAACGCAAACCGCCGACGCACCGGTGCCACACGCCCAGGTTTCGCCGGACCCACGTTCCCAGGTTCGCTGGCGAACCTCCGTTGGCGAGATCAACTCGACGAATTCGACGTTGGTGCGCTTGGGAAAGCGGGGATCCTTCTCAATCTTTGGCCCCATTCCCAGCACCAGTTCGTCGGTCGCCTCGGGGACGAACAGAATGCAGTGGGGATTGCCCATCGAAACGCAAGTTACGTGAAAACGCCGACCGGCAAATTCCACTTCATGGTCAACCACATGTCCGGAATCGATCATGGTGGTCGGCACTTGGCCAGCCTCCAGAATCGGTTTCCCCATGTCGACGGTAATCTCATCGACGAGGCCATCGCTGCCAACATGTAGATCGAGATCGAGCACACCGGCTCCGGTTTCGACTCGAAGTCGTTGTTTGCGAGCGATGCCGTGGTCAAACACATACTTGGCGAGACAGCGAACGCCGTTGCCACACATCTCGGCCTCGCTGCCGTCGGCGTTGTGCATCTGCATCTTCACGTCCGCGATCTGGCTTGGGCAGATGAGAATCATCCCATCGCCGCCGACACCAAAATGACGGTGCGAAATGTCACGAGCCAGTGAGGCTGCGTCGCGAGGGGAATTCCTGCGAGAAACAATCCACGTAAACGTAGTCGTTTCCTGCGCCATGCATCTTCGTGAATTTCATGCTGCACATCCTAGCGTCCGAATCAGGCGTTGGAAACCAAACGTGTGATGGAGAGTTTCGCATAGGTCGGGCTTGCGACCTCGTTCCGGCCTCAGCTTCCATCGGAAGGAAAGGTGGCTTACGATTCAGTCCGTGCTGATTCCGTGATCGTGACTTCCATGATCGTGATGATCTTCTGCACGGGACCCTTTTCCTTTCCCACTGATCCTCTTGTTGGCGTTGCCCCCATGGTCGACCTTCCCAGCTTTGTCCGAGACATTCCCGATTACCCCAAAGAGGGAATCCTGTTCCGTGACATCACACCGTTGTTGGCCAACCCCGCCGCGTTCAGGGCCTCGGTGGAACAGATGGCCGAACCTTTTGCCGACGCAAAGGTGGACGTCATTGCGGCGGCCGAGGCTCGCGGTTTTATTTTCGCGGCGCCCCTGGCGATGCACTTGGGAGCCGGATTTGTACCGATTCGAAAGCCTGGGAAACTCCCCTTCGACCTGCACTCATTCGCCTACGACCTGGAATATGGAAGCGACGAACTTCAGGTCCACGTCGACGGGGTCAAGCCGGGCCAGCGAGTCCTGATCGTCGATGACCTGCTGGCGACCGGAGGAACGGTGGAGGCCTGTTGCCGATTGCTTGAAAAGTGCGACGCCGAAATCGTGGGCTGTTCCTTTCTGATTCATCTGGTTCGACTTGGCGGAGCCGAGCGTTTGAGTCCTTATCGCGTCGAATCGGTCTTGAAGTACGATCAAGATGACCGTGAGTCCGAGCTCAGCCTCTAACGCCAGCAACAAGAACGGTTCGACTTCAAAGCGAGAGGCGAGAGGCGAGAGGCGAGAGGCGAGAGGCGAGAGGCGAGAGGCGAGAGGCGAGAGGCGAGAGGCGAGAGGCGAGAGGCGAGAGGCGAGTTGCGACGAGTTGCGAGTTGCGAGTTGCGAGTTGCGAGTTGCGAGTTGCGAGTTGCGAGTTGCGAGTTGCGAGTTGCGAGTTGCGATTGCGAACTGCGACTGCCTACTGCCCACTGCCTACTGCCCACTGCCCTACTGCCCTACTGCCCTACTGCCCTACTGCCCTACTGCCCTACTGCCCTTCCCCCATCATGTACCGCTGGCGCCACCGTCAAGCCGTCGGCCGCAGCGGTAGCAGTAAGTGGCATCGGCACGTTGCCCCTTCGCGTCGCAGTTGTCGCAGTGATGCTCTTCATCCGCATGTTTTTGATGGATGAATTCAGCGCTCACAAAAGTGGAAGGAACGATAATCAGACTGTATCCCAGCAAGATCAGGATCGCTGAAATGACCTTGCCGGCCCCCGTGTGAGGCACGACGTCTCCGTAGCCGACCGTGGTCATCGTTACGATTGCCCAGTACATCGACTGAGGGATCGACGTAAAGTCACTCGCTTGGTCAACACCGTTGGCCGTCAATGTCTCGATGTGATACATCAAGGTCCCACTGATCGTTACCGCAACCAGTACGACGGCTAGGAACACGATGATCTTGTTGCGGGCCGCCCAAACGGCCGTCGCAAGCTCATCCGCCTCATTCATCATCCGCCACAGTTTCAGCACGCGGAAGACGCGCAACAGCCGAATGCTTCGCAGCATGACGAAGGAACGAGAACTCTGACCAACAAAGAGAGTCAGGTAACTCGGCAAGATGCTTAGCAGATCGATGATGCCCCAGAAGCTAAACGCGTACCGAATCGGATGCCGCACGCAATACAGTCGTAAGCCATATTCGATCGTGAACAAGATCGTCAGTACCCACTCGATCGACTCGAACACACCCATCAAACGTGGCCGAGTTCGATATTCAGGCACGGTCTCCAGTGAAACGATCAAGATGCTGGCGAGGATCGCGACCAGGAGACCGATATCGAACCAGCGCCCGGCACGGGTGTCGGCCTCGAAAATGACGTCGTACAGGGTCGATCGCCAACCTTCGGACTCCGGCCGCATCGTTTGTCGTCGTCGTTTTGCGGGGAGTACTGGATCCTGCCATGGTCTCGATCGTTGCCTGTCCGGTCAGATGATTGGGCTTCGGTGAATGGATTGAGGGCTTCCAACGATACTCCATGCGGGGGCCGGTGGGTTTCTCAAGCGGCTATGCCAAGGTAGATCGGAAACATTCGGCATTCTTTCCGACGCCGCCTCGACCTTCTTTTTGGAAAAATCGATACAGACTTCCATTTCGAGATCAGGATCATGCTCGCGCTGGTGCGAATCGCGCAAGTACTCGCCATTCTGGAGATTCGTTCCATATGTTTAAGTGACAGGTCTCGTAATAGGGGCTGCGAGTGCTACTCCGAGTCAAACTAGTTCTCTCATCCCCACTCACATTCGTACGAGTTCACCCCCAATGAGCGCCGAAAAGTCCGATCCTCAAGATGCTGGCTTCTTCCGCTGCCCAGTGCAAGCGGATCAGAGCAAGGCCGTGATTCGAGTAGGTCACCGCAAGGCGATGGCCATGGTCCAGGAAACCTCGATCGATGGTTTTACGGTCCTGGTACCACCCAAATACGGAAGCGTGCTCAAGGTCGGACGCCCCTGGCTGTTGGAGTATCAGGGGGCCCGCATCGAGGTTCATCCGCAGTGGTTTTTCAATTCGCCCGACGGTCGTGTGCAAATGGGCCTGCGGCGAATGCGAGACCTGACGCCTCCCGAGCCGATTCGGCGGTCGCTGCTCTTGCGCTACGCTGGTCGACGCTATGAAGACCCGAGCTATTCGGCCGCAGTTTTCGGAGGTTTTGTGCTGGCGTTGTTTTCACTGATGGCACTTCCCGGTCTGGGAGATAGCCTGGGGACCTCCAACCGAATTCAGAGTGCTGTTCGATGGCTGCTGAACGGATTGAATCATTCCATCAATCAGCTCATGTAGTGTTGTCGCCGGAGCCACGCCTTCGGCAGCACCGCTTCGTGATTGAATGCAAGCTGCTTCAGCGTTGACGCGACGTGGCCTGCTCGACATCGATGGGCGGAGAGCCGTCGGAGGAATTGCGACGGTTTCGGACCTGCTCGACAATCTCCAAAGCTCGCTTTACGACCTGATCGCTGGTCATCCCGTCGCTCTCAATCACCGCGGCGTCCTCGGCGGGGCGAAGCGCACCGACAGGCCGACTGCGATCCTCGGCGTCGCGACGATCTTGAGCCTTCAGGATATCTTCCAGGGGGAGTGGCCGTCCCGCTTCGGTCAGTTGTTGTTGCCGTCGACGGGCTCGTTCCTGAGGCGACGCGGTCAGGAAAATCTTGCAGTCCGCGTCGGGAAAGACCTCCGAGCCCTGATCTCGACCCTCGGTCACGATGTCTCGGCCGGCTGCGATTTTTCGCTGCAAGATCGAAAGCTGCCGGCGGACCTCCGGTAAATCGGCGACAAACCGAATCGCGTCGGTCACGGTCGGTGTCCGAATGTGGTCGCTGACGTCATCCCCGTTGAGAAACACACGCTGGCCGTCCCAGCGAAGTTTGACCCCCTTGGCATAGCGGACCATTGCGTCCACGTCGTCAAAATCAATCTGGGCTCGAATCGCTCCCAGCGTGACGGCACGATACATCGCCCCGGTATCAAGAAACTCGAATCCAAGTTGTTTCGCGATCCTTTCTTGCGATGCTGCTCTTGCCCGCTCCGGCGGGACCGTCGATCGTCACAATCACGTCGCTCGCTCCGAGTTGCTCGCCTGAATCACCATCGAGTCGACAAACTGCGTCAACTCCTCCAGCGCTCGATCCAGCTGTGCCTGCTCAGAATCCGCACCGAGCCGATGAGCATGTGCGATCGAGCTGGGCTTTTCAAGGTCTGACTGGCCCTCGGACGATCCAAAACGCTGCTGATAGAACGTGGAAGTGAGCAGTTTCAGGGGCTGGGAAATGGCTTGAGTCTCCAGATCCGGAAAACGATCCGCTGCTACCAGCGCCAACTCGGCGGGGGTCTGGCTGGCCTGTCGAACCAAGCCGAGACGCGCCAGTTGCCGAAGGACTTCGGCGTAAAAAGGGATCGTTGGCTGATCAACGGTCTTTTCCTCGTCCGGCCGCAGTCGGCGACGTATCCAGGCAGGCGGTCGCACGCGAAGCAGTATGACGAAAACGAGTGCCAAGAGCCCACCCAGGATCGCCGCCTGCAAAGAGAAGATGTTTCCCGACAAAGAGCCACCGCCCAACTGGTCCGCTTGGATGGAACCGATGGCCGCGGTGAGCCGATCGATCAGCTGCTTGTACGAGCGATTCATTGGATTAGAACCACCGCCAATCAACGCACTCTCTTGACGTTCGGCATCCATTTCGACGACGTAGTCATCCCACATGGTTTGCGCCAGGTCCAATACCTGAACGACACCACCGCTCGATTCGCGAATCCGCCCGGCGGGCGGTGTTGGATCGAGGCGTAACCAGTAGTTTTCGGAGGGCGTTTGACCGTATACACGTTCATTCACGCCCAGTTGGTCACTCGCAACCAGCGCTTCGACCCAAGCGTGCGCGTGCAATTGTCGGGCGACATAGTGATTCCCCAGCTCGTTGTATTCGTCGGTGTTGTAACCGGCAACCATTCGAGACGGGATCCCTTGGCTGCGCAACATCATCGCCAATGCAGACGCGAAGTACTGACAGTGCCCGCGCTTGTCGATTCGCACGAACTGCTCGATCGGATCCATTCCGGGAATCGATTCGGCATCAAGATTCAGTGTGTAGTCATATTGGCCAGCCGTCACGAAGTGACGCTCCATCGCCTTGGCGATTTCGTAGTCGCTGCGACGTTCGCCGGCCGCATTGAAGACGAACGTCGAAGCCAACTCGGCAATCGTCGGCATCGCATCGATATCGAATGCCAACAACTCTTCAACGTACTCCTGCTGACGTCTCTGGTCCGCCTGGTCTTGAAGGGGACGCAGGCGAGGCCCGAGACGGCCGACACTGAATCCACCTTGAATCGGATCGCCAATCCCGCGATAGGTCGTTAGCTCCGACTGAATTCCCGAACGAAAGGCGTGCGTGCCAAAATAATATTCAGTCCGCGGATAGACCCAATCGTCTTCATAGCTTCGAGCCAATGTCCAAAGTTCGGAATAGTGAAACAACTCGGGGTTTGTCCGATCACGGTAATACGGCGCGATGGCAAACAAGGAACGGCTCCGCGTCGCCTCGCAAATCACTTTGGCGTTGACGTTGTCGTAGAAATTCTGATCCGAGCTCTGCACGGGGAAATATTCCAACGGCAACTGTTGGGCCTCGGAGATCGAACCAACTGGTGCCGAACTCCAAATGGCGACATTACGATCGCCAGACGCTCTCACTGCATAGCGTTCCAAAACCTTCCCACGCAGATAGACGCCGCCCATTAGTAGATAGGGAGAACCGGTCGCTCGATCCGAGAGGTACACTCGAACTGCTGCCCGAGTACTCTTCATCATCTGACCGATCTGCTCAAGATGCAATTCATCGGAGAATCCGACGAGCGCGTTGCCTCGGCTCTCCACTCGCGCCGCATCCGTCGTCCGAGGCAGCGCGTAAAAAAAGATCGCGCCGACCAGGATGACTGCTGGAGCAAATGTGAGCATCGCAATGCGTGGCAGTCGTAGTGCATACCGGCTCAGCGACGCCCAAGATTCTGGAGCCGAGACCGAAATCATCGGCCGTTGATGTGGCTCCGTTCGGCCAACTTTTTCGTCGTGGCTTTCCAATTCCCCGAACTCTGTGAGCCCTTCTCGTGCTGACAGAGCCGTCAATAAACTCAACGCCCACGCCCCGATCACGGCCATCGGTATCAACAGGAAGCCGTAGCTGATTGCGCTATTGAAAACCGCTGCGACAATCAGCTCCAGTAAGCAAAACACGCCAAGTTGTTCAAAGATCCGACGCGACTTTCGCTGCAGCATCAAGATCGCCTGAACAAGGACTAGCAGTTGCGCTACGGCAATCATCTGATGATTACCCGGCTCGGCCATTTCAATGAAGTCGCTGACGCAAAAAAGTGCTGCAACTGCCATCGCCGCATACGCCGCGATCGGAGGCAATGCGAACAACTCCAACCAGTCAACAAAGATGAAGCCGAAGATTGCAAAAAAGACTGCGACAATCGGTACCGAGCTGTTGTCCGTTCCAGCTGAGAGAACCAGTCCGCCCAGACATGTCAGTGCGGCGAAATAGAATTTCAGCCGGATGGCAATCCGACGGGAATCCGCCGAAAGATCGATCGAATCTCGCGAGGCCACCTTATGCCTCCTTCTTGGGTTCGGCGGATGCAGCTTGTGCCTTTTCGAGGGACAACGATCCGGCCGCGGCCGCTTCTTGAACGACCCAGGCCGCGAGATCGGTCGACACGTCGATCCAACAAAGGGATCCGCGGCGCAGCCAAGGCGCAATCGCCGCTACAAAATCTGGGTCGGCAATCTTGACGGATTGCATGGAGCGAGGGCTGACCACGATCAAGTCTTGCGTGTATCCCACCATCCGCATCGCTTTCTCTGCTGCTTCGCCAAGCCTTGGCTTCGCCGTTGTTGCAAGTTCGGCGAGCAACCCCAGCATCCTTCGTTTCCCCTGGTCGGATCCACCGCCGATGACAGCATCGCCCTGCTTGCCAGCGACCGCCAAGACAATTTGATTTGATGGCGATCCGACCAGATGGACGAGAAACGTTGCTGCCAGGCTGATCGCTGCCTCGGCCGCTTCCGAATCCTGGGCATCGGCCGCAAACGCGTCCACCAGAACGCAAGTATCGAAGCGGCGCTGCTGTTCGAACTGACGCACCGCTAATTGGTTGATCCGTGCGGTGGTGCGCCAGTGGATCCACTTCGGACTATCTCCTGTCTGCCACTCGCGGAGTCCAAAGAAATCGCCTTCAACCGGTCCGTTGCGACGCGCCGTCGTGGAAACGCCTCCGGTTCGGCTACGCAAATGCTGACGCCATCGGGCGTGAAGCGACACGATTCTCGGAAAGACGTGGAACTCAACCAGCGAATCGAAGCTCTTTTGTGAGCTAAAGAGCGAAAAGGGAAACGTCGTCATCAATCGCGTCGGACCAAATCGATACCGCCCACGACGCAAAATCAAGCAGTCGCATGGGGCTACCACAGTACGGCCCGCAGCGACAACTCCGGCGCCACACACGGCAACGGCCTTGATATCCTGCTCCGCCGACGCGATTTGGTCCTCCACCCGAATCATCCACACCGGCATGAACCGACTATGGTTGTGCAGCAGGTAGCGAACGCGAAAGGGGCGTCCGGCAAAGGATTCGGTGGGTAATCGCCGCTGCACCCCGATCGCCTCAATGCTGCGACGCGACCAGCGCCACTGGATGATCAAGGCACCAATCAACAGTCCTGCCAGTACAAGCAGCAAATTGAAGCCGCGCAGCGCACCGCCAAGCATTGCGAAGGTTCCGACGAATAAAAAGTGAAATCCAAGCCGTGTCAGCCTTTGGCGACGCCTTGGTTCACTTTGGCGATAACCACCCAATCGTCGTTCCCCCCTCTGTTCGAGATTCCAACCTTCAAGCGACCAAGCTTTCACTCAAACCGGGACCGACACCTGCTGCAATAAATCACGGAGCTGGGTCTCGACCGATTCCCGACTCGCACCTTGAAAAATCCCTTCGGGAAGTACCCGGTGAGCGAGCGAAGGAACCGCCAGCAGTTTGACATCGTCCGGCGTGACATATTCGCGTGACTCGGTGATCGCTCTGGCCTGACACGCACGATAAAAACTGAGGGCCCCGCGAGTACTGACGCCAACTTGGAAGCCATCATGCTGCCGCGTTGCCTCCACAATATCCAATAGATAGTCGACGAGGCTCTCATCAAACTGAACCGATCGCACCGCCTGCTGCGCGACTCGGATTGCATCGACGGTAACCACCGGCTTCAGCTCATCGACCGGTTCCCCCATGCGGTGTGTCAACATGACCTGCTGCTCAATCTGCCGGCTGGGGTATCCGATCGAGGTGCGCAACAGGAACCGATCCAGCTGACTTTCCGGGAGAGCATAGGTCCCTTCAAATTCAAAGGGATTCTGAGTTGCCACGACAATGAAAGGCTTTGGCAATTGGTGTGTGATCCCATCGATTGACACGCGTCCCTCACTCATCGCCTCAAGCAGAGCGGACTGCGTCCTGGGTGGGGCTCGGTTGATTTCGTCGGCCAAAATAACGTTGTTGAAGATCGGCCCGGGGCTGAACTCAAACTCGCGTGAGTCGCTCCGATAGATCACGTTCCCGGTGATGTCACTCGGTAACAGGTCTGGCGTGAATTGCAGCCGAGCAAAACTGCCTTCAATGCTCAGCGCCAATGCTTTGGCAGCAAGCGTCTTGCCGACACCGGGAACGTCCTCCAGCAAGACATGCTCACCCGCCAGCAGTGAAATGACGATCATCTGGACCACTTCCGGCTTGCCCAGAACCACCTGCCCGATGTTCTCACGGAGCAACCGTGATGTTTCGAACGCTTCCTGCGACATAAGCGGCGGCTTTCCTTGATCGAATGGCGTTGTAAACATGGCTGTCAGACGAGTGCACCCGTAGCCGCGACGTCGCGAGGAGTGGCTTCCGGCGCGCTCCCGACCCATCGGACGGGCTGAGCCATTGTAGCAGCTGGGAAGGGTCTCCATATCCTTCCTTCGACCTGGCGACCGCAGGTCCTCAGCCCAACGCCACTGCCCCGACTTTCAATCCATCGGACGCAACTTCCCGCCTGACGCCCGTCGCCCGATGAGCTGCTTGATGATGAGCGGAAAAGCCCCTAGCAAACCGAAAGCAATCGCCAACTGAAGCAGTTGCCCAGGCGACAACACGGACGAAATTCCGTTCTCCGAAAGCTCGACCAAACTGGGCACGCGAGACCCCGCGTACACATACACCATCGTGCCGGGAAGCATCCCCAACTGGCTGACCCACCAATACGTGCGTGTTCGCAGCGGCGTCAGCCCCATCACCAGGTTGATCACGAAGAAGGGAACCAGTGGCACCAGCCGTAGCCACAGCAGATAGAATGCCCCATCCCGCTCGAGGTGCTCATTGAACGACTCAAGCCGGGAACCGAACCTGGTCAGCACCGCATCACGAAAGAAGTGTCGGCTCAGCAGAAACGCGACCGTTGCGCCAGCCGTTGAGGCAAAGCTCACCAAGATCACACCCCGAATGAAGCCGAAGTACCACGCATACACGAGCGACAAGGCGGCTGCCCCAGGGAGCGACAGACCAGCCATCGCGACGTAAATCAGGAAGGCCGCCCCATAGACCAGCCAAGCGTGGTCGGCCTGAAAGGCACGCAGCTCCGCCTCCTTGGTCGAAAGGTAATCCAAGCGTGACGTAGTCTCCCAGCGTCAGCCACAGGATGACCGCCATCGCAACCAATCCGAGCAGCATCGCTGGCTTGGCAAAACGCCGCGACAACGAACGATCCACTGCCGGAGCATTGTCTTGGGCGTCTCGTTCTTCGGAACTGGTCGGCGGAGCACTTGTCATGATGGAACCGAGATTACACACCGGACGGATTGCGCAGGAACCTGAAACGGTACTACAGTAGAATCGCCTTTCGCTCGATTTGACCACCGCTCGACGAGCGTGGCGGAACGATTTTCTCCTTGAACATTCCCGGTCGGAACGCTTCATCAGGAAAGAACACGAAAGGAAATCCATGCAAGACCGAATTCAGGCCTTTGCAGCACGGGCGTTCATGCTGTTGCTGACGACGGCCGCTGCGCAGGGCAGTCCGGCCGCCGACGTCGTCTACCTTGGCAAGCAGTCCACCCCGCGTCAGTCGATCGAGACGGTGGACCATTCGACGTGGAACGATCTGCTGGCGAGGTACGTGGATCAAGACGGCCGCGTCAACTATCGCGACTGGAAAGCCAGCGCGGACGATGTCAGGCTGCTTGATGATTACCTGGTGCGTCTCTCCTCTGGCGATCCCGCGACACAGGCAACTCGCGAGGCACGTCTTGCGTTCTGGATCAATGCCTACAATGCCGTCACCATCCGCGGGATCCTACGAGAGTATCCCACGACAAGTATTCGCAAGCACACGGCGAAGCTGTGGGGTTACAACATCTGGAAGCACCTGCAACTTTACGTGGGCGGTCGGCCCTATTCGCTCGATCAAATCGAACACGAGGTGCTGCGAAAAATGAACGAGCCTCGCATTCATTTCGCGATCGTTTGTGCGTCGAAAGGCTGCCCACGACTGTTGGACCAGGCCTACGTGCCCAACCTCGTCGACCAGCAACTGGAAACCAACGCCAAGGATTTTTTTGGGCGACGAGACAATTTCCAGTACGACGCCAACAACCATCGTTTCCTGGCGTCGTCCATCTTGGATTGGTTCGGCGAAGATTTCGGATCGGACCAGCGGCAACGCCTCGCCAGAATCGCGCCTTGGCTGCCAGATCCGACCGCGATGGAGGCAGCCAAGGCCAATTCCGTTCGCGTCGATTTTCTCGACTACGACTGGAGCCTGAACGAACGGTAATGCCTCTCTACCAGATCCGCACGCGATCCTCTGGTTTCAAAAATTGCGGAGCGTCGGGACCGACATCAAAGGCGTCGTACCAGGCATCCATGTTGCGAACCACACCGTTGGCTCGATACTCGCTGGGACTGTGCGGATCGGTAATCAATCGGTCCAGCAATTCTCGCTCTCGATAGAGGCGTCGCCAAATCTGAGCCCATCCGAGGAAAAAACGTTGGTCGCCGGTCAGCCCATCGATCACGGGCGGCTCGGCACCATCAAGCGACAACCGGTACGCTTCGTAAGCGACGCTCATGCCACCCAGGTCACCGATGTTTTCTCCGAGCGTCAGTTCGCCGTTCACATAGTTTCCTTCAATCGGTTCGTACTTGCTGTACTGGTCAACGAGTCCTTGGGCGCGTCGTTCGAACTCCTCTCGATCCCGTTCGGTCCACCACATGCGAAGATTGCCCGTGCCATCGTACTTGCTTCCCTTGTCGTCGAACCCGTGACTCAGCTCGTGGCCGATCACGGCTCCGATGCCGCCGTAATTCGCCGCATCGTCGGCTTGCATGTCGAAGAACGGCGGCTGCAAGATCGCGGCCGGAAAGACAATTTCATTCATCGTTGGGTTGTAGTAGGCGTTGACAGTTTGAGGTGTCATGTGCCATTCGCTTCGATCGATCGGTCCGCCGAGTTTCTTCAAGTCGCGATTGGTTTCGAACTCGGCCGAGGCAATCAAATTGGTTGCAAGGACCGGCGAATCAATCGAAAGCTCTGAATAGTCCTTCCACTGGTCGGGATAGCCGATCTTGGTGGTGAACTTGGAGAGTTTTTGCAGAGCCTCGATCTTGGTCCCTTCTTCCATCCAGTCGCGTGATTCGACACGTTTCGCAAACGCGCGTTCGAGATTCTTGACGAGCTCGATCATGCGAGCTTTGGCCTCCGGTCGGAAATGTTCTTCAACATAAAGCTGCCCCACCAATTCACCCAGGGTGCCGCTGGTCACTCCGACGCCGCGCTTCCACAAAGGCTCTTGCTCGTCGACGCCCCGGACGGCCGTGCTGTGAAAATCGAACGAGCGTTTTTCGATTTCTTCGCTCAAGCTATCAGCGTACTGGTCGATCAACTGAAATCGCAGGTAGTTCTTCAAGGTTTCGAGATCGGTCTGTCCAACCAGCTTTGCCATCGCCTCCAGGTAGCTCGGTTGACGGACCACAATGTCCGATTGTCCGCTGATCCCGCAGTGGTCGGCATAAGCCTGCCAGTCAAAGCCTTCGAGCGAATCAACAAGTTCCGCCGTCGAGAGTTTGTTGTAGGTTTTGATCGGGTCTCGGTTCTCCGTCTTGGTCCAGTGATTCTTGGCGATCTCGGTTTCGATTTGGAAGATCTCGTCCGCAGCGCGGGCTGGATTGGGAACACCGAGAAAAGTCAGCATGTCGGCGATGTAAATTCGCAGTTCCCCGCGCAGTTCGACGAAACGCTCATTGTCGTCGTCAACGTAGTATTCGCGGTCCGGCAGGGTGAGTCCCGATTGCGTTACGTACACGGCGTAGTTGTCGCTATCGCGGGCGTCGACACTCACGTAAGCCGCCAGTGGCGTGTAGACGCCGCTCCGCGCCAGCGAGCCGATGACCGCCGCAGCGTCACGATGTGAAGTGATCCCATTGATCAGGCGTAACAAGTCCTGAAGTGGAGCGACGCCGGCGGCATTGCGGGCTTCGAGGTTGAGAACCGATCCGTAGAGGTCACCTACTTTCTGAGCCGCCGAGCCGGGCTCACCCTTTTCCGCAGCGGCCTGCTCGATCAGTGCACGGACCTGTTCGTCCGCTTCATCCGCAAGCACGGTGAAGATCCCGTAGTTTGATTTGTCCGCCGGGATCTCGGTGTTTTCGAGCCACTTCTCGTTGGCGTACAAGTAGAAGTTCTCGCCCGGCTTGACGGCGTCACTGAACAGCGACTGATCGACGCCAGAGACTTTGTCCGTCGAGGTTGCTTCGCCGGCCGAGTCCGCTGACTCTTTTTCGTTCGCGACCACCACAGCCGCAACGAGCCCAAGTAGCAAGAAACAAACCACGCTCACGGGATAACTTTTGATCACGGCTTCGAAACTCGTTGGAAGAAGAATGGAGTGAAGGAATTGGGGACGAACGCTTCAGCGATACCAATACGGGGAACCCGCCGGGCGGCCATGTCCTTTCGGAATGCACCTATCGTAAGAGTTTCTGAGAAACCTGTTAACGCCAGTCACTCGACCAATCCTTGGTCTGGAGGCCGCTGCGAATCCGCCATTCGCGAAGCTCGGCAAGCAATTGCTCCTTGACGCAGGCTGCGGACGGCTGATCCCAGAGATTCACCAACTCGTCCGGGATCCGACTACCAGGTCAAAGAGCTGTCCATGGGGTTCGTCCAGAAAATGCACCAACTTGTGGGTCCGGTCTCGCACCATGGTCATGAACTCGCATCCGGTCAGGACCGCGTCGCGAGATTGCTCGCAGTAGACGTAGTCACGCCCCGGAAACTCGCTCGGAAGCGTCCAGAGCCGGTGATAGCGTGCGGGCCTCCCAATCGTGCGGCACATCAATGCCCGCCCAATCGAGAATCGTGGGGCCAAGGTCCATCTGCTGCACCAATGCATCCACCCGACGCGGGTCCCCAAAACGTTCCGGCGCCCAAATGATCAGTGGAACTCGAGTGATCTGCTCATACATCGTCCATTTCTGGCTGTGCCCGTGATCGGTCAAGCAATCACCGTGGTCGCTGGTGAAAATCACAATCGAATTCTCCAGGTAGCCATTGCGATCCAGTGCCGACATGATCTCGCCCACTTTCTGGTCGATCATGGTCACGTTGGCGAGGTAATAGGCGCGTTGCCGATGTCGCTGCTGGGGTGACGGATTCAGGTCCATCACCACCGAATCGTGATCGACCTCGAAGTTGTGCTGGCGGAGCTCTTTGAGCGCCGGGGGCTGGTTGTCCAATTCTTCCTGTGTCACGGGAAGCAGCGGAAGTTCCTTTTCCATGTAGGCGTTGTGCGTAGCGAGGCACCGGGTCATAAGGAGGATGCGGTCCAGGAAAGCCGATTTGCAGGAACAGCGGGCCCATCTTCGGTTTTTGATCGATCCACCAGACTGCCATGTCACCGACAAAGAAATCAGGGTGGGTGTCTTCGGGGAGCTCCCATTCGAAACGCGCCCAATGCTGAGCGATAGTCATCCCGTTTGCGATAGAACTCTCGTTGCTGCTTGACCAGGCCACGATAACGAAGGGCCCGATCCCATTCATCAAAGTAATACCTACCCTCGAGATACCGATCCTTGTTCTCGACGACAAATCGCTCGTGGAAGCCAAGCTCGGTCTGATACGGCCAGGTATGCATCTTGCCGATATTGGTGCAGTAGTATCCCGAGTCGTTCAACCGCTCGACCCAGCTGCGCCGCCACGTGTCGGCATTCTTGAGGATGCCGGTGGTGTGCGGATAATAGCCCTTGAAAAGACTCGCCCGAGCGGCGGCGCACGACGCGGCGGTGACGTGACACTGGTTGAACGTGATCCCTTCGCGAACCAAACGATCCAAGTGGGGAGTGTCGACGTGGGGAAATCCGAGTGCGGCAATCGTGTCATACCGCTGCTGATCCGTGATGATGAAGATGATATTCGGGCGATCGTCGTCCGCGATCTTATTCTTATGCACAAACATGGAGGGTTCGCTGTCCGGCTAGGACATTCCCATTCTTAAGGCTGAGAAGTCAGCCGAGACCGAGGTGGTTGTTTGCCAAAAAGATTAGCGGATTGACGACGACTGAGTAACTCCCGGGATCCGTCGCTTTCTTGGTGATTGCAATCGGTCAGGCTGGAAAGCCCAACGTACGTCGGCCTTTCCAGGCTGACCCTTGAGCCGTTGCTCCCGAGCCATTGCTCCCGAGCCGTTGCTCCCGAACCCTTGCTCCCGAACGCTGGCTCCCGAACCGTATCGCGTCCATCATGGAAAATGCGTTCGCCGTGCAGGAGAGGATTGCCAGGGGGGGAGACGACTCCTCGGACAAAATCGCTATACTGCGACCGGTCCCCGATTTACTCCTCACTCCGCCCACTGTGTCGAATTTTCACGTATGACGGTTGCTCTCTTCGTTCCCTGTTACATCGACCAGTTCTTTCCCGAGGTCGCAATCGCCACCCTGGAGTTGCTGGAGCGGTTGGGGGTCGAGGTCGAATACCCCGCGGGGCAAACTTGTTGCGGTCAACCGATGGCGAATACCGGGTGCAGCTGCGGATACCGCTCCGGTGGCAAAACGGCTCGTCGAGATTTTTGCGGACTACGATACGATCGTCTGCCCATCGGGTTCCTGCACCGCGATGGTGAGGCATCATTACGGTGAATTCTTTGATCCCCAGGATTCCAGGTTCGCTCACGTTGCCTCGCGGACCTTCGAGCTGTGTGAATACCTGCATGATGAATTGCAGATCGACCACCTCGACGTCAGCTTTCCCCATCGCGTTTCCCTGCATCAGAGCTGCCATGGGCTGCGTGAGCTTCGACTCGGTGCCTCCAGCGAGTCGATGGTGCCTCGGGTGGACAAAGTGCGTTCGTTGATGAATTTGGTCCGTGACATCGAGTGGTGTTCGCTCGCAGCGGACGGATGAATGTTGTGGCTTCGGCGGCACCTTTGCGGTCAATGAACCAGATGTGTCCGCGATGATGGGGCGAGACCGAGTCGCTGATCACATTGATGCCAAGTCGGAGTTCATTGCCGCGGCGGACATGAGCTGCCTGATGCATCTGGACGGAATCATCCGCCGCGAGAAGAAGCCCATTCAAGTGATCCATGTTGCTCAGATCCTGGCGGGTGGTCCGTTCCCGGGTGGCCAGCGAACCATTCCCAGCATTCCACATCCCTAGCGGTAATCAATCGTGCATTCATCGGCGACCAATTCTGGATCATTACCGATTGTCGATCATCCCACGGCGGCACAGCCATTTGTGACCAACGACCAACGGTCCCATTGGCACGACCAGGCTTTGTGGTTCGTCCGCAGCAAGCGGGACAAGCAAGCCGCCTCGGTCCCGGAGTGGGAATACCTTCGCGAAATGGCTTCGGCAATCAAGACCCACACGATTGCCAACCTCGATCGCTATCTGGAGCAATTCGAGCGGAACGCCACGGCACTCGGGGCAACCGTTCACTGGGCCGCCGACGCCGACGAGCATAACGCGATCGTGCTGAAGATCCTGCGGGACCACGGCACGTCTCGAATTGTCAAAAGCAAATCGATGCTGACCGAGGAATGCGGCCTCAACCACTTCCTGGAAGACAACGGGATCGACGTCGTCGACACCGACTTGGGCGAGCGGATCGTCCAGCTGCGTCACGAAACACCAAGTCACATTGTGCTTCCGGCGATCCACATCAAGAAGGAAGAAGTCGGAGAGACCTTTCATCAACATCTTGGCACCGAAGCGGGTGCGTCCGACCCGCAATACTTGACCGAAGCTGCTCGCGGACACCTTCGCGACAAGTTTCTCGGCGGACAGATCGGGATCACGGGCGTCAATTTTGCGATCGCCGAAACCGGTGGACTGGTCGTCTGCACCAACGAAGGCAACGCGGACCTTGGTGTTTCGCTACCACGTGTCCACATCGCCTGCATGGGAATCGAGAAGTTGATCCCGAGGTTCGAGGATCTCGCCGTTTTCACGCGACTGCTGGCTCGGTCGGCCACCGGTCAGCCCATCACCAGCTACACGTCGCACTTTCATGGCCCCCGCGATTCCGCCAGCGAGCTGCACATTGTTCTGGTCGACAACGGACGGACCCAGCTCCGTGAAAGCAAGGAGTTTCGTGAGGCCCTGCACTGCATTCGCTGCGGTGCCTGCATGAATACCTGTCCCGTCTATCGCCGCAGCGGCGGACACAGTTATCACGCGACGGTCCCCGGTCCGATCGGCTCGGTGCTGTCCCCAACCCGGGACCCCAAACGCTACCAGAGCCTGCCCTACGCCTGCAGTCTTTGCGGATCTTGCACCGATGTCTGCCCGGTCAAGATTCCGCTTCATCACCAGTTGTTGGCGTGGCGAAATGAATTAGTCGGTCAACAACTGCTGCCAACTGAGCAAGCGATGGAGCATGCGAATGGCCTCCTGGTTGTTCTGCCATCCCAGAATGTTTTCCTCGGCCGGCTACCTGGGCCGAACCATGCTCCGCTGGATGCCCCACGCGGTAACCCATAATCGATTCAACACATGGACGATTGCCCGCGAGCTTCCCAAACCGCCGCGCGAGAGCTTTCGACATTGGTATCGGGAGAATCGATCTTCTTCATCCGTTTCGGTCCCAGGGAGAGATCAGCGGTGATCCGCCCAGGAGCAACGCGGTTACGCCATCAGCATCATCAATCATGACGCCCAGCCCTTCCAATCAAAGCCGAAACGCAATCCTCGAGCGACTGCGAGCGCGCCGACTCGAGGCGCCTCCGCTTCCCGAGATTGATGCTTCGCGGCTGACGCGGTTCGATGATCCGATCGCCAAGTTTATCGAGATGTCGGCGTTCGTCGGCGGGCAACCACACCTGGTCGATTCTGACGCGCAGATCGCCGAAATCCTGTCGGGCCTCGAAGTTTTCAAGTCGGCAAAGCAGGTTGTTTCGTTAGTCCCTGAGGCGGTTGCCGGGAACGTCGACCCCGCCACGATCGATGACCCCCATGCGTTCGCGCCCTTGGATTGGGTGATCGCGAGAGGGGCATTTCCCGTCGCGGAAAACGGTGCGATCTGGGTGCCCGGCGAATTCCTTCCGCACCGCGTCTTGCTGTTCATTCCTCAGTACCTTGCAATCGTCGTGTCCAGAAGCCAGATCGTGCACCACATGCACGAGGCTTACGCCAAGATCGGTCAACCCGCGGCAGGATTCGGAGTCTTCGTCTCGGGACCAAGCAAGACGGCTGATATTGAACAGAGCCTCGTTCTCGGAGCCCACGGATGTCGGACGCTTCAGGTGTTTCTGACCCCCTGAGCCTGTTCGCGTCGCAAGGGCTCCTGCGTCGTGCGGAAGCTCCAGCGTCGTGTCACCGAAGGGCCGAGCGGCTAAGCGTGAATGGCTAATTGTGCGATCCGACGCCGAACTCTTGGGAACCGATCTTCTTGCGATCCTTACCCGCCTGCCCGACTTCATGCCAGTATTCGACCCGCTCATCTTCCGGTAGCCAACAGAGCTGCACGCGGCGGCGGTTCAGAAAAGAGGGGAAGTCAATCGCGCCATCGAAAGGAACGTGCGCTTCAAGGCCCAGCGAAGATAGCTCGCGTCGGCAATCGTCCAGTCGCTTTTCGTCGTCAGCAAGCGATCCCCGGATGTCCGACAATTCGTCCTGGTAGTCGACGTGTTCGATCGTCTCGGGAAGCTGATCGATCTCGCGAATCTGATCGCGTTGGGCAGCGATTGCATCGGTCAGTCGCCGCATGTCCTCAGCGATGCGACGCACCAACGGGAGCATCTTGGTCGCCAACATCGGCGTGAACTCGCTACGAACGCCAATCGTCGAATCGTTGTTATTGCTGATCGCCCGGACCATGTGGTCACCAGTGGTTCAAGAAAAGTTATCTGGCTCGAAGCAGTGCCTAGTATTCAAGACGCAGGTGCAAGCAAATCGGTTCCGCAATCCAAGCACGAGATCGGCGAAAACGAGATTCTTGTCATGCCTTGGGCTCACGACCAAGCTCGAAATCAAGAGGCGTTTTCGCTGTCCGGGCCGAGCCTCGACCGATCGTCCGCTGACGCATTGTTCGACCGAATTGACACCTGACGCTTAATCGAACAGTAATTTAGTTTCCCAGGAAGGAAACGTGAACAAGTGAACACCTCCTGGAAGTCGTGATGATTTCATGAAACTGTCCGGTTGATAGCAA
Organism: Pirellulaceae bacterium; assembly: GCA_963697195.1. Lineage (GTDB taxonomy): Bacteria > Planctomycetota > Planctomycetia > Pirellulales > Pirellulaceae > Rubripirellula. Next base: position 870,912 of record CAVOND010000011.1, read on the forward strand.
TTCAGACTGCATTTTCCGATTGTGAAGCATCCGGGGCCACTCTGAGGGTCAAAAAAGCGACCTTGTCAAGCCGTATTTCCTTGACGCGCCAACTTTTTGACCTAGAGTTGAGGGTGTCAGGAACGGCGAACAAAACGACGGAAAGCGTTCGCAGGCACAACCGGCCTACGTAGCGGTGAGACAGGATCCGATTTCATCATGATCCTGCAAGGCATCGGGACTGTAGGCACTCACGAAAAGTAAAGATTTTGGGCCGGTTAGGAAAGGACTGGAACATGCTGGTTTTATCGAGAAAAAAGAACGAAAGCATCGTCATCAACAACGACATCAAGATCGTTGTCGTTGAGATTCGAGGCGACAAAGTGCGTCTCGGAGTGGAAGCCCCGAGGGAGGTGCCCGTGCATCGCCGCGAGGTCTACGATGCGATTCAGCGAAGTTTGGAATCGGGAGACGCCACCGGTCGAGTCTTGATCGATTGGGATCAGTTTGTCTCGTTCAATCCGGTTCGTCCTCTTCTTTGCCCGCACCAAGTGTCCTGATTTCTGTTGCTGCGACGTCAAGCTTTGCTGTTTGTAGAGACGTCGCGTGGGTGAACCCTTGACGAACTCATAGGGTCTTGGGTACAAACCCGCCTTCGGGTGTTCGGGCGACTTCGATCAGTTGCCATTGCACCAGTCTCGACGGCCCCTTCGTCTAGCGGTCTAGGACATCGCCCTTTCACGGCGGTAACACGGGTTCGAGTCCCGTAGGGGTCATTTGAAATCTTGATCACGAAGCCCGTGAAGTCGCTATCTGCCGGCTTCGCGGGCTTCTTGCATGCTTGGAGGACGCCTCCGGCCGCCTTCTGTCGAAGCTTGGCTGCGATCAATCGCCCGCCCATTTCTGACGGTCGAGACTTGCTTGCGTTCTGCGTAGATCACGCCCCCCGTAACGGCGTTTTGCTAACCCTTGCCAGCGGCACTTTTGCTTCAAGGCTCCGTCCTTGGAGCGACTCGATCCATCTCGATGCCTTGCGATTGATCCGGCGAATGATCGATCCGGGCCGCGACGGTCGCTCTTGTCGGCACATGACTTGCTTCGCTGGAAAATGAGCGTTCTTGGTGCACACTGTCTCGCCGAGTCATACGCACTGTCTCGCCGAGTCAGCGTCTGCAGGCGGCTTCCCCGAGAGCACGCGTCCAGCCTTCAGGTGCTCGTTGTCTCGGCATGATAGAATTTCGATGGCAGGCTGATCACACTTGTGTGACGGCCGAATTCGACGAGGAGACTTCCATGCATGCGGATTCACGTCGAGATGACTTGCTTGGGGCGATCGCCCTGGTTGCTTTCTTCATTGGAATGGCGACGGGCAACGCCTATGTGATGCTGGGTATGTCGATCACGGTTCTGGTGCTGATTGCAGTTTTTCGAAGGCGGAAAATTGCGACTGGTGCGATTCTGGTCGCATTTACCGCGGCTGTCGCGGCTACCGCCATTGGCATCGCCATGGCCATGCGATGATCGAATCGTTGCCTAACTGGACAGCGCCACTCTGGATCCTTCACCTCGTAAATCACGATAGACATTCGGCTGAGACGCCGACCTGTAGCCGACCCTTTCGAGACTCGGATGAACTCGGCAACGCCGTGTGGAATGACGGTCTCGGAGAGACCGCCCTACAGTAACGTGGTGGAGTCCAGCTGAGCACGGTTCCGTTCCTTGCAAGAATTACGCCGTCGCGGGCTCTTGGTTTACAGTGTGATTCGCGTTCCTGGTGATGCGCGTCCCCTCCTGGGTTCCAGCTCACGACCAAGCAAACGAAACCATGTCCGAAGCGTCGAACTCAATGGACCGCTCGACGAAAGACAGCGGTCGCGGTAGGTCCGGTTTGGCCGTGTTCGTCCGGCTCCTGGTGTTTCTCTCTCTGACGGTTGTGGGTCTTGCAGCTTCCGCCTGGGCGTACCAATTCGGACAACCCGATGGTCCGATCCTTTACTGGGGAATCCTCCCTGGCGCCCCGTTCGTGCTCTTGGCGGTCATGGGATTGTTTCCACGTGTGCCGGTCCATGTGACGCTCGGTGCCGCCGCCGGAAGCTTGCTCGCCGTTGCCTTGCCGTACGGGGCGCTCCTGTATGCATCGGCGAACTACACCGGGGGTGGAGCGAATATTGGACTCGGGTTGCTACTACTTGCGACTCCCATCTTTCTGCCCATCGCCATGCTCATCGGTGGACTCGCAGCCTTCGGAATCGGCAGAAGTCTCCAACAAGTACCGCGGAATTGCGCAGTGGCGGATTGAGCGGAGAGCGCGAGCCCAGTGTTCGACTTTCGATTGGCAGCCGCAATGCTGCTGTCAAAGGATTGGAATTCCGAGCTTCATCGAAAACCAGATATGCGATACAGTCACCGTCACATGCTCACGGTAACGGAGTGCAAAGCAATGAACGGAGAATGTTCGGAGACCGGGAAGCAGCGATACGCCACGGCTCGCGCGGCGCACATCGCCCTCCAGCAGGTTTATTGGGCCAAGCGATCGAAGGAACAACCCCGCCGTGTCTACTTCTGCAAGCGGTGTCAGGGATATCACTTGACCAGCAGCGGTGATATCTGGGGTCGCCGCCGACGTCTCGCGGCTGTTAGCAAGCGACAGGCAGCGATCGACTAGGGCCTTCGAAAATTTGACAGATCCCCTTTCGGGAAGAAAGTCAGCCTGGAAAGGCCGACGTACGTTCGGCTTTCTAGTCTGACCAATCTTTCACGAGCCGATCTCATTTCTGAAATCTCGCTCATCGCCCTGCTTAAACGACGAGATCGGCAAGCGTCTTGCCAATGGCCGCGTCCCGCTCCGCCTGTTTCAGATTCGCCAACGTTTTCCAGGCGGGGTGGTCATTGGTCGGACGGAGGTGGTGCGCGAGATTGAGGATGTCGACGATGCTGATTCGTTCTGCCGGTCTGGCCAGCGTCAGGCTATCTTCTTCCCCGGCGACACGTCGCAACATATCGGCTTCGATCAATTGTTGAGTCATCTCGTGCACAGCTCGGCTGGACAAGTCCGATCTGATCTGCCAGGTTCTGTTGATTGATCGGTTTCCCTTCGTTGAAAGCCATTCCGACCTCACACATGATGGGCAACATCCAGTCGGGATCACCATTGAGCAACAAACCGTCCCGATCGCGCAGCTTCTTGGGCAAATGACCGCCGAATGTCTGCAACGTGTACGTCAGGATCAATCCGAACAGGACGATCAACCACGTCACATAGATCCAAAACAGGAACAGCGGGATCAAACCGATCGATCCATAAATATTGGAGTAAGGCACCGCTTTGACGACATAAATCTGAAACCCGAACTTGGCAGCCTCCCAGAGAAGTGCGCCAACCAGCGACCCGATCACCGCGGCCCGCACCGAAACATGAGTATTGGGCATCAAGGCATAGAGCAAGAACATTAGTACCCAGCTCGCCGATATGGAAAGCACGTGGGTCAAGACTAATCGCGTCGTCGAGTCTGCACCGACCGTCCCCGTCCATTCGATCACTTGGCCTGACATATAGAGACTCATCGCCAACAGACCGCTGCCCAGAGTGATGATCGACCAGTGAATGGCAACGCGAAGGTGCACGGGGCGCTGTGTGGGCGCATCGTAGATCCGATTGAACAGATGCTCCGTCGAATCAGCGAGTGCGACCGCCGCGTAGATGAACAGCAGCAAACCAAAAACGCCGATTGACTTGAAGTCGATGGACGACACCTTCGATGTCACCTCATGCAGATTCCGGCGGATGCTGGCTCGTGCCTCGCGTTTGGATTCCTCGATGGCCGCCTTGATCGTTGCGTCCTGGGTCTCGTCGGAGTTGGATCCGGCGATCTGTGGTTCACCATCGGAAATGTCATCAGGCGAGCCGCCGTCAGCTTGCGCAGTTTCCAGTGCTTGAGCAGTGCCCAGTTCCGCAGTCGTGGGTTCCTCGCCATCGTCAGACCCCTTTTCGGTTAGGTTCTTCGTGACGACCAACTCGGTATCAGTCTGCTCGTTGTCCTGTTTCCGTGTCCGCTGTAGCTCGTTCCGTGGGCGACAGATAGGCGTCAGGAACTTCGGGGACGCCCAAAGAACGAATAGAGCTGATACTCGACCTTGGTCTGAACGTCCTCGAGGCCGCCAAAGATCCGAAACATGACCAAGCCGAGCACCACCACCGGGATCAGCGAAAAGACCGTTCGATAGGTCAATTCGGCGGCCATGCCTTCGGCGCGGTGATACTGCAGCTGGCGCCAACAGTACAACGCCAGCTCCCAACTTCGGCGAACAAACTGCTGCCCGCGAGAAAGCTGCTCGCTCGGACTTCGCACCGCCTCGACAACGTATTCGAACAATCGGGACTTCACGCGCGAGCTCGCTTTGTAGTTTTGGTAGGGTGGGTCGAGGAGCGTCAGCGACGATGACCCACCAGATCTCCAACTGACGCTCCTCGACCCATCTAGGAAGAGCCCGTTCCCGACGCGTTCTCACGTCTGTCCGGACTTTTGCCCAGCTGAACCAGCGGCGTCGTCTTGGTGGTTTCGGTCGGCCGCGGGCAATGGGCACAGTCGGAAACCTTTCCTCCGCGGAGCGCTCGCCGCCAGATTCGCCACGCCCGTCGGCAGAGCCATGCGGCTGCGGCGACCACAGCGAGCATTGCGACGATTGATTGCCAATCCACGGGAGCATCTTTCCTAAAACGACGGATCGCACGAAGTACGACGGGCTTGGAAGCCCATCGTACAGTTCGGTGACAGAATCTAAAAGAAACGGGTGCCCACCTGATACGTGACCAACGCCCCCAGATAGGCCAGTACCGTCATGTATGTAAAACTCAGGACCGGCCACAGCCATGAATTGGTTTCTCGCTGAATCACAAACAAGGTGCTCACGCACTGAGCACAGAGAGCAAAAAACACCATGATCGAAAGGGCCACTGGAATGCTGTAAACCGGAGTCCCGTCGGGATAAGTCGAAGCTCGAATCGCGCCGATCAGCCCTTCCTCGTCTTCGTTGCCATCGAGGCTGTAGATCGTGCCGAGCGTGGCAATGATCACCTCGCGAGCAGGAAAGCTGGCCACCGCGCCCACACCAATCTTCCAATCCCAACCCAACGGTGCCACCACCGGCTCGATCGCGTGTCCGATGCGGCCCAGCAGCGCTCCCTTCCAACAACTGAGCTCGCTCGGACCGCAGCTCCGAGACAAGCGTCTCGAACTCCGCGTCGTCGCCTTCCTGCCATCGCGTCGACGCGAGCCTGCAACTCGTACTGTCGCGTATGATCGCCGGGCCAATAGCCGGCAAACCAGATCACGATCGTCGCGGCAAAGATCAACGTACCGGCTCGTACCACAAACGCACGACTCGCTTCCCAGACCCGTGACAAGACAACGCTGGTCGATGGCACTTTGTATTCGGGCAACTCCAGCACGAACGGTGCGACCTCACCACGAAGGATCGTTCCCTTCAAGATCAGTGACACCGGAATCGCTACCACCACCCCGACTGCATACATCGACATCAACACCAGGGCCGGCAGCGACAACCATCCGCCTAAATAACTCGTGGTCGGTATGAATGCGGCGATCAACAGCAGGTACACCGGCAATCGGGCGCTGCAGCTCATCAGGGGTGCAACCATGATCGTCGCGAAGCGGTCGCGCCGGTTTTCGATCACCCGAGTCGCCATCACGCCGGGTACCGCACAGGCAAACGAGCTCATCATGGGCAGGAACGACTTACCACTCAGGCCGAACGCCGTCATCACCCGATCGACCAGGAACGAAGCCCGGGCCATGTATCCGCAATCTTCCAACAACGCCAGAAAAAGGAACAGCAGGGCGATCTGAGGCAGGAAGATCAAGACGCCTCCAACCCCCGCGATCACCCCATCGGTGATCAAGCTTCGCAGCATACCCGGGCTCATTTGTGCGGCGACGGCCTCCGAGAGGAACGATGTCGCCTCGTCGATTCGATCCATCGGCCACGAGGCGACGGAGTAAATCGACTGGAACACAAAGAACATGACCACGATAAAACAGATCGGTCCCAACAACCGGTGCGTCAGAACTTGATCCAGACGATCGGTCGTGCTGGAACGATCGTTCGATTCGCCTCCCAGCACCCCAGCTAGCTTTTGTTTGGCCCACGCGTAGCGAGCGTTGCATTCCATGTCGACCGGATCGCCGACCTCGGATGCCAGCTTCTCACGCCACCTTTCGAGCGACCGCCGCGCTTCGGATCCCAACTGTCCAAGGATGCGGCGCTCCGATTCGCCTCCACGATCCAATAACATCCGCTCGATCAAATAATCGTCGGGCAATGGACATTCGTCTTGAGCGGTTCGACCATTTCTCGAAGTCGATTCACGCTCGGCTGGCCCAGCTGCTGCTTCGCCTGCCGACTCGTTGGTTGCCCGCTCTTCCAGCGATTGGCGAAAGCCATCTCGAACTTGGTAAAACGACTCAGGCAGGACGCGATCCCGCTTTGCGTCAGCCGGACTCTCCAACTGTCGCTTGATCGCCTGCTTCAGTTCGTCGATACCCTCTCGCTTCGAGGCGCTGGTGCTGACGATGGGGACTCCCAGTTGCGACGACAGCCGATCGACGTCAATCGAAACACCTCGTCCGCGGGCTGAATCGATCATGTTCAACGCGATCACCAGCGGCTTGCCCAGTTCCAAGAGCTGACTGACCAGGAACAGGTTGCGCTGCAACATCATCGCGTTGACCACGCAAACGATCAGCTCGACCGGCGGTTCACTCGGTAAATCATCGGTCAACACCTCCACGGCCGCCAGCTCATCAGGCGAGCGTGGCGCCAGCGAGTAGGTTCCGGGAAGATCGACCAGGTCAATGCTCCGGCCACCAAGGTTGCAGCGACCAATCTTTTTCTCGATCGTCACCCCTGGGTAATTGCCCAGTTCGCACATGCATCCCGGCGAGCGCATTGAACAGCGTGCTCTTGCCCGTGTTCGGGTTCCCAACCAACGCGACGCGCGAGGTCGCAACAGGTGCTTTGGTTGGTGACGTCATAGTCACAGGGCGGTTCGGCGGAGAACCGTCAAACTGGATAGGGGAGGGCTTGGAACGGGAGGGCTAGCCAACAACAGGCTCGACCATGACGCGTCGAGCTTCCCCACCGCGGACGGCGATCCGTGAGCCGTGGATCGCACACTTCACCGGTCCGCCAAACGGGGCACAGCGGAGGTATTCCACTGGCTCTCCGGGAACGAACCCCATTTCACGGAGACGAGCGGCGATGCCGTCGATTCCGTCAATGCGGACGATGGCAGCACGTTGGCCGGGCTTTAGTTGGTCGAGGGTTGTCAAGGCTCTGCTTTCGATATTGAGAACCAATCTCATCAAGCCCCAGTGTGGCGAAGGCGAGTCCGAAAGTCAAGAGCCTGGGCCGCAAAACCTGCCTCGTTGCCTGGCCCGGTTCCGTATTTTTTGGGCTGGCTGCTCCGGTGAATCGCTGCGATCCCTTTGACGAACCGTCGAGACCCAATAAAATAGCGGTGTGCGTTGGCAGTGCCCCGCACTCCTATCCCCCCGACACATCGGTTCAGGAGGTGTTCGGTTAGCGATCGATCGCTGCCGTTCGACCTACCCGCTTTCGCCGGTCATGCGTCAGGGGTTCTCCTTTCAGAACCTCTTTGCGAGAGTGAACCTATGATTTTGAATTGCCTTCCCTTGGGCTTTATCGGTGCGCCGGGATTGCCGGAATTGGTGGTGATCGCCCTGATCGTCTTGCTGCTTTTTGGCGGTTCGAAGCTCCCCAATCTGATGCGGAATCTCGGACGCAGCACCAACGAGTTCAAGCGCGGCATGAACGAGACCGCCGTTGACGACGAGCAGGCTCCGCCCAAAGACGAGAAGAACTGAGGATGTTCGGGCTCAGTCCGTTTGAATTGGTGGTGATCGGCGTGATTGCGGTGATCCTCTTCGGAGGAAATCTGCCTGATGTCGTGCGCAAGCTCGGAGGCAGCTATCGCGAGTTTCGCCGCGGGCTCAATGAAGTCCAGCAGCAATTTCGGATGGCGGAGTACGAGGCCAAGAAGACCCTGTCGTCCTTGGATGAACCGATTGCAAAGAAATCGGCAGACGAAGAGGACGACACGCCCGGCCCCTCGGCTCCCAAATTCACGCCACCGAAATAGCCACCAGCGCAGAGCAAGTTCGATTCGCGGGATTGGCCACAGCCAACCCGCGAACCATCGCGAGGATTCCGCAATGCCGTTGGGAAAGACCAGAGGCGATGTTGGCAGAATGATGCCGGGCAGAATGACGACGCTTGCATCGCGATGAGTCGAAATTGCCTGGCGACAAGCCTTTCTCCTATCATTCTGCCCATCATCATTCTGCCCACCTCTGCCATCAACAGGCTAACGCTGAACAGCCTGCCCTCTTCGGCCCCGAAAGGTGATCGACGGTTATCAGGGTTGTAGCGTGTGATTCGTCTGTGGCGTTTCCCCTAAGTGGGTCCAGACGGATCAACCGACCGTAAGTGAACATGCCGCAAAGTGCAAAGGTTCTTTCGGCAAGCTCGCTTTCAATCATCCAGTCAAGCCTGGTAACGCCGTTGCAAGATCATCAGGGCGGTTCCGTTTTGCGAGCCTTGTCGCGTAACCCGATGATCCCAAGCCATATCAGAGTCTCGCACGATGTTTGCACTGTCCAACCCCACACGGCCGGAGTCAGTTCCAGGACGGCGAGGTTGGTCGCATGTCGCGGCACTCTTGCTGACGCTCGCGTTGCCGACCTCCAACGTTGAGGCCAAAACGTTCCGGGTCACCAGTACGGCGGACGACGGATCAGCAGGCACGCTACGCTGGGCGATCAACCAAGCCAACTTAGCAGGCGCCGGTACGCACAACATCCGATTCAACCTGCCTGCAAACTCGACGATTTCACTGACGAGCCAACTGCCATCGCTCAACAATTCCAGTGGCACGATCAATATCGTTGGTTCCGGCGCTAATGGCCCGGTGGTTAGCGGCGCAAGTCCCGATCAAGTATTCGTGATCCAGAGTGGAACGACTTTCATCAGGAATCTGAAGATTGCTGGGACGGGTGGCCTGACGAAGGACGGCGCCGGGGCTCTGACACGAATTGGGGTCGCGGCGAGTTACACGGGTGATACCCTGATCAACGACGGCGCTCTGAACTACAACGCCAGCGGTACGATTCCCGCAACTTCTCGAGTTTCTATCGGCGACGGCAATGGCACAGCGGGCAGCGCGGTGCTCAACATCAACCGCCCGATGAGTGCCGCACAAGCTCTCGATGCGACGCTTGAATCCGATGGCGTGTTGGTCCAGGGAAATAGACGAATTGTGCGACTGAGCAGCGTATCGGGGTCGGCCGGCGAGCTACGCCTGAATGCTCGCCCCAATTTGTTCGAGATCACAGGCACCGGAGGTGACTCGACTTTCGGGGGTCGCATCACGGGCGGCAAGGCCAGCGGTTCATTCAATCCAAACAGCGCCAGTCGACTCACCAAAAGCGGCTCGTCGACCCTTACGTTGACTGGCAGTAGTACTTATGTCGCACGCACGTTCATCAATGACGGAAGCCTGCAAGTCGAGAGCGACACTGCACTGGGCGCAACGGGCGCCAACAACGCCACGTTCGTATACGGAAGCGGATCGCTGGGACTCGCAGAGAACGTCTCGATCGCCGAGCGACTCTACATCAACGGGCTCGGGAGTGGTGGTGGCGCGATCCGAAACATTTCGGGTGACAATACGATCACGGGTGACGTGACGTTGGGCTGGAAGGGCGGCCCCGTCAAGGCGTCCGACGCGACGATCGGCGCTGACTTCGGGTCGACGCTCACGATCGACGGGACGATTGATGGAAAGAAGGGACTGACCAAGGTTGGAGGCGGCAACCTCGTGCTCAACGGAAACAACACTTACACGGGAGCAACGCTCGTCGATGAGGGGCTGTTCGCCATCAATGGTATGCTGACCAGTGACACGACGGTGGGCTCGAGTGGCGCTCTTGGTGGTATTGGCACAATCGCCGGAGACGTGATCAACCAAGGGGTAGTCGCGGCCGGTAACTCGATTGGTACCTTGACGGTCAATGGTAACTACACGCAAGCGGTCGGAAGTTCATTGCAGGTAGAGATCAACGACGGCGGCACGACGCCCGGAGTCAATCAGGATCTGCTGCAAACCCAAGACGCCACGCTCAACGGCGGCACGGTGCAGGTTCTTGCCGAGCCGGGCTCGTACTCCGACGGCTCGGTCTATCGCTTTCTCTCTTCCACCAGCACGATCCAAGGGCAGTTCGACGGCATTCAAACGAACCTGCCCAACTTTGACGCCATGCTGGGCTATGGCTTCGACAGCGGACTGTATTGGGCCTACTTCACGCTCGTCGCGAATGCGCCTGATTACTGGCAGGTTGCTCGGACCCGAAATCAGATGGCTGTGGCGAATTATCTTGACAACATCGCCCCTGGAGCAACCGGGGATTTGTCGACGGTGCTCTCCGGTTTGAACACGCTTCGCGGCGATCCGGCGGCCATGCGGGCAGCGTTCGATACGATGAATGCGCAAGTCGGTCCGACTTTGGCCATGGTCCAGTTGCAGAGCACGACGCTTGTCATGCAACAGTTGGCTGGCCAGATCGGCTCGCGACGCTTTTCGTCGGGCGCGAGTCGTCGCGATGCGGCGTCTGACAGTGTGGACGCCGGAGCATCGCCCGTCGCGCTGGTCGGCTATGCAAGCCCGGCTTCAGGATCGCAGGTTGTGTTTGTTCCGCAGCAAGATCGTGATCGCTGGGACGGCTGGGGATTTGGTTACGGGCTAGGTGGTAGCGCCTCGGGCGACGGCAACGCTGCCGGCCTGGAATACGGCATGGGTAGCGTGCTGTTTGGCGCTGAACGCCATCTCGATGGAGCGCGCCGAATCGGTGTCTTTGGAGGCTATCAGGGAACAAGTCTAACGCTCAAAGGGCCGAGGCAAACCGGCACGATCAACGGCGGTATGTTTGGGGGTTACGTCTACAACGACGATGGCTTCAATTACTACACGGCGATCACGGGATTGCAGTTGAGTGGTTATGACACGGAGCGATTCGTGCAATTCGATGGAATCAACCGCACTGCTTCGGGGAGCTTCGGCGGCTGGCAAGGCTATGGTTATCTTGAGCGGGGCGTCAACTTCGGCACGGTCCAATCCTCGCTGCAGCCTTATGTCGCAATGCAATACACGTATCTGCGGCAGAACGGTTACACCGAGACAGACGCTGGCTCGCTCAATCTGGATGTGGGCGGCATCGATGCCAACTCGCTCCGCAGTTTCGTCGGCGTTCGGATGCGATCCAATCGCGGATTGGCATCAGGTCGTTGGATGCCGGAGTTGCGGGCGCTGTGGTTGCACGAGTTTCTTGATACCGACGTGGCTGTCAATTCTTCATTTGCGCCGATCAGTGGCGGTAGCTTTGCGGTCGAAGGACTGAACCTGGGTCGCGACTGGGCCATTGTTGGTGGCGGGTTGCGGTGCGACTTGGCCAGCGGCTGGAGCCTGTATGGCAACTACGACGCCCAGGTGAACAACCGTCATGTCTTCCACGTCGGTTCCGGCGGCATCCAATACGCTTGGTAGTCGTTGCGGCAAGGGTAGGGGCCCGGTTCTGTTCTTGTGGGGAGTGCCCCGAAGGCCAACGGTTGCCGAGCGATGCGTTTCCTTGGGCGTGGAGACGAACCCGAAGGGCCCCCGGCTTGTCCGTACTTGCAAGAGTGCCAACCCCGGCTCTATCATGCACGCGAGTCGGAAAGCATCCTGGTTCCCAGCATAAGATGCTAAAATCGGGCGATTAGCTCAGTTGGTTAGAGCGCTGTGTTCACACCGCAGAGGTCACAGATTCGAGTTCTGTATCGCCCACTTTAAATGGCCCCGTAAAAATACGGGGCTTTTTAATGCGCCGACCTCTTCCGCATATATTGAGGCACATCCGCTGACCTGTGTTGCCTTGGATCCGTGCCATCTACATTGATGTACCCGCTCGCAAGGGAGCAAGTAAGGGGACGCACCTCCATGTTCTAGCGCAAGGGGTTCGTTGAGACGCGATAGCCATTGGCGCGACCGAGGGAGTCGCCATGCTGCCAAAAACTCCTCGCTGGCCTGCGATGCGCGCGGCGCCAAGTGCTGCTCCATTTTCAATCCTCCGCCGGCTCACACAACTGTGCGCGGACAGGATTCCGTTCCACGTAAAGGAGTACTCACAGCAGGTGTTCGTCTTCCTCGATTGGGAAAGCGTGCATCGCCGCTGGTAGAGATGATGACTGGTTCCCTCGGTATGGTGATGGGGGTGCCAACGCATGGTAGGTGTGTTGGTCAGCCAGCGGAAGAATTGGGTGACCTGGTTCTCGGTTGTCGGCCGGACAACGAAGTGCCCATGATTGGGCATCAAGCAGCAGGAAAAGATCGGCAGCCCCTCTCGGACGTCGGCCTCGGCAATCACCCGTTCAAACGCCTCCCAGTCCCCGAGTTTCTTAGTCCCCGGGTTTCTCGAACAGAGAGAGTCGGGTCACCGCTCGGTTGAGGACGTGGAAGCAGAAATTCCAGCCGGACAGATACGGACTCGACTCGGCATCGCTCTCAAGCTCCAACTCAAGCACTTCGATGAACAGTCAGAGATTGAGGTGCATCCCCTTTTTCTTATTCGTCGTCTATGTTTCGTTTCCGTTGCCAGCCAACACGTGCAGCACCTCATGCAGCATCGTCACTTCTTCGCGCGTGGCGATGACCAGGATTCGGCAACGTGAAGATGGCGTTGCGATGTCGCTATCCGGTCGGCAAGCGGCGTTGGCTTGGCGGTCCAGTTCGATTCCCAGGCACTCCAGCCCACCGCAGATGATCTCTCGAACCTCGCTCGCGTGTTCGCCGACTCCGGCGGTGAAGACCAATGCGTCGATCCCACCCATGGTTACTGCCAAGGCACCGATCGCCTGCCGAACACGGTGCGTGTAGATATCCAGAGCAAGGCGCGCCCGCTTGTGACCCTCCCGGGCCGCGGCAAGCACGTCCCTCATGTCGGCCGATAGACCCGAGACGCCAAGTAGACCTGACTGGCGGTTGAGCGCCGTTTCAACCTGATCCGAGGTCAAGCCATGATGTTGCTGGACGTGTAAGACAATCCCCGGATCGATCGAGCCGCTGCGCGTTGCCATCATCAGTCCATCCAAGGGTGTGAACCCCATCGTCGTGTCGACACAGCGACCACCTCGCACTGCCGAGGCGGAACAACCGTGGCCCAGATGACCAATGACCAAGCGCAAATCGTCGGCCGAAGGGCGCGACCATCTCTGCGGCGCGGCGAGCACAATAGGCGTGGCTGAGCCCGTGGAAACCGAAGCGGCGGATCGACCACTGTTGCGTCCACTGCTCGGGCACCGGATAGGTATGGGCAGCAAGCGGCAACGTGGCGTGAAACGCGGTGTCGAAGACGGCGACGTGTGGCACGCTGGGCAACTCAGCCTCCGCGGCCACCAGCGTCTCCAGGCTCGGCGGATTATGAAGAGGAGCTAAATCGGCGAGTGTGGTAATGCGTGAACGAACATCCGAAGAGATACGAACGGACGACGTAAACTCGCCGCCGTGGACGATCCGATGGCCGACAGCCGCCAGCTCGGATTGGTCGGACAGGGCAAGCGGCTCAACATGCGACAGGTCGAAAACGAATCGCCGGACCGCTTCGCCATGCCCCTTCCAGTTCACGTCGTCGTTCCGTTGCGTCCCGTCTGGACCGGCATAGCAGTACCGTGTCTTGCTGCCCGCCCAGTCCACCAGGCCGTGCGCGAGCTCGGAGCCGTCGTTCGATTCGACGAGCGAACACTTCAAGCTACTGGAGCCGGCGTTGAGCAACAGGATTTTCATACGGGTCTACCCAAGTGCTACCTCGCCCGGATCTGCCTTTCGGTCGCGCCGAGGACGCCGTCAAACATTGTCGCCTTCGGTCGAAGTACCCGCGGCGCCGACAGGCCCGGCCATGTTCCACGTCCAGCCGGCAATCTCGGGCATGTCGTCTCCGTGTTTCTGAATGTATTGCTTGTGGTCGATCAGCTTGTCGCGGATCGCTTGCTTGCAGTAGGCGGCTCGCGAGGCCAGTTGCGGCACGCGGTCGATCACGTCGTTGACCAGCGAGAAGCGGTCTAGCTCGTTCAGCACGACCATGTCGAACGGGGTGGTCGTCGTACCTTCCTCCTTGTAGCCACGGACGTGCAGGTTCTTGTGGTCGTTCCGCCGGTAGGTCAGACGATGAATCAGCCAAGGATACCCGTGGAACGCAAAGATGATCTGGCTTGTCGTTCGTGAACAGTGCGTCGAATTCATGGTCCGACAGTCCGTGCGGATGCTCGCTGGTCGGCTGAAGTTTCATCAGGTTCACGACGTTGACCACTCGCACCTTCAAGCTCGGGCAAGGTGCTTCCGCAGCAGTTCGACCGCCGCGAGTGTCTCGAGCGTCGGCACATCACCGCAGCAGGCCATGACGACATCCGGCTCGCTCCCCTTGTCGTTGCTCGCCCACTCCCAGATGCCCGACGCCGCGGTGCAGTGCTTGATCGCCTGGTCCATGGTCAGCCACTGGGGCGCCGGCTGCTTGCCGGCGACAACGACGTTCACGTAGTTGCGACTGCGCAGGCAGTGATCGGTGACCGACAAGCAGGCAATTGGCGTCGGGCGGCAGATAGACGCGGATCACTTCCGCTTTCTTGTTGACGACGTGGTCGATGAACCCCGGATCCTGGTGGCTCAGCCCGTTGTGGTCCTGCCGCCAGACATGCGAACTGAGCAGGTAGTTGAACGAAGCGATCGGCCGCCGCCACGGGATGTGGTTGCACATCTTGAGCCACTTGGCGTGCTGGTTGAACATCGAATCGATGATGTGGATGAACGCTTCGTAGCACGAGAAGAATCCGTGTCGTCCGGTCAGCAGGTAACCTTCCAGCCAGCCCTGGCACTGGTGCTCGCTGAGGACCTCCATCACCCGACCATCCGGCGAGAGGTGATCGTCCTCCGGATAGATCTCCGCCATGTAACAACGGTTGGTCACCTCCAGCACGTCCTGCCAGCGGTTCGAGTTGTTCTCATCGGGCTGAACAGACCGGAAGTTCTTGCTTTCCAGGTTCAGCTTCATGACGTCCCGGAGGATACTTGCCCATCACGCGAGTGGACTCGCGATCGTTGCCCCGGGACTGGGCACGTCGACCGCGTAGTCGCGGAAGTCGGGCATCTTCAAATTGCGCATCAGCAAGGCCGCCGTTGGCGTGCGGATTGTCGCTCATGCGGCGGTGCCCTTCGGGTGCCAACTCGGCCAGTTCGCGATGCAACCGCCCTGCTCGTCGAACAGTTCCTCCGGACGGTAGCTCTTCATCCACTGTTCGAGAATCTGAATGTGCTCGAGGCTTGTCCATGTCACCCATCGGCACCTGATGCGACCGCCAGTAGTCCTCGCACTTCTTGCCGTCGATTTCCGCGGGACAGGTCCAACCCTTCGGCGTGCGGAAGACGATCATCGGCCAGGCGGGCCGCTTTGACCATCCCGTGGTGCGAGCGTTGTCCCAGATCTGCTGGATCTCCGCGACCGCCTCGTCAAGCACGCCGGCGAGCTGCTGATGCACGGACTCCGGGTCATCCCCTTCGACGAAGTAAGGGATGATAGCCCATTCCCTCGAAGAACTTCTGCAGTTCGTCGTGGGGGATGCGGGCCAGGAAACAGGGGTTGGCGATCTTGTAGCCATTGAGATGAAGGATCGGGAGCACGCAGCCATCGCGTGCAGGGTTGAGGAACTTGTTGCCGTGCCAGCCGGTGGCCAGCGGGCCGGTCTCGGCTTCGCCGTCGCCGACAATGCAAGCGACGATCAGGTCGGGATTGTCGAACGCGGCCCCATAGGCATGACTCAAGGCATAACCCAGTTCGCCCCCCTCGTGGATACTGCCAGGAGTCTCCGGGGCCACGTGACTGGGGATGCCGCCTGGGAAACTGAACTGCTTGAACAGCCGGCGCATCCCTTCGGCGTCCTGGCTGATGTTGGGATACACCTCGCTGTAGGTTCCCTCCAGATAGGCATGCGCCACCAGGGACGGCCCGCCGTGTCCCGGACCGATGATGTAGATCATGTTAAGGTCATCCCGCTTGATGACCCGGTTCAGATGCACGTACAGCATGTTCAGGCCCGGCGACGTCCCCCAGTGCCCGAGCAGCCGCGGTTTGATGTGCTCGCGCTGGAGCGGCTCGTGAGCAGCGGATTGTCGAGCAAGTAGATTTGCCCGACGGACAGGTAGTTGGATGCCCGCCAGTAAGCGTCCATTTTCTGCAGTTCTTCTGCGGAGAGTGTTAGACTGGTCGTGGCGGTTGCCATCGTTCGCTCCTAGTGTGTGATGCGATTGACAATATAGAAAACGGTAGCAGAACCTGTCCGGCTGTCGACCCGAAAACTCGCCCGGAATCGTCACCCAATCCACGCCCTGCGAAGACGCCTCGGCGTCCGGTGTCATGACTTGACGGATGGCTTCTCTGACTGCGGCGGATCATTCGCATGTGTTACCATTCCCTGGTGATCTTCGTTTGCTCCTTGTTCTTTGATGAAAGTGACTGATGGACCTTTGCTACCGATGGGGACGTGTCGCACTCCTCCTTGTCATGATTTGTTGGCAACCGGCCTTCGCCCAGGATCGTACGACTGGCCCGACCAAGTCCGAAGCGGATTCGGTGAATTTGGCGAGACAACTTGCGATTGAGTTTGACGGTGCGGCACCCAAAGTCGGAGAGGCTTTGCCTGATGTCATGGTCTATGACGCGCAAGGCCGACCTTTCAACCTGGGAGTGTTGAAGGGAGATTATGCGGTGATTGTCTTCGGCTGCCTCACCTGACCGCCCTTCCTGAAGAAGGCTCCCAGTTTGGAAGCCATTTATCAAGATTATTCAGGCAAAGGCGTCAAGTTCTACTACGTCTACAAGTCCCTGGCGCATCCAGAGAACAATGGTTACGCGGCGCCCTTCACGCTCCAGGAGCGATTGATGCACATCGCAGAAGCAGGACGAACGCTCGGTTCGAAGATCACCTGGCTGTGCGACACAATGTCGAACGACCTCAAGCATGCACTGGGCGACGCGCCCAACTCCGAGTTCATCATCGATCCAAACGGAATCATTGTGCGACGGCGTGCCTGGAGTGATCCTCAGAAATTGCGTTCGGACCTGGTCGAGTTGATCGGGCCCGTTGAAAATCCAACAAGTCCAAAAGATGTGCGTCTGGGAAAGGTAATGGCAAAGAAATCGGCACCCTCCGGCGTCGTGCCGACGATGACGGTGACGGACCGGATGAAACCGTTGCGAATCGAGCCCAAGCCGTCATCCTCGCCGCACTATGCGAAATTGCGAGCCGAAATCAGCGAGCCATTCTCGTCCAGCGGAAAGGGTCAGCTGTTCCTCGGGTTTCACCTCGATCCGCTCTATCAGGTCCACTGGAACAATTTGAGCGAACCGTTGACTTACCGCATAACCGCCTCACCGGGCCTTCAGATGTCTGCGTTATCTGGAAAAGGCCCCAACGTTTCTGAGGAGTCGGATAGCGACCCTCGCGAGTTCCTGTTGGAGATCGTGCGAGACAACACACGAGCGACGGGGAAGCTCGGTCCAATCCAATTGACCGTCGATTACTTTGCCTGTAACGACGAGGAGGGTTGGTGCAAAGCCGTTTCGCAGAGCTACACCATCCACCTCGAAGAGGATCGTGACGGGGGATGGGTCGCCAAGCGTTTTCGTGTCCCTGGACGCCAGCGGGAAGGCGGTCGCCCGGACGCCGGTGAAAATGGCATGGGTCGTGGCGCAAGACCGAATTCCAATCGTGCTGCTGGGGCTCCGATGCAGACCCAAAGGCTCGAGATGATGTTGGAAAGACTGCGCGCGGACGACCGGGATGACGATGGAAAGGTCTCGCGCCGCGAGGCCTCCCAACCAGTTCTTCGCATGTTTGAGCGGATGGATACCAACCACGACGGATTCATCGACCAATCGGAGCTAGCCGTTGTGGAAGGCCGCTTGCGTCAGAGCGAGTAGCGAATTTGAGTGTCGAGTGGCGAGAAGATTCTTTGTTGGTATTTGAGGTAGCGATGAGACTGTTCCTGGGCATGCTGTTCGTATTCCCGTCATCGCTGAGCTCGCTGTACGCACAGCAGCAGGGAGCAAGTAAGGGGACGCACCTCCATGTTCTAGCGCAAGGGGTTCGTTGAGACGCGATAGCCATTGGCGCGACCGAGGGAGTCGCCATGCTGCCAAAAACTCCTCGCTGGCCTGCGATGCGCGGCGCCAAGTGCTGCTCCATTTTCAATCCTCCGCCGGCTCACACAACTGTGCGCGGACAGGATTCCGTTCCACGTAAAGGAGTACTCACAACAGGTGTTCGTCTTCCTCGATTGGGAAAGCGTGCATCGCCGCTGGTAGAGATGATGACTGGTTCCCTCGGTATGGTGATGGGGGTGCCAACGCATGGTAGGTGTGTTGGTCAGCCAGCGGAAGAATTGGGTGACCTGGTTCTCGGTTGTCGGCCGGACAACGAAGTGCCCATGATTGGGCATCAAGCAGTAGGAAAAGATCGGCAGCCCCTCTCGGACGTCGGCCTCGGCAATCACCCGTTCAAACGCCTCCCAGTCCCCGAGTTTCTTAGTCCCCGGGTTTCTCGAACAGAGAGAGTCGGGTCACCGCTCGGTTGAGGACGTGGAAGCAGAAATTCCAGCCGGACAGATACGGACTCGACCCGGCATCGCTCTCAAGCTCCAACTCAAGCACTTCGATGAACAGTCAGAGATTGAGGTGCATCCCCTTTTCTTCTTCAGGTTGATCGACGTGTATGTCTCGCTCCCGCTTGCCAATCACTCGTAACTTTTGGGCGCCAAAGGTCGGTGGACAAAGTTCCAGTATGGCTCTCGGTAAAGCGGCATGCCCTAATTTGAATTGGCATCAAGCCAAGTGAAAAGAGGTCCCATCGCGTCTTGAGGCGATGAAAGCGAGAACAAATGAAACTCTCATGCTGCCCGCCAGTCGTTTTTGTGCTCGCATTGCATTCAGTATGCTTTGGCCAGGAAGATCCAAAGTCTTCAATGAAAGTTGAGCGGATCGCGGAAACGAATGGTCTGGGCTGGAACGGTCTCGGTACTACTGCCGATGGATCCTTTCTCTTCGTAAATGAATGGGGCCCAAGTCCAAAAGGAATCTACCTAGGTTTTGAACAGTCAGGTGAGTTCAAGATTAACCCTTTGTCTCTATCAAAATCCTTCACTGACCCAGAGTATATCGTTGAGGCGGATGACGGATTCTACGTAACGAACAATGGCGCTGGGCCGCGACTTCTATTTGTCAGGAAGGATGGAGGAATTCCATTGCCGTTTCAGACGGAAGAAACATTCAATGGCAATGACATGTTCGGCGTCGGTCGTGTTGAGCCCATCCGGAACCCCTACGGGATTCTGCTCGCACCAACTAACTTTGAGGGAGACAACGTATCTCCTGGCGATTTAGTCGTGTTCGACAACGCTCATGGACAGCTTCGTCAAAGTTCCATTTGGGCGGTCAACCGGAGCACCGGGGACAGAAAGTTGCTGGCTAATGCTGCGAACCTGCCGCAACCCTTCCTGCTAGGTACGTTTTCACAAGACGGCGCGTTGTACGCCGTGTTGAATGCGAATTCTCACTCGGGCATCACGATTGTACGTATTGATCAAACTGGTGGCACAAAGGTCGTGCTGTCGGCTTTCGGAGCCGTTCCTCCAAAACAACCCGTAACCAACAACAGCCAAGTTGGCATAGCTGCCCACCCGCAGAGTGATGGGCTTTACTTCAGCATTTACGGCGATGTCTACGTGATGAACACGACCGATTATCAGCCACGCATTGTGACGGCGGGCGAGTATACCGTTCAGAAGTGGTCGTCCGATGGACGTTTTCTGTATTGTCAACGTGCCGCTGCAACAATAGAACTCTGCCGCCTTGAGCTATCCGTCACATTTGCTCGAAACTCTGCTATTCCCGAGAAAAATTCGCCAGTTCTTCCAGAAGCCCATTATGTGATGAAGCGAAGCAACTAACTGACCTAAGGAAGTCTTGGCAACCTTACCGGAAGGCACTCAATAACGACACACTCCAAGCATGCATGTTAATGGTTTTGACTCTTCGCAGTCCTTTCAGAAAGGCTAGACCAATGAAGTTGTTTTTGATGTTCGCCGTACTTGCTGGCATGTCGATGTTCTCTCGATGCACGGATATTGCATTTGCTCAGGAGACGTCCGTTGAGCCAATAACTACAAGGGAGCACATAGCCGTTCTTGAACCAATGATTGGAACTTGGGAAGGTAAGGCGACGGTCGGTGGCAACGAATCACCAGCGACCGTTTCGTATCGCTGGATAAACCACAAGAATTTCATTCTGCAGACAATAGACTGCCCCGACATCGACCTGGAGGTCAACCACGTGATCGGATGGGAACCCAAGAGCAAATCGGTAAGGACTTGGGGATTCGGCGGCAATGGTGGCCACGGGGAAATGGTATGGACCAAGAAGGGGCCCATGAACTGGGCGGAAGAGTCGAAAGATTGGACGCTACCAGACGGCAAGAACGGGCACTTTTTACTGGAAACCAAAGTGGCCCACGACAAGCTTGAAATCACAGGTTTCTTTGCTGCTGAAGGTCAGGCGAAAACGGAAATGGCCATAAGTGCAGCCAACGTAACCCACTGATTGTCGGCCAGAAGAGCATCGTCACGCCATGTCGCAGGAGTGACAGTGGGTGCTCAAAGAGAGCCATTTGCTAACCAATTGGTTTCCACGAGTGGGTTGACCGGGAGTCGCAAGAATGCGAGTCACCGCCCCACATTCACTCGCGAGAGTTGCCGTTGGAGATCAAGCCATGACTGCCAACAAGTCTACCAGAGGCCCGACAAGCCTTGCCCTGAGTACCGTTGAACGACCAGGATTGGGACGGTCGTGTCCCGTTAACCATTGTCAAATTTGCGACGAACTTGAGCCTGCACCATCTACGAACGCTCATGACTGCTTGCGACGCCGACGACAAGGAAGAGATGGTCGGCTCTCGTCGCGCTATCGACGAGTTCACAGGCGACTCTTGTCGTGACTACAATCAGGCTGCGGTGGACGATTAAGCCCGATGGGATGACGCCGAAGTCAAAAAGGTAATTGACAAACAAACGCCGGGGCTAAGCAGGGCCGGTTCAGGACGTTCTCGGCGCAATCAGCAAGTACTTTGTTAGAGGCTGTTAGCTGAACTGCCAAAGCCTGTCGCGGTGATCCGCGGTGACCGGCTCGTCTTGGTCCTCCAGTCACGAAGATGGCCATGGAACAGGAACCCATCAACCCGTACAAGCCGACAGACGTTAAGTCAAAGTACCCACGACCAAACCCGTGGCGTTTGCTCTTCGTGGCAATTACCTTGCTTCCGCTGATATCATTGCTATTTGTCCTTGGCAACACGATCCACATGAGTCGCGTACAGGGCACGCATCGTACAGTGTCTTCGCTAGTTTCCTTGGCCGTCATGATTCTGACGGTGCTGGGATGGATGCCATTGGTCTTCTGGGTGGACAAGAAGGCGCGGCGATGGAAAAGGAGGCGTCGGTGACGTCGTCCTGCAAGTTTTGCCGAAGTTGCGGCCAGATCGCTCGCCGCAAATTGATGAGCTGATTCTTCAAACGGTTCAATTCGCCAAGTACACGCGGCGATGGATTTTCGATCACCAACGTTTCGAGGGACTCTAGACGGTTGCCAACGATCTCCAGTAACGGGTAGTAGGCGTCGACGATCGTGTCGGCAACGATGACGGATCAGCTCCAGATCCAAACAAAATCGTCACGAGAAGCAACGGACGAATCAAAGAAGAGATCATCTTAATGGCACTTCGTTATCAAGACTGACCAGACAAAGTGTTTCGGGGATCGCGATCGTGGTAAGAAGAAGTTGAGAGACGTTGCGGAGCAATCGGTCGACCGTGAAGCATTCACTTTGAAGTTGCGCCATTGGAAGGTCGCACAAGGTCTTGGTGATCCGAATCGTCTGCGAAGCGAACCCAAGGCGAATCTTTCCTCGCTCACGTTTTGGCTTCCGAAAACAGCGCAACTTCAAAGAAAACTCATGCGGTCCGATACTGTCGCAAAGCACGGAATGTCCTAGAGGCTCGACAAATCTAAAAATGGGGGTGACGGCGATCGGCGAAAAGGGGTCAGACACGAATAGCACGGGCTTTGAACCTCGGGCGCTAGCCGTGGGCGAAGAAAACGTCGTTAGGATGCGGCGAAGGCCCACGGCTAGCGCCCGAGGTTGACTGAGACAACCGAAGTTCGTGCCATTCGGGTCAGGCACCAAAAATGCGGAGCACCCTTCGGGCCGTTCCGGTTTTGGGTGTCTGACCCCTTTTCGCCATCCAATCCTCGGTCGCAATGCCACGATGCAGTTATTTCATGAGGGGTCCGTCCCGAAGCGACGTTCGGGGGGGCAGGTCTTCTGGAACGAGATGACTGTCCTGGAAACTGTAGAGACTCGGGGATTGTAACAGTGTCGCGTCATTCCCCCAACTTCATCAGCCAGCTTCAGTCCGTCTACGGGGACAGATGACTTTCGAGTGATTGCTGACAAGGGCGGATGGCTCCTTACGCGAATTCTCTCGCCGTCTCCAGGAAGCCACCCCGACTGCGGTAAGGAGTTTCCAACAAAACCACGTTGAACTCCTTGCATGCTATTTCGAAGAGTTCGGTCCCCAGGGCATCCCCCAAAGTCACGCGCGTGAATCCATCCGAGACAGATGCGACAACCTGCCCCAACCCATCAGCTGCGCCGAGCGGCGTCGCCGGCAACATGGAGCCTCGTTCCTGGCAGCATGATGACGGACAAAAAAGCATGACGGGCAGCATGATGACGGGCAGCATGATGACTTTCGAATGGCGGGTCATGTTCACCTATCCTGTTGATCAAGTTCATCCTGTCAGCAAATGACTTTGCCGGACGGATCGACAGGGTAACCAGGTATCGAGACCGCTCGGTTTGTGTCGCTAAACTTGGGCTGGCCACAGAAGGCGACACGCTGGATCGGTATGGCCGCTGTTGTCGGTCTGTTAACGCAAGTAACCGTCCACCCATCCACGTGAGCCTTGCGGGGGAATTGGATCGGCCACATCCGAACCGTCGGCAAGGGTGAACGAAATCCCGAGAGGAAACTCTCCCTTCGGTGCTCCACGCGTGAACGGTCCCTCTCCCCGGAATTGCCCGAGACAAACCACGTCGAATCGGACCACTCGACCGTCTTGCACTTCCACCTCTCCCAGTAAATCAGCGTTATAGCCGCGCTCGCCTCGCTCTGTCTCCAGTCGCACCGATCCTGTCAGACGCGTTCCGCGAAGCTGCATGTCCACCGCGCGAAGCTCAGCTGGTTTCCACATCGGAGGCTCGCCGCGCGTGTTGTCGACCAAGTGATAGCGAGCCATGCGCCGCTGAAGACTTTCGGGCAATTCGCCTCGCACGAGAGCCTCGTGTTCACTGGCCGTGATCCACAAATTGTCTCGCGAAATGGCATTCTGAAAAATGCTGCGCCACGGATTGGAGGTCGGTTCATATCCGCCCATCACCTTTGCGTTGACTCGTACGATCAATCCGCCTTGGGGCGCATCCACATGGAAGCGTGGATCGGTTGTTGTTGCCTCGAGCTCTTTCGCCTCAGCTGCTCGAGGAGTCTGCTCCAGGTCCTCCAGTGCTTGTCGCAGCAACCGCAGCAGCTTATCTGGGTCACGATTGTTGTTGTAGAACAACAGCTTTCCAGAGGCGGTAGCAACGTAATTGCCCTGCGTCGTCTGGTCGAAGTCGTTCCTTGGGCTTTGGCCCGCAATCTTGCGATAGAACTCGCCTTCGGTGTCTTGCTGTCGGCGTTGATACGCCTGGTCAATCGCAACTGGGATGAACCGAGTCTTCAAAAGTTCGACGATTTCAGGATGGGCAAATGTCGACGCACGGTCGAGCACTCCGTTGTTTCACGTACAGCCCAACGGATGACCATCCATTGCCCAAATGAAGATCGGTTTCTGTTCATTCACCGCATCGCGTTGGGCGTCCAGCAAATCGATCCGCCAAGAGATGGAACGCCATCGTTCATCCTCGGATGGCCGCAACTCTTTCAGCAACTGGTGAAACTTCTCGTCGGTTAGGTTCTCAGCGCGGCCAGATGTGCCGTTCAGGATGCTCACACATGCAAAAACAGTGCAAACGATCCAGAATGATACGAGTGATTTCAAGGTCCTTATCTCCAGCTAGAAATTCGCCACAATTCACCGAGAGAAAGTATATCCAACTAGCGCGGCCACTGAGGAGTCGGTTTGCCTCCGTCGTAGGAGGGGTCCGGCGGGCGGGCCATCTGCAAACGCGTCGCTGTTCGGGTGGCGTTCCATGTGTGGAAAGGCTGATTCTCGAGTTGCCCCTCGCCGACCCATCGATCGCAGGGCAAGTGTTCACCGAGTTCAGGCTGGGAAGGCCGTCAAACCACCGATTACTCGTTATGACTCACACCATGGTGCGACGATTCATGCTCGCGACGCTTGGAATTCCGCCGCAAAATGAGCGGGCGGTGAGAAAGTTGATCATAATGAGCGTCGCGTTGTTGGTTCCCTGATCTCGCATCTTTGAAAACCGCATGAAACCGCTCGTTGGCGTTCTGGTTCTGATCGCTTCCCCCACCGCGCTGGGGCAATCGGCAGTGGAAGTCGCCCGCGTGGTGACCGAGGAGGTCAATCTGGGCCAGCGGATCGTGGGTACGGTACAGCCGCTTCGGACCAGCGTCATTGGAAGCGCGGTTGATGGCCGCGTCCTCCACTACGATGTCAAAGCCGGCGAGCCGGTTAAAGAGGGGCAGCGACTGGCTCAGCTTCGTACGGAAACGTTTGAGATCCAGCTGGCCGCGGCGCGAGCCGAACTGGCTCTGGCCCAGCACCAATTAGCCGAGCTGAAAAACGGGTCGCTTCCCGAAGACATTGCCGAAGCCGAGGCGAACATGCTTTCTGCCAAGGCCACGATGGAGTATGCGGAAGCGAGGTTCAAACGCTTGACTGCGCTTTCCGCATCTCGCGCCGCAAGCGATGACGAATTGGAAACTGCCAAGGAGCAAGCGGATGCCAGGCGTTTCGCATGGGTTGCCACCAGCGCGCTGCTGAAACGAATCAAGGACGGACCCCGCATCGAGCTGATTGCCCAGGCTGAGGCACGGGTCGAGCTGCAGACCCAGCAGGTCAGGCTATTGGAAGACCAAATCAAAAAGCTCTCGATCGTTTCACCCTTTGATGGTTTTGTCTCGACCGAATTCATCGAAGTGGGAGCCTGGATTTCTCGCGGAGACCCGATTGCCGAAGTGGTCGAGCTTGACGAAATCGAGATCCAGGTTCCGGTCCCAGCTCAGTTCGTGGTCCGGGTTCAGATCGGCGACGAAATGCGAGTCGAGTTTCCCGAATTGCCGGAGCAGTTGTTTGTTGGCATCGTGGATCGGATCGTTCCCGTCGCCGAGTCGCGTGCTCGTACATTCCCGGTCTTCGTGAGAATGTCGAATCAGTTTGTCAGTGGGAAACCAACGTTGATGGCTGGTATGCTCGCTCGCGTTGAATTACCGGCCCTGCGGCGCGAGATGATGCCTTTGGTCCCGAAGGATGCCCTTGTACTCAACGGCAGCGATCGGTCGGTATTCCTGGTCGAGCCGGCCTCCGGGGGAACCGGCTCCGAGAACCAGACGGGAACCGTACGGGAGGTGTCGGTGGATCTGGGCGTGGCATGGGGTGGACTGATCCAGGTTCGCGGCAACTTGAAGGCCGGTGACCTGGTCGTCGTGACGGGTAATGAGAGACTCGTGCCGGGTTCCAGTGTTCAAATTGTTCGTATGCAAGCGTCGGCCGTTCCCGATCGCTCAACCTCGACCCCGTAGCAGAGACGCATGAAGCTGTTCGAGCAATTCATCGATAACCCCGTCAAGGTTTCCGTCGGCGTACTGATCGTCGCCCTGTTCGGATCGATCTCGATGGTCACGATGCCGAAGCAGCTGATTCCGGCGGTTCAAAACCCGGTGCTCTCGGTGGAAACGCGATGGCCCGGCGCGAGCCCCCAGGAGATCGAACGGGAGATCATCCAAGAACAAGAGGAGCAGCTCGCGGCGGTCGAGGGATTGATCAAGATGACCTCGCAGTGCCGCGACTCATCGGCATCCATCACTCTTGAGTTCGCGGTGGGAACCAACATCGAGGACGCGATGATGCGCGTCAACACGCGACTGCAACAGGTTCGCGAGTACCCGATCGATGCCCAGGAGCCGGTCATCGAAGCCTCGGACGTCGCAGACCAGCCGATTGCACGGTTCGCATTGACTTCACGTCCCCCGAGCCAAGAGAAGATCGCTGCCTTCCAAAAGGAGCATCCGGAGCTGGCGGAAATGGTGGAGCCAGCCTACCGGGCGATGAATCCCGCGCTCCGTGTCTTCCGGATTCAGCAAATCTGCGAGCAAGACGGTAAGCAACACCCGGAATTGCTGCAGCTGCTTCCCGCCGAGGTGGATCTACAGGAAGTGCGAAAGCTTTCCGAGGACGTGATCGAAGCACAGCTGGAGCGTGTGCCGGGTGTCGCCGAAGCCGATACCTACGGCGGGCAGGCTGAAGAGTTGCAGGTGATCGTTGATCCCGAACTCTTGGCGGCCAGGCAGATCACGATTGCCGACGTCCGTGCGGCACTGATTGGCCAGAACAAAGACACATCCGCCGGCGATCTGTGGGAAGGCAAGCGACGCTGGGTCATTCGTACTCTCGGGCAATTCCGCGATCCCGAACATGTGCGGAAACAACTCTTGGCGATCGACAACGGGACACCAATCTACGTGGGTGACGTTGCCGACGTGAGAGTTGATTACAAGAAGCTCGACAGCCTTTCGCGACGATACGGAATGACCACCAACGGTCTGAGCGTCCGCCGAGCTTCCGGGGCCAACGTGCTGGAAGTGATGGACGGCATTCGCAAAGTGACCGAGGATCTGAACAACGGGATTCTCAAGCGTCTCGATCTGGAACTGTATCAGTACTACGACGAAACGGAATACATTCGATCGGCGATCGGGTTGGTCCAGCAGAACATCTTCGTAGGTGGTGCGCTGACGATCATCGTCTTGCTGCTGTTTCTGCATTTGGGGCGCCGGTCTCTGTTAGCGATTCCTTTGATTGCTGCCAGTGCGGTTGCGTCGGTGCTTGTATCACCGTGGTTCTTTGTCGTGACGCTGGTGTTGATCTTGGGGGCCGGATTCTGGTTCGGGCGAGGCGCCTTGGTTGTGGGGTTGGCAATTCCGGTCAGCATCGTCGGAACCTTCCTGTTGCTGGGGTTGATGGGACGCTCCTTGAATGTGATCAGCCTGGCTGGGTTGGCATTCGCCGTCGGCATGCTGGTCGACAACGCGGTGGTGGTCCTGGAAAACATTTACCGCCGCCGCCAATTGGGCGACTCGGCCCGAGTTGCCGCCGCCGAGGGAACGCAGGAAGTCGCTGGCGCTGTGGTAGCCTCGACCCTGACAACGATCGCCGTATTCGTTCCGGTGCTGTTCGTTCAAGAAACATCGGGCCAATTGTTTCGTGACATTGCGTTGGCGATCAGTTGCGCCGTGGGACTGTCGTTGGTGGTTTCGTTCACCGTCATTCCGACGGCTGCGGCCCGATTGTTCGGCCACGACTTTGATGACGGCAATGATCGTTCTCGCAGAGACGTTGGGACGGATGACGAGATCGGGGGCGATCTCGCCTCGAGCAAGTCGGTCGCGATCGAAAATGCCTCTCGGGCGGCTGCCCCGCCGATTTCGGAACTGCAACCAGTTTCGACTAGTCGCCTGGTTCAATGGATATCGTCATTCGGATCCGGATTCACGGCGCTCGTCGTCGCGATCAATCATGCGATCTTGTCGCGCCGGTCTCGGTCGCTTGCCCTGGTTGTAGGCATGGTCTTTTTGTCGATCGGGATCAGCTATCTGTTGTGGCCGAAAGTCGAATACCTACCTGAGGGTAACCGCAACTTCGTCTTCTGCAGCCTGTCGCCTCCGCCAGGCTACAACATCGAGCAGTTGATGGAGATGGGAGAGCAGTTGGAAACAGATCTTCGCCCTATTGGGATGTTGATCCCGATTCGGCTCAAACCGCCGAACTGGACTACCCGATCGTTGACTACTATTTCTACGCGGTGCGGGGTACGTCGGTATTCATGGGCTTTCGGGCTGCCGATCCGTCTCGCGTCCGCGAGTTGATTCCATTGTTGAAAGAAGTGGGGTCGCAGTTTCCCGGGACGCGGGCGATCGCCAAGCAATCCAGTCTGTTCGAGCGAGGTCTGACCGGCGGAAGAACGATCGACATTGAAATCACCGGTGGTGATCTGAACAAGTTGATCGCAATCGGTCGCCGCGTGCTTGACGACGTGAAAGAAATCATGCCCGAGGCCCAGGCGATGCCTCAGCCTAGTCTTGATCTATCCAGTCCGGAAATTCACATTCAACCGAAGCTGGTCGAATCGTCTGAGATGGGAGTGAGCGCGGCGGATCTGGGCTATGCCGTGAATGCCTTCGTCGACGGCGCCTATGCGGGAGACTACTTCGTCGACGGCGACAAGATTGACCTGACGATCGTCGGCGACGATTCCTTTACCAACCGAACCCAAGACATTCTCTCGCTGCCGGTGGCAACCAGCGAAGGCCAAGTGGTTCCACTTTCCGCGCTGGCCGACGTTGAATACAGTAGCGGACCAGAGGCAATACTGCGTCGCGAGCGTCAGCGGGCGATCACCATCTCGGTCACGCCGCCGTTGGATATACCTTTGGAAGAGGCGATGCAGTTGATCGATGAAAGGATTGTCTCGACGCTTCACGAGGACGGTCTGATCGACGGCGAAACGATGGTTGCTCTGTCGGGAACCGCCGACAAGCTTCGTGAGGCGTGGGATGCCTTGCGGTGGAATTTGCTCCTGGCATTGGCGATCACCTACCTGCTGATGGCCGCGCTCTTCGAATCTTGGTTGTACCCATTTGTGATTCTGTTCAGTGTTCCACTCGGCGCGGTCGGTGGCGTGCTCGGGCTTTGGGTCCTCAACTTCTTCGTGTTCCAGTCGCTGGACATTTTGACGATGCTGGGCTTTATCATCTTGATCGGAACCGTGGTGAACAACGCGATTTTGATTGTCCATCAATCTCTGAATTACATTCGCGACGGCTGGGCCCCCAGAGAGGCGATTCCCGAGAGCGTTCGGACGCGAATTCGACCGATCTTCATCACGACGACCACCACCGTTCTCGGCTTGTTGCCTCTGGTCGTGTTTCCTGGGGCCGGAAGCGAACTCTATCGAGGGCTCGGCTCGGTGGTGCTTGGTGGTTTGATCGTCTCGACCGTGTTCACGCTGTTCCTGGTTCCCACCGTCTTTCTCTTGATGCTCGATCTCAACCTGGTCATACGACAGCGGCTATCGTCCATGTTTTCCAGCGCACAAGAACTGTCCGAACCATCCGTTCAACCCACCAGCCTCGAAGAGCCGGCATTGGGTCAGTCCGCGTGAGCGGAGATTCCTCCCTGTACCAGACGCTCTCCGCAGCAAGAGTCTTTTCAAAACCGGAGTCGCTGGACAGCGCCACTCGCGCGGGTTGAGCCATCAATACAAGCACGACGCCCGAGCGAGTGACGCGGAAAAAGGTGTCTGACACCTTTTTGGGGGAATGGATAAGGTGTCTGACACCGTTTGCCTTCCGTCAACTAAGAAGAAGAGCTGAGCGTCTATGCAACGCAAGAATTCGGAAATCGATCTCGTCCGCAAGCTCGTCATGAAGCTGCCCAATGTTGTGGAGACCACGACTCACGGCTCTCCATCGTGGAAATTGGGACGCAACTTGCTGACCTGCCCGGCGATCCACAAATCGGCGGAGCCGAATTCCCTGCTGGTGAAGATCTCTCCTTCGGAGCGCACCGAACTTCTTTCCACCGATCCCGGCACGTACTATCTGACCGATCACTATCAAAGCAATCCAGTCGTTCTGGTTCGGTTGTCTCAGATCGATCGAAAATCTCTACAGACTCTCCTTGAGAGGGCATGGCTCTTTGTAAGTGAAAGCGGAAAGTAGGGACCTTCTGGCATTCCCTGACGCACTGATACGGAAGTGGTACGAAATGGCTTGCGACCGAATGGCAGCGATGGGTGTCATTAGTTGATGGGCTTCCATGCGACGTCAAGGTACCGTTTCCGTTTCGCAGGTGCTTCATGATCGCTTGTCGGTCAGCAACAACAATTTGCAGATGCAAGGCGACGTGAGTGAGGTATCGGTCGAATGGAGCAGCTAGAATTCTGGGCAGGGGGCATCAGCACGCGGGAGTTGAATTGACTTGGGAAAACGCATCGCAGCGCCATTGTTGATCGGGATCGTTTGCTTCATCGCGGCGTGCGTAGCTGTCCACAGCAGCCCGCGGACGTTCGGGTTTCTGCAGGTTGCGGTTACCGATGCATTTCAGGTTCGTGTAGGTGGTCCTCGGCTTGGCGCTCGACCCGTTCGCGACGACATCACGCTCGTGCTGTTTGATTATCCGACGGCAAACCAACTCGGTTACGTACATTCCTATGACGACGACGTGCAAGTCTATCGGAACCTATTGGATGCTGGGGCCGACGTCGTTCTTGATGTTCGCATGGTCGCGACCGCAACCGACGAAGACTTTGCCACGATTCATCCGATGCTGGAGGCGATGCTGGAAGCGGACAACACCGGACGACTGATGCGTGACGTGTGGTTGTCGTCAGCGCTCTACGAAGAATATGGAGATCGGTACGAGAACTTGATCGGTCAGAATACGATCAACCTCAATGCACACCTGATCCCAGCAATGCGTTCGCGTCTCTATCCGTTGGCTTACTTCAGTGGGCAGGGCGCGCGCGAATCGGCTCCCTTGCGAATACTCCGCCGCAGACAGGGGCTTCCGATTCAGTCTCCGAGCGAGGTTGGAGCCGAATTGTTGCGATGCGGGATCATGACCGCCTGGCATACTCATTCACCAGATCTCGTTCCGCCAACAGAAATCGCCAGATCCCCCTACGTCATTGGCGACAATTCGATTGTCTGGCATGTGTTCGGATCCACATCCTCCCTGGTTCCACCGGCAGGATTTTGGGTCAGTTATGATCCGCTCGTTACTGATTATCATCGAGATTCGTATGTGGACGTACTCACGCGTTCAGGTCCGATCGATGTTGACGGCAAAGTAGTGATCATCGGATTTGAAGCGGACATCGATCCTTCGTCGGATACCTACGAAGTCCCGAGTTCAGTCGGCAAAGCGTCAGCGGCCGAAGTCGTTGCCTGTGCCGTGCAAACGTTGTTGGATCGCCGAACAATTCGCGACCCACCGACCATCTTCGCGCATGGAATGATCGCTTTGATGACGATCAGCTTAGCGATCATTGCCGGTACTTTGCGCCCCGCACAAGCGTTCATCGCTTTGCTCGGGTTCCTCGGTTTCTACTACCTGGCCGCAACCATTGGCTACCGTTCTGGATGGTATACCGATTTTGCCATCGCGCCAGGGTTTGGGGCACTCAGCGGATTCCTTGCAGGGACCTATAACGCGTGGCGGAGCCATCAGACTCACCAGCGGGTGGTCGACTTGTTTGGCCGCTATGTTCCTCGCGCGGTGGTTCAGCAGCTGATGTTAAAGCCGATGCTTGAATCGCTTGCCTTGGGAGGAGAGAAACGTCAAGTCACGGTCATGTTTGCAGACATTCGGGGGTTTACTTCGTTTTCGGAGGACCTGCCACCGGAGCAAGTCGTTCAGCAGCTCAATTCCCTTTTGCGTGTCATGGTCGATTCCACGTTCGCCCACGAAGGAACACTCGACAAGTTCATTGGTGACGCAATTCTCGTGCTATTCAATGCGCCGCTCGATCAACCCGATCATGCCTTGCGCAGCGCGGACGGCCGTGGAGCTTCAGACGAAGCTGCGTGGGCACCAAACTGGACTCGGTGTCGGGATTGGCGTGCACAGTGGTGAAGCGGTCGTCGGTAGCGTCGGTACCCCACAGCGGATGGAGTACACGGCGATTGGCAGTACGGTGAACATTGCTTCTCGACTGTGTGACATCGCACGATCGGGCGAAGTGATCGTTTCCAGCGAAGTGCTCGAGGCGATTGCCGATCAGTTTGAGACTGAGCCGCTGCCACCGGTCACTGTCAAAGGTATCAAACAGCCGCTATCTGCTTGTCGGATTCTCGGTGCAAAGAATCCCTAGCCTGCCCCTCGGGCAACGCCATCGCGGATGTCGACCTATCGAAAGTCGCGCAACATCAAAACGCGCAAGCGAGTGTGTCGGATGGTTGGGCGAGGATCTGTTCGCGATCGGCGTCGATTGATAGGGTCGATATCGGTTTGCCGACCGATCGCCCGGTACTCCGTCTAGTGCTGGTGGAAAGCTTCGGAAACGAATTCGAGCACGTTCGGTAGCGATTGTCGCCAATAGGTCCAAGTATGACCGCCGTCGCGTACGCGAAACTCGTGCGGAATCTCACGTTTGCGCATGGCGATGTGGATCAACGAATTGCCTTCGTACAGAAAGTCGTCATCGCCGCAGTCAATGAACCAGCGGACCGCGTTCTTCTTGTCGTCTGGCAGGTTGTTGACGAGCTCTAACGCACTATGCTGCTTGTAATAGGCTTCGATCTGTTCCTTGGTTGGCGGCTCCAAGTCGGCGTCCGAGTCGTCTGGTTGCCCGCGTCGACCGCGCGTGTAGCGGTTTTCCGCGTCCTCCAGGCTCAGTGGTCCCGTGCTCGCGCTCAGCGGGCAAGCTGACGAAAACAACTCCGGATGGTGCAGCGCGTACATGAATGAACCGCCTCCGCCCATGGACAGTCCGGCGACAGCCCGATAACGCTTCTCGCTCTTGATGCGATATTCCTTTTCCACGAACGGCATCAGTTCGTCGAAGAAGAAATCCTCGTATCGCCATTGACCACGAATGTCGTTGAAATAGCCGCGGCGACCACTGTTCGCATCCGGCATGACGATCACCATTGGTGTCGCGGTGCCCTCATTGATGGCCTTGTCGGCAATGTGCAGGACTTCCCCGAACTGAACCCAACCGGTTTGGTCATCACCTCCGCCGTGTAATAGATACAGAACCGGGTAGGTGCGATGCGACGTTTCATAGTCTGGTGGCAAATAGACGGCGAACTTTCGTTCTTCGCCCAAGATTTCGCTCTTCATTACGCAGGCATCGTTCACTTTTCCCGTTTGAGCAAAGCCCACATTGCAAACGAATAGGCCAAGGGCTGTCATCCAGAGATTAAGAGTCTTCATGGTGTCGTAAAGCCGTAGAGGGAGTTGGGGTGACGAGCCGGCAATTGTAAGTCGTTCGCTCATCGTGTTGGGTCCCAAAGCACCGAAAATACGGCAGCCAACACGCGGGCGCACGATTTCAACGAGGACCGCATGCCGCTCCGCGGATTCGCCTGCAATTTTCCCGCGACAATGAATTCACCGTCCAGTATTCGGGGAAGCTTGTCGATGGTGACAGAATTCAGGGGAGCAGTACGCTCGATCTCGGCAACGGTCCCCCGGAATTCGACTGGAATGGCAAGCGAACTGTGCTCGCGGAGGACCTGGTCGGCGATTGGAACATCAAGTTTGAGACGCCCAATGGCGTCGTCGCACCAAGCATGACGCTGAAGATGGAAGGAGACAAACTTGGCGGTACGTACCATAGTACCGTTTTTGGTGAAAACCCAATCAAAGACCTCAAGCTGAAGGATGGGAAGCTTTCCTTCGTCCTGGCTTTTGCCAACGACAATGGAGAGATCCAGGTTAACTACAAGGACGACGACGACGACGACGACAAGGACGACTGATGGCCGACTTTTAGATTGGGCGAGAAGGCTGCGCCGTTTACTTCTCGT
Source organism: Pirellulaceae bacterium (assembly GCA_963697195.1). Classification (GTDB taxonomy): domain Bacteria; phylum Planctomycetota; class Planctomycetia; order Pirellulales; family Pirellulaceae; genus Rubripirellula. Next base: position 904,897 of record CAVOND010000011.1, read on the forward strand.
TCAAGACAGGGTTTTCAGAACGGACAGGATCAAGAGCCTTGCGGCTTTCTGTACTATGACGTCCGTTTCCGTTTCTGTTCAATGCGTTTATCCTGTCACGAGATTTTGGCAATGGACAGGTCACGAGTAGTTCTGGGCACGACCATTGGAAAGGGGCATCACAGATTCAGCAGGTACCATCGATCGCAACTGCTGTGGCCGGTTTTGCCAATTGGATTTTCCAGCAATTCGAATCCCGAATTGCGGTAGAGGTCGTTCGCCCGGGACATTCGTTCCAGCGTTTCGATGTAGCACTTCTTGTAGCCTCGCTTCCTGGCCTCATCCATCAACAACAAGAGCAACCGTCGCCCGAGGCCGAGTCCGCGAGTTTCGGGGCGAAAGAACATCTTGCGTAACTCACACGTGAACTGGTCGCCACCGGTCAACGGTGCAATCCCACCACATCCGACCAGTTTGTCGTTCGCTTCGATGACGCAATAAAACGATTGTGCATTGCGGTAGCTGCCGTACATGTCGTCAACCTCAGGATCCACAATGGAGTAGCCCTCTCCGACTGCCTGGAACTCGGTCATGACGTCGCGAATCAAGCTCGCAGTCTGAGCGTTGTCACGTTTTCTAATCGGACGAATCGTGTGATTGGACTGCAAGCGGCCCTTTCGAAGGGCGTTGGCGTACAACGCCATTCCCTGAATCGCCAGCTCCTGCTGCTGCTCGCTCAGATTGTCGAGCGCATGCTCAACCTGGGCGTTGGCCAAATCGATCGTTGCACGTAAAGCCGCCTGTCCCTTCGCCGTGAGACGAAAGAGCTTTTGCCGATTGTCGGATGAGACCCTCTTTGATTTAACCAGACCAAGTTCCACCAGCTTCTTGACGGTCCGGCTCGTATTCGACTTGTCGATCAGCAGGTTTTCGGCCAGCGCCATCAGGTTGAGTTCCTGATGCGCAGCGAGCTCAAAAAGGACATGGCATTGCGTGAAGGTGTAGCCCGTATCGAGGTACACCCCCTTCACGACGTCCAGCTCACGCACCAGCTGGCGCGTATGCTTCCGAATTTCGGCAATGGTCGATGCTCGCGAGTTCATGCATTCCATCCTAATCTAGATAGTTGTCATTGACAACTATCGGTCGCGTGCGATGATGGTTGACGGAGGGCGATTGCCCGGCCGCTTCGCTAGAAGCGGTGGTCGTCCCCCGCGGTTTGGCGAGTTCTATCGCCGTCACTGACCTCCACGATCCGGCAGGAGTAACAACGATGCGACCCTTTCTGTTGTCCCTTTGCATGGCAATCACGATTCCGTTGCCGAGTTTGGTTGGTCAAGAAGTCACGACCAGCACTTGGAAAGGGACGCTCGATGCTCGCGGCACGCAGTTGCGTCTTGAACTCGACGTAACGGAAATGGGGGGGGCTTTGAGCGGTGAATTGCGTAGCCTTGACCAAGGCAATGCGAAGATGAAGGTAGTCGACATCACCGTGGAGGGTGACACGCTGAGCTTTTCGGTGCCGCAAGTTGGCGCGGCTTTCAGTGGGAAGTATGCGAAAGACCGGAGCGTTGCGGAGGGGACCTTCAGTCAGGGGGGCGCGAGGTTGCCTCTGACGCTGTCCTTATCGGGAGTATCTGCTGCAACGCAGCCGGCAAAGTCGGTCGAATCCTTGAAGGAAGCTTGGATTGGGAAGCTGCAAATGGGCGTGATTCAGCCGGTCATGCAATTCCGAATCGTGACCAGGGATTCAGGGGAAACCGCAGCCTATTTCGATAGTGTCACGGAAGGGCGGACAGATTTTGACGCGACATGGTCGAGCGATGGCGACACGCTCAAGTTCGACGTCCCGCAAATCAGACTGAGCTACGTTGGGACTCTCAATGACCGCGGCGATTCGGCCGAGGGAACCTGGAGCCAAGGAGGGCGTGCAATTCCGCTCACACTTACGAAGCAGGCGACCGAGTATGACAACGTCAATGTATGGGAAAATCGCCCACAGCGGCCGGTGGCACCGTTTCCATATCAAGCGGAAGAAGTGACTTTCGAAAACAAGCTGGACAGCGTGACACTTGGCGGCACGTTGACGATCCCAAAATCGCCCGGAAGGCATCCGGCTGTCATCCTGGTCAGCGGATCGGGCCCCCAGGACCGAGATGAAACTCTCATGGGGCACAAGCCGTTTCTGGTATTGGCCGACTACCTGAGTCGCCGGGGTATCGCCGTTCTTCGCTACGATGATCGGGGTACGGCCGCTTCGACTGGCGAATTTGAAAACGCCACCACGGAAGACTTTGCTCGCGACGCATCCGCTGCCGTCGACTTTCTGAAGGAACATGCTCAAATCAATCCGAAAGAGATTGGTATGGCGGGGCATAGCGAAGGTGGGTTGATCGCGCCGATGGTTGTCGGGATGCGAGACGACGTTAGCTTTGTTGTTTTGTTAGCGGCCACTGGTGTCGACGGAGCTACGATCTCGCTTTCCCAGTCGGAAGCAATGTTACGTGCTGCGGGGACGGACGAAGGAGAGATCGAGATAGCGCTTGCCGTGAGCCGTGCGGTGCTTGCGGTCGCCGAAAAGGCCAGCGATGGCGAAGACTTGACCAAGGACCTTGAATTGGCCGCTCGTGATGTCATTCAAACGATTCCGGAATCGGATCGAGAAGAGGCCGCAAAAAACATCTTGGGACAAATCCCGCACTTGAACCGAAAGCTGCAGGGAAAGTGGAGTCGCTTCTTCCATGCCTATGACCCTCGCCCGGCTTTGTCGAACATCAAGTGTCCAGTGCTGGCAATCATTGGCTCGAAAGATGTGCAGGTCCTGCCCGATTTGAACATGCCCGAAATCAAGAAGGCGCTTATTCAGGGTGGCAACGAAGATTTTGAGATCGTGGAAATCGATGGACTCAATCACATGTTTCAGAAATGCGAGACAGGCGCCATGGCCGAGTACGTGTCCATCCAAGAGACATTCAATCCCGTCGCACTGGCGAAAATTGGCGATTGGATCAGCAGTCACACGACTCCGGTGAACTGACCAGTCTGGAAAGGAGACATGGCAAGGCGACTTCAATCGGACCGCTGCGCTCAAGCAGTCGGATGGCACTCGCAAAGAGGATTCGTCAATCTCCGATGGAGGTCGTTGACGTTTCCCAAAATGCCTTTTCAGACTGCTCTGCGCTCGACCATGCTGACAAGCGACGGTTCTTCCACAGTGATGGAAGCCAGGCGATCTCGTTGATGGCGAGAGTGGCACGATCAGGTTGCTGAATCTTGACTATTCTACCAAAAAGGTGTCGGACACCTTTTCGGATCCTGCTTCACAATGGTACGTTGCGGAACGATACGCTAGGCAACCGACAACCCACCGAAGCCAGACATTGATTTTCCATCGCTCGTCACGCATCGCTGCCTTGGTTGTTCTTTGCGTGACTTGTTTGCCGGCCTATGCGCAGATCATTGACGCTTGGCCGCAGTGGCGCGGGCCATCCGGAACTGGCGTTGCTGTGGATGCCGATCCGCCGACCGATTGGAGTGAAACCAAGAACATCCGTTGGAAGACGCAACTTCCGGGACGTGGTCACAGTACCCCAATCGTCTGGGGCGATCGAGTTTTTCTCACTGCGGCGATTCCCGTTGGTCCCAAGCTTCCTCCGAAACCGAGTGGTCGGCCTGGGGAGCATGACAATCTGCCCGTTGACAGCGAATATCGCTTTGTTGTGATTGCGATCAACCGTGAAAATGGTGACGTGGTCTGGGAGAAGACGGTCCATCGAGCAGTCCCACTCGAGGGCGGCGCACTATACAGCAAGCCTCGCTTCCGCTTCACCAGTGACCGACGGCACCAGGTTGTTCGCACACTTCGGAACTCATGGACTCTATTGCCTCGATTTCGAAGGAGAGGTTGTCTGGTCCAAGCAACTTGGAACGATGCACACCAAACATGGGCACGGCGAAGGCAGTTCGCCAGTGCTGCACGGTGAAACATTGATTGTCAACTGGGACCATGAAGAACAGTCCTTTCTCGTCGCCATCGATAAGACAACAGGTAATGAACTTTGGCGCCGTGATCGTAACGAAGTGACCTCCTGGAGTACTCCCTTGATTTTTGAGGTCGATGGATCGGCCCAAGTCATCGTGTGTGGTACCGAACGTGTGCGAGGCTATGATCTTGCCAGCGGTGACGTGATCTGGCAGTGTGGCGGACTGTCAGCCAATATTGTCGCGACACCGGTTGCCTCAGACGGCGTTCTTTATGTCGGCAGCAGTTACGAAAAACGGACCCTGATGGCGATACAACTCTCGGGTGCTAGCGGCGATATTACGGAGTCGGATCACATTCTCTGGATTCGAACGCGCAGGCACGCCCTACGTTCCATCGCCACTTCTGTACGACGGCACTTTGTATTACCTGACGCACTATCAAAACGTGATGACGCGAATTGAGGCGAAGACGGGTGCGGACAAACCGGGGGCGATGCGTTTGGGACCTCTCGGTGACATCTATGCGTCGCCTGTCGCTGCTTCGGGTCGTGTCTATGTGACGGACTTGGACGGCGTCACACTCGTGCTCTCAGATTCCGAGATTCCACGAATGATCGCCGTCAATGCGTTAGGAGAAAGGGTGAGCGCCTCGGCGGCAATCGTCGGTGCAGAGCTATTTTTGCGCGGGGACAAACATCTCTTCTGCATCTCCAAAGCCGAGTAGCCTCGGCTGGGGTCTTTCCGGTCGCGGCTCTGGTAAGATGAATCGTGTGCGACGGCTCCGGCGAGACAAGCAGTACGCAGAGACGGGGAGTCGCGGAGAAGACTTGCATGCAAGAGCACTCTCAAAATTCGCCTCGCTCGTTACCGATTAGGTGTTGCGGGGCGATTTTGTCAGAATGGTGATCGGCAGAATGATGACTTTCGAACCGCGATGGATCCGAATTGCCTGGCGAAAAACCGTTCTTGGAGTGAAGCAATGAGAGCATGGATATGCCTCCTGGCAGTGGCCTTGGCGGCGTTCAATCAGCCAGCCGCGACTGCCGTTGAGAGGATTCCGCTTGATGTGCTGTACCTTGCCCGCGACGGGGATGAGGTCCGGACTTCGGCATTTGAGCAACTGTTCGGAGAGCGATTTAGATCCTGCACGGTGAAACAGCGTGAGGACTTTCAGGTTGAGTATCTCGATGGGATTGATGTCGTGGTTCTCGACTGGTCTCAAAGCGAACGCAGTGGAAAACCGGTTTCACCGGTCGGATCTCTGGAGCAGTGGTCGACTCCAACTGTGTTGCTCGTTAGCGCCGGATTACTGATGGCCGACGCGTGGCAGATCATTGGGTAAGCGTTCGGCAGAACCAGCGTCGCGCAAGCTTTCTTCTTGGCGCGGCGGGCTTTGGTTTTTGCGGCGCGGGCTAGAGCAGTTTTAGTTTTGGTGTAGGCTGCCGGGAAAAGGGGTCAGACACCAAAAACCGGAACGGCCCTTCGGGTGCTTCGCATTTTTGTTGTCTGACCCCTTTTCCCGACCTATGACATTCCTAAAAGTGCTCTAGTGATTCAGCTTCGCGGTAGGTGCGGATCGAGTCTAGGTGTGTGGCTGCCCACTGGTCCGGAAGCAAGCGGTCACCTCCTGTTCGCATCCGGCCAGCCGACGAAGCACGTCGTCCAAGTAGGCCCAGATGTCAAGGCTGTGACGCGAGGCGCTGGCGATGATGGTGTACAGTCTTGCGGCCACTTCCCCCGCCGCCAACGAACCGATGAACATCCAGGTTTTTCGGCCGATCGTTACCCTTGGCCGCTTCGAACTTTCAACGCACATGCGCATGGCAACACGAGGCGAGGATCCGTCTGCCCCTCCTTTTCGGATAGGTTCTCAGAATCGACTCTGATGGAGTTGATCGTCGATTAGTTCATTTCCCTCCGCAGCGAAGAATTCGTCCAGTGCCCGTAATCGTGTCGCCGAAGACTTGACAGATGTTGCTTGCGCAGCAAGTACAACTGCCAATGCGTTTTGGTCGTGGGTATCGGTGCGACCGTCGGCGCCGAACGCAGCCGATAATGGGGCTGACGAAACGCCGTACGCTGCCTCGTCCCCACTGTCGGCCACGGGCACGGGGGCGTCGCCACGGATGTCGTGGTACTCCCACATGCTGAGAAGTCCTCCGTCGGTATAACGGTAAGTCAGATCGTTACTCATACCGACGACAAGGAAAGCAGAGGTCTCGACAAAGTGAAATGCCGGATCCGTCGCCGTTAACAAGGTGCCCGTTGGACCCTCGACCAAGCTAGCCGTGGCGGTGCCCACGTTCATCTGCTGACCCGGGACTGGGGCGATCGTCGACACCTGCAGGACCCAGGTCTCGCCGGGCGCCAGATCGTCGTCGCCGTCGCCGTTGTCCACGACGTCGGTGACATTTCCCAGTACGCTGTCCGTCACGTGGATATCCGTCAAACTCACATTTCCCCTATTGGTCACTGCGTAATGGAAGACAACCTCGTCGCCCTGGACGAACGAAGGTCCGGGCGGGCGATCGGCCGGATCACCAAGATTCACGGGCATCACGATACCGTTGTAGCCCACCAGGGCGGCGCTGAGCAACTCGGCACCGAGGATGATCGGGGCCGAGCACGAGGTGTGGTACTGCACTTGCTGAAGCAACGGTCCGCCCTGCTCATCGTAGAAATAGACGTAGGTATTCGACGCGAAGCTGCTGCCTGCATTTGCGGTGCTGGCCGTGAATTGCTCGCCAACCGTCACATTACCCTCGAAGAAGGCATCGCTCGACGTCGGATCCGTGGAATCGTTAGAGACGATGACATAGATGTTGTTGTCATCGTCAATTGCGTTGTTGACAATGACTTCCGCCTTGGACGGAACCGGCTGCAGCGGATTGAAGACGTCACTCGGGTCGTACTCGAAAGTTAATTCGATGGGTTTGCCGTCGCTGCTGCACAGGTCTTCGCCGCCCAACGTCGGCATCGACACGTATGTCTCGATGGCCAGCGGATTGACGAGGTAGTTGCTCGCATCGGTATCCGTGGCGATTGTCCCAGCGGCATTCTGACCCGTCACCTTGGCAACGTTGGTGTGCTGGCCGGGTTCGGTCGCCCGCCGAGTAACCTGGTAGTACCACGTCTCCGAGTTGTTCGGATCCACAAGACCGTTATTGTTGTCGTCGCCGAAGTTGAAGCCGTTCATCTTCAAGACCGGTACGGGCTGAAAGTCGTCCGTTCCGATGCCGGGATCACCGGGCGCCTCTGGCGGCGGCGGCTCCGGCGTTTCGTTATCGTCAAACAGGCTGACAATGGTCAGTGAGACGTTGCCGGGGTTGGTGACTTGATAGGTCCATGTGATTACGTCGCCCGGTTGGGCGATCGGACCGGTTGGGTCATCGGCATTTTCGCCGATATCGTTCGGATCGAACGGATCGTCGGTCCTAAACATGATTCCACCAAGATCGATGTCGATCGGAGGTCCAGGTGGAGGCGGCAGCTCTGACGATCCGGTATCGCCGACATAGCCGATCAAGGTGGCGCTAAGCAACTCGGCACCGAGGATAATCGGGGCCGAGCACGAGGTGTGATACTTCACTTGCTGTAGCAACGGTCCGCCCTGCTCATCATAGAAATAGACGTAGGTATTCGACGCGAAGCGGCTGCCTGCAATCGCGGTGCTGGCCGTGAATTGCTCGCCAACCGTCACATTGCCCTCAAAGAAGGCAACGCTCGACGTCGGATCCGTAGAATCTTTAGAGACGATGACATAGATGTTGTCGTCATCGTCCATTGCGTTGTTGACAATGACTTCCGCCTTGGACGGAACCGGCTGCAGCGGATTGAAGACGTCACTCGGGTCATACTCGAACGTCAGCTCCACTGGAGCGCCGAGGACGCCGCAGACGTCTCCCTCGACCGGCGGAGTCGCCACGACGATGAAATGCGCCGCGTCCATGTCCATGGCGCTCCCGGAGACGACCGTGGACTTGTCAACGTATTGTCCGGGGGCCGTCTCATCGGTGATTTCGACCGTTGACGTGTACAGCCACACTTCGCCAAAATCGAGTCGATTGTCCGTATCAATGTCACCAACGTTGAAGCCGCCATCCTCCACCGGCACGGGATTGGGCAGGATCTGTTCGTCCGGCGCCAACTGCTGGTCCGTCACCATGACATTTTCTAGCGACGTGTCGGGAATCGAGTTGGTCACCACGTATGTGAACACGATGGTGTCGCCTGGGCTGGATGACGGTCCGGTTGGTAGGTCCGCGTCGTCATCGTCAATTCCGGGCCCCAACTCGTACCTGATCGGGCTGCCGTTTTCTCCGTCGTAGCCAAACAGGATTACGCTTCCAATTAAGTCTCCGAACTGGATTGGCTGCGAGCAGGAGGTGTGATACGCGATCGTCTGCAGGGGGGCAATTCCTCCATTGAAGGCCGCCTCGTCGTCGCAGATTTCGATGACAGTGTTGGATCGAAAGTTGCCAGCCAGTGTGAACTCAGCACCCGCCGAGACTGTGCCAGCGAAAAGGTCGCCATTCGCTGCGACGATGTATGCCTCGCCGTCATCATCGGGTGTGCCCGTGACGGTCGCTTGGCCGCCCTGGTTGTTGCTATTGCCTCCCGTCAACACGGTGTCACCGGGCTGATACTTGAACGTCAGCTTCTCTGGATCGCCAAGGACGTCGCAGATGTCTCCCTCGACCGGCGGAGTCGCCACGCGTACCAGCTTCTCAATATCGATTGGGTTAATGCTCACGCGGGTGAACTTCTCCAAGTCAATCTCCGGCTGAGGTGTCTCCTTGGTCCATTCGTACACCGTGGACTTGCTGGGCGGCTGGACGGGGCCCGGTGAAATAGAACCGGATAGACATAGCTTGATGTTTGTTCCATCCGCGTAGTCGGCCAGGCTGAAATGTAAACTCTCGGAACTATCCCGCCACGCCGAATAGCCCTGAGGGTATTGGCAATTGACCTCATCGGCCTCGCCAATCTTGTATTTGTAGGCGGTGTCGCGCGAGGCGAATTGACGAGGCCCGCTTACCAGAATTGGGAAGTCCAAGGTCTGACGCGAACTGGCGCCGTCCGCGATGTCATCAATGAACACTTGATCATCGACAACAGCAACTATCTCGTTGCCTGCTAGAAGAAGCCGTGACTCCAATTTCTCGAGGAACAATCCGATCCTACGGCGGGCCTGGACGTGTTGCGGACGCTGCATCGTGATCCCCTTTGGACGGCTGTGCGAAGCACTGGAACCAAAACCTAGGGCAAGCCGAGAGCAAGACTGTCGAGTGCTTCGGCGGTCTGGCAAGCCCAATACCGATCCCTGTTGGGCGACTCGCGAAGGTACTCCAGCATTGTAACCTGCTACGTGCAGGAACCGACAGTCAAGAAGATCAGACATTGTCCAACCCGTGGCTCGCCGAACGCGTCGGTCCGTTTGAACCACTCATCGGACGGTAGCTGCCCTGCCAGCTTCCCCTTAGCCGCTCCGAGACTTTGTCAACAGTCAGTTACGGGCATGCGTGACGCCGAAAAAGTGCTGTGTCTTCGCACATCCCTGTGTCACTGTGTCACTATGTCACTGTGTCCCCGTGTCACCTATGTCCCTGATGGGGACGACACAGAGGTCTATCAGACATGTGTTTTCTGAACAATCTTAGCGTTGCTGTTGGGGACCATGGGGAGGTTCGATGGGAACAAGCTGGAAGCACATTGAACATCGAATAATCGCTTCCGTCTCGGTGACTGATGAAATGGATGTCAACACCGACGTGGACGTCAAAATCGAACGTCACGTACTGAACGCCCTCGAGCAGCGGGTACTCTCGAAATCGCCAGGTTCCATCGTTTGCGGTCGACTTCTGGCCGATGCTTTGGTCGCCAACTTTGAGTTCAATCGACGCATTCTGATCGGGGGCGTCCCCGTGCGCATAGACGTAAGCGCGAAACCGACCAGCGGGCAGGTCAAGCAAAGCGACTTCGAGGTCGACGCAACGACAGTTGTGATAGATGTAGCCATGGAGAGATGCCATGCTGACCAGTGACGCCCCAGGCACCATCGTGCCGCGAAACCCTCATTCGCGCCGTGCTGGGAGTTGCATCGCTGTAACGAAGGAAGTCGATTGCAGTGGTTCCCACGCTCGCCATGTTCCAAATGTCGTTGCAGTATCCAATGACACCATCATAGTTGCCGAGTCCGGCGTCGTGTGCGAAGACGATATTCAGCATTCGGTTGGACAGGCGATTCGGATCGGGGGTAAATCGCATCGGTCGATCAGAAGACGATGCTGGAAAGGACGCGACCTGCACAAAGCTCGCGTCCGTGGGTTGCTCGCCGCTGTGAATCGACGCTCGTCGCAGCACCGTCGGATAATCGACTCGGGAGATGACAAAGAAAACGAAGACATTTCCCGGACGGCGTTTCCGAGCGCGCTCCATGCTGTGAGTTGGCTCATAATCGATGAGAAGGATTTCGTCGTCCACCCATACGCGATGGGCTCGTAGTCCTGAGGTCGATGTTCCATCTGGTTTCTCGACGATGGCGATCACATTTGACCGAGTGAAGTCCACAGACGGAAACGGCAGCGAACTGGTGGTTTGGTCAATCTCACCCAGATGAGAGAGCCAGACACGGCGCCAAGTTGCCTCGTCGCCGATCTTCGCATACTGCACCGGCTTGAGTCGCGAGTCGATACCCGAGATGGTCTGCTCGACCTGCAGCGTGGATTCGTCTTCCGAACTCGCGGGGAGCGGCCGAAACTCGAAAGCGACCATGGCGAAGACAAGAATGGATGCAAGACGAAGTGGACGAAACTTTGGCGACAGGAGTTTGGTGCAAGAACAGCGGCCCGGTGCCAACCTATGGGTGATTTTGCGATGCATCGCCATCGGACGTCTCCATGTGCTGCGTGAGACTACGGGCCCAAGGTGTTTCCGCGAATCCTAAGAGGCTGCCACCGGGCGAGAGCATTCGAAACGTCTTCTGGCCCCATGGCTCTTCACGCGGCGCTTGCGAGATTTGTTGACCCGCCTCCTCGAGGCGGCGTGCTGCGTCCGCTACATCATCGGCCTCAAATTCTAAGGTGAAGCCAAGTGGAATGCGATCGGCATCCTCGCGGCTTCCAAAAACGGCTTCAGCAGCATGGCCACGATTCCATAACCCAAAGTGCAACACTCCAGGGACGGAGAGCATCGCGTAATCGTCGCCGTCGTGTTTTTCAACGGTAAGACCCAGCACGTCTCGGTAAAATACGAGGGCCGCATCGACATCCTCAACGATCTCGGCCAGGCCTGCGATGTGTCTTATCATGTTTGTCTCTCGTGAGTTACTGGACTGCCACGATGAAAGTTAGTCGGCGGCGCTCACGAAGCGACTCTTCGTTCGTGTCAGTCGATGTCATGGCTGAGCCGATATTCTATCGGCACAGCCGAGTCCTTGCATGATTACGCGTTGACTTACGTGATAGAAGGACGGCGCTACTTGGTAGTAGCTACGCTCGCAACAGCGTGGAAAACCCGGCACAACCACCGGGAACGCGACGGTAGCTACGGCGAGTTGAAGACTTACGACAAACCGGTTTAGAAGTGGCGCGTTCCAGATACTCAAACTGAGCGGGTTTTGGCTGGCATTCGCATTGCTTAACCAAATACACCATGAAGTGGTGACAGAGGGTAGCCGTGGGACGCGCAGCGCTACCCACGGAAGCGCGAGCGTTCTCTTTTTAATCGACCCCGCAGGTGGTCGCGGATCTGTGACCACCTGCGGGGTCGAGGATATGCAGGCTATTTAGTTACCGTCGGTTTGGCTGCGCCACCGACGGCTACCCTCTTTGACCACCTCGTGGTCGCGAAAACCGCTAAGTTTGAGCAGCAAAAGTATTTCCAGCAAATCCCGGTGAGCATGAACAGAACCACGAGGATGATGCCATGAAAGAGAACCGTGGCCTGCCAGTCGCCAATGTCTTGGATCAGGATGTCACTCCAATCACAATCTGCATGCCGCGGGCGAGCAGACCCAGGAGCGCCAATAGACGATTTCCCAACGACGTAGCGACACCCCATCCGACGAGAACAGGTGAGTTCAGTAGCAGCAACAGTCCAACTTTTCGATCAACCGGCGTAGAGCTAAGCAGAAGGAACGTCCAAAGGTGATACGCCACTATTCCAGCGAAGATTGCGACGTAAGCCTTGCGTGACCGCGTTGGGGATGGCGTGGCCTCGCAAGCGAGCACGCCAGCGATTTCCGGGGATCGATAGGGATTGATCTTCACGTCACATTACGGGCGCGAACGATTCATGGCTACCGACCCAATATCGAAGTCGGTCTTCAACCGGTCAGAATCGGCGACCGCAGGCTTTGCAGTGCCCGGGCGACTCCAAACCATGGGCGTGATCATCCAAGAAATGGCGACAAATGCGGTGCAGCCGATCATCAGCAACACTGCGTGCGAGTAGGCCGAAGTCCAGCGATTACCATTTCGGAACAGGCGATAGACGATGACTAGGTCGAGAGCGATCGCAAGGAGAAAGATCCAGGTGTAGGCGGCGAGGTAGTCCGATACCCAAAGGACTGATGAGAATTTGTCGGTCTCGGCAAATCCGACAAGCTTGTAATGATCGCTGAACGCATACGCGATCTGGACCAAGACCAGGTAGAGCATTCCGAAAGACAGGACATGGATCACGGACAGCAATAGTAGTCCTGGCCAGCGACTCCGTGATCTTGTGGGCGCCTGGTCTTGAATTGTCATCGCTTGGACCCTTGTGAGGGACTCGCAATTTGTTGATTGGCAGAAGTTGACTAGCGACGGAGTACGTGCGCTCCTGCACGTCAGCAATCCGCTGAATCGTGTGTTCAACCCAAACATCTTAACCAATCTCACGATGGCCCATGAGTAAATGGCAATGCACTCTGTTCTCGGCAGGGAATGGATTGAATCGCACCAGGCTATGTCCCTTAACTGCACAGCGCCACTCTTGTCGAATTCTCCGAGTATCCTAACCCGAAGCGTCAGCGAGGCGAATTCGACAAGAGTGGCGCTGTCCAGCTAGTGCTGCGTCAGCATTTATTTTAGGGGTTGATGGCGAAAAGGGGTCAGACACCAAAAACCGGAACGGCCCGAAGGGTGCTTCGCATTTTTGGTGTCTGACCCCTTTTCGCCGATCGACGTCACCCCCATTTTTAGATTTGACGATGCACTAGCGTCTCTGTTAATCCCAGCCATACCAGGCATCCCGCAAAGAACCAGCAGATGCATGTACGATTCCCGGATGCTCGCGAAGCCAATTCAAAACCAACTCGCGATCCGCATCCGTTGCTGAGCCGCGACATGGGCCCTGGACAATTCCCGACCATTCGATCCAACCGCCACCACCATATTGCAGCCCGTACGATTCGATCATTGCAATGAACGCGTCGATCACTTCTTCGATCGCATGGGGACGGAGAGATGGATCAAGTTGGAAGCTAAGTTCGAAGCAGTCTTCGCGAAATTCGCCGACGCGACGCTTCTTCCGAAGTCGTCTTCTCACTTCGTTCGAACCTCCAGCGATGCTCGGGCGCGTTCACGGTTGTTGTTGTTGATCGTCGCCCTCGGCCGCGCTAGGCAGAGGGATCGCTTCGGTCAGCGTACGGGCGAGCGTGGCCACTCGGTCGTCCGGCGAGTCGCAAAGGATTGTCAGCTCAGCAGCGAATTCTGATTGAATCCAAGGGATGACCTCTGGGGTGCTGCGACTACCTTCTGCGAGATATTCCAAGCACTGAAGTTGTTGACTCTGGTCTTCACTCATCAGGGCGGCGCGAGTGCCTTCGGCAACGATCGATTCAATCGGGATTTCGTCGAGATCGATGACGATGCGGTTTGGAAGGTCCTTGGCCCAGGCGACGATGCGAACAACGCCCCATGCACCAGCCCCAAAGACGATCAGGCCTAGAACAATCCCAGCGGAAAAAATGTATCTCGTGCGAGTCTTCACGGTAGTCATTCGAGTTTGGCTCGTTCAGCCGCGATGTGTCCCATTCCATTTCAACCAGCACAGTTCGACGACTTGGGTCATGCAAACGTCTCATCGACCGGTTCAGCCGAGCAGTTCGTTGGGAGAGCGTCCGTCGATTTCCAGGATTTCAACTTCCGTGTAATCGACCCAGCCGATTTCACCGCGTTGGTCACACAGAGCGACCATGCCAATTTCCTTCTCTTCTGCGACAGGGGAAAGCGATTGCACAAAGTTGCCAGCGGCCATTGCCTTGTAAGCACCAAAGCCCACGCCAAGAAAGATGTAGGTCTTGCCGTTCTTTTTCCATCTTGCTTTCGTCATGATTCTTCCGTCTCCATCAAAGTCGCTTACTGTTTACCGCACTGATTCTCGTTCCAGCATCCGATGGCGTCAAACGCTTCGACCCGCGCAGCAGCGCCAAAACCGCGACGAACAGGGGAAGGATGGCACCGAGTAGCCCGCAGAAACTGTAGGACATGGCCCGGCCCGTCACTGCCGCGAATTCAGCAGGCCTCGGCGGCGTCGGCGATCTTGCCATCTCGCTATAAGTAGCCGCAGCGGAGTAGATCACAATCAGTCCCAGGGCGGCTGGAAGTAGGGAGAGGAAAGCTACAAGCGTGCTTGCGGTACGATTCGGTCGAATGACGAGGGCAATGCCGATCAGTGCGAGGACTAGTCCCAATGCCAGTAGTGCAACTCCACCTGACTGAAGGAGCCAGAGTATTGTCGGGATTGATTGAGGCTGCGCTTCTGACATGAGGCTACGTTCAGCGTGCGGCCAGTCCGTGTCTGTTACTCTGATCTTCGAAAGGACGGACGCACGGAATATGAAAGGGGGCGGGATACGGGTAGCTGGGCGTCAGCCTCCCTGATCAATAGAAACCGCTATGGCTGACGGCGCAGCAAAGGCCTTGGGACATAGCTCGAAGGCACGGACACGATGGGCTCACTGATGTATGCGTTTTCTCGACGCCGTCCGATCACCCGATTGTAGGTGAGGTGTCGTCCAGCGTCCGATTCAATTGACTCGATTTCCGTCCGATTGTCAGGTGCCATGATCTTGAGCCACTGGAGCCAAAGCCGCCACCCATCGGGCATGTGATCGGCAACTTCGATATCGACGATCCCAGTCCGCTCCCAATGTCGTCGCCACCACGCCGACGAATGCAAACACCAGAGCGAAGGTTCTTCGCTGATCCATTCTGCAAGATGCTCAGGAGCGTCACCGTCGATTTCGTTTGTAAAACCCGCGCCGGCGATGGCTAGGATGCCGCCTGGTCTCACAAACCTTGCGAGATAGCTCAAGTAGTGATCGTCCGTTCCGAAGTAGGGGAAAGCGTCGATCGAAATGATGGCGTCGAAGAAATCTGGAGCAAACGGCAGGGAACGAGCGTCTGCGTGAATCGGAAAAACGGTTCGCTCGACGTCCGCATCGCGAATCCGCTGGAGGTTATCCGAAACACTGAACCACAAATCGGTGGCCCACACCGTTGCCCCGTACTCGCGCGCAGGAAGATTGACGACGAAGCTCGACCGCAGCCAAGATCCAGGACATTCATTCCTGGCTTCAAAAGCAACGCGGATGCGAGCCACTCCGTCAACCACAGGGAGTTGGCGCCTCCGCTCGCATTCTCGATAACCCAGTCAGGATGATACGAATTAGAGCGTGGTAGCTCTTCGATGATCAAGCGATCGTTCTGTGGCGCGTTTTCAGGTCGCATGAAACAAGTCCTTTCGCTTTGGGGCGCGTGATGGAGAAAGCGAATCGCTTGCCCGTTCGATCTCCGTCGCCGCAAAGCATATTACCCTAACGCGATGACTTACCGGCGGCAAGATTCCTCACGTCTTCCGTTGTCAGCGGATTGCCGCCAATTCCCCATTCACCGATCTTTAACTCCTCGATGACCACCCAGGTGACTGGCCGCATGTTCTCGCCTTCGATCGACACCATTGCATCAGTCAGCTTCCATGGCGATTTCGAAGCCCAGAAACGCGTTGTAGAACTCTCGGCTCTCGTTGAGTCGGTCAGACTTGATGCTTGGAACGACTCTTCGAATGCTCATGATTGGTACTATTCGAATGTTGGAAGGGCACAGACCCGAGGGACTCCGGCGCGCGAAAATTGACCAGGTCGATGTAGGCCGGACGTCAATGATTTGCAGATTCTCAAGTGGTAGCGTGTGTATGTACGTCGGATTCTTGATCAGGGCGCACGGTGTCTTTGGGCAACGCTCGCGCGTTGCGGGGGCTTCTATTCGACTGGCAATGTCTCACCAAAGACGATCCTGTGACCATCTGGAGTGACGATCGCGAATTCGCGCATACACCATGGCTTGTCGGCGAGCTTATGCCAGATCTCGACGCCATTGTCGACGATTTCGTTGTATAGGCTAGCGGCATCACGTACATGAAGATACGCGAACCAAGAATGGTCTGGCGCCTCCGACATCGGCTTGATGCCGGGGCAGTCGCCGAGACGCAGATTGCATGCTCCACGACTGAGGAACGACCAACCGTCGACACTCATGTCTTCGGTAAAGCCGAGTTTCTGGACGTAAAACTTCTTCGATGCTTCCAGGTTGCTGACGGCCAGTACAAACGTAGCTTTGAGAATGACAGACACCGGGCGGACTCATTTTCTGTTACGAGATAGCAGCCACTTCCAACGATCAACTCGATCGCTCGTGTGCATCTTTGTTCCGTCGCAATATACCCGCGTCTGTCAGCAAAAACAGGCAACAACGTCGAGAAGGTGACCGAGTGCTATTCCAGTTGGTGAAGGTGCCCCAGCAATCGAATTGGAGGTGCGTCTGAAAGTGGGACGACCAACAGTCCCGGGACGTCGAACGCAGCGAAGATTCCCTCTTTGCCTGACTCAGCCTGCATCACTGCATGCTTGAAGATCTCCGTTGAGAATGCATAACCAGAGTTTTGCGAAAGATCACCGTGGCGGAGGCGTGTCATTCTATACCGTCCTCGATGCGCGCTCGAAAGGTGTTGTAGAACCGGTACCTGACCCCCTTTTTTGTAGGACACATGACTTTTGAAAATGTCTTCTAGACCAACACCAACCGTCACCCAACCATGCTCGTGTCAAATTTCACTTTTGACTAATTGAGCACGCCGAACCCAGGCAAACTGTTAATGATGCCGAAGAGGAGCAGTGCCAATGGGCTCACAAGAAATACCGCGACGCTCCAGCCCAAGCAGCGTTTTCGGGACCATACCGTCCAGAAGCTAAGTCCTAAGCCAAAAAGAAATGCCGGTATCACCGATGCCAACACCACCAACAGCATCGATCCCATCACCGTCAAGGCTCGATTACCGGATGCAACGACGGCCGCGGACGGTCGCGCCGATTGTTTCGCCATTTCGTAGCCAAGCAAACTGGTCTGCCATGCGACGACGAGCAACGCGGTCAATCCAAAGATCAGAAGTACGTGACCCATCAACTGTCGCCGCAGCGATACACCCTGCGCACTTGTTCCCCTCACGCCGGTGACGCCAATAGCGACAAGGGTCAGCGCAATGGGGGCCAGGACCCAAGCCAACATGCCCCAAAGCACGAATTGACAGATCGCCGCCGCGAAAGCCAGCATCGCCAGTCCGATTGCGAGACACCGTTCACTTCCGCTCCTGAGGACGCCACTTTGGTTTGCCAGTTCGAATTCTCGTGGAATCGAATCGAGATCCACATCAGAAAGGGGTGGCGGCACGTATGGGTTAGCTTGCATGAGATCGTCGGCAGTCGGCGTGGCATTTCGTGAATACGCAAAAACGCTGTGCGCGAGCACCATGAACATTCGAGGTTCACCGGGAAGACGCCGTGGCCATGCCATGATGGAAGCTATGACGGGCAAGCTTCGGTGTTGTTAACTGGTTTTCCATCGAAGTCGACGATCACTGCGGACACCGTCAGGTCATCAAAATAGCTCGAATGAGAGAAATATGGGAGTGCTGTGACCAGGACGAGAGAGGCAAGATTCCGCACGCTTCCTCCGGGCCAATGTCTGGCTCATCCCTAACGTGGCGTTTTAGGTGCTTCAGCAGCAACTCGCTCTGCAACATAGCATGAGTTGTTTGTGCCCTCGGTACCAAAGCTGGTCGGTCGCTCGTCTCTGCCGAGACATAGGTAGAGCTTGCCGTCCTGGATCTTGAAGATCGCTTTCTTTGTGACGGACCGCGTAGCGCTGGTGAAAACGATATCGAGATGTTTCGGTTCCTCTGCGTTGTCGATCGTATATTTCAGTTTTAACGGAGGCTTGCCAGCGATTCCCGCTGGCGTCGTCTCGCCTGGCCAGGTTGTCCAAGTCTCATTATCAAACGAGTAACGCATTCCTTGAAAGCTAACACCTGAATCAGCCCTGCCTCTCGCTTCCATCGAAACAACTCGCCATTCACCGAGGATCGCCGCGGTATCATGGTCTCCGTCAGCGATGCATTGGGGAGCCGAAAATGATGAAGCAATCAGAAGCATCGCGGCTACGAGCATTCTCATGGTTGATCTCCCGGGGGCGGCGAAGGTTCGAAGTGATACCAACAACATTCTAATTGATCGCGACAAAACAATGCGGGTCCGGCCCGAACAGAATGGCTATCACTGCCCAGCGGCGAGTCACGAGCGAGATCCAGGTGGCTACGAGTAATCGACGATGTAGCATTGACGCAAGTCTCCTCCACCTGCTTCGTGAAAAAGCTAACGAATGAACGCTCGAACGAGCTATTCCTTGATGGCTGACAGGCGTTTCTTGCTCGGCTTGCAAGTCCCCATCAGGAGGCTGAAAGGGACGAACCAGAGGGCGATCAGCGAGTAGGTCACGGTCTGATTCCACTGCGTCCCTTCCGTCATCCTGTCGCACAGGACGATGGCGATCGCAAAAAAAGCGGAGGCTGCGATCGTTGCGATGATCGTGGGCTTGGGTTGCATGGCGGAAATCCTCACCTCAAGGGTTACGCTTCGTTTGCATAAAGGCGCAGTAGTCCACAGTGCTTGCATCGGTAAGCACGCACCGCGAGTAACTGTGAACGGTCATACTTGACACCGGGGCCGTACTTAAGGAAGTCCAAGATCGTCTTATCGTCAGGTATTCCTCGGTGCCAGGAAGTTTGTAGCGCGGCTCCCATCGAGACATCTGGGATGAAGCCCAGTTCCATTTCCCCATCACAATCCGGGCATTTGGTTGTTTGCGTCATGGTCGATATCGTGTCTCGCTGAAGGCCCGTAGGCTGGAATGATTTCGCGCAGAAAACGCCTTGCTAGTGTGGTTGAGGCCGGAATACTCCCAAAAATGGGCGCACAACTTTCTCGACCAACGATGAGAACCAGAACAGAGTGTCTGCTACCGCGCCGCGTAGTACTTGAGCAGCAATTCGCAACGGAATCGTTATGCGTAGCTCATTTCCTCGCTTACGCTTCGGCTTACGTTTGGCCGCAAAGTGGCGCTGTCTACGTAAGCGGCTATCCGAAAAGGGGGCTGACTCTTTGGAGGCAAGTCGATTTCAATGCAGTTCTGTCCTTGGCGGAGAGGTTTGGCCCCATTTCGGACAGGTTCTACGTCGCTCTCGGCCGGACACTCAGCCATTCATCTCGTTGGCAGCCTATCAAATGCGCGAGTTACGATAGGAGGCAACCGCATACTCACCAATTCCGACGGCAAGGAAGAATAAACCAGTCCACATGACCGGTGGAGCACTGCCAGCCCAACCGGACACTGCGAACATCGAGCCGATCAGAGCGAACGCGCCTCGCCCGGCAGTCTCGTATCTAATGTGATGGCTCATTCGAGTTTTCTTTGTGTGAAGCATGAAGAGAAAGGAAGAACGGCTTTGAGCCTTCTGAAATTTCTGAGACACGCGAGTCCAGGGATCGCGATGGTGACTACACAATCCCTCTTGCAAGACCTCTTTTCGACAAGCAGTCCCTCATGGTCAATGGAAACGACAACCCAGGCTTCTTGGATAGAACCCTCGAACGATGGCTCGTTCCTCGCGAGGTCAATGCCTGAATGGTTCTCGGCATTCCTGGAGTTTCAACCGTCAACCCGCCAGAAACAGTTTGATCCAGTCGTTGCCCGAACTCGGGAAGATCAAAATTCCACTCGAATCAACTACGGTCGAACTGACAGGCAGTCTTCGTTGTATCCGATGGTCAGCCGCGTAGTTGCAGCTTTCCTCCCAATAGTCGAAGAACATCGCGATTTCTTCCCGCTCGTTCCGCACTCAAAATCAGCATCCCAAGCTCCGGTTTACGAAGGCAATGGGTTCTCTTCAATCGGTTTTGATGCTGAATGTCGCCTGTGCAACGCAGGATCGATCTGAACTGAGTGCCAAGGCTGTAGAACGAATGAGCTGCGCAGGTGATTTGTCCCCGTTTGATCGCGATTGGGCTGAACCGCATGACTTCTCGGTCTCGAATCTAGATCGTCCAGTGCGATATGCCTGGGGCGCCCGCTTCGTTGGATGTCATCGTTCTGAGCCCATCAAGGAGCATCGGAGCTAGTTGCCGGCTTTCCCGTGTCGTCCGTTGCATCCGGGATCTGCCGACGATATCCGACAAGATAAAGTTCGCTGTCCTTGGGTGCCTTGAATTCTTTGGGAAAGCCTTTGCCGGACAGGTCGTAGCATACACGCATCGCATCGGCATTCTTGATTTCATAGATGGCAAAGAACGTCTTGCCTTTGTTGGGACCCGCGGTGCTCTTGATCGTCATTCGTTTTGGAGTCGTCGTCTCGTCCAGCGTGAACGTTCCCACGTCGGAGTGATCTTCACCTTCAACGGTCACTTCGTACTGCTTCTTGTCGATTTTTAGCGTAATCCCCTGAAGGGCAGGTGGGGGCAACACGACGCCACTTAGTACTGCTCCTTTGGGCTTCCAGATCCCGTCGTACTGGAAATTGCTGATGTCCTGAGCGGCCTCGGCACGTTCGACGTTCTTGGTCTCGTCTCCTTTGGCGACGTCAGCGGAAATGAGGCAGAGGATCACAATGAGGGGGCGACATTGCATCGTTTCACCGTAGATTGAATTTGAGTAAAGGCATTAATGGGGAACGGCCATGTTAACCGAGTCGCCGGAGTGGGTGTGCCTTACGAGATGACCCCTTTTCGCCGATCGGCGATTCCCATCGTAACCCGAAGCGTGAGCAAAGCGTTTCGCGTAACCCATTTCCTCGCTCACGGGTTACTATTGGCCGCCACCTTGAAACCGATTTTTCGTAAATCGTCGACTCGCCGTTTCTACCTCAAAGTGTCGCTGTGCAACTGGCACGCTCTTGAGTCGAGCCATTTTGCGTGACGCCCGAGATCGTACCGAATCTCCGGACAACGGCGAATTCAAGTTTGTAGTCGATTCTGTAGCCATCGTCGAAACCGTCGTAGCTTAATGACTGGGTTCACCGAGTATGGGCGGACAAGACAAACACTGCCAAATCGCGTTTTCGAGTCATCCGCGCAACGCCTGGTTCTGTCCTATGTCGACCACCGACGCAATGCGTGTTTATCCGACCTCGGAATCTTCCATGCGGTAGAAGAGAT